>CAVVCM010000010.1:0-379802 GCA_963746755.1 uncultured Actinomycetota bacterium | reverse complement strand
GCACGACGGAGTCGGGCAAGGGCCTCGGCGCGGTCGCTTCCCCAGGCGACAATTTTGGCGATCATCGAGTCGAAGTCGGGCGGGATCCGGTCCCCTTCGCGTACGCCTGCGTCGACGCGTATCCCGTTGCCGGCCGGCAGGCGCAGGCGAGCCAACCGGCCTGGCGCGGGGGTGAACGCGTCCTCGGGATCCTCGGCGCATACGCGCGCCTCGATCGCATGCCCTGACACTTGCGGCGGTGCGCCGATCAGCCGCCCGCCACGAGCCACATGGAGCTGCAGCTTCACCAGGTCCAGCCCGGTGGTCGCCTCGGTCACCGGGTGCTCGACCTGCAACCGGGTGTTGACTTCCATGAACAGGAAGCTCCCGGTGTCCGGGTCGACCAGGAACTCCACCGTGCCCGCGTTGCGATAGCCCGCCACGGCGGCCAGGCGCACCGCCGCGTCGCGGATCGCCTGCTCCCCGTCGGCGTCAAGCACCGTTGACGCCGATTCCTCCAGCACCTTCTGGTGGCGGCGCTGCAAGGTGCAGTCGCGGACGCCTACCGCCCACACGGTGCCGTAGTGGTCTGCGATCACCTGGACTTCCACATGGCGGGCGGCTGGCACGAGCTTCTCCAGGAATACCGTGGGGTCACCGAAGGCCAGCTGCGCCTCGGCGCGCGCCGAGAGCAGCGCCGCGGCGAGTTCGGCGTCGCTGTAAACCGTCCGGATCCCACGGCCGCCGCCGCCGGCGGCCGCCTTCACCAGCACGGGATAGCCGAGCCGGGCCGCGAGCACGGTCGCCTCGGCCACGTCGTCGACTGGTCCACCGCTCCAGGACACCACCGGGACATCTGCCTGCTCGGCGAGCCGTTTGGCGGCCACCTTGTCGCCGAGCCGTCGGATGGTGGCGCTGTCCGGGCCGACGAAGACGATGCCGGCCTCCTCGCACGCCTGCGCAAACGAGGCACGTTCGGCCAAGAATCCCCAGCCGACCCACACCGCATCGGCTTCACTGTTGCGCAGCGCCGCCATCACCGCTGGCTGGTCCAGGTAGCGCGACCGGCGGGTGCCGTCAGCCGGGTCAACGAAAGTCGCGGTCCCGAGTGGCACGGCCTCGTCGGCCTGGCGCACATACCAGGCGTCGGCGTCCACGTCGGTATAGAGCACCATGGTCCGGATGGGCGGTTGGTCGCCGGCCTGGTTGAGTTCGGCCACCGCGGTCAGCGCCCGTACCGCGGCCTCACCGCGGTTGACGATCGCCAGCCGGCGAATCTGGCTGTCCATAGCGGTAAGTCTCCTTAGCCGCGCATGACGGAGCGGATCGGGGCGACGATGTCTGCGGGCGGCGGCTCCGGCAGCGCCACAGTACGGTACCCGTCGACCCGCAGCACCAGCCTGCCGTCGTCGTGGACCATGCAGATGAAGCCGCCGTGCCCGTCCGGTTGCGCGGTGGCCACCAGCCCGGCCCGTTCCATCGGCTCCCCGTTCAGGTGCACCGCGTCGACATGCAGCGGCAGAGCCAGGACGGCATCGGTGCCGGCCTCGAACAGCCCGACGGTCTGGAAGCAAAGTTCGACCAGTCGCGGCCCGATCAGCACCGGCTCGTCCGTTTGCGGCGGCAGATTGGCGGCGAAGGAGGCGGCCGCGCCACCGTCCCGTTTCCAGGCAGAACCGACCACCTGATATGTCGGGCCGTGGAAGTAGAGCCGGTAGACCTGCTCCGGGGTCAGCGCCGGAACTTCGCCGCCGGAGTCGGCCCCGCAATCAACACGGCCGTCGGCGAGCGCGGGTGGGTTGGCCGTCAGCCGCACCGAGCCGGTGAAGTGCACGGTGCGCTGCGGCTCCTCGGCGCCGGGCAGCGTGCGCTCGGCCGACAGGCGACACTCAGCGACCAGGTCATCCTCGTCTGGGCGTACCACGGCCGTCACCGTTACGGTGCGTGGCTCGTCCCGATAGAACTTGAGCGGCGCCCGGAAATCGACGTTCTCGATAGCGGCTATGTGCAGGTCGGGCACCAGCAGCCGGGCGGCTTCGGCGAACGTCTCCATGCCCATCACGCCGGGTAGCACCGGTGTGCCGTCGATGCGGTGGTGATCCAGGAACGGCCGGGTGGCCGGGTCCAGCGTGGTGTGCAGCACCAACCCGTCGTGCACACTGGCGCGGACGACCTCGCCGACCATCGGCCCCGCTGCCGTCAGTGAGCTCGGGTCGATCCCGCCGGTGTCGTGCGGTTCGGCGGCGAGCGCGCCCAGTGCCCCGGCGACGACGACTTCGCGGTCGGTCAGGCCTGCGCCCAGTTCGCGCCGGATCCATGCCACGCCCGCCTCCGCGGGCAGCATCTCGACTCCGGCTGCTGCCATGATCTTCGGGATCGATCCGCGGGTGGCCATGCCGATGCTGCCCCACGCGGTCCAGTCGATCGCCAGCGCCCGCACCCCCGGACGGGTGCGGCGCAGGTTGCTCAAGATCTTGCACTGCAGGTCGTTGGCGGCGCTGTAGTCGGTCTGCCCCATGTTGCCGAACCGGCCGGCCACCGAGCTGAACGCCACGACGGCGCCCAGCGGGAGGTCGCCGATGGCATGCAGAACGTTGAACAGCCCGTCACCCTTGACCCCGAGCACAAGATCGAACTCAGCGGGCTCCTTGTCGGGTAGCGCGTGGCTGATCTCGACCCCGGCGGCGTGCAGCAGGACGTCGATGTGCCCGCTGGTCTCCCGCACCTGGGCCAGCACCCGCTCCACCGCGTCGGCGTCGGTGAGATCGACACTGTGGTAGTGGGCCGACCCGCCCGCCTGCTCCACCGCCCGCACCGCGGCTAGCGCAGCTAGCAGACGCTCGAAGCGCGCCAGCTCCCGCTCGATCAGGACCGGTGTCGGGCGCTCGCCCCGCTCACGCATCCGAGCCGCCAGTTCGAGTTTGAACCCTTCCCGGTCTTCGGTGTACCGGCGCAGGTCGGCGTCGGCAGGGTCGGGTTCCGGCGTGAGGTCCAGCAGGTGGTAGGTGCCGCGCCACGCCGCGGCCAGGTCGGCAGTGATCGCCGAAACGATGCTGCCAGCGGCGCCGGTGACGAGGAAAACCGGATCGGGGCCGAGCACCTCGCTGGCCTCGTGCGTGTCGGGGAATGGGCGCTCCAACAGCCCGACGCCCCAGCGGCGCCCGTCGGCATAGCCGACTTCCACACAACCGGGATCGCGGAGGGCCTCGTCGATTAACACATCAGCCAGTGCTGCGGTCTTTCGCCCGAGTGCGAAGTCGACGGCCTTGACCAGGGCGTTGGGCCGCTCGCGCCGGTACGCCTTGGCGAACCCGGTGACCGCTCCACCCAGTGGGCAGGTCGCTCCGGCCGCGTCGTAGCCGTGGTATCCGCCCAGCCGAGTGGCGACGACGAGGAACGGGCTGTGCTCGTACAGACGTCGCATGGCGGTGTAGAGATTGCGTACCCGGCGCCGTAGCGCTTCGTGCCAGCCGGCGAGGTCGAGCTCGTGCAAGGGACCTTCGTCGTCGAGTCCTGCCAGCCAGTACACGCCGTCGACCGCGTCGCCCAGGACGGTGTCGATGTCGTCGTCAGACTGCATAGCCACCACATCGACGCCGAGCCGGCCCAGCCGGGTGATCAGCGCGTCGGCGACGCCACCTTGATCGCGCATGACGGCGACACGGGTGCCGCTGCCGAGCGTGACCCCAGTCGGTACGCAGGCCGCGAGAGCTGGGCGCAGCGAGGGTACCGGCACCTGTCTGGTGATCCGGTCGGTGGCGGCGATGTCGCCTTCGACGAGAGGCGTCGCCGCGACGTCGCTTCGAGCTGTCTCGGTTGCCTCAGCCGGTGCTTTTGGGAGCGCGTTGGCCCCCGCTTTGTCGCGGATCCAGGCGATGACGTGGGTCAGGGTGGGAAAGTCGCGCAGTTTGAGGGTGTCGTCGCGGGCGACGCCGTAGTGCTCGCGGATGGCGGCGAAGATCTCCGCTTGTTTGACGGTGTCCACCCCGAGGTCGGCTTCCAGGTCCAGGTCGAGGTCGAGCAACTCGGGCGGGTAGCCGGTGAGCTCGGAAACCGTGCTGACCACGATGTCGGTCACCTCGTCGGCCGCTGCGGGCGGGGCCGCCGCCGGTTGCTGCGCCGGGACAGGAACCTCGGCGGCCGCTGGGGCCGGGGGTGTCGCTGCTGGCATTTCGGCGGGTGGTGCGGCGGTGCCGGTTTTGTCGCGGATCCAGCCGATGACGTGGGTCAGGGTGGGAAAGTCGCGCAGTTTGAGGGTGTCGTCGCGGGCGACGCCGTAGTGCTCGCGGATGGCGGCGAAGATCTCGGCTTGTTTGACGGTGTCCACCCCGAGGTCGGCTTCCAGGTCCAGGTCGAGGTCGAGCAGCTCAGGCGGGTAGCCGGTGAGCTCGGAAACCGTGCTGACCACGATGTCGGTGATCTCGTCGCCGACCGGGGCCGCGGCCGGTTGCTGCGCCGGGACAGGAACCTCGGCGGCCGCTGGGGCCGGGGGTGTCGCTGCTGGCATTTCGGCGGGTGGTGCGGCGGTGCCGGTTTTGTCGCGGATCCAGCCGATGACGTGGGTCAGGGTGGGAAAGTCGCGCAGTTTGAGGGTGTCGTCGCGGGCGACGCCGTAGTGCTCGCGGATGGCGGCGAAGATCTCGGCTTGTTTGACGGTGTCCACGCCGAGGTCGGCTTCCAGGTCGAGGTCGAGGTCGAGCAGCTCAGGCGGGTAGCCGGTGAGCTCGGAAACGGTGCTGACCACGATGTCGGTGATCTGGTCGCTCGCCACCGGTGCTTCGACGGGTGGCTTGGCGGATCCTGCAGCAGGCGGCGCGGACGATGCTGTCGCAGCCGGCGCGGCCGGTGTTGCCGCGGGTGGTGCCGGCGTCACGGCGACCGGCGCCGATACGGGCACTTCCGAGACGGACTCGAGCCTGGGTGCGGCCTGCACCGGCACGCCGCTGTCGACGACCCGCAGCCGGTGCTGCACGACCTCCAACTCGGCATCGGGCTTGCCCGCCACCTGCGCCAGCCAGCGCCGCCAGGCGGCCTGATCCACGATCCGGTACTCGTAACCGAGTTCGTCTGGCAGGCCGATGGCGACCGTCGGGCACCGGAGTCCAGCGCATCAGCGTCATCGCGATCTGCGAACCGAACCCGGCGCCCAACCTGAGCGCATACTGCACCGGATAGCTTCCGCCCACCGACAGGTTCAGCTGCCCAAGCCCCGGATCGGGTTCCTTGAAATTGGGCACCGGAGGAACCAGACCGGTCTCCAGCGACTTGATCGCCACGACGTCCTCGATGCCGGCGCCCATCGCGTGTCCGGTGAACCCCTTGGTGTTGGTGATGACCACGGCGTCGGCGTCGGGCCCGAATACCCTTCGCAGCGCATTGATCTCGGCCGCGGCGCTGCCCCCGCGGGCCGGCGTGTATGTCTCGTGGGACACGAACACGGTGCTGGGCGCGATGGCGTGGCGGTCCACGCCGCGAGCCTCGGCCTGGGCAAGCAGATTCTCCATGACGCCGCCGATGTGCTCGACGTCGAGCCGGGTGCCGTGGAAAGCGCTGTTCGCGGTGACCGTGCTGAGGACTTCGCAGATGGGTTGCAGCCCGCGTTCCCGGGCGGCCTCGGCGGACTCCACCACGAAGGCGGCCGCCCCCATGCCGAGGATCATCCCGTGCCGGCGCTGGTCGAACGGTGTGGCGGCCTCCTCTACGATGTCGTCTGTCGCGGCCGCCCCGGACGCCAGGAATCCGGACCCCAGCCAGGGCAGCAGCGCGTCGGAGCTGGCGTCATCGGCGGACACCACGATCACCCGGCGGCAGCGGCCGGCCCGAATCCAGTCCTCGGCGAGCGTGGTCGCCTGCGTGGTGCTCGCGCACGCGGCGTTGATCTGCGTGTTGGGCCCGCGTGCGCCGATGATTTCGGCGAACTGCGAATGGCCCATCGACAGGCACCGGAAGATGAAGCGCCGGTCGAAAAGGTACGGGTCGGACTTGATGGCGTGCCGCAACTCGTGGATGCGCCGGTCAACCTCCACCGCGGCTGGTTCGTCGCCGGTCATCCGGGCGCGCACCGCTTCGAGCGCCATCAATTGCTCGCGGTGGCCCCGGTCGATGAAGTAGCGCTCCAGGTCCTGGGCGAAGTTGTCGTACCCGGGGAAGGCGGAGGCAAAGATAACGCCGGTGTCGTCACGCATCGAATCCGGCAGCCCCCAACGGTCCGGCAACTGGGTGCCCAGTGTCGTGGTCTTGTAATGCATGACCAGCGGGATTCCAGCGTCGCGCAGGGCGTCGAAGCCAGCTCCGACGGCAAGCCTGGTGGTCGAATCCAGCGCAGCGTCGCGAGCCGCGTCGACCCCGAACTCGGCAACCGCATCCAATGGTGCGCTGCGACCGGCCAGTTTGATGACCTCCGCCTCATCGTCAATCGCCTCGAACGTGGGGTCGCCGGAGGCGCGCTTGACCAGGCGGGTGATGTGCCGGTCGAGCATCGCGCGGCGCAACCGGTGCGGGATCGTGTCGATGAACTGCTGGCCATTGAGGATGCGGGCGATGTTTTCGTCGTCGAAGACTCGCTCGACGCCGGGCAGCCCGAGCGCTGCGCCGGTTATCACCACCGGCTCAGAAGCAGCCGGCGCCGCAGGGCGTGACGTCGATGCAGCGGCGGTGCCGGACACGGCATCCATGCCGTGTTCGACGACATCGACGACCATGCGGCCCAATTCGGCGTACTGCTCGCTGGTCATCACCGTACTTCCCCTCGGCACCGCGGTTTGTGGAGCGGTCACCGCGACCGGGTTGCCGGCATCCGCGGCAGGCGGCGAGGTGAATCCCAGCCCGGCGGCGTAGAGCCCGCACAACGCGTGGTTGAACGAGGCGACATCGCCGGTTTTCGGGTGGTTGGTGAACAGGGCCAGCACATCGTCGCCAAGGACGTCCTCGACGAATCCGTGCAGCGCCTTCTTCGGGCCGACCTCGACGAAAACGCGGGCACCCGCCTGGTACAACGTGCGCAGCCCGTCGACGAACCGCACCGGCGAGGCCACCTGACGGCTGAGCAGGTCCAGCATGGTGTTGACGTCGGCGTCCGCCGGATAGAACTCGCCGGTCGCGTTCGACACGATTGGCAGACGCGGCGGACGCACGTCGAGCCGACGCAGGACGGTCTTGAGCAGTTCGCTGATCGGCGCCACGATCGCGGTGTGAAACGCGTGGCTGACCGGGATACGCGACGCGTTCATGCCGGCGGCCTTAAACGCCGCGACGGCGTGCTCCACGGCATCCGTGGCACCGCCGATGACAGCCTGGCTGGTGCTGTTGATGTTCGCGATGACGACGTACCCATCGACCTCGGCGAGGATCCGCTCGATCTCGGCCAGAGGCGCCGACACTGCCGCCATGGCGCCATTGTCGGGCGCCGACAGGTGCGCCATCTCCCGGCCCCGGGCGCTCACCGCGTCCAGGGCGGCCTCGAACGACAACGCGCCCGCGGCCACCAAGGCGCCGTATTCGCCCAGGCTGTGACCCATCACCATGTCCGCCCACACGCCGTACGCGTTGAGCATCCGGGTCAGCGCGAGATCCGTGACCAACACCGCCGGCTGGGTGATCTCGGTCTGCATGAGCTGCTGTTCCAGCCGTTGCGCGGCGGCTTCGTCGGTGCCGTCGGCGAAGATGTACTCGGTGAGCGGCTTACCCAGCAGCGGTGTCATTACCCGGTCAGCTTCGTCGAACGTCGCCCCGACGATCGGCTCGCGCTCGCGCAGGTCGGCCAGCATGTTCACGTACTGCGACCCCTGACCGGTGTAGAGGAACGCGACCTTGCCCGGTGCGCCGCGGCCGACGAAGACACCCTGGGCGCGCAACATCCGCCACATGGCCGGATTTCCGTCCCACAGCGCGTGGACTGCCTTCGTCGCCTTGGTCGCCAGGTCGGCCGCGTCGGCATAGTCGATGGCGACTCGAACGGCCGCGCTCGCCAAGGCGGGATCCGGCGCAGCCAGTGCAGGGGCATGGCCGGCCGACGCCTGTGCGGCGAGCCGCTCCAGCTGCGTGGCCACTTCGGCGTCATCGGTGCCGCCGACCACTGCTGCCCCCCGCAACGGAGCTTTTGACTCAACTGGCGCAGCGGTCGCCGAGGTCGGCGCCGTCGGGGACCGGTGCTCGATCGTCGCGCCCGGATATGACCGGGCCACTTGGGACGGGCGGTGCCGACCGGGCACGTACTCCTCGAGCACGGCGTGGAAATTGGCGCCGCCGAACCCGAAGGCGCTCACCCCGGCGCGGCGCACCCCGCCCTCGGGCGCCGGCCACTCGCGAAGCTCGGTGTTGACCCGGAACGGGATCTCATCCCAGTCCACATTGGGGTTGGGCTGCTCGAAATTCAGGCTGGGTGCCAGCACCTTCTCGTGCAGACTGAGCACTGTCTTGAAGAAGCCGGCGGCACCGGCCGCGCCCTTGAGATGGCCGATGTTGGACTTCACCGATCCCAGCGCGATCGAACCGGTCGGCGCACCGGCCTTGCCGAACACGTCGGTCAAGCTGGCCAACTCGGCGGCATCGCCCACGCTCGTGGACGTGCCGTGCGCCTCGATGTAGGTGGCCACCGTCGGATCCAGACCGGAGGCCGCCCAGGCGCGCTCCACCGCCAGCCGCTGTCCGACCGGATTGGGCGCGGTGATCCCCTTGCCCCGTCCGTCGCTGGAACCGGCGATGCCGAGCAACACCGCGTAGATCCGGTCACCATCGCGTTCGGCGTCGGACAGTCGCTTGAGGACGAACAGCGCGGCGCCCTCACCCATCACGAAACCGTCGGCGCGGGCGTCGAACGGGCGCGTGCCGGTCGCCGACAGCGCGCCGATCTTGCAGAACTTGATGAACCCCGCCGCGTCCATGTTGTGGTCGACGCCGCCGGTCACGGCGGCATCGAAGTCGCCGGCTTGCAATCCCCGCACCGCGACCGACATGGCGGCCAGCCCCGAGGCGCACGCCGCGTCGGTGGTGAAGTTGGGGCCGCGGAAGTTGAACAGGTTCGCCACCCGGCCGGCTATCACGTTCGCCAGCTCCCCGGGCATGGTGTCCTCGGTGATCTCTCCGATTCCGGCAACTAAGGAGGCGTGCGTCTCGGCGAGCACGGCTTCGCGCACCGGCTCCGGCAGTGCCGCGAACGACGGCGCGGCGCGCAGCTCACGGGCGAACTCGCGAAACCGGATCCGCAGGTTGGTGCGGTGCTGCTTGTCGCCGCTGATGGCGTTGCCGATGATGACCGCGACTCGTTCCGGGTCCACCGTCCAGTCCGGCCAGCCGGCCTCGAGCAGGGCTGAACGGGTGCCCCCCACCGCCCACTTCTGGCCGTCATCCATCTGGGCGCTGACCGCCGGCGGGATGGGCAGCCGCCACGCCAGCGGCTCCCACGGGAAGTCGCGGACCCATCCGCCGATGCGGGAGTAGGTCTTGTCGGGCGCCCGTGGGTCGGGGTCGTAGTAGAGCTCCGGATCCCACCGCTCGGGCGGCACGTCACTGATGCTGTATCGGCCCGCCTTGATGTTGGCCCAGAAGGTGGCGGCGTCGGGCGCGTCGGGCATGATCGCGCTGACGCCGACCACTGCGATCGGCTCCTGCATCGTGTTCGTCATGATGACCCGGCCTCTCGTCGATAGAGCGCGTCCGCGGCCCGGTCCATGTCGGTGAGCAGGCCGGCCTGCGCGGCCCGCACCCGATCAAGCGGCAAAGCGGCGGCAAGGTCTGCCCCAGAGCCGGCGCCGACCACCCACCGCAAGCCCTCCTCGGCGACCTTCAGCGCCGCCTCCCGGGAGAAAACGCGGCTGATCGCGGCGAGCGCGGCCGCGTCGAAGCGGGTGTCTGACTTCTCCGGCAACACACCGGCGGCCGAGGCTGTGGCGCGGCGGGCCAGTGCGGCCGCACACTCGGCGTAGCTGATCAGCTCACCCAGCCGCATCAGCACATGCTGGCTGCGGGTCAGCCGACCAACCCGGCAGGCCTCCAGAACCGCAGCCAGGCATTCCAGCGCCAACGCCGCCGTGGGCCCACCACATTCCTCGGGTACATCGCCAAGACTGCGCGCCGCGTCGCGGTAGTAAGCGCCGGACGTCTTGAGGTGCTGCTGCCAGCGGCCGCGGGCGATCGTCATCTCCATGATCTCCGAGGTTCCCTCGTAGATCGTGGTGATCCGGACGTCGCGCTTGATCTTTTCCACCAGGTACGGACGGGTGTAGCCATACCCGCCGTGTGCCTGGATCGCCGCTTCGGCGGCGGCGTTGCCGGCCTCGGTGGCCAGGTACTTGGCGATCGCCCCTTCGGTGTTGAGCGCGCCGTCGGCCCCCTCGCCGTTGTCGATTCGGGTGGCGGTCTCCTCGATGAACGCGCGCGCCGCCTCCAACCGCACCGCGTGCGGCACGATCAGCTTGTGCGTAAACCCCTGCTTGGTCGACAGCGGCGCGCCGCCCTGCACTCGCTCGGCGGAGTAGGCGATCGCCCGGTCCAGGGCCGCCCAGCCGCCGCCAAGGCCGAACGCGGCCACCATCACCCGGGTGTAGCCGAACACCTGTTGGGCCTGGATGAGCCCGCGGCCCTCCTCCCGGCCCACGAGGTGCTCCGCCGGTACAGTCACGTCATCGAAAAACAGCGCGGCGGTGTCGGACAACCGGATACCGTGCTTGTCTTCCGGGGGTGCGGTCGAGAAGCCGGGGCTGCCTTTCTCCACGACGAACCAGGAGGGGCCGCCCGGCGCCAGTGCAAGTACTGAGTAGGCATCCGCGATGGAGCCGTTGCTGATCCACTGCTTGCGCCCGTTGAGCCGGTAGGCGGTGACCTGACCGTCGGTCTCTACCGGTGTGGCTGTCGTCGTCAGCGCGGCCAGGTCGCTTCCCGCGTCCGGCTCGGTGGCGGCGTAAGCGAACAGGATGCCCCGTTCGGCGATGCGCCCGAGCCATTCCTTGCGCTGCTCTGCGGTGGCGCCGACGACGATCGGGTCGCTACCGAGAAACGTGGCCAGAACCGAGGTTGCGATTCCGATGTCAAAGCGGGCGAGCCGTTCGCAGACCCGGTAGGAGTCGAACGCCCCGCCACCGAATCCGCCGTACTCCTCCGGGATGAAGACGAGCTGCACGCCAAGGTCTTCACCACACATCGCGCGGACGGTTTCCTCCGGGCAGACATCGTCGTGGTCGAGGTCCAGCCGGCGGTCATCCGGGAGCGCCTCGGCTACGAAATCGTCCAATGACGTCAGCATCATCTCGAGGCTGTCGCGGTCCAGGCCGACATTGGTGGTCATCGCCTTGATCCCTCCCGGTCAAGCGGGCGCACCGACGGGCGGACCGATCCGGACGGCGACGCCAGAAAACTGCCGAAGACCTTGCCGGCGGCCCTGCCCGCCAGGTGCGCCGGGGTGACATGCTGTCCGGTGGCGTGACGACCGCGATCGATGTATTCCAGCAATCGGGAGGATTCGATATCCGCAGTCGCCCAAATCATGGCATCTCTCCGTGAGCGCCATGTGAGAACGAGAGCGCCCACGTGAGCTCTGTCATCGGATATTCCCCCCTACGAAGTCTATGACCTCCTCTACAGCTGCTGCTACTGATTCTCCGGCCCGCGGGTCGAGCGGGTTAGAGCCGAAAGTCCTGCTGCCAGAGGACAAGGTCACCGGCTTTCGGACTCGCGGCTTTGTGAGCGCGCCACGATCACCGCACCGACAAACTTGTCCAGTTGGCCGTCCCGGCTGATTCCCGACTGGCTCGCGCACCGCGCGCTGGCCGCCCGCGACCGGATGAGCGAGCGCGGGCTGCGGCCCATCGCCGATTGCGACGTGCTGATGACGCCGATGCTGGCTAAGCCGCCGGTGCCCGTCGGACACCTCGAGGGGCTGGGACCAACCCGCGCCCTGGCACGGATCTTGGCGTTCATGCCGTTCACGCCGCCCCAGAATTACACCGGGCAACCGGCCATGTCGCTTCCGGCCGGAGTCTCGGACGAAGGCCTGCCTCAAGCGGTCCACCTGGTCGGGCGGCCCCACGACGGGTCCACCCTCGTTTCGCTTGCCGCACAACTGGAATCGGCACGCCCGTGGGCTCACCAGCGGCCACCGGCCGCGCAGTATCGCACACCGGCGGCTTAGGGTCGACCCGCAATGGGTGATGCGGTGTCGACCATGGCATACTGCCGGACTGCGCCACCGAACCGGGCCCGACGACCCGATGGATCAGCCGAGGTCACTACTGCATACTCTCCTGAACGGAAAACCCGATGGCACACGCTGTGGTAACCGGAGCAAGCGGGCTGCTGGGGACCAACCTGACCGCCGAACTCATCGCGCGAGGGCACACCGTGACCGCGACGCGGCGTCCGAGCACCAATACAAGTTCGCTCGCCGACCTTCCGGTCAAGTGGGTGTACGCCGACCTCGGCTCGGTCGCCGAGCTCCGCGATGTATTCGCCGGAGCCGACGTGGTCTTCCATTGCGCCGCATGCGTATCGACCAGGCGAATGGTCACGAAGGCGATGTCGGCCGTCAATGTCGGCGCCACGCAAGCTGTCGTCGAAGCCGCGATTGCCGCCGGTACGCCGAGATTAGTTCATACGTCGAGCGCGAACACGATCGGACCGACACCCGACGGCACACCTGCCGACGAGCAGACCCCGTGGGCGATGTACGAAGCCCGGCTGGCGTCGGGCTACGCCGTCACCAAATGGCAAGGCGAAATCGTGGTGAAACGCGCCTGCGACAAGTTAGACGCAGTGATCGTCAACCCCACCTACCTGGTCGGCCCGCACGATGCCAGACCAAGTTCTGGCCGTATGATCATCGAGGTTGCCAACGGCAGAATCCCTTATTGGACGCCGGGATACAACAACTTCGCGGATGTCCGCGAAGTTGCGCGTGGGCTGATCGCGGCCTGGCTGCACGGAAAACGTGGCGAGCGTTACATTCTGGGCGGCGAGGAGCTGACGTATCGCGATTACATGGAGCGAGTGGCGCGGGTGGCCGGGGTCGACCCGCCGCGTAGACGGCTTCCCTATCCGGTCGCATGGATCGGGGGTAAGGCCGGTGATCTGCTCGAGGTCGTCACCCGTCGGGAAACCACGGTCAACTCGATCTCCGTCCGATACGCCTACACCGACCGTTACCGGTACTGCAGCGATAAGGCAGCGCGAGAACTGGGCTATGTAGTGGGACCCGTCGAGCCTGCAATCCGCGACGCGGTCAAATGGTTTCGCACTCAAGGCATGATCCGATCCAGGGAGATTGCATGACACCGGGCCTGCCCGGTCGTTTGCCGCAATTTGCCGGCGCCCCCGCCCTTGGCTTTCATGGCACTGCCCGCCAGGGATGCTCTCCCGCACGATCATGGTGACCTTGGCCGTCACGAGCATGACCGACATATTGCCGGCTGTCGGTACCAAAGTCCTTTTATCCCACAGCGACTGAAACTCTTAGATAAACCACCGACGCCGGCTTATGTTGCTGAACGGGTGGATACCGGATGTGCTTGATAGCTATACTCGGCTAACCATGACCAAAAGGGCATGGGAGCATTCGACGCACGGTGAGAAGGGTGTTCACGAATGGTCACTCCGTCGTTGACCAGACTGGCCGCCGCCGCGGTTTGCGGCACCGCACTGTCGTTGACCGCCGTGTCCGGCGTCGCTTCCGCGGAACCCGACCTGGGTCCGGCCATCAACAGCACCTGCAGTTACGCGCAGGTGGTGGCGGCACTGAAGGCGCAATATCCGGATGCTGCGGCGCAATTCAACGCATCCCCGGAGGCGCAGGCGTGGTTGCACGATCTCGTCGATTCGCCGCCGTCCCGGCGCATTGAGATGCTCCGGGAACAAGAGAACTCACCTGAGGCTGAACCGTTCAAAGGCATCGTCGTGCCACTCGCCAACACCTGCCACAACTACTGAGTGTGGTTGGGCACGAGCCGTTCACGTATCCGTCGCGGGCTCGATGTTGTGATTGAGAGCGAAGCGGTTATCCGGGTCGAGGCGAGCCTTCAGCCTGGCGAGGCGCCGGTAGTTGACTTCACCGAAGCTCGCCCGGATGCGGGCCTGCCCTTCATCGCCGACGAAGTTGAGATACGCGCTTGCCGGACCGAGGGGACGCAACGTTTCGTACGCTTCGTCGGTCCACGACTTACATCGTTCGGTGGCAGCGGGGTCGGTCCATGTGGCGATCAGATGGACGATGTAGGGGTATTTTCGGGCCGAAAAGGCTGTCGCCTCGGGTGAAACGCGGCTGGGAACGCCGCCGAGCCGGATCAGATGCAGGTGCGTTTGCGGCGTGGGGCGAGTTCGGCCGAGCAGCGCGATGCGTCTGATCGCTTTGTCCGACAACTCCGTCAGGAACATCGACTTCCAAGAGTTCAGCCGGCCGAACGGGGCCGTGTGGTCGAGCACCTGTTGCCAAGTGGGATAGGCGATTTCGCGCTGCAGCGACATCACCGGTTCGGTGGTCGGCCTGCGGACCTGCAGCAGCGAACCGATAGCGGCGTGACCGGCCTCTCCGGATCCCGTCGAACAGCCCAGGATCGTGGTCAGGCGGCGTCCGGAACTCTCATCGGTGCCGAAGTCGACGAGGGACGCGAGGTGGTCCTCGGCGTTGTCCATCTGGGCGCGGAAGTGTTCGAGCACAGCCTCGGCATCGGTGTCGTCGTAGGCTCGCACGCCCCCGACGACGTGATCGACCGGATGCAGGTCGAGCACGAAGTGTGCCACCACCCCGAAATTGCCGCCGCCACCGCGCAATCCCCACAGGACCTCCGGGTTCTGCGACTCGCTGACATACAGCACCTCCCCGCTGGGGAGCACCAGATTCGCGGCGGTCAGGTTGTCGCAGGTCAACCCGTATGCCCGGGACAACCAGCCGACGCCGCCACCGAGCGTGAACCCGCCCACGCCCGTCGATGACACCACCCCGCCGGGGCAGGCCAGGCCGGGGCGGGCGGTGACCTGGTCGATGTCGCGCCACGCCGCGCCGGGCTCGACGACCGCGATTCGGTGCTCGGGGTCGACGACTACGCGGCGCATGAGGGAGAGGTCGATGAGGATACCGCCATCGGTCGTGGAGTGGCCTGCGACGCTGTGCCCGCTGCACCGCACCGCGATCTCGGCGCCGGAGCCGACGGCGTAGCGGACGGCGGCGACGATGTCTGCGCGGGAGCGGCAGCGCAGCACAACGCCGGGCCGCTTGTCGATCAGGCCGTTGAACACTTGTCGCGCCGAGTCGTAGTCGGCGCTGTCGGGTTGGACTATGTCGCCCGTGAAGCCGGGAACCGCGCGGATCGTTCGCGTCATCGCTGTCTGCGTGTCGCGGTGGTAGCCCGGTTCGGCAGGTAATGGTTTTCCAGGTACCAGTCGTAGGCGCTCTGGGCGGCCGTGCGAAACGGTGTAAATGGCACGCCCAGCTCGATGCGGGCCTTGCTGCCGTCGGCGTAGATGCAAGCTGACGACAGCCGCATCTGCTTTCCGCCGATGGGCAGGCGAGGGCCTGTCACGAAGCGGACGGCGCCCACGGCGGCCGCCGCGACCGGTATGGTCCACCGCGGAAGAACGACCCCCGGCCCCGGCCGGCCGGCTATGTCGCAGACGGTTGTGAACGCGTCGCGGAAGCTCAGGTTCTCCCCGGCGAGGATGTAGCGCTCGCCGACGCGTCCCCGTTCGGCGGCGGCGATGTGCCCTTGCACTACGTCACCGACCGCGACGAAGTTGGTGCCGCCGGGGGTGGCGATCCGTAGCCGTCCCCGCGCGGCCTGGACGAACATCGCGCTTTCGGTGCCATTGACGTCGCCCGGCCCGATGACGACCGACGGATTGACCGCCACGGCGGCGAGGCCCGCGTCGACCGCGCGGCGCAGCTCGCATTCGGCGAGGTGCTTGCTGTATCCGTACGGGAACCTGCGCGGACGCAGGTTGAAGTGGTCGCCCTCGGTGAGCATTTGCCCGGGTGCCGGTATGCCCAGCGCGGCGATCGAGCTCGTCAGGACAAACCGTTCCACACCGGCGCGCAAGGCAGCGGCCAACACGTTGCGGGTCCCCTCAACGTTGGTGCGGTAGAGGCGATTACGCCCGCGGTAGCGCCAGTAGTCGGAGATCGCCGCGGTGTGGAACACCCAGCTGCAGCCGGCCATCGCGGCGGCGAGCGTGTCAACGCTGTCCAGCACGTCGCCGACACACGTCTCGCAGGACAGGCCATCGAGTGCGGACAGCGACGAGGTTGGTCGCCGCAGCACACGGACACCGATCCCTCGGTCGATCAAGGCGGCCACCAGGTTTGACCCGACGAACCCGGTTCCTCCGGTGACGAACGCCAGCATGAAATCAGAACCGGTAGGTGGTGCAGCCGACCTGGACACCCGAGCCGACCGTCACTATCAGCGCGATGTCGCCCGGCCGTGCCAGCCCCTGCCGACGGGCTTGCTCAAGCCCGTATGGCACCGACGACGTGAACGGGTCGCTGTCGGCGCCGAGGTCGGCGAATCGTGATCTGGGGACGCCGATCTGGGCGGCCAGTTGGTCAAGCGCCACCGGGGGCAGATACGGCGGGAACACGACCGCGATGTCGGCGGGGTCCAGTCCCTCCAGCATCAGGAGTTCCTTGACGGCGGAGGGGATACAGCTCAGGTAGATGGCGGCGAGGTTGGGGTCGCGGTCGATCTGCAGCCAGGCCCGACCGTCCCCTTGCTGCGTGTAGGTGGCAAGCGCCCCACCGTACTCCGGGTGATGCTGGAAGACGAATCGGCTGAACCCTTCCGTACCGTCGCTTCGGCTGAGCAGTATGGCCGAGCCTGTCTGGCTGATGCCGTTCAACGGATTGCCGCTTTCGGGGGTGTTGTTTTCTATCTCCGAGGCCACGACCATCGCGTGTTCGGCCTTTCCCGCCCCGATCATTCCGGCGGCGACCTGGCAGGCGTTGAGGAAGCCGACCGCACCGTTGAGGACGTCGAAGGCGAGGGTCTTGGGCGCGTCTGGGGACTCTACGTCGCTGTTGATGTCCAGTTCACCGGCGACGAGCGAGGCAACTGCCGGTTCGCTGAGAAAGTCGTCGCGGTAGACGCCGGTGTGGAGGATCAGGCCGAGTGCTGCCCGATCGAGGCTGCTGCCGTTAAGGCACGTCGTTGCCGCTTGAACCGCGAGCTCTATCGAGCTCGGACGCGCCGATTGCCCGGCGGGAGCCAGGCCGACGCTGTCGATGCGCACGCGGGGCGTCGCCGGTGCCTCTTTGCGGTCGCTGTCGGTCCGGGTGCTGCCGCCGTGCCGGCCGCTGGTCCCTCGGCGCATCCGGTCGGGCAGATCGTCGAAGGTATACAGCGCGGCACCGACGGTCTGTCCGGAGCCGGTGATGGAAAAGACCACGTTGTCTCCGGACTTGATCCGGTTGCTGAGGATGTAGTCGTTCAGTGCGACGAAATGTGTCGTGGTGGCGGTGTTCCCCCGCTCTGCCAGGTTGTAGATGGTGTTACCCCGGTGAGCTGCGCCTTCCCCGAACATCCGGTTGATGGCGGCGACCGCGTCGTTGATCGACGACTCCGATGTCTGGTGCATCAGCAGGTGGTCACAGGTTTCCGGGCGCCACCCGTGCCGCTGCATCACCGCAACGGCGTAGGGCACCGAATGCTTGACCGCGACTGCGGTCTGCGTGACGGAGTCGGTGAGCATGATGGCACCGCCGTGCGGGCCCTCGGTCGCCTTGGCGATGCAGAGCTTGGCGTAACGGCTGACGGTGGCCATATCGATGTCGTGGAAGCCGACCCGGTTGTTGGGGCCGCGCTCCAGGATCACCGCCGCGCCGGCGTCGCCGAGCGTCAGGCAGGCAAGCCGCGGGTCCATCGGACCCTCGATCTCCCTCTGCGCGGTCTCGGTGAGGTGGCTGATGTATTCGCCGCTGACTACCAGGGCGCTCCGAATCACCCCAATCTGCAGGAAAGCGTCGGCCACGGTAATGCCGGTGAACATTCCGGCGCACGCGTTACTTATGTCAAAGACCAGCGCGTTGCCAAGGCCGCACTGATCACGCAGCCGCGAGGCGGTGCTGGGCTCGAAGGTGAACCTGTGCCCGAGGCCGTCGCGGCGGGAGATGTTGCAGGCAATGACCAGGTCGATCTCCTCGCGGCCATAGTTCGACCGGGCCAGGCAGTCCTCGGCCGCCTTCCTGGCGAGGTCGATCGAGAACTCGTCCTCGCCGGCCACCCGCCGGTTCTTGATACCCGTCAGGCGTTCCAGCGGTATGCGGATCTCGTTGACGCACTCCGCCATGACCGTCTCGGTCGACACCGTCCGCGCCGGCAGGTACACGCCGATGCTTTCGATCACCGTGTTTCGCTTCTCTTCGGGTGTGGATTGCACCGGTTGCTCGGGGGCGGGTGCGGTGAGGACTGCCTCGGCGGGGCTTTCGTGGTGATCCAGGCCTTCGGCGGCGACCCGCCCGTATTCGGCGGCGAGCTCGGCGATCGTGCCGTACACGAACATCGATTCCGGTCGCAGTGGCAGGCCGGCCGCGTTCGCCCGCGCCGCGACCTCCAGAGCCTGGGTCGAGGCACCACCGAGAGCGAAGAAGTCGTCGTTGACGCCGATCCGTTCCAGACCCAATACCTCACACAAGATCTTGGCCAGCACCTGCTCGGTGCGCGTGCGCGGAGCGACGAATGCCGGCTCCTGCGACCCCGCTGCGCCGGCGGCCGCCATCAAGGCCTTGCGGTCCACCTTTCCGCTCGACGTGAGCGGCAGTGCGTCAGTGACCTCGAAGACGGCCGGCACCATGGCGGCGGGAACCAACTGCAGCAGGAAGCGCCGCAACTCCGCTGTCGACGGCGGAGCACCTTCGCCCGCCACGACATGGGCGACAAGGAGGGTGTTTCCGCGGCTGTCGGTTCTGGTGACCACCGCGTTCTCGGCCACCGCGGGGTGTTTAGCCAGTGCGGCCTCCACCTCGCCGGGCTCGATGCGGAAGCCGCCGATCTTCAGCTGGAAGTCGATGCGTCCCAGGTAGTCGATGTTGCCGTCGGGCAGATACCTGGTCAGGTCGCCGGTGCGATAGAGCCGCTCCCGGGGGTGCTCACCGAACGGATCGGCGACAAAGACGGCGGCCGTCAGATCGGGCCGGTTGAGGTAGCCGCGTCCGACCCCGACACCGCCGATGAACAGCTCGCCGGGCACACCCACCGGCACCGGTTGCAGATGGCCGTCCAAAATGTATGCACGGATGTTGGCGATCGGTCGCCCGATCGGGACCATCGGGCCGGATTCGCCTCGTTGGCAGTGGAATCCGGTGACGTCGATCGCGGCCTCGGTGGGTCCGTAGAGGTTGTACAGCTCGGCGTCCAGCATGGCCAGGAAGTGGTCCCGCAGGCCACTCGGCAGCGCCTCGCCGCTGCAGAACACCTGGCGTAGCCCGGTGCACGCGGCCACGCCGGGCTCGGCGAGGAAGCGGCGCAACATCGACGGCACGAAATGCATTGTGGTGACGCCCTGCTCGACGATAGTCCGAACCAGGTATGCGGCGTCCTTGTGGCCCTCGGGTTTTGCGATGACCAACCGGGCGCCGACGATCAGCGGCCAGAAGAGCTCCCAGACGGACGGGTCGAAGCTCACGGGGGTCTTGTGCAGCACCCGGTCTTCGGCGGTCAGCCGGTAGGCGTCTTGCATCCACAGCAGCCGGTTACGGATCCCGGCATGGGTGTTGAGGCACCCCTTCGGCTTACCGGTGGAACCGGACGTGTGGATCACGTAGGCGAGGTTTGCGGACGTCGTCCCGGCGATGGGGGCGGCGGTGGCGTCCTGGTCCGATGGCGCCGATGGCACGTCCAGGCAGAGCCGGTGGCCGGTGAATTCCGGCGGCAGGTGCCCCAGATGGCTCTGATGGGTGACGCAGACCGGGGTGTCCGGGACGTCGTCCAGCATCGTGGCCATGCGCTGCGCGGGCTGGGCCGAGTCCAGCGGCAGGAAGGCGCCACCCGCCTTGAGGACGCCGAGCAGCGCCACCACGAGGTCCTCGGAGCGGTCCAGCAGGACGGGGACGATGGTCTCGGGGCCCACGCCGAGCTGCCGCAGCCGGTGTGCCAGGTCGTTGGCCCGGCGGTCGAGTTCCGCATAGGTCAACTCGCGGTCGTCGCAAGTCACCGCGACGGCGTCCGGGGTGCGTGCGACTGTTGCCGCGACCATCTCGTGCAGGCAGGCCGGGGCGTCATAGACGATGTCGGTTTCGTTCCAGGCGGCCTGCTGACGGCGCTCCTCCTCGGTGAGCAGCGGCAGCTGCGAGACCCGCCGGTCGGGATCGGCGACGATACCGCCGAGGAGTGTGGCGTAGTGCCCGGCCATCCGCTCGATCGTGGTGGCGTCGAAGAGGTCGGTGTTGTACTGCAGCACGCCGGACAGCTTCCCGTCGTGCTCGGCCATCTCCGTCATCAGGTCGAACGGTGCACCGCCCTGCCCGACGTGGAGGGTTTCCAGCTGCAGCCCCCCGCTTTCCGGGCCGGGCCCATCGGAGAAGCGGCGCGTTTGTTCCCAGGTGAACGCAACCTGGAACAGTGGTGTTCGGCCCGCATCGCGCACCGGCTGAAGCCGCTCAACGAGCAGCGGGAACGGATAGTCCTCGTGTTCGAGGGCGCCCTGCACGGTGTCCCTGACGCGGCCGAGCAGGACCGTGAACGCCGGATCGTCGTGCAGGTCGGCGCGCAGGGCCACCGGATTGGTGAGGTAGCCGACCAGATCCTCCAGCGCGACCCGGTCACGGCACGCGAAAGGTGAGCCGATGACCAGGTCGCCCTGGCCGCTGTAGCGATGCAGCAACACAGCGTAGGCCGCCAGCAGTGTCATGTAAGGCGTCACACCCACGCTCCGGCCCAACTGCTTGAGCCCGGCCGTCACCGTTTCGTCGAGGTTGAAATGGTAAACGGCGCCCGGGTAGGTCTGGACAGCCGGTCGCGGCCGGTCAGTCGGCAATTGGAGGACCGGCAGTTCGCCGGCCAACTGCTCGCGCCAGTAGGCCCAGAGCTCCTCGCCTTCGGCTCCTGCGAGCATCCGGGTCTGCTGGTCGGCGTAGTCGACGAAGCTTTCCGCGGGCGGCGGAGGCGGGGCCGCACCGTGTTCGGCGGCGTAAAGCAGGCGCAGCTCGTCGAGAATGATGTCGATGGACCAGAAGTCGACGGCGATGTGATGCACCACCAACAGGAGCACATGTTCCTCCGGTGTGCGCTCTAGCAGCGTCAGCCGCAACACCGGGCCGGTGTACAGGTCGAAAGGACGATCGGCCTCCCGGCGGATCCACTCGCCGAGTTCGGACTCCTCGGGGCCGAGCTGGTGCCGGGCGATCCGCACGAGCCACTGCGGATGTACGAGCTGGACCGGTTGCCCGTCGCGCTCGGCGTAGGTGGTCCGCAGCACGGCATGGCGGTCGACGAGCGCCTGGGCCGCGCGTTCCAGCGCCGGCACATCGAGCGCGCCGCTGATCCGCGCGGCGTACGTGATGGTGTAGGCGGCGCTGGCCGGTGCGAGTTTATGGATGAACCACATGGATCGCTGTCCGTACGACAGCGGGTGCACCGAAGCCGACTCCTCCGCTTCCTGCATGAGCAGCTGGGACAGCAGCGCACGCTTCCTCTCGGGGGACAGACGCGAGATGTCGATGGAGTTGTCAGTCATTACTACGTTCCTTCACGGCAAGCTCTCGCTCGTCTCCTCGTTCGGCCCCCCGTTCGGCCAAGACCTTCTGGAGCAGCTCTTCCACGGCATCGTCGGAAAGCTCAGGTACCTGCGTGAGCAGGTCGAAGCTGCGTGACGGCGCGCCGTCATGTTCCTGCGGGGCCTTCTCCTCCGGGACGGTCGCCTGCGACGGCGCCCCGTCGGGCTGCGTCGCGGATGTGCCGGCCGCTACCTCGGGCAGGTGATCGCGGAGCCAACCGGCGATAGTTGCCACGCTCGGCCCCTCCAGCAGCTGGGTGACCGGCACGACGACACCCAGGTCACGTTCAACCTGCATACGAAGCTCCAACGTGATGAGCGAATCGACGCCGAGGCTGTTCAGGGGTGCCTGAATGTCCAGGGCTGACGGGGCGAGTCCGAGTTTGCCCGCAACGAGCTCACACAGGTACGACTCGAGCATTCCTTGGCGCTCCTCGGGCGCCGCGCCCTGCAGCGCGTCGTAGAGACCGCTTCCCGGCCCGGGCGCACGGCCTTTTGCCTTGTCGCCTGAGGCGGCGCGAAGCTCCGCGAGCATTGGCGGGTGTGCCTCCGGGCGCCACCGCGCCCAGTCGATGTGAAGGACCGCGACCTGCGTGGCGGACCCCGCCAGCAAACACGACAGAGCTTGCAGGCATTGCGCCGCAGGTATGGCCTGGACTCCGAATTGGGCGAAGTAGCCTTGCAGCTCAGACCGGGCGAAGAAGCCGAGCTCAGCCCATGGCCCCCAGTTGACGCTCAACGCCGGCCGGCCTTCGGCGCGGCGATGCCACGCCAACGCGTCCAGGAAGGCGTTCGCTGCCGCGTAGTTCCCGCCCCCTGGCGGGGCCAGCAGTGCCGCGGCCGACGAAAAGAGGACGAAGAAGTCCAGCTCCGCGTCTCTGGTCAGCGTGTGCAGGTTCCAGGCGCCCTGAACCTTGGGCGCCATGACCTTGCGGAGTTTCGGCTCGTCGAGGCGTTGCACGATGGCGTCGTCGGCAATCCCGGCCGCATGTATGACACCGCGAAGCGGTGGCATCGACTCGGCGATCGATCCGAGGACCGCCGCAACGTCGTCGGCTTTGGCGACGTCGCCTCGTGCGACCATCACCTCGGTGCCGGCCGCTCGCAGCGCGTCCAGCTTCTCCTGCGCCGATGCCGAGGCTCCGCCACGTCCCATCAGGACCAGATGCCGGGCGCCCTGCTCAGCCATCCACGCGGCCACCACGAGCCCGAGCGCGCCGAGTCCGCCGGTGACGAGATAGGTGGCTTCTGCCTTGAAGGCCTTCGAGGCCTGGCTCGTTTCGGCGGCTTCGGCCTCGTCGTAGCGACTCAGCCGCCCGACGTAGCGGCGGCTGCCCCGGAGTGCCACCTCATCCTCTCGGTCATCCGCCCACACCTCCCGGAACAGGGCCTCGAGTTCTTCCGAGGCCTCTTCCGGGTCGTCGCCCGCGGACAAGTCGATCAAGGTGCAGTGCAGTTCCGGGTGCTCGTGGTCGATGGTCCGTCCCAGCCCCCACACCGGAGCCTGGGCGATCGACACGGGTTCGGTGCCGGTTTTAGAGGTCTCTGTCACCTGCACCCCGCCGGTCACCAGCCACAGCCGCGGCGGGGCCTGCCAACCGGCCAGCGCCAGCGCTTGCACGAGATGCAGCGCGCTCACCGGCCCCAGGCTGGTGTCGGACTCCAGCGATTCGGGCGACGTGTCGGCCGGCGGTGCGGCCAGCAGATCCCACAGATGCACCACGCCGCGGCACGGTGGCCGCTCGTCGGTGAACGCGTCTTCGAGCAGCTGCCGGAAGTGTTCGGGCTGCGCCGGGTCGAGACGGTAACTGTCCGGTGTGAGACGCTCGAAGTCGACTCCCGGCTCGACCAGCACACACGTCTGTGAATGCGATTCCAGGTGGTCCCGGAGGGCGTCGGTGGTGACCCCGCCGTCGCCCAAGATGAGCCAGCTTCCGGCTTCGACCGGCCGGCTCGACCCGTCCCGCTCGGACGGGATGGATGCGGGCTGCCACCGCAGCTGGAACATCCGGTCGCCAACACTTGCCGCCTCCGTCGAGTCGCCCGGGATCCGCTGCAGCAGGCCGGCGCCGTGCGGCGGGGCGACGATGCTCCCCACGTCCACCCAGGAACGGACACGCTGCCACGGATAAGTCGGTGCGGATACGTAGTGGCTGCCCGAAGGGTACAGCTGCTCCCAGGCGACCGGCTGACCATGGGTGTAGAGGGTGCCGAGCGACTCCAGCGCGGTCGCCCGACTCCCGTCGTCACGGCGCATGGACGGCAGCGCGGTGCAACTCAGCCGCATGTCATCGGCGTCCTCGCGCACAGCGGTCAGCAGAACCGGGTGCGGGCTGATCTCGACGAACGAATCATGCCCGCTCTCCAGCAGCTTTCGCAGTGCAGTGGAGAACTGCGCGGGCGAGCGCAGGTTCTGCGCCCAATAGTCGGCGTCGGGCAAGCGGTCGGTCAGCAGATCGCCGGTCACCGCGGAATACAGGGGGATCGTCGGTGCAGTCGCCCCCAGTCCGGCAAGGCCGGCGCGCAAAGCGGGGCCCAACAGGTCCATCTGCGGGCTGTGGGCGGCCACATCGATGTCGATCCACCGGCAGAACCGTTCGCGCTCCTGCAGCACCGCCATCAGCTCGGCCAAAACCGTTTGATCCCCGGACAACACCGTCGATCGGTGGCTGTTGCTTCCGGCGATCGCGACCTGGCTTTCCCGGCCGGCCATCAGCTCCTGCGCTTCGAGCAGGCTGAGCTCCGCCACCATCATCGTTCCGCGGCCACGCACCGTTCGGAGCATCAGGGCTCGAGTGCAGATCACCCGCGCGGCATCTTCGAGGCTCAGCGCACCGGCGACGTGCGCCGCCGCGACTTCACCCATGCTGTGCCCCACCACTGTGGTGGGCTCGACGCCCCATGAGCGCCATAGTGCGGCCAGCGCCACCTGGATGGCGAAGATCGCCGGTTGGATCAGGCCGATGTCGGTGAGTTCCTTGTCTTCGGCCAGTGCCTCGACCACAGAGCTTCCCAGATAAGGCTTGAGCGCACGGTCGCACACTGCCAAGGCGTCGCGGAACACCGGCTCCTCGGCCTGCAGTCGCCGCCCCATGCCGTGCCACTGTGGGCCATGGCCGGGGAAGACGAAGACCACGTCGGGTCGCTGGCCGGAACGGCACTGTCCGATGGAGATCCCGGGCCGCGACTGCCCGTGCCGGTAGGCGGCCAGGGACTCGGACATCGCAGCGGGCGAGTGTGCTACCACGGACAACCGATGCTCGTAGTGGCCGCGACGGGCGCCTGCCGTGTAGCAGAGGTTCGCGAGTTCCACCCCGGACGCCAGCGCCGACTCGTACCGGCCGGCCAGTGCCGCCAGGGCCGCGGGGGAGCGCGCGGAGAGCGGCAGCAACTCGGCTCGATCCGGTGCCGTACCGCGCTCGGCGGCGCTGATCCGAACCTGCGGGGCTTCGGTGAGCACGACGTGCGCGTTGGTGCCGCCGAAGCCGAAGGCGCTGACGCCTGCGATTGCCCGGCCACCGCTTTCCGGCCACGGGGTGAGGGTCTGCGCCACCCGCATCGGCAGGCTGTCGAAGGGGACCTCGGGGTTGGGCTCGACGAAGTTCAGACTCGGCGGGATCATCCTGTGCCGCAACGCCAACGCGACCTTGATGAGACCGGCCACTCCGGCGGCCGCCTCCAGGTGGCCGATGTTGGTCTTGACCGAGCCGATCAGGCACCGGCTGCCTGGCGGACGACCATCCGCCAGGACGGTGCCCAGGGCGTTCGCCTCGATTGCGTCGCCGAGGAACGTTCCGGTGCCGTGCGCTTCGACGTACTGGGCAGCGCCGGGTGAAAGACCGGCGCGGCGGTAGGCCGCGGCCATCACGGCTTCCTGCGATTGCCGACTGGGTGCCATCAGCCCGTTCGTCCGGCCGTCCTGGTTGATGGCGGTGCCGCGGATCACCGCATAGACCGGGTCGTTGTCGGCCAGTGCCCGGCTGAGTGGCTTGAGGACGACGATCCCCGCGCCTTCACCCCGGACGTAGCCGTCCGCGCCGGCGTCGAATGTCTTGCATCGGCCGTCGGGTGCCATCATCATGGCCTTGCTGAAATTGATCATGAGCGCCGGCGACAGGATGACGTTCACGCCTCCGGCCAGGGCCAGTGTGCACTCGCCGTCGCGCAGGCTGCGGCAAGCCAGGTGGACGCCGACCAACGATGACGAGCAGGCGGTGTCGATTGCCATGCTCGGGCCGCGGAAGTCGTAGAAGTACGAGAGCCGGTTGGCGGCGATGCTGAACGCGTTTCCGGTGGCCGTGTAGCCGTCGATGAGCTCTAGGTGGTCGGCCCGGAGGTCTGCGTAGTCGGTGGTGGAGATGCCGACGAATACGCCGGTGTCACTACCGGCAAGCCGCTCCGGCACCTGCCCGGCGTCTTCCAATGCCTCCCAAGCCACTTCGAGGAGCAGACGCTGCTGGGGGTCCATTTGCGCCGATTCCCTCGGTGCGATGCCGAAGAACTGGAAGTCGAACTTGTCGATCTCGGGCACGAAACCGGCCCGTCGGGTGACCGAGGTGCCCGGCACGGACGGATCCGGGTCGTAGAAGGCGTCGGCGTCCCAACGGTCCGGCGGTACCTCGCTGATGGCGTCCACGCCGTCCGACAGCAGCCGCCAGAAGGCCACCGGCCCGTCGGCGCCCGGAAACCGGCAGCCGATGCCGATTATGGCGATCGGCTCGTCCGCGACGCGCGCGCCGCCGCTGTTTCCGGCCGGTGCTGCGGTGGGGGCGCCGGCGGGGGCCTCATCGGCCAGATAACGGGAAAGAAGGTCGATCGTGGGATATTCGTACGCGAGAGTGGGCGAAAGTTCGCGTCCGAGCCAAGATTCCAATGCGGCTGTCAGCCGGACGGCGCGGACGGAATCGAGGCCGTAGTAGGCGAACGGACGGGATGGGTCGATATCCCTTGCAGGAACGCCGAGTTCACTCGAGAGCTGAGCGACGAACCAGTCCGCGATCTCCGCGGCACTGCGCCCGCCGTGTTCCGGCGAGGCGGCGGCGGGGCGGGCGTCGGGCCGCGGTGCGCGCCATTCGACGACGGCCTCGAGCTGGCCGTCAAGGAACTGCTGCCGGCAGGCAGACCGCTGGATCTTCCCGCTGGAGGTGGTGGGAATCCGTAACGGCTCCACCAGAACAACGGCGTATGCCTGGACCTCATGGTGCTCGGTGACGGCGGTCCGGATGGAGTCCACGATTTCGTTGAGTTCGGCCTCGCCGAGCTGACCGTGGTTCACCTCCTGCACGACAACGAGCTCTTCGGGGACATCCGGTCCGGGAGCGACCGAGAAGACCGCACCCCGGCCGCGCAGCAGTGCCGGATGGCAGGCCTGCACGGTCAGCTCGATGTCCTCGGGGTAGTGATTGCTGCCGCGGATGATGATCAGGTCCTTGCGGCGTCCCGTGACGAACAACTCGCCGGAACGAAAGAACCCCAGGTCCCCGGTACGGAGGAAGGGGCCGTGCCCGGTCTCCGCAAGATACGCTGAGAATGCCTCTTCGGTCTGCTCAGGCTTTCCCAAGTAACCTTGTGCAACGCTCGGCCCGGCGACCCAGATCTCGCCGACCTCGTCAGCCGCGCACGGCCGTCGGGTCTCCGGGTCGACAATGACGACCTCCTGGCCACCTTGCGGCCGACCGCAACCGACCAGCGCTGTGGCGCTCGGATTTTCCGGCGCGACCTCGACGATCCGATGCTCGCGTAGTGCGATGCGATCAATGTGCCGAACCACCGGTACCGGTGACTCGGACCCGCCCGTAACCAGCAGCGTGGACTCCGCCAGCCCATACACGGGATAAAACGCCTCCGGCCGAAAACCCGCCGGGGCGAAGGCCTCGGCGAAAGCCTGCAGAGTCACCGGACGTACCGGCTCCGCGCCGCACATGGCCGTCGACCAGTTGGACAGATCGAGCGCCGCACGCTCCTCAGGGGTACTGAGTTCGGCGCACATCTCGTAGGCGAAGTTGGGTGCGGCGCTGATCAGGCCCTGATGCCGCGACATCGCTTCCAGCCACCGCATCGGGCGCTTGATGAACGCGTTCGGCGGCATGAGGACGCAAGTACCCCCGACATACAGAGTCTGGAGGATGCCGCCGATGAGACCCATGTCGTGGTAGGGCGGCAGCCAGAACACACCGTATGCTCCGAGCCTGTCGAATCCCGACTTCCACGTCTGGCGGATGGCCTCCAGGTTGTGGACCAGGTTGCCGTGCGACAGCACAACGCCTTTCGGCGCGGCCGTGGACCCCGAGGTGTACTGCACCATGGCGACTGTGCCGGCGTCGATGTCCGGTGGAATCCACTGCCGGTCGTCGCCCGCCTCGTCGGTGACGGACCACCGCAACGGACGCCCCTTGGTCAGGCCGTCCACCGTGGCCTTGATTCTCGCCTGCATCTCGGCGTTGGACAGCGCGAAGCCCGGTTGCGCATCCGCGATGATCGACTCGACGCGCGGGACCAGGTGCTCGCGCACCGGCGGATGCACCGGTACGGCGACGGCTCCGGCGTAAAGACACCCGAACAAGCCGGCGATGAAGTCCAGGCCAGGCGGGCACAGTACCAGGACGCGCTCGCCCGCGGCGCCCTGCCGCTGCAGGTTCGACGCGATCCGCCGCGCGCGGGCGTCCAGTTCCTCATAGCTCAGCCGGCTGACTTCTTTTTCCTCGCCATCGCGAGAGAAGGTGAACGCGAGATTGTCCCGATAGCGTGCGGCTCGGTGCTGCAACTGCTCAACGAGTGTCGGCGCGGTAAGCGACGCGTAATCGGGTGTGTCCCAGCCTGATTCGATGTGTTCTTGGGCGCCCTCGGCACGATCCCTGTCGGCGGTGCTCATCACTTTTCCTCTATCTGCGTTGGGCTGGCTGCTTTTTCGCGGACCCGCGACATCGGCGTTGCGCCGTCACGTGGGTGCTCTTGGTCCGTGTTTCCCGGCTCTGTGGGCTCTACGGCGATCTCGCGGCGCCCGATGGAACGACCCTCGGTGTAAGCCTCGAGCAGCCTGCGGAATGCCTCTACGGTGTAGCCGGTAACGATCGCGTCGGTGCGCGCGCGCACCGTCGCCGAGCGGGCCATGCGGAACAACGGCCCGAGCTCGCCGAGATACTCCCCAGGCAGGGCGACCTTGACCAGCTCCTCGGCCCCGTCCGCCGATTCGCGCACGACTTCCAGTTCGCCGTCGGCGACCACGTAGATCAGCTCCCCCATGCTGCCCTGCTCGAACAACACCGAACCGCTGGCCAGGCGCACGGTTTCGGGCTTGCAGTCGATCGTGCTGACATCCGGCGTCAGCCTGATTACGCGGTCGGCGAACGGCAGGATCCGGGTGTCGTGGGTGGCGACCACGACGATGCGCTCACCGCTGGCCAACTCCCGGAGCAGCCGCAGCACCCCTTCTGCGCGCGCATAGTCGAGGTGGGCCGTGGGTTCGTCGGCCAAGATCACTGGTGGGTCCAGCGCGATCGCGCGCGCCACCGCCACCCGTTCCCGCTCGCCGCCGCTGAGGTCACCGGGCCGGCGTGTCATGTGGTCCTGCAGTCCGGCGCGAGTCAGCAATTCCTCGGCGCGTTCGCGCGCCGGCCGCCGCGACCACCCGGCCGCCCACAGCGGCACCATCACGTTCTCCAGTGCGGTGAGGCTGGGCACCAGGTTGAACGCTTGAAAGACGATTCCCACGGTGCGGCGCCGGTAGGTGGTCAACCTGCGGCGGTCCAGCGTCGTGACGTCGATGTCGCCGACCTCGATGCGCCCGCTGCTCGGGCTGAGAATGCCGCCGATACACGACAGCAACGTGGTCTTCCCGCACCCACTGGGACCCAACACGATGGCCAGCGATCCGGCGGTGACCTCCAGATTCAGGCCGTCGATGACCCGGAACGCTTCACCGCCGGTGGAGTATTCGACGACGAGATCTTTGATGCGCAGATCACCCATGATTATGAACCCCCAACATGACTATGCAGCCCCAAACGCCAGGACCGGGTCGATCGCTACCGCCCGCCGCACGCCCGCCAGGCTCGCCAACAGACCGACCGCCACCGCGGTCCCCATCAGCCACAGGAAGGCCGAGAGGGTCACCACCACGAGCATCGGAAACAGCGGGCCGATCAGCACGGCCAGCAGACCCCCGAGCATCGCCGCAACCAACGCGACGAGTATCGCCTGTAGCATGAGCCCGGCAAGCACCGAGCCAGTGGCGACGCCGAGGGCTTTGAACACCGCGAAGTCGCGGGTGCGCTCCAGGGCAGACAGATAGATCAGCGATCCGACGATCGACGCCGCTACCGCCCACAGCAGAATCGAAAGGTACGACATCGCCAGGCGAGCCATGTGCAGCGGGCGGATCATGTCATCGACCGCAGCGCGGCGGTCCACGACGCGAAAGCCTTCGGGTATTTGTGTGGGTGCGCCGCGCAAACCGATGGCGGAAATCACCTTCTGCCCGGAATACATCAACCGCTGCGCCTCCCTAACGGTCACGAACGCATTGGGTTGACCTGCGAGCGTGGTCGACTTGTTGACCAACCCAACGACGCGCAGCATCTGCGAGCCCAGCTCGACGTCGTCGCCAATGGATCGCCGCAGCGTGGTCGACACGGCAACCTCACCAAGATTCGACGGTGCCCGTCCCGCCGCGATCGGCGGCATCCCTTGTTCGGGCACTCCGTACATGTTGACGTTTTCCGGTGAGCGCGGATCTTGCAGGATGATGTTGCTGTAGATCACCGGGATCGCCGCCTCTACGCCCGGGAGCCGTGCGACCTCCCGCGTTTCCGCCTCCGGGAACCGCGATGAACCAATGAACGGACCTACCGCGCCCGCCTTGATGAGGTAGCGGTCAATGCCTATCGAGTCGACCAGACGCTGGGCCTCGACCCGAGTACCGGTCATCATGCCGGTGAGGATGAGGGTCATCGCGAATACCATTCCGGTGCCCACGGCCGCGATGATGAAGCGTCGCTGTCGCCACTGCATGTCCCGCAACGCGGTGATCAGCATTGGCATGCACATCTGCTCTCGCAGTTCACCGATATTCGCCACGGCAGGACCTCCCCTAAAACTTTCCTGGTAAGAATCTCCCGCTCCACAGTAGGGTCACGTAGAGCCGAAGGGCCTTGATTGGACGTGACCTACGCCACCGCTTTCGCAGGTCAGGCTGGGCTCGACGTGGTTGAGCGGTTCGTGGATCTCCTTAGGATGCCCGTCCACGAGTTTAGCGGCGTGCGCGATCAGGTCAGGGAATGCGTCCAAACACCTTGGCCGAGAACATCGCTCGGTGCGGAGTTGGGTTCGCCTGTTTGGCATCAACAGTAGCGCCATGTCCGACTCACAATTAGCCACGCGCCCAACAACATCCGTTGTAGAAGTTCAGCGACCGTACAAGGCCCGATACTGCGTGACCAGAGTCTAAAGATACTGCGTGACCAGAGACTAAAGTCATGCGACCAGAGGACAAGGTCACACGTGTTGACCCGACTGTCCGCCGACGGACAGCTTTTGGTGAAACGTTTCAACAGGCCGCGGCGGCAGTTGACGTCGTCGCCGATGAGGCGAACAACCGGTTTAGCAGTGCTACAATCTCAACAGGGGGCGGCCCGCAACCAACTGCGTGGAACCCATGATGTCGACGAAAAGTATTGCGACACGGGTTTCTTCGCCGCCCAGATGAAGATCCGGACGAAGCCGAAGAGGAAGTCGGCCAGCGCCGGCAGCAGCACGGCGACGCCAGCGTGGCCCGCCATGCCTGCGTGCCCAGATGCAGCTGACCGGTCATGCGAGTCCTTGGCCGAGGATCTTTTCGAACGCGATCGGGTGAAACGGCCCCCAGGATGGTAGCGGCTCGGCGGCCACGCGAGTGTACCCCGTCGCATCATAGAGCGCCTCGGCCTCGGGTTGACGATTGCCGGTGATCAGGTACAGGCGCCGATACCCGCGCCCAGCGGTCTCCGCCTCCAACGCTGCCAGCAGCGCCCGCGCGTAACCGCGGCGCCGATGTGCGCTGTCGGTCCAGATTCGCTTGAGTTCGGCGGTGTCGGCGTCGTACCGTCGAAAGGCCCCGCCGGTGACCGGCACGCCGTCCACTACGCCGATCAGCAACCCGCCGTCGGGCGGCGCCAACTCGGCCTCCGGCACAGGCAGCCAGGCCAGGTGCATGCTTTGCGTGCCGCCGTATCGCTGCGCGTACTCGACGGCCAGTTCGGCCAGCAGCGGCTGTGCCAGCGGGTCGTTGTGGGTAGCCGACACGAACCGGAGCTGGTTGCTTGGGGCCGGCTGGCTGGATCCGGACATCACGTAACGATTTAACGTCTCTGTCCCCGACTCATTCCATTCGGTTCGACGGGCCCGTCTGCAAAGTGACCACCGACCCCTGGCTTAGGACATTCGCGCCAGATGAGGCGGGGGGTGGCGCACCCGATTCACCAACAACGGTTCGCTGCTGCAGCCGGGCCAGTGGTCCGGGCGCCCACCAGTTCAGGCCGCCAAATACGTGCATGAAAGCCGGCACCAGCAGCATCCGCACCAGCGTTGCGTCGACCAACACAGCAAGAGTCAGCCCCGCTCCGAACATCCGCATGAACGAGACATCGGCGGAAATCAGAGCGGCGAACGAGATCGACATCAACAGCGCTGCTGCGGTGATCACCCGGCCTGTGCGTGCAAGCCCCAATGCGATGCTCTCGTCGTTATCGGCGCGTGTTCGGTGTGAGTCCAGCCAATATTCGCGGATGCGGGAGAGTAGGAAGACCTCATAGTCCATCGACAAACCGAACGCAATGCAGAACATCAGCACTGGGATGTTTGCAGCCAGGGTGCCGGTTGGCGTGGTGCCCAGCGCCCGCAGATGCCCGTCCTGAAAAATCCACACCAAAGCGCCGAACGCCGCTGTCAGCGAGAGCACATTGAGCAGCACCGCTTTGATCGGCAGCACCACGCTGCCGGTAAGTAGAAAAAGCAGCACGAGAGTGACGACCGCGATGAAACCAAACACCAGCGGTAACCGCGACGTAATCGCGTTGACGGAGTCCCGATTCATCTGCGCTATACCCGTCATCTGCACCGCCCGGCCGCCCGGCAGCGCGATTGCGTGCAAGCGTGCCAACTGGGTTTCAGATGCTTGGGAATACAGCGGTGCGGTACTGGCAACTGTCAGATAGGCGCTCCCGCCTGCCAGCCCGGCAGGTGCGGACGGCGGCCCTTTAGGCTCACCGGCGACAAATGTGCCAGTCGGCGAGGACACTGCTGATACATCGGGTACGCGGGACAGCTGTGCAGCGTATTCGTCGAGTTCTGGCGTTGTCATGCCGTTGATCTGGGGGATGACGATCGTCACTCTGGTCTCGGAGTTCGCGCTGAAGTCGCTGCGGATTCGATCGCTGACCACCCGTGCCGTCGATGACGCCGGCAATACCCGGTCGTCGGGATAGCCCCATTTGATGCCGAGGAATGGCGCCCCAAGCGCGAGCAGCAGGGCGATGATCACCAGGCCCATCGGGATGGCTTGACGCATGGCCAGTTTCGCTGTCCGGTACCAGAATGTCTGCTCAATGGGTCGCGACGGCGGTCCGGGGCGGCGGAGCAGCCGGCGGCCAACTTGCCAGATATTGAGCGTGTCGAGCCGGTCGCCCAGCAACACGATCAGTGTCGGCGCCACCACCACCGCTGCCAAGGCTGCGAAGGCCACCACCGCAATGCCGGCATAGGCGAAAGACTTCAGGAAGTACATCGGGAAAAGCACCATCGCGACCAGCGCCAGGGCCACCGTCATCGCTGAAAACAGTACGGTGCGGCCCGCTGTCGTCATGGTCCGCATCAGGGCTTCCTCGGGGCCCAGGCCATCGGCCAGTTCGTCGCGATAGCGACTGATGATCAGCAGCGTGTAGTCGATGGCCAATGCCAACGCCAGCGCGACCGCCACGTTCAGAGCAAAGATTGACACGTCGGCGACCAAGGCGATCGCGCGCAACACCGCTAGTGAGCCCAGGATCGCGCACCCACCGACGACCAGAGGCAAGGCTGCGGCCAGCAACCCGCCGAATACCCACACCAGCGCAACGAAACTCACCGGTATCGCAATGGATTCCATTCGCAGCAAATCTTTTTCGGTCTGTTGGTTAAGTTGTTCGTAAATCATCGCCATACCGCCCGCTTGCACGGTCACGCCGTCCCGGTCGTGCGCTAGCCGGTCCGCCAGCGCTTGGGCATGCTTGGGTGCTGTGTTTTCGCCACCTTTGAGGGCAGCCACAATCAGCGCAGACTTTCCGTCGGCGCTGACCATCCCCGCCGTCGGCTGCGGCGTATCCCAGGGCGATGCCACCTGAGCCACGAACGGTGACTGGGCAAGCTGTCGGACGATGTCGGTGCCCACTAACAGCGCGGGACCATCTTCGACCCCGCTTTGCGAACTCACCAGGAGTGTCATCTCCATGTCGCCCTGGTGGAACTTTTCGTCCAGCACCGCAGCGGCACGTGCGGATTGGGAGGTCGGATCCAGAAATCCCCCGCCTGACAGACTAGACGCGGCGGGGATACCGAAGACGGCCGTGGCGGCCATGACGAGGACAGTGACCGCGATGAGCCGTCGCGGTGCGGCGATGGCGATTCGGGCCAATCCCGATAGCATGCCCCGTCCTCATTCCGAGCGCTTCGCGCACGCGGCCGCCACGTTGGCCAATGCGGCGCGCACATAGTCGTTAATCGCTGTGCCTTCCAAATGATTTCGGGCGGATGCAACGCGGCGGCTGATCATGTCTTCGATCCTCTCCATAGCCCCCGTTGCGGCGATCAAGGTCCTCCAGCGCTGCAGCGCGGCATCGTCGAGGTCCTCGGTGTTCATCAGTTCGACAAACTGACGGCGGGTCGGTGCGTCGGCCATCTGATAGGCGGTCACCAGAACGCTGGTCGCCTTACGCTCAAGTAGATCTTGGCCATTGGGTTTCCCTGTTGTTGCCGGCGAGCCGAAGACTCCCAGCACATCGTCGCGAAGCTGGAATGCCTCCCCGACAGCTGCACCATAGCGTCCAAGCAGTGAAAGAGTGCGATCGTCGCAGCCGGCCATTGCCGCACCGATCTCCAACGGCCGGCGCACCGTGTAATTGCCCGACTTGCGCCGCGCTACCTCCAGCACCGCCTCCAGCGGCGGCAAGCTGCGGATATCGCTTGCCAGATCTGCGAATTGGCCTACCGCCAATTCGGTGCGCATTGCGTCGTAGCGTGGCCACACCCGCTGCAAGCGCCGGGCTTCGATACCGCTTTCGCGCAGCATCTGTTCGGCCCAAATCAGGCAGAGGTCACCCAGCAGGATGGCCGCCGATTCGCCGAACCGGCTGGCCGAGGCCGGTAATCCACGTTCGCGATGCCAGTGGGCGAGTTGCACATGCACTGCCGGGCGCCCCCGCCGTTCCGCCGAATGGTCCATTACGTCGTCTTGTATGAGCGCAAATGCATGCAGCAACTCCAAACTGGCCGCAGCAGAAAGAGCCGCAGCGCTCGGCGGCGCGCCACACAGCCAGCCCAGGTACATGAAAGTCGAACGTAAGCATTTGCCGCTTGAGACAAACTCCGCCAGTATGTCGCCGGCCGCGCCGATGCCCGCGCCATCGAGTTCAGCGATACGGCGCTTGGTGATGAACTCTGCGACGGCGTCCAGCACGGCCAGCCGCAAATTAGATCGCCATTCGTCTTCTCCGATGACACCCGGGCAGGGCGCCAAGGACAAACTAAGACTCACCCTGTCATGTCCCTTCCCATCCGAGCGCGGGCTCCCAACGCAGTTCTGACCTTACGTCGCATCGTAATCGACGATTAGCAGATGCGTTTAAGTTAATTAAACATTAACTTTCTGAAGTTCTCTACGTCTACGGATGACGGACCTGCGTACCGCGGGAGACGGTGTCACCTCGCCGGGTTAAACGAGTGTCGCGGTGACGTATTCTGGGACGAACGCGGTGTGGCCGGAGCCGCCGCGCCGCAACCTGTCCAGCCCCATGGCGCCGAGCAAATCAGCGACGTTCCGCTGGACCGTCTCCCAGCCGTGGGTCACCAGATACTCGGGGACATAGGGGTACTGGCCCGGGTAGGTCAGGCTGGCCAGATCGACGTCCAGGCCGTGTCGGCGCCAGTCGTCGATAAACGCCCGCTCTGCCGCCAGCTGCAAGGGGCTCCGGGTGGGCATGTGGTCGGCGGCGAACCGGCTGCCGGCGGCACTCAGGGCGGTGACGCCCTGCAGTACCTGGTTGTGTACGTCGGGCGGTAGGTACCCAACGAGCAGCTGCTCGGCAATCCACGCCGTGGGTGCAGCGGCGTCGAAACCGACCCGCCGCAGCGCCGCCGGCCAATCCTGACGGAGATCAACGCCGACCGCGCACCGTTTCGCGGTCAGCACGGCACCCAGCCCGCGCAGCGCTCCGGATTTGAAATCGAGTACCTCCGGCTGATCGATCTCATAGACCGTTGTCCCATGGGGCCACCACAGCCGGTACGGCCGCGTGTCCAGACCAGAGGCCAGGATCACCACTTGGCGAATGCCCGCCCTTCCCGCGTCGGCGAGAAACTCGTCGGCGAACCGGGTGTGCGCCGCACAGATATGCATGAGCCCCGTCATCGCCGGGTCGTCGCCGTCGTCGGCCGCAAACCGCCCGTCATCGATCGCCTGGATGAAGTACTCCACCCCTGCAGCGCGAACCAACGGCTCGGCGAACGGGTCGTTCATCAGCCCTTTGCTGGTGGCCATGGCCCTGGCGGCGGCGCCGAATGTCGCGATCACCCCAATGTCCTCGGCTGCCGGTGCCATGGTTTTCTCAGACATCGGAACGGCGCCGCAGGGTCAGCCCAACGACCACTCGCCAGCCGAGCAACAAAACCGCGGTGACCGACGATGCCACCACCACGAAACTCGCTGCCACACCTGCGGAACTGGCTTTGCGCAACACCATTGCGATGACCACGGTGAAAAGCCAGACAACCACTCCGGTGGGGACCACAGCGGTGGGTCGCCGCCAGCCACGGGATGCCAGCCACCCGACAACGGTTCCGGTGAGAAACGGCCATGCCGTCGTTGCGACGCCGGTGATGCTGAGTCCCTCTTCGTGGCTGCGGCGTCCGACGGCGCAGAACACCAGCACAGCGATGACGTCCACGACGAGGTACACCAGCCACACCAGCCGTCGCATGCAGCGAGACTACCGAGCTGGGTCGCAATCCTTGACCCCGTGGCCGCGGTGAACCTAGATTCGTCAAGAATGAATAAGCATTCACACCGTGGCCTGGCGGTGGTGACCGGCGCGGGTTCGGGCATCGGCAAGGCGATAGCACTGGCGTTCGCCGCACAGGGGGACCGCGTCGTCGCGGCCGACCTCGACGAAGCGGCGGCAGCGGCCACCGCCAAAGAGCGGCCCGAGTTGATCACCGCGCTGCCGGTGGATGTCGCCGACTCCGCCCAAGTCGACGCGCTGCGGAAAAGGACCCACGCGGAAGTCGGCGTGCCCAACATCGTGGTCAACGCCGCCGGTTGGGACCGCACCGATCAATTCCTCAATGCCACACCGGAATTCGCAGCCAAAGTGGTGGCGATCAACTACCTGGGGCCGGTGCATGTCTGCTCCGCGTTTCTGCCGGGAATGATCGAGTCGCACGTCGGCGGACGCATCGTCAACCTGGCCAGTGACGCGGGCCGCGTCGGCAGCGCCGGCGAATCCATCTACGCCGGCGCCAAAGGCGGGGTCATTGCGCTGACCAAATCGCTGGCCCGGGAAATGGCCCGTCACCAGATCACGGTGAACTGCGTGTGCCCGGGGCCGACCGACACACCGCTGTTCCATGCGCAACCCGAGAAGCTGAAAGAGGCATTGATCAAAGCGATCCCTTTTCGGCGTTTGGCCCGGCCGGAGGAGGTCGCCGCGGCGGTGCTGTTCTTCGCGTCCGACGCCGCGTCGTTCATCACCGGACAGGTGATCAGCGTCAGTGGCGGCCTGACGATGGCCGGTTAGCCGCGAGTTAGTGGCAGGCTGACCCTATGAGCACGCCAGCACCTCCCGCCTTCGACCAAGACGACCCCCTGGGCCTCGACGCCTCCCTGTCCAGCGACGAGCTCGCGGTGCGTGACACCGTCAGACAGTTTTGCGCCGAGCATGTCATCCCGTACGTCGCGGAGTGGTTCGAGATCGGCGACCTTCCGGTGCGCGAACTCGCCAAGCAGTTCGGGCAGCTCGGGCTGCTCGGCATGCACCTGCACGGCTATGGCTGTGGCGGGGCTTCCGCCGTGCATTACGGCCTGGCCTGTACCGAGCTGGAGGCCGCCGACTCCGGTGTCCGGTCGATGGTCTCGGTGCAGGGGTCGCTGGCGATGTTCGCGATCTGGAACTTCGGCTCCGAGGAGCAAAAGCAGCAGTGGCTGCCCGGCATGGCCGCGGGCGAACTGCTCGGCTGCTTCGGGCTGACCGAGCCCGACGTCGGATCCGATCCCGCCGCGATGAAAACCCGGGCGCGCCGCGATGGTTCGGATTGGGTGATTAACGGCTGCAAGTTGTGGATCACCAACGGCTCGGTCGCCGACGTCGCGATCGTGTGGGCCGCCACCGACGACGGGATCCGCGGGTTCATCGTCCCCACCAAGACACCGGGCTTTGACGCCAAAACCATTCACCACAAGCTGTCGCTGCGGGCATCGATCACCAGTGAGCTGGTGCTCGACGACGTACGGCTACCCGCCGACGCGATGCTGCCCGAAGCAAGGGGTTTGCGCGGCCCGCTGTCGTGCCTGTCCGAGGCGCGCTACGGAATCATCTGGGGATCCATGGGAGCGGCGCGGTCGGCCTGGCAGGCCGCGCTGGACTACGCCACGCAGCGGATCCAATTCGGCCGCCCCATCGCCGGATTTCAATTGACCCAGGCAAAACTCGTCGACATGGCGGTCGAGCTGCACAAAGGGCAGCTGCTGTCATTGCACCTCGGTCGCCTCAAGGACAGCGTCGGGCTGCGTGCCGAGCAGGTCAGCTTCGGCAAGCTCAACAACACCCGCGAAGCGATCAAGATCTGCCGGACCGCTCGAACGATATTGGGCGGCAACGGGATATCGCTGGAATACCCCGTCATCCGGCACATGGTCAACCTGGAATCGGTGCTGACCTACGAGGGCACACCCGAGATGCATCAGCTGGTTCTCGGTCAGGCGTTCACCGGTAGCGACGCCTTCCGCTGACAGGAGTAGACGGGAGTAGCCAGTGGCCGCACGCCTGGAATACACGTCCGAGCATCACCAGTTCCGGGAGCTGGTCCACGATTTCGTACAGGAGACCGTCGTCCCGGCTCACGAGGAGTGGGAAAGACAGGGACGCTGGGACCGCTCACTGTTCGTCGAAGCGGGAAAACTTGGGCTGCTGGGCTTTTCGGTACCCGAGCACCTCGGTGGCCCCGGAGTCAACGACTTTCGCTACAACGCGATCGTCATCGACGAACTGCAGCGGGCCGGAGCGGCCGCCGAGTCGATCGCCTTCACCCTGCAAAACGACATCGTGCTGCCCTATCTCACCGACCTGACGACGCCCGAGCAGCAACAACGCTGGCTGCCCGGCGTGGTGACCGGCGAGACGGTCCTCGGCATCGCCATGACCGAACCCGGCACCGGCAGCGACCTGGCCGGGATCCGCACCACGGCGCTGCGTGACGGCGACCAGTACGTCGTCAACGGGGCCAAGACGTTCATTTCCAACGGACAAAGCGGCGACCTTTTCGTCATCGCGGTGCGCACCTCACCGGATCGGCACAAGGGACTGTCACTTCTGGTGGCGGATGCGGACACGCCGGGCTTTTCTCGCGGCCGCAACCTGGAGAAGATCGGCCTGCACGCCCAGGACACCAGCGAGCTGAACTTCACCGATATGCGGGTGCCCGCCGCCAATCTGCTGGGGCAAGAGGGCATGGGCTTCTACCAGCTGGTGCGGAACTTGCCGCAGGAGCGACTGGCCCTGGGAGTCGGCGCGGTGGCCGCAGCGGAAAGCATCCTGGCCGAAACGCTCGACTACGTCCGCGGCCGCAAGGCGTTCGGCGCACCGATCGCCAGCTTCCAGAACAGCCAATTCGTGCTCGCCGAGCTGGCGACCGAAATCGATATCGCACGAACGTATCTCGACGACTGCCTTGCCGAGCACCTCACCGGCAACCTGACCGCCGCGCGGGCCGCGAAGCTGAAATGGTGGACCACCGATCTGCAGGTGCGCACCGCGGATCGCTGCCTGCAACTGCACGGCGGATACGGCTACATGCGGGAGTACGCCGTGTCGCGGGCATTCGTCGACGCCCGCATCCAGACGATCTACGGCGGAACCAACGAGATCATGAAGACGATCATCGCCAAGGACCTGGGCATCTAGTGGCCATCGATTACAGCGAACTGCCCGTCCAGGAGGCAGTGCGCGCGGCCCGGGCCAGCTCGCGGCGCCGGCAGGTACTCGATGCCGCGGTCAAAGCCATGGGAAGGACCGGCTTTCACCAGATGTCCATGCAGGATCTAGCGACCGAGGCCACGGTCAGTGTCGGCTTGATCTACAAATACTTCGGCGGCAAAGAAGACCTGCTGCTGGCGACGATCGTGCGAATCCTCGATGTGTTCCGCGATCAACTGGCGCCCGTCATGAACGCCACCGGCGACGACGTGGTCGACCAGTTGGCGGCCGGTATCCGTCGCTACATCCAGATCGTCGACGAGAACCTCGACGGTGTGGTGCTGACCTACCGGGAGAGCCGAACACTGGGGCCGACCGGTCGAACGCAGATCAAGGAACTCGAAATCGCCACGGCCGCACCGCTGCGTCAGGTGATCGAAGCCGGCATCGCCCAGGGCGTCTTCCGCGACGTCGATGTCGACCTCACGGTTTTCGACATCATGCTGCTCGCCCACGGGTGGGCACTCAAGCACTGGCACTTCGGGCCGATCTACACCGTCGACGAATATATCGGATTGCAGACCCGCCACGTGCTCAACGCATTGGTTGCCGACGGCCGCCGTGCCGAGTATGCATATTTGCTAGGGAGATAGTTATGAGAATTACCGCATATCGGATCCTTAGCATTATCGCGGCCTTGTCATTGGCCGCTGTGGCCGGTATACCAACAGCGGGCGCCGATCCCACCGTCACGCTGCCCCCGATGACATCCAGCGGCGCCGGACCGATCATCGGTGGCGGAGGCGCGGCGGGGGGAATCTTGCAGCAGCTGTTCAGCTTTGGCACTCCGAATGTCCAGGAGGTCGACGGCTCGGACGCGGCGCAGTTCATCACGGCTGCCGCCGCCGTCTCCAACCAGCAGCTGGCCGCGCCCTTCATGCTGTTGCGTCGGGGGTTGGCATGTCAGACCAACAACGCCGGATTCGGGGCGCGCGCCTATCGACGGGGCGACGGGCAATGGGGAGGCGCGATGCTGGTCGCGGCCAAGAGCACCACACCAGACGTCAACGCCCTGGTTAGCTGCGTCAAGACCAACTGGCGCAGGGCCACGGCGGGCACGCAGACTTCGCTGTGCAATAGCGGCTGGACCACTCCCACTTCCTTCCAAAGCCGCGGCGGCGAAGCCTATTACATCTTGCTCGCCGGCACCGCCGACGACTTCTGCAGCGCCCTCACCGCGAAGTACAAAACCGACGCCAGCAGCTGGCCGTTCTAGAAAGGCGGCGGATCGGCGGCCATGCGCGCTTCGTTGATGCCGCGCTCCCAGCCGATGCGGGCGGCTTTGTGTTGGGCGCGGGTTTGTCGTCGGGTCGGCATCATAAGTCCGCGGTTACTTGTCGGCGTTGGCATATCCGTCGGCAGTTTCAGCGTCGCCGTCGGGATGGCCAGGGCCGGAAAGAACAGGCTTCCAACTGGTTTGGTGACATAGGTGTGGCCGCTTGGCGAGGTCCAGATCACCGTGCCATCCGGCTCCTGACGATCCCGCCACCCGCTGTAGAAAGTCTTCAACAGATGGTGGCAGCGATTGCGCGAAGAACACTTTGAGAGCCGGCACCGCCAATGCCCAAGGACGAGTCGCAAAGAACCGTCTTAAGGCCGGGGAAGCGGCCCTTAGCGGGTGGTCTGCAGTTTTTCGATGCGCACCGGGGGATCAGGCTCCGACATTTCGCGAGTGACAACTTCGTCAGGTGTCGTCATCAGCGTCACGTATTCCGCTTCGGTGGCCATCACTTGGTGCGGCTTCGACCAGTCGATCGGTGGGTTCGGCACTTGCCCGCCTTCGTCCTGGTACTCAGCTGGCGAGCGCATGGCGGCGAGCTCGTCATCCTCGATGCCGCATAGGGCGACTACCTCGGGGTCGATCCACGCACGGTCGTCAATCGCCACGGCAGACGTAGCGATTTCCAGCGAGAGGTGCTCTGGACCTGCGAAGTAGATCGAGTGGCAAAGGCCATGATTGAGCGGTCCAAACACGTTGATCCCGCGGTTCCGGATACGGTCTCTCAGGGCCAGCAGGTTCTCAATGCTGTCGACGTTGAAGGCGACGTGTTGCATTGTGCCCGGGGCTGTCACACCGACGGGACTGCCCGCGTGGGTGACACCGATGTCGGTCGGGATGTCCTCGATTGGCGGCATATGCACGAACGCGACGTAGCTGCTGTCGTTGAGCTTGACGAAAGCGTGCTTGGCACCAGGTACGCCGTGCATCCAGTAGAGCGCCTTGAGTTCAGCGCCCAGGACGTCGCTGAAGAAGTTCAGCTGTGCCTTAATGTCCGCAGTTGAAATGGCTAAGTGATGAACGCCGCTGGCTAGACCCATGGAAACCCCTAACTGTGAGGCTGCTGTTGGCGTAACGGTACGCCGCGCGACAACGCGATTCGACGACTTTTCGTTGAACTGGTTACTTGAGCAGTGTCTTCGGCTGGCGGTGAAGGCGATTTGAGAAAATACCCTTTAAAGCCCAGATGCGAGTGAGCTGACCACGGATCTTGCAGGTGTTCTAAACTAACGACCTATTTGAGGGGCTTTCGCGCGCTCGCGGTAGTCCCCAGGGCACGTGTGTGTTCAGCGGTCCACGCAGGATGACCTGACCTTAGGGAGCCAGAGATGTCCGTCATCGATGGATCTGTCGGCACGGAATCGGGTCGGCGGGTGGCATATGCGCAAATGGGGAACCTCAACGGAATGCCGCTGCTCTACTTCCACGGCGATCCCGGATCAAGGTTGGATTTCGATCAGCCGCTTAGCCGCGCCGCACTCGATGAATCTGGAGTGCGACTCATTGGGATCGATCGCCCTGGTTTTGGCCGCTCGACACATCAGGCCGGTCGGCGACACCGTGATTGGCCTTCTGATGTGCTCGCTGTTGCCGACGAGCTTGGGATCGACCGGTTCGGCATCCTCGCATACTCCGCTGGCGGTCCGTATGCAGTTGCCTGTGCCTTGGCATTTCCAGAGAGGTTGACCTTCGTAGGCATCATTAGCGGCGTCGGACCGGCGGAGATTCCTCGTCATCGCGAGGGCATGCCGAGGACAGCGGTGAACGCGATTGGACTTTCCCGCAGGGTTCCCGCCGTCGTTCGGTGGGTGGTCAAACATACTTCGCCAGAACGTTTTTCGCGTCAGTTCGACAAAGAACTTTCTCCCGTAGATCGCGTGCTCTACCGCGATCCCGACGTTCGTCAATCCGCCATCGATTGCTTTGTTGAAGCCACTAGGCACGGGGCACACGGATTGGTCGAGGACTGGCGACTCATGGGTACGCCGTCGGGACTGGACTACACCGCCGTTCAGTGTCCGATCCGCCTGTGGCATGGCGACGCTGACGCCACCGTCCCGACCTACCACGCCGAATATGTGGCCCGGTTGCTTCCGAAAGCCGACTTGGAGGTACTTCCAGGCGTAGGGCATCTGCACCCCCCAGCGCGCTGGGCCGAGTTCGTCAATGCGGCGAGGGACGCCGTTAGTTGGCCCTGAGCGCATAGGACGCCAGCCCGAAGGGGTCGGGACACCCAGATTGATGCATCGGGTGCAACCGCGCTCAGGACGGATGGCCGGGCGCGGCTGAGCGCCCTAGCTGGGCCGAACGAGGTGCTGGTGTCCAGCACGCTGCGCGACCTCGTGATCGGGTCAGGACTCGAGTTCGAGGAGCGCGGCGCTTACGAGCTCAAGGGCGTGCCCGGCGAGTGGCGACTGTTCGCCATCGCTTCTCCGTAGCAGCTTGTGCACCCGGTGGTAGCGGCAGAGCAGTTTGAGGTTCGACGGATGGGTGGGACCAAGCGGAAACGGCACGCTGTGGTCGATATCGCAGACCTCGGCCGGCGCGTCGCACCCGGGGAATCTACATGTCAGATCCCGGAAGCGAACGAATTCCGCCAACGCCGCCGAAGGCCGGTAGCCAAGTTCCGGATCAGCCGGCGGTGTACGCAGGGGCTTGATCTTGGCGACGCCGGCGAGGTCGCGCAATAGTGCCGACGGCATGGGACCAAACCCGGGCAGATATGCCGGAGCGCGCGACTCGCCGTTGACCGCGGACTGTTCGGCCAGCACGTGGATCACGACATTGGTGCCCGGCCGTCGCCCAGCCGCCGCACAATCCGGTGAACCGCAGTGGCAGCGAAGCACATCCAATCCGGCGGCCAGTGCGCCCAGGGCATCGGCGCGGCGCTGCGCAATGGTGCGCGGATCATCCCGGCACACCGTCGCCGCCAGCGCGTCAAGCCTGCGATCCAACGCGGCCCCGTCGGGAGCGTGCAGCTGCGCCCACGCTCCAGCCAGCCCGGGAGCGGTCGCCGCGATCTCGACATAACGATCCTCGCTGCGTGTTCCCGGCACCCTCAAACCGGCCGGGTCAAACCGCGCTACCCACATATCGATGCGCTCCATGACTTTCGGCTTAGACAGCCGCATCCACCGCGGCGCATCGCGGGCCACCGCGGCATCCAGCATCGCGACCAGCCCGGCATCACGGACCAGCTCGGTGCGATACACCACCGCCGCCATCACCCGAAAATCAATGTCGCCGCGCGCGAAGACCTCAGCCACCCGCGGCAAGCGCTCGCGCAACACAATCGCATACCGCAACCGCCCCGCAGCCCGAGCACGACTGATCCTCAACGCCGCGGCCACCTCGGCCACCACATTCTCATGCCCGTCGACGGCCCAATTGAACCGCTCGGCATCATCAGCCGGCGCCCGACGCGCATACAACTCACCGATCGCCGCCAATTCCTTTGCGCACGCAGCGTTCTGGGTGCGCGTCGCATCGGTGATGACGTCCACCACCTCGGCGTCGTCCATGGTATCGAACATATATGGCGCTCCACGGGTTTTCGTGGGCGCCTTTGTGCTGGTCAGGGTCGGTTTTTTGAGGCGCAACGCTGTCGGGGTTTTGCGGGTGAAATGAGGGACGCGCACGAGGTGTGGCTCTAGGTTTCGGGGTTACCACACCAACCTCAACCCGGAGGCACCGCGTGCGCGTCAGTACTGCATTTAACCGTCTGCTCCAGATCCCCGGGGCGTGGGTGACCGATATCGTCATCGGCGACCGCGACGTCGAAGTCACCCTGCGTCCCAAGGCCCGCAGGGTGCAGTGTCCGTGCGGGATACTGAGCTCGGCGGTCTATGACCGGCGGCGGCGCCGCTGCGACACTTGGACCTGGGCCGATACCGGCTGTGGCTGGTCTATGAGATCCGCCGACTGGAGTGCCCGGAGTGCGGGGTGCGTACCGAGGAGCTGCCCTGGGCGCGCCCCGGTGCCCGCCATACCCGCGATTTCGAAGACATGGTGCTGTGGTTGGCCCAGCGCACCGACCGCACCTCGGTGGCCACCCTGATGCGCTGCGGCTGGGAAACCGTCACCGCGATCGTCAACCGTGGGGTGGCCGAGCTGCTCGATACCCGCCGGCTGCAGGCCCTGTATCGGATCGGTGTCGATGAGGTCTGCTACCGCCACCCGCACCGCTATCTGACGATTGTCGGTGATCATGACACCGGCACCGTGGTCGATATCCAGCCCGGACGCAGCGAAGCTTCCCTGGCCAATTTCTATGAAAGCCAACAGGATTCGATCGTGTCGCAAATCGAGGTGGTCAGCATGGACGTATCGGCGGCCTACAGCGCAGCCACCCGCACCCATGCCCCCCAAGCCACGATCTGTTATGACCCGTTCCACATCATGCAATGGGTCAACCGCGCCCTGGACCGCGTCTTCGCCGAGGCCGCCACCGGGCCAGGCCGGGCCGCGATGAGCACCCCAGACTGGAAGGCCACCCGCTGGGCGCTGCGCACCGGGGAAAACAAACTCACCCAGGACAAGCGGGCCCTGGTCAACCAAATCGCGCGCACCAACCGCCGCATCGGCCGCGCCTGGACCCTCAAAGAGCAGCTGCGCGACGTCTACCGCATCGATCACCCACCCGGGGGCGCCCGCCAGTATCTGCGCCGCTGGATCACCGCGGCCAAACGCAGCCGCATCAACGCCTTCGTCGCCCTGGCCAAACGCTTCGAGGTCTACTTCGAGGCCATCATCGCCGCCATCGAACTCGGCATCAGCAACGCCCTCATCGAAGGCATCAACGCCAAGATCCGACTCATCAACGCCCGCGGCTACGGACACCACTCCGCCCAAACACTGAGCTCAATGATCTACCTCTGCCTGGGCGGACTCGACGTCAAACTCCCCACAACGACCTGAGGAGTCGAACATATGTTCGATTGTACTTGCTCGCACCGACACTGACGCTGGGAGTCGTACGGTGTAGATGCGCCGGGAGCTCTGGGACCAGAAGGGACAAGTATGTCGCGCCATCGCGTCGTCATCGTCGGAAGCGGATTCGGCGGCCTGAATGCGGCCAAGGCACTCAAGCGCGCCGATGTCGACGTCACCCTGATCTCGAAGACGACCACTCACCTGTTCCAGCCACTGCTTTATCAGGTGGCCACGGGGATCTTGTCCGAAGGCGACGTCGCCCCGACCACCAGGCTGATCCTGCGTAGGCAGAAGAACGTCCGGGTGTTGTGGGGTGAAGTCCACGCGATCGACCTCAAGGCGAAGACGGTCACGTCGCATCTGATGGGCATGGAGACGGTGACGCCCTACGACAGTCTCATCGTGGCCGCCGGTGCACAGCAGTCCTACTTCGGCCACGACGAGTTCGCCATGTACGCGCCCGGGATGAAATCCATCGACGACGCCCTGGAGCTGCGCGGCCGCATTCTCGGCGCGTTCGAGGCGGCCGAGGTCAGCACCGACCCGGCCGAACGACAACGCCGCCTGACCTTCGTCGTCGTCGGGGCCGGGCCGACGGGCGTCGAGCTGGCCGGCGAGATCGTCCAACTGGCCGAGCGCACGCTGGCCGGGGCATTTCGGACCATTACGCCCAGCGAATGCCGGGTCATCCTGCTGGACGCCGCACCCGCGGTGTTGCCGCCGATGGGTCCCAACCTGGGCCTCAAGGCGCAACGGCGGCTGGAAAAGATGGATGTCGAGATCCAACTCAACGCGATGGTGACCGCGGTCGACTACCTGGGCATCACGGTCAAGGAGAAGGACGGCGGCGAGCGCCGCATCGAATGCGCGTGCAAGGTGTGGGCGGCGGGCGTCCAGGCCAGCCCGCTCGGCGAGATGATCGCCGAGCAGTCCGACGGAACCGAAACCGACCGTGCCGGAAGGGTTATCGTCGAGCCCGACCTCACCGTCAAGGGCCACCCGTACGTCTTCGTCGTCGGTGATCTGATGTCCGTGCCCGGCGTACCCGGGATGGCCCAAGGTGCGATCCAGGGAGCGCACTACGCCACCACGGTGATCAAGCACGCGGTGAAGGGCCAAGACGATCCGGCCAATCGCAAGCCGTTCAAGTACTTGAACAAGGGCAGCATGGCCCTCATCTCCCGGTACAGCGCCGTCGCACAGGTCGGCAACGTGGAGTTCGCGGGCTTCATCGCCTGGCTGGCGTGGTTACTGCTGCACCTGTACTACCTGATCGGCCACCGGAACCGCATCGCCGCCATGTTCGCCTGGGGGCTCTCCTTCCTGGGTCGCACGCGCGGCCAGATGGCGATCACCAGTCAGATGATCTATGCCCGCCCGCTGGCTAACTGGGTGGAGCAGCAAGCCGAAGAAGGGACGCTGGCGGCGGCCGAACGCGCCGAAGAGGCCGAACAGAAGGCAGCCGGTTAGCCGAGGGCCTGATCGATGTCAGCGATCAGGTCGTCTGCGCCTTCCAGCCCGACGGAAATGCGGACCACGTTGTCACCGAGACCGATCGCGGCGCGGCCCTCCGGGCCCATTGCCCGGTGAGTCGTGGTCGCCGGATGTGTGACAAGGGATTTGGTGTCGCCGAGATTGTTGGAGATGTCGATCAGCCGCAGCTTGTCCAGTACCTCGAAAGCCCGTTGCTTGGCCGCACTTTCCGGGCAGGCGAGCGCGAAGGTGACCACCGTCCCCCCGCCGGACATCTGACGCTTGGCCAGGTCGTATTGCGGGTGCGACTCCAGATACGAATACCGGACCCAACTCACCGCCGGATGGCTTTCCAGGAATTCCGCAATCCGGTGCGCCGAGGAATTGCTGTGCTCAACCCGAATTGCCAGCGTTTCAAGGCCTTTGAGTAACACCCAGGCATTGAACGCGCTCATCGCCGGTCCGGTGTGCCGCATCAGCTTCTGTACCGGGCCGTCGATGTATTCCTTGTCCCCCAGAATGGCGCCGCCCAGCACACGACCCTGACCGTCGATGTGCTTGGTACCCGAGTACACCACCACGTCAACCCCGAGCGGCAAGCCCTGCTGCAGTAGTGGTGTGGCAAATACGTTGTCCAGCACTACTTTTGCACCCGCAGCGTGGGCGAGCTGGGCCACCGCGGCGATATCCACCAGCGACTGCATCGGATTCGACGGGGTCTCGAAGAACACCGCCGCAGTGGGCACCGAGAGCGCCCGCTCCCACTGCGCGAGGTCATCGCCGTCGACGAAGACGGTCTGGACCCCCCAACGCGGCAGGATCTCGTTGCACACCACGAAACACGACCCGAACAGGCTGCGCGCCGCGACCAACCGGTCACCGGCGGCCAACAGCGCGCCCAGCGAGACGAACACCGCCGCCATGCCGCTCGCGGTGGCGAACGCCGCCGGCGCACCCTCGATCAGCCGCAGCCGCTCCTCGAACATCGTCACGGTCGGGTTGCCGTATCGCGAGTACACGAAGTGGTCCAGCTCGCCGCTGAACGACTTCTCCGCAACGGCCGCCGACTCGTAGACATAGCCGGACGTCAAATACATCGCCTCGGCGGTCTCTTCGAACCCCGACCGCAAAAGTCCGCCGCGCACGCCAAGGGTAGCCTGGCTGACGCCGTCGGGCAGCGCCTTAGGGGTGCGGACCGAGCGCGTCATAGCTGCTTCATGCCTGTTTCCAAGGCAATCCGATCGCCCGCCAACCCGTCTCACCCCGATGGCCTTCGGCATTGAGATGGCCTTCGAAACCGTCCAGCACGTTGTAGGCCGGAGTGATGCCCGCCTCGGTTGCGGCCTCGGCGGCACCGATGGAGCGGACGCCCGAGCGGCACAGGAAGACCACCGGCCGCTCTCCGCCGGCTTCTCCACCGGTTTCGGAGGACGGTACCCGGTCCCGCAGTTCGCCGGCGAAGTTCGCGTTGTGCGACCCGTCGGTCGTATTCCACTCGATGAACACCACCTCACGGCCGAGGCTGGCCAGGTCGGGCACACCGACGAACCGCCATTCGGCGTCGGTGCGTACGTCGACCAGCACGGCGTTGGGATTGTCGCTGAGCAGTTTCCACGCCTGAAGGGGCGTGACATCTCCCGCGTAGGAGCGCGCGCGCTCTGTGCTCATACTTGCCCCCATGTTCTCGCGATACCTCGGATCGTAGCGAGGTCATAGGCCGTGCCTCTCCCGGGAGCTGGCCCGACGTGCAAATAAATTGCGGTAGATTTGGAAAAAATCCTTCAGTGAGCTCACGAGGGAGCAGTGTCCGAACAGCTGAGCGCCGATGTCAAAGCGCTGCTCGCCAGGATGGGGTCGGAGCCCCGCGACGAGCCGCTGAGCCTAAACACGGGCATCGAGATTGTTGAGCTGCTCGCCAGGGTGGCCGCCGAGCTGGAGATGCTGCGGGGCAAACCCGAAGGGCCGATCGGATGGTGAAGATCACCAGCCGGCCCTGCAAACACGGGGCCACGCGCCAGTTCTAACGCGGCCGGGCGGCAGGGCCGTCGCCTCTTAGCCGGCTCGTCACTTCACGGGCGCGGTCGCGTGCGGTCGCCACCTCGGCCGCCGTGGCCAGTGCCTGGAATCCGCGTCCGAACACGCGAAGGTCGCCTTCCGGCACCCCCAGCGCACCGATCAGCGCGCCGGCGGTCGGCGAACCACCCCGGTCTATCGCGCGGGCGGCGCCCGGCGAAATCATCATGGTGTCCACCGGCAGGCCCAGGATGGTCCGGGCCTGCAGTTCGAACGCCGAGAGCCGCTGGCTGCGCACGGTCACCCACGCACTCCCGTGCGGGCGCGGGGTGACGTCGTCGAAGTACACCTCGTCGCCGTTGATCATCAATTCGACACCGAAGACGCCGCGCCCGCCGAGCGCCTTGACGATTCGTGCGGCGATCGACCTGGCCGCGTCCATCGCGGCCGGGCTCATCTTCTGGGGTTGCCAGGATTCCAGCACGTCAGCGTCGGCACCGCGATGACCGATAGGCGAGCAGAATTCCACGACCGGTCCGTGGGGGCCATCGCTTCGTACCACGAGCAGGGTGACGTAAAGCTCGACCTCAACCACCGCTTCGGCCAGCACGCGGGGGTGCTCTGCCCCTGCGACCGCCCGCTGCCAGGCGGGCCCGACGTCGTCAGGCCCCGTCATCACCGAGCGTCCCCGCCCGGCCGCCTCGGCCACCGGCTTCACCAGCAATGGGAACCCGGCGTGGGCGGCCACCGCCTCGAGTTCGCCGACCGATCCGACGAACCAGAACGGCGCGGTGGGCAACCCCAACTCGTCGGCAGCCAGCCGGCGCAGGCCCTCTCGGTCGGCGGTGAGCCGGACGGTGCGGGCGCTGGGCACCAGTTCGGTGGCGCCGGCGGCCAGCGCATCGAGGGCATCGACAGCGACGGCGTCGGTGGCGGTCACGACGAAATCTGGGTGCAGCCGCTCGACGACCTTTGACAGCTCGTCGGCGTCGGTCATCGGGATTACCAGCGACTGATCGGCTACCCCGTGCGCAGGCGCATCCGCATACTCGTCGACAGAGATGACCGTCGCGCCGAGGTGGCGCAGGGCGATCGCCAGCTCCCGGCTGAGCTCGCCGGAACCCAACAGCATCACCCGTGGCCAGACGTCGGCTTCGGCATCCCGGACTTGCGGGGGCACGGCGATCGCGGTCGTCTTGTCGTCTGGTCCTTCGGTCACGCAGTCAGTCACCGCTCAAGGATAGGTCCGCGGCGAGCGCCCTAGGGCTGGCCGGGAAGCAGCCGCACCATCAGGCCGTTGCCTTCGGCCAACACGGTGTCGTCGCCGTCGACCAATTCCGCGGCCACAAACGCCTTGCGGCCTTCGGTCCTGGTGACACGACCATGCACCACCAACGGCGTATCGATCGGGGTGACTTTGCGATAGTCGACATGCAGGAAGGCTGTCCGGCTGATCGGCCGTCCGGCAGCGTGCGAAATCATCCCGAAGATGTGGTCAAACAGCAGTGGCAGCACACCGCCATGCACCGCGTGGTTACCGCCAACGTGAAACCGGCTGAAATATCCGGTCATCTCGACACCATCGGGGGCGTACCGCGTCAACGTCCAGGGCGGTAGCAGCAGGCTGCCCATGCCGGGCAGGTCGGGCGTCCGCCCCGCCGGCGCCTTGCCCTCATCGGCCTGGAACGGGGCGAGCACCTTCACCAGGTCAGCGGCGCGGTCGGCCGCTCCGTCCCAGACGTCCTGAGCGTCTTGGCCCGGGTCGGCGGACATGGCAAGGTCCTGCAGCTGGCGCATGGCCGCAACGAACCGGCCGAATCCCGGGCCGGGGCTGGCCGGGCCGTATTCCGGAAAGCCGCCGTGATGCTCGTATTCGGGGTCGAGATCTTTGGGATTCGGCTCGGAATCAGTCACGGGTGGCCTTGCAGGACGTCGCGGCGCACGATCGTCTGTTCCCGCCCAGGACCGACACCGATGCACGAAACATGTGCTCCGGCAAGCTCTTCCAGTCGCAGCACGTAGTCACGCGCTTTGGCGGGCAAGTCATCGAATTCCCGCGCTCCCGAGATGTCCTCCCACCAGCCCGGCAGCTCCTCGTAAATCGGTTCGGCACGGGCGAGATCGCTTTGGGTCATCGGCATATCGTGGGTGCGCGCCCCGTCGATCCGATAGCCGACGCATACCGGCACCGTTTCCAGGCTGGAAAGCACGTCGAGCTTGGTCAGGAAGTAGTCGGTGATGCCGTTGACCCGGGCGGCATAGCGGGCGATGACGGCGTCGAACCATCCGCAGCGCCGGCGCCGTCCGGTGGTGACACCGAATTCGCCACCGGTCTTGGACAGGTATTCGCCGTTCTCGTCGAACAGCTCGGTGGGGAACGGGCCGGAACCCACCCGGGTGGTGTAGGCCTTGAGGATTCCCAGCACGGTGGTAATGCGGGTCGGGCCGATCCCGGAGCCGACGGCCGCGCCGCCCGCCGTCGGATTCGATGACGTCACATAGGGATAGGTGCCATGGTCGACGTCGAGCAGGGTGCCCTGCGAGCCTTCCAGCAACACCGTCTCGCCGGCCTCCAGCGCATTGTTGAGCAGCAGCCGGGTATCGGCGATGCGGTGCCGGAAACCGTCGGCCTGTTCCAGCAGGGCCTCGACCACCTGGTGCGGATCCAGCGCCTTGCGGTTGTAGATCTTGACCAGTATCTGGTTTTTCAGCTCCAGCGCGGCCTCGACCTTATGGGTCAGCGCCTTCGGGTCGAGCACGTCGGCAACGCGGATGCCCATGCGGGCGATCTTGTCCTGGTAGCACGGCCCGATGCCGCGGCCGGTGGTGCCGATCTTCTTGTTGCCCATGTAGCGCTCGGTGACCTTGTCGATGGCGACGTGGTAGGGCAACAGCAGGTGCGCGTCGGCGGAGATCAGCAGCTTGGAGGTGTCGACGCCGCGGTCTTGAAGGCCTTGCAGTTCGCTGAGCAGCACCCCGGGGTCGACCACCACACCGTTGCCGATGACGTTGGTGACGCCAGGCGTCAGCACCCCCGACGGGATCAGATGCAGCGCGAAGTTTTCGCCCGTGGGCAAGACGACGGTGTGCCCGGCGTTGTTGCCGCCCTGGTAGCGCACCACCCACTGCACGCGCCCACCGAGCAGGTCAGTGGCCTTACCTTTGCCCTCGTCGCCCCACTGGGCGCCGATGAGGACGATTGCCGGCATGACTTGCTCCCACCTAATCCCGCCTGTTTAAGCCTGCTTATTGTGGTCCAGCCGGTGACCCACCCTATCCCAGGAGGTTGCGAGGAAAGCATGACAAAGCCGATAAAGGGGGGCAGGAACACGACCCAAGACAGCCCCGGGACCGCGGTGCTGTTGTTCGGCGGTGGGCGCACCCCCGGGCCGTTGCGGGGCTTGCCCGCTCACCGCGTCGACGGTGAGGCCGCTGTCGATGCCGCGATAGGCCCTTACCGACGGCTGGTGGTGCTGGGCGCCGACGCCGACCTGGCCACCGTGCTGAGCCGGCTGCTGCGTGCCGACCGGCTCGACATCGAGGTGGCTTACGTGCCGCGCCGCCGCACCCGGGCGACCCGGGTCTACCGCCTGCCTGCCGGACTCGGGGCGGCGCGGCGCGCCCGGCGCGGTTCCGCGCAGCGGGTGAACCTGATCCGCGACGAGACCGCGTCGGTGGTCGTGGGCCGGGCCGGCTGGCTGCCCGCCGACGACAGGCCGCTCATCCGCGGTGAGGCGGTCGTCGACGACACCACGTTGTTCGACGGCGACGCCGCCGCCGTCTACATCGAGCCGACGCTGGCCATGCCCGGCCTGCGGGCGTCGGTGAAAAGCGGGGCACGCACGATCCGGTGCCGGTGGGTTCCTGGGCGCGCGGCCCAGCTGGGCAGCACCGGTGTCGCCGTGGTGCGTGACGGTGTCCCCGCGCCCCGCACGGCTCGCCGATCGACGTTCTACCGCAACGTCGAAGGCTGGCTGCTGGTCCGATAGTTTCGACCGGTGAACTTTCCCGCCCGGCACGAATCGGTGCGACCCAGCCCCATCTTCTTGGCCCTGGTGGGATTGACGGCGATCGGGGCCGTGCTGGCCTGGCTGGCCGGGGCGAGGGTACGGCCGCTGTCTTATGCCGGAGTGTTCATTTTCGTGATCGCCGGCTGGCTGGTCTCGCTGTGCCTGCATGAATTCGGGCACGCGGTGACCGCCTGGCGATTCGGCGACCACGACGCCGCCGTGCGCGGGTATCTGACCCTGGATCCGCGGCGCTACAGCCATCCCGCACTCTCACTCCTTCTGCCGATGGTGATCATCGCGCTGGGCGGGATCGGCCTGCCCGGTGCCGCGGTGTATCTGCGGACCTGGTTCATGACGCCTACCCGCCGCACGCTGGTCAGCCTGGCGGGTCCAGCGGCCAACCTCCTGCTGGCGGTGCTGCTGCTGGCGCTGACCCGATTGTTTTACGACCCGGCCCACGCGGTGCTGTGGGCCGGGATGGCGTTCCTGGGATTCCTTCAGCTCACCGCATTGTTGCTGAACCTGCTGCCCATCCCGGGTCTGGACGGATACGACGCCCTGGAACCGCATTTGAGTCCCGAGACGCAGCGTGCGGTGGCACCGGCCAAGCAATTCGGCTTTTTTATCCTGCTGTTCCTGCTCTTGGCGCCTGTGCTCAACCAGTGGTTCTTCGGAATCGTGTACTGGTTGTTCGATTTCTCCGGTGTGCCGCACCCGCTGGCGGCCGCGGGCGACGCGCTGACCCGCTTCTGGAGCCGCCGGTTCTAACGCTTGCTATATATGCGTCAGCATGCATATATTTCACCCCATGGGAGCCGGCCACAATCACACCCCTGCCGAGGCTGACGCGTCTCGGATGATCCCCCGCATGATGATGGCCGCAGCGATTCTGGCGGCCTTCTTTGTCGTGGAATTGACCACCTCGTTGCTGATCAACTCGATGGCGCTGCTGGCCGATGCCGGGCACATGCTGACCGACGTCGTCGCCGTGTTCATGGGGCTTGCCGCCGTGACGCTGGCCCGGCGCGGCAGCTCGTCGCCCGCACGCACCTACGGCTGGCATCGCGCCGAGGTGTTCACCGCGGTCGCCAACGCCGGGCTGCTGATCGGGGTCGCCCTGTTCATTCTCCGGGAAGCGATCCAGCGGCTAAAGGAAGCCCCGTCGATCCCGGGCGTGCCCATGATCGTGGTTGCACTGGCCGGCCTGGCCGCCAACTTCGTCGTGGCGCTGCTGCTGCGCTCACACTCGACGGGGAGCCTGGCGGTCAAGGGCGCCTACATGGAGGTGATCGCCGACACCGTCGGCAGCGTGGGCGTGCTCATCGCCGGTGTGATCACCGTGACAACGCACTGGCCGTACGCCGACGTGGTGGTGGCCGTGTTGGTCGCGCTCTGGGTGCTGCCGCGGGCTATCTTGCTGGCCCGCGACGCGTTGCGCATCCTTTCCGAATCGTCGCCGACCCACATCGACGTGGACAAGCTGCGCCGCGCGCTGGGTGCCGTCGACGGTGTGACCGAGGTGCACGACCTGCATGTATGGACACTGTCGCCCGGCAAAGACATGTGCACCGCTCACCTGACCAGCTCGGGTGACTCCGCCCGAGTCCTTCACGACGCCCGTGCGGTGCTGTCGGCTCGCGGGCTGGACCACGCCACCGTCCAGATCGACTCCCCGGGCGACACCGGTTGTTCGGATACCTTTTAAAGCCCGAGCTCTTTGCGCGCCGCGGGGTCGCAATCGTCGAGCAGATCCAGGCAGCGCAGGTACTCGTCGGTTTCGCCGATGGTGTCCGCGGCCCGCGCCAGCGCCGCCACACAACGCAGGAAGCCCCGGTTCGGCTCGTGCGAATACGGCACCGGGCCGAAGCCCTTCCAGCCGTTTCGCCGCAACTTGTCCAGGCCGCGGTGATAACCCGTCCGGGCGTAGGCGTACGCCGTGATGGCCTTGTCGTCGGTCAGCGCCTCTTCGGCAAGCGCTGCCCAGGCCACCGACGCCGACGGATGCGCGGCGGCGACGATGCCCGGGTTCTCGCCGGCGAGCAGTTCCGCCTCGGCATCGGTATCGCTGGGCAGCAGGATCGGATCGGGTCCCAGAAGATCTCCCATCGGCGTCATGGCTTCTATTGTGCAGTTCCCTCATCTCGCCGAGATACCGCGCCTCGACCATCACCCCAACCCGCGGGATGGGTCGCTAAGCTCTCCAGCTACCCCACTCGTAGGAGGACAGCAGCAGTGGATCCACGCGAATCTCGGAGCGAGCCCAGCGACGAGTGGTCCTTTGAAACCGGCGAAGTATCCGGCGAAGACGCCACCGAGGGCTACCCTCTGATACCCAGCGACTCGGAGACCGAGACCGTGGTGATCAACAAACCCGGTCCGGACAGTGATCCCGATGATCCCCAGGAAACCCCGGAAAATCAGCAGCGCGAACGCCGCTTCACAGCGCCCGGCTTCGACGCGAAAGAGACTGCGGTTATCGCCACCACCCCGGAGCCGGCCACCGAGGTCTTCACAACGCCACCGGGACCGGACGGCCCGACAGCGCAGCTCGGGTTACCTCCAAAACCGGCTGTGCCCCAATCGATCCCACCCCGACTAGGGGCAAAGCTGCGAACGTCCAACCAATTCAACTGGGGCTGGGTGCTGGCACTGGTCGTGATCGTGTTGGCGTTAGCGGCGATCGCGATCCTGGGCACGGTGCTGCTGACCCGCGGTAAACACACGAAAGTCTCACAGGAAGACCAGGTTCGGCACACCATCCAAAGTTTCGACGTCGCGATACAGCGGGGCGACCTGACGACGCTGCGCACCATCACCTGTGGCACCACCCGCGACGGCTATGCGGATTACAACGAGCACGCGTGGGAGGAAACCTATCGCCGGGTCTCAGCGGCCAGGCAGTATCCGGTGATCGCCAGCATCGATCAGGTGGTGGTCAACGGCCAGCACGCCGAGGCGAACGTCACCACGTTCATGGCTTACGACCCGCAGGTCCGTTCGACGCGCAGCCTGGACCTGCAATATCGCGACGATCAGTGGAAGATCTGCCAGTCCCCGAGCGGCTAGCCGCTGCCCGGTGACGATCGGCCCGCGTAGCGGGGCGAGGTGGGGGAACCCCCAGCCGCGCAGCGGCGAGGGGGCGAGGCGGGCAATCAGATCTGGCTGAGTGACTTCCCGGCGCAGTGCAGGTCGTTGCAGGCCTCCACAACCCGCTCGGTCATCGAGGCTTCGGCCTTCTTGAGGTAGCCGCGCGGGTCGTAGACCTTCTTGAGGCCCACTTCGCCGTCGACTTTGAGCACGCCGTCGTAGTTGGTGAACATATGCCCGGCGATAGGGCGGGTGAACGCGTACTGGGTGTCGGTGTCGACGTTCATCTTCACCACGCCGTAGCGCAGCGCCTCCTCGATCTCCGATTTCAGCGAACCGGAACCGCCGTGGAAGACGAAGTCGAACGGCTTGGCGTCCCCGGACAGTCCCAGCTTGGACGCCGCCACCTGCTGCCCCAGAGCCAGGATGTCGGGACGTAGCTTGACGTTGCCGGGCTTGTAGACGCCATGGACGTTGCCGAAGGTCGCGGCCAGCAGGTACTGGCCGTGCTCGCCGTGGCCCAGCGCGTCGATGGTCTTCTCGAAGTCGTCGGGCGTGGTGTAAAGCTTGTCGTTGATCTCGTTGGCGACGCCGTCCTCTTCGCCGCCCACCACGCCGATCTCGATCTCGAGGATGATCTTGGCGGCCGCGGCCTCTTTGAGCAGTTCCTGCGCGATGACCAGGTTCTCATCGATCGGCACGGCCGAGCCGTCCCACATGTGGGACTGCAACAAAGGATCGCCGCCCGCGCTCACACGCTCGGCCGAGATCGCCAGCAGCGGCCGCACGTAGCTGTCTAGTTTGTCCTTGGGGCAGTGGTCGGTGTGCAGCGCGACATTGACGGGATATTTGGCGGCGATGATGTGCGTGAACTCGGCCAGCGCTACGGCGCCGGTCACCATGTCTTTGACTCCGAGGCCGGAGGCGAACTCCGCACCACCGGTGGAGAACTGGATGATGCCGTCGCTGCCCGCATCGGCGAAGCCCTTGATGGCCGCGTTGACCGTCTCCGATGAGGTGCAGTTGATGGCCGGGAAGGCGTAGGAGTTCTCCTTGGCGCGTCGGAGCATCTCGGCGTAAACCTCGGGGGTCGCGATCGGCATGAGATTCCTCCTGACGGCTGGGTCTACCCAACCACGGATTCGCGGTTGAGGGCCAGTTGGCGGCGTTTTTGCGATGTTTCTCCAGGTTTTTACGCGCCGCGTGCTTTCGCCGGTATGTTGAGAGATCGTGAGCACCGCCGTGACGGCCATGCCCGACATTCTCGACCCGATGTATTGGTTGGGCGCCGACGGTGTTTTCGGGTCCGCGGTGCTTCCTGGGATCCTGGTCATCGTCTTCATCGAGACCGGGCTGCTGTTTCCCCTGCTGCCCGGCGAGTCGCTGCTGTTCACCGGCGGGCTGCTGGCCGCGCACCCGCACCCGCCGGTGAGCATCTGGGTGCTGGCACCCTGCGTCGCTCTAGTGGCGGTGCTGGGCGATCAAACCGGGTATTTCATCGGGCGGCGGATCGGGCCGGCGTTGTTCAACAAGGAAGATTCCCGGTTCTTCAAGAAGCATTACGTGACCGAGTCTCACGCGTTTTTCGAGAAATACGGGCCCTGGGCGGTCATCCTGGCTCGGTTCGCGCCGTTCGTGCGGACGTTCGTCCCGGTGATCGCCGGGGTCTCGTACATGCGCTATCCGCTGTTCCTCGGGTTCGACATCGTCGGCGGCATCGCCTGGGGCGGCGGCGCCACACTGGCGGGCTACTTCCTGGGCACCGTGCCGTTCGTCCACCACAACCTGGAAAAGATCATCCTGGCCATCCTGGTCATATCGCTGATGCCGGCGTTCATCGCGGCCTGGCGGGGTTACCAGGGACGGCGGCGCGCGCCGAAGGAGCCTGACCGAGAGCCGGACTCAGGAGACCCGGCTTCTGCGGTACGCAACGAAAGCGTCTAGCAGTTCTGGCCTGTCGATCGAACTCTGCTGCACGGCCTCGCCCGGCGCCGCCCCGAGCAGGATGCGCTTGATCGGGATTTCCAATCGCTTGCCGGTCAGTGTGCGCGGTATGCCCGGAACCGCCAGGATGTCGTCGGGCACGTGCCTCGGCGACGCATGCTGACGGATAGCCGCCACGATTTTCGACCGCAGCTCGTCGTCGAGTTCGAGCCCGTCCGCCAAGTACACGAACAGCGGCATCCAGTAGCCGCCGTCGTACTGCTCGACACCGATCACCAGGCAGTCGTGCACCTCGGGCAGGTGCTCGACCGCGGTGTAGATCTCAGCGCTGCCCATCCGGACACCCAGCCGGTTGAGGGTGGCGTCCGAACGGCCATGCACCACAACCGATCCCCCGTCGGTAATAGTGATCCAGTCTCCGTGACACCACACCCCCGGATACTTGTCGAAGTAAGCGGCGCGGTAACGACTGCCGTCGTCGTCGTTCCAGAAGAACACCGGCATCGAGGGCATCGGCTTGGTCAACACCAGTTCACCCTCTTCACCGATGACCGGATGCCCCGGGCCGGACCAGGATTCGATAGCCGCGCCCAGGCAGATGCACGACAACTCGCCGGCCACCACCGGCAAGATCGGACAACCACCGATGAAGGCCGTGCAAACGTCGGTGCCGCCACTCATCGAGATCACCGGAACCGACCGGCCGAGCCCCTCTTGCACCCAGCGGAATCCGGAGGCCGGCAGCGGTGAACCGGTGGAACCCACGGCGCGCAGCGTGTCCAGCGGGTACGACGCGCCCGGCTTCAGCTCCTCTTTGGCGCACGCCAACAGGTAGCCGGCCCCGGCGCCGAGCACCGTGACACCGGCCTCGGCGGCCACCCGCCACAGGCCATCGGTCGTCAAATACGTTGGGCTGCCGTCATAAAGCACGAGCGTGGAATCGACCAGCAGCCCGGACAACGAGATGTTCCACATTGCCCAGCTGGTGGAGGAGTACCACAGCAAGCGGTCGCCGGGATGCAGGTCCAGTTGCAGACTCAGGTACTTCAGGTGCTCGAGCACCACACCGCCGTGACCATGCACGATGCCTTTGGGCTCCCCGGTGGTTCCGGACGAGAACATCACCCAGAGCGGGTGGGCGAACGGGACCGCAACGATGTCCCGCCCAATATCGAAGGCGGCATCCGCCTGGACCGCCGCCGCCCACGGGACGGCATCGCCGTCGAGACTGAGGCCAAGCCGGGGCACCACCACGGTGGCCCGCAGCGTGGGCATCGCACGCCGGATCGCGGCCAGCTCTGCGCGCCGGTCAATGCGCTTGCCGCCGTACACCGATCCGTCGCTGGCCACCAGCACGGTGGGCTCCACCTGGCCCAGCCGCGCGATCACGCCGTCGACGGCCATGTCCTGATTGCACACCGCCCAGACCGCGCCCACGCTGGCGGCGGCCAGCGCGGCGACGACGGCCTCGGCGACATTGGGCAGATACCCCACCACGCGATCGCCGGGTTTTACCCCGAGGCTGAGCAGGTACGCCGCGAACGCCGCGGTCTCCCGCTCCAGGCGTGCCCACGACCACTGGGTCGAGCCGTCTTCGCCGACGACGATCAGGGCGGGGCGCGCCTCGGTGGCGTGCCGAAACACCTCGGTGGCGTAGTTCAGCGTGGCGCCGGGAAACCACTCGGCGCCCGGCATGGACCTGTTGCCCAGCACCGCGCGGGGCCGGCTGGTGACCTGGATGCCGAAGTAGTTCCAGACGGCGTCCCAGAACCATTCGATGTCGTCGACCGACTTGCGCAGGAGTTGGTGGTAGTCGCCGTAGTGGCCGCGTCCGGTCTCGTCGAGCCAGGCCATAAAGCGGGTGAGGTTGGCTTCGGCCAGCGTTGCCTCGTCAGGAATCCAGCCGCCGGGTTCTGTCATGCCGGCGGCCGATCGCCGGCGTCACCTGCTGTCACGGCGGTGACGGTACATGCGGCCTCCATCAGCATCCATCCCGACAGCTGCACCGACAGATCCCGTTCGGCAACCTCAGAACTGTTCACCGCGCCCTCGACGAACTGCGCCGGTGCGACGCCCGCGGTGGGCAGCTCCGCGTCGCGGTCCCAAAACGGGCCGAACAGCGGCAGACCGTTCACCGTTTGCCGGTAGTCCCACGCCGATTTCGCGCTGGCCAGCACTATCGTGCGGGCGGTATCGCGGGCCACCGCGTCGTCGGCCGAGTCCCCCGGCAGCGTGGTCGCGACCAGCGCGAGATACCGGGCGGTGATACCGGAGAACAGGCCGCCGTCGCCACCGCCGGCACCGTGCAGCACGCCCGCCGGGGCCATGTGTTCGTGCACGGCCGCGACCAGGCGATGGACCCGCGCGGCGTGCCTGGCCCTGACCACCCCGCCGGTGCGGGCCGCCAGCTCGGTTTCCAGCCCGAGCACCACGCCCTGGCAGTAGGTGTACTGCGCACGGACGAGGGAGCCGGCTTTGATGCCGTCGAACACCAGGTGCGTCTCCGGGTCGATCAACGTGCGGTCGATCCAATCGGACATCTGCTCGGCCCGCTTCAGCCGGTCCCCATAGCTGTCCGGGTAGCGGGCGAGGAAGATCCCCGCCGGGCCGTTGGCCGGGACGTTGAAGAACTGGTCTTGCTTGCGCCACGGGATGCCGCCGCCGTCCTCGGGCACCCATGCTTTGACGAACTGGTCGGCGAGCTTGGGCAATGCGCGCCGGCGCTGCACGCCGGCTATCCGGGCGGCGCGTTCCAGCGCGAGTGCCAGCCAGGCCATGTCGTCGTAATAGTTGTTGATCCACGAGAAGTTGTTGCGCAGCCGGTGCGTGCGGGCTTGCCGGTTGATCTTGGTACGCCTTTCCGGCTGCGGATCGCGCAGTTGGGCATCGACCAGGCAATCCAGCAGATGCGCCTGCCACCAGTAGTGCCAGGTGCCGAACCACCGATCCCGCCGCGTCGCCGGCCAAGCCACCACTGCAAGCTGGGTCCCGGGCAACCCCCACAACCGTTTGAGGTGTCGTTGCGTGACAGCGGTTTCAGAAGTGGCCGCCCGGTTGACCCATAGCTGATCCATACCTGCCGATCCTGCCCTATCGAGTGTTGGTCAAGGCCAGCAGCAATTGGTGCAGTCCGGTCAGCGAGTGCGCCGGCAAAAACAGGTCGCAATAGGGCAGGGCCGCAGCCATGGAACCGGCCAGCGGCTGGAATTCGCTATGCGCCGCACGCGGATTGAGCCACACCAGCATTGCCGCGCGGCGACGCAGCCGGTCCATTGCGTGCGCGAGCACGTCAGGGGGATCGCTGTCCCAGCCGTCGGAGGCGATGATCACCACCGCGCCGCGCAGCGCATTGCCGTGCGGCGGGGCCAGTAGAGCACCGACACTGCGACCGATGAACGTGCCGCCGTACCGGTCGGTGACTTTTACGTTGGCTCGCTGTAGCGCCACCTCGGCCGAGCGGTGCGACAGCACCGAGGTGAGCCGGGTCAGCGATGTCGAGAACGCGAAGACCTCGGGGCGGATCCCGGCCCGGCGCAGCACCGCGGCCCGCATCAAATGCAGATAGATCGCGGCGTAAGGCTGCATCGAGCGGCTCACGTCGCAGGCCAGGACGACCCGCCGGGGCCTGCGGCGGGGCCGCGTCCGAGCCAACACCACCGATTCCCAGGCGGTCTTACGCGATGCGTTCATCGTCGCGCGCAGGTCGATCCTCTTACCGCCGGCGCTGGGCTCGAACCGCAAGCTGCGGCGCTGCGGCCAGCGGGCTACGGTCGCCTCCAGCCAGGAGCCGAGCAGACGAAGATCCTCGGGATCGAAGCGGTCGAACGGTTCGTCGGCACGTGCGGCTATGCGGCTGGGCAGGACGTCTGGCACCAAGACGCGCGAGCCCGCACCGTCGTCCTCACCGGTGGTGATCCGGGTGGCCCAGGGCAGCGCTTGGGCGACGCCGGATCGGCCGCCGGCTCGCTGCACCGTGCCGACCGCGGGTGTCTTGGGGCCCGGAAGGGGAAGGGACGCATCGGAATTCCTCGCGGCGTCGGGTTCGGTGGCACCGAACACCGCTGCGAACAGCGCGTCGAAGGCGCCGAGATCCTCCATCCGGTTGACCAGCGTCAGCCTGGCCGCCCAATACAGCGCCGACGTGGTGTGTGGCGCCAGCTGTCGAAGCGCCTGTACGAAACTGGCCTGACCGTCGGCGGACACCAGTACTCCCACGCCGCGCAGGCGCGCCACCAGGGCCGCCGCGAACGCCGCCAGATCGACGCCCCGCAATAGCAAGGGAGTACTCACGAGCCGCTAACGTCTTTTGCGCAGCACCCAGATCAGCACCAGCACGGCGAGCACCGCCAGCGCCACCGCACCGTACTTCTTGAGCTGGTCACCACCGGCCAGCTCCAGCAGGTCGATGGGTTCGGGCTCGGCAGCGGCCGGGCGAGGTTCGGTGACACGCCCGGGCTCGGTGGCCCCCGTTGGGGCCGCTGGGACTTGTCCGCTCTTGGCCGCCAATTCGGCTTCGAGCGACTCCACGAACTGCCCCAGCAACTTCTCCGACACCTGCTGCAGCATGCCGCCGCCGAACTGGGCCAGCTTGCCGACGATCTTCAGATCGGTGTCGACGGTGACACTGGTGCGGTCCCCGTCCGCGCGCAGCTGGGCGGTGACCGTCGCGGCCGCGTTGCCGGTGCCCCGCGTTTCCTTGCCCTTGGCATCGATGACCGCGCGGTGCTGGTCGCGGTCCTGCTCGACGAAACGCACCTTGCCGCTGAACTCGCTGGTGACCGGCCCCACCTTGACCTTGACCTTGCCGAGGTAGTGGTCTCCCTCGTGGCCGGTCAGCTGTGCCCCCGGCATCAGCGGGATCACCTGCTCCAGGTCGCACAGCACGTCCCAGGCCTGCTCGATGGGCGCGCTGACGGTGAACTGGTTGGCGATCTTCATCCTGCGGGTCCTCTCATGTAAGGCTGCACTCAGTAAAAGCGTTGTACGCGTCGTGAATCAGCGTACGGTCGTCGGGCGTCTTGGCCAGCGCCCCCAGGCTGACCAGTGCGGCCGGGTCGACCAGATCTGCGACGCCAAGCGACACCAGGGCGGCGACCCAGTCGATCGTCTCGGCCACGCCGGGCTGCTTGTCTAGGTCGAGATCGCGTGCGCTGCTGACGAATTGGGTGGCATGCTCGATCAGCGGTGCGGTCGCGCCCGGCACCGTCCGGCGGACAATCGCGGCGGCCCGGGACGCCTCAGGGTAGTCAATCCAGTGGTAGAGGCAGCGGCGGCGCAGTGCATCATGCAAGTCGCGGCTGCGGTTGGAGGTCAACACCGCGATCGGCGGGCGCTGCGCGACAAAAGTACCCAGCTCGGGGACCGTGACCGCGGATTCGCCGAGGAACTCCAGCAGCAACGCTTCGAATTCGTCGTCGGCGCGGTCTATTTCGTCGATCAGCAACACCGGTGGTGTCGGCCCGCGATGGCGCACGCACTGCAGGATGGGCCGATCCACCAGGTAGGTTTCGGTGTAGAGATCGGCCTCTTCGAGGCTCATACCACGCGCCTCGGCCAGCCGGATGGATAGCAGCTGGCGTTGGTAATTCCAGTCGTAGAGCGCCTCGTTCGCGGTCAACCCCTCATAGCATTGCAGCCGGACCAGTGGGGTACCGAGCACCGCTGCAAGGGTTTTGGCTGCTGTCGTCTTGCCGACTCCGGGCTCACCCTCCAGCAGCAGCGGCCTGCCCAGCGTCACCGCCAGATAGATCGCCGACGCGGTCCCGGTATCGAGCAGGTAGCCCTGCGCGTCGAATCGGCTGATCACGTCGTCTGGGCTTTCAAAAAAAGATGGGCACATCATGTGGGCACCGATTCCAGTAGGCGCCGGTAGTCCTCCCAGGTGTCCACGTCGAGCGGGACCGGGCCGTCCACCTCGAGTTCGCGCACCGGATACCGGCCCGAGTGCACCAGCTTCCAGACCCCCTTGTCGCCGTGCAGTTGTGACAGCTCGCCGAACACGGCGCGGCTCAACCAGAACGGATGCCCGATGCCGTCCGCGTAGCGGCACACCATCACGGGGCCGGCGGGCCCTTGGGTGATCAGCTGCCGTAGCGTGGCGGGCCGCACGAGCGGCTGGTCGCCGAGCATCAACACTATTCCGGCGATCTGCGGATCGACCCGTCCCAATGCGACGCGCAGCGATGCCGAGCACCCTGTTCCGGCATCGTCCAAGTTGTCCAGGGCCACCACGTCGGCCCCGTCCAGTGACACGGCATCACGCACTGCTTGGGCGGCGCCGCCCAGGGTGACGATGAGCTGGTCGAACCCGGCGCTGCGGGCCACCTCCAGGGTCGCGCCGAGCAGAGTTGTATAACCGTATGGCAGAACCTGTTTGGGCGTGCCCAGTCGGCGGGAACTGCCAGCCGCGAGCACGACACCGGTGACCGGCGGCATATTCATCGGCCGACTGGCCGGCTGGCAAACGCCGTGCGGCATCCCGGACCGCAGAACCAGTAGTCCATGCCGGCCAGCTGCAGGTGCTCGGTGGCGGATCCGATCGGCACCGTCATGCCGCAGACCGGGTCGACCGCCTCGACCGGGCCGCCCTTGAGCGGCACAGGCCGGCTCAGGCTGCCGACACGGATACCGGCGATAAGTTCGGCCGCAATGGAAACCGCGATCTCCGCCGGAGTCTTGGCACCGATGGCCAACCCGACCGGGGTATGCACCCGGGCCCGCTCGTCGTCGGAGAGATCGAGAGAGTTCAGGACGGAGGTACCGCGCACCTTGCTGGCGACCAGGCCGATATATGCGACACCGCTGTCCATTGCGGCGCGGATGATCTCGGCTTCCGGCCCGCCATGGCTGGCGATTACCACGGCGGTGGCGTCGGTCATCTCGGTACCGCGTCGCGCGTCGTACCCCAGCACGCCACACAATTGGGTCAGCGCGTCGGCGATCGGGGTGGCGCCGTAGATCCGGATCAACGGGGGCGGCAGCTGCGGTGTCAGGAATATCTCCAGCGATCCGCCGGACAGGCAGGGGTTGACGACCACGCAGGCGCCGGAGGCCTCGGGAAAGTGCACGTCGCCGTCGGGAAGCACCCGCAGCAACACACTTTCGCCGGCTTGCAGCACGCCCAGCGCAGCTTTGCGGACGGAGTTCTGCGCGCACTGGCCGCCGACGAAACCCTCAATTGTGCCGTCCGCCAGCAGAATTGCCTCATCCCCTGGATACGCCGAGGTGGGTGGCTGGGCCCGCACCACGGTCGCGTGCACAAACGGTGTCCGTGCCGCCACCAGCTGCTGCGCTCGCTCACTGATCGTCATTTAGAGCTCCATTAGATCGGGGGCCTAGCTCTACCCTGCATGGCCTCCCAGACCCGCGACGGTGTCAGCGGCATATCGGCGTGCCGAACCCCGAACGGCGCCAGAGCATCTACCACCGCGTTCACCACGGCAGGCGGCGATCCGACGGTGGCCGATTCGCCGATGCCCTTCGCGCCGATCGGGTGGTGCGGCGACGGCGTCACGGTGTGTCCGGTTTCCAGATGCGGCACCTCGACCGCGGTCGGGATCAGGTAGTCCATCAGAGACCCGCCCAGGCAGTTGCCTTCGGAGTCAAAGGCGATCATCTCCATCAACGCCATCCCGATGCCGTCGACGATGCCGCCGTGCACCTGCCCCTCGATGATCATCGGGTTGATGCGGGTTCCGCAGTCATCAACGGCCAGGAAGCGCCGCACCTTGACCACCGCGGTGCCCGGATCGACGTCCACCACACAGAAGTACGCACCGTACGGGTAGGTCAGGTTCGATGGGTTGTAGCAGACTTCGGCGTCCAGGCCGCCCTCGATGCCCTCGGGCAAGTCGCCGGCCCCATGGGCGCGCATGGCGATGTCGGCGATCGTCACCGACGCCGACGGGTCGCCCTTGACATGGAAAGAGCCCTTCTCCCACTCCAGGTCGGCGACCGACACCTCGAGCATGCCCGAGGCGATGATCTTCGCCTTGTCACGGACTTTGCGGGCGACCATCGCCGCGGCCGCGCCCGAGACAGGCGTCGACCGGCTGCCGTAGGTGCCCAGCCCGAAGGGCGTCTGATCGGTGTCGCCGTGCACGACGTCGATGTCGTCGGGCGGGATACCGAGCTCTTCGGCGACGATCTGGGCGAAGGTCGTCTCGTGGCCCTGGCCCTGGGTCTGAACCGAAAGCCGCACAACGGCTTTGCCGGTTGGATGCACGCGCAGCTCACATCCGTCGGCCATCCCGAGGCCGAGGATATCCATGTCCTTACGCGGGCCGGCGCCGACGGCCTCGGTGAAGAAGGACATCCCGATGCCCATCAGCTCGCCGCGCGCCCGACGCTGGATCTGTTCGGCGCGCAATGCGTCGTAGCCGATCATGTCCATGGCTTTGCGCATGGTGGTCTCATAGTCGCCCGAGTCGTACACCCACCCGGTCTTGGTGGTGTACGGAAACTGCTCCGGTTTCAGCAGGTTTCGCAGGCGCAGCTCGGCCGGGTCCATCTTCAGCTCGAAGGCCAGGCAGTCCACCAGTCGCTCCACCAGATAGACCGCCTCGGTGATCCGGAACGAGCACGCATAGGCCACCCCGCCGGGCGCCTTGTTGGTGTACACCCCGGTCACGTGCGAGTAAGCGGCTTCCAGGTCGTAGCTGCCGGTGAATACCCCGAAGAACCCGGCCGGGTATTTCGTCGGCGCCGCCTGGCCGTTGAACGCGCCGTGATCGGCCAACACGTTCGAGCGGACCGCCAGGATCTTGCCGTCCTTGGTGGCCGCGATCTCCCCGACCATGATGTAGTCGCGCGCGAAGCTGGTGGACGTCAGGTTCTCGCTGCGGTCCTCCATCCATTTGACCGGCTTACCCAGAACCAGCGAGCCGACGATCGCGCAGACATAACCGGGATAGATCGGCACCTTGTTGCCGAAGCCGCCACCGACGTCGGGTGAGATCACCCGGATCTTGTGTTCGGGCAGCCCGGCGACCAACGCATACAGGGTGCGGTGGGCGTGTGGCGCCTGCGAGGTGGTCCACAGCGTCAGCTTGCCGGTGACCGGGTCCAAATCGGCGACCGCGCCGCAGGTTTCCATCGGGGCGGGGTGCACCCGGGGGTAGACCAACTCCTGCTTGACGACCACGTCGGCCTTGGCGAACGCCGCCTCGGTGGCGGCCGCATCACCGGTCTCCCAGTCGAAGATGTGGTTGTCGGTCTTGTTCTCGAGGTCGGTACGGATCACCGGCGCCGACGAATCGAGCGCACGCCTGACATCTATGACGGGATCCAGCGGGTCGTAGTCGACGTCGATCAACTCCAGCGCGTCGCGGGCCGAATACCGGTCCTCGGCGACGACGAACGCCACCTCCTGCCCCTGGAATCGCACCTTGTCGGTGGCCAGCACCGCCTGCACGTCGTTCGACAGTGTCGGCATCCACGCCAGGCCCTTTTCGGCCAGGTCGGCACCCGTGACGACCGCCTTGACCTTCGGATGCGCAAGGGCCGCAGTCACATCGATGCTGACGATGCGGGCGTGCGCATACGGCGAGCGCAAGATGGCCAGATGCAGCATGCCCGGCAGCGCGACGTCGTCGACGTAGGTGCCGCGGCCGCGGATGAATCGAGGATCTTCCTTGCGTAGCATCCGGCCGTGGCCGCACGGCTTTTGATCGTTGTCGGCTGTGTCTTCTGGCGAGGGTGGGCGAGACTCGATGGTGGTCATGACTCGGCCTTCACGGTGGAGTTCTTCGCGGCCCACTGAATGGAACGCACGATCGTGGTGTATCCGGTGCACCGGCAGATCTGTCCGGAGATCGCCTCCCGGATGGTCTCCTCGTCGGGTTCCGGGTCGTGGTCGAGCAGGGCGCGGGCGGTGATCATCATTCCCGGTGTGCAGAAGCCGCATTGCAACCCGTGACAGCGCATGAACCCTTCCTGCACCGGGTCGAGTTGGCCATTGACGCCGGGGCCCGCAAGTCCTTCAACGGTCCGCACGCTGTGGCCGGAGGCCATCACCGCAAGCATCGTGCAGGACTTCACCGGCACGCCGTCGACGTCGACCACGCAGGTTCCGCAGTTGCTGGTGTCGCAGCCCCAGTGAGTTCCGGTGAGCCCCAGGTGGTCACGCAGAAAATGCACGAGCAGCATCCGGGGTTCGACGTCGGCGGTCACCTGTTCGCCGTTGACGGTCATATTCACCTGCATAGACTTGCTCCTTTCTGGTGGCGACCCGCTGCGCCCGGCTTCGCCGCGCTGGCGATCGCCACTAGCTCCTTTCTGGTGCAGGGCTGTCACGTACCCGTTCGGCGGCACTGCGCAGTGTTCGTATGGTCAGTTCGGCGGCCAGGTGCCGCTTGTATTCGGCGGTGCCGCGGATATCGGTCACCGGATCGCAGGCTTGCGCGGCGCGCCGACCCGCCTCGGCGAAGGTCTCCTCGGTGACCGGCTGTCCGATCAGAGCCGCCGAGAGCTCGGCCAATGCGGCCCGATCGGGGTTCACCGCCGTCAGGTCGACGCGGGTGGCCGCGATTGCGTCACCGTCGAGTGTGATGGCCGCTCCGGCGGCAGTGACCGCCCAGTCGCCGACCCGGCGTTCTACCTTTGCGTAAGCGCTGGACATATTGTGCCGCAAGGGAATTCGTACTTCGACGAGCATCTCGTTGGACGCGAGTGTGGTCTCGTAGGGCCCGGCCAGGAAATCGTCGATCGCGATCTCGCGTTCACCCGATGGCCCCCGGGCCAGGCACACCGCGTCCAGCACGGTACACACCGTCGACAGATCCTCGGCCGGATCCGCCTGGCAGAGTGAGCCGCCGAGGGTGCCGCGATTGCGGACCACGGGGTCGGCGATCACCCGTTCGGCGTCGCGGAAGATCGGGCACACGGTGGCCAGGGTGTCCGACTCCAGGATCTCGCGGTGACGGGTCATGGCGCCGATGCGAACCAGGGTCGGATCGGTGATCACGTATCCGAGCTCGAGCGCCAGGTCGTTGATGTCGATGAGGTACTCGGGATTGGCGATGCGCAGCTTCATCATCGGCAGCAGGCTGTGCCCGCCGGCGACGATCCGTGCCCCCTCCCCCAACCGATCCAGTAATCCGATGGCGTGGTCGACGCTGGTCGCACGTTCGTATTCGAAGGGCCCGGGGACCTGCATGTGACGCACCTCACTTAGCGATGGGGCCCTAAGTGTCGGCCGCCCTTACATGGGCGTCAATAGCGAATTAAGGAATCCCTGAACTAGCCGTGAACTCGCCCTCTACCTGCGTGTCGTGGTGGATTCGCCCGACGATCTGGGCCAGCGGCCGACCCCCGCCGCCCCAGCGTTTGGCGATGATGTCGGCGGCGATCGAGACCGCGGTCTCCTCGGGCGTGCGTGCGCCGAGGTCCAGACCGATGGGACTGGACAACCGGCTCAGCTCGGCGTCGGTCAGCCCCGCCACTTTGAGCCGGTTCATCCGGTCGTCGTGGGTGCGGCGCGATCCCATCGCCCCCACGTAACCGACGTGGGGCAGGCGCAATGCCACCTCAAGCACCGGGACGTCGAACTTCGGATCGTGGGTGAGCACGCAGATCACCGTGTGCCGGTCGATGGTGCCGGCCTCCGCCTGGGCCGCGAGATACCGGTGTGGCCAGTCGACGACGACGTCGTCGGCCGTCGGAAACCGCGAACGCGTGGCGAACACCGGACGAGCGTCGCACACGGTGACCCGGTAGCCGAGGATCGATCCCTGCTGCGCCAGGGCGGCGGCGAAGTCGATCGCGCCGAACACGATCATCCGCGGCGGCGGAGCGTAGCTGGACACGAAAACCTCCATGCCGTCGCCGAGACGTTGCCCGTCGGGTCCGTACTTGAGGACCTCACTGCGGCCCACCGCCAGCAGACCACGCGCATCGTCGGCGACCGCGGCGTCGGCACGCGCCGAACCCAACGATCCCGCCACGGGTCTGTTCGGCTCCGGCCGGACGACGAGCCTTCGGCCGACCCGCTGTGCGTCCGGGTGCGCGATGACGGTCGCGATCGCGACCGCACGACGCTCAGCGATGTCGTCGGCAACCGCGCCGAGTTCGGGGAACGTCGCCTGCGACATCGACTCGACGAACACATCGATGATGCCGCCGCACGTCAGGCCAACCGCGAACGCGTCGCCGTCACTTACTCCGTAGCGTTCCAGCCGTGGCGTACCGGTTTTCGCCACCTCAGCGGCGAGTTCGTACACCGCGCCCTCCACGCAACCACCCGACACCGACCCGGTCACCGAAGCGTCCGGGGCCACCACCATCGAGGCTCCCGGCGGCCGCGGCGCGGACCGGAAAGTTCGCACCACCGTCCCCAGCCCCGCGGTCTCACCGGCACGCCAGATCGACATCAGCTCGGCAAGCACGTCACGCACACATCCCAAAGTAAGCTCAAACTCGTGACCCCGGCTCAACTTCGGGCCTATTCGGCGGTGGTGCGTCTGGGATCGGTGCGAGCCGCCGCCGCCGAACTCGGGCTTTCCGACGCCGGAGTCTCCATGCATATCGCGGCGTTACGCAAGGAGCTCGACGACGCGTTGTTCACCAGGACGGGTGCCGGGCTGGCGTTCACGCCCGGTGGACTGCGGCTGGCCAGCCGGGCGGTCGAAATCCTGGGTCTGCAGCGACAAACCGCGATCGAAGTCACCGAGGCCGCCCATGGGCGCCGGTTGCTGCGGATCGCCGCGTCCACCGCGTTCGCCGAACACGCCGCGCCCGGCCTGATCGAGCTCTTCTCGTCGCGGGCCGACGACCTGTCAGTGGAGTTGAGCGTGCATCCGACGAGCCAGTTCCGCGACCTGATCTGCTCACGCGCTGTCGACATCGCGATCGGCCCGGCCAGCGAAGGCTCGATCGGTTCCGACGGATCAATCTTCGTGCGGCCCTTCCTGAAATATCAGATCATCACCGTCGTAGCGCCGAAAAGTCCACTGGCCATGGGTATTCCGACGCCCGCGTTGTTGCGCCAGCAGCAGTGGATGCTCGGTCCGTCGGCGGGAAGCGTGGATGGTGAGATTGCAACCATGCTGCGCGGCTTGGCAATTCCGGAGTCACAGCAGCGAATCTTTCAGAGCGACGCCGCCGCACTCGAGGAGGTGCAGCGGGTCGGCGGTGTCACGTTGATTATCGGCTTCGCGGTGGCCAAGGACCTCGCGGCCGGGCGGTTGACCCATGTGAGCGGTCCGGGACTGGACAGATCGGGCGAGTGGTGTGCGGCGACATTGGCGCCCTCGGCCCGCCAACCCGCGGTGTCGGAACTGGTTCGCTTCATCACCACCCCGAGATGCACACAGGCGATGATCCGGGGATCCGGTGTCGGCGTGACCCGGTTCCGCCCGAAAGTCCACGTCACGCTGTGGAGCTAGCGAGCATCGAGTGTGCGCTCAGGGCGTTGAGTGTGCCTCAGGGGCGGCGAACTCGCCGAAATCCCGCCGTCACTGCACTCCCGAAGCCGCCAGCGCACACTCAAACGTTAAGGGCAATCACCAGGCGCGGGTCAGGTCCGCGTGCTGGCGGATCCAGGCATGCATCGCGATCCCCGCGGCAACGCCGGCGTTGATGCTGCGCGTCGAGCCGAACTGGGCGACCGACACCGTCACCGCCGCGCCCGTGCGGGTGTCGTCGGTGATGCCGGGACCCTCCTGACCGAACACCAGCAGACACTCCCGGGGCAGCGCCGTCTCCTCCAGCCGCGCCGCACCCGGGACGTTGTCGACCGCGACCACGGTCAAACCGGCGCTCGCCGCGAAGTCCAGCAGTTCGGCGGTGCTGTCGTGATGACACAGCCGCTGATAGCGGTCGGTCACCATGGCGCCGCGGCGATTCCAGCGCCGCCGCCCCACGATGTGTACGGTGTGCACCGCGAAGGCGTTGGCCGTGCGCACCACCGAGCCGATGTTGGCGTCGTGGCCGAAGTTCTCGATCGCCACATGCAACGGGTGACGACGCCGGTCGATGTCGGCGATGATCGCTTCGCGCGTCCAATACCGGTAGGCGTCGACGACATTGCGAGTATCGCCCTCACGCAACAGCACTGGGTCATACCGCGGATCATCGGGAAGCTCGCCCACCCAGGACCCGACCCCGCCGGCCGGTGTCCCCCATTCGGTAGGGCCGACTTCGCTCATCGCTGCGTCCACACACCGGCATGCGTGCCGTCGATCGCCACCGTCGCGTAGAGCAACGCCTCGTTGATTTCGCCCTGGGTGCACAACGACGCGTTGACGTGCACCGCGTCCAGCGACGCGTCGGGCAGGATCAGCACCGACGACCCGTACGTCGCGCAGGCCGGGTTCAATCCCCGGCCGGGGAGAGTCGGCGACGCGAGCAGCATCATCGGGCCGCCGCGCTTGGCGGAGTCGTCGCGATACCGGGCCGCCACAGCGTCGGCTTCCAACCCCAGCAGCATGTAGCCGTTGCCGGTGAACGCGGCGGGGTCGCCGAGCTGTGCCTTGGTCACCGGGGTGCCGTCGGCCCGCCAGGCCGACAGGCTGGTGGTCTTGACCACCAGACCGGTGTCGTTGGCGTTGGTCGGCAGCAGCCCCACCGGAAACGCCGCCGGGTAGGCCGACGAGTTATCCGGAATCCGGTCGCGCGGCGAGTAGCCGTACACGCCGCGGACCTGACTTCGATCCGTAAGCGGCCCAAGGCAAACCGTGCCGGTGAGCCGGTCGGGAGGCGCCGACAGCGGCGAGGGGATATCACGCACGCTGGCCATCGCGTTGTCACAGCTGCCCAGGCCGGCGGACTCCATCGGGTGCGCCAGCGCACCGTAGAGCCCGAAGCGGACGTCTTCGGGTTTGGCGTGCGGCGCGTGCGGATCCGCCGGGGACGCCACGCTGGCCGAGACGTCGATCAGCACATAGTCGCCGTCCCAGCGCAGATTCGACACCGACATGTTCCAGCCCAGCAGCGCCAGCGACTCTCCAAGCCGCGCGCTCTGGGCGCCGTAGGGCCGAACGGAATGGTTGGAGCCCGAGCACCCCACCAGACATACCGCCAAGCAGGCTGCTATCGCAAAAAAGGTGCGCACAGCGTAACGGCCTAGCCCAGCCCCAGATCGGCAAGGCCCAGCACGCTGCGGTAGAACAGTCCCTCGGCCTTGATGGCCTCGGCGGCGCCGGTGGCGCGGTCCACCACGGTGGCCACGCCCACCACATGTCCGCCCGTGTTTTGGACGGCGTGGACCGCCGTCAGCGCCGAGGCGCCCGTGGTACTGGTGTCCTCGACTACCAAGGCCCGCTTACCTGTGACGTCGGATCCTTCGATAAGGCGTTGCAGGCCATGAGTTTTCGCTGACTTGCGCACGACGAACGCGTCGATTGGGCGCCCCGGTGCGTGCATGATGGCCGTGGCCACCGGGTCGGCGCCCAGGGTCAGGCCGCCGACCACCTCGTAGTCCCAGTCGCTGGTGAGTTCGCGCATCAGCTTGCCGATCAATGCGGAGGCCCGGTGGTGCAGGGTGGCGCGGCGCAGGTCGACGTAGTAGTCGGCCTCTTTGCCCGACGACAGCGTGACCCGGCCGTGCACCACCGACAGCCGTCGCACCAGCTCGGCCAGCTCTTGCCGCTCAGGTTCGGCCACGGCCGCCGCCGAATCGCTTGGTGAAGGCCCGCATCAGGCTCCGCGGAATCATGCGCTCGCCGGCGATCAGCGCCTTGTATTGCAGGCCCGGAATGCTGATCACCTTGCCGCGGGCGATATCGGCCAGGCTTTGATCGACCACGTCGTCGACCTCGAGCCACATAAACGACGGCGACTTGGTCGTGTCGATCCCGGCCCGGGCGTGAAATTCGGTGTGCACATATCCCGGGCACACGGCGTGCACTGAAACGCCGGTGCCTTGCAGGCCGACGGCCAAGCCCTCGCTGAACGAGATCACCCACGCCTTGGACGCCGAATAGGTCGATCCCCGTCCCGGCAGCAGCCCGGCGACGCTGGCGATGTTGATGACGGTGCCGGCGCCGGCATCGAGCATGGCCGGCAGCGCGGCCCGGGTCAGGTGCATCACCGCGGTCACGTTGACGTCGAGCTGGGCCTGCAGCAGCGCGGGATCCGTCGCCCAGAATTCGCCGGACGTGGCGAAGCCGGCGTTGTTCACCAGAACGCGCACTCCCTGGGCAAGGCGCTGGCCGACCTTTTCCCGGTCAGCGCGATCGGCCAGGTCCGCGGGAAGAACCTCGATGCTGCCCGCCCGGCTCTCCAGCTCGCTCGCCAGTTTGGTCAGCCGGTCAACGTCGCGGGCAACCAGAACCAGGTCGTAGCCGTCACTCGCGTAGCGTCGCGCGTAGCCGGAGCCGATCCCGGACGTAGGCCCGGTGATCAGGGCTACAGGGCGAGGCATGAGCGACATCTTAATGACGGCGGCCTAACCGCCGCCGCACCCACCCGGCGCGCTATCAGTGCTGGTAGTTAGTGGCCTGATGGCCGTTGCGACCCGTTGGCGGCGGGCGGCGAACGGCTTCGGAGCCACCCTCTGATCGATTCTGGTCCCGGTGCACCGGCTCGGGAGCACGGTGACCCGCCTGAACATCCGAGCCCAGCAGCCCGGCCACATCCTGCTGCGCTCGCCTGGGCGGCAGCTCCGCGCGCCCGGCGGGCGCCAACGGACGGCTCGGCGACGCATTGCGAGGTCGCGCCGGCGCCCCTGTCTCCTGAGAGGTCTCCTGGGGCAGCGGTGGCAACACCCGCAGCAGGTCGTTGAACTGACGTACGGTGTGCAAACCCTCGTCCCATTGGGCGCGAGTGCTGGCGACCGGCATGGCGACCAAGGTCCAGTTCTGCTCGTTCCACATGATCTCGGCGCAGTCGGGCGCGGTGTGGGCAAACGTGACCATGCGGCGGTCGCAGGCGCGCCGGGCCGCATCCAGGTTGGTGGAGTACACCATCCGCGGCCCGATCGCCCCCAGCAGCCAAATGTCGTTTTCGCGCGGCTCTTTCAGTCCCTTGAGCCGTAGGTCCATCACGACGTTGGTGCCCACCTTGCGGTGCAGCGCGATCACCGTGGCGACTTCCTCGAGGTCGAAGATGTACACCGCCTCGCCGCGGATCTGACCCAGCACCATGTTGTAAGCGGAAACGTCGCCGACCGTCGACATCACACCGCGCTTCCAGCGCTTCAGGATGTCGGTTGATTCACGCTCGTAATCGAATCCGTGCGACCGCGCCCACGATTTACGGCGCCTGCTGCGCCCCCTGCGCCGATCGATATCGACGTACAACAACACCGCCGCACCGACAAAGCACAGTGCGGACAGCGTGAACCAAAGGGGGACCATCCCAAACAGGGTAACTTCTGTTAGCCCGTAACCGGGAATGCGACCATGTCACAACCACGCATCAGGCTCGTGACGGCGAGGCCGACAGGTGATCCGGCTCGGCGAGGCGGCGACGGTCAACTCCCCGCACCCTCGGAGTCTGCAGATTCCGGGCAAGAATGGTGCACATTCATGCAAGAATCTCCGCGTGCCGCGAACCGTCGCGATTGGGCTCTCCAGCCGGAGGAAGCCGTTGCGATGAAGGCGTTTCGCCGCTTGTTCTGGCCCCTCACGACTATCAAGAGGCTGTTCGCCTCGATGGTGCTTGTCGCACTGTCGGGCCTCGGCCTGTTGTGGCCGCTGGCCCAACAAAGCATCAGCGCGAAGTCCGGACCGACCGAAGCCCCAGTCGATTGGCAGTCAGAGATCAAAGACTATGCCGCGACCTATCGCGTGGCTGCCGACGGACACGTGGCGGCCACGGAGGTACTCACGGTGCAACTGGGCGCGAACCGACACGGCATATTCCGCTTTTTCCCCGTCGCCGACCCCACCGACCCGCACGCGCGGATGATCCCCACCGTCACCGGCATCATGATGGACGACCGGGCAGTACCGGTGAGCTATGAGTGGCGCGACAGTCGCCGCGTGTACGTCGCCAGGATCGGCGACCCAAACGTGACGGTGAGTTCGGGTCTTCACACTTACACAATCGGCTACACGGTCGACGGCGGACTGGTGAGGCCGTCGACGGCGCCGGGGAAGTTCACCAACCGCGCCGGGGTCAACCCGACCGCACCGACCGCGTCGTTCTATTACAACGTGGTCGGCTTCTGGACGATGAAGATCGGTGCCGCGCACGTGAGCATCGACCTGCCCGGTCCATCCGGGCTGGTGCAATGCGCCGCAGACGACACCGGAGCGATCCCGTGCGCAATCGCGGGCGCCGGTACCGACCACGTCACGGTGACGACCGGAGGTCTGCCGCCGCAGAACCCGGTCACCGTGCGGCTTGATCTGCAGGTGCCGCTTCCGCACCGGACGACGCTGCCGTGGACCGTGCGCTTCGACAAAGTCTTCGGTCGATCGGTTCCGATTGCCGGCGTGGTGGTCCTGCTGTCAGTTCTTGCTGGGCTGGGCGGTTATCTGTGGGACCGACGGTCGCGCGAGGCATCCCCCGGGGCTCCGGTGCTGTACGTCCCGCCCGATGGGCTCGGACCCGTGCAGACCACCTACATCGTCACAGAAAAGGTTGGCGACCACGCCATGGTGGCGACGTTGCTGTACATGGCCGAGCGGGGACTGGTGCGACTGGACAGTGCCAAACCCACGCACTGGACCATCACCGGCCTCGGCACTCCCGAGCAGTGGGCGGCCGCCGACCCGGTGACCCGGGAGGTCGGCGACGCACTGGGCGTCACCACCGCGGGCGCCAAGTTCAGTGTCACCGGCAGCCAGACCGCAGGCCTGAAGTTGTCGGACGGGAAGGATCGGCTCGGGTCCAGTTGCCGATCCTGGGCCCGCACCCAGGGATTGGTGGTGAGTGTCGCCGCGGAGTGGGCCGGACGGGTGCTGGTCATCGTCTGCCTGGTGTTGGCCATCGTCGGGTTCGCCGGTTTTTTCGCGTGGACCATGTGGGGTCTGCCCTTCGCGGCGTTCGCGATCTCCGGCATCGGATTGCTCGCCAGCGGCGTCGGTACCCGCCGCACCCCGTCGGGTCGCCAGCTGTGGTCGCGCGCGGCCGGCTTCGAGCGACTGTTGGCCACACCGTCGGCCGAGGACCGGTTCGACTACGCCGCGCGTCAAGACCTGTTCATCTCCTACATCCCCTACGCCGTGGCCTTCGGCGTGGCCGAAAAGTGGGCCGCCAAGTACCGGACCGCAACCGGGTCGGAGCCCCCGATCCCCACCTGGTACCCGGTCTCCCGGAGCAGCAGTCCGGCCACGCTGTACTCATCCGGCGGATTCGCCAGCTTCGACTCCGCTGTGTCGGCATCGATCAGCGCCTACAACAGTTCCCAGAGCTCCTCGTCCAGCTCGGGAGGGTCGAGTTTCAGCAGCAGCGGCGGCAGCTGGGGCGGCGGCGGTGGCGGTGGCGGTGGTACGTGGTGACCGCAGCCGGGAACGATCGGCACAACAACAATCGGGCTGGGACACTCCCGGGCCGGAGGAGGTAGGAGCCAATGGGTATGACCGTCGTGGTCATCGTCGTGATCGTGCTGGTCGGGCTGGTAATGCTCGGCATCACCGGGTTCAACTCGCTGCGCCGACTCGACGTGAAGGCCCAGGAGGCACTCGGCGGTATCGACGTCCAACTGACTCGCCGTGCCGACTTGGTGCCCAACCTGGTCAACACCGTCAAGGGATACGCGGCGCACGAGAAGTCGGTCTTCGAGGAAGTCACCGCCGCCCGTGCGGGTGTGGCCCGAGCAGCGGCGTCCGGCACCGTCGACGAGAAGTCCCAGGCGCAGGGACAGTTAGACCGCGCGATCGTCAATGTGCTCGCCGTTGCCGAGAACTACCCGGACCTGAAGGCCTCGACCAACTTCCTGCAGCTGCAGGAACAGCTCACCGACACCGAGAATCAGTTGGCGTTCGCGCGCCAGTACTACAACGACGCAACGGCCACCCTGAACCAGCGAGTAGTCACGATTCCCTGGATATTCTTCGCCGGCCTGGCGGGTGTGACCAAGCGGCCGTTCTACCAGGCGCCGGAAGGTCAGCAGGCACCGCCGCAGGTGCAGTTCTAAAGGCCAGGCCGGGGGCGCCAGCGGTTGGCGCCCCGGGCCATCAGACTGAGCCCAGTACCAGCGAATCGCCTCCCACGCTGACGTTCACCGGGACGGTGTCGCCGTCGTGCACCTCGCCGGCAAGCAGCATCTTGGCCAGCCTGTCGCCGATGGCCTGCTGCATCAGCCGGCGCAACGGCCGGGCGCCATACACCGGGTCGAAACCACGCTGCGCCAGCCACTCTTTGGCTGCTAGCGAGACCTCCAGCTGCAACCGTCGCTGTGCCAGCCGCTTCTGCAGCTGAGCAAGCTGGATGTCGACGATCTGCACCAGCTCTTCCGGGTCCAGCGCATCGAAGATCAGCACATCATCGAGCCGGTTGATGAACTCCGGCTTGAACGTCGCGCGTACCGCAGCCATCACCTGCTCCTCGCTGCCGCCCGATCCCAGGTTGGACGTCAGGATGAGGATGGTGTTGCGGAAGTCGACCGTGCGGCCCTGTCCGTCGGTGAGCCGTCCCTCGTCGAGCACCTGCAACAGCACGTCGAACACGTCCGGGTGGGCCTTTTCCACCTCGTCGAACAGCACCACGGTGTAGGGCCGGCGTCGCACCGACTCGGTCAACTGACCGCCCTGCTCGTAGCCGACATAACCGGGCGGAGCGCCGACCAGGCGGGCCACCGAATGCTTCTCGCCGTACTCGCTCATGTCGATGCGAACCATCGCGCGCTCGTCGTCGAACAGGAAATCGGCCAGCGCCTTGGCCAGCTCGGTCTTACCGACACCGGTGGGACCGAGGAACATGAATGCCCCGGTCGGGCGGTTGGGGTCGGCGACCCCGGCCCGGCTGCGACGCACCGCATCCGAGACCGCCTGCACCGCCTTCTTCTGCCCGACGACCCGCTTGCCCAGCTCGTCTTCCATGCGCAGCAACTTGGCGGTCTCGCCTTCCAGCAGCCGTCCGGCCGGGATGCCGGTCCACGCCGACACCACGTCGGCAATGTCGTCAGGACCGACCTCTTCCTTGAGCATCACCTGCTCACGGGCCTGGGCCTGCGGCAGCGCGGCCTCGAGTTTCTTCTCCACCTCGGGTATGCGCCCGTAGCGCAGCTCGGCGGCCTTGGCCAGGTCCCCGTCGCGCTCGGCCCGCTCCGATTCGCCGCGCAGGGCGTCCAGCTGCTCCTTGAATTCGCGGACGATCTCGATCGCGTTTTTCTCGTTCTGCCAGCGGGTGGTGAGTTCTGCGAGCTTTTCCTTATGGTCGGCTAGTTCGGCGCGCAGCTTCTCCAGCCGCTCCTTGGACGCCTCGTCCTCTTCTTTGGACAGCGCCATCTCTTCGATCTCCAGCCGCCGCACCAACCGCTCGACCTCGTCGATCTCGACGGGCCGCGAGTCGATTTCCATCCTCAGCCGGCTGGCCGACTCGTCTACCAGGTCAATGGCCTTGTCGGGCAGGAAGCGTGCGGTGATGTACCGGTCGCTCAATGTGGCGGCGGCCACCAGCGCAGAGTCGGTGATGCGCACGCCGTGGTGCACTTCGTAGCGGTCTTTGAGACCACGCAGGATGCCGATGGTGTCCTCGACAGACGGCTCGCCGACGTACACCTGCTGGAACCGGCGCTCCAGCGCGGCGTCCTTCTCGATGTGCTTGCGGTACTCGTCGAGCGTCGTCGCGCCGACCAGCCGCAGTTCGCCGCGGGCCAGCATCGGCTTGATCATGTTGCCGGCGTCCATCGCGCCCTCGCCGGTCGCACCGGCACCGACGATGGTGTGCAGCTCGTCGATGAAGGTGATGATCTGCCCGGCCGAGTTCTTGATGTCGTCGAGCACGGCCTTCAGCCGCTCCTCGAACTCGCCGCGGTACTTCGAACCCGCGACCATCGAGCCGAGGTCGAGCGCGACGATGGTCTTGTCGCGCAGGCTTTCCGGCACGTCGCCGTCGATGATGCGCTGGGCGAGGCCTTCCACGATCGCGGTTTTTCCCACGCCGGGTTCGCCGATCAGCACCGGATTGTTCTTGGTGCGCCGGGACAGTACCTGGATGACGCGGCGAATCTCGTTGTCGCGCCCGATAACCGGGTCCAGTTTGCCTTCGCGGGCACGGGCCGTCAGGTCGGTCGAATACTTCTCCAACGCCTGATACGTGGCCTCCGGCTCGGGATTGGTGACCCGGGCGCTGCCGCGTACCTTGACAAACGCCTCCCGCAGCGCCTGCGGCGACGCGCCGTGGCCGGTCAGCAGCTTGGCTACGTCGGAGTCGCCGGTGGCCAACCCCACCAGCAGATGCTCGGTCGAGACGTACTCGTCGTCCATCTCGGTGGCCAGCTGCTGGGCGGTGGTGATGGCGGCCAGTGACTCGCGGGACAGCTGCGGTTGCGCGCTGGCGCCGCTGGCCTGCGGCAGCCGGTCCAGCAGGTGCTGCGCTTCGGTGCGGATGGTGGCGGGCTCGACGCCGACAGCCTCCAGCAGCGGCGCGGCGATCCCGTCGGCTTGCGTCAACAGGGCCATCAGCAGGTGAGCGGGCCGGATCTCGGGGTTACCGGCGGCCGAGGCGGCCTGGAGCGCCGCGGTCAGCGCCGCTTGGGTCTTGGTTGTCGGGTTGAAAGAGTCCACGACATCTCCGTTCGGGGTAGGTACCGAAAATGCTTGTCGGGTTGTTCAACGCCGTCAAGGTTGAGTCTGTTCCGCTCAAGTCCAAGTCTTGTGAGACTATTTCGCCGCTGGAGCCGCCAGCAACCGGGTTCCGGTACGTCCAACACCGTCCAGCAGGGCTGACTCACACCCGATAGCCCGCCGGTAAGTCAAGTTCGTCGGCGTCGGCGGTCACATAGCGCTGCACGCTGGGCGCAATCAGGCCGACAACTTCGTCGGTGCTGAGGTCAGCGTTCGGACCGACCCGCATCACGTAGCGCAGCTGGGGCGGTGCTCATCGCGATCTCGGGCGTGCGCCGAGCCTAGAATCGGGGCCCGTGAGCCTAGAGGATTCCGATGCGTTGCGGGTGCTGCGCGATGCCTTCAAACAGGACGCAAGTTCCGCAGGCATATCCAGTGAGCTCGTCCACCGGTTCTACACCCACTGGTTCGCCCTCGACGTCTCGGTGCGCGACCTGTTCCCACCCGAAATGCACGGCCAGCGGGCCGCTTTCGCCCACGCGTTGCACTGGGTTTACGGCGAACTGGTCGAGCAACGCGCTCAGGAGCCGGTGGACTTTCTTGCCCAGCTCGGCCGGGATCACCGCAAATACGGTGTGCTGCCAAGCCATTACGACACGTTGCGTCGCGCGTTGCTCGCGACGCTGCGGACTCACCTCGGCGAGGCCTGGACCGATGCCGTCGCCGAGGCGGCCAGGCAGTCACTCAACCTGATCACCGGGGTGATGCGCGGCGCCGCCGACGCCGAGCAAGGCCCTGCCTGGTGGGACGGCACGGTCATCGAGCACATGCGGGTCTCGCGCGATCTCGCGGTCGTTCGGCTGCAACTTGACCGCCCGATGCACTATCACCCCGGCCAGTACGTCAACGTCGAGGTTCCGCAATGCCCGCACCGCTGGCGATACCTGAGCCCCGCCATTCCGGCGGATCCGGGCGGCGGAATCGAGTTCCATTTTCGCCTGGTTCCCGGTGGCCTGGTCAGCACGGCCGTGGTCAACGAAACCCGGCCCGGTGACCGGTGGCGGTTGTCCAGCCCGCACGGCGGCCTGCGGGTCGATCGGGAGGGCGGCGACGTGCTGATGGTTGCCGGCAGCACCGGTCTGGCACCACTGCGGGCACTGATCATGGGCCTGTGCCGGTACGCGGTGAACCCACGCGTCCACCTTTTCTTCGGCGCTCGCTACCGCTGCGAGCTCTACGACCTGCCCACCCTGTGGCAGGTCGCCTCACACAATCCGTGGCTGTCGGTCTCGCCGGTCTCGGAGTACAGCGCCGACCCGTCGTGGGCCGCCGACTATCCCGACGTCACGCCGCCGCGCGGCCTGCATGTGCGCCAAACCGGCCGGCTGCCCGACGTGGTGACCAAATACGGCGGCTGGGGCGACCGACAGATCCTGATCTGCGGCGGACCGGCGATGGTCCGGGCCACCAAGGCCGCTCTGATCGCCAAAGGGACCCCGCCCGAGCGTATTCAGCACGACCCGCTGTGGAGGTAAGCATGCACGTCGTCACCCTGCGCGACCCGTCGTCATCGGTAACCGCGGATTTCGTTCCTGACGCGGGCATGATCGGCACGTCACTGGCCGACGCCGGCGTGGAACTGCTCGGGCAACGACGCGGCCTGGATGCCTACCTCAAGGCGGGCAAGACGATGGGAATCCCGATTCTGTATCCGTGGGCAAATCGGTTGGGCGCAAACACGTATACCGCACAGGACGTGACGGTGACCCTGACGCCGGGCGAGAACGGTGTTCGCGCCGACCCCAACGGATTGCCCATCCACGGCACGTTGGCCGCCTACCCGGGCTGGCGGGTGACGGCTGAGTCGGCGAACGAGCTGACCGCCGAGTTGGATTTCAGCACCGATCCGGAGTTGCTGGCCAGTTTTCCGTATCCGCATACGCTCACGGTGGCGGTGCGACTGGCCGAACGGGCGCTGACGGTTCGCACCACGGTCAGCGCCACCGGTGACAAGGCGGTTCCGCTGTGCTTCGGCTTTCACCCCTACCTTCGCCTACCGGATTTGGCCCGCAGCGAGTGGATCATCGAGACGCCACCGCTGCGGCATTTGAGCCTCGACGAGACGGGGCTGCCCACCGGCGAATCCGAACCGCAGTCGGCGCGGGAAGAAACGTTGTGCGACAGGGCTTTTGATGATGCCTACGATCAGGTCGACGATGGCGCGGTGTTCGCGGTGTCCGGCGGCGGACGCCGCCTGGAGGTGCACTTCGAGCGCGGGTATCCGGCGACTCAGATTTTCGCGCCGCCCGCCGAGGACGTGGTGTGCTTCGAGCCGATGACCGCACCGACCGACGCGCTGCGCCGCGGCGGCTACCGGTGTGCTCAACCCGACGAGCCGGCGCTCACCCAGTTTTCCATCCGGGTTTGATCAGCGGCGGGTGCCGCTCTTGCGGGGCTGCCACACCACCAGGGCAGTGCTCTTGGGCACCACCGCGAGGTCGCGGCGCTGGCCGGCACGCACCTGCGCCAACTCCTGGGTCAGCTCCTGCATCCGCGTCTGCAGCGCCTCGACCTGGTTGGTCAGCTCGATAATGCGCTTGATGCCGGCCAGATTGACGCCCTCGTCCTGGGACAGCCGCTGCACCTCACGCAGCAGGTCTACATCGTTTTCCGAATAACGGCGTCCCCCACCGGAAGTGCGGCGCGGGCTGACCAGGCCGAGGCGATCGTAGGTACGCAGCGTCTGGGCGTGCATACCGGCGAGTTCGGCGGCCACCGAGATCAGAAACGTCCGGGACTCGTTTTTCTTAGCCATTTCAGCGATCACCCGCCCATCCGGCCCGTGGGTTGAAACCGCTGGCCTGCTCGGCAGCCGCATAGGCCTCCAGCGCCTCCTGGGCAGCGCCTTCCAGGTTCGGCGGCACGGCCACCTTCACGGTGACGAGCAAGTCCCCGTTGCCGCCGCCGCGCTTGGGCACGCCTCGCCCGCGCACCCGCAGGATGCGGCCGTCGGCGGTACCCTTGGGCACCCGGACACCGACCTTGCCGTCCAGTGTGGGTACCGAAATCGTTGAGCCCAAAGCCAATTCGGCGAAGCTGACCGGAACGGTCACGGTGAGGTCGTCGCCGTCACGGCCGAACACCTTGTCCGGCCGTACATGCACTGTCACGTACAGGTCACCCGACGGGGCACCGCGCAGCCCGGCCTCGCCCTGCCCGGGCAACCGGATCCGCTGGCCGTCCTCGACACCGGATGGGATCCGCACGTTGATGGTGCGGGTACGGGTGGTGACGCCGGTGCCTTTGCACTCCTCGCAGGGGTGCTCGATGATCGAGCCGCTGCCCCGGCAATCGGCGCAGGGTTCGGAGAAGCCGAACGCGCCCTGATTGCGGTTGATCACGCCGGAGCCGTTGCAGGACGGACAAACCTTCGGGCTGGTGCCCGGCCGCGCACCGCTGCCATGACAGTTGGTGCACGGCGCCGGGCTGGTCAGCCGCAACGGCATTGCCACGCCCTTGGTGGCCTCGATGAAATCCAGCTGGGTCTCGGTCTCGAGGTCGTTGCCACGTCGCGGCCGGCTGGGACGGGCACCGGCGCCGCGTCCGAACAGGCCTCCGAACAGGTCACCGATGTTGGCGCCGCCGCTTCGGCCGGCGGCGTCGAACAAATCGTTGAGGTTGAACTCGACGCCGTCACCGCCGACTCCGAAGCCGCCGGTGTCGAACCGGCGGCCGCCGAACCCGCCGCCGGCGAACAGGCGGCGGGTTTCGTCGTACTCCTTGCGCTTGGCCGGATCCGACAACACGTTGTGCGCCTCCGACACCGCTTTGAATCGTTCGCCGGCGGTGGGATTGTCGGGATTCGCGTCCGGATGCAGGTCACGCGCTAACTTGCGGTAGGCGCGTTTGATCTCTTCGGGACTGGCGTCAGAGGAGACGCCCAGCTCCTTGTAGAAGTCCTTTTCGACCCATTCACGCTGGGCCATGGCGCGTCACCTCCTCTCACCTTTCACTAACTTTTGTCGTCTGCGATTCTGTGCCCTATCCACCGGAGGCGTCGGCGTTATCGCCCGTGTCGGACCGCTCGGTTTCGGCAACGCTTTCGGAGTCAACCGTGGCGGCCGTTTCCGCGCTGTCGTCCGCGACCGTGTCGACGACGGCGACCAGGGCGTGGCGCAGCACCTGCTCGCCCAGCTTGTAGCCCTGCCGCATGACCGTGCCGATCACGGGTTTGGAGCCGTCAGCACCATCACCCTCGTGCTGGACCGCTTCGTGCAGCACCGGGTCGAAGTCTTCGCCTTCCTCGCCGAACGCTGTCAGGCCGAGCCCGGTCAGCGCGCTGTCCAGCTTGTCGGCTACCGACTTCAGCGGGCCCGACTCCAGATCGCCGTGCTTGCGTGCTCGATCGAGATCGTCCAGCACGCCCAGCAATTCGTTGACGACGGCGGCCTTGGCCCGATCCGCCGCGGCCTGCTGGTCGCGCAGCGACCGCTTGCGGTAGTTGGCAAAGTCGGCCTGAACCCGTTGCAGATCGGCGGTCAGTTCAGCGACTTTGGCGTTTGTCTCATCGGCCTTGCCGCCGGCCGGCGTCCCTCCCGTCGCAGCGCCGGGAGGGACGTGCCGTACTTCGCCGGTCTCAGGATCGATCCGCCGCTTGTCGGTCACCGTTACCTGTTCTTGATTCCCTTCGGTCACTTGGACTCCCGGTCATCGTCGACCACCTCCGCGTCCACGACGTCATCAGCTGCGCCGGATGAGCCGCCGGACTCGGCGCCGCCAGGACCAGCGCCCTGGCCAGCCCCGGCCTGGGTTGCCTCGTAGATCGCCTGTCCGAGCGCCTGAGACTCCTGGCCCAGCTTCTCCATCGCCGCCTTGATCGCGGAGATGTCGGTGCCGTCCAGCGCCGTCTTGGCTTCGGCCACTGCGGCATCAACCTTGCTCAGGGTGTCTTCGGGAACGTTCGATCCACCTTCGGCCTCGCGCTGTTCAGCGACGAACTTCTCCGTCTGGTAGACCAGCGTCTCGGCCTGGTTGCGGATGTCGGCCTCCTCGCGACGCTGCCGGTCCTCCTCGGCGTGCGCCTCGGCGTCCTTGATCATCCGGTCGATCTCCTCCTTGGACAGGCCGGAGCCCTCCTGGATCTTGATCGTGTTCTCCTTGCCGGTGCCCTTGTCCTTGGCCGTGACGTGCACGATGCCGTTGGCGTCGATGTCAAAGGTGACCTCGATCTGCGGCACTCCGCGGGGAGCCGGCGGAATACCGGTCAGCTCGAAGGAACCGAGCAGCTTGTTGTGCGAAGCGATTTCACGCTCACCCTGGTAGACCTGGATCTGCACCGACGGCTGGTTGTCGTCGGCGGTGGTGAAGGTCTCCGACCGCTTGGTCGGGATCGTGGTGTTGCGCTCGATGAGCTTGGTCATCACGCCGCCCTTGGTCTCAATACCCAGGCTTAGCGGCGTAACGTCAAGCAGCAGAACGTCTTTCACCTCACCCTTGAGCACACCGGCCTGCAGCGCGGCACCCACGGCCACCACCTCGTCGGGGTTGACACCCTTGTTGGGCTCCTTGCCGCCGGTCATCTCCTTGACCAGATCCGACACCGCGGGCATCCGGGTGGAACCGCCCACCAGCACCACGTGGTCGATCTCGGACACCGAGATGCCGGCGTCCTTGATCACCGACTGGAAGGGCTGACGGGTGCGGTCCAGCAGATCCTGAGTGATCCGCTGGAACTCGGCGCGAGTCAGCTGCTCGTCGAGGAACAGCGGGTTCTTGTCGGCGTCGACGGTGACGTAGGGCAGGTTGATCGAGGTGCTCTGCGAGCTGGACAGCTCGATCTTGGCCTTCTCGGCGGCCTCACGCAGCCGCTGCATCGCCATCTTGTCCTTGGTCAGGTCGATACCGCTGGTGCCCTTGAACTTGTCGACGAGCCACTCGACAACGCGGTCGTCCCAGTCGTCGCCACCGAGGTGGTTGTCACCACTGGTGGCACGCACCTCGACCACGCCCTCACCGATCTCGAGCAACGAGACGTCGAAGGTGCCGCCGCCCAAGTCGAAGACCAGGATGGTCTGTTCCTTCTCGCCCTTGTCCAGGCCGTAGGCCAGCGCCGCGGCAGTCGGTTCGTTGACGATGCGCAGCACGTTCAGACCGGCGATCTGGCCGGATTCCTTGGTCGCCTGACGCTGGGCGTCGTTGAAGTAGGCGGGCACGGTGATGACCGCGTCGGTGATGTCCTCGCCGAGGTAGGCCTCAGCGTCGCGCTTCAACTTCATCAGCACGCGGGCGCTGATCTCCTGCGCGGTGTATTTCTTGTCGTCGATCTCGATGGACCAATCGGTGCCCATGTGCCGCTTGACCGAACGCACGGTGCGGTCAACGTTGGTGACCGCCTGGTTCTTGGCGGGCTGACCGACGAGCACCTCGCCGTTGCGCGCGAACGCGACGATGGACGGCGTGGTGCGCGAGCCCTCGGAGTTCGCGACGACGACGGGGTCGCCACCCTCGAGAACTGCGACGACGGAGTTGGTGGTCCCGAGGTCGATACCGACCGCACGAGCCATAGTGGATCCTCCTGAGTAGTAGAGCTTCTTTCGTGCACTATGCTGAGTGAACCTCGCTCAAGACTGCTCCTGATGACGCCGTGGTGTCAACTCAGGATTGAGTCCGGCTCACTCAACTTGCTGACCATGCTAACGGCGGGCGTGCCCGTCTTGTTCCCGGGTGTGCCGAGCCCTCAGCGGACAATCAACGACAGCAGCTTCTTGCCCAGCGAGAGTGGGATCGAATTCGTCTCGCTGGACACCGTGACCCGCTGATCGACCCGTCGGCGCAGTTCGCGCTGAAGCTTGTCGTGCAGCGTGGTGCCCGAGGCCGAGCATCCGCGGCAGGCGCCCGACATCCGCACGGTCACAGTGAGGCCGGCCACGGAAACCAGTTCGATCGAACCACCGTGCGAACGGGCCAGCGCACCGATCGGACCGGCGAGCAGCTCCTCGGCGACCTCCTGAACGACGGTTGCCAACTCGGCCCTGGGGCCAGGTGATCGGTCAACCCGCCAGCCGGCCGGGTCCTGCAGTGCCTCGCCGAGCGCCTCGCGGATGTCATCGCCGCGCTCGCGCCAGCTGTTGGCCGCGCCCAGCATGATCAGGATGTCGGCGGTGCGAACCTCGAGGTCCTCGATCACCCCGCCGTCCAGCAGGGCGCCGAGCCTGCCCGGGGCCTGCCTGACGATGCCGCTGGGCGGCAGCCGGTCAATCGGGACCACCCAGCGCAATTGTTGTGGATGTGTGGTGGCCGTGGCATGCATCGGAATCACGCGCCCAGACCTATCGCAATCGACCGGGCAGCGAACGCCATCGTCCACGCGAGCGCGAACATGTAGGAGAACGCGACCGCGGGCCACCGCCACGAGTTGGTTTCGCGGCGCATGACGGCGACCGTCGACATGCACTGCAACGCGTAGATGAAATACGCCATCAGCGCGATGACGGTCGGCGCGGTGAACACCCGGTGGCCGGCATCGTCGCTCATGGTGGCCAGCGCTTCGCGTGGATCGTCGGGATTTGTCGCCGCCACCACCTGACCGAGGGTGGACACGAACACTTCGCGCGCCGAGAGCGAACCAAGCAGGGCGATATCGGTGCGCCAGTCAAAGCCGAGCGGTTTGAACACCGGCGCAACTGCCTTCCCGACATCGGCGGCATAGCTGTGGTCGATCACATAGGCGGTGGCCTCGGTTGGCGACGTCCGCGCGGTGTCCATCTCGCGCGCGGGCAGATTGAGCAGCACCCACAGCACCAAAGAGGTGCCCAGGATGATGGTTCCGGCCTTGCGCAAAAACATCTTGGCCGCGCTCCACATCGCGACGAGCGCGGTTTTCGCGGAGGGAAAGCGGTAAGGGGGAAGCTCCATCGTGAACGGCAGCAGATCGCTGCGCAGGATGGTCGACTTGAACATCCACGCGGCGAGCAGGGCCGAGGTGCCGCCGACCAGATACAGCAGAAACATCGTGGCGCCCTGCGCGCTCAGGCCCCACCAGCGTGTTTGCGGCGCGATCAGCATGCCGACCAGCAAGGTGAACACCGGGAGCCGGGCCGAGCAGGTCATCAGCGGCGCGGTGATGATGGTCGCGATCCGGTCGCGTGACGACGGCAACGTCCGGGTGGCCATGATCCCCGGGATCGCGCACGCGAACGACGACAGCATCGCAACAAACGCGCGGCCTTCCAGGCCCGTCTTGGCCATCACCTTGTCCATCAGGAACGCGGCCCGGGACATGTAGCCGACGTTCTCCAGCACCGCAATGAGCATGAACAACAACATGATCTGCGGGATGAATTGCAGTACGGTACCGACGCCGCCGATCACTCCCTGGCTCACCAAACGACCCACAACCGAGTTCCCGGTGTGGTCGGTGACCTGTTCGCCCAGCCAGGTGAATCCTTGGCTGACCCAACCCTGCAGTGGCGCACCAGCGGCGAAAACGACCTGAAAGAAGCAAAACATCACCGCGAAGAAGACGATGACGCCCCACAGCGGGTGCAGCACGATCCGGTCGATTCCTGCGGTGCGTCGATCCGGCCGCGGCGCAACGTAATCGGCAGAACCCAGCACCGAGTTGCCCCAGGCGTCGACGGCGTCGTCGTCGCACGGGGGCAAGACCGCGGGCCGTTGCCACCGGTCGAAGGAGGCGAGTTGGGCGCGCAGGGCATCGATGCCCGACCCGCGGTGCGCGATGACCGCGACCACCGGGATACCCAACGCCGTCGAGAAGGCGTCGACGTCGATCCTGCCGCCACGAGCGGTCAATTCGTCGCTCATGGTCAGCACCAGCAGACACGGTAGGTCGAGTCGCAGCACCTGGGCCATCAGCATGATCGAGCGGCGCAGCGTGGTGGCATCGGCAACCAACACGACCGCGTCGGGCCGGCCGACGTCAGCGAATTCGCCGGTCAGGGCATCGGTCACCACTTGCTCGTCCGGGCTGATCGGCTCGAGGCCATAAGTGCCGGGCAGGTCCTCGACGGCAATCGTGACGCCATCCACCTTGGTGGTGCCGACGCTGCGTCCGACGGTGACGCCGGGATAGTTGGCGGTCTTGGCGCGCAACCCGGTCAGATGATTGAACACACTGGTCTTGCCCGCGTTGGGACTGCCCACCAGGGCCACCCGCGGAACACCCGCGACGGTGACCGCGGGGCCGCCGTGCTCGTGGCAAGACGTCATTGAGCCGCTTCCGGCACAACTTCGATCAGCCGCGCCTCCCGCCGACGCAGGCACAATTCGGTGTCTTGGACTCGGTATATGGTGGGGTCACCCAGCGGCGCTCGACGGATCACGTCCACGCAGGCCTCCGGCCGAAAGCCCAGCTGGAACAGCCGGCGCGCCACCGCGGAGTCCGCACTTGGCGCCATGCCCGCTATGGTTGCCCGTTGGCCCGGCGCCAGCTGAGCAAGCACGATCGCCGAACCAGATTGGCGACGTGTGCTCCGCGCCCCATCTTTCATTACCCGTCCTGACTTTGAGCTTTCCTTAGTAAGGTACACCTAACTTCAACGCCGGTCATTGCCGCTGAACCTCGGCCACCGGCTATGCGGCGGCCTACGCCGGCTCGTCTATGTCGTATCCGTCGGCCAGGTCGGCGCAGTCGACGATCTCGACGTCGTGCCTGGTCCGCAGATACGCCCCGGCACCCTGATCTCCGGATATCCGGGCCAGCACCTCGGGCCAGTGTCGGCGGGCCAGCACCACCGGATGCCCTGGCCGGTCACCGAAAACGGCGCGCGCCAGACCACTGCGCGATGCCACCGCCCGGCCCAGGACCCGCGCCACCACGGCGGGACCGACATCGGGAGTGTCGATGACGTGCAGCACCGCGTAGTCCGCATGCATGCGGTCGGCCGCTGCCAGACCGGTGCGCACCGAGGCACTCAGGCCCTGGCGCCACTGCGGCGCCGTGACCGAAGTGACCCCGGGCGGGGCCGTAACCTCGGCGGCACCCAGCACCAGAACGACGTCGGCGCAGCCCCCGCCGCGCAGGGCACCGACCGCGATGTCCAGCCAGCCCTCGACCAGCACTTTCGGTTTGCCGTAGCGCCGTCCGGCGCCGGCGGCCAGCAGGACTCCGACGTGATGTGGCGGTGGTATCGACTGCGGTAACCGCACTCTCATATGATGGCATTGCACTTCTCATCAGGCGATAACTGCGCTATGCGCAGCGCCGGGCAGCGGACGGAGCGCCATGACTCAGGACGTGCAGGTGGCGCCTGCCACCCCGGCGCCCCGCTACGCCGGGACGCGTGTCCAACGGGTCGAGGACGGCCGGCTGCTGACCGGCCGCGGCAGCTTCGTCGACGACATCTCCCGACCGGGCATGCTGCACGCCTGCTTTGTGCGTAGCCCGTTTGCGCGGGCCCGGATCAACGGCATCGACGCCTCGGCGGCGCTGGCGCTGCCCGGCGTGCACGCGGTGTTCACCGCCGCCGACCTCAACCCCGACGTTAAGGAGGCGTGGCACGCCGTAGCGGGCAAGGACGTCCCCGATACCCCGCGGCCGCCGCTGGCCGAGGGGGAGGCGAAGTTCGTCGGCGACCCGGTTGCATTGATCGTCGCCGAAAGCCGCTACATCGCCGAGGACGCGCTCGAACTGCTCGACGTCGACTACGCGCCGCTGCCCGCGATCACCGACTTCACCCAGGCCCAAACCTGCGATGTGCTGGTGCACGACACCTACCCGAACAACGTCGCCGGCGGGATGGGCGGAGCTCCGCCAGACGAAGAGCTTTTCGCCGGCTCGCCATACGTCGTCCGCGAGAACATCTATCAGCAGATCTATGCGCCGGTGCCGATCGAGACCCGCGGCCTCGTCGTCGAGTGGACAGCCGCCACCGGAGAACTCACGCTGTGGGCGTCCACCCAGACCCCGCACGAGCTGCGGGCGTTCTGTGCGCGCTTGTTAGGCATTGCGGCACAACGTGTTCGGGTCATCATGCGCGACACCGGCGGCGGCTTCGGCCAAAAGGTCGTCCCGATGCGCGAAGATATGTGCATCATGCTGGCCGCCCGTAAGGTGCCCGCGGCGCTGAAGTGGATCGAGGACAGGCGCGAGAACCTGATGTCGGCCGGGCAGGCCCGACACGTCGACGGCACCGCACGGATGGCCTTCGACGACGAGGGCAACATCTGTGCGGCCGATATCGACTTCGTCCAGGACGTCGGCGCGTATCCGACGCCGTACCCGGTGCTGACCACGGCCGCCATCGGCATGTTCTTCCCGGGGCCCTACCGCGTGCCCAAGGCCAGCTTCAACTACCAAACGGTCTTTTCCAACACCAGCGGCCTGGCCGCCTACCGCGGCCCGTGGCAATACGAAACGCTGGCCCGCGAAATCCTTCTCGACGTCGCTGCGCGCAAGATGCACGTCGATCCGGTCGAGCTGCGCCGGCGTAACCTGTTGCGGCGCGACGAGATGCCCTACGTCAACCCCAACGGCATGCCGTATGACCACGTCGCCCCGATCGAGACGTTCGAGCAGGCGGTGAAAATCCTTGACCACGAGGGGTTTCGCAAGGAACAGCGAGAGGCGCTGGTACAGGGCCGCTACCTGGGGCTGGGGTTCTCGGCCTATATCGAGCCGACGGGCGCCGCGACCGGCCACCTGGCCACCGAGGGTGCCACCATCACGATGGAGCCGACGGGCAAGATCAACGTTTACGTCAACGGCGGCTCGAGCGGAAACAGCGTGGAAACCACCGTTGTTCAGTTGACCGCCGACGTGCTGGGCGCCGACATCGACGACGTGTCCACCATCCAGGGCGACACCGCGATCACCCCGTACGGGGCCGGGACGCAGGGCAGCCGCAGCGGACCGATGACCGCCGGAGCGGTCAACGAGGCGGGGACCATCCTGCGCGAAAAGATCGTGACGCTGGCCGCGCATCACCTCAAAGTCGCCGAATCCGAAGTGGAACTGGCATATTCGCTGGCCAGCGTGCGCGGTGACCCGTCGAAGTCCGTGTCGTTCGGCGAGCTGGCCTATCTGGCGTACTACCAACCCCAGATGCTGCCGCCGACGATGTCGCCCGCCTTGGAGGCGACCGCCCGCTACGTCGCCAAGGCGCCCATCCTGTGGTCCAACGCGACGCACGCCTGCACCTGTGAAGTGGATGTGGCGACGGGCAAAGTGACGCTGCTGCGCTACATCGTCAGCGAAGACGTCGGACCCATGATCAACCCGGCGGTCGTCGAGGGCCAGATCGCCGGCGGAACGGTGCAGGGCATCGGCGGCGCGCTGATGGAGGACCTCGTCTACGACGACGACGGCAACCCGCTGGCAACAACTTTCGTGGACTATCTGCTGCCCACGGCCACCGAGGTCCCGCCCATCGAGTTCGGCCACGTCGAAATACCCGGCCCCGGACCCGGCGGATACAAAGGCGCCGGTGAAGGCGGGGCCATCGGATCGGTGCCGGCGGTGATCAACGCCATCAACGACGCGCTCGCGCCGCTGGGCGTGACGATCACCCGGCTGCCGGCCAGCCCGGCGTCGATCGCCGCGCTACTGGCCGAGGGGGACCGGTGAAGCCGGCCTCGTTCGATTACCACCGCCCCAACACTATTGACGACGCAGTGGCCCTGCTGGCCGAACTGGGCGATGACGCCAAAATACTGGCGGGCGGCCAGAGCCTGGTGCCGATGCTGACGATGCGGCTGGCCTACTTCGACCATCTCATCGACATCTCCCGGCTGAGCGAACTGCAAGGCATCGACCGCAGGGACCACGAACTGTGGATCGGAGCGGGCACCACCGAGGCCACGGTGGGCTCCGACGCGCAAGTCCGCCAAGCGGTTCCGCTGTTGACCCGGGTGACGCCGTTTGTCGGGCACTTCCAGATCCGCAACCGCGGCACGCTCGGCGGCTCGATCGCCCACGCTGATGCCGCCGGCGAATACCCGGCGGTCGCACTGACGCTGGACGCGGTGATGGAGGTGCTCTCACCGCGTGGACGGCGAGAGATCGCCGCCGCGGACTTCTTCGCCGGCTTATGGGAAACCACGATGGAACCGGACGAAGTGCTGACCGGAGTCCGGTTTCCCTTATGGAACAGCAGATCTGGATTCGCGGTCCAGGAGTTTTCGCGCCGCCACGGCGATTTCGCGATCGCCGGTGCACTGGTCGCCGTCCAGATCGACGACCGAGATGGCCAGGACCGGGTATCGCGCTGCGCGATCGGGTTGCTGGGCCTGGGCTCCACGCCCAGGCGGGCGACGGCCGCCGAGACCGCGCTCATCGGCAAGCCGGTCGGCGAGCTTGAAGCCGAGGACATCGGCCACGCCGCAATGACGGGCCTCGACGACATTCCGTCCGACCTGCAGGGGTCGGCGGCGTACCGCACCAAGGTCGGCGCCACCATGGCCGCGCGCGCCTGGACCCAAGCCATCGACGAAGCAGTCACGGGGGCAAGCAATGCTTGAACAACCGGTCCAGTTGTCGGTCAACGGAACTGAAATCGCGGCCAGCGTCGAACCGCGCATGACGCTGGCGGACTTCCTGCGGGACAAGTGCAGACTCACCGGCACCCATCTCGGCTGCGAACACGGGGCGTGCGGTGCCTGCACCGTGCTGCTGGACGGCGATGCCGTGCGGTCGTGCCTGACGTTCGCGGTACAGGCCGACGGGATGGAGGTGACAACGGTTGAAGGAGTCGCGTCCCCGGACGGCACGCTGTCGCCCGTGCAGTCAGCGCTACGCGAGTGCCACGGACTGCAATGCGGCTTCTGCACGCCGGGTTTCGTCATGTCGCTGACCGCGCTGCTGCGCGACAACCCCAATCCCACCGATCACGAGATACGGGAGGGCCTGTCCGGAAACTTCTGCCGGTGCACCGGTTACCAGGGCATCGTCGCCGCCGCTCATCGCGCCGCCGAGATGATGCGTGAGTCGGTCACGCAGCGGTAAAGCTTCCCCATCGGTGCAGCATTTGCCCACGTCCATGGGCGCGTCACTGCAGTCACTTTCGTCACGGCATGCGTAATCTGAGTCGCGAAATTTGAAATTTTCGGGAGTACGCGTGCGGTTATCGCGAAGGGCACGGTGGGGTCTGGCCGGTGGGTCGCTGCTGCTCTCGCCCGTGCTGGTGAGTGCTATGCCGGTTTCCGGCTGCAGCTCCAGCATCGAAGGCAGGCCGGTCGCCTCGCCGGGGGCGGGGCCCGTCGAACCCACCTTCCCCACGCCGAGGCCTACCCCGTCGTCGCCGCGGTCAACCGCCACCAGCCCGGCTCCCGGCCCCCCGACGAGTCCGACCACGCCAGCCGGCGCGATTCCGCTCCCGCCCGACCAGAACGGTTACGTCTTCATCGAAACCAAATCCGGCACGACGCGCTGCCAGATCAATAAGGACAGCGTCGGCTGCGAGGCGCCGTTCACCAACTCCCCCGTGCAGGATGGTGAGCACGCCAACGGCGTCAGCATCGGCGCCAACGGCAAGGTGCACTGGGTGCTGGGCAACCTGGGTGCCATCCCGACCGTCACCATCGACTACAAGACCTACGCCGCGCAGGGCTGGACGATAGACGCCACCCCCGACGGCACTCGCTTCACCAACGACCAGACCGGCCACGGCATGTTCGTCAGCATCGACAAGGTCAACACGTTCTGAGCGCCTGAAAGGCCAGCTCAGTCACGTCATGGGGCGGACTTGGTCCGCAGTGCGTCCGCAGCAGATTTGATCGCCGCGTCCAGGCTGTCCGCGACGCTGTCCAGGTCGTCATCGAACAGGTCCGCGTACACGTCCAAAGTCATCGACGCTTTAGCGTGCCCGAGCATCCGTTGCACCGCCTTCACGTTGGCCCCGGCGCTGACCGCCAGGCTGGCCGCCGTGTGGCGTAGGTCGTGCGGAGTAATCGTCGGGAACTTCTTGTCGGCGGCCTGGCACGTCTCGACTGCCGACGTGAAGAACCGCTTGCGGTAATTCGACACCCGCAATGCTCAGCCACATCCACCCCCAGCAACTCACGAACGCGCGGGCCGTTCACGAGCAGAGTCGTCGCACACAGCCGCGCCAAACCGGCCGCGTCCTGCTCATTCAGGTAGCAGGACAGCGTTCACCAGTTCCACCCCGCCGCCTTCGCCGCCTCCCACGCCCGGATCGCGGGATGGTTGGCCGGCAGTTGAGCGCGCTCCAGCCGAAACAGCTGCAAATTACCCAGCTTCATCACATCTTCGGGAGTCCGCGCGTCCTCGAAGTCCATGCCCTCGTCATCGAGCTTCGCAAACAGCGCGTCCAACTCCGGGTCCAGCTCCCGCTCCAACGGGGTCGCCTCCTTCGCCCGCCGATACTCCGCAATCACATGGTGCACCGAAGTCGGCGCCAACCCAACAGCCCGAGCGATCCCACGAACACTCTCACCCGCAACATGACGCCGCACAATCTCCTGAGCCTGCAGCAAAGCCGCATCAGGGGTGCGCCGACGCCGACTGGTCGGGTCGCCACCCCGCTTACCGAGTTTCATTGCAAGACAACAACTTTCACTACTAGCAAACCGTTCCGGCCGGTTTGGAACACCGTGGAACACTTTTGGAACAGTCTAAACCGCAGGTCAGAGCATTTTGTTAGCTGACACGCAGGGTTCAGGGGGTGTTTGTGCACAGAGGGCGTTTTTACCGCCTCCAGAAGTGCGCGCGAAGGGGGCTCACTGACTTTGCTGACCCGCGTGTTCCAGTGGGGGGCGGTTCGAGTTAGGGAGGGTCCGTGCGGGGGCCTGGGTTGGCCCTCCCCAGAGTTGGGACGGGCTGAGTTGTGTTGGCGGGCAGTCGGCTCGCACAGCCCTGGCTTCATGTCAGGCACGCGCAGCCCGAAACATGCAGGCAGCGTGGTACTCCGAAATTCCCGAAGCCTTCCACGCGTCACCGGGTTCCTTTTGGCGACGGTATTTGCCTAGGCTTTTGACGTCCGCAGATCGAACCGCTGGGGCGCGCCGCGCTTCCGCGCGGGGTTCGCGGTCAGCTCAGTTCTCCGATTCGACCAACATCCTGGTATTGCTGCATTGTTCGCGCGAGTGCCTCGTCAACAAATGCGTCGATGACCCCGACCCGGTCGACGACAACCTGCACATCGCTGAGTAGCCGCTGAAACTCCTCGTCATCGCCAAGCAGGTTGATCTGCTCCACCGTGCCCCGCAGCAGAATGAAGCCGCGAAGGTCTCTGTCGTTTTGCGGAAGAACTGCCACGTCAAAGCGGTCGATCCGCCCCTCATCCTGAAGACGTCTCCAGTAGTGCATCGACTTGTTGAAGAGTTCGAGGGCGCGCTTCTCGCGCCCGTCCACCATGTTTCCCCAACCTATGAATAAACCAGCCTCAGCCACGGCCTTTCCCCGTTCCGCTGTGGAAAGCCGACATGTTCCGAAATTCCCTGACCTAAGGAGTCCTGTGACGAATCCAGGCTCCACCCCGCGTGGTCCACCGGATAGGGCCTTTCGTCCCCTTAAGCGCACCTTCAGCGGCAGGCGCCACCCTCACGCTCGCAGACTTTGCCACCCGCCCTCGTGAATCGCCCTGGGATATGTGGAGGCTCCAGACCTTGGAAACGAGGATGGAGTCATGCCGAAGGAACAGGTGCCTGGAAAGCCGACCGCGCGTCGGTACAGCACGGAGGAGAAGGCCGCCGCTGTGCGGATGGTCCGCACGTTGCGTGCCGAGTTGGGCACCGAGCATGGGACGGTGCATCGGGTCGCACGCCAACTCGGGTACGGGATTGAGTCGGTGCGCTCATGGGTCCGCCAGGCCGATATCGATGACGGGTACGCGCCCGGGGTGTCCACCGCGGAGTCCCAGCGGATCAAAGATCTCGAGCAGGAGAACCGGGAACTTAAGCGTGCCAACGAGATTCTGAAGCGGGCCGCGAGTTTCTTCGGGGCGGAGCTCGACCGCCAACACCGCAAATAGTCGCGTTCATCGACGCTAACCGCGTCGAGTTCGGGGTCGAGCCCATCTGCACCGTCCTGTCTTCGGCAGGGTCATATTCCTGGTTAGACCAGAGGCTGCGTAAGGATCAGTTCGTCCTGCCTGACGGCAGCGTCGTGCAGCCGTTGAGAACGCCGGGAGGCTACCGACTTTTCACCTTGGAAATGCTCAAGGAAATCGCCCTGAGTAGCTACCGTCACGGCTGGTTCAAGATGAACAAGCTGAGGTCTGTCTTCCGGGAGTTGGCGATGGCCGTCTACGGCGATACCGGCGAGGTCCCGAGCTGAGGGCCCGTGGTCATGGATGCCAAAGGTTACCGGCAACCGTCCGCAGACCGTCCGCAGTAGTACTAGTAACAACTTTCAGTGGTCAACAGAACCAACCGTCTGAGCTGGCACTTGTCTGACAGCCAACACAGCTTGAGCCACCAAACGCCCAGAAAGGTTCGTCAGCATCGACAAGGTCAATACGTTTTGAGCCGGCCGGCCTCTGGCACTTGACCACCCGGAAGCTGCGGGCTTACCCCAGGAGATTGGCAGGCGGGGTCAGTACCATCGGTCCCGTGGCACGCAATGGCCCACGGGACGACTTCCACAATCAGCCGACCCAGCATGCCAACTACGGCATGGGCGGACAGCCGCCACCCGGTGAACCCCCGCCAACCGCTCCTCCACCACCTCCGCCTGATCGGTTCGAGCAGCCCGAATTTCTCGACTCTCTCGACCAGGAAACCGAGCCCAACCCCTGGTACCGCAGACCCGTAATGCTCATCGGCTGGGTTCTGTTTGTCCTGATCCTGATCGCGCTGATCATCTACGGCCTCATCGAACTGATGCACGGGAACCAAGGCACCAGCCACACCCCAACCACCAGCACCAGCACCAGCACCAGCACCAGCACGACCACGCCGACCACGACCACACCGACCACCAGCAGTGCGGTCGAGCCCCCGCCGCAGCAGCCGACCCATCAGCCCACGCACCAGCCAACGCAGCAGCAGCCAACGCACCAGCATCATCTGCCGCATCTGCCGTCGGTGATCACCATTCCGGAGGTGCCGACGGTGATCACGCTGCCGCCTGGCCTGCCCTGACCAGTTGGTTACAAACCGATCAAGGTTTCACTGCTGATCGGTAGCGGCGCGCGTGGCAGCGGCGTTCACGCGGCTGCCGCCGATACCGTCAGCGGCCATGGCTTCGGGTTGGCTCAAACCGATCGCGTTGGTCGGATTGAACGCACTGAGCGCGCTCTTGATCGGCCCGATCGGCTACGGGATCGCCCGGCCGGTTCCAGGCCGCCCGGCGCCGACCGCAACGACGACCAGCACTCCGCTGGCCGTTCCGCCCAGCCATTACCGGCCGATGCAGAACGAGTCCACGACCACGGCCGCGACGGACAGCGGCACGACGTCGAACACGACCACAACCACCGCGGACACCGGCATGCCCAACACCAAGTCGGCGTGGCCCGGCGGGTTGTCACACCTGCCCTCGGTGATCACGCTGCCGTCGCTGCCGACCGCGATCACCTTGTCGCCGGGGCAATGACGCGCACGCACACCTACACTCGCTGGAATCCACGGCCGCTATGGTGAGGACCGCCGGGCGACCGCAGGCGGCACAATTGACACAGGGGTGCGGGATATGAGCGAGTCGCTCGGGCTGTCGATCGGGGTGGCCAACATGGTCGCGGCCCGTGCGGGTAGCGCCCCGGTGGCCCGCAGTTCCGTGTTGACGCTGTTCGAGCACCGGCCAACCGAGATCGGCGTGCCGGAAGAGAACCCGAACCTGACCGAACCCGGGCTGGTGCTACGGGGATTCGTCGAGCGGGTCGGCGACCGGGCTCCATTGGTGGCGGCCGACGGGACGAAGTACCTGGGCGAGGCGCTGACGGTCGAAGCGATCGAAGCCATGGCGCGCACAGTCGGCTACGGGACGCCGGTCACCATCGCGGTCCCCGCGTATTGGTCCGAGGCCCAGTCGACCGCGCTGCATGAGGAGTTTTTCGCCCAGCCGGATCTCGCGCGCGGCGGTGTGTCTCCGGTGTTGATCTCCGACGCCACGGCCGCGCTCGCAGCGCTGCGCAGCAAACCGGGATTCCCGACGGACGGCGTTGTTGCCCTGTGTGATTTCGGCGCCAGCGGCACCACCGTCACTCTGATAAATGCCGGGTCCAATTTCGCGCAGGTCGGCTCGTCGGTGCGGTACGCCGATTTCTCCGGCGACGCAATCGATCAGCTCATCCTCGATCACCTGCGGGCCTCCGATGCCACTAGCGCCGACCTTGCCGGCACCGCGCGGATCGGCTCACAGACCCGCCTGCTGAGCGAATGCCGGCGCGCCAAAGAACAACTCTCGGCAGCCACCGTGGCCACCGTCGCGGGTGAGGGTGTTTGGCTGACCCGCACCGAGTTCGAGCAAATGATCTCCGAACCGCTGGACCGATTCCTCAGCACTGTCGAAGAGACATTGCGGCGCAACGGAATTCCGAAGACCGCACTGTCGGCTGTGGCGGCTGTGGGCGGCGGCGCCAGCCTCCCTCTGGTCACCACGCGTCTGTCGGCTCGTTTTCAGGTACCCGTCCCCGCCACACCGCAGCCCGCGTTCAGCGCCGCCATCGGGGCGGCGGTACTGGGTCAGCAGCAACCCGCGGCAGGTGCTCCGACCGCCGCGGCCGCCGCGGTGGAAATGCCCACCGAAATGGTTGGCACCGCTGGAAACGATATGACCCAAGCTGCGTGGGCCACCCAAGCCACCGACGAGGACGGTGCCCTGGCGTGGTCGCAAGACGCCGACGGCGCCGATGAACCGGTGCCCTACACCGGCCGCGACGCCAGTGGCGAGTATGCCCGTGAGGCAACCGAATTCGGCTATACCGAAGCCGATCACTACGGCACGGGAGAGGGTGGGCTGCCCTGGTACAAACGCACGGCGCTGGTCTTGGGCGTGGCCGGGGCGGGCGTGGCGGTGCTCGTTGCCGTGTTGTTGGCAATCAACCTAGGGCACACAAAGTCCAACCCGGTCAATACCACTCCGCCGAACCAGCCGGCACCCCCGCAAACGTCGCAAACCGTGACCATCACCGGGCCGAACAACGCCACCACCGTGACAGTGGTCCCAGCGCCACCACCGCCGTCCACGCAGGAGCCGACCACCACGACGACGACACCGCCGCCGACGACCACCACCACGCCGACGACAACGACCACCACGCCGCCGCCGACCACCACGACCACCACGACCGCCCCGCCGACCACGACATCGCAGGCGACAACCACGCAGGCCACCACCAGTTCGGCACCGACGACCACGCGCGAAAGACCGCTGTTCCCGCGATTCCAACCCCCACTCAGGGGCTAACGCGGCCGATCTTGCGCGGTCGTCTGGTACTCCCAGCCAGGCGCGGCTCACCCGGGCAGCACATGGGGCTACTAACACGGCAGGCCAGAGGCCCGGACCACGGCAAGTTAGGGCAGCCTTTCTCGCACCGAAAGCCGCGGAGATGTAACTATGAGCAGGGCTAAGCAGGCAAACAAAGCGCAGGCCGAACTAACTATGCATGGGAGAGATCTTCTGTGACCACGCAGATGCTCGTCAGACTGATAGTGGGCATGGGCATGACGCTGGTCGTGGCCGTGTTTGCGCTACGACGGGTCTTGTGGCTGTACAAGCTGACCATGTCTGGCCAGCCGGCCACCGGGCGCACCGATGATCTCGGCACCCGGATTTGGACCGAAATCGTCGAGGTGTTCGGGCAGCGCCGGATGCTGAGGTGGTCGCTGCCGGGTTCGGCGCATTTCTTCACCATGTGGGGCTTTTTCATCCTGCTCACGGTCTACATCGAGGCCTACGGAGTGGTGTTTCAGCCGAACTTCCACATTCCGCTCATCGGCCGCTGGGACGTGCTGGGCTTCCTGCAGGACTTCTTCGCGTTGGCCGTGCTGGCGGGCATTGTCACATTCGCGATCATTCGGTTGCGCACCGAGCCGAAGGAGTACGGCCGCGGGTCACGGTTCTACGGGTCGCACCTGGGCGCTGCCTGGCTCGCCCTGTTCATGATCTTCAATGTCATCTTGACTTACGCCTTTTTCCGCGGGGCGTCGGTTAATACCGGCAATTTCCCGTACGGCAGGGGCGCGTTCTTCTCACATGCCATGGGTGCTCTGCTGCACCCGTTGGGTCCCGCCGGCAACGAGATCCTCGAGACCGTAGCGTTGCTGCTGCACATCGCCGTCATGCTGGCTTTCCTGATCCTTGTGTTGCACTCCAAGCATTTGCACATCTTCCTGGCGCCGATCAATGTGCTGTTCAAGCGGCTGCCGGACGGGCTCGGCCCGCTGCTGCCGCTCGAATATGACGGCAAGCCTATCGACTTCGAAAACCCGCCCGACGACGCCGTGTTCGGTCGCGGCAAGATCGAGGACTTCAGCTGGAAGGCCATGCTCGACTTCGCCACCTGTACCGAGTGCGGGCGCTGCCAGTCGCAGTGCCCGGCCTGGAACACCGGCAAGCCGCTCTCGCCCAAGCTCGTCATCATGGACTTGCGCGACCACTGGATGGCCAAGGCGCCCTACATCCTGGGTGAGAAAACCTCGGAGCCGCTTGAGGGCCTCGACCTCGAGACTGTCAAGGAGGAGGGCCATCATGTGCCGGAATCGGGGTTCGGCCGGGTTCCCGGGCATGGGCCCGAGCAGGCCGCCCGCCCCCTGGTCGGCACCGAGCAGCAGGGCGGCGTAATCGACCCCGACGTGTTGTGGTCCTGCGTGACCTGCGGGGCCTGCGTCGAACAGTGCCCGGTGGATATTGAACACATCGATCACATTGTTGATATGCGCCGCTACCAGGTGATGATGGAGTCGGAGTTCCCCTCCGAGCTGTCGGCGCTGTTCAAGAACCTGGAAACCAAGAGCAACCCCTGGGGCCAGAACGCCTCCGACCGGACCAACTGGATCGACGAGGTGGACTTCGACGTCCCCGTCTACGGCGAAGATGTCGACAGCTTCGACGGCTACGAGTACCTGTTCTGGGTGGGCTGCGCCGGCGCCTACGACGACAAGGCCAAGAAGACCACCAAAGCCGTCGCAGAACTGCTGGCCATCGCCGGGGTGAAATACCTGGTGCTGGGCAGCGGCGAAACCTGCAACGGCGACTCGGCGCGCCGCTCGGGCAACGAGTTCCTGTTCCAGCAGCTGGCCCAACAGGCCGTCGAGACCCTGGATGGCGTGTTCGAGGGCGTGGAAACCGTCGACCGCAAGATCGTCGTCACCTGCCCGCACTGCTTCAACACCCTCGGGCGGGAATACCGGCAGCTGGGCTCGAACTACACCGTGTTGCACCACACGCAACTGCTCAACCGGCTGATCCGCGACAATAAGCTGGTGCCGGTGACCCCGGTTTCCCAAGACATCACCTATCACGACCCGTGCTACCTGGGCCGGCACAACAAGGTCTACGAGGCGCCGCGGGAGCTGATCGGGGCCGCGGGGGCCAACCTCACCGAGATGCCGCGCCACGCCGAGCGCAGCTTCTGCTGTGGCGCGGGGGGTGCGCGCATGTGGATGGAAGAGCACATCGGCAAGCGGATCAACCACGAACGCGTCGATGAGGCGCTGGCCACCGGGGCCGCCACTGTCGCCACAGCGTGCCCGTTCTGCCGGGTGATGGTCACCGACGGTGTCAACGACCGATCCGAAGGGGCCGGCCGCACCGGCGTCGAGGTGCTCGACGTCTCCCAGATCCTGCTCGGCTCGCTTGACCGCGACACGGTGAAACTGCCGGAGAAGGGCACGGCAGCGAAAGAAGCGGCCGAGGCTGAGCCCAAGGTCGAGCCCAAGGCTGCCGCTGCTGCCCCGAGCGCACCGGCAGAGGCTCCCGCCAAGGCCGAGGAGCCCGCGCCGCCCAAGGCTTCCGAGCCGGAGAAGGCCACCAAGGCGGTCACGGGTCTGGGCATCGCCGGTGGCGCCAAGAAACCTGGCGCCAAGAAAGCCGCGCCCACGGCCGAGGCGCCTGCCTCCGAAGCCGAGACCGAAGCCAAGGCTCCCGCAGCGCCGGTGAAAGGCCTGGGTATCGCCGCCGGGGCCAAGCGGCCCGGCGCCAAGAAAGCAGCGCCGAAGGCGCAGGCGACCGAGGCGCAGCCTGCCGAGCAGCAACCCGGAGCCAAACCGGAGCCACAGCCGAAACCGGAGCCGTCAAAGCAGACCGACGGCGACGAGGCGCCGCCGGCACCACCCGTTAAAGGGCTGGGCATCGCGCGCGGGGCCCGTCCGCCGGGCAAGCGCTGAGGAACGGATTTGACGCTTGACGGCAAATTTCAGTGGACAGTAATGGCACCATTGGTGGGGTGACTACGCACCAGGTGCCCCTGCATCACTCCGCGCATCACCGGCAGCGCACCTTCGCTCAGTCGTCCAAACTTCAGGACGTCCTGTACGAGATCCGCGGCCCGGTGCACCAGCATGCCGCGCGGCTGGAAGCGGAAGGGCACCGCATCCTCAAGCTCAATATCGGCAACCCGGCGCCGTTCGGCTTCGAGGCGCCCGACGTGATCATGCGCGACATGATCCAGGCTCTGCCCTACGCCCAGGGGTACTCCGACTCGCAGGGCATCCTGTCCGCCCGGCGCGCGGTGGTCACCCGATACGAGCTAGTCGAGGGCTTCCCCCGATTCGACGTCGACGACGTCTACCTGGGCAACGGGGCATCCGAGCTGATCACGATGACGCTGCAGGCCCTGCTCGACAACGGCGACGAGGTGTTGATCCCGTCGCCGGACTACCCACTGTGGACGGCGTCAACCTCCCTGGCAGGAGGCACACCCGTGCACTACCTGTGCGACGAGACTCAGGCTTGGCAGCCCGATATCGCCGACCTGGAGTCGAAGATCACGACGCGCACCAAGGCGCTGGTCGTGATCAACCCCAACAACCCGACTGGGGCGGTTTACAGCCGCGAAGTGCTCACCCAGATGGTCGATCTGGCGCGCAAGCACGAGCTGCTGCTACTGGCCGACGAGATCTACGACAAGATCCTTTACGACGACGCCAAGCACATCAACGTGGCCTCACTTGCGCCCGACATGTTGTGCCTGACCTTCAACGGCCTGTCGAAGGCCTACCGGGTGGCCGGCTACCGGGCCGGCTGGCTGGCGATCACCGGACCCAAAGACCACGCCAGTAGCTTCATCGAGGGCATCAGCCTGCTGGCGAATATGCGGCTGTGCCCCAACGTCCCTGCGCAGTATGGGATCCAGGTGGCCCTCGGCGGCCACCAGAGCATCGAGGACCTGGTGCTTCCCGGCGGCCGGCTGCTGGAGCAGCGCGACCTCGCCTGGAAAAAGCTCAACGAGATTCCGGGGGTGTCCTGCGTCAAGCCCGAAGGTGCGCTATATGTATTTCCCCGGCTGGACCCCGAGGTCTACGACATCGCCGACGACGAAGAGCTCGTCCTCGACCTGCTGTTGTCGGAGAAGATCCTGGTCACCCAGGGCACCGGATTCAATTGGCCGGCACCGGATCACCTGCGCATCGTGACGCTGCCATGGGCCCGTGACCTGGCGGCCGCGATCGACCGGCTGGGCAACTTCCTGGTCAGCTATCGGCAGTAAACGTTCACCGCCGCCTCTACCGTGGAGCGGGTGACGCATTCACACTCGCACAGCTCGTCATCAGGCCCGCCCCCGGTTGATCCGCTGCCCGTCAGGATCGTCGTCGGGCTGCTGGTCGCGATCGGTGTGGCGGTTCTAGCCGGTGCGATTGTGCTATGGCCGAGCCGGCAGCACGTCGACATCCCGATGCCGTTCCAGAACGCGACCGGTGGCGCCGTCAGCACGCAGGCCGGGCACGTGCTGTCCAGCGGACTGGGCGACTGCGGCGGCCCGTCGGTCGGTCAGGTGCTCACCGCCGCGCCGCAGCCGGCCACCCCGGGCGCGGGGCAGTGCGTATTGACCCTGGTGGCAATCGATTCCGGACCGAACGCGGGTGCCGACACATTGTTGGAGTCCTCCCCCGGTCCGGGCCAGCCGAAATTCGCGGCGGGAGATCACATCCGGCTCGTCCGGCAGGTCGACGATCAAGGCGCGACGAGCTACGCGTTTTACGACTTCGAACGTGGCTGGCCGTTGGTCGGGCTGGCCATCGCGTTCGCGGTGGTGATCGTCGCCGTGGCGCGCTGGCGCGGGCTGCTCGCACTGGTGGGGATCGTGGTCGCGTTCGTGGTGCTGGTGGTGTTCTTGCTGCCGGCGTTGCGAGACGGTGCGCCCGCGGTCCCGGTGGCGCTGGTGGCATCCGCGGCGATTCTCTACGCGGTCATCTATCTCGCCCACGGAGTCAGCCTGCGGACCAGCGCCGCCCTTTTGGGCACCTTGTCGTCGTTGCTGCTGGCCGCTGTATTATCCTGGGCAGCAATACAATTGGCGCATTTGACCGGGCTGTCCGACGAGCAGAACGCCACCGTCAGCGCGTACGTGGGCAATGTGTCGATCAGCGGCCTACTGCTCGCGGGCTTCATCATCGGGTCGCTGGGTGTGCTCAACGATGTGACGGTGACACAGGCCTCGACGGTGTTCGAGCTCGCCCACCTCGGCGGTAACACCTCCCGGCGGGCCATCTTCGGCAGCGCTATCCGCGTGGGCCGTGATCACATCGCCAGCACGGTGTACACGTTGGTGCTGGCCTACGCCGGCAGTTCGCTGCCGCTGCTGTTGCTGTTCAGCGTCGCCAACCGTTCCCTGAGTGACGTGCTGACCAGCGAGAGCGTGGCCATCGAGCTCGCCCGCTCAGCGGTGGGCGGCATCGCGCTGGCACTGTCGGTGCCGCTGACGACGGCGATCGCCGCGGTGCTGGCCAGACCGGCCGACATCATCTCCGTTGTTCCAACATCTCCAGCAAGTAGCCACCGTAACCGGACTTGAGCAGGTCGCGTGCATGCTCGGCCAGCTGCTCGTCGTCGATCCAGCCCTGCCGCCAGGCGACTTCCTCTGGAACACCGACCTTCAGGCCCTGCCGTCGTTCCAGCGTGCGGACGTAGTCGCTGGCGTCCAGCAGCGAGTCGAAGGTCCCAGTGTCAAGCCACGCCGTCCCGCGGCCCAGCACCTCGACCGCCAGCCGACCGCGGTTGAGATAGATCTGGTTGACCTCGGTGATCTCATACTCGCCGCGCGCGGATTTCTTTAGCCCCCTGGCGATCTCAATCACATCGTTGTCGTAGAAATACAAACCCGGCACCGCGTACTGAGACTTCGGCGTGGCAGGCTTCTCCTCCAGCGACAGCGCCATACCGTCGTCGCTGAATTCCACGACACCGTAGGCCGACGGGTTGGCCACCCAATAGGCGAAAATGGCCCCGCCGCTGATGGTTTGGAAGCGGCTGAGGTTGGTACCCAGTCCCGGGCCGTAGAAGATGTTGTCCCCCAAGACCAACGCCACCGAGTCATTGCCGATGTGGTTGGCGCCGAGGACGAATGCCTGCGCCAGACCGTCGGGTCGCTCCTGCGTCAAGTAGCTGAGGTTGATGCCGAATTGCGCGCCGTCGCCGAGGAGTCGCCGGAAGCCGGCTGCGTCGTGCGGGGTGGTGATCACCAGAATGTCGCGGATTCCCGCCATCATCAGCATGGACAGCGGATAGTAGACCATTGGTTTGTCGTACACCGGCAGCAGCTGCTTGCTGATGCCCAAAGTGATCGGGTGCAGGCGAGTGCCTGAACCTCCGGCCAAGATGATCCCGCGCATGAGTGGCTCCTAATGCCTCAGTCGACCCCTAATTTACGAAGTCGGCCTCGGTGAGTTCGGTGGCTGCCAGCGCCGAAGCCAAGTCCTCGTGCCGGAAAACGGAGGTGACATGGTCGTGGACCACGCGGAATGCCGACGCGGCGTTCGTGACAGCCCCAGGATTGTCCGGGGTACTGACCTTCTGTTCGACGACCACGACGCCGTCGTGCACATACATCCGGCCCAGCTCCGCCGTCCCTTTCAGGGAAGCGGCCCACCTGCGTAGCGCCTCGTGGCCCTGTGCGGCTCCGTGCGCGTCGCCGATCTCGATGTCATCGCTGGATAAGGCCACCAAGGTATCCAGGTCGGAAGCGTTGAGCGCGTCGTGCCACGCCAGAACGGCGGCGATCTCCGATGTGGTCATGGTGTGCAAGTTACCGTGTGCGCCGCGCGCCCGTGGCTAGAGCGGCGTACGGTCCAGCCAGTTTTGCCACACGCCGTCGTCGCCGAACAGCTCGATGCCCGTGTCGGCGAGTGGGACCCGGCGCAGAATGGCCAGCAGTAGCTCGGTGGCGCCGCCCCGCAGAGCCGCGGTGCCCTTGCCGTGCTCGTGTGACCAGGTGATGCGACCCTGGTCGACACCGACCGTCCACTCTCCGGCTTCGCCGAGTCCGGGATCGGTGGCGTGCAGGTGCAGGGTGTCGCCGTCCTCGAGCGGAAGCGGCGCTCCCTCGCTTCCGGCCTGAATCGCGACTCGCTCGAGCCATTCGGTGATCCCGTCGGCCGCCACGTCGGGCCGGAGCGTGAATTCGCTTCCCACCGCGATGGCCGCATCGGCCCGATGCACCGCCACCTCGTGCAGCCGGCGCCGGATCCACCAGTTTGCCGGGCGAGGCCCGAGAAAAGTCCATACCGGTGTTTCCACACCCGTCAACTCGACGGCGTCGACGAGCCGCCGAGCACCGCCACGCAACCAGGAGATGGCGTCTGCCGGATCGGGTGGCGGCTTGCCACCCTCGACGGCACGGGGATCAAGGAAGTGGTCGAGTCGGTCACGCACGATCTGCGCAGCCCAATGGTCGCCGCGGCCGACGTGGCGGAACAGTTGCTTGAGAGTCCACCCCGGGCAGGTCGGCACCGGCCTGGACTCGTCGACATCGCGGAAAAGCTCCGAAAAAGCGGAGTTCTCTTCGAGGAATGCGGCGGCATAGTCCACCCGGTCAGGCTACTGCAGGGCTTTGCCCGCACCCGTCTGACCTGGCAGCGGACTTCGGCCCTATCGGCGCACAGCCGCGATGTGTTCAGATCGAACAGGGCGCTTCAAGATCGTCGATTGCACAGGAGCGTGAGAGCGTCGCGATTGAACGCGATAAGGATCGCCGAAGAGCGTGACATGATCGCAAACGATCGCGAACAGAAGGCAAATGAACGCGAGGCACGCGCTGACGAACGCGAAGGCACCGCTGCCAAACACACCACCTGGTCAAAGCGTTCTGGGGTGGCGTGACCAGCAACTGGCTGACGGCTCGCGGAAGTGGTGATCCTCCAAGGGACCAACGACCTTAATCCCAGAGACCCAAGCCCCTTACCCCCGCCTCCAAATGGGGCCGATGCTCAATCCAACGGAGCCGACTTTGCTGCATCAACCGGGACGGGAGACCTCAATGAAGAAGCGTGTCTTGCGGATAATCGGACTTTTGCCGCTGCTCCTGGCGATGACCGTGTTCGGCACCGGTGTGTCCGCCGCAGGCCCTGGGACCGCGACACTCACCCAGGCGAAGACCTGGATCAAGATCCACGACCCAAGTCAACCCGACTGGGCCCGGAGTTACATGTGCGAATTTTGGATCGCCAATCCAAGCAAGGATGGGATCAAGGTTTGGATCAAGTGGGATCAGCCGGGCTTCAATTTCGTGGGCGGCCCGGCAGGCAAGTACAGCGATACGACCATCCACGACACCGGCGGCGATTTGGTGAATTCACCGGTGAGCGAGATCACCATCCGAGGCGAAAACACCACGACCAACAACATCGATTTCGAAGTGACCGTGCCGATGCCCGGAACATGGCCCTAGTCCAGTCCTAGCCAGGACCGTTCTAAGGCCGCGGTGCGCCGAGCCGGAATACCCGCCAGCCCGCCTGCTTCCAGCGGGCGACATCAAGGCAGTTGCGGCCGTCGACGATGACCCGGGCCCGCACGCGGTCGGCTAAGTCGTCGGGGTCGAGGTCGATGAACTGCCGCCACTCGGTAAGTACCAGCACCGCGTCGGCGCGATCACAGGCCTCTTCTACCGAGACCGCGTAGGTCAGCGTTGGGAACAGCCGCTGCGCGTTGTCTAGAGCCTTCGGGTCGTACACGTTGACCGCGGCGCCGTTGAGCTGCAATTGGCCCGCGACGTTGAGTGCGGGCGAGTCGCGCACATCGTCGGATTCCGGTTTGAAGGCCGCGCCGAGCACGGCAATGTTAGCGCCCAGCAGCGAGCCGCCGCAGGCGGCGCCGGCGAGTTCGACCATCCGCGCGCGCCGGCGCATGTTGATGCTGTCCACCTCGCGCAGGAACGTCAGCGCCTGGTCGGCGCCCAGCTCGCCGGCGCGGGCCATGAATGCGCGGATGTCCTTGGGCAAGCAGCCGCCGCCGAAACCCAAACCGGCGTTGAGACATTGACGCCCGATCCTTGGGTCATACCCGAGTGCATCGGCCAGCAGGCTGACGTCGGCACCCGCGGCTTCGCACACCTCGGAGATGGCATTGATGAACGATATCTTGGTGGCCAGAAAGGCATTAGCCGAAACCTTGACCAACTCCGCGGTCTGCAGATCTGTCACCAGGAACGGGACGCCCGCGTCCAGCAGCGGCCCGTACAATTCACGAACCGCCGCCTCGGCACGCGTTGAATCTTGTTGCACCCCAAGCACAATGCGGTCCGGATGTAAGGTGTCGTGCACGGCGAAGCCCTCGCGCAAAAACTCCGGATTCCAAGCGATTTCGACATCAACTCCGCGTGGCGCCAGCGCGGCGGCACGCTGGGCCAGCTCGGCTGAGGTGCCTACTGGGACTGTCGATTTGCCGACGAGCACCGACGCCCTCGTCAGCCGCGGCACCAGCGCATCGATGACGGCATGAACATGGCGTAAGTCGGCGCCGTATTCACCCTTCTTTTGCGGCGTGCCGACCCCGAGGAAATGCACGTCGGCGAACTCGGCCGCCATGTCGTAGTCGGTGGTGAACTGCAGCCGTCCTGCAGCGAGATTGTCAGTCAGCAGCTTCCGCAGGCCGGGCTCATAAAAGGGAATGTCACCCCCGGCGAGCTTGGCGACCTTACCTGGATCGATATCGATCCCGACCACGTCGTGTCCCAGCTCCGCCATTCCGACCGCGTGGGTAGCACCCAGGTAACCAGTGCCAAAGATGGTGCATCGCATACCACCGGTGTAGGTGGCCGCGATGAGCTAACTGCATCGCTCCGCTAAGCGGGAGGCAAACGGCAGATGACAGGTGGCCCTAAATAGCTAGGTGTACTACAGCCCTGGGATACCCGGGATATGGAAACCGCCGTGGCCGTGACCGTCTCCGAACCCGCCGTGAGGGATACCGGGGAAGCCACCGTGGTCATCATCGTCGCCTCCGAACGGGCCTCTTGAGCCTGGCCCGCCAATAATGATCGGGGGTAGTTGTACCGGGAGTGGCCCAGGAGGGGGTGCCGCTGGCGGCGGAGCGGGAGCACGTGCCGGCGCCGGAGCCTGAGGCGCCGGAGCCTTGGGAGCAGAAGCAGGAGCAGGTGCCGGAGCCTGCGGCGCCGGAGCCTTGGGAGCAGGCGCCGGAGCCTTGGGAGCAGGAGCTGCGGGCGCCGGAGCAGGACGGGTGGGCGCGACGATGTTGTGGCCGGGGCTGGGCCGCACACCGGCAGTTGGCCGGATGACGATCGCCAGTGAAACGACGAGCGCGACCACGCCGACGATGAAAATCCCCGCCACCATGGCCCCTACCAGCCTGAATGACCGGCGATCGCGGTAGCCCGAGTCGACGAGCGCGGTGGCGCCGGTGTAGGGGTCGTCCACATCGTCGGGGACAGCGCTGTAGGCGAGGGCGCCCTCGTCGGCGCCGCCAGGCGTCTCGAAGTAGCCAGGCGCCACTGCGAACGGGTTGATGGCACCGGTGCCGGGATCCTGAGCGTAGGCCAGCGCCGCTGTGGATGACGCGAACAGCGGAGCATTCGCCGACGCCAGCGCGGCTCCCCGGGCCAGCGCCGTATCCGGCTCCTCAGGCGTCGTCAAAGGAAGAGAGGTCGCTGCCTCCAACGCCGGCTTGATCATGGGGATGTCGATGCCTGAGCCGACAACGAACACGGCGTCCGGGCGCGTCTTTAACGTCTCAGCACCCGAGACCATCGTGGCCAGCTGGGCCACCGCCGCCTCATCATCTTCTGGCAGCGCCTGCCGACGAACGTCGGCGATCGACCCGTCCGCACTGTCGACGACCGCCAGGGTCGCGGTGTCGGGCTCGATGTACAACAGCGCCGTTCGCCCGTAGTTGGTTTGGTTGCCGACCGCTTGCGCCAGGGCGGCCGCAGCCAGAAACGCCGAGACCAACATCACGTTCTCGAGCTTGTGGGCGGCCAGCGCATCCCGCAGCGCGGCGGCCTCCATGGGATCGGTAAAGGTGACTCCAGTCGATGCCAGTTGGTAGCCGCCCTCGGCTGCGCCCTGACGCGTCCCCAAGATCGCCGAGACTACCTGGTCGGCCGCACTGACCGTTGCTGCATCAGCATCCGCCGAGACGTTGAAATTGTCTTCATCGACGGTGGCGCCATCACCATTCTGTCCTTCGACCAGCACCACCCGGACTGCCGTCGGCGCCATCGACACGCCAAGTACCGTGTCCAAAGCTCCTCCATAGTCGCTTGCTGGCCAGTGACGTTCAGGACGTCATCATCGCCCGTTGCAATGACGCGAAACGTCGTTGAGTCCTACCCTGTATTCCCTAGAGCGCCGATTTTACGCGGGTGAGTTCGGCGAGATCACGGCTAAAGGACCAGAAGTCCGTGCCCCCATGCTGCGAAAGCAACGACCACCGCCACCTGTGACCGAAGCCACCGAAACCGTGGCCGCCGCCAAAAGGCCTACCACCGAAGAGACCATGACCGCCACGGAAAGGTCCGCCATGGAAGGGTCCACGGCCACCGGGCCTGCCGCCAAAGGGCCCGCGGGCTCTCGGCCCGCCGAAAGGCCTGCGGCCGGCCCCCAGCCTGGGCACAGGTGGCCGGGCAACCGGCACGTGGGGCGTGGGAACGAAGACGGGCGGCGGAACTACCGGGACGGGCACCGGCGGAGCCGCGGGAGCCAGGGCTATGGCTGGCGGGTTTAGAGGGTGGGGCACGGCCACCGGCGCAGGCGCCTGGATTTTCGGCTTCGCCTGAACTGGTGGCGCGGGCGCAGGTTTGGTGGGAACGATGATGTTTTCGTTGGGGCTGGGCCGCAGAGCGACTGTCGGGCGAATGCTTATCGCCAGTGCGATCTCAAGCGCCACAACGGCGGTGATGAAGATCACCGCCGTTGTGCTACCTACCAGCAGAAAAGACCTGCGCCGCTGCGCGCCCTCGTCGATACCGACGACGGTCTGGGCGTCCGCGTCATCGTCCGGAACGGCGCCGTAGGCGACGTTCGCCTTGGCTTTGCCGGGGTCGGCCGCAGGCTCTGGAATGTTGTGGTAGTCAGGCAGGTATCCAGGGAGTAGTCCGGGGAACTGTCCAGCGAGCGCTAGCGGGTCGACCTCGCCCGTGCCGGGGATCCAGCGCGTAAACCAGCGCGGCTGCGGACGACGCGAACAACGGCGCATTCGCCGACGCCAGCGCCGCACCCCACGCCAGGGCCATCTCCGGCTCGTCCGGCACAGACAATTGCGTCGGCAACACGACTCGCTAGGATTCACCACGGACTTTGGTGCCACAGCAGCGTGCGGGCCGTAATCCGGGTTTATTGCTTACGAAATTCTGGCAAATTGGGCGCCTCGTTTTCGGTCAGCCCCAATACTTCGACCCTACCCGCGGCGCGCTGGGGATGATAAGCACCAGTCGCTGTGGGTTAACCGTGTGTCAACGGTGAACGACATCCGACCGTCAGCGAACGGCTATCTGTGCCCGCCGCCACCGCCGCTGTGGCCGCCGCCGAAGCCGCCACCGCCAAAGCCACCATCGCTGTGGCCGCCGCCGAATCCGCCGAAGCCGCCACCGCCGAATGGCCCGCCGCCACCATGACTGCCGCCGCCAAGCAACCCCCCGCCGTCGCCGGGGCCTGAAACGTGCCCACCACCCAGGCCACCCAGGCCTCCGCCGGGGGCAGGAACACGCCCACCACCCAGGCCACCCGCACCCCCACCAGGCGCCGGAACACGCTTACGACCGGGGCTGCCGGGGCCGGTCGGCTTGGGTGATGGGCCTTGCCCGGGAGGAACTTGGTGAGGCGGCGACTGCGGAACCGTGCCACCGACGTGAGGCGGCGACTGCGGAACCGTGCCACCGACGTGAGGCGGCGACTGCGGAACCGTGCCACCGACGTGAGGCGGCGACTGCGGCTGCGGAACGTGCACCGGCGGTTCGGGCAATACAGGTTGCGGGGGCGACACGTGCGGCGGGGCCTGGACAACCGGTGCGCTCACTACCGGGTGGGGAACGGGCAAATGGATCGGTGGCACGGGAAGCGGCGCCAACGGGGGAACCACTACCGGAACTGGCACCACCGGCTCCACCGGAATTGGAGCTGCGGGAACAGGAGAAGCTGCGGGGGCCGGAGCCGCGGGTAGCAGCGCGGCGACTGGCGGGTTCAACGGCTTGGGCGCCGCCACCGGCCTCGGCACGCTGATTTTGGGTTGCGGTGCCGACGCCTCAACCGGCGCAGGCGCCGGCGCCTGCTGGGTTGGGACGATGAAGTGTTGACCCGGGGTGGGCTGCAAGGCGACCGTAGTGCGGATGCCGATCGCCAGCGCGATCTCCAGAGCCAACAAAGCGCTAATGCCGACCACCGCCAAACCGCTACCGATCAGCAGAACCGGCCTGCGGCGCGGCTGGTTCTCGTCGGTACCGAAGAGCCTTTCTATGACGACGGTCGGCGCGCTGGCATCCTCATCCGGCACCGCGCTGTAGGCGACGTCGTCATCGCCGAGTTCAGCCGCGAAGGGAACCTCGAGGTATTCGGGCAGGGCGTACCCGTCAACGGCACCGGTGCCCGGGTCTAGAGCGTAGGCCAGCGCTGCGGTCGAGGAGGCGAACAACGGCGCGTTCGCCGAGGCCAGCGCGGCCCCGCGGGCCAGCGCTGTCTCCGGCTCCTCCGGCGCGCTTACCCCAAGCGAGGTCGCCGACTCCAGCGCCGGCTTCATCACGGCAATGTCGACACCCGAGCCAACCAAAAACAGGCCGCCCGGAACGGGGGCGAGCTTCTCCAGCGCGGCGACCATCCCGGTGAGTTGTGCGGCGGCCGCGTCGTAGGACTCGGCATGAATCTGTTGTTTGTAGACATCGGCGATGGAACCGTCGGAAGTCTCGACGATCGCCAACGTTGCGGTGTCGGGTTCCACCAAAAGCACGGCGGTGCGCTCGTAACCCATTGCCCCGCCGACGTTTTGAGCCAATGCCGTCGCGGCCATAAAGGCCGATACCAGCATGACGTTTTCGATCCTGTAAGTAGCCAGCGCGTCGCGCAACGCGGCGGCTTCGCGTTGATCGGTGCAAGTCACTCCGATAGACGACAGCTCGAGGCCGGCATCGGCCGCGCCCTCGCGGGTGCCCAGGATGGCGGCGATCACTTGATCGGGCGCGCTCGCGGTGGCCGCGTTGTCGGCAGCGGTGACGTCAAAGCCGTCCTCTTCTACCGTGGCACCATCGGCGTTTTCACCTTCCAGCACGACCATCTGGATCGACGCCGGTGCCATCGACACCCCGAGCACGATATGCAATACCCACCCCTCCCAAGGTTTGGCAGCCAGCTATGGTCTGGGCGGAGGCGAAGCCACGCGGACCGCTCTCTAAATACTCGCCGGAGAAGCTATGCGGCGGTCCTGCCGAACCTAGGTACTTCTTATGAAGTTCTGGTAGGAGCGTGACGGCGTGGGTCCCCGCTGACCCTGATACTTCGAACCCACTCGCGAACTGCCGTAAGGGTGTTCGGCCGGACTGGTCAACCGCAAGATGCACAGCTGGCCGATTTTCATGCCCGGCCACAGGGTGATCGGCAGATTGGCGACGTTGGACAACTCGAGCGTGATGTGGCCGCTGAAGCCGGGATCGATGAAGCCGGCAGTCGAGTGCGTTAGTAGGCCCAGCCGGCCGAGAGACGATTTGCCTTCCAAACGTCCCGCGAGATCTTCGGGCAGGGTGAAGAGCTCCAGCGTCGAGCCGAGGACGAACTCGCCCGGATGCAGCACGAACGGCTCTCCGTCCACGGGTTCCACCAGGCTTGTCAGCTCGTCCTGCTGCCGCGCGGGGTCGATGTGGGTGTAACGGGTGTTGTTGAACACCCGGAACATGCAGTCGAGGCGAACGTCGATGCTGGACGGCTGCACCAAGGTGTCGTCGAACGGGTCGATGCCCAATCGGCCGGCGCTGACGGCGGCCCTGAGGTCACGATCGGAGAGCAGCACCCGAAGAGCCTATCTGTCGCCGGGAAGGTTTTCGGGAGCAACCGCGCCGACTAGCTCAATGGCCGAACATCAGCTTCTCGAGCTGACCACGAGCTTCGATTCCCGTCGTCGGCTCCGCGACATCCTCGGTCCACGCCGCTACTGAGATGCTCGGGTGCGCAAGTCGCATCGGCTCCCCGAAGGCTGGGGTGCGCGCGCATCGCGCACGATGATGCAGGCGACGTTAGATCTGCAATCGGGACGGGACCGATTCGCTGGTATCACGAGACTGCCGGATGGCAGCTTCGATACCGGCCGTCACTCCGGCTACTGCTGTCTCCACTGACATGCTCGGAACACCGAGGTTGCGATCCAGCGCAGCAACGCTTGGCAGACACGGCAGATGAATCCAGCCGGCGCGGATGGGCAGGCTCTTCCGGGCGAGGTGGTGCAGCACGCCGTACATCAGGTGATTGCACACGAACGTGCCCGCCGCGTCGGAGACGTCCGCCGGCACACCGGCCTTCCGCATGGCCACCACCATCGCGTGAACCGGCACTGTCGCGTGGTAGGCGACCGGGCCGGCCGGATCCGTCGGCTCACCGACCAGAACGGCGCCGGCGGTGTCGGCGAGGCCATACCGCCCGCAATCGTTGATGTTCTGCGCGAGCCGCTCGACGGTGATCATGGCGCGTCCCGGGTATTCGCCCAGCATGATCACCAACTCCGGACCGATCTCCGCGATCGCCTGCTGAGCTGCCGCGATCGACTCGAAGTAGGCGCCAGGCACGATCCGCGAGACCACCGTTGCGCCGGCGACGGTGGCACCATCCAGTGCCTCGGCGGTGAGCTGTGCCGGATTCGTGGGCGTTACGCCATACGGTCCAAATCCGGTGAGCAGTACTTCCGACACGATGCCCCTACCTCCTTCCCAGCGGAACTCCGACCGCCGGGTAAGTCCTCTTTCGCTGTTCAAGTAATTCCTAGCTCAACGCACGCTCGCTGGTGTTAAGTCCGCTACAACCGAGCGGCTTGTGGCGTGGTCGTCTCGCCCTCCGACGGCTAGCACGTCAGTATCGGAGGTGACCGCTCTGCAGCTGCACCACATCAATCGCCATCGGCTTCGACACGTCGCGAACTGCCAACCGGCTGTGGACGCCGATCGCCACCCTCGCGGCGTCGGAACACAGCAATGGCTTTGCGAGGTCGGATAATCGCGTCGCTGCATTGGTCTACGGGCCGGGAAACACCTTCCCTAGCCTCGTGCTAGCTCAGCGGAGGTAGAGCTCTCGACCGGTGGGATATCCGCCCCCGGTAGTGGTGATGTGGACGTGGTCGTAGTGGCCGAGCCTGCTCCGTTGCGCACCAGTGGGCGTGTAGTAGGCACCACGCCAAATCGCGTCTTGCATTCCGAATCGAGCTGCGTTCTTCAACACGTACGCGACGATCTCGTTGCCCAACGCTATGCCGTTAGCGGTGCCGGGATTGGGAATCATCACGTCGATCGCCAAACCGTTGGGATGCCAGGGCAGCGGATCCGGTCGAACGCCACCGATTTCGTGAATCTCGGGAAAATTTGCGCTGATACTGCGAGCCGCCAAAATGGTCCTGACCTGCAAGCCCTGCTCTGGTGCGACACCAACCGGTAGGAATCGCGGTTGCCTGTGCAATCTCGATGCCGAGGCGAACTCGGCGGCAACGGTGCTCGCGCCTGCCGGACTACGGGATACATCCGACGCCCACGGGGTCGGTGTTGCTGCCACGATCTCAAAGCAGCACGGCGCAACGTCGTCGACAACTGGCTGGGCAACCTCGCGGGCGGCGACTGGATGAACATCCGCGCCCGCCGCGAAGAACACGGCGGCGGGGGCGACGATCGCGGCCAGGACTACCGACGACTTTCGTCGAGCCCTGGGTAATTCATGCCTGCCCACCAAAGGCACCTTACGAGATAACGAAATATAACGAAAGGGTAAACATCGAACTGTCAAGCTCCGAAGTGAGTAATTCAGTGTGCAGGCTAGCGTCGATTCACTTCGACGTTTGCGAATAGCGCGCGTTGGCAAACGCTTTAGGTGTCGGAACGATGAAATGTTTTCGGCCGAATCCGGGAGATTGAGATCAGCACCGTAACGACAGCCGTCTCGTTAGTCGCCTTCCCTGTTTTCGCCGGCATCATCGGCGCCGTGGTCGCCGTGGTACGCACGCCCTCAGCAGCGCTCGTCTCCGGCGTACAACATTTCGCCGCGGGCGTCGTCATGGCCGCCGTCGCCGGTGAAGTGCTGCCCGATCTGCGGGCGAGAGGTCCGCTCTGGCTGATCATCGTGGGCTTTAGCGCGGGTGTCGCCTTACTCGTTCTTTTGCGACATTTCGAACACGATGAGCCAAGCGCCGCGGGCACAATGCCAGTTGGGTTCCTCGGAGCCGTCGCAGTCGACCTCGTCATCGACGGCTTGCTTGTCGCCACCGGCGCCAGGGTGTCGAGTCGCACCGCCATCATCATCACTATCGCCCTGACGCTCGAGGTGCTGTTTCTGGGCCTGGCGGTGGCGCTGCGCTTGACGGGCTCCGGAGTGCCCAAGATCCGGGCCGCAGTGACCACAGGTGGCGTGAGCCTGGTTACCGCAGCGGGGACGGTGGTTGGCGCACTTGTGCTTGGAGGGGCCGGAAACGCCGTCCTGTCTCTCGTGCTCGCCTTCGCGGCGGCGGCGCTGCTTTGGCTGGTCGTCGAGGAACTCCTCGTCGAGGCGCACGAAACGCCGGAACGGCCATGGATGGCGATCATGTTCTTTGCCGGATTTCTGACGTTGTACTGCCTGGCGGTACTCGAATGACCTTGCGTCTTTCCAGCACCCGACGAGCGTGTGCTGCCGAATGCTAGCCTTCGTGGGCAACACCGCCGATGTAGTTCAATGGCAGAACATCAGCTTCCCAAGCTGAATACGCGGGTTCGATTCCCGTCATCGGCTCCACGAAACCCCTGTTCAGTGGCATGTCGGCCTACTGAAATCACCCCCGTCACGAGGCGCTCTTGACCGTCGTTTGACCGTGGCCTGGCGGCATTCCATCCTCGAAACGGTTTGCTGAGTCGTGGGTGGGTAGTGCCATGCTGGCTATCGCCACTGCAGCACGAGGGGATTCCCTGTGCTCGGCGGAAGTCGGCGCGGGTTCCTGACTCGATCGATTCCGGGATGGTTTCGTACGGTGCTGCCGTGTGACCGAAAAACGTCGACGGCTGAGCGCGCCGACACGCCCGCGCGATCTGCGCGCCGCGGGCGTTGGAGCGGGCCACGGTCAGTTAGCCCGCCCGTCAGGGTTGACGGCGCTGCCGAACACGGCGCAATGTGATACTCGTCATATGACCACCAGTCACACCGGGCAGAGAGGCGACAGCTCATGAGCACGAGGGACAAGTACACGGACGTACCCGTGCCGTACTCGTGGGAGGTCCCCAGCGCCGGCGACGCGCGCTTCACGTGGGAGTACGACGAGGGGCGCGCCCGGCTCCTTTCCCTGTACCAAAAGGGAAAGGACAAGCAGTGGGATGCCCAGTCGCGCATCGACTGGGCGCAGGACGTCGACCCGATGAACCCGATCGGTCTGCCCGACGAGTTCCATCCGCTGTTCGGCAGCCCGATGTGGGACGCCGCAGACGACGCACGTCGCGCCGAGATGCGCCAGCACTTCCAGGCCTGGCAGTTCTCGCAGTTCCTGCATGGCGAGCAGGGTGCGATGGTGTGCGCGGCCAAGATCGTCGAGGTCGTCCCGGATCTGGACGCGAAGTTCTACGCGGCCACCCAGACCATGGACGAGGCCCGGCATGTCGAGGCGTTCTCGCGGTTCCTGCAGGAGAAGGTCGGCCTGGTCTACCCGATCAACAAGCACCTGACCGCGCTGCTGGACGACACCCTGCGCGACTCGCGCTGGGACATGCCCTACCTCGGCATGCAGGTCCTCATCGAAGGGCTCGCACTCGCCGCCTTCGGGGTGCTGCGTGACATGTCGGCGCAGGACTCGGTGGCCAAGCAGGTGCTGGCCTACGTCATGCAGGACGAGGCCAGGCACGTCGCCTTCGGCCGAATCTCGCTGAAGGACTACTACTCCGCGCTGACCGAGGCCGAGCGGGACGAGCGTGAAGAGTTCGTCGTGGACGCCTGTTACCTGATGCGCGACCGGTTCCGCGGCGAGGAGGTTTTCGAGACCCTCGGCATGGACGTCCAAGCGTGTGCCGACTGGGTCGACAGGTCGCCGCTGATGATCCAGTTCCGCTCGCACCTGTTCAGCCGCATCGTGCCGATCGTCAAGGACATCGGGTTGTGGGGCGACAAGGTGCAGAAGGCCTTCCGGGACATGGGTGTGCTCGACATGGCCGGCTTCGACATCGAGGCGCTGATGAAGGCCGATGAGGATCAGGCCGAGGCGCTGGACAAGGCACACGCCGAGATGGCCGGCCGGGCCCTCGAGGTGGACCAGGTGATCGCGGCGGGCGCGAGCTAACCCAATGTCCGGTTTGGCGATCGGGTGCTTTCTGGTGTCGTGACGCGGGTCAGCGGTGACCGCATCCACATCGAAGTCACCATCGAGGGTGCCGACGAGCCAATCGCGAGCCATTACCGAAACGACCAGCTCGTTGCGGTCTAACGGCGACGACGCATCGGAACCACGTTCGGCGCGTCGTAACACGCCCACGCGCATGGCGTAAGCCGCCTTCCGGCGGGCAGCCCATGTCTCCCGTACCCCGGACGTAGCCGAACTGTAGCCCGACCCTACCCCTGCCTTTAGTCGTGTGCTGAACACACTAAAACCGCTGCTCGACATGGTCTCTGCATAAGCTGTCGGGCCATCTATCTGCGGCGGTCCGAACACCCGTTCGGCTCTGGAAATAGCTTTTTCCCAAGCTGAATACGCGGGTTCGATTCCCGTCATCGGCTCCACTCTGATCACCGCCGACGCTGCCTTTGGTCGTCATGAGCGTGTCGCAACGCGATTCAAACTCGCTGCAGCCGCTTATAGCGCTTCGTCCCGCGACGGCGCATACGGCCGCAGCGGCTTCGTCAGGCTTGCGTGCTCGTGCCCGATCCAAAGGGCCTCGTTCCGGCGCGCGATTAAGTCGCCGGATTCGCTCGCTGTAGCCAAAACGTGACAAAGGCTTGACCGAACTGCTAACGCGCCCTTGCACTTCCACTCTTCAGGACACCCCTACGATCACTATTACAACTTTGTCAATTAAAAGGAATTAGAGTCATGCGGGCGGTTGTTCGGTGTGTTCTTGCGGTGATCGGGATCGCTGCGACTGTGGTTGCGGGGCCGGCCGGCATAAGCCTGGCGGCGGCGAACCAGTCGCATGATTTCGCGATCGCGTCGGTTCTGCCAACGCGGGGCGCGGTGGTGGGTGTGGCGCACCCCGTGGTGGTGACGTTCAGCGCGCCCGTCGCCAACCGGCACGCGGCCGAGCGTGCCGTTGAAGTCAAATCGGCGCCCGCGATGACCGGCAAGTTCGAATGGCTCGACAACGACATTGTGCAGTGGGTTCCCGACCGATTCTGGCCGGCGCACAGCACGGTGACGCTTTCGGTGGGCGGCCTGTCCACGGACTTCAAAACGGGTCCTGCCGTCGTCGGGGTTGCCAGTATCTCGAAGCACACGTTCACCGTGACCATCGACGGAGTCGAGTCGGGACCGCCGCCTCAACTACCGGCGCCGCACCACCGACCGCACTGGGGGGAAGCGGGGGTGATGCCGGCGTCTATGGGTAGGCCGGAGTACTCGACGCCTGTTGGCTCCTACACCGTCTTGGCCAAAGAGCGCTCGGTGATTATGGATTCGAGCAGCGTCGGCATCCCCATCACCGATCCCGACGGTTACCGGATCCCGGTGGATTATGCCGTCCGGATCAGCAGCCGTGGCCTTTTCGTGCATTCAGCTCCGTGGGCTGTCAACTCGCTCGGGTATGACAACGTCAGCCATGGCTGCATCAGCCTGAGCCCCTCCGACGCGGAGTGGTACTACAACACGGTCAACATTGGCGACCCGGTAATAGTGCAGGAATAGCAGCGGCGACAGCTGCCGGCTTCAAGAAACTCCGGACCTAGATGATGTGCGAGTCCGCACGCGTCAAGCTGCTGTCGGCTTTCCACTGTCGTTAAGGTCGGCACAATCCAGGGCGCCCCGTACCGCCGACGCGCTTCCGTTTTCGGCTACGCGAATCTCGCCACTAACGACACGCACACCCAGGAGGCGATGGGAGCGGGCCCCGGGTCAGGGCCTTGACCCGGGAGCCCTTCGTCCACTTGCGACGGGACGGACCCGCTGGGGGCAACCCAGCGGGTCCGCAGAACCCGGAAGAGGATTAGCCTCAGCCCGCGCCGGCAGCCGTAGGACCGGGCAGAACCGGCTGACCGGGCACCGGCCCACCAGCCGGCGCCGGACCAGTCGGGTCGCCCTTGCCGCTTCCAGACATGTCAATGAGTGGAGCACCAACCGGCAGCGGCGCACCCACCGGCCCAAGCGCTATCAGCGGAGTACCAACCGGCACCACCGGAGCCACCGGAACAGGCGCGCCAACTGGCACCGGCGCACCAATCGGCAGCGGAGCACCCACCGGCACAGGCGCACCCACCGGCACAGGCGCACCCACCGGCACAGGCGCACCCACCGGCACCGGAGCACCAACCGGCACCGGAGCACCCACCGGCCCAAGCGCAATCAGCGGAGCACCAACCGGCACCGGAGCACCAACCGGCCCAGGCGCAACCAGCGGAACACCAGCCATGTCAGTGAGTGGGGCGCCAGCCGAACTGCACACGTCCGCGGCTGCCGGTCCGCCGGCGGCTGCCGGTCCGCCGGCGGCTGCCGGTCCGCCCGCGGCTGCCGGTCCGCCGGCGGCTGCCGGTCCGCCGGCGGCTACCGGCGGTACACCTTCGGCTTCGCCCGCCATCCCCTGGACGCACGCGTAGCCGCCCGTTATCAGCGGGGCGGCTGCCGCGTCCGGGCTCAACGCTATAGCGGCCCCGCACAACCCAGCGCTGGCAATTACTTTGATGTTGAATCGATCAGCGATCGTCATCAACGTCAGCTCCTTTATTCGCGCTCAGATATTCCGCAATCAAGTGGTGCAGCAGAACCGCATTGCCGTACCGAAGTCGCGTCTAGACGACCGACTCAATTGGTAGCAGAGCCGATGTGGAACACGAGCCGCGCCGCACCGCGCCGTTTCCAAATGGTGATGTTCGGCATGGTTTGACGTTCGGTGCCGCGCACCGAGCCCCAACGCGGGGAACGAGACTTGTCTGCGCTTCGTTGCGGCACAGGCCCCGGAGTCGCAATCAGGTGCCAGGCGGGTGCTGCGAGTCGATCAAGGCTGACATAGGGATCTTGCTTTGCCATCGAGGGCCAGGGTTTCCTGATCGGTTAACCCCTTCAAAGGCCATCGGTCAGTCATTCCTGGCTTTCCCCTTGGATCGCGTGGCGCCGTCGGCGTCCTCTGGTTCGCTGTGGTCGGGAAAACTTGTCGGTCGAATCATGGAAGTTGCAGCCTGGCCTCAGCGGGTCGCCGGTCTGTGGTTCGGCAGTAGCCGCGATGGCCGCGCCGGCGGCTTCGACGGTCGGCGAGCTGAGTCGGGTGGCCCGCCCGCAGCGATGTCCCGTTAGCCCACCGGTCCTTTGGCTCCTTCTGATTCCCGTGGACTTCTTTCTTTGCGTTTCTTTGCGCAGCTTTTTCACAGGGATTTTTCCGTGCGCAGGGCATTTCTCGGAGCTTTCATGGAAGTGCACCCTCCGATACGGGATGGTTAACGGGCAAGGAGATGGAGCCATGGCAGCAAAGAGGCTCTATGGCCAGTTTATGGGTACAGCGCTAGTAGGTGGCCCACTGCTGGTCGCCGGGGTCATCTGGGCCACCCCGGCGCAGGCCGACGCGACCGCCTTTCTCAAAGACCTGCACAACGCCGGGATCCACGCCGTCGCCGGCGGCGATACCGCGCTGTTGCAGATGGGCGCGAACGTATGCCAACAACTTTCTTGGGGCGCTCCTCCCGAGCAGCTGGCGGCCCTGGCGCTGCAACGCTCCGACAACAGCCAGGGCGCCGGTGGGATCACCCCCCAACAAGCCGACGAAATCGTTGACTACGCCGCGCGCGATCTGTGTCCAAGCGCGTAGCGATAATCCAAGCTCTAACACCGGCCGCTTCGACGGTCGGCCAGCGGAGTCGGGTTGAATGGGCCCCACCGGCGTACTGGTGATGTTCCGCACGAGCGGGAGAAGGCAGTCGAGGCTTCAGTGAAGGTGAGCGCACAGAGCTTGAGCGCTCTTGAGATCCCCGTCCCGCAGTACGAGCGCAGCCGAATCGGCATCGGCATTGTGCATTTCGGCGTCGGCGGTTTTCACCGCGCTCACCAGGCGATGTATATCGACAGATTGCTCAACGACGGGCTCGCGCAGGATTGGGGAATCTGCGGTGTCGGCGTGCTGCCGGGTGACCGGCGCATGCGCGATGCGCTGCGCAGCCAGGACTACTTGTACACGTTGATCCTCGAACACCCCGACGGCATCCGGCAACCGCGAGTCATCGGCTCCATCGTCGACTTTCGTTATGCGCCTGACGATCCCGAGGCGGTGATAGAGCTACTCGCCGATCCCGCCACACGGATCGTCTCGCTCACCATCACGGAAGGTGGCTACCAACCACCGCTGAGCGCGGTCTACGGGTTGGTCACGGAGGCACTCAACCGACGACGCGAGCGGGGCCTTCCGTCCCCGACGATCGTGTCGTGCGACAACATCGTCGAAAATGGGAACGTGGCACGGCGGGCGTTCACGTCATACGCCGAACGGTTCAATGCCGAACTCGCGGAATGGATGCGCGAGTACACGAAGTTCCCCAACTCGATGGTTGACCGGATCACACCGGTTACCACCGAAGAGGTGATTGAACGGCTGGACTCCGAATACGGTGTCCAGGACGCATGGCCCGTCGTCGCGGAGCCGTTCGCCATGTGGGTTCTCGAGGACGATTTCGCTGACGGCCGGCCCCCACTGGACCAGGCCGGTGTTCAGCTGGTCGATGACGTGTCACCGTACGAGGTGATGAAGCTGCGGCTGCTCAACGCCGGCCATCAGGGCCTGTGCTACTTCGCGTACCTGGCCGGGTACCGGCTGGTGCACGAAGCCGCCCAGGATCCGGTGATCGCCGAATTTCTCGCCCGTTACCTGGATTGCGAGGCGATGCCGACACTCGCGCGGATTCCGGGGCTGACCGAGTTCAGGGACGGACTCATCCCGCGCTTCGCCAACGCGTATGTCCGCGACACGGTGGCCAGGTTGTGCGCCGAATCATCCGACCGCATCCCGAAGTGGCTGCTACCGGTGGTTCGCGACAATCTCCGTTCCGGGGGCCCGGTGCGGCTGTCCGCGGCGATCGTCGCGAGCTGGGCACGCTACGCCGAGGGCGTCGACGAGAACGGACAACCGATCGACGTGGTGGACCGGCTCGCGGACACGCTCGTTCCGATCGCCCGCTCGCAGCGGGGGAAACCCACCGCATTTCTGGAGAACCGCCCCGTCTTCGGTGATCTCGTCGACGAGCCGCGCTTCCTCGAGCCGTACCTGTGGACACTGGATTCGCTGCACCGCCGCGGCGCCCGTGCAACATTGACGGCGCTGCTGGGCGGAGACCAATCGTGACCCTGGTCGCCGGCATCGATTCGTCGACACAGTCCTGCAAAGTGCTGGTGTGTGATGCCGATACGGGCGAGGTGGTCCACGAAGGCAGCGCCCGCCATCCCGGCGGAACCGAAATCGCCCCGGCGGCATGGGAAGCCGCGGCACGGGAGGCGATCGCCGCCGCGGGCGGGTTGGACGGCGTGGATGCGGTCGCGGTCGGCGCGCAGCAACACGGCATGGTGTGCCTCGACGAGAGCGGCGAGGTGGTGCGGCCCGCGCTGCTGTGGAACGACGTGCGTTCGGCCGACGCGGCACGCGCGCTTGTCGACGAGCTTGGCGGCCCGAAGGCATGGGCTCAAGCCGTCGGTGTCGTGCCGCTGGCCGCGATCACGGTGTCCAAGCTGCGCTGGCTCGCCGACAACGCGCCGCGGCACGCCGACCGCACGGCGGCTGTCTGCCTGCCGCACGACTGGCTGACGTGGCGGTTACGGGGCGACACCGACATCGCGGCGCTGACCACCGATCGCAGCGACGCCAGCGGCACCGGTTACTACGACGCCGCGAGCGACGTCTACCGTTTCGACCTTCTCGAGCTGGCCATGCATGGTCGCCGCCCCAAGCTGCCGACCGTGCTGGGCCCATCGGAACGCACCACCAGCGGCGCAAGGACGTTCGGCGCGGGCCTCGGGGACAACGCCGCCGCGGCGCTCGGCCTCGGCACCCAAGAGGGCGATGTGATCGTCTCGATCGGCACCTCGGGGGTCGTGGCCGCGGTCAGCGCCGATCCGGTCCGCGACGACTCCGGGTTCGTAGCAGGATTCGCCGACGGCACCGGGCGCTACCTGCCACTGGTGTGCACACTCAACGGGGCGCGGGTGCTTGACGCGGCCACCGCGATGCTGCGGGTCGACCACAACGAGCTGTCCGAGCTCGCGCTGTCGGCGCCGCCGGGCAGCGCGGGGCTGGTCCTGGTGCCCTACCTGGGGGGTGAGCGAACTCCCAACCGTCCCAACGCCACTGGCGCGCTACACGGCCTGCGGGTATCGAACGCGACGCCGGCCAACCTCGCCAGGGCCGCGGTGGAGGGGTTGCTGTGCGCACTGGCCGATGGCCTTGCGCATCTGGCCACGCACGGCGTCGTCGCCCGCCGGATACTGCTGGTCGGCGGCGGCGCCCGATCGCGGGCGCTTCGCGAGATCGCGCCCGCGGTGTTCGGCATGCCCGTGCTGGCACCCGCCCCGGCGCAGTACGTCGCGTTGGGCGCGGCACGGCAGGCGGTGTGGGCGCTGCGCGGATCGCCACAACCGCCCGCGTGGAATCCACCTGCGACCGACGAATACAGCGCCGACCCGGCGCCCGAGGTGCTGCAACGTTATGCGCAAGTGCGCGACCTCACCGAAGGGGTGTCTAGTCCCCGGCAAGCGGACGAAACACCGGCAGAATCCGGTACTGCGCGGTGAAGTTGGCCTTCTCGTATTCGTCGCCGACCTCGCCATCACAGGCGATCACCGTCGGGCCGTCAATCGGCGCAGAAACTGAATTCCGGCACCTGCAACTCGTGATAGAGCGGGCTGCGCTCCAGACGCCCCAGGACCAGCGCGGTCAGGATCCTTGTCCTCGCCCACCGCCGGCCCGTCTCGAGGATGCGTACATCGATCAAACCGTCATCCATGCGGGTGCGCCGGGACGGGGCGAATCCGGTCGGCAGGTACAAGGAGTTCCCCAGGAAGAACAGCGACGTCAGCAGGGTCTTGTTGTCATAGCGGATGCGGACGGGCTCGTCGTTGCGCAGCGTGCGCAGCATCGCGTAGAGACCGGCCAGCGGCTTGCCGATGCGTTTCTCGAGCTTTTCGCGCTGCTGAACGAACGCCGGATAGGCGCCGATGCTGGCGGTATTGAGCACCATCTGACTTTCATTCAGGCACACCAGGTCCACACATGCCACGCTGCCGCGCCGAATCGCGTCGACGGTTTTGGCCACGGTGTCGCAGCCGATGTCCTTCGCGAAATGGTTGAACGTTCCGGCGGGAAAGACCGCCAGCGGGAGCCCCGCTTCGACCGCAACCCCCGCGGCCGTCGCCACGGTGCCGTCGCCGCCGCCCATCGCAAGCACCTCGGCACGCGCGGCGGCGCCGCGCAAGATCTCCGCCGGGTCGTCGTCGGGGCCCAGTTCGCAGATCTGAACCTTCGGCAGCTCGGCGCGTGCCCCATCGACGACGCGGGTCCCGGTGCCACTGCCCGACTCGGGATTGATGACGAGGACCACCCCGGCGCCGTCAGGGCGTTCCGGCATCTCGATCCGCAGCGCTTCCGTCCTCGTCAAAGCGGTTTCCACGATCGGCGGAACGAGCCGGCCACCGAGGATCGCTATGCCGACCCCGATGCTGAATCCGGCGATGACATCGCCGGGGTAGTGCACGCCAGTCGCCACTCGCGACAACCCGACCAGCCCAGCCAGCAACGCCAGACCGAAGCCCAGCGGCGGATTCTCCAGACCGACTCCGATCGCGAACGCAGCGGCGCTAGCGGCGTGTCCCGACGGCAGGGAGTTGGACGTCGGGCGGCGGACTCGCCTGACCACTGGTACCGACTCGTAATGAGGACGCGGGCGCTGGCGGATTCGTTTGGCGACCTGGTTGGTGAACAGGCTGGTGGCTCCGAGCGTCACGACGCCGCGCATCGCGCCGCGCTCCGCACTCGGCTTTCCCGACGCGAGCAAACCCGCGCCGATAGCCAACCACAGCTTGGAATGGTCGGCCGCCCGGGTCAGCGACGGCATGACCGTGTCGAGTAGCGGGGTAGGGGTCTCGGCGATCGCGTCCAACAGCTCTCGATCGAGGGTGCCCAGTCCCCGGGTGATCTGTTTGATGCCGCACGCGTTGCCAGGGCCGCCTGTTCATTCGCTACACCCTAACGGGCGCCCGCCCCTGCCAAGGCAGGGCGATGCCGAAGGTGCGTGACGGAATCGGGTGGGACGGATAAGAATTGACCGAAGACATGGACGCACAGGGCTACTCCGAGGCATGGCTGGAAAACGCCGAACGTCAGGGCGTGGCCCGGCACGTCGTCGTCGAAATCACTCGACGGCACGGCATCACCCCGGAGCGCTTTGGGGTCCTCGAGAAAACGGCGGAGATCAAAGACCCCGACGGCAGATCCTTTTTCCTCATTCCGCCGGGGACCTGCGGGGACGACGCCCGCAGAGCGACGCTGATGACCTACATCCTCAACGCTGGCACCGGCTACGGCAAGTCAGGCAAGCACCCCACCGACTTTCCCGCGACGCCCTACTCCCCCGCGGAGGTTGCGCGGATCATCAACCGGCAGAACGCAAACAGCTGGAGTTACACCCGCGACGTCGGGTTTGTCGACCGCAACGGAGGACGCCTCGCCACGACCCCGAACGGCATGCTCATGGGTCTTGGTGGCAATTGGATCCAAAGGCAGTTCAGCCAGCGGGGCGGTACCACCTGGGGTGACATCTTCATGGTGAACATGGGCAGCCTTACCGGCCCCGCCGCACTGCTTCGCCAGATCATCCAATCCGGGCATACCTGGTATGTCGACCGCAGCGGCAAGGCTTTGGTGAAGGGCCTCGACTTGGACCGGGTGCTCCACCACGAAGAGCGACACGCCCAGCAATGGGCGGCGAAGGGCTATGTGGGCATGCTCAGGGACTACGGCTGGGAACTGATCCGCGAGTCAGTCCTTGGCAAGACGAACAGGCTCGAAGAGGACGCCGGACTGTGCGACGGGGGCTACAGAGCGTGAATTCCGTTGTAGAGCACCATCAGACCGATCAGCACCAGGATGATCGCGAGCAGCGCGGCATGGTTTTCTTCCATCCACACTTTGAGCCGTTCCAGTGCATCGTCGAGGCGGTCGCCGGCAGCGGCATAGCCCAATATCGGAATGGCAACCGTCGACGCAGCGACGACGATAAAGATCGCGGCGGCTGTCAGCTCGGTTGCGGCGCTGAAGTTGCTCCCGCCGATGGCCAAGCCGGCCGCCGCGCACAGGATCAGCACCTCGGGTCGCAGCACCACCAGGACCGCCGCGGTCACTCCCGCGCGTAGCGGGGTCAGCGTGGAAAACGAACGCATCCAGCGCGGACTCTTGCCGGGACGGTGCCGGGTCAGCCAGCGGAACACCCCCAACAGGATCAGCGCCGACCCCAAGACCACGCGCAGCCACGATGCCCAGGTCGGTGGCGCCTTGTGCAGACCACCGAGCAGGTCCGAACCCCCGACGAACAGCGCGGTAACGGCAACCAGACCCAGCACCCAGCCGCTCAGGAAGGCGAGACTGGTCGGCCGCGGCCGGGGGGCGTGTAGGACCAGCACCGCCGGAATGACCGTGATCGGTGACAGCGCGATGACCGCCGCCAGCGCGACGAGCCTGGTCAGCACGGAGCCCCAACTTGCTTCCACGGGCAGCAATCATCGCATTGGTCAGACAGGGACGCATCGATTGACCGCATATCGCCTGCAATCATCACGTCGCGCGTGCAATGATCCACGTTGCGGGAAACCCAACGCCGCGACACACTGTTCGCCGTCGTTGCCGTGAGCGGGCCGTCGCAAACGCCGCTGCGGTGGTTGGATATACCGACTAGCGCTTCCGGCGCAGCGTCCAGGCCGGTACCCAGTGCGTCACGGTTCTGCGCTTAGACCCGTAGGCGACCGGGTAGGTCACCAGCCCCCACCAGTCGCCCTGCTCGCAGAGGCCCCAGCAGCTCAGCCGCCCCTCGACGACCTTGTGCAGCTGCAGGCCGTTGGGCTGATACCGGCCGGAGCGATGCGGCTCGCGCGGGAAAAGCACCGTCAGGTCCACCAGCACCGTGATCGGCGGACTCACCACCCGAAACGGGCTGCGGACCGGTTGGCCGTTATACCCGATCGACGCCAGCGGACCCATCCATCGATCATACGTTCGAATAGCGGCATCCGGGCACGGCTCATGTCTTGGCCGGTTCTGGCAACATAGCCGGTGTGACGTGCGAGGCGGCCCGGTGAACGTCTCCTACGCCGGCAAGTCACGGCGCCACCGTGATGCACTTCGCGGCGACCTGCCGGCACGGCCGTCGGCCGCGTTGGACCCGCTGATCGTTGGACTGCTGGCCGTCGCAGTGAGTCTCGGCGGCGCCGGCCGACCGTCCTTCTGGTACGACGAGGCCGCCACCATTTCGGCCTCATACAGTCGTTCCCTGGGTCAGTTATGGCGGATGCTGGCCAATGTCGACGCCGTCCACGGCCTGTACTACCTGCTCATGCACGGCTGGTTCCAGATTTTCCCGCCGACGGAGTTCTGGTCCCGCGCGCCAAGCGGTCTGGCCATTGGAGGGGCCGCGGCCGGAGTAGTGGTGCTGGGCAAGCAGCTCTCGTCTCGCCCTGTCGCAGTGGCCTCCGGCGTTTTCTGCGCGATCTTGCCCCGAACGACGTGGGCAGGCATCGAAGCTCGCCCGTATGCGCTGTCGATGATGGCCGCCGTGTGGCTGGCAGTACTGCTCGTTCGCGCCGCGCGCCGTGACAATGCCTGGCTTTGGCTGTCTTACGGCGTCGCCCTAGCCATGTCGATCGTGCTCGACACGTACCTCGCGCTGTTGCTCTTGGCGCACTTCGCCTTTATCGGTGTCTTCCAGCGCGGGCGAACGGTTTTGGTGCGGTTCGCAATTACGTCGACCGTCGCGGTTTTCGCCCTGACGCCGTTTCTGATGGCGGTCTTCGGGCAAGCGCGTCAGATAAGTTGGATCGCACCCATCGGACGCCGGACGCTCGAAGATGTAGTGGTACAGCAATATTTCGAACGAAGCCCCCCGTTCGCACTGCTGTCGGCGCTGGTAATAGGGGCGGCTATTGTCTTGTGGGCCAGCAGGTCCGCGCGATTGGCGGAGGCGGACCGCCACCTGTTGATCCTTGCGGTCGCATGGCTTGCCATGCCGACCGCCCTGATCCTGATGTGGTCGGCGCTGGTGCACTCGATTTACACGCCGCGCTACTTATCCTTCACAGCCCCGGCGATGGCACTGGTGCTCGGCGTCTGCGTCGCCGCGGTGGCCGTTAAGCCATGGACGACGGCAGCTTTGGTCGGTCTTTTCGCTATCGCTGCGGTGCCTAATTACCTTCTGGCGCAACGTAACCCGTATGCCAAATACGGAATGGACTATAGCCAAGTGGCCGATCTTATTACCGCGAGGGCAGCACCCGGTGATTGCCTACTCGTGAACGACACTGTCACGTTCATGCCTGCCCCGATGCGCCCGTTGCTGGCGGCGCGCCCGGATGCGTATCGCAAGCTGATCGACCTCACCCTGTGGCAGCGCGCAACCGACCGCAACGACGTCTTCGACACCAACCTCATACCGGAAGTCGTCGCCCAGCCACTAAGTCACTGCGGCGTCGTGTGGATCATCACCCAAGCCGACCAGTCGAGGCCCGCTCACGAGCAGGCCCCGGCGCTCCCACCCGGGCAGCGCTACGGGGCAACCCCCGCCTTCGCGGTTCCGCACGACCTGGGCTTCCGGCTGGTCGAGCGCTGGCAGTTCAACTTGGTTCAGGTGATCAGGGCGGTGCGCTAATTCACCAGACGCGGAGGTAGTCGATGAGCATGGCCGCCGGGAACCTACCCAGGGCCGGATCGCCGGCGCCAATCCCACCGACCGCAAGGGTAAACATGGGAGTCAGCCAATAGCCGGGATTGCTGAACGGCCACCGCATGTCGCCAGGACGGCCGCTGACCTCTATCGGTTTCGCGGGAACACTGAAGTACGGCTTGGCACCGTCAACGTAGTCCCGCCAGAATTTGAATCCGTCCTCATCCCAACGCATTCGCCAGGTATGCCAACCGCCGTCAACCAAACCGGGAATCGATTTTCCTTCCCATGTCTTCCCGTTGGATGCCGCGTGGACCGTGGTTCCCGCGGGCCACTGGCCGTTGCCGTACCACTCGAAAATGTCGACCTCGCCGTCCGGTAGCGGATCCTCGTTGACACCCCAGAACGAGGGCCACAGGCCGGGAAACAAACAGTCCAGCTTTATCCGCGCTTCCCAGGTTTGGTTGATCATGCTTCGAAAGTTGCCTCGCAGTTTGCCGCTGAAGTAGTTGCCGAATTCTTGGGTGGCGCACAGGACGAGATTGGAATTGCCGTCCAGGAACACGTTTCGGCGATCGTCGCGGTATATCCCCGCGACCGGCGGGTACACGTCGTCCTGCCAGGTCTGCACCGTCCACTTGGCCGGATCGGGACCCGCGCCCGCCGGGCCGTCAAACTCGTCGGAGAAAATGTAGGGCCCGGTGCCACCAGCCGATGGCGCAGCCGGCGGCGACGGGTGAGCCCAGGCCTGCGGGAGGCGCATCGCGGCTCCCAGCATGCCAACCCCCGTCATCAACAACATGCTGCGACGATCCATCACCTACCACCAATCGTGAAAACCGAGTCCTCAGATCTATCGCGATACCCCGAGGCAACTCTTGCAAACGGTGTTATGAAACCACGCACCGGGGTGGTGCGCATCCCGCGCGGTGCTAGAAAACCCGCACCCAGTCGACCAGCATCTCGGCCGGATAGTACCCGCCCGCGGGGTCACCGCCACCGGAACCGCCGACCGCGAGATTCAAGACCGGAAACATCGTGTAGCCGAGGTCATTGAACGGCCACTCACGGATGGGGTCGTTGAGATCCTCGATTCCTGTTGCCGGAACGCTGAAGTACGGTTCGGCGCCATCGACGTAGTCCTCCCAGAAGTACATGCCGCCCGGATTCCAGGTGACTCGCCAGTTGTGCCACGCGCCATCCACCCCGATCGGGTGTGTCTCGAATGCCGTGCCATCCGGGTTGGCGTGGACGGTGGTTCCCGACGGCCACTCCTCGTTGCCGTACCACTCCAGCAGGTCGACTTCCCCGCTGCGGCCGGGGTCGTCATTGGACAACCACCAGGCGGGCCAGCAACCGGGATCCAGGCAGTTGAGCTTGATGCGGGCTTCCCAGGTGGTCCCGATGGCTCCCCGCCAGGTGCCACTGACCAAGCCGCCGAAGTAGCCATCGCCGTCTTTGGTGGCACGCAGGACGAGATTGGATTTGCCGTCGAGCAACACGTTCTGCCGGCTATTGCGGTACTGCCCAAAGAACTCCGGCCGGTCAAACCCCGTCGGGTTGTGGATTGGCGTTCGATGGTCCGCCACGACCCACTTCGACGGATCGGGGGCCGAGCCGGCCGGGCCGTCGAACTCGTCGTGGAACAGGTACGCCCCGGTTGCTGCGACGGGCGCGTCCGGCGCCGGCCGCGACGGAAAAGCCCCTGCTTTCGGAGTGGGTATAACCGCTGCTAGCGCGCTGAATCCGGCCACCACCATCATGCGGCGACGATCCATACCTGGCATAAACAACCGACGATAGCAGCCCCAGGCGCGCCGCCCTGGCAACACACGGTGGCGTGCGTCAAGCCATGACCATCAATTTTGTTGACATTGCCGCGGCCGGTGGTATCAAGGAGGTTGATGGTTTAAGAAAGGAAGCAACAGCATGTCTGGTGGTGGATTCTTCGGCGGCTTCGGTGGCCCAGGCTTCGGTGGACCCGGCTTCGGTGGACCCGGCTTCGGTGGACCCGGCTTCGGCTTCGGTGGCCCCGGTTTCGGAGGGGGCTCGGGTGGACACGGCTGGGGCCATGGTGGGCATGGTGGTCCGGGTTTCGGGCCCGGTTTCGGTCCCTTCGGCAAGCAGGGTCGTCACGGTCTCAAGCGCGCGGCGTTCGTCACCGCGGCGATGCTGCTGGACGGGCCGGCTGACGCCGCACAGATCGTGCAACGGGTGTCGGAGGCAACCGACGGCGCATTTACCCCGCCGCAGGACGTGGCGGAGCTTGCCATCGGGCTGCTCGCCGGCCGCGGCATGGTCACCGTCGACAACGGCGTGGCGACCCTGACCGAACTCGGTCGAAACCTGCTGGCCTGGCGGGGCATCAGCAGCGAGACCGCGCACGCCTTCCTGGGGCGGGCGGCCAAGTTTGGTGACGTCTTCAAGATCCGCAGGGAACTCTTCGAACTCGCCGGGCTGGCTCGCACCATCACCTGGACGGGCACCGACGAGCAAAGGCAGCAGCTTGCCGAGACCCGGACCAAGGTTCTTGAGGCCCTGACCGAGGCGAAGAAGGCGCTGTATCGCGCGCTCGCAGAAAGTTAGGGCCGATCTGCCTTACCGGGAAGTGGGTTCGCTCAGCTTCACCAGCGTCTTGCCGATGTTGACCCCGGTGAACAGCCCGTTGAGGGCATCGACACACGACTCGATGCCCTCGAAGATGGTCTCCCGGTGCTTGAGCCGTCCCTCGGCCTCCCACTGACGTAGCGCGGCGAACGCCTCGTCGAAGCGCCCCCACTGGTCGAGCGCGTTGAATCCCTGCATGAGCGCCGTCCTGGACAACAGGTTCACATAGTTGGCCGGCCCCGGATGTTCGCCGGTCAGGTAGCTGGAGATGACGCCGCAGAGGACAACCCGTGCGTGCGAGGCCAGCCGCCCCAGCACCGCGTCGAGGATGGGCCCTCCGACGTTGTCGAAGTAGACGTCGACACGTTGCGGGCAATGCTGCTTGAGCGTCGCTGCCAGGTCATCATTTTTGTAGTCGATGCACGCATCGAACCCGAAGTCCTCGACCACCGCCCGGCACTTCTCCGGCCCGCCCGCGATGCCCACCACCCGGGCGCCGGCGATCTTGGCGATCTGCCCGGCCACCGACCCGGTGGCACCCGCGGCCGCCGAGACCAACACCGTTTCCCCGGGCTGCGGGCGACCGATGTCGGTCATCCCGAAGTAGGCCGTGGCACCGGTCGGCCCGTACACCGACATGATCGCGAGCTGATCGTCCTCGCCCGGAATGGGCGTGCTGAACACGTCGTCGCGGATGATCGCGTACTCGGAGAAGCCGGTCAACGTGGTGACGACGTCGCCGACGGCGTACGCGTCACAGCGCGACTGGACCACCTCGCCGATCCCGGCCGCCCGAATGACCTCACCGATCTGCACCGGCGGAAGGTAGCTGGGCTGGTCGTCGAGCCACGTACGGGCGGCGGCATCGATTCCGACATAGGTGGTTCGCAACAGCGCCTCACCCTCCGCGGGCTCGGGCGCGGGCGTGGTGACCAGTTCCGTGTCACCGGGCTGGACAAGCCCAGTGGGGCGGCGACGCAATAAGATCTGGCGGTTCGGCAACTCGGACACGATGCAGAAACTACCGAACGGGCCGAAATCACCGAAGCGAATGGCATATTCGGTGCATGCCAGCAAACGATGACCCGGAAGACCGGATCCGGGAACTCGAACGCCCACTCGCAGACGCGGCACGGGCATCCGAACTGGGGAGCTCGCAGCCCACCGGCCAGGGTTACCCTCCCGGCCCACCGAGCACCCCGCCACCAACTCCGTGGACCTACGGCGGACCATTTCCCGGTCCACCTCCGCAACGCCTCTCGGACAACCGCATGTGGTGGATCTTGGGCACGGTCATCGCCATTGGCGTGGTAGCTCTCGCGGCGGGCATCGCCGCCTTCGCCTCACACCAGCTTTCCGGTGTCCGGTCGATCATCAGCTCCCCGCCGACCATCTCTAGGACGTTTAGCCCGCCGGCAAACACCTCGAGCAGCCCCGGTCCGTCGAACGGTAAGACTCAAACGTCCAGGCCGTCGACGTCACCGGTTCCACCGCCGGGTGGCAAGCTCAGTGTCGCCGGCATCAACGAGAATCGAACCATCGCCTGCAACGACAGCATCGTCAGCGTCAGCGGCGTTTCCAATACGGTGGTGATCACCGGCCATTGCGCAAGCCTGTCCGTGTCAGGTCTGCAAAACGCAGTCACCGTCGATGCCGTCGATGCCATCGACGCCTCCGGCTTCAACAACAAGGTCACCTACCACTCGGGCTCGCCGAAAATCAGCAATCCCGGCGATTCGAACATCGTCCAACAAGGCTGACGGCGAGAACGACTGTTAAGACGGCTCTTCGGAATCGTCGTCGAGGACGCTGACCGCGATGCCGTACGGCAGGAAGCGCACTTTGCGCTTGGGATCGATGTTGTTCTTGTTAGCCCGCAGCGCGTCGAGTTCGGTCGCATATACCTGTTCGACGTGCGCACCGCCGTCGGCGTCCACCGTGTAGATGGCCCAGACACCGTCACCGGCCTCGCCGGCGGTCTCGGGTGCGGAGCGGGGACGCCGCGACAGGTCCTCGAAAATGGACGACCAGCCAGTCCGGGCACCGGGAGCGGCGACAAACTTGCTGACCCGCTCGAACACGTCGCGCAGTCCCTCGCTGCCTTCCCTGATCATTCGATCGAACTCGTCGGGATCGAACCCGAACGCACTGCTCTCGCCCACGCGACCTCCTTGCCGCTCACACCTTTATTGCCAGTTTATTGCCAGTGTGCGCTCAGTCGACATCGTTTGCCACGGCCTAGGGGGCCGGCGGCGGGGGTGGGGGGTTGATCGGAATCGGCACCGTGACGAACGGCAAGTGCAGGTACACCGTCATCGGCGGCATCCTGGGCGGCGGAGGCTCAGCCGGCGGCGGTGAGGGCGGCGCGGCCGGCGGTGAGGGCGGCGGCGCGGCCGGCGTCGGCGCGGGCGCCGCCCGCTGGACGGGTGGGGGCACGTACTCCGGCGCTCGCCGGGTCGGGGCGCGGTGGACCGGTGTCGCGGGCGCCCTGTTCACCTGCGTGTGGGGCGCCGGTTGCTCCGCCGGTGACGGCGCCGGAGGCGGGGCGGCCACCTCCGTTTTGGGCGGCGGCGGTGGCGGGCTCGGAGCGCGCAATTGCGCTTGCGGCGGCTTGCTCGGTTGGTGAGCCGGCAGTTGCTTCCCCGGGGTGGCGAGGCCGACGCGTGGGTTATGCCACACGGCGGACGTCGGCCGGTCGGACGTCAGCGAAACCACCAGCGCACCGGCCACGATGGCGGAAATCGCCGCCAGCGCGCTGCCGGCCAGCAGGGAGGTCCTGCGCCTGCGGGGAGTTTCGTTGCGTTCGTCGTCCTCGACGGCGCTGTAGGCCAGCGCACCGATACCCAAGGCGGCGTTGCCGGAGACGTCGAGGTAGGTCGGACTGAGCGCTCGGGGGTTCATTTCTCCGGTGCCCGGATCCAGCGCATAGGCCAAAGCGGCCGTCGACGACGCGAACAGCGGCGCATTCGCCGACGCCAGTGCCGCTCCCCGGGCCAGCGCCATATCCGGCTCCTCGGGAGCGGTTACCTCCACCGAGGTGGCCCCCTCGAGCGCCGGCTTGATGGAGACGATGTCGGTCCCGCAGCCGATGAGGAACACGCCGTCCGCCGGTGACTCCCGCGCATCCAGACCGGCAACCATCGTCGCCAACTCGGCCGCCAGGACGCTTTGCCGGGCATTCGCCATCTGGCGGCGGTGCAGATCGACGATCGAGCCGTCGGCGACATCCACAACGGCCAACGTCGCGCTCCCGGGCTCGACGAACAACATCGCGATGTGCTCGTAACCGATCGCATGGCCGACCGTCTGTGCCAGTGCAGCCGCGGCCAGCAACGGGGAGACCAGCATCACGCTGCCGACGTCGCGGGAAGCGATCGCATCCCGCAGCGCGCCGACCTCGGCGGGGTCCGTCCAGGTCACCCCGGTTGAGGTCAGCTGGTGGCCGCCCTCGACCGCGCCCTCGCGGGTGCCGTTGATCGCGGCAATCACCTGCTCGACCGCACCAGCAGTCGCCGGGTTCCCGGCCGCGGCAACCTCGAACTCGTCCTGTTCGACGGTGACACCGTCGGCGTTCTGGCCCTCGATGACCACCAAGCGGACGGTCGTGGGGGCCATCGACACCCCCAGCACCATGTCCACTTGCGCCTCCAAGGTCCTGCAAGGCCCTCAACGAGGGCATCAACAGATAAACCCCGCCCGAACTGGGTGACACCACGCTACCCGCGTCCAGCCGGAGGCGCCCGTTTGTTTGGTTCAGGTCACATGACGCGACTAGTAGCCCGGACTGAGGAAGGGGTTCTGGGGGTACCCGCCGTCCGGATACTGCGGCCCCTGGGGCGCCTGCGGAACCTGGTTCTGCGGAACCGGAACCGGTATCGGCACCGGAAGCAGCGGAATGTGGATCCACTCCGTTGTCATCGGCACCGTCGTGGTGGTGGTCGGCGTCTCAGTCGTCGTGGGCTGCGGCGTTGTGGTCGTGGTCGTCGGCGGCGGCGGAGGAGTCGTCGTCATGGCCGTCGTGGTCGGCGGTGGCCGAGGATGCCTCGTGGTGACGACCGGCGGCGGCGTGGTGACAACCACCGGTGGCGGTGGTGGCGGTTCAGGCGAGGGCGGCGGCACAGGGCTCGGGGCCGGTTCAGCGCTGGGGGGAGGCGGAGCCGGCACGGCCGTGGGAGGCGGCGGGGCTGGACGAGGCGCCAGGGGGCTGACGGGGGGCGCCGGCCGCGGCGCGACGGTGGGCACTGGCGGGGCCTGGCGGTTCTCTATCCCCGTCAACGTGTAGGCCACGCCCCCGATCGCCGTCATGGCGACCAGGGCGGACATCCCGATGATCAACTGGGATAACCGGGGGCGCCGCCACGGCCGTTCTGTGGGCGGCTCCATCATGTTCAGCCGCATCGACCAGCCGGCTGGACCGTCTTCGTCGTAGGTCTCGCCGTCGAACCGCACCCGCACGTCGCCGGGGTACTCGGTCTGCGACCACGCCAACTCCCGATCCGTCAGCGCCTCGTCGTCGATCACCAGCACGTCGCCGGCCCCCAGGTCGACGACATCACCGGCGGCGGCGGACGCCGCGAGCAGGCCTATCGCCGTCCGCGTCCGGATATCCGGGTCTTCACCGCGGGAAGCCAGCATCAGCGCGCCGGAAGCCGCCGCGAGAGCAGGTTGCGACGGCGTCAGGACCGATGTGCGGCCGTGCACCGAAAGACGCTGCGCGACAAGCGGAATACGCGCTCCCCCGCCAACCGTGACCACCGCTGCAAGGTCCGCCCAGCTCTTGCGGTGGCGCACCAGCATGTCGTCGAACGCGTAGATGAAGCCGGTCAGCCGATCCTGTATCAGGTCTTCGAGTTCGTCCCGAGTCACCGCAAGGCTGCAGCTACGCCCCCCGAGCTCAGCGGCGATTTCGGTGACCACGTCGGTCGAAAGCCGCTCCTTGGCCGCGCGGCACTGTTCTCTGAGTTCGCCGATCTGTCCGACACCGGCGGTACTGGCCGGCTCGATAGTGCTGCCACGGCCTAGCTCCTCGAAGACGCGAAGCAGCAACTCCTGGTCGATCTCGTCGCCGGAGAAATCCGCGTAGCGCATTGTGGCGCTGACGAGCTCGAAGTCTCCCGCGACGTCCACCAAGGTGGCAGAGGTGCCGCCGCCGCCGAAATCGAGCAGCCCGACCACGCCACCTGCGGGGAGGCCAAGCTCGGAGTTCACCTCGGTCAACGACGTGATCGCGTCCGAAACCAGGCGGGGCGCCATGCCGCTTCGGACGAAACCCACATGGGTCCGCAAACAGTTGCGCAGCGCCTGCACCGTGCTGGGTTTCCAGTATGCGGGCATGGCGATGGAGATCTCCGATGAAGCCACGTCCGCACCGGCAGCCAGCACCATCGCGTCCAGGGCCTCCACCATCAGGAGGTCCGGGTCATGCGCGGACCCGTCTGCCGACACCAGCGCCACCGAGTCGCCGATGCGCTCGACGAAGCCCTTCATCAGCGTGCCGGGCCCGGCCAGGTGCGGAGTGTCTTCGGGCACACCAACTTTCGGCGCACAGTGCGGATAAAGAGTCAGCACAGAACGGCGGGTAACCGGTGGGATTCCGTTACGCGCAGCGACCAGGTTCGTGGTCCCGATCGACAACCCAAGCGGGTCGTACATAGAGCGAAAGCTTTCGTCTATAGGGGTCGGTGGCCAGCGTTAACCATAGCGGCGGACACGCCCAAATCCGATGGGTTGCAACGTCATCGGTACACGGTCGATGCGGTTGTGTCACCGAAGTGGTACCGCCGACCCCTTGACAAATGCGCCGATCTCAGACCACGGTAAGCGGCAGCGAACGCCTCGGCTCGAACTGGAATGTCGATCCGCCACTGACTTTGGCCACTGATACCTCTGGTAGCTCGTCCGCTGGGGTGTCGAGTTCAACCAGTTCAGCGGTCCAGTCGGTATTCGTTCCGGTAATCCGAACCTCGATATGCGGGTCGACCGCGGTGGCGATCGCTTGCAGCGGCTGCGCGGATCCGGGTGAGCACAGCGAAATCCACGCCCCGTCATCGTGGGCCGGCGAGCGGTGGACGACCAACCGGTTTTCCGCCATCTCTGCCACGACGTAGCCCGCGGGATTGAGCAGCGGGTGCAACTTGAGTACCCGCATTACTCCTTGGATCCCGCCGGGGGACGCCACCGCGCGATGAATCCGCTCGGTGGCCAACCCGGCCAAGCCGATCAGGCCGCGGGTGCACACCGAGACGGCCTCGGCATCGTCGGTTGCGCGCTCTCGCACCGCGATTGCAAACGACAGGTACAGCAGGTGCATCTGCAGGCACACCTCGTCGGCCATCCGCACCAATGCCGAATGCGAAAACGCACCGAAGTCCAGGTCGGACAGCAGCGGCCCCGAATAATCCGCCCGTCCCTCGTCGGAGGGATCGATGGCATCCAATTCCAATGTCGCAGCACGTGTTTGGCGAACGATTTCCATTGCCGGGATGCTCTCGGCCTCAGGATAGGACTCGTCGATGACGACGGTCCAGGCGCAGTGCGGATGCCGATCCGAGGGCTCCCGCGGCGGCCGATGGATCGGACGCATCTGCGCGCGGGGGTTGGTCGCCACCGCGGTGGCGTCGAAGGTCGGGTCCTCGATGGTGTGGCACATCCCGAAGACGTACTCGTGGCCCATCGGCTCCACGTCGAGCAGTGCTCCGCAATGGTCGAGCTGAAATTCGCCATGCCAACGGTCGTGGATGGTGAAGCGGAAATCCATGAATTGCGGTGGAGCGCCGATGTCGAGCTGTAGCCCCTTGAAGATGGTGGGCACGTCGTCGCCCTCGAAGTTCAGCGCCCGCTGCATGCGCCTGGTGTAGATGGGGCTGGCACCGGCCCACTCCTCGATGGCGATCTGCACCATCTCCTCGCGGCCGAACGCATTAATGCACCACGCCATGCCGGAGCGGTCGATCATGTGCCCGATCAACAGCAGTTCGGGTACCAGGACGGCGAGTTCCTGACGGGACAACCGCGCGTATCGGGATCGGCTCACGCGCCAAAAATAGACGCGACTATGTTATAAAGTCAACAATGCCCATTTCCGCAGGCCAGACGCCTGTGCGCTCGGTGAGTCCCACCCGGCGCACCAGCGCGCCCCGCAAACGCGGCGATGACACGCGGGCGAAAATCATCGACGAGACAGTCCGCTGCATCACGGAGGAAGGATTCGCCGCCGCGACCGCCAAGCATGTGGCCGAACGCGCGGGCGTGACGTGGGGAGTCATCCAGTATCACTTTGGCGATCGCAACGGCCTGCTGATGGCCGTCGTCGACGACGGGGTGGCCAGGCTGGTCGACAGCCTGTCGTCGGCCGATGTCAGCGAGCTACCGCTGCATGAGCGCATCGAGGTCGTCGTCGACATCGCGTGGAGTTGCTACAGCAGTCCGACGTCGATGGCGGCCTTTGAAATTCTGCGGGCCACCCGTGGCGGCCCGGGCGAGGCCTGGCGGCGCCATCTGCTCGAGATGAACGCGGCAATCGGACAGCTCGGTCGGTTGGTAGCCGAGGACCCAGCCAATGACGTTGTGGCCGAGGTCATCTGGGCCGCGCTGCGGGGTGTGGTGTTGGTGCAGATGATCATGGGCGCCCCGATCGACTGGCATCGGGAGCGCCGCGCGCTGATCGATATGGTCACCCATTACCTGCAACGCTCGGGCGCCCTGCACGACCAGGTGCGCGATGTGCTGCAATGACGTGATGAGCTCCCGCGATTTCGCCGCCGAGATGGCCGACATCGAGGCCATCAAACAAGTCAAATACCGGTACCTGCGCGCCTTGGACACCAAGCGCTGGGACGACTTCGCCGACACGCTGACCGACGATGTTGTCGGCGACTACGGGTCGTCGGTCGGCGAGGAGTTGCATTTCACCAACCGTGTCGATCTGGTGAACTACATGCGCAAGGCACTTGGCCCGGCCGTCATTACCGAGCATCGGGTGACCCATCCGGAGATCACCGTGACCGGCGATGAAGCTTCGGGCACCTGGTACCTGCAAGACCGGGTCGTCGTCGCCGATTTCAATTTCATGCTGATCGGCGCGGCCTTCTACCGCGACTCCTACCGGCGCACCGACGAGGGTTGGAAGATCAGCGCCACCGGCTACGACCGAACCTATGAGGCGACAATGTCGTTGGCCGGCTTGGACTTCAAGATCAAACCCGGCCGCGCTCTGGACTGACGCTATTTGGTGATTGCGATCACCGAACCGGGCCGTAGCCAGCGGATGATCTGCACCAGTGTCGCGTCGTCGATCGCCACACAGCCCTCGGTGGGGTGACCGTCGGTGGTGTGGAAGAAGAACGCGGAACCGCCGCCCGGAACCTTGTTCTTGTTGACACCCATCACGACCGCGTGCTTGTACTGCGGGATCAGCAGGTTCTCGCTCGCGGCCGTACTGAACGGGCACTGCGACTTCTGGCACACCTGCATGGTGTTGAAGGTGGGACTATGGTCGTCGCCACTCCACCAGTAATTGGACCCCACTTGGGTGTAGGGCAGTCCCCCGCCCGGATTCGGCGCGGTGCCGAAGGCGGAGTCGAGGGTGTAGACGCCCATCGGGGTGGCCGGAACCCCGCTCTTGGCCTGCGGCGCCATGCCCGCCGAACCGACGTGGGTGGGAATGCCGGTCTTCAGCGGCTGCCAGCCGGCGGTGCTGCGCTGGTAGATATCCATCGTCGCGGTTGAACCGCCGGTACTGACGACCGAAACCACTTGAGTGGCATTGCCAACCGCGTTCGCGAACCATGGAGCGCCGACCGCATTGCTTGTCGGTGCCAGTACCAGCGACGCGAAGATTACGCACACCGCAGCGCACAGCGAAGCGAGCAGTCGGCGCATGGACTCAATCGTCCGACGGGCGCGACCGTGGTGTCAAGTAAAGCTTTAGCACCAGTTCGGTCACCGGGCTGTGATCAAAAGCCCACTGCGGCAGGCGGATTAGCGCGTCCCGGCGAGTTCAGATGTGCGCTCAATCACTGGCGATCGGCACGCTCATCGGCGGTCGAAATACCAAAAGGCTCAAGACGAAATACAAGTATCCCAGCGACCATCCCGCCAGCACATCGGACGGGTAATGCACATTCAACGCCACCCTGGCGATCCCGACCGCCAGCAGGCTCAGCGCGGTTACCGCGATCGCAACGCGGCCCATCAACCGGTTCATCATCGGCAAAAGGAAGAACAGGATGGCCAGCATGGCGGCCGTCGCGTCGAGCGCGTGTCCGGAAGGAAACGACGTACCCGATGCGTCCACCAGCATGGTCGCGGGTCGCGGGCGGTGGGCCAGACCCTTGGCCGCCGATGTCACCAATCCGCTCAACGGCGCACACGCCAACAACACCAGCGCCGTCCGCACATTGCGCTTCACCAGGGCGGCCACCGTAGCCACCATGCCTAGCAGGCGCAACGGGACGGGGCCCAGCGCAAAGGACACCCCCGCCCAGAACTGCACCCATATCGGGTGCTTGATCGCGATGTCGCGCGCCGCATTCAACGACGACCAATCGGCGCGATCCAGCCAATCCCAGTCCTGGCGGTAGCCCACCCACATGACCGCATAAGCCATGACGGCGGCCAATGCGACACAAACGGCAAGGGACGTCCGCGGGCGGGTCATGACTAAACCGATACCAGCAGCGTGGCCACAACGACTGAGCGGCTCGACCGCGCGGAGCCGCGGACCTTTAGTCATTCGGCAGTCATACTGGCGTTATGGCCGTCTTTGTCCGCAGGCTGTTCGGCATCGGCAAGCTACCGGACGATCTGCATGCCGAAGTCGAGGCGGAAGGCCTTATCGACCTTGCCGACTACGTCGCCGTGACCCGGCGATTCCGTGGTGCCATCCCCGGCGTGCGGTTGCCGCACAGTGTCGCCAGCTACACGGGTTCGCTGGTCTTCACCTCAGAACGGGTGCTGGCGACGCTGTCCATGCTGCCCAGGCTGGCCGGCCCGACCGTCAACGCCCGCTGGGACGCCCCACAGACTGGTGTGGCGAAGATCGAGATCTCCTCAACCGGTTTGCAGGTCGATGTCGACGTCTCCCAGGTTGACCCGAAGTTCAGCGGCGAACTGTCGTTGCACTACAAGGTCGCCATCCCGGCCGATGTGCTCGGCGGCCTGCCGCGGCGATCGCTGGCCTTTGACATGCCGCCTGAGTACGTGTTCCGCGCGGTCGGCGTTACTTATAGCCCGTGATCGTGATCCGCGGCCAGGGCGGCTGCCGCAGCACCGCCAGGCTGCCGATCACCGCTGCTAGCAGGCCGGTGATCACTCCGATCAGCGCAATCCGGTTCGTTTCACGGAACACTCCTTTCCCGGGAGATCACGCTAACGCGGATTTTCTACGATGACTGGCGTGACCGATCAGGCATTCAGCCCGCAAGAGCGGCGGGCCGTCTATCGGGTGATCTCCGAACGGCGTGACATGCGCCGGTTCGTGCCCGGCGGCGTGGTGCCATCCGACGTGCTGGCGCGCCTTTTGCAAGCCGCACACGCGGCGCCCAGCGTCGGCCTGATGCAGCCGTGGCGCTTCATCCGGATCACCGATGACTCGCTGCGGCGACGCATTCACGCACTCGTCGATGAAGAGCGCCCACTCACCGCGGCGGCCCTGGGTGAGCGGGCCGACGAGTTTCTGGCGCTGAAGGTTGAGGGCATCCTCGAGTGCGCTGAGCTGCTGGTGGTGGCGCTGCGCGACAACCGTGAGAAGCACGTATTCGGCCGGCGGACGCTACCGCAGATGGATCTGGCGTCGGTGTCGTGCGCAATCCAGAATCTGTGGCTGGCAGCTCGTTCCGAAGGCTTTGGCATGGGCTGGGTTTCCCTGTTCGATCCGCAACGGTTGTCCTCCCTGCTGGCGATGCCCGCCGGAGCTGAGCCGGTGGCCATCCTATGCCTGGGTCCGGTGCCCGAGTTTCCCGATCGGCCGGCGCTGGAACTGGACGGCTGGGCCTTCGCGCGACCGCTGTCGGAGTTCGTCTGCGAGAACCGATGGCATCAGCTGCCCCTGGAGGCCGGGCCCTGACTTGTCGGCACACCCAGGTTCGTCCCAAGTGGCTGCGGTATCGTCGCCGGTCGCAAGGCTAGGTAAAGAGGTGACGGAATTGACGCCGGGCGTGGGTGCGGACCTTAAAGACGCGGACCGTAACGACAATGTGCTGATCGTGCACTGGCACGACCTGGGTCGCTATCTCGGCGCCTACGGCCACCCCGACGTATCCAGCCCACAACTGGACCGGCTCGCCGCCGAGGGCATCCTGTTCACCAGGGCCCATGCCACGGCGCCGCAGTGTTCGCCGTCGCGTGGATCACTGTTCACCGGCCGCTATCCGCAAACCAACGGCCTGATCGGCCTGGCCCACCACGGCTGGGAATACCGCAGCGGCGTCCGGACCCTGCCCCAGATGTTGAGCGAATCCGGCTGGTATTCAGCACTTTTCGGTATGCAGCACGAAACGTCCTACCCGAAACGGCTGGGCTTCGACGAGTTCGACGTGTCGGACTCATACTGCGACTACGTGGTGGACAAGGCCTCAGCATGGCTGCGAGACAGCGCCCAGACCCTTGACCAACCGTTCCTGTTGACCGCCGGATTCTTCGAAGCGCACCGGCCCTACCCGCGGGATCGCTACGAGCCGGCCGATAGCGCGGACGTCATTCCTCCCGACTACCTGCCCGATACCCCCGGGGTCCGCGGCGACCTCGCCGGCTTCTACGGGGCGATCGCCACGGCCGATGCCGCAGTCGGCCGGCTGCTGGACACGTTGTCCGAAACCGGGCTGGATACCAGCACCTGGGTGGTGTTCTTCACCGACCACGGCCCGGCATTCCCCCGGGCGAAGTGCACACTCTACGACGCCGGAACCGGTATCGGCATGATCCTCCGCCCGCCCACCAACCGCTCGGTGGCTCCCCGCGTCTATGACGAACTGTTCAGCGGTGTCGACCTGGTGCCGACGCTGCTGGGCCTGTTGGGTCTCGACGTTCCGGCGGACGTCGACGGTATGTCACACGCGCGCGCGATGCTCGCGCCGGACCCGCATACCGAACCGGACACCGTGCCAGTCAGAGACCACGTGTACACCTCGAAGACGTATCACGATTCGTTCGATCCCATTCGCGCGATTCGCACCAAGGAATACAGCTACATCGAGAATTACGTGCCCCGCCCATTGCTCGACCTGGCGTTGGATATCGAGGAAAGCCCGTCCGGAGCGGCTGTTGCGCCGTTCTTCACAGGTGTGCGTCCAGACCGCGAACTCTACGATCTGCGCACCGATCCTACCGAGACGACCAACCTGCTGGCCGGTGACGACGCCCGCGACATGGACGCGGTCGCGACCGAACTGGCTCTGCGCCTCAACGATTGGCGTCAGCGTACCGGTGACGTCATCCCATCGGACTTCGCCGGTACCCGCATCATGATGCGAAATCTCGATACGTATCTGCGAACGCATGTCAGCGCGCCGACTAGCCGGTCGGCGATCGCCGCCGACCGCGGCATCGAAGAGGAAAGAACACCGGCCGAGCAATAGTTCTGGTCAACGCGAAGCTAATTCGTCTGCGCCACCTTTGAAGTAAGAATCCGGTTAGGCTCATCCGATGGCCCGTGCCGCCAAGTCTTATCTGGTGCTTGCCACCCAGCGCAGCGGCAGCACGCTGCTGGTGGAATCGTTGCGCGCGACGAGAATCGCCGGTAACCCACACGAGTTCTTCGAGTGTTTGCCGGCCACCGGGATGCCGCCACAGCCGCGGGAATGGTTCGCCGGAGTCGACGACGAATCGATCTTGCGATTACTCGATCCGCTGGACCCCGGCACGCCGGACACCACGACGCCGATTGAATGGCGAGAGCACATCCGCAGGTGCGGCCTTACCCCCAACGGTGTCTGGGGCGGCAAGCTCATGTGGAACCAGACGCCGCTGTTGCTGCAACGGGCGGCGGAACTGCCGGACCACTCCGGAAACAGCCTGCGCGCGGCGATCCGCGATGTGATTGGCAGCGAGCCCGTGTACGTCCATGTCTACCGGCCCGATGTGGTGTCGCAGGCGGTATCGTTTTGGCGCGCGGCGCAGACCCAGGCCTGGCAAGGCCATGCGGACCCCGAGCGCGACTCGCAGGCCGCCTACCACGCCGGGGCCATCGCGCACATGGTGAAAAACCTGCGCTGTCAGGAGAACGGCTGGCGCGCCTGGTTCGCCGAGGAGAACATCACGCCGATCGACATTGCGTATCCGGTGTTGTGGCGCAACCTGACTGCGATGGTTGCCACCGTTCTTGAAGCACTCGGGCTGGATCCGAAGCTGGCCCTGCCGCCGATGACCGAACGGCAGGCCGATCACCGCTCCGACGAGTGGGTCGACCGCTACCGGGAGGAGGCGCCGCGGCTGGGGCTACCCGGCTGAGCGGCGCAAGCCACCAACCTCGGCGACGATGAACACCCGCCGGAACGGGAAGATCGTCGTACCGTCGGGCCGGGCCGGGTAGGCGTCCTGAAGCAGCGGAATGAGCTCCCGGCGAAACCGCTCCCAGCTCTCGTCGTCGAGCTGCTCGTGCACGGGAACCAGCACCGTCCCGGCGATCCATTCCAGCACCGGATGGTCGCCGGTCAGCTGATGCAGGTATGTGGTCTCCCAGACGTCGACCTTGCATCCGGCGTCCAGCAGCAGATTGGCATAATGTATCGGCGGCTGAACCACCGCACCGACGCGAAACGGTATGTCGCGCAAAATCTTCGCATACGGTTCGCGGCGGGCCAGCGTCCGAACCGTGGCATACGACGGCGTCTCGAAGTTACCCGGCATCTGGACGCCGATCCACGAACCGGGCGCCAGCTCTCCGGCCCATCGGACCAGCAGGTCGGCGTGCTCGGGCACCCAATGCAAGGCCGCGTTGCTGACTACCACGTCGGTGTCCGGCTTCGGTTTCCACTCCCGCAAGTCGCCGAGGACGGCGTCGATCCCGCGTTCCTTGGCGGCGGCGACCATCTCCGGTGAGCTGTCCATCGCTTCGATCACCGCGCCCGGCCAGCGCCGGGCCAGATACTTCGTCAGGTGGCCCGGCCCACAACCGAGGTCGACGACCCGACGCGCCCGCTCGGTCCCCACCCGCGACAGCAGGTCGTAAAACGGGCGGCCGCGATGGTCAGCAAAGGCCAGGTAGACGTCGGGATCCCACATATCGGTCCTCCTGATCAACGCGCCGTCGCTCGTCGGCTGATAGACAAACCGTATTACCGTATGCCGTCCCGACGCCGCCCGAGTGGTCGCGCAAAGTGCAGTGCGTCACAGGCCCGGCGGGATACCATCGGCGTTCGTGGCGCCCGACACAGATCCGATCGATTCACCCGTTCCCGTTCCGGACGTTCCCGGCGCCTTCGAGGGTGCCGATATCGCAGCCGGCGCCGACGGATTACCCCCGCGCTCGGCGTTGTCGCGCCGCCAGCGCCTGGTCGTCGAGGCATCGGCCGTCGGGGATCTCGCCCTGCGCACCTGGGTGGCGTCGCTGCTCGCCACGACGGTGGCACCGGTGGTTGTCGCCACCGCCCTGCGTCAAGCGGAGTCCGGCAGCGAGCGCGGCCAACTGAACTTCTACGCCGAGCTGGGCGCGGAGCGAGATCCGGCGAAGTCGTTCCCGCCGCCGACCGCGTTGCCCCGGGTCTCGTCGCGGCCGGCCAGCTCGCTGGCGGAGTGGATCGCCCGCGGCACGGTCGACAACATCGCCTTTCCCAGCAGCTTCACGGCGATCAACCCCGCAATGCGCAAGCAATGGGCCGGCTGGGAGTCCAACAACATCGTGCGCGCGCAGCACTGGCGCCATGACGACGGACCGCGTCCCACGCTGTGCGTCATCCACGGCTTCATGGGGTCGTCGTACCTGGCCAACGGGCGGTTCTTCTCGCTGCCCTGGTATTACCGGTCCGGCTACGACGTCCTGATGTACACGTTGCCATTTCACGGCAAGCGAGCCGAAAAGCTTTCGCCATTCAGCGGTTACGGCTACTTTTCCGGCGGGCTGAGCGGTTTCGCCGAGGCGATGGCCCAAGCCGTGCACGACTTTCGTTCCATTGTCGATTATTTGCGCCATACCGGAGTCGACCGCATCGCGCTGACCGGCATATCGCTGGGCGGTTACACCTCGGCGTTGGTGGCGTCGGTCGACGATCGGCTCGAGGCCGTCATCCCCAATTGCCCCGTCGTCACTCCGGCGAAGCTGTTCGACGAATGGTTCCCGGCCAACAAACTCGTCGGACTGGGACTGCGCCTGGCCCACATCAGCCATGATGAGTTGACCGCCGGAATGTCCTATCACTGCCCGCTGAACTACCAGCCGCTGCTGCCGAAGGACCGTCGGATGATCATTACCGGGCTGGGCGATCGAATGGCACCGCCAGACCAGGCCGTCACGCTGTGGAGGCACTGGAATCACTGTGCGCTGCACTGGTTTCCAGGCAGTCACGTGATGCACGTGAGCCAGCTGGACTACCTGCGCCGAATGACCGCGTTCCTGCAGGCCGTTATGTTCTAGCCGGCTCGGCGACCGGTGCCCGATGGGCCCCGCCCACAGGAGTCGGCCACCGCAGCCGTGCCAGCAGGTCGGCGGGCGCATCCGTGTGCCCGTCAAGCCGTTGCGTGGACAGCAGATCCAATGCCGTCAGCGCCGGCCCGTGATTTCCGCGTTGCGGGGTCAGTCCGGCCAGCGGCGCGTTTTTTTCCGGCGGCGCATCGGTCAGGAACGCACAGGCTGCCGCAACGGTGTTGTGGGTGCCGTCACCGGCGATCTCCAGCGCCGTACAGGTCTCGCGCGCCGGATGCGACCGGATGGCCTCCAAGGTCTGCGGGAATGCGCCGTCTACGTGAATTTGGTATGCCGCAATGTAATCCGAGGCGCCCCGCTGCACTCCGCGCCATCGCTCGCGGGCGTCGGGTCCGAGCAACCGCGGGACGTCGTCGGGCGCGACGGTAGTGGCTTCCCACCCGATCTCCCTGAGGTGGTCGGCCAGCCGGCGTGCGACGACTCCGGCGGTCTCGTGCAACGGGATTCGCGGTGAGCGCACCTGCAGCGCCGCCAGGTTGTCGGCGGCCGAGATCGTGAGCCCGATCCACGTCTCTCGCCTTGACGCGTCGGAAGCGTTGTCGCGGCTGGTAATCCGGATTTTATCGGCGCGGATACCGTAGCGGTCCAGATAACGGGCGATCAGTGGCAGCGGAAGCACATCCGCGTCATCGGCCGCCGTCCCGACGCGCAGCAGCGCGGTCGTCTTGGTGGCAGGCCCGGATTCGGGGATGACCGCACCCCGGCGTCCCATGATCGCCAGTCGACGGCGCAGGATGGTGGTGAAGTGCTGACCGCGCCAGCAGCCGAACAACAGGATCACGACGGCGACGGCGATGCCGAGCAACCAGTAGTCGCGGGGCGACCGCCAGGGGTAGGCCATCACCGCGGGCACGATGGCCAGCAGCGCCAGTGTGATTCGGCCGGTTCCGGGCGTTGGTATCCAGCGATGCAGGCTCACGGGGTGGGGTCCTTTCGTCGGCGTGCGGCGATCGCGGCGATCGCGCCCGCGGCTGCGACAAGCGCAGCCAGCGCGGCGGTACCGGCCAGCGCGACGGTCCGCGGTGTGCTGTCCTTGGGCGCTGGTGCCGGCGGAACGGCAACCGGCTTCGCCGGCGCGACGGGCGCTCCCCCGGTTTGAGGGCCGGCGGGCAGTTGCCAGGTCAGGGCTGCCACCGGGTCCACGGTTCCGGCGCCGACGACATTGGAAGGTGCCCGGGCGCCGTTGTGCGCCGTTGCGGTGATGCGATGCATTACCTGGGTGGCCGTCAGTTCGGGATACTTGCTGCGGACCAGCGCGGCGACGCCCGACACGTACCCGGCTGCGTAGCTGGTGCCGCTCAGGGCGACCAGTTGCTGGTGGTTGTCGGGCAGGCCGTTGGCCAGGCCGCCGCCGTCGCCGTTGCTGATCGACACAATGTGCTCGCCGGGTGCCGCGATACCCACCCACGGCCCGGCCATGGTGAACTTCGACGGCAGGCCTTCCGGTGTCAGGGAGGCCACTGACAGCACGTACGGCTGCCACCACGACGGGATGGAGACCGACGTGACGCCGGCCCAGTTTCGCGGATCGTCGGGACGGCTCAGGTCGGTGAGCGGATTGGACTCACACGATGTTCCGCCGGCCACCGATCCGGTGGGCCCGCTGTTGCCCCCGGCGGCGACGATGACGGCGTCCTTGTCCACTGCCGCGTAACGGATTGCTGCGCCGAGCGCGGCCTGGTCGATGGGCCGATCGGCGGGCAGGCAGGTGATCGCGGAGATGTTGATCACCCGGGCGCCCAGGTCGGCCGCATGTACGATCGCCCGGCCGAGGGTCGCGATGTCGAGGGACGCCCGCGCCAGCAGGGGATCGCCGCCCGGCGTCCGCGGTGAGAACTTCGCGGACGTCGTCCGGATCGACAGCACCCGCGCTGCCGGTGCCACCCCCGCGAAACCGTCCTCACCAGACGGCTGGCCGGCGATGATCCCGGCAACCAGCGTTCCGTGTCCGTCGCAGTCAGTCAGGCCGTCGGTCGTCTCCACGAAGTCACCGCCGGGATCGACGTTGGGCAGCCGCGGACCCGGCCGCACTCCGGTGTCGATCACCGCCACCAGCTGCCCGTCGCCGCGGGAGAACTGCCACGCCGCGGGAAGATTCAGCATCGCCTGGCTAGGTGCCACCGCACCCGGATCGCTGCCGGGAATGACTCCCGACGTGCTGCAGGGACCGCGCTGCTCCATCGGCTGCACGGGTCCCGGCGTTCCGCTGGGCGGTGGAACGCCCGGATCGACCTTCGGCTGATCGATTGCGAGTGCCGACGGACAGGTCCACATCACCGCTGCCAATGCCGCTGTGAGGCAGGCTGATCCGGCCCGAATCATCGATTGAGTATCCAGGTGAAAAGACCGACCAGGTACGCCATGACGGGGATCAGCGACGCATCGAGTCCGGCTGCGACAAAGCCCACCAGCCGGCGCACCGGCAGCGAATAGCTTTCCGGCGAGGCGATGCTCGGGTTCAGCGCCACCACTATCCACACCAACACGAGCGCGATGAGCACCAGCACCGCACCGAGGGCGGCGGCGTAGCGCCCCGTCGCGGCGTAGAGCACCAGCAGGACACCCGCGGCCAGGTAAGGCGCAGCGAGCAGCCACGCCTTGCACGCGGCCGAATCCCACACTCGGGCGCGCAGGATGGTGTGGCCGCGGTCGCCGCCACCACGTACCAGCCCGCACGCGCTCAGCGCCTCGGGGCGCGACACGATGGCGACCGATCCCAGGACGCTGAGCAGCACCGCGGCAGCGATGAATCCGCTCTGATGGGCGTCGCTGATCCGCACCCGCCGAGGCAGGTCCTCCAGCACCCGCAACGACGGCGCCGAAGGGGTGGGATCGCCGGGCGCCGGAATGACCGGCAACGGGAAGCGTGCCCACAGCGCCGACAGCTGAGCCGCTTCGATGGTGATCAGCAGCGCCGCCACGATCAGGCCGCAACCGACGGCGAGCATCGGGAGGTGCCAGAGCACTTCGGCGCCCGCGGCCAGCAACACTCCGGCTCCCACCACCGCGGTCGCGGTGAAGAAGCCGGCGATGCGCTCACGCTCGGGGCTGGGCACCATCAGGGCGATCAGCGACCACGCGGTGACGCCGGCCGCGGCCAGCATCAATTGCGCCGGCCCGAATCTCCCGGGTACCGCCAACGCCAAAGCGGCCCCGATGGGTACCAGCGCGGCAGTCGACAACGCCATTCCCGTGCGCGGCGAGCGTGCCGTGATCAGCAAGCCGACGATCGCGGTCAGCGCCGCAACCACACTGACCGCGACGAGTCCGGCCAGCGCGCCGGTGGCGACCCGGTAGGTGACTGCCAGGCCGGTCGCCAGGAAAGCCACGGCGATCACCGCGGCCAGCGCACCACGCTGGATATGGGCTATGCCCCAAGGCTTGCGCCGCGAGACCGAGAAAATCATGGCAGCATCGGCGATGTCCTCGACGATGCCGGGCGCGGCCGGACCGACGGGCACCGGTTGCAGCGCCAGCAGGTCACCGTCCACGACTCCGACGGTGTCCAGGCTGGCGTCCAGGCTGAACGCTGCCCCACCGATGGGGGCCAGGCTCAGTTGGGTAGCCGCGCCGATCTCCGCGGCCCCTCGGGCGTGAGCGGCGTCATCCGAGTCGCCATTTGAGGCCTCCCCAACCAAACGGGGAACCACCAAACGCTGAACAGCGGGCAGGATTTCACGCAGCGGAAGCTCGGCGGGCAACGCCATTTCCGTCAACCTGCTATCCGCGAGGATTGCCACGCGGACGATCGGCATGACGGCGCCGGACGTCACCGGACCCTCGAAGGATGCTGGGGCCATTCCTGGAACATCGTGCTCTCTTCTCTATCTGATTTCGGTTATGAGGGTTGGGCAGAGAAATCTCGGGACAGTCGGTGACCGGAGAACCATCCGGCGTCCGGCAATGAAGCGGTCAGCTGTTCAAGCGCGACGGCGATAGCGAACGGTGTCCCCGGGCTGAACGTCGAGACCCACTCGCCGTCGAACGCGCGGGACGGGCTGACCAGCACCCGCCCCGCCGCGGTGTCGACAATGCTCATCCCCACCTCGGTGGTGGCGTGCTGGCCGTCGCGGTGGCAGCCGGCGACGATTTCGACGTAGCTGCGCGGACCGTTGAACACCGAATCCACCACCGGTCGTGCCGACTGCGGGATACCCAAGTAGTCAAGGACTTCGGAAAGCGAAGCGCCCGAACGCAGCCGCTCGTCGGCCCGGGCACCGACCCGCGTCGGCATGCTGAACTCGTCAAATCGAGCCGGTGGCCGCTGCGCCAGTCCGACACCGAGGACCGGAGCCAGCACACGGGGGTCATCGATATCCATCGCGGTGAACGTGATCAGCTGCGCGCTGCGCAACGCGACAATTGTCTTGGATGGCCTGCCGGTTCTCCCGGCGCGCTGCGCCACGACGCCGCGCAGCAGCTCGCGGGTGCCGGTGGCCGCCGGGTGACCCACGTAGCGCAGGTCCAGCCACCGATCCGGGAAACACACCACTTTGATCCAGTCGGCGACCGCCGGGTTGACGAGTCCGCCTTCTGATACCAGACCCATCTGGATCAGCTCGGCCTTCTGACGTTCGAGGAACGCGTTGCGCTGCGCGGCATCACAATAGGGCGGGGTGATCGCCAGTACCCACGGGAAGTTGCCCGCCCCAATGGTTTCCGCAATGAACCACGCGTGATCGACCGCCAGCTCGACGGCGTTGGGTTCCACGCTCATCTAGGCGGAACTAACCGCCCCATTTGGCGGCTTCGGCCTGGTCGCGGGCGAGCATGGCCATGGTGTTGGCCTCATGGGTGCTGCCCATCGCCTGATAGGCCCGCACCAGGCTCTCCATCGCCTGGTTCCACTGGGCCTGCCACACCTGATAGGTCATACCGGTGTCGCCCTGCCAGGCGTTAGACAACGTGGCCTGCTCGCTGGCGATGTCCGCACCGAGCCCCTGCAACGTGCCGGCATAGCCCGACATGTCGGCGGCGTGGCTCAGCATCGCCGGGTAGTTGTACATGATCTGTGACATCACAAACCCTTTCGCGGTCGGTAGCGGTGGGATCAGAATCCGGTGTAGCCGGACGCGGCAGCCGCATCGGCGGCCACATAGGTGCCCGCGGCGTCCCCGAGGTTGGCCTGGGCGATATCCAGCAGAGTGTTGACCCGCGCGGCGACCTCCACGAACCGGGCATGCGCGGCCTGAAACGCCGCCGAGGACTCGCCCTGGTGGAACGCCTGCGCCGACATCGCCTCCTGCTCGGCCTGGCTGATCGTGCTGCGCATCAACGCCGCCTTGGCGCTAAACGCCGACTGCGCGGCCACCAACTGCGGGATATGAGCATCCAACATACTCATAGTGATTCCTTTCTTTTGCGTCCTTTGAGGTTTCGGTGACTGACTTGCATCGTGCTGACTGTCTTATCCCCCTTCTCCCGGTTCGGTCGGGCCCGCTGGGTCGTCCGCGTCCTGCTCCCAAGTGCCGGGCACCATCGGCACCCGCGGGCCGCCGCCGAACTCGTCGCCGGCCAGCTTGGTCAATCCGGCCGCCTGAAAAGCGGTCGCTTTCTGCGCGGTTCCGGAGAATCCCTGCGTTCCGGCTGCCTTCCCGGACGCCACGGCTGCGGCCAGCAGCTCCTCATCGCCGTAATCGGGGGCAACACCGATGTCGGAGTCCATATCCAAGAATTCGTCGCCGTATTCACGCATTCCGGCCCGCCGACGCCGCCGCGCCCGCGCTTCGGCCCGGCTTTGCACCGCCGCACCAGCCGCCGGGATGGTCGCCGCCGGTGCCTTGACGCCGCCGCGACCACCCACCGTCGGTCCGACGCCGGTTTCCGGATCACCGCCGACAGCGACCAGATAGGCGAAACTCCCCGTCGTCGTTGCCGGCGCCGGTGCGGCAGCCGCACCGGAACCCGCGGCAACCGTAGCGGCCGGGGCCCCAGCGGGAGTCGCCACCGTCGGAGCCATCACGACCGCTGGCAACAACGACGGCTTGATCGACGCAAGGAGCGGCGCTACGGCGCCGGCCGCGACCGGCGCAATCTCGGCGGGCAGCAATGTCACAGCACCGATACCGATGGCGAGAACTAGCGGCAAGAGAAACGGCGCGCTCAAGATCATGGCCCACGTGGGCCAGCCGAGCAGGTTGGTGATCACCTCGTAGCCGACCACGAACAGGAGCGGACCGTAGGCCACCAGCGCCGCAGGCAGATTCGTCAGGAAGTCCTGAATCATCTTCCCGGAATTTTGCATGAAATCCCGGAAGAACTCGAACAGCCGCTTTAAGAAATTCGAGAGCCATGACCCAGGGTCGGACGTACTTTGCAGGCTGGTGATCGCGGCGTCTTTGGCTTCACCGCCCGGATGCACGATGGAAGGCGCCGGGCCAATGCGCGGCGCCGAGGCAAGCGCCGCACCCGAGGCGGCCTGATAGGTACCCATGACGGTGGCGGCCTGGACCCACATCCGCGCATAGTCCGATTCATTGAGCGCGATCGGAATCGTGTTGATCCCAAAGAAATTCGTCGCCACCAACACGCCGTGGATCATGTGGTTGGCGGCCAGCTCCGCCAGCGTCGGCATTGCCGTCAAGGCGGTGGTGTAAGCCGTCGCGGCCACCTCATGTTGCGCGGCTACGCCCGCGCTGTCGGCACTGACCTGCTGCAACCAGGCCAGATAGGGCAGGTGAGCTGCCGCATACTGCTCGGCGCTCGGCCCCTGCCAGGCCGCCGCCTGTACCGCCCCCAATAGCCCACTGAGTTCGGCTGCCGCCGTTGCGTATTCGGTGCTCAGCGCGGTCCACGCGCCGGCGGCCGCCAAGAGCGGCCCCGGTCCTGGACCGGTGCTCAGCAACACCGAATGCACTTCCGGCGGCGAAGCCATCCAGATGGGCACAAAGGGGGAAATCATTCTCAGCCGCCCGCGATCCCATACGTAGCGGCGGCCGTGGTGTCTCCGGTGAGATAGCTTGCGCCGGATTCGCCAACGCCCACTCCGGCGCGGCCCAGCTCTTCGACACCCTGGGCCGCGACAGCGGCGTGCTCCTGGCCCTGAGCGCTGAACCCGGCGGCCGTCTGTAGCGATACCGGATCCACCGCCGGCGGCGCCACCGCGGTAATCGCCGGTGCCGCCGCCGCATGCACGGCCGCCAGCCTCGCGGTCAGCGCCTCCACCGCGGCGCTGGCGGCGGCCAGACCCTCGGGAACCACTCGCAACGTCATCAGAACTCCTCCTGTTGCGTTTCACTAACCATTACGGACTCGCCAATCAGCGGGTTGACCAATTGCACGTATGTCGGAGAATCGCTGTCGCCCAACAAGATCGCCCGGCCGGCAGGCAGCCGGCCGAATCGTTGACCCCGGATCTTGCCGCTGTCTTGCGGATTGCCCGCCAGCATCAACGTGGTCGCCTGCAAGTCATTGAAGCGGCGCAGTAACGGGCTGGTCATCAACGCGTGCCCGGACCCGGTGGCGCGCCCAGTGACGATCACCCGCAGCCCCAAATCGGCGGCCTGCGATAAAAGCCCGAGCAGCGGAGTCCACGGCCGCTGTCCGATGTACGGGCCGCTCATCGCCGGCGAATCCGGTACTTGGTCTACGTCGTCGATGATCAGGTAATGGGTGTGGCCCGCATACGTCCAGCGGGAAAGCTCGCCGGCCGACAAGCCGGCCGGTGGCCGCCGCGATTCGATGAGGTTGGAGAGTCCCAACATCGCGGGAATGATGCGATCGATGTTTGCGGTGTACTCGTTGTCGGGGAACAACGGCTCGTCGACGAGCTGCAGCCGGCGATCCAGCACGGTGAAGGCCACCTGGTCTGCCGAGGAGTGCTCACGGATGGTGCGAATGATGTGGCGCAGCAGTGTGGTCTTACCAGACTTGCTGTCGCCGAACACCATCAACAACGGGTTCTCGGCGAAGTTGACGACGACCGGTGCAAGATCCTCTTCTCGTTGGCCGATGACCACCTGTTCCGGGCCGCGATAGAGCGTCCCGACCGCCTCCGGCGCGAGGTTGGTGGGCAGCAGTCGCACCGGCGGCGCGGCCATGCCCGGGTAGCGCACGTTGAGCGCGGCTACCTGGTCCAACTCTGGGGTGGCGAACAGGAAATGCTCAGCGGCCATAGTCAACCCGCGGCCCGGCTGGTCGTGGGGCACGGCTTCGGCCGGACGGCGCAGGGCGCCGAACACCCGCACATTGCTGTCCCGTGGGTCGTGCAGCTTCAGCTCGAGGCGCAGCCCGAGGCCGTCCCGCATCGCCAGCGGCACCTCCAGCCAGCTCGGGGTGGTGATGACGACGTGAATGCCGTACGCCAGGCCGACATTCACCAACTCGGTCGCCTTGGCCAGCAACGGATTCCGCGTGTTGAACTGGTCGGTGTTGTCCCGGCCGAACGCGTAGAGATTGTCGATGACCAGGAACACCTCACCGAAACCGTCGTCGGGGGCCGGACCATGCTTGTCCCGGAACACCTCTCGCCTCTGCCGCGACAGCAGCAACTGCTCCAGCTCACCGAAGGTGCGCCGGATGCGTTCGGGTTCCAGCGCCGACGCGACGCTGCCGACGTGGGCCAGATCTTCGGTCGCCCGCAACTTCCCGCCGCCGTAGTCCAAGCAGTAGAACGTGACCTCACGAGGCGAGTGCAGGCTGGCCGCCGACAAGATAAACGTTTGTAGCGCAGTGGACTTCCCGGACTTGGGGCCGCCGTGGATCACCATGTTCCCGGCCGACGACGTGGCATCGAAGATCAGCGGATCGCGGCGCATCTCGAATGGTTTGTCGATCTCACCGAGCGGCCACCGCCACTGCCGCTGCGGCACCCCGGCGCGAGCCAGTACCGCGGTCAACGGGATCGGTTCGTCCAATGGCGGCAGCCACAGCTGCGGCGCCCGCGGGCCATAGCGCGCCAGCTGTTCACCGATGGTGGCGATCAGCTTGCGCGGTGGTCCGGCCATTTCTTCTTCCTCGGCACCGGAAATCACCGTGTCCTGATCCGGCTCAACCCTCTCGGCCGTGAACAGCTTTGGTTCCGGAGCAGACTGCACCACAAAGGCTTTGGTCTTCTGCGGCGGATCGTAGATGCCGTCGACGTAGGTGCTGCGGAATTTGATCGGGGTCGCACCTGGGGCCGGCACCAAGAAGCTCACGCCCTTGTGCTCTTTGCCGGATTCGATGTGATAGGCATCCTCCACGCCGATGATCTGGCGGGAAACGCTGGGGCTGGCCACCTTTAACCCGATGCGGTACGAGGTGTTCTTGTCGATGTCCTTGATCTTGCCGACATCCAGCGTCTGCGACGCGAACAGGATGTGAATGCGGAACGAGCGACCCTTGCGCGCCACGTAATCGAACAGCTCCGCGTATTCCGGGTGATCGGCCAGCATCAGGGTGAACTCGTCAGCGACCACGAACAGCGTTGGGATCGGCGGCAGGTCATGTCCGGCAGCGATGGCGGCCTCGTATTCGACCACCGAGTTGAACGCGCTGCCCTGAACGCGGCGGCCGGCCTCGCGCAGCAGCGTTTCGCGGCGCGCCACCTCCCCGCGCAGCGTATCGGCGAACCGGTCGGCGAGCGACTTCTTTTCGGCCATGTTGGAGATCACCGCGACAACCTGCGGAAAATTGCGGAAGCTGTCGGCGCCCGCCTCCCCTTTGAAGTCGGCGTAGATGACGATCAACCGGTCCGCCGAATGAGTTGTCAACAACGACAACAGGATCGACATCAGGGTCTGGGACTTTCCCGAGCCCGTCATACCGATCATCAGGCCGTGCGGACCCATCCCGCCCTCGGCTTCGTCTTTGAGGTCGAAGAAGAGCGGCTCACCGGTCGCGGTGACACCGATCGGAACGCGTAATTCGTCTTCGCGGTGGCGCGGCGCCCAAATGGTGGGCACATCCAGCTGCGACGCGTCCGGGATGCCCAGCAGGGTGGTGAAGGTGGCACCGCGGGTGGCCGCCGAGCGCAATCCCGTGTGGGTCGGGTTGGAGTCCCAGCGCGACAGCTGCCGGGCCAGGTGGGCGGCCTCGGCGGCACCGAGCCCGTCGGCACTGTCGATGTAGGGCTGCCAGCCGCCGGTCTGCCAGCGCTCGATGGCGCCGCGGTCGATGCGCAGGATGGGCTTTTCCGGATCCGAATACTGCTCACGGTGCGGTGATGTGGCGCAGCGGTGCACGACGGTCACGCCCGCCCGGCCCAGCGCCAGCGTCGACGCGTTCAGGTCGTAGTCGGGATCATCGACGACGATCAGCAGGTGCCGCAGCGCCTCACCCGCCTCGGCGGTAAACGGCGGACGGTCAAGGAGCGCCGAACCCAGCAGCGAAACCAATTCGTCGGGGTCGGTCGACAAGAAGCGAGCCGGGCCGACACCGTCGAGTTCGCCGGGAATGTCGACGTGCGGCAACCACTTCAGCCAGGACCAGTCACGGCTCTCCAGGTCCCGGGTGACCAGCGCGACTCCCAGCACCGTCGGGTCGTGCCACGTCACCGCCTGGGCGATCCAGGCGCGCAACGCCGCTCGTACCTCGTCTTCCTCACCCAGGACGGTGATCCGCGAGACTTTGGTCAGGTCGATTCCGGTCGGCACGTCGCGCACGGTACGGTGGGTGTCGAGCAGGCTGCGTAAGGCACTGTGCGACACCGGTTCCAGATCGATTTCGTCTGCGGTGTCGTTAACCCGCAGTGCGGTGTCCAGGGGCACGTGGTGGCGGCCTGCCCGCAGCACCAGGAAATCCGGGTCGTGCGGGTCACGCTCCCACTGCCGGCGGGACCCGGGCACCGTTGCGAGCGCCGTGGGCTCAGGGTGGGACCACTGCGCGGCGGCGCGCTGCTGGGCCGCCTGGGTCCGGATGTTGTCCCGGACCACCGACAGGTAGCGCAGATAGTCGGCCCGTTCGGCGTCGACCTCTTCGGTGCGCATCTTGTTGCCGGTGCCGCGGTAGAGCGCGGTCGCCGCCAGTAACAGTACGAACGGGAAGAACAGGGTCTGTGGGGAGATCACTCGCATCCCGGTGGCGAACAACGCGACCACCATGCCCACGATCAGCATCACGATCACAACGGGCATCGCGCGCCGCAGCAGCGACGGCGGAATCACCCTGGGCAGCTCGGGCGGCGCCTCGATGGTGATGGTGCCCTTGCGAGTAACCGGTGGCGCCAGCCGTCGGCGGGCTTCGAAGATGAGCCGGCTCATCGGGGCGCTCCTTCGGCAGACACGGGGCGGCCCGGCCTGCTGTCGGGCGCCAAGCCGTCGTGCGCCAGCAGGGCATCGGCGCGCGACAGCGTCGGGCCGCTGGCAAACAGTGACAAGACCGACCACGGGACGGAAACGGGAGGACCACTAAGGCCAAGGGCCTCAACGGTTTTGCCGTGCCCGGTAGCTGCGTTCTCAGCCTCGTTGTCGATGCCATAGCGGACCCCGGTGTCGGACACCCAGAACAACGACCCGGTACCGGGTGAGCCCGCGCCGCCGCCGACGGTCTGGGTGAAGTAGCCGGTGCCCGGCGCCAGGGCAACGCGGGTGGCCGTTCCTTGTGAGCCGCCGCCGACCAGGTCGACGGTGCGTATCGATTCAGGCACCGGCAGAGCCGAGCCGGACATCAGGCTCAGCGAGCTGGTGGCGGCCCCGGCCGGCTTGCTCCAGTACCCACAAGTGACGGGATCTTTGGCCGCGTCGACCAGTGTGACCTGCTGGTCCGGATAGCGCGTGGTATCCAGCATCCGCGACACCGGCAGCTTGGCCACCGCGTCGGCACCCAGCCGCGGCGGTTGGTCCAGCCCATAGGAGTTGGTGTTGCGCAGGAGCGCGGCGAGCACCGGCGAGATGGGCTGCAGGCCGTCGGGCAACACCGCGTAGTACCGCGCGGCGCCGGACGAGCTCTGATCCAGGGCATACGACACCACCACCGCCCCGATCGGCGCCGGCACGCCGAAATTCGCCGGGTCACCGGCGTTCGGGATGCCCGGCGCGGTGAGTGGCGGCGATTCGGGTATCGCGTTGAACAATCCCAATGCGATGGGCCGCGGCGCGGGCACGTCAGAGTTTGCGGGCCCCAAGCCAAGTGCGTTCGTGACCGCGTGATCGGCCAGGTCGATCCGGCTGCGCCTGCCATCCCACAGCAGCCAGGTGCTGTTGCCGCTCGCGACCAGGACCGCCTGCCTGGAACCGAGCGTGGCCGCCCGCGCGCCGCGGCTATCAGGGGGGCCCGCGATCACGGTGACACCCGCGCTGTGCGTAGCGCGCGAAGTCCCGCCGATCGAGTCGCACACCGTCCAGTTGGCGTCGTGAGAGGTGTTCTGCACCATGCGCTCCGGTGCCCCCGGAATGCCGATCAGGTTGCCGCGCGGAAACCGGTCCAGCTCACTGCTTTTCACCGTCGTGGGGTTGACCGGATGGCCGACGATCAGCCGGGCCGACGTCAGGTTGAGCACCGGGTGCAGCTCGTCACCGACCCGTACATATAGGGCGGCGGTCGAGCGATCGGCGAGCACGGCGTTGGTCCCTGCCGATCCGCTGGGGCGGATCAACGAAAACACGAAGCAGCCCGCCAAGCCGGTGACCAGAAGGACCACACCCATCAGCACCGCGCGCGACTGGGTGCGCAGCGGGTCGACGAGCATCCTGGTGTCGTGCAAAGCAATGCCGGAAGCGATCCGCCGCATCACGAATCGCCAGCCGCTGACCTGGTGGCGCGTGACGAACCCGCGGCGATACTCGACCTTGTCGGGGTTCTCATTGACCGGGGTTCGCGACGCGAACGAACGTCGTTCGTCCTGCGGCTCCGGGTTGGTCATACCGGCTCCTGCAGACCGAGGCCTTGCAGCAGCGGCTCCACCGAATTGCGCACATCCTCAGCGGTGATCGTGACCAGCTCCTCATCGGTAAACTCGCCGGTTTGGGCGTGCTCGGAGTGGTCCAATCGGAATTCGCGTTCCTCTTCTGACTTTTCGACCACGTTACGAACGAATCGGCCGTTGCCGGCGATATCCAAGCCGCGACGTTCAACCCCGGCTGCATCAGGCTTCTTCGCCTCGGCCAGCTGCGCGAACAACGCCTCGAGATCATCGAGCGCGCCCTGGTCGAAAGCGCTGTCACGCTTGGCGGCCATGAAGTTGGCAATCTCGATAAGCTCAGGCGGTTTGTACGACGGGAAGTCAATGCTGCGGGTGAAGCGCGACCGCAGACCTTGGTTGGTGTCCAGAAAGCGATCCAGGTCTGCACGGTACCCAGCGACGATCACCACCAGCCGATCGCGGTCGTTCTCCATCCGCGCCAGGAGGGTGTCGATGGCCACCAGGCCGAAGTCGTTCTTGGCACCCGTGGCCACCAGCGAATAGGCCTCGTCGAGAAACAACACCCCGTCGAGCGCGCTGTCGATGATGGCGTTGGTCTTGGCCTCGGTCTCGCCGATGTGCTGACCGATGAGATCGGCGCGGTGCACCTCTTTGATGTTTTCCCGCTTCAAAAGCCCGAGGCCGCAATAGATTTTCGCGACCACCCGGGCAATGGTGGTCTTTCCGGTCCCGGGCGGCCCGGTGAAGACCAGGTGGTGGGTGCGCTGCGCCACCTCGAGCCCACGCTGTTTACGCACCAGCTCCATGGCCACCGCGCTCTTCAGCCGGGCCACCTGATCTTTAACCTTCTCTAAGCCGATGAATTCATCGAGCTCGCGTTCGGCCTCTGCCAGCAGCACCCGCTTGCGCTCCTGGGCTTCGGGGTCGACGAAATCGCCGGGACTGGGCTCGGTGCCGGGGTCCCATGGGTCGGTGCGGGCGTCGATCCGCGCCGTGGTGGTGGTCACAATCCCAAAACTGGTGTCGGACAGGGCCTCTTCGACTTGTTCGTTCTCGGGATGTGCCGCGTACAAATCCTGCAGAACCTCGCTTGCCGAGTCCTCGTCGACGTGCGCACGCAACACCAGCGCTTTGACCAGCGCGCCGTCGACTGCCGCCACCGCGACGGGGCCGTCGGGCTCCTCCAGATACGACAGCGCCGGGGCGAACATGCCCAGCCGGGCCAGCGCGGTGCCCAGGGTGATCTTGGTCGCATGCGAGAAAGCGTCGTCGAGATCTGCGTCGTTGACGATCGGGGTCAGCAGCTTGACGACGTCCGACCAGCGCTCGGCGCGGTAGTTGATGACGACGGCGACCCAGCGGGCCTCGCGCCAGTTCGGCCGGCGCGAGGTCAGGCCGGCGACGATCTGGTCGGCGTCGGCAAATCGTCCGGCCCCCCCTGTTGAAGCCAGCGCCGCCGCGTAGGCGAGGTGGAAATCGTCCGGCGTGGTGGCGCGAAACTGCAGGTATAAGCCCGTGTCGTAGCGGAAACCCAGGGTCCCGGGCGCCAGTTCAACCCGACGCTGCAACGTGCCCGCCGTGGTCGCGGTGCGCGAGACCTCCTCAAGCACTCGAAGGGACACGTCGCCCGCAGCGGCCAGCCCGATCCAGGCGTCGCACTGGTCGTGGGCGATACGGGTCAGCGCGGTGAAACCGGAGCGAGCGGCGGCCAGATCGGCCGGACGCTGGCGCTGGTACACGGCGATGCCGAGCGCGCGGCAACACGTGGCGAACCGGCTGATGATATCGTCGTCAACCCTGACGTCCACCCGAGAATTGACAGGCTGAGCTGTGAGCATGCCAGTGTCACCGCGTTCCACGGCTGCTTCTCCTGTACGTAGTCTCCCCTAACCTAGCTCGCCTGAAGTTAGCATTGCATAAGCTAACTGTCGAGGCGTGAGGCCCTGTCCTACTCACGACCCTGCTCCCGTTCCGGTATCGCTAATAAGGATGTTAAACAGCAGCATTAGCCGCATTTTCGGCAGACTTCCCTAAATAGGGCAGTTTACTGAAAACCATTTTCATTATCAATTCCGGTCGGGCTCCCAGGTACCCGGCACCATAGGCACCGATGGTCCCCCGCCGAACTCGTCGCCGGCCAGCGTCGCCAGGCCAGCCGCGTCGGCGGCGTCCTTGCGGACCGTTCCGGCAAAGCCCAGAGGCCCGGCCCCCTGTCCAGATGCGGCCGCCGACGCGGCGAACCCCTCCGGATCGACGACCGGGTCGGGCGCCGTTCCGCCATCGGTTTCCATGAACTCGTACCGGTAGCCGTGGTGGTGGTCGTTTATCGCCGCGCGCCGGCGCCGACGCGCCCGCCGCGTTTCCCGTGCTGATGCCGCGGCCGCCGCCACGGCCGCGGCCGAATCGGGCTCCGGAGCCTTTCGCCGTGCACCGGTGCTCATACCCGTGCCGGCACCCACTCCGGGCCCGCCCACCAGGTAGGGGTAGGCAGTTCCCTCGATACCGGTGGGCGGCGGCGGTGGCGCTCCGACCGCAGCGGCCGTGGCCGGGGCGGTCGCCGGAGCCGAAGTCGGGGCAGGGCTAGGGGTCGGCGCGGGGACGGTAGTGACGACAGGTGCGCTCCCGACGGCCGCGTAGCTGGGTTCGGGTGTCGGGGAGATCGGCGCAGCCGCCACGGCGGGGGTCGCGCCAGGTTGGATTCCGGCCAGCCCACCCAGGCTCGCGAGGCCTCCTACCGCTCCGGCCGGCACGATGAACGGAAGGGCCGTAAGCTGGGGGAACGCCTGAAAGACCTCGATCGCGTGGCCGAACTCGTCCACTATCAGTGCCGGAATGTCGTGCAGTAAGTCTGATATCGCCTGGGCCGGATTCTCGGGAAATTCCTCCAGGTCTCTTCCCAAGGTTTGAAAAATCTCGAGATATCGGTTGATCCACCAGCTCAGTTGGTACGGGTTGCCGCCGTCATTGTCGACGATTCCGGTGCTATCGGTTTCATCACCACTGCCGCCGCCGCTGCTGTCGGCGTGCTGGATGACTGGCGCCGGATCGGTCTGCGGTGCCGACGCCACCGCCATGGTGGAGACAGCCTGGTAGGTGGCCATTGTGGTGGCCGCCTGGGTCCACATCCGCGCATAGTCAGCCTCGTTGAGCGCGATCGGAATCGTGTTGATCCCAAAGAAGTTCGTCGCCACCAACACGCCGTGGATTGCGTGGTTGGCGGCCAGCTCCGGCAAGGTCGGCATGGCGGCCAGTGCCGCCGTATAGGCCGTGGCGGCGGTCTCGTGCCGGGCAGCCGCCGCCGCGCTGTTGGCGCTGGCCCGCATCAGCCATGCCAAATAGGGCGCATGCGCGGTCACATACTGCTCGGCGCTCGGACCTTCCCACCCCCCGGCCTGCACCGCGGCCAAGGTCGCGGCGAGTTCGTCTGCCGTGTCCGCATAAGCGGCACTCAACGAACTCCACGCGCCGCTGGCGGCCAACAAACCGCCGGGTCCCGGACCGTTGCTCAGCAACGCGGAATGAACCTCGGGGGGCAATGCCATCCACACCGGCGCGGTCATCCCATGACTCCTTACCGACCGCTGGAATCAACGGCCGCCTCGGGCTGGAGGGCGGCGTAACCAGCACGCAGGTAGTAGTCGCAGGACGGTGCGGAAAAGTTCCCGTCTCAGGCCAAACGGTTTTTGCCAGTTGCCGAATTCGGCCCCGATCACTGCTTGACGGCGCTGACCAGCGTGTTACGGGCGATCATCGGCCCGGCTTCGGTTTCGGGTCCGGGCACCGGCCGGCCGACCCCACGCAGGTAATCGCTCAGCGGCGTGCCGACGGCGTTCCAGTCCCGGTTGCCGAACCATTCGGTGGCCGGCGCGCATTGCTCGTTGTAGACCAACCTGAAGAACAGGCGCCGGTCGCCCTCGGCGGCGGCCGCACGTTCTTCCTCAACGGCAGCCTCGAACTCGTCGGGCGCCATCGGCGCGCCATCCTCGATACCGACATGGCTGCCGTGGCCGGCCAGGCCGTCGATACCGGTGAACAGCTGCTCCTGCGCGGTGCCCGGGAGATAGACCAGCAGGCCCTCGGCGATCCATGCCGACGGCTTTGCTGCATCAAAGCCGCTGTCTCGCAGAGCTTGCAGCCAGTCCTCGCGCAGATCGACCGCTATTTCACGTCGCTCGGCGCGCGGTTGGGCGCCGTGGTCGGTAAGCACTTCACGCTTGAAATCGAGGACCTGCGGACGGTCCAGCTCGAAGATCGTCGTCGCGGCCGGCCAGTCCAGGCGGTAGGCGCGCGAGTCCAGCCCCGCTGCCAAGATGACCACTTGCCGCACTCCTGCGTCGGCGGCCCGCCGGAAATACTCGTCGAAATACTTGGTGCGGGCACCCTGAAAGTTGATGCGATGAAGGGGCGGGGCCTCCGCTCCTCGTGACGTTCCCGGCGGATGCTGGGGGTGTTACTTCCACGAACCAAGGGGAGGCCCCTATGGACGAGTATGACGGCAGGCAGTTCGTCGGGATCGATCTACATCGACAACGGTCGGTGATCGTCCGCCAAACCGACGCCGGCGAACAGCTCTCGGCGGTGCGGATCGTCAACGATCCGGTGGCGTTGGGCCTGCAGATCGAGGATGCCGGACCCGACCCGGAGGTGGTGCTCGAGGCGACCTATGGATGGTATTGGGCGGTCGATGTTCTGCAGGCCGCTGGAGCGCGTGTGCATTTGGCGCATCCGTTGGGCGTCAAAGGATTCCGGTACCGCCGGGTGAAAAACGACGTGCGCGACGCCGGTGATCTGGCGGACTTGCTGCGGATGGGCCGGTTGCCCGAGTCCTGGATCGCCCCGCCGGCCACCCGAGAGCTACGGGAGTTGGTGCGTTACCGCGCCAAGCTGGTGGCGATCCGATCCGGCTTGAAGGCCCAGGTCCATGCCGTGTTGGCCAAGGCTGGCGTGTTGATCGCGGTGTCAGATCTGTTCGGAGTCGGTGGTCGTCAACGGCTGGCGAAGGTGCCACTGGGTGCCGCCTACGCAGAACGGGTGCGCTCGTTGCTGGAACTCATCGACGTCCTCAACAGCCATCAAGCGCGGTTCGCCGGGTTGATCGCCAAACGGCTCGACGCTGACCGCGGCTATCAAGCGATCCAGCAACTACCCGGCATCGGAGCGACGCTGGCGGCGGTATTCGTCGCCGAGATCGGTGACGTGCACCGATTCGCCGGGCCCGCCTACCTGTGCTCCTGGGCCGGGCTGACCCCACGCCACCGCGAGTCCGATACCGTCGTACATCGCGGGCATATCACCAAACAAGGCTCGAAATTGGTCCGTTGGGCGGCGATCGAAGCGGTGCAGCGTCACCAGACCACGGCCAAGATCTCGGCCGATAAAGACCGTATCGAGGCTCGCCGCGGCAAGAACATCGCCAAGGTTGCCGCGGCACGCAAACTGCTCACGCTGGTCTACTACGGGCTGCGCGACGGCCACATCCGCGCGCTCGACCGTGCCAGCGCAGCGTGAGCACTCCGGACGCAACCCGCGCGCGGCCGCTTTTTTGTCTGACCCCCTATCGGCGTGGTCGCCCGCTTGATTGACCCCGCGTGTTGCTACCGCACCGCTCCATGCCCCACACAAGCTGGGCGAAGGGATGACCGGCAGCCGGACCAATCCGGCCCTGCCCCAACGTATCTGCACCATCACTGCTTGGAGAAGGCCCACAACCACACAATCCCCACCCCACCGCTGATCTTCCGGCATCCGCCGAAGTGTTGCATCGGGTAAGGACCGGACATCAAGACCGTTCGTCCTCGCTACGCTGCGGGCGCTGCGTCTTGACCCCGCTCCCTACCCGGTGCTGCCGACACGGAGGCCGAAAGCCAGCAAAACCGCCGGTCGATAACCAGTTGACAGACCCCGCCCCTTCAGGGATGACAAAATGCTCGCCGAACTCCGCGGTCTTCAGCGGGTGATCGGGGTCCTTGCCGTCGAGAACGTCGGCCGCGGAACCGCCCACGGCTCGGCAAAACAGCTCGGCGTAGGGGTCGACGGCCAGCGGGTCGGGCTTCTGCGCCTCCAGCGCTCGCGCGGTCGCTACGAATAACGCCGTCGAACCGACACTTGTTGCGATGTCCCAGGTATCACCTTCACTGCGCACCCAACAGACACTACGCCGACGCGCTGGGGCGGCCCCCCTCACCGGTTCCCGCCGGGTCCCAGGTGCCCGGCACCATCGGCATCTTTGGGCCGCCGCCGAAATCGTCGGCGGCCAGCGTGGTCAAGCCCGCCGCGTCAGCGGATGTCTGTTTGCGTGCCGCGCCGGCGAATCCTAAATCTCCGGCACCGTGATCCGACGCTGCCGTCGACGAAGGCGTGTCCCAGTCGGGGTCGACGTCGAAATTCATATCCAAAAACTCGTCGCCGTAATCGCGCTGACTTGCGCGCCTGCGCCGGCGCGCCCGGGCCTGTTCCCGCGCCGCCGCGGCCGCCGCCGCCGCGGCGCTATCCGGTTCGGGCGCTTTCCGTTTGGTGCTAGACCTGGCACTGCTACTCATCCCCGAGCCAAACCCGATGCCGGGAGGCGCGACGACGTAGGGAGAGACAAAACCCGCCCCACCCGCAGCCGGCGGCGGTGAGCTGGCCACCGTGGTCGCCGTGGGAGCGGGCGCAGGCGCCGGTGCCGAGGCGGGGGCCGCGGCCGGCGCAACGGCGGTCGGGGCCATCCCGACGACCGGCAACATACTGGGCGCAGCCGCAACGGGTGCTGGCGCCGGCACGACCGGGGGCTGAGGTAGGCCGGCCAGGCCGGCCAGCCCCGCGAAACCACCTACGGCTCCGAAGGGAGCAACGGCCGCGAGGAGCGCGGGGGCGAGCAACTCCGGCTGGGTGCTGAAAATCTCGAGGATGTGAGTCGGCCAGTCGAACAGTGCGAGTTGAACCAGGTACTGAAACGCCAAGGCCGGGTTGTGCACCAGGTAATAGCCGAACTGTTGATAATCCTCGAAAAGCTCCAGGGCTCGGACAACCCAAAAGATCGGTTGTCCTGCGTTTGTATATGCGTCGTAGGGCAGTCCGTTCACGGTGCCCTGGGCGGGGTCCCAATTGATCCCGAAGTTCTTCAGGATGTTCGCGATGAAGTCATCTAGCGGGTTGTCGATCGTGGGGTCGTGGATGATGCTCCCCGAACCTTGGCTCGAGGCGTTGGATTTCAGGATCTGCGGCGCCGGCGCCGTCTGAGGCGTCGCGGTCAGCGCCGCGCTGGACACTCCTTGATAGGTCGCCATGGTGGTAGCGGCCTGAACCCACATCCGGGCATAGTCAGCCTCGTTGAGTGCGATCGGAATCGTGTTGATCCCAAAGAAATTGGTCGCCAACAAGACTCCGTGGACGAGGTGGTTGGTGGCCAGTTCAGGGAGGGTCGGCATGGCCGCCAACGCTGTGGTGTAGGCAACCGCGGCAATTTCATGTTGAGCGGCCGCTGCCGTGCTGTTCGCGCCGGCCTGCGTCAACCACGCCAGGTATGGCGCATGTGCCGCCACATACGACTCCGCGCTCGGCCCCTCCCATGCGCCGGCCTGCACCGAAGTTAATAAAGCGCTGAGTTCTTCTGCCGCCGAAGCGTATTCGGTGCTCAGCCCAGACCACGTCGCGGCGGCCGCCAACAACGGCCCCGGCCCGGGGCCGCTACTGAGCAACGCCGAATGCACCTCCGGTGGCGAGGCCATCCAGATTGGCGCCGTCATGGGTACTCCTCGGGCTGGAAGGCTTACCAGACCGAGGAGAGCTTAATGAATATGATTGTCGTTATCAACTCGACGGCGACGCGCGCCGTCCGTCACGGCCGCTAGACCAGCGGACGGCCCGTCCTCATCCGGCGGTCGACATCGACCAGCAGGATGTTGAAGGGGAACTGCCGGACGAACCGCGGTAGCTGCCGGTTCACCATGGCCAAGACGGCCATCAGCCGGTCGAAGCGCCGCTGTTTGGCGGCGTCCCAGGGCAACCGCATCTCGTCGCGAAACCGCTGCGGCAGAAAGCCGGTGGTGATCAGCAACGCAAAGCTGTCCGACAGGCGCTGAAGGGGCCGCGGCAGAACCACCCCCCGAATCCGCCCCGCGGCGATGGGATACAGGTAGTCCCGCACGGCGTCGTCGATCTGCACCATGGCCAGCGACTCCTGCCAGTACCGATCGAAGGCCGCCCGGTCCGGCGGCCACATCTCCGGTGGCACCTGCAACGTAGTGGCCAGCGCCATGCCCTCGCGGTAGTGGCGGTCGGCGTCCTCGCCGTCCAGCTCACCGATGAACATGCGGTAGATATCGACCCCGCCCTTGTAGAGACACGCTCCCACCCACAGCTGCAGGTCGACGTCGAAGGCGTTGTACTGCACTGGGCTCTCCGGGGTCGAGTAGACCTGGACGTGGGCCCGGTTCACCGCCCGACGGAAGGCCTCCTTCTGGGCATCGCTGCCGGCGGTCGCCACCGCCAGGTAGGTAAAGGTGGTGCGCGCCCGTTTGATCGGATGCAGGTCCACCCGGCCGCTTTCGACGCGGCTCTCCATGACGCCGTAGCCGACACCGGGCCGCGCCAACTGCATGATCACGTTCGCCGGGCCGGCCAAGAGCGCAACGCCCATCAAACCCTCGCCGATACCCAGCGCCCGCTGGCGCTTTGCCCGCTGCGAGCGGGGCGGGAAGGCGATGGGGCACTCGACATGGGGGATGGGCTCGACATGGCGCATGGTTGGTGAATCGTCTCGCGAATCGCCATCCCAAGACCTCCTGCCGTGCCTGTCGGCTAATTGTGAGAACATCTGTTTCCTGTTATCCGCGGTACGCTACTCTGGTGTCAAGGTGGTGTCTATGACTCCGAGTGAGCGGCGGTATCGGGGCATCGAGGCCAAGCAACGGCTGGCCGCGCGCCGCGGCCGGTTGCTGGCTGCCGGCCTGGACCTGTTAGGGGCCGACCGGCAGGACATTGCTGAGCTGACCGTCCGCGGAATCTGCAGCCGCGCCGGCCTGGGGGCCCGCTACTTCTACGAAAGCTTCACCGACAAGGACGAATTCGTCATCGGTGTTTTCGACTGGGTGGTCGCCGAGCTGGCCGCCACCATCCAGGCCGCGGTGGCGGCGGTACCGGCGCACGAGCAGAGCCGAGCGGGCATGGCGAATATCGTGCGGACCATCGCCGATGACCCACGCATCGGACGCCTGCTGTTCAGCACACAACTGGCCAACGCCGTGGTGATGCGCAAGCGTGCCGAATCCAGCGCACTGTTCGCCATGCTGTCGGGCCAGTATGCCGGCGATGCGCTGCGCATGCCGGCAAACGACCGCATCAAAGCCGGGGCGCACTTCGCGGTTGGCGGCGTCGCACAGACCATCAGCGCCTGGCTGGCTGGGGACGTGCGATTGGAGCCCGACGAGCTTGTCGATCAGCTGGCCACCCTTCTCGACGAACTCGCCGAGCCAAAGCTGTACCGCCTCACGGAAACAACGGCAGGTGCCGCAGCCGCATCCCGGGATCAAGCAGCCACAAACGCATCATGGTGAGTCGCATAAGCCGCTGCGCACTGAAGATCATGAAGATCGCCAGCGGCACCTCGATCAGCAGAGCGGTGATCACCGACAGCCAAATGTCCCTGGGCCCGGCGGTCATGAGGTCGAACCACGCGTCGCAGATCAGCAACACCCCGGTGGTGAAGGCGGCCGGGACCAATAGCTGACGGCGCAGGTAGCCGAGCACCGCGGTTGCCATCATGAAGCCCATCAACAGAAGGTCGAAGCCCACCCAGGTGGCCGGCCAGTTGTGGGCGACGTAGTTCGCCGGCAGTGTCAGGGAGAGATACCCCAGCCAGGGAATCATCACCATCGAGCCACCGATCATCAAACTCAACCGGACGCGCCGCACCCGAGCCAGGAGCGCAGGGTCGATCACGTCGCTCAGGGGCTGCTCCAGGCGGGAAATCAGCTCCCGGCGCTGCTCGGGCGTCAGCGCCGCGATCTGCGCGTCGGTCAAAATGCCGTCGGTCATGGCCGTTAGCGACCGGCGGCCACCCGAGGTCGCCGATCGGCCGCCGTCTTGGGCACGGTCATGGCATCGCCGCTATCGAATTCCTTGACCCAGCAGGCAAATTCGAGAGTAATGCCATCGGGATCCTGGAAATAGAACGAGCGCACGTACACCCCCGGATGCACCGTCGCGGACACCTGCATCTCGCTCTCGTCATGGTTGAGCACCGGCCCGACCCGCACGCCTTTGTCCTTGAGTCGCTGCCGGTAGGCATCGAACTTTTCGGCCGGTACATGCAATGCCAGATGGTTCATGGTGCTCACCGCGCTGGTGATGTCGCCGATGCCGGGGATGGCGCCCGGCGACGAGATGCCCGGTACCCGGTCGGGGGCGTCGGCGAACCAGAAGAACGCGACGCAGTCGCCGTTGCCGGCGTCGAAGAAGAAGTGCTGCCCCTGACCGCCGGGCAGATCCAGCGATTTGACCAGCGGCATGCCGAGGATATTGGTGTAGAAGTCCACGGTTCGCGCCATGTCCGAACACACCAGGGCGACGTGGTTGATGCCGCCGAGCTGGAATTCCGTGTTGATGTTGTGCGGCTTGATCATCTTGCGGCTCCCATCGGTCCCCTTGGAGGTCCTGGCCAAGATCGGAATCTGAATCTAACATCAGATTCAGTTTTGGCCCAGGGAGGTACGTCAGATGTCGACCGCGCCGGACTCGGCGGGCCGCCCTGCCGAGCTTCCAACGCATCGCGGCAGGCGGACACAGGCCGCGATCGACATGGCCGCCCGCACGGTCATCGCACGAAAAGGCATCCTGGCCACCACCATTGCCGACATCGCCGCAGAAGCGGGCCGCTCGGCGGCATCCTTTTACAACTACTACGACTCCAAAGAGGCAATGGTCCGTCAGTGGGCCCTGAGTTTCCGCGACGAGGCCAACCAGCGCGCGCTTTCGGTGACCCGACACGGCTTGTCCAATCGGGAGCGAGCGCAGGAGGCCGCCGCTGCGCACTGGCATACCTACCGCCATCGGCTCGCCGAGGTGATCAGCGTGTCCCAATTGGCGATGGTCAACGCTGACTTTGCCCAGTATTGGGCCGAAATATGCTCGATACCAATCTCTTTCATTGCCGAGACGGTCCGGCGCGCCCAAACCGAGGGCCATTGCCCCGGCGACGACCCGCAGCTGATCGCCGAGGCGATCGTGGCGATGTTCAACCAGTTCTGCTACATCCAGCTCAGCGGCCCCATTACCGGGGCCCGCGAACCCGACGACCAAGCCTGCATTCAGACCCTCGCCAACATCTACTACCGGGCCATCTACTCGCAAGGAGAGCCGTTGAATTGACTCGTCATACCGGTGCTGCGGGAGTGATCCGCGAGTTCGTCGGGCTACCGTCGCGCACCGCCGGGCGCGCCGGTGCCGGCGGGCACCCTTGCCAGGGGCTGTATCACCGCGGGGTGGGACGCAAACCCAAGGTGGCGATGATCGCCACGCACTACCAGATCGACTTCTCCGAGCACTATCTCGCCGATTACATGGCCACTCGCGGCATCGGATTTCTCGGCTGGAACACCAGGTTTCGTGGCTTCGAAAGCAGCTTTCTGCTCGACCACGCGCTGGTCGACATTGGCGTCGGGGTACGCTGGCTGCGCGAAGTCCAGGGGGTGGACACCGTTGTGCTACTGGGCAATTCAGGCGGCGGCTCATTGATGGCCGCCTATCAGTCACAGGCCGTGGAGCCGAATGTGACTCCGCTGGACGGGATGCGGCCGGCGGCGGGACTGACCGAGTTGCCTCCCGCGGATGGTTACGTGGCCACCGCCGCTCATCCCGGGCGTCCAGACGTGCTGACGGCGTGGATGGACGCCGCCGTCGTCGACGAATGCGACCCGGTTGCCACCGATGCCGACCTCGACCTGTTCAGCGGGGGCAACGGCCCGCCCTACTCGCCGGAGTTCCTCGACCGCTACCGCTGTGCGCAGACCGCACGCAACCACGCCATCACCGAATGGGCCGAGATGGAGCTCAAACGTGTTCGGGCTGCCGGGTTTTCCGATCGGCCGTTCACTGTGATGCGAACCTGGGCCGATCCCCGCATGGTGGACCCCAGCATCGAGCCGACCAAGCGGCAACCGAACATGTGCTATGCGGGCGTCCCGGCCAAGGCGAACCGCTCCGCGCACGGCATCGCCACGGCCTGTACCCTGCGCAACTGGCTGGGCATGTGGAGTCTTCGGGTAGCGCAAACCCGGGCCGAGCCGCACCTGGCCCGGATCACCTGCCCGGCCCTGGTCATCAACGCCGAGGCCGATACCGGGGTCTTTCCGTCTGACGCCCAACGCATCTACGACGCGCTCGCCAGCACCGACAAAGCGCAGGTCTCGATCAACACCGACCACTACTTCACCACCCCGGGCGCACGCAGCGAGCAAGCCGACACCATCGCCAAGTGGATCACCAAGCGGTGGCGCTAAGTTGGCCGCCGCGGGGCTCGACGTTTTCGAGGTCGAGCCGGTCGCACCCGACAACGCACTACTCGGTGTGGACAACGTCGTGCTGACGCCGCACGTCACCCGGTACACCGCCGACACCGTGCGGCGCTATCTGGCCGAAGCGGTTGCCAACTGCCGCCGGCTGCACGACGGTGAGCCGCTGGCCAATGTGGTCAACCAACCGACCGGTTATTAGATTGATGGGTGCTTGACGGAAACGGACCCCGGAAGCATGGGAAGGCGACCAATGCCGATCGCGATAACTCCTGAGCATCAAGAACTGGCCGATTCGGTGCGGTCACTGGTGGCGCGCATCGCGCCTTCCGAGGTGCTGCACGCAGTCATGGAAACCCCGATCGACAATCCCCCGCCGTACTGGCAAGCGGCAGCCGAACAGGGCTTGCTGGGTGTGCATCTGTCCGAGTCCGTGGGCGGCCAGGGTTTCGGGTTTCTCGAGCTGGCCATCGTGCTGGCCGAGTTCGGCTATGGCGCGGTGCCGGGGCCGTTCGTCCCGTCGGCGATCGCCAGTGCGCTGATCTCGGCGCACGACGCGGAAGCCAAAGTGCTAGCCGAGCTGGCGTCCGGCGCGGCCATCGCCGCCTATGCGCTGGATTCCGGGCTGACCGCCACCCGGCACGGCCCTGATGGCAAAGCACTGGTGATCCGCGGGGAGGTCCGCGCGGTTCCGGCTGCGGCGCAGGCGTCGGTCTTGGTGCTTCCGGTGGCGATCGACAGCGGCGAAGAATGGGTGGTGCTGCGCGCCGAGCAGGTTGAAATCGAGCCGGTGAAAGGCCTGGACCCGCTGCGCCCCATCGCGCATGTGCGGGCCAACGCCATCGAGGTCGGCGACGATGCCGCGCTGAGCAACCTGAGCATGACGACCGCGCACGCGCTGATGTCCACGTTGCTGTCCGCCGAGGCCATCGGCGTGGCGCGCTGGGCGACCGACACGGCGTCGCAATACGCCAAGATTCGTGAGCAGTTCGGCAGGCCGATCGGCCAGTTCCAGGCCATCAAGCACAAGTGCGCCGAGATGATCGCCGACACTGAGCGGGCCACCGCGGCGGTGTGGGATGCCGCCCGTGCGATTGACGAAGCCAGCCAAAGCAATTGGGACATAGCCAGTTCCAAAGTCGAGTTCGCCGCCGCCGTGGCGGCGACGCTGGCGCCCGCGGCCGCCCAGCGGTGCGCGCAGGATTGCATTCAGGTGCACGGCGGGATCGGCTTCACCTGGGAGCACGACACAAACGTTTACTATCGCCGGGCGCTGATGCTGGCCGCCTGCTTCGGCCGCAGCTCGGAGTACCCGCAGAAAGTGGTGGACACCGCGACCAGCACGGGTACGCGGGCGGTGGACATCGACCTCGACCCCGACACAGAAAAGCTGCGTGCCGAGATTCGGTGTGAGGTCGCCGCGCTCAAGGCGATGGAACGCCAGCAACGCAAGGTCGCGATCGCCGAGGGCGGCTGGACACTTCCGCATCTACCCAAGCCGTGGGGCCGGGCCGCCAGCCCGGTGGAGCAAATCATCATCGCCCAGGAGTTCTCTTCCGGGCGGGTAAAGCGACCGCAGATGGGCATCGCGACGTGGATCATCCCGTCGATCGTCGCCTTCGGGACCGACGAGCAAAAGCAACGGTTCCTGCCGCCGACCTTCCGCGGCGACATGATCTGGTGCCAGCTGTTCTCCGAACCGGGCGCCGGATCCGACCTGGCCGGGTTGAGCACCAAAGCGACCCGGACCGACGGCGGCTGGCGCATCACCGGCCAGAAGATCTGGACCACCGCGGCGCAGTTCTCGCAGTGGGGGGCGCTGCTGGCCAGAACTGAACCGAACGCTCCGAAGCATAATGGCATCACCTACTTCCTGCTGGACATGAAGAGCGAAGGCGTCGAGGTGAAGCCGCTGCGCGAGCTCACCGGCAACGCGATGTTCAACACCGTCTACATCGACGACGTGTTCGTGCCCGACGCCTGCGTGCTCGGCGAAGTCAACAGGGGTTGGGAGGTCAGCCGCAACACCCTGACCGCGGAACGGGTCTCGATCGGCAGCAGCGAGGCGAACTTCCTGGCGACCCTGGACCAGTTTGTCGAGTTCGTTCGCGACGGCCAGTTCGACCAGGTCGCCCGGCACCGAGCGGGTCAGTTGATCGCCGAAGGTCATGCCGCCAAAGTGCTGAACCTGCGCTCCACGCTGTTGACCCTGGCCGGCGGGGACGCCATGCCGTCGGCGGCGATCTCCAAGCTGCTGTCGATGCGCACCGGTCAGGGTTATGCCGAATTCGCGGTATCCTCCTTCGGCACCGACGCCGCGATCGGCGACACCGACCAATTACCCGGCAAGTGGGGCGAATACCTGCTGGCCAGCCGGGCCACGACCATCTACGGTGGCACGTCGGAGGTGCAGCTCAACATCATCGCCGAACGGCTGCTGGGCTTGCCTCGCGACCCGTAACTGCGCGATCCAGTCGCTGAGATTGCCGTGGGGGTCGTCGTACCGGGCGAAACCACAGCCGTGACGGCAATCTCGGCGTCAAAACCCGCTACTCGATCTCCATCTCGCGCAGTTCGCGCTTGAGGATCTTGCCGGTCGGGTTGCGCGGCAGCTCGTCGAGGAAGACCACTTCCCGCGGCACCTTGTAGCGCGCCAGGTGGTCGCGCACGTAGTGCTTGATGGCGTCCTCGTCGACCTCGGCGCCTTCCTTTTTGACCACGAACGCGCGCAGCCGGTGGCCCCACTCCTTGTCTTCGACGCCGATCGCGGTGGCCTCCACGACGTCCGGATGCCCACTGATCAGGTCCTCCACTTCGGCGGGGAAGACGTTCTCGCCGCCGGAGACGATCATTTCGTCATCACGCCCGCTGACATACAGCAGGCCGTACTCGTCGAAGTAGCCGACGTCTCCCGACGACAACAGGCCGTCAACGATCTGCTTGTTGCCGCCACCGGTGTAGCCCGCGAACGGGAAGCTGTTACCGACGAAGATCCGGCCGACCTCGCCCTGCGGCAGTTCCGTGCCGCTGTCGTCGAAAATCTTGACTTTCACGCCCTTGACGACCGGACCGACCGTCGCCGCATTGCGTTCCAGGTCCTTGGGACCGGCGATCGTGGCGAACGCGATCTCCGTCGAACCGTACATGTTGTAAACGACCGGACCCAGGTCCTTGAGGGCACGAGCCGCCAGCTCGGCGCCCAATTGCGATCCGGATACGAACACGATCCGCAGGCTGGACAGGTCGGGCTTCTTGTCCATCTTCTCGATGGTGTCCAGGATCCGCGACAGCATCACCGGGACCACCACCATGGCGGTCGCCTTGTACTTCTCGATGTCCTCAAGTACCAACGGCGGCTTGAACTTCCGCCGCAACACCAGCGTCGAACCCAAAAACATCGCGATGGTGGCGTGCAGATACCCGAGCGCGTGGAACATCGGCGACGGCAGCGACGTCACTTCGCCGGACTTGAACGGAACGTGCGACAAGATGCCGCCGATCGGCGCCAGCGTCGGCGGGGTGCTGCGGTTGGCTCCCTTCGGCGTGCCGGTCGTCCCGCTGGTCAGGATGATGATCGACGCGTGCTTGGACGCCTTCGGGGCGGGCGCCTTGCTGCTGCGCGCGACCAGCTCGGCCAGGGTTTCGTCGGTGCTCTCCGGAGGCTCTTCGCCGGAGGCGGAGGCCGACGAATCAACAGCGTCGGGGTTGACGCCCAGCGCACGCAGCTTGCCCAGCGGCGGCTCGGCTTTGCTGACGGCCTTGGTGTACTCGTCGTCGTAGATGATCACTTTGGCGCCCTCGCGTTCGGACACCTCTTTGATCTGCGGCCCGGAGAACTCGCTGTTGAGCAAGATGATGCGGGCGCCCACCCGGGCAGCGCCGTAGTTGGCGATGACGAACCAGCGGTGGTTGCGTGCCAGGATCGCGACGCCGTCCCCGGCGCGGACACCCTTGTCGAGCAGGCCGTTGGCCACCGCGTGGGCGGCCTCGTCGAGCTCGGAGTAGGTGAATTCGCCCTCTTCGTCGATGACGGCCGCACGGTTGGGCGTACGCCTGGCATTGAGCGACGGCAGCATGCCGAACTCGCCCCACTTGTAGATATCGGCGGCCATCGCGGCGTAGTTCTGCGGCGGCTCCAGCCGGAACGCCCCCGACTCGATGATCCGGCGCAGGTAGTGCAACTCGGCCGAGCCGCGCTCGAGGTACTGCTGAACTTTGGCCTTGATTGCTGCGGGGGTTTGCCCGGGCAGGCCGATGAGGTTAGGCATGACTTCACCATATGTGACGTCCGTCGCAATGCGGCCGGAAAATCCGGCCGAATTACCATGAACCGCATGACCGGTCCGGTTTCGCTGGAGGTGGCCGGGCGCCAGGTCACCATCACCCATCCGAACAAGGTGGTGTTCCCCCGCGAGAGCGGCCGAGGCCCTTACGACAAGCTCGACCTGGTCCGCTATTACCTGTCCGTCGCCGAGGGGGCGCTGCGCGGTGTGGCCGGCCGTCCGATGATTCTGAAGCGCTTCGTCAAGGGCATTTCCGAAGAAGCGGTGTTCCAGAAGCGTGCGCCGACCAAACGGCCGGACTGGGTTGACGTTGCCGAACTGCGCTACGCGCGAGGCACTTCTGCTGCGGAGGCCGTCATCCACGATGCCGCCGGACTGGCGTGGGTGATCAACCTGGGGTGCATTGACCTCAACCCGCATCCGGTGCTCGCCGGCGACCTCGATCACCCCGACGAGCTGCGGGTCGACTTGGATCCGATGCCCGGGGTCTCCTGGAACCGGATCGTCGACGTCGCGCTGGTGGCCCGTGAGGTGCTGGAGGATTACGGACTGGTCGCGTGGCCGAAGACGTCCGGGTCGCGCGGCTTTCACATCTATGCCCGGATCGCCCCGCGCTGGGGATTTCGGGCAGGTGCGGCTGGCCGCCCAGACCGTTGCCCGTGAGGTTGAGCGGCGGGTGCCCGATGCGGCCACCAGCCGCTGGTGGAAGGAAGAGCGCGAGGGGGTTTTTGTCGACTTCAACCAGAACGCCAAGGACCGCACGGTCGCGTCGGCCTACTCCGTGCGGGCGACTCCGGATGCCCGGGTGTCGACGCCGCTGCTTTGGGAAGAGGTCACCGACTGCCGGCCCGAGGCGTTCACCATCGATACCGTGCCCGTCCGGTTCGCCGACATGGGAGATCCGTGGGCAGGGATGGATGACGCGGTTGGCGAGCTTGATCGGCTGCTCGTGCTGGCCGAAGAAATGGACCCTGTCGAGCGCGCGCCGAGAGGCGCGAAAGGCACCGCCAACCGCGTCGACGGCAGACGGGCTTCGTCGCGGCCGCTCATCGAGATCGCCCGCACCAAGACCAAGGACGAGGCGATGGCCGCGCTGGACACCTGGCGCGGCCGCCACCCGGCCGTGGCCGACCGGCTACAGCCGGCCGACGTCCTGGTCGACGGCATGCGCGGGCCGAGTTCGATCTGGTACCGGATCCGGATCAACCTGCAGCATGTTCCGGTCGACCAGCGACCGCCGCAGGAAGAGCTGATCGCCGACTACAGCCCCTGGGAGGGGCGAAAGAAGCCGCCGGACTGAGTCTCAGCGCGGTGGCTATACCGCGACCTGCGCCATGGCGTTGTTCATGAACAGGAACGCGCACACCGCGGCCACGACGGCCAGCGGTACGTAGAACAGCCCGGCACGCGACAGTGCCACCCCGCCCCCTACGACGACGATGGGCGGAATGATTTTCTGCACGACCGCGACGCCAATGTTGCCCCCAGCCACGTTGAGCCCCAGCGCCCACCCTTTGTCCTTCTCCGGGTAGAAGAAGCAGATGTTGGCCATCGACGAGGCGAAGTTGCCGCCACCAAAACCGGCGGTCGCGGCGATCGCCACCAGCACTGCGAACGGAATCTGGGGGTGATCCACTGCCCAAGCCAGCAGCAGCGACGCAGAGATGGTCGTCCAGTTACGGCCACCGAAAACCGGGACCGCGAACGTGTACGGCAGCCTCAGGAAGGCGCCGACGCCGCTGGGGACGGCAACCAGGAACAGGGCCTGGCTCGCGGTCGGCGCCCAGCCGGATGCGGCGGGATGCGCGGCGTGTCCGGGAGCGCCGACGGCGGTCATCTGGACGACCACGATGCTCCACAACATCCACACGCTGAACCCGATGTGCTCGGCAAAGATCGAGAAAATCAAGTTGCGCCGAGCGATTGCTTTGCCCGTCCTCTCCCAGAACTCGGGGTCTTCGGGTCGCCAGTCGTCGATCCAGTGCCGTCCCGCATGATGCTCGCGCGGTGGCGCGGGCTGCTGCAATACCGGCGTGGTGGTCGTGGCCATTCGGCGGGCCCCCCGTCGGACGAGGCGCGTGGATCCTGGCGAAGACAGCCCAGGACAGCTCGACGCGTGCATTGACCACTCGACGTTAAAGACGCACTGTTACCGGCCTGGGCGTGCACAGTTACGTCGGCGATACACCGAGATCGCAACGGCCTGTGGGCGTTTGTCAGAACTATGCGACCCCAAGCGCATCGCGAGCCCGCGGCGACGGTCGATGCGGGAGAATCAGCCCATGCAGGCGACTGAAGCGCCCCTGGGTCTGCGGGAGCGCAAAAAGATCAAGACCCGCCAAGCCATCCGGCGCGAGGCGCTCCGTCTCATCGACGAGAACGGCTATGCCGCCACGACCGTCGAACAGATCGCGGATGCCGCCGAGGTGTCGCCCAGCACCTTCTTCCGGTATTTCCCGTCCAAGGAGTCGCTCCTGCTCGCCGACGACCTAGATCCGCTGATATTGGAAGCATTCAAGGCGCAACCTCCCGACCTGTCACCGGCCCAGGCATTCCGCCGGGCGTATGAGGCCGTTATGACCCACCTCCCCGCCGACCAGTTGGAGTTCGAAATCACCCGGCAGCGGCTGATCTTCTCGATACCCGAACTCAAGGGCGCCTTGTACGACGAGTATCACCGCACCGCGGGTGTTGCCGCCGAGGCAATCGCCCACCGGATCGGGCGCGCCCCGGACGATTTCGAAGTCCGGGTGTTCGCAGGCGCTTTGACCGGTGCCATGATGGCGGCCTTCGGCAGCGCGCCGAAGACGGGCCACACAATCTATCGAGCACTCGATTTCCTGGACGCCGGCATGCCGCTGGGCTGAGCGGCTCAACCGCCCGGCGGTGCGGGTGTGAGGAACGAACGCGATACTCTCACGCGATGCGACAGGGATGGAATCGACGGGGATTCTTGCAGCTCGCAGGGGCCGCCGGGGTCGCCGCGGTCGCCGGAACGTCACCCGCGTGCTCGTCACGCAAACCGGCTGCGGGCACCGGCGGCGGCTCGGTGACAATCACCCACCTCTTCGGTCAGACCGTCATCGAAGAGCCGCCCAAGCGCGTGGTCAGCGCCGGCTACACCGAGCAAGACGACCTGCTCGCCGTGGGCGTCGTGCCGGTCGCGGTGACCAATTGGTTCGGTGACCAGCCGTTCGCGGTATGGCCGTGGGCTGCGCCCAAGCTCGGCCGGGCGCAGCCGGTGGTGTTGAACCTGGACAACGGGATTCCGGTCGACCAGATCGCCGGGCTCAAACCGGACCTGATCGTGGCCATCAATGCCGGAGTGGACGCCGATACCTATCGGAAGCTCTCCGCAATCGCCCCGACCGTGCCGCAGTCGGACGGCGACGCCTTCTTCGAGCCATGGAAGGAACAGGCCACCACCATCGGCCAGGCGGTGTTCCAGGCCGACCAGATGAAGTCGCTGATCGACGCCGTCGATCAGCAGTTCACCGACGTCGCCAAGAAATATCCGCAATGGACCGGCAAGAAAGCGTTGCTGATGCAGGGCACGCTGTGGCAAGGCACCGTCGTGGCAACCATGGCGGGCTGGCAAACCGACTTTCTCAATCAGATGGGTCTGGTCATTTCCGACAGCATCAAACCCTTCGGCACCGACCACCGCGCCGTCATCCCACGCGACCACATCAAGGCGGTGCTCGATTCCGCCGACGTGGTGATCTGGACAACCGAAAGCCCGGACGACCAAAAGGCGTTACTGGCCGACCCCGAGGTGGCGGCGTCGCAAGCCACCGCGCAGAACCGGCACATCTTCACCACCAAGGAGCAGGCCGGCGCGATCGCCTTCGCGTCGACGCTGAGCTACCCCGTGGTCGCCGACCAACTGCCCCCGCAGATCAGCAAGATCTTGGGCTAGATCCCTACTGCAACCCGCCTGTTTGAGCGTTTGCTAAGGCAGCTCTGGCAGTGCTCGAAAATCCCTCGCCAGGCGCCGATTCCGGGGTTACCGTCGAGTAATGAGCGTGACCGATCTTTCGGTGGACCTGCCGACCGAGCTCGTCGGCAACACCGTCCTGGACTACGGCGATCAAGCGCTGATGGTCCAATGTGGCAGTACCGCTGAGGTATTGGCATGGGCGGCTGCGTTGCGCTCCGCGGGGTTGCCCGGTGTGGTCGATATCGTCCCGGCCGCCCGTACGGTGCTGGTGAAGCTCGACGGCCCCCGCTACCAAGGGAAGATCCGTCAGCGTCTACGCAAAATGCGGGTCACCGCGCAGGAGGCCGCCCCTTCGGATCGCAGCGCCGATGTGGTGATCGACGTGGTCTACGACGGCCCGGATCTCGCCGAGGTCGCCGGCCACACCGGTCTGACGACCGCACAGGTGATCGACGCCCACACCGGTTCCTTGTGGCGGGTCGGATTCAGCGGGTTCGCACCGGGTTTCGCGTACCTGGTCGACGGCGACCCACGTCTGCGGGTGCCGCGCCGCTCCGAGCCGCGGACCTCGGTGCCGGCCGGCTCGATTGGCCTCGCCGGCGAATTCAGCGCGGTATGTCCGCGTCAATCCCCCGGCGGTTGGCAACTCATCGGCCGCACCGATGCGATCCTGTGGGACCTCAACCGGTCCAATCCCGCGTTGCTGACGCAGGGCATGTGGGTTCAGTTCCGGGCCATCTGAGGCAGGAGATAGCCGTGGCAACCCTGGAGATTCTGCGCACCGGACCGCTCGCCGTCGTCCAGGACCTCGGCCGGCCGGGACTGGCTCACCTCGGCGTCGGCCGGTCCGGGGCCGCCGACCGCCGCGCGCACAAGCTGGCCAACCGGCTGGTGGCCAACCCCGACGACCGCGCCACCGTCGAAGTGACGTTCGGCGGTTTCGCGGCACGGGTCCGGGGCGGCGATGTCGACATCGCGGTGACGGGCGCCGACACTGACCCCACCGTCAACGAAATTAAGTTCGGTACCAACAGCATTCACCACGTCCGCGACGGCCAGGTGATCGCTCTTGGCGCCCCACGCGCCGGACTGCGGACGTACCTGGCGGTGCGTGGCGGCATCTGTGTGGAGCCGGTACTGGGCTCGCGCAGCTACGACGTGATGTCGGCCATCGGCCCCTCACCGCTTTCACCCGGAGACCAGCTACCGGTCGGCGAGCGCACGAACGACTACCCGGAACTGGACCAGGCCCCGGTGGCCGCCATCACCGGCAATGTGGTCGAGCTGTTGGTGGTACCCGGGCCGCGCGACGATTGGTTCGTTGATCCCGACGTCCTGGTGCACACCGATTGGGTGGCATCCGACCGCAGCGACCGGGTGGGGATGCGGTTGGTCGGCCGCCCCTTGCAGTCCCGCTACCCGGATCGGCAGCTGCCCAGCGAGGGCACCACCCGCGGCGCAATCCAGGTGCCTCCCAACGGTTTACCGGTGATCCTGGGACCCGATCACCCGCTCAGCGGGGGTTATCCCGTCGTTGGCGTGGTGATCGACGAGGACATCGACAAACTCGCGCAGGTGCGGCCCGGCCAGTCGGTGCGACTGCACTGGGCGCGACCCAGGTCCATAGTCGGGGCCCAGCCGCGTTCGAGTGTCGCGGTGTTGCCGTTCTCCTAGTACGGGCATCCAGGCTCCGGGAGACTGCCGCGGTCGTGGACGGCCGGGAAATGGTCCGCCCCTTTACCTTGGCTCCCAAGGCAATTGGTTAACACGTTGGGCGGCCGACAATGACCATTGGCCGCTGTCGCAGCCGAGTTGAGCATTTGATACTGGCGGTTGTTTTTCCGTCGCCATACCCGGCTATCTGCCAGCGGAACGCATCTGACCTGCGATATTTCCCGCAAGGGAAGTCCCTCAGCGAGTTTGCCAGATAACTGGGATTCAACTTACAGCCGATATCGGCCAGATTGAGTTGACGGAGTCCCGTCCTTGATGTGAGCATCGAAATACGCGGCGGGGCATGCCTCTTCATTTGGGGCGCCCACAAGAGCATTGAGCGCGAGCTGGACATCGAGGACCAACTGCTGGAAGCCCTGCGTACTGATGTGCACGCGATGTGCGTCGGCCCGGTAACCTCCAAACCGTTGATCCGAAAAGGCATACCAACGTCATCGCCGGAACGAATGCGGTTGGGCGCCTTGGCCCGGCATATTGCCGAGGAGCTACCGCCGCTGGGGTCGTGCACCGTGAAGGCCGCCGGCCACGCGGTCGATATCCGCGGAACATGTGTGCTGGTGGATGGTTCGATCAACGTGTTGTCGCCGTCCGGGATGGCGATATTGCGTGCGCTGGCGAAACATCCCGGCGACGTCGTCGCCCGTTGTGACTTGTTACGCGCGCTGACCGGTAATAGCAATGACCCACACGCCGTCGACACGGCCGTGCTGCGGCTGCGAACGGCTTTGGGCGACAAGAACATTATCGCGACGGTGGTCAAGCGTGGTTACCGGCTCGCGATCGACGAAACGCCTGGTTCCCCATGAGCCTGATCCTGGTTGCGCACGGCACCCGCAGATCGGCCGGCGTCGCGATGATCGAAGACCTCGCGGTGCAGGTGAGCAAGCTGGTCAGCCGCACGGTGCACGTTGCGTTCGTCGACGTGTTAGGGCCCACACCCGGCGACGTGCTGTTGCAGGCCAGAGCTACCGGCCCGCCATCGTAGTGCCGGCGTTCTCGTCCCGCGGATATCACGTCCGCACCGATCTGCCCGCGCACGTCGCGGTGAGCGGACACCCGAAAGTCATCGTCACCCCCGCTTTGGGACCGAGCGGCCAGATTGCACGGATCGTTGGCGACCAGTTTCGTAAATATGTTTGGCGCCTTGGCGATTCGGTGATTCTTGCGGCCGCGGGAACATCGGATGACAGAGCACGCGCCAACCTGCACACCACTGCGACGCTGTTGTCGGCGCCGACCGGATCAGCCAACCGCTGGGCACCCACCCCGCCCTTGCGCGCCTGATCGCGAACCGATTCCGCAGGACCATGCCGCCGGTCCCGCACCAGCGACCGCATGGCCGGACAGTGCGGTCGAATTCCGCAGCCTAAAAACCCAAGCTGGCGAGGCACGCCGACGCCTCGCAACGCTTGATCTTTGGTCTGATTCCGGCGATCCTGACACCATGCCCCGCCGGGAAGAGCCATCGCATGGGCTCCTTGATCCCGTCGCCAAGATGCTGCGGTTGCCATTCGGCACACCGGAATTCATCGACCGAATCGTCACCGGAGGGGTCAACCAGGTGGGCCGCCGCACGTTGCACATGCTGATCACCACGTGGGATGCGGCTGGCGGAGGGCCCTTCGCAGCCAGTGCGATCGCGTCCACGGGGATGGCCAAGACCGCCGAGATCGTGCAGGGCATGTTCATCGGCCCGGTTTTCGGCCCACTGCTGAAAATTCTGGGAGCCGACAAGGTCGCCATGCGCGCCTCGTTGTGCGCTTCGCAGCTAGTGGGCCTGGGCATCATGCGCTACGGCATCCGCTCCGAGCCGCTGCACTCAATGTCGGTGGACATGCTCGTCGACGCGATCGGGCCGACGATGCAGCGCTACCTCGTCGGCGATATCACGCGGTGATCAGCCCTCGATTCAGGCAGCGGTCCGCGCGATCTGGACCAAGCCGTCGGGTGTGACCCGCACCGGGTACACCGGCACCGAGACATTGGGGTCGTCCAGGCAGGAACCGTCTTCGAGCGAAAAAGCCTGCTTCAAGAGGGGCGACTGAACCGTGGCACAGCCTCCGCGGTCTCCCACGATCCCACGCGAGAGCACCGCCGCCCCGGAAAACGGGTCGACATTACCGACCGCGCGCACCGACCCGTCGTCCAGCCGGAACAGCGCCGCCTGGGTGCCCTCATCGAGCAGCACGCCGACGCCTCGACCCGGGATGAGGTGGTCGTAGGCGCAAGCTGTCGTCCAACAACTGAATGTCGTTGAGAAATGTCATCTTTTCCCCACTTCCTCCGGCGATCTATGAGCGCACCCGCGGCATGCCAATGGGCACAGGCACTTTGCGCCCGGCACGTTCGGTGAATGTCACCGTCGAGTCGATGGCGTCCGGGGCGTTGACGAAGGAGACGAACCGCGACAGCTTGTCCGGATCCTCCAGCACGCCCTTCCATTCGCACTTGTAGCTCTGCACATGCGCTCCATTGCGGCCTCGAATTCCTCGACTAGCCCCAGCGAGTCGTCGCACACAACCTCGCGCACGTGATCGAGACCACCATCGAGCGATTCGACCCACGGCGCGGTGCGCTGCAGCCGGTCGGCGGTCCGGATCTAGTACATCAGGAAGCGGTCGATGTAGCGGACCAGTGTCTCGGTATCCAGATCACTGGCCAGCAACTGAGCGCGCTTGGGAGTCATACCGCCGTTGCCGGCGACGTACAGGTTCCAGCCTTTTTCGGTGGCGATGACGCCCACGTCCTTGGCGCGCGCCTCGGCGCACTCGCGTGCGCAACCCGAGACGCCCAGCTTGATCTTGTGCGGCGCCCGCAGGCCGCGATAGCGCAGCTCCAGATCGATGGCCAGCTGCACCGAATCCTGCTGCCCATAGCGGCACCAGTCACTGCCCACGCAGCTCTTCACGGTGCGCAATGCCTTGCCGTAGGCATGGCCGGATTCCATGCCGCCCTCGACCAGCCGCCGCCAGATTTCCGGCAGCTGGTCCACCCGGGCGCCGAACATGTCGATCCGTTGGCCGCCGGTGATCTTGGTGTAAAGCCCAAAGTCTTGCGCGATCTGGCCGATCAGAATCAGATGCTCGGGCTTGATGTCACCACCGGGCACCCGCGGCACCACCGAGTAGCTGCCGTTCTTTTGAATGTTGGCCAGGAAGTGGTCGTTGGAATCCTGTAGCGAGGCTTGCTCGCCGTCGAGAATGTGGTCCGTGCCGGTGGAGGCCAGGATGGACGCGACCACGGGTTTGCAGACGTCGCAACCTCTTCCGCGTCCGAAGCGCTCCAGCAGGCCTGAGAAGGTCCGGATTTCGGTGGCGGAAACGATCTCGAAAAGCTCTGCCCGCGACTGACTGAAGTGCTCACACAGCGCCTTGGACTGTTCCACACCCTCGGCTTCCAGCAGCTGCTTGAGCAAGGGCACACACGACCCACACGACGTGCCGGCCGCCGCGCATGACTTGAGCGCGGGAACGTCACCGCACCCGTTGGCGATCGCGCACTTCAGGTCACCCTTGGTGACGTTGTTGCACGAGCAGATCTGCGCCGAATCCGGAAGCGCCCCAACACCCAACGCCGCGGCGCCGCCGGAGGAGGCCGGCGCGATGAGTGCCAGCGGATCCCCGGGCAGTTCGCTGCCGACCATGGGCCGCAGCACCGCGTAAGCCGAGGCGTCGCCCACCAGCACGCCGCCGAGCAGGGTTTTGGCATCGTCGGACAGCACCAGCTTGACGTATGTACGCTTCACCGCATCGTTGATGGCGACCTCGAGGCAGTTCTCGGTCGCGCCCATCGCGTCGCCGAAGCTGGCGACGTCAACGCCCAGCAGTTTGAGCTTTGTCGACAGGTCCGCTTCACCGAACTCCGCCGCGCCGCCCGGCAGCCGGTCGGCCACCACCTCGGCCGAGGTGTAACCCGGACCGACCAGGCCGCAGCACCGCCCCCCGATCGCGGCCACCTCGCCGACCGCATAGATATCGGGATCGCTTGTGCGGCAGGAAAGGTCGGTGAGCACGCCCCCCTCACGGCGAGCTCCAGTCCCGCGGCCTTCGCCAGCTCGTCGCGCGGCCTGATGCCGGCCGCGAAGATCACGGGGCCGGCGTCGATGACCTCGCCGTCGGTCAGACGTACCCGCACCGCTGACGAGCCGTCGCAATGGTCAACGGTTTCAATCGATTCAGTGCCCGTGCCAACATGCACCGCAATGCCGAGGTCGGTAATCATTTTGGCCAGTAACGCGCCGCCGGCCTCGTCGATCTGCTGGGCCATCAACCGCGGCATCACAGTGCGCGCGCGAAATCCCTTCTGCAGCCATGGCTTTGAGGGTAGCGGCGAGAAATTAACGTAGTTTCGCCAAATGTGACGGTCCTATGACGAGGATCTCACAACTCACAGGAAAGCTTGTGAATATTCGTTCGCCCAAGGCGAACGCCTAGGTGGAACTTAAGCGTGGTCAACTCATGTTTGTAGATTTAGCTGGCCGGTAAGGCGCCGGTCACAGCTAACTCACAAGGCAGCGTAAGGAGATCCCCATGAGCAACCTCGCACTGTGGTCGCGACCGGCCTGGGATACCGACCGGTGGTTCCGCGACTTCTTCGGCTCCGCCGCGACAACGGACTGGTACCGGCCGACAACCAGCGGTTTTAGGCCAGCCGCGGAGGTCGTCAAGGATGGCGATGACGCAGTCGTACGCCTAGAACTCCCAGGCGTTGACGTCGACAAGGACGTCAATGTCGAGGTGGACCGTGGCCGCCTGGTAATTCATGGCGAACACCGCGATCAGCACGCCCAGGACGCAGGGGAAGGTGCCGGCCGCACCCTGCGTGAGATCCGTTACGGATCGTTCCGCCGGTCGTTCCAGCTGCCCGCGCATGTCACCAGCGACGCCATCACGGCTTCGTACGACGCCGGCGTGCTGACGGTGCGGGTCACCGGTGCCTATGCCGCAAATCAGGCGCAGCGCATCGCGATCACCAAGTAATCTCCGGGTGGTTCGGAGCAACTCCGATGATTCCGGCGGAGCCCCTCGGCTTCGCCGGAATCATCGGACGCGCAAGACGTTTCCACCGTGCGATCCAACTAGCCCCAGCGGGCCAGCAGCTCTTTGACCCGGCCAACGAGGCCTGCGGAAAGGGGCCGAAGCTGATTCGGCCGACACCCAGCGGCCCGAACGATGCCGGGTCGTCCTGATCGGGCAGCGCGATCGCATTGACCGGTAGCGGCAGGTCCGTGGTCAAGCGCCGCAACGTGTCAGGGTCGTGGCGGCCCATCGGATACAGAACGTCGGCGCCGGCGGCAGCGGCCTCGCGCAGGCGCGCCACCGCCCCATCGACGCGATCCGACTCGTCACCGTCGCGCCGTAGGAACAGATCGGTCCGGGCGTTGACCACGACGTGCACCCCGGCCGCGTCGGCGGCCGACCGCAGCGCAAACACCAGATCGGCGTGTTCACCGGCAGACCGCAGCCGCTTGCCCTCGGAGTACACGGTGTCCTCGATGTTCTCACCCGACGGCGCTTACGCTCAGCAAGCCCCCGATCAGGCGTGCCGCCGGCGGCCCGTAGCCGGATTCGATGTCCACCGATACCGGGACATCGACGGCGGCGGTGATCTGGGCGACGCGGGTCAATATGTCGTCGAACGACATGCCCTCGTTGTCGGCTTTGCCGATCGAGTCGGCCAACGGATGGCTGCCCACGGTGAGTGCGGCGAACCCGTCGTCCGCGGCAAGCCGCGCCGACCAGGCATCCCACACCGTCGACAGGATCACCGGGTTGCCCGGCTGATGTAACTCCAGCAATGCGGTGGCGCGCTCCGCCAACGTGGTGTGACCTGCCATGCGGTGAAAGCTCCCTCGTCGCCCGGACTGATCGTCTGACGTCACGCGTGCGCCGGTGAGTGGATAGTATCGGGGGCGTACCGTGATCCGAAACACCGTCTGCCCAGGAGATCTGTTGTCCACCACGGCCGAACTCGCCGAACTTCACGACCTCATCGGCGGACTGCGGCGGTGCGTGAGCTCCTTGAAGGCGCGATACGGTGACAGCCCGGCAATGCGTCGCATCGTCATCGACGCCGACCGGATCCTGTCCGACGTCGAATTGCTCGACACCGACGTGTCCGAATTGGACCTGGCGCGCGCCACCGTGCAGCAGTCCGGCGAGAAAATCGTCATCCCCGACACCCAGTACGACAGCGAATTCTGGCGTGATGTCGACGACGAGGGTGTCGGGGGTCACAGTAGGTCCTGACAACCCAAGCCCCCCGAAAAATGGGGGGTGCTCTCTGTGTACCCTTCGACAGACAGCCCGTTCGAAGAGGAACACTAGATGAGCGCACCCACGGCGAACCGTTCTGAGTCCGGCGTTTTCTCACCGACCCGCGCACATATACCGGAACGGACGCTCCGCACCGACCGGTGGTGGCTGCCACCGCTGGTGACCGACCTCGGCCTGGCAGCGTTTATCGTCTACGCCACCACCCGGGCTTTCTGGGGCAGCGGTTACTGGGTGGATAAATACCATTATCTGACGCCGTTCTACTCGCCATGCGTCAGCGCGTCATGCGCGCCGGGTGCCAGCCACCTGGGTGTCTGGTTCGGTCATTTTCCGTGGTGGATCCCGTTGGGAATGCTGGTATTACCGTTCCTGCTCGGTTTCCGCCTCACCTGCTACTACTACCGCAAGGCCTATTACCGATCGGTGTGGCAGTCGCCGACCGCCTGCGCGGTGCCCGAACCGCGAGCCCACTACACCGGCGAAACTCGGCTTCCGCTGATCATCCAGAACAGCCACCGCTACTTCTTCTACTTCGCCATGGTGGTTTCGGTGATCAACACTTATGACGCGACAATGGCGTTCCACTCACCCTCCGGTTTCGGTTTCGGTTTGGGCAACGTCATTTTGGTGGTCAACGTGCTGTTGCTTTGGGCTTATACCGTCTCATGCCATTCGTGCAGGCATGTCACCGGCGGACGGCTGAAGCATTTCTCTAAACACCCAGTGCGCTATTGGATCTGGACCCAGGTCAGCAAGCTGAACACCCGGCACATGATGCTTGCATGGATCACATTGGGGACCCTGTCCCTCACCGATTTCTACATCATGCTGGTGGCCAGTGGCACCATCACAGACTTCAGATTTATTGGCTGAGAAGCCATTTGGAGAAATACCAGAAAAGGCTGAGTGAGGTTTCATGGTTGAGGTCGAACGGCACTCCTACGATGTGGTCGTCATCGGTGCCGGCGGCTCCGGGTTGCGGGCGGTCATCGAGGCTCGTGAGCGCGGCCTCAAAGTCGCCGTGGTGTGCAAATCCCTGTTCGGCAAGGCCCACACGGTGATGGCCGAGGGTGGGTGTGCGGCCTCGATGGGCAACGCCAACCCGAAGGACAACTGGAAGACCCACTTCGGCGACACCATGCGCGGTGGGAAGTTCCTGAACAACTGGCGGATGGCCGAACTGCATGCCAAGGAGGCACCGGACCGGGTCTGGGAGCTGGAGACCTACGGCGCGCTGTTCGACCGCACCAAAGACGGCAAGATCAGCCAGCGCAACTTCGGCGGGCACACCTATCCGCGGCTGGCGCACGTCGGCGACCGCACCGGCCTGGAACTAATCCGCACGCTGCAGCAGAAGATCGTCTCGCTGCAGCAGGAGGATCATGCCGAACTCGGCGACTACGAGGCGCGCATCAAGGTGTTCGCCGAATGCACGATCACCGAGCTGCTCAAAGACGGTCCTGAAAACGGGGGGTGGATCGCCGGAGCGTTCGGCTACTGGCGCGAAAGCGGCCGGTTCGTCGTGTTCGAAGCCCCCGCGGTGGTGATGGCCACCGGCGGGATCGGGAAGTCGTTCAGGGTGACGTCGAATTCCTGGGAATACACCGGCGACGGGCACGCTCTGGCACTGCGGGCCGGCGCGTCGCTGATCAACATGGAGTTCGTCCAGTTCCACCCGACGGGCATGGTGTGGCCGCCGAGCGTGAAAGGAATCCTGGTCACCGAGGGTGTTCGCGGTGACGGTGGGGTGCTGAAGAACTCCGACGACAAGCGATTCATGTTCGACTACATCCCGCCGGTGTTCAAAGGCCAGTACGCCGAAACGAAACAAGAGGCCGACCAGTGGCTGAAGGACAACGACTCGGCCCGTCGCACCCCGGACCTGCTGCCGCGCGACGAGGTCGCGCGAGCGATCAACTCGGAAGTCAAGGCCGGCCGGGGCACCCCGCACGGTGGGGTCTACCTCGACATCGCGTCCCGGCTGACGCCTGCGGACATCAAGCGGCGATTGCCGTCGATGTACCACCAGTTCATGGAGCTGGCAGGAGTCGACATCACCAAGGAGCCGATGGAAGTCGGACCCACCTGTCACTACGTGATGGGCGGGATTGAGGTTGACGCCGACACGGGTGCGGCTACCGTTCCCGGGCTGTTCGCCGCCGGAGAGTGCTCCGGCGGTATGCACGGCTCCAACCGGTTAGGCGGGAACTCGCTATCGGACCTGCTGGTCTTCGGTCGGCGGGCCGGCCTGGGGGCGGCCGACTACGTGCGGGCCCTGAGCAGCCGCCCGACGATCTCGACGGAGTTGATCGACACGGCGGCCAAGAGGGCGCTGGCCCCCTTCGAGGGACCCACCAACGGCGCCGCAGCGGAGAATCCCTACACCCTGCAGCTCGAACTGCAGCAGTCGATGAACGACCTCGTCGGCATCATCCGCAACGCGGACGAAATCACCCAGGCCCTCAATCGGCTGGCCGAGCTTCGTGAGCGGTTCAAGAACATCCACGCGGAGGGGCATCGCCAGTACAACCCCGGCTGGAATCTGGCCATCGACATGCGCAACATGCTGCTGGTGAGCGAATGCGTCGCCAAGGCCGCGCTGGAGCGGACCGAGAGCCGCGGCGGGCATACCCGCGACGATCACCCGTCGATGGACTCGGCATGGCGCAAGGTGTTGCTGGCCTGCCAGGCTTCTGGGGGCGATGCCGTGGTCCCGGACATCTCTATTACTCGTAAAGGCCAGGTGCCGATGCGGCCCGATCTGCTGGAGCTCTTCGAGATCTCCGAGTTGGAGAAGTACTACACCGACGATGAGTTGGCCGAGCATCCAGGACGGAGAGGTAAATGAGCTACAACGCGAGTTTGCGGGTGTGGCGCGGCGATGAAGCCAGCGGTGCGCTGCAGGACTTCACGGTTGAGGTCAACGAGGGCGAGGTGGTGCTCGACATCATTCATCGCCTGCAGCAGACCCAGACGCCCGACCTCGCGGTGCGGTGGAACTGCAAGGCGGGCAAATGCGGATCCTGCTCGGCGGAGATCAACGGCTACCCCCGGCTGATGTGTATGACCCGGATGTCCACGTTCGCCGAGGACGAAGTCGTAACCGTAACGCCGCTGCGGACCTTCCCGGTGATCCGAGATCTGGTTACCGATGTCTCCTTCAACTACGAGAAGGCACGCGAGATCCCCGCTTTCGCACCCCCCAAGGAGCTGCAGCCCGGGGAATACCGGATGGCACAAACTGACGTTGCGCGCTCGCAGGAGTTCCGCAAGTGCATTGAGTGTTTCCTGTGCCAAAACGTGTGCCACGTGGTCCGCGATCACGACGAGAACAAACGGTCGTTCGCCGGACCGCGCTTCTTGATGCGGATCGCCGAACTCGAAATGCACCCGCTGGACACGCTGGACCGGCGCAACCAGGCACAACAAGAGCATGGCCTGGGCTACTGCAACATCACCAAGTGCTGCACCGAGGTGTGCCCGGAAAACATCAAGATCACCGACAATGCGCTGATCCCGATGAAAGAGCGGGTCGTCGACCGTAAATACGACCCCGTGGTCTGGCTGGGTAACAAGCTGTTCCGTCGCTGAACGCCCGGCGCGAGCTTTTGTGCGGCGCCGATCGGCCCGGAGGCGTTAGTCCGCAACTGCACCGGGTATCCCATATGAATACGTTGGGCGATGGCCCGACGCGCTTTGCCCGTAACTGGAAAGGCAGCGTGGGAGCTATGCGAGAAACCACCAGTATCAACGACATCCGAACCGCGATCCGGGAGCTGTCGCTGCGCGCCGAACTTGCGCACAAAGAAGGCCGACACGACGACGGCGCTGAAATCGAGCTGCGGATCCAACGCTTTCGGGAAGAACTCAGCCACCGCCCGTAGTCGGCGACGAGAGGGCTCAGGCGCCGAGGCGCCGAAACACGCTGCGGTGGAAGACAATGGGCACCACGTCGGCATCCACTGTCACTTCGCTGACCCGCAAAACCACGATGGTGTGATCACCCGCCGGGATCAGTTGTTCGATCGCGCTCTCCAGCCACAGGCCGGTGCCCCTGATGAAGACCGCACCGCTGTCCTTGGACACCGTCTCTAGGCCAGCGAACCTATCCCCGGTCTTGGCGGCCAGAGTGCGCGCGGCCTCGTCATGGGCCTCGCCGAGCACGCTGATGCCGAGCATCGGCACACGTTTGAGTTTTGGCCAGGTCGTCGATGTGTTCTGCACGCAGAATGACACCAGTGGCGGATCAAGCGAGACAGGGACAAAGGTGCTGGCCGCCAGGCCTTCCCGAATCCCCTGGACCTGGGCGGCGATGGCCACCACCCCGGACGGGAAGTGACCGAAGGCCTCACGAAGTGTGGACGGAGTCAGCTTGTTCATTGAGTTCACCGGACTTCGTTCGCCCCTTGAAGTCGAAGACGGAATTCTCCCGCCCGACCCTACCCGCCGGCCGTCGCGCCGTCGTCGGCACCCGGCGAGTGTCCGTGCCCGGCGGTGACCGGCCTCGCGCAGGCCCTGCCGCAGTCGCACCGCGCCAGCCCGAAGATCCACCACGGACGGACGGTGACGCTGCCCACAATCGCCATCCGGGCGTCATCGTCGCAGGTGAGAGCGCTACAGAACCCCGCCGCAGCATTCCCAACCGGTTAGTTAATTAGCCAGTGAAATGTAGCTCACATTGACTTGCGCTGAAGTAACGCCCAGCGATAATCTTAGCTGTGTTACTGGTGGGTAACTTAGCCCTAGTACCCAACCACTTGTGGCGTTCTCAACGAGGAGGAACGTAGTGAGCCACTACAAAAGCAACGTCCGCGACCAGGTGTTTAACCTGTTCGAGGTGCTGGGCGTTGACAAGGCGTTAGGCGCGGGCGAGTACAGCGATTTAGACGCCGACACCGCCCGGGAGATGTTGGCAGAGATCAGCCGATTGGCCGAGGGACCGGTCGCGGAGTCGTTCGCTGAGGGCGACCGCAACCCGCCGGTGTTCGACCCGAAGACCCACTCGGTGACGCTGCCGGAAGCTTTCAAGAAATCGGTCCACGCGGTCGTCGAGGCCGGTTGGAACAAGGCCGGCATCGACGAGGCCCTCGGCGGCATGCCGATGCCCAGGGCATTGGTGTGGGCGCTGCACGAGCACATTCTGGGAGCCAACCCGGCCGTCTGGATGTACGGCGGCGGCGCGGGCTTCGCCAACATCCTCTACCACCTCGGCACCGAGGAGCAGAAGAAGTGGGCGGTACTGGCCGCTGAGCGCGGCTGGGGTTCGACCATGGTGCTCACCGAGCCGGACGCCGGTTCCGACGTCGGCGCCGGGCGGACCAAGGCGATCAAGCAGGACGACGGCTCCTGGCACATCGACGGCGTCAAGCGGTTCATCACCTCCGCCGACTCCGGCGACTTGTTCGAAAACATCTTCCACCTGGTGCTCGCGCGCCCAGAGGGCGCCGGGCCGGGGACCAAGGGTCTGTCGCTGTTCTTCGTGCCCAAGTTCCTGTTCGACTTCGAGACCGCTGAACTGGGCGAGCGCAACGGCGTGTTCGTGACCAACGTCGAGCACAAGATGGGCCTGAAGGCTTCGGCGACCTGCGAGCTGTCGTTCGGTCAGGACGGCGTGCCCGCCAAAGGCTGGCTGGTCGGCGAGGTGCACAACGGCATCGCACAGATGTTCGAGGTCATCGAGCAGGCCCGCATGATGGTCGGCACCAAGGCGATCGCGACCCTGTCGACCGGCTACCTGAACGCGCTGGAATACGCCAAGTCCCGCGTGCAGGGCGCCGACATGACCCAGATGACCGACAAGACCGCACCCCGGGTGACCATCACGCATCACCCCGACGTGCGCCGGTCCCTGATGACCCAGAAGGCCTACGCCGAGGGTCTGCGGGCGCTGTACCTCTACACCTCGACCTTCCAGGACGCGGCGGTCGCCGAAGCCCTGTACGGCATGGAGGCCGACCTGGCAGTCAAGGTCAACGACCTGATGCTGCCGGTGGTCAAGGGTGTGGGCTCCGAGCAGGCCTACGCGAAGTTGACCGAGAGCCTGCAGACGTTCGGTGGGTCCGGGTTCCTGCAGGACTACCCGATCGAGCAGTACATCAGGGACGCCAAGATCGACTCGCTCTACGAAGGCACCACCGCCATCCAGGCGCAGGACTTCTTCTTCCGCAAGATTGTTCGCGACAAGGGTGTGGCGCTGGCCCACGTGTCGGGTCAGATCCAGGAGTTCGTGGACATCGAGTCCGGCAACGGACGGCTGAAGTCCGAACGCCAGCTGCTGGCCAAGGCGCTGGCTGACGTCCAGGCGATGGCGGCGACGCTGACCGGCTACCTGATGGCGGCCCAGGAAGACGTCACCAGCCTCTACAAGGTGGGCCTGGGTTCGGTGCGCTTCCTGATGAGCGTCGGCGACCTGATCATCGGCTGGTTGTTGCAGCGTCAGGCCGCGGTGGCCGTGCAGGCGCTCGACGCCGGCGCCAGTGGCGACGAGCGGTCCTTCTACGAGGGCAAAATCGCGGTGGCGTCGTTCTTCGCGAAGAACTTCTTGCCGCTGCTGACCAGCACTCGTGAGGTGATCGAGACGCTGGACAACGACATCATGGAGCTCGACGAAGCCGCCTTCTGACGGCATTAAACGCAAAATCCCCCGCTTCGAGTGAAGCGGGGGATTTTGCTTTGCGGGCTTACCAAAAAGACCGCCGCTGGATCCCCTCACTCCAGCGGCGGCCCTTTTCGCACGCCCGTCTGCGCGTGCGCCGACAGGCGGTCGATCAGGGATGCCCCGTATTGCCGTCGGGGTCGGGGGGTCAGACCACAACACGGGATCATCCGGAGGTTCGGATACCAGTCCCCCTCGCGTTACTAACCAGCTGTGATGGAATTCATGGGGCTCCTCACCGGCGGCTTCGCCGACTTTCAGGGCCGTTCAGGCTTCCAGAATCGCGGCCACGCCTTGGCCTCCGGCGGCGCAGATCGAGATCAGGGCGCGGATCAGGCCGCCACCCTTTTGTTCCGCCTTCCTCTGGGCGAGCTGCTTGGCCGCCTGAGCAAGAATCCGCCCGCCGGTGGCCGCGAAGGGATGACCGGCGGCCAAGGACGAGCCGTTGACATTGAGCTTGGACCGATCGATTGACCCGAGCGCAGCGTCAAGACCCAGCCGCTCCTTGCAGTACTCCTCGGATTCCCACGCCTGCAGATGCGCCAGCACCACCGATGCGAACGCCTCGTGGATCTCGTAGAAGTCGAAGTCGCCCAAGCTCAGCCCGTTGCGGGCCAGCAGCCGGGGCACCGCGTAGGTCGGCGCCATCAGCAGGCCGTCACGTCCGTTGACGTAGTCGACCGCGGCGGTCTCCGAATCCATCAGGTAGGCCAACGGAGTCAACGAATGGCTCGCCGCCCAATCTTCGCAGGACAGCAAAGCGATCGAGGCGCCGTCGGTCAGCGGGGTCGAATTGCCGGCCGTCATCGTGGCGTCGCCGGCCTTGACTCCGAACACCGGGCGCAGTTTGGCCAGCTTTTCGGCGCCGGAGTCGGGCCGCAGATTGTCGTCGCGGTACAGCCCCAGAAATGGTGTGACCAGGTCGTCGAAAAATCCTCGGTCGTAGGCCGCGGCCATGTTGCGGTGGCTGGCCGCGGCCAGCTCGTCCTGGGCGATCCGCTTGATGCCCATGGCCTTGGCGGTGATGGCCTGATGCTCCCCCATCGACAGCCCGGTGCGCGGCTCCTTATTCACCGGTATTTCCACTCCGACGGTGGCGGGCAGCTTGCCGACCAGCTTCAGCCGCTCGACATTGGACCCGGCCCGGCGCAGCCTCAACACCGTGCGGCGCAGTTCGTCGCCGAACCCGATCGGGGGGTCGGAGGCCGTGTCCACCCCGCCCGCGGCGGCCACCTCGTAGCGGCCCGCGGCGATGCCGTCGGCCGCGGCGATCGCGGCCTGCAGGCCGGTGCCGCACGCCTGCTGGATGTCGAACGCCGGCGTGTACGACGACAGCTCGGAACCCAGCACGCATTCGCGCATCAGGTTGAAGTCGCGGCTGTGCTTGAGCACGGCGCCACCGATCACCGCGCCAAGCCGTTCCCCGACGAGCCCGAAGCGGTCCACCAGCCCGCCCAGGGCGGCCGTGAACATGTCCTGGTTCGAAGCCTCTGCGTACGCACCGTCAGCTCGTGCGAACGGGATACGGTTGCCACCCAGCACGGCGACTCGTCGCCTGGGCTCAGTACTCCTCTGAGCAGCCTGGTTACTTGCCTCAGAACTTGCAGGGGCCACGTGTTATCTCCGGTCATCAGTTTGGGCTCGGCCGTCCGGGGCCATACTACCCACTGTTCTTACTCTGAAGTAAGTTCGTTCCTCGATACGGTTGTCCTGTAACGGCACGTCCGGACCTAGAACGAACCTAGAAAGAAACGGAAGGCAGCTCAGTGGCCCCCAAGCTCTCGTCCGACCTGTTATCGCAGGTTGTCAACTCCGGTCCTGGATCGTTTCTGGCAAAGCAACTTGGTGTTCCGCAACCCGAGACACTTCGCCGCTACCGGCCCGGTGATCCGCCACTGGCCGGATCCCTGCTGATCGGCGGAGTGGGCAGAGTGGTCGAGCCGCTGCGCGCGGCGCTGGACAAAGACTATGACCTCGTGGGCAATAACCTGGGCGGCCGCTGGGCCGACCAGTTCGGCGGGCTGGTTTTCGACGCCACCGGCATCACAGCGCCCGAGGGCCTCAAAGGGTTGCACGAGTTCTTTACGCCCCTGCTGCGCAACCTGGACCGCTGCGCACGCGTCGTGGTGGTCGGCACGACGCCCGACGCCGCCGCCAGCACATACGAGCGGATCGCGCAGCGCGCGTTGGAAGGCTTCACCCGCTCCCTCGGCAAGGAGCTGCGCCACGGTGCCACGGTGGCGCTGGTCTACCTGCCACCGAACGCCAAACCCGCCGCGACGGGCCTGGAATCCACCATGCGGTTCATCTTGTCGGCCAAATCGGCGTACGTCGACGGCCAGGTCTTCTACATCGGAGAGGCCGACTCCACACCGCCGGCCGACTGGGAGCGACCGCTGGACTCCCAAGTCGCCATCGTGACCGGTGCGGCCCGTGGAATCGGTGCGACGATCGCCGAGGTGTTCGCTCGCGACGGCGCGCGCGTCATCGCGATCGACGTGGAGTCGGCCGCTGAGACCCTGGCCGAAACCGCCAGCCGGGTCGGGGGCACCGTGTTGTGGCTCGATGTCACCGCGGAGGATGCCGTCGAGAAGATCACCGAGCACCTGCGCGAGCACTACGCCGGGCATGCCGACATCTTGGTCAACAACGCCGGCATCACCCGCGACAGGTTATTGGCAAACATGGATGACGCCCGTTGGGATGCGGTCTTGGCCGTCAATCTCCTTGCCCCCCTGCGCCTTGCCGAAGGGCTGATCGGCAACGGCAGCATCGGCGAGGGTGGTCGGGTGATCGGCCTGTCGTCGATGGCCGGCATCGCGGGCAACCGCGGGCAGACCAACTACGCCACCACCAAGGCCGGGATGATCGGCCTCACCCAGGCGTTGGCGCCGGAACTTTACGAAAAGGGAATCACGATCAACGCCGTCGCACCGGGATTCATCGAAACCCAGATGACGGCCGCCATCCCGCTGGTCACCCGCGAGGTAGGCCGCCGAATGAACTCGCTGCTGCAGGGTGGGCAGCCGGTCGATGTCGCAGAGACCATCGCCTACTTCGCCAGCCCAGCGTCGAACGCGGTGACCGGCAACGTGATTCGCGTGTGCGGCCAGGCCATGCTGGGCGCATGAGTTCGGCGACGATGCGGGCCGGAACGGCCCGAAGTGGGGGTACCTCCCGCTTGCGGGGGTGGGGGCACCTCCCACTCGTGGGGGAAGCCGGACAATCCAGCCCGAGTTCGAGGAGCACACGATGAACCAGCCAAGCGGCCTGAAAAACATGCTGCGCGCGGCGGCCGGGTCACTACCGCTGGTGTCCCGCGGAAGCCGGCTCCCCACCCGCACGGTGACCGTCGAGGAATTACCCATCGACCACACGAATGTGGCCGGGTACGCGGGGGTCACCGGCCTGCGCTACGGCAACAACGTGCCGCTGACCTACCCGTTCGCGTTGACCTTTCCCGCGATGATGTCGCTGGTGACCGGGTTCGACTTCCCTTTCGCCGCAATGGGATCGGTGCACACCGAGAACCACATCACGCAGTACCGCCCGATCGCGGTCACCGACACCGTCGGTGTGCGCGTACACGCCGAGCATCTGCGCGAACACCGCAAGGGTCTGCTGGTCGACTTGGTGACCGATGTCAGCGTCGGCAATGACACTGCGTGGCATCAGGTGACCACCTTCCTGCACCAGCAACGCACCAGCTTGTCCGATGAACCCAAACCGCCACCGCAGAAACAGCCCAAGCTTCCCCCGCCCAGCACCGTCCTGCGGATCACCCCCGGCATGATCCGGCGCTACGCCGTCGTCGGCGGCGATCACAACCCGATCCATACCAACCCGATCGCCGCCAAGCTGTTCGGATTCCCGACCGTTATCGCGCACGGAATGTTCAGTGCCGCAGCCGTATTGGCCAACATCGAAGCTCGGCTCCCAGACGCGGTGAGGTATTCGGTGCGGTTCGGCAAGCCGGTGGTGCTGCCCGCCACCACGGGGCTGTACATCGACGAACGCGAAGACGGTTGGGATCTCTCGTTGCGCAACATCGCCAAGGGATACCCGCACCTGACCGGTACGGTCCGGTCCCTCTAGCTCCGATGCGCATGCCCGCGACCCGCAGCGATCACTTTCAATCCGTGTGCCCCGACCGCGGCGACCAGGAACACCAGAAACAACCACAGCGGGGGCCGGGCGAGTTCCCAGACGAAGATCGCGGCCCAGACTGGTGAACCCTGGGTGACCGCGAGCACTCCAGCGGCACCGGCCAACGAGACCGTCGGCACATGGAGTTGCATCCCGGCCACCCAATTGATCGTCAGCACCAGCAGCGATCCCGCTGCCGCGCCGGTGGCCAGCGACGGTGTGAGCATGCCGCCCGCCCCACCGGCGCGCAGGAACAGCGCCGTCAACAGCGGTTTGAGAACCAGGATCGCGGCCGCCGCGGACAACGTCATCCCGCTGGCCAGGCTGACGGTCAGAATGCTTCGGCCGTTGCCGGGCAACTCGGGCCACCAATGCGAACAGATACCCATCACCAAACCGGCGCCCGCGAGCGCAGGGACCAACACCCAGGTCCGCATCTGGGTGCCCGGCCGTGCCGCCGCCATAAGCCGGTTGAACGCCAATCCCACCGCGAGCGCCACTGGCGCCAATACCAGTGCATGCCCGGTCAGCACAGGGGACAAGTCGGGGTCAGGCCAATCCAGCTCGGGGCGATCGTGCGTGATCAGCGAGCCGATCGCGACGGCCAGGCTGGACGTGATCAGCGCCGCACCGAGTGCTCGCGGATGCCAGGTCTTCAGGATGATGCGCACGGTGAACAGCGCCCCGGCCAGCGGAACGGCGTAGACCGCACCGAGCCCAGCCCCGGCCGCGCACGCCAGCAGGATCTCTCGATCGCGGGACGACAGCCGCTTCAGCCACCCTGTACCCAGATCGCTTAGGGCCGCCGCGAATTGGCGTGGCGCTCCTTCCCGCCCAAGGGAAGCGCCGGAGCCGACCAGCAACACTTGCAGCACGGCGTCGATGCTCCAGGCCAGCCGCGGTATCCGGCCCTGGCGGGTGATGGTCTGTGCGAGCGGCGGCACTTCGGTTCTGCGCCGCAGGATCCACCAGCCCAGTGCCGCCACCGCCCCGCCGACCATTGGCCCCAGCGCGCGGCGCACCGGACTGCTGCCGGTGATCCCCTCGAGCAGCGTGCCGAACGTGTAGTGGTACGTCAGGTGCTCGACGAAGCGCAGCACAACCGATGTCGACAACCCGGCGATCCCGGCCAGCAATCCGACGATGACTGCCGCGCAAAAGAAGTCAAAGTTGCGGCGGTCCGAGTTGGGGGTACCCCCGGCCGCGGTGGGGGTACCGCCCGCTCGCGGGGGACGGCCAGGGGACGAGGCGGGCAATCCGGCCACTCGACGAATGTAGGTCTAGCCGGCAGCGAGGCTGGGACCGCCCGCCTCGGGCAGCGCGGCGGCGGCTTCCCGCTCCTCCGGCGCGCCCTTGAGGCCGTGCCAGAACAGGTTGATCATCAGCTCGGCGGCCTCGTCGACGTCGATATCGCCGGCACTGAGCCGGTTGGCCATCGCCTCACCCGCGCCCACCAGCGCCACGGCCATCATCTCGTGCTCACGGTCCGACCGCGGGGTGCGACTACCTGCCCGCACCAGCCCGGCGACCAGTTCGATGATCTGCTCACGCCCCTCGCGCACCAGGTGGGCGAATGACGGCGAGCTGGTGGCCTGGGTGTACATCACGATCCACGACGCCCGGTTGGCGTCGATGTAGCGCATGAACGACACGATGGTGTTGCGCAGCAGGTCTCTGGGACTCTGCGTGAAATCGATATCGGCGCGGACCACATCGATGAACCGACTCAACTCGCGGTTCAGGCAGGCGCCGAACAGGTCCTCCTTGGAGCCGTAATACAGGTACAGCATCGGCTTGGAGATCTGCGCCTCGGCGGCGATGGCGTCCATCGAGGTCTCGTGGTAGCCATTGACCGAGAACATCTGCACAGCGGCGTCGAGCATCTGCTGCTCGCGGACGGCACGCGGTAGCCGCTTGGTACCACCCGCCATCGTTTGCCTCTCTAGTGCGTCTATCTGACTCCAGAGTAAGCAATGCGCTGCCGGCGCACACGCCTCAGTGGCCGCACGCCGGGCTGCGGCCCTTCATCGTAGCCACCCGTACTACCGAGTCGTCGACCCGCTGTGTCGCCAACTCGCCTGCGGCCACCGCTTTTTGCAGCCGGTCCAGCACCGCGGGCACCTCATCGGTGGTGACCCACAGCGCGATGTCGGTGCCGGCCTGCAGGGTGCGCAGTACCGCCTCCGAGACGCCGTACCGGTCGGAGATCGCGGCCATGCTGGACAGATCGTCGCTGAAGATGGGGCCGTTGAAGGGCGGGGCACCATAACCGGTGCCGCTGCGCAGCAACTGCACCGCCTCGGGGCTCAAACTGGCCGGGACATCGCCGGTCAGCCCCGGAACCTGAAGGTGACCCACCATCACCGCGACCGGGGCCGCAGTCACCAGGGTGCGATATGGCACCAAGTCGGTGGTCTGCAAGTCGCTCAGCGGTGGCGTAACGACACCACCGGTGTGCGAATCACCCGAGCCATGCCCGTGACCGGGGAAATGCTTAAGCACCGGTAGCAGCCCGGCGTCTCGCAAACCTTGCGCGTATGCCCCGGCGTATTGGGTGACCGTCTCCGGATTCGAGCCGAACGAGCGGTCGCCGATCACGCTGTCGTCCGGGGCGTCGGTGACGTCGACCACCGGGGCGAAGTCGACGGTGATACCCAGCTCGCGCATCTTTTTGCCGCGGTCTTCGGCCAAACCGTGAACCTGGGCGACGGTTTGGCTCTGGGCCAGCTGCCGTGCCGACGGAGCCGGACCGATCAGCGACTTCAACCGCGACACCCGGCCACCTTCTTCATCGACGCTGACGGCCAGCGGTAACGGCCCCGCCTTGGCCGCGATGTCGGCCAGCGGCCCTTGGAAAATCGACAGATCCGTCCAGCTGCCGATGAAGATGCCGCCGACGTGATAGCCGTTGACAACGGCCCGGGCGTCGTCGGCGTTCTTCACGCCCACCATCAGCAGCTGGGCCAGCTTGTCGCGGAGCGGCAGCGCGGCGGGGACCGCAGTCGGGTCAGCGCAGACCGGTGGCGCAGGAGCTGCCACCGGCTTGCTGACGGGAGGCGACGAGGGGCCTGGCGGCCGAGCGGCGTGGTGGCCGCATCCCGCCAGCAGCGCCGACGCGGCGGCGAGCACAGCCAAGGTGCGCGAAAAAGCCATCGGGCCATGTTTTCACGGGGAGATTCCGACCTTCGGAGCCGGGGCGCGACGAGGCTTTCATTCCCGCTTACGGGGGCACCCCTGGGCAGGGACTATCGGGGGAAATCAAGGAGCCAGCGATGACGGGGTTGACGCCGACCGCTGCGGCCAGCATCGCGGTGGGTCTATCGATCGGTGCCGCGACGACCGTCGGCGTCACGCTCGCCGTGGGCGACCACCGCATGACACCGGCGCGGGGCCCATCGACTCCGCGGAACCCTCCTGGGCCCCATCAGGTGCAATACGGCGACCGCTGTTTTCACGGGCGCTGCCTGCCCTGCGACAGCTAGCAGGAGTGCTTGAATGAGCTGCCGCCGCAACTGCGTCCCTAGGGGTGACTCGGCGATCCGGGTGCCGACCGCACTTCTGCTAGGTTGTCGCTAGGCTGCCGCTACTTCTTTGAAGCCATGACCGCAAGCCCAAGGAGCCGTCGATGAACCGGATCGTTGCGCCCGTCGCCGCGAGCGTGGTGGTTGGTCTGCTGCTCGGCGCGGCCGCGATCTTCGGGATCACTTTGATGGTGCAGCAAGACACGAAGCCGCCACTCCCCGGGGGCGATCCGCAGTCGTCAGTGCTCAACCGGGTCGAGTACGGCAACCGTAGCTGATAGGCCATGAACCGTAACTGAGCGGACTCTTGTTGGAGTTCGATTCAGAGGAGGCGGTTCATGTCGGTGTTGGCGGTTGCCCTTGATCCGGCGACGGTGATCGTTGCGGTGGATCCGGGGAAGGTGTTGAACCGGGTTTGGGTCAGTAATGGGGCTGGTCTGTTGGCGGAGCCGGTGTCCTTGCCGGTGTCGCGTGAGGGAGTGCATGTCCTAGGGCGTCTGCTGGCTGCACACGATGCCGCAGAGCCGGTGATCGCGGTCGAGGCAACCGGTGATTTGCATCGGTCGTGGGTTGCCGAGCTGCAACGGTGTCACCCGGGTTCGGTGCGGATGTTCGCGCCGTCGGAAACCAGGGCTGCGCGAACGCAATTGGGATCGGCACGGTTTAAGACCGATGACCGCGATTGCGCGGCGTTGACCTATCTGGCCCGCCAGGGACACGGCCGGCGCTACGGCGAGGAATCGGCGGTAGATGCGTTGCGGGCAGCGGTGCGTCATCGTCGTGGTCTGGTGCTTGACCGCAAGGTCGCCCAGCAGCGGTTGCATGCCCAGTTGAATGTGTTGTGCCCGGGTCTGTCGGCTCCAGCCGGGCACGGCCGAGCGTTACCACTGGCCTCGCCGACGGGGCTGGCGGTCTTGGGCTGTGCGGTCGCGTTTGCCGGTCGCCCGCCCCGGTTGCGCTCACTGATGGCCCGAGCTCCAGGCCGGATAACCCAGGTCACCGCCGAGTACTGGGTGCGCCGCTGGCGAGGATGTCTGTCCCCGCCGGCCGACGCCGAACAACGTGCCCGGCGACTGGACCGAGACGTGCACCGTTATCGGGCTTTGCAAGCCGACATCGCCGCACTTGATGCCGAGCTCATCGAGCTGCTGGCCGCCACCGAAGGCCAGATCTTGACCACATTGCCCGGAGTCGCAGTTACCCGCGCTGCGGCGTTCGCGGCGTTCAGCCTGCCTATCGCGCGCTTTCCCGACGCTGAGCACCTGTACTCGGCAACCGGTTTAGCACCCGCTCTCTACCAGTCGGCGACCCTGCAGCGCCGCGGCCGAATATCCCGACAGGGCCTCGCCGAACATCGAGACGCGTTGATGGGCATGGCCTGGGGTATGTCGATCAGCTCACCGTCGTTCGCCCAACGCAACGCCGAACTGCGCGCCCGCGGCATGGCACCGATCCAGGCCCGGGTGGCATTGGCCCGCAACGTGTGCCGTCTGGCATATCGGCTCCTGCGAACCCAACAACCCTTCGATGAACAGCGCTATCGTCGAGGAAGGCTCAGCCGCGGACGGTGACGGCCACGGTAGCTATGCCGCACGACGGCGCAACCTAGCTTGCCGCCCGCCCGCGCTGGGCCGTCTCACGGCGCACACGAAAGCCTGCCGCTCGACGGCGCCTGATCAGCCTGCCATTTTCGGCGGCCCAGCCATCCACAACGACAGCCTTCATCGCGCCAAAGGCCGAGCACAGCGCCCGGCTATACGATCGTGCCCAATGTCAAACTTGACTACCAGCGCGAAAGCTAGCCCGGCGAGGACGTGGGCCGGTGCGCCGGTCTCGTGCTCGTCGGCCGCATCACCCCTGTCGCGCCGGTGGTTGCTGTTGGCCGGAGCGATCGCACTGGCGTTGACGTTCGCGCAGTCCCCGGGGCGGATCTCCCCCGACACCAAACTCGACCTCACCGCCAACCCGCTGCGCTTCCTGGCCCGCGCCACCAACCTGTGGAGCAGCGACCTGCCGTTTGGCCAGGCGCAGAATCAGGCCTACGGGTATCTGTTTCCGCACGGCATCTTCTTTCTGGTCGGCCATCTGCTCGGCTTACCCGGATGGATAACCCAGCGTCTGTGGTGGGCGTTGCTGCTCACGGTTGGCTTCTGGGGCCTGTTGCGGGTCGCCGAGGCGCTGGGGATCGGCAGCCCGACGTCACGGGTGATCGGTGCGGCCGCGTTCGCGCTGTCGCCGAGGGTGCTGACCACACTGGGATCGATCTCGTCGGAAACCCTGCCGATGATGCTGGCACCGTGGGTGCTGCTGCCCACCATCCTGGCGTTGCGGGCGACGACGGACAGGTCGGTGCGAGCGCTCGCCGCGCAGGCTGGGCTGGCCGTCGCGTTGATGGGCGCGGTCAACGCCATCGCAACGCTGGCCGGCTGCCTGCCCGCGGTGATCTGGTGGGCGTGTCACCGGCCGAACCGGTTGTGGTGGCGCTACACCGGGTGGTGGCTGTTTGCCCTGTCCTTGGCGATGCTGTGGTGGGTGGTGGCGCTGGCCATGCTGCGGGCGATCAGTCCACCTTTCCTGGACTTCATCGAATCCTCCGGCGTGACAACGCAATGGTCGTCACTGGTCGAGATACTGCGCGGCACCGACAGCTGGACCCCGTTCGTGGCGCCGACCGCCACCGCGGGCGCGCCGCTGGTGACCGCATCGGCGGTGATCCTGGGCACGTGCCTGGTCGCGGCGGCCGGGTTGGCCGGGCTGGCCAGCCCGGGGATGCCGGCACGGGGACGGCTGGTGACGATGTTGCTGGTCGGCGTGGTCTTGATGGCCGCCGGCTACAGCGGTGGGCTGGGCTCGCCGCTGGCCCACCAGATACGGGCATTCCTGGACGCCGGCGGGGCACCCCTGCGCAACGTGCACAAGCTGGGGTCGATGATCCGAATCCCGCTGGTGCTGGGCATCGTGCAGCTACTGGGCCGGGTGCCCCTTCCTGGTTGGGGCGCGGGCAGCGTGCCGGTGCGGGTGTGGTTGCGCGCGTTCGCCCACCCGGAGCGCGACAAGCGGGTGGCGGTCACAGTTGTGGTGCTGACGGCGCTGACGGTCAGCACCTCATTGGCGTGGACCGGTCGGCTCACCCCGCCGGGCACCTTCAGCGCGATACCCCGGTACTGGCATGAAGCCGCCGACTGGCTCAGCGAACACAACACCGGGACGCCAGTTCCCGGGCGCGTGCTGGTCGTCCCCGGGGCGCCGTTCGCCACTCAGGTGTGGGGCACCAGCCATGATGAGCCGCTGCAAGTGCTCGGCAGCAGCCCGTGGGGGGTGCGCGACTCCATCCCGCTGACCCCGCCGCAAACCATCCGGGCGCTGGATTCGGTGCAACGCCTGTTCGCCGCCGGGCGGCCCTCGGTTGGCCTCGCGGATACCCTTGCGCGCCAAGGTATTTCCTATGTGGTGCTGCGCAACGACCTGGATCCCGAGACGTCGCGCTCGGCACGCCCGATCCTGGTGCACCGCGCCATCGAAGGGTCGCCGCGACTGCAGAAGGTGGCGCAGTTCGGCGCACCGGTCGGGCCCGGCACCCTGGCGGGCTTCGTCTCCGACAGCGGACTGCGCCCGCGGTACCCGGCCTTAGAAATTTACCGAGTGATTTACCGGGTCGGCTCACAAACGGTCGATCCGGGAGCGCCGTACTTCGCCGACACCGACCAGCTGGCCCGAGTCGACGGCGGGCCGGAAGTCCTGCTGCGTCTCGACGAGCGGCGACGGCTACGAGGCCAGCCCCCGCTGGGCCCGGTGCTGATGACCGCGGACGCCCGGGCCGCAAGGCTGCCGATGCCCCCCGGGGCAGGGGTGACCGTCACCGACACCCCGGTGGCCCGCGAAACCGACTACGGCCGGGTAGACCAACATTCGTCGGCGATCCGGGCGGCCGGCGATGCCCGGCATACCTACAACCGAGTGCCGGACTACCCCGTCCCCGGCGTCGACCCGGTATTCGGCTCGTGGACCGGCGGCCGGATCAGCGTGTCGAGCTCGTCGTCGGATTCCACCGCGATGCCCGACGTCGCACCGGCGACCTCCCCCGCGGCCGCGATCGACGGCGACTCGGCGACCGCATGGGTGTCCAACTCGCTGCAGGCCGCCATCGGGCAGTGGCTGCAGGTCGATTTCGACCACCCGGTCAGCAACGCTGTCATCACCCTGACACCCAGCGCGACCGCCGTTGGCGCCCAGGTCCGCCGCATCCTGATCGAAACCGCCACCGGCAGCACCACCCTGCGGTTCGACGAGCCCGGCAAGCCACTGGCCGCGGCGCTGCCCTACGGGGAAACCCCTTGGGTCCGGATCACCGCGGCCGGCACCGACGACCGGTCCCCCGGTGTGCAATTCGGCATCACCGACCTGTCGATCACCCAATACGACGCGTCCGGATTCGCCCACCCGGTCGACCTGCGGCACACCGTTCTGGTTCCCGGGCCGCCTCCGGGCTCGGCGATCACCGGCTGGGACCTGGGATCGGAATTGCTCGGCAGGCCGGGGTGCGCCCAGGCGCCCGACAGCATGCGTTGCGCGGCGTCGATGACCCTGGCGCCGGAAGAGCCGGTCAATTTCAGCCGGACGCTGACCGTTCCGGCTCCGATGTCGGTGACCCCGATGGTGTGGGTGCGGCCACGACAGGGCCCCAACCTGGCCGATCTGATCGCCGAGCCGAATACCACCCGGGCCCGAGGTGATTCCGACCCGGTGGACGTCCTCGGCTCGGCATACGCGGCCACCGACGGCGACCCGGCCACCGCATGGACCGCGCCGCAGCGGGTGGTGCAACACAAGACGCCACCCACGTTGACCCTCACCCTGCCGCGGCCCACCGAGGTCTCCGGCCTGCGAGTGGTACCCAGCCGGTCGGCATTGCCGGCGCAGCCGACGATGGTGGCGGTCAACCTCGGCGACGGCCCGCAAGTCGGGGAATTGAACGCGGGCGACCCACGGGTCCAGGGGGTGCGCCGGCCACTGACCCTATCGCTGAAACCCCGGGTGACCGACACCGTCAGCATCAGCCTGCTGGGCTGGCAAGACGTCATCGACCGCAACGCCCTGGGCTTCGATCAGCTCAAGCCGCCGGGGCTGGCCGAAGTAGTCGTGCTCGGTGCCGATGGCAACCCGATCGCGCCCGCCGACGCCAGCCGCAATCGCATCCGTGAGATCACCGTGGACTGCGACCACGGCCCGATCATCGCGATCGCTGGCCGGTTCGTGCACACCTCGATCCACACCACTGCCGGCGCACTGCTGGACGGCCAACCCGTTCCGGCGGTGCCGTGCGAACGCGACCCGATCGCGCTGCCGGCGGGCCAACAGGAGCTGTTGATCAGCCCGGGGGCTCAGTTCGTGGTGGACGGAGCCCAGCTGTCAACGCCGGCTGCCGCCGAACTGCCCGGCGCCGCGCGCGTTCCCGTCGCCACCCCGGCATGGCGGGCGTGGGGTCCCGGCCGCCGCGAAGTGCAGGCTCCTCCGTCGGCCACCTCCCGGGTGCTGGTCATCCCGGAAAGCATCAACCCCGGCTGGGTGGCGCGCACCAGCGCCGGGACCCGATTGACGCCGGTCGCTGTCAACGGGTGGCAGCAGGGCTGGGTGGTGCCGGCGGGGAACCCCGGCACCATCACGCTGACCTTCGCCTCCAACTCGCTGTACCGGGCGGGCCTGGCGGTGGGGCTGGCGTTGCTGCCGCTGTTAGCCATTCTCGCGTTGTGGCGCACACGCAGAAGGCGACCCGAAGACGCACCCGCACAACCATGGACGCCCGGGGCATGGGCGGCGGTTGCGGTGCTGGCAGCCGGGGCGGTGATCGCCGGCGTGGCCGGGGTCGTCGTGATCGGCGCCGCCCTGGGCCTGCGATATGCGCTGCGCCGTCGGCGTTGCGACGGGTTAACGGTCGTGCTGAGCGCAGGCGGGCTGATTCTGGCCGGGGCGGCATTATCGCGCCATCCCTGGCGGTCGGTCGACGGTTACGCTGGCCATTCCGCCAATGTGCAGCTGCTGGCGCTGATTTCGCTCGCTGTGCTTGCCGTGTCGGTGGTGACCATGCCGGAGCGGGCGCGCAGGCTCGGCGACGAATAGCCGTTCAGGTGTTGGCTTCCGGTTTACCGGCTGGTTGACTGGATATGCCGGTTGGTGTAACCGCCACCGTCCGAGGAGTTACGGCCATGGGCTGGTTTTCCGCACCCGAGTATTGGCTGGGCAGGCTGGTGCTCGAGCGCGGCGCCGCGGCCATCTACCTGATTGCGTTCGTCGCGGCCGCCGCACAGTTCCGGGCGCTCATCGGAGAGCACGGAATGCTGCCGGTTCCGCGATTTTTGGCTGGACAGTCGTTTTGGAGTACTCCGAGCATCTTTCATCTGCGCTATTCCGATCGGCTGTTTTCGGCGGTCACCTGGTTCGGGGCTGCACTGTCGGCGGCTATCGTCGCCGGTGCGGCTGATCTGGTGCCGCTCTGGGCAGCGATGCTGATGTGGCTGACGCTGTGGGTGCTTTACCTTTCAATCGTCAACGTCGGGCAGACCTGGTACGCGTTCGGCTGGGAGTCGTTGTTGCTGGAAACCGGATTCCTGATGATCTTTCTCGGCAATGACAGAGTGGCACCTCCAGTGCTGACGTTGTGGATGGCGCGGTTGCTGCTGTTCCGCGTCGAGTTCGGTGCCGGGCTGATCAAGATGCGCGGCGACGAGTGCTGGCGCGATCTGACGTGTTTGTACTATCACCATGAGACACAGCCGATGCCGGGGCCGTTGAGCTGGTTCTTCCACCACCTGCCCAAGCCGCTGCACCGGATTGAGGTGGCGGGCAACCATTTCTCGCAGCTGATCGTGCCTTTCGGATTGTTCGCTCCCCAGCCGGTAGCGAGCGTGGCGGCGGCGATCATCGTGGTTACTCAGCTGTGGCTGGTGGCGTCGGGCAACTTCGCCTGGCTCAATTGGGTGACCATCCTGCTGGCGTGCAGTGCCATCGACGACTCATCGGTGTCGACACTCCTTCCGCTACCCGCCCATCCGGCGGTGTCGGTGCCGCCGCTATGGTTCGCCGGCCTGGTCGTCGCATTCGCGGTGGCGGTGCTGTTCATGAGCTACTGGCCGGTGCGCAACATGCTGTCCTCTCGTCAGCGAATGAACATGTCGTTCAATTCCTTTCACCTTGTGAACACCTACGGAGCCTTCGGCAGCATCGGTCGCATCCGCCGCGAGGTGGTGATCGAAGGCACCCAGGAAACCACCATCACCGAGCAGACGGTTTGGAAGGAATACGGATTCAGGGGCAAGCCCGGTGCAGTGCGACGGCTGCCACGCCAATGGGCCCCCTATCATCTGCGCCTGGACTGGCTGATGTGGTTCGCCGCCATCTCGCCGGGTTACGCACAACAATGGCTGATCCCGTTTCTCCAGCGGCTACTGCGCAACGATCGGCCGACACTGCGCTTGTTGCGGCACAATCCCTTCCCGGAATCGCCGCCGCGGTATGTGCGCGCGCAGCTCTACCAATACCGCTTCACCACGGCCGCCGAGCTGCGGCGTGATCGGGCGTGGTGGCATCGCACGCTGATCGGTCGCTACGTCCCGCCCATGGCGCTGACGGCCACGTCACAGCACAACAGCTAGCGCGGAAGCGGTGCCAAGGCTGCTACCACTCGTCGTCATCGTCCGCGTCACGTAGGAGCTTTTCGGGGTGGTGGAAGGTGTGGGTGCGGGGTTGGCCGCGGTCTAATTGCGGCGGCGGGATCCATTCGGTGTCACCGGTGGTGTTTTTGCGGGTGCTCCAGCCGCCGGGCTGGACGATGTGGTGTTGGGGTCCGCAGCCGAAGGTGAGTTGGTTGACGTCGGTGGTGCGGCATGCGGCGTAGTCGGTGACATGATGGACTTCGCAGTGGCCAAAGTACCTGCCGTCGGTCATAAGTGACTTTCGCTGGGTTCCGCGCGGCGCAGCTTGTCGGGAAATCCGACAGTCTCTGAGAGCCGCTGAAACCCCTTGGCGGGTAGGGGGGAATACCAGCCAGGAGGAGATCGTGGCTCAGCGGGGCGCTCAGCGCCTGGCATCGAGGGGCCGACGGCTGCTCGTGCGGCGGCGGCGCTGGCCGCAGCCGTTCGGTCTTCGTGGCGGCGCATGCTAGTTTCCGCTCATGACAACGGCTGCGTGTCAGCGAGGGCTGCTCACGTGCGGGATCGTCGCGGGGCCGCTGTTCGTGGTGGTTTTCCTGATTGGGGGGGCGCTGCGGCCCGACTACAGCCCCATGCGCCAGCCGGTGAGTTCGCTGTCGATCGGGAGTATGGGGTGGACGCAGATGGCGAATTTCCTGGTCACGGGCCTCCTGGTGCTGGCATTCGCGCTCGGGCTGCAGCAGCGCGGCAACGGGCTGTTGCTGCCGATCCTCGTCGGGCTGATCGGCGTCGGGCTGATCGGCGCGGGCGTGTTCACGTGCGACCCGTTCAACGGCTACCCGCCGGGAACGCCGCTGTCGCCGGTCGCCACAACCTCGGGGACGCTGCATGGTGCGTTCTCCTCGCTGTTCTTTTTCGGGTTGCCGATCGCCTGTCTCGTGGCGGCACGCCAGTTCACTCGCGAGGGCAGCGGTGGGTTCGCGGGGTACTGCGTCGCGACGGCTGTCGCGTTCGTGGCGCTGTTCGTACTGGCCGCGCTCGGCGCCGCCCAGAATCCGGCATTCCTGCCGATCGTCGGCCTGATGCAGCGGCTTTGCTTGGCCGTCGGTTTCGCCTGGCTCACGATCCTGGCGCTCCGCAAGGCGCGTCAGCCAGGCACCTCATCGCCGGGTCACTAAGTCGCCGGTGGCCTGGCGGGCAAGGGAATTGATCAGCGGATGCTCCACGGCCGGCAACCGCCGACGCACCCGCTCACAGCGGTGCGTCGCCTCAAGATCGACCACCCCACTGAAACTCGCACCGCCGAACTAACCAAGGCCACCGAAAAAAACGCCGCACAGAAATCATTGAAACAACTGTGGCGCAAGTGGTTTAAAGCGTCTCGTCCAGCTCACCGAGGCGATCGGTCAACCGCAGATTCTCCGAGTAGTCGACCGGGCAGCAAATCAGCGAGACACCGTCGTCGTCGAGCGCGGCCTTCAGCGTCGGCAGCAGTTCTTCGGCGCGGTTGATCCGATATCCCTTGGCGCCGAAGCTTTCCGCGTAGGTCACCACATCGGGGTTGCCGAACTTCACGTAGTAATGCTCGCCGAGCTCGAGATCCATCTTCCATTCGATGAGGCCGTAACCGCCGTCCTCCCAAATCAGCACCACCAGCGGTATCCGCTCGCGAACGGCGGTCTCGATCTCTTGCGAGTTCATCATGAACGCGCCGTCCCCGACGACGGCCAGCACCTTCGACTCCGGCCGTGCCAGCTTGACACCAAGCGCTCCCGGTAGTGCAAAAGCCATAGTGGACAAGCCGTTTGAGACCAAGCAGGTGTTCCGCTCGTACGTCGGGTAGAGCCGCGCCATCCACATCTTGGTGGCACCGGTGTCGACCAGGACCACGTCGCTGCGGCCCAGCGCGGCGCGGGTATCGGCGACCAACCGCGCGGGCGCCAACGGATACCGCGAATCCTGTTGGCCCCGAGTGAACTCTTCGGCCAGCAGTCCGGAGCCGGGGACGTCGGGCCCGGCTCCGAAGGCGTGGCCGGCGAGCGCGTCCGTGAGCGCATTGAGCGAGGCACTGATGTCGCCGATGATCCCGACGTCGACCGAATAGTGCATGTCGACCTCGGCCGGGAAGCGGTGAACGTGGATGATCTTCTTGTCGGCCTGCGGGTTGATCCGGACCGGGTCGAATTCCTGCAACTCGTAGCCGACGGCGAAGACCACGTCAGCATTGTCGAACCCGAAGTTGACGTAGTCATGCCGCATGAACCCGATGGTCCCGATGCTGTTGGGATGATCGTCGGGCATCACGCCCTTGCCGTGGAAGGTATTTGCCACGGGGATACCGAATTCGTCGGAGAACCGGATCAGGGCCGCTGTCGCGTCTCCGCGGGCAGCGCCATGCCCGGCCAGCACCACCGGTCGCTTCGCCTTGCGCAGGATGTCGACCGCGCGTTCCACCTGACCGGGTGCCGGCGCATCGGCGCGGACAACGTTGCGCGGCAACGGCGTCAGATCGTAGTCGGTTTCGTCGGCGTCGATGTGCTCAGGCACGGCCAGGTAGACCGCGGCCGGGCGTTCGGTCTCGGCGACCTTGAATGCTTTGCGGAACATCTCCGGTATGGCGTGCGCGGTCGGGATGCCGGCGGCCCACCGGGTGATGGGAGCGAACATCGACACCAGGTCAACGTACTGGTGCGACTCTTTGAACTCCCGGTCCTGACCCACCTGCGCGGAGATTGCAACCATCGGTGTGCTGTTGGTGGTGGCGTCGGCAACGCCGAGTTGCATGTTGATCGCGCCCGGCCCCAAGGTCGTCGACACCACCGCCGCCCGACCGGTAACGCGCCCGTACATCTCGGCCATGAAGGCCGCGGCCTGCTCGTGCCGCGTCAGCACATAGCGGATGTCCGACGAAGCCAACGCCTGCACGAAGCGGATGTTTTCCTCGCCGGGCAACCCGAAGACGACGGAAACCCCCTCGTTTTCCAGGCACTTGACCATCAGCTGAGCGGCTTTACTCATCTGGCACCTCCCTGTGGCCACGATAGTGGCAGGCTGGACACCGGACGGTTTCAACAACTACCGAGAGCTACCCGAACACAAACGAAGGATGTCAGCGTGCCCATCGCCACGATCAACCCGGCCACCGGCGAGACAGTCAAAACCTTCACCCCGGCAACCGACGAGGAGGTGGACGCGGCCATAGCCCGTGCTCACGCGCGGTTCCTCGACTACCGCCACTCCACCACCTTCGCCCAGCGCGCCCAGTGGGCGAACGCCACCGCCGACCTGTTGGAGGCCGAGGCCGACCAGACCGCCGCCATGATGACCCTCGAAATGGGTAAGACCCTGGCCTCAGCCAAGGCCGAGGCGCTCAAGTGCGCCAAGGGTTTTCGCTACTACGCGGAGAACGCCGAGAAACTGCTCGCCGACGAGCCGGCCGAGGCCGCGACAGTCAACGCGTCCAAGGCGTACACCCGGTACCAACCGCTCGGGGTAATCCTGGCCGTCATGCCGTGGAACTTTCCGCTCTGGCAGGCCGTGCGGTTCGCCGCACCGGCGCTGATGGCCGGTAACGTCGGCATCCTCAAGCACGCGTCGAACGTGCCGCAATGCGCCTTGTACCTCGCCGACGTCATTGCCCGCGGTGGCTTCCCGGACGGCTGCTTCCAGACGTTGCTCGTTCCCTCGAGCGCCGTCGAGAAAATCCTGCGCGATCCCCGGGTCGCGGCAGCCACCCTTACCGGCAGCGAACCGGCCGGCCAATCGGTCGGCGCCATCGCCGGCGACGAGATCAAACCCACGGTGTTGGAGCTAGGTGGCAGCGACCCGTTCATCGTGATGCCGTCCGCGGACCTGGACGCCGCGGTCAAGACCGCGGTCACCGGCCGGGTACAGAACAACGGCCAATCCTGCATCGCCGCCAAGCGGTTCATCGTCCATGCCGACATTTACGACGCCTTCCTGGAGAAGTTCGTCGCGCGGATGGAGGGGCTGCAGGTCGGCGACCCGACCGACCCGAACACCGACGTCGGTCCGCTGGCCACCGAGTCTGGTCGCGACGAAGTCGAGAAGCAGGTCGACGATGCCGCCGCCGCCGGCGCGGTGATCCGTTGCGGCGGCAAACGTCCCGACCGGCCAGGGTGGTTCTACCCGCCGACGGTCGTCAGCGACATCACCAAGGACATGGCGCTTTACACCGAGGAGGTCTTCGGTCCGGTCGCCTCGGTGTACCGGGCCGAAAGCATCGACGAGGCCATCGAGATCGCCAACGCCACCACCTTCGGGCTGGGCTCCAACGCCTGGACCCGGGATGGGGCCGAGCAACAGCGTTTCGTCGACGACATCGAGGCCGGTCAGGTCTTCATCAACGGGATGACGGTGTCCTACCCGGAACTGCCGTTCGGCGGCGTCAAGCGCTCCGGCTACGGTCGCGAGCTCGCGGGGCACGGGATCCGCGAGTTCTGCAACGCCAAGACCGTCTGGATCGCCTAACGCCCGGTTAAGCCGAGGCTGCTGCCAGGGCCCGCTCGTCCTCGTCGGCGAAGTCGTCCTCCAGCTGCACCGGCGAGTAGTCGAGGTCGATCTCCCCCACCGGCCGCCCGCGGGCGCTGTTGATCGTCCCGAACCGTCGCATCCCCTTGTCGGCGGCGTACTGCATGAACTCGTCGATGGTCAGGTCGAAGGGGATGTTGTCGCCGTACGGGGCAAAGAACTCGTTGGTGTTGGTCAATGCCAACGGGATCAGCTCGTTCATTCGCGATTCGAACACGTTCCAGTTGGCATCGTCGGTGGCGACGTGGCGCCGGCAGGTGAAGGTGCCCCACGCCATATGGCGCCGCTCGTCGTCACCGATGCGCTGGACCAGTTCCTGCATGCCGGGAAGAATTCCGCGCGCAACGCAAATCTTGTGCCAGGCATAGTATCCCGTCAGCGCCATCATGCCCTCGACGATGTGGTTATACGTCACCGACGCCCGAATCTGGGCGGCCGGTGAGGCATCCGTCGCTAAAGCGCCGAGTGATTCCGGGAGCTCCTCGTAGAACATTTGCCGGTACGCCGGCAGCCCATCGAAGTAACCGCGCAGATCGTCGGTGACCCCGACGGCGTCCAGCCACAGGCGAAACACCTGCGTGTGTTTGGCTTCCTCGAACGCGAACTGGGTCAGATACATCTCGTCACCGAGCCGCCCCTCGGCCCGCATCGCGGCCATGAACGGCTGGATGTCCTCGGTGACCGCTTCCTCGCCGGCAATAAACTCCGCGCACAGCCGAGTGGCGATGTCGCGTTCGCCGTCCGTCAGCGACTCCCAATCCTCCCGGTCGCGGGAGAAGTCGATATCGGCCGGATTCCAGAACTTCGCATTACCCCCCGCGAACAGCTTTAGCGGCAGGCTGTCCCAGTTGAGACCGCCTGCAACGAGTGATCCCATATGTGTGCGTGTCATGGTGTTGACCTCCTCAGATCATTTCGGGGCTGGGTTGATGGCTAGGCTTCTGGGCGGCGAATGCGGCCGCCAGCACCGCGACCAGCCGGCGCACGGCCAGTGTCGGCTGCTCCGGTGTGGGCTCGTCGAGCCCGAGGATCGGATCCAAACCGCGCATGTAGGGGGCCAGTGCCAGGTGCGGGAAGATGAGCAGCAACAGCGACAACAGTGCGTCGGTGTCGGAATCGGCACGCAGGTCGCCCCGCGCCTGCGCGTCGCGCACGAGCGGACGTAACACCTCCAGGTAGTGGCGGTGAATGACGCTGCGCACGCTGATGCGGGCATCGGTGTCGACTTCCAATGTTGCCGCGGCATGCAGGGCACGTTCCCGTGGATGTTCGGCGAAGTAGGCCACCCAGGCGTCGAGCAGATCGGTGAGAAATTCGAAGAACGGCCGGCTCGGGCCGAGCTCGCGGATCAGGTCCTCCATGTACGAGCGCACCCGCTGGCTGCCGATGTCGGCGATGAACGCGTACAGATCGCGCTTGTCGGCGAAATACTGGAACAGGCTGCCCTTGGCGACTCCGGCACGCCGGGCGATGACGTTCAGGCTGCCTCCGGAAAATCCGTGCGCCCCGAACTCCGACTCTGCGGCTTCTATTACCGCTGCGCGACGAGCAGGGTCGACGCGCGCCCAAGTCACCGTCGGCAATGCGGCCTCCTAGCGTCGATGACCACTGGTCATCTTACTGTGAGGCACCTCACAGTCAAGGGGTGGCAGTTTTGGCACCACGGCGAACGTGAGCACAGCTTCACGCAGGAGCACGAGCGTGAGCGCAGCTTCACCCCCGGGAAGCGCAGCTTACGGGCGCATCTGGTAGGCGCCGTTGAGCGGCAGGACGTGTTCCTTCCAGATCTGGTCGTAGCGCGCGGGGTCGTGCACCGGGCGGCGGATCATCCGCATCGCGAAGCGGGCCTGTTTGTCCGTCGTTGCTGGCTTGTCGTTCAGCTCCGCGGCGTAACTATTGAAGTCCCTGACCAACACGGCGAAGATCTCGTCGATCAACGCCGCATCCACGCCAGACAACTCGGCCTCCTCAAGGATGAGCTGGGCATAGGGCACCGTCGCGAACAGCTGGCCGACGGCGAAGGCGAAGTCGATGTCCTTCTGCTGCGCCGCGTCGGGGGTCGCGCTGGCCAGCATCTCGGCGAGTACGTCGATCTGTGTGCGCAGCAGCGCGACGTTGGGCAGATGGCCGAAGCGCTCAAACGGCACGCGCCAATCGTGGAAACGCACCTTGCCCAGGCCCCCGGTCGGTCCCTGCGCAAACAGGAACGTGTCGTCGGACGCGTCGTCGCGGCGGCCGATCAGGGGCAGGTCGCTGTTGGGGGCGAAAAGGAAATTGGGCATGAACTTGCCGAGCAACCCGATGTTGATGTGCACGGTGCCTTCCAGCCGGGGCAGCAGGCCGATCTCGCGGGTCACGGCCTCGAAGAAGGTGTCCTTCTCCACCCCTTTGGCGGCGATGACATCCCACAAGGCGATGACCACCCGCTCGCCTTCACCGGTGATTTTTGCCTTGGTGAGCGGGCTGTAGAGCAGGTAGCGACGGTCGGCCGCCGACGCGCTGCGCATGTAGTCGCAGGCCCGAGTGGCGACCAGCTTCATCGCGGCCAGCCGCACGTAGGCGTCGGCGAGCAGCCGCCGCACATGGGTGAAGTCGGTGACGACGGTCCCGTACAGGTAGCGGTTGGACGCATGGGTGACCGCCTCGTACATAGCGTGGGTGCACATGCCGATGGCACCCCAACCCAGGTTGTATTTGCAGACATTGACGGTGTTGAGGGCGGCGTGAAAGGCCTCGGGGCCGCGGTGCAACATGTCGGCCTCGGTCACCGGATAGTCGCGCAGCGCGAAATTGGCGACGTAGTTTTGCGAGTTCACCACGTTCTTGATCAGGTCGTATCGATCGTGCTGGGAGTCGGCGGCGAAGAACACGTACTCGTCGGTTCCGGCGATCTTGCCGAAGGTCGACACCATCCGGGCCACGTTGGCGTTGCCGATGTAGTACTTCTCCCCGTTGGCGATCCAGCCCCCGCCGGCCGAGGGCGTAAGGATCATGTCGGTCTGGTAGACGTCGGCGCCATGGGTCTGCTCGGACAGTCCGAACGCGAACACCTCACCAGCCTCCAGCTGCGCGGCGGCCTTGCGCTTGGCTTCCTCGTTGTCGCTCATCCAGATCGGGCCCAGGCCCAAGGCGGTGACCTGGAAGGGGTACCAGTAACTCAGCCCATAAAAACCGGCGATCTCGGCAAACTCGCTGATCCGGTAGGTGTCCCAGCGGCAGTCCCCCCCATCCGAGGCGCCGTATTCGGCCGGGGTCAGCAGGGATGCGAAAATGCGTTCCCGTCCGACATGGTCCAGGAAGTCGGAGTACCAGACCCGGTCGTGGTCGTCGGACTTCAACCGCGCTTTTCCCCGCGATTCGAAAAAGTCCACCGTCGCAGCCATGATCTCCCCCGAGCGACGGTCTGGGTAGTGGCGTTGCAAGTGGTTGGGATTGAGCAACATGAGGTGACTCCCAGGGTTCGGGACCAAGACGAGGGTGACGGTACTGCAATGACGCAGCCGTCGTGGCGCACCGGAATAAAACGCCACTGTTGGTCAGGCGCCGAAGCGCCTTAGCATCAGTGCCGTGTCAGAAGTCAATACCGCTCGCGGCCCCATCGATACCGCCGATCTAGGCGTGACGCTCATGCATGAGCACGTGTTCATCATGACGACCGAGATCGCGCAGAACTATCCCGAAGCCTGGGGTGACGAGGAACAGCGGGTGGCTGACGCCATCACCCGGTTGGGCGAGCTGAAGTCCCGCGGCGTGGACACCATCGTCGACCTCACCGTCATCGGGCTGGGCCGCTACATCCCGCGCATCGCCCGCGTCGCGGCGGCCACCGAGCTCAATATCGTTGTCGCGACAGGGCTTTACACCTACAACGACGTACCGTTCTACTTCCACTACCTCGGTCCCGGCGGCGAACTGGGCGGCCCGGAGATCATGACCGACATGTTCGTGCGCGACATCGAACAAGGCATCGCCGATACCGGCATCAAGGCCGGAATCCTCAAGTGCGCCACCGACGCGCCCGGCGTCACCCCCGGTGTCGAGCGGGTGCTGCGCGCCGTCGCCCAGGCGCACAAGCGCACCGGGGTGCCGATCTCCACGCACACCCACGCCGGGCTGCGTCGCGGGCTCGAGCAGCAACGCATCTTCGCCGAGGAAGGTGTCGACCTGAGCCGGGTGGTCATCGGCCATTCCGGCGACAGCACCGACGTCGGCTACCTCGAGGAGCTCATCGCCGGCGGCTCCTATCTGGGGATGGACCGGTTCGGCATCGACGTGATCTCGCCATTCGAGGAGCGGGTGAACATCGTGGCGCAGATGTGCGAGCGCGGGCACGCCGACAAGATGGTGCTCTCGCACGACGCCAACTGCTATTTCGACGCGCTTCCCGAAGAGTTGGTGCCGCAGGTCATGCCGAATTGGCATTACCTGCATATCCACAACGACGTGATTCCCGCGCTCAAGCAGCGCGGCGTCACCGACGAGCAGTTGCACACCATGCTGGTCGACAATCCGCGCCGCATCTTCGAGCGACAGGGCGCTTATGAGTGAGCCGGTCCCGCCGATCGGTACCCAGATTTCGGCGGCGGCCGAACTCGCTCCCGACGAGCCCGCGGTCACTTGCGATGGGCAGACCCTTACCCGCGCCGAACTCGACCGGTCGACGAACCGGTTGGCCCAGGCCTACGCCGAGCGCGGCGTCGGCGTCGGCGACTACGTGACCGTGGTGCTGCCCAACTCTGTCGAGTGGATTCAGGCCGCGGTCGCGTGCTGGAAGCTGGGCGCGGTGCCCCAGCCGCTGTCCGCACGGTTGCCGGACGCCGAGTTGCAGGGCCTGCTGGACTTGCGGCCACCCGCCTTGCTGGTGGGCCGCGAGCACTTGGAAATACCGAGTGTGCCAGCCGGTTTCACGCCCGACCCAGCGTTGTCTGACGCCGCATTACCCGAAGCGGTGTCGCCGGTGTGGAAAGCGATGGGGTCTGGCGGCAGCACCGGGCGGCCCAAGCTCATCGAATCCGGCGGCGACAGCCGGATACCGGCCGCCATCGGCTACCCACTCGGCGCGCAAGAGGGCGACACCACCCTCCTGCCGGTGCCGCTGTCCCACAACACCGGCTTCACCACCGCGACGATCGCTTTGCTGATGCGCCATCATCTGGTGCTGATGAGCCGGTTCGACCCGCAGCAGTTCCTCCGGCTGATCGCCGACCATCGCGTCACCTTCCTGACGACGGTGCCGACGATCATGCAGCGGGTGCTGCCGGTCTACCACGCCGACCCCGGCTCCTACGACCTCTCGTCGATTCGACGGTTCTGGCATCTGGGGGCGCCGTGCCCGCCCGCCATCAAGCAGGCGTGGATCGACCTGCTGGGTCCCGAAGCCGTCTGGGAGCTCTACGGCGGCACCGAATTACAAGCGCTCACCTTTATCTCCGGGGACCAGTGGCTGACCCACCGCGGCTCGGTCGGCGTGGTGGTCGCCGGGGAGATGAAGGTGCTCGACGACGACGGCAATCCCTGCCCGCCCGGCGTGGTCGGCGAGATTTATATGCGGCCGGCCCCAGGCAGCGCGCCCACCTATCGGTACGTCGGCGCCACGGCGAAGTCCCGAGACGGCTGGGACTCGCTGGGCGATCTGGGCTATTTCGACGCTGACGGGTTTCTCTATCTGTCGGACCGCCGGGTTGACATGTTCACCGTCGGCGGCCGCAACGTTTATCCCGCCGAGATCGAGAACGCTTTATCGGCGCACCCGGGCGTGTTGTCCTGCCTCGTCGTCGGTGTCCCCGACCCGAACTCCGGTGATCTGGGTCAGGTGCCCTACGCGCTGGTGCACACGGCTGAGGATTCCGGGCTGGACGCCGCCGGCGTGCAGGAGTTCCTGCGCGGACACATCGCGGCGTACAAGGTGCCGCACACCATCGAATTCGTCGACGGTCCCCTGCGCGACGACGCCGGCAAGGCCCGCCGGTCGGCGGTCCGGTCCGAGATCATGGCGCGATTGCGTCCGCCTCAGCATCTATGACCTGGAGTGTTTCGGCGGGCTTCCTGCGCTTCTCCCAGCGGCGCAGCGCGTCCCGGCACGGCGACTCGACCAGGGCGTAGCTGACGGCCGCGATCGCGAAACCGAAGATCAGGGTCAACACCAACACTTCTGCCATCCGGCCGGTGAACGGGAACGTCCCGAGCACCGGGAACACCATGGCCAACGCGGCCAAGTGCCACACGAACAGGCCGTAGGACCAACGCCCCAGCGTCACCATCCCGGTAGTGCCCAGCACCCGGTGTGGGGTGTCCAGCCGGTCCAGCACCAACGGCGCGACTAGTGCGAACGCCACCAGGGCGCCCATCGCCGTCTTGATTGCGAACTGTGTGGCGGTGCCCGGAACCAGGCCCTCCGGACCCGCCAGCGGCGACGCCGCCACCAAGTAGGCCAGCACCGCGACGACGGCCATCAGCACGCGGCGGCGCGCCAATCGGTGCGGCCACCCGATCCCGCTGTGCGCCCACTCGGCCAGCAACATGCCGGCGGCGAACCAGGAGAAAAACGCCGGGGGCCAGTTCAGCGGGTTGATGCCGGAATCGGTGTGCATCGGCAGCCAGCCCCACGCCCAGCTGAGGACCGCCAGGGCGGCGATCGCCGGCACCCGTGCCCGGACCGGCAGACGGCGGGCCAGCAACGCGAGAATCGGCAACGCCAGGTAAAAGCTGACCTCGACGGACAGACTCCACATCTGGGTCAGCCCACCGGTCAGGGTGAGCGGCACGTAGATCTGGGTGAGCGTCAGGTTGGCCAACCACACGGTCAGGCTGGCGTGATCCGCGTCGGGCAGCAAGGACAGGATCACGACGACCGCCACCATATAGGCCGGCATGATGCGGACCACCCTGGACCGCAGGTAGTGGCCGGTGCGCGGGCGCAATCCCAGATCCCTTGCCGCTGCGGCATGCCCGCGCCACAGCAGGAATCCCGACAACGCGAAGAACACTGCCACGGCAAGATCGAAGCGGCCGAAGAGCCGGCCGCTGACACCGCTGGAGTGTCCGGTCTGGAAAGCGACATGCGTAACGACCACGCCCATGGCCGCGCATGCGCGCATCCCCTCCACGGCGGGCAGGAAGCTGCGGATCCCTCCCACCTGCTGGCCATCGGTCACGATCACAGTCTGCCTGTGATGCGTTGCCGGACGAACGGGTACACCCGAATGACCTGGCCGCACCAGCAATAGATTCGTAATCCGAGGCCTTAGCTTCTGCTGTTAGGGTCGAACGGGTTTGCCTCGCTGCTTACTCGGGTCTGGGCGGGTCGCGGCTGACGAAGGCGAGAGACCAGTAGGAGGGCACAGCAACGTGAACCGAGCAGTCATGTTGCGGTTCGCCGCATGCGGGATCATCGGACTTGGAGCCGCCCTGCTGATCGCCGCGCTGCTGTTGTCGACCTATACCACCAGCAGGATCACCAAAATCCCGCTCAATATCGACACCACGTTGATCAGCGACGGCAACGGAACCGCAATCGACTCGGCATCTCTATCCGGTGATCACGTCGTCGTCAACCAGAACGTGCCGCTCGTGTCCCAGCAGCAGATCACTGTCGAGTCCCCAGCCAACGCCGACGTGGTCACGCTGCAGGTCGGAACCTCGGTCCGGCGCACCGACAAGCAGAAAGACAGCGGACTGCTGCTGGCGATCGTCGACACCGTCACCCTCAACCGCAAGACGGCGATGGCCGTGTCCGATGACACCCACACCGGCGGCTCGGTCCAGAAGCCGCGCGCCTTCAACGACGAGAACCCGCCCACCGCGATGCCGCTGCGGCACGACGGGCTGTCCTACCGATTCCCGTTCCACACCGAGAAGAAGACGTATCCCTATTTCGACCCGATCGCGCAGAAGCCGTTTGACGTCAACTACGACACTCAAGAAGACGTCAACGGTTTGACCACGTACCGCTTCACGCAGAACGTCGGCTACAACACCGACGGCAAGCTGGTGGCTCCCGTCGTGTACCCGTCGCTGTACGCGGGCAACGAGGACGGCAAGGTCACCACATCCGCGGCGATGTGGGGCGTGCCCGGCGATCCGGGAGAGCAGATAACCATGACCCGCTACTACGCAGCGCAGCGGACCTTCTGGGTGGACCCGATGTCGGGCACCATCGTCAAGGAAACCGAGCACGCCAACCACTACTTCGCCCGCGATCCGCTCAAGCCGGAGGTGACCCTGGCCGACTACAAAGTCACCTCGAACGAAGACACCGTCGAATCCCAGGTCAACGCGGCCCGTGATGAGCGTGACCGGCTGGCGCTGTGGTCGCGGGTACTGCCGATCACGTTCACCGCGGTCGGCTTGATCGCGCTGGTCGGCGGCGGAGTACTCGCCTCGTTCAGCCTGCGGACCGAGAGCGCGCTGACCGACCCCGGCTTGGACCGGGTCGACCGGGACTTCTTCGGCCGCAACGGGCTCGAAGAACAAGTGCCCGGCGCTGAAGCCGAGACCGAGAAGCTGCCCACTCAGCGCCCCGATCTGCGTCAGGATCCGAGTCCACCCGCCTCAGATCCACCCCATCCGGCTTCGGAGGAACCAGCCGATTCGGGGCCACCCGACCCCAATCCATCCGGGCCACCCGAACCGGAATAGCCCGCCTCGGATGCGCTAACTGTGCGCTGGACCCGGCCCGGGTACGCGTTGGTCCTGGCGCTGCTGGTGGTTGGGCCGCTGCTGAAGTCCGGGTACTTGCTGCTGCGCGACGCCGTATCTACGCCACGGTCGTATCTGTCCGATAGCGCGCTGGGGTTGACGTCGGCGCCGCGGGCGACGCCGCAAGATTTCGCCGTCGCGCTGGCCTCACACCTGGTCGACGGCGGCATCGTGGTGAAGGCGCTGCTCGTCGCGGGGCTGTGGCTTGCGGGATGGGGTGCGGCGCGACTGGCCGCGACGGTACTGCCGTGCGCAGGTGCGGCTGGCCAGTTCGTCGCGATCACGCTGGCGATCTGGAATCCCTATGTCGCCGAACGGCTGCTCCAAGGTCATTGGAGCCTGCTGGTCGGCTACGGCTGCCTGCCCTGGGTTGCGACGGCGATGCTGACGCTGCGGACAGCGACCGCTATTGGCTGGTTCGGGTTCTTCTGGCTGGCCTTTTGGATCGCGCTGGCCGGACTGACCCCGACCGGCCTGCTGCTCGCCGCGACGGTGGCGCTGGTGTGCGTGGCCGTCCCGGTCGAGGGCCCGGAAGGGCCCAGGCCCCGCTCGTTGTGCGCCGCAGCTACGCTAGGCGCTGCGCTGGTGGCGGCCCTGCCCTGGCTGACCGCATCGGCGATGGGCTCGTCGTTGACCGCCCACACGGCGGCGAACACGCTCGGGGTTACCGCGTTCGCGCCACGCGCCGAGCCCGGTCTGGGGACGCTCGCCAGCCTGGCCAGCCTCGGCGGAATCTGGAACGGCGAGGCCGTGCCGAGTTCGCGGGCCACGCTTTTCGCGGTGGCGTCGGCCGTGGTGCTGCTGGGTGTGGTGGTCGCGGGTCTACCGACGGTTGCTCGCCGTCCGGCAGTGGTGCCGCTGCTGGCGCTGGCGGCGGTGTCCGTGGCGGTGCCGGCCGCGCTGGCAACCGGCCCGGGTCTGCACGTGTTGCGCGCGGTGGTCGACGCCGCGCCCGGCTTCGGTGTGCTGCGCGACGGGCAGAAGTGGGTGGCGCTGGCGGTGCCGGGATACACGCTGGCGGGCGCGGGCGCGGTGGTGACGCTGCGCCGGTGGCTAAAACCTCTGGGGCCCCGTGGGCCCATAGCTCCGGCGCTGGTCTGCTGCCTGGCGCTGATCCTGGCGCTGCCCGACCTCGCCTGGGGTGCGTGGGGCAAGGTGTCGTCCGTGCACTACCCGCCCGGGTGGGCCGCCGTGGCAGCGGCGATCAACAGTCAGCCCAGAGCTGTCGCGGTGTTGCCCGCCGGCACCATGCGGCGCTTTTCCTGGTCGGGTCCGGCACCGGTTTTAGATCCGCTGCCCCGCTGGGTGCGTGCCGACGTGCTGACGACTGGCGACCTGATCATTTCGGGGGTACTCGTTCCCGGGGAAGGTAATCACGCCAGGGCGGTGCAGGAGTTGCTCTTAGCGGGGGCCGATCCTTCTGGTTTGGCCCCGGCCGGCGTGGGATGGCTGGTCGTCGAATCGGACAGTGCCGGTGACATGGGTGCGGCTGAGCACACCCTCAGCGCGCTGACGCCGGTCTACCGTGACAACGAGCTTGCTCTTTATCGGGTCGGCGGCGACACCGCCGGTGCGTCTGCTGGCCGGCGCAACGCGACGGTGATCGCGCACCTGGCGTGGCTGGTGATGCTGATCGTGGGTGGCATAGGCGCGCTCGTCACCGCATGGCGGCGCCCCGTTACACCCCGCCGGTGACCAAGCCGCTGACGATGCGGCTGGTCTGCGCCGCTTCCAGCACACTGCGCATCGCGTCGGCGCTTTGTGTCCAGGAGAACTCGCCGCTGCGCGTCTGCGCCTTGGCGCCGAGCTGATCGCGCAGCACCGGATCGGACAGCAGTTCTTCGAGACGGTCCACCAGCTCGGCGTGATTGTCCACCAAGATCCCGGTCACTCCGTCGACGATCGAGTCGGACAGACCGCCCGAAGACCGGTAGCCGATGGTGGGCACCTTGTGCTGGGCGGCTTCGACGACCGCCAGACCCCATCCCTCCTTGCGAGAGGGCAGCAGGTGCACCCAAGAGCTCTGCAGGACATGGTGTTTGGTCACGTCGTCGACGTGGCCGTAGAAAGTCACCGCATCGGACATGCCGAGCCGTTGCGCGTGGTCGACGAGCCGCTGTCGCCACCAGCCGTCGCCGACGATGTCCAAATGCAGCCCCGGTATGCGCGGGCGCAGCGCCGCGACCGCTTCCAGTGCATCTTCGATCCGCTTGTGCGGTACCAGCCGCGACAGCACAACCACTCGCGGCGCGGCCGCGCGCGGGCCGGACAACGATTGCGCCGGCGCCTCATCGAGGCCGTTGCGCACTATCGCGATCTGCGCGTTGTCGACACCAAGCGTGACCAGGTCGCGGGCCGATGGCAACGACACCGTCACGTACTGATTGCCCCGATTCACCCGCGGCGACAACCTCGACTCGACAAACCAGCCGAGCCGACCGAGCACCGGCCCGGCCACCGGCCACTGTTCGCGGTGGCAATGGTGCACCAGCACCAGCACCCGCCGGCCATATACCAGCCGGGCCAGGAACGGCAAGCCGTTCTGCGTGTCGACAACCACGTCGGGCCGCACGCGCCGCAGCGGACCGATCCCCAACCGTGCCCCTAATTCGTTCAGGGCCATCGCGAGCAACGCCCAGACGTACACCGAGTACCGGCCACCGGCGCGGTTGATCAGGACCCCGTCGACCACTTCGCGGCGGGGCGCACCCGGATAGCGGGCAGTGCGCAGCGTGACGGCAATGCCCGATGCGGCCAGCTGCGCGCCAATGCGCTGCAAGTACGCTTCGCTGCCGCCGCCCTGCGGATGCCCGGTATCGCGCCAGCACAGCAGCAGTACCGAGCGCAGACCAGACATCAGTCGTCAGCCTAACCTGGCGCCGATGCAGATGGCGCAGCCGTCTGAGGACGCACCGCCCGGAACGCGAGCGTGACGCCAGCTTCACGCTGGTTGCCCAACGTGAAACTGGCTTCACGTTGGGCGGGTGGATGCCGGCCGTAGGGTGAGCCGGTGGCAGCCACCGTTGTCTTCGCTCGCCGGGCAACACTGGCGCGCTCGCTGCGGCTGCTGTCAGAGTTCCGTTACGAGCAGTCGGATCCGGCACGGTTCTATGGCGCACTGGCGGCCGACACCGCGGCGATGGTGAGTGATCTGTGGCAGGCCACGCACGGCGAGCCCGCGGCTGGCCGCACGCTGCTCGACGTCGGCGGCGGGCCCGGATACTTCTCGGCGGCCTTTGCCGAGTCCGGTGTCCGCTACATCGGCGTCGAACCGGACCCGAGGGAGATGCATGCGGCGGGCCCCGCTTTCGCCGGGGCCCGCAACACAGCGGACGCATTCGTGCGCGCGTCGGGCATGGCGCTGCCATTCGCCGATGACTCGGTGGACATCTGCCTGTCGTCTAATGTCGCCGAACACGTACCGCGGCCGTGGCAGCTTGGTGGCGAGATGCTGCGAGTGACCAAGCCGGGCGGGCTGGCCGTGCTGTCGTACACCGTCTGGCTAGGCCCGTTCGGTGGTCACGAGATGGGGCTGTCCCACTACCTGGGCGGTGCCCGCGCCGCCGCGCGCTACTCCCGCAAACACGGTCATCCTGCCAAAAACAACTACGGGTCGTCGTTGTTCGCGGTGTCGGTTGCCGATGGCCTGACCTGGGCCGCCAGCACCGGCGCGGTCGTAGCGGCATTTCCCCGCTACCACCCCCGATGGGCCTGGTGGCTGACATCGGTGCCGCTGCTACGAGAGTTCTTGGTGAGCAATCTGGTGCTGGTGTTCCAACCGCAATGAGCCGGCGAAAATACTTGACTGAAACATGTTCTTGTTTTGCATCCGGCTTGGGTAGGGTGGCGCCATGACCGCCGGCGACGATGCAGAGCGGAGCGATGAGGAGGAGCGGCGCATATGAGCGACAGCCACACGACCGAATACGACAAACTTTTCATCGGCGGCAAGTGGATGGAACCGTCCACTTCCGAAGTGATCGAGGTGCACTGCCCGGCCACCGGTGAGTACGTCGGCAAGGTGCCGCTGGCGGCGGCTGCCGACGTCGACGCCGCGGTCGCCGCGGCCCGGGCGGCATTCGACAATGGCCCCTGGCCCTCGACGCCGCCAAAGGAGCGCGCGGCCGTCATCGCCAACGCGGTCAAGTTGCTGGAAGAGCGCAAGGACCTGTTCGCCAAGCTGCTCGCCGACGAGACCGGTCAGCCACCGATGACCGTCGAAACGATGCAGTGGATGAGTTCGATCGGTGCGCTGAACTTCTTCGCCGGCCCGGCGGCCGATGAGGTCAAGTGGAAAGAGATCCGCAACGGCGGCTACGGGCAGAGCATCGTCCATCGTGAGCCGATCGGCGTGGTCGGCGCCATCGTGGCATGGAACGTGCCGCTGTTCCTGGCGGTCAACAAGCTGGGCCCGGCGCTGCTGGCCGGCTGCACGGTGGTGCTCAAGCCGGCCGCCGAAACCCCCTTGAGCGCAACCGCTTTGGCGGAGGTATTCGCCGAGGCCGGCCTGCCCGAAGGCGTGTTGTCAGTGGTACCCGGCGGGATTGAGACCGGCCAGGCGCTGACGTCCAACCCGGACGTCGACTTACTCACCTTCACCGGCAGTTCCGCCGTCGGCAAGGAGATCGGCCGGCGCGCGGCGGAAATGCTCAAGCCGTGCACCCTGGAGCTCGGCGGCAAGTCGGCGGCCATCCTCCTCGAGGACGTCGACCTGGCCGCCGCGGTCCCGATGTTGGTGTTCTCCGGGATCATGAACACCGGGCAGGCCTGCGTGGCCCAGACCCGCATCCTGGCGCCACGTTCGCGTTACGAGGAAATCGTCGACGCGGTAAGCGCTTTCGTGCAGGCGCTTCCCGTCGGGACGCCGTCAGACCCGGCCGCCCAGATCGGGTCGCTGATCTCGGAGAAGCAGCGCGCCCGGGTCGAGGGCTACATCGCCAAGGGCATCGAGGAGGGCGCCCGGCTGGTGTGCGGCGGCGGCCGTCCCGAGGGGCTGGACAACGGCTTCTTCGTGCAACCCACCGTCTTCGCCGACGTCGACAACAAGATGACGATCGCGCAGGAAGAGATCTTCGGGCCGGTGCTGAGCATCATCGGTTACGACACCGAGGAGGACGCGATCAAGATCGCCAACGATTCGGTGTACGGCCTGGCCGGCAGCGTGTGGACCACCAACGTGCCGCACGGCATCGAGATCTCGGAGAAGATCCGCACCGGGACCTACGCAATCAACTGGTACGCCTTCGATCCCGGTTGCCCGTTCGGCGGCTACAAGAACTCCGGCATCGGCAGGGAGAACGGACCGGAAGGCGTCGAGCACTTCACCCAGCAGAAGAGCGTGCTGATGCCGATGGGCTACACGGTCGACAGCTAGCGGCCGGCCCATCGCACCTGCCGGCGCTCGGTGAAGGGTTCTACCCCCGAAGGGGCTTATCCTCACATCCGCCACAAGAGCCTCGGCGCAGAGGGGATCGACGTTTTGCCCGCTTTGCAGCGACAGTGCGGCGTGGTCCGCTGCGAGACGGGCACAAAGCATGTCCTCTCGATGGCGTGACCGGTGTGGCGGATGCGCCGTCCCCCGGTCCCACAGATTATGCACAATGTCATAAATATCACACCGCACCTTCCCGATGACTAGTTCCCGTGGCATCGTTCTCTCGCCATTCTCGGTGTTCTCGCGTCTACTTAGGCAATAAAAGTTGCTTACCTTACCGATGCCTTATATGCTGCCTTGCATAATCATGGGCCGCCGGCCACGGCGCATGTACGCAGCACACCGGCCGGGAGAAAATCATGTGGATCATCGAGCTCAACGTCGGCGGCTACCAATTCACCCGCGAGATGCCCGACTTGCGGCGCGGCAGATTCCGCTTCAGCCCGCGTAATATGCACTGGCCGGTACTGCGGCATTCGCACGCTGCATGACGCCGGCCATGGGAAGTACGACAGTGCCGACTATCAGCGAAACGACGCGGGATTGTGCCCCGACGAAGGGTGGCGGCACCCGCGCAAAGATGCTGGCCAGCGCCGCTGAGGTGATGCGTGAGCGGGGAGCGGCGGGTGTGACCATCGACGCGGTGCTCGCCCGCAGCGGCGCGCCACGGGGCTCGGTTTACTACCACTTCCCCGACGGGCGCAATCAGATTCTGACCGAGGCGCTGCGGTATTCCGGTGACTCCATTACCGCCATGATCGACGACGCCGCCGAGCGGGGCGCCAGGGTCCTGCTGCGCGAGTTCGTCGAGTTCTGGGAACACCTGCTGACCGACGGCGACTTCACCGCCGGCTGCCCGGTGGTGGCAGCAGCACTTGGCTCAGACGACGATGATCCCGAACTTTCCGACGAGGCCGGCGCCATCCTGGGCCGCTGGTGTGCCGCACTGACCCGGGCATTCGTCAACGACGGCTTTGACGACACCGATGCCGCCTCGCTGGCCGTGATGTCGATCGCCGCCCTGGAAGGGGCCGTCATGCTGTCCCGATCCACGCGCAGTGCCGACCCGCTACGCCAGGCTGGTGAGCAGCTCGAATTCCTCATCAAGGCAAGGGAATTCGTCGCTCGCAACGGAATCCCAGGCAAGCCGTTACCGGCCAGGGGCGCGCCGTGACCGTCAGTCGCTGGCCGGTAGCGGCTTGACCTCTTTGAGGTGCAACGGAGTCTGGCCAACGCTGAGGCTCCCGGCGCCCGGCTTGGTCACCAGCACCTCGGCACCCGCTTCGTCGACGTAGCGCTTGCCCATCACGGTGCCGTCGGCGAACGCCGGGTCGAGTTCGCCCAACCGCTCGGCGCCTATCGGGACCATCGGGACACCACCACAACGGAGGTCGTCGAGACTGTCGGCGCTCCTGACGACGATCACCTGGGTGTCGCACACCTGGCTGGCAAGGCGGGTTCCGTTTTTGATCATGATTTCGTCCTCACATCGCTTACTGCTCGGCCGGTGCCGCGTGCAATCCCTTCACGATCTCGCGGCGCAGCACCTTGCCGGTCGCGGTGGTTGGCAACTCGTCGCGAAACACTACCCGGTCAGGGGTACGCGACCCGCGCAAGCTCTTGCGGACATGCTCGCGCAGCTCGTCCGGGTCGGGGTCGATGCCCACAGCAGGCACGACCACCGCGACGATCGCCTGGCCCCACTGCGGATCCTCGACACCCACCACGGCGACATCGCGCACATGGGAGTGCTCGATGAGCACTTCTTCCAGCTCGGCGGGCGAGATGTTCTCACCACCGCGGATGATGGTGTCGTCGCTGCGTCCACTGATGAACAGGTAGCCATCTTCGTCGAGCATGGCGATGTCCCTGGTCGGAAACCAGCCGTTTTCGTCGAGCACCGAGCCGATTCCGGTGTAGCGGCCCGAGACCTGCTCGCCGCGCACGAACAGCTCACCACTTTCGCCCGGCCCGAGCACCCTGCCGTGCTCGTCGCGGATCTGCAGCTCGATGCCGGGCACCGGCCGTCCCACCGATCCCAGCCGCTTGGCCACGTGGGCAGCCGACGCGCTCCGCACCGCGCGGTGGTCGTCGGGGGTCAACACCGCGATCGTCGAACTCGTCTCGGTCAGGCCGTAGGCGTTGACGAAGCCGACATCCGGCAACAGCTCCAGCGCCCGGCGGACCAGCGGCTGGCCCACCTTTGAGCCGCCGTAGGCCAGGTTGCGCAACGACGGCAGCTCATCACCGCCGGCCTCCAGCACCGTGACGATCCGATCCAGCATGGTGGGTACCACCGTCGCGGTGGTCACGTGCTCGGCATTGACCAGCCGCACCCATTCGGCCGCGTCGAAGTTGGGCAGGTACACCATCTTGCGGCCGGCGTACAGGTTCGACAGCGCAGCGCCGACCCCGGCGATGTGATACGGCGGCACGCAGATCAGCGCGGCGTCGGTTTCTGAGGCCGACTCGAATTCCACCGTGCCGGTCACATAGCTGGTCAGGTTGTTGTGCGAGAGTTCGACGGCCTTGGGTTGCGACGTCGTACCCGACGTGAACAGCACGATCGCGACGGAGTCCGGGTCGGGGAATGCGGGAACCTCAGCGGCCGGCTCGCTGCCCTGCGCGGCCTTGAGGAATTCGTCGGTGGTCATCACCTGCGGCGACACCTCGCCGACCATCTCCCGGTAGCGGCTGTCGACGATCACCAACGGTTCGGGTAGCCGCTCGATCAGCGCCTGCATGCCGTCGGCGGACAGCCGGTAATTGATCGGGGTGAAGGCCCGCCCGGCGCGCGCCGCGGCGAAGATCAGCACCGGCAGCATCGCGCCGCCGGTGCCCACGTAGGCCACGTGCTTGGCATTCGATGCCGCGATCACACCCGCGCCACCGTCGGCAAGATCGCTGAGCTGCTGCGTCGTCAGCCGCAAATCCGGCGAGACAACGGCCGTGCGATCGGAGTTGCTCGACGCGGCCATCTCCAGCAGCAACGAAATGCTCATCCTCGATCCTTCTGGCTCCCAACCATTTTCGGAGCGCGCCGGGAACCCAACCTCAGCCGGTTCTGACCTGATGCAGACTCTACGAACATAGTGTAGTCCATCTGGTCTCAGGTGCCCGTCCAGCGCGGTGGGCGCTTCTCAGCGAAGGCGATCGCACCTTCTTTGGCGTCATTGGACATAAAGATCGGAGCCAAGATCTTCATCTGCTCGGCGAACATGGTGTCGCGGCTCCAGCCGCGGGACTCGGTGATGATCCGCTTGGTGGCCGCCACCGCGAGCGGCCCGTTGGCGGTGATCTTCTCGGCCAGCGCGATGGCCGCCTCTAGCGCCTTTCCCGGCTCGGCCAAGGCGTTGACCAGTCCCAGCGCATGCGCGCGCTTGGCGGGCAGGTTGTCACCGGTGAGCGCCAGCTCCATGGCGATCGCGTAGGGGATGCGCTCGGGCAGCCGCAACAATCCACCACCGCCGGCCACCAGGCCACGCTTGACCTCGGGAATCCCGAAGGCTGACTCTCTGGACGCCACGATCAGGTCGGTGGCCAGCGCAAGCTCGGTGCCCCCGGCCAAGGCAAATCCCTCTACCGCGGCGATGAGCGGCTTGGCCGGCGAGCGTTCGGTGAAGCCCATGCCGCGGCCCTCGACGACGACGTTCTCGCCCCGGGCGAATGCCTTGAGATCCATGCCCGCGCAGAACGAGCCGCCCGCGCCGGTCAGGATTCCCACCGACAGGCCGGGGTCGCCGTCGAGCCGATCCATGGCGTCAGCCAGGCCCCGGCTGACCGCGGCGTTGACCGCGTTCTTGGCCTTCGGCCGGTTAATCGTGATGATCAGAATCCGATCCCGTTGTTCAACCAGGACTTCGGGTTCGGAGTTGCTGGCCTCTTCGTTCCCAGTGCTCACAGTGCCGCACAGCTCCTTCAAGTTTCGGTGGCTGCTATCCGACCGATGGTAACCGTCGGCGGAAATGGCATTAATATCCCCCGAGATTCCGGTTACTGCAAGACGCGGTTGCTCAACCGGCCGAGCTGCTCAGGCCGGAGCCATCGCGGTCTCAATGACCGTAAGACTTTCGGAAAGCCCTGCGGCCCTGCGTATTTCGATGAAGTCGGCGACCATGGCCTCGGTCACCTCGTGCGGGTCCTTGAGGGTGGCACCGTCGGACAGCACCGAAATGTTGAGCTGATCGACATAACTCCACACGGTGATGTTGAGGCCACTGCCGGCGGTCAACGGCCCCACCGAATAGATCTCAGTGACCAGCGCCCCGCCCACCCGGCCGCGTTGGCGGGGACCGGGAACGTTCGAGATGTTCAGGTTGAGGATTTTATTGTGCCCGTCACGACCGGATGCCCACCGGAAAAAGGCTTGGGTAGGCGCGGGCGGCATGTAGGCCGCCCATCGGCTGACCAGCTCCGGTCCCATCAGCTGGTGGCTCTCTTTGGCCGAGATGGCATTCACGTGGCAGGCTTGCACCCGCCCCAGCGGATGGTCGAGGTCGACGGGCAGCGCTACCAGCATTCCGCTGAAGTAGTTGCCGCAGATTCGCTCTGGTGAGAAGTCAAAACTCACCGGAACCGACGCGAGCAGAGGATCGGCCTTGCCGTCGTACCGCAATAGCAGCGTGCGCAGCGCCCCGGTCGACATGGCAAGGACCATGTCGTTGATCGTCGCCCCCAGCCGCTTGCCGGTCTCCTTGACGTCGGCGAGCGCCAGGGTCGCGGTGGCGAACCGGCGTTCCGGGGTGATCTTGTGGTTCATGAAGGTCGGCGGCGGCTCGAACGGCCGGGTCAGTTCCGGGGAAAGCTTGCGCGAGCTGCGGCGCACCCGGCCCAGACCCTGCGCGGTGTAGCGGATTGTCCGCGGGATGCGCCCGACGTGGCGTAGGTGATCTGTGAATGCCGAACTCATCAGCTGCCGCGCGCTAGGAGCCGGGTCGGACACATACGGGCCGCCCTCCGGCCCGGGCTGTAGGTCCATGCCGCGGGCCATCAGGTTTGCTGAGGCGACGCCATCGGCGAGCGCGTGGTGGATCTTGCCGACCACCGCAATCCGGTTGTTGGCCAGGCCCTCGACGAAATACATCTCCCATAGCGGACGGCTACGGTCCAGCGGTGTGCTGGCCATCTGCCCGATGCCCTCGTCCAACTCGCGACGACCACCGGGTGCCGGCAGCCGCCAAGGCCGGATGTGGTAGCCGAGGTCGACCTCGCAGTGCTCCCGCCACATGGGATGGTGCAATTTGAAGGGGATCTCGACGAGCTGATAGCAGAACGGCTCGAGCTTGTTCAGCCGGCCGCCGATGACTTCGCGAAACGCTTCGATACCAAAGTCAAGCCGATCGCTATCCAGTTCAATCACAGCGACTTTGATGGTGTGCATGTGCACGTTCGGCGTCTCGCTGTACAGCAGTACCGCGTCCCAGCCGCTCAGCCGTTTCACCAATGCCCCTTACCCATAAAGGGACCATACTCAGCAGCGGCAGCTCAGATAACCTCTTTGGCCCCGATCCGTGTTCTGGTTCGGTAAACCTGGTTGAGGAACAGTGAAGTGGCATGCGCCGCCACGCCGGCCCGCTCGCCGTCAATGAGGTCGAAGCCGTGGCCGGCACCTGGCAACTCCACGTAGCCGACCATCGAATGCGAGGTCGCCCGTAACCGCTCGACGAAGCTACGGGCCTGCTCGACCGGGATGATGCTGTCCTTGCTGCCGTGAATTACTAAGAACGGTGGCGCATTTCGATGCACACGTGCGATCGGCGACGCGTCGCGGAACACCTCGGGGTGACGGTCAATCGTCCGTTTGACCACCACCCGCTCCAGGAAATCGACGAACCGGACCCGCTCCGGAGTGGAACGGTCCTCCCAGTCGTAGCGGCCGTAGATCCCGACCACCGCATCCACTGAGCTGTCGGCGCCTTCCGGCAGCTTCGCCCGGTACTGCGGGTCATCGGGGGTCAGCCCGGCCAGCGCGGACAGGTGCCCGCCGGCCGAACAACCTGCCACGGCGATGAAATCGCGGTCACCGCCGAACTTGTCGACGTTGGCTCGCGCCCACGCGATCGCGGTCTTGACGTCGACCATGTGGCGGGGCCAGCGGTGATGCGGCGCGACGCGGTAGTCGATGGCCAGGCACACCCATCCCTGCTCGGCCAGCCGTGACATCAGCGCAGAGCCCTGCCCCACGCGCCCGCCGTGCACCCAGGCGCCGCCCGGGACGTAGATCAGGACGGGCGCGGGGTGTGCGGGCAGGTCCTTGCGGCGCCAGACGTCGAGCACCTGCGCGGGGCTGTCGCCGTAATGGACTCCGCGGCGGTAAAGGTAGCGGCGCTGGCGCAGCGCGTCCCAAATCGGCGGCGTCCGCGCTGCTGCGGGCCATTCAACGTCGAGATCCGCGGCCGACACGACCCCTCGCAAGGCCGCGACGGAGACCTCGTGCGTGCTCTCCCGATCGCGGCGTCGCGCGTCGTTGACGCCCGGTTTCAGCCAATCTCTCCCCATTGCGGAGACGAGGTCTGGTGCGTGCCGGGCACCCCAAACACCCATGGCGGTCATGCCGCCCAGCGGCTCGAGGTGTTTGCCGACGACTGGCAGCGAAGCCCCGGCGACGCTCAAGGCCAGCGCATAGTCGGCGGGGCGGGCCCGCAGCAACCATTTCATCCAAGTTGTCATGCCCGGTCCCTCGCCGTCATGTAGGGGACTGTACGCGTGGGCGGTTCGCCAATGTGCACACCTGGCTCATAACGCCGCCAGGCTCGCGATCACCCGACCGCTAATCAGACGGACGCCGGTCAGCGTCAGACCCACTTGCGCGGCAAGCGTGGCGGCGCTGTCCACCCCGACCGATGCCCAGCGGAACCAGGGCCCGACCTCGCGTGCTGACTCCAGACGGACCCATCGCGAACGGATACCGATGGTTTCGGCGTCGAACTCGGCAACACAACGCCCGCCGCGGGTCAGCAGCTCGACGGCGCGCCCCAGAATCCGCAGCGGGTCTCCGCCAAGGCCGATGTTGCCGTCGACCAGCAAAACCGTCTGCCAAAGACCGGTTCCGGGCAGCGGCTCGAACACATCGCCCAACAGGGCCGGCGCACCGCCGCGACCCGCCAAGCGGATCGCGGTCGCAGACCGATCGATACCAAGCGCGGGTATCCCCCGCTGAATCAGCCTCGCCACCAGCCGCCCGGGACCGCATCCCAGCTCGATCGTCGCCCCGGTACACATCTGCGTGACGGCTTCATCGAACACCTCATCCAAGGCGTCACCATCGCCGAGACATGGAGTGCCCAACCAGCGGTGAGCCGGAAGCGGATGCACCTCACCGTCCTCATGACGAATCCAGCATCGCTCGCCGACAAGTGCCCGATCGTAGAGGTGCCCCAGCATTTCACGTCCCTCGCGTCGTGCCCGACCGGGCGGTCCGCGCGCGGTCCCGTGCCGGGACGTTGCGACGGCGAGCCAGCAAACGCCAACATGCTGACGTCTACCGCGTTCGCCAGCACTCCCATCGATAACCCGATCTTCGCTCGGCTAATCCACAGCCTCCCATGAGGCACGTACCGACGGGGCGGAAGGGTTCACTGATCCGTGGCAAACCCGCGATCAGTGGACCGCCACGATGCGGGCATACGGCGTCAAGCGCCCGCAACGAGCCATCACGTAACCGGAAGACCGCGATCTGTCGATCGTCGATGACAAAGGTGCGGCCTTTGCCGACCCGGACTTGGTCCACCGGACCCAGGGGGACGTGGGTCATCGCACCGGCACCTGCGGCAATGGAATCAACGGCAGGGAGGGCCGGAACTGGTTGGGAGTGGCTCAGTTTCGGCTCTCACCCCACGGATCACGTTATGAATCAATCGATTTCTGCATGTGCGCATCGAGATCGGCGGCGATACCCTCCCGATCGGCCCTTCACTGCCCGAAGCTACGGCGCGTATGTTGCCAAGGCATTTCCAGGGATTGTCCGGCCGACTACCAAGGGCTCACGGTCCTGTCTGCGCTGGTGTGCTTTGCATCGGTAATACTTGACCGGTGCCGAACAACGACGTTCACCCTGACTTGCGCCGGATCGCGCGTTTGACTCCCCGACGGCTGGTCGGTCCCCGGACTTTGCCGCTTGTGCGCAAGTTGCTGGCGCTGCGGGAACGTCGCACGTCCAGCGATGTTGAGGTGATCACCCTGGCATCCGGAGCCGGCGTCCGGCTTTTCCGGCCCGTCGGCATCACCGAACCGGCGGCCGCGCTGCTGTGGATCCACGGCGGCGGATACGTGATCGGCACCGCACAGCAGGACGACCGGCTATGCCGCCGATTCAGCACACGGCTGGGCATCACCGTCGCGTCGGTGGAATACCGGGTGGCGCCCGAACATCCGTATCCGGTGCCGCTGGAAGACTGCTACGCGGCGTTGACCTGGCTGGCCGGACTCCCCTCTGTGGACGCGCGGCGGATGGCGATCGGCGGTGCCAGCGCCGGCGGCGGGATCGCCGCGGCCCTGGCCCTGCTGGCGCGCGACCGCGCCGGGGTCACCCCCTCATTCCAGCTCCTGGCGTATCCGATGCTCGATGACCGCAGTTCGGCCACCGCCGACAATCCGGACCACCGGCTGTGGAATACGCGCAGTAATCACTTCGGCTGCGACGGCATATCTCGGCGATGCCGACCCGCAGGTCGCCGTCCCAGGGCGACGCAGCGACCTGGGCGGGCTGCCGCCGGCTTGGATCGGAGTCGGCACTCACGACCTGTTCCACGACGAGGATCTTGCCTACGCCGAACGCCTGAGGAACGCCGGGGTGCCGTGCCACGTCGAAGTCATTCCGGGCGCCTTCCATGGCTTCGACATGTGGGTGCCGAAAGCTCAAGTCTCACAGGAATTTTTCGACAGCCAGTGCGCGATTTTGCGCTCTGCGCTCGCCCCGGCGGGTTGATCGCCGGTCACATTGCGAAGTAAACGAGCTCACCGCCGATGATGGTGGCCGCGACCATGCCAGCGTCCAGCTCGGCCAGCGCCGTCGCAGGTGGCTCGGTAAGCACACAAAGGTCCCCCGGCTGCCCGGTTTCGACGGTCCGCGCCCGCCCTGGCTGATCCGGCCTGCCCAGAAACATCGTCAAAGCCGTTAGCGCCGAAACACATTCGCTCGCATTGAGAATGCCGCCGCTCGGCGTGGTGCGATATACGGCGGCGCGCATCGCCGTCCAGGGGTCACCGTGACCGAAAGGCATGTCGGTCGAAAGAGCCACTGGCACCATCGCGTCCAGCAGGGACGCGACCCGCCATAGTTGACCGTGCTCGGCGGCGGGGACCTCGGCGAGGTACTGGTCGCCGCGCTCGGCGACAAAGTTCGGCTGGGTCACCACCGTGACCCCGAGCTCGGCGAGGTCGCTCAGATTGTCGTCAGGCACTATGGCGGCATGCTCGATGCGATCCAGCGGATGGCTGCCGGCAGCACGCAGGGCCGCGATAGTCACTACCAGTTGGGCTGCGGTCACGCAGTGCACGGCGACCGGTCGGCCGGCGCCGTGTTGATCGGCAATCCAGTCCGTCAGGGAGTCCAGGTCAAGATGGTCATCCTGCAGAATTTTCTTACCTGGAGACAGGAAACGCAGCCGTGGCCGAAATTCACCGCGACGGTGCGCCACCAACAGCGAGACCGTGTCATCGGCATCGAGGTCAGGGGTGGCGTCCGTGACGCCGGTGATGCCGGTCGCGGTGATTCGGCGACTGAGTTCTGCCAGGTCGGTTTCGCGCCGCTGCAACAACTCCGACCAGCCACGGTCGGCGCTGCGTAGGCGCCCGTCGGGATGTTCGGCCAGACCGACCCGGCCCAGCGCTTCGGAATTGAGGATCCACAGTGCACCGCTGCGGTGCTGGATGCGCACCGGAATGTCTGGCACCACGGCATCAAGAGCGGCCCGATCCAACTCCCCGGCGACCGACTCGTGATAGCCGACGGCCCGGATCCACCCGTCGGCACCTGGGGTGGCATTCGACAGCAATTGTGTCAGTTGAGCTCTGGTACTGACCCCGGGCGGTCCGACGAAAAATGAATCCAACGCGGAAGCCGCCGAGCGCAGGTGCACATGGTGGTCATAGAGCCCCGGCAGGACGGTGCCGCCGCCGGCGTAGAGCACACCCTCCCCGCGCCTGGCGACGAGGCCTTGGCCCACCTGGCCCACCTCATCGATCTGCGCACCGACCCGGATATCGACCGTCCTCCCGTCCAGCAAGGTGGCGCGATGAATCAGCACGGCAAGCAACCTCTTTCGACAACCGCGCAGCGCACAGCGTCGTTATCAGCGCCCAGCTCAGACGCTGGGCGCGATGCCGGCGGAGGCGGAGGTGGTAGCGCCGGATACTCCGCGACCGATGCCACCGTTGGCAACGCCGCATAGCTCGCGGCGACCCCGGCCATCGACACGTGGATCAACTCACCCCCACCCCGGCTAAGCGATTCAACCACCGCCAAGGTCGCCTCCAGCCCCGTCAGCGGGTCGGCGATGGCGTCGCCGCAAAACACCGGTCCATCGGCAGAGGCACCCACCAGGCCACCCGCTACCGCGGCGTCATCGCCGAACGCCGGTCTTGGGTCCTCATACCCGTTGATACGTAACCAGATTCGGCCCGCTCGTGGTGCGACATGGTCTGGTCCGAGCCCGCGCCGCGCCAGCGCCGCAGGGCGTGAGCCTTCGATCACGATGTCGGCAACCGCAAGCAACTCGTGCAGCTCGTCGGCTTGGCTGTCGAAATCGGGGCAGTAGGAAAGCTTTTCGCCATTGATCCAGTCGAAGAAGGCCCGATTCCCGGCTCGGGTGCCGTCCGGGCGGCGCGGGCTCTCGACTTTGACGACCGTAGCTCCGGCGCGCGCCAGCAGTTGCCCGCACAGCGGGCCCGCCCACATCGACGACAGATCGGCTACCAGCAGATCCGTCAACGGACGCCGCGGAGCTCGGGAGCCCATCTGACGTATCCGCGGGGAGATGGCCGATGCCTCGCCCAGGCCTGCCACCGGCAGGTCGAGCATCACCGCCCGCTCGACGATCGCCGACACAAGACGCGTTGCGGCCCAATGCTGCAGCATCGGCCAAGGGTCACCAGGTACGTCGTCGGCCTGCAGCAGTGCAGGGACAGCGGCGGCGTCGTCGGGGCGGGAGAGCGTGAGCGCGCACCAGCCGTCCCGGGCCGCCAGTAACCGGGTGCCGCCACCTGGGGACACCCGGCCGCCGCGGCGCAATCCGAGCAAGCCAGCCCGCCCGGTGAGCAGCGTGGCCGCATCGACCGCGACACCCGTGCGCTCGCCGACCGTGCCGGCAACGTACGCGGCGCGGGTCAGCACGTTCGCGCGGGAGAAGTCGGGTGGCCCGTCCGGCATACCGGTCAGGTAGGCCAGCCCGCTGCTCCCCCACTTGGACAGCGCGCAGCTCACGCCCACCATTGTGCGCGTCGCCCGGCAAACACGGCTCAGAAATGCAGCGCGCTGAATCGCCAGTCCAGCACCGGCCGGTCGGGCTCGCCCACCGTGTCGCTGACCGCGTAGACCAGCGACCGCAGTCGCAGCACTCCCCCGTGATCGGTGGGCTCGGCGGACTCGATGTGCAGCTCGCTGTACAGCGTGTCGCCCTCATGGACGGGACCGGTGTGATCGCAGGACTCCCAGCCCAGGACCGTCACCAAATTGGGCAGTAGCCTGTTTGCCTGCGCGAGTGCCAGCCCGATGGTATGTCCGCCGTACACCAGCCGGCGTCCGCCGACTCGCGAATCATGATGTGTGGCAGCAATATTCAGTGTAAGTCGAGCCAGCTCCGGCGCGCTGCTGACCACATCGCCGGTGCTGTGCATCACCGCGCCGGCCATACCGGTATCGAAATACGTTCCCGGAACGCGGTTTTGGAAGACTGCGCCGTCCCATCGTGCGGTCGGATCAAAGGCCGGACCAGGCGCGTCAGCGCCGATGGCCGACAGATCATCGCCGGGCCGGTCAGATCCATCTTTGGAGGGACACCAGTCCGGGCTGGCCGGCAGCATGGCGCACCGGTAGAAGTCGAGCACCAACTGGTCGGCCTGGTCGATGGTGATCATCCGAAGCGCCGCCATCCCGGTCGGCGCCCGACCCGGCTTGAGCGAGTTGGCTCGCAGTCCAACCACTTCGGTGCGGGTGTAAATAGTGTCGCCGATGACCGGGAAACGGTGGAATGTGAGCCCGCGGTAAAACAGGTTGGCTTTGACTCGCTGGGTGACCAGCGTCGACTGCCCGATCGCGACGTCACAGACCAGCGCCGGATGTGCCAGCGGCCCTGGCACGCCGGTCACCGCGGTGCAGAGAACGGCGTCCAGCGATAGTCGCAGCCGGTCTCCCACGATCGCCTGATGGGCGGCGGCCAACCCGGCCGACAGCGTCGTCGCCGGCGCCCAGTCGAACACCTGGCCTATCGAAAGGTCATCAAAGTAGGGCCCGCCTTCGCGCTGACCCGCATACCCGGATTGGGCGCCGTTCATCGTCACAAAGCCACATGCTGGCAGGCTGTCAATCCGAGGGGCAACGCGACCCCGCGTGTTGGCGTATTCGAACTGATCAGGGTGGTCACAGGTGAGCAGTGAGGGCAACGACGAAGAGGACATGCTCGTCGCCACGGTGCGGGCTTTCATCGACCGCGACGTCAAACCGACCGTCCGCGAGGTCGAGCACGCCAATACCTATCCCGAGGCGTGGATCGAACAGATGAAGCGGATAGGCATTTACGGCCTGGCCATCGGCGAGGAGTACGGCGGGTCACCGGTGTCGATGCCGTGTTATGTGCGGGTCACCCAGGAGCTGGCGCGCGGGTGGATGAGCTTGGCCGGTGCGATGGGCGGGCACACCGTGGTGGCCAAGCTGCTGACGCTGTTCGGCACCGAGGAGCAGAAGCGGGCCTACCTGCCGGCGATGGCCACCGGCGAGCTGCGGGCGACCATGGCGCTCACGGAGCCTGGCGGCGGTTCGGATCTGCAGAACATGTCGACTACCGCGCTGCCCGACGGCTCTGGCGGCTTGGTGATCAACGGTTCCAAGACCTGGATCAGCAATGCGCGCCGTTCCGGGCTGATCGCGCTGCTATGCAAAACCGACCCCAACGCCAGGCCACGTCACAATGGCATCTCGATTGCGCTCGTCGAACACGGGCCGGGTCTGACGGTCTCGCGGGATCTGCCCAAGCTGGGCTACAAGGGCGTCGAGTCCTGCGAGCTGTCGTTCGACAACTTCGCCGTACCGGTGTCGGCGATACTGGGCGGCCGCATGGGCGAGGGCTTCGCGCAAATGATGAAGGGACTCGAGACGGGCCGCATCCAGGTGGCCGCCCGGGCCCTGGGCGTGGCCACGGCGGCGCTCGAGGACGCGCTTGCCTATGCCCAGCAGCGGGAAACCTTCGGCCAGCCCATCTGGAAGCATCAGGCGATAGGCAACTACCTGGCCGACATGGCCACCAAGCTCACCGCCGCCCGGCAACTCACCCGCTATGCCGCGCAGCGCTACGAAAGCGGCGAACGCTGCGACATGGAAGCCGGGATGGCCAAACTGTTCGCCTCCGAGGTCGCGATGGAGATTGCCCTGAATGCCGTACGCATCCACGGCGGCTACGGCTACTCATGCGAATACGACGTAGAACGGTACTTCCGCGACGCGCCGCTGATGATCGTCGGCGAGGGAACCAATGAGATCCAACGCAACGTGATCACTGGGCAGCTGGTAGCCCGGGGCGGGATCTGACGCGGACTCTCAATCTCCCGGCCTGACGTAGGCGTTTGCTGTATATTTGCCTGACTTCGCCGCCAGCAATGCGGTGGGGAACCGAAGGGAAAGGCAGCTGCCATGAGTTATCCCCCAGGGCCGTATGGAGGTTCCCCGGAATGGCAAGGCCAGCAACCAGAATGGCCGGGCCAGCAACCGGGCTGGCAGGGCCAGCAGCCCGCGGGCTGGCAGGCGCCGCAACCGGGCTGGCAAGGACAGCGGGAGCCAGAAAACTACCTTGTCTGGGCAATTCTGTGCACCGTGCTGTGTTGTCTCCCGCTTGGGATCGTGTCGATCGTGTACTCCACCAAGGTCTCCGGACTGTGGGCTCAAGGGCGGTATGCCGAGGCACAGGCCGCGGCCGACAGCGCTAAGAAATGGGCCATCATCAGCGCAATCGTCGGCGCCGTCGTCATCGTGATCTCCGTGATTCTGTACGTCGTTGTCGGCGTGGTCGCCATCTCGAACCTGCCCTCGACTACCACCACATATTCGGGCTACTGAGAAACCCTTTGCGCGTCAACGTAAGTCGCGTCTACCAGACCCCAGGCCAGTGCGGTATCGGCACCGACGGTGCGGCCCGACAGCACGAGATACGCGGTGCGCCAACGGCCGATCCGGCGGGTAACGCTGACGGTACCGCCGGCGCCGGGGATCAGCCCAAGAGCCAATTCGGGTAGTCCGAATACCGAATCGTCTCGCGCCTGGATCCATCCGCAAAACGCCGCCATCTCCAATCCGCTGCCCATTACCCGGCCGTGCACCTCGGCCCGGCAGGACCGGCCAAGCCTGGCGGTGAGCGCATCGAGCGCCAGGGCGGGACTGTGGCGGGTGCGGGCCAGGTGCGCACTCGCCGGGTCGGCGAAGGTGCCGAATTCCGCGAGGTCGCCGCCGCTACAAAACGACGGGCCGTTGCCGCTCAACACGATCCCGGTCACCGAGGGATCCAACTGGGCGACCGTCAGCGCCTCCAACAGCGCGGCGCGCGCATCGGTGGAAAAAGCGTTGTGACGTTGCGGCCGGTTGAACGTGATACTCAGGGTGTCGCCGTCGCGCTGGGTCTGCACCGGGTCGGCGTTGCCGGGCAGACGGGCCGGGCCGCGTTCGGCGTGCCAGCGCGCGAACTCCGGTCCCGCCTGCAGGGTGGAGTAGGCCAGCGACTCGGTCACCACGCCGGACAGCGTCGGACCGCCGGGATTCACCGCACGCAGGACGTCATCGCAGATGCTGCTGGCGTGCGGCCAACGTCCACAGCGCGCGGTCAGCTCGGCCAGGGCATCGGATACCGAGTCAACGGTGATAACCCGCCGATCGTCAGTACTGTCTTCGGTGAGGGTGAAAGTGGCGTGTTCCAGCCAATATTCGGATGCATCCGCGACCGGGCCCGCGGCAATGACCACACCGGGCGGCACGACATCGTCGGTCTGGGCCGGCTCTGTCAGATCAATGACGCGCAGTGTCACACGGAATACTTCTTGATCAGCTCGCCCTTGTAGAGCTTGCCGGTGTCCGTGCGCGGTAACTGCGACTCGAAGGAGATTGACCGCGGACATTTGTAGTGCGACAGGCGATCCCGCAGCCAGGCCAGGAGCTCGTCGGTGAACTGATCGGTGGCGTCGGCCGGATCCACGGTCTGCACCACCGCCTTGACGCTTTGGCCCATTTCGTCGTCCGGAATGCCGAACACCGCCGCATCCAACACCTTCGGGTGAGTGACCAGAAGGTTCTCGGTCTCCTGCGGGTAGATGTTCACGCCACCGGAGATGATCATGTGGTGGCGCCGGTCGGTCAGGTAGAGGTAGCCCTCCTCGTCGACGTAGCCGACGTCGCCGACGGTAACCCAGCCGTGCTTGTCGCGTGAGGCAGCGGTTTTCGCGTCGTCGTTGAGGTATTCGAAGCTGTAGCCGCCCGCGAAGTAGATTTCGCCGGGTTGGCCCGGTGGCAATTCGTTACCGTTCTCGTCGAGGATGTGTATCTCGCAGGCCATCGGCTTGCCGACCGAACCCGGGTGGGCCAGCCATTCCTCGGCGGTGATGAGCGTGGACCCGATCGCCTCCGAGGACGCGTAGTACTCGTCGATGATCGGCCCCCACCAGTCGATCATCTGCTTCTTGATCTCCACGGGGCACGGCGCCGCCGCATGCATCACGCGCCGCAAGCTGGACAAGTCGTACGAATTACGAACCTTCTCAGGGAGTTTCAACATCCGGGTGAACATCGCCGGGACGAACTGACCGTGCGTGACCCGGTAGCGCGCGATGGCGTCGAGGCAGCCTTCGGGGTCGAATTTCTCCATGACGACCGTCGTGATGCCGCCGGCCTGCGCGCTCATCGACCACACCGACGGCGCGGTGTGGTACAGCGGCGCCGGGCTCAGGTAGATCGAATCGGGGGTCATCCAGAAACCGACCAGCGCCGACATCATGCCGGGCGCCTCGGCCGGTGGGACGTGCGGCAGCTCGCGTTTGATGCCCTTGGGCCGACCGGTGGTGCCCGACGAGTACTGCAGCAGGTCGCCTTCGCGCTCGTCCTCGATCGGCGTATCGGGTTGATCGGCAACGCATTCCGGATAGCGCGCCCAGCCGTCCAGATCGGCCTCCCCCTCATTGCAGGCGATCATCAACAGCTCGGGCAGGCCGCCGGGGAGGTGCTCGCCGAGGTTCTCGCACGTCTTGCGCAGTGCGGCCGAGCCGATGATCGCCTTCGCGGCGCTGTTGTCGACGATGTAGGCGGCTTCGGCCGCGGTCAGGTGGGTGTTGATCGGCACGTAGTACAGACCGCTGCGGCGCGCCGCCCACATGACCGCATGGATGTGCTCGTTGTTCTCCATGAGGATCGCGACCGCGTCGCCCTCGGCCAGGCCCGCCCGCCGGAAGTAGTGCGCCAGGCGGTTGGCCCGGGCTTCCAACTCATCGAAAGTGATGGCCGTGCCCGACGGGTGGAGGATGACGGCGGGTTTGTCGGCGCCCCCCTGACCGGAAGTGTGCTCGCGAATCTGCATGCGCAGACTGTACCGCCAAAAAACTTGACGGGTGTCAAGCGGTCAGGGGTCGCCCGGCGCGCGGCCTACCTCGGCCAGCCGCTGCTTGAGCGCCTCGAACTCGTCCTTGACGCCGGTCGGCAACTTGTCGCCGATGAACTCGAACCACTCCTCGATCAACGGCAGTTCCTCGCGCCACTCGGCGGGGTCGACCGCCAGCGACTGCGCCACATCGTCGGGGTTCGCGTCGAGGCCCTCCATCTCGAGATCCTCAACCGAGGGCACGATCCCGATTGGCGTGGTCTCGCCGCCGGCCTTCTGTTCGATGCGGTCGACGATCCACTTCAGCACCCGGCTGTTCTCGCCGAAGCCGGGCCACAGGAACCGTCCTTCTTCGCCGCGACGGAACCAGTTGACGAAGAACACCTTCGGCAGCTTGGACTGATCAGAATTCTTGCCGACGTCGATCCAGTGCTGGATGTAGTCGCCGACGTGGTAGCCGATGAACGGCAGCATGGCCATCGGGTCGCGCCGCACCGTGCCGACCTTGCCCTCCGCAGCGGCGGTCTGCTCGCTGCCCAGGGTGGCGCCGATGAACACGCCGTGCTGCCAGTCGCGGGCCTGCGTCACCAGCGGCACCGTGGTCCTGCGGCGGCCACCGAACAGGATCGCCGAGATCGGCACTCCCTGCGGGTCGTCCCACTCGGGTGCCAGGATCGGGCATTGAGACATCGGGGTGCAGTAGCGCGAGTTCGGGTGCGCGGCCGTGGTTTCCGTCTCGCGGAAGTACCAGTCGTTGCCCCGCCAGTCGATGAGGTGCGAGGACGGTTCCAGGCCTTCCCACCATGCGTGGCCGTGGTCGGTGACCGCGACATTGGTGAAGATGGTGTTGCCGGCGGCGATCGTCTCCATGGCGTTGGGGTTGGACTTCCAGTTGGTGCCCGGCGCCACCCCGAAGAACCCGGCCTCGGGGTTGACCGCGTACAGCCGGCCGTCCTTGCCGAACCGCATCCAGGCGATGTCGTCGCCGAGCGTTTCGGCGCGCCAGCCCGGGATGGTCGGCTGGATCATCGCCAGGTTGGTCTTGCCGCAGGCCGAGGGGAACGCCGCCGCGATGTAGTACGGCTTGTTCTCCGGCGAGATCAGCTTGAGGATCAGCATGTGCTCGGCCAGCCAGCCCTCGTCGCGGGCCATGGCCGACGCGATGCGCAGCGCATAGCACTTCTTGCCCAGCAACGCATTGCCGCCGTAACCGGAGCCGTAGCTCCAGATCTCGCGGGTTTCCGGGAAGTGGGTGATGTACTTGGTGTCGTTGCACGGCCACGGCACGTCTTCTTTTCGGGTTCCGTCCGGACCTTCCAGCGGGGCGCCGACCGAGTGCAGCGCCTTGACGAAGAAGCCGTCGTCACCCATCTTCTCCAGGGCTGCGGTGCCCATCCGGGTCATAATCTTCATCGAGACGACGACGTATTCGGAGTCGGTGATCTCCACGCCGAGCTTGGGGTCCTCGGCGCCCAGCGGTCCCATGCAGAACGGCACCACCCACATGGTGCGGCCGCGCATGCACCCGCGGTACAGGTCGGTCATGAGCGACCGCATCTCGGCCGGGTCCGACCAGTTGTTGGTCGGTCCCGCGTCGGCCTCGCGCTCGGAACAGATGAACGTGCGCGACTCGACTCGCGCCACGTCGGAGGGATCGGACTGGGCAAGGTATGAGTTGGGGTGCTTTTCGCTGTGGAGCCGCGTGAACGTACCGGCTTCGACCAGCTGCTCGCAGAGTCGCTGCCATTCCTCGTCGGAGCCGTCCGCGAAAGCCACCCGATCGGGCTGGGTGAGTTCGGCAACCTCCTGTACCCACGACAGCAGCCCCTGGTGATTCGTCGGCGCGGTGTCCAAACCGGGAATGGTCGCTGAGGTCATCGAACTCTCCTGAATTCTCCTGCTTGCTTACGGACGTCTCTATTTATTGCCTCGCCCACACAACGATTGACTTGGTGGCGTTAACTACAGGTTATCGTGAGCAACTTGTCGGGGAAGTCTCGGGCGGGTATAAGCCTTCTCACAACAACGATTCAGAAGCTCACAAAATATCGTCGTTTGCGCTCCTTGAAGCCGGTTTTTCAGTTTCGCCCGCACCAGCATCTCCGGCGGGACTTTCTGGTGGGGGTATACCCGGTTCTCCCAGTTCTGCACGCACGGCGTCCAGCGCGGCCGTAATCGTGGGCATCTCCCGGTCACGTACTGCCGCGGCCCGCGACGCGGCCACGGCGTGCTCGCGCAGTTCGCTGTCGATGGCGCCGACCTGATCGGCCACCTGCGCGCTCTCGGTGTCATCGCGGACCATCAGCGCTTTGCTCAGCGCCGACTCGGCGGCCAGCACGCGGGTGGCGACCATCTCCTCTACTACGGACCGCAGCGAGGAGGTCGCATCGCCCGTCCAGCGGTCCAGCAACGCGCGATCATGCAGCAGGCCGCGGATGTTGATCACCACGAACGTGACCGCCAGTCCGATGGCCACACACGCCACGGCCCCGGCTATGGCGAGTCCGGGGCTCAGCCTCGAGGCCAGGCCGCCCACCAGCCGACTTAGCGTCAGCGCTACCCCCAGTCCGAACCCGGCGCCCAACAGCATCATCAGCCAGGTTTCCTGCCGCCGCGACTTCAGGGGCGGGGGCGGGACGTCAACCGTCGGTAACTTCTCGACGGCCGGCAGGTCCACCGAGACACCCATCACCTGTGCGACGTCGGCGAGGTGTGTGGCGGTGCCTTCGCTCAGCTCGCCGACCACCACATCCAGCCGGCCCCGCATATGCGCCTCGAAGCCGGACATGTTCCGCCGAGATAGACCCGCGGCGTCCTCTTGCAGCTCGCTGCGCACCGACGAGCAGCGGTTGCGGGCAAAATAGGACAGCTGGACCCGAGCCTGCTGGATCTGACCGCGCAGGGTGATGGTGCGCTCGGTTTTTGACTGGCGCCGCTGCCGCAAAGCCGTGCTGCGCTCTTCGCGCAACGCATCGACCCGCGCCCGGCGACCGGCGCCCTCGACGTCGCGGTCGAACCGCCGCGCGAGGTTCTGGAGTCGGGATTCCCACGCCCGCAACCTATTTCGCCTCGCGATCTCGGAGTCGGCGAGTTGTGCTGAGACGGTCTCGACCAAGTCGTCGACGATCGGGTCGCCGAGGTCCGGCAGGGCGGCCGCACCTACCCAGGGCACCCGGCCGTAGCGCGGTGCGTGCGCGGCCAGCAGGTCGCGGTTAGCGGTAACCACGTCGCGCCAGTTGCGATGCACGTCGACCTTGGACACCACACCGACCACCACGTCGGTGTGCTCGGCGGCGACGTCCAGCAGTGCACAGTCGGATCCGGTCAGGTGGGCCGCTGCAGAAACAACGAACACCACCGCCAGCGGCGCATCGCCGGGTCCCAGATCCGACGACTCGATGAACTTGGGCTGCGGCAGCCGTTCGCGCAGCGCCGCGGCCACCGCGCTCACCCCGGCCATCCACGGGCCGATCACCAGCACCACGTCGTGGCGGTGGATGGCGGGCGCATCCAGCTGCGGCCCGACCGTTGTCACCAGTGCGTCCACCTGGGCGACCGGATCGTCGTACTCGTCGGCGCTCACTATGACTCCCCGGGCAGCGACCCGCAGGCCTGCGACCACAGCCGTAGCGATCCTCTGGCGATATCCGCGCCGCACGCGCGGTGCAGATCGCTCACCGGTCCGCGGCTGTAGCGCTGCCAGCGCACCGCCCGCGGCAGGTGTGCCGACGGGTCGCGGTCCAGATCAATGGGTCCATCAATTGAATCGGGGTCCAGCCCGGCGGCCTCGGCCAGGTCAACGGCGGCCGCCATCCGGGCGATCACCGTGTCGTCGCGGGATAGAAACCCGCTGATCGTCTCGGCCATTTCATCCCCAGCGACGGCCAGCGCCTCCAATTCCGCGACGGCCTCAAGTACCCGCTGGTAGCGCACCTCGGCGCCGACGACTGTGACCCTGGCGAGGACGGCATCGACACCGCTCATCCGGCGCAGCAAGGCCCGCACCTGTGCCGCCGTCCTGCCCTGTCGAACCGCGGCGACCCCGAGCGCGATGCCGAACAGGTCCAGAGTGTCCAGCAAGCGCAGCCGCACGTCGGTCGGCACCGGGTTGTCCGCCGCCAGGAAGCCGGCAAAGGAACCATCGAGGCAGGCGGTGCCACCTGGATGAGCGGCCAGCGTCCGCAGCGCCGCCCACAACGTGCGGTCGAGGTCGTCGATCGCAGCGACGGCAAGCGATCCGATCATCGGCTCCATGGGCACTCCCACGAGCGCGGAAAGATCCGCGCACCGCGTCCGTGCCGCCGCGATCGGCCCGTCGCCGCTCTGGCCCGAAAGAGAGCCGGCCAAATCGGCCTTGTTCAGCACCGCCACCACCGGGCGTCCGGCGGCGGCGATCGCCTCAGTGTCCTCGGGTTTAACCACCTCCGTGGTGGCGTAGACGACGATGTCGACGTCGCGATCGGCGGCCCACGCCGACGGTGTCGCCTGAGCTTTCGCCGAGATCCCCGACGCGATTCCCGCGCGGTCCAGGGCCCGGGTCACCGTGCCGCGACCCACTCCCCGACGGCCGCGAACAACCACGCGCAGGGGTGCGGCGGTTCGCTCGGCGATCGCTGCCACGCGCGGGTCAGCGTGGCCGGCAGCAAATCGCGCCAGCTCGTCGACGAAAATCTGGTGTCCCTGTCCCCTCATGTCCTGCCTGTTCGGTCCGATTGACCCGATCGTCGAGCCAGCGTTGCCGCTGCCGGATGCAGGGTCGTCGCCGCGGCTGAGTTCATTTGCCGAGCGGTATCCCGATTGCCCGGCCGGGCCCCACCGAATGGTGGCACCTGCGTCACCAAGATGCGAGCCACCGTTTATCTGTTACCAGTTGAAGGCAACTGTTGGGTATCAATCTGGACCAGGGGCGGCTACATCAGAGGTTTATGGGCCACCATGTACAAATGCATGCGCAACCCGGGGTGGGGATACGTCCCGACACGCCGGTGGAGCCGCTCGATTCGGACAGCCGCGAACAGCGCCATCTTCCGGCCACGAGTTTCCGCTCCCGACGTTCGGCCCTTTCCGCCGCCCAACGCCAGACCTGGGAGCGGCGCTGGCCGGAGCTGGGCCTGTCGGTCGGCGCTCCCTGTGCGGAAGGACATGCCGCTGAGGAACCGCCGCTAGACATCCATGCATGGTTCGGTCGTCAGGCGCCGGTGGTGCTCGAGATCGGCTGCGGCAGCGGCACGTCGACGCTGGCGATGGCCAGGGAAGAGCCCGACGTCGACGTGATCGCCGTAGAAATCTACCGGCGGGGTTTAGCGCAGCTGCTGTGCGCGATCGACCGTGAGCGGGTCGGCAATATCCGTTTGATCCGCGGAAACGCGATCGACGTCCTGCAGCGTTTGATCGCACCGGGGTCGCTCACCGGGGTTCGCGTGTTCTTTCCCGATCCGTGGCCGAAGGCACGCCACCATCAACGTCGGTTCCTGCAGCCGGCCACGGTTGGCTTGATCGCCGACCGGCTACGCCCTGGTGGTGTCCTGCACGCCGCGACGGACCATTCCGGGTATGCCGAGCACATCGCGGAAGTCGGCATGGGCGAACCCCGGCTGCGTCGCGTCGATCCCGGTAGCCGGCTGCCGATCTCGAGCGTCCGGCCGACCACCAAGTACGAGACGAAGGCCCACGAAGTGGGCAGCGCCGTCACCGAATTCATCTGGCTTAGGCATTGAGTTAGGCGATGAGTATGAGCCTGACGGAAGAGACCACAGCAGCAGCGGAACCTTTGGCGCCACCGGCGGTACTGTCCGGCTTACCGGCAAAGGAGGCGCTGGGAAGCTTCTCACCGGGCGGTCGCGTCTTGCTGGTGTGGGATGCTCCCAACCTCGACATGGGCCTGGGCTCGATCTTGGGCCGTCGCCCGACAGCCCTGGAACGCCCCCGGTTCGACGCCCTCGGTCGCTGGCTGCTGGCACGGACGGCCGAAGTCAGCGCCGGCCGTCCAGGAGTCGTGATCGAACCCGAGGCCACCGTTTTCACCAACATCGCCCCGGGCAGCGCCGACGTGGTCCGGCCGTGGGTGGATGCCCTGCGGAACGTTGGTTTCGCGGTCTTCGCCAAGCCGAAGATCGACGAGGACAGCGACGTTGACCGCGACATGCTCGCCCATATCGAACTGCGGCGTACCGAGGGGCTGGCGGCGCTGGTGGTGGCTTCCGCTGACGGTCAAGCGTTTCGTCAACCGCTGGAGGAGATCACACGCACCGGGATCGGCGTTCAAGTGATCGGATTTCGCGAACACGCCAGTTGGGCGCTAGCGTCGGATACCTTGGACTTCGTCGACCTGGAGGACATCGCCGGCGTTTTCCGGGAGCCGTTGCCGCGAATCGGCCTAGATTCGCTGCCTGACCAGGGGGCGTGGCTGCAGCCGTTCCGGCCGCTGTCCGCGCTGTTGACCGCGCGTGTGTGACACTGGAAAACCTATGCGCGGGTCGCTGCCGATCCAGTAAGGAGCTTGCGTGTTCGCCTGGTGGGGTCGAACCGTGTACCGCTACCGGTACATCGTAATCGGGGTCACGGTAGCTCTGTGCCTTTTCGGCGGCGTATTCGGGCTCAGCCTGGGCAAGCATGTTACACAGAGCGGCTTCTACGACGACGGCAGTCAATCCGTGCAGGCCTCGGTACTGGGCGACCAGGTCTACGGCCGAGACCGCACCAGCCACATTGTGGCTACGTTCACCGCTCCCAAAGGGAAAACGGTCGACGACCCTCCATGGCGGGACAAAATCGTCGCCGAGCTCAACAAGTTCAAAAACGACCATCCCGACCAGGTCGTCGGTTGGGCCGGCTGGCTGGCGGCACCCAACAGCACGAACCCGGTCATTAAAGGGATGGCCACCGAGGACAAGAAGCACACCTTCGTCAGCATCCCGCTGAAGGGCGACGACGACGACACCATCCTCAACAACTACAAGACCATCTCACCCGACCTGCAGAAGCTCGACGGCGGCACGGTCGGACTCGCCGGCCTGGAGCCGATAGCCAACGCGTTGACCGGCACCATCGCCACCGACCAACGCCGCATGGAGGTTCTCGCGCTGCCGCTGGTGACGGTGGTCCTGTTCCTGGTCTTCGGCGGCGCGGTCGCCGCCGGCCTACCGGTCATAGTGGGTGGGCTGAGCATTGCAGGCGCGCTCGGCATCCTGCGGTTCGTCGCCATCTTCGGGCCCGTTCATTTTTTCGCCCAGCCGGTGGTCTCGCTGATCGGTCTGGGTATCGCCATCGACTACGGGCTTTTCGTGGTGAGCCGCTTCCGGGAGGAGATCGCCGAAGGCTACGACACCGAGGCCGCCGTGCGACGCACCGTCATGACGGCCGGTCGCACCGTGACGTTCTCGGCGGTGCTGATCATCGCCTCGAGCGCCAGCCTGCTCGTGTTGCCGCAGGGTTTCGTGCATTCGCTGACCTACGCGATATTCGCCGCGGTGGGACTGGCGGCGCTGCTGTCGATTACGTTGCTGCCGGCCTGCCTGGGCATCCTCGGCCGCCACGTCGACGCGCTGGGCGTGCGCACCGCATTCCGGGTGCCCTTCCTGCGCAACTGGAAGGTTTCGCGCGCCTACCTCAACTGGCTCGCGGACCGCCTGCAGAAGACCAAGACCCGCGAAGAGGTCGAGGCCGGGTTCTGGGGCAAGCTGGTCAACTGGGTGATGAAGCGGCCGCTGGCGTTCGCCATCCCGATCGCCGTCGGCATGATTTTGCTGGTTATCCCGCTTGGCAACCTCTCGTTCGGTGGCATGAGCGAGAAATACCTGCCACCGGATAACCCCGTACGCCTGGCGCAGGAACACTTCGACAAGCTCTTCCCCGGGTACCGGACCGAGCAACTGACGATGGTGATCGAAAGCAACAACCACAGCAAGGTCACCGACCAGCAGGTTGCCGATATCCGCAACAGGATCGCGTCGATCACCGGGTTTACCGACAAAACCTGGGATGAGCGACCGTGCCCAACCATCGCCGGCAATCCCTGCGTCAGCGGCCCGAACGGGACAACGCACCCCAAAGACGACTCGGTGCGGGTGATCCAGAACGGCCTGTCCAATCGCAGTGACGCCGCCAAGAAGATCAGCGAACTGCGGGCGATAAACCCCCCGAAGGGCCTCACCCTTTTGGTCGGCGGCACGCCGGCGCTTGAGCAGGACAGCATCCACAGCTTGTTCGACAAGGCTCCGCTGATGCTCGTCCTGCTGCTCACCGCCACCATGCTGTTGATGTTCCTGGCGTTCGGATCGGTGGTGTTACCGATCAAGGCGGCGGTGATGAGCGCGCTGACGCTCGGGTCCACGATGGGCATCCTGACGTGGATCTTCGTCGACGGGCACTTCTCGAAGTGGCTGAACTTCACGCCGACACCGCTGATGGTGGTACTAATCGCGCTGGTCGTCGCCGTGGGTTTCGGCCTGGCCACCGACTACGAGGTATTCCTGGTGTCCCGAATGGTCGAGGCGCGCGAACGGGGCATGTCGACCGCGGAGGCCATCCGGATCGGCACCGCGACCACCGGACGCCTGATCACGGCCGCCGCGCTGGTCCTCGCCGTGGTCGCCGGCTCATTTGTGTTCTCCGACCTAGTGCTGATGAAATACCTGGCGTTCGGCCTGATGGCGGCGCTGTTGCTGGACGCGACCGTGGTCCGTATGTTCCTGGTGCCGTCGGTGATGAAGTTGCTCGGCGATGACTGCTGGTGGGCTCCGCGCTGGGTGAGGCGCCTGCAGAACCGGATCGGACTCGGCGAGATCGACCTGCCCGACGAGCGCAAGCGGCTCACCGTCGACGGGCGGCCCACGCGGCCCGCGGTCGCGGCGAGCCTGGTCGCTGCGGCGCCGCGGCTACCGCACGGCCCCACGCACCCCGGCGCGCTGGAGCCGTCGCGGCCACGCCCGGCCGCCCCGCCGGAGCCCAGGCCTGCCCAGGAACCATCCGCTAGCGCGGGGACGATGCGGGCCGGGACGGCACCGTCGAGCGACAGTGCGAGCACCACACGCATTAAGACCAGACCCGGCCAGCCGACCGAAGCCAAGACGACGCGGCTTCCAGCGCCCGGCGGCTCCCCCGACACCACTCCCGCTCCCGCCGACCAGACCGCCCCGGGCCGCGAACGGCCGGCCGATGTGCGCGGCCCGGTCAATTCCGCGCCGCCGGCGCCGGCACGACCTCCGGCACCACCGCCACCTACACCGTCCGGCGGACAGACCCGGGCCATGCCGGTCCCCACTGCCCATGCTGACGACAACAAGAGCGACCCGGCCGACCCCACCGCCGCCCTCCCGGTCATGCGGTCGGAGGAAAACGACACCGAGGCGGCCACGGAAAAGCTGAACGCCCGCGGAAAAGGCGAAAACGGCGACCCGGCGCGGCAGCGCCGCCGCGCCGGCGGCGGCCTGTCCGCCCAGGATCTGCTGCGCCGCGAGGGACGGTTATAGGCGCCTAGGGCTCAGTCGGACCCGTCCTCGGGATTGTCCGGTTGCGCTTGGAGGATGGCTCCACTCTCGTCAGCCTCTTTGGTTTGTTTGTCGGCTTCGGCGGATGGATTCGGGGCGAGCAGCACCTGCATCGCGTTATTGAGGAACGCGACCGTCGGGACAGCCAGCAGGGCGCCGACGATCCCGGCGAGCACGCCGCCGGTGGAGATAGCCAGCACCACCGCCAGCGGGTGAATGGAGACCGCGCGACCCATCACCAGCGGCTGCAGCAAGTGGGTCTCGAGTTGGTTCACCGCGATTAGCAAACCGAGTGTGATCAGCGCGTAGACGATCCCCTTTGCCAGCAAGGCGACCACCACGGCCAGAAAGCCGGCGATCACAGCACCGACCAGCGGGATGAAGGCACCGAGAAACACCAGTGACGCCAGTGGCAGAGCGAGGGGTATACCCATGATCGCCAGCCCGGTGCCGACTCCTGTCGCGTCGGTCAGGGCCACCAGAAACGTGGCCCGCACGTACCCGATCAGCGAGCCGTATCCGGCACGGCCCGCCTCGAGCACCCGGTCCCGGACGTCGGCCGGGAAGATCTTGGCGACGTACTGCCAGATGTTGCGGCCCCCGTAGAGGAAGAAAATAAGCGTGAACAGCACCAGCACGGCGGCCGTGACGAGTTCGGTGACGGTGGCCGCAGTGGACAGTGCGCCGCTGGTCAACTTCGCCTGATTGTTGCGCAGCGCCTGGATCGCGGCGTTGCCCGCGTTGTCGATCTGTTCGCGGCTCAAATGCGCCGGCCCTTCGATCAGCCACCGGCGGGTGGAGTCGATGCTGTGGGTCACCTGTTCGACCAGGTCGGGCAAACCGACGACGAACTGGGTGATGACGAAGGTCAGGATGCCACCCAGAATCGCAAAGCCGCTCAGCAAGACGAGGGCTACTGCGCCGCCGCGCGGCAATCTGCGCCGGTCCAGCCAGTCCACCGCCGGCAACAGCAACGCGCTGATCATCAGGGCCAGCAAAACAGGAACGACGATGATCTCGAGCTTCTTGACGACCCACAAGAGGGCAGCCACCGCAGCCAGGATGACTAACAAACGCCAGGCCCAGGCGGCGGTCTTGCGGACGCGAGGTTCGACCGAAGCGTCGTCGAGGCTTGCCGACATCCGGCAAGCCTAACTGTCGCGGTGCAGCCCCGAAGACCGCCTGACCGGCCGGTTGAGGTCGGCTCAGGGCCTCAGCGGTCCTTATGGGTGGCACGATCCGGTTACGACGACGACACAGTCGGAACCGCGCAGCGATCCCCGCGCCACCTGCACCGTTACCCTAAACCACGTGTCGCACGACGCACCCGCCCGCAAGCTCGACGTCCCCCGCAAGGAGACGCCGCGTAGCAAGTATTGGTGGGTGCGATGGGTGATCCTCGGCATCGTCGCGATCGTGCTTGCCGTCGAGATCGCACTGGGCTGGGACCAGCTGACCAAAGGCTGGATGAGCGTGTATGAAGCCAACTGGTGGTGGCTGCTCGCATCGGTGCTCGCAGCGGCCGCATCGATGCACAGCTTTGCCCAGATCCAACGCACCTTGCTGAAATCGGCCGGGGTGCACGTCAAGCAATTGCGGTCGGAAGCCGCCTTCTATGCCGCCAACTCGCTGAGCACCACGCTGCCCGGGGGGCCGGTGCTGTCGGCCACGTTTCTGCTTCGGCAGCAAAGGATTTGGGGCGCCTCGACGGTGGTAGCGTCGTGGCAGCTGGTGATGTCGGGTGTCCTGCAGGCGGTGGGACTGGCGCTGCTGGGCTTGGGCGGTGCCTTCTTCCTCGGCGCAAAAAATAATCCATTCTCGTTGCTGTTCACGCTGGGTGGCTTCGTGACGTTGTTGCTCCTGGCCCAAGCGGTCGCATCGCGGCCGGAGCTGATCGACGGGATCGGCTGCCGGGTTTTGTCATGGGTCAACTCGGTTCGCGGCAAACCGGCCGATACCGGCCTGGACAAATGGCGCGAGACGCTGATGCAACTCGAATCGGTGAGCTTGGGGCGGCGCGACTTGGGTGTGGCGTTCAGTTGGTCGATGTTGAACTGGGTCGCAGACGTGGCCTGCCTCGGCTTCGCCGCATACGCAGCCGGCGATCACGCGTCGGTCGCCGGGTTGACGGTTGCGTATGCGGCCGCGCGCGCGGTCGGCACGATACCGCTGATGCCCGGCGGCCTGTTGCTGGTCGAGGCGGTGCTGGTGCCCGGGCTGGTTTCCAGTGGCATGTCGTTGCCAAGTGCCATCTCGGCGATGCTGATCTACCGGCTGATCAGCTGGTTACTCATCGCGGCAATCGGGTGGGTGGTGTTCTTCTTCGTGTTCCGCACGGAGAACCTCACCGACCCGGACGACGAAGATGCCAACCGGCCAACCGGTCCGATAGCCGAGTCGCGCCAAGGCCAGGTTTCGGCCGACCCGACCGAGGCCGCCCTGCAGGGCCCCTTGCCTCCTGATCGGAATCCGGAAATAGACGGTTAACCGACGGTATTTCCCCGCGGCGGGCCCGGGAGTGGGCTGGTCGCTCCGGGCACCAGCGGCCCGGTGGCCGGCGGGGTGCCCGCGGTGCCACCCAACGGCGATGTGCCCGCGGCATTACCGGGCAGAGCAGGCAGGCCGCCCGGCAGCCCACCCGCTGCCCCCTGCGCCTGCTGCACGAGGCCCATTGCCTGGGGGATCGTGATCGGCAACTTGCACTGCAACGACAGGTTGGTCAACGGCTGAGAAATCGACGTCATATCACCCGCGACCTTGGGATTGGCCTCGAAATAGGACTTCAGCGACGTCAAGGATTGTGGCCCCGCCTGCTGCTGCAGCATCGCGGTCATCGTCTGGTTGGTCTCTGGATGCGAGTCCAGGTAGTCACCCATCGACTTTGCTACCGAACCGATCGTCCTGGAAACCTCACTGGCCGCGCACGGGTCGGAAGCACCGGTCGCCGGTGGCCCGGCCAGCACCGCGATGGCAGCTCCCGGCAGTGTGGTGGCGATCAGCCCGGTGAAGATTCTGCGGCGCCTGGTCGCGGTGCCTGTCGTCATGGATAGCTCCTCACAGTTTGCGACGGCCCACCAAGCACTAACGCATCGCAAACGACTGCAACAGACGACGCACTTATCGCGGGGTTCCCCGGCGCCCCGCAGGCCATCGGAACATCCTGCCACCCCGGACCTGGTTATTGGCAAGCCGCTGGAGCGTCGTGTGACCGAAATCCCGTTTGGTCACCGGTTCACAACGACTTAGCAGCGTCTTGGCAACATCGGTGTCACCGCAGCTCAGGAACTAGGAAGCCGACATAATCCACAGCGCGCTGCGGTATCCTCGCCTGCACGCGTTACGCGAGAAACCGGGGAGAGAAGAAATCCAGCAGTTAATGATGCGCCTCAGCCGCACCCTGCGTCGGTACCGCTGGTTGGTGTTCACCGGCTGGTTGCTGGCCTTGGCGCCGGCGATCTACTTGGCGATGACGCAGTCGGGGAATCTCACCGGCGGTGGTTTCGAAGTGGCCGGTTCGCAGTCACTGGTGGTCCATGATCAGCTCGAGGATCTCTACCACGACCGGGGAGCGTCATCGTTGGCGCTGGTGGCCGCGCCCCGTCCGGACGCCAGCTATCAGGACATCAACGACGCAGTCGCGCTGCTGAGACGAATCGCCGGCAAGTTCCCCGGCATAACGGAGGCGCCCAACCCCACCCAGCGGCCGCCGCAACCCGACCGACCCTATGTGGTGTCGCTGCAGCTGGATTCCCGCAACTCCGGCACCAGTGACGTCGCCAAGCGGCTACGCGAAAAGGTGGGCGTCAAGGGTGATCAACCCGGTCAGACCGCGAACGGCCGAGTGCGGCTTTACGTCATCGGGCAGGGCGCACTCAGCGCTGCCGCGGCGGCAAATACCAAGCACGACATCGCCGCGGCGGAACGCTGGAACCTGCCGGTCATTCTGATCGTCTTGCTCGCGGTGTTCGGTTCCCTGGCTGCCGCGGCGATCCCGCTCGCCCTGGGCGTCTGCACGGTTGTGGTCACCATGGGCTTGGTCTATCTCCTGTCGGCATACACGACCATGTCGGTGTTCGTGACCTCGACGGTGTCCATGTTCGGCATCGCACTCGCCGTCGACTACTCGCTGTTCATCCTGATGCGGTTCCGCGAGGAACTGCGTACCGGCCGCCGGCCACACGAAGCCGTCGACGCCGCGATGGCCACGTCCGGGCTGGCCGTGGTGTTGTCCGGGATGACCGTCATCGCCTCGCTCACCGGGATCTACGTGATCAACACCCCGGCACTGAAATCGATGGCTACCGGCGCGATCCTGGCCGTCGCGGTGGCGATGTTGACATCAACCACTTTGACGCCGGCGGCGTTGGCGACGTTCGGCCGGGCGGCCGCCAAACGGTCGGCCTTGCTGCACTGGTCACGCCGGCCGGATAGCACCCAGTCTCGGTTCTGGAACCGCTGGATCGGATCGGTGATGCGCCGGCCGTGGATATCGGCGCTGGCGGCGTCGACGGTCCTGCTCGTCATGGCCGTACCGGCGGCATCGATGGTGCTGGGTAACAGCCTGCTGCGCCAGTTCGACTCTTCGCACGAAATCCGGGCCGGGGTGGCTGCGGCCGCCCAGGCGCTCGGTCCCGGCGCGCTGGGCCCGATTCGGGTGCTGGTCACCTTTCCGGATGGCGGTGCGTCCTCACCCGAGCACAGCCAGACCATCGGCGCGATCCGCCAGCGGATGATGCAGGCCCCCAGCATCGTCTCGGTGACACCGCCGCAATTCGCCGAGGACAACGGCAGCGCGCTGCTGTCCGCGGTGTTGTCGGCCGATCCCGAGGACATGCGCGCCCGGGAGGCCGTCGGCTGGATGCGCACGCAGCTACCCAAGATTCCCGAGGCGGGCGCGGCACGCGTGGACGTCGGCGGCTCCACCGCGCTGATCAAGGACTTCGATGACCGGGTGTCGGCGACCGAGCCGCTGGTGCTGGCCTTTGTCGCCCTCATCGCTTTCGTGATGCTGTTGGTCTCGATCCACTCGGTGTTCTTGGCGTTCAAGGGCGTGCTGATGACGATGCTGTCGGTCGCGGCCGCCTACGGCAGCCTGGTGATGGTGTTCCAATGGGGCTGGCTGAAGGATCTCGGTTTCGCCCAGATCAGTTCGATCGACAGCACCGTTCCCCCGCTGGTGCTGGCGATGACCTTCGGGTTATCGATGGACTACGAGATCTTCTTGCTCACCCGCATCCGCGAACGCTTCCTGCACTCGGGGAACACCCGCGATGCGGTGGCATACGGCGTGAGCACCAGCGCCCGCACGATCACCAGCGCTGCCCTGATCATGATTGCGGTGTTCGTCGGCTTTGCGTTCGCAGGCATGCCGCTGGTCGCCGAGATCGGCGTGGCCTGCGCTGTCGCGATCGCCGTGGATGCCACCGTGGTGCGGCTGGTTCTGGTACCGGCATTGATGGCGATGTTCGCCCAGTGGAACTGGTGGCTGCCCCGGTGGCTGTCGAGAGTGTTGCCGTCGGTCGACTTCGATAGGCCGCTGCCTGAGGTGGACCTTGGTGACGTCGTGGTCATCCCTGACGACATTTCCGCGCTGACGGCGCCCAATGCCGACCTGCGGATGGTGCTCAAGTCGGCCGCGAAGCTCAAGCATTTGGCGCCCGACGCCATTTGCGTGACCGACCCGCTGGCCTTCACCGGCTGTGGGCGCAACGGCAAGGAGACGCAATGCGGCCTTGAACCGGGGCTTGAACAGAATCGGGGCCAGGGACCCGGACAGATCCCCCACCAGGTCGACATCAGCGAGGAGATGGCGGGGGTCGGGGCAAGCCTGGCCGACGCGAAGACCAGCACCAACGGTCACCCCAACGGTCCTTTGGGGCCCAAGAAGCTGGTCGGCGGGCTGGCGTCCCGCAACGGCATTGCCAGAGCGATTGCCGGGGCGGACCGGCCCGTTCATCCGGTCACGCTGTGGCGGGGGCGGCTGTCAGTCGCGATCGACGCGCTTCAGACCGACACCGACACCCCGGACCGGCCAAAATACGAACGGCGTAGCCCGGTCGAGACCACCCACGTGCAATTGCCCACCGGCGACCGGCTGCTGATTCCGACCGGTGCGGAAACCCTGCGACTCAAGGGCTACCTGATCATGTGCCGTAACAGCCGCCGCGATTACGCCGACTTTGCCGACATGGTCAACACGTTGGAGCCCGAAACCGCCGCTGTGGTACTGGCCGGAATAGACAGGTACTACTGTTGTAAATCACCGAGGCGGCAATGGATCGCCACCCAGTTGGTCCGTCGACTCGCCGATCCAGATCCTTGCGATTGCAGTGACGATCAGGAGTCCGACGCCGATGCCGACGCCAACTCGGACTGGGAGGAGATCAGGCAGCGCTGCCTGTCGGTTGCTGTAGCGATGCTGGAGGAGGCGAGGTGACGTTGGCATCCGACCGACGCCCCGCACCGCCACCCCACCGGCCGGACAGTGAACAGCGCAGGTCCGGCAGTGGACCTCGCGGTGAATCTCTCCAGGACCCCAACCAGCCGGTGGAGTTCTGGCCGACCGCCGCCATCCGCTCTGCACTGCAAGGCGGAGACATCGCCACCTGGAAGTGCATTGCCGCGGCATTGAAACGCGACCCGTACGGGCGTACCGCCCGCCAGGTCGAAGAAGTCCTCGAAGGCACCCGGCCCTACGGCATCTCCAAAGCGCTGTGGGAGGTGCTGGAGCGGGCCCGCACCCATCTGGAAGCCAATGAACGCGCCGAGGTGGCCCGCCACGTGCGGCTCCTGATCGACCGATCGGGCCTGGGCCAACAGGAATTCGCGTCCCGGATCGGGGTTTGTCACGAGGAATTGGCTGCCTACATCGACGGCAGCACCAGCCCGACGGCGGCGCTGATGATCCGGATGCGTCGATTGTCGGATCGGTTCGTCAAGGTGAAGTCCGCACGTTCAGCCGAGTCCAACTGACCTCCTCACCTGATCGGCAGCACATCGGAGACCAGCCAGGCGCTGCCATGCTTGGTCAGCATCACCCGCAGCGCCGGCGCCGCCCGACTGGCCGGTTGCCCCGGCGCGTTCTGGGTTACCCGCAGGATCACCGCCACACTGGCCGCTGACGGCCCGATGGCCTCGACTCCGGCCGCCAGCGTGGCGGCCTGTGCGGTGACATTGTGCTGGGCCAGCTCGACGCTGGACCTCTTGTATTGCTCCTTGAACGCGCCGGCCTGCTCCGGCTCCATCATCGCCGTGGCCCGGTCGATGGAACTCGTCGGGGCACTCGGAGTGAACGACGCCATTGCCTCCGCCATCCCCGTGGCGACCCGAACCGCCTCTCGAGAATCCTTCTTGAACTCACGGTCCGACTTCGTCCAATGCGTGTATCCGGTCAGCACTGCCGCCGACAGGGCCGCCGCGCACAGGAAGACAACGGCCAATCGCAGCCCTGGTGCGTCGTCGTCGGTACCAACGCTGACCGAATCACGGCGCAGCAGCCAGAAATTGACCCCGACACCTTCGGCGATCAGCAGGACCAGCACCGAGCACACCGACACCCACCACAGCGGCCAGTCGAGTACGACCCCAATCATCACCAGGGCCACGATCGCGGCCAGCGGGGCCACGATGTCGAACGCCAGCAGCCGCCATATGTTTCTCATCGGATCGATTCCAGCCCGGAGATCATCAGCTTGCCGTCCACGTTGGAGACATCGAGCCGCAAGTTCCAATGCACCGTCTGCGGCTTGGCGCCGACGTTCTCACTGACCGACGTCGCGACCAGCATCACCGAGTCGGTTCGGGTTGCGAACGGCGGCAACTTGGTGGTGACCACGGGCCTAGAAACCCCGGGCTGGGTGTCCAGGTCGCGATGCACCGTTTCGATGGCTACCGCCTCGATCCGTCCGGCGCTCTTCGACTGCAGCTTCTCCACCACCTGCCGGTAAGGCTGCACGGCGGCGTCGAAGTCGGTGTTGAGTTCGCCGACCGTCCCGTCATGCAGCCGCTGCAGGCTGACGTCGATGTTGCCGCTGTTCATGTTGATCAGCACACCCGTCCAGTCGGCGGCGGTCTGCATAACGCGGGTCAGGTAGCTGCGTTCGGCCGCCTCGTCGCGGTGGGCGGACCAGATGATGACACCGAGCACGACCGCGGCCACCGACAGCACGCCGAGAAAGGCCGACGCGATGCCGTAAGGGGAGAACATCCTGCCGCCCGCGGGTTCGGATCCGTCAACGTCGGGCCCGGAATCGTCGTCAGGGTCGCCGGAATCGTCTCGGGTCGGTGGCTCGGTTCGCTCGCCGTCGGACATGGCCCGATCGTTGCACCCGAAAAAGATGGAAGGATGGCGGGGTGACGTATGCGGCCATTCGCTCGGGCATCGACCTGAGCTATGTCAATCCTGATGCCCGACCCCAAGACGACCTGTTCGGTCACGTCAACGGCCGCTGGCTGGTCGAATCCGAGATACCGGCGGACCGGGCAACCGACGGCGCCTTCCGTCACCTGTTCGACCGTGCCGAAGAGCAGGTGCGCGACCTGATCATCGAAGCCAGCGAGAAAGGCGCCTCAAAAGCCAGCGTAGGCAGCGATCAGCAACGCATCGGCGACCTCTACGCCAGCTTCCTCGACGAGGAGGCCGTCGCACGCAGGGGCCTGCAACCACTGCTCGACGAGCTAACCGCCATTGATAAGGCGGCCGACGCCACAGCATTGGCCGCAGCAGTGGGCGCCCTGCAACGCACCGGGGTGGGCGGCGGCGTTGCAATGTATGTGGACACCGATGCCAAAGACTCAGCCCGTTACCTGGTGCACTTCAACCAATCCGGCATCGGATTGCCCGACGAATCGTACTTCCGCGACGAGCAGCACGCCGAGGTGCTGGCGGCCTATCCGGGACACATCGCCCGGATGTTCAGTCTGGTGTATCGGGGCGAACGCCCCGAAGATCCCGGAGTCCACGCCGAGACCGCGGCGCGCATCGTGGCGCTGGAGACGAAACTGGCCGCCGCGCACTGGGATGTGGTCAAGCGCCGCGATGCCGACCTCACCTACAACCTGCGCACCTTTGCAGAGCTGCAGACCGAAGGTAAGGGCTTCGACTGGACCAGCTGGGTGAACGCCCTGGGCAGCACACCGCAGGCCTTCACCGAACTCATTGTGCGCCAACCCGATTACCTCACCGCATTCGCCACCCTATGGGATAGCGAAGATCTGGAGGACTGGAAGTCCTGGGCGCGTTGGCGATTGATCCGCGCCCGCGCCCCCTGGCTGACCGACGAACTCGTCGCCGCGGACTTCGAATTCTATGGCCGGTTGCTGACCGGCGCCGAACAGATCCGGGACCGCTGGAAGCGGGCGGTGTCTCTGGTGGAGAGTCTGATGGGCGACGCCGTCGGAAAGCTTTACGTGCAGCGGTATTTCCCGCCGGACGCCAAGGCCCGCATCGACGCGCTGGTGGACAACTTGCAGGCGGCGTACCGCCTGTCCATCAGCGATCTGGACTGGATGACGCCGCAGACCCGGGAGCGGGCGCTGAGGAAGCTGGGCAAGTTCACCGCCAAGGTCGGCTACCCGACGAAGTGGCGTGACTACTCCAAGCTGGTGATCGACCGCAACGACCTCTACGGCAACTACCAGCGCGGGTACGCGGTGAACCACGACCGCGAGCTGGCCAAGCTGGGCGGCCCGGTGGATAAAGACGAATGGTTCATGACGCCTCAGACGGTCAACGCCTATTACAACCCGGGGATGAACGAAATCGTATTTCCCGCAGCAATTTTGCAGCCGCCGTTCTTCGACGCCGAGGCCGACGATGCAGCCAACTACGGCGGGATCGGGGCGGTGATCGGACACGAGATCGGGCACGGCTTCGACGACCAGGGCGCCAAGTACGACGGCGACGGCAATCTGGTCGACTGGTGGACCGACGCCGACCGCACCGAGTTCGGCACCCGCACGAAGGCGCTGATCGAGCAATACGACGCTTACACGCCCAGAAGCTTAACCGCCGGCTACCACGTGAACGGCGCATTCACCGTGGGCGAGAACATCGGCGACCTGGGCGGGTTGTCCATTGCACTGCTGGCATACCAGTTGTCGCGCAGCGGCCGGCCCGCTCCCGTCATCGACGGCCTTACCGGCGTGCAGCGCGTGTTCTACGGCTGGGCCCAGGTGTGGCGGACCAAATCGCGTGAAGCGGAAGCGATCCGGCGATTGGCGGTGGATCCGCACTCGCCGCCGGAGTTCCGCTGCAACGGTGTCATCCGTAATATGGACGCCTTTTACGACGCCTTCGACGTCTCCGAAGATGATGCGCTGTTTCTGGACCCGAGCGTACGGGTCAAGATCTGGAACTAGGAGTCGGCGCTAACACAGCTCGATCCGGGCGGGCACGTGCTTGTGCCACGGCGTGCCGACGTACGGATCGCGCCATCCCGTGGAGGTGAGCACGTTCGGAGCGACACCGGGAACGACGGTACGCCCGTCGTCATCGACGTAGTCCAGCCCAAAACCGTTGGGCAGCGCCGCATGTCCGGCAAGCATCGTCTCGGTGATTTCGACGGTGGCCTCGGCACTGCCGGCCGCGGTACTGATGCGGGCTCGACATCCGTCGGCGAGTCCGAGGGCCTGGGCATCTTCGACACTGACGCGCAGCGCCCCGTCGACATCGCGTTTGCGCCAGGACGGGTCACGGAAGATGTCGTTGGCGGTGTAGGCGCGGCGCTCGCCGACCGACAGCACGATAGGAAACTCCTGCGTGGTCAGCCGAGGCGGTGTTCGGGTCAGCGCCCTTAATTCGTCCAGCATTTCCGGGATTTCCAGGGCGATCTCGTGGTCGGCGTGGCTGATCAAAGCGAAGTCGTCTTCGTAGTTGTGGACGGTGAACGTCACGCCAGAGGGGCTCTCGAGGATCGCGTCGAACAGCGCGTTGCCGTCGGCGTGACCGGCGCGCCGCACGGCGTCGGGATAGCTCAGCGCGGTCTTCTGGGCGAGCCCCCAGAGGGCGGCCGCACCGCGCAATCCATCCGGCAGCGTTGGCCCGAGTGTTTCGTAGAGCACGTACGGAAGCAGCCTTGCCACCGTCGGGTTGGTTGCGACAGCGGCGAGAAACGCTTCGGTGTAAGCCTGGCGACCGCGCTGAGCGGCTTCGTGCAGCGGCCGCAGATCCGCGTCGTCCACGACGCCCAGGGCCCGCACCAGCCGTGCCCAGATCTCTGGTTCGGGCAGGGTTCCCGGTAACGGCTCCAGCAACGGCCGGCGCAACTGAAAAGCGTTGCGCGGGAACTCCAAGTTGAAGAAGGTGGCTTCCGGCTTCTCGAATTGGGAGGTCGCGGGAAGCACGTAATGGGCGAGTCTGGCGGATTCTGTCATCGCGACGTCAATGACCACCATCAGTTCCAGCGCTTGAAAGGCCTCGCGGCAGGCGGCCGAGTTGGCCAGCGAGTGGGCGGGGTTGCTGCTTTCGACGATCATGGCCCGGAAGCGGTCCGGGTGATCGGTCAGGATTTCCTCGGGCACCACATTGCTGGGCACCAGCCCGGAAATGATGGGAGCGCCAGTGACCGGTGTGCGACCGGAGATCTGGTTGAACAGTGGCGCGAAGGACGAGTGCAGGTGCTGGCCACCCTTTTTCGCGAAGTTGCCAGTGAAGATCCAGAGCAGCTTGTTCAGGTAGGAGCACAGCGTGCTGTTGGGCGCCTGCTGAATTCCGAGGTCTTCGAACACCGAGACGCTGGTGGCGGTACCGATCCGCCGTGCCGCCGTCCGCAACAACTCCTCGTCGACCCCGCAACGCTGCGCGTAGTCGGCCACCGGGACTTCGTGCAGCGCGGCGCGGATGGTGTCGGCGTCGTGCACGTGATCGGCGAGAAATGTTTCGTCGCAGAGGTTTTCCTGGACGAGGACGGCGGCCAGCGCAGCCAGGCACCAAGCGTCGGTGCCGGGCTGCACCCGCAGATGGAAGTCGGACATCTTGGCGGTGTCGGTGACAACGGGATCGATGACGATCATCGACCGGGCCGGATCTTTGGCGATCTCGTTGAGCACCACCCGAGCCCGGGGAAAGCTCTGTGACATCCACGGATTCTTCCCGACGAACACCGCCACTTCGGCGTGCTCGAACTCACCGCGGGTGTGCCCGCCGTACAGCTGCCCATCAATCCACGCTTCACCGGTCTTCTCTTGCGCCAGCGCATTCGACCGGTAGCGCGACCCCAGGGCCTTCAGGAATGCGCCGCTGTAAGCCCCGCCCAGGTGATTTCCCTGCCCGCCGCCGCCGTAATAGAAGATTTTGTCCCCGCCGTAGGTGTCACGGATGTGCTTGAACCCCTCGGCGATCTCGACAATCGCGGTGTCCCAGTCAATCTGTTCGTAGCTGCCGTCGGCGCGGCGCCGCATCGGAGAGGTCAGCCGGGCACGGCTGTTCTGATAGTGGTCCAGCCGCAACGCCTTGTTGCAGGTGTATCCCTGCGACGCCGGATGCGCCTTGTCGCCCCGGATGCGGGCCAGTCTGCGATCTTCGACTTGGACGACGATGCCGCAGTTGCATTCGCACAGGATGCATGCGGTGGACTTCCATTCACTGGTCATTGCGGGAGGTCCTTTCTTTGCACCTCAGCCAGAAGCAGGTCGCGCAGCTGGCGGTGCACGACGTCAAGGGGCGTCAGGTCGCGTCGCACCCGGGCCAGCAGAATCGCACCCTCGATCGCGGTGGTGGCCAACACCGCCAGTTCGCCGGCCCGGTTCCGTGGTATGCCGTCGGAGATGAAGCGCTGCGCGATCAGATCGGTCCAGCGGTCGAACACCGCCGCCGCGCGCTCGATCACCGGGGCCATCCGCTCACGGTCCTGCTCTCTGCCTTTTTCGAAGCCCGCTTCGACCGAGACGGCGGCGATGGGGCAGCCGGCGCGGTAATCGCTGTCGAGCAACTGCTGGCGGTACTTGTCGATCAGGGTGTCGACCAGTTGGAGGCCTCCCTCGGCCTCGGCGATGATGGCGCCGACATGCTCGCCGGCGTAGTCGACCGCCTCGCAGAGCAATTGGGTACGCCCACCCGGGAAGTAGTGATAGGCCGATCCGCGCGGCGCGCCGCTGTGCTCGAGAACATCCGAGATTGCTGTGGCGTGCGAGCCCCGCTCCCTGATCAATAGCGCAGCGGAGACCACCATCCGCTCGCGTGGACTACGCATCGCCGCTCCTTGAGTTCCGAAGCCTTATGTATGATGCTATACATAACCACCAGGCCAGCGAAAGCCCCCACGGCGGTTAGCGCCTGTTTAGTCAGTCGGAAACTAGCCGTAAACCGCGAAAGCACAAGTGGCGAGGCGTTTCTCGAGTAAATCCGTCGCCCGTGGCACTTTCGCGGCCGATTAGTTCTGCCAGTCGTTGGAGCCGTCGTTCTTGGAGTAGGTGCCGACGGAGTTCTTCACGATGATGGGATCGCCCGGGCCGAAGTTGTCGTAGAACCACTTCGCGTTGGCCGGGCTGAGGTTGATGCAGCCGTGGCTGACGTCGCGCTTACCCTGGTCGGCTACCGACCACGGCGCGCTGTGTACGAAGTTTCCGCTGTTGTCGAACCGGACGGCGTCCGTCACCGTCACCTTGTAGCCATACGCCGAGTTGACCGGGACGCCGTAGGTCGAGGAATCCATCACCACTGAGGGCATCTTGTCTTGAACGAAGTAGGTGCCGTTTGCGGTTTGGTGGTGGCCGGCTGCCATACCCATCGACATCGGGAAGGTCTTCTGCAGGACGCCATTGCGCGTGACGGTCATTTGGTGCGTGGCGTCGTCGGCCGTCGCCACCAGCGTGTCCCCTGTCCGGAAGCTCGACTTGATGCCGCCCGCGTCGATATTCACCGCGGTGTTGGCGGGCCAGAAGTTAAGCGGGCGCCAGCGCAGCTGTGTCGCGGTCATCCAATAAAATTTGCCGGGGACCGGCGGAATCGACGAAATGTGGACGGCGCTCTCGGCCGCGCCGGCGTCGGCAACCCGCCCCGGGAAGTTGATGATAATCGGCTGGGCCACCCCGACCATCGAGCCGGTGGCCGGGATGAACTTCGGTGGCCCGAACGGCGCCGTGCCAGTGAACGGTGTCGGGTCCTGACCGGCGACAGGGCCCGCTGCCACCGGTTGCGCCATCGGGTCCGGCACCAGCGGTGGCGCCAGCGGGTCAGCCGGAGGTGGCGCCAGCGGGTCGGGCGGCGGCGCCGCTAGAGGGTCAGGCGGCGGCGCGGGCGGGTCAACGGGCGCGGCAACCACGCCCGGATCGCCGGGAGCCACGTCCGGATCCGCCAGCGCAGGACCCGCGCTCAGCACCAGCACCAGGCCCAACACCGAAGCAAATCCGGCTGTGTTCAGAGCGGCGAAGAGCCTCCCCCAAGTCCAGCCCGACATATGCATCCCTCCACTCGCGTTCTCGACCAGTGTGGCACAGCGCGCACGCCAGCTACCGCTTTCCGCGGCCGAAGGCGGCCCGATGAGCGGCGCAATCATGCCGCTGAACTGCGCAGCTATGAATCGCGTGAGCTTGTAGGCGCAACGTCCAGCATCTGCCGGTTGGCCGCGATACCGGCCAGGGCCACACCTATAAGGGCGGCCGAGGCGGTCAGCATCAGCGCAACGCTGCGCTCATACAACAGTCCGCCTGCCAGCGAGCCCGCCATGATGCCCACCTGAAACGCCGTCACATACAGCCCCGACGCCCCGTCGGGGTCGTCGGCCCCGTTGCGCATCGCGGAGGATTGCATCATGGCGGACACGGCGGTAGCCATGGCGCCCCACAGCACGATCGCGCCGGTCCCGATCAGCGCTGTGGTCGCGGTGAGTTGGCCACCGAACGCCAGCGCGGTCAGCACCACGAACGCGGCCGTCAAGCCTGCCATGCAACCGATGATGGCGCGCCTGGGTCGGTGGTCCAGCGGCCGCGCCACGAGCGGCACCGATAGCAGGCCTGCGAGTCCGTAGGCGGCCAGCACCCAGACCAAATTCGGCCCGCGCACGCCGACGACGTTGCGGATGATCACCACGATGAACGTGTAGGACACGAAGTGACCGGTGACCGCGATCATCGCCAGGATGCTCACCGTGATCAGCCGGCCGTTGCGGTGGTGGCGCGACCGCGGACCCACGTGCGCGAGCTGGTCCTCGCTCAGCACCATCTCCGGCAACATCACCCGCGCAGCGACCGTGACGATGGCGGCCGCAACGGTGACGCACACAACCGCCAGGCGCCACCCCCACATCAGGCTCATGGCCGCCGTCAGCGGGCTACCGACGACCAGCGCCAGGCTGGTTCCGACATAGATCGACATAGTGGCGCGTCCGGCATGGCTTGGCGGCACCAGCCGCGTCGCGATCGGGGCAATGACCGACCACAGCAGCCCGTGGGTGATCGCACAGAGCACCCGTCCGGCGGCCAGCACCGCGAAGTTAGGCGCCAGCGCCGAGATGAGCTGTGAGGCGGTCAGACAGGTCAGGCTCAGCAGCAGCGCCCGCCGGCGTGGCAAGTGCGCGGTCCAGCGCACCAACGGAATGGTTGTCAGGGCCGCCACCAGGGCATACCAGGTCAGCAGCGTTCCGACGACGACCAAGCTGACGTGCAGGTTGCGGGCGATCGCCGACAGTGCGCCTACAGGCAGGATTTCAGCGGTGACATAGGTGAAGGCCGCCGCGGCCAGAACAGTAAGCTGCGCCGCGATCCGTGGCGTCCACGTTCGCGCGGCAGCGTTGGCAGTTTCGGCAGTCATGGCAGTCATCGCTCGGGGATGCGCAATCGACCAGGCAATGCTGCTAGATCACGCTGCTCCTACCGTACGCACTGCGGCAACGGGTTCACTCAACTTGGCGTGTCAACACGCCCGCGCGGTCAGGAACGAACCAGGCGTGCGATGGCGGCGGAGGCTTCGGCGAGCTTGTCGTCGGCGTCGTCGCCGCCCTCGGCCACGGCGCGGGTGACGCAGTGGCTCAGGTGCTCGTCAAGCAGATTCAGCGCCACCGAACGCAAGGCGCTGTTGACCGCGCTGATCTGGGTGAGGACATCGATGCAGTACTTGTCTTCTTCGATCATGCGTGCGATGCCACGCACCTGACCCTCGATACGCCGCAGCCGCTTGGCGTAATTGTCCTTCTGCTGCGAGTATCCGTGTGCAGTCGTCATCGCTCTCTCACCCTTGCCATGTGCTCGAACTCGTCCGGCGGACTGGGCCGGACTCGTGGCACAAACTATACTCTATACCCCGTTGGGGTATTACCCGCGCATTTGCCGCGCATCCGGTTCGCGCATACTTGCACGATGGCCACAACAACCGATTCGACTCCTGTCACCGACATCAAACCGCGTAGTCGCGATGTCACCGACGGCCTGGAGAAGGCCGCTGCCCGCGGCATGCTGCGCGCGGTAGGGATGGGTGACGAAGACTTCGCCAAGCCGCAGATCGGGGTCGCGTCGTCATGGAACGAAATCACGCCGTGCAACCTGTCACTGGAGCGGCTCGCCATGTCGGTCAAGGAAGGGGTGTTCTCGGCCGGCGGCTATCCCCTTGAATTCGGGACCATCTCGGTTTCCGACGGCATCTCGATGGGTCATGAGGGGATGCATTTCTCACTGCCGTCGCGTGAGCTGATCGCCGACAGCGTCGAGACGGTGATGCTGGCCGAGCGGCTCGACGGGTCGGTGCTGCTGGCCGGCTGCGACAAGTCACTGCCCGGCATGCTGATGGCCGCCGCGCGGCTGGATCTGGCGGCGGTGTTCCTCTACGCGGGCACGATCCTGCCGGGGGTGGCCAAACTCTCCGACGGCAGCGAACGCGAGGTCACGATCATCGACGCGTTCGAAGCGGTTGGCGCCTGCGCGCGCGGATTGATGCCTCGCGAGGACGTCGACGCCATCGAGCGGGCGATCTGCCCCGGCGAGGGGGCCTGCGGCGGCATGTACACCGCCAACACCATGGCCAGCGCCGCCGAGGCATTGGGTATGTCGTTGCCCGGCAGCGCGGCGCCGCCGGCGACCGACCGCCGCCGCGACGGGTTCGCCCGCCGCAGCGGCGAGGCCGTCGTCGAATTGCTCCGGCGCGGCATTACCGCCCGCGACATCCTGACCAAGGAGGCGTTCGAGAACGCGATCGCGGTGGTGATGGCGTTCGGCGGCTCGACCAACGCGGTGCTGCATCTGCTGGCCATCGCACACGAGGCCGACGTCACGCTCTCGCTCGAGGACTTCAGCCGGATCGGATCGAAGGTGCCGCATCTGGCCAACGTCAAGCCCTTCGGCCAGCACGTCATGTCCGACGTCGACCACATTGGCGGTGTGCCGGTGGTGATGAAAGCACTACTCGATGCGGGGCTGCTGCACGGTGACTGCCTGACGGTGACCGGCCAAACCGTTGCCCAGAATCTTGCCGCGGTCGCCCCGCCGGACCCGGACGGCAAGGTACTGCGCGCGCTGGACAATCCCATGCACCCGACAGGAGGGATCACGATTCTGCGCGGATCGCTGGCGCCCGATGGCGCGGTGGTCAAGACCGCCGGCTTAGACTCCGACGTGTTCGAAGGAACCGCAAGGGTTTTCGACGGTGAACGAGCCGCGCTGGACGCCCTCGAGGATGGCACCATCACCGCGGGCGACGCCGTGGTGATCCGCTACGAAGGCCCCAAGGGCGGGCCCGGGATGCGTGAAATGCTCGCCATCACCGGCGCGATCAAGGGAGCCGGGCTCGGCAAAGACATTCTGTTGCTCACCGACGGCCGCTTCTCCGGCGGAACGACCGGCTTCTGCGTTGGGCACATCGCCCCGGAGGCGGTCGACGGCGGACCGATTGCCTTACTGCGCGACGGCGACCGGATCCGGCTCGACGCTGCCGCGCGCACACTGGACGTGCTGGCCGACCCGCACGAATTCGCAGCGCGGCGATCCGATGTCACGCCTCCCCCGCCGCGATACACCTCCGGAGTGCTGGCCAAATACGTCAAGCTGGTCGGCTCGGCCGCCAACGGCGCAGTCTGCGGCTAGCGTGGCCCCGGCCGGGATAAAACCACCAGGCCAGGTGGATTACCGCCTGGCTCAACGGGTTTCGAAAACTACGTGTGCGTGGCCGCGGCGCATGTTCGCATTCCGAAGTAGGTCGCGGTCAGGCCGAGGAAGGTCAATACCGCGCCCGCGATGACATGTGACCAGACCATGCCCGTTGTCCGCGTAATGCCTTGCAGGATCCAGGGCGAGACGATGAGCCACACGCCGAGCACCGGCACCGTCCATGTCATGCCGTGCGTCCGGTCCAATGCCGTCGCAAACCCGTACGCCAAGATCGCCACCGCGATTCCGGCGATGAGGTCGCACCGGGCAAGCTGTCTCGTGGCGCTAAATCCAACGATCCACGGTGATGCAGCCACATACAGGCCCGTCAGCAGAGTCAGGCCGAAGGCGACATGCGCACTCACCGACTCGGCGGCGCGTTCGTAGCTCGCCCGCAGAGCCAACAAGTCCGGATAGTGATCGATTGATGAATGGACTGTACTCATTTTGTGACCTTTCTGCTATGTGGCAAGCCCGTTGTGTAACAAGCACTGTGGGCTTACCACAATCCATCCACCCCCTGTAAGGTTAAGCTCGCGCGCTGGACGCCAGCAACGAAAATGAGACTGTGAGCAGGCCCAAGCCCAGCCCCTGCAACCGGCCAAATCCAAAAGACCGCGTCGCGTTTTCAGACATGGACAGCACAGATCGTTTGCGGGTCGACGTGCCGGTGGGTCAGGTCATTTAGCCAACGGCAGCGGTGCGCACCCGACTTGGCAGAAATGGCCTGGGGGCATGGGACTCGTCCGCGAGCTCTTTACCACATACCCGTATAGGGTATATAGTGATGGCGTGGTTGGCCTACAGCCGCACGAGTTCACAACACGAGAAGAGGGTGAGTCAGATGGCAAACTACGACGCAGGAACCTTGCTGACCTGTGGCCATGAGGGCTGCGGGTGTCGCGTTCGCATCGAGGTCCCCTGCCACTGCTCCGGTGCGGGTGAGCCTTACCGCTGCACATGCGGCGACGAACTGACCTCTGTCCAGTAGCCCTCGCGCGCCGGTCGTGCATTCGGGCCTCGCCTACCGAGCGAATCATCGCCCGAATGTACGACCGGTCAGCTCGACCATGGCTGCCAGCCGCGGAGTGACCGCCGAAGTGCCCACTGCCACCGTGTGGCCGCCCGGGCTGATATGCCAGTTTCCTGCGCCGCCGTCGTAGCTGGCGAGCAGGCGCGGATCCGCCTCGATGGTCACCCGGCAGGTTGCGCCGGGCTCCAGCTCGACCCGCTCGAATCCCAGCAACCGTAGGCATCGCCCGCCGGGCTCTGCCGTCAGGTACAGCTGCGGGATGTCGGCCCCAACCCGGTCGCCGATGTTGACGACGCTGAAGCTCGCGTTGACGGTGTCACCGCCGGTAACCACCAGGTCGCGGTACTCAAAGCTGGTGTAGGACAGGCCATGACCGAACGCGAACATCGGGAGCTGGCCACTTCTGGCGAACCAGCGGTAGCCGACGTCGGCTCCTTCGAAGTAGTCGATTGTGGTCGGTGTCCCCCACGGGGCGCCGAGGCCGGGCAGCTCCGGGCGCGGCGTCTGACCGAGATCGGCCGGAAATGTGATCGGCAGCCGACCCGACGGATTGACCAGTCCGGCAATGATTTCCGCGATGGCGCGGCCGCCGGCCTGGCCGGGATACCACGCCTGCACAATGGCGTTCACCGAGTCGCGCCAGGGCATCGTCACCGGGTTGCCGGTCTCTGAAACCACAACGGTATTCGGGTTGGCGGCAGAAACGGCGGCAATCAGTGCGTCCTGGCCCCACGGCAGCGATAGGTCGGCGCTGTCAAAGCCTTCCCCTTCGGCACGGATCGCGAACACGATCGCTACGTCGGCTCGTCGCGCCGCCAGTGCCGCCTCCGCCGGACTGATGCCGGGGTCAAATTCAATCTCCGCATGGGGAAATTGTTTTCGCAGCTCCTCCAGCGGGCTCGACGGCAGTAGGTACAGGTTGCGAAGGCCAGCCTCCAGCCCTGAGCCACCGATCGGTATGACGTCCGCATAGCCCCCCGGGGGAACGACGGCGCTCGAACCGTAACCGGCCGGAACACCCACTTGCGCATAGCCGCCGATGACGACCATATGGGCGGTTGACTCAGGCGACAGGGGCAGCACCCCGCGGTTGGTCAGCAGCACGATTCCCTGCCGTGCGATCTGCAACGCAATCTGGTTGTGCGCCGCCAGATCCGGTGTCAAGGATGCTTTGGGCTGGTCGATCCCGACCGCGAACATCGACCGCAGAATCCGCCGGACCATGTCCGACAGGCGCTCTTGGGCAGCCTGCCGTCGGCATACGCGGCTCGCAGCCGCTCACCGAATGCCTCCGATTGCCATAGCAGCGCGTCGAGTTGCGCACCGCACTCCTGGTCGAGGCCCGCAACGGCGCACTCCCAGCTTGGTGTGGCGCCCCAGTCGGACATGACCCAACCGCGGTATCCCCAGGCACCTTTGAGCACCTCATTGATCAAGACGTCGTTTGCGGCGGCGTAGGCACCGTTGACCTTGTTGTAGGCGGTCATCACGGCGCCCGGTTGCGATCGCTCAATGGCCATCTCGAAGGCCAGCAAGTCGGATTCGCGATGCGCGTCGGGATCGATGACCGCATCCAGCCAGTGCCGATTGGTCTCGTTGCAGTTCAGCGAGTAGTGCTTGACCGTCGAGATGACGCCTTGTTGCTGAATCCCGTTGATCGACTCCGCGGCAATCGTCGCGGTCAAAAGCGGGTCTTCGGACAGGTATTCGAAGTTGCGGCCATTACGCGGGTCGCGCGCGAGATTCATCGCGCCCGCGAGCTGCACGTTGAAGCCGCGGCTCCGTGCCTCTCGACCGATCGCCTCGCCCGCGGCGCGGGCAAGCGCCGGGTTGAAACTGGCGGCCAGCGCCAGTCCGGCCGGCAGCGCGGTGGCCGTGTCACCCGGGCGGTAGCCCGGGTTGGTGACGCCGAGGCCGGCGTCACTCATCAACAACGCCGGGACACCGAGCCGGGGAATCCCCGGCGCATATCCGGCGCTCATCGGAACGTCCGGCGGGATGCGCTCGTCCCGCAGCGGCCACAGTTCGCCGGCCCCCATCACCCCGACAAGCAGCGAGAATCGCTCGTCGTCTGTCATCTGGGCTTCGATCTCGTGCGCCCGGACGTCTGGGGCACTCACCGCACACCTTCTTTGGCGTACACGATGCGCAGCACATGCCCAAGTTCTGGTCCCATCACCAGCTCCGTCAACGTGCAGATGGTCGCGACGAACTCCGGGCCATGCGCCGGCTCGGCCTGGCAAAGATGATGCGCCACCTCATGGAGGACCACCAGCTCGCGCAGCGCCCAGTCAGCGGTGTCACGGTCGGGAACCGCCATAACGCCTGCGCCGTCGCCGGTTTCGTAGTGCGCCGCGGTGGCAGCCCGCCGCGCCCGCACTCGCAGGGGCGACACCGCAGGCCAACGTCGCCGCACCGCCGGTAGCGCAAGCACGTCGTCAACATAGCGCTGTACGGATGCAACCGACCCGAACCGTCCTTCCGGCGGGAGCGTCAACTGCGTGCCGAAGAACTCCACAGCGGGTGACCCGTGCTCGGCGGCACGGTCGAACAACCTCCGGACGAACTCCTCAGCCGCGTAAACCTTGGCACGCTGGGAGTCCCTTTTCGACGAATCCCCCGTAGTCACCGGCCCAACGCGGTCCGCGCACCGGGCAGCTCGGGGCTGTTGCCCAGCCGCGCTCGCCGACCGGCCCGGTCACCTGCGCGACGCGCCGCCGATGAATAGCCGGCCGACGCCCGACTGGCTCGCCAGCTGCCGCGCGCCTTCGACGCCCTGCGGTAGTAATCATGTAGCTCGACTTCCTTGTCCCGCAAGGCAATAGCGGCACCCGGTGGACGATGACGGCCCTGGGTCGCCTCGCGCCGGGCCTGGTCGCGGGCCTCGGCCAGACGCTGGCCGACACGCGCCCCGAAGGCCAGCTGGAAGTTGAGCCGGGCAGTGATCGTCGGCGTGGGCCGGTGCGCGCCCGAAGCGAGGTAGGCATCCGACGCCCGAACCATCTGGACAACCAGACTGGCGTACAAGGCATGACTCGCATCGATGTCCTCGGGGAACCCATACGCGTAGAGGAACGTCGAATTCGATGCCACATCACAGCGGACGTCATTGGCCGCCGCGATCATCACAAAGAGCTGCACATACGTCCGCAGCCCCTTGGTGCCCGCCGCCCCGATGGTGACGGTTCGCTGGGTCGGCGCCTGCGCCGGCGAGCGCACGGCCGCATGGGACCGCGCCACCGCCAAGTCGATGGAGGCCGCCGTCGCCAACCGCTGCGCCGCGCTCATGAAAGCGTCGGCCTCGTGCGGGTTGTCGGTGCCTTCGGCCTGACGCAGCAGTGCGGCTATGCGGGCCAGCATTTTGTCGTCGGTCATAGCGCCAAACTACGGGAACGGTACGACACTCGGCTCATAGCCGGTCAGAGCCGTTTCAAGATCCAGGAGACCACATCATCGAGCACCTGGCCGCGCTCCGGCTCATTGAAGACCTCGTGATAGAGCCCCGGATAGACCTTCAACTCGACGTCGGTGGACCCCACACATTCGACCAGGCGGCGGCTGCCGGCAACGGGGATCAGCCGGTCCTCGGAGCCGTGCACGACCAGCAGCGGCGCGGTCAGTGCCGGTGCCCGCCGCGGCATGGTCTCGCCGACCTGCAGCAGGGCGCGCCCGATGCCGGCCGGAACCTTCCCGTGGTACACCAGCGGGTCGTCGTTGTAGGCCGCCACCACCGCGGGATCCCGGGATATGGCGTTGACGTCGAGTTCTTGCACCGGCAGACCCGGCACGATCGCACCGAGCACTTTCGCGGCCAACGCCAGCAGCGGCGACACCTGGTCCTGGGCTGCCAATGCCGGCCCCGACAGCACCATCATGTCGTAGTTATCCGGGCGTTCGACGCCGTAGGCGAATACGATCCCACCGCCCATGCTGTGCCCAAGCACGATGCACTTGCGCCCCGGGTGCTCGCGGGTAGCGATATGGACCAGGGTGTCAAAGTCAGCGGTGTACTCGGAGATATCCCGCACCAGCACCCGCTTGCCGCCCGAGCGGCCGTGCCCACGGTGGTCCAGCGCATATGTGACCAGGCCCGCATCACCGAAGCGCTGCGCGACGTGGTCGTAACGGCGGGCATGCTCGCCGAGACCGTGTGACAGCACGACCACCGCTCGCGGTGGAGTGTCCGGCGTCCAGACGTCGTAAACGATGCGCACACCGCCGAATCCGTCAAAATTCCGTTCAGTGCGGGTGGTAGTCATTACGGGCAGCGTAATGGCTCCTGGGTCAGGCCGCGTTCCCAGACACTGCGTAGGCTCATTCGGGTGAACTCCCCGGTCACGGAAAACTCTGAAGCTGACGCGGCAGTCGGCGGGGATTTCTCGGCACATGCCGAGCCGTACCGCCGTGAATTGCTCGCCCACTGCTATCGGATGACCGGGTCGTTGCACGACGCAGAGGACCTGGTGCAAGAGACGTTTCTGCGGGCCTGGAAGGCCTACGACCGTTTCGAAGGTAGGTCCTCGATGCGGACCTGGCTGCATCGCATCGCCACCAACACCTGCCTGAGCGCGCTTCAGGGCAGGCAACACCGGCCGCTGCCGGCCGGCCTGGGTGGATCCGGCTCGGATCCCACCGCGGAGCTGGTGCAACGCCCGGAAGTGCCCTGGCTGGAGCCACTGCCGGACTTGACCGATGACTCGGCCGACCCGTCAGTCATCGTCGGGTCACGTGAGTCGGTGCGATTAGCGTTTGTCGCTGCGCTGCAGCACCTCTCACCGCGGCAACGAGGGGTGTTGCTGCTGCGCGACGTGCTGCAGTGGCGCTCCGCCGAAGTCGCCGCAGCGATCGGCACCACCACAACCGCCGTCAACAGCTTGCTGCAGCGGGCCCGGTCCCAGTTGGACGCCGTCGGACCCAGCTCCGGCGACCGCTTGGCGGCGCCGGATTCGGCGGAGGCACAGGACCTGCTGACGCGCTACATCGCCGCCTTCGAGGACTACGACATCGACCGCTTGGCGGAGCTGTTCACCAGCGAGGCGATCTGGGAGATGCCGCCATATGTGGGCTGGTATCAGGGTGCGCAGGCCATCATCACCCTCATCCATCAGCAGTGCCCGGCAGAGTCGGCCGGCGATATGCGCCTGCTGCCGCTGGTCGTTAACGGCCAGCCCGGCGCCGCCATGTACATGCGTGCCGGCGACGTGCACCTGCCCTTTCAGTTGCACGTGCTGGACGTGCGCGGCGACGGGGTGTCACATGTGGTGGCGTTCCTCGACGACACGTTGTTCGCGAAATTCGGGTTACCCAGTTCGTTATGACGCCGGTTCGAGCCGAGAAGGTGTGACAAATGACGGATTCCCCGCGCATCGCCCCCGCGCCCGGCAAGCCACTTCTGCTGTTGGGCGCTTTTGACATTGGCAGCGTGGGCTATGTTGCCGAGGAATTCTTCATCTCCGGAACGGCCTCGTCCTACACTGGCGCAACGGTGCCGGGTCCCGACGGCCGGTGGGGTGTAACGCTCTCGGGCGCCGCCGATTACAGCACTCGGATAGTGGTGTTGACCCCAGCCGATCGGGCGCAGTTCAACGGGACAGTACTCGTCGAATGGCTCAATGTGAGCGGCGGCATCGATGCTCCCGCCGTGTGGATGATGGCGCACCGGGAAATAGTTCGCGCGGGCTACGCGTACGTCGCAGTCTCGGCCCAGCGGGTCGGGGTCGAGGGCGGCGCGAGCCTGCTCGGCGCGGATATGTCTTTGAAGAGCCAGGATTCGAGGCGCTATGCATCCCTGCACCACCCGGGCGACGGCTTCTCCTACGACATCTTTTCCCAGGCCGGCGCAGTCACCAAAAGCGCCGAGCAGAACAGCGTTTTGGGCGGCCTCCATGCACAACACGTCATCGCCGTGGGCGAGTCGCAATCCGCCATGTTCCTGACGACCTACATCAACGCCGTCGATCCCCTGGCCCAAATCTACGACGGCTTCTTCGTGCATTCCCGATTCGCCTCTGCCGCACCACTGGACGGCACTTCCGTGTTCGAAGAGCCCAGCAGGCCTCAAGCCGTCACATTCCGGGGAGACCTGCGAGTCCCGCTGATGACGATCATCACCGAAACCGACCTTTTCGGTGGTGCGCGAGAGGGCTATTACTACGCGCGGCAGCCCGACAACCAAGGGCTGCGGGTGTGGGAGATTCCCGGCGCCGCGCATGCCGACAACTACACAATTCAAGTGGCGCCGATCGATAGCGGCTCGGCGCCGCTTGAGGAGATCGTGACGGCCTACGCGCCCACCAAAATGCTGATGGGCCAACAACTAGCGCACTACATCAACTTCGCCCCGCAACACCACTACGTGGTGCAGGCGGCGCTCGACGCGCTGAACAAATGGGTCCGAACGGGTGAACCGGCACCCCCTGCCGCACCTATAGAAGTGCGCAAAGATGCTGAGCCGCAACCTATTTTGGATTCCAACGGCATCGCCCAGGGCGGTGTCAGGACCCCGTGGGTGGACGTACCGGTTGCCCGGACATCGGGTCTCGGCGGCGAAGAGAGCATCATGTCCGCGATTTTCGGCTCCGGCGAACCCTTCGACGCCGCCACTTTGCGCCGGCTCTACCCGGGCGGAATTACGGAATACCTGGACAGCTTCACCGCGGCGCTCGATACGGCGATCCGTTCCGGGTTCATCCTGCCGGCGGACCGTGATGAGATCCTGCAGCTGGCCACCGCGACATACCCCAGCGGCCGGTCTTAGAACAGGCGGCTATCCGGCGACGGTCCCTGAACCGAACGGACCAGGCCGGCCCCGGTGATCAGCGGCAGGTCCAGTGCCGACTGCAGACCGGGTGGGGCCGCGCACACCGCGGGGATGGCATTGACCATCCGCGAGGCACCGGGCGACGCGCGCGCCCAGATCATGGTCATGGTGCTGCGCCATCTCGAATTCGCACCGCATGCTTGGCGAACCCTCGATCTCCACACGGCATAGACCGCGGCCGGATGCCAACCCATGGCCGAGGTCCTTTGGCGGAATACTGATGGGCGGCTGCGGCCAGTCGACAGCGATATCGTCGCGCATCCGCGTCACGTGGTCGAGGATGAAAGTCGCTTTGTCGCCGACGTAACCGGTCAGCGTGGAGCGCATCGCGGCAATGGTCCCGGCCGCGATGTGGCCGGTGGGCGTGTCGAAGGATTCGCTGGCGGGGACACGATGCGCTGCGCTTCCTGCACTACACACTCGGGGCGGGCTGCTCCATGTCGAAGATCGCCGGCCGGCACCTGACCGCCGTCGACGCAGTCGGCCACGGCACCGACGGCGAGCATGCCATCGGCCAGCGCTTCCCCATCGACCCGCCGTTTGGTCTGGTCGCGATGGCCTGGCGCGACGACGAATTCGTCCAAGCATGGCTGCACCGCGTGATGCCACGGCTGACCCGCGCCGAGATCGCGGAGCATCAGCGGGTACTCGCCGATATCCGAGCCCGCGGCTATGGCGCGTGGCGGTTCGACGACACCCATCAATCGCTACACGACCGGCTGGCCGACGCGCTGGCGTCGCTGGAGCCGACGGCCCAGATCACCCGCCAACTCACCACCCTTATGACGATGGTGAGGCTGCAATCAGTCGGCGATTTGCTCGAAAACCTTTGGATTCAACAGAATTCGTTGTCCTGCCCATTTTTGGCCGAGACGGCCAGCCAGAGTGCCAAATCGAGATCCACCTGGGCCGCTCGGCCGGTTTGACCCTGGACGAGCTTGACGCCGCCCTTCGGCATGCCCAGGAACTGCTCGCGGCCGGGGCGCCCTGACCGCCTTGCCGGCACATCGGGATTCCACCGGCCCTCGCGCGTGATCTATCCCGTTTTGGCAGAATGCGTGTCGACAGGTAGCGGAATTCTGCATTCGACAGAAGAACTCGGGCACGGCTGACCACGATGCACGGCGCGCAATTGCGGACCGGCGACGCGGTACGCCGTCCGCAGCCGCCCTATCGACATGTATTCGCCGCCCGCAGCCGGGTCGCCCCGGAAGGTGTCGGTGACGTCGACGAGGGCGACACGGTCCGATTCACCGGCGGGTGACAGCAAGGGAGCCATCGGAACTGCTGATTCGGGAGATGCACGCGAACCCGGGCGACTGAACCACATAGAGTGAGCACGACGAACAGGAGCGCGCATGTCTCAATCGCAGCCGCGGCACGCGGTGCCCAACCCCGAGCGGAATATCAAGGCAATTCGGACGGTGCGGTTCTGGACGGCGCCGCTCATCATCACGTTGGCGCTGATGTCGGCGCTGTGCGCGCTCTATCTCGGCGGCATCTTGAACCCGATGACCAATCTGCGACATTTCCCTATCGCCGTGGTTAACGAGGATGCCGGGCCGGCGGGCGCACAGATTGTCGATCGGCTCGTCAAGGGCTTGGACAAGAAAAAATTCGACATCCGCGTACTCTCCCTCGATGAGGCTAAACGCCAACTGGGCACGGCCCAGGTGTATGGCTCGGTGCTGATACCGCCGAGCTTCTCGTCGAAACTGCGGGACTTCGAGGCGGAGGCGTTAACACCTCGCCAGGCAGAGCGGCCGGTGATCACGATTTCCACCAACCCGCGGGCCGGCACGCTGGGCTCCAGCATCGCGAGCCAGACCCTGAACATGGCGATGGGTTTGGCCAATGGCGAAGCGGGCGAACGACTTCTGGAGCAGGTTGCAGCGCACACGGGTGGGGCGCCGCTGGCCGGGGCGGCGGAGGTGGGTCTTGCCAGTCCCATCGATGTCGAGTCCACGGTGTACAACCCGCTGCCGAACGGCACCGGTAACGGGTTATCGGCCTTCTATTACGCGCTTTTGCTGCTGCTGGCGGGATTTACCGGCAGCATCGTGGTCAGCACGCTGGTGGACGCGCTGCTCGGCTATGTACCGGCTGAATTCGGCCCGGTGTATCGCTTCGCCGAGCAGGTCAGAATCTCGCGCTTTCAGACGTTGCTGCTGAAATGGGCCATGATGGTGCTGCTGGCGCTGCTCGCGTCGGCGGTTTACCTCGCGATCGCCGACGGACTCGGCATGCCCATAGACCTTGGCTGGCAATTGTGGGCGTATGGCGTGTTCGCGATCGCCGCGGTGGGCATCACGTCCACTTCATTGCTCTCGGTGCTGGGTACCGGGGGGCTCCTGATCAGCATGCTGATCTTCGTGATCCTCGGGTTACCGTCGGCGGGCGCCACGGTTCCGCTCGAGGCGACGCCGCCGTTCTTTGGCTGGCTGTCCGAATTCGAGCCCATGCACCAGGTCTTCCTCGGGGCGCGATCGCTGCTATACCTCAACGGCCATGCGGACGCCGGTCTATCGCAGGCGTTGATCATGACATCGGTCGGCCTGGTTATCGGTCTGTTGCTGGGCGGCATCGTCACCCATCTTTACGACCGCAAGGGTTTTCACCGGATTCCAGGGGCAGTGGAGATGGCGATCGCCATGGAACACCAAGCCCAACACCAAGTGCGGCAGAATAAGCGCGACAAATCGCGCGCCGACGCCGACGAAGTGTCGAGCGAAAGTTCAAGCGAGCAAACGTAATTCAAGTGCGGCCTAAGCGTCATTCGCTCGTTATCAAAGTTGACAGTGTGGCTGATGTGGCTGATGCTGTGAATGTTGCACTTACATCAGGGCCGAAAGGGCTGCCGTGCTTACCCGAAGCGCCAGGTTGCGCCGACTGACGGCCTACTGCACCGCCGTGGTCGCCTGTGCCGCATTGGCGAGCACCACGGGACAGCCCGTCGCACACGCCGCCGACGGCCGCGATCTGCTGGCCAACGCCATCAACACCACCAGGGGTTCATACCTGGTCTATAACTTCGGACCCGGTCACCCCGCGCCGATGCTCAACGCCGGCGGCGGCTGGTATGAGATGAACAACGGCGGCCATCTGATGATCATCAAGAACGCGGCAGGACGGCTTGCACCGCACCTGCTGGTAGACACCCACCGAGGGGACCAGGCGCGCTGCGAAAACAATCCCCGCGCCCGCACCGGCGAGGGACTTTGGCAAGCATCGGAACTTTACGCGCCGCTGCAGGCGTGGCAGCGGATGGGCCAACCGACAATTGCGATCAACGCCAACTTCTTTGACGTGCGCGGGCAAAAGGGCGGTTCGTGGCGCCAAACCGGCTGCAGCTCACCGCTGGGCGCCTTTGTCGACAACACCCGTGGCCAGGGCCACGCCAACCAGTTGGTCACCGGAACCGTCGCCTACCCCGGCAAGCAAGGCCTTTCGGGCGGGGGTGAGAGCTGGAGTGCGCTGACGACGATGATCCTTCCGTCAGGTGGTGCGCCCTATGTCGTGTGGCCCAGGAGCAAACAAGATTACGACGCCGCGACCGCGGTGGTTCAGGACTTGCTCAACAAGAACGAGAGGTTCGTCGCGGTGTCCGGGATCGGGCTGTTAGCGCCCGGCAACACCGGACAGCTCCACGACGGCGGCCCCAGCGCGGCACGAACGGCCCTGGCCTACTCGAGGCAAAAGAACGAGATGTACATATTCGAGGGCGGCAGCTACACGCCGGATAACATGCAGGACCTGTTTCGCGGCCTGGGCAGCGACACCGCTGTCCTGCTCGACGGCGGTGGGTCATCGGCCATTGTGCTGCGCCGCGACACCGGGGGCATGTGGGCCGGCGCAGGTTCACCACGGGGGTCGTGCGACACCCGGCAGGTCCTCTGCGACTCGCACGAGCGGGCACTGCCCAGCTGGCTGGCCTTCAACTAAGAGTTGACCCGTAATGGGTCGTGCAGTGCTAATAACCTTGCGAACTAGTTGTTTTCGGCGGGGTCCGCGACGTCCACGTGTGCCTGCTCTGTTCGGCACGCGTCACCTCTTAGCCACAATCAACCCACAGCCGCAGGATTTTCGCTCTCGGTCGGCCCGAATCGGAAGATCGCCAGACTTAACGCAACCACCGCCGCCGCGAGCGCGAAGACCGGAGCCACCACGAATCGCGACATCGTCGCTCCGACAACGGCACCGCAGCACATCGTGAGAACGACGCTCAAGCGCAGCTGTTCGCGGGCTCCCGTGCCACCGGCCAGTCGGCTGTCCACACCAAGGCCGACGATGGTCGACGTCAACACCGTGGTGGTGAGCTCCTGGATCCCGAACTGGCGAGCGGTGGAGTGCTGCAGACCGAACGTCACGGCGAGGCCGCCGATCACGATGAGCTTGGTGTTGTCGTGATAGTGAAGCACGCCGATGCCCGCCAGGATTGACAGCACCACTAACAGCGCGACCTCGATTCCGAATACCGTGGTGAGCCACCGGCGCGTCCGCTCAGCGAAACGCCGTTTCAGCCGACCACCGAGGATGGTGGCGCAAACGAAGGTCGGGAGGGCCACCACCACCGCGGTCAGGTCGATGCTGGTTTTGGGGGCGAGCCAAAAGCCAAGGAAGATCACGTTTCCGGTCATGTTGGCGACGAACACGTGGCCAAGAACCAGGATACTGATCGAGTCGGCCAGTCCGGTGGCGAAGGTCAACAACAACAATGCCGCGATGGTCGATCGCTCGGATACCGGCGAAGTAACGGCCACGGTGTCCAGTATCTCTCGACAGGGACGGGGATCTGACGAATCCGGTCCGGAGCCGAGTGCGCTACACGTGCGGCGTCAAATCCAGCGAGGTGATGGTCGTCATCCTGGTCACCAACCAGCGCCCCTTCGTACGCTTCATAAACAGCCGGTAGGACAAGTATTTAAGTGCCGGGATGTTCTTGGTCAGCGGACTGGTGGACGAAGTGTTGGTATAGACGATGACGACGGCATTGGGATCATCCAGCGATTCGACCGCTGCGCCGGTGACTTCGGTGCTGTTGGTTACTTTGGCCTGCTTGTTGGGGGCCACGATGACGTCGACGAATTTGCGGTATTGCGCTTCGAAATCGCCGCTGAGATAGGTTGACGCACGATCAGCGAGACTATCCATGTTCTCCGGTGTGTAGGTCCACAGCGTTGTGATGGCGTTGGCCGCGGTCCGCGCCACTTTCAGTTTGGTCGCGGCGGTGGCGCGATCGGCCAGGTATGGCTGCACAGTTGCGCCCGCGAACGCCGCAGAACCGACGAAAAGCACGGCGGCCACTGCGACGGCGATGGCGAGCCGCTTACCGGCCAGCCGTTTGGTCCGGGTGCCACCACCTTCGGCGGACGTCTCGGTATCGACGGCCTGCCCCTCGTTTTCCGCTGTGGCCTCAGCGTCACCTTCTGCCCGTTCCGCTGCGTCACCGTCGATGTCACTTGATGCGACATCCGCGAATCCGGTTGCCCCATCCACGCTTTCATCGCGGCGCCCAGAGTCGTCGCGCTCTGATTCTTCAGTCGACCCTATTTCCGAGGCCGCTACGGCCGCGCCGGAGGTCAGATCACCTGCAGCAGGTTGCTGATCTTCCACTGATTCCCTTCCTGCGTAGCGGTTGCCGTCCAACGATTTGTGTTGTGGAATAAATGTTTTTCATCCGGCGACTTGGAGGTGACTTCGGTAGCCACCAGCACAATGGCGCTGCCATCGTCGTTCCACCGTTCCACGCCGGCGTCCAGGACGCTGCCAGTGGCTGGTTCGGCTCGGGCCACCTGGAGGAGGATCTCGTTCGCCTTCTCGTGGTACTGCTTGGCGAAGTCGCCGGTCGCTTGGGCCAATACCCGCGTTACATAGTCGTTGGCGTGATAGGGATCAACGGACGTGAACTCTGTCATGAACCATTTCACGTAGCTGAGCACCTCGTGGTCCTTCCACGCGGCGTGCTTACGGGATTCATGGGAGATGAGCATCAGGGTGGATACCGTGATTGCCGCCGCCATCAGCAACGCGGCGACCGTGGTAGCCAGTGGTAACCCCCACCGTCGCAGCGGCTCCACCGGGTGCGCGACGAGCAGTGGTTCCTCGCCGGGTTGAAACTTGCGACGGGGACTCATTTTCCGTTCCCGGGCGGTTTCGGCTTGGTCAGTACGGTGAGGTCGTCAACGCGCCAATGGTTGTCCCTGCCCTTAGCGAAAACCACCCGAACGGTTGCGCTGATGTACCTTTCGCCGGGCGCTGCGCCTCGCCGACCCTGCATAAATATCAGCATCGTCGCGCGATCCGGCGTCGCCGACTGTATCGAGCTGTCGGTCACCCAGTACTCGTTGATGACCGAGTGCCCCTTCTCCACGGCCTCCTGCTGAGCAGCCAACTGGGCCCGATATTTGTCGGTAGCCAGCGACTGGGCGCGCGCAAAATCGTCGCGCAACGATTTGGGGTCGTAGGTCAGCATCTGTGCGACGATCTTCGGCCCCTGCGTCGCTATCTGTGCGCGAGTTTGATCGACCGCCCGATCATGGGAGTAGACCACCACATAGCTAACGGCGGCACCGCCCAGGCACAACCCCGCCGCGGTCAGCACCGTCACCGCGGTCCACCGCCGTACGTTGCGCAGCCGCTCGTCCGGTTCGATGCGTCGCACTTCAGTGCGCAGCAGCATGTCGGCGAAAGTGCGGTTTCGTGAATCCCACAGGGGCCACAGCCATCCCACCAACACCGATGCGACGTCAAGAAGGTGAGCCAGGTCCCTGAGCAGCAGCACCCACGGACCGGGGGCTGTCCCGTCGCGATGGACCACGGCGATTCCACAGAGACTACGTCCCAGGCTCCAACCGATGACGGTCGGCAAAAGCACCCGGTTTACCAGCATCAGCAGGATGACGATCCCGATGACGGAAATGCACAACCACCACCAGGCGCTGCGCGGCGGCACGGTGCCCCAGACCAACACCATCGTCGTCGCCACGGCGATACCCGGCAACACGTCAACAGCGAATGCACAGGCGCGAATGTGCCATGGTGCCAAGCTAATCTCGGGTGACTCTTGGATGGCCGCCGTGGTCGGAGTCTCCTCGACCACCGCCGTCACTTCGTCACCTGGTCGAGTTTGGAAATCTTGTACTGGCCGTCTGCGGGCGACATTTTCACCCGCAGGCGGTAGCCAGTTTGGTTTTGCGACTGATCGCTAGACACCTTGACCCGGAGTGCGACGAGCACATCGACTGAACCGTCGTTGTTGTTGCGCTCGATCGCTGCCCGCATATCGGACACCTGAACGTGTACGTTCGCAGCCTGATAGGCCTGAACGAGCATGCTGGTGTACAGCAGGGCCTGGGTGCGGTATTCATCGGTGCCACAGTCGATGATCTTCTGTTCACTGGCGGCCATCGCGTTCGTATCTGGCGCCTGCGTCGCCGCGACACAATCCATCGCGGCCTTGATCGCCGCGGCGTCGTTGCGGGCTATAGCTTGGCTTTCCTGGTGGAAATGCAACGCAAAGTAGCCGCCGACCCCGATGCCGCCGACGGCCAGGAGAAGCGCCGCAGCGATACCGGCCAGCCACCCGCGACCCAGTCGCGACGGTCCGCGCTCGATACCCGTCTCCGGGGTTTCGGCTGCGTCCTCGGATTCTGCCGAATCCTTGGTGCTGATCGGGTCGGCTGCGTCCTCGGATTCTGCCGAATCCTCGGCCGCCACCTCGGTGCGCAGCGAATCGTCCGCGTCGATGGGGTTCAGCCGGCTGGCGCCAGCATCTCCTTCCATCCGTCGTCTCCTGTTTTGGTCGAGTTTTCGACGGAGTATTTGACACCGTCGGGCCCTACCAGTTCACCGCTCTGGGGACTGTATACCGCCGTGGGAGGCCCGCTCGGATTGTAGACACACGGATTGGGTTGCTGCCCGTTGCACTGCACGCTACCGGATCCCGGCCGCGACAACGGATCACTGACCGGAGGCGGCGTCCCCGGCACCCGGTCGGCGGGCGCCGGGTTCATGCCGTTATTCACCGACGGCGCCGGGATCACCATGCCTGGCCTCACCGATTGATCGCAGCGCGCTGCAGGCGCTGGGCAGGTCAGGAGCTGGTTCGGGTCGCCGAACCAGGGATTGGTCCCCGCCGGAACGTACGGTTTGGGGTCGCGGCACTCCCGTGGCGTGGCCGCCCGCTTGCCGGGGACGTCGACACACGGAATATTGCGCGATCCGCGCACACTATTTGCCGGCGTATCCATGGGAATCTTGCAATAAGTTCCGGACGGCAACGGCTGCAGGTTGGTGTCCGCCGGGGACCGCCATTCCGATGCCGGAATGAAGCCGGTCAGACACGGCGGCGGCTGGTTGATCGACAACGCCAGGTCGAGTGCGGCCTGGTTCGGGAACGGCGCAGATACCGTCTGCGCGATCGATGCACCCTGCGGCAGGAACACCAGCACTTGCTCTAGACCGGCGTGGTAGCGCTTGAGCATGTCGAACACGACCTCAAGATTCGCCAACGTCTGTGGAAGCGAATCTCGGGTGTCGCTGAATACCTCGCTGACCTGATCGGCTGTCGGCGCCGCCTGGGACAGAATCCTTCTCACATGCTGATCCTGTTGCGCGGTCTGCGCGGCCAAGCGGTTCAAGTTGCGCGCCCAGCGCTCGATTGCACTACCCGAATTGACCTGGCTGTCCAGGATCGGTCCGGAGTGCTGGATGATGTCGTTGATGTCGGTGATTTGGGTCTTGAAATCGCCGACGATCGCCTGGGTGGAGTCGACCAGACGTTGCAGGGCGGGACCCAACCCGCCGACGGATTCTGCTGTCTCGTCGAGCAGCTTGCTGATCTTGTCCTTGGGCAACGCGGCAAGCCCTCGGTTAGCGATGTCCAGCGCCGGCCCGATCTCACTGGGCACCGTGTTCTTGCACGATGGACCAGCGCCGCAGGTCATGGTCTGTCCGGCTGAGAAGTACTTCCCCGGGTTACCGGTCGACACCAGGTCCAGGTACTGCTCACCGACCGCTGACACCGAGTGCACGTTCGCCGACGCATCGATCGGGATTTTGTAGCGGCTGTCGACGCTCATGGTCGCTTCGGCGCCCCGTTCGGTCGGCTCGACGGCGGTGACCTTGCCGATGGTGATGCCGCGATAGGTCACGTTGGCCGTCGGATACAGACCGCCCGATGCGGGCAATTCAGCCTTGAGCTCGTACCGACCGATACCCACCAGGCTTGGAATCTGCAGGTAATACACACCCAGCACAGCCAGCACGACCACAGTCAGGATCCCGAACAGGATCAGCTGGCGTTTGACCACCCGGGTCAGCATTGCCTGTCCGCCCTTTCGACCAGCGGACCGCCGGGCGCGTCATTCGGGTTCGGCGTGTACCGGACATCCGGGATCATCGTTTCGGGGTCGCGCCCGAACGACTGCTCGAGCGCCCGCAGAGCTCCGGACAATCCGGTACCGGTGAGCAACGCATTGTCCATGGAACTGTAGGTCACATCGATCGTCGCCGAAATGTTCTGGTAGTCACCGCGCATTAGCTTGGGAATAGTGTCTATGTCGTACGGCTGGGTGAGGATCAACTTCAGCGCGCCGATCAGATAAGGCGAAGCACGACCGAGTTCCTTCAACGGGCATTGCAGCGCTTTGAGGTCGGTATAGAGGTTGCTTTGCGCTTCACCCAGATACTGGGCGGTGACCTGGCTGAGCTGTCCCACCGCATCGACGGCGTTGATCAGCAGGTTCTTGGTGTCGGCGAAATGCTTGATCAGCGGCGGGATGTCGGTCAGCACTCGATCGAGGACATCGGACCGGCCACCCACATACACCAGCAGCCGGTTGGTGGAGTCGATGGCGTGGGTGATGTCATCGCGTTGCTGGTTGAGCTGGTTGGTAAACGTGTCTAGCTTGCCGAGGAAAGCCCGGATCTGGTCGCCTCGCCCGTTGAAGATGTTGAAGACCTCGTTCGTAAGCACTTCCAGGTTCGGGATGCCGCCACCGCGCAAGACCAAGGCGAAACTGGCCAGTGTTTGCTCAGTAGTGGGATACGCGGACGAATTCTTCAGCGGAATGACGTCGCCGTCCTTGAGCAGCGCCGGTGACGGGTTCGGCGGCGAGACCAGCTCCACGTGCTGAGAACCCAGCAGACTGGTCTGGCCGATCTTGGCGAGGACGTTCTTCGGTAGCTTGACGCTCTTGTTCAAACCCAACGTCAGGGTGGCCACCCAGTTCTTCAACTGGATGGCGCGTATCGAGCCAACCTCGACGTCGGCAACCATCACCTTGCTGTTGCCATTGATCGCCAGTGTGTCCGGCACCTGTGCATAGACGACGTAGGACCCTGACCCGCTGCCCGGGGCGCCCGGAATCGCAACTTGGGAAATCCCACGCCATCCACACGAGCTCAGCACCAGCGCGACCACCAGCAGCGCCAGCCCCTGCCAGGCCCGACGGCGGACTTGCTTTATCACTCGCACCGCGCTCACTGGCCCGCTCCTGCCTCAGCGGGCAGCGGTGCGCCAACCGGTGCAGGCGCGGGCGTCGGGGCGACGGGACCTGGGATTACCTCCGGTCCTGGCGGCGGCGGTTGGATTGGCACCGGAGCCTGCAAGCCGACGGGTGGCAACACCGGGTACTCGTCGTAGGCGTTCGGCGGTCCCGGCGGAGTCTGCAGGGTTGATTGCACGGGCTCGATGTCGGGGCCACCCATGAGTTCAGCCAGCGATTCGGGGGTCATCAGGCCCGCCGTGATCGGCCCTACCTGCGTCCCTTGCATCCCTGGGGCGACGATCCAGCCCGGTTGGGTGTTGCGGTGCGACAACGGTGTATCCGGCACCCAGATCCCCGGGACGGTGGTGTCCTTGTACCCGTTCGGCGGCTGCAGCCGTGGCTCGGAGTACGCGACCTCCTTGGGTAGCGTCTCGGCGGTGCTGAACAGGTTCAAGCCGAACGGGAAGTAGTTGAATTTGATCGCATCGAGCACCGGCGCCAGATATTGCGCACAAAGTTCGGCGGACTCTTGATACCCGAGCCGACTGCCGGCCTGAATCGAGCTGCAGATGAACTGCATCGGGTTCGCGAAGGTGATCGCCGGAACGGCGACAACGGAACCGTGCGTCGGGTGGTAAATCTGGTTGACATTCGCCGCGGCCGTCGGAAGGACGTGCAGGGCGGTCTCCAGCCCATTCAGGGGATCCGGTTGAAGCAGCGTCGTCGTCACGTTGGCCAGGTTGTTGATGTCCGTGGCAAGCACCTCGCGGTTCTTGGCGAAGAACGGGCGCGCAACCGAAAGCAGACCGTCCAACTGCTGTACCGCATTGGCGAGATCGGTGTCGGAGTGGGTCAACCTAGTGGTGAAGTCCGCCAGGTTCTGGTTGAGCGCGACAAACTGCTTGTCGTCCTGGTGCAGTGCGTTGACGAAAAGCGCCAGGCTGCGCACTACCGCAAAGAAGTCGCCGCGGCCCTCGTTCAATGCGGTCAACGCCTGCGAGAGGCTATTCAGCGTGGTGTTGATCTGCTTGCTCTTGCCGGCCAGTCCGTCGGCAAACGACTCGATGACTTCACCGAACGGCCCGCTCGGCTGCTCTTTTGTCGGGCCAAGTTTAGAGATGATGTTGCTGATGCTGTTGCGCAGCTCGTCCCATTCCACCGGCACCTGCGTGCGCTCGATCGGGATCACCGCATTATTGGCCAGCACCGGGCCACCTTTGTACGGCGGCTCCAACTGGATGGAGCGCGACGCCACCAGGGTGGGGTTGAGGATCACCGCAGAGGCATTGGCGGGAACCTTGTACTGGTTCTCGTAGTGGAAGGTCACCTTCATCTTGTCGCCGGCCGGCTCGATCTTGTCGATCGCACCCACCCGCAAGCCCATGATCTGGACCTTGTCGCCCGCATACAGCGCGTTCGCCTCAGGGAAGTAGGCAACCACGGTGTTGTTTGTCAGCTTCTGGTAAAGCTGCCAGCCGGCGTATCCGGCGACGAGGGCCAGCACCACCACCAGCGATCCGATAACCACCGATGCCCGTGACAGCGTCGGCAACTTCAGGTTGCGGATATCAAAGGCTGTGCTCAATTCTGGCTACCTCCCTCCGCGCCGCTACCGCCCGTTCCGCCGGGCGTGATGTACGGTCCCGGCAGCTGCGGCCCAGAACCAGCCGGCGCCGGCTGCACCCGGCGGTAGGCCCGGCGCGAACGTCGACGGTGGCGGAGTCGGACCCGCCGGTGCCAGCTGCTCGGTGCGCGCGCCCGGCGGTGCGTTCGGCGGCAGCGGCACCGGCGTGCCCGGAACGTCAGGCGGCGGGTCGCCCGGCCGCCCGGCGATCGGGATGCCCGGTGTGGGCGGCAGACCATTGGGGTTCGGCGGCGACGTCGCGACGTCGATCGGCGCCGGGAAGGCGGGGCCGCCGAACGGGCCAATGGTGGCGCCCGCGCAGGGCAGCGGGTTGTCGGGCCGCGGCAGCGCGCCGGCCGCTGGCGTGTAGGAGCACGGCGATCCGGGCGGGACGGCTGGTCCGGGATGTTCCGGGGTGCCCTCCAGCACCGGCGGCGGCGGCGGCGGCGCACCGTTGGGGAACCGGGTGCCATTGGGGTCGGGGAACCGGTATTCCGGCAGCCCGGCGCTGCGCCAGAAGTCCTCCGGGTCGAGGCCACGCTTTTTGAACGCGGCATCGATGAACGGCTGCAGAATCTGACCTGGCACCAGGTTGTGAATGACCACTTTGAAGAATGGTCCGGACCCGATGGACTCATTCAACGATGGTAGGAACGCTCCGACCTCGACCAGCCCGTTAGCCAGGTCGTCTTTGCGCTGGACCAGGATGTCGCTGAGCTGGTGCAACTGTTCCAGCACGTGATTCAGGTTCGGGTTGTCGTTGATCAGTCCCGACACCTGGGCCGAAAACGCAGAGATGTTCCCCAACAACGCGTCGATCGCGCGTCCGCGTTCGTCAAACGCGGCCAGCAGCGTTTTCGCGTTGACCAGCAGCCGGTCGACCTGTTCGCTGCGGTCACCGAGGACGCTGGCCACCTGGTTGGCCTGGGCAAGCAGGTGCTTGATCTCGTCGTCGCGTTTGCCGATCGTGTCGGAGAACCTGGCCACGCCGTCCAGCGCGGAACTTAAGTGCGGGTAAGTCTGATCAATGGTCTGCGACAACACATGCAGCGACTGCTTGACCGTGTCGATGTCCCAGCCCTGGGCGGCCTTGGTGACGTCGAAGAACGCGTCGTAGATCTGGTAGGGGGTAGTGCTTTGGCCCAGCGGCAGCGTAGCCCCGGGCCGTAGCGGCTGGGTGCCGCGAGCTTCGACATCGAGGATCTTCTTGCCGAGGATGGTGTCCGTCTTGATTGCCAGCCGGCTCTCGGTGCCAATGGTATTGGTGCCGATCGAGAACTTCATCAAGATGTGGTCACCGTCGATCTTGAGTTCTTCGACCTTGCCGACCTCCATGCCGGCAATGCGCACCTTGTCGCCCTTGTTGAGTCCCCCGGAGTCGGTGAACTGCCCGTAATAGCTCGGCCTCGCCCACAACATCGGGACACTGGTAAAGCTTTGCCCGACGCCGACGACGAGCAGCGTCACGACGATGCCCATGAGCCCGATGCGCAGCCGATTTGGAGGTTCCAGTGTTCTCATTGCGGCGAGCACCTACCCGATGGCTGGTTGAACAGCCGGACCGTGCGAACGGGGCCACCAGCCTGCAGCCCGTTGATCTTGAGCGAGATGTCGCAGGCGTAGAAGTTCACGAAGTCTCCGTAGGAGCCGATAGTGCGCCCGATCATGTTCAACGCGGTCGGCACCTTGTGGACGAATTCGTTCAACTGATCACGCTGATCGATGAGCGGCTGCTGAACCGCGTCCAGGTAGTTGATGGCCTTGTGTAGCAGAGCGCGGTCCTCGCCGAGCAGATCGGCGACCGTTCCGGCGGCATTGCTGATGTGCGCGGTCCCGGCCGCCAGCGGGTCGGCGTGGTCCTTCAACCCGGTGATCAGCACCTCGAGGTTGTTGACGGTCTGATCGAATTCCTTACGATGCCGAACCGTCGTGTCCAGGACGATGTTCAGGTTCTTGACCACTTCGCCGATCGCCTGGTCGCGTTCGGCGATCTGCGAGGTCAGCTGGGCGGTGTTGTCGAGGATGTCGTTGATGGTGCCGCCCTGCCCCTGAAACACGGTGATCAGGGCCGACGCGATGGTGTTGACCTTGTCGGGGTCCAGCGCCCGAAACAGCGGCTTGAAACCACCGATCAGCGCGTCGAGGTCCAGCGCCGGAGTCGTTCGCGACAGCGGGATGAGTCCACCCGGCGGCAGGATCCGGTCAGCGCCGTCGCCCTGGCCGCGCTGGAGCTCCAGGTAGCGGTTGCCGATCAGGTCGAGGTAGCGGATGTGTGCGGAAGTCGACTGATAAATCGGCACCGAGCGGTCGACGTTGAACTCCACCCGCACCCGCTTGCCGCCATCGATCAGCTTCACCGAACTGACCTTGCCGACCTCCACCCCCGAGGCGCGGACGAATTGGCCCGGGCGCAGCCCGCTGATATTGCTGAACTCCGCGCTGTACCCATTAGTACGGTCGAAGCGCATCTGACCGAACACCACGATGATCATCACAGTGAACAGCAGCAGCACCAACGAGACGATGCCGAGTCGGATGACGGTACCGGTGATTTTCATGGGTTGATCGTGTTATCCCCTACCTGACGGCCCCACACGTACTCGATCGCGTAGGGCGAACCGGTGTCTAGGTGGTTGTACGGCGCAAGGCTGTTGCCGGTGTCCATCACCAGGTTCGGCGCGGGCCAGAGATCATGGGTGATGTGCTGCCAGCAACCCGGGGCACCCCCCGGTCCACCGTGAGCGTTTAAGCGGGGCAGATTCTCCGGATAGGTGTAGGGGTTCGGCGCCCCGCCTACCACTCCGGCTAGCCCTGCGGCTCCCAGTGTGAGCGGAGTCAAGAGCCCTAAGAGGGTTATCGCCGATGTGGGGTTCAGCAGGAATCCCAACCCTGATAGCAACTCGGAATGGGCATTTAGCGAGTAGCCGTTGCCGCCGAGGAACGTGGTGGCCTTGGGTTCGATGTCGTGATAGTTGCGGATCATGCAGTACAGCTCGGGACTGTAGGTGTCGAGCAGCTGGGCGGTAGGCACTAGGTCAGCGGCTCCACGCGCCAGATAAGGCCCACCCCGCCCGATGACATCCGCGCCGGTGTTGCCGAACCCAGCTGCCGACAACAACGCTTGGTCCAAATCCTTTTGCTGCTGGTTGATCGTGCGCGACGTGATCACCGCATTGTTGAGGAAGTCGAACAAATCCGGCGAGGCGTTGGCGTAGGTGTCGCCCAGAGCAGCCAACTGCTGAATGTCGCGGCGGGCCTGCGGCATCTGCGGGTTGACATCATCGAGTATCACGTTGGCGTTGACGATCGACTGTCCGAACTTTTCGCCCAACCCCGCCAGCGATTGCGCCGCTGCGCTCAGCGTCAAGTTCAGCTTGACCGGATCCACCTTCTCCGAGATCGAGGTGATGGTCTGGAACAACGTGTTGATCTCCGTCGTCACCGACCTGGCGTCAATCACCGTCTGCGGCGTGAGATGCCCCTGGGCGGTGATATTCCCCTGGGCGTCTCTCGGCGTCGTCAACGACACATACTTACCGCCGAACACCGTGGTCGCCTTGATGTCGGCGTTCACATTGGCCGGAATCAGCGGGAGGTACTTCGGATACACATTCAAGGTGAATTTGGCCGCCGGCTTGCCGTCTCGCACGATCTCCGAGATGGTGCCGACCCGGCCGATCTCCACGCCGTTGTAAGTGACCTTCGAGCCCGGATCCATCACCAACCCCGCCCGTGAAGCCACCATCGTCAACTTGGTCTTGGGGGTGAAGTCCCCCCTGAACTGCCCGTAGACGAGAACCAGAATCAGTGCACCGACTACCAGCAATGCGATACCGGCCAGCTTGTACGGCGGGTTCCGCGAGGCGTTGATCTTTCCAGGCGACGTCATGGCGGCTACACCGTGAGCGCGAAGTTGGGGTTAACGCCATACAGCGCCAACGCGGCGGACAACACCACAACCTGCACCGACACCAGCGAGAAACGCATCGACCGCCCGACCGCCTCGCCGACGCCGACCGGGCCGCCGCCGGCGTTGTAGCCGTAGTAGCAGTGGGTGACCATTACGATCGCCGCGATAATGATGGACTCCAGGAATGACCAGAAGACGTCATCGGGGCGCAGGAACGTCCGGAAGTAGTGGTCGTAGGTGCCGTTCGACTGTCCGTATAACGCTGTCGTGACGATCTGTGGGGATAGAAACGACATGATCATCGCCAACGCGTACAGCGGGATGATCACCACCAGCCCGGCGATGATCCGGGTAGACGCCAGGTACGAGATCGACTTGATGCCCATCACTTCCAGCGCGTCGATTTCCTCGCTGATCCGCATGGACCCCAACTCGGCGGTGGCACCGGCGCCGACCGTGGCTGCCAGCGCGATGCCGGTGACGACCGGACCGGCGATGCGTACGTTGATCAATGCGGAGAAGAACCCGGTGAAGGCCTCGACGCCGATGTTGCCCAGCGAGGCGAAACCCTGGATGGCAACCAGCGAACTGCCGGACAAGGTCACGAAGCCGACAATTGCGGCGGTGCCGCCGACGACTGCCATCGCACCGGTGCCCATCCCGATCTGGGCGATCAGCCGCAGCGTCTCCTTGCGGTAGTAGCGCAGCGCGTGCATGCTCTGCCCGACGGCGGTCAGCACGAACCAGGCCAGGTGGCCGGCCTCGTCTAGTCCCCGGGTGACGCTGCCGGCGTAGCGATTGAGATTGGCAGCCGCCCGCGGGAAGCGGGCGCGGGCGACGGCGGCTGTCGACATTTCAGTGTCCTGTCCCGAACCGCACGCCGATCGTGGTCAGGATGACATTGACCGCGTATAACGCGACCACACACAGCACTACCGTCTCGTTGACGGCCGTGCCCAGCCCCTTGGAGCCGCCGCGCACGGTCAGCCCGCGGTAACAGCCGACCAAGCCGGCGATGAGTCCGAACGTCGCTGCTTTGACCGTCGCGATGACCACCTCGGGCAGGCCGGTGATGGTGGTGAGGGTGGCGAGGTAGGCGCCTCCCGACACGTTCTGCAGGTAGACGCCGAAGAGGTAGCCGCCGACCAGACCGACGGTGATCACCAAGGCGTTGAGCAGGGTGGCGACCAGGGTCGCGGCAATCACCCGGGGCACCACCAGCCGGTGGATGGGGTCGATGCCGAGCACCTCCATGGCGTCGATCTCCTCGCGGATGGTGCGAGCACCCAGGTCGGCGCAGATGGCCGTCGACCCGGCGCCCGCCACCACCAGCACGGTGGTCAACGGGCCGAGCTGGGTGACTGCACCGATCGCTGCGCCCGCGCCGGAGAGGTCGGCGGCCCCGAACTGGGCCAGGAGAACGTTGAGCGTGAAGATCAGCAGCACGGTTAGCGGGATCGAGACCATGATGGTCGGCAGGAGCGCGACCCTCATGATGAACCAGGACTGCAGGAGAAACTCGCGCCATTGGAACGGCCGGCGGAACAACGCCTTTCCGGTCAGCACGCACATCCGGAAGAACCCGCCGATGAGGGTCAGTGGCGTCTGCAGTTGGTCGCGTGCGTAACCGACCAAAGTTGGCCGCGTCGACGTCGTCACCGCTGCCCCCTCACGCCGGCACCTCGATCGCGGCGCCGCGGCGGATCGTGTCGCACGCCTCCTCCTTCTTGCCCCATCCCTAGGTGTGTGACAGCCGGCTCCTTACCCGCAGGTAGTAAGGCAGACCACAGGAATGTACCCGATGGCCATGCACGTGTGAACCGCATCTGCACAATTAACCCTTCGCCAATAGCGGGCAAACGTTACAGTTTCCGTCAGCCTTCCTCTCTGGTCGTAAAATCTGTTGCCGTAGCGCGGATTTCGCCGATATTTGCAGCTCCGTAACGGATTCGCAGTTCAGTCTTGAGCACCTTCCCGGCGGGGTTGCGAGGCAGGGCATCGACGATCTCGAGCGCCTTGGGATGCTTGTAGCGCGCGAGCCGCTCGGCCAGGAACCCCGCCAAGTCATCGAGCCGCACCTGGTCGCCGGCGACAGCCACAACCGCGATCGGCACCTCACCCCACTTGTCGTGGGCACGGCCAACGACGGCGACTTCGACGATGCTGGGATGGCTGGCGAGAACGTTTTCCACCTCGGCGCAGTATATGTTTTCGCCACCGGAGATGATCATGTCCTTCTTGCGATCTACCACCCAGACGTAGCCGTCCTCGTCCATTCGGACGAGGTCTCCGGAGTGGAACCAACCGCCCGTGAACGCCTCCGCCGTGGCCTCCGGGTTATTCCAGTAGCCGCTCATCAAAGTTGGTGCGCGGTAGACGATTTCGCCGACCTCACCGACGGGCACGTCGTTCATGTTCTCGTCGACCACGCGGGCGGCGACCGTCGGGATCACCTTGCCGACCGATCCCCGCTTGCGGATCGCGTCTTCGCCGAGCAGCATGCAGGTGACTGGCGACATTTCGGTCTGGCCGAATGCCGCCAGTATCTGGGTCCCGGGGAACGTTGCCGACATCTCCCGCAGCAGGGGATCCGGCGCGGGCGCGGCCCCCCACGACATCACCCGCAACCTCAGGTCACGGGGTCGTGCTTGTTGCTCGGCGCAGACCGCCTGCCACTGCGCGGGAACTAAGAAGATGCCGGTGACCCTTTCTGCCGCCAGCACGTCGAGCAGCTGGCCGGGGTCGAACGCGCCTAGCGGGTAGATCACCGTGGGGGTGCCGAGCAGCATCCCGGTCAGCATGTTGCCGATTCCGGCGATGTGGAAAAACGGGACACCGATGAAACCGACGTCATTGTTGATGTCGGCGCCCGTGGTGTAGAGCGAGGCCATCGTCTGGCCGGTCAAATTGGTGTGGGTCAGCACCGCGCCTTTCGGCCGGCCGGTGGTGCCCGAGGTGTACATGATCAGCGCCGGCGACTCGTTCGGGATGTCGACGTGTTCGTGCCCCTCCCCGGGCTCGTTGATGAGGTCTTCGTAGCCGAACACACTGTCGTCGGTCGAGCCACCGGCCACGACGATCATGTCCAGCAGCGGCTGGATGTCCTGGATTTCTCTGACGCCGGTGGCCACCGGTGCAAGCACCGCTTCGGTGATCATCACGCGGGCTTCGCAGTCCTCGACCAGGAAGGCGATTTCGGCTGCGGTGAGCCGGAAGTTCAGCGGAACGGCGATGGCCCCGAGCATGTTGACCGCCAGCGCCGACTCGACGAATTCGGTGCGGTTGAGCATCAGGATCATGACCCGGTCGCCAAAGCCGACTCCCCGGCGGCTTAGCGCATCGGCCAGCGCCGCCACCCGGTGCCGCAGTTCACCCCACGTCACCGTTTTGCCCACGAATCTCAGCGCCGTCGCGTTCGGCTGCATCAGCGCATGCCGCTCGAGTTGGTTCACCCAGTTCTGCCGACGGGCCAGGTACGGCTGCTCGTTGGCCTGCGCCAGGTGGTTGGTCAATTGCGCGGTCAACTCAACACTTCCCCTTCACTCGCGCACCGCTTGCGCCACCTTGATATGTGATAAAACATAGTGTTGTGTGGGTCACATTATGGCCTTAACCGCCAGCTGACAACCCCCGTCAAAACAAAACCCAGTCCCTGAAAGCCCTGGCATCCCACGTGAACGCACCGATATCTACGCAGCCGAGGAGCCGACGGCCACTGCGCCGGGCGCAGTTGTCTGACGAGGTCGCGGGCCACCTGCGGGCGGCAATCATGTCCGGCGCGTTGCGCCCGGGAACGTTCATCCGCCTCGACGAGACCGCAGCCGAGCTCGGCGTCAGCGTCACGCCGGTGCGTGAAGCCCTGCTGAAACTGCGCGGTGAGGGCATGGTGCAGCTCGAGCCGCACCGCGGTCACGTCGTGCTGCCGCTGACGCGGCAAGACATCGAGGACATCTTCTGGCTGCAGGCAACGATCGCCAAGGAACTGGCGGCCGCGGCCACCGAACACATCACCGACACCCAGATCGACGAGCTTGACCGCATCAACGATGCGCTTGCCGCGGCCGTCGGGTCCAGCGATGCCGAGACCATCGCAGGCATCGAGTTCGCGTTTCATCGTGTCTTCAACCAGGCGAGCGGCCGGATCAAATTGGCCTGGTTTCTGCTGAACGCGGCGCGCTACATGCCGGTGCTGGTGTACGCCGCCGATCCGCAATGGGGTGCGGCTGCCGTCGACAACCACCGGCAGTTGATCGCCGCGCTGCGTCGGCGGGACGCCGCCGCCGTCATCGAGCACACCGTCTGGCAATTCACCGACGCGGCGGCCCGGCTGACCGAGATGCGCGACCGCATGGGCATCTTCGACTGAACCGACCCGAGCTGTTACAGGCACTAGTCAGCAGCAAGCTGCTCGGCGCGCCGCTTCAGGTTTTCGGCCAGGTGGTCGAGGACATTATTGAGGAGCGTCTTCAACATCGGTGTGGGCACCGGCATGGTGGTCTCGACATCGATGTCCACAGTCAGCAAACTCGAAGAACCGGTCTCGACCACGCTGAACAGCTGCTCCTGCTTTGAAAACAGATCACCCTGCTGCAGGACGGTTTGAATCTGGTTGGCGCCCGGGTAGTACACGGCTTGTATATAAGTGCCCTCGACGCCTTGAACAACAGTGTCGAGCCGCAGCTGGCTGGGCCGCCCGTCGTCGTAGCGAGCGAGCACCCAGCAGCCCTTGACCCCTTCACTCCACTCCGGGTATCGCTCGAAATCGGCGACGATGGCCATGATGGAAGCGGCGTTGGCACCGACCTCGACGGTCTTGCTCAAAACTGGCATTGGCGAAGCATAGCCGGGCGGGCGATGCGCCCTGACGGTGCAGTCCGGACTGCGGTTGCGGTGAAACCCACAGTGCCAGGCGGCATCTCGCTCGGTCTATTGGGGAGCCAGCGGTTCCACGCAAGCCGTGGACAGCAGTGAGCGGATGGCGTCGGGAATCGGGACCGGCTTGCGGCTGGTCCGGTCGACGTAGACGTGCACCCAGTGCCCCAGCGCAGTGATCGGTCCCCCGCAAGCGGGGGGACCCCCACTGCCGTCGTCGTTTTCTCCCGACCAGAACACGCCAAGCCGGTAAGTGACGCTGCTGCGGCCCAACCGGGTCACCGCCAGGCCCACCACAAGCCTCTCCGGGAAATGCAGTTCAGAGAAGTAGCGGCAGCCCGACTCGGCGACGATCCCCAGCGCAGGCGTGGTGATCGGGTCAAGGCCGGTGCTCGTGTTGATCCAGGCGTTGATCGCGGTATCGAACAATTGGTAGTACACCGCGTTGTTGAGGTGGCCGAACATGTCGTTGTCGGCCCACCGGGTTCCCACCGGCCACAGCACCGGAAAGTCACTGCCGGTGAGCTGGTCCGGTCCGGGCGGAACCGAAGGAACCGGTGGAACCGGCGGACCTGACGTCATGGTTGTATTCCAACATGTTTCACATCCGGGGCGCCGTGCTGGACCAGATCGGTCTGCCCCGTCCATACGCGCAATCCCGGCCGATCAGCGTCGTCGAGCTCGACTTGGAGCCGCCGGGCAGCGGTGAGGTCATGGTCCGCATCGAGGCGGCCGGCGTGTGCCACTCCGACTTGTCGGTGGTGGACGGCAACCGGGTACGACCGGTGCCGATGTTGCTCGGTCACGAGGCCGCCGGAATCGTCGAGGCAGTCGGTGACCCAACAGATGAAGCCGACCTCGCCATCGGTCAGCGGGTGGTGCTGGTGTTCTTGCCGCGTTGCGGCCATTGCGCGGCGTGCGCGACCGAGGGCCTGACGCCGTGTGAACCGGGCAGCGCGGCCAATGCTGCCGGGACGTTGCTGGGCGGCGATATCCGGCTCGGTCGGGCCGGGCACCCGGTGTATCACCACCTCGGCGTCTCCGGCTTCGCGACCCACGCGGTTGTCAATCGGGCCAGCGTGGTTCCGGTGCCCCACGACGTGCCGCCCGAAGTCGCCGCGCTACTGGGTTGCGCGGTGCTGACCGGCGGTGGGGCCGTGCTCAATGTCGGCAATCCACGCCCGGGCCAGTCGGTCGCCGTAGTGGGCCTTGGCGGTGTCGGCATGGCAGCGGTGCTCACGGCACTCACTTATGACGACGTGCGCGTCATCGCCGTCGACCAATTACCTGACAAGTTGGCGTTCGCCCGTGACCTGGGGGCCCACGAAACGTACACACCGCAGCAAGCCACCGTCAGCGGCGTCAAGGCCACCGTGGCGATCGAGGCCGTCGGCCATCCCGCCGCGCTCGAGACCGCGATCGCCCTGACGGCGCCGGGCGGCCGCACCATCACCGTCGGGCTGCCGCCCCCAGATGCCCGGATCAGCCTTTCGCCGTTGGGTTTGGTCGCCGAAGGCCGGTCGCTGATCGGCAGCTACCTGGGCTCGGCCGTGCCCAGCCGCGATATTCCCCGATTCGTCTCGCTGTGGCAGTCAGGCCGGCTCCCGGTGGAGTCGCTGGTGTCGTCGACAATTCGGTTGGACGACATCAACGAGGCCATGGATCGCCTGGCCGACGGCGCCGCTGTGCGCCAGCTCATCAGATTCGACTAGCCGCTACCTCGGGTGCAGCGGCGCGACTGGTTCCACCGGCGTGTCAGGGAGGCGGTGACTTTCGATGTAGTCCCACCGGATCACGTAGCCGAGTCCGTCTGCACCACGCGGTAGTCGGTCATCAACTGGCCGAACGAGATTCGATCGACGAATGTCTCGAACGGCATGACCTCCAAGCCGGTGATCTTCACAGCGAGTCCTCTCCAACCAGACTGTCGCCCGATGAGGGCCTCACACATCCGGCGGCTGCGTCGACCGCACATCGAATTTTCGGAGAGCCTCGCTAGGCTCCCGATAGAGGAAAAGGTCCCGCGCCGCGGGTCAGGAATCAGCCCGGCTCAGGGCCCGTCCCAGACGCGCCGGAGCGCTTGGCCCTGCAGCGCGAATAGTTGCTCGGAGATGGGCCAATCGGGCAGCAGCGAATCGAATCCATGACAGGTGCGCGGAAACACATGCAGCCCGGCCGAAACTCCGGCGCGAAGTAGAAGTAGCGCATAGTCGACCGCTTCGTCGCGAAAGGGATCGATCTCGGCGCACGTGATCAAAGCCGGTGGCAGAGCACCTAACCGCATTCGGCGTGCGGGCACGGCAGCTTCGGATCCGATCGCCGGGCCCAGGTAGTAGCGCCACATCAGATCCGCGGCCTCGCTGTCGAAAGCCGGGCTGGTGCAGAACTCCGCTTTGGACGCGGTAGCACGATCATCCAGCACCGGCTGGTGCAGCATCTGAAACACGACCGGCGGCAGTGACCCGTCGGCGGCACCGTGCGCCAGGCATGCGGCCAGCGTGGCGCCGGCGCTGCTGCCCGCAACGGCCAGGCGCGCCGCCTCGACGCCGAGTTCCGCCGCATTGGCCGCGACCCATCGCAGCACGGCACTCGCGTCGTCAAGCGCGGCCGGATAGGGGTGCTCCGGCGCCAGCCGGTAGTCCACCGACACCACTGTGCATTGAGCGCGACGCGCGAGCTCTACGCACTGGCGGTGGTCGGTGTCCAAGTTTCCCAGCGCGAACCCGCCGGCATGGCAGTAGACAACCACCGGTGCCGGTGCGGGGCCGCCGTGATAAATCCGCACCGGGACGTCGCCGGATTCCGCCGGTGCGGTGTCCTCGACGATCCGGACGCCTCGGGCATCGGCTTGTTCGGCAGCGACCCGGCGGCGCTCATTGAACGGTTCACGCATGAGTTGTATTGCGGCCACGGAAAAATCGGTTCGCGTGGTCGCAATCGCGCGCAGGGCGGGATCGAGCCGTCCGGCGCCGTCAAGTTCCGTCATCGACCGCCCCTGTCCTCCGCCGTGAACGCGTCCGCGACGAACGTGGCTGGGGCCTCGAAGCTGAAGTCGGTGGGTTTGAACCTGCGCGTCATTCCCCAGAAGCTACGCGCGCTTCGCGGCCACTGGGTGACCACGCGCCCGCTGGCGGCGCGGAAGTAATTGCTGCACTGGGTGGTCCAGACCGTCCCCACCATCCAGCGATCGACCTTGGCGACGAAGTCAGCCAGCGCCCAGCGCCGCACCGCGATGTACGTCTTACCCTTGCGCCGCATGTACTTCAATGCCCGCACGATGTAGCGTGCCTGAGCTTCGAGCATGAAGATCACGCTGTTGGAGCCGACGTTGGTATTCGGTCCGTACAGCATGAAGAAGTTCGGGAACCCGGGAACGGCGATGCCGAAATAGGCGTGCGCGCCCTCACCCCAGACCTCCCGCAGAGTGGTCCCGTACTCTCCGAAAACGTCCAGCTCACCTAGGTAATCAGCCGCGGCGTAACCGGTGGCGCACACCACGACGTCGACGTCGCGCTCGGTGCCGTCTTCGGTGACCAGGGATCGGGCGCGCAGGCACCGCGCCGGGCTGGTCAACACCTCGACGTTGGGCCGGGTCAGCGCGGGCAAGTAGTCCGAGGAGAACACCAGTCGCTTGCAGCCCATCGGGTGGTCCGGAGTGAGCCCGCGGCGCAATTCCTCATCGGCGACGGTCTTCTCAAGCACGCCACGGGCGATAGCGGTGAATTCCTGGGCCTTTTCGCTGCCGTGCTCAATCACCGAGATGTTTTTCTCGCTGCGCAGCCACAACCGAGTCCGGTAGAGCTTTTTGGCGAACGGCACGTGGGCGAAAACCCAACGCTCCCGTCGCGTGTAATTCCGGTCCGGCTTGGGCAATATCCAGGTCGGCGACCGTTGCACCGAATACACCTTGCCGGCCACCTTCGCCAATTCCGGGATCAGCTGGGAAGCCGTCGATCCGGTGCCCAGCACGGCAATCCGCGCACCCTCGAGCGCGACCGAGTGATCCCATCGCGAGGAGTGCATCACCGTTCCGGCGAACGGCTCCTCTTGCACGAGATCCGGAAAAAGCGGCCGCGTGAACAGGCCCACGGCCGACACGACGACGGTGAAGTGGTGCTGTTCGCCGGCCGTAGTGGTCAGACACCACCGCTGTGTGTCTGCATGCCAGCGCGCGGAGCGGATTTCGGTGCGCAGTCTCAGGTGTGGTCGCAAACCGTACTTGTCGGCACAACGCTGGAAGTATGCCAGGATTTCGGGCTGCGAAGACCACAGCCGCGACCAGTTCGGGTTCAAATCGAATGAGTACGAGTAAAGATGCGACTTGACGTCGCACGCCAGCCCCGGATAGCTGTTGATCAGCCAAGTGCCCCCGACATCGTCTTCGCGGTCAAAGATCGTGAAGTCATGAAAACCCGCACGTGCCAGCATAATTCCAAGGGCCAGACCGCCCGGCCCGGCACCGATGATACCGACCGACACATTGCGGCTCATCGGATTTGCAGACATTGCCCACCATCGACGACGAGTTCGGAACCGGTGATGAATGACGCCTCGTCGGAGACCAGAAAGGCAACGGCGTCGGCGATTTCGGCGGGACGGCCTATCCGCCCGAACATCGATGTCGCGGCCAGCCGTGTCTGCGTCGCCTCGTCCAGCATCGGTGTGGCGATCGGCCCGGGGAAGACGGCGTTGACCCGGATACCGGACGGGGCCAGTTCGGCCGCGGCGATTTGGGTCAGGCCCCGAAGTGCCCATTTGGACGAGCCGTAGGCGCAATGCTGCGGGAAGGGCCGGATCGCTCCCGTGCTGCAGATGTTGACGATGGACGCGTGCTGTGCCTCGCGTAGCCGGTCGAGCGCTGCGCGCATACCGAGGAAAGCGCCCAGACAGTTGACGCGCCAGGCGTTTTCGAAGCCTTCAGCGGTCTCCTCGGCCAACGACGCCCGGTGCAGCACGCCGGCACTATTGACCAGCGTGCTCAGTAGCCCGAATCGCTCCGCGACACGTTCGACGACCGCATCCCACTGCGCCGGAGAGGTGACGTCGAGCTCGATCGCAATCACGTCGTCATCGCCCAATTCGTCAGCCACCGCGACGAGTTCGTCGATCCGCCGATCACAGGCGGCCACCGAATACCCTTGCATGCGTAGTTTTTTGGCGATGGCCCAGCCCTGCCCGCCGGCTGCGCCGGTCACCAGTGCGACACGTTGGCTCATGCTGAAGGGACCTCAGGGCCGTCGGCCAGGCCACCGCTGGTGACGAAGCGGCACCGGCGCCGCAGGAAGCGCCAGTGCCCGTCGATGCGGGCCAGCTCGTCGTCGTAGAGAGCGGGCCGCAGCTGCAGACTGCCGGCGCGGACGAACAGCACCTGCGACCTGGCCGTTGCGGTGTCGCCGCGGACATCGATACGCGAGACCCCGGTCAAATGCAGCCCGCGCGCCGCATCTCGGAACATCTTGGCGATGCCGGCATGTCCGGCGAAGGACTTTCCGTAGACCAGGAATTCGCCATCGGACGCGAACAGCTGCACGCACTCGTCAATGTCGCCGGCGTCCAGTGCGAGTGCGTAGCTGGTTAGCAGCTCGCGGATCGCGGAGTGGTCGTCAGTCACTGTTCGGTCGCCTCACGTAGATACTCCGCCGCGCCCCGCCGCAGCGCCTGTGATTCAGCCGCCAGGGTGATCATCCGAAATCCCAGGTGTGCCATGGCGCGACCCGTCTTGCCCTCTCCGGCATGAATACCGGTGACCAGCCCTGCATCGGCAGCCGCGCGATGGATTCGCACGATCGCGTCGAGCACTTCGGGATGTCTGGTTGCCCCAACGACATCGGCACCCAAGGAAATGGCCAGATCAGCCGGTCCGACATAGATTCCGGTCAAGCCGTCGACAGCACACATCTGACTGATACCGGACAGCGCCGCCGCAGTCTCGATCATTGCGAACACGCTCACCCGTGACTCGTGGGCGGCAGGGTCGTGACCCAGGCTGGCGCGCAGGGGGCCGAAGCTGCGGATGCCCGCCGGCGGGTAGCGAGTCGCGGCCACCGCCGCGGCGGCCTCGTCGGCCGACTCGATCATCGCAATGACGACTGCGTCGGCGCCGGCGTCCAGCACACGGCCGATCGGCGCCGCGTCGGCATTGGGCAAGCGCACCACGGTGCCGATGGGCACATGTTCGACACGCCGCAGCATTCGCGAGATATCGGCGTCGTCGAGGTAACCGTGCTGCGCGTCGAATCCCACGTAGTCATACCCCGCACGGGCGAACTCCTCCGGCCCGAGCAGCGTCGGGCCGGTGATCCAGCCACCCCATATCGGGCTTGTACGATTCAGCGCCCGCTGCAAATTACTCTCCGACACCTTCACTCCGCAATCGCTATCTTGATCCGCTCGGGAATCGGCCGGCAGGCCAGCTCGAACGCGCCCTGCACGTCGTCGACGCCGAAGGTGTGGGTGAGATAGGAGCGGAGGAGCTCGGGATGTTCGGCGGAGAACTTGCCAGCGAGCTCCAATACCCGCCGGCGGTCAAGCGTCACACCGGATTTCAGTGTCAGGTTATTGCGCAGCATGGTACGCATGCTGATCGGATAGGCGTCGTCTTCGGCAACCCCGAAATAGAACACGGTGCCGCCGGGGGCGGCCGCTTCGATGGCGTGCCCCAGGGTGGCCACCTGGTGACCGACTGCCTCGATGACGACGTCGGCGCGGTCGCCGGCCGCAAGTTGGCCCACCCAGCGGTCGCTGGTGGCGCGTATCGGTTCATCGACTCCGAATACCGTTGCGAGACTTCGGCGGTCGATGGGGTCCACTCCGGTGACGCGCAGGGCACCGGCAGCCTTGGCGACGTAGGAAAACAGCAGGCCGATCGAGCCCTGGCCGATGATCGCGACGTGCCGGCCGGCCAGGTCCGGCAGTTGCTCGCAGACGTAGAGGACACACGCCAACGGTTGCAGCCCGACCGCTTGCGCCGGGGTCAGCGCCGGATCGTACGGTGCAAGCCCGTCGCCGTTGCTGACCACGCGTGCCATCATGCCGTCGAACCCGGAGGCCCAGCCGACCACGCGGTCGCCCGGACGGTGATTCCGATGCCGGCTGGCGATCACCTCGCCGGCGATTTCGTGGATCGGAAAGCCGTCTTTTTCGGCCGCGCTCGGTCCGTCGTCTCCCGGAAGCCGGCCTCGGGCGCCGCGGAAGGCCGGCAGATCGCTACCGCAGACACCGGCGGCAAGGAAGCGCAGCAGCACCTGGCCGTCGCCGAGGCACTCGGGTGTTTTTTCAGGGATCGACGTCCGCTCGAACAGATACGGGGCGATGATCCGGTAGGCCCACACGTCAAACCTCCACCGGGATCCGATTCCATCCCCATTGGAAGCTGGACGGCAGTCGCGTGGCGGCCTCGCCCCGGATCGCGTAGTCGGGCACCCGACGAAGCCATTCCTGTAGCAGCACAGCGACTTCCAACCTGGCCAGGTGGTAGCCGATGCAGAAGTGCTGGCCACGACCGAAGGCCAGCGAGCGGCGGATGGGCCGGTTCCAGATGAATTCGTCGGGCTCGGGGTATTCCCGCTCGTCGCGGTTGGCCGACGCCAGCAGGGTGATGATGCGCTGGCCGGGCTTGATGGTCTCGCCGTGAATGCTGAAGGGTTTGCGTGCCGTTCGGGCGAACCACTGCGCCGGTGCACAGAATCGGATCATCTCCTCGCGCGCGATCGGCACGTTGTTCTCAGGGTCGGCGCGCACCGCGGCCAGCTGTTCGGGCCGCTGGCTGAGCTCCCACAGGCCATGGGCGACGATCTTGGGCACCGTTTCCGTCCCGCCGATGAAGACGCACAGCATCTGCGTCGCGACTTCGATGTCGTCGAGTGCGCTGCCGTCGGGCAAGCGGTAACCGAGCAGACCGTCCACAATGGGGAGGCCACCGGAAGCATCGGCGCGGCGGCGCTGGACCGCCGGCACGAGGAACTCCATGTAGTTGGGCCGCGCTTCGGCGGTGTCCACGCCTACACCGGGCTCGGCGAGGCTGCCGGCGTTGACCGCTGCCAGCACCTGCGGTGCCAAATCGGTTGGCATTCCGAGTAGTTCGCATACGATGGAGGCCACCACGATGCCGCCGTAGTCCTGGGTCAGGTCGAACGAGCCGCGCGGCAGCAGTAAATCGAGCCGCTCGTCGGCCAGCGCGCGAATCCTGGCCTTCAGCCCGGCGACCGCTTTCGGGCGCAATGGCTGCGAGTGCGCGCGCCGGATCTCGCCGTACAAGTCGGCGTCGAACACCGCGTGGAACGGCAGCGGATGCAGCGGCGGGTCATCGACCGGCCCGGTGTTGTGATTGGCCAAAACCGAGGCCGGGGGCAGCGTCCCCTCCGACGCAACGAATGTCCCGTCGTTGACTTCCAGCATCTGCCAGATGTCCTCGAAGCGGGAGAGGGCAAAGGTATCCCATTGCGGCATGTAGTACACCGGATAGCGGTCACGCAGGATCCGGTAGTACGGCAACGGGTTTGCCATCACCTCCGCATCAAAGGGGTCGTAGGTGAAGTTCACTGGTCCTCGCTGATTCATCACTGCAGTGGCGATGGCGGTAGGGCCTGCAGAATGGAGTCTTCCCAGCCATCGCGCAACGCCGGCGCCACGCTCATCCAGGTGACGATCTCGGCCGGTGGGCTTTCTTTCCAGGAGGGGTAGTGCTCGGCGAAGCATTCCCAGCCGCCGTCCAGTGCCCAGTAATGGATGACCTCGTTGTAGCGGAAGGTTGTGGTGAACGATCCCAGCCAGCGCTTGCCGGTGCGCTCCGACCATGGGACGTAAAGCCGTTCGAGCTCACGGATGTAGTCGTCTTGCCGTCCCGGCTTCGTCTGCATGATCTCTTGAATCACCAGCGGCGCAGTGAAGTTGGCCGCGCGCAGCTGAGCCAGGGTTTTGTTGCTGGACCCCGGATACATGATCCTGCCCTCTCCCGAGGCGCCGATGTCGGCCAGAAAGGCAGACCATTTGCCGACCGCGGCCTCGTGCGTGCCGCCACGCGCCTGCGCGGCACCGATCCTGGCGTAGTCGGCGAACCCGTCGATCTCCCAGATGATCGTCACCTGGGGCCAGTGACCGTTGTAGGCAGTAGTTTCCCAAATCGCGAACAGCCGGGCGCCGAGCTGTTCCATCATCGGCTGGTAGGTGTCGGTGAACGTCTCGGTGAAGCGGTCGCTTCGCCCGGACCCCAGCGAAATCGTCTCGTGCAGGTAGAGCAGTGTATGGCCGTAGTACTTCTTCATCGCGCTAGTCGAGTCGGATCAGCTCTGAGTCCACCCGCGGACAGGCATCACAGAGCAGCGTCTCGGTGGGATCGACTGTGAAGGCCGGGATTCCGGCTGCCGCAAGTGCATAGCCCTTGAACATCCGCGCCGCCGCGCTGAGCATGTGCTCCGCTCTGGTCACTGCACGATTTACCCGTAAGGGCCACCCCTGAGGCGCTTGGCCCCACAACGCGACTTCGGTCAGCCGGTTGTCCAGCGACTCCAGCACCTTGTCGCGTACGCGTGCGTCGGCGGTGAATGCCTCGGCGCTGACGGCCAGGCTCTGGCTCGTCGAGCCGTTTCCCATCGAGGCGAATTGCGCCTCCAGGTCTGATGCGCGCACCCCCAGGATCCGCAGCGATCGGGTATCGCAGGAATTCGAAAGCAACACGGTCACCTCCCAACCGGCCATCACCCGGTCGTAGAGCCAACCGCCGGCCGCCTGGACGACGTCGACGGCGCTCGCCGCAACGACGTCTAGTCGATATCGCAGGCACTCGCCGTCTGTGCGGCTTGCTCGTGCACCGGTAACCCGGCTGCTGTCGCTGACATCGAACGTTGGAGCGACCATCGATCCATTCCTCACCGCCACACGCCAGGAGTGCGTTGGCGTGTCTGCGCGCTTGCCATGGGCTTTGTCATCGGCTGGAGTCGCTTCACGCGGCCGGTGATGCGACTCACCGGACAGCGTGACACTTCAGCGGAAATTTGTAAAGCTCCCCTGGCCGGTCACGACCTGCGGCGCGCCTTGAGTTCGTCGAGAACGTCGGCGGTGTGCTGTCCGAGTTCCGGTGCCGCAGAACGCGGTGCCCAGGGCGTGCCGTGGAAGTCGGCCGGTGTGGCCACCATCGGAACGCTGGATTGTCCGTCCGGTACGTCGACGATGCCGCCCGCGGCGTGGAACTGCTCGTCGGCAACGACGTCCTCGAGCGTGTTGACCGGTGACCAGAAAAAGTCCGGTTCGCCGGCAAAGACTTCCACCCATTCGTCAAGCGAACGGGTCGCGAAGATCTCGTCGAGCTCGGCGATCAGCTGCACGGCGTTTACGGCGCGAGCACGGGCGTCGCCGAATCGGGGATCGGTCAACCACTCTTGACGGCCCACGGCACGACACAGCGCGGGCCAGTGGCGCTCGGCCTCGAGCCCGACGATCCAGAATCGGCGCCCATCGCCGGCGGTGTAGTTGTTCATGCACGGGTTGCCCATCGATTCGCGTTGACCGATCGCGATCTGTTGGCCGGTCAGCAGATACGTGTTCAGGTCGAAGCTCACGGTGTAGGCGCCCTGGCGGTACAGCGAGGTGGTTACCAGCTGACCGGTGCCGGTGCGTTCGCGGGCGAGCAGCGCAGCGCAAATGGCGGCCGTCAGGGTCATGCCGGCCGAGTGGTCACCCATGCCGCCCCGCTGAAACGGCGGGGTGTCGCCGGGCCGGGTGAGCAGATGGGCAACACCGGCGCGCGACCAGAATGCGGCGACGTCGTAGGCGGCCCGATCGGCGTCTGGCCCCGCCTCGCCGTACCCGGTGATCAGCCCATAGACCAGGCGGGCGTAGCGGGCCGACACCGACTCGTAATCGAGGCCCAGCCGTTGCAGCGCGCCGGGACGCACATTGGTCACGAAAACGTCGGCATCAGCGAGCAATTCGAACGCTGTGTCGCGTCCCCCGTCGGTGGTGAGGTCCAACAGGATGCTGCGCTTGGAGCGGTTGTCCATCTCGAAGGGCGGGTTGACCCCGAGATCGCATCCCAGCATCCGTCCGAACATGCGCCCCGGGTCACCGGCCGGTGGCTCGATCTTGATGACGTCGGCGCCCCAGTCGGCCAGGATGCCGCCGGCGGCCGGTCCGGCCACCCAGACTCCGAGCTCGACGACTTTGGTTCCTTCCAGCGGTCCCAGCATGACTGAACCCTAATCAGTAGTTCTAGAACGGCGGGTCGTCGGGCAGGGAATCGGGGACCGGATCGTCGGGCTTCCAGTCCGGCGGCAGCTCCTCCGGCTCGCGGGGATCGTTTACCCAGCGGCAGAATGGACTGGTGCTCGGCGTACCTTTGAACGCGAACAGCGAATCGCGCATGTGATTTCGGAATTTGCGCGCTTCGATTTCCTGCTTTCGGGCCTGTTCCAGTCGGCGCCGGGCTTCGTTTATCGGCCGCTGTTCCCGATTATGCCTGCGCGCCTGTGTAATTCGCGCGCTTCTCTGCTTGGATCTGCTTCGTCGGTTCGGTGCCGGCGCCGCGCACGCGGGACCGCGCGGCTGTGGAAACAGGTCGGCACCAGCCGGGGAAGTCCGATAGGTTCGCCCAGTAGGGGAGGTCCAGATAACAGTGCCGTCGTCCAGTTGAGTGTCGCGCCACCCACCGAAGGTCTTGAGCAGATGATGTTGCTTACACAGGCATTTCAGGTTCTCGTACACCGTCAGTCCGCCCGTCGACGGATCTTGATGGTTGAACGGAACAGTGTGGTCCAAGTCGCAGACCACCGCCGGGCGGCTGCATCCGGGGAAGCGGCACGTCAGATCCCGACAACGAACGGCACGCTCAAGCGACGCCGACGGTTGGTAGCGCAAGGCGTCCAACGAGCTGGTAAACGGATCGATGACATGCAGAGCCGCGGTGGCGACCAACTTACGCACCTGCTCGGCGTCGATGACCCCGTATCCTTCTAGATAGCCAGGTGCAGAACCGTCGCCATGCACGGTCTGATCGCTGGCCACCACGTTGATCACCACCCGCGCCCCACCGGTATCGCGCTCAGTCGCACCATCGCTAGCTCTCGTAGGGCAATCGGCTCGTCCACAGCTACAAGCGAGGGTGCGCCCCTGCGTCAGCGCGGCCAATGCGTCGGCACGGCGCTGGTCCAGAGTCCGCGGGTCTGCCGGACACACCTGCTTGGCAAGCTGAGAAAGCCTGCGGTCGAAAGCCGTTGCCGCTGCGGCGGCCACGCGGCCGTACAGCTCCGCCATCCCGTTGCCCAGGGCGCTGATGCCGATGTGCCGGTCGTCCTCGGCAGCGACACGGCGCTCGCGGGCGGCGTCGGGGTCGACGGTGCGTACCGCCGCGTCGACCGCGTTGACGATCCGCTGCCTCGACCAGCCATGCCAGTTGCCGATACGCGCGGCAAGCGACTGATCAACTTTGCCGATCAGCTCGTCATCGGTCACCAAATCGGTGCGGCTGATGAGCAATCGGACTGTGCGCCAATCTGTTCGGCCTTCGGCTAGTAGGGCCGCAACCTTGGGTAACCTCTTGTCGAGTGTTTCGGCATCCGACACCAGATAACTGGCCGCCATCGGAGACAGGTTCATCGCCGCGGCCACCTCGGCCGTCGTCTGGTCGAATCCGTCGATCGAGCTGTAGCCAGGCTCGCCCTCGCGCCGCTCAGCCGCGGCCATCCGATTCCGCAGTAGCGAGGCCACCGCCGCCAATCGCTGCGCCACCAGCATCGATTCCTGCCGATGCGTGGACTCGACCACCGCCACGAGTGCGGCGGGCTCAAGGCCCCGCAGGCTATCGAACATACATTCGATTATGCCACGCTCCACTGACACTGGTTCTCATGTAGCGGTCGCTGGTGGATAACGAGCGGCGTAGCTGGAAGGGTTAACACCATGACTCTGGTGGCCGGACGTGGTCCGCTCAGCAGCGATCCGGCTGGCCGGTTCTCTCCTCCGGTGCCCGCCGACATCGTCTACATCGAGCCGCATCCGCGGCGTGTGCAAGCCTTCCAGGATGGGCGTCTGGTGATCGACACCGAGTGGGCGCTGATGGTGCACCGGCGCGGTCACCCGCTCAGCTACGTCTTCCCGGTGGACGAGGTCGGCGACTTACCGACCGAGCCCGAGCCGGAAGCGCCGGGCTTCGTTCGGGTGCCCTGGGACGCGGTCGACACCTGGCTGGAGGAAGGCCGAAAGCTCGTTCATTACCCGCCCAATCCGTACCATCGCGTCGACTGCCGCCCGACGAAGCGACACCTGCGCGTCTCGGTCGGCGGCGCCACGCTGGTGGACACACACGACACGGTGGTTCTTTTCGAGACCGCACTCGAGCCGCGGCTCTACGTCGATCCCACATACGTGCGGACCGACCTGCTGCGGCCCTCGGAGACGTCGAGCTACTGCAACTACAAAGGCTTTGCGACATATTGGTCCGCTGCTGTGGGCGATCTCGTCGTGGAGGACGTCGCCTGGAGCTACGACGATCCGCCCCCGGAAAGCCTGCCGATCAAAGGATTCTTGAGTTTCGACACCACTCGTGTCGACGTCGTGGCCGAGCTGCCGCTCACCCGCCGTAGCTAGGACGTCCGAGCCCGAGCTCGTGCTGGGCGATCATGTTGCGGAAGACCTCCAGGGTGCCGCCGTAGATCCCGGTGGGTAGTGCCAACCGGAACAGGTATTCCGCCGCGCCATCGTCGGCGGAGCCCCGGGTGTCGGTCGGCAAGGCTGACGCAGTCCCCAGGATGTCCATCAAATCGGGCGCGATATCGCGCATCGTCTGCGCCAGCGCCACGCGTCCGAACATGCTGGGAGTGGACAGCGCCGCCTCTATCCGGGCGAAGCTGCGGCCGAGTCGGTATTGCACCGACTCGTCATCCAACCGACGCCGCCCATCCGGATCGCGTTGCGACGCTATGGCCGCGACCGTGTCAACCGCCTCCGCCATCAACATGCCGTGACCCGACATCGTCGCAATGTCCTGCAAACCATGATCTTCGGGATCGATGATGCCGTGCTCCGCGTCAAGCGCGGACCGCATCACCGTCCAGCCGCCATTGACCTCACCGATCCGGTAGAGGTCGTCGACGCGTACGTCGCTGTAGTAGACGATGTTGGTGCGGTCGCCGTCGAGGGTGCGGAGGGGTTGGATCTCGATGCCCGGTGCATCGAGCGGCACCAGGAACATGGTCAGGTTCTTGTGTTTCGGCCCCTGCGGGTCGGTGTTGGTCAGCAGAAATACATACGTGGCGTTCTGTGCGTTCGAGGTGAACATCTTGGAGCCATTAATGACCCAGCTAGATCCGTCACCGTCGCGCGCCGCCCGGGTCTTGCAGGTGGCGACATCGGAGCCGCCCTCGGGCTCCGTATAGCCAAGACATAGCCGGATGTCGCCGGACAGCACTCGCGGCAAGACTTTGCCGACGAGATCCGGCACACCGAATTGCTGCACCAATCGCGCGACGACAGACGTGGTGCCCCAGTGGTACCAGGGCGTATGCGCCCGGGCAATCTCCAGCGCGAAGATTCTCCGACGAACCGGGCTGAATCCACCTTCGGACTCCGGCTTCCAATCCGCGGCCAGGTATCCCGCTTCGCCCAGCGCCAAATGCACTTGCTCATCGAAGTTTTCGCCGAACTCCCGATCGCGCCGGCGCACTTCGTCGGTGACATGCTCGGCTAAGAACGTCCGCGTCTGATCAAGGAACGCCTTATCGTCGGCCGAGAGTGAGACTCGTGAGAAGTCCATCAGACCTCATCGATGACGAGGGTTCCGAAACGTTCGATGCTCTCCAGCACATGTACCAGGCTGTCACCGGGTAGGCCAACCTGCACCCAGTTCACCCCGAGTGCCGCCAGCTTTTCTAAACCCGAAAGGTAAGCGTCCGCGTTGAATTCGGCGCTGGTCGGGCTGCCGCCGTCGAAATTGGTGAAGGCGATGTCGATTGCAGCCCAATCCCGGCCCGCCTCGTCGCATCGGCGCCGCAGGTCATCGATGCCCGCGGCAAGGCGGTCCTCGGACTCGATGGTCGCGGTGCCCGCCGTCTGGGCCAGACGTGCCGGGGCCGGAAACGGGCACCAGCCGTCGCCGTACTGGGCGACTCGCTGGCGGGCGGCGGCGGTGTTGCCGCCGATCCATATCGGCGGATGCGGCTGGCTAATCGGGCGGGGATGAGCGGTGATTCCCCGCGCAGTGAAATGCTTTCCCTCAAAGGAGATATCATCGGTAGTCCATGCTGCCCGGATCACCTGCAGCGCTTCCTCGAACAGTTCGGCACGCTCGTCGTAATCCACGCCCAATGCCGCGAATTCCCGCTTGAGGTAACCCACGCCGACGGCCAGCGTGAATCGGCCGCCCGAGAGCAGGTCCAGCGTCGCGCCGGATTTGGCTACCACGAACGGGTTTCGGTACGGCAGCACCACGATGTTCGGGATCAGCCGCAGCGTTGTTGTCCTGGCTGCCGCGTAACCCAATGCGACGAAGGGATCTAAAGCGTCGTGGCCGCCGGCTTCCAGCCAGCGCTGCGAGGGGGCGGGATGGTCGGTGAAGCCGAACCCATGGAATCCAGCCGCTTCGGCCGCTGCCGCGACCGTGGCGATGCCGTCCCCCGTCACCAACTCCGGGTTGTAGGGATGGGTGTGCATAGGGTGGGTGAAAGCGAAGCGCATCGGTGCGTACCGCCGTTAGAACCGCGAGCGGGCGTCTATCGACGTGTCGCTGGTGCGCAGCGGCCGGATCAACGCTTCCTGGGCGAAGGAGGCCAGCAGCTCGCCTTCCTCGGAGTGCACGGTGCCGCGGACATGCGACATTCCCGCGCCGACCTGGGTGCTTTCGTGGCTGTAGAGCAGCCAGCCGTCCCAGCGCACCGGCTCGTGGAATGCCACCGAGATGCTCATCGGGGCGGTGGACACGGTCAGGTGCGCCTGGCTGGTGCCGATGCCCGGGTGCGCGCGCATGGTGGTGGAAATCCCGAGATGACCGGTGAAGTACGCGATGAGCGCCTTGGCCAGGTCGTCACGGGTGGGGATCGGATCGTAGTGCAGCCACGCGTGCAGTTCCGGCGGCCCCACCTCGTCGGGGCTGTTGACGTCGACGACGTCGACCAGTCGCAGTTCGCGACCGATCATCGGCATCTCCGCGTGGTTGGCGTCGGCCGGTGCGGCCACCTCGGGCCGCGGCAGGTGGTGGCGGATGACGTCGTCCGTCGGCACGTCGGCCAGCACCGTGATGCTCAGGCAGCGCCGACCGTTTTGATGCACGGCGACGACCGCGGTGGCGGTGGACCGCCCTTCGGCCACGACGTCGACGACAAATTCGACCGGCGGGCCGACCGCGACCGCGCGGGAGAACACCGCGTGCGCCGAGCGCACCGACTTGTCCGGGAATCGTTTGGCCACCGCGACAATCGCCTGGGCGAGCACCTGGGTGCCTTCCACCACCTGCCGTTCGTCGCCACCGGCGATGCCGGTGTCGCCGGTGAACCGGTCTTGCCCGTCGGCCTGCACGTCAAACAGATCCAGCAGGCCCTGCACCGTCCACTCAGTCTGCTCAGATTCTGTGGTCAAATCTGCTCCACCTCTCGCGCTAGCAGCTCACGGCTCAGCGTGACACTTTGAGTAGGATTTGTAAAGCTTGGCTAACAAGGCTGCGGCCCAGCGGATCAATGCACCAACGGAACGCACGGGAAGGCAACGTAATTGGGCATCGTGACCAGCACTTCAGAGACCGCTTTCACCCAGTCCGCCGAGACCGTCTACGACTTCGTCACCAATCCGGCGAACTGGACGAAGACCTATCCCGGCAGCGCTCACATCGGCGACTTGCCGGAGCTTCCGCTGAAGGTCGGTGATACCTGGGAGGAAGCGGGTCCGGACGGTGACCGGGTCTTCGGCTGGCAGCTGGCCATCGCCGTGCGCACGACGACTTTCGTGTTCACCTCGGTGGGCCGCCTCGGCCATGACCGCGCCGGGAACGGCGGCTCAAAAAGTGGTATGGAGGGCCGCATCACCGTGTCATACCGGTTCACCAGGCCGGGCCAGGACATCACGCTGTTCTCCAGGACCATGACGATCGAAACCCACAAACATGCCCCGCTGCCCGACCAGCTCTTCCAGCAGGCAAATCCCGCCAAGATCGACGCCTACCACGCGGCTGTGGCGCGCGAACTCGGCCTCATTGACACCGACACCCGCGGTGCGTGACACTTTTGCGGTGTTTTGTAAAGGCATGAGCGGATGATTCCCGAGCCGCTGGCCAACGGATTCTGCTTCGGCGAAGGCCCACGCTGGTTCGAGGGACTGCTGTGGTTCTCCGACATGCTGGGTCAGGCCGTGCACACCGCGGACATGCGCGGCTCGCTGACCACGTTGCCGCTGCCCGGGCACTCCCCCTCAGGCCTGGGGTTTCGCCCCGACGGGTCACTGCTCATCGTCTCGACCGAAGACCGGCAGGTGTTGCGCTACGACGGCGAAACCGTCGTCACCATCGCCGATCTCGCCGACCAGGCGCCGGCCAACCTCGGCGACATGGTGATCGACGCCGTGGGCCGCGCCTATATCGGATGCCAGGCGTTCACCGGCGGCGTCATCATCCGCCTCGATCCCGACGACGGCGCCACCGTCGTGGCCGAGGACCTTGACTTTCCCAACGGAATGGTGATCACGCCGGACGGAAACACGTTGATTGTCGCCGAATCGATCGGCCGACGGCTCAGCGCGTTCACCATCGGTGACCCGAGTAATGGAGGCGGACTGGGCGACCGCCGGATTTTCGCCGACGGCCTCGACGGGCCGCCCGACGGCATCGCGCTTGACGCCGAAGGCGGGGTGTGGACAGCGATGACGCTGGCTCACCAGTTCGAGCGGATCGTTGCGGGCGGCGCCGTCACGGACCGCATCGACATGGGCGACCGAGTTGCCATCGCCTGCACACTGGGCGGCCCGCGGCGTCGCACGCTGTTTTTGCTGTCGAGTACCGACGCGTATCCTCAGCGCCTGGTTGGCACCCGACTCTCCCGACTCGACGCCGTGACGGTTGCCACTCCCGGCGCCGGCCTGCCCTGACACACCCGAGAGGTGGACGATGACCGACTCCTACTACGAGCTCATCGACCCGACCAGTAACGAAGCCGACGCCTCGGGCGAAAAGTTCACAGCGACCGACCTGGTGCGCAGCACGTGGTCGGCTGCGATACAGCATGCCGCCCCGGTGTCGGCACTGCTGGTTCGGGCCCTTCAGCGGTGCAACCAGCGCGACGACACCCGGCTCAGCCGGGTCGTGATCGACCTGTTGGGCCCGGTGCCCGCCGAGGGCGACCTGTGGGTCCGCCCGCAACTGCAACGCAGCGGCAAACAGATCGAGCTGGTCAGCGCGGAGATGCTGGCGCTGGGTCCCGATGGTCAGCCCCGGCCCGTCGCCCGCGCCAGCGGATGGCGGTTGCAGCAGCTCGATACCCAGTCGCTGGCTCACGCGGCGGCGCCCCTGCCCCGGCCGTTGTCCGAGGCCCGCAGCCGCAACCTTGAAAGAGATTGGGACCGCAACTACGTACACAGCCTGGACTGGCGATGGCTGACCGAACCGCTGAACAAAGGCCCCGGAGAGTCCTGGATCAAGCCCACGGTGGACCTCGTCAACGGTGAGACCATGACGCAGCTGGAACGGCTGTTCGCGGTGGCCGACTGCGCCAACGGCATCGGCAGCAAACTGGACATCACCAAGTGGACGTTCCTCAACACCGATCTGGCCGTGCACGTGTTCCGGATCCCCGACGGCGACTGGATCGGTATTCGTGCGGAGACCAACTACGGCCCGGACGGCATCGGGACGACGATCGGCACGTTGTTTGACGAGCAGGGCGCGATCGGCGCCATCCAGCAGTCGGTGCTGGTGCGCCGGCGCCCCCGCTGAGCCTGACCTGGGAGCGAAAAAATCGTGACACTTCGGCAATACTTCGTAAAGTTTGAAACATGAGCCAGCCGGCCCAGACGACAGACACTGACACCTCGACGCGTCAGCGGATCCTCGCCGCCACCGCCGAGGTACTCGGCCGCAACGGCAAGACCAAGCTCAGCCTCTCCGACGTCGCTACCCAAGCTGGCGTGTCGCGCCCTACGCTCTACCGCTGGTTCGCGTCCAAAGAGGAGTTGCTCTCGGCATTTTCAAGCTACGAGCGACAGATCTTCGAAGGCGGCTTGGTCAAGGCCACCGCAGGCCTGAAGGGGGTCGACAAACTCGACGCCGTGCTGCGGTTCATCGTCGAGTATCAGCATTCGTACTCCGGTGTGCGCATGGTCGATGTCGAGCCGGAGCACACCATCGCCCAGTTTTCCTGGGTCATCCCGCAGATGCGCGAAGGGCTGCAGCGGCACCTGCCCGGACCCAACGCCGCGGTGAAGGCCGCGACGGTGATCCGGATCGCGATATCGCACTACATCGTCCGCAGCGACGACGCCGATCAGTTCTTGGCGCAGCTGCGGCACGCGGTCGGAATCAAGTGCAGCTGAATCGCTCAGTCGAATAGCACCGCGGCGTTGAGGTAGCCGCTCGGGTCGAACGCGGCTTTGACCGCCCGCATCGCGGCGATGTCGGCCGGCCCCCTCGACATGCCGAGGTAGGGGCGCTTGCGGCTGCCGACGCCGTGTTCAGAGCTGACATTGCCCCCCGACTGCGCGATGAGGTCCATCATCGGCTCGTACAGTGCCCGCTCCCGGTCGAGGGGGCAACGCAAGACGTTGAGATGCAAGTTGCCCTCACCGATATGTCCAAACAACACCGGTAGCGCGTCGGGAACGTGCTCCTGGATCAAAGTGACTGCTTCCCTTGCGAATTCGCCGATCACCGACGACGGCAATGAGACATCGAACTTCAACGGTGGCCCGTACACGCCGAGCACCTCGGCCAGTGATTCGCGAACCTGCCACAACCGTTGCTGCGCAGCCACGTCCACTCCCACCGCGGGTTCGCCGCACGTCTGCGTACCGTCGAGCAGGTCGGCGAGCCGATCGGTCTGGTCGTGGTCGGCGGCCAGTTCCACCAACAGCAGCCAGTCGCCCGGCACTGGGGCGCCCACCCCAAGGTGCTCGCGGGTCAGCGCGGCAGCGCGACCGTCGATCAATTCCAGCGCCGCGATCCCGTCCACGTCCCGAAACGTCCGGCCGGCCTCGACGAGCACCTCCAGGTCGGCAAACCCGCAGATGGCCGTCACTCGATGCGACGGGGTGGGGTGCAGTCGCAGATCCAGAGCAGTGATAACGCCGAGAGTGCCTTCGGCACCGACGAACAGCGCCGGCAGATCGTAACCGGTGTTGTCCCGGCGTACCCGGCTGTGGCGGCGCAGCAGCGAACCGTCGGGCAGCGCCACCTGCAACCCGACAACTTGCTCGCCGGTGTTGCCGTACCGAACCGTGCGCAGGCCGCCGGCGTTCGTCGACGCCATGCCACCGACGGTCGCCGTGTCACGAGCAGCCAGATCCACGCCGAACACCAAGCCGGCCGCGCCCGCCACCCGTTGCACGGCCGCCAACGTGGCTCCCGCACCGGCCTCGACGCGGCGCTCAACGGCGTCGACATCACCAAGGTCGCGCAGCCGCTCGGTGGACAACAGCACGTCGTCGTGCTCGGGGACGGTGCCGGCCACCAGCGAGGTGCGACCGCCTTGCACCGTCACGTGCGCCCCGGCGTCACAGCACACCCGCAGCACCTCGGCGACCTGCTCGGCCGAACCCGGCCGCACCAGCGCGCTGGCCCGGCCCCGATAGCGGCCGGTGTGGTCGACGCTGCGCGCCGCCAGGACGTCGGGGTCGGTGACGACGTGATTCGATCCGACCGCACTCGCCAGACTGCGCAACATGCTCGCGGTTATAGCACCGCGTAAAACTGCGCGCTGTCCCAGCGCCGCTAAAACGGTTTGTGGGGCACGTCGGTCACCAGCCCGCCGTCCATAACGAACTCGCTGCCGGTCGCGTAGGACGACTCGTCGCTGGCCAGGAACACGACGAACGTCGACACTTCCCTCGACTCGGCCGGGCGGCCGAGGGGGATGGTGACCATGTCTTCCGGCAGGTGGGCGGTCATCGGGGTGCGGATGAAGCCGGGGTGGATCGAGTTGACTCGGATGTTCAACGGTGCCAACTCCAGGGCCGCCGACTTGGCCAGGCCGCGTACCGCCCACTTTGACGCGACATACGGGTGGACCGCCGCGGCACCGCGTAGGCCCTCGATCGACGACACGTTGATGATCGAGCCACCCCCGGCCGCGGTCATCGGCTCGACGGCCACCCGCATCCCCAGGAACGTGCCGGTCAGGTTGACGTCAATCACCTTCTGCCACTTGGCCAGATCAAAATTCTTCAGCTGCCCGAGTGCGACGATGCCGGCGTTGTTGACCAATACATTGAGCTTGCCGAATTCGCCGGTCGCCGTCGCGACCGCGGCGTCCCACTGGTCGGGCTGGGTGACGTCGAGGTGGACGTAGCGGACGGCGTCACCGATCTCGTCGGCAAGTGCCTTGCCCTCCTCGTCGAGGATGTCGCCGATCACCACCTTGGCGCCTTCCTCCACGAGCATGCGAGCGTGCGAGGCGCCCATCCCGCGGGCGCCGCCACTGATGAGCGCCACTTTTCCGTCTACCCGACCCATTAATGGGCTCCTTTCCGTTTCGGTGATCGCTAACTGGCTACGAGGTCGTTCGGTGCGTAAAGGCCTTTCCCGGTCACCAGCGGCAGGTCGAGCGTGGTCCGGATGCCGGGCGGCGCGGCGATCACCGCCGGAATGGCGTTGACGATGCGGCCGGCGGCACCGACGATCGCGGCGTGGTTGTGGTCGCCCTTGCGACTACTCGGAACGATGTCCACGGCGTACGACGGCTCCCCGACGATCTCGACACGATACGAGCCGCCGCCGGACGCGGGTTGCGGCCAATCCGGCCGCAGGTCGGGCCGCAACCGGGTGATGTGCTCGATGACGATGGCCGGGTGCCCGTTGGCCATTCCGCGGATCTCGAATTGCAAGGCGGCCAGGGTTCCCTTGGCCACGCGTCCCACCGCGATGTCGAAGTCCTCCGGTGCGGGCTCGCGCTGGTATGACTCGGTGATCTCGTCGAGCTCGATGCCGAGGCCGGCCGCCAACTGACGGATCGCGGCGCCCCAGGCGATGCTCAGCACGCCCGGTTGCAGCAGCATCGGCACATCGTCCAGGGGCCGGCCGAACCCCATGTAGTGCATGACCTCAGCGCCGTCGTAGCTAGCGTAATCGGCGATCTCCATGCAGCGCACCTGCTCGATGCGCTGGCAGGTCCCGGCGAGTGCGAACGGGATGAGGTCGTTGATGAATCCGGGGTCGACGCCGTTGATGAAGAGGCTCGAATTGCCTTGCCGAGCAGCGTCTTCGACGCGCGCGATGTACTTGTCGGGCATCACGCCCCACGGGTATTGCAGCAGCCCCGGCGAGGACCCGACGACATTGATACCGGCGGCCAGGATGCGCCTGATGTCCTCCATCGCGTCCGGCAGGCGGGTATCGCCCATGGCGCAATAGACGACGCACTCGGGACCGGTGGCAAGGACGGCGTCGAGGTCTCCGACAGCCGCGATACCCGTATCGACCTCAACACCGGCCAGCGCGCCGGCATCCTTGCCCACCTTCTCGGGCGACGACACACAAACCCCGGTCAACTCGAACTGCGGGTTGGTGATGAGCTCGATCAGGGCCAGCCTTCCGACATTTCCGGTACCGACGTGTGCGACGCGGATCGCCATCAGAGTCTCCGTCCCTTGATCCCTGGAAAACTTTTCCAGACACTAGTCCATTAATTCTGGGGCGCATACCGGCCGGATTTGTCGCGATCCGGCAGGCACAATGAAGCGCTGATGGCACAGCGTGAGGATGTCCAGTTCATGTCCGGCGACGACCGGATCGGTGCATGGCTCTACCGGCCTCCGGGCGGCGGACCTGCGCCGCTGCTGGTGATGGCGCACGGGCTGGGCGCGGTGCGAACCATGCGACTGGACGCCTACGCCGAACGATTCAGCGCCGCCGGCCACGCCTGCCTGGTGTTCGACTACCGCAACTTCGGCGACAGCGAGGGCCAGCCGCGTCAGCTGCTCGACATCGGCATGCAGCTTGCGGACTGGGCTGCAGCGGTCGGCTACGCCCGTACTCTTGCCGGAATAGATCACGACCGAATCGGCCTGTGGGGCACCTCTTTTGGAGGCGGACATGTCATCGCCACGGCGGCCCGGCTGCCGGGTATCGCCGCTGCCGTGGCCCAATGCCCCTTTACCGACGGAATCGCTTCTGCACGCACGCTGAACCCCCTGATCACCGCACGCATCACCGCGCGGGCGCTGCGCGATGTCGTCGCGGCGTGGCTGGGGAAACCGCCGGTGATGGTCCCCACGGTAGGAAGGCCAGGCGAGGTCGCGCTGATGAACGCGCCCGACGCGTACTCGGGCTACCTCAAACTGGTGCCCGAAGGCGTGCAGCTACCTAATGAGGTGGCCGCCCGGATCGCCTTGAGGATCATGACCTACCGTCCGGGCCGCTTAACCGCGAAGATCCCCTGTCCGATCTTGTTCTGCGTGTGCGAAACCGACTCGGTCGCCCCGGCCGTCCCCACACTGCGCTATGCGGCCAAGGCGCCGCGCGGTGAGGTCAGGATGTATCCCGAGGGCCATTTCGCGATCTATGTCGACGACGCGTTCGAGCGCGTCGTCGCCGACCAGATCGCTTTCCTGGACAAGCACTTGAAACCGGCGAGCACCTAGCCCACGGTTCCTAAGGTCCGAGCGGAGAATTCTTGCGGATCGATTCGTCGCGGATCAGGCCGCGCAGCAGAGCGGTGCTGAACTCAGCCGCGATTTCCTTTGCCGTGCGCCGTCCGCTCGGCCGCAGCCAGCGGTAGCTGCCCAGCGTCATCCCGATATAGCCCAGCGCCACCACATGGGAGTCGCACTCAAAGAACTCGCCACTGGCAATCCCGCGGTCGATGAGGCCGTGCACGTGCTCGTAGACCTGAGCCTCCTTCTCACGGACCTCGGCGACCTGTTCGGCGGTGAACCACTCGGTGATATAGGGCTGCTCCTGAAAGTAGACAGCGGCCCGCTCCGGATTGGCCGCGATCCCGGTGAGCAGGCGGACGGTGTACTGGTAGAGCGCTTCGCGCGCCGTCCACGACGGATCGTCGTGCACGGCGGCCAACGTGCCCTCGGCGGCCTGGCGGTAGATGTCGAACAGGATCAGCGACTTGCTCGCGTAATAGTGGTAGACCGTCGCTTTGTTCAGTCCGATCACATCGGCGACGTCATCCATCCGGGTGCCGTGATAGCCGCGCGCGGCGAACAGCTTGGTGGCAACAGCCAGCAACTCTTCACGGCGCGTTAGCCCGTTCTCGGATGGCATCTGTACTCACTATCGTCACTGCCGGCAGCGGTGGTCGGACCCCGGACAAGGCTAATTATCAATCAACTGGTTGGACAGTTTAGGCAAACGCCGGGGTGTCGCAGCGACACGGATGGGACTAGACTCACGTGCGAAGTTCAAGTCGCGACCGAGGGGTGGCCTGATGGATCCGAGCCCGGACTACGACGCAAGCGACGAGATCGAATTCTTCTTCAGGTATTTCACCTGGGGTCTGCGGGGAGTTACCGACGGCAACGGATATCCGCCACCCGCGTATCCGCCCGTCTAGACCGACCTACAGCGCCTTGAGTTCCTCGGCGACCTCGGTCACCGATTTCTTTGCGTCCCCGAACAGCATCGTGGTTCCCTCGGCGTAGAACAGCGGGTTGTCGATGCCCGCGAAGCCGGAGTTCATCGACCGCTTCAGCACAATCACCGACTTGGCCTTGTCCACATTGAGAATGGGCATGCCGTAGATCGGGCTGGATGCCTCGTTGCGCGCCGCTGGGTTGGTGACGTCGTTGGCGCCGATGACGATCGCGACGTCGGTGCGGGCGAATTCGTCGTTGATGTCGTCCATGTCCTTCATCGCGTCGTAATCGACCTCGGCCTCAGCCAGCAGCACGTTCATGTGCCCGGGCATGCGGCCGGCCACCGGGTGGATCGCGTACTTCACCGGCACTCCACGCTCTTCGAGCAGGTTGGCCATGTCCTTGACGGCGTGCTGGGCCTGCGCGACGGCCAGGCCGTAGCCCGGGACCACGATGACCTGGTTGGCGTAAGCCATCTGAATCGCGGCATCGGCCGCCGACGTCGACTTGACGTGTTTGTCGCCGCCGCCGGCGCCCCCGCTAGGTGCCACGCCGCCGCCACCGAAGCCGCCCGCCACGATCGCGGGAATGGAGCGGTTCATCGCCTTGGCCATGAGGTTGGTCAGGATCGAGCCGGACGCGCCGACGATCATGCCCGCAACGATCATCGCGGTGTTGTTCAGCGCCAAACCCGCCGCGGCGGCCGACAGCCCGGTCATCGCGTTGAGCAGGGAGATGACCACCGGCATGTCGGCGCCGCCGATGGGCAACACCACCATCAGGCCCAGCACCCCGGCGGCGGCCAGCAGGCCGATCATCCACCACAACGACGCCCCACCGGTCCCGGGATGCGCGTGCACGCCGACGACCACCGCGGCGGCCACCGCGGCGGCCAGCAACAGCAGGTTGACCGGTTGCTGGGCCTTGCCGAGGCCGATCGGTGCCCCGGAGATGATCTCCTGCAACTTGCCGAAAGCGATGATCGAGCCCCAGAACGAGATCGACCCGATGATCGCGGCGAACAACGAAGCCACCACGATGTGCACGGTTGGCGACTCGCCGTGCTGGAAGGCCGAAAAGCCGGTGGTCTCCATGAACTCCGCAAGCGCGATCAGCGCGACCGTGCCACCGCCGACGCCGTTGAAGAACGCCACCAGCTGCGGCATGGCGGTCATCTTGGTCAACCGCGCCGGAGGGACACCGAGCACCACACCCACGACCAGGCCGGCGATGATCAGCGGCCATTGGGTGGTGTGCCTGATCATGATCAGTGTCGCCGCCACCGCGAGGGTCATGCCCGCCGCGGCGATCAGGTTGCCCCGCACTGCAGTCCTGGGCCCGGTCAGGCCCATCAAACCGTAGATGAACAGCGAGAACGAGATGATGTAGAGGACGGTGACCAAATAGCTCATTTCGCCGCCGGCTCCTGCGTCTTCACCGGTGCGCGTTTCTTGACCTTGAACATGCCCAGCATCCGGTCGGTGACGATGAAGCCGCCGATGACGTTGAGCGTGCCGAACACCACCGCCACGAACAGGATGATCTGCACCGCCAGCGAAGGGTGCTCGACCATCCCGAACACCACCAGCGCGCCCAGCACCACAATGCCGTGGATGGCGTTGGTTCCCGACATCAGCGGTGTGTGCAGCGTGTTGGGCACCTTCGAAATCACCGCAAAACCGACGAACCCGGACAACACCAGGATCGCCAGGTTCTCCAACAGCTCTTCGTACATCTAGGAGTCCTTCCCGCGAGTCACACAGGACGCCGCGATGACTTCGTCGTCAAAGTCGGGGGTTAGCTTGCCGTCCTTGATCAGCAAGTCCAGCAAGGCGGTGATGTTCTTGCTGTAGAGCTCGCTGGCATGCTCGGGCATCGTCGCCGGCAGGTTCAGCGGCGCGGCGATGGTGACGTCATGCTTGACGACGGTCTGCCCGGGTTCGGTGAGCTCGCAGTTCCCCCCGGTTTCCCCGGCCAGATCCACCACCACGCTGCCGGGTTTCATCGATTCCACCGCGGCGGCGGTCACCAGACGTGGCGCGGGCCGCCCCGGGACCAGCGCCGTGGTGATCACCACGTCAAAGCCGGCGATCGCTTCTTCCAACGCTTTCTGCTGTTGCGCGCGCTCCTCGTCGGTGAGCTCACGGGCGTACCCGCCCTCACCTGCCGCATCAATTCCCAATTCCAGCCACCGCGCGCCCACCGACCGCACCTGGTCGGCCACCTCCGGACGCACGTCGTACCCGGAGGTCCGCGCACCCAGGCGTTTGGCCGTTGCCAGTGCCTGCAGCCCGGCCACACCGACACCGAGCACCAGCACGCTGGCCGGCTTCACGGTGCCCGCCGCCGTCGTCAGCATGGGGAAGAACCGGGTCGACTCCGAGGCCGCCAGCAGCACCGCCTTATAGCCGGCCACATTGCCTTGCGACGACAACGCATCCATGACTTGGGCTCGCGAGATCCGCGGGATGGCCTCGAGCGCGAACGCCTGCACACCGGCGTCGGTGAGCGCGCCGATCGAGTTGTCGGCGTTTCGGGGCGCCAGGAAGCCGATCAGCGTCTGCCCGCGGTGCAACTTGCTGACCTCGCCTGCCGTCGGCGGTGCCACCTTGACGACGACGTCGGCGGCCCAGGCGTTCCCAATGGTGGCCCCGGCTTCGGTGTACAGCTCGTCGGGAAGTAGCGCCCTCTCGCCCGCACCGGACTCGACCACCACTGCCACACCGCTGTTCACCAGCGACGCGACCGCCTTCGGCACCAGTGCCACCCGCCGCTCATCGGCGCCGGATTCGGCGACCACCCCTACCGTCGTCTCCGCATTTGTCATGGCGCGTACATCTACTTTCCCGCACTTTCCTGCCGCTAGATATCCCTGCATATGCCGCTGGCTCGACCGCACGCTTCGCTACCTTAACGCGTGGAAAATCTCACCACGGACGTGCGATCACCGAGGACGGGATACCCGCCGGCAGTCAATCGGCCCTCCTGATCGATGGTTCGCCACTCGAAGTGAATGCAGTAGCGGTCGCGATGTTGTGGCGCCACAAGATGGCGTTGTTGCGCCGCACCTACCAGAGCGGGATGTCTTGACCGTGTTCTGGGGCCTGTCGAGGTCCGAAGTAGCGGCGTTCCGATTCGTCGATTGGGGCATCGTTGATGCTGGCTTCGCGGCGCGCCATCAAACCCTCCGGCGTGAATTCCCACAGTTCGTTGCCGTAGCTGCGATACCACTGGCCGGTGTGATCGCGGCACTCGTACTGGAATCGAACGGCAATGCGGTTGTCGTGAAAGTCCCACAAGCACTTGCGCAGCGAATAGTCGAGTTCGCGCTGCCACTTGCGGGCTAAAAACGCCACGATCTCGTCCCTGCCGATGATGTGCTCGTCTCGGTTTCGCCACTGTGAGTCAGGCGTGTAGGCCAGGCTGACGTGGTCAGGGTCGCGGGTGTTCCAGGCGTCCTCTGCTGCCTGAACTTTCTGGATTGCGGTTTCCAAGGTAAATGGCGGGAACGGGCGGCGGCTCTCGGTCATGACGCCAATCCTGCAGTTTGACGAGCGCGAAACTACGCTCTGGCGACGCCGCTCGGCAGGTCTTCACCGTGGTGTAAGTGTCGCGTGTCCGGCCCGCCCCCGACCTGAAACTCAGCGTCACGGCGCGTGTCCTATCGTGACGGACATGGATTTCGCGATGTCGGCCAAGGCCAGCGACTACCACAAGCGGCTGTCCGACTTCATGACCGGACACGTCTTTGAAGCCGAGGCCGCTTACGACGACTACCGCCACGAGGCCGGCCCACACGACCACACCGTCCCCCCGATCGTCGAGAAACTGAAGGTCAAGGCCAAAGAGCGCGGCCTGTGGAACCTCTTCCTGCCGGCGGAGTCGGGCCTGACCAACCTGGAATACGCTCCGCTGGCCGAGATCACCGGCTGGAGCCTGGAGATCGCGCCCGAGGCGCTCAACTGCGCGGCACCCGATACCGGCAACATGGAGATCCTGCACATGTTCGGTACCGAGGAGCAACGCACGCAGTGGCTGCATCCGTTGCTCAATGGCGAGATCCGCAGCGCCTTTTCGATGACCGAGCCGGCGGTCGCCAGCAGCGACGCACGCAACATCGAAACCACGATCACGCGCGACGGCGGCGACTACGTCATCAACGGCCGCAAATGGTGGACCTCAGGAGCGGCGGACCCGCGCTGCAAGATCCTGATCGTGATGGGCCGCACCAACCCCGACGCGGCTGCCCACCAACAGCAGTCGATGATCCTGGTGCCGATGGACACTCCGGGCGTGACGATCGTTCGCTCCACACCGGTGTTCGGCTGGCAGGACCAGCACGGCCACTGCGAGGTGATCTACGACAACGTCCGGGTCCCGGCCACCAATCTGCTCGGCGACGAGGGCACCGGCTTCGCGATCGCGCAGGCCCGGCTGGGACCGGGCCGCATCCACCACTGCATGCGCGCGCTCGGCGGAGCCGAACGGGCACTGGCCCACATGGTGGACCGGGCCCGCAGCCGGGTGGCGTTCGGCCGCCCGCTGGCCGAGCAGGGCGTGGTGCAGCAGGCAATTGCCAAGTCCCGCAACGAAATCGACCAGGCCAGGCTGCTGTGCGAGAAGGCGGCGTGGACGATCGACCAACACGGCAATAAGGAGGCCCGCCACCTGGTCGCGATGATCAAGGCGGTGGCCCCGCAGGTGGCTTGCGACGTCATCGACCGCGCAATCCAGGTGCACGGGGCGGCCGGCGTCAGCGACGACACGCCGCTGGCCCGGCTGTACGGCTGGCATCGCGCCATGCGCATCTTCGACGGGCCCGACGAGGTGCATATGCGCTCCATCGCGCGCACCGAAATCGGCCGGGAGCAATCCGCGCTCGCCGCGGCGGTTACCTCACATGGGTGAGACCTCCGTCCGGGAATTGGCCGGCGCGTGGAACTTCCGTGATGTCGCCGACGGTGCAGGCGCGCTGCGGCCGGGGCGGCTGTTTCGGTCCAGCGAGCTGAGCCGCCTGGACGATGACGGCCGGGCAACGCTGCGCCAGCTGGGCATCACCGATGTCGCCGATCTGCGCGCAGCCAGGGAGGTCGCCCGCCGCGGGCCGGGACGCGTTCCCGACGGCGTCGAGATCCATCTGCTGCCCCTCCCCGACCTCGCCGACGACGAGGCCGAGACTGACGGCGCAGCACCGCACGAGCACGCATTTCGGCGGGTCTTCGAGGAACACGGCCAATCAGATGAGTCGGTCGCAGAAACCGCTGCACGGTACATGATCGACGAATACCGCCAATTCCCAACACGTAACGGAGCTCAGCGCGCGCTGCGCCGCATCGTCACCCTGCTGGCCGCCGGACGCCCGGTGCTCACGCACTGCTTCGCGGGCAAGGACCGCACCGGCTTCATGGTCGCGACGGTACTGGAAGCGATCGGTGTCGAGCGCAAATCCATTGTCGCCGACTTCCTGCGCAGCAATGATGCCGTACCTCAGCTACGGGCCCGGATCTTGGAGATGATCCAGCAGCGCCCAGACATCGAACTCACCCCGGAGGTGGTGACCTTCACCGAGGCCCGGTTATCCGACGAGGTCCTCGGCGTCCGTGCGGAGTATCTGGCGGCCGCGCGGCAAACGATCGACGAGACCTACGGATCACTGGACAGCTACCTGCGCGACGCGGGTGTCACCGAGTCCGACGTGGATCGACTACGCAGCGGGCTGCTCGCCTGAACCGAAGCACGCAGTCGGCCGCGGCCTCGGGTCAACAACACTGGCTGCTACAGCTTGAATGCCGCCTTTTGTGCGTTAGACAGGTCGGTGATCTCGGCCCAGTGCGCGGCGATATCCTGCACTGACGGCGGCTTCTCGAAGTTGGCGCCCTGGTTGCCGAACAGGGCGACCCGCTGCACCTTGCCACCGCCGACGACGAAAACCGCTGCGCTTTCGGCGCATTCCTCGGTGCACAGGTAGGCCACCAGGGGCGCGACGAATTCCGGCGTGAGCTTCTCCAGCACTTCGGGCGGGAGGATGTCCTCGGTCATCCGGGTGGCCGCGATCGGCGCGACGGCGTTGGCATGGATGTTGTACTTGGCGCCCTCGAGCGCCAGCGTGTTGATCATGCCGATCAGGCCGAGCTTGGCCGCCCCATAGTTGGCCTGCCCGAAGTTGCCGAACAGCCCGCTGGTGGAGGTGGCGACGACCACCCGGCCATAACTCTGCTCACGGAAATGCGGCCAGGCGGCGCGAATGACGTTGTAGCCGCCGTAAAGGTGCACCTTGAGCACGGCGTCCCAGTTCTCGGACGTCATCTTGTGGAAGGTGCCGTCGCGCAGGATCCCGGCATTGCTCACCACGCCGTGCACGGCGCCGAACTCGTCGAGCGCCGTCTTGATGATGTTGGCCGCGCCGTCTTCCGTGGCGACGCTGTCGTAGTTGGCGACAGCACGGCCACCCGCCTCGCGGATCTCGGCGACGACGTGGTCGGCCATCGCCGATCCGGCGCCGGTGCCGTCGCGGGCTCCACCGAGGTCATTGACGACGACGCTGGCACCCTCCTTCGCGAGGGTCAGGGCGTATTCACGGCCCAGTCCTCCACCGGCTCCGGTGACGACGATGACGCGATCCTGCACTCCGGGCATCAGGTTCCTCTCTCCTATCAGAAAAAATAGGGGCTATCGGGGGTAGTTCAGCGCCGGCAGCAGCCGGGCCGGTATGTCAGAACATTCGGCGAGCCATCTTGAAGGCCCGCTCGGTGTACGGCGGGTAGATGAAGCTCGACAGGTCGGGCCGAGTTGGCTTGGTCAACACCGACTTGCGGTGGCTGAACTCCTCGAAACCAAAGCGGCCGTGATAGGCGCCCATGCCCGATGCGCCGACCCCGCCGAATGGCAACTTGGCCGTCGACACCTGGAACGCGAGGTGGTTGACCAGCATGCCGCCCGCCGGTACCTCCTTGATCACCCGCTCGCGGGTCTCGCGCGCTTTGGTGAACAGGTACGCAGATAGCGGCTTGGGCCGGGAGTTGATGAAACGTATTGCCTCATCCAGGTTTTGGACCGTGATCACCGGCAGCACTGGCCCAAAGATTTCGTTTCGCATCAGCGGCCCGTCCGGATCGGGATCGACGACGACCGTCGGTTGGATCCGCAGGCTCGACGCATCACAGCCCCCGCCGACGGTGACCTTGCCATCCGCGCCGGAAAGATAACCGCTGATCCGATCGAATTGACGCTGATTGACGATCCGCACTCCGTTCGGCTGATCCGAAGTGAACTTCGTGACGGCAGCGCCGATCTTGCTCACCAGTTCATCACGAATCTTCGCGTCCGCCAGCACGTAATCGGGGGCGACGCACGTCTGCCCGGCGTTCAGCAGTTTCATCCAGGCGATCCGCTTGGCCGCCACCTCCACGTCGGCGTCGGCCGCCACGATCACCGGGCTCTTGCCGCCGAGCTCCAGGGTGCACGGGGTCAGATGCGGCGCCGCACCTTCGTAGACCTTGCGGCCGATCTCGGTTCCGCCGGTGAACATCACGCGGTCCAAGCCCTGCGCGATCAGCGCCTGACTCACCGAACCGTCGCCCTCGATCACGGCGATCGCATCGTTGTCGAGGTAGCGCGGCACCAGCTCAGCCATCAAGCGCGAGGATGCGGGCGCAATCTCCGAGGGCTTGAGTATGACGGTGTTTCCGGCGGCAATCGCGCCAACCGCTGGACCCAGTGTCAGATAGAACGGGTAGTTCCAGGCGCCGATGACGAGCACGGTGCCGTAGGGCTCGTACTCCACCCAGCCGCGGCCGGGTAGCTGCGCCATCTCCAGCAACTGGTATCTGCGGCGCGTCCACCTGCGTACGCGTTTCGCCGCGTACTTCGCTTCGCCGGCTGTCGTTGCCACGTCGGCGATATACGCCTCGAACGGATTGCGGTCCAGATCCTCGGCGAGCGCGGCGGCGATCGCGGCCTCGTTCTCTTCCATCAGCTTCTGCAGCTGCAGCAACTGCTGCTTGCGCCAACCGATGTCGCGGGTGCGCCCGGTGGCGTACGTTTTGCGGAGCCGGGCCACCGTCGCGGCGATGTCGACCGGCGCAGCTGCCGGCGCCCCGTTCGTGGATTCCGAGGTCTTCGGCGCAACCGATTCGGTGGTCATCATTGTCCTTCCCTGCTCGGGTCGACCCGGAGCTTGCCACTGCGTTGCGCGCAGGCACTCAATGGGTGATAACCGCGATCCTAACCATCCGGTTGGGAGAGCAGTAGAAAGGATCCGCTGGACTGATCGGTTCGAGGGTCAAACGCCGTCACTGTGCCCGCCAACGTGAAACCAGTGTCACGTTCGAGCTCGATCGTGAACCCAGCTTCACGCTGGAGGCGGCATGTCGTGCGGCGGCGGATTTTCAGGCGTAGTCAGGCTTTGCTTGCCGTTACAAAGCTGTTCGCAAACGGCCGATCCTCCGATTGCGGCGCGCGGCCCAATCGCAGCGCCTCCTCGCGCGCACTCACCGCCAGGCTGGCCCAGCCGCGCGCGGTGAACCAGTCGGCACAGTCGGGTCGGCCTTCGTCGTCGAACCAGAGGTCGAACGGGTTGAACGAGGTGTCTTGGCCGCGTGCCTCGCGCTTGGCCTTCAGCTCGGCCCACTTCTCCTCGGCTTCCCGGCGCTTCTGGGGGTCGACCCCGAAGATTTCGACGGCCACCCGGCTGCCGGATCCGCTCAGCTCGTCGATCGAGGCGAACATGACCTCTTGCGCCGCTGCTGGCAGAAACGGCAACAGCCCCTCGGCCAGCCAGGCTGACGGACGCCTCACGTCGAAACCGGCATCGCGCAGGGCCCGGGGCCAGTCGTGGCGCAGGTCGACGGGCACCGCTCGCCGATCGGCGATCGGCGTGGCGCCGTGGCCGGCGAGTGTCTCGGCCTTGTACTCGAGCACCTTGGGCAGATCGATCTCGTAGACGACGGTGTCGGCTGGCCATGCCAGGCGGTAGGCGCGCGAGTCCAGACCGGCGGCCAGAATCACGACCTGCCGGATACCGGCCTCGACGGCGTCGGCGAAGTACGCATCGAAGAAATGGGTGCGCACCGCCTGGTAGTCGATCATGTTCTGGGCGTCCGGGGCGAAATTCGCATCGTCGTCTTCATCCGGCTCGGGCGACCACCACGCGGCCACCTGCTCCCGAACCCCCTCGAGCTCGGGTGTGGAGACCAGCGGCTCGGCGAACTGGTCGGAGATGAGCGGATCGGCGCTGGCCGTCTCCGCGGCCCGGGCCAGCGCGACCATCACCGCGGTCGCTCCGACGCTGGTTGCGATGTCCCAGGAGTCGTCCGCGGTGCGCGCCATTACAATCGCTCCGCGATCACGAAGTCGGAGAACGCGTCCTTGTCGTCGGCCAGCGGAACATTCTCAATCCAGCGGCCCAGCCGGCGCATCTCGTCCGTCGAGCGCTGCGCGTGGGCGCGCCAGCCGTGGTTGTTGAGCCAGTCTGCGACGTCCGCCCGGTGGTCGTCGCGATACATCAGCTCCCCGACGTCGATGGTCTCCTCCAAGCCGATCTCGTCGGCCACCTTCTTGAACCGCTCGCGCATCTGCTGGCGCCGGTCGTCGGCGTGAGCGGGTGCGGTTTCCGCCGAGACCCGGCTCCCGGCCGGGCTCAGCTCGCCGACCTGGGTGAACAACCGGTCCTGAGCCTCGGCTGGCAGGTACATCAACAGGCCCTCGGCCAGCCATGCGGTCCGCGCCGTCGGGTCAAAACCCGCAGCATGCAGAGCGGCCGGCCAGTCCTGACGCAAGTCGATGGCCACCTCGCGGCGATCGGCCGAAGGCGTCACCCCGCTTTCCGCCAACGTCGTGGACTTGTAAGCCAACACCTCGGGCTGGTCGATCTCATACACCGTGGTTCCGGCCGGCCAGTCCAAGCGGTAAGCGCGCGAATCCAGCCCCGACGCCAGAATCACTACCTGGCGGATTCCGTGGGCGACAGCGTCGGCGAAGTAGGTGTCAAAGAAGTGCGTCCGCACCGCTTGGTAGCCGCGCATGTGCTGGAGATGGACCGCGGATTCGGCGTCGAGGGCTTCCACTTTGGCCACCATCGACGGGTCAAGCATCGATTCCCATAACACGTTGGCACCGGCGTTGGTGACCAGAAGTTTGGCGTACGGATCGCGGATCAGCGGGTCGGGCTGTTCGGTTTCGACGGCCCGGGCGGCGGCCACCATCACCGCGGTGGTGCCGACGCTGGTCTTGATGTCCCAGGTGTCGTCGTGGGTGCGCAGTGAGCTCATCGCGTACTCCTTGGTTAGTTGGAGGGCTCGCCGAGGCGCGCTCGCAGCAGCGTGCTGCAGACGGCATCGTCGGCCAGGTCTTTGGGTACCGGGCGGCCCAGCCGGGCCATCTCGTCGCGGTTGTTCACGGCGTGCACCCGCCAGCCGTGGTCGGCCAGCCACTGGGCGGCATCGGAACGGTCGGGCTCGTGGTAGGTCAACGCCTCGACATTGACATCCAAGCCCAGTCGCTCCCGCATCCGCCGCCAGCGCTGCGTGTTGCCGTTCGAGTTCATGCCGAACACCTCGATGGCTACCTGGCTGCCCGGCGCGCTCAGCGCCGTGAACATCTCGAAGAGCCGGTCTTGAGCGTCGCTCGGCAGGTAGGGCAGCAAGCCCTCGGCAAGCCATGCGGTCGGTCGGGTGCGATCAAATCCCGCGGCTGTCAGTGCCGCCGGCCAGTCATCGCGCAGGTCCACCGGGACGGTGCGCCGAGTGGCCGAGGGAACCGCCCCTTGCGACTCCAGGATTCCGGTCTTGTATTCCAGCACCTTCGGCTGGTCGATCTCGTAGACCGCCATGTCCGCCGGCCAACTCAGCCGGTACGTCCGGGAGTCGAGCCCGGCAGCCAGGATCACTGCTTGCCGGATCCCGGCGCTCGTGGCTTCACCGAAGTATTCGTCGAAGAAATGCGTTCGCACCGCCTGGTAGTCGACACCAAGCCGATGTACCCGTCGCCCGTGCCGATCGCCGTCGAGCCACGCCAGCTCGGGATCAGTCAGCCGGGCCCATGCCGGACCGGCCGACGACACCAATATGCGCGCAAACTCATCACGAATCAGCGGATTGGCTCCAGCGGTTTCCGCCGCGCGTGACGCGGCGACGCCCAGTGCGGTGGCGCCGACGAGTTCGGTGATGGCCCAAGAATCGCCCGCGGTCCTTAACGAAGCTGGCGACGGGGCGTCATTGAGATCGGTCATGACGCGACCATGCTACCCGCGTAAGTTAGGCAAACTATGCGCTTTGTGGCCCACGTCACTGGGCATCGGTCGACGCCGGACGGGTTAGGTCTCCGGCCGCCAGAGTGCGCCTTCCAGGAGCTGCCGCAGCACGTCGGTGACCGCCAACATCTCTTCATAACTCCGGACATAGCCGGCATAGAATCCGACGCCGCACAGCACGACGAGCAGTGTCTCGACCAAAGCGGCCGCATCGATATCGGCGGCCACCTCGCGATGCTCGATCGCATCATTGACCGCCCACGTCAGAAATTCCCGGCTAATTCTCACCGAATCGTTTTCGGTTCTGCTCAATTCCGGATGCCGTTGCGATTCCAGCACGGCGGTAATCAAAAACGCTGACCCGGAAGGACTGTCGGAATTGGCGCGCACCGCGACGGAGATGAACGCCGTCAGCCGCGCCATCAGTGAAGTCTCGCGCCGCGCCTGTCGAATGCCGGCCCCGATGACGATGTCGTTAGTTTGCTCCAATACCTCCCGGTACAGCATCCGCTTGCTGGAAAAGTAGTGGTTAATCGCCGGTCTGGTCAGGTCGGCGCGGGCTGCTATCCCCTGGAAAGTCGCGCCGTCGTACCCACGTTCGCTAAATACGAGCCGAGCAGCTTGCATAATGCGCTGACGCGTCTCGTCCGCCTTCGCGGCCGGGGGGCGTCCCGGCCTGCGACTCCCCGTTGGCGACATTGCTAAAGTGTGCCACCGCGGTGGTGCGGCATTAGCGCATTTGGCGGAATGCTGCCGAACCTTCCGGCTTGGTAGTCCTGCAGCGCCTCGATCAATTCGGCGCGGGAGTTCATCACGAAGGGTCCGTAGTGGAATACCGGCTCGCGAATTGGCCGGCCACCCAGAAGCAGCAGATCGATGGCTGTCGTACGGCGCGAATCCCGGGCCACCCGGGCGCCCACGCTAATTCGATCGCCGGGTCCAAGGACGGCCAACTGACCCCGGTGAATCGGGTGAGCGATTGGACCGACGTACCCACTCCCGGACAACACATATATCAGCGCATTGAATTCACGCGGCCATGGAATATTGAGCCGGGCACCGTTTTCGATCGTCGCGTGCGCCAACGTAATCGGCGTGTGCGCGACACCGGGTCCGCGGTGACCGTCGATCTCACCGGCGACGATGCGGATTAGCGCTCCGCCATCATCGGATGCGAGCAACTGGGCGTCGTCGCCCTCGATGGCCTGATACCGAGGTGGCGCGAACTTATCTTTCTTCGGCAAATTCACCCACAGCTGGATGCCGTGAAAGACGCCACCCCTGTCGACCAGTTCGGCGGGCGGGGTCTCGATGTGCAGGATCCCCGAACCAGCGGTCATCCACTGCGTTGCACCGTCGGTGATCAGGCCACCGCCCCCGTGAGAATCCTGATGCGCAAACTTGCCGTCGATCATGTAGGTCACCGTTTCGAAGCCGCGGTGTGGATGCCAATCAGTGCCCCTGGGCTCGCCCGGCTGGTATTCCACCTCGCCCATCTGATCCATGTGGACAAAGGGGTCCAGGGCGGCGGTGCCGACCCCAGCGAAAGCCCGGACGACCGGGAAGCCCTCTCCCTCATATCCGCGCAGGCCCGTGGTGATCGATCGAACCGGCCGCTCGGTGTCGGCCGGACCGGCGGCGCCGACTCGCGGCAATGTCAGCGTGTTTGCGGTGACAGCAGGCATATGACCTCCATATACGGAACTGCCCATATAACCGGACTTGAGTCCAGTTATTCCCGCGCGCTTTCGTCACCGGGATCACCGAGCACGCCGCCGATGGCTCGCAACCCCGGGCTCGCCCGGCACCTGCCGCAGCGCACACGCGATGGGGAGGTCGGCGACGACACACCAAACTCCGACCATGCGGGCTTGGTAGCCCCGACCGCGCGATGTTGGACGGCAGAAGATAGTTTTATAGTGCAACATTTGCTGGGGTGGACGGTTGCCGCGGCATGCCCGATGCTGAGATGGTCGAGGACGCAACGCGAGAAGGTCGGTGGGGGAAGGGTGACGCGGATGGAGCAGAACAAGGCGTCCGCCGATCCGGTTCAGGAGCCGCGATCGGTGTCCAACACAGTGGGGCAGGTGGCCGGCTGGCTGCGCGCAAACCGACTCGGCTTGTTTTGCGTGGCAATTGTGGTGGGGATTGGCGCCGGGCTCGGGGCGGTGGCATTCCGCTACCTCATCTACGGCTTTACCTGGCTGGCGACCGGACATGACGAGTTCGGCCAGCAGGGTTGGGTGGCCAGCGACCACTTGCCCTGGCTGGGGGTCGGGTTCTTTGTGGTCATCCCCGTGATCGGCGGGTTGCTGTACGGGCCGTTGATCTCCCGGTTCGCCCGTGAGGCGCGGGGCCACGGCGTGCCGGAAGTCATGATCGCAGTGGCGGAAAACGGCGGCCGCATCCGACCCCAGGTGACGGTGGTGAAAGCACTGGCCTCGGCACTGTGCATCGGCACCGGCGGCTCGGTCGGTCGTGAGGGGCCGATCGTGCAGATCGGCGCGGCGCTCGCGTCCAGCCTCGGCCAGTGGGTGCGGATGCCAGAAAACCGGCTACGGGTGCTGGTTGCCTGCGGCGCCGCCGGCGGCATCTCAGCCACCTTCAACGCCCCAATTACTGGAGTGTTCTTTGCCGTCGAACTAGTCCTGCGTGAACTCTCCGTCGAGGCAATCTTCACCATCATGCTCTCGGCGATGGTTGCCGACGTGATCGCCCGCGTCTTCTTCGGCTCGGCTCCCTTCCTCACCCAGCTTCCCGCCGGCATCGAGCTGGACCACATCGCCAACTACCTCTTGGTGGCCCTCCTGGCGGCGATTGCCGGATTGCTCGGGATTCTCTTCAAGAATGTCTTGTACAAGACCGAGGACTTGTGCGACCGGGTGTGGGGCCAACGTCCGGAGTGGGCGCGGCCGGCAGTTGGCGGGATAGTGCTCGGCCTGCTGCTACTCGCGGTGCCGCAACTGTACGGGGTGGGCTACCCGGTGATGTACGCCGCCTTCGCCGGCCACTACGCGCTGTGGTTCCTGGTGATCCTGGCCGCGGGCAAGATGCTGGCCTGCGGCCTGACCATCGGCATCGGCGGCTCGGGCGGTGTGTTCGCTCCCTCGCTGTTCGTCGGAGCTACTTCCGGCATGGCCTTCGGGCTGGTTGCCAACCAGCTGATCGGCCCAGCCGTCGGGGAACCCGCACTCTACGCGATCGTCGGCATGGGCGCTGTGTTCGCCTCCGCCGCACGCGCCCCGCTCACGGCGCTGGCCAGCACGGTCGAGATGACCGGGGACTTCACTCTCACGCTGCCGGTCATGTTGGCCGTAGCCGTCGGCACGACCGTGTCCCGCGGGATTTCCTACGGCACCATCTACACCACCAAACTGCTACGCCGAGGCATCGACATCGATCGCCCCACCCCCACCCATGCGTTCGCCAACCTCACCGCGGCCGACGCCATGCACCCGTTCGTCGTCCCGCTGGATCTGACCCGCCCGGCTGGCCAATCCGACCGGGACTGGACGACCTTGCTCGGCCCCGTTACCCGCGTCCGCGAACCTCAGGCGTTATTCGCCAACGACAGCCTCGCTCAAGCTCTGCGCCAGCTCGTGGTTTACGGCCGCGACGGCCTCCCGGTCATCGACACCGAAGCGCGGCGCGTTCAAGGCTGGTTGACCAATCAGAACGTGCTGAGCGCGGTCGGCGCCTACTTCACTGACGTCGAACCGGACATCGCCGCCAGCCACCAAGCCGCCGAATGGGCCGACCCGCAAGCCGCCACCGCCGAACACGATCCGCGTAGTCAGCTCGACGGGTACTGCATCGTCGAGCACACCCTGACACCTGATTCGGTCGCCGTCGGCCGGATTCTCGGCGACCTGGACTGGCCGGCCGGTCACTTCCCCGTGTCCGTAATCCACAAGCGACAACTCGTCGATGCCGACGTGGGCGTAAAGCTGGCCGCGGGCGACCGGATCAACATCCTGGTGCCCAAAAACGTTGCGGGCACATCGGATTCGGCACCGCGATCGTGAGACCGCCGAGGCGGCCGACTAGCGATTATCAGGAACCGGCAGGCGCGCTGCTCGCGGCGTCCCGCGCGGTGGTCGAGCCCTCATGGGTCAGCGTCCCGCAGCAGTTCAGCGAGCCGCGCTCCCTGCTTGTCGGTCAATCCCGGAATAGTGAACTGCGTCATCAATCACTCCTGCCTTCGCACATGATCCTTTCCCGCGGCGCATACCCGGGGCGGGCAACCGATAATCGCCGGCGTTCAACTAGGTCGCACAGCTCACATCGAGCGGATCTGCTGCACCGGTAGCCGGGCCCCCCGGCGCGGTTCGTATGCCAGTCCGCTGGCTTCCAGCAACCTGACTACCCGGTGGCGGTGTGGTCGCATCGGCTCGAGCAGCTCGAGCATGACCGCGTCATCAACCGGGCGGCCCAGCAGTGTCCAGCCGATCATCTTCGGGATGTGGTAATCGCCCACCGACACGGCGTCGGCGTCGCCGAAGGCCCGCTGCGCCGTCTCGGCGGCGGTCCATTGCCCTACTCCGGGTAACGATGTCAACGCTGCACGCGCCTGCGCCGACGGCCCCGATCCCAACCGTTCCAGCGAAGCCGCCCGTCGTGCACAATTCACCACTGTCTGCGCCCGTCTCGGGTCGACGTTGGCGCGATGAAACTCCCACGACGGGATGTTTCGCCATACCTCGGCCGACGGCGGCACCCGCATCCTCACCGGCGCCGGTCCCGGCGCCGCTGTCCCATATTTGGACACCAGCACACGCCAGGACCGAAACGCGTCGGCGCCGGGTACCCGCTGCTCGATGACCGCCGGGATAAGGGCTTCGAGCACCAGTCCGGTGCGGCCCAGGCGTAGGTGCGGGACACGTCGGTGCGCGGCGGCAACCGTGGGGTCCCGGGGCACGAAGTCCGACGCGTCGTCCTCGCGGCCCAGCATCGCCGGCAGCATCTCGACGAACTCCTGCGCGCCGCCGCCCCACGCCGCGCAATGGGCGGCGCCCGGAGCCACCCGGCTGATCCGGGCTGCGACGGGTCCGGTGGGCAGCAGGCTCGTCCGCCAGATCGTTCCGTCACCGGCAACCTGAAAACACGGATCCCCAAGTCCCCGGCGAAGGGGCGCCAACGTGTGCCCGAAGCTGGCCACACCGGGGAAATTGACCGTGCGCGCGCTCTTCACCGAGATACTCTCCGGACCGCCCAGATTGACCGTTAACTGTGTCTCAAGACAATATTGCGATGTGGTGACGCCGTTCGATGACCCCCAAGGCGAACTGGCCTGGATGTTCCTGCAGAGCGCGAGCGAAGGCGGCGATCTGGACGAGGGCTTCACACTGCTCAGCGACGACTTCACCTACTGGAGCCTCTACACGCGCACTTCCTGCGACAAAGACACGCTGCGGCGAGCGATCGAGCGACGCAAACGAGACCTTGAACTGACCATCGACTTGGTGCGCTGTGTCAACGAGGGAGAAACGGTGGTCGTCGAGGCGCAAGCCACCGGTGCTACCGCCGACGGCGTCGCATATGAGAGCCCCTTCGTGTGCATCTTCGAAACCCGCGAAGGGCTGATCGTGTCGATGCGCCTCTACAGCGACACCCGGGCGGTAGCGGCCGCGCTCCCCGGGTGGATCCCCTATTGAGATGACACGCTGATTTCGGCTTTGTCGGGGTAGAACGCGACGTGCCCGGCGATCGCCGCGACCCCCGGATAGGGCTCTTCGTAGGTCCAGATCACATCGTCGACGGTGTCACCGGCCGAGGTGGTCACACTGTAGTAGCCGGCTTCGCCCTTGAACGGGCAGTACGTGCTGGTGTCCGTGCGGGTGAGCCGATCTTGCACCACGTCACCCATCGGAATGTATTGCACCGCAGGCAAAGTGGCTTCTCGCAATTCCAGCGCCGCAGTGGTGTCCGCGACGAGCTCGCCATTGACACGAACCCGCACCCGTCCCTTGGTCGGCTCGATGGTGATCGGGTGCCCGGCACTGGGTTCTTTGACTTCCGGGTGGCTCATGGTTGATACCTCCTCTGATGCAGGTGATCGGTGCAACACCGGCCGGCGCTCAACACTTCCCGCATTCTTCAGGCTGGTCCGAATGCGTAGCGGTGGTATTGCGACATGTTGGCCAGGGCGGGAACCAGCGACATGATCCTGCCCACCACGTGGTATGCGCGCGGCAGCCGCTGGAAAGTGTCCGATTCGAACCACCGCACCCAGGACACCAGCCGGGTACCGGGCACCGCCTCGAGGATTTCGTCGGGCCCGTCGATGCCCCAATGCAACGTTGATCCGGATCGGCGCACGACAGTGTTGATCCACTGTGCCTTGATGCCCAGCCGGTTGAAGGTGTCGAACTGCAACTCACCGCGCGGGAACCGATCGACGACCCGGCGCAGTAACGCAATGCCCTCCCGTTCGCTCAGGTACATTGTCAGGCCCTCCCCGATCATCAGCGTGGGCCGGTCGTTGGGTATCTCCGCCAGCCAGGCCGGATCGGTCACCGACGCGGCGACGACATGGTGGTGGTCGGAAGCGGGATAGAGCCGGGTGCACAGCGCGGCGACCTCGGGGTAGTCGACGTCGTACCACTCCACGTGCGGACTCGGTTGCAGCCGGAAATATCGGCTGTCCAGTCCGCAACCCACGTGCAGCACGACGGCACTCGGATGCACGGCGAGAAATTGGCGGGCCCAGATGTCGAAGTGCGCTGTGCGGGTGGTCACCGATGACGAGTTGCGCGCCGCGATGGCGGTATTCGTCCAGTCGTAGTCGATTCGCTCGACGATCTCCTTGGCGTAGCGATCGTCCAGGATCGGGTTCGGCAAGTCGGCGTCGAGTGCTTTGGCGTACAGCGTCGCCAGCATGGTCTGGGGCGGTCCGTGGAGGTCGACCCGGATGCGTTCCACGGGGGAGAGCTTATTCGGCTGGGGCGGCGCTGCTGTCCTTCTTGGCGGTGCGCATCGCGGCCCAGAACCGGGCCGCCTCGCGGATGGATTCCTCGACTGGGCGCGGCTGCCAGCCCAACTCGCGGACTGCCTTGCTGTGGTCGACGGGGGCTTCCGCGCGCATCATGCGCACCGACGCGAGGCTGAGTTCTGCGTCTTTGCCGGTGAGCCGGGCTTTGAGGCTGCCGAGCGCACCCAGGGTGTACAGCATCGGAACCGAAATCGAGCGTCGCGGCGGCGGCACACCGGCCTCGTCGGCCGCGATCCGCACGACCTCCTTCAGCGCGATCATCCGCTCGGAGACGAGGTACCGTTCGCCGATGCGTCCGCGTTCGGCGGCCAGGATCATGGCCCGGGCGGCATCGTCCACGCCGACGACTTCCAGTTGGATGCCGTCCATCAGGAAGGGCAGTTTGCCGAAGACCGCGCCGGCGATGAACGCGCCGTGCGGGGTGCGGCCCCAGTCACCGCTGCCGTATGTCGTCGAAACACACATCGCCACCGCGGGCAGCCCGGCCTCGGCCACGTACCGCATGACCAAGTCTTCGGCCTGAACCCGGGAACGCACATAGGGAGTAAGACCGCGTGAGCCGATGACGTCGTCTTCGGTCGCCACGTGCCCGTGTCGCCGGCCCACCGTCGCGTAGGTGCTGGTGAAGATGAACCTGCGCAGGTCGGGTTGCTTGACGGCGACATCGAGGACGTTGCGCAGGCCTTCGACGTTGGTGCGAAACAGCGGCGACGGGTCGCGCAGCCATGCGCGCGTGTCGACGACGCAGTAGTAGACGTCGTCGACGCCGTCCATGGCCTCACGCAACGTGTCGGTGTCGAACACGTCGCCGTGGAAGCGGGTGAGTGCGAGGTCATCGATGGCGCGGGTATTGGCGGTCGGGCGCACCATCGCCCGGACTTCTGCGCCGCCGGCGACGAGCTGACGGGTCACATGCGAACCCAGAAAGCCGTTGGCGCCGATGACCAGCTTGGGTTTCGTGCTCACGGATCCCTCTTCTTTCACTGGTGCCCGCCGCCGTTTTCTTGCACCCAACGCGCAGCGTCTTCGTCGAGCGTGCCCAGAGCCTGAGCCTTGCGGCACCACTTCATCCCCGCACGCAGGAAGCGCAGCGGGTTGTAGATGTCTTCCTGACGGCACCACAGACCGTCGCCGGCGTACGTGACGATGGAGATGTTGGTCGCGCTGATGACGGTTCCGTCACCGGGGTCTCTCATCGGGTTGTCCAGTTCGCAGATGATCCGGCCGGTGGACTCGTCGATGACCGACCACAACGACGGGAAGGCGACCATGTGACTTCCCGGGAAGGTTGTCATCGTTCGCTGAATCCAGGCGCGCACCTCGTCGCGGCCGTGCATGGTGCCCATCGCGTGCTCGACGTACTCGACATCCGGCGTGTACTGGTCGACCCAGGCGTCCCAGTCTCGGGTTTCGGCGGCCCGGGCGACGGTTTCCTCGAACCTCCGGAAAGCGGCGGACAGTTCGCTGCGGGAAAACGCTCGCGTTGTCATGTTGCCGCAGTTCCCGATCGCACAGCGGGTCTCATGGCGCCGTTGCAGCTCATCGGCGGAGTGTAGCCTGGGCTCCATCTTGTCGGGGTTGTGGCCGGTTAGGAGGACGAGCAATGACAACTCAAAAAGCGAGACTTGCCGGCGGCTGCTTTTGGGGAATGCAAGACCTGATCCGCAAGCAGCCGGGCGTGGTGTCGACCCGGGTCGGCTACACCGGCGGCGACGTCCCGAACGCGACCTACCGCAATCACGGCACACACGCCGAGGCCATCGAGATCGGCTATGACCCGGCGGTCACCGATTACCGCACGCTGCTGGAGTTCTTCTTCCAAATCCACGATCCGACAACGAAGAACCGGCAGGGCAACGATACGGGAACCAGCTATCGATCGGCGATCTTCTACCTCGACGACGAGCAGAAGCGAATCGCGCTGGACACCATCGCCGACGTCGAAGCGTCGGGCCTGTGGCCCGGCAAGGTGGTGACCGAGGTCAGCCCGGCCGGAGACTTCTGGGAGGCTGAACCCGAGCATCAGGATTACCTGCAGCGCTACCCCAACGGGTACACGTGTCACTACATCCGGCCCGACTGGAAATTGCCGCGCCGCGCGACCACGACGCCGGCTTCTAAGTGACGGTTACCTTTTCGCCCATCACCAGGCGCTGAACGCAGAGGAACGCCGCCAGCGCAGGCTCAGCGCCGGTGCACCACAACCCGCCCGCCGTCTTTCGGGGTGTAGGCGACGCCGCGGCCGTGCCACCGCTCCCCAGGCGCTGTCGTGGTTTCGATGGTGAAGTGGCGCAACACTGTTCGTAGCACCACATCCATCTCCATGTTGGCGAAAGCTGCCCCCACGCACCGCCGGGTGCCACCGCCGAACGGGATCCACGCGAAGGCCGACGGCTTGCTTCCGACGTACCGTTGCGGGTCGAAGCGGCCCGGGTCGGGAAAGACATCGGCGTTGTCGTGTATCTGCGCGATGCTCACCAGGATCGAATCCCCGCGGGGAATGGCCCACTCCCCGAGTTGATAAATCGGCGGATAGACGCGGCGAGCGGCGAAATCGATGACCGTCCTGGCCCGCTGAACTTCCAGGATCGTCGCCTGGCGCAGCTCGTTGCCGTCATTGTCGGCCTCCTCCACCAGGGCCGCCAGCAGATCCCGGTGCCGCGTCAACCGCTCGAACGCCCAGCCCAGCGTGGCCGCGGTGGTTTCGTGGCCGGCGGCCAGCAACGTGAGTAGTTCGTCGCCAATGTCCTTGCGCGACATGCGCGAACCGTCGTCGTAGGTGCTGCGCAGCATCAGCGCGAGCACGTCGGTCCGATCGTCGAAGTTCGGGTCTGCCCGCTCGGCTTCGATCAGCTTGTCGATGATGGCGTCGTATTGGCGTCGCTACTCGGCCAGCCGACCCCATGGGCTGTAGCGACCATAGTTCCGTTTGGGTTTCGGCATCGCGGCCAGTCGCGAGCCCAGGGTGGTCCACGGGGGGATGAGCCGGCGCAGCTCGTCGAGTTCGGCACCTTCGGCCCCGAAGACGGCGCGCAGGATGGCGTTGAGCGTGATGTGCATCATCGACGGCAGCGTTGCGAACGGCTCACCTTCCGGCCAGCCAACGGTCTCGCGCAAGGTCTCTTCTTCGATGATGGCCTCGTAGTTCTTCATGCTCTTGCCGTGGAACGGCGGCGCCAACAGCCGTCGCCGCCCGCGGTGGTCCTCTCCGTCGAGCGCGAACACCGAGCCGGAGCCGAACAGCCGGCTCAGGTTGGGCTGGATGTTGCCGAGATCATCTGGACTGGTGGTGAAGACCTGCTTGGCCAACTGCGGGTCGCCGACCACCACGACGCGGCCGTAGATCGGGACGTTCAGCGTGAAAACATTCCCATAGCGGCGCGCCAGCCGTTGGATCATCGAGCGCCGTGACATCGCAAAACCCAGGCCCTGGAGCAGCTTGGGGAGCCTGGCCGCCGGGGGCAGCTTGACGGTGGAGGACGCCGGTGGGGCGGTGACTACTTCGCTCATGGCGGTGGATGCTCCCAATATCTGCCCCCGGAGAGGACTGGTACGACGGTGTACCGCACACCTTTTCCCGATACGGTACTCTGTGGTACCAAACCTGACAAGGTGCCGTATTCACCGAAAGGGGTGCCGACCGTGACATCAGCGGTGACAACAACGGCTGGCGATACGGTTCTCGGCGACCCCCTGGCTAAGCCAGATCCGTTTCGGCTCAGGCTGCTCGACGGCCTCGCCACCTCGATCAATGAACGTGGCTACCGCGCCAGCACGGTCGCCGACATCGTCCGTAACGCCCGCACGTCCAAGCGCACGTTCTATGACCAGTTCGCCAGTAAGGAAGAGTGCTTCCTGGAACTACTGCGGGCCGACATCGAGAAACTCGGTGAGCGCATCGAGGCAACGGTCGATCCCGAGGCCGACTGGCAACAGCAGATCCGTCAGGCAGTCGAGGCATACGTCGGATATATCGAGTCCCGGCCGGCCATTACCTTGAGCTGGATTCGTGAGCTCCCATCGCTGGGAGCCGCTGCTCGCCCGGTGCAGCGCCGCGGGCTGCACCTACTGTCCAGCTTGCTGATCGACCTCAGTGCCAGCCCCGGGTTCCGGCGGGCTGAGCTGCCTCCGTTGACGGCGCCGTTGGCCGTGATCTTGTTGGGTGGTCTGCGCGAACTGACCGCCCTGGCCGTCGAAGATGGAAGATCCGTGCGCGAAATAGTTGAACCGGCCGTGGATGCGTCCACCGCCTTGCTCGGCCCTCGACATTAGGCTCATCGCAGACCCTAGACATGGAGGACCTTGCGATGCGCCTATCGACCCGAAACCAGCTCAAAGGGACCATCACCGAGGTCGATCTCGGCAGCGTGACGGCAATCGTGAAGGTCAAGCTCGACGGCGGCGATCAGGTCGTCACGTCCTCGGTCACCAAGGATGCCGCCACCGACCTCGGACTCAAGGTCGGTCAGCCCGCAACGGTATTCATCAAGTCCACAGAAGTCACCATCGGCGTCGAGTAACGCGGCGACATCGCGGCCGCCCCGAACATCTCGCGACACATACCCTACGCACACGACACGCCGGAAAGCAGCGCCACAGTTTAAGTTTCGGCGTTGAGAAGGAATTCCCGAACCCGGTCCAACACCAGCTCGGGCCGCTGCTCAACTATCCAGTGGCCGACGCCGTCGACCAGCTCGACCTCGAAATCGCTTATGCGGTCGGCATACCCGTCCAAAAGGTCCGGCGTGATGACCGGATCGTCGGTGCCGGAAAGCCAGCGGACCGGGACGTCGACGTGAACGTCGTCGTACTCGCCGCGCAGCCAGCGCAGCGCCTCTCTGGTCTGAAAGCTGCGATACCACCGCGAACCTGCCACCGCGTGCCCGGGTTGGCGCATGCATTCGGTGTACATGCGGACGTCGTCCTCGGGCAATTTGAACCCGCCACCGACCCACGACCCCAGCATCCGCAAGTAGCGGGCTTTAGGGTCACTGATCACCCGTGGGCCAATCACCGGCAACGCCATCGGGATCTGATACCAGAACCGCCAGAGGTTGGGGAGCATCGAGAGATCGCGCTTCATCCAGGGTGCCACGGTGTTGACGCCGAAGAACCCCGTCACTTTCGCAGGATGGCGCAGCATCATGATGAACGCGACGGGGCCTCCCCAGTCATGCGCGACGAGCTTGACCGTTGCGACGTCCAGCCGATCCAGAACGGCCGCCAGATCGTCGGCCATCTCGTTCTTTGTGTACCGCGAGGGCGGCGCCGAACTCCAGCCCGCACCGCGCAGGTCTGGGCACAACACCCGGTAGCCATCGGCAGCCAGCGGGCCGATCAGCTCGTGCCATTCCCACCAGTTCTCGGGGAAGCCATGCACGAGCATCACCGCCGGCCCATCGGGCGGACCCGCGTCTGCGACATGGATCGTCACACCATCCCCCAGATCCACATACCTGTGTTCGACACCGTCCAGGGCAGGCATAGTGACCATGTGATGAGAAGGTAGCTGTGCTGCCGCCGCGCAACAACTCCCAGTCCCAATTGCCCGCCTTCCAGCGACTTCTCACCGGGTCTTGATCATCGCTGGCCGCCGCCGAGCAAGAAACGCTCGACGTACGGCGCGAATCGGGCGCGCAGACTGTCCTCGTTGAGCCCGAACATCTCGCACGACGTTTCGACATTTCCCAGTCGGCCGCGCCGATGGGCCGCCAGGTAGTCGGCGATTGCCGTACGCGCCTGCGCGGTGAACGATTCGCCAGCCAGGGCGTACACCCGCTCGGCAACGCCGAGTTCGTCGCCCATGAAGTCGTCGAAACGGATGTCAATCGAGCGTTCCGGACCGATGGTGTCGCGATCGCGGACGAGTGCGGTCAGCATCTGTTCGAGACGGTCGATCCAGGACGCCGCGATCTCCTCGACGGGCACCACTGTGCGGTGCATACGGGCGGAGTAGGTGATCATCGCGATCATCGACAACGCCACCGGCACCGGGTCACGGTGGGTGAACACCACAATGCTGCCGGGGAAAACCCGGTCCAATACCGGCACCTGCTCGAGGTGTTGGGGTGACTTGAGCAGCCAACGCCGCCCGCCGCGCAGGAACTGCATCGCCTTGAGTTGCCTGGCGAGGTATTCGTAGTGGGGCGTCTGATCGTGGGCCTGGTAGTAGGCGCGCCAGCGGGGCACATCGGCGAGTGTCTCGAAGAGCATCGTCGAGAAGTCGTTGGCGAGCAGCTGGATCTCTTCGTGGACGTGATCGGTGGTTATCTCGTGCATCAGTGGGAAATAGGGCATCACGGTGTTGATGACCGCGACTGCGACATCCATCCGCGTCCGCCGCGGATCCGGCTCAACTCCGGCCTCCTGTGGTAATGGAAGCGGCTCGACGCTTTCCCAGTACGGCATGCTGCGGAAGGTGGCCGGCGCCGCCAGCATGTTGTGCAAGTGGGTGGTGCCGGTGCGGGGCAGTCCGGCGATCACCACCGGCGGTTGCAGTTCGATGTCGTCGATCTCGGGATGCCGGTTCAACAGGTCGCTCAACAGGAGCCGGTTCTTGAGCAACTGCAGCAGTTGCCCGTAGAAGTTGACCGCTCCGGCGTCGTGACGCCCATCGATGTCACGCAGCGCGGCGAGGTAGACGTCGAGTCGCTCTCGGTAGTCGTCGGGACCAAAATCGTGCAGGCCGGTGTCGGCACGGGCCCTGGCATGTAGCGCATCGGCATCCAACGGACAGTCCGGGGCCATTGTGGCCATCATGTCCAGTATTTGCTGAGCCTCGGGGCTGAAACGGGGTCGGGCAAGGTCGTCTAGCCGGACTACTTCGGCTGTGGCGTCGGTCACGGCGACTTATGTTACTGTCGGTTTCGTAATGGTAGTGGATTTTGGCCGACCTCGTGATCCTCGTATCGACGGCGCGGTGCTTCGCGCGACGGTTGAGCTTCTCGCCAAAACCGGTTACTCGGGGCTGTTGGTCTCCGCCATTGCCGATCGGGCCGGCACCAGCAAGCCCGCAATCTACCGCCGCTGGCCGAGCAAAGCGCACCTCGTGCATGAAGCGGTGTTCCCGATCGGCGCCGCAACCGCCATCCCCGACACCGGATCGCTGCCCGAGGACCTGCGCGAGATGGTTCGCCGCACGATGGCCGTGCTGACGACACCGGCCGCCAGGGCGGCCCTGCCGGGACTGATCGGCGAGATGGCCGCAGACCCGAGCCTGCATTCGACGCTCTTGGAGCGGTTCGCCGGCGTCATCGCCGGCGGCCTCGCCGCGTGGCTGGAAAACGCGGGTTCCCGGGGTCAGGTCCGCACCGACGTGACCGCCGCCGAACTGGCCGAGGCCTTCGCCGGCATCGCGTTACTGGCCCTGCTCACGCACGGCACCGAACTCGATGACGCCTGGGTCGATCGGACCACCACGTTGCTCCTGAAAGGAATCAGCGCATGACGCACGAGTCGACCGCCGCGTGGCAGGAATTGCTCCAAACCCTCGGCGCCCTTGACCGCTCTTTCCTCGAGGGCGACCGTGCGGTCACCGACGACCGGCACATCGCGGATGGCTACCGCATGCTGGCCACCACGCTGGGCGTGGCCTTCGACAGCTACCTGTTCCCCGAGCCCGGACGGCCGCAGTTCGTCGCGGTGAACACGCCGTTCCGTCGCGACCGCCGATGGGGCGGCGACAACACCGACGCCTATTACTTCGCCTGCCCGGTCGATCCGAAGCGGCGCTACCGCATCAGCGGCAACAGGGGCGACAGCGTGTACTTCTCGCTGACCGCCTACAACGAACCGTCACCGGGCGCCTGGTCGGACAGGGTCGTTGCGATAGTCCGTGACAGCGATCTCCCGGTCGACGCCGACGGCAACTTCTCCTTCGAATTTCCCCCAACGCCAGACGCGGCCGTGCTGATGACCCGTGACTACCAAGCCGACCCACTGACCGGCCGCCCCGTTACCTGGCAGATCGAGGCGCTCGACGGGCCCGATCCCATACGGCACGGCGATGCGGAGACCGCTGCTCGTTTGCGGGCGACCGCCGCGTGGTTGCGCACCATGTTCGCCATCATGCCGCTGGCGGTCGGGGCGCGCGTAGACGATGCGCACGCACTCGGACACGAAACCGCGCACACGGCAAACCAATTCGCCGAGCCCTACCAGGTACCCGATGCCAACTTCGGCTGGTCGGCACGCGATGCCTGCTACTCCTACGGCAGCTTCGTGCTCGACGACGACGAAGCACTGGTCATCACGCACCGACCTCACTCGTGCAGGTTCTGGAACCTGGTGGTATGGAACCAGTTCATGGCCACCTTTGGCGCCTCTGAGGGCCCCGACGCCCGATGCTCAATCAATGGCCATAGCGCCGTGATCAACAGCGACGGCTCCGTGACGATCGTCTTGTCCCGCGGCATGACGTCCCACCCCAATTCGCTGACTGCGCTGGGCTATCCGCGTGGCAACCTCGCCTTTCGGTGGTTTCTCACCGAAGATCTGCCGGCGCGGCCGGAGGTGAAACTCGTGAAGGTGTCGGAGACGCCGACAGACGTGCACTAAATCTCGCGAGGAGTGAATCGCGACTTTCCAGACGGCGAAATCGGTTCCGCCCTCAACCTGCCGAAAGCCACCTACTCCCGACGCAAGGACGCCGACGACTGCCCGAACTACGCCGAACCGACCGCGCTGGGAGAGTACTTCGGCCGCTCCCCGCGCGTCCTGCAATAGCCTTCGGCTGGCGCGGCGAGGACGAGCTAATCCTCCTCGACGCCGAGGAGATGCGCCAATACATTGGAGCAGGCTCGAGCCGCAGTGTTCGGCATCGATACGGTTCGACGCCATATCGAAGAGCGCGGGCAGGGTGACGGCCGCTTGGCTACGGCGATCCGGACGCTGGTGGAAGCGATGGACCCGGATCCTGACCGCATCCACACGTTGAAACGGGCACATGAGAAGTCCGTGGCGCCGTGCGGCTGATCATTGAAGGCGCCCTAGACTCCGGCCCCGGGCCACGGAAAGGTCGAACCGGTGGTGGAGGCAGCTACCAGCACCGGTGTCGTGGGGTCGACAGGAAGGGAGTGCGGTGGGACCGCCGGTACGAAACAGACGACATACGAGAGTCTCGAAACTTCGTCTCAGTCGTCTCTTAGTTGGCACGGCGATATGACGGACATCACCGAGCAGCGGTGACACGATACTGACGTGGACGATGACGGGGACGGTCGCGGCGCGCTGACGGCGGCGGGACTCTCCTGTGGGTCATGCGGCAGCGAGTTGAGCACGGCAGCCAAGTTCTGCAGCGACTGCGGCACGGCAGTCGCACAGGCCACCCAACCAGCCGAGTACAAGCAGGTGACGGTGCTGTTCGCCGATGTTATTCATTCGATGGACATCGCTGCGGCGGTCGGAGCTGAGCGGCTGCGCGAGATCATGACCGAGTTGGTCGAGCGTTCTACTGCGGTGGTGAAGCGCTACGGCGGGACCGTGGACAAGTTCACCGGCGACGGCATCATGGCGATGTTCGGCGCGCCGACCGCGTTGGAGGATCACGCCATCCGCGCTTGCATGGCGGCTTTGGACATCCAGGAGGAAACCGGCCACTTGGCCGCCGAGGTCGAACGCCGTGACCGTCTTGACCTGCGGCTGCGGATAGGCCTCAATTCCGGCCAGGTCATTGCCGGTGAGATCGGTTCTGGCGCTTTGGGTTACACGGCAATCGGTGAGCAGGTCGGCATGGCACAGCGGATGGAGTCGGTCGCTCCGGCGGGCGCGGTGATGCTCAGCGCATCCACCGCGCGGCTGGTCGAGAGCGCGGCGGTGCTCGGTGACTCTGAGCTTGTGCACATCAAAGGCACCGATCAACCGGCCTGTGCCCAGCGCTTGTTGGGTATCGGGGAAGAGCGTCGCGCTGTCAGGCGTACAGAGTCGAATCTGGTCGGTCGCCGCTGGGAGATGTCCGCCGTTGAAGGCTTGCTGGACCGTGCATTCGACGGCCACGGCGCGGTGGTCGGCGTGGTCGGCTCACCTGGCATTGGCAAAAGCCGTCTCGTGCGTGAAGTTTCTGCAATGGCAGCCGCGCGTGCTGCCGAGGTGTTCACCGTCTTCTGTGAATCGCACACCAGCCAGATTCCGTTCCACGCCGTCGCGCGGCTTCTGCGCGCGACCACCGGCGTCGAGGGTCTTGATCCGCAAGAAGCGCGCGATCGGATACGCGCCCAGGCTTCGGACGCCGAGGCTGAGGACTTGCTGTTGCTGGACGACCTGCTCGGCATCGCTAATCCCGATGCAGCTCTTCCTCGGATCGATCCAGATGCGCGTCGGCGCCGGTTGACCGCCTTGGTCAACGCCGCAGCGTTGGCCCGCGAAACCCCGGCGATCTATGTCGTTGAGGACGCCCATTGGATCGATGAGGTCAGCGAGTCGATGATCACCGACTTCCTCACCATAATCCCGCAGACGTCCTCGCTGGTGCTAGTCACCTACCGGCCCGAGTATCGGGGTGCCTTGACTCGGGCGGCAGATGCACAAACCATAGCCCTTGCCCCACTTCGTGATTCGGAGACTGCCGCACTGATCACCGGTCTTCTCGGACCGGACCCTTCCATTGACGGACTCGGCCAGAAGATCGCCGACAGGGCCGCCGGTAACCCATTTTTCGCCGAAGAGATCGTGCGCGAACTCGCCGAGCGCGGAGTGCTGCGCGGGCAGCGTGGCGCTTACATGTCGTCGGCGGAGGCCGCTGAGGTGACTGTGCCTGCAACCTTGCAGACGACCATCGCCGCGCGCATCGATCGGCTCGATCCGAAAGCCAAACGCACCTTGAGCACGGCGGCGGTCATCGGTTCGCGGTTCAACCTCGACCTGCTGACGGCGCTGGGAGTCGAACCGGTCGTACCTGACTTGGTGGCGGCCCAGCTCATCGATCAGGTCAGGTTCACCCGACAACCCGAGTACGTATTCCACCATCCGCTGATTCGCGCGGTGGCCTATGAGGCGCAACTCAAGTCCGACCGCGCAGAACTGCACCGGCGGTTGGCGGCGGCGATAGAAGCGCGTGACCCCGCGTCGGCTGACGAGAATGCCGCCTTGATCGCCGAGCATCTCGAGGCCGCAGGCGATCTCCACGCTGCGTTCGACTGGCACATGCGCGCCGGGGCGTGGTCGACCAACCGCGACATCACGGCTGCTCGGATGAGCTGGCAACGGGCACGTCAGGTCGCCGACCGGCTACCCGAAGATGACCAGGAGCGAATGTCGATGCGGATCGCACCGCGCGCCTTGATATGCGGGAGCTCCTGGCGTGTCGGTGGCAGCGTCGCCGACACCGGTTTCGATGAACTGCGCGACCTATGCACCGCCACGGGTGATAAGAGGTCCCTGGCGATCGGGATGGCGGGACTGCTCATGGCGCAGTCTCTTCACGCCCATTACCCCGACTCGCCGCTTGCTTCCGAATATCTCGAGTTGGTCGATTCGACTGGCGATCCGACGTTGACGATCGGACTTTCAATTGCGCCACTGTTCACCAAAGCCGAGGTTGGAGAGATGGTCGAGGTTCTTCGGCTAGCGCAGCGGGTGATTGACCTCGCGGAGGGTGACGCGACTAAAGGGAACTTAATCCTTGGATCACCGCTGTCTTTCGCGCTTTCGATGCGGGGCGCCGCCCGACTCAGTCTCGGGATTTCCGGATCGCGCGACGACTTCGCCGACGCCATCGCGATGGGCCGAGCATTTGACAAGATGTGCTTCGTCTTCGCCCTTGTGTACAAATACTGCGCCGCGATTGGATCTGGGGTAGTGCCAGATGCCGCCGCATACCAGGACACGGCCGAGGCTCTGGCGTTTGCTGAGCATTCCGCTGACGATTTCACCTTGAGCCTTGCACGGTTCGCCCGTGGCGTTGTTCTGGCAGATCAGGACGGTCCGGAACGCGTTGCCGGGCTCCAGCTGCTCGAGCAGGTCCGCGAGGCTGCCCTAGCCGAGCGCTTCAGCATGACGGCGGTCCCGATCGTGGACATCTTTCAGGCTGTCGAGAAGGGCCGACTCGGTGATCTCGACGGTGCCATCGAGCTCATACGAGCGGTGACCGACCATCAACTACAGACCGGCGCGATGCTCTGGCGTGGGCTTGCCACAAACGTCTTGGTGGAGTTGCTGCTGGACCGCGGTGCCAGCGGCGACGGCGCCGAAGCCGAGGCCGCGATCGCCAGGTTGGCTGCCGGGTCAGCCGAGGGCGCGCCGTTCCTGAGCGATCTTTGGTTGCTGCGACTGCGTGCGCTGCTCGCGAGGGTACGTGATGACGAAACCACGTATCGAGAGCTGCGCGACCGATATCGCGCCTTGGCGGACTCGCTCGAGTTTGAGGGACATATGAAGTGGGCTGAGGCGATGCCATGAGGGCGATCGGACGGAGGGCTCCGCGTCTCGAAAGAGACCAGTTTCGAAACGCTCAGACAGACGGATCCGATCGCGATTCCAGCCGTAGCTGTCAACAAAGCAGATAGTCTCCGGCGGTGAAGCTTTCACGGGTAGCCATGTCGGTGCTGGTTGCGCTCGCAATCGCATCCGGCTGTGGCACGCAGTCCCCGCCTTTGCAGCCGCCGTCGTCGAGCGCAAACAGCCCGACCGCGGCACCGCCCCCAGCGCCTACCACCGTCAGCCAGTTCGACCCGCAGTGGGTGGCCCTCGTGACACCCCCGTCGTGGACGGAGTCCGACCGCCGGATCACAAGCAAATTCCAGCAGTTCGGCCTCCGGCCGGTCGATGAGAACGAGCCGCCGCGGCGCTGCAACGGCTGCGGCGTCGATCCGCCGACTGCGTTCTTGACCGTCTATGGCCGCGGCAAGTTCGATCCGACTGAGGCGAGGGCTGCCGAGCCAGTGACCGTGAACGCCGACAACGACGGATTCTTCCGTGCGTCCCAGGATTCCGACGATGCAGTACTCGCCTGGCAGTATGCGGACAATACGTGGGCGACCGTGCGCGGCAGGACGACCATCACCAGTGAACGCGATCGCATGTTGGAACTCGCCCGCGCCCTCCGTCCCACGGGTCTCACTGCAATCCGTGTTCCGCTGAGCATTCCGGACGTACCCGCGCCGATGCCGTTGGCGGAAATCACCGTCGATCGCGGCGGCTACGGCACCACACTGGAATTCGCTGCGTGCGGGGGGACCGACCTCGGCGGCACTCCCGACTGCCAACGCCAGACGGGCTACATGCGCGTACAGATCTGGCCCGCCGACGGCTACTCCGGGCTTATCCAGGAGCAGAACTCGGCGCCCACGCAGATCGGTGGCCGAGATGGCATCTACGAAGCGGACGGAAACAGTGCCGCCGTGCAGGTCCAACCAGGCATGCTCGTGGTGTTCGACCTGAGCGTCCCGTATGGGCAGTCCCCGACTCCGCCCAAAGCCAACCTCAAGGACATTCTCGCGACGATCACGTGGGCGCCGGATCCCGGAAACGAGCAGACCTGGCGTCCTGTCGCCGAATGGGCGAAACCGAACTGACGGAGGAGACAGGCCCGGTCATGATGCTCAGCTGTCTGTGCAGCAGCCCCGCCTCCAACGCATTCTGGATGACGCAGTCCGCAGTCAGGCAGACGGAGTGGGTGGTTGCCACTCTTACCTTTGGTGTAGGTGTTGGCGGGTGGAGTCGACGTATCTGCACCCTGGTGGACCGGCCTGCCGTTGGCCCGAGTGACATGGCAACGGCCACCAGGCCGGTCGCTCTTCGGTGCAGATATGCAGGCATGGTGCTTCGATTTTCGAGGAAGGTCGCACTCACCGCAATGGCTCCAGCCGGACCAGCTGTCCCCGACCGCACCTACTCCATCGGCGACCAAGTGCCGGTTCCCTATTGTTTGCTGTCTCGAAACAGACGACATACGAGAGTCTCGAAACTTCGTCTCAGTCGTCTCTTAGTTGGCACGGCGATATGACGGACATCGTTGACCAGCAGTGACACGATATTGGCGTGGACGACGCTCGCCGTGCCCTGACAGCAGCGGGACTGGCGTGTGCTTCGTGTGGCATGGAACTGCCGCTGAAATCCAAGTTCTGTAACGAGTGCGGTGCACCGGTCACACAGGTCAGCCGATCGGCGGAGTACAAGCAGGTCACGGTTCTGTTCGCTGATGTGGTCCACTCGATGGACATCGCCTCGACCGTGGGCGCGGAGCGCCTTCGCGAAATCATGGCCGACCTCGCCGACCACGCCTCGGCGGAAGTGCAGCGTTTCGGCGGCACGGTGGACAAGTTCACCGGTGACGGGATCATGGCGGTGTTCGGTGCGCCGGTGGCGTTGGAGGACCACGCTGTTCGTGCCTGCTTAGCGGCGTTGGGGGTTCAGGAGGAGACGAAGCGGCTTGCCGTCGCCGTCCACGCCCGCGACGACGTGGAGCTGCAGCTGCGGGTGGGACTGAACTCCGGTGAGGTGATCGCCGGTGAAATCGGCACGGGTGCACTGGGTTACACCGCGGTCGGTGAGCAGGTCGGTATGGCTCAGCGGATGGAGTCGGTCGCGCCGCCGGGTGGGGTGATGCTCAGCGCGTCGACCGCGCGACTCGTTGAGGGCGCTGCCACCCTCGGTGAAGCCGAGCTGGTTCAGATCAAGGGTGCCGACGTGCCAGTGCCCGCGCGTCGGCTGCTGGGCATGAGCGACGGGCATCGCGCTGCCCGGCGTGCTGAGTCGAATCTTGTTGGTCGGCGCTGGGAGATGTCCGCGGTCGAGGGTTTGTTGGAGCGTGCAATCGACGGGCATGGCGCGGTGGTGGGTCTGGTGGGGTCGCCTGGCATCGGCAAGAGCCGTCTGGTGCGGGAGGTGGCGGCGATGGCGGGCCACCGTGGCGTGGAGGTGTTCACCACCTTCTGTGAGTCCCATACCACTGACGTTCCGTTCCACGCTGTCGCCCGGCTGTTGCGCGCGGCCTTTGGTGTCGAGGGTCTTGGCGGGCAGGAGGCCCGCGACCGCGTGCGCGAGCGGGTGCCGGATGCAGACCCCGAGGATTTTGTGCTCTTCGATGATCTGCTAGGCATCGCCGACCCGAATACTCCTTTACCGGCAATTGATCCCGATGCACGTCGCCGAAGGTTGACCGCGCTGGTGAATGCCGCCTCGTTGGCCCGCGAAGCCCCAACGGTCTATGTCGTTGAGGACGCTCATTGGATTGATGAGGTCAGCGAGTCGATGCTGGCCGACTTCCTCACGGTGGTCGCTCAGACGCCTTCGCTGATGCTGCTGACCTATCGACCCGAATATCGCGGTCCATTGACCCAGTTGACTGGTGCCCAAACGGTAGCCCTTGCGCCGCTGAGCGATTCGGAGTCTGCCGCACTCACCACCGAGCTGCTCGGGCCGCACCCCACTGTCGGCGCGCTGGGCCAGACCATCGCCGAACGAGCCGCCGGGAACCCATTCTTCGCCGAGGAGATCGTGCGGGAACTCGCCGAACGTGATGTGCTGCGCGGGGAGCCGGGCGCATACGTGTCGACGGCAGAGGCTGCCGAGGTGAATGTCCCTGCGACGCTGCAAGCGACCATCGCCGCACGCATCGACCGGCTCGACTCGGCGGCCAAGCGCACCCTGAGCGCAGCGGCGGTCATCGGGTCGCGGTTCAGTCTGGACCTGCTAACCCAACTCGGTGTCGAACCCGCCGTTGACGAGCTGGTAGTAGGTCAGTTCATCGATCAGGTGAAATTCACCCGCCGACCCGAGTATGTGTTCCACCACCCGCTGGTTCGCGCAGTCGCTTACGAATCGCAGCTGAAATCGGATCGCGCCGAGTTGCACATGCGGCTGGCCGCCGCGATCGAATCACTTGACCCGGCAGCGGCTGATGAAAATGCCGCCTTGATCGCTGAACATCAAGAGGCCGCCGGTGATGGGCACGCCGCCTACGGCTGGCACATGCGAGCGGCTACGTGGGCGACCAACCGCGACATCACCGCGGCGCGACAAAGTTGGGAGCGCGCCCAAACGATCGCCGACGCATTACCCGCCGAGGACCCCAACCGAGCCGCCCTGCGCATCGCTCCTCGGACCATGTTGTGCGGGATCGCCTGGCGAGTCCACGTGAATGTTGCCGGTGACCGCTTTGATGAACTGCGGGAGTTGTGCGCCGCCGCCGGGGACAAGGCCTCACTGGCCATCGCCATGGCAGGGCTGGTGATGGATCACGCGTATCGGGACCGGATGCGTGAGGCGTCGCAGCTGGCATCGGAAGCCTGGACCCTCATCGAGTCGATCGGCGATGCGACCTTCACCGTGGGGCTGTCCGTGCCGGCGATCTACGCCAAGGCTGAACGCATCGAGGCCAATGACGTGGAGCGGTGGTCACAAAGGGTCATCGACCTGGCCAACGGTGACCCGTCGAAAGGCAACTTCATTATCGGGTCTCCATTAGCGCTCGCCTTCACCATGCGCGGTATTGGCCGGTATTTCCTGGGTCGTCCTGGATGGCGCGACGACCTGCGGCGGGGCCTGGCCATGGCTCGCAGCGTCGACCCCCTGTCCTACGCCATGGTCGTCGCCTACGCCTATTTCCCGGGAATAGCGACTGGCTCGCTGCGGCCCGACGATTCCGCGGTGCGCGAGATCGAGGATGCCGTACAGATCGCCGAACGATCCGGCGATGATCTCGCGGTGTCGAATGCCCGGGCGACGATGGGCATGGCGCTGGTACACCGCCACACAGATGCGGAGCGTGACCGCGGACACAAGCTCCTGGCCGAGGTCGCCGAGGTGTTCCTGCGCCAGGGGCACAACCTAGCCGAGGTACCAATGATCAATCTCTACTTGGCACGTGAGAGGGCTCGGCGTGAAGATCGCGATGGCGCCATACCGCTCGGGCGCGCCGCCGTTGACCATCTGTTCCGCGGGGGACAGCTGCTGGCGTGGGGCGTTCCTGCGACCGGTGTTCTGGTGGAGACACTGCTCGACCGTGGGTCCGACGATTACCTAGTCGAAGCCGAGGCTGCGATCGAGCGGTTAGCGGCCGCGCCAGCCGATGACGGGCTGGTGATACGAGATATCTGGCTGCTGCGGTTGCGGGCGCTGCTGGCCCGTGCCCACGGCGACGACGAGGCCTACCGCGAGCTCAAGGAGCGCTACCGCGGCATGGGGACGTCGCTCGGCCTCGAGGGGCATATCGCGTGGGCCGAGGCAATGCCGTGACGGCGGCTGCTCCTTCGGGGGTGGTGACGTTTCTGTTGACCGATGTGGAGGGTTCGACCCGTCGGTGGGAGACCGACGCCGATGGCATGCGGGCGGCGCTGGCCGCCCATGACGAGGTGTTGCGGTCGGCGATCGAGGCGCACGGGGGCTGGTTGTTCAAGCACACCGGCGACGGGGTATGCGCCGCGTTCTCGTCCCCGAGGTCCGCGGTGCATGCCGCTGTGGCCGCCCAGCGGGCACTGCAGTTGCCAGTGCGGATGGGGATTGCGACCGGCGAAGCGGAGTTGCGTGGGGCGGACTACTTCGGGGCGGTGCTCAATCGCGCGGCGCGGGTGATGGCCGCCGGGCACGGCGGTCAAATCCTGCTCGCGGATTCGACGGCAGGCCTGCTCACCGGGGTTGACCTACTCGATCTGGGGCCGCGACGGTTGCGGGATCTACCGACCCCGGTCGGGGTGTTCCAGGTACGAGCAGCAGGGTTACACACGGAGTTCCCTGCCCTGCGGGCGCTGGATGTGAGTCCGGGGAACCTGAGAGCTGCGACCACGAGCTTCATCGGGCGCGAGTCCGAAGTCGTCGAGCTGCAAGCCGTGGTGAAGGCTCATCGGTTGGTGACGCTGACTGGGGTGGGCGGGGTCGGCAAGACCCGCCTCGCGTTGGAAGTCGCGGCGCGGCTGGCCGGTGAGTTTCCCGACGGGGTTTGGTTTTTCGAGCTGGCCGCGGTCACCGACCCCGTTGCGGTACCTGACGCCGTCGCGGCGGTATTGGGCATCACCCAGCAACCGGGCAAGACAGTGACCGACTCGGTGGCCTCCGCCTTGGAGGGCCGGTCGCGGCTGCTGGTGTTCGACAATTGCGAGCACGTTGTCGACAGTGTCGCGGATCTGGTCGAGGCGATCCTCGCCGCCTCGTCGACCGTAACGATTCTCGCGACCAGCCGCGAAGGATTGGGGGCCAGCGAAGAACAGTTATGGCGTGTCCCGTCGCTCGACGTCAACTCCGGAACCGAATCCGCCGCCGTGGCCCTTTTCGTCGACCGTGCCCAAAGTGTCGTATCGGACTTCTCGCTGGCCCAGCCCGGCGAGGCGGCCGCGGTGGTGGAGATCTGCCGCAGACTCGACGGCATCCCGTTAGCCATCGAGCTGGCGGCTTCGCGGATGGCGTCGATGACCGCCAGCGAGGTGCGAGACCGTCTCGATCAGCGTTTCCGGCTGCTGGTGGGCTCGCGGCGCGGCCTGTCACGCCACCAAACCCTGCGCCACGCGGTGGCGTGGTCCTACGACCTCCTCGACGATACGGAGAAAGCGCTGCTGGATCGGTGTTCGGTGTTCGCCGGTGGCTTCGATCTCCAAAGTGCATGCGCCGTGGCCGGATTCGATGACGGCGACGACTACGCCGTCCTGGATCTGCTCGACGCGCTGGTGCACAAGTCGCTGCTGGTCGCCGACCGGTCATCGGGGCGGACCCGGTTTTCGATGCTGGAAACGATCCGACAATTCGCCGAGGAACAACTCATGGCCAGGGGTGAGGCGGCTGAGGTTCGAACCGCGCATGCCCGGTACTTCGCCGGGCGCGAAGCCGACATCCTGCCCCTCTGGGACAGCCCCCGGCAACGGGAGGCCTACACCTGGTTCGCCACCGAACTGGCCAATCTGCGCGCCGCGTTTCGGTGGGCCGTCGAACAGGGAGACCTCGACTCGGCCGCCCCCATCGCCACGTGCGCGACGTTGCTTGGCGTAATGGTCGAGAATTACGAGCCCATCGCATGGACCGAAGAGCTGATCGAGCCCACCCAAGCAGGCGACCATCCCCGGCTCGCCGTCCTGTACACAATGGCGTCATTTTGCTATCTGGTGGGCAGGCTTGAGGAGGCCGTCCGGTACTGCGACGCTGGCCAAATCGTTGTCGCCAGCAGCCCCGACGGGGTGCTGTTCGGCTTCGAAAGCTGGCTTGGAGGTGTGTACAACTTCACCGGCCAAGCCGAACGGAGCGTCGAATGGAGTCGGTTCCTGCTTGCACGCGGTCCGGACCCGTACGCAAACATAAGGGCAGGACTTGTCTTCGGACTGATGATGACAGGTTCCCACGCGGAGGCGATCGCCGTCGCGAAGGACCTCATCGACGCCGCTAATGCCATCGCAAACCCGTGGGCGCTCTCATTCGTGTTGCTGACCTACGGGATCGCGTGCATAGACGTCGATCCCCTCCGCGCGCGTGATGCTATGCGCTGGGGTCTGGCGATCGCTCAAGACAGCGGCAACCGCTATAACGAAACCCACCTGGCGAATATCCTCGGTCGTCTCGAAGCTCGACACGACGGCCCTCCGGCTGCACTCGATTACCTAGCTCTCGCCATTCGCAACTATCACGACTCGGGCAACAGCACCATCATGCGAGTCCCGCTTGCCGTTCTCGCCGCGTTTCTCGACCGGCTCGGACGCAGTGAACCGGCCGCAACCATCGCGGGCTATGCGTTCAGTCCTATTACCAAAGCGTGGATCCCGGAGATCAACACCGCAATCGCACACTTACGCGAGGTCCTTGGCGAGCAGAAACATGAATCGCTCGCCCGCAACGGCGCGATGATGACGACCACCGCGATGGCGACCTACGCATACGACCAAATCGACCAGGCCCGAGCAGAACTCAACGCGGTCTCGAAATAGACGACATACGAGCATCTCGAAACTCGGTGTCGTATTCTTCGCGAACGCTGCGACCCTGCAGGGTGCCTGGCTTTACTATTCGGTTTGGCGCGCACGGCGTCAAAGGAGGCCTTGCCATGGCACTGCCCGCCTTAGTTCTTGTGCACGGGGGCGGATTCGCCGCCGATTCGTGGGAGCTGACCGTCGAGGAGATCCACCAGTTGGCACCGGAGTTAACCGTGGTTGCCCTCGACATGCCGGGACGGCGGAACAAGCCGGGGGACCTGACGAAGATGACCACCGCCGACTATGTCGACTCGCTCGTCGGCGACATCGAGAGCGCCGGGGTGGAAGACATCGTTATCGTTGGTCATTCGATGGGAGGTATGACGCTGCCAGGAGTGGTCACCAAGCTTGGAGCGGCGCGGGTGCGTGAAATGATCTTCGCCGCCGCCTTTCTTCCGCCCGAAGGCACGTCCATCGTGGAAAGCTCACCGTGGCTAGTCAGGACAGTCGCCCGGCGCGTCGCGAAGAAAAACGTTCCGACGGAAACGCCGAAGTGGATGGCGAGATTCGCGTACTTGAACGGAGTTCCTTCGCATCGCCGCCGATTCATTACCGGCAAGCTCTACGCGGAATCACTTCGCATCCTCACGGAGAAGGTGTCTCGGCGGGGAATGCCTGACGACATTCCGCGCACATGGATTCTGACCCTGCGGGATCGTGCCCTCGCGCCGAAGCTGCAGCGCAAATACATCGAAGCGCTCGGCGGTGTGCAGACGCTTACTGAGATCGACACCTGTCACTGCCTCATGGTCAGCGAACCGGAACGGCTGGCAGAGATTCTCGTTGATCGATGTCAGCTGTACGTGTAGCCCTGATAGTCGACTTCGTCGACTCGTGAATGTCCTATCCGCAATGGGAGTCGATTACCGATGCAGCTAATGCCTCCTGAGCGCAGACTTTCGCTATGAGCGCCTACCTGCTTGTACACGGCGGTTCCAACGGCGGCTGGATGCGGGATGCCGTGACCGAGCGGCCACAGAAGGCTCGGCAGCACGCTGCGCGGATCGTGCTTCAACCGTCGAGTGCGGGCACCTGTGCTTGAGATCATCGATAAGGGGTCTGCCACCGGCGCGCACCCTGCTCCACTGCTCTTTGTCCATGGGGGCTACCACGCTGCCTGGTGTTGGAATGAGAACTTCCTCGACTTCTTTGCCGACAAAGGTTATCGAGCCGTTGCGCTCAGCCTGCGCGGTCATGGTGCGAGCGCCCTATCCCAGCCCTTGAACTCGTGTTCTATAGCCGATTACGTGGACGATGTACGTTGTGCAGCCGAGCAATTAGGTTCCGAACCAGTGCTGATCGGACATTCCATGGGCTGTTTTGTAGTCCAGAAGTACCTTGAGACGTACGGTGTCCGAGCTGCGGTCCCAGTTCATTGGTGTCAAAGCAGGCCCAGTAGCCGTCGCAGATCTCTGCTTGTATCCCTTCCTGGATCTTGGCCAAGACGTTGCGTACCCTGTGGATCAGACATAGTTGCCACAGTGCTTACGGGATTACCTGCTCTATGGCGGCAATCACGCCGCTCTCGCCATCTGAGACGAGCAGCAGCGGATACGTCAAGCCCCGGTCGCGCAGATCTGTCAGGATATCAGCCCAGGCGTAGATCTACTCCCCGGTGCCTGTAGCCTGGCACACGAAGACTGGCTTGCCATCGGTAGTGATCCCCCAGGCGCCCAGGACCGGCTCGGCCGTCGAGCCCTGATGCATCCGGAAGAACTAGTCATCCAGTAACAGTTAGTCCAGCATGAATCATCCAGGCGTCGTGCCGCCCAGTTGTCGTATTCGTTTCTCTATTGCTTGACATACTTGCTACACAGTCTATTTCGATATCTCGCCCTGATCACCTAGTGCATCAGCCAGGGTGGCATCGATGATGGCACCTGCTACGCCGCAGGGCGTGCGACGAAGTGTGATGCGGATGTTCCGTCGGCATCCATGGCTCTTCCTGCGCGCCACCACATCTGGCAAGTCAGCCGATCTCGTCAACACCCCGGCCATGGCCCGTGAGTACCTGTTCTGCGCGAGAACCCCCGAACCTATTGTCGAGTCGTGCGCGGCCCGTGTGGAGAACGAGAGCGCCCGCGCTGGGCTGGATCAGATGATGATGATCCGCTTTCCCGATGCTCCCCCTATGCCGTTGCTTGTTCTCGGTGCCGAAGACGACGGGATGCGAACCAACCGGGAGGTGTCTGCTACGGCGCGGACTTACCGGACCACTGCTGAGTTCTTCCCGAATATGGGCCATAACATGATGCTCGAACCCAGTTGGCGTGAAGCTGCCGACCGCATCAGCGATTGGCTAGCGCTCAAGAACCTCTGATCTACTCGCCGAGATCGTCTCAAATCAGACCACATATGCGACACAAGCACACCGGCTGCCGGAACCGCCCGACTGTCCGGGTCGTGATGTCTCAGAACTCCGTCTCAGAAATAGCTGTCTCACCTGCGAGTTTAAGCACTTCGAGTGCAATACCGCGACGCCAGTGCATACCGCCCCGGCAGTGTGCCCGCGTCGGCTACACGCGCATCGCACGGCGTCCCAGACGCTCGATCAGCAGAACACCGCCCTGGAACCCGCCGGCGTGACGAAGACGTTCTCGGACGTCATGTCGGGTGCACGCGACGACCGCCCAAGCCTCGCCGCACTCATGGAGCTGGAGCGCTGCCCTCCCCGCGCCGACACCCGGCCGTACCGTCGAAAACCTGCTGCGCCTGGACATCTGCGATGCGGATTCTGCGACCGGACTGCTGATTCCCTTGCCCTACTGGCGTATTCGTCACTGAGCCCCGATCTCGCCGACCAGCTCGATGGCCCGGCCCAGCGTGCGCAGCTTGGCATCGAGTGTGCCGCCGGCCGGATACAGCCGTACGGTGTTCACGCCCGCGTCTCGCCACACCGCAAGCCGTGCGCGGACCATCTCCTCGGTACCGATGAGCGTGGTCGCCAGCACCATTTCGTCGGTGACCAGTGTGGCCGCGCCGTCGCGGTCGCCCCGCTGCCAGCGCTTGCGCACCTCGGCGGCGACGTCGGCCCAGCCTTGTCTGCTGTAGGCCCGGTTGTAGTAATTCGTGCTCGACGACCCCATGCCGCCGAGGCTGAACGCGAGCTCCTTCTTGCGAGCCGCGACCATCCCGCGCAGTTCGTCGTCGTCCGAGGCGAAGGCGACTTCGGCGCCCTGACAGATGTCGATATCGGCGCGGGTGCGACCGGCGGACGCCAGCCCGTCATCGAGGTGGGAGAAGTAGGCGTCGCCGGCGCCTTCGGGGACGAAGCTGGTGCCCAGCCAGCCGTCGGCGATCCGTCCGGTCAACCGCAGCATCGCCGGTGACAACGCGGCCAGGTAGATCGGAATGGCGTGCTCGGGCCGAGTCGACAACCGCATCGGCATCCCTTCACCGCCCGGTCGTGGAATCTGAAATTCCCTGCCGGAGTGCGAGACTTTGCCCCCGGCGAACACTTGCCGGACGATGTCGACGGTTTCGGAGATGCGGGCCAGCGGTCGGCTGAACGAGACACCATGCAGACCCTCGATCACCTGTGGGCCGGAGGCGCCCAGGCCGAGCAGAAACCGCCCGTTCGACAGGTTGGACAGCGTGATCGCGGTCTGGGCGACCATGACGGGCGAGCGGACCCCGACCTGAAGGATGCCGGAACCGAGCAGCATCCGCTCTGTCCGGGCCGCAAGGTAACCGAGTGCCGATGGCGCATCCGAGCCCCATGCCTCGGCGACCCAACACACATCGAGACCCAACTTCTCCGCCTCGACGACGAACGCCACGACCTCGGTGACTTGGTGAGCGGCACCGGACAACTCGACCGTTGTCGCGGTCCGCATCAACGCACCCCGTGTTCGGCCAGCCTTTTGATCGCCCCCAGGGTCTTACCGATCGCGGTCTCGAACTCGCGCAGCCGCACGAATACGATCTTCTCTTCCTTGTCTGGCATCGACTCGATGGCCATCGACAACCCTGAGCGTCCCGGCCCCATCTGCATCCAGTAGGTCAAGGCGGTACCACCGTCGCGGGGTGTCAGCCGGAATCGCCAGGTTGCCGCGGGATTGTCGGGTTCACCCACTGCCCAGGCAAATTCACGTGGCGCCTCACACGTGACGATCTGGGAGGTGGTGCTCCATTGTCCGAACGCTTGGTGTTCATTGTGGCCGATGAAACGAGCGCCGACTCGGGGACCATCGGCATCGCCGGCCCACTCCACCGCTTGCAGCTCATTGCTCAGGGTCGGCATCAGCTTGATATCGGAGACCAGACTCCATACCCGGGCTGGATCGGCGTCGATCCACGTCGAGGCTTCCACCGTTGGTTTGTCCGCATAGCGTGCGCCGGTCCATTCCACGGAACCCATTGTCCCCCGCCCGTGGCCGAGACGATGCTCGGGCGGGCAGGGGACGTAGGCGATTAGTCAGGCGGCGGCGGGCACTTGATCGGCCGGCTTGTCGGCCGTAACCTTCCGCAGCACTGAATCCGGGAAGGTCAGCTTAACGATCTTGCGAACGACGGTGCCGAACTGTTGCAGCAGCGGGCCGCGGTTGTAGGGGATGCCGTAGCGTTCGCAGATCTCTTGCACCTCGGGCGCGATCTCGGAATAGCGACGGGCCGGCATGTCCGGAAACAGGTGGTGCTCGATCTGGTGCGACAGGTTGCCGGACAGCAGGTGGAAGAGCTTGCCTCCGGTCAGATTCGCCGAACCGAGGACTTGGCGGAAGTACCACATGCCGCGGGACTCGTCCTTGGTCTCTTCGGCGGTGAATTCCTGCGTGCCGTCCGGGAAGTGGCCGCAGAAGATGATCATGTACGACCACACGTTGCGCATCAGATTGGCCGACAGGTTGCCCGCGAAGACGAGCGGCGCGAACGGCCCGGCCAGCAACGGGAAGGCGACGTAGTCCTTGAGCGTCTGGCGGCGTGTCTTTTTCCAGATGGCCTGAAGAACCTCGCGCTTATCGGCAAGCCGAATTTCGCCGGAGCGAATGCGCTCGGTTTCCAGTTCGTGCAGCGCGACGCCGTACTGGAACAACACCATCAGCAAGAACGCGTAGAGCGGGTTGCCGATGAAGTACGGCTCCCAGGGCTGGTCTTCGCTCATCCGCAGGATGCCATAACCGATGTCGCGGTCCATCCCCACGATGTTGGTGTGGGTGTGATGCATGTAGTTGTGTGAATGCCGCCATTGATCGGCTGGGCAAGCCGTGTCCCACTCGAAGGCGCGGCCGGAGATCGCCGGGTCACGCATCCAGTCGTACTGGCCGTGCATGATGTTGTGGCCGATCTCCATGTTGTCCAGGATTTTCGACAGGCCCAGCATCGCGGTGCCCACCAACCAGGCCGGGGGCAGGAACAACAGCGCGCGTCCGCCGACTTCCAGCGCACGCTGGGCCTTGATGACGCGGCGGATGTAGTCGGCGTCTTTTTCGCCGAGGTCTGCCGTCTCGCGTTCTTTGATGGCGTCGAGCTCGCGGCCGAATGCGTCGGCCTGCTCGCGGGTCAGGGTGATCTTGTTCTGTGACATGACTTTTCCTCCCAAGGTCTTACGTTGTTGGTGGCGACCCGCTGCGCCCGGCTTCGCCGACGCTGGCGATCGCCACGGGCTGCTAAAGCGACAGATCGACGTCGCCGACCGGGACGGACACGCAGATCTGCACGTCCTCGTCGGGGACGGTTGAGACCGCACCGGTGACAAGGTTGCGGACGGTGCCGGCGGTCTTGCGTCGTGTGCAGGTATGGCAGATGCCCATCCGGCAACCGTTTTGTGGCGACAGGCCAGCTGATTCCGCCTGTTCTAACAGCGAGCGGCCGTCATCGACGGCATCAAGACCGCTGTCGGAGAACGTGATTCGCCCGCCTGACGGATTCGCCGGTGCTTCGAACACCGGCGGCACGAAGCTCTCGGTGTATACGTTGTCGCAGTGCGTTCGGACGGCATCGACCAAAGGCGTGGGTCCGCAGACGAACACCACATCGGGTGAGGGCATCGCGACGGCCAGGTGCTCCGGGCCGAAGCGGCCGACGAGGTCACCGGCATCCGATCGGGTGTAACCGTGTAACACCCGTATGCCAGGCATCGCGGCCAGCTCATCGCGGTAGCACGCGTCGATGGCAGTGCGTGCGTAATGGACGAACGCAATTTCGCCCTGATGATCCTCGGCGACCAGTGTGCGCAGCATCGCCATGACCGGCGTGATGCCGCTTCCCCCGGAGACGAAGAGAATCCGCCCCGGTCGTTGGGTCGGCAACACAAAGTCGCCGCCGACACCCGCCAAGCCGACAAGCATGCCCCGGCGGGCCCGCTCGTACAGATAGTTCGAGACCAGCCCACCCTCGTGCTGGCCGATCGTCAACTCGAGGTTGGCGGTCCCCTCGGCGTTTGCCGGCGAATAGCAGCGGGTGTGCCGACGGCCGTCAATCTCGACTGTGAGGTTGACGTACTGACCGGCTTTGACGGTGTAGGTGGACGTGAAGCTCTCGTTGGGAGCGAGCGTGAGAGTGACGCTGCGCGGAGTGGTCCGGCGCACGTCGATCACCTTGGCGCGGGCTTCGCCCAGCGTCCAAGTGGGCGCCACCAGCTCGGCGTAACGGTCGACGCCGTGCGGACCGGTGAGCAGGTCTACCAGGTCTGAACCCAACACTCGCTTCCGAAAAGTTCGAGCGAGGGCCCGACCAGAAGTTTGTGCAGTTTGAGTGAACATATGTACACCCTGTGGCCACCATGCCCCAGTCGTCAAGGGTTTACTGCACGTTTGTGGTAGGGTTCACACAGTGAACATCCGTACTCCTAGCTCACGGACGCGCGGCTCTGGTCGGAAGCGCTCACGGGAAAGCCCGTCACGCGCGGAGCGCAAAGAGGCGACGCGCCGCGCCATCATCGCCGCGGCACTCAAGCTCCTGCAGGACCGCAGCTTTTCCAGCCTGAGCCTGCGCGAGGTGACCCGGGAAGCCGATATCGTGCCGGCGGCGTTCTACCGTCATTTCGAGTCGATGGAGGCCCTCGGACTGGTCTTGATAGACGAGTCGTTTCGAAGCTTGCGCGACACCCTGCGCGAGGCGCGTGCCGGCAAGCTCGACCCGAACCGGGTGATCGAGTCATCCGTCGAGATCTTGGTCGCCAGTGTCGCCGAAAGACGGGAGCACTGGCGTCTCATCGCCCGCGAGCGCAACAGCGGGCTGAGCGTGCTGCGCTATGCCATCCGCACCGAGATCCGGCTGATTACCTCCGAGCTGGCCACCGACCTGGCGCGCTTCCCGGGACTCCACGAGTGGACCACCGAGGATCTCAACGTGCTGGCGACCCTATTCGTCAACTCGATGATCGTTATCGCGGAGGCGATCGAAGACGCGCAGAGCGCTGCGGCGCTGGAAGACATCCGGCGGATCGCCGTCAAGCAGTTGCGGATGATTGCCATCGGCATCGCCGGCTGGAAAAGCAGCCCCTGAGCTGTCGCTGCGGCTGCAGTGAACAGGCGAGCACTAATTACTCGTCGACAACGTCGTAGAGCGACTCGCCGTCTTCGGGGGGCGTCGTCGATCTGGCCCCGATGAGCGCGCCGCGGACCACCATCATCGAGTGCCTCGATCGCATCCCCGGATACGTCCGGCTCCTCGGCGGCCAGTCGATCGTCGAGGGATTCGCCGTCTCGCTCTTCGCGCGCCGTCATTCCGAACCAGTCGGCTTCGCTCCAGCCCTCAGGAGGGTCGACAACGATGTCGCCGTCGTCGTTGCGCAGCTCATCGGAGTCGGTACCTTCGCTCGCGTTCAAGGTGTCGCCCGGACCGCCCTCCTCGGGGAGATCCGCGGTATCCACCAGCTCGTCGGCTTGGGGGTTATTGCTCATGAGAAAACGGTTGCCCGCCGCCTTGGGCGGCTAAACGCACTCCGGCCATGGGCGCGCGGTCGCGGGTAACCGCGTATTACCGCGGCGCCCGCCACATGGCCCACATGGTGGGGCCACCATCGGGCAACACGATCTCACGGGTGACCGTGAAGCCGAAACGCTGGTAATACGGTACATTTTCAGGTTTAGTCGACTCGAGATAGGCCGGACAGTACTCGGCATCGCAACGGTCCAGCCGTGAACGCATCAGGGCCTGCCCAAAGCCTTTGCCGCGCACGGTGGGATCACTGCCAATCGCAGCCAAGTACCAATGCGGTTCTTCGGGATGTGCGCGCTTCATGATATCAAGCACCGCACGTGCTTTAGCGGAACGCATGCCGAACACTCGGATGAAGTTCGGCATCATCGCGAGCTGCTCTCGGCCCGTATGCTGCCACCGATTCGGCGGATCCCACATTGCCGCCGCGCCGATGCCCGGCCCGTCGCAGGCCACCTCCACGCCGCCGCCGGCCAGATGATGGTGGCGCGTCATCGCCGCAAACATCCGGACCAGCTGCGCAGGCCGCGCGTTGTCGTCAGGAAGCACCCAAGCCATGACCGGATCGTCGTAAAAGGCCCGGCTCATGGTTAGTGCCAGCTCGCGGATATCGGTCTTCCGCGCTGGGCGCGCCTGCGGACTCACCTACGTCAGGCTAGTGGGTGATCTGGCGGGCACACGTCGGTCCCGCCTCCCTGGCGAACTAGAACGAGTAGTCACGGAAAGTCATGACGAAGCCGACTGCGGCGGCGATGGCAGCCAGGATATAGATGGCGATCGAAAGCCACACGATGTGGATCGATGAGGCTAGCCAGCACGAGAGAAACGCGCCTGACAATAAGTACACGCCGTAAAGCGGTGTGCGCTGAGGATGATCACCTCGGGCCATCTCGTTCACGATTCCCACCTGCGCCGGCGATAAACCGCGGCGCCGTTTGAAGGTGTGGCCAGCAGCGGTGCGGGTATTTTTAATCCGGTGACCGGCATCTCGCGGCGAACATTCGGTCGGGTGGCTGCCGGTGCGAGCATGCTCAGCACCGCCGGATCGTCCGCGGGCTGCGGGCAACCGGACGCCGACCACATCAAGCCCGCCGGTCGGCCACCGCCGGCAGGTAGGGGTATAGGGGTCGTGCTCTCGCACGAGCAGTTCCGCACCGATCGGTTGGTGGCGCAGGCCCAGGCGGCCGAACAGGCTGGTTTTCAGTATGCGTGGGCCAGCGACCACATCCAGCCATGGCAGGACAACGAGGGCCATTCGATGTTTCCATGGCTGACGCTGGCACTGGTGGGCAACAGCACCAGCCGTATCTCGTTTGGCACCGGGGTGACCTGCCCCACGTACCGCTATCACCCGGCCGTGGTGGCGCAAGCGTTCGCCTCACTGGCGATACTCAATCCCGGACGGGTGTTCTTAGGAGTTGGCACCGGCGAGCGGCTCAACGAGCAGGCGGCCACCAACGCGTTCGGTAAGTACACCGAGCGCCACGACCGGCTGGTCGAGGCCATCAGACTGATCCGCCAGCTGTGGACCGGTTCGCGAATGTCGTTTGCCGGCCGTTATTTTCAGACGGACGCTTTGAAGCTTTATGACACTCCGTCCACAACGCCCCCGATCTTCGTGGCGGCCAGCGGTCCCAAAAGCGCAACATTGGCCGGTCGATACGGCGACGGCTGGATCACTCAAGCCCGCGACGTCACGAACCCGAAATTGCTCACCGCGTTCAACGCCGGGGCCCAAGCTTCCGGGCGCGATCCCGCGAGCCTGGGTAAACGCGCCGAGCTTTTCGCGGTCGTCGGCGACAACAGCGAGGCCGCTCACGCCGCCGAATTGTGGCGCTTCACCGCTGGGGCCGTCGACCAGCCCAATCCGGTAGAAATCCAACGCGCCGCCCAGTCCAACCCCATCGACAAGGTGCTCGCCAACTGGACCGTCGGCACCGACCCGGCCCCCCACATCCGTGCCGTCCAAGCGGTTCTCGACGCCGGCGCTATTCCCTTTCTGCACTTCCCGCAGAATGACCCCATTACCGCCATCGAGTTCTATCGCACCAACGTCTTGCCGAAACTGCACTAAGGCACTTCACCTGCTGCGCAGCCTGTTTCAACGCCACAGCCCCGGGTACCCGCAGGCAACTCTTCGCTTCACAATGCCAACTCGAGGACAAGGCAATTGGACTAGTGGTGCGGCCGCAGGTCGAATCAGCGATCAGTCGCGAGCAATTGGCGTCTCATGGACATTTCTGACCCGAGTTCCCGACACGAGCTAGCTGTGCGCATGGCTGAGCTGGTACGCGAGCTCGCCGCGCCTCGCCGGCTCGAGCGGGTCCTGGCCGAAGTGACCGCCGCAGCGGTGGAGCTAATACCGCAAGCCGACGTCCCGGGCGTGCTGCTGGTGAAGAAGGGCGGAGAATTTGAATCTTTAGCCGACACAACTAGCTTGGCTGCGCAGCTCGACAAACTGCAGCAGGATTTCGACGAGGGCCCCTGTGCTGAGGCCGCCCTTCAAGAAACGATTGTGCGGACCGATGATTTGCGCAACGATTCGCGCTGGCCTCGATACGCACCGGCGGCCGTGCAGCTCGGAG
>CAVVCM010000009.1:0-258604 GCA_963746755.1 uncultured Actinomycetota bacterium | reverse complement strand
ATATTGGACAAGTCATAGCCGTAGATGACGCCGAGACTTACCGCGGTGCTGGCCACCTGCAGCCGCAACTGGGAGGTTCGCGGTTCATCGACCTCGTCCGCGCTGTCCTCGCCTCTTCCCGGGCTATCGATGCCACGTCCGGTCGGGAAACGAGCTGACATGATCACCCCGGAACTGTGATCCGAAATGGGCCACCATGCCGCCGCATTGTCAGCCGGCAGACATTGCCGGGGTGGGTGGCAACGTCATGCATTCTCCGGGCATCTTCGCTGCCGCTGGTCGCACGGTTCAGCATCGTTCAGGTTGGGCGGCTGTGGTTGCTGACTCCGCTTGGCGCTTGCCATGTCTGTAGCCTGGGCTACCGATGAAAACAGCCTCTGAACTGCGTAAACTCTGGTGCCCCCGGCAGGATTCGAACCTGCGGCCTTCTGCTCCGGAGGCAGACGCTCTATCCCCTGAGCTACGGGGGCGCTACGACTTAGTTGTTGCGCCATTGGGCCCCGACAGCCTAACGCATTGAGGTGGCCGCTTTGGCACCGCAACGGATTCGGGGCGGGGGCACCCCAGCCCATAGGATGGACGTTCGTGACCCCCGCCGACCTCGCTGAGCTGCTCAAAACCACCGCCGCCGCGGTGCTGGCCGAGCGCGGGCTGGACGCTGCAGCTTTGCCCCAGACGGTCATCGTGGAGCGGCCCCGCAACCCCGAGCACGGCGATTACGCCAGCAACCTGGCGCTACAGCTCGGCAAAAAAGTCGGCGCAAACCCGCGCGCGCTGGCGGGATGGCTCGCCGAGGCGCTTGCGCAGGCCGGCGGCATCGCCTCCGCAGAGGTGGCCGGACCGGGCTTCATCAACATGCGACTTGAGACATCGGCACAAGCCAAGATCATCAACAACGTCATTGACGCCGGCGCCCACTTCGGTCACTCCGACGCGCTGGCCGGACACAAGATCAACCTGGAGTTCGTCTCGGCCAACCCGACCGGACCGATCCACATCGGCGGTACCCGCTGGGCTGCCGTCGGCGACGCGCTGGGCCGGTTGCTGTCCACACAGGGCGCGGACGTGGTGCGCGAATACTATTTCAACGACCACGGCGCCCAGATCGACCGGTTCGCTAAGTCATTGATCGCCGCGGCCAAAGGCGAACCGGCCCCTGACGACGGCTATGCCGGCAGTTATATCAGCGACATCGGCGCTCAGGTGTTGCAGCAGGCGCCCGACGCGCTCAGCCTGCCCGAACCCGAGATGCACGAGACCTTCCGTGCCATCGGTGTCGACTTGATGTTCACCCACATCAAGGAGTCGTTGCACGAATTCGGCACCGACTTCGACATCTACACCCACGAAGACTCGATGCACACCGGTGGCCGCGTCGACCAGGCCATCGCCAGGCTGCGAGAGACCGGCAACATCTACGAAAAGGACGGCGCAACCTGGTTGCGCACCAGTGCTTTTGGTGACGACAAGGACCGCGTCGTGATCAAGAGCGACGGCAAGCCCGCTTATATCGCGGGTGATATCGCCTATTACCTGGACAAGAGGCAACGCGGCTTCGACTTGTGCATCTACATGCTCGGTGCCGACCACCACGGATATATCGCCCGCCTGAAGGCCGTGGCCGCCGCGTTCGGCGATGACCCCGCCACCGTCGAGGTGCTCATCGGGCAGATGGTCAATCTGGTTCGCGACGGCCAGCCGGTCCGGATGAGCAAGCGCGCGGGAACCGTGATCACGCTCGACGACTTGGTCGAGGCGATCGGTGTCGATGCGGCACGCTACAGCCTGATCCGCTCCTCGGTGGACACCCCGATCGACATCGACCTGGCGCTGTGGTCCTCGGCGTCGAATGAAAACCCGGTCTATTACGTGCAATACGCGCATGCGCGGCTATCGGCGCTGGCCCGCAGCGCCGCCGAACTGGGCCTGATCCCCGACACCGGTCACCTCGACCTGCTCAACCACGACAAAGAGGGAGCGCTGCTGCGCACCATCGGCGAATTCCCACGGGTGCTGGAAACGGCGGCGTCCCTGCGGGAACCACACCGGGTATGCCGTCACCTGGAGGACCTCGCCGGCGACTACCACCGGTTCTACGACTCGTGCCGGGTGTTGCCGCAGGGTGACGAGCAGCCCACCGATCTGCACACTGCGCGCCTGGCGCTGTGCCAGGCCACCCGCCAGGTCATCGCCAACGGGCTGGCGATACTCGGAGTCACCGCTCCGGAGCGAATGTGAATGTCCATCCCGCCGGTCCTCGGCACGCCGAAGAGACCCGTCACCTGGGTAGCCCGCCGCGACCGCAATCTCCCGAAGAACTGCTGCGGTTGGCGCTAAATGTATGGCCGCGCAACATGTTTCGTGACGAAACCGGTGTGGCCGCCATCGCTGGCGTCCCGGTGACCCACCTTGCCCAGGAGTACGGTACTCCGCTTTTCGTCATCGACGAGGACGACTTTCGCTCTCGGTGCGGAGAGATCGCGTCTGCCTTCGGCGGCGGGCACAACGTGTACTACGCCGCCAAAGCCTTCTTGTGCAGCGAGATCGCCCGCTGGGTCGACGAGGAAGGCCTGTCGCTCGATGTGGCCACCGGCGGGGAGCTCGCCGTCGCGATGCACGCCGACTTTCCGACGGAGCGAATTACCTTTCACGGCAACAATAAGTCCGTCGCGGAATTGACCGCAGCGGTCAAAGCCGGTGTGGGGCACATCGTTTTGGACTCGATGACCGAAATTGAGCGCCTCGATGCCATCGCGGGGGAGGCCGGCGTCGTCCAGGATGTCTTCGTTCGTCTCACCGTCGGTGTCGAGGCGCACACGCACGAGTTCATCTCCACCGCGCACGAGGACCAGAAGTTTGGGCTGTCGGTGGCCAGTGGTGCGGCGATGGCTGCCGTGCGACGGGTATTTGCCACCGATCACCTGCGACTGGTTGGGCTGCACAGCCATATCGGTTCGCAGATCTTCGATGTCGACGGCTTCGAACTCGCCGCGCACCGCGTCATTGGGCTGCTCCACGAGATTGTCGAGGAGTTCGGCGTCGACAAGACCGGACAGATCTCGACCGTGGATCTCGGCGGTGGCCTGGGTATTTCGTACCTGGCAACCGACGACCCACCGCCGGTGGCCGAACTGGCGGCCAAGCTGAGCGCGATCGTGAGCAACGAGTCGGCAGCCGTGGGGCTGCCGACACCGGGACTGGTGGTGGAGCCCGGACGTGCCATCGCCGGACCCGGCACCATCACGCTGTATGAAGTCGGCACCGTTAAGGACGTTGACGTGAGCACTACGGCCCAGCGCCGTTACGTCAGCGTCGACGGCGGCATGAGTGACAACATCCGCACTGCGCTCTATGACGCGCAGTACGACGCCCGGCTCGTATCGAGAGTCAGCGACGCACCGGCGACACTGGCCCGCATCGTCGGAAAGCACTGCGAAAGCGGTGATATCGTCGTGCGTGACGCCTGGGTGCCTGACGATCTGGGGCCCGGCGACCTGCTTGGGGTAGCCGCGACGGGCGCTTACTGCTATTCGCTCTCCAGCCGCTACAACATGATCGGCCGACCCGCCGTGGTAGCCGTGCGTGCTGGACGGGCCCGTCTGATCCTGCGCCGTGAGACGGTCGACGATCTACTGAGTCTGGAAGTGAGGTGAACTGTGCCCCGTGACGAAAAGCCGGTCGGCGTAGCGGTACTCGGGTTGGGCAACGTCGGTAGCGAAGTTGTCCGAATCATCCAGGACAGCGCTGACGACCTCGCGGCTCGTGTCGGCGCGCCCCTGGTGTTGCGCGGCATCGGAGTGCGCCGCGTCGCCGCCGACCGCGGTGTTCCGATCGATCTGCTTACCGACAACATCGAAGAACTCGTCTCGCGCAAAGACGTCGATATCGTCGTGGAATTGATGGGGCCGGTAGACCCGTCCCGCAAGGCGATCCTGTGCGCGCTCGAGCACGGCAAGTCCGTCGTCACCGCGAACAAAGCGCTATTGTCCACCTCCACCGGAGAATTGGCGCAGGCAGCCGAAAGCGCGCATGTCGACTTGTATTTCGAGGCGGCAGTCGCAGGTGCTATCCCGGTTATCCGCCCGCTCACTCAGTCGCTGGCCGGCGACACGGTGTTGCGGGTCGCCGGCATCTTCAACGGCACCACCAACTACATCCTTTCCGCGATGGACAGCACCGGCGCCGACTACGGCACCGCTCTGGCCGAGGCGAGCGCGCTGGGGTACGCCGAGGCCGATCCCACCGCGGACGTCGAAGGCTATGACGCCGCAGCCAAGGCTGCGATTCTGGCATCCATCGCCTTCCACACCCGGGTGACCGCCGACGACGTCTACCGCGAGGGCATCACCAAGATCACCCCGGCCGACTTCGCGTCCGCGCGGGCCTTGGGCTGCACCATCAAACTGTTGTCCATTTGCGAGCGCATCGTAGGCGACGATGGTCAGGAACGGGTCTCGGCCCGCGTCTATCCGGCGCTAGTGCCCTTGTCGCATCCGCTGGCCACGGTCAATGGAGCATTCAACGCGGTGGTGGTCGAGGCCAGGGCCGCGGGGCGGCTCATGTTCTACGGCCAGGGCGCCGGCGGCGCGCCGACCGCGTCCGCGGTGACCGGTGACTTGGTGATGGCCGCCCGGAACCGAGTACTGGGCAGCCGCGGGCCGAAAGAATCCAGGTACGCCCAACTTCCCATTGCGCCAATGGGTTTCATCTCCACCCGCTATTACGTCAGCATGAACGTCGCCGACAAGCCTGGCGTCTTGTCCTCAGTGGCCGCAGAATTCGCCAAGCGCGAGGTGAGCATCGCCGAGGTCCGCCAGGAAGGCGTGGTGGACGAGGGCGGGCGACGAGTGGGAGCCCGTATCGTCGTGGTCACCCACAGCGCCACCGACGCCGCGCTCTCCGAAACCGTCGATGCGCTCGCCGATTTGGACGTCGTGCAGGGCGTGACAAGCGTGCTGAGACTGGAAGGGACCAGCCTATGAGCGCCCCGCGGACGGCCATCCACCAACCCTGGCCGGGTGTGATCGCGGCGTACCGCGACCGGTTACCGGTGGGCGACGACTGGACACCGGTCACCCTGCTTGAGGGCGGTACCCCGCTGATCGCCGCTACGCGACTCTCGGAAAAGACCGGCTGCACCGTCCACCTCAAGGTCGAGGGCCTCAATCCCACCGGCTCCTTCAAAGACCGGGGCATGACCATGGCGGTCACCGACGCACTGGCGCGCGGCCAGCAGGCCGTGTTGTGTGCATCGACCGGAAATACCTCGGCGTCGGCGGCGGCATATGCCGCCCGCGCCGGCATCACCTGTGCGGTGTTGATACCGCAGGGCAAGATCGCGTTGGGCAAGCTGGCACAGGCGGTTATGCACGGCGCCAAGATCATCCAGATCGACGGCAACTTCGACGACTGCCTCGAACTGGCCCGCAAGATGGCCGCTGACTTCCCGACGATCTCGTTGGTCAACTCGGTCAACCCGGTGCGCATCGAGGGCCAGAAGACAGCAGCGTTCGAAATCGTGGACGCGCTGGGCACGGCCCCGGATGTGCACGCTCTGCCGGTAGGCAACGCAGGAAACATCACCGCGTACTGGAAGGGTTACACCGAGTATCACCATGAAGGCGTAATCGACAAGCTGCCCCGCATGTTGGGCACCCAAGCGGCCGGCGCGGCACCGTTGGTACTCGGCGAACCGGTCCGCCACCCCGAGACGATCGCAACCGCAATCCGCATCGGCGCACCGGCGTCGTGGACGGCCGCTGTCGAGGCGCAGCAGCAATCGAAGGGACGCTTTTTGGCCGCCACCGACGAGGAGATCCTGGCCGCCTACCACCTGGTGGCAGAGGCCGAAGGCGTCTTCGTCGAACCCGCGTCCGCGGCGAGCATCGCGGGCCTACTCAAGGCCGTTGCCGACGGTTGGGTGGCCCGTGGGTCGACGGTGGTGTGTACGGTGACCGGCAATGGTCTCAAGGATCCCGATACGGCGCTGAGGGATATGCCAAGCGTGTCTGCGCTGCCTGTCGATCCTGTGCTCGTCGTCGAACAGTTGGGGCTGGCCTAGTGGCGATCGCAAGCGCGGTGGAGCCGGGCGCGGCGGGTCGCCACCCTTTCGGCCTAGTGAAAGCCTGTTGGTGACCCCGATGCTGCCTGCCGGGCTGGTGGCGAGCGCCGTGGTGTCGGCGTCCAGCGCGAACCTCGGCCCCGGCTTTGACAGCATTGGCCTGGCATTGAGTCTTTGCGACGAGATCGTTGTGGAGACAACCAATTCCGGCTTGGTCGTGATGGTCGAGGGCGAAGGTGCCAACCAGGTACCGCTGGGTCCCGAGCATCTGGTGGTGCGCGCCGTCGAGCACGGGCTGCAGGCTGTGGGAGTTCGCGCTCCGGGCCTGGTGGTGCGCTGCCGCAACGTCATCCCGCATTCCCGCGGTCTTGGCTCGTCTGCGGCGGCGGTGGTGGGCGGCCTGGCAGCAGTAAATGGTCTTGTCGCACAGACGGATTCGAAACCGCTGAACGATGCTCAGCTGATCCAGCTGTCCTCGGAGTTCGAGGGGCATCCCGACAATGCCGCGGCTGCCGTGTTGGGTGGTGCGGTGGTGTCGTGGATTGACCACACCGCTGATCGACCGAAGTACTCGGCGGTGCCGCTGCGGCTTCACCCCGATATCCATCTTTACTGCGCGATTCCCGAGGAGCGCTCGTTGACCTCGGAGACCCGGGTGCTGCTGCCTGCTCAGGTCAGCCACGAGGACGCAAGGTTCAACATCAGCCGGGCCGCGTTGCTGGTGGTAGCGCTGACCGAACGCCCGGATGTGCTGATGGCGGCCACCGAAGACGTGCTGCATCAACCGCAGCGTGCTGCGGCGATGCCTGCCTCGGCGGAATATTTGCGACTGTTGCGGCGTCATAACGTGGCAGCGACGCTCTCGGGGGCCGGCCCAGCACTGATTGCACTGAGCACAAAGTCGGGGTTGCCCTCGGAAGTGGTGGAGTACGGGGCCGCGAACGGATTTACCGTTACTGAGATGACCGCTGGCGAAGGAGTTCGCTGGAGTCCGGGAGTAACAGTCCCCGGTTGATCCACAGCACGGCCGGAGGGTTTGCCGAGGTGCCTCACATAAAAGTGAGCGCGAAGCGGTGGCTGGTGCCTCACGCATAGTGAGCGCGTGGGGGGCTTGCACTACTTCGCCTCGGCCAATCGGTTGATTGACGGTTGCAATGCTTGCAGGTCGATGTGGCGCGCGGCGGCCAGGGCCTCGGTCTTGGCTTTGGCCAGGTCCAGCAGCTGCATTTGGATGGTGTTGATCTGGCGGGTCAGATCGGCCGGGTTGATGCCCTCGATTCGGGCGGCCACGTTCGAGAGTTGTTGTGTATCAAGAACACCCGATGATTGTAGGCGCTGCCACGGGGTGGCCGGCTTGTCGTAGATGCGCTTGCGGCGACCGTTGGCGGTGGTGGTGTAGCCGACGGGCTTCTTGGTCGGGGTGAAGAAGTTCAGGCGCAGCGACACCAACGGCCACAGCCGGTTGAGTAGCTCCAGCTCGGCCGGGGTGTCATAGCGCCAGTAGAACGCGTGTTTGCGCACCACATGATTGTTCTTGGACTCCACATGGGCCTGGTCGTTCTTCTGGTACGGCCGCGAGCGAGTCTGGGCGATGTCGTGGGCCTGCAGCCAGCCGGCGACCTCGTGATTGATGAACTCAGACCCGCAGTCCGAATCGAAAATCACCAGATCGAACGGGAAGCGCTCCTGCAGTTCCTCGATGCCCTCCAGGATCCACTTCGAGGCGTTGTTGCGGATCGAGGCGTTTTCGGTCCAGCCGATCACCAGGTCGGTCATCGTCAGGGTGCGGGCGAACTCGCCGATCAACGTCGGGCCGCAGTGCGCCACGGTGTCGGCCTCGATCACCCCCGGGACCTCGGGAGCCTCATCAGCGCAGGTGCGGATGGAGATCGAATTACGCAGCAGCGGTGAGGGTTTCGTCGTCGAGATGCCCTTGATGCGCATTCTGTCCCGGGCGGGTTTGAGGTAGCGGTCCACGGTGGCCGCGCTCATCGCCTCCAATTCAGCCAGTGCCTGCTTGGTGGCGAACGGCTTGTCAAGATCACCGGCGGCGGTCAGCAGTGGCAGCCATAGTTCGCACATGACCACCAGGTACTTGCCGCACGGCATGCCCATCAACGCCCACACGTGCTCCAACAGCGCCCTGGCGTCGTCACTGAAGCCCCGCGGCCGCACGCTGCGCCCGTCGACCCGCTCGGCCGGGTCCGGCAGTCTCGGGCCGGTCAGCATCCGCCGGGCCGTCGAGCGACCCATCCCGGTCGTGGCCACCACCCAATCCAGGATCTTGGTCTTGTCCGCCTTCGACGCCTTGCGGTACTGACCTCGCAGTTTGTTGGCTACCTGCCGCCTTGCAGCCATGTCGATCTTGCCCTCCACATCGGGCAAGCCTTCCGCGCTACGCGCTCAAAATAGCTGAGGCACCACCGCCGGCTACGCGCTCAAAGTAGGTGAGGCACGCCGTTTGCTTGCTTCCGACAAGGATGCGGACTATCCTCGGAGCCGTTCAGCAATTGCAGCATCTGCATCTGCATCCATACTGCCTTGCCGCTAGGACAACACCAATTCTTCTCGTGGACGAGGTTCGCCGTTTTCCCGCCGATCCAGGCGATCACCGTTGCAGAGTCGATGATTGGGCGCACTCGGCAATTTGGCTGAATGCAACGAACCCCCGTATGACCTGATCAGTGGGGGAAGAAAGGAAATCCGTGACTGATACGGACCTGTTCACGGCTGACGAAAGCACCGACAGCAAACAGCTGTCGAATGCCGTGACCACAGCCACGCCAGACGTCAAAACCAACGTCTCGGTCGGCGCCCTGTCCACCATGGTGCTGCCCGAGCTGCGGGCGCTGGCTAATGAAGCTGGCGTCAAGGGAACGTCGGGTATGCGTAAGAACGAACTCATCGCCGCGATTCAGGAAACTAGGGGGCAAGCCAACAGCGTTTCCGCCGGTGGCGGCCCATCAGCCGAGGACAGCGACAAGTCTGACACTGCCAGTGCCGAAGCACCGGTCGCCCAAGGGGACCAGAACGGTTCAGCCACCGAGGCACCGCGCCGGGAACGACGCAACGCCTCCCGCCAAACGGGATCAGCCTCCCGCGCCGACGAGGCGGATCGCGAGGACTCAAGCACCCGCGAAGGCATAGCCACCGGCGAGGCCGACAACCGTCAGGAGGCCCAACGGGACACCAAGACGGAGGAGCGCAGGCAAGATACCGGTCGCGACCAGAGCGGTGAGCAGAGCTCCAGCGGCCAGCAGTCGCGTGGCGACGAGGATGGCGAGGGACGTCAGGGCCGGCGCGGGCGCCGGTTCCGCGACCGCGACCGCCGGCGCCGCGGTGAACGATCGGGCGACGGCGCCGACGCCGAACTGCGTGAGGACGACGTCGTTCAGCCGGTAGCCGGCATTCTTGACGTCCTCGACAATTACGCGTTCGTCCGCACCTCCGGTTACCTGGCCGGCCCGCACGACGTCTACGTGTCGATGAACATGGTGCGCAAGAACGGCTTGCGCCGCGGTGACGCGGTGACCGGCGCGGTCCGGGTGCCCAAGGAGGGCGAACAGCCCAACCAGCGCCAGAAATTCAACCCGCTGGTACGCCTGGACAGCGTCAACGGCGGCTCAGTCGAGGACGCCAAGAAGCGTCCTGATTTCTCCAAACTGACGCCGTTGTACCCCAACCAGCGGCTTCGCCTGGAAACCACTCCGGACCTGCTGACCACGCGGGTCATCGACCTCATCATGCCGATCGGTAAGGGGCAGCGCGCCCTGATCGTGTCGCCGCCGAAAGCGGGTAAGACAACGATCCTGCAGGACATCGCCAACGCGATCACCAGAAACAACCCGGAATGCCACCTCATGGTCGTGCTCGTCGACGAGCGCCCTGAGGAGGTCACCGACATGCAGCGCTCGGTCAAGGGCGAGGTCATCTCCTCGACGTTCGACCGCCCGCCGTCCGATCACACCCAAGCCGCCGAGCTGGCGATCGAGCGGGCCAAGCGGCTCGTCGAGCAGGGCAAAGACGTCGTGGTGCTACTGGACTCGATCACCCGGCTGGGGCGCGCTTACAACAACGCGTCGCCGGCGTCGGGCCGGATCCTGTCCGGTGGTGTCGACTCCACGGCGCTGTACCCGCCCAAGCGTTTCCTGGGTGCCGCGCGCAACATCGAGGGAGGCGGGTCGCTGACCATCATCGCCACCGCGATGGTCGAAACGGGGTCCACCGGTGACACGGTCATCTTCGAGGAGTTCAAGGGCACCGGCAACGCCGAGCTCAAGCTGGACCGCAAGATCTCCGAACGCCGGGTTTTCCCCGCGGTCGACGTGAATCCCTCCGGCACCCGCAAAGACGAGCTGTTGCTGTCGCCTGACGAGTTCGGCATTGTGCACAAGCTGCGCCGCGTGCTGTCGGGTTTGGATTCTCACCAAGCCATCGACTTGCTGATGTCGCAGCTGCGCAAGACGAAGACCAACTACGAGTTCCTCGTCCAGGTGTCCAAGACGACACCGGGGAACATGGACAACGACTAGCTGACAACTCGCGCGAGGCCAGCCGTGGCGGAGACGCTTCAGCAACTGCTTCGTGAGCGTTTGGACCAGGACACGCCGGCGCTGAAGTACGGCGAACGAGTCTGGACCTGGCGTGAACATCTGGCCGATGCGACCACCACCGCCGCCGCTGTGGTTGGCGTCGCGGATCCGGGTCGCCCGCTGCACGTGGGCGCGTTACTGGGCAATACCCCCGAGATGCTGACCGCCATGGCGTCAGCCGCGCTTGGCGGATATGTGCTGTGCGGCATCAACGACACTCGCCGCGGAGCCGCGCTGGCCAGGGACATCTTGCATGCCGAGTGCCAGATCCTACTGACCGATCCGGCGCATCAAGAGTTGCTCGACGGTCTGGAGCTGCCCGATGTGCGGGTATTCGACGTGTCCAGCGAGTCGTGGTTGACGCTGCTGGGGAGCGCCGGAACGCTGGCCCCCTATCGCGAGGTCGTGCCGACTGACACCTTCATGATGATCTTTACCTCGGGAACCAGTGGGGAACCGAAGGCGGTGCAGGTGACCCATCTGACCGTCCTGTTTGCCGGCACGACGCTGATAGCGCGGTTCAACGTCAAAGCTTGCGACGCCTGTTATCTGTCGATGCCGCTGTTTCACTCCAACGCGCTGCTGGCCGGGTGGAGCGTGGCGGTGGGCGCCGGTGCGGCTATGGTGCCCGCGGCGTTCTCGGCATCTCGTCTGCTGCCCGACTTGCGCCGGTACGGGGCCACTTTCATGAACTATGTCGGCAAACCGCTGGCTTACGTGCTGGCCACGCCCGAGCGACCCGATGACCGTGACAACCCACTGCGGGTCGCGTTCGGCAACGAGGCGAGCGATCGCGATATCGCTGAGTTCAGTCGGCGTTTCGACTGCACGGTATGGGACGGCTTCGGGTCTACCGAGGGCGCGATCATCATCACCCGCGAAGACGGCTGCCCACCTGGGTCGCTTGGCCGGGGCTTTCCCGGTGTGGCCGTCTATGACCCCGACACCTTGACCGAGTGCCCGCCAGCGATTTTTGACGACGACGGCGCCTTGACCAACGCAGAGGAAGCGATAGGGGAGCTGGTCAACACCGCCGGCGCAGGGCTGTTTGCCGGCTATTACAACGACCCACAGGCCACCGATGCACGCCTTCGCCACGGCATGTTCTGGTCGGGCGACCTCGCCTACCGGGACACCGACGGGTGGATTTACTTCGCCGGTCGCAGCGGGGACTGGTTGCGCGTCGACGGAGAGAACATGACCACGGCGCCCACTGAACGGATCCTGCAGCGGTTGACGCCCATCAGCCACGTGGCGGTGTATGCGGTCCCCGACGAACACGTCGGTGACCAGGTGATGGCCGCCATCGTGTTGGCCGAAAACACCGACTTGACGCCCGGAGAATTCGGCGAATTCCTGGCCCGTCAACCCGACCTTTCACCCAAGGCGTGGCCCAAGTATGTCTGGCTCACCGGTCGGCTGCCGACCACGGCCACCAACAAGATCCTCAAGCGGGAACTGACCGCTCGCGGCACCACACCCGGCAGCGGAGTGCTCTGGACGCGCAGCGGCCAAAGCAGGACGTACACCCGCGTCGATCTAGAGGCCAGCGAGGTCGAGCACCGCTAACCCGCCCGCAAGGCGACGCAGCCGGCGCTTCATTGACCGGGTTGCCGCGACACTTCAACCACGCACACGACATGCCGTGTGAGGTCAAGCGGTGGCTTAAGTTTGGCGCGACCGCGCTCGTCCTGACCCACGAAGGCTCGGTCTGGTCGGGTCGCCGGGAATGCTGCGGCGCATCTGTGTGTTTGGGAAGGTGTCGGTTGACCTGGCATAATCGACGCTTGACTAGCCCAGGACCGCCTCAGGTTCGCCAATCACGCTTGACGCCGGATCGAACACGGGGGGCACGGGCGATAAACCATCGAAGAGGACAGCATGAAATCTGACATCCATCCCGCCTACGCGGAGACCACTGTGGTCTGCGGATGCGGCAACACCTTCCAGACGCGCAGCACCAAGCCGGGAGGGCGCATCGTCGTCGAGGTTTGCTCGCAGTGCCACCCGTTCTACACCGGCAAGCAGAAGATCCTCGACAGCGGCGGCCGCGTGGCCCGCTTCGAAAAGCGTTACGGCAAGCGCAAGGGTGGAGTTGCCGGGGCGGACAAGACCGACAAATAGCTGGGTTGCCGACGCCCGAACTGTGCCTGAACCTGCACAGGCCGGGCGTCGGTTCGCGTTTGCGGCAAATAAGTCTGATTGAAAAAGCGGGGCAGGAGGTGAAACATGACGCAGCCGGTGCAGACGATCGATGTGCTGCTGGCTGAACACGCCGAGCTTGAGCATCAGCTCGCAGATCCCGAATTGCACAGCAATCCCACCGAGGCACGCAAAGCCGGCCGCCGGTTCGCCCGATTGGCCCCAATCGTTGCCACCTACCGCAAGCTGGTGTCAGCCCGCGACGACCTGGAGACCGCCCGTGAACTGGCCTCCGACGACGAGTCGTTCGTCGAGGAGGTGGCCCAACTGGAATCACGGGTCGCCGAATTGGACACCCAACTCACCGACATGCTGGCACCGCGCGACCCGCATGATCCCGACGACATCGTGCTCGAAGTCAAATCGGGTGAGGGCGGCGAAGAATCGGCATTGTTCGCTGCTGATTTGGCCAGGATGTACATCCGCTACGCCGAGCGGCATGGCTGGACGGTGACGGTACTGGACGAAACCATTTCGGATTTGGGCGGCTACAAGGATGTGACACTCAGTATCGCCAGCAAGGGCGACGCGGCCGACGGAGTGTGGTCGCGAATGAAGTTCGAGGGCGGGGTACACCGGGTACAACGCGTTCCGGTGACGGAATCGCAAGGTCGCGTCCACACTTCAGCGGCGGGCGTGCTGGTCTATCCCGAACCCGAGGAAGTCGGTGAGGTGCAGATCAACGAGTCAGATCTGCGCATCGACGTGTACCGCTCCTCCGGCAAGGGTGGGCAGGGTGTCAACACGACCGACTCCGCAGTGCGTATCACGCATCTGCCCACGGGGATCGTCGTCACGTGTCAAAACGAGCGGTCGCAGCTACAGAACAAAACCCGCGCGTTGCAGGTGCTGGCGGCCCGCCTGCAGGCAATCGCCGAGGAACAGGCGCTGGCCGACGCGTCGGCCGATCGGGCCAGCCAGGTCCGAACCGTGGACCGCAGCGAACGGATTCGCACCTACAACTTCCCGGAGAACCGGATCACAGACCACCGAATCGGTTACAAGGCACACAATCTCGACCAGGTCCTCGCCGGCGACCTGGATGCGCTTTTCGACGCGCTGAGCGCCGCTGACAAGCGGTCCCGGCTGCAACAAGCATGAGTGTCTTGCGGCGCGCGATCGACTCCGCTGCGGCGCTGCTCGCCGAAGCTGGGATCGACTCTGCGCGTTGGGATGCCGAGCAGTTGGCCGCTCATCTGGCAGGCGCCGATCGCGGTCGGCTAGCCCTGCTCGAATCGCCTGGCGACGACTTTCTCGGGCGTTACCAAGACGTGGTGACTGCGCGTTCGCACCGGGTGCCGTTGCAGCATCTCACCGGGAGGGCGGCGTTCGGACCGGTAATGCTGCGCGTCGGCCCCGGCGTCTTCATACCGCGCCCGGAGACTGAGGCCATCTTGGCGTGGGCCACCGCGCAGCGATTTGCGGTGCGGCCCGTGTTCGTCGATTTGTGCACCGGTTCCGGCGCGCTGGCGGTGGCCCTGGCCCACCACCGGCCCGCGGCCCGCATCATCGGGATCGATGACTCCGATGTGGCCCTTGAGTACGCGCGCCGCAACGCTGAGGGCACTGCGGTTGAACTCATGCGAGCCGACGTCACCACGCCGGGACTGCTTCCCGAACTCGACGGACGGGTGGACCTGATCGTGGCCAATCCGCCCTACGTTCCCGACGATATCGTGCTGGAACCTGAAGTAGCCCAACATGATCCGCACCACGCGGTGTTCGGCGGGCCGGACGGGATGGAGGTGATCACCCCCGTTGTCCGCCTCGCCGGACGCTGGCTGTGCCCGGGTGGCCTGATCGCCGTCGAGCATGATGACACCATGTCGTTAGAGACCGTCGAATTGTTCGAGAGCACAGGGCTTTTCGAAGACATCCAGGCCCGGCAAGATCTAGCCGGCCGACCAAGATTCGTGACTGCCCGCAAGTGGGGGCACCACCCGCTTGCGGGGGAGGCGGAGCCGTGACCCGCGCCGCGACGATGCAGTGGTGGCACCGCCCGCTTGCGGGGGACGAAGCGATGTGGGGGAAGCAGCGCCGATGACTGAGGTGTTCGCCTGTGCCGATCCCGACCGGCGTTCGCTCGGAATCGCCTCGGCGGTGCGAGTGCTCAAGGGCGGCCGGCTGGTTGTCATGCCGACGGACACCGTGTACGGCATCGGCGCCGACGCCTTCAACAGCGCCGCGGTGGCCGCGCTGCTGTCGGCCAAGGGACGGGGTCGGGACATGCCGGTTGGCGTCCTGGTCGGTTCCTGGCACACCATCGAGGGCTTGGTCTACACAATGCCTGACGGGGCCCGCGATCTGATCCGTGCATTCTGGCCGGGCGCGCTAAGCCTGGTGGTGGCCCGGGCGCCGTCATTGCAGTGGGATCTCGGCGATGCCCGCGGGACTGTGATGCTGCGGATGCCATTGCATCCGGTTGCCATCGAGCTGCTGCGTGAAGTGGGCCCCATGGCGGTATCCAGCGCCAACATCTCCGGCCGTTCGCCCGCGGTGGACGCCAACGAGGCGCGCGATCAACTCGGCGATCTCGTCGACGTCTATCTCGATGCGGGTCCCTCCGAGCAGCGGGCCGCCTCCACGATCGTCGACCTGACCGGAGCCACACCGCGCATACTGCGGCCGGGTCCGGTGACCGGTGAGCGGATCGCAGAAGTGCTCGGGGTGCACCCGGAAAGTTTGAGCGCCTGAGCCCGGCGCCGGTGTTCAGGTCTGCGGGTTGGTGCAGTACGGTCTCGAGGTGTCCAGCGACGTGACCAGCCTTGCTGGTGGTTTGCTCGCCCTGTCTGACCGCGGCGCCGGTGTCCCGCTGCGCGAGCTTGCGCTGGTCGGCCTGGCCGCAGCGATCGTCACCTACTTCGCGACCGGACCGGTGCGGGTGCTGGCCACCCGGCTGGGAGCGGTCGCCTATCCGCGGGAACGCGATGTGCACGTGACGCCGACCCCACGGATGGGCGGGCTGGCGATGTTTCTCGGCATTGTCTCCGCCGTCTTCCTGGCCTCTCAGCTTCCCGCGCTCACCCGCGGGTTCGTCTATTCCACCGGTATGCCCGCGGTCCTGGTGGCGGGCGCGGTGATCATGGGTATCGGCCTGATCGATGACCGCTGGGGCCTGGACGCTCTGACGAAGTTCGCCGGCCAGATCACCGCAGCCAGCGTGCTGGTCACCATGGGGGTTGCCTGGAGCGTCCTGTACATCCCGATCGGCGGTGTCGGCACCATCGTGCTGGACCAAGCCTCATCGATCCTGCTCACGCTGGCGCTGACGGTGTCGTTCGTCAACGCCATGAACTTCGTCGACGGACTCGACGGGCTGGCTGCCGGGCTCGGACTGATCACCGCGATGGCGATCTGCATGTTCTCGGTTGGTCTGCTCCGCGACCATGGTGGTGACGTGCTCTTCTATCCGCCCGCCGTGATCTCGGTGGTGCTGGCGGGGGCCTGTTTGGGCTTCTTGCCGCACAATTTCCACCGCGCCAAGATCTTCATGGGTGACTCCGGCTCGATGCTGATCGGCTTGATGCTCGCCGCCGCGCTTACGACCGCTGCCGGCCCGGTCTCGCAGAACGCTTACGGCGCTCGCGATGTGTTTGCCCTGCTGTCACCGTTCCTGCTGGTCGTGGCGGTCATGTTTGTGCCGATGCTCGACCTGCTGCTGGCGATCGTGCGCCGCACCCGCGCGGGCCGCAGCGCGTTCAGCCCCGACAAAATGCACCTGCACCACCGGTTGCTGCAGATCGGTCATTCACATCGCCGGGTGGTCCTGCTGATCTATCTATGGGTGGGGATTGTCTCTCTCGGTGCGGCCAGCACGATCTTTTTCAACCCCCGCGATACCGCCGCGGTAATGCTGGCCGCCATTGTGGTCGCCGGCATCGCGACGGCAATCCCGCTCCTGCGCCGCCGCGACGACTACGAAGACGAGGACTACGACAAGAGGTACGAGGACTACGACAAGAGGTAGTAGTGATGTTTGCCATATGGTACGGTGCAGGTAGAACCCCTAAAACGGCCTCCCAGACTACCGGGCAACCGGTCCATCGGACGCTTATCCGGTCGCGCCGGTTCACGACTGACGCCGGGAGCTACCCCTTGGGCGATTCCGCTGTGACGTGCGATACGCTCGGCGGGCCACCGATCAGTCGGTCGGGGGGGTTCCCGTTCCATCAAGCTGGGATTGAGGTGCGGCAGTGACGACACCAGCGCAGGACGCGCCGTTGGTGTTTCCCTCTGTTGCTTTCCGTCCAGTTCGGCTCTTTGCGATCAGCATCGGGATTACCGCGGTGGCGGTCGTCGGCGCCGCGTTATCCGGTCACCTCATGGTCGGGGTGTTCTTTGGCATTGGATTGTTACTGGGTTTGCTCAATGCGCTATTGGTGCGTCGTTCGGTTGAGTCGATTACCGCTCAGACACATCCACTGAAAAGGTCGATGGCGATCAACTCAGCGTCACGGCTGGCCATTATCACCGTGATCGCGCTGATCATCGCCTTCGTCTTCCGGCCCGCAGGCCTGGGCGTGATGTTCGGGCTGGCGCTCTTCCAGGTGCTGTTGGTGGTATCGACCGCGTTGCCGGTTTGGAAAAAGCTACGCGCCGGTGTGCGGGCGGAGTCTCCTGCTTCCGCTTCGGACGGCGGCGTACTCGCGGGCTCGGACGGCTCGGAAGAAAGGAGCGCCGGCGATGACTGAGACGATCCTGGCCGAAGCCCAAATCGAGGTCGGCGAGCACCACACGGCGACCTGGCTCGGTATGACGGTCAATACCGACACCATTTTGTCAACGGCGATCGCCGCGGTGATCGTGATCGGTCTGGCCTTCTTTCTGCGCGCCAAGATCACCTCAACGGGCGTGCCCAGTGGCGTGCAGTTGTTCTGGGAGGCGATCACCGAACAGATGCGCGGCCAGATCGAGAGCGCCATTGGCATGCGGATCGCTCCATTCGTGCTGCCGCTGGCGGTCACCATCTTCGTGTTCATCTTGATCTCCAACTGGCTGTCGGTGCTCCCGCTGCAATACACCGACGCATCCGGGCACACCACCGAGTTACTCAAGTCGGCGGCCGCGGACATCAATTACGTGCTGGCGCTGGCTCTTTTCGTATTCGTCTGCTACCACGTCGCGGGGATCTGGCGCCGCGGCATCGTCGGACATCCGATCGCGGTACTCAAAGGTCACGTGGCGTTTTTGGCGCCGATCAACCTCGTCGAAGAAATCGCCAAGCCGATCTCGTTGTCGCTCCGACTTTTCGGCAATATCTTCGCCGGCGGCATCCTGGTGGCGCTGATCGCGCTCTTTCCGCCGTACATCATGTGGGCCCCCAACGCGATCTGGAAAGCGTTCGACCTGTTCGTCGGCGCGATCCAGGCCTTCATCTTCGCCATCTTGACCATCCTGTATTTCAGTCAAGCCATGGAGATCGAAGAACACCATGATTAAATCCGCCATGGATTGGCCCGACCCACGCACCATCACGGAAGCCTGGTAGACCGCTACCAGATAGCCATCAGATAAAGGAGGAAACTAAATGGACCCCACTATCGCTGCCGGTGCTCTCATCGGCGGTGGACTGATCATGGGCGGCGGTGCGATCGGTGCCGGTATCGGTGACGGTATCGCGGGTAACGCGCTGGTTTCGGGTATCGCCCGGCAACCCGAGGCGCAGGGCCGATTGTTCACACCGTTCTTCATCACCGTCGGTCTGGTTGAGGCGGCCTACTTCATCAACCTGGCGTTTATGGCGTTGTTCGTCTTCGCCACCCCGGTCACCTAATTCGCTGTGATGGGTGACGCGAACCTTCTTGTTCTGGCCGCCGGCCAGGCAGCAGAGGGAGGCAAGAGCAGCAACTTCCTCGTTCCCAACGGCACCTTTTTCTTCGTACTGGCGATCTTCCTCATCGTGCTCGCCATCATCGGCACGTTCGTCGTGCCGCCGGTCCTGCGGGTGTTGCGCGAACGCGACGCCATGGTCGCCAAGACCGTCGCCGACAACAAGAAGGCGGCCGAGCAGTTCGAAGCCGCCCAAGCCGATTACGAAGAAGCCCTGACGGAAGCCCGGGTGCAGGCGTCGTCATCACGCGACAACGCCCGGGCGGAGGGTCGTAAGGTTGTGGAAGACGCGCGCGCCCGTGCCGAGCAACAGGTGATGTCGACGTTGCAGGTGGCCGCCGAGCAATTGAAGCGGGAGAGGGACGCCGTGGAACTGGATCTGCGCGCCAACGTGGCGAGCATGTCGGCGACGCTGGCCAGCCGAATCCTCGGCGTCGAGGTTGCCCCCGTCACCGCGGCCACATCCGCAACGAAGACGTCCGGACGGTAATCACCCATGTCGACTTTCATCGGACAGTTGGTGGGATTTGCGGCCATCGTGTTTCTGGTGGTGCGTTATGTCGTGCCGCCAGTGCGCCGTTTGATGGCCGCCCGGCAAGACGCGGTGCGCCAACAGCTAAAAGATGCGGCCGCGGCGGCCGATCGGTTGACCGAGTCGACCACGGCCCATAGCACGGCAGTTGAAGCCGCCGAGTCGGAGGCGACGCGGGTTGTCGAAGAGGCGCAGACGGACGCGGCACGCATTACCGAGCAGTTGCGGGCCCAGGCCGGCGTCGAGGCGGAACGCATCCAAACACAGGGTGGCCGCCAAGTTGAGCTGCTGCGGGCACAACTGAGCCGTCAGCTTCGCCTGGAACTCGGCCACGAAGCGGTGCGCCAGGCTCGCGAGTTGGTACGTAACTACGTTGCCGACCCGGCCCAGCAGTCGGCCACCGTCGATCGCTTCTTGGATGATCTCGAAGCCATGGCACCGGCGCCCGCCGAGGTCGAGTATCCGCTATTGGCGAAGATGCGCTCGGGCAGTCGGCAGGCAGTGGTCAGCCTGTTGGACCGGTTCAGCGCCATAGCCAAGAAGCTTGACAACAAAGGACTTTCCACCCTGTCCAGCGAGCTCGTGTCGGTAGCCGGGATGCTGGACCGCGAAATCGTTGTCACCCGGTATCTCACCGCTCCCGCCGAAGACGCGGCGCCCAGGGTCCGGTTGATCGAGCGGCTGCTATCCGGCAAAATCGGCGACGCCGCACTCGACGTTCTGCGATTGGCGGTCTCGGAGCGTTGGTCGGCCAACTCGGATCTGGTCGATGCCATCGAACACGTGTCGCGGCAAGCGTTGCTCGAAGTCGCCGAGCGTGAGAATAAAGTCGACGAGGTCGAAGAACAATTGTTCCGGTTCTCCCGCGTTCTCGACGCACAGCCGCGACTTGCCATCCTGTTGGGCGACTATGCCGTTCCGGTGGAAGGCCGGGTTGGGTTGCTGCGCGATGTGCTTGATCGCGCAAGCGGCCGCGTCAACTCGATCGTGGTGTCACTGCTCAGTCAGACCGTCGAACTGCTCAGAGGTCGGCCGGCCGAGGAGGCCATCCAGTTTTTGGCAGAAGTTGCGGTGGCCCGCCGCGGCGAAATCGTCGCGCAGGTCAGTGCAGCAGCCGACCTGAGCGATGCCCAGCGGAATCGTCTCACCGAAGTGCTTGGCCGCATCTACATCCACCCGGTGACGGTGCAGCTGCAAACCGATGCCGCACTGCTGGGTGGGCTGCTGATCGCCGTCGCTGACGAAGTGATCGACGGGACGCTCTCGTCTCGCCTAACCGCGGCTAAGGCTCAGTTACCCGACTGACCACGAACCATTCATCACAACCGCACGCGAACGAACATCAAGTAGGAAGACGAAAAGCCATGGCCGAGTTGACAATCTCCGCTGATGACATTCAGAGCGCCATCGAGGAGTACGTAGGCTCTTTCACCTCCGACACCTCCCGCGAGGAAGTCGGTACCGTCGTCGACGCCGGAGACGGCATCGCCCACGTCGAAGGCTTGCCTTCCGTCATGACCCAGGAGCTGCTCGAGTTCGCCGGCGGAGTGCTCGGCGTCGCGCTCAACCTCGACGAACACAGTGTCGGCGCGGTGATTCTGGGCGACTTCGAGAAGATCGAACAAGGCCAGCAGGTCAAGCGCACCGGCGACGTCCTGTCGGTGCCCGTTGGCGATGCATTCTTGGGGCGGGTCGTCAACCCGTTGGGTCAGCCGATCGATGGACAAGGTGACATCGAGACCGACACGCGGCGCGCCCTGGAGATCCAGGCGCCGTCGGTGGTGCAGCGGCAAGGCGTGAAAGAGCCGCTGCAGACCGGGATCAAGGCCATCGACGCGATGACCCCGATCGGGCGCGGCCAGCGTCAGCTGATCATCGGCGACCGCAAGACCGGCAAGACGGCCGTCTGCGTGGACACCATCCTCAACCAGCGCCAGAACTGGGAGAGTGGCGATCCCAAGAAGCAGGTGCGCTGCGTGTACGTGGCCATCGGGCAGAAGGGAACCACGATCGCCGCCGTCCGGCGCGCGCTGGAAGAGGGCGGCGCGATGGACTACACCACCATCGTCGCGGCGCCGGCATCAGATTCTGCCGGCTTCAAATGGCTTGCGCCGTACACCGGTTCGGCGATCGCTCAGCATTGGATGTACGACGGCAAGCACGTGCTGATCGTCTTCGACGATCTGAGCAAGCAGGCCGAAGCGTACCGCGCGATCTCACTGCTGCTACGCCGTCCGCCCGGTCGCGAGGCCTATCCGGGTGACGTGTTCTACTTGCACTCGCGGCTATTGGAGCGGTGCGCGAAGCTTTCCGATGATCTCGGTGGCGGCTCCCTGACCGGTCTGCCGATCATCGAGACGAAGGCGAACGACATCTCGGCCTACATCCCCACCAACGTCATCTCGATCACCGACGGGCAGTGCTTCCTGGAGTCCGACCTGTTCAACCAGGGTGTCCGTCCGGCCATCAATGTTGGTGTCTCGGTGTCCCGCGTCGGTGGTGCGGCACAGATCAAGGCCATGAAGGAAGTGGCCGGCTCCCTGCGGCTGGACCTGTCGCAGTACCGCGAATTGGAATCCTTTGCCGCTTTCGCCTCTGACCTGGACGCCACCTCCAAGGCGCAATTGGACCGCGGTGCGCGGCTGGTCGAGTTGCTCAAGCAACCGCAGTACCAGCCGATGCCCGTTGAGGAGCAAGTGGTTTCGATTTTCCTGGGCACCGGTGGTCATTTGGACTCGGTGCCGGTGGAGGACGTCAGGCGGTTCGAAACCGAACTGCTAGACCACATGCGGGCCTCCGAAGAGAAAATTTTGGCCGGGATTCGCGACAGTCAGAAGCTCTCCGAAGAAGCCGAGAACCAGCTCACCGAGATCATCAAGAACTTCAAGAAGGGCTTCGCGGCCACGGGTGGTGGATCGGTGGTGCCCGACGAGCACGTCGAGGCGCTCGACGAGAAGGACCTGGAGAAGGAATCGGTGAAGGTCAAGAAGCCGCCGCCGGAGAAGAAGCAAAAGAAAGAGAAGAAGTAACAACCGATGGCTGCCACACTCCGCGAATTGCGCGGACGGATCCGCTCGGCTGGGTCGATCAAAAAGATCACCAAGGCCCAGGAGCTGATCGCGACATCGCGCATTGGCAAGGCGCAGGCTCAGCTTAGGTCCGCCAGGCCGTACGCCTTCCAAATCACAGCGATGCTCACCACTTTGGCTGCCGAGGCTGCGCTGGATCATCCGTTGCTCGTCGAGCGCCCCGAACCGAAGCGCGCCGGCGTGCTGGTGGTGTCGTCCGACCGCGGTCTGTGCGGCGCGTACAACGCGAGCGTCTTCCGCCGCGCCGAGGAGCTGTTTTCGTTGCTGCGGGAAGAAGGCAAGACACCGGTGCTGTACGCCGTGGGCCGTAAGGCGTTGAACTACTACACCTTTCGGAACTGGGACATCGCCGAGTCGTGGACGGGCTTCTCGGAGCAACCCACGTACGAGAACGCGGCCGAGATTGGTTCGACTTTAGTCGACGCGTTTATGTTCGGCGCCGGCGACGAGGACGAGAGTCAGTCCGACATTGAGGGTGTTGACGAGCTCCACATCATCTACACGGAGTTCAAGTCGATGATGTCGCAGTCGGCGGCGGCCCACCGGATTGCCCCGATGGTGGTCGAGTACGTCGAGGAAGAACCCGAACTGCATACCCTGTACTCGTTCGAACCGGATGCGACAACGCTTTTCGAGGCGCTGCTGCCACGGTATCTGACCACCCGTGTGTACGCGGCGATGCTCGAATCCGCGGCATCGGAGCTGGCCTCGCGCCAACGGGCGATGAAGTCGGCTACCGACAATGCAGACGACCTCATCAAAGCCCTGACGCTGATGGCGAACCGGGAGCGGCAGGCCCAGATTACCCAGGAGATTAGCGAAATCGTCGGTGGCGCAAACGCGCTCGCCGACGCACGCTAGGTAGCACCACGAGGAAGCGAAAGAAATTATGCCTGCTACTACTGAAACCACCGAAAAGACCGAAAAGTCCACCAAGGGGGACACCAGCGGCCGCGTGGTCCGGGTCACCGGGCCCGTGGTCGACGTCGAGTTCCCGCGCGGCTCCGTCCCGGGTCTGTTCAACGCGCTGCACGCAGAGGTCACCTTCGAGGAGCTCGCGAAAACCTTGACGTTGGAGGTAGCGAACCACCTCGGCGACAACTTGGTGCGCACGATCTCGATGCAGCCGACCGACGGCTTGGTGCGCGGGGTTGAGGTCACCGACACCGGTGGCCCGATCTCGGTGCCGGTGGGCGAGGACGTCAAGGGCCACGTCTTCGACGCGCTGGGGCACTGCTTGGACAAGCCAGGATATGGAGAAGACTTCGAGCACTGGTCGATTCACCGCAAGCCGCCGCCCTTCGAGGAGCTGGAGCCTCGTACCGAGATGCTCGAGACCGGCCTGAAGGTCGTGGACCTGCTGACCCCCTATGTGCGTGGCGGCAAGATCGCATTGTTCGGCGGCGCCGGGGTGGGCAAGACGGTGCTCATCCAGGAGATGATCAACCGTATTGCCCGTAACTTCGGTGGTACTTCGGTGTTCGCCGGTGTGGGGGAGCGCACCCGTGAGGGCAACGACCTCTGGGTCGAGCTTCAAGAAGCCGACGTGCTCAAGGACACCGCGCTTGTCTTCGGTCAGATGGACGAGCCGCCTGGCACCCGTATGCGGGTGGCGCTTTCCGCGCTGACGATGGCGGAATGGTTCCGCGACGAGGCGGGCCAGGACGTGCTGCTGTTCATCGACAACATCTTCCGGTTCACTCAGGCCGGTTCGGAGGTGTCGACGCTGCTCGGTCGTATGCCGTCGGCCGTGGGTTACCAGCCCACGCTGGCGGACGAGATGGGTGAGCTGCAGGAGCGCATCACGTCAACGCGGGGACGGTCGATTACGTCGATGCAGGCGGTCTACGTGCCTGCCGACGACTACACCGACCCGGCGCCGGCGACGACGTTCGCGCACTTGGACGCGACCACCGAGCTGTCGCGTTCGGTGTTCTCCAAGGGCATCTTCCCCGCGGTGGACCCGCTGGCGTCGAGCTCGACCATCCTCGATCCCGGGGTCGTCGGTGAGGAGCACTACCGGGTAGCGCAGGAAGTGATCCGGATCCTACAGCGGTACAAGGACCTTCAGGACATCATCGCCATCCTTGGTATCGACGAGCTGTCGGAAGAGGACAAGCAGTTGGTTAATCGGGCCCGGCGCATCGAGCGGTTCCTCTCGCAGAACATGATGGCGGCCGAACAGTTCACCGGCCAGCCGGGTTCGACGGTCCCGCTGAAGGAGACCATCGAGGCTTTCGACCGCCTGACCAAGGGCGAGTTCGACCACGTGCCCGAGCAGGCCTTCTTCTTGATCGGTGGCCTCGACGACTTGGCCAAGAAGGCCGAGAGCCTCGGCGCCAAGCTGTGATTGGGAGTCCAGCTGGCTTGAAAAAGGGCTTGAAAGGTGTTGTGGTATGGCGGAATTAAACGTTGAGATAGTCGCCGTCGATCGGAGGATCTGGTCGGGTGAGGCGACGTTTCTGTTCACCCGTACCACCGTCGGCGAGATCGGCATCCTGCCCCGTCACATCCCGCTGGTAGCCCAGTTGGTCGATGACGCAATGGTGCGCGTCGAAAGGGAGGGCGAAGACGATCTGCGGATCGCGGTGGACGGCGGTTTTTTGTCGGTGACTGAGGAGACAGTCACCATTCTCGCCGAATCCGCCGAGTTCGAGTCGGAGATCGACGAGAACGCCGCCAGGGAGGATTCCGAGTCCGGCGATCCCCGTATCGCCGCCAGGGGGCGCGCCAGATTGCGCGCCGTCGGCGCGATCGACTGACCGCCGATGAGCGCGCCCATGGTTGGCATGGTCGTGCTCGTCGTCGTGTTGGGGGCGGCCGTCCTCGCCCTGAGTTATCGGTTGTGGAAACTGCGCCAGGGCGGGACGGCGGGGATCATGCGCGACATTCCTGCGGTCGGAGGTCATGGCTGGCGACACGGCGTGATCCGCTACCGCGGCGGCGAAGCCGCGTTCTACCGGCTGTCCAGTCTGCGTTTGTGGCCCGACCGCCGGCTCAGCCGCCGAGGGGTAGAAATCGTGGCCCGGCGCGCGCCACGCGGCGACGAATTCGACATCATGACCGACGAAATCGTCGTATTGGAACTGCGCGATACGACGCAGGACCGCAGGTCAGGTTACGAGATCGCGCTCGACAAGGGGGCGTTGACCGCATTCTTATCCTGGCTGGAATCCCGCCCTTCACCGCGCGCACGCCGTCGCAGCGTCTAACTGGCGCTGGCCGTGCCACCGCCCGGTTTCCAGAGAACATCGCCGCCCGCGTTGGCCGCGCGCGCCAGGATGAAGAGCAGATCCGACAGCCGGTTCAGGTATTTCGCCGGCAGCGCGCCGACCTGTTGCGGCGCGGCATCGACCGCGGCCCACGCCGAGCGCTCCGCCCGGCGTACCACCGTGCGGGCGACGTGCAGCAGCGCCGACAAGGGCGAACCACCTGGCAACACAAAGGAGTTCAGCGCGGGCAAGTGCTCGTTGTAGGCGTCGCACCATTTTTCGAGTCGATCGATGTAGGGCTGCGTGACTCGCAGTGGGGGATATTCAGGGTTCTCCACGACGGGCGTCGACAGATCTGCGCCGGCGTCGAACAAATCGTTCTGGATCTGCCGCAGCACACCCGTGATCTCCTCGTCGGGCTGACCTAAGGCGATTGCGACGCCGATCGCCGAGTTGGCCTCGTCGCAATCCGCGTACGCCACCAGACGGGCGTCGTTCTTGGAGACCCGCGAGAAGTCGCTCAACCCGGTGGTCCCGTCGTCGCCGGTGCGCGTATAGATGCGGGTCAGGTGTATTGCCATGAGGAAACCGTACTCGGCTGACTGACTTAGCTGACTGACAAGCCCATACCGCTTCACTAGACTGACGCGGGTGGCTGAGCGATTCGTGGTGACCGGCGGCAACCGCTTGGCAGGCGAAGTCGCGGTAGGGGGCGCCAAGAACAGCGTGCTCAAGCTCATGGCCGCGACGCTGTTGGCCGAAGGAACCAGCACGATCACCAACTGCCCGGACATCCTCGATGTGCCGCTGATGGCGGAGGTGTTGCGTGGCCTGGGTGCCACCGTCGAACTCGACGGCGATGTCGCCCGCATCACCTCTCCTGACGAGCCGAAGTACGACGCCGACTTCGCAGCGGTGCGACAGTTCCGGGCGTCGGTCTGTGTGCTGGGGCCGCTGGTCGGCCGATGCAAGCGCGCGAAGGTCGCCCTTCCGGGCGGGGACGCGATCGGATCGCGTCCGCTGGATATGCACCAGGCGGGCCTGCGCCAGCTGGGCGCGCAATGCAATATCGAGCACGGGTGCGTGGTCGCGCAGGCCGACACGTTGCGCGGCGCGGAGATCCAGTTGGAGTTCCCCTCGGTGGGAGCCACCGAGAACATCCTGATGGCCGCAGTCGTCGCTGAGGGTGTCACCACGATCCACAATGCGGCACGGGAACCCGATGTCGTGGATCTGTGCACGATGTTGAACCAGATGGGCGCACAGGTCGAAGGCGCGGGTTCGCCGACCATGACCATCACCGGGGTCCCACGGCTATACCCGACCGAGCACCGGGTGATCGGGGATCGCATCGTTGCCGCCACGTGGGGCATCGCTGCTGCGATGACCCGGGGAGACATATCGGTGACGGGCGTCGACCCGGCGCACCTTCAGGTGGTGCTGCACAAGTTGCACGACGTTGGCGCCACAGTCACCCAAACGGACAACAGCTTCCGGGTGACCCAGTACGAGCGCCCGAAGGCGGTCAATGTTGCGACCTTGCCGTTCCCTGGGTTTCCGACCGATCTACAGCCCATGGCGATCGCCTTGGCGTCGATCGCCGACGGCACGTCGATGATCACGGAGAACGTATTCGAAGCGCGCTTCCGATTCGTCGAAGAGATGATCCGGCTCGGCGCCGACGCCCGCACCGACGGACATCACGCCGTCGTACGAGGTCTCCCGCAACTGTCGAGCGCCCCGGTGTGGTGTTCCGACATCCGCGCCGGCGCCGGCCTGGTGTTGGCGGGGCTGGTCGCAGACGGCGACACCGAGGTCCACGACGTGTTCCACATCGACCGCGGCTACCCGTTGTTCGTGGAAAACCTGGCGATTTTGGGAGCCGAGATCGAGCGGGTAGAGTAGCGAAAGTCAGTGCCCCACAAGCGCGGTCACCGCTACCAAGGTGACCGAACCCCGGGGCCTTGACTCCCTTACCGGATCGGTACTAGCCTGGCACGGCTGCCCCGAAGAGGTCACGATGATGGCCAAAACTGGGGGTTGACTCCTCTGCCGGACTTGTATTAAGCTGGCAGGGTTGCCCCAAAACCGGGCGAAACAAGTGTTGTTTGAGAACTCAATAGTGTGTTTGGTCTTTTTTATTTGTTGTTGTTTTTTTGGCCATGCCTAGCACTCCCCGTGTGTGGGTATGGTCGTTATTTGATGCCAGATTTGGCGTCTTGTCAGGTATCTCTGATTTGAATTCACCTCGTTTAACGAGGAGATTTTGTTTGGAGAGTTTGATCCTGGCTCAGGACGAACGCTGGCGGCGTGCTTAACACATGCAAGTCGAACGGAAAGGTCTCTTCGGAGATACTCGAGTGGCGAACGGGTGAGTAACACGTGGGCAATCTGCCCTGCACTTCGGGATAAGCCTGGGAAACTGGGTCTAATACCGGATAGGACCTCAAGACGCATGTCTTGTGGTGGAAAGCTTTTGCGGTGTGGGATGGGCCCGCGGCCTATCAGCTTGTTGGTGGGGTGACGGCCTACCAAGGCGACGACGGGTAGCCGGCCTGAGAGGGTGTCCGGCCACACTGGGACTGAGATACGGCCCAGACTCCTACGGGAGGCAGCAGTGGGGAATATTGCACAATGGGCGCAAGCCTGATGCAGCGACGCCGCGTGGGGGATGACGGCCTTCGGGTTGTAAACCTCTTTCACCATCGACGAAGGTCCGGGTTTTCTCGGATTGACGGTAGGTGGAGAAGAAGCACCGGCCAACTACGTGCCAGCAGCCGCGGTAATACGTAGGGTGCGAGCGTTGTCCGGAATTACTGGGCGTAAAGAGCTCGTAGGTGGTTTGTCGCGTTGTTCGTGAAATCTCACGGCTTAACTGTGAGCGTGCGGGCGATACGGGCAGACTAGAGTACTGCAGGGGAGACTGGAATTCCTGGTGTAGCGGTGGAATGCGCAGATATCAGGAGGAACACCGGTGGCGAAGGCGGGTCTCTGGGCAGTAACTGACGCTGAGGAGCGAAAGCGTGGGGAGCGAACAGGATTAGATACCCTGGTAGTCCACGCCGTAAACGGTGGGTACTAGGTGTGGGTTTCCTTCCTTGGGATCCGTGCCGTAGCTAACGCATTAAGTACCCCGCCTGGGGAGTACGGCCGCAAGGCTAAAACTCAAAGGAATTGACGGGGGCCCGCACAAGCGGCGGAGCATGTGGATTAATTCGATGCAACGCGAAGAACCTTACCTGGGTTTGACATGCACAGGACGCGTCTAGAGATAGGCGTTCCCTTGTGGCCTGTGTGCAGGTGGTGCATGGCTGTCGTCAGCTCGTGTCGTGAGATGTTGGGTTAAGTCCCGCAACGAGCGCAACCCTTGTCTCATGTTGCCAGCGGGTAATGCCGGGGACTCGTGAGAGACTGCCGGGGTCAACTCGGAGGAAGGTGGGGATGACGTCAAGTCATCATGCCCCTTATGTCCAGGGCTTCACACATGCTACAATGGCCGGTACAAAGGGCTGCGATGCCGCAAGGTTAAGCGAATCCTTTTAAAGCCGGTCTCAGTTCGGATCGGGGTCTGCAACTCGACCCCGTGAAGTCGGAGTCGCTAGTAATCGCAGATCAGCAACGCTGCGGTGAATACGTTCCCGGGCCTTGTACACACCGCCCGTCACGTCATGAAAGTCGGTAACACCCGAAGCCAGTGGCCCAACCCTCGGGAGGGAGCTGTCGAAGGTGGGATCGGCGATTGGGACGAAGTCGTAACAAGGTAGCCGTACCGGAAGGTGCGGCTGGATCACCTCCTTTCTAAGGAGCACCACGAAAAGCACTCCAACTGGTGGGGTGTGAGCCGTGAGGGGTTCTCGTCTGTAGTGGGCGAGGGCCGGGTGCACAACAGCAAATGAATCGCCAGACACACTATTGGGCCCTGAGACAACACTCGGATCGTTTGGGTGCTGTCCCTCCATCTTGGTGGTGGGGTGTGGTGTTTGAGTATTGGATAGTGGTTGCGAGCATCTAAATGGATGCGTTGCCCGTAGTGGTGGCGTGTTCATTTTGTGTAATTTTTCTTTGTTTTTTGTGTGTAAGTAAGTGTCTAAGGGCGCATGGTGGATGCCTTGGCATCGAGAGCCGATGAAGGACGTGGGAGGCTGCGATATGCCTCGGGGAGCTGTCAACCGAGCATTGATCCGAGGATTTCCGAATGGGGAAACCCAGCACGAGTGATGTCGTGTTACCCGCATCTGAATATATAGGGTGCGGGAGGTAACGCGGGGAAGTGAAACATCTCAGTACCCGTAGGAGAAGAAAACAATTGTGATTCCGCTAGTAGTGGCGAGCGAACGCGGAACAGGCTAAACCGCACGCATGGGTAACCGGGTAGGGGTTGTGTGTGCGGGGTTGTGGGATTGATACGTCTCAGCTCTACCTGGCTGAGGGGTAGTCAGAAAGTGTCGTGGTTAGCGGAAGTGGCCTGGGATGGTCTGCCGTAGACGGTGAGAGCCCGGTACGCGAAAACCCGACACCTACCTTGTATCAACTCCCGAGTAGCAGCGGGCCCGTGGAATCTGCTGTGAATCTGCCGGGACCACCCGGTAAGCCTAAATACTTCTCGATGACCGATAGCGGATTAGTACCGTGAGGGAATGGTGAAAAGTACCCCGGGAGGGGAGTGAAAGAGTACCTGAAACCGTGTGCCTACAATCCGTCAGAGCCTCCTCGTGGGGTGATGGCGTGCCTTTTGAAGAATGAGCCTGCGAGTCAGGGACACGTCGCGAGGTTAACCCGTGTGGGGTAGCCGCAGCGAAAGCGAGTCTGAATAGGGCGCATCACGCGTAAGCGTGTGTAGTGGCGTGTTCTGGACCCGAAGCGGAGTGATCTACCCATGACCAGGGTGAAGCGCGGGTAAGACCGCGTGGAGGCCCGAACCCACTTAGGTTGAAGACTGAGGGGATGAGTTGTGGGTAGGGGTGAAAGGCCAATCAAACTCCGTGATAGCTGGTTCTCCCCGAAATGCATTTAGGTGCAGCGTTGCGTGGTTCACCACGGAGGTAGAGCTACTGGATGGCCAATGGGCCCTACTAGGTTACTGACGTCAGCCAAACTCCGAATGCCGTGGTGTAAAGCGTGGCAGTGAGACGGCGGGGGATAAGCTCCGTACGTCGAAAGGGAAACAGCCCAGATCGCCGGCTAAGGCCCCTAAGCGTGTGCTAAGTGGAAAAGGATGTGCAGTCGCAAAGACAACCAGGAGGTTGGCTTAGAAGCAGCCACCCTTGAAAGAGTGCGTAATAGCTCACTGGTCAAGTGATTGTGCGCCGATAATGTAGCGGGGCTCAAGCACACCGCCGAAGCCGCGGCACATCTACTTCTAGTGGATGTGGGTAGGGGAGCGTTCCTCATTCAGCGAAGCCACCGGGTGACCGGTGGTGGAGGGTGGGGAAGTGAGAATGCAGGCATGAGTAGCGATAAGGCAAGTGAGAACCTTGCCCGCCGTAAGACCAAGGGTTCCTGGGCCAGGCCAGTCCGCCCAGGGTGAGTCGGGACCTAAGGCGAGGCCGACAGGCGTAGTCGATGGACAACGGGTTGATATTCCCGTACCCGTGTGTAGGCGTCCCTGACGAATCAGCGGTACTAACCACCCAAAACCGGATCGACCATCCCCTTCGGGGGTATGGAGGTTCGGGGCTGCGTGGGAACTTCGCTGGTAGTAGTCAAGCGATGGGGTGACGCAGGAAGGTAGCCGTACCAGTCAGTGGTAACACTGGGGCAAGCCCGTAGGGAGAGCGATAGGTAAATCCGTCGCTCACTAATCCTGAGAGGTGATGCATAGCCGATTGAGGCGAATTCGGTGATCCTCTGCTGCCAAGAAAAGCCTCTAGCGAGCACACACACGGCCCGTACCCCAAACCGACACAGGTGGTCAGGTAGAGCATACCAAGGCGTACGAGATAACTATGGTTAAGGAACTCGGCAAAATGCCCCCGTAACTTCGGGAGAAGGGGGGCCGGAATACCGTGAACACCCTTGCGGTGGGAGCGGGATTCGGCCGCAGAAACCAGTGGGTAGCGACTGTTTACTAAAAACACAGGTCCGTGCGAAGTCGCAAGACGATGTATACGGACTGACGCCTGCCCGGTGCTGGAAGGTTAAGAGGACCCGTTAACCCGCAAGGGTGAAGCGGAGAATTTAAGCCCCAGTAAACGGCGGTGGTAACTATAACCATCCTAAGGTAGCGAAATTCCTTGTCGGGTAAGTTCCGACCTGCACGAATGGCGTAACGACTTCCCAACTGTCTCAACCATAGACTCGGCGAAATTGCACTACGAGTAAAGATGCTCGTTACGCGCGGCAGGACGAAAAGACCCCGGGACCTTCACTACAACTTGGTATTGGTGTTCGGTACGATTTGTGTAGGATAGGTGGGAGACTGTGAAACCTCAACGCCAGTTGGGGCGGAGTCGTTGTTGAAATACCACTCTGATCGTATTGGACACCTAACCTCGAACCCTTATCGGGTTCAGGGACAGTGCCTGGCGGGTAGTTTAACTGGGGCGGTTGCCTCCTAAAATGTAACGGAGGCGCCCAAAGGTTCCCTCAACCTGGACGGCAATCAGGTGGCGAGTGTAAGTGCACAAGGGAGCTTGACTGCGAGACCTACACGTCAAGCAGGGACGAAAGTCGGGACTAGTGATCCGGCACCCCCGAGTGGAAGGGGTGTCGCTCAACGGATAAAAGGTACCCCGGGGATAACAGGCTGATCTTCCCCAAGAGTCCATATCGACGGGATGGTTTGGCACCTCGATGTCGGCTCGTCGCATCCTGGGGCTGGAGCAGGTCCCAAGGGTTGGGCTGTTCGCCCATTAAAGCGGCACGCGAGCTGGGTTTAGAACGTCGTGAGACAGTTCGGTCTCTATCCGCCGCGCGCGTCAGAAACTTGAGGAAACCTGTCCCTAGTACGAGAGGACCGGGACGGACGAACCTCTGGTACACCAGTTGTCCCACCAGGGGCACCGCTGGATAGCCACGTTCGGACAGGATAACCGCTGAAAGCATCTAAGCGGGAAACCTTCTCCAAGATCAGGTTTCTCACCCTTTTAGAGGGATAAGGCCCCCCGCAGACCACGGGATTGATAGGCCAGACCTGGAAGCTCAGTAATGGGTGCAGGGAACTGGCACTAACCGGCCGAAAACTTACCAACACACATCGCAACCACTATTTAGTCCCGCGACTTTTTGTCGTGTGGCACCACACCCCCCACCAGAACAACCCAAAAAAATAGAGTGGAGTAATAGAGTTACGGCGGCTACAGCGACAGGGAAACGCCCGGTCCCATCCCGAACCCGGAAGCTAAGCCTGTCAGCGCCAATGATACTGCCCTTTCGGGTGGAAAAGTAGGACACCGCCGAACATACACAAAAACACCCCCGGAAACGGGGGTGTTTTTGCATCTACTGATTTATCCGTTCCCTAGTCGAATAATGTCAAATTCGCATTAATCGAGGCGCGGCGCTTCTCCAATTCCAGCAGGGTCCGCTTTCGGTCCAGTCCGCCGCCGTAACCGGTGAGGCTTCCGTTGGCGCCAATCACCCGGTGGCAAGGAACGACGATTGCGATGGGATTGTGGCCGTTGGCCAATCCCACGGCGCGTGCGGCGCCGGGGGCGCCGACCTGTTCGGCGATTGTCCCGTAAGACCTGGTTTGTCCATACGGAATCGTCTGCAGCGCCTTCCATACCCGTTGCTGAAATTCAGTGCCCCGCAGATCAAACTCGATATCGAACTCGGTGAGCTCGCCGGCGAAATAGGCCGCAAGTTGTTCAGCGGCCTCATTGAATGCACCCGGATTGGGTGCCCAGCCGGCATGGCTGGGTTCGTAGGTCTGGCCGACCATCCGTAGCGTTGTCAAAACTGAGTCGTGCCCGGCCAGGGTCAGCGGTCCGATCGGGCTGTCGACGGTGCGGTACTCGATCATGCAACCTCCTGGGGTGGCCAATGGTTTACCGGATGCTCGAGCGTGGTCCATAGATATTGGGTGGCGTAGGAACGCCAGGGACGCCACCGGGCGCTGTGGGCGACTAGCGTCCGTTCGTCGGTGGGCAAGCCCAGTTGCCTGGCGGCCGAACGAAGGCCCAAGTCGCTGGTAGGAAAAGCGTCCGGGTCTCCGAGGCCGCGCATCGCAATCACCTCTGCGGTCCAGGGCCCGACTCCAGGCAGCGCCAGCAATCGTGCGCGCGCGCATTCCCAATCGCTCCCGGTGTCCAGGACGATACTTCCATCGGCGAGGCCGGCGACCAGTGCGCTCAGCGTCCGTTGCCGGGCCTTGGGGACCGCCAAATGGATGGGATCGATCTCAGCGAGTTGTTCGACTGACGGGAACGTGCGGCTCAACGCGCCCTCGGGATCGTGGACCGGCTCCCCGTAGGCCGCGACCAGCCGGCCTGCATGGGTTCTCGCGGCCTTGGTCGACACCTGTTGGCCCAGTACCGCGCGCACGGCGAGTTCGGCCTCGTCGACCGTGCGGGGAATACGTTGTCCGGGCGCCCTGGCCACCACCGGGCCGAGGAGCGGGTCAGCGCCCAGCGCGTCGACCACCGCTTCCGGGTCGGCATCGAGGTCCAGCAGCCGCCGGCAGCGGGCGATCGCGGTTGTCAGGTCGCGGAAGTCGTCGAGCACAAGCACGCAGCGGACATGATTGGTAGCAGGTGTCAGGGTCACGACGGCGCTGCCGAAGGGAAGACGCAGGCTGCGTCGGTACGCACCGTCGCGGACCTCCTCGCAGCCGGGCACGATGCCAGCGGCCAGATGACCGAAGACGCCCGCGTAGGCGAAAGGTGTGCGTACCGGTAGCCGAAGGCACACCGCCCCCGGTGACGTGGCCTCGGGCTCGGAGCGGACCGCTGCGCGCCGCCGTAGCGCGGTCGGTGTGCTTTCGAATACCAAGCGCACTGTGTCGTTGAACTGGCGGATGCTGGAAAACCCGGCGGCGAATGCGACGTCACCGAACGGCAGGTCGGTGGTCTCGATCAGCACCCGGGCGGTCTGCGCTCGTTGCGCGCGGGCCAGCGCGAGTGGGCCGGCGCCCACCTCGGCCCGCAAAAGCCGCTCCAGCTGGCGGGTGGTGTAACCGAGGTGGGCCGACAGGCCGCCGACGCCTTCGCGGTCCACCGTGCCATCGGCGATCAGCCGCATCGTCCGCGCAACGACGTCACCGCGCACATTCCATTCGGGCGACCCTGGGGATGCGTCAGGACGGCATCGCTTACATGCCCGGAACCCTGCCCGCTGAGCGGCCGCGGCGGTCGGATAGAACCGCACATTACGGGCGAACGGCGGCCGCACCGGGCAGCTGGGCCGGCAGTAGATCCGGGTCGTGAGCACGGCGGTGACGAACCAGCCGTCGAACCGGGCGTCCTTGGACTGGACGGCGCGGTAGCAGCGTTCGAAATCGTCGTGCACGCTTCTACAGTTACACCCGCCCACCGACAAAACTGGCGGAAAAACGACACGGCAGTGGGCCGGCAGACGTGTTTTTGGCCAGCGATGCCGCCGAGGCGCTACGCAGGCATAGCGCTGCGGCTACGGACTGGGAGGGGTCCCAACACACACGCCGCCGGCGCAGGCACCGGCGCCACCCGGTCCGGCGGAGGCCCCAGCACCGGGAACACCCGCGCTAGCGCCACCGGGCCCGGCGCCGGCGCCGGCGCCACCCGGTCCGGCGGTAGTGGCCCCACCTGGTCCGACGCCGCCACCCGGCACGCTCGTTTCGGCGGGAGCAGGTGAGGCGGGCGGTGTGGTGGTTGCACTGGCCGGCGTTGTGATCGTGGTCGTGACGGTTGTGGTCGTCGTCGGATTCTTACCGTTGCCGCCTGAGCCGCATGCCGCGGTCAACGTGCTGAGGGCGATTGCCGTGGTTATCCCCGCAGCGACAGAAATGCGGCGGGCAACTCGATTACCGGTCATGTCAGCTCACAATCTCTCTGTGTCGGGCCGATCTCCTTAGTGCAGCTACCCACTCTGGCTCGATGTCAAGCGCGATGGGCTCATCCGCTGGCCACAAGACCAGACAAATGAGAACTTACCGCTATTAGCGGCCGGGCTGATCGGCGCCGGCGGGCGAGGCCAGCCGGGTGGGACGCTCATGTCCGCGAAGGGTCACGGTCTCGCCCAAAGACCAACGGCCGCGCTCGTTTTCGTCCGCTCCCTCGAGTGCATCGGCCGTCGCAAGCAGTCGGCCCGGGTGCGACTTGGCGAGCTCGCACAGTCGGGCCGCCTCGTTGGCTGGCTCACCGATCACGGTGTATTCGAAGCGTTCCCTGGCGCCGACATTCCCGGCGACGACTCGCCCCGCCGCCACGCCGATGCCGGCCTGGCACTCAGGCATTTCATTGCTCAGCCGCTCGGCGATACAGCGCGCGGCGGCCAGCGCCTCGTCTTCCGGACGTTCGAGGCGATTGGGAGCGCCGAAGACGGCCAGTGTCGCATCACCCTCGAACTTGTTGACCAGCCCGCAGTGGCGGTCCACTTCCTCGACGACTATCCCGAAAAGTTGGTTGAGCACCGCGACGACTTCGGCCGGAGGCCGACTGGTCACCAGCTGGGTGGAGCCGACGATATCGATGAATACGACGGCGACGTGGCGTTCTTCGCCACCCAATTTCGGTTTCTCGCGTTCCGCGGCGAGGGCGACTTCGCGTCCGACGTGCCGGCCGAACAGATCGCGCACGCGTTCGCGCTCCCGCAGGCCGTCGACCATCGCGTTGAAACCGCGCTGCAGCTCACCAAGTTCTGTGCCGTCGAATGCCACCAGGTTGCCGCGCAAATCGCCCTGCTCGACGCGCCTGAGTGCGGCACGCACCACCCGGACTGGCGTGGCGGTGAGCCAGGCCAGGATCCACATCAGGATGCATCCGAAGATCAAGGTGGCCGTTGCGATGATGAGTTCACCCACCGCGAATTCCACCTCGGTGAGGTTTCGCATCAGTATCTGGAAGATCGCCAGCAATGCGATGCCGATGACGGGCACGGCCGAACCGAGGAACCAGACCATCATGGTTCGGCCCATGATCCCGGCCGACAATCGCCGTGGTGGCGGTCCCGCCTCGAGTGCCTGAGCGGCGACCGGGCGCAGCGCGAACTCGGCGAGCAGATAGCTGCCGGTGGCGACCAGGACGCCACAAAAGCTCACCACGACCAGAAACCGCGGGATGAACACGACGTTGACCAGGCCGTAGAGAGTGGTCAACAGCACTGCCCCGACCCCCCACAGAATGAGGTCGACGATCGCGACCCGCCACGGGGCCAGGAAGGTGTTGCGCTCGTCGGTGCGGCTGGGTGTGCGCTCCTCGATCGCCCAGCGCAGCGCGAGCACGGTCCGCCGGGTAATCCAGTAGGTGCCCAGTGCCAAGGCGACTGCGATGTAGGCCGGCACCACTCCGAAGGTGAGCCACAGGGGTGCGGCGTCAAACACGCTCGGTTGGGGAATCGCGACCGTCACCAACAACATGGCGACACCGATTCCGATCAGATTTGCCGCCACGACGAGGACGGTCAAGATGATCTGGATGCGTATCCGTCGCCGTCCTTGGCTTTCCGAAACCCGCCCAAGCAGCAACGAGCCGTACTCCGGGGTCTCTGGCAGCCGGCCGCTCTGACGGGTCAGTATCTCGAGCACCCGGCCCAGGCGTTGCGCCACGGTCTGGTTCGCCGACATGGTGGCGTCAGCCTAATTTGTCGGTCGCGCTCTAAGGTGAGTCGGGTGCGTCTAGTGATCGCCCAGTGCACCGTCGACTACGTCGGCCGGCTCACCGCGCATCTGCCGTCGGCGCGCAGGTTGCTGTTGTTCAAGGCCGACGGGTCGGTCAGCGTGCACGCCGACGACCGCGCCTACAAGCCGCTGAACTGGATGAGTCCGCCGTGCTGGCTGACCCAAGAGCTCAGTGGTCAGGTGTCGGTGTGGGTGGTTGAGAACAAAGCGGGCGAACAGCTGCGCATTACCGTCGAGGAGATCGAGCACGACTCCAGCCACGATCTCGGCGTTGACCCCGGATTGGTCAAGGACGGCGTCGAGGCGCACCTGCAGGCGTTGCTCGCCGAGCATGTCCAATTGCTGGGTGAGGGGTACACGTTGGTTCGTCGGGAGTACATGACCGCCATCGGGCCCGTCGACCTGCTGTGCCGTGATGAACGAGGTGGCTTCCTCGCCGTGGAAATCAAGCGGCGAGGCGAGATCGACGGCGTTGAGCAGCTCACCCGCTATCTCGAATTGCTCAATCGCGACAGCGTTCTCGCACCGGTGAAGGGAGTGTTCGCCGCTCAGCAGATCAAGCCGCAAGCACGCACTCTGGCCGTCGATCGTGGTATCCGTTGCGTGACATTGGATTACGACAAGATGCGCGGGATGGACAGCGACGAGTACCGGCTGTTCTAAGTCTCCTGACTAGACTGACCGCATGGCTCGGCGCCGCACACCGCCACGTCGCCTGCGGCCGTTATCGCCACCACCGGTTCTGCGTCGGGTGGAAATCGGACCCGACGGTCACGAGTACGAAGTCCGTCCGGTTGCCGCGGCCCGCGCGCTGAAGATCTACCGTTGCCCCGGTTGCGATCACGAAATACGTTCCGGGACCGCACATTTGGTGGTGTGGCCAACCGATTCGACGCTCGGGGGAGGCCCATCAGGAGTGGAGGACCGGCGGCATTGGCATACCCCGTGCTGGGCCCACCGCGCTACCCGTGGTCCGACCCGAAAGTGGTCTTAGTCGCCCGGTCTTAGGCAGCCGGTTCGACCAGCTCGATGAGAACTCCGCCGGCGTCCTTGGGATGGATGAAATTGATCCGCGAGTTCGCTGTGCCGCGTCGGGGTGCCTCGTAGACCAGCCGGACGCCTTGCGAGCGGAGCCGCTCGATAAGGCTGTCGAGATCGCTCACCCGAACCGCCATCTGCTGGATGCCAGGACCGCGCCTGTCCAGAAACTTCGCGATGGTCGAGGAGTCGTCGATCGGTGCCATCAACTGGATTTGCGCGGTGCCGACCGGGGCGCCGCGCACTGCCAGCATTGCCTCGCGGATTCCCTGATCTTCGTTGACTTCCTCATGCACCAGGATCATGCCGAGGTGGTCGTGGTACCAGGCGATTACCGCGTCCAAGTCGGCGACTGCGATGCCGACGTGATCAATTGCCGTCACCAGCGAGGTGGCCAGGACCTGACGGGCGTCAACTTGATCGGTCGTCATCACATAACGGTAACCTGGCGGCAAAGATTACGCTTCTCAAGGGGCCGAATCGGCCGTCCACCCACGCCTAGGAGGTACCCATGACCACGTCGGTGATCGTTGCTGGAGCACGCACCCCCATTGGCAAGTTGATGGGTTCGCTGAAGGATTTCTCGGCCAGCGATCTGGGTGCCATCGCGATCGCCGGCGCGCTGGAGAAGGCCAACGTAGGAGCGTCGGCGGTGGAGTACGTGATCATGGGTCAGGTGCTGACCGCCGGGGCCGGCCAGATGCCCGCACGCCAGGCGGCGGTGGCGGCCGGCATCGGCTGGGACGTTCCGGCGCTGACCATCAACAAGATGTGCCTGTCCGGTATTGACGCCATCGCCCTTGCTGACCAGCTCATTCGCGCCGGAGAGTTCGATGTGGTGGTGGCCGGTGGCCAGGAGTCCATGACGAAGGCGCCCCACTTGCTGATGGATAGCCGCTCGGGCTACAAGTACGGCGACGTCACGGTGTTGGACCATATGGCCTACGACGGCCTGCACGACGTGTTCACGGACCAGCCGATGGGCGCACTCACCGAGCAGCGCAACGACGTCGACAAATTCACCCGCCAGGAGCAGGACGAGTTCGCTGCCCGGTCGCACCAGAAGGCTGCTGCGGCATGGAAGGACGGCGTCTTCACCGATGAAGTGGTGCCGGTCAACATCCCGCAGCGCAAGGGTGATCCGCTGCAGTTCACCGAGGACGAGGGGATCCGCGCCAACACCACTGCCGAGTCGCTGGCCGGTCTCAAGCCGGCATTTCGCCGTGATGGCACCATTACCGCCGGTTCCGCGTCGCAGATCTCCGATGGTGCGGCGGCAGTGGTGGTGATGAACAAGGACAAAGCCCACGAGCTGGGGCTTTCCTGGCTGGTCGAGATAGGTGCGCACGGCGTTGTGGCCGGACCGGATTCCAGTTTGCAGTCGCAGCCGGCCAACGCGATCAAAAAAGCGCTCCGCCGCGAGGGCATCTCGGTTGACCAGCTCGATGTCGTGGAGATCAACGAGGCGTTCGCGGCGGTTGCGCTGGCCTCGACCCGCGAACTCGGCGTGAATCCTGAGATCGTCAACGTCAACGGTGGCGCGATCGCCGTCGGGCATCCAATCGGAATGTCAGGAGCAAGAATCACGCTGCACGTGGCCCTGGAATTGGCCCGCCGCGGCTCCGGCTATGGCGTTGCGGCGCTGTGCGGGGCCGGCGGGCAGGGTGACGCCTTGATTCTGCGGGCCGGTTAGCCAGGCCCAGACGGCCCGGGCCGCTTTCGTCAGTGTTGCTGGAACGAAGCGCGCGCGACCAATTGTGATTTTTGTCATATAGGCCGATCACACGCCCTTTCAGCGAGATTTTCGGGTCGGCCATGCGCTTGCGTGAGCGTCGGCGCCACCGGGTGGATTGGTAGCCGATGTGCATGACAAACTAAACGGCGTGACGCGTCCGCGATCCTCAATCGGCCCTGCGATGGCCGGTGCGGTCGATTTGTCCGGTCTCAAGCAGCGGGCCCAGCAGCAGGCATCGGAAAGCGGCCCCGGCGGGGGCGCGATGTCGGCTGCAGAGGGGGGTCCCGGAGTTACCGCGATCACCGAGGCCAATTTCGAAGCCGAAGTCCTGGTCCGGTCTGACGAAGTACCGGTCGTGGTGCTGCTGTGGTCACCGCGCAGTGACGCATGCGTCCAGCTGCTCGAGACGCTGTCCGGCCTGGCTGCCGAGGACAATGGCACGTGGTCGCTGGCGACGGTGAACGTCGATGTTGCGCCCAGAGTGGCCCAGATATTCGGTGTTGATGCGGTCCCGACCGTAGTGGCTTTGGCCGCCGGGCAGCCGCTGTCCAGTTTCCAAGGCATGCAGCCCGCTGACCAATTGCGTGGCTGGGTGGATTCACTGCTTTCGGAGACAGCCGGAAAGCTAAAGGGCTCAACTGGATCCGCGGAGCCCGCGGAAGTCGACCCGGAACTGGCCGCGGCCCGCGAACAACTTGAGGCCGGCGACTTCGAGGCCGCCAAAAAGTCATATCAGGCAATACTGGACGCCGATCCGGGCAGTGCCGAAGCGAAGGCCGCGATCCGGCAAATCGACTTCCTCACGCGTGCAACCGCACACCGCCCGGACGCCGTCGACATCGCCGATGCCGCGCCGGGCGACATTGACGCCGCCTTCGCGGCCGCCGATGTGCAAATCCTCAACCAGGATGTGGGCGGCGCGTTCGAGCGGTTGATCGCGTTGGTGCGCAGCACATCTGGGGACGAGCGCATCCAGGTACGCACCCGGTTGATCGAGCTGTTCGAACTCTTCGACCCCGCCGACCCTGAAGTCGTCATCGGCCGGCGCAACCTCGCCAACGCACTGTACTGAAAGCGCTGCCTCAGGTCTCGCTACTCGGGTGCCAACCACAAGGCCGACGTGGGCGGGAGCACCAACACCGCCGAGGCGGGCCGACCGTGCCACGGGTCGTCGCTGGCGTCGACGCCGCCGAGATTACCGATCCCTGAGCCGTTGTAGACCGTGGCATCGGTGTTCACCACCTCGCGCCAGCGGCCGGCGCAGGGCAGCCCCAGCCGGTAGCCGCTGTGCTCCGAACCCGCGAAGTTGAACACGCAGGCCATGACCGAACCGTCACTGCCGTAACGCAGGAAGCTCAACACGTTGTTGGCGGAGTCATTGGCGTCGATCCACGAATAACCGTCGGGGGTGGTGTCTTGACTCCACAGCGCGGGGTGGGTGCGGTAGATGTCATTGATGTCGCGCACAAGGCGCAGAACGCCGTTGGAGAAGCCTTGCTCGTCGAGCTGCCACCAATCCAAGCCACCCTGCTCGGACCACTCGGCGCGCTGGCCGAATTCCTGGCCCATGAACAACAACTGTTTACCCGGGTGCGCCCACTGGTAGGCGAGCAAGCTGCGTAGCCCGGAGGCTTTGACGTGGTTGTTGCCCGGCATCCGCCCCCACAGCGTGCCCTTGCCGTGTACCACCTCGTCGTGGCTGAGCGGAAGCACGTAGTTCTCGCTGAACGCGTACAGCATCGAGAACGTCATCTCGTGGTGGTGGTAGCTGCGATAAACCGGATCGCGACTGATGTAGTCGAGCGTGTCGTGCATCCAGCCCATGTTCCATTTCATCGAAAAGCCCAGGCCGCCAAGGTTTGTCGGCCGCGTCACCCCCGGCCACGATGTCGACTCCTCGGCGATGGTGACGATGCCCGGCGCGGCTTTGTGCGCCGTGGCGTTCATCTCTTGCAGGAACTGCACGGCTTCCAGGTTCTCCCGCCCGCCGTACACGTTGGGCGTCCAGCCGCCCGCGGGACGCGAGTAGTCCAGGTAGAGCATCGACGCGACCGCGTCGACCCGTAAGCCGTCGATGTGGAATTCTTCAAGCCAGTACAATGCGTTGGCCACCAGGAAGTTACGCACTTCCCGCCGGCCGAAGTCGAACACGTAAGTGCCCCAGTCGAGTTGTTCTCCACGCCTCGGATCGGAGTGCTCGTAGAGCGGGGTGCCGTCGAAACGTCCCAGCGCCCATGCGTCTTTCGGGAAGTGCGCCGGTACCCAGTCCACGATGACACCGATACCGGCCTGGTGCAGCGCGTCGACCAGTGCCCGAAAATCGTCGGGCGCACCGAATCGCGATGTCGGCGCGTAGTACGACGTCACCTGGTATCCCCAGGATCCGGCGAACGGATGTTCGGCGACCGGAAGCAGCTCGATGTGGGTAAACCCGTGTTCCACGACGTAATCCGTCAGCTCATGGGCAAGCTGGCGGTAGCTGAGTCCCGGGCGCCATGAGCCGAGATGAACCTCGTATGTGCTCATTGGCTCGAACACCGGGTTGCGTTGGGCGCGCCCGGTCATCCATTCGGCGTCGTTCCAGGTGTATTTGCTGTGCGTCACTCGCGATGCGGTGTGCGGCGGCACTTCGGTGCCGAAGGCCATGGGGTCGGCCCGCTCGGTGACCACGCCGTCGGCGCCGTGCACGCGGAACTTGTACAGACCGTCCGCAGGGAAACCGGGCCAGAACAGTTCCCATACTCCTGACGAGCCCAACACGCGCATGGGGGCTTCGTTGCCGGTCCAGCCGTTGAACTCGCCGATCAAACTGATGCCCTTGGCGTTGGGCGCCCACACCGCGAACGACACCCCATTGACGACACCGTCGGCCGTGGTGAAGGAGCAGGGGTGCGCCCCAAGGACTTCCCAGAGCCGTTCGTGGCGGCCCTCACCAAACAGGTGAAGGTCGACCTCGCCCAGGGTCGGCAGAAAGCGGTACGCGTCGGCGACGGTGTGCGGGTCGGAACCCTCATAGCTCACCTGCAGCCGGTAGTCGATCAGGTTGACGAACGACAACGCCACGGCGAAAACGCCCGATTCGATGTGCTGCATTGGGAACCGGTCGTCACCCACGAGCGCGACGACTTCGACCGCGTGCGGGCGGAACGCCCGGATGACGGTGTGGTCGCCGTACTCGTGGGCGCCCAAGATGGCGTGCGGGTTGTAATGTGTGCCGGCTACCAGGCGCGACATGTCGGCAGGGTCGGGCGCCAGGTGCGTACCGGCGAGTTGATCGGCTCGGCTCATATCACTTTCACCTCCGGTCGCCTGCGTAACAGCGTCATTCGGGACTCATACGGTATGAGGGGCATGTTGATGATGTGCGCGACTGCCTGCCCTGGGTCGATGCGAACGTAATTGGTTTGTCCCCATTGGAATTCCTGGCCGGTTATCTCATCGCGCACCCAGAACCGCTCGTACGGCTCCATACCCAGCGCCGCCATGTCCAACCACAGCGTCGCCTCCTCGGGCCCGAACGCGTTGAGTGTCACCACCACCAACACGCAGTCGCCGGTGGTCGGGTCGAACTTGCTGTAGGCCAGGAGCGCATCGGTGTCCAAGCTATGGAAATGAATGGTGCGCAGCTGCTGCAGTGAGGGATGTAACCGGCGAATTGCGTTGAGCTGTGTGATAAACGGCTCAAGTGATCTTCCTTCGGCAAGCGCGCCCGCGAAATCGCGAGGGCGCAATTCATACTTCTCCGAGTGCAGGTATTCCTCGCTGCCCTCCCGCACCGCGCGGTGCTCGAACAGCTCGTAGCCCGAGTACATCCCCCAAGCCGGACCCATGGTCGCCGCCAGCACCGCACGGATGGCGAACATACCGGGGCCGTTGTGCTGCAGGATGGCGTGCAGTATATCGGGGGTGTTGACGAACAGGTTCGGCCGGCGGAAGTCCGCCAGAGCGGCGATGTCGTTGCCGAATTCGGTGAGTTCCCACTTCGCGGTGCGCCAAGTGAAGTAGCTGTAGGACTGCGTGAACCCGAGCTTGGCCAGGCCGTACTGTCGGGCCGGCGGCGTGAAGGCCTCGGACAGAAAGAGCACGTCGGGGTCAATGTTTTTCACCTGAGCGATCAGCCAGGCCCAGAAGTTCGGCGGCTTGGTATGCGGGTTGTCAACTCGAAAGAACTTGACGCCGTGGTCCACCCAGTGCCGGACCACGCGCAGCACTTCGTCGTAGAGGCCCGCCGGATCGTTGTCGAAGTTGATCGGATAGATGTCCTGGTATTTCTTCGGCGGGTTTTCCGCGTAAGCGATGGTGCCGTCCGGCAATTCGGTGAACCAGTTGCGGTGTTCGCGGGCCCACGGATGATCCGGTGCGCATTGCAGCGCCAGGTCCAACGCCACCTCCATGCCCAGTTCACGCGCCGCGGCGACGAAGTCGTCGAAGTCGTCGATGGTGCCCAGCTTCGGGTGGATGGCGTCATGGCCGCCCTCGTCGCTGCCAATTGCCCAGGGAGACCCGACATCACCGGGAGTGGCGGTGGGAGAGTTGTTGCGGCCCTTGCGGTGTATCTTGCCGATCGGATGGATCGGCGGCAGGTAGACGATGTCGAATCCCATTGCCGCGACACGGGGAAGCTGCGCGGCTGCCGTCGCGAAGGTGCCGTGCACCGGCTTCCCGTCGGCGTCCCACCCGCCGGTCGAGCGCGGAAACATCTCGTACCACGCCCCGAAGCGGGCCAGCGGCCGATCCACCCACACTCCGTACTGTTCGCCCCGGGTGACCAGCTCGCGCAACGGATAGTTCGCCAAGAGTTCATCGATTTCCGGAGCCAGGGCCAGCGCGGTGCGGGTCACCGGATCCCCCGGGGTCCGCAACGCCTCGGCGGCCGCCAGCAGCGGATCGCGCCGCGCGCGCGGCACACCCGTTGCGGCACGCTCAAACAGCCCAGCACCGACCAAGAGATCATTGGACAGTTCCGTCTCGCCCTGACCGGCGTCCAGCTTGGCGAACACACCATGCCGCCAGCTGTGGATCGGGTCACCCCACCCGTCGACGCGGAACGTCCATAGACCGACACGGTCCGGGGTGAACTGACCGTGGAAAACGTAGGGCTCCAGACCCATCGTCATGGGAAGCAGCAGCGGCTTGACGCGTTGCTGCTCGGCGGCTTCAAGGTCGGCCGGCCTTTCGGGAGCCTGAACCGCCTTGATCCGGCGGGTTTCCGTTAGCTGCGGATAGCGCGGCCCGAGGTAGCGCACGACCAGGGTCGCTGCGACAGCCTCGTGGCCCTCTCGCCATATTGCGGCGCTGACCGGGACCATCTCACCGACCACGGCCTTGGCGGGATACGCGCCGCAAGAAACGACGGGCGCGACATTATCGATCTCGACACGACCGGGCACCACCACTCCGTTCCGATTTGTGTGCGGCCAAACCGCGGTGTGCTCCGTCGCGGAATGCCTCTCGTCTGGCGAAACTTCCTGTCGTGGGGACTTCCTGCATGGGGAAGCATCGTTGCGGCCCCAATAACTACTCGATACCCACCCTAGTGTCCGGTCACACCCTCGGAGGAAAATGCGGTCTCTCCTGTCACCGTGCGCACCCCGGAATCCTCAGTAAGGTAAGGACGCGTGAAAGCCCTCCGCCGGTTTACTGTCCGTGCTCACCTTCCCGAGCGTCTGGCCGCGCTGTATCAGCTGTCGACCAACTTGCGATGGTCCTGGGACAAGCCGACGCAGGACCTGTTCGCGACCATCGACCCGACGTTGTGGGAACGGTGCGGCAGTGATCCGGTGGCGCTGCTGGGCGCGGTAAACCCGGCACGGCTCGACGAGCTGGCGCTCGACGAAAAGTTCCTCGGCCGGCTCGATGAGCTGGCCGCCGACTTGAACGATTACCTGAGCCGTCCGCTCTGGTATCAGCAGCAGGAAGCCGAAGGCACGGAGAATGGGCGAGCGATGCCGACGGCCATCGCGTACTTCTCGATGGAGTTCGGCATCGCCGAGGTGCTGCCCAATTACTCGGGGGGCTTGGGAATACTGGCCGGTGACCACCTGAAGGCCGCGTCGGATCTGGGAGTGCCGCTGGTGGCGGTGGGCCTCTACTACCGCTCCGGGTACTTCCGGCAGTCGTTGACCGCAGACGGCTGGCAGAACGAGACCTACCCGTCGCTGGACCCGCAAGGGCTGCCGTTGCGGCTGCTCACCGATGTCGCCGGCGATCCGGTCCTGGTTGAGCTGACACTTCCCGACTCCGCGCAGCTGCGTGCCCGGGTCTGGGTCGCGCAGGTGGGCCGGGTTCCACTGCTCTTGCTGGATTCCGACGTCCCGGAGAACGAGCACGAGCTGCGCAGCGTGACCGACCGTCTTTACGGCGGCGATCAGGAACATCGGATGCGGCAAGAGATTCTGGCCGGCATCGGTGGGGTGCGGGCGATCCGCGCGTTCACCGCCATTGAAGGGCCGCCCGCGCCCGAGGTCTTCCACATGAACGAGGGCCACGCCGGGTTCCTCGGAACCGAACGCATTCGCGAGCTGATGACCGATTCGGGATTGGACTTCGACACCGCGTTGGGGGTCGTGCGGTCGAGCACCGTGTTCACCACCCACACACCGGTGGCCGCCGGTATCGACCGATTTCCGGTTGACATGGTGCGGCTGTACTTCGACGACCATGTTGATGACGATCCCGCCAAGAAAGACAAGAAAGCTGCTAGCAAGAGTGCGCCCGTGTTGCTGCCGGGCGTACCGACCGCCCGTATCATCGCGCTCGGCGCCGAGGACGATCCGGCCAAGTTCAACATGGCTCATATGGGCCTGCGGCTGGCGCAGCGAGCCAACGGTGTCTCCTTGCTGCACGGGCGGGTGAGCCGGGCCATGTTCAACGAGCTGTGGCCCGGATTCGACGCGGACGAGGTGCCGATCGGGTCGATCACCAACGGAGTTCATGCGCGCACCTGGGCGGCGCCGCAATGGTTACAGCTGGGGCGCGAGCTGGTCGGGTCGGACTCGTTCAGTGACCCCGGCGTGTGGCTGCGACTCACGCAGGTCGACGCGGGCCATCTGTGGTGGATCCGCTCGCAACTGCGGTCGCTCCTGGTCGAGGATGTCCGGCGGCGGTTGCGCCACTCATGGCTGGAACGCGGCGCCTCAGACGCCGAATTAAGTTGGATCGGGGCGGCATTCGATCCGAACGTGCTTACCATCGGCTTTGCGCGGCGGGTACCGACATACAAGCGGCTGACACTGATGCTGCGTGACCCGGATCGGCTGGAACAGCTGCTGCTCGATGAAGAAAGGCCGCTCCAGCTGATCGTTGCCGGCAAATCGCACCCCGCCGATGACGGCGGCAAGGCGCTGATCCAGGAGGTGGTGCGCTTTGCCGACCGGCCCGAGGTGCGCCACCGCATTGCCTTCCTGCCCGACTACGACATGTCAATGGCCCGGCTGTTGTATTGGGGCTGCGACGTCTGGCTGAACAACCCGCTGCGGCCGCTGGAGGCATGCGGCACCTCAGGAATGAAGAGCGCGCTCAACGGCGGGCTGAACCTGTCCATCCGCGACGGCTGGTGGGACGAATGGTATGACGGCGAAAACGGTTGGGAGATACCGTCTGCCGACGGTGTGGCCGACGAGGCCCGTCGCGACGACCTGGAGTCCAGCGCGCTCTACAACCTGCTGGAACAAGCGGTGGCGCCGAAGTTCTACGAGCGCGATGAACACGGGGTGCCACCCCGGTGGATCGAAATGGTGCGCCACACCTTGCAGACGCTGGGACCGAAGGTGCTGGCTTCCCGCATGGTGCGCGACTACGTCGAGCAGTACTACGTGCCGGCGGCGCAATCGCTGCGCAGGACCGTCGCGGCCTCTGACGACGGTAAAGGTGGCGGTGAGTTCGGCGCCGCCCGCGAGCTGGCCGCCTACCGTCGGCGCGTCGAGCAGGCATGGCCGAAGGTCGAGATCACCGACGTCGACAGCACCGGCCTGCCGGATATTCCGCTGCTCGGCTCGAAGCTGACCTTGACCGCGACCGTGCAGCTGGCCGGGCTGGGCCCCGACGAAGTCAGGGTGCAAGCGGTGCTGGGCCGAGTCGACTCCAGCGATGTGCTGCTGGATCCGGTCACCGTTGATATGTCGCACACCGGTACCGCCGGAAACGGCAATGAGATCTTTTCGACGACGACACCGCTGCCGCTCGCGGGAGCGGTCGGATACACGGTGTGCGTGCTGCCTTACCATCCGATGCTTGCCGCCAGCAGCGAACTCGGGCTTGTCGCTCTCGCTCGATAGCCGCACCTGCTGCGCCGCTTCAGGTTGAAAGGCCCTCTGACGCGGTGCGCAGCCGCTCCAGCGCCGCGCGGACCTGCGCCGTATCGGTGGTCTGCCAAAACGGCGGCAGCGAGGCGCGCAGGTAACCGCCGTAGCGGGCGGTGGCCATCCGGGAGTCGAGCACCGCAACCACTCCGCGGTCACTGACGCGGCGCAACAGCCGCCCCGAGCCCTGCGCCAGCAGCAGCGCCGCGTGGCTGGCGGCAACGGCCATGAATCCATTGCCGCCGCGCGCGGCCACCGCGCGCTGGCGAGCGCCCAGCAGCGGGTCGTCCGGCCGCGGGAACGGGATGCGGTCGATCAGCACCAACGACAGCGACGGCCCCGGCACATCGACGCCCTGCCACAGCGACAGCGTGCCGAACAGCGAGGTCTGCAGCTGCGCGCTGAACTGTTCGACCAGCGCGGAGGTGCTGTCATCGCCCTGACACAACACCGGCGTGGACAGCCGTTCACGCATGGCCTCGGCCGCGGCCCGGGCGGCCCGCATCGACGAGAACAGCCCCAGGGTGCGCCCTCCGGCGGCGGTGATGAGTTCGGCGATTTCGGTCAGTTGCTCGGCCGAGCCGGCGCCGTCACGGCCCGGCGGCGGAAGGTGGGCGGCGACGTAGAGGATTCCCGCCTTTGCGTGGTGGAACGGCGATCCGACGTCGAGGCCACGCCAGGGCGGGTACCCAGGATCTTCTCCGGTGTCCGATCCGGTCAGACCCCACGCCGTGGCCATCGCGTCGAAGGACCCGCCGACCGTCAGCGTCGCCGATGTCAACACGGTGGTTGCGCGTGCGAACACCCGGTCGCGCAGTAGGGCGGCGACCGACAGCGGCGCCACTCGCAACACGGGGCGCGGCGAACCCCGGTTGTCCTCGTGATCCAGCCAGACCACGTCGGTGCGGTCGGAGATGGCCGGGGTGAACGACGTGAGGACTCGCGACGCTGTGTCAGATATCTCGCTCAGCGCCGCAACCGCTTCGGCACGCGCAGATGCCGCCTTGGCGTCGCTCGTGGTGCCGATCGCCGACCGTGCCGCAGCCGCGGCATCGCGCAGCGCTGTCAGGTATGTCGCCATCTCCTCGTCGAGGTAATCGATGCGGCCCGGCGCGGCGTCATGGATCGCTGCGGCGAAGTTGGCTGTTGTCGCCTCCAGCCGCTGTGTCAGTTCGGGATTCACCAATCGGCTGATCCGCCGCGAGGCAACACCGAGGGCGGCCGACGTCAGCTCCGCGGTGGCCACCGACGTCACCCGGTCAACTAATTCGTGCGCTTCGTCGACCACCAGCAGCGCATGTTCGGGCAGCACCGCCGATTCGGAAACGGCATCGATGGCCAGCAGCGCATGATTGGTGACGACGATGTCGGCCTCGCCGGCCCGGCCCCGCGCCCGTTCCGAGAAGCACTCGGAGCCAAACGGGCAGCGGGCCAAGCCGATGCATTCCCGCGCGGAAACGCTGACCTGCGACCAGGATCGCTCTGGCACGCCGGGCTTCAGGTCGTCGCGGTCACCGGATTCGGTCGTCGATGCCCAGGCGGTGAGCCGTTGCACGTCGCGGCCCAAAGCGGTGACTGCCATGGGATCGAAGAGTTCCTCCTGTGGCCTGTCGCCGACTTCTTCGTCGGCTTCTTCGTCGGCATGGGCTGCGCCACCGTTGTGGATCTTGTTCAGACACAGGTAGTTTCGTCGGCCTTTCAGCAGCGCGAACTGCGGACGGCGAGGCAGCGCATCGGCGATCGAATCGATTAGCCGGGGCAGGTCGCGATCGACGAGTTGGCGCTGCAGTGCGATTGTGGCCGTTGACACGACGACGGGCGAGTCGTCGCTGACAGCGCGGACAATCGCGGGGACCAAGTACGCGAGCGACTTGCCGGTGCCGGTACCGGCCTGCACGACGAGGTGCTCACCGGTTGCGAAGGCCTGCGCCACCGCGGCGGCCATCTCCAATTGGCCGCTGCGTTCACTGCCGCCGAGCGCGGCCACGGCCATGGCCAGCAGCTCGGGCACGGAAACGGACACGTCGGACGTGGTTACCCTCTTTGCTCTTTGTAGCGGTGCTACCGCTGGGCTCTTTGTGGCGGTGCTAGCTTTGGCCGGCCGGGATCTGCGTCGTCGGGATCGCGCGCTCGCCGTGCGATAAGTTCAGACCCTCCCACGGCAGACTGCACAGGCCGGAAGCTACCAGCTTGCGCGCCGCCTCCAAGTCGGGTTTGGATACCGCCTCTCCGCCCCGGACCAGCGGCGTCGTCAACACCCGGAACGGTTCGTTGACGACGGGCGGGCGGCCCGCCGGATACACCACCTCTTCGGTGATGGTTCCGGTCGGGCGCGACAGGCGCAGCGCCTCTTTGTGTCCACCATGGGATTCCTTGTGGCTGCTGCGTTTCTGTACCGGCATGCCGTCCACTTCGACCAGCTTGTAAACCATATTCGCGGTCGGGGCGCCCGAACCCGTCACCAGTGACGTGCCGACGCCGTAACTATCCACCGGCTCGGCACCCAACGCGGCGATGGAGAACTCGTCAAGATCGCCGGAGACCACGATGCGGGTCTGAGTCGCCCCCAGCCGGTCGAGCTGGTCACGCACCTGGCGGGTCAGCACTCCCAGCTCGCCGGAGTCGATGCGGACCGCACCGAGCGTTTTTCCGGCGGCAGCCACGGCATTGGCCACGCCGGTCGTGACGTCATAGGTGTCCACCAACAGCGTGGTGTCAACGCCCAGCGCGGCGACCTGGGCCCGGAAGGCGGCCAGCTCGGACTTTTCTAGGGGCCCGCCCCGCTGGGCGTGCAGCATGGTGAACGCGTGCGCGGAGGTGCCTTCGGCGGGAATTCCGTATCGACGCTGGGCCTCCAGGTTGGAGGACGCGGCGAAGCCGGCGATATAGGCGGCACGAGCTGCGGCGACCGCCGCGTGTTCGTGGGTTCGCCTTGATCCCATCTCGATCAGCGGGCGTTCCCTGGCCGCACTGACCATTCGCGCCGCTGCGGACGCAACCGCCGTGTCGTGATTGAAAATCGACAGCACCAGCGTCTCGAGCACCACGCATTGGGCGAAGCTGCCGGTCACCGACAGCACGGGAGACCCAGGGAAGTACAGCTCGCCTTCGGCGTAACCGTCGATATCGCCGCCGAACCGGAAATCGCGCAAGTAGCGCAACGTGTCCGGGTCGAGGAATTGCGCCAGCGACTGACACGCGTCGTCATCGAAGCTGAACTGCGGCAATGCTTCCAGCAGCCGGCCGGTTCCGGCGACCACGCCGTAGCGGCGACCTTCGGGGAGTCGGCGGGCGAATAGTTCGAAGGTGGTCCGGCGGTTGGCGGTGCCGTCGCGCAGCGCGGCCGCCAACATCGTCAACTCGTACTTGTCTGTGAGTAGCCCAGTTGCGACCGGGTGGTTCATCCCATAACGGTATCGACTGCTATCGGGCGCTCGGTATCCTAGAGGCCATGGTTGTTACGTCAGCGCCCACTAAGCCGGGCACTACCGGACAACGCGAGTCCGCTCCGGTAGACGTCACGGCCACTCCGTGGGTCACCATCGTGTGGGACGACCCTGTCAACCTGATGACCTACGTCACGTATGTGTTCCAGAAGTTGTTCGGCTACAGCGAGCCGCATGCCACCAAGCTGATGCTGCAGGTACACAACGAAGGAAGGGCAGTGGTGTCCGCGGGCAGCCGGGAGTCCATGGAAGTCGACGTGTCCAAGCTGCATGCCGCCGGTTTGTGGGCGACGATGCAGCAGGACCGGTGAGATTCGAGGGCGTCGGCGATTCCCTGTGCGCAAATGGAAGCGCGTCGAGACCGCTAACGGCCCCCGTTTTCGGTCCGCTCTGGCTGCGCATGAGGCTGCCCTGCTCAAGAATCTCGCCGGCGCGATGATCGGCTTGCTCGATGAGCGCGAATCTTCCTCGCCGGCAGACGAACTCGAGGAGATCACCGGTATAAAAACGGGAAACGCAGAACCCCCGAAGGATCCGACGCTGGGTCGGTTGCTGCCCGATTTCTACCAAGGCGGCGAGGATGACCTCTCGTCCCCGGATTTTTCTGACAGCCTCAATGCTGCGCTGCGCAGCCTGCACGAGCCGGAAATCATCAACGCCAAACGTGTTGCCGCACAGCGATTGCTGGATACCGTCCCAGACAACGGCGGCCGGATCGAGCTGACCGAGGAAGAAGCAAACGCCTGGATCGCGGCGGTGAACGACGTTCGGTTGTCTCTGGGAGTCATGCTCGAGGTCGGCCCAGAGGGGCCGGACCGGCTGCCGGCTGACCATCCACTGGCCGTGCATTTCGACGTCTACCAGTGGCTGACCGTCTTGCAGGAGTACTTGGTCCTGGTGCTCATGGGGCCCCGGGGATCTTGATGGCGGCCGGATGAACTCCATCACCGACGTCGGGGGTATCCGCGTCGGCCACTATCAACGACTGGACCGCGACGCGTCCCTAGGCGCCGGTTGGGCCTGCGGCGTTACCGTCGTGCTGACCCCGCCCGGGACGGTCTGCGCGGTCGATTGCCGCGGCGGTGCGCCCGGTACCCGCGAGACTGATCTGCTGGACCCGGCCAACACTGTGCGGTTCATCGATGCGGTGCTGCTCGCCGGCGGTAGCGCCTACGGTCTGGCAGCCGCCGACGGCGTCATGCGCTGGCTGGAAGAACACGAACGTGGCGTGGCAATGGATGGTGGGGTGGTACCTATCGTGCCCGGTGCGGTGATCTTCGACCTGCCGGTCGGCGGCTGGGACTGTCGCCCGACGGCTGAATTCGGCTATCTGGCCTGTGATGCCGCCGCTAGCGCAGCGACCGGCGGCGAAGGCGCGGCGACGGCCGTCGGGACCGTCGGCGCCGGGGTGGGGGCGCGGGCCGGGGTACTCAAGGGCGGCGTCGGGACGGCCTCGACGGCCCTGCCGTGCGGCGTGACCGTGGGCGCGATCGTCGTCGTGAATTCCGCGGGCGACATCATCGACCGGGCCACCGGTCTGCCCTGGATGGCGGACTTGATTGAGGAGTTCGCGCTGAGGCCACCGCCGGCCGAGCAGATCGACGCTTTCGCAAAGGTGCCGTCCGCGTCGAGCCCGCCGGACAACCCTCTCAACACCACGCTCGGGGTCGTCGCGACCGACGCCGCGCTGAGCCCGGCTGCGTGTCGGAGTGTCGCGATCGCCGCCCACGACGGCCTGGCCCGCACCATCCGGCCGGCGCATACCCCGCTGGACGGCGACACGGTGTTCGCTCTGGCTACCGGGGCGGTGGAGGTGGCGCCGGCCGTCGACGCGCCGGCCGCGTTCTCTCCAGAGACGCGGCTGGCCACGGAGGTAGGTGTCGCCGCGGCTGATTGCGTGGCACGCGCGGTGCTGGTCGCTCTGCTCGCCGCCGAATCGGTAGCTGGAGTACCGACCTATCGCGCCATGTTGCCCGGGGCGTTCGGCCGGTGAGGAGGCCTACGCCGGTAGCCTGGACGATGCCGAGGACGCTCTGGAAGGGCAGCTATGGGTAAGACCACGCCGAAGGGGCAGCCCGGCGCACCGGCGACCCGGACGAAAAAGCGGCCCACGTGGATGGTGGGCGGGGCCACGATCCTCACCTTTGTGGCGCTGCTCTATCTGGTCGAGCTGGTCGACCAGCTGACGCGGCATTCGCTGGACGTCAACGGCATTAGGCCACTGCAAGCCGACGGCCTGTGGGGCATCATCTTCGCGCCGGTTCTGCACGCCAGCTGGCAGCACCTGATGGCCAATACCGTCCCGCTGCTGGTGCTGGGATTTCTCATGACGCTGGCCGGATTGTCCCGGTTCGTCTGGGCCACCACGATCGTGTGGATCCTGGGCGGCTTCGGCACCTGGCTCATCGGCAACATGGGCAGCACCTGCGGCCCGACCGATCACATCGGGGCCTCCGGCCTGATTTTCGGCTGGCTGGCCTTCCTGCTGGTATTCGGCATATTCGTGCGTAGTTTTTCAGACATCATCATCGGGCTCGTGGTGTTGTTCGCCTACGGTGGCATCCTGCTCGGCGCCATGCCGGTGCTCGGCCAATGCGGTGGCGTCTCATGGCAGGGCCATCTGTGCGGAGCGATCGCCGGGATCGTGGCCGCGTATACGTTGTCAGCGCCGGAACGCAAGGCCCGCGCAGTGAGAAAAGCCGGCACCGCTTCGCCGCGCTCCAAGACATGAGCCCGCCATCCTCTGCCGGCCGGCGTGGACCCCAGGCACCCGTCGGGGTCTTCGACTCCGGCGTCGGGGGACTGACCGTCGCGCGGGCAATCATCGACCAACTGCCCGACGAGGACATCATCTACGTCGGCGACACTGGCCATGGACCCTACGGTCCGCTCACCATCCCTGAGGTCCGCGCGCACGCGTTAGCCATCGGTGACGACCTCGTCGGCCGCGGCGTCAAGGCGCTGGTGATCGCATGCAATACGGCGTCCGCGGCCTGCCTGCGGGACGCTCGCGAGCGCTACGACGTGCCCGTCGTCGAGGTGATCCTGCCGGCGGTGCGCCGTGCGGTCGCCACCACGCGCAACGGTCGTATCGGTGTCATCGGCACGCGCGCGACCATCAACTCGCATGCCTACCAGGACGCATTTGCCGCCGCCCGGGACACCGAGATCACCGCGGTCGCCTGTCCGCGGTTCGTCGACTTCGTCGAGCGCGGCGTGACCAGCGGTCGTCAGGTGCTCGGACTGGCCGAGGGTTATCTGGAGCCGCTGCAGCGCGCGCAGGTCGACACGCTGGTGCTCGGATGCACGCACTACCCGCTGCTGTCGGGGCTGATCCAACTGGCGATGGGCGACAACGTGACGCTGGTTTCGAGCGCCGAGGAAACCGCCAAGGAAGTGGTCCGGGTGCTCACCGAGCAGGACCTGTTGCGTCCCCATGACGCGCCGCCCGCCACCCGGGTCTTCGAAGCCACCGGCGACCCCGAGGCGTTCACCAGGCTGGCGGCGCGATTCCTGGGCCCCGCGGTCACCGGCGTCCAACCTGTCCACCACGTCCGCATCGACTAGCGCGAGACGAGATTCTCATCACACCAATGCGGCGATGTTTTCGTCATCGTTGTATCGGGCATGGCACAGTAGTGTCCGTGCGAATAACCGTGCTCGGCTGCTCGGGCAGCGTAGGGGGGCCGGATTCGCCTGCGTCGGGTTATCTGCTCCGGGCGCCGAACACTCCGCCACTGGTCCTCGACTTCGGCGGCGGCGTGCTTGGCGCGCTGCAGCGCTACGCGGATCCTGGCTCCGTACACGTGCTTTTGACCCATCTGCACGCCGACCATTGTCTGGATTTGCCCGGACTGTTCGTGTGGCGGCGCTACCACCCGACGCGCCCTGACGGTAAGGCGTTGTTGTACGGCCCCGGTGATACCTGGTCGCGGTTGGGGGCGGCTTCGTCACCGTATGGCGGTGAGATCGACGACTGCTCGGACATCTTCGATGTCCGTCACTGGGTTGAAGGTGAGCCGGTGACGTTTGGCGCGCTCACGGTCATGCCGCGGGTGGTGGCCCACCCAACCGAGTCCTATGGGATGAGGATCACGGATCCCACCGGGGCCTCATTTGTCTATAGCGGTGACACCGGCGTCTGCGACCAGCTCGTCGAGCTGGCTCGGGACGCCGATGTTTTCCTCTGCGAGGCCTCCTGGACGCACTCGGCGGAGCGTCCGCAGGCGCTGCATCTGTCGGGCACCGAGGCCGGGAGGGCTGCGGCCCAGGCCGGCGTTCGCGAGCTGTTGCTGACGCATATCCCACCGTGGACTTCGCGTGAGGACGTGATCAGCGAGGCCAAAGCCGAGTTCGATGGCCCCGTGCACGCGGTGGTGTGCGGTGAGACGTTCGATATCCGCCGCTCTGAAAGGGTCTGAGCCGACCGCTAGGGTTGGCGTCGTGAGCAGACGAGAAGACGGCCGCCTTGATGACGAGCTTCGCCCCGTAGTCATCACCCGCGGGTTCACTGACCACCCGGCAGGTTCGGTACTGATCGAATTCGGCCACACCAAGGTCATGTGCACCGCCAGCGTCACCGAGGGAGTGCCGCGCTGGCGCAAGGGATCGGGTCTGGGGTGGTTGACCGCGGAGTACGCGATGCTGCCGTCGGCCACCCACACTCGCTCCGATCGTGAATCGGTGAAAGGTCGGCTCAGCGGGCGCACCCAGGAGATCAGCCGGCTGATCGGCCGGTCGCTGCGTGCCTGCATCGACCTGGCGGCGCTGGGGGAGAACACAATTGCCGTCGACTGCGACGTGTTGCAGGCCGACGGTGGCACCCGTACTGCTGCCATCACGGGCGCCTATGTGGCGTTGGCCGACGCGGTGACCTATCTGTCAGCGGCGGGCAAGCTCTCGGATCCCAGGCCGTTGTCGTGTGCCATCGCGGCGATCAGTGTTGGTGTGGTTGACGGCAGGATCCGGGTGGACCTGCCCTATGAGGAAGACGCGCACGCCGAGGTCGACATGAACGTCGTTGCCACCGATACCGGGACTCTCGTGGAGGTTCAGGGGACCGGTGAGGGGGCGACGTTCCCGCGTTCGACATTGGACAAACTGCTCGACGTGGCGCTGGTCGCCTGCGATAAGTTGTTCGCCGCACAGCGCGAGGCACTGAAGCTGCCGTACCCGGGTGTGCTGCCCGAGGGAAATCAACCGTCGAAGGCGTTCGGCAGCTGACCCGGCTGCTGGTCGCCAGCCACAACCCCAAGAAGCTGGCCGAATTGCGCCGGGTGCTCGACGCTGGCGGCCTGACGGGATTGACGTTGCTGTCGCTGAACGACGTGGCGCCGTTCGAGGAAGCGCCCGAAACCGCTGCGACTTTCGAGGACAACGCGTTGGCCAAGGCGCGGCATGCGTTCACCCAGGCCGGTCTGGCGACTGTTGCCGACGACTCCGGTTTGGAAGTGGCCGCGCTCAACGGCATGCCCGGCGTGCTGTCGGCGCGCTGGTCGGGACGTCACGGCGATGACGCCGCCAACACCGCGCTGCTGCTGGCGCAGTTGCGTGACGTGCCCGACGAGCGGCGCGGTGCGGCGTTCGTGTCCGCCTGTGCGCTGGTCTCGGCGTCCGGCGAGGTCGTCGTCCGCGGCGAGTGGCCCGGCAGCGTTGCCCGGGAACCGCGCGGCGACGGCGGCTTCGGCTATGACCCGGTCTTCATTCCTAGCGACCCTGATATCGGTGACCGCACCGCGGCACAGCTCAACCCGGCGGAGAAGGACGCAATCTCGCATCGTGGTCGCGCGCTGGCGCTGCTACTGCCGGCACTACGCGGCTTGGCGGCACCACGAATGTGAAGCTGGCCGCATGTTCGGCGTCGAGTGTGAAGCCAGCCGCACACTCGAGCCCTACAGCTCGAAGCGCGCCTTGACGTCCCTGGTCTGGAAGTGCTCGACGATGATGCCCAGCAGCGGGATGGTGCCTGACAGCAGCACCCCGATGGTCTTACCGATCGGCCAGCGGACCTTGATCGCGAGGTTGAACGCCGCCAACACGTAGACGAAATACACCCAGCCGTGCACCACCTCGATCCACCGGATCTCGTGGTGGAAGGCCAGGTGCGAGACGATCTCGTAGCACAGTGCGATGAGCCAGAGACCCGTCGTCCACGCCATGATCCGGTAGCCGAGCAACGCTGTGCGGATCTTGTCGACGGGAACGGCAGGCGCTGGTGCTCCGGGTGTCTCGGGTGTGGTCATGCGGTGGTCCTGTTCTGTTTTTCGGCATCTTCCTTAGCGAGCTCGGCGAGGTAGGCGTTGTACTCCCGCAGCGCAGGATCGTCTGGCGGCTGCTGCACGGGCTTGGGACGCTCGGGCAGCAGTCCTTCAGGTATCTCGGTGACGACCCCGTCCTTCCGCGGCTCCGGCGGCGTCTCTTCATAACGGACGAACTTGCGATACGCATAGACGCAGAACCAGGCGAACAGCGGCCACTGCAGCGCATAGCCGAGATTTTGAAAGGTACCCGAGACCGACTGAAACCTGGTCCACTGCCACCAGCCTAGGGCGAGGCAGGCGCCCGCGGCGAAGATCACCAAAGCGATCAGCGCAGGCCTGCGACGACGGGTAGTGGACACCCCTTGAAGGTACCGCGCGCCGGTGTCTCGGACGCCCGCGCAGCATCGCCGAATTCATGCCTTGGGCCCGACGAATTCGTCGAGACGCGCCACCGCAGCCTTGCGGTAAATGGAAATAATGTGTCGGCTCGACCGAGTCCACGGAATTCCAAGGTCGTCCAGCGCGCCGGCGAACAACCCCAGAATGTCTTCTGATCGGTTCGAGAAGTGATAGCGAACGCTTCGCACGCCGCGATCATTCGCCACTACACGACACCCGTCGCTATCGAACAGGCCGCGGATAAATTCTTGAGTGGCCTGGTCGACGAGCGCTTCCTGCCAGGGCTCAAGGCGGATTGACCTCAAGTGCTTCCTGCCGGGACCGTGTTGAGGTAGCAGACAAGGCCAGTGTTTCGAATAGAGCGAGACAACGACGCACCCAGTGCGTTGTGGGTGGATCGATGCGCGTTGCCGTGGCATTAACATTTCGATGGCGGCGCGACAGCGGTCAATGATTCCCGGGTACTTGGCGTCGAGCGTGATCCGCAAACGCCAGACTCGCTGGTTCCTCGAGATACAGCCGTCGCCGAGATACAGACCGAGGACATAGGAGTACGGCGCTGCCGGAAGCGCGGAAAAGTCATGCCGACGCCGCAGCCCGATCCGCTCGCTAGCCGTGGCCGAATCTGTGGCCGGCGTCGCCAGTCCTGCACAGTCGGTCGCGGCACGCCGAGTTGACGCGCAATTGCACAGTCGTTTACGCCAGCTGCGATGAGGCGTCTCGCAGCCCCGAACTCCTCGGCAGACCGCACACGCAAACCCTTCGTCGGTTGAGGGCCAAATTAGGCCGCACCGCTGACAAGTTGGGGCCGCGACAGGCGATAAGATGCTGGGCGCGCGGGCGTGGTGAAATTTCGGCAAACACGCCGGCTTTAGGTGCCGGTGCTCGTGAGAGCTTGAGGGTTCGAGTCCCTCCGCCCGCACTGTTCCTGGCAGCCCATTCACGCAGGCGTCGAACAAGCGTGTCCAGCTGACTTTGCTGACTTGTGCCCGCGCGGCGTCAAACCCTTTCTGCCGGGTACATGAAACGGCACGGGACAAAGGGGGACGCCGTGGCCACCGGAGACGAACCATCATCACGAGGCGAGGGAGCCGGTTCTGCAGGTGATGTGGACCTCGCAGCACGCAGAGCCGCCGAGGCCTGCGAACGCGCCGCACATGCGGGACTTTCAGCCGCCCGCAGCCTCGAGGAATCCGCACTTCGACACGAACGACTCGCACAGGTGCAAGACCGGACCGTCGAACAAGGGGTCTCTGACGTCGACAGACACCGGGAATCCGCTGCCCGCCATCGCGAAGCAGCAGCCGACGACCGCAAGCTGGTCGGGCTAAACCTGATTCCACCGATAGACGCTGCGGTTGGCGGTTGAGTTGTTGATCTTGATGTTGGCTGGTGGTGGGCGTGACAGGGCCGCTGGTCTGTCCAGCTTTTCCTGTTGGGTCCTGGTTGGCGGGGCGGGTGGATGGTGGTTCAGGCGCTGGATTTGTAGCCGATGATGTTGTGCCACAGGGTGTTCCATGCCGATTCCCAGGGCCAGTGGGTGGGTAGGTGCAGGATCGGTTTGCGTTGGGGTCGGGCCAGGCGGGCCGGGACGTTGACGAGGTGTCGGCGCAGGGTGGCTCCTCGGGCGGTGCGGTGACGGGCGCCGGCCAGGGTCGCTGCAGCGCGTAGCAGGTTGTGGGCGATCCCCGCGCAGACGGCCCAGGCGCTGTTGGCACCGAAGCGTCCTGAGGGTATGTGGGCCAGGGGCCCGTCGATGAGATCGGCGAAGGTGGTTTCGATGATGGCGTGGCGGCGGTGGGTGATATCGGCGTTGGCGGCCGACTCGGTGGAGTTGGTGAAGAACGGGTGATAACGCCAGATCGGGAACAGGCCGTCTTCGGGTTGGGTGGCGTCTTTGACGCGGCGCACGATCAAGCGGGCGGTGACCGCCTGGTAGGTGCCGGATTCGGCCATGGTGTAGGTGATTTCGGCGACCTCGGCATCAGAAATCCAGCCCCCAGTCTCGGGGTCACGGACTGCACCCGGGTAGCGCACGGGAGTCCAGGTGTGCTCGTCGATGGCGTCGATGGCGCGTTGCACCGCCGCGTTGCGGGTCAGTACCAGGGAGAACACCGCACCATAGCGGCGGCACACCCGGATCACTGCCCGTGATCCGTAGGCGCTGTCACCACGGACGATGATCTGTCCGCTGACTCCGGCCGCGCGGGCGGTGGTCAGCGCTTGGGCGACCATGCGGGCGGCCCCTTTACCGGAGTTAGCCTTGCCGGCTCGTAGCCGGATGCCGGTGATCACCGGTGCGGCGGTGTCGGTGCTCAGCGTGGTGACCAGCGGGGACAGTCCTTTGCGGAGGACCTGTTTGCCGGCGATCTTGGTGTGTCCGTAGGAGGCGCCCTGTTTGGCGTGTCCGTAGACCGGGCGTACCAGCGAATCGATGTCGACAAAGGCGCGCACATCGGATCCAGGCAGCAGACTCACCTGCTCGCACAGGCCGGCCAGATGCTCGGCCAGTACCGAGTCAAGTTGGCGGGCGTGACCGAAGGTGAACTCGCGCAGCAGGGTTCCCACGGTAGAGGGGGCATACACCGCCCCGAAAAGGGTCTTCATGCCGCCGGCGCGGACCAGGTCGACATCGTCGATATAGTCCGCGCCGGCGCACATGCCCGCGATCAGGGTCGCCAGTTTCGGGGCCGGGTTGGCTGCCCCGGACTTGACCCGCGTCGACTCGATGTGAATCTTATTGTCCAACAACCGTGTCAGGCCTGCTTGCTCGGCCAGGGCCATCACCGGGACCAGGCCCGCGCAGGACACGAGATTGTCCTCGTCGAACACAGCAGAGTCAGCGGCGAATCTGTGGGACACTTGCACTGGAAGTGCCTTTCTCGAACTGGACCGATTGTTGCCTGAAGAACATCAATCATCCCAGCTCAGAGGGCACTTTCCTCATTTCGACACCCCGACAAACAAACAATTCATCGGTGGAATCAGGCCTAAAGCGGGACGAGTCCGAAGCAGACCTGTCTTTCGACACCGACGACTAGCACCGCCCGACACCTGCCGCCGTCCATCGGGACGCCGACGTCGCTGACGCCCTTAGGCCTCCAAAAAGCGGGCGCGAACCTCCGGCGGCGGCAGCGGACAGCTGTCGTACTTGCCAAAGACGCGATAGCGGATATCGGCGAACCTGTCGTAGAGCCAGTCCCGAAGGGGAGCCGGCATGATGCGGGCGACTTCGAGCAGCTTCCAGCGTCCGCCAAGATAATCCACCACGCGTAACGCGGCCGCGGATCGGACAGCGACCCGTTCCGCGGCCTGGCCGGGTTCATCGACAAACACGACAGAGTCGACGTTCTGAATACCCGGGTGCCGATCAATGATCGCTCGGGCGAAGCCGCTGTCCAGGGCCGCAAAGCGCAGGGTGCCATTGGGATCGAACCGAAGTATTGTCCGCACGGCCCAGTTGCAGAAGCCGCAGACACCGTCGTAGAGCAGCACCGGTGCCGCCGAAGGACTCTGCGTCTCACCGCTCACGTTGCCCAGGTTACTAACCGTGCCCGAGTTTGACCTATGGTAAGGCAACCCTTAGTTTGTGGGATAACTTACCGAATCGGAGTGTGGTCCAGATGCAAGCCGTTGCGTCTCGTCAGGCAGGGCGACCTCCGCTTATCGCGCTGGACGACGTCGTTCGGGCGGGTCGCGACCTGGATATGCGTTGAGCACCCTGGACTGGCGTCGTGCCTCCAAGTGCTGTGTCCGCGGCGAGGCCGGTACGCGGTTGTTGAGCGAAGAGGTCGAGGCACTGAGCCGGCGCGGATACTCCGCGGACGCGGCCATGGTGTTGAGTAGCGCGGTTGCCATTGGCGATCAGCCTGGCCGCGCGGGAAGGGAGTAATGCCAACGCAATTGGCTAGTGGCGTGATTCCGCCGGGTCGTCCGATCGGCGAAGTCGTGGCGGAACTGAGCGCCGCGGGAGAGGACCGCTGATGGCACGCGGATTCCAGGGTGCGATGTTGCGGAGTTTCGGCGCCCGCGACCACACCGCAACGGTGATCGAAACCGTCCGGATCGCCCCACATTTCGTGCGGGTACGCATGGTGTCGCCCACCTTGTTCGAAGACGCTGAGGCCGAACCTGCGGCATGGCTGCGGTTCTGGTTTCCGGACCCGGCAGGATCGAATACCGAGTTCCAGCGCGCATACACGATTTCCGAGGCGGATGTCCGCGCCGGGAGCTTCGCGGTCGACATTGTGCTCCACGACCCCGCCGGCGCGGCATCCCTGTGGGCGCGCACCGTACAGCCGGGCGCCACGATCGCGGTCATGTCGCTGATGGGCTCGTCGCGTTTCGACGTACCCGACGATCAGCCGGCTGGCTATCTGCTGATCGGTGACTCGGCGTCGATCCCTGGGATGAACGGAATCATCGGAATTGTCCCCGATGATGTCCCGGTCGAGATGTACCTCGAACAACACGACGACAACGACACCCTGATCCCGCTCGCACAGCATCCCCGGCTGCAAGTGCATTGGGTTACCCGCCGTGACGAGAAATCGCTTGCCGCGGCGATCGAGAGCCGAGATTGGTCGGACTGGTACGCGTGGGCGACACCCGAGGCCACGGTGCTCAAGCACGTGCGAACGCGGCTGCGTGACGAGTTCGGGTTTCCCAAGTCGGAAATACACGCCCAGGCCTATTGGAGTGCCGGGCGCGCGATGGGCACCCGCCGCGGCGACGAGCCGGATGTCGCAGAAACCCTCGTGGCCGATGCACAGCAGCCGGAACTCCTTGCGGCACGACCGGAATCGGTACCATCGTCCGACAAAGCTCCGGCTCCGGCATCCCGTGGTAGTTGGCGTGCCCAGGCCGCCGGCCGGTTGCTCGCGCCGCTGCGGTCGGCGCTGATTCTCTCCGGTGTGCTGCAGGCCGTCATAACGCTGGTGCAGCTGGCGCCCTTCGTGCTACTCGTCGAGCTGGCCCGGCTTCTGGTATCGGGCGCCGAGGCATCCCGACTGTGGACCGTCGGAATCGCGGCCGTCACGCTCCTAGGGGTGGGTACCGTGCTCGGCGCTGCCCTTACGTTGTGGCTGCATGTCGTCGACGCGCGTTTCGCAAGCGATTTGCGTTCGCGCCTGTTGCGCAAGCTGTCTCGGCTGCCCCTGGGCTGGTTCACAGAACGCGGGTCGGGGTCGATCAAGCAGCTGCTGCAGGACAACACGCTGTCATTGCATTACCTGGTCACTCATGCCATTCCGGACGCGGTCGCCGCGGTCGTCGCACCGGTGGCGGTGCTGATCTATCTGTTCGTTGTCGACTGGCGGGTGGCACTCGTGTTGTTCGTACCCGTTCTGGTCTATCTGGCGCTGACGTCATCCATCACGATTCAGTCGGGACCGCGCATCCCTCAATCGCAGCGCTGGGCCGAGAAGATGAGCGGCGAGGCCGGCGCCTACCTGGAGGGCCAGCCGGTGATTCGCGTCTTCGGCGGCGCCGCGGCATCGAGTTTTCGGCGCCGCCTGGACGAGTACGTCGGATTCCTCGTCGCCTGGCAGCGGCCGCTGGCCGGCAAAAAAACCCTCATGGATCTGGCGACCCGTCCTTCGACGTTCCTGTGGCTCATTGCACTCACCGGAACTCTGTTAGTCGTCACGGGCCGGATGGATCCGGTGAATCTGTTGCCGTTCCTGTTGCTGGGCACCACATTCGGCGCGCGACTGCTCAGTATCGCGTACGGGCTTGGCGGCATCCGCGCCGGCATGTTAGCCGCCCGGCGCCTGCAAAACACTCTCGACGAGCCCGAACTCACCCTGCGAGTGCACAACGAGCCCAAAGGCGATTCGTCGGCGACGGTGGTGTTCGACCGTGTCAGTTTCGGCTATCGTCCCGGCGTTGCGGTGATCAACGACGTGTCGCTGACGTTGCGGCCCGGGACTGTCACCGCGCTCGTCGGCCCGTCTGGATCCGGGAAGTCGACGTTGGCCGCCCTGCTGGCTCGGTTCCACGATGTCGAGTCGGGCGCGATACGTGTAGGAGGACAAGATATTCGGTCGTTAACCGCCGACGAGCTCTACGCGCAAGTCGGTTTCGTCCTGCAGGAAACGCAGCTGGTGCACGGCACCGTCGCCCAGAACATCGCGCTGGCCGTTCCCGACGCCACCGCGGCACAAGTCCAGTACGCGGCGCGCCAGGCGCAAATCCACGACCGCATACTGCGACTGCCGGATGGCTACGACACCATGCTGGACGGGGGGACCGGACTTTCGGGCGGGGAACGTCAACGGCTAACCATCGCCCGCGCAATCCTGGCTGACACCCCGGTCCTGATCTTCGACGAGGCCACCGCGTTTGCCGACCCGGAATCGGAATACCTTGTGCAGCAAGCGCTTAACAGGCTGACTCAGGATCGCACCGTGCTGGTGATCGCTCATCGACTGCACACCGTGACCCGAGCACACCAGATCGTTGTGCTGGACCACGGCCGGATCGCTGAGCGCGGCACGCACGATGAGTTACTTGCCGTCGACGGACGGTACCGACGGCTGTGGGAGGGCGGCCGTCGCGACTCACTGGCGGCCGCGACAGCTCGGGAGGGGGCGCGATGATCCGCACCTGGTTAAGCCTCGTCCCGGGGGATCGCCGCGCCAAGGTCGTTGCTTACACCGTGCTCGCGTTGATCTCCGTGGTGGTGCGGGCAGTGGCCACCGTTCTGCTCGTCCCACTGCTGGGGGCTTTGTCCAGCGATGCCCCGCACCGCGCGCTGGTCTGGCTGGGCTGGCTCACCGCCGCGACCGTGATCGGGTGGGTGATCGACACCGCCACCGCGCGCATCGGCTTGGATTTGGGTTTCGCCGTACTCGACCACACCCAGCACGACGTGGCGGACCGGCTGCCCGGCGTGCGGCTGGATTGGTTCACCGCCGAGCACACCGCGACGGCACGGCAGGCGATCGCGGCTACCGGGCCAGAACTCGTCGGCCTCGTCGTCAACCTGCTGACGCCGCTGATCTCCGCCATTCTGCTGCCCGCAGCCATTGCGCTGGCCTTATTGCCGGTGTCCTGGCAGCTCGGCGTGGCCGCGCTGGGCGGTGTGCCGCTGCTCCTGGGTGCGTTGTGGGCTTCGGCACGGCTGGCACGTCGCGCCGATACCGCTGCCGCCCAAGCCAATAGCGCACTCACCGAGCGGATCATCGAGTTCGCCCGGACTCAGCAGGCGTTGCGGGCCGCGCGGCGCGTCGAGCCGGCGAGAAGTCTGGTCGGCGATACGCTGGCCGCCCAGCGTGGCGCGACGATGCGGTTGCTGTCCATGCAGGTTCCGGGCCAGCTGCTGTTCAGCCTGGCCAGCCAGCTGTCCCTCATCCTGCTCGCCGGGGCGACCACGGCGCTGACGGTGAAGGGAACGCTCACGGTGGCCGAGGCCATCGCGTTGATCGTCGTGATCGTCCGCTATCTGGAACCGTTCACCACCATCAGCGAGCTGGCTCCGGCCCTCGAGAGCACCCGCGCCGCGCTCGACCGCATCCGTTCCGTGCTCACCGCGCCGCTCATGAATGCCGGTGCCACCGGGTTGCCCCAGGGTGCAGCGGCGCCCCGTATCGAGTTCCGAGACGTCGTGTTCTGCTATGACGGCGCAAGTGGACCGGTGCTCGACGGGCTGAGTTTCTCGTTGGAGCCCGGAACCACGACGGCGATGGTCGGACCGTCCGGTTCAGGCAAGAGCACGATCCTGGCGCTGATCGCTGGGCTGCATGAGCCGGCTCGTGGCCGCATCCTCGTCGACGGCGTCGACGCCGCGACGCTGGATGCCGAAGCTCGGCGGGCGGCAAGCAGCGTCGTATTCCAACATCCCTACCTGTTCCATGGCACGATCCGCGACAACGTGTTCGCCGGAGATCCCGGTGCCGGCGACGGGCAGTTCACGCGGGCCGTGGCGCTGGCGCGCGTCGACGAACTCATCGGCAGGCTGCCGGACGGTGCCGACACGGTCGTCGGCGAAGCCGGCTCGGCGCTGTCAGGCGGCGAACGCCAACGCGTCAGCATCGCCCGCGCGTTGCTCAAACCCGCGCCGATACTGCTGGTCGACGAGGCGACCAGCGCCCTGGACACCGAGAACGAGGCCGCGGTGGTCGACGCACTCACCACCGAACAGCAATCGCGCACTCAAGTGATCGTCGCGCATCGGCCGGTCAGCATTCGTCACGCCGACCGCGTCCTCTTTCTCGACAACGACCGAGTAATCGAGGATGGATCGGTTGACGAATTGCTCGCCGCTGGCGGACATTTCCACGAATTCTGGCGGCAGCAGCACGAGGCTGCCGAGTGGCGGATCCTGGCCGAATAGGTCAGGGCGATCGGCTCTTGCCGTATGCCTTACAGTATGTCAGTCGGACAGGGCTGTCTGAGTACTGGAGGCTTGCTTATGAGTGCTGTGGTGTCGATTCCGCGGTATCCCGGCGATGTGACCCCTGAATGGTTGTCGGCTGCGCTCAGTGGTGCTGGCACACCAGTCGAGGTCGCCGAAGTTGACGTGGTGGCCATCGGCACCGGACAGACTGGAGCGACCTACCGGGTGACTGCCCGATATGCCACAGACTCGGGTGATCTCCCGCAAACGTTTGTGATCAAACTGCCGGCCCAGGACGACACCGTGCGCGAGCGCGTCACCATCGGCTATCGCAGTGAGTGCGCGTTTTATGCCACGGTGGCTGACCGGGTGCGAGTGCCGACGCCGCAATGCTTCTATTGCGAGATCACCGAAGACGCTTTGGATTACGCACTGCTGCTTGCCGATCAAGCGCCCGCAGTGCAGGGGGATCAGATCGCCGGTTGCGGTGAGCCGGAGGCGCGGCTGGCGGTGGTGGCGCTGGCCGGATTGCACGGGCCCAGCTGGTGTGATCCGGTCTGGCTGGATTTTCCCGGCATCGCGTTTGCACGCCCGGATGAAGCTTCGGCCAAGGGCCTAGGTGATGTGGCGAAGATGAGCGCCGACATCACGCTGGAGAAGCTCGGCGATCGGATGAGCGCCGACGACCGCGAGACCTTCACGACGGCAATGGGTTTAGTGACGCCTTGGCTGCTTGCCGAACATGACCGGTTCGCCTTGCTGCACGGTGACTATCGCCTGGACAACATGCTGTTCGATCCCGACCGAACCCGGGTGAGCGTGGTCGACTGGCAGACGCTCGGCGTGGGTCTCCCGGCAAGGGATCTCGCGTACTTCACGGCAACCAGCCTGAACTCGCAACTGCGTGCAACCATCGAACAAGATCTCGTTGACGATTATCACCGAGCGTTACTGGGCAACGGCGTTACCGGCTATGACCGTGAAACATGTTGGTGCGATTACCGTCTCGGGGTGCTGCAGGCGCTTTTAATATCCGCGCTGGGGTTTGCCTTCGCTGCCGCCACCGAGCGCGGTGACGACATGGTGCTCACCATGCTGCAGCGCGGCTGTCAGGCGATCCGCGATCTGGGCACGCTGGACCTGATCGGCTGAGCGACCTGCGCTCAACCGCGACTCGATCGCGCTATCGGCTGAACCGGCCGGCGAGGTAGTCGGCCCGGCAGGCGTTGCGGGCCAGTTTGCCGCTGGTGGTACGGGGGATGGTGCCGGCGGCGACGAGTCGCACGTCGGCGACCCGGACTTGATGCTCGCTTGAGACCGCTGCCCGCACGGCGGCCACAATCGGTTCCGGGTCGGCGCGCCCGACGCCCGCGGCGCGTTCGGCAAAGACGACAAGCTGCTCGACGGAGTTGCCGCCCGTTTCGAAAGTGCCGGGCGGCACTGAGAATGCGGCGACATAGCCGGCGCGGATGGCGGGCGACGCTTGACTGACGGTCGTCTCGATGTCGTGCGGGTAGTGATTGCGGCCGTCGATGATGATCAGGTCTTTGATTCGCCCGGTCAGGTACAGCTCGCCGTCAAGGTAGACGCCCAGATCGCCGGTAGCCAGCCAGCAGCCGTTGTCCGGGGCGCCCTCGGCGTGGCTGCCCTGCTCCAGCCGCGACTGCAGCTTGTTGCCGAACGTGCGTTGTGTTTCATCCTCGCGTCCGTAATAGCCGCGGCCGATGTTGTTGCCGTGCAGCCAGATTTCCCCGACGGTGCCGTCGGGCACCTCGGCACCGTCCGGGCTGGCGATCACCATCCACAGATCCTGGAACGGCTGGCCGACGGAGACATGGGCGACCGCGCCCGGGGCGTCCGGCTCGACGACCACCGCGTGCCCGGCGGCCAGCTGAAGGCGGTCGAGGAATACTGCGCTGGCCGCCGCATCCGCGGCGATGGAGGCCACCCCTAGCGTCGCCTCCGCCATTCCGTAGGACGGCTTGACCGCCGTCGCGGGCAGACCATAGGGAGCGAAGGCGGTGGTGAATTTCTCGACGGCCGCCATCGTCACCGGCTCGGAGCCGTTGAGTAGGCCGACGACGTTCTTCAGGTCAAGGGTCTCGCCCTGTGGGGGTAGCGCCCGCTCGGCCGCCAGCTCGTAGGCGAAGTTCGGGGCGGCCGCAAACGTGGGGCCGCTGGTCGCTTCCGCGCTCAGCAGTTTGATCCATCGGAAAGGGCGCCGAATGAATGCCATGGGATCCAGCAGCGTGAGGTATTCGCCACCGCACAACGCCGGGAACATGATCATGATCAATCCCATGTCGTGATACAGCGGCAGCCAGCTCACGCTGCGGGTTCCGCGGTCCAGCCCACCGGCCAGAATCATCTGCAGCACGTTGGTGCAGACCGCACGATGGGTGATCTCCACCCCGGCCGGGGTGCGCGTCGAGCCCGACGTGTACTGCAGATAGGCGACGTCGTCGGTACCGATGATTGGCTCGGTAAACATCGACGCGAGCGTCTCCGGGATTGCGTCGACCGCGATCAGTCGCGACTTTCTGACGACCGGGTGTGTGCGCAGCGATTCCCGCACCGACTCGGCCGCCGCGCTGGCGGTCAGCACCACGGCGGGCCGGGCGTCGGCCAGCACCGCCGCCAACCGCTCGGCATGCCCGGCCAGCGTCGGCGCAAACAGCGGGACCGCGATATTGCCCGCATGGACGGCAGCGAAGAATGCGGATACATAGTCGACACCCTGCGGCGCCAGGATCGCCACCCGATCGCCTGGCCTGGCGACCTGCTGGAGACGTGCTCCGATCGCGCGGACGCGCGACCACAGCTCATCCCAGGTGAGCTCGACGACCCGCCCGTCCTGGTCCTTTGCGTAGTCAATGAACCGGTACGAGAGGCGTTCACCGAACGCTCTTCGGTTCTGATCAAAAAACGAGGTGAGCGTCACCCCGTCCGGCAAGAAGATCGTGCCATCGGCACGCACGAAGTCATTTATGTCAGCCACCCCGGGCTGAGCAGCATCAATCAACACAGGGGCCCGACCCATGCACAGAGAATAGAAGCGGTGCTAAATGTTTCGCTGTCCCATGTGGTGTGTCGTCCGTCGCTGTCGCAGAAATGTGATATACATCACACTAAATCGCGGTGAGCGGCGGGTTTCCGGCAGAAGGTGGCCCTCCGTTCGCCTGCGCATTTACGGGCTTGGCTGCTGGAAACACCGACCAAGCCGACGGCATCAGTATTGCGTCGAACCTTGATCGACCGGGATCTGAGCGGCGGTGACATTGCGCGATTCATCGCTGGCCAGCCAACACACGGCGTCGGCGATTTCCTCCGGCTCGGCAACCCAGGTGGGCAGAAACGGCGTCAGCATGTTGGACAACTGCGGGTTGGTTTCCATGGCCTTGCAAATCGCCGCGACCATGTCGCCGGATCCCATCGGGGTGTTCACCGGCCCGGGGTGAACGCTATTGACTCGAATCGAATATTTGCCGAGCTCGGCGGCGAAGGCCCGCGCCAGCCCGGTGACGGCATGCTTGCTGGCGGTGTAGTGAACCATGAACGGCTGCATTTTCATGCCGGCTGCAGAACTGATCAGGATGATGGAGCCGCCGAGACCCCCTTCGATGATCTTGTCCGCACCGGCCATCACGGTGTTCCAGGTGCCGGTCACGTTGATGTCCATGACATCGCGGAAGGATTCGGGGGTGACCTCGTTCCAGGGTTGCGGGGCCGAGACACCGGCGTTGGCCACGATGATGTCAAGGCGTCCGAGTGCAGCGGCACCGTCGCCGACGGCCTTGCGAAGACTCTCGAAGTCGCGCGTGTCAACGACCGAGGCAAAAATCCGGCGGTTCGTGGCTTCAACCAGACGAACGGTTTCGGCGAGGTCGTCAGGAGTGGCCGAATCGTAAGGGACGCAGGACGGAAGCTTGCCGGCGATGTCGACGGCGATGATGTCGGCGCCTTCTTGGGCCATGCGAACGGCATGCGCCCGGCCTTGGCCGCGCGCTGCGCCGGTGATGAAGGCCACTTTGCCGTCAAGTCTTCCGGTCAAGGTTGCTCCTCGTAGTAGTCATCGCTGTGCCGCCCGGACGAGGTTGGATCCGATGATCAGGCGCTGAATCTCGCTGGTGCCCTCGTACAGCCGCAACAGCCGCACGTCGCGGTAGATGCGTTCGACTGGAACGCCACGCATGTAGCCGCTTCCGCCGTGAATCTGCACCGCGAGATCTGCGACCTTGCCGGCCATCTCGGTGCAGAAGAGCTTGGCCGCCGACGGCGCGACCCGGCGATCCTTGTTGGTGACCCATAGCCGTGCGGCATCACGGACGAGCGCGCGGCCGGCCAGCACCCCCGTCTGCTGGTCGGCGAGCATCGCCTGCACCAACTGAAAGTTTCCGATCGGCGTCCCACCCTGGGTGGCGGTGGCGGCATAGGAGACGGATTCGTCGAGCGCGCGTTGGGCGGCGCCCACGGCGAGCGCGGCGATGTGGACCCGGCCGCGCGCCAGCGACGTCATCGCCGCTCGATAACCGATGTCTTCGCTGCCGCCGATCAACGCGTCTGTCCCGACTCGCACATCGGTGAAGCTGACGTCGGCGGTCCAGGCGCCCTCCTGGCCCATCTTGGCGTCCTTGGCGCCCACCTCAACGCCCGCGGCGTCGGCGGGGACCAGAAAGACGGCAATCCCGGGCCCCCGGTCGTCGGCCGGCCGGGTACGCGCGAACACCACGAACAGATTGGCGACCGGCGCGTTGGTGATGAACCGCTTCTGTCCGGAGATCACCCAATTACCGCCATCGAGAACGGCTTTGGTCCGCAAACCCGCCGGGTTCGATCCGGCGCCGGGCTCGGTCAACGCGAAGGAGGCGACCACCTCACCAGACGCCATCGACTCCAGCCAGCGGGCTTTTTGTTCGTCGGTGCCGAAGCCGACCAGAACTTGGCCGGCGATGCCGTTGTTGGTGCCGAACATCGAGCGCAGCGCCAGCGAGGTGTAGCCCAATTCCATTGCCAGCTCGACATCTTGCATGAGGTTCAGCCCAAGGCCACCCCAGTGCTGGGGGATTGCGTATCCGAACAACCCCATTTTCTTGGCTTGTTCGCGGAGGTCATCGGGTACCCGATCGTCGGTCAGGATCTCCTGCTCGCGCGGTACCACGGCGTCGCGGACGAACTGACGGGTCTGGGCAAGGACCTCTTGGAAGTCTTCATCGGAGACTTCGGAGCGGTCGTGGACTCCAGCGACGGTCATGCGCAGACGCTCCTCCATGCGGCTCTGAGCCGGGTACCCCGGTCCGATGCGAGATCCTATATGAAATACGATATTCGCATCTCATGCATGCCCCGTCCGTGAGTAAGAACAGTTAAGGATGTGTGATCTGGGTGTCGTTGCTGAGCGGTCAGACTGCGGTAATCACGGGCGCTGCACAGGGTTTGGGCTTCGCAATCGCGGAGAGATTCGTCGCCGAAGGCGCGCGCGTCGTGCTCGGAGATGTCAATCTCGAGGCGACCGAAGCCGCGGCCAAACAGCTGGGCGGCGACTTGGGAGGTGAAGGGGTCGCCTTGGCGGTGCGATGCGACGTAACGCAAGCCGCCGACGTCGACACGCTCATCCGGACCGCCGTCGAACGTTTCGGCGGCTTGGACATCATGGTCAACAACGCCGGAATCACCCGCGACGCGACGATGCGCAAGATGACCGAAGAAGAGTTCGATCAGGTCATCGACGTGCATCTGAAAGGAACCTGGAACGGCACCCGGATGGCGGCAGCGATCATGCGGGAAAACAAGCGTGGCGCAATTGTCAATATGTCGTCCGTGTCGGGCAAGGTCGGTATGGTCGGCCAGACCAATTATTCGGCGGCCAAGGCCGGGATCGTCGGGATGACCAAAGCTGCGGCCAAAGAGCTTGCATACCTGGGGGTCCGGGTAAACGCGATCGCTCCCGGCTTGATTCGCTCGGCCATGACGGAAGCTATGCCGCAGCGTATTTGGGACCAGAAGGTCGCCGAGATCCCGATGGGCCGCGTCGGCGAACCCAGCGAAGTCGCCAGCGTGGCCTTGTTCTTGGCCTCCGATCTGTCCTCGTATATGACGGGCACCGTGATGGAAGTCACTGGCGGCCGCCACATCTGAGTGGACCTGGATGGAGAAGTGGAAATGCGTCAAACCGTCATCTGTGCGCCCGTACGGACACCCATTGGCCGCTACGGCGGCATGTTCAAGTCACTGAGCGCAGTCGAGCTGGGCGTCGCCGCGCTGAAAGGGCTACTCGAACGAACCGGGATCGCGCCTGACGCGGTGCAAGACGTCATCCTCGGACACTGCTATCCCAGTAGCGAGGCGCCCGCGATCGGGCGTGTGGTGGCGCTGGATTCCGGTCTGCCGGTGACCGTTCCGGGTATGCAGGTCGACCGCCGCTGCGGGTCGGGGCTGCAGGCGGTGATCCAGGCGTGTCTGCAGGTGGGCAACGGCGACCATGATCTCGTCATCGCCGGGGGCTGCGAAAGCATGAGCAACGTCGCCTTTTATTCGACCGATATGCGTTGGGGCGGTGCCCGCGGAGGCATTCGGGTGCATGATGGGCTGGCGCGGGGACGCAGCACTGCCGGTGGCCGGCACTATCCCGTTCCGGGCGGGATGCTGGAGACCGCCGAGAATCTGCGCCGCCAGTACGGTATTTCCCGTCTGGAGCAAGACGAGCTTGCCGTGCGGTCGCACCAGCGTGCGGTGGCCGCGCAGAAGGACGGCATTTTGGCCGAGGAGATCATCCCAGTCGCGGTGCGTACCCGGCATGGCGAGGAGCTGGTCGACACCGACGAGCATCCGCGTGCCGACACGTCGGTGGAGTCGTTGAGCAAGCTCAAACCCGTTCTGGCCGTGGAGGATCCGGAGGCGACCGTCACGGCCGGCAATGCCAGTGGGCAAAACGACGCGGCGTCGATGTGCATGGTGACCACGCCCGAGAAGGCGGACGCATACGGCCTGACGCCGCTAGTCCGGATGGCGTCGTGGGGGCTGGCGGGTGTGGCGCCCAACATCATGGGCATCGGTCCGGTGCCCGCGACCGAGATGGCGCTCGCCAAGGCGGGCCTGCACCTGCGCGACATCGATCTCATCGAGCTCAACGAAGCCTTTGCCGCGCAGGCGCTTGCGGTGATGCGGGAATGGAAGTTCGGGGTCGCCGATCACGACCGAACCAATGTGCACGGCTCGGGAATTTCGCTGGGCCATCCGGTCGGTGCGACCGGCGGCAGGATGCTGGCCACGTTGGCGCGCGAACTCAATCGCCGCCAAGCACGCTATGGCTTGGAGACCATGTGCATCGGCGGCGGACAGGGGCTTGCCGCAGTCTTCGAACGGGTCGCGTCGGCATGAGCAATACCGGATTGCCCCTGAGCGGTCTGACCGTTGTGGAGGTGTCCAGTTTCGTCGCCGCACCGCTGTGCGGCATGACGCTGGGCCAGCTTGGCGCTCAAGTCATCCGAGTTGATCCGATCGGCGGTGCTTCCGACGTCCAGCGATGGCCGCTGGCAGCAGATGGCACCTCGATCTACTGGACGGGTCTGAACAAGGGAAAGCGTTCGGCCGCAATCGATCTGCGGTCCCCGGCGGGACAGGAGCTGGTCCAGCGGCTGATCGTCGAGGGTGACGGCATCGTCGTGACCAACGCCTCCGGCCTGTCCTGGCTGAGCCATGATCTGCTGGCCGCCAAGCGCTCCGACATCATCCACGTCCAGCTGCTCGGGCGTGGTGACGGTTCCACCGGGGTGGACTACACGGTCAACGCGGGTATCGGGTTTCCGCTCGTCACGGGTCCGACCAATCATGCAGGTCCGATCAACCATGTGTTGCCGGCCTGGGATGTGTGCTGTGGTCTATATGCTGCGCTGGCCGTCGTCACCGCCGTCCGTCGCCGTGAGCAATCGGGGGCGGGTGCGCGGATCACCCTGGCGTTAGAGGATGTCGCGCTGGCCACTGCCGGAAATCTGGGGCTGTTGACCGAGCCTCAGGTCAACGGGACGCAACGCCAGCGTCTGGGTAACGCCATCTACGGCCAGTACGGCCAGGACTTCACCAGTCGTGACGGGGTCAGGTTTATGGTTGTCACCTTGACCGGCCGGCACTTTCGCGACCTGGTCGAGGTGACGGGCACCCGTGCCGCGGTCTCGGCGCTCGCGGCAGCACTGGGCGTGGACTTCGGTGCCGAAGGCGACCGCTACCGGTATAGCGACGTGCTGTCCGGCTTGTTCGGCACCTGGTTCACCGAGCACACCGCCGACGAGATCACCGCCGCGCTGTCGGACACCACGGTGCTCTTTGAGCGGTACCGCACGTTTGCGCAAGTCGCGGCAGGCCCGAAGGTGACCGCTAATCCACTGTTTTCCCGATTGCACCAACCGGGTCTCGGCGAGTATTACGCGCCCGGCATGCCGGCCGCGTTCGACGGGACCCATCCCGTGAGCGCGGCCGCGCCCGCGTTGGGGCGAGACACCGCCGATGTCCTGGAGCACTGCTTGGGCTTGACGCACGCCGACATCGAGCACCTGACGAACGCCAAGACGATCGCGTGCTGAGCCGGCCGAAAGAGAAAGACAGCGCATGACGAAACTCGCCCAGACCCTCGGCTTGACCGAATTCCAGACCGAAATCATCGCTACCGTTCGGCAATTCGTTGAGAAGGAGATCATTCCCAACGCGCCGCAACTCGAACGTGGCGACACTTACCCGCAAGAGATCGTCGACCAGATGCGGGACATGGGTCTCTTCGGACTGATGATTCCCCAGGAATACGGCGGCCTGGGGGAGTCGCTGTTGACCTACGCGCTGTGTGTCGAGGAGCTGGCACGAGGCTGGATGAGCGTGTCAGGGGTGCTCAATACCCACTTCATCGTGGCGTACATGCTGCGCCAGCACGGCACCGACACGCAGAAGCAGCGCTTCCTGCCGCGCATGGCGGCCGGCGAGTCGCGTGGCGCGTTTTCGATGTCGGAGCCGGAGCTGGGCTCTGATGTCGCCGCCATCCGGACTCGGGCCCAACGCAATCCGGACGGCACCTACACCATCGACGGCCAGAAGATGTGGCTTACCAATGGCGGCAGTTCGACGCTGATAGCCGTCCTCGTGCGCACCGACGAAGGCGCAGACAAGCCGCACCGCAACCTGACCGCATTCCTGGTCGAAAAGCCAACGGGATTCGGTGAAGTCGTGCCGGGCCTGGTGATACCCGGCAAGATCGACAAGCTGGGCTACAAAGGCATCGACACCACGGAGCTGGTCTTTGACGGCTACCAGGCAAGTGCCGACGACATACTTGGCGGGATCCCGGGCCAGGGCTTCTTCCAGATGATGGACGGCATCGAAGTCGGTAGGGTCAACGTGTCGGCGCGAGCGTGTGGTGTGGGCATTCGCGCCTTCGAGCTCGCGGTGCGCTATGCCCAACAGCGTCACACCTTCGGCAAGCCGATCGCCGAGCACCAGGCCATCGCATTCCAGCTAGCGGAAATGGCGACCAAAGTGGAAGCGGCACATTTGATGATGGTAAACGCGGCACGGCTGAAAGATTCGGGGGAGCGCAATGACGTCGCCGCCGGAATGGCCAAATACCTTGCCAGCGAATACTGTTCCGAAGTTACCCAACAGAGCTTCCGGATTCACGGTGGCTACGGCTACTCGAAAGAGTATGAGATCGAGCGGCTGATGCGCGATGCACCGTTCTTGCTCATCGGCGAAGGAACCAGCGAGATCCAGAAGTCCATCATCAGCAAGCGGTTGCTTGCCGAGTATCAGGTGTGAGGCCATGACTGTTCCGGATTTCGCTGCGCGGCCGCAACTTTCTGACGATGTCGCGCGCTTGATCCGCAAGAGGATCTTCGATGGCGTTTACGCTCGCCAAAGCTCGCCCAGCTGATGTCGCAGATCACCCGCTATGCACCGGAATCGGTGTTCCCCGCCATCGAAGGCTGGCCGGAACAGTCGATGAAGGACCATCGTCGGATCTTGTCCGCGCTGAAGAAGCACGACGACAAGCTGGCGCGCGCGGCGATGTCGCACCATCTCGCCGCCGGCGCGGGTCCCTTGATCGACCACCTCGTCGCGCGTGGCGTGGTTGTCGATGCGGCCCCACCACCTGCGTCTCAGTGAGCTGAATCAGCTGTTGTTGCGCACGCCCGCGTGGGCCTACGCTGCCATTGGGGTGGGCAACAATATGGAGAGAAAAATGCCCCGAACGCTTCGCGCAGCGGCCGTCTTCCTGGCATCCGTGGCAGCGATCGCCCTCGCTGCGCCGGCGGTAGCCGAACCAGGCGACGAAATCCCCGGCAATGGTGTTTTTCGCGTGGGGCCTGACATTGCACCGGGCCTGTATCACACGGGCGGGTCGGCGTCGGCCTTTGGGGTTTGGATAAACAATGTGCCGACCCAGGACTCGATGTGCTCGTGGTTTACCTACAGCACACCTGACGCGAACAAGGACCATGTACTCCAGACGAATACCTCTATCGGTCCGATGTACGCGAATATCAACACAACGGTCAAGGCCTTCGAGTCGCGGAACTGTCAACCCTGGACGCGGATCCCTTAAGGCTGGTTCACTTCGATCAACATCTCCCGCAGGCGATGGGTGTCGGGCTTCCCGGTGCCGCCGCGCGGAATGTCGTCGTCGGATTCCAGCAACAGCCATATTGTCGGCGCCTTGAAGGCACTGAGCAATTTCCGGGCGGAGCCGCGCAGTTGCTCGGCGGTGAGCGGTTGGGTGCCGCACACGACTGCGGCGCCCACCCGCTCGCCCGCAGCCCCGGGCACGTTGGTGACGTAGGCGTTGTCGACGCCGTCGATGGTCCGTAACGCCCGCTCGACCTCGTTGGGGTAGACGGTGGCGCCGCTGACCTTGAACATGTCGTCGGATCGGCCGTGGTAGAACAGGAACCCGTCGCTCGTCGAGGTGGCCGAGGTCGCCGGTGGGGTAGTAACCGTCGGCGGTGAATAGGTCTTCTCGGCTGCGGCGGCAGATGCCCCGCAGCGTGTGCGGCCCCCGAATCTGGGTCATGCCGACGGTACCCGCCGGAACGGGATCGCCGCTGTCGGGGTCGACGATGCGTACCTCCATGCCGGGGAACGGCTTTCCGCAGCTACCCCACGCCGTTGTCGGCATATCGGTGTCGGCGGGATAGCCGCAGTAGGGACCGAACGCCTCGGTCATGCCGAACAGTGTCGCCCGGGCGCCGGGCTGGGCCCGCTGGTCGGGCGGCAGCAACGCCTGCACGCTGCCCGGCTGCAGGGCCGAAAGGATCATCGTCGGTTACTGGCCGCGCTCGAGAAACACGACGACGAGCTGGCCCGCGCGGCGATGTCGGAGCATCTTGCCGCGGGGGCAGCTCCGTTGATCGACCATCTCATCGCGCGCGGTGTTGTTGCGGAAGCGGCGCCGTCTGGCAACTCGGCGTCGGCACAGCATGGCTAGTTGAGGCTAGCCGGTTGGTGACGTCTTCCGCGGCGGTGGACCCTCGGTTGCTCGCCCGGCTGGGGTACCCCCGGGGGCCGGGCCGTCCAGGCCCTGGTGGGCGACGCGGCCGCGGGGCCATTTCGGTGCTAGCTGTTGTTGCTCACGCACGCTTGGGCATACGCTGCCATTGGGGGCGAGCAACACGATAGGGAGAAGAAAACATGCCCCTAACGCTCGCTATCCGCGCATCGGCCGGGTTCGTTGCCTGTGTGGCCGCGATCGCGCTCGCGTCGCCGGCTCGTGCCGAGCCGAGCGACCAAATCCCCGGGAATGGGGTCTTTCTCGTCGGTACCGACATTCTGCCGGGCACCTACCGCACGGAGGGGCCGGCGAATCCCCTTATTTTGATTTTCGGTAGGGTTTCCGAGCTCTCAACCTGCTCGTGGTCGACGCACAGCACACCTGCGGCGAGCACTGACGATATAGTCGACACAAATACGTCGATGGGTCCGATGTCCGTGGTGATCCCGGCAACGGTAGCCGCCTTCCAGACGATGAACTGCAAACTCTGGATACGGGTCTGATAAGCCGTCGGCACCTCGAAAACGCTCGGCAACGTGCGGTCGGAGCCGGGTCCTAGCTGCCGGTCAACTTTCGAGAATTGTCTCGAGTCTGCGAAGATCGCCGCGGTTGCGAAGCGTCATGCGGGTACGACCATGCGGCTCGTCGTCCCACGCGTATGTGGTCTCCATCGGGAACGGACCCTGGGCCGTCCGCATAACGAATCGATGGCCTGGCTCCAACTCGACCACCTCGTAGGTGTATCGCAGCGTTCTGCCGAGAAACGCTGCAGTAAACGCGAATCGGGATCCCAACGTCAACGGCCTCGGCGTTTCCCACTGCACAGCCTTGATGTTTGCGTACCACTGGGTCGCGTTGTATGGAACGCAGCAGTATTCAGCGACGAGCGTACGTTCCCGGTCGATCACCATCTCGACGGCGACATCGACTGATTTCATACCGGGATTGTAGGTACCTGAGCCGTCACGAAGCGTTGGCCAGCATGTCCCGGAGCCGATGGGTATCAACCTTGCCGGTGGAGCGGCGCGGAACGTCGTCGTCGGAATCCAGCAACAGCCATATTGTCGGCACCTTGAAGGCACTGAGCAATTTCCGGGCGGAGCCGCGCAGTTGCTCGGCGGTGAGCGCTTGGGTGCCGCACACCACTGCGGCGCCCACCCGCTCGCCCGCAGCCCCGGGCACGTTGGTGACGTAGGCGTTGTCGACGCCGTCGATGGTCCGTAACGCCCGCTCGACCTCGTTGGGGTAGACGGTGGCGCCGCTGACCTTGAACATGTCGTCGGATCGGCCGTGGTAGAACAGGAACCCGTCGCCGTCGAGGTGGCCGAGGTCGCCCGTGGGGTAGAAGCCGTCGGCGGTGAACAGGTCTTCTCGGCTGCGACCGCAGATGCCGCGCAGTGTATGCGGTCCGCGGATCTGAATGATCCCGGCGGTACCCGCCGCAACGGGATCGCCGCTGTCGGGGTCGACGATGCGTACCTCCATGCCGGGGAACGGCTTTCCGCAGCTACCCCACGCCGTTGTCGGCATATCGGTGTCGGCGGGATAGCCGCAGTAGGGACCGAACGCCTCGGTCATGCCGAACAATGTCGCCCGGGCGCCGGGCTGGGCCCGCTGGTCGGGCGGCAGCAACGCCTGCAGGCTGCCCGCCTGCAGGGCCGAGAGGTCGGCGCCGACTGCGTCCGCGTGTCGCGCCAGTGTTTCGGCTTGGTCGGGCCAACCGCGAAACAGCGTGACCCGTTCGCTTTCCAGCAGCCGCAGGGTGGTTTCCGGCCGCGGTATCTGTTCGGTGACCAGGGTGGCCCCGGCCAGCAGCGTGGACAGCACGCCGCTGCCGAAGCCGCCTACCCAGAAGAACGGCATCGGCAGATACAGGCGGGTGTCAGCCGCGATACAGCGGGCCGCCAGGCCCGCTTGAACGGCGCCCAACGCGCTGCCGTGGGAGTGCATGACTCCCTTGGGTGGGCCGCTGCTGCCGGAGGTGAACATGATTACCAGCAGGTCGGCGGCGGTGACTGTCTCCGTCATGGGGTCGACGATCCGGCGGGCGCGCTGGCCAGCGACAGCGCGGGCGAGCCGGTCGGCCGCCCAAACCTGGCGTAGCGCGGGAAGTTCCGGGCACTGCAGCGTCTCATCACCAAGGTCGCCAACTGCCAGCGCCGATTGGAGGTCGTCCAGGTAGCGGTGGCCGCGGAATTCCTCGACGCTGATCAAAATTTGCACCGATGCCGCCCGCAGCTGCGCGACCAGCTCGCCCGCCGCTAGCAGGGTGCTCAGCGGCACCAGCACCGCGCCGACGCGGGAAAGTGCGATGGCCACCTGCACCCAGCGCACGCCATTGGGCATGATCAGCCCGACCCGGGTGCCCTTCCCGACGCCGGCCTCGACGAAGACAGCAGCGAGATCCCTTGTGGTCGATTCCAGTTCGCGATAGCTGATGCGCGACTCCGGGTCGATCACCATCGGCTTGGAGCCGTGGTGGTCGGCGTGCAGCTTCACCAGGTGGTCGATGGTGTCACGCATCGAACAGCTTCCCCAGTTGCTGCGTGTCGACCTTGCCGCTGGACAGCAGCGGTATGTCGGCGCGGGGCAGTGCGACGAACCGCTTGGGGATTTTGTACGCCGATAATTCGTCCTTGAGCCGCTCTTGTAACGCGGCCTCATCGAAAACGGCAGGGCCGTCGGGCTGCGCAATGACCGCCGCGACCAGTTGCCCGCGTTCAGCATCCGGAACGCCCATCACGTAAGCCGTTAGTCCGCCGGTGACCGCGGCGATGGCCTTTTCGACTTCGGCCGCCGAGACGTTGGCACCCGCCGTTTTGATCATCGTGCTGAGCCGGCCGACGAAGTAGAAGAATCCGTCGGCATCGGTGCGCACCAAATCGCCGGTGCGGAACCAGCCGCCGGGGTCGAAGCACTCTTCGCGACTGCGTTTGTAATATCGCTGCATCACGTATGGCCCGCGGATGCACAGCTCGCCGATCTCCCCGGCGCCGACTGGGACCCCGGTTCCCGGGTCGATGATCAGGGTCTCGAATCCGGGTGCCGGTTTGCCGAACGATCCGCGCCGGCTTTCGGGTTGGTCGGACTCGTCATCGCTGATCAAGACGATGCTGCCGGCCTCGGTCATTCCCAGCATGTTGTGCCGCAGTTCCGGGTCGGCGGGCCGCGCCTCGGGCGCCATGATCGGGTACAGGTTGCCCCGCCGCATCGACGATAGATCACGATCGGCGAAGCTCGGGTGGTCGGCCAGGTGAGCGATCCCGGCAGTGAAACCGTTGGTCATGGTTGGCTTTTCGGCTTCGAGCAGGTCAAGGATTTGGCCGGCGCCGGTGGCGTTGGAGCAGACCAGTGTCGATCCGGCGACCAACGTGGCAAGCAGACCGAATGCGAAACCGCCGATCCAGAAGAACGGCGAGTTGCAGAACAGCGTGTCGTCAGCCGTCAGGCCGCGGATCTCATTGAGGTTGTGCTGATGGCGGAGGAGAGCGGCGTGCGTGTGCACGACTCCCTTGGGAGTGCTGGTGGACCCCGATGTGTACACGATGGCAAGCGGATCGCAGCCGTCGACATCGTCTTGCATCGCCGCCAGCAGTGCGGGGTCGACGGTGTCGGCCAGGCAGTAGAACCGCTCAATGTCACGGATGCGCCGCACCGTGTCCGGCCGGTAGCTGACCCCCACCTGACGCAGCTGCGGCGTGGCGGTGTCGAACAACCGGCCGTCGGAGTCGAAGCACGGGTCCGAAACCACCTCCGCGAGTCGGCGCGCGTAGTCGTGTGAGCGGAACGATTCGGCGGCCAAGAGGATTTCGACGTCGCTGTCGACGAGCTGCTCGCGCATTTCGCGGGGCGTGACGAAGGTGGAAAACGGGATCACCACGGCACCGATTCGTGCGGCGGCCAGCATCCCGACGACGAACTCGGGGCCGTTGGGGTAGAGCAGCCCTACATGGGTGCCCTTGCCGGCCCCGAGGGCAATCAGCCCGCGGGCGAGCTTCGCCGAGCGGCGATCAGCCTCGCCATAACTGATGCGGTCACTGTCGCAGACAAGAAGCGGGTGCTGTCCGCGCAAGCGGGCTTGGCGTCGCAAGACCTCGGCGACCGTCAAAGAGTCACCGGGCATGGTCGCTGGGGACAGCTGCTTCGCTGAAGAAGCGCCGGATTGCGCAGAGATCGGCTTTACCCGATGGTGTTCGTGGGATTGTGTCGACGATTGCGATCTGGGTGGGGATTTCGTAGCGAGCCAGTCGCTTTCGCAGATACCGCACCAGCGTGTCGGCATCGGTGGACGCGGGGTCGCGGAGTTCGACCATGGCGACCGGCGTCGCCCCGAGGCGCTTGTCGGATCGGCCGATTACAGCCGCACCGGCCACCGCAGGGTGGCCCTCCAGCGCGGTGCGTACGTCATCGGGCATTACCTTGAACCCACCGCGGATGATCGCCTGGTCGGCCCGCCCGACGATCCAGACAAAGCCGTCCGCGTCGATACGAGCCATATCCGTCGTCCGCATCCACTGCGCAGATGGCCCTAACTGTCCCGGCTTGACCTCGAGAAGTCCGACCTCGTCCGGCCCGAGCGTGGTGCCATCGTCGGTGACCACCCTCAGCTGCGCGCCTGGATTGGCCCGGCCGACGCTGCCGCGTTTGGCTCGCCAGTACCGCTGGTAATCGGGAAGGGTCCAGCCCGCCACACCGCCACCGAACTCGGTTGCCGCATAAGAGGTTAGTACCGGAATGCCGTACTTCTCGGTGAAGGCGTCGGCATCGTCGGCCGACAGCGGGGCCGTGCCGCAGGTGACGGTGCGGATGCTTTCCAGGTCGGCTCGCGGCAGGTCGGAGTGCAGCACCGTCCGCAGCGCGGCCGGGACCAGCGATACCGTGCGCGGCCGGTGCTTGCGCACTGCCTCGGCCCATGCATTGAGCTCGAATTGTATCCAGTAGCACGAAGGGCCTGGCCTCGGCGATGCATTGCAACACGCGGAACACACCGCCGATATGGACCAGCGGCGAGTTGACGATCGCGGCGCCGCGCCGCAGCTCGGTGGGGGCCCGTGCCCGGTCGGGGTCGGCACCCATCACGCTGCGTGCCAGCATGTCGTAGCTGAGGTCGATTCGTTTGGGCGGACCCGTCGTACCGCTGGTCAACATGCGTACCGCGACGCCGGGCCGCGGGTCGGATGCGGTGCCGGGTCGCTCGGCCGGTCGCAGTCGCGGCCCGTCGGGATCGTCCAAGCGACCCGAGATCGACACGGTCGTGGTGCCCGGCGCCGCGCTGACCAGCGCTGTCAGGTCGTCGCTTTCGCCGATGATCAGTGGCAGCTGCAGCGCGGCGATATCGGCCCTGGTGCGGTCGTCGCCGCGAGAAGGGTTGATGACGACGACGGTTCCGCCGCTCAGCAGCACCCCGAGAAAGGCCGCCACCTGGCCGGGCCGGTTGCGCAGCAGCATCCCAACGTCGGCGCTGCGCTCGGTGCTAAGAGAAGCGATGCGCTGTGCCATGGCGCTTACTTGGGCCCAGGAGATCCATTGGCCGTCATACTCGATGGCGGGCGAGTCCGGCTGCAGGTTCAGTATGTCAGCGATGCGTTGGCTGAGCGGGTGACGCGACATCAGCGAATCTTCGGTTTGCGCGCGGCGCCCTCGCCGTCGGAATTATTCTGGGTGGCCAACTCCGCCGTTCCTAAGGGGTTGCCCAAGCGGGTATAGATCAGACCCTGATCCAAGGCGGCGCGATAGGGCTTGTCCAGCGACTCCCAAATCGCTTTCACGCTGCCCTGAGTCGCGCTCGGCGGCTTGGCGGCGATCGTCGCCGCGATCTCATGGGCACGGTTCCAGAGCTGGTCTGCAGAGACGACCTCCGACACCAACCCAATCCGCAGCGCGGTGTCAGCGCTCACCCGTTCGTCGTTGCCCATCAGTGCTATGCGCAGCGTCTCACCCAGACCGATGCGCCTCATCAGGCCGATCGGCTCCAACGCGCAGACCAGGCCGGCCGATACGTGTGAGTCGAAAAATGTTGCATCTGTTGAGCAGATGACTACATCGGATTCGTTAATGAAGTAGAACGCGCCTGCGGTGCACATGCCCTGAACGGCGCACACCACGGGTTTCCACATCTTCTGCCACTTAGGGCTGAGCGATTCCCCGGGATCTTCGTGATTCCAAATGTTTTTAGGTTGGCCATACGGTGTCTTGATGTCCAGCCCGGCGCTGAACGCGCGATTGCCGGCTGCCCGCAGCACCACCGCATGTACCGACTCGTCGAGTTTGACCAAGCGCCAAGCCCGCGCCATCTCCTCACACATGGTGCGGTTGAACGCGTTGAGCTGCTCAGGGCGATTCAGCGTGATGGTGGCGACATGGTCGGTCTCGTTCACGTCGAGCAGGATGGTCTCGAAGGCAGCGGCGCTCACCGGCATTTCCAATCAGGTGGCCGCTTTTCGACGAAGGCCTTCGGGCCTTCCAGCGCATCCTCGGTCCGCAGGACGCGCTCGCGGAATGCTTCGGCGAGCATCTCGGCTTCGTGCAGCGGCAGATCAAGGCCCTTCAGAATGGCCAGCCGCGTTCCCCGGACAGCCAGCGGCGCGTTGGAGTTGACGATGCCGGCGATCTCATAGGCCCGTTCGAGAAGCCGTTCGTGCTCCACGATTTCGCTGATCAGCCCCAGATCGAAGGCCCGCTCCGCGGTCATGCGCTCATGCCTGCCCATCAACGCCATCCGCAGGGCAACCGATCGGGGGAGCACCCGGGCCAGCCGCACCAGCTCACGTCCGGCCACCAGGCCGATGCTGACATGGGGATCGAAGAATGTCGCACGGTCGGATGCGATGACGATGTCGGACGTGGTGACCCAATCGAGTCCCGCCCCACAGCACAAACCGTTGACCGCGCTCAACACCGGCTTGGCCATCCGGCGAAACGGAGGTGTGCCTTCCTGGGGTGCCTCCCACTGTTCGTACGTCGACAGGTACGGCCGTTCGTAGATCACCTTGCCGTCGCCGGGAATAGCTTTGACATCCGCGCCCGTGCAGAAGGCGCGGCCGCTGCCGGTGACGACCAGCAGCCACACCTTGTCGTCGTTCTCGGCTTCTTCGTAGCCGGCGCGTAGTTCGGCGATCATGTGCGGGCTGAGCGCGTTGAGGGCGTCCGGACGGTTCAGTGTGATGGTGGCGGTGTGCCCGTCGACCTCATATTTGATGGAGTCGAACGAGTCAGTAGGCATCCGTGTTCCCTTCGTCTGGCGAGCTGGTGTGACCGAAAACGCCTACCGGATCATCGGCCATGGAACTTCGGTGTGCGTCGCTGCTGGAAGGCTTCCAAGCCTTCCTTGAAATCTCCGGTCCGGCAAGATAATTCCAGATTGAATAACTCCTGTGTCAGGGATTGGCTCAGTGTTGCGTGCTGACCGAAGTTCAGCGCCTGTTTGGCCAGCCCGATCGCCGCCGTCGGTCCGGAGGCCAGCCGGTCCAGCAGTTCCTCGGTCGCGTCGTCGAGTTCGGAGCGGCCCACCGTTTGGTGAATCAATCCCCAGTCGGCCGCATCCGTCGCGCTCACTTTCTCACCGAGCAGCAGCATCCGCCTGGCCCGTGCCAGGCCGACCAGCCGGGGCAACAGCCAGGTGGACCCCGAATCCGGGCTGAAGCCACGGTCCACGAACGGCTCCCAGAACACCGCGTCGGTGGCAGCCATGGTGAAGTCGGCGGCCAGCGCGAGGTTGCAGCCGAACCCCACAGCCCATCCGCGGACGCTACAAACCACCGGCAACTGGATGCTCGCGACGAGTTCGATCACTCGATGGGCGGCATGGGGAATCCGCCGTACCAGGTCACCAGCGCGGGGGCGCTGCCCGGCGGGATTGTTGGCGGCCACCCAGTCGGCGCCGGCGCAGAAGTCGTCCCCGGCGCCTCGGATGTGGATCGCGCGCAACGTGTCGTCGGCGGCCGCATCGGTCAGCGCGTCGACCAAAGTCCCGATCATCAATTGGGTCAACGAGTTTCGCCGCGATGGGCGATCGAGCGTGACCCGCAACACCGCGCCATCCCGGCGCACTGTCACCGAACCCTCGGCGTCGGCCTCCTGGCTCACCGTCGCATCCGGCCTTTCTCTGCCGATACGGTTACCCATACAGTAGGCAATACGATTGATACGCTGTATAAGTTAGCAAGGATACGCTGCCGGCGGAAATAGCCGGGCGGAACCCGGCGAAAAGAGAGAAGCATGGCCTTCGAGGAGGGGCAAGCCGCACCCGCGTCGACGCGCACCGGCGACGCCAAATTCGGCGAGGCGCCCCTCGCCCAGACCGTGGCCGCCGCCGGTGCCATGCGTCGCCTCAGCTCGCTGCTGCTCTCCCTTGAGCATGCTCACCCCACCGTGGACGCCATGCTGGAGAAGTTCGCCGAGTGGGAGAGCGAGCTGGCCGCCTCGGCGCCGGCGGACCCCGCGCCGCGCATCGGCGAGATCCCCGACGATCCGCGGCGGGTCTATCTCAACCACGCAACCGATATTGGTGCATACAACCCGTGCTTTCCCGAGTACCGGTTCGATCACCTCGATGCGGAGACAGCGAGCGGGCAGGTCTGCTTTCCGCTGGTCTACGAAGGGCCGCCGGGGCTGGTGCACGGCGGCTTTCTCGGCGTTTTCTTCGACTGTGTGATCCAGCATCATAATTGCGTCATGGGCCTTTCCGGCAAGACTCGATCACTGGCCGTGACCTTTCGCCGGCCGGCGCCGGTGTTGACCGATCTGCGCTTCGATATCGCTCGGTCTCAGCTTGAACGGGGCATTGCGTCGACGGCGCGATTGTTGCTCGACGACGAAGTGCTTTGTAGCGGTGAGGTCAACACGTTGGCGTCGCCACCGGAGAAATTGACCGGATCCAAATTTGGCAGGCGGCGAAAGGAGTCCGATACATGACTGCTTCGAACACTCCGGACGATCACGTGCTGTTTGAGATCGATCGCGACCGGCGAATCGCGACGATCACCCTGAACAACCCCACGCAACGCAACTCGTATGACGCCGCAATGCGCGAGGCCGTTGCGCGTTGTCTGGATCGTGTGGCCGAGGACGACGACCTTACTGTGGTGCTGTTGCGCGGCGCTGGCGGAGTGTTTTCCACCGGGGCCGACATGAACAACGCGTATGGCTGGTATGGCGCGTCGGGCGCGCAGGGCCGAAGCGGCGGCGATGATCCGGTCAAGCGCCGCCCCAGTCAGCGTCGGCGACTCACCGTGGACCGCAAGTCTTTTAGCTTTTACCACAACTTTATGGGCTTCCCGAAGGTGACGGTGGGGGAGATCGCCGGCTACGCGCTCGGCGGCGGCTTCGAGCTGGCGCTGATGAGCGACATCTCCGTCATTGCGCGCGATACAAAAATCGGCATGCCGGCAACACGCTTCCTTGGGCCCGCGCTAGGTAGCCTGCACATGTTCTTCCACCGGTTAGGGCCGGTTCTGGCCAGGCGTCTCCTGCTGACCGGTGACATCATCGAGGCGGGTGACATCGAGCAGTTCGGAATCTTCACTGACACATGCGATTCCGGCTCTGTCACGGCACGTGCGCGGTACTGGGCCGAGAAGGCGGCGAAGATGCCTGCCGATGGAGTTGTCATCGCCAAGGAAGCGTTCCGTCTTGTCGAGCAGACCCAGGCGTACCACGGTGAGGAAGTCGCGAGCTATCTCTTTCACGCCTATGGCACCAATCTGCAATTCGGACCGGGCGAGTTCAATTTCGTCAAAGCGCGCGCACAGCACGGCACCAAGGAAGCGTTCCGGCTACGCGACGAACATTTCTATGTGCCGGAACCAGAAGCGTGACAACGCTGATCAGCGTCAGGCGCCTTTAACGGGCCACCGTCGCCTTGGTTCTTCCTCGCGTAACCGATGGCTTGGCCGCCTTGCGTTGTCGGGAGGGTGCCGACTTAGCGGCTTTGGAACCTTTCTCGATCAAACGGCTGGCGTGGTCGAGGATGCAGTCCAGCCCGTATTCGAAGTTGGTTTCATCGGGAGCCCCGATGCGGTGTCCCTGCCTCGTCACCTGAGCAATCAGCGGAGTAGTTGCCGGATCGATGGCCACGGCGTCCTCGATCGCGCGTGGTTCGCTGTCCGCCGACTGGTTCTTTTCATATAGCCGATGCAGCACCACAGACCCGCGGACGTGCAGCGAAATCGCCGAGTAGGTGTCGAAGGCGTCCTCGGGTGATAGGCCGGCCTGCACCAGATTAGCGATCGCCCGCTCCATCTCCTGAGCGCCCAATCGCGCTGCCTTAGGGCTAAGAGCGGCGCGAATCAAAATTAAATCGCACAGAATTGGATTGCCCATGAACGTCTTACGCATCAAGCGTGCATGATTGCGCAACGTCTCACGCCAGTCGCTGGCTTCGACGTAGGGGGTGGCGAACACGTACTTACTCAAGGCGCGATCGGTCATTGCGTTGAGCAGATCGTCCTTCTTGCGGAAGTACCAGTAGATGCTGGTGACGCCCACACCGAGGTGCTTCCCGAGCAGCGGCATACTCAGGTTGTCTATCGAAACCTGCTCCGCGAGTTCGAATGCGCCGCTGATGATGTCATCGGGATTGATGGATCCGCGTTCGCGTCGTTGACGCTTATCAGCGGTTGCCTGCTTTGCCACTACGGGCACCTCCATCAAAATCTATGCCGTGCATGCGGGTCCCAACGGTGCTACCGGTTGAAATTAATCTACCGACAGTTCCTCTTTCACCTGCCTATACGTAAGACGTGTCGCCGTTCGCTACGACAATCAACCCTACCGTTCGACATCCGATCACACATTTGGATAGCCAATCGGTTACGCCGGATGCGGTTGCTTGGCGCGGCTCTCATGCGGTTCTCCGTCTGCTACTGTAATACCTATCGTAGGCTTTCTGGTAAATAAAGCTGGATGGGCGAAGATGACCGGGCGCACGCCATCGGATGAGACGGAAGGCGCAATGGGCGCGGATAGTCAACTTCTCGGCACACTCCACGCAACGACAAAGCGTCATGCTGCCCGCATACACAGCGGCTAAGGCGATACTGACGAGCGTTTCGAAGAACTTGTCGTTGCTGCTGGCCAAGGATGAGATCCTGGTCAACGTCGTCTCGCCGGGCAGCATCGCCTCCGAGTCGCTGGTTGGCTGGGCAAAGTCCGTCGGAGTCGACGGCAACGACCCGTATCGCCTGATGGACGCCATCGCCAAGCATTTCGGTCATCCGGCGCAAATGCCGCGAGCCGGCCTGCCGGAGGAAATTGGGCCGGTCGTGGCGTTCCTCGCGTCGCGGCGCAACTCTTACATGACCGGAGCGAACATCAACGTCGACGGTGGTTCGGACTTCACCTAACCGCCGGATCGAACAAAACATTCGGCCGACAGAAGGAGTGGACTGTGGCGACGGCTGACGAGGCGCGTGCGTGGGCACGTGGCGCATTGCGGGGAATCGGCGATTCCCTCTACACCCCGTTCTGTGGCCCCGACGGCGACGACATCGACTGGGACGCCTACCGCACGCTGGTGCGCTACTGCGTCAGCGATCTCGGACACCCAATGTTGTGGTGCACCAGCGGCATCGCAGAGTTCTGGTCATTGACCATCGAGGAACGGAAAAGCTTGCTGGAAGTGGCAATTGACGAGGCACGCGGCGCCAATCCCGACGTTGTCGTGCAAGCCTGTACCGGGGCCATGACGGCGAAGGACTGCCTGGACTTGACCCTGCACGCCCAGCAGGTGGGCGCCGACATCGCCTACATCCAAACGCCGATGATGGAGGCTCACGGCGGCGAAGGGGTGCTGCGCTTCTTCAAATACATCGCCTCCCGCACGGATATCGCCCTGGGCATGTTCAATTCCCCGTCTTCGGGTTATGTGTTGACCGCGGCCGAAAGCGCGCGGATCTATGACGAGGTGCCCGCGGTCTGCGCCACCAAGGAGGGCGCCTTCCGGCCAGCGAGCAGCCGGTTGCTGCATCAACTGGCACCCGGTCTGGTGCTCTGGGAATGCGACAAGACGGTGTACCGCGCCGGATGGCTACGTGACGGGATCGTCTGCCCGGCACAACTGGGCACCGCCGGCTATCTGTTCGAGACTCCTGCGCGGCGATTGTTTTCCGAGTATTGGGATTTGGTGCAAAACGACAAGCTCCTCGAGGCGATGGACTGCGGCCGTGATTCCGGTCTAGACCAGTTCGATATCGACCTCGGATCGTGGTGGACCTGCTATCCGGGCCGACCGGATTACTTCACCCACTGGGGTGGTGCGTTCAAGTACGCCGCCTCGCTGCTGGGCCTGCCGATAGGCGCATATCCCCATTCGCGCCCTCCACAGGCGGAGTTGCCGCCGGAGGCAAAGACTCAAATCGAGGAAGCCTATCGCCGTCTCGGGCTCATCGATGCATAGTCGGCGTACCGAAACGCTTGCCGCACAGGCGATCGTCGTGGGCAAAGCAAGAGGCCCGGTCGTTGACTGCGACCGGGCCTCCGTCACTTCATTACCTGACTACTAGCCTAAATTCGCTGTTTGACCGGGGTTTCGCGGGAGTGTGGCGGCAGTTGTGGAATGCGGTACCGATAGGTATACAGTATGCGTACAAAGTAGCGCTGGATCCGGTAGGCAATCGTGAGGAGGTGCCGGGGGAGATGTCTGGCAGCGACGGTGCTTCCGAAGACGCGGTGCTCTACGAGGCCACGGGCAGTGGCGTCGCAATCCTCACGTTCAATCGCCCGGAGCGCCTCAACGCCTGGGGCCCCGACATCGCCGCCGGGTTCTACGCCGCGATCGACCGCGCCGAGCAGGACCCCGCCATTCGGGTTATCGTGCTGACCGGCCGGGGCAGGGGGTTCTGTGCAGGCGCGTATCTGGGCGCGCCGAGTTCTGCGGCCACTTACGGCGAGACGATGGAGAAGGCCAGTCAGACGAATCTGGCCGACTTGGTCGGGGAACGCCCGCCTCATTTTGTGACTACGCTGCGTAAGCCCGTCATTGCGGCCATCAACGGTCCCTGTGTCGGCATCGGTCTGACCCAGGCGCTGATGTGCGATGTCCGGTTCGCGGCCGCCGGCGCCAAGTTGGCCGCGGTGTTCGCTCGCCGCGGGCTGATCGCCGAGTTCGGCATTTCGTGGATACTGCCGCGCTTGACTACCTGGGGCGTCGCCCTCGACCTGTTGTTGAGTGGCCGGACTTTTCTTGCCGAGGAGGCCGCCGAGCTGGGCCTCGTCAAGGAAGTCGTCGCACCTGACAATCTGATGAAGCGTGCACTGGACTACGCGGAGGATATCGCTGCGAACTGCTCGCCGGCTTCCATGGCGGTGATCAAAAGGCAGGTATACGGTGACGCCACTCGCGATGTCGTAGACGCCACTTCGCGTGCCGAGGTCCTGCTGCATGAGGCGATGCCGCGACCCGACGTCATCGAGGGCATCACGAGTTTTCTCGAGAAGCGGCCGCCGCAGTTTCCCTCGCTCAATGCGACCGACGTTTAGTGTTCGCCGGTAGTACCGGAAAGGATGATCATGGCCAACTTGGGTTACAAGGCGATTGACGTCGACAACCACTACTACGAGCCGCTGGACGCCTTCACCCGTCACCTGGACAAGAAGTTCCGCAGGCGTGGCGTTCAGATGTACAGCGACGGCCGGCACACCCAGGCGATCATCGGCGACCGGGTCAACCGTTTCATTCCGAACCCGACGTTCGATCCGATCATCGTGCCGGGCTGCCTGGACTTGCTGTTCCGCGGCGAGATTCCCGACGGCGTCGACCCGGCGTCCTTGATGCAGGTCGAAAAGCTTGAAATGCGGCCGGAATACCAGAACCGAGAGGCCCGCGTCGCGGTGATCGAGAGCCAGGGAATCGAGACGGGCATCATGTTCCCCACGTTCGGTTGCGGAGTAGAGGAAGCGCTCAAGGACGACGTCGAGGCCACCATGGCGTCGCTGCACGCCTTTAACCTGTGGCTCGACGAAGACTGGGGTTTCGACCGCGACGATCACCGGATTCTCACGGCGCCGATGATTTCGCTCGCCGACCCGCAGCAGGCCGTAAAGGAAGTCGATTTCGCGCTCGACCGCGGCGCACGACTCGTCCATGTGCGGCCCGCCCCGGTACCCGGTGTTCCCAAGAACCGCTCACTTGGGCGCCCGTCGCACGATCCGGTCTGGGCCCGGCTCGCCGAGGCGAATGTCCCGGTGGCATTCCATCTGGGTGACAGCGGGTATCTGAAGATCGCCGGCATGTGGGGTGGCAAGGACACCTTCGAAGCGTTCGCGGCCCCCGACCCGTTGGACAAGATCCTCGTCGACGACCGGGCAATTCACGACACCATGGCATCGCTCATCGTGCACGGGGTTTTCGATCGGCATCCCAAGCTGCGGGTGGCCAGCATCGAGAACGGCTCGGAGTGGGTGCACCGACTCGCGAAACGTTTGAAGAAGACGGCGAACCAACAGCCGCGTTGGTTCCCCAACGACCCGGTCGACACATTGCGCGAACATGTTTGGGTGTCGCCGTACTACGAAGAAGATCTGACCGCCCTGGCCGAGAAAATCGGCGTCGATCGAATCCTGTTCGGCTCCGACTGGCCGCACGGTGAAGGCTTGGAGTCACCGTTGTCGTTCACCGAGGAGCTCAAGGGATTCAGCGAAGCGGACGTTCGAAAGATCATGCGCGACAATGCATTGGGCTTCCTCGGCGTGAAAGCGGCTGTAGCCGCGTAGTCGGCGCAGAGTCAGAGCAGCCAAGCATGGTGTGTTTTTTCGCCCTTAAGCTCAGGTGCATCCCGTGACCGAATGGACCGTCGGAGCCGTGCTCGACGCCATCGCCGACGTCATTCCCGACCGCCTGATGACCGTCTGCGGAAACCGCCGAAGCACATTCGCTGAATCGGCGCGCCGAACCAACAGACTGGCAAAGTACCTCACCGACAAAGGTTTCGGTGTCTACGCTGCGCGCGAGATGCTCGAGCGCTGGGAATGCGGCCAGGACCGGATCGCGCTCATCATGTACAACGACCTGTACCCCGACATGGTGATCGGATGCCTCAAGGCACGCACCGTCCCGGTCAACGTGAACCACCACTATTCGCCACGGGAGATCCGCGACCTGCTCGACTACGTCCGGCCCCGGGGCATCGTCTATCACCGTTCGCTCGGCGCCCGATTCGCTGAGGTGTTGCCTCCCATCGGCACCGAGCTACTGATATCCATCGACGATGGGAGCACGGCTGCTCAATTGCCGGGAGCCGTCTCGCTGGATGATGCCTTGGCGGCGGGCACCCCGGACTACGACCGGCCGGGCTCGCCCGACGATTTGATCATGATGTGTACCGGCGGAACGACGGGACGCCCGAAGGGAGTCCTGTGGCGACAGAGCGACATGTACGTGTCGTCGATGGTGGGGGCCGACCACGCGAGTGCCACCGAGATCCACGACAAGGTTCGGGGCGGCGGTCAACCGTGGTTTGCGGTTTCTCCACTGATGCACGCGGCCGGCATGTGGACCGCATTCTCGGCGCTCTGCGCCGGCATACCGGTCGTGCTGTATGACGACCGCAAAAAGCTCGACGTGCGGTCGGTGTGGGAAACCGCCGAGCGCGAGAAGGTGGGCATGATGACCATGGTCGGCGACGCGTACGCCGGGCCACTGGTCGCCGAACTGCGCGCACACCCGTACGACCTGTCGCCGCTGCACGCGATCGGCACCGGCGGAGCCGCCACGAATGCGAAATACAAACGCGCACTGATGGAATGCCTGCCACACATCACCATCATCGAAGGCTACGGGTCTTCCGAAAGCGGCAATATGGCGTTTGGGCACAGCCGCAACGGAAACGCGAGCGAGACCTTTGAACCCAGGGTCGGCGCTACTGTCGTGTCCGCCGACCGCACCCGGTTTTTGCGGCCCGGTGAGCGGGATATCGGCTGGGCCGCCAGGACCGGACGGATTCCGCTTGGATACTTCAGCGATGCGGAAGCCACCCAACGGACCTTTCCGGACATCGACGGCCAGCGTGTGGTGATACCCGGCGACCGGGCATCCCTGGAAGAGGACGGCACCATCCGCCTGTTCGGCCGCGATTCGCTGGTCGTGAACACCGGTGGCGAAAAGGTGTTCGTCGAAGAGGTCGAAGAAGTACTGCGCGCACATCCCGACGTCGCCGACGCCTTGGTGGTGGGACGGCCGAGCGAGCGGTGGGGTCAGGAGGTCGTCGCGCTGATAGCGCCGAACCCGGGCGCCGATCTCACCGCTGACGAGAACGCACTCTATGCCCTGTGCACCGCGGAGCTGGCGCATTTCAAGGCGCCCAAAGCATTCATCTTCGTCGAGCAGATTCAGCGCCTGGGCAACGGTAAGCCGAACTACCGATGGGCTAAAGAGCAAGTAACACAGCAGGTTCCGGCAATCGCACTGGTCTCCACTGATTCCGAAGGAAGTCATGAACACGCAAGCGATTGACTGCCTGGTCAATGTGCACTTCGGTGAAGCCGACTCCCAGCCCACCTGGATGCTCAAGGTCAGGGACGACTACTTCAAGGGCCCGGAGTCGATGTTCGCGCCGGTCGATCTGTCCGAGCTGCTCGCAGAGATGGACGAGCAGGGTGTGCAGAAAGCGATTCTGATGGACTCGCTTGCCAATCCCTCGACAACCGCGCGCAAGTTCGTCGAAGACAAGCCGGACCGGTTCGCACTGGCCATGGGCGGGGTCAATCTCCTGCGTCCGGTGCGGTCGTTGCGCGAATTGAGCGCCATCGTAAGCGACCTACCCGTCGCATATGCCGCAGTGGGACCGAGCTTTTGGGGGGACGGGCAGTATCCGCCCAGCGATGCCGTTTACTATCCGCTCTACACCAAATGCGCCGAACTCGATCTCCCGCTGTGCATCAACACCGGTATCCCCGGACCGCCGATACCGGGGGAAGTGCAACATCCCATGCATCTCGACCGAGTATGTGTGCGGTTTCCCGAACTACGGTTGTGCATGATCCACGGTGCCGATCCCTGGTGGGACGTCGCGATCCGGTTGATGCTCAAGTACGCCAACCTGCGCCTGATGACATCGGCGTGGTCGCCCAAGCGACTGCCGGAAAGCCTGTTGCACTATATGCGCACGCGCGGTCGGAACAAGGTGATCTACGCGTCGGACTGGCCGGTATTGCCCATGCGCCGAGTGATACCCGAAGCTCGTGCGCTCGATCTGCCCGCCGAGGTGTTGGATAACTACCTGTACAACAACGCGCAGGAATTCTTCTTCGGCGACCGCACCTGACCAAGAACAGGAGCTAGGAGACCATGGACCGCTTCGAACTGCGCCGGCTGGACTACAGCCTGTCGGACGACCACGTGGCCCTGCAAACTGCCTACAAACAATTCTTCAAGACCCACTGTTCGATCGAAACGGTCCGTGCCGCAGAGCCATCCGGCTTCGATAAGAACCTCTGGGAGCGGTTGTGCGGGATGGGCGCGACCACGATGGCACTACCGGAGTCCTGCGGCGGCGACGGGGCGACCTTGGTCGATCTCACCCTGGTCGCCGAAGAGATCGGCCGGTCGCTGGCACCGGTTCCGTGGATCGACCACGTCTGCACCGCACGCCTGCTGGGGCGCCTGGGCGCATTGGGCGCCGACACTGCCGGGATCGCCGATGGAGAACAGCTGGCCGCGCTCGACCCGCGAATCGACGGTGCGCAGGGCGCGCGGTTAATTCCCACCGGGTCGATTGCCGACCACATCATCGTCCGCGACGGCGAGAAGGTGGTGCGCCTGACCTTCGGTACCCGGCCGGCGAAAGTCGACAACATCGGCCGATTGCCGATGGCCTGGGTGGATCCGGCCGCCGCCGATACTCGTACGCTCGTAGCGAAAGGGTCCGATGCGCTGGCGAATTACCAACGGGCGCTGGACGAATGGCGGCTGCTGACGGCGGCGGCCCTGGTGGGTCTGGTTGAGGAGACGATGACCATCGCGGCCGAGTTCGCCAAGACCCGCTACACGCTGGGCGTTCCCATCTCCACGCTGCAGGCGATTTCGCACCCCCTGGCGAATATGGCCATCACGGTTCAGGGCGGACGTAACCTGGCTCGGCGTGCCGCCTGGTTCCTGGATAACGAACCCGATGAGCGACCCGAGTTGGCGCCGTCCGCGTTCGTGTTCATGGCCGAGGAGGCCGCGAAGGCGGCGACGATGGCGGTCCACATCCAAGGCGGCCTTGGCGTTTCGGCCGAAGCCGCGGCAACGGCATATCTGTTGCGCGCCAGGGGATGGCCACTGGCTGGCGGTGATCCAGGCGCTGCTGCCCGGCGGGTCGCCGAGATTGTGGCCGCCCGCGAGAGTGCGTCCGAGGCCGTGCAGGTCTAGGGCAGGAGCGGAACGATGGATTTCTCCCGGGTCGAGCTGTCTGACGAGGACAAGTCGTTCCTCGACGAGGCGCGGAGCTTCCTGGCTACGCATGTGACCGAAGAGGTCCGGCGTCGGGATCGCGAGACGGGCGACAACTTCGATGAGGGCGTACATCTGGCGTTGGGCGCCGCAGGCTTTTTGGAGGCCGAGTGGAAACCGGAATCCGATGGCGGCTTCAGCCGGATACGGCGCCGCATCTGGGAGCTGGAGAAGCGGCGGGCGCATGTGCCATGGGTGACGTGGGGGACCACCGCCATGGTGGCGCGCTCGATGGCGAAGTTCGGGTCACCGGAACTGCGTGACGAGGTACTTCCGAAAGTCTTCAGCGGCGAGGTCCGGCTTTGCCTTGGGTACACCGAGCCCGAAGGCGGCTCGGACGTCGCCACGTGCAAGACACGCGCAGTACGCGACGGTGATGGCTGGATCATCAACGGCTCCAAGATGTTCACCACCGGGGCGCACAACTGCCAGTACGTGTTCCTGATCACCAACACCGCTCCGGAAGCGTCAAAACACAAGAGCCTGACCATGTTTCTGGTTCCACTGGACACACCGGGCATCGAAATCCAGGGCATTCGCACCGTGGACGGCGACCGCACCAACATCGTCTACTACAGCGAGGTCCGTGTCGACGACAAGTACCGGCTGGGCGACGTGAACGCGGGCTGGACGGTGCTGCGCGAGCCGCTCAACGTCGAGCACGGCGCGGTTGCGGCCGCCCCCGACGGTCTGCAGGACACCTCGATCATGATGCACCAGGCCGGGTTTCTGGCCGAGGCGGTGGACAAGGCGTCGGCGCGCGTGACGGTGCCCGATCCCGACGGGCGTCGGCTCATCGACGACAAATCGGTCGCCTACCGATTGGGCCGCAGCGCCGCCCGATTGGAGGTCGCACTATCGACCCCGAGCATCTTCGGCCGGGTCGCCATCGCGCAAACGATGCGGGACATCTCCCCGGACCTGATGGACATTCTCGGGGCCGCATCGACTTTGCCTTTTGGCACCGACGGCGCCGAAGGAGCCGCTGACGACGGCAGCGGCGAGTACGCCTACCGATTCGCTCCCCTGGTGGGAATCTATGGCGGCACCCTAGAGGTGTTCCGCAACATGATCGCTCAGTACATGCTTGGGCTGGGCAAGCCCAATTACTCACCGCCGCTAAAGAAAACGTCTTAAGACAGCGCTCAACGTGAAATGACGGCGACCGCCATCGGTGTGTCGTGCCGAGAGTTCACGCTCGGTGAAGGGTTTCAGGTCGTCAGGATCGTGGCGGCGGCGGTGCCGGGCGCCCCGTAAACCTGCGCAAACCCGACCTGCGGAACTCCGGGTACCTGACGGTCACCGGCCTCGCCCCGCAATTGGCGCACTAACTCGTGCAGCTGGCGCAGCCCGGATGCCCCGATCGGCTCCCCGTTGGCGATCAGCCCGCCGTCGGTGTTGACCGGCATCGCACCGGTGATCTCAGTGGCCCCGTCGGCCAACAGTTTTTCCTGGTCGCCGTCGGCGCAAAATCCTGCCTCGGCCATGTGGATCACCTCCGCGCCCGCGTCGGTGTCCTGCAGCTGAATGACGTCGACGTCGTCCGGTGCCAATCCGGCTTTTTCGAACGCGTCCTTGGCGGAATAGACGGTCGGCGAGACGTCCTCGTCGACCGGTGCGTAGGTGGTATTCACCTCGTAAGCGCCGTACCGGCGGGTGCGGATCTCGACCGCGCGAACGTACACGGGTTTGGCGGTGAACCGTTGCGCGATATCGGCGCGGCACATCACGACTGCGGCCGCCCCTTCGTCGGGAGTGCAGAACATGTATTGGGTCAGCGGGTAGTTCAGCATCGGCGAGTTGAGGATGTCCTCCTCGGAGATCGGATTGCGGCGAAAGGCGTTGGGGTTCAACGCTCCATTGCGGAAGTTCTTGGCCGCGACCTTGGCCAGGGTGCCGGTCGAGATGCCGTGGTCGTGCAGGTAGCGGTTGGCCTTCATGCCGAAGAACTTGGTGGTGAGGTATTGGCCGTTCTGGGCGTACCAGCTCGGCATTCCGACCAGCGCCGGGTCTTCGGTGAAGGCGCCGCGCGGGTGCTTGTCCATGCCGACGGCGATACCGATGTCATAATCGCCCAACCGGATGCTGTCGGCGCACAGTTTCGTGGCGCTGGCGGCCGTGGCGCAGGCGTTGAACACATCGGTGAACGGGATGCCGGTGAGTCCCACCATGCCGACGATGGCATCGGGGTTGGCCACCGTCCAGCTGCCACCGACCGCGAACTGGATGTCCTTCCAGTCGACGCCCGCATCGGCCAGCGCGAGCCGGATGGCATCGGCGCCCATCTGCATCGCGGACTTGCCCTCGAAGCGACCGAACGGGTGCAGACCCACGCCGATGATGGCCACGTCGTTCATGAGCGCCGCTCCTCCTCATCGCTCCGCTCTGCATCGTCGCCGGCGCGGTTCATGCGATAGCTCCCGATTCCTTGAGTTCGGCGATGCGGTCCCAGTCCATGCCAAGCTCCATCAAAACGAGTTCGGTGTGTTCGGATGCCTGCGGCGCCCTGGTTGTCGCCAACGGCTCATGGTTGAACTGGACAGGACCGCGCACGACGCGGAAAGGCTTTCCGCCGCCGGCGAGTTCGACCTCGGCGATCATGTTGTTGGCAATGGCCTGCTCATCGTCGGCCAGGTCGACGAGGCTCTGGAAGGGTGCCCACTGCCCTTTCATCGTTTTCAGGTGCTGCCGCCAGTAGTCAAAGGGCTTGGATGCGATGGCTTCAGCAATGAGTTCGGCTGCCGCGTCGGCGTTTTGAATCAACGGGAGCACGTCGGCGAAGCGGGGATTGTCAGCTGCCTCAGGGATGCCGAGATGCTCGAACGTGTCGCGGATGTAGCCCGTGGGGCTCACGATGCACAGGTTGATCGTGCCGCCGTCTGAGGTTTGGTAGTTGCCCAGGAAGGGATTTACCGACGGGCCGGCGGAACCCGGCATCGCGACGCGCATGACCTCGCCGGTCTCCATGCCTTGCGTCACACTGGCGCCCGCCGCCCACCAGGCCGTGCTCAGCAACGACACGTCAACCTCTAGAGCTTCGCCGGTGCGTTCGCGATGCAGCAGCGCAGCCGAGATGCCTCCAGCGATGTTCATGCCCCCGATAGAATCGCCGAAGGCAGGAATCCCTTGCGGCAGTGGGGCTCCCAGCTCCTCCGGGGTCAGCGCGTAGCCGATGCCGCTGCGCGTCCAGAACGCCGTTCCGTCATAGCCACCGACGTCACGCTCTGCGCCCTTGTCACCGTATGCCGTACCGCGCGCATAGACGATGTTCGGGTTCACTGCGCGGATGTGCTCTACGTCGAATTTGTTCTTTTGCCGCTGAGCGGGCATGTAGTTGGTCAGGAACACGTCGGACGTTTTGGCCAGTTCATGCAGCACTTCCTGGCCACCGGGCGTGGAAACGTCGATCCCGACGCTGCGCTTGCCCCGGTTGGGATGCTCCATCAGCGGATGCCGCTCTGGGTCGAGTTGGACGCCCCCCATGTTGACGAAGCCGCGTTGGGTATCGCCGCGCACCGGATGCTCGACTTTGATGACGTCTGCGCCCCAATCGGCAAGGATGGCTCCCGCCGCCGGGACGAACGTGAACTGCGCCAGCTCCAGGACCCGAAAGCCCGCCATTACCTTGGTCATTTCCTAGAGACCCCACTTGGCGTCGAACGTCACCGGAAGCGCAGTCGGCGAACGGAACGGCTGACCGTGGATGTGTGGGTCGTCCTCAGTCAGCAGGGTGACGTTGGTCAACCGATTCAGCAGGCATTCGAGCGCGACGCGGGTTTCCAGCCGCGCCAGGTGAAGACCTAAGCACGTGTGCTCCCCGGCGGCGAAGGAGATGTGCGGCAGGTGCTTACGGAAGATGTCGAATTCTTCCGAACGCTCCCAGCGCTGCTCGTCCCGATTCGCAGAACCCATGCACACACCAATCACCGAGCGCGCCGGAATCTTGACCCCTTCCAACTCGGTGTCCTCGGTGGTGAACCGCTGCACAGTGGTCAGCGGCGTCTCGAAGCGCAGCCCTTCTTCGATCGCCTGGCCGATCAGCTCGCGGTCGGCCTGCACCGCGGCGAACTGGTCCGGATGAGTCAGAAGCAGATGCAACAAGTTGCCCGACGACCGGTACGTGGTCTCCAACCCCGCGGGTAGCAGCAGACGCAGGAAGGAGTAAATGGCTTCGTCGCTGAGCTTTTCGCCATCGATCTCCGCGGTGACCAGGTCGCCGATGATGTCCTCGGTGGGCTTGGATTTGCGCTGCTCGATCTGTTCGAGGAAGTAATCCTTGAGCGCCGCCGACGCCTCGAAGGCGCGTGCGTAGTTGACGTTGTAGCTGATCAACTGCACGGCACGCTTGCGGAACATCGGCAGGTCTTCGGCCGGCAGTCCCAGTAGTTGGGCGATGACGCGGGTCGGAAACTCGAACGTGAAGTTCCTGACCAGGTCGGCTTCGCCGGTGTCGATGAACTCGTCGATCAACGCGTTGCAGATCGGCCGGACAATGGTGGGCTCCCAGCGGGCCAGCGCCTTGGACTTGAAAGCAGCGGACACCAGGTTGCGGTGGTCGCGATGCTTCTTTCCGTCCATCGCGAGAATGGTTGGCCCCATGAACAGGCCGATTGTTTTGTCGTATGGTTTTGAGCTGAATACCCGGCCGTCGCGAAACACCTTGTTCACCGCGTCGAACGACATCGCGGAGTACTCGCGCTTGGGCATCAGGGACTCGGGCGTCTTGGAATAATCCATGACCGTCCCGCGGAACACGCCGGCCTCCCGTCGTTTGTGCGCAAAGAACGGGTAGGGGTCACGCAGGCTGACGGTCTGGTCGTCGGTGCCGGCGGCGGTGTGAACGTTGGTCGTCACCTAAATCTCCAGCATCTTCAGCATGAACGGGAAGTCTTTGCGTAAGATCGTACTGTAATTCTTACAGTAGACAATATGGGCGTGTTCATGAGAAGTTGGTGGCCGGCCCGCACTCCAAAGGTGAGTCATGAGCACACTCGATGAACGCGCTGACAGCCGTGTCGAAGGGCAACGTGCGGCACTGGGTGCGATCTTGGACCGGCAGCGGCGAGCGTTCACCGACGACGGGCGGCCTTAGTCCCGTTGACAACGCCACCGACGTTGATGCCGATGAGCCAGTCATAGTCCGCCCAGGACATGCCTGCCACGCTGGCGAACAAATCAACTCCGGCATTGTTGAACACCATTGAGGCAGGCCCGAGGTCGCGGCGTACTTCTTCGGCGTATGCGAATATCCCATCGCGGTCGGCGACATCGACCTGGTAGGTCGTGACGTGCCCGGGAGGGCAAGCTGCTTGAGTTTCCTCCAGACCCTTTTGGTCGATATCGGATGCTGCGACGTGAGCCCCGTCCTGAGCAAGCGCGCATGTCAATGCGCGGCCGATGCCGGAGCCGGCACCAGTGACTACGGCGACACGGTCTTCGTATTTCATGGATTCACGCTGCCTCGACAATCGTGCGGATCCGGTCCACCGAGACGTCAAGGTTCTTCTGCAGATCTGCATGGCGATCCCGGACGAACAGGAAAAGATATTCGAAAACCAGAGCGGCCCACGGCAGCGGGACGCACATTCGGAGCTCTTCGGTGAGACGCGTGGCACCGGGAGCGGAACCGGGTTGGATGAGGTAACTCCATTGCGTCCAGTCCCCGCCCAGGGCCTGGACGACAAACGAGAACCTGCGCCCCGGCTCTGCAGCGACGACATGCGCGACGGTCCGCCACCGGCCGAGCCGCCGGCGGTTCCACGCCTGAAAACGATTCGGAGCCAGTCACTCCGCGCGCGTGGTCTCGGGACTCCATTCGGGGATCCGCGTGATATCGGAGATGACAGCGTAAATCTGCTCCGCAGAGGCACGCACCTCGGTCGATGCCGTCATTGTTTCGTCCTTTTGGAGCAGCGACATTTTCAGCCGTTCACCGCTTGCTCGCGTGCCCACCGGTAGTCGGCCTTGCCCGATGGGCTGCGCTCAATCACGGTACGGAACACGATGGCTTTGGGGAGTTTGTAGCGAGCCAGCGACTGCGCAGCGTGTGCGACCAGGTCATCGGCGTCGGCGCGGGCGCCTTCGGCGAGCGCGACGACGGCAACGACCTCCTGGCCCCACCGATCGCTCGGCCGTCCGGCGACCACCACGTCGGCCACCGCCGGATGCGACGCGATCGCGGTTTCGACCTCCTCGACGAAGATCTTCTCGCCGCCCGAATTGATCGTCACTGAATCCCGGCCCAGCAATTCGATGGCTCCGTCGGCGCGGTGGCGTGCACGGTCGCCGGGCACCGCATACCGCACGCCATCGATCACGGGGAATGTCGCCGCGGTTTTAGCGGCATCGTCCTTGTAGCCCAACGGCACGTAGCCGCGTTGCGCCAGCCAGCCCATGCCGTGGTGACCGGGTTGCAGGATCCTGGCCAGATCCTCGGCCGCCACGAAAGTATCGGGTCCGGCGTTGAAGGTGCCGGTCGATACCGCCCCCGACGCCGACATGTGGTGCATCTGAGCGCCGGTTTCCGAGGACCCGACGCCATCGACGACGACGGCGTTCGGCAGTGCTTCGATCAGGCGTTGCTTGACGAACGGGGTGAGCAAGGCACCGCCGTTGGCAACCACGGCCAACGACGACACGTCTGCGATGCCCTTCTCGATGGCGGCGACCAACGGGCGCGCCATCGCATCACCGACCACCGTCACGACCGTTACCCGTTCACGCTCGATGGTGCGGACGACGTCTTCGGCGTCCAAATGATCCACGACAGAAGGGAAGACGACGGATTGCCCGGTCGTGATTGCCGTCATCACACTCCACTGGGCCGCACCGTGGATCAGTGGTGGCAAAATCATCAACTTGGTGCCAGGGCCCGCAGTTGCGCCTGCCACGATCTCGTCGACGGAGCCGAAGGGCTCGCCGGTCATGAGGTTTCGCCCGCCGAAGGACGTCATGAAGATGTCATGCTGGCGCCACAGCACACCCTTCGGCATCCCCGTCGTGCCACCGGTGTACAGGACGTACAAATCATCGGGTGAGTGCTGCACCCGCGGTGGCTCCGGCGCACTGGACGCCAACGCTGTCTCGTAATCCACCGCGCCGTCGAGCAAGTCGTTACCTGAGTCGTCGGCGATCTGAATCAGCACGCGTAACTGTGGAAGATCCGGCAGGATCTCGGCTACCCGCGGTGCGAACGCGGCGTGGTAGATCAGAGCGGTCGCCCCCGAATCCGCCAGCAGATACTGCAGCTCACTTTTGACATACCGGAAGTTGACGTTGAACGGGGCAACCCGCGCTTGGAAGGTGCCGAGCAACGCTTCAACGAATCCGTTTCCGTTGTAGGCGTAGATGCCGAGTAGGTCTTGACCTACCTCATGGCCGGTAAGTGCGGAGCGCTCGGTGTGACACCCCAACCCACGGGAGTGCAGATATGCGGCGAGACGGTTCGACCGCTCGATCACCTGTGCATAGCTGTGGCGCTGTTCACCCTGGATCAGCAGATCGCGATCGGGGATCGCGGCCGCTACGGCTTTTGCGACGGCGGGTACCGTGAATTCGCTTGCGGTGTCGGACATCATGCCTCTCAATTAGTACTGCCGAGCAGACGCAGAATCGCACGCGCGAGACTCGCGCGTGCGATTCTGCGTCTGCTCGCGCGCAACGGGAGTTGCTCTCACGGCTGGTGGGGGAGCAGTCGGACCATGAGGCCGTTGGCTTCGCTCAGCAGTGTGCCGTCGGCGGACGTCATGCTAGCGGAGATGAAAACCTTCCTGCCGTCGATGTCGGTGATGCGGCCGTGGGCGGTCAACGGTTCGTCGATCGGGGTGATGTTGCGGTAGTCGACGTGCAGGTACGCCGTGCGAGTCGGGGGAGTCCCAGCTGTGGAGACCACCATCCCGAATAGCCAGTCATAGAACAAGGGGATCATGCCCCCGTGCACGGCGTTATTTCCGCCCACGTGGGACCGGGTGAAGTGTCCCTGCATGGTGACGCCGCCCGGTCCGGATTCAGTGACGGCCCAAGGCGGCAGCAGGGGATGGCCTAGCCCGGGCAGTTCGATGACGCGGCCGGCCGGCGCCTGGCCTTCCGGCACCTGGTGGCCGTCCAGTAATCCGCACGCCTTTTCGATGTGCTCGGCCGCGGTAGTCCACATCGACCAGTCCGGGTTGGTGGAGACCGTAAGGTCCTGCAGGCGGCGCATCGCGGCAACAAACCTGCCCAGCCCAGGGGGTGCGTGGTCGGCCGGCTTGATATCGGGAAAGCCGCCTTGAGAACCTTTGAGTGCCCCGGGCGCGGTGTCGGTCATGGCTGCTTCCACACTCGTAGCAGATCGTCGGTTGTGGTGATGGTCGCGAGCAACGACAGCGTGTTGGCGATCATTGCAGCGCCGTATTCAGTGGGTATGCCGGCAACGGCGTCCCGGGGGACGATGACGCGATAGGCGGCGTTGACGGCGTCCATGACGACGTTCGGGATCGCGATATTCAGCGAAACACCAACCACCACGATGGTGGACACCCCGAGGTTCCGCAGCACCGCGTCCAAATCGGTGCCCCCCATCGGTCCAACGCCATGCCAGCGGCTCAGAACCAGATCTGTTGGCTCGGGGCCTAGTTCGGGTAGCAGAGCCGCTCCCGGAGTGCCGGGAGCGATGTCGACGTCACCGCGCCCAATGGCGAAGATCTTGGCGTTGTGGTTGGAGCCGAGACCGTCGGGCCGTCGCTGCACCAAGCAGTGCACGACGCGCACCCCGGCCGACCGCGCCGCCGGCAACAGCCGCACGATGTTGGGCAGGGCGACGCGACGAGCTTCCTCGGCGAGTTGCGCCAGCCCGGCATGCGGGCCGATGACCGCACCTTGGCACTCCTGGGTGACGATCGCCGTGTGCTCGGGTGCCGCGAGTTCCGCTAGTTCGGTCATCCTTGTCGCCACGTTTCAGCGGGTGGCATCTCGTAGAACTGAGTCGCCCACTTACGCAGCGCCATATACCCTTTCGCGTCGACCTTGGACAGTGCCGGACGTTCCACGTACTTCTGGTAGCGCCAGATTTCCAGATCGTCGAAGACGGTGGACAGGAACTGCTTTTCAATGAGCTCGCGCAGCTCACCGTGCGGAACGTCGGAGGTGTCGCCGGGGATTCGTGGCCACCAGATTGAGTAGAACAGGTCCGAACACTCATCATCGACCGGCGTGCAGGTGAAAATCAGCCGATGGTTCTGCGCACCCTCGAAGACGCTGATCGCTCCGCCGAGGCCGAACAAGTGGCTGTGGAACCGCAAAGCGAGATCCTCGGGGTTGTCGCTACGGGCGTCCGGCCAACCCGCAATGAATTGCCATTCGTGGTCGACGATCTTCCAGTCCGGCACCCTGGGTGTCACCGTGGCGTGGTGCACGTACTCGAAATGGGCACTGTCGGGGGCATTCTCCGCCACGATTTGCGGATGCACCGGTTCGCGCTCCGCGCGCCGGGAGAACGCCGGATACGCCGGGTAGTAGGCCGCCGGATCGGTCTCGAACTGCGGGAACTTTCCGAAGATGTCCGGCATTTCCCACTGCGGCTCCTTGCCGTCCGGCTGATGCCAGATGAACACGCAGTCGTACTGCTCCCGCACAGGAAACACCCGCAGCCGTAGCGCGCGGTTGGGGCGGTCCGGTTGATAGGGGATGTATCGGTTGGTGCCGTCCGGGCCCCAGCGCCAGCCATGGAAGGGGCACTGGACGCAGTCGCCGACCACCTTGCCGCCGTGGCCGATGTGGGCGCCGAGGTGTTTGCAGTGCGCTTCCAGAACATGCAACTCACCGGACTCGTCGCGGTAGGCGACCAGGTCCTGGCCGAAGTACTGCAGGGGTCGGGCTTCGCCGACCGGGAATTCGGGGGACCACCCGACCATGAACCACCCGGTGACCTTCCAGGTGAAGGGCACTTTCACGCTGAAGCCTCCGTTTGCCTCATACTAAGTCCGTTACAGTATAGATTTCAGCAGTTCGGTCAATGCGCGGCAAGGAGTGAAATGGCAGGAGCGGCTGACGAGCTGGAAGCGATCCGGCAGCTCAAGGCTCGCTACTGCCGTTTTCTCGATACCAAAGACGTCGAATCCTGGCGCGATGTGTTCACCACCGACGTCGTGGTCACCCTGGACATGGCGGTTTCCACCGTTGGCGCCGACCCCATGACGGCGCCTGCCGCCAGGGGGCCAGAGGGCCTAGTGAACTTCGTGCCGATGGTCATCGGCGGGCTCGAGAACGTGGCCACCATGCACCCCGCTATCCAAGAAAGCCACGCCCCGGAGATCACGCTGACCTCGGCCACCACCGCAACCGGCATCTGGGCGATGGAAGACCTGTTCGTCTTCGGCTTCGTCTTTGGCAGGGCCCGACAGTTGCACGGCGCCGGTCACTACCACGAGAGATACGAGAAGCGCGACGGTCGCTGGCAAATCAAGACCCTGCACTTGACCCGAACCATTCTGAAACTAAGCGGTAACGATGACTGAAGCCGACGCATCCTTCGACGCGCTCGTTATCGGCGCGGGGTTTTCCGGGCTGTACATGCTGCATCGGCTGCGGCAGCTCGGAATCCGGACCCGGGTACTGGAGATGGCCGAAAACGTCGGCGGCACCTGGCTGTTCAACCGATACCCGGGTGCAAGATGTGACATCGAAAGCATCGAATACTCGTACAGCTTCTCCGAAGAGATTCAGCAGGAATGGGTTTGGACGGAGTCGATGCCGGCCCAGCCCGAGATCGAGGCCTACCTCAACTTCGTTGCCGACCGGCTCGATCTTCGCCGCGACATCGCGTTCCGCACCAATGTCGTCGCCATGGCCTTTGACGAAGAAGCCGGCGCGTGGGTGGTGCGAACCGAGGCCGGCCAGACTTTCCAGGCCCCGTTCGTGGTCGCCGCCTCCGGCATCCTGTCGGTACCGCTGGAACCCGACATCCCCGGTATGAACACCTTCGGCGGGGAGTCGTTGTTCACTAGCCGCTGGCCGAAGGAGGGCGTCGATCTCACCGCAAAGCGGGTCGGCGTCATCGGCACCGGCTCGACCGGCGTTCAGCTCATCCCCGTCGTGGCCCGGGAAGCCCTACAGCTCTATGTGTTTCAGCGCTCGCCGACATACACCCTGCCATGGCGGGTGCACCGATTCAAGCCGGGCGAACTCGATGAGATGAAGGCTCGGTACGGCGAAATCCGGGCGGCCCAACGGGCCCACCCGATCGGCGCTGCCCGGCTGAGCGCCTTCTCAGTCCTGCTCGAGATGCTGGGCAGGTCGCCGTTGAAGTCTGCTACGCGTGAAGAACAATTGCGCGCTATCGAGGAGAACGGCGTGTTGGGTGCGCTGAACTGGGGCGACATCTTCTTCGACATCGACGCCAACCGGATGGCGGCCAATCTGTACGGCGAGGCGGTGGCCCGCATCGTCAGGGACCCGGACACAGCTGCTTCGTTGGTGCCTGTGCATCCCTTCGCATGCAAGCGACCGATCATCGACCAGGGCTATTACGAGACATTCAACCGGGATAACGTCACCCTCGTCGACCTGCGTAAGTCGCCCATTCGAGAAGTCACACCGACGGGCATCCGCACCGAGCACGAGTTGTACGAACTCGACGTCATCGTCTACGCCACCGGATTCGACGCGATGACCGGTGCGCTGAGCCGCATCGACATCCGTGGCCGCGGTGGTATGTCGCTCGGCGAATTCTGGGCCGGCCAGGGGCCGCTGTCGTACCTGGGTCTGGCGGTCGCCGGCTTCCCGAACCTGTTCATGGTTCAGGGCCCGGGCGGCCCAAGCCCCGCCACGAACTTCGTCACCGCGCTCGAGCAGCATGTCGAGTGGATCGGCGACTGCATTGCATATATGCGCGCCAACAAAATCCGCACTATCGAGGCGCTAACCACCGCGCAGCAGGAGTGGATCGACCACGCCACCGCGCTCGTCGCGTCGACGGTGCTGGTCCACCCGTCCTGCAACTCCTGGTACAACGGCGGCAACGTGCCGGGCAAGAAACGGATGTACATGGGTTATACCGGTGGAATCCCCGAATACCGGCGCCGCTGCGACGAAATCGCCGCCGGCGGGTACACCGGATTTAAGCTGGCCTAGTTTGTTCAAGATGAGCCTCATGTCGAGGGCAGCGCGCGGGCTGAGCCTCGCCAGGGATGTGACCCGCGAGTTGGGCATGCTGCTACCACGTACGGTGGCCGGTCTTAACCAATCGACCGGCTGGGCCCCGGCGTCGCCACGCGGTGTGCGTCAGTTCGGCGAGGTCATGCTGGACGAGGCTGTGCTGAGCGGCTTTTCGCTACTGGCCGGGAGCCCGGCGGCGATGCGACCACTGAACGCGTGTACCGCGGCGGCCGAGGAATTGTGCGAGCTCGGCGTTGACCGTGCGCATGCCGATCCAAAACCGTTGCGGGTGATCGCGATACAGCGGCGCCGCATCGCCGGCCTGGCATATGAGCGGATGACCTTCGAGCATGACCCGGCGCTGCCGGCCACGCTGGAAGCCGACGGCCTGGGCGGGCCGGCGAGGGCGGTGGTGCACCTGTGCCGGCACCGCGACGGCCCGAGGCCGTGGCTGATATGGGTACACGGCGCCGGTCAGGGGGGCACCGAAGACCTGCTGCTGACTCGAATCGGCCGAATACATCACCAGCTGGGGTTCAACGTCGCAATGCCGGTGCAGCCCGGCCACGGTTGCCGACGCCGCGAATGGCCGGCCTATCCGGACGTGGATCCGCTGGGCAATGTCGCGGGCATGATGCGCGCGGTGTCGGAGGTGCGCGCCGTTGTGCGATGGGCACAGCCGCAGGCCACCGCGGTTGTGGTAGGAGGGATTTCGCTGGGCAGCCCGGTGGCTGCGCTGGTTTCCCACCTCGAGAGGCAGGTCGATGCGGTTGCGCTGTATACCCCGATTCTGGGGCTCAACTCGATGATCGCACGACACCTGGGGCGCTTTGGACCATCCCGTGACGGGTTCCGGGAGCTGCTGGGATCCCCCGAGGTCTCCAAGCTGACCTCGGTGATCGACCCGTTGGGGGTCACCCCAGCGCCACCGCCGAACCGCAGGCTGATCGTCGGGGCATGGCACGACCGGATGGCGATGCGCGAGCCCGTGATTTCGTTGCAGGAACGCTGGGGCGGTCAGTTGTACTGGTACGACGGTAGCCACGTCGGCCACGTATTCTCGCGGCGCGTGTACGGGGTCACCGAGCGTTTTCTGAGTGGTGTTGTCGAGGATGCGGTGTTGGGGTGATGGCAGCCATGCGGACGGCGCGCGAAGTGGTCGAACTTTACAACCTCGTGGTCTGGAACGAACGCAACCTCGGCCTCGCTGCAGAGTTGTTCGCCGACACCGTCATCCGGCACGAGGTCGGTGAGGCGCACACGCTGACCCACGCTCAGGCCGTCCAACGGGTAGCAGACATGTGGCAACTCGTCGACTCGTTGCACTTCGACTTGAATATCGTGGTCGTCGGCGACGACGGCGAGCACGTCGCCATCGTCTATGACTCGACAATAACCAGCAGGGACGGCACCAAAACCAACGTCGCCAGCATGGAGGTGTTCCGCGTCGTCGCCGGCAAGATCACCGAGGTCTGGAATTGCGGCTACAAGCAAGGAGTTTGGAATTGAGCGATCGAACGCTTGACGAATTGGGCTACTACCTGCTGGCCGGGGCCGGTGGCGAGGGCCCCGCAACCTTGATGGACGAGGCTCGGCGCGGCGAGGAATTGGGCTTCGGCACTGCATTCATCTCCGAGCGCTGGAACGTCAAGGAAGCATCGTCCCTGACCGGGGCGGCGTGCGCGGTGACAACGCGGATGCAAATCACCACCGCCGCAACCAATCACAACACTCGCCATCCACTGATAACCGGGTCGTGGGCGACCACGATGCACCGGCTCTCCGGCGGGCGGTTCACGTTGGGCATCGGCCGCGGCATCGCCGCGATCTACGGAGCGTTCGGCATACCGGCGGTCACGACCGCGCAGATGGAGGATTGGGCCCACGTCATGCGCCGCCTCTGGCACGGCGAGATGATCTTCAACCACGACGGTCCGATGGGCAAATACCCGATCCTGTTTCTCGATCCGGACTTCAATGAAGACATTCGGTTGGCGCTGGTGGCTTTCGGGCCTAAAACGCTCGCGCTCGGGGGCCGCGCGTTCGACGACGTCGTCCTGCACACCTACTTCACGCCGGAGACGTTGCAGCGCTGTGTCAAGACCGTCAAGTCCGCCGCGGAGAAGGCCGGCCGCGACCCTGCCAGCGTGCGGGTCTGGTCGTGCTTCGCCACGGTCGGCGACCACCTGCCCGAAGAGTTGCGGCTGAAGAAAACGGTCGCTCGCCTGGCGACCTATCTACAGGGGTATGGCGACCTGATGGTACGGACCAATAATTGGGATCCCGCTGTGCTGCAACGGTTCCGGCAGGATTCGGTGGTGACGTCGATCGCGGGCGGGATCGATCACAAGGCGACACCCGAGCAGATCGAGCACATCGCGACACTGATTCCGGACGAATGGCTCCAAGCGTCGGCCACCGGGTCGGCGCAGCAATGTGTGGATCGCATCCGCAAGGAATTCGACTATGGAGCCGACGCGGTGATCATGCATGGCGCTACCCCCGACGAATTGGAGCCGGTGGTCGCGGCGTATCGAGCGAGCGCCTAGCGCCGCGAGCGTCCGCGGAATGACACGTTATACCGGCGTAGTGTCGTGTACAAACACGCGCACTCGCGCCCAAACAATCAGGGCATGATCAGGGTCCGGGTCACCGGTTCAGCGGCGGCTTGCCGGCAGGACAGGCCTCGCTGCAAGGAAGCGAGCAGCGCGTCACGAGTCTCTCGGGGATCGATGAGTTCGTCGAATCCCATGTGCTCGGCCGACCGATATGACGCCTGCAGCTCGGCGTTGCGTAGTTTGGTGGACAGGTCTTCATCGGCGTGCGATGCACGGCTTAACGCCCCGGCGCCCATGGCGCCCATCGTCGCGCCCGGGTAGGCGAAGGTTGCCACCTGGGCGTCGAAGCTGATCAGCGACATGACCATCGAGCCGAAGCCATATGCCTTACGCATCGTCACGTGCAGCTTCAGCGTCGTGGCGGCCGTCTGCGCGGCGAACATTCGCGCGCCGCTGCGCAGCACACCCGCGCGCTCCGAGCGACTCCCTGGCAGCATGCCGGGGTTGTCGGCAAGGAAAACGATCGGAAGGTGGAAAGAGTCAGCCACCATGATGAAGTGCGCCGCCTTGTCGGCGGCATCGGCGTCGATCGACCCGGCCAGCACCTGAGGCTGGTTGGCCACCACCGCGACGGGATGCCCGCCCAGATGCGCGAGGGCGCAGATGATTGCCCTGCCGTACTGCGGCTGAACTTCGAACCAGTCGGGACGGTCGAAAACCACATCGAGCACCGAGCGCATGTCGTAGACGCGGCGGTTGTCGCGGGAGACGATGTCCAGCAAATCCGGCGTCTCTCGCGGCTCGGCCGCATCTGACGCCGGCAGCGCGGGCGGATACGACCATGCGCTCGGCGGAAAATACGACAGGTAGCGGCGGATCGCGTCCAGCGCCGCCGGATCGTCGTCTGCGACATTTTGGATCACCCCGCTGGCCAGCGCGACATCCGGACCGCCGAGGTCCTCCTTCGAGATGTCCTCGCCCGTCGACTCTTTGACCACCGGCGGCCCGGCAGTAAAGATCGCGCCCTGGCGGCTCATGACGGTGAAGTCGCAGACCGGCGCGACCAGTGCTCCGTGTCCTGCTGAGGGGCCCAGCACCGCGGTGACCGTCGGTACCCGGCCCGAGCACCTCGCCTGGGCGAGCAGGTCGGTCGGAGTCCGCCCGTAATGCACACCGGTGGGGCGAAACCCGGCGCCTTCGAGCATCATCACCAGCGGGATCTTGTCGCGCAGCGCCAGCTCGGCGATGCGGTAGCGCTTGGAATTGCTGCCTGGTGCGATGGTTCCGGCCATCGTCGTGAAGTCCTCGGCTCCTACCATCACCGGCACTCCGTTGATGCGGCCGGAGCCGGTGATGATCGCGTCGGCTGCAATGTCGCCGCCAACCAGCGTGCCGAGTTCGCGGAACGTGCCCGGGTCGAGGAGCCGCTCAATGCGCGCGCGGGCGTCGAGCTTGCCCTGTCCGCGGTGCTTGTTGAGCCGCTCAGCCCCGCCCATGCTCCGCGCCTGCTTGCGGCGACGGTCGAGGTCCTCGAGCGTCTCCTCCCAATCCGGGGGTTTCGTCATGCTTCTGTCCTACCTCATGCGGATTTGTCGCGCGCCTAGATGAGCAGGGTCACATACTGGATTGCTTACTGTAAAGTTACCCACATGGGTAGCACCCCCCGCCTCAAGATCGACGGGGGCATCCCCAATCAGCTCGCCCGGGTCGTCGATGCGGCCGGCGCGCTGGAACAACAGGGATACGACGGCGGCTGGACGGCCGAAACCAGTCATGACCCGTTTCTCCCGCTGCTGCTGGCCGCCGAGCACACGTCGCGACTCGAGCTTGGCTCCAACATTGCGGTGGCATTCGCGCGCAACCCGATGATCGTCGCCAACATCGGCTGGGACCTGCAGGCGTACTCACAGGGTCGGTTCATCCTTGGCCTGGGAACGCAGATCCAACCGCATATCGAGAAACGATTCAGCATGCCGTGGAGTCATCCGGCGCGCCGGATGCACGAGTTCGTCTCCGCGCTGCATGCAATCTGGTCCGCGTGGAAAGACGGCACCAAGCTTCGTTTCGAGGGCGATTTCTACACGCACAAGATCATGACCCCGATGTTCACGCCCGAGCCGCAGCCCTATCCTGCGCCGAAGGTGTTCATCGCCGCCGTCGGCGAAGCGATGACGCAGATGTGCGGCGAAGTCGCCGACGGCCACCTCGGTCACCCGATGGTCTCTAAGCGCTACCTCGATGAGGTGACGATGCCGGCGCTGCTGCGCGGCATGCAGCGCTCCGGTCGCGAGCGCAGCGACTTCGAGGTGTCTTGCGAGGTACTTGTCGCCACCGGTGACAACGACGCCGAACTGGCAGCCGCCACCGCCGCTGTGCGCAAGCAGATCGCGTTCTATGGATCAACGCCGGCTTACCGCAAGGTTCTAGAGCTGCATGGCTGGGGCGACCTGCAAACAGAACTGCACCGGCTATCCCTTGAGGGCCAGTGGGACACCATGGGCTCGCTCATCGACGATGAGATGCTCGCGGCTTTCGCCGTCGTTGGCCCGGTCGACTCGATTGCCGCCGCCCTGCGAAGCCGCTGCGAGGACGTGGTCGACCGCGTCCTGCCGATCTTTTTGACCGCTTCCCAAGTCTGTGTTACCGCGGCGCTGAAGGAGTTTCGTTTGTGAGCACAACGACGATGGACGAGTCCGCCAAGCTACTGGCAGATCCGATGGCCTACACCGACGAGCAGCGACTGCACGCGGCGCTGGCCCGCTTGCGCGCCAACGCACCGGTGTCATGGGTGGAGGTGCCGAATTACCGGCCGTTCTGGGCGATCACCAAACATGCCGACATCATGAACATCGAACGCGACAACATGCTGTTCACGAACTGGCCGCGCCCTGTCTTGACGACGGCGGAGGGCGACGAGATGCAGGCTGCCGCGGGCGTACGCACGTTGATTCACATGGATGACCCGCAGCACCGGGTGGTGCGTGCGATCGGATCCGACTGGTTTCGCCCAAAGGCGATGCGGACGTTGAAGGTTCGCGTTGACGAACTGGCCAAGATCTACGTCGACAAGATGATGGCCGCGAGCCCCGAATGCGACTTCGCTCAGGAAGTAGCGGTCAATTACCCACTGTACGTGATCATGTCACTGCTAGGCCTACCCGAGGCCGACTTCCCGCGCATGCTCAAGCTGACCCAGGAGTTGTTCGGCAGCGACGACTCCGAATTCAAAAGGGGCACCACGAACGAAGATCAGCTGCCTGCGTTGCTCGATATGTTCGGTTACTTCAACGGGGTGACCGCATCACGCCGCGAGCATCCAACCGAGGATCTCGCGTCGGCGATCGCCAACGCCCGCGTCGACGGCGAACCGCTGTCGGATATCGACACCGTGTCTTACTACCTCATCGTCGCCACCGCCGGCCACGACACCACCAGCGCGACCATTTCCGGTGGCCTGCAGGCGCTCATCGAAAATCCGGACCAACTTAAGCGCCTGCGCGACAACCTCGATTTGATGCCACTGGCCACCGAGGAGATGATCCGCTGGGTGACCCCGGTCAAGGAATTCATGCGCACCGCCACCAAGGCAAGCACCGTGCGTGGAGTGCCGATCGCCGCAGGCGAAAGCCTGCTGCTGTCCTATGTATCAGCCAACCGCGACGAGGACGTCTTCGACGAGCCGTTCCGCTTCGACGTCGGCCGCGAGCCCAACAAACATCTAGCCTTCGGCTACGGCGTGCACTTCTGCATGGGCGCGGCCCTAGCCCGAATGGAGGTCAACAGCTTCTTCTCGGAGTTGCTACCCCGACTCAAATCCATTGAGCTGAACGGTGACCCGGAGCTCGTCGCCACGACCTTCGTCGGTGGTCTCAAACACCTGCCGGTGCGCTACTCGTTGGCGTGAGAGCGGCCGCGGCTCCAGTCGGGCCCTTTCCCGCTCGAGTCGTTGAGCGACCCGCCCGTACTCCACCTGGCGATCGTTACACTCCCCGTGGAGGACTAGCAATGACGCGTAGGACGATTGTGATCACGGGCGCCAGTGACGGGATTGGTGCCGCCGCGGCCCGCCGTTTGCGCCGGAACGGCGAAAACGTTGTGGTGGTGGGACGGTCGGAAAACAAGACCGCCGCCGTGGCCGCAGAGCTGGACGCCGACTATTTCGTGGCCGATTTCGCCGACCTTTCCCAGGTGCGAGCCTTGGCGGACAAAGTCCGTTCCAAGTACCCGCGCATCGATGTGTTGGGCAATAACGCCGGGGGCATGTTCACAAAGCTGCACAAGACGGCCGACGGTTATGAGATAACTTTTCAGGTCAACTACCTGGCGCCGTTTCTGCTCACCACGCAATTGATACAGGTGCTCCTTGATTCCCGCGCCACGATCGTCAACACGACCAGCTCCTCACAAAAACTGCTTCGCAAGGTCACCATCACCGATTTTGAAACGACAGACCGGCGCCGGCCCAGCGTTGCCTATGCGCTCGCGAAGCTGGCAAACATCCTGTTCACCAGGGAATTGCATCGGCGCTACCACGCCGACGGCCTTTCGGCTGCGGTGGTTCACCCCGGCTTTGTCAATACCAACATCGGTCAGGCGTCGGGATCACGGTTTCTGAAGATCATGCAGCGCACACCGGTAAGCCGACTCATCGCGACCGCAGATCAGGGAGCCGAGCAGCTGGTCTGGTTGGCATCGAGCACACCGGGTGTCGACTGGGCTTCTGGCGAGTACTACTCGAAGGGCAAAATTGCGAAAGCCAACCGCGCCGCCGACGATCCGGTCCTTGCGCGCGAGTTGTGGGATCGCACTTTGGCCAACATCGTTTAGCTATCTTCGGCGCTGTCGGCTTCGACTAGCCGATGCGAAGTGTCCATTGGCGTCACCGGTGGGGACGAAAGGCCCTAGGAGGCGCCACGCAGATCCATAAGCTCAAAAGTGACACTGCCCCGCAGCATGATTCGGAGATACACCGCATGCACCACACCAGTCGCCCGATTTCCTCTATACCTCCGATGGTCACATTAGCGATCGATGAGCACAGTGGACGCACATACGCGAAAGCTCAGTTGCAATGGGGCAGTTCGCATTTATACGGAGTCGGCGTCGCTTATCGCCACCCCTCCGACTACTTGGTGAGCGAAACCGGTCAGGAGCTGGCGACAGCGCGGGCGCTGTCGGACCTGGCAGATCAGGTTACTGCGCTGTGCCGTGTCAAGAACTGAGGCGGTTCTCGGGCTAGGAGGCCCATCGGCTGGCTGCCGAATTCGTGCTGCCCGGTTCGGGTACTAAACTGGCAACTCGTGCTAGGTGTTCATCACTCGGCGATCTGCACCGCCGACGTCGAACGATCGCTGCGATTCTGGCGCGACGGCCTTGGCTTGACCCCGTTGTTCGACCATCACTTCACCGCTGATTGGCCAGAACTGTTCGGCGCAAAGACCGACCGGCTGCGGTCGATTTTTCTGGGCGATCCGCAGACACCGGACGGCGGGATCGTCGAACTGGTGGAGTTGGCGGGTGCCGACGAGGCATCGCCCGCATCCGGGGAGCCCCGGTACGGATTCTTCTTGCTCTCCCTGCAGCGTGACGTCGACGAGACGCTCTCCGCGCTAGCCGAATTGGGCTTTACCGACGGTGTTCGCCGGATCACCGTTGCGGCCCCGGCCGGAAAGAAGGTCGCGATGGCCGTTGTCACTGCACCCGACGGCGTACTGGTCGAGTTGATCGGTCCCGCGCAATGAGTGTCGTAGTGACCGGTGGCGCATCCGGCATCGGGCGTGAAGTAACAGGCCGACTGCGCGACGGGGGCCACGACGTCGTGGTGTGGGACCTGTCCGGCGCCGATATCGGGTGCGATGTCAGCGATCCCGACGCTGTGTCGGCGGCGATGGAGCAGACCGTGCGCGAGCACGGTGTGCCCACCCGGATAGTGACCTGCGCCGGAATCGGTGCGTCGGGCCTGCTGCTGAAACAGCAGCCCGCGGAGTGGGAACGGGTGTTGGCGGTGAACCTCACCGGCACCTGGCTGACCATTCGCGCCGGAGCGCAGGCCATGGTCGACGCCGGAGTGGGCGGCTCGATCGTTGCCGTCTCCAGCATCAGCGGCACTGTCGCCGACCGGGATATGGGCGCCTACTGCGTGTCGAAGGCCGGGGTGGACATGTTGGTGAAGGTCGCCGCCGTGGAGTGGGGCGGTTACGGGATCCGGGTGAACGCGGTTGGACCGGGCGTCACTCGAACTCCAATGCTGGCGAAACCGGAACAACTTCCCGGCTGGGTCGAAGCCCTGTCCGAACGGACGGCGCTGGGCGGCCTGGGCGACGCCACCGACGTCGCGGGGGCCATTGTGGGAGTCCTCGAGTTGCCCTGGGTGACCGGCCAACTCGTGCATGCCGACGGCGGCTTGGCGCTGCACAGTCCGATCGACGCGTACGGCCAGCTGCAGCGGGTGATGGCTCGGAAGAAATAGGCTCAGCTGATCCCGAAATCGATTATGCCTCTGATGATTTCGCCGTTCAGCAGATCGGTGTAGGCCTCGTTGATGTCGTCGAGGCGATAACGCTTGGTGATCATCTCGTCGAGTTGGAGCTGTCCTGTCTGATACAGCCTGGCCAGCCGGGAGATGTCCGCCTTCGGGTTGCACGAGCCGAATATGGTGCCCGCGAGCGTTTTATTCATCAGGATGAAGTCCTGCAGGTCGATCTTGACCGACCGCGTCAGCTGTGACGTCATCCCGGTGAGCACACAGGTCCCGCCCTTGCGCGTGAGCTGCAACGCGTCGCGGACATCCTCGGCGCTGATCAACGACGGCGAGACCACAACAGCATCGGCCATGACCCCGTACGTCAGATCCCGCACCAGGTCGAGGGCCTCGACGACCGTCGCGGCGCTATGGGTCGCGCCGAACTGCAATGCGGATTTCTGCTTGAAGTCCACCGGGTCGACGGCGACGATCTGTGCGGCGCCGCTGATGCGGGCGCCCTGGATCGCTCCCGTACCGATTCCGCCTGCGCCGATGACGACGACGGTGTCGCCGCCGCGGACGCCGGCACGATTTGCGGCCGAACCGTAGCCGGTCGGAATGGCGCACGACAGCAATGCGCTTGGCGCCAGCGGTAGGTGCGGCTCGATCCTCACGAGTGAATTCGTCGATACCACAGTGTGTTCGGCGAAAGCGCCTACCTTGGCCAAATGGCCGAGCGGCCGGCCGTCGGCGGTGTGATGGCGGAAGGTGCCATCGGTGGGCATGCCGGGGATCATGGTGCCGATGCCGACGTCGCAGAGGTACTCCATGCCGGTCGCGCACCAGCGGCACTGTCCGCACACCGCGACAAAGGACATCACCACGTGGTCGCCCGGCGCGAAGTCGGTGACGCCGTCGCCGACTTCGCGCACGATGCCGGAACCTTCATGGCCGCCGATCGTGGGGAACATGGTTGGCAGGCCCAGGGATCGCATCACCTCGTTGGGGGCCGACATGTCACCTTTGAGGATGTGGTCATCGGAATGGCACAACCCGGCAGCGGCCATCTCGACCAGGACTTCACCGGCGCGGGGTGGGTCGAGCTCGAATTCCTCGACGGACCACGGACCGCCGACGTCGTGCAGGATTGCCGCGCGGCTTCTCATGCGGCCGGGGTGAAGGCGACCGGAAGCTTGTTGGGGGACCGGAAGGTCAGTCCGACGATCTTGGACTCCTCGCCGGTTCCGTCGTCGGGGACAAACGCCAGGTCAGCGACGCGGTCGAAAAGACTGTTCAGCATGACACGGGTTTCCAGTCTGGCCAGGTGCATGCCGAGGCACATGTGGATACCGCCGGCGAACGCGATGTGGGCTTGCCGCGGCCGACGAATGTCGAACGTGTTGGCGTCGGTCCATCGGCTTTCGTCGCGGTTCGCCGAGCCCATGCACAGGTCGATCTGCGCGTCGGGCGGGATTGACTTGCCGCCTATTTCGACTTCGTCAGTCGTGGTCCGCGTGACCATGGTCAGTGGGGTTTCGAAGCGCAGGCCTTCTTCGATCGCGGTCGGAATCAGCGACCTGTCCTGGTAGACCATCGCCAGCTGCTCAGGATGGGTCAGCAGCAGGTACAGCAGGTTGCCCGATGAGCGATAGGTGGTTTCCAGTCCGGCGGGCAGCAGCAGGCGCAAGAAACCGATGATCGCCTTGTTGGTGAGCTTTTCGCCGTCGATCTCGGCGGCAACCAGGTCGCCGATGATGTCATTGGTGAGTTTGCGACGCCGCTGTTCCACCTGCTCGAGGAAGTAATCGTGGAGCTGTGCTGCCGCGTTCAACCCTGCCACGATGTCGGTCGGAATCGAAATGAGGTCAAGCGACAATCGCCGGAATAGGTCGAGGTCTTCAGGGGGAAGCCCGAGCAGCGTGGAGATGATCCGGGTGGGAAACTCGAACGTCACCGCCTTCACCAGGTCGGCCTGGCCGTCGTTTCTGATTTCGTCGACCAGTTGATCGCAGACCGGCCCGATGACCGATGGCTCCCAGCGTTCCAGCGCGGTGGCGCGGAAAGCTTTGGCCACCAGATTGCGGTGGTCGTGGTGCTCTTTGCCGCCCATCGCCAGAATGGTGTGCCCCATCACCAATCCGATTGTCTTGTCGTAGGCAGCCGAAGTGAAGATCCGGTCGTCGCGGAACGCCTGGAACACGGCGTTGTAATCGAACAGAACCCATTCGTCATCCGGCCGCAGTTCCTCCGGTAGCTGTGAAGGATCCCCCAATGAACCGTGCCACACCGGATCGGTGCGCCTCATGTATTCGAAGAATGGGTAGGGACTGGTTTCACCGGTGAGATCGAGGGCGACGGGATGGCCACTGGAATCGAAGTGATCGGTGCGCAGGGTCATCAGCGCTCCTCCTGAGCAATCGGTAAGGCCGTTCACGCGTGCCGGTCTAAGACCGCCCCCGAGGTCCACGGCAGGTTGGTACCGAGCGGAATGTCGCTATCATAGTATAAATAGCAACGAAGCCCAACGGCTTGTGGTGGTTACCGTAGCGGGCACAGTATTGATACTGCGCAAGATTGATACTGCGCAAGTCGCAGAGGCGGTGATGGTTCAAGTGCCCAAGCGGCGATTCGTGTGCTCGCTGGACGAGCTGCCGCCCGGCGGGATGAAACTGGTCGACGTGGGGAAGTTCGGCGTGGGCGTGTACAACGTGCGCGGTGCGCTGTACGCGATCGTGAACTACTGCTCACACGAGGGCGCACCGCTTTGTCTTGGCTTGATCGGCGGCACCACCGAATCGGCTCCTGAATCACCTGACCGGCTGCGTCGGGCGCGTGATGGACAAATCGTCCGATGCCCTTGGCATAACTGGGAATTCGACGTTACCACCGGTCAAAACGTCGCCGATCCGAGGCGCCGCATCCGGACCTACCAAGTCGATGTCACCGACGGGGAGGTGTACCTGACTTCATGAACCCGATCATTGACGCATGCGTGCAACCGCACTTCCGCTACAACGCCGAGATCCGCCGCTATCTCCCCGATGCCCACAAGCTGCGGTCGATACCCGACGTCGAGCAGCAGTGGTACCAGGCGCCCGGCGGCGACTACCGCCAGGATCTTTACGGACAGCACTATCCGGGGTCCGATCCTGAGACCGTCAGCCGGCACCTGTTCGACGACATGGGGGTGGCCTACGCCATCCTGAACCCGCTGACCCGTGGCAACATCGCCGATTACCTTCTCAACGGCAGGATCTGCGCTGCGGTCAATGACTGGCTGCTGGACCGCTGGCTAGAGCCCGACACCACCAACCGATTCAGGGGCACCATCCGCGTCAATCCCGAAGATCCCAAGGGGGCAGTCGCCGAAATTGAGCGCCTCGCCAGTCACCCGAAGCTGGTGCAGCTCGGTATTCCCATGCAGTCACGTGAGCCCTACGGCAAACCGATGTTCGAGCCGATCTGGGAGGCCGCCGCTGCCCACGGGCTGCCGGTCGCGGTGCATATCAACGGCGGTAACGGCGTCGACCATCCGCCCACATTCGCCGGTCATGCCCACACCTATCCGGGCTATGCGGCGTTTATGCCGCTGAACTACTTCGTGCACCTGGCCACGCTCATCGTGGAAGGGGTGTTCGGCAGGCATCCGAATCTCAAGTTCGTCTTTGCCGACGGCGGCTACGACATCCTCACGCCCCTGATGTGGCGGCTGGACACCTTCTGGCTGTCGATGCGCGACCAGACACCGTGGGTCGACCGCTATCCCAGCGAATACCTGCCCGGCCATGTCAGGTTTTGCTCCTCGGCATTCGACGGGCCGACCGAGGCCGGCGATATGCAACGCTGGATGGAGTTCACCGGCAAATCCGATCTGCTGATGTATGGGTCGAGCTATCCCCACTGGTCCACCTCGCCGCCGGATGCGATAGCCGAAGGTCTGGATGCTGAGCAACGCGACAAGGTGTTGTGGGGAAATGCCGGCGAGCTGTACGGGCTCACGGCCCCTGTCAAAGGAAATTTCTTATGACCACGATCGAACGAGTCGACTCGCCGGCTAGTCAAGACGACGAAATAGCGGTCACCATCGTCGACACCGATGTGCACCCGCTACCCGTCTCGGCCGATGTGCTGAAGTCCTACGCGCCCGCCGAATGGGTGGACAAGATCTGGCCGACCGGAAATGCAGTCACACCGGTGCCGCATTTCTACGACACGCCGGATTCGTACAAAACCATGTCGCTGCGTCTTGATGCCGCGCCGCCCGGCGGCGGAGTGGCTGGCAGCGACCCGGATTTTGCCGCCAAGCAGTTGCTGCTCGATGCCGGCGTCAGCATCGCGATGCTGGAGCCGATGTGTGACGCGCAGCTGCCGGAGGCCGAACACGTTCTTAAGTCCACGCACAACGATTGGCTCGCCGACGTCTGGCTCGACAAATACAACAAGCATGGCCGCTGGCGGGGGTCGATCAGCGTCAGCGCGCAGACGCCGCAGCAGGCGGCGCGCGAGGTTGAACGGTGGGCGGGACATCCTTATATGGCCGAAGTGCTGATGACACCGCAAACCCGTGGAATCCCTTTTGGCAACCCGCATTTCGATCCGCTCTATGAGGCCGCGGCGCGCAACGGATTCCCGGTAGCGACGCACCTGATGGGGCAGACGCCGTTTGAGTTGATCCCGCTATACCCGGTCGGCAATCCCGCGCACTGGCATGACTTCTTCGCGTCCTGGCCACTGCTGTACGTCTCGCACCTGATGAGCCTGGTGTTTGACGGTGCGTTCGACCGCCACCCTGACCTCCGGGTGGTGTTCGTCGAAGGCGGCTTCACGTGGGCGATGCCGGTGATGTCGCGGATGGACCGGATCTGGGAAGCTCGACGCGGCGATCTGCCGCATGTGCGTCGCCGTCCGTCGGAATATGTGCGCGAACACGTCCGGTTCACCACCCAGCCGCTCGAAGACGCCGACACCGTGCAGTTCCGCGAGTACCTGGAAATGATGGGCCTGGGAGACAATCTCATGTTCTCGACGGACTACCCGCATTGGAGCTATGACTCGCCGACGTACGCGATCAACCGGTTCCCCGCCGACCAACGGGAGCGGATCATGCGTGGCAACGCGACAGCACTGTACGGGCTACCGGCGACCGTCAAGGCCCTCCCCGGAGAACGGCACGGCTTCGGGGAGGGCCTTGACAAGAGAGGAAGCCGACCTGACCGCCAGGCTGGTGGCGCTCGTCAGCGACTATGACAAGAAGTTCTCCGCGCTGGATATCGCCGGCGTGGCCGACCTGTGGGAACGTGACACCCCGCAGCCGATGTACATCGGCGACGAGTACGCAATGCCCCTCGTCGGCGCCGACCAGCTTGATCGCCACTGGGCCCGCATCGGTAGTCGCCTGAAGCGCGCGTCGGTCTCATCACAACTGTGGTCCGCCGATGCGCTTGCCGGGGGCCTTGCTCGGTGCATCCTGCTGAGCCGGTGGAGCTTCACCGCAAGAGAGTCCGACATCCCGCACACCGGCGACAGCTGGATCACCTGGCTGCTGACGCGTCGCAGCGACAAGTACCTCATCTTTCACCAGATGGAATCGCAGGTCTACCTTGAAGAGGGTTCCGCATGGCCTCCAAGCTGGCCCGGACGATGACTCCGCACCATGAGCCCGGAAGATGAGAGGGTATGACACCAACGAATCTGACCCGGCCACAAGGCCTCAACCGCATCGACCCGGTGCTGCGCGAGGCTGCGACCGAGCTGGGCGTCGTCGAATTCAGGGCCGAGACGTTGCCGGCCGAGCGGGAGCGCGCCAACTTCCTGGCCGCGCAGCGGGCCGCCGCAGTTGACACCGGCAATGTCACCGTGGAATCGCGATCCATCGCCGGTCCGCAGGGCCAGCAGCTGGGCCTGCGTCTGTATCGTGGTCTGACCGAATCTCCCGCACCTCTAGTGGTCTACGCCCATGGCGGTGGCTTCGTGACCGGGAACCTGGACACCGATCACACACATTGTGTAGAGCTGGCCCGTAGCGCTGACTGTCTGGTCGTATCGGTCGACTACCGGCTGGCGCCCGAAAATCCGTGTCCGGCGGCACTGGACGATGTCGAAGGGGCCATCCGTTACGCCGTCGAGAATTGCGCCGACCTGGACGCGGATGCCGGCCGCATCGCAGTGATGGGCCGGGATGCGGGCGCGGCACTGGTCGCGGGCTTGACCCAGCGGATGTTCGACCAGGAAGGACCGGAAATATTGGTGCAGGTCCTGCACCAGCCCATGCTCGATTCCGACGCCACACCGTCGCGGCGCGAGTTCCAGCGCACGCCGGGCCTCAATGGTCCCGCCGTGAGCCGCGCGTGGGGCCACTATCTGGGCCATGGGAACGAGAACGGTCAAAACGTCCCCGCGCACCGGGCGAACCTGGAGGGTCTGCCGCCCACGTTCATCAGCTGTTCGGAGATCGACCCGTGCCGCGATGAAGCCATCGGCTATGCCAACCGGCTTCTCCGTGCCTTCGTCCACACCGAATTACACGTTATCGCAGCGACATTCAACGGCTTCGACTCAGTGGTTCCGGATTGGGTTGTCTCCCAAGAGAACCGGGCGCAGCACGCGCGGACGCTGCGCCGGGTATTCGCCATGTAGCAGGCGAACGTCTAAACGGGGTGAACTCGTAGTCGGGGCTGTCCGTGCCGTTCTTCAGCCCCTGCGCTTATCGCTCGTCACCATCATTACCGACTGCACTCCGGTAGCTCTTACCGTATTGGGCATTGCTAACATCGGAGTCCCAGCGAACTCCGACGAGGACCGATCAGGCGGATGATCAAACACCCAAACTATCTCCCTTGCATCCTTCGCAGCAGCGATCGGAAGCCAAACAGGATCCCGTCGGCATTATGACCACTGTCGACTCTCCCGAAAAGATACTGTTCACCTCCACGACGCAAGCCTTTCTGGAAAAAGAAGCGCCGCTGCGCCGGGTACGGGAGCTTCATGCCGCAGGTGTGTCCTTTGATCCGGCATGGTGGCGGCGCGCTGCGGAGCTGGGCTGGACGGGTCTACTCGTTCCCGAGGAATTAGGCGGCGGCAGCGTCTCGGACAGCGGTTTAGCGGACCTGGCCATGGTCGCCGAACAACTCGGTAAGACGGTAGCGCCCGGACCGCTGTATCCGGTCAGCGTCGTGCTGGCGGCACTCGTCGATTGCGCAGACCGGCAAGCACACGCTGCCGCCATCGAGTCGCTGATGTCGGGTGAAAGGGTGGCGTCATGGGCGGTTTCTGAGCCGGGCCAGGCCTGGACGCCGCTGAATCCGTCGGTGACCGCCACCCAGACCGGCTCCGGCTACCGCATCGACGGCACCAAGGACCGCGTCGATGCAGGCGCTCAGAGCGCGGCGCTGCTGGTGGTGACGCGATGTGGCGACGAGATTCGCCAGTTCCTGGTCCCGACGGATGCCCCGGGCGTCAAGATCACGCCTCAGCAGTCAGTCGACCTGGTCAAGCAATACGCTCGGGTACATTTCGACGGTGTCGTCGTGGAGCCGTCGGCGGCGGTCGGCACCGCCGCCGAGACTCCTGCGCTGATTAACCGGCAGAGCCAAATCGCCCAAGTGCTGCAGTGCGCCGAGGTGGTCGGCATCCTGCAGACGGTGTTCGACTTCACCGTCGGATGGGCGCTGGACCGGCACACATTCGGTCGCCCGCTGGCGTCATACCAAGCGCTCAAACACAAGTTCGCCGATATGAAGCTGTGGCTAGAAGCCTGCCGTGCCACCACGGCCGCGGCCGTTGCCGACGTTGCCGCCCGCTCACCCGCAGCGGGCCTGTCGGCCAGCATCGCCAAATCCTATGTCGGCGAGATGGCCGGGCAGATCGTTCAGGCTTGCGTGCAGATGCACGGTGGCATCGGCGTCACCTGGGAACACGACCTACATCTATACCTACGTCGAGTCACGTTGTACCGCTCCATGTTTGGGACGCCGGAGGAACATAATCTGCGCGTCTACGAGTCCGAGAAGGCGGGCCGTGCGGCGAAATGATGGAGATCAAATGACGCCGGCCGAACAATCCGTTGCAGAGTTCGCGGCCCGGGCCAGAGTGTGGTTGGCGGACAACATGCCTGCCATCGACCCCGAGTCCCCGCCGCCCGCTCCGCGCGACGACGAACGGTCCTGGAAAAGGGCCCGGGAACTGGAAAAGCGCTTGTATGAAGGCGGATTCGCCGGCATCTGCTTTCCCCGTGAGTACGGCGGCCTAGGTCTGGACTACGAATACCAGAAGGCATTCGATGAGGAATCCCTCAACTATGAGATGCCGTTGATCCTCAACACCCCGACGTTCACCATCTGCTGCGCCACGCTGCTTGACACTGGCAGCGAAGATCAGAAGAAGCAGCACATCGCCGCGGCGCTGCGCGGCGACGAAGTGCTGGTGCAGCTATTGTCCGAACCCAGCGGCGGATCGGATCTGGCCGGTGTCATCACCCGGGCCGAACGCCGCGGCGAGCGGTGGGTGATCGACGGCGCCAAGACCTGGAGCACCAGCGCGTTCGCCGCCGACTACGGACTGTGTCTGGCCCGCACCAACTGGGATGTGCCCAAGCACGAAGGCCTGACCATGTTCCTGGTGCCGATCTCGCATCCGGGAATCACCTTGCGCCGCATCACTATGCTGAGCGGTTCCACCGAGTTCTGCGAGGAATTCCTCGACGGGGTGGACGTCGGCGACGACGGGGTCGTCGGCGAGGTCAACGGCGGCTGGGCGGTGGCGTCGCGACAGCTTTATCACGAACGCCGGGCGGTGGGGCAGGGTTCGGAGTTCGCCAGTGGTAGCGGCAGCGAGGGCGGCAATGCAAATCCCGTCGACTACGTTGGCCTCGTAGAGAAGACGGGACAGGCCGACAACGAACGCGTGCACGAGATGGCCGGCCGGGCATTGGTGCACCGTGCGGTCGCCGAGCAGCTGATCGATCACATCTACCGCAGCGTCAGAGACGGCGTGCTGCCGCCGGCCGCCGGAACGCTGATCAGGCTCTTTCACTCCGAGACCGTGACCCTGGATGTCGATACGGCACTGGCGATCGCGGGAGCTGCCGGCGTGGTAGGGGAGCGCGGCGAAGGCCTGGAAACCGGGCTGCGTTATCTGTCGCGGCAGACCGTCGCCATCGGCGGCGGCACAACCGAGATGGCCCGCAACGTCATCGGCGAGCGGGTGCTGGGCTTCCCACGGGAATACGCCGCCGACCGCGGGGTGCCGTTCAATCAGGTACGGCACAGTCAGACACGCTGATCGCGATCTGACCCGCCCTACCCTTCGGTGACGACGTTCTCGGCGAGGCCACCCACAACAGGGATCTGGACCAGTGACAACACGTGGTGTGCCGGGGTCCCAGGTGGGGCCACCAGCACACATTCACCGCCCTGCCTGCGGGCCCGGTCGCGGGCGGCGGCCAGTGCGCTAACGCCCGCCGATCCGAGGTGAGTGACCCCGCTGAGATCGATCGTCAAAGGTGCGATGCCGGAACGGCTTTCGACTGCGATTTGGCGGTCCAAGGTGGATGCGGTGTTGGAGTCGACGTCACCACTGACGACGATGCGGCCGGGTTCGGCGACCACGGAGACGAATTCGGAGTTGATTGCCCGCTGATAGTTCGCCCGGGTGACCAGCGTGTCGGTGACGAAGTTTGCCGGTCGCGACAGGCGGTGCGTCACACTGGCCGTGGTCCCCCCGGCTCCACGCGAAATGTGCGCCAAGGACACCAAGGCTTCGGCCATCGCGAGGCCGCGCCCGCGGCCCTTCTGTCCTTCGCGGTAATCCTTCCAATGTCCACGGTCTACGACCGAGGCGTGCAGGTTGCCATCACCGGCCAGCGACGCCTCGATGACGATACCGTCGGAAACCTCAGTGGCATAACCGTGCTCGACCGCGTTCTCGACGAACTCCGAGATTGCGTGCACAACATCGGAGATGTCGTCGGTGAGGGCGCCGACCTCCGACAGCCAGTCACGAAGGCGGGCGCGAACCGCGCGGGCGGCGTGGATCGTCGCATCCACCGTCATGTGCAGCGGTGGTGGCGGTGTGCGCCGTTGCGCCGCAAGCAGTGTGACGTCGTCGTTATAGCCGGTCGACCTCAGCAGCAATTCCAGTGTCTCCGAACAGATGCGGTCGACGGGCCGCGCCGAAGAATCAATGACGAAGCCGCCTTGGCCGCCGGCGATATTCGCGGCCAGGTCGGCGAATTCGGCGGTGCTGGCTCCCAGCGGGCGGCCGGGGCGTTCGATCAGACCGTCGGTGTACAGCAGGATTGAGTCGCCCACATCAAGGACTTCGGTGCGTAATGGAAAGCCGGTGTCGCTGCCGAGCGGACCCGCGCCGGACGGCTCCAGGTACCGGGCGCTAGCGTCGGCGCACACCAGCAGCGGCGGTGGGTGTCCGGCGGTGCAGTATTGGAATTCGCCCGTGGCGAAGTCGAGCGAACCGACGCACACGGTGGCCGAATTCGACCCGGGCACGTATTCGCGGAAGCGGTCGACCGCCTCGAGTGCTTCGGCGACCGGGTATCCCGCCAAGATCTGCATCCGCAACGCGGTGCGCAATTGCGACATCACCGCGGCCGCTTCGACGCCGTGGCCGACGACGTCGCCGACGATGAGAACCAGCCGATCCCCGAGGGGTACCGCATCAAACCAGTCCCCGCCGGCCGCGGTGTCCTCCGCGGCGACGAGGTACTGCGCGGTGACGTCGGCGCCGGGAACGACGGGTACCGACGGTGCCAGCAACGCCTGTTGCATAACGGTGGCCGAATCGCGGACGTTGCGGTACCGCTCGGACAACTCCTCCATGCGTGCCTCGGCGGCCAGCCGTGCCCGCACCCGGTTCGTGACGTCGACGAAGGCAAGCTGCACGCCCTCAATCAAGCCATCTTCTGCGCGCCGCGCTGTGACGATGAAGTCGAAGAACCGTTCCTGTACGCCCGATCCCTCGAAGTCAGCCTGCACCCGCCACTCTGCCCCCGACTGTGGTTCACCCGTCTGGTACACGCGGTCGAACATCTGGAAGATCTTCTGGCTCTCCAGCTCGGGATAGACCTGCCGCGCGGTCAGCCCGATGGGGTCAAATGTCGGACTGAGTGCGCGGAAAGCCGCGTTGACCGCGACAAATCGGTGGTCGGGCCCCTCGAGGCCAACCAGTAACGCGGGGACATCCTCGAAGATGCGGCGCACATCCTCGGCCGTACCCACGGTTTTGTCCCAGTCCTTTTCGGCCACCATTTGGCCGTGCCTCCTACGGATCCTCCCTACCGACTCGCTTACCGGCCGAGTCGGAAAAACCCAGGTCAAACGCGACTATTTGGCACAAGTCGAGTTATCAGATTATCAATTGGGTGTCAGGTGCCGCAGATCGACACCAGCGAGGAGTACCGACTCGTCGGCACGCCGGTAGCCCGCTGCAGCCGCCTCGCCTCGTGATCACCGACCGAATTCGATTAGGCCTCATAGCTTCTCAAGCGTGCTGGTGAGCTGAAGTTCGGTCAGCGTAATCGGCGCCGCTTCCAGGGGAAGCGGCGCAGGAAAGCTTTCCAACGGAAACTGTTTGTCATAGTGAAAGACGGGTACCCGATCAGGTATGACGCACTCGCACGACCTTTTGGACTGGAACCCAGAAGACACGAAAGCCTGGGAGGAAGGTAACAACGCGATCGCCCGCCGCAACATGATCTGGTCGATCGCGACCGACCATGTCGCGTTTGGGGTCTGGACGTTCTGGTCGGTGCTGGTGCTGTTCATGCCGGAGTCCGTGTACGGCTTTTCCGCGAGCGACAAGTTCCTGCTGCTCGCCGTGAACACCCCGAGACGCCGGCATTGTGGATTTTCCTGGTGTGCTACATCGGCTTTGCGGTGTTGACTTGGGCGGTCTATGTGCGTCGACCGGTCTCGGCCCGTCGTTAGGTTTTGCAATCGCGACCACGGACAATCCTTGAGCCGGGCGATCCGCGACCTCGCGGTCGTGGCGGGTAACTCCACCGAGGCAAGGAGATGAAAGTGGTGAAAGATACCGTGTGGTCTCCCACATCTCGCACTCCGGAAACGACGCAAGACCGCGGGCGATTGCGATGAGAGACCTCCTACTGCATTTGGTCGGTGGGTGGCGGCCCGCGGCATACGCTGCGGTCAAGGCGCTCGCGTTATTCCTTACCGCCGCAGCCGCTTTCCGGCTCACGCTGCGCCGCACCATCGCCGAGTTCACACCGTTCGACTGGGTCACCGGCGTCGCGGTCGGCGCGATCGTGGGTCGTACCGCCACGGCCCCCCACACGTCCTGGCTCACCGGGACCGCCGCCCTGCTCACCTTGATCGCCGCGCATGACTTGGTCGCGCGCCTGCGCTTCATCCCGTGGGTTCGTCGCCTTGTTGACCCACCGGTGCGCGTGCTGATCCGCGACGGCCAACTAGATCGACGCAACTTGAAACGGTGCAAGATCACACGGGCCGACCTCGACGCGATCCTGCGCGAACACGGTCACCGAACACCCGCGGACGTCAGCCTCGCGGTGTGCGAGTCCAAGGGAGTGGTTTCCGTCTACGCCGACGCCAAATCTTCCGGCACCACGCCAGATTCACCGGCTCCGTAAGCAAACGCGCCCGTGCCCCAGGTGGCCGGCGTCCTAGCGTTCAGGCGGAGACGGGCTTCTTTGAGACAGGCTCGGAAATCTTCATCACCTTCATCATGTTGCCGCCCATGATCTTTTCGACGTCCTCCTGCGCGAAATCGGAGAGCTCGTCGACGAAGGAGATGGGATCCTTCAGACCTTCGGGGTGTGGCCAGTCGGACCCGAAGACCACCCGGTCGGTGCCAACCATGTTGACGATTTCGGTGAACCGGTCCTCCCAGAACGGGCTGACGTACACGCACCGCTTGAATGCCTCGATCGGGTCTTCGGCGAACGCGTTGGGCATTTTCTTGTAGACGCCCTTGAGGCCCTTGAACAGGTGCGGCACCCAGTCGGCGCCGTTCTCGATCGACAGGATGCGCAGCTCGGGGTTGCGGGACAGCGCGCCGTGACAGACCAGCGCACCCATCGCATCCTCGATCGGCCGATGGCCCATCGCCAGGCTGCGGAAGGCGGTGGGCTTGAACGGCAGGAATTCGTCGCCGGGCTCCCATATGTTGAGCAGCTCGGAGTAACCGCTGTCGGAGGCGTGCATCGAGACTGGGATCTCGGCCCTAATGCAGGCCTGCCAGAACGGGTCGAACTCCTCGAATCCGAAGGAGCGGCTGCCGCGGTAGCCGGGTACCGGCGCCGGGCGGACCAGCACGGTGCGGGCGCCGCGTTCCAGGCACCACTCGAGTTCTTCGAGCGCCCGGTCGAGGATGGGCAGCGTGATCACCGGGGTGGCGAAGATCCGGTCCTTGTAGTTGAACGACCAGGTCTCATACATCCACTGGTTGAGCGCGTGGATGACGTCGTGGGTCATCTCCGGATCGTCTTTCATGCGCTCTTCGACCAGGCTGGCCAGGGTGGGGAACATCAGCGCGTAGTCGACGCCGAGCTCGTCCATGACCTCCAGCCGCGGCCCAGGCTCGCGGAAGGCCGGGATCGCCTTCATCGGCTCCCCCATGACCTCGCGGTAGCTCTTGCCGCCGCTGCCGTGCCGGAAGTACTCCTCCTGGGCGCCCGGCCGGGCCACCACTTCGAACGTCGGGTTCGGGATGTAGTCGCTGATGTGGCCGCGCACCACGATCTTGGTGCGACCACGGACCTGCACGTAGTCGATCACATGCTTGCGCTTGTCCGGCAGGAACTTGGTCAGTGCCTCCTGCGGCTCGTACATGTGGTTGTCGGCGTCGAACACCGGAAACGGAAGCTCGCGAGACGGCATGGCGATCTCCTTGTAGAAGTCTTGATTCTCAGTGGGTGGTAATGACGTTACCACTTCTGGGTAACAAGACGTAATAGGCCTAGATGTCCGCCCGCAGGCCAACTGTCGGTGTCGCCCCGTTGATGATGGCGAAATTCACGGTCGCCGTCGCAACGGGCTCGTCGTCGGTGTCGCCGTAGATATCGACCTGCATGACCATCGCCCGTCGCCCGGACCGCAGCATGCGGGGCACCGCAAATGCCGAGCCCTGCCGGATCGGTCGCAGGTAGCGGACGAACAAGTCGGCGGTTGTCATCGTGGTTCCCGGCTGCAGATAGTCCAGCCCGAACTGTCCTCCCGCCACGTCCACGAGCGTGGCGATCAAGCCGCCCTGCAGCGCGCCGGAAGTATTGACCACCTGGGGGCTGACCGGCATCGTCATTGCGAATTCGCCATCGCGGGTGCCCGGGCGCATGCCAATCTGGGCGAACAGCTCGGCGAGCGAGGGCGGGGCCGACTCCTCGTCGGTGTCCCGGATACCGAGGGCGCGACTGCAGAAGTCGTACAGCTGCCCGTCGTCGACCGGTTTTCCGTTTAATTCGGTGCCCAGCCAGTGCAATCGCTGCGCACCCATCACCGTCTGCATGACGATCGCGGCCGCCGCCCCGACCTCGAGCCCGGGGTTAAAAACTCCCTCGGTGATGCCTTGCCCCACGATGTCGCGAATCAGTTGATGCAACGGGGAAAGCACCCGGGCGTAGTCGCGGGAACGGGTCTCGGCCAGATGCTGGTTGTAAAGGGTCAGTGCCCGATTGAGGCTGTCTTGCGTGCTTGATTCCGGTTGTTGGCTGACGCGGTCGATCACCAGCTTCAGTGCGGCGGTGCTATCCAGGCCGGTGGTCTCGGTGCGCCAGGTCTGCACCGATTGGGCGATGGTCCTGTCGAACAGCGCCAGCAACAATTCGTCCTTGCTGCTGAAATGCTGGTAAAAGGCCCGGAGCGAGGTCTTGGAGCGTGCCACGACCTCTTGCACGGTGAAGTCGGTGCGTCCTGTTTCTCCCAATATCGCAACGGCTGTCTTGATGAAGCGGTCGCCGCGCGTCACTTCAACTTCTTCGCCGGGGTCGGCCATAAGCGCTTCGTCCCCTTCCATTGCGCCGTGCTAGCGCTCCGAGAATGAGGTTACCGCGCACTGCGACATATCCGCGAAACCAGAGATCCTGGTCGTTAAATGATGCAGGGCCGGGGAGGCGGCTTGGAACCATGTCTCGGCGACCCCGCCGGCAGAATCTCCTCTTATCCGCGAGGGCGAGCGATTATCCTTCCGCAATGGCATCGAGCGTGTCGGGGAAGGTCGCATTCGTCACCGGGGGCGCGTCCGGCATCGGCGCGGCGTTGACCACCAAGCTGGTCGACGAGGGTGCCGAGGTCTGGATCGCCGATCGTCAGATCGGCCTGGCGCAGGAGCTGGCACAACGCCTCAGCAGTGGCGGCGGAAAGGCGCATGCGATCGAGCTCGATGTGCGCAACTACTCATCGTTCGAGCGCGCCGTCGCCGAGGCGGTGCAGCAATCGGGGCGGATCGACTACCTGTTCAACAATGCCGGCATCGGAGTCGCCGGTGAGGTCGACTCATACACGCTCGATGACTGGAACGACGTCTTCGACGTGAACCTGCGCGGTGTGGTACACGGAATCCAAGCGGTCTATCCGATCATGATCCGGCAGCACTCCGGACACATCGTGAACACAGCCTCCATGGCCGGTCTCATGACCACTGCGGGCCAGGCAAGCTACACCGCCACCAAACACGCCGTCGTCGCGATCTCGAAGACGTTGCGTCTGGAGGCCGAGCGCCACGGCGTGCAGGTCTCGGTGCTCTGTCCGGGCGTGATCCGGACCCCGATTCTCACCGGCGGCCGGTACGGACGGACCGACATAGCCGGCATCAGCGACGAGGAAATCCTCAAAATGTGGGAGCGGTTGCGCCCGATGGCACCAGAAAAATTCGCCGAGCGTGCCCTTCGTGCCGTGCTACGCGGGGACGCGATCATCGTGGTGCCGGCGTGGTGGAAGGCATTCTGGTACCTGGAGCGGCTCTCGCCGGCGTTGTCGATGCGACTTGCGAAAGTATCGCTGCTCAAGCGCCTACGTGAAATGGACTCCGCCGCCTCCTGATCCGCTGCGTGTCTTGTGGTCAGGCCGACCCGGTCAAACGTTGCGCGGGGCGACACGGTCGGTACTCCTGCCACCGGGGATGCAGGAATACGTTCGACGTGGCCCGGCTACGGAACGCTATCCCACTGCTCGTCTGCTACATCGGCGATGCAGTGGTAGGCGATCACCGCAGTCCCGGGGTTCGCCACGCCGCCGTTGATATTGAGGCAGGGACCAAGGGCGCTCGTGACCTGGCCGTTGGTTTGGGCATTCCAATGCTGGTTGTTCGCATTGGTCTGACAGGCCGAGAGCGTCACCGGGGTGGTATCCGCTGCGTTGCTGATGCTCACGCAACTCCCCGGGAAAGCCACGCTCTCGATCTGACCGGCAGAGTTGAAATCCCATAGCTGGGTTTTCGACCCATTGCAGGGGTTGACCATCGTCGCAGTGTTTTTCCCATCCGGGGCGTCGAAGCACCAATTGCCCAACCGGCTCTTCAACTGGACCGGGTCGGCGGCACTTGCCACACCAGCGCTCAGCAGCGCGACACCGAACACTGCGCCGATTATGACGAGGGCCCGCCGCACACCGCCCATCAACCGCGATTCATGCATGTCAGCTCCATCCTCTCGTCCTGGCCGCCTCACTCACCACAAGCGGCGCAAGCTACACGGAGACCACCACCGCCACAGACGGCCTCAAGTAACACGATTCTCACCCCAGCCCGCCGCAATCACCACCCCCATCTGCGACTGGTGACATGTTCCCTGCCGACCAAATCAGACACCTTTTGCCATCTCATCCGTCGGCCGACCAACGGGTGGCGATTGCCGGGCGCTGCCACCGGCACCCACGGAGTGGGGAGCGCTAGCCCGCCTCGAGGCGAATGTTGAATCCTACCAACGTTATCGCTCGGCACGGTCCAGTCACGGTGCGGTCGGCAACTTGACATTCGGGCCAGGCACCGATGCCGGTCCAGAATGTCTTGACCAAGTGATGGCATCGGATACGCAAAGAACACTTTGCTCGTGCGAGCAGTTATTGCCCGAGCGTGTCCTGCATCGCCGCCACCAGCGCGCTCACCGCGGGACCGCCGTCGCCTGACTGACACACCTTCGCCTGCAGCAGAACGTTTTCCCGCAGCCGGGTTTGGATGAAGCAGCGACGATTGGTGCCGGCCTCCTGTTTGCTCCACGCGGCGTCGGTGCCCGTGATCGCACCGTTGGTGAACGACCAGACCTGGGTCGCCCCGTTGTCAATGTGCATCGTGGTGGTCTGTCCCGAGCACCCACCTGTACGGTCCAGGATTCGGTGGAACGCCCCGTTCGCCGCATCATTAGTGGTGAACACACCGACCGCCTGCTTGACGTAGTGGGTCTCATCGGTGGGCGACTCCTGCATGACCGCGCTGTTGAACGACGCCAGGCCGGGATCGTTGTAGACCTCGGGCAGCCCGATATCGGCGTAGTTGTTGCAGACCGGGAGATCGACCCAGTAATCCTGAACCGGCACCGTCGACGTGACCTCCCAGCCCATGGTCGCGCCGACGATGTTGCCCACCGCCCCCTTGTCGAGCACCGCATCATTCACCACGCCCGGATCCGACGGCCGCGCTGTGGCCGCCGGTATAGTGGCGAAACCCGCGAGCACCACTGTGACAACGGCGCACGCGCGAGCACCGGCTGTGATGATCCCTCGGCTGCCGGCGCCGATGTCTACCTCGGTTCGCTGTTCCCGGTACGCGGGCTGCGCTCCCAGCATGCCTTTTAGAGTAGTTCGGGAAGTGATGGAGCCGACAGAGGCTTTCAAGGTTGTCGACTTCGTTGCTAATGCGCCCCCTCTACCTGCGAGGCGCGGCCGATGGTGGCCGGGCTCGGTGGGGCGTCGGTCGTGTCTTTGGAAAGCAACCACCGCACCATCGGATAGGCGGTGGCAAGCCCAACCACATCCCGCCTCACATGACAAGCCAGAACGCCATCGAAGCGGGGGAGTAGCCCAACACGAAGGCCACCAGCAGCATGGAGGCGCCCATGCCCACGTCGAAGGCGACGATCGCCAGGATCGAGATCCCCGATGCCGCCCACAGGCGCTGGCCCACCGATTGCATCTGGCCGGCCACCGACAGCGCGTGATATTCGAAGGCGATGAGCAGCGGCAGAGCAAAAGCCGCGATGAGCAACATCATCGGCCACACACCCTGACCGGCGATCGTCCATCCTGTCCACATCACCAACGGCATCGCGATCATGTGGCCGACGAACGAGACGGCGCCACCTGGAATGGTCGCAATGGCGGCCGCGGCGGCGAGCCCCAATCGGGGTGCCCGCCCGTGTTGTCGCTGCCATCGTCGGGTGGCCGGGCGGCCCCAGCGATAGTAGGCCACCAGGCCAGTGGACCGGCATAGACGGCGGTGATCGGCCAGACCGCCTCCATCGCAGCCAACGCCTGCCGATAACCGCCTACATAGATATCCGCGAGCATGGCGCCGGCTACCACCACGCCAAGACCCGTCACAATCCAGGCCAAGAGCGTCACCCACTGCGGTGCGGGCATAGCCATCATGGTCTTAGTCCTTCCTGTGTTGACGAGAGACTGAATCCCGTTGGAAAGCTGAAACTTTTGCTATGAAGCAAGGTCGCAGTGAACATTGCTGCTTCTCTCGTTGTCTTTGTCATGGCAGTTCAGGCGACGCCCCTGCTGGGCGAGTAGGGCGTCGGCCAGGTCGGCGACCTCGTCAGCGCAGCCCCACGACAGCGTGACGCCGGCGCCTCCGTGCCCGTAGTTGTGCACGATCCGGCCGCCGGGTTCGATTTGCAGCCGCACGCCGCCTTCGCGGAACGGCCGCAGCCCGACCCGCACCGGGTCGACGTCGAACGAACAAGGTCGGCGGTTGTTGAATTAGCGCGCTACCAGAGAGAATTCAGAGGAGCCATGTGGCGTCTGTCATATTTTAGACACCATCCGATACTCCTACCAGGTATACACCCCGATCGGTCATGCACGACGCAGGACGGCAGTGTGGATCTTTGCGTAACTCGCGATCGGCGATTACCCGCCCCGCGCTGCGATCATCGCCGAGCGGTTGACCTTGGTCGCCGCGGTACGGGGAATGGCGTCAACGAACTCGACGGTCTTGGGGACCTTGTAAGGAGCGAGTCGGCTCTTCGCGTACTCGATCACCTGCTGCTCTGTCAGCGGCGCGCCGTCCGCGAGCTGCACCACCGCATGCACTCGGCGTCCCCACTGGGAGTCGGCGAGTCCGATGACGACGACGTCGGCGACATCGGGGTGGCCGGCGAGTGCGGATTCGACCTCGGCCGGAAAGACATTGGCACCGCCGGTGATGATCATGTCGACGCGGCGATCGACGATGTAGAGGTAGCCGTCCTCGTCTAAGTAGCCGATGTCGCCGGCGGAACGAAACCCGTCCTCGGTCGACGGCAGCGGCGACGCCCCACCCAGATAGCGGTATCCTGCGCTCATCGGCGCGCGTAGGTAGACGTCGCCGTGTTCACCGGGGCCAAGCGGTTTCTGCCCGGCATCCAGAATCCGGATCTCGGTGTCCCGGAAACCGCGGCCGACACTGCCCGGATGAGCAAGCCACTCGTCGCCACGCAACGCGGTGAGCCCGAGATTCTCAGTCATGCCGTATGCCGTCACAATCTGTTCCGGGCTGAGCAGCTCGAACCAGGTATGCAGCAGCGACGGCGGCATCACGGCCGCGCCCTGCAGGATGAACACGATGCTGGACAAGTTGCGCTGACGGATGTCGGGCAGGGTCGCTATGCGCGCCAGCATCGTGGGTGTGGCCGTGAAGTTGGTGACCGCAAACCGTTCGATCACGTCCAATACCAATGCCGCGTCGAACTTTTCGAGCACCACCAGATGGTCACCGGCCAGCAGCATCAGGAAGGTGGCGAAGCCGTTGGTGTGATACATCGGCGCGGGCACCATGATGGTCTGGGGCTGAGCTACCGGTGTCCAGTTCGACAAAAACGGTTCGCCGTGCTGAGGCGTCCAGAGCGACGGCGCCAGGTTGAGAATCACTTTCGGCACGCCGGTCGACCCGCTGCTACAGATTCCGTGTGCCGTGGGCGAAACCGCTGTGGGCAGTGGACTGTCGGACTCGCCGGCCGCGCGCGCATTCAGCTCCCACCGGTTCTTTTCGTCGACGACCACCGCGGGGTCGATCACCGCGCGCACCCGGTCTCGTTCCCATTCGGGCAGGTCCCAGTGCATCGGGACGGGAACCGCGCCGATCTTCCAGCACCCCAGCGTGGCCAGCACAAGGTGCTGTGAATTCGGGATAGCAAGTGCGACAGGGGAACCCGTTTCTGCGCCGTTGGCGGCCAGCGCCCGCCCCCACTGGTTGGCCCGGGTGTCGAGTTCACCGAAGGTCAGCGAGGTCGCGGTGCCGTCGAGGGCAATAATGGTCACGGCCGTCTCGTCGCGCCGCTGCTGCGCGAGCTCCTGGAGTCTGGTCCCGAACGGAATCCCTTCATCTAGCGGATTGGTGGCCGCTTCGGATGCGAGGGGTTCGGTGGTCATGAGCGCCGCTCTCCCCCGCAAGCGGGTGGTGCCCCCACCTCATCGCTTCGCTCTGCATCGTCGCCGGCGCGGCTCATGCCGACACCGGCCCAGAAAACAGCGTCTCCAGGGAGCCGTCGCGGACATCGGGTATCAGGCGCAGCGCGAGTGCCTCGGCGCCCAACGGAAACCGGATCAGCGGTTGGGTATGCCGGTCGAGCACGCTGACGTCGGACTCGTCGCAAAATCCCAGGGCGCCGAGCAACTGGTGAGAGGTGCGCAGCACCTGACGTGCGGTGTCGGATGCCTTGAGCCGAAGTACCAGCGCGTCCGCCGAACGGACTTGCATTGGTAGCGAGTCCGGTCGGCAGATGGTGTACTTCGCCAGTTCGTGAAGTCCCCGCACGGCGACGGCAGCGTCCGCGACGGCGAATCTGACAGCCTGGAAGTCCGCCAGCGGCTTGCCGAACTGGATGCGGGTGCGCACATGTTCGGTGACGATGTGCAGCGCCTGCTGCGTCGCTCCCAGAATCCGCCATGATCCCAGCACGAGATGAAGGTTAACGTCGGTCCCCGGAACAGTTCCATCGGGTGCGCTCAGCGAAGCGGGCACCAGGAACGGCCCCAATTTGGCGTTCGTCCGCGACGCCGGTTGTGGGTGGTACCGGGTGCCGTCCAGGTCAGCGGCGATCCAGTCACCGGGCAGGTCGCCGTGGTCGATGCGCGGCGCCTCGGGATTGACGAGGGCAAGCAGGGCGCCGTCGATCCCCAGCAGCTCCTCGACGAGGGGATAGGGAAGAGTGGTTGCGCCGGCGGCCTGGCAGAGCACCGCGGCGGCCAGCAAGTCATCGGACGCCGACCGGACATCGAGCTCGAAAGCGCCGACCTCACTCAGGGCCGTACGCGCCGCGTCCCGGATGCCGTCGTCGGTCTCGGCGCGCAGCGCTGCCTGGGGCCCGCCCAGCCGGGCGAGTCGCTTGGTCGCGACGGTGGCGAAGTCGCTGATTTCTTGTGGCAGATCGGTTTTCACCGGTGCTCTCCCAACACGTCCCGTGCCACCAGCATCTTCTGCACTTCGATGGTGCCCGACGCGACGGTGGCCGCTTGTGCGTAACGCCAATGGTCTTCGATAGCTCCGTGCAGCGATGCGGAGGTGCCGCTGTCCAGTGCGGTCGGGCCGAGCAGATCGAAGAGCAGCTCGGCGACCTGCTGATCGCAGGTGGTGGTGGCGATGCGGGCGGCACTGGCCGCCGCACCCGCTCCCGGGTCGTCCTGCAGCGACACCGCGCGATAGGCCAACAATCTGGCCACCCGTAAGTCGACCAGTGCCCGAGCCCATCGGGCGCGAATCGTTTCGGGTAACTCGTCCCAGTTGTCGCCGAGTTTTGTGCGCATCCGGTCGAGTAGCGATTCACAGCGTGCGTAGCGCGCGATGCCGACCCGTTCGAACGCCAGCGCTTCGCGCATCACCCGCCATCCGTCGCCGACCTCGCCGAGGACGTCGCCGGGGAACGCCGGCACGTCATCGAGGAACATTTCGTTGAGGTGATGCGGTCCCAACATTGACGGGATCGGTCGGACGGTAAAGCCGGGGCGGTCCATGGGAATCAGAAAGAGGGTGAGCCGCTTCGGTTTCGGGGCGTCGGGGTCGGTGCACGCCGCCAGCACGCACCAGGATGCCATCAGTGCATACGATGTCCACACCTTCTGGCCGGTGATACGCCAACCCTTGCCGTCCGGGCCATCGGGCACCGCGCGGGTGCGCAATGACGCGAGGTCGGTTCCGGCCTCCGGCTCGGAAAAGCCTTGGCACCAGATCACGTCCCCGGATGCGATGGCCGCCAGGTGCTTGGCCTTCTGTTCCGCTGTTCCGTACCGCATCAATGCCGGACCGACCCAGTTGATTCCCATGTACTGCGGACCGCGGGGCTCGTGTTGGGCCCACATCTCCTCGCGCAGCACCGTCTGCTGCCAGACCGAACCGCCGCCGCCGCCATGCTCTTTCGGCCAGGCCAGCGCCAGCAGCCCCTCGGCGGCCAGCAATTTGCAGAATGTCTCGGTGGTGGCGAGATCCTGCGGGTTTTCGGTGCAGGCGCCGAGAAAGTCGGCGGGGATGTGGTTGGATACCAGCTCGCGCAAGTGGTTTCGCAGTTGGTCGGCGTCGTCGCCGAGGTCGTAATCCATCGTCGTCATCCCTTCGGCAGCCCGAGCAGCCGCTCGGCGATGATGTTGCGCTGGACCTCCGACGTTCCGCCGTAGATGGTCGCGGCCAGCGCGTCCTGACGTTCGAAGAGCAGATCCGGGTCGCTGGCCGACTGCGGGCCTTCGGCTACCGCGGCGAGTTCCCAAACGCGTTGCAAAGTAACAGATCCGAGTAGCTTCATGATGTCGGCTTCTGGGCTGGACCGCCCGGCGAGTTCATTGCCGAGGGCCCGGTAGCCGGTGGCCCGTAGCGCCTCGGCATCGGCGAGCAGCGAGCCGAGCTCGGTGTAGAGGTCTGGGCCCTTCTCCGCGGCACAGGCGCCGCGGACCGAGTCGAGCCCGCGCTTGATCTCAACCCAGTTCATAATCCAGATCATCTGGCGTTCATGGTGCAGCGACGACAACGCGACGTTCCACCCGCCGTTAAGTGGCCCCAACAGGTTTTCCACCGGCACCTCGACCTCGTCGAGGAAGACCTCGCAGAACGTCTCGTCGGAGATCGATGCCATCCGGATCGGCTCGATCCTTACTCCGGGCGAATGCAGGTCGAGGATCAGGCAGGAAATGCCCCGATGTTTCGGCGCCTCCGGATCGGTGCGGGCGTACAGGGTGCACCACCGCGATTCGTGGGCCTGCGTGGTCCAGATCTTATGACCGCTGACCCGGAATGTGTCTCCGTCACGCTCGGCGCGCGTGCGCAGGCCGGCGAAATCCGATCCGGCCTCCGGCTCGGACATGCCCAGCGCCCACCATTCGTCGCCGCGCAGCAGGGGAACCAGCAGGCGGTCGATCTGGGCGGCTGTGCCGAACTGACGAATACCGGGCGCGGCGACGTTGGGGCCGGCGATGTTGGGGAGTTTGGGCGCGGATCGCATCGCCGCCTCCAGGCGGACTTCCATTGCGTCGCGCAAGCCCAGCGATCGCCCGCCATGCTCGCGGGGCCAGGTGGGTTGTATCCAGCCGGCCTCGAAGGCGGCCCGCTGGTACTCACGCCGCAGCGTCAGGTCCCAGCGGTATTGGCGATACTTCTCGTAGTAGTCGTTGGGCAGAAACTCCGTCAACCACGCGCCGAATTCCTCGACCACTGCGCTCACGCGGCGCCTCCGGAGAATCGGTAGCCCACCTGGTGGTAGAGGGCGCGACTGTCTCCCAGCATCGCGGCACCCTGCCAGGCGTGCCGGACGTAGAGGTGGATGTCGTGTTCCCAGGTCTGCCCGAGGGCGCCGTGCACCTGGACGGCGGTGCGCGCGCAATTGGCCGCTGCGTCGCCGGCTGCCGCTTTGGCCAGCGCCGCGGCGGTCCAGGCGTCGGCGGGTGCGGTAGTCGGTTCGTTCAGGCGGGCCGCCGCGGCGTAGGTGAGACTGCGGGCACGTTCCAGGCTGACGTAGTTGTCGGCCAGCGCGTGCTTGATCCCCTGGAATGCGCCGATCGGTTTGCCGAACTGGCGACGTGCCTTCGCGTGCTCGACGGAGCGGTGCAAGGCGGCGCTCGCCACGCCCAGCAGGTCGGCGGCGGCGGCTACCAGCGGTGCCGTCAACGCCGATTCAATGTGGACCGGCGCGGTGGCCAATGGCTCGGCGTCGATCTCGACGTCGGCCACCGGTTGTGCGGGATCGGCGGACTCACCTGCCGGCACCAGGGTCACCCCGTCGCCACAGCGTGCGACCGCTGCCAGGATGTCACCGTCGTCGGATCGGGCCAGCGTGACGATCAGCTCGGCCCGAGACAGATTGGGGACCGCGACCGCCCGGCCGCGCAGGCGTCCCTGGCGCAGCGTCATCGGTGCCCCGGGTAGCCGAGAGCCTCTGGCGTGGACCGCCAGAGTGGCGACAACGCCGCCGGCAATCTCGGCGAGCACCGAGGCAAGGCCGCTGCCCCGCAACGCGCCCGCAGCCAGACCGACGCTGCTCAGCAACGGGATGGGCGCGATGGCAGCGCCGCACTCCTCGAGAACCACAGCCAGCTCGACGGGTCCGTAGTCGCCGGTGTCAGGGGTCGCAAGTTCGGTCCAGCCGAGGTCGACGACCGTCTTCCAGAGCGTGCGCCAGCGCTCCGGGTCCGTCCCCGAATCGTTCAGGGCCTGTCGGGCGGCGTCGGGCGGGCACTCGGTGCGTAGGATGTCGCGCACGGTGTCGCGCAGCGACAGCTGTTCCGAGCTCAGTCCGACATCCATAAGACTCCTAACATAATAAAAATAGTAAACTAGCCGCGCTGGTGCAATCGCACGAGAACACACGCATAGGTGGGCGCATGGTCGAGTGGTATCTGTTCCTGCCGCAGGTGCGGTTGTCGGCGGCCGACATCGCGGAGCGGGCACGCCATGCCGAGGCCAGTGGTTTCGACGGAATGGCGTTCATCGATCACCTCGAGGCGCCCGGGCGGCCCGATGAAAGCATCTGGGAGGCAATGGGCATTGCCACGTGGGTGGCGGCCAAGACCGAGCGGCTGCGGATCGGCCATCTGGTCCTGTGCGACGCCTTTCGGCACCCTGCCGTGCTCGCCAAACAAGCCGTCACCTTGTCGGATGCGTCGGAGGGCAGATTCGAACTCGGCCTCGGTGCGGGATCCTGGCCCGCAGAGTTCACCAGATTCGATGTGGGTCAGCAGGATCCGGTGGCCAGGGTTGAGCAACTCGAGCGCCACCTCGAGCTGATCAGGCAGTACTGGGGCGATAGCCCGCAGACCGGCGAAGCTGCGCAGGCCCCGCGAAGGTCTTATCCGATACCGCTGGTCCTGGGCGGCACCGGGCGCCGGATGATGGAACTTGTTCGCAGATACGCGGATTGGTGGAATCTGCCGGTGAACCACCTCGAGAAGTTGCCCAAGCTCGCCCCAGCGGCTGGAACCGCCCGGCTGTCGGTCCAGCAGATGGTGGGCTTTGTCCGATCGGGCAGCGATCCGAATACCGTGCGCGAGGTGAGCGCCCGTCGGTTCGGCAACCTGGGGTCCGGGCTGGTCTGCGGCGATGCCGACGAGCTGATCGCCCACTTCGCCGGCTTAGCCGCCCAGCGGGTCGAGCGGTTCTACTTATGGTTCGCCGATTTCGCCGTTCCGGATTCCCTGCACGAGTTCGGCGAATCGGTGATCAAGGCGTTCCCTCCGTCCTAGCCGTCAACCTCGCCGCGCGGCGCGCCGCCGGGCTTCCGTCGGGACCACCGGCGGCCGGGCGAAGGGACCACGCTGCACCGCGCTGAGCCGGATTTCCGGCAGATCGACCGACGGATCGACGGTGTCCAGCCAGGCGACCGCGTTGGCGACGTCGGACACCTGGATTGCGTACATCTCGAAGGGAACGTCGGACAGCATCTCGGTTTGCACCGGGCCCGGCGTGACGATGTGGACGCTGATGCCGTCCCGGTCGACTTCGAGCGCCAAGGCACGCGCGAACGCGTTCATGCCGGCTTTCGAGGCCGAGTAGGCGGTCCGGGCCGGCATCGGCTCGTGCGCCGCCGACGACGAGATGAACACCAGCCGCGAGCCCGCGCGCATCCGCGGCAACACGGCGGCGGTCACCACGAAGCACGAATCCAGGTTGGCCGACATAATGGCTTGCCATTGCTTGAATGTCTGCTTGCGCGCATACGTTCCGCCCAGCGTGCCGGCCGCATGAACGACGAGGTCGATCGTTTCCATTGTGCTTATCGCGGCGGGAAATCCGTGCGGATCCGAGGCGTCGGCCACGATGTGGCGCGCACCGATCTCCTCGGCGGCCGCGCGCAACGGACCTTCCCGACGTGCCGACAGCACCACGTCGTAGCCCAACTCGACCAGCTTGCGACCGCATCCTTTTCCGATCCCGCCGCTGCCGCCGGTGACCAATGCGGTTCTCATCGACGTCAAAGGCTTCCTCTTAGGAGTGCCGAATATCCCGCGACCGCGACAATGCCTGCGGCGAAATCGCGTGGATTCGTTGATCGGGCCGACCCGAGAGCACATAGGTCTGGGTGTCGGCGAGATGGCGACCTGCGATACGACGAGCCCGGTCGACGTCACCCTCCGCTATGGTCTCGGTCAGCTTGATGTGCGTGTTAAGCACCGCACGGCGTTTGGCCAACGAGGGATAGGTGCCACGCGCCGCACTCTCGTCCGCCCACTGCCGTTCGTGACTGGTCCACAGCGTCTCCAGGCTGCCGACGACCGCGATGATGGTGTGATTTCCGCAGCCGCGGACAACGAGATCGTGGAATTCACGGCCGATTTCGGTGAACAGTCGGCCGTCGTAGAGGTGCTCGGCCATCGAATCGTTGACCTGCTTGAGCTCTGGGACCAACGTATCGGCCCGGTCGGGCCGCTGGGCCGCCAACGCGGCGCAGGCGGGCTCGAGTTCCTGCAATGCCATGCCCAAGTCGGCGACCGCAACGGATTCGCTCTGCAACAACAGACCGAGCATGTAGGCGGCGCTGGTCTTCGCCGGAGCGTGCACGACGGCGCCACCACGGTTACCGCGCCGAACCGAAACCAGTCCCTCGGTTTCCAGGATCCGCAGCGCTTCGCGCAGGGAAACCAAACTCACGTTGAACTGTTCGACGAGCACCTCTTGGCGCGGCAAGAGATCGCCGTCGGCAAGCTCGCCGTCGATGATCTGGCGGCGCAACTCGTCGGCTACGATTTCGGCGATTCGCGGCGCCGACAATCGGCGACGGGAGTCGGGGCCAATTCCCAAGGCGGTCATCCGATCCTCGAAACAGAAGCACACTCACTGGCTTAGCTATTTTAGCAGTAATGATATAAATAGCTTCTCTGATCGCATGTCGATCGGAAGGGCGGGAGCAATTGAGCGAGTGGTCCGACAGCCGGCCGACACCGTTGCACGAGTTGCGTGTCGTCGAGATCAGTGACCGGATAGCCGGCAGCTACTGCGGGAAGCTGCTCGTCGATGCCGGGGCGCAGGTGAGTAAAATCGAACCACCGCAAGGGGATTCGTTACGACGGTACTCCGCCACCTGTTCGCCGGTGCCGGATGGGGATAACTCGCCGTTTTTCAGCTACCTCAATGCAGGCAAGCGCAGCATGACTATCGCTGAAGGTTCGGAGCGCTATCGTGCCGAATTGGCCGCTGCCGACGTCGTGGTCGTCACCGCGGGACCGTCGCAAGCCGCAGCGCTGGGCATCGATCCGCGGCGGCTGCTGGCAGAATCTCCACGGGCCATCATCGTCACGATCTCCGACTTCGGCTGGACCGGACCGTACGCCGACCGCGCTGCCAGCGAGTTCACCCTGCAGGCGTGGGCGGGCTCGCCGGGCTTTCGTGGTGATCCCGCCGGGCCTCCCATCGCAATCGGCGGCGACTTGGGGGAGTACATGGGTGGCGTGTTCGCCGCGTTCGGCGCGCTGGCCGTGCGCCGCCGCGTCGAGCACGGTGGCCCTGGCGAGCATCTCGACCTGTCCATGCTCGAGGCGATGACCGCGATGCAGAGCAGCGAATGGCTGCATTCACAGCTGCTACGGGTGCCACCGATCCGCCGCACCACCGAAGTGCCATCGATCGAACCGGCCAAGGACGGTTACGTCGGGATCACCATGGTGACCGGGCAGCAGTGGCTCGACTTCGCCGCGATGGTCGAGTGCCCGCAGTTGGAGGAGATCGAACAGCTGCGTTATCAGATCGGTCGGTGGGAATACCGCGACTTCATCCGCGAACAGATCCGTCCGTGGCTGGCCGAACGGACCGTCGACGAGATCGTCGGGCTCGGACAACTGTTCCGGCTGCCGATCGCCGCGTTGGGCAACGGCGCCACGATCCGGGATATGGAGTACGTGGCCCAACGCGGGGCTTTTGTCCCCAACCCCGCCGGCTTTCACCAGCCCCGCCCGCCATGGCTGATGTCGGCGTGCGCGCCGGCACCGCCGCGCGGTACCGCCGCTGTCGGTGAGGACAACGACGAGTCACCTTGGCGCAGAGTCGGATCCGATCCCGAACCGGCGACGCAGGGGTTGCCGCTGGCGGGTGTGCGCATCGTCGATCTGACCGCGTTCTGGGCGGGGCCCGCCGCAACGCACCTACTGGCCGCGTTCGGTGCCGACGTCGTCAAGGTTGAGTCGATACAGCGACCCGACGGCATTCGATATTCGGGCGGGATGCGCACCGATGTGGACGACTGGTGGGAGTACGGTTGGGTATTCCACGCGATGAACACCAACAAACGTTCGGTCACACTGGATTTGGGCTCGCACGAGGGGCGTAGGTTGTTCCTCGAGCTGGTAGCCGACGCCGACGTTGTGATCGAGAACTTCTCACCGCGGGTGATGGACCAGTTCGGCCTCACCGCCGACGTGCTGCTGAAGACCAACCCCAAACTTGTCGTTGCCCGGATGCCCGCATTCGGTCTGGACGGTCCGTGGCGTGAGCGGGTCGGATTCGCTCCCACCATGGAGCAGATCGCGGGTCTGGCCTGGGTGACGGGATTGCCGGAGGCTCCGCCGGTCACGCCGCGCGGGGCCTGCGATCCGCTGGCCGGCGTGCACGCCGGATTCGCCGTGCTGGCCGCTCTGAGCTTCGCCGAACGCACCGGATCGGGCCAGCTGGTCGAGCTGCCGATGCTCGAAACGGTGCTCAACGCCACCGCGATACAGGCGATCGAATCCGAAGTCTTCGGGATAACGCTGAGCCGGCGGGGCAACCGCGGTCACGGTGAGTCGATCCAGAACATCTACCGGTGTGCCGGCGAGGACGATTGGATCGCGGTCACCGTGCGCGACGACCGGCAGTGGCGTGCGCTGGTTGACCTGATGGATCACCCAGCCTGGTGCGACGAGGGCCTGGCCACCATCGCCGGGCGCCGACAGCGAGCCGATGACGTCGATCGCCGGTTGCAGGATTGGTTCGCCAGCCGGCCGCTTGAGTCGACGGTGGAGCTACTGGCCGCCGCGGGTATTCCCGCGGCGCCGGTGGTGTCGCCGTCGTTGGTGACCGAAAATCCCCAACTGCGCGAACGCGGTTTTTTCGAGGCGTTGCATCATCCGAGTACCGGGACAAACCTTTATCCCTGCCCGCCGTTCGCCTCGCTCGCCGGCCAGGACAGATGGCTGCTGCGCCCGCCGCCGAGGCTGGGCGAGCACAATGAAGAGGTACTGCGCGGTCGGTGCGGGCTGACCGACGAAGAACTGAGGTGCCTTGCAACCAGCGGGGTGATCGGGACCCGACCCAAGGGCCTGTGAGAAGTGGAGGGCATCTGATGCGCGTGACGGTGGACGAGAACTTATGTGAGGCCAACGGCTTTTGCGAGTCGCTCGCACCGGAGGTATTCGAATTAGGCGACGCTGATGTGGTGCAGATCGCGGACGGCCCCGTGCCGCCCCGTCTGGAGATCGACGTGCGCGCCGCGGTGGACCAGTGCCCGAAGGCCGCGCTGCGGCTACGCGACTGACTTACCCCCGCCGGTTTAGCGATATCGCCATCGTGTCCTAGATCGACGGTCAAGGACCGCAAGATCGTGCACTGGCGCGACTACCTGGACCCTTTAGCGGTCTTCGCTGCATTCGGCAACGCGCCGGCGCCCGGCGAGCAGACGTCCTGACCCGGCTTCCAGGCGGAAATTCCTTGCGTCACAGTCAAAAACGGACGGATCGATTACCGTATCCGTCATTGGCAACTCGATCGACCCGGACATGCCCGGTGTCCGCCGTTGACGTTCAATACCTAAAATAGTAAAAATAGAGCTAGTCGTCGAACCGCGGTGAGGTAAGGGCGGCCCAGTTGCTCGGCCGCGCGGGATACGGAGTGCTAGTGACGCAGATAATTTCGGACTCGGCTTCGGATCCGGCCGGAGATCCTTCGGAACGTGAGTTCGGACAGGCCGGCATCGCGCTGTCGACCTACCGGTTCCCCACGGGCTGGTTCATCGTTGCCTTCGCATCTGACCTGGGTGCCGGTCAAGTCAAGCGCGCGCACTACTTCGGCGAGGAGCTGGTGATATTCCGGACCGAGTCCGGTCGGGTGCACGTGATGGACGCCTACTGTCAGCACCTTGGCGCCAACTTAGGCGTCGGTGGCGCCGTGGAAGGCGAAAACATCGTCTGCCCCTGGCACGGCTGGCAGTGGCGCGGTGACGGCTCCAATGCGCTAATTCCCTACAGCAAGATCGGCTGCAAGAACAACGTCCGGATCCGCACCTATCCGAGCATGGAATGGTACGGCTTCGTCCTGGCCTGGCATGAGCGTCACGGCCGGGCACCGTACTGGCAGCCGCCAGTGCTGCCCGAACTGGAAACCAACGAGTACTACCCGCTGCACCCGCACAGCCAGATGCTCAATCGGGTCAAGGTGCACCCGCAAATGATCATCGAGAATGCTGCCGACCCGTACCACGTTCAATACGTGCACAAGGCGGCCAATCCGGCCACCACCGCGTCGTTCGAGGTATCCGGATACCACTTGCACGCCACCGTCAACGCCCATTTCGGCGCCGGCCGGGCGCAAACCTGGTTGACCCCGAACGGACCGGTCGACGCCAAGATCATTTACGACAACTACTCGCTGGGACTGGGAGTGGTTCGCTTCCCCAGCGAGCTGGTGGCGACCGTCCAGGTCACCGGACAGACGCCCGTCGACGAGGACTACACCGACTACTTCTACACCCAGGCATCCATTCGTGAGCCCGGCTATACCGGCGATGTGCCGACCGGTCGCGCCGCCAGGTTCCTGGCGCTGCAGCAAGAGGTCATCAAACAGGACTTCTTCACCTGGGAGAACATGAAGTATCTGGAGAAGCCGAACCTGGCCCCCGAAGAGGCACACGACTATGCCGCCCTTCGCCGCTGGGCGCACCGGTTCTATCCGGGGGTGCAACCCGCGCCCTCGGACTTCGGCTACACCACCGATGGTGAGCCGGACCCGGCGGCCGCCAAAGCCTGATTGGCAGCCTGATGTGCCCTGACCGGAGCGGACCTCTCGGGCCCTCCGATTTCGGCGTCGACCGTTTCACCGTGCCGGCTGTGCTGGATCGGCGGGCCGGGCAGTATCCCGACCGGGTGATGATGTCGATCGCCGGTGAAGACGTGACCTTTGAGCAGATGCGGCAGCGGTCCTGCGGGGCGGCGAACATGCTGACCGCACTGGGTGTCGGCCGGGGCGACTGCGTGGCGCTGTTCACCGCCACCTGCCCGGCATGGGTCTACTTCTGGCTGGGTGCGGCACGCATCGGCGCGGTGAGCGCGGCGGTGAACGCCGCCAACAAGGGTGATTTCCTGCTGCACACCCTTCGGTTATCGCAGGCCAAGGTGATCCTGACCGACGTTGAGCGCCGGCCCCGCGTCGATGAGGTTGCGGGCGCGTTGGACACAGTGACTGACATTGTGGTGCAAGGCGATTCACTCGACGGGGCCTTGAGACGAGACGCTGGCCGCCCGCCCGCCGACAGCCCCGCTGGGCCCGACGACGTGGGTTGCTTGTTCTACACATCAGGCACCACGGGCCCGTCGAAAGCGGTTGCCACGACATGGCACTACCTGTTTTCGGTGGCCGCGACCGTCGCGGCAGCCTGGGAATTCGGCCCGGGGGAGGTGCTGTGGACGGCGATGCCGCTATTCCACCTGAGCGCGGCGCCCAGCGTGCTGGCCCCGATGCTGGTCGGCGCAACGACCGCGCTGGCGGAGTCGTTTCACCCCGGCAAGGTGTGGGATGACGTACGCGCTCGCGGTGCCATCGGGTTCGCCGGTGCCGGCGCGATGGTTTCAATGCTGCAGAATCTGCCCGCGGATTCGCGTGACGCACAGCTGCCGTTGCGGTTCATCTCCGCTGCGCCCATCGACGCGGACTCCTACCGCGAGATCGAAAAGCGTTACGGCTGTCTCATCGTCACGATGTACGGAATGACCGAGGCTTTTCCGATCGCCCTCAAGGCCTTGGCCGACAAAGGGGTTCCTGGAACATCGGGAAGGCCGAATCCCAATTTCGACGTGCGCATCGTCGACGAGCAGGGCAATCCGCTGCCCGCCGGCACGGTCGGAGAGATCGCCTGTCGGCCCAGGTACCCGCACGTGATGAGCGAAGGCTACGTGCGTGTCGGCGAGCATCCCGGACTGCACGTGGATTTGCACCAGGGATGGTTCCGCACCGGCGACCTCGGTCGACTCGACCCAGATGAAAGTGGGGATCAGCACCTGACATATGTGGACCGCATCAAAGACGCGTTGCGCAGACGCGGGGAAAATGTCTCCTCGGTCGAAGTCGAGGCCGTTGTCATGCGCCATCCCGCGGTGGCCGAAGCCGCCGCGGTCGGGGTGCCCAGTGAGTTGGGCGAAGACGACATCTTGGTGGTCGTGACGTTGCGCCCGGGGGCCACACTGGATTGCGCCGAGTTGCTCGATTTCTGCGCGGCCCGGATGCCGTATTTCTGCGTGCCGCGATTCGTCGACACGGTCAGCGAGCTCCCGAAGAATGCCGTTGGGCGGATACGTAAAGACGTATTGCGCAAGCGGGGATTGAGTCGGGACGCGTGGGATCGTGAAAGTCACGGGTATGTCGTTAGCCGGTAAGTTACGTCAATGTTACGTAAGCGTCGGACAGCCGCTTTAGTGTTACATCAGCTCCATTGTCGGTAGTCATTTCCGGGAAAGGCGAGAGAGCAAGATGACCATGACCTATCAGGAACAGCAAATGCTCCATGCCGCCACGGCTCGCGCTGCCATCCTGAATCTGAACGCCCGGCACAACTGGGCCTATTCCGACGGTGATCGCGACCGCTGGATCGCCACGTTCCGCCATTCAGGCGCCAGCTACACCCGTGACGGCGAGCTGTTCAACGATCTGCGTGCGGCCTTTGACGGCGGCGATGGACAGCGCTTGGTCACGGTCGATCACGAGATCCGCGTCGACGGGATCAACGCGACCCAGCGTTGTGTCGCCGTGCTTTTCGCCGCCATGTTTGGCGAAACCGCGCTGCGGGCCACCGGCACATACCGGGACACGCTGATCTACGAACGCGGCGGCTGGTATTTCACTTCCCGTACGCTGCAATGGGATTCGGTGCCGAGCCGGCACCCGCTCGTCATGTGAGCGGCACCGATACGTGGATCGCGAACTCAGTTACCAGCTGGCCTTCGGCACCTACGAAGATGCGCTGCGGATGGTCGGCGTGACGAGCGAACCGCGCACCGCGGCCACGGCCGTCAGTGGCGCGCGCATCCAATTGTTCGCCGCGATGGTCCACGACGGTAATCGCTCGTATTGGGACGCCGAGTTCGCCCGCCAGAAATGGGGAGGGCTGCTGGCCCCGCCGGCCTTGCTGGTGGGATGGCTGATACCTCCGCCGTGGCAGCCGGCGGGCAGGCCACCGGCGGCATCGATGGTGCTCCGGGTGCCGTTGCCTGGCACCACATTCATCAACGCCGCCAACGATGTCGAGTTCCTGCAACCCATCGTCGAAGGCGACGTGCTCACCGTCGTCGAAGAGCTGGTGTCGGTATCGCCGCAAAAGCGGACCCGGCTGGGCGTCGGTCATTTCGTCGAGACGCTGGAGACCTATCGTCGCCAGGGCGGAACCGTGGTCGCCACATGCCGGAATACCTTGTTCCGCTTTACGCCTGGAGCACCCTCTTGACCAGTGCGGACCTTTACTGGAACGCGGTCACCGTTCCGGTCGAGCTGCCTGAGGTGGTTGACCACATCAGCTACCAGCGGGTGGTGGAGAACGCCGGAGCAACGTGGGACTATTTCCCCGGCCATTTCGATCCCGGTTACGCCCAAAGCCAGGGCAACCCGACGATCTACGTCAACACCATGCACCTCGCCGGCTTCGCCGACCGCGTCGCGACCGATTGGGCGGGCCCGAGTAGCCGAGTGGTGCGCCGCTCCATGCGGCTGGCCGGCTCGGTGTACGCCGGCGACACGATGATCGGTCGGGGACGGGCGGTGGCCAAGCGGCGGGACACCTCAGTCGACCCGCCGCGCTGCCTTGTCGACATCCAGATTCAAGTGACCAATCAGCATGGCGCGCTGTGCTGTCCGGTCGAACTCACCTTGCAGATGCCCGAATGCAGGTATGACGGTGATGGATGACGGCGCAGGCAAACTGCATCTCGCGGTATGCCGGCGGTTCGGTGAGGCGGTTGGGTCGGCGAACGACGAATGGGACCGTCGCTCGCCGTGCGATGCATGGGATGCCCGAGGAGTGCTCGAGCACGTTATCGGTTTTCACGACGTACTTCTCCTGCGCCCGCTGGGATTGAGTCCCGCCCGACCCCACGATCCGCAGGTGCGATGGCAACTCACCTACGCGTCGCTGACAGAGGCCTTTAACCCCGGCCGGGCTCTCTTCGAAAGGGTCGTTGACATACCCACAGTGGGAAAAGATGCGGCAACACGGCTGGATGCGCGCAAGCTGGTACCGCATCTGACACGCGATGTCTTAGTGCACACCTGGGACCTTGCTCGCGCGGTAGGGGCCGATGATCGACTCGATCCCGAGTGGTGCGAGCTCTTCTACGCCGCCTTACCGGCAGATCCTCGGGCCTTGAGCGCGTCAGGAATGTTCAGTGCTCCGGTAGCGGTGAATGACGAAGCCGATTTGCAGGCCAGGCTTCTTGCTCGGCTTGGTCGCGATCCTGCGTGGCGACCGGACCGCTTATAGCGGCGGCATCTTCCCGTTGCACACGACCGACTGCAGCTCGACGTACTCATCGAAACCCTCCGGCCCGAACTCCCGCCCGATGCCCGACTGCTTGAAGCCGCCGAACGGGGTGCTGGTATCGAGCATGTACATATTGATGCCGTAGGTCCCGGTGCGCACCCGGGCAGCGATCTCGAGACCGTGCGCGGTGTCGGCGGTCCACACCGAGCCGGCCAGCCCATAGTCGCTGTCGTTGGCTATTCGGACCGCGTCGTCTTCGTCGGTGTAGGTGAGGACCGTCAACACCGGGCCGAAAATTTCCTCCCGGGCGATGCGCATGTCGTTGGTGGCCTCGGCGAACAACGTTGGCCGCACGTACCAGCCGCGCTCGGCCGGACTGTCGTCGCCGCCGATGACGATGCGGGCGCCCTCGTGCTGTCCGGAGCGAATGTAGTCCTGGACGCGACGTTGTTGTCGTTGCGCGACAAGAGGTCCGATATCGGTGGCCTCGTCGGCGGGATCCCCGAGGTGCAAGCCAGACATCATGTCCGCCAGCGCGTCGACGACCTCGTCGTGCCGCCGTTCGCTGACCAGGATGCGGGTCTGCGCGACGCAGGCCTGCCCGTTGTTCATCAGGCCGGCCGTCTTCAGCCCGGCCACGGTCTTGTCGATGTCGGCATCGTCGAGAATGATCGCGGCCGACTTGCCGCCCAGTTCCAGGCTCACCCGTTTGAGCTGCTCTCCGCACAGGGCCGCGATGCGGCGCCCGGTGGCGCTGGAACCGGTGAACGCGATCTTGTCCACTCCCGGATGGCGCACCAGCGCCTCGCCGACGTCGGTGCCTCCGGGAAGCACGGACACCACCCCCTCGGGCAGGCCGACCTGCTCGATCATCTCGGCCAACCACAAAGCGTCCAAGGGTGTTTCGGGTGCGGGTTTCACAATGACCGTGCAGCCTGCGATGAGGGCCGGGATCAGTTTGGGCATGATCAGGAATTGCGGCACGTTCCACGGCACAATGGCGCCGACTACCCCGACCGGGGCCCTGCGCAGATGTACTTCGCCGAGCACACCTTGGCGGCGCTCCGCCCAGGGAAATTCGCGGGCGGCTGCCAGCGCCAGGTGCATCATCGACGCGGCGCCCGCCGCTTGGCCCAGCCGACTGAAGCTGCGCGGAGAACCCATCTCGGCGGTGATCAGGTCGGCCATCTCGTCGATGTGACCGGCGTAGATCGCGGCGAGCTGTTCGATCTTGGCCATCCGCTCGGCATGGGCCAATCGTGGCCACGGGCCGTGGTCGAAAGCGTGTCGCGCGGCAGCGACGGCCGCGTGGACGTCCTCGGGCCCGGACACCTGGACGTGACCGATGGGCTCTTCGGAATGCGGGGAAATGACGGCGAGTTGCTGCGGACTGGCGGGTTTGCGCCACTTGCCCCCGATAAAAAGCTCGTCATATGAACGGTGGCCGGGGTTTTCCGACATCGGGGCAGCTACCTCGGGGCAGGGTGAGAATGCAACAGTAACTTCGCTATTGATGCTAACATAGCCAAAAAAGAGGGACTCAGGAAGCCGACACTTTGAGCGACGAACTTCGGGTAACGGCGGACGGCGCCGTTCGGATTGTGACGATCAATCGTCCGCACGCGCACAACGTCATCGACGAGTCGCTACACAGCCAGTTGCTCGAAGTCTGGCATGACCTGGATCGCGATACCGGTGCACGCTGCGTCGTGCTCACCGGCGCGGGCACCACATTCAGCGGGGGCGGGGATTTCGCCTTCCTCAAAGCGCAGCATCAATCGCTGGGACTGCGGTACGCGATATCGCAGCAGGCCGGCGCGATTCTCAACGCAATGATCAACTTCCGGCTTCCGGTGGTGGCAGCAGTCAACGGCCCGGCCGTTGGGCTCGGTGCCTCGCTGGCGCTGTGTTGCGACCTCGTGCTGATGTCGGAACGCAGCTACCTCTGCGATCCCCACGTCTCGATCGGTCTGACTGCCGCCGATGGCGGGGCGCTACTGTGGCCCTACATGATGAGCCTCATCCGCGCCAAGGAATACATCTATCTTGGCGCCCGGATCTCGGCCGGCGAGGCGGCCAATCTCGGTCTGGCCAACCGTGTGACGAAGTCCGACGCCCTGATGGACGAGGCGATGCAGCTTGCCGGCAGACTCGCCGAGCAGCCCGCACGGGCACTGCAGACCACCAAACGCGCATTTTCTAAGCACATCGCCCAAGCGGCGCTCGCGATCGTCGACTACGGCCTGGCCGCCGAAACCCTCGAACTCGGCGCCGACGAACACATCAACAAGGTCCGCGAATTCCTCGGGGCCGACAAATACGACGCTATCGATGTCACCGAGGCGACCTAATGTCCCGAGCTGTGGGCCAGACCCTGTGCCCGCCTTTCAGCGACAACCCGCGATGTTGTCGCGCCCGTCTTGTCGCGGGCGGGCACAAGTACCAGTATCGAGGCGAGGCGTGAGATGAACAACGACTGGCGCAGTTACCCATTTCAGTTGGTGCCCGGTGATAGCCAGCTGGAGTTTCCCGCCGCCGAGGGGGAACACCCCGACCAGGAATCGGACACCTGGTTCATCGCCGGTCAGCTCGACGCTGCCGAGACCGACCGGTCATTTGCCTTCCTGACCATCTTCAACAAGAACCGGCCCGGCGGAACCGTGGTCGCGGATTTCTACACGATGGCGCTATTCGACCTGGATACCGGTGATTACGGCACCTATACGGATTACGATATGCCGCCGGCCAACCTGGAACCGGGAGCGCAGCGCAAGCTTGCCCTGGCCCCGGGCTATCTCGACATCAGCTATTCCAGCGGCGCCGGAACCGCGTCATGGACCACGTGCCGCAACGGCGACGGCGGACTGCTGCCCTACACCTACCGCATCAGCCTCGTCGGCCAGGACCACTCCGGTCGGCCTATGCGGCTGGACTTGGCCGTAACACCGACGCGCCCACCGACCCCGGTGGGTGCATCGACCTACAACGGAAAGATCGTCTGCTTCGGCCAAAACGAGACCCACTCCTATTTCCAGACCGGAATGGCGATGACCGGCACCTTGCGCTGGGGAGAGGCGGTCCATCAGGTTTCCGGCAGCAGCGGGCATGTCGACCGGCAGTGGTTCCCGAAATACGCCGGCGGCGGCGGAACCGGAGGGGACCCGCGGGCCAGGTCTCACGAATGGCGCACGATCAACTTCGATAACGGCGTCGACTTGAGCATCTGGCGGCAGTTCGACCGCACGAACGGCAATGCGCTGCAACCGTTTACCGGGGTTACCACCAGCTGCCCCGCCGCCGCTTTCGGACCGGCCCAGCCGCCACAGTGCGCCGAAGACATCGAGGTCACCGTAAGCAGCTACGTCCGGTGGCCGACCGCGGTGCAACCGCTCGTGCGTCCGCTTGCTCCAGCCCGATACATGCCCGACCGACACCGGATCACCTGCGCCACAATGCAGCTGGATCTCGTCGGGGAGCCGCTGGTGGCAGCCCCGGCACACGGCCTGCCGATCGAGTACATGGAAGGCCCATACCGCTACCGCGGAACGTTGTGGGGCCAGCCGGTCACCGGTTTCGCGTTCTACGAACGTTCACTGGCGCTGTACCGGGATTGGGAACTCGTCGACGTGCTGGCCACTACTGTCGCGAACCTCGAACCACCTGCCGCGGACCTGCAGACGATGGTGGATCAGGTCATGCCGTTGGTAGCCGCCGGTCGACGCAGTGAGGCAGTCGAGCTGCTGGCCGGCGTAGCGCCCGACGAAAATGACGCGCTCGCAACCATTCTCGACGATCTTATCGCCGTGCTGTCCGCCCACAAGTGAGGCCCAAGCCGCTACAGCCTTGCCGCAGCAATCGCCTGGTCCCAGGTGATGTGGCGATGCTGCAGTCCGGGTTCGTTGCGACCGAACACCAGGTGATCCCGGGCTCCCGATTCGAGGTTGGCTTGCAGGCCTTCGACCAGCCGGTAGTCCTCGTCGCGCACGGTGGCGTGCGCATATTCGAAGACGGCTTGAGCGCCGGCCGCGACGGAGTCATCGGAAAGGTCCAGCGGCGTCGAGTTCTGGTGAACGGTGACCGACCTACCCGGCTGGTCGCCCGGATAGATGCGGAAAAGTTCGCCGTTGGCGATCGTCACCGACAGCACGATATTGGGGAACAGTGCATAGATCACGACCATGTTGTGGAATGGATCCCATTGCTCTTCGGGAACGTTCTCCAATTCGAGGATCGTGTTGAGCGGGAAGATCAACCGGTGATGAGGTCCGTACGCGTCGTAAACCGTGCAGTTGCTGCGGGCGATGGTGGCAAACGTCTGCCGGTGCACGGTGGCGAAATGGTAGTTCTCCGCGAAGGTGTCGACCGCCAGTTTCCAATTGACCGGGGCGTCGAGCACTTTCTCGCCCAGCGGAGACCAGCGTCCGATGCCCCACGAGTCGAGTTCGGCGGCCAACGGTCCCAGGTGCGCGGCGACGTCCAGGGTCGCCCCGGGATCTAGCCCCACCCAGAGGAATCCGGCGAACTCGGCGGCCGGAAGTTCGGTCAAACCATCGGACTTAACCGTCATTTCCGGGAAGCCTTCGCGGCCCGGCAGCCCGACCAGTTTTCCGGTGTTGTCGTACGTCCATGCGTGGTATGGACAGGTGAACCGCTTCGCGGTACCGCACCCCGTCGCCACCTGCGACTGGCGGTGCAGGCAGACGTTGTCGAACGCCTTGACCGATCCGTCGGAGGTCCTGGTCAACAGGATCGATCGCCCCATAACGGTTTTGGTGCAGTACGCGCCCGGGCCGGCAAGCTCCGAGACGTAGCCGACCAACTGTGGACTGTCCAGCAGCATGGCTCTGTCCCGGTCGTGCCGCTCAACCGAGGTGTATTCCCTCGCGTCAACCCGGTGCTGCCCAGGCGCGAGGTCGGTGGTCTTGTCGCATGCCAACTTGAGTGCGCGCCGGGTCAGGTCGATGAGCTGGTCTCGCCCCATTCCAGAGTCCATGTTCTCAGTACAGACCTTGCGACAGTTGTAAGGTCAAGGAGTGGCTGAGCAGTTGCTGATCGGCGACGTCACGGCCTTGACCGGCATCGCCTCCGGCCGTATCCGCCACTACGAGAAAATCGGCCTGCTGCACGCGGAACACCTCAGCAACGGGTATCGAGTCTTTGACGTTGAGCAGGTCCTCGACCTGTTGCGCATCGACCTGATGAGAAGTCTTGGCGTCAGCATCACTGACATTGCGCGGTTGCTCGACGACGGGCAGACCACGTTGGCCGATCTTCTCGACGAGCACCGCACGTTGCTGATGGGTCAGCGGGATCGGCTAGATCAACTGATTCGGGCCATCGACGCCGCCACCGACTGTCCTGCCGCCGACGTCAACGAACACATCCTGCGCAGGCTGGCGACCACTCACCGCGACAGCATCGGTGTCATCGGGCGGCTCAGCGCCCCGCTGTCTGCGCCCGTCGCCGCGATGTACGCCGATCTCTTCGCCGAGTGGGACCTGCCAGTGCCCCCGTTGTTCGGGCAGATGGTCTTGCCACCAGCGGCCAGCACCCTGTTGGCGCAACTGGCCGAGACGCCAGGACGCCAGCTGCTCTTCGACCGGTTACGCAACCTCGCCGGCGACGTGATCGCGTTGGGCGAAAGCCAAATGGCGGCAACAGAACTCGCGCAGAACTGGATCGACCAGCAGCTGGCCGACCCATTGCCCGGCGACGTGGTCGACGTGCTGCGGGGGGTGCAACCGTTGTTGGAGCACGACCCGGTGATCGTGCAAGGATTCCGCGCCTGGGCGGGATCGATAAACCCAGCGGCCGCCCACTTCATCGACGAGATCGCCCGTCAGACCGCTCGCCGCGGTGTGGAGGCCGTGAGCGTCATCGTGCTGCCCGCACCAACGCGGGCCCAAACGAATGATGCGCCAATGTGATGCACATGTGACTGCAGTGGCTGATGTGTCGAATGGTATTTCTGTCGTACCCTGTGGTTTGTGTCATCGGTTTCGCGACGTGACCTGCTCAGATTGGCGGCCGCGACCCCAGCCTTATTCGGTCTCGGTGCCGCCGCGGCGTCGTTGCGCGCCGCGCCGGCATCGGCGTCGCTCGGCACCCTGTTGGACTACGCGGCCGGAGTCATCCCGGCCAGCCAGATCAGGGCGGCCGGCGCCGTTGGGTCGATCCGCTACGTGTCGGATCGGCGGCCCGGCGGTAACTGGATGCTCGGCAAGCCGATCCAGCTCACCGAGGCGCGCGACCTGAACAGTAACGGCCTGAAAATCGTTTCGTGCTACCAATACGGCAAGGGCAGTACCTCTGACTGGTTAGGCGGCGCCGCCGCCGGCGTGCAACACGCGAAGCGTGGCGCGCAGTTGCATGCCGCCGCCGGCGGCCCCGCCACCGCCCCCATCTACGCCTCGATCGATGACAACCCGTCCTATGAGCAGTACAAACAGCAGGTAGCGCCGTATCTGAGGTCCTGGGAGTCGGTGGTCGGACACCAGCGCACAGGCGTGTACGCCAATTCCAAAACCATCGACTGGGCGCTGCACGACGGTTTGGGTTCGTACTTCTGGCAGCACAACTGGGGCTCGCCCAAGGGGTTCACCCATCCGGCCGCCAATTTGCATCAGGTCGAGATCGACAAACGCAGCGTCGGCGGGGTCGGGGTGGACATCAACGAAATCCTCAAGCCGCAATTCGGGCAGTGGGCCTAGCGTCCTGGCCCTGCAGCCGGCCCTGCCGGGCCTCAACTCTTAGAGGCTCCAGCAAACACTCGTTCGCTCATTTTCCGGCGTCGCGGAGGCGGGCCGTCGCCAGACGACCCGGCTGACGCCTCGGCGGCGGCTCTCGACGGCCCAAAATTTTTACATAACGATTACATAACAAAACTGCCTTGATCTGCGCAGTTATAGCTACTCGACCGTAACCACCTGCATGCAGGACGTTTGTTCGCCACGCCCGCGCCGCCGGTTGAACGCGGTGTTACCCACGACACGGTTACTCGTGCGTAGAACTCACCAGTAACCAATCACCACGGAAAAGGGCGCTGATCCTTATGACACTCTTAGTACAGCCGATGCAGTCCGCCGCGCCGCTCAACCCACAGCAGCGGTCCGCCGACAACACACCGGTCAGCCGTTTTCCGGCTCTGATTCGACGCGGAATCGACGACACCCCGCCCGCCGGTGGTGACCGGCCAAAGGAACCGATACGTAAAGACGCATACAGGGAGACATAGAAGGTGACGATCCACGAGCACGACCGGGTGTCCGCTAAGCGCGACGGGAATGGTCCGCACGGCACCCATGCTCTGGTCGACCGTCTGACGGCCAGCGAGCCGTACGCAGTCGCATTTGGCGGCCAGGGCAGCGCCTGGCTGGAGACACTTGAAGAACTGGTGTCGTCGGCCGGGATCGAAACCGACTTGGCAACGCTGGTCGGCGAAGTTGAGCTGCTGCTCGAACCGGTGGCAAAAGAGCTGGTCGTGGTGCGTCCGATCGGTTTCGAGCCGCTGGCTTGGGTACGTGCGCTGGCGGCCGAGGATCCGGTCCCGTCAGACAAGCACCTGACGTCGGCCGCGGTGTCGATACCGGGGGTGCTGCTCACCCAGATCGCGGCCGTGCGTGCCCTGGCGCGCCAGGGCATGGACCTGACCGCGACGCCGCCGGTGGCCGTTGCCGGGCATTCGCAAGGGGTGCTCGCTGTCGAGGCGCTGAAGGCCGCGGGCGCTCGCGACGCCGAACTACTGGCTCTGGCCCAGCTGATCGGTGCGGCCGGGACGCTGGTGGCCCGCCGTCGCGGAATCTCCGTACTCGGCGACCGCCCGCCGATGGTGTCGGTCACCAACGCCGACCCCGAGCGCATTCGCCGGCTGCTCGACGAGTTCGCGCAAGATGTGCGCACCGTGCTGCCGCCAGTGCTGTCCATCCGCAACGGCCGGCGTTCGGTCGTCATCACCGGCACCCCCGAGCAACTCTCCCGCTTCGAGCTTTATTGCCAGCAGATCTCCGAGAAGGAAGAGGCCGACCGGAAGAACAAGATGCGCGGCGGGGACGTCTTCGCGCCGGTATTCGATCCGGTGCAGGTGGAGGTGGGCTTCCACACGCCCCGGTTGGCCGACGGCACCGACATCGTCGGCGGCTGGGCCGAGAAGGTCGGACTGGACGTCGCGCTGGCCAGGGAACTGACCGAGTCCATCCTGGTGCGTCGAGTCGACTGGGTGGAGGAGATTACCCGTGTTAACGACGCTGGAGCCCGGTGGATTCTCGATCTGGGTCCCGGCGACATCCTGACCCGGCTGACCGCGCCGGTGATCCGCGGCCTTGGCGTGGGCATCGTTCCCGCGGCGACCCGTGGCGGTCAGCGCAACCTCTTTACCGTCGGGGCCGTCCCCGAGGTGGCGCGGGCCTGGTCGAGTTACGCCCCGACCGTGGTGCGCCTCCCCGACGGAAGGGTCAAGCTCTCGACGAAGTTCACCCGGCTGACCGGACGTTCACCGATCCTGCTCGCCGGCATGACCCCGACCACCGTCGACACCAAGATCGTCGCCGCTGCGGCCAACGCCGGGCACTGGGCCGAGCTGGCCGGCGGCGGGCAGGTCACCGAGGAAATCTTCGCCAACCGCGTCGGGGAGCTCTCCCACCTGCTCGAGCCGGGCCGGACCTATCAGTTCAACGCGCTGTTCCTCGACCCGTACCTATGGAAGCTGCAGGTCGGTGGCAAGCGGCTGGTACAGAAGGCGCGTCAGTCCGGCGCGGCGATCGACGGTCTGGTGATCAGCGCCGGCATCCCGGATCTCGAGGATGCCGTCGAGCTGATCAATGAACTGGGCGACGTCGGCATCAGCCACGTCGTGTTCAAACCCGGCACGGTCGAGCAGATCCGCTCGGTCATCCGCATCGCGACCGAGGTTCCCACCAAGCCGGTGATCATGCACATCGAGGGCGGGCGTGCCGGTGGCCACCATTCGTGGGAAGACCTCGACGACTTGCTGCTGGCGACCTATTCGGAACTGCGGTCGCGGCCCAACATCACCGTCTGCGTGGGCGGTGGCATCGGAACGCCCGAGCGGGCGGCGGAATACCTGTCCGGGCGCTGGGCGCAGGCGTACGGCTTCCCGCTGATGCCGATCGACGGCATCCTGGTCGGCACTGCGGCGATGGCGACCAAGGAGGCCACCACGTCGCCGTCGGTCAAGCGGATGCTGGTCGAGACGCAAGGCACTGATGAGTGGATTGGCGCCGGAAAAGCCTCGGGCGGCATGGCTTCCAGCCGTAGTCAGCTGGGTGCGGACATCCACGAGATCGACAACAGCGCCTCGCGGTGCGGCCGGCTCCTCGACGAGGTCGCCGGTGACGCAGAAGCCGTCGCAGAGCGTCGCGACGAGATCATCGCGGCGATGGCCAAGACCGCCAAGCCGTATTTCGGCGACGCGGGGGAGATGACCTACCTGCAGTGGTTGCAGCGCTACGTCGAGCTGACCATCGGCGAGGGCAACTCGACCGCCGACACCGCCGCACCGGGCAGCCCATGGCTGGCCGACACGTGGCGCGACCGCTTCGAGCAGATGCTGCAGCGGGCCGAGGCTCGTTTGCATCCAAAGGATTCCGGCCCCATCGACACGCTGTTCACCGACGAGTCGCTGCTGGAGCATCCCGACGAAGCCATCGCCACGCTGCTTGCGCATTACCCTGACGCCGAATCCGTGCAGCTGCATCCGGCCGATGTTCCGTTCTTCGTCACGCTGTGCAAGACGCTGGGTAAGCCGGTCAACTTCGTGCCGGTCATCGACAAGGATGTGCGGCGCTGGTGGCGCGGCGACTCGCTGTGGCAGGCGCACGATGCCCGCTACGAGGCCGACCAGGTGTGCATCATCCCGGGCACCGCGGCGGTGGCCGGCATCACCCGGATGGACGAACCCGTCGGTGAATTGCTGGACCGCTTCGAGCAGGCCGCCGTCGACGAGGTGTTGTCTTCTGACGTGCAGCCCCGAGCCGTGACGTCGCGCCGGCTGGGCCGCCCCGACGTGACCGGACCGCTTGCCGTCGTGCTCGACGCCCCCGATGTGCAATGGGCCGGCCGCACCGCGACCAACCCGGTCCATCGAATCGCCGACCCCAGCGACTGGCTGGTGCACGACGGACCCGAAAGCCGGCGCGCCACACACTCATCCACCGGGGCGCGGCTGCAGGTCGACGGCGACCGTGTCGTTCTGAGTGTGCCGGTGTCCGGCACCTGGGTCGACATCCCATTCACCTTGCCCGCCAACACCGTTGACGGCGGTACTCCGGTGGTGCCCATCGAAGACGCCGCCACCGCCATGCGCGCGGTGCTGGCGATCGCCGCCGGTGTCGACGGACCGGAGTTCCTGCCCCCGGTCACCGACGGCACAGCCACCGTGACGGTGGACTGGGACCCCGAGCGGGTTGCGGACCACACGGGAGTCACGGCCACCTTCTCCGAACCGCTGGCGCCCAGCCTCACCACCGTGCCCGACGCACTGGTCGGTCCTTGCTGGCCCGCGGTTTTCGCGGCGATCGGCTCGGCGGTCACCGACGCCGGCATCCCGGTCGTGGAGGGCCTACTGAGTCTGGTGCATCTCGACCACGCCGCCCGCGTGGTCGGCAAGCTCCCTCAAGTTCCCGCTCAATTGACAATCACCGCAACGGCTTCGCCCGCCACCGACACGGACATGGGCCGCGTCGTCCGAGTCTCGGTGACGATTGCGGACGCCGACGGCGCGGCGATCGCCAGTCTCGATGAGCGTTTCGCCATCCTTGGCCGCACCGGTGCCGCCGAGCTCACCGACCCCGTCCGGGCCGGTGGGGCGGTGTCGGAGAACGCGACCGACACGCCACGCCGTCGCCGCCGCGACGTCAGGCTGACCGCGCCCGTCGACATGCGCCCGTTCGCTGTGGTGTCCGGCGACCACAACCCGATCCACACCGACCGGGCGGCCGCCCTGCTGGCCGGTCTGGGATCGCCCATCGTGCACGGCATGTGGCTGTCGGCCGCCGCACAGCACGCGGTGACCGCCACCGACGGTCAGGCCCGCCCCCCGGCCCGGCTGATCGGCTGGACCGCGCGGTTCCTGGGCATGGTGCGTCCCGGCGATGAGGTCGACTTCCGTGTCGACCGCGTCGGGATCGACCAAGGCGCTGAGGTTTTGGAAGTAGCCGCGCGCATCGGGTCCGATTTGGTGATGTCGGCCACGGCGCGGCTGGCCGCTCCGAAGACGGTCTATGCGTTCCCCGGCCAGGGCATCCAGCACAAGGGCATGGGCATGGAGGTCCGGGCCCGGTCCAAGGCTGCCCGCAAGGTGTGGGACACCGCCGACAAGTTCACCCGGGAGACGCTGGGCTTCTCGGTGCTGCACGTGGTGCGTGACAACCCGACCAGCATCATCGCCAGCGGTGTGCACTACAACCACCCCGACGGCGTGCTGTACCTGACTCAGTTCACCCAGGTTGCGATGGCGACGGTGGCCGCCGCGCAGGTCGCCGAGATGCGTGAGCAAGGCGCTTTCGTCGAAGATGCGATCGCGTGCGGTCACTCGGTCGGGGAGTACACCGCCCTGGCCTGCGTGACCAACATCTACGAGCTGGAAGCCTTGCTGGAGATGGTGTTTCACCGCGGCTCGAAGATGCACGACATCGTGCCGCGCGACGAGTTGGGCCGCTCCAACTACCGGTTGGCGGCGATCCGGCCCTCGCAGATCGACCTCCCTGACGATGAGGTCCCCGCCTTCGTTGCCGATATTGCGGCGAATACTGGTGAGTTTCTAGAGATCGTGAACTTCAACCTGCGCGGCTCGCAGTACGCGATCGCCGGTACGGTGCGCGGTTTGGAAGCGCTGGAGGCCGAGGTCGAGCGTCGCCGCGAGCTGTCCGGTGGCCGGCGGTCGTTCATCCTGGTGCCGGGCATCGACGTGCCGTTCCACTCGCGGGTGTTGCGGATCGGCGTAGCCGAATTCCGCCGCTCCCTGGAGCGGGTCATGCCGCGCGACAAAGATCCCGACATAATCATCGGGCGCTACATTCCCAACCTGGTGCCGCGTCCGTTCTCGCTGGATCGCGACTTCATCCAGGAAATTCGGGATCTGGTGCCCGCCGAGCCGCTCGACGAGATCCTCGCCGACTACGAGACCTGGCGTCACGAGAAGCCGCGCGAGCTGGCGCGCAAGGTTTTGATCGAGCTGCTGGCGTGGCAGTTCGCCAGTCCGGTGCGCTGGATCGAGACGCAGGATCTGCTGTTCACCGAGGAGGCCGCGGGTGGTCTTGGTGTGGAGCGATTCGTCGAGATGGGCGTGAAGTCGTCGCCGACCGTCGCCGGACTGGCCACCAACACTCTCAAGCTATCCGAATATGCCCACAGCACAGTGGAAGTGCTCAATGCCGAGCGCGACGCCGCGGTGTTGTTCGCCACCGACACCGACCCCGAGCCGGAGCCCGAAGAGGTGGCGGATTCCGACTCGGCTGTTCCGGCCTCATCGGACCGCGCGCCCATGCCCGATGTCGCACCCGGCGTCGCTCCGGCTGCCGCCGGAGCTCCGTCGGGTGCTCCGCGCCCCGACGACATAGTGTTCGACGCCGCCGACGCGACCTTGGCGCTGATTGCGCTGTCGGCCAAGATGCGCATCGACCAGATCGAGGAGCTGGACTCCATCGAGTCCATCACCGACGGCGCGTCGTCGCGGCGCAACCAGCTGCTGGTGGACTTGGGTTCGGAGTTGAACCTGGGCGCCATCGACGGTGCCGCCGAGGCCGATTTGGCCGGGTTGCGATCGCAGGTGACCAAGCTGGCGCGCACCTACAAGCCTTACGGCCCGGTGCTTTCCGACGCGATCAACGATCAGCTGCGGACGGTGCTCGGACCCTCGGGCAAGCGGCCGGCTGCTATCGCCGAGCGGGTCAAGAAGGTCTGGGAGCTCGGCGAGGGTTGGGCCAGGCACGTGACGGTCGAGGTCGCGCTGGGAACGCGTGAGGGCACCAGTGTTCGTGGCGGCGCCATGGGTCAGCTGCACGAGGGCGCGTTGGCCGACGCCGGCTCGGTCGACAAGGTCATTGACGCCGCGGTCGCTTCGGTCGCCGCACGCCGTGGCATTTCGGTGGCGCTGCCATCTTCGGGCGGTGGTGGCGGTGCGACCATCGACGCGGCCGCGTTGAGCGAATTCACCGATCAGATCACCGGTCGCGACGGTGTGCTGGCCTCGGCGGCCCGCTTGGTGCTGAACCAGCTGGGGCTGGACGATCCGGTCAGCGCGTCGCCGGCGGCCACCGATGCCGAACTCATCGACTTGGTGACCGCCGAATTGGGCGCGGACTGGCCGCGTTTGGTGGCACCGGTGTTCGATGCCAAGAAGGCCGTGGTCTTCGACGACCGGTGGGCCAGCGCCCGCGAAGACTTGGTCAAGCTCTGGCTGACCGACGAGGGCGACATTGACGCCCAGTGGGTGCAGCTGTCGGAAAGGTTCGAGGGCGCCGGCCACGTCGTCGCCACTCAGGCCACCTGGTGGCAGGGCAAGTCACTGGCCGCGGGTCGTCAGATCCACGCGTCGCTGTACGGCCGGATCGCCGCCGGTGCAGAGAACCCGGATCTAGGTCCCTACAGCAGCGAAACCGCTGTGGTGACAGGCGCTTCCAAGGGTTCGATCGCCGCGTCGGTCGTCGCGCGACTGCTCGACGGCGGTGCCACCGTCATCGCGACGACATCGAAGCTCGACGAGGAGCGGCTGGCGTTCTATCGCGCGCTGTATCGCGACCACGCTCGTTACGGCGCGGCGCTGTGGGTGGTCGCGGCCAACATGGCGTCCTACTCCGATATCGACTCCGTCGTCGAGTGGATCGGTACCGAGCAGACCGAAAGCCTTGGGCCGCAGTCGATTCACATCAAAGACGCGCAGACTCCGACACTGCTATTCCCATTCGCGGCGCCTCGCGTTGCCGGCGATCTGTCGGAGGCCGGCCCGCGCTCCGAGATCGAGATGAAGGTTCTGCTGTGGGCGGTGCAGCGGTTGATCGGCGGGCTGTCGAAGATCGGCGCCGAGCGCGACATCGCGTCGCGGCTGCACGTGGTGCTGCCCGGTTCGCCTAACCGCGGAATGTTCGGCGGTGACGGCGCTTACGGCGAAGCCAAGTCGGCGCTGGACGCCTTGGTGAGCCGTTGGCACGCGGAGTCTTCCTGGGCGCAGCGAGTCAGTCTTGCCCACGCGCTGATCGGCTGGACCCGCGGCACCGGGCTCATGGGCCACAACGACGCCATCGTTTCCGCCGTCGAGGAGGCCGGTGTCACTACTTACTCGACCGACGAGATGGCCGCAATGCTGCTGGACTTGTGCGATGTGGAGTCCAAAGTGGCCGCGGCCAGCGCGCCGATCAAGGCGGACCTGACCGGCGGGCTCGCCGACGCCGACCTCGACATGGCCGAACTGGCCGCCAAAGCGCGCGAGCAGGCCACGTCGGGCGAGGAAGCCACTGACGACATTGCGGCCGCGGGAACCATTGCCGCGCTGCCGTCCCCGCCACGCGGCTTCACCCCGGCGCAACCGCCGGAATGGGACGACCTCGACGTCGACCCGGCCGACCTGGTGGTGATCGTTGGCGGTGCCGAGCTCGGCCCGTACGGCTCGTCACGCACCCGGTTCGAGATGGAGGTCGACAACGAACTGTCGGCGGCCGGCGTTCTCGAGTTGGCCTGGACCACCGGGTTGATCCGTTGGGAAGACGACCCTCAACCAGGTTGGTACGACACCGAATCCGGCGACCTGGTCGACGAGTCCGAGCTGGTCGAGCGCTACCACGACACCGTGGTGGAGCGCGCCGGCATTCGTGAGTTCGTTGACGACGGCGCGATCGACCCTGACCATGCTTCCCCGTTGCTGGTGTCGGTATTCCTGGACAAGGACTTCGCCTTCGTGGTGTCGTCGGAGGCCGACGCTCGTGCTTTCGTCGAGTTTGACCCGGAACACACAGTCATCCGGCCGGTGCCGGACTCTAGCGACTGGCAAGTCATCCGCAAGGCCGGTACCGAGATCCGGGTGCCGCGCAAGACCAAGCTGTCGCGGACTGTCGGGGCGCAGATCCCGACCGGGTTCGACCCGACGGTGTGGGGAATCAGTCAGGACATGGCGAACTCGATCGACCGGGTGGCGCTGTGGAACATCATCGCGACCGTCGACGCGTTCCTGTCCGCCGGTTTCAGCCCGGCCGAAGTGATGCGGTATGTGCACCCGAGCCTGGTGGCCAGCACTCAGGGCACCGGGATGGGCGGCATGACGTCGATGCAGACCATGTACCACGGCAACCTGCTCGGCCGGAACAAGCCGAACGACATCCTGCAGGAGGTGCTGCCGAATGTCGTTGCCGCGCATGTGGTTCAGTCCTATGTCGGCAGCTACGGCTCGATGATCCATCCGGTCGCCGCGTGCGCGACAGCGGCGGTGTCGGTCGAGGAGGGCGTCGACAAGATCCGGTTGGGCAAGGCCGAACTGGTGGTAACCGGCGGCTTCGACGACCTCACACTGGAGGCCATCATCGGCTTCGGCGATATGGCGGCCACTGCCGACACCGCGATGATGCGCGGCCGCGGCATCGACGACGCGAAGTTCTCCCGGCCCAACGACCGGCGCCGGCTGGGCTTCGTCGAAGCTCAGGGTGGCGGCACCATCCTGCTGGCCCGTGGTGACCTGGCGCTCAAGATGGGGCTGCCGGTGCTGGCGGTGGTTGCCTTCGCGCAGTCGTTCGGCGACGGTGTGCACACCTCGATCCCGGCTCCGGGCCTCGGCGCGCTGGGCGCGGGTCGCGGCGGCAAGGACTCGGCGCTGGCGCGCGCGCTGACCAGGCTGGGCGTGGCCGCTGACGACATCGGCGTGATCTCCAAGCACGACACATCGACGCTGGCCAACGATCCCAACGAGACCGAGCTGCACGAGCGGCTCGCCGACTCACTGGGCCGCTCCGAGGGCGCCCCGCTATTCGTGGTGTCGCAGAAGAACATGACCGGTCACGCCAAGGGCGGCGCGGCGGTCTTCCAGATGATGGGGTTGTGCCAGATGCTGCGTGACGGGGTGATTCCGCCCAACCGCAGCCTGGATTGCGTCGACGACGAACTGGCCGGCGCCGCACACTTCGTGTGGGTGCGCGACACGCTGCGGCTCGGCGGGAAGCTCCCGCTCAAGGCCGGGTTGGTGACCAGTCTCGGGTTCGGCCATGTGTCGGGCCTGGTCGCACTGGTGCACCCGCAGGCGTTCATCGCGTCGCTGGACCCCGGCCAGCGTGCCGACTACCAGCGGCGTGCCGACGCCCGCCTGCTGGCCGGTCAGCGCCGTCTGGCCTCGGCTATCGCCGGCGGCGCGCCGATGTACGAGCGACCGCCGGACCGTCGCTTCGCCCACGACGCGCCGGAGAAGCCGCAGGAGGCTGCAATGCTGCTGAATCCGGCCGCCCGGCTCGGTGACGACGAGGCCTACGAGGTCTCTGCGGGATGACTTGGCCTATCCGTTAACGTGGCGACCCATGGGCATCGTCGGAGTGGGGATCGACCTCGTCTCGATTCCTGATTTCGCCGAGCAGGTCGACCAACCGGGAACGGTGTTCGCCGAAACCTTCACCCCCGGTGAGCGGCGCGACGCTTCCGACAAGAGTTCGTCGGCGGCGCGTCACCTGGCGGCCCGATGGGCCGCGAAGGAGGCGGTGATCAAGGCCTGGTCCGGATCGCGGTTCGCCCAACGGCCCATGTTGCCCGAGGACATTCACCGCGACATCGAGGTGGTCACCGACATGTGGGGACGACCGCGGGTCCGGTTGACCGGAGCGATCGCCAAGCATCTGGCCGACGTGACGATTCATGTGTCGCTGACGCACGAGGGGGATACCGCGGCCGCGGTGGCGATTTTGGAAACCCCTTAACCGCGAGCAGACGCAGAATCGCACGAATTCCTCCCGGATAGTGCGATTCTGCGTCTGCTCGCGTGAACTAGCCTCGAGGTCATGAGCGATCTGGTTGAGCGCGTCCGCGAGGTATTGCCGTCGGTACGCCGCGATCTCGAAGACCTGGTGCGCATTGAATCGGTGTGGGCCGACCCCCGTCGCCGGCCAGAGGTGCACCGCAGCGCGCAGGCGGTAGCTGATCTGTTGTCGCAGGCCGGTTTTGGCGATGTGCAGATCGTCAGCGAGGGCGGTGCGCCAGCGGTCATCGGGCGCCACCCCGCACCCCCTGGCGCGCCAACCGTATTGCTGTACGCCCACCATGACGTGCAGCCCGAGGGCGACCCAAGCCAGTGGGTGTCGCCGCCGTTCGAGCCGACCGAACGTGACGGGCGTCTTTACGGCCGCGGCAGTGCCGACGACAAAGCCGGTATCGCAACGCATTTGGCGGCGTTCAGGGCACACGGCGGCCAGTCGCCGGTCGGTGTGACGGTCTTCGTCGAAGGCGAAGAGGAATCCGGCTCGCCGTCACTGGGCCGGTTGCTTGCCGCGCATCGCGACACGCTTGCCGCCGACCTGATCGTCATCGCCGATTCGGACAACTGGAGCACTGACATCCCGGCCCTGACGGTATCGCTGCGCGGCTTGGTCGACTGCGTGGTCGAGGTCGCCACGCTCGACCACGGGCTGCACTCCGGCTTGTGGGGCGGCGTGGTTCCCGACGCGCTCAGCGTGCTGGTGCGGCTGCTGGGCAGCCTGCACGACGACGACGGCAACGTGGCAGTGGCCGGTCTGCACGAAGCTGACGTTGCATCGCTGAACTACCCCGATTACCCGGCGGAGCGGGTCCGCGCCGACTCCGGTGTGCTCGATGGGGTGTCCGAGATCGGTTCGGGCTCGGTGCCGCAGCGGCTGTGGGCCAAACCGGCCATCACCGTGATCGGCATCGACACCACGTCGGTTGCGGCCGCGTCCAACACACTGATCCCGCGGGCCCGGGCCAAGATCAGCATGCGGGTTGCACCCGGCGGCGACGCCGCAACGCACCTGGACGCGCTGACCGCGCACCTGCAGCGCCACGTCCCGTGGGGCGCACACGTCAGCGTCACGCGCGGCGAAACGGGCGAACCGTACGCCATCGAGGCCAGCGGCGCGGTTTATGACGCCGCACGGGCGGCGTTTCGGCAGGCGTGGGGTGTTGACCCGATCGATATGGGCATGGGCGGATCGATCCCGTTCATCGCCGAGTTCGCCGCCGCGTTCCCACGGGCGAAGATCTTGGTCACCGGCGTCGAAGACCCCGCAACACAAGCGCACAGCATCAACGAGAGCCTGCACCTTGGTGTGCTGGAACGTGCAGCGATCACCGAAGCGCTGCTGTTAGCCAACCTGGCCTGACTACAAGGACAAGTCGCGGCGCAGTTTGGCGACGTGGCCGGTGGCCTTGACGTTGCAGAGAGCCAGTCGAACTGCTGCCAAGACAGGTTCCTAGATTCCCGCGATGGTGGAAGAACGGCAGGATCCCGCTCAGGTGCGCTCGGTCGGCCCGAGGGGGACGTCGCCGTGGGAGAACACCGCCGGGCTGGGCTGGCTTCCCGACGGAACGCTCGTCGTCTCCACTCTCCGCGAGCCGGAGGTCCACCACGTCGATGCACTAGGGAATCTGGCAACCACCCATGATCTGAGCCATCTCGGCTCGACTACCAACGACCTCTAGTCGCCCCCGACGGCCGCGCCTGCTTTGACCTCTATCAGCTAAACGCGAGCGGCACCTACGGGCAGATTGGCCTAGTCGAACCCGGCGGTAATGTGCGAGTCGTCGCAACTGGGCTCGCCTTCCCGAACGGCCTGGGCTTTCTGCCGGACGGGTCGACACTCGTCGTCAGCGAGACGTACGGGTCGCGGCTTCTCGCGTTTCCGGTCGAACCCGACGGCATCCTCGGCACCGCATGGATGTCTAAATAGCAGATTTGCCTGCCACGTTGCCCTCGCCGCGAAAACGACGTCAGGACAGCTCTCCCCGTGCTTACCCTGTTGCAATGCATGGGAAGACAACTGCTATCGCTGGAGCGGCGATAGTCCTCGCAGGTTGCGGCGGGCCAAGCCAGACAGCGGTGACGCTGACGTCCACACTGGAAATCACTAAAACAGTGACAGTGACCGCCCCGCCGCCACCATTCGCCCCCAAAACGACCATGGAAACCGATGGCACGTATCGAGTCGGCACCGACATCGTGCCGGGCACCTATCGCTCGGCCGGTGCTAGCCCTGAAGGAGCGTCCGATTGCTATTGGGCGAGGCTGAGCAGTCTCAATGAAACCCACATCATCGATAGCAACATCAGCACCGGTCCTCAGGTGGTGATGATCCAGCCGAGCGACAGGGCGTTCTTGACGCACAGCTGCCAGCCCTGGCAGAAGGCTGACTGACCAACAGGGGCGAAGTCCGCCAACCGCGCTGCCACCCCAAGCGTGTTCGCCGACCTCGGCGTGCAGCGCCACCCTGACGGCCCCTGCGTCGACATTGAAGGAGGGGTGTGGGTCGGCTGCTGCGACACGGGCGAGTTCCTGCGGGTTGTCGCGGGCGGCACCGTGACCCACCCGCGTCGCGATCGACACTGGATGGGCGGTGGCGCCCACGCTCGGCGGAGTCGACGGGTGCACCCTGTACAAGGTGATCGACGAGACCACCCGCGAGGGCCTCACCAGCGGTGATTCGACCGGGTGGATCATACAAGCACGTGTTGACGTGCTGGGTGTGGGATCACGCTGAAAACCTGGCTTTCCAAGATCGGGTGCCCGAAACGGGCACGATCTCGGCACCAGGGGCTGTAAAACGTAATAACCGAGTACGCCATTGGGACATCACGGCAGCGGCGTTCGGCGCGATCCTCTACTCGGTCGTCTGCTCGATGATCTTCCGGATCAATGTTGTCGTATGTGACGCCTTGACGTTGTACTGGGCGACGGCGATCTTGCCTTTTTCGTCGACCACGAAGGTGGAACGAATGACACCCTGGACTGTTTTGCCGTACATCTGCTTCTCGCCGTAGGCGCCCCAGGCCGCCAGCACCTTGCGGTCCGGATCGGACAGTAGCGGGAACGTCAGCTTTTCGGCGTCACGGAATTTGGCAAGCTTCGCCGGTGGGTCGGGGGAAATGCCGACGACGTCGAGGCCGGCACCGTCGAGCTCGCGGAGATTGTCGCGAAAATCGCAAGCCTCTTTGGTGCATCCCGGTGTTGAGGCAGCCGGATAGAAATACACGATGACTCGGCGCCCACGAAAATCGGCCAGCGATACCTTGTTGCCGTCGGCGTCGGGCAGGCTGAAGGCGGGCGCTTTGTCGCCCGGCGCCAGCCGCGTGGTTTCGGTCAACGGTCCTCCCTTTCTGTTCACCGGAGCGTTGGGATCAGCGCCAGCTGATCTAGGGTAGTGCCTCAGGTGGACCTGCAGGCAGGCTTGCAGGCTGACAGGGCGGACTTGGAGGACAGAGACGTGGCGGATCGGGACCCCGACACCATCAAGCAGGAGATCGACATCGCCCGCGACCAGCTGGCGGCGACTGTCGACTCACTTGCTGAGCGCGCGAATCCTCGCCGCCTCGCCGACGACCTCAAGGCCCGGGCGGTCGAATTTGTGAAGAAGCCTGTGGTGATCGCCTCACTGGTGGGAATCTCTTCGATCGTCGTGGTCGTGGTGGTCCACCGGATCAGGCACCGCTGACCCGCGACGACGCCGCCCACACCATTGGCGCCCCGGCCGAGCGGCGACTCGGGAACTCTTTTTGGCATACGGGATGCAAATGACGCGGTGAGATCGCCGGGCAGTTGTCGGCGGCGTGTAGCACCCGATATCCATATCGGTGCGCCGTCAGGGTTTCGAACCCCGGACCCGCTGATTAAGAGTCAGCTGCTCTACCAACTGAGCTAACGGCGCCTTGGTCGGCCAAGACCGCGTTTGCGACAATAACAGGCGTTCCGTCGCGAAGCGAAATCCCGGACCCTTCCAGAGTAGCCCCTGAACGGCGGGAAAATTCTGGCGTTGCGTACCCCTCGATACTGGCTTAGGGTCACTGGCTTGTGTCAAATGTCGGCGAACCGTAGCGGCCGCATCACGCTTCGGTATGGAGTTCGTCGAGATGGCCACCTGGGACCGGAAGCCCAGCTCGTGTTGCCACAGCGAGCGGCCGAAACCCTCTAAAATGCTCGCAGCTAGTTGTGGTCAGTGGTGACCAAAGTATGTGGAGTTTGATGGAAGGTCACTGATGACGCCTTTGCGCCGACGTCGATCGTGGCTGGCCGCTGCGATGGTCCCGGTTGCGGTGTTTGGTGTGGCCTGTGGCGGGAACCACACAGCCGCGCCGGCCAAAGTCATCTTCGACAAGGGCACGCCGTTTGCTGATCTGCTCGTCCCCAAGCTCACCTCCTCGGTGACCGACGGTGCCGTCGGCGTCACCGTGGATTCGCCGGTGACGGTAAGTGTTGCCGACGGGGTGCTCGCGTCGGTCACCATGGTCAACGAAAACGGCAGATCGGTGACCGGGCAACTGCGCCGCGACGGACTGCGCTGGTCGACCACCGAGCAGCTCGGCTACAACAGGCGCTACACGCTGAACGTGAAGGCGCTGGGCTTGGGCGGCGCGGCCAACCGGCAGATGACCTTCCAGACCAGTTCTCCTGCACACCTGACCATGCCCTACGTCAATCCGGGCGACGGCGAGGTCGTGGGCATCGGCGAGCCGGTGGCGATTCGCTTCGACGAGAACATCGCCAACCGGGCCGCAGCCCAGAAGGCCATCAAAATCACCACCAGACCACCCGTCGAGGGCGCGTTCTACTGGCTGAACAACCGCGAAGTGCGTTGGCGCCCAGAGCATTTCTGGAAGCCCGGAACGACCGTTGACGTGGCGGTCAACACCTACGGCGTCGACCTGGGCGACGGGATGTTCGGGGAGGACAACGTCAAGACGCACTTCACCATCGGTGACGAGGTCATCGCCACCGCCGACGACACCACCAAAATGCTGACCGTGCGGGTCAACGGCGAAGTCGTCAAGACCATGCCGACCTCGATGGGGAAGGACAGCACGCCCACGGCCAACGGTGTTTACATCGTCGGTGCGCGGTTCAAGCACATCATCATGGACTCCTCGACCTACGGAGTACCGGTCAACTCGCCCAACGGATATCGCACCGATGTCGACTGGGCCACGCAGATTTCCTACAGCGGCGTCTTCGTGCACTCCGCGCCATGGTCGGTCGGCGCCCAAGGCCACACCAACACCAGCCACGGCTGCCTGAACGTGAGCCCCAGCAACGCCGTGTGGTTCTACGACCACATCAAGCGCGGCGACATCGTCGAGGTCATCAACACCGTGGGGCCAACGCTCTCGGGCACCGAGGGGCTCGGCGACTGGAACATCCCCTGGGCGCAGTGGAAGGCGGGCAACGCCGACACCTGACGCGCCCGCGCCGTCAACACCAATCGGTGCCGCCGAACTAGATGCGCAGCACGGGAGCCAGGGCTGAGAGCGGGATATGCGCCTTGACGGTGCCGCCGTCCATGTACCACTGCATGATTCCGGGTGTGAAATCGATTGGCTCGTCATGCGCCACCGGGTAGTCGGGCATGTACAGGATCAATTCGTCAGGAGTCAGCGCCCATGCCTTGTACGCACCGGAATAGACCTTGTCGGGAGTCCAGCGGTCGACGACGAACGGGTAGGTTCCCGGATCGTGCGGTGGCGGAGCCTGATTGAGCGCGGTCTGGATGAACGGCTGAGCCAGCGGTGGGATGGCGGCGAGAGGATCCGACTTCGTCAGATCCGACAGCTGCAGTCGCCGGCCGCTTGCCATGTCGAATGTGAAGGTGCGGTAGGCATTGTTGGGCTTGGGCCCGTCGGCGTGGTAGTCCTCGTGGAACACCGCGCTGAGCAGGTTGCCGTGTTGGAAGATTTCGTAGTTCTCCTCGCCAAAGCTGTCCGCGGCCATGTGGGCGTTGGCGGTTCGCCAGTTGTTGACCAGGGTGCGCAGATATTCGCGGATCACCGGACCGGCGCTCGGGTTGTCGACGAGTTCGCCGGGCACGGCGACTTTGATGTCGCGGACGGCATTGCGTTCGGAGACCACCGAGGTACGGCAGTACTGGCCGTCCCAGTCGCCACCCAGCTCGCCGCAGAATGCGGGGGCAGATGCCCGTGCGGTGACCGCAGCGGGAACCATCACCGCAGCGACCATGGTCACCGCTGCCGTGAGTTTGCTGATCGACATGGCGTGACTCCGGTGGTTTAGAGCAGCTGGACTTTGGCTGCCCGCCAGCGCCCGTCGATCTTTTCCATGGTGATTTTGATCCTGCTGCGATCGATGCGCGGGTCGGGCGCTGCCATGTTGGTGACGGTCTGGTCGATAAAGACCAGCACGACAACCTTATTGGTGGACTCGGATTGAATCGCAGAGTCCACCACCGTCCCGTGTGCGGTGGCTTTGTTGTCGATCAGCAGTTGCCGAAGCTGCACGCTGGACTGGGTGTACATGTCCTTGAACTCTCCGGTTGCGCCGTCGAGAACCTGCTTGAAGTTCTGGTCGACGTTGCTGGAGTCAATGCTCGTCAGCACCTCGGCGTATTTGATGGCCGCTTGTTGGGCCTGCTCGCCGGCTTGTTTTACTTGGTGCTCCTGCCATTGCTTCCATCCGAGGAAGCCAGAAACCGCAAGGGAGGCAACGAGTAACATCGGTAGCACGCTGTGACGCAGATATCGGCCCCAAGGTCGTTTCTGGCGCTTGGCCATGTCGCCTTTGGCCTTGCCGCGCTTGCCCATCAGTGGCTTGTCGTCCTCGTCGGCGTTGGGGTCGACGTCGTCGTCCTGGCCGACAGCCGCAGTCTCGGTGTCGTCGGTGTCGGTATCTACGGTCTCCGTAGCGGTCTCCTCGGCCTCGGCGTCTCCGCTGGTGGCTCCGGGCTTTTCATCCTCGGTGTCGGTGCCGAAGTTTTTCTCGGTTGTCGCGACCACAATCATCTCCTTGCGCTGGACGTGGTTTCGGTCTTAGTGCGGTGGTTCGATCGGCAGAACCGGGCCGCCGTAGGGCGTGGGAATTGTGTAGCGGCCCCTCGGTGTTGGATCGGTTTTCCTTCCCAGGTCCGCTCCCGGCGGCGGGCCGGCGGTGTCATCGCCCGCTGGCCGCGGCGCGTTCTTGGCCCCCCGAATTGAGACCCCGGGGTCGTCGTCGCGGCAGTAGGTGTACATGAACGGTTCGGGATAGTCGGCCGACGAGGGTGGCAAAGCCGGTGTGCCGTAGTCGCACACATAGCGGGGATAGGGCTCAGCGGTCGCCCAGACGCCGTGGTCGTGAAAGGCGCTCGCGAAGGCGTCCAGCACTGACCCGCGGTAATTGGGGAACAGTGCGTTGAGCGCCGGTACCCGCAGGTAGAGAAGCTGCGCGGTGGTGGCCAGACTGCCCAGCAGCTGCACCATGGTGTCGGAGTTGTCGGCGAACAAGCTGTCGACGGCCGACAGGGTGCGCGGTGCCTGTTCAGTCAAACGCCGATAGCCGCCTTGCATTTTGGCCACGCCGGCCAGCGTCCTGTTCAGGTCGACGGTGGTGGCGGCCAGTCCGGCGCTTTTGTCGGCGGCCAGGGTCAGCACGACCCGGCTGGTTTTGATGATGCTCGTGGTTTCCGGCAGCACCGAATCGAGCGTCGAAAGCAGGAAGGTGCCGCCGTCGACGATGGCGGCCAACTTTTTCGGCCCCTCTTTGCTCAGACTCAGTTCCTTCTTGATCAGCTCGATTTTGTGGGGATCGACCTGGGCGAGCAGTCCGTCTGCGTCGCCGAGCAATTGCGCCAGACTAACCGGGACGGTAGTGCGGTCCCGTCCTATGACGCTTCCGTTGTGCAGATAGGGCCCCGCATTGGATCCGGCTTCGAAGTTGAGGTACTGCTCCCCGGCCGGAGACAGCGCGGACACGTGCACAACACTGGACGCCGGCACCTTCACCTTCGACGTGATGCTGACGACGGCATTCACACCTGTGTCGGTGAGCTGCAGCGACTGGACCCGTCCGATCCGCACACCACGCAGTGCGACATCCTGATTGGGCAGCAGGCCACCGGATTCCGCCAACTGCACCGTCACCTTGTAGGACGACGCAAACGGCGTCACCCGCAACGCGCCGGCCAACAGGTAAGCAGTTGCCACGACCAGAGTAAGCACCAGTCCCGCCACCGACAGCCACGTCTGCCGCCGATGACCCGCCCGCACCACGCGGACGATCGCGTTGGCGATTCCGCCGATCATCGCGGGGCTCCTGGCGGTTGCGGACCGGGCGGTTGCGATGCCAGAGGAGGCGCGATCTCGATTCCGCCCGGGACGTTCGGGTCCGGTATCATCGGCACCTGCGGCGAGTTCGGCCCTCGCCCGACCACACGTTCTTGCAGACGCCACAGGGTGTACTTCAACGAGCCGATGAGCTGATTCCAGTTGTACCGGTGTGGCCCGTGCAACCCGATGTCACCGGGGAACCCGATGTCGGGTATCGATCCGAGTACCAGGCGATCCACACTCGCGTGCACCGAAATCGAGTTGCCGGAGGTGGATTTGACCACCGGAGGGATCACCCGGTTCAGGGCCAGCCAGCTGGTATCCGGGCTTATCGCAACGTCGTTGGCGGCCGCAGCGATGGTGTTCAGGTCGCGAATCATGCTGCGGCCGCTGGTGTCGGTTCCCCCGAGCGACGGGAATCTTGCCAACAGCCGGGAGGTGTCGCCGACTTGCACGGCCAGGTTGGAAAGTTCGGTTGTGTTGGCGGCCAGAGCCTGGGTGCCAGGGTTGGCTGCCGCCATCAGTTCGGTGATGGTGCGGTCTTTGGCGTCGAGTTGGTCCGCCAGACGCGACAATTCGCTCAACGAGGTCGAGATCTGCCCGGACCGGGAGTCTAGCGTGCCGAGCAGCTGGTTGGACTTGCGAATCAGGTCCCCGAATGCCTGGCCCTGGTCGCCGCTCACTTTGCCGAAACCGTTGATGATGTTGGTGAAGTTGCGTACCGCTCCACCGTTCACCAGTATCGCCGCCGAGCTCAGCACCGATTCCACGGTCGCGGCCGCTGCCGTCGAACCCAGACCGATGGTGTCGCCATCTTTCAACACCGGCGCGTTCGGATCGGCCGTAGCGGGTGGCTTCAATGCTACGAACACGTCGCCAAGCGGTGTCGCGGTGCGCAATTCAGCGGTACTGCCCCGTGGCAGTTGGACACCATTGCTGATGCGGAGCGCGATCACCGCGGTGTAGTTGCGTGCAACCATCGATTCGACCTGGCCGACGTCGGCACCGGCGAGCTTCACCTTGGCATTCATCGGCAGGTTGAGCGCGTTGGCGAACACCGCGGTCAGCTTGTATCCCCCAGCGCTCAGGCCCGGAGCCGGAAGGGGGAGGCTGGCAAGGCCATTCGTGGCGCATCCCGAGCTGACGACTGCCGCGACCACCACCATCGCGAGGGCGGTCCTCCGGCGTACAGCCATCATTTCTGTCCCATCGCTGCCATGCCGTCCAGCACGTACGTCAATCCGAAATCCGGCCCGAAGTCCTGCAGGGTCCCGGTGCTGCATCCCAGTTGTCGCAGGCCCATGAGGTTGCAGACCTCTTTGGTCAGCTGGCTGTCGAATATCATTCGGTCGGTGAGGAACCGTGCACGCACGGTGCCGTTGGCCCGGTCGACGATGTTGTAGGCGTTGTCCGCCACCAGTGGGGCCAGATCGAGCAATTCGGCGAGATCGCGCTTCTGATCGGTAACCGACTTCAACGTGGTGTTGCCGTTGAGCACGGTCTGCCTGATGGCGTCACGATTGGCGTCGAGAAGGTCGCCGGCCCGCTGAACCAATTCGTCCAGCTTCTTCCCGGTGCTGCCGCTACCGAAATCCTCGTCGGCCACAATCTGGCTGACCTGGTGGATGGTAGATGCGAATTTCCGTAGCTTTTTGTCATTTGCGGCAGCGGCGTCGAACAGCGAGCTGACGTTTTTGATGATCGTGGTGATCTGCTCGCGGGTCTGGGCGCCACCGTCGCTACTCAGCCGCAAGGCCCTGGACAGCTCGTCGAGCGCTCCCTTGATCTTTGCGCCGTTACCGTCGACGACCTCGGTGCCGCTGTTGAGCACATCGGCGACGGGCCCACCGCCGTGACCGTCACCTTCGAGTGATTTGGTCACCTTGTCGAGCACGCTCAGCACGCGGCTGAATTCGACGGGTGTCTTCGTCCGGGTCAGACCGATGGTGTCGTGGTTTTGCAGGGTCGGACCGCTGTGGTAGGGCGGCGTGAGCTCGATCTGCCGGTCGGTGAGTATGGACGTCGACAGAGTAACGGCTTGAGCGTCCGCGGGAACTTTGACGTTGCGGTCGACGGTGAACTCGACTTCGACGTAGCCACCCCTGGCGGTGATTTTGGTGACTTTGCCTACCGGCATGCCTAATACCGCCACCACATTTCCTTCGTACAAGCCTGAGGCGCTGTCGAATTGGGCTGTCACGGTAATCGGGTTTTCCTTGGCGCCCAAGTACCACCAGCCGATGCCGATTGACGCGACCACCGATACCACGGCGGCGATGACGGCCCACTGCCGGGCGCTTCTCACTTGCAGTCCTTGAAATATTGGATCATCCCGAACTGCTTGGCGCGGCCGCTGATTGCGCACATCCACGAGTCGATGAGCAGGCCGTTAGGAGCGTTGAAGTTGATTGCGTTGCCGTCACCCGTGAGGTTGGCCGTTTCGCGGAAGAAGATCGGGCTGGTTTGCAGCAGGTTCCGCAACAGATCGTCGTGTTGCGCCATCATGCCGGTGAACTCTCGCATGTCTTTGAGCAGCGCATCCATGCCGGACCGGTCGTTGACGACGATCTGGCTCAGAGTGTCCACCAAACCCGTGAGGGATTGCATCATCGCGTGGAAAACCGCGCGTCGCACGACGAATTGGCCCATCAGGTCTTGGCCCCGGTTGACCAGATTGCCGATGCCGGCTTGCTGGCGGCGCAACGTGTTGGTGACCTGCTCGGTGCTTTTCAGGAGCTGGCCCAATTGATCACGCCGTTGCGCGATGATCGACGACAGCGAGTGGATGTTCTCCATGGCCTGGGGTACCACCGCCGGGAGCCCCTCGAGTTGCTTGCCGAGCACGGCAAGCGATTGCGCAAACCGATCGGAGTCCACCTGCTCGAAAGTGGTTGTGGCGTCCCGCAATGCGGCTTGAAGGTCGTAGGGGGCCTCGGTATGCGACAAATCAAATGTGTTGCGGGGAAGCGAACCCGGACCGTTGGGCTCCAGCGCGAGATAGCGCGAACCGAGGATGGTGGTGACCTTGATCGCCGCCTTGGAATCCTTGCCCAGCACCACATCGTCGCGAATCTTCAGCCCCGCTTCGACGTGGTCACCGACGAGCTTCATGCTGGTGACGGTGCCAACGGGTATGCCCGCGACCGCGATCGGATTGCCCGCTCGCAGCGACGCCGCCTGCAGAAACTCCGCCGTGTAGTGGCGATAGCCGGCACCGATCATATGGACCAACAGCATGGCTCCGATCACCACCGCGACCACCGCGACGGCGATAAACCCAAGCCACGTCTTGTTGTAGCTCTCCAGCGGACGCTTCCTGCGCCTCTGAAGGGGAAGCCACACGGATGAATCAGCCATTGGCCATGTTCCTGCATTTCGGGGTGTGCCACGCCTTGTTTCCCGGTGTGGCGGCATTGACGATGATCGGCACGACGTCGTTGAGGCCGGGGAAGAACCCGAAGAGGTTCACATCGCACGCGTAGGCGTTGCCGTAGGCGCCCTGGTTGCCAACGCGAACGAGCCCTTTCAACAGCAACGGGATGTTGTCGCCGAAGAACGCCACCTGAGGTTCGACGCTGAGGATGTGTCGGGTGGCACCGGGTTGCCGATCCATGATTTCACGCAGCGACGGGTACACGTCTGCGGCGGAGGTCGATAGCCGACCCATCACCCGCGCCAGGGAACCCACCGAGGACACCAGCTCCGGGCGCCGCCGGTCGAGGGCGGAAACCACGTCACGGGTCTGCGTGATGACGCCGTCTAGATTGTCGTTCTGGGCAGCAAGGTTGCCAACCACCCGGTTGAGACTGGTGATCACATCGCCGAGCGCCTGATCTCTTCCGGCGAATGTCTCTGTGAGCGTGGATGTCTGGCTGATCAGCGTAGCCAGGGACGACGTGTCACCCTGCAGTGACTGGATGACACCCTTTGTGAGGTTGTCGGCGTCGCGCGGGTTCAACAGGCTGAACAGTGGCTCGTAGCCGTTGAGAAGCGCGGTGACGTCGAACGACGGTTCGGTGCGTTCCAGCGGGATGACGCTTCCGGGTGCCAGTTGCTCCGGACTGCCCTCCTTGCCCAAAGACAGCCCCAGGTAACGCTGTCCGACGATGTTCTGGTAGGTCACCGAGGCGACGGTGTTACCGAACAGCCGCTGTTCTGCTTGGACCACGAACGACACTTTCGCAAGTTTCCCGTCGAGGGCGACCTTTTCGACCCGGCCCACGCGCACTCCGGCCATTCGGACGTCATCGCCCTCGCGAAGCCCGTACACATCGGTGAATACCGCCGAGTACTGCACCGTCTTCCCGGCCACGTCGCGTCGAAGGCTTACGTACACCAGCCAGGTGAGCGTCAGCGCGACGATCATAAAGAGGGAAAGGCCGATGAGCGGGCCGCGAAACTTCATTTGGGCCTCCCAGCCGAGGGTGAATTGATCAGCGACACAGTCGTTCCGCGGGCGATCGGACCCAGTAGCAGTTCGGTGGCGACGGTGGGGGGCCGGCCGGTGATCACGGCCAGCGTGTTGCGCTCCTGCTGGCTGCCGACGGGTCCGACATTGCCGCCGAAGGACGAGGGTGCGACCGATCCCGGCGCCGGTGGCGCCGGTGGCGGTGGCGGTGTGCGTCATCAGGATTTGCGCTCCCCGGCACCGGCGGCGAGGGAGTAAGCCACGCGGGCAGAGGCGGGTTGGGATCGGCCAAATTGGGGTTCGGGTTGATCAGCGGCGGCCCGACGGCGACGAGGTTACCGTTCGTCCCGACAATGGTTCCCGGTGGCGGCGCCAGATCCTTGGGCGGCTGATAGTTCTGCGGCAGCAGTACTTCCGGTAGGTCGGGCCGTACCGGAACCAGCGGCGCGGTGAAACAGCTGGGCCCTTTGAGCTCTCCGTAATGGGGGCAGTCAGCACGCGTGTAGTCGTAGGTGGGGGTGAACGACAGGTTCGTTCGCATGTTGCCGGTGTCGATATCCGGCATCCAGACTTCTTCCATGAACTTGTTGGCCAGGTTGTCCAACTTGATGGCTCCGGGCAGAAGGTTGTTGGACTGTTGCGCCAGTACACCTAATACCGGCGTGAAATCGGTGGTGATCCTGATGAGCTGGTCGATGTGGTTGCCGAACGATTGGCGGGTGGTGCCCACCGTGTTGTTGGCGCCGGAGAGCAGCTCGGCCAATTGGCTGCGCGTCTCGGCGAAGGTCTGCATCGGTTCAACGGCTTGGTGCAGCGCGTCGACAAGATCGGGCGCTGTCGCCTGCAGCCCCCGGGTCGCGTCGATGAGCGCGGAAACCGTCGACGGACCGGCGTCGGTGCTGACAATCGAATTGAGCTGATCAAGAAGGCGATTCAGCTGCGCCCCGTCGTTCAGCAGGGTCACACGGCGATGGTCGGTGGCGGCCGCGAGCGCTGCTACGACTCCCACCGATTTGTCTTCTCTGCCGCGTCCGGCGGCGGCAAGCAGGTCGCGCAGCTTGCTGACGGTGGTTTGAAACAGCACCGTGGGCAGCCGGGTGTCTTCGGGGATGTGGGCGCCTGCGCGGATAGCCGCTCCGGGGCCCTTTCTCACCAGTTGGCCCACCAGCTGAACCGACGACACCGCGAACACGTTGCTGGGGACCACTCGAGCGGTCACCCCGGCCGGGATCGACTTGGCGTATTCGGGTTTGAGGTCGATGTGGACGTAGTTGGGTTTTCCGTCGGCCGCGGGAACAACGCCGTTGACCATACCGACGAGCACACCGTGATACTTGACGTCGGATTTCTGTGGAAGGCCGTCGCCGACGTTGACCAGATCGGCGACCACGCGTACGTAGTCGTTGAGTCGGCCCGTCGACTTGGCCAATAGTGCCGCGGTGAGCAGGGCCGCCACCACGACAACCGCCACTCCGCAGCCGAGCAACTGTCGGTCCGATGGGCCACGTCCGTCCAGCTCAAAGGAATTGGGCTTAGCCATCAACCTAGCCACCGAACCTTGCACCGGCGTCGATGCCCCACAGTGCCATGGTGAGCAGCATGTTCACCATGATCACAACGGTGATGCTGGCCCTCATGCCGTGTCCTGCGGCGACACCCACACCCTCGGGACCGCCGGTCGCGTAGAAACCGTAGTAGCACTGAATCGTCGAGGCGATCCACACGAAGATGATGGCCTTGAACAACGAATAGACGATGTCCTTACCGGCCAGCATCAATGAGAAGTAATGCAGGTAGGAGCCAGTGGAGCCGCCGCTGCTGATCCCCACCACCACCTGGGTGGACAGATAGCCGATCGCCAGGCACGCGGCATACAGCGGGATCATCGCGATCACCGACGCAACCAGGCGGGTGGTAACCAGGAACGGGATCGGGCGGATCGCGATCGATTCCATGGCGTCGATCTCCTCGGCGATTCGCATCGACCCCAACTGCGCGGTGAACCGGCAACCGCCCTGCATCGCAAACGCCAGCGAGGCCATCAGCGGGGCTAACTCGCGGGTATTGACCAACGACGAAATGAAGCCGGTCGCCGGGCCCAGGCCGAGCAGGTCGAGGAAGTTGTAGCCCTCGATGCCGACGAGCACACCGACAGTCATACCGAGCACGACAGCCACGCCGGCGGTACCGCCACCCACCACGAGCGAGCCGTTACCCCAGGTGATGTTCGACAGCAGCCGCAGGAACTCGCCGCGGTATTGGCGCATAGCGATCGGCACGCCGGCCAGTGCCCGAAAGAAGAAGACAAGGAGGTGCCCGAGCCGAATGATCGGCTTGGTGGCCCTGCGGTAGAGCCGAACCAGTTGCCCCGCGATTGGTGCCAGTGGCAGGTAGGCGGAGACCGTCATGTCACAGCCCCGTCCTGGGCGACAACATGACGTAGAGCTGGCTGACGGCGACGTTGACGATCATCAGCAGCAGGATCGCTTCGACGACAGCCGCATTCACCGAGTTCGCGACGCCCGTCGGCCCGCCCTTGGTGGACAGGCCTTTCTGGCATGCCACGACGGCGACGATGGCGCCGAACATGATGGCCTTCAGCAGCGCCAGAATCATGTCGTCGGTCGTTGCGAAAGCCGCGAAAGTCGCGACGAAGCTGCCCGGCGCACCGTTCTGGAAGTACACGTTGAACATGTAGCTCGCAAAAAATCCGACGAAGCACACGACTCCGGTGAGTGCAACGCCGATCATGATCGCAGCGGCGAAGCGAGGTACCACCAGACGGCGGATGACCGATACGCCCATCACCTCCATGGCGTCGGTCTCTTCACGCATGGTCCGCGAACCCAGGTCGGCGGTGATGGCCGACCCGACCGCCGACGCCATGAGAATGGCGGCCACTAGCGACGCGCCCTGACGAATGACCGCGAGTCCGCTGGCCGCGCCCGCAAGTGAGGTGGCACCGACCTGACCGGCCAGCAAAGCGAACTGGACCGACAAGGTGACGCCGATCGGCAGTGAAACCAGAATTGTCGGCAACACGGCTGTGCCGGCCATGAAGGCGCCCTGTCGGACGAACTCTTGCCATTGGAAGCGGCCGGTGGCGAGATCGAAGAAGAAGTACTGAAGGGTGCGCACGCCCAGAACGAACTGTTCACCTACCGTCGTGAGCGAGGCCAGCGGGTGACGTTTGACGTACCCGACGGTCCAGTCCTGGATAGCATTGACGCCATCATCTGCGTCTTCACGCCGCAATGCGGGTTGTTGTTGTATGGTCATCGCGGCGCGACCGGCAGTCCCTTCAGCAAACACATATCACCGGTCATCGCGTACCGGCACCCGCCTTCATCGGCGCTCTCCCCCACCGCTAACGTCCTGAGTGCCGAGCAGAAGAAATCGGGCGCCGTGGAGCGAACCCCACCTAGGTGATGTCATCTGGTTCCGCGACTCTACAGCTCAGTCGGGTTCGCGGTAACAGGCTAGCCTAGTTGATAGGCACTTTCAATGGGGTAGCGACGCTCGTCTACGATCATCACCGGAAGGCCCAATTGCGCCGGAATACCAGATTGTGTCCGAGGGTGATGGCATGAACGCAGCAAACACCGATTCGTTGCGGGACCGACGGCGCGCCGAGTTGATCTTACGGATCCGGCAGGCGGCACACCGACTTTTCGCCGAACGCGGATTTGCTGCCGTGACGACCGAGGACATCGCTGCCGCCGCCGGGGTCTCCATCAGCACCTATTTCCGGCACGCGCCAACCAAGGACGGTCTGCTTGTCGAGCCGGTGCAGCAATTGCTCGCCGAGGTCGTCGATGGCTACAGCGCCCGCCCGGCAGATGAGTCAGCCGCCGAGGCGTTGATTCAGGTTTTTGTCACATACGCGAGGGACGCACCTGCTCTCGACCTGGACACCTGGTACCGGGCCATCTCGACTGTGCCTCACCTACTGACCAGATCAGCACTGATCAGCGACAACGATCACCAGAAATTCATCGAGCACGTCTCCACCCGCATGGGCGTCGATGCGACTATCGATGCCCGCCCTGCGCTCCTGGTCCATACAAGTTTGGCGACAGTCCAATTCGTACTCACGTCCTGGCTCAGCGCGGACCCCCTCGCGAGTCCACCAATCGACGTTCAGATGGACGAGGCGCTGCGAGTCACCCTCGCCGGATTCAAGTAACGACGGCCGTTCGCCTCCGCCCCAGCTGGTGTCGGGTCGTCGAGAGGATTCGGTTGGCGCGGTCAGTCGGCCTTCTGCCAGGCTCCGCAACCTCTGGTCACGAACGCCGCATCACTCGGCAAGATCTGGACCACCTGAGGGCCATCGCTGACGTTGTTATCGATGACGTCGCCGGTGTCGAGGCTCCTTAGCCGTGCCCAGTAGCACCCGCTGCCACCGCTGGTGCGATAGGTGCCCGGCACGATGTCGGTGCCGACGACATACGTACCGTTGGTGTCAATAGTCGTTTTGGGCCCGGGCGGGGGTGGCGGGGTGAAGGTCACCGTCACCGTTTTAGTTGGCGGTTCCAGTGTCGACGTGACAGTTACGGTCGCTGTGTGGCTCGCCCCACCGCAACCCGCGAGGACGACCGCGACCCCTTGCGATAGCCGTTTTCTTTCCCTGCATGGGAAGGGAGAGTAGGCGCGTAATCCGGGATCCCGGACCATTTCCGCAATGCCGGCGGTGGTTGGGTGACACGGCCCGCTGTCTCTTCACTACTTTCCGCTCACGGGTGCAATAGCGTTGCAAGCGATCTGCAACCGAAAAGGCCGGAGAGCACAAGTGCCCCCTGACCTGTGGGGTGAGTGACGGGACTCGAACCCGCGACCCCCAGGATCACAACCTGGTGCTCTACCAACTGAACTACACTCACCATGGCCGCGGATCGGCCCACGGGGCTAACGAGCGGCGACGTCGATATTAGCCGGTCGGTGGCTCGGCGGCCGAATCGATTGGTCCCGGTGCGTCCTTTCTGCCCTCAAGATCGGCGACCACCGCCTCGATTTCGCTGGTAGAAGGCCCTGGCGGAGGGACGAATGCGGTCCGCCGGTAGAACTGCAGTTCGCGGATGGATTCGTGGATGTCGGCCAGTGCGCGGTGGGCGAGTCCCTTAACCGGCTGACCGAAGTAAATCCGCGGGTACCAGCGTCGGCAGAGTTCCTTGATCGAGCTGACATCGATCATCCGATAGTGCAGAAACGAGTCCAGAGCGGGCATGTCGCGGGCAATGAACGCACGATCGGTGGCGATTGAATTGCCTGCCAGCGGCGCTGTCTTGGGTTGCTTGACGTGCTTGCCGACGTAGTCCAGCACCATCGCCTCGGCGGTCGCCAGGTCGACAGTGGATGCCTTCACCTCGTCGATCAGCCCCGAACGCGAGTGCATTTCGGCGACCACGTCGATCATCGACGACAGCGCGCCGTCGTCGGCGTGGATCACCACGTCGACTCCGTCGCCGAGAATGTTCAAATCGGCGTCGGTGACGAGGGCTGCGATCTCGATCAACTTGTCCGAACCCACATCGAGCCCGGTCATCTCGCAGTCGATCCATACCAATTCGTCGGGCACAGCGCCCAGACTAGGCCCAGGTGACGTCCGCGCTGGCCGTCGGCCCCGCCTCCGCCGGAGAAGTAGTGTGAGCGTTGCCGAACTGCATGCCGAAGAGCTGGGGGAGAGGGGCGCAGCACGATGAGCACCGAATCAGCGGCCACACCCGCGCAGCGGATCGCTAACGGCTACGCCGTTGACGGCCAGGCACTGGAATTGGGCACGGTCGTCGTCGACGGAGCGGCCGACCCGACGGCACAGATTCGCATCCCGCTGGCCACCATCAACAGGCACGGTCTGGTGGCCGGAGCAACCGGAACCGGCAAGACCAAGACGCTGCAACTGATTGCCGAACAGCTCAGCGGGGCCGGTGTTGCGGTGCTGATGGCTGATGTGAAGGGCGACTTGTCCGGTCTGGCGCGACCGGGAGAGGCCAACGACAAGACCGTCGCGCGAGCCAAAGAGACCGGCGACAACTGGACGCCGACGGCGTTCCCGGTGGAGTTTTTGTCGCTGGGCACGGGCGGAGTCGGCGTGCCGGTGCGTGCCACCATTTCCAGCTTTGGTCCTATTTTGCTGGCAAAAGTTCTGGGGCTCAATGCGACTCAGGAGTCGACCCTGGGGCTGATATTTCATTGGGCCGACCAGAAGGGCTATCCGCTGCTGGATTTGAAGGACTTGCGCGAGGTCATCAGTCACCTGGTCAGCGACGAGGGCAAGATCGAGTTGAAATCCCTTGGCGCAGTGTCGCCGACGACGGCCGGTGTCATCCTGCGAGCCTTGGTCAATCTGGAAGCCGAGGGCGCCGATACCTTCTTCGGCGAGCCTGAGCTCAACCCGGAGGATCTGCTGCGCGTCGACAGTCAGGGCCGCGGCATCATTTCGCTGCTCGAGTTCAGCAGCCAGTCGTTGCGCCCGGTGATGTTCTCGACGTTTTTGATGTGGGTGCTGGCTGACCTGTTCACCTTCCTGCCTGAGGTGGGTGACCTCGACAAGCCCAAACTCGTTTTCTTCTTCGACGAGGCGCACCTGTTATTTACTGACGCCTCCAAGGCGTTCCTGGAACAAGTCGAGCAAACCGTCAAGCTGATTCGGTCCAAGGGTGTCGGGGTGTTCTTCTGCACCCAGTTGCCTACGGACCTGCCCAACGACGTGCTCTCGCAGCTGGGCGCCCGAGTCCAGCACGCTTTGCGGGCGTTCACTCCCGACGATCAAAAGGCGCTCAGCAAGACCGTCCGCACCTACCCGAAAACCGATGTCTACGAACTGGAATCGGCATTGACGTCGCTGGGAATCGGCGAGGCCATCGTGACCGTGCTGTCAGAGAAGGGTGCGCCCACTCCGGTCGCCTGGACGCGCATGCGGGTACCCCGGTCGCTGATGGGCGCTATCGGCACCGATGCGATCGCCGCGGCGGCCAAAGCCAGCCCGCTGCAGTCCAAATACGGCCTGACGATCGACCGGGCATCGGCATACGAGATGCTGCGCGAGAAGTACGCCGCTGCGGAGGAAGCCCCGCCGCCGCAGGACGCTCCGACGCCGGGGGAGGCACCGCCGCGGGAGGCGCCGCCGCGGGGGAAATACGACCCGCTGCCCTGGCCGGACGATATCGAGGTGCCGCCGATGCCCGCTCCCGCTGAGCCGAAGGGCCCCGGCAGGTTGGATGAGCTGCTGAAGAATCCGACCGTGAAAAGCGTCCTCAACACAACCGCACGCGAGATCACCCGCAGCATCTTCGGGACGGGTCGACGCCGACGGAGGTGACGCTCCGGTCGGCTGGAAAAGCGGTTTACCCGCCGAGCTTTTTGTAGAAGCTGCCCACGATCGGCGCGACGACGGCGCGTGGAGCATACTGGCTCGCCACCGACATGGCTTTCGACGTCAAGCCCGGCACAACGCGCATCTTGTTGCGCTCCAACGCATCCAGGGATAGTTGGGCGGTGTGCTCCGTCGAGATCCACAGGAAGTCCGGCACCAGCTTTTCGACCAGCGAGGCTTCGGAGTCATCCGGTAGGTCGGCACGCACCGGGCCTGGTGCCAGCAGTGTGACGTGCACGCCCGAGCCGCGAAGTTCACCGCGCAACGATTCGCTGAAGGTATTCACGAACGCCTTGCTGGCCGCATAGGTTGCGTTGTAGGGAATCGGCGAATTGCCGGCTGCTGAACCAGAAATCAGTATGCCGCCGGCCTTGCGTTCGATCATGCCCGGCAGCACCGCCAACGTAAGGTCATGCACCGCTAAGACATTCAGTTGCACCTGAGCCTTTTCGCCCGCCGGATCGAGCGATGCGACCGGACCGAAGGTCGCGGTACCCGCGTTGGCGCACAGGATCGAGATAGGACGGGCGGCCAGTTCGTCGCACAGTTTCGCCCGTTCCTCCGGGTCGGCCAGATCGGCGGGTCGTACCTCGACGGCGACGCGATACTTGTCGGCCAGTCGGGCGGCTAGGTTGTTGAGCAGTTCCTCGCGTCGCGCGGTAATTATCAGACTGTGTCCGCGCGCGGCAAGTTCGGTGGCCAGCGCTTCGCCGATGTTTTGCGAAGCTCCGGTGACAACGGCACGCGCGTCGGGGCTGGGAGCTGGTATCGGCATGAGCCCAATCGTAGTCAGGCAGCGATCGCGAGCGCGGCGTAGCCGGGCGCCGCGGGTCGTGTGCCGAACAAATTGGCAGCGATCGCGAGCGCAGCGTAGCCGGGCGCGGCGGGTCGTCTGCCCAATACATTTGCAGCGATCGCGAGCGCGGCGTAGCCGGGCGCGGCGGGTCGTCTGCCCAACACATAGAGTGCCGGACATGAGTCAGCCGGTGTCGCGGTCCGTCGCACCCGTGCCGTCTCGGGTTGTGGCGTGGGCGTTATGGGACTGCGGATCCACCGGTCTGAACGCGATCGTGGCGACCTTTGTGTTCACCGTCTACCTGACCAGCAGTGTGGGGGTGGGCATATCCAGCGGTACCACGCCGGCGAGTTGGTTGGGTCGTGCGGGGGCCATCGCCGGGTTGACCGTCGCGCTGTTGGCGCCGGCCGTCGGTGTGTGGGTGGAGTCGCCGCATCGCAGGCGGGTGGCCCTGAGCGTGTTGACCGGCCTGGCCGTGACGCTGACCTGCGCGATGTTCTTCATCCGCGATCGTCCCAGCTACCTGTGGGCAGGGCTGGTGCTGCTGGGGGCGACGGCGGCATGCGGCGACCTGGCCAGCGTCCCGTATAACGCGATGCTGCGCCAGCTTTCAACGCCGCAGACCGCTGGCCGGATTTCGGGGTTGGGCTGGGCATCGGGTTATGTCGGCAGCGTCTTGCTGCTGCTGTTGATTTATACGGGATTCATTTCTGGATCCGGCTCCGGCCCGAATGCAACGCGTGGGGCGCTGAGGGTGCCTCTTCAGGATGGGCTCTACGTCCGGGAGGCGATGTTGGTGGCCGCGGCGTTTCTGGCGCTGTTGGCTCTACCGCTGCTGTTGGTCGCACACCGGCTACCCGACTCCGGGGAGGTGTACCAGCCGACGAGCATGCTGGGTGGCTACCGCAAGCTGTGGACGGAGGTCTCCGCGGAATGGCGGCGCGACCGCAACCTGGTCTACTTCCTGTTCGCCAGCGCGCTCTTCCGGGACGGGCTGGCGGCGATTTTCGCCTTCGGCGCGGTGCTGGGTGTCAACGTGTACGGCATCTCGCAGGCCAACGTGCTGGTATTCGGTGTGGTGGCCAGCGTGGTGGCCGCAGTAGGGGCGGTGCTGGGTGGTTTCGTCGACCATCGGGTCGGATCCAAACCCGTCATCGTGGGGTCGCTAATCGCGATCCTCGTCACGGCGCTCACGCTGATGGTGCTATCCGGTCCGACCGCCTTCTGGGTGTGCGGACTGCTGCTGTGCCTGTTCATCGGGCCGTCGCAGTCGACGGCACGCGCCCTGCTGCTGCAGATGGCAAAGCACGGCAGGGAAGGGGTCGCGTTCGGCCTGTACACGATGACGGGACGGGCGGTGTCGTTCGTGGCGCCGTGGCTCTTCTCCGTGTTCGTCGACGGATTCGGTGTCGTACGCGCCGGCCTCGGCGGAATCTCGCTGGTGCTGGCCGCCGGACTGCTGGCGATGCTGGTGGTCCGTGTTCCGGTGCGCGCCGCCGCCGCAGCAGAACTGTCGTAGACGGCTTAGCCTCTGGTGTCGCAAATCGTCAGACCCACCCCGACTCGCTTGGCCCTCTGAACTCCGTCGACGGTGACCGAGCAGGTGACATTGTGACCGATGTTGACGATCGTGACGTTTGCCGGGTGGACGGCCGACTTCGACAGGCTGACCTGCTTGCTCCATGGCAGCGCGACGTTGAATTCGGTCTGTATGAGGTCGCCGGTATCGATGTACATGATGCTGATTGCGCGACCTTCGCCACTGACCTTGTAGACAACGTCTTGCATCGCAGCCGGCCCGGTCGTCGCGGTGGGTGTTTGGGAGCCGCTGGTCGGCGGCACCGGCGCCGGGATCGGTGAGGGGGTCGTACGTGTCGAGGGGGTTGGGGTTGCAGAACTCGGCTCCGGCATGGCGGGCAACGGCGGGACGGCAGTCTGTGTCTTGATCGCGTCGTTCGCGAGTATCAGCGCGATCACCAGAGCGACGACCAGCAGCACCGCCGCGCCGGCGGTGATCCACAACCATCGCGGGGATCTGGGACCTCCCGGCGGCGGGGGTGCTGGGGGAAGTTCGCCCGACGGAGGAAGATCTTGCTGCCAGTACGCCGGCAGCTGTTGTGTCGTGTTGGTTTCGTTCGGGGTCGGCGCCCATGGCGGAATTTGCCCGCCGTAGGTAGGCGCGTAGGGCGCTTGGTCGGCGTATGCCGGGTCCACGGGCGGCGGGTACCAGGGGCCCTGCGGCCCCGAGCCCGCTAGAGGGGGACTAAGCCGCTCGGTTGGACGTGAATCGTTCATGTCCACCTCATGGTTTGCAGGGTACCTGGCCCGGGCGCCCGAGCGGCGGCTCACCTGACGGCGGGCTGCTCAGGGGCACCGACTCCCGGCTGTGAGTGCGGCGAGGGTCATTGCCCGCATGACGGCGCGGGACCGGGCCGCGCGAGCGGACTTGGTCCGCGAATTGTCGACGGATTTCATGCTGTGCGGTGTCGAATTCAGCAGGCCGAATACCGCGTGCGCCGTCAGCCGGGCATCGGCCTCGGCCAGCTCGGGGTTCAGCTCGCGCAGCGCGCCGACCCAGACCTCAACGTATTGCCGCTGCGCTTTGCGTACTTGCTTTTCGGCCGCCGCGGGCAAGTGCGTAAGGTCGCGGTCCTGGATGCGGATCAGGTCAGGTTCGCCCAGCACAAAGTCGAGGTGAAAGTCGATGAGGCCGTCCAGCGCTGCGGCTGCGTCGGAGCTGCGGGCCCTCACTTCGCGGGCGCCGGCGAGCAGCCGGGCGCTGATTCCTACGAGCAGCTCGACCAGCAGTGATTCCTTGTTGGGGAAGTGCCGGTAGATGGCCGGACCGCTGACACCGGCGGCAGCGCCTATGTCTTCCAGTCGCACCGCGAGGAATCCGCGCTCGGCGAACAGCCGCTCAGCGGCCGACAGCAGCTGCAAGCGCCGGTCGGATTTCAACTGGCTTCGACGATTGGGGGCGTCAGGATGGCGGTGTTGGCTGTCGGAGGCGGACGTTGTCATGACGGGCCTCCGTCCACAGCTCGTCGGTTGGGTTAATCGCCACTAACGTAGCACGAGTTATTGGCCATTAACTCGTGCTACGGCGTCGGCGATGCAGAGTGGACGCTGGCGGCCGACTTCCCTGGACGCGGCGGCGTGGACGGTGGTATTCTCCCCCCAGTTAATGAGCATTAACTGAAAGTCTTGTACGGCCTGGCATTGCGCCCGGGCCGGGACCGCCCGACAGCAAGGAGGCTGCTGCAGTAATGGACAAATTGGTGGCTACCGCTGCCGAGGCGGTTGCGGACATAACCGACGGGTCGTCCCTGGCGGTTGGGGGATTCGGGGTCTGCGGCGTCCCCGAAGCACTGATCGCCGCGCTGGTCGACAGCGGCGTCAGTGATCTCGAGACGGTGTCCAACAATTGCGGCATTGACGGCGTCGGGCTTGGATTGCTATTGCAGCACAAGCGAATTCGCCGGACCACCGCGTCCTACGTAGGCGAGAACAAGGAGTTCGCCCGCCAGTTCCTTTCCGGTGAACTCGAGGTGGAGCTCAACCCGCAGGGCACGCTGGCGGAGCGGCTACGCGCCGGCGGCATGGGCATACCGGGCTTCTACACACCGGCCGGAGTCGGCACCGAAGTCGCCAACGGCGGGTTGCCCTGGCGCTACGACCCATCAGGCGCGGTGGCGGTGGTGTCGCCCCCCAAGGAGACCCGCGAGTTCGACGGTGTCACCTACGTTCTCGAGCGGGCGATCCGCACCGACTTCGCACTGGTACACGCCTGGAAGGGCGACCGGCACGGCAACCTGGTGTACCGCGAGGCAGCCGGCAACTTCAACGCGGACTGCGCCGGGGCGGGAGGGATCACGATCGCTGAGGTCGAACACCTCGTCGAGCCCGGAGAAATCGACCCCGCGGCGGTGCACACCCCCGGTGTCTTCGTACAGCGGGTCGTGCACGTGCCCAATCCCGCCAAGCTGATCGAGAAGGAGACAGTGCGGCAATGAGCTGGAGCAGAGATGAGATGGCGGCGCGCGTAGCAGCGGAGTTCGAAGACGGCCAGTACGTCAACCTGGGCATCGGGATGCCCACCCTGATCCCCAACCACATCCCCGAGGGCATCCACGTAGTCCTGCATTCGGAGAACGGCATCCTCGGCGTCGGCCCGTACCCTCGGCGCGAGCAACTTGACCCTGACCTGATCAACGCGGGCAAGGAAACGGTGACCACGCTGCCGGGGGCGGCGTTCTTCTGCTCCTCGACCTCATTCGGAATCATCCGTGGCGGACACCTGGACGTTGCGGTGTTGGGGGCCATGCAGGTCTCGGCCACCGGAGACCTGGCTAACTGGACGATTCCCGGCAAGATGGTTAAGGGCATGGGCGGCGCGATGGACCTGGTGCACGGCGCCCGCAAAGTGATCGTGATGATGGAGCACGCCGCCAAGGACGGCAGCCCGAAGATCCTTGAGCGGTGCACGTTGCCGCTGACCGGCGTCGGCTGCGTGAACCGTATCGTCACGGAGCTCGCGGTCATCGATGTCTGCGACGAGGGCCTGCACCTGGTCGAGACGGCTCCCGACGTGTCGGTCGAGGAGGTCGTCGCGAAGACCCAACCGCCCCTTACGATTCGAGTGGCCGCGCAGTGACGACCGCAACGGCCGCACCATCGTTCGCCGGTGAGCACCGCCGGCTGGTCGGTGAATTGAACGCCAAGCTCGCGGCCGCGGCCTTGGGCGGCAATGAACGTGCGCGCCAGCGCCACGTCAGCCGGGGCAAGTTGTTGCCGCGCGAACGCGTGGATCGAGTGCTCGATCCGGGCAGCCCGTTTTTGGAGCTGACCCCGCTGGCCGCCAATGGCATGTACGGTGACGAGTCCCCGGGAGCCGGGATCATCACCGGCATCGGCCGGGTATCGGGACGCGAGTGCGTGATCGTCGCCAACGACGCGACGGTCAAGGGCGGCACGTACTACCCGATGACGGTCAAAAAGCACCTGCGCGCGCAGGAAGTCGCGCTGCACAATCGGCTGCCCTGCATCTACCTGGTCGACTCCGGCGGCGCGTTCCTGCCGCGCCAAGACGAGGTGTTTCCCGATCGCGAGCACTTCGGGCGGATCTTCTACAACCAGGCGACTATGAGCGCCCAGGGAATTCCGCAGGTGGCGGCCGTACTCGGCTCATGTACGGCGGGCGGCGCCTATGTGCCGGCCATGAGCGACGAGGCCGTCATCGTCCGCGAGCAGGGCACGATCTTTCTTGGCGGTCCGCCATTGGTCAAGGCGGCCACCGGAGAGATCGTCTCGGCTGAAGAACTCGGCGGCGGCGACCTGCACTCGCGGGTCTCCGGTGTCACCGATCACCTCGCCGACGACGACGAGCACGCGCTGCGGATCGTCCGCGCGATCGCGGCCACCTTCGCCCCGCGTGAGCCCAGCCAATGGGAGGTGCAGCCCTCGGTCGAGCCCAAGCACGCACAGACCGAGCTCTACGATGTCGTGCCGCCGGATCCGCGCGTGCCCTACGACGTGCACGAGGTCATCGTGCGACTGGTCGACGGCGGCGAATTCAGTGAATTCAAGGCCAACTACGGCAAGACGCTGGTGACTGCGTTCGCGCGCATCCACGGCCATCCCGTCGGGATCGTCGCAAACAACGGTGTGCTGTTCGGCGAATCCGCTCTCAAGGGAGCACATTTCATCGAACTGTGCGACAAGCGCAAGATTCCGCTGCTGTTTTTGCAAAACATCGCCGGCTTCATGGTTGGCCGTGACTACGAGGCCGGCGGTATCGCCAAGCATGGCGCCAAGATGGTCACTGCTGTGGCCTGCGCCCGGGTGCCCAAGCTCACCGTCGTGATCGGCGGATCCTACGGCGCGGGCAACTATTCGATGTGCGGGCGGGCATACTCGCCGCGCTTCCTGTGGATGTGGCCCAATGCGCGGATCTCGGTGATGGGCGGCGAGCAGGCCGCGTCGGTACTGGCAACGGTGCGCGGTGAGCAGCTCACCGCGGCGGGCACACCGTGGTCGGCCGACGAGGAAGAGGCGTTCAAGGCACCGATCCGCACGCAATACGAGGATCAGGGCAACCCGTACTATTCGACGGCCCGCCTGTGGGACGATGGCATTATCGACCCGGCCGACACCAGAACAGTTCTTGGACTGGCTCTTTCGGTGTGCGCGCACGCGCCGTTGGAACCGGTCTCCTACGGCGTCTTCCGGATGTGATGACCATGTTCGACACCGTATTAGTGGCCAATCGCGGCGAGATCGCGGTGCGGGTGATCCGGACCTTGCGCCGGCTGGGGATCCGGTCGGTCGCCGTCTATAGCGACCCCGACGCCGGCGCGCGGCATGTGCTCGAGGCTGACGAAGCCGTCCGGCTGGGACCCGCTGCGGCGCGAAAGAGCTACCTCGATATCGGCAAGGTGCTCGATGCGGCGACACGGACCGGATCTCAGGCGATCCACCCGGGCTATGGGTTCCTCTCGGAGAACGCCGATTTCGCTGCCGCCTGCGAACGCGCCGGCGTGGTTTTCTTGGGGCCGCCGGCACGAGCGATACAGGTGATGGGCGACAAGATCACCGCCAAGAACGCCGTCGCCGCCTTCGACGTGCCGGTGGTGCCCGGTGTGGCGAAGCCGGGGCTGACCGACGACGAGCTGGTGGTGGCGGCCGACGAGGTCGGTTACCCGGTGTTGATCAAGCCGTCGGCGGGCGGCGGCGGCAAGGGCATGCGGCTGGTGGAAGACCCGGCCCGGTTGCCCGATGCGCTGGTGGGCGCCCGACGGGAGGCCGCCTCGTCGTTCGGTGATGACACGCTATTTCTCGAGCGATTCATGTTGCGGCCCAGACATATCGAGGTGCAGGTGCTCGCCGACACCCACGGCAACGTGGTGCATCTCGGCGAGCGCGAGTGCAGCCTGCAGCGGCGCCATCAAAAGGTCATCGAAGAGGCGCCCTCTCCGCTGCTTGATCCTGCGACACGTGCACGGATCGGGGCGGCGGCGTGCAACACCGCCCGCAGCGTCGATTACGTCGGCGCGGGCACGGTGGAGTTCATCGTCTCCGCCGACCGTCCGGACGAGTTCTTCTTCATGGAGATGAACACCCGGTTGCAGGTGGAACATCCGGTCACCGAAGCGGTTACCGGGCTGGACCTGGTGGAGTGGCAGCTACGGGTGGCCGCCGGCGAGAAGCTGGTCTTCGCGCAGGATGACATCGAACTGCGCGGGCACGCGATCGAGGCCCGGGTGTACGCGGAGGATCCGGCACGAGGATTTCTGCCCACCGGCGGTCGGGTGCTGCAGGTCTTCGAGCCGTCTGGTGCCGGCGTGCGGGTCGACTCGTCGCTGCTGGCCGGCACTGTGGTCGGCAGCGACTACGACCCGATGCTGAGCAAAGTGGTCGCCTATGGCACCGACCGCGATGAGGTGCTCGTGAAACTCGACCGGGCATTGGCGCACACCGCGGTCCTGGGCGTGCAGACCAATATCGAATTCCTCCGGTTCCTGCTGGCCGACGGGCGGGTGCGTGCCGGTGACCTGGACACCGCGCTGCTGGACGAGCGGGTGGCGGACTTCGCGCCGCTGCCGGCGCCCGACGACGTGCTTGCCGCCGGCGGACTTTACCGTCAGTGGGCGTTGTCTCTCAGGGCCCTTCGGGCCTCGGGCAACCCGTGGTCCGTGCCGACCGGATGGCGGGTCGGCGGTGGCGCAGCGCCGGTCCGCACCGAGATGCACACCCCGCTGCGCAGCGAGACGGTGTCGGTATGGGGGCCGCCCGAAGCCGCGCGTGTGCAAGTAGGCGACGGTGAGATCCGTTCCGCGAGCATGCAACTCGACAGTTCAGAGATGAGCGTTACGCTGGACGGGCTGCGCCGTGGATACCGATGTGCCGAGGACGACCGGCACCTGTGGATCGCCGACGAGCGGGGAACGTGGCACCTGCGCGAGGCCGAAGAACATAAGATTCACCGCGCGGCCGGCGCGCGGCAGGCGGAGATCGTCAGCCCGATGCCCGGTAGCGTGATCGCCGTCCAGGTGACCTCCGGCGCCGAGGTGTCCGAGGGCGATGTGGTCGTGGTTGTGGAGGCGATGAAGATGGAACATTCACTGGCCGCACCGATTTCGGGACGAGCGGAGGTGCTGGTGTCCGTCGGCGATCAGGTGACGGTTGACCAGGTACTGGCCCGGCTGATCCCCGATGAGTCCGAGACAGACGCAGACAAGAACCAGAGCAAGGACCAATGATGACGACATCTATCACGGCAGGGACGTTGCCCAAGGAATACGAGGATCTTCGCCACACCGTCGGCGAGTTCGCGCGCACCGTGGTCGCGCCGGTGTCGGCCAAACACGATGAGGAGCACAGCTTCCCGTATGAAGTCGTAGCCAAGATGGGCGAAATGGGGCTGTTCGGCCTGCCGTTCCTGGAGGAGTACGGCGGCATGGGTGGTGACTATTTTGCCTTGTCGCTGGCACTGGAGGAACTCGGCAAGGTCGACCAGTCGGTGGCGATCACGCTGGAGGCCGGGGTGAGCCTCGGTGCGATGCCGATCTACCGGTTCGGCACCGAGGAGCAGAAGCGCAAGTGGTTGCCGGACCTCACGGCCGGTCGGGCGCTGGCCGGCTTCGGGCTCACGGAGCCGGGCGCCGGCTCCGACGCCGGCGCCACCCGCACCACGGCCAAACTCGACGATGGCGAGTGGGTGATCAACGGCACCAAGCAATTTATCACCAACTCGGGCACCGACATCACCTCGCTCGTCACCGTGACCGCGGTCACCGGAACCGCCGCCGACGGCAAGAAAGAGATTTCGACGATTATTGTGCCCAGCGGCACAGCGGGATTCACCGTCGAACCGGTGTATAACAAGGTCGGGTGGAACGCGTCGGACACGCACCCGCTGACCTTCGCCGATGCCCGCGTGCCAGAGGAGAACCTGCTGGGCGCCCGCGGGACCGGCTACGCGAACTTCTTGTCCATCCTGGACGAGGGCCGCATCGCGATCGCAGCGCTGGCGACCGGGGCCGCGCAGGGCTGCGTCGACGAGAGTGTCAAGTACGCCAAGGAACGTCAGTCGTTCGGCCAGCCGATAGCCTCCTACCAGGCGATCAGCTTCAAGATCGCGCGGATGGAGGCACGTGCACACGTCGCCCGCACGGCGTATTACGAAGCGGCCGCAAAAATGTTGGCCGGCAAGCCGTTCAAGAAGGAGGCAGCGATCGCGAAGATGATCGCCTCAGAGGCGGCCATGGACAACGCCCGTGACGCCACCCAGATCCACGGCGGATACGGCTTTATGAACGAGTACCCGGTGGCGCGTCACTACCGTGACAGCAAGATCCTCGAGATCGGTGAGGGCACCACCGAGGTGCAATTGATGCTCATCGCGCGATCGCTGGGGCTGCAGTGAGTACGGGGGAGCCGAGCGGCAAGTCAATCATTCAGCGGGGCTTGTGGTTTGAGGAGTTCGAGATCGGCACGACCTACCTGCACCGGCCCGGCCGCACGGTCACCGAAGCCGACAACGTCTTGTTCACCACGCTGACGATGAACACCCAGTCGCTGCACCTCGATGCGGCCTGGTCCGCCGAGCAACCGGGATTTCGGGGCGAGCGCCTGGTGAATTCCATGTTCACCCTCTCGACGCTGGTCGGGCTGTCGGTATCGCAGCTGACCCTGGGCACCATCGTGGCCAACCTGGGCTTTTCCGAGGTGTCGTTTCCCAAGCCGGTCTTTCACGGCGACACCTTGTACGCGGAGACCGTTTGTACCGGCAAGCGTGAGTCGAAGAGCCGGCCCGGCGAAGGCATCGTCACCCTCGAGCACACCGGGCGCAACCAGCACGGCGAGGTCATTGCGAGGGCGGTGCGCACCACGTTGGTTCAGAAGCGGCCAGAGGAGGAACCCCGATGAACTTGCGCGCGGCCGGTCCGGCTTGGCTGTTTTGCCCGGCCGACCGTCCCGAGCGTTTTGCGAAGGCCGCCGCTGCCGCCGATGTGGTGATTCTCGACCTCGAGGATGGCGTGGCCAAAGCGGATAAGCCCGCCGCCCGCAAGGCGCTTCGGGAGACCCCGCTGGACCCCGAGCGCACCGTGGTGCGGATCAACGCGGCCGGTACCGACGAGCATGCTCGCGACCTGGATGCCCTGGCCGATACCGCCTACACGACGGTGATGCTTTCGAAGACCGAATCCGCCGCGCAGGTGACCGCGCTGGCGCCACGTGATGTCATCGCGCTGATCGAGACCCCGCGCGGTGCGGTGTTCGCCACCGAAATCGCTGCGGCCCAGCGCACCGTCGCAATGATGTGGGGTGCCGAGGACCTGGTCGCCGCCCTTGGCGGCAGTTCCAGCCGGCAGGCCGACGGCACCTACCGGGACGTTGCCCGGCACGTACGGTCGACGACGCTGCTGGCGGCATCTGCGTTAGGCCGGATCGCGCTCGATGCGGTGCATTTGGATATCCGCGACATCGAAGGCTTGCAGGTGGAAGCCAACGACGCCGTGGCAGTGGGTTTCGACGGGACCGTCTGCATCCACCCGACCCAGATCCCGGTGGTGCGCGAGGCCTATCGCCCCAGCGAGGAGAAGCTCGACTGGGCGCGAAGGGTATTGGCGGCGGCGCAGACCGAACGCGGAGTGTTCGCGTTCGAAGGGCAGATGGTCGACTCGCCGGTGCTCAAGCACGCGGAAATGATGCTGCGGAGGGCGGGCGAGGCAGCCTCCGGCTGATGGTTGCTGACGGTCTCCGTTTCTCGCGGACCCTTCGCACTGTCGACGTCGCCGGATCCGGTCCACGCCAACCGGCCCGAACCGCCCATCGGGCAGGCGATGGTGCGCCGGCCCGGCACCGATGCGACCGTCGTGACCTATGGCAGCTTGGTCAGCACCGCGGTTAGCGCCGCCGAAGAGGTGCAGCGGCAACGGGGCTGGAGCCCGGAGATCATCGATCTGCGGTCACTGGTCCCGTTGGACTTCGACACCCTGGCCGCGTCGATCCATCGCACCGGACGCTGCGTGGTGATGCACGAGGGGCCGCGCAGCCTGGGATGTGACTTCTCCGACGGCTGGAAGCCGCCGGCTTCTTTTCACGCCGCTTCGGTGTGAAGGGCCAGTCCGGCCCGCAGGATGTTGCGTGCGGCATGCTCGTCCGCAGGGGCGCGATGAGAGCATCGCTGGCATTCGAACGCCGCTTGGGTGACGCGGTTTTCGGCGGCTGCATACCCGCATTTCTCACAGCCATCCGACGTGTGCCGGGGGTCGACCTCGATCCAGGTGCGCCCAGCTTCTTCCGCTTTGGCGCGCAGAATCGAGACGAACTGACCCCAGCCAGCGTCACTGATACTTCTATTGAGCCCGGACTTCGCCCGGGCATTGTTGGGCAAAAACTGCCCCGGTTTTTCTGGATCCACGACGGGCTTTGCCCGACGCATCATGTTGGCGATCTGTAGATCCTCCACCACCAGAAGGTCATACTTCGTGACGAGGGCGCGGGCTTGTTTGTGGTGAAAGTCCTTACGCTGGTTGGCGATCTTGCGATGCCGGGCAGCGACCGTTTCCCGCCAGCGAGTGCGATTCCTCGAACGACGCTTGGCGCGGGCCAGCCGCTGCTGCGCCGTGGCCAACCGATCCGCCGCTTGCCGGCCCCAGCGGGGATTGTCGACATGTTCACCGTCGCTGGTGATGGCGAAGCTAACGATGCCGACATCGATCCCGGTCTGTCGGTCGGTCACCGGCAGCGGATTCGTCGGGACATCATCACAGGAGAGCACCAGCATCCAGCGCCGTCCCTGCCGTTTGATCTGGATCGTCTTCACTCGGCCCACCACCTGGCGGTGCAGCTCGACCTTGACCTGGCCGATGCCCTGCAAGTGCACCCGCTTAGTCTCGGGCAACCAGCGGGCGCCGTCACCGTCTTTCGGCCACTCCACACTGTCGAACCGGGCCGAACCCTTAAACCGCGGATACCCAGGATTGACGCCGGGCTTGGCCGTCTTGACCCGCCGGAAGAACCCAGCGAACGCTTTATTGAGTCGGCGCAACGTAGCCTGCTGACTCGAAAACGACCACACCGCCACATCCGGGCGTACCGCCCGGATCTCGGTCAGCTGCGCCGACTGATCCAGGTAGTAAATGCGGGCCTTGCTGTGCGCCCACGCATCCCGGCGTTCCTGCAACGCCGCGTTGTATAGCTCACGGTGCGACTCCACACACGCCGCCAACGCGATATGCTGCCGCGCCGTGGGCCACAAGCGAAATACGTACGCCCGTCTCATGACGCCATCACGGCGTCCCACTGGTGCTCGATGTAACGGCGCACCGTCGACTCCGACACATACCCGACCGACGCGGCAAAATACGACGGCGACCACAACACCTTCGCGTGGTTGCGTAGGTGCGGGAACTCGTGGCGCAGCCGTCGTGCGGTGCGGCCCTTAAACGCCCGCACCACCGACGCTGGCGCGTCGGTCGGCCCGACCCGCATGAACAGGTGCACGTGATCGGGCATCACTTCGTTGGCCACGATCTGCCAACCGTGTTCGTCGGCGATCTGCTCCAACAGCATGCTGAGCCGGCGGGCCACCCGCCCGCCCAAAATCCTGCGACGGTACTTCGGGCACCACACCACATGCAGTCCCAGCGACGACACCCCTTCCGAGGTACGGCGAAACCGGCGCTCTGACATACCGCGCACTTTACGAAACGACACCGACAACTACCGGATCCGACGCTGTTCGCCTGCCCGGAATCCCCCGACGGCTAAAGACGCCGGTCCCCTCCGGGCGTACTGATGGAGCCGGTTTGGCCGCACGCATTCAAGAGGAGTTGTTCTACGAGCTGGAGGCGCCTGTGTTGCGCGCCTGTGGTTTTGACACCCCGTACCCGCCGGCCCGGTTGGAGAGACTGTGGTTACCGGGCCCCGATCGGCTACTGGACTGCGTCGAGCGCGCTTTGGAGCAGCCATGAGCGCCGACGAGCGGGTTAAGTCGTTCCGGGTCCCCGATCTCGGCGAGGGACTGGAAGAAGTGACGGTTACTCGCTGGAACGTCGCAGTGGGCGACGACATGGAGCTCAACCAGGTTTTGTGCTCGGTGGAGACCGCCAAGGCCGAGGTGGAGATCCCCAGCCCGTACGCCGGGCGGATCGTCGAAACGCATGGCGCGGAAGGCGATGTGCTCGAGGTCGGAGCGGTGCTGGTCCGGATCGACACGGCGGCGCCGAACGAGGACGTACCGGCGCCTCAAGAGCCGGTGCCCACGCTGGTCGGTTACGGCGCCGACGCAGGAATCGACGCCAGCCGGCGGACCGGCCGTCCGCTCGCCGCTCCTCATGTGCGCAAGTTGGCCAAGGAGCTGATGGTCGACCTCGGCTCGCTACAGCGCAGCGCCGGTGCGGTGATCACCCGCGCGGACGTGCTGGCGGCAGCCCACGGGTCCGGAAACGGGGCTGACGTTCGACCCGTCCGGGGTGTCCAGGCCCGGATGGCGGAAAAAATGACGTTGTCGCACACGGAGATTCCGGCCGCGAAAGTCAGTGTTGTGGTTGATTGCACCGAATTGTTGCGCCTGTCCGACCGGTTCCGTTCGGCGGATCAGAAGATAACGCCGTTCGTTCTGACGCTGCGGTTACTGATTATCGCGTTGCGCCACAATGCCATCTTCAACTCCACCTGGGTTGACTCCTTCGAGGGCCCGCAGGTACGCGTCGATCGTCGTGTGCACCTGGGGTTCGGCGTGGCCACAAAACGTGGGCTGCTCGTTCCGGTGATCACCGATGCCCAGGACAAATCAACTCGCGAACTAGCTTGCCGGACAGCTGAATTGATCACCGGCGCGCGCGAGGGCACTCTGACCCCCGCTGAGCTGCGCGGCTCGACGTTCACCGTGTCGAACTTCGGGGTGCTGGGTGTAGACGACGGCGTGCCGGTGATCAACCATCCCGAAGCGGCCATCCTCGGCATGGGAATGATCAAGCCGCGGCCGGCGGTGGTTGGCGATGAGGTGGTGGTGCGCCCGACGATGACGCTGACCTGCGTGTTCGATCACCGCATCGCCGATGGTGCACAAGCGGCCCAATTCGTCTGCGGGCCGAGGGAGTTGATCGAGTCGCCCGAGACCGCGTTGTTGGATCTATAGTCGGGCCGTCATGCTCGCCGAAACTTTAACTACGGCGACACCGCCCGGCGTGTCGTGTGCGTGGTGTATGTGTCGCGGTCCGCGGCGGCGGAGGGTAGAGCCTGGTGCGAGAACGCTACCGGCGTCGCGCGGCGGCCAATCGCGCTGCGAATTCCGGCGACTGGATGGAGCGCGCCTGCGGCCCAAGCTCTGTGCGCATGGCGAAGTCGTGTTGCTCATTGTCCAGTGACCCTGGGCTGACGGTGGAGCGCATGGTGGCTTTCGTCGCCAGCACCACTTCGCGCGGAGCCGCCGCGGGCCCTGCGGCCAGCTCCAGCGCCGCGGCGACCGGATCGTCGGAAACGGTGAGCGCCAAGCCATGGTGCACGGCGGATTCGGCGTCGAAGCGCATGCCGAACAGCAGGGCCGCGCGGGCGACCTGCGGGCCCACCGCCCGCTGCAGCATCCAGGTCGCACCCCCACCGGGATGTAGGCCCAGCTTCTGGAAACGGGCGTCGAACAAGGCGGCTGGCCCGGCGATGCGCACGTCGGTGGCCAGCGCCAGATTCAGGCCCGCGCCGACAGCGGCGCCGTTGACCGCGGCGACGGTGGGCAGCCGACAATTACCGATCGCCATGAAGCCGTCGTAGAGCTGCCGCAGACCCGTCTCCCCCGCTCCGTCGCCCGCGGCGCCCAGGGCGCTGAGGTCGGCGCCGGCGCAAAAGGCCTTACCGGCCCCGGTGACCACCACGGCGTGCACGTCGGGATCGGTTTCGGCCCGCCCCACGGCGTCGCGCAGACGTGCCGACATCTCAGCGGTTACCGCGTTGCGCCGATCGGGGTCGTTGACGGTGATGAGGGCGACGTGGTTGTCGACGGTGAACAAGACGAGGTCGGATCGGGCCATCGGGCACCTCCGCGGTTTCGGTTGGCAAGGCTCCGGACGAGGCCCGCCGATTGCTGTGCTACCGGCTGCGACGTCATGGGCGAGGTAAGGGTACTTCGCGGGCCCTTAAGTGGCGTTGGCCGGTGCGAGCGTGGGTTACGCGATCACAGGAAACCGCAAGGCAACTTTGTCACTAGCCTCCCTTCATACCGGGTATCGCTATCGGGTATGCACGCTCGCGAGCCTCGTGCGGGCGATTTCTGGAGTGGGGGAGGACCGCAATGGATCATCCGGAATAGGTGTTTTACGAGCTTCCGTCCGAGGTGTGGGCCATCCAGTACACCGATATCCACGGGGATCGGGTCGTGCAGGTGATGGGTACGGAGTATGCAGCTCGCCAGGCCGCGGAGCAGTATGCGGTGGCCGCCGCCGCTGACCCGAACCCTGGTGGCGACTTGTCGTTGTCTTCGGCGTCAAGGTCGTGCGAAACACGAAAATTCATGAGGAACCGTGTGATGTTGTCGCCTAAATCCTCGACTGGAGTTGGTATGGCCCTTGATGGGATTGTCGTCCGCCAGACTGCGACAATGGTTGCGGTGAGTTCGGTCGGCGTCTCGGGTGGTTTTGTATTGACCCGAACTCGGGTTTCGCCAACTTTTTCGCGAGGTCATCGAGCGCTGCCTGGCGATCCCTCACCGTGCACGGACCCCGGTCCCTCTGTGTTCCGCGGAGAACTACCCTCGGCAGGGCCTCATTCTGGAACTTGGTGTTCGCGTGGTGGATTGCGGCATCGATCATTTCGATATAGCGCTCCGCGTTGTCGTAGGCGCAAGAGCCCTCGATCTGCTGGACTTCGTCCCAGCAGGGAAACGAAGAGTATCTAGCATCGAGTTGTTGCTGCGATATCTGCGACCCGAAGTAGCCGCGCCAGTCACGGCTTAGCCACCCTTTGGTCTTCAGTTCGACTTTGATCCTGCCCCCGATGCCCGCTATGAATTTCGGTTCGCCGACACGCACCACCGGCTGCCAGTCGTCCGATGTCATTGTCGCCAACTCCTCGGATAGAAGACGTATTAAGTGATGCTCCCTCTGCGAAGGTGATTTCCGCGTTCCGACACGCGAATTACTGTTCGCCGGTATGCATGACGGGGAAACTATCGACGGCGATCTTCGGCTGTTTGTCGTGGTCCGACGAGTGGTCCCGGACGTACCACCGAAGGCTTTGGTAGATGCGGGTCGCGATCCTTGATTGCGTCGGCCAGAGTGTCGTGAGAATCGGATCGCTACGTCGACGCTGGCTAGGCCCCGACGGTCGTTCGCGAAGCGTGGGCTCGCGTAGTCGCTGCCGAGCACGGCAACAACGCTTAGCACGCTGTCGTAACCTGTCGCGCTAGAGGGCAAAGCGTGACATCTTTGCTCAATTCCGTGAAAGGTGCTGGCGTGTGGGACGTAACGACCACCGCGCCTTGGTAGGGGTACGCCACGCCCACCGTCTCGGTCTACGCTCGAGGAGGCATAGGGACTCGAGGAGGCATAGGGAAAGGTACGCGATGTTCGCAGCGTTCGGATTCGAAGCCCTGGGTGTAGTCGTCGGGGACATGTATTTCATCGACCCGGTCCCGCTCGCCGGTCAGGAAACCCCGGAACGGGGAGTCAGACTGGAACTTCGCCTCGTCGACCGGGGCGAGCCCCAGGGGTCGATCTATGCTGGTGTCCCGATCGCCTTTACCCGCCCGGTGTGGCGGGTGGACCTTTTCGGCTCCACAGAGAGCCCGCCCGGGACGCTGGACCGGGCCCATCACCACCCCCGTTTCGATGGTTGGGAACCCGGACGCCGGCACTTCGTCGCTGAGCTGTCAGCCGACCCGCTGTCCTGGCTGGCCGATCAGCTGACCGACCCGGCCGCCGTGCTGGCCCGGGCAGGCGTCAATGCCGACGAGGTCACCAAAGCCGACAAGGCCGGACTCGCCGCGGCAGCCCCGGAGATTATCGCCGTAGTGAAACGGATGCTCGACGGCGTGCGGGACGGGGAATTGGCCCCGGCGCCTGCCGAGCCGGTTGCTGCCGCCCGCACCGGCTGGCTCTGATTTGACCCGGCCGGCTTCTTCCAATCCGAAAGGATCCGGTCGTGCTCACCGAAGACCCGGGGCATCCGAGCGTGCCGATTTCTCCGACCACGCTGGCCCCGCCCCCGTGCCGGCCCATGGCCGAGCCGCGGCTGCTTACACGGCCAACGCCCGCGCTCTCTCCGCCGAAGGCTCGCCACTCGAAAGGCGGGCGTCCGCAGTCCGTCCACGGCGCATCGGACCGCCAACCGCCGCCGGGCGCCGCACCGTTCCGCTGCCTTCATTCGCCGTCACGGTTCTCAACGACCGTCGGAAGCGCCCGTACGTCGGCCAACAGCAAGTGATCTTCGCATCCAGCAGCGGGACGCTTCGTGACCCTGAAAACTTCAACACCGCATGGCGCGCTGTGCGCTACAAGCTCGGGATGCCTGACGTGACGTCGCACAGCTTTCGCAAGACCGTGGCAACGCTCATCGACGACTCGGGACTCTCCGCGCGGATCGGTGCCGACCATCTCGGGCACGCCAAGGTGTCCATGACCCAAGACCGATACATGTCCTGGGGCCGGGTGCACAATCAGGTCGCCGACCTGCTGGATCGCGCCGTGGCGGACATAAACGATGAATAAACGATGACCGGCATTTTCAGCAGGACCGAAAACGCCGTCTGACCGGTGCCCCCGGCACGACTCGAACGTGCGACCTAGGGATTAGAAGGCCCTTGCTCTATCCACCTGAGCTACGGAGGCAATGTGCAGGTCAGTCTATCCAATGACAGTTTCAGGACAGGTTTCGGCAACGCGCCGCGCGCGAAAGGTCGTTTCCCCGCCGCAATTATCGGTTATGGTGTGAATCTCGACACACGTACAACATCGGCCGGTAATGGGCCGTTAACCGCAACGAGGCGTGTGCATGACGTCGAGGGGTGGCGTTGCTATGAGCCTGGCCATGAACCTGACTTCACGCTGCTCGTGGGCCGGCACGCAGGCGCTGCGACTGGTGGCCGATGCCAGAGACGCCTATCGAGCCGGCGCCCTGTTGCTGCGCGGCTCACCGTTCGCAGTGGGCTGGGTCGCCGGCTGGCTTTTGACGGAATTTCCCCCGCACGTATTGACCGGGCATGCATTGTCCCGGGTGTCGCACCCGTCCATCGGCCGTGTTGCCAACACCTGGGCCGCACAGCGAGCAGATCAAGCCCTCACCGCCGCGCTCGAGGAGTCCTTCGGGCCGGACTTCCGCGAGCAGGTGCGCCACCCGACCTACGTGCAGTCCGGGTGCGCCCCCCGCAGCGGGCTGTTGCGCAGGCCTGGGCCGCACCGCCGGTACGCGGGGCAGACCTCCGACATCTCCTACGGTCCGGGTGGACGCGACAACCTGCTCGACATCTGGCGGCGCCATGACCTGGCGCCTGGGTGCCGGGCGCCGGTGCTGATACAGGTCCCGGGAGGGGCATGGGCCGTCAACGGCAAACGCGGTCAGGCGTACACGCTGATGAGCCGAATGGTCGAACACGGCTGGATCTGCGTCTCGATCGATTACAGCAAGAGCCCGCGCCGCACCTTTCCCGCGCACCTCGTCGACGTGAAGAGGGCCATCGCGTGGGTCCGGGAGAACATCGCCGACTATGGCGGCGATCCCGACTTCATTGCGATCACCGGCGGTTCCGCGGGTGGGCACCTGGCTTCGCTGGCCGCGCTCACCCCGAACGATCCGGAGTTCCAGCCCGGATTCGAAGACGCCGACACGACCCTTCAAGCGGTTGCCCCGTATTACGGCGTGTACGACTTCACCGACTTCGAGAACATGCACGAACTAATGCTGCCGTTCCTCGAGCACTTCGTTTTGAAGGCCCGCTACGCCGACCAGCCAGAGCGGTTCAAGGCGGCGTCACCGATCTCATACGTGCATAGGGACGCGCCGCCGTTCTTCGTGCTGCACGGCGAGAAGGACGAATTGGTTCCCAGTAGCCAGGCGCGGGCCTTCTGCGCGGCGTTACACGTGGCCGGGGCTCCCACCGTGGCCCACGCCGAACTTGCCAACGCTCACCACGCTTTCGACATCACCCCGACGGTCCGATCGCGGCTGGCCGCCGACGCCGTCGCCGACTTTTTGGGTGTCGTCTACGGCCGGCGCGTCAGCTCGCTACTGGATTCGTTGCCGGTCCCGGTCACTACGGCCAGCTGAGCAGGCCCGGGCAACCGCCGCCGTGACAGGATCTGAAGACCCGACCGCGCCTTTCACCAGCGCGGCAACCCGACTAGCGTTGTGTTTGGCGATTGGGTGGCGGGGCTGAGGCAGGAGGCTTGATCGACGGTGACAAGGTTGACGCGTCGAGCTAACGACAATGACTGAGTCCGCCGAGGTCGTTAAGTTGTCCGACGAGCTTGGACCGGTCGACTATCTGTTGCATCGGGGTGAAGCAAATCCCCGGACCCGGTCGGGGATCATGGCGCTGGAACTCCTCGACACGACGCCGGACTGGAACCGGTTCCGCACCCGGTTCGAAAACGCCTCCCGACGGGTTTTGCGCCTGCGGCAAAAGGTTGTGGTGCCGACCTTGCCGACGGCGGCGGCGCGCTGGGTGGTGGATCCCGATTTCAACTTGGACTTCCATGTGCGCCGGGTGCGCGTGGCGGAACCGGGCACCCTGCGTGAAGTATTCGATCTCGCCGAGGTGATCCTGCAGTCACCGATGGACATATCCCGGCCGCTGTGGACGGCCACCCTGGTCGAGGGGCTGGCCGACGGCAAGGCCGCGACGCTGCTGCATGTCAGCCATGCCGTCACCGACGGCGTCGGCGGTGTCGAGATGTTCGCGGAAATCTATGACCTGGAGCGCGACCCACCGCCCAAGCCGACACCCCCGCTGCCCATTCCGCAGGATTTAACGCCCAATGATCTGATGCGCCAGGGCATCAACCACCTGCCTATCGCCATAGTCGGCGGCGTCTTGGGTGCGCTGACCGGGGTGGTAACGATGGCCGGGCGGGCGGTTCTGGAACCTGCGTCCACAGTTTCGGGGATCGTGGGCTACGCCCTCTCGGGTATTCGGGTGATCAACCGGGCCGCTGAGCCGTCGCCGTTGCTGCGCCGGCGTAGCCTGGCCACCCGCACCGAAGCAATCGACATCCCGCTCTCCGACCTGCACAGGGCCGCAAAGGCCGGCGGAGGATCGATCAACGACGCCTATCTCGCCGGTCTGTGTGGCGCGTTGCGGCGCTACCACGAGGCGCTGGGCGTGCCGATCAGCACGCTGCCGATGGCGGTGCCGGTGAACCTGCGTGCCCAAGCCGACACGGCCGGCGGCAACCGGTTCACCGGCGTCAACCTGGCAGCGCCGATAGGTACCGTCGATCCTGTCTCGAGGATGAAGAAGATCCGTGCGCAGATGACGCAGCGCCGCGACGAGCCAGCGATGAACATCATCGGTTCCTTTGCGCCGGTGCTCAGTGTGTTGCCGACTGCCGTGCTGGAGGGGATCACCGGCTCGGTGATCGGCTCCGACGTGCAGGCCAGCAATGTCCCGGTCTACCCGGGAGACACCTACATCGCCGGCGCAAAGATCTTGCGGCAGTACGGTATCGGTCCGCTACCCGGTGTGGCGATGATGGTGGTGCTGATCTCCCGGGGTGGGTGGTGCACCATTACCGTGCGCTACGACAGGGCGTCGGTGCGCAACGAGCCGTTGTTCGCCCAGTGCCTGCTGGACGGTTTCGACGAGATCCTGGCGCTGGCCGGTGAGCCGGCGCCGCGGGCGGTGCCGGCGTCGTTCGCTGAGCCGGCTGTTTCTTCTCGATCGGTGTTGGGCTCATGAGCGCGTCGGACGAGCGGCGGGCCGAGCGCGAGACTCTGGCGGTGGACCTGCGGTTGCCCGGCTCGGTCGCCGAGATCACGGCCGGCCCTCCCGGGGCCAAGATCGGTGCGTTTTTCGACCTGGATGGGACATTGGTCGCAGGCTTCACCGCCGTCATCCTGACCCAGGAACGTCTCCTGCGCCGCGACATGGGTGTGGGCGAGCTGCTCAGCATGGTTCAGGCCGGCCTGAACCACACGCTCGGGCGCATCGAATTCGAAGACCTCATCGGTAAAGCCGCCGCGGCGCTGGCCGGGCGATTGCTGGACGACTTGGAGGAGATCGGCGAGCGGTTGTTCGTCCAGAGGATCGAGTCGCGGATCTACCCGGAAATGCGCGAGCTGGTACGGGCTCACGTGGCGCGCGGCCACACGGTGGTGCTCAGCTCGTCGGCGCTGACCATCCAAGTCAATCCGGTGGCGCGCTTCCTCGGCATACCCAACATGCTCACCAACAAGTTCGAGACCACCGAAGACGGGTTGCTCACCGGCGGCGTGCAGAAGCCGATCTTGTGGGGGCCGGGCAAAGCCGCTGCGGTTCAGCGGTTTGCGGCCGAGCACGCGATCGATCTCAAAGACAGCTACTTCTACGCCGACGGCGACGAGGATGTCGCGCTGATGTACTTGGTCGGCAATCCACGGCCGACCAATCCCGAGGGGAAGATGGCCGCCGTGGCCAGGCGCCGTGGCTGGCCGATTTTGAGGTTCAACAGTCGCGGTAGCGTGGGCCTCCGGCGCCAGTTGCGCACGCTTGCCGGCTTCGGTTCGCTATTCCCGGTTGCCGCCGGCGCAGTGGGCATCGGTGTGCTGACCGGTAGCCGGCGGCGCGGCGTTAATTTCTTTACCGCTACCTTTTCCCAGTTGTTGCTGGCGATCACCGGCGTGCAGCTGAATGTCATCGGGGAAGAGAATCTGACCGCGCAGCGTCCAGCGGTGTTTATCTTCAACCACCGCAACCAGGTTGATCCGGTCATCGCCGGTGCGCTGGTGCGCGACAACTGGGTTGGCGTGGGCAAAAAGGAACTCGCGAAGGACCCGATCATGGGTCCGCTCGGCAAGCTACTCGACGGTGTGTTTGTCGACCGGGACGACCCGGTCGCCGCGGTGGAGACGCTGCACACGGTCGAAGAGCGGGCCAAAGACGGTCTCTCGATTGTGATCGCTCCAGAAGGCACCCGGGTGGACACCACCGAAGTCGGGCCGTTCAAGAAGGGGCCTTTCCGCATCGCGATGGCAGCGGGAATTCCGATCGTCCCCATTGTGATTCGCAATGCGGAGATCGTCGCCGCTCGAAACTCCACCACGATCAACCCGGGCTCGGTCGACGTGGCGGTATTTCCGCCGATTTCGGTGCAGGACTGGACAGTTGAGACGCTGCCCGAGCGCATCGCCGAGATACGCCAGCTGTATTTGGACACGTTGGCTAACTGGCCCGTCGATGAACTGCCTGAGGTGGATCTCTACGCTGAGCGGAAGGCCGCGGGCAAAGCCCGGCGCCGAACCACTAAAAAGCCTGCGGCGAAAAAGACTGCGACCAAGTCAGCCAGCAAGACCGCGGCGAAAAGAACCACGGCCAAGTCACCGCCGGCCAAGGCGAACCCCAATGCGTCCAAGGTCGCTCTTAAAGACGGTGAGGCACAAGGACTCGGCACTAAGCCGCAATCCCCGCCCGAAGAGCGGCCGTGACCCAACCGGCCGCAGATACCAGCGCGGTCCTCACCGCGCAGGACTCGTTGGTATTGGCGTCCATGGCCTCGCCGGTCGAGAGGGAGCTGGTCATGGCTTGGGTGGGCCAGCAGCGTGCCGGTAATCCGGGGGCGAAATTCGACGTATTGAAGCTGCCGCCGCTCGATGCGCCGCCGGAGGCGCTGACAGCGCTGGTGGAGCAGCTCGAGTCCGGCCCCGAATCCAATGACGACCGTTCGATCGTGCCGGTGCGGGTGTTCTGGCTGCCGCCTCCGGATCGCGGCAGAGTCGCCAAGCTGGCCGGACTGCTCCCTGGCCGGGATCCCTACCACCCCAACCAACGTCAGCAACGACACATCGTGAATAACGCTCCCCACCGAGCGCGGGTGGTGGCCGGGGAATCGGCCAAAGTCTCCGAACTCCGCCAGCAATGGCGCGACACGACGGTCGGCGAGGACAAGCGCGACTTCGCCCAATTCGTAATCCGCCGCGCGATCTTGGCGATGGAACGCGTCGAGTATCGGATCCTCGGACCGCAGTACAAGTCTCCGCGGTTGCTGAAGCCGGAGATCTTGGCGTCCACGCGGTTTCGCGCCGGCCTGGAAAAGATCCCGAGCGCAACCGTCGAAGAGGCCGGGAAAATGCTCGACGAACTTGCCACCGGGTGGAGCAGGGTGTCCGTTGACGTCGTTTCCGTCCTCGGCAGGTTGATCAGCCGCGGATTCGATCCAGAGATCGACTACGACGAGTATCAGGTCGCGGCGATGCGCGCCGGACTGGAAGCTCATCCGGGGGTGCTGCTGTTCTCGCACCGGTCCTACATCGACGGCGCGGTGGTACCGGTGGCGATGCATGAGAAGCGGCTACCGCCGGTGCATGTGTTCGCCGGTATCAACCTGTCGTTCGGGTTGATGGGGCCGCTGTTGCGCCGCTCCGGCGTCATCTTCATCCGCCGCAACATCGGCGATGACCCGCTCTACAAGTACGTCCTGCGCGAATACGTCGGCTACATCGTCGAGAAGCGGTTCAACCTGAGCTGGTCCATCGAGGGCACTCGCTCGCGTACCGGCAAGATGCTGCCGCCCAAGCTCGGTCTCTTGTCCTATGTGGCCGACGCTTACCTGGACGGCCGCAGCGAGGACATTCTGCTGCAGCCGGTCTCGATCAGCTTCGATCAGTTGCACGAGACCGCCGAGTACGCCGCCTACGCCCGCGGTGGCGAGAAGACACCCGAGGGCGTCGGCTGGCTGTACAACTTCATCAGGGCGCAGGGCGAACGCAACTACGGCAAGATCTACGTCCGCTTCCCCGAAGCGGTCTCGATGCGTCAGTACCTCGGTCCACCGCACGATCCGCTAGCCCAAGATCAGGGCGCCAAACGGCTTGCGCTGCAGAAGACATCGTTCGAAGTCGCCTGGCGGATTTTGCGTTCGACGCCGGTGACGGCGACGGGTTTGGTGTGTGCGTTGCTGCTCACCACCCACGGTGTGGCGCTCACACTCGATCAGCTGCACCACACGTTGCAGGACTCACTCGATTACCTCGAACGCAAGCAAACCCCGATGTCGACGAGTGCGTTACGGCTGCGCTCGCGCGACGGTGTGCGTGCAGCGGTCGACGCATTGTCCAACGGACACCCGATCACCCGTGTCGACAGCGGCCGGGAGCCGGTGTGGTACATCGCGGCCGACGACGAACACACCGCGGCGTTCTACCGAAACTCGGTGATACATGCCTTCCTGGAGACCTCGATCGTCGAACTCGCGCTGGCGCACGCCAGGCACGCTGACGGCGACCGCCTGACGGCGTTCTGGGACCAGGCGATGCGGTTGCGCGATCTGCTGAAGTTCGACTTCTATTTCGCCCATTCGACGGCGTTTCGGGCCAACATCGCCGAAGAGATGGCGTGGCACGGAAATTGGGAAGCCCACGTCGCCGCCGGGGGCGACGAGATCGACGCGATGCTGTTTGCCAAGCGGCCGTTGATGTCGGACTCGATGTTGCGGGTGTTCTTCGAAGCGTATGAGATCGTCGCCGACGTGTTGCGCGATGCACCGGCGGACATCGGCCAGAAGGAACTGACCGAGTTGGCGCTCGGCGTCGGCCGACAATATGTGGCCCAGACCCGGGTCCGCAGCAGCGAATCGGTATCGACACTGCTGTTCGCCACCGCGCGCCAGGTGGTTGTCGATCAGAACCTGATAGCACCCGCCGCAGACCTCGCCGAAAGGAGGATTGCGTTCCGGCGGGAATTGCGGGGCATCCTGCGAGATTTCAATTACGTCGAGGAGATTGCGCGCAACCAGTTCGTCGCCCGCGATTTCAAGGTGCGTCAGGCGCGTCTGGATAGCCGAACTCTGTAGTCGGGCTGCGGCCAATACCCTGGATACATGACAGTTGCCCGGCCCGCCGACAAAGCCCTTGGTGAGGCCACTAAAAGGGCCCCGGCCACGCGCCGCGCGCTGGTGTGGCCACTGCTCGCCGGCGTGGCGGTGCTGGCGGGCAGCACCGCGGCCGGAATCGGGGCGCTGTCGCTGGCCGAGGCGCTGACCGCTACCGGTTTGCCTAATCCGGGCCCGGCAACCACGCTGGGGCTGCCCTTCGTCCGGGCGGCGGGGGAGATCGCCGCGGTGCTGGCCGTCGGGTCGTTTCTGTTCGCCGCGTTTCTGGTGCCCCCGCAGAAAAGTGGCGTCCTGGACGCCGCCGGCTACCGAGCGCTGCGGCTGGGGACGATGGCGTCCGGGGTGTGGGCCGTGTGTGCGGCCCTGCTGGTCCCGCTGACTATTTCCGACGTGTCTGGTCAACCGCTAGGCGAGCACCTCAATCCGCTGCGGGACTGGTCGTTGGCCGACCTGGTCACCACAGCCTCCGCGTGGCGCTGGACCGCGGTGCTGGCCGCGCTATTGACGCTGGCCGGTTTGCCGGTGCTGCGCTGGTCCTGGACGCCGCTGCTGCTCGCAGGGTCCTTGGTGACGCTCATTCCGCTCGGCCTGACCGGTCACTCGTCGGCAGGCGGTTCGCACGACCTGGCCACCAACAGCCTGCTGATCCACCTTGTCGCCGCCGGCCTGTGGGCCGGTGGTCTACTCGCGCTGCTTGCCCACGCACTGCGCAGCGGTGACCACACCGACCTGGCGGCACGACGTTTCTCGGCTATCGCACTGTGGTGCTGGGTCGCGATGGCGCTCAGCGGATTGGTGAACGCCGCGGTGCGCGTCCTGCCTTCTGACCTGCTGACCACCGGTTACGGGCGGCTGGTGGTCGCCAAGTTTGTGGCGCTGTGCGTGCTGGGGGTCATCGGCTGGCGCCAGCGGCGCTCCGCGGTTGCTGGTCTGCAAGCGGATCCGACTGCTCCCAAAGCGCGTAGTGTCTTGATCCGGCTGGCGCTGACCGAGGCCGCGGTTTTCGGCCTTACTTTCGGTATTGCCGTTGGGCTGGGCCGTACCGCGCCGCCACCGCCCCCGATCCGGCTGCCGTCGATTCCCGAGGCCGAGATCGGCTACGACTTCGACGGACCGCCCACCCCGGCGCGCATCCTGTTCGACTGGCGCTTCGACTTGATCTTCGGCACGGCCGCAATCGTCTTCGCTGCGCTCTACGTGGCGGCGGTGCTGCGGCTGCGCCGCCGCGGCGACAGGTGGCCGCCGGGCCGGACCCTGGCCTGGCTGCTCGGCTGCCTGACTTTGCTCTTCATGACGTCGTCGGGTGTCGGCCGCTACATGCCGGCGATGTTCAGCATGCACATGGTCGCTCACATGGGGCTGTCGATGCTGGTCCCCATCCTGCTGGTGCTGGGCGCTCCGGTCAGCCTGGGGTTACGGGCGCTGCCCGCCGCCGGCCGCAATGATCCGCCCGGTATGCGGGAATGGCTGCTGGCCGCGCTGCACAGCCGCCTGTCGCGGTTCCTCACCAATCCGGTGGTGGCCACCGTGCTGTTCGTCGCCGGGTTCTACGGGTTGTACCTCTCGAGCCTTTTCGACACCGCGGTGAGCAGTCACGCCGGGCATTTGGCGATGAACGTGCACTTTCTGCTCAGCGGCTACCTGTTCTACTGGATCGTCATCGGGGTCGACCCCACGCCGCGACCGATCCCGCCGCTGGCCAAGGTGGGCGTGGTCTTCGCTTCGTTGCCGCTGCACGCGTTCTTCGGGGTGGTGCTGATGGGCACCCGAAGGGTGCTCGGCGCCGACTATTACCGGTCGCTCGGTTTGAGCTGGCACACCGACTTACTGGGGGATCAGCGATTGGGCGGCGGCATCGCCTGGGCGGCAGGCGAATTTCCTCTGGTGATCGTGATGCTGGCGCTGCTCGTGCAGTGGGCACGCAGCGATGATCGCACCGCCCGAAGGCTGGACCGCGCGGCTGAACGCGACGACGACGCCGAGTTGGTCGCCTACAACGCGATGCTGGCCGAGCTGGCGCGCCGGGACGCGCCGGAGCGCTCCCACCAACCCGCGGACTAATCCACAGTCGCGGTTCTTTCCACAGGGACAGCGGGCAGGGCCAGTTTTTGCCCTGTTTGTCGGTAGCTCCGAGCTCAATGGCAGCCGGAGGGCGGGTGACGCGTTCACCCCGCCAGAGCAAGCAACCGAGAAGGGATCCGCCAATGTTCGAAACCCCGCTTACTGTCGTCGGTCACATCGTCAACGACCCTCAGCGCCGCAAGGTCGGCGATCAAGAGGTCATCAAGTTCCGGGTGGCCAGCAACTCGCGCCGCCGCACCGGTGACGGCAGCTGGGAGCATGGGAACTCGCTGTTCGTCACCGTCAATTGCTGGGGAAAGTTGGTTACGGGTGTCGGTGCCGCGCTGGGCAAGGGCGCGCCGGTGATCGTGACGGGCCACGTCCACACCAGCGAGTACGAGGACCGCGAAGGCAATCGCCGTTCGTCACTGGAGATGCGGGCGACCGCGGTTGGACCGGACCTCTCGCGGGTGTTCGTGCGCATCGAGAAGCCCGGTTACACCGGTCCCAATGCGGAGCAAGGCGCTGCGGCCGCCGGAACTACGGTCGGGGTCGTCGACGTTGGTAGCGACGAGGACCTTGTGGCCGGTGACGATCCGGCCGACTCAGGCGACGCCACCGCTGACCGAGCCCCGCTATCCGCTTCGGCTTGAGGGCCGGCTTAGGGGCAGGCCTACGGCTGCCGGGCGGTGCCTAGGATGGTCCGCGAGTCACTCTCAAGACCAGAAAGGCATAACCGCGGCATGGCTGAGTTCATCTACACGATGAAAAAGGTCCGCAAGGCGCACGGCGACAAGGTGATCCTGGACGACGTCACGTTGAGTTTCTTCCCGGGCGCCAAGATCGGTGTCGTTGGCCCCAACGGCGCCGGTAAGTCGAGCGTCTTGCGGATCATGGCCGGTCTGGACAAGCCGAACAACGGCGAAGCGTTCCTGGCTACCGGTGCCACCGTCGGCATCCTGCAACAGGAGCCGCCGCTGAATGAGGAAAAGACCGTTCGCGGCAACGTGGAAGAAGGTTTGGGCGACATCAAGGTCAAGCTCGACCGGTTCAACGAGGTCGCCGAATTGATGGCCACCGACTACACCGATGAGTTGATGGAAGAAATGGGCCGGCTACAAGAGGAGCTCGACCACGCCGACGCGTGGGACCTCGACTCCCAGCTGGAGCAGGCCATGGACGCGCTGCGCTGCCCGCCGCCGGACGAGCCGGTGAAGAATCTGTCCGGCGGTGAGCGCCGCCGCGTGGCTTTGTGCAAGCTGCTGCTGTCCAAGCCCGACCTGCTGCTGCTTGACGAGCCGACCAACCACCTGGACGCCGAAAGCGTGCAGTGGCTTGAACAGCACCTGGCCGCCTATCCGGGGGCGGTTTTGGCGGTTACCCACGACCGCTATTTCCTGGACAACGTCGCCGAGTGGATTCTTGAGCTGGACCGTGGCCGCGCGTATCCCTACGAAGGCAACTACTCCACCTATCTGGAGAAAAAGGCCGAGCGCCTGTCGGTGCGGGGTCGCAAAGACGCCAAGCTGCAAAAGCGGCTGGCCGACGAGCTGGCCTGGGTCCGGTCCGGGGCCAAGGCGCGTCAAGCCAAAGGCAAGGCGCGGCTGCAGCGCTACGAAGAGATGGCCGCCGAGGCGGAGAAGACGCGCAAGCTCGATTTCGAGGAGATTCAGATCCCCGTCGGGCCGCGACTGGGCAACGTGGTCGTCGAGGTCGAACACCTTGACAAAGGCTACGGCGGACGCACCTTGATCAAGGACCTGTCCTTCACCCTGCCGCGCAACGGCATCGTGGGCGTCATCGGTCCCAACGGGGTCGGCAAGACCACACTGTTCAAGACCATCGTCGGGCTCGAGCAGCCGGACAGCGGCACTGTCAAGATCGGAGAGACGGTCCAGCTCAGTTACGTGGACCAGGACCGCGCGGGTATCGATCCCAAGAAGACCGTGTGGGAAGTCGTCTCCGACGGGCTGGACTACATCGAGGTCGGTCAGACCGAGATACCGTCGCGAGCCTATGTGTCGGCGTTCGGCTTCAAGGGGCCAGACCAGCAGAAGCCGGCCGGCGTGCTGTCGGGTGGCGAGCGCAACAGGCTCAACCTGGCGCTGACGCTCAAGCAGGGCGGCAATCTTCTTCTGCTGGACGAGCCGACCAACGACCTCGACGTCGAGACCCTGAGCTCGATGGAGAACGCCCTGGTGAACTTTGCCGGCTGCGCCGTGGTGATTTCGCACGATCGCTGGTTCCTCGACCGGACCTGCACGCACATCCTGGCTTGGGAAGGCGACGAGGACAACGAGGCCAAGTGGTTCTGGTTCGAGGGCAACTTTGGTGCGTACGAGGAAAACAAAGTGGAACGGCTCGGTGCTGAAGCGGCCCGGCCGCACAGAGTGACCCACCGCAAGCTGACGCGCGACTAGTGTCAGCTCTGCCACGCCCCGCGACGATGCGGCCCGAGAGGGCCGCTCTGCGGGTACCCCCGCCTGCAGGGGACAGCGGGGCGATATGGGCATAGTGGCAACCGTCGTGAGTTGGGAGCAATCGGCATGACGATCGATCCCGGAGCAAAGCAGGATCTCGAGCCGTGGACCACCTTCACCCAGCAGCAGGACATTCCTGACTGGATCGCGAAAGCCTACATCGAGAGCTATCGCGGTCCGCACAGCAACGAACCAGGGGCCGCAGAGACCGGGCCTATCGACCTGACCGTCCCGGCCGCCATTGTGACCCCCGCCATGCTGAGCGCACATTATCGGCTCGGCCAGCACCGTCCCGCCGGCGAAATCCGTGTCGCCGTCTACCCGTCGGACGATCCCGCCGGATTCGGGCCCGCGCTACAGGTCGTCACCGACCACGGCGGCATGCTGATGGACTCCGTCACAGTGCTGCTGCACCGGCTCGGTGTCGCCTACGCGGCCATCATGACACCGGTGTTCGAGGTGCATCGCAGCCCGACGGGGGATCTGCTCGGTGTCGAACCGAAACCAGCCGGCGCGTCGCAATACGCCGGCGAGGCGTGGATACACGTGCAGCTATTGCCTTCCGTCGACAGCAAGGGCCTAACCGAGGTCGAACGGTTGTTGCCCAAGGTTCTGGCCGACGTTCAACAGGTCGCCAGCGACGCAGCAGCGTTGATCGCCACCCTGAGCGACTTGGCCGCAGAAGTCGAAGCCAACTCCGGCGACCACTTCTCGGCGCCGGACCGCGACGATGTCGCGGCACTGCTGCGCTGGCTGGGTAACGGTAACTTTCTGCTGCTCGGCTACCAGCGTCGCCGCGTTCATGACGGTCTGGTCTCCGGCGACGGGTCACCCGGCCTGGGCGTCCTGCGCACCCGCACCGGTTCCCGTCCCCGGCTGACCGACGACGACAGATTGCTGGTTTTAGCGCAATCCGTCGTTGGCAGCTACTTGCGCTACGGCGCTTACCCGTATGTCATCGCGGTTCGCGAATACGTCGAGGGCGGTGTTATTGAGCACCGCTTTGTCGGGCTCTTCACGGTCGCTGCCATGAACGCGGACGTCCTGGAAATCCCGACGATCTCGCGCCGGGTCCGCGAAGCGCTTGCGATGGCCGACAGTGACCCTATCCACCCGGGCCAGCTGCTGCTCGACGTCATTCAAACCGTTCCCCGCTCGGAGTTGTTCACGCTGAGCGCCGAACGGCTTCTGAGCATGGCCAAAGCGGTCGTGGACCTGGGATCCCAACGGCGCGCGTTGTTGTTCCTGCGTGCCGACCGACTCCAGTATTTCGTTTCGTGCCTGGTTTATCTGCCCCGTGATCGCTACACCACGCAGGTGCGGCTGCGGATCGAAGACATCCTCGTCCGCGAGTTCGATGGAACGCGACTGGAGTTCACCGCCCGTGTCAGCGAATCCCCTTGGGCCCTAATGCATTTTATGGTCCGGCTGCCCGAGGGCGCCGCACCGGTCGACGTCTCCGAAGACAACCGGATCCGCATTCAAGGGTTGCTGAGCGAAGCTGCGCGGACCTGGACCGACCGGCTGATCGGCGCCGCTGCGACCGGGTCCGGTTTGCAAGCCGATGCTGAGTACTACGGGGCCGCCTTCCCCGAGGTCTACAAACAGGCCGTCACTCCTGCCGATGCCGTCGACCACATCGCCATCATCAAAGAGCTGACCGATGATTCGGTCAAGCTGGTGTTCTCCGAAAGCGGCGAGGATGGGGCCGCCCAGCTGACCTGGTTCTTGGGTGGACGAACCGCCTCGTTGAGCCAGCTGCTGCCGATGCTGCAGAGCATGGGCGTCGTGGTGCTCGAGGAGCGACCGTTCACGGTCACCCGCCCGGACGGGCTGCCGGTGTGGATTTACCAGTTCAAGATCTCAACGCACCCGACTATCCCGACGGCGTCGACGGCGGCCGAACGGGACGCGACCGCGCAACGGTTCGCCGACGCGGTCACCGCGATCTGGCAGGGCCGCGTAGAGATCGACCGGTTCAACGAGCTGGTCATGCGCGCGAGGCTGACCTGGCAGCAGGTCGTGCTACTGCGCGCCTACGCGAAATACCTGCGGCAGGCGGGCTTCCCCTATAGTCAGTCCTACATCGAATCGGTGCTCAACGAGCATCCCTCTACCGCGCGATCACTGGTCACACTCTTCGAGGCGCTTTTCGATCCCAGGCCGTCGGGTTCATCGACGAGCCGTGATGCCCAAGCGGCGGCCGCCGCGGTCGCCGCCGATATCGATGCGTTGATGAGTCTGGACACCGACCGCATCCTGCGGGCGTTCGCGTCGCTGGTCCAGGCCACGTTGCGAACCAATTACTTTGTGACACGCGAGGGTTCGGCCCGTGCCCGCGATGTGCTGGCGCTCAAGCTCGACGCGCAGCTGATCGACGAGCTTCCGCTGCCGCGCCCCAAGTACGAGATCTTCGTCTACTCGCCCCGCGTCGAAGGCGTGCACCTGAGGTTCGGTCCGGTGGCGCGTGGCGGCCTGCGCTGGTCAGACCGGCGCGACGATTTCCGCACCGAGATCCTCGGTCTGGTCAAGGCACAAGCGGTGAAGAACGCCGTCATTGTGCCAGTCGGGGCCAAGGGTGGTTTCGTCGTCAAGCGGCCGCCGCTGGCCACCGGTGATCCGGCGGCCGACCGTGATGCCACCCGCGCCGAAGGCGTCGCCTGCTATCAGCTGTTCATCTCCGGGTTGCTCGACGTCACCGACAACGTCGACCACGCAACCGGAAAAGTCAACCCGCCGCCCGAGGTGGTGCGGCGTGACGGCGACGACGCTTACCTGGTGGTGGCCGCGGACAAGGGCACCGCCACGTTCTCCGACATCGCCAACGACGTCGCCAAGTCCTATGGATTCTGGTTGGGTGACGCCTTCGCGTCCGGCGGATCGGTGGGCTATGACCACAAGGCCATGGGCATCACCGCCAAGGGTGCGTGGGAGGCCGTCAAACGACACTTCCGGGAGATGGGGGTCGACACCCAGGCCGAGGACTTCACCGTCGTGGGAATCGGCGACATGAGCGGCGACGTGTTCGGGAACGGCATGCTGCTGAGCAAGCACATCAGGTTGATCGCCGCCTTCGATCACCGGCACATCTTCCTTGATCCGGCCCCCGACCCCGCAGCTTCGTGGGAGGAACGCCGGCGGCTGTTCGACCTGCCGCGGTCCAGCTGGGACGACTACGACGAATCGTTGATCAGCGAGGGCGGCGGGGTGTACGGCCGTGAGCAGAAAGCCATCCCGGTCAGCGCCCAGGTCCGCGACGCCCTCGGCATCGACGGCGAGGCCGAAGGGGGGGTCACCCAAATGGCGCCACCCAATCTGATCAAGGCGATTTTGCAGGCGCCGGTGGACCTGCTTTTCAACGGCGGCATCGGCAGCTATATCAAGGCCGAATCCGAGTCCGACGCCGACGTCGGCGATCGCGCCAACGATCCGGTGCGGGTCAACGCAAGTCAGGTGCGCGCCAAGGTGATCGGCGAAGGCGGCAATCTCGGAGTGACAGCCCTGGGCCGCATCGAGTTCGACCTGTCGGGCGGGCGCATCAACACCGACGCAATGGATAACTCTGCCGGCGTGGACTGCTCGGACCACGAAGTCAACATCAAGATCCTGATCGACTCGTTGGTCACCGCCGGCAAGGTCAAGGGTGACGAGCGCAAAGAGCTGCTGGAGTCGATGACCGACGAGGTCGCGCAACTGGTGCTCACCGACAACGAGGACCAGAACGACTTGATCGGCACCAGCCGCTCCAACGCGGCCAGCCTTCTCTCGTTGCACGCCAGGCAGATCCAGTTCCTGGTGGACGAACGCGGACTCAACCGCGAATTGGAAGCGCTGCCTTCGGAGAAGGAGATCCACCGGCGGTCTGAAGCCGGGATCGGTCTGACGTCGCCGGAGCTATGCACCTTGATGGCGCACGTCAAGCTGGGGCTCAAAGAGGATATGTTGGGCACCGAACTAACCGAACAGGATGTGTTCGCCTCCAGGTTGCCCCAGTACTTTCCGACGCCGTTGCGGGAACGGTTCGCCCCGGAGATCCGCACGCACCAGCTGCGCCGCGAGATCGTTACCACGGTGCTGATCAACGATCTGGTGGACACCGCCGGTGTCAGCTACGCCTTCCGGATCGCCGAAGATGTCGGTGTCCGGCCGGTTGATGCGGTGCGCACCTATGTCGCCACCGACGCCATCTTCGATGTGTGCGAAATCTGGCGTCGGATCCGCGCGGCGAACTTGCCGGTCGCGCTGTCGGACCGGCTCACGCTGGATACTCGGCGGCTGATCGACCGCGCCGGACGCTGGCTGCTCAACTATCGTCCACAGCCGTTGGCGGTCGGCGCCGAAATCAACCGGTTCGCCGCGAAGGTCAAAGACCTCACGCCTCGGATGTCTGAGTGGTTGCGCGGTGACGACAAGGCCATCGTCGAAAAGGAAGCCTCGGAATTCGCTTCGCAGGGTGCACCGGAAGACTTGGCCTACCTGGTCGCCGCCGGTCTGTACCGCTTCAGCCTGCTCGACATCATCGACATCGGCGACATCAACGACATCGATGCCGCCGAAGTCGCAGACACCTATTTCGCTCTGATGGAACGGCTGGGCACCGACGGCTTGCTGACTGCGGTATCGGAGTTGCCTCGAAACGACCGGTGGCATTCCCTGGCGCGCTTGGCGATTCGTGATGACATTTACGCCTCGCTGCGGTCGCTGTGCTTCGATGTGCTCGCTGTGGGAGAGCCCGATGAAAGCGGCGACGAGAAGATCGCCGAATGGGAACACCTCAGTGCATCCAGGGTGGAGCGGGCCCGCCGAACACTGGTTGAGATCCAAGAAAGCGGGCAGAAGGATCTGGCGACGCTGTCCGTCGCCGCGCGACAGATCCGTCGCATGACCCGCACCAGCGGAAGAGGATCGTCCAGTTGAGCGCCGGCTTCGTCGCGCCCGTGCCGGTGCGCTGGTCGGACATCGACATGTACCAGCACATCAACCATGCCACCATGGTCACGATTCTCGAAGAGGCCCGCGTCCCGTTCCTCAAGGAATCGTTCGGCGCCGACATCACCACCATTGGCTTGCTTATCGCCGATGTCCGGGTCACCTATAAGGACCAGCTGAGGCTGGTCGATTCACCGCTGCAGGTAACCATCTGGACCAAGCGGCTGCGGGCGGTCGACTTCACGCTGGGCTATGAAGTGCGCTCGGTCAACGCGGATCCGCAGTCCAAGCCCGCCGTCATCGCCGAGTCGCAGCTGGCAGCGGTCCATATCGAGGAGCGGCGGCTGGTGCGACTCTCGCCACAGCATCGGGAGTATTTGCAACGGTGGATGCGGTAGTCGAGCGCGGACTTTGGCTGGGCCCAGAATCCAGGGCGGCCCACCGCAGAGATCTGGCCACGTTCGTCGATCATGCGCTGCGGCTCGATGACGCTGCGGTCATCCGACTCCGCGCTCGATCAGGCGGGCAGCTAACGGCATGGTTCGCAACGGGTTTCGATGTATTGGCCAGCCGGGTGGTCGTTGGTGAGGTGCGACCCGGCGATCTGTCGGTGGGCGCGGACGCACTGGCGCGCGGCCTGTCCGCGATGGACGCCTCGGGCTACATCGACCCTGGCTTCGCGATGGACTCCGCGTGGCGGGGCGCATTGCCTCCAGAATCCGGCTTCACCCACCTCGAAGACGTACCTGCCCGGGTGATGCTCGACCTGGCACAGCGTGGAGCGCGACTTGCCAAGGAACACAGCAGCTCTCATGGACCGCCGGTCTCACTGCTCGACCAGGAGGTCATTCAAGTCAGCTCCGGCGACGTGAGTGTGGGATTGCCCATGCGCTGCGTTTTCGCCTTGACCGCAATGAGTTTCCTGCCGCAATCGCCGGATGCGATCGACGCCGACGAAATGATCCGGGTCCGAATACTGCCGACGTGGTTGCGTGTCGACGCCCGGTTCGGCTCGGTGTACCGACGCCGCGGCGATCCGGCACTGCTACTGCGCTAAGACCGCGTCCCAGCTCAGACCAGCCAGGCCGCGGCGCCGGGTGGCAATTTGCCCTCGATTAACTGCGCGCTGGCCAGGATGAGATCTCCCGGCGGCAGTGTCATCGGGCGGCCGCCGCAGTTCAGCGCGCACACTAGTCCGCCGGGCCGCCGGAATATCAGCGCATCGCCTGCTGCCTTCAGCCATTCGATATCGCCGCCATCGAATTCAGCACGGCCCCTGCGTAGTTCGAGTGCTCGCCGAAAAAACGACAATGTCGAATCGGGATCTGCGCTTTGCTTTTCGACGGTCAGCGTCGCCCATTCCTCCGGCATCGGTAACCACGTGTCGGGTGACGAAGAGAACCCAAACGGGGGAGTTTCGCCTGACCACGGGATCGGAACCCGGCACTTGTCGCGGCCACGCTCGGTATACTCGGAGCGTTCCCACGTCGGGTCCTGCAGCACCTCGTCAGGCAGCTCTACGTCAGGCAGCCCCAGCTCCTCGCCGTTGTAGATGAACACTGCGCCCGGTAGCGCGAGCATCACCATCGTCATGGCGCGCGCCTGGCGTAGCCCGATCTCGCCGCCGCCGTAGCGGGTGACCTCGCGGCCCACATCATGGTTGGACAGCGTCCAGGTCGGGGTGGCGTTTTCGATCGCCGTGGCCGCCAGAGAATTCTGGATCGCGTCGTGGATTTCGGTCGCATCGAAGTCGATCTTGGTCAGCCTGAAGTTGAAACCGAGATGGAGCTCGTCGGGCCGCAGGTACTCAGCCCAACGGATGTTGTCGGTCACCCAGACCTCGCCGACGGTCACTGCCCCGGGATAGTCGTCGACGACCGTGCGGATCCCGCGATGAATCTCATGCACACTCGGGTGGTTGAAGCGCGGGTCGTCGTCGCTGTGATGTAACACCTTGACGTCGTCCTTCGCGTCCGGCAGGCCTGGTGGCTTGGCCATCCCGTGCGCCACGTCGATGCGGAAGCCGTCCACGCCGCGTTCTAGCCAGAATCGCAATGTTTTCTCGAAGTCATCGAAGACATCCGGGTGTTCCCAGTTCAGGTCGGGTTGTTCGGGATCGAAGAGGTGCAGATACCACTGGCCGGGGTTGCCGTCCGGTTCGACCACGCGAGTCCAGGCTGGCCCGCCGAACACGGACGTCCAATTGTTCGGCGGCAGCGCCCCGTCAGGACCGCGGCCGTCGCGAAAGAAGTAACGCTCCCGCGCGTCGGAGCCCGGGCCGGCGGCCAGCGCCGCCTCAAACCACGGGTGCGCCGAACTGGTGTGGTTGGGCACCACGTCCATGGTGATCTTGATGCCGCGCTGGTGTGCCGCCGCGACCAGCCGCTCGAACGCTGCCAGCCCGCCGAACAGCGGGTCAATGGCACGGGGATCGGCGACATCGTAGCCGTGGTCGGCCATCGGCGAGACGGTGACAGGGTTGAGCCAAATCGCGTCCACACCCAGCTGTTCCAGGTGCTGTAGCCGGGCCGTCAAGCCATCCAGGTCGCCGACCCCGTCGCCATTGCTGTCGGCGAACGACCGTGGATACACCTGATAGAACACCGCGCTTGACCACCACGGCCCCTGTCGACGAGCGCTTGCGCCAGGCGAGCCGGGGCCCGTCGGACGTTGCTTGGAGTCCATTCCACCCCGCTTAGTTTCGTGGGCCGACATCAAAAAAGAGGCGCGTTGACGAGTGAGTGGGCAGCCATTTCCAAGTAGTCGAGTAACTCGCGCCGATGCTCATCGTCGAGGGTCTTGGAGTCGATGGAGGCGACAGCGGTGTGCATGCAGCGCAGCCAGGCGTCGCGCTCGATGGGGGTGATCCGGAACGGGGCGTGACGCATCCGTAGCCGGGGATGACCGCGCTGGTCGGAGTAGGTCCGCGGGCCGCCCCAGTACTGCTCGAGGAACATCCGCAATCGTTCTTCGGCGCCCGCTAGGTCGTCTTCGGGATAAAGCTGACGCAGTATCTCGTCCTCGGCGACCAGCGCATAAAAGCGCGACACGATCGCATGAAAGGTCTCGGCACCGCCGACAGCATCGTAGAAGGATTGTTGCACCTGATGATCCATCACCTCCATTGTGGTGCATCGCCGGGATGGCAAGGCGAGGCGGGCCAAAGCCACTCCTGCTGTTCACTCGATCGACACGGCGAACACCTGCAAAATAGGGGTGCGATTGGCCGCGAATCATGGTGGACTATCCGCGGAGGATCTATGGCGCAGGGCAAAAGACGCCGCGGCCACCGCAGTTCCGGTGCCGCGGCAGGGTCAGTTGGGCCCTCAACCGTGTCATGCCTGCACAGTGTCGACACCCATCCGCCCACCCGCCACGAGAGCGCATCCATCTGGAGTCGCCGGCGGGTGCTCCTGCTGAATTCGACCTACGAGCCGCTGACCGCGCTGCCGATGCGGCGGGCGATCGTTATGGTGATCTGCGGCAAGGCCGACGTGGTGCATGACGACCCGGCGGGTCCGGTCATCCACTCGGCGACCAGGTCGATTGTGGTGCCTTCGGTGATCCAGCTGCGGTCTTATGTCCGGGTTCCGTACCGTGCGCGTGTCCCGATGACCCGCGCCGCGCTCATGCACCGCGACCGTTTCTGCTGTGCCTACTGCGGGACGAAGGCTGACACCGTCGACCACGTGGTGCCACGTAGCCGCGGCGGCGACCATTCATGGGAGAACTGCGTCGCGTGCTGCTCGACATGTAACCACCGCAAGGGCGACAAGCTGCTCGCCGAACTTGGCTGGGCACTGCGCCGAACGCCGCTGCCACCGACGGGACAGCACTGGCGGCTGCTCTCGACGGTCAAGGAACTGGATCCGGCCTGGGCTCGATACCTCGGTGAAGGCGCGGCGTAAACCGGATTGCCCGGCTTCTTGTGTCCAAGTGTGCCGGTAGATCACCCGGTGGGATACGGTTTTCGTCGTGAGCCTTCTGCAGATCCACCTGTACTTTGTCGGAATACCGTTATTGCTGGTGGTCGTGCTGGCGGTGCTGATCTGGTCCCACAAGGGGCCGCACCCAGCGACCTACAAGTTGCCGGAGAAGTGGACGCATCCGCCGATCCTGTGGGCCGCCACCGACGAAGATGTCGGCAGCGCCCATGGCGGGCATGGTGGACATGACACATCGGAGTTCTCAGTTGGAGGTGGCGCCAGTGGCACGTGGTGATGTAGCGACGATCGAGCCCACCGAGCTGCCCGACGGTTGGGTGATCACCAGCAGCGGACGCATCTCGGGGGTCACCGAGCCCGGGGAATTGTCCGTGCACTACCCGTTTCCGATCGAAGACCTCGTTGCCCTGGACGACGCGCTCAAGTACAGCTCGCGGGCGTCGAAGGCGCGGTTCGCCATTTACCTCGGCGACCTGGGTAGCGACACCGCCGCACGGGCCCGCGAACTTCTGGCCAAGGTGCCCACGCCGGACAATGCGGTGCTTGTCGCCGTCTCGCCCGACCAGAAGGCCATCGAGGTGGTCTACGGCTCTCAAGTTCGGGGCCGTGGCGCCGAGTCAGCCGCACCGCTGGGGGTTGCCGCCGCTTCGTCGGCATTCGAGCGTGGTGACCTGGTGGACGGACTCGTCAGCGCGGTCCGCGTACTTAGCGCGGGAATCTCCCCGGCTTAGTTTCCTGCTGTTGGCGCGCATCGAGTCTGCGTCCACGGTGCGGACCCGCTTCATCTCCGAAGCTGACCGCAGACTCGATCACGCAACGTCGAACTTGCGCGCTCTCAAGGCCCGTTTGACTCCGGCTTGCCCCTCCAGCACCAGGCGTCGCAGGGCTGGCGGCACCTCCGATTCCGGAGCTTTCAGGAACTCGTCGGCGGCAGCAATACCGGCGTCGCTGATATCCCAGTGCGGATACAGGCCGACAACCACCGTTTGGGCGACTTCGCTGGATCGGCGGGCCCAGAGGCCGGGTATCGCCTCGAAGTAGCGCGCGGTGAACGGCTTGAGCAGCTCACCTTGCCCCGGCGCCACGATGCCCGCGACGATCGCGCGGCCGGTGGTGTTGGCCAGCGAGTCATCCTCAACGACCTTCGTCCATGCTTCTTCCTTGACCTGCGGTTGCGGCCGTGCTGCCGCCGCGTGGGCGCCGTGCCGCTTGCCGGCAGCCGTCGGGTCGCGTTGTACCTCGGCGTCGATAAAGGGTGTTGCGGGACCGTCGGAGTCGATTTCGCCGGCGGTGGCCAGCGCGGTCACGATGCGCCAGCGCAGGTCGGTATCGACCTCAAGACCCCCCAAGCCCAATTTGGCGGGGTCATGGTCGAGTAGGTCAGCCAGCGTCACGACATGCCGGGTCGACAGAACCGACGAGCACAGGGTGTTGACGAATGCGAGCTGGTGATCCGAACCGGGCTGTGCGGCGCGCGCCAATTCCAGCACCCGGTCAGCGAACTGCGGCCAGCCGTGCTCACGTGCCCAGCCCGGTTCGGCGTAGGACGCCAACGCCGTCTGGGCCTGCATTAGCAGCCGCTGTGCCACCCCAACCTCGGTCTCGGCTTGAACGCCGCCCGAAACCAATGCCACGAAATCGCGGGCGCGCAGTTCGGCCTCGCGGGTCATCTCCCATGCCGCCGACCACACCAGCGTGCGTGGCAGCGGCTCGGCGATGTCAGCAATCCGCTGCAGTGCGGTCTGCAGGGACTCGACGTCCAGCCGCAGCGAGCAGTACGTCAGGTCGTCATCGTTGACGAGAACCAGCTTGCCTCGAGAAACACCAACCAGCGCAGGCACTTCCGTGGCAGAGCCCTCGACGTCGAGCTCCTCCCGATGGACCCGCACCAGCTTGCCGGATCCGTCGTCGTAGATGCCGACCGCCAGCCGGTGCACCCGTGTCTCGCCCGCGCCCGGCGCGGCGCCACTTTGCGTCACCGCGAACCGGGTGAACCGGCCGTCTGCGTCAACGTCGAAATCTGCGCGCAGCGTGTTCAGCCCAGTGGTCTTCAGCCACTGCCGACCCCAGTCGGACAAATCGCGACCCGACGCCTTCTCCAGCGCGGCGACCAGATCGTCGAACGTGGCGTTGCCGAATGCGTGAGCACGGAAGTAGTCGCGCAGCCCGGCCATGAAGTGTTCCAGCCCGACGTAGGCAACGAGCTGCTTGAGCACGGAAGCGCCTTTGGCGTAGGTGATGCCGTCGAAGTTCACCTCGACCGCGGCCAGGTCGGGGATATCGGCGGCGATCGGGTGTGTCGACGGCAGCTGGTCCTGCCGGTACGCCCATGACTTCTCTGCGTTGGCGAACGTCGTCCACGCCTCGGTGAATTCGGTGGCCTCGCTTTGGCACAACACCGACGCAAAGGTCGCGAACGACTCATTGAGCCACAGGTCGTCCCACCAGGCCATGGTGACCAGGTCCCCGAACCACATGTGCGCCATCTCATGCAGCACCGTCTCGGCGCGCCGTTCATAGGAAGCCCGGGTGACTTTGCTGCGGAAGACGTAGTCCTCGAGGAACGTTATCGCGCCAGCGTTTTCCATTGCACCGGCGTTGAACTCGGGTACAAATAGCTGGTCATACTTGCCGAACGCATATGGTAACTCAAAGTTCTTGTGGTAGAAGCCAAATCCCTGCTTCGTCTGGGTGAACAACCGCTCCGCGTCCATGTATTGCGCCAGCGAGGACCGACAGTAGATGCCCAGCGGGATCTCGCCGTAATCGTCGGTGTAGGTGTCTTGCCACTCGGCATACGGGCCGGCGATCAGCGCCACCAGATAGGTGCTCATCCGCGGAGTGCTGGCAAAGGTGTGCACGCCGTTCTCGACGGACACGGTCGCGCCATTGGAGATCACCTTCCAGTGCTTGGGCGCGGTCACCGTCATGTCGAACGTCGCCTTGAGGTCGGGTTGGTCGAAGCAGGCGAACATGCGCTTGGCGTCGGCGGTTTCGAATTGCGAGTACAGGTAGGTCTCGTTGTCGATCGGGTCGACGAAGCGATGCAGCCCCTCGCCGGTGTTGGAGTAGCGGCAGTCGGTGTCCACGACGACGACGTTGTGTTTCTCGAGCCCGCGCAGGGGGATGCCGGTCGATTCGTCGTATCCGGAGACGTTCAGCTCGTTACCGTTGAGGGTGGCGCTGCGCACCTTGTCGGCGACGATGTCGATGAACGTGTCTGCACCGGGAAGTGCTTCAAACGCCACGGTGGTGGTGGAGCGGAAAGTTCGTTCGCGGGGCGCGCCCTTGCCGTCGGTGAGATCGAGGTTGATTCGGTAGTTGCCAACGGTGACTAGGGCGGCACGTTCGACAGCTTGCTCTCGAGTCAGATTAGGTATGGCCACACCTCCAACTTAAGACGTATCCGCGCGGGCACGCACGCGACTACGTCAGAGGCGGGAACAGGCGGGAGGCGCATACGGTTGTGCTGGACGGTGTGTTGACCGACGAGAGGACTGCGCTATGCCTGACGGGGCCCCCGTGAAAAGCCAAGCCGATTTCTGGTTCGATCCGCTGTGCCCGTGGGCCTGGATCACGTCGCGCTGGATCCTCGAGGTGGAGAAGGTTCGCGATATCCAGGTGAACTTCCAGGTCATGAGTCTTGCGGTACTCAACGAAAACCGCGAAGACCTGCCGGAGCAATATCGCGAAAACATGAAGAAGGCATGGGGGCCGGTGCGGGTGGCGATCGCCGCCGAGCAGGCCCATGGTGCCGGCGTTCTGGGTTCGCTATACACCGCGATGGGCACCCGGATTCACAACGAGGGCAACAAAGACCTCGACGAAGTCATCAAGCTGTCGCTTGCCGACGCCGGTTTGCCGGCGGAGTTGGGCGCGGCTGCGGAAAGTGACGCTTACGACGACGCGCTGCGCAAGAGTCACCACACCGGGATGGACGCGGTCGGTGACGACGTCGGCACGCCGACCATTCACGTCAACGGTGTGGCGTTCTTCGGGCCGGTGCTCTCGAAAATCCCGCGCGGGGAGCAAGCAGGCGAGCTGTGGGATGCCTCGGTGACCTTCGCGTCCTATCCGCACTTTTTTGAACTCAAACGGACCCGCACCGAACGGCCCGAATTCGACTAGGCCGGGCGGTGAGCGCTGCGGGGACAATGATTGGCGCCCGCGCGTTGCGTCGCTGACTTCTGACAGGTAAGGATGGCGGGCATGCGCGTCTACCTGGGTTCTGACCACGCCGGATTCGAACTCAAGCAGCAGATCATCGAGCACCTCACGAAGTGCGGACACAAGCCGATCGATTGCGGCGCGTTCAGCTACGACGCCGACGACGACTACCCAGCGTTTTGCATCGCCGCCGCAACCCGCACGGTCGCCGATCCCGACAGCCTGGGAATCGTGCTGGGGGGATCGGGCAACGGTGAACAGATGGCCGCCAACAAAGTCCCCGGAGCCCGCTGCGCGCTGGCGTGGAGTGTCGAGACCGCGGCGCTGGCCCGCGAACACAACAACGCGCAGTTGATCGGTATCGGCGCACGCATGCACACGGTGGCCGACGTGCTGGCCATCGTGGACGCCTTCCTGACCGCGCCATGGTCGAAAGGTGAACGCCACCAACGGCGTATCGACATTCTCGCCGAATACGAACGCACCCACCAAGCGCCGCCGGTGCCCGGCGCCGGGGCTTAAGAGACACGCGTGCCCGAAGGGCATACTCTGCACCGGTTGGCCCGGCTGCACCAACGCCGATTCGCAGGTGCACCGGTTGCGGTGTCCAGCCCGCAGGGCCGATTCACTGATTCGGCCGGCGTGGTCGACAGCCGAGTGTTGCAGTGTGCCAGCGCCTGGGGCAAACACCTGTTTCATCACTACGCCGGCGGTCCGATCGTGCATGTGCATCTCGGTCTCTACGGCAGCTTCACCGAGTGGCAACGCCCTGACGGTGCACCGCTTCCGGAACCGGTCGGACAGGTGCGGTTGCGCATGGTCGGCACTGACTACGGCACGGACTTGCGCGGCCCGACGGTATGCGAGCTAATCGACGAGGGCCAAGTCAGTGACGTCGTGGCCAGGCTCGGTCCCGACCCCTTGCGCGGCGACGCTGACCCTTCGCGGGTATGGACCCGGATCGCCAAGTCCCGCAGGCCCATCGGCGCGTTGTTGATGGATCAGACCGTCGTCGCCGGCGTGGGCAACGTCTACCGCAACGAGTTGCTGTTCCGCCACGGCGTCGACCCGTTTCGGCCCGGCCGGGAAATCGGCGAGGCAGTGTTCGACGCGGCGTGGACCGATCTGGCGGCGCTGATGAAAGTCGGTTTCCGTCGCGGCAAGATCATTGTGGTGCGGCCCGAACACGACCACGGCCCGCCGTCATATCTGCCCGGGCGGCCCCGGACGTATGTGTACCGGCGCGCCGGCGAGCCGTGCCGGGTGTGCGGGGTACCGATCCGCACGATAGTGCTAGAGGGCCGGAACGTGTTTTGGTGTCCAACTTGCCAAAAGTGATGCGGCTCAACATTTGTTGAATGTGTTTTCGGGAACTTGCAGGTAGGCGTAGGGACCCAGACAAGCAATTAGGCTGCCAGAGAGTTTGTCCCGTGTTGCTTCAGGTTCGTTTCAGGTTCTGGTGTTAGGCATTGGATCCATGAAAACACGCTTAGCTGCAACGGGTTTCGCCATGATCATCGGTTTGGGGATCGCTGCTGCGGGTGCCGCGACAGAGGCGCAAGCCCAACCTGCGCCCTTCCCCAAGTGGTGTCCAGGTGACTTCTGGGACCCCGGTTGGGGTAACAACTGGGACGCGTTTCATTGCCACGGAGGGCCGGGCGGACCTGGAGGGCCTGGACCGGGCGGACCTGGGGGACCTGGCCCTCGGTAAGCCCCTTCCGACAATGCCGTTGTCTATGTAGTCATCGATCTGAATAATCGCGCCCTGCCGACGACCGTTCGGCAGGGCGCGGTTGTGTTCGTCCGGCGCTAGATGACGCCCAGTGCGGCGTAGACCTCGTTGCTGAGGGCAACGCTGCGCGGGTCCGCGTTGGCCTTGGTGGCGTCGAAGCGATTCATCACGTACGCGTAGCCGATTCGGTGTTCCAGATCGACAAACCCGAATGAGCCACCCAGGCCGCCGTGGCCGAAGATCCGCGGGTTGGGTCCGTTGACGCACCGCTGGTTGAGCATGTAGCCCAGACCCCATCCGTGGTCGGCGACGCGGGGCCCGAGCACCAAATCGGTTTCTAATCCCCCCTTGCACGCACGGATCAGGTCCATGTGCTCACGGCTCAGCAGCTTTTCCTGGGCGAGCGCGTTGTAGAACGTGGCCAATCCCAGGGCCGACACCTGCCCGTTAGTGCCGGGAAACTCGAGCTGGCGCCAGAGCTGCAGGTCATGCGAGCCGAGTTCGTCGTCGGGGGCGAATCCCATCGAAATTGACAGCCCCGCCTTGGGGTGTTCGGCCAGGCTGGTCGGGTAGCCGGGGGCGTGGGCGTCGGCCAGCAGGTCTCGGGCGTGCGGCTTGTTGACCCGATCGGCACAGCGGCGTTGTTCGGCCGGGGACAACCCGATGTGGACATCGGCGCCGAGCGGTTCGGCGATCTCGGTGCGCAGATATTGACCGATCGTGCGCCCGGTGACGCGGTGGAACACCTCTCCGACGATGAACCCGAAGGTCGTCATGTGGTAGCCCTGGGCGGTGCCCGGCTCCCACCAGGGCTCCGCGGCGGCCAGTTGTTCGCAGACGAAGTCCCAGTCGGCGACTTGTTCCCACCTCATCCGGGTGCGGGGCCCGATCACGCCGGATCGGTGGCTCATCACCATGGCCAGCGTGATGTCCTGTTTTCCGGCCTGCGCGAACTCCGGCCAGTAGCGGGCCACCGGAGCCTGCAGGTCCAGCTGCCCGCGGTCGGCCAGCTGGTGGACACAGGTGGCCGACAGGCCCTTGGTGCCGGACAACACGGTGGTCAGCGTGTTCTGCTGCCAGGGCCGGGTACCGGCCGCATCGGCCCAGCCGCCCCACAGGTTGACGACAAGAGCCCCGTCCACCCACGCCGCGACGGCCGCGCCAACCTCGTTGCCCAGCGCAAAGTTGCGCTCGAACGCGTCGCGTACCCCGACGAAGTCCGACGCGCATGAGCCATGAATATCGACGTCGCTCATGGCGCCTTTCTATCGAGCAGATACTTTGCCCGAGCGGGCGACGGGAATCGAACCCGCGTAGCTAGTTTGGAAGACTAGGGCTCTACCATTGAGCTACGCCCGCATGTATTAGTCGAGCGTGACTGTAGCTGGCGGAGAAGACCAAATCTAATCGACGCGGTTTTGTGATCGCTCTGTGAGCTCTGCGAGGTCGCTGCGAAGCCTGTGCCGCCGCGCCGTAGGATCGCGTGGTCAGTGCGGGGTGTAGCGCAGCTTGGTAGCGCATCCGCTTTGGGAGCGGAAGGCCGCAGGTTCAAATCCTGTCACCCCGACCAGCACGACCGGCCCCGTGCCAACCCCGGCCCACCGACCGCCAAGAACGACCACCGAGGAGCACACCCGTGAAGAGCACCGTCGAGCAATTGAGCCCAACCCGGGTGCGCATCAATGTGGAGGTCCCTTTCTCAGAACTCGAGCCCGATTTCCAGCGGGCCTACAAAGAGCTGGCCAGACAGGTGCGGCTGCCCGGCTTCCGCCCAGGTAAGGCGCCGGCGAGGTTGCTGGAGGCCCGTTTTGGCCGGGAGGCGATGCTCGACCAGGTCGTCAACGAGGCGCTGCCCGCCCGGTACGGACAGGCGGTCGCGGAGTCGGAGGTGCATCCGCTTGGCCAGCCCGACATCGAAGTCACCAAAAAGGAGTATGGCCAGGAGCTGGCATTCACCGCCGAGGTCGATGTCCGCCCCATGCTCACCCTTCCGGATCTGAGTGCGCTGAAGATCTCGGTGGATCCGATCGAGGTCAGCGACGAAGACGTCGACGCCGAACTGCAGTCCTTGCGGGCCCGGTTCGGCACTCTGACCGGGGTGGACCGCCCGGTGGCCGTTGGTGACTTTGTCTCGATCGACTTGTCGGCCAGCGTCGACGGCGAGGAAGTGCCGGGTGCCGCCGCGGAAGGCCTGTCGCACGAGGTCGGCTCCGGTCGGCTCATCGAGGGTCTTGACGACGCCCTGGTCGGTTTGTCCGTCGATGAGCCCCGGGAGTTCACCGCGAAGTTGGCGGCCGGCGAACACGCAGGGCAAGACGCGCAGGTGACCGTTACCGTCAGGTCGATCAAGGAACGCGAGCTGCCCGAGCCCGACGACGAGTTCGCCCAATTGGCCAGCGAATTCGACACCATCGAGGAGCTGCGGTCCAACCTCCGCGACCAGGTGCGTCAGGTCAAGCGCGCCCAGCAAGCTGAGCAGATTCGCGACGCCGCGATAGACGCTCTCCTCGAGCAGGTCGACGTGCCGCTGCCGGGGGCGATCGTCCAGGCCCAGGTCGATAGCGCCATCCATGGCGCCCTCCACAGCCTCAACCACGACGAAGCCAAGCTCGAAGAGGTGCTCGCCGAGCAAGGAAAATCTCGCGAGCAGTTCGAGACCGAGACGCGCACCGCCGCAGAGACGGACGTCAAAAAGCAGCTGTTGCTGGATACGCTGGCCGATGAGTTGCAGGTCCAGGTCGGCCAGGACGACTTGACTGAACGACTGGTGGCGACATCTCGGCAATACGGCATCGAGCCGCAGCAGCTGTTGGCCTACCTGCAGGAGAACAACCAGCTGCCGGCCATGTTCGCCGATGTGCGGCGCGGGCTGGTCATCGCCGAGGTGGTCCAGGCGGCCATGGTCACCGACACCGGCGGAAACACCATCGACACCGGTGAGTTCTTCGGCAAGCGCGGAGGTTCGGACGAGGCTGGCGATGCCCCCCAACAGGCGGGGGCACAGACGGACGGGGAATCCGACATATCGGATGAAAGCGGTGAGGCTCCAGCGCCGGAAGCCGCCGATGGCGCAGCTAAATGACCGCATCTTGACGCTCTGAGCGAACGCGCTCAGTTGAGGGGGTGCGTGACCGCCACACGGCGGGCTCGGTTGGTTAGGGTCGGTGCATACAGAACTTTCCAGAAAGCAGGTAACCCAGTCGTGACTGACATGCGTTCGAACTCGCAGGGTCTTAGCCTCACGGACTCGGTTTATGAGCGCTTGCTCTCCGAGCGCATCATCTTCATGGGGTCAGAGGTGAATGACGAAATGGCCAATCGGCTGTGCGCGCAGATTCTGCTGCTCGCCGCCGAGGACGCCACCAAGGACATCTCGCTGTACATCAATTCCCCGGGGGGATCGATCAGCGCGGGGATGGCGATCTACGACACCATGGTTCTGGCACCGTGCGACATCGCCACCTACGCGATGGGCATGGCCGCCTCGATGGGTGAGTTCCTCCTGGCGGCGGGCACCAAGGGTAAGCGCTACGCGCTGCCGCACGCTCGCATCCTGATGCACCAGCCGCTGGGCGGGGTGACCGGCAGCGCAGCCGATATCGCCATCCAGGCCGAGCAGTTCGCCGTCATCAAGAAAGAGATGTTCCGGCTCAACGCCGAATTCACCGGGCAGCCGATCGAACGCATCGAGGCGGATTCCGATCGCGACCGCTGGTTCACCGCCTCCGAAGCCCTGGAATACGGTTTCGTCGACCACATCATCACCCGCGCCGCCCACATCATCAACGGAGAAGCCCAGTGAGTACTCAGAATCCTCAGATCCAACCTCAGGCGCGCTACATCCTGCCGTCGTTCATCGAGCACTCCAGCTTTGGCGTCAAGGAGTCCAACCCCTACAACAAGCTGTTCGAGGAACGCATCATCTTCCTGGGCGTCCAGGTGGACGACGCGTCGGCGAACGACATCATGGCGCAGCTGTTGGTGTTGGAGTCGCTGGATCCCGACCGCGACATCACCATGTACATCAACTCGCCGGGTGGAGGATTCACCTCGCTGATGGCGATCTACGACACCATGCAGTACGTGCGCGCCGACATCCAGACGGTGTGCCTGGGCCAGGCCGCGTCGGCGGCGGCGGTGCTGCTGGCCGCCGGGACGCCGGGTAAGCGGATGGCGCTGCCCAACGCACGTGTGCTGATTCATCAGCCTTCGCTGTCGGGTGTGATCCAGGGCCAGTTCTCCGATCTGGAGATCCAGGCCGCCGAAATCGAGCGGATGCGCACGCTGATGGAGACCACGCTGGCCCACCACACCGGCAAGGACGCCGCGACGATCCGCAAGGACACTGACCGGGACAAGATCCTCACCGCCGAAGAGGCCAAGGACTACGGGATCATCGATACCGTTCTGGAGTACCGGAAGCTCTCCGCACAAACCGCCTGAGCGACTTGGCGGGCCGCTAAGCCAACGCCAGCCGTAACGGGTCGGAGAGGTCATGACCGCGCGCTTCCAGCTCGGTGGCCAAGCCGCCATCGCTGACCAGCACGGATTCGCTCGGCAGAGCGAGTCCCACCCGGCCACTGTAGGGTGATTGCTTGGAGGCCGCCCACGCCTCGCGTGATCGCTCTTTTGGGGCCGGCACCTCCACCGGAAGCAGGTTCTGTCGGCGTACCGGCCTCGGTCGGATAACAACCGCGACACGCCAACGACACGCAGAGCGCGTCGTTCGCGAGTAACGGGCGCCGTCTGGCTATATGTTTCATCCAGACGGACAGGCATGAATACCACCGACGCGATTCGGCGTTAATGGTCGCGGCGGGCCCGATCGAGCGGGTAGCGTCGGGGAATACATGCGGCAGGCAAGACGAACGGCGAACAGGAAGTAGGCCCTGAAGCACCATGGCGCGCATCGGAGACGGCGGTGACCTGCTGAAGTGCTCGTTCTGCGGGAAGAGTCAGAAGCAAGTCAAAAAACTCATTGCTGGCCCCGGTGTGTACATCTGCGATGAATGCATCGATCTCTGCAACGAGATCATCGAAGAGGAACTCGCCGACGCCGACGACGTCAAACTCGACGAACTGCCCAAGCCCGTGGAGATCCGGGAGTTCCTCGAGGGATACGTCATCGGGCAGGACACCGCCAAGAGGACGCTGGCTGTCGCGGTTTACAACCACTACAAGCGAATTCAGGCCGGCGAAAAGGGCCGTGACTCCCGGCACGAGCCGGTTGAGCTGACCAAGTCCAACATTTTGATGCTCGGGCCAACCGGCTGCGGCAAGACGTACCTGGCCCAGACGCTCGCCAAGATGCTCAACGTGCCCTTCGCCATCGCCGACGCCACCGCGCTGACCGAAGCGGGATACGTCGGTGAGGACGTCGAGAACATCTTGCTCAAACTCATCCAGGCCGCCGACTACGACGTCAAGCGCGCCGAGACCGGCATCATCTACATCGACGAGGTCGACAAGATCGCCCGCAAGAGCGAGAACCCGTCGATCACCCGCGACGTCTCCGGTGAGGGCGTTCAGCAGGCCCTGCTGAAAATTCTGGAGGGCACCCAGGCATCGGTTCCCCCGCAAGGCGGTCGCAAGCACCCGCACCAAGAGTTCATCCAGATCGACACCACCAACGTGCTATTCATCGTCGCGGGCGCGTTCGCCGGGTTGGAGAAGATCATCTACGAGCGCGTCGGCAAGCGGGGCCTGGGCTTCGGCGCCGAGGTTCACTCCAAGGCCGAGATCGACACCACCGATCAGTTTGCTGACGTCATGCCTGAGGATCTGATCAAGTTCGGCTTGATCCCCGAATTCATCGGGCGGCTCCCAGTGGTTGCGTCGGTCACCAACCTGGACATGGACTCGTTGGTCAAGATCCTGTCCGAGCCGAAGAACGCGTTGGTCAAGCAGTACACCCGGCTCTTCGAGATGGACGGCGTGGAGCTGGAGTTCAGTGACGACGCGCTGGAAGCGATCGCCGATCAGGCGATCCACCGCGGCACCGGCGCCCGTGGCTTGCGGGCCATCATGGAAGAAGTCCTGCTCCCAGTGATGTATGACATCCCGAGCCGCGACGACGTCGCCAAGGTCGTGGTGACCAAGGAAACCGTGCAGGACAACGTGTTGCCGACGATCGTGCCGCGCAAGCCGTCGCGTGCCGAGCGCCGCGACAAGAGCGCCTAACCTGCGCTGATGCGCGACGTTTCCGGCCGGTGAGCCGGGCGCCTGGGCCAGTCGAGTAGCGGGAACCCGTTGGGTGAAGCTGTGAACACCGGGCCGCCCGCAACTGATGCGGTGCCACGGCGAGTGGCCCAGGCCCTGGACCTGGTGAATTTCTCGCTGGCCGATGTTCGCGATGGCTTGGGTCCCTACCTGTCGATATACCTCCTGGTGACCAACAATTGGGACCAAGCCTCGATCGGGTTTGTCATGGCGGTCGGCGGCATCGCGGCGATCGTGGCGCAGACGCCGATGGGCGCCTTGGTGGACCGGACGACGGCTAAGCGAGCGCTGGTCGTCACCGGTGCGGTGGCGGTTACCGCCGGCGCGTTGGCGATGCCGCTATTTCCCCATTTCCATTCGATCTCGTTGCTGCAGGCGCTCACGGGGATCGCCAGCTCGGTTTTCGCGCCGGCGTTAGCCGCAATCACGTTGGGCATAGTCGGCCCGCAGTTCTTCGCCAGACGGATTGGGCGCAACGAATCGTTCAACCACGCCGGTAATGCGTCGGCCGCTGCCGTGACCGGTGGGCTGGCCTTCTTTTTCGGACCAGTTGTGGTGTTTTGGGTGCTCGCCGGAATGGCGGCGATGAGCGTGGTGGCGACACTGCGGATCCCGCACGATGCGATCGACCATGACCTCGCGCGCGGTCTGGACCACGCGCCCGGGGAGACGCATAAGCAGCCATCACGATTCGCGGTGCTGCTGCACAACCGGAGATTGATGATCTTCGCGGCGGCCGTCGTCGCGTTTCACTTCGCCAATGCGGCCATGCTGCCGCTGGTCGGCCAGGTGCTGGCGCTGCACAACAAAGACGAGGGGACGGCGCTGATGTCGTCGTGCATCGTTGCCGCGCAGGTGGTGATGGTGCCGGTGGCGTATGTGACCGGGACCAAGGCCGATGTCTGGGGGCGAAAGCCGATCTTCCTGGTGGGATTCGCTGTCTTGACCGCTCGCGGGTTCCTCTACACGCTGTCGGATAACTCCTACTGGCTGGTCGGCGTACAGCTGCTCGACGGTATTGGAGCCGGCATCTTCGGGGCGTTGTTCCCCCTTGTCGTCCAGGACGTCACACACGGAACCGGCCACTTTAATATCAGTCTCGGGGCGATAACCACGGCGTCGGGCCTTGGTGCCGCACTGTCCAACTTTGTTTCCGGCTCGATCGTGGTCGCGGCCGGCTACAACGCCGCTTTCGCCTGCCTCGGTGCTCTCGCCGGCGCGGGCTTCGTCTTGTATCTGATCGCGATGCCCGAAACGGCACCTCCGGACTAGACATCTGAAGTGCGGCGTGTCCAAGCGGTCGGCAGCTATGTGCGACCGACGTGACCAATACCACAGTTTTGTACGTCTGGACCGGCCTCGCCGCCCTGACTTCGGGTTTTAGCTCTAAATCCGCCGTGTGTGAGGGGTGCGGAACGGCCATGCACACCGTAAAGCAGTGCCATAATTGGTACCGCCAGTGACATAAAACCGTGATGGCCAAGGAGTCACTTCGCCGGCGCGTAACCTGAAGACGCGGAGTGCCTGCCCGGTTAACAAATGGAGGGCGGAGACGTGGATCCGAACGGCAGCAGAGCCGGGTCAGATTCTCATAACGGGGCTTCACATAACGGGGCTTCACATAACGGATCCGACCGTCAGCGCCTGGAACAAGTCGTCATTCGATTCGCCGGAGACTCCGGCGATGGCATGCAGCTCACCGGTGACCGGTTCACGTCGGAGGCAGCACTTTTCGGCAATGACCTGGCTACCCAGCCGAACTATCCGGCTGAGATTCGGGCTCCGGCAGGCACGCTGCCCGGAGTCTCGTCCTTCCAAATTCAAATCGCCGACTACGACATCTTGACCGCCGGCGACCGACCCGATGTCCTCGTCGCGATGAATCCCGCCGCGCTCAAGGCCAATATCGGTGACTTGCCGCGCGGTGGAATGGTCATCGCGAATTCCGACGAGTTCACCAAGCGCAACCTCACGAAAGTGGGCTACGTAACGAACCCGCTCGAGTCCGACGAGTTGTCTGAATACGTGGTGCATTCCGTCGCGATGACCACGCTGACCCTAGGGGCGGTCGAGGCGATCGGCGCGTCGAAGAAAGACGGCCAGCGCGCCAAAAACATGTTCGCGCTGGGCCTTTTGTCATGGATGTACGGGCGGCCGATCGAAACCAGCGAAAAGTTCATCAAGGAGAAGTTCGCCCGTAAGCCCGACGTCGCGGAGGCCAACGTACTGGCTCTCAAGGCGGGCTGGAACTACGGCGAAACGACCGAGGCTTTCGGCACTACTTACGAGGTTTCGCGGGCAAACCTGCCGGCAGGCGAATACCGCCAGATCTCGGGCAACACGGCCCTGGCTTACGGAATCGTCACGGCGGGTCAGCTGGCCGATATTCCAGTCGTGCTCGGCAGTTATCCGATTACGCCGGCGTCGGACATCCTGCATGAGCTGTCCAAACACAAGAACTTCAACGTGATCACCTTCCAGGCCGAAGACGAGATCGGCGGCATCTGCGCAGCGCTGGGCGCCGCCTACGGTGGTGCTTTGGGAGTCACCAGCACGTCGGGCCCGGGTCTTTCGCTCAAGTCCGAAGCGCTCGGTCTCGGTGTGATGACCGAATTGCCGTTGCTGGTCGTCGACGTTCAGCGGGGCGGACCCTCGACCGGCCTGCCCACCAAAACCGAGCAAGCCGACCTGCTGCAGGCGTTGTACGGCCGCAATGGGGAGTCACCGGTTGCGGTGCTGGCGCCGCGGTCGCCGTCCGACTGTTTTGAAACCGCGCTCGAGGCGGTGCGCATCGCGGTGTCGTATCACACCCCGGTGATCCTGCTGTCCGACGGCGCGATCGCCAACGGCTCCGAGCCCTGGCAGATCCCGGACGTCAGTACGCTGCAACCCATCGAGCACACCTTCGCCAAACCGGACGAGCCCTTTCAGCCTTATGCTCGCGACCCGGAAACGCTCGCTCGCCAATTCGCCATCCCGGGCACTCCCGGCCTGGAGCACCGCATCGGTGGCCTGGAAGCGGCGAACGGCTCGGGCAACATCTCCTACGAGCCGGTTAACCATGACCTCATGGTTCGGTTGCGCAAAGCCAAGATCGACGGCATCTCCGTTCCCGATCTGGAGGTCGACGATCCGACCGGAGACGCCGAGTTGCTGCTGATTGGCTGGGGCAGCTCGTACGGCCCGATAGGTGAGGCCTGCCGGCGCGCGCGGCGCAAGGGCGTCAAGGTCGCGCATGCCCATTTGCGCTATCTCAGCCCGTTCCCGGCGAACTTGGGCGATGTCTTGCGGCGTTACCCGCAAGTCGTGGCACCGGAGATGAACCTAGGTCAGCTGGCACTGGTACTTCGCGGCAAGTACTTGGTTGACGTGCAATCGGTCACCAAAGTCCAGGGTGTCGCGTTCCTCGCCGACGAGATAGGGCGCCTTATCCGAGCGGCGTTCAACGGGACACTGGCCGAAATCGAGCAAGATAAGACGATGGTCGCCAGAATGGCGGCGGCAACGGTTGAAGCGGGAGCTAGCGCATGACCCGCGCCGGCGACGATGCAGTGGGGGCACCGCCCGCTCGCGGGGGACGAAGCGATGAGGAGGAGCGGCGCTCGTGACTAACGTGATCGGCAATCTGGCGGGCACAGACCTCGGGTTGACTCCGAGGTTGACCAAAAACGACGCTGTGCCCACTGCGGACGAGCCGCAGAAGGCCAAGGACTTCACCAGCGACCAAGAGGTCCGTTGGTGTCCGGGCTGTGGTGACTACGTCATTCTCAACACCATCCGCAACTTCCTGCCCGAGTTGGGGCTGCGCCGCGAAAGCATCGTCTTCATCAGCGGTATCGGCTGCTCCAGCCGGTTCCCGTATTACCTGGAGACCTACGGGTTCCACTCAATCCACGGACGTGCGCCGGCTATCGCGACCGGTCTGGCGCTGGCGCGCGAGGATCTGTCGATATGGGTGGTCACCGGGGACGGCGACGCGTTGTCGATCGGCGGCAACCACCTGATCCACGCGCTGCGCCGCAACGTCAATATCACGATTCTGTTGTTCAACAACCGGATCTACGGGCTGACCAAGGGCCAGTACTCGCCGACGTCGGAGGTCGGCAAGGTAACCAAGTCGACACCGATGGGATCACTGGATCACCCGTTCAACCCGGTGTCGTTGGCGCTGGGCGCCGAGGCGACATTCGTCGGCCGCGCGCTCGACTCCGACCGCAATGGGCTATCGGAAGTGCTGCGCGCCGCCGCCGAGCACCGCGGCGCCGCGGTGGTCGAAATCCTGCAAGACTGCCCGATCTTCAACGACGGCTCGTTTGACGCGCTGCGCAAGGAGGGCGCCGAAGAGCGGGTGATCAACGTTCGTCACGGCGAGCCGATAGTCTTCGGCGCCAACGGTGAATACTGCGTGGTGAAATCCGGCTTCAGCCTCGATGTGGCCAAGACCGCCGACGTGGCTGTCGACGAGATCGTCGTGCACGACGCGCACGCCGACGACTCGGCCTACGCCTTTGCGCTGTCGCGGCTGTCCGATCAGAATCTCGAACACACTGTGCTGGGCATCTTCCGCAACGTCAGCCGGCCCACCTACGATGACGCGGCGCGCTCTCAGGTCCGCGCCGCGCAGGCATCGACACCGTTTGACGCCGCCGCCCTGCAATCGCTGTTGCGTGGGCGCGACACCTGGACCGTCGACTGAGGTGGCGGAGGTCATGCCCGACGCAGTTTCACTGGCCGGGGTGGTCCTCGCTGGCGGTGCATCACGACGCATGGGCCGCGACAAGGCCAGCCTCCCGATCCCTGGGTCTCCCGGCGGGTCCAACGCCACCACAATGGTCGAGCACGTCGTCGGCATTCTCAGACAGCGCTGCGACCCGGTTTTCGTGATGGCGGCCCAAGGGCAACCGCTTCCCGAACTGCCGGCTCGCGTCATGCGCGACGAACTGCGGGGGCTCGGGCCGCTACCCGCGACCGGGCGGGCATTGCGTGCGGCCGCCGACGAAGGCGCTGGGCTTGCGTTCGTCTGCGCCGTCGACATGCCGTTTCTGGCCGTCGAACTCATCGATGATCTCACCCGCAGGGCTGTTGAGACCGGCGCGGAAGTGGTGTTGCCGTGGGACGGTCAGGACCACTACCTGGCCGCGGTGTACCGGACCGATCTGGCCGACCGTGTCGACGCGCTGGTAGCCGCCGGCGAACGCAAGATGCGTGCCTTGGTCGACGTATCGGATGCCCAGCGCATCGTGACGTCGGATTCGAAGTCCCTGACCAATGTCAACACCGATGCTGAGCTGCGCGCGCTAGCGCAGCCTCGCGGCTAACAAGCAACTTTGCCGGCCCACTGAGTGGGCGCAAGTTTGCGCGCAAACCCAAAAGGTCGTTGTATAAATTTCATGTAAAAATCGGGCACCGCATACCGTATCCGGCAATTCGGCGAATTATTCGACATAAGACTGATTTATGCCCGCCTGCTGTTCTAATGGCTTTTGGGAAGCCCAAGAATAGCGAAGGTGGTAATCCAATCGGTCTTTGTGATCTGTTGGCGCAGCCGCGATTTCGGGATCCGATGATTGCACGCAGGCCGATGCGGTGGTGGCGCGCGCTTGCTGTTGGCGGAAACTTCCGGGTCTGTGGGCAAACTTTCGCTGCGTGAATGGCAAGCCACGCGGTGCCGTCTGAAGGTCGCTCGGTGGACGGCGCAGCGTCTACGGCTCTCGTTGTCGGCAGATCGTTAGTGGTGCTTTCAAAGACACTGCAAATCAGTGTATTTCAGCTGAAAGCTGTGAGCGGCACTGGCAATACGACAGTTACCCGCTATCGGGTGGGTGTACTCCGCTAGTGCCGATCGCTGTATTCCAAATACGTGGTGAAAGATCATAATTCGACGCACCTTCCGGTAATTGCCCGCTTCGGTCCAGCGTGTCGCGCGACAAATGGACGTAGCTTGCTGCCGACTGCCGTCGGCCCGGTGTCGGTGGATCGCGTTCTGTAAGGCCGTGGCGGCTGGATCGTCGCACCGCAAATGCGTGTGCCAGCTCACAATATTTGCGTGATTAGGCTCACGATTTGTCCGTGATCGCAATCAGTGGGTACCCGCCGAAAAGGTGCGGCTGACCTGCAGGAATGGTCCAACGATTGCGCTGTGATCGCCTCGTTACCGTAACGAGATATCCGTTTTCCGAAGATGACGAATGCAGTCTTGTCTCGTACGGTCCCTTTTAGCCCGCAACGGGTTACGGAAGAGTAACTGAAAATTGAATCCACGGACCCGCGTGTGAGCGGGGCTGCGGACGGCAAAAGTCCGCCCGCGGCCGGTGGGTAGGCAACCCACTGGGCATATCAGGCCCGCCGCTGTCGTGCCAGAACGAAGACGGCACGTCCCAGAGCACCTATTCGGCATAAACCAAGCACCTTCAGCCCACATCTGTGGGCTTGCTTTGGCGCGCGCACCGCGAAAGGAACCAATATTGAAGAACGTCCGTAAGACGCTCATTTTCGCCGCGGTCACAAGCATGCTCGTGACCATCCCATCGGCCACCGCCAACGCGGACGCGATGGGCCTTGACCCGAACATGGCACCTGTCGGGGCCGCCCCGGACGTGCCGGCGCCACCGGCACCGGACGCGCCCCTGCCACCGGCACCGGACGCGCCCCTGCCACCGGCACCCGCGGGCTTTGACCCCAATGTGCCGCCGCCGGCTCCGGACGCTCCGCCTCCGCCTCCGAGGGCATACAGCGTGAACTGGGACGCCATCGCGCAGTGCGAGTCGGGTGGAAACTGGGGGATCAGCACCGGCAACGGCTTCGCCGGCGGCCTGCAGTTCACGTCGAGCACGTGGCACGCCAACGGTGGCTCCGGGTCGCCGGCCGGCGCGAGCCGTGAGGAGCAGATCCGGGTAGCCGAGAACGTCCTGCATACGCAGGGCATCCGCGCTTGGCCGGTCTGCGGGCGCCGCGGCTGAACCACGGCCGCAACCGACGGCCTCGCCGTCATGCGTACAAGGAGTGCCGGGCCTCGTGCCCGGCACTCCTTGTCTCCAGGGCTGCGGCCCCCGGCGACACCTGATATCCGTCGGGTAGCGTCGGGCCCGTGACCGCAACGCCGCGCGAATTCGACATTGTGTTGTACGGGGCGACCGGGTTCGTCGGGAAGCTGACCGCCGAATACCTGGCAAGGTCGGCGCCGGATACGCGGATCGCGCTGGCCGGGAGGTCAACGGAACGTTTGCGGGCCGTTCGCGACACTCTGGGCGAATCCGCGCAGTCTTGGCCAGTTCTGGTCGCTGATGCCTCATCGCCGTCGACGCTGGATGAGATGGCGGCCCGCACACAAGTCGTCGTCACCACGGTCGGGCCCTACACCCGCTATGGGTTGCCACTGGTGGCCGCCTGCGCCGCAGCGGGCACTGATTACGCCGACCTGACCGGTGAGGCGATGTTCGTCCGCGACAGCATCGACCTGTACCATAAGCAGGCCTCCGACACCGGCGCTCGCATCGTGCATGCTTGCGGATTCGATTCCGTCCCTTCAGATCTCAGTGTGTACGCGCTGTACCGGGCGGCACGAGACGATGGCGCCGGCGAGCTCGACGGCACCAATCTCGTCGTTCGGTCCTTCTCCGGCGGGTTATCCGGCGGCACCATCGCGTCGATGATGGAAGTGCTGAACGCGGCTTCCAGCGATCCCGACGCACGCCGCCAACTTGCCGACCCGTACACGCTGAGCACCGACCGCAGCGCCGAACCTGAACTCGGCCCACAGCCCGATTTGCCTTGGCGTCGTGGTCATCAGATCGCGCCGGAATTGACCGGCCTCTGGACGGCTGGATTCGTGATGGCGCCCTATAACACCCGAATCGTGCGCCGCAGCAACGCATTACTGGACTGGGCATATGGCCGCCAGTTCCGCTACAGCGAAAGCGTGAGCACGGGTTCGTCGTCTCTTGCGCCACTGGCTTCCGCCATTGTCAGCGGGGTCGGCAGCGCAATGTTCGGATTGGGCAGCCGCTACTTCCGGCTGCTGCCGCGTCGGCTGCTGGAGCGCGTCGCCCCGAAACCCGGCACCGGCCCGAGCGCCGCAGCCCGGGAGCGCGGCTACTACCGGCTTGAGACCTACACCACCACAACCACCGGCGAGCGCTATGTGGCGCGCATGGAGCAGCGGGGAGACCCCGGGTATAAGGCAACCTCGGTGCTACTGGGGGAGTGCGGTCTTGCGCTGGCACTCGATCGCGACAAGCTCTCCGACCTGCATGGCGTGCTCACACCCGCGGCCGCGATGGGTGACGCGTTACTGGCGCGATTCCCGGCCGCCGGGGTGTCATTGCAGGTCGACCGGCTGGCTGGGTGACCCGGCTCACCTGCGTTCACCGCGCTTACACGCCAGTCAGTTGGGCTTCCTAGAATTGACCGGTGACCGTCAGCCGCAGCTCTGCCGCCGACCTGCCCAAGTCGTGGGATCCCGGTGCTGCCGAAAGCGCGATCTACCAGAAGTGGCTGGACGGGGGCTACTTCGTGGCGGACCCGACTAGCACCAAACCCGCGTACTCGATCGTGCTGCCGCCGCCGAACGTGACCGGCAGCCTCCATATGGGCCACGCCTTGGAACACACCATGATGGACGCCCTGACCCGCCGCAAGCGCATGCAGGGTTATGAGGTGCTGTGGCAGCCGGGCACGGACCACGCGGGTATCGCGACGCAAAGCGTGGTGGAAAAGCAGCTTGCGGTCGACGGCAAGACCAAGGAGGACTTCGGCAGGGAGCTGTTCATCGAGAAGGTCTGGGATTGGAAGCGGGACTCCGGCGGTGCCATCGCCGGCCAGATGCGCCGGCTCGGTGACGGGGTGGACTGGAGCCGTGACCGGTTCACCATGGATGAGGGCCTATCGCGGGCGGTGCGGACAATCTTCAAGCGGCTCTACGACGCCGGACTGATCTACCGGGCCGAGCGGCTGGTCAACTGGTCGCCGGTACTTCAGACGGCGATCTCCGACATCGAGGTCACATACGACGAGGTCGAGGGCGAGCTGGTCTCGTTCCGCTACGGGTCACTCAACGACGACGAGCCACACATCGTGGTGGCCACCACTCGGATCGAGACGATGTTGGGCGACACCGCGATCGCGGTCCATCCCGACGACGAGCGCTACCGCCACCTGGTCGGTACCAGCCTGCCGCACCCATTTGTGGGCCGGCAGCTCGTCGTGGTCGCCGACGAGCTCGTGGACCCCGAATTCGGCACGGGCGCCGTCAAAGTCACGCCCGCTCACGACCCCAACGACTTCGAAATCGGGCTTCGGCACGAGTTGCCGATGATCTCGATCTTGGACACCAAGGGCCGAATCACAAACACCGGAACGCAATTCGACGGCATGGACCGCTTCGAGGCCCGGGTCGCGGTGCGGGAAGCGCTGGCGGCGCAGGGCCGGATCGTCGAGGAGAAACGACCCTACCTGCACAGCGTCGGGCATTCGGAGCGCAGCGGCGAGCCGATCGAGCCACGGCTGTCGCTGCAGTGGTGGGTCCGGGTGGAGTCGCTGGCCAAGGCCGCTGGCGACGCAGTGCGTAACGGCGCCACCGTGATTCATCCGGCCAGCATGGAACCGCGCTGGTTCGGCTGGGTGGACGATATGCGCGACTGGTGTATCTCGCGGCAGCTGTGGTGGGGTCACCGCATCCCGGTCTGGTACGGGCCCAACGGCGAACAGGTGTGTGTCGGTCCGGACGAAACGCCGCCGGAGGGCTGGGAGCAGGACCCCGACGTGCTGGATACCTGGTTCTCGTCTGCCCTGTGGCCGTTCTCCACATTGGGCTGGCCGTTGCAGACTCCGGAGCTGGAAAAGTTCTATCCAACAAGCGTTTTGGTTACCGGCTACGACATCTTGTTCTTCTGGGTGGCCAGAATGATGATGTTCGGCACTTTCGTCGGCGACGACGACGCCATCACGCTGGGGGGCCGCCGCGGCCCGCAGGTGCCGTTCACCGATATCTTCCTGCACGGACTGATTCGCGACGAATCCGGCCGCAAGATGAGTAAGTCCAAGGGCAATGTCATCGACCCGCTGGACTGGGTGGAGATGTTCGGGGCCGACGCGCTGCGGTTCACGCTGGCCCGCGGCGCCAGTCCCGGCGGTGACCTGTCGATCGGTGAGGATCACGTCCGAGCGTCGCGGAATTTCTGCACCAAGCTCTTCAATGCCACTCGCTATGCGCTGCTCAACGGTGTGGCATGGCGCCCTGGGAAGACGTTGCCCCCGCACACCGAGCTGACCGATGCCGACCGGTGGATACTGGGGCGGCTGGAGCAGGTTCGCGCGGAAGTCGATGCGGCCTTTGACAGCTACGAGTTCAGCCGCGCCTGTGAGGCGCTCTATCACTTCACATGGGACGAGTTCTGCGACTGGTACGTCGAATTGGCCAAGACGCAGCTCGCCGAAGGAGTCACGCATACCACCGCTGTGCTGGCCGGGGTACTGGACACGCTGCTGCGGTTGCTGCACCCGGTCATCCCATTCCTTACCGAGGCGTTGTGGCGGGCTCTGACTAACCATGAGACCAATCAGGAGTCGTTGGTGATCTCCGACTGGCCGGAACCGTCGGGCGTGGTCCTGGAATCCGATGCCGCACAGCGGATTAGCGATATGCAGAAGCTGGTCACCGAGGTCCGCCGGTTTCGTAGCGATCAGGGTTTGGCTGATCGGCAGAAAGTGCCGGCCCGGTTGGCCGGTGTTGAGGGTGCAGACCTGAGTAGCCAGGTCGACGCCGTGACGTCGCTGGCATGGCTCACCACGCCGGGTCCGGATTTCCGCTCGTCGGTGTCATTGGAAGTTCAGCTCGGCCCCAACATGGACCGCACCGTCGTCGTCGAACTGGACACCTCGGGCACGATCGACGTCGCCGCCGAGCGCCGCCGCCTGGAAAAGGATCTGGCCGCAGCGCAAAAGGAGCTGGCCTCGACCGCTGCCAAGTTGGCCAACGCGGACTTTTTGGCCAAGGCACCACCAGACGTCGTCGGCAAGATCCGCGACCGTCAGCGCGTGGCCCAGGAGGAGACCGACCGGATCAACGCGCGGCTGGCCGGGCTGCAATGACTTTCGAGCCGCCCGACTGGCCCGAGCGCCGTCAGGCCATTAGCGCTGCGCCCACACCGGACGAGATCGCGTCCCTTTTGCAGGTCGAGCATCTGCTGGACCAGCGCTGGCCGGAAACCCGCATCGAGCCGAGCCTGACCCGGATCAGCGCGTTGATGGACTTGCTGGGTTCACCGCAACTCGCCTATCCGTCGATCCACATCGCGGGTACCAACGGCAAGACCTCGGTGGCGCGAATGGTCGACGCGCTGGTGACCGCGCTGCAGCGGCGCACCGGGCGAACCACCAGCCCGCACCTGCAATCGGCGGTCGAACGCATCGCGATCGACGGGGAACCGATCAGCCCGGCCCAGTATGTGGCGACGTACCGGGAGATCGAGCCGTTCGTGCACATGGTCGATGCGCAGTCGCAGTCCGCGGGTGGCCCGGCGATGAGCAAGTTCGAGGTGCTGACCGCGATGGCGTTCGCCGCGTTCGCGGACGCCCCTGTGGACGTCGCGGTGGTCGAGGTGGGTATGGGCGGACGTTGGGATGCCACCAATGTGATCAGGGCACCGGTTGCGGTCATCACCCCGATCGCCATCGACCACGTCGAATATCTCGGCGACGACATTCCCGGGATCGCCGGCGAGAAGGCCGGGATCATCCGAAGGGCCACTGGAGTTGAGGCCGGTTCAACGGAAGCCGTCGCGGTCATCGCGCGTCAGGTGCCCGAAGCGATGGAAGTGCTGTTAGCCCAATCCGTGCGTGCCGATGCCGCGGTTGCCCGCGAGGATTCGGAGTTCGCGGTTTTGGGCCGTCAGGTTGCGATCGGTGGACAGGTACTGCAGCTGCAGGGCCTTGGCGGGGTGTATTCCGATGTCTACCTGCCGCTGCATGGCGAACATCAGGCGCACAACGCGGTGCTGGCACTTGCGGCGGTCGAGGCATTTTTCGGCGCCGGTGCGCAGCGTCAGCTCGACGTCGAGGCCGTCCGGGCCGGTTTCGCCGCCGTCACCAGCCCCGGGCGGCTGGAGCGCATGCGTAGCACACCCACGGTGTTCATCGACGCTGCGCACAATCCGGCCGGTGCAACCGCGCTGGCGCAGACTCTGGCCGGGGAATTCGACTTCCGATTTCTGGTAGGCGTGCTCAGCGTGCTGGCCGACAAGGATGTGGGCGGTATCCTGGCCGCGTTGGAGCCGGTGTTCGATTCCGTCGTCGTGACCCACAACGGGTCGCCGCGGGCACTGGACGTCGAGTCGCTGGAGTTGGCGGCGCGGGAGCGGTTCGGACCCGATCGAGTGGCCACCGCCGAGAACCTGCGCGACGCCATCGACGTCGCGACCGCGCTGGTCGACGAAGCTGCGATGGAGGGGGAAGCCGAAGCTTTTTCCGGCACCGGGATCGTCATCACCGGCTCGGTCGTCACCGCCGGGGCGGCACGGACCCTGTTTGGTCGTGATCCGGAATGACTCATTCGGACTCGCCCGAGAGCTTCGAGGAGCGGACCCCGGCGCCACCGGCTGACCCGTGGCGGAGCTTCAGTGCGGTGATGGCCGCGACGCTGATCTTGGAGGCGATCGTGGTGCTGCTGGCGATACCGGTGGTAGGCGCGGTTGGCGGTGGCCTGACCTCGGCATCGCTGGGCTATTTGATCGGCCTGGCCGCATTGCTGGTCCTGCTTGCCGGGTTGCAGCGCAGACCCTGGGCGATCTGGGCGAACCTGGGCGTCCAAGTGGTTCTGCTAGCTGGCTTCGTGGTGTACCCGGGTGTGGGATTCATCGGAGTGGTGTTCACCGGGTTGTGGGCGTTGATCGCGTACTTCCGTGCAGAGGTCCGCCGACGGAAGCGATACGGGCAGTCACGGCCCCAGCTGCCGCCCGACTAATCGCCAGCTGGTTCTGTACGCTGTCCGCCGTGACCGAACGGACACTGGTACTGATCAAGCCGGACGGCGTCGAGCGGCAGCTGGTAGGCGAGATCATCAGCCGCATCGAGCGAAAAGGCCTCGCCATCGCGGCCCTGGAGCTCCGGCACGTCACCGAAGACCTGGCCGCCCAGCATTACGCGGAACACGAAGGCAAACCGTTCTTCGGATCGTTGCTGGAGTTCATCACTTCGGGACCGGTGGTGGCGGCAATCGTGGAGGGACCGCGTGCGATTGCGGCGTTTAGGCAGCTCGCGGGTGGCACCGACCCGGTGGAGAAGGCCACGCCCGGCACAATTCGGGGCGATTTCGGGCTGGAAACGCAGTTCAACCTGGTGCACGGGTCCGATTCGACCGAGTCTGCGAAGCGTGAAATCGCGCTCTGGTTTCCGGGGCCTTAGCGCCGCGACGATCGGGCTGCACCGGGGCCCTGAGCGGGTTTGGGGGAACGCCCCACATCACTTGGCGGGTGGGCCCGCCAAGTGATGTGGGATACTGATGGCGGGTGAACGTCGCCGGACCGGCGTCAGACACCCGAATGAAGACTTAGACAAGCGCGACCATCCCCACCGCGAGATGGTGCGCGGCATGTCAGGTCGTCATTCAGCACGGCGCCGAGTCAGTTCTACCTGGACCGCTCGGGGCGAGACCATCACAAGCCCGGGAGAAGTGACCCGGGCCCATAGTGAAGCCCTCGCGTGGCCGCGTCGCAACGACGCGCCCGGGGGCTTGAGGAGAATACGTGGTAGACGGTGCACCAACTACGGACCCATCAGAAGAGCCGACCCGGCCCGACGAACTGCCGGACCGCCTAAGAGTCCATTCCCTGGCCCGAACGCTGGGAACTACCAGCAAGCGGGTGCTGGACGCGCTGAGCGCACTCGATGGACGAATACGCAGCGCACATTCCACTGTGGACCGCGATGACGCGGTCCGGGTACGCGATCTGCTTGCTGCCGCGCAGCCCGCTGAGAGCACGGGAAATGTGGGCAGCGATGCGGCGGTCGTGGCTGCTGGCGCCGCGAGCGTTCAAGCCGCTGCCGACGAACCCGAATCCCGGCTGATGCTGGAGACGGCGGTCGAGCGGCCGCATTACATGCCGCTGTTCGTCGCACCTCAGCCGATAGAGAAAGACGACGACGACAGCGGCGACGACGGTGTCGACTCCGATGATTCCGACAGCGACGACGACGACGACGAGCAGACCGACCGACCGGCCAACCGGCGGCGACGTCGTGGCCGTCGAGGTCGTGGCCGCGGACGCGGTGAACAGGGCGGATCCGACAACGGTGAGGCCGGTGACGACGACGAGACTCAACAGCGGACCCAATCGGAGTCCTCGGACTCTGAGGATGCCGATGGCCAAGACTCCGATGACTCTGACGGCGGCGATGACGGTTCGTCGGAAGGGGCCAGCCGCCGCCGCCGCAGGCGCCGGCGCCGGAAATCGGGGTCGGGTGACGACGGCGACGAGAGTCCAGCGCCCGACGATCCGCCCAACACGGTGGTGCACGAGCGGGCGCCCCGCGCCGGCAAGAACGGTGCAAGTGACAATGGGGCGAATGGCGCATCCAGCACCGAGATCAAGGGCATCGACGGCTCGACCCGGCTAGAGGCCAAGCGGCAACGGCGCCGAGACGGACGCGACGCCGGACGTCGCCGCCCACCGGTACTGACCGAGGCCGAGTTCTTGGCGCGCCGCGAGGCCGTCGAACGGGTCATGGTCGTGCGCGACAGGGTCCGCACCGAGCCGCCGCACCAGGGCTCGCGGTATACCCAGATCGCGGTTCTCGAAGACGGCATCGTCGTCGAGCACTTCGTGACGTCGGCCGCCTCAGCTTCCCTGGTGGGCAACATCTACCTCGGGATCGTGCAGAACGTGCTGCCCTCGATGGAGGCGGCATTCGTCGACATCGGTCGCGGCCGCAATGGTGTGCTCTACGCCGGGGAAGTCAATTGGGAAGCCGCAGGATTGGGCGGATCTGACCGCAGGATCGAACAGGCGCTCAAACCCGGCGACTATGTCGTGGTCCAGGTCAGCAAGGACCCGGTTGGGCACAAGGGCGCACGGCTCACCACGCAGGTTTCTTTGGCGGGTCGCTATCTGGTTTATGTGCCGGGGGCGTCGTCGACCGGGATTAGCCGCAAGCTGCCCGACACCGAGCGCCAGCGGCTCAAAGAGATCCTGCGTGAGGTGGTGCCGTCCGACGCCGGGGTGATCATCCGCACTGCATCCGAGGGTGTCAAAGAGGACGACATCCGCAACGACGTCACCCGTTTGCAGGAGCACTGGAAACAGATCGAGGCCAAGGCAACCGAGATCAAGGAGAAAGCCGCCGGTGCTGCGGTAGCGCTCTACGAAGAGCCGGATGTGTTGGTCAAGGTCATCCGTGACTTGTTCAACGAGGACTTCGCCGGCCTCGTCGTCTCCGGCGACGAGGCTTGGAACACAATCACCGAGTATGTGAATTCTGTTGCACCCGAACTGGTTTCCAAGCTGACAAAGTACGAGCCCCCCGCGGGGCCGGATGAGACGCCCGGGCCGGATGTGTTCGCGGTGCATCGCATCGACGAACAACTCGCCAAAGCGATGGACCGGAAGGTGTGGCTGCCGTCGGGCGGCACACTGGTGATCGACCGGACCGAGGCCATGACGGTGATCGACGTCAACACCGGCAAATTCACCGGGTCCGGGGGCAACCTCGAACAGACCGTCACCAAGAACAACCTGGAGGCGGCCGAGGAGATCGTCCGCCAGCTGCGGCTGCGCGACATCGGCGGCATCGTGGTCATCGACTTCATCGACATGGTGCTGGAGTCCAACCGCGATTTGGTGTTGCGTCGGCTGACCGAAGCCCTGGCCCGCGACCGCACCCGTCATCAGGTGTCCGAAGTCACTTCGCTGGGCTTGGTGCAACTGACCCGCAAGCGGTTGGGAACCGGGTTGATCGAGGCGTTCTCGACCTCGTGTCCGAACTGCGGCGGCCGCGGGATCCTGCTGCACACCGAACCCGTGGATTCGGCTCCGGCAAACGGACGCAAGTCGGAGTCCGGTGGTCGCCGGGGCAGGCGATCGAAGAAGAGCCGAGTCGAAGAGCCAGTGGTGGCCAAGGTGCCCGCGCATGCTCCCGGCGAGCACCCGATGTTCAAGGCGATGGCCGCCGGCTCCTCCGCGCCGGGTGCTCGCAGCGACGATGAATCCGACGAGTCCGGCGAGGAAGCGACCGGCGAGGTCGACGAGCAGACGCAAGCGGGTGTCGCCGTGTTGGAGGACGCCGGCCAGGAGGACTTCAAGGAGTCCGAAGAGGACTCCGAAGAGGACTCCGAAGAAGACATTGAAGAAGACGACGACGAGCTCGACGACGAGGACATCGACGATGAGGAAGACCTGGGCGACGATGACGAGGATCTCGAGCTAGACGATGACGATCTGGACGTCGAGGATTCCGACTCGGAGCCCGACGACTCCGATAACGACACCGCGGAGAGCTCCGCAGGGGCATTCGAAGCCGGATCGGCGTTCGGACGTCCGCGTCGGCGGCGTGCGGCGGGCAGGCCAGCCGGGCCGCCGATCCACGTGGACTGAACTGCACCTCTCTCGGAGTAGCGATCGCGGCGGTTTGACCCTGTAGCCGCTGGTCACGTACCCTTGGGCAGTTGTCGCCAGGCCAGGCGAGTAGACTGACCCGGCGACGATGCGGGCCGGTAACGGCCCGGGACTCCCGGGCAATCGGCGCGGCCCCGCGTCCCAGACCCACCACGCACACCGGCCGGTGGCGCGCGCGTGAAGCGCCGGGCGAGCGGGTGAGCAGAGGCTAGAAGAGAAGGCAGGAGCAACGATGGCGACCTACGCAATCGTCAAGACGGGCGGCAAGCAGTACAAGGTCGCCGTCGGAGACGTGGTCAAGGTCGAGAAGCTCGACTCCGAGCCGGGTTCGAGCGTGTCACTGCCGGTCTCCCTGGTAGTAGACGGCGCCAACGTGACCACCGATTCCAGCGTGCTGGCCAAGGTCGCGGTGACCGGCGAGGTGCTGGAGCACACCAAGG
>CAVVCM010000008.1:0-608410 GCA_963746755.1 uncultured Actinomycetota bacterium | reverse complement strand
CGACACGCTGTTCGCCAAGGAAGCCGGAGCTGTCGAGTTCGGGATCAAGCGCGGACGCAAAACCGTCAACATCGTCGCGGCCGGGCAGACCACCAACTAACCTTCCTTTTCCTGAGCCGCTGCGCGGCGCATCGGCGCCGATCGGTAGGTGAGAGGACCTGCGATGCCCCGGTTTGTCGATCGCGTCGTCGTCCACGCGCGCGCGGGTTCCGGCGGTAACGGTTGCGCGTCGGTTCACCGCGAAAAGTTCAAGCCGCTGGGCGGACCCGATGGCGGCAATGGTGGCCGTGGCGGCAGCATCGTCTTCGTCGTCGACCCACAGGTCCACACCTTGCTGGACTTTCATTTCCATCCCCACGTCACCGCGCCGTCCGGCAAACAGGGCATGGGCAACAACCGCGACGGCGCCGCCGGCTCGGACCTGGAGGTCAAGGTCCCCGACGGCACCGTCGTACTGGATGAAGACGGACGGCTGCTGGCCGACCTGGTCGGCGCGGGCACCCGATTCGAGGCCGCCGCCGGTGGGCGCGGCGGCCTGGGCAACGCTGCACTCGCATCGCGCGCCCGCAAGGCCCCCGGCTTCGCGCTGCTCGGCGAGCACGGCGAGTCCCGCGACCTGACGCTCGAGCTCAAGACCGTCGCCGACGTCGGCCTGATCGGGTTTCCCTCGGCCGGGAAATCCTCACTGGTGTCCACGATCTCGGCGGCCAAACCGAAGATCGCCGATTACCCATTCACCACGCTGGTGCCCAACCTCGGTGTGGTCTCGGCGGGCGAGCACACCTTCACCGTCGCCGATGTGCCGGGCCTGATCCCGGGCGCGTCGGCGGGGCGCGGCTTGGGCCTGGATTTCCTCCGGCACATCGAGCGGTGCGCCGTGCTGGTGCATGTCGTCGACTGCGCCACCGCCGAACCGGGCCGCGATCCCCTCTCGGACATCGACGCACTGGAAGCCGAACTCGCCGCCTACACCCCGACCCTGCAAGGTGATGCGACGCTGGGTGACCTCGCCGAGCGGCCCCGGGCGGTGGTGCTCAACAAGATCGATGTGCCCGAGGCCCGTGAGCTCGCCGAATTCGTCTCCGACGAGATCACCGAGCGTGGCTGGCCGGTGTTTCGCGTGTCGACGGTAACCCGAGAAGGTCTGCAGCCCTTGATCTTCGGATTGTGGCGGATGATTTCGGAGTACCGCGCCGCGCTTCCGCCGGCGGTGGCACGACGGCCGGTGATCCGTCCGGTGCCGGTGGACGAGAGCGGATTCACCGTCGAGCCGGATCCGCAGCAGCCGGGCGGTTTCGTGGTCAGCGGGGTGCGCCCCGAGCGCTGGGTCGGCCAGACCAACTTCGACAACGATGAGGCCGTGGGCTATCTCGCCGACCGGCTGGCGCGCCTCGGTGTCGAAGACGAATTGCTGCGGTTGGGTGCGCATCCCGGGTGTGCCGTGACCATCGGGGACATGACCTTCGACTGGGAGCCGCAAACGCCTGCGGGACAACACGTTGCCATGTCTGGCCGCGGAACCGATGCGCGGCTCGAGCGCAGCGAGCGCGTCGGGCCCGCCGAGCGCAAGGCCGCCCGGCGTCAGCGCCGGGAACGGGGTGACGACTCGTGAGCGCCCATCGCGATGCCGTCCGCTGCGCGCGCAGCCTGGTGGTCAAGGTCGGGACCAATGCGTTGACCACGCCGTCCGGGATGTTCGATGCGGGCCGGCTGGCCGGACTCGCCGACGCAATCGAAGCGCGGATGAAGGCGGGCACCGATGTCGTCATCGTCTCTTCGGGCGCCATTGCCGCCGGCATCGAGCCGCTCGGATTATCCCGTCGTCCAAATGATTTGGCGAGCAAGCAGGCAGCGGCCAGCGTCGGTCAGGTCGCGCTGGTGAACTCGTGGAGTGCGGCGTTCGCCCGGTATGGCCGCACGGTCGGGCAGGTGCTGCTGACCGCCCACGATATTTCCATGCGGGCCCAGCACACCAACGCCCAGCGCACCTTGGACCGGCTGCGGGCGCTGCATGCGGTCGCGATCGTCAACGAAAACGACACGGTGGCCACCAACGAGATCCGGTTCGGCGACAACGATCGGCTTTCGGCGCTGGTGGCTCACCTGGTCGGCGCCGAGGCTCTGGTGTTGCTCTCCGACATCGACGGTCTCTACGACTCCGATCCCCGAAAAACCAAGGGCGCGCGGTTTATTCCCGAGGTGTCCGGTGCGGCGGATCTGGACGGTGTGGTCGCCGGCCCGGGCAGCCACCTGGGTACCGGTGGAATGTCATCGAAGATGTCGTCGGCGCTGCTGGCCGCCGACGCCGGGGTCCCCGTGCTGCTGGCCGCCGCGGCCGATGCCACAACCGCGCTCACCGACGCCTCGGTCGGCACGGTGTTTGCCGCCCGGCCCAATCGGATGTCGGCGCGCCGGTTCTGGGTGCGTTATGCCGCCGAGTCGGCCGGCGCGCTGACTCTTGACGAGGGCGCGGTACGCGCAGTGGTGCGGCAGCGCCGCTCGCTACTGCCGGCGGGTATCACCGCGGTATCGGGCCGGTTCCATGGCGGAGACGTTGTCGAATTGCATGGGCCGGACGCGATCATGGTGGCCCGTGGCGTGGTCGCCTATGACGCGACCGAGCTGGGCACCATGATCGGTCGGTCTACCTCTGAGCTGCCCGGCGAGCTGCGCAGGCCCGCGGTGCACGCCGACGACCTGGTGGCGGTGTCACCGTTGTCCACTTAAATCCGAACGGCCCGCCCTGAGTGGCTAACTAAAGGGGCTGCTGTTGGCCTGCCACGCGGCCGATTCGGGGCGCGGTCCGTAACGGCGGGTGTAGTCCTCGTGCATCTGCGCTTGTTTTTCGTGTTTGATCACATCGACCAGGTTCGGGTCGAGGCCATGCTGCGCCAGCCGGTGTCGACGCCAGACTTTGTTCAACGCAAGCGAGACCAGCAGGGCCCAGACATAGAGCGGCACCGTCATCTCTGTATGCACATACAGCGAAGCGGGCAGCAGCCAGAACGGTGCGAGAACGAACAGTGGTGGTATTGCCCACCGCATCATGTGCCGGCGCACGGCTCCTTTGCTCGCTAGATCATTGGCGACCCAGCTGCGCATCGAGCTGGGTAGGCATCGACCGTACGAGTAGGCGACGTACTGCCAAAGGTTGGGTTTGGTGCTGGTCATGGTAGCTCCTATGGGCGGGCGGTTTCAGGACTGCAATGCGCCGGCTGCTAGGGCGGCGGAGTTGATCCGGGTCAGCACCTGATGCAGATGCCGAAGTTCGGCCATGTCGACGCCCAGACGTGCGACAACGGCGGGCGGAATCTCCAGCGCACGTCGACGTAAGGCGGTGCCGCGGTCGGTGAGTTTGACATCGGTGGAGCGCTCGTCGACGGGGTTTCGGGTACGAGTGATCAGGCCGAGCGTCTCCAAGCGCTTGAGCATGGGCGATAGCGTGGCCGAATCCATCTGCAGCGTGGCCGCAATGTCCTTGACCGACAGCGGTTTGTGCTGCCCCGATGATGTCTTCTGGTGATCCCAGAGCGTCAGCATCACCAGATACTGCGGATGGGTCAACCCCAACGGCTCCAATAACGGCCGGTAGACCGCCAAGACGGCGCGGTTAGTGATGCTCAGCGCGAAACAGACCTGCTGTTCGAGGGCAAGTGGGTCGATCTCCGGTGCGGTCAGCGAAGCCATATTTGCATCGTACGCTAATAGTTTGGGCACTAACTATGTTGTTCTCCTCACAGGTCGGCTCTGGTTCCTACTCGTAGGGGGGTCCAAAAATAACCGGCCCGGCGCGCTTGCCGGATTCTCGTGACGGCCGGCGACCTCGCTGCGCATCAGCGCACCGAAGCGGCCTTGAGATACAATGCGCCCCAAACGATCTCGGCGAGCGTGGTAGCGAGCTCGGTATCGTAGTCGGGCGGCTTCGCCGGCAGGTCCTGCTGACACGCCCGCTCGACCATCCAGGTCAGCGCATTGGCGGTGGTGGTCGCAGGCAGCTCGCGGCGGATTGAGCCGTCGGCCTGACCGTCTTCTATGACGCGGGTGAATTGCTGCGAGATGCCGGTCAGCAGATCGCGATAGGTTTCCGCCGTCAGCGGGTCGTAGCCGGCCATCTCGTTGAGCGCGACAAGCACCTGTTGATGACGCCGGTAGCTGGCGATGATGTTGGACATCGCGGCGAGCACGTCGTCTGGGTTGTGCCGCCCGGCAACGCTCCACCAGCGCTGTGCGCCGATGGTGAGATCGCCGAATACCTCACGGGCGAGGCGGCGAAGAAGGTCGCCTTTGTCTTCGAAGTAGATGTAGAAACTGGCGCGTGAAATGCCGGCATCGCTCGACAGCCGATCGACACTGAGCTCGGTGAAGCTGGCGCCATCGCGCATCAGCCGTTCGGTGGCGTCCAGCAGGCGGCGTTCCATCTGTTCTTGCCGCTGCTGGCGCCCCGGTTCGCGGCGGCCCTGCGGTTTACGGGTGACCGACGGCATTTGCGCAGCATAGCCGCCTTTGAACAATATGCCTAGACACTATGTCTAGGCATATTGTCACTTCAGTCTGTGACGGGGGTCATAGCTGATGGAGGGATTGCACCATGACGACGACGGCCGGGATGTCTGGCACGAGCCGCGCCTACGATCCGATCGATCTGTCCTCGCGTGCGTTCTGGTCGACGACCGCGGCCGAGCGGGAGCGCTCGTTCGCGGTACTGCGGGCCGAGCGCCCGGTGAGCTGGCACCCCCGGTCGAAGACGCTTTGATGCATGACCCCGACGACCGCGGCTATTGGGCGGTCACCCGACGCTCCGACATCGTCACGGTGAGCCGCACCAACGAGGTGTTCTTATCCGGTAAAGGGGTGATCTTCGAGAACATCCCCGCAGAGCTGCTGGAAGCGTCGCAGTCGTTCCTGGCCATGGATCCGCCGCGGCACACCAAGCTCCGCAAGCTCGTCAGCGCCGCGTTCACCCCGAGGCAGGTGCGCCGCATCGAAGACTCGATCAAGGCGAACGCCAAGGCCATCGTCGAAGAGCTCCAGGCCGCCGGCAGCGGTGCCGACTTCGTCGACCGCTGCGCTAAGCAACTGCCCATTCGCACGCTGTCGGACATGGTGGGGATTGAAGAATCCGAGCGTGAGTGCGTGGCGCACGCCGCCGACGCGCTGGTGTCATGGGCCGACCCCGTGTACCTCGACGGCCGCAACCCGCTGGGGGTCTTGGTTGAAAACCAGATATACCTCCACCAAGTCGCCGGCACGTTGGCCGCCGAGCGCCGCGAGCATCCCGGCGATGACCTGTTCAGCGCCCTGGTGAACGCCGAGGTCGACGGCGACCGGCTGGCCGATGCGGATGTGGCGGCTTTCTTCGTGCTGCTTTCCGTGGCCGCCAACGACACCACCCGTCAGACCACCAGTCACGCGATGAAAGCGCTCACCGACTTTCCCGATCAGCGGGCATGGCTTCTCGAGGATTTCGACAACCGCATCGGCACCGCGGTCGAGGAATTCATCCGATGGGCATCGCCGGTCATGACCTTCCGCCGCACTGCCGCAACAGATTTCGAGCTAGGTGGTCAGACGATCCGGGCGGGGGAGAAGGTGGTGATGTTTTATCCGTCCGGCAACTGGGACACCGAAGTGTTCGACCACCCCGAGCGTTTCAACCTGAGCCGGGACCCGAACCCTCACGTCGGTTTCGGCGGGGGCGGTGTGCACTTCTGCCTCGGCGCTCATGTGGCCCGCGCGCAACTGCGCGCCATCTTCGGCGAGTTGCTCCGGAAGCTGCCGGATATCCAGGCGGGCGAACCGGCATACGTGCCGGGCAATTTCATCCACGCCATCCGCAGCATGCCGTGCACCTTCTAGCGCAGGGCTAACGGCACCAGTTCTTCGGTCAGCAGCACCAGCAACTCCGAACACCCGCCGTCGACCTTCACGGTGGCCAGCTCATCGGCGCGGGTGCTGCCGCGGTTGACGATAGCGATCGGGATGCCCAGCGCGGCGCCATGCCGCACGAATCGGTAGCCGGAGAACACGGTCAGCGACGAACCCGCGACCAGCAACGCCTCTGCTTCGTCGACCAGTGAATATGCCTGCTTCACAACGTCTTTGGGTACGCTTTCGCCGAAGTAGACGATGTCCGGCTTGAGTATGCCGCCGCAGCGCGGGCAGTCGAGATAGCGGAACGACGTCGTATCGGCGACGACGGCGTCGGCGTCGGGGGCTACCGCCAGCCCGCCGACAGCTTCGGCGCGCTCGATGAATCCCGGGTTGAGTGCTTCCAACTGCTCGGCCAGCGCGGCACGGCTCATGGTGTAGCCGCAGGTCAGGCAGATCACTTGCGCATAGGTGCCGTGCAGATTGACGACGTTTCGGCTGCCGGCCCTGGTATGCAGCAGGTCGACGTTCTGGGTAATCACGCCGGTCACCACCGAAGCGCGCTCGAGTGCGGCCAACGCCCGGTGACCCGCGTTGGGCAGGGTCTCGTCCATGTGCCGCCAACCGACGTGATTGCGCGCCCAGTACCGCCGCCGAAACACCGGATCCGAGGTGAACTGGCGGATGGTCATGGGATTGCTTGGCGGCGAATCAGGTCCCCGGTAATCGGGAATGCCGGAGTCGGTGGAAATCCCCGCACCCGTCAGCACCGCGATCCGGCGACCGTCCAGCAGAGCGACCAACTCGGGCGATTCTGCGCAGCGGGCGGTCACCTATTCGAGGGTACTGGCCTAACTCAAGCAGTCCGCCGACGTCGTGAGCTCGGCAGACATGTTCCGCTCCATCATCTTGAGCGCGGCCGCGCCCAGATCACGGTCGATGTGGGCGACGGCGTCGGTCGGAATTACGACCGGGAAGTGGCGTATGTAAGCGTCAAGGGCGCTGTAGAGAATGCACTGCTCGGTGACCTGACCAGTAATGATCAACCGCTTGGTGCCCAGACGATTGAGCAGATACGCCAGCGCGGTCGAATAGAACGCACTGTGGCGGACCTTGGTCAACACGCGGCTGTCCTCGGGCGGCACGATCGGCTTCACCAGATCCGGCCGTGCGCCATCGAGCGCGGAGCGGACGAGGTCGGAGAACTCGGCGCTGAAATCGCCGTAGTTGTCCTTGACGTACACCAGGTCGACGGCCTCGGATTCACGTGCGCGACGGACCAAATCGGTCAGCGGCTCGATGATGTTGCCGACATTGGGTACTAGTTCTTCAGCGTCGGGATGCTGATAGGTATTCATCATGTCGACCACCAGGACAGCAGTGTCGCTCATGCTGTAGTGATACCCGGCAGCCCCGCGTTGACACTGCCTGGACGAGAATGGATGCCGATGGACTTCTACAACAGCTACAGCCAGGGCTTTGTCCGTGTCGCCGCATGCACGCACCACACCACCCTCAGCGACCCGGCCGCAAATGCGGAGTCGGTCTTGCGGCTCGCGCGCGAATGCCACGACGACGGCGTCGCCGTAGCCGTCTTCCCGGAGCTGACGCTGTCCGGGTACTCCATCGAAGACATCGTCATGCAAGACCTGTTGCTCAATGACGTCGAAGACGCCGTTGGGGACGTCGTCGCGTCCTCGACCGATCTATTACCGGTTCTGGTCGTCGGTGCCCCACTGCGCTATCGACACCGCATCTACAACGCGGCAGTGGTCATCCACCGCGGCGTGGTGCTCGGGGTGGCGCCCAAGTCGTACCTGCCCACCTATCGGGAGTTCTACGAGCGCCGCCAAATCGCACCGGGAGACGACGAGCGCGGCATCATCCGCATCGGGGACATCGAGGCGCCGTTCGGTCCCGATCTGCTGTTCTGCGCATCCGATCTGCCCGGCTTCGTGCTGCACGTCGAAATCTGCGAGGACATGTTCGTGCCGATTCCGCCCAGCGCGGAAGCGGCGTTGGCTGGGGCGACGGTGCTGGCGAACCTGTCCGGCAGCCCGGTCACGATCGGCCGCTCCGAGGACCGCAAGTTGTTTGCCCGCTCAGCATCGGCGCGGTGTCTTGCCGCCTACGTCTATGCCGCCGCGGGCAAGGACGAGTCGACGACCGACCTGGCCTGGGACGGCCAGACCATGATCTGGGAAAACGGCGTGCTACTCGCCGAATCCGAGCGCTTCCCCAACGGAGAGCGACGCTGCGTCGCCGACGTCGACATCGAGTTGCTCCGCGCAGAACGGCTGCGAATGGGGACATTCGATGATAACCGGCGCCACCACAGGATGTCGGCGGACTCGTTCCGGCGCATCGAATTTCAGCTGGACCCGCCGGCCGGCGACATCGGACTGCGGCGGGAGGTCGAGCGTTTTCCCTTCGTCCCCGCCAATCCGCAACGCCTGCAACAGGATTGCTATGAGGCCTACAACATCCAGGTCTCGGGGCTCGAACAGCGGTTGCGTGCGTTGAACTACCCAAAGGTTGTCATCGGGATTTCCGGTGGCCTGGACTCGACACACGCACTGATCGTGGCCGCGCGCGCGATGGACCGCGAACAACGGCCGCGCAGCGACATTCTGGCATTCACGCTGCCCGGTTTCGCGACGGGAGATCGCACCAAAAGCAACGCAATCGAGCTGTGCCGCGCCCTTGGTGTCACCTTCTCCGAGATCGACATCCGCGAATCCGCAGAGCTGATGCTCAAGAACATTGATCATCCGTTCTCACGCGGTGAAAAGGTCTACGACGTCACCTTCGAGAACGTCCAAGCCGGTTTGCGCACTGACTATCTGTTCCGCCTGGCCAACCAGCGTGGCGGCATCGTGCTGGGCACCGGGGACCTCTCCGAGCTGGGGTTGGGCTGGTCGACGTATGGGGTCGGTGATCAGATGTCGCACTACAACGTCAATGCCGGCGTGCCCAAGACGCTGATTCAGCACCTGATCCGCTGGGTCATCTCATCGGAGCAGTTCGAGCCACAGGTGAGCGAGGTACTGCAGTCGGTGCTCGACACCGAGATCACCCCGGAACTGGTTCCGAGCGGTGAGGAGGAAGAGCTGCAGAGCAGCGAGGCGAAAGTCGGGCCGTTCGCTCTGCAAGACTTCTCGCTGTTCTATGTGCTGCGGTTCGGATTCCGGCCGTCGAAGATCGCGTTTTTGGCCTGGCATGCGTGGAGCCACCCCGAGCATGGCAACTGGCCCCAAGGATTCCCCGAAGACAAACGACCGTCTTACTCGCTCAAGGAGATTCGGCACTGGCTGCAGGTCTTCGTGCAGCGGTTTTACTCGTTCAGTCAGTTCAAACGCTCGGCGTTGCCCAACGGCCCCAAGGTGTCGCACGGGGGTGCGCTGTCGCCGCGCGGGGATTGGCGAGCCCCGTCGGATATGTCCGCGCGCATCTGGCTCGACGAGATCGAACACGAAGTCCCCGAGGGGTAGCGCGAGTCTCCTACCCGTCCCGCAGCCTCGCGTCGATCGCTTCAGCCTCCGGTGCACAGTCACCGGCGCCGGGCACCAGTGTCGCCAGCGCACCCGCGACGCAGGCACGCTGCAACGCGCGCAGTCGCTCGGCGGGCGAACCCGGATTGCGTGGCCAGCTCGCGGCCAGCACTCCGGCGAACACGTCGCCGGCCCCGGTGGTGTCCACTGCCGCTACCGCGGGAGCGGGTACCGCGAACTCGCCGTCGGCGCCAACGTACCGGGCGCCGCGCGCACCCAGAGTGATCACCAAGTGGGCTGGCCGCCAAGGCCATTCGTTCGCTTCTGCTTCGTTTGCGATCACCACGTCCGCGGCGGCCGCCAGCTCCGGCAAGGAGCTTTGATCCTGGCCGCCCGGTGAGGCATTGACGATGACGACCGCCCCGGCCGAACGGGCTTGTTGTGCCGCCACCACGGCTGTCTGCACCGGAATCTCTAACTGGGTCAACAACACATCGCAGTCGGCAATGACCGTGCGCACGGCGGCCTCGGTCAGCGTCAGACGCCCATTAGCGCCCGGCGCGACGACGATCGTGTTCTCGGCGTCGGCATCCACGACGACGATCGCCGTACCGCTCGGGCCGGGCTTTTCGACGGTCCCCTCCAGCCCGACGCCATTGGCGAACAGGTGAGCGCGCAACTGTTCGGCGGCGGCGTCGTCGCCGACCGCGCCGACGAACTGCACCTGCGCACCTGCGCGCGCAGCTGCCACGGCCTGGTTACCGCCCTTGCCGCCGGGCGCATACGTCAACGACGACGCCAACACCGTCTCGCCCCGACGTGGCAGGGCATCGACGCCCAACGACAGATCCATGTTTACGCTGCCGACCACACAGACTCGTCCCACTACGCCGACGTTAGTCGGGGCGAATCCGACCGCGCACGAGGCGCCGGCATTTTTGACGCTAAATCGGTTTACCGCAATCGCCAATATTGTGAGATCCGCGCGCTAGTCTGCTGCGTTAGCGATGCTGTGTGTCAGAGAAGGGGCGAAGGCGATTGATATCGAGCGAGCTAAAAGACGCCGAACCCGCCCCTGAAACCGCACCGGCAACCGCACCGGCATCCGCTCCGGCCCAGCAGGCTATGACTCAGGCGAGTGAAGCTCAGAAGAGCCAAAGATCTCGCCGCCGTCGGCTTTTCCGGATCGGCATCCAATCCAAGCTTTTGCTGACGTTGTTGATCTGCAGCGTGATGTCAGTGGCGGTGGTTGGTTTCATCGGGGCTGTGTCGGGTCGCAGCGCGCTGCGGCAAGTCGAGTCCGAGCGGTTGATCGAGTTGCGCGAGTCGCAGAAGCGGCAGGTGCAGTCCCTGTTCAAGGAGGTGACGAACTCGCTGATCGTCTACAGCGGCGGGTTCAGTGCTGTCGAGGCACTCACGGCGTTCACCGCGGGCTTCGACCAATTGGCGAACGCGACGATCAACCCCGCCCAGCAGCTGGCGCTTGTCAACTACTACACCAACGACATGATCAAGCCGATCGATCGAGCAACCGGTGAACAACTCGACATCAACGCGATTCTGCCTAGTTCCAATGTGCAGAAGTACCTCCAGGCCTACTACACCGCGCCGTTCGGTTCGGCAACCGATGCGATGAACATTGAGGACGCCGGCGATGGCAGCGCGTGGTCAGCAGCCAATGCACGTTTCAACTCCCACTTCCGCGAAATCGTCACCCGATTCCAATATCCGGATGCGCTGCTACTGGACATGCAGGGCAATGTCGTTTACACGGTAAACAAAGGACCGGACCTCGGAACCAATATCCTTACCGGCCCGTACCGCGAATCCAATCTGCGCGATGCATACCAAAAGGCGTTGCGCTCCAACGACGTCGAGTTCGTCTGGATCACCGATTTCCAGCCGTATCAGCCACAGCTCGATGCCCCCACGGCGTGGGTGGTATCGCCGGTCGGGATGAACGGCAAGACCGAAGGCGTCATGGCCCTGCCGCTGCCGAGCTCGAAGATCAACAGCATCATGACCGCCAACCAACACTGGGACGCCGCCGGTATGGGCGCGGCCACGGAGACGTATCTGGCCGGCTCCGATAACTTAATGCGTTCTGACTCAAGGCTTTTCCTGGAGGACCCGGCGGAATACCGGCGCGAGGCGGTGGCCGCCGGCACCCCGCCCGATGTCGTGGAAAGAGCGATCCGGTCGGGGAGCACGATACTGGTGCAGCCGGTTGGCAGCGCGGGCCTTTATGCCGCCCTACGTGGACAGACCGGAGTCGTCAGCGCCACCGATTACACGGGTAACAAAGAATTGGAAGCCTACGCCCCGTTGGACGTGCCCAACTCCGATCTGCACTGGTCGATCCTTGCGACGCGAGACAACTCCGACGCCTTTGCGCGGCTGGGCAAGTTCAGTAAAACGCTCGTAGTGGCGGCCTCGGCGATGATTGTCGCCATCTCCGTTGCGTCGATGCTGCTTGCCCAGCTGATGTTGCGGCCAATTCGTCGGCTGCAGGCCGGCACGCAGAAGATCAGCTCCGGCGACTACGAGGTGAACATCGCGGTGACCTCGCGCGACGAAATCGGTTATCTCACTGCGGATTTCAATGAGATGAGTCGAAATCTGGCGATCAAGGAGGAGCTGCTCAACGAACAGCGCAGGGAAAACGACCGCCTGTTGCTGGCGCTCATGCCTGAGTCGGTCGTACAACGGTACCGCGAGGGTCAGGAGACCATCGCATCCGAACACCAGGACGTCGCCATAATCTTTGCCGACATCGTGGGGCTCGACGAGATTTCCAACGACGTCTCGGGTGACGAGTTGGTCGGGATCGTCGACGAACTCTTCCGGCAGTTTGATTCGGCAGCCGAAGCCCTTGGCGTCGAACGGATCCGCACCTTTCACAACGGCTATCTCGCTAGCTGCGGCGTGATTACGCCGCGATTGGACAGCATTCACCGAAGCGTTGACTTTGCCATTGAAATGCGCCACATCATCGATCGGTTCAACAACCAGACCGGCCACGAGCTGCGCCTTCGGGTCGGCATCAACACCGGCAACGTCATCAGCGGGCTGGTCGGCCGATCGGGACTTGTCTATGACATGTGGGGTGCCGCGGTGAGCCTGGCCTACCAAATGCAAAGTGGCTCAACTCAGCCCGGCATCTATGTCACCTCGCAGGTATACGAAGCGATGCGCGACGTGCGGCAGTTCACGCCCGCCGGCACGATTTCGGTCGGCGGTACCGATCAGGCGATCTACCGGTTGTCGGAGCGATCGTGAACGTATTCCACACCTCGTGGTTCTACTGGGCTGTTGGTATCGCGGTCGGATTTCCGGTCGGGCTGATCCTTCTCACCGAGCTGCACCGCACGCTCGTCCGCAGAAATAGCCACCTGGCCAGACAGGTCAGTCTGCTGCGCAACTACCTGCTGCCGCTGGGTGCGCTTTTGCTGCTGCTTGTCAAGGCCTCCCAGATTCCGGCCCGAGACGGCCCGGTGCGAATTCTCACCACGGTGTTCGGCTTCCTGGTGCTGGTGCTATTGCTGTCGGCGCTGAACGCCACCGTGTTTGAGGGCGCGCCCGAAGACAGCTGGCGTAATCGACTGCCCGGCATCTTTCTCGACGTTGCCCGCTTCGCACTGATCGGCGTCGGCCTGGCGCTGATGTTGTCCTACATTTGGGGCGTCCGGGTCGGCGGCCTGTTCACCGCGCTGGGCATCACATCGGTGGTCATCGGTCTGATGCTGCAGAATTCCGTCGGCCAGATCGTGTCGGGCTTGTTCATGCTGTTCGAGCAGCCGTTCCGGATCGATGATTGGCTGGACACGGGCACGGCGCGGGGCCGCGTTGTCGAAGTGAACTGGCGGGCCGTGCACATCGACACCGGTGGCGGCATGCGGATCATGCCGAACTCGATGCTGGCCAGCACCTCGTTCACGAATCTCAGTCGCCCCTGCGGCGCATACGACTGCGCGATCACGACCAAATTCGCTGCCGCCGACTCGCCGGACAAGGTATGCGCGATGTTGACGCGGGTTGCCAGCGCGCTGCCGCAGTTGCGGCCCGGGGTCATGCCGACCACGGTCGCCCTCGGCGGCGCCCAGTACCGCACCACGGTCAGGCTGATGTCGCCCGTCGACGCCGACGCCGCAGAAGCGACATTTCTGCGGTGGGTCTGGTACGCCGCGCGGCGGGCGCGGCTTCATCTCGACGGTGCTGACGACAACTTCTCCACCAAGCAACGTGTGCAGGACGCGTTGCGCAAGGTGGTTGCGCCGGCGTTGCGGCTGAGCCACACCGATCAGCAGTCGCTCGTTCCGAACGCGGAAATGGTCCGCTACGGCGCCGGCGAGATCGTGGAGTACGCCGGTCAGATCTCTGCGGGGGTGACCTTCTTGGTTGCCGGCCGGGTGCGGCTGACCGTGACGACCGAAGACGGCTCGGTGATGCCGGTCAGCACGCTGGACGCCGGCTTGTTCCTCGGGCTGACCGCGCTGACTCGTCAACCTAACTTGGCTGGCGCTTACGCGCTCGACGAGGTGACCGCAGTGCAGATCGATCGTGAGCACCTTGAGCATCTGGTGATGCGTAAGCCGTTGCTGTTACAGGATTTAGGACGACTGATCGACGAGCGGCAAAGCAAGATACGACAGGTAGCTCGCCGCGACCGGCTGGGTGACCAGACCGTGAAAGCCGGGCCGCTTAACTCGGCCGGCTAAGGCCCGATACCCTGGTTCAATGAGTCTGCAAGCACCACCGCTTCCTGACTTGCGTCGCGAGGTCCACAACGCGGCACGCCGTGCCCGGGTCGCCTCCCGCGTATTGGCGTTGTTGCCGACGGTCGCCAAGGACCAGGCGCTGCGCTCCGCGGCAGATGCGGTAGCCGCCCACGCCGAGTTGATCCTGGCGGCCAACGCCGAAGATCTCCAGGCTGCCCGGGCCGTCGGCATACCGGCCGCGATGCTCGACCGGTTGGCGTTGGACTCCGAACGTGTCGAGGGAATCGCCGCCGGTCTGCGCCAGGTCGCCGGGCTGCCCGACCCGGTCGGGGAGGTGCTGCGCGGCTACACCTTGCCGAATGGGCTGCATTTGCGTCAGCAGCGGGTTCCCCTCGGCGTCATCGGCATGATTTACGAGGGCCGGCCCAACGTCACCGTCGACGCTTTCGGTTTGGCGCTCAAGTCCGGCAACGCCGTGCTGTTGCGCGGGAGTTCGTCGGCGGAGCGGTCCAACCAGGCGCTCGTCGGGGTGTTGCGCGCTTCGCTGGTCAGTGAGGACCTGCCCGCCGATGCGGTCCAACTGCTCTCGTCGGCAGACCGATCCACGGTGACGCACCTGATCCAGGCCCGCGGGCTGGTCGACGTGGTGATCCCGCGCGGGGGAGCGAGCCTGATCAACGCGGTGGTCCGTGACGCGCAGGTGCCTACCATCGAGACCGGCGTGGGCAACTGCCATGTGTACGTGCACGAAGGTGCCGACCTGGACGTGGCAGAACGGATCCTGCTGAACTCCAAGACCCGTCGGCCCAGTGTCTGCAACGCCGCCGAGACGCTGCTGGTCGACGCCGCGATCGCCGGACAGGCATTGCCCAGGCTGGTAGGTGCCCTGCAAGACGCCGGCGTGACCGTGCACGGTGGTTTTTCCGGAGACGCCGGCGAGGACGACCTACGCCGCGAGTACCTGTCAATGGACATCGCGGTGGCGGTGGTCGACGGTATCGACGCCGCGATCGCCCACATCAACGAGTACGGCACCGGACACACCGAAGCCATCGTGACCAGCAATATGGCTGCGGCACAACGATTTGCGGACGGCGTCGACGCTGCCGCGGTGATGGTCAACGCGTCCACGGCATTCACTGACGGCGAGCAGTTCGGTTTCGGCGCTGAAATCGGCATCTCCACCCAGAAATTGCATGCACGCGGCCCGATGGGGCTGCCGGAATTGACCTCGACCAAGTGGATTGCGTGGGGAGACGGGCAGATCCGCCCGGCCTGACACCCGCGGCAAAGTTTGCTGTAGGAGAAACGAGATTGTGAGTGTGCCCGCCCGGCCCAAGCCGCTGTTCGCCGATATCGACGACGTCTCGCGACGGTTGGCCGAGACCGGTTACCTGCCAGACACCGCCACCGCCACGGCGGTGTTCCTGGCCGACCGGCTCGGCAAGCCGCTCTTGGTGGAAGGCCCCGCCGGCGTCGGCAAGACCGAGCTGGCCCGAGCCGTCGCCCAGGCCACCGGCTCGGGACTGGTCCGCCTGCAGTGCTACGAGGGCGTCGACGAAGCTCGCGCGCTCTACGAGTGGAACCACGCCAAGCAGATTCTGCGCATCCAGGCCGGCTCCGGAGACTGGGAGGCGACCAAGACCGACGTGTTCAGCGAGGAGTTCCTGCTGCAGCGTCCGTTGCTGACCGCCATCCGGCGCACCGAGCCGACGGTGCTGCTGATCGACGAAACCGACAAGGCCGACATCGAGATCGAGGGCCTGCTGCTGGAGGTGTTGTCCGACTTCGCGGTGACCGTCCCCGAACTGGGCACCCTGACCGCAACCCGGGCGCCGTTCGTGTTGCTGACCTCCAACGCCACCCGGGAACTCTCTGAGGCGCTCAAGCGGCGCTGCCTGTTCTTGCACATCGACTTTCCCAGCCCCGATCTGGAACGTCGCATCCTGTCGTCCCGAGTCCCCGAGCTGCCCGAGCGCCTCGCCGAGGAACTGGTACGCATCATCGGCGTGCTGCGCGGGATGCAACTCAAGAAAGTGCCGTCCATCGCCGAGACCATCGACTGGGGCCGCACGCTGCTCGCACTGGGCCTGGACACCATCGACGACGCGGTCATCGCCGCCACGCTCGGGGTGGTCCTCAAACATCAGTCCGACCAGCAGCGCGCAAGCGGCGAGCTCCGACTGAACTAGGAAGCATCAATGGCCGCCCGCCGCATCCGACCCACCCGGCCGCTCGCCCCGCACGGGCTGCCCGGCCACTTAGTGGGGTTCGTCGAAGCGCTTCGCGGGGCGGGAATTTCGGTGGGTCCCTCGGAGACGGTGGATGCCGGGCGGGTGATGGCCACGCTCGGCCTGGGCGATCGCGAGGTGCTGCGCGAGGGCATCGCCTGTGCCGTGCTGCGCCGGCCCGATCATCGCGAGACCTACGACGCCATGTTCGACCTGTGGTTCCCGGCGGCATTGGGCGCACGCGCGGTGGTCTTAGAAGGTGAGACCGACGAGGCGCACGGCGACAACTCCTTGCCGCCCGACGACGTCGAGGCGATGCGCCAGATGCTGCTGGATCTGCTCACCGAAAACCCGGACCTCGCCGACATGGATGAGCGCTTGGTGGCGATGATCGCGCGGATCGTGGAGGCCTACGGCAAATACAGTTCCAGCCGCGGCCCGTCGTTCTCGTCATATCAGGCCCTCAAGGCGATGGCGCTGGACGAATTAGAGGGCAAGCTGCTGGCGGGGCTACTCGCCCCGTACGGCGACGAGCCCACTCCCACCCAGGAGCAGATTACCAAAGCGCTTGCCGCGCAGAGGATCACACAGTTGCGCAAGATGGTCGACGCCGAGACCAAACGGCGCACCGCCGAGCAACTCGGCCGCGACCACGTCCAGATGTACGGCATCCCACAGCTTTCCGAGAACGTTGAGTTCCTGCGCGCCTCTGGTGAACAGCTGCGCCAGATGCGCCGGGTGGTGGCGCCACTGGCCCGTACCCTGGCGACGCGGCTGGCGGCCCGTCGGCGACGTACCCGCGCCGGGTCGATCGATCTGCGCAAGACGCTGCGCAAGTCGATGTCCACCGGCGGAGTTCCGATCGACGTGGTGCTGGCAAAACCACGCCCGGCCCGCCCGGAGCTGGTGGTGCTGTGCGACGTGTCGGGTTCCGTCGCCGGGTTCAGTCACTTCACTCTGCTGCTGGTACACGCTCTGCGCCAACAGTTCTCACGTGTTCGCGTGTTCGCCTTCATCGACACCACCGATGAGGTGACCCACATGTTCTCCCCGGATGCCGATCTGGCCGTGGCGATCCAGCGGATCACCCGGGAGGCCGGCGTTTACAGCCGCGACGGCCATTCCGACTATGGCAACGCGTTTGCGTCCTTCGTGCAGGCGTTTCCGAACGTGCTGTCGCCGCGCAGCTCGCTGCTGGTCCTCGGGGATGGGCGCACCAACTACCGCAATCCAGAGACCGAGCTGCTGGCCCACATGGTGACCGCCAGCCGGCACGCGCACTGGCTGAATCCCGAGCCCAAGCATCTGTGGGGCAGCGGTGACTCGGCGGTGCCGCGCTACCAAGAGGTGATCACGATGCACGAATGCCGGTCGGCCAAGCAGTTGGCCGCGGTGATCGACCAGCTGCTGCCGGTGTGAGTCTGGCTCCCGTCGTGAGCGTCACGCTAGCGTGACGCTGGCGGGCACGGCGCTTGTCACACCTGTCACGGGTCACTGCCGAGAAGGATGCTCGTTGTGCCCTGGCCCGAGCTGGGAAATCGGCCCCGGTCGCTGGCTCAAGTAAGCTGGCAAATCGTGCAAAAGCAGCTTCGCAGGCTGGGAGTGATGGGTGGGACGTTCGATCCCATCCATTACGGCCACCTGGTTGCCGCCAGTGAGGTCGCCGACCTGTTCGACCTCGAAGAGGTGGTGTTCGTCCCCAGCGGCCAGCCCTGGCAGAAGGATCGGCAAGTCTCCGCTGCCGAGGACCGGTACCTGATGACGGTAGTCGCCACCGCGTCCAATCCCCGATTTTCGGTGAGCCGGGTCGACATCGACCGCGAAGGGCCCACTTACACCAGGGACACACTGCAGGATCTGCACGCCCTCAACCCCAATTCCCAGCTGTACTTCATCACCGGCGCCGACGCGCTGGCTTCCATTCTGTCGTGGCAGGGCTGGGAGAAGCTTTTTGAGTTGGCGCGCTTCGTCGGCGTCAGCCGGCCTGGATACGAGCTGCGGCGCGAACACATCACCGGCGTGCTGGGCGAGTTGCCCGAGGATGTGTTGGCCCTGGTCGAGATCCCGGCACTGGCGATCTCGTCGACCGATTGTCGTCGACGCGCCGAGCAGGACCGGCCGCTGTGGTACCTGATGCCCGACGGCGTCGTGCAGTACGTCTCCAAGCGCCGGCTGTACCGCACCGACGAAGCGGCCACCCAGACCGTGAGCCAACCGACCCTGCCGGCTGGGAACAACGCATGACCGCCACCCAGGAAGCGATCAAGATGGCGACCGTGGCGGCCCGCGCGGCCGCCTCCAAACTGGCCACCGATGTCGTCGTCATCGACGTCTCCGAGCAGCTGGCGATCACGGACTGCTTCGTCATCGCCTCGGCGTCCAACGAGCGGCAAGTCAACGCCATCGTCGACGAGGTCGAGGAGAAAATGCGCAAGGCGGGCTACCGCCCGGCGCGCCGCGAAGGCGCGCGGGAAGGCCGCTGGACACTGCTGGATTACCGCGACATCGTCGTGCACATCCAGCACCAGGATGACCGCAACTTTTATGCCCTGGACCGGCTGTGGGGCGACTGCCCGGTGGTGCCGGTGGATTTATCGGCGGATACAGCGAGCGCGCAATGAGGGTCCGTCGCCTGGTGATGTTGCGGCACGGGCAAACCGATTTCAACCAAGGGTTCCGGATGCAGGGCCAGTTGGATACCCAGCTCAGCGAACTGGGCCGCGCGCAAGCGGTTGCCGCCGCCGAGGTGCTGGGCAAGCTGCAGCCGTTGGTGATTGTTACGTCGGATCTGCGGCGCGCCTACGACACGGCGATCAAGCTGGGGGGACGGACCGGGCTTAAGGTGCGGGTGGACGACCGGTTACGGGAGACTCATCTTGGCGATTGGCAGGGCTTGACCCATATGCAGATCGACACGGAGGCCCCGGGCGCCAGACTGGCATGGCGCGAAGACGCAACATGGGCACCGCATGGCGGGGAAAGCAGGGTCGATGTGGCGGCCCGTAGTCTGCCGTTGATTGCCGAGCTGGTATCCGGTGATCCGGAGTGGGGCCACCCCAACCAACCGGACCGGCCGGTGGTGCTGGTCGCTCACGGCGGTCTGGTCGCCGCGTTGTCGGCTGCGCTGCTGAGGCTTCCGGTCGCCAATTGGCCGGTTCTGGGCGGCATGGGCAATGCCAGTTGGGTGCAGCTCTCCGGCGTCTCCGATGACGAAGGTGGCGACCGGGAAGGCCTGGACAGCATCCGCTGGCGCCTCGATGTGTGGAACGCTTCGGCACAGGTCGCAGGCGATGTCCTCTGAGGAACGACCCGCACTGCTGGTATTCGCCGACTCGCTGGCCTATTACGGGCCCACCGGGGGGCTACCCGCCGACGATCCCCGTATCTGGCCGAATATCGTTGCCTCGCAACTGGGTTGGGATCTGGAACTGATCGGCCGCATCGGCTGGACCTGCCGGGACATCTGGTGGGCGGCGACCCAGGACCCGCGGGCCTGGGCGGCCCTGCCCAGAGCGGGAGCCGTGATCTTCGCGACCAGTGGGATGGATTCGCTGCCGTCGGTGTTGCCCACCGCATTGCGTGAGCTGATCCGCTATGTACGGCCGCCGTGGCTGCGACGCTGGGTCCGCGATGGCTACGACTGGGTACAGCCCAGGCTCTCGCCGGTGGCCAAGTCCGCGTTGCCGCCGCACTTGAGCGCTGAATACCTTGAACAGACCCGTGGCGCAATCGATTTCAACCGCCCTGGAATACCGATCGTGGCGTCCCTGCCGTCAGTGCACATCGCGGAGACATACGGCAAGGCGCACCATGGCCGCGCGGGGACCGCGGCGGCGATCACCGAATGGGCGCAAAGCCACGATGTTCCCCTGGTGGATCTCAAAGCCGCCGTGGCCGAACACATTATGAGTGGGCGCGGCAACCCCGACGGCATTCACTGGAATTTCGAAGCGCACCAGGCGGTCGCGGAGCTGATGCTCAAGGCGCTGGTCGAAGCAGGAGTGCCGAACGAGAAATCACGCGGCTGAACCATGTCTGTCGTGGTGGTGACCGATGCGTCGGCGCGGTTGCCGGCCGATTTGCTCGAAAAATGGGCGATACGCGTAGTTCCGCTGCACATCTTGCTCGACGGCGTCGACCTGCGCGACGGCGTGGACGAGATCCCCGACGACATCTACAAGCGCCACGCCACGACCGCTGCTGCCACCCCGGCCGAACTGGCCGACGCCTACCAGCAGGCGTTGGCGGACAGCGGCGGGGACGGTGTGGTGGCAGTGCACATCTCGTCTGCGTTGTCGGGAACCTATGGCGCCGCCGAACGCGCCGCGGCCGACCTTGACCCGAATGTGCGGGTGATCGACTCGCGGTCGGCCGCGATGGGCACCGGCTTTGTGGCGTTGGCTGCGGCCCGTGCGGCGTCCGCGGGCGGCGACCTGGACACCGTCGCCGACGCTGCGAATTCGGCCGTGCCGCGCAGCCATGCGTTCATGGTGGTGCACCGGCTGGACAACCTACGCCGTAGCGGACGGATCGGCGGGGCCAAGGCATGGTTGGGCACCGCGTTGGCGCTCAAGCCGTTGCTGCGTATCGAGGACGGCAAACTCGTTCTGGCCCAACGCGTGCGCACCGTCAGCAATGCGACCGCGGCAATGATCGACCGGGTCTGCGAGGTCGTGGGCGAGGGCTCAGCTGCCCTGGCGGTGCACCACGTTGCCAATCCGGACGGAGCCAACGAGGTGGCGGCGGCGCTGGCGCGGCGGTTACCGGCCTGCGAGCCGGCGATCGTCACCCCGTTGGGCCCGGTGCTCGCGTTGCATGTCGGCGCCGGAGCCGTCGCGGTCTGTCTGCAACTGGCCGGGCACGTTCCCGAGTAGGGCGGCGGCGATCACTTTGGCGTCGGCACCGGCAGCGGGGCGGTGTTGGCGTCCTGGGCAGCCGGTCGTCGCCGAGCGTTGTCGCCGCGGGGGTGGACGACCTGGGGCCACCAGAACCAGCGTCCGAGCATGGTGGCGATGGACGGCATCAGTAGCGTGCGCACCACCAGGGTGTCGAGCAGCAGGCCGATGCAGACGGTGGAGCCGAACTGTCCCAGCACTTTCAGGTCGCTGCCCAACATGGCCGCCATGGTGAAGGCAAACACCAGACCCGCGGACGTCACCACAGTGCCGGTACCGGCCATGGACCGGATGATCCCGGTCTTGAGTCCGGCGTGGATCTCTTCCTTGAACCGCGAGACCAGCAACAGGTTGTAGTCAGATCCGACGGCCAACAGGATGATGACCGACAGCGCCATCACGATCCAGTGGACCTTGAAATTGAACAGGTCTTGCCAGATGAGCACGGACAGCCCGAAGGATGCCGCGATCGAGCTGGCCGCCGTGCCGACGATGACCAGGGCCGCGACGACACTTCGGGTCAGCAATAGCATGATCATGAAGATCAGCGTCAATGCCGAAACCACCGCGATCATGAGGTCGTATTTGGCGCCGTCATGCATGTCCTTGAAGGTGGCGGCCGTCCCGCCGAGGTACACCTTGGCGTCCGACAGCGACGATTGCTTCAGAGCCTCCTGAGCGGCCGTTCGCTCGGCGGCGACCCGCGAGATTCCTTCCGGGGTCATCGGATCGCCCTGATGCGTGATGAAGAAACGCACGGATTTGCCGTCGGGCGAAAAGAACATCTTGATGCCCCGGATGAACTCGGGGTTGTCGAACGCCTCGGGCGGTAGGTAGAAGAAGTCGTCGTTCTTGGACTTGTCGAAGCTTTGTCCCATGACGATCGTGGTGTCGTTCATGGCCTCCATTTGGTTGATCATCGCCTGGAAGGTGCTGTGCATCGTCAACGTCAGGGCTTTGGTGGTCTGCATGGTGCTGATTATCGGCGGGATCAACGCCAGCATCTGCCTTGTCGCCGCGGCGGTACGCGAGATGTCTTTGCTGAGCTCGTGGAATTTCTCTGCGAGCTTGTCGAATCCGTCGAGGGTGTCCCATATCGACCTCAACGACCAGCAGATGGGAATGTCATAGCAGTGTTTTTCCCAGTAGAAGTAACTGCGTATCGGCCGCCAAAAATCATCGAAATCCGCTATGTGGTCGCGCAATTCGTCGGTAATGGCCGACGTTTCCTCCGTAGTCTTTGCGCTGTCATCAGCGGCATCGGCCAGTTCTTGGTTGACCTTGTACATGCGCTGCATGGTGTCAATCTGGAACTGCATTTCGTCGGCCATTTTGAGCATATCGGCCATCCGCGCTTTCAAGAAATCCATGTTCTGCATGGTCGTCTGGCCCTGGATGCTGTTCTGAAACGGAATCGAGCTGTGTTGAATCGGAATTCCCAGGGGCCGGGTGATGTCCTGGACCATCGCGATACCCTCCGTCCGGATGAGGTTTTTCGCCACCTTGTCCAACACCAGCATGTCGGCCGGATTGCGCATGTCGTGGTCGGCCTCGACCATCAACATGTCCGGGTTCATCCGGGCCTGGGAGAAATGCCTGTCCGCCGCCGCGTACCCGAGATTCGCCGGGGCCGATTTCGGCAGGTAATAACGGTCGTTGTAGCTGGTTGTATATCCCGGCAGCCCTAACATGCCGACGAGCACGACAGCGGCACTCACCGCGAAGATCGGCAGTGGCCAACGCACCACTGCGGTGCCGACCCGCCGCCAGAGCCGGCCCTTGGCCGCCTGCTTGGTCTCGAACAGACCGAATCGACTGCCCACGAAAATTACTGCCGGACCCAGCGTCAGAGCGGCCAGGACGACGACCAGCATTCCGATCGCCACGGGCGGGCCCATCGTGTTGAACCAGGGCAGCCGGGCAAAGCTGAGGCAGTACGTGGCGCCGGCGATGGTCAGACCCGACCCCAGGACAACCGGGGCCACTCCGCGAAACGTCGTGTAGTACGCGGTTTCCCGATCCTCGCCGGCCCGGCGCGCCTCTTGATAGCGGCCGACGAGGAAGATTCCGTAGTCGGTTCCGGCGGCGATCGCCAGCATCGTCAGGATATTCGCGGCGAACGTGGTGAGCCCGAATGCATTGACATTGCCCAGGGCCGCGACGATTTGGCGCGACGATGCCAGCGCGATACCGGTCATGAACAGCTGGATCACGGTGGTGACGAGCGAGCGGTACACCAGCAGCAGCATGATCGCGATTGCCGCGAGGGTGAACAGCGTGATCTTGGCCAGGCTGGCGTTGCCCATGATGTGCATGTCGTCGGACAGCGCCGCGGGCCCGGTGACATAGGCCTTCACCCCCGGTGGTGCCGGCGTGTGGCTCACCACCTTGCGGACGGCTTGCACGGATTCGTTCGCCTCAGTGGTCCCTTGGTTGCCGGCGATGTTGACCATGACGTAGGAGGCTTTGGCGTCTGCGCTCTGGGCCCCCGCCGCCGTGAACCGGTCACCCCAGAAATCCTGGACGTGCTGGACGTGTCCGGGATCCTGGCGGAGCTTGCGAATGATCTCGTCGTAGTAGCGGTGGGCGGCATCGTCGAGTGGCTGCTGGCCTTCCAGCACGATCATGACCGTGCTGTTGGAATCGAATTCCTTGAAGTTGTGGCCCAGCCGCATCATCGCCTTCATCGACGGCGCATCCAGGGGAGCCATCGGCGCCGAATGCGCCTCACCGACGACTTCCAGTGGCGGGACCGCGACGTTAACGAGGACGGTCAGCGCCACCCAGCCCAAGATGATCGGCACCGCGAACAGGCGGATGAAGTGCGGGATGAACGGCCGGTGCGTGCGTTCAGTGGTGGTGGCGCTCGTCTCGCTCATGCGGACTTCACCAGGCAGAACGTCTGGGCGTTGATGCCGTTGGCGCTCTGTTGTTCCCGCACCACACCGTCGACGGTGATGCGGCAGCCGATCTGATTGGCGTCACCCTGGGCCATGATGTTAGCGCTCACCGAGGGCAGCGTCGTAGAGATTGTGTAGGACCAGGGCAACGGTGCCCCGTTGACCTGATGGGTGTTGGCGTCCGCGTCCCAGTAGTTGATGTTCGCGGTAGCCCCTGCCGGGCCGAAGATCTCGTAGGTCACGACCTTCGGATTGAACTGCACGATCTCGATTCCGGCGCCGGCATTCGCATTGAGGTCTTGCGAGCCGAAGATTTTGTGCAGCCGCGACACGACCAGCGCCGAAACGCCGAGAACAACCACCAGAACCAGCGGAATCCACGCTCGCTTGGCCAAGTGGGCTACGGAAGTCGACATTCGATTCGCCATTACCTGACCGCCTTCCGCTCACCGCTGCGGGCCCTGCCGTCCTGCCGCAAAGCTCACCACCGTCGCCGACGACACCAATGTCAACGGAACATTTGCTCAGCTAAGCATCCTAACCTTAGTGCACGCAACCGTTCCTCCGGGTCCGGTCAGTGTGGCGAACGGCAGAGGTCTAGCACGCCACGCGACCGGTGACCGGCGGCAAATCGGTCAGCGTCACGATACCGGGTGGGGCGGCCACCACTGCGGGGACCGCGTTGGTCACCGGCATCGCGGTGTAGATCATCCCCAGTCCCATGAACCCGGGCTCCGTCCAGTCCTTCGGTGGCAGGCAGTGCAGGACGGTGCGCATGTTGGGCAATCCGAACACCTGAATGACATGGCCATGCTCGAGCGGTTTGGGTGGGACCACGTGACTGCCCATAGTCCAGTTGAATCCGACGCTGACGACGTTGCGGTCGCCTTGCCAGCCGCGGTGGTAGCCGTGGACGCCGCCGACCGTTCCCCCGGGAATCTTCATGAAGCCCAGATCGGAGTCGGCGGTGGCCGCAGTGAAGGTGACGTCGAAGGTCATCTTGTCCAGCCTGGCGCCGATCGCGTCGGCCATCATCGCGGCCGATTCGGCGAAGACCTCGCTTTCGGCCCGTACGCTCTCGGCCAGCCCCGGGGTGTCGGGATCTTGTGAGAAACCCATCGCCGTTTGGGTTTCCGCCGATTCGTAGGTCGAGCAGTCCACCGACTCGGTGATTCGGATCTCGTCGACGCGCTCGCACGCGGCGCTGAGCACCATGCCGACCATATTCGTCATCCCGGGATGCGCTCCGCTGCCGAAAATCGTCGAGCCGCCCCGTTTACAGGCGTCCAGGATGCGCTCGCGGTCCTGCTGCGTCTGCTTGCCGCCGGTGATCCAGGCCGCGCTGGAGCACACGTTGACGCCCGATTCCAGCAAGCGCACCAATTCGTCTATGTTGGGCCACAACGGGTTATAGCAACACGCGTCGGCGTCCAGGGCGAGCAGCGCGTCGATGTCGTTGGTCGCTTGCACCCCGGTCAGTTCCGGCCTGCCGGCCAGTTCGGCGGCGTCGACGCCGACCTTGTCCGGCCCGTGCGCGTACACCCCGACCAGCTCCATGTCGGGTCTGCCGATGATGGCGTGCAGCGAGCGCCGCCCAATGTTCCCGGTCGTCCACTGGATCACCCGCAGCGGACGGTCTGTGCTTGTCGTGGTCATCGGCGCTCCTTTGACGGCGGGTGAGTTGATCAATCAATCGTTGATATCGAATCCGGCGATGGCCTTGGTCGGGCGCACGCGCACCACCCGTTCGCCGGCAACGGAATTGCGGCGGCCGAACTCCTCGGCGCGGTCGGCGCCCATGTATCGCGCACCGGTCCGGGTGGCTTAAACAAATAGGGGTCCAGTAAGTCCTGTGGATCCTCGCTCACCGTGGCTGCCCCCTGCACCTGTACGAACGAGTAGGGCGGGTGCGGGTCCCCGGACCACCGCAGACGCAGATGACGAATCGCGGATCACGTTCCAGTGCAACGCCTTTCGACGTGTCGCGGCCGGTGTTGAACACCAGCTGGCCGTCGTCTTGCCCGATATCTAGGACGAACCACACCGGCGCGACCAGTGGCCGGCCGTCAGCGGCGACATAACCGAGCATGCCGGTACGGGTGCCCGTCGACAGGAACTCGACGACCTTTTCTGAGAGCTCGGCCACGCGCTGCGGCCGTTCTAGAGTCGAGCCAAGTCGTACTCGGCGAGGTGGTCGATCAGGACGTGCAGGTGATCCTGCGACGAGCCCAGTGTGTGCTCGATCGCGGTAAGCCTGGCCGCATAGTGGGCGACCGGATATTCCGCGGTCATGCCGATTCCGCCATGCATCTGGATCGACTCCTGCGCGATGTGCCGGCCCGACCGGCCGATCTGCAGCTTGGCGCGCGAGGCGATCAGCGGGTCGAGGTTACCGTCGGCGATGGACATCGCGGCGTAAAGACTCATGCTGCGGGCCAATTCCAGCGACACGTACATGTCGGCGGTGCGCTGGGTGAGCGCCTGGAACTTGTTGAGCGTGACACCGAACTGCTTGCGGGTCTTGAGGTAATCGGTGGTGAGACGAAGCGCCTCCTCCATTGCACCGACCGCTTCGGCGCACAACGCCGACTGGATTCCGATGATGGTGTCGCGGATGGGGCGTGACGCGTCGACCGCATCCCCAAGAGGTTCTGCTGGTGTGCGGTCGAGGTCGATCTGTGCGCCGCGCTGTCCGTCGAATGTCGGGTACGGGTGCCGGTTCACGCTCTCACTGTCCACCAGGAATAGCCCAGTACCGCCGTCGGGCAATGCGGCGCTGACCACCAGTGTGTCGGCGCAGTCCCCGGCAAGCACCGGGTTCTTCCGCCCGGTCAGTGTCCACGAATTGCCTTGCTGCACAGCCTTGGTACTGACGTCGGGAGATGGCCCGCGGTGGCCGGGCTCCAAGTGGGCGAACGCCAGCAGCCGCTGGCCCGTGGCGACTTCGTCCAGTAGCTGCTTTTGCTCTTCGCTGCCTTGCGCGGCGAACAGCGCGCCGGGTGCCAGTGCGGCGTGCACGACGGGCTCGGGCGCCAGCCGCCGCCCGATTTCGGTGAGCACCACCATGATCTCGATCTGGCCTGACTCGTCCGGGTCGAACCCGAGACCGAGAATCCCGGTGTCGGCGAGCTGACTCCAGACATCGCGGCTCCAGCCAAGATCGGTGTCGATGATCTTGTTGCGGCTCTCCGGGTCATAGGTGCGCGACAGTAGCTCGCGGGTCGTGTCGCGAAGCAGAACCTGCTCGTCGCTCAGCTGAAAGTCCATGGCTGCCTCACAATCCCAGAATGGTGGACGCGATGATGTTGCGCTGCACTTCGTTACTGCCGCCGTAGATCGATGTCTTTCGGTAATTGAGATAGCGCGGGGCAGCCGATTGCGCCCAGGGCGGTGACGCTATGTCCCCGATATGTGGGCCGTCGACCGGTAGCGCGTCCGGACCGGCCACCTCGACAAGCAGTTCGGTCGCCACCTGCTGCAACTGGCTGCCACGCATCTTGAGCACCGACGACGCCGGGTTGGGCTTGCCGTCCACGGAATCTGTAACCACCCGCGACTGCGTGAGTTCGAGTGCCAGCAGCTCGTTTTCGGCCTCGGCCAGCCGCGCCGCGAACAGTGGATCGCTCAACAATCCGGTGCGGGCGGCGTGGTTTTTCACGTCGGCCAGGCGCACCTTGGTCCGGCCCACCCCGGCGATGCCGGTGCGCTCGTTGCCGAGCAGGAATTTCGCGTATGTCCAGCCCTGATTCTCTTGTCCGACAAGCTGATTCGCGGGCACCCGAACGTCGGAGAAGAACACCTCGTTGATTTCGCGACCGCCGTCGATCGTCTTGATCGGTCGCAAAGTAATGCCCGGGGCCGCCATGTCGATGAGCAGAAACGAGATGCCGGCCTGGCGCTTGGGCGCCTGCGGGTCGGTGCGCACCAGGCAGAAGATCCAGTCCGCGTACTGGCCCAGGGTGGTCCACGTCTTCTGCCCGTTCACGACGTAGCTGTCACCGTCGCGGACCGCGGTGGTGCGCAGCGAGGCGAGATCGGAACCGGCTTCCGGCTCGGAGAATCCCTGGCACCACCAGATGTCGATGCTGGCCGTCGGCGGCAGGAAGCGATGCTTGATCTCCTCGGACCCGAATTGGGCGATCACCGGGCCGACCATCTTGGTGTTGAAGTTCAGCGGCTCTGGTACGCACGCCAATTGCATCTCGTCGGCCCAAATCTGGTGCTGGGTAGCTGTCCAATCCTTGCCGCCCCATTCGACCGGCCAATTCGGTACCGCGAGCTCGTGCTCGTTCAGGATCTTGTGGCTGGTGACGAACTGGTCGCGGGACAGCGATGAACCCTGACGCACCAGCTCACGGAGCTCTTCGGGAATCTGGGTGGTGTAGAAGGTGCGAAGTTCGTCGCGGAACGCGGCTTCCTCCGGTGTGAGCGCCAGTTTCACGGCAGCCTCCTGTCGTCTGAGGGTGAACGTGGCGACCCGCTTCGGACAGGCGAGTCCGGTCCTGGTCGTGCGTTCCGCGTTCCATCTTGAACCATCCCATGCAGCCCTTGTGCACAGCCTCGGGTTAATCCACAGGCAGGGGCGGCGACGTCGTTGGGTGGGGCCGTTGTGGCGGTCGACGCGCCTACGGTCGGTCCATGCGAACAGAACTTCCGGCCGAGCGACTGCATCGACGACTCAGTGCTGAACCGGATAGCGATTCGCGTGCCGAGTCCGAGTACGCGCCAGAGGAGGACCAGAACTCACTGCTGCCGCGCTGGCTTCCTGACGTGTCCCAGGGCCGGGGCTGGGTGGCCAGGGTGCGCGCCGACCCGGGCCGCGCCGGTGCCATCGGGTTAGCGATCGTGGCCGCCCTGGCTGTCCTGGTCACGGTATTCACGTTGGTGCGTGACCGGCCGGCTCCGGTGATGTCGGCCAAGCTGCCGCCGGTGGAGAAGGCGTTGACGGCAAGCCCCATGCCGTCGGCGAGTCGGGGCGCCGGCCAGCCGGCCGGTTCCGACGGGCCGGTGGTGGTCAGCGTGGTTGGCCTGGTGCGCACCCCCGGGCTGGTCACCCTGACTCCTGGCGCGCGCATCGCCGATGCGCTGCAGGCCGCCGGTGGTGCGGTGAACGGTGCGGACACCATCGGACTGAACATGGCCCGTCCGCTCGGCGACGGCGAGCAGATCGTCGTTGGGCTCGCTCCCGTCTCGGGGCAGCCGACGGCACTGGGTAGTTCGGTGGTTCCCGGCTCGACACCGATATCGAAGGCGCCGAGGCCGGGACCGGGTTCGGGATCGGTGAAGCCGAAGGCGGGTGAGGTGCTCGACCTCAACACCGCGACCGTGGAGGAACTGGACGCTCTGCCCGGGGTCGGACCGGTCACCGCGGCTGCGATCGTGGCGTGGCGGCAGGCCAACGGCAAATTCACCAGCGTCGACCAGCTCGCCGATGTCGACGGCATCGGCCCGGCGCGGCTGGACAAGCTACGCGCCCTGGTCCGTGTCTGACACGGGTGCCCCATCCCGGCTTCGGCGAATCGCCCTCGCCGCACGTCGATGTGCGCCTGGTGCCGGCCGCGCTCACGTGCTGGGTGGTGACCGCTGCAGGGATCTGGTGGCCGGTTGGCCGGGCAGTGGCATTGTGCTGCGCCGTGCTAGTCGCCGCCTCCGGTGTGCTGGCGTGCTACGCGGCGCGTCGGCCTGGTGGAAGTGCGCGGCTGCGCGCGATCAGCGCCGGCCTGGTCGCGATCGGTGTCGTGGGCGCGGGGTTTGGGCTCGCAATTGCGCTGCGCGCCGACGCGGTCGGTCGCCACCCGATCACCGCGGCGTTCGGAACTGGCGCTCCGGTGACGGTCACCCCCACCGAGAGCGCGGTACCGCTGGGCAGCGGCCGCCTGATGTTTCGTGCCACTCTGCAGCGCCTGCGTGCCGACGAAATGTTTGGCAGGGTCGTCGTTTTTGCCCGCGCCTCGGACTTCGGCTCCGAAACCGGCGGAGTGATGGTGGGCCAGCCGGTGCGGTTCACTGCGCGCATCAACCGTCCCACCCGCCGCGACCTGACGGTCGCGGTGCTCAATGCGTCGGGTCGGCCAACCATGGGCACCGCGAGTGCGGTGCAGCGGGCCGCTCACGGTGTACGCAGTCGATTCTCCGCCGCAGTCCGCGACACATTGCCGGCCGATCAGGCGGCGATGCTGCCCGCCCTGGTCCTCGGTGACACCTCGGGGGTTACCGCTGAAACCAGCCGCGAATTCCGCGCGGCAGGCATGACGCACTTGATGGCGGTGTCGGGCGCCAACGTGACGATCGTGTGCGCCGCCGTGCTGTTCTCGGCCCGGATGATCGGCCCGCGGGCGGCCGTCGCGCTCGCCGCGCTGGCACTGGTGGCATTCGTCATCGTCGTGCAACCGACGGCAAGCGTGTTGCGGGCGGCCGTGATGGGCGCCATCGCGTTGGCGGGGATGCTGTCTTCGCGTCGGCGGCACGCCATTCCCGCTCTGTCCGCCACGGTGCTGGGATTGCTGGCGGTTGCTCCCCACCTGGCCGTCGACGTGGGGTTCGCGCTGTCGGTGCTCGCGACGGCCGCGTTGGTCGTTATCGCGCCGGTCTGGTCACGCCGCCTGGTGGGGAAAGGCTGCCCCAAGCCGCTGGCCGACGCGCTTGCGGTTGCATGGGCGGCACATGTGGTGACCGCTCCGCTGGTGGCCGCTATCTCGGGCCGCGTCAGCCTGGTGGCCGCGGGCGCCAATCTCGCGGTGGCACCCGTGATCGCACCGATCACCGTGCTGGGCAGCGCGGCGGCCGTGTTGTGCGTGCTGTGGCCGGCCGGTGCGCAGCTGTTGATCCGTTTCACCGGCCCCGAACTGTGGTGGGTCTCGAGTGTGGCTCAGTGGGCGTCCGGTGTGCCCGGGGCGACGCTGCCCGTTCCGGCCGGAGTGCCCGGCGTGCTGGTGGTCGGTGCGGCCACAGTGTCGGTACTGCTGCTGGCCAGGCTGCTGTGGTGGCGGCGCTGGTTTCGCACGGCGGTCGGACTCGTCGTAGTGGCCGCTGTCGTTTGCTTGCTGGCCTGGTCGTTATCGACCCGGTTGGATCCCACAGCGGGGTAGTCGGCCCATCGTGACACCATCATGGGGTGAGCGAGGTTTCGCCGTTGCACCTGGTCCTGGGAGACGAGGAACTGCTGGTCGAGCGGGCGGTGGCCGAAGTGCTGCGGTTGGCGCGCAAGCAGGGCGGCACTGACCTGGGACCTAACGATGTTCCGGTCAACCGAATGCGCGCGGGCGACGTCGGTACTTACGAGCTCGCCGAACTGCTGAGCCCATCGCTGTTCGCCGACGAGCGCATCGTCGTCCTGGAGGCGGCCGCCGAAGCGGGTAAGGACGCGGCCGCGGTGATCGCTTCGGCTGCGGCCGACGTTCCGCCGGGCACGGTGCTGGTGGTGGTGCACTCGGGCGGTGGGCGAGCCAAAGCGCTGGTCAACGAGCTGCAGTCGCTCGGTGCCGTCGTGCATCCGTGCGCGCGGATTACCAAGGTAAGCGAACGCGTCGATTTCATCCGCAAGGAGTTTCGTGCCCTGCGGGTCAAGGTCGATGAGGAGACGGTGACCGCTCTGCTGGACGCGGTTGGCTCCGACGTGCGGGAGCTGGCGTCCGCCTGTTCGCAGTTAGTCGCTGACACCGGCGGGGCTGTCGATGCCGCCGCGGTGCGGCGTTATCACAGCGGCAAAGCCGAAGTGAAGGGCTTCGACATCGCAGACAAGGCTGTGGCCGGCGATGTCGAAGGAGCCGCCGAGGCGCTGCGGTGGGCCATGATGCGGGGTGAGCCGCTGGTGGTGCTGGCCGATGCGCTGGCGGAGGCCGTCCACACGATCGGCCGGGTAGGGCCGCTGTCGGGCGACCCCTACCGTCTGGCGGCCCAGCTGGGAATGCCTCCCTGGCGGGTGCAGAAAGCCCAGAAGCAGGCCAGGCATTGGTCGCGCGACACGGTGGCGACCGCGATGAAAGTGGTGGCAGTGCTCAACGCCAACGTCAAGGGGGCGGTTGCGGACGCCGATTACGCGCTGGAATCCGCGGTCAGAAAGGTCGCCGAGCTGGCCGCCGACCGGCGCCGATGAGCCGGCCGGTGGGCCTCAGAGCTTGTTGAGGGCCCGCGCTAGCGCCGACTTCTTGTTGGCCGCCTGGTTCTTGTGGATCACACCCTTGCTGGTCGCTTGGTCCAGCTTGCGATTCGTCGAGGCGAGCAACTCCGCGGCCTTCTCTTTGTCGCCGGCGTGGGCGGCCTCGCGGAACGCACGGACAGCGGTGCGCAGCGAGGACTTCACCGACTTGTTGCGCAGTCGAGCGCGCTCGTTGGTACGGTTGCGCTTCTGCTGCGACTTGATGTTGGCCACGCGTTGTTTCCTTCTTCGATTCGGTGTTTGCTTGGGGGAGGCGACAGACCCGACAGCGACTGCCCAGGTTATCAGTCGGTTACGTTTTCTCACAAAATGGGAACCCGTGGCCTGCCACAACGTCAATTTGAGGCAGCATCTGAAAAGTGAGCCTTACGAACCAGCTTGAGGACACGAGGCAGGGGTTGCGCGTCACTGCACGCTCTGAGCGCATCTTCGGCGGGTACGGCACGTCGGACTCCTATTCGATGGCCTTCGATGAGATGTTCGATGCCCAGGGCACCGTGCGCGGACCGTACAAGGGCATCTACGCCGAGCTTGCGCCCTCGGACGCTTCAGATCTCAAGGCGCGCGCCGAAGCGCTGGGCCGGGCGTTCATCGACCAGGGGATCACGTTCTCGTTGTCGGGTCAGGAGCGGCCCTTTCCGCTCGACCTGGTGCCACGGGTCATCTCGGCTGCTGAGTGGAGCCGGTTGGAGCGCGGCATCACCCAGCGGGTCAAAGCCCTCGAGATGTATCTCGACGACATCTACGGCGATCAGGAGATCCTCAATGACGACATCATCCCGCGCCGCCTGGTAACTTCCTGCGAGCATTTCCACCGCCAGGCGGTGGGCATCGTCCCGCCCAACGGCGTGCGAATCCACGTCGCCGGCATCGACTTGATCCGCGATGACCGGGGCAATTTCCGGGTTCTCGAGGACAACCTGCGTTCGCCGTCGGGCGTGTCGTATGTGATGGAAAACCGGCGCACCATGGCGCGGGTCTTCCCGAACCTGTTCGCCACCCACCGGGTGCGTACAGTCGACGATTACTCTTCCCACCTGCTGCGGGCGCTACGCAACTCCGCGGCCACCAACGAGGCCGACCCCACCGTGGTTGTCCTGACCCCGGGTGTGGCGAACTCGGCTTACTTCGAGCATTCGCTGCTGGCGCGTCAGATGGGTGTTGAGCTCGTCGAAGGCCGCGACCTGTTTTGTCGCGACAACCAGGTGTACATGCGCACCACCGAGGGCGAGCGCCAAGTCGACGTCATTTACCGGCGCATCGATGACGCCTTCCTGGACCCGCTGCAGTTCCGTGCCGACTCGGTCCTCGGCGTCGCCGGTCTGGTCAACGCCGCCCGTGCCGGCAACGTCGTCATTTCCAGCGCCATCGGCAACGGTGTCGGCGACGACAAGCTCGTCTACACCTATGTGCCCACCATGATCGAGTACTACCTGGGCGAGAAACCGCTGCTGGCCAACGTTGAGACGTTTCGGTGCTGGCTGGACGACGAACGCGAAGAGGTGCTGGACCGGATCGACGAGTTGGTCCTCAAGCCGGTCGAGGGGTCGGGCGGTTACGGCATCGTGTTCGGTCCGGAGGCTTCCGAGAAAGAGTTGGCTGCCGTCGCCAAAAAGGTTCGCGACGATCCGCGAAGCTGGATCGCGCAGCCGATGATGGAACTGTCGACCGTGCCGACGCAGATCGAAAGCACGCTGGCTCCCCGCTACGTCGATCTGCGGCCCTTTGCGGTCAACGATGGCAACGACGTGTGGGTGTTGCCGGGCGGGCTGACGCGGGTGGCCCTGGTCGAGGGCTCGCGGGTGGTCAACTCCAGCCAGGGCGGTGGCTCGAAGGACACCTGGGTACTGGCGCCGCGCGCCTCGGCTGTCGACCGTGAGCTCGGCGCCGCGAAGGTCGTGCGGTCGCTGCCGGAGTCCATGCCCGACCCGGTGCTGGAGGACTCGCCGCGGCTGATGCGACAACAGCCACAGCCCACCGAGCCGCCGCAGCACGAGCAGGCTCAGCAACAGCAGCAACAGAAGGCGATCCACTGATGCTCGCCCGCAACGCCGAGGCGCTCTTTTGGATCGGTCGCTACGTCGAGCGCGCCGACGACACCGCACGAATCCTGGACGTCGCTTTGCACCAGCTGCTCGAGGATTCCAGCGTCGACCCGAACCAGGCCTCTCGACTACTGCTGCGGGTGCTCGGTATCGACCCGCCGGATCACGACTTGGACGTCTGGTCGTTGACCGACTTGGTGGCCTTCAGCACCAACGTTTCGGGGGGATGTTCGATCGTCGACGCCATCACGGCGGCGCGGGAAAACGCCAAGTCGGCGCGGGAGGTGACATCCAGCGAAATCTGGGAGTGTCTCAACACCACTTACCATGCGTTGGCCGAACGCGAGCGCGCCGCCAAACGCCTTGGCCCCCATGAGTTTCTGTCTTACATCGAAGGCCGGGCGGCAATGTTCGCCGGCCTGGCGGACTCGACACTGTCGCGGGACGACGGATACCGCTTCATGGTGCTGGGCCGTGCGATCGAGCGGGTCGACATGACGGTGCGGCTGCTGCTATCGCGGGTCGGAGACAGCGCGTCGTCCCCGGCGTGGGTGACGCTGTTGCGCTCCGCGGGTGCGCACGACACTTACCTGCGCACCTACCGTGGTGTGCTGGATGCCGGCCGGGTAGTCGAGTTCATGCTGCTCGACCGGCTGTTTCCGCGCTCGGTGTTCTACTCGCTGAGGCTGGCCGAACACAACCTCGACGAACTGCTGCACGATTGGCAGAGCCGGATCGGGGCCACGGCCGAGGCGCAGCGGTTGCTCGGGCAGGCGCGCAGCGAACTGGAATTTGTGCAACCCGGTGTGCTGCTGGAGTCATTGGAGACCCGCTTGGCGGGCTTGCAGCGAACCTGTCACGATGTCGGAGAAGCGTTGTCACTGCAGTACTTTCACGCCACACCTTGGGTGGCGTGGTCGGACGCCGGCCACCGCGCCCGACTGGTCACCAGGCAGGGGGAACCCTGATGTGGCGGCTGCGGGTGGTGCACACCACCGGGTACGCCTACCAATCGCCGGTGACCGCCTCCTACAACGAGGCCCGGTTGACGCCGCGGTCGAACACCAGGCAAAACGTCATCCTCAACCGTGTCGAGACCATTCCGGCAACCCGGTCCTACCGCTACGTCGACTATTGGGGTACCGCCGTAACGGCATTCGACCTACACGCACCGCACACCGATCTCACGGTGACGTCGTCTTCGGTCGTCGAAACCGAGCAGCCAGAGCCCCCGGTAGCGAACGTCGGCTGGAACGAGCTGCAATCGGAAGCCGTGATCGATCGGTTCGATGAATTGCTCCGCCCCACCGAGCACACCCCGGCAAGTAAGCGGGTTGCGTCCGTGGCCAAAAAGATCGCCAAAACCCACAAGCCCGCCGAAGCCGTCGTCGCGACGGCGAACTGGGTGCGCAGCGGGCTGGACTACCTCCCGGGAACCACCAGCGTGCACTCGTCCGGGCTGGACGCGCTGAAGGAGGGCAAGGGTGTCTGCCAGGACTTCGTGCACTTGTCACTAATGGTGTTGCGCAGTATGGGAATTCCCGCGCAATACGTGTCGGGTTACCTACACCCCAAACGTAACGCCATCGTCGGGAATACCGTGGACGGGCGAAGCCACGCCTGGATTCAGGCCTGGACCGGTGGTTGGTGGAGCTACGACCCCACCAACGACACGGAGATCTCCGAGCAGTACGTCAGCGTGGGCGCCGGCCGCGACTACACCGATGTGCCTCCGCTCAAAGGTATCTACTCCGGCGAGGGGGCAACGGACCTCGATGTGATCGTGGAGGTCACCCGGCTGGCTTAGCCGGGGAGCCTGCGCGGGCATAGCGTTCACCCCATGAACGACACTGCGCGCCGCCGCGGTGGCTCCTCGCTGCTGCTGCTTTCCGTGCTGTGTGTGGCGCTGCTCTTCGGTGGGATCGCCGCCGGGGTCGGCCTGGGCGGTGTGATGCCGTTGCCGTACGGCCCAGTGTCCGCGGTGGCGGCCTACGTCCGTGCGCAGCCGGTCGCCGTGCGCGTCATCGCCGTAGCAACGTTTGCGTCGTCGATCCCGTTGGCGATCTACGCGGCGACGGTCAGCGCCCGGCTGCGGCGACTCGGAGCTGCGCCGGCGGGAGCCGCGATCGCGCTCGCGGGAGGCGCCTTGGCGGCCGGTGCGCTGGGGCTGTGCGGGTTGCTGGCCTGGCCGCTGTCGCGGCCCGAAGTCGCCGCGGACACGACGTTGGTCCGGGCGCTGTACTTGTTGGTGTTTCTGGTCGGCGGCCCGGGGCACATCGTGGCCCTGGGCCTGCTGGTCGCCGGGATGGCGGCACCGTGCCTGAACTTGGGTTTGCTGCCAAGACCGGTGGCCTGGGCCGGTGCGGGGACCGCCGTCCTCGCCGAATCGGCGGCCGGGGTGTTGATCTGGCCGGACCTGAGCGTGATCCTGCCGATCGCGCGGGTGCTGGCGCTGGCGTGGCTGGTACTGGCCGGGGCGCTGTTGCCGTTGCGGCGCAACGACATCCGGGAATGACCGTTACGGCGCTTCGATTTCGACGCGATGCAGGTCGTCGCCGAGCTCGATCCGCCCGCCGAACTCGCCGGCGGCCAGCGCCCGCCACTGTTCTTCCTGGCCCGGCACCAGCGCCGGCACATAGTGCGTCATGACCAGGGTGCCCACGCCCGCGCGGGCCGCAGTTGCGGCCGCTTCCTCTACCGACGAGTGGTAATCGCAGATGTCTTTAAGGCGCTGTTGGGGGATGTTGGCGACGATGTCCTTGCGGATAACTGTGTGCACCAATGCGCCGGCGCCGGCCGCCAGCTTGTCCAGGCTGGCGCACGGTACCGTGTCGCCGGCGAGCACCACCGACGCCGGCCCGTATTCGATGCGGAACCCGATGGTCGGCGCCACCGGCCGGTGATCGGTCGGCGCCACCCGGATCGATACGCCGTCACGGTCCCACACCGGACCTTCGGTGTATTCGTGGACCTCGACCGCCGGCGGCGCAGTGAGATCTGCGTGATGAGCGATCCGGTAGCCGATGTCATGGCGGAACGCCTTCAGCGTCGCCTCCACTGTCTCCGCGGTACCGGGCGGTCCGATGATCGGCAAGGGCGCGGGATCAGGCGTGAAGGTGCTGATCCAACGCGTGATGAGGAGGTCGCCGAGGTCGCCGATGTGGTCGCTGTGCAGGTGAGTCAGCAGCAGCGCCGTCAACCCGCCGGCGCCCACGCCCACTGCCGCCGCGCGCTGCAGCACTCCACGCCCGCAATCCACTAAGAAGACCTGCCCGCCGGCCCGTACTAGAGTCGACGGCCCGGCGCGGTTCGGGTCGGGGATCGGGCTTCCGGTTCCCAGCAAGGTGATCTCGATCATGGCCCTATCTTGCAAGCCGCACCCACCCGCGGTGGCGCAATCGAGCGATCTATGGGTGCTTGCAGGTCGGCAGCTTCCTGAGAGCGACAGAACGCCGGCGGCGGCAGCTCGGGTTTCGGCCGTCGAGGTAAGAGTATGGACACAATCGGTTGCCGATTCTCGTGGCGGCTTTACCTGCCGCTCGAGTTAGCCGTAGCCTGGGGTGAAGCGGATCACAACCGGCTGGAGGCCTTGATGCGGATTGCGGACGTCTTGCGGAACAAGGGTGCGGCGGTGGTCACCATCAACCCTGAGGCAACGGTCCGGGAGCTGCTCGCCGGCCTCGCCGAACAAAACATCGGCGCCATGGTGGTGGTCGGCGCCGAGGGGGTTGTCGGCATCGTGTCGGAGCGCGACGTCGTGCGCCAACTGCACACGCATGGCGCCAGCGTGTTGTCTCGCCCGGTGTCCAAGATCATGACCGCCACGGTTGCTACCTGCACGAAGTCCGACACAGTCGACTCGCTTAGCGTGCTGATGACCAAGAACCGGGTGCGCCATGTGCCTGTGCTCGACGGGAAGAAGCTGATCGGCATCGTCAGTATCGGTGACGTGGTCAAGACGCGCATGGAAGAACTCGAGGCCGAGCAGCAGCAGCTGCACTCTTACATAACTCAGGGTTGATCGCCCGGCTCCTCCTCAGGCCGTTGCACGGTCTGCATCGTCGCCGGGGAGGGCTAGCGACCCGGCCTGTCCCGGTCAGCCCCAGGAGTAGTCCGCGCGCAGCCGCGCAGCCACCACTTCGAAGATTTCGCGATCCAGAATTGCGCCCTCGCGGCGAATGCCCTCCTCGGGCACGTCGAGCACCCGGTCCAACCGGACCCAGCTTTCTCTGACCTCGTAATCCCAAGCGCTAGAACCTATCCCGACCCAGTCCGGGTCGGTGGAGTGGTGCTCCTGGCCGGAGACCATCAATCCCAGCAGGACGCTGCGGTCACGGCCCACGACGAGGACGGGCCGGTCTTTGCCGCGGGTGGGATCGTCCTCGTAGACCACCCAGGTCCACACAACCTCGCCCGGATCGGCCCGGCCATCGAGGTTCGGCGCGTACACCAGCTTGCGGGCCCGCTGCGCGGTGGGAAAGCTGGTGTTGGTCACCGGCCGCCCGGCGGTGATCTCGGCGGGCGGTGGCGGCGCGGCCGCCGCGATGACGTTCGCGGTGATCTTCACGGCATGCTGGAGTTCGCGCAGTACGGCCTGCGAGTTCTGCACGTGCCGGGCGAGCCGCGGAGCCCCGTTGAAAACAAGGTTCTCCGCAAACCGCTGAAACGTCTTCCACTGCGACTTCCGGGCAGACGCCATATTCGCAGCATAGACGGGAGCGGCCGGGTGCGATTGTGTCCAAGTGTGTCCCGGCCACCGGAGCATAGATACGCTGGACATGCCCGCGAACCGCCGCTCACAGCGGCTTCGAAGCATTCTCAAATATCGGTAGACCAGGAGATTCCCATAAGCAGTTTCGCCGACAAGACCTTCACCGCGCCGGCGCAGATTCGGAATTTCTGCATCATCGCCCACATCGATCACGGCAAGTCCACGCTGGCTGACAGGATGCTTCAGCTCACCGGCGTCGTGGATGAGCGGACGATGCGGGCTCAGTATCTGGACCGGATGGACATCGAGCGGGAGCGCGGGATCACCATCAAGGCGCAGAATGTGCGGCTGCCGTGGCGGGTCGCTGACAACGACGGAGCAACCGATTACGTCCTGCACCTGATCGACACCCCAGGACACGTGGACTTCACCTACGAGGTGTCGCGCGCGCTGGAAGCCTGCGAGGGGGCGGTACTGCTGGTCGACGCCGCGCAGGGCATCGAAGCTCAGACCCTGGCCAACCTCTACCTGGCGCTGGACCGCGACCTGACCATCATCCCGGTGCTCAACAAGATCGACCTGCCGGCCGCCGATCCGGAGCGCTACGCAGGCGAGCTCGCCCACATCATCGGCTGCGACCCGAACGACGTGCTGCGGGTGTCCGGCAAAACCGGCGAGGGTGTGGCGCACCTTCTTGACGAGGTGGTCCGGCAGGTGCCGGCCCCGCAAGGCGACGCCGACGCGCCGCTGCGCGCGATGATTTTCGACTCCGTCTACGACATTTACCGCGGCGTGGTGACCTACGTCCGCGTGGTGGACGGCAAGGTCAGCCCGCGAGAACGCATCGCGATGATGTCCACCGGCGCCACGCACGAACTGCTCGAGGTCGGCATCGTCTCGCCCGAACCGAAGCCTAGCGAAGGCCTGGGTGTGGGGGAGGTGGGCTACCTGATCACCGGCGTTAAGGACGTCCGCCAATCCAAGGTCGGCGACACCGTGACGACGGCCCGGAACGGCGCCACCGAAGCGTTGACCGGTTACCGCGAACCCAAACCGATGGTCTACTCGGGTCTGTATCCCGTCGACGGCTCCGACTACCCGGATCTGCGCGACGCTCTGGACAGGCTGCAACTCAACGATGCCGCCCTGACCTATGAGCCGGAAACTTCAGTGGCGCTGGGCTTCGGGTTCCGGTGCGGCTTCCTGGGCCTGCTGCACATGGAGATCACCCGGGAGCGCCTGGAACGAGAGTTCGGCCTGGACCTGATCTCGACGTCGCCGAACGTCGTATACCGGGTGATCCTGGAGGGAGGGGCAGACGGCGGCATTCTCGTGACCAACCCGTCGGACTGGCCGGAGGGCAAAATCCGCACGATTTACGAGCCCGTCGTCAAGACCACCATCATCGCGCCCAGCGAGTTCATCGGCACCATCATGGAACTGTGTCAGTCGCGCCGCGGCGAACTGGGGGGAATGGACTATCTATCGCCCGAGCGGGTGGAACTGCGATACACCATGCCGCTCGGAGAGATCATCTTCGACTTCTTCGACTCACTGAAGTCGCGCACCCGCGGCTACGCCAGCCTCGACTATGAGGAGGCCGGTGAGCAGGAGGCCCAACTGGTCAAGGTCGACATCCTGTTGCAGGGCGAGCCGGTCGACGCGTTCAGCGCGATCGTGCACAAGGATTCGGCATTCGCCTACGGCAACAAGATGACCACCAAACTCAAAGAACTGATCCCGCGCCAGCAGTTCGAGGTGCCGGTGCAGGCGGCCATCGGATCCAAAATCATTGCGCGCGAAAATATCCGCGCAATCCGCAAGGACGTCCTGTCCAAGTGCTACGGCGGCGACATCACCCGCAAACGCAAACTTCTGGAAAAGCAGAAGGAAGGCAAGAAGCGGATGAAGACCATTGGGCGGGTGGACGTGCCGCAGGAGGCGTTTGTTGCGGCGCTGTCCACAAACGCCGCGGGGGACAAGGGCAAGAAGTAGCCGTGACCGCGTGAGAAGCCGCTGGTACGTCGTGGCCAGCCTCTTGGTCGTAATGCTGGCCGCCGGCTGCACTTCTGCCATCGCGGGCAACATGCGAACCGCGGCGGGGTTGAAGCCGCGGCCAGTGAGCGGGGAATCCATCAGGGGGGTGCTCCTCGACGGCGCGGCGCTGTCGAAGCTTCTCCACAGTCCTTCATAGTGAATTCCGGATTGCCAACGCAATTCGGCGGTCCCGAGACGTTACGGCCGGCCTTTGGAGTGGTCTCGCCCGTCGACTGCGTGGGCGTCACGACAATGATGGAGAAACGCGGCTACCAATCCGGCCAAGTCAAAACTGCCGCGCGGGAGACGTGGTGGAACCTTCGCGGGTCGGCGCAAGTGATCAGTGTGGCGGAGGGTGTGGTCGCTTTGTCCACGGCCGCCGAGGCCACAACGCTCTTTGGGAAGTTCGCGCAGCGATGGGCCAACTGCGATGGCACGACTGTGACCATTGAGCGCTCCAGCATCATCATTGACCGCCCCAGGACCACTTTCTCGGACAAGATCTCCGACGTGCGTGTTGCCAATTCTGTGCTTGCGGCAACCGTATTGGTTGATGCACAACTAGCCGGCTCGCCGCCGAGCGGACCCACGCCAGTAGCGCGGGCCATCGGCGTCCGAGGGAATTGCCTGGTCGAAGTCGATGTCGCGTTTTTCAGTATGCGCAGCCCGTCGGACCAAGGGTCGGGCGCAATCGACACCAGCGCCGTTGACATCGCGCACGCCATGATGGACAAAGTCAGCGCCCTGAGCTGACTGACGCGGCGCCGAGCTACGAACCTGAGACGTTACTGGCGTTGGGCTGTGGTTTCGATGTGGCTTACGGCTTCACATCACCCACAAACGTAAACTACTGGGCAAGCAGAAGATAAGGCAAGAAGCGGATGGAGAGCATCAGCCGGTCGAGGTGCCCCGGTAAGCGTTTATCGCCGCGTTGTCTACTCGACGCCGCAGGAGATAAGGGCAAGAAGTGTGATGACCGCATGAGAAGCCGCCGGTGCCTCGCGGCCCTGCTGGCAGTGGTGATGTTGGCCGCGGGCTGCTCCGTGACGGTCGACGGCACAGCGCAGCCGGATCCGAAGTTGACGCCGCGATTGCTTACTGGGCAAACCATCAAGCGGGTGCTACTCGGCAGGAGTGCGCTGTCGCGAATTGTTAGGCAGCCCTTGGGCGTTGATCCTCGTTTTCCACTGCGCTTCGGGGGCCCAGAGATGTTGCAGGGCGATACATCGGCCTGGCCCGTCAACTGCATCGGAGTCGCAGTGATGATGCAGCAAAGCGTCTACCAATCCAACTACGTCCAAAACGTCGCGGTTGAGACGTGGGGGCCCGCTGCCGAGTCCGCACCGGTGAGCAGAGTAAAGGAGGGCGTCGTCAGCCTGCCCACGGCCGCCGACGCCAGCGCCCTGTTCGCGAGATTCTCCAAGCAGTGGCAACGATGCGACGACAAGACGTTGCCGTTGTCCGACGGGGTGTTCGGTCTCAAGGTGAAGGTCACCAACGTACAAGTTGCCGCTTCTGTTCTCGCGGCAACTATTTCGATCGACTTGGACTTGCCCTCGGGTTCGATATCCATGCCAGCAGGGCGGGCCATTGGTGTGCGGGGCAATTGCCTTATCGAGGTCGAGGTCGATTTTCTTCATGCACCGACCCCGTCGCTCCTGCCAGGATCGCGCGACGTCAACACTAGCGCGCTAGACATCGCGCAAATCATGAGGGACAAGGTCACCGCGCTGAGCTGACGCAGGGCCGCCGTGGCTACACCTGCTTATTCGAGATGACCTCTCCAGACGCCGCGTTGATCGTGACTTTGTGTTCGACAAGGTAAGTGTCCCAGACGTCGGCTTCCCACACGGTGGTGCCGTTGGTGTCGTCAAGGTTCAGCTCGGTTATGGAGCCGTTGGGCACAGCGGCCAGGAATTTGTCCACCGCTGCGCGGTAGTCCAGACGCGCGGCCTGCACGCGCGCACGGTTTTTGGCTTTGTCGGCGTCGCTCTCGTTCTTCGGGGTGGGTCCGACGAGCAATTCGACACCGTCGGACGACACGTCCATTGCTTGCTCCGTCCCGTCCGGGGTGACCACCACGGCCCTCCACGCTCCGCCTTGTTCGGTTCTGATGAGGGTCAGCGTGCCGTTCGGCACTGCCGCGACGGCAGTGCCTGCGGCGTGCACCAACGTCCGCGGGTCGGGGGGAGCCGATGGAGGCGGCGACCATGAGGCGCTGGACTCGGTGGTGGTTGTTGCCGAGGTCGCAGCGGGCTTGCCGCTATGGCCGCACCCGGCAAGCGCCACGATCGCCACCGAAATCAACGCGGTTCGAACCCAAGACGGGCGTGTCATAGCAGCCACCGACGCATGCTACCGCGACGCCCGTGCCACGGTCGTCTTGGTGTTCTCACAGCCGGGTCATCCGGTGATAGCGAAATGGCTTGTCGCGCTGCAAGTCTCTGTTTGCGGCGGCACTTCCTCGGTGTTTTCGAGGCGGGCTGACACCGTCTACATCGGCGCGTTGGCGGGCTGGAACATCCCGGAGCCGTCGGCTTCCTCCTCGGCGCGGATCACGTGCACCACCGCGTTGATCAGCGCCAGATGGGTGAACGCCTGCGGGAAGTTACCCAGATGCCGGCCGGTTCGCGGCTCGATCTCCTCGGCGTAGAGGTGCAACGGGCTGGCGTAAGACAGCAGCCGCTCACACAATCGCTTGGCGCGCGTCACCTCTCCAATCTCCACCAGCGCCGACACCAGCCAGAACGAGCAAATCGTGAAGGTGCCTTCCTCGCCGGACAACCCGTCGTCGGTTTCTTCGACGCGGTAGCGCAGCACCATGCCGTCCTGGGTGAGTTCGTCGGCGATGGCCAGCACGGTGTTGCGCACGCGCGGGTCGTCCGGCGGCAGAAACCTCGTCAGCACCACCAGCAGCAGCGAGGCGTCCAGCGCGTCGCTGCCGTAGCGCTGGACGAACACGCCCCGGGAATCCACTCCGTGTTGCAGAATGTCGGCTTTGATTTCCTCGGCGATGGCCCGCCACTGCTGGGCGTAGCTCTTCTCTCCCTGCCGCTCGGCCAGCTTCGCCCCGCGGTCGAGCGCCACCCAGCACATCACCTTCGAAGAGGTGAAGTGCTGCGGTTCCCCGCGGACCTCCCAGATTCCGCGGTCGGGCTCACGCCAGTGCTTGATCGCCTCCTCGACCTGCTTTTTCAGCACCGGCCACAAGCTCTCCGGGATTTGCTCGCGGGACTTACAGTGCAGGTAGAACGAGTCGAGGATGGAGCCCCAGATGTCATGCTGGTCCTGGTTGTAGGCGCCGTTGCCGATCCGCACCGGCCGGGCATGGTCATAACCGGACAAATGGTGCAGCTCTTCTTCGACCAGACTGCGTTCGCCGCCGACGCCGTACATCACCTGCAGCGGATGGCGCTCGTTGTTGTTGGCGCCGGATACGTCGGCAATGAACGCGAAGAAGTCGTCGGCCTCGCGGTCCAGTCCGAGCGTGTAGAGCCCCCACAACGCGAACGTGGAGTCGCGCACCCAGGCGTAGCGGTAGTCCCAGTTACGCTCGCCGTGCGGTGTTTCCGGGAGCGACGTGGTGGCGGCCGCCAGCAGCGCACCGGTGGGTGAGTACGTCAACCCCTTCAGCGTGAGTGCGCTGCGCTGCAGGTATGCCCGCCACGGGTGGTCGGGGAAGTTGCCGATGTTGATCCACTGCCGCCAGCACTCGGTGGTCTGCCACATCTTGTCGGCGGCCTCTTCGTAGGTCTGCGGCGCCGGGTGCTTGGTCCAGCTCAGGGCGACGAACACATCGTCGCCCTCTTTCATCCGGGTGCGTGCGCGTGCTTCCCGGCCCTCCAGCCCGATCCGCAGATTGGTGGTGAGCCGCAGCGTCGGGTGGGCGTCAGGTTGTTTGCTGGCGCGTGCGATGGTTTCGCCGTACGCGTTGGCCGAGTACTCCCAGGTTGCTCCGACCCGGTGGTAGTCGAACGCCGGCTCGCAGCTCATCATCAGCTCAACGGTTCCGCTGACGCAGCGCACCGTGCGCAGCAAGATGTGCTCGGCATCCCAGTCCATCGGCGTTCGGCGATGTGTCCTCGATCGGCGCTCGATGTCGTGCCACGGTCCCATCACCAGCGCGTCACGCACGATCAGCCACCCGGTGTGGGTTTGCCAGGTGGTCTCCATGATCAGGCTGCCGGGAAGGTAGCGGCGAGCCGAGGGCACCGAGACGCCGTAGGGGCCCAACCGGAAATGGCCAGCGCTACGGTCCAAGATCGCGCCGAACACGCTGGCCGAGTCCGGCCGCGGCACACACATCCATTCCACCGATCCGGCAGGAGAGATCAGGCACGTCGTCTCCCAGTCCGACAGAAAGGCGTAATCGGCGATGGGCGGGAACGGGTTGCGCAGTGCTCCGCTCTGGGCCAGGGGCGTGGGCGCGCTGAAGTCGACGGGCGAAGCTATGGCCGTTGCGGGGGCCGATTCATACGCTTCCTCAGGCATGGCATCGGTGGGTTGGTCGTCGGGCTGGGCGTGCAGGACCATCCCGACATCATCGACTGTCGACCCGCCCGGCGTCCATGATTTCGTTGAGGTGGCGTTTCTCTCACCTAACTGCGGCGTCTGGCATAGCTCGGCGCATGCTCGGGTAGCGGGCCGATTGCGATCAGGTAGCCGACCAGTCGCCGCAATGCCGCGGATCGTCTCACCAGCTGCACGGCTCGTGGTGCTCGGTGATCGTCTCCGGCCACCGCCACCGCGATCACGTTTGCATGGATCATCCGTTGTGCCGCCTGAAGAAGCACCGTCGGAAACCAGCGGCGTGCTTGCACCCGGGCCAGGTGCCAGGTAGACACCCGTCCTGTGCGGAGCGGAGCAGCCAGGATGCGGGCGGCGGCCACTGCATCGGCGACCGCCAAGTTGATGCCGACGCCACCGACCGGCGACATCGCGTGCGCGGAGTCACCAATGAACAGCACGCCGTCGGAGTACCAACGGCGGAGCCTATTCAGCCGCACATCAAGCAGTTTCACGTCGTCGAAAGACGTCAGCGTGTCAAGGCGGTCAGCGATCCAGGGCACCATACTGACCAGCGCGCGGTGCAACGCTTCGATGCCTCGGGCCCGCATCTGAGCGTCGGTGCCCTTCGGAATGAGGTAGGCGATCTGGTAGTAATCGCCGCGATCGATCAAGATGTGGCTTGCCCGGCGCGCAGCACGCCGGCCAGTCCGCTCGGATCATCGGGCCGGCGAGGCAGCCGGAACCACCACACGTCCATGTGGGCGCCAAAGCTTCGCGGTGTCAGGCCGACCGCGGAGCGCACGCTCGAGTAGCGACCGTCGCAGGCCACCGTCAAATCGGCGTGCATGTGTTTGGTTCCGCCTGTCTGGTCGCGGTACGTGACGCCAACGATGCGGTCGGCATAGACGGCCCGAACCGCGGATATCACCCCGACCACCTCGGTGCTGCGCAACAACCTGAAGCAGGGCTCGGCCTCGGCGGCGGTGGCCACCATCTCGAGGAAGTCCCATTGCAGGACCAGGGCGATGTGCTGATGCGCGCCGGGAAGGTGGGTCAGGTCGAGAGTCACCGGTTCGTTCTGTATCTCCATTTGGACGGTGTCGATCAAGCGGTGCGGAAGCTGCGTGAACCGCGACCCAAACCGAGTTCGTCGAGCAGCTGCAAGGTGCTCGCGTGCACCGTGTCTCCCCGAAAGTCACGCAGGAAGTCAGCGTGCTTTTCCATCACCGTGACTTTTACGCCGGCGCGGGCCAATATCAGGCCGAGCGTCATGCGCGCCGGTCCGCCGCCGGCGATGAGACAGGTCGTTGCCTCAGATTCGGAGGAGGCGGGAGACACTCGCCGATCTTGGCACATTGGTTTTCCGGTGCCGAGCCGAATAGTGTGAGCTTGGTGAATGCGTTCCTGAATTGGTGGGACGGCAACGAGCTGTGGCTTTCAGGGCTGCCCTTCGTGCTGCAGGCCATGGTGGTGATGCCGATCGTGCTGGCGGTGGCCTACGTCACGGCGGTATTGCTGGACGGCCTGCTTGGCAAGGGCATCGAGTTGATGCGCCGTGCCCGCCACGCCGACGGGACGCCCGGGTAACGCGGATGCCTCGGTCACACGTGACCTTGGTTTTGGTCACGCTCGTGGTGCTGGTGCTCGTCACGTGGCTACTAACACATCTGCACCGCTAAGGCGCACCGGCCATGGGCCCGGTGGCGGGCCTGTCAAATCCTGTTAGGCTTCCCGCCATGCACACGGCATCCGGCGTTTTGGAGCGCTATGTCTTCGTGCACTGTTGTCGCTGACTCCCAAACCCGTGCGCGGTCTGGTATGGAGTTTGCGCATTCTCGGAGAAGTAGTAGGTGCCTTTCCGCAGCAACGGGACCAATATTCGTAAGCCCCCGCACTGGAAGGCCCCAATGCTCAACGACATCGCCAGCGCGCTGCGCCGGCGGCCGGCGGTCGCGCTCGCCTTGATCATCGGTGTCGTCGCTGCGTGCCACGGTGGTACCAGCGACGTCGTTGGCGGCGGCGGGCCGGCCAATGCGCATACCACTATCATCCTGGTCGCCTATTCGGTCCCAGAACCTGGCTGGAGCAAGGTGATTGAGGCGTTCAATGCCTCCGATGAGGGCAATGGGGTGCAGGTGATCGCCTCGTACGGGGCCTCGGCGGACCAGTCGCGCGGAGTCGTCGACGGTAAGCCGGCCGACGTCGTGAACTTCTCGGTCGAATCCGACATCGCCCGGTTGGTCAAGGCGGGCAAGGTTTCGCCCGCCTGGGACAAAGACGCCACCAAGGGAATTCCGTTCGGATCTGTGGTGACGCTGGCGGTGCGTGCGGGTAATCCCAAGCACATCAAAGACTGGGATGACCTGTTGCGGCCTGGCATCGAGGTCATCACGCCAAGCCCGTTGAGTTCTGGTTCTGCCAAGTGGAATCTGCTCGCCCCGTACGCGGCCAAGAGCGGCGGTGGAACCAATGGTCAAGCGGGCGTTGATTTCATCAACAAGTTGGTGAGCGAACACGTCAAATTGCGTCCCGGATCGGGGCGGCAAGCCACCGACGTCTTCGTCCAGGGCAGCGGCGACGTGCTGATCAGCTACGAGAACGAGGCGATCGCCGCTGAGCGGCAAGGAAAGCCGATCGAACACATCATTCCGCCGCAGACATTCAGGATCGACAACCCGGTAGCAGTGGTGACCACCAGCCCGCACCTGGATGCGGCCACCGCGTTCAAAAATTTCCAGTACACCGCTGCGGCGCAGAAGTTGTGGGCGCAGGCCGGATTCCGGCCGGTCGATCCGGCCGTTGCCGCCGATTTCGCCGACCAGTTCCCGGTGCCCGCGAAGCTCTGGACGATCGCCGATCTCGGCGGCTGGGATACCGTGGATCCGCAGTTGTTCGACAAGAGCACTGGAAGTATCACCAAGATTTACCAGCGGGCCACCGGATGACGGCCGCAGTGACCCCCAACCCGGAAGCGATCCGGCCCGAGTTCGACGACCGCGACGGTGATGCTCCCCGGACGCCCATGGATGCGCGGCAATTCCGCGGATCGCGCGGCACATCACTTCGGTTCGGTGTGGCGATCGTGTGGCTTTCCGTGATCGTGCTGCTGCCGTTGGCCGCCATCGCTTGGCAGGCTGCCGACGGCGGCTGGCAGGACTTCTGGATGGCGGTCACGTCGAATGCCGCGCTGCAGTCCTTCAAGGTGACGCTGACCATTTCCGCCGGGGTCACCGTCGCCAACCTGGTGTTCGGTCTGTTGATCGCCTGGGTACTGGTGCGCGACGAATTCGTGGGCAAACGGCTCGTGGACGCGTTCATTGACCTGCCGTTCGCGCTGCCCACCATCGTCGCCAGCCTGGTCATGTTGGCGCTGTACGGCAACAACAGCCCGGTGGGTCTTCATCTGCAGCACACCGCGTGGGGTGTCGCGGTCGCATTGGCCTTTGTCACGCTGCCGTTTGTGGTGCGCGCCGTTCAACCGGTGCTGCTGGAAATCGATCGTGAGACCGAGGAGGCGGCAGCGTCATTGGGGGCCACCCCGCCGAAAATCTTCACCTCGATTGTGCTGCCATCGCTGACGCCGGCGTTGTTATCCGGCTCCGGGCTGGCGTTTTCGCGTGCGATCGGGGAGTTTGGCTCGGTGGTGCTGATCGGTGGTGCGGTGCCGGGGAAGACCGAAGTGTCGTCGCAATGGATACGGACCTTGATCGAGAATGACGACCGCACCGGTGCCGCGGCGATATCGATTGTGCTGCTGTCGATCTCGTTTGTCCTGCTCCTGATGCTGCGCATCGTCGGTGCCCGTGCGGCCAAACGCGAGGAGTTGGCCGCGTGACATCGTCTTTGCGGGTTCGCTACCTGATCCGATATGTCGCACTGGCATATGTCTTTGCGTTGGTGGTTGTTCCGGTTGCGCTGATCTTGTGGCGAACCTTCGAACCCGGCATCGGCCAGTTCTCTGACTGGATCAGCACGCCGGCGGCGATATCGGCGCTGAACTTGTCGCTGCTGGTGGTGGCCATCGTGGTGCCGCTGAACGTGGTCTTCGGTATTCCGACGGCACTGGTGCTCGCGCGCAGCCGATTCCGCGGTAAGGGTGTGCTGCAGGCGATCATCGATCTGCCCTTCGCGGTCTCGCCCGTCATCGTGGGCGTCGCATTGATCCTGTTGTGGGGATCAGCCGGCGCGCTTGGCTTCGTCGAAAAAGACTTAGGGTTCAAGATCATCTTCGGTCTGCCCGGCATTGTGCTGGCCAGCGTCTTCGTCACATTGCCGTTCGTGGTGCGCGAGGTCGAACCGGTGTTGCACGAATTGGGGACCGACCAGGAGGAGGCGGCGGCAACGCTCGGTTCCGGTTGGTGGCAAACGTTTTGGCGGATCACGTTGCCGTCCATTCGGTGGGGTTTGACCTACGGCATCGTACTGACCGTTGCTCGTACCCTGGGCGAATACGGCGCGGTGCTCATGGTGTCTTCTAACCTGCCGGGACGGTCGCAAACGTTGACGCTGCTTGTGTCGGATCGCTACAACCGCGGCGCCGAGTACGGCGCCTACGCGCTGTCGACGCTGCTGATGGCGGTTTCGGTGGTGGTGCTGATCTTCCAGGTGCTTCTTGACGTCCGCCGGACACGAGCAATCAGGCAGGCCGGGTAGGGAGACTTCGATATGACCGACCGCGCCGACCACGCGATCACCGTGCGGGACGCTTGCAAGCGCTATGGCGACTTCGTCGCATTGGACCATGTGGACTTCGTCGTACCTTCCGGTTCGCTGACCGCGCTGTTGGGCCCCAGCGGTTCTGGCAAGTCGACGTTGTTGCGTACCATCGCCGGGCTCGATCAGCCCGACAGCGGAACGGTCACGATCAACGGTCATGACGTGACCCACGTGCCGCCGCAGCGCCGCGGCATCGGATTCGTATTCCAGCACTACGCGGCGTTCAAGCACTTAACCGTTCGTGACAACGTGGCATTCGGGTTGAAGATCCGCAGACGGCCCAAAGCCGAGATCAAGGCGAAGGTCGACAACTTGCTGGAAGTGGTTGGGCTGAGCGGATTTCAAAAGCGCTATCCCAACCAGCTCTCCGGTGGCCAGCGACAGCGGATGGCGCTGGCCCGGGCGCTGGCGGTCGATCCGGAAGTGCTGCTGCTCGACGAGCCGTTCGGTGCGCTGGACGCCAAGGTGCGCGAGGATTTGCGAGCCTGGTTGCGGCGCCTGCACGACGAGGTGCACGTGACCACGGTGCTGGTTACCCACGATCAGTCAGAGGCACTGGACGTCGCGGATCGAATCGCCGTGCTCAACCACGGCCGCATCGAGCAGATCGGATCCCCGACCGACGTCTACGACGCCCCGGCCAACGCGTTCGTAATGTCCTTCCTGGGTGCGGTTTCCACGTTGAACGGCACTTTGGTCCGACCGCACGACATCCGCGTCGGTCGGACACCGGAGATGGCGGTCGCCGCAGCTGACGGCACGGCGGAGTCCACGGGTGTCACGCGCGCCACCGTCGACCGGGTAGTGGTGCTGGGCTTCGAAGTGCGGGTGGAATTGACCAGCGCCGCCACCGGAGGCTCTTTCACCGCCCAGATCACCCGCGGCGATGCCGAGGCGCTGGCCTTACGCGAGGGTGACACCGTTTACGTACGGGCCACCCGAGTGCCGCCGATTGCCGTCAGCGGGACGACGTCCAGTCGCGGCGTGGGCGATGCTGATGAGACCGCGCTGACGTCGGCGTGACGACGGTTCTTCGTTACGAGGCGTGCAAACCGCATTCAGTCTTGGCCAGCCCCTGCCAGCGTCCACTGCGCGGGTCGGCGTCCGCGAGAGGCTTGGCCGTGCACGGAGCGCAACCGATCGACGAATAGCCGTCGTAGATAAGCGGATTGACCAGCACGCTGTGCTCGTCAATGTAGTTCTGCACGTCGTCGTCGGTCCACGCCGCCAGCGGGTTGATCTTCACCATTTTGAAGCCCTCGTCGAAGGAGACCATCGGGGCGTTGGCGCGCGTGGAAGCCTCTGCCCGGCGCAGCCCGGTCACCCACGCGGAGTATCCACTCAGCGCCTTGCCCAGGGGGGCGACCTTGCGCAGCCGGCAGCACTCGCCGGGATCACGGGCGAACAGGTCCTTGCCCAGCAACTTGTCCTGCTCGGCGACTGTGTGTTCGGGAGTGACATTCAGCACTCGAACGTCGTAGACGGACTCGATCGCGTCCCGCGTACCGATGGTCTCCACGAAGTGATAGCCCGTGTCCAGAAAGATCACTGGCACGCCCGGCCGAACCTTGGCAGCCAGATCGATCAACACGGCCTCTTGCATGCTGGAGGCCACCACGTAGTTGCACGTGGCCCAGCCGCGGGGTCCGTTGACACCGCCGAACGTCTCTTCGGTCCAACGCAATACGTCGGTGGCGCCGGCGCCGTCGAACTCCGCGGCGCCATGCGCCGCCAGCTTCCGCAGTTCGGCTTCGGTCGGTTTGGTTAATTGCTCACGCACCGTAGATCCCCCTCGTCTGCCCGAATGGCCCATTGCGCAAAACGTTCACCGGGGCTGCGATATTTCACGAAGTTGCGTACCTTCCGCGTTGCCGCACTCCCAGCGGGGCGCCGGCCTGCTTCATTTCTTCGTTAGCGTTTAGCGGCTCGCGATTCCACAGTGCCCACTGGCCCTCGTTGCGGACTCTTGCGGGACGGGCTGTGGTCATTCGGGGGTCTCCTTTACGACGATCTCCAGCACGGACAGCACAGCTCACCGGCAATTTCGGGGCGGCGCAGAACCGTCGGCCAGCTGGAAATACAGGTGGGCTGGGTCTACGACATCAAGGCAGACAGATACAGCTGCAGACACGCTTGAGATCAATGTGCCGCCGCGCCACGAGCGCAATGCGCCGGGTGGGCTGGGCGACAATCATGCTCCCATTCTGCCATGGCCGCCGACCAGCCACGCCACCAGGTCGAATGTCTTGCCACATGACCAACGCTACGGAGCGACGCTGGGCGGTTGAGCAGACAAAGCGGAGAAACCCCCGAGAATCCGTTCGTTTGCCTTGGGCTCGCCTGGTTGGCCGTCCGCTGGCCGTCGCGCCGGTGACTGGAGTGACGGAGATTACGCAGGTCGCTCAGTCATCTCCCAGCGGCGGTTGTCCCAAGATCGAGCAGGATTGACGACCCCGGCTTCACCCGTCCGCCGTGGGATGATTTGGCATGGCCCTTCGCGAGGAACCGGTTGACCTGCCCCACCTACCGCCGATCCCTGGACAGCCGTTCGGGATATACGTGCATGTCCCGTTCTGCATAACCCGTTGCGGCTACTGCGATTTCAACACCTACACCCCGGCGGAGTTGGGTGGTGTCAACCCCGACGCCTGGCTGGCGACACTGCGGACGGAGCTGGAACTGGCGGCCGCGCGGCTGCACGGACCGACGGTGAACACCGTGTTCGTCGGCGGCGGGACGCCGTCACTGCTGGGTGGTGCGCGCCTGGCAGCGGTGCTGGACATGGTGCGCGAACACTTCGCGCTAGCGCCGGGTGCCGAGGTCACCACCGAGGCCAATCCCGAGTCGACATGGCCGGATTTTTTTGACGCCATCCGTGCGGCCGGTTACACGCGAGTATCGCTGGGCATGCAATCGGTCGCGCCGCGGGTATTGGCCACCCTCGACAGGGTGCACTCGCCAGGCCGGGCGTCGGCCGCGGCCCGCGAGGCGATGGCGGCCGGCTTCGAGCACGTCAACCTCGATCTGATCTACGGGACCCCAGGGGAATCCGACGACGACTTGATGCGTTCGGTCGACGCGGCCGTCGAGGCCGGCGTGGATCATGTGTCTGCATATGCCCTGCTGGTCGAGGAAGGCACTGCACTGGCCCGACGGGTTCGGCGCGGCGAGGTCGCCGCTCCCGACGACGACGTCCTGGCGCACCGCTACGAGTTGGTCGATGCCCGGCTGTCCGCGGCCGGGATGGCCTGGTACGAAGTGTCCAACTGGTCCCGACCGGGCGGTGAGTGCCGGCACAACCTGGGCTACTGGGACGGCGGTCAGTGGTGGGGTGCAGGACCGGGAGCGCACGGATACGTCGGTGCGACGCGCTGGTGGAATGTCAAGCACCCCAATGCCTATGCGGAGATGCTGGTCGATGGCAGGCTGCCGGTAGCGGGATTCGAGCAGCTCGGCACCGACGCCTTACACACCGAAGACGTGCTGTTGAAAACCCGGCTGCGCCAAGGGCTTCCGCTAGACCGGCTGGGTCCCACCGAACGCGAGCGTGCCGAGGGCGTGGTCGCTGACGGGTTATTGGTGTCCGACGGCGACAGGCTGGTCCTTACCCCGCGCGGACGGCTGCTGGCCGACGCAGTGGTGCGGACGTTGCTGGGGTAAAGCGGTTAGAACCAGTGTGAGATCAGGCGGTTGACCTCGATATAGAGCGGGATTCCGATGGTGACGTTGTAGGAAAACGTCAAACCCAGTGATGCGGCTAACGGCAGGGTTGGACTGGCCTCGGGGATCGCCAGCCGCTGGACCGCCGGGACGGCGATGTAAGACGCCGCGCCGCAAAGCACCGCGAACAGTACATAGGTTCCCGGCTTGAAATCGGCATGGGTGAGAGACGAGTAGATGTGGGCGACGAGGATTCCCAGCGGCGCAAAGATATTCGGCGCCAGCAGACCGAAGAAGATGAAGCCGGCACCCGCCGAACGCAGGTCCTTCAACTTTCGGGAGGCCGTCATGCCCATCTCGAGCAGGAACAGGCAGAGCACACCCTGGAACGCCAAAACGAAGAACTTGTCGTCGTCTGCAACGACCTTCTGGCCCTGCAGCCCGCTGATGAGGCCGATGGCGATGCCGCCCATAAGCAGGACAAGCCCAGGGTTGAGGAAAACTTCTTGGAAGAGCGCACGCGAGAAGACCGGCACCCTCTTGCCCGTCGCGCGGCGCGGGCTCTGGTCGGGTTCCCAGTCCGGGTGGTCCAGCTTCTCCAGCGAGAACTCCAGCTCTTGCTCGACTCCTCGCTCGTTCTCGGCTTCGAGGCTTCGGCCATGCGGGGGCTTTGCCGCGGTGCCGGGGCCGACTCCCACCTTGACCGGTGGGGTGTAGCCGGGCTCGTCGGCCATGTTCCCCGCGGCGTCCACCCCGCGGTGGCGAAGGATCGCCACCAGGTACAGTGCTACCAGGCAGCCGGGAATCTCCATGACGGCCAGCATCACGGGCATGTAGGCGTTGAAGGCGATGCCCACGGCGGTCAAGACGGCCACGCAGGTCGCGAAGGTTCCCGCCGAGTCTGACCCGTAAAACCCGGCGACCGTGGCTCGGTCGATTCTTCGAAGGGAAGTCAGCCCGCTCAGCAATATGTAGGCGAGGCCACCGATCAGGAAGTTCACCACGAAGCCCAGCACCATGAACCCGACGATGGTCCAGATGCCGGAATCGATCTTGGCGAGTTCTTCGCCACCATGCCAGCCGATGGCCAGCAGCAGGTACATGGTCAAGCCCTGATAGATCACATACGGGAACTCAAACCGCACCTTCAGAATCGGGATCAGAAATCCGAAGTAGAAGAACAGCAGGAGCGGCTTGAACAGATTGTGGGTGAAGTTCTGCCAGAACTCTTGCAGCATGGATGCCTCCCTCAATTAAGTGCGGTGATCAGGGAAGCACCGTCCGCAAGCGGAGCCACCACGAACATCCCGACGACCGTGGAAAAATTTAGCCCTGTCGCTTTCAAACCGCCACTCGATAGAAAGCGAGAAGTCCGGGCCCGCCCAAGCGGCGCCGGGCGGGTGGACTCGGAGAAACCGCCGGTCAGAACCGTGTGAGTCGAGCCGAGTCAGGTGCGTGGAGAAGGCGCAATCGGCGTGAGTTTGGTGCGAATGTGCTGTGTATTTGCTGTGGGGTCATGCGAAATCAACGTGCCTAAGAAATAAGTGAGGGCCTGACACCGACCCGATTTTTTGCGATGCGTCACCGACAGGCTAGGCAGAAATATATTAGGAGAAGTCCGGTTACCGGAGCCCGTCGTTGTGCGGCCAAAACGTAAACGGCTGGGAAACGTCTGGAGTCTTGCTGTTACAGATGAGTGGCGTGGTCCGGCCGCGAGAAAACGGAACCCGCCCTTGCCTGCGGAAATAGGGGCGGCGCAACGCGCCGACCTGCCCGGCACGGTGCCCGCCTGGGCAGCTGCCGCTTTTAACCCGGGGCGAGCCGAGGGGAGCGGTTGCGCGGACTTTTATAGGTTAGGCTACATTTACTTACCGTGACCGAGGTCAGCGTAGAGACAAGTTCCGCCGGCTCTACGTCACCGCCGATTCCGCTCCCCGCACATATCGACCCGGCCGACCTGGCGGCCGAGCTGGCCGCGGTGCTGCCTGAGCGAGTCGGCGAGGAGTACCTGCTCTACGAGGATGGCGGTCAATGGGTGCTGGCCAGCGGTGTGCGCGCCATGATCGAGCTGGATAGCGATGAACTGCGTGTGATCCGCGACGGCATGACTCGGCGGCAGCAGTGGTTCGGGCGGCCCGGGCCCGTCCTCGGTGAAGCCATTGATCGGCTCTTGCTGGAAACCGACCACGTCTTCGGGTGGATCGCATTCGAATTCGGCGTCTACCGCTACGGGCTGCAGTGGCGGCTGGCGCCGCGGACCCCGCTGGCCCGAGTCTTCTGGCCTCACAGCCGCATCGTGGTGACCCGGGACTCGGTTCGCCTGTTCGATGCACCGGCCAGCCACCGCGACGCGGTACTCCGCTTGCTCGCCGGCGGTGTGCCCGACGTGCGCGACGCCTGCGCGGTCGAGGTAATCGCTGACCGGTCCGGCTACCGCGATCGGGTGGCGTCGGCCGTCCGCGAGATCGCCACGGGCCACTACCACAAGGTGATCCTTTCCCGTTGTCTCGAGGTGCCTTTCGCGCTCGACTTCCCGTCCACCTACCGGCTGGGCCGTCGGCACAACACCCCGGTAAGGTCGTTTTTGTTGCAACTGGGGGGAATTCGCGCTGTGGGCTACAGCCCCGAACTTGTTGCGGCCGTCCGTCACGACGGCGTCGTGGTGACCGAACCGCTGGCGGGCACCCGCGCGCTTGGTCATGGTGCAGCGCGCGACCGCCAGGCTCGCGACGACCTGGAATCGAATTCTAAAGAGATTGTCGAGCACGCTATTTCGGTGCGAAGCTCCCTACAAGAGATGACCGAGATCGCCGAACCGGGCACCGCCGTAGTCGCCGACTTCATGACGGTGCGGGAACGCGGGAGTGTGCAGCACCTCGGCTCCACGGTCACCGCGCGCCTGGCCCCATCGAGCGACCGGATGGACGCACTGGAAGCGCTTTTTCCGGCGGTCACGGCGTCGGGCATCCCTAAAGCGGGCGGCGTCGACGCGATCCTGCGCCTCGATGAAGGCCCACGCGGACTATACTCAGGTGCGGTCGTGATGGTTTCAGCAGACGGCGGGCTGGACGCGGCGCTGACGCTGCGGGCGGCCTACGAGTGCGACGGCAAGACGTGGTTGCGGGCCGGCGCCGGCATCATCGAAGAGTCCGATCCCGAGCGGGAATTCGAAGAAACCTGCGAGAAGCTGTCCACACTGGCGCCCTATCTGGTTGCTCGCCAATAGCGTCTGATCGACCGTCCGGTGGCTGTCAACGGTTCCATGCCCGAAGCCGCGTGCGGCCGCCCATCTAGCGCTTCAAGCTCGGGTCGATGGGCTGGCGACCATCGCTCGGCCTAGGACTTTTTCCTAAGCGAGGATGTAGCGGCGTGTCCATTGATGTGACCGATTTACACAGATATATTGCGCGTTACTGATCGCCACATATATCTGGGAGGCACCTTGTGTTGACGGGCGTGACCGACCTGCAGCTGTTTCACGAGCTTGAGCCCGTGGTTGAGCGCCTGCTCAACCGCCACCTCTCGATGTCCAGGGAATGGAATCCGCACGATTACATTCCGTGGTCGGACGGCAAGAACTTCTACGCGCTGGGCGGGCAGGACTGGGAGCCCGGGCAGAGTCAGCTCTCCGATCTGGCCCAGGTGGCGATGGTGCAGAACCTGCTCACCGAGGACAATTTGCCGTCGTATCACCGTGAGATCGCGATGAACTTCGGCATGGACGGCCCCTGGGGGCAGTGGGTGAATCGCTGGACTGCCGAGGAGAACAGGCACAGCACAGCGCTGCGCGACTACCTGGTGGTGACCCGTGCGGTCGACTGTGTCGAGCTGGAAAAGCGCCGTATCGAGCAAATGACCAGAGGATTCAGCCCCGGTCAGAACCATCAAGGCGACGTGTTCGCCGAGTGCTTGTTCGATTCCGTCGTCTATGTCTCGTTTCAGGAATTGGCCACCCGCGTCTCGCATCGCAACACCGGCAAAGCCTGTAACGACACCATCGCGGACCAACTGCTCGCCAGGGTGTCGGCCGACGAGAACCTGCACATGATCTTCTATCGGGACGTCAGCGGGGCGGGTCTGGACATCGCCCCCAACCAGGCGATGAAGTCGGTGCACCGGATTCTGCGCAACTTCAAGATGCCCGGATTCGCGGGGCCGGAGTTCCGGCGCAAGGCGGTGGTCATCGCCGTCGGTGGCGTCTACGACCCGCGCATACATCTCGACGAGGTGGTCATGCCGGTGTTGAAGAAGTGGCGCATCTTCGAACGCGAAGACTTCACCGGAGAGGCCGCATTGTTGCGCGATGATCTCGGCGTGCTCATCAAGGAGCTCGAGGAAGCCTGCGACAAATTCGACGAGTCCAAGCAGCGCTACCTCGAGCGTGAGGCGCGCAGGAGCGAGAAGATCACCGCTGGCAAAGTGCGCAACACCGAAGGACGCTGAAGCTCAGCGGAAGGCAATTGCCGTCGCTTCAGTCCTCACTGGGCTGACCGCCTGGCCGAGGCGGCGTCCGGTTCGCTGCCTCGTTGCCGACTGCTGTAGCTGAAGTTGCTTGCGGCCGTCTTCCAGCGGCGTTGCAGTCCGGGCCCAAGTAACCAAACGTTCCGGCGAAGGGACTTTTGGCCCTAATTAATCGACGCTCCGCGTGTCTAGCTTGATGTAACCGCGTGACACAGATACATTGCATGTAACTGACCGCAACACATAACTCGGAGGGTTCCGTGTCCAAGGACCTGACTAACTTGCAGCTACTCCACGAGCTCGAGCCTGTGGCTGAGCGCCTGCTCAACCGCCACCTCTCGATGTTCAAGGAATGGAATCCGCACGACTACATTCCGTGGTCGGACGGCAAGAATTTCTACGCGCTGGATGGACAGGACTGGGAGCCCGGGCAGAGCCAGCTTCCCGACGTGGCGCAGGTGGCGATGGTGCAGAACCTGCTCACCGAGGACAATTTGCCGTCGTATCACCGTGAGATCGCGATGAACTTCAGCATGGACGGCCCCTGGGGGCAGTGGGTGAATCGCTGGACTGCCGAGGAGGCCAGGCACAGCACAGCGCTGCGCGATTACCTGGTGGTCACCCGCGCCGTCGACCCGGTCGAGCTGGAGAAGCTGCGCCTAGAACAAATGACTAGGGGCTTCAGCCCCGGCCAGAATCATCAGGGCGACATGTTCGCTGAGAGCGTTTTCGACTCGGTCATGTACGTGTCGTTTCAGGAATTGGCCACCCGTGTCTCGCACCGCAACACCGGTAAAGCCGCTAATGACCCGATCGCAGAGCAGTTGATGGCCAGGGTGTCGCACGACGAGAACCTGCACATGATCTTCTATCGGGACGTCAGCGGGGCGGGTCTGGACATCGCGCCCAACCAGGCGATGAAGTCGGTGCACCGGATCCTGCGCAACTTCAAGATGCCCGGATTCACCGTGCCGGAGTTCCGGCGCAAGGCGGTGGTCATCGCCGTCGGTGGTGTCTACGACCCGCGGATACATCTCAATGAGGTGGTCATGCCGGTGTTGAAGAAGTGGCGCATCTTCGAACGCGAAGACTTCACCGGCGAGGCCGCGTGGATGCGCGACGATCTCGGACTGCTGATCAAGGAGCTCGAGGAAGCCTCCGACAAGTTCGACGAATCCAAGCAGCGCTACCTCGAGCGCGAGGCTCGCAGAACCGAAAGAATCACCGCCAGCAAGGTGCTCAAAACTGAAGGGACATTGACGCTTAGCAGGCACTGACCGCATTGGGCCTGTAGTAGTCGAGTTGGTCAGCTTGGCCCCGATGATGCTCGCCGCGCTGAAACCTGGCTGGCGAGCACCTTTTTGTCGATCTTGCCTATCGGTGTAGTGGGCAATGCCGCCATCGCGACCAGCATGTCGGGCCGGGCATGCGCGGCCACACCGCGCTCGTCCAGGTAGGCATTTAACCCTGCAAGTGTCACCGCGGAACCATCGAAAACAACTGCTGCACAGATCTTCTCACCCAAGTAAGGGTCAGGAAGCGGAACCGCGGCGGCCGAGAAGATCGCCGGGTGGTTCAGCATCTGCTCCTCGAGGTCTGCCGCGGAAATGGTTTCACCGCCCCGGCAGATCACGTCCTTGACCCGGCCGGTGACCATCAGATAGCCGTCGTGCCTGAGGCGGACCAGGTCACCGCTGCGGTAGAAACCGTCGGGGTCGAAGCAGCGCTCGTTGTCGCGCTCGGCACGAAAGTAGCCGTTGAACGTGTAGGGGCCGCGCACCAGTAGTTCGCCTTCTTCGCCAGGCGTCACCGGCCGGCCGGCGCCGTCGACGACGCGCAATTCGTCGTCCGCGCACAACGGCCGGCCCTGAGTGCGGTCGACCAGTTCCGGCGGATCGTCGAGCCGGGTGTAGTTCAGCAGTCCCTCTGCCATCCCGAACACCTGCTGCAGGCCGGGGGTCAACGCGTCGCGCAGCAGGCGAGCGTCGCCGGGCTCCAGCCTGGCGCCGCCAACTTGCAATAGCCGCAAGGACTTTGGTGTCACCGGCTCCCAGTCGCAGGCCTGGGCCCACAGTTTGGCCAGGGCCGGCACCAGGGCGGTGACCGTGACGCCGTGCCGCGCGATGGCAGCAAAGGCCGCCTCGGGGCTGGGGTCGGTGCCGAACACGGTGGTGGCGCCTACCGTCATCGCGCCGAGCAGTCCCGGACAGGCCAGCGGGAAATTATGGCCGGCCGACAGCACCGCCAAATAGACGTCGTCGGTGCTGAGCCGGCACACTTCGGCGCTGGCGGTCGCGTTGAACACGTAATCGTCATGAGTGCGGGGGATGAGTTTGGGAGTGCCGGTAGTGCCACCGGAAACCAGCAGCAAGGCGGGCGATCCCGGATTGTCCCGCGGAGCCGGAGACCCGGCAGGGGCTTCATCGCGCAGTTGCGTCCACGAGGTGAACGGCCCCGGGTTGCCGTCGACGATGACATGCTCGAGCGCGGAGTGATCCTCGACAAGCTCGCGCGCCATGGCCCGGTAATCGAAACCGTTTGCCGCATCGGCGATCAGAAGTCCGGTGGCCTGGCTGACCGCGGCGAAATGACCCAATTCGGCGGCCCGGTGGCCGGGGAGACACATCACCGGGATCGCCCCCGTCCGCAGCAGCCCGAAGAGCGCCACCGCGAACTGGCAACTGTTCGGCAGTTGCAGCAGCACCCGGTCGCCCGGCGCGATGCCCACACCGCGCAGCCCAGTGGCCGCGCGGTTGGCCTGCTCGTCGAGTTCGGCATAACTCGAGCCGGCACCGCCCACGGCGTCGAGCACGGCAATGCGGTCGGGCCAGCGCTGTGCCGCGTCGGTCAGGGTCGTGTCCAGGGTTCGTCCCGTCCAATGACCGGCCGCCCGGTAGGCAGCGGCCCGATCAGCGGGGAATGGCACGAACCCTTCCAGGCCTTCGGCGAGGGACTGCGGTGTGTTTGGGGTCATCGGGATTCTCAGGCGGGGGGCGTAGTAGAGGCGATCCGGAGAGTAAGGATAGGGTAACCAAAAATAATTAGGGCAGCCTGTGCTAATTCAGGGAGGATTCGTGGTGCATGCCCCGGCGCGCCCGGAAGACATCCGGGCGGAGGTGGCCGAACTGCTCGGCGTCGGGGTCGATGCCGTTCACCCAGGTAGCAACCTCATCGGCCAGGGCCTGGACTCGATGCGGATGATGACCCTGGCTGGTCGCTGGCGCCGTCAAGGCATCGCCGTCGACTTCGCCACGTTAGCAGCCACGCCGACGATCGAGGCCTGGGCTGAGTTGGTCACTGCCGGCGCTCCGAGCGCTGATCAGCAGGCTCCTCCTGCCCACGCACCCGGGGACGCCCTTTTGTTTGAGGAAGGCGAGCCTTTTCCGCTGGCCCCGATGCAGCACGCGATGTGGGTCGGCAGACAGGACAACCAGCAGTTCGGCGGGGTGGCCGGGCACCTCTACGTCGAATTCGACGGTGGCCCGATCGATCCCGGACGCCTGCGCGCGGCGGCCACCGCACTGGCGCGTCGCCATCCGATGCTGCGGGTGCAGTTCCTGCCCGATGGCACGCAGCGCATCACATCGACAGACGAGTGCCAAGACTTCCCGGTCACCGTCGAGGACCTGCGCCACCTGGACGGAGATCTCGTCGATCAGCGGCTGGCAGCCATCCGCGACGCCAAATCACACCAGCAGCTCGACGGCGCGGTGTTCGAGCTCACGTTGACGCGTCTGCCAGGCGAGCGTTCACGGCTGCACGTCGATCTGGACATGCAGGCCGCCGACGCGATGAGCTACCGCACCCTGATGGCTGACCTGGCGGCCCTGTATTGCGAGCGAGACCTGCCTGTATTGAGCTACACCTACCGGCAATACCGGCAAGCCATCGAGGCAGAAGAGGCACAGCCGCAGCCGGACCGCGACGACGACCGGGACTGGTGGGCGCAGCGTATCCCGCAGCTGCCAGACCCGCCGACGCTGCCATCAAGCGGCGGCCGGAGCTCACACAAGAGCTTCCGGCGCTGGCACTGGCTGGACCCGGCAACTCGCGATGTGCTGTTTTCCCGCGCCCAGGCGCGCGGTATCACCCCGGCGATGACGCTGGCCGCGGCGTTCGCCAGTGCCCTGTCACGCTGGTCGACCACTTCGCGGTTTCTGCTGAACCTCCCGCTGTTCGGGCGCCAGGCACTGCACCCCGACGTCGATTTGTTGGTCGGCGATTTCACCTCGTCGTTGCTGCTCGACATCGACCTGACCGGCCTGACCGGCACAGTCACCTCAGCGGCGCGGGCGCAGGTGGTGCAGGACGCGATGCGGACAGCCGCTGCCCATTCCGCCTATCCAGGGCTATCGGTACTCCGCGATCTCAGCCGTCACCGCGGCACCCAGGTGCTGGCGGCGGTGGTCTTCACTAGCGCGCTGGGACTGGGCGAACTGTTCGGTCCCGATGTCACCGAGCAATTCGGCACACCCGGATGGATCATTTCCCAGGGGCCCCAGGTGCTGCTCGACGCACAGGTCACCGAGTTCGACGGCGGCGTGCTGGTGAACTGGGACGTGCGCGACGGCGTCTTCGCCCCCGGTGTCATCGACGCCATGTTCGCCTACCACATCGACGAACTGCTCCGGTTGGCGTCTGCTGGCGACACCTGGGATGCGCCGGGCCCGTCGGCGCTGCCGGCCGCGCAGCGCGCGGTGCGCGACGCGGTCAACAGCTCCACCGCCGCGCCCAGCGGCGAAGCGCTGCACGACGGGTTCTTTCGCCGGGCCCTCCAGCAGCCCGACGCGCCGGCGGTGTACTCCAGCTCCGGCGACCTCAGCTACGCGCAGCTGCGGGACCAGGCGTTGGCGGTGGCAGCGGCGTTGCGTGCGGCCGGGATCGGCACCGGCGACACGGTGACCGTGATGGGCCCGAAGACGGCCGAGCAGGTGCCGGCCCTGCTGGGGATTCTGGCCACCGGTGGTGTCTACCTGCCGATCGGCGCCGACCAGCCCCCCGACCGCGCGGAACAGATCCTGAACACCGGTGGGGTGAGCCTGGCTTTGGTGTGCGGCGGCCCACAGCTGTCGTTACCGGTGCCGGCTCTGACGCTTGCCGACCTGCTTGCCGACCCACCGCCCACCCTCGGTGAGTTTTGGCCCGCGACGACCGATCCTGCCGAGCTCGCATACGTCTTGTTCACGTCCGGCTCGACCGGGGAGCCCAAGGGCGTGGAGATGGCGCACGACGGCGCAATGAACACGGTGGAATTTCTCACTCGCCACTTCGATATCAGCGCCGCCGATCGCTGTGTGGCGCTGTCGACGCTGGAATGCGACCTGTCGGTCTTGGACATCTTCGCCACCTTGCGGGCCGGTGGTGCGGTCGTCGTGGTCGACGAGGCGCAGCGCCGCGATCCCGACGCCTGGGCCAAATTGATCGACAATCATCAAGCCACGGTGCTGAACTTCCTGCCGGGCTGGCTGGAGATGTTGGTTGAGGTGGGCGATGGGCGACTGTCGTCGCTGCGGGTAGTGGCCACCGGCGGCGACTGGGTGCGCCCCGGTCTGGCTCGCCGGTTGAAAGCCCAGGCACCGAACATGCGCTTCGCCGGGCTGGGCGGCGGCACCGAAACAGCAGTGCACGCAACCATTTACGAAGTCGGTGAGGACATGCCGGCCGACTGGACCGCGGTGCCCTACGGCAGGCCGTTTCCGAACATGGCCTGCCGGGTCGTCAATGACACCGGCGCCGACTGTCCCGACTGGGTGGCCGGTGAACTTTGGGTATCCGGACGCGGCATAGCGAGGGGTTACCGCGGCCGGCCCGAATTCACCGCGGAGCGCTTCGTGTTCCGCGACGGCCGGATCTGGTACCGCACCGGCGATCTGGCCCGCTACTGGCCGGACGGCACCCTCGAGTTCGTCGGCCGCGCCGATCACCGGATCAAGGTGAGCGGGTATCGCGTCGAGCTCGGCGAGATCGAGGTTGCGCTGCGACGGGTACCGGGTGTGCGGGCGGCGGTGGCCGCCGTGTTGCCTGCGTCGGCTGGATCTGAGGTGCTGGCCGCCCAGGTTTGCCTCGATGACACCACGCTGACCGCGCAGCGGATTCGGGAGGTTGTCGCGGATCTCGTTCCCGTGCATATGGTTCCACGCCATGTGTCGGTGGTCGAGGGCACTCCCTTCACCGATGGCGGCAAGATCGACCGGCGTGCCGTCGCCCGGCAGCTGGCCGTGGCGGTGGCCGAGCAGTCCGGCGACACGTCAGCGCTGTACCAGGCGCCGCGAACGCAGCTGGAACGGGCGCTCTGCCACATCGTCGCTGACGTGCTCAACCGCGACGTCGACGCCGTGGGCGTGCACGACGACTTCTTCGCCCTCGGTGGCGATTCCGTTCTTGCGACGCAGGCCGTCGTCGGTAGCCGGCAGTGGCTCGATTCGCCGAGTCTGATGGTCGCCGACGTCTTTGCCGCCAGGACCGTTGCCACGCTGGCCCAATTGCTCATCGGCCGGGAAGCCAACGACGACCGACTCGAGCAGGTGGCCGACGTCTACCTGGAAATCGCGGATATGTCGAGTGTCGATGTGTTGTCCGCACTCGATGCCGCACTCGATGCCGCGCCCGCTTCGAAGGCCGGCGTGCAGACGACGACCGAACCGGCGCAGCGGGAGTTCAAGCCCTGGGTGAAGCGGTTTACCGGTAGCGCTGGGCACGGCTCGGTGGTCGTTTTCCCGCACGCCGGCGGTGCCGCCGCAGCTTACCGGCCGCTGGCTAAAGCTCTGTCGGCCAACGATGTTGACGCCTTCGTGGTGCAGTACCCACAGCGGGCCGACCGGCGGAATCACCCTGCGGCAGACGGCATCGGTGCGCTGGCGCTCGAGTTGTTCGAATCGGGCGACTGGGGTTCAGCGGCTCCACTGAGTCTTTTCGGCCATTGCATGGGGGCGGTGGTGGCTTTCGAGTTCGCTCGCATCGCCGAACGCAATGGAGTGCCGGTGCGTGTTCTGTGGGCTTCTGCCGGGCAGGCTCCGTCGACGGTCGCGGCGTCCGGACCGCTGCCGACCAGCGATAATGGCGTGCTGGCCGACATGGTAGATCTCGGCGGCACCGATCCCGTGCTGCTGGAAGACGAGGAATTCGTCGAACTCCTGGTGAAGGCGGTGCAGGCTGACTACCACGCCTTGAACGCCTATTCCTGTCGGCCGGACGTACGCATCAGGGCCGACATCCATGCGTTCGGTGGCAACCGCGACCACCGGATCAGCCGGGAAATGTTGGCCAGCTGGGAAACTCACACATTTGGCCGATTCACGCTGTCGGATTTCGAGGGCGGTCACTTCTACGTCAATGATCACCTCGACGCGGTGGCCCAGATGGTGAGCGCCGATGTCAGATAACGACCCGGTCGTCATCGTCGGGTTGGCGGTCGAAGCACCTGGCGGGGTCGAAACCGCCGACGATTTCTGGAGGCTGCTGTGCGAACAGCGGGAGGGACTTGGCCCGTTCCCGATCGATCGAGGCTGGGCACTTCGCGAGCTGTTTGACGGGTCGCGGCGGGACGGATTCAAGCCTATCCACAACCTCGGTGGATTCCTCTCCAGCGCAACAACATTCGATCCAGAGTTCTTTCGCATCTCACCGCGCGAAGCCACTGCCATGGACCCCCAGCAGCGAGTGGCGTTGCGACTGGCATGGCGCAGCTTGGAGAACAGCGGGATCAACCCCGACGATCTGGCCGGCCACGATGTCGGTTGCTACGTCGGTGCTTCCGCGCTCGAATATGGCCCCGGGCTTTCTGAGTTCTCGCACCACAGTGGGCATCTGATCAGCGGGACGTCGCTGGGTGTCATCTCGGGGCGCATTGCTTACACGTTGGATCTGGCGGGGCCCGCGCTGACGATAGACACCTCGTGTTCGTCGGCGCTGACCGCGTTTCACACCGCGGTCCAAGCGATTCGGGCCGGCGACTGCGACCTCGCGCTGGCCGGCGGCGTATGCGTGATGGGTACCCCGGGCTATTTCGTCGAGTTCTCCAAGCAGCATGCGCTATCCGATGACGGTCACTGCCGGCCCTACAGTGCGCACGCCAGCGGAACTGTCTGGGCGGAAGGCGCGGCTATGTTCGTACTTCAACGCCGTTCCAGGGCAAAGGCCGACAGGCGTCATATTCTCGCCGAAGTGCGTGCCAGCTGCCTGAACTCCGATGGACGCAGCAACGGGCTGACGGCGCCGAGCGGCGACGCGCAACTGCGACTGTTCCGGCGCGCCATCGCGCAGGCTGGAATCGAGCCCGTCGACGTCGGGATGGTCGAAGGACACGGCACCGGGACCCGGCTCGGTGACCGGACCGAACTGCTTTCATTGGTGGCCAGTTACGGCACCGCACCGGCCGGACACGGTCCGGTGTTGGGATCGGTCAAGTCCAACATCGGGCATGCGCAGGCCGCGGCGGGCGCGCTGGGCCTCGCCAAGGTCATCCTGTCCGCCCAACACGCCGCGATACCTCCGACTCTGCACGTCGACGAACCCAGCCACGAAATAGACTGGGAGAGACAAGGGGTGCGGTTAGCGGACAATCTGATGCCGTGGCCGGTCGTCGATGGATCGCGAACCGCGGCGGTATCCGCGTTCGGGATGAGCGGCACCAATACCCATCTGATCGTCTCGATGCCCGACACCGCGAACGCATCCGGGCGCAAGGTCGCCTGATGGGCCGTAAACGATTGCCCGATGGGCGGATTCCGGTACTGCTCAGCGCCCACGCCGACGAACTCGTCTCCGTGGATGCCCGGGCGATCGCCGACTACGTCGACCGCTTTCCGGAAACGACTGTGGCCCAGGTGGCCCGGCAGCTGGGCAGGACCCGACGGGTCCGCAGGTACCGTGCGGTGCTCCGTGCCGCGGACCGGCTAGAGTTCATCGACGGGTTGCGTGCGCTGACCGCCGGGCGCGAGCATCCGTTGGTCGCCAGGTCGGCGCTGAGTTCGGCCCCCCGACAGGCGTTCCTGTTCCCCGGTCAGGGTGTTCATTGGCCGGGCATGGGCACCGTTGCCTACCAGTCGCTCCCGGTCTATCGGACCGCGACCGACAGCTCCGCCGCAGCATTCGAGGCCGCCGGAATCACGTCACCGCTGCGCTACCTGACGGCTGCAGACGTTTCGCAGACCTTTTCTGAAATCGAGACCCAGGGCGCACAATTTGTCCACGCCGTTGCCTTGGCGGAGGTTTGGCGCTCTTGCGGTATGCTTCCCGACCTCACCATCGGTCAAAGTCTCGGTGAGGTTGCCGCGGCCTTCATCGCCGGAAGCATCACGTTGTCGGATGCGGTGGCCGTGGTCGCGGCCCGTGCCGGTGTGGTGCGCCGCCTTCCGGGTCGCTACGCGATGGCAACGCTCGGCATCAGCGCCGAGGAGGCCGCGGCGCTGATCGCGGCCACCGACGGCTGGGCGGAGCTGTCGGTGGTCTTCTCCGCCTCGACGGTCGCAGTGTCGGGCGATCGCGACGCGGTGCCGGCCATCGTCGACGCGGTCCGCTCCACGGTCGGTTCGCCCGTGAGATCACCGCGGGCTTCCCGGGACACACCAGCGTGCTAGAGGCGCTGCGCGATGAATTCCGAGCACAGCTGCCTGCCTCCGCATTCGCTGATTCCCCAGCGCAATTCATCGGTGGCGCTACCGGCGGCGTGGTTGCGCCGGACACGCCCTTCGGTGACTACTGGTATGCGAACCTGCGTAACACCGTGCGATTGGACCGCGCATTCGAGTCGGCAATCCGTTGTGGTGCGGGGTCCTTCATTGAGCTGTCGGCCCATCCTGCGCTGTTGTTCTCGATTGGCCAGATCTTCGAGGCGGACCTGCCGGAAGGCCCGGCGGTATTGGTCGGCTCGGCTCACCGCGACGAACCGTTGGTCGATGCGCTGTCGGCGAATATCGTCACCGCGGCGGTCGCTGACGTTGGCTACGCCTGGGGTGACTACCTGGACGGTGTGACCGACGGCCACGTTGGTTTGCCCGGATTCCCGAACGCGCCGATGCGCGCAATCCCGATGTGGACGCACCCGGAGCCGCTACCTTCGGCGCCCGGAACCAGGCGCGGACCCAACATAGCCGTTGAGCATTGGGAGCATACTGCGCTGCCCGGGCTCGGCGCGGGACCGGCCGTGCCCATCGCGGTGATCGACCTCGGCGCCGATGGCGCGTTGACGCGACCGCTGCGCGCGGCGATCGAGTCCCACACTGCGGCCATGCTTCGTGCACCGCGGGATGCGGAGATCGTCGTGGCGATCGCACCCGCCTTCTTCGGCGCCGGCGCCTACCAGGCCGCCGAAACCCTCACCGGGCTGATCGGGGCGGGTCTGCTCGACTATGCAAATGCGCTGGGTTCCCGGTGCCAAACGGTTTGTCTGGTCACCGTGGGCGCCGAGCGGGTCGGCCAGCAAGACGCGCCGCCGTCAGCCGGCCACGCGGCGTTGGCCGCGATGCACCGCAGCATCGGATTCGATTACCCAGAAAAGACTTTCACCCACCTGGACCTGTCGTCGTGGGAGTTGACGCCCGCTGCCGGCGCCGCCGTCGTCGACGCATTGCTATCGGGTGCCGGTGAAACCACGCTGCGTAAATCCGCAAGCGGCTACGCGTTGTTCGAGCGCTCATTTCGCGATGCGCCGGCCGCTTCGCAATGGCCACTGGACTCCGGGGTGCTCGACGACGTCGTCATCACCGGCGGTGCCGGCGCCATCGGTCTGCACTACGCCCGCTATCTCGCCGAGCGTGGCGCGCGGCGCATCGTCCTGCTGAGCCGCCGCTCCGCGGATCCAGAAGTGTTGAAGACCTTGGCGGCCGAATACGGCACCGATCTGCTGTCACCACCGTGCGACATCACCGACCCGGTCCAATTGTCGCTCGTTGCGGCGGAATACGGGTCCGCCGGTGCGTCGTTGATCGTGCATGCGGCGGGCAGCGCTAGCTTCGGTACCGTCGCCGGGCTGACGGGCTTGACAATGGCCGCCATCACAGACACATTCGCCGCCAGGGTCAGCGGTCTTGCTCACCTCGCTGAGCTGTGGCCGGTCCGATCTGACGCGCGAATGCTGTTGTGTTCGTCGGTATCCGGCATGTGGGGCGGACGGGGGCACGCGGTGTACTCGGCGGCTAACCGCCTTGTGGACGTGATGGCCGCCGAGCTCCGCGCCGGGGGCAGGCACTGCCTTGCGGTGAAGTGGGGCCTGTGGCCGGTCGCAACCGATGGCGCATCGGGCCGGGGAATCGTGGATGCAACCGAGATCGCAAACATCGAGCGTTCCGGACTGCGCCAGATGGCGCCGCATGGGGCGATCGAGGCGAGCCTGCGCGAGTGGCACGAGGACCCGCTGGTGTTCTCGGCCGACACGGCCCGCTTGCGGATCTTTTTGGACAGCAGGCGGTCCGAGCCGCCGGGCAAGCATTACCGGGCAACGGACGTCGCCACGCACAATCGCGCCGACACCGAGGTGTCGATCGTCGACGCGGTGCGCAGCCAATTGGCCGCCGTGCTCGGAATTGCGCAGGCCCGCGAAGTGAACCTCGCCGAATCGCTCTTCGATCTGGGCGTCGACTCAATGCTGGCAGTGGACCTGCGCAAACGCCTCAAACGGATGACCGGCCGGACGGTGTCCCTGGCGACGCTGATGGGCGAAATCACCGGCGAGGAACTTGTCGAAAAACTCGAGGGCGGCGACGAGCGCTCCGAAAAAGCACAGAAAGTGGGCATTTCGCGTGACTGACATCGCCGACACCCGGCTCGATGCGGCTCGACTCGAGCTGCTTCGTCGCAGGCTCGCCGACCGCGGTCTTTCGTCTGACGCCGAGGAACCCGGCCCCCGCCCCGCCGACCAACTCTCCGATGGTCAGGCCCGGATGTGGTTCGTGCAGATGGCCGACCCCAGTGGTGCGTTGCTCAATATTTGCGTGTCGTATCGCATTACCGGTGACATCGATCTCGCCCGGCTGCACGATGCCGTCGACGCAGTCGCACGCCGCCACCGGATCCTGCGCACCACCTACGTCGTCAGTGCCGAAGGCGACCCCCGGCCGACGGTGCACGACGATCTCCGCCCGGGGTGGGCACAACACGACTTGACCGACTTGCCAGAACGCGCGCGGCAGCTGCGGCTCGAAGTGCTGGCTCAGCGTGAATTCTCGGCGCCCTTTGACCTTTCCACCGACGCACCGCTGCGCATCACCGTGGTGCGCACGGCAGCCGAAGAACACGTGCTGCTGCTGGTGGCCCACCACATCGCCTGGGATGACGGCTCATGGCGGGTGTTCTTCGCTGATCTCACCAAGGCCTATGGTGGCGCCGATCTGGGGCCTGAACCCCACCCGCCGGCCCCGTCCGGACCGGACACCACCGAGGCCGATCTCGACTACTGGCGGATGATCATGGCCGATCCGCCGGAGCCACTGGAGCTTCCCGGCCCAGCCGGGACGAGTGTGCCGACCAACTGGCGCGCCGCTCGCAGCACGCTATGGCTGTCCGGCGACACCGCCCAACGGGTCATGGCGATGGCGCGGGACACCGGCTGCACGCCTTACATGGTGCTACTGGCCGCCTTCGGCGCCCTGATGCATCGCTACACCCACAGCGACGACTTTCTGGTGGCCGCACCGGTGCTCAATCGTGGCGCCGGAACCGACGCTGCCATCGGCTATTTCGGCAACACGGTGGTGATGCGGCTGCGACCGCAGTCGGCAATGAGCTTCCGCGAGCTGCTGAAGTCGACGCGCGACATCGCCACCGGGGCATTCGCACACCAACGGGTCAACCTCGACCGCGTGGTACGCGAACTGAACCCCGATCGCCGACACGGCGCCGAACGGATGACCCGGGTCAGCTTCGGATTCCGCGAACCCGATGTCGGCGGATTCCGCCCGCCCGGCGTCGAATGCGAGCCCTACGACCTGCGCAGCAACCTCACCCAGCTGCCGCTGGGTTTCATGGTCGAATTCGGCAGCGCCGGCGCGCTGGTCGAGGCCGAACACCTGCTGGAGATTCTCGAGCCTGCCCTGGCGCGCCAGATGCTGGATCACTTCGCCGTGCTGCTCGACGACGCCGTGACCGAACCGGACAAGCTGCTGGCCGGGCTGGCGCTGATGGACGAAGCCGATGCCGAGTGGCTGCGTGAGGTGTCGCACGGTGAGACGTTCGACACCGCTCCCAGCACCCTCGCCGACCTGGTGTCCGAGCAGGCCGCGTGGACTCCTGATGCAATCGCCGTGATCCATGAGGGCCGCCGGTTCACCTACCGTGACATCAGCGAGGCAGCAAACCAGTTGGCGCACTGGCTGATTGAGCAGGGCATAGGGAGCGAGGACCGCGTCGCCGTGCTGCTGGACAAGTCGCCGGACCTGGTCGTCACCGCAGTGGGGATCGCCAAGTCCGGTGCGGTGTATGTTCCCGTGGACCCCACCTATCCCCGGGACCGGCTGGAATTCATCCTCGACGACTGCGCAGCGAGGCTGGTGCTGCGCGAGCCGGTAGGTGACCTGGCCGCATATCGCACCACCGATCCCACCGACGCTGATCGGGTGCGGCCGCTACGGCCGGAAAACACCGCCTATCTGATCTACACGTCCGGGACCACCGGTCTGCCCAAGGGCGTCGCGGTGCAGCACCGCCCCGTCGCGGAATACTTCGTCTGGTTCAAGGGCGAGTACGGGGCCGACCACACCGACCGGCTGCTGCAGGTCGCCTCGCCGAGCTTCGACGTGTCGATAGCCGAGATCTTCGGCACGCTGGCCTGTGGCGCGCGAATGATCATCCCGCGCCCCGGGGGACTCAACGACATCGGTTATCTCACCGCCCTGTTGCGCGACGAGGGCATCACGGCAATGCATTTTGTGCCGTCCCTACTCGGCCTGTTCCTGTCGCTACCGGGCGTCAACCAGTGGCGGACGTTGCAGCGGGTGCCCATTGGGGGCGAGCCGCTACCTGGTGAGGTGGCCGACAAGTTCCACGCCGCATTCGACGCGCTGCTGCACAACTTCTACGGTCCCACCGAAACCGTGATCAATGCCAGCCGGTACAAGGTGGAGGGCCCGCAAGGCACTCGTATCGTGCCCATCGGCCGGCCCAAGATCAATACCACGATGTACCTGCTCGATGAATCGCTGCAACCCGTACCGGTGGGCGTGATCGGCGAGATCTACCTTGGTGGAACGCATCTGGCGCATGGATATTATCGCCGTGCCCGACTGACCGCGGAGCGATTTGTCGCTGACCCGTTTAATCCTGGTGCCCGGATGTACCGATCCGGAGATCTCGCGCGCCGCAATGCGGACGGCGATGTCGAGTTCGTGGGTCGCACCGACGAACAGGTCAAGATCCGCGGTTTCCGAATCGAACTGGGCGACGTCGCCGCAGCCATCTCGGTCGATCCCACGGTCGGACAGGCCGTTGTGGTGGTCAGCGACCTGCCACGGCTGGGCAAGAGTCTGGTCGGCTACGTGACACCCGCAGCGGGCGACGAGGGACCGGGTGATGTCTCCGATGTTTCTAGGGTCGACCTTGACCGCATCCGGGCCCGGGTGGCGGCAGTACTGCCCGAATACATGGTGCCGGCGGCATATGTCGTGCTCGAAGAGATTCCGATCACTGCGCACGGCAAGATCGACCGTGCTGCGCTGCCGGATCCCGAGGTCGATTCCGGCGCCGAGTTCCGCGAACCGGAAACGGCTACCGAGCGGCGCGTTGCCGAACTGTTCGCTGAGTTGCTCGGCCGGGACCAGGTCGGAGCCGACGACTCGTTCTTCGACCTTGGTGGCCACTCGTTACTTGCGACTAAATTCGCTGCAGCAGTGCGTAATACGGTCGGCGTCGATATCGGTGTGCGGGAGATCTTCGAACTGGCAACGGTAGCAAGGATCGCTGAACACATAGACACCACAGACACGTTGGGTCCGGGCTCGGCAAGGCCGCGGTTGGCACCGGTAAAGCATGACGGGCCGGCGCGACTGTCGTCATCGCAGCTGCGCAGCTGGTTCACCTATCGCTTCGATGGACCCAACATCGTCAACAACATTCCGTTCGCCGCGGCGCTGCGTGGCCCCTGCGACACCGACGCGCTGGCGGCGGCCATTACCGACGTCGTGGCGCGGCACGAGATCTTGCGCACCAGCTACCGCGAAATCGACGGAGTGCCACACCAGATCATCCATCCGCCCGCTGAGGTGCCGGTGCGGCGTGCCGACGGGCCCGACGAGGACTGGCTGCAAGCCGAACTGGATGACGAGCGACGTCGCGTCTTCGATCTGGAGACCGACTGGCCAATCCGGGCGGCGTTGCTGAGCTCGCCGGAGCAGAACGTCTTGTCTTTGGTGGTGCACCACATCGCCGGCGACCACTGGTCCGCCGGAGTGCTGTTCACCGATCTGTTGACCGCTTACCGAGCCCGCTGCACGGGTCAACAGCCGTCATCCGAACCGCTGCCGGTGCAATACGCCGATTACGCCGCGTGGCAGGCCGCGTTGCTGGATGACAGTGCCGGCATCATGGGTCCGCAACGCGACTACTGGGTCCGCCAACTCGAGGGGTTGGCAGGCGAAAACGGTCTGCGCCCGGACTTCCCGCGCCCGGCCGTGCTCAGCGGTGTCGGTGACGCTGTCAAGTTCAGTTTCGGGAAGGCGACCCGAGAGAAGCTGACCGTCCTGAGCCGCGATCTCGCTATCACCGAGTTCATGCTCCTGCAGGCCGCCATCGCGGTGGTGCTGCACAAGGCCGGCGGCAGCGCGGACATCCCACTGGGCACCCCAGTCGCCGGTCGCAATGAATCGGACCTGGATCAGCTGATCGGCTTTTTCATCAACATCCTGGTGCTGCGCAACGACTTGCACGGAAATCCGACACTGCGCGAAGTGCTGCAGCGGACCAGGGAGATGGCGCTGGCGGCCTACGCGCATCAGGACCTGCCGTTCGACCAGGTGGTGGACGCGGTCAGCCCGGCGCGGTCGCTGTCGCGCAATCCACTGTTCGACGTGGTGGTGCACGTTCGCGAACAGTTGCCGCAAGACCGCGTCATCGACAGCGGGCCGGGTGGAGATACCACGTTCAGCGCGCTGGAGCCGACGTTCGACGTCGCACACGCCGACATGTCTGTCAACTTCTTCGCATCCGACTCGGCATCCGGCGGTGGCTACCGCGGCCACGTTATCTACCGCCCCGAACTGTACAAGCGCAGCACCGCGCAACGGTTCGCCGACTGGGTGATCCATGTGATTGAGGCGTTCGCCGACCGTCCTGATCAACGGTTGCGCGATGTCGAGATCAGCAGTGCGCAAGACAGACAACGCATTGCGGACCTGTCCAGCGCCGGCGACGGTATGGCGCGGGTATACCTGCTGGACGCCTGGCTGAACTCCGTCCCGGTCGGTGCGGTGGGCGACGTCTACTACGGTGGCGGTCCGGCGGTCATCGCCCGGTTGGCGCGGCCATCGCTGACCGCGACCCGTTTCGTTGCCGATCCGTTTGCCACGCAACCAGGGTCGAGGCTCTACCGCAGCGGCGAGCGCGGTGTGTGGACTGACGACGGCCAACTGGAGCTGGTGGCCGACAATCAGCGACCGGCGCCGGCGCAGGCGGCACCGGCGACCGGTCCGGCCGAACCGCCCAACACCGTCACCGAGCGCGCGCTGGCGGTCATCCTCGCCGACGTGCTCGAAGCCGGGGAGGTCGGGCGCTACGACGAATTCTTCAATCTCGGCGGAGATAGCATCCTCGCGGTGCGGGTAGCCGCACAGGCCCGAGATGCCGGAATGCCGCTCACCCCGCGGATGGTTTTCGAGCATCCCGTGCTGCATCATCTCGCCGCCGCGCTCGACGCCAGGTCGGAAGCCGAAACCGAGCCCCAGGACACGCAGGCCACCCAGCACGCGCCGATGAGCACATCGGGGCTTTCCGCCGAGGAACTGACGGCCCTGACCTCGTCATGGGGTGATCAGCCATGACGCGAGCCGACGCGCGGCCGGCTATCGAGGATGTGATGGCGCTCAGCTCCCTGCAGCAGGGGCTGTTCTCGATGGCGACGCTGGCCCATGGAGCAGGGTCGGCCGACTCCGATGACGCCGACCCGTATGTCATCGCGATGGCCGCCGATGTGGTGGGCGCGCTCGACGTCTCCTTGCTGCGCGAGTGCGCCGCGACGCTGCTGACCCGGCACCCGAATCTGCGGGCAAGCTTCATACACGGCAACTTGAGCCGGCCCGTCCAGGTGGTACCGAGCAGCGCCGAAGTGCCCTGGCGGTGTGTGAGCGCCGACCCCGATGAGGTCGAGGCGCTGGAGGACGAAGAGCGCCAACGCCGTTTCGACGTGGGCCGCGGACCGCTGATCCGGTTCCTGCTCATCGAATTGCCGGACCAACATTGGCATCTGGTCATCGTCGCGCACCACATCGTCATCGACGGGTGGTCGTTGCCACTTCTGGTCTCCGAACTGCTTGCCCTGTATCGGGCAGCAGGCGACACCGCCGCCCTGTCGCCACCGCCGCGTCCGTATCGGGACTACATCGGCTGGCTGGCCGGACGGGACCAGACGGCCAGCCGCGCGTTGTGGGCCGAGCACCTGAAAGACCTGGACGGGCCGACCCTGTTGTCGCCGGCGCTGACCGCGACCCCGCCACAGACGGGCATTCCGCGCCGCACCGAGCTGCGCCTTGAGCCCGATGCCACCACTGCGCTGGCCGACGCCGCCCGCACGCGCGGCGTCACACTCAACACGCTTATTCAAATGGCCTGGGCTACAACACTTTCAGTCTTCACCGATCGCGCCGATGTGGCGTTCGGGGTGACGGTGTCCGGCAGGCCGGGTGAATTGTCGGGCGTCGAGACGATGGTCGGCATGTTCATCAATACCGTGCCGTTGCGAGTGCGGCTGGATCCCCAAAGAACTGTCTCGACGCAATGCGTTGCCCTGCAACGTGAATCCGCCGCCTTGCGGGATCACAGTTATCTGGGTCACGCCGAGTTGCGTTCCATCGCCGGTGTCGGTGAGATGTTCGACACCCTGCTGGTGTACGAGAACTTCCCGGCCGGCGAGGTGGTGGGAGCTACTGAGTTCGTCGCAAACGGGGTGACCTTCCGTCCGGTGGCGCTGGAGAGTCTGTCGCATTTCCCGGTGACCATCGCCGCGCACCTGACCGCGGGTGAGCTCACGGTATTGGTGGAGGTGCTCGACGGTGCACTGGGCACGATGGCGCCCAAAGACCTGGGCAGGCGCTTGCTGGCGGTGGTTCAGCGTTTGGTGGACCAGTGGGACCGGCCGCTGCGCGAGGTCGACATCCTGCTCGACGGCGAGCACGACCCGAAGACTCGGGGCCTGTTGCAGGCGGACGCGCCAGCAGTCCCGGTGCATATCAGGTTCGCTGAAACTGCTGCGGCACAGCCTGATTCGGTGGCACTGAGCTGGGCCGACGGTCAGCTGACATACCGGGAGCTCGACAGGCTCGCCGACCGGCTGGCCGCTGCCCTGAGCCGAGCGGACGTGGGCAGCGAGACCCCAGTGGCGATCATGCTGTCCCGGGGCCCGAGCTACGTGGCCGCGATGCTGGCAATCCTCAAAGCCGGCGGCATGATCGTGCCGCTGGACCCGACGATGCCGGACGAGCGAGTCGCCGAGATCCTACGCCAGACCTCGCCTCCGATCGTCGTCGACGAGGAAGTGTTCACCGATTCCATTGCGGCGCCTGCCGATTACCGGGCAACCACGGTGCCGCTGGAGCATGCAGCCTACGCCGTCTTCACCTCGGGCACCACCGGCGCACCGAAGGGCGTAATCGGCACCCACCGAGCGCTTTCGGCTTACGCCGACGACCACGTCGAGCGCGTTCTTCGGCCGGCTGCCACGCGCATCGGGCGACCGCTGCGTGTTGCGCATGCCTGGTCTTTCACCTTCGACGCCGCGTGGCAGCCGTTGGCGGCGTTGCTCGACGGCCACTCGGTGCACGTAGTCGACTACGACCACCAGCGTGACGCCGAGGCGCTGGTCGAAGCGATCGACCGGTTCGGTCTGGACATGATCGACACCACGCCGTCGATGTTCGCCCAGCTGCACAACGCAGGACTGCTGCACCGAGTGCCACTTGCAGTTCTCGCGCTCGGCGGCGAGGCCCTGGGCATCACGGCGTGGCAAGCGATCCAACAGGAGTGTGCCCGAACGGCCATGACTGCCTTCAATTGTTACGGGCCGACCGAGACCACGGTCGAGGCCGTTGTCGCCGCCGTCCACGAGCACGCGCGACCGGCCATTGGGCGTCCGACCCGGACCACCCGCGCCTACGTCATGGACTCCTGGATGCGAGCGGTGCCTGACGGTGCCGCCGGCGAGTTGTACCTGGCCGGCGACCAGCTGACCCGCGGCTACCTCGGACGCGCGGCCGAGACCGCCGCACGGTTCGTCGCCGACCCCAACGGCCACGGCGGCCGGATGTACCGCACCGGAGATGTGGTGCGCCGGACGTCCGACGGCGGTCTGGAGTTCCTCGGGCGCAGTGACGACCAGCTGAAGATACGCGGTTTCCGCGTCGAGCCGGGTGAGATCGCCGCGGTGCTCAGCAGCCACGGCGGGGTACGCGGCGCCTACGTGACGGCTCGCAGCCATGCCAATGGTCCCCGGCTCACGGCGTATGTGGCAGGCGGGGTGAACCCGCCGGCGCCGGCCGAACTGCGTTCGATGCTGATCGATCGGCTGCCTCGCTACCTGGTCCCACATCACATCGTCGTCCTCGACGAGTTGCCGCTGACCCCGCACGGCAAGATCGACGAAAACGCTTTGGCGGCAACAGACGTCGCGGAGGGCCCAGCAACCGCGCCCGAGACGCCGACCGAGGTGGCGCTGGCCGAGGCGTTCACCGACGTCTTGGGAACTGCGGACGTCGACGTCACGGCCAGCTTTCTGCAAATGGGCCTGGACAGCATCGTGGCCCTGACGGCCGTGCAGGCCGCCCGCCGTCGCGGCATCGCGCTGCGGGCCAGGTTGATGGTGGAGTGCGATACTGTCCGCGAACTCGCCGCGGCGATCGACTCGGATGCCGCACAGCACACGCCCGTTGATGAGGGCGGCGAACCAATCCCGGTGTTGGCAGGCGTTCATTGGCTCTACGAGTATGGCGAGCCGCGGCGGCTCGCGCAGACCGAAGTCATCAGGTTGCCCGACACGATCACCCGCGAAGGTCTGGACGCGCTACTGGGTGCCGTCATTGACGGACACGAGGTGTTGCGATGCCGGTTGGACCGCGATGCGATGATGCTTGTCGCGCAGCCGAAACCGGACATCCTCAGCGAAGTGTGGGTCAGCGGTGACCTGGTCGACGATGTCGCCAAGCAGACCCTCGGCGCGGTGGAGAGCCTCGACCCACAGGCCGGTCGACTGCTGTCGGCGGTGTGGCTGCGCGAGCACGACGGTCCCGGTGTGCTTGTGCTGACGGCCCACGTGCTGGCGATGGACCCGGCCTCGTGGCGCATCGTTCTGAGTGAACTCGACACCGGCCTGCACGCCCTGGCCGCGGGACGCAAACCCACGCCGGCGCGTGAGCACACCACCTACCGGCAGTGGTCGCGGCTGCTGGCCGAGCGGGCCCGGGCTCTGGATACCGAAGACTTCTGGGCCGCCGAACTCCAGAGCGCCGATCCTCCATTGGGCACCCGCCGGCTGCGGCCGGAGACCGACCGGGTCGATGATTTGGTGATCGGCATCTCGACGTGCGGGGCCGACCTGACCGCCCGGCTGCTTGCAAAGGTTTCAGCGGCCCATCCGATGAGCGAATTGCTGGTTACCGCGGCTGCCCGGACAGTGACCGCGTGGCGGCGCCGGCGCGGCCAGAACACACCGGCACCTTTGTTGGCGCTGGAGACGCATGGCCGCGCGGACGTCGACATCGACGAGACCACTGATACCAGCGACACGGTCGGATTGCTCAGCGCGATCTATCCATTGCGCGTCCACTCCGACGGCCGCACCGACTTGGCCCGTATTCCCGGCAGTTGCATCGATTACAGCCTGCTGCGGTATCTGCGGTTCGATACCCAACTGCGCGAACACCCCGAGCCCCAGCTGCTGCTGAACTACCTCGGTAGCGTCCACGCCGGCCTCGGCGACCTGGAGCTCGGCCGGGAACTGATGGCCGAGGTGGGGTCAGTGCCAGAACCCGAACAGGTGGTGCGCCACGAACTGACCGTGGTGGCAGGGATCCTCGGGACCGGCGATGCTCGCGTGCTGGCCACCCAGTGGCGGGCGCTGCCCGACATTCTCAGCGAGGCAGACATCGCTGTGCTGCAAGGGTTTTGGGCTGAATCGCTGCAGGAGATGGCGAGATGAGCACACTTGCGGTCCTGGGCGCCGGAGCCAAGGCGGTGGCCGTCGTGGCCAAGGCGTCCGTGTTGCGTGAAATGGGGGTCGAGGTCCCCGATGTGATCGCGGTCGACCGCATCGGCGTCGGGGCCAACTGGCAGGCCAGTGGCGGCTGGACCGATGGAGCGCACCGGCTGGGCACGAGTCCGGAAAAAGATGTCGGTTTTCCGTACCGGTCGGCGCTGGTGCCGCGCCGTAATGCCGAACTCGACGAGCGCATGACCCGCTACAGCTGGCAGTCATATTTGATCGCCACCGCGTCGTTCGCCGAATGGATCGACCGCGGCCGACCGGCGCCCACGCACCGCCGGTGGAGCCAGTATCTGAGTTGGGTTGCTGAGCACGTCGGCCTGAATGTGGTGCACGGCGAGGTCGAACGGCTGGCTGTGACCGGCGACCGCTGGGCGCTGCACACCCACGAAACCACGGTGCACGCAGACGCTTTGATGATCACCGGTCCCGGCCAGGCCGAAAAGTCGTTGCTGCCCGGCAATCCGCGCGTGTTGTCGATCGCCCAGTTCTGGGACCGCGCCGCGGCCCACGACCGGATCAGTGCTGAGCGGGTGGCGGTGATCGGCGGCGGCGAGACGGCGGCGTCGATGCTCAATGAGTTGTTTCGGCACCGGGTTTCGATGATCACCGTCATCTCCCCGCAGGTGACGCTGTTCACTCGGGGCGAGAGCTTTTTCGAGAACTCGCTGTTCTCCGACCCCACCGACTGGGCGGCTCTGACTCTGGATGAACGTCGCGACGCGCTGGCACGCACGGACCGCGGGGTGTTCTCGGCGAGCGTGCAGGAAGCGCTGCTGGCCGATGACCGTATCCACCACCTGCGCGGCCGGGTGGCCCACGCGGTGGGTAGAGAGGGGCAGATCCGGTTGACGCTGTCCACCAACCGGGGCAGCGAGCGCCTGGAGATGGTGCATGGTTTCGATCTCGTCATCGACGGCTCCGGCGCCGACCCGCTCTGGTTCACCTCGTTGTTCAGCCAGGACGCGCTCGACCTAATCGAACTCGGCCTGAGCGGACCGCTGACCGCTGACAGCCTGCGGGAAGCGATCGGCTATGACCTGGCCGTCATCGACGTCACACCCAAGCTGTTCCTGCCGAACTTGTCCGGGCTTACCCAGGGGCCCGGGTTCCCCAACCTGAGCTGCCTCGGGTTGCTGTCGGACAGGGTGTTGGGATCCACGGCAGGTCCGGCCAAGTACCACACGACAAGGAGACGTGATGAGCACCAACCCCTTCGATGACGACAACGGCACCTTACTTTGTGCTGGTCAACGACGAGGAACAGCACGGCCTGTGGCCCGCCTTCGCCGAAACCCCGGCCGGCTGGCGGGTGGTGTACGGCGAAGCGAGCCGCGCGGAGCGCCTGGACTACGTCGAGCAGAACTGGCCCGACATACGGCCGAAGAGTCTGCGCGAGTCGATCGCCGGACGGTGATTCGCCGCCCCGACGGGGCGAAAATTCTGAGCTGCTACACAGCCGGCGCATAGATTGCTCATGTTGTTTTCACATGGCGTGGTCATAACGTGACTATGTCGAGACGCATTACAACAGTTGCAAAGGGCACACTGGCACCGTCGTGCCCATCGAAGGGGGAACCGTGAAAACCGTGAAATTGTTTGCCGCAGGCCTGGCAGCCGTGGGCGTCATGGGGGGCGCGGCCGCCGGCATGGCTTCCATCGCAGCGCCAACCGGCCTGACTCAGGTGCAACTGGCAGCGGTCGGCGCGCCGCTACCGCAAGATCCGCCGCCCCCAGCGCCGGCGCTGGGAGCAAATGTCCCGACCGCTGACCAATTGACCGGCATGCTGAACAGCCTTGCCGACCCCAGCATTCCGTTCTCCAACAAGAGCAATCTGGTCCAAGGCGGGATTAGTGGGATTGAAGCGCACGTCGCCGACAAAAGGCTGAAGAAGGCGGCCAGCAACGGCGACCTGCCGTTGACGTTCGACGTGACCAACATCCAGCCGGCTGCGTCCGGTTCGGCCACCGCCGACGTTTCGGTCTCGGGTCCCAAGCTGATGTCGCCGGTCACGCAGAACGTCACGTTCGTCGACCAGGGCGGCTGGATGCTGTCGCGCGCCTCGGCGATGGAACTGCTGCAGGCCGCCGGTCAGTGATCTGAACCCAGCGCGCGCAGGTCTAGTTTGGCGATGCGCTCCGGGTCGGCTAACACGTCGATCGTGATGACCCGTCCGTCGCGCACCACAAAGCCCATGATTGCCGTTGCCCGGCCGGCAACGAAGATGACCGCGCCGGCGGCGCCGTTGACGGTAGCGGCCCGCACCTCGCGCTCGGGTCCCGCGTAACTGCGGGCCAGCTTCGCTACCGAAGACGCACCCTCGGTGCGGAATCCGGCAGTGCCGGGCCCGAAGTCGCCGCGTAGCACCGCGTCGGGATGCAGCACCGACACCAGCCGGTCGAAGTCGCCGGTGCGGCCCGCGGCGAAGAAGGCGTCGACGACCTCGCGTTGCGCGGACATGTCGCCGTCGGGAGCCGCATCGGCCTCTTCGATGCGCCGGCGCGCCCGGCTGGCCAGCTTGCGGGTCGCCTCCGGAGTCCGGTTGACGATGGGTGCGATCTGGTCGAACGGGACGGCGAACACGTCGTGCAGCACGAATGCCAGGCGCTGCTCCGGCGGCAATGTATCCAGCACCACGAACAACGCCAGGCCGACCGCGTCGGCCAGCATCGCTCGATGTTCGGGGTCGAATTCGCCCGCCGCATCCACGATCGGATCCGGCAGCTGGGCGGCCAGTTCCTCCCGGCCACGGGCCCGCCGGTCGCGCAGCATGTTCAGGCAGATGCGAGCCACCACCGTGGTCAGCCAGGCGTCGAGATTGGCGATACCCCCGGCGGCCGACGCGGCGCTGTCGCTCAGCCGCAGCCACGCTTCCTGCACGGCGTCCTGAGCGTCGTCGATCGAGCCCAGCATGCGGTAAGCGATGGCGCCAAGCTGTGGCCGAGCCGCCTCGAAACGCCCCGTCAGTGACATGCCCGACGCATCCGCCGCTGTCATGTGCCACCGGCATCGGGTAGCGCGCATACCCGGTTGCCGGAGAAGCCGGAGGACCCGATGTCGAGTGCGACGTTGAAGCGGGCACGAAGGTTTCCCAGCGTGATGATGTGGGTGAGGCCGACGAGTTGGGCGGTGTCGAAGTAGGCGCGCAGCGCATCGAAAAGTTGATCGCTCACCTCGACCGGGGTGCGGCTGATCGCGGTGGCGTACTGCAGGATCAGCTTGTCGACATCGGAGAAGCATGAGGCGTTCTGGTAGTCGGCCCGGTAATCGGACAGGGCCAGCAGCTCTTCGTCGGTGATCCCCCATTGGCGGGCGATCTGTGAACCGAGGTCGATGCAGTACTCACAACGCACCGTCGTTGCCGACTTGAGCTCGGCCAGCGCGCGGTGGCGGGGACTGAGAATGTCCAGCTTTGCGTCCGCTTTTTGGAAGGCCTGTTCTAGCTTGCCGTAGGCGTTGAGCAACCTGGGGATATGCGCATACATCCGCAGCGGTTCCAGCATCCCTGCGGTTTCGAGTCCGGTCATGTGCGCCAGCTTCCGTTTGGTGAAGAAGAAGGCGATTTTGGGGCCCAGGCCGGCGTCGCGGTCGGAGACTCCCTGAAGCCGGGACATGACGATCCTCCTGGTGAGTTGCGGTGCGAACCAACGTCCTCACTACGTCGACACCTGGCGCCGCCCAAACGTGACCGGATTGATCGCGGGCATGCAGCGAGCCTCGCTTGGCCTACCTGGCCAGTCGCGGCGAGCTGTCCATGTCGAATACCCGGGCATGCAGCACGGTTCGGTTCCGCAGGGCGGCGCGCACCGCGCGGTGCAGGCCATCTTCGAGATAGGTGATGCCCTTCCACCGCACCGCGTGCGGGAAAAGGTCGCCGTAGAAGGTGGAGTCCTCCGACAGCAGGCGATCCAGCGCCAGCACCGTTGTCGTGGTGACCAATTCGTCGAGCCGGATCTGCTGCGGCGGTATCTGAGACCAGTCCCGGTAGGACAGCCCATGCTCGGGATACGGCTTGCCTTCGCGCACGCCCTTGAAGATCATCGGCTGATCTCCTCGGACGCGTCGCTTTGGCCCGACCCACGCATGCTGGACAGGCTAGTCCGACTTATTTTCCCCAGCGTCGACACTCTCCGGAGAACCCGCGGATCGGTCCGCCCACACCCAGCTCCGCCGGGACGCGTGCTGATGACGGTTAGCACATCTTGAGACCGTAAAATGAACCGGTCAAGGCGGTATCAAAGGGAGGTGACAACCAATGAGAAGTGCCGACGATCGTCGCTTTGAGGTGCTGCGCGCCATCGTCGCGGATTTCGTCGCCACCAAGGAGCCGATTGGTTCGAAGTCCCTGGTGGAGCGTCATAACTTGGGTGTGTCGTCCGCCACCGTCCGCAACGACATGGCAGTGCTGGAGGCCGAGGGCTACATCGCCCAGCCGCACACTAGCTCCGGGCGAGTGCCCACGGAGAAGGGCTACCGCGAGTTCGTCGACCGGCTCGACGACGTCAAGCCGTTGTCATCGGCCGAGCGGCGCGCGATCCAGAGCTTCCTGGAGTCCGGCGTCGACCTCGACGACGTGCTGCGCCGCGCGGTACGGCTGTTGGCTCAGCTGACCCGTCAGGTGGCCGTGGTGCAGTATCCGACGCTGTCATCGTCCACCGTGCGCCACCTCGAAGTTATCGCCCTGACCCCGGCCCGGCTGCTGATGGTCGTCATCAACGACTCCGGCCGGGTGGACCAGCGCATCGTCGAACTTGGCGACGTGATCGACGACCACCAGCTTTCTCAGCTGCGGGAGATGCTCGGCCAGGCGCTGGTCGGCAAGAAGCTCTCGGTGGCCTCGGTCGCCGTGGCCGACCTCGCCGGACAACTGCGCAGCCCGGATGGCTTGGGTGACGCCGTGGGCCGCTCGGCGACAGTGTTGCTGGAGTCGCTGGTGGAACACACCGAGGAGCGCTTGCTGCTGGGCGGCACCGCCAACTTGACCCGCAACGCCGCGGACTTCGGTGGTTCGCTGCGCTCCATCCTGGAAGCGCTTGAGGAGCAGGTGGTGGTGCTGCGCTTGCTGGCAGCCCAGCAGGAAGCCGGTAAGGTGACAGTGCGCATCGGCCATGAAACGGCGGCCGAGCAGATGGTGGGCACCGCGATGGTGACCACCGCCTACGGCACCACCGACACCGTGTACGGCGGGATGGGTGTGCTGGGGCCCACTCGGATGGACTACCCGGGAACTATTGCCAGCGTTGCTGCGGTTGCTCTTTATATCGGCGAAGTCCTGGGTGCTCGATGAACGCGCACCCGCAGAATGCGTAGGCGCGGCGAAAGACCAGGTATAGGAGAGTCAAGCGTGGCACGCGATTATTACCGGCTGCTCGGCTTGAGCAGAAACGCCAACGACGCGGAGATCAAACGCGCGTACCGCAAGCTGGCGCGTGAACTGCATCCCGACGTCAATCCCGATGAGGCCGCGCAGGCGAAATTCAAGGAAATCAGCGTCGCCTACGAAGTGCTGAGCGACCCCGAGAAACGTCGGATCGTCGACCTGGGTGGCGATCCGCTGGAAAGCGCTGCCGGGGGAGGTGCCGGTTTCGGCGGTTTCGGCGGTCTGGGCGACGTGTTCGAGGCCTTCTTCGGCGGCGGCTTCAGCGGGGGCCCGTCCTCGCGGGGTCCCATCGGACGGGTGCGACCGGGTTCGGACTCGCTGCTGCGGATGCGGCTCGATCTCGAAGAGTGCGCAACCGGGGTGACCAAGCAGGTCACCGTCGACACCGCGGTGTTGTGCGACCGATGCCAGGGCAAGGGCACCAACGGCGATTCCGCGCCGGTCCCATGCGACACCTGCGGTGGTCGCGGCGAGGTGCAGACGGTGCAGCGTTCGCTGCTGGGCCAGGTGCTGACATCCCGGCCGTGTCCCACCTGCCGCGGTGTCGGAGTCGTCATCCCCGACCCGTGCCACCAATGCATGGGCGACGGCCGGGTGCGGGCCCGCCGGGAGATCAGCGTCAAGATTCCCGCCGGCGTCGGCGACGGCATGCGGGTGCGGCTCGCCGCCCAGGGTGAGGTCGGGCCCGGGGGAGGGCCGGCCGGTGACTTGTATGTCGAGGTTCATGCGCAGGCCCACGACGTCTTCGTCCGCGAAGGTGACGACCTGCACTGCACGGTTTCGGTGCCGATGGTCGACGCGGCGCTGGGCGCCACGGTCACCATTGACGCAATTCTGGACGGTATAAGCGAAATCACCATTGCGCCTGGCACGCAGCCGGGTTCGGTGATCACCCTGCGTGGCCACGGGATGCCGCACCTGCGGTCGGGTACCAGGGGCGATCTGCATGTCCACGTCGAGGTGGTGGTCCCCACCCGGCTGGACCACCACGACGCCGAGCTGCTGCGGGAGCTGAAGAGTCGCCGCAGCCGCGATGTACCCGAGGTCCGCTCGACGCACGCCGGTGGCGGGCTCTTCAGCCGGCTACGTGAGTCCTTCACCGGGCGTTAGTCGGGAGTTTCAGGGCCGCGCACATGGTGGCGACGCTGTTTTACATCGACGCACTGCCCGATACCGGCTCGCTGGCCGTCCTCGACGGTGACGATGGGTTTCACGCTGCCACCGTGCGGCGGATCCGTCCCGGCGAACAACTGGTGCTCGGCGACGGCGCCGGGGGCATCGCCCACTGCCGGGTCGAGCGCGCCGGGCGGGACGGCCTACATGCGCGGGTGCTGGAGCGATGGAGCGTCGCACCCGCCCGCCCCCCGGTAACGGTGGTGCAGGCACTTCCCAAGTCCGAACGCTCGGAGTTGGCGGTCGAATTGGCCACCGAAGCCGGCGCCGACGCGTTCCTGGCCTGGCAGGCGGCCCGTTGCGTGGCTAACTGGGAAGGCGCCCGGGTCGATAAGGGTCTGCGCCGGTGGCGTGCCGTTGTCCGTTCGGCGGCACGGCAATCTCGCCGGGCGCACATTCCGCCCGTCGACGGCCTGCTATCCACTGCGGAGCTGACCCAGCGGATCCGCGACGAAGTAGCTGCCGGCGCGGCGGTGCTGGCACTGCACGAGTCGGCCACCGAGCGACTTCGCGATATCGATCTGGCACAAGCGAACTCAGTGTTTCTCGTGGTCGGTCCCGAAGGTGGCATTGCACCGGAAGAGATCACCGCGTTGACCGACGCGGGCGCAGTGGCGGTGCGGCTTGGCCCCCAGGTGCTGCGGACGTCGACCGCTGCGGCGGTGGCGTTGGGCGCGCTGGGGGCGCTTACCCCGCGGTGGGATCGGCGCGCCGACTGTGAATTCAGCGATGCGACACGCCGTAATGGGTCGCCAGAGTCACCGTGGACGGCGGACCCTGCCGCAAACGAACCATTGGGACGCGGTCCTGACCAGCGGTAGACTAGGCAATCTAGTACTTGACCCCGGCGAACTTCAGAAGGCAGGCAACGGAAACCACGTGACGCCAAGCGACACCAGCGCTGCTGACGCAGCCCGAGCCCTCCAGGCCTCTGCTCAGGTTCGCAGCAGCATCGATGTTCCGCCCGATATCGTCGTGGGCTTGTTGGGTTCGGCAGACGAGAATCTGCGCGCCCTGGAAAGCACTCTGAGCGCTGACCTACATGTGCGGGGCAACGCCATCACCGTCTCGGGTGAGCCGGCCGACGTCGCGCTCGCCGAGCGGGTGATCTCCGAGCTGGTCGCGATTGCCGCCAGCGGTCAGCCGTTGACGCCCGAGGTGGTTCGCCACAGCGTCGCCATGTTGGTCGGCACCGACAACGAGTCACCGGCCGAAGTGCTCACGCTCGACATCTTGTCGCGCCGCGGAAAGACGATCCGGCCCAAAACACTCAACCAGAAGCGCTACGTCGACGCCATCGACGCCAACACCATCGTCTTCGGGGTCGGCCCGGCCGGCACCGGGAAGACGTATCTGGCGATGGCCAAGGCGGTCCACGCGCTGCAAACCAAGCAGGTAACCCGCATCATCTTGACCCGGCCGGCGGTGGAAGCCGGTGAACGCCTTGGTTTTTTGCCGGGCACGCTGAGCGAAAAGATCGATCCGTATCTGCGGCCGCTGTATGACGCGCTCTACGACATGATGGATCCCGAGCTGATCCCGAAGCTGATGTCGGCCGGGGTCATCGAGGTGGCGCCACTGGCGTATATGCGCGGTAGGACACTTAATGACGCCTTCATCGTCCTCGACGAGGCGCAGAACACCACGGCCGACCAGATGAAGATGTTCCTCACCCGACTGGGATTCGGATCGAAGATCGTCATCACCGGAGACGTGACCCAGGTCGACCTTCCGGGCGGTGCCAGATCGGGCATGCGGTCGGCGATGGAGATTCTCGAGAGCGTTGACGATATCCACATCGCGGAGCTGACCAGTGTGGACGTGGTGCGCCACCGGCTGGTCTCGGAAATCGTTGAGGCCTATGCGAAGTTCGAAGAGCCCGGCCTCACGATGAACCGGGCGGCTCGGCGCGCGTCGGGCTCCCGCGGTCGTCGATGATAGGGCCGTGAGCCTCTTATGAGTATTGAAGTATCCAACGAGTCGGGCATCGACGTCTCTGAGGCTGAGCTAATCAGCGTGGCGCGCTTTGTCATCGCCAAGACGGACGTGAATCCGGCAGCCGAGCTGTCGATGGTGCTGTTGGACACCGCGGCGATGGCCGACCTGCACATGCGCTGGATGGACCTGCCCGGGCCGACCGACGTGATGAGCTTTCCGATGGACGAGCTCGAGCCGGGTGGCCGGCCCGATGCCCCGGAGCCGGGGCCGTCGATGCTCGGCGACATTGTGCTGTGCCCGGAATTCGCCGCGGAGCAGGCGACCGCGGCAGGCCACAGCCTGGGGCACGAGTTGGCGCTGCTGACAATCCACGGTGTGCTTCATCTGCTCGGCTACGACCACGGTGAGCCGGACGAGGAAAAGGAGATGTTCGCCCTTCAGGAGCGGTTACTCGAAGAGTGGGTTGCCGAACAGGTCGAGACCTACCAACAGGACCGCCAAGAGGAGCGGGATCGCCGGTTGCTAGATAAGTCAAGGTATTTCGACAATTGACCGGCTGGTCTGAGCTGCTTGGCGCGATCGCGTTAATCGCTATGGGCGGGCTTTTTGCGGCGATCGACGCCGCCGTCAGCACGGTGTCGCTTGCCCGGGTCCAGGAGTTGGTGCGCGAGGAGCGGCCCGGCGCGGTGGCGCTGTCCAAGGTGATGGCTGAGCGGCCGCGCTACATCAACCTGGTGGTGCTGCTGCGGATTACGTGCGAGATCACCGCGACCGCGCTCCTGGTGGTGTTTTTCCGCCACGCCCTGAGCTTGGATGGCGGGTTGTTTGTCGCCGCAATCATCATGGTGGTGGTCAGCTTCGTCGTCATGGGAGTGGGCCCGCGCACCCTCGGCCGCCAGCACGCATATTCCATTTCGTTGGCGACGGCCCTTCCGCTGCGGCTGATTTCGTCGCTGTTGATGCCTCTCAGCCGGTTGCTGGTGGTCCTGGGTAACGCGCTCACTCCGGGCCGCGGCCTTCGAAACGGGCCGTTCGCATCCGAGATCGAGCTGCGCGAAGTTGTCGACCTGGCCCAGCAGCGCGGCGTGGTCGCCGCTGACGAACGTCGGATGATCCAGTCCGTCTTCGAACTCGGTGACACACCGGCCCGTGAAGTGATGGTGCCGCGCACCGAGATGATCTGGATCGAAAGCGACAAACTTGCCAGCCAAGCGATAAACCTGGCCGCGCGCAGCGGGCATTCCCGTATCCCGGTCATCGGCGAGAATGTCGACGACGTCGTCGGGGTCGTGTACCTGAAAGACCTTGTCGAGCAGACGTTTCTATCGGGCGACGGCGGGCGGGCCACTACCGTGGCGCAGGTGATGCGTCCAGCGGTGTTCGTCCCGGACTCCAAGCCGTTGGATACGCTGCTGCGCGAAATGCAGCGCGACCGCAACCACATGGCTCTTCTCGTCGACGAGTACGGCGCGATAGCCGGCTTGGTCAGTATCGAAGACGTGCTGGAAGAAATCGTCGGCGAGATCGCCGACGAGTACGACCAGGCCGAGACGGCGCCGGTAGAAGTCTTGGGAGACAAGCGTTTCCGGGTCTCCGCGCGGCTTCCGATCGAAGACCTCGGCGAGCTGTACGGTGTCGAATTCGATGAGGATCTCGACGTCGATACCGTGGGCGGCCTGCTCGCCCTGGAATTGGGCCGGGTTCCGCTGCCGGGTGCCGAGGTGATATCGCACGGTTTGCGGCTACACGCCGAGGGCGGCACCGATCACCGGGGGCGGGTACGGATTGGCACCGTTCTGCTGAGCCCGGTCGAACCCGACGGTTCGGGTGGGTCCAAGAGCAGGGAAGCCGAGCATCATGGCTGAGCAGCTGGATGCCGAGGACGCCAAGCTGGTGGTGCTGGCCCGGGCCGCGATGGCTCGCGCCGATGCCGATAGCGGTGCCGCGGTGCGCGATGTCGACGGCCGCACGCATGCCGCTGCGCCCGTGACCTTGGTGACGCTGGAGTCGACCGGCTTGCAGGCGGCGGTGGCCGCGGTTCGCGAGCTGTCGCCGACGGCGGTGGTGATCGTCACCGACCGGGCCGGGAACTTGCTATGACGCCGAGCGTGAAATCACGACGAACAATCAGGCCAAGAGTCGCACTGAGTGCACGCTCGGCGACCGGCGGGATCCGATTGCCCGACTCGCCCCCGCAAGTGGCAGGGACCCCCGTGCGCCGTTGCACGGCGCGCATCGTCGGCGGGCGCCATGTCTGAATTCCATTCGGGCTTCGTGTGTTTGGTCGGCCGGCCGAACACCGGCAAGTCGACATTGACCAACGCGCTGGTCGGGACCAAGGTCGCGATCACTTCGATGCGGCCGCAGACCACCCGGCACGCCATCCGCGGGATCGTGCACCGGGAGAACTTCCAGATCATTCTGGTCGACACGCCGGGCCTGCACCGGCCGCGCACTCTGCTGGGCAAGCGGCTCAACGACTTGGTGCGCGACACCTACGCCGAAGTCGACGTGATCGGCCTGTGTATTCCGGCCGACGAGGCGATCGGTCCGGGGGACAGGTGGATCGTCGAGCAGATTCGTTCGACGGCGCCGAAGACGACGCTGGTCGCCATCGTCACCAAGATCGACAAAGTGCCCAAAGACCGGGTGGCCGCGCAGCTGCTCGCGGTCAGTGAGCTGGTCGGCGACGCGGCCGAGATCGTCCCGGTGTCGGCGGTAACCGGGGACCGGGTCGACGTGCTGATCGACGTGCTGGCCGCGGCGTTGCCCGTCGGCCCGGCGTACTACCCCGACGGCGAGTTGACCGACGAACCCGAGGAGGTTCTGATGGCCGAGCTCATCCGCGAGGCCGCCCTCGAAGGAGTCCGCGACGAGCTGCCGCATTCGTTGGCGGTGGTCATTGACGAGGTCAGCCCGCGGGAAGGGCGCGACGACCTGATCGACGTGCACGCAGTGCTCTACGTCGAGCGGGACAGCCAGAAGGGAATCATCATCGGCAAGGGTGGCGCCCGGCTGCGTGAGGTGGGCACCGCGGCACGCGGCCAGATCGAAAAGCTGCTGGGCACCAAGATCTACCTCGACCTGCGCGTCAAGGTCGCCAAAAACTGGCAGAGCGACCCTAAACAGCTAGGCCGACTAGGGTTTTAACGCGCCCGGCCAGCGTGACGTTTTTCTGCCCTAGCGGGTAGGCAGCACGGCATGCCATTCCAAATGACTGAAGTTCAGAAGTGTTTGTCCGGTTTCGACTACCCCGGCTCGCCGGAAGATCTGGCTAAACACGCCGAGCAGCAGGGAGCTCGTCGAGACCCTGCGCGGGCTGAAAAGGCGTTCCCAGCCGAATTGATTTCGCGCAACCGCGTCGAGGTCCGGGTCGTCCTGAGCCGATCGTTTCAGTGCGGTCAACTACCCGGTGTCGGCATCGGCAAACGCCATGCCGCTCACCCGAACATGTTGAGCCGCAACGGCGCACCGCCGGGCTCGGGCAACGACCTCACCTTCTCGGCGGAGGTGCGCCGGGCACCGGCGGAGTGTCGGTTCTTTGGTTCCACCACACTTTCGGCTGCTTGGTCGCCCATCCGCAGACGGCCTCCAGCTCGGCGGCCAGTGAAATCAGCATGCCCTCGCTATTCGCTGGACCCATCAGCTGCACACCGATCGGCAGGCCTTCGGAGGTGAACCCCGCCGGTACGTTGATGGACGGCCAGCCCAGCACGTTCCACGGCCACGTCACCGGGCACGCCGCGATCGAGGCCCGGTTGGTTCCGTAGCTGCCCAATCGATCGAAGGAGTGCGCGAACGGCGGCGGTTGCGCAGTCGTCGGTGCCACCACCACATCGACGATGTCGAAGATCGAGCTCACCCGGCGCTGGTCGGCGGTTTCGTGGAGGCGCGCGCTGCGCAGAATCGCCTGCCCCAGCACATGTCCCATGCGCAGATTGGACACGGTGCGAGGATCCAGGGTGACGCCGTCGCCCAGCCGCTCCTCCCAGTCCCGCAGGCCCGCGGAGGACCGGGCGAGAAAGTCCCACGACAACCGCATGCCGTAGTCCGGGTTGCCCGGCACCACGCTATGGCCGAGCAGCTCGAGTTGTTTGCCCACCGCTCGCGTCGCGGCCAAGATCTCCGGGTGCAACTTGGCGCGAAAGCCGCTGTAGGGGAACCGGGTCGAGAGCGCGATGTTCAGCAGGCCGGGCGCAATGCCGACGTAATCGGATACCTTCACCGGCGGCGGTTTATGCCGGTCGCCCTCGACATTTCCGGACGCAGCGTCGAGCACCAACGCCGCGTCGGCCACGGTGCGGGCCAACACGCCATTGACCGTCAGGCCATTGAACGCCTCGGGCAACGGCCAGGTGGAGATGCGGCCACGCTGCGGCTTGATGCCCACCAAATGCGTCCACGCGGCGGGGACACGGATGTTACCGGCACCATCGGATCCGATAGCCGCGGTGACCAGGCCCGCGGCCACCGCAACCGCGCTACCGCCCGACGACCCGCCCGGGGTGTGCCGACGCGACCAGGGATTGTGGGTGTGTCCGAATCCCGCCCCGCTGGTGAACGGCCACTGGCCCAGTTCGCAGGTGTTCGTTTTGCCGACGATCACCGCGCCGGCCGCCTTGAGACGGCGAACCACCTCGGCATCGTGGGTCGCGGGCCGAACGTATCCCTGGGTACCGAAGGCAGTGGGCACTCCGGCAACGTCGACGTCGTCTTTGACCGCGATCGGGATGCCCAGCAACGGCGCCGTGTCCCCGGCCGCCCGTCGCCGGTCGGCCTCGGCCGCATCGGCCAGCGCGGACTCGGTGAGCACCACCCGAAAGGCATTCAATGTGGACTGGCTGGCGTTGATGGCGTGCAGGGAACGGCGCACCAGTGTGTCGGCTGTCACGGCCCTGCTGGCCAGCTGATATAGCAGGTCAGTCAGCGTGGGCAGGCGCTGGCTGCCGGATCCGGAAGTGGGCCCAGAACCGGACCCAGAAGCGCCAACCACGGGTTAGGAGACTATCGGCGCGGATACTCCCGATGTCGCGGTGGGGTGCGAAACTGTTGTGATGCGGCTGTATCGGGATCGGGCGGTGGTGCTACGTCAGCACAAGCTCGGCGAAGCCGACCGGATCGTAACCCTGCTGACCCACGATCACGGGCTGATTCGTGCGGTAGCCAAAGGCGTTCGTCGCACCCGTAGCAAATTCGGCGCGCGACTGGAGCCGTTCTCGCACATCGACGCGCAACTGCACCCCGGCCGCAACCTCGACATCGTCACCCAGGTCGTCTCGATTGACGCGTTCGCCACCGACATCGTCGGCGACTACGGCCGCTACACCTGTGGCTGCGCGATGCTGGAAACCGCCGAACGCCTCGCCGGTGAGGAGCGCGCACCCGTCCCGGCCCTGCACCGGCTCACGGTGAGTGCGTTGCGGGCGGTGGCCGACGGCCGCCGGTCCCGGGACCTGCTGCTGGACGCCTATCTGCTGCGCGCCATGGGCATTGCCGGATGGGCACCGGCGCTGACCGAGTGCGCTCGTTGTGCCACGCCTGGTCCGCATCGGGCGTTTCATGTCGGCGCCGGGGGCAGCGTCTGCACACACTGCCGCCCGGCCGGTTCGACGACACCGCCGCCGGGTGTGCTGGATCTGATGTCCGCGCTGCACGACGGTGATTGGGAGTTCGCCGAAAAGGCGCCGCAATCGCACCGCAGCTACGCCAGCGGATTGGTGGCTGCGCACCTGCAGTGGCATCTGGAACGGCAGCTCAAAACCTTGCCATTGGTGGAACGGACGTATCACGTCGACCGCACAATCGCCGAACGGCGCGCAGCTCTGACCGGGCAGGATGCGGACTGTGGCTAAGGTCCGGGTCGGCGGCTCCGGCCGGAAGGCCGAGCGCACGCCGGCTCCGGCCGACTTCCCGCAGCTGCCTGCCGCACCCGACGACTACCCGGTCTTTCCTGATAAGTCGACCTGGCCAGTTGCCTTTCCTGAACTGCCGCCGTCCGCCGACGGTGCCCCGTGCCGGCCACCGCAGCACATTTCGAAAGCAGCCGCACCCCTTATCGCCGCCGATCGGTTGCCTCTTCACGTCGCCATCGTGATGGACGGCAATGGTCGCTGGGCCACCCAACGCGGACTGCCACGGGTGGAGGGCCACAGGATGGGTGAGGCGGTGGTGATTGACATCGTTTGCGGTGCAATTGAACTCGGGATCGAGTGGCTGAGTCTCTACGCTTTCTCCACGGAGAACTGGAAGCGCTCTCCTGAAGAAGTGCGCTTCCTCATGGGTTTCAACCGTGACGTCGTGCGACGGCGCCGTGAGAATCTCAAGGCGATGGGGGTCCGGATCCGGTGGGTGGGTTCACGACCACGCCTGTGGCGCAGTGTCATCCATGAATTGGCGATCGCCGAGGCCATGACCGAGGGTAACGACGTCATTACGGTCAACTACTGTGTCAACTACGGCGGTCGCGCCGAAATCGCCGAAGCTACAAGGGATATCGCTCGTTTAGCCGCGGCCGGCAAGCTCAATCCGGAGCGAATCACCGAGTCGACGATCTCCCGTCACCTGCAGCGGCCCGACATCCCCGATGTGGATCTTTTCCTGCGGACCTCGGGGGAGCAGCGGGCCAGCAATTTCATGTTGTGGCAGGCGGCGTATGCCGAGTACATCTTTTCCGACAAGCTGTGGCCCGACTACGACCGCCGCGACTTGTGGGCGGCCTGCGAGGAATACGCCTCCCGCAATCGAAGGTTCGGGAGCGCCTAGTGCCATCCCTGCAGGAGCGCCTGGCATCGATGCTCGCCGAGGTCCTTCCAGTCGAGGAAGAACCCGACGGCGCGCTGACGGTGCGTCAAGAGGGCACCATTGCGTCGTTGCGGGTGGTGAACATTGCCGAGGGTTTGGACCTGGTGTCGCTGACCCAGATATTGGCGTGGGATCTGCCGCTGACCAAGAAGATCAGCGACCAGGTGGCCAAGCAGGCTCGCGACAGCAACTTCGGCAGCGTGTTGCTGGTCGAGAAGGTCAATGAGAAAGCCGTGCAGCGCAATTCCGGCAAGAGCGCATCCAAAACCGCGGACGTGATGCTGCGCTACAACTTTCCCGGTAGCGGCCTGACCGACGACGCTCTGCGCACCCTGGTCCTGCTGGTGCTCGATACGGGCGCCGAAGTTCGCCGCAAGCTGACGTCGTGATCCGCCTGACGTCGAAATTGACGGCAGCGCGCAAAAGTTTGAGGAGGACGTCGCGGTACCGTCGATCTCGAGTGCTGCGGTGTGCGCCGATCCCTCGCTAGGACCTGCATGCCGAGCAGGTGCCGAAGATCTCGATGGTGTGGCTGACGTCGGAAAAGCCATGTTTGGCGGCCACTTCCGCCGCCCACTGCTCGACCTCATGGTCGCCCACTTCGATGGTGGAACCGCAGCTGCGGCACACCAGATGGTGGTGGTGGTGCTCCGAGCAGCTGCGGTAGACCGACTCACCGGTGTCCGTGCGCAGCGTGTCGACCATTCCCGCCGCTGCCATTGACTGCAGCGTCCGGTAGACGGTGGTCAGCCCAATGTTCTCCCCGCGGCGGCGTAGCTCGTCGTGCAACTCCTGGGCCGAGCGGAACTCGTCGAGTGTCTCCAACAGTGTGGAAATCGCCGCCCGCTGACGGGTGGACCGGACGCTGGCGCCGGTCATAGGCGCCGCTCTCCCCCGCAAGCGGGCGGTGCCCCCACTGCATCGTCGCCGGCGGGGGTCACGGTGTGTCCTCGCTGGCGTGGGCGACCGCGTCCACGACGATGTGCGCAAGGTGGTGGTCAGCAAGCCGGTAAAGCACTTCGCGGCCGGATCGCTCGCCGGCGACAACGCCGGCCGCCTTGAGGATTTTCAAGTGCTGGCTGACCAGCGGCTGCGGCACGCCGAGTGCGTCGACCAGCTCGTGCACGCAGCGGTGAGACTCACGCAATTGCAGCACGATGGCAATCCGCACGGGTGCGGCCAGCGCACGCAACAACTCGCCGGCGGCGTCGAGGATTTCCCGCGGCGGCGGGACGGGGAATTCGGCCAACGCGGAGTGCGCACCGGCCCCAGCTCCGCTGTGCTCGTGGGCAACCACGCTCAGGTCCGATTCCATGTCGCCATCGGCAGTGGCCGGCGTTGAGGGGGACGTCACCATGGGAGAGAGTCATCACCTCGAGAAGTGCCAGGTAGCGGGAAGTGCCCGCCGCTAGGAATAGCGATCGGCTGCCTTCCACTGTCACATGCATGATGACGCATGTCAAAGACCGCGGCGCCGATCGCTACCATGACTGATGCTTCGCGCACAGCGGTTGACCGCCGCGCGCATCCGCCCAGACCTGGAAAGGGAGTGCACCACCCCGTGGCGTCCGTCATCGACACCATCGTCAACCTGGCCAAACGGCGCGGTTTTGTTTATCCCTCGGGGGAGATCTACGGCGGCACGAAATCCGCGTGGGACTTTGGACCGTTGGGGGTGGAACTCAAAGAGAACATCAAACGGCAGTGGTGGCGCTCGGTGGTGACCGGGCGCGAAGACGTCGTGGGAATCGATTCGTCGATCATCCTGCCGCGGCAGGTGTGGGTGGCCTCGGGCCACGTCGAGGTCTTCCACGACCCGCTGGTCGAGTCGTTGATCACCCACAAGCGCTACCGCGCCGACCATCTCATCGAGGCCTACGAAGCCAAACACGGGCAGCCGCCGCCCAACGGGCTGGCCGACATCCGCGACCCGGACACCGGCGAGCCCGGGCAGTGGACCGAGCCGCGCGAGTTCAACATGATGCTCAAGACGTACCTCGGACCCATCGAGACCGAGGAGGGCTTGCACTATCTACGTCCGGAGACCGCGCAGGGCATCTTCATCAACTTTGCCAACGTGGTGACGACCGCTCGCCGCAAGCCGCCGTTCGGTATCGGCCAGATCGGCAAGAGTTTTCGCAACGAGATCACCCCGGGCAACTTCATTTTCCGGACCCGCGAGTTTGAGCAAATGGAAATGGAGTTCTTCGTCGAGCCGTCGACCGCCAAGGAATGGCATCAGTATTGGATCGACACCCGGCTGCAATGGTATGTCGAGCTGGGTATCAATCCGGAGAACCTGCGATTGTTCGAGCATCCTCCGGACAAGCTCTCGCACTACTCCGACCGCACCGTCGACATCGAGTACGAGTTCGGCTTCGCCGGCAACCCGTGGGGAGAGCTGGAAGGTGTCGCCAACCGAACCGACTTCGACTTATCCACGCACGCAAAGCATTCCGGCGTCGACCTGTCGTTCTACGACCAGGTCACCGACACCCGGTACGTCCCGTATGCCATCGAACCGGCAGCCGGTCTGACCCGGTCGTTCATGGCGTTCTTGATCGATGCCTACACCGAGGACGAAGCCCCGAACGCCAAGGGCGGGATCGACAAGCGCACGGTGCTTCAGCTGGACCCCCGGCTGGCGCCGGTCAAGGCCGCGGTGCTGCCACTGTCTCGGCACGCCGACTTGAGTCCCAAGGCTCGTGACTTGGCTGCTGAATTGCGCAAATGCTGGAACATCGAATTCGACGACGCCGGCGCCATCGGGCGACGCTACCGACGCCAGGACGAGGTCGGGACGCCTTTCTGTGTGACGGTGGATTTCGACTCGCTCGAGGACAACGCCGTCACCGTGCGCCAGCGCGACGACATGACACAGGAGCGGGTCGCGATGAATACCGTCGCCGATTATCTGGCTGCGCGGCTCAAGGGCTGCTGATCTGCTCCAGTACCGCTTGGTCTTTACATTGTCTGGACAGGTGTCTGGTAACCGGCGAAGAAAATTCGTGCGCCCCTCCTGCCGCGTTGGGGATAAGATTTAAACAAAAGACCGGATGTTCGAAGTGCGATTGCCTTACGACCCAGCCCTGGAGGTGGGCACGTAGCTAGTCGCCGCGGTGGGTGGTTGGGTTGTGTGGTTGTAGGAGCGTTGACGCGGTCGGTTGGTTGGGGTTGTGATGATTCCTGCCTTTTTGTTCTTTCCCCCCGAGATCAACTCGGCGTTGATGTTTGGTGGCGCAGGGTCCGGCCCATTGTTAACGGCGGCAACTGCCTGGGACGGGTTGGCGGCGGATTTGTGGGGTGCGGCGTCGTCGTTTAAATCGGTGATTTCGGAGTTGACCAGTGGTGCGTGGTCGGGTCCGGCGTCGGTGTCGATGGCAACGGCGGCGACGCCGTATGTGCAATGGTTGAGCGGGGCGGCGGAGCAAGCCGAGGCTGCGGCCGCTCAGGCTCGCGCGGCGGCGACGGCGTTTGAATCTGCGTTCGTGGCGACCGTGCCTACCCCGGCGGTGTACGCGAATCGTGTCCGGTTGATGTCGTTAATCGCGACGAACTTCTTAGGTCAGAACACGCCGGCGATCGCGATGACTGAGCTCGAGTATCTGGAGATGTGGGTCCAGGATGTGGCCGCGATGGTGGGCTATCACGCCGGGGCGAGCTCGGTGGCGGCGACATTGCCGACGTTCAGCGCTCCGCCGGCGAGTCTGGCGGGCTTGGTTGGGTTGGTGACCACGCCGCTGACGGATCTGGTGTCGCAGGCTCCCGGGGCGGTGTCGGCATTCGGGGCCGCATTGGCTTCGACGGTGCAGTCGTCCGTTGGGGCAATTGCTCCTGCGCTGTCGTCGGTGTCGTCGCTGGTCTCGGCGGCGCCGGTGTCGACAGTGATGTCAGTGGCCCAGTTCGGAATGTATCCGGCGAGCGCGCTGATGTCGCCGATGATGGTGCCGGCCCAAGGTGCTGGGCATGCGACTCCAGCGCTGGCTGGTGTCACAAAGCTGGCCGCGGAGGCCCCGAACGTCGCTGGCGGCACCGTCTATGGGCTGCCAGCCGCTGGGAGGGCTAGGCGCCGCGCCGGCGGGTTTGGGCATGGCGCGGTTGGTGGGGGCGATTTCGGTGCCGCCGACGTGGCAAGGGTCGATGCCGATGCCGGCTTACCTGGCGAGTCCCGTGATGTCGGGCGTGGGTAGCGGAATGCCGACCACGGTCACGACGGCGGGAGCGGCTGGACCCACCGGTGCTATGCAGACGACGCCTATGGCGATGGGTGGTCGGGGCGCCCAGGGCGGCATGCCCGAAGAGATGACGCGCCGCGGCGGGGAGAATCCGCATGTGGTGCAGTCTCGGCCCAGAGTGGTGCCGCGAACCCAGGGCGGATAGGGCGGCGGTGCTGCTGCTGTAGTGGCCCGCGTGCGTGATACGTCGCGGCGCGTGGCCGGAATTTTGGTTGCGTGGTGGCTACTCGGCGAGAATTTTGTATCCGCAAAGCGCAAATTCATCTGTCGTGTCATATCGCAGAACCCTCAATGATCCGGGCTTGATGCTCCAAAGAGCTAGGCAGGACGGCGACGAGCCGGGTGGGGGCGGGCGGCCTGGCCCGAGGACTTCTCGGCCCGAATCTGGAACCTTCCGTCTGATTCATGGGCCAGTGATCATTGTAAATACGTTGTGCTGCAATGACTGTTGATTTCTGCCCGCACAACGGGAGCAGATATCGAAGCACGGATCGACTGCATGGTCCGATCACACAGCGCAACGCTCAGCAGCCATGACCGCGGATCCGGTCATGGCTTCCAATCCCGGCCGGTTGCCGGCTTTGAAATAAGAAAAATCGGTAATCCCGGGATCTTGTCCTCGGTTTTGACCTACGATGTGCAGTGCTAGGTGTTATTGGGTTCGCCACAGCGTCCGAATGTCATACAGATCGGCTGTGGAAGGGGACATCATGCTTTTGCCTCTTGGTCCGCCGTTGCCAGACGATACGGTGTCGGCGCTTCGGGGTGAGTCGGGAATGCTGGGCGGCTTGTCGGTACCGCTCATGTGGGGCGTGGCTGTTCCTCCGGACGACTATGACCATTGGGCGCCCAAGTCCGAAGTGGGCGCCGGTGCCGGTGATGAGGCGAGCGACGGGCCGAATCCAGCGGCGGCCGCGGGCGCTACCACCGAGTGGAATGAGCGGAGCGGCTGGGAAGGCGAAGCCGAACCTCGCTTCGACATACCGCGCACTGGCAGCGTGATACCGCATTCACCGGCGGCCGGTTGAGAGAGGGGGGAAGACGGCCGGGTTTCACACCTGATCGGCGGCTCCCATGATCCCGGCAGCCGGCGATCAACACGTCAATCCTTATGACAAGTCCAGGTAATCGGTCCAATAGGAGATAGCCACCATGGCAACACGTTTCATGACCGACCCGCACGAGATGCGGGCGATGGCGGGCCGCTTTGAGGTGCACGCCCAGACGGTGGAGGACGAGGCCCGCAAGATGTGGGCTTCCTCGATGAACATCGCCGGCGCCAGCTGGAGCGGGCAGGCCCAGGCCACCTCGTACGACACCATGGGTCAGATGAATCAAGCGTTTCGCAACATCGTCAACATGCTGCACGGAGTGCGGGACGGTCTGATCCGCGACGCCAACAACTACGAGCAGCAAGAGCAGGCCTCCATGCACATCCTCGGCAGCTAGCAGCCGAAAACCGCGGCCGTCCAACACTTTCAAACGGAGCTAAACAATGACCATCAATTACCAGTTCGGCGATGTGGATGCCCACGGCGCCCTGATCCGCGCCCAGGCCGCCTCGTTGGAGGCCGAGCACCAGGCCATCGTTCGCGATGTGCTTGCTGCGGGTGACTTCTGGGGCGGTGCCGGTTCGGTGGCGTGCCAGGAGTTCATCACCCAGTTGGGTCGCAACTTCCAGGTGATCTACGAGCAGGCCAACGCCCACGGGCAAAAGGTGCAGACCGCCGGCAGCAACATGGCCAGCACCGACAGCGCCGTCGGCTCCAGCTGGGCCTAAAGGCCTAAAGAACGATCGGTTCGCGGCGGCGCGCTGGTATCCGGTGCGCCGACTCAACCGTCGATAGCGCATGCCCACACCCCGGGTACCCGGTGTCCGGGGCGGTTGCTGATCGCAGGTCGGCAGGTGAGCGGCTCAGAATCGGCCGCCGCCACCCATGAAGCCGCCGTCCGATGAGCCCCCGGACGAGCCACCGAACGATGTCGGGCTCCAACCGCCGAATCCGCCTCGCATGCCTCCACTGAGGAGGTCACCGATGATGATTCCGCCGAGCATCGCGCCCGTGTCATTGCCCCCGCGGCGCGGGTAGGTGCGCTGAGCCGATCGCACGTCGTCATTAGCCAGCGCCTGCGCGTTGGCGGCCAGTGTCGAGGCCGCATTGGCGTGGGCGATCGCTTCGCTCAGGTTGGTCGATCTCTTGTCCCTCGCGGCCTGGAGGTGCCTTTTTGCTTCGGCGAGCCGGGTCCGGGCTTCGGGGCCGATACTGCCCCGACGCGTGTCGATGTAGTCGGAGACCGCACGCACCCGTGACGCCGCGGTGAACAATGCCTGCTCGAGTGACCGGCTGAGCTGCTCGGTGGTGGCCTGCTCTTGGGCCAGTGTGGCCAATCGCCGGTTGAGGTCGGCATTGGCCTTGGTCAGCTGGCCAAACGCGCCCAGCGGATCGGCGGAGGTACCGCCGCGGGCGCTGTCGACGGCTCTGGCGGCCGCGTCGCGGGCTGCGATCAGTTCGCCGGTGTGCGCAGATTTGGTGGTCTGTGATTTCTGCAGTAACTCGTCGGCGCGCGTGATGCTCGTCTGAATGTCAGCCACGACCGATGGCAGCTGCTCAACGGCGTGCCGGATGTCGCTGGCCGCGTTGTCCACCGCGTCGAGCAGCGCGCGTGCTTGCCCGAGCGCTGACTCGGCGGCACGCACGGCATCCACCAAACCGGCCTGCTGTCCACTGACAGCCTGGGCGGCCAGTTCACGGGCGGTGCTGATATTGCGGTCGGCGAACGCCAGCCGCTCCTTGGCGGCCGTGACATTGCCGGACACCGAAGTCAGTGCGGCAGCGTCGAATTCGTTATGCAGCTCGGCCATCCGCTGTTCTGCCGGGGCTATGCGGGTGGTGAGTTCCACGTACCGCTGGGTCAGCGCGTCGAGCCGCGAAGGAGCGTTGATGACCAAATCACGCAGTTTCTCGAACGCCTCGGTCTGCGACTCCAGTTCGCGGTCGGCGCGCGCTGCCGACACGATCACCTGGGTGAGCAGCTCGCGGCGCTGCGCTGGGGTCTCTGGCGTGTTGTCGTCAAGTTGTTGACGCACGGTGAACGCCTGGGACAGAGCCGCTTTGGCGTTGTTCACCGCCTGGCTAAACGGCTGGGTCCGCTCTTCGCCGAATTCGGCGACCGCCAGGTCGAGTTCGTTGGAGCTGGTGCGCAATGCGTTGTCGACGTCGACCACCATCGAGCGAGATAGGTCGTCGAGGGCCTGCAGCGGCACGGCGGCCAGCGCGTTGGCGTCGGTGGGGTCGACGCGTCGCGCCGCGGCCAAATCGGCGGCGAGCTGGCGCCGGCGGCGGTAGCGCATGACCAACAGCAGGATTACCACCGCGATGGCGATGCCCGCCAGCGCGAACAGCAGTATCACCCGGCCTGACGAACTGGGCGACGGGTTGAGCCCGTTGGCCGCCGCGACTGCGGCACCGCTCCAGTCGCCGTTGCGCAGGGCGGGTTCGATCTTGTTGCGCCGCAGCTCGTCGACCTGATTTGCGTTGACGCTCTTGACCGTGGACGGCACCAGGAAGGCGTATGCACGGCTGGTGGGCGCGACGGCCAGCAGTGCGTCGTAGTCACCCAGGTCGCTGGAGCGGAACGTGCGCTGTGCCCAGTTCACCGCGCTCTGCCCGGAGAAGTTGTCGACGTAGACCACCCAGAGCCGGATGTGGCGATCGGTGTATAGCTTGTCGACCGCCGATGTGACCGCGGCGCGACCGGAGTCCGACAGGACTCCCGCGTTGTCGGTGACGTAATCCGCCAGCCGGAACGGTGGTTGTGCGCTGGCCGGAGGTGCCAGCAGCAGTCCCAGGGTGAGGATCGTTCCGATCACGCCGAGCAGGCGAGCAGTGCGCATGACGTCAATTTAGCCCCGCGACGATCGCACGCCAGAGGGCCTAAGGCAGAGCCGGACCTCGCCCGGGATTCCCTGGCAGACTGTGCGTCGGTGATCACGAATCAGCAAGACCCCTACGACGACTTCGACCGTGAGCGGCGGGTACGCGAAGCACCGAAGACTGCGGGTCTGCCGGGTACGGAAGGTCAGCACCGTACCGACTTCGCCCGGGACCGGGCCCGGGTATTGCACAGCGCCGCACTGCGCCGGCTGGCCGACAAGACGCAGGTCGTCGGACCCCGTGAAGGTGACACCCCGCGCACCCGGCTGACGCACTCGCTGGAAGTCGCCCAGATCGGGCGGGGAATGGCGATCGGGCTGAGCTGCGACCTCGACCTGGTCGAGCTGGCCGGTCTGGCCCACGACATCGGGCACCCGCCTTACGGGCACAACGGCGAGCGCGCGCTCAATGAGGTCGCAGCCAGGTACGGTGGTTTCGAGGGCAATGCTCAAAATTTCCGGATCTTGACCAGTCTCGAGCCCAAAGTGCTTGACGCGCAAGGCAATAGCGCGGGACTGAACCTGACGCGCGCATCCTTGGACGCGGTCACCAAGTATCCGTGGACCCGCGGGAAAGGGCGACTCAAGTTTGGCTTTTACGACGAGGACCGCGAGCCGGCGACCTGGGTTCGCGCAGGCGCACCAAAAGATCGGATGTGCCTGGAAGCACAGGTGATGGACTGGGCCGACGATGTCGCATATTCGGTGCACGACGTCGAGGACGGCGTCGTTTCGCAACGCATCGATCTGCGCGTGCTCGCAGACGACGACGAGGCGGCCGCGCTGGCCAGACTGGGGGAGAGCGAATACTCGCGGGTGAGTGCCGATGACTTCATGGCGGCCGCTCGACGGCTCTCGGGTCTGCCGGTGGTCGCCGCGGTCGGCAAGTACGACGCCACGCTTGCAGCATCAGTCGCGCTCAAGCGATTGACCAGTGAATTGGTGGGCAGGTTCGCCTCGGCCGCCATCGCCACCACGCGCGCGGCGGCCGGTCCCGGGCCGCTGGTGCGTTACCGGGCCGACTTGCAGGTACCCGATTTGGTGCGCGCCGAGGTCGCCTTGCTGAAAATCCTGGCGTTGCAATTCATCATGTCCGATCCGCAGCATCGGGAAACCCAGGCCCGGCAGCGCGAACGTATCCACCGGGTGGCGCAGTGGCTGTATTCCGGGGCACCCGGGACGCTCGATCCGATCTTTGCGGCGGCGTTCACCACCGCGGCCGACGACCACGCCCGGTTACGCGTCATCGTCGATCAGATCGCCTCCTATACCGAGGGTCGGCTGGAGCGTATCGACGCCCGTGAGGCCAATCTTTAGCCGCTAGTGTCGCGCGTCGGCCCGCAAGCGCAGCTGCGTCGCCGTCGCGGGCTAGGCTGCCCGACATGATGAAATTCAGCGGCAGTGCCACCCTCTTGGTGGGGCTCTGGGTCGTCGCCGTGACCGCCTGCAGTTCACCTGAGCACCCGAGCAGCCAGCCGGGCACTATCCCTCCGGTGAAGAGCGCCGCGCCGACGTCGTCAGCGCCGGCCAGCCCGGCGCCCGGTGGCGAATCGCTCACCGCGCAAATGAAGACGCCTGACGGCCGGTCGGTAGCCACGGCGACGTTCGATTTCACCGACGGCTACGTCACGGTCACCGTCAAGACGGTCGCCCCCGGCATCCTGACGCCCGGCTTCCACGCCATGCACGTCCACCAAATCGGCAAGTGTGAGCCCAACTCGGTTGCCCCCACCGGCGGTCCGCCCGGCAACTTCTTGTCCGCCGGCGAGCACTATCAGGCACCTGGACATACCGGGAAACCCGAAAGCGGCGACCTGACGTCGCTCGAGGTGCGCCAGGACGGGTCGGCCTACCTGGTGACTACCACCGATGCGTTTACCAGGGACGAGCTGCTGGCAGGCGACAAGACGGCGTTGATGCTGCACGGCGCCCAATACAGCGACCAAGCGATGGAGCGGGTCGCATGCGGCGTCATCGGTACCGGCTAGCCACCCCACTCGGCGCTTTAGACTGAGTCGATGTCAAGGCCGGCAGGTTCGTGGGGGCAGCGCCCGCGTGCGGGGGAGGATGCAGGCCGCCCTGCGGGGCGGGGCCGGATTCCCGATCGCGATATCGCCGCCATCCGCGAGCGGGTCCGCATCGAGGACGTCGTCGGCGATTACGTCCAATTGCGGCGCGCCGGGGCCGATTCGCTCAAGGGCCTGTGTCCGTTTCACGACGAAAAGTCACCGTCGTTTCATGTCCGCCCCAACCACGGCCACTTCCACTGCTTCGGCTGTGGTGAAGGCGGCGACGTGTACGCATTCGTCCAGAAAATCGAACACGTCACCTTCGTGGAGGCCCTTGAACTGCTCGCCGACCGGGTCGGCCACACCATCAGTTACACAGGCTCGGCGACCAGCGTGCAGCGCGATCGCGGTAGTCGCAGCAGGCTCATCGCTGCCAACGCGGCCGCCGCGGAGTTCTATGCGGCGGCACTGGAATCCGACGAGGCGGCACCGGCCCGGCGGTATCTGACCGAGCGGAACTTCGACGCCGAGGCGGCCCATCATTTCGGCTGCGGGTTCGCACCGTCCGGCTGGGACTCACTGACAAAGCATCTGCAGCGCAAGGGTTTCGAGTTCAAAGAGCTGGAGGCGGCCGGCTTGTCGCGGCAGGGGCGCCGCGGCCCGATAGACCGTTTCCACCGGCGGCTGCTGTGGCCCATCCGCACATCGGCCGGCGAAGTGATTGGTTTCGGCGCTCGGCGGCTGTTCGACGATGATCCGATGGAAGCCAAATACGTCAATACGCCCGAGACGCTGCTGTACAAGAAGTCGTCGGTGATGTTCGGCATCGATTTGGCCAAACGCGACATCGCCAAAGGGCACCAGGCGGTAGTCGTCGAGGGCTACACCGACGTGATGGCGATGCATCTGGCCGGAGTCACCACCGCCGTTGCGTCGTGCGGCACCGCGTTCGGTGACGAGCATCTGGCGATGCTGCGCCGACTAATGATGGACGACAGCTTCTTTCGCGGCGAACTGATCTACGTTTTCGACGGCGACGCGGCCGGCCGCGCCGCCGCACTCAAGGCCTTCGGCGGCGAGCAGAACCTGGCCGGGCAGTCCTTTGTCGCGGTCGCCCCGGATGGCATGGATCCCTGCGACCTACGGCTGAAGTCCGGCGACGGCGCGCTGCGCGACCTGGTGGCGCGGCGAACCCCGTTGTTCGAGTTCGCGATACGCACCGCGCTGGCTGAGATGGACCTGGACAACGCCGAGGGCAGGGTCGGCGCGCTACGTCGCTGCGTGCCCATGGTGGGCCAGATCAAGGACCCCACTCTGCGCGACGAGTACGCCCGCCAGCTCGCCGGCTGGGTTGGCTGGGACAATGTTGCACAAGTCATCGACCGGGTGCGTAGCCAGGCGAAAGCGGCCAAGGCCCCGGTCCGGGGCGGCTCCGGATCAACTGCGCCCCGCCGCGTCACGCAGCAGCCCGGTAGTGCGGCCCCGGCCGAACCCGCCGCCACTCGTCCAGACCCGCGTGACCCAACCCTGTGGCCACAGCGCGAGGCGCTCAAGTCGGCGTTGCAGTACCCGGCCTTGGCCGGGCCGGTATTCGACACGCTGACCGTTGAGAGCTTCACTCACCCCGGATACGCGGCCGTCCGCGCGGCCATCGAAGCGGCCGGTGGTACATCGACCGGTGTCACCGGGGCGCAGTGGATCGATGCGGTGCGCCAGCAGACCTCGTCGGCCCCGACGGCGGGACTGATCAGCGAGCTGGGAGTGGAGGCCGTTCAGGTCGACGACGAGAAGCTGCCGCGCTATATCGCCGGCGTGCTGGCTCGGCTGCAGGAGGTGTGGATGGGCCGGCAGATCGCCGAGGTGAAGTCGAAGTTGCAACGCATGTCACCGATCGAGCAGGGCGACGAATATCACGCGTTGTTCGGCGACCTGGTCGCCATGGAGGCCTACCGGCGCAGCCTGTTGGAGCAGGCTAGCGGCGACGATTTGACGGTGTAAGGGCTTCATCGCCCGGCCGCTCGACATCGCGCTCCATAATGGCCGTTTGATCGTCGATCTCGGCGAGGGTCACAAACCCGGTGTCGGGTGAAATCCGATCCGCGATCTTGCGGCGCCCCCCTTCGATCATCGACTTGGCTACGGGACTGCTGGTCAGGGCGCGATAGGTCCCAGCGATCTGCTCGTATCGGCGTCGCCCGGCTTTCGAGCCCAGCACGTAACCCAGTCCAAGCACCACGACATACCCGATCAAAGCGTTCCTCCCGACGATCGATGGCTCCATCCTGCCTCACGCGACCGGGTGCATGCGCGCGCTGCCGGGTTAAGCCCACGATCTCGGCACCACGATGTCGTGGTCCCTCTAGTTGGGTCCGGTTATGCCAGTACGCTAGAGTCGTCCCGCGATCGGGTTAGTCCCCTGTAGCTCAATTGGCAGAGCGTTCGGCTGTTAACCGAAGGGTTGGAGGTTCGAGTCCTCCCGGGGGAGCAGGTAAAAGCCGCATTTTCAGACCCGCAGACGTTGCTTAACGCCGTGGCCCTGGGGGATGGTGGACGAGGTTCACCAGCGACTCAAGGGGACCGCTCAGCAGTGATCGGTCCAGCACCGCTGGTTGGGGCAATAGGTCGAATGTGCGAGGCTCACCATGGATCCGACCTCTCCGAACGTAACGTTTCTCGGGTCCAAGGTGGCGTGGATTTCCTGGGCAATCCGGTCATACGACCAACCCCACTCGAGATCGTCGCAGATGAGGCGCCCCATCCCGGTGAGGGCGGCGGCGTGGTCCGGCGGCCAAGTGAAGCCGAGGGCGCGCAGTTGAGCGAGGTATGCGTCATCAGCGGCATCGGCAGTCGCAATCGCAGCGCTAGTAACCAGGGCAGCGCCAGCCATAATGGGGACGATCAGTCTGGCCAGCCAGCGAGGTGAGACCATTTGATGCGCTTTCTTTCTTCTTGGCGTTGACGATGCCGCCAGTGTGCGGGTCCAAAGCCGCACAAATATGAAGATATAGCGAAAGCTGGGAAAAAGCTTTGTTTGAGCGCGTAGTTATCGCATCGGAGCGCGCGGTCGGTCCAGCCGCTTAATCTTCGCCGATGACCGAAAAGCGCCGATAGTTAGCGGCATCTAATGGCAATCGTTAGATCGCGACTCCGGTTGGTTTCCTAGTCGTACGCCGGTGTCCATACGGTGTCGAGGACAGCTTGCCGCACATCGCCATGCGTCTTGGTGGCCACCCCGTCGTCGACGGCCGCGTGATAGACAGCTTCGGCGACCGCTGTCGAGATGGCGCGCAAGTTCTGCACATCAGGCAACAGCGAATCTCCGGGATCCTTCGGACTCGTCTGCTGCACAAGGGCTTTCGCCGCCGCCTGCAGCATTCCCCTGGTGACCAGCCGGGCACCGGCAACGATGATGCCCAGTCCGATTCCGGGGAACACCAGCACGTTGTTGGCCTGACCGATGGTGCAGGTGGTGCCGTCGTAGTCGACGGGGGCGACCGGACTGCCGGTCGTCAGCAGCGCCCGGCCGTTGGACCACTCGAGCACGTCGCTCGGCATGGCTTCCATGCGGGAGGTCGGGTTGGACAGCGGGAAGATCATCGGGCGCTCGCAGGATGCCGTCATCGCCTCGACGACCTGTTGGGTGAACGCGCCGAAGACCGCTGAGGAGCCCAACAGAATGGTGGGTGACGCGAGTTTGATCGCGTCGACCAGTCCGACCCGTTCTCCGGCGGCCACGCCCAGCCGGTCGCGGTTCTTGGCGTAGGGCACTTGGAAATCCCGCAGGTCGTCCATGTCGTCGAACAGCAGGCCCTGCTTGTCGATCGGCCAGATCTGCGACGTGGCTTGTTCGACGGTCGCGCCGTCGGCGACCATGGCGTCCCGGATTTGATCGGCGACCCCGATGCCGGCGGTCCCGGCTCCGAAGACAATCATTTTCTGGTCGCGCAGCGGGATGCCGGTGAGATGGCAGCCGCCGTACACCGCCGCCACCACCACCGCGCCGGTTCCCTGGACGTCGTCGTTGAACACGCAGTACTGGTCGCCGTAGGTCTGCAGGATTTTCCGCGCGTTGGCCGGCCCGAAGTCCTCGAAATGCAGGATTGCGTGCGGAAACAGCCGGTGAGCGGTCTCGATGTAGCGCTTGACGAACTCGTCGTATTCGTCACCGCGGCGCCGCGCGTGACGATTGCCCAGATAGAACGGGTCCTGCAGCAGCTGTTCGTTATCGGTGCCTACGTCGAGCGACACCGCGATGCAGCGGCGGGGATCGATGCCGCCGCCGGCGGTGTAAAGCGCCAGCTTCCCCACGGCGATTTGGATGCCGCCCACGCCCCAGTCGCCGATGCCCAGGATCGCTTCGGCGTCGGTGCACACGATGAGGTCGACATCGTCGGGTTTCAGCCCGAAAGTCTCGAAGGCTTCTTCGATTTCGTCCGGCTCGTCGATGCTCAGAAAAAGTCCTCGCTGCCCGCGGTATTCATCGGAGAAGCGTTGAATGGCCTCACCGACTGTCGGCGTGTAGACCACCGGCATCAGTTCGGGCAGATGGTCTTCCAGCACCTTGAAGTACAACAGTTCGTGGCGGTAGTGTAACTGCTCCAGAAGCAAATTGCGCCCCAGATCCGTTGCGAGGCTTTGCAATTGATGCCACACGCGATCAGCTTGCTCATCGAGCGTGAGCACCGCCGACGGAAGCCGTCCCGTCAGCCCCAACTGCCGCCGCTGTTCGTGCGTGAAGCCGACTCCTCGATTCAGGCTCGGCGCGGACAACGCCGCCGGGACCCGCGGCGTGCAGGGATCGCTCATCACAACCTCCGTGGGTGACTTGGCGCCTTAGGTCACGGTAGCGCCGATCGAGGTGAAGGCACCTTGAAGAGCATCCGAAGGCCACGAGCACGGCCCCGCGTTCCCGCCACCCAACAACCTCAGATGGAGAAGTCCTCGCCGTGCCAAACCCCGGCTTCGGGCGGACGGATCACACGGCCGGATTGCTGGCCGTCGCTCGCAGCCTCCAGCTTGGCCACCCTGGTGAGTAGGGACTGCAGACTGACGCCGACGAGGTCGGGCATCATCGAGTCGTCCGGACTGCTTCGGCCGTGGCGACTGATGACCTGCCCGGGAACCCCGATGACGACAGCGCTGGACGGGACCGACTTGACCACCACGGCGTTGGCGCCGATGCGGCTGTCGTCGCCGATCTTGATCGCGCCGAGAATCTTCGCTCCGGCGCCGATGGTCACGCGGTCGCCGACGGTGGGGTGGCGTTTTCCGGTATCGGAGCCACTGCCGCCGAGGGTGACGCCGTGGTACATCATGACGTCGTCACCCACCTCCGCCGTCTCGCCGATCACCACGCCGGTCGCGTGGTCGATGAAGAGGCCGGAGCCGAGGATGGCACCGGGATGGATGTCGACTCCGGTCAGGATGCGGGTGAGTTCGGCGAACGTCCGCGCGGTCACTCTTGCGCCGCGGTTCCACAGCCAGTGGCTGATCCGGTGACCCCAGATGGCGTGCACGCCCGGGTAGGCGAAGATCACCTCCAGCGTGGTGGGGGCGGCCGGATCCCGCTGCTTGGCCGCCTTGATGTCACGCCGTATGGCCGCGAGCATGGCTAGTCCACCACGTCGGCGAAGAGCGGCGTGCTCAGATACCGCTCGCCGTTGTCGGGCAGCAGCACAACGACGAGCTTGCCGGCATTCTCGGGGCGGCGGGCCACCTGCAGGGCAGCTACCGCGGCCGCACCCGAGGAGATGCCGACCAGCAATCCCTCCTCTGTAGCCAGCCGCCGGGCCAAGGTGAGCGCCTCTTCATTGCTGACGGTGATGACCTCGTCGACCAGATCCTCATCGAGCACCGGCGGGACGAACCCGGCACCGATGCCCTGGATAGGGTGCGGTCCCTTCTGACCGCCGGACAGCACCGGTGACGCGGACGGCTCCACCGCGACGAATTGCGCCGACGGCTTGCGTTGCTTGATGACTTGAGCGACACCGGTGAGGGTGCCGCCGGTACCCACTCCGGCCACGAAGATGTCGACCTTCCCGTCGGTGTCGCGCCATACCTCCTCCGCGGTGGTTGCGCGGTGCATCGCCGGATTAGCCGGATTCTCGAATTGCTGCGGCACGAAATACCGTTGGTCGGTCTTGGCTAATTCCTCGGCCTTGGCGATGGCGCCCGGCATGCCGTCGGCACCCGGTGTCAGGACGATTTCGGCACCGTAGGCACGTAGTAGCATCCGCCGCTCGATGCTCATCGTCTCGGGCATGGTCAGCACGCATCGGTAGCCTCGTGCTGCGCACACCATCGCCAGTGCGATACCCGTGTTCCCGCTCGTCGGTTCGAGGATGATCGTGTCGGGCTTGATCAGGCCCGCCTGCTCGGCCGCATCGATCATGGCCACCCCGATACGGTCCTTCACACTATTCGCCGGGTTGAAGAATTCCAGCTTGGCGACGACGTCGGCGACGGCGCCTTCAGTGACTCGGTGCAGCCGGACTAGTGGCGTATTTCCGATTAACTGTGTGACGTCTTCGGCAATGCTCATCTGTCTTCCTCAAGAACGTCGGAACAGGACTCGTCGGCCTGGCAGCTGCTGTCGAATTTGATGGCCGCGTCTGTGGGCATGGTCAGGTGGCATGAATTTGCGACGGCGAGTTGCGGGCTGCGCTACGGCCCGGTTCGGTGTGGACAAAACGATCATCGGTGTTGATCTTCCTGAAGGCTTGTGAGTAGCGCCCGTCTTGGTGCCGCCCCGGCGTACTGGTGTACTGCCCGCGTCTGGCGCCACACGTACTTGAGCGTCGGAAGGCGTCAGGAAATCAACAACAACGACAACAACAGTCCACGGTGGCGCGGCGCGTAAGGACAAAGCGCGGCTGCGTGGCCTGTTGCATAGCCCCACTATAGGACATTCGTCCTGTATGGCGATCTGGCTCACCTGCGCTTTGACCTCGTCCCGGAGCTTTGCCTCCACCTACAAGTGAACCGGGTGAACCGCTGGTCAATTCCGCGCAGGTCGCCGATCGTCGTTTAAGACGACGCCGGCGCCGAAGTCAACGCGGATATCTAAGAGACGTCGCGGTAGTAGCGCTTGTCGGAGCTCAACGACTGGACGTAGGCCTTGGTCGCGTCCGGGTCGAGGTCGCGGTTTTCGGCCGCGATCTCGCGGAATGCGCGGTCACCGTCTTTAGCTATGGGACAGTCGTTACCGCGGGCGCACAGCTGTGCGTCGTCGTGCAACCTGCGCCCGAGCTGGGTCTCCCGCTTGCGCTTCAGGTGCTGCACGTAGACCTTGTCACGCTGCTTCCTGGAGAACACCAAGTCCAGGTCGATGGGCAACCCTGCCCAGTCGACTTGGTCACGTGGCGTCGCCTGGTCACTGGATGGGTTGTCACCTGCAGCGCCATGCCGCAGCCGGCACTTCAGTGGGCAGACGGTCTTCATGGCCGTATCGGGCCCGTCACACTCCTGAGCCACGCTTACGTCACTCCTTCGGGTACGCAACCTAATGAGTGAATGGTGCGAGAGAGATGTTTCAGCAGCGGGTGCACTACGTTTCCGCCGTATTACGGGTCTGGCGGAAGCGCAGAAGCGCTAGTAGACGTCGCGGTGGTAGCGCTTGTCGGTGCTCAACGACTGGACGCAGGCCTTCGCCGCGTCCGGGTCGAGGTTGCCGTGTTCTGCCGCGATTTCGCAGAGTGCGCGGTCGACGTCTTTGGCCATGGGGTCGGCGTTACCGCAGACGTACAGTTGCGCGCCGTCCTGCAACCAGCGCCACAGCCAGGCGCCGCGTTGTTGCATCAGGTGCTGCACGTACACCTTGTCGCGCTGGTCCTGGGAGAACGCCAGGGCGTCCTTATCGGGCGCGATGGACTCCCTGGCCACGCCTACGTCCCTCCCTCAATGCGCAAAGACATTCGCACTGAATCGTGCGGCAAGAATGTTTCACCATCGGGTATCCGATGTTTCCGACGTTTTGCGGCTTCCTCGCAACGGGCGTGCAGCATTGGTGAGGTGCGCCGAAAAACTGCAGTCGGCCTGGGTGATCGCAGGTCATCGTCGACCCGTAAACTCCGCACCACACTGCCCGTGACAGCGCGAGCCCCGCCCCCGAGAGCCGGGTCTGTGACCAAACAAATGGGACATTCACAGTCTTCGCTAAGCTCACCGCGTGCGTCGGCTGATTGTGATCCTGCTGATTTTGCTGGCCTCCGGTTGTGGCGGGAAGTCGCCGACACCACCGCCGAGCCGACCTGACAGCTGCAAGGAATCCGACGGGCCGACACCCGACACGGTGCGGCAGGCCATCGCCTCGGTTCCCATCGCGATCCCGGGCACGAACTGGGTCGAAATCGCTCGGGGACATACCAAGAAATGCCGTTTGTACTGGGTGCAGATCATCCCGACCATTGCCAGCGAGTCGACTCCCCAGGAGCTATTGTTTTTCGACCACAACACCCCGCTGGGTACGCCCACCCCGAACCCAAGGCCGTATATCACCGTGCTGCCGCCCTCCGATGACACCGTGACGGTTCAGTACCACTGGCGGGTGGGCAACGATCAGCCGTGCTGTCCCACCGGCGTCGGCACGGTGAAGTTTCAGATCGGATCGGATGGCAGGCTGCAAGCGCTCGGCACGATTCCGAATCAATAACGTGGTGTAGCAAAATGATCACACTGGCAGCGACTGATGTTCCCGCCGATGCGCTACCGGGCTGAGACGGCGGGCAGGTCTGGTCGGTGCCGCAGCCATAAACCTGAATTTACTGTCCGTCTTGTAAAAATTGCAGAGCCGGCGTCTAACAAATACGGCGTGTTCTTCAATCGAGCCTCACATCGAATTGTCGCCAAAAGTGAGCGCCACATTGCCGACTTCACAGCTTTTATTCAGCAGACTCCAACCTCGGGATACGCGATTACCAGGAAAGTGCTGTCATTCTTGATAACCAGTGCCGGGAAACCACGCGGCTAGCACCGTCGCCAACGCGGTCGCTGAACGGAACGTACAACGGCGTACACGTCGGGGCGCCGAGCAGCTCCACCGCTGGTGATTGAGTCCGTACTGCGGTCCGGCCACCATCGAATGCCGGATGCACTGCCGCTGAGGGTGTTTCGAAGACCAACGTCCAGAACAATAGGCGTGAAAGGCAAGGAGACTTATGGGGCGTGCACGCCGCATATCGCATTGGAACCCAGAGGATCACGTGGCATGGGAGAACGGCAACAAGGTCATCGCCCGTCGCAATCTGATCTGGTCGATCGCGACCATGCACGTCGCCTTTTCGATCTGGTACCTCTGGTCGGTGATGGTGCTGTTCATGCCGCAGTCCGTCTACGGTTTTTCGACCGGCGACAAGCTGCTGGTGGGTGCCACCGCAGCCCTGGTCGGCGCGCTTGTGCGCATCCCCTACGCAATGGCCACCGCCAGATTCGGCGGCCGTAACTGGGCTGTGTTGTCGTCGTTTGTGCTGCTGATCCCCACCGTGGGAGCCATGGTGCTGCTGGCCCACCCCGGTCTGCCGTTGTGGCCATATCTGGTGTGCGCGGCGTTGACCGGATTGGGCGGCGGCAATTACTCCGCCTCGCTGGCCAACGTCGAGTCCTTCTTCCCTCAGCGGCGCAAGGGCTTGGCGCTGGGTCTCACTGGCGGGATCGGAAATCTTGGCGCGGCGGGTATCCAGGCGGTCGGACTGGTCGTGCTGGCCACCGCAGGCCACGAGGCACCGTATTGGGTATGCGCAGTTTATCTGGTGCTGCTGGCCGTCGTCGGTGTCGGCGCGGCCCTGTTCATGGATAACCTCGATCACTTCATCGAGGTGGCCCACGTGCGCTCCATTCTTTCGGTGCCCGATACGTGGGCAATCTCGTTCCTCTATATGTGTGCCTCCGGCTCGTTCATCGGTTTCGCGTTCGCCTTCGGACAGGTGCTGCAGCACAACTTTGTGGCCAGCGGGCAAAGCCACGGGCAGGCCTCGCTGCACGCCGCTGAAATCGCCTTCACCGGGCCGCTGCTGGGATCGGTGGCGCGGGTGATCGGCGGCAGGTTGGGCGACCGTTTCGGTGGCGGCCGCGTCACCCTAGCCCTCGTGACCGCCATGATCGTGGCCGGCGGGTTCCTGGTCGCCGTCAGCACCCACGACGACCTCACTCGCGCCCCCGGCGGCCCCGTGACGGTCTTCACGATGGTCGGCTACGTCGTCGGGTTCATTGCGCTGTTCATCTTCTGCGGCATGGGTAAGGGGTCGGTGTTCAAGCTGATCCCTTCAGTCTTCGCGGAGCGCAGCCTCGCGCTGGACCTCAGTGACACCGAACGCCGCCACTGGGCGCGTGTCAGGTCTGGAGCGTTGATCGGGTTCGCCGGCTCGTTTGGCGCGCTAGGCGGCGTGGGGATTAACTTGGCCCTGCGGCAGTCCTATAACAGCGTCGGCACCGAAACGCCGGCATTCTGGGTCTTCATGATCTGCTACGTCGGCGCTGCGATCTTGACTTGGGCCAAGTATGTGCGGCCGCAGCAGGCGGCTTCCCAGACATCGACGCCGCCGAGCTTGGAGGTAGTTGCCGAGCAGCCGGTCAGCCCGTGACTGCGTCCAACAAGTTCTCGGGGTGCAGCATCTCGGCGTAACGCAGCGGCTCTGGAATCCCGAAACCGTCGACCAGCGTTTTCGCGTGCGGGCGCAGTGCCCGGCACCGATCGTTAATGCCCCGGGTGACAGCTTTGGCTCGCTCGGTGGATAGGTATCGATGCTCGATGTACCACGCCTTGTCTTCCTCGATCACCGACAGCGCATACAGATCGCACACGATCCCTAGCAGCTCTCGGGCCTCCTCGTCTGGGCAAGCGTCGATGCCGGCGACGAACGCTTCGAGCACCACCCGGTCGATGTGCGCGGTCGCCGCATGCAGCACGTGGTCTTGCACCGCGTTGAACGCGTCGAATTCCGACATCTCTTTGGATTTGGCCTGCAGGCGGCGCGCGACGGACGCCAGCAGATACTCTTCGCGGTCCTCGAACATCTTGATCTGCGTGCCGCGGTTGAACAGGCTGCCCTCTTCCTCGCTGTCCTGCCGGGCGTCCACGATCGTCTGGATAATGGTTTCTGCCGCAGTGCGTTTGACGACGCGCTCGCTGACGGTGCTGGCCGCAAAGCGCACCCACTCGACCGGGCTCATGCTGCGGATGTCGTCGGCGTAAGCCGTCAGCAGCTCCTTGGCCACCAATTGAGTCAGCACATGGTTGTCGCCCTCGAAGGTGGTGAACACGTCCGTGTCACCGCGCAGCGCGACCAGCCGGTTTTCGGCCATATAGCCCGCGCCGCCGCAGGCTTCGCGGGCCTCTTGAATGGCGCGGCTCGCGTGCCACGTGTTGGCCGCTTTCAGGCCGGCGGCACGGGCCTCCAATTCGCGCTGTTCCTCGGCGTCGGGCGCGTCCGCTGTCTGAACGTCGTGGCACTTGCTGACCAGCTCGTTCTGGGCGAACTGCAGCGCGTACGACTTTGCGATCAACGGAAACAGCCGGCGCTGATGCACCAGGTAGTCCATGACCAGCACCTCGGCGTCCTCATCGGGGGCGCTGAATTGCTTGCGCTGCAACGCATATCGAGTGGCAATGTCCAGCGCAACGCGAGCGGCGGCGCCCGCGCTGCCGCCCACGGTAATCCGGCCGCGGACCAGTGTGCCCAGCATCGTGAAGAACCGGCGGTTGGGGTTTTCGACCGGCGAACTGTACGTGCCGTCCGGCGCGACGTCGCCGTACTTGTTCAGCAGGTTCACCCGCGGGATGCGGACATGGTCGAACACGATGCGGCCGTTGTCGACACCGGGCAGGCCGCCCTTGTATTCGCAGTCCGACGTCGTCACCCCGGGTAGGTCATTGCCGTCGGCGTCGCGGATTGGGACCATAAAGCAGTGCACGCCGTGGTTGACCGGCTCGCCGTTTTCCGTGGTGATCAGTTGGGCGAAAACCGCCGCTATGCCGGCAGTTTCGGCGGCTCCGCCGATGTAGTCTTTGCGCGCCGTCGGGGTAGGGGAGTCGATGATGAACGCTTGCGTCTCCGGGTCGTAGGTCGCGGTGGTCTCCAGCGACTCAACGTCGCTGCCATGTCCGGTCTCGGTCATCGCGAAACAACCGCGCAACTCAAGATTGATGATCTTCTTCACGTAGGCCTCGTGGTGACGCTCGGTGCCCAGGTTCTCGACGGCACCGCCGAACAGCCCCCACTGCACTCCTGCCTTCACCATCAGCGACAGGTCCGACATCGCGAGCATCTCGATCATCGTGATCGCCGCACCGATGTCACCGGTGCCGCCATGCTCCTTGCGGAAATTGTCGGCAGCGGCGCCGAACGCGGCCATGATCCTCATTTGCTCGGCCACCTTGGTGCGGGCGATCACCGTGTTCGGGGTGTAGTGCGGGCGGAACACGTCCTCGGTCAGCGTGGCTCGCAGCTGGTTCTTCACGTCACGCCAACGCCCGTCCAATGCGTTGCGCAGCTGTCCGGCAGTAGTAGTCATGTCCGGCGCCATAACCCGACCGTAACCTGCGGCTCGCGTCGCGGGAACAACAACGACGGCATGGCTGGCGGCACCGCGTGAAACGCCTGCTGGCTGTCGGCGTGGACGCGTCCGGGAAGCCGTCGTCGGCCGGCGTAGCCACGTTCTTGTCTTCCCCTACCGTCTGGGGTATGGGTCATTGGCGACGGAGCCCGCGTGCGGTGCGGCGGGCTGCTGACCGCAGGCGGCTCGAGCGCCCGATTCACCCACGAACCGGTGTGGTGGACCGCGTTGCGGCAGTTGCTTTTCGGCGTCGTCGCCGCCGGCTATGCGTGATGCACGTGCTCGCGGTGAGCTGCCTATGCCTCGCCCTGTCCTCAGCCGGATGTGCCCCGGTGCGCCCTCCCGCTCCGGCGACCGGGGCGCAGCCGATGTTGACTTATCTCGGTCAGTCGCAAATCCCGTTCGGTGCCACTTTTGACGGTACGGCCATCGGCGGTTTGTCGGCGCTCAGCTATGACCCGGGCCGTCAGCTGTATTACGTCATCAGCGATGACCGTTCCCGGAAAAACCCTGCCCGCTTCTACACCGTGCGGTTGTCCGTGTCCGACAAAGGTATTGACGACGTCACATTCACCGGCACCCATCCGCTGCTGGACCGGGACGGTCAGCCGTTTCGGCCACTCACACCGAACACCACACCGCCGTTCGTTCCCCCCGACCCGGAGGGCATCGCGTTTGATCCCCGCCGGCAGCGGTTGTATTGGTCCTCCGAAGGGGAGCGGCTCACCGCGGGGCCGGTCTTGCTAGACCCGTGGGTCCGGGCCGCCGGGCTTGACGGTGTCTACCTGGGCCAGTTCACCTTGCCGCCCAATCTGGCGATGTCCGCGCAGCACACTGGGCCGCGCCGGAACCGGGCGCTGGAGGGATTGGCGCTGACACCGGACGGCCAGTCGCTGTTCGCCGCGATGGAGGGCCCCGGTTACAACGACGGACCAGCCAGCGACGACGGCCTTGGCGTACTAACCCGGATCACCAAATTCGATGTTGCTACCGGGGTGCCCACCGCCCAATACGCCTACCCGATGGAGCCACCCGCACCGCCCGCCGACCTCAACGGTGTCTCGGATCTCGTCGCGCTGTCGGACACGACGTTCCTGGTGGTGGAACGGTCCGCTGCCGAACACCCGGCCGTACGGATTTACCGAGCCGAGATCGGTGCAGCGACCGACGTGTTGGCTATGCCGTCGATGAAGCACACGACGCTGACCACGATGCGCAAATCCCTGGCGGTCGATTTATCTGCGACACCCGGATTGTCGCCGCTAGACAACGTTGAGGGCATCACGCTGGGACCGAAACTGCCCGACGGTCGCGAATCGGTGGTGCTGGTCAGCGACAATAATTTCTCACCCAGTCAGGTCACTCAGTTCCTGCTGTTCGCGATGTGAAGACTGGTCACGGGTTGTGTGTTCCGGCGGACGCAACCGATACCAGGTCAACCCGCCCGCTATTGCGCCGAAGAGCACAAGCATCGTCAGGTCGAACACCCACCAGCCGCTGTAGTGAGTCCACATCTCGGCGTTGGCGGCCAACGTGTCGACCCTGCGCAGATCAACGGTGGACGCCGAGGCGGCGAAGCCCCACTGGGCCGGGACGAGCCAGGAGATCTGCTGGATGACCCACTTGTTCACCAACGGAACCAGGCTGCCGTTGAACAGCAGCGATGCCAGAATCACCGGCACGAGCAGCGGCAGGACCTCCCGCAGGGACTTGCCCAGCGTCGATAGTGCGAGCCCGAGCACCACGGAAACGACGGCCGTGGCGGCCACGCTTACGTACAGCTCGACCGGGGCGTTGTGCAGTAAGACGGCGCCATGCACCGGCCCCCCCTTGACGGCCATGACGATGGTGAACAAGATGCCCGTCAGGATGGCCGCGGCCAGGCCGAACACAATGATCTTGGCGGCCAGGTAGGCCGATGCCGACAGTCCGATAGCCTGCTCGCGCCGGAAAGCGCGGCGCTCCCCAACCAGGGCGCGGATGGTCAGCGTGGTGCCGATGATGACCGCGGCGATGTTGAGTGCGGCCAGGATCTCGATGGCTTCGTGCAGGTTAGTGCTGCCCGCACTCGGCCGGTCCAGGCCTGAATCCCCGGGAATCAGCAGTATCAGCGCCGCCAACACGAACGGCAGAATCGCCAAGAAGAAAAAGTAGAAGCGGTCGGCGAAGAGCAGGCGAACCTCGCGACGGGCCAGCAACCGGATTTGCCGCTTCATGGGGAGCTCGGCGGGAAGCGGCCCCGGTGCGGCGACCTCTGGCGGTGCGGTCAACGCCGATGCAAGGGGGCGCGCTCGAAAGGCGCGGTGGGCTCCTTCGGGATCGGCACTCACCTGCGCGAGGACTTTCGACCAGTCGGCGGTGCCCATCGCGGACTCCACCTGCAGGGGCGTGCCGAGAAAAGCCATGGTGCCGGCAGAGGTGAGCAGCAGTACCTGGTCGCACATATTGAGGTTGGCCAGCGCGGTTTGCGATGACATAGCCACCACGACGACACAACCAATGTCGGCCTGGCGCCGCAGGACCGCCATCACGTGACTTTGTTGCGCCGCATCCAGACCGGCGTTCGGCTGGTCAACTACGAGGAGGGTCGGTCTGCTAATGAGCTCGATTGCCATCGCTGCGCACCGGCGCACCTCAGGCGAGAGTTTGCTGATCCGGGTGGCGCGGTGCGGCGCCAGCTCGAGCTCTTCGAGAACCTGGTTCACCACACGGTGGCGGTGCTGCGCTGAGGTTTCTGGCGGCAGGCGCAGTTCGGCGGCGTATTCCAAGGCCTGTTCGACGGTGAGTTGCCGGTGAAGACGCTCGTCGCGCGGCACTATCCCGATGCGTGTGCGCATCGACTCAGGCTCGGCGTGTACGTCGTGGCCGTCCACGGTGGCGCGGCCGGAGCTGAGTTCCCTGGTGCCGGCCAGCAGCCCGAGCAGCGCGGAGTTGCGCGCGGCCGACGGTCCGATGACTGCGGTCAACGTGCCCGGACGCGCTGTGAACGAGATATCCGTGAGGATCTCGTGCCCGCCGACGGTGAGTCCCAGCTGGTATGCGACCACCCCGGTGGTGCGCGCCCCGGGTTTGAGCGGCAAGCGATAGGTGGAGTTCGTTTCTCCGGTGCGGAAGGAGGGGCGCGGGGCGCGCAGTTTTCGCGTGATCATCCGCTCGATCAGGCCGCGACCCTTTGGCGGCTCATTTTCTGCGACGGGCGGCGTCGCAGGCCGGGGGGCCGGCCGCGAGGGCGGCGCTGTGGGTGGCTGGGCGGGGGGCGCTGCGGGCGGGAGTGGCGGAACAGCCGGCGCCGGCGCCGGTCCCAGCCGGTTGGGTTGGACAGGTCGCTCGGCTGCGGGCGGTTGGGTTGGCGCCACCCGCATTCGCTGCGTGGTCCGCTGCGTCGGCGCTCGCAGGCCGGGATCGTTCGGCCGGCCGGACTGCGCCGCAACAGGCGGAGGCAGCGGGGACTGCGGCGGCGCTGGGGCCTGCGGTGATGACGGGAAACCAGGAGACTGTGAGGATTTCGGCGGTGGGTAAGCCGGGCCGTGAGGGGGCCCGGGCGGTGGACCGGGAGGTTGTCTGGGCGGGCCGGCTGGGGACGCGATATGGAACACCAGCCGCGGACCGCGCTGCTGATCTCCAATGGTGATCGCCTGACCGTCGCGGATTTCGACCGTCGACACCCGTGAGCCGTCAACGAAGATGCCGCTGTGGCTTCGATCGATGGCGACCCACTGGGTGCCAGTGAACCGCAGCACCACATAGGGACGAGGTGCTGGTGGTGGCGGAGTGGGATTGCCCAGGTGTTCTAGGGCGATGTCGGATCCTGGGCCGTAGCCCACAATCACGTCGCGGCCCGGGGCAAAGACGTATCTCATCGACCCGACCCATACCGTCAGCGGGGAGGCGAATGCATCGGTCCGCATGGCCGCCACCTTTCGTCACCGGTCAGCTCGAATTGATCCCCGCCCTCAGACTTTGATCCCCGCCGTCAGGCACTGGCCCCCGGAGCTTTTCATTAGTGTCTACCCCCGCCGGTGGTCTATCCAACAGCGTCGCGCCGATCACAGTGTGTTGCGGCGGCCTGCAATCGAGGCATTGTCGAGAAGCCGGCGCAACACCTCGACGGCGTCCGTCAGTACCTGGCGGTCCGCGGGCTCGAGCAGGGCTAATTGCGGTTCTATCGCGGCAACGCGGTCGGCCCGCACCGCGTTGAGCGTGCGCTTCCCGTCGGCAGTGATGCGGATTCGGACGGCGCGGGCATCCCCGGGGTCGACCGTTCGGGTGACGAGGCCGGCGTCTTCGAGTCGGCGCACCTGCGTGGTCATGGTCGGTTGCGAGCAGTGATCAACGGCGGCCAGGTCACCGATTCGGGCTTCTCGGTGGGCTTCGATAGTGGCAAGCAACCTGGCCTGCGCCGCAGGCAAGGGCATCTGGATGCGCTGGGTGGCCAGCCGGTTGAGCCGCGCGACCACGGCGAGCAGATCCGCTCCCAGCTGCTGGGTCCCGATGTTTGCGGTCTCGACGGCTTTGTCCATGTACCCATGGTTGCATAGCTTTGCTATGCGAGACCAACGTCGGACGCCGTCACGCGCAAACCCGTAAAGGATGCGTGCTACCAGAACTTAGGGTCTGAGCCTGGCACAATCGGTAAAGTGACCGCGCCCCGCCTTCGGCTCCATCGGGATCGATCGCTGCGACCGGTCGAATTGGCACAGGCCTCGGTCATGGGGGCACTCTGCGCGGTGATCGCGATCATCGCCGTGGTCATCCCGTTCGCTCAGGGATTGGCGCTGTTGGGCACGGTGCCCATGGGGCTGCTGGCCTATCGCTACCGCCTTCGGGTGCTGATCGCCGCGACGGTTGCTGCCGGGATGATTGCCTTTCTCATCGCCGGGCTGGGAAGTTTCGTGGCGGTCCTGAACTGCGCCTATATCGGCGGGCTGACCGGGTCCGTCAAACGCAAGGGCCGGGGCACACCAACGCTGCTCGTCTCGTCCTTCATCGCCGGAGTCGCCGTCGCCGCCCTGACGGTCGGCCAGTTGGCGGTGCTGACTCGGCTGCGGCACTTGTTTTTTCAGGTACTGGCCGCAAATGTGGACGGCGTCGCTGCATTCCTGGCTCGGGTGCACCTGCACGGGGTCGGCGCCGACTTGCAGCGGTGCTTCGCCTATGGGCTGCATTACTGGCCGTGGCTGATGTTCGGCTATGTGACCTACGGGACGATGATCTCGTCGTTGATCGGTTGGTGGGCGCTTTCCCGTCTGTTGAAGCGGATGCGCAACATCCCCGATGTGCACAAACTGGACACTCCGGACGGCACTGGGGCTCAGGATGCTGCGATCGGCCCGGTGCCGGTGCGGTTGGACAAGGTGCGGTTCCGCTATCCCCACGCCGACCAAGACGCGTTGCGCGAGGTCAGCCTGGACGTGCGGGTCGGGGAACACGTCGCGGTTACCGGCGCCAACGGGTCCGGGAAGACCACGTTGATGCTGATCCTGGCAGGCCGGGAACCGACGTCGGGTACCGTGCACCGCGCAGGCGCGGTGGGTTTGGGCATGATGGGTGGCACGGCGCTTGTCCTGCAGCACCCGAAAAGCCAAGTCCTGGGCACCAGGGTCGCCGACGATGTGGTGTGGGGGCTGCCGCCGGGCATCGAGATTGATGTAAGCCGGTTGCTGTGCGAGGTTGGTCTCGAGGATCTGGCCGAACGCGACACCGGAAGTTTGTCCGGCGGGGAACTGCAGCGCCTCGCGCTGGCGGCGGCGCTCGCTCGGGAACCGGCGCTGCTCATCGCCGACGAGGTCACCAGCATGATTGACCAGCGGGGCCGCGACGACCTGCTGGGTGTGCTGTCCGATCTTCCCGAACGGCACCGGACTGCGCTGGTGCACATCACCCACTTCGCCAACGAGGCCGCGTCCGCGGACCGCACCATCAACCTCAGCGATTCACCGGACAAAACCGGCATGGTCGAGACCGCGACGACGCCGATGCCGACCATCGCGGTCCATCGCGGTTCGAACACGCCGGTAATTGAAGTCATGGGCGTCGGGCATGAATACGGCAGCGGCACACCGTGGGCCAAGACCGCCCTGCGCGATGTCAGCTTCGTGGTGGAGCAGGGCGACGGGGTCTTGATCCACGGCGGCAACGGCTCGGGTAAGTCGACGCTGGCGTGGATCATGGCCGGGCTGACGATTCCCACCACCGGCGCCTGCCTGATTGACGGCGAGCCCGCCCATGAGCACGTCGGCGCGGTGGCGTTGTCGTTCCAGGCGGCCAGACTGCAGTTGATGCGCAGCCGCGTCGACCTGGAAGTGGCCTCCGTGGCGGGCTTTTCGCACCGCGACGAAGGCCGCGTGGCCGCGGCGCTCGGCGCGGTCGGACTGGACCCCACGCTGGCCAAGCGGCGCATCGACCAGCTCAGCGGTGGACAAATGCGCCGCGTGGTGCTGGCCGGACTGTTGGCATGTTCGCCGCGGGTGTTGGTTCTCGACGAACCGCTGGCGGGGTTGGACGCCGGCAGCCAGCGTGGGCTGCTGCGCGTGCTGGCGGACCTGCGCCGTGAGCAGGATCTGACGATGGTGGTCATTTCGCACGACTTCGTCGGGCTGGAAGAGGTTTGCCCGCGGACCCTGCATTTGCGCAACGGTGCGCTGGAAGCAGTGTCGACCACCGCGGCAGGAAGTGTAGCGTGACCACAACCTCGGCCCCGGCACGCGGTACCAACCGGCGCCCTTCTCGTCCGGTGGTGCTCTTGGTTCCGGTGCCCGGGAGGTCGACCATCCACGACTTATGGGCCGGCACCAAACTGCTTGTTGTTTTCGGCGTTTCGGTGCTGCTGACGTTCTATCCCGGGTGGGTGACGATTGGGTTGGTGGCGGCACTGGTGCTGCCGGCGGTCTGGATTGCGCGCATTCCGCGTGGTGTGCTGCCGTCGGTTCCGCGGTGGCTGTGGATCCTCCTCGCGTTGGGTTTTGTGACTGCGGCGCTGGCCGGTGGTAGTCCGGCGATCTTGATGGGCGGCGTCAACATCGGACTGGGCGGAGCGTTGCACTTCCTGAGGATCACCACGCTGTCGGTCGTACTACTCGGGCTGGGTGCGATGGTGTCCTGGACCACCAATGTCGCCGAAATCGCGCCTGCCTTGGCGACTTTGGGCCGGCCGTTCAAACCGTTGCGGATCCCGCTTGACGAATGGGCAGTGGCCTTGGCTCTTGCGCTGCGCGCCTTCCCGATGTTGATCGAGGAATTCCAGGTGCTCTACGCCGCCCGTCGGCTGCGTCCCAGCCATATACCGCGGAGTCGTAAGGCCCGGGGCCGGCAGCAGGCCCGGGACTTGATCGACCTGCTCGCTGCTGCCATCGTCGTGACTTTGCGGCGCGCTGACGAGATGGGCGACGCCATTACCGCCCGTGGTGGCACCGGTCAGCTCTCTGCCGCTCCCGCGCGGCCGAAACCGGCGGACTGGGTGACCCTCGCGATTACTATCGCGGTCGGTGCCGCCGCGGTGGCGATCGATACGATATTCCACCCGACTTTCTAGACGTCCGCGTAGTTTGAGCAGATGGCCGACATTCACCGCACTCGCACCATAGCTGCTCGCCCCCAAGAGATCTGGGATGTCCTCGCGGACTTCGGGTCGATCAGTTCGTGGGCCGACAATGTCGATCACTCCTGCATCCTGTTTTCCGGTCCTGACGGAGGAGTTGTCGGCACCGCGCGCCGAGTCCAGGTCAAACGCGACGCCCTCGTCGAGCGCATCACCGAGTTCGACCCGCCCCGCGCACTTGCCTACGACATCGAAGGCTTGCCCAGCCGCCTGCGCAGGGTGACCAACCGCTGGACTCTGGAAGCGGCCGGCAGCGAGTCGGCCGTTGTGACGCTTGCCGGCACGGTCGAAATCGGGCCCCGCGCAACGCAAAAGCTGGCCGAACGCGTCTTGTGTCGCTTCCTCGCGCGACAGTCCGACGTGATGCTTGCCGGGCTCGCGAATCGATTGGAGAATGCCCGTGTCTGATCGCCCCGACATCGTCATCGTGATGACCGACGAGGAACGCGCGATACCGCCGTACGAGGATCTCGACCTACTAGCGTGGCGCGACCGAACGCTGACCGGCCGCAAGTGGTTTTACGAGCACGGCGTCAGTTTCGGTCGGCATTACACCGGCTCGCTGGCCTGCGTGCCAAGCCGCCCGACGATTTTCACCGGGCACTACCCCGACCTGCACGGCGTCACCCAGACAGACGGCATCGGAAAGACACCCGACGATTCCCGCATGCGCTGGCTCCGCCAAGGCGAGGTGCCCACACTGGGCAACTGGTTCCGCGCGGCCGGATACGACACTCACTACGACGGCAAGTGGCACATCTCGCACGCCGACCTCACCGACCCGGCGACGGGTGGTCCGTTGGTGACCAATGACGATGACGGTGTCGTGGATCCTGCCGCGGTGCAGCGCTACCTGGACGCCGATCCGCTGGGGCCGTTCGGCTTTTCCGGATGGGTGGGCCCGGAGCCGCACGGGGCGGCTCTGGCCAACGCCGGGCTTCGCCGCGACCCCTTGACCGCCGACCGCGTGGTCGCCTGGCTCACCGACCGTTACGCCCGCCGTCGCGCCGGCGACGCGAAAGCGCTGCGTCCGTTCCTGCTGGTCGCCAGCTTCGTGAACCCCCACGACATCGTCCTGTTCCCGGTGTGGGCGCGGCGAAGCCCGGTAAAGCCGTCACCAACCGATCCTCCTCCGGTGCCCCCGGCCCCGACCGCAGAGGAGGACCTGTCGACTAAGCCGGCCGCGCAAATCGCATTTCGCGAGGCCTATTACTCCGGCTACGGCCCGGCGCCCGCAATCAGCCGGACCTACGAGCGCAACGAGCAGCGCTACCGCGACCTCTACTATCGGCTGCACGCCGAGGTGGACGGACCGATAGACCGCGTGAGACGAGCCGTCACCGAGGGTGGGTCAGACAATGCGGTGCTGGTGCGTACGGCCGATCACGGCGATCTGCTGGGCGCCCACGGCGGGCTGCACCAGAAATGGTTCAACCTCTATGACGAGGCCACCCGCGTTCCCTTCGTGATCGCCCGCATCGGCGAGCGCTCGACGGAGCCCCGCGTCGTCACGGCGCCGACGTCACATGTCGACCTGGTCCCGACACTGCTTTCAGCCGCGGGCGTCGACGTCGCGGAGGTCGCCGCCACGTTGGCCGAGTCGTTCTCGGAAGTGCACGAGCTGCCCGGCCGGGACCTCATGCCGGTCATTGACGGGGGGTGCGGTGCGCCGGCCGACGAGACGCGGGCCGTCTACCTGATGACCCGCGACAACATGCTCGAAGGTGACAGTAGCGCCTCGGGCCTGGGGCGCCGCCTGAAGCAGACGGTCAATCCGCCTGCGCCGCTGCGCATCCGAGTTCCGGCCCACACCGCCTCCAATTTCGAGGGACTCGTGGTCCGCGTCGAGGACGCGACGGCGACCGGCGGCGCCGCGCACCTGTGGAAGCTGGTCCGTGCTTTCGACGATCCGAGCACCTGGACCGAACCCGGAGTGCGTCACCTGGCGGCCAACGGGCTGGGGGGAGAGGCTTACCGGACATCTCCGCTCGACGACCAGTGGGAACTGTACGACCTGACCGCCGACCCGATCGAAGCCAATAACCGTTGGACGGACCCGGATCTGCACGACCTGCGCCAGCACCTGCGGATGCAGCTCAAAGGAGCCCGGGCCAGTTCCGTCCCCGAACGAAACAAGCCGTGGCCCTATGCATCTCGCTGCCCACCGAGCCCGCCACCGTCCAGGCTGGCGCGTGTGCTACGCCGACGCTGACGGCCAGCTGACCGGCCGCTGAGGCCGTATGCGGTCGATTAGATTCGACAGCACGACGATGCTTTCGCTGCGTTCGACGTCTGCACTCGACCGGATGCGTTCCAGTGCCGCCTCCAGATGCCGCATGTCGCGGGCCAGAACATGCAGCATCGCGTCGGACGTGCCGGTCACCGTCGCCGCGCTCACCACCTCGGGGATATCCACCCAGGCCGCCCGCAGCTCATCGGGGGCAATCCTGCCGTGGCAGAACACCTGGACATAGGCCTCGGTGTTCCAGCCCAGCGCATTGCGGTCGATGACAGTGGTGAAACCCTTGATCGCTCCGTTGTCGAGCATCCGGTCGACGCGACGCTTCACCGCCGGTGCCGACAAATTCACCTTCTGGCCGATTTCGGCGAAGGTGGCTCGCGCATGCTCGGTCAGCTCGGCGAGGATGCGCTCGTCGGTCTCGTCCAGGCGGTCCATCACATTCCTTTCCGATGACCCACAATAAATCGTTATTACAGCGAATATAGCGCAATAAATCGTCTATAGACACGCAAGAATCATCGTTTGATTGTTTAACGGCGTCCAAATATCGTTAATTCATGACGGATTACGACGTCGCCGCACCAGCGCCTGCGGCGTTACAAGCGTCCGGCCCTGCCAGGTTCAGCCGCACGCCCCGGACTCGCCGGTACGCAATGACCCCGCCGGCCTTCTTCGCTGTCGAGTACGCGATCAACCCGTGGATGGACGTCACCACCCCGGTGGACGTCGACCTCGCACAAGCGCAGTGGCGGGGTCTGTACCAGACCTACCTACGGCTGGGTCATCAGGTGGACTTGATCGAGCCCGTGCCCGGGCTTCCGGACATGGTCTACGCCGCCAATGGCGGGTTGATCGCGCAAGACGTTGCAATCGTCGCCAGGTTTCGCTTCGCGGAGCGTGCCGGCGAATCGCGCGCTTATGCCGAGTGGATGTCGTCGCTCGGGTATCGGCCCGTGTCCACCCGTCACGTCAACGAGGGACAGGGCGACTTGCTCATGATCGGCGAAATGGTGTTGGCGGGCTATGGCTTTCGCACCGACCCGCGTGCGCACTCGGAAATCTCAGCGGCACTCAGGCTGCCGGTCGTGTCGCTGGAGCTGGTGGACCCGCGTTTTTATCACCTGGATACCGCGCTGGCTGTTCTCGACGATCACACCATTGCGTTTTACCCGCCGGCCTTCAGCGCCGCAGCGCAGGAGCAACTGCATGCGCTGTTTCCGGATGCTATCGTGGTCGGGAGCGCCGACGCGTACGTGCTGGGTCTCAACGTCGTCTCTGACGGCTTGCACGTTGTGCTTCCTTCTGCAGCAACAGCTTTCGCCATGCAGCTGCGTGGAGCCGGCTTCGAGCCAGTGGGTGTCGATCTGTCCGAGCTGCTCAAGGGCGGTGGTTCCGTCAAGTGCTGCACATTGGAGGTATTCCCGTGACGATTCTCGACGCCCTGACATCGGAAAAGATCGCGGCTAACGAGACCAAGACCGCGATCACATTGGTCGAAAGGTATGCGGCGCATAACTATTCGCCGCTGCCCGTGGTGGCGGCAAGTGCCGAGGGTGCGTGGATCACCGATGCCGACGGTCGGCGCTACCTGGATTGCCTGGCCGCCTACTCGGCGGTGAACTTCGGTCACCGCAATCCCGAAATCACCGCGACGGCCCACGCCCAGCTTGACACCGTCACATTGGTGAGCCGCGCATTCAATTCCGACAAGCTCGGACCGTTCTGCGCCGGCCTTGCCCGGTTGTGCGGTAAAGACATGGTGCTGCCGATGAACTCCGGTGCTGAAGCCGTGGAAAGTGGTCTCAAAGTCGCCCGCAAGTGGGGCGCCGACGTCAAGGGTGTTCCCGCGGGACAGGCGAACATCATCGTGGCCGACAACAACTTCCATGGCCGCACGATCAGCATCGTCAGCTTCTCCTCGGACCCGACGGCGCGGAGCGGGTTCGGACCATTCACGCCGGGATTCCGCTCGGTGCCATTCGGTGACGCCGCGGCACTGGCCCAGGCGGTCGATGACAACACTGTCGCGGTGCTGCTGGAGCCGATCCAGGGCGAGGCGGGCATCATCGTCCCGCCCGACGATTATCTGCCGACCGTCCGTGCGCTGTGCAGCGAGCACAACGTGCTGATGATCGCCGACGAAATCCAGTCGGGACTGGCTCGCACCGGCTACACGTTCGCCTGCGATCGGTGGGGCGTCGTCCCGGATGTCTACCTGTTGGGTAAGGCGCTGGGCGGCGGCGTGGTTCCGCTGTCGGCGGTGGTCGCCGACCGCGACATCCTGGGCGTGCTGCATCCCGGCGAACATGGCTCGACTTTCGGAGGCAACCCGCTGGCCGCCGCGATCGGCACCACGGTGGTTTCCATGCTGGCGCGCCGCGAGTTCCAGGCCCGTTCGGCTGAGTTGGGCGCGCACCTGCATCGGCGGCTGCGGGAATTGATCGGCGACGGCGTGCTGGCAGTACGCGGTTTCGGCTTGTGGGCCGGCGTCGACATCGATCCCTCGCTGGCCACCGGTAAGGAAATGAGCCTGCGGTTGGCCGACCGCGGTCTACTGGTGAAAGACACTCACGGTTCGACGCTGCGGTTCGCTCCGCCCCTGGTGGTTACCCTGGAAGAGATTGACTGGGCTGTCGATCAGTTCGCTGCGGCGTTGCGGGAGGCTGGCTCATAATCAGCTGATCCAGTAGCAGGAGGCGAATTGCCAGCCACGTCGATCGGCCTGACGCAGCAGATGCTGCGCCGCCGCCCGGTTGTCGGCGCACTTGTCGCATACGGGGCTGCAGACCACCTCAAGCGAAGTATCGGCACGTTCCAGCTGACCATGTTCGGGGTTGGTTCGACGATCGGCACTGGGATCTTCTTCGTCATGTCTCAGGCCGTACCGGAAGCCGGCCCGGGAGTGATCCTTTCGTTCCTCATCGCCGGCATCGCGGCTGGGCTCGCGGCCATCTGCTACGCCGAATTGGCTTCCGCGGTGCCGGTTTCGGGTTCGTCGTACTCCTATGCGTACACCACGCTGGGTGAGATCGTTGCGATGGGTGTGGCAGCCTGCTTGTTGCTGGAATACGGGGTGTCTACCGCTGCTGTCGCGGTCAACTGGAGCGGCTACCTCAACAAGCTGCTGAGCAATCTGTTCGGATTCCAGCTGCCGCACGCGTTGTCAGCTGCGCCGTGGGACCTGCGACCCGGCTATATGAATCTGCCGGCGATCATCCTGATCGGGATGTGCGCGGTGCTGCTGATCCGCGGCGCCAGCGAATCGGCCAAGGCCAACGCCATTATGGTGCTGATCAAACTCGGCGCGCTGGTCATATTCGTGATCGTCGCATTCACCGCCTTCGACGCGGACCATCTCGAGAACTTTGCGCCATTCGGCGTTGCGGGCATCGGCTCGGCGGCCGGAACGATCTTCTTCTCGTACATCGGGCTTGACGCGGTGTCGACCGCGGGCGACGAGGTGAAGAACCCGCAGAAGACCATGCCGCGCGCACTGATCGCGGCGCTGGTGACCGTCACCAGCGTCTACATGTTCGTTGCGCTGGCCGCGCTGGGTACCCAGCCGTGGCAGGACTTCGCCGGGCAGCAGGAGGCCGGGCTCGCGACGATTCTCGACAACGTCACGCACGACGCGTGGGCCAGCACGATTTTGGCTGCGGGGGCGGTGATCTCAATCTTTTCCGTCACCCTGGTCAGCATGTACGGGCAGACGCGGATTCTGTTTGCCATGGGCCGCGACGGATTGCTGCCGTCGCGGTTTGCGACGGTGAACGCACGCACGATGACTCCGGTGAGCAACACGGTGATCGTCGCCATCGCAGCATCGATTCTGGCCGCCTTCATACCGCTCGAAAAGCTGGCCGACATGGTCTCCATCGGCACGCTCACCGCGTTCATCGTGGTATCTGTCGGAGTGATCGTCCTGCGAGTGCGCGAGCCCGACCTGCCGCGGGCGTTCAAGGTGCCCGGTTATCCCGTCACGCCTATCCTTTCGGTGTTGGCGTGCGCATACATCCTCGCCAGCCTGCAGTGGTACACCTGGATCGCGTTTAGCGGATGGGTGTTGCTGGCGTTGATCTTCTACTTTGTGTGGGGCCGCCACCACAGCGCGCTCAACGGCGAAATGCCCAACTGTCACCCCAAGGAAACGCTGTGACTGTCGTGGTCGGTTACCGGGCCGGCAAGGTCGGGCTGTCGGGACTGCACCTGGCTGTGCGCGCCGCGCGGACGCTCGGTACGTCGCTCACGGTGGCGACCATCGTGCCGAAGCCCTGGCTGACACCGTCGCTCGCCCGTGTCGACGCCGAGTACGAGCAGTGGGCGGACAATCTGGCTGCGGACTCGGCGAAGGAGGCCGCGCGTCTTCTTCACACGTTGGCCGACGGGGTAGAGGTCGCTTACGTCCACCGTGCGCATCGGTCGGTGTCGGGTGGGTTGATCGAGATTGTCGAGGAAATCGACGCCGACATGCTGGTGCTGGGGTCGTTGCCCAGTGGTGGGCGTGGGCAGGTGGTGATTGGCTCCACCGCCGAGTGGCTACTGCACGCGTCGCCCGTGCCGGTGGCGATCAGCCCCCGTGCATACCGTTCCCACAAGGGCAAATTGACACGGATCACGTGCGCCTACTCGGCAACACCGGACTCGGTTGACGTGGTGAGGCGGTGCTCCGAGTTCGGTGACCGATTCGGGGTGCCGGTGCGGGTGATTACCTTCGCGGTCCGCGGCAAGACGATGTATCCGCCGGAAGTCGGGCTCGACGCCGAGGACGAGGTCCTACAGGCATGGGCGTCGCAAGCGCGAGAAATCCTCGAAGTTCTGAAGACGCAAGGGACGGTCAGCGAAGACGTTACGCTGCAGGTGGTTACCGGCCGTAGCTGGAAAGAGGCCCTCCACAAGACGGATTGGGAGGAGGGCGAGATCCTGGCATTGGGCACCCGACCGCGTGGCGACATCCGCAAGGTCTTCCTCGGTTCCCGCGGCGCCAAGATTACCCGCGAGAGTCCGGTTCCGGTGCTGGTGCTGCCCGGCTAACGTTGGGCGGCGGCGTTGGCCGCCGCCTGGGCCTTTTTCAGCGTCACCGCGACATCGCCGTGGCCCAGGAACATTTCGTTGAAGTAGCTTTGCAGAGCCACTTCCCCGGCGGGGAAGCCGGCGCCGCCCGGTGCTGGAATCCGTGGACCGTCGAGCACGGAGAAGAAGGGTGTGACGTCGACGCCCTTGGCGGCCCAGTAATCGAAGTAGACCGACTGAGCGGACCGCACGGCGGGGATCGCCGCACCGTGGCGGCCCAGATATGCGTTGCCCTCGCTGCTGCCCATCCAGGCCAATACCTGACGCACGGCATCCGGATGTTTGGACGCTGCATTGCCGACCGCCGCAATACCATTGGTGACACTCACTCGGCCTCCGGGGCCTGCAGGCATCATTGCCACACCCCAGTGGAAGCGGGCATCGCGAGCCACCGGTGCCAGGTTGTAGGTGCCGGATTGAAAGAGTGCCATCCTTCCGGCGAGAAACTGGTTGCGGGAGAAGTCGCCGTTGTCGTTGGTGTCCGAGGCCGGTGGTGCGACGTGATCGTCGTTGATCAGATTGACCAGGTAGCGGAAGGCTTCCACCGCCGCGGGATTGTCGAAGGCGAACTGGTCGCCGCGCTGGAATACGCCGCCCGCCGAGCCGATGTAGTTGAGGTAAATCCCCTGGGGATCGTTGGCCGCGTTGTATCCCCATTGGCGGACACGGCCGGCGTCGAAGCCTGGTGTGCCTGCGCTGTTTCCATCGGCATCGATGGTCAGCCGGGCCAGCATGGGGCGCAAAGTATCGTCGGTGGTGGGGCTCCATAGCAGGCTGTTGAGCTGCGCGGGATCAATGCCGGCCGCAGCGAGCAGATCGGCGTTGTAGTACAGCGCAATCCCCGCATCGGTCAGCTGCGGCACGCCCCACAGCACACCGCCACGGGTGAACTGGTCAACCACTGCCGGCTCCCAGCCCGAGGCGGCACCTGGGCCGAGGATTTTGCCGATGTTCATCAGCCGGCCACTGTCGGCGTAGGCGGCAAGGTATGCGTTGGACAGCCAGAAGATGTCGTCGGCGCTGCCGCCGGCCACGTCGGTGCGCAGGGTGTTGAAGTACGTCGAATACGCCACCATGTTGGTGCGTACCTCGATGTTGGGATGCGCGCGGGTGAACGCCTCGAACGACTGCCGATAGGCGACGTTTATCTGGTCAGCCCAGAGCCGTACCGTGACGATGATCTTGGCGCTGTGGGGTTGGCCGGAGTAGTTCAACAGCATGGCCGTGGCGGCCAGCAGCACCGCGACGAACACAACCGCCCCGGCGACCAGGGTGGAAAAGCGAGGCCGGGTCATCGTTTGCGCCCAGGTTGCCGTGGTGGTCGTGAGCCTTTGAAAACCACAGCCTTGACGGCAATCTCGGCGCTAAAACAGCTCACTTGAGCCCCGAGACGACGATCGAAGCGATGATGTGGCGTTGGAAGGCCACGAAAAGCGCGATCAGCGGCACGATTGCGACCGTCGTCGCCGCCATCACCAACGTCCACTGGGAGTTGAACCGCGACTGCAGATCAGCGGTCGCCACCGTGAGCACTCGCCACTTGTGGCCGCTGGTGATGACCAGCGGCCACATGAAGTTATTCCATTGCGAGACCACCGTAATCAGCGTCAGGGCGGCCAGGACGGGCCGGCTGGACGGAATCACCACATGCACGATCACGTCCAAAGTGTTGGCCCCGTCCAGGCGTGCGGCGTTGATCAAGTCATTCGGGATGATGCGAAAGTGCTCACGGAGCAGGAAAATCGCGTATGGGGAACCGAACATGAAGGGCAGCACCAACGCCCAGAATGTGTTGCGCAGACCGAGCTGGGCCATCATCAGATACATGGGCACTACCGTGACCGTCCCCGGGACCATCAAGGTGGCGATGTAGACCCAAAACAGCGCATCGCGTCCGGGAAACTCTAAGCGCGCGAACGCAAACCCGGCCAGCACCGAAACGGTCAGCTGACCCACCAAAATCACCGCCGTCATCAGGGCGGTCACCGCCGCCGCGCGGCCGAACCCGGCCCCGGCCAGATCGGCGTAGTTGGCCAGTGTGGGTGGCCGCGGCAGCTGCAGCGGCGTACCCGTGGAGAACTGGTGCGCCGACGTGAACGAGGTCAGTAACCCAAGCGCAAAAGGGGCCAGCGTGATCAGCGCACCAAGCGTGAGGCCGGTGTAGATCACCGCATTCGAGAGCCGCCTAGGTGAGGTCATAGCTGATTCGTCGCCGGAAATACAAATGCTGGACCATGGTGACGCCGATCAGGATGAAAAACAGCACGACCGCCATGACCGATGCCCGCCCGATGGCCGCCGAGCCGAAAGCCTCGGCGTAGATGCGGTGGGCCACCAAGTCGGTGCTGCCGGCCGGTCCGCCGCCAGTCAGCGCGTAGACCGTGTCGAAAACCTGTGTTGTGCTGACGATCCCGGTCACCAGCACAAAGAACGTCGTCGGCCTCAGCATGGGCAGGGTTATGCGCCGGAACCGCTGCCACGCGTTGGCGCCATCGGTGCGCGCGGCGGCGTGGATGTCGCTGGGGATAGCCAGTAGTCCCGCCAGGAATAACAGCGAGACGTATCCGACGTTGGTCCAGACGACGACGGCCGAAACCAGCGGCAGCGCAAAGCTGGGATCCGAGAGCCATTCGATGCTATGTCCCAGCGCGGTGCTGACGGCGCCGTCGGTGGGCGCCAGGATCCAGCGCCAAAGCACGGCGATCGCCAGCGGCGCGCAGATCCAGGGCAGCACGTACAGGGTGCGGAACAGACCGGTGCCGGGGAGCCGGCGGGCCAGCATGGAAGCGGCGAGTAGCCCCAGCGTCGTCTGTGCTGGGACGACAATCGCCACGAAGACGGCAGTGACAATGAGTGAGTTGCCGAAGTTGGAGTCGGTCAGCACCGATCGCCAGTTGGCCAAACCCACGTAGCGCAGCGGACCCAGGAGGTCCCATCGGTACAGGCTCAGCCAGATCACGACGAGGATGGGCAACAACAGGAAGGCGAGGACACCGAACAGGCTGGGCGCCAGCAGGGCGTAGCCGAGCGCGGTGGATCGAGATTGAATCCTGCGGACGGCGCTGGCCATGGAGCTAATTAAAGCGGGCGCCGCCGCGGTTTGTGGTGAGCGGCCGTTACGGTGGAGCCGTGACACCGAACCGGGGGATCGATGCCGACTTCCTGGACCTACCGCGCCACGAACTAGCCGAAGCCGCGCTGTCGGCGGCCACCGCGGCCGGGGCCGGCCACGCCGACCTGCGGGTTCACCGCATCGTCACCGAGATCATCCAGCTGCGCGACGGCGAACTGGAGACCGCGGTCATCCACCGCGAGGTCGGCTTGGCGGTGCGGGTGATCGTCGACGGCACCTGGGGATTCGCCTCGCACGCGGAATTGGCGCCGTCGGTCGCGGCCGAGACCGCGCGCCGCGCGGTGCAGGTGGCCACCACGCTGGCGACGCTGAACACCGAGCGCGTCGAGTTGGCGCCCGAGCCCGTGTACGCCGACGCCACCTGGGTTTCGAACTACCGGATCGACCCGTTCGACATCCCCGCAGCCGACAAGATCGCCGTGCTGGAGGACTATTCCGGGCGGCTGCTGAATGCTGACGGTGTCGACCACGTGTCGGCTGTTCTGACGGCCGTCAAGGAGCAGACGTTTTACGCCGACACCTTCGGCTCGTCGATCACCCAGCAGCGGGTGCGCGTGTTGCCGACGCTGCAGGCGGTGACCGTCGACGCCGAGGCGGGCAGCTTCGACTCGATGCGCACTTTGGTGCCGCCGATGGGGCGGGGCTGGGAAGTGCTGGCGGGCGACGAGGTGTGGAATTGGACAGACGAGCTCGCGCAGCTGCCGTTGCTGCTGGCCGAAAAGGTCAAGGCGCCCAGCGTAACCCAAGGCCGTAAAGACCTGGTGATCGACCCGACAAACCTGTGGCTGACCATTCACGAATCCATCGGCCATGCAACCGAATACGACCGCGCCATCGGCTACGAAGCCGCGTACGCCGGAACGTCGTTCGCCACGCCCGACAAACTCGGCACCATGCGATACGGCTCGCCGATGATGAATGTAACCGCCGACCGTACCGTCGAATTCGGCTTGGCCACTATCGGTTACGACGATGAAGGGGTGGCCGCGCAAAGCTGGGATCTGGTGCGCGACGGGATATTCGTCGGCTATCAGCTCGACCGGGTTTTCGCCCGGCGGCTGGGGAAGCCGCGCTCCAACGGGTGCTCGTATGCCGATTCGCCGCATCACGTGCCGATCCAACGAATGGCCAACGTGTCGCTGCAGCCTGCCCCGGACGAGATCAGTACCGCCGACTTGATCGGCCGGGTCGAGGACGGTATCTACATCGTCGGCGACAAGTCATGGTCGATCGACATGCAGCGCTACAACTTTCAGTTCACCGGTCAGCGGTTCTTTCGGATTCGCGATGGCCGCCTGGACGGTCAGTTGCGTGATGTCGCCTATCAGGCCACCACGACCGATTTCTGGAACTCCATGGAGGCCGTGGGCGGCCCGTCGACCTGGCGGCTGGGCGGCGCGTTCAACTGCGGCAAGGCCCAACCCGGACAGATCGCGCCGGTCAGCCACGGCTGTCCGTCGGCGTTGTTCCGGGGTGTCAACGTGCTCAACACCCGTACTGAGGGCGGACGATGATCACTGCGCAGCACGTCGTCAACATCGTCTTGGACGAGGGGGCCAAACTTGGCCGCGCCGACGAGACCATTGTGCTGGTCACCGACAAGGTCGAGGCGACGTTGCGTTGGGCGGGCAATACGATGACCACCAACGGGGTTTCGGTTAGCCGCAGCCTGACGGTGATCTCGATTGTGCGCCAGGGAAGTGGCGCACGGATCGGCACGGTGGTGTCCGCTGAAGTGGATCCTCGGGTGATCCCCGAGCTGGTGGCGGCGTCCCAGGAGGCGGCCCGGTCAGCGCCGGAGGCCGGCGATGCGGCCCCGCTGTTGGCCGATACCGGGGTGCCGGCGGATTGGGACGCGCCGGTACCCGGCACCGGGCCGTTGGTGTTCGCCGACGTCGCCGACTCCTTGAGCCGGGGATTCCGTGGCACGGATCGGTTGTACGGCTTTGCGCACCACAGTGTTTCGACGACGTTCTTGGCGTCGTCGACCGGTTTGCGCCGGCGTTTCACCCAGCCCACCGGAGCGGTCGAGATCAACGCCAAACGCGGCGACGCCAGCGCGTGGGCGGGTGTCGGGACACCCGATTTCGCCGATGTGCCAACCGATTCGCTGCTCGAGCAGCTGTCGACGAGACTGGGCTGGGCGCAGCGCAGCGTCGAGCTGCCGGCGGGGCGCTACGAGACGATCATGCCGCCGTCGACGGTGGCCGACATGATGATCTATATGGGGTGGTCGATGGCCGGCCGCGGTGCACAGGAGGGCCGGACCGCGTTCTCGGCGCCCGGCGGTGGGACCCGGGTGGGGGAGCGGCTCACCGAATTGCCGCTGACGCTCTTCTCTGATCCGATGGCGCCGGGCCTGGCGTGTACGCCGTTTGTCGCGGTGAGCAGCTCCTCGGAGACGGTGTCGGTGTTCGACAACGGCATGGAGATCAGCCAGGTGGATTGGATCCGCAACGGGGTGGTCAACGCGCTGGCCTATCCGCGGGCCACGGCCGCCAAATTCGACGTCAAGGTCGCGGTTTCCGCCAACAATCTGGTGATGACCGGCGGCTCGGCCAATCTCGCCGACATGATCGCGGCCACCGAGCGCGGTCTGCTGCTGACCACGCTGTGGTACATCCGCGAGGTCGACCCCACCACGCTGTTGCTCACCGGGCTGACCCGCGACGGTGTCTACCTCATCGAAGACGGCGAAGTGACCGCAGCGGTCAATAACTTCCGGTTCAACGAGAGCCCGCTGGATCTGCTGCGACGAGCCACCGAGGCCGGCGTCAGCGAGAAGACCCTGCCGCGGGAATGGGGGGATTGGGCCACCCGCGCGGCGATGCCGTCGCTGCGGATACCGGACTTCCACATGTCGTCGGTGAGCCAGGCGCAATAGCCGATTGCCGCCGGGCTAGGCGCGTTCTAGCGTGTGACAAATGGCGGCTCCGGTTTCGGTTCGAGAAGATCAGCTGACGCGGTTGGTGGCCCTGTCTCCCGGGTCCCCGGGCGACGGTCGCGTTTCGGCGCTAATTCGGCGCGGGTGCGCGCGGGCGTTGTCGCTGCCGCCGTTGCCTGTCGAGGCCGCAGTGGACGAACCCGAATCGGAGGCTGAGGTCGTCGTCGCCGAGTTTGCCGAACAGTTCAGCGTCGACGTCTCAGCGATCACCGCCGAGCAACGGTCCCGGCTGTGGAAACAATTGGGGGATCGCACGTTTGGCGTTGTGGTGCTGATATATATCGCCGATTTCATTCCGCGGGTGCGGGCCGGGCTGGAAGCACTCGGGGTCGGGGAGCAGTACCTGGGATGGACGCGCGCGCCGATCTCCTGGGATCACGCCAGCGATCCGTCGGACGCGGTGTTCAACAACTTCCTGCCCGCGGTGGCGCGGATGCGTGCGCTCGACCCGGTCACCTCTGAGCTCGTGCGGCTGCGCGGCGCGGCCCAGCACAACTGCCGGCTGTGCAAGTCGCTGCGCGAGGGCACCGCGCTTGATGCTGGAGGTTCGGAGACGCTGTACGACGAGATCGGGCGCTTCGATACCTCGGGTTTGCTCGACGAGCGCGCAAAAGCGGCCCTTCGCTATACCGATGGGTTAATTTGGACCCCTGCGCACCTCGTCGCCGACGATGTCGCCGAGGTGCGCTCCCGTTTCGCCGAAGCTGAGGCCGTCGAGCTCACCTTCGACATCATGCGGAATGCCAGCAACAAGGTCGCGGTGTCGCTGGCAGCCGATGCCCCGCGCGTTGAGCGCGGCACCGAACGGTATCTGATTGGCGCCGACGGTCAGACGGTGTTCAGCTGACAGCAAACTGTAAGCTGACCGTCAGCCCTACGACTGTTAGCGCTGGTAGGGTTCTTTTGCACTAGGTGTCTGCAGCGTCGCTGGCCTGGTTTGCGTCGGTGGGCCGATGGCCCCGCACGGTTTGGGAAGTTAGGAAATGTTAACCATCCGTAAACCTTCGCGCAGACAGGTGTTATCAGAGCGTACTGGTGGTACCAGCTTAATTAGAGACGGACAGCGACACTGATAGGTGACGGTGATCACATAAGGGCAGCGCCGCCTGGGGCCAGGGGACCATCGACCGCGCGACCATTAGCTGCGGCTCGAATGGCTTTTTGCACTGGTTGTTTGCCGTACCTGTTGTTTGCGTATCCGCAGTTTGGTTTGCGTGTGGAAAGTGGCGGCTTTCCCGCGCAGAGGGAGGTTCCGAAATGACCACCAGCCGTACCCGCTCGCGCCGTCGAGTGCTGTCGGTGTGGACCGCCGGTGCGGCAATGATGGCCGCGATGCTGGGCCATGTGGTGTTGTCGGCACCTCCGGCATCGGCGTCCTGCAATTTGACCGCCGAGGACGATCACTACATCAATCTGCTGGCTCAGGACAAAATGATTCACACGGCCGATTTCACCGATTGCCATATGGCCGCCGAGGGGCGGTGGTTTGCCGATCAGGTACGTCACTCAGCCGATCCGTTGGGAACCGCCAGATCCCTGATGAAAATGGTGACCGACACGACACCCATGACCGCCCAACAGGCCGAGTGGGAGGTTGAGTGCGCGATCTTTTGCTACGCGCCGGAGATGATTCCCCAGATCAAGGATGAAAAGGCGCACGAAGCTCCCCCTGCGTGAGTGACGGCGTCACCGTCGCCGGCGCACCCGCCGGACCCAGGGCGTGACACGGCGCGAACACGAAAGCCTGCCTGACCGGGTTGCCGCGAGCAGTCAGTAGAGCAAAACCAGCAAGCCTGCGCCGACTGCCATCGCCGTGCAGCAACAACCTCGACCGCGCGCCTGTTAGTCGCCGCTCGAATGGCTTTTCGCACTGTTGTTGGCAGTACTTATTGTTCACTCGTTGTTTGCGGTGCTCGTTGTTTGCCGCAAACGTCGGTTGCGGTACCTATTGTTTGGCGCGCCATGGAGAGCAACAACTTTCCCACGCGGAGGGGGTTCGAAATGACAACTACACGTACGCGCTCGCGCAGGCGGGTGCTATCGGCGTGGGCTGCCGGCCTTGCACTGCTGGCCGCGATGCTGGGCCACGTCGTGTTGTCAGCACCGCAAGCATCGGCGGCCTGCACTATGACCGCCGAGGGGCGGTGGTTCGCCGATCAGCTACGTCACTCGCCCGATCCGTTGGGAACCGCCAGATCCCTGATGAAAATGGTGAGCAACACGACACCCATGACCGCAAAGCAAGCTGAGTGGGAGGTCGAGTCCGCGATCTTTGTCTATGCCCCGCAGGTGATCCCCAAGATCAAGGATCAAGCCGCGCAGCAAGTCCCTGCCTGAGCCGTTGAGGAGATGGCGCATGTGAAGTACGCAGTCATCCGAGGAATGGCATCGACCACCTTCTATAGGCGTTGTCAGAATTAACCTCAGCGCGATTTCCGTTGCAGCACAGTTAGATCGGCTGCATTGCCGTCGGCAGACCGTTTACTTGCTGTGCTGACGCCGGCCATGCGTCCGCACGTACTTATCCAATGCGTCCACGCCGAGCAGGATCGGCACCGACGCGAGTGCGGCGATCCACCCCCACAGCGGCGGGTTCCACTGGCCGAGTACCTCCGCGATGGGTGGCACCCACAGCGCGACGAACGAGAATGCCAGTTCGATGAGCACCGCCGGCACCAAGAGCCGGTTGGTGCCCCAGCCCAGCGCTCCGGGCCAGCGCGAGGAGGACCGGCAGGCGAAGACGTTCGCTGTCTGTGCGAAGACGACGGTCATGAATGCCGCGCCGGATGCCGCTGCCAGGTGCTGCCCGGTGGGGAACGGATCCGCGGGACGCCAGCCCAGCGCCAGCAGAGACACCAGGAAGGCGGTGAGGGTGAGGACGGCCTCGAGTGGCCCCAGCACCCCGAAGGCCCGGCGCAGCACCGTGCGGTTCATCAGCCGGCCGTGGACCGGAGGCCCCTCGAGCAGGTGCTTCGCGGGCGGCTCGGCGCCGAGTGCGACCGCGGACAAGGTGTCGGTGCCCAGGTCTAGCGCGAGAATTTGCACGACGCCGAGAACGAGCGGGAACAGGCCGCCGGAGAGCGCCCAGACGAGGAAAGGTGCCAGCTCGGCGACGTTGTCGGTCAGGTGGTAGGTCAGGAACCGGCGGATGTTGACGAAGGTCGCGCGACCCTGCTCGATGCCGGCCACGATGCCGGCGAAGGAGTCGTCGAGTAGTACCAGGTCGGCTGCCTCGCGGGCGACGTCGGTGCCGGACCGGCCCATCGCGACACCGATGTCGGCCTCGTGCAGCGCCGGCGCGTCGTTGACCCCGTCGCCCGTCATCGCCACCACGTGGCCCCGTGAGCGAAGCGCGCGGGCGATGCGGAGTTTGTCTTCCGGGGAGACCCGGGCGATCACCACCCCGTCGTGGTCGAGCAGGGCGGCGAGATGCTGCTCGTCCTCGGGTAAGCCCGTCCCCGACAGCACCGGTGAGGCGGCGGACCGTAGGCCTACCTCGTTCGCGATGGCCGTGGCGGTGGCCGGATGATCACCGGTCACCATCGCCACCTTCACTCCAGCCCTGCGGCAGGCGTCGAGCGATTTGGAGATGTCGTCACGCGGCGGGTCTTCGAGCGCCACCAGGCCGAGCAGTCGCAACCCGCGGTCGCACTCCTGCTGGTTCCGGGGTGTACGGCCGTTCCTCGGGTTCGCGGTGATGGCGAGTACGCGCAGCCCACGGGCGGTAAGGGCATCCACCGCCTGGTGTGCCGCCGGGTCGTCACCGCAGAGCGGAAGTACGGCGTCCGGCGCCCCCTTCACCACGATCTCCTCGGCCAGCACCACGGCCATGCGGCGCAGCCGGGGATCGAAGGGGAACCGCAGCTCGGCGGAACCGGTACGACGGTCCTCGACGGTGTCGATGCCCAGTCGCCGGGCGAGGGTGTCGAGGGCAGCCTCCATGGGGTCCCCGTGGGCCCGCCACTGCCCGTCGACCTCTTCGGCGTACCCGGTGGAGCAGCGTTCCCCGGCCAGGGCGAGCTGGCGAACAGATTCCTCTGCGGTGGGTGAGGACCACGTGAGTCGGGCCGTGGGACCGTAGCCGGCGCCGTCGATGGTCAGCGAGCCGGTGGGCGTCCAGGCTTCGACCACCGTCATCTGGTTGCGGGTGAGGGTTCCCGTCTTGTCGGTGCAGATGAACGTCGTGGAGCCGAGCGTCTCGACGGCCTCGAGGTTGCGGACCAGGATCTCCCGCTTCGCCATCTGCTCGGAGCCCCAGGCGAGGGACAGTGTCACGGTGGGCAACAGCGCCTCCGGGACCAGGGCGACTGTGACACCGATTGCGAACACGAAGGCCTGCTGGATGGGATTGCCCACGAGCACTGAGACGAGCAGGAACAGGACGCCGACGCCGATTGCGATCGCCGCAATGAGGCGGACGACGCCGCGCAGCCCGCGGGTCAGTGGAGTGTCCGGTTTCGTGGTCGAGGTCGTCAGCCGGGTGATGCCGGCCAGGCGGGTCTGTTGGCCGATCCCGGTGACCAGGGCGCGCGAGTCTCCCTCCACGACGAAAGTGCCCGCGAAGAGTGCTTCCCCTTCGGCGGCGGCGCCGGCCTCGCTCTCGCCGGTGAGCATGGAGGAGTCGACGAGCAACCGATTCTGGCTGAGCACCACGGCGTCGGCGGGCACCCGGTCGCCGCTTTCGAGGAGCAGTACGTCGCCGACAACCACGTCCTCGGCCTCGATTACCTGCCGGCCGCCGTCACGCCAGACCGTGACGCGGGTGGGCAGCATCTCCTGGAGCCGGTCGGCGGCCCGGTCGGCCCGTGCTTGCTGGATCAACGAGAAGACACCGTTGAGCACGATCACCGCGATGATGGCGACGCTGAGTTGAGGAAGCTTCGCCAGGAACGCGAGCGCCGCGGCCGCCCAGAGCAGCAGCGCGAAGAAGTGCGTGAGCTCCCCGAGCAGGCGGCGGGCGATGGACGGTCGCCTCGCCGCGGGTAGCTTGTTGGCACAACCCTGCGCGCGCCGCTCGGTGGCCTCCGCGGTCGTCAGCCCGGGCGTCATGGCCTCGGCCATGGCTCTCCTCTCCGCTGAGCCGCGACGCGTGATCTCGGCCGCGATGGCAAGCGCTCTGAAGGCCCGTCGAATTCTTTTGCCCAGTAACTCATAACGACGCTCACCGCGGAAAGGTTGAGTGCAAACGTTGCCAGCAACCGCCGAAATGCTATAACCGAGGCGACTACGAAGGTCACGGGATAACTGGACACGGAGACTGGGCGGCGGCGAAAACAACCATCGCTCCCTGGACCGGCGGGCGGCGCGTCAGCCGAGCGCGGCCGCCGCCCACGCCACGATCGATTCGGGCGGCGCGATTTGGCGGATCCGGCGTGAACCATTTATTCCTGACCTCGCGGCTGATCCGGCCGGTCTGATTTCCTAGGAGGCGCAATGCGGTGGCGAGGTGTTCACCACGTGGAGTTCAACGTCCTGGATTACGACGAGTCGATCGCTTTTTACGACGCGATGTTCGGCTGGCTTGGCTACATGAGCTTCTGGACGCTCGACATCGAGTATCGGTCGACGTACTACATGGCTCGATTCCCCTTGCCGCACAGCTACATCGGTATCCAACCGGCTGAGACGGGGGAGAAGCTGCGGCACAGCGACCAAACGGTCGGCATCAACCACATTGCGCTGTGGGCGCGAAGCCGCGCAGAAGTCGACCGCTTCTATCGTGAGTTCTTGATTCCGCGGGGAATTCCGGTCACTGACCCGCCCAACGAGTACCCGCATTACACGCCGGGGTACTACGCAGTGTTCTTTGACGACCCAATCAACGGCATCCACTGGGAGTTGGCGCGCCTGCCGTCCATCCCCTCTCCTCGCGACTTCTGGAAGTCCTACCGCGCCCTCCGCAAAATCGCATCAGAGCACCCGGAGTGGACTCGCTCGGTTCCCCGCGAAGCCGTGCGCACCCTGCCGAGTCGAAGCAGGCCGTGATCTGGCCGGGGTCCGACACTGACTTGGGTGTTGGGCTACGGTTTCCTACGGAACGATCACGCCCGGGGGCGGTAGCTCAGTTGGTTAGAGCCGCGGACTCATAATCCGTTGGTCGCGGGTTCGAGCCCCGCCCGCCCCACACGTAAATATGACGTCGGGAACAGCCCCACTCATCGACCTGTGAACCGCCCCGGCATGTCCGGAGATTCTGATGTGCCCCGGGTCCCGGAGTCGCGCTGCTGAGTTTCAGCCCACGGGTTGGGTGGTTGAGTGAAGCAGTTCGAACTCCATCAGAGTGCGCATGCCCAGGGCAGAATGGCGGCGCTGGCGGTTGTGGTTCACTCTGCCCAATTCCTGACATTTCGCGCCCTGCACGACGAGTGAGATCGTAAACCTTGCTGTCGAACTTGCGCTGTTACCGCCGGGCATCACCGTGCCCGGGATTGTGGCCAGACCCTGCAAGGCACTTCGTATGGCTTCGGCGATGGATGCAGTCACCTGGTCTTCGAGCCGCCGAGAGCCACGGCATCCCGGCGCTTGATCTCGTCCAAGCCGTGTGATGTGTTCAACGGTCAAGGCCCGACGTCCACCGATAACGGCAGATAGCGCGACCTTCTGTGCCGCCCACAAACCACGCGATGTGCCTTATACAAATCACACAACGTGCGTTATGCTCGGCCGGTGGCGCAACTAACATTCCAGCGCGCTCGTACCGAGGAAGAGAAGCGCCAACGTGCGGAGGCCCTGGTGGAAGCCGCACGCTCGCTGGCAATGGAAACGGGCGTCGCGTCGGTCACCCTGACCGCGGTCGCCAGCCGCGCCGGAATTCACTATTCGGCGGTACGCCGCTACTTCACCTCGTACAAGGAAGTCCTGCTGCATCTGTCCGCCGAGGGCTGGGTGCGGTGGTCCAATACCGTGTCAGAGAAGCTGGCCGAGCCCGGCGCGAAGTCGCCCTCGCGCATCGCCGAGACATTGGCCGAAGCCCTGGCCGAGGACCCGTTGTTCTGCGACCTGCTTGCCAACCTGCACCTGCACCTGGAACACGAGGTGGACGCTGAGCGGGTCATCGAGGTCAGGCGGATCAGTACCGCGGCCACACTCTCGCTGGCCGATTCGATCGGGAGCGCGCTGCCCGAACTCGGGCGATCGGGCTCACTCGACATCCTGTTGGCGGCGTACTCGCTGGCGGCCACGCTGTGGCAGGTCGCGAACCCGCCGGAGCATCTGACCGAGGTGTACGCCGAAGAGCCGGAAGTGGTTCCGCCCGAATGGAATCTGGACTTCGCATCCGCGCTTACCCGCCTGCTGACGGCCACCTGCACCGGCCTCATCGCGGAATCCTCATGAACTCAGAAAGGAGGCCGGAGCGCTTGGCTTGGCGAACTGCAACCGGTGAAGACGGTCCCGAGCTCTCCGAGCGTCCGGGTCCGGAACCGACCGCGCAAACCCCCGCCGCGCCCAGCGTGCCGCCGGATACCAAGCGCCGCAGCGACGCCCGGGTGAAGGAAGGCAGCCGAAGGGGGACTGCGGTGACTGAGCCAAGGACCGAACCGTTAAAGACGCAGGGCTCCGCCGGCAGCGAGGGCAATAAGGTCGCCCCGCAGCGCGCTAGGAAAAAGGGGCTTCTGGGGCGTTTCTGGCTGGTGCTTACGATCGCAGCTGTCGTCGCGCTCTCAGGATTCGTGGTGTACCGGTTGCACGGCGTCTTCGGCGTTCACCGTGGTTCTTTCGGTGGCGGCACGTCGGGCGAAGTCCTCGACCAATTCAACGCTAAGACGATCACACTCGAGGTCTGGGGATCGCCCGGCAGCACGGCAACCATCAACTACCTCGATGAAAACTCCCATCCGCAGCAGGCCCTCAACGTGCCCTTGCCTTGGAGCAAAGTCTTGAGTTCAACGAAGCCCGGTATCCCGGCAAACCTGATGGCGCAAGGAGACGGCAGTTGGATCGCTTGCCAATTCGTCGTCAACAACCACGACGGGCGCGGTGACGTCATCAAGACTCCGAATCGCTCAGATTCCAACGAAACCGTGAACCCCTTCGTCTACTGCCTGGACAAGTCCGCATGAGCGAGCCAGGCGAGGCTCCGCCGCGCGTCGATCAGCCGCTGATCCCGCCGTTCCTGCCGCGGATGATCCATCGGCTTGCCCTGCCGATCGTCCTGGTGTGGTTGGGCATCGTCTTCGTCACCAACACCGTGGCCCCGCAGCTGGAGGTCGTCGCCAAAACCCACTCGGTGTCGATGAGCCCGACTGCCGCGGCGTCCTTTCAGTCGATGATGAAGGTCGGATCGACATTCAAAGAGTTTGATTCCGACAACTCGGCCATGATCTTGCTGGAGGGCGACAAGCCACTCGGGGCCGAAGCGCACCGCTACTACGACGAGATCGTCAGGCGCGCCGAGCAAGACAAGAAACATGTTCAGCACGTGCAGGATTTCTGGAGTGATCCGCTGACGGCGGCGGGTTCCCAGAGCCACGATCAAAAGGCCGCGTACGTCCAGGTCTACCTCGCCGGCAACATGGGCGGCGGGCTGGCGAACGAGTCTGCCGAGGCCCTCCGCAAGATCGTCAACTCGGTGCCCGCGCCGCCGGGAATCAAGGCATACGTCACCGGCGCGGGTCCGCTGTTCGCCGACCAGTCCCACGCGGGTGAGAAGGGCGTAGCGAAGGTCACGCTCGTCACATTTGTGGTGATCGTGTTGATGCTGCTGTTCGTGTATCGGTCGGTGAGCATCGTTCTGATCATGCTGACCATGGTGTTCATCGAGCTGGCAGCGGCCCGCGGTGTCGTCGCGACCCTCGGTAACTACGGCGTCATGGGGCTGTCGACCTTCGCCAACAACATGCTGGTGCTTATGGCGATCGCCGCCGGAACGGATTACGCGATCTTCGTGGTCGGCCGCTATCAGGAGGCCCGTGGTCTGGGCGAGACCCGCGAAGAAGCGTTCTACACCATGTTCCACAGCACCGCGCATGTCGTGCTGGGGTCGGGCCTGACCATCGCAGGCGCGATGTACTGCCTGAGCTTCTGCCGGCTGCCGTACTTCGAGTCGCTGGGGGTGCCTTGTGCGGTCGGCATGCTGGTCGCGGTGTTGGCGGCTTTGACGCTGGCTCCGGCGATGCTGACGGTGGCTTCGTTCTTCAAGCTCATGGATCCGAAGCGCAAGCTGCAGACCCGGGGCTGGCGTCGCATCGGCACCGCGGTCGTCCGCTGGCCCGCACCGGTTCTCGCGGTGACTATCGGGGTCGCATTGGTTGGTCTGCTCGCCCTGCCCGGTTACAAGACGGACTACGACAACCGCCACTTCCTGCCCGCAGACACCCCGGCCAATGTCGGTTATGCCGCCGCGGACCGGCACTTCGACCAGGCTCGGCTTAATCCTGAGCTGTTGATGATCGAGACCGATCACGACTTGCGTAATTCGGCCGATTTCCTGGTCCTGGACAAGGTCGCCAAGGCGGTCTTCCACATCCCCGGTATCGGCCGGGTGCAGACCATCACCCGGCCGTTGGGCACGCCGCTCGACCACAGCACCCTCGGTTTTCAGATGAGTGCACAAGCCGCAGGGCGGATCCAGACCCAGCACTATCAGGAAGAGCAGGCGGCAAACCTGCTCAAGCAGGCGAGCGAGTTGCGCAAGACGATGGCAACGCTACATGAGCAGATGCAGGTGACCCAGGACCTCAGTAACACGACGCACGAAACCACCAGGCTCACCAAAGAAACCGTGAAGATCACCGAGTCATTGCGCGACGACATCGCCAACTTCGACGACTTCTTCCGGCCGATCCGCAGCTTCTTCTACTGGGAGAGGCACTGCTACGACATTCCGGTCTGCTGGGCGCTACGGTCGGTCTTCAACGCGCTCGACGGCATCGACCAGGTGGCTCAGAACATCGAGGACCTCAGCGCGAATCTGGACAAGTTGGATCAGATCCAGCCGAAGCTGGTAGCGCTGATACCGCCGCAGATCGAGAGTCAGCAGCGCAACCTCGACACCACCATGTCGAACTACGCGACCATGATGGGTCTTAACGAACAGGCGAAAGCGCAGTCCGACAACGCCACCGCCCAAGGCGATGCCTTCGATAAAGCGAAAAATGACGACACGTTCTACCTTCCGCCGGAGGCGTTCAAGAGCCCGGATTTCGCACGGGGTCTCAAACAGTTCATCTCGCCGGATGGGCACGCCGTCCGGTTGATCATCTCCCATGAAGGCGACCCGGCGACTCCTGAAGGCATCAGCCACATCGAACCGATCAAGCAGGCCGTGCACGAGGCGATCAAGGGCACGCCCTGGGAGGGCGCCAAGGTCTACCTCGGCGGTACCGCCGCGACGTACAAGGACATGCACGACGGCTCCAACATCGACCTGATGATCGCCGGAATTGCCGCAGCCACACTGATTTTCATCATCATGCTGGTGATCACCCGAAGCGCCGTGGCGGCCGTTGTGATCGTCGGTACGGTGTTGCTGTCACTAGGCGCCTCGTTCGGACTCTCCGTGCTCCTATGGCAGTACATCTTGGGCCTGAAGTTGCACTGGATGGTGCTGGCGATGGCGATCATCCTGCTGCTGGCGGTCGGCTCGGACTACAACCTGCTGTTGATATCGCGGTTCAAGGAGGAAATCCACGCCGGGCTCAAAACGGGGACGATCCGCGCGATGGCCGGTTCGGGCTCGGTGGTGACCTCCGCCGGTCTGGTGTTCGCCGCGACCATGGCCACGTTCATGTTCAGCCCGCTGCTGGTGATGGCCCAGGTAGGTACGACGATCGCGCTGGGTTTGTTGTTCGACACCTTGATCGTGCGGTCGTTCATGACGCCGTCGCTGGCCACCTTGCTCGGGCGCTGGTTCTGGTGGCCGCAGCACGTGCGTCCACGGCCGGCCAGCACCATGCTGCGACCGTACGGACCGCGTCCCGCCGTGCGCGAGCTGATTCTCAACGACGTCGAGGAGCACCCGGCGGGCGGATTGGTACAACCGCGCTGATCTTACGTGGCGCGTGAGTGTCGAGATTCGCGCTGGCGTGAAGAACTGCGACTCGGCCTCGGGGCGTGGTTGGAACACTTCGCGGTTAGAATTGTCGACGCGGCCTTCGCCTTTGATGTCGGTGCGACGCCGGTTCTGGGAGGCGCGGTTCATCAGCGGGGAGTTTCGGGACGGCCGCGGACATCGACCCGGAGCGCCGCGCCCACACCACGATCACGACGACGATGGATGTCTACTCGCACGTCACGCCGACCATGCAACGGGCGGCTGTTGGCGCCTCGCTAGATGCTTCCTCGGGGCAACACCCAGCGATTCGGGAACGTTAATACCGTTGCGGCCGTTTCGAAGTCAGCATCGTAGTGGACAACCGTGAGCTGATGTACAGCTGCGAGAGTCGTGGTAAGCAGGTCGGCCATGCCGGCGGCCCGGTGTTGGCCGATTCGCGCCAAGGCCCGTTGCGCGCCCGAGGGCGGTCTGCCAATGCTCGTCGTTGGTCGGCAGATACTCGTAAGCGTTGCGGCGGTCGGTCCAGAGCTGCTCGTATTCGGCTGGCCCGGGGGCGCTGTACAGCGCTTCAGCATCCAGCGACGCTGTCGTCGCGACCACACCGCCTTCGATCAGCGGACGCAGCCGACCAGAGACCTCCCGGTGGCGCATTCGCGCCGCGGCGCTGGTATCGATGGGGTGGCCAGGGCCAGGCAGGTCGTAGCGGGTGATCGTCCGGCCCGGATATTGCCGCAGCTCATCGACGTATTCCGCAATGGAACGCTCTCGTCCTGCAATGACGATCACGGCGGAGGTGGACATGCGCTGACGATAACCCGCCCCCCGACCGATTCGGACATCGCATAATCAACTCTCGCGACAAATAAGGCCTCGAATTATCGGCATGTGAACGCGGCTGGTGCACAGGCAGATTCGCGCACTATTGGGAATGTTCCGTATTCAATTCGGTCGTATTGCCGGCGGAGGGCTAGCGGAGACGGGCCTGGACACCTCGGCGTCAGTCGTTGAGCCCCACAACGGTGGCGAGTTGTTCTAGCACCAACTCCACCGCCCGACGACCCAGCACGAGCAACGTTAACGTTATCTGCGCGTGTTCCGGTGCTGAAATAGCTTGCAAAACAAGAAGTTATCTGCCAAACAGCTTGAGCTCAGTCGAAGAGTTCAGCTTGGGTCCAGCATCTGCGTCGGCCGGTGTGCCGCGTCGCTCAATTGCCAGGCGGTGCTGGGGCCGGTCCGGTTCGGGTCCCCGATCCTGGCTCGTCAGCCTTGTAAATGGAGTGATCGTCTTGGGCTGCCCTCGCCAGGCAGGTCAGCGTCAAGTTAATGACGCGCGCACCGCAATCGTCAGCACAGGTGGAGGCGTACCCTCCGGGGTATTACTGCTTCGCGCCACCTAAGCCGCCTAAAGCTACTGCGGGTGGCCTTCAAGCCAAGTCATCTCTGTGACGTAATGGGCTTGTAGCGGGACCGTGGCACGAGCCGGCCAGCATCGAGCTGTCGGAGTGGCCGACCTGCTCACCGCCACTCTTGCCGCCGCACACCACCTCGCCGTTCCACTACGGCGCTGACTTTGAAACGGCCGCAACGGTATTGACGTTTCAGCACCGATGGGTGGTACCACGAGGGAGCCTCTAGGCGCACATCCGTCACCGTGATATTTCATGGATGATGACGATTGTTCATGAGCAGAGGAACTTTGGTTTTGGTGGGAGTACCTGTCCGTCTGAATGGCCGGTCCAACAGCCCTGCACCCTAACCGTTCCGACATGCTCAGCGTGTCCTCGAGCATGTCCACGGCGCGGCCGCAAGGCGTCCTTCTTCGGCTTGGCCTCAGCCAACAGCCGCTGGAGTCGGGTGTTCTGCTCGCGCAGCTTCTTGAGCTCGTTGGCGGCATCGGTGTCCATCCCGCCGTAGGTGCGCCGCCAGTTGTACAGCGTCGCCGGCGACACCTGCAGCACGGCGGCGATCGCCTCACCGGTCGCGAATAGCTCTGCCGTTCATAGTGCATACGGAAGAGTTGCTCGGCGCCCTGGCGGGCTACGACGCCGCCGGACTGGAGCGCCTTCGTTCGACCGGCGCAATCTGAATACCGGCGCATGCCCCACTCAAGGTTCAAATATGAGGTGCGCGGCGTCTCGTCGGCCGATCGCTAGCTAACACCGCCCGGCCCCATCTCACCCCGGCGTCACCCCGGCGACCGGGGGAGATTTGTAGCCGTACTCAAGGCCGTACCGGAACCGTACCGGCAACGGTCAATTTCACTATCCTACAGCCATTTTGATCGTCTCAGCTAACCTGTTTCCCCTGGTCGCCGACGCGACGGCTAGGGACTCATAATCCGTTGGTCGCGGGTTCGAGCCCCGCCCGCCCCACAGCCCCCCACAGCTCAACAATGTAAACACGCTGGTAGAACCAGTTTTGAGGGTTTTTGATTGCCTAAACGGCGGCCGAAAGCGGTTCTGCGGGCATCAATTGGGCAGAAATCGACTGGCACAACGCAGGTACAAACCTTGGCTGGCAGATCCCTGCTCGACGGCACTTTTTGATTCAGTGAGGCAATGAAGTTGCCGAAACCAGCTGCAAACGCAGCCCTGCCCCATCATCCCAGCCCGCCCCGGCGCGCACGTTCGGCAAATGCATCGAGTGCTGCGATGACCTCCGGCGAGCGCCAGACGCGGCTGCGTGGGCCCGAACTGGTCTCGATGATGATGCCTGCCTCCGATAATGGTTCGAGGTATCGGCGCGCGTGCTTCGAGTCGATGTCCAACTCCTCGGTCAGCAGTGCCGTATTGATGACCGGGCGGCGCAGTAGAAGATCGGCGATCTGCCACACGGCCGAATCGCTACGTGCGGTGATCTTGTCATTCCACTCTGCGCGCATGGCGTGCAATTCACTGACCAGCTCGCGACCGTTGAAAACCGCCGCAACAGCCGCCTCCGACACGCGGCGGACAATCGCGGCGAGGTCCCCCTCGCGGTAGGCGGTCAGCGCGGCGAAGTAGGAGTCGGTGTCGGTCAGTAGCCCAGCCGATACCGGGACGGTGACGTTTCGCGTCAACCCTTTGCGGCGCAACATCGCCTGGATCAGTGCCCGGCCTGTGCGACCATTGCCGTCGGTGAAGGGGTGGATCGTTTCGAACTGCGCGTGCGCCAACGCAATTTGCGCTAGCGCGGGTATGTCGCCGCGCTGCGCGAAGCGGAGCAAGTCGTCGATGGCTGCTACGACGCGGGTGTGGTGCGGTGGCACGAACATGGCGCCGCGCGGACCGTGGGTGCCCCCGCCGATCCAGACTTGCTCTTCACGCCACCGGCCGGCGGACTTCGGGTCGACGTCGCGCATCAGCACCTTGTGCATCGCCAGGATCGCGTCAGCGTCGATGTTGTCCGCGAGTTTGATCGCGGCGACCATCGCTGCGGTGTTGGCGACGATGACCTTGGCGTTGGCGGTTGTCTTGGCGCCCGGCAGCTCGGCCTCGGCAATGGCCCGCGTCGATGCCGTCAGATTCTCGATGTTTGAACTGGCTGCGGACTCGGTGCGCAACAGGACTGACGAGAACGGCGCGATCTCGCCGCCGAACTCGGCGTCGAATCGGGTGACCTCGCGGCTAGCGTCCCCGGCGTCAGCGAGCACGTCGGACGACAGGTTGACGGTCAGGTCGGCGATGTTGGCGCTGATCGCTGCCTTGTAGTTGCCCTGTTGTTGTTGCGCCGCGCGGACATATGCTGCCGCGGGCGAGATGTCCCAAGACAGCGTCTCGTACTTGACCGCGGTGCCGGTAAGTGGGTCCATTCCCCGACTTTACACCCAGCTAGATCAATAAGTGGGTGTAAGCGCGGTCGTTACACCCACTTATCCGCGGCGTCGACACGGCGACTGTATCGTCGGGCTGCGAGTTGCTCCGACTTCGTTGCTCAGTGCGAGGTGATTAACGGGCAGGTGACGTTCTACGACGCCGCATACCTCGGCGGCGTCCATTTCGCATCACTTGCGGCTTTCCGCGAAGCGTCGTACCGGCGTCGTATCGCCTGACGATCAAACCCCCGTTGTGCCAAGAGCGTGCCAAGACAGGCCGACACAGCCCGACACATCGTGGACAGGTCGGAAATCAAACAGGCGCTGAGCTGGGCATTGCACACACCATCGCACTGTGCGAAACGCCGCAGCCTCGCCCGGGATTTAGCGACCAGCGGTGGCGGGACGTACGAAGAACGGACACGCATAGCTAGAGAATTGAGACGACTAAGGCGGGACAGGCTGTGAACTTGAGATGGCCCAGGCGTAACGGTTTGGCGTGCCGTCCGTGATTCGCCGCGCCGGTGTGGCCGGCGCAGGCTATGAAATTACGGTGAGCAACCACCATGTAAACCTGACCCAGCAGGAAGCCTCGTTGATCGGCGAAAGTCATCCCGACGCTCTGGCGCGCATGGATGAGAAGCAGCTGAAGGATCTGCAGAGCCGGCTCAGGACAGCGCGCGAGAAGAACTTCAGCCTGTTGCGGCGGCAGGGTGCGGCACGAGTGCAGGCCGAAGGTGCGCGCGGCGCCGCCCAGCCAGCCAACGCACGACGTGGTGAAAAGGTGGAGGTATTCGACGAAGCGCTGGCTCGGGTGAACCAGCGTCTCGATTCCGTCCGCGGCACCGAGTAGCGACGGCCCTCTACGCATTGGACGGGTTCACCGCGAACTGGCTTGAGGCGTCGGTAGCGCTGAAGCGATCGGGGCGATGTTCCGGAGGCCACTCGGCTACGAAACGGCTTCCAAAGATCTCAGTAGCGCCCGAACCGTCAGACATCCGGCCCGCCGTCTCGACAGCCGCGACGTGCGTCCTCCCAGTCGGCCGAGATCGCGTCGACGAAGGTTTGTTCGTCGACATCCTGTTCGCTGGCGGCGACAAGAGCCGATTGTCGGCGAGCTTCGTGCACGAACTGAGGGTCAGGTACATCTGGGAGGCGGACACCGTCTGGTCGCACGCCTTGCTGCTTTAGCCGTTCGCGATGTCGTCGAACGCGATGCCGGGCGGGTGACATATCACCACGTTACTTCCGGGGAGTGTGAGGGCGCAGCGCCTCGCATCAGTGGCACCATCGTCGCGGTGACAAGTTACCGAATATTGGCCGCCAATGAATAAGAATCGACGGAAATCGCCCGGCTCCCGACGGAGTTCATCGGGGGCGAATCCTGTTGTAAGACAAGAGATCAGTCGATACTCGGCTCGACCACGAAGTGTTTTCCCGTAATCCGTTGGTCGCGGGTTCGGCCCCGCCCGCCCCACCGAGCGTTTGTATGACGTCGGCTGATGCTTGACAGATACTTCGGCTGATCCTTGACACTCAAGGCAGGCGGGACGAACCAGTCAGTCGTCCTCTTCCGCGTACAGCAGTGAGTGCGTGACGTGAGTGCCGTCGAAACGAAACTCGTGCACGGGACCCCTTAGCGGCTCGATGCTGGCATCCGGGTGCACGATGACTCCGCCGCCGGAGGGGATTCCGATCCCGGTGGCCGCGCCCTCCAACACCCGAATCGTGTGCGACAGCCGCGCCCACTCGGCGCGCTCGTCGTGCGTGTCGATGACCACGGGGACCAGCTTGAACATCTCGAGCAGGCCGGTCGCTCCAGATTCCGGTGTCGCGACGGTTTCAAAGCGTCCGAGCTGGACCGCACCGGCCGAAACGCCCACCAGGACCGCCCCCTGCGTGTACCGGCCCAGGATCACATCCCTCATGCCGGTTTTCTCGAACGTATCCCAGCCGAGACGCACATCGCCGCCCGCGAGGACGATCACCTGGGCGCGCTCCAGGAAGGCGCGGTCGTCTGGGCCGAACGACGAATCGATCATGCGGCGATCGGTGATGCCGATCTCGTCCATCGCCGCCTCGAAGATCCCGTAGAACTCGGGCCGGTCTCCATTGGAGGCGCCGATGTAGGCCGCGCTGAGTGGTGTGTCCCGAGACAGTCCGTCGAGGGCCGTCTCGAGGAGCAGCCGGCCCTGCCGCTCCCAGAACAGCAGTTGACTGTCCGCCAGCAGATAGAGCGGTTGCAGGTGCTGCTCGCCAGCGTGTTCGATGGCCCATTCCCGACCGGCGTCGGACATGGTGTCACCCTATCTGCGAAGCGCCCGTCGACGTGCCGGGACGTGTCCGTCGGTGTGGCTCGCTTAGCGGGTACGGCCCCGCTGCATCTCACCCTGAAGTCACCGCAATATCAGCTAAATGACTTCGGGTTCCGGTTGCAGTGTCTTGACGAGAGTCGGCGGGTTGAGTTCGTCGAACCTCGCGAGCGCGGCCTCCAGGTCCGCCTCATCGAACAGCTCGCAGCGGCTGATCAGGTCGCCGTCGACGGTGAAGATGTTGGTTATACGCCATTCGGCGTCGAAGCCCTGTCGTGATGTCGTCCTAGCCACGTGGGTGATGACCGCACCGAGGTCGGTCAGCCGATGAACGGCCACGATGTCGAGGCGGTTGCTTACCGAGTCGTCGAGCGCGACTTGCAGGTACTCCATCAAATCCCCGGGTGCCAGCGTTGCGCCACGTCGGTCGATGTCCTCGAAGTCCGGTGTCGTCTTTGGCATTTCACCTCGGTTCAGTGCGGCATACGCGCGAGTAATGGCCGACCAAGTGCGCAAGTGAGTTGCCGCTTCGCCGGCGAGGTAACGAGTATCGAGCTCCTCGAAGGCGGCGTCGAGGTCGTCGGGGTCGAAATTCACGGTGTCGCACATCAGGCCGTCGTCGCCGAGTTCCGTGACGTGCAAGAGCTCGACGACAATCGGTCGACCGGCATCAACCGTGTCGCGATAGCGCCCCCGTGTCAGGCAGAGTCGAGAGCCTCTGATGGCGACCGGCTCTACCTCCAGTCGCCAGGTGCTGGGAACCGTTTGGAACATGCTGTGCACGATCTTCTGCCGCCCCGGACCGTCGACGACACCACGAAGACCCTTGCGCCGGTCTTCAAAGCGCCCGTCCGCCGTGCCGAGGGCCAGGAGACCTTTCATGTCGCGGCGGTTGAACGCGTCGACGACCGGAGCCCAGGCGCGGGTCGCGTCGTTCTCCAGTAGCGGCGTCGGCCGCTCCAGCTCATCGAATTTCGCAAGCGCGGCGGGAAGGTCCGACTCGTCGAACATTTCGCAGCGGCTGACCAGGTCGCCCTCGACCGTGAAGAGGTCGATCATCCGCCACTCGGCGGCGAACTGCTCCTGGGAAATTCCTCGCGCGGTGTGAGTGACGACCGCTCCCCGGTCGCTCAACCGGTGTATAGCCTCCATGTAGATGCCGATCTCCGGCGTAAGGTCCCAGCCGGCTCGGATGAACGCGGGCAGATCACTCGCCTCGATACTTACAACTGACCGATGATCGACGTACGTCCAGTCCGGCGTCGTCGCCGGAAGTTCTTGCCGGTTGAATCCCGCGTACAACGCTGCGATGACCGACCACGTGTGCGCGTGGTCTGCAGCTTCGCCGGCGAGATACCGAGCATCCAGCTCTTCGTAGGCGGCGTCGATGTCGTCAAGGTCGAACGAGACCATCGCGACGATCCGCTCTTCGGCGTCGATCTCGGCGACGCCGCACCACTCGGCGCCGACCTCGCCGGACGGAGAGCCCCTGTTGAAGGCACGGGCATGAACGAGGGCGAGGCGCTCCCCGCGGGTCGCAATGACGCTCAAAGATATGGTGTGTGCGCCGACCTCGATGGCGGCTCGCATGTCCGCGATGTGCACATCTCGGCCACGTCGAACCCCAGCGTTGACGACACGACGGCGATCGTCCAAGACAATGTCGTCGGCCAGTAGCTCCGCCATGGCGGCCCAGTCTGGGGCCGAGAAGCACGCCTGGTATCGCTCGAGTATCCGGCCCGCCGCATTTTCAAGCCGTGGCTCCCGCGGCCGCAGTTCCTCGAAGCGCGCGAGGACGGCAGTCGAGGTCTGTCTCATCGAACAGCTCGGACCGGTTGATCAGATCACCTTCGACCGTGAGAACTTCGATCGTCACGCCACTCGGCGTAGAAGCCGTCGTGCGAAGTCCCATGCGCAGCATGAGTGAAGACCGCTCCGAGGTCGCTCAGCCCATGCACACTCTCGATGTGGTTGTTGAGGCTCTGGCATGAGGTCCCACGCGGCATGGAGAGATGCGGCCAGATCACCCGCCTCGATAATTGCTTGTAGCCGGTGATCGATGCTCACATAGTCCGGCGTCGTCGCGGGAAGTTCACGCCGGTTGAGCGCAGCGTAGCCCGCCGCAATCACCGACCACGTATGCGCGTGTGCGGCGGCTTCGCCGGCGAGGTAGCGGGTATCGAGCTCGGCGAAGGCGGCGTCGAGGTCGTCGGGGCCGAACCCGATATGCGCCGCGATCCGCTCGTCGCCGTCGATTTCAACGACGATGAGTTTCTCACTAACGAACTCCCCCTGCCGCGGGTCGCGGTTCGGGGAACACATACGAGTGAGGGCGAGGCGCTCCCCGCGGGTCGCGATGACGGCCAACGTTACGTTTGCCCCAACGTCGGCCACGGCTCGCAAATGCGCTATCACGGCATCGCGGCCGTCCAAGAACCCGGCATTCACCACGGGAGAGCGATCGTCGATGAAACTGTCATCCGACAGGATCTCGGCTAGCGCTGCCCAGTCGCGGGCCCCGAAGTACGCAAAGAAGCGGTCATCTGCTCGGCTCGCCGCATTCTCCAACCGGCTCGCCTGTGGGTGCAGTTCCTCAAAGCGAGTGAGCGCGGCGTCTAGTTCTGCCTCGTCGAAGACTTCGACGCGGCTAGGCAGGTCACCTTCGACTATGCCAACGAGGATTACCCGCCACTCGGCGTCAAAGCCCTCTTGCGAGGTTCCACGCGCAGCATGGGTGATGATCGCTCCTAGGTCACTCAGCCGATGCACCGCCTCGATGTGGGCACGGATGTCCGGCATGAGGTCCCACACGCTACGAAGATATCCGGCCAGATCACTCACGCTCGGCCGTTAAGACTGCTCGATGGTCGATGTAAACCGAATCCGGTGTCATCCCGGGAAGTTCGTGCCGGTTGGACTCGGAATAGCTCCGCGCGATGACCGACCACGTGTGCGCGTGGGGTGCCGCCTCGCCAGCGAGGTATCGAGCGTCAAGCTCGGCGAAAGCGGCGTCGATGTCATCGAGGTCGAACCCGATGACGGCCGCTGCGATCCGTTCGTCGGCGTCGTTCTCAACGACGCTGCAGTACATCGCGTTACGAACTCGCCCTGTCGCGGGTCGCGGCCCGAGGCGCGCCATATGTGTGAGGATGCGGCGTTCGCCCGCTGGTCGCGATGATGTCCACCGTTACGTTTGCGTCAATCCGATGTCGACGGCCACCCGCAAATGCTTCGATCGCGGCATCTCGACCGCGGTAGACCCCGGCATTCACCACCCGGCGGCGATCGTCGAAGTAATAATTTCTCGGCACAGTTCTCGCGCCATGGCGTGCCCAGTCGCGGGCCTCGAAGTGCGCCAGGAAGCGTCATCCACTCGGCTCGCCGCGTTTTCCAGGCGCGGCGCGCCTGTGGATGCAGCTCCTCAAAGCGAGTGAGCGCGGCGTCGAGGTCTGCCTCGTCGAAAATCTCGCAGCGATTGGCCAGGTCACCTTCGAATGTGTAAAGGGCGATGTGTTGCCACTCGGCTTCGAGGCCCTTTCGGGATGTCCCATGTATCGCTTGGGTGATGACCGCGCCGAGATCGCTCAGTCGATGCACCGCGACAATGTGGAAGGTGGCGTCCGGCATGTCGTCGAACGTGTCACGGGCGTACCGGACGATGTCGCCTGGCGCGAAAGCTATCCCGCGCCGATTGTCAATGTTGACCCAATCCGGCGTCGTCGGGTGCATCTCGTGGCGGTTGAGCGTGGCGTGTGTCTGAGCCATTAGCGACCACGCGCGCGAGTGCGCGGCCGCTTCGCCGGCGAGGTACCGGGCATCGAGTTCAGCGAACGCGGCGTCAATGTCGTTGAGGTCGAACGAGAAAGCCCCGACAATCCGCTCCGCGGCATCGATCTCGCAGATGCCAAGCAACTCTCCAAGAAATGCCGCGTTCCCTTGATCTCGGAACGAGAAGCGGACACACATGAGGGCAAGGCGCTCCCCGCGGGTCGCTACGACGGTCGACGTCACATTCGTGAGCCCCAAGTCGGCGATCGCTCGCAAGTCCTCGATTTCGGCGTCTTGACCCTGTCGGACTCCCGCGCCCACCACCCGGCGGCGATCGTTCTGCGAAAAATCTTCGGCCACCATGTCCGCGATGGTGTCCCAGTCGCCTGCCACTAAGTGCGCCAGCAAGCGCTCACCTGCTCGGCTTGCCGCATTTTCCAACTGCGGCGCCTGGGGGTGCAGTTCGTCGAACCTCGCGAGCGCGACGTCGAGATCCGTCTCGTCGAACAGCTCGGTGCGGTTGAAGCGGTCGCCGTCGACCATCGATAGGCTGACTTCTCGCCACTCGGCGTCAAAGCCGTCTCGCGAGGTCCCGCGAACTGCGTGTGTTACCACCGCTCCAAGATTGCTCAGTCGATGGACGGACTCGATGTAGATTTTGGTGTCCGAGATTACGTCCCAGGTCGCGTGCATATATGCCTCGAGTTCACCGGGCCCGAATGCTCTTCCTCGCCGGTGGTCGACGTTTACCCAATCTGGTGTCCTTGCGGGAAGCTCGTTGTGGTTGGCCGCGGAGTAGGCGCGCGTGATGACCGACCACGTGTGCGCGTGCGCGGCTGCTTCGCCGGCGATGTACCGGGAATCAAGCTCGGCGAAGGCGGCGTCGATGTCGTCAGCGTCGTAGGCGACGCGTGCCAGTATCCGTTTGTCGGCGGAGGTTTCGACGATAATGAGCATCTCGATGCGGAATCCCCCAGCTTGGTGGTCTTCGTCCGAGATACACGTCCGGCAGAGGACAAGGCGTTCACCTCGAGTAGCGATGACCCTCGCCGTACTCCTCTTCGCCCCAATATCGGCGAAGGCCCGCATGTTCGCAATTTCGACATCTCGACCGCGCCGGATTTCGGCGTTGACAACCCGTCGATGGTCGTCGACAGAGGTATCGGCGGTGAGCAGCTCCGCCATGGCGGCCCAGTCGCGGGCCGCGAAGTACGTCCGGAAGCGCTCGTACGCTTGGCTCGCTGCGTTTTCCAGTCGTCGCACCGGTAGGTTGAGCTCGTCGAACCGCGCGAGTGCAGCGTCCAGGTCTGACTCATCGAACAGCTCGCACCGGCTGGGTAGGTCGCTTTCGATCGTGAGAAGGAAAACATCCCGCCACTCGGCGTCGAAGCCTCCTTGTGAGATCCCATGCGCCACATGGGTGACGACCGCTCCAATGTTGCTGAGCCGATGCACTGCCGCGATGTAGATCTTGGTGTCAGGCGAGTCGTCCCATGCGGCTTGGATGTACGCGATGATGTCGCCGGCGGCGAACGCTGCTCCGCGACGGTGGTCAATGTTCACCCAGTCCGGCGTCGTCGAGAAGAGCTCGCGCCGGTTGAACCCTGCATACGCCTCCGCGATCACCGACCAGGTGTCCGCGTGGGCCGCTGCTTCTCCGGCGAGGTATCGGGCGTCGAGTTCGGCAATGGCGGCGTCGAAGTCGTCGAGGTCGAATGCGACCCCAGCAGCGAGCCGCTCGTCGGCGTTGATCTCGTCGACGATGAGCACCTCCGTAACGAACGCCTCGGGCCCTCGATCGTGGTCCGACATGCGGATACGCACGAGGGCGAGGTGCTCGCCACGGGTCGCTATGACGGTCGACGTCCGGTTCGTGAGCCATATGTCTGCCCTCGCTCGCATGTCTGCGATGTGGGCGTCTCGACCATGTCGGACTCCGGACCCGACCACTTGACGGCGATCGTCACTGGAATAGTTGTCGGCCAACACCTCCGCCATGGCCTGCCAGTCGCCCGCCGCGTAGTACGCCGAGAAGCGGTCGGCCACTCGGCTCGCCGCGTTTTCCAGTTGGGGTGCCGGCCGACTGAGCTGATCGAACCGCCGGAGTGCGGCGGCGAGGGCTGCCTCGTCGAACAGTTCGCAGCGGCTGAGCCGATCGCCGTCGAACGTGAAAATCCCGATCTCCCGCCATTCGGCCTGGAAGCCCGCTTGCGACGTGCCATGCGCCACCTGGGTGATGACGGCCCCGAGGTCGCTCAGGCGATGCACAACCTCGACGTAGACATTGATGTCCGGCGTGTTCTCCAACAAGTCGAGGAGGAAAGCGGTCATCTCGCCGGTCGCGAACCCCGCTCCGCGGCGGTGGTCGACGTTGACCCAGCCAGGCGCCAACTCGGGTAGTTCATGTCTGTTGATCGCGGCGAAGGCGCCCATGACGAGCGACCACGTGTGTGCGTGGGCGACGGCTTCGCCGGCGAGATACCGCGCATCGAGTTCGGCAACCGCGGCGTCGATGTCTTCAAGGTCGTACACGACGACGGTCGCGATCCGCTCGTCGGCGTCGATTTCGACGATGTTGAGCGCATCATTTTGAATCGACTCGGGATCCGGCCCCGAGGCGCGAACACGTGCGAGGACGAGACGCTGCCCGCGGATCGCCATGGCGCTCACCATCGATATCGTGAAGCCGACGTCGGCGGCCGCCTGCAGATCGTTGATCACGGCATCTCGACCGAGTTGGATCTCGGCATTCACCACCCGTCGGTGATCGAAGCCGGAATAGTTCTCGGCCGTGGCGTCAGCCATGGCGTCCCAATTGCGGGCCGCGAAGTGCGACCAGACGTGCTCGTATACGCGCGCCGCCGCGTTTTCCAACCGCTTTCTCGGCCGGCTGAGCTCTTCGAGCCGCGCAAGCGCGGAGTCGAGGTCTGCCTCGTCGAAGATTTCGCAGCGGTTGATCAGGTCGCCTTCGACCGTCACAACAGCGGTGTACCGCCATTCGGCGTCGAAGCCCTCTTGCGAGGTCGCGTGCGACGCATGGGTGATGACCGCGCCAAGGTTGCTCAGCTGATGCACATCCTCGATGTAGGGGTTGACGTCCGGCGCGACGTCGAACGTGGCACGGATGTACGCGGCCAGGTCGCCGGGCGCGAAAGCTGCGCCACGCCGGTGGTCGATGTTCACCCAGTCCGGCGTGGTTGCAGGGAGCTCTCGACGGTTCATGGCGGTGTAGGCGGCCGCGATGGCCGACCACGTGTGCGCGTGAACGGCCGCCTCGCCGGCGAGATACCGTGCGTCGAGTTCATCGAAAGCGGCGTCGATATCGTCGTGGTCGAACACGACTGTCGCGACGATCCGCTCGTCAGCGTTGATCTCGACGATGGAGAGCACCTCCGTGAGAAGTGCCTCGGGCCCGTGATGGCGGTCCGAGAAGCGGGCACGCGTGAGGGCGAGGCGCCCCCCGCGGGTCGCTATGACGGTCGACGTCACGGTCGTGAGCCCCAGGTCGGCGATCGCCCGCATGTCCACGATCTCGGCGTTTCGACCATGTCGGACTCCCGAGCCCACCACCCGACGCCGATCCTCGCTGGAAAAGTCGTCGGCTAGGGTCTCCGTGATGGCGTCCCAGTCGCCTGCCGCGAAATGCAGGATGTAGCGCTCGCCCACTTGGCTTGCCGCGTTATCCAGCCGCGGTGCCGGCCGGCTCAGCTGGTCGAATCTCGCGGTGGCGGCGTCGATGTCTGCCTCGTCGAAGAACTCACAGTGGTTGAAGATCGCGCCATCGGTCGTAAGTAGGGCGACTTCTCGCCATTCGGCGTCGAAGCCCTCGCGCGATGTCCCATACGCCGTGTGCGTGACGACCGCGCCGAGATCACTCAGTCGATGCAGCGCCTCGATGTAGATAGCGATGTCGAGATCCGATCCGGCACGCAGATATTCGAGCAGTTCACCCTGCGCAAAGGCCACGGCTCGACGATGGTCGATGCTCGCGAAGTCCGGTGTGGTGGGTGGTAGCTCGTGGCGGTTGAGCGCGGCGTAGCCACCTGTGATTACCGACCACGTCCGTGCGTGGGCGGCCGCTTCGCCTGCGAGGTATCGCGCATCGAGTTCGGCGATGGCGGCATCGAAGTCGTCGAGGTCGAATGTGACGACCTTCGCGATCCGGTCAGCGCTATCGATCTCAACGACATTAAGGGCGTCGTTTTGGATCGCAGCGGGGTCGCGGCCGGAGGCGCGAACACGCGCGAGGACGAGACGCTGCCCGCGGATCGCCATGGCGCTCACCATCGAGATCGTGAAGCCGACGTCCGCGGCCGCCTGCAAGTCTCTGATCACGTCTTCTCGACTGTGTTGAGTCTCGGCACTCACGACCCGCCGGTGATCGATGCCGATATAGTCATCGGCCACGGAGCCAGCCATGGCGTCCCAATCGCGAGCAGCGAAGTATGACCAGACGTGCTCGAATACAAGGGCCGCTGGGTTTTCCAGCCGTCGCGCGGGCGGGTGCTGGTCCTGCAAGCGAGCGTGCGCCGCGTCGAGCTCGGCGAGCGCGGCGTCAATGTCTTCGACGTCGAACTTCACCTGCAGTGCTAGTCGGCCTTCTTCGTCGATGCCGACGACCTGGAGCATCTCGTCCTGCGGCGCCCCCGTACTCCGATCTGCGGTGCCAATCTCCAGCCTGCTGAGGGCGAGACGCTCGCCACGCACAGCGAGAGCCGTGTGGTGATAGCGCACCATGCCCGTTTCCAAGTAACGCCTCATGTCCTGGGGCCACTGACTCGATGGGACGTCGATTGGCGAAAAGCCGACGATCTTTCGGCGACTCTCGGTCGATACGTATGGGGCAAGCAGCTGAGCTACTTCCTCCCATGCCTCCCGATTGACGGCATCGATCAACCGGCTGCCCGCTTGCACGCACGCGTTGGTCGGTGCAACGGTCGGCGCTTCGGGTGGCATGGGCGAAGCGGTGCTTTCGCCCAGAACCCGCCGCGCCCTCTCCGCAAGGGCCACAGCGCCTTTCCGTTCGTATAGGCCAACCGCCCGCTCGGCGGCGGCCCGCGCGCCCGCAATGTCACCGGCTGCCCCCAGTACCGTTGCCAGTGCCAGACAGGCGTCGGCGTGATCCACCAATACGTCGGTGCGCTCGGCCACCCCGACAGCAGCCTCGGCGAACCGCAGGGCCCCATCGTGATCCCCGCCGCGCGAAAGCAAATGCGCGCGCAGCGTGCGCCAGGCGATCGATGCCTTCAGCGCGTTTCCGGCGAGACGCTCACTTTCGGAACACAATTCGTCGGCCTCGGCATCTCGGCCCAGCGCCAGACACGCTCGACCCAGCAGCGCGGCGGTCTCGGCGGTATCGGCGTCCAGGCCCATGCGACGAAATCCCTTGTAAGCCTGACGCAGATGCGGCTCGGCCGCGGCCGGGTCGTCGACGACCAGCTCGACGATCCCGGCGAACTGCTCGACCTCGAGAAGGGCATGGCGCAGGCCGAGCTCCGTGACGGTGCGCCGGGCCGAGTCGATCATCCGTCGGGCCGCGGCGGCGCGGCCGCGGAACGCCTCCAGCACGGCCTGGCACCGCGTCGACGTCGCCTCGACCGCCGGCGAGTCGGTGGTGATTCGCAGCAGGCGCACCACGTCCAGACACCGCCCGCCCGCCCGCGGAACCGGGTTCGGTCCCCACAGCGCCGCCAGTGGCGCGCCCGCCAGCACCGCGTTCACCCGGCGGTATTCACCCGCGCGCCGCGCCGCGGTAAGGGCGTCGTCCAGCGCGATTTCGCAGTCGCCGATTCTCCCAAGGCGGGCGAGGCATCCGGCACGAACGGTGTGCGCCTTGGCTTCTCCAGCGGCGTCGTCAAGTTCGGCCAGCTTACCGGCGGCCGCGCCGACCGCGGCCTCGGCCTCGTCCAGTCGCTCGGGATGGATGAGCATGGAGAGCTGGCCGTCAAAGCACGTCGCCCATGCCGCGAGACGCGCCGAATCGACTGTTGCTGTTTGCAATTGAGCGACGGCACCGGCCGCCGAGGTCACGTCACCGGCGGCCAGCAGAGCCTCGCAGCGCGCGATGAGAAGCTCGGCGGTCTGGTCGCCGCGGTCGGGCAGCTCGTCGTCGATCTCCTCCAGCGCGTGCAGAGCCCGATCGTAAAGTTCGGCCGCGCCTTCGTAGGCGAGGCGGGCCATCGCCTGGTCCGCCGCACGCCGGCAGTATTCGACGGCCTTGGCCGCGTTGCCCGCCCAAGCACATTCGAAATAGTGGTAAGCCAGCTCGGCGAGCAGCTCGTCGTCGGCGCCGGGCTCGTTCTCCAGCGTCGTGGCGATGCGCTGATGCAGCCGCATGCGCCGCACAGACGGTAGCTCGGCGAGCAACGACTGCCGGACCAGGGCGTGGTTGAATCGGTAACGGCCGCCGGGCTCTTCGATGACAATGCCTGCCTTGCGCGCCTCGTCGAACGCGTCGACCAGGTCGTCCCCGACCACACGCTCGACCAGTTCCAGGGCGAACCGACTGCCGACGACCGCGGCCGCCGCAAGGGCCTTGTTCGTCTCCGGCCCAAGCCGTGAAAGGCGGCGACTCACGGCCTCGCGGACGCCTTGCGGCAGCGTGCTCTGGTCCCACCGGCCGCCGCTTTCCTCCACGTGGCGCAGCGCCTCGATGAGGAAGAACGGGTTGCCCCCCGTGACCGACGCCAACGCCCGCGCGAGCTCTTCGTCGTTGTAGCCGGCCTCGGCGACATAGGCGGTCACGTCGTCCTCGTCCAGGCCGCCGAGCTGAAGGCGGCTGGCGGTGCCATCGCGGTGCAGGTCGGCAAGCATCGCCGCCAGAGGGTGCGAGCGGTCAAGGTCCGTGCTGCGGTACGTGCCGACGATCTGTAGGCGGGCGTGCTCGCCGAAACGTAGGAGATGCCGCAAGAGCAGCAGCGTGGCTTTGGCCGCCCAGTGCAGGTCATCGAGGATCAGGACGACGGGCGCGCCTGCGGAGGCGATTCCCAGCAGGGCAACGACGGCGTCGAAGAGTGCGTAGCGTTCGGTGTCGGGGTCGGCGCGGGTCGGTGCGGCCACGTCGGGGAGGACATCGGTCAGCCCGGGAACGAGGGGGAGTAGCGCTTCCACGCCCCGCAGCCCGCGCAGGCGGCTGGCGCCAAGGCACGGCACCAGCGAACGCAGCGCCTCCGCGAAGGGCTGGTACGGCGCACCGAGGTCCTCATCGCACCGGCCGTAAATCACCAGTGCGCCTTGGTCATAGGCCTGCCGGGACCATTCGCCGGCCAGACGCGTCTTGCCCACACCCGGTTCGCCCGCGATCAGCACCGCGTTCGTGCCACCGGCGAGCGTGGTCTGCCACGCCGAAAAGAGCAGCTCGAGCTCGCGCCCTCGCCCGACGAACGGCCCGGGGCCGGCCAGCACCGCGGGCAGGGGAGGGCGCTCCACCGGCGCATCGGTGGAGACGGCCTGAGGATGCTCGCCGGCCGTTTCCAGTCGAAGCTCGAAGACGTGCTCCGGGCGCGCGAGGTTGCGCAGCTCGCGCGTCCCAAGGTCGGCCAGCGCAACGTCATCGGGCAGTGAGTCGATGACGAGCTCGGCCGTCGCACCCGAGCACAGGATCTGGCCGCCGATAGCCAGCGACCGCAGGCGCGCGGCGCGGTTCACCGCTCGACCGAAGTAATCGCCGTCGCGGAGCTCGGCCTCCCCGGTGTGCAGTGCGACGCGGACGCGCATGGGCTCGGCGAGCGCCCACGGCTCATGGACGATCGCGTCTTGCAGTTCTATAGCGGCCGAAGCAGCCGCCGACGGTCGCTCGAAGACCGAGAAGGTGGCATCGCCCTCGCCGCGCGTCTTGATCAGCCGTCCACCGCGTGACGTGACGACCTGCTCGACGAGCTCGTCGTGCCGTGCCAGCGCCACCGCCATGGCATCGGCGTCCGCCTCCCAGGCGGCGGTCGACCCCTCGATATCGGTCAGCAGGAAGGTCACAGCGCGAGTCACTGCTGAAGCATTCTGTGCTGCAAGGATTTCCAGCGCAGCATCCTGCGAGACGATCGCGGCCTCGAGCCGGCGAAGCTCCGGTCCGGGATCGACCCCCAGTTCCTCGGCGAGCAGCGCCCGCGCCCGCTGGTACGCGCCCAGGGCCTCACCCTGCCTGCCCGCGCGGTAGAGGGCGAGCATCAGCTGGCCCCATCGCCTCTCGCGCAGCGGCGCATCGGCCACCGCGGCCTCGAGCTCGCCGATGATCTCGGCGGCGCGGCCCGTCGCGAGCAGTGCATCGGCCCGATCCTCCACCAGCGCGGCATGGCCCTCGATCCAGCGCGTCTTTTCCGAGGTTCCCCGGCGGCTCTCGGGCAGTTCGGGGATGGCGCGCCAGAGTGCTAACGCCTCTTCGAAGCGGGCGACTGCTTGGCTGGTGTCGCCGCTGGCAGCGGCATCGCGTGCGAGCCGGGCGGCCGCCTTATAGCGCGAGGCATCCACCTCGGTCCTGGCGAGGGTCCAACCCGCGCCCTCCGTCAAAACAAAGCCGTCGCCCAGGGTCCGACGCAGCGAGGAGATGTGGGTCTGCAGGGCCTTGGCCGCGGTGCGCGGCGGATCCTGGCCCCATAGCAGCTCGACGAGGGTGTCGGCCGACACGACGGAACCGCCGTGCAGTCCGAGCATCGTGAGGATGGCACGCGGTTTAGCGCCCGGGATCGTGACCGGGGCGCCGTCCTGCCGGACCTGCAGAGGTCCCAAAACGCCCAGTTCCACCGATGGAAGCGTACTCACGTCAGCCATCTTCGGCGGAACAATTCAATACACGGTCAAGGTCGAGTAAAGCCTCCGGGCCTGCAAGTCATGGACGTCCATCACTCTGTTTGCGGCCTGGCTTCGACCATGTCAACCAGTCAAGGGGATGTCAGGGCCTTGATTGCGCGACATCGGGTTAGATCACCGATGAGTCAATTATACTCATGCCATGAGTAAACGGCTGCAGGTTTTGCTCGATGCCGACGAATGGGAACAGCTCCAAGCGATCGCGCGTCGACACCGTACGACGGTTTCGGAGTGGGTTCGTCGCACGCTTCGCGAGGCACGCGAGCGCGAGCCTGCGGGAGACGTGGGCGCCAAACTGCAGGCTATCCGCGCGGCCGCACGACATCAGTTCCCCACCGCCGACATCGATCAGATGCTCGAGGAAATCGACCGCGGACGTACGGAGTTGCCTGGAACCGCGCCGTGATCCTGGTCGACTCCAACATCCCGATGTATCTGGTCGGCGCCTCGCATCCGCACAAGCTCGATGCTCAGCGTCTGTTGGAGTCAGCGCTGTCTGCCGGCGAACGGCTCGTTACCGACGCTGAGGTACTGCAGGAGATCTGCCATCGCTACGTGGCCATCAACAGACGTGAGGCGATTCAGCCGGCCTTCGACGCGATCCTCGGTGTGGTCGACGACGTGCTGACGATAGCGCGTAACGACGTCGAGCACGCCAAGGACACCGCGTTGCGCTACCAGACCTTGTCCGCCAGGGATGCGCTGCACCTTGCCGTCATGGCTCGCCATGACATCACGGAGCTTATGAGCTTCGATCGCGGCTTCGACGACTACCCAGGGATCAAGCGTCTCGACTAGCGCGATCGTGCGCGCTCGTTGCGGCCAAGAGTTATGTCTACGTGAGCACGGCTGGCAGCTGGCGGCGTCCGGGCGGCATGGCGTCAAAACCGCTCGTGCAACAGCATGCTTGCCCACCGCAACCGGAGCTACTCTCTCAGCGCCCGTTGTTACGGTTGCACCAATGAGCGATGCCACGGGCACAACGCCGAACGACGGCTTCGAGTTGGTCATCGCGGAACCGGGCGTCGAGCTCGCGGTGCAACGATCCGGCGAAGGCCCGACCGTTCTACTGATCGGCGGCCTCGGCATGCCGAGCATCACGTGGGACATCTGCGGACTTCCCCGGTCCCTCGCCGACGCGGGATTCCAGGTCATCAAATACAACGCGCGCGGAATGTCACCGCGATCGACGTGCCCACGTTCGTCCTGGCGTTCGAATACGACCTGTTCTTTCCGCCTCCCCTCTGCGAGGCGACGGCTCGACTGATCCCGAACGCGAACCGGTCGACAGGAGCAAAATGATGTGCGCAGGTTTTCGGCCGGACGCTTGCGATGCCGTTCGACCCGGGTGTGAGCGGCTCGGTCGGCTCCCTCGCCCGCATATGTGCCGGGGCCTGCACCGAATGTCCAGGAGCGGGTCGCTGGCCGGAAGGGGAACGGACATGACCGAGGCAATCGCAGCGGTAAGCAACCGGCATCGGCCATCGCCGTGTGACAGCAAAGTGGGGTCATCGACGCTGCGCTTCCTGCGAAGTTGTGCAATCGGTGCGTTCGCTTCTGTCCTAGCGGTATTGTCGGCGACCGCACTGGCCGCGCCGGCGGTCAGCCGGGCCGATGATTGCGCCCCGGGCTGGGTCTGGAGTGTCAGCTTGAATCAATGCGTGTTCTGGCTTCCGACCGTCAATGGACCCGGTGGCCCCGGCGGACCCGGTGGACCTGGCGGGCCCGGTGGACCTGGCGGGCCCGGCGGCCCCGGGGGACCGGGCGGCCCTGGCCGGCGCTAAACGTCTCAAGGAGTCGTCAACCATCTGGTCGGCTTTGCCTCGCCGCGGCAGCCCAATGCCTGGACTGGCGGGATAACTACGCGGCCACGAGGTGAAGTGCTGCGGGAACTGCGCGCGCCCACCGGTCGTTAAGCCGGCTAAGTATTGCATTTATCCGGCAGGGGTAAACAGACGCATGCCACGCACAGACAACGACACCTGGGATTTGGCCACCACCGTGGGCGCCACGGCCACGATGGTGGCGGCCGCCCGAGCGATCGCCACCAAGGCCGACAACGCGTTGATCGAGGACCGGTTTGCCGAACCGCTGGTTCGTGCCGTCGGCGTGGACTTTTTCACGCGATGGGTCACCGGCGATCTTGTCGCCGCTGACGTCGATGACGACGAGTCCGGCTGGAAGCTCGAGCACATGCCCGCGGCGATGGCCACGCGGACTCGTTTCTTCGACTCCTTCTTTCGCGATGCGACGCAGGCCGGAATCCGTCAGGCCGTGATCCTGGCGTCCGGTCTCGACGCGCGCGCCTACCGGTTGGCATGGCCGGCGGACATGACGGTGTTCGAGCTCGACCAATCGCAGGTGATCGAGTTCAAGAGCGCCGCCCTGGCCAAGCTGGGCGCTGCCCCGCAAGCCGACTTACGCACGGTTGCCATCGATCTACGGCAGGACTGGCCGAAAGCTTTGGTGGAGGCAGGCTTTGACGAGAGTCGGCCCACCGCATGGATCGCGGAGGGACTCTTCGGTTATCTGCCGCCAGAAGCTCAAGACCGCTTGCTCGACAACATTACTGCGCTGAGCTCCGACGGCAGCCGGCTGGCCTGCGAGGGCGAGCGCAACGACGTCGCCGCGTATCTGGAGACTTTGGGGTGGCGGTCGGTCGGCACCCAGCTGAGTCAGCTGCTGGCCGACAACGGTTTTGCGGCGGTCCCGCAGCCTAACGACTCAGTGTCGGTGGTTGACACCACCTACTACAGCTCGGCATTGAGCAAATGACGGCCGCGCAACGCCGGGGGCTCAACGACGCCGTCACGCGGATGTGGGGTTTTGTAGCCCCGGCCTACGACCTGCCGTTCTTGCAGCAGCGGGTTTACTGTCCGCCGCATGATGAGGTGATTGCGCAGCTACGCACGCACCGATCCCGCAGAATCGCTGACATCGCTTGCGGCACAGGCATCCTCAGCGACCGGATCGAACGTGAACTACAGCCCGACGAGATCTACGGCGTCGACATGTCCGACGGCATGCTCAACCAGGCCCGCGCCAGATCCAATCGGGTGCAGTGGTTACGCGGCCCAGCCGAGCAACTGCCCTTTGACGACGGGGCGCTCGACGCCGTCGTGACCACCTCGGCGTTTCACTTCTTCGACCAGCCCTCGGCGTTACGGGAATTCCATCGCGTGCTGGCGCCCGGCGGGCTGGTAGCCGTCGCGGCCCTGAGCGCGCGGCAACCGCTGCTGCAGGCACCCTCCACCAATAGGTGGAAACCGCAGCACAACCCGTCGCCGGCCGAGATGCGGACTTTGTTCGAAGGCGCAGGGTTTGCCATCAGCGATCAGCACCGTATCCCGCGACCAGTCTGGACCCGGATCATCTCCGACCTGATCACCGTCGGCACCAAGAGTTAGAAGCTGGGCAATCACCTACGACACGCGTGAGCGCGTCCTAATCAATATTCAGGCGGCTAACCCGGTCCCGGCGCGGGGTGCCGGGGGCGAGAAGTGCTCGCCCCGACCGACATACACGACGCGACATGATCCATAACTGGGGATAGGCCAGGAAGCCGGGACTGCACACCGGCGGGCGGCACGCTCGCGCTCTACCGTCCGTTCGATGAAGTCGGCGGCGATCCACCCTGCGCCGAACAACGCCAACGCGACACCGAACTGAAGCGGTGAACCGGCGGCGAGCGCAACCAGTGCGCAGATACCGGATACCACGGCGATGACAAGTGCGCCAGCGTAAAGAGTGGTCACACGAGGGTCTTGGACTTGCGACGGGATGCCAGGCTTAGCCATCGCGCGCCTCCTTTTCGATCACTCAGCTCTGGCCGATCGGAAAACCCAAAGCGTGACCTTGATGTTTCGCTATCGAGACCATGCAAACGAGGGCCATACGGCACACATGACATGGCGTAGGACCCGGACTAAGGGGCCGAAAGTCCCAGCAGAAGGAAGTCAGGAGCGCCCGTTCGCCGTAGTGTTGCTCTCACTGACTATTTGAGAGAGTCAGCAAATGATTAAGTGACGAAGAGATTGCTTCCCGCGGCCGGAGCCGGCGGTGGCGGTCCCGCAGCGGTGTTGGCCGGCCCGGCGCCCACACCCAACGCCGCAGCGTCGAGAGCGCCGGCGACAGTTAGCCCCCCAACCAATTGCTCAAATTTCATAGTCCTTCACCTGTCTACTCGTGAATTTCTCGCGAACCCCCTAACACACCCGGACGTTAGATAGCTTGTCCATGGACATGCTGTGAGAGGTCCAAGCAAATCTTTTGGGCGGATGACCGACGGTGGCGTTTCTCGCTGAGCTCTCCGCGCAATCGCCGCAGCTGTAGGCGCGGTGCGCCCTAAATGCAGCTCCCGTGGCATGGGTGCTGGGCAGGCCCAGCGCTATTGAAGTCGCTAACAAAGCCGAGGGGGAGTTCGGTTTGGCAAGGCTATGTTGGCTAGTCGGCCAAGGATTCGGCGTATATCGTTGCGGCCGTGTCGAGTACGTCCCACCCTGCCGAGCCACATGTGGGTTCGGTCTCGTCGAAGTTGAATTGGCTGCGCGCAGGAGTCCTGGGCGCCAATGACGGAATCGTCTCCACTGCGGGCATCGTCGTTGGTGTCGCGGCGGCAACGGTGGAACGCGCTCCGATTATGACCGCCGGAATCGCCGGGCTGGTCGCTGGGGCCGTGTCGATGGCGTTGGGCGAATATGTGTCTGTCAGCACCCAGCGTGACACTGAGCAGGCGCTGCTGACCAAGGAACGCCAAGAGTTGCGCGACGATCCGGCCGCCGAATTGGACGAGCTTGCCGTGCTGTATGAAGCGAAGGGTCTGTCGCCGGCGACTGCGCGCACTGTGGCTGAGGAACTCACCGACCATAATCCTTTCGTCGCCCACGCCGAGGTTGAACTGGGTATCGATCCCGAGGAGCTGACCAACCCGTGGCATGCGGCGCTGTCCTCGGCGCTGTCGTTTGCGGTTGGTGCCTTGCTGCCGTTGATCGCAATCTTGGCCCCGCCGACGGCGTGGAGAATCCCAGTCACCGTGGTGGCGGTGCTAATGGCTTTGGTGATCACCGGGGCGGTGTCGGCTGGTTTGGGTGGAGCGCCCAAGGGCCGCGCAGTGCTCCGCAACGTCATTGGTGGCGGTCTTGCATTGACGATCACTTATGTGATCGGCCATTTGGTGGGCGCTGCAATCGCCTGATAGCCAAACGGTTTAGGGGAGACGGCGATTTTTCGAATCAGTCGGCTAATTCATGCCCGAAACGACAGCTGATTGAGCGGGCATTGACATGCACCGGCATCTCGTGACGGGAACGGCAACTGTAATATCTACTGTTGCGATCCTCAAAGGAAGGATCTTCTAAGCCCCTTCACGTGGAGAGTCATGCAGTGACCGAGTCCAAACTTGTGCCGGATGAAGCCCAATTGGCGGCGCAGATGCCCTACTTTTTGCGTGACGAAAGCCGCTTGATACCAACCGAAATCGCGCGCGGGGGGTGGGGGCCGTCGCTCAGCGGCCACGTCGTCGGCGGCCTGTTGGGCTGGGCGGTCGAGCGCGCGGCCGATGACCCGGGACTGCAACCTGCGCGATTAACGGTCGACCTTCCCCGGCCGACGCTGCTGCAACCGCTCGAGGTGCACACCCGTGTGCAACATGACCGACGGCGATTGCGGCTCATCGAAGCCGTTCTCACCCAGGATGGCGAACCGGTGGCACAGGCGAGCGCACTGTTCTTGCGGCGCGGCCCGCAGCCCGAAGGGTACATCTGGTCACCACCCGTGCAGATGCCGCCGCTACCACTCGAGCACGACGGCGCCAACTCGACGCTTTTCATGCGGACCTACGGCTGGGGCGCCGAGGTGCAGAATCCCGATACCGAGTGGCCCCACACCTCGGGGCAGAAATACACGTGGTTGCATGAAACGCGCCCGTTGATCGATGACGAACCGCTCACCGCCTTCACCCGCGCGGCGATGGCCGGCGACATTACCGCCTCACTCGCCAACTGGGGCACGCACGGGTTGCAGTTCATCAACGCCGACTACACCGTCACGCTGAGCCGGCTTCCCGAAGGGCCTCACATAGGGATGGCCTCGCTTACTCATCACAGCCACGACGGAGTAGCCACCGGCTCAGCGGTCCTCGTCGACCACAAGGGGCCTGTTGGCAGTGGTGTGTCTGTCGCGATAGCGCACTCCGGATTTCGTCCACCATCCGCGGGGCCGTCGGCTGTATGACAGTGCCAGAGGCTGACAGCGTCGCCGTTGGACAAGGTGTCCACGGCATGTCAGACGGCAAGACGTTCTGGACGTTGATCGCCGACGCAGCACAGCGGGGGTCGAACCGGCCGCTTCTGGCCGATGACCATGGACGCAGTCTTACCGCGCGTCAGCTTCACGATGCCGCATGCACGACCGCTGCCGCCCTCGCCGAACGCGGCATTCGCGAGGGAACTGTCGTGTCCTGGCAGCTGCCCACCACGCTCGAAACGATGGTTGTCATGGCGGCGCTGGCTCGACTCGGTGCGGTGCAAAACCCGATCATCCCGATACTGCGGGAACACGAGGTCGGCTTCATCACTGGACAATTGGCTACGGAATTCTTTGTGGTGCCAGAGTTTTGGCGTGGCTTCGATCACGCTGGACTCGCTCGGGCGTTGTCACGGGATAGAGGTTTCCAGGTCATCACCATTGACCTGGCGACACCGCCGGTCGCCGGTGAGCTTCGGCTGCCTCGCGCCAGCACCGATGCCCTCACGGCGCCGCCGGGACCCACCACCAACACTCGATGGATCTACTACTCCTCGGGGACCACCGCAGCCCCCAAAGGGATCCGTCACACCGACACGTCGATAATCGCCGGCTCGGCGGGAGTCGTCGGCATGGTGGGAGCCACGAGCAGCGACGTCGATCCCATCGCCTTTCCGATCGCACATATCGGCGGGGCCGCCATGTTGGCCGCAGCGCTGTTGACCGGTATGCGGCTGGCGCTGTTCGAGACGTTCGATCCAGCCACGACCCCGCTTGCCATCGCGGCACATAACCCCACATTCCTGGGCACCGCAACCCCATTCTTCGTGGGATTCCTCGAGGCCCAACGAGCCCACGGTGATCAGCCGCTGTTCGGTTCGTTGCGGGGTTGCCTGGCCGGGGGTGCACCCATCACCGCCGAACTGGGACGTCAGGTCCGCGAAACCTTCGGAGTGGCCGGTATCGCCAACGCCTGGGGGATGACCGAGTTTCCCTGTGCGACCTCGCCGTCGCTTACCGCCGCGCCCGAGGTGCTCGACCACTCCGTCGGCCCGCCAGTTCCAGGGGTCAGCGTCCGCGTGGTCGACAATCTAGAACGCGAACTGCCCGTCGGCCATGAGGGTGAACTGCGGCTCAAAGGACCCCAGTGCTTCCTCGGCTACGTGGACGCCGCACTAGATGTCGAGGCGTTCGACAAGGACGGCTGGCTGCGCACGGGCGATCTCGGGCTGATCGATACCAGCGGCAACGTCCGTGTCACGGGGCGTAGCAAAGATGCGATCATCCGCAATGCGGAGAATATTTCGGCCCTCGAGATCGAGAATGTGCTCGCCGCCCATCCCGCGGTCGCCGATGTCGCGGTCATCGGAGTGCCCGACCCTAGCGCCGGCGAGCGGGTATGTGCCGTGGTGGTACCCACGTCAGTCGATAGTGTCTCGCTGGAATCCCTGGTACAGCACTGCCGCTCGCAAGGGCTGAGCCGCTACAAACACCCCGAGCGCCTCGTGATCGTCGATACGCTACCGCGCAATCAGTTCGGGAAAGTGATCAAAAAAGACCTCCGCAAAGCCTTCGGCTGATGCTTCGCCCTATGGGGCTACAACCCCTTGGGCGCATCGCGGACGGCCTGGACCGCCGACGCATCGCCGTCGAACTCGACTTGGGCCTGTCGCCCCACGGAGAACAACAGCAGTTCCTCGGGCGCGCCCGTCACCGTGACCACCGGGCCCTGAAATTTAGAGGAGCCGGCGGTCAGCACCGTCTTGCCATCTGGGGTACGCAAGGCCACCCGGCCGGGGACCTTGGCAAGCGTGAGCCGGCCCATCAGCGGCAGGGTGCGGCGCAGCATAGTGATCAGGGCGGGTTCGAGCACGCGCGGCTTCCAGCCCGGCTGCGCGCGGCGCACATCCTCGTGGTGGATGAACATTTCGGCGACATTGGCCACCGGGTCCAGCAGTTTGAACGGCGAGTAGACCGGCGGACCGGACGCGACCTTGTCCACCAGCTCGTCCCAATCGGTCTGCTCCGCCACCACGTTCTGCACCTTCGCGGTGTGGGAGGCGAAGAAGGGGATCACAATGCCGGGTGCGGCGTCGAGGCGGTACTCCCGGATCACGAGGTGGGCGGCCAGGTCCCGTGTCTTCCAGCCTTCGCACAGGGTGGGCGCATCCGGCCCGACGCCGCGCATGGTGTCAACAAGGGCGGCACGTTCGCGTTGAGCAACAGACATCTGTTCAGGGTAAAGCCTGGGTACAGCCCCACTGACAGCGCAGGTGAAGATTTTGTCGAGCGCGGGTAAGGGCTTCGACGGCCGACCCGTCAGCGTTGAGCGAACCCCCCGGCGTGAGTGCTTCGCATTTCGGTAAATTTGAAACGCCATGTCGTCGAAGGGGAATGTCATGAATGCGCATGTCGAGCAGTTGGAGTTTCAGGCAGAGGCACGACAGCTGCTGGATCTGATGGTCCACTCGGTCTACTCCAACAAGGATTCGTTTCTGCGGGAGTTGATCTCCAACGCTTCCGACGCACTGGACAAGCTGCGGCTGGAAGCGTTCCGGAACAAGGAACTCGACGTCGACACCTCCGACCTGCACGTCGAGATCGACGTGGACACGGATGCGCGCACCCTGACCATCCGCGACAACGGCATCGGCATGACGCGCGCCGAGGTCGTGGATCTGATCGGCACACTGGCCAAGTCAGGTACCGCCGAGCTGCGTCAGCAATTGCGCGAGACCAAGAACGCGGCCGCCTCGGAGGAGCTGATCGGTCAGTTCGGTATCGGTTTCTATTCAGCCTTCATGGTGGCCGACAAGATCGAGCTGCTCACGCACAAGGCCGGCGAGAGCGAAGCCACCAGGTGGGAGTCGAGCGGCGAGGGCACCTACACCATCGAATCCGTCGACGACGCCCCGCAGGGAACGTCGGTCACCCTGCACCTCAAGCCCGAAGACGCCGAGGACGAGCTGCACGACTACACCTCGGAGTGGAAGATCAGGACCCTGGTCAAGCAGTACTCCGACTTCATTGCCTGGCCCATCCGGATGGAGGTCGAGCGGCGGACCCCCGCCACCGAGGAAGGTGGCGAAGAGACCGTCATCATCGAAACCGAGACCCTCAACTCGATGAAGGCGCTGTGGGCCAGGCCTAAAGAAGAGGTCTCCGAGGAGGAGTACAAGGAGTTCTACAAGCACATCGCGCACGCCTGGGACGACCCGCTCGAGGTCATCGCGATGAAGGCGGAGGGCACCTTCGAGTACCAGGCCTTGCTCTTCATCCCGTCACACGCCCCGTTCGACCTGTTCAACCGCGATGCGCACACCGGGATCCAGCTGTACGTCAAGCGCGTGTTCATCATGGGCGACTGCGACCAGCTCATGCCCGAGTACCTGCGCTTCATCAAGGGCGTCGTCGACGCACAGGACATGTCGCTCAACGTGTCGCGCGAAATCCTGCAGCAGGACCGGCAGATCAAGGCCATCCGTCGCCGTTTGACCAAGAAGGTCCTCTCCACCATCAAGGATCTGCAGTCCGAGCGGCCCGATGACTATCGCACCTTCTGGACCCAGTTCGGCAGAGTCGTCAAAGAGGGTCTGCTGTCGGACTTCGACAACCGAGACACCCTGCTGCAGATCTCCTCGTTCGCCTCGACGCACAGTGAGGAGGAAGCCACCACCCTCGCCGAATACGTGCAGCGCATGAAGGAGGGGCAGACGCAGATCTTCTGCGCCACCGGCGAGTCGCGTGAGCAGATCTTGAAGTCGCCGCACCTCGAGGCGTTCAAGGCCAAGGGCTATGAGGTCCTGCTGCTCACCGACCCTATCGACGAGGTCTGGGTGGGAAACGTGACCGAGTTCGACGGCAAACCGTTGCAGTCGGTGGCCAAGGGCGAGGTAGATCTGGGCTCCGAGGAGGGCACGAGCGAGGCCGAGCGGGAAGAGCAGCAGAAGGATTTTGCCGACCTGCTGGCCTGGATGAAGGACACGTTGAGCGAACACGTCAAGGAAGTCCGGCTGTCCACCCGCCTGACCGAGTCGCCGGCCTGCCTCATCACCGACGCCTTCGGGATCACACCTGCGCTCGCGCGCATGTACCGGGCCTCCGGACAGCCGGTTCCCGTCGGGAAACGGATTCTCGAGCTCAATCCGAATCATCCGCTCGTCACCGGCCTGCGCCAAGCGCACACGGATCGCGCCGACGATCCCACGATCGCTGAGACCGTCGAATTACTCTATGGCACAGCGCTTCTCGCTGAAGGTGGCGCACTGGAGGATCCGGCCAGGTTCGCCGAGCTGCTCGCCGACCGTTTGGCCCGAACGGTGTAAGCGGTGGTGTTGCCGGATCGGTGAGGTGAGCGCGTCGCAGACTTCGTGCCCGGCTTTGCCGGCAAACTGACAAATTAACGTGCTTGAACGCCCGCCGACGGGGATAATCACATCGCATGGCCGAGTTTCGCGTTATCGACCCGCACGGCCGCATGCTCGCGACGAAAAATTTTGCCAGCGCAGAGGCCGCACACGCTTGGTTTATCAACTCCATTGCCGGCAATTCCGAGCTCGGTTGGCGCATGGAAGTCAACGACGACGGACATTGGGCTTTCTTCGATGACACCGAAGGCTTCACCGCCCCGGTGAGCCGGCGTCCGGCACAGCGCTAATTCGCGCCCTGGCGTGTTGCCGGGGTCTCGTCGTGTCGTGTGGCAGTTGAGGCGTCTCAGGCGCTAAAGCCAGGTACTAACTGCCCGGCCCGATCACGAAGCAGCGGCCGGTGCTCGTGGTGAACAGCACCTCCTCAACCGAGGACTGTGCGATGGTCGCAAATTCGAAGCGATGCACTTGTTGACCGGCTTCGATGTTGGCGTCCTGCGACTCACTGGTGCCATCTTTTTTGCGAACTACCGCCGTGATCTTGTCGGGTTTCGACATGTTCTGCGGCTCGTGGAAGTACCACACCTCGATCCCGGCGCCTGAATCATTGGCTCGCCAGCCATCGGCGTAGTAACACGGCGGATTGCCCTCAGCGTCCGGCGGCGGTGGCGGGCATATCGATAATCCGATGCACGGTGGCGTGCTGGTAGCGGTAGGCGAAACGGGGGTTGGCGTGCTCTGCGAGACGGTCGTGGTGGTGGTAGTCGACGGTCTCGTCGAGCTCGGACCGGATGCGTTGGGTGGCGCCGGCTGCTGAGGCCCGCACGCTATAAGACCGGCACAAGCCATCGCGAGGATGGCGATCAATCGGACCGCGTTCGACATCAATGTCCTTCCAGAGCCGGTCGGCGGACGGTCGACGGGATCGTCGAACGCGCTAGCTGTCTTCAGTGGCACACTTCGCAGGCGACGCCGTCGTTGTCGCGGTCAAGACCTGGCCGGTAACCCGGCTGTCCCCGGTAGATCGGAGCCACACCGTCAGCGCACGCCATCGCGCAGTTCGGGTAGTAGACAGTTGCACCTGTCGCTCGGCGAGGTTGTCGACGGGGCAGCATGTACCACAGGCGCTCCCGCAATCCCCAATGCGATTGCTGCGGCAACGAACAATTCACGAATCATCGTCGGTGCGCCTCCTACTAGCAAAGCGGCGTTGGTTGCTAATGACAACCGAGGCTAACAGCCTGAATCGCTCGTCCCGCAAGGGCTGAGGCGCAGCGGATACAGCGAAGCCGACGCGCGGACCCTCGACGTACGCTCCCACCATGCACGTCGACGCGATGACGGTTCCCCAGCCGCTAGGCCAGGTCGGTGACCTTGCCCGACGAACCCTATCCGCCGGGTTCTCCGGTCTGTTGTTCACCGAGACGGGCCGCACCGCCTATCTCAACGCCGCCGTTGCCTCGCAGGCCGCGCCCGGCCTCGAGTTGTCCACGGGCGTCGCGGTGGCTTTTCCGCGTAGCCCCTTCATCACCGCGGCCGCGGCATGGGAGCTGCAGGAAGCAACCGGCGGGAAGTTTCGGCTAGGTCTGGGCACGCAGGTGCGCACTCACGTTGTGCGGCGCTACGGCATGGCCTTCGACCGGCCCGGCCCGCGATTGCGCGACTACTTGCTCGCCGTGAAGGCGTGCTTCTCGGCGTTCCGAACCGGGACGCTCGATCACCATGGCGAGTTCTACAACCTCGACTTCATTACCCCGCAGTGGAGCGCTGGGCCCATTGACGCCCCCGACCCCAAAGTGGATATCGCGGCGGTGAATCCGTGGATGCTGCGGATGGCAGGCGAAGTGGCCGACGGAGTGCACGTCCATCCGATTGGCGAGCCCGGCTATATCACCCGTCACGTCCTGCCGAATATCGCCGAAGGAGCGGCGAAAGCGGGACGCTCGCCGTCGGACATCGCGATAATCGTGCCGGTGATGACGATCGTCGGCGACAGCGACGAAGAGCGCGACACGCAACGAGAAGTCGTGCGAGCCAGCATGGCCTTCTACGGAAGCACACCCAACTACGCGTTCATCTGGGACCAGGCCGGGTTCGAGGGCACGACCGCCCGCATTCGTGAGAAACAGAAGGCCGGCGACTTCGCCGGCATGGCCGCCCAGATCAGCGACGACCATATCGCTGCCTTTGCCACCGAGTCGACCTGGAACGGGTTGGCCGACGCGCTGACCGCGAAATACGCCGGAAGGGCCACGCGCCTTGTGCTGTACAACGCAACAGGCGATCGGGAGCGCTTCGAGCGGTATGGCGAGGTAGCCCGCCGGATGCAGCGGTGATGAGCACGATTCCCTGCGCACGGCCGCCAGTGTGTACCTCTACGTCAGTGACGCCGACGCCCGCTACGCGGAATGGGAAGCACTGCAAAACCTTGAGGTCCGCTTGATCGCGCCGCACGAAACACCCTACGGTTTACGGGAATTCGTCTACATCAACCCGGACGGCACGTTACACCGCATCGGCTCTCCTCAAACCGTCTGACTATCCCTTGATGGCTGCGGTGGATGGCCCATTTCGCGGTGGGAAGGCTTGCCCCGTCGGCGAGTCAGGAACCGAATGCGCTCGCTCGTTCTCGATCCGGCGAAAGTCGTTGCTGCTTAGAGCAATGAGCGAATGAACTCTAGGACTTCGTCGGTGGTGGCGAAGCCGCCGAGGTGGCTCTCGCCTGGGCGCACGATGAGTTCGGCGTCGGGCAGGTGCGTGACCGCCGCCTGGGCGGCGGCGAGCGGCACGTAAGGGTCGGCGTCGCCGTGCCACCATCGCACCGGCACCTGCACGTCGGCCAGCCGGAAACCCCAGTCCCGTCCGAACAGGCGGAGATCGTCGACGAAGGCCTGGCAGCCGCCCTTGATGAAAAGGAGGATGTCATCGATGAACATGCCCTCGATTTCGGGGTCGGCGAAGGCTCGTTGGTCGCCCTCGGGCGACATGCTGGAGTAGGCCTGTAAGACGTAATGCCCGAAGGGAATCAGGGGCGCCAGCAGCCCGGTACTCAGCGCTGCCAAAGGCCGGCGCAGTTGCGACAGCATCGGGGCAAAGCGGCGGGCCAGCTGAGCGAGGCCGAAGGCGGTGGCGTCGGGACCGATCGACGGGACGATGCCGCCCAGCACGGCCACGGCGGCCACGCGAGCGGCCAGCGGGGGCACCGCGCCGCAGGCCAGGGCGTAGGGACCTCCGCCGGAAAGGCCCACGACACCAAGCCGCTTCGCGCCGAGGGCGTCGGCCACCTCGGCCATGTCGGTGGCCCAGTCGGCCACCGCGGCATATGCGTGCGGATCCGACATACCCGAGCCCGGCCGCTCCACGACGACGACGCGCAGCCCGAGCTTTGCAGCGGCGCGCCGACCGACCAGCGGGAACTGGCGCCGAGCGCCCGGCGTGCCGTGGCACCACAGCACCACCGCGCCTGAGGGGTCACCGAACTCGGCGAAGCCAAGCCGGCGACCGTTTGAAAGGTGGAAACGGCCTTCCGCGCGCGGCTTGTCGACGCGTGGTACGCGGAAGGGATGCTGCAGGGGATTGCTCGGTCTCATCGGTTCTCGGAAAAGAGTAGGCGACTCGGGCGATCGCGAGTCGCAGCATTGAAGCACCTGATGACTGGCGTCAACCAACCGTCGAAAAGCGCGAAGTGGCAGTCCATATCAGCGTTTGCGTCGTACCCGTGACGGGTTGACCAGCCCCGACTGCACCAGCGCATCGTCGACGAATCGCTGCACCGGCCGCGAACGGAAGAACCCGGTGTGCCCGCCCTGGTACCACTGGACCTCGGGTTTGTCCCAGTGCTCCCAGAGCCGGGTGACTTGGTCGCGTGGGTGCACCAACCTGTCGGCGACGCCGGCGTAGATGAAACGGCCCGGCATCGGCACCCGCGGGGTCAGAGCCAGCGGTGAGATCACCCGGCCGATGGGCTGGGCCAGCTTCAGCGTCTGACGGGCGGAATCGTGGCGGCTGAGGCCGGCATGGCGGCCGAGCAGCTTCCACGGATCGGCGACGGGGACGCCCAGGATCGCACAGGTGAGGTCGTCCTCGAGGCTCGCGACCAGCGCCGTGACGTAACCGCCGAAAGAGAGGCCGTTGAGCCCGATCATCGAGTGGGGCTGCTGTGAGCGGATCCAGCACAGCAGGCGCCGGATATCCCACACCGCTTGGGCCGCGACGTGGACCTGGTTGAGCAGGTCCCCACCAGGGAACCCCGCGCCCTCCGGTAGGCCCCGCGCGCGGGGGCCGTGCACGGGAAGGACGGGAAGCACCACGTTGAGGCCGAGATCGGAGTGCAGATGCCAGGCGCGAAACAGCGTGAGGTCGAGCGCGGCCCGGCCCATTACCGCACCGTGCACACACACCAGCCAGGGGCGCGGCTCGCGATGTCGCAACATCAAGCCGTACTCGCGGTTGTTGGCGGTGTAGCTCAGCCAGCGTTCGCTGCCAGGTTCGCCTGTATGGGGCTCATATCCACTATCAAAGAAGAAGCGCTCGTAAGTGCGCCCCATGCTGTTGACGGGTCTGATCGTGACGTCGGTCAGCGGCGGGGGTGCCGCGAAGAATCCCTCGGGCTGCTGCAGCCAGCCTTTGTGGCCATAGAACTCCAGTGCCTCGTTTACCTCGCGGTTCACCCGTTCGACTGTCGTCGCGTTGGGGGCGGACTGCTGCAGCCGAAACCCGGCCAGCACGATTTCGTCGCGGAATGCGTGCGTCGCCAGCGCGATGGTGGGTCGTGCCACCGGAAGCTCGCCGGGCTCGCGATCCAGATAGGTGCCCCAGGACCGCGCGTAGAACGCGCCGGTTCGGGTGAATGGCCGCAGCACCTGCGACAGCGGACCGGGGCTACCGCCCCGCCGGTCAGGGGCGGCCGGGTCGGCATCGTCTGTTGCGGCAGCCCGGGAATCTGTGTGTCGGATGTCCTGCATCTAGCCTCTACTTCGTTGGATAGGCCTGGGCGCGTGACTGTGCCCTGGTCAGCCTAAGGGCCGCTGATCCGGCGCCGTCGCCAAGGGTGAGGATCTCGTCTCCCGCATGCAGAGCGCGGGACGGCAGGAAGCTACCGAACACCACCCGGCCGTTGAGTTCGGGCAGGGTTTCGAGGACCTTGCCGAGAGCCCTGCCCATGAGGTGAGCCGGGGTGAGGTGCTGGCCCGTGGCGTCGCGAACCTGGTCGATTTGGAGTTTCCTTCGAGGACATCGGCGGTGAGCATTTCCCTGGCCTCGCGACGTTGCGCGAAAGCGGCCACCGAAGGGTCGGCCATGCCGAGTGCGGCGGCCTGCGCGGCGGCGGGCATCACTATCGAGGACGACGAGCGGCCTGGCTGCGAGTCAGCGCCACCGTCGCCGCGACCATTACCGCGACCGAAAAGCCGAGTGCGACCAGGCCGACGTCGTTGGTGCTTAGCGTCTCACCCAGCACGGTGACACCGAGTACCGATCCGACGATGGGCTCGGAGACAGTCACCGCGGGCAGTGACGCGGTCAGTGGGCCGGCCCGAAATGCCGACTGCTCCCAGGCCGTGGCGGCGACCGCAACCACCGCCCACACGTACACCTCGGGGATGCGCAGCAATGCCGGGATGCCGTGGTCGAGCTGGTCGACCACGCCCTTGGTCAACACCGCGAACAGGCCCCACAGCGAACCGGACATCAGGCCCAGCAACAATGCCCTCACCGAACCCGAGAACATGCGAGCCCCGACCACGCACAGGATCAGCGCCGGGCCCATGACTGCGGCCACAATGGCCCACGTCTGAAATGACCCTCGGGGGTTTCCGGCCTGCGGATTGCCGACCGTGACCACCACCGTCACGGCGGCGGCGAGCAGGACGGCCCAGATTGCTTGCCAGCCAGTGATTTTGCGGTGGTTCACCTTCGCACTGATGAGCAGCGCGAACAGCAACGAGGTCACCAACAGCGCCTGGACGAGCACCACCGAACCCAGGCCGAGCGCCGCGGCCTGCAGCCCGAACCCGGCACCTGCCACGAGGCTGCCTGTCCACCATCGGCGATCGCGCAGCAGCCGGTGGAACAGGGCGAAAGTGCCGACGGGTTTGTCTGTGACCTGTTGGGCGGAGCGCTGTTGGATGACATCTCCGATGCCGATCATCAGGGCAGCCGCTACCGCGAGCAGTGCCGCGATATCCGTGGCGCTCACGAGGACCTCCTGTGCGATGAATCTATGTCAGAACGCCTGCAGTTCAACGGTTTCGGGCGATGTACGTGCTGATGACGTCGACAAGCATTGACCTGTCGCGGGCGGTATTTACGGGCTCGGCCATGATCAGCTGCGTGACAACCAGTCCGCGAAGGGTGGACAGCAACATCTCGCCGAGCGCGGCGCTGTGTTTGGTATCGAGGTCGGCGTCGATGGCACTGCCCAGCGCGGAGAAGGCCTTCGCCAGACGTTTGAGATGTCCGGCGGCGCCGGCGCCCCTCGTGGCGCGGGTCCCGATGAGGATCTCGATCGCGGCCCGCGACGTGGGACTCGACATTGCTTCCCACGCCGCGGTCACTACCTGCTCCACCCGCTGTCGGCGCTCCGTCGGCGTAGTGGCCGGCGGCAAGGCGTGCAGCGCCTCCAACAGCTGACTGAACCCGAGGTCCACGACCGCCATCAGCAGGCCGTCGCGATCACCAAAGTGGTATTGGATTATCCCCCAAGTCATTCCGGCTCGCTCGGCGATGTGCTTGGCGCTGGCAGCCGCGATCCCTTCTTCGAGCACACACTGCACCGTCTCTTCGATGGCCAGGGCGCGGGTGCGCTCAGCGCGAGCCTGGTTGCCGTGCGCTGGCCGGCGTGGAGCAACTCGGGAGCCCATGCGGTCAAGGGGACCACATCGGCGGGCCGTTAGCGAAATGATTGACACAAAAATATTAAGGGCTTTATGGTTCTGCGGGTGGCCGGCACCACAGCTTGGCGCTGGCGTCCGCATCGATGCGAAGGAGAACCGATGGCCGATCCGCTGTCGACCGACAGGACATACAAGGTGATCTTGTGGGCTACCGGAACCATCGGGCGGTTCGCCATCCGCACCATCCTCGACCGGCCCAACCTGGAATTGGTCGGGGTGTGGGTGCACTCCGAATCCAAGGACGGGCAGGACGCGGGCACGCTGGCCGGCCTGGATCCGATTGGCATCGCCGCCACCCGCGACGCCGACGCTTTGCTGGCCTCGGACGCCGACTGCGTGATGTACGTCGGGCCGGGCACATCGCGTCCCAAAGAAGCCCGCGATGATTTATGCCGGATCCTACGGGCCGGCAAAAACCTTGTCACCACGTCGATTCCGGGCCTGGTCTACGAGCGCGGCTCACTGTCGCCTCGCTACACGGCTCCGCTGCGGGACGCTGCGTTAGCCGGAGGCAGCTCGTTGTTCTCCTCGGGGATCGAGCCGGGGTTCGGCTGTGACCTGCTGCCGATCGCACTGACGTCGATGTCACACACCGTGTATTCGATTCGCGGCCTGGAAATCACCAACTACTCGGAGTATCCGGTCGCATTCGATGTGCGCGACATGTTCGGATTCGGCATGCCGCTGGACTACCAAGGGGGACTTCGCACGCCGGGCGCACTGCGCGTCGGCTGGGGCGCCGCGGTGACGATGGTCGGCGACGCCATGGGCGTCACGCTCGACGAGATTCGCGAGTCGTGTGAGTTCGCGCCCGCGACGCGCCGCATCGAAGCCGCCTCGGGGGTGGTCGAGGAGGGGTCCGTCGGCGCGGTGTGGACGCGCTGTATCGGCGTCGTCGACGGCATGGAGGCGATCACGATCGAGCACATCGACCGCATGGCCGACGACTTCGCGCCGGACTGGCCCAAAGGGCGTGACGGCGGCACCGACGGCATCTGGCGGGTCATCATCGACGGCGAGCCCAGCTTCGACGCGGAATTCCAGGTCGGATACCGCCCCGAGGAGAACACCAGCGATCAGGGATTGCTGGCCACCGGGATGCGGGCGCTCAATGCGATCCCGTGGGTATGCGAGGCCGAGCCCGGTATCGTCGACGCCCTGCATCTCCCGTTGACGCCGGCGGTGGGCGCGCTGCGGCCGCGGCGCGACGGAATCCACGCCTTTTGACAGCACGAGAGGACAGACACCGATGGGTTCGCTGGCCAAGGAGCGGGGCCCGCACGCGCGCGTCAACGCGCTTGCCCTGGGCAACGGCACCACGACCGAGATCGATGGCGGCCTGATGCCCGGCGTGCTGTATGAAGCCGGGCTGAAGACCATCACCGATCTGCTGTGAAGGGATGCTTCCCGTGAGGCGCAAAGTGATTCAGTTCTCCACCGGCAACGTCGGCGAGCACGCGCTGCGTGCGCTGATCGGGCGGCCCGATCTCGAGCTGGTGGGTGTGCACGCCCATGGAGCCGACAAGCTCGGCCGTGATGCCGCCGAGCTGTGCGGGCTGAGCGAGCCGACCGGGGTGGTGGCCACCGACGATCTCGATGCCCTGCTGGCGCTGGGCGCCGACTGCGTGGTGTACACCTCACAAGCCGAGACCCGTCCCAAAGAGGCGGTCAGCGAGATCGCCCGGTTCCTGGGCTCGGGAGTCAATGTCGTTGGCACATCCCTGGTCTGGATGGTCGCCCCACACCACGCCGACGCCTGGTTGCGCGAACCGCTTGAGCGAGCATGCTCGAGCGGCAACTCCACCCTCTACATCAACGGCATCGACCCGGGCTTCTCCGGGGACACGCTGGTGCATACGGCGCTGAGCCTGTCCACCCGGGCCGCGGCGGTGACCGTGCAGGAGATCTTCGACTACGGCAGCTACGACGACGCCGAATTCACCGGTGTGAGTTTCGGATTCGGCACATCGCCAGAGCACACGCCGATCATGTTCGCACCCGGCGTCTTGACGTCGCTGTGGGGTGGACAGGTGCGTGCCCTTGCCGAGGACCTCGGCATCGAACTCGACGACGTGCGGGAACGGCACGAGAAATGGGTCACCCCGCGACCCATCGACTGCGTGATGATGAAAGTCGACCCCGGCCGGGTCGCCGCCGTGCGATTCGGCGTCGAGGGCATTGTCGACGGGAACGTGGTCATCACCATGGAACACGTCAACCGCCTCACTGAGGCCGCCGCCCCGGACTGGCCCTACCCGCCCGAGGGCCGGCCTGGCGTGCACCGCGCCACCGTGGATGGGGATCCCGGCGTCGAGATCAACACCCACGTCGGGGTTGGCATCGACCACAACCAGGGCGGTGTCATCGCCACTGCCGCGCGCGCGGTCAACGCGATCGATGCGGTTTGCCGAGCCCCGGCTGGCATTCTGGCCGCCCGCGACCTTCGCCCGTCCGATCACCTGCGCGGCACCATGTGGTGAGTTGATTCACGGTAAGTCGGCCGCCAGCAACGTCATCGGTAATCCCAGTACGGTCATCTCGGACTCGTCGAGCTCGAACCCCTCACCCTGCCGATGCTGCCGGAACCGGGTGACTGCGCCGTAGCGGGCGGCTACTTCTTCGGCGGTCGTCATGTCGGCCACTCGAAGCGCCACCGAGTAGATGCCGTCGCCGCGGGAGGACAGGAACTCGGCCACCGCACTGGTGCGCCCCGCCCCGGTGTCCAGCGGGCTGACCAACTCCACCCCGCCCGCCCAATCAAGTGTTACCTGTAGACCCAGCTCCGCCAATTCAAAAGTGGCGAAGCTGAATCCGAGGTCGGAAAAGAACGCAGTGGCGGCATTGATCCGTTCCGGGGCGACTGCGTAGACGACGTGATGCATCTGAGGCAATTGGCTCATACCCGACTCTCCGAAACAACTTGACAATCAATGGCTTTGAACGGCTTTCCAAGGCATGCGGCGCCATCGTCGCGTTGGCGCTCGGGGCTGTCAACACCGTTGACATGTTGACGTGCCCCGATCAACGATGCTGCGCCGGTACGTCGCGGTCGCCACAGGTGCCGCCGAGTGATCTGGGCGCCAAGAAGCGCAGGATGCCCACGCCGAGCAGCATCGCCGCGACTCGGTAAGCGGCTGTCTGGGTAGCGTCACGCTGGGCAACGGCTGTGGTCATGGATTCATTGTGTCGTGCCCGCCCGGGTTAGGCGCGGTCGGCGTCGGTGTAGCGGATGATGCCGCGGACGTTGCGTCCCTCTAGCATGTCGCGGTAGCCGTCGTTGATCTGTTCGAGCGTGTACTCGCGCGTCACCATGTCATCGAGGTTGAGCTGACCCAGCTTGTACAGCTCGAGAATTGAGGGAATATCGTGCTGCGGGTTTCCGCCGCCGAACAGACTTCCCTGCAGGCTCTTCTGCAGCAGCGTCAGCCCCGCCAGGTTGAGGGTGACGTCGGTGGCCATCACGTTGCCCATGGCCGTGAGGACGCACGTGCCTCCCTTCGCGGTAAGCCCCACCCATGCCTCGACGTCGCGGCCGTCGCAGTGACCAACGGTGACGATCACCTTGCGACACATCGTGCCCCAAGTGGCTTCGGCGATGGCGGCGGCGGCACTGGCGACATCCGCGAAAGCTTCGGTCGCACCGAACTTCAAGGCCTGCTTGCGTTTCCACTCGTAGGGATCGATGGCGAACACGCGCCGGGCTCCAGCGATTCGGGCGCCTTGTATCGCGGCGACGCCGACGCCACCGATACCGATGACCGCGACGTCGTCACCGGGCTCGACTGCCGCACTGCGCACCGCCGAGCCGTAGCCGGTGGTCACTCCGCAACCCACCAGGCAGGCCACCTCGAAGGGGATCGTGGGGTCGACCTTGACCACCGAAGTCTGGTGCACGACCACATAGGGCGCAAACGTCCCTAGCAGGGACATCGGCACGACATCGTGTCCCTTGGCCGTCACTCGAAAGGACCCGTCGGACACCGACGCGCCGGATAGCAGCCCCATGCCCAGGTCACACAAGTTGCGCAATCCGACCTGGCATGGTGTGCATTTCCCGCAGGACGGGATGAACGACATGACCACGTGATCACCCACGGTCAGATCCTCGACGCGGTCACCGATATCGTTGATGATTCCGGCGCCCTCGTGGCCGCCGAGAACAGGAAAGCTCGGGATGGGAAAGTCGCCGGTCAGCAAATGGTGGTCGGAGTGACACAAGCCAGCCGTCTCCAACTGAACCGTCACTTCGCCGCGGCGGGGATCGCCGATCTCGATCTCATCGATCGTCCACGGTTGGTTTAAGTCCCAGACCAAGGCACCTTTGGTTTTCAACGTCTGGCCTCCGTCCTGTCCCTGATCCGTCTCCGGCCCGCCGTTCGTGAACTTAGCCCATTACTATTGCCCATACGGTATTTGATACGATTCGCATCGCGGCGTTCGACCGCAGATCCGCCCGTGCTGCCGACCGCAGCCAGACAGTTCGAGGTTGAGAACATGGCTACACCCGTCATCGTCGGAGCCGTCCGGACCGCGATCGGCCGCTCTTTCAAGGGGACCCTCGTCAATACGCCACCCGAGACGCTGATCACCGCGGTGCTCCCGGAGGTGGTGCGCAGGTCCGGTGTCGACCCGTCTGTTATCGACGACATCATCTTCGCCGAATCGCATTACGGCGGAGGGGATTTAGCGCGATACGCGGCCACCGCGACGGGCATGGAGGACATTCCCGGCCAGTCCGTGAACCGGCACTGCGCGGGTAGCCTCACCGCCATCGGCAATGCCGCTGCCCAGATCGGCTCCGGGATGGAGCGCGTGCTCATCGCCGGCGGCGTGCAGTCGTTGTCGATGACGCCGCTGATGAACTGGCGGATTCCCGGCCCCGAGCTGAAATTCCAGGAGCAGTGGCTGCCGCCGACGCATGTCGAGACGCCCGATTCACCCAGCAGGGATATGTCGATCACCGTGGGCTGGAACACGGCGCAGGCGGTCGGCATCACTCGCGAACAAATGGACGCCTGGGCGGCCCGCTCACATCAGCGTGCCATCGCGGCCATGGATGCCGGCAAGTTCCTCGACGAAATCCTCCCGCTGAAAATCACCCAACCGGACGGTTCGGTGAGCGAGTTTTCGGTCGACGAGCATCCGCGCCGCGATACCACCGTCGAAAAACTCGCCGCGCTCAAAGTGCTTCACCCCGAGATCGAGGGATTCTCGATCACCGCGGGCAACAGCAGTGGAACCAACGACGCCGCCGCGGCGGTCGCCCTCGTGGACCGCGATTACGCCGCCGCCGAGAACCTCAATGTGATGGGCACGATCAAGGCGTGGGCCGCTGCGGGCGTGCCGCCCAGGGACACCGGTCTGGGGGCCGTCAAGGTCATCGGCAAGGTGCTGCAGCGGGCCGGTTTGTCGGCCGGCGATGTGGCGCTGTGGGAGATCAACGAGGCCTTCGCCTCCGTGCCGATCGCGGCATGCCGGGAGTACGGCCTTGACGAGGAGAAGGTGAACTTCTCTGGTAGCGGCTGCAGCCTCGGCCACCCCATCGCGGCCTCGGGCGCACGCATGGTCACTACGTTGACCTATGAGCTGGCCCGCCGCGGCGGTGGCATCGGCGTCGCGGCGATGTGTGCAGGCGGCGGGCAGGGCGGCGCCGTCGTCATCGAGGTCTGAGCAACGCCTCAGTTGCAAATCGTGTACCCGATGAATTGGGTGTCGTGGGTGTTGGCGCCTGAGTAGTTGGCGTAGTGCACTGCCGGCATTCCGTTGTACTGAGTGCTCGTTTTCTGTGCGGTGGGTGGGGGCGCGCCTCGAGGGAAGGCCAAGGTCATGTCGGCAAAGATTTTGAGGCCGGCCTGGCAGATCGCGTCAGGGCGTGGCGGCTGCGGATTCCATGCGTGTACGACGACCGGTTTGGTGAGGTGGTACCCGGCTGCACAATTCGGGTCACAGATCTTGAAAACGGCGCTGCCGGCCCCGTCGGCGCCCTGCGGTCCCCATGAAGTCCACGACATGTCTTGCAGCGCAACGGCGACACTTGCGCAGCCAAGGATGTTGAGCCTCTTGGGACGCTCGACCGGTGGAATGGACAGGTTGTAACAGCCCGGAATGGCAAAGCTCTCAGGTGGCGGGGGCGGTTGGGTAGTGGGCGGCGCAGCGCTTTGGTGGCCCTGAATCAGCTTCACACCCACGAAGGTGACTACGCCGACCATCACAACAGCCGAGGCAATACCGGTCACGATCAGGCGCCCCTGCGGAATGCGCCGCAACCGGCCCGATGAAGAGACTTTGCCGCTCACGCTGAACAAGTTACGGTCGGAATTTCACGCCCGGGGTGGTGTCTGTTACCAGGATCCTGGCACGGTAAAGTCGGTCAACACTACCAACATATTGGGGATTGTCATGAATGATCACGAACTGGCCGCGCGGTTGGCCACCGATGCTGGCCGGCTTTTGCTGGGAGTGCGGGAAGAATTCGCCGACGCGGACGCGAGCGAGCGAAAGGCGGCGGGGGACAAGCGATCCCACGACTTCCTGATGGAGGCGCTCACCAACGAGCGGCCTGACGACGCGGTGTTGTCCGAGGAGGGCGCCGACAATCCGGTGCGACTGCGCTCGGAGCGGGTATGGATCGTCGATCCGCTTGACGGGACCCGGGAATTCTCCGAGCTCGGACGCGACGACTGGGCGGTGCACGTCGCACTCTGGCAGGCCGGTGAGCTGGTTGCCGGTGCCGTAGCACTGCCGGCGCAGGACATCACATTGGCGACTCCGCACGTTGACCCGCCTCCGGCCGCGCCGGACAAGCCGCGCATCGTGGTATCGCGCACTCGGCCACCCGCCATCGCCTTGGCCGTGCGTGACGCCTTGGACGGCGTCCTGGTGGAAATGGGTTCCGCCGGAGCCAAGGTGGCCTCGATCATCCAAGGGTTGTCCGATGTGTACGTGCACGCCGGGGGCCAGTTCGAATGGGACTCAGCCGCCCCGGTGGCAGTGGCCCGGGCCGCCGGTTTGCATACCTCCCGCATCGACGGGTCCGCCCTGGCCTACAACCAACCGGACCCGAAGTTGCCGGATCTGGTGGTCTGCCGTCCAGAGCTGGCGGAAGCCGTACTGGCGGTCACGCGCTGACGGTAGGGCCAGGCCTTCGACGGGATTAGCCACGTTGCCGCCTCTGCGCGACAACGTGTTTTGTGTCGCTGGACTGCAAGCGCAAAATGACGTTTTGCGACGTGCGAGTTGGCGACAGCCATGCCCGAGTGCACCCGCCCCAGCATCAAAGCCCGGACGTGGACGCTCTAGTCATCCGGCCTCGGCGATGCAGGAAATCACGGACCGCCGACGCCAACCAACCAAGGAGCGACGATATTGCGGATCGATACCCGTGCGGCGTATCTTCTTGTCCGCAACGGCATTTGCCGCAGATATCCGAACATCAGGTTCATCCTCAGCCACGCCGGCGGGTTCGTGCCCTACGCCTCGCACCGAATGGTGGTCAGCATCATGGGCGACACTGACGCAGCCCCATGGACAGCCTGGACGATTTCGCGGGCTTCCACTTCGACACCGCGTTGTCCCCCAGCGCCGCCGTGCTGCCGAGCCTGCTTGCGTTCGCCAAACCCGGACCCGTCACCTTCGGTTCCGACTGGCCGTTCGCGCCCATCGCGGCCGGGAAGCTATTCGCCGCCGGCCTGGAAACCTACGCCGGACTCGGCCCGGACACCCGCGCGGCGATTGAGCGCAGCAATGCGCTCGCTCTGTTCCCGCGCTTTGGAACGGCCCCGCCGTCACAAGCGGGCTCGACGCTCGATCAGGTGCGGCGCACCGTCAGCAGAGCCGTCATGCGCGGCGTCGTGCGACTGGTCAACACCCGCTGACGCGCTGTCAGAGCAGCGCCTGCTGCCAGGAGACAATCCGTTCGGCCAGTTGGGGTCCGCGGTCTTCTTGGATGAAGTGACTGGCGTTGATGCGGGCGTGCGGCTGGCCCGCAGCGCCGGGGACGTGCTTGATCAGGGGACGGTCCGCTTGTCCGAGGATGGGGTCGCGCGCTCCGAAGATGGCGAGGAAGGGCTTCTCCCAGCGGCCGAGGGCATCCCAGGCCGTCCTATTGGCCGGCACCGCCGGATCGTCGGGTGAGGTGGGCACCAACTGGGGGAACGCGCGAGCCCCGGCCTGATACGTCTTGTCGGGGAAGGGCGCGTCGTAGCCGGCCCGCACCTTGGGTGGAACGCGGTGGACAGTCCCGGCGGCGACTATCCGGCCGGCGGGCAGCACGGGGGAGTAGCGCGCAAATGCCCGCCAGATGTAGAAGGCGGGCGGGGTTCGCCGCTGTGCCGTGGGAAGGAAACCGTTCGCGACCACCAGCCGCGCAATGCGGTCACCCTGCTCGGCGGCGATCCGCAGTCCGATCAGCGACCCCCAGTCCTGTACGAACAGCGTGACATCATTCAAGTTGAGGCGCTCAAACCACGAGGTCACCCACTCGACGTGCCGCAGGTAGGTGTAATCGTCGATTCGGCTGGGCTTGTCGGAGCGGCCGAAGCCGATGAGGTCGGGTGCGAGCACGCGGTTCCCAGCGTCAGTCAGTGGCGGGATCATCGTGCGGTACAGGTAGCTCCAGGTGGGTTCGCCATGCAGGAGCACGATCGGCGGCCCATCGTCCGGGCCCTCGTCAAGATAGTGCATGCGCAGGGGCTGGGTGTCGCTTGCCGTCACATCAAGGTAGTTCGCTACGAACGGGTAGCCCTCCAGGTTTTCGAATCGGGAGTCCGGGGTTCGCAGCACATGCATATTCAGCTCCTCCGGTGGGCGGGCACCTCTGTTAGCCTTCTCGTCCAAGGCGGGTTCGTCTAGGAGGGCGCTGAACAATCGGCACGCCTCCTAGGAGATATCCCTTGAGCTGGGATAATCGGTTCGTGCAGGGTGTTGAGCGGGCGGATCGTGAGTTGTTGGACGCGGAGGCGTTGGTTGGTCATCTGGTGGCCGAGGGCAGCATGTTCGCTTTCCTGGCCGCTCATCGGCTGGACCTGTTTCCTGATGGGGAGTTCGAGGATCTGTTCCCGTCGGGGAAGGGGCGGCCCTCGATTCCGGCGTCGGTGATGGCCTCGATCCTGGTGTTGCAGACCCTGCATGACCTGTCGGATCGGGAGACCGCGGAGGCGGCGCGTTGTGATCTGCGGTGGAAGGTCGCCACGGGAATGGCGTTGGATCACACGGGTTTCGACCCGTCCACGTTGGTGTACTGGCGTAAACGGTTGGCCAAGTCGGAGCGGCCGCACCGGATCAACGACGCGGTCGGGGCGGTGGTCGCCGAGACCGGGGTGCTGGGTGGTCGGCGCAAACGCGCGGTGGATTCCACGATCCTGGCCGACGCGGTCGCCACCCAGGACACGATCACCCAGTTGATCGCGGCGATCCGCCGGGTGCGGCGGGTCGTGCCCGACGCCGCCGAGGCGATCGAGGTGGTGTGCACCGGACACGACTACAGCCGCCCGGGTAAGCCGGTGATCGACTGGGACGAGCCCGGCGCCAAAGACGCCCTGGTCTCGGCGCTGGTCAACGACGCGAACGCGCTGCTGGGGGTGTTCGCCGAGGTCGATCTCGACGAGGCCGCCGAGCCGGTGTCCGCGGCGTTGACGATGCTGGCGTTGGTGGCCGGTCAGGATGTGGAGCCCGCCGAGGGATCCGACGGCACCGACGGGCGGTGGCGCATCGCTCGCCGCGTCGCCCCCGACCGGGTGATATCGCAGGTCGACCCCGAAGCCCGGCACACCCGCAAATCACCTGAGGCGCGCCGCGACGGATATCGGGCGCACGTGGCCGCCGATCCCGAGACGGGGATCATCACCGACGAGGCGTTGACCAAGGCCGCCGGGCCGCAGAACTCCGACGCGGCGGTGGCTGAGCAGTTCCTGGCCGCCCACACCACACCCGCAGCCGACGTGGCGGGCGGCGACGATGCGATCGCGCACGGTAGCGGTATCGACGACATCGGGCGAGACGAGAGCGGCGCGTGCGAATGGTACGGCGATTCTGCTTACGGCACAGGCGATTTCCGTTACGCGATCGGCGAGGTCGGGCATGTGGCGGTGATCAAGCCCAAACCGTTGGGATCCCCGGTCGAGGGCGGGTTCACCGTCGACGACTTCACCGTCGACGAGGACGCGGGCACGGTGGGCTGCCCGGCCGGCCACACCCGCCCGATCAGCAAGACCCGGATAGCGAGCTTCGGCGCGCTCTGCGGAGACTGCCCGCTGCGAAAGCAGTGCACGAAATCGGAGACCGGCCGCAAAATCGTTCTGCACCAACGAGATAACCTCCTGCGCGCAGCCCGCCACGACTGGGCCGCCGACCCCGAACTACGCGACAAGTACCGCAGGTTCCGGCCCAACGTGGAACGGGTCGTCTCCCAGATCGCCAACCGAGGCGGCCGTCGCCTCAAACTGCGCTACCGCGGCACCACCAAAAACCACGCATGGCTGACCCGCCGCACCGCAGGGCTCAACCTGCGCAACCTTATCGGCCGCGGCCTCAGCCACACAGCAGGAGTCTGGGTCCTGGCGCCCGCCACCGCCTGAAGCAGGCCGGTAACCGGTGCCGACCACCGCCGTCACCACCCCCATCCGGGCCTCACAGGCCCCCAGGCGGCCTCCGGCAGGGGCCCCAGACCCGACAAACCGATACCGGCATCCCGGCCGCGCCATCACCATAATCGGAACCGCCCTTGTTCAGCGCCCTCCTAGGGGGAGATTTCATTGAGCTAGTCATGGTGGGCCAGTAAACTGGCGTACTCATGGCGATTCGGCGCGCGGTTCTGCTCATTGCCGACATCGGCGGATACACGCATTACATGCAGTGGAACCGGACGCACCTGGCCCACGCGCAACTGACGGTGGCGGGTCTGCTGGAGTCGGTCATCGACGCTGGTAAAGGTCTGAAGCTGGCGAAGCTGGAGGGCGACGCCGCGTTCTTTTGGGCGCCGGACGGCACCGCCAAAGTGGTGGTGTGCGACCGCCTGTCACGGATGCGCCAGTCGTTCCTCGCGCGTCGCGAGCGGTTCAAAAAGGACATCGCCTGCGAGTGTGCGAGTTGTGCGCAGTTGGAGAACCTGTCGCTCAAGTTCGTCGTCCACCAGGGAGAGGTGGCAGAACAACGGGTGAAACGCCATGTCGAACTCGCCGGTTTCGATGTGATCCTGGTGCACCGAATGCTGAAAAACTCGGTGCCAGTGCTCGAATACGTCTTGATGACGGACCCCGTCGCAGCGTGCCTGGACGAGTCGATGCGTGGGCTTTGCAAGCCGCTGATCCACGACTTCGAAGGCATCGGAGAAACGTCCACGCACTATATCGACCTCGCGACGTCGCCAGTTCCACCTGCGCCGCCCGACCGCGGCTTCTTCGGCCGGCTGGGGATGACGGCGAAGTTCGAGTTCAGCACGCTGCCGTTCCTGCTGGGCGTCAAAGAGCCAGCTCAGGGTTTCCGCAACTTGGGCCGGGGTTCCGACGAAGTTCCCGTATAGCTGAAAAGCTCTGCGTCGGAACGTGTTCCGCTATCAGACGGTGGCCAGGGCCCGGCCCATCCGCAATATCGCCTCGACGAGAATGGCTCGCGAGGTAGCGAAGTTCAATCGCACGTGCCCCGCGCCGCCGGTACCGAAGGCGTGGCCGGAGCTGAGCGCTACGCGCGCGTGATCGAGGAGGAAGCGGGCGGGGCCGGACAGATCAGCAACCACCGCAAGGCCGTCGGTGACTTCTTCGGCCACCTCGTCTTCGAGGCCGAGTTCTCGGCAATCCAGCCACGCAAGATAAGTCCCTTGCGGCCATTGGTATTTCACCCCGGGCAGGTGCTCGGCGACCAGATCGCTGAGCAACGTCCGGTTCTCGTCTAAGCCCTGCAGCAGCATGTCGAGCCACTCGCCACCGGTCCGGAATGCTTCGGCGTGCGCGATGACGCCCAGGTGGCTGGGACCGTGGCTGACCTCCTCCGGCATCCGGCGAAGGTCTGCGGCCGCCTCCGGACCGGCAATGGCCAGGGCCGCCTTCAGCCCGGAAAGGTTCCACGCCTTGGAGGCGGACGTCAGGGCGAAGGCGTTCTCCGCACCGGGGACGGTCAGATACGGAGTGAATCGCGATCCCGACAAGATGACCGGTGCGTGAATCTCGTCCGACACCACCCGGACACCGAACCGGCGGGCGAGATCGGCAACCCCGCGTAGTTCGTCGACGGTGTGCACGGACCCCGTCGGGTTGTGCGGATTGCACAACAGATACGCGACCTTCCCACCTGAAGCACTAGCACGCGCGAATGCTTCCTCCAAGGCGCCCAGGTCAATTCGGCCATCGACGCCAAGCGGCGCTTCGATCACTCGGCGGCAATCGTGCGACACAAAAGCGAAAAACGGGGGGTATACCGGCGGGTTGACGATGACGGCGTCACCGCGGTCGGTGACAAGACGTAGCGTCTCAACGACACCGAGCATCACGTCCGGAACGACCGCGGTGCGGCTGACCTCCAGGTCGTGCCATTGCCAACGCTGCGACGCGAATTCACTGACCGCTTCCGCGAGCGCGGTGCCGCAAGGGTATCCGGTATCACCGTTGTCGATGGCCGAACGCAGGGCGTCGGCCACCGTTGGCGCCAGCTTGACGTCCATCTCGGCGACCCACAACGGCAACACATCGGCCGGGTGCGCACGCCACTTCAAGCTGGTGCGGAGCTGCAGTTGCTGCAGCGTGAGTTCCTCGAGTGGATTAGCTGTCACCCCGGCAGACTAAGCCGCGGCGGCTGCGTACTGACTCACCCGGTGGCAAATGCGTGTTTCGGGATCGTCAACGGCAAGTCCACCGAGCTCAACAGTCCGGGTTCTGCGGCAACGACATATGGCACGGCGTTGACGACGCGCATCGCGGTGGCGACCATTGCGCCTGCTCCGGAGGTCATTCCCGCAATTCCGGCCTTGCGCGGATCCTTCAGCGTTGCCGCCATCGTGCAGTCGATGTCGGGGTCGCCCGTGATCTTGACGCGGTAGGAGAGATCGCCGATCCCTGTCGGCCAGTCGGGGGCGACGTCGTATGCGAGCCGGGTGACGTGCTCGATGACGATCGCTTCTCGGCCGTCGACCACGCCGATTGCCTGCATTCGCAGCGCGCCGCACGTCCCTGCCTCGACGGTGCCCATGGCGACGTCCAGGGTCCGATTGGTGACCGCGCGATCGAAACTCTCACGGACTTCCTGGACTTCGACCCCGAGCGCGTCGGCGATCAACCGGATCTGCCCCTGCCATTCGCCGGCGATCGCGCCGGGATAGCTGACCCAGGGCTGGTAGTCGAGCGGCTGACCGAAGCCCATGCCGTTGATCATGATCTCGGGAACCCCGTAGTCGTCGTAGAGGGCGATCTCGAGAGCATGGATCTTCTCGATCGTCGACGATTGCGTCGACAGCACCAAGGGCAGGTAATCGGCGGCGAAGCCCGGCTCGATGCCCGACGCGTACAGCGACACCTGGCCCTGCTTGGAAGCAGCGAGCAATTGGTCGCGCCACTCGATGGGTTGGTAGGCGTGCGGATTGACCAGACGGGTGGTGCTGGTCGTGACGACGTTGATTCCGGCTTCGAGCAGCTTGACGTAATCCGGGATGGCCAGCGCGTCGCGTTCCGGGCCGCTGGCCGCGTAGATCACGCAGTCGGGTGCCAAGGCAATCAGCGCGTCCGCATCATTGGTGGCGGCAAGGCCGATCGGCTCGCCGTTGGCGAGTTCGCCGGCGTCCTTGCCGACCTTTTCGTCCGAGTGCACCCACACACCGACCAGGTCCAGATTGGGGCGTCGCTGGATGGCCCGGATGGCGATGGACCCGATGCCACCCGTCGCCCACACCACCACGCGGTGGACACCGTCTGCCATCTTGGTTCCTCCTCAGTTGCATTGTGCCCACTATGTTTACCGGCAGCGATTTCAACGCGGTAGCACTTCGCGGGAGGAATGGCTGCGTGACCGGATCCTACACCGGCATTCAGAACAAACATTAGGTTATTGTGCATAGACATGACGACTTGTGGTGGCCACCGCGTCGTGCGGAAGCGGGCAAGGCGCTGATGTTCACACTGAGATTCGACATGCGCGCTCCCGGCTGGGCCGGGCCGGCCGCAGATCTGTACGCCGCGGCCATCGATATGTGCGCGTGGGCCGAGACCCGGGGCGCAGTTTTGGCGGTGCTTTCCGAGCACCACGGCGCCGATGACGGCCATCTGCCCGCACCGCTGATGTTGGCCTCGGCGATCGCGGCCAGGACACACAATTTGGCGATACTGCTGGCCGCGGTGCCGATTCCGTTGTGGGACCCCGTCCGGCTCGCCGAAGAGATGACGGTGCTGGACCTGATCAGCGGGGGGCGAGTGTCCTATGCGTTCGGTATCGGACATCGAAGTCAGGAGTATGAGCACTTCGGCGCCGACATGGCCACGCGTGGCCGGGTAGCAGACGAAATCCTGGCCGTGCTGGGTCCGCTGGTGCGTGGTGAGTCCGTCGAATGCCGGGGGCGCACGGTCCGTGTGACGCCGGCGTGCGGGTCACCCGGTGGGCCGATGATGCTGATTGCCGGCGGTAGCAAGGCCGCCGTGCGGCGTGCCGGCGCCTTTGGCCTCGGGTTCATTTCCCAGACCGACTTGCCTGGCTTGAAGGAATTCTACGAAACGCAGTGCCGTGACCACGGACATGAGCCCGGGATCATCCAGTTTCCCGTCCCGGGCGCTCCGACAGCGGTTTTCGTCGCCGACAACGTCGACGAGGCATGGGATGTGCTGGGGCCGTACCTGTTGCACGATGCGGTGACGGCGGCGTCATACCGGCCCCACGATGACTCGGTGGCAAGCATTACCCGTGCCGACGATGTGGCCGGGCTCCGCGCGGAGGGCGGGCCGTACCGCGTTTTCACTTCCGACGAGGCTACGGACTACGTGCGTGGCGGGCGACCGCTGCCGCTGCACCCGCTGTGTGGGGGCATTCCACCCGATGTTGCGTGGCCCTACCTAGAACGTGCCGCAGCCGCCGCCGCGCGGGCCCACGCCGAGTAAGGAGAGCGCTGGTGTCAATGGAAGAACCCATACGTTCCGTCGTGTGGTCCACCGGGGGGGTCGGAGCGATCGCGATTGATGCCATCAGCCGTCGCCCGGACTTGGAACTCGTTGGGGTATGGGTGCATTCGCCCGAAAAGGTCGGTAAGGACGTCGGCGAATTGGCCGGCGGCGCGCCCCTGGGCGTGATGGCCACCAACGATGCCGACGCGCTGATCGCCTTGGCGCCCGACTGCGTGGTGTATGCGGCGAGCGGTCCGCAACGCGACGGGGCCGCGGTGCCTGACTACATGCGCCTGTTGGGGGCGGGCATCAACGTCGTGTCGACGTCGTCGACGAGTCTGGTGTACCCGCCGTCGTATTTCGCCCCGGATCGGCGTGACCAACTCGAGGCCGCGGCCAAGGCCGGCGGCGCGTCGTTCTATGCGTCGGGGATCTTTCCCGGCTTCGCCTCCGATCAGCTTGCGCTGCTCGTGACGACCCAGTCGAAGAACATCCGCACCATCACGGCCAGCGAAGTCGCGCTCAACGACCACTACCCGGTGGCCGACGTGATGATGGACGGGATGGGCTTCGGCCGCCCCCTGGATTTCGCACCCATGCTCTCTACACCCGGCTTCATCGAAATGGCATGGAAAGCACCGATATTCCTGATGGCCAGCGGCCTCGGTGTCGAGGTAGAGGAGGTGCGGGGTTCCCTCGACCGGGAGTTGACGGGTCGGGACATCGAGGTGGCGTTCGGCACCATCAAGTCGGGTACCTGCGGTGCGGTGCGCACCCGGGCCGCGGGGGTGGTCAACGGCCGTGAGGCCATCGTGATCGAGCATGTCATCCGGATGGCCCGCGACGTTGCACCCGACTGGCCGACCTCGGACTTCGATGCGACGTATCGGGTCGACATCGACGGCGATCCCGACATCCACTGCGCGATGACGCTCGGGGAGGCAGCGGGTCACGGCGCCGGCCATGCCGCCATGGCGTCCACGGCGATGCGGGTGGTCAATGCGATCCCGTACGTTGTCGAAGCCGCCCCCGGGCTGCTCAGCTCGCTGGACATCCCGACAACCTTGCCGCGGCACGTATTTGACTGATCATTGACGTAGATCCTGGCCGGACGTAGCGTACGTGAGACAAATATTAGGTTGTCTAGGGAGTTGGGTGTGTTTACGCTGCGCTTCGACATGCGGGATCCGGGCTGGGCGTCGCCCCAGGCTGCCCTCTATGCCGCGGTACCCGAGATGTGCGCATGGGCCGAGAATCACGGGGGCATCGCCGCCGTCTTGTGTGAGCACCATGGGTCAGAAGACGGATACCTGCCGTCCCCGCTGATGCTGGCTCCGGCGATTGCAGCGCGCACCCAGCGCCTGGCCCTAAGCCTGATACTGATCCTTCCGTTCTACGAACCCGTACGCCTCGCCGAGGACATGGCAATTCTCGACATCGTCAGCGGCGGGCGGGCGACGTACATCTTGGCCCTGGGATACCGGCCCGAGGAGTATGAGCACTTCGGCCTGTCACTTCGCGATCGGGGGCGGCTCGCTGATGAGAAGCTCGCACTGCTGCGCCGACTGCTCGCCGGCGAAACGGTCATTCACGACGGACGACGGATCACGGTGACACCGCGCCCACAAACCGGCGGTGGACCGGCGTTGACGTGGGGTGGTGGAACGGTGGCGGCGGCCCGGCGGGCCGGCAAGTACGGCCTGGGCCTGCTGGCAAACGCCAACGTCGACGGGATGCGGGAAGCCTACGAGGCTGCCTGCCGCGAGCACGGCCACCAACCCGGGCCGGTGATGCTACCCAACCGCGACCACCCCTCGGTTTGCTTCGTCGCCGATGACGTTGAGCGGGCTTGGTCGGAGCTCGGCGAGTATCTACTCCACGACGCGCGGACCTACGCCGAGTGGAACCCCGGCAACGAGACGTCGGCGGGATTCTCACACGTGACGACCGTAGACGAGCTGCGGAACGCGGCTGCGTCCCACGTGATTATCTCGGTGCCGGAAGCGATCTCGCGGGTTCGCGACGGCGAAATACTCAACCTTTCGCCGCTGTGTGGTGGCTTGCCGCCGGAAATCGCATGGCCATATCTGAAGCGGGTCGGCGAGGTCGTGCTGCCCGAGGCCCGTAAGTCACCACCGGCGAAGACAGCCGGCGACCGCGTCGACAGCGCGCTCACCGAGCTGCTGTCGGATAGAAAGACGTGAGGTGACCGCCGCTACTCTGCGCCGAAGCGATCCACGAGATGGGAATTGATGCCGTCGGCGTCCAGTCGACGTGCCACCAGATAACCCGCACCCATCCAGGCCCGGCGGGTCCAATTGCGGAAGGACACCCGTGTTCCGGGGGTGCCGGATGCGGCCGGCATCATCTTGACGCGCACGAGTGCCTCCTTCACGCCCCGCGGGCTTAGCGGGTGGGCGTCGGAAAGCGCCCGCAGCAGTGTGCACGCGACATCTCTATTGACCACCGGCACACACCATTCCGGTCGCCGGCCGTAGGCTCGGTTGTACTCGTCCAGGAATTTCTGGCCGACCGTGTTGCCCTCGTCGTACTGGTCGACCCCGGTCCAGCCCATGAATGCGTTCCACATGATGGGGTTAACTTTCGATAGATCGAACGCGGCGTCCGACGGCAGCGGTTGCTTACTGCGGCTGGTTCGGTACGCCCGGGAACAGCTGCTCCGTGGGTCCGGCGGTCGCCCAGCCCCCCAGCTTCGTAACGAGATGCGGCGCAAAGACTCCGCCATAGAGGACATTTCCAATGACGACGACGGCAACGATGGACAGCACTGACGATTGAAGGCGGCTCGTCGATCTTTTGTCGGCCCACATCTCGATGACATTTCGCCCTTGGGAATCGGTCCGTCCCAGGAGGTAGGTGAAGACCATCATCTGTATGCCCATCGCCAGGGAGTCGTAGAGCGGGTACTGGTGCTTGGTCCCCTCAAAGATCGCAAGCCCGGGAATCACGCGGCCGTAATAGAACACGCCGAGCCGGGCCCCCAGGACCGCGTTGAAGAGCAGTGCCCATAGAAAGCCGACGACGAGCCCGACGGTGAGGAAGGTGGTCGGCCTGCGCCAGTGGAACTTTGCGCTCAACCATCGCCCCACTGCGGCGCCGATCACGGCCGGCAGCACGAAGTAGGAGATGTAGCCGATGGGCACCGACGAGGGCAGCCCACCCCATGTCATGTTCAATGGCCACCACGACGGCATGCGGGGCAGCGCAGGTGGGAACTGCGCATACATCGCCCAGTCGTAGGGTGCTTCGATCCACGAGAACGAGATTGCCGAGATGCACAGAAGCAGCAGTGGGTGAAGGCGGCGTCGGCGAATGCTCAGGTACACACCGATTGCGAAAAACGCGATGCCCGTGACGTAGGCGAAGCCCATGGACGCCTTCAGCAAGGGCGTCAGCTCGGTGCTCATCGATCACACTCTTGGCTTGGGGCATGACGCGCTTCGGGGTCGAAGTGTTGCACCACGCCGAAGATCAGGACGATCAGTCCGAATAGCGTGCCAAGCATGATGACAGCGCCCACGTCTGCGCCCCTTTCGATCCGATCCCTTAGAATAGTGCACACTATCTTAAAAGCCGTCAACCGCCGAGTGCGGTTCAAGGAGTGAACAGCGGTGCCCCAGCGACCTTCCGCCCAGAAACAAAGTGCGGCTGAGACGCCGGCCCCGGTGATGCGCCGGCCGCGTGGTGCGCCCCGCCGACTTCTGCTCGATGCCGCCCGAGTCCTGTTCGCCTGCCAGGACTACCGCAGCACCACGACGCGCGAAATCGCCCAGGCCGCCGGAGTTACCGAATATCTGCTGTTCCGCCATTTTGGTTCGAAGGCGGCGCTGTTTCGCGAGGCCCTCGTCCTGCCCTTCACCAGCTTCGTCGACGAATTCGGCCGGACGTGGCAGTCAATCGTCCCCGAGCAGACCGGCGAGGAGGAGCTTGCCCGGCATTTCGTCGGGCAGCTCTACGACGTGTTCGTAGAACACCAGGGTCTCCTGGTGACGCTCTTGACATCGGAATCTCTCAGCGAGGAGGAAATGAATGACGCCGGCATTGCCGACGTCAGGCGGGCGCTCACGGTGCTCGGCCACATCAGCGCCGAGGGCATGCAGCTACGGCAAATGCGTTCGGATCACCCGGACTTGCCGGCCCACTCCACGGTGGCGATGATCGCCGGCATGGTCGCACTGCGTTCGACCTACTTCGGAAATAAGCAGCCGTCGAGGGAGGTGATCGTCGATGAGCTCGTCCAAGCGGTCCTGCACGGCTTCCTGCACCGGCACGACTGAGCGCCAAGGTGCTGCCGCTACCTCGCAGCAAGCCCGGCAAGATGATTGACACTCCCAATTCAACGCCTGTAGCGTCACGAGCCAAATATTTGTTCCCCCATTCCCTGCCTCGTAGCCCAGTGCGTTCAACCCAGTGCTCCGCCGAAGGGACGTAACAATGACAGGCGCCAGCGCGGTCGAGTTGTACTACGACCCGTTCGATGTCGAGATCGACGACAACCCATACCCGGTGTGGAAGCGAATGCGCGAAGAAGCACCGCTGTACCACAACGAAAAGTACAACTTCTACACGCTGAGTCGGTACGAGGACGTCGCGCGCGAACTGCCGAACTGGCAGACCTACCGGTCCGGTCGCGGGACCACCGCTGACATCTTGTTCGCCAACATCGAAGTGCCACCGGGCATTCTGCTGTTCGAAGATCCCCCTCTGCACGACCTGCACCGCCGTCTGCTGTCCCGTGTCTTCACACCACGTCGCATGCTGGCTGTGGAGTCTCTGGTGCGTGGATTCTGTGCCCGGGAGCTGGACCCGTTGATCGGTGCCGGCGGCTTCGATTTCATCGCGGATCTTGGGGCGATGATGCCGATGCGGACCATCGGTTATCTCTTGGGCATCCCTGAAGAGGATCAAGCGAATATTCGAGATCGCAACGGAGCCTTCATCGAGATGGCCAAGGGGCGCAAACTCGGTGAGGTCAATGAGAATCTGTTCCAGGACTCCATCGTCGTCTTCGCCGAATACATCGAATGGCGGGCCAATCATCCGTCCGATGACCTGATGACCGATCTCCTGCGGGCCGAGATCGACGAACCCGACGGTACGCGGCGCCCGTTGTCACGGACCGAGGTGCTGGCCTACACCGCCATGATCGCCGGCGCCGGGAACGAGACCACCGCCCGCCTGATCGGTTTCATGGGACAACTGCTATCGGATCACCCGGATCAACGCCGCGAACTCGTCGCCGACCAATCCCTGATTCCCGGCGCGGTCGAGGAATCACTGCGCTACGAACCTCCATCGCCGGTCCAGGCCCGCTACGTCGCCCACGACACCGAGCACTACGGTCGTCTCGTTCCGGAAGGGTCGTTCATGTTGCTGCTGAACGGTTCCGCTAATCGAGACGAACACCAGTTCCGCGATCCGGACCGCTTCGACATCCACCGTCAAGGTGGCCACCTCAGCTTCGGGCAGGGCCTGCACTTCTGCCTTGGCTCGGCGCTGGCCCGGATGGAAGCTCGGGTGGCCTTCGAAGAGGTCCTCAAACGCTGGCCCGATTGGGAAGTCGACTACGCCAACGCCGAACGGGCGCATACCGCAAGCGTGCGCGGGTGGGCACGCTTACCCGTCTGCATCAGATGAGGCGACTACGGCGCGCTCGTATCCACCAACACTGCGCCGTCGGGCTGGTTCCCGAGCGTCTGCAGCGGAATATCCTCACCCTGGGCCGTGAGGCGAACGATCTGGGCTAGTTGCCCGGGGGCATCGCACTGCAGATAGTGATCGGCGCCGGGCACCACCCAGTAGCGGTTCTGGCCGGGCTTGTTCTTAAGATACGTCTGCCACACATGGTTGGGGACACGTAGCGGCGCGATGTTGTCGTGCAGCCCCCATACCACCGTGGTGTTGACCGGGCTTTTGGAAAACGCTTCGAGCCAAGTGGTTTCGTCGGCGGCGCGCTCATTCAGATATTGAATCGTGTCTGGCAACACGCGGACACCGTCATTGTGAGCGAAGCACTTGGCCAATGCGGCGATCTCCGGATCTTCCGCTGTCCGCCGTGGCATGAAGGTGCTGGCCCCCATGCCGGCCGCCAGCATCTCCGGTGTCGTCGCCGCAGCCGTGGCTCGCGCGGTTGCGGGGTCGAGCAGCGCGGTTTGGAACGCGGTGAGGTTCGCCAGCGGAAGGTAAATATTGGCGTTCGTCACGATGACGTCGACAGGTAGCGCCGGTGGGTCTTGGGCCGCCAACATGCTCAACGCGATCATGCCGACACTGCTGCCGCGATCATGGGTGAGCATGCGGTATTCGTTCAGGTTCCACACCTGGGTGATGGCGTGGACGAGCAGACGCGCGTCGTCGTACAGCGAATACACGTACGGATCCGGCGGCTTGTCGGATAGTCCGTAGCCCGGAAAGTCCAGCAGATAGATATCGAACTCGGAGCCCAGTTCACCCGTCAAGGCGAAATAATCGATGCTCGACGTCGGGAAGCCGTGCACCAGCACCAGTGCGGGCGCCCCGGGTGTGCCGCAGCGGCGGCTGAACACGCTGACTTCCCGTCCATCGTTGGCGGCTCTCGCCGACCGCCACCGAAGTTCCGTACCGCCGTTTTGCCACTCTGCGAAGATGTCCAAGCTGCCAGCATCTCAGAGGTGATCGCGGTTAGACAACCACCCCGCGCCGGTATCACCCGATCGGCACCGTTAGGGAAAGGTGACGACCACCTTGTCTGCGGCGCCCGGCGTGCTGGCCAGTTCGAGCGCTTCGCCAAGGTCGTCAAACGGGATGGTATGGCTGACGATCAGCGCGTATTTTTGCCAGTTCGCAACGAGATCCTCGGTGACCTGGAAGATCTCGTCGGGGTACCCCATGGACCCGACGATGGTGATCTCGTTGCTCATCACGTTGATGAAGTCGACGGGAACCGGTTCTTTGTGGATTCCGACGATTCCCAGGGTGGCTCCCTTCTTAGCGGCCGTCAGCGCGGTGTTGACCACGGCGGGTACACCTGCGGCGTCGAGGTAGATGTCGGTGCCTGCCCTGCCGGGGAACATCGACTCACCCTTGCCGTGCAGTTCGACGAGGCGCTGCACGACGTTCTCGTCGGCGGAGTTGATGACGGCGTCGGCACCGATCCGCAGTGCCTTATCCAGACGGGATCCGATCAGATCCGCGACCACCACATGGCTAACGCCAAGGGATTTGAAGGCCAGCGTCGCGCCCAGTCCGATCGGCCCGGCCCCGAATACGACAATCTTGTCCGAGGGTTTGGGTTTGCAGCGGTTGGCGCCGTGACGCGCGACGGCCATCGGCTCGTTGAGCGCGGCGACCTCCCACGGGATGTGGTCGGGGATGACTTCCAGGTTGGTTCCGCGGACGGCGTTCTCGATGAGCAGGTAGTCGGCGAGCGCCCCGCTGGCTCCACCGTTGCCGATGATGCCGCTGGGCGCGGCCATGGGGTTGATGACGACGTGGTCACCGGCAGCGACGCCGGACACGTCGGCGCCGACCTCGACGACTTCCCCGGCCGGCTCGTGTCCGAGTGGCATGTGTCCCTGGCGAGGGGGGACACCGCCGATAGTGATGTAGAACCCGTCGGAGCCGCAGATGCCGCAGGCGCGCATTTTGACGAGCACGTCATGCGGGCCGACTTGGGGGCGGTCGGCGTCGACGACCTCCGCCTTGCCCGGGCCCGTCACCATTGACACCTTCATTGAGGGACTCCTTGCTGTGCAGGATGTAATAGATTGAGCAACTGCGGATTTCACGGTGAATTCGATATCGCTGGTGTCGAGGTGGTCGGCGGAGACCGGTTCAAACGCACCGAATGCGACGGCATCTTTCCCTGCCGCACAAGGAGGTTAGCGTGACCAACGCCACTGATCATGGGCAGGTTACGTGCACGCCGAAAGTCACTTGGCGCGTACCGCTATGGCCGGGTGTTGTGGCTTGGCCCGTCCCGGTCACCGTGTAGCTCTTGCCCTGCTTGGTTGCTTGGGCCTGGGTGGGCGAATTGGTCGCTTGATACGGCAGCTGATACTGCCCGTTTTTAACCTTGAGCGAAATCGCAAAGCCATCGACGCTGGGCGGCTTTTCGTCCGACAGGGCCAGTGACACCGATGCCGAATCGTCGTGAACGCTGATGCGGGTGGTGAGGTTCCCCGATTCCGGAGGAGTCGCACTCGGTTGCGCTGCCGAGCTGGTGCAGTCGACTCCCGCAATCAGCGTGTGCTTGTTGCCTTCAATCATGACGGTCGTGGCTACGGAAGCCGGACTGGAGCTCGGGGCAGAACTCGGCTGGCCACTCTTGCTGGAACAAGCCGACAGACTTGCCCCCAACACGACCACGCCGAGCCCGGCGGCCGCGAGAACGATCCGCCGCCGTAGGGGGCGGCAGTCCCGATTCGTCATCTCACCTCCTTTGCTAGAACGTCATGAGGACTGTAAGGCCCGTTCGTTTCCGGAAGGTCTCATTTCTCTGGCGACGAGTCAAACTGCTGCGCCCCCGGCTCACGGCCAGGCTTCCCAACTGACCATGCTCCGCAGCGGCCCGGCGAATACGGGCCGCACGGCGGCCGACCGCCACCGCTCTTCGATGAGGGGGGCCAGGGCATCTGTAGTGGTGAGCGGGTCGTCGTCGAGGTAAACGACGCTGATGTACTGGTGGTCCGTTCGCCACCCCTGGGGTAGATGACGCCATCCGGTGCTCGAACCGAACGTCCAGGCGCCGGCCGTGCCCGGTGTGGCGAGCAGCGCCGGATAGTGTTCGACGTGCAGCCATTGCAGCCACTCGTCGGGGCGGCCGTCGGTGGGTTCTTCGACGATCAGCACGATTCCGCGGTGCGGCCGAAACGGCACCACCTCGGCCGAAACGAGCGCCTGCGGCGAAGAGTGCCACTGCAGCAGGCGCAGGCCGGCCACTTGCAGCGACGGTCTCGTGACGGGAAAGCGACCGTTCTCGCGCAGCGCGCGGCCGAGCGCGACGAAGTCGTCGTAGGTTTCTTCCACGGGTTCACTGACCAGGTAGTGCACCGCGTTGCCGACCTCGCCGAGTGGCTCGTGTGCCGCCAAGCGGTGGTTCCGATAGTCGCCATCGGCGATCCAGCGCAACCCGTGCACGATGCCCGGTAGCTGGTATTGCTCCGGCATGTGATCCAGCAGGTGCCAACGCAGGTAACTGTCGTCATCGTCGGCGGGTGCCGCGGGGGTGAGGCTGAAGATGCCTGCCTTGACTCGCATCACGCGGCACCTCCTGCAGTGGGGGGATGGAGCTCTGCGAGCGCCTGCAGATTTTCCAGGTAATGCTGCAGCGAGGTGTGGTTGAAGATGGCGCTGACGATGGTGGCGCCGTGTGCGGCGGCCTCGCCGAGGATGTCGTGGGTCCTCTCCGGCTCGTTGATCGGGTCCAGTGGTGCCGGAGGCGGCACAACCACCTCGAATTCAGGCTGAAGTTCAAAGCGGCCCAACCAGTCTCGGACCTGCCGCAGGCTCACGTTGAAGGGGGCCCAGCCGTCGGCCAGGGTTGCGGCCCGGCGCAGCGATCGCAGCGTGCGCCCACCGATCCAGATGGGGACATGCTCCTGCACTGCGCACGGATCGACGACCATGCCGCCGAACGAATAGAACTCGCCATGGTAGGCGGGTTCAGGGACCGACAGTGCGGCGCGCAGCGCGCACAGCGCTTCGTCGCCACGCCGTCCGCGGTCATCGAAGGGTGCGCCGATGAGCTCGAACTCTTCTTTGAGGCTGCCGACGCCGACCCCGAGGATGAGCCTGCCGTTGCTGACTTTGTCCAGAGTGCCGTAGCGCTTGGCGATCTCGAGCGGGTGGTGGTATGCCAGGACCAGTACATGGGTGGCCAACCGAATTCGTTGCGTGCGGGCGGCCAAATAGCCGAAGGTAGCCAGCGGATCCCAATAGCGGGTGCCGCGGCGATTCTGTTCGGCCGCGGGCAGCGCAATGTGCTCGCTGCAGGTCAGGTGGTGGTAGCCGAGTCGGTCTGCGGCTTCGGCGATCTGGGCCAGGTCCTCGATGGAGGCGCGTTCCTCCCAGTCGCCGCTGGTCTGGGGCAACATCGTCACCACGGGTGTGGCCACCGACAGTTTCGGGCGACCGGTGCTCATCCCTGCATGTATCCTCCGGCATCGACGGGGATCGATTGGCCTGTGATGGTTCGGCTTTCGTCGCCGGCCAGAAACAATGCCAGGTTCGCGACGTCCTCGGGCGAGGAGATATCGCGTAACGCAACGCTTTTGAGATACTTCGCGCGTTGGGTTTCGAAGTCGACCCCTTGCTCGTCGGCGATGCGTTGCACCCAGTTGCGCCACAGCTCGGTGTCGATGGCTCCGGGCACTATGCAATTGCACCTGATGCCGTATGGGCCGACCTCCAGCGCCACGGCTTTGGTGAATGCCCGAAGTGACGCCTTGGCGGCGACGTAGTGGGTCTTGCGGACCACGCCGGAGTAGCTCGCCGTTGAAGAGAAGTTCAGGATGACGCCGCGGCGGCGCTGCAACATCGACTGGTTGAGCACTTCGCGGGTGCACAGCATCGCCGCGGTGACGTCTATGGCGATCGTGGCGTTCCAGTTGTCCAAAGTCTGCTCCCAGATCCAGCGGTCCTGTCCGGGCGCGGCGGCGTTGTTGCACAAGATATCGACCTGGCCGAACTCGTCGACCGCTCGCGCCACCATGGCCGCGACGTCATTCTCGTCGGTCACGTCGGCACGCATCGCGGTGGCGCCCGGACCGGCCGCCTTCGCAGCCTCGCGGACCAGCTCTTCACGCCGCGCGGCCAGCAGCACCTTGGCGCCTTCTGCGACGAACAGCGAGCCCAACACGGGTCCCAGGCCGGCGCTTGCCCCGGTGATAACCGCGACCTTGCCGTCGAGCCGGCCGGTCATTACGTGGTCTTTCCAGGATGATTCATACCAGGTAGATTCTAACAGTGCTCGAATCTGGGTCAGATCTGTTGGCCACTGCGAGTAAGGGGGTGCCGCAATGACGGCCGCGGTGCGGCGGCCCTATGGCGAACTCGACCGTGCTCGGGTGGTGAAATCCCTGCACAACCTGGCCCGACGCGTGGGTGTGCAGGGCGTGACGATGCGGGAGCTGGCCGCTGAACTCGGCGCCGCGGTGCCCTCGGTGTACTACCACGTTCCCGGAAAGCAGGCCGCCCTGGATCTGCTGGCGGAGTCAGTGCTGGCTGACATTCCGGTTTCCGAGACCGGTCCGTGGGATACCCGTCTCGTCGAACTCTACTGTGCCGCACGTGAAGTGATCGTCGCCGTGCCCGGCATCGCGAACGTATTGCAAACCAGCGGCGGCGGGGAATCCGCCCGCCGACTCGATAGGCTCAGCCGCTCTCTGCTCGCTGAAGCCGGAGTCACGAAAGCCGCTGCAGCAGCGTCACACTCGGTGCTGTACACCTACCTGCTGGGCTCGATAAGCATGGAGGAGGCTCGCCCCGTGCGGCGCAGCAGGCGTCAGGCCGCCAACCGTTTCCGGGCGGGGCTGGGCGTGATCATTGCCGGGATCAAGACCTCTGCGGAGAAGCGATGAATATTCCGAAGCCCACATTGGTGAGGTCCCTGGTCCCCGAGAACCAGAGCAGCGCGGCCGACCGCGATGCCGCGGCCGTGCTGGACCCCGACACCTTTGTCACCGGCGCGCCCCTTGACGCCATGACCCGGCTGAGGGCCACCTCACCGGTGCATCCGGTGCAGCTACCCGGGTTGCCCAGAGCATGGCTGTTGACCAAGCACGCCGACGTTCGATCGGTCAGCCGCGACACCGACACCTTCACCAGCAGCAAGGGCAACACCCTGGTGGAAGTCGAGGCCAGGCCGAGCTCGGCGATGCTACCCGGCATCGATCCGCCTCGTCATGTTCACTACCGCAAGCTGATCAACCAGGGCTTCACCGTCCGCAATGTGCAGCACCTCGAACCCCGCATGCGACAAGTCGCCCGAGACATCGTCGCCAACATCACCGCCAAAGGCGAATTCGACGCTGTGTCCGACATTTCCGCGGAGATGTCGCTACAGGTGATCGCCGACGTGCTCGGGGTGCCGCTTGAGGACCGGATGAACGTTTTCCGGTGGAGTAACGCCATCGGAAGCCTGGGCATCGAGGACCCCGACTACGCTCCGAGTCCACAAGTTATTGCGCAGGCGGCGGCCGAAATGTTCGCCTACTGCGGCGAACTGGTCGCACACCGGCGCAAGCACGGCCTCACCGACGACATCTTGTCGGCATTGTTGGCTGCCGAGGTCGACGGCGAAAAGCTCAATCGCGACCAGCTCAACGAGTTCTTCTTGCTGCTGGCGATCGCCGGCAACGAAACCACTCGCAATGCACTCAGCCACGGCATCTTGGCGCTGTCCGAGCATCCCGACCAACAAGCCCTGCTGGCCCGCGACCCCGGCGCGATCAAGACCGCGGTGGAAGAACTGCTGCGTTGGGCAACCCCGGTGATGCACTTTCGGCGCACCGTCACTCGTGACGTCGAGATCCGCGGGCAACAGATTCCCGCCGGCGACTGGGTGCTCATGCACTACCTGTCCGCCAATCGCGACGAGGACGTGTTCGAGCGGGCCGACGAGTTCGACGTCACCCGTCCAGATGCCGGTCACGCCGCATTCGGGGGCGGGGGAGTGCACTTCTGTCTCGGAGCTCAGCTGGCCCGTCTTGAACTGCGCGTCATTCTGGAAGAGTTGTACACGAATGTGCCCGGCCTGTTCGTCACGGGACCACCCGATCGGTTGCGCTCGTCGTTCTTCCATGGCATCAAACGGCTGCCGTGCACTACCCAACGGGACGGCTAGCGCGGACCCGTACTCACCTTGTCGCAGGACAGATTTCGAGCCACGTGTGAATTCGCTCGGCCACGGCGGCCCACCCGGGCTCGAGCATCATGTCATGGCCCATTTCCGGAAAGATTTCCGCTTCGGTGTGATACGCGGCCGCGGTCGCGCGAGCTTCCCGTTGCGTGAAAACAACGTCATGCTCGGCCCCCAAGACCAACACCGGGGCGGTGACGAGGTTGGGTCTGGGCAGATTGAGCCACAGCATGTCGAGGATATGTTTTCCCAGGTACTCTTCGTCGAGCTGCGCGGTGTAGCGCACCACGTCGGCGTCGGGAGTCAAACTGGAGAAGAAGGTCTCGCGGGCCAATTCCGGCGTACCACCAACACTGCCCAAAGACTTGGTAATCGCCAGATTCGCTGCAGTCAACAAGGGGTGCCTCTTGAACCTGCGCAGCAGAAAGCCGGTGATCCCGCGCGGAGGTACGGAGGCGAGCAGCACGGCGGCCGGAGCGTCGTGCGCCTCCAGGTACTTTTGCACCACAAACCCGCCCATGGAGTGACCGAGCACTATCGGACGTTGGGGCAGGCTCTTGGCGACGGAATCGACATCGTCAACCAAGTCCGCCATCGAGCAGAACTGCATGGGCTTTGGTGCGGGGCTTTTTCCGTGGCCGCGAAGGCTCACAGCCAGCGACCGATAGCCTCTCGCCGCGAAGAAGTCCAGGAAATGCTCATCCCAGCACCAGGCGCCATGCCATGCGCCGTGGACGAAAAGCAATGGCGTTTTTCCAGACTCGCGGCAGGACCCTTTATCGATCACGTCGAGCATGAGCCGGACTCCTTTATGGGCTGCCGTCGACGCCAGTCGTGCCCCGAGGGATTAGCCACAACGCGCTGACACTAGCTTCTGGCCGCCCTTGGTAAGGCCAGAATGAGCCGACCCGCCTGCAGTGGCGGAGTCGCAGTTGGGCACCGCCCCACGAATGACCGCGGATTTTCTACAGAGCTGGGCCGGCGCCTTGACGCGATTGACGCGTTCCTCCTGCCCAAGGCGGCTTTCGCCGGCCTCCTGTTTGTCGGCTGTTGGCAACCTGTTGTTGGCCTTTTGGTTACCGACCGCTTTCGCGCAATCAGTAAGTACCTCAGTTTCTTTCAACGTATTACTTCGGACCCTCGCGGTGATCCGAGTTTGGTGTGAAGCTATGAGAATGATCGACGGATTGACGAAGAAGATATCTGCGTGCCTGTTCGGCGCGCTGCTGGCTGTCATGCTGGTGCCCGCAGCAGCCGCCCACGCCGACCAAAACGACACGGAATTCCACAACTTCCTGGTTGCGCACGGCATCAACCTTGGTAGCACGGCCCAGGCCGCGCACGTGGCGCACTTAATGTGCCAAGATTTCGACGCCGGCTTCACCCAGGCCGATGCGGTGAACGAACTGATGAAACATGATCTGAGCCAGGCGCAAGCCGAGATATTCGTCGGCGCGGCCACCGCGAATTACTGCCCGCACCACGGTTCCACCCCCCCGGGTGGCTCGTAATCTTGCCTGTCCAGCCGAGGGCGTCTGACTGAACTATTCGGGGCCGCGGCCGACGGCTCGGGCCGGATCCGAACTCCACTCAGACCATGACCCTGGATACAACGCCGCTTGGTGGCCCATCGCAGCGAGCGCGGCGATCGTCACAGTCGCGGTGATACCCGAGCCGCAGTAGACACCGACATCGCCGTCGCGATCGATGCCGTGATCGGACAACAGTTGGGAGAGCGCGCAATCGCCGAGAAACGTGCCATCGGCCGCCAGGACCGCGCCGCTGGGAAGGTTCTTTGCGCCGGGAATGTGACCGGCGACCGGATCGATAGGTTCAACGTCGCCACGGAAGCGCTCGGGCGCGCGTGCATCGAGCAGCGCCACGGTTCCCGCGCCGGCCTGCTCCGCCGTCAACGCAGGTCGGCTTCCGGAATACAAATCATTATGGGGCACAGTCACATTCCCGATCCGGCGTTTGACCGGGCCGGTCTCAAGGCTGTGGCGGGCTGACCGCCAGGCAGACAAGCCGCCGTCCAGAATGCGTACGTTCTCAAGCCCGGCCGCGGTCAGCACCCACCACGCTCGCGCAGACCCGGCTCGATTCCAGTCGTCGTACACCACGACCAACCCATCCTGCCGGACCCCCCATTTATGTGCGGCAGCTTCCAAGCCGCGCCCCGACGGCAGCGGGTGACGGCCTCGGCCGGCGACGGTGTGATCGCTCAGTTCATCCTCAAGTGACACATACACCGCGCCCGGAAGGTGGCCCTGCAGGTAAGCCGCCCGTCCGTCAGGCTCATCGAGTCGCCAACGAACGTCAAGGATGGTCATTGGATCGCCGGCTTCGATGAGTGCGGCCAGCTCGGTGGCGGTGATCAATACCTGATCGCGCGGTTCCACGGGGCTCGCCTCCTTGTCGTCTGCAGCGAGCCTAGTCACGAGGACATGACCGACTGATGGTCTGGCATACCGACCACCGGTCGGTTACTATCGGCCACGACGATGGAGGTAGTGCAATGAGTGCATCGGAGCAGTCGCAGATCCGCACCCGCATGTTCGCCCGCGCATTGGGGCCGTTCTTCACAATCGTGCCCACTACGGTCGCGGTGCGCGGCTCGTACATGCGAACACTGTTCACCGAATTCAATTCAAACCCCATGTGGGCATGGCTATTCGGCGCCATCCTGCTGATGTTTGGCCTGGTCATCATCGCGTTCCACCAATACTGGCGCAGCCCCGCGGCGATCATTGTGTCTGCCGTGGGCTGGTTTCTCGCGATACGTGGACTGCTGCTGTTGACCGTTCCGCGCGTCTACGACGCCGCCGGCAAGGCCATCTACAGCTCGGGTGCGACGGTGGCGATATGGGTGTTGTTCGTCTGCCTGGCCTCGGCCGGGCTGTACCTGACCTACGTCGGCTGGAAGCCGGAACCCGGCACGTCAAGTGCGGTGGCGAGCCCGGCCCAGGATCGTCCGCGTGCCACGGGTAGTTAAGCATCCCGACATCCGCAGAGCGGAACTGCTCGATCGGGCATCTGAGCTATTTCTGCGGCACGGATATGACAATGTCAGCCTGAACGATCTGATCGCCGACGCCGGGGTCTCCAAAGGGGCCTTCTACCACTGGTTTCCGTCCAAGGACGCGCTAATAGCTGCCTTGGCCGAACGCAGTGCGCGCGAAGTATTCGCCGGTATCGAGGATGCCGTCGCTGGATGTCGTGGGAACGCGCTGGCTCGGCTCAATGCGCTGTTAGAGGCCGGTTTTGACGTCAAGATGAGGATGGGTGGACCGGAGCAGCTGGCCGCGATGGCGTCGTTGCTGCGCCCGGACAACGCCCATCTGTATGGACGAATCCTCGCTGTTGAGGAGGGGCTATTCCGGCCTCTGCTGACGCGGCTGATAGCGGACGGGGTCGCAGAGGGCGTCTTAGACACGTTCGACCCCGAAGGCGTCGCTGACATGATTTACGGTCTTGCCGCACGCACGAACTCGAAGACTCTTGAGGTATTGCAGGCGGCCGACGAATCCTCCCGCGAGCGAGCGATCGACTGTCTGGCAACAAGATTCAGACTTCACGGGCTCGCCGTCGACCGCATCCTCGGACTACCGGACGGGAGCATTACCACGCTCACGCGCGCACAGGTCGAAGCTTTGGTCGCGGCACTGCCACGAGACTATTGATGCCAGCGGGTTGATAACGGCGTCTTTCGCGGCCACCCGCCTTATTGTTGGCGGATGCCGCCCCAACTTCCACTTGAACCGACGGCCGCGAACGTCGCTGAGCCATGGAACATCAAGATATAACCGGACAGCGCCCCGAGGGTGAGCTCGGGGTTGTCGCCCTGGTGTCGATCGGTATCGGCGGCATGGTCGGCGGCGGTATTTTCTCGGTTCTGGGTCTGACCGTACAAATTGCAAACGCGGGTGCCTATCTCTCGTTCGTGGCCGGTGGTGTGATCGCAGCGCTGACCGGCCGGTCGTATGCGCTGCTGTCGGTTCGCATGCGCAGCCGCGGCGGCACTGCGTTCTTTCTGGACAAGTGCTTCGGTACCGCCATCGGGGGCCCACTGAATGTGCTGTTGTGGCTGAGCTATTTCGTGATGCTGGCGCTTTACGCGGTCGCCTTCGGCAGCTACGGCGCCGCGCTGCTGGGCGCCGATCCCACGGGTCCCTGGCGCCGCGTATTGGCCAGCGGCGTCGTGCTGGCTTTCGCGGCGCTGAACCTGGCCGGTGCGCGCATCGTCGGGCGCACCGAGGCCGTCTTGGTTTATGGCAAGCTCGCAATCCTGATGCTCTTCTGCGTCGCAGGGCTGGCCTTCGTGCACGGCGACCGCGTCTCGCCCGCCCACTATCCGTCGATGGGTGTAATCGTCTACGCCGGTGCGTTGATCTTCCTGGGATACGAGGGCTTTGAGCTGATAGCCAACGCCGCCGAGGACGCAAAAGATCCGCGGCGCAGTCTGCCGCTGGCGTACATGATCTCGATCGGCGTGGTGATCGTCTTGTACGTGCTCGTTGCTTTCGTCGCCGTCGGAAACCTCAGTGTCGTGCAGATCGACCGCGACCGTGACTACGCACTGGCCGCCGCCGCGCGTCCGTTCCTGGGCTCGGCCGGTTTCATCCTGATCGGTATCGCCGCGGTGATCTCCACCGCGAGCGCAATCAACGCGACCCTCTACGGCACAGGCAAATTCACCTATCTGATGGCCCTTAACGGCGAACTGCCTCCCGCCCTGAGCCGACCCGTCTGGGATCGGCCGATCGGCGGGCTGCTCGTAACGACGGCCGGCACGCTGGTGGTGGTCAACGCCGTTCACATTGAGGGCATCAGCCTGATGGGGTCGGCCGGATTCCTGCTCATCTTCACCGTCGTCAACCTCGCCGTGCTGCGGTTCCGCGTCGCCCGCACGACCAAGCTGCTCGCACTTGCCGGCGCCGTGGCCTGCTTGGGCGCCTTCGCCGCGATGACGGCATACACGGCCAGCGCGATGCCCGGCCAGCTGTTGGTTCTCGGCGGCTTCCTGCTAGGTGCGGTAATCGTGGAAGGCTTGGTCCAGTTGCGCGGTCGAACAACCAACCATCCTCCGCTGCCGGTGCGGGATGAATAACCACCGTGGGTGGATTGCCTTAACTATTCTTCTTAAAGATTCACGGGCCTGCAGATAGTGCTCACGGGCCTGCAGATAGTGCAATGACCATTTGGTCGACGTAGGCCCTACGACTATTAGGGTCAAATGGCTCTATCGGGAAGAGACTGCGGCAGACATAATCAAGCCTCCGGAGTCGGTTGGCGGCGAATAGTTTCGTCGCTCAAACGAGTAAGGAGAACACAAAGTGAAGATCACCACGATGCTAATGACAGCGGTAGCCGCCGTCGCCATGGCAATGGTTGGTGTCACCAGCGCACCGACCGCGTCAGCCGCTTATCCCATGGTCGGCAAACTTGGCAGCGAGCTGACGATGACCGACAGCGTCGGCCAAGTCGCCTTCAGCTGGAAGGTGAGCGACCTCAAACCCAGCACCGACGTGACGTCGGGTTACCAAGCGGCCGGCAAGCTGTGGGAAGCCACCGCCACCGTCAAAGCCATCCGGGGCAGCGTCACTCCGGCGATTTCGCAGTTCAACGCCGTCGCCCCGAACGCAGCTGTCTACCGGGTTCTGTGGTTCGTCGCTAGCCCGACCAACATCAGCGGGGCGACCATCCCCGAAGGCGCGCAATCGACCGGCAAAATCCACTTCGACGTCACGGGCCCGCCGCCGACCACCGTAACGATGAATAACGGTATGGAGGACCTCTTCATCTGGGGGCCATGAAGTGACGGATAACCTCGTCTTGGTCCGGGCGATGTCCGTCGAGAAACCCGGTGACGAGGACGCGTGGGTCGAATTCTGAGACGATCGGTGCAGTTCCAGTTTGTGCCCACAGGCGAAACACCATGAGCGGCGCGATGAGCGTCGCCAGCTTCTGCATAGGGGCGCCTGGCGTTAGTTGTCCGCTCTCTTGATGTGCTGCGATCACCCGAGCCGCGTTGAGCAGATTCGGCATGAGCGCCGCCATGGCTTCGCGTAGCTCGGGGTGACGTGGCACCTCGGCGAGAAGGGTCATGACGGCACCGCCGTATGTCTGCGAGGTTTCGGCATAGGCGCGGACCAGTGCGACGAGGTCCGCCGTGACGTCGTCGGTGACTGCCAGTCGGGCGAACGGTGATCCGGCCAGGGCGTGTGTCAGAGCCGCGTTGATCAGCGCCGCTTTGCCACCGTAGCGGCGAAACAGCGTCGCCTCGTTGATGCCGGCTCGTTTTGCAATCTCTCGGGTTGTGGTGGCGCGGTACCCGTGCTCCGCGAAGACGGCGACCGTCGCCTCGAACAGGCTGTCGACGTCGATATGTCTGGGCATTTGGCTCCCGATGTCGCGCAGTCGTCAGATGGCCTGTACGACGCGTTTTATGCAAGCGTACACTTGCATAAAACGATGTGGCGGCTGTGTCGCGGTGGGGATCGGAAGGTCGGCGATGACTGAGACGGAACTGCGGCGGCGCGACGGCGGCGCACACCGGAGCGAACGATTTCGGCATTCCGTGTTGTGGCGCGTGAAGCTGCGGCTGCAGTTCACCGGCTGGCTGCAGTACCTGATCACCCTGAACGCCGCGGTCGCATTCCTGCTGATCTCGGCCATCGGATGGCTGATCGGAGCCTGGCAGTTGGTGCTGTTCTGGGTGCCTTTCGGTATCGGAGTCCTGCTGCTCGCCGCGGCGATCTTCGACGTCATCACGGTGAAATGGGGAGTACGGCCCCGCGAGCGGCTGCCGCGTCGGAATGACGATGTCGATACCTTCGACCTGATCCGCTCGCGACGCTCTTGTCGGTCCTTCCAGAGCCGCAACCTGACCGTCGCCGACCGGGAAGAGCTCGTGCGCACAGCTGAGGAGTACACCCGGCGCGATCGCCTGATCGGCACCAGCCCAATTCGACTCGAGTACGTCGCCGCTGCGCTGACGGTCTGGCCGACGGTGGGCGCTCACGAGTTCTTCGTCGCAGTCGCGCCGCGACACTACGACCGCCTGGCGATCATCGACGTCGGACGGAGTCTGCAAAAGGTGGTCGTGCACGCCACGCGGATGGGAGTGGCCACGTGCTGGATCGGCCCGGGCGCCGACCATACCAGCGTCGTGAAGCACCTGGGTGACCGATTCGATCCAGACCAGGATCACGTCGTCTGCGTCTGCGCCCTGGGGTACCGATCTCGCTTCGAGCCCTTGTCCATTCGTGTAATGGAGCGGGTACAGCACCGCCGCCTACTGTTGACGTCGTTGTTCTTCGTCGATCCATACTTCCAAAGGCCGATCGCGGTCGATGTCCCCCCGTTCGCGTGGTTTGGGCGCTGCTACGAGATCTGTCAGTGGTCACCCTCGTCCTACAACAGCCAGACCACTCGCTGTGTGGCGGTGACGAAGCGGGTCGGCACCGAGCAGACAGTGGCGCGATTCGACTTCTGCGCCACCACCAATTCGCGGTTCTACGCGCCCGTGGCGTTGGGCATCTGGTGTGCGAACTGGGAAACGGGCTGCGGCGCGCTCGGGATTCCGGGACACTTTGCGGTCTTGTCAGCCGAGGATCGCGGCATTGGTGATGCCCCGGAATCGCCCCGATACGACGTGAGCTGGATCGCTGATCCGCAGCGGCGATAGTCGCTCCTCAAGCGCCGCAATCGTTTTGGTGCCCAATGCCATGTCGTATCGCGTCGTGGCGTTCCTGGGTGACTTTAGGCTCTGCAACAGCGCTCGCAGAGGGTAGATCATTGACGTTGCCGGATCAGTCTCGTTTTGGAGGATATTGTGATCGAGCTCCTGAAGGGTTTTCCCGACAATGTCACAGCGTTGACGTGCCATGGGCATGTGACGAAGGCCGATTACGAAACGGTTCTGATTCCAGACGTCACCGAAAGACTCACCCGCCACAACAAGGTGCGGATCTACTACGAGATCGCATCGGATTTTGAACGATACGATCTCGGCGCTGCCTGGGACGATGCGAAGTTGGGCTTCAGTCACTTCCTTAGCTGGGAACGGCTTGCGTTGGTCACCGATATCGACTGGATCGAGCATTCGGTCAAATTGTTCGGTTTCTTGATGCCTGCACAGTTACGCACTTTCCCGACGGCGGAAGCGGCCAAAGCACGCGAATGGATCGCCCAAGAGTAAGTCAATGTCTCGCGGCGGAGCCTAATGACTGAGACGATTGAAAACGTCGACGAGCGCGGTGTATCGCCGCTGCATTCTGGCGCGAGCTGACTCCTCCACCAGCGTTTCGGCACCGGCCCGCCAGATCATCGTCGCTTGATCCAGCAGCACGCGAGCGTGCGCGATGTCGGTGGTGTAGCCCGTGATCGTGGTGAGTGCTTCGAGTTGGCGGATCATGACCGCCGGCATTCCCAGGCTGGCCTGTCGGATTTTGTCGAATGCCCACTCCACCAGCGCCTCGAAGCTCACTTGATCGGAGATGACGCGAATCGTTCCGCTGCGGTCCCTGTGCACCTGCCGAGGGGTCCAGGCCTGAGCGAGATTGCACAGGCTCTCGCCGAGCCAGTCCACACATGTTATCGCGGTGAAGGTGTCGTTGACGGCGGGTGAAAGAGCACGGACGGCGATCTCGACGAGCTGATCGATGCCGAACGCGACGTCCTGATCCAGGGTGCGGTGCGGCCCGGTCACCTGCGCGCGTTTCAGGTTCCGCTCGACGTAATCGGCTGCCTCCGGCGGCCAGACGCTGACTAACTCTTCGCCCTCGACGAGGAAAGATCCGGGTCGGTACGGCAACCGCAACACCGCATCGGCCTCGGCGGCGATTCGAACCAGCCTACTGCGAGGGACGAACTGGATATAGCCGCTTCGCGGCGCGGGGATCACCGCACCGGAATTTTCGATGGTAGTGATCAACTCGTCCACCGACTGCGCACCGGGAGCACGACTCGCCCGGCCCTCGTGATGCCCGGTGCTTTGCATTTCGATTGCTTGGGACAAGCTCTTCGCGATGCCGGCGATCACCTGCGGCGGCTGGATCTGGGTGGCGATGTGATGGATGAAGTAGATGAGCACCGCGAGGTCGATCAACAACAATGCGAAGGTGAGGGTGATCGAGACTTGCGGCACGTAGTCCCCGTGATCACCCGGGCCGATTGACACCAGAACCAGGATGCAGTAAACGAACGTGGCTACGAAGGTGCCCAGAGTCAGCTGGGTGCCGCGGTCACGGATGAAGTTGCGTAACATCCGGGTCCCGAACTGGCTCGACGCCAATGTCAGTGTCACGATCGTGATCGAAAAGACAATGCCCACAACGGTGATGACCGCACCCGCGATCGAGATGAGGATCTGTCGGGCGGTCTCAGCGTTGCCGTTGACCAACCAGGACGGCAGTTCAATCCCGTCGCGGTAAATCGCGCGGTCCACGGCGCCGGTACCGACGAATAGGGCTATGGCAGCGAGCATTTCGAGCGAGGGCACCAGCCAGAGGTTGGTGAGCAACTCGCCGCGACGCCGTAGCGTCAGCTCGGCGATCCGGGACGTCGCAGCCAACGAACGCGCCCGCCGCGGTCGCGGCGAGTTGACTTTCACCACAACGGACATCCAACCGAGGTCACCTCGGCGGCGCAAGTAAATCGGCGCCACGGGCGCCCAGCGTGTTGGCCGGGGCCCGGGGGTGCTATGCGGTGTGTTCGGAATCGCCGCGCTGGTCGCCCAGTGCCGGCGCCCCCAACGATGCCAGCATGCCGGTTGCCGCCCGGTGCCAGGTGAAGTCCTCGGCGCGGCGTCTCGCAGATCTGCGGCGGTGGTGTTCGGGTCGACTGACGATGGCGTTGACCGCTCTCGCAATGGCGGCCGGGTCGTTGTCGGCCAAAGCACCGCTGTCCGGCGTGATGATCTCGCTCAATGCCGACGTGCGCGACACCACGGCCGGTGTTCCGCACGCCAGCGACTTCCAGCGCGGCCAGCCCGAATGTCTCATGCGGCCCGGGCGCCAGCGTCACATCGGCCGAGGCCAGAAGCCGAGCGACGGTGTGCCGATCGGAGACGAAACCGGTGAAGTCGATCGGTAGCCGGGCGGCCTGTCGCTCCAGCCTGGCCCGCAACGGGCCCTCGCCCACGACGACGAGCCGTGCATCGACGCCTGCATGGCACAGCGCGCCGAGTGCGTCGATGCTGCGGTCTACGCGCTTTTCTACAGACAGCCGCCCGCAATGAACCAGCAGCATTTGTGTCGGTGCGGCCCAGCGCCGCCGCACCAGGTAAGAGTGTCGGCGCGGGTGGAAGGTTTGCAGGTCCACACCCAGTGGGACGGTGACGGTGTTCGTGGCGCCGATCCGGTCGAATTCCTCACGCGCGAAGCCGGTTGTGCACACCACGGTGTCATAATCTGCGGCGGTGCGCGCGTTGGCCAAGTCAGCGAACTTCTGCGCAGCCCGACGCGGAAGTATTTGACCCACAAGGCGATCCAGGCGCTCGTGGGAGATCATCACTGTCGTGGCGCCGTGTTCGCGGCCCCACCGGCCCAGTGACCTCAGGGTGAGCCGGTCCGAAACCTCTAAGGCGTCGGGTCGCAACGCTTCCAGCAGCGCCTTGACGGGCCCCGGCATCACCGCGCGATAGCCGCCGGTCAACGGAATCAACCGGGCCGGCAGGGTTATTCGCACCACGCCGGGGCGCAGTTGGCTGCGCTCGGCGCGCTGACCCGGCACGACCAAAAACACCTCGTGGCCTGCGGCGCAATATTCCGCGCCCAGCCGATCCACCGCCGTGCGAAGGCCGCCGGAGCGAGGGCCGTAGAAATTGGCGACCTGTACGACACGCATACCGTGAGAACACGCGGCGCGCGTGTGCACTCAACAATGCTGAACCAACGCTCGTTTGAACAGTCCATGAATTTCGCCCGCGTTACGCCTGGCCATGCACCATAATTAGGCATTGCAGGACTGGTCATTACCCCCGGGAACTAGTCATTTCCGGCTGGCCGATTCAGGAGTGAGTCATGACAGAGTCCCTGGATGGTCACACGAGCGACCCTGCCATCCCCGAGCCAACACGGGAGAAATCGGTGTCGAATTCCCCCGTGCTGAGCATTGCGTCGCTGGCGTCGGCGATTGCCGCCCTGGCGGTTTTCTGGCCGGCGATGATTGTTGCCGGCTTGGGTGTCGGCGCGGTGGAGGGTGTGGTCGTCATCGTGGCCGCGGTGTCCGGTGTCGTCCTGGGCGTGGGCGCGGTGGTGACCGGTGTTGTCGCGCGTCGGCGGGTCAGGCGGGGACGCGCCGCCGCGGGCGGCGTCGCGCTCGCCGGCCTCGTGCTCGGGATCGTGGCGGTTGTGATGCCGGCGATTACCCTCGCCGGCCTGGCGTACGAGGTGTACTCCGACTATGAGGAATTCGAAAATTGCGTCAGAGGTTCGGGTTCGGGATACCCAAAGTATTTGTGTCTCAAAGAATGTCCGACGTTCTTCGACTCACTGTGCCGTAAACAAGTTGGATGGTGACAATCGCGTCTAGTCGGCTTTGGGGCCCTCGGCTTTGCTGATCCGCCCGGAAAGGTCGGCGCCGGATAGGTGAGCACCGAGGAACGCGCCGGACGTGGGCAGGCTCAGATGTAACTGTGAAGCCCCGCTGACCGCGACCTCTCCACGTTCGAGACTGAAGTCGAGGACGTGGCCCCCGCCGGTGCGGTCACTGTTGAGGAAGTGCAAGTGGTAGCCGGCGACGGAGATGCCTTGTTCGAAGTCGGGGGTCCGGAACCCGACCACTGTGCCCGACACGTCGGTGAACACGGTCTCGGCCTGCTCTTCGGTCGCTTGGGTCAAGGATGGATAGGGCGGCTTCTGCGCCATCACGGTGCGGGTGTGCAGCTCGGAGAAGTGCCCGGTAATCCTGATGGCGTAAATCAGGTTGGCGCTTTTGATCTGACGGTCTATCGCGCCGGTCAGCTCCGCCCGGGCGGTCCGGGTTTGGATCGCGATCTCGAAGTCACTGTGAAACCTGGTGACCGCCGCAAAAGGGGTGCGATCGGTCGGCGCCGCGCGGCTGGCGGTTCCGTCCGCGCGCAACCGGTAGCAAACACCGTCGAGGATGGCCATCTCGCCATCGAGGTGATTGAAAGTGCCCAAGCCGAAGTCACCATGACGCAGGATGTCGGCGACGGTGACGTCGCCGTCGTAGACGCCCTCGAGCAGCGCGCTGATCGTCGAGAACTGATACACCTCAGCGTCAGTATGTTGATGAGTGAGAAGCGTTGCGGCCCAATGCCAGAAGCGCTCGTACGCGCCCGAATGCTTATCCATGGTGCTCATTCGAAGGGGTCCGCGTGCAAGTCTGAGGCCAGGTCGACGTTGTGGCTGTAATCCACCGGAACATCGATCAGGGAGGGCCCTTCCTCGGCCAGCGCTCGGCGCAAGGTGGCTCTGAAGTCGTCTAGGGTTTCCACCCGGTATCCGTGTGCGCCGAAAGCTGCTGCGTAGGAGACGATGTCGTAGTCGCCGAGTTGCACCCCCGATCTGCGTCCGTACTTGAGGACTTCCTGGAAGCCCACCATGTCATAGCTGTTGTCGCGCAAGATGATGTGGGTGAAGCTCAAGCCCAGACGGGTCGCGGTCTCGAGTTCTGAGGCGGAGTATAGGAATCCGCCGTCTCCGGAGACGGAGACCACCGGGGTACCGGGTCGCACCAAACAGGCGGCCATCGCCCACGGCAGCGCTACCCCGAGGGTCTGTTGTCCGTTGGAAAACAGCAGCCGCCGAGGCTCGTAAACGCGGAAATGGCGGGCCATGTAGATGTAGACCGAGCCGATGTCACAGGTGATCGTCGCGTCGTCACCGAGTTCCTCCCGCAGCCGCAGCACGACGGCGACCGGGTTGAGCCCGGGGCCATCCGGCGAGCGATTGCGTGCGGCGATATCGACGTCGATCAACGCTTTTCGCTGCTTGGCGATCTCGGCCTGATAGTCGTTCGTGAGAGTGAGGCCGGCCAAGTTGTCGGTCAGAGCAGTGACGGTGGTGGCGACGTTGCCGAGCAGCTCGAGGGTCGGCTGATAGTTGTTGTCGATGTCAGCAGGAACCGAGTCGATGTGGATGACCGTGCGCCCGACGTCGCTGTTCCACAGCACCGGGTCGTATTCGACGCCGTCGTATCCGATGGCGATCAGGACGTCGGCCTGGGCGAGGACGATATCGCCGGGCTGGTTGCGGAATAGGCCGACCCGCCCCAAGAAGTAGTCTTCCAGCATGCGAGACACCACCCCGGCGGCCTGAAAGGTTTCCACGACGGGCAGCCCTGTTGCGGCGACCAGAGTGCGCAGCGCCTGGCAGCTGTCCGGGTCGGCGCCGCGGTTACCGACCAGCAGGGCCGGTCGCTGCGCGGCTCGTATCAGCTCACTTGCCTTTCCGATTGCCGTCGCCGGGGCCGCCGCCAATGGGGGGATCGGCAGCCGGGCCGTGATGCCCGCCGTGGTGCGCGCGGCCAAAACGTCGGCGGGCAGTACGACAGCGGCCGCTCCGCGCGGCTCGCTGACCGCGGCGCGAAACGCACCGATGGTGGCCTCGGCGACGTTGTCGGAGTCGTTGACTTCGCCGGTGAACTTGGTGACCGTCTTGAGCAACGCGGCGGCGTCCATCGACTGATGGGTGCGCTTGAGCCGGTCCTCGCGGCGCACTGCGCCACACAGCGCAACCACCGGGTCTTGTTCGGTGTTGGCGGTCAGCAGGCCGGTGGCCAGATTGGCGGTCCCGGGACCGGACGTCACTAATACGACACCGGGGTTTCCGGTGAGGCGACCGATCGCCCCGGCCATGAACGCGGCGTTTTGTTCGTGGCGGCACACCACCAGCTGCGGGCCGGAGTCGACCAGGGCGTCGTAGACGGCGTCGACCTTCGCGCCGGGCACCCCGAAGATGTACTCGACGCCCTGCGCGGACAAGACCTCGACGATTTTTTGCGCGCTACGCACAGGTTCACCGCGGGTTGGGGAGACCATGCAGCCAGTCTGGTCGATCCCGCTGCTATCCGCTCGACTAGGGCCCGAACCACCGATGCAGCGCAGCGCGCAGGCGCGCCTCTTCCGCCACCCCGAAGATGTCTGCTGCCCAAGCGACATATCCGTCGGGCCGGATCAGCAGCGCCGCGGCAGGCCGTCGGCGACGGTCGCGCTGACGATGCCTACCCGATCGGCCCACCCGCGGGCCGCGACCGTCTGCAACAGGGAGCCGACTGTAAGGTCGAGGACCGACCCGGGAGTTATTCGCTGTCAGCAGGATCGAGCAGTTGCACTTCCTCGAGGTCCATCTCGGTCTGCAACTCACGCAGCACGATGTCGTCGATGAGGTTTTGGTTTCGAAGCGCGGTGATTTCCCGGCGCTTGCGTTCCAGGACGTGAAGGCGCACCCGCCGCACCTGTTCCTTGGGCTCGGCCAGTTTGCTATTCGTCGAACCATCTTCGGTGGCTGCGACCAGCGCGGCCTTTTCTTCGTACTCCTTTTGCAGGCGCCTCAGTAGCCCCTCGCTGAGCCCGACCTCGTTGGCGACCACCGGCAAAGCGTCGAGAGCAGCTTCAACACCGCGAGTACGAGCCAGTTGTAACTCCTCGTCGTGGGCGACGTCGTCAGGCATTTGCGCCCAGCGAACGACGGCGGGAAGCGTGCTGCCCTGCACCAGGACCGTCACCAGGATGACGACGGTCACGATGAAGATGAGCAGGCTGCGGTCGGGAAATGGCGCGCCGCTAAGAGTTGTGGCTGGGACGGCCAGCGCTGCGGCAAGCGACACGGCGCCACGAAATCCCGCCCAGGCGGTGACGAAGCGCTGACGCCAGCTGACGCGACGGGCACGCTGTACCTCGCGGCGGTCGATGAGCCGGATCAACACGACGGTGATTTCGCCCCAGAAAATTCGCGACGCGATCACGACACCGGTCACGGCCAGGGCGATGTAGGCGGCGTGCCGAAGTCCGCCGTCGACGCCGGAAATGCCGCGCAGCGCGCCCGGTATCTGGACGCCGACAAACACCCACAACGAGCCGTTGAGCAGGAATGTCGCAATGTCCCAGAACGCAGAGGACTGCAGGCGCGAACGGGCCCGGATCACCGCCGGCCCGGAGTAGGCGAGCACCAGAGCCGACACCAAAACCGCGACGACTCCGCTGCACTCCATCGATTGGGCTAGCAAGAAGGCCGCGAACGGTGTCAGCAGGCTCACGGCTCCTTCCTCTTGGGGCGCGTCGATTCGTTTGCGCAGCAGCGTCACCGCTCCGCCGACCAGGAGTCCGGCGGCGATCCCGCCCAAATAGGAGCCGATGAACCGGCCAACCAAGTCGACCGGGCTGATCGCGGCCCCGCCGATTGCGACGTGGACGGTGACGGCGAACAGAACCAGCGCGGTCCCGTCGTTGATGAGGCTCTCGGCTTTGAGCACGGTGAGCGACCGGCGCGGCAGCTTTTTCGCCAGGCCGGCCACGGCGGCGGCGTCGGTCGGGGAGAGCACGGCACCGAGGACCGCCGCCGCGTGGGGTTCCATGCCCAGCGCTCGCGCCGTCCACGACACCGCTAGCGCGGTGGCGATCACCAGGGCGACACCGAGGAAAACGATGATGCGCAGGTTCGCTCGGATCTCGCGAAAGCTTGTGTTCAGGCTTTCCCAGTAGAGGATCGCCGGCAGGAACAGCAGCAGCACGAGCTCGCCGTTGATCCGGACGTGGCCGAAGTGGGGGATCAAACCCAGCAGGGCGCCGAGCAAGATGAGCAGCACTGGGGGACCGACGCGATAGCGCCGGCCGATGACCGTCCCCACGATGACGGTGGAAACGAGGGCGACGATGAGGACGAGGCCAAACACTCGCCCATCCTGCCGGACCTGCCCGGTTTACGCGGCTTGGGGCTTGGGTGGTGATCGGTGGTCAGCACCGTCCGAGGGCTGCCAAGCGACTCTCAAAAGCTCTAGCACCGTTGGTCGCGATGCGGGCTACCTGGCCGTAATGGTCACGCAGGGCCAGCCAGAAGCCACTCGACCGTCAGCAAACGCGGGAACGAAACGTCGCCGGCCCGTGGCGGCACTGTGACGACGAACTCGGTGGCCGTCGTCACCGGCCCCGGGATTGCCGCGGCAACGCTGGTACACCGGATCTCATGAGGGCTCACCGCATACCGCCGCAATCCGGCGGCTGCGTGTAGCGCGGTGACAGCGAACATCGACTCGGCGCTCATCCGGCGTCCGGATCGCGACCTGGAATATTAGGCTGCGGAGCGGAACCGAAGGGGGATTGTGGTGAAGATCAGGCTGCTGGTGGCAGTCGTTCTGCTCGTTTCATCCACGGTGTCGGGCTGCACGTTCCACTCCAGGAACCCGCCGTCGACCAAAACCCTCCAGGTCTCCATGGATGTCGTACTGAAGCAAAACGTCATCACTCAGAACGTCACCTTGGCCGTCGGCGACACGCTGATCGTGAAGTTGGGCTCGAATTACACGACCCCGTACCGGTGGACGCCTGACACGCAGATCGGAGATCCGGCGATCATCAAGCAAATCAGTCACGAGTTCGTGCAACCGACCTCCGACGCGCTGGGAGCACCGGGCACCGAGGTGTGGACGTTCACGGCTGAAAAATCCGGGACGACGACGATCACCACCTCCTACACCAGCTTCGTCGGGAAAAACACCAAACCGGCGTGCACGTACACCGCCAACGTGACGGTGCAGTAAACCTCTCTGGCAAACGACTGCGCGCGCTATACCCCGGGCTACGGTCTGGTTGTGTTCGGCTTCCTTCGTAACCGGTCCGAAATTGGCAAACTGCCCGCGGGGCTGCGCGAACAACTCGAAGCCGAGGGGATCATCTTCAGCGTCGCGCGGGTCGTCGCCACCTTTCCCACGCATGGCGACACCAACCTGCGGTCCATCGATTACTCCCGGGACACCCACAACGGACCCGGGACAGCGACCATCACCAACAAGGGCCTGCAGATCGCTACCGACCTGCATGGAGTGGACCACGCCTACAGCGGCTCGATGAGGCTCAACTACACGAAGAAGATCCCCGACGAGGTGCTGGGAAAGCTGCCGACCACATCGCTGCGCTTTCCGGTACAGCCGGACTTCGTGTACCGCGCCGCCGGCGTGCGTCCCAAGTCATAGCCACGCGGTTACGCCACGGCGGCCTGACGTTGCCTCACGTACACCTCGGCCAGGAATTGCTCGACGGCGACGGCGGTGTGTGCGGCGCGGGCCGAGCCGAAGATGTCGAAAGCGTGCTGGGTGAAGGGCAATTCGGCGTACACGACGGGCTGCTGGCTGACTTTTTCCAGCGCAGCGACGAAACCACGTGCCTGCTCGACAGGAACCAGTGAGTCGTTGCGGCCGTGCAGCACGAAGAACGGGGGAGCGTCGGCGGAAACGTGGTTGACCGGTGAGGCGGTGATGAACGGCTGCAGGTTTGCCGAGGGTCGTTGCTTGACAACAGATTTGACGAGTAGTGCCGGCATCATCGGATGCATCGCGTCCTCGAAACGGGTGAAGTCATAGACGCCGTAGAACGGCACTGCCGCCTGCACCCGCGTGTCGGCGTCTTCGAATCCAGGCTGGAACTGCGGGTCATTGGGTGTGAGCGCCGCCAGCGACGACAGATGGCCGCCGGCCGAACCGCCGGTGATGGCGATGAAGTCGGGGTCGCCGCCGTACTCGGCGATGTGCGCCTTGACCCAGGCGAGGGCGCGCTTGACGTCGATGATGTGGTCGGGCCAGGTGTTGCGCGGGCTGTGCCGGTAGTTGACCGCCACGCAGATCCAGCCCAGCTCCGCCAGGTGACTCATCAACGGATGGGCTTGTCCGCGTTTGTTTCCCATCGTCCAGGCACCGCCCGGGATCTGGAAGAGCACCGGCGCGTTCCCGGCCGGGTCGAGATCGGGCCGTCGCCAGATGTCCAGGTGGTTGGCGCTTCCGTATTCGCCGTAACTGATGTTGGCGTCGTGGGCGTAGTCACGGTAGATCCGCAGCATCCGCAGCAGCCCCGGCGTCTTGGCGGTGCCACTGCCGCTCGCCCAGCGCCAGAGATCGGCTGACTCGGTGCGACGAGAAGGCCCCAAGCCGTCGTCTAACGCGGCTGCCAGCGGCACATTGGCCTTGTGGCCCGCGCGATTGAAGTTCAACAGGCCGAGCGCCGAGACGCCCGCCACCAGCCACGCCAATGTCCGCACTGGCCGCGTCAGGCGGCGTGCTGTGAATGCCAGTCCGCCGAGCTGGCTTGCCAATGTCTGCAGCGGCAATTCGGTGACAACCAGTCCGAACATCCAGGAGAACAGCGACAGGTAGCCGCTGCGCGCCAACGGCCGATACGCGTTGACCGTGGAGGTCGCGGTCACTGCCGTGACTACCAACGACCCTATTTGCCGGAGGATGTGCATGGTTCGGGCTGTCCGCATTCGCTCACCTTACGAGGCGCGCAGGTTGTGCGGACGGCGACCAGTGATCTCACGGCTCGCATCAGGCGTCGGACGGCACGCCGACAGCGGCGATCTCGAGGGATTTTGCCCATCGCACAGTCACAACTTTGGTGGTGTCGCCCAAGCGTCTTCGCCTGTTGCTATGAGGCGGGCGCATCGGCCTACCTCGAACTTTTTGTGACGGAAGGGATGCTCCGGTCTTCTCGCCTTATGCGAGAACCGTTTTCGGCATCACGGTGGGTTTGAATCCGTATAGCAGGACGGTTTCGGTCAGAAGACGGCGCGCAGCACCAAAAGACCGACTGAGCCCAGGATCGCCGCCGAGGGCAGGGTGATGACCCACGCCAGGGCGATCGGCTTCATCAGGCCCCAGTTGGTGGACCGGTTCACCATGCCGACGCCGAGGACGGCACCGATGAGAATGTGAGTGCTGGAAACCGGAAGGCCCAGGACGGTCGCGCCCATGACCACGCCGGCAGCCGACAACTCGGCGGCGAACCCCGAGGCCGGGTGCATCTCGGTGAGGTTGTGTCCCACGGTTGCGATCACCCTGCGTCCGATGAACCACAGCCCCGCGACCAAGGCGACGCCGAACGTGAGCATGGCCGCGGCAGGCACCGCCGCGCTGCCTTCGATGGTTTTCGTGCGCAGGACGTCCAGGATTGCCGCGAACGGGCCGATGGCGTTGGCGATGTCATTGCTGCCGTGGCTGAACGCGAACCCGGAGGCGGTGAACACCTGCATCCAGCTGAACATCAAAAAGGTCGACCGCGACAGCGATTCGCCCCGAAGTGTCTTGGCGAAGATGAAGGTGGCCATCCATACCGTGGCGCCGACCATCCCCATGATGAAGTAGTTGTTCATGGTGGTCAGGCCCAAGTTCATGTGCTTGAACCCCTTGAACAACAGCATCGCGGAAATGATCATGGATCCGCCCGCGGCGACCACCGGAACCCAACTCTGCAGGGCCCGGAACGCATCGACCGACGACGTCCTGGTGTCGATTTCGTGGAGTTCGCGGTAATAGTCGGATTCCAGCTCGTCGGGATCGAAGTCGTTACGGTTTGCCGCGACGGCGTCGCGCGCGAGGGCGCCGGTGTAGGCGATCTGCTGGATCTCGCTGAGTCGTTCGAACGCCGCCTTGTGGCGTTGGCGGTGCGCGATGCGCTCTTTTTTGATTTCCAGTAACTGCTCGTCTGCGCGTTCGTTGTACAACAGGATGTGGCGTTTGATCGCGCCGTAAAGCAGGTACGACACCACCCCGCCCAACACCGGCGACAACACCCACGAGATCGCGATCCGGCCGATTTCAGCCCACTGGACCATCCCAAGGGCGGCGCCGCCCTGTCCGCCCACGATCCCCACCGTGATCGCAGCGCCGACGATGCCGCCGACGATCGAGTGCGTGGTCGAGACCGGATACCCCATGCGGTTCGCGAACAGCAGCCACAGCGCCGCCGACAGCAAAGCCGACATCATGATGTTCATGAAGTCGCTCGGATCGACGGATGACGTGGAAAGGTCAACGATGCCGCTGCGAATGGTCTCGGTAACGTCGCCGCCGGCGATCACCGCACCGCTGACCTCGAAGATGGCTGCGACCAGAAGCGCCTGTTTCATGGTCAACGTGCCGGCGCCGACGCTGGTGCCGAAGGAGTTGGCGACGTCATTGCCCCCGACGTTGAAGGCCATGAACATACCGAAGACGGTGGCGAGCACCAGGATGACCTTGTTCCCGGTGGAGCCTACGTAATCGAATGCCCACCATGAGAACAGCAAGAACGACCCCGCCAGCAGCAGGCTGAACGAGAGATGCCATTGTCGATCTGGCCCGAGAAACCCCCCGGCTTCCGCTGCCGGTGCCGTGCGATCCTGAAGTCCGCTTGCCACGAAGTGCCCGTCCTTGTGGTCTCTTCTGCTGGTTTGCCGCTCATGCCGACTTTGGCGATTGAGCGCAAGCAGGCTACGGCACAGCGACCAGCGACGGGTAAACGTCGGGTGAACAAGGAAGATTCCCGTGCGTCCGACTGAGAGCCCGCCGTCAATCTGGGTTGCCAACTACTGAAGTTGCGGCCCGCGGTTATTCGACCGCCAGCAGCGCACAAAGCCGGCCTCTGACGACGCTGTCAGAGGCCGGCTAAGCCGTGGGTTCTACGTTGCCTCGGCCCTGCTCTCGAGGTTCTTCACCTCGGCGGGGTCGTTTTCGGTCAGTCCGACTTTCGACGCGCCACCGGGTGAGCCGAGCTCGGTGAAGAAGTCGGCGTTGATCTGGGTGTACTCGCTGTATTCGGCGGGCAGATCATCTTCGTAGTAGATGGACTCGACCGGGCACACCGGCTCGCAGGCTCCGCAATCGACGCACTCGTCGGGGTGGATGTAGAGCATCCGAGCGCCTTCGTAGATGCAGTCGACGGGGCATTCCTCAATGCATGCCTTGTCTTTGATGTCGACGCAGGGTTCGGCGATCACGTAGGTCATGGATGTTTTCCTTCCTTGTGGCTGTGGGGACGAGCGGAGTCAGCCGTGGGCGATCCGCAGTAGCTCGGTCAGGCTGGCCACTTTGGTGCGAGGGCGTCCGTGCGGCTCGCCGGCTTCCCGTTCGAAGCGGTCGATGGCCTGCCAGTGAGCGGCGGTGACCAGCTTGGGCTGGCGTGACGTCAGCCACTCGGCGAGTTGGTCGGCATAGTCGCCACCGCGGTCGGCCAACCCGGAGTCAGGCGCGCCGGCCAGGTCGTTGAGCAAGGTGTCGACGGTGTCTTGGGAGCATTTCTTGTTGGTGCCGATGACCCCGGACGGGCCACGCTTGATCCAGCCGGCCACGTATTCGTTGCGGCTGCCCGCGATCCGGCCATCGATGTGGGGGATGGTCCCGGCCTTGTCGTCGAACGGCAGTCCCGGAGAGGGCACGCCGCGGTAGCCGACCGAGCGCACCACCAGCGCAGCGGGCCGTTCCTCGCGCGCGCCGGTGTCTTTGGCCACCATGCGGCCGCTGGCGTCGGTGATCAGCTCGTTGCGACCGAGCACGATGCTTTCCACCTTGCTGTCGCCTTTGATTTCGATCGGAGACGTGAAGAACCGCAACACAATTCGACGGTTCTCGGGCTGGAGAGTGCGGCTGGCGTACTCGCGCAGCACCTTGATGTTGTTTCTGGCGATCTTGCCCGCCGCCGCGACATCGTCGTCGCTGATGCCTTCCAGGTCGGCCGGGTCGACCACCACGTCGACGCCCTCGAGCTGTCCGAGCTCGCGCAATTCCAGCGTCGTGAACGCGCTTTGCAGCGGGCCGCGGCGACCGACGAGCAGCACTTCCTTGACGCCGCGGGGGCGCAACGACTCCAGCGCGTGATCGGCGATATCGGTGAGTGCGAGCACGTCGGGATCGGTCACCAGCATGCGGGCGACGTCGACGGCCACGTTGCCGTTGCCCACCACGACGGCGCGGGCGCACGACAGATCAGGGGCCATCTGCTCGAAGTGCGGGTGCGCGTTGTACCAGCCGACGAAATCGACCGCGGCGACGCTGCCGGGCAATTCTTCGCCGGGAATGTTGAGGGCACGGTCGGATTGGGCCCCGACGGCGTAGATCACCGCGTCATAGCGCTCGGCGAGTTCGGCGGCCGAGACCTGGTCACCGACCTTGATATTGCCGAAGAAGCGGAAGCGGGGGTCCTCGGCGGTCTTTTCGAACTGCTGGCTGACCGACTTGATCTTGGGGTGATCGGGCGCGACGCCGGAACGCACCAGCCCCCAGGGCGTCGGCAGCATCTCGAGCATGTCGACCGCGACATCCGTCTGGTCGGAGGTGTCGGCGGCTTTCAGCAATGAGGCGGCCGCAAAGAACCCCGACGGACCGGAACCCACGATCGCAACGTGGTATTGACGCACATGGCCTCCCTCTGTGGGTGTCTGTACCTCGCTGGTTGGACGGGTCATGATTCCTATGGTTCTCGCCCCAACAGGGCCTGAGTAGGGGTTTTGGCGTTGTGGAGTCACAAGCTATCGTTGTGTCACACGCTTTGATTGTGATTTGATCAACCATGCCCCTCAGCCCTCGCATGCCCGAACTCGCCTCGTTCGAGGCCTTTTTGGCGATCGCTGAGACCGGCAGCCTCGGCCGCGCCGCCCGCGAACTCGGATTAACCCAACAAGCCGTATCAAGGCGGCTCGCATCGATGGAGGCGCAAATCGGAGTCACGTTGGCCGTCCGGACGACACGGGGCTCACAACTCACGCCTGCTGGGCTGATCGTCGCGGATTGGGCAGCCCGCTTGCTGGAAGTCGCCAACGAGATCGATGCGGGTATGGGCGCGCTGCGAAAGGAAGGTCGCGAGCGAATCAGGGTGGCGGCCAGTCAGACGATATCCGAACAGCTTATGCCGCACTGGCTGCTGTCCCTGCAGGCCGAGGCGACGCGGCGCGGCGGCACTGCTCCCCAAGTAATTTTGACCGCCACCAACAGTGAGCACGCGATCGCCTCGGTTCGCGACGGCACCGTCGATCTTGGGTTCGTCGAAAACCCCGGTACGCCCAAGGGATTAGGCACCTGTGTGGTGGGACAGGACGAGCTGGTGATCGTGGTGCCGCCGGGCCACAAGTGGTCGCGACGGTCGCGGGTCGTGACTGCTCGCGAACTTGCGCAAACGCCTCTGGTTGCCCGCGAACCACATTCGGGCATACGCGAGTCACTGACAGAGGCGCTGCGTCAGGCGCTGGGCGATGACATGCAGCAAGCGCCACCCGTACTGGAATTGACGTCGGCTGCGGCGATGCGCGCCGCCGTACTCGCCGGAGCGGGACCGGCGGCCATGAGCCGGCTGGCGGTGGCCGACGACCTTGCGGTAGGTCGGCTATACGCGATCACCATCCCCGAGTTGGACTTACGGCGTAAGTTCCGCGCCATCTGGGTCGGCGGGCGCACCCCGCCCGCTGGGGCGACACGAGATTTTCTGAGCCACATCATCAGTCGCACAGCGGCGGCCAAATAGCAACGCGCGAAAGGTTTTAGGCCGCAGCGTGCTCGGCCAGCGCTTGGTCGTAGCGGTCGAGCACGGTCTCGGCCACCAGCCGGTGTGCGCCCAGCGGCGGCGCCATCGGAATGCCGTTGTCCCGCGCATAGGTCGACACGCCGTCGGTGATGCGTCCGGGCGCCAGGAACCAGGGCGCAATGACGAGCCGGCGAGCGCCGCGCCGGTGCAATTGGGTCACGGCGTGGGCCACCGATTGCTCGGGTCGGGTGGCAAAGGCCGTCGTGGTCCCGGCCCAGCGCGTGCCCGCGGCCAGCTTGGAGGCCACCTGCGCGGTGCGCGCGTTTGCTGCGGTGTTCGACGAGCCGATCGCGACGACCAGCACCCCGAGGTCGTCGTCGAGCGGAGAAACGCCGAGTTCGGCGAGACGTTCGCGCAGCACCGACACCAGCCGTTCGTCTTCACCGAGGACGTCGGCCTGCCGGATGCCGTGCGCACCGGCGCGCGCGATCTGCTTGGGGATGTCGAGACGCGCGTGGTACGCGCTGGCGAGCAGCAGTGGGGTGACGACCGCGCGGCGGCTGTCCGGCAATCCGGCGAGGACGTCGACGAAGCTGGGCGCATTGAGTTCCAGGAACGCCAGCCGCACGTCGAGGCCCGGCCGCATGCGCACCATCCGGTCGGCCACGGCCTGGGCATTGGCGCCCGACCGTGGGTCTCGGCTGCCGTGCGCGGTGAGTACGAGCGTGCTCATGAGGCGTGCAACCCGCATTCGGTCTTGTTGCGGCCCTGCCAGCGCCCGCTGCGCGGATCTTCGCCCTCGACCGGCTTGACCGTGCACGGGGCGCAGCCAATCGACGGGTAGCCCTCGTCGACGAGCGGGTTGACCAGCACGCCGTTCTTTTCGATGTACTCGTGGACGTCCTCGTCGGTCCAGGCCACGACCGGGTTGACCTTCACCAGGCCGAACGACTCGTCGTAGCTGATCACCGGGGCGTCGGCGCGGGTGGGTGACTCCACCCGGCGCAGCCCCGTGACCCAGGCCGCGTAACCGCCCAGGGCTTTGCGCAGGGGAACCACCTTGCGCAGCCGGCAGCATTCGTTGGGTTCGCGGGCGAACAGGTCCTTGCCCATCAGCTCGTCTTGCTGTTCCACGCTGTGCTCGGGGGTGATGTTGAGCAGGTGAATGTCGTAGACGGACTCGACCGCGTCGCGGGTGCCGAGGGTTTCGGCGAAGTGGTAGCCGGTGTCCAGGAAGAGCACCGGCACCCCCGGCCGCACGTCCGCCGCCAGAGAGACCGTCACCGCGTCTTGCATGTTGCAGGCCACCACCCACTTGCAGGTGGCCCAGCTGCGGGGCCCGTCGACGCCGCCGAAGTGCTCGTCGGTCCAGCGCAATATGTCGGCGGCGCTGGCGCCCTCCAGCTCGGCCGCCCCGCGCCCGGCCAGCTCACGCAGTCGTTCCTCAGTGAAGTCGGTCACCACTTCGCTCATCTCGTCGTCCTCAGCTCGTAACGTCAGCGCTCTCGTTGGTGATGTCGGGCGACCTCTATCGCAGATCGGCCTCTTCGGCCCGCAACGCCCAGTTGGCGAAGCGCTCGCCGTTCTGGCGCTGCTCGAGGAACTTGCGCGTCACCCGGTCGATGTAGTCGCCGAGTTCGGCGCTGGTGACCTTGTGCTGGCGCAGTTTTCGGCCGAACCCGCTTTCTTCGCCCAGTCCGCCGCCGAGGTGGACCTGGAAGCCTTCGACCGAAGTGCCGTCGCCGTTGTCGATCCACTGGCCCTTGAACCCGATGTCGGCGACCTGAATTCGGGCGCACGAGTTCGGGCAACCGTTGAGGTGGACGGTGATCGGCACGTCAAGGTCGTCGTTGACGTCCGCCAGGCGCTCTTCCAGCTCGGGCACCAGCGACTGAGCCCGCACGCGGGTCTCGGCGAACGACAGCTTGCAGAACTCGATACCGGTGCAGCCCATCGTGCTCTTGCGCCAATTCGACGGCTTCGACGGCAGGCCCAGCTTGTCCAGCTCGGTGACCAGCTCGTCGACCTTGTCGTCGGGCACGTCGAGGATGATCAGCTTCTGGAAGGGGCTGAACCGGGCCCGGTCGGAGCCGACCCTCTCCATCAGGTCGGCCACCGCCTGAAGGGTGGTGCCCGAGACGCGTCCGGCAATGGCGGCGACACCGACGGCGTTCAGCCCGTTCTTGATCTTCTGCACGCCGACGTGGTCGATCGGGTGCTTGGCCGGCTCGGGGGCCGGGCCGTCGATCATCTTGCGGTTGAGGTACTCGGTCTCCATGACCTCGCGGAACTTTTCTATGCCCCAGTCCTTGACCAGGAACTTGATCCGCGCCTTGGCGCGCAGCCGCCGGTAGCCGTAGTCGCGGAACACCTTGGTGACCGCTTCCCAGACGTCGGGGACCTCGTCCAGCGGGACCCACACGCCGACCCGCTGGGCCATCATCGGGTTGGTCGACAGGCCGCCGCCCACCCACAGGTCCATGCCGGGCCCGTGCTCGGGGTGGTTGACGCCGATGAACGCGACGTCGTGGGTCTCGTGGGAGACGTCCTGCAGGCCCGAGATCGCAGTCTTGTACTTGCGGGGCAGGTTGGCGTAGTCGGGGTTACCCAGGAACCGCCGGATGATCTCGTCGATCGCCGGCGACGGGTCGAGCACCTCGTCGAGCGAGTCGCCGGCCAGCGGCGAACCGTGGATGCCGCGGGGGCAGTCACCGCAGGCCTCGATGCTCGAAAGACCGACGGATTCGAGCCGGCGCCAGACCTCGGGAACGTCCTCGATCTTGAGCCAGTGGAACTGCACGTTCTCCCGGTCGCCGATGTCGGCGGTGTCACGGGCGAACTCGGACGAAACCTGTCCCAGGACGCGCAGCGTCTGGGCCGACATCGGCTTGCCGTCGGAGCGCACGCGCATCATGAAGTACTTGGCTTCGAGCTTGTCGATGTTCTCGTCGCCGGTCCAGCTGCCGTCGTAACCCTGCTCGCGCTGGGTGTACAGGCCCATCCATTTGAAGCGCATCCGCAGATCGGTTTTCTCGATGCTCTCGAAGCCCTCTTTGGCGTACTTGTTGAGGATCCGGTCGCGCACGTTCAGCGGCCCGTCGTCATGCTTGATCTGCTCGGTGTCGTTCATCGGTTCGCGACTTCCCAGCGCCCACTGGCCCTCGTCGCGAGTCTTGGCGGGACGTGCTGTGGTCATGTGGTGTTCTCCTTCGCGAACATTGCTGGCCTGTAATGCGGGCCCGTGCTGCGGTCATCACTTCCGGCGCACAGCCCCGGCGGCACGCGGCTTTTAGGCTGGGCTGCTGGGCGGCGACATCGACGATGATGTAGTTAGTCGGAGGTTCCCGCGGGCGCGCCGTTGCGCCCGCGGGCCATGGCTTCATGTTGCATCGCCTACCACGAGGTTAGTAGAGGTCCGCAGGTTGTGAGGGCACAACCTGCGGTTGTGTGTGCGGCTTCACGTTTTGGCGGCGGTTGATCACGTTGTGGGCCAGGGCGATTCCTGCTGGTGGTGGTCTGATGAGATTACTAATCCTGGCTTGTTTAGTGACCTTAGTAGGCATGGGCTAGTTTGGGATACGTTGTGTCGCAATCGATCTCGATTGCGCTGAACCGCAACCCGTGTCAGGAGGCGGCAAATGGAGGTCGATGCCGGGCCCAGGCGGGTGGGTGTCGACACGGTGCGGTGATCGATTACCAGTAGTCTGGCCGTTGTGCTAACGCCGGTTCTGGCTGAAAGGTTTCTATGACCACCGACACTGTGCATGACGTGATCGTCATTGGTTCGGGTCCTGCTGGGTACACCGCGGCCCTGTATGCGGCGCGCGCGCAGTTGGCGCCGCTGGTGTTTGAGGGGATGTCGTTTGGTGGGGCGTTGATGACCACGACCGAGGTGGAGAACTATCCGGGTTTTCGTGATGGCATCACCGGCCCGGAGTTGATGGATCAGATGCGTGAGCAGGCGCTGCGGTTTGGTGCCGATTTGCGGATGGAAGATGTGGAGTCGGTGTCCCTTGAGGGCCCGGTCAAGTCGGTGGTGAGCGCCGACGGGCAGACGTATCGGGCGCGGGCGGTCATTTTGGCGATGGGGGCGGCGGCGCGGTATTTGCAGGTTCCCGGCGAGCAGGAATTGCTCGGGCGGGGGGTGAGTTCGTGTGCGACCTGCGACGGGTTTTTCTTCCGCGACCACGACATCGCGGTGATCGGCGGTGGGGATTCGGCGATGGAGGAAGCGACCTTTTTGACCCGGTTTGCTCGCAGTGTGACGTTGGTGCATCGCCGTGAGGAGTTTCGGGCGTCGCGGATCATGCTGGAGCGGGCCAAAGCCAATGACAAGATCACCATTTTGACCAACAAGGCTGTGGTTGCGGTGGAGGGTTCGGAGACGGTGAGCGGTTTGCGATTGCGCGACACCGTCACCGGTGAGGAGTCCACGGTGGGCGTGACGGGGGTGTTCGTGGCGATCGGTCACGAGCCGCGTTCGGCGCTGGTGCGTGATGTCCTCGACGTCGATCCCGATGGTTATGTCCTGGTGCAGGGCCGCACCACCAGCACCTCGATCGAGGGTGTGTTCGGCGCCGGCGACCTGGTGGACCGCACCTACCGGCAAGCCGTCACCGCCGCGGGCAGCGGCTGTGCTGCGGCCATCGACGCCGAACGCTGGCTGGCCGAACACGCCGAGGCCAGCACCGCCGCACAGGGCGACGCAACGGAGATTCCCGACACTGGATCGGGAAGCGATACCGATTCCGCCGCTTAGGCTTTGGTTTCTGCAGTGCGATGTCCGCGCTAGACGCCCAAGAGCGCCTCGAGCTCTGCGATCTTTTCGACGAGCTCGGCCCTTCCGTTCCTACCCTGATCGAGGGTTGGACTGCGCACGATCTCGCCGCCCACCTCGTGTTGCGAGAACGCGATCTCGTTGCCGGCCCGTGCATCGTTTTGCCCGGCCCCTTCCAACGGTTCGCTGAGCGGCGTAGGGCTACATTGGCCCGTAGCAAGGACTTCCCGTGGCTCGTCGCGCGGATCCGGTCCGGCCCGCCCATCGGGTTCTTCCGCATCGGATGGGTCCGCGCCTTGGCGAATCTCAACGAGTTCTTTGTTCATCACGAGGACGTTCGCAGGGCCAATGGGCGAGGGCCGCGTGTTCTGGCGCCCGACATGGATGCCGCGTTGTGGCGCAACGTTCGCCGCGGCGGTCGCTTTCTGAGCCGGCGGCTTGGTGGTTGTGGGCTCGAGATCGAGTGGGCTGGTACCAACGAGCGGGTGACGGTTCGGCCAGGCTCACCGGCGGCTCGGCTCAGCGGTCTGCCGGGTGAGCTTCTGCTGTATCTGTTTGGGCGGCAAGTTGCTGCGCAGGTCGAAGTGAGTGGGCCCGCCGACGCCGTTGCGGCGGTGCGTCGTACGCACTTCGGTATGTGAGTCCATCGCGGATATCGGCGTGTCCCGAGCTCCCGGTGGCGTAAAGGCTTACTCGCCGACCGGTGGGAAGAGGACGTCGGGGTTGAGGATGCCCACCGGGTCGAAGCTTCGTTTGATTCGGCGCATGAGGTCGATCTTGACCGGGTCTTCGAGGTCGAGGAAGTAGGGGGTTTTGGCGCGGCCCAGGCCGTGTTCGCCGGAGATCGCGCCGCCCAGTTCCATTGCCAGCGCGAAGATGTCCGTCATCAGCTTCTTCTTTTTCGCAGCGTCCTTGCAGAAGATAGCCAGGTGCACGTTGCCGTCGCCGGCGTGCCCGCAGCCCGCCGTCCCACCGCCGGCGGCCGCCGCCAGACCGCGTGCGGCGGCAAGGAACTTCGGCATCGCGCCACGCGGCACCACGGTGTCGATGATGTCGTCCGCGCCGACGGCCTTTGCTGTCCAAAACGCCTTCTCACGCGCCTCGATCAGCTTGCGCGCAGAGCCTCCTTCGAGCACGTAGACGTCGACGGCACCCAGCTCGCCCAGCAGCTCACCGGCTCGTTCGACATCCTCGTCTAGCCTGTCGGAGGTGCGATTCTCAAGCGCCACAACCAGATACGCCTCGCAAGTCTCGCGGATGGTGTCCGGGATACCGAGCTCCAGGTTCTGCGTGGCTACCAGTGCGGCCATCGTCATGTTGTCGACGTATTCCAGGATGTAGGGCCCGAGACCGCTGGCGAGGATCTTGGGTACCGCCGCCATCACTTGGTCGAAGTCGGCGAACGGGGCGAGTACGGTGGCGCTGTGGTCGAGCCGCGGATGCAGCTTGACGATCACCTCGGTAGCCAACGCCAGGGTGCCTTCGGAGCCGACGATGAGCTGGGTCAGGTCGTAGCCGGTGGAGACCTTGGCGATCTTGCCGCCGGTGCGGATGATCTCGCCGGTCGGCAGCACCGCCTGCAACCCGAGCACGTTATGACGGGCCACCCCGTACTTGACCGCACGCATCCCGCCGGCATTGGTTCCGACGTTCCCGCCGACGCTGGAGGACAGCTCGCCCGGGTGAACCATGTACCGCAGCCCGAAATCGACGGTGGCGGCATCCAGTTCGGTCAGCGTCACCCCGGGCTGGACAACGGCGACCTGGTTGGTGGTGTCGACCTCCAGAACGGCGTTCATGCGCTCGAAGGAGATCAGCAGCCCGTCCGCCCGCGGAATCGCCGCGCCCGACAAGCCGGTCCCGGACCCGCGGGCCGTCACGGGAACTTTGTGTTCCGTGGCGGCTTTCAGGAGCTGCGCCACCTCTTCTGCGCTTGCCGGTTTGGCGACGTACGCCGGCTGCTGTGGCGGCTTGGTCAACTCCTCGTCGTGCCAATAGTCCTCGGGGATCGCGCCGCCCGTCAGTAAGTTGTTGGTCCCGACGATTTCCGAGAACCGCGCCGTCATGTCGCTCATCGAAGGCCTCACCTTGTCACGTTGCACTGCAAGTCACTTTATTAGCGGTCGGCGGCAGGGCGTGCCGCTTAAGCATGAAAAATAGAGCATAAAACGTTGACAGAAACCGCGTGGCCGCTGCATGCTGCTTATGCATGTAATTATAGGCACAAGGAGAAAAGTGGCGGGTCCAAGGCGCACAAAACCCCGGCTCGATGCTTCTATGCCTGAAATTGCACGCATAGGGCGGGCTTTTGCGGAGCGGCGGGTCGCACTACGGCTCACTCAACAAACCCTGGCTGACCTGGCCGGGGTATCTCGGTCCAGCGTCCAGTCGCTTGAGCGGGGAAACGGCTCGGTCAAGTTTGGCTCCGTCGCCGAGATCGCCGACATTTTGGGTCTACACATCGACGTGAGCACGACGGACGAATGACAAAACCGGGCCGCCTCGACCTACGGCATATCGGCGAAGCTGATGTGTACATCGGCGAAGACCTCGCCGCTCACCTGGTTCGCGAACGCGGCGACGCGATCAGCTTCAACTACCTCGCCGACCAACGCCCGACTGACGACCGTATCCGCGACCGATCCGTGTCCTGGTCGCTACGGCTGTCCGGCGAATACCCCGTTGTCACCACCGGTGGCGCCGTTCCGCCGTTCTTCGCTGGGCTACTTCCGGAAGGGGTTCGGCTCGGCGTGGTGACATCATCGACCAAAACCTCAGCCGACGATCACCTGACGTTGTTGCTTGCGATCGGCGCCGACACTATCGGCAATGTCCGGGTCGTTCCAGCGGGAGTCGAACCGGCTCAACCACTGCCGATGTTTGAGCCGGAGCGCGACACCGATTTTGGTGCGGTCTTCGCGAGGTTGACCGGCTCCGTCGACTCCGATCCCGTGGGTATGGCGGGAGTGCAACCCAAGGTCAGTGCCGCAATGCTATCGGCGCCGACCCAGACCCGATCGCGGCCGGCGATACTCAAGCTCAATCCCGCTCAGTACCCGCTAATCGTCGAGAACGAGCACTTCTTCATGACCATGGCGGCCGCGTGCGGCTTGCGCGTCGGAACGACATCGCTGCTGCATGATGCCGAGGGGCGCAGCGCCTTGCTGGTGACCCGGTTCGACCGGTTAGGAACGACGCGCATAGCGCAAGAGGACGCGTGCCAAGTCGCCGGCATTTACCCAGCCTCCAAGTACCGCATCACAACCGAGACCGCCATTACCGCACTTGCCGATGCATGCGCGCGAGGCGGTGGATCTAAGCCTGCGGCAACTCTCGAATTGCTCAAGACTGTTGTCTTTGCCTGGCTTATCGGCAACGGCGACCTTCACGGTAAGAACCTGTCGATCTACAATCCCGACGGTGTTTGGCAACCCACCCCAGCCTACGACCTGCTCTGCACCCAGCCCTACACGCGCTGGCGGGACCCGATGGCGCTCAATCTCTACGGCCGCGCCAACCGGCTCACTCGCGCCGACTTCGTCAGTGCCGGCGATCGCCTCGGTCTACGGCCGCGCGCCGTCACAAGGATGATCGACGCGATCGTCGCAGCCGCGCAAGACTGGCCAGACAGATGCGGGGAAATCGGTTTCGATGACCGCCAAACCGAACTGCTAGCGCAGATGCTGCGCAAGAGAACAGACAGCTTGCGATAGGACGAATCTTGGGATCGGTAGCCAGGATCGGCGTACCATCAGCCCAAGCTCACACCGCCGTGAGTTAGGAAGAAATGAGCGACACCCACACCGACATCGACAAATGGGATCGCGGTCTGACCGAGCACGTGATCGCGCTGACCCGACCGATCGTCAAGCGCTACTTCCGTTCTGAGGTGCGGGGCCTAGACAACATCCCACCTGGCGCATCCCTGGTGGTGTCGAACCATTCTGGCGGCCTTGTCACGTTTGACCTGTCGGTGTTTGCCGTCGGCTACTACGACAAGTACGGCTACGATCGCCCGCTCTACACGCTTGGCTTCGACACGCTGTTCGTCGGACCGGCCGCCGAATTTTTCAGACGCACCGGAGTGATCCGCGCGACGCGCGACAACGCCGCGAAGGCGTTGGCTGCTGGCGCCGTCGTCTTGGTCTTCCCGGGCGGCGATTTCGATGTCTATCGGCCGACCTTTCGGGAGAACGTCATCAACTTCGGCGGCCGAACCGGCTACGTAACCACGGCCTTAGAGGCAGGGGTTCCGATAGTCCCCGCAGTAGCTATCGGCGGGCAGGAAGAACAACTGTTCTTGACCCGCGGCACATGGCTATCGCGCTTGCTTCGGCTCACCAAGCTGGAGCGCAAGCTGTTCCGAACGAACATCTTGCCAATAACAATCGGCATTCCTTTCGGGCCGAGTGTCGTCTTGCCGGTCAACTGGCCGCTGCCCACCAAGCTCGTCACTGAGGTGTTGCCGCCAATCAACATCGCCGCTGAATTCGGTGATGTTCCCGATGTCAAAAGCGTCGACGCGCATGTGCGCCGGGTGATGCAAAAGGGGCTCAACGATCTGGCCGCCCAGCGCCATTTCCCGATACTTGGCTGACGGCCGCGCCGACTGGCGTCAGGCTGGCCGGCTGCCAGTTTCTAGACCGGCCAGCTCGCAGGTGCCGTCGAACATCACCCGACCGAACTTGCGCACGGTGCAATGAAGTCGACCGGCAAGGTGCTCGAAGTCGGTGTCGACATTGCGCCGCTCCGCGGGCAGCGGCACCGGCAAAACGTTCGGGTCCAGGCCGGCGCCGTCCGCGTCCAGCTCGATCTGGTAGCGGAGCGTGCGTGCTCGCACGGTCCAGCGTCCGTCGCTGACGTGCGATCGCACCAGCGCTGGCGGCGTCATCCGGATCACCCGGTCACCGAGTCGCACTACCACGCCGGTGACATCGCGGCGGATCGGGCCGAGCGCAAGGAGGCCACCCGAGAACGCGACCGAGACGTCAGCGCTGCCGAAATCGTGTGCCTGACCCCACCACCAGCGCTCGGGAAAGCCCGCGCCCCAGTTCCGTTCCGCGTACAGCAGGGCGCCATCGAACGACCAGGTCTCACCGCTGAATTCGACTGTACCGCTTGTCTTTCCGCCTAGGCGATAGGGATGCCAGTATTGGTTGAGGAAGGGGATCGAGGCAAAGAGCCCGCCGCCGCCAAACGCCTTGGGCCACACGAAAGGATCGGCGAATCGCATGTCCAGGTGAACGTCATCGAGATCGATCTGGAGCCGGTCGACGCCCGCCACCACACGCCCCGTCGGGTCGGTCCCAGCGTGGACTGAGAAGCGGGACATTTCGGTTTCGGCACCGGCTAAGGCCGCGGACCGCACAATGCCCCCGGGGTGCAACGCGACTGCGACCGTGGCCCAGTCCCCGTCCCGGTTCCGGTTGACGCTGCACAGCGCAACAACGACCCGACCCGAGGCGGAATCGGTGAGGCGCCAGAACCAGCCCTCCATTTCGCACCCGTGCGAAGGCACCGGATCGCCGAAAGGCACGTCAGCGCCCGTGCGCCGGTAGGCATTGACCAGACGCTTGGCGGCGCCTGCCGCTGCCCGTCGCAGGTAGGTAGAGGAACCCATCAGCGTGGTGCGACAACGCTTGCGGCGTTGGGCCGCACGGGGGCGCGCCGCCTCTTGCGTGGTGGTGGGGAAGTAGGCACCGGGTCGTAGGCGGCGGGATCAGCCAGGTACCCGCGGAAGATGCGGGCCATCGTCGCCGCCTGGTAGCCGTCGACGAACCGGTGGTCCAGCTCGATCGCCAGCGGCAGCACCGGACGAACGACAGGTTTACCGTTCCGCGCCAACACCTTGTCGGTCACCGCACCCACAATGATCGCGATGGGCAGGTGGCAGAACGTTGGCATGGGCGCGAAAGCTGTGTCGAGGCCGTAGGTCCCGATATTGGTTATTCCTACGGAGCCGAAGGGGCGAGCCTCCAGCCCGAGGAGGGGAACGGGTAATTGGAGGCTGTCGGTGATGAACCCGATGCCTTCCAGCGCCGGGCGGAGCAGCAACGGCGGGAGCCACTTGATCACGGCTTTGGTCTGTTTGAACAGTGGATCTTCATCGTGGCGGATGCGTGCGACATGGTCGGCGAGTTCCTGGGCGATCACCCAGGGCGGCTTCTCATCGACGCGGCGGACGACGGTGCCCGATATATCTGTCGCGGCGGCCTCGGCTCCAGTCGTCGGATCTGTGCGCAGCGATACCACGAAGCTGCAGTCGATGGTCGGGGACGACAGGAAGCTACCGAACACCACCCTGCCGTTGAGCTCCGGCAGGGCTTCGAGAACCTTGCCGCTAGCCCTGCCCACGAGGTGAGCCGGGGTGAGGTGCTGGCCCGTGGCGTCGCGGACCTGGTCGATGTACTCGAGCAGCCGAGGTGCCTCGATGTCCATGGTGGCCGAAATCATCGGGTCTTTCCCGCGACGCCAGGTAGCCATGGCGATCTTCCGCCACGCGGAGAACGGGATGGGCGACGTGGCCTCAGTCATCGGAACAAGCCATCGGAAAGCCTCGCTCTGCTGCTCGGATTCGAGGGTCAGTTAGGCACGTTGATGACGTCCGGCCCGGGCGTCGCGGCGTACAGCTTGTCGATGTCCGCGGAATACTTTTCCGCGATAGGCCTGCGTTTGAGCTTCATCGTTGGGGTGAGCTCGTCTCCGCCCGGCTCCCACGGGGTGCCGACGATGAGGAACCGCTTGATCTGCTCGACGTGGGAAAGTTTGGCGTTTCCCTCGAGGAGAGCCGCGGTAAGCATCTCGCGTGCCTCGCGATGTTGGGCGAAAGCGGCCGGCGACGTGTCGGCCATGCCGAGCTCGGCGGCCTGTGCGGCGACGGCATCACGTTCGAGGACGACGAGCGCGGTCACGTATGGCCGTGCATCACCGAACGCCACGACCTGATCGATCAACGTGGACGTGGCCTGGATCGCCATCTCGATGTTGGTGGGGGAGAGGTTCTTTCCGGCTTCGTTGACGAGCAACTCCTTCTTGCGGTCGACGATCGTGACGAAACCTTGTGCGTCGACGGTGCCGATGTCGCCGCTGTGCAACCAGCCGTCGGCGTCGATCGCTTCGGCGGTCTTCTCTGGCTGATGCCGGTAGCCTCGCATCACGATCGGCCCGCGGATCAGCAGTTCGCCGTCATCGGCCACCTTGATCTCGACGCCGGGTAGCGCCTTGCCGACCGAACCGACCTTGTTGGCGCCAGGTCGGTTGGAGGTTGCGCCGCCGGTGTTCTCCGACAACCCCCACACTTCGTAGACGGGAATGCCCAGACCCCAGAAGAATTCCAGCGTTTCGACCGGTATGGGTGCGGCGGCCGTTACGCCCCAGCGCAACTGGTCCAGGCCCAGCGCGTCGCGCACCTTGGCCAGCACGAGCCGGTCGGCGATCTTGTGGCGGATGGCAAGTGACGGGGACAGGGACTTGCCGGCCAAGGTCTGGCGGGCGGCGCGGATGCCGGTGTCGATGGCCCACAGCGCCAACCGCTTCTTGACTCCGCTCGCCTCGGTGAGTTTGGTTTCGACCCCGGCTTTGATCTTGTTCCACACCCGGGGCACCCCCAGCCACACCGTGGGGCGAGCATCCGGCAGCGCCTCCGCGATCGCCTTGACGTCGGCGACATCGGTCACCTGCACTCCTAACACCATGTTGGCGTAGTGCGCGGTCACGCGATCGGCGATGTGCGCATGTGGCAGGTATGAGGTGATCCGATCGTTTGGCTGCATGTCGATGAGGTCGACGACTGCCGAGAACTCGGCGATCACATTGGTGTGGGTGAGCTCGACGCCCTTGGGCGGGCCGGTGGTCCCCGAGGTGTAGATGAGGGTCGCGATGTCGTCTGGCCGGACCGCCCGCCATGCCGAATCGAAATCGAAATCGGTTTTGGTTCCGACAGATTCGAGGTCTTCGAGGGTCAGGCAGCCGTCGAGGGCGACGTCGGCGTCCACGACGATTATGTGGGCGAGATCGGTCCCGGCCTCCCTGACAGCGGGCAGAAAGTCTTTTTCGGTGAATACGATTGTGTTCTCGGCATTGGTGAATAAGTACCGGATCTGGTCGGGTGCCGAGGTGTTGTAGATCGAGAACGGGATCGCGCCGAGATGCATGACGGCGGCGTCCGCTAGATGGAACTCTGGCCGGTTGCGCAGCATGATCCCGACCGTGTGGCCGCGTTCGACGCCCAGCGCCGCCAACCCGGTGGCGATCTTCCGTACTCGGTCGGCGTACTGGCGCCAGGTAAGGACCGTCTCGTTGCCGACCGTCCGGAGGGCCACCGAGTCCGGCTGTAGGGCCGCGGTCTCCTGAAAAGCCTGTGGCAGCGTGGACACCAGTACTCCGCTTCGGTGCCGAACTACCGTTAGGTCGCCTTCGGTCATTTTCTTCCTGCTCCTTCGATCAAAAAACCCGTCCATCGCCGGGCCACCGCGCGAGTAGCGTTGACGATCCGCATTTCCGCCGTAGCGACCTCGATGCGGCCATGGATGTGTCTATTTATGGTTCGGGACCTCAAACGTGCGCCGTTGACCACGCGGTCGAAAGGGCAGAAAGTCCTGACATCGTGTGTCGATGTTCACCTGTGCCCGCGTGGTTCGTCGCCGACGGGTCCGCCGCTGGGCCGCATGGCGGCCGACCGGGCCGACCAGATCGACGGCCGCCACGCCAAGGTTCGCGCAGGTGATGCCGTCGTAACAAAGCCGGCCGTTGATCTCGTTTAGCCGAATCGCTCCGGCTCGAGATGGGCGGTGATGATTGGCGTGACCCGAGCAATGAGATCGTCCACCGGTGCGGAGGCGATCGGCTCCACCTGCAGGACGTGGCGCAGGTAGGCGATGCCCAGTAGCTGGGCCATCGCCAAATCGATCCGCAGTTCGGTATCCGACCCCTTCAACGGCTTGGCCAACTGCGGGTACAACTGGCCCTGAATGAACTGACGCACCAGAGTGGTGGACTCCTCATGGGTGGCCGCACCGCGCAGGATTGCCAGCAGCGAGGCGCGCGAGTCTGGCTGCTCCCACGCTTCGAAGAACACCCGCGTCAGTCGCGCGCCGATGTCGCCGCGATCGCGGCCGGCGATGCGCGCGCTAAGTTCGGCTGGCTCGAACGGCCACCCCACGGTGGACCGGAATAGTTCGGCCTTGCTGCCGAAATAGTGCCGGATCAGCGCCGGGTCAACGCCGGCCGCGGCAGCGATGTCGCGGACCGAGGTCTTGTCGTATCCGGAGTCGGCGAACAGCCGCCGAGCGGTCGCCACGATCACGTTGCGGGTGTCGGGATTACCCGGGCGTCGTCCAATCGGGCGCATAGTCCTGAAATTCTACAGTCGTTGACTTCCGTACCCATGAGCGCTAGCCTGGCTCTATAAATTCCACGAGTGAGGAGTTTAACGAGATGTCAGCACCACGATGGGTCGCCCGGGCCAATAAGATCAGCCTCAATCGCCTCACCAAGTACATCGCCCCCTGGGCGCCAGGATGGGGGGTCGTCATCCATCGCGGGCGCAAATCGGGCCGCACCTTCCGCACCCCACTGTGGGCCTTCCGCCGCGACGACGGATTTGTGATCGCGCTGACCTACGGCCCCAGCACGGACTGGGTCCAGAATGTCCTCGCCGCGGGCGGCTGCGAACTGCAGACCAGGCGGCGACGCTACCAGCTCGGCGCCCCGACGCTCTTCCGCGACGAGAACGCGACCGGCATGCCACCGTTCATCCGGTTCATGCTCCGCAGGGTGATCAAGGCGCCGGAGTTCCTCAAGCTCGATGTCGTACGCGAACTGGCACCAGCACGCTGATTGAATCGAATTCCGTTGTCACGGTTGAAAGAAAGGTGAGTGCAGTGACGGTGGACCTACCGAGCACTCCCCTTGGGGAAGTAGATCCGCAGTTCGAGAAGCTCGCGCTCGACGTGGTTGCGCTCACGTTCGGACTGCCCGGGACGAGCGTTCGCGAAAAGCTACTGCAGAACCTGACCCTAGATGTATGCCGGTCACACATGGGCCTGGCTTTCCGGATGCACGTCACCGCGGCCAAGATGCACGGTCTCACCTACGCTGATCTGTTGGCCGCGATCCGGTTTATCGCCCCGTACTCGGGTTATCCGGCCGCAGCGGACGCGCTGGCCCGGCTCAAGGAGATTGCAGCCGAGATCGGTATGGACACAAGCGATCTCGGTGAGCCGCCGACGCCCGGCGCCGCAGGTGACGCTGTGACACGCCTCGACATCACCGACGAATGGACCACAAAATTTCTGGAGTCGCAGATGTCGCGGGCTTGGTCGGAGAACCGGTTGAGCACACGAGAGCACGCCATCATGGCGCTCACCTCCGACGTCGGTCAGCAGGCTCTTGACGAGTCTTTCCATCGGCACGTCGAACTCGCGCTCGACGCCGGTCTCAGCAAGGACGACGTTCGTGATGTTGTCCGCTTCTGCGCCGAGTACGGCATCGCGCGCGCCGCGGCAGCGTTGCGGGAGCTCGACAAGGTCCTGTCCAGATAGTGACTGGCTCTGGTTCAACCACCGCTGCCTCTACCGGTACGCGAGGCATCCCACCGGCCGAAATGGAGACCGCCCACTACGCTCAACGCTGAGCCCAGCAACCAGCTGATGCACTCTTGCCGCGCTGAGTCTCTGGACCGCTGGCTTAGGAGATGCGCGGATGCCGCCGAGCGGGAACGACCAGCTCACTGCATTGCGCGTGACGATCGACGGAATACTGTTTGGTCTTTCATATGCGCGACGGTCGATTTGATGCGATCCGCGAAGTACCTCAGCGCTACCATTCCGCCGCACACTTAAAAGTGACAGGTGTTGTGGATAAGTCATCCGGGAGGCCACGGTGGAACATTTGAGCGGCCTGGATGCCGCGTTTGTCTACTTCGAGACCGCCGGCGCCGCGCACGTAACCTCCTTCGCGATCTACGATCCGTCGACGGCTTCGGGTGGCCCCGTCGGCTTCGACGATGTCGCCGCGCATATCGGTTCCCGACTCGGCACGGGCCGTGTTTTTCGCTCGGTGCTTGCTCGGGTGCCGTTCGATCTGGATCACCCGTACTGGGTGCGCGACGAGAACTTCGAGCTGAGCCAGCACCTGCACCACTTGACATTGGCGAGCCCCGGTGACTGGCGGCAACTGTGCGAACAGGTGTCGCAACTGCACGCTGCGGGGATGGATCTGCGCCGGCCTCCATGGGAGTGCTACTTCATCGACGGGCTCGGCAAGATCCGGGGAGTGCCGGACGGCGCCTTCGCCGTGTGCTTCAAGGTCCATCATTCGGCGGTCGACGGGGTCACGGGCATGGGCATCTTCGCCGCGCTCCATGACCTGACCCCGGAAACTGCGCCGGCGCCCGCGGACGACTGGACCCCAGAACCACATCCGTCGTCGCTGAACCTGCTCGCCCGCACCGCGGTCAGCTACGCCCGCCGGCCGGCACAACTGGTCTCCGCAGCACGACACAGCATTCCGGCCCTGGCCCGGCTGCCCGCAGCGATGACCCAGCTGATACCGATCGGCCACCGGATCGAGAGTGGGCTTTTCGGCGGTGTGCCGCACACCCGGTTCAACGAGCGCACGGATAGCCGTCGCAACTTTGACGGACGCGCCTACGACCTGGCTGCAGTGTCAGCAGCACGCACGCTGGTACCGGGAGCCACTTTCAACGACGTCGTTCTCACGGGCGTCGGAGGCGCTCTGCGCCGCTATCTCCTGGAGAAGGGCGAGCTGCCCGAATCTTCGCTCGTCACGATGATGGCGATCGCCGAACACGTCGAGAACCAGCCCGGGGCGAATCAGCTTGCGGTGGTCCGCGCGTCACTCGGCACGAACATCGCCGACCCGGTCGCCCGCATGCGGGCCGTGCACGAGTCCAGCGCCCGGTCGAAGGCCTTTATCGAGTCGATGGGCCCACGCTCGTTCATCGAATACGCCGAGTTCCTGCCGGGCATGCTCCTCGTCCCAGCGATCCGTCTCGGGATGGCGGCAAAACTCGGGCAGTACTTCCCGTCCGCGTGGTTCGCGAACACTTATGTGACCACTATGCGCGGCCCGCAATTCCCGATCTACCTCGTCGGCGCTCAGATGATCGCCAGCTACGAATTCACGCCGTTCACGCAACGAAACGGGCTGATGCACAGCACCTTCAGCTACTGCGGACGCCTGCTCGTCAGCATCAACGGCTGTCCGGCCGTGCTACCGGATATCGAGCACTACGGGGATTGCGTAGATGCTTCCTTCGCTGAACTGACTTCCGCGGAGAAGACCTCGGCATAACGTCGGGACCGGGACCATCTCGACCCGTTCCAGTAGGTTATGCAACCGCGGAAGACAGCCATGCGGTCATCGCTGGCGGGTGTCCGGAGCAGCGATGACGACATCCATGACAAGTCCCAAACGATGCACGCGTGAGTGGTGCTCGACCCTCCAGCCGTGTTCCAGCAAGGCGCTCAGGCTGATAGGACGACACCCGCCCAAAACCTGCGGCGCAACGTTCCAGAGGCCGGTCCAGGTCTGCGAGACGGCCCGTTCGAGCAACCGCTCTCCCTGAGCGAGGCTGGCCAGGCAGAGCCGGCCGTTGGGCTTGAGGATGCGCCGCAGATCGTCCAGCACGGCCCGTGCATACGCTTCATCGAGCAGATCGAACACAAATGTGGACAGCACACGGTCCGCGAACCCGTCGTCGGCGGGTAGCGGCAGGGAGCCGTCGACAAGCACCACCTTGGCCCGCTCGGCCCAGGCGGCGAGCCGACGGGTGGCTAAGTTGATCATCACCGGGCTGATATCGACGCCGAGGTAGTTGACACTAGAAGGCAGCGCCGCCAGCAGGTTTGCAGCCAACCGGCCGGTGCCGCAACCGAACTCGAAAATGGCCTGGTCCCCGGCGAGGGCCGCCTTGGCCACGAGGCGGTTTATCGTCGCGTCCTCATAGAAGGCCTGCCAGTCCTGGACGCGGCCGATCCGGTCGTAGACCGAACGGGCCTGGTTCAGCGTGAGCGCCATGGGTCGTCCTCCTCACTCGCCCATAACACCGTCACTTTGAGGTGCGCCGGAATGGTAGCGCCAAAAAGTTCGAAAAGATCATCGGCCTTCCGTATCACGATCGGTCTGACAACGCTGCGTTCTGTGTTGACCAGTTCCCAGCCCCGCTGCTGAACCGCTGCGTGACCTCGTGGGTCATACCGGCGTACACGGACTTCGGTATCACCGAGGAGCTGTAGATCCGTTGCAATGCAGCGGAACTGGTCGCGCGATCTCTGGATTATGTTGCACTGCAGCAACTTGTGCCAAGGGAGGGCGGCGGCCGGAGCTGCATGAGGAGATGCTCGGTCGCAAGATCGACGATCACACCACGTCGAGCTCATCCAGGAAGCGGGAGCCGTAATCGTTGTCCCCACCGACCCGCACGTCGCAATCGCGCCAGTCGGCCCGTCGAGTGCCCCACTTCGGGAACGCAAGCGCGGTACCGGCGATCTGCGCGACGGCAGCGTCGACCGGCCCGGCTGTCACGCGGCCATCGGGATGAACCAGCCAGCTGCCGCCGCCGGGTCCGTCCAAGGTGATGCCCACGGGTTGTGTGAGCCACGGCGGCCCGGCCGCACGCAACTGGTTGCTCAGCACCGCGAACATCCACTCCAGCACGATGGCCATGCGGTTGGCGTCGGTGGCTGGCACCGGTCTGCCCAGCGCCGGCACGATGTCGTGGCGCAGGTGGGTGTGGTGATCAAAGACGAAGGCACCGACAAGCAGAAGCCGGAACGGGAAGTGGCCGAGCTCGCCAAGCGGCACGCGCAGGGCCGCCAGCGGGGTCCGGCAAACGGCGGCGGCGACACGGATCACCCGGCCGCTCCAGCGCTCGTATTCGGCGAGCGTCTGCGCGGGCGCCCATCCGCGACGCTCATCGACGAGCACATCGTTGGTGCGTTCGATATCTTTACTGCGCATCAGCGTCAGCACCGCCGGAGTAAACACGCCGTGGAAACCCGAAGCCAGGTGCGCGACAACGTCCTGTACTCGCCATCCCTTGGCCGCGCTCGGCGTCTGCCATTCGGCATCCTCGAGGTCGCGGCACAAGGCCAGCAGCGCCGCTCGTTCCTGCCGTAACGCGCCAATCCGATCAATCACCATGCACCAGATTCCGCCGACATCAGGCATGGGTCAAGGGCATCGCGCCACCCTTCCCGACAAGGGAAGTGCGCACAAAACCGGCCACCGCGCATATCGGCTGTGGCGCGATAACGCTACTGTGATCCCAATCACGTTGGAGAGGTTGGGGCCTGAGCCGATGGACCTGATGGAGCCCTTGGACGTGGCGATGATGACGGCGGAGCTGGTGTCCGACCCGATGCATACCGCCGCGCTGCTGATCCTGTCGCCTTCCGCCGAGGCGGGCCCGGGGTATGTCGACGAGCTGTACCGTGACGCGCTGACAAGCACCGTTGAGCTGGATCCGCGATTTCGCCGGCACCCGCACGTCGGCGTCGACACCGCAGGCTTCTGGGTGTGGCGCAGCGACGACAACATCGACATGCGCGACCACATACAGCGCCGCACGCTGCCCGCGGGCGCCGATCGCGAAGCGCTGTGGAAGCTGATCAGCGAGCTGCATGGTGAACGGCTCGACCGGTCGCGACCGATGTGGGTTGCGTATCTGATCGACGGTCTCGAGGACGGTCGATTCGCGATGTATATCAAGGTGCACCACACCGTGGTCGACGGCGTCGCCGGACTCAACATGATCGGCGATGCGATGACCACCGACCCGGATCGCCGGTCGATGCCGCCGCTTTACGCCGTCGCGCCGGGGCAACCAGCCGAGCGTGCCGTTACCTCACGCGGACTGATCCCCAACCCGTTCTCGCTGGTGCGCTCGGCGGTGAACGCCGCCGCCTCGGGCCTGGGTTTTGCCCGCCAACTCGCCCTCGGCGAAATATCGGCAGTGGCCGCCAGCCTCGGGGCGCAAAATACCGTGCTGCCCTTCGGCGCCCCCTACACCAGGTTCAACGGCCGGCTCGGCCGCGAGCACGCCTTCGCGGGGGCCAGCTGGCCGAAGTCGCGCATCCAGGCCGTGCAGATCGCGGCCGGGGTGACCGGCAACGATGTGCTGACCGCCATGGTGGGGGGGGTGTTGCGGGAGTGGCTCACCGCGCACGACGAGTTGCCCCACAAGTCGCTGGTGGCCATCTGCCCGATAACGGTGCGCAGCCGCGAGCACGCGGGCGACGAGGACAGGCACGGGAATTTGTTCGGTCTGGAGTTGTGTCCGTTGGGCACCGACTCGGCCGACCCGGCCGAGCGACTGGCCCACATCCACCGGGCGATGGAGTGGGCGAAGAACCAGGTGGCCAGCCGCGGGTCGAACGCGACAACGCTGTTGCTCGCGCCCAGTATCGGCCCCACCGTTCTGTTGCCGATGGTGCCGTTCGCGCCGCGGCTGCGCCGCGGCTACAACGTGTCGCTTTCCAACGTTCCCGGGCCGCAAACCGACTTGTACTGGAACGGCGCGCATCTAGAGGAGATCTATCCGGTGTCGACGGCCATCGGCGGGCAGGCGCTGAACGTGACGATATGCTCGTATGCCGACCGGGTGACGTTCGGCTATGTTTCCGGCCGGAACGTGATACCGGACATCGAGACGCTGATACCGCTGACTGAGCGTGCGCTGGTTGATCTGGAGACCGCGGTCGGAGTGGTGACGTGATTGCGCACTATCGAGGATCGGGTCTCCTGCCGTCGCAGCACCGGCCAGCGGCCCAGTTCCGAATCCCGTCGGCTCACGCCATGAGATCACCCATCTTTTGGAGCATCGCGTGGAGCATCGCGACGACGTCGTCGGGCAGCGTCGTCGGCTCTATGCCGACGGCGTAGCAACCGAGGATGATCTCGGCCGACCGATCGATGATCTCGACCATATCGGCGGCGCGCCGCAGACCCTCTCCCGATTAGTGCGACAAGGCGTGGTGCTGGCAGAACGCGTGGGTCACACCTACGCGTACCGCCTCAACACCGCGCCCTGGACGCGACAGTGAACGCAGCGTCGGGTCGGGTTGTCGTCTCACAGCTCCTTACACCGCGAATGCGATCATCGACGTGCTGGCATCAGCCCGAATTGTCCGCTCAGGCCAGCAGTCCGCGGATGTCGTCGGCGGTGAGGGTCGAGCCGAACGCGTTACCGTCGTCGATAACGCTGGCGAACAGCTTGGCTTTGCGGGCGTTGAGGGCCATTACCTTGTCCTCGATGGTGTCGTGGGCAATGAGCCGGTACACCATGACGTTGCGGGTCTGGCCGATGCGGTGGGTGCGGTCGATGGCCTGGGCCTCGGTGGCCGGATTCCACCACGGGTCGAGCAGAAAGCAGTAGTCGGCCTCGGTGAGGTTCAGCCCGAACCCACCGGCCTTGAGGCTGATCAGGAAGACCGGTGCGTCTCCTTCCTTGAACCGCTGTATCACAGTTGCACGATTACGGGTTCGCCCGTCGAGATAGCAGTAGCCGATCCCCTCGGTGTCGAGGCGATCGCGGACCCGGCCGAGGAAACGGGTGAACTGACTGAACACGAGTGCGCGGTGGCCGCCGTCGGCGACGTCGCGGAGATGCTCGGCGAGCGCGTCGATCTTCGCGCTGGCCAGCGTGTCGTGTGCGGGGTCGACGAGCCCGGGATGCAGCGCCATCTGTCGCAGCACGGTCAAAGACTTGAGGATGGTGAACCGGTTGCGCTGCATGTCGCCGAGCAAGCCGAGCACCTTCTGCCGCTCTCGTTGCAGTCGCTTGTTGTAGAGGGCGCGGTGCCGCGGCGGCAGCTCGATATCGAGGACCTGCTCTTGCTTGGCCGGCAGCTCGGCGGCCACGCGCTCCTTGGTGCGGCGCTTGACCAACGGCTTGATGCGGCGGCGGAACAGGGCCAAAAGCTCGGGGTCGCCCTTCTTCTCGATGGGCTTGGCGAAGAAGTCGGCGAACTTCGTCGGATTGGGAAACAACCCGGGGGCGGTGATCGACAGCAGCGACCACAGCTCCATGAGATTGTTCTCCATCGGTGTACCGGTGATCGCCAGCTTGAACGGCGCGGCCAGCCTGCGCGCGCACTGGTAGGTCTTGGCGTGATGGTTCTTCACGTATTGGGCTTCGTCCAGGATCAGCCCGGACCACGTTCGGGCGGCGTGGGCATCGAAGTCCAGCCGAAACAGCGTGTACGAAGTGACTACGATGTGGGCGCCCGCTGCCAGCTCGTCGAGGTCGGCGCCGGCGCGGCGCAGCGTGTCAAAGATCGGCACGACCGACAGCTCAGGCGCGAACCGCGCGGCCTCGCTGGCCCAGTTGGCCACCACACTGGCCGGCGCAACGACCAGGAATGGTGCCATGCCCGGATTCTGTTGACGGACTTGGCAGATCAACGCCAGCGACTGGACGGTCTTGCCCAGGCCCATGTCGTCGGCGAGGATCCCACCGAGCCCGTGGGTGTGCAGGGTCGCCAGCCACGAGAACCCATCGGCCTGATACGGCCTCAGCTCTGCGCGCAGGCTGGTCGGCTCCGCCGCCGGTTCCAGACCCTGCAGCGCGCGCAGCCCGTCGACCTGGCGCCGCCACTCGTCGGCCTGCCGCGTCACGACTCCAAGCTCGGCCAGTTCGTCGAACAACCCGACCTGGAATCGGCTGATCCGGGGTGGCCCCTCTTCGGCGTCGGTGAGCGCGCGGGCCTCTTCGATGAGCTGGCGCAGCTTCACCAGCTCCGGCTTGTCCAGCGCGAAGTAGGCGCCGTCGGAAAGCAGCAGGTGCGACTGCCCGGACGCGAGCGCGGTGAACACGCTGACAAACGGAACCTGGTTGCCTTCAATGCTGATCGTGACACCCAGGTCGAACCAGTCTGTCTCGCCGGCCACCGCGTCCGTCGTCACCGCGATGACGAGGGAGCCGCCCGCCTCCCGGTAGTCCACCGGGTCGCCGATCACCTCCAGCGCGACGTCGGGAAGCCCGGCGAGCAGCGGTTGAATTTCGGTGGCGAACCGCATTGTCTCCAGGCCGCACAGTCGCGCCCCGGTGATGAGCGTGCCGTCGGCGGCGCGGAGCCCCAATTGCTCCAACGGCGCTTCGATGCTCGAGGCGAGTGTGTTCTCCGCTTCCAGGTCGCGGCAACCGACATACTCCGATGCGCCGACCGGTGCGCGAAAGTCGTTGTCGCCTAACCGGTATGCCCATTCCCACGTCAACTCGAGCTGGTGTTCGTCCTGGTAGTCGGCCCGCAGGACCAGTGTCGGCCCGACGATCGCCGGTGGCGTGAACGACTCGTCCGACGACGTGACGGCCGCGATGTGGCGCAACCTCGGGTAGTACTCCGCGGCGAACCGCGGCGCCTCGTCCGCGGGTATGACCAGCGACTTATCACCGAGTGTCATGCGCTGCAACGCATCAGGCGCCGGCTTGTCCAGTCGGGCCAGCCGCAACCCGCCGTCGGCATACGCCACGCCATGACCTGACGATCCGATGAACGCCACGGGCCGTGCCGTTGCACCGTCGACCCGAAGCACGGGCTCGACAGTGAGATCGCCCGTCTGGTCGACCGTGACGTCCAGGCACAACTGCGCCGTGGTGTACGTCGGCACCTCCCGCGGTGGCCGCGCCTGCACCAGCTGCACCCCGACTCGGCGTGCTTCGTCCAGCAGCGGCCACAGCTGCGGGGATTCAAATCGCAGCAGCGAGATCGTCTTCACGTCGCCGTATGCATAGCTCCCGTACGAATAGCGGTAGTAGCCAGTCGAATTCGAGTTCGACGCCCGGTAGGTCGCGTAGAGCTCATGCAGCAGCCGAAGCTGAGCGTCGGGATAACCGTAGTGGCGTAGCATGTGCAGCTTGCCCCAGCTCAGGTCGCCGGCCACCCAGCCGCCGCGCTTTCCGGGCCGCACGAGCCGCGCGTCGAGAGTCGGCGACGGCCCGCTCACCGTCAGGCTCAGCTCGATCGCCAGTGGTGTCCCGGTGCGATCGTTCGTCGCGGCCGGGGGGAGCAGCGCATCCAGCGACTGTCGCCACGCCGTTGGGGCTGGCGGAGGCGGCGTAGGTTGGGCGCGCATCTTTGTCGCCCCCGCGGCGGCGATGACGATTGCCGCGACATGCTTGCAGTTCACGTGCACCGGGCAGCTGCAGAGCCCGCTTTCGACACTCCAGGTATCGGTGTCTACCGGCAAAAGCTGCACCGTCGTGGTGTAGGTGCGGCCTTGGCTACCGCGAACATTGCCGAAAAGGTTGTGAAGTTTGGGGTCCCAGACGCAGCTCAGCACCCGACCCTCCCGCGCATACGACATGCCACGGCGCCAGGTATCGGCGGCAAGCACGTCGAACGTGCTGTCAAGGTCGATCGACGGATACATCAGCGACTGCATGCCCGCACCGTAACGGCCCGGTCTGACAAGAATGCCCATCCACGCCGCGCGACCGGCCAAAGTGGTGGAGATGAGGTTGGGGAGTCTGCAGTGACGATACTGTCGTACCCGCCTGCCTATGGGGTCTAGTCAGACCCGTCCTACTGGTGTGACCGCGTTTATCCTGCATACGTGAAGACGGTCACGAGCACCGAGGCCAAGGCAAAGCTCAATGCGCTCCTGGCAGAGGTCGAGCGGACCGGGGTGTCGGTGACCATCACCAACCATGGACGTGCCGTGGCTGTGCTCGCGCCAGCGCATCCCCGGCCGCGGAAATTCGGTCAGCCGCCGGCACTCGTCGTGCCCGACAACTTCGACGAACCGCTTCCCGAAGCCGAAATCGCTGCGTGGGAAGGGATCAGGGGCGACCCGCGGTGCGGCCATCATCACGACGATCACGCTGTCATCATGACGACAAACCATGCCGTCCCTCTTGTGTGTCGAAAGTGACGGTGTCGTCGCCAATTTCAGTGCGCTGCGACAGAAGCCGACGAGGCGCTCGCCGACGCACACGGAGAGGTCATCAACTCCGGCCCGGCGTCGAAGTCGGGCCGCGGTGATGAGAAGGGATTGCTCGCGCTACTGGACGGCGACCTCGCGGGCCCGGTGATCGTGCTCGGTGCGCCACAAGATCAGGTTGAGCGGCACGCCCTGGAACTCGTGGTGTATTTTTGCCCGCCTTGTAGCGACAACGCAGGCGTATCACCCAGGTGTCTCGCGTGCGACAAAGTCGTCGAGCACCTTTCGAGACAACTTCGAGACGCTCATGCCGTGGGCCTTGGCGATCGCCCGGAGCTTGTCGCGCGTGTGCTCTGACACCCGCACTTGCACGACCGGTGAGTGCTTCTGATCGCCAGAGAGCGACTTGCCGCCGGGGCGTAGGTTTTTGGCGCGGACCCTGGCCAGCATTTCAGCGGCGAGCCGCTCGGCGCGCTCTTCGGTGAGCCGCTCGCCCTCAACGTAGTACTCCTCGCTCTCGAGGTCGGCCACCTCGACGGCCGTGTTCTCGTCGAAGTTGATCTTGGTGGGGTCGATCTTGCGATTGCTCATATCTCACCAGTTCTTCCGGTACCGGGTTTGCAGGGCATGGATGGCGTGCCAGAGATCCTCAGCGCGGTCATCTGCAGCCAGGACGATCTCGAATTCGCGACCACAGCTGTCGATCCTGATGAAGTACGCGCGGTTGCGGTGGATGTCCAGCGGCATCCCCGCGTGGCGAAGGGCCACAAGAAGGTCTCGTTTCGAGATATGCCGATGGACCGCCGTCATCTTGATCCGTGCCATAGATCGCGAGTATGTGGCGTGAGACCGACACGGTCTCGGGCATGTCGTACATATTCGATTATGGTACGCGGATTTGGCTGGGCCGCGGTTCACGCCTGCCGAGATACCGTCGGATTCTCGCGTCGGCATGGCAGGGTTTGGGCGCACCGCACCCGTGCGACCACAGGCGTCGGCTGTTCGTGCCGTCCGACGGCATGGGAGGTCCTGGGCAGTGATTGCCATGCCGCGTAAGTCTTGGACGGGCAACCGTCGGGCCGATGATTACGACCTATACGTGTTCGTCGCTGATTGCGTTGGGAACCGTGCGCAGCAGCGACGTCGGAGGCCCGTGTCGAGTTGGCGTGCCGCATTTCTGCGCGCTCTCCGATCCCGACGTGATCCTCGAGGCGCTGCACCAACGCGAACCTGGCAGGATCGAGCGGCTCGCCGCCCTCGCCCCCGGCGAAAACGCTCGGTGTCGTCCGGTTGTCCGGCCGGCCGCACCGCTATCGGGCAACGCGCTGAGCTGTCGGTTGTAATCGATACGCTGCGTGCGCAGTTCGTGTGGGGAGGGCATGCAGTGTTCGTTAATCGATGGCAACGAACGTCGACCCTGTCGTTGGGATCATCGATATAGTGCCGCAGCGCAGCGAAGGCCCGAACAAGCCGAAACGAAGCTCTTCATCGACCGAGCGGCTACAAGCACCCGCGACCATCGGCGGCCATCTCGGCGACAAACCACTTGCAGGCCGCACGGCGGCCGCAGCTGGAGGCGAGCCACCGCGCTACCCACCTGTGGAGGGTGGCGGCGAGGTGCCGTTCACCCCGGAGTATCCGCCTGAGGTCACCGAGGAGCGGCTAGACCACATCATGGTTGGTGAACCCCGCAGGCATGGCCAGACATGGTCTGGTGGCCATAGCTGTGACGCCGGCGAGGGCAAAGCGGAATTTCCGCAGTCATGGACGCGCGACGTCGTCAAGGCCGCAATTGAGCAGGTCCTCAGAGATACATCCTCGATCAGGCATATCCGCCGCAAAGGCGCCGCGCTCTATTTTCACGGCACGGTAAATGACGTCGCGTTCGTTGTGGTTGTGCGCGGGCGGCTGGGGCCGCCGAAGCTTTGGACCGCCTATCCCCAAGAGCCGTAGCATGAGAAACGTGGACGACAAGCAGATTGCCGAGCGGCTCGTGGCCATTATCACGCCAGGCGATGACAGCATCACTGGGATGATTCGCGCTGGCGAGGAAATCGCTGCCGTCGTCACTCTGGTCGAGATGGCCGCCCAAGCGCGTAAGCCCATTCCTGAGGCGCTTCGTGCCGCCGTTCAGGCCATGGTGGATGAGGATGCGTTCGACGCCGAGGAACGGCGCACCGTCGTTGAAGACCTCGCCACGCTGGCGGATCTGACGCCATCCCGTACCTAGGTTCGCAGCTACTCCAAATGCGCCGCGTCCCTGTGTGTCTCGCAGCGAACTCTCGTACCGACTTCGACGACCTCACCACCTTCGGCGATATGTGCCAGATCGTGGTGGACGCGAGTCCATTCGTCGCCGCGGTATCCGAGGGATATGAGCAATGTGGCCTTCGCATCTCCGACGGGATGAGCCGTCGCGAGAAGGATCCGGGCGAGAAGCTGGGACAGACGAAACTCACGGCGGCGTGAGCGAGACGCGGTTAGCTTCGCGATAGTTGTGGTGCGAATCGGTCAACGCCGACGCTTTCTTGATCACGTTGAAGAAGACCGAGACCGACTACTCACCGACGACGATGTACCGCGATTTCGCGCTCAGCCCGGAGCTATTCCACTGGGAATCGCAGTCGACGACCGCCTCGACATCACCGACCGGGCAGCGTTACATCCACCACCGCGAACGCGGCTCACACATCCTGCTGTTCGTCCGCGGAGCCAAGACCAGCGGTCTCGGTACCGCACCGTATGTTTTTCTCGGCCCGGCCGACTATGTGTCGCACGAGGGCGACCCTCCGATGGCGATCACCTGGCGGCTGCGCCGCTCGATGCCCACCGACGTGTTTATGGCGTCGCGTGCCGCGGTTGCGTAGGGGAGTCAGGGTGTTAGTCAACGCTATTGGCGGCTCGTATGGGCGTGTGCAAGCTAGCTCATCCCGGCGGCTGCACCGTGCGTACCTGTCGGCTGGTTGGCCGGTGCGCAACCGTGATGCCGACCTCGGTGCACGCTTGGACACCGTGAACCGGGTGCGGGTCAGTGGGCCACTTGTGTTTCCCCGAGGCGTCAAACAGAGCCGCCGCGTTGGGCGTCGCTCCGGTGCTGAACCGGGTTTGGTAGCGGATTCCCGAATGCTTGCCGCCGTCGAAGAAGGCCGCCGCCCACGCCTGCGGTATGTCGTACGACGGGCACGTCCCGATTTCACGGGTCATGCCGAAGTTTGCCGCTGCCGGCGAGCAGGTGTTGGCGAGCCAGCGCCCGGACGGAACCCGCAGCCTCGACACATGAGTTCGAGCCGCCGCCTGGAATGTGACCACGCCCTGGCGAACCAGGTCATGACCGAACCGCTCCCGTAGTGCGGTGGCGACATCGGTTGCGAGATAACAAGTCCCGTTGGGCTGGATCAGGTCGAAACGACCCGAGAAATCGGCGGAGAACCACCGGTGGCGAGCATCAGGTGGTCGCGCTGGCCGGTACCTCGGTGCGGCTGCGCTCAGATGACGGGGCAGAGTCGGTAGTGCTAGTCGCCTATCTGCTGGCCTCGCCTGAGTTCGGGCTTATCAACGGCGCCCCCGGACCATCGTCGCAGCGTGGGCAGCCGGGTTGGGGTTGATGGATATCGGCCTTGCGCGACCGCCGGCCGTCGGACTCCCCGCCGACCACGGCGCTGCAGTACCGGTCCAGGTCGAAGCGGGCCACGATCGACGTGGCGAATACCTCAGGCTTGGACGTCGCGACGGCCTGCGTGCGTCCGGCGCCAAGCAAAGCCTTGAGCAACTCGGGGATCCCGTCGTAGACGGAGTTGTCGAGCTGACTGTGCACCCGGTTGTACGACAGGTGCGCGCCTAGAGCCGCCTACGTCTGGGCGGCCACACGCCGCGCACATCGCGCAGTGAATCCACGATGGGAGGGCCGATGAACGCCTTGAGCTGCTCGGCGTCAGGCGCTGGGGACCCCACGGAGGTCAGGGCGTGTCGGATCGACGCGAGGATCCCGGGCGCGGACTGCGTAAGTGTCCCGTCGAGGTCGAACAGGATCGAGGCGGCTCCTGTGAATGGCCGCCCCGTCATGGGGTCCCGAGGTCCCTAGCTTGGGGTATGCGCGGCATGGTCGTGCAGATGCCGCCTGGTCAACTTCTCCATCTCGCCCAAATGCCGGTCAGCCAGCCCACGATGGTCTTGGACGAGTCGATCGGCGAGTGCTCGGTGCTCGGCCAGGTGTCGCGCTGTCATCGACTCATGCTCGCCGAGTGTCATGCCACCGCCGCTGGCCGCATCGCGGTGCTCAGCCAGATGCTGGTCCGCGAGCGCGCGGAGTTCCTCCAGATGCTGGTCGGCCAACTCGCGATGCTCGCGCAGGTGCCGCTCAACCATGTGCTCATGTTCAACCAGGTGTCGACCAGTGGGGTCGGAAACATCTGCAGTCGTTGACATGCGGGAGGCACCTTCCAGTGATGAGAATAACCCTCACTATAGCCGACGTCGTCGGCGCTGAAGTCGAGTATCAGGACCTCGGCGCCGGCAAATGGGTTATCTTCTTTTCCCATCCGGCGGACTTCACACCGGTGTGCACGAGTGAATTCATGACGTTCGCCTCGATGCAAAAGGAGTTCGCCTCTTACAACACCGAGCTGGCCCAACGGTGCGTTTGCCGAGAAGTCCCAGATGACGATCCATGCGACTTTGGTTGCCAGGATGACGCCGAAGGTACAGAAGCCGCTGCGGCCCAACCTGCTATGGCCGGACCGGTCCGGTCGGACCTCTGCTGAAACCCAGTAGGTGACTTGATAAAGGCGTTATAACCGAAGCGGCGGAGGCCTTAGCTTAGCCATGGCGTGCGGGGGCTATCTTGGCGCAGACGCAAACGCTTTCAACGCATTTAACGTGGCTGATTAGATAAATCCGATCCTCAACATATAAAACGCCGACGGCTGGTGGTCGTAGGCGCGATGCTCAATTGTGTTCCATCCCGGCGGCCGCCGCCTGGCGCAGCGCCGCAACGCAGTCGGCCATCGTGCCCGGCCCGTTGAACAACGCCGAGCCCGCGCAGAAGACTGTTGCGCCGGCAAGCGCGGCGGCCCCGATCGTCGCAGCGTTGATTCCGCCGTCCACCTCGAGCTCGACTTCCAAACCGCGGCGGTCGATTTCGGCGCGGGCCGCGGCGATCTTTGGTTCCATCGCCGCTAGATACTGCTGGCCGCCGAAGCCCGGGTCGACCGTCATCACCAGTAGCAGGTCGGTCAAATGCAGTATGTTTGTCACCGCCTGCAACGGTGTGGCGGGATTCAGTGCTACACCGGCCCGCGCGCCTAGATCGCGAATTGCAGAAAGTGTGTGAAGCAGGTGCCGAGTCGCCTCGGCGTGCACGATGACGATCTCGCAACCTGCTTCGACCCATCTCGGCAGCATCGGGTCGGGATCGTCGACCATCAGGTGCGCTTCAAAGCAGAGGCTCACATGCCTGCGATTGGCGGCGATAACGTCAGGCCCGAATGTCAGGTTGGGCACGAATCGGCCGTCCATCACGTCCCATTGGATCCGGTCGACGCCTGCCTTCTCCAGTTGCTTGACTTGCTGGCCGAGCTCTGAAAAGTCCGCCGGCAGAACCGAGGCGACGAGTATCGGCGCACGCATTCATCCCACCTCCCGGTGGTCACCAGCAGTGCTGGGGACTGACTGACGCCTTAGATCGGTGCGCGGTCTCACGTCGGTCTGTCGACGGTGAGGACCTGGACGGCGCCCAGGCATGCGGCGGTGCGCCCGAGCAGTGCGGCGAGCGGCTCGAGGTGGTGCAGGAAACCGGGGCGCGCCGCGGTGAACAGCCGGCCCCGCACGCGTGCCCGGCCGTGGCGGCTGCCGAGGCGCCGCAGCTCATCCCTAGTGACGAACATCGCTGTCGAGAACGGGGCGCGGCGGGTGGGCCGGTCGAGCAGTCCCCATGGGCTGCTCGGGTTGAGGGTAAGTGCGACGATGCGGCCGCCGGGTCGGGTGATGCGTGCCAGCTCGGCCAAAACCGCTGCGGGATCGACGAACTCCAGTGTTGCGATGGTGACCGCGGCGTCGGCGATGGCGTCCGGCAGTGGCAGGCGCCGAGCGTCGGCGCGGATGAGTCGGCCGGGGACACGGGCGGCGGCCACCGCGAGCATTCCGGCCGACACGTCCGCACCCAGCACTCTGGCCTCCCGACCGGCTAGGTGATCGACGAGTCGGCCGGTGCCGCAACCGACTTCGACCACGGTCTGATCGCGATGATCGGGTAGGGCCTCGTCGACTGCGGCCAGCTCCATCGCCCACGCGTGCGCGCCCCAAGGCTTGTCGAACCAGGCATCGTAGGCTCGGGCCTCGGCCGCGGTCAGCTCCTTCATCGTGGCCCGGACTTCCCCGGCTGTTTCTTACCCGGCATCCGCATCGGCGTGGCGAGGCAGCACGCGGACGGCTGGCGGATCAGCTCTCGGTAGTGTCCGTTGCGCGCAGCTCGTCGAGTTCGCGGCGGATATGCGCGATTTCTGCTTCGAGCTCGTGCAGGTGGTCGGCCAGTTCCTCGGCATCGGCCCGGCGGCGCCGGCGGCGGCCGTACGGTTCGGCCGGCGGGTAGTACGCGCCCGGTGGTGGCGCATAGCCCGCCGGAGGTGGATAGGCATACCCGTAGTGGTGACACGGACCGTGTCCACAACAACTCATCAGCGTTTCCTCCTCATTCTCCTTATTCCGATCCGGGTGCCCCTCAATGGTGGTGGGGCATTCGGGCGATGATCACCGGAATCTGGGCGGAGTTCACGACTGCGCTGCTGACCGAGCCCAGCAGCATGCCGGGGAACCCGCCGCGGCCGTGGCTGCCAACCACCACAAGCTGAGCAGTCTCGGCCTGTTCGAGCAGCCGGGATGCTGGCCGATCGCACACGACAATCTTGTGCACAACGACATCCGGATACCGGTCTTGCCATCCCGAAAGACGCTCGGCCAGGATTTCTTCCTCGCGGACTTCGAAGTTTGCCCATTCGATCGGCGCCTGACCAGGCTTCCCGAAATCGAGAGGGCCCATGTCACTCCAGGCGTGCAGCGCCACCAGTCCTACGCCGCGGCGCGAGGCTTCATCGAAGGCGATCTCGGTCGCCAACTCCGACGTCGGCGAGCCGTCGATGCCCACCACCACCGGCGCCTGGGGGGAGCGCGTTGTGAGCGGGTCCTCATCGTGGATAACGGCGATCGGGCAATGTGCGTGGTGGACGAGGCCGGAACTGACCGATCCCAGCAAGGCGCGGGCCACCGCGCCCTGGCCCCGGCAGCCCACCACGATCATCGCGGCCTCCTTGGAGAGGTCTACCAGGGTGGGCACGGTCGGGGAGTGGAGCAGCTCGCTGTCCACCTGCGGTGAGCCGATCGGCGAGGCGGCCTCGACGGCGATCTTGTGGGCCACCTCGATAATCTGGCGTGCCTGGTCTTCCTGCCACCGGGAAAACTCGGGAGATACCCAGGTTTGTGGCCACGGTCCGGCGGGAGCCACAACCGGTGGGACGACGTGCACCAACCTGAGCGGAACGTTGCGCATCGCGGCGTCGCGCGCAGCCCATTCGACCGCCACGGTCGAGGTCGGCGATCCATCGACACCGACCACGATTCCGAGGTGTGTCTGTTGCGGCGACATTCGAGTCTCCTTCTAACAAGTGCGCAGATCTGATAACTGAAGCAAGCCATGACGGACGAGCCGTCCGTGATAGCGCTGATGTTAGGCAACTGTCGAAGTCGGGTCAGGAGGCGTTGGTCCCTAACCAATGGGCACTAGGGACTCGAGCACCGGGTTTTGTGCACACCTCCTTAGGTGTAATCGGTGTGCTGCCCGGGGTCATGAATTCGCTTGTGCCGGGGTGAAGTCGGCGGGATGGGAGGACAGGATGACCCACTTGCCGGAATAGTCGGTAGGGAAGTTGATCTCCCCTTGGGTGGTGACGGCGGTAAAGGCCGGAGCCGGGTCGCCGATACGGGGCAGTTCGGTGAAGTTGTGCCGCGGCGGCGGGCAGCTGTTGGCCCACTCCAGGGAATTAGCCCCACGGGTCATCGACGTTGACGGGCTCGCACCGCCCAGGGCGCCGGCGCGCTCACCGCCGATCTCATCAAGATTCCCGTGTTCAAAACCCTCGCACTGCACCGCCTCTGGCGCCCACAGTCCGCCCCCAGCAGGCAGCACAGGCCGGACTGAAGCCCCGACAACCGGACCGATCACCAACGCTGTCCCCGCTGTGTCTGGATGCCGCTGCGTCCGGTGCCCGACATTGCGTGCCGGTGGCGAGCCGGGCGAGTTCCGCTCCGGAACGGGTGAACTGACCGGCTGTTGATTAAGCCCTGATCAGCGGTTAGTTCTTAGTGGCGACCCCTTCAAAGGCGAAGCCGAACAGTGGCGGTCCTGGCATCGGGTAGGTCTGCAGTCGTGTCATGGTGAGTCCGGATGCCGTCACCAGATTGGGGATCGACCGGTTGAGGTGGCAGCCGCCGGACACCTTCCCCCAGGCGGGTGTGACCCTGTCCTGCCAGTGGGCAACATTCGGCTTGGGCGACCTGCCGTGTTCGGCGAAATGCAGACGCCCGCCGGCGCGCAGCACACGGTGGATCTCGCGCAATGCCAGGTCCACGTCCGGGATCGTGCACAGCGTCCAGGTGACGAGCACGTGATCGACAGACTCATCGGGCAACGGCAGATTTTGGCCGTCCAGGCCGACGTAGTACACCGGCACTGGACTGGCCGCGATCCGTCGGTCGGCAAGTTTGCACCCGACGGACGTCGGCTCCACCGCCTGCACGCGGGTGACAGCACAAGGGTAGTGCGGGACGTTACGCCCGGAGCCAAACCCCACCTCCAGAACCTCACCGCTGAGTTCTGATGCGACGCGGGCGCGGATTTGTTCGAACGGCTTTCCCAGAGCCAAATCAATGAAGCGGGGCAGGACCTGGTCGTTGTAGAAGCCCAGTGCTAGTCGAGGCACCCCGGTCGGGAAAGGCCACACCGAACGAATCATCGCGTACATCCTCAGGCGGCCGACGCCCTGCGGACCGCAATCGGGCTGGCCAGGGCGCAGAAAGCCATCCCGCGGCGCGACGCGAACGCCAGCCGGCGTAGCTCCTCGGATCCATACAGTCGCCGTCTGGCTCGTCTGTCGGGCGGGCACACCAACCCACGTTCGTCGTAATACCGCAACGTCGAGGGGCTTAGCCCGAGCCGAGCCGCCGCCTGGCCGATCGGAACCAGATCCATCCCGCCATTTGACTTCAAACCGACTTGAACCTGCAAGGGTAGAGATGACCACCGAAAGCGACGCCCGGTTGGAAGGGATCACCAATGAGCACTTCGTCAACCCCGGTCAACCATCATGCCGGTCAGCCCGGCTTTGCCGGGCCGATCGGACTGGTCGCCGGGCTCGCCATGCTCGTCTGTGGGCGCGCTGCCGCAGGCCTGGCGGCCGACCTAGCGTCGGTGTCGGAGGCAGACCGGGTTGTCGACATCGGTTGCGGCCCAGGCAACGCGGTCAGAGCAGCTGCCTGTCGTGGAGCGCGGGTGACCGGCGTGGATCCGGCACCGGTGATGCTGCGGCTCGCCCGGGCGCTGACGCGCAACCGACCCGGCATCACGTGGATCCAGGGCGCCGCGGAAGACCTGCGGCTGCCGGACGGTTCAGCGACAGTTGTGTGGTCGCTGGCGAGTGTGCACCACTGGCAGGATGTCACCGCGGGACTCGCCGAAGTCCAGCGCGTGCTGTCCCCTGGAGGGCGATTCCTCGCCATCGAGCGAAGGGTGCGTCCCGGCGCCACCGGGCTCGCCAGTCACGGGTGGACCGACCAACAGGCCGAGTCCTTTGCGGCTCAGTGCCGCGCGGCTGGGTTCAACGATGTGCGCATCGAGATATACACGCCCCGCCGACGTGCCCTCAAGGTGGTCACCGCCATCCGACCATGAGCACCCCACCGAAAATGCAAAGTAAATCTGGACGACCTAGACCGGGATCGTCCACACCTATATTGCGAAACCCCAGCAAGCGGGGAGTATCACTCGCAATCTTCAACCGGACGAGACCCCGGCTCACGGAGGCCCGATCGTTCGGTCCATGCTGGCGCCCGTCGCTTTCCATGAAGCCCATCCCGGTTTATCTACAGTGCCGCGTTACCGACGCCGCCCCGATCCGCGACGGCCGCGCGCGGGCAGCGTGCCTCGGCGGCAACGCTTTCGAACAACGGCACCTCGACGCGGGTCAGCATGCCGATCGCGGTGCCGCTGACAACGCAGACTCCGGTGTCAAATCCGGGCAGCTCATCGAGCAGCGGTTGGCTCGCTGCCTCGAAGCTTCCGGCGAGGGCCGAGAGATCCTCGACGTTGGCCACGCGAAAGACCACATGGGTGTTGCATTGACTGAGGATGTCCTTGTTGACGCGCGCCGGGCGCTGACTCGAAACCACCAGCCCACATCGAATTTGCGTCCCTCAGAGGCGATCGCAAACGCAGCGTCGAAAGACGGCCGAGCGCGCGCGAGCCACCCTGTTTGTTGCTCGGGCGCGTAGGACTGTGCTTCATCGAGCACGACGAGCGACGGAAATTGGCCGCCGGTGTGCTTGCTGCGCTCAAAGGCGTCCGTCATGACAGCTGCGGCCTTCGCCGATCCTTTCTCCAGGCTGGCCGTCTGGCGGAGGTTCAGGATGTAGAGGCCGGCTTCGTCAAGCCGTTGAGGGTCAACGCTATTGGCGGTTCGTATGGGCGTGTGCAAGCTAGCTCATCCCGGCGGCTGCACCGTGCGTACCTGTCGGCTGGTTGGCCGGTGCGCAACCGTGATGCCGACCTCGGTGCACGCTTGGACACCGTGAACCGGGTGCGGGTCAGTGGGCCACTTGTGTTTCCCCGAGGCGTCAAACAGAGCCGCCGCGTTGGGCGTCGCTCCGGTGCTGAACCGGGTTTGGTAGCGGATTCCCGAATGCTTGCCGCCGTCGAAGAAGGCCGCCGCCCACGCCTGCGGTATGTCGTACGACGGGCACGTCCCGATTTCACGGGTCATGCCGAAGTTTGCCGCTGCCGGCGAGCAGGTGTTGGCGAGCCAGCGCCCGGACGGAACCCGCAGCCTCGACACGTGAGTTCGAGCCGCCGCCTGGAATGTGACCACGCCCTGGCGAACCAGGTCATGACCGAACCGCTCCCGTAGTGCGGTGGCGACATCGGTTGCGAGATAACAAGTCCCGTTGGGCTGGATCAGGTCGAAACGACCCCACAAGTCCGAGGAGAACCACCACGGCGGCTTGCCGACAGTGTGCGCGCGGTGCAACGGCACGCTGGGCGCAAGTCGCGATCGAGGGAAACGTGATACGTCGGGCGGCGGCAGACCGAGTGCTGGGCGCTGTCGGGAATCGCTCATGCGGCCCAGCTCGACGCCACCTGCCGTGCCATCGCAATCACCGGTTGCGGGTCACGGCCCTTGCGCAGCCATTCACTGGGACGTTCGGCGTCGAGGTTTTCGCTTGGCGCCCGCATCCACAGCGCGATCATCCACGCGTCGTCGGTACCCTCGGCCAGCGTGGCGAGCACCTCAGCCAACGACGGGATGGTCGCGCCGCTGTCGAGGAATTGCCACGTCGGGTAGACGACGCCGCCATCATCGAGGGGACACGCCAGAATCGCATGCCGTGCCGCCTTCTGGTGCAGGGCCTGACGTGAGATCCCCAGCCATCGGCTAAGGCCCGATGTGTCGTAGAACGGCCCCGATATCTCGTCGAAGACGTGCCCCAAGGGAAGTGCCGCCACCATGGCGTCGGCGATCTGCTCCGGGTCGCCGAATGCTTCCGGACCGAGCTGCGCTTCGCCGGCCCTCCGGAGTCGGTCATGGACCTTCAGGCCGACCAATCGCATGATCTGGCGCTCGAATGAGGCAAGGTCCGTCATCGTCGCTTTCCTCCCGTAAGGCGCGGGCCCGGTCATCACGGTTGTCGTCAAGATTGTCAAGTATATATCGTCAACCTTGTCAAGTAAGCTCATGAACACGCTCCCTTCCGCCGCGCCCGCGACCTACGGGGTCACCGGTGGCGTGCACCGGGGGCTACGGTTGGGCTACGCTCGTAGCATGTCTGAAGTGGCGTCTCGTGAGCTGCGCAACGATACGGCGGGAGTGCTTCGGCGCGTGCGGGAAGGGGAGGACGTCACCATCACCGTCAACGGCCGACCCGTCGCGGTTCTCACCGCGGTTCGCCCCCAGCGCCGGCGCTGGCTGAGCAAAACAGAGTTCCTGTCGCGATTGCGCCGCGCTCAAGCCGATCCCGGGTTGCGCGAGGACCTCGCGGCGCTCGCGGGCGACACAACCGAGGATCTCGGGCCCATCTGATGAGCACCACGCGGGCGGCCGGAGTGCTCGACACCTCGGTGTTCATCGCGACCGAAAGTGGCCGGCAACTCGACGAGGCGCTGATCCCCGACGAGGTCGCCACCACCGTCGTCACCCTCGCCGAACTCCACGTTGGCGTGCTGGCCGCGACGACTTCCGACGTCAGGGCGCAACGCCTCGCGACACTGGAATCCGTTGCGGACATGGAAACGCTGCCAGCCGATGAGGAAGCGGCCCGAATGTGGGCGCGCCTGCGGATCTATCTCGCCGAGACCGGTCGGCGGATCCGGATCAACGATCTGTGGATTGCGGCCATCGCTGCATCGCGAGCACTGCCCGTCATCACCCAGGACGACGACTTCGCCGCCCTCGATGGCGCCGCCAACCTGACGATCATTCGGGTCTGATCAGCAGCCCTTGGTGTAGCGGCCACTTCTTGGCGTTTTTCGCACGAGTCCTACGGGCTGAAATGACCACCGACGGGCCGTGGTTGCGATTCAAACGAAAATGCCGGCAGATCGGCACGGAGGCCTCGGCGTCCAATCACCGCTCGTCCAAAGCGGATTGCACGCCCGTATGCCCAAAGTCGTTGCCTTTCCAGAGCAACGGCTCGCGCAGGTCGATCGCCAGCGCATAAGAGAGGCAATCCCCGAAGTTCAACCCGGCCAGGTGGCCGCTGCCTTTGCCGAAATCTGCGTAGGCCGCACGGGCCAGGCGGGCCTGGCGCTCGGTCACCGGCTCGACCACGAACTCGGCTTCTCCGATGAGTTCGTCCAGACCTCTGCTAATGATCGGGTCACGCTGGGAGTCCAGGAAGATCGCGCATTCGAGGTAGCTGGCTGCGGACAGCCTCCGTGCGCCGGCGGCGGCGATGGCCCGGGCGTAGACCGCGGCGTCGTCCTCCTCCTTGAGAATCGCGATGATTGCCGACGTGTCCACGATCACGCCGGGAGCCCTCGCTCGTCGTAGAGCAGCGCGCCGTGGTCCAGCCGCTTGGTCTCTGGGCTCATCCGGCTGGCGGTCTTGTGGCCGATGGCCAGGAGCCGGGTCGCGAGATCGTCCCTCTGCAGTCGAGCCAGACGCTCGTTCACCGCGGTCGCCACAGCCTGAGCCTGCGACTCACCCGTGATTTTCGCGATCTGCTTGGCCGCTTCGTGGACCGACTCATCCTTGATGTTCAAAGCCATGAGGGTACCTTTCTACCCTCATGATGGTACCATTGCTATTTATAACCTTGCGCTCCTGCGAGCTAAGCAATGGAAGCCACTGCCTCAGTGGGACCAGGCCCAGCGCTGGCTTGAGCGAGCGTTTGGCGAAGACGAGGGACAGCGGATTCTCGATCAGTGGGCTCAGGACGATTCCTGAACGACGTTGCGCTGCAAGGCACGCGAGACAGGATCTGATCGACGTCGGTGTCCGCACCGATGACCCGCGAGGAGTTGGCAGCATTGACCGATGACGAGATCCTGGCTTTTCAACGGGCCAAGTACGGTGACCCCTACATGCCGCTCAGCATGGCCAAGAAGATGCAGCACGAGGAACACAAGTGGCGGCACCTGAAGAAGGCGGCGACGGGAACACCCCCCGAGCCGTGCCGCTATGGCGACGGGACCTGTCTGACTCATTCAGGTGGGCGGACGCGATGAGTGCTGAGCGCGGTTGGATTGGTGATCCGCAGCCTTCGGCGGAATGGCATGACTCCCATTACTCCCGACAGGCTGACCGGATAAGGGCTGCACGCCTGGCCGCCGAAGCGACTGCTCGTGATCGCAATGACGACGGCTCCTCCTCGACTCAGTAGGACGAATCGCCCAAGCCGACGTGGCGTGGCTGCTTTGGGTCTTCAGCTACAGGCGCATTGAACTACCGTCGCAGAACTTTAGATTCGAGACTCCAGCCCGGCCAGAGAGTCACAACCAGTTGTCAGGCGCGATGCCGCTAGTCAATCGAGCCTTGGCTCAACGCCTTCGGACGTCATCGCTCAGTTGTTGCTGGCCTTTCCGTTGGATCGCGTGCCCCCGTCGGCGTGTCCTGGCGTCCGCGGTTTGGGCGGCAATGGCTCCAACGGAGTTGTATCCGTAGGAGTTTGGATCCCAACCAGGTACCCAGACTGCGGTTCACCGGTGTCGCCGTCCGGTATGGCATCCAGGTCAGCCAACCAGCGCGCTGGAACGGTGTAGCCGTGGTTCTCCCGCATCGCCCGTTCGATGAACTGCCCGGTGGTCTCGGTAGGTCGGCGGCGTATGGGCGGTTTGCAGGGCTCCACCTGGTCCAACCTGGCGAGGTTGAACGAGCCGCTCGAGATCGCGTACAGCACATGATATTTCGGCTTCCATTCGGCGCGGTCACCGACTCGGAGCGCCGAACGGAGGCGGTCAGGGGCGTGATACCACAGCGTCAACTTCAGGTCGCCGCCTTCGATTTCGACGCACCCGTCGTCATGAACGGCAACGACCTTCACTTTGATGATCGGCTGCCCGTCCTCGTGCGATTTCTTAAACTGGATCCAGTGCATGACGTGGCCCGGGCCATACGACCCGCAGGAACGATTCCGAGGCATTGCAGTACTCCCGAAAGGTCGGGCCTCCGCATGGGGAGGCGCTCTTGCCGGGCGCCGGTTGGTGCCAGGCCGCTTCGTCATCCGAGCCACCCACGAGCGTGGGGTTGGCGTGCCGTCCAGTCGGAGCTTGGCGACGGCATCTCGTGAAGCAGATTCAGGTTACATCGGCTGGCCGACAGGCGGGGTTGCCTGAGAGGTTGTTTTGCCCCCGCCGGGGGCCCGAGACGTTGGTTCCCCCCGGCTGGGGCGCCCGAGACGTTCCAGGCGGTGAACACGAGCGGCCGAATCCGAGCCCCACGACGCCGCTACCGTGCCAAGCGCCGATCGCGCCATCACCTGCCGTCGGCGATTGGCGCTCAGTGCTCTGGAGCGCTAATTTCCTGGGGTGATGTTCTCAGCTGCTGGTGCAGTCGCGCGGTGGATCGCCCCCTTCCTAACGGTTGCGGCCGTTGCCGGCATAGGTTTTCTCGCCGACCCGGTGCAGGTCGGTCCCGCCCCGGCGGTGCGCTTGGCCGGTGAGGTCAACCCGTTGGCCGGCATGCCGTTCTACGTCAATCCCACCTCGGCGGCTATGCGCGCCGCGCAACATGCCAATCCGCCGAGTCCCGAGTTGACCGCCATCGCCAACACGCCGCAGGCGTACTGGATCGTCCCGGGCTCTTCGGCAGCTACGGTCGCGAAGTACACCGGCGACGCGCAGGCTGCCGGCGCCATCCCGGTTCTGACGCTTTACGGAATCCCCCACCGCGACTGTGGCAGCTTCGCTGCGGGTGGCTTGGCGACGGCCGACGACTACCGCGCGTGGATCGACGGCATCGCATCCGACGTGGGCGCTTCGCGGGTGGCGATCATCCTCGAACCCGATGCACTCGCCATGGCCGACTGCCTGTCGCCTGACCAGCGCCAAGAACGCTTCGACTTGATTCGCTACGCCGTCGACACGTTGACGCGCAATCCGGCCACGGCCGTGTACGTCGACGGTGGTCACTTGCGCTGGCATAGCCCCGAGGATATGGCCGCCAGGCTCAACAAGGTCGGTGTCGACCGCGCGCGGGGTTTCAGCCTCAACACTGCGAACTTCTTCACCACCGAGGACGAAATCGGTTACGGCGAGGCGATTTCGGCGCTCACGAATGGTTCGCACTATGTGATCGACACGTCGCGCAACGGCGTCGGACCAGCGCCCGACTCCGGGCTCAACTGGTGCAACCCCAGCGGCCGAGCAGTGGGCACTCCGCCTACCGCGGCTACCGCGGGCGCGCACGCCGACGCCTACTTGTGGATCAAACGTCCCGGTGAATCCGACGGAACATGCGGCAAAGGTGATCCGCCGGCGGGCACCTTCGTGAATCAGTACGCCATCGATCTGGCCCGCAACGCGGGCTAGTAGGAGGGCCTCGCGCCTAACCCCGCCGTCGGCGGGCGTCAGCGTCTGGGGACGCGGCGCGGTAGCGGCCCCGGCACCCGCAGTCCGGGCAGCCCGGATTTCGGGTCACCGGAGTGTAGAAGATCGTCGTGACCTTCTCGTCGATGGCGGCCTCGGTGATCGCCACCCCCAACTCGATGGTCCGCACGATCGTGTCGGCAACAACAGAGGGCGGGCAGGCAGTAACTTCGGGCAAGGGTCACCGCGGCGGCGTTGGTGGAGCAGCGTGTCGGAGCCTGCATCCCCACCCACCGATGCCCCACCTCACCGAAACGACACGGACCACCGCCGCGGATAACCGCCAACCACCCGTGCACTCTCATTCACGAAGAGCCCCTTAACGTTGCGCGCAGGCGGGCCACTACATGAAAAGACCAGAAGGACTGAGACTTGCCCTCGTCCTGGCGCGCCGCCACGAAACGTCCAACGGGGAATTCCGCGGCGGTGAGAGCCGACGTTGTCAGCTCCGCCAGCGCCTGCTCCGCCATTGCAGTAACGCTCGTGGCTACGGTTGGCTGGTCGCGACAGTCAACCCGAGGTCGGCTGCTCGAGCGGCGAGTTTGTCGTCGAAGGTGGCGATCGCGGCGTTGTGCTGCTCCGCGCTGTAGAGCACGCAGCAGTCCGGCATCTTCAGCGTGGTGGTAGCGCGCAACTCACCGAGGCGGCGGGCAGCGCCGGCCGGAAGGTCTAGGCTCTCGATCTGCAACTGTGCCAGCAGCTGGTGAAGCTGGTCGGCTTGCCCGGCCCGGGCGGCACCGACGTAGACCTCGGCGAGGGTGATAACGCTGGCGGCGAACGACTCTGACGCGTGCGCCCTTAGCAGAGCGGTCGCGTCGGTGTGGTGCGCGTCGGCCAACTCGAAATGCCCGATCAAAACGCTGGCGTCGAGGATGATCACTCGGGCCAGTCCTCACGCAGCTCCTTGAGGTAGTCAGTTCCGAAGACACCGGCCAGTGCGCCACTGGTCTTTTCGACCGCTTGCTGGCGTTTGTCAGCGGCCGCAGCGTGATCGTGCGCGAGGGTGTTCCGGCCCACGAGGATGAGTTGACGCAACAGTGCGCCCGGCTTGTGGGCGAGGTCGGGCCACGCGCGGCGGGCGATCTCCAGCGCGTTCCTGATGTCGTCGGTCTCTGTGATGGCGTGGCGCCGGTGGTTGGTCGGCATCTCCACAGTGTAACACCATCCATATCGGTGTAACACCGCCTAGGGCGGCAGCGACTCCCGACAACTATGTGAGGCCGTGATGAGTGCCCGCAGTTCCACCGCAGTTTCACCCACTCCCAGTCAGCGTCAGCCGCCCTAGCAGCACTCCCCGGGGGCACGGGCCTGTTGCGAGTGGGGTCCCCCCGGGGGGTGCGCAAAGTCAGATCGGGCCGGGCGCCGTGCTGGAATGTCACCAACCGCGTGATCTGCAAGAACTCGTCATACCGCGTGATGAGCCGTAGAACCAACAGCTGGCAACGGGCCGGCCGAGGAGGAGAGATGAAGAAGATGTTAGTAGCGGCGACAGCTGTGATCGCTGTGCCCGGATTAGGTCCTGGGGTGGCTCACGCCAGCGCTGACACCTACCTGGAACGGGTGGAGGAGAAAATCCCGTATGTCTTATCCGAATACGGTTCCACCGCTCTTCTGAACGAGGGGTACAAGGTCTGCAGTTATGAGGCCCAGGGCATGTCTCGGGCCGAAGCCGTCGGGCACGTGGAGGTGGATCTGCCCATGTCGTTCTTCGCGGCAGATTGGGTGGCGATCTTTGCTGAGAACGAGCTGGGTTGCTGAGAAGGAGGTGATGGGCACAGGGCCCTTGATGCGCGGAACCGGGCGGCGTCGTCGGCGTCTTGGACCGCCTCGCTCTCCAGCGAGGCGCGCCGACCTACATGCGCTTCGACAACGGTCCCGAGTTCGTGGCGCACGCCGTGAACGATTGGTGCCGGTTCAACGGCACCGGTTCGCTGTTCATCGATCTCGGCTCGCCGTGGCAGAACGCCTGGATCGAGTCGTTCAACCGCCGGCTACGCGACGAACTGCTCAACTCGTGGCACTTCGACTCGCTGCTCGAAGCCCGCGTGATCATCGAAGACTGGCGCTGCGACTACAACGCCAACAGACCCCACTCCGCCCACGACGAACTCACCCCAACCGAGTTCGCCCTACAGTGGACCACGACCCACCAAACCCAAGCCGCATAGCGACTGGACCACCAAACGGGTCCCCCTCACGCCCCTCGAGCCCGCCAGCTGATGGTCAACGGCTTATACGACCGCGGCGACCCGGCCGGATGGCCGACGATGTCCTGGCGGAATCAACACTGCGGACGCGTATGCCCGCATCGGGTACAAGCGTGGGCTGGATCAGCTTCCGCGCAACAGCTGGACGGGCTCTGGGCCAGTCGGCTTTGGGAGACGAAGCCCACTACCGCAGGTCGTCCACGACATAGGAGTCTGGCCGGTTGTAGGCCGGCGAATCGTTTCTGTGCATCGCGATTCCGTAGCTGTCGGATCGATAACCGTGGCGCAGCATGGTGCGATACGCCTGGCTGCGACCGAGGTTTACTCCGGCCTCCATGCGTTGCAGGCCACGTTGCAGGGCATGCACTTCGCAGGCGCGCAGTAGGAGCTCGAATACGCTTTCCGCGCGAGGCCCGGGTCTGACGGCGGCGAATTTGATGTAGCAGGTGTTCGCGCCCGCCTCGGTTCCCGCGCCCTGATGGCAAACGGCGAACGCGTCGAGTGAATCCCCGCCCCAGACCAGCACCGTTTCGCCGAGTTGTTGCTCGTAGACAGACCGAATCTCAGAACTGACGTCCAAGCCTGCATAAACCGAATCTGCCAGGTCACGGCAGGCATCAAAGATTGCGGCCCGGTCGCCCTCGTTTGTCTGCGACAACGTGTCGAACGACGCGCCCCAGTGCTCCAGCGGCGGCTTCGCGAGCAGTGCCGTGAGAAAGCGGGGCCAAAATCCAAACCCTTGATACAGGTGGATGTGCTTCGGGCTGTTTGAAAACGTGAACAGCGCAGCGTCTTTCACCTGCCAGCCGTCGATGATCTCCATGGTCGCGACCAACAGTCTCTTCGCGATGCCGCGGTTCGATAACGAAGGCTCAACCGTTAACGGACCGAAATAGGCGAAACTGCCCCATCTTGTCGCCACGTTCGAACCCACCAGCGATCCGTTCACTTCTGCTGCGAGAGCCGCGGTCGGGTCAGCGTGCCAGCGGCCCCGCACATATTCGCGATCCGGCCAAAATGTATCGGGATCGGCCGCGCCGTGAAACGTTCCAAATGCTCGTCGAAGAACAGCGCTCGCTATCGGGATGTCGGATTCGCGCATCTGCCGGATCACAGCGTCAGCAGCCGTGGCGTCCACCGCGGTAGCCATTGCGACCTCCTTCACCAACCGTTCCGTCTCTCTCCACCAACCGGTCCCTAGCCGCTCCGGACGCGAACACTATGTGCCACGGTTGAACGTTCGAGATTCACATGACGGCCCAGGAATGCCGGCGGGCGGCGGCATGGTCAGCATCGCGGCATACCCCACCCCTTTAGGTGCGGTTCAATATATCGCGCCGCATGCGGGCGGGCGGCGTGCCCGCGCTGACGGTTTGGTGCGACGACCGGGTCGCCGAGCCAAGCGCGCCGGGGCAGGCAGGTAGGGTCCACAGACCCAGCTGACTTGGTGCCACCGGGCGTTGCGCCCGGTGGTGCGCGTGTCGATCCGCGAGAGAGGACAGCCTCGATGGCCCAAGTTCGATGGTGGCCCTACCGGCAGGACACCGACGGCGGCACCGGCCCCGCCGCCCCGAACTGGAGGAGACCGGTGTTCGCAGTCGCCGTGCGGATGGCGGCGGCGACGCTGGTGCTGATTCCCAGTGCCTTCCTGCTGCTGCGCCTACGCGAGCCGTTCGCGATGTCGGCGATGGCGAGCACGGCTGCCATCGTCCTGCACTCGCCGAACCGCTACCGCCGTAGACCTCATGTCATCGCGACGTGCTATGCGATCGGACTCGCGGTCACGGTTCCCATAACGCTGGCCGGGATGATCACCTCGATGTCTGGGCTGCTTGCGTCGACCATCGCCGCGGTCGTGATCGTGGCCACGCCGGTGGGCCGCATTCACCCGCCGACCGCGTGCATACCCCTGGCGATCACGAGATCATCGAGTGCGGCGGTGCTGCTGACCGGATGGGTGACGTTCGCCGGCGTGGCGGCAGGCTTCCTTGCCGCTCTGTGGATCCTCACGCTGGCAGCGAGGCGGCGGCGGTGAATGCCTGCGCCACCAGGGCACGGCCCCGAAACCTCGGCCATTTGGCACGCCGCGTTGGTCTGGGCAAGAAAACCGCTGTTGAGCTTCGATTGGTGTGGTGCAGTGATAACTCGTGATGTCGCGGCGAGCGCCGTCCCCGACTTGGCGCTTTCACCCCCACGCGCGGCATTGGCCACCACCGTAGACGACGAGATCCTCGTGCTTCCGGTGAGTGCGACTCTCGAAGAGCCGGCCGATCCCGCGTCGTCGCCGCGCATTGTGCAGGTGCCGCAGGGTAACCCAGATCTGGCCGCTCGCAATGTCGTGGTGATCGCCGACGACGGCCCGCAATGGTTCCGACTGCGCTCGCTGACTGTCAGAGGGACGGCCAAAGCCATGGGCGATTGCACCTATCGGGTAGTGCCCAAACGAGTCGTGGCCTGGGACTACGGTTCACTTCGTGAGGTACCGGCACCACCAGGAACCTCAACTCCACGACAGGCGTCGTTTTCGGTTACCGACGAGAAGGACGACGTTCACCCGTTCCACTCGCCGAATCTTGAAGCGGCGGTTCGCAGGTCGCGAGTCATGATTCTTGCCAGCCGTTCACAGAAGGGAACGCCATTCGCGGTACCGCTGTGGTTCGTTCCTCACCATGGCCGCATCTATGCGACGACCTCGGCGTCGTCGTGGACGGTACGTAATGTGGCTGCTTCCCCGCAGGTGGCCCTATTGCTCGGCGGCGACGGTCGGGACAACGCTGACCGGCTCCTCGTGCGCGGACGCGCGCGATCGGTCCGAGGCATGCCACCGCCGGCGGTGCTCGCTCGGCTAGCTTGGCTCTACTATTTGCAACCACAGTTCGCGGCGGTGGAGCTGAGTCACATACAGCTATGGGCGCGGCGAATGCGGTACTACGGCCAGTCGCAGGCAGCACACATCGTGATCACGCCCTACGCAGCGACCGAATGTCGGGTGCCGTAGTCACAGCGACGCTGACTCGACCCCGTGAACTGGCCGAGGAATTGTCATCCCTGAAGATCCCCGGTGTTGACCGGCTGATGCTGCCGGTGTTCAAGAAGGTCATCGACGAACTCCTCAAAGGCGGCATCACTGCCGCCGAACGCCGCGCCTGAACACGATCGTGCTCGTTGGACGGTTGTGGCTTTCATGCACGAGGGGAAGCCGCTTTTCGCGATATCGAGGATCTCGAACGCCACGTCGCATCCCTAGTAAGCCAGCTGAAGGGCCGAGGAACTCAACTCGCGCACCGAGCGCGTCGCCTACTGCACCGCCGAGCAGGCAGCCTCTAAAGCCCGCGCCAGAACCTCGACTTTTGGTCGCGCAAACTGCAAGGAAATGTCGAGCGCGCCGCGCACCAGAATGCCGGACTGATGAAAAACGCTGGACCGTCAGCCGGATTTGGGAGCACGAGCCAGTGCAAGACACCGTCGCGTTGATTACTGCCGCTACCTGCGGTTTGAGTCATTGCGCGGGCAGGTCACTAAGACTGAAGGTGCTTGTGCGGTGGGGGCAGTTCTATGAACTTCAGCCGGCGATGATCGCCTTGGTTTGGTGGTCCCATACCTGAGCGAGTGTGGGGAAATGCCAGTCGTCAGACATCGATTTCCTCGCGGTGGGATCGCTGTTCATCTCGCTCCTGGTGTCGTGGTTTTCGCGTTGGACCGCCCGGCTCGTGGGCCCCAGGTCCAGCCCGGCAACTCCTCGAGCCGCACTGCGCGATCGGGATCGAGCATGCCCCGCGCGAAGCGGTTGCGTTGGTCTACGATCCACGCGCCGAGCCGGTCGCCGTCGGGGGTGGTGTGGGAGCGCGGAACTCGGGCGTCGCCGTGGTGGCGGACGTAGTTCAGGAGCGCACTGAAATGTTTGTCCCACTGTTCGGCGCGGACACGAGACTCGACGCGTTGCCATCCGCTGACGCGTCTCGCCCGTCGTCGACGCCCCTGGGCGTTCCCGGCGGTCTTCGCCGGCGTCTTCTGCGAACCATCTGTCGTAGGCGGGTTGGATCTCGTCGGGTCTGACGAGAATTCCTTCGCTGACCGCGCGCAGCAGTTGGCGTTTGAGTTTCTCGTCGGTCCGGTTGGTGGTGATGGCGACGTTCAACGTGCGCTGGTCGTCATGCCCGAGGTCTTGGTGCGAGACGCGTTGCTGAAACCACTCGAATACTTCGCGGAATCGGTCCTCGAGGCGGTCGTCGGCTAGGCAGTCAGGATTTCGTCGGACGAAGTCGACGACAGGGTCCACCGACCGGATCATCTTGACCAGCGCCGCGCGGCTTTCGTCCATCAACCGCTCGACGTCGCTCAGGTAGAAGTCCAGATCGGCCCGCGGGACGAGGTTGTTCAGCCCGAATTCCAGCACCCGGGCCATAGCGAGGGCCTCGCCGAGTCGCGGCTCTCGTTGCCCGGCCTCGATCCGGGTGATCGCTGACGTGTCGAGCAGAACCTCGGCTTCGTTCCTGAGGCGGTCAGACAGCTGCTGCTGGGTGAGGCCTGCCCGCAGTCGTGCCGACTTCGCCCGCTCGGCGAAGGTGCTGCTGACCTCGTCGTTGAGCGCCGGGGATCGATCACCGGATGTCTGCATAGATGCAGCATACACTGCATAGTTGCAGAAATACACGACCTCGTGTTACTGTACAAGCACAGGAGCTGCTGCATGAACGCAGCGTCCCCGGCAACGGATGAAGGACTGAGCGGGGAAGAGCGTCGGCCCGCTTGCGCGTCGAATTGTCGGTGCGTCGCTCTACACTGGCGTTGCTTCATGAGACGCCGTCGCCAAGCTCCGACTGGACGGCGCGCCAACCCCACGCTCGTGGGTGGCTCGGATGACGAAGCGGCCGACACCGACCGGTGCCGGCAAGAGCGCCTCCCGCGGGGAGGCCCGAAACAGGGGAGGTCCCCATGACGTCCTACAGCGAAATCATTCAGGGTGCGCGCCCGTGGCAGGGCGTGTTGGACACCTCGGTCATGGCCGATGACCTGGTCAGCGCCGGTCACGGGCTCGCCGATGCCGCGAAAGCCGGCAACTGGCCCGTGGTGATGAAAGTGCTCGACCGCGAGTGGAAGTGGCTGGTCATCAACCAGTGGCGGCCGGGCGGCTTGGCGTGGTTCACCGCCCTGCATCAGGCTGCCTGGCACGGTGCGCCCACCGAGGTCGTCGCAGAACTGCTCGACCGGGGCGCGCTGCGGTCCCTTCGGGACTCGAAGGGGCGTACCGCGTTCGACGTGGCAGTCGAGCACGACCGGACACCCGCACTCCGGGAACGGCTGCGGCCGCCGCGCTCACCGCTGACGCAGCAGCAGATTCGGGCGCTGGACGCACGACTCGCCGAGCTCATCGACGGACGCATCCACGGACGGGTGTACGACGGCGACCTGCGCACAGTGCTGCGCTATCCGCCGGTCGAAATCCTGGCCGAGCTGCCCGGTCAGCGGGTGTGGTTTCCCATACCGCGCCAAGTACGCGTTCCACATCGAGCTGCAACGCGGAGCCCTCGAGGTCAAAAGCTGGTGCGGCCTGGTCGAGGGATCCGGCCAAGCCCACCTGGTTACCCCCGAAGGCTCGGTCCTGGTCGATCAAGGATTCGTCTAACCGACCGCGCCTGGTCGTGGGCGAGTATCTCGGCCGCCACAGACGCGAACACGAAACACCTATTCCAATGTTCACTCAGCTCGACTCTGCGCGTACGCGCAACGAAGGAGGTCAACCATGACTTTGACTACCGCACAACGTGATCGGGCCTGCGGTGCCCTGCTGGGCGCCGCCGCCGGGGATGCCCTGGGCGCCGGCTACGAATTCGGGCCCCCGCTGGCCCCCGACGCCCCGGTCGACATGATCGGCGGCGGACTGGGACCGTTCAAGCCCGGCGAGTGGACCGACGACACGTCGATGGCCATCGCGATCGCCGAGATCGCGGCCACCGGGACGGACCTGCGCGACGAACAGGCCCAAGACTACATCGTCGAGCGCTGGCACCGGTGGGCGAAAACCGCCAAAGACATTGGTGCGCAGACAAGCTCGGTCCTGTTTGCCGCGGGTCGGCGGGGGATTTCCGCGCGAACCGCGCGCGAAGAATCCGCGGCCCTGCACAACCGCACCGGCCACACCGCCGGCAACGGCTCGCTGATGCGCACCGCGCCGGTGGCCCTCGCCTACCTTGACGACGAGGCCGCGCTGGTGCAGGCGGCCCGTGCCATCAGCGACCTGACACACCACGACCCCGACGCCGGTGATGCCTGCGTACTGTGGTGCACCGCGATCCGCCACGCCATCCTGACCGGGAAGCCCGAGGCGCGGATCGGCCTGGGCCACATCCCCGTTGAACGCCGCGACCTGTGGGCGTCCCGCTTGGACGAAGCCGAGACATCACAGCCGTCGGCTTTCGCCGCCAAGAACGGTTGGGTGGTCGCCGCACTGCAGGCCGCCTGGTCGGCGATCGTGAACACGCCCGTCCCGGACGACGATCCCGCGTTGGAGGTGTTCCGTGCCGATCACCTGCGGCTGGCGCTGGAGGCGGCGGTACGCGGCGGCCACGACACCGACACCGTCGCGGCCATCGCGGGCGGCCTGCTCGGCGCCGTCTATGGCGCATCGGCGGTGCCCTCGCGCTGGCGGTTGGCGTTGCAGGGCTGGCCGGGCCTGAGGACCCGCGGCCTGGTGCAACTGGCCACGCAGATCATTCGCGAAGGCCGGCCCGAAGAAGTCGACTACCCTTACGAAGCCCACGAACCCGTCCGGCATCCCTACGACAACAAGGTGCGGATCGGCGGCGTCGCTGATCTGCGCAAGTTGCCCAAGGAAGTGGACGCGATCGTGTCGTTGTGCCGGGTCGCCGACGTGCACCTGCCCGCCGGTGTGCAACAACTCGATGTCCGCCTCATCGACCAAGAGGGTGAAAACGTTCATCTCGACTTCGTGCTGCTCGACACCGTGCGCGCGGTAGAGCAACTGCGAGCCGAGGGCCGGACGGTGTTCGTCCACTGCGTCCAGGCGTACAGCCGCACACCCACCATCGGCGCGCTCTACGGAGCCCGCAAACAGGGCGTCGACATCGACCAGGCGTTGCACGCTGTCGCTGCAGTGCTACCGGATGCCAACCCCAACACCGAATTCCGCGCGGCGCTACAGCGGCTGCATCCGAAATCCAGGGGTGCATCGTGACCCCGGGGCTCTCTTTGCAAGATGCGGTCGACCGGATACGGCAGGAAGGTGCGCGAACACCGCCATCGTGGGTGGCCTGCACGACGAGGTGGCCGACACCGACCGGTGTCGGCACGAGCACCTCGCATTGGCCGAGGCTGACGGGAGAACCGGGTGATGACTGAGGCCGACGAAGGTAAGCATTTGAAAGCCCTCAACGCAATTCAGCCCGGCGAATCCCTGGGGCCCATATTGGAATGCGCTGTTTCCGCCCAGCCCGGTGACGCCGTGGATCGACTTCAAGCGCACGTCGACAGGCCTTAACGTTGCGCGCAGGCTATGGGATCAGCGCGAATACCTGCGCCGCACATACGAATCCGTCTATGGCACCGATACGGAGGGCGGGCCGTCCCAGCACCCCGGCGTTGTCTTGGACGAGGTGCTGCGGATAGCGCACGCGGCATGTCTGCTTCCAGATGTCGTTGTTCGGTCGACGCGGCCGATAGTCCTGGAACTGATTTCGCGCTGAATGGCATTCACGCTCAACATGAGTCACGTCCACAACGGCGGGAAGCTGATGTCGAGCCGCGCTGTCTGCTTGTACCCCGACCACGTCGGCACGCCGGCAGGCTGCACGCGGTAAATGCCGAGCGCGGCGGCCACGACCCGGTCGTGCTGCGTCGGCCACTGAATATCGGAGGCGATCTGCTCGAGCACCTCTCGGTCTCGGTCCAGCACCCGGTCGATAATCGACACGGCCGGCAGCGCACCACTCTTGTCACCGTTGCAGCGCACGCAGGCCAAAACGAGATTGGCCAGGCCGTCGATACCGACCAGGGACCACGGGAGGACATGATCGACCGGATTGCTCACCGGCAGGTGCGTGCCGCAGTAGAAGCAGTGCGGGCCGTACGCTTCCTTGAACGGCTCGCGCACGGCGGCCAGGTCGGTGCGCTCACGACCGAACAGATGGCCCGCGACGTCGGGAACCTCAGCGTGAAGGAACTTGTTCATCCGGCGGACGTCGTCGACCCACATGATCTCCAGCGCCGGCTTGAGCAGCGCGGCGAGCCGGGCAAGACCTTGTGCAACACCTGGTTTCAGTTCGATGGCGTCGCCGCGGGCGCGCAGCGTCGACCGCGACACGTGGTCGTGCAGGAACGAGTCGTCGTACAGGAAAGGATCACTCGTGGACGAGCCCGGCAGTTTCTGCAGCCGATGCAACGGCTGCTGCGCAAGGCAAAGCGTGATCTCATCGATGGCGCTTCGGTACGCGGCAGGCGCGCGCAGCCTGGCGATGTCCACCGACACACTCATGCGTTTGACCCCGGCCGCCTCACGTAACGCAGTCGTGGCGATCAGGATTCGTGCGCGCGGCTGTGTGGATTGGCGCAATTCGTGGCCGTCGAATGGGCGCACCTGCTGCCAGTAGATCTCGAGCACCCGATGCGCCAGATCGGGAATCGGCACCCGCAGCATATCGCCGGGCCGCTCGGGCATGTTCTCGAGGCAGTGGTCGATCAATCCCATCAACGTGGCGAGCTTGTAGGTGGCGGTGCGCAGGCCCGCCTCGAGGATCGCCACCACCCGTTGCCCGAGCAGAAGCGGGTCGGCCGCATCACCGCCCATGGCGCACCCTCGATGTCAGCCCCGCGGGGTAGAACTGCACCACCGCATTATCGCGAGGGAGAGGGAACAGCGTGGGCAAACTCGTGCGAGACAAGATTCCCGACATCATTCGAGCCTCCGGACGCACGCCCCACGTGACGACCTTGGCCGCAGGCCCATACCGGGCCGCTCTACGCGACAAGCTGCGCGAAGAGGTCGACGAACTCATCGCGGCGACGGCCACCCACGCCCTTATCGAAGAGGCCGCCGACGTCCTCGAAGTCCTGACGGCGATCGCCGCTGAACATGGCGTCTCTCTCGCGAGGATCGTTGACGTCGCACAACGCAAGCGCGCGGAGACGGGAGGATTCGACATGCGGCTCTGGCTGGGCGGTGTCGACCCGTACCCGGCGGGTTAGCAATCTCCCTGCCCGTCCGACGTGCTGCGACGTGACATCGCCACCGTCATTGATCCGTTGCTGTGACCACTGAGCCGGCGTCGAGAGGGATGCTCGACACATCAATGGTGATCCTGCTTGGGCGCATCGACGACCCAGCAGATCTGCCCCCGCAGCGACCCGTTCGCCGGAAAGGCGTTGGTGCTGAATACAACACGTGCAGTACAACAGCCAACAAACTTGTCCGCATTCACCCAATGCGTAGAGAGATGCCACGCTGAGGCGGCATTGAGAGCGTGGGCGACCGGGCTAGTCGCGTGACTTCCAGGCCCGCATGCCGTCGCGGATCGCGGCCACTGCCGCGTTGTCGTCCTCGTTGTAGGACAGCAGCCACTCTTTGGCCGCGGCGACTTCTGGTGGATCGGTGGAGGTGTGCACCTTGGACAGGTAGGTCTGGGAGACCGCGCCGCCCGGGTCATCGACCCGCCACGTGAACCCGAACAGCGGGGCCACTTTCTTGATGCTCGATCCGTGCAGCGAGGTGAAGTTGGCCTTGAACACCTTCTCCATGTCGACGAACACTCCGGTGTCGGGGTCGGTGAGGTCGCCAACTTCGGTAGTCCCGAGGATGCTCTGCAACTTCGACCACTCCGGGTGCGACCAGTGGAAGACCCGTAGCGTTGCGCCGGCCGCGTCGGCCGCGGTGCGCTGCGCACGCAACCACGCGGCGAACCGTGCCGCCAACGCACGCTCACCTTGGTCGTTGAGCGGCTCCCAGTCGATGAAGTCGGTGATGTACTGCGCGCTCGAGTTGTCGGTGCCTCGCCGGACGCGGGCACCCCACATGTACACCCGGTTGTCCAGGTCGTACTCGATGTCGATATCGATCTCGACGTCGCCGACCGGAACCTCGACAGGGCCATCGCCGTTTCGCCTGAGATCCACACCGTGGCAGATCATCTCGGCCCGTTCGATCGCCGCCGCTAGCCGGTTGCGCGCGGTCTCTGGGGTCAGGTGGCTGACCTCAACGATGTACTCGTCGAAAAACGCCGGATCGTCGGGATCCACCACCGACAACGCTGCCGTCGTGGTGACGCCCATGCGCCGCAGCGTCAGCCACTCACGGGTACCGAGCCGACTGATGGTGATCGCGGCTGAAGGGTCGTGCGAGCCCATCTGCTGGGCGCACCACTGCTCGTAGGGACACCTGCTGCATTCGTGCTGCCCGATCGGTTCCACCAGCGGCAGCGGGTCGTCGTCGAAACCGGTTATGCGGCGGGCGGTTTCGGCCACCTTCACCCGGAAGGCATGCTCGTGGTCATAGCGCTCGAGCAGCGACCGGCGCGCCTTGCCCCGGCTGCGGGAGAAGGTCTCGACCAACGGCTCGCCCAGGTCGTGCCACACGAACGCCAGCCCCGGACTGTCGGCGGGTGTCACCGCGACCTGGCTGGTGCCCAGCACCGCACCCCGAAGCATTTCCGGCCCGGGGTGGTGGCCGCATGCCTGCAGCATGCGTGTGTAGTGGGCCAGTTGCAGGCCGTCCTCGTAACGGTGCGACGTCGCCGCCGTCCACCCACCCACCTCGCACCATGTGTCGGGCGACGCAATGGCAGACATGACCGCGCTCGTGGTGTTCCCCGGCTTCACGGTCAAGTGGTGCTTAACGTCGGCCGGGAGATATCCGCCCGCGACTTTGACCAGCAGATCCGGACGGCCGGTGCGGCCCCCGGCGACATCGTCCGGGAGCCACCCACCCAGCACCAGCGGTGCGCCGGACTCCATCGCGTGCACGGTTGCCGCGATCGCATCGGCCTTGCGCAGTTGCGGCCCCACCACGACAGCGGTGGGGTGAAGCGCGATCAGGTTCCCAAACACATTGTGCTCGAACGTAATTCCCGCATCAAGGCGTGCCTGATCCTCCGGCGAGGGAACCCATCGCTGGGTCGGCACGAGCGGTGAATAGTCGTTCTGCACACGCACCGGGCATTGTTTCGCCGCGTACCCGCCAAGCAGGATGTGCTCACGACCGTCTGCCACGGCTACATCATCACCCCGATGTCCGACACCGACCGATTGATCCGGCCAAGACGTCGAGAGTCCGCAGGTTTCGGCTCGCGTGTTGCACCTCGATTCAAAGATGCGGACCACGGGCACGCGAAGCCTAGTGTCGTCAGCGTGAAGGGATGTCACCGCTTCGCGGGATCTGAAGCCGCCACGACCTGAAAAGGCTTCAACGAAGTCCATAACCCTGATTCGCAGAAGCTGGTGGCCAGGCGAACTTCATCCGTGGGCGACACGGATGGCCATGAATGTGTCCTCGTTGTCAGGCACGCAGAGCGGATGCAAAGATTCCGGGCAGCGCCGTGGGTTTGCCGTCCACGAGGAACTTGACGAGTCGACGAATCGTCGTCTCAGCCGTCTTGTTCGTGACGAAGAAGACCGGCTTGGGCGATATCGTCAACTCGCCCTTGATGATGGCGCGCGGTGACGGACGGAACGGAATCTCGGCGATGGTCTTCTGCACGTGCTGCAACAAGAAAGCGTTGTGCACCACTCCGGTGCCGCTGCCGATGTTCTGCGGAGTGTGCCCGGGGTACGCACCCCATGGCGTGTAGCCCAGCAAGAAGTTCATCGCCGACCACACGTTGACGCCGATGTCGCCGTAGCGCAGGTCCGAAATCGCTTCGTCGAAGGCCACCGCATTCGCCTTGCGCGTCTTCGGGTCGATGATGATGGTCGCCCCGAGAGTGCCGGGCAGAACGTCGTTGCAGAACTCCACGGCATTGCGCATGAATTCGCGTGCCGTCTTGCCGGGAAGGCGCACGATTCCCAGGGCGCCGGCGAAAACCTCGTTGCGCAAGATGCTGGCACCTCTTTGCGGGTCAACATCAGGAATGAGGGCCCGGCTCTTGTCGCTGCTGAGGAACTCCGCGCCGCTCATCCCGTCGCAAGCCTGGTCGGTCTTCTCGCCTGAGCGCGGGTAGTACGTGCGGCGGGGCTCAACCTCGCGTATGACATTGCGAACTTCGGCGATGAGCTTGTCGGCGAGGGGCCAATCCTCCGACACGACCAGAATCTGGGTCGCGATGCAGTTGTGGCCGGCGTTGTTGAGCTTGCTCGATGCAATGTGCTCGGCCTGGAACCTGATGTCGGCATCGCTCCAGTCGCCTGGCACGACGATCAACGGGCTGATGCCGCCCAGTTCGGCCGAGATCGGCTTGTCCAGTATTGGCGTGTTGTTGGCCTTACGAGTCGCGGCCTCGGCATCGGTACCCCACACGATCGCGTCGTAGGTCGCTGCCGAACCAGTCATGTGAATGGCGTCAACCTTCGGATGGTGTGCCAGGTAGCCGCCGACGTCGGCGCCGCCGTACACGAAGCGCAGCCAGCCACACGAGACGAACTCATTGAAGATCTTCTCGTAGAACGGGCCGAGGTAGTCGTTGACCGGGTTCATCTTCACGACGCAGACGTTCCCCTGCGCGAACAACTGGTCGAGGATGTCGAGCGTCGTAATGGTTCCCACGTTGCCTGCGCCGAGGACCAGTGCGACTCCCGGGTGGTCGTAGCCGGCACCGCGGTACATCCTGGCGGCGTCCTGGCGAGTTTGCGCAGCACTGACGCCCGGCTCGATCCAGACCTGCGCCTTGTAGCCGTTAAGCAGCAACCGGTCGTATACGGTGACCGGAAAGACGTCGACGACGACCTGGCCGTCCGGCCTGGTGTGCACCGCGTCGGCCTTGATCGGCTCTTCCCCGGCAAGCACCCGCTTCAACACCAGGGCGTGCGAGTTGACGCCCTGGATGAAGGCCCAAACACCAGTCAGCCAGTCTTCGGCGACCCAACCGGAGGTCGACGCAATGCCCTTGGCCCTGTCGGCCGCCGCCACCATATGCGGGCCGAAATCGAGGATCTTCTGCGGCAACGCCTCCAGCAGCGCCACCTTGCTTTCGAGGGGCAGGGCGACCCAGCTGGGCGCACCAGCGTGCAGAGCGTCAAGCGCCTTGTCGAGCGCTGTCGTGTCGAGCGATACCTCTGTGGTCATGAGACCCTCCCAGTTTGCCGAGGCGACGATGGAAGAGCCGATGCCGATTGCTTGATCCCGCGGGCTTCCCACTCCGATGCCTCTAGCGTGCGCCGTTCACCACGCGGTCGAAAGGGGCCAAGGTCCTGACATGCTGCGGGCGGCGCCCGGCCGCCGCGCCGCTCATCGCCTTGAGCGCCGACGGCAGGATCAGTTGCGCCGCGAGCGCGTCGGCGCCGGCACCTGCCGCGCGCCACTTTTGCCAGCCCCCGGTGAACGTGGGGGCACAAGTCGATGAACCGCATGCGCCTTTCAGGGGACGACCTGTTTGACCGTCTGATGGGCGGTTACAGTCGTCCCGTGGTGGAGTTACGGACCGAGTATCACCGTCAGCTGGGTGAGATCGATGCGGCGGTCATGCGCATGTTCACGGTGGTGGAGAAGGATATCGGGGCTACGGCTGCGGCGTTTTTGCATGGTGATGACGTAGCTGCCGCCACGGTTGAGGGGCATGACGAAGTGATCGAGGATCTGTACGCCAAGATCGAGGATCTGGTGCACGCCCAGCTGGTGCGCCAAGCCCCGGTCGCCGGGGAGCTGAGGTTTCTGCTGACGGTGTTCCGTATCCTGCCCGAGCTGACCCGCACCCATGCGCTGGCCGCGGACGTCAGCCGGCGTGGCGCGACCGGGCTTGCCGAGGAGCTCCCGCCGCGGGTCGTTGGCCTGATCGGACAGCACCTGGATGCCGCGGCAAGGATGTGGCATCAGGTGACACAGGTCTATCTCGTGGGCTCCGGCAAGATCGCCGACGACACCGAGGACGACGACGACGCGCTCGACGAGCTGCACGCCAGTCTTAGCGCCGAGCTCGCTGCCGCCGACCTGCGCTCTCCGGTGCTGCTGGAGATGGGGCTGATCGCCCGGCTGCTGGAGCGACTCGGCGATCACGCAGTCGAGGTCGCCCGCCACATCGAGGCCCTTGAGCGCCCTGGACGCGCGTCAAGTCGGCCCGCACCCGCAGAATGAACCAGCGGACGCCAAACCGACGAGGCATTCCGGCCAGAGCCAACACGCCCGTCGCTTCGCTGCTGCATCGTGAAGACCTGACCAATCGCACCAACCCGGAGATATGGTTTGGTCAGCGGGATCCAATGCCGCTTTCGGCCTACGACGGAGATGACGACCATGCCTACTGACAGCGCCACGAAGGTCGTGGAGATTAACGCGCCGCTCGCCGAGGTGCTGGCGACCATCCGCGATGTGGGGAGCCAGGCCGAGTGGATTCCGGAGATCCGCGAGGTCGAGGTACTGGAGGTATACGAGGACAACGACTTGCCGGCAACCGCCCGGTTCAAGGCGTCCGCGACCGTCGGCACGGATGCCTACACGCTGTCGTACGAACACCAGGACGACGGCATGAGCTGGACGATGGTGGAGGGCAGGTTGCAGACAGGGCAGGAAGGGAGCTACACGCTCAAGGAGTTGGCGCCGGAGAAGACGTCGGTGACCTACGAGTTGACCATTCACCACAACCTGCCGTTGCCGGGCTTCATCCGGAACCGCGTGATCAAGGGTTTGGTCGACAGCACCTTGACCGGACTGAAGAAACGTCTGGAGACCTAGCCAGTCGGCGGGCGGTTCGCACCTTGATGGGCCACGCCGGAGTCACCAGCACTCACTGCTTACGCCCATCTGTGTTGAGGACGCCCATGCCGAGGCGATGACCACGCGGGACGCGAAACCTTTCGAGCATGGACCAATCCATTCGATCGTGTAACCGCACATACCAGGCGGTCGACGCTTCGTCGTGCGCTGGATATTCGTCTGCGTCGTATTCGTCAGGCCGGATTTGTCCGTCTCACCGGTGATACACTCCCGCCATGGAGTCGGTAACCGTGCGCGACCTCCGTAACAAAGGGGGAGAAGTGCTGGACCGGGTGGAGCGCGGTGAAAGCGTGATCGTCACCCGCGACGGCCGCGCAGTCGCCGAGTTGCGCCCGCTGCCGCGCCGCAGCGCCAGACCTGCCGAACTCATCGAGCGCAGGAAAGGGTTGCCGCGCGTTGATCCCGACGCGCTGCGACGCGACATCGACACCGTCATTGATCCGTCGCTGTGATCCCTGGGCCGGCCTCGAGGGGGATGCTCGACACCTCAACGGTGATCCTGCTGGGGCGCATCGACGATCCAGCGGCTCTTCCCGACGAAGCTGTCATCAGCGCGATCACGCTGGCTGAGTTGTCTGTTGGGCCCCACGTCGCCGACAGCGACGATGAGCGCGCGGCGCGCCAGGCGCATCTGCAGCAGGCCGAGTCGGACTTCGACGTGCTGGCGTTCGATGCCGGGTCTGCGCGCGCATTTGGCGCCGTTGCGGCATCGTTGCGCGCGTCCGGTCGAAAGCCGGCGGCACGCGCTTATGACGCACTGATCGCCGCCAGCGCCATTGCCTATGGATTGCCGCTTTACAGCTGCAATTCGGCAGACTTCGACGCGATCCCACATCTGGACCTACGAACCGTCCCACATCCCGATCACGGCAAGCCATAAGCCTGCAGAGTCGTCATGCCGAGAAGCATTGCTATGCAATACAATACGCAGACCGGGCAAGAGCCCAAGAAACGTATCGATTTCACCTCATGCAGTATGCAGAATCGCGGTAACCCGCCGAGCAATTGGCAGGACCTGTGGATCAAGATCTTTGAGCGGCTCGTCGATGAGGCATGTCTCGCCGGTTGTCTACGTCTGAGGTGAGGACGTATGTCGGCGTCGCCGCGCTGCGAGCCAGCGTGTTGCGAACCAGCAGAACAGCGCGAACCCGATGCTGGAGTAGATCAAATTGATGACCACGCCCGCCGTTGGATCGAACCCCAGCTGGCGCAACTGGCTGGCTTTGCGGGCGTCGATACCGTGGCTGAGTTCCCATGTGGTTCCCGCGATCGCGGCGAGTTGCCCGGCGAGCACGACGACGATGACCCGGATCACCCAACGCGTGCCACGCAGCACCATCACCGCGACGCCGGTCAAGCCGATCGCGACCGGAATATAAGCCAGTACCTGACCTGTCTCGCGGTGCGCGACGGCGAGGACCAACGCGGTGACGGCCAGCCCGACGCCGGCAAGCATGAGCCCGGCCACGCTGATCGCCAACGGCCGATGGAACGCACGCCCGTCAGCCCCGAACATCGTCTTAGGCGGCTGTGGTTTCGGGCTGCTCGTCGGGACGTTCGACGAGTTTGCCGTCCTTGAATTCCGCTCCGGCGCGGACGAGGGCGACCAGGTGTACGGCGTTGACCTCGGCCTGCAGCGCCGCGAGCCGACAAAGCCCACACTGCTCCAACGAGGTTGGCAATTCTCTGCTCGGTTATTGATTCAGATCGAGTCCAGCTAACGAGCGTTGGTGCGCCTCGCAGTATTGGCGGACAAGCGCCATGCCGTAATCGTTGCCGTTGGGTGTGCGCATCAGCGTGTGGATGTGGAACCGCTTGGCGCTGGGGTTGGAGAGAAAGACTCCGGCGTGATGATCGAATTCGATGATGGTTACCGGGCTTTGGATCCGGTAGTAGAACGGGTCGTCCGGACCCAGACCGCCGATCCAGCACAAATGAGTGTTGTCGAGATGCTTTTCGATATCAGCCATTCGTGCGGCCCTCGGGCCGTCAGGTAGGTGTCGGTGGTAGACCTCGATGAGCTCGACGAGCTTGTCCCGCGCGGCTGCACCGAAGCCCGCAGCCGGGGCCCCTTCGTAGGGGATGATCCTGTTGTCCTGGCTGAACCCGCCCAGATGGAGATGGTCGAACGGATTCACCCGCCCCGATGGCACCGCGGGATCGGCGGCGCTCGGGTAGAGCACCACCCGCTCGCGTAGCTGCGGCGAAAGGGTTTCATAGAGCTGTACCGCGAGGTTTTCCTCGTCGGTGAAAAGCTTCAGGCCCCGGCGTGGTCCATGGTCGACCTCGTTGGGTTCGGCTCCCCAAAAGCAGGGCGTCATGACCATCTGCTCGCCGATTATCTGACAGTTCATCACGACGTGATGGCCGTGTAACTGCCAGCCCCACGGTTCGCTCAACGAAGGCTCTCCGAAAAGCGTGAAGTTGTAACTGTATTCGTTCATGATCAGCGGCGCCGCCATGACTGTTCCGAGGAACGCGTTCATGTACATGCAGTTCCGAACTTTGGTGTAGCCGATTTCGCTCAGTGTGCTTCTGAGGAAATCGAAGATGGCGGTTCGGGTTTCGGCGGTGATCTCGTCGAGTCGCAGTCCGTGCCGGAACAAATATAATTCCGGGTTGAGCCAGCGCCGCCGTATCACCGAGGTCAGCGGATGGACGAGCTTGGCGTGTTCGCTGGGGGTAACGGTCGACAACAGGTGGTTCGCCGCCTGCACCATCTCGGCTATCGGCGCGCCTTCGGCCGCGAGTTCGAAAAGCCCGGGCTCGACCGTCCCGTCGACGGTCACGCCCTGGAACGGGGCATTCGTCTTCTCAACGATGCCGTCGAATGCGTTGTCTTTCCCAAGGCCCAGACGCATCAAGCCGATCATGTTGTCCGCGTATGTTTCTGCGTCAGCGTCGAGGCCCGCGTAGCGTGGCGAGTCCTCCGGCGGGACGAATTCCCGGAATTTCGCGGTCATGCGATCTCCTCCGTTCCAAGTGGCCGGCCATTCCGGACGTGGTTGCGCAGTGCGCTATGTATGCCGGGCCATGACTGGGGGCCGGCGGCTCGGGCGGCGATATGTCCGTCGGGACGTACCACCAGCGCTGCACCCTCGTGGGCGAGCCCGGTCAGTTCCAGCCATCCGTCGTCCGTCACCGTTCCCGCCAAATCCACGATCGCGACCGGGAACTCTGAGCCGTCGGACGCCTCTCGCCACGCATCGGCCCGGCCCCGCACGAAGACGGTGAAGCCGGCCCGGTCCACCAGGTCGATGATGGGGCGCACGTCGCCGTTGCCGTCATTGACCTGGACGTGCGGCAACCGCCGTCCGACGGCCGCCGACGGGGTGAATGTGGTTGCATCGTCGACCTCTTGATCAGGTCCGTAACCGTAGCCGAGTTGCAGCCCCGGGCTGTTGAACCCGATGGAGTTCTGCTGTACGAGGTGGTCGAGCCGCTCCGGGGGCATGGCGTGCAGGGTTCCGTCGACGGTAGCTTTCGCGAGCTCGGCTACCGCCTGGATGTGGATATCGAAGTTTTCCCGGGAGCGGAGTGTATTGGCGGTCGCAATCGGCCGGCGTTCGGCGGAATAGGTCTCCAAAAGAGCCTCGCCGGCCCAGCCGTGGATGACCGCGGCGAGTTTCCACGCGAGGTTGGCACCGTCCTGTATGGCGGTGTTCATGCCCAGACCGCCGGTCGGTGGCAGCCGGTGTGCGGCGTCTCCGATGAGGAAGCACGGACCGGCCTGGAATTGGTCGGCGATCCGCGCCGTCAGTACCCACGGCGACACCTTGAGCACTTCGAACGCAATGTCGTCACGTCCGATGATCTTGCGGACCCGTTCGCTGATCGTGTCCATCTCGGGGACGGTCTCACCGTCGTAGGGGGATCCGGCGATCCACTCGACCTTGTTGTCGTGACTCGGGTCGCCCAGGCTGTGGATGACCGCCATGCCAATTACCTCGGGGTCGATCAGCGCATACAAGACGGCCGGATAATCGGCCAGCTGTTCACGCATGTCGGCGACCACGTGGGCGTTGATCTGCTGGCTCGGCTCGCCGTATGTGTGCATGGATATCCCCAGGCTCTCGCGAACCGCGCTGTTGGCCCCGTCGGCACCTATCAGATATCGGCTGGTGAACTGGACTTGCCGGTCATCGACGGTCGCGGTGGATACCACCTGGCCGTTCTCGACCTGCGCGCCGGTCCAGCGTCCACAGACCCACTCGACAGCAGCGCGCCGGCGCACATCTTCTTCGACGATTGCTTCGAACCGCGGTTGGGAGAGGTTGATTCGTGGCCGCGCGGTCCATTCCGGGGACTGGTACTCGTACGCGATGGTGCCGAGCTGCTCGCCGAACAGCCGGGTCGCGAACCGGACGAACTGATCCCACTCCACTGGGAGCGCCTCGGCGCTCATGCGGTCGAGGTCCAGTCCCGCTTGCTGGCAGATGTCAAGGGTGACCGGGCCGACGACGTGGGCCTTGGGCAGGGCGAGCCGGGACGGGAAGCGCTCGAGGATCCTGACCGTCAGCCCGAGCCGTTCGAGCAGGGCGGCGGTCACCATTCCGGCGGGTCCCGCGCCCGCAATCAGGACATCGGATTCTGCTGGGAACGTTGAATTGCTCACGGGTGGACCATCCTTGTGTCGGTGATTGTGATCGGGTCGCCGATGCGCCCGAGGTGGGGTTGGGTTATCGCCTGGCTTGCTCGACGGCGTTTATGGCCCGTGCGAGTTCTGCGGAACCCGGCGTCCGCCCGGGACGCGCCCGAGCCTGAGTCGCCTACGACCCTGCCAACCACCGCGCCCTCCAGACACTGCTCAACCCCCAACAACCGTCGGCGTGGCACAGGGCAACTCATACGCCGGCGCCCATGACCGGTCCGCCGCCGTTGACGGGCAGACTTACGCCGGAGATGTAGCCTGCTTGTTCGCTACAGAGGAATGCGCATGCGGCGCCTACTTCCTCCGGCTGTCCGAGCCGTCTCGCCGAGGTGACGCTGGCCTGCCGCCGCCGAATTTCCTCGAAAGGGACACCGCTGCTTTCGGAAAACAGTTGCGCCATCTGTATTTGTCGGGGGCTGTCGATGAGCATCGGTAGCAGCTGGTTGATTGTCACGTTGTCGGCGACGCTGTCGTGCTGCACGCCTTTCATCGCGGTGGTCAGTGCGCTGCGTGCGCCCGCCGAGGCGATCATGCCCGGCACGGGCGACTCGACCATTTCCGAGGTGATGTTGACGATTCGCCCGAAGTGCCGCTCCCGCATGCCCGGCAGGTAGTGCTGCACCAGATGGATCGGTACGTAGTAGTGCAGCCGCAGGCTCTCAGCCAGGTCGTCGTCGGTGACATCGATGATGTCAGCAGGTCTCGGGCCGCGGTTGTTGGTCACCAGGATGTCCAGCTGATCGACTTGGCCGAAGATGGCTTGTACACCTGTTTCGGTAGCCAGGTCCGCCGTGACAAACCGGCAATTGGCGTCGTGAGTCGCCAAGGCTTGAATCTCGGCAGCAGCCTTCTCGAGCTTATCGGTCTCGCGACCGTTGATGACGACGTTCACGCCCTCGGCAATCAGGGCGGTGGCACAGGCGCGGCCCAGGCCTTGGCTAGAGGCCGTAACCAGTGCGGTGCGGCCGGCGATTCTCAGATCCATGGGTGGAGCACCTCATCGTCTCGCGAAATTTGGGGCCCATCTTCTGCGGTGTTGGTCGACGTGCCGAAGCCGGTTGCTTCGACGTAGCCTACGTCTGCTTTCAGCCACAGCGGCAGGTTTCGAGCGATAGCCGCATTCGCTAAAGAGCCACGCGCAGGATTAGTTCCGCCGACATCCCGAGATCGAGCAGGGGGAGTGCAGGGGACAAATGCGGCTCCGGCGGATCACTGGCAACGTGGAGTCATCTCATGCGGAAAGATATTGCTGTGCAACGGTATTCGTTGCCGTTGGTATCCCTTGTATTCGAGTTCGTATGATCCGTCCCCACCGACTGTGGCAGGGTAGTCGGGCGGAAAATGGGTGGACCTCCTGGTCCCGGGAGCGCTTCTTCGAGGTGCCGGCCACCCGCTGGACGCCGATCGGCACTCCCGGCGAACCGACGCCGCCGGGCATGGTGATCGTCGGGTTGTCGGGGGGTCAAGCGGGCCGACCCCTACTTCACCGGATACGGTTGGACACCCGCCACTAGATAACGAAACTCATGATTTGCTATGAGTTCACCAATGCCCGGGGTTAGGATTCGCCCTAGCCGGACACGACCTGTTAAAGCCCGTCCCTAGGGGGTGCGAGATGATTCGAGGGCTTGCCGTCTGTGGGATTGGATTGGGCCTGCTCGGTGCCGGGTTCGGGGGCGCTTCGCCGGCGCGGGCCGACGACCCTCCCTACCACATCCTGAGCGCCCAGGACCTGTGCAATCTCGTTTACCCACACTCGGAGGCGATGCCGGACCCGGCGAAAACGCCACCGGCTGTCGGACTTATCTGTGTGCGGCAAGGAGGGCTGCTGCTCCGGCTGGCCAGGGACCAGCCCGCCATCTTCTCCAACACCTTCACCCTGGAACCGGGCAAGGCTCCGGAACTGCCGAAAGGTTCGGTGCGCGTCAATCCGACTGATCCGCTCAGCGACTGGATCATTCCGGACTGCTACATCCCCGATCGCATCGACTGCAATCCCAACGCGCCCGGACATCGCTGAATCGCCTCGCGCCGGTTTGGATTAGAGGGCGATGGCAAATGCAGTCATTGCCACTCGACACCAGGGTGAAAACCCAACGCGGATCTTGGGTTTGAGGGCCGGGGGTCCCAACGCCGCCTTCACCAGGCCCGGTCGGGCTGGCTTGAGTCGGTTGGCTGGGTGCATGATCAGCAGAGAATGAAGAGCGGGCAGTGCCTGGCTTGCTCTCGATCGTTTTGGGAGGTGCTTTGGGAGGTGCAAGGTGGCAGACCGGCACCGGCTCGGCATCCAAGACGCCCTGTGGCTGGAGATGGACCGCCCTAGCTTCACCCTCTCTACCTACAACGGCAAGGTGGTGGTGGGCATCGCTTGTGACAAAACCCTGGTGCCCGACCATGGGACGATCGTGGACGGCTTCGCCTTCGAAAGGTTGCTGGCGGCCACCCCGGCGTCACCGTCTGAGTGACTAGCCGTTTTTGGGTGACCGCCAGCATCCGCACATCGTTTAGGCAGGCATTAGCGGGTGACGGGTACGTCAGAGCCGCTCTGGCTTATGACGCCGCAGGCCAGTCGGCCACGAATTCACAGGCGACGCCGTTGTGGTTGAGGTCGAGAGCCGAGCTGTAGTGGGGGTCGCTCTGCGGGATGTTGACCATACCCTGGCTGGCGATGCAGTTCGACGAGTCGGATCCTGCACTAGCCAGCGGAGCCGCGCCAATGGCGGCTGCTGCGATAGCTGCCCCGACCAGCAGTGTGCGTAACATGTGTCGTCCTAACATTTCAGGAGTGGAACTTCAGATACTCCAATAACGCAAAGCCAAGCGATTTTCTTCCGCTGAAGGTGACGGGTGGGCCTTCGGGAGCCATGGATAGCCGCTCGCGGTGCCGTTTGCGGGCCACCGAACATTGCACTTCGTGGTAGCGGAAAATCTCCATCGACCCGCTTGGCGAAGATGTTGGGCCACCAGCCGGTCGGTTCCCCGCAGACCGTCGTGCATGCACGTGAACTGTCGATACCTGCGCTCGTCGACGGGCTGCGCCGCGGCCGCTCATACATCGCCGTTCACGGGCTGTCGCAGTGGAATTCACCGCATCCTGCCCGAGCACCGCTGAAGTGGCCGGTCCGGGGCCGACACTGCGGGTCCCCCCAGGCGCCAGTCACGGTTACTGCATGATCACCGGCACTGCTGGTGCGACGGCTTGGGAAGCCACCCAGTTGCAGGCGATGCCACTCCGGTGGCCAAACCATCTATAAGGGTGTTGCTCGAGCAGCGGTGATATCGTTGGATATCACTGGGAGGTGCCGATGACCGATGTGCTGATCCGAGATATTCCCGACGATGTCCTTGCAGGACTGGACTTGCTGGCCGCCCGGGTCGGGCTGTCACGGAGCGAGTACATCCGGCGAAGACTCACGCAAGAGGCGCGGACGGCGCGAACGCCGGTGACGGTGGAGCATTTCCGGCGATTTGCTGACACCTTTGGTGATCTCGGCGATCCAGGGTTGATGACTCGGGCGTGGGAGTGAACAGCGGCGGCTGGCTCATCGACAAGTCTGCGCTGGTTCGTCTTGCTACGAGTGTCGATGCGGAAATGTGGAGCAACCGCGTCGAGCGTGGAGTGGTGCGTATCAGCAACGTGACGCGGCTAGAGGTCGGGTACTCGGCGCGGACGGGTGAGGCTGCTCGTCGCGAGTTTCGCGAACCGCCGCTGGTGGCCCTGCCGGTTGAGTACCTCACACCGGCGATCGAAGACCGAGCGCTCGAGGTTCAGTTATCCCTGGCTGACAGGGGAATGCACCGTGGCCCCTCGATACCCGACTTGATCATTGCGGCGACCGCCGAACTCGCGGGCTTGACCGTCCTGCACGTCGACAAGGATTTCGACGTCATCGCCGGTGTCACCGGGCAACCACTGGAGCGACTGGCTACGTGACGGTTTCGCGGGGCCCAACGATCGCGTCCGAAAGTTGGTGTAAAAGCACCGGCCGGTTCGCGGCTTCGTCGTCAGTATACGGGCAGAGGAACTCGGGCGATGGGCACGCCCGCCGGCTGCCCCTGATGGTGTCACGGGTAACGGGGTGCGAGTTTGCGTACACCCGCTCCGGATGCTTTGGCAGGCCCAGGGCCGACGCTGCAAGGCCCAGAGATGTTCAGCCGTAGAGGGTTTGGGCGGCTTCGGTCAGTGCGTTAAACGCGGCGTCGAGGCGGTGCTGGCGGCGCCGGTTGGGTTCGTGGTTGGCTTCGGCGGCCACGAACCCGATCAATTCCTCCAGGTCTTCTGCACTGGTCAGCAAGGCAGCGCCGTTGGGGTGGGCGCGCATGCCAAACACCAGTCGCTCACAGTCGGGGTCAAGCAACACCAGGTCGCGTAACACGGCGGCGGTCTTGTCGCTGACGATGACCTCGTCGACGTCGCCGGCAAGGCTGAGCCGGCGGCGGCGCAGGTCGTATGGGGAGTCTGCCCAGTTGCTGATCACCCCCTCGTCGTCGCAGACACTGCACGACCATCGGATCGGCGCCGACGCGTCGGCCCACACGATGGCGATGGTCATCCGCCCGGGGCAGCGCCTGTGGGCCGGTCGGCGCCGACACGGCAATGCCGACACCCACGGATCACCGACCTCGCCGGCGGTGCCCGCCCGGACAATGTCGCCCAAGTGCTGCGCGAGGCGCCGCGCGGGACCCGAAGCGTCGTGAGGCATGTCGAGGAAGTGATGCAGATCAGCGACCAACACGTCGCCAAACTGTACCGGCGCCAAGCTACGGCGTTCTTCCGTACCGATCGTCGGCGGCTCTGCCTACGATCATGACTCGTGATGCTGCGATGTACCGCCAAGGTGTTGGCGCTGCTGCGGGTGTCTGAGCCGGCCATCGGCGAAGCCTGCGCGCGGGACTGGTATGCCCACCTGATCTGGATCGACGGGCGCAAATGCTTGTTGGTCACCCACGCCGGGACCTTGTTCTCGGTGTTCATGCCGAACGTCACCGCCGCCGGCCTGCGCCCGATCGGCCCGCCCGTCGTCTCGGCGATCCAGGCCGCGCTGCAAGCCGAAGGCCTGCCCGTCGATACGCTCGGCGATCTTGATCCCCAGCAGGTGGCCGTGGCCAAGACCGCCGACCGCCGCATCCTGGGCACCATCAACGACCTGGCGTTCACCACCGAACACGTCATCGCCACCGCTGGCGGCCTGGCCCGCTGCGACATCAACGCGCTCCACCACGGCCTGCATCGCACCATCAACAGCATCACCGGCTACATCCCACCGATCGACCTGGTCACCGCCAGCCATCAAGGCCAGCGGTAAGAACTGTCCTCCTGCCTGAGGGGAGGCGTCGGTTCCGGTCGAAAACTGAGCCCGGCGGGGCGACACGGGGGTGTAACGGATAGCGATCCCTTATTGAGACGTACCGGCGTCGCGACCCGAGGTCGCTACGCGATGGCCGAGATGGGATCGGCCTGGTCGGTGTCGTAACTCGTGGAGGCGGGCGGTGGCCGCAATTCACGGGGCTGTCGAGGAGTGATCGGCGTAGATCTTGCAGCAATCGGGTGCCGACCGGTGTCATGGTGAGGCCGCGCCAACCGGCCGAGGCGCGGTCGAGTACGGCCCACACCAGGCTGATGGCGCTGGTCTCGCCGGGGAATCGGCCGACGACCTTGGTCCGTCGCTTGGTCTCCCCAAAGGATCGTTCAATGAAATTCGTCTCCCCAAAGGATCGTTCAATGAAATTCGAATGTCGAACGCGCCCATGGTGTTCGACCGGGAACCGCAGATAGGCGGTCAGCCCTGCTTTGTCGGTGAGCAGGATCCGCATAGCCGCCGGGTAGAGGTCGCAGTATTTGGCGGCGAACGCCTCGATCCGCTTGTCGATGATCTCAACGAGCCGAGGCCCCGGTTCAACCGTCAGATCGGTGGTGTCGAAGATGGCCCAGTAGCCGTCGCGGACCTCGGCTTGCATCCCGGTGGGAATCTTGGCGAGCACGTTCCGGAGTCGATGAATAAGACATCTCTGGCGCAACGCTTTTGGGTAGATTTGTTCGATGGCCGCGATCAGGCCCTTGGCGCCATCAGAGACGACCAGCAGCGGACAGCCAAGGCCGCGCTCGCGCAGATCGGTCAAAAAGTCGGCCCACGCGTCGGTCGACTCGCCGGTCCCGGGTGCCAACCCGACGAACACCGGCTTGCCCTCGGTGGTGATGCCCCAGGCGGCCAGCACCGGCTCGGCCGGCGACCCAGGATGCATCCGAAAGAAGCTGGCGTCCAAAAACAGGTAGTCCAGCGTGATCTCGTCGAGTCGGCGGCGCGCCCACGCCCGGTATTCGGCTCGGATCGCCTTGCAGACTTCCGAGACCGTGGATTTGGAGATCGCGGCCTGATCGCCGAGTGTTTCGGCGAGGGTGGCCTGCACGTCGCGCACCGACAGCCCGCGGACGAACGCCGCGATCACCAGCGTCTCCAGGGCGTTGGTTTTCGTCACGTGCTTGCCGAACAACCGCGACGCGAACGCTGCGGTGGTGCCGCGCAGCTTCGGCCGCTCCAATGTGACCGGCCCGGTGGTGGTTTTGACCGTCACCGGCCGATACCCGTTGCGTGAGCCGCCGTTAGCGTCGAGACAGGCGGCGGCGCGTTGGTAGCGGCCGCGACCGAGGAACTCGGTGACCTCAGCCTCCAGGGCCGCCTGCATCAACAGTTGGGCGCCCAGGCGGGCGACTTCTTCAAGGATCTCCGAAAGCTCCCGATCCTCGGCAAACAAGGCGTCGATCTTGGTGCGGATGCGGTCGATGGCTGATACTCGAACAGGCACGGGCGTGACTCCTTCTTCGCAGACTTGCAGGTCGTGAAGCGGAACCTACGCCCGTGCTCCCTATTTACACCGGATCCCGGACGCGACCGGCCCAACGATCCTGAGCGACATGACGCGGTCGGTAGCCGCTGAGCACCACCACGAGGCATCCACACCTCATAAGGGAACGCACTCAGTTCGTCGGCCAGTTCGGCCATGCCTTGTCTGATGGATCGGCTACTCTCCCGGCGTGGAGGAGGGTCTCTACGAGTCGCTGCTGACCGAACGGTTAAGCCGCGCGCTGGCCGCGCGTCCTGATCTGCGCGCCGACATCGACGCGGTCGACGAGGCCGAACAGCCGCTGACCATCGCACGCCATCTCATGCCGCTCATCGAACGGTCACTGCGTGCAGCTGCGACGCCGCAGGCCCGTGCTGAGATAGTGGGCAAGGTCTTGTCTGCGCTGTCGGATCCCGACGTGATGGTCGAGGTGCTGCATCAACGCGAACCCGGCAGGATCGAACGGCTGGATGCCGTCGCGCCGGCGAACACGCTCGGTGTCGTCCGGTGGCCGCGGCCGGCCACCCCGTTGTCGGACACCGCGCTGATGACCAATGCCCGCAACGAGCCGACATTGGCCGCCGAGCTGAGAGCCGAACTCGCCAGCGCTGACCGGGTCGATTTGCTGTGCGCCTTCGTCAAATGGCAGGGCCTGCGCCCTGCTGGAAGACCAACTCAGCGAACTGCGTCAGCGCAATGTGCCGCTACGGGTCATCACGACGACCTATCTGAGCGCCACCGATGCCCGCGCACTTGATGCTTTGGTTGACGAGCTCGGCGCGCAGGTGCGGGTCAACTATGAAACCGAGCGCACCCGGTTACACGCCAAGGCGTGGCTGTTGCGGCGCAACACCGGTTTTCACACCGGCTATGTGGGGGTCGAGCAATCTGTCACACGCTGCGCTGGTCGACGGTCTGGAGTGGAACGTGCGGCTCTCGGCGATCTCGACGCCGCACCTGCTGGAGAAGTTACGGGCGACGTTTGAGTCCTATTGGGAGAACCGCGAGTTCGAGCGTTATCGGCCATCGGCTGACGGTGCCCGGTTGCGGGAGGCGCTCGAGGTCGCCGCGGGCCCGCCGTACAAGTCGCAACGCTTGTCGGTGCCGGATAGGTTCCACCAAATTTCGGACATGGAGACTCCCAGATGCCGAGCCTCCGCATGGGAGGCGCTCTTGCCGGCACCGGTTGGTGCCAGGCCGCTTCGTCATCCGAGCCACCCACGAGCGTGGGGTTGGCGTGCCGTCCAGTCGGAGCTTGGCGACGGCATCTCGTGAAGCAGACCCAGGTTACATCGGCTGACCGACAGGGACGAACGACTTCAGCGTCGAGATGAGCCGACTCTCGTGGGCGGCAAGGGGGGCGAACCTGCTCACGGCGACGGCGGGGACGAATCATTCTCCACGGCAATACTTTCGAACACCGGTTGTTGTGGCTTAAGCACCTAACTGCCGACCTGGTGACTCCGATGAGCTTGCCTCTCCCCGGCATGACATTCCTGTATGAACTCGACAACCGTGCAATCCGTAAATTCGCCCACATCCTCTGCAGGGATGCCGGGCTTAACATGCGGTCTGGAATGTTGACGCCAAGCTTGAGTGTCCTGAGCACTGAGGCAATCATCCGCATGTACGTACTCGTCCGAGCCTATCGGCGCGTCGGTTCCTTCGAACTGACGACCGCTGAAGGCGCCCTACAAACCGAGCTGCGAAGCGCAGGAGTGTTCGTCCCATCTGTCGGTTGCGTGCGTCGAATGGAAGCCTTGTTGGGCTTAGCGTGCAAATGTTGGGTGCACGGATGATATTTCAGGCGGAAACGCCGCGCGAGGAAGGAGATGCGCTCATGGGTACCTACGTGGTCACCGGATCGGCCTCAGGCATGGGGCACCAGGTCGCGCAGAAGCTGCGCGATGCCGGCCACACCGTGATCGGAGTGGACATCAAGCAGGCAGACATCGTCGCCGATTTGTCGACCGGCGAGGGACGCCAGGCGGCCGCCGTCGGCGTTTTGGCGGCGTCGGGGTCCAGATTGGACGGCGCCGTGCTGGCAGCCGGGCTCGGCCCAAGTCGGGCCGCTGACCGTCCGCGCCTGATCGCCGAGGTTAACTACTTCGGCGTCGTTGAGCTGCTTGATGCGTGGCGCCCGGTACTGGCCGTCGCTGACCGCGCGAAGGTCGTTGTTTTCTCGAGCAACTCCACAACGACAACGCCCATGGTTCCCACGCGCACCGTGCGGGCGTTCCTCGCGCATGACGCCGAGAAGGCGGTTCGCTCCGTGAGATTTTTCGGCAAGAATGCTTCGGTGTTCGTCTACGCCGCATCCAAGGTCGCGGTGAGTCGTTGGGTTCGACGTGAGGCGGTCAGGACCGCGTGGGCGGGCGCAGGCATACGCCTGAATGCTCTTGCTCCGGGGGCGATCATGACACCTCTTCTGGAGGAGGGGCTGTCGACGCCGAAGGAGGCGAAGCGCATTCGTTCCTTCCCGGTCCCGATCGGCGGGTTCGGCGACGCTGGGCAGCTGGCCGACTGGGTGCTGTTCATGCTTTCGGATGCGGCGGACTTCTTGTGTGGGAGCGTCCTATTCGTCGATGGTGGGTCGGACGCCTACTTCCGTGCTGACGACTGGCCGAGAACTGTGCCAGCGTATCGACTGTTGTCTTACCTCAAGCGGTTCAGAGGCTACTCCGCGTCGGCCTGAGAGTGGCGCCCGTCCAGTTGCTGACGCGGCCAAGCTACGAAAGCGGCCCAGTTCCGGTCCCCTCAGCTTCATGCCATGAGATCACCCATTTTTTGGAGCATGGCGACGACGTCGTCTGGCAGCGTCGTGGGCTCTATGCCGACGGCGTAGCAACCGAGGATGATCTCGGCCGACCGATCGATGATCTCGACCATGTCGGCGGCGCGCCGCAGACTGCGGCCCGCGACCAGTACCCCGTGGTTTTGCATGAGCACCGCCCAGCTAGTGCGCATGGCCTCGGCCACCGCACGGGCCAGCTCGTCAGTTCCCGGCATGATGAACGGCACCCGCGGAATGTCTCCGAAGAACGCGGCTTCGGTGGATACCGGCAGGAATGGCAGCCCGGCGTCGACGAGCATGGTGGCGTGCGGTGCGTGGGCATGGACGATGGCCTGAGCGTCGGGACGAGCGCGGTATACCAGGCAATGCATCTTTTGTTCGCTCGACGGCGAGGGTGCGCCGGGATCGAGCACGTGTCCGTCCAGGTCCAGGCGCACCAGGATTTCGGGCCGCAGATCCCCTTTGAACATTTGGCTCGGGGTGATCCAGATTTCGTCGGTTCCGGGGATGCGGACGCTGACGTTGCCCCCGGTGGCGGTGATGAGCTCGGCGGTGTACAGCTCGTGCACGGTCTGCAGCAGTGTGTCCCGGATATCTCCCGTATCTCCCGCGGACCCGACTGGCGCGGTCGTCGGCGCTGCGGTCGTGGGCCTCGCGCTCGCCGCAGCTGCGGTGGCGTCAGGAAGGGAGGCCAGATCGCCCGGATCACCGGCTTCCTCGCGGGCCTGGTTGTAGAGCCGGGCCAGATCGGCCTGCATGTTCTGCAACGTCATTGCCTTGGCGGTGTCGCCGCTGAACGAGAGCCGCCCGCCCATGGCCGCTTGCATGGGGTTGACGCGGCCGGTGAACATCCCGTCGAGGATTTCGGCGCGCATGCGCAGTTCGACGTCAGCGGCCGCCGCGGGATCGCCGAGGTCGGCGGTGATCGCGCCGTCGTGTAGGTGCAGGAAGAACGCCAGACCCAGGTCGGTGAGGGTGAAATGCAGGGCGACGGATTTCCCTGCGGCAAAGTCACGCAGCGCCCCGTCGCGTGTGATCCGTTCGACAAAGCCCCCCAGGATGCGTCGCATGCAGTCACGCATCTCTGGGGGCACCTCGGTAGGCGGCGCCAATGTCGGTGCAGGCGGCGCCGATTCGGCCGGGGCGGTGGGCGCCGGGGCGCCGCCGCCGTCGCGTTGCAGATCCGACACCGCAGGCCCTGGATGGAGAGCCAACTGCTCGAGGACGCCGGGAGCCGGTGTGGGGCGCGGTGCGCTCCAGTCGAAGGTGGGCAGGGTTTCGGGATTGAGGACATGGCGTGGCGCCTCGCCGACGAGCAGTCGCTGCAAATCCGCGCCGATGATGCGCCCTTGATGGGCCGCCACCTCGATGGTGTTGCCGCCGACGTGCGGCGTCGCGATCACAGTATCGAGGGCCAGCAGCGGGTGATCGGACCCCGGCGGCTCGACGCTGAAGACATCAAGCGCGGCGCCGCCGAGATGTCGGCTGCGCAACGCGTCGGCCAGGGCCGCCTCGTCGACGAGCGCCGCGCGCGCCGTGTTGACCAGGCAGGTGCCCGGCCGCATACGGGCCAGCGCGGCGGTGCCGATCATCCCCCGGGACTGGTCGCTCACCGTGGCATGCAGACTGATGAACTCACTGTTGTCCAGCAGCTCATCCAACGACGCCGGCTCGGCATCGGCCAGCACGATCTGGTCGGCACCGACATACGGGTCATACACCAGCACGCGGGCGCCGAAAGCGCGCAAGCGCCGGGTCACCGCGCGCCCCACCGCACCGAAGCCGACCAGACCGACGGTCTTGTGCCAGAGCTCGCGGCCTTGCAGGCTGGTGAACGACTGACCCATCCGGCCGATGTCGCCGGCGGCGATCCCGGGCTGATGTAAGAACGCCGACGCCGCGGGCAACCGGCGAGCCAGCATCAGCACGAACGCAACAGTGAGGTCGGCGACGGCGTCCGCGTTGCGTCCCGGGGCATGCAGGACCGGAACGCCGAAGGCGGTGCACGCCGCGACGTCGACGTTCACCGCGTCGCCCCGGCACGCGGCGATGACCCTCAGGTCGGGCAGCTGGCGCACCGCGTCAGCGTCCACCACGTCCACCTCGGTGATGAACACCTGCACCCCGGCGAGCGCCTCGACCAGGGTCGGCCCGGTGAGCAGACGCATCACGGTGCGAAAACTCGCGTATTCGACGTCGCCGAGCGCGCGCAGCGTCGCCAGCCCTTCGTCGTCCATGTCCGCGGTCACCAGGATGCGCGGACGCGTCTGCGGCCGGCGCCCGGTCGCCGCACCGCTCATCGCCTTGAGCGCCGACGGCAGGATCAGTTGCGCCGCGAGTTCGTCGGCGCCGGCACCTGCCGCACGCAGCTTTTGCCAGCCCCCGTAGAGCTCGTCGTAGGCGCGTACCCGCTCGCTGTCGGGAAGCACCGTGCGGGCCTGGCTGCGAAATCGTTGTGCGCCTTCCGCCAGGTCAGCGAACATGCCGACGGCAACGCCGGCGCACAGTGCCGCGCCGAGTGCGGTGGATTCATGGGTGGCGCCGACTTCGACAGGCAGGCCGAGGACGTCGCTGACCACCTGCACGAACACCTCATTGCGCGAGATGCCGCCGGCGAGGCTGAACGCTGCGGGACTCGGCTGCGGTGCTGCGACGTCACGCAACTGCTCGAGGTTGGCGCGCACCGCATACGCCATGCCGTCGACCACGGCACGCTCGAGGTGGCGCCGGCGCCCAGGATCGTGTGCCGTGCTCAGGTGCGACAGTGTCAGGCTGCCGGTCGGCAGCCGCAGCTCACGTGCATTCATCACGCTGGTGCCCAAGGTGGACAGAATGCCCGCCGCACCGGGCTCCGACAGTCCCGCTTCGGTCAGGAAGTGGGCCACCGGATGCGTCGCGTCCGGATACAGGATGCGCGCAAACCAGTCGAGCGCTTCACCCATCGCTCCGGCGTTGCTCTCCAACACCCAGCGGTCCGCGAGTACGTGGCAACCGGTCCACAGTCGCTCGTGGGGATCGATAACCGGCCGATCGAGGACCAACTGGACGGGAACCGTGGTGCCCGCTATCGCCCCCATCTGTCCAGGCGTCACGGCGCCGGCGCCCAGCAAGGCGCACTGGGTATCGCCACCACCAACCGCGACGGGAGTTCCGGCGCGTAGGCCGAACAACTCCGCGGCCGCTTCCGTGACCGTGCCCAGGTGCGAACCCGCCGGGCGTAAGGGCGGCAGCAACCGACGCGGAATGCCCAATTCCTCGGCAAGATCCCACGCCCAATCGCGTTGCGCCACATCGAATAGCAGGGTGGAGCTGGCTTGCGACGGCTCGCTGCCGGATTCGCCACAAAGGCGGTACGCGATCCAATCGCTGAGCGTGATCACCGTCGTGGCGCGTGCCCACGCGTCCGGATTCGTCGTTGCCAACCAGCGCAGCCGCGCCGCGCTGGCGAGGGGACTCGGCCATTGCCCGGTGCGGGCGTACAGGGCGCTGCCCTGCTCGCCCGCCAGCTGCAAGGCCTCGCCGGCGGCGCGCGCATCACGGTTGGGCGTGGCCAACAGGGCGCTGCCGTCGGCGTCGAGCACCACCGTGGTATGCCGCATGCTCGTCGCCGCAACGGCAAGCACCTGATCCGGTGTTGCGCCCGCCTTGTCCAGCGCCGCACGGGCGGCTTTGGCGAGGGTTGCCCAGATCAGGTCCAGATCGAGATCCGTACCCAGTCCACCGGTGTCCGGCGCCGCCGGGTGGGTCCACGGGCGGAAGGTGCGGGTGAACACGCCGCCCGCAACGTCGACGAGCAAGCAATGCCCACCGCTGCCACCGGCGTCGAGCGCCATCAGATAGCTCGGGTTCACCATGACCTCCCTGGAGGTGTGCGGTCGATCCGTCCGAACACCGCTCAGGCACTGGTTATGTGGGCTTGCTCCTCGGCACGTCGGAAGAACTTGATGTTCTGCCGGGGGATTGCCGGTAGGTCCGGAGGCGGGCGCAGGCGCTGGGTCAGCCTCCCAGCGGCGGCGCTTACCCGGGCGAGGGGCTTGCGCGCCCGCGGGTATCGCTGTCCGAGGCTCTGGCAGATGAGATCGGTGTAGAGCGTGAGCGTCTGCGCGGCCGTCACCCAGTCCAGGCAGGTCAGCAGCTCATCGGCAATCCCGAACGGCATGCTGTAGGGGATGAAGCCGCGGGCATACTCCACGGCCCAAACGCCGTTGGTGAAGTTCATCGCTCGCGCCTGGCCCGGTCCGACGTAGATGCGGTCTCCGGGCCTGTAGATCGTCTTGTCGAACTGACCCTCGCAGTAGTACCAGGTCTCACCGTCGATCACGGTGTCCCAGAAGCCGGTGAAATGGCGACCGGAGTGGCCTTCGGAGCCGATCGGTGTGCCCCAGATCATGATGTATTCGTTGATCGACGCGTAGTAGAGCTTCATCTGGATCATGGCGCCGCCGGCGATGCTGTAGATCCAGGGCTGGCCGTGATCGAGCACGCCCGGATAGTGCTCGTCCATCGCTTCGGCGAAGACGTCGAACATCTGCGGCTTGGGAAGACCGAGACACTTCATCGCACACTCGTGGACGGTGTCGGGATCGAAAACGGGTTCTTTCATGGTCGCTCCTTTGCATAGTTGGATCGCGGTCGGATATGGCCGCTTATTTCCGCCGGGATGCGAGTTTCCGCGTCTGACTGGCGATTACGCGGATCCCGACCGCTCGGGGAAGGCGGGGGACGAGCGCCGCGGTGAGCCTGTTGGCCCATCCGGGGACGACGCGCGTGCGTTTGCCCAGAGCCTGGAGGGCCGTCTCGGCCACTTGGTCGGCGTCCATGGCCGGCGGAAAGCGCGACGTCTGCACCTCGTCATAGGCCGGGGTTCGGGTCGGCCCGGGTATACAGGCCAAGACGTCCACGCCCTTTGGTGCGAGTTCGCCCCAAAGGCTCTCCCCGAACGTCAGGCTGAAGGCCTTGGTGCCGGCATACACCGCGTTGAACGGGGACGCGGTCAGCCCGGCCAGCGATGACATCAACACGATCCCCCCTCGACCCCTCGACACCAGCGCCGGGGCGAAGTGGCGGCAGAGGATGACGGGAGCCCGTACATTCACGTCGATGGTGCGCTCGAGATCAGCGTTCTCGAGCTCGGTCAGGGGTGAGACCAGCGAGACGGCCGCGTTGCAGACGAGCAGGCCAACCGCGAGGTCCTTCGTCGCCTCGGCCACCTCGCTCTCAATGGACTCCGACCCGAGATCAATAGGGAGAGTACGCACTTCGACGCCGAGCGCACGAAGCTCGCCCGCCAGCGCTTCCAGCGGGCCGAGTCGGCGCGCAACAAGCACCAGGCTCACCCCGCGGCGAGCCAGCGCGCGTGCGAACGCCGCGCCAATGCCTTCCGACGCTCCGGCAATGAGGGCCCACGGCCCATAGCGTTCCGCGAATTTCATCGAGCACCGCTCTCCGCGATGCCGCCGGGGTCGTCGCCCACCCCCTCGCTGGCCCAGGCTGTGTCATGTCCGAACCAACTGTCGGGCGTGGCGGTTTCACACCTGCGCCGGCGACGCATGCGGTGCAGATCTGGCGCCATTACTGGATTCGACGCCGCGCCGCCCGATTCCAATAGGGTCTGAAGTCCTTGCGCCGAAGAACTGGGGCGGCGGCAGTGCAAAGCATGTTTGCGCAGTCGGCGGCGTCGCGATGGCGTACCACGCCAATCCCGAAGTCGTGCAGCCGGTCGGCGTGGCGGTCATAGCTGACAGGTTTCTCGGTAGCCCCATGAGCACCGCCCAGCTACCTTCGAATGGCCTCAGCCAACCCCGAGATGGCTTTCGCCTGGGAGCAGGGGGAGCGCATGGGACAAATGCGGCTCCGGCGGATCACCGGCAACGCGGAGTTATCTCATGCGGAAAGATGTTGCTGTGCAAGGGGATTCGTTGCTGTTGGTATCCCTTGTATTCGAGTTCGTATGATCTGTCCCCACCGACCGTGGCAGGGTAGTAGGGCGGAAAATGGGTGGACCTCCTGGTCCCGGGAGCGCTTCTTCGAGGTGCCGGGCCACCCGCTGGACGCCGATCGGCACTCCCGGCGAACCGACGCCGCCCGGCATGGTGATCGTCGGGTTGTCGGGGGGTCAAGCGGGCCGACCCCTACTTCACCGGATACGGTTGGACACCCGCCACTAGGTAACGAAACTCGTGATTTGCTATGAGTTCACCAATGCCCGGGGTTAGGATTCGCCTAGCCGGACACGACCTGTTAAGGCCCGTCCCTAGGAGGTGCGAGATGATTCGAGGGCTTGCCGTCTGTGGGATTGGATTGGGCCTGCTCGGTGCCGGGTTCGGGGGCGCTTCGCCGGCGCGGGCCGACGACCCTCCCTACCACATCATGAGTGCCCAGGACCTGTGCAATCTCGTTTACCCACACTCGGAGGCGATGCCGGACCCGGCGAAAACGCCACCGGCTGTCGGGCTTATCTGTGTGCGGCAAGGAGGGCTGCTGCTCCGGCTGGCCAGGGACATGCCCGCCATCGTCGCCAACACCTTCGTCCTGGAACCGGGCAAGGCTCCGGAACTGCCGAAAGGTTCGGTGCGCGTCAATCCGACTGATCCGCTCAGCGACTGGATCATTCCGGACTGCTACATCCCCGATCGCATCGACTGCAATCCCAACGCGCCCGGACATCGCTGAATCGCCTGGCGCCGGTTTGGATTAGAGGGCGATGGCAAATGCAGTCGTTGCCCGACCATGAGACGATCGTGGACGGCTTCGCCGTCGCCTTCGAAAGGTTGCTGGCGGCCACCCCGGCGTCACCGTCTGAGTGACTAGCCGTTTTTGGGTGACCGCCAGCATCCGCACATCGTTTAGGCAGGCATTAGCGGGTGACGGGTACGTCAGAGCCGCTCTGGCTTATGACGCCGCAGGCCAGTCGGCCACGAATTCACAGGCGACGCCGTTGTGGTTGAGGTCGAGAGCCGAGCTGTAGTGGGGGTCGCTCTGCGGGATGTTGACCATACCCTGGCTGGCGATGCAGTTCGACGAGTCGGACCCTGCACTAGCCAGCGGAGCCGCGCCAATGGCGGCTGCTGCGATAGCTGCCCCGACCAGCAGTGTGCGTAACATGTGTCGTCCTAACATTTCAGGAGTGGAACTTCAGATACTCCAATAACGCAAAGCCAAGCGATTTTCTTCCGCTGAAGGTGACGGGTGGGCCTTCGGGAGCCATGGATAGCCGCTCGCGGTGCCGTTTGCGGGCCACCGAACATTGCACTTCGTGGTAGCAGAAAATCTCCATCGACCCGCTTGGCAAAGATGTTGGGCCCGTTGTAACAGGGCGTTTTAACCTGAGCACATATCCCACGCCCTTTTGCGTGGACTCACGTTTGCTGATTGTCCTCGATGGAGACGACGAATTCCGCTCCGGTCAGAGCGGCCAATACCTCCTCCCGGTGCTCTGGGCCCCGGGTCTCGAGGGTTAGCCGCACCTCGACTTCGTCCAGTGCCAGCTTGCGTGCCGTACGGGAGTGCACCACGTCGAGCACGCTGGCGCCGCTCGCGCTGACCACGTCGAGTAGCCTGCTGAGCCCACCGGGGCGGTCGGGGATGGTGACTTTCACTGAGAGATAGCGCCCGGCTGCGCGCAGGCCGTGGGTGATCACGTGGGTCAACACCAGCGGGTCGATGTTGCCGCCCGACAAGACCGCGCAAACGGGGCCGCGCAGGCCGATTTCGGGTGCCCGTGTCATCAGCGCTGCCACGGCTGCCGCCCCGGCGGGTTCGACGATGAGTTTCACCCGCTCCATGCACAGCAACAGTGCGCGCGATAGCGCCTCTTCGCTGACCGTCTGAATCGAGTGCACGAATGCCTGCACATGGGCGAAAGGGATTGCCCCGGGCGACGCCACGGCGATGCCGTCGGCCATCGTCGACATCGACTCCAAGCGCACCGGATGTCCGGCGGCCAACGAAGCCGGCCAGGCCGCCGCGTTCGCGGCCTGCACTCCGACGACCTGGACGTGCGGCGCCAGAAAGTGCGCCGCCGTGGCGATTCCGGCCAGGAGTCCTCCACCGCCGGTCGGCGCCACGATGGTTGCGACATCGGGAATCTGCTTCAGGATCTCTAACCCGACGGTGGCCTGCCCGGCGACGACGTCGGCGTGATCGAACGGGTGGATGAACACCGCGTCGTGCCGCTCCGAATATTCACGCGCCGCGACCAGCGCGTCGTCTACCGTACCGCCGATCAGGTGAACCTGCGCACCATAAGCCTTGGTGGCCGCCAGTTTTGGGAGCGCGACGGTGACCGGCATGAACACTGTCGACGCGATCCCCAGCTCGGTCGCGGCCCACGCGACGCCCTGCGCATGGTTGCCTGCGCTGGCCGCCACCACACCGCGAGCCCGGTCCTTGACGCTCAGATTGGCGATCCGGTTGTAGGCCCCGCGGGTCTTGAACGACCCAGTGCGTTGCAGGTTCTCGCATTTGAGCCACACCCGTTCGCCCGTGCAATCCGACAGCATTCGCGACGCGATGACCGGGGTTAACCGCACCACCGGCCTGAGCCGATCCGCAGCCGCGTTGATCTGATCGAGCGTCAGCAGGTCCACAGCTAGGCTCGCAGCTCGCGAACCGGCGCCGGATCTTCCACTGGGTCAGTACCTTAGCTGCATCAGCGTTTTCGTGACGGGTCGACCAGCCCTGACTGTACCAGCGCGTCGTCGATGAATCGCTGCACTGGCCGTGAGCGGAAGAACCCGGTGTGACCGCCTGGGTACCACTCGATTTGGGGTTTGCCCCAGTGCTCCCAGAGTCGGGTGACCTGTTCGCGTGGGTGCACCAACCGGTCGGCGATGCCGGCGTAGATGAAGCGGCCCTGCATCGGCACGCGCGGGGTCAGGGCCAGCGGCGAGATCATCCGGCCGAGGGGCTTGGCCGAGTTCATCGTGTGACGCAGGGGAGCGTGGCCGCTGAGGCCGGCGTGGCGGCCCACCAGTCCGACCAGATCGACGGCCGGCACGCCCAGGATCGCGCAGGTGAGGCCGTCGTCGAGGCTGGCGACCAGCGACGAGATCAGACCGCCGAGGGAGATGCCGTTGAGCCCGATCGCGGCCTCGGGCTGCTGGGCGCGGATCCAGGACAACAGGCGCCGGATATCCCAGACGGCCTGAGCGGTGCCGTGGACGTCGTTGAGCACGTCTTCGCTGGGGTATGCGACGCCTTTCGTCAGGCCGCGCCCGCGCGGGCCGTGCATGGGAAGAACGGGAAGCACGACATTCAGGCCGAGATCTCGATAGAGATGCCAGGCATGAAACAGCGCAAGGTCGAGCGCGGCCCGTCCCATCTCGGCGCCGTGCACACACACCAGCCAGGGTCGCGGCTGGCTGTGCCGCAACATCAAGGCGTACTCGCGGTTGTTGGCGGTGTAGGTCAGCCAGCGTTCCCGGCCCGGTTCGCCCGCATGGGGTTCGTACTCACTGTCGAAGGCGATGCGCTCGTAGCGGCGTCCCATGCTGTTGACGCGCTTGACCGTGACATCGGTCAGCGGCGGGGGAGCGGCGAAGAACTCTTCAGACTGCTCGAGCCAGCCCTTGTCGCCGTAGAACTCAAGTGCCGCAAGGACTTCGCGATCGACGCCGTTCGAGCGTGGCCGCGTTGGGGGTCGACCGCAGCAAGCTGAACCCCGCCAGCACGATTTCGTCGCGGAACGCCTGCGCCGCGAGCGCGATGGTGGGCCGTGCCACCGGAAGCTCGTCGGGCTGACGATCCAGATAGGCGCCCCAGGAGCGGGCGTAGAAGCCGCCGGTCCGGGTGAAGGGCCCCAGCGCCTGAGACAGTGGGTTGGGGCTACTGCGGCGCGCGTGCTCGGTGTCTGGCATCTAGCCTCGCTTCGCCCCGGGGGGGAAAGTGACAGGCAGCTTGCCCAGCCCGGTCATGCTCGGGTTGCCCAGGTATTGGTCGACGCCGTCGAGGTCGACCTGGTAGTCGGGGATGCGGTCAAGCACCGCCTTGACCATCACCTCCGACATCAGGCGCGCCAGATGCGATCCGATGCAGCGATGCGGCCCGAGCCCGAAGGCGAGGTGGCGGTTGGGTGCTCGGTCCAGGACGATCTCGTCGGGCCGCTCGAACTCGTGCTCGTCGTGGTTGGCGGCCAGCCAGCTGATGACGGCGCGGTCGTTTTTTCGGAGGTGTTGGCCGTTTAGCTCGACGTCGCGCGTCACCGTGCGGCTCAGGGTTTGGTTGACCGAGGAGTAGCGCAGGAATTCGTCGGTGGCGGTGCGGTAGAGCGCCGGGCGGTCGATGAGTTGTTGGCGCAGCTCCGGGTTGGTCCCCAGGTGCAGCAGAGTCAGCGAGGTTTGCGAGGTGGTGGTGTCGACGCCGCCGGCGATGAGGTTCCACAGAATGTTGAGTAGCTGTTCGTCGGTGAGGCGCTGGCCGTCGAATTCGAATTGGATGAGGAAGCTGGTCAGGTCGTCGCGGGCTTCGGCTCGTCGGGTGGCCGCGAAGTCGAGAACGCCCTGCATCATGGCGGGGACTGCGGCGATGGTGTTGGTGTATTCGGGGCTGTCTTGGGGGAGGGCCATGACGGAGTGGAAGAGGTTGGCGTAGAGGTGCCAGTTGTCGTAGGGCAGGCCCATCAGCTTCATGGTGAGGATGGCCGGGACCGGGCTGGCGTAGTCGAGCACGAGGTCCATCTGTCCGTCGCCGATGCGCTGATCGAGGAACCAGTGCGCCTGTTGTTCCATGAACGGCCGCATCTTCTGCACGGCTCCCGGTGAGAAGAACGGCGCCAGGGCATGCCGTAGGGCCTGGTGGTAGGGGCCGTCGATCTCGCCGATGCCCAGGGCCGGTTGGCCTTCGGGGCGCGGGACGCCCATCTCGCCCTGGTAGTTGATGCCGTCGGCGGCGTTGGGCTCGTATTTGTGGGCGAAGGTGTCGCCGTCGCGGGCGGCCTGGGACACGGCTTCGTAGCTGCTGAGGAACCAGAATCCGCCGTAGTTCTCATTCCACGCCACGGGGCATTTGCCTCTGAGGTCGGCGTTGATGGCCAGTTCGTTGAGGTTGAATTCGTCGGAGTGGTGGTCGAAGTCGACGATTGCGTCGGGGCTGACGTCGGGGCGTGTTGCCATCGAAAACCTCTCCAACGCAATGAGATCTGGCGGATTTTAGCGGTGGTGGCCGCTTATTGAGCTATCTTTGCATTATTACGCATTTGGCGATGCGGAGGTAGTGTGATCGACGGTTTTTCAGCAGCAGCCATGATCGGCGGGGCCTGGATCGGTGCGGAAGGTTGTAATGACTAGTCAGCAAACGGTTTTCAACCACGTTGGGTTATGCGTCGCGGATCGCGAGCGGTCACGCCGCTTCTATGAGGGCCTGCTCGGGTTTGAGTTCTGGTGGGAAATCGATCCGCCTGATGACCGCACGGCTCAGCTCGTGCAGCTTTCCGAGCCGCTCGGAGTGCACGCGACCTACTTGGTGCGGGATGGCTTTGTGCTGGAACTCATCGACTACTCCAAGCGTGAAGTTCATGCTGGGCCGGAGCGTGTCATGGACCAAATTGGGCTGACGCATATCTCGTTCTCGGTATCTGATCTTGGTGGCGGGTTGGACAAGGTTGCGGAGTTCGGGGGAGCGGTGGTCAACGGGACGGTGACTGCGGGCTCGGCGATGATCCGGGATCCGGATGGGCAGTTGCTGGAGCTGCTCTCGGAGGAGTGGCTTTCGGTGCTGCCGCCTCGGCCGTCGTAGGGGCGGTGGGTGTCCCACATCCCGATCGCGGTAAGCCACAAGCCTGCAAAGTCCCCATGCCGAGGTGATCGGCGCCGATAGATGGCCGAGCTGGGTGAGCAGCTCAGCGACGGCGGTGTGATCGGGCAGGCCCAGCTGGTCGTGGCCGGCCTAGATGATCGCGGCAAGCCCGCCGTCGAGGTGCCAGCGGTCGCGGGGCAGCGCATCGGCTGCGGCGCGGGTGATCTCGGCGGGTGAGGCGGCGATGAGCGCACGCGCGCAAGGGTGGGGCTGTGACCGGACCGGACGGGTCTTGACCCTGCGTGCAGTATTGACACTGGCGCACACCGGTGAGGAGCAGCTTCATGCCCACCCGATTCAAGAGTCGGCAGTGTCACCGCCGACACGGTGTCGTGACACGGCTTGTCGGCCTGGCGCTGATTGTGGCTTTCGCAGGTGCTGCAGCACCTTCTCCCGGTGCATTCGCGGCGCCGGCCGTCGAGATCTCCAGCCAGAGCGAGCAGATTCTCCAAACTCTGCTGAGGGTGAGAAATGGTCTTTCAAGCCTGGGCCCGCCCGAGCGATCGGAAATACTGTCACGGCAGTTCCTGGGAGTGCCATATGGGGCAAATACCCTCATCGGTTCGGCGAATGAGCCTGAGCAGCTTGTCGTTGAGCTGCAGAAGGTCGACTGTTTCACCTATGCCGACTACGTGGAAGCGCTGAAACGGGCCATCGACCGCCAGCAGTTCATCGACAACCTCATCAAGATTCGATACAAGGACGGCGTCGTCGCATTCCAGAACCGCAAGCACTTCTTTACCGACTGGTCCGCGTTGGCCCCTGCGGTAGCGACCGACATCACTTCGAGTCTTGGCGCCAACTCGATCCAGGTAACCAAGAACCTGAACAAGAAAGGTTCCGGCGGGGTGTACTTGCCCGGTTTACCGATCGTTCCGCGGACCCTCGCATACATTCCCAGTCAGCGGATCGACAGCAGTGTCCTTGCCCGACTGCGGACCGGTGATTACCTCGGAGCCTACGCAGAAGACGGCGGTCTCGACGTTACGCACGTCGGCATCTTTGTTGACACGCCCGACGGGCCTTTCCTGCGAAACGCGTCATCACTGCGCGTGAACAACAAGGTGGTCGACAGTCCCCTCCTCGACTACCTGAAGACGGTCCCCGGGATAGTCGTGCTGCGCCCCGTTGAGTAACCGTCGATCGACGAATCCGACATCAAGGCCGGAACGTAGAAACCTTCGCGGACAACGAAATTGGCGGACATTGCCAATCGACGATCAGGGCCGCTCGAAGTGTTGGTAGTCGATAGGAGTTGTCCAGGAGCCACCCCAGCGCCAACCACGATCGGTGAACACGAGTACGGCTGGGTCGCCGTTGTGCAACAGTCCCGGGTCGGTGCGGCCGCGGTCCAGGTAGGCCGCCGCGTTGTGCGGTTGGAATGCGCCGCTGGCGTAGATGCACGGGTTGAGAAGCGGATTGAGGTCGATGGCCCGGCCGTAGGCGTGTTGAGACCATCGGTCGGTTCCCGGGATGCCCCGGCAGTTGAACGCCGACGTGTTGTTGTCCTCCATGGATAACTCATCATCAGCGCCCGGATAGTGGTCGACCGTGCGGATCTTCGCGATGGGAAAACCCAGTCGGTAAAGCTGCTCGAAGATCGTGATGACCTCGGGCACCAAGTCTTCGTGCACGATCAGCTCGCCGCGGTGGGTCTGGCCGTCGAAACCGATGTGGTCGACGCCGACGCGCCGCAGCTGCGCGGGTTCGACCGGGCAACCCGGCCGCCAGCTGGCGCCGAGGTCGGCGGCAGTCACCGGGTCAACGGTCGCACCGGCGGGTGCCGGTGGCGCATCGGATGTCGATGCGACGGCAGACGGTGGCGGTGAGGCGGCAGGAGGTGGCGGCGCGGCGGTGCACTGCACGAGTACGGCGGCGGCCGCGATCATTTCCGCCAGGACGGCCATTGGCTGCCTGAAGAACGTCGATCGGCGATGAGTCATCACCGCTTGCTTCCACACTCACTCAATGATCACACGCCAACGACGACGACCGAGCGACAATCATTTGCGACGCCCGATGCAGGCCGGGGGCCGACTGGCTGGGTGTCCGAGGTCATCTTCGTCGTGGAGGTTCGGGGGTCCGAAAATATGCGACTCGGCTTCGTGCGTCTCCGGGAATGAAGTCTGATCGATCTGCTCACCCGTCAGCGGACGAATCGAGGCTGGCGCGAACGTCTTTCATACGGCGGTAGAACCGGAGCGGATTCTCGGGTGTTTGGACAAAACCGTACCGTTGGTAAAAAGCGGCCGCGTGTTCGTCGACAGCATCGACCACGGTGAGACGTGCGGCAGCGACCTCCCCGGCAGCGACTGCCTTTCGCAGTGCTTCGGCGAGAAGCATTGCGCCGACGCCTCTTCCCTGCTGTGATTGGTCGACTGCCAGGCGGGCCAGTAGCACCATGCCGATCGGATACATCGGCATGCCGCGAACGAGCTTTGCAGGAGCCTCGGCTCGAAGCACCGAGCCCATGGTCAGGCTGAAGTGGCCGACGACACGACCGCTTCGCGTGGCGACGAACGTCCGCGCGGAGTCCATGCGTTGCGCCGTGAGGGCATGACGGCAAAGCCAGGCGTCGAGCACCTCGTTTCCCGAGTCGAAGGTGCTGACGTCGTGGTGGGCACCGAGGCGTTCAAGCAGGACGCGCGGGGCGCGGCTCACGCCTCGAAGAGCTCCGGGTTGTTCTTGAACAGCTCAACCAGCTCCGGTACCGGCGTGGCTGGCTTATCGAGTTCGGCGATGAATCGGTCGAACGCCCGGTTCGATAGCACCAAATCCTGATGCTGCTTCACCACCCCCCTCGCTCGCGACGTGACGGTGTCGAGCACGAATGCCGTCACTGTGGTGTCCTCGAGGTCTGCCGCCTGACGGATCAGCGCGTCCTGCTCTGGGGTAACACGAACCTCCAGCCGATGGCGTCGGGGTTTGACGGCACGATCGCTCATAAGCAAAGCGTAGCAGCGGTCCGGACACTGTCCGGACAACTCTTGCCTCGAGAAACCCGCCCCGTAGATGGCCGGCCGTCCGGCTCGTCGGAGAAGGCTTGCGCTCGTCGCCCCAATAGCCGTCGTGGATCTCGGCCTGCATCCCGGCGGGGATCTTGGCCAACACACTCCACACTTCCGCACCGCCATGAGTATGTGCACACTTGTGCAATGGAGGTATGTGATTTCACCGCCGTCGCGCTGTGCCAGGCACAGGCGCCGACGTCACCGCGGCCGGCGTGATCGTGCCTGAGCCCGGGCCGCGCCGCGTGCTGAACGGCCTCTCGGACGTACGCGCGTTCTTTCACACCAACGCCATGCCGCTGTACTTCATCTCGCCGACCCCGTTCAACCTGCTGGGCATCGACCGCTGGGTGCGGAACTTCTTCTACCTGACGTACTTTGACTCTTTCGAGGGCGCACATTCGCGCGTGTTCGTGCCCCGGCGGCGCGACCGCAGGGATTTCGACGGCATGGGGGATGTGTGCAACCACCTCCTGCGTGATTCCGAGACCCTGGAGTTCATCGCGCGCCGGGGGCCCGGTGGCAAGGCCTGCTTTGTGATGCTCGACGAGCAGACCCAGGTCCTCGCGCAGCAGGCGGGGCTCGAGGTCATGCACCCCCCGGCGGAGCTGCGCCATCGCCTGGGTTCCAAGATCGTCATGACGCGCCTGGCCGACGAGGCGGGCGTGCCGAGCGTGCCGCACGCGATCGGGCGGGCCGGCTCCTACGAGGAGTTGTCGGCGCTCGCGCAAAGCGCCGGGCTGGGAGATGACCTCGTCATTGAGGCCGCTTATGGCGACGCCGGCAGTGCGACGTTCTTTGTGCGGGGTGAGCGCGACTGGGACCAGTGCGCCGGTGGCGTGGCGGGGCAGGCGGAAGTCAAAGTCATGAAGCGCATCCGCAATGTCGAGGTGTGCATCGAGGGCACCGTGACCCGCCACGGCACCGTGATCGGCCCCGCGATGACGAGTCTCGTCGGTTACCCGGAGCTGACTCCGCACAAGGGCGCCTGGTGCGGCAATGACGTCTGGCGCAAGGTGCTGCCGCCCGCCCAGACGCGCGCCGCGCGAGAGATGGTACGAAAGCTGGGCGACGTCCTGAGCCGCGAGGGATACCGCGGCTACTTCGAGGTGGACCTGTTGCACGACCTGGACGCCGACGAGCTCTACCTCGGCGAGGTGAACCCGCGCCTCAGCGGCGCGAGCCCGATGACGAACCTGACCACCGAGGCCTACGCCGACATGCCGCTGTTCCTCTTCCACCTGCTCGAGTACATGGACGTGGAGTACGAGCTCGACGTCGAGGAGATCAACTCGCGCTGGGAGCGGGGCTACGGCGAGGACGAGGTCTGGGGTCAGCTGATCATGTCGGAGACCTCGCCGGATCTCGAGCTCTTCACCGCAACCCCCCGCACCGGGGTTTGGCGCCTCGACCACGACGGCCGCGTCTCCTTTGCGCGCCAGGGCAACGACTGGGCCACGCTGCTCGACGGGTCCGAGGCCTTCTACATGCGTGTCGCGGCGCCCGGCGACTTACGCTGCGAGGGCGCCCAACTCGGCGTGCTCGTCACCCCCGGGCACCTGCAGACCGACGACTACCAGCTCACCGAACGCTGCCGGCGCTGGGTCGACGGCATCAAGGCGCACTTCGCCTCGACGCCCCTGACGCCGGCTGCGCCGATCGTTTCGCGGCTCGTCGCGCGAGCGTGAGCGGCGGAGCCGCGCGCGTGAGCGGCGGCGAACCCGGTCACGTCCCGGCCGGTCTGTCACTGGGCAACTGGCTGTCGTCGCCATATTCGCATTGGGCATTCCAGCACGTCGAAGACTTCATGCCGACCGCGGTCATCTCGCGCGGGAGCGGGCCGGCCGTGGCGTTGCCCGCAGCCGGTGCTCCGATCGCCGACATCCCGGTGACCGGCACGGACGGGGTGGCCACCACCGTGGGCGCGGTGATGGCCGCCACCGCGACCGACGGGTGGGCCGTCGCCCACCGCGGTTCGATGGTGGCCGAGGAGTACCTCGACGGCATGGGGGCCCAGACCCGGCACCTGGTGTTCTCGGTGAGCAAGTCGCTGGTGGCAGCCGTGGTCGGCGCGCTGCACGGGGCCGGTGCGATCGAGATTGACGCGCCGGTCACGGCATACGTTCCCGCCCTGGGGCACTGCGGCTACGCCGGTGCGACGGTGCGCCACCTGCTGGACATGAGGTCGGGTATCGCCTTCTCGGAAAATTACCTCGACCCGGCCGCGGAGATACACGTCCGCGAGCAGGTGATCGGGTGGAGGCCCAAGAGCAGTCCGGACGTCCCCGCCACGCTGCGTGACTACCTGCTGACCTTGCGGCAGAAGTCGGCTCACGGCGGCCCGTTCGAATACCGCTCGTGTGAAACCGATGTGCTGGGCTGGATCTGCGAGGTCGCCGGCGGCCAGCGGATGCCCGAACTGATGTCGGAACTGCTGTGGAGCCGCATCGGCGCCCAATGCGACGCCACCATCGGCGTCGACGCGGCCGGCACCGGAATATTCGACGGCGGCATCAACGCCTGTCTTACCGACATGATCCGGTTCGGATCGCTGTTCTGGCGCGACGGTGTCTCGTTGACCGGCCGGCAAGTGGTGCCGGCGGCGTGGATCGCCGACACTCTTGACGGCGGTCCCGACTCGCGTCGGGCGTTCGCCGCCAGCCCCGACGACACCGGAATGCCCGGTGGGATGTACCGCAACCAAGTGTGGTTTCCCTACCCGGGCAGCAACGTCGCGTTGTGCGTGGGCATGTGTGGTCAGCTGATCTACGTCAACCGTGCCGCGGAGGTGGTCGCCGCGAAGTTATCCAGCCAGCCGGCTTCTGAGGACGACCCGCAGTTACAGTCGGACACGCTGCGCGCATTCGACGCGGTGGCACATGAACTGGGTGGAATCGCTAGGTAGCCCGAGGTTCGGGCTGAGCGCCGTCCGCCGGCGGATTGACCGTTCCGAGTTCATTGCCAAGGTGCCCATGCTCACCGGCCATGGCCACACTTGCCAAAGCGTAGTTCCGTGCGCCCAGCGCATTAGGAGGTGATTGTCCGGCGCTCCCCGATAGTCCCGCTACGACGATGTAGCACATTAAGTGCTACAGTTGCTGGGGTGGACAACATCGGGATTCGGGAACTGCGCCAGAACGCAAGCGCGTGGATAGCAAAAGCCAAGGCCGGAGTGACCATCCAAATCACCGACCGCGGTCGGCCGGTAGCGCGGTTAGTGCCGATCGCACCTGCCGAACAAGCGCGTGACCAACTCATCGCCGAAGGCCAGTTAATCCCCGCCACCGCACCACGAGTCCCACTCAACAGGGCTGATCTGCTCGAAGGTCCGCCGCTCTCCTCCATACTGGAGGAACAGCGCTCCGATCGATGATCTACCTCGATACGTCGGCCACGGTGAAACTTGTTGCGACTGAAGAAGAGTCAGTGGCTCTGATTGATTGGCTCAACGCACACCCTGACGAAAGCCTCGTCACCAGCGCCGTCGGCCATATCGAGCTGATACGAGCGGCCGCACGACTCGGGCCCAAAGCTGTAGCGCTCGCGCGAAATGTCGCCTCAACGATCGACACCCTTGTCTTGACGGGCGCTATCGCCGCAGCGGCGGCCACGATCCCGCCTGCCGAGCTGCGCACCCTGGATGCGATACACCTGGCCACGGCACGTCTCCATGGAAAGTCTCTTACCGCTTTCTGTGCCTACGATCGCCGGCTGCTCGAGGCAGCAGAATCACAGGGACTGCCCACCGTGTCCCCGCGAGGCAATGCAGACGTCAGCTAAGAGCTGACCGGCAAGGTGTCGGCTGTGTCTGTGCATGTTGTTGCAGCCGATGCGCTTTCGGACAATTCAAGCCTGCGGGTCGCCAAAGCGGGTGTGCGCGGCAGGTCGTGTGCCTCCGGGCCTGCCTTCTGGCTGGAATCACTGGTTAGCCTGAGGTTCCGCTGACTGCCGTCCGCCGGCGGATTGACCGTTGCGAGTTCATTGCCAAGGTGCCCATGCGCTTCGACCGACGATCGGGATAGTTCGAAGGTCCCGTCCGTCCGAGCGGAAAGCGTCCGGCGCTACCGGAGGGGCCAGCCCCGCTCGCCCGATGCTGCGCCACCGGCCGGCGATTCCCACCCGTTGCGGAGGTGAGGCGATAAGTCGGTTGAAACCGCTGACGGTCTCCAACATCGATCGCGTCGCCTAGATCGAAAGCCATTGACCGAGTTGTGGTTTCGGAAGGCATTGGCTTCCTGAAGCAGATTGAGGTTGCATCGGCCCACCGACAGGGACGAATGCCTTCGGCGTCGAGATGAGCCAGCTCTCCTGGGCGGCAAGGCGGGCCGCCGACTGGAGCTCTCATCCATCCCGGACCGGTCTGCAGGGCCCGGCCGGTCAGCGGCGACCGCTCGGTGTCCCCGCATAGTGCTACCGTGTAGCACATGGAGAGGATCGGGGTCCGCGAGCTTCGGCAAAACGCGAGCCGCTACCTGGCCAAAGTGGCCTCCAGCGGAGATCCCATCGAAATCACCGAGCACGGACGGCCGATCGCCCGGCTCGTCCCCATCAGCGCTAACCCCTGGGCGGACATGATCGCGGCCGGGGAGATCACCCCGGCCGCACGCGGCACAGACGTCTGGGACATCGAACCCATAACAAGCGACTTCGACGCCTCCCAGGCACTTGCCGAGCAGCGTGCCGAAGAACGATGAGGACCTACCTCGACACCTCGGCGTTGGTCAAACTCGTTGTCGCCGAACGCGAATCAACGGCCCTGAGGGGCTACCTACGCGCGATCGCCGCCGACACGCTTTTCACGGCGGCGCTTGCCCGAACCGAGCTCGTCCGCGCCGTCGCCGGCGCCGGCGTCAGGGCGGTTGCCCAGGCGCGCCGCATCCTGGACGACCTCGACACCATCAACCTCACCCGGGGACTGCTGGATGCCGCCACCGAGCTGCGCCCGGCCCGTCTGCGCACCCTCGATGCCATCCATCTCGCCGCGGCCCAGCGTGCCGGAACTGAGCTGCGCGTACTTGTCACGTACGACAACCGCATGGCGACAGCGGCCGCCGACTTGGGATTCGTCGTCGAAGCACCGATGTAATAACCGGATCCGCCCGATTCCTGGTGACACCGGCCGCTGCACGAGCACCGAGACGAACGCAACCCGGCTGCGTGGCTTGCCGGCCGGGTGCCCGGCAACCTCGTCCGCGGTGTAGGCGCGAGTTCATGGTTTCGGCCGAGTACGTGGGAGATCACAACCGGGGCATGCTTCTTCCGTGGCGAGCGTCCTTCAAACCGTCCACGCGCGAGATGGCGATGCTCGCCATGCTTATCGGATCGCCGCCGACCGCGGACTAGATCTTCACCTCCATGACGGCAGGAAGCTGATATCCAGCCGCTCGGTCTGCTTGTACCTCGACCACGTCGGCACACCTGGAGGCTGCACGCGACAAATGCCCGAGCGCCGCGGCCACGACCCGGTCATGCTGCGTCGGCCACTGAATCGCAGATGCGATCTGCTCGAGCACCTCTCGGTCAGGTTCCAGCATCCGGTCGACGATCGCCACCGCCGGCAACGCACCATTTTTGTCGCCGTTACCAGCGAGCACACGCCAGCACCAGATTGGCCAGGCCGTCGATACCGACCAGCGACCACGGCAGCACATGATCGACCGGATTGCTCACCGGCAGATAGGTGCCGCAGTAGAAGCAGTGCGGGCCGTACGCCTCCTTGAACGGCCCCCGCACGGCGGCGAGGTCGGTGCGCTCACGACCGAACAGATGACCCGCCACGTCGGGAACCTCGGCATGGAGGAACTTGTTCATCCGCCGGACGTCGTCGACCCACATGATCTCCAGCGCTGGCTTGGGCAGCCCAGTAAGTCGCGCAAGGCGTTCTGCAACGACAGGTTTGAGTTCGATAGCGTCGCCATACGCCCGCAGCGTCGACCGCGACACGTGGTCGTGCAAAAACAAGTCGTCGTACAGAAAAGGATCACTCGTCGAAGCGCCCGGCAGCTTTTGCAGCCGACGCAGCGGCTGCTGCGCCAGACACAGCGTGATCTCGTCGATAGCGCTCGAGCGTGCGGCCGGCGCGCACAGCCTTCCGGAGCGCCCATCAGACATCCCCGAGGCGTACCGGCAGACGCAATCGAGGAGAGCATCCTCGGCGAAGCATGGCCGAGACCAAGATCAGCCCGTGATCCCCGAGCCTCGCCGATATGGAAATCGGCTATGAGCCGTCATCGTGCACGGTATGCGTCCGCGCGGCTGAACACGCCGACGACGATGACTTCCCGCCGCTCGTCGTCGATTCTGTAGATCACGCGGTAGGTGCCGCGGCATGCGCTATGGCGATCATGCAACGGCGGTCGGAGCCGCTTGCCCACGCGGTGGGGATTGTCGAGCAGTGGACCGATGATGAACTCATAGGCAGCGAACGCCACAGATTCGGGAAGTTGTTCGGCCAGTTTTTTTCTCGCGGTAGGAACGATTATCAGCTCGTAGCGCCGGCCGGTCACGTCCTAGCTCGGCGTGCTTGCATCGCTGCGGTCAGGGTGTCCTGGTTCTCCCCTTCTCCCCGGGCTAGCTCGGCATCGGCCTCGCCAAGGGCTCGAAGCGCCGTCGCGTCGGACAGCACCGCAATGGTTTCCTCGAGCGACTCCAGATCGTCGACGGCAAGAAGGACCGCCGCGGGGCGTCCGTGCACCGTCACCGTGATCCGTTCGTGCTGCTCGCCGACACGGGCTACCAATTCCGACAGATGTGCCTTCACCTCGGCGAGTGAGCTGGTTTCAGACATAGTCATAAGTATGACCAATTGCTCCCTCTGTGTCCAGGAGGCCCTACGTGTAGATCAGTTGAGACGGGATCTGATCGATGCCGGTTCTCACAAAGCGAGACATGTCGGCGGTCAACTCCTTGGGCGCCATCGCTCAGTCATTGCTGGCTTTCCCCTTCGGATAGCGTCTCGTTGCTTGCCGTGTTCCGCGGGATCCCGCGCGCATACCGCTGGCGTTCGACCTACGCGAGCCGCTGCTCTGGAAAGGCAACGACTTCGGGTATGCGGGCATCCAATCCGCGCTCGGAAAGGGATGATTGGACGCCAACCCCGACGTGCGTTCCTTTATCTCCGAGGAGATCGAGAGATGGCCGCCACCGGTGTCCGGATCGACCACCGCCGGTTCCGTGAGGATCTCGACCGGGCCTTCGACCACGGGGTAACCAGGTGACGGTGCCTGGCCTGATGCACACGTCGGTGGTGATCGACTGGTACGACCCCGCGGTGAGGCAAGCGGTCAGCCGTTCTCCACGGCAATACTTGGCCACACTCCTGCTCGGGACGTTGTCGGAATCGATGCCGAAGACTCGATCTCGGCGCAATATGGATGCAGTGACCGAGTTCATGCAGAACACCGACGCTTTCCTGTGCCCTGGGAATTAACGTCGATGCGGGTGCGATTCCGGACTTCGACGTGTTCCACGACTGCCTCGTCGACGGGTTCGACGAGGTGCTGGCGCTCGCCGACTAAGACTGCCCTGATCCGTCAATCACTGCCAGGTCGGGATGTTCTGGCCGGAAACCCATGCCGACCAGACGCGCGGGAAGGCGGGCGAGCAAGGGCAACCGCGCGATGAGACGCACCGGCAGCGGCGCCTTGAACTGTTCTGAGCTGCCCAACACGGCAGTGATGACGTTCTTTTGGAGGAACACCTGCACCGATTGAGTAATGCGGGTTGGCAATTCGCGCCGTGCCTGCACGCGGTGCAGATCGGCGTCAGTCACCTGGCCGCGACGCAACGGCGAGACCAGTAGATTAGCCGCGGCCACCGCGTCCTGGATCGCCAGGTTGATACCGACTCCGCCGATCGGCGACATGGCGTGGGCGGCATCGCCGATGCACAGCAACCCAGGCCGATGCCATCGCTTGAGGCGGTCGACGCTGACGGTCAACAGCCGCAGATCGTCGAAGCCGGTGATTTCCTGAGTGCGGCCCTTCATGAAGGGCGCCATCTTCGCTATCTCCCCGCGGAATGACTCAACTCCGCGATTACGCGCCTGTTCCAGGGAGCTCTTGGCGATCACAAGGCCGCATTGCCAATAGTCGCCGCGGTTGATCATCACGAGGATGGCACCCCGGCCGAAATTTCCCATCGATTCTTCAGGGTCGCTGGGCAGGCGCGACATCCTGAACCACAGAACATCCATCGGTGCCCCGATATTCATTACGTCCAGGCCCGCCTGGGCACGCACGGTGGAGGTCCGCCCGTCGCAGCCGACCACCAGGTCGCTGAGGATCTTCGTCTCACCGTCGGGGGTGTCGACGATGACGCCGGCGACGCGGCCCTTCTCCTCGATCAGGTTCGTGACCTCGGCCTGCATCATCAATCGGAAAGACGAATAGCGTTGTGCCTCTTTGGCGATGAAATCCAGGAAGTCCCATTGCGGCATCATGGCAATGAACTTTCCCCGTACCGGCAGGTGGCGGAAATCGGCGACTAACGTTTTGAAAGTGCCGAATTGGGCATTCAGCGTTGGCGTCGGTTGATGCCGTCGTTGCAGGAGCCGATCATAGAGCCCGAGCTCGTTCATGACCTCGAGGGTTGACGGGTGGATGGTGTCGCCACGGAAATCCCGCAGGAAATCACCATGCTTTTCCAGCACGATGACGTCGATCCCGGCCCGGGCCAGTAGGTAGCCCAGCATCATGCCCGCCGGTCCGCCACCGGCAACACAACAGCGTGCTCTCAGCTCCGGTTCCATATCCTGCTTCGCGGTTGGACCCGACGATCAGGGTCGGTCAACGGCCGGATCGTGCGTGCCGAGGTTGCCGTTTCCGACCGATGAGGTACATCGAGGTGCCCACCGGTTGATCTGGATGGCGGCCTGCTCACGTCGAACTGCGCGCAAGTCGTCGTCAGTGCCGCGTCCATCACCGACGACGAATTCACGAACCGAACTCTACCGGCGCGGTCAACATCAGCACTGCAGGAGAACAACATCGCGCCTACCGCACGCCGGGGCCCTTCGCGAACACAAGCGATTCTCAAACCTGGACAAGCAACTGACAGCCGCCTGGTGGGCGCGACCATCCACCCGGATTCGCTACGCTGACTCAAGTAACCATCGACAACGGCTCTTATCCATCCCGAACCGGTCTACGAGCCCCGGCCAGTAAGCCACCTATGCGCAAAGCCATTGCTGTTGGAACCGTTTTGCTCACACTTGCTGCGGCTTGCTCGCGCGGCCAAGCAACGGACACAGCGTCGCCCACGGCAGTAAGCGAGAGCGCGCCGGGGACGCAGGGGCCCGATGCGGCTCCCACAGTTGACTTCGTAGCAGTGTCCAAGCTGATGAACGATGCGATCGCGGCACAGAGGTTGCCAGGTGCTGTGGTCGTGATCGGGCACGGCGGCAAGGTCGCCTTCCACCACGCCTATGGCTCGCGCAAGCTTGCCGGCGAACCGGGGCTCGATGGATCGCCCGCGCCTGCAGAGCCGATGACCGAGGACACGATCTTCGACATGGCGTCGTTGACGAAGGGGTTCGCAACGGCGACTACGGTCATGCAGCTTTACGAACAAGATAAGGTCCGCTTCGACGATCCCGTGCAAAAGTATCTGCCCGGCTTCAACACGGCGAACGATCCCCAGCGTGCCAAGGTGACGGTTCGCATGTTGCTGACCCAGACGTCAGGCGAACCGATAGACGTAAGCCTCCAGGATCCGTGGGGACTGGACGGAGCCGATAAAACAGAAGGCATCCATCGTGCGCTCACCACGCCGCTGCAGTCGGGTCCCGGTATGGTTTTCCGCTATTCCGACATCAACTACATTCTGCTTGGCGCGCTGCTCGAGAAAGTCAGCGGCGAGGCTGAAGACGTTTACGTGCAGCACAATGTATTTGGGCCACTCGGCATGGAAGAGACCCGCTATCTTCCGCCGGCCAAAGCATGTGATCCCCACACAATGAGGGGGGCCGCGCTTGCGTGGGCTCCCGCGCCGGAGGGGCGCGCGCCGGTCGCCTGTCCTGCAGGCACCTGGAGCACCGGCCTGGTGCCGCGCATCGCACCAACGGCACGTGATGAGGAAAGCGGCGCCGATCCGAGCAAGAATCCCGACTTCGGTTACCTGCTTCGCGGCACTGTGCACGATCCGACGGCGCGCCGCATGGGGGGAGTGGCCGGGCATGCCGGTGTGTTCTCGACGGCGCATGATGTCAGCATCTATGCGCAGGCCCTGCTTGACCGGCTTGCGGGCCGCCCGAGCAAGTTTCCGCTGAAGCCAGCGACGTGTGAGTTGATGACGACTCCGGAACAGCCCGGACATACCGCCCAACAACTCCGAGCAGCCAACGCCGCCGCCCGAGACGCCATCGCACAGACACCAAACAGAGCAGATCCGCTGCTCGCTCCGCACTATCCGGCGATCAAGGGACAGAACCTGTTTGGCTTTGGCTGGGATATCGACACGGCCTATTCCGCGCCGCGAGGAGTGATCTTTCCCATCGGGAGCTTTGGCGAAACAGGCTTTACCGGGACCTCGCTTTGGCTGGACCCGCGCTCAGACACCTACGTAATTCTGCTCGCGAACTCCATCCATCTGCGAGGCAGCCCGCCGATTTCGGATCTGCGAGGTGATGTGGCTACGGCGACGGCCCAGGCGTTGGGGCTTTAGGGCAGTGCGCCCCGGCCACCACCTAGCCCGCGACGCTGCCACCGGTACCCAGCGATGGACGGCTCTCGTTCCGTTGGACCAGTTCACGGGGTCCGGTCGACCGGCTTGTCGCTGAAAAGTCGCTCGGAGGCGGGCATTTCGCATAATGGTTCGCCAGCGGTGACTGGTGTGACGGACGTGACGCCACGCGCCGGGGGCGCAGCGTCGAGGAAACGGCTCATTCGATGAACAGTGCCATCGCAGGTACGCCCGATGCCGACGCGGCCGGCGGCGCCGACTTTGACCACGGGACTCGGCGCAGGTCCCGTACATCGCAGCAAAGCGACGGTTCCACCGCGAGCAGACGCGGAATTGCACGGGGCCGGAGGGACCGACGCGGGGTGCAATCGGCGACGGCCTCCACGCCAGCGGCGGCGCCGTCTCGAAGCGCGTCGACGACCGTCACCGCTTGTTCAGCACGCCGGATCGGATTCCTCGAGTCCCGCGCTGCCCGCCTGACATTCAGAGTCCTCTTCGGTATGTCTGCCCCGTAACGGCTCCGCTAGCTGTGCGCCCAAGCAAACGAGCCCTCGACCGACGACCGCGAGTACGCGGTTCGTGGTGGTTGCGGCGGCTTCGACGGTGGCGATGGCAGCATCGAGCACACTCGGAACATGGAAGTCCTCCCATGTCTCCACCTGGTGGTGGCGGGCCTTGGCGAAACTGTCGAGCTCTTCGCGAAGGGCTAAGCGCTGTTTGGCCAGCTCTCGCACCGCTAAGAATCGGAAGCCGTCAAGGACCTCCGGCTTCGCGAACCGGTCCAGTATTTCCTTCGCGGTCCGGTAGATGCAGATGTCTTCGCGGAGATGATGATCGACGAGCTCGCGAGCTTCATCGATCGCTCGTAGCAGCTGCTCTGGTTGCGTCGACTCGATTCGCGCGAGGTTCAGACGCTGCCATTTGTGCAGCGATTCTTCCGCGATCACCAGCAGGCTCAGAGCGTCACCGAGCCGGTTGTCGTTGATCGCGTTTCGCAGCTTCTCGGCGCGCTGCTGCACGGGCAGGTTGTGATCGAAAGACGCCAGGACGCGCCTGACATGGTTGCGCAGTTGCTCGACGGTGACGTTGAGCGCCGGCCCTAGAACCGCGACCGAATCCCAGTACGCATCGGGTAGCGATCCGTACTTTTCCAGTGAGTCAACCATCCGGGAGATCGTCAGGTTATTGCCCAGAACGTCGCCGGCGCGGTGTGCCCGGGCAACTTCGAGCACTAATTCGACTTTGTCTTCCACGCGACAGACGGCGTCTTCCACCTGAGCAACCGCGGACCTCAACGCCATCTGCACCGCGATCATCTGCGCCGACACCATCGCTTCGGGGCCGAGCACCGTCGGTCGCCACTGAAGTTGTGCGAGCAACTGGCCATCCTCAGCGCGTGTCATCATCCGAAAGAAGCCGTCGCTGATGGGAACGAGATTGACGTCCTTTAACGCATTCAGGCTGTCGCGATGCAGCTGCACGTACTTGCCGGTGTCAGCCAGTAGCGAGGCCAGCCCGGCGAGCCCGCTCGCCGCGTTCCTGAGCGAGGCGCCGTCGATCCCGGCGACTCGCATGGCTTGCCCGGCGGTCGCCCGCAGCCGCGTCAGATAGGACTCGACTGCGGCAGGGTCACCGCCCAGCAGCAGGGCCTCGTCGTGGAACGACACCACGACCTCATCGTCATCGGTCCCGGTCGGCACGTCGGACACCTCATATCTGCTAAGGAGACCCTAATAAATATCTGCTAAGGGTACCCTAATAATCCTTTGGCAGTGTAAGCAGGCAGGCCTGAGTTAGCGGGTATTTGGCGGCTAGTGAGTGCGCACGTTACACCCATGTTTCAAGCAAACCCTCGAGTTCGCCGTCTATTGGGTAGGAATTCACCCCGAACAAGGAGTGGTCGCAGCGGTACCGGCCGCACGACGGCGGCACTATTCGTGGCGGCAGTGTCCGCAGTTCCTGGAACCATCAGCACGACGTGAAGGCTCCGTGGAAGGCACCGGACGGGTCAGCAGTGACTTGGGCTGGAGCGCGGAACGTGGCCAATAGACGGCAGCGAGTACGTCGTGAAGCACGACATCCCCAACTGGGAGCCCTGCCCCAAACGGTGCCGCCCGGGCCGGGCATCAGATCTACAGGTCCTACCGCGTCCACGAAAGATGCTGGGTCACAGTAGGTTCGACGGTCTTCGCCAGCGTGGACAAGACATCAGGGGACGGCGATGCGTGCGGCATCAACAAAGCGCTCGTGATCACGATGCCGTTAGGGACGGAACGGGTCGGTTGAGCCCGTTTGTGCTACTCGGCCCGACTACGCAGCCCGCCTTGTATCAAGTGCCACCAAGCTCCTACCGGGGTAGTATCACGGTATGAAGCTCAGTGTCAGTCTGTCCGAGGAAGATGTTCGCGTGTTGGATGCGTACGTCAAACGGATGGGATTGCCGTCGCGCTCAGCGGCCGTACAGCGAGCGATTCGCATGCTCCGTTACCCGGCCCTCGAAGAGGACTATGGCAACGCTTGGGCGGAGTGGTCGACGGCGCGTGAGGACGACGTGTGGGAGAACGCCACGGCCGACGGGTTTGGTGATGCTGCGCGGTGAGATATGGCAGGTCGACTTCGATCCTGCCCGCGGTAGCGAGGCAAGAAAAAGTCGTCCGGCTGTCGTGGTCAGCAACGATCGGGCCAACGCGACCGCTACCCGACTCGGGCGTGGGGTGGTCACAGTGGTCCCGGTCACGAGCAACACCGCCACGATCTACCCATTTCAGGTGTTCTTGCCTGCCGCCACCACCGGCCTCGCAGTCGACTCAAAGGCGCAGGCCGAGCAGATCAGATCCGTTGGGACAGGGCGGCTGCGCCGCCGGATCGGCCGAGTCCCTCCAGCTGAGCTTGCCGAGCTTGACGAGGCACTGCGGCTGCACCTCGAACTGTGATGTGACCGCAGCTTGCGAATTAAGTCCGCGTCGCCTCCCGTTGTGGCCGGGCACCTCCACGGGAGCAGTGGGTGAAACTCTTGTGCGAAAAGCTTTCTGTGAAGCGCCGCTACGAGCACGGTGAGGGACCATCTCACTTCCTGAACACGCCGCGCGAATCGAAGCAACTCATGAATCGGTGCATAGCTGAGCTGCGGGCGTATGCCCCCTTGGGGAGCCGAGACCCGAATGTTCGTAACCCCACCACACCCAGTCGCTCGGCACCGAGCGCATCGGCCATGTCGGTGGCCCAATCGGCCATCGCGGCGTAGGGGCGCGGATCGGACAGGCCCAGAGCCCGGCCGCACCACGACGACGACGCGCGGGCCGAGCTCTTCGGCGGCGCGCCGCCCGAGCAGCGGGAACTGGCGCCGGGCGCCCGGTGTGCCGTGGCACGACAACACCACCGCGCCGTTAGGCAGGTAGAAGCGGCCTTCCACGCGCGCCTTTTCCACGCGCCGTACCCGGAAGGGATGCTGCAGCGAGGGACAACTCGTTTTCTTGCGCTCTGATGGACACCATGGGCACGATCGGAACCCCGGCGTCGATGGCCGTGCGGGCGTATCCGGTGCGGCCGCAGAAGTCGATGATGTTCCTGGACCAGGCCGACCGGTAGGCGTCGTAGTGAACGCCCGGGAAGCGATCACATAATTGGCGCAGTGAAGAAAGGTGTGACCATGACAGAACAGATGCCGCCGACCGTGGGCCGGCGTGACCTTTTTGGGATCTCGATGTCTGCAGCCGGTGTGATCGCCCTATCGGCGTGCAGTCACTCGCAGCCCAAGCCCAGTCCGGGCCAGCGTGGCGCGTCGGCAGAGGAAGTGCCGGTCACTCCGCCCGAGGACTTGATGCGCGAGCACGGAGTGCTCAAGCGTGTCTTGTTGATCTACCGAGAAGGGATCCGTCGCCTGCAGGCCGGTGAGCAGAGTCCCGCTCAAGCGCTCAACGCGGGTGCGGGAATTATTCGAAGCTTCATTGAGGACTACCACGAACAACTGGAAGAACAGTACGTATTCCCCAAGCTCGAGCAGGCAGCCAAACTCACCGACATCATCACCGTATTGCGTACCCAGCACCAACGCGGCCGCGTGCTCACGGACCGGTTACTCGCCGCGACCACCGGAGCGGCTACACCCGATCAGCCTGCGCGAGAAGCCCTGGTGCAAGACATGTCAGCGTTCATCCGGATGTATGAGCCGCACGAGGCGCGCGAAGACACCGTCGTTTTCCCTGCATTGCGCGATGTGGTACCAGCTCAGGAGTTTCGCGACATGGCCGAGACCTTTGAAGACGAGGAGCACCGGCGGTTCGGCCAGGCCGGCTTTCAGGGGGTGGTCGACAAAGTCGCCGACATCGAAAAAAGCCTTGGCATCTACGACCTGAGCCAGTTCACCGCCACCTAACAGCTCCACAACGATGCGCATACCGCCCCACCCGTAACCTTCAGGTGTGACCGCGCGCAAGCCCCCGTCGACCCGTCTGTCGGTCGAGGACTGGCTGCAGGCGGGCTACACCCTGCTTGCCGAGCAGGGGGTACGCGCACTGAAAGTAGAACGCCTCTGCCAGCAGGCCGGTGTCACCCGCGGCAGCTTCTACTGGCATTTCGAGGACATGGACAGCTACCGGGCCGCGCTTGTCGAATCGTGGAACACGTTCCTGCAGCAGGACCGTCAATCGCTGGCCGAACTCGACGCATTGCCACCGCGAGAACGGTTGTCCGCCATGATGACTGCGTTGACCAGCCCCCAACACTGGATGCTCGAACGCGCAATGCGCGAATGGGCGCGCACGGATCCGGCCGCCGCCGCCAATATCCGCGCAGCCGACCGACGCCTGCTTCGCTCTGTCACAAAGGCATACAGCGACTACGGTTTCAGTCCCGCCGACGCCAAGCTGCGCGCCGAATTGACTTTCGCGGCGGGAATTGGACTCCTGCATCTCGCCGGCTCAGCCGCCCAGGCACAATCGGTGGCCCAACGGGAACGACTCCTGGACCTCATGCTGGCCGATCCGAGATAACGTTCACACCATCGCGATCGGAGAGATCTTCGCGCCAATCGCCAACGCCCCGGCCAACTCTCGACCCGTGTCGTAGTCGAATACGACATGCCCGGCCGCAATGTCCACATCGCGCTTGGCGCGCTGCAACGGGTTGGACAAGAACTGGGCGCTCGCCCCCGATGCCTCCAGCAGATTGGCGATGATCGCCCGGCAGTCGTGCACCGTGTGGGCGGCCGCCAGCCGCGCCTCGGCCCGCACCCTTCGACTCACCCGTTCGCCACCGGCAACGATCTGCTCGATACCGGCGGCAGTCTCGGTGATCAGCGCCCGCAATGCGCGCAACCGCACCCTGGCATCGCCGAGCCGGATCTGGGCGGCGGGCTGATCTTTTTGCGCCACACCGCTATACGCCAGCACACGGCCGCCCAGCCGTTCTGCAAACAGTTCGGTCACCCGTTCAGCGGCACCGAGTACCGGCATGGCCGCCACGAGGGCGAGCGCGGGGACCATCGGCCACCGGTAGGTCGGCACCCCATAAGCCCGCGCGCCGGGCGCGGTTCCGGCATAGATGTCAGCCACCGCGACCATGCGGTGCTCGGGGACGAAAACATCGGTGACGATGACATCGTGGGAACCGGTGCCCCGCATGCCGGCCGTCTGCCAGGTGTCGGCGACCTCGACCTTGTCGGCGGGCACCACCACGAGTGCCGGATCGATCCCGTCCGGCCGCTCGATGAGCGCCCCGACGATCACCCAATCGGCGTCCATCGCACCCGTCGCCCACGACCACCTGCCCGTCAGGCGCACTCCGCCATCGGCGGGGACGCCGCGGCCGGTCGGGGCCAGGGGAGCCGGTGCCAGCACCGGCCCCGAGGCGAACACTTCCTCCTGCGCCCGCGGGTCGAACAGCGACAGCATCCAGTTGTGCAGTGCATAAAAACCCAGAGTCCACGCACTTGATGCGCATCCATGTGCCATCCGCCGAACCGGTTCCAGCAGTTCGGGAAACGAGGCTTGGATACCGCCGAACCGGGCCGGGAGCAACAGTCGAAACAGGTCCGTCTGCTTGAACTCGCTGATCGTTGCGGCGGGCAGGCGGCGCAGCCTTTCGGCCTCCTCGGCGCGCTCAGCCAGCCGGGCGACGAATTCGTCGGTGATCCCGTGCACCGGGCGGCTCTCGACGACGGACATGTCGTCACCGTAACATACTATTTAGTATGGGCGGTTGGCCGCGGTGCTTCCGCGACGGGGCTTCGAATAGGTCAAACGTTCAAGAGCGCTGTCCTAAAAGGAAATACCGGCGGGGCGTCTATTGGCTGGGGACTAGGTTTCCAGGACCACTCGCAGTAGCCGGTCGATCGTACCGATGGGATCGTCGGCGCCTGGGGCATCCAGCGCGATCGTGAGGCTGCTGAACGCCAGACCATTGAGAAGCCGGCTGAGTTCGCCGACCTGTTCGGGCGTGGGTGTGAAGCCGGCGGCCTCCAGGATGAGGCTGGCAGACTTCATCGCCGCGGCCTGCAGGGTTTTGAGGAATGGCTGCAGTTCTTTTCGCCGAGTCCCTTCCATGAACAACTCGAAGCGGGCCAGGGTGCGGCGACGAAATTGGTCGTCGGGGTCAAAGATCATCCGGGCCAACAAGGCAACAAGTCCGTCGCGGGTCAATGGTTGGCCAACGGCGGTCTGCAAGGCATCGACGTGTTGCCAATGCAGGTCAACAGTGTGCGCGGCGGTGGCTTCCAGTAGGGCCAGCCGGGTGCGGAAGTAATTCGAGGTGGTGCCGGCGGGCAGCCCGGCGCGGTCATCGACTTGCCGATGGGTTACGCCGCCGATGCCGGTGTCGGCGAGGATCTCGAGAGCGGCATCGAGGATCCGCGCTCGCCGTTCAGCATTGGGCGGCATCAGGTCCGATAGCGCAACCGACCAAACATGATCAGCAGCGCCGCGTAGAACGGGAACAGCAGGTAGCTGAACCACATCGGGAAGAAATCAAAGTAGAAGTGGACGTCTCCACGGATCACACCGAAAAAGATGTGCAGCGGCACGCTGGCTGCGATGTACACGAGCGACATCGTGAAGAAGATCCGGTGCGGGGCGTTGGCGAATTTCACCCGGTGCCACAACAGGATTCCGGTGATCGCCGCATACGTCATCGGCACGAGGAGCACCTTGTCGGTCGCCGGTGTCATCACCACCCGCAATGTCTGCTCGTCGCCGAAGATCACCCGGTACACGTGCAAGCAGAACCCCAGTGCGATGGTGAGCATCGCCGACTCACGGAAGAAGTAGCCGTGCCGGCGATATGTCGCCCACAGCGACGGTTGGCGCGTTGAGGGCAGTGATGAGGCCATGCCGGGACGCTACCACTACGATTGTAGTGGTAGCAAGGGGCCCCCGCACGCGGCCCCGCCTGGCGAGCAGACACAGAATCGCACGCGAGAGGTCCGCGAAGTGCGATTCTGCGTCTGCTCGGCGGCCGATTTTTCGCAGCAGCAAAACTGGGTGTTGCGGGGCGACGATCGCGGGATTTACGGCCTCGAAGGTGCCGAACTCATGCACTACCTCCATCCGGCGAGGGATCAGGTAAAGCGGCTCAACCGGCGGCGTTAGCGGGCCGATTGCTACCATCGCGCGGTGAGTGATCGGCCTGGTCGGTTGCGATCCGTTTCGCGGCGCGATGTCTTGAAATACGCCGGTGTCGCGCCGGCAATACTCAGCGCCAGCGGGTTGCTGCCCGCCCCACGCGCGACCGCCAGCATCGCCGGAACGGCCGTCTTCCTCGACCCCGGCCACAACGCCGTAAACGATGCCTCCATATCTCAGCAAGTCCCCAATGGGCGGGGCGGCACCAAGCAGTGCAACACCTCCGGTACCGCCGCCAACGACGGCTACCCCGAGCACGCGTTCACCTGGGCGGTCGTAGCGCTGATCAATGATGCGCTCAACCAAATGGGCGTTCACACCCAGTTGTCGCGGGAGAGCGACAACTCCGTTGGCCCCTGCATCGACCAACGCGCAGCACTGGCCAACGCGATGCGCCCCGACGCGATCGTGAGCATCCACGCCGACGGCGGACCCGCATCCGGCACGGGATTCCACGTGAACTACTCCAGCCCGCCGTTGAACGACGTGCAAGCCGGCCCTGCTGTGCAGCTGGCGCACACCATGCGGGATGCCTTGGCGCAGTCGGGCTTTCAGCCGGCGACCTATATCGGTTCGAACGGTCTGTACGGCCGGGACGACCTCGCCGGGCTGAACCTGGCCCAGTACCCGGCAGTCCTCGTCGAACTCGGCAATATGAAGAATCCGGACGACGCCGCGCGGATGCAAAGCGCGGACGGTCGGGCACGGTATGCCGCCGCGGTCACCCAGGGCATAGTCACCTATCTGAACTCCAAAGCCTCGACCGGCTAGCAGACGTTCAGGCCCCGTTGACAGCAATCGGGGCCGCCCCACGGCAAGGCGCCCCGAGCGCTAAGGCATAACTCCGAGCTATCCGGGGAACCTTAGGGTCAGTGTTCGGATGGCGGGGGTTCTGGTGTGGCGACGGCACTTCGTCCAGGCCCGGTTTGGCTTCCGGCTTTACGACGCATGGGTCCGTGCGGTGCCGCCGGCGGGTGCTAGCCAGCTACCCCGAACCCGCCACAAAGGCGTGATCGAGTTCGGAGGCCAGCTGCGTGACGAAGCGAACTAAAGAAGAAATCTGGGAGCAACGCGCTGCGTGGCCGTTGGCCATGGTCGCTATTGGCTACCTGGCCGTATATACGGTGCAGGTGCTCGGCCGACCACACTTCGCAGACCCGCGCGTTCTGTGGGCGGCGACGTGGGGCACCTGGAGCGTATTTGTCGTCGACTACATCGTTTCGCCTGAAATTGGCGTCCAACCGGCGACACTGGTTCTTCCACCACCTGTTCGACCTGCTTATTGTCGCGCTTCCGTTCATGGGACCGCTGCGACTGCTACGGGTGGTTGTGGTGTTCGGAGCGCTGCAGAAGGCCGTTGGCGATGCCGTCCGCGGCCGCATCCTGATCTACACCATCTCAGCCGTCCTCCTGTTGATCTACGTGTCGTCGCTGGCCATCCTCGCCGAGGAACGCGGCCACCCTGGGGCCACCATCACCTCCCTGGGAAAGGCCGTGTGGTGGGCCGTCACCACCGTGACGACGGTCGGCTACGGCGACCTGTATCCGGTCACCGTTCCGGGTCGGGTGATCGCCGCACTATTGATGATCGGCGGCATCAGCCTGATCGGTGTGGTCACCGCGTCGCTGGCCTCGTGGATCGTGCAGCGTGTGTCGGAAACCGATACCGCGAATCAGGTGGCCACCGCTACCCATATCGACGAACTGCGCAATGAGATCAACACGCTGGCCGAAGAATTGCGGCAGATCGCTCCGAACGCTGCTGCCGGGGTGACGCAATAGCCGGGCAGTGGCCCGACTCCGGCCTCGACCGAGATCCATTAGCGGCGTGGTCGGCGCTGGCCTGTTCCACCAGGGCTACGGCCGCTGTCTTGTCGGCCTCGTACCGATCGGCTTCGGGCGGTACGTCCGTCGGCCAGTCGGCCAGTGTGTCCAGATAAAGTTGACGCACCTCGGCGATGCGATCCGTCAATGTGTCATCCCTGAAGGGGCGGGGGCCTGTCAACTGGTTATCGACCAGTTGTTTTGCTGGTTTTCGGCCTCCGTGTGGGCGACGTCGGGTAAGGGCTGGGGTCAAGACGGAGCGCCCGCAGCGTAGCGAGGACGAACGGTCTTGATGCCGGGCCTTACCCGAAGCATGCTGTCGGCGGAGCTCGGAAGATCAGCGGGTTTCGGGGATTTGGGTTTGGTTGTGGGCCTTCTCCAAAGCAGTGATGGTGCAGATACGTTGGGGCAGGGCCGGACTTTTCCGGCTGCCGGTCATCCCTTCGCCCAGCTGGTGTGGGCATGGAGCGGTGCGGTAGCAACACGTGGGGTCAATCAAGTGGGCGACCACGCCGATTGGGGGTCAGACAAAAAAGCGGCCGCGCACGGGTTGCGTCCGGAGTGCTCACGCTGCCTTGTCTCGGTCGAGCGCGCGGATATGGCCGTCGCGCAACCCGTAGTAGACCAGCGTGAGCAGTTTGCGTGCCGCGGCAACCTTGGCGATGTTTTTGCCGCGGCGGGCTTCGATACGGTCTTTATCGGCGGCGATCTTGGCCGTCGTGGGGTGACGCTGCACCGCCTCGATGGCCGCCCAACGGACCAGTTTCGAGCCCTGTTTGGTGATATGCCCGCGATGCACGACAGCGTCGGACTCGCGGTGGCGCGGGGTCAGCCCGGCCCAGGAGCACAGTTGGGCTGGGCCAGTGAAGCGTTGGGCGTCACCGATCTCGGCGACGAACACCGCCGCCAGTGTCGGTCCGATCCCGGGCACCTGCTGGATGGCTTGATAGCCGCGGTCAGCGTCGAGCCGTTTGGTGATCAACGCGGCAAACCGCGCCTCATGGCCATCGAGGACATCGATCAGTTCCAGCAACGAGCGGACCCGCTGGGCGTAGGCGTCAGCCAGTGCCACCTTGGCCAGTCGTTTTCGACCACCGACTCCGAACAGATCCGACACCGCGATCAACACGCCGGCTTTGGCCAGTACGGCATGGACCTGGGCTTTGAGTCCGGATCGGATCGCCACCAGCTTGGCCCGATAGCGCACCAGCTCCCGTAACTCGCGTGTCGCCGGTGGTGCGATCCAGGCCTCGGGCAGTCGGCCCATCCGCAGCAGATCGGCCAGATCACCGGCGTCGCGCACATCGTTTTTCACTCGCCGGTACCGAAACCCTTTGACTCCCAACGGGTGTGCCAGATGCACTCGCGCTCCGTGGGCTTGCAGCACATCGACCGCCCAATACCACCCGTACGTTGCTTCGAGCACCACCTCGGGGTCTGCGCCAGCGTCCTCGAGTTGCAGTCCCAACGCGACCGGGTCGTTGACGATCCGTACCGCCGAGAGCTGCTCACCGGACTCGGCCTGGCGCACGATCACCGACCGCTGCCGATGCAGATCGATCCCGACGAACTGCTTGCCGTCATACTCGTTCATAGGGGCCTCCCATGATTCGTGAAAGTGAACACCCCCAGCATCCGCCGGGAACGTCACGAGGAGCGGAGGCCCCGCCCCTTCATCGCATCAAGTGTCCAGTCGTCGACCGGGATCGGCGGAAGCCGGTAGGACCCCGTCCGTCGGTACGTTCCCTCCTCCTGGGCGAGCAGTTGTACAACCTGCCTAGACCAGCTGAGCCACCATGGTCACGAGGATGAGCAGCAGCACAGCCGTCCCGATGATGTGCACCTGGCGGTGGGGAGTGAGCCGCTTCGGGAGTGGCTGCCGCTGCAACGTTCGCTGGCGTTGAACGGCGATCAAGAAGGTACCCAGCGCCACGGCGCCGGCCAAAACGGCGGGGATCAACGCCACCGGCCTGACGGAGCCGTGCAGGTTCCTGATCATCAGCAGGGCGCCGTTGACGAGAAACGCGAACGACGTGCGCGTCCAGGACAGCGTGGTCCGTTCGGCCTGAAGCCCGCGATCCGGGGGATTGCCGGTCACCGTCGAGTCGCTCAACTCATCACCGCCTTGGCGATCACCAAGCCGAGCGCGATGATGCCGACCAGGGTCAGACCCACCGCCAGGTAGGTCGGTGAGGGGTGACGGGGCAAGGGGCCGCCGCGGCGCATGGCGCGATCGGCCTGCTGCCAGCGCAGCAGCCCCATGCCGCTGGTGAGGATTGCCAGCAGCGCGAGCCCCACGGCGAGCACACGGCGCGCGCCGGGGATCGTCAGCTCCGGGACTAGTTGTACGAGGGCGACCGCGGCGGCGAGCAACCCCAGCGCGGTGCGCTGCCAGGCCAGGAACGTGCGCTCGTTGGCGAAGGTGAACCGGTAGTCGGGTTCACGCTCTTCTGCGCCCTCGGCGTCACGCGCGCCGGCGGCGGTGTTGTCGGCCACGAGGCACATCGTAGATTCATGACCCCGGCGGGTTGCATGATGAGGCCTGTGGTTAAGGCGTTGTTGTTCGACGTGCAGGGCACGGCGACGGATTTTCATGCGACCGTCTGCGGTGAGGCGCAGCGGATCAGCGCCGGTCGCCATCAGGGTGTCGATTGGTCCGACGTGGTGCGGCGTTGGCGCGCAGGCTACTTCGCGGTCTTGGAGGCTGCGCAGAGCCGCCACAGCGGATGGGTTTCGGTGCACTCGGTGTATCGGCACGCGCTCGACACCGTCCTGGACGACTGCGGCATCCGCTTGTCGGATGCCGAACGCGAGGAGCTCACCTTGGCCTGGCGGCGGCTGAAGCCGTGGCCGGATGTGGTGCCGGGGCTGGCTCGGTTGAAAACCGAGTACACGTTGGCCACCCTGTCGAACGCCGACGTGTCGACGGTAATCAGCATCTCCAAGCGAGCGGGGCTGCCCTGGGATGCCGTCTTCGCCGCGGAGATGGCCGGGGTGTTCAAGCCCGACCCGGCGATCTATCGGATGGCCGCAACCTATTTGGGTCTGGGCCCCGCCGAGATCATGATGGTGGCAAGCCACAAGTACGACATCCGCGCCGCGAGCCGCCTGGGTTTTCGGACCGCCTTTGTCGCGCGGCCGCTGGAGTTCGGAGTCGACGGCGAAGCCGATGTGGCCTACTCAGAGGAATTCGACATCAACGCCGCTGACTTCCTCGACCTTGCCGAACAACTCGGCTGCTAACGCGTCAGCGATGCGCGGATCCGGTCAGGGGTTGATCGTTGGCGGCCTGCAGTAGGCAGATGACGGTGCTCGGGGTGGGATTGGCCCCGGTGCGATCCTGGTTCGAGTCGATGAGGTAGGTGATCGAAAATGGGCTGCCGTCAACGGATTGGCCGGTGTAAGGAGTGAATCCGGCGGCGCAGTCTCGATTGGCGACCGCGGTGATGGCGGTGTCAACGGCCATCGGAGCGCGCAGATACACCTGCGCCAAATGGGCTGCGGCGCAATCGACTACGGTGACGGTTACCCGGCTTAGATCGGCCGGCGGAAGGTCGGCCACGCAATCGCCGACCTGCAGGTCGATCCACTTCTCGGTGCGCGAGCCCAGCGGCGCCGGAGGCGCGGTGACCGCCTTTGCGGTTGCCGTTGCCGTTGTCGGTGGTGGTGCCGTCGTGCCGGCATGGACGCCGTTCGTGGCGCAGGCGCCCAGCAATGACACCGCGGTCAGCGCGCATAGCGCGTGAAGGCCCGGGACTCGCATCGCAGCCTCCTTGATCCATCACTTAGCGGTGGAGTCTAGGCATCCGAGCGCCCACGAGAAGCGTATTCGCAGAAGCCAGGGCAGGTTTAGCGCGCTTGGGCGAAGGCCGGCGGCACGGTATTGGTCAGTGCCGGGTCCGGCTTTTCTGACGACATCGACAGGAACCCACGCACGCAGCGCGCGGCCAGCCACCAGTTCGCCGGCTTCTTCATGTCCAGCCCGCCCAGGAGCTGTTTGATCATGGTCAACGTGTCGAAATAAATGCGTTCGCAGACAAGCGTTTCCGCGTCGTCGAATATGAAGTAAGCGGTCATGCGGACCCGGAACCGGCTGCCGGTGGGCGGCACCTTGCCCAGGTGACCGCGATGGGTACCCATCAGCCAGAACTCGACGATCACCGCGTCTGCGCTGTGCCGCAGCGCGATGATCTCGTGATCCTGATCGGGAAATGCGGTCCGCGTGTAGGTGTAGTAGTCGCGCACCGCCTCCTCACCGTCGTGGACGACCATCTGCGGGATCAGCTCGTAGCGCGGATGCGGGAAGGTCGACAAAACGTCGTCCCAGGCGTGGCGGACCTCGTCATGGAAGTGGTCGAGCACGAGTTTCTGGCGGGCGGCCAGCACCGCGGGAGGGGGAGACGCGGGAATGCTCACGTGGTGATCGTAAACCTCCGATACAGTCCGGTGAGCAGACGCAGAATCGCCCAATTACATGTGGAAATGGGCGATTCTGCGTCTGCTCGCGGGAGGGAGGTGGCCCCACCTCGCGGGAGGGAGGTGGCCCCACCTCGCGGGAAAGGGTGAGCTATGACCGCGGGGGATTCCAGGCGACCGGCAGGCTCTTGATGCCGTGAATGAATTGCGACAGCAGTCGCGCGGGTTCCTCCGTAGCGACGAAGTCGGGTATTTCGCGGCGCAATTCGTCGAAAGCGACTCTGATCTCGCGCCGAGCCAGGTTCGCGCCCAGGCAGAAATGCGCGCCTCCGCCGCCGAAGCCGAGATGCGGGTTCGGGGTGCGCGCCACGTCGAAAAGCCAGGGGTTGGCGAACGTCGACTCGTCGCGGTTGGCCGAGTTGTAAAACAGCACGGCCTTGTCACCGGCCGCCATCTTGGTGCCGCCCAGCTTGACATCCCGGGTCAGCGTGCGCCGCATGTAGACCACCGGCGAGGCCCAGCGCACGATCTCCTCGACCGCCGTGGGCGCCAGATGGTCGAAATCGGACCACCACTTGTCCCGCTCGGCGGGGTAGCGGGACAGGGCCAGCACGCCGTGGCTGATCGCATTGCGCGTCGTCTCGTTGCCGGCCACCACCAGCAGGATGAAAAAGGACGCGATCTCCGACGATGACAGCCGTTCGCCGTCGACGTCGGCTTCCACCAGGCTCGTGGTCAGATCGTCGTGGTGATTGACCCGGCGGTCCTCCGCCAGCGCGCTGGCGTAGGCGCCGATGTCCATCGAAACCTGAAGGAACTCCTCGTAATCGGTCGCCAGGTCGGGGTCGCCGAACCCGAGAATCACGTTGGTCCAGTGGAAGATCCGCTGATGATCCTCTTCCGGAATCCCCATCATGTCGCAGATGACCTGCAACGGCAGCGGCCCGGCGAGCTCGCTGACCAGATCGGCTTCTCCATTGGGATGATTGGCGATCAGCGCTGCAACCAGCCGGCGGGCCCGCTCGCGCACCGACGCCTCGATGCGCGCCACCACTTTCGGGGTGAACGCCCGGCTGACGATCGAGCGCAGCCGCTGGTGCCGGGGATCGTCGAGCACGATCATCGAGCCGAAGTACTCGGCTATCTCCGGCGTATTGTCGTTGATCGTGATGTTCGGGCTGGAGCTGAATATCTCCGGATGACGGCTGGCGTAGTGAACGTCATCGTGCTTGGTGAGCGCCCAATACCCGTTGCCTGCCACAAACCCCTCCATCTCGATCGCGGGCCAGAACGAGATCCGGGCCTCGCGGCGCAGGGTGGTGAAAGCGCCGTCGCGAAAGTCGTCGTCAAGACCCCAGAAGTCGAGGGATTCGAGATGGATATCGGCAAGTGGGATCTCGGGCGGTGGCGCCCCGTTCGTTCGCGTTGCGATACCCGTCTTGAGGCTCACCTAGACCCTCCTTCGTCCTTGAAGAGGTGACACTGGATCGTTTGCGTCTGCTCGGCCGAATGGATTACTGCGCACAGACGGTCCTGGCGGGTGTCCCGGACGCCGTCGCATCTTTCACCGATCGGCCGTCGACCAGGATCTTGCAGGAGATCGTGCCTTGCCCCTGCGCGCTGATCACGAAAACTTGGCCGCCAAAAGCGGTGAACTGCGTCGACCACGGCAGTTTCGCATTGACCGCACGCTGCTGACCGGTGTCGGTTTGGTAAGAAATGTATTCGGCGACCGGGGAGCTGCCGGTCACCTCGTAGCGGATCTGAGGGAAGCCGTTCGCGTGCGCCACACCAGCGACGGTCCCGCCGCACATGTTCGACAACCCGATACCGATAGCGAATAGGACCGCGGGCCCGCGCAGACGACTGGTCATGGTTTCCATCGTGTCACCACGCAAGACGGTACGGAAGCGGTTTGGAGTGCTTCAGCGACGGATTGCGGCGCCGAGCAGAACAACAGCGAACGCCGCGCCGACCACACCCGAGATCAGCAATGGCAGCCGCCCGTCGGCGCCCCACAAGAAGCCGGCCCATAGCCCTGCGGCCAACACCGCGAACCCGCTCAGACCCTGGTAGATGCCCTGGGCGTTGGACTGCAGCTCTGTCCCGACAAGCGTTGAGATCCACGCCTTCCCGACGCCGTCATAGCAGGCGGTGAACAGCCCGTACACGACGATCAGCCCCCATGCGACCGCGGTGTCCGTGGTAATGCCCAGACCGAGATAGCCGACCGCGAAGAACACCAGCCCGACCCCGTACGTCACCGGCCGACCGAAACGGTCTGCAAGCACCCCGGCCGGGAAGCTCGTCACCGCGTAGACCGCGTTGTAGCCGACATAGGCCAAGATGACGCCGACGACCGAAAAGCCGATCTGCTTGAGCCTCAATAAAAGCAGCGCGTCAGGGAAGTTGACGACGCTGAACAACTCGTATCCGGCCAGTCCGAGCAACGGCCCAATGACTGCGCCGAGCGTGTCCATCGTGCGGTGAAACCCGAACACGCGACCACGCTGGGCCCGCTCTATGCCGTCGACCAATAAGGCGTCGCGCACCGCACCGCGCAGCCCCTTCCCCAATCCGTCGTCAAATAAATCGGCAGCAGCGGGTACAGCAACTCGCTGGCAGCATCTTGCAGCAGCGACACCAGCGACAGCACCCGCACGTTTCGGGTGAGCCAGGCCGGCCCGTTACGAGGCGCGGGCGGGACCGGCTCGGTCCGGCTCCCTGCGACGTCACCGTTCGCACGTGCCAGATGCTGGCTGCTACACGTGCCGCGCGCTTAGTGTGAAGCCGGGAAGCGGGGGCTGGTGATCGGAAGGTGGGTATGGCAGAACGCAGCGCAAAGCGTGTGGTGGTGTGGGGCACTGGCTTCGTCGGCAAGATGGTGATCGCCGAGATCGTCAAGCACCCGACGTTCGAGTTGGTGGGCGTCGGCGTCAGCAACCCCGATAAGGTCGGGCGCGACGTCGGCGACATCTGCGGGCTGCCCGAGCCGGTGGGCATCATCGCCACCGACGAAGTCGACGCCCTGATCGCGCTGAAACCCGACGCGTTGGTGCACTACGGTCCGACGGCGATGCACGCCAAGGAGAACATCTCGCTGATCACCCGCTTCCTGCGGGCCGGCATCGACGTGTGCTCGACCGCGATGACCCCGTGGGTATGGCCGAGCATGCACCTCAACCCGCCCAACTGGATCGAGCCCATCACCCAAGCCTGCGAGCTGGGGCAGTCGTCGTGCTTCACCACCGGCATCGACCCCGGATTCGCCAACGACCTGTTTCCCATGACGCTGATGGGACTGTGCTCGGAGGTGCGCCGAGTCCGGGCGTCCGAGCTGCTGGACTACACCAACTACGAGGGCGACTACGAAGTCGAGATGGGCATCGGCCGGGAGCCCGAGTACAGCCCGATGCTGGAAAACCGCGACGTGTTGATCTTCGCGTGGGGCGCCACCGTCCCGATGATCGCCCACGCCGCCGGGATCATGCTCGACGAGATCACCACCACCTGGGACAAGTGGGTGACGCCCACCGAGCGCAACACCGCGAAGGGCGTGATCAAACCCGGGCATGTTGCCGCCGTCCGGTTCACCATCAACGGGATCTACAACGGCGAAACGCGCATCCAACTCGAACACGTCAATCGCATTGGGCACGACGCCGCGCCCGACTGGCCGTCCGGCCACGACGACGACGTCTATCGGGTGGACATCGAAGGGACCCCGAGCATCTTCCAGGAAACGGCGTTCCGGTTTACCGACGGCTCGGGGCGGGACCCGGCCGCCGCCGGGTGCCTGGCGACCGGGATGCGGGCCCTCAATGCTGTTCCGGCGGTCAACGACTTGCGGCCGGGTTGGGTCACCCCGCTCGACCTTCCGCTGATCGCCGGTGCCGGCAACATTCGCTGACCCGCTCTGCGCTTGCACGGCTCCGTGGACTGAATCACGCCAGGTGCAGGCTGACAGGAATGCCGGAATAGCGCACCATCCCCGGCACCCGATCGATGTCGTCCTTGTTGGTCAGGCGATTGACGTTGGCCTCGTGGTGGCCGTGCGGAATTGACACCGCTCCGCGCCGGATCGAGTCATCGAGCTTGGCAATGCCGGTCAATTCTCCGTTGGCGCTGCGAACGGTCACCCGTTGGCCGCTCACGACATCCGCAGCGGCGCCGTCATCGGAATGGATGAGGATCTCGGCGGGTTCACCGAGGAAATCGAGCTGTCCATTCAGCTTCTTGCGCTGCCGGCGTGGCACCATCACCAGTGGCGCGGGTGGCTGAAGGGCAGTGAGCTGATCGACAAGCAGCGGTGGCGATCAGGGTGGTGATGCAACAGCGGCAGGGCACGACCCTTTGCGCAGGTGTGACCCCGCGAGAACGGGTGGTCCTGATCCCCGCGGACGCGGATCACCTCGTCCCCGTCGACGTCGATGCCGCACACGGACGTGCAGACGCGACAGAAGCTGCGGACTGTTTCCATGGCTCCAACGTCCCTAGCAGTGGCTAGCCGATCGGCTACGGCCGGAGGCTAGCCAATTGGCTAGCGTGACGCAATCACGGCTTCTTCTGTACAGGCACGAGCCATACACAGCGGGCACCCATACACAGCGGGCACCCATACACAGCGGGCACCTAGCATCCGCTGAGATTGGCTATAGGTTTTCAGGGCACAATTGCGTGATGCGTGCGGCTGGGAACATGCTCGACGGAGCTGGACCCGCGCTGGGCTTATCGATTGGTGCCACCAACCTGGCCGCCGTAACCGCCGACCGCGCCATCACCCGCAAGCCAGTGCTGACGCTGTATTGGGAGCGTCCGCCGGAGGTCGGCGTGCCGTCGGAAAACCCCGGGCTCGACCGGCCCGGCCTCGTCATCACCGACTTCGTGAATCGGGTTCTAGACCCGCGCGGAGTCGTGGCGGCCGACGGCTCGGTCCACCGCAGCGAGGCGTTGATCGCCGACGGGTTGCGTGCGCTGGCCTACGCCGCCACCGGCGGGGGTGCCCTGCCCGACAACGTCGCGGTGACCTACCCCGCCCACTGGACAGCGCAGGTGGTGGACGCGCTGGGCGCCGCGCTGAGCGGAGTGCCTGAATGGTCCAACAGTGCGCGGCCGCTGCTGCTGATTCCCGACGCCGCGGCGACACTACTTGCCGTGCGGGCCAATCCGGGCATACCACCCCGTGGAACCGTGGCGGTGTGCGATTTCGGCGGCAGCGGCACCAACATCACGTTGATGGACGCCGCCGGTGACTATCACGCGCTGGCCCCGACCGTGCGGCACCACGAGTTCTCCGGCCAGCTGATTGATCAGGCGCTCTTGACCACCGTCATCGCCAACATGCCCAGCACCGCTTCATTCGACCCATCGGGCACCGCGGCAATCGGCTCGCTGAGCCGGCTGCGGGCCGGATGCCGAAACGCCAAGGAGCAGCTGTCCGCAAGCACGGTGGCCACGCTCACCGACGGGCTGACGGGGACGCGCGGCGAAATCCAGCTCACGCGCCACGAACTTGACGACGCGATCCGCGCAGCGCTGACCAATTTTGTTGCGGTGTTGGATGAAACGTTGGCGCACAACGGAATCCGGGATCTGGTCGCGGTGGTTTCGGCGGGTGGTGGAGCGAACATCCCCGCGGTCACCACCATGCTCTCGCAGCATCTGCGCGTTCCGGTCGTCACGACGCCGCGCCCGCAATTGACGTCAGCCATCGGCGCTGCATTGCGGGCGGCGCGCGGCCCCGGCGAGACCAGTGCAACGGTGTCGGCGGACGCTGCACCCGCCACCGCGACGGCGCGGGCGGGCCTGCCGCCCGCTTCGGCTCCCCGGCCGGGCGCGACCGCGACGGTCCAGGCGCCGCCGGCGGCCCCGGCGTCGGGTTCGATGCCCGCGCTGGCCTGGTCGCAGACCGACGAAAAGTCTGACGGCGGCTCTGCCGACACCGCGGCGCATCCCGCGTCCACTGCAGTTTCGAGTCCGAAGCGTAAAACCCCAGTCAAACGCTGGTATCGGCCGCCGGCGGTGGCGGTCATCGGTACGGCAGTGGCGGTGCTGCTCGTGGGCACCGCGGTGGCGATCGGGCTGAGCTCAGCGAACAAATCGGCCACGCCTTTGCCGCCGGGCGTGAGCACAACTGCGCCAACCCCGTCGCCTGCCAACGGCGCAACCGCCCAGCCCCCGCCCCCGACGCAGCCGGCTCCCCTGCCGTCGACCGCTACCAACCCGTCCGCCACCGCAGAGGCACCGACGCCCCGCGCCAGTCACCAGGCGGCCCCACCCGCCGTGGCCGCACCCGCAGCCCCGGTGATCCCGCGGGCCCCGGAGATTCCGCCCCTGCCGCCCATCCCCGGGATCGACGAACCCATCCCCGGGCTGGACCGGGTCAACCAGATCATTCAGGGAATCGCAGGCAGCTTAGGCATCGACGGTATCGGTCAATTGGCCCCCCACTGAACCGTCAGATAACGCTCAGCTCAACGCTTTTCGCCTTTTTCTCGTCGGCCGCGGCTTTGGCGAGTTCGACGTTGAGTGCTTTGCCCTTTTCGATTTGGTCTTTCCTGGCTTCGTCTTCGTGGGCGGGGTCGGCCGCGGATGTGTCGTCCGAGCCGGCGCCGTCAGGGACTCGGTATTTCGGGTTGCCGTCCTCGTCGAGCCAATCGTTGACCGACGTGCCCGAGACCATTCCGCTGAAGCCGGGCAGCACGATGGTGGGCCTGTTCTGGTAGGCCGTCATCATCTCGGCGGCCGCTTGTTTCTGGGATCGTCGCCCTGATCAGCCGCGTCGTCGTTCAGCACGCTCATGCGTCCACCCCCTTGTAGTCGCAGACTCGACCATTCCCCGGGGGTTACCCGCTGCGGCGTTGTGTCGAAACTCTCATGAGCGCGGTCTTTCGCGTTTGACCAGCACCACCAGGGCGAGCGGAATCCGCATCGGCTCGGGTGCGCTTGACAGGCGTGTCGCGACGGCGCTTTCGAGTTGCTCGACGAATTCGGCCGCACGCGGGTCGTGGACCCCGCCGTCCAGCCCGCCCACCAGAGTGGGCAACAGCGCGGCCCTCGCGAATGCCGCCCACTGCGTACCGAAGGCTTCCGCGTCATCGTCTATTTGGAACCGCGCCCAGAATCGATCCTCGGCGTTGAACATCTCGAGGTGATCAATCGTCAAGCCTTCGAACCGCCCGCTCGGGGCAAACGGAGCGCGAAAGTCCTTCTCGCTACGGGCAAATGTGGGAATCGTCATGCGCCGCACCTCATCCTGGCGCAGCATTCCGTCGCGTACCTGATCATTCAGCGCCGCAACGATGGCGTCCAGCAACGCCGTAAAGCCGAACTTCCCGTCCTCGTCGACGGCCATGGTCAGTACCACCAGCTGCCCTTCAGGAGCCAACTCGCGCCCGCGGAACGCCACGAAGTTGTGCCAGTCGATGGCCGCCTGGCGGGCGTATGCCGCCCGGGCCGCGTCGTCGTTGCTGTAGGCGACGTGCACGTGATCGTTCACCTCGCAGGGGATTCGGCTCAGCCACTGCGTTGCCCACGACGTCCAGCCGAGGCTGACCGTCTTGGACGGCACGATCTGGTCATAAAAGGACCGGCCGATCGCCGAGGCGAAACTCGCTGTGTCGGTGTGCAGGTAGCTGTCCGGGTCGTCGGCCAGGGTGCTAAACAGCGCCGTGAAATCGTTATCGGGTACATCGGTGTGCGCGACCAGGATTGCGTGATCGTGACGGGTGCGCCGACGCAGCACCGCGATGGCCGCCGACAGCGGCTTGAGCGAATTGTGCCCGTTGGCGGCGCCGTAATCGGCGATGACGATCGGCTGTGGGGGTTTGGGCAGCGGCACCTGCTCGGCGGCCCGTTCGAACAGCGCGATGGCCGGCGCCAAGCCGGCGGCCTGCAGTCGCGACGATTGGGGGGACGTCGGCTCCGGCCGGACCACAATGCTCGATTCAGACATCCGAGGCTCAGGCCGCATGGACCAACGATAATCGCTGGGGTAGTTGTCAGTTCGGCTTCGGGTAGCTGACACCGGTGAGCTGCTCGGAAAGCTCCCAGAGTCGCCGGCAGTCGGCGTCGTTGCGGGCACGGGCGGGCACATGGGCCAGCCTCACACTGCCGCCGGCGATCTCCAGGCCGAGGGGCCCGTAGAACACGCCGCCCTGGGCCTGCGGTGCGGCGGCCGCGTACAGCGCCGGCAGGATCCCGTCGGGGATCTCCTGCCACATGAACGGCGCCCAACGCCATGACGCCTTGTACAAGCGCTCCATGAGTGAGGGCTTTCCGCGGCCGTGCGAAGGTCCACTGATCTGCAGGTTGGTAATGGTCAGGCCGGGGTGCGCGGCATTGGACACGATGCCCCAGCCCGCTTCGCGGCTGCGGCGATCCAGCTCGCGGGCGAACATCAGCACGGCCAGCTTCGACTGGCCATAGGCCGACATCGCCGAGTAGGACTTCTCGAATTGCGGATCGTCGAAGTGAATTCTGCCGAAGCGGGCCGCCAGGCTGCTCAGCGAGACGACGCGCGCGCCTTGGGCGGCGCGCAACAACGGCAGCAGGTGTGCGGTCAGCGCGAAGTGGCCGAGATGGTTGCTGCCGAACTGCAATTCGAAACCGTCGGTGGTGGTGTCGCGTTGCGGTGGCGTCATGACGCCGGCGTTGTTGATCAGGATGTCGATCGGGCGGCCCTCGGCGTTGAGTTGTTCGCCTAATGCGGCGACGGCGGCCAGCGACGACAGGTCGAGTGATTTGATGGTCAGTTTGGCGTCGGGAACCGTGGTGCGGATTTCGTCGATCGCCGCCTCACCCTTGGCGCGATTGCGGATCGCCATGACGACGTCGGCCCCGGCGGCCGACAGCCGCCGGGTGAGCCCGAAGCCCAGACCGCTGTTGGCGCCGGTGATGACTACCAGCTTCCCCGACAGATCGGGCACGGTGGCGACAAGATTGCTAGCCATGCGTATCACTCCTTATCGATATGAGCCCGGGTCCTAGTCTGCGCCCCGAATCGAGCGGCATTCTGGACAGCATGCCGCGACGCATCCCTGGTTGGGTAGGGGCGTTGGTCGTCGGTGCGCTACCCGCATTGGCCTTCCCCGCGCCGTCGTGGTGGTGGCTGGCCTGGTTCGGCGTGGTCCCGCTGCTCTTGCTGGTGCGCGCCGCGCCGACGCCGTGGGACGCGTCCGTGCGGGCGTGCTGCGGTTTAGGCGGGTTTGTGCTGGCCACCCAGTACTGGCTGGCGCCCAGCATCGGCCCGCTGCTGGTGGTATTGGCCATCGGCCTGGGTGCACTATGGCTGCCGTGGGGGTGGTCGGCGCATCGGTTGCTGTCGGCGCCCGTCAGCATCGGGCGAACGGGTGCCGCCATGGTGGTGTTGCCCAGCGCGTGGGTGGCGGCCGAAGTGGTGCGGTCCCGGCCCTCGTTGGGTGGCCCGTGGGCGTCGCTGGGTGCATCGCAATCCAACGAGCCCGTCACGCTGGCGTCGGCGTCACTGGGTGGAGTGTGGCTGACGAGTTTCCTTGTGGTTGCGGCCAATGTCGCTCTCGTCGGCGTGATCGTGCACCGGGATATGGCCGGCCGACTCGGCGCGCTGGTCTGCCTGGCGGTGTGCGCGGCGATCGGCCCGGCCTGTTATCTGCTGGGCCCGGCACCGGCTCGCGGTCCGACGGTGCGCGTGGCGCTGGTGCAGCCCGGCGATATCGCCGACTCCGTCGCCCGTGAGGCGGCCGGTGAGGCGCTGACCGCGACGCTCGAGGGCCAGCGGCCGGACTTGGTGGTGTGGGGCGAAAGCAGCGTGGGGCAGAACCTCACCGGCCACCCGGAGGTTCTGGCCCGGCTCACGGAGCTGTCGCGGCGGGTGGGCGCCGACCTGCTGGTCAACGTCGACGCACCCGCACCGGGTGGGGGAATCTACAAGTCGGCGGTGCTCATCGGAGAGCACGGGTCGTTGAGCAGCTACCAGAAAACCCGGTTAGTGCCGTTCGGCGAATACGTACCGCTGCGACCACTTTTCGGCTGGATCACCCGCCACAGTAAGGCCGCCGCCGAGGATCGGAAGCGGGGGACTGGGCCGGTGGTGCTGCACGCGGGCGCGCTCTTTATCGGACCATTGGTCAGCTACGAAGCGCTCTTCTCCGACCTTGCCCGTCGTGAGGCGCAGCTCGGTGCCGAGCTGCTGGTGTATCAGAGTTCCACCTCGTCATTCCAAGGTAGTTGGGCGCAGCCGCAGCTGGCCGCCCAACCCGCGGTGCGCGCCGTCGAAGTCGGCCGCCCCGCGGTGCATGTCGGACTGTCCGGCGACAGCTCGGCCTTCGATGCCAGGGGACGCCGGCTGGCATGGTGCCCGTCGGGCTTCCGGGGTGTGGTCATGGTCAGCGTGCCGTTGGACGCCAATGCCACGCTGTACCAACGGCGGGGAGACTGGGTACCGGTGCTGGCGTTTGTCATCCTGGGCGGTGCTGTCGGGTCCGCACTCTTGCGGTGGCAACGCCTGGCTCGCAATGACACACTGCGTGGATGAGCAGCAGACGGCTCGCAAAGGTTTCGCTGGCCGCTGCCATCGCGATCATGGTTGTGTCGGTGGGCGGCTTCATCGTCACCCTGGTGCTCAACACCTTCTTTCTGGACAAGTACAACGCCTACGGCGAGGTGCCGATCCCCGGGTCGGGCAGCCTGTACCTGCCCGCCGGTGAAGTCACGATCAGCCTGCACACCGTGGTGATCAGCGGCCCCAGTCGCGGCCTGCCGGTGCCGCCGCTGGGTGTCACCATCGCGCCGCCCGACGGTGTGGCACAGCCGGTGGTGACCGAAAGCATCGGCAGCACAACGACGGTCAACAATGACGCGCATGTGCGGGTGTGGGTGGCTCAGATCCCCGCCAACGGCACCTACAACATCACGACTGACGGCCAAGTCAACGGATTCATCGACCCGCGACTGGCCTTCGGCCACAAGAGTTCCTACGGCTTTCTGGTGTGGTTGTTCGCTGCCGCCTTTGTTGTGGGCCTGATTGGCGCGGTTTGGTCGGGGCGGTGGTTGACTCGCACCCGGCGCAAGGCGGTGATGGCGACCGTCTCACCGGTGGTGCCGGTGGTGCCGGTGGTGCCGACCGCTGTGGCCGGTGAACCATCCGACGAGGGGGTCCGCCTCGAGCGACTGAAGACGCTGGCGGCGCTGCGGGATTCCGGTGCGTTGACCGAGCAGGAGTTCGCGACCGAGAAGCGCCGGATCCTCGAGGGGTACTGAGCCTCGGCCTGCCGAGCTGGGCGCACCGCTGGCTTGCGAGGGCGCGTGTCTGTACAGCGACACGCCGGTACGGCTGGCATTTTGCGGTCGCTCGCGGTCAAGAAGTCCTAGTGTCCTCGCGCCACCCATTCCTCGTAGTGGATGATCTCGTCGCCGATGGTGGTGCTGTCGCCGTGGCCGGTGTGGACGACGGTGTCGCCGGGCAAGGTGCCGAGCCGGTCAGAGATCGACCGCAGGATCGTCGGGAAGTCGGAGAAGGAGCGTCCCGTCGCACCCGGGCCGCCGGAGAACAGGGTGTCGCCGCTGAACACTATGCCGGTTCCGGGCCCCAACTCGGGGGCATACCAGCACACCGATCCGGGGGAGTGACCCGGGGTGTGCAGCGCGTGCAACTCGGTGCCGGCGACCCTGAGCGTGTCCCCGTCGGAGATAGTGCGAAAGTCCTTGTCCGGGTGGGTCATTCGCCACAGCATGTCGTCGCCGGGATGAAGCAGCACCGGTGTGTCGAGGGCCGCACCGAGCTCGGGAGCCACCGTGACGTGGTCGTTGTGGCCGTGTGTGCATACCACCGCCACCACATTGCGGCCACCGACAGCCTCCAGGATCGGCTCGGCGGTGTGGGCGGCGTCGAACACCACGACGTCGGAGTCGTCGCCGACGATCCAGATGTTGTTGTCGACTTCCCAACTGCCGCCGTCGAGTTCGAAGGTTCCGTGGGTGACGACTCGCTCGATGGGGGCCATCACAGCATCACCACCGAACGCAGCACCTTGCCGCCGTGCATTTTGTGGAATGCCTCCTCGACGCTGCCGAGACCGATGCGTTCGGAGACGAACTCCTGCAGCGGGAGCCGGCCCTGCAGGTAGAGGTCGATCAACGTGGGGAAGTCGCGTTCGGGCAGGCAATCGCCGTACCACGACGACTTCAGCGACCCGCCGTGCGAGAAGAAGTCCAGCAGCGGCATGTCCAGGCGCATATCGGGGGTCGGAACACCCACCAGCACAACGGTTCCGGCGAGGTCGCGGGCGTAGAAGGCTTGCTTCCACGTTTCGGGCCGGCCCACGGCGTCGATCGCCACGTTGACGCCGAAGCCGTCGGTGAGGTCCTGGATGGTCTTGACCACGTCGAGTTCGCGGGCGTTGATGGTGTGGGTGGCACCGAACTTGCGGGCCCAGTCCAGTTTCGTGTTGTCGGTATCGACCGCGATGATCCGCTTGGCCCCGACCAGCGCGGCACCGGCGATCGCGGCATCGCCGACGCCGCCGCAGCCGATCACCGCGACGGTGTCGTCACGGTCGACCGCGCCGGTGTTGATCGCGGCACCCAGCCCGGCCATCACGCCACAACCCAGCAGGCCCGCGACGGCCGGGTCGGCAGCGCTATCGACCTTGGTGCACTGAGCGGCGTGCACCAGCGTCTTGTCGGCAAACGCCCCGATGCCCAGCGCCGGCGTCAATTCCGTGCCGTCGGTCAGCGTCATCTTCTGTTCGGCGTTGAAGGTGTCGAAGCAATATTGCGGCCTGCCGCGTTTGCAGGCCCGGCACTGACCGCACACGGCTCGCCAATTCAGGACGACGAAGTCGCCCGGCTCGACCGCGGTGACACCCGGTCCGACCGCTTCGACCGTGCCGGCGGCCTCGTGGCCGAGCAGAAATGGGTACTCGTCGTTGATACCGCCCTCGCGGTAGGTCAGGTCGGTGTGGCACACCCCGCAGGCGATGATGTCGACCACGGCCTCACCGGGGCCGGGACCGGGGACGACGATGTCCACCAATTCGACGGGTTCGCCCTTCTTTCGTGAAATCACGCCGCGCACTGTCTGACTCATGGCCTCCAACCTACTGATGGCCGCCATACACTCAGCAGCCGCCCGTCCACCCATGAGCCTGCGTAGCGGCGCTGGGCTAGCAGCCGGTGTAGCGTCGCTGAACGTGACGGCACTCGACGAAACCCCGGACAAAGCCACCGAGACTGCCAAGGAATTCAGCGGACGAATCGCCGCGGCCATCGACGGTGGCAGTCTGGCGCTGCTGCTGAGCATTGGACATCAGACCGGTCTGCTGGACACGATGGCCGGGCTTCCGCCCGCCACCAGCGCGCAGATCGCCGGGGCCGCCGGCCTCAACGAACGCTACGTCCGAGAATGGCTGGGCGGCATGACCACCGGGCACGTCGTCGACTACGACGCCGACACGGCCACCTACTCGTTGCCCGCCCACCGCGCCGGCGTGCTGACCCGCGCGGCCGGACCGGACAATCTGGCCCTGGTAGCCCTGTTCCTTCCGCTGCTCAGCGAGGTCGAACAGAAGCTCATCGGCTGCTTCCGCGACGGCGGCGGGCTGCCGTATAGCGAGTTTCCCCGCTTCCACACGCTGATGGCCGAGATGAGCGGTGTGGTGTTCGACAACGCGCTCGTCGACGTGGTGTTGCCGTTGGTCGACGGCCTTGTCGAACGCCTGAGGTCCGGAGCCGACGTGGCCGATTTCGGCTGCGGCAGCGGTCACGCGATCAACGTGATGGCGCAGGCGTTTCCGGCCAGCCGATTCACCGGCATCGACTTTTCCGATGAGGCCATTGCGGCCGGCATCCGGGAGGCGGCTGCCCTCGGTCTGGCGAACGCGACGTTCGAAGGCCACAATCTGCCCGAGCTCGACAAGATTGCCGCCTACGACGTCATCACCGTGTTCGATGCCATCCACGATCAGGCCCACCCGGACCGGGTGCTGGAGAACATCTACCGCGCGCTGCGGCCCGGTGGTGTTCTGCTGATGGCCGACATCAAGGCATCGAGCCAGCTCGAGGACAACGTCGGCGTTCCGATGAGCACCTACCTCTACACGACCTCGTTGATGCACTGCATGACGGTGTCGCTGGCGGCCGAGGGCGCCGGGCTGGGCGCCGCCTGGGGAATGCAGCTGGCCACGTCGATGCTGACCGACGCCGGGTTTGACGACGTGCGGGTGGTCGAGATCGAGTCCGATCCGATCAACAACTACTACATCGCCAGGAAGTGACGCGCCCCGACCTGATGGCCGCTCTCGACGCTGTTGACGACTGGCCGGTCCCGGCTGCCGCCGCTGCGGTGATCGGACCCGACGGAGTACTGGCCAGCCGCGGCGACACCGAGCGGGTGTTCGAGCTGGCGTCGGTGACCAAGCCATTGGTGGCCCGCGCCGTGCACGTCGCCATCGAAGAAGGTGTCGTCGACTTCGACACCGCCGCCGGCCCGCCCGGTGCCACGATCCGCCACCTGTTGGCGCACGCGTCGGGTCTGGCGATGCACTCCGACCACGTGCTGGCCGCGCCCGGCGCCCGGCGGATCTATTCCAACCACGGCTTTACCGTGCTGGCCCAGACCGTGGAGCGAGAGTCGGGGATCGAGTTCGGCCGCTACCTCGCCGAGGCGGTGTTCGAACCACTGGCCATGACGACCACCCGGCTGGACGGCGGCGCGCTGGCCGCGGGGTTCGGAGCGACCTCGACGGTCGCGGATCTGGCGTCCTTCGCCCGGGACTTGCTGCGCCCGTCGACGGTCTCGCCGCAGCTACACGCCGAGGCGACGACGGTGCAATTTCCCGGCCTGGACGGCGTGCTGCCCGGCTATGGCGTGCAGCGTCCCAACGATTGGGGGCTGGGGTTTGAGATCAGGGATGCGAAATCGCCGCACTGGACGGGTGCGCGCAACTCGGCGCGAACATACGGCCATTTCGGCCAAGCGGGTGGCTTTATCTGGGCAGATCCCGGGCTGGACCTGGCGTTAGTGGTCCTCACCGACCGCGATTTCGGCGAGTGGGCGCTCAAGCCATGGCCCGCGATTTCCGACGCGGTGATATTGGAGCACTCTGCACACTAGCGCAACAGGGGTATCAAGAGGCACAATAGACACGCAAGACACATAACACATCAAGAGCATCCTGCTTACCGGATCCGCCAGGTCGTTGGGGAAGACGTCCCTCGCGGAACCGAAGGAGCAGGAAATGCGTGCGTCGAACCAATTCGCCGATGTGACGACTGGCGTGGTGTACGTCCATGCCTCGCCAGCGGCGGTATGCCCGCATGTCGAGTGGGCGCTGTCGTCAACCCTTGGGGCCAAGGCGAACCTCACGTGGACCCCGCAGCCGGCCATGCCCGGGCAGCTGCGCGCGGTCACCAACTGGGTGGGGCCGGTGGGCACCGGCTCCCGGTTGGCCAACGCGTTGCGCTCCTGGTCGGTGCTGCGATTCGAGGTCACCGAGGATCCCAGCCCGGGAGTCGACGGCCAGCGGTTCAGCCACACCCCGCAACTGGGCCTGTGGAGCGGGTCGATGAGCGCCAACGGCGACATCATGGTCGGGGAGATGCGGCTGCGGGCGATGATGTCGCAGGGCGCCGACACCTTGGCCGCGGAATTGGATTCGGTGCTGGGAACGGCGTGGGACGAGGCGCTCGAGGTGTATCGCGACGGCGGTGACGCCGGTGATGTGACCTGGCTCAGCCAGGGCGTCGGTTAGGCACCACCATCAAACAACCGGCGGGTGCACCGGGGCGGCGGACACCGGAATGTCGACATTGCCCTTACACGCGCCGCTGAAGATATTGGTGTGAAAGACGCCGGTAAGGACTCCGTTGGGCCCGGGCGTATAGGCCGTTATGGACTTCGCCGGGTCGTATTCGATGGTGCCGTCGGGTAGTAGGCAATCCCATTTCCAGCTCATCTCCCGCACCCACTGCGACCCGTTCCAGGTGAATTCGATCGATCGCGGCATGGAGTCGTTTTTCGGTGGTGGCGGATCATTTACCGTGGCCACGCAGACGTCCGATGAGCAGCTCGAACTGATGGAAACGCTAGTCCGGTGGGCGTATTCGGGTTGCCGGGCCGCCATGCTGGTGCCCTCCTTGGCGTTGGCGGAGAGCGTCAGGATGTACTGCCCGTTCCAGGACGAAGCCTCACCGGCGAAAGCCGGGGGAGAAAGCCATAGTGGGCCGCTCAGCGATCCAGCCGCCAACATGGCAAGAGCGGCCTTGCGGAGTGCCGACATCTTTCCTCCCATGGGGGCACGACCTCCCATAACGCAGGTTTTGCCAAGATGTCGCGTTTGTTGCTCGTCTTGTTACACGATCGCGATAAGAGTTCAGGGCCGGGCGGGACGAAGAATCTGCAGGGCCGCGGGAATCGCGGAGATCTCGGCGGGTAGGGCGCACGCGAAGTCGCCGTCGGCGTAGACGTTGATACCGGGGCACTCCACGTGAATCGACTTGGCGCGTGCCGTGCTCACCTCGTCGAGGTTGACGTGCGTGCCTTTCATCACCGTGGGAAACAGGCGGACCAGCTTGGTCCGGGATGCCTCGTGCACCATGGTGATGTCGAGCAGACCGTCGGCGTGATCGGCATAAGGACAGATCAGCATCCCACCGCCATAGCTGCGGGTATTGCCGAAGGCCGCAAGGGTGATGTCGGCGTTGATCTCTCGGGTCCCGTCGAGCACCATGCGGAACGGCAAGAGCCGCAGCTGTGACAATTCGGCGAGCATCGCGATGTAATAGCGCAACCGCCCATGGGGCCAGCTCATCCGGTTGGCGCGATCGCTCACCAGGGAGTCGAAGCCGGTGGCCGCCACGGTGCCGAACCACTTGTCCCACTTTTTGCGGCCATCGCCGCACTGAATGCGGCCCAGGTCAACGGTTTCCGTCCAGCCGTCGACAATGACGTCCGCGGCGGCTTCGGGATCCTTTGTGGGAATGCCGAATTCCCGGGCGTGGTCGTTACCCGTTCCGGCGGGGACGATTCCCACCGGGATGTCGGTGCCCGCCAACACCTGCAGCGCACTGGAGAAGGCCCCATCACCCCCGGTCACCATCACCGCGTCGGTGCCCTTTTCGAGTGCCGCGCTGACCAGATACCGTGCGTCTTGCGCGTCGTCGCCGATGATTTCGACGACCTCCACGCCCCGATGGTGCAGCCGGGCGATCGCCAGCTCTGCTGCCCGTATCGCGGCTCCGTGGCCCGAGACGGGATTGGTCAGTGCGATCACCTTGCTGATGTCGCGCCGGCACAGCTGCCCGGCAACGGGCCGATCCGCGGTCATGGAATCAGCTTGCCCGGGTTGAGAATTCCGGCCGGATCCAGTGTCGCCTTAACCGCACGCAGCAGCTGCACGCCCAGATCGCCCACTTCGTCGCGCATCCAGGGCCGGTGATCGGCGCCGACCGAATGATGATGGGTGATGGTTCCGCGGGTGGCCATGATCGCATCCGAGGCGGCCTTTTTGGCGGCCTGCCACTGCTCGATCGGATCGCCCCGTTGCCCGGCGACGACGGTGAAGTACAACGAAGCCCCAGTCGGGTAGACGTGCGAAATGTGGCACATCACCAGGGCCGGTGTGCCGGTCTTGGCCAGTGCGTTGGTGAGCGCTTGGGTGACAGCGGCTTTGAGGGCTGGAATGTTGGACCAGTTGGTGGCGGTCTCGAGGGTCTCGCAGAGCGCCCCCGCGGCCAACAGGGAGTCGCGCAAGTACGGCGCCCCGAACCGGCCCCGCTCCCAGGCCCGCGCCGGCGCCTCGCCCAGCGACGTACCGCCCTGGGCGGCCAGCAGTGCGCTGGTTTCGGCATGTCTGCTCTCGACGTGTTCCTTGGTGCCCTCGAATACAGTGATCGCCAGACAGCCGCCGGTGACCTGGGTTTCGCCGATCGACTCGGTGGTGGCGAGGTTGACTCCGGTCTCGGCCTCATCGGAGAGCCGGATGACGGTGGGGCCGGTGCCGGTTTGGGTGGCGGCACGCACGGCCGCGGTTCCGGTCACGAAGTCGGAGAACGACCACGCCTCGTAACGGACGGCTTCCGGCACTCGGTGGACCCGCAGCCGCACCTGGGTGATGACGCCGAAGACACCGTCCGAGCCGATCAGCAGCTGGCGCAGGTCCGGGCCGGCCGCCGATTCCGGAGCCCGGCCCAAATCCAGCACACCCACGGGCGTGATCACCCGTAAGCCGCGAATCATGGCGTCGAACCGGCCGTAACCGGCCGAGTCCTGGCCGGACGATCGGGTCGCCGCAGAGCCGCCTATCGTGACGAACTCAAAGCTCTGCGGGAAATGCCCGAGGGAAAATCCGCGTTCGCCCAGTAGGCGTTCGGCATCCGGGCCCGTGACGCCGGCCTGTAGCTCGGCCTCGCCGGATACCTCGTCGAGGGCGATAAGGCGGTCAAAGCGCCGCAGATCCAGCGACACCACAGCGCCGAACTCGCCGCGAACGGGATCGAGCCCCCCGACGACGCTGGTGCCGCCGCCGAACGGGACGACGGCAATGCCGTGTTCGGAGCAATAGCGCAGGATCGCGGCGACGGTGTCATCGTCACCGGGCAGCAAGACCGCGTCGGGCGCATCCTGGACTCCGGAGTCCTTGCGCCGCAGCAGGTCGAACATGGACTTGCCGCCAGCGTGCAGCAACCGATCGAGGTCGGCGGTGCGGCAGTACGCGGCGCCGACGATTCCCGACAGCGCGTCCCGATCCGCTTGCGACAACGCCGACGGGCGCAGCTTTACCTGTTCGGGTTCGAGTTCGACCGCACCGGAATCCTCCACGCCCACGGCCTGCTTCAGCAATGACCGGATTCCATCGGAAAGTGGCGTGGCCGCAGCGGGATCCCCCCACGCGTTCCATTTCATCGGCGGAAGGAGATCCTCGGGATGCGTCATGCGTTACAGTATTACAGATGCTGTCAATCAGTAATGCGCCATCGGATACCGCAGAGCGGATCCTCGCGGCGGCAGCCAGTTGTGTGGTCGATTTCGGCGTGGACCGGGTGGCCCTCGCCGAGATAGCGCGACGTGCGGGTGTCAGCAGGCCGACGGTGTACCGCCGCTGGCCGGACACGCGGTCGATCGTGGCGGCGCTGTTGACCCAGCACATCACCGACGTGATGCGTGATGCGCCGTTGCTCGGGGATGACCGGGAATCGCTTGTGCAACAGGTAGTTACAGTGGCCGATCTGCTGCGCCGGGACCAGCTGGTCATGTCGGTGCTGCACTCGGAGCTCGCGCCGCTCTACATCACCGAACGACTCGGCACCAGCCAGCACATGCTGATCGACGCCCTCGCCGAGCGGCTGCGAGTGGCCCAGCGTAACGGCAGCGTCCGCGCCGGCGACCCCGTCCAGATGGCGACCATGGTGTTGCTGATCGCGCAGTCGACCATTCAATCGGCGCAGATCGTCCAACCCATCCTTGACACCGACGCACTGGCCACCGAACTCGCCTACTCCCTGAACGGATACCTGTCTTGATGTTCGCCGCTCTCAACGCCGCGCGCCGCGCCGCCGACCTGACCGCACTCGCCGGCGGCGAGCCGCTCGACGTCATCGTGATCGGCGGCGGCATTACCGGCGCGGGGATCGCCTTGGACGCCGCGTCGCGCGGACTGCGGGTGGCGCTGGTGGAAAAACACGATCTGGCCTTCGGCACCAGTCGCTGGAGTTCAAAACTGGTCCATGGTGGTCTGCGCTACCTGGCGAGCGGCGACGTGAGAATAGCCCGGCGCAGCGCCATCGAACGCGGAATCTTGATGACCCGCAACGCCCCTCACCTCGTTCACGCGATGCCGCAACTGGTTCCGCTGCTGCCGACGATGAGTCGCAGCAAGCGCGCGTTGGTGCGCGCCGGATTCCTGGCCGGCGACGTGTTACGGATGCTTGCGGGTACGTCGTCGTCGACCCTGCCCCGGTCGCGCCGGATTCCAGCGCAGCGCGTCGTGGAGATGGCGCCCACCGTCCGGCGCGAGGGTTTGGATGGGGGCTTGTTGGCCTACGACGGGCAATTGATCGATGACGCCCGACTGGTCACCGCGGTCGCGCGTACCGCGGCGCAGCACGGCGCCCGGATCCTGACGTATGTGGCGGCATCGGAGGCCACCGGCACCTCGGTGCGGCTGACCGACCAGCGCACCGGAGAGTCGTTCGATGTTTCGGCCGGTGCCGTCATCAACGCGGCCGGCGTGTGGGCGGCCGAGATTGACGGGTCGTTGCGGTTGCGGCCCAGCCGCGGGACACACCTTGTCTTCGACGCCAGTGCCTTCGGCAATCCCACTGCGGCGCTGACGATTCCGATTCCCGGTGAGCTCAGCCGCTTCGTCTTCGCCATGCCCGAGCAACTGGGCCGGGTCTATCTGGGGCTGACCGACGAAGACGCGCCCGGCCCGATTCCCGACGTGCCGGAACCGTCTGCGGAGGAGATCACGTTCCTGCTGGACACGGTGAACACCGCGTTGGGGTCCGCGCTGGGGACGGCTGACGTGATCGGCGCCTTCGCGGGGCTTCGGCCGCTGATCGACACCGGAGAAGGTCGTACCTCCGACGTGTCGCGCGAACACGCCGTCGTTGAATCGGCGTCCGGCGTCATCAGTGTGATCGGCGGCAAGCTGACGGAATACCGTTACATGGCACAAGACGTCCTGGATCGCGCCATCAGCCTGCGGCACCTGCACGCCGCACCCTGCCGGACTCGCAATCTGCCGCTGGTCGGAGCGCCGGGCAACCCCGGGCCGACCGCCGGGCCAGGCAACGGGTTGCCGGCGTCGCTGGTGCAGCGTTACGGCGCCGAGGCATCCAACGTCATTGCCGCCGCCACCTGCAAGCGCCCGACCGAGCCCGTGGCCGAAGGCATCGACGTGACCCGGGCGGAGTTCGAATACGCGGTGACGCACGAGGGCGCGCTGGATGTCTCCGACATCCTTGATCGGCGGACCCGGATTGGCCTGGTGGAGGCCGACCGCGAGCGGGTTATCGGTGTGGCGCAGGAGTTTTTGGCGTGTGCTGGCTAGCTGGGCTCCCCGATATCTTCGTGCCACAAGCCGGGGTGCTCGGCGATGAAGGCTGACATCATCGCCGAGCAGCGCGGGTCGTCGAGCACCGTGACCGTGACCCCGTTTTCCGCCAGCCATTCGTGCCCGCCGCTGAAGGTTCGGGATTCGCCGACCAGGACCGCGCCGATGTTGAACTGGCGCACCAGGCCACTGCAGTACCAGCACGGCGAGAGCGTCGTCACCATGACCGTGGATCGGTAGTCGGGTTGTCTGCCGGCCGCACGAAACGCGTCAACCTCCGCGTGCAACGACGGATCCCCTTGCTGCACACGGCGATTGCGGCCACGTCCGAGCAGGACACCGTCCGCGGTGAACAGTGCGGCCCCGATCGGGATACCGCCCTCCGCCAGCCCGGTCTGCGCTTCTTCGAACGCAACGTCCATCATCGCCGTCGCTGAGAGACCCACGCACTCATCTTCCATCACGCCGCTGCGAACCGCTGGCAATACTGTGATAGTAGCTATCGAATGACATAGCCTATCATTATGTAACTGCGGGTGGATCGCGGAGGAGAAAAGAGATGACTACGCGCGTTCCTGTGCTCATCGTCGGTGCCGGCGTCGGCGGGCTGGCCACGTCGGCGTTGCTTGCCAAGCACGGGGTTCGTTCTCTGCTGGTGGAAAAGCGGCGCGAGGTTTTCATCTATTCGAAAGCCCGCAACCTGAGTTTTCGCAGCCTGGAAATCCTGCGCGGCCTTGGGCTAAGCGACGAGGTGCGCGCGGTGGCCGAGCACGTTTCAGCCGTGGTCGTCAAACCGGCGCTGAAGAGCGCCCAGGCGCAACGGGCGCTCGACGTTGATGCGATCTTCGCCGGACTGGACGTGCTGAGCCCCGAGCCCGCGGCGCAGTACTGCCCGCAGAGCAGGCTCGAGCCGATCTTGGTTGCCCAAGCATGCCGACGTGGCAATGAGGTGCGCTACGGGACGGAGCTGTGCTCGTTGGAGCAGGACCGGGCCGGCATCACGGCAGTGGTGCGCCCTCGCGATCCGGGAGAGCGGGAGACGGTCCGTGCGGACTATCTCGTCGCCGCCGACGGTGTGCACAGCCAAATCCGTAACTGGCTGGGTATCACCACGTCCGGCTACGGCGCGCTGCCCATCTATGTCGTCTTCATCTACTTCCGCGCGCCCTGGCGAAAGTTCGTCCCGCGGCTGAGCGATGGTGATGGCGTCCAGGTCAAAAACGCTGACGTGGGCGGCATATTCATCGTGGCCGAGGGCGACCTTGGCATGTTCATTACCACGTATTTCCCCGGCAAGGGCGAGACCGCGGACCAGTTCACGCCGCAACGTTGCCGCGAGATGCTCACCAAGGCAATTGGCGAGCAGATCGACATCGACATCATCGAAGTCGCTGCTGAACAGACACAGAGTCGCACTGCGCAGGGTGTTCAGCATGCGATTCTGTGTCTGTTCACAGCCGTCAGCTAGCCATTCGCGGGCGGTCTAGGTGGGCTGCGATGCGGTTGGCGAGGCGGCCGGGTTCCCGTCGAACGTCATGGACGACTATAGGAATAATCGTCCACCCAAGCTCCTGGATCTTGCCCCACCGGGTTTTGTCTCGGAGCATCTCTTCGCGCCCCGCATGCCAGTCGATGCTTTCGTATTCGGCCGCCACCCGTGCTCCCGGCCATGCGAAATCGACGCGCCACAGCTCGCCATCGCGGCCATGGATCGGGTACTGGAGTTCGGGAAGTGGCAGCCCGTGGTCGATCATGACGAGCCGAGCTTCGCTTTCCATGGCCGATTCCGCACGTGCGTCGGCGAACGGCAGGAGTTCGCGCACAGCGACGATGCCTCGACGCCCGCGCTGCTCAAAAATGGCGCGTTCGATGTCACGTCTAGTGCACTGCATAGAACGTAATGCCGCGTCAAGCGTTGCCAGTGCTCGCGGACGATGCAACTGCCGCGCCACCTCCACTGCGGTCCATGCCGGTGCGGTCGTGAGACGCCCTGCGATCCGTTGCAGCGGGGCGCCCGTGCGTTGGTGAACCATCAGACCGACCGCGGGACGCATCCGTACGCCGGGATCGAGTACGTGAATGGCGGTGGTGTTTTCCGTGTCAAACCCATACAACGCCGCAGCTGTTCCCATGCAGACCACTGTATGCCGGTCCATAAAGACATCGAGTGCGGCCAAGCGCTCCAACAGATTTGGCTGTTGGGCCGCGTAGACGCCATACCACACGCGGACAAGCCCACCGTTTTTGATTTGCACGTCGAGCTGCTGACGAGTCATGACTGTCAGCAATTGTGCGGTTGTCGCGAAGCCGCCGGCTTCATCTAGGACCTTCAGCGCATCAATGTGCACCGCGAAAGCATGCGAAGGTCAACTCGAATTGACCAGTCACCGCTGGGGATACTCGGCTGAGCAGACGCAGAATCGCACGCGGGAAGCCCGCGCAATGCGATTCTGCGTCTGCTCGCGGGGAAAGGGGGCTTGCGCTGGGAAAGTTAGAGCGGGATGTTCTTGTGGCGGCCGCGGCGTGCCGGCGCCTGGGCCAGCGCTTCGGTGAGCTTGCTGCGGGTGTGGGTCGGGTGGATCTTCTCGTCGACCACGCCGATGTCGATGGCGCTGTCCACGCCGCCGGCGATGCGCTCGTGCTCGGCGGCCAGCTCGTCATGCAGCGCTTCGCGTTCGTGGTCCGGTGCGGCGGCCAGCTTCTTCTTGTGCAGGATGCCGACGGCGGCCTTGGCGCCCATCACCGCCACCTCGGCGTCCGGCCAGGCGAACACCTTGGTCGCGTTCAGCGAACGGGAGTTCATCGCAATGTAGGCCCCGCCGTAAGTCTTTCGGGTGACCAGCGTGACGCGCGGAACCGTGCACTCGCCGAAGGCGTGCAGCAGCTTGGCGCCGCGGCGCACCACCCCGCCCCACTCCTGGTCGACACCCGGCAGATAGCCCGGGACATCGACAACCACCACCAGCGGGATCCCGAACGCGTCGCAGAGCCGCACGAAACGCGCTGCCTTCTCGGCGCTCTCGGAGTTCAGGCAGCCACCGAGGCGCAGCGGGTTGTTGGCCAGCAAACCGACGGTGCGGCCTGACAGCCGGCCCAGCCCGACCACCATCGATGGCGCCCAATTGGCCTGGAACTCGTCGAAGGGCGCGCCCTGGTCGAGGATCGCGGTCACGATCGGATGCACGTCGTAGGCCCGCCGAGCAGATTCGGGCAGCAGCGCGTGGATATCAGTGTCACCGGCCTCGGCCTTGCTGCGGTCGAAATGCCCTTGCTGGCAGAACAATCCGACCAACCGGCGGCCGCGCTCGTAGGCGTCGAGTTCGTCGTCGGCGACGATGTGGCACACCCCGGACTTCTTGTGGTGGGTCTCCGGACCACCGAGCGATGCCATATCCACGTCCTCGCCGGTGACGCTGCGCACCACGTCGGGCCCGGTGACGAACACCCGGCTTTCCGGCGCCATTACGACGACGTCGGTCAGCGCCGGTCCGTAGGCGGCGCCGCCGGCGGCGAAACCGACGACCACCGAGATCTGCGGAATGTAGCCGGATGCGCGGATCATGGCCTCGAACACCGTCCCGACCGCGTGCAGCGCCCGAACACCTTCGGCCAACCTGGCCCCACCGGAGTGCCAGATACCCACGATCGGGCTCTGCTCCTCGATGGCAGTGTCGTAGGCGTTGACGATGTGCGCGCAGCCTTCGGTACCCATGGCGCCGCCCATCACGGTCCCGTCCGTGCAGAAGGCGATGGTGCGCACACCGTTCACGGTGCCCGCGGCGGAAAGCACACCCGAGCGGTCACGCTCGTGCAGCAGGGCAATGCTGCCGTCGTCGAAGAAAGCGCACAGGCGCAGCAGCGGGTCGCGGGGGTCGAGCGACTCGCCAACCGCCTCGGGGGCCATGATTGTCATCGCAGGTCTCCTTGTCGAGTGAAGCTCGGGTTTTAGTACCGCCCAAAGGCGAGTGCCACGTTGTGCCCGCCGAATCCGAACGAGTTGTTGATTGCGTACTCGTAGTTGCCCGGCCGCGGCTTACCCGCTACCACGTCCAAGTCGATCTCTGGATCGAGGTTTACAAGATTCAGTGTCGGTGGAACGACCTGGTCCCGCAACGCGAGCACGGTCAGGATCGATTCCACCGCACCGACCGCACCGACCGAGTGGCCGAGAGCGGACTTGGGCGCGTACACCGCCGGCCTGTTGCTGCCCAGTGCGTTGTTGATGGCCTTGCCCTCGGCTAGGTCACCGACCTGGGTGCCGGTGGCGTGGGCGTTGACGTGATCGATATCACTGGGACTGAGGTCGGCGAGCTGGATCGCCCGCGTGATCGCATGCCCGGCGCGTTCCCCGTTGGGGTCCGGCGCCACCATGTGGAAGCCGTCCGAAGTGATGCTGGCCCCCATGATCCGGGCCAGGATGTTGGCACCGCGAGCCTTCGCGTGCTCCTCGGTCTCGATCAACATGAGGGCGCCGCCCTCGCCGAACACGAAGCCGTCGCGGTCCTTGTCGAACGGGCGACACGCACCGGCGGGGTCGTCGTTGTTAGTGGACATTACGATGCGCATGTTGGAGAAGCCGGCGATGGGCACTGCCTCGATCTTTGTTTCCACGCCACCGCAGATCGCGGCGTCGGCCTCACCGAGCACGATCTGCTGCCACGCACGCGCGATGCCCTCCGAACCGGATGCACATGCTGATATCGGCGTCATCACCCCGGCCTTGGCGTGCCGTTCCAGCCCGACGGCCGCAGCCGCACCGTTGGGCATGTACTTCTGCACGGCCAGCGGGGAAATCGCCCGGTAGCCGCGCACGCGCATTTCGTCGTAGCCGAAGACGAGCTCTTCGGCCGAGCCCAGCCCGGTGCCGATGGACACCGCCAACCGGTTGGTGTCCACCTCGGGCGAGCCGGCGTTCTCCCACAGGCGCCGGCTCAGAATGGTGGACATCTTCTGCAGGTAACCCATCCGGCGCAGTTCAACGCGCGTCAGTTGCTGGTCGAATTCCTCCAGCAGATGCCCGCCGATGCGAACCGGTAGGTCGAACTCCTCGACGAACGGGTCATCGAGGACACGGATACCACTTTGGCTGTCCAGCAGCAACTTCCAGGTGGTCTCGGCGTCAGTTGCCAGTGCGGTCGTCATGGCGACGCCGGTGACGACCACGTTCGGGAGCGTTTTCCCGGTAACCAACTCTGTCATGGGTCTTGCGAACGTTCCTTCCGTGCTCAGTAACGCCCGAAGGCGAGCGCCACATTGTGGCCGCCGAAACCGAACGAGTTGTTGATCGCGTAACGGAATTCGCCGTAGCGAGGTTCGCCTGCGACAACATCAAGGTCGATCTCGGGATCAGGGGTCTCATAGTTCAAAGTCGGTGGGATGACGCCGTCCCGAAGGGTCAGCACCGTGAGAATAGATTCGAGCGCGCCGACCGCGCCGATGGAGTGGCCCAGCGCCGACTTCGGCGCATACACCGCGGCCTGCTCGCAACCGGCGACCCGAATGGCATTGGCCTCCGCGGCGTCGCCGATCGGCGTCGCCGTCCCGTGCGCGTTGACGTGGTCGATGTCCGCCGGCGACAAGCCCGCCAGCTCCAGCGACCGTGTCATTGCCCGACCGGCACGCACGCCGTCCGCCGCCGGCGCCACCATGTGGAACGCGTCCGAGGTGATACCGGCACCCATCAACCGGGCCAGCGGCTTGGCACCGCGAGCCTTGGCGTGCTCCTCGGTTTCGATGAGCAGCATGGCTCCCGCCTCGCCGAACACGAAGCCGTCGCGGTCCTTGTCGAACGGCCGCGAGGCACGCTCGGGCTCATCGTTGCGGGTGGACATGGCGCGCATCATGGAGAACGCCGCGATGGGCAGCGCTTCGATGGGACCCTCGACACCGCCGCAGACGGCGACGTCGGCGTCACCCATGACGATCTGCCGCCAGGCGTGGGCGATGGCCTCCGAGCCCGACGAACAGGCCGACACCGGGGTTATTACCCCGGCGCGGGCACCGAGCTGCAGGCCCACCACCGCCGCGGCGCCGTTGGGCATGATCATCTGAACGGCGAGCGGCGACACCTTGCGGGGGCCGCCCTCGTTCATCAGGTCATAGCTCTCCACGATCCTTTCGGCGCCACCCAGGCCGGTGCCGACCACGACCGAGAACCGGTCGGGATCGACCTCGGGGTTGCCGGCGGTCTCCCACAGCTGACCGCTCAGCAATTTGGCCAGCCGCTGGACATACGACATGCGCCGCATGTCGAGCCTGCTCATGTGGTCGTCGATGGACTCCTTGAGGTGGCCACCGATCTTGACGGGCAGGTCCCACTTGGTGATGTACTCGTCTTCGAGGACGTGGATGCCGCTCTCGCCGGCCAACAAATCCTTCCACGTGCTCTCGATGTCCGGCGCGATCGATGTCGTCGCCGTGACGGCGGTTACCACAACGCTGGGGTAACCGCCATTGGCAGTGGAAGGCTTGGTCACTTGGTTTCCGCTTCCATCCTCGCCTTGACGTTGGCGGCGGCCTCAGGGTTGTCCGACTCGAGCTTGGTGCGCAGCGCCTCGGCGGCCTCGGGGTTTTCTTCCTCGAGCTTCTGGATGTAGGTGACAACGTCGCCGACGGTACGCAGACCGGCGAGGTCCTCGTCGGGGATCTTGACGCCGTACTTGTCCTCGGTCTGCACGGCGATCTCAACCATCGACAGCGAGTCGATGTCCAGGTCGTCGACGAACGACTTCTCCGGGGTGACCTCGGACGGCTCGATACCGGTTACCTCTTCGATGATCTCGGCAATACCGGCAATGATTTCTTCTTGAGTGACGGCCACAGCGTGCTTCCCTTCGTAATGTGGTTGTGTGTAAATCGAACTGACGTGCTGTTTTGGTTGTACTGGCGCGGCTGGCTTTTAGAGTTCGGCCAACGCGTCCAGGTCTGCGGGTGACTTGACGGCACGGGCCGTAGCCCCCCGAAGTTCGCGCTTGGCGATACCGGTGAGAGTGCCCGCAGGGGGGAACTCCACGACCGCCGTGACTTCCCGCTCCCGCAGCGTCGCCGTGCACAGGTCCCAGCGCACCGGCTGGGTCAGCTGAGCGACCAGCGTGTCCATCGCCGCGGCCGCCGACGTGACGGGCTTTCCGTCGTGGTTGGACAGCAGCGTGGCGGTGGGCTCGGCGGTCGCGACGGCCGCCGCCGCGGCGGCGTAGCGGTCAAGAGCCGGAGCCATGTATCTGGTGTGGAACGCTCCGGCCACACCGAGGGCGCGCACCCGGGCCTTGGCCGGTGGGTCCTCGGCGAGCTTCTCCAACGCGGTCAGCGCGCCGGCGGCGACGATCTGCCCGGCGGCATTGCGGTTCGCGGGGAACAGGTCGAGCTGCTCGAGACGGGCCAGCACTTCGGCCTCGTCGCCGCCGAGCACCGCGGACATGCCGGTCGGCTCGATGGCGCACGCCTTGGCCATTTCGGCACCACGGGTGGCGGCCAGCGCCACGGCGTCGTCGGCGGCGATCACACCGGCGATCGCGTAGGCCGCGATTTCGCCGACGGAATGACCCGCCACAATTATTTCTTCGCCGAGCATTTCTTCGCCGAGCATTTCTTCGCCGAGCTCCGCACGGTTGAGCAGGTCGCGCTTCTTGAGCTCCTGATGAGCCAGCAGTGTGGCCGCGACGACCAAGGGCTGGGTGACCGCGGTGTCGGTGATCTCTTCGATCGACGCGGTGGTGCCCAGCCGAACCAGATCGAGGCCGCTGGCCTTCGACCAAATATCGAGCTGGTCGGTGGCGCCCGGCAGCTCCAGCCAGGCCGAGAGCATCCCCTCGGTCTGCGAACCCTGTCCGGGCGCAAGCAAAGCAATCACGTGTCTAAGAGAACACTGTGGAAACGGTTTTGGCGGGTGTAACAGATTATGAACCTCGTCTTAGGTTTTTGTGCGCACCCTACAAAACAGCTCCGTAAGCTACGTGTTTGATACCGTCTTGCGATCTGTGGCCTGGATCACTATCGCCCGGATTAGCCCATGACAGCCCCTTTGACCGGCAGCGGAACCGGCGCCACGGCGTTGTTGCCGACACTAGAGGGATGGGTGGGGTAGTTGAGCTGGCCGACCGTCGCCGCCACACGCAGCACATATGCATCACGCGGCTGCGTGGGATCGCGGCCGGTGAAGTCGGTGATGCGCTTGAGCCGGTATCGCACGGTGTTTGGATGAACGAACAACTTTCTGGCACAAGCTTCAATCGCGCCGCCACAATCTAAGTACGCCTCGAGTGTCTCGATCAGCGTGGGTCCCGCGTCGGCCAACGGACCCATGACGTCGGTGTGTAACGCCACGATCGCCGACGCATCGCCCATGAGGGCGCGCTCGGGCAGGAGTTCCCGTGCCAGCACGGGCCGTGGCGCTCCACGCCAGCCGGCGACGGCGTTCATGCCGGATATTGCCTCGCTGGCGCTGTGATAGGCCGCGGTCAGCATGGGCGCCGTGGGTCCGATGACCACGGGGCCGTCGGAAAAGGCAAGCAGCAGGTCCCCTAGAAACTTGTCGGTTGGCGACAGCTGGCCGGACACGATCGCGACCAGCCACGTGCCGTGCACGTCGGTGAGCGCCGCGCGGCCGTGATGAGCGGCGACATCGCGGACGTGCTGGCTGGCCCGCTCGCTATCGCCCGGGCCGACCGAGCCGTCGCGGCCGGGTACCGGGGTTCCGACCACAACCGTGGCCGGTGCGGTGGTGTCCCAGTTCAGCGCCGCCGCACGGGACAGCAGCTCAGGGCCAGTGTCGCCGCGGACCACCGCGTCGACCACGCTGGCCTCCATCCGGCTGTCCCAGGTGCCTCGCGCTTCGGCCGCGTCGGCGTAGGCCGAGGCGGCGGTGAACGCCAAGTCGCGGCTGTACTTCAAAATCCCCACCGTCAGCGCGGTCAACTGCTCTTCGGAGCGAGCCAGCAGCGGCACGACCTCCTCGAAGAACTCCATGGTGACGCGCACCATGTCCACACTGTGGCGCAGCGCGATCCGGCGGGCCAGGTCCTGGGGAACCATTTCGAAGGCCTGCGCGGTGTAGCTGACGTTGCTGTGCGGGTCGTGCATCCACTCGACGAAGTTGACGACCGCGGTCTGCACCACCAGCGCCACGCTGGCCCGCTGCGATGCTTCCAGGTCGGCGAAGAACGGCAACCGCTCCTGCATGGCCGCGACCGCTTGGGTGGCCAGCCGCCCAGAGTACTGCTTCAACCGGCGCAGCAGGGATTCGGGGACGGTGTCCAGGAGCTCGAGCGGTGACCGGGGCTGCTTGGCAAACGGACCGGCGAAGGGGTTGTCATTCACCCCTAAAACCTACGACAGTTTTCTGGAAGTTTCCGCCAAAGCGAGGCTTGGGTCTTACTGGTGTCTCACAAACTCCGGCGCCACCGTGAAGCTAGCTGCACGTTCGTCGACGAGCGTGAAACCAGCTTCACGCTCGTCGGGCTTGCTGTCCCTAGGCCACGCCGGGATCAGAGGTCTGCTCGGGGGCGGCTTGCACGTCGTCGATCTTGTACTGACGGGCGGCCGCGATCGGCACCGAGGGGTCGATTTCACCGTCGCGCGCCAGGGCCTCGAGCACCGCGACCACCTGCGACTCGGCGTCGGTGTTGAAGAAGCGCCGCGCGGCGGGCCGGGTGTCGGAAAAGCCGAACCCGTCGGTGCCCAGGGTGACGAAGGTGCCCGGCACCCACGGCCGGATCTGTTCGGGGACGGCGCGCATCCAGTCCGAGACGGCGATCACCGGGCCGCCGGCGTTCGACAGGGCCTGGGTCACATATGGCACACCGGCCGGCCGGTCCGGGTAGCGCAGCTTGGCCTTCTCGACGGATACGCCATCGCGGTTCAATTCGCCCCAACTAGTCACCGACCATACGTCGGCGGCGACATCCCACTCGGCGGCCAGCATCTCCGCCGCGTTCAGCGCTGCCGGCATCGCCACCCCGGAGGCCAGGATCTGCGCCTTGCTGGCGCGTCGCTCGGTGGCGGTGCGGTAGCGGTAGATGCCCCGCAGCACGCCCTCGGGATCAAAGTGGTCCGGCTCGGGCGGCTGCACATACGGCTCGTTGTAGATGGTGATGTAGAAGTACACGTTCTCGGGGTTCTCCCCGAACATTCGTGCCAGTCCGCTTTCCACGATGTAGGCGATTTCGTAGGCGAACGCCGGGTCGTAGGCGACCACCGCCGGATTGGTGGCGGCCAGCAGCAGCGAGTGGCCGTCGGCATGCTGGAGGCCCTCACCGGTCAGCGTGGTACGCCCCGCGGTGGCCCCAAGCAGAAAGCCGCGCGTCATCTGGTCGGCGGCGGCCCACAGACCGTCGCCGGTGCGCTGGAAGCCGAACATCGAATAGCAGATGTAGATCGGAATCATCGGCTCGTTGTGCGTCGCATACGACGTGCCGGCCGCGATGAACGAGCCCACCGACCCGGCTTCATTGATGCCCTCGTGCAGGATCTGCCCGATTTCGCTTTCCTTATAGGCCAGCATCAGCTCGGCATCGACGGCGGTGTACAGCTGGCCAAGGCGGTTGTAGATCTTCAACGACGGGAACCACGAGTCCATGCCGAACGTGCGCGCCTCGTCGGGAATGATCGGCACAATCCGCGGGCCAACTTCCTTGTCCCGCAACACTTCTTTGAAGGTGCGCACCGTCGCCATGGTGGTGGCGACCTCCTGGCTGCCCGATCCCTTCTTCAGCGGGGCGTAGATGTCGCGGTGCGGAAGCCTCAGCGCCTTGGCCTTCGTCCGGCGCTCCGGGAGAAAACCCCCGAGGGTGCGGCGGCGGTCGAGCAGGTACCGGATCTCCGGGGCGTCCGGGCCGGGGTGGTAGTAGGGCGGGAGGTAGGGATTCTCCTCCAGCTGGGCGTCGCTGATCGGAATGCGCTCGCGATCGCGGAAGTCCTTAAGGTCTTCCAGCGTAAGCTTTTTCATCTGGTGAGTGGCGTTGCGGCCCTCGAAATGCTTGCCCAGTGTGTAGCCCTTGATGGTCTTGGCCAGGATCACCGTCGGCTGTCCTTTGTGGTCGACGGCGGCGCGGTAGGCGGCGTAGACCTTGCGGTAGTCGTGACCGCCACGTTTGAGGTTCCAGATCTCCTGGTCGGTCATGTTCTCTACCAGCGCCTTGGTGCGCGGGTCACGCCCGAAGAAGTGGTCGCGCACGTACCCGCCGTCATTGGCCTTATACGTTTGATAGTCGCCGTCGGGGGTGGTGTTCATCAGGTTCACCAGCGCGCCGTCGCGGTCGGCGTAGAGCAGGGCGTCCCATTCGCGACCCCACACCACCTTGATGACGTTCCAGCCCGCTCCGCGGAAGAACGACTCCAGCTCCTGAATGATCTTGCCGTTGCCGCGCACTGGGCCGTCGAGGCGCTGCAGGTTGCAGTTGATCACGAAGGTCAGGTTGTCCAACCCCTCGAGCGCCCCGACGTGCGCCAGTCCGCGGCTTTCCGGCTCGTCCATCTCGCCGTCGCCCAAAAAGCACCACACGTGCTGGTCGGAGGTGTCCTTGATGCCACGGTCATGCAGGTAGTGGTTGAACCGCGCCTGGTAGATGGCGTTGAGCGGACCCAAACCCATCGACACGGTGGGAAATTCCCAAAAGTCGGGCATCAGCCGGGGGTGCGGATAGGACGGCAACCCGCCGCCGGGGTGACTGTGCTCCTGTCGGAATCCGTCGAGCAAGTCTGCGGTCAATCGGCCTTCTAGGAAGGCGCGCGCGTAAATGCCCGGGGATGCGTGGCCCTGGATGAATACCTGGTCCCCGCCGCCGGGATGCGATTTGCCCCGGAAGAAGTGGTTGAAACCGACTTCATAAAGCGCCGCGGAGGAGGCGTAGGTCGAAATGTGGCCGCCTACGCCGACTCCCGGGCGCTGGGCGCGGTGCACCATGATGGCGGCGTTCCATCTGATCCATGCCCGGAAGCGCCGTTCGACGTCCTCGTCGCCGGGGAACCACGGTTCCAGCTCGGTCGGGATGGTGTTGACGTAGTCGGTAGACGTCAGCGCCGGGATGGCGACCCGCTGCTCGCCCGCCCGTTCCAGCAGCCGCAGCATCAGGTAGCGCGCCCGTGCGGGCCCGGAGCGCTCCAACAGTTGGTCGAAAGACTCCAGCCACTCCGACGTTTCTTCCGGGTCGATGTCGGGCAGATAGGACGCCACGCCTTCGCGGATCACCCGAACGCGGTCGGGTTCGCTTGCGCTGCTGGGGGTTTTGGCCAGATCATGGCGCGCGAACTCGGTTGTCAACGCACTACTCCTGTAGTTGGCGGGATTTGTGCCTGGATCTTGTCTCCTATCGTGCCGCACCGGTGTTCTGGGCGGGTAGCCGACGTCTGGTAGCCGATTCAGGTTCACCCACCGAACAGCAACTCGGTGCGTATGGGGGCGGCTGGAATCCTCACCCGGTAACGTCAGGAACCGTGCTCATCGGATGGCGTGCCGTCCCTCACACGGACGTTGGGTGGCGGCACCGCCCGCTTGCGGGGGCGTTCCTGAGGCGAGGTGCTCTGGCGGTTGGTTGCATCGCGGCGGCGCTGATGGCAATCGTGGGCTGTACCACCGTCACCAACGGCACGGCCACGCCCGATACCAAGGTGGCCCCGGCCTACCGGCAGTCGGTGTCCGCGTCGGTGTCCGCCTCGTTGGCCACGTCGAGCATCCAGGAGTCCCAGCGGCAACAATCGCTGACGACCAGGGCGGTGCGCAGCTCGTGCGACTCGCTGGCCACCACGAGCAAGGAGGCGATAGACAAGGTCAATGCCTTTGTCGGGGCGTTCAATGCGGGCCGCAACACCGGCCCGACCGAAGGCCCGGCCATACAAGCGCTCAACGACAGCGTCACCACGGTTACCAATAGCTTCAGCGATGCCCTGTCGCAGCAGCTGAAGGACGCGTTCAACGCCTATATCGACGCGGCCCGCGGAGTGGCCAACGCCATTGGCACACACGCGCCGACGTCGGAGTTCAACAAGCGAGTCGACCAACTCAACGACACCAAGACGAAGGCGCTGAAACTTTGCCTGACGTCCTTCTGAGGTGGGAGTGTGGACCGGGTTCTGGCTGTGCGACGATAATTCCCATCGCACAGCGCGCGGATGGTTTTGCGGATGGTTTTAAGGAGGTTCCACGGTGGTCGCGGCGGATCACGCTCGCAAACTGGGCATCCAACGGGACCAAGTTGTCCAGGAGTGGGGCTGGGACGAAGACACCGACGACGAGATCCGCGCTGCGGTTGAGGAAGCGTGCGGCGGTGAGTTGCTCGATGAAGACACCGACGAGGTGGTCGATGTCGTCCTGCTGTGGTGGCGAGACGGGGACGGTGATCTGGTGGACACCCTGATGGACGCGATCAGCCCGCTCGCCGAAGACGGCGTGATCTGGGTGCTCACGCCCAAGACCGGCAAGCCCGGTCACGTATTGCCGGCCGAGATCGCCGAGGCGGCCCCCACCGCCGGCCTGATGCCGACCTCGTCGGTCAACCTCGGGGACTGGAGCGCTAGCCGGTTGGTCCAGCCGAAGTCGCGGGCCGGGAAGCGTTGATGCTGCCCGTCGGTGACACCGCCCCGGACTTCACCTTGCGCGACCAGAATCAGCAGCGTGTCACCCTGAGTTCCTACCGCGGCGCCAAGAACGTTCTGTTGGTGTTCTTCCCGCTGGCATTCACCGGGATCTGCCAGGGCGAGCTGGACCAGTTGCGTGACCACCTGCCCGACTTCGAAAACGACGACAGCGTGGTACTGGCTATCTCGGTGGGCCCACCGCCCACGCACAAGATCTGGGCTCTGGAGAGCGGGTTCACGTTTCCGGTGTTGTCGGATTTCTGGCCGCACGGCGAAGTCAGCCAGGCCTACGGCGTGTTCAACGACGAGGCCGGCTACTCCAATCGCGGTACCTTCGTCGTCGATCGGTCCGGGATAATTCGGTTCGCGGAGATGAAAGAACCCGGTGAATCCCGCGACCAGCGGCTGTGGACCGAGGCGCTGGCGGCTTTGCGGGCCTGAGGAGGCCCGACAATTTTGGGTACAGGCCCTTCGTGCGTGTAGCCTGCCCGGGGCACGGGCGCGTAGCTCAGTGGTAGAGCTCTGGTTTTACACACCAGCGGTCGGCGGTTCGATACCGTCCGCGCCCACCAATGTTTTCACAGGTCAGCGTCATACCGCGATCCAATCGGGCATGGCGGATGAACCCCCAGTGTGCCGAGAGTGTGCCAGCTGGGTTCGCACACCGGGTCGATTGCCATGGCCGCCGACGCCACCACCGCCGACATCACCGCACGCGCCGAGGGCAAAGACGTCGCGATCCTCTGCGATAAATGGGACATCGCCGACGCCATCAATCAGCGCCTCCACGACCACTTCACGGCCGCGGACGACTGGAATGGAATGAAACAAAGTGCTGTCGACGATGGTGCCGAATCGGCCGTCGTAGCCGGTGAACGAGCTGATGTCGGCGACTTCGAAGCTGGCGTTGGTCAGGCCTCGCTTGGCAGCCTCGCGCCGGGCCGGCTATGCCAGCCCGGAACGCATCCGACGCATCGGTGCGACGCGGCTGGCCGGATGGCTGCAGCACCGGCGTGTGCGCGACTCCGCTCGCGTTGCCGCTCGAGCCGTCACCGCGGCCCGTGCGCAGCTGATCGTGCTACCCGGTGAAAACCTGGCAGCGAGCATCATCGCCGAGCTGGCCACCAACATCCTGGCTCTCGACGAGCGTGTGAAGAACCTCGACGCTCAGATCGCCGCCACCTTCGATCAGCATCCGCAGGCCGCGGTCATCCAGTCCATGCCCGGCTTCGGTGCTTTCCTCGGCGTCTCGTTGCTCGTCGGCGCCGGTGACCTGCGCGCGTTCCCCAGCGCTGGGACCTCGCAGTGGCTGCAGGACTGGTGCCCGTCCCCAACGACTCCGGCGGCCGATCCGGCAACCTGCACCGACCGCATCGTTACAGCCGACCCCAGGTTCCCGGCAGCTCGTGTGGCTCGAGCAATGGCGAGTGGTCACTCGAATCTCAAAGCCACCAAGGAGCAGTCGTCGTCGAATACCCCGTCTATAGTTCGAGCCCGCAGTTGCTCGATGAAAGCATCGAGTGAGCAGTTGGACGACCCCATCACCTTCGTGGCGAGATCGATGAAGGCGGCCAGCGACCAAGTCTCATTTCCTGGCGGGTGGAACTCCCACACCCCATCGCTGTATAGAAGGACTCGGCTGTCGGGCGGCAACGTATAGGTCGCCGTATCGAACGAAGTGTCGTCGAACATGCCCACCGGCAGGGAGTTCGTCATCAACTTGGTTACCGTTAGATCGTCATCGACTCCACCGGTGAATACCAGTGCAGGTGGATGACCGGCGCTGGCGTAGCGCAGCGTGCGGCTGGACGCCTGGTACACGCCGTACCAGATCGTGAAGTAGTTGCCGCCCTGCTGTTCCATTTGGAACAGCTTGTTCAGCTGTGCCAGCAACTCATCGGGCATCAAGAGGGTGGCCTTGGGCAGCGACCCGGATCGCAGCATGTTGTGCACTGAAATCGAGAGCAGGGAGGGTTCGATCCCGTGCCCGGACACGTCGATCAGGTAGGTGACGAGATGATCGTCGTCGATCCAGTTGTAATGGAAGCAGTCGCCACCGAGTTCCCAAGATGGCAGGTAGCGGGATGACGCCTGCACGGGTCCATCCAGATCCCCAGGCAGGATCGATGCCACATACCTTGCGGCACAGTCGATTTCCGATGTCATTCGGTCGGACTGCCGCTGAAGGCGCTGCGCCAGAATGCGGCTCTGTTTATCTCTGAGGGCGAGGTGGTCGCGTGCTTCCATTTCGGCGGTGATGTCGACGACTTGGGAGATGAGGATTTCGACCTGCCCGCCGGAGTCGCGCAGGCAGCTCACCGAGAGATCACCCCAGATCAGCCGCCCGCCGGCCTGAATGTACTGCTTGACCATGCGGTAAGAGTCGATGCGCCCGGACAGGACGTCCGCGACATTCTTCAGATCTGCCTCGAGGTACTCCTCGGCGGTGAGCTCCTGCCACGTCTTGTGCCGCAACGTGTCGGCGTCGTAGCCGAAGAAGTGGCACAGCGCGTCGTTCACTTCAGCGAAGTGGCCGTCCGGGGTGACGAGGCACATACCGACCGCCGAGTTGTCCATCCACGGGCGGTAGCGCGCATAGGCTAGGGTCTGCTGATGCGGCGCCTCCCGGTCCAGCTGCTCGGCGGCGACCTCCTCGTCGATAAGCCGAACAGAACAGATCGTCCCGTCGGGGTGCCCATGAGCATCGTGAAAGATTCTGACGTGCAACTCGACCCAGTGCATTGCGCCATCCGCTGTGATGACATGGGAACGGCGGACCGCCATGCCCCCCCGCTTGATCTCGTCGACGATCTTCCCCACGAGTTCGGCATCACCTGTTGGAACGAATTCCCCCACGGTGCGGCCCAGCCAGTACGCTGGCGGCTTCCCAAACGCCTCCTCGACGGAGGGGGAAATCCATGCGATCCCGCCGTCTCGGATAAGTACCAACACATCGGGGGCGTTCTCCGACAGCAAGCGGAAGTGTTCCTCGGAAGCGGTAACGCGTTGCGCCGCTTCGTAACGCGCGGTGACATCGCGCCAGCTGAGACTGATGGAGTCGGATGTCACTCGGGCGGCTCGAATGTCGTAGCGACGCCAGTCGTCCAGTATTTCATTGTAGTAGGGGAAATCATCGAGGACGATGGGCTCACCTGTTTCTGCGCACGTGCTGTAGTGCGCTAACAAAAACAAACCGGAGCTTTCGAGGTTCGGCTGCGTCGCGAGGAAGCTGGTGTTGACCAGGTCCTCTCGTGTCTTACTGAGGTAGGCGCACATCGCGGGGTTGACATCGCGGTAGACGAAATCGACGATCCGTCTTTCGGGGTTACGGATGGCTTCCAGGAGCACTTGAGGATCGAGCATCCCGTCGGCGTTGGCCCTGACCAAAGCTCGGGCATGTTCGCTCGCATCGAGGACCTTTGCCACCGGCGAAACGTCGTCGAAGACCCAGACCCGGCCACTGAACACGCTGTGATGGAGCGGGATCGATGAGACCAGCAGGTGGATGGGCGGCTTTGGGAATCGCCACACGGATGCGGTCGTGATCGATGGATCGATCAGTACGCGTGCGGCCTCGGCGAGGAGTTCTGCGCGGTTTGTCGTTCGCTTCTGCAGATTTGCCATTGCGGTCGTGAAGTCGGATATCGGGTGCTTACCGGGTGAAAGATGCAGCAGGAGCGCTGCCGACTGATTGACGTCGGCCTCATCCAAGCTGTGGTTCACCGAGACCACCCCTTGGGCGAGCACATCCACGACGGCTTGGAGGCGATGGGCCTCAGCCTCGCACCTGCGCTGCCCGTCGAGCAGCCGAGCCAGGTGGGCGACCTCATCTTGGACCAACCGCCGAACATGCTCGGGCAGTTCATCGTTGGCGGGTGGTACGGTCCAGACGATCAGCACCGTGACGCCGGCATCCGGCAACTCGAGCGACCATGCCGCTGTCAGCGGAACGGGAAGCGCGACCCGCAAGGTCGTGGGGATCATGGTCGCCAAGTTGCCGGGATCCCGTTCCACGGTAGCCGAAGCCGCCGCAACGGGAATCGGCAACGGTGCATCCGGAGCCAGCAGGCCGATGGGATAGGCGCACAACGCGAATCCCGTTGCAGCATAACCGGGATGGCTCCAGACTACGACCGCTTCCGCATCGCAATCGTGCACCAGGCGGCTGAGGATTCGCTCAAGCTTGTTGATCATCGCTGCCTCTGGAGCCAGTGGACTCCCGATTCCATGTTTGAGAGGCGGGATAGGCTGATGCCGGTTCTCTGGGCGAGGTCGGCGGTGCGAATTTCGCTGCGCTGTTGGGTGATTCGCAGTTGATGCCATGCTCCGTGGCGTGCGTCGAAAAGTACGGCGTTTCGTCGCATGAGTTATACTTTTCCGCTTATTGTCTCAAAATCGCAAGCAGGACAAGAGATTTGACAAAAACCGAATATTGAGTGGCCTGTTAAGGCGGCGTGCCGCGGCCTGTTTTCGCTTCAGCCCCTGGAAGCCGCTGGTGGGAAAACTGGGCATAAGGAAACCCCGGAGAAGACGCCGACGGCTGGTTTCGCCTACTCGACCCGTGTTCGGCTGCAACTCGATACCTTTGCCAGGCGATACGTCGTCCTGGCGTGTTCCCGGTGAATGAGTCCAGGAATTAGGGTCCTGTGGCCCGATGTCGGGCTGGACGGGACGATGAAACTCATGGCTGGTCGGAAGTGGCATTCCGCGGAGGATATCATGCGTGAGCCGCGGCGGGCGGACGAGTTGGCTGCCGAAGGCAAGACAGGGCCGGTGAGGAGATCGCCGCCGAACTCGGAGTGTCTGCGGCGACGCTGTACAACTGGCGGCGCGCCTACGGCGGGATGGATACCGACGCCGCCAAGGAGCTCAAGGAGCTGCGCGAGCAGAACGCCCGCTTGAAGCGGCTGCTGGCCGAGGCCGAGCTGGTCAAGGACGCGCTGCGGGAGGTCGCGAAGGAAAATTCTGAGCCCGGCTGCCAAGCGGCGCGCCGTGGACATGCTCACGACCACGTTGAGCATGTCGGAACGGTTGGCGTGCAAGGCGGTTGGGCTGGCCCGCTCCACCTACCGACGCCTGCCTGTCGCGCAGACCTCGGCCGATCCCGATGCCGACATGAGGGCCTGGCTGCGCTCCTACGCCACCAAACACCCGTGCCATGGGTTCCGGCGGGCCTGGGCGGCGTTGCGTTACGACGAGCGCCGTGAGGTCAACAAGAAGAAGGTTCACCGGTTGTGGGGTGAGGAGGGCTTGCAGGTGCGGGTGCGCAGTCCGCGCAAGCGGGCCGGGGGGTAGTCGATTCCGCCGGTCGAGGCGGATACCCCGGACGTGGTGTGGGCGATCGATTTCCAGTTCGACTCCACCGTCGATGGCAAGGCGGTCAAGATCGCGTCGATGATCGACGAACAAACCCGGGTGTGGCTGCTGCACCTGGTGTAGCGCTCGATCACCGCCGAGCGGCTTGTCGCCGAACTCGAAGCGGTGTTCGCGGCGGCCGGCGGCCCGCCGAAGGTGCTGCGGATGGACAACGGGCCGGAGTTGGTTTCTCAAGGGCTGCAACGGTTCTGCGAGCACAAGGTCGGGTTGTCCTATATCCCGCCCAGAGCGCCCTCTCTTAACCGGCTAATCGGGATATTCGATGTCGCTCGACACGCCGTTTTCCTGCGGTTCTTGACCGTGGTCCGTGGTGGTGCGAGATGGGATATGTACATCTCATGGCGAAGGAACTGTCTGCGGCTGTGGACGACGACGGCGTCTGGCAGTTGTGCGGAACGGCCGAAGAGAAGTTCGGGCTGGTGAATGAATTCCTGGGGTATCTGGCTGACCGGAATTTCTCCCCTCGAACCTGCCGTGCTTACGCCTATGACCTGCAGGCGTTCGCGCGGTGGCTGAGTGGCGAGCAGTCGGGTCTGGCGGAGGTGAATGTTGATGTGCTGCTGCGGTTCTTGACGGCTTGTCGGGAGGCGACGTTGCCGGGTCGGCCGGGTGGCAACGTGTATTCGATCCGTGATGGCCGTAATCAGGGGTATGCGCCGGCGACGATCAATCGGCGGTTGGCGGCGATTTCGAGCTTGTTTGCGTTCCGGGAGATGCGTGACCCGGATGCGCGTAGCGCGCACGATATTCTTCAGCAGCCAGCCGCGCGAACTACGGAAACGCAGGGACACTACAGCAGCTCAGGCCGCGACCCCAAGAGAAGAGGCGGCAGACGCCTCCTAGGCCACCGAACGCCGGCCGAGTACGCTGCGGCATGCAGGCACACCCACACCCCGGTCGCCTGCGAGATCAACTGAATCTGGGACCAAACAACCCGACTCTAAAACTAAATCCGGGTGGACTCAGTATCAGGGACTCGCCAGTCCGGCTTGGCGTCATTGCCAGGAAGTAGAAGGAATCGTGATGGTCGAGTGCAGTACGAGCACAGCCAAGTCGGGCGCGATTGTGCTTCTGCCCAAGGGGCGGCTCGAAATGATGGCCGCGTCAGATCTGCGCAAGCAGCTTCATGCCCTGATCCAGGGCGGCAGCCTCCGTTTGGTGATCGACCTGTCGCGCACGGATTCGATCGACTCTTCCGGCCTTGGTGCCCTGATCTCGGGGCTGAAGGCCGCCCGCCACGCCGGTGGCGACCTGCGCATCGCGGCGCCGAACAAACAGGTCGCCGCGGTATTGGACCTGACCAACCTGAATCGCATATTGATACCCCACGAAACCGCCGATGTGGCATTCGATGAATCGGCCTGAGCGTGTGCATGTCTTGGATACCCTCACCGGTCCGGATACGCTCGACAAGATTCACCACGCCCTCGAAAAGTTGTGGGCAGCCGGCAGCCATGTGTCCGATGTTGCGCGCATGAACATGAAGATGGCCGCTGCCGAAATCGGTGCCAATATCTTGGAGCATTCCCGACGTGGGCAGCCGGTCCGGATGAGGATGGAGTTGCGACTGCTCGCAGACGAGGTCGAAGTCGTCTTCACCGATGACGGCGATCCTGCCCGCGTTGACTTGGCGTCGATAGGCATGCCCAACGAGATGGCCGAGCGTGGCCGTGGCCTTGCTATCGCGAAAGCTGTCCTGGACCGGCTGACGTATCGACGCGACGAAATGGGCAACCACTGGACGCTGGCGGTCAATCGCTAGATGAACGTGGGAATTCTTTAGTTCCTGCTCTGCTGGATCGAGGCTGAATACCTCAGGGCGCGGTTGAGGGTCCCTGCCTCCGTTCTCGTGCTGACTCCCAGCTTGGTCAGCACGTTATGGACGTGGTTCTTGACAGTGTGAAGCGTCAGGCACAGTCGTGACGCGATCTGCTGATTGGACAGACCCGCCTCGAGCAGTTCAAGGATCTGCTTCTCCCGGGAAGAGAGCAGCGGTTCCTTCAGCTCAAGATCCTCTTGTCTGGCGAAGGCGTAAACCCGTTTGAGCAGGATCGCCGAAACTGTCGGCGAACATGGGGCTTGGCCCCCGTTGGCGCTGTGGATCAATCCCAGCAGGTGCTCGAACGACTCTGAGCTCAGGTGCAGGCCGGCGACACCGGCCTCCGCGCATGACACGATTTCACATTCCCTGTCCCCGGAGAGCCCGAACACGATCACGCGAACAGCGGGATTCAGGTCGAGGCTCACGTGCAGCAACGTGTCGCTGTCCCTGGTGGTGATGTTCAACAGGACCACGTTCGGGACGCAACGGTCCATCTGGCCTAGTAGGGACTCGAGATCCCAAGCGCAAACGGCGTCGACATGGTGCGCCGACAACTGGGCCTCGAGGCACTCACGGTTGAGCCTGCCGTCGTCCACGATCACGACCCGCACGTCGGCCGGGGTTGCAGCGGGTGTCCTCGGTGACACGTCTGTTTCGATCCCTTTCCGTACGGCTGGGGCGGCTGTCGACCCAACTGACTCTGACGTCAATAAGCGATGATCGCCGACCTGGAAAGCCCCCGCCACAGATATTGAATCCGAGAAGCCACGAAAGCGTCAAGGTTGAAAGGTTCATACCCGCCGACGGGAGCGATCTAGTCCCCGATTCGCTCCAACAGTTTATAGCTTCGCGTTCCGGTTCTTGCGCAGTATCGAAACTAAGTGCAGCAAGTCCCAGGATCGGACTCGTGTTTTAGGGTTGTTTTCTCCAAGTCGCCGTATTACCCGCCGACTCTGACCGCGGGTTCCGGCGGAGGGATTAAATCCAGACTCGCTCTAACGGTCCATTGCCGTCGCTGCCGCCGGTCCGACACATTGAGTGTGTGTCAGCCACTGGTCAACACCTAGGGGGACTCACGAGCTGGCTCGACTGGCTGCCGAGGGAGAAGCAAGACCACTGAAATCAATTGAGATCAAAGGATCATTCACGGCGAGTCGGGCGGGTGAATGACATGAGCGGAGTTACTCCTGGGCCGGACGGGCCGGCGTCGTTGAGCTTGCGGGTCGGTGAGGCCCGGTCCAAGGACGCGGGGCGCGGTATCGCCCGGCTTGATCCGGTGGACATGAAACGGCTCGGGGTGAAGATAGGCGACGTCCTGGCGGTCACCGGCAAGCGAACGGTCCCGTTGAAGGTCGTGCCCGTGTACCCGGAGGATCGCGGCAACGAACTGATCCAGATGGACGGCATAGCGCGGGAGAACGCCGGCGTCGGACTGGACGACCGGGTGACGATGCGTGCGGCTGATGTTGAGAGTGCGCGCGTTATCTGCCTGGCCCCGATCGGGCCGTCCCGGCTGGCCAAGCAGGCATGGGATGCCTCCTACATCGGCCGCCTGGTGGATGGCCTGGTCGTTCAGTCCGGCGATCGCCTCCGGGTCAATCTGTTCGGTTCCCGCCCGCAGGACTTCAAGATCACGGACACGACGCCGGGGGGGTTCGTGCTCGTGCAGGAGGGTACCCGCGTCAAGATCGAGGGTGAGTCCGGATCCGGACAGCCGAGCGTGAGCCGTGCCTCGGTGTCCTACGAGGATGTCGGCGGCCTGGGCAGGACGTTGGGCCGCTTGCGGGAGATGATCGAACTTCCACTGCGTTTCCCTGAGGTTTTCGAACGTCTCGGAATCGACCCACCCAAGGGCGTGCTTCTCTATGGGCCGCCGGGATGCGGCAAGACGCTGATAGCCCGTGCCGTGGCGCAGGAAACCTCAGCGCACTTCATTCACGTGAACGGGCCGGAGATCATGGCCAAGTTTTACGGGGAGAGTGAGGCTAATCTGCGTCGGGTCTTCGAAGAGGCACAGAAATACGCCCCCAGTATCGTGTTCCTGGACGAGCTCGACGCGATCGCGCCGAAGCGGACCGAGGTGCAGGGCGAGGTCGAGAAGCGGGTCGTGGCCCAGATGCTGGCATTGCTCGACGGCGTCACCGCACGCGGCCAGGTGATCGTGATCGGTGCGACCAACATCCCCGACAGCATCGACCCCGCGCTGCGTAGACCGGGCCGGTTGGACCGCGAGATCGAGATTCCCATACCCGACCGACAAGGTCGCCGCCAGATCCTTGAGATCCATACCCGGGGCATGCCGCTGGATCCGGGCGTGGACATCGACCATCTCGCATCGGTCACCCATGGTTATGTGGGTGCTGATCTTGAGGCGTTGGGTCGCGAGGCGGCAATGGCGGCCCTGCGCAGGCTGATCCCGCATATCGACCTGTCGGCGGCCGAGATTCCCTACGAAGAACTGCTGGGACTGACGGTTGGGACCGGCGACTTCGAGACCGCGCTGCGCGAAGTCGAACCCTCGATGATTCGGGAGTTCTTCGTCGAGATTCCGGACACCAGTTGGAGCGACATCGGCGGTTTGGAGGCTGTCAAGCAGCATCTCCGGGAGGCCATCGAGTGGCCGCAGGTGTATGAGGGTCTATTCGAGTACGCGGGCGCCCGCCCGCCGAAGGGGATCTTGTTGGTCGGACCGCCGGGCTGCGGCAAGACGCTGATGGCCAAGGCCGTGGCGCGCGAAGCGAGCGCGAACTTCATCTCCGTCAAGGGCCCCGAGCTCGTCTCGAAGTGGGTGGGGGAATCGGAGAAGGGCGTGCGGGAGGTGTTCAAGAAAGCCCGGCAGGCTGCGCCCTGCGTGGTGTTCCTCGACGAGATCGATGTCATCGCGGCCCGCCGTGGGTCGGGCAGCGGCGAGCGGGTGAGCGAGCGCATGCTCGGGCAGATCCTCACCGAGCTCGACGGCATCGAGGAGTTGCGCGGCGTCACCGTGCTGGCCGCGACCAACCGGCTGGACGTGATCGACCCCGCCCTGACCCGCCCCGGGCGTTTCGATGTGATCGTGGAGATCGGCCCCCCGGAGGTAGCGGATCGGCGGGCGATCCTGTCCGTGCATACGCAGAAGGTGGTACTGGATCGCGACGTCGATCTGGATTGGCTGGCGTCGAACACCCAGGGTTTCGTGGGCGCTGACCTGGCCGAGTTGTGTCGCGAGGCAACCATGGCCGCCATCCGGGATTTCGTGACCGAACCGGCCGGACGGCCGGTCGATGCTTTCAAGGTCGAACGCAGACATTTCGAGGCCTCGCTCGCGGAGATGGCACGGAAACCTCGCAATGTCTGAACAGAGAATCTATTTATTCGCGGTCGCGGTGTCGGATCGGTTCGGGCGTCGGTTGGCGGTCCCCGCGCTGCCTTCCCGGTACGGCGAGGTCGAAGCGATTGCGGTGGACGACATGGTCGCGTTGGGCAGCGCCTACCGCGGGCCTGCGATAACAGAGATCCCAGAGGCGGAGATCGTCAGGCACCTCATGATGCATCAGCAGGTGATCGAAACCGCCGCGCGGTGTGACCACGTCTTGCCCGTGCGCCTCGGCACCGTGGTCCGCGACGAGGCAGAGGTGAGTCGACTTCTTCGAGCCGGCTCCGAACTCATTCATGAGACCTGGGGGCGATTCGCGGGCCATGTCGAGATCGACGTGGCTGTCACCTGGGATCTGGAGGAAGTTCTCAAGGAGGTTTCCGGTGACCCTGAGGTGCTGTCCGCCAAGGAGGCGGTCGCCGAGGCCCCGGCCGAACAGCGACCCGCGCTAATCCTGGACGCGGGCAGACTGGTGGCAGCGAAACTGGACGATCGGCGCGCCTATATCCAGCGCGTGCTCATCGAAGCGCTCGGACCACACGTGCGGGACTTTCAGAACAACGCGTTGGTCAACGACACTCTGGTCTGCAATACGGCGTTCCTGATACGGGAGGAGGACGTGGACGCCTTCGACTCGGCGTTGGGGGCCGTCGACAGCGATCTGGCGGGCAGGTACAACTTCCGCAGGGTCGGCCCGTTGCCCTTGTACAGCTTCGCCACCCTTCACGTTCGCGAACTCGGGCAAGGGCGACTCGAAGCCGCTCAGGCATTGCTCGGACTGTCCGGGGACTATGACGAGGACGCCGTGGACCAGAAGTTCCGTGCCCTGGCGGTCGTCCTGCATCCTGACTCCAACCCCGGCGACGACACCGCGACGGATCGTTTCGAGCAGCTCGCGCGCGCCCGGGCGGACCTCGTCGCGGCCTGTCGGAACCGCGGTTCGGACACCTCCCCCGGGCCGGTCCTGTACTTCTCGGTTGAGCGAAGTGTCGGTAGGACCTGAGATGGCGACGGTGACCGCGACTCGACCGGTGTACTTCTACGGCCTCGTCCGGGGCGATATCGCCGAGACCGTGGCAGCCACACCGACGATCGACGGCGAGTCGGGGCTCTTCGGTGTCAGGCACGGGGAGCTCACGGCTATCGTGAGCGACGCGCGAAACGACCGGTATCAGGTTTCCCGTAAGTTCATGCTCAGGCATGAGGCCGTGGTCGAGGCGGCGATGAACGCGCAGGATGTTCTGCCGGCACGCTTCGGCATCGTGCGTGAGCTCACGTCCATCGTGGACGAGCTGCTCGCGCCTCACCATGGCCGTCTGATGGTGGAGCTCGAGCGGATGGCCGGATGCGCGGAGTTCGGTGTGAAGATCTCCTGGAGGAACCTCCAGACGGTTGTCGCCGGCTTGGTCGCGGCCGATCCGGTGCTGCAACGGGCACGCCAGCGCCTCGGACCCAGGACACCGCAGCGAACCCGCCTGGACATCGGCAAGCGGGTCGAGGCAAACCTCCAGGCCGCGAGGACTCAGGAGGGCGATGAAGCCGTTCGCGCGTTGACCGCATCGGGCGCTACCGTCGATGTGTCGATCGGGAAGGTCATCGATGAGTTGATGGTCGTCAATGCTTCGTTCCTGGTGCGTCGCGCATCCGCGGGGGAGTTCACGGCTGCGGTTGAGGCGTTCGACAAGGCACGCGACGACAAGTACCTGATCCAGATCATCGGGCCCTTGCCGCCCTACAGCTTCGTCACATTCGGTCAGGAGGTGCGGAAATGAGCTTGCTTGGGACGCTCCTGAGCCCGATCACGCTTGCGCCGCGTGGGCTGATGTGGGTGTTCGAGAAGGTTCAGGAGGAGGCGGACCGCGAACTCAATGACCCGGTGCGCCTGCGCGGGGAATTGATGACATTGCAGCGTCACGCTGCGTCGGGTGCGCTCACCGACGCTCAGTATGAGGAGCAGGAGGCGCGGATTCTGGACCGGTTGGACAGCATCGAACTGCGGCAGGACGCCAACCGGGGCGCTCCCGCCGAATCGGCGGGGCCGGCCACGCGTCGTCGTGGGCGGGTGGCTGGTCGCCGTGGGAATCGTGCGCGGCGGGGGAGGTCGTGATGGTTCGGCGTCGTGTTCGTCCTCTGGGGGGTGGGGTTCCTCGTGGTTCTCGTGGGCGGGTTCTCGGGGAGATTGTGGATCGGTTGGTTGCCGCGGGTGTCGTGGCCTCGTTCGAGACGGCGTAGGGCCACCGGTGGAGGTGCGCGAGGACGACCTCAAGCGTGGGCTCCTGGGCCTGGTCATGGCGCTCGTCGAGATCATCCAGGAGGTGCTTGCCGATGCCGCCCTGAAGCGGGTCGAGGGGGGAAGCCTGACCGACGAGGAGGTCGAGCGCCTCGGCGACGCGATGGCCGCCATCGAGGAGGCGATCGCCGAGATCAAAGCCGAACTCGGCGTCGAGGAGGTGACCCAGGACATCCGCGACCAACTGGATTCCCTGGTCAACGATCTGGTGACGACGCTAAGTGGCTCGGGATCGGACGCGGCGGCCAGTGCGCTGCTGGGCCGTTCGGTTCGGATAGGCTGATGCAGCCAGCATTGAGATCGCAGGGCGCGTGCGCGACGCACGCGCGCGGCGGGTGGCAGTTAGGCTGGTGGGAGTTGACCGATCGCGCACTGCGATTCGGCAGGCCCGACGCGAAGCCCGTCGTCAACGCACCCCTCGGCCGAATACTCGGGGTCGAGGTGGGTAGGCGGAAGTTCCTGGTGATCGGCAAGCCGGTGTTGATCATCAACTACGTCTCGGGCGTTTCGATGAATCAGCATGTGTGCTGGTTGATCACCGCTGACGTTGAACAGTGGCGGATTGAACTTGCCGCCGCAGTTCCCCAGCACCGGTTCGCGGCCGATGTGCCGATCGAGGTTCATGTGGAATCGGATGAGGTCGTCGTCGTTGCTGAATTGCCCACGGGGGCCTGCAACGATCCGCCGGGTGTCAGGGTGGCTGCTGACCGCCGACATCTGGTGTTGACAGCGGCGGCCGGCGCTGAACGCCTTGTGGCTCTTTTTGTGGAGGTTGTTGGGGTGGTGAGTGTGGATGTGAGTGCGACCGCCACGATGGTCGTGCGTCTGCGGCGTGTCGGCTGCGCGCGGGGGGCGGTCGGCGGTGTCTGAGGGTGGTTCGTCGGGGTTGTATTTGTACTGCATCGCGGCCGAGCGGCCGGGGGGCGCTGCTCTGACTGTTTCCGCTCCGGCATTGGACGGTGCTGGCGTGCGGGTGATCTCGCAGTGCGGGCTGCTCGTTGTGGTTCATGGTTGTCCCGCTGAGCCTTATCAGGGGTCGCCGGAAGATGTGCGTTCCTGGATTCTGGCGCACAACGCTGTGGTGACGCAGGTGTGGGAGCGTATCGGGACTGTTCTGCCGATGGCTTTCGATTCCATTGTGACTGGTGACGGGGAACGTGACGCCGAGTCGGTGTTGGCTGATTGGATCGGTGAGCACCACGAGGAGCTTGCGACGACGTTGGGGGAGTTGGACGGCAAGGTGGAGTTGGGGATCCGGGTTTACTATGACGCCCCCGCGGGTGGTTCTGAGCGGGTGGCGGTGGCGCGCGGCCGCGAGTATTTCCAGAATCAGCTGTTGAAACGGCGTGAGGCGGCGGACCGGCAGCTTCGGTTGGACGCTGAGGCGAATCGGATTGTGGAGGGTCTGGGGGTGCTTGCCCATTCCATCCGGGTGAACGCGCCCAATGCGATAACACAGACCGAGGGTGACGCGGGCGGCCGGGAATTGTTGAGCGTGTCGCTGTTGGTTGAACGGCAGCGTGTGGGCGAAATCGGGTCCTTTCTCGATTCGGTTCCTGCCGAGGGCTATCGAGTCCGTTTCACCGGGCCGTGGCCTCCGTACAGTTTCGCCGGCTCATTGCGGGTGTCTGATCGGGGTGATGGCTAGTGAGTCGTGCAGACCAGCCCCGTCCGGCGGTGGCGGTGGGTATCGACTTGGGCACGACCAATTCACTGGCGGCGGTTATCGACAATGGTGAGCCGATGGTCGTGCGCAACAGCGAGGGGTCGTTCCTGACGCCCTCGGTGGTGGGGTTCCCGCCGTCGGGCGGCGTGCTTGTGGGCGAACTGGCCGTCGATTTGGCACGGACCCATCCTGACCGGGTGGTCTGGTCGGTCAAGAGGCACATGGGTACCGACTGGCACTTCAGCGTCGGGGATCGCGATTACGGTCCGCAAGAGGTGTCCGCCCGTATCCTGCAGAAGCTCAAACGTGACACCGAGGCCTTCCTCGGTACCGGGGTGTCCGGCGCCGTGATCACCGTGCCGGCCTATTTCGACGACAAGCGCCGGCAGGCCACCTACGAGGCCGGGCAGATCGCCGGGCTGGAGGTGCTGCGTATCGTCAATGAGCCGACAGCGGCCGCGTTGGCTTATGGGTTGGGCACTGACGAGCACGAGACGGTGCTGGTTTTCGACCTCGGCGGTGGCACGCTGGATGTGTCCATACTCCATGTGGCTGACGGTGTCTTCGAAGTTCTTGCCACGTGCGGCGATGTCGCGCTCGGAGGTAATGACTGGGACGCCAGGATCGTGTCGTGGCTCCTCGGGGAGATCGCCGGTGTGCCCAACGGGGTTCCCGTCGACTCGATCGCGGCCGGGGGGGTGCTGGCGGCGGCGAGGCGGGCCAAGATCGAGTTGTCGACCCAGGAGGTCGCGCGTGTGACGGTGCCGGGCGTGACGGGTGAATTCCTGTTGAACCGCCATGATTTTGAGGCGCTGACCGGCGATCTGCTTGATGCGTGTCAGGTTCCGCTTGAGCGGGCGATGGCCGACGCGCGCTTGACCCCGGCCGACATCGACCAGGTGGTGCTCGTCGGGGGTGCCACGCGCATGCCTGCGGTCCGGGGCATGGTCGAGTCATTCTGTGGGCGCCGGCCGTGCAGTGGCATCGATCCTGAACGCGTCGTGGCATTGGGGGCGGCGACGCAGGCGGGGGTTCTGCTGGGGCAGCGTAGCGGTGTTCTACTGCTAGACGTGACACCGTTGAGCCTCGGTATCCAGACGTGGGGCGGGGCGATGACGCGACTGATCGACCGGAATACCACCGTTCCGGCCAAGGCGACGCAGACCTTCACCACGGCCGAGGACGACCAGACTTCCGTCGAGATCCAGATCCTGCAGGGTGAACGGGAGATGGCGGCGGACAACATGCTGCTGGGCACTTTGGAGTTGGAGGGCATTCCGCCGATGCCCCGAGGTCAGGCGCATGTGGCGGTGACCTTTGCCATCGATGCGAACGGTATCGTCTCGGTGACCGCAAAAGACGAGATCTCCGGCAGCGAGCGCCAGGTGACGGTCTCGGGTCCGACGACCCTGAGTCCCGACGACGTCGAGGCCATGGTGCGCGACGCCGAATCGCACGCCGAACAGGACCGCGTGTTGCGCGAGCAGACGGGGGCCCGCAACGAAGCGGAATTGGCCCTCTACCACGCCGAACAACTGCTCCTCGAACATGGGCCCGCGCTGGGTGAGTACGCCACAGCCCTCACCGACGCGGTCGTGGCACTGCACCTTGCCCTGGAGACCGGTGAACCCGGGGAGATCCGGTCCGGGCACCGGACACTGGTCGACGTGTTACAGCGGGGCGCTCAGGACAGCCGTTAGCTGGGGCTTCCCGGCTAACGGGTGGACCGTGACCAGTCCGACACCGTTGCATTTCATGCAATACAGCGGGGCCCCAAGCGGTTCCCGTCCGGTGGACCGGCAATGATCGCATGGCTCAAGGGGTTCCCTGACGGTCTGGACACCCTTGCCGCGACAGGCGCCGCAAGTCAATCTGGTGCCGGGTTGAACCCCGGTGCCCGCGCAAAATGCACACCCCGCGCGTGGTTCAACCACCCGGACATGGCCGGCGCCGCCACACGCGCCGCAGGCTGACGTCGGCGACATGACGCCGAACGGATCGATTCCCCGACCATGGCAGAACGCGCACACCACGTAATCGTTCGGACTGTGCATCATTTGTACTCTCTGCGCTTCACCGCGACGATTTCACGCCGGGCGGCCAACATGCGGTTCGAGGCGGTCATCTTCTGCACCTGGGCACCGCGTGCGGACATTCGGACACGCCCCAAAGCGTGCGGGGCGCGCGTCGGAACCGATCTCGTCGTGCGGATCATGCTGAGACCGGCAATCTCGTTACAAGTCATGATTGCTCGCTGCATGGCGACCTCCGATAGGCCGAGGCGAACACGTGACTTGGTGATCCAAATCGGAGCTTTATCAACATGTGTCAGCCCTGTCCGCCGAACGCGTAACGCCAGAGCCCGGTGGCGGTCCTGCGCTCTTCGGCATGAAGTCTCATCTCGTCGGCCACCTCCGCACGACGTCGCAACGCCTCCAGTCTGCGTTGGGTGGCGCGGTCGGCGACAGCCGCCTCGCGACTCGACCGAAGCTCATCGAGGGTGGACCTCATGCCATCGCGCAGCGCGATCGCCCCGTCGTGCAACTCCTTGCCGCGATCCCTCGCCTCCATCCTGCGCATCTCTTCGTCGGCAAGGCGAGTGTCCTTGTCGGCCCGAAGCTGCGGTACAAGCTCTGCCAAGTCGATATTGTCCATCGTCCTCTGCCTCCTACGCTGGCCGAATCGCGTTCACGCTCAAACCTGGACGGTCAGGGTGGACGGTCGCAGACACAACACCCACTGTGCGCTTTGCGGGTTCCCGTGTTGATAGACCATCGGAGCGAATCTAGAACTAGCTCCCCCGGCGGACGGGGTGGATGAAATCGACGCGGCGGAGGGATTAAATCCAGACTCGCTCTAACGGTCCATTGTCGTCGCTGCCGCCGGTCCGCACATTTGAATGTGTGTCAGCCACCGGTCAACACTGGGGGTGACTCACCGCGGTAGCTCGACTGGCTGCCGAGACCACTGAAATCAACTGAAATCAAAGGAGTATTCAGGATGGCTATCGAATCTGCTAACTCGTCGTCGAGCCTCGTAGAGGTTGTGGACCGCATTCTCGACAAGGGTGTGGTTGTTGACGCTTGGGTCCGCGTGTCCCTGGTCGGTATCGAGCTGCTCGCTATTGAGGCGCGCATCGTGATCGCTTCTGTTGACACGTGGTTGAAGTACGCCGAGGCCGTTGGCCTGACCAAGGCTGAAGAAGTCGCCGCATAGTTACTCGTCTCATAGGTGGTTTCGGGGGGCAGGTTGCCCGGTTGTGCATACAGCGGGCAGCCTGGCCTTCGGCGGTGTAGCGACAATGCGGGAGAAGCAACGAACCCCGAAAGGAAGATCGTTATGGCAACACGGGTAGATGAGATGCGTGCCCTCGTAGAGGGATTGGTTACTAGCGCGCAGAGTCGCGTTGAGGAAGAGGTCGCTCGTGTGGCGAAGGGGGCGGAAGACGCCCAGGACCGCGCCATCGAGTTCGTTACCAACAAGACCAGCGTTGACGGGTTCATCCGGGATTTGAAGGACGGCAGGGTGCGCTGTGCGGCCGAGGAGGGCGCGGAGCGCGCGGGGGCCGAGGCGGCGCGACGGGCCAGCACTGCAGACTTCATGAACACCGTCTCCATGAGCGTGGCCGGCTTGCGAGTAGACGTGTCGGATTTGTTGACTTCTCTGTTCGACGATCGCAGGGCTGGCGCGGACGCGGATCGTCAGGCCCGTGATAATGCTGATCGGTCACGTCGTGCCGATGCTGAGGATGCGGCCAAGTCCCGCCGCGATGAGGTCGCTCAACGCAGCGCCGATGTCGCCGAGGAGCTCGCGAACCTGGCCGACGATCGCAGTGCTAGCGGGGACGCGGATCGTCAGGCCCGTGATGATGCTGATCGGTCACGTCGTGCCGATGCTGAGGATGCGGCCAAGTCCCGCCGCGATGAGGTCGCTCAACGCAGCGCCGATGTCGCCGAGGAGCTCGCGAACCTGGCCGACGATCGCGGTCTCGCGGAGAAGGTGTGGCTGGAGGGCGTAGAAGCGATCCGTGGCGTCGAAGCCGCGCCGGCGGCGGCCGAGAGGGCGGCGGCCGAGAGGGCTGCGGCCGAGAAGGCTGCGGCAGCGGAGAAGGCTGCGGCGAAGAAGGCTGCGGCGGAGAGGGCTGCGGCGGAGAGGGCTGCGGCGGAGAGGGCTGCGGCGGAGAGGGCTGCGCGGGAGAAGCGGCGGCGGAGAAGGCTGCGGCGGAGAAGGCTGCGGCGGAGAAGGCTGCGGCGGAGAAGGCTGCGGCGGAGAAGGCTGCGGCGGAGAAGAGGGCGGCGGAGAAGGCTGCGGCGGAGAAGGCTGCGGCGGAGAAGAGGGCTGCGGCGGAGAAGGCGGCAGCCGAGTAGGAAGATCCCCCGGTAGCCGTGGATTCTGCCTCGCGGGCGATCTGAGATCGCCTCGCGGTGGATGGTCAACTCGCTGCGTCACCCTGTCGAGGTGAAGGTGGTTGGGGGCCAACAGTTTTCACCCGCCGCGGGTGTGTGGTTTGTTGACTGGCAGTTAGTGGAAGGATTTTTTCTATGAGGTCCGTGGTCAAGGCAGTTCCGCGGAAGGATTTCGTGGCCAGCCGGCAGATTTCGCAGTTGACGGCTCGGGGCTTGGATTACCTTACGGCTGGTTTTCCGCTTCATTTGCGTGGGCCGTCTGGTGTGGGTAAGACGACGCTGGCGTTGCATATCGCGCATGGGCTGGGCCGGCCGGTCATGTTGATGAGCGGTGATGACGAGTTCGGTACCAGCGATCTTGTTGGTGGTGCGACGGGTTACAACCGGAAGCGGACGGTGGATCGGTTTATCCGTTCGGTGACCAAGGTTGAGGAGTCGATGCGTGAGCAGTGGGTCGATAACCGGCTGACGGTGGCTTGCCGGGAGGGGTTGACTCTGGTGTATGACGAGTTCACCCGGTCGCGGCCTGAGGCGAACAATATATTGCTGTCGGTGTTGGAGGAGGGTGTCCTTGTCTTGCCCGCGCGGAACAAGGGTTCGAATTATCTGAAGGTGCATCCGGATTTCAACGCGATCCTCACCAGTAATCCGGATGAGTACGCGGGCGTCCATACGGCGCAGGACGCCTTGTTGGAGCGCATGGTGACGATCGACATGTCGTGCTTCGACGCCGAGACTGAGACCGAGATCACGCAGGCACGGTCGGGCATTGATCAGGCCGATGCTGTGGTCGTGGTTTCGGTGGTTCGCAAGGTGCGCGAGATGATCGGCGGTGATCATAGCCCGTCGTTGCGCAGTGCAGTGATGATCGCGAAGGTGCTTTTCCAGCGGGGCAAGACTACGGCTGATCTCGAGTTCTTCGAGCAGGCGTGTCTGGATGTGTTGCTCAGCGCGCTGGTGCGTGGCGGGTACACGAGGGGTCGGGGAGTGGCGGCGGTTTCAGCCGAGCTTCTTGAGATCGTTCACGACTTCGCGTCGCAGCGTGCGGATTTGGGGGTGGGCGAATTGGAGATCGGTCGGGAACTGGACGAGAAGTTGTCTGGTGCCGGGTCGTCGTTGGCAGAGACGTAAGCGGGCCTCGTGGTTGGGCGGGGGAAGCGTCGGGCGCTTCCGGAGGTGCCGACGATGCGCGATGTGGTGATCAGGAGAGCGGCTCCGATCGGGCGGTCGGCTGATGGCGATAAGGAAACCTATTTTCGTCTGAGTCTGTTCAGTGCCGAGAGGACAAGGATCCAGCAGCGGCTCGATGATTTGCAGGCGCAGCAGGAGGCCCTTCGGAAGCGTTTGGAGCTTGTGGACGGGCAGATACAGAAATTGCAGAGCGGTTTGGGTGGTTCGGATGGCGGGTTCGTTGAGGCCTATCGGTCCCGCTGGTACGAAGTCGAACTCGAGTATTGAGGCGACAGGAGAGGGAAACTTGATTGAATCCGAACGCAACAGGCGTGGCGGTGGTGGGTTCGGCCTTTTCGGTGATCTCACCGAACTGCTCAAGAAGTTGACTGAGCTGGGAGAGTCGGTCACCGGTCACCGGGAGTTCGAATTGCCCAGTGGGGGGCGGGGTGTCTACGGGTTTTCGGTACGGACTGCGCAGGGGCGAAACACGCCCATTGTCAACCAGTTCGGCAACGTGAAGCTGACCGATGAGGGCGCCGTTGTCAGTGACACGCGTGAGCCGCTGGTCGACATCTTCGACGAGGGGGATGAGATAGTGCTCGTCGCCGAATTGCCCGGGGTCAAGGATGCCGACATCGAGTTGGTGGTGCGGGGTGACGTTGTGGAGTTGTCCGCCGAGGGTCGTGTTCAGAAGTTCCGGTGTGAGACGTTGCTGCCGGCTGAGGTGGAAGCCGAGCCGGTGGCGCGGGAGTGCGAAAACGGCTATTTGCAGGTACGTCTCGCGAAGTTGGCGGCGTCCGCTGGCGGCGAGTCGGGCGGGTGAATCACATGAGCGGGAATTGCGCGCGGCGGGGGAGGTCGTGATGACGCGGCGTCGTGTTCGTCCTCTGGGTGGGGGGATTCCTCCTGGTTCTCGTGGGCGGATTCCCGGGTCTGGGGATGTCGCTGCTGCGGTGGAGAATTTGCGTGAAGTCGCCGAGCGTCTTGAGCCGATTGGTGAGCGGCTTGAGGAGGTTCGTGGGGAGATTGCGGATCGGTTGGTTGCCGCGGGTGTCGTTGAAGGGGTCCGTGAGGTAGCGATCGAGGTCTTCGATGAGGGTGATGAGGTTGTCGCTGTTGCTGAGCTGCCTGGTCTGACTGAGGCTGATATCGCCCTGACCGTTGATGGTCGTGAGTTGACGATCGATGGGTTTAAGCCGGGTCGTCGTTTCTCGGGGAGCGTGGTGTTGCCTGCCGACGTGCTGGCCGGTTGGGCGGTCACGACCCGCAACGGGGTCGTGGAGATACGGTTTCGCAAGCGAAAGGAAGGTAACGCGTAATGCTGTCGATAATGGAAGTCACCAAAAAGGCCCGCGCGGAGTTGGAGTCGATGACGGGTAGCCGGGTCGAGCGGGTCTGCGGTTTGGACCCGGTCGAGGACGGTTGGGAGGTGCATTTGGAGGTCGTGGAGCTGTGCCGGACCCCGAATACCCAGGATCTGCTGGCGTTGTACGACGTGCAGTTGGATCCGGACGGCGCGGTCACGGGCTTTGATCGGGTGGCGCACCGCGCCCGTGGGGATGGCTACCCCGAAGAGCGGTCGTAGTCGGCGATGGTGGCTCAACCGGTCAACGATACGCAGGATTCCTTGGTCGACGTGATCGATGCGGTACTGGACAAGGGTCTGGTGATCAATGCCGACATCATGGTGTCCCTGGCGGGGGTTGAGTTACTGGGGATCAAGATCCGGGCGGCGCTGGCCTCGTTCGAGACGGCGGCGCGATACGGGTTGGAGTTTCCGTCCGGGACGGACATCACGACGCAGGCGTGGAAGGAGGCGGAGATCGATAAGGTCGCCTGCCCGGAATGCGGCGAGCGGTTCGTGACCGCGACTGAGTTGCTTGACGTCGGTTGTCCGGCGTGTGGGTGGCAGAGTGCGCGTGCGCGGGGTGTGCTCGGGCCGCATGCTTCCCGGATGATTTCACCCCTGGTTCAGTAGCCTCCGGCGATGGAACCGGTGAGCAGCTATAACGCTGGCGCAGCCGATTTGTTGGAGCGGATCCTCGAAAAGGGGGTGATGCTCAGGCTCGATCTGATTATCAGTGTTGCGGACATACCGTTGGTGGGTCTGCAGGCCCAGCTTGCGGTGGCATCGATCGAGACGATGAATGCTTACGGCATGATGGCCGATTGGGATACCCAGAGGGGTAGGTCTTCCCCGGATCGGCAGGGTGGTGCGCGTCGCAATGGCGGGTTGGTGTTCGAACCGGGCGAGCATGTGGTTCTGGAGGAGTTCGCATCGGCTCGGGTCGAGTTGGGCTGGACCAGATGGCGTCCGGGTCGGCTGTATATAACGAACCGTCGGCTCATCCTGACGCGGGCCGTGCCTGATGAGATTCTGTTCGAGACCCCGTTGGTGGACATCGCGGCTGTGGGGACGGCCATGCACATGGTGGGTGGCGTGGTAGCCGATGCCCTACAGCTGCGTTTGGTGGACGGCCGGAATGTGGTTCTGCGGTCGTCGCGTTCCGGTCTTCTGGAAGCGGGTCTGCGTGACGTGCTGCGCCGGGCCGACCGTCATGTCGAGGAGTTGTCCATCGACGATGTGGTCGATGACGATGGAAACGGCGCGGAGGAATAAGGTCACTGCGGACGCTTTGGTCAACGATCTGGTGACGACGCTAAGTGGGTGGATCGGACCCGGCGGGTCCCCCGTTGTGCCAAGAGTGTGCCAAGACGGGCAATCACAGCCCGACAGTCCATGGACAGAGTGGACACGAACCAGCCGCTGAACTGGGCATTCCAAGACGCTATGGCACCGCAGCTCGACGGCCGTATCTGGTCGCTTTTCCGCGTAATCGGGCGTCATTGAAGTTGGTGTGGCAATCTCTGGGGCGTGGACGAGCAGCCCGATTTTCCGAGCGCCGGCGCGGGACGCACAGTGCCGCCCCTGCGGCCGTTGTCGTCCGACCAGCAGCCGGCGACCAAAGCCGATCTGTATGCCGCCGTCGATGCGCTGCGTGCCGATATGCGTGAATTGCCCGATCAGGTGCGCACGTTGATTCAGGATGCGGAGCGCCGCGTAAGCCACCTCGAGTGTGCCAGCGGCGACGCCAGCCTGAAGTCGCCGGGCCATCGCACTCGCATCGACGACGATGATTGGTGAACTCGTGAGGCCGTTTCGCATCGACGTTTCCGACGACGTTCTTGAAGATCTGCGATCGCGTCTAGCGCGCACCCGTTTTCCAGAAGCCGAATGCGTGGACGACTGGAGCCAGGGCATGCCGTTGGGTTACACGCGGGATTTGGCCGACTATTGGGCCAACGACTACGACTGGCGCTCGCGTGAGGCCGCGCTCAACCGGTTCGACCAGTTCATCACCGAAATCGACGGGCTGGACATTCATTTCATACACCAACGATCCCCGCACGACGACGCCTTCCCGGTGCTGATCACCCACGGCTGGCCGGGCTCGGTCGTGGAGTTTCACAACGTGATCGAGCCGTTGACCAATCCGACGGCTTACGGCGGACGCGCCGAGGACGCCTTCCATGTCGTTTGTCCGTCGCTTCCGGGGTATGGATTCTCGGGGAAGCCCACCCGCACGGGGTGGGGCGTGGAGAAGATCGCCGAGGCCTGGGAGACGCTGATGGTGCGCCTCGGTTATGACCGTTACGGCGCCCAGGGTGGCGACTGGGGCGCGGCCGTGACCACGCAAATCGGGCGTAACCGCGGCCACTGTGTGGCCATCCATCTGAACATGCCGATCGGGCGGCCCACGCCCGAATCCCTGAAAAACCCGACCACAGAAGAGCAGAAGGCGCTGGCCGCCTTGGCCCAGCACCGGCAGTGGGGTACCGGGTATTCCAAGCAGCAGTCCACCCGGCCGCAAACATTGGGCTACGGGTTGGTCGATTCGCCCGCGGGTCAATTGGCGTGGATCGTCGAAAAGTTCTGGGCGTGGATGGATTGCGACGGCCATCCCGAAAACGTGCTCAGCCGAGACGAGCTTCTCGACAACGTGATGATGTATTGGGTGCCCGGCACCGGCGCTTCATCGGCCCGCTTGTACTGGGAGAGCTTCAAGGTCTGGGGAGAAATGGACCGCGTCGAATTGCCCACTGGCGTCGCGGCTTTCCCCGGGGAGCTTTTAAAGGCGCCGCGGTCGTGGTGTGAGCCGGTCTACCACATCACGCACTGGACCACCATGCCGCGCGGCGGGCACTTCGCCGCATTCGAACAACCGGAGCTGTTCGTCGAAGACGTTCGCGCGTTCTTCGCGACGGTGCGCTGAGATGCCCAAGCACCGTTGTCGAGCGTGAATCTGACGACGCGACACGCCGAGTGCGCGTCGTAGGTTTCACACTCGGCGGCAAGAAATCAGCCCGGCGGTGCGAAGAACTCCAGCGCGATGCCGTCGGGGTCGCGAAAACTCAGCCCGGAGCCGTAAGGTGCGTCCACGATGCCGCCGTGGTCGATGCCCAACTCGTCGAGCCGGCTGACCCAGGTCTCCAACTCCGCGCGGTTGGCACAGCCGAAGCCGACATGGTCCAGGCCGACGCGGAACTCGCTGAATTTCTCGTCGGGCGCGGTGCGATCGTGCTGGTGGATGCCGAAGACCGTGCGGCCATCCAACAACCACACCATGTGCCGGAACCCGGCGTCGGTGTGCTCATCGACTATCGGGTCGGCGCCGAAAAGGTTGCGATACCAGGGGCCGCTGATCGCGATGTCACGCACCGTGACCGCGACGTGGCTGAGCGCTGGGAAAGCCATAGGGCTGACTCTAGCCCTAGACGATCCGCCGTCCTCGTCGCGCGCGAAACCGCATGTCCCACAAATAGAGTTGATAACCGAAGATCCAGGCCCGGTGTGGAATCACCCGGTCGGCCAGCCGCAGGGCAGACAGTAGCCATTCGAACCGGCGCTGCTGGCTCTGCGACCAGTCCAGTTGCATCATCGCCCGAAACTCGGGAGCCAAGAACCCCGTCGTCGCGAACAGATTGAACGGCCCCGCCAGCGCTCGCAACGGCCACGGCAGAAACGCCACCAAGGCCACCCCGCTCAGATGCTCTCGTACCGGCGGGTCGATGCGCAGCTCCTCAAGGGAGCGCTTCCAGTACTCATCGAACGCGACTCGGTCCGGCGGCCAGATGCGCTCGGGCACCTGCAGCGTGGTACCCAGCCGCTTGGCGTCGTGATAGACGGCGTCGGCGGTGGCATCATCCAGCGGGCCATGCAGGAACTCATGTTGGTCAACGAAGTAGCGGTACAGGCAGGCGGCCACCCACTGCTGCAACTTGGGGTCAAAAGCGTTGTAGGACACCGGGCTTGACGACCTCGATCGAACCTGTCGGTGTACGCCGTCCACGGCGGCGCGAATTAACGCCCGGTCGGACTCGGTCCCGATGGTCGAGGCCGCCAGGTAGGTACCGGTGGTGCGGGCCCGCTTGAACGGATGTTGGTAAACATTGCCGCTGTCCACCGGGCTTTCCAGCACGCCATAACCGACGCCGGGCAAGGACAGCTGCATAATCACGTTCGCAGCGGGCAACAACAGCGCCGCCGGGTTCAGCAGGTCGGCGACCCGGTTCGCTGGCCGCTTCATTACTGACGTCGCCTCACGAAATCGAGTAGACCACGTATGAGACGCCGTCGGGCCAAGATGATCAACGATCCAGAATTTGGGCCGGTGTTGGTGACCTGGGGGGCGTGGGCGCAGTCGCAGGCGCCGCCGGTATGAGACGCTGCCGAGGTGTTTGCGACGCAGGCGCGGATCGTCGGCGTGCTGGCCGGCTACCTGGCCGACGTCGCGCTGGGTGACCCAAAACGGGGTCATCCGGTCGCGGTGTTCGGTCGGGTTGCCGCCAAGTTGGAGCAAGTGACGTACCGGGACAGCAGGATCGCGGGCGCGGTGCACGTCGGCCTGTTGGTCGGGACCGTGGGGTTGCTCGGCGCGGCGGTGCAACAGGCCGCCGAGCGCGGCGGCCGGTTCTGGTCGATCTCCGCCACCGCCACCGCCACCTGGGTCTCACTGGGTGGAACCTCCTTGGTGCGCACCGGTCTGGCGATGTCGCAGCTGCTGGAGCGCGGTGACATCGAGGCTGCGCGCCGGCTGCTGCCGTCGCTGTGCGGGCGTGATCCGGCCCGGCTGGACGGCGCGGGCCTGACCCGTGCGTCGCTGGAATCGGTCGCGGAGAACACGTCCGACGCCCAGGTGGCGCCGCTGCTGTACGCGGCGGTGGGCGGAGTGCCCGCGGTGCTGGCATACCGCGGCATCAACACCTTGGACTCGATGGTCGGCTATCGCTCGCCGCGCTATATCCGGTTCGGCTGGGCCGCAGCGAAATTGGATGATGCGGCCAACTACGTGGCCGCGCGGGTGACCGCGGCGCTGGTGGTGATGTTCGCACCGTGCGTCAGCGGATCACCATCGGGTGCGGTGCGGGCGTGGCGCCGTGATGCCGCCGGTCATCCCAGCCCGAATGCCGGCGTCGTCGAGGCGGCCTTCGCCGGGGCACTGGGCGTGCGACTCGGCGGGCCCACCCAGTACCACCGTGAGTTGCAGATCCGGCCCACCCTGGGCGACGGCCGGGAGCCTAGAGTGGCCGACCTGCGCCGCGCGGTGGCACTGTCGTGGGTGGTGCAAGCAGGCGCGGTGCTATTCGCCGGGCTCTGGGCCTACCGCCGGCGGCCGTAGCGGTCGGCGAGTTTCGCCTCGACGGTCCTGGGAGCCTCCGGGCGCGGCGCTGTCTCCTCGGCAGGAGGTGCCCCCAGCCGTTCCTTGCGGCGGGCACGGATCTCCGAATAAGCGAAGTAGCTCAATCCGATCGGCGCGAGGATGCCAAACGCGATCCACTGGATGCCGTAGGACAGAAACGGCCCGGCGTCTAGGTGGGGCACCCCGATCACGCCGAGTCCGCCGGGCTGGCCGTCGACCAACTGCAGATAGGACCCGGCCAGCGGGACTTTGGTCAGCGCCGCGATCTGTTCGGTGTTGATCGAATACACCTGCTGGGCACCGTCTGAAAAGAATGGATCCCTGCCTTGGGCGGTAGGCCCGGAATTGCGCAGCCGTGCCGTGATGGTCACTGTCTGCTGGGGCGGGCGGGGGATCGCGGGGACGTGAGATCCCTGCTCGGGCCGCACATAGCCGCGGTCGACCAAGACGGTGGGCCCATCGTCGACGACGAACGGTGCCAGCACCTCGAACGCCGGCTTGGACTCGATTACCCGCAATCGGGCCAGCACCTGGACGTCCGCCAGGTAATGCCCGGTGGCCGTCACCCGCCGCCACTGAGCGTTCGGCGCCGATGAATCCTGCTGTGGCAGCAAGGTTTTCAGTGGTACCGGCGGGGTGTTGAGGGAATACTCGATTTGGTGGTTCTCCTGCGACGTCCTGCTGTGCTTTCCCAGCTGCCAGGGCGCGAGCACCATAAAGCACAGGTAGGTGAAGGCGATGACCACCAGCGCCAGCGCTATCCAGCCCGGCCGCAGCAGGAATGCCAGGCCCCGCATCAAACTAGGCATCAGCCAGATCCGTTCGGCTCAAGTTGTTCGTCGACCCAGTCATGCAGGCCCGGCAATGCGGCCTCGATGACGGCGAAAACCTCCTCGAAGTCTTGCGCGTCGCCGTAGTAGGGGTCGTCGACGTCGAGGGCATGGGCACCCGAGCGCGGATCGAATGATCGCAGCATCCGTATTCGCTCGTCCTCGACGCCCAGCTCTCGCAACATCCGCAGGTGGTTGCGGCCCAGGGCCACCACCAGATCGGCCGCCAGTTGGCCGGCGTCGACCTGCGCGGCGCAGTGGTCGGTGGGGTAGCCGTGGGCACGCAATACGTGGGTTGCCCGGGCGTCGGCGCATTCGCCGACATGCCAGTTGCCGGTGCCGGCGCTGGTCACCCGCACGGCGTCAGCCAGACCGCGTCGCCGCAGTTGGTCGGCGAACATCTTCTCGGCCATCACCGAACGGCAGATGTTGCCGGTGCAGACAAAGGTGATGTGCAGCGGCTTCGGATCAGACACCCAGTACCCTCCGCAGTTCGTCGATGGTCGCGGCATGTGTGACGCCGGTGTCGCTGAACCCGCCAGCGAAGTCGGCCTGCCCGTAACCCCAGCCGACCACCACGGTGTCGATGCCGTGTGCGGCCGCGCCGTGCACGTCGTGGCTGCGGTCGCCGACCATGAGCACGCGCTCGGGCAACGGCTGTAGCTGGGAAAGCGCGTGGGCCAGCACCTCGACCTTGGTTTTGCGGGAGCCGTCAGGGCTTGCACCGGCGATGACCTCGAAATGCTGGTCCAGCCCGAAATGGGCGACGATGCGCCGTGCCGTCGGTTCCAACTTGGAGGTGGCCACAGCCAGCCGGACACCGGCGGCGCGCAGGTCGGTCAGCAGCTGCTCGATCCCGTCGAACAGCGTGTTCATCGCCCAGCCGCGGGCACCGTACTCGGCGCGGAAGGCAGCGATCGCCTCCTCGGCGTTCTCGCCGAGCTCCATCGACCGGAGGGTGTCGTCCATCGGCGGGCCAACGATCCGCGCCGCCAGATCTCCCTCGGGCACCGCGGCGCCGATGTGGCTGAGCGCATGCAGGAAACTGGCCACGATCCCTTCCGCCGAGTCGGTAAGCGTGCCGTCGAGATCGAAGATCACCAGCTGCGCCCCGCCCGACGACGATGCGCGACGCGCTGGGGGCACCCCCGGCCGCGCAGCGGCGAGGGGGACGTCGTGAGGAGGGGTCGGGCAATCTGCCGACATTGTGACTGTCACCTCACCATTGTCCTCGATGGGCGCATCCCGCTATGACGGTGTTGCTGCCACCCTCCCAGGGCGGCCCACTAGTGTTTCACGGATGGCGAGTCTGAACTTAAGCCCGCCTGCGGCGGTGCGCTATCACGGTGACCAGGCCGTCGCGCCCGGGATGCTGGATTTCGCCGTCAACGTCCGTCACGCGCGACCGCCGGAGTGGCTGCTGCAGCTGCTGGTGGCGCGGCTGCCGGATCTGGCGCGCTACCCGAGCGTCGACGAGGTGCAGCGGGCGCAAGACGCGGTCGCCGAGCGACACGGCCGAGCCCGCGATGAGGTGCTGCCGCTGGCCGGGGCGGCGGAAGGGTTCGCCTTGTTGAGCAACCTGCGTCCGGCGCGGGCGGTAGTCATTGCGCCGTCGTTCACCGAGCCGGCTGTGGCGCTGACCGCGGCTGGGGTGCCGGTGCACCATGTCGTGCTCGAGCCGCCGTTCGGCCTGCACGGTGCCTTGGAAGGTAGCAATGTCCCCGGCGACGCCGACCTTGTCGTGGTGGGCAATCCGACCAACCCCACTTCGGTGTTGCATACCCGTGAGCAGCTCCTCGCGTTGCGGCGGCCCGGACGAATTCTGGTGGTCGACGAGGCATTCGCCGATTCGATTCCCGGCGAGCCGGAATCGCTGGCCGGTGACTCGCTGCCGGATGTGCTGGTGCTGCGGAGCCTGACCAAGACCTGGGCGCTGGCCGGGCTGCGGGTGGGCTACGCCCTGGGCTCACCACAGGTGTTGGCGCGGCTGACCGCTCAGCGTGCGCACTGGCCGGTGGGGACACTGCAATTGGCGGCCATCGCGGCCTGTTGCGGTGCGCAGGCCGTTGCCGAGGCGGCAGCCGGTGCGCTGCGGTTGGCGGAGCTGCGCGCCGAGATGGTGGCCGGTCTGACATCGGCGGGCGCCGACGTGGTCGACGGCCGGGCACCGTTCATACTGTTCCGTCGGCCAGATGCCGATCAGCTTCGAAAGATGTTGTATAACGAGGGGATTACCATTCGGCGCTGTGACACATTCGTCGGCCTCGATGACCGGTACCTGCGGGCCGCGGTGCGCCGGGAGTGGCCGCTGCTGGTACAAGCCATCTCGGAAGTAACGCTCAACGGGGGCTACCGGTGAGCGCGCGGCTGGCCGACGTCATCGAGGTGCTCGATGAGGCCTACCCGCCGCGGCTTGCCCAATCGTGGGATTCGGTTGGCCTGGTGTGCGGCGACCCCGACGAGGTGCTGGAGTCGGTGACCGTCGCGGTCGATGTGACGCCAGCGGTCGTTGACGAGGTTCCCGGGGCGAGCCTGCTGCTGGCCCATCACCCGTTGCTGTTGCGCGGGGTCGACACGGTGGCCGCCAGCACGCCGAAGGGGGCGCTGGTGCACCGCTTGATCAGAACGGGCCGTTCACTGTTCACCGCACACACCAACGCCGATTCGGCATCACCGGGTGTGTCCGACGCGCTGGCGCACGCTCTCGGCCTCGCCGTCGAAGCTGTGCTCGAGCCGTTAACGGGGGCGGCCGACCTCGACAAGTGGGTCATCTACGTGCCCCGCGAGAACGCAGAAGCAGTGCAAGCGGCCGTATTTGAGGCCGGTGCCGGCCATATCGGCGACTATTCACGTTGCAGCTGGAGCGTCAGCGGTATCGGGCAATTCCTGCCGCATGAAGGGGCGTCGCCCGCGGTGGGCAGCGTCGGAACCGTCGAGCGGGTGACCGAAGACAGGTTCGAGGTCATCGCGCCCGCGCGGGCTCGGACCGCTGTGCTGGCGGCAATGCGCGCCGCCCATCCGTACGAAGAGCCCGCGTTCGACATCCTCGCGTTGGTGCCCCCGCCCAGCGATGCCGGGTTGGGTCGCATCGGTACGCTGGCACGCCCGGAACCGTTGCGCAGCTTCGTCTCCCGCGTCGACGCCGCGTTACCGCAGACATCGTGGGGAGTGCGCGCAGCGGGAGACCCCGACATGACGGTGTCGCGGGTCGCGGTCTGCGGCGGCGCCGGGGACTCGCTGCTGGCTACCGCGGCCGGCGCGGACGTGCAGGCCTATGTCACGGCGGATCTGCGGCACCATCCGGCCGACGAGCATTGCCGGGCCTCTAACGTGGCCCTGGTTGACGTGGCGCATTGGGCAAGCGAATTCCCGTGGTGTGAACAGGCCGCCGACTTACTGCGGTCACGTTTCGGTGCGGCGCTGCCTGTTCGGGTGTGCACGATCCGCACCGACCCTTGGAACATCTGGCATCTTGGCAACGACACCGGAAGTGATAATTCATGAAAGCCGAAGTAGCACAGCAGCGTTCGCTACTCGAGTTGTCGAAGCTGGATGCTGAGCTGTCCCGCATCGCGCACCGGGCCACCCATCTGCCACAGCAAGAGGCCTACGAACGGATGCAGACGGAATACAACGCTGCCGGTGACCGGTTGGGCGCGGTTCGGATTGCGCTCGAAGACGTGGACACTCAGGCGTCGCGACTCGAGTCAGAGATCGAGGCGGTGCGGCAGCGCGAAGACCGCGACCGGTTATTGCTGGCCTCGGATACGACCGACGCTAAGCAGCTGTCGGATCTACAGCACGAGCTGGAGACACTGCTGCGCCGTCAGACCAGCCTGGAAGATTTCCTGCTGGATGTGATGGAGCGCCGTGAGGAGCTGCAGGCCGAGCTGGCTGCCGAGCAGGGGAGGGTCGAGGCGCTGCAGGCCGAGTTGGCCGGCGCCCAGCAGGCCCTCGACGACGCAATCGCCGACATCAGCCAGGCCCGCGAGCTTCATTCATCGCGACGGGCCACGCTCAGCGCGACACTGGACCCCGCCCTGTCCGACCTTTACGAACGACAGCGCGCCGGGGGAGGGCCCGGCGCCGGGCCATTGCTGGGACGTCGGTGCGGCGCCTGCCGGCTCGAGATTGGCCGCGGCGAATTCTCCCGCATCTCGGCCGCGGCCGAAGACGACGTGGTGCGATGTCCGGAGTGCGGTGCGATCCTGTTGCGGGTCAAGGGATTCGAACAGTGAAAGTTGTCATCGAAGCCGACGGCGGCTCGCGCGGCAACCCGGGACCCGCCGGATACGGCACCGTGGTGTGGACCGCGGACCGCTCGACCGTGCTGGCCGAGATCAAACAGGCCATCGGCCGGGCAACCAACAACGTTGCCGAATACCGTGGCCTGATAGCCGGTTTGGACGATGCGCTGAAACTGGGTGCCACCGAGGCCGCCGTCTTCCTGGATTCCAAGCTTTTGGTGGAACAGATGTCCGGGCGGTGGAAAGTCAAGCACCCTGGCCTGCTCGAACTCCACGCCCAGGCGCAACAGCTGGCGTCGAGGTTCGACCGAATCAGCTACAAGTGGGTTCCGCGGGATCGCAACTCGTACGCCGATCGGTTGGCCAACGAGGCGATGGACGCCGTGGCCGCTGCCGATGACCCGGTGGAGGAATCTGCGCCGCCCGCGGCTGACTCGAATACCGTGGCTGACCCCCCGAAAGCCGTTGCGACCCAAGCTCCGAAAGCGCCCGGCTGGACCGGCGCGCGCGGTACACCGACCAGGCTGCTGTTGCTGCGGCACGGACAGACCGAGATGTCAGCGCAGCGCCGCTATTCGGGCCGTGGCAACCCGGCACTGACCGAAGTGGGGCGACGACAGGCCGGGGCCGCGGCGCGATATCTGGCGGAGCGCGGCGGGATCGCTGCAGTGTTCTCCTCTCCATTGCAACGGGCCTATGAAACCGCGGCGATGGCTGCCAAGGCGCTGGGTCTGGACGTGACTGTCGACGACGACTTGATCGAAACCGATTTCGGAGCCTGGGACGGGTTGACGTTCGCCGAGGCCGCCGAGCGCGATCCGGAGCTGCATCGCCGGTGGCTGCAGGACACCGGCATTTCGCCGCCGGGCGGTGAAAGTTTCGAGGCGGTACTTGACCGGGCGTCCCGGGTACGCGAACGGATCATCGCCGCACACCAAGGCACGACGGTGCTGGTGGTGTCACACGTGACGCCGATCAAGATGCTGCTGCGACTGGCGCTCGACGCCGGGCCGGGCATCCTCTATCGGCTGCACCTTGACTTGGCGTCGTTGAGCATCGCTGAGTTCTACTCCGACGGAGCAGCTTCGGTGCGTCTGGTGAACCAGACGGGTTATTTGTAGTCGGTTTGTGGTGCCTAAGGCTTCCGCCACGCGCGATTTCGCAGTTGAGTATCCTAACAACTCGGAATTGGTCCGGTGAAGGAGACACGCATGGGGACGTCTCAACCACCCGATGAATCCCTGGATGCTATTCCCCCGGACGTTCGCGCGCGCGTGATGCCGGCGGTCATCGACGAGTTGGCCCGCTGGGGTGTTGAGCGGTTCAGCGTCGAGGCTCTGGCGGAGCGGCACCGCCTCGATGCGGCGATCATTTACCGCTACTGGGTCGATCGTCAACGCTTGATCGTCGATGCGGCTCTTGCCGATGTCGAGAACTTGCGTTCGGCAACGGACACCGGATCGTTGCGCTCGGACCTACTCGCGCTGGCTCGCAATGTGGCTGACCGGATCAACACCGAGACCGGACGCACTCTGTTGCGGGCGATGGTCATGGACCGTCGTGGTCATCACGACCAAGACACCCGAATGAAGTTCTGGCGGGCGCGGTTCACGGTCGTGCGCGCCCTCGTGGATCGGGCGAAGGAGCGTGGCGAATTGCGCGAGGGCGTGAACGCATTGGCCGCCGTGCAGCTCGTCCTCGCGCCGCTCAACATCCGTGCTCTTTACTCCGATGATGCCGTCGACGACGAGTACTGTCAGACCATCGCCGACATGGCATGGCATGCGCTGGCGCGCAAATAGATGTTGTGCGGGGCAACGTCTAATAACTCAGCGAGACAGCGTGATCGCGCCCTCCGGGCAGTTTTGCTCGGCAACGACGGCCCGCGACTCGAGTTCGCCGGAAACATCCTCGACGCGCACGATGGAGTGGCCAACCTCGTCGGCGTCGAAGACATCGGGTGCCAGCGTGTAGCAGCGCCCGTGGCCGGTGCAGCGGTCGGCGTCGATCCAGACGCGAGTCATGGCACCGGGAAGGTCAGCGGCAGCGACTCCACGGATCTCAGTGCGCGGGTGTAGGTGAGCTCGACGCCGGGTCGGATCTCGTAATCCGGTATGCGCCGGTGGAATTCGCGCAACGCCACCCGCAGCTCCATGCGCGCCAGGTGGGAACCGAGACAGCGGTGCGGACCACCGCCGAACGCTCGGTGCCGGTTCGGGTTGCGCTGGAAGTCAACGAGTTCGGGATCGGGGAACTCGGCCGGGTCCGTGTTCGCCGCGCCGAGCAACGGACTGACTCGTTCCCCCTTGGCGATCGGGCAGCCGGCCACCTCGACGTCTTCCATGGCCACGCGCACCACTCCCGGCACCGGCGTCTCCCAGCGCAACAGCTCTTCGATCGCACTGGGGAGGAGGTCGGGCTGCTCGATCAGCTGTCGGCGGTGGTCGGGGTGGCGCGCCAGGTACACGAAGAAGCAGTCCAGCGAGTCGGTCACCGTGTCCAGCCCCGCGATGAGGAACAGGAAGCAGATGTCGAGCAGCTCCTCGCGCGACAGTGGTTGACCTGCCACGTTCGCCGCGATCATCGCGGACAGCAGGTCGTCGCGCGGGTTGGCGATGTGGTCGTCGATGGCGCGCTCGAAGTAGTCGTAAACCTGGTGTGCCGCGGATGCCGCGGCCGCCCCGTGCTGCTCGTAGTTCCGCGCGCCCTCCGGGCGGATAATCCCGTCTTTCCACTCCAGGAATTTGTCGAGGTCCTCCAGCGGCAGGCCGAGCAGCTGCAGGAAGACCGTGCACGGAAGGGGCACTGCGAACTCCGCGTGGAAGTCGCATTGCCCGCGATCGGCGAAGGCGTCAATCATCTCGTTCACCAGTTCGGTGACGCGTGGTTCACGGCGGGCCATCTCCCGGGGAGTGAACAGCGGATCGAGGATGCGGCGGTACTTCGCATGCTCGGGCGGATCGATTTGCAGGGGGATCAGCGGCCGCACGTTTCCGAGGTTGACCGCGTCCATATTCGACGAGAACAACTCGGTGTGCTTGAGCGCCATCTCGATGTCAGCGAGGCGGCTGAGAACGACCGCCTCCGGCGACCGGAACACCGGGCTCGATTCGCGCAGTGCCTTATACATCGGCTGGGGCTCTGCGAGACCCGTTGCCGTCTGGTCGACGAACCCCTTGGTTTCTGTCATGCGGTCAGCCTGGCACCAAACATCCCACTTGGGCAATGGTGAATGCTAAGCGGTTGCCCAATTCCGCCCGGCGGTCAGCTGTGCAGGTGCAATCGTTCACAGTGAGCTTGGCAAGGGTCGCCGGGGTGGGCAAGCTCGTGGTGTGCACAGTTCTTGCGAACCTGACGATGCTCGGCAGTTCTGGGAAGAGCGCTACCGCTCGACGGAGCGGGTGTGGAGTGGACAGGTCAATCCCCGCCTTGCTGAGGTGGCCGCCGAGCTGCCGGCAGGTCGGGCTCTCGATCTGGGCTGCGGTGAGGGCGCCGACGCGCTGTGGCTCTCCGAACGCGGCTGGCACGTAGTGGCCGTCGACGTCTCGGCCACCGCACTGCAACGAGCGAGCGAGGCCGCGTCTCGACGGAATCTGCTCGAACGCATCGATTTTGCGCGGTACGACCTCAACGTGAGCTTCCCGGACGGGATTTTCGACCTGGTATCTGCCCAATATCTGCACTCACCGGCCCGGCTGGAGCGGGAGGCCGTGCTGCGACAGGCGGCTGACCATGTGACCTCCGGCGGGGTGCTGCTCATCGTCGACCATGCAGCACCCCCGCCCTGGGCGCAGTATCATGATCACTGCTTTCCCGGTATCGAGGACGTGCTCGAATCGTTGCGGCTGGATAACACCCGGTGGACTCGGCTGCGGACTGAGACCGTCGAACGGGAGACGGTCGGGCCAAACGGCGAAGTCGCGACACTGATCGACAACGTGATCGTCTTGCGGCGAGCCGAATAGCGCCGCCTCACGCCGCGTCGTGAAAGATCAGTCCCAAGGCATATCGTTCGCCGGACCGAACGACCGACACACCGTGGCGTACCGGTGACGCAGACCAACCCCGGGTCGACCGTACCGGCCGCTCACGCGTAGTGAATACGTACCCGTGCCCCTGCGGCAATTGCCTTGCAGTGCCGCGGGATTGCGCCCGTGGCCGCTGTTCGACGAGCAGGAACTCGCCGCCGGTGTAGTCGGTGTTGGGGTCGCTCAGGTTGATCACCACCTGAAGCGGAAACACCAAGTCTCCGTAGAGGTCCTGGTGCAGGGCGTTCCAGTCGTCGGCGCCGTACTTCAGCATCAGCGCGGTCGACCTGGTCTGGCCGGCGGCGTGGCAGATTGCCAACCAGTCGTCGAGGCGGTCCGGCCAGGGCACCTCTCGGCCCAGCTTGCCCCACCAGTCGCGGGCGGTCGGCAACAGCCTCGGATACAGCGCCTGTTTGAGCCGTTCGATCGGCTCGGGATACGGCGCGCGGAAGTAGCGATATTGCCCGGCGCCGTACCGCTTAGGCGCCATGTCGATCGTCGAGCGGAACAAGCTGTCGTCGGTGTAGAGCTTGCGCAGCCGCGCTGCCTCGCTCGGCGTGATCAGCCGGGGGAGCAGCGCCCCGCCGTACTCACTGAGCCGGCCGGCAATCGCTTCCCAATCGCCGGAGTCGACTCGTTTTTCCCACCGGGACATCCGCGTCCTCCCGTGTCTTGATCTGGCCTGTTCACGATAAATGGCGTGGGCCTACGCCGGTGCTGCGGCTGCCCGGCCCGACTCGCTGGCCTGGGAATTCTCGAGCGAGTACCGTTGTTGGGCGCGGACGAGTTGGCCGGGCGGCCGCGGCTCGTGTCGGTCCGAAAGGTCCGGCGCGAGTCGAGGAAAGTCCGGACTTCACAGAGCAGGGTGATTGCTAACGGCAATCCGAGGTGACTCGCGGGAAAGTGCCACAGAAAACAAACCGCCACCCTCGCGGTGGTAAGGGTGAAACGGTGCGGTAAGAGCGCACCAGCATTCCGGGTGACCGGGATGGCTAGGCAAACCCCACCCGAAGCAAGGCCAAGAAGGCCGCACGAAAGTGCGGCCGCGCAGGCGTTCGAGGGTTGCTCGCCCGAGCCTGCGGGTAGGCCGCTTGAGGCACCCGGCAACGGTGTGTCCAGATGGATGGTCGCCGCCGCGCCGCCGTTGCTACGCCGCGGCGGTGCGGAACAGAATCCGGCTTACAGGCCAACTCGCCCGCCTTTTCCAGGCGGCCTAAGTCGGCGTCAGTGTGGTGCGTTGTGCACTGATTTGGCGAGTTTGCGCAGCGCGTCCTCAAGCTGCTGACGGCAACGCTGGGCCAACTCCTCCTCCTGCTGGTACAGCAGGCCATAGGTGAAGGTGTCCCCGCCGGCGGCGTGCGCGGCCTCCGCTTCATGACTGAGGTGTTCCCGGCTGACCACGCTGTCCTGGTGATCACCGAGCAGCGATTGGATGGCCTTCGCCTGCTCGGACACCTTGTCCGCGCCGGTAGCCGCCGCAGTGTAACGGAGTCGCTTGGCCCGCTTGCGGATCCGGTGTATCGCTTCGTTGCGTTCGTGTTCGGCGGCTGGTCCCTCCAGGTCAACCTGGGCCCCGGCTTCAGTGGCCTTCGCGGCCTTCGCGGCTTTCCGGACCTTCTTGTAGGCGGCATCAATGGTGACTGGCGCCAGCTCCTCACCCGGAACGGCGGTGGGAGTATGCGCCGCGATCGAATCAAGGGCGTCGAGTAGGCGGAAGTATCGCTGCGACCGCATGGCGATCAATGACCGGCGCAGCCCGGTCCGGTAGCGGCGCTGGGCACCTCCGACCAGACGTTCCCGCACCGGTCCCCGCACCAATTCCGGTGTCAGCCCGTCCAATGCATGCGCATATCGCTGCGCAAGCACCTCGGCATCGCGCGCCATGCCCAAGATACCGGCGAGCTCGCGCAGTTCATCGAGAACCCACCCGTCGTCGGGCAATCCGAACGAATCCTGGTAGTCCCTCAGCAGGCTGCGGAGCTTGCGGGTGGTCACCCGCATCTGATGGATGGAGTCGGGGGCGTCGGCGCGCACCGCGCGATCCCACACCAAAAGTGCGCCAACTTGCTCTGCCACCGCACGCTGGAGCGGGTCCTCAACGAGCCGCAAGCCGTTGGGCTGTGACGTCGTGCCGAGCACCCGCGCCAGTTTGGAGGCGTGACCGGCGGGTGCGGCGCCGGCGTCGAGCAGCCGATTGCTCAACCGGTTCAACAGCTCGGTGTCAGCGTTCCCGTTGGATTCCCCACTCGTTTCGGTGAGCTCCAGTTCCCACTCGCGCCACTCTTGTTGGGCGGGCTCTGCGCCGGAGCCATCGGAAGCCCCGGCCGCCCATGCGATGACATGGTCATTGCTGAACTCCGCCAGCGCTGTGCCCTCGACGTTGTACAACACCTGGCTTTCGCGTTCGGTGGTGATGCGCGCGACCGGTTCGAGTGGGCGGTCGCGCACGATCGCGAGCACGACATCCACCAGCTCGTTCGGCACGCTGTCTTGCCCTCCGGGACCCGACGCGTCCAGCGGCGCACGGACCTCGGTGCGGGCGTCGGGTCCGGCCGGCAACTTCAGGTGCCAGCCTGCGTCGGGGCCGCCGGTACGGCGCCGCAAGGTGATCTTGTTGCGCGCCAAGTCCCGCGCCGGCGTGTCGAAGTACGTCGCATCCAGCGATTGAGTCGGCGACTTCTCGACGTGAGCCACCGCGGCGATGCCTTCGAACGACGGTGAGACCGTGGACTCGACAACGTCGAACTTGCGCTCTACCTCCAGATGGCGCGAGGTTTGCGGCGCTTTTGCAGGCATCTTCGGCTCCGTTGAGGGCGCGTCGCCGCGGCCTTGAAGGTTGTGGACGGTATGGATAAGCAGACATAGCGTGCCATACCGCGGTCACGCGGTTACCAGTGATTACCGCGGCCCGGCCTCGGCGGTCCGGCCTCGGCGGCTATGGCGGAGGCGGTGGCGGAGGAGGCGGTGGCGGAGGAGGCGCTTCGTCTTCCGGCAGTGGCGCATAAACGGACGGCGGCGGGGCATAGCGGGCGATGTTGTTTCCGACGTTGGTGCACCCGCTCACCGAAACGCGCCGGCCGGCGTTAACACAGACGGTCGCCTCCGCCTGGCCGGCAGAGTGCGTGGCGGCGACAATCCCGGGGACTGGGAGTACCCCCGACAAGGCCAGGAGTGCCGCAATCCAGCGGCGCCGATTCATCTCCGATCTCCTTCCTGCCACCCTAAGCTGCCGTGTTGTCGCAGTGCGGTGGGCGGACAGAGAATTGCAGTATATCGACGCCGGCGCCAACCGCGGCGGGTTTCGTCTCGTTGGGCGCTGGTTGGATTTCTGTGCTGCAGGCCCGCAATTCTTTTACCGCTCGTTTTGTCCATGCGCTGAGCGAAAACCGCTTATGGTTTGCGGTGCGGGTAACCGCTCGTCTTTCGGATACCTGATGAAGGAGCATTTCATGGTGTCTTTTGCCCTAGTCGCATCCCGAGTCGTTGCCGGCGCAATTGCGGCCGGTGCGGTCAGTGGTGCAATGCTGTTCGCCGGCGTCGGCTCGGCGATGGCGGATCCCGAGGATCCGGCGCCCGCGCCGCTACCCAATTGCACGGCCGCCGACCTTGCCCAGATTTCAGCGGGTGTTGCTGCGGGGACGTCGGTCTACCTGTTCACCCATCCGGACGTCAACGACTTCTTCACCAATTTGAAGGGCCAATCCCGCAGCGATGTCCGTGACCAGTTGAAGCAGTACATGGATGCCAACCCGCAGACCTACGCTGACCTCCAGGGCATTCGCCAGCCGCTGACCGATTTCCGGAATCGGTGTCAATAGCGGGTGCGCTCGACCCGCGCTGACCGCGGCGGCACGACCGAACGGGACGTCACCGCCTCCGACTATCAACTGGGTAGCTCAGGTCGCAGATGCATCGCCAGGCCGCTCAGCCGGCGAATCGTTTGAATCTCGCTGTCCCGAAAAGGCCGTCCATCGGGCCGTAGTAGGTCGTGAAACCATGGTTCCGGCATCGTGGTGTACGGATGCTCCCATGAGTCCCAGGGAAAGTAGGTTTGAGTCTTCCCAGCGACCCATCCCCAATTGAATGCACCAACGTTGTAGCGCTTTGCAATTGGCAGGTTGCCCGCAACAGTGCTGCCCAGCGGCCGAGCCATGTACTCGGTGCACAGGATCGGGCGCCCCTGCGGGATCAGCTCACCGATGCGGCTCTCGAAGATCGCCGGCTCGGCATAGGAGTGGAAGCTGATCACGTCGGAGTTATCGAGCTGAATGCTGCTGATCGTGCTGCGGCGTCCCGGGTCTGCCCACTCGCCGTGCCACACGCCGCTGGTTAATGGCTGACAGGGGTCGACCGAGCGTGCCCACTCGAACACCTGCGGAAGCAGGTCTGCGACAAGCTCCTGCTTGTCTTTCCTTTCCACCGAGCGATATCGGCGCGCGGGATTGTCGGGCTCGTTCCACAAGTCCCAGCCCAAAACGCGGTCGTCATCGCGGAACTGGGTCAGGACTCCGGTGACATAGCCACGCAGCACGCGGGTGTAGCCGCGGTCATCGAGGCGCCCGGCGCCCGGGCTTTGCACCCAGCCGGAGTTGTGGACGCCGGGCCTCGGCTCGGGCTGCGGACCCGCTTTGGGGAACGGATCCCAACAGGAGTCGAACAAGACGAATAGCGGTTTGATGACATGGCGCGCTGCGATGTCCACAAACTGCGCGAGACGGCCCTGGAACCCTCGATGATCCTGGGCCCAGAGCAGATCATGAAGGAAGACGCGGACCGAGTTGAGCCCGACGGACCGAGCCCAGCCCAACTCGGTATCGATGCGCCGGGGGTCGAAGGTGTCGGGCGCAAACATCTCCAGCTGATTGATGGCGTTGGACGTGATGTAGTTCGCGCCCACCGGCCAACCCTGTGCCTGATACCAGTTGTTGGCACGGTCAGGCGACCACCGGCCTGATTTCGGCGAGTTGCGGGGCGGTTGCGCGGAGGCACGAGGTGCTCGGGCCACTGCAATGCCTCCTGCCAGTAGCAGTGACCCCTTCAACACCGCTCGGCGGTGCACGAAGTCACCAGAATTCTCCCGGTCGATGTGTTCGCCCTTGCTCGCCGAGTCCAGATCATATTTCAGAGTAATCGTACAATCCTGTCACACAACGGGTTTCAGTCTCTTCGCTCGGTGACAGTGTTGACGTCACAGGTGGGCGGAAACGTCGAGTCGCGAAACGACTTGCCGGTTTGCACAGTCGGCGCCTCGTCGCTGCCGGAGGGGCCGGCACGAACGGCCCGATCAACGACTAGGCAAGGCGACCGATGACGTCGTCCGCCGTGCCGGCGACGCATCGGGCAGCGTCATACCACAACGACGCGCATTAAAAGCAGTGCTCGTCGGCGGGAAAAACCCCTTCGGCGACCTCTTGCGCATATTGCATTGCAGCCCGGCGCAATTCGCCGCCGATGTCGGCAAAGCGCTTGACGAAGCGCGCCGCCTTACCGCTGCTCAGACCGGCCATGTCCTGCCAAACCAGGACCTGGCCGTCGCAGTTTGGCCCGGCGCCGATCCCGATGGTCGGAATGGTCAGCTTGCCGGTGATCTGGGTGGCCAATTCGGCCGGCACCATCTCCATGACGACGCAAAACGCGCCTGCTTCGGCGACGGCGATCGCATCCGCAACGGTCTGTTCCGCGGCGTCACCGCGGCCTTGCACCCGGAAGCCGCCGAGGTTGTTGACGCTTTGCGGCGTGAACCCGATATGAGCCATCACCGGGATACCCGCCGCGGTCAGGCAGGCGATCTGCTCGGCTACCCGCTCACCGCCCTCGAGCTTGACGGCGTGTGCGCCGCCCTCCTTCATGAACCGGGTCGCGGCGGCCAGCGCGGCGGCCGGTCCGGCCTCGTAGCTGCCGAACGGTAGGTCCGCGACGACCAGGGCGTGACGAGCGCCCCGCACCACGCCGCGCACCAGCGGAATCAGTTCGTCGATCGAGACGGGCACCGTGGTGTCGTAGCCGTACACGACGTTGGCCGCCGAATCGCCGACCAGCAACACCGGAATGCCGGCCTCGTCGAAAATGCGGGCGGTCGAATAGTCGTAGACCGTGAGCATGGCCCACTTGTGGCCTTCGGCCTTCATCCTCTGCAGGTGGTGAGTGCGGATCTTGGTTAGCGGCTGTGAAGACGCGGACGAGTTTGCACCGTAAACATTCTGCTCAGACATCATTGTCCTTATAGCGTGGTCGGGTCGATCCTCGTGGCCCTGTAGGTGCTAGCCCCTAGGGGTCCCCGGGTTCGTCTGACGCTGTCATTCTGCCACCTCTTTTGCGCAGTTGCACCGCCGCCGCCGTGTGAGACATACCATGCTGCGCATGCAGCGGCTCAGTGGACTCGACGCCAGCTTCCTGTATCTGGAAACCGCGTCGCAGCCCATGCATGTGTGCTCGATCATGGACTTGGACACGTCGACGATGCCGGGCGGCTACACCTTCGACCGGCTGCGCGACGCGTTGGCGCTCCGCATCAAGGCCATCCCGGCGTTCCGCGAGAAGCTTGCCAACAATCCGCTGAATCTCGATCATCCGGTCTGGGTGGACGACGACAAATTCGATATCAATCGCCATCTGCACCGCATCGGATTGCCGGCACCGGGAGGGCGGGCCGAGCTATCGGAAATCTGCGGCCATATCGCGGGGCTGCCGTTGGACCGTCGCCGGCCGCTATGGGAGATGTGGGTCATCGAAGGCGTGGCGGGCACCGATTGCCACCGTGACGGGCGGCTGGCGGTGATGACCAAGGTGCACCACGCCGGCGTGGACGGGGTGACCGGCGCCAATCTGTTGTCGCAGCTGTGCACCACCGAGGCTGACGCGCCGGCCCCGGATCCCGCGGACGGCGTCGGCGGCGCCACTGGTTGGCAGATCGCCGCCGGCGGGTTCGTCAGGTTCGCTACCCGGCCACTCCATCTGGCCAATGTGGTACCGGATACGGTCTCGTCGGTGGTCGGGACGCTGCGGCGGGCGCGGGAGGGCCTGACCATGGCGCGTCCGTTCGCGGCGCCGGGAACCGTTTTCAACGCCAGGATCAGCGACCGCCGGAACATCGCTTATGCCGAACTGGATCTCGAGGACATCAAAGCGGTGAAAAACCACTTCGGCGTCAAAGTCAACGACGTGGTGATGGCCCTGGTTTCCGGGGTACTGCGGCAATACCTGGCCGAGCGAAACGCATTGCCGAACTCGTCGCTGGTGGCGTCCGTGCCGGTTTCCGTGCACGGCAAGTCCGACCGGCCCGGCCGCAACCAGGTTTCGGTCATGTTCTCCAGGCTGCACACCGAGATCGCCGATCCGGTGGAGCGTCTCAAAGCCATCGCCCAAGCGAACTCGGTTGCCAAGGAACACAGTTCGGCGATCGGGGCTTCCCTGTTGCAGGATTGGTCGCAGTTCGCTGCGCCGGCGGTTTTCGGTATCGCGATGCGGCTCTATGCCAGAACTTGGTTGACCGACAGCATGCCGGTGCACAACCTGGTGGTCTCCAACGTGCCGGGCCCACAGGTTCCGCTCTACTTGCTGGGCTGTGAGGTCAAGGCGATGTATCCGCTGGGGCCGATCTTTCACGGGTCGGGACTCAACGTCACCGCGATGTCGCTGCAAGGCAAGTTGGACGTCGGGCTCATCTCGTGCCGGGACCTACTGCCGGATTTGTGGGAGATGGCCGACGAGTTCGCGGTGGTGATGGAAGAACTGCTCGCAGCCACCGGCTAGCCAGCCGTGGTGGGAGTTAATCAAGATCTCAGCTTTCCTCTGGCAGCATATGTTGGCATGGGCTTGTTTCGCCGCGACAAGATCGCGCGCACGCTGCTGATCTGGACGGCGATCGCTGCCGTGGCGCTGCTGCTCGCGGGCTGCCTCCGCGTTGTCGCCGGGCGCGCCGTCATGGCGGGACCCAAGCTGGGCCAGGCGGTGGAGTGGACACCATGTCGGGCTGCCAACCCGAAGGTCAAGATCCCGGGCGGCGCACTGTGCGGCAGGCTGGCCGTGCCGGTCGACTATGACCACCTCGACGGCGACGTGGCGGTGTTGGCGATGATTCGTTTCCCTGCGACCGGAGACAAGATCGGCTCGCTGGTGATCAACCCCGGCGGACCCGGCGAGTCCGGTATCGACGCCGCCCTGGGTGTCGTCCAGACGTTGCCGAAGCGGGTCCGCGAACGGTTCGACCTGGTCGGCTTCGACCCTCGTGGGGTGGGCTCGTCCCGGCCGGCCATCTGGTGTAACTCCGATGCCGACAACGACCGGCTGCGAACCGAGCCGGACGTGGACTACACCCCGGCGGGTGTGGCCCACATCGAGGACGAGACCAAGCAGTTCGTCGGCCGCTGTGTCGACAAAATGGGCAAGAACTTCCTGGCCAACGTCGGCACGGTCAACGTGGCCCGGGACCTCGATGCCATCCGGGCGGCGCTGGGCGACGACAAGCTGACCTACCTCGGCTACTCGTATGGCACCCGGATCGGCTCCGCCTACGCCGAGGCCTACCCGCAGAACGTGCGGGCGATGATCCTCGACGGCGCCGTCGACCCCAATGCCGATCCCATCGAGGCCGACCTGCGTCAGGCCAAGGGATTCCAGGACGCGTTCAACGACTACGCCGCCGACTGCGCGAAGCAACCGACCTGCCCGTTGGGCACCGACCCGGCCAAAGCCGTCGACGTCTACCACAGCCTGGTCGACCCGCTGGTCGACCCCGACAACCCGATGATCGGGAGGCCGGCCCATACGAACGACCCGCGCGGACTGAGTTACAGCGACGCCATCGTCGGCACCATCATGGCGCTGTACTCGCCGACCTTGTGGCACCACCTGACCGACGGCCTGACCGAGTTAGTCCACGGCCACGGTGACACCCTGCTTGCCCTGGCCGACATGTACATGCGCCGCGACTCGCACGGCCATTACTCCAATGCCACCGATGCGCGGGTGGCGATCAATTGCGTTGATCAGCCACCAATCACAGACCGGGCCAAGGTCATTGACGAAGACCGCCGGTCACGGGAAATCGCACCGTTCATGAGCTACGGGAAGTTCACCGGTGACGCCCCCCTGGGCACCTGCGCGTTCTGGCCGGTACCGCCCACGAGTAAGCCGCATACCATCTCCGCGCCCGGCCTGGTGCCGACGGTCGTGGTCTCGACGACCCATGATCCGGCGACCCCCTATAAGGCCGGGGTCGATCTGGCGAACCAGCTTCGCAGCTCGCTGCTTACCTTCGACGGAACCCAGCACACGGTGGTCTTCCAGGGCGACAGCTGCGTCGACAACTACGTGACGGCGTATCTGGTCGGCGGCGCCACACCGCCGAGCGGCGCAAAGTGCTAGCGCGGGTACGCCTCTGACCCTTCGTCGAGCGTGAACTCAGGGCGGGTTTGCGCCGGATTTTCACCTGGGATTGAACACAGCCGCACGCTCGGCGAGAGCGCTGGAGACGAGACCAAGGCGTAACCGTTTCGCGCTGCCACGGGTACCCGGGGCTGCAACGATGACAGCCATGTCGCGCCTGAGATCGTTGAGCTCGGCGCTGCTCTCGTTCGGGCTGTTGGCTAGCGGGCAATCAGCGGGGGCGCTTCCGGTGGCCGGCGCAACCCCGGAACCCGGTGCCGGGCAGACTCCGGGCCCGAATCCACCGCCGGCTGCAGCGCCGCAGAATTGGAGCAGTTGCAGTCAATTCCTCACCGACACAAGTGATATCCCCAGCGCGCAGTGCGCAACCGTGCCCGTCCCGGTCGACTACAACAACCCCGGCGGGGCGCAAGCCAAGCTGGCAGTGATCCGCGTGCCCTCGACCGGCCGACGGATCGGATCACTGCTGGTCAATCCGGGCGGGCCGGGAGCATCCGCGGTCAACATGGTCGCCGACATGGCGCCAAACCTGGAAAACACCGCCATCAGACGCAACTTCGACCTGGTCGGCTTCGATCCGCGAGGGGTGGGCCACTCAACCCCCGCCCTGCGGTGCCGCACGGACGCCGAGTTCGACGCTTACCGGCGAGAACCGATGGTCGATTACAGCCCAGCCGGTGTGGCGCACATCGAGCAGCTCTACCGGCAGTTGGCCCAGCAATGCGTCAACCGGATGGGCACCGCGTTCCTGGCCAACGTCGGCACCGCATCCGCGGCGCGTGACATGGACGCGATCCGCCAGGCGCTGGGTGAGGATCAGATCAACTACCTCGGCTACAGCTACGGCACCGAGCTGGGCACCGTCTACCTGGAGAAGTTCAGTAACCACGTGAGATCGATGGTGCTCGACGGCGCCATCGACCCGACCGTCGGCCCGGTCCAAGAAAACATCGAGCAAATGGCGGGATTCCAAACCGCTTTCAACGATTACGCCGCTGACTGCGCCCGCCTTACGGCCTGCCCGTTGGGCACCGACCCGAGCCAATTCGTCAACCGCTACCACGCCCTGGTCGACCCGCTCGTCACCAAGCCGGGCCGGACGTCGGACCCACGCGGCCTGAGCTACGCGGATGCCACCACCGGCACCGTCAACGCGCTTTACACTCCGGCGCACTGGAAGTACCTGACCAGCGGTCTTCTCGGGCTGCAGCGCGGCACCGATGCCGGTGACCTGCTGTTGCTCGCCGACGACTATGACGGCCGAGACCGCAACGGGCACTACAGCAACGACCAGGACGCATTCAACGCGATCCGGTGCGTCGACGCGCCGACACCGACGGATTCGCCGACCTGGGTGTCTGCCGACCAACGGATCCGCCAGGCCGCTCCGTTCCTCAGCTACGGGCAGTTCACCGGGAACGCCCCCCGCGATCTGTGCGCGCTGTGGCCGGTGCCGGCGACGTCGACACCGCACGCCGTATCGCCCGTCGCGTCGGGCAAAGTCGTTGTCGTCTCCACCACGCACGACCCGGCCACCCCCTATCGGGCCGGGGTCAACCTGGCCCGCCAACTGGGCGCCCCGCTGATCACCTACGACGGAACCCAGCACACCGCGGTGTTCAACGGTGACCAGTGCGTGGATACCGCCGTGGTGCGCTATTTCGTCGTGGGTATGTTGCCCCCGGCGACATACCAGTGCCGGTCCTGAATATTCCGTGGCGGCCCTGAGCAGCACCGTTCGCAATATCCGCAACGGATCTGCACGGGCATCGGTAACACGGAATTAACAGCAGTTGCATACTGTCGGGGCATGGATCGACAGAAGGAATTCGTCCTCCGCACGCTGGAGGAACGAGACATCCGCTTCGTTCGGCTCTGGTTCACAGATGTGCTCGGTTTCCTGAAATCGGTCGCCATCGCCCCGGCTGAACTGGAAGGGGCTTTCGAAGAGGGCATCGGCTTCGACGGATCTTCGATCGAGGGCTTCGCGAGGGTCTCGGAATCCGACACCGTGGCGAACCCGGATCCATCGACGTTCCAGGTGCTGCCCTGGGCCACCAGCTCCGGCCACCACCACTCGGCGCGGATGTTCTGCGACATCACCATGCCGGACGGCTCACCGTCGTGGGCGGACCCGCGGCACGTGTTGCGTCGTCAGCTGCAGAAGGCCAACGATCTCGGTTTCTCCTGCTATGTGCATCCCGAAATCGAATTCTTCTTGTTGAAGCCCGGTCCCAACGACGGGTCGACGCCCGTTCCGGTCGACAGCGCAGGCTATTTCGACCAGGCGGTGCACGACTCGGCGTCGAACTTCCGGCGGCACGCGATCGAGGCCCTGGAATTCATGGGCATCTCTGTCGAGTTCAGCCACCACGAAGGCGGGCCCGGCCAGCAGGAGATCGACCTGCGCTTCGCCGACGCGCTGTCGATGGCCGACAACGTGATGACGTTCCGCTACGTCATCAAGGAAGTCGCGATCGAGAACGGCGCGCGGGCGTCATTCATGCCAAAGCCTTTCGGGCAACATCCCGGCTCGGCCATGCACACCCACATGAGCCTGTTCGAGGGCGACGTCAACGCCTTCCACAGCACCGACCACCCGCTGCAGCTCTCCGATGTGGGTAAGTCCTTCATCGCCGGGATCCTGGAGCACGCTTCGGAGATCAGCGCGGTCACCAATCAATGGGTCAACTCCTACAAGCGGCTGGTGGTCGGCGGTGAGGCGCCCACCGCCGCCTCGTGGGGGGCGGCCAACCGATCGGCGTTGGTGCGAGTGCCGATGTACACGCCACACAAGACGTCGTCGCGGCGGATCGAGGTGCGCAGCCCCGACTCGGCATGCAACCCCTATCTGACGTTCGCCGTGCTGCTGGCCGCCGGGTTGCGTGGTGTGGAGAAGGGCTACGTGCTGGGGCCGCAGGCCGAGGACAACGTCTGGGACCTCACCCCCGAGGAACGCCTCGCGATGGGGTATCGCGAGCTGCCAACCAGCCTCGACGGCGCGCTTCGTTGCATGGAGTCCTCCGAGCTCGTCGCGGAAACCTTGGGAGAGCACGTTTTTGACTTTTTCTTGCGCAACAAACGCACGGAATGTGCCAACTACCGCAGCCATGTCACCCCGTACGAGCTGAGCACTTACCTGTCGCTGTAGCTCACATCCTCTTTTGAGGCTGCCGTCTTGCCTGCAAGATCGGCAGGTTGCGCTACCGTCGTGGTCGTGACCAAACCCGCGACGCAGCGCCCCAGGCTGCCCAGCGTCGGCCGGCTCGGGTTGATCGACCCTCCTGCGGGTGAGCGCCTAAAGCAGCTGGGTTGGTATGAGCACGACGACCAGGCCCACGTCGACCTGCTGTGGTCGCTATCGCGCGCACCGGATCCCGACGCCGCGCTGCGCGCCCTGGTTCGGCTGTCGGAAAACCCCGACAGCCGATGGGACGAGCTCAATGCCGCCCTGCTCACCGAACGCGCCCTGCGCGGTCGACTGTTCGCCGTGCTCGGCTCGTCGCTGGCCCTGGGAGATCACCTGGCCGTCCATCCGCAGTCGTGGAAGGTGCTGCGCGGCAAGGTCAAATTGCCCACGCGTGACCAGCTGTGCGCGACATTCACCGAGTGCGTCGACGAAGCATTGGCCGGCCCCGGTTCGGCGTTGTCGCGCCTGCGCATCTTCTACCTCGACCAGCTGCTGGTGTTGGCCGCACTGGATCTAGCCGCGACGGTCGAAGACGAACCGGTGCTGCCGTTCACCCTGGTGGCCGCCCACTTGTCTGACCTCGCGGACGCCGCGATGGCGGCCGCACTGCGGGTGGCCGAGGTGAGCGTGTGCGGTGACCGCACGCCACCGCGGCTGGCGGTCATCGCAATGGGCAAATGCGGTGCGCGCGAATTGAACTACGTCAGCGACGTCGACGTCATCTTCGTCGCCGAGCGCGCCGACACAGTCAGCACCCGCGTCGCCACCGAAATGATGCGAGTGGCCTCGGCGGCGTTCTTCCAGGTGGACGCGGGACTGCGGCCGGAGGGCCGCAGCGGTGAGCTGGTCCGCACCGTCGAGTCGCACATCGCCTACTACCAGCGCTGGGCGAAGACGTGGGAGTTCCAAGCGTTGCTGAAAGCCCGGGCGGCGGTGGGCGACGCCGAACTCGGCGAGCGCTACCTGGCCGCGTTGATGCCCATGGTCTGGGTCGCCTGCGAGCGTGAGGATTTCGTGGTCGAAGTGCAGGCCATGCGCCGCCGGGTCGAGCAGCTGGTGCCCGCCGAAGTCCGCGAACGCGAGATCAAACTCGGCAGTGGTGGATTGCGGGACGTGGAATTCGCCGTGCAGCTGCTGCAGTTGGTGCACGGCCGCAGCGACGAGTCGCTGCACGTCGCGTCCACCGTGGATGCGCTGGCCGCGTTAGGCCAGGGCGGCTACATCGGACGCGAGGACGCCGCGAACCTGACCGCCTCCTACGAGTTCCTCCGGCTACTCGAGCACCGACTGCAGCTGCAGCGGCTCAAGCGCACCCATCTGCTGCCCGATGCCGACGATGAGGAGGCGGTGCGCTGGCTGGCGCGCGCCGCTCACATCCGGCCGGACGGACGGCGCGATGCGGCAGGGGTGCTGCGCGAGGAGCTCAGGCACCAGAACCTGCGGGTGTCTTCGCTGCACGCCAAAATCTTCTACCAGCCGCTACTGGAATCGATCGGGCCGACCGGTCTGGAGATCGCGCACGGCATGACATCGGAGGCCGCGGAGCGGCAGCTGGCCGCGCTGGGTTACGAGGGGCCGCAGACGGCGTTGAAGCACATGTCGGCGTTGGTCAACCAGAGCGGCCGGCGTGGTCGGGTGCAGTCGGTGCTGCTGCCCAGGCTGCTGAACTGGATGTCGTACGCTCCTGACCCCGACGCCGGGCTGTTGGCCTACCGGCGACTCAGTGAGGCGCTGGCCGGGGAAAGCTGGTACCTGTCCACGCTTCGGGACAAGCCCGCGGTGGCCAAGCGGCTGATGCATGTGCTGGGGACCTCCGCCTACGTGCCGGACCTGTTGATGCGCGCGCCCAGGGTCATTCAGGATTACAGCGACGGGCCGGCCGGGCCGAAATTGCTCGAAACCGACCCCGCCGCCGTGGCCCGCGCGCTGGTCGCCTCGGCCAGCCGCTACACCGACCCGGTGCGGGCGATCGCCGGTGCGCGCACGCTGCGCCGTAGAGAGCTGGCCCGCATCGCTTCGGCGGACCTGCTCGGCATGCTCGAGGTCACCGATGTGTGCAAGGCGCTCACGTCGGCGTGGGTGGCGGTACTGCAGGCCGCTTTGGACGCGATGATCCGGGCCAACCTTCCCGACGGCGGCAAGGCCCCGGCGGCCATCGCGGTCATCGGCATGGGCAGGCTGGGTGGCGCGGAACTCGGTTACGGGTCCGACGCCGACGTGCTGTTCGTCTGCGAGCCGGCCCATGGTGTCGAGGATTCAGCGGCGATTCGGTGGTCGACATCGGTCGCCGAACAAGTTCGGACGCTGCTGGGAACCCCCAACGTCGACCCGCCGCTGGAAGTCGACGCCAACCTGCGCCCCGAGGGCCGCAATGGTCCGCTGGTCCGCACGCTGGGTGCATATGCCGCCTACTACGAGCAGTGGGCGCAGCCATGGGAGATTCAGGCCCTGCTGCGCGCGGACGCGGTCGCCGGCGATGCAGATCTGGGTCAACGGTTCCTGCTGATGGCCGACAAGACGCGCTATCCGACCGACGGGGTGTCGGCCGAGGCGGTACAGGAGATTCGCCGCATGAAGGCCCGCGTCGAGTCCGAGCGGTTGCCGCGCGGCGCCGACCCCAACACCCACACCAAGCTGGGCCGCGGGGGACTGGCCGACATCGAATGGACCGTGCAACTGCTGCAACTGCGGCACGCGCACGAGATCGTAGCCCTGCACACCACTTCGACGCTGGAATGCCTGAATGCGATTGTCGCGGCTGACCTGGTGCCCGCGGCAGAGGTGGAGCTGCTGCGGCGGGCCTGGCTGACCGCTACCCGGGCCCGCAACGCGCTGGTGCTGGTGCGCGGTAAGCCGACCGACCAGCTGCCAGGACCTGGACGCCAGCTCAATACGGTCGCAGTCGCCGCAGGCTGGCCGACCGACGATGGCGGCGAGTTTCTGGACAACTATCTGCGGGTGACGCGGCGGGCAAAGGCGATCGTGCGCAAGGTTTTCGGGAGTTGAGTCGAAAGGCGGGTCGGGTTGGAAGCCACATTCGAGGTCTTAAGCGAAGAGGAGCTTGACCGGGTGACGGCGGCATATGCGCCGTTGACCGAGGCTGTTCGGGAGCTCATCGACGCCACTGTCCGGACTCAGGCTGACGACGACCTCATCGGGCAGGCGCGGACCGCGATCGAGGCGGTGACCCGTTCATTGCTCAGCCAACGGACTCGGCCGGCCGGAGTGAGCTACCGCATCGACGGCCGCCCGCTGCCGTTGGGTAACGCCGCGACGGGCCAGTGCAACCCGATCGCTCCGCCGCTCGTGGTCCACCACGACGGCGATGGCCGGTGCTGGAGCGAGTTCGTTCTGGGCGCGGCATACGAGGGCCCGCCCGGCTTGGTGCACGGCGGTGTCAGCGCGCTGGTGCTCGATCACATGCTCGGCGAGGCGGCCAGCCAGGGCATGACCAAACCCCTGTTCACCGGAACTATCACCATCAAATATTTGCGCGGCACGCCACTGGGATCGCTTCGCGCCGAAGCGTTCATCGAATGCAGCGAGGGTGTCAAAGCCTTTGCGCGCGGCTACCTTTCGGATGATTCCGGGGTCACGGTCGAAGCGGAGGGCGTTTTCATCAAGCCGGCGTGGGCCCGGGAAGCCGAATGAAGTTCTACATCAGCAGTGCCTTTTTGAATACCCGCGAGATCATCGAGATCGCCAAGGCGGCCGACGATCTCGGCTACGACGGGATCGGCATCCCCGACCACGTCGTCAACCTGGAGACCCTGGATACCCCGTATCCGTACACCAAAGACGGGCAACGACGATGGCAGCCGTTCACCGACTGGCCCGATCCGTGGGTTCTCGTCGGCGCGCTGGCCCAGGTCACCACACGGCTGCGGTTCGTCACCACCGTCTACATCCCCGCGATGCGCAACCCGTATTCGGCGGCGAAAGCCATTGGCACCGCGGCGGTTTTGGCGTCGGGCCGGGTCGAACTCGGTATCGGGGTCGGCTGGTGCCGGGAGGAATTCGCCTTGATGGGCGAGCGGTTTGAGGCTCGCGGCAAACGTACCGACGAGATCATCGACTTGATGCGGGCGCTGTGGGAACCGGGCTGGACGAAGTTCGATGGCGAGTTCTACCGGGCCCCGCGACTGGAGATGCAACCAACTCCGCCGCCGATACCGGTGTACGTCGGCGGGCTGAGCGATGCCGCGCTGCGCCGCGCCGCCCGCAACGACGGCTGGATCGGCGATCTGATCAAGACCGATCGCGCCATCGAGGCGGTGGGCCGGCTGCGTGAACTGCGGATCGAAAACGGTTCGTCGCTAGACGATTTCACGATCCTGACACCACTGACCGACGCCTTTACCACCGCCGATTATCAGCGCGCCGCTGACGCCGGGATCACCGGCATCATCACCATGCCGTGGATGTTCTATGCCGGGCCGGACGCCATGTTGGCCGACAAGATCGACGGCATGCAGCGCTTCCGTAAGGACTTGGCCCTCGACGGCTAGAACGTCCCGCCGCTGCCGCTGACGTTCGCTCCGGTTTAAGATTCGGTACTGACACAGCCATGCCCAGTTGATACGGTGCAACAGGATTGGGAGTGACCATGAGACACCAAACCTATGCCTTGGCGGCCGCGGCGACGGCCATCGGCCTTGTCGCAGCTTGTGGCGGTTCGCACAATGCGAGCACCACGACGACCACGAGTATGAGCCCCAAGGCGATCACGACCACAGTGTCGCAAGCGACGACGACCACAAGCGCCGGCACGGACCTGCAATCGCTGATACCCACACCGGCGGACACGCAGCGGACCGACGGCCCGGGTTCCATTCACGACAACGGCATCCACCTGCACTTCATGGTCAACGGATCGCCGACCGATGTCATGAACGCATACAAGACCGCGCTCGAGAGCAAGAACTGGTCGCTGACCGTCGAGAGTTCTGGCGGCGGTGGAGGAGGCGGCGGCGCCACCTACACCGGAACCAACGGTGACGCCTACGGCGTATTCACCGGCGGTGGCTACGGCAGCACGACCGACGTCGAAGCCTGCGCATGGCGGTCAAAGCCGTCGAACACGGACTGCGCTCAGGGCCACCACTGACCACGTAGCCAACTCACGCGGCGAAACCACTCGCGCGGCGATCACCGCGCGAGTGGCCTCGGCTGGCCTACACGTCGTAGTAGAGCGCGAATTACGTTCAGGCAGTTGGCATCTCGCTCCCCGGCACCGTCACGCCGGTACGCAAACCGCGCCTCGCAATAGACCTCCCTTACCTTGCTGACCTCCTTAACCTTCCTGACCTTCGCGGTTACTCAAGATCTCTGAGATCCGCTCCCACATGACGCGGCCGCGGCCATCGGCGTATCGGTCAGGCCAGCTAATAACTTCCACGTCGGTGTCGACTTCGAGGCCGTTAAGCACAATTCGGGACGCTTCCGCCATCGCCTCCCGTGTAGCGCCCACAGCATCATCAATCCGGCCGGCGTCGGCTTCGATCAGCATCGCTTCGTGAACAGGCGCGCAGACCTGGACTCCGCGCTCGGTTGCCAGGCAGCACGCCAGGCGCAGCATCTCAGCACCGTTGGCCTGCATCGGGAAATTGCGCAGCGTCGTCGGCCGCAGCACATTCTCGGTGTGCAGGGTCCAGCCGAAAACTGTTGACAGATAACCGGTCAGCTGGCCGATGTTGGCGACGTACACAGGCGCAGCGGTCCCCGGCCACGGCGGACCGGCTGACCGCACAGCGCCGCACACAGCCGGCCATACAACGGGTCAGACACCACCGGCACCTGCCGTCGACCCACACCGGCAGTGGGTCGGCCAGGTGTGTGCACAGCATCATCGAGCCGACGGCGGGCCAGCACCAGCGGACCGTCAGCGTTCCTGATTGTCACCAGTTCAGCAGGTTACCCCTGGGGGCCGGACTCCGGTCCGTTTAACGCGCGGCATACGCATTCATTGCCGCGATTATCCCCCTGCGCCTGAAATCCACAGGTTGGCCAGTGGGTAATCCAAGCAAAAGCTGGACATTTCCCACTGCGTGTTTTGACCTGCGGTTTTTCGCTCTGTGTGTGTGAATCGCGGTCAGCGTCCACCGCTCGATCTGACCCGAATAGTCGGCCGTCGCAGGTCGAACTCATCGAAATAATGCATGCGGCACTGTTCGCAAGGGAATCGAGGATTTCAGGCCGCGGGAGTTGTGACGGATCCGCCACAACCGGCGCTGAACGCCACCTCGAACAACTCTGCTGTGAGCCGCTCGAGTTCGCAGTCGTGGCAGGACACCACATCAATCCCGGGAAATCGCCGGATTACAGCAGTTGCTTTGGTGACCACTCGTTGGCAGTGACCGCATTTCGGATACGCGGCAGGATGTTCGACGATTTCGGACGGTTCGGTCCTCATGTGGGCTCCAACGAGATGGGAAGAGGCGGGCATAGGGCCATCCTTCGTCACGCCTCTTGTCATCTGCTGAGGGGCAAGGCAGCAATCTCCGAAGAATCTGTTAGGAATCTGCTAAGTGCCGGACCGGATGCTGTGGCGACGCGGGGAACATTGCAGTGGTGCCTAAGTATGCCGCGCTCAACCCCGGCCAAGAGGCCTCCCCCTGGTGTGTTCTTGACCTGTAACTTTCGCTCTGTGTGCAAAGCGGCAATGCATGGGATGCCGCGTTTCCGCAGTTAGATGGGGCTATATCCCACCCTTCCAGCTAACTTCGCCGTCACCTTTCTGGTGTTGCAGCATCACCATTGCCGCCCGTGATGTACGGGCGGCTGCCGCTTACGATTGCGCGCCAAGTTGCAGCGCCAATGAGCAGCCAAAATCAGACCGGCGTTGCGACCGCCCTTGCCTACCTCGTGAACGTGGTCCGCCGTCCAACTCAGCGGGTGCGGCCACACGAGCTCTTGGTCGATGGGCAGATGGCATCGCCAGCAGGCGTCGCCTTCGCGCGTGCGGACGTGCGGCTCATCTGGTCGCCTTAGCTGCTGCCGCCAACGCTGATCTTGACGATTGCTGGCTCGAATCTGCTGCGTAACCCGCTGCGTACTGGAAAGGGTTCTACACCGCGTCGTCGCAGGTCAGCGCGTTAGCTGGCCTATACGTCGTAGTAGAGCGCGAACTCGTACGGGTGCGGCCGAATCTGGACCGGCAGGATCTCGTTCTCGCGCTTGAAGCTGATCCACGTCTCGATCAGGTCCGGCGTGAAAACGCCTCCCTCGGTGAGGTATTCGTGGTCTTCTTCCAGACGGTCGATCACCGCGGACAACTGGGTGGGCGCCTGCGGGATGTTCGCGGCCTCTTCCGGCGGCAGCTCGTAGAGGTCCTTGTCGACCGGCGCCTGCGGCTCGATCTTGTTCTTGATGCCGTCCAGGCCCGCCATCAGCATGGCGGAGAACGCCAGGTACGGGTTGCCCGACGCGTCGGGGCAACGGAACTCCAGGCGCTTGGCCTTCGGGTTGCTGCCGGTGATCGGGATACGCACGCACGCCGAGCGGTTGCGCTGGCTGTAGACCAGGTTGATCGGGGCCTCAAAGCCGGGAACCAGGCGCTTGTAGGAGTTCACCGTCGGGTTGGTGAAGGCCAGCAGCGACGGCGCGTGGTGCAGCAGGCCGCCGATGTAGTGGCGCGCGGTGTCCGACAGACCCGCATAGCCCGTCTCGTCGTGCATCAGCGGGCTGCCGTCTTTCCACAGCGACTGGTGGGTGTGCATACCGGAGCCGTTGTCGCCGAACAGCGGCTTGGGCATGAACGTGACGGTCTTGCCGGCCTGCCATGCGGTTTGCTTGACGATGTACTTGTACAGCTGCATGTCGTCGGCGGCGTGCAGCAGCGTGTTGAACTTGTAGTTGATCTCGGCCTGCCCGCCGGTACCCACCTCGTGGTGGCCCTTCTCCAGGCTGAAGCCGGACGTGATCAGGTTGGACAGCATCTTGTCGCGCAGGTCGACGTAGTGGTCGGTGGGGGCCACCGGGAAGTAGCCGCCCTTGGGGCGGACCTTGTAGCCGAGGTTGGGGCTGCCGTCGAGTTCGGTCGGTGAGCCGGTGTTCCACCAGCCCGAGATCGCGTCGATCTCGTAGAACGAGCCGTTGGTGCGCGAATCGAAGCTGATCGAGTCGAAGATGTAGAACTCGGCCTCGGCGCCGAAGTAGGCGGTGTCGGCGACACCGGTGCTGATCAAATAATTCTCGGCCTTGCGGGCGATATTGCGCGGGTCGCGCGAATAGGGCTCGAGGGTGAACGGGTCGTGCACGAAGAAGTTCATGTTCAGCGTCTTGGCCTCGCGGAACAAGTCGATACGTGCGGTTTCCGGATCGGGAAGAAGCAGCATGTCGGACTCGTGGATCGATTGGAATCCGCGAATCGACGAGCCGTCAAAGGCTAAGCCGTCCTCGAAGACGCTTTCGTCGAAAAACGAAACCGGAATCGTGAAGTGCTGCATGATGCCTGGCAGATCACAGAACCGGACGTCGACAAACTCGACGTTCTCGTCCTTAACGAGTTTGAAGACGTCGTCGGGCGTCGTTTCCGTCACAGAGTGCTCCTTTACTTGGTGAGATCCGCGGCCTGACGCTATGGAGCAGATGTTGCCCGCCAGTCAACCCGATGTTGCGCGCACGTTACGTGACCCATGTCGCCCACAAAAGGGGCCGGTTCAGCGGCGGGTTCTATTGTGGGGCCATGGATCGCAAGATCGTATCCGGTCTGGTGCGCGGGCGCAGCGTTCTTTCGCAGCCCCGTGCCGGGCTGGCGGCGGCGCCGAGCCCGGGCCCCGGTCGATGATGCCGGGATCACGATCCGCATACCCCGGCGAGAGGCTGGGGTTGCCGCAGAGCGGGCCGGGGTCACTGGCGCCGATGGGACGCCGGCTGGGCGCGCTGATGATCGACTGGCTGATTTCCTACGGCCTGGCGGCGCTGGCCCTGCGGTTCGGAGTTTTCTCCGAAACGATGTTGGCCACTGCGGTGTTAGTCATCTGGTTTGTACTCGGCGTGGTGGCGGTGCGGCTGTTCGGTTTCACGCCCGGGCAGTTGGCGCTGGGTCTGCAGGTGGTGGCGGTGGACGGCCGTGTGCCGGTCGGGATCGGCCGCGCGGTGGTGCGGGGGCTGCTCGTCGGGACGGTGGTCCCGGCGTTGTTCACCGACTGGGACGGGCGCGGCCTACAGGACCGGCTGACGGCAACGGCGGTCGTGCGGCGCTGAACGTTCGCGGATGTGCGCTACTTGCGGCGCACGGTGCGCTGCACTCCGCGCATCTTGCCGGCGTTGGGCAGCGGTCCCTTCGGCATGACGCCTGCCCCGGCCCGCGATCCCAGTGCAGCCAACCGCGACTCCAGCCCGTCCATTTGTTTGACGGTGATGTTGTTCGGAAGGCGGGTGAGGTGGCGCTCCAACTTGGCCAGCGGGACCTCACCCTCGCCGTCGCCGACGATGATGTCGTAGATCGGCACGTCGCCGACCAGCCGCGCGGTGCGCTTTTTCTCTTGAGCCAGCAGCGGTTTGACGCGGACCGCCGATCCTTCGCCGACCAAGATGACGCCGGGCCGGCCGAGTACCCGATGCACCGCATCGAAGTGGCCGGTCGCGGCCACACCGGGGGTTACCCGCCACTTGCCGCGCAGGTTGTCTAGCACCCACGCCGCCGCGCCGGTTTGACCTTCGGCTTTGCTGTAAATCGATCGCTGGGCGCGGCGGCCGAAGATGATGAACGTGATCAAACCGCCCAGCAGCACCCCGAGCGGGATCAAGGTGATCATGGTGAACCCGCCGGCCCACACACCGACCGCCACCGACATCCCCACGACCAGCACGAAGGCGCCGATCATGTACGGCAGCAGGCGCTTGTCCTCCTTGCGCTGGACGTTGAACGCCTGCCACAACTGGGCGCGGCGCTCCCGCGCGGCGGCCTTCCGGGCGGCCTGTGCCTGGGCCCTGGCGGCCTTGTTCTCTGCGGCAGTGCGGGGTTTAGCCATAGTCACCAAGGATACGGACGGGCGCAGTTAACTACGGCGCCGAGGCGTTCGCGGCATCGGAGGCGCGGGTGCGGGCGGCTTGCTCGTAGAGCCGTCCCGCCCGGTAGGACGATCGCACCAGGGGCCCGGCCAGCACCCCGGAGAAGCCCAGCCCTTCGGCGTGCTGCGCGAACTCGACGAACTCCTCGGGCCTCACCCAGCGCTCGACCGGGTGGTGGCGCGTCGACGGACGCAGATATTGGGTGATGGTGACGATGTCGCAGCCGGCGTCACGCAGGTCGGCCAGGGCGGTGCGCACCTCGTCGGGGGTTTCCCCCATTCCCAGGATGAGGTTGCTCTTGGTGACCAGCCCGAAGTCGCGCGCCGCGGTGAGCACTCCCAGGCTGCGCTGGTAGGTGAACGCGGGCCGGATGCGCTTGAAGATGCGGGGCACGGTTTCGACGTTGTGCGCCAACACCTCTGGGCGCGACTCGAAAACCTCGGCAAGCCGCGCCGGCTCACCGTTGAAGTCGGGGATCAAGAGTTCGACGCCGGTCGACGGGTTGAGCTCTTTGATGGCGCGCACCGTCGTGGCGTACAGCCAGGCCCCACCGTCGGGCAGGTCATCGCGGGCCACACCGGTGACCGTGGCGTAGCGCAATCCCATGGTTCGCACGCTGTCGGCGACCCGCCGGGGCTCGTCGCGGTCCAGCGCGGCGGGCTTCCCGGTGTCGATCTGGCAGAAGTCGCAGCGACGCGTGCACTGATCACCGCCGATCAGGAAGGTGGCTTCCCGGTCCTCCCAGCATTCGTAGATGTTGGGGCAGCCGGCCTCTTCGCAGACCGTGTGCAGACCCTCCCGCCGGACCAGGCTTTTGAGCTCGGTGTACTCCGGCCCCATCCGGGCCCGGACCCTGATCCACGGCGGCTTGCGCTCGATCGGGGTTTGGGCGTTGCGCACTTCCAGCCGCAGCAATTTGCGGCCTTCAGGAGCGACAGTCACATCGTTGATGCTACGCGCGCGACCGAATGTTCACGGACCGGCAGGGCACCGTCCAGGGCGTCGCAGACGGCGGCGGCGACCGCCGTCCGGACATCGTTGACCGCCACCGTGCGTTGCAGTTCGGCGGACAACGACGTCACCCCGGCATCGCTGATGCCGCACGGCACGATGGCGGTGAACGCGTCAAGGTCGCAATCGCAGTTGAGCGCAAACCCGTGCAGGGTGGTCGCGCGTGACACCCGTACGCCGATGGCGGCGACCTTGCGGTCGGGCGGGCCGGCGCTGCCCGGCACCCACACCCCGGACCGGCCCTCGACCCGGATCGTGTCCAAGCCCAGGTCGCCGCACACCTTGATCAGCGCCTCCTCCAGGCGCCGAACGTAGTTGACCACGTCGAGCGGTTCAGCCAAGCCGATGATCGGATACCCGACCAGCTGCCCGGGACCATGCCAGGTGATCTTGCCGCCACGGTCGGTGTCGACGACGGGGGTGCCATCAACCGGTCGTTCGTGCGGCTCGGTGCGCCGCCCCGCGGTGTAGACCGGGGGGTGCTCCAGCAGCAGCAGCGTGTCGCTGCCGCCGGCGACCCTCGCGTCGGCCAGGTCGCGCTGCAGCTGCCAGGCGGTGCGGTAGTCGACGCTTCCGAGCTGGCGCACGTCGATCGCGGCCCGGCTCGACCGGATGGAACCCGTCACGATGGCCAGGCTACCGGGGCTGCTCGGCCCGGGCCGTCACAGCTCACTGCTTCCCCGGCGAAGGACCGTCTCCGGGTCTTCCGATTTCAGGCTCTCTTTGGCCCGGTCCATTTTCTCCATTACCCGGCGCGCCTTGGTCGGGATTGCCTCGGCCTCGGCGCCCGGGATCACGACGGCCGTCGAGCCCTTGGCGAAAACCACATCGCCCGGAACGACGGTGACACCGCCGACCGCAACTGGAACGTCGGCCAGATACCGCTGGATCTCATTGCCGCCCCCGTGCACCGTCTCGCCATGGCAGTACGTCGCGAAGCTGTAGGTGTTCAGTTCCTCGAAGTCCCGCAACATGCCGTCGGCGAGAATGCCTGCCATCCCGAGATTCTCGACGCGGCTGAGCTTGGTGCCGCCGCCCAGCGACGTCCGGTTGTACCCATTGGATGCCATTACCAGCACCGCGCCTTTCGGGTCGCGCTTGCCGACGGCGCGATAGATCGCCGGACCGAGGCTATGCCGCTGCGGATCCATCAGGTCCTTGTGCACCGGCAAATAGGAAATGGTCAGCGCCGGGCCGATGAGCACCCGGCTCGGGTCAAGGCTGTCGAGTTCGATGATGTGGGCGCGATGCGCGTGTTACCCGAAGCGACGCGATAGCCGGGCTTATTGACCAATCACTCATCGAACACTCGTAGATTGGCGACAGCCGGCCACCGACGCGATCGGGTCTAGTCGTGGTCGCGCTGCGCGGTGGCGTAGCCGAGGGCCTCGCCGATGGTGTTGTGGTGGAACTGGAAACCGGCGCGCTCGAGCGCGGACGGGATGGCACGCTGACCAATCAGCAGGCCCTCGTCAGCGAACTCCCCGAGTGCAGCGCGGACCGCGAAACCGGGCAGCATCAACGGGGTTGGACGGTTGACCGCACGCCCGAATGCGGTGGTGAATTCGGCATTGGTGACGGGTGCCGGTCCGGTCATGTTCACCGGACCGGACAGCGAGGAGTTTGAGATTGCGAACAGCAGCGCCCGCACCTCATCTTCGAGGCTGATCCACGACATGTATTGACGGCCATTGCCCAGCCGGGCGCCGAGGCCAAACGAAAACAGCGGCCGCAGCCGGCCCAGCGCACCACCGCCGGGGGACAGCACCAGGCCGGTGCGGGCCAGCACAACCCGGGCACCGCCGTATTGGGCCGGCAGGGTGGCGGCTTCCCAGTCTTCGCACAGCTGCGCCAGGAATCCGGTTCCGGCTCGGTCGTTTTCATCGACCACGCGGTCTTTGGTGTTTCCGTAGTAGCCCACTGCGCTGGCGTTGATCAGGGTTCCCACACCGGCGTCGGCGACGGCGTTCGCCAGGACTTCGGTGGGAGCGATGCGGCTGTCTCGCAGACTCTGCTTGAAGGCGCCCGACCATCGACGTCGGCCGATGTTGACGCCGCACAGGTTGACGACGGCGTCGACTTGGCTCAGCGCGTCGGCATCGAATGCGCCGCTCGCGGGATTCCAGTGCAACTCGTCGGAGTTCGCCGGTGTCCGGCGCACGATCCGCAACACCCGGTGGTCGGCGGCACGGAGTGCGGCAGCCACGGCGGAGCCGATCAGGCCTGACGAACCCGCTATCGCGATGACGGCCTTGGCCACGCTCTCACAGCCCTAGATCGGCCTCGAACGCTCCCTCTTCGAGCCGGTGTTTGATCGTGGTCAGGAAGCGTCCGGCATCAGCGCCGTCGATCAGGCGATGGTCATAGGTCAGCGGGAGATAGCAAACCGAGCGGACCCCAATCGATTCGTTGCCGCTCTCATCGACCACTACCCGCGGCCGTTTGACGATGGCCCCGGCGCCCAACATGGCGGCCTGCGGCGGAACCAGGATAGGGGTGTCGAACAGCGCGCCCTGGCTGCCGATGTTGGTGATGGTGAAGGTCCCACCGGACAACTCGTCGGGTTTCAGGTCCCCCGACCGGGCCCGCGCGGCGATGTCGGCAATCGCCCTGGCCAGCCCGGCCAGTGACAAGTCGCCGGCGTTGTGGATCACGGGGGAGAGCAGGCCCTGTTCGGTGTCGACGGCGATGCCGAGGTGCTCGGCGTCGTAGTAGGTGATCTCCTTGGTGTCCTCGTTGTAGCTGGCGTTGATATTGGGATGAATCTTGAGGGCGTCGATCACAGCCTTGGCGATGAACGGCAGGAAGGTCAGATTCACCCCCTCGCGCTCGGCGAACGCCGCCTTGGCCCTGGCCCGCAACCCGACGATCCTGGTCATGTCGACCTCGTGGGTCTGGGTGAGCTGGGCCGTGGCCTGCAGGGATTCGCGGGTCTTATTAGCGGTGATCTGACGGATCCGGCTGGCCTTTTGCGTGGTGCCCCGCAGGTGCGCCAGCGCTGGTGCCGGGGTGGGAGCGGCTGCGGGAGCCGCCTTGCCAACGTCCATAGCCGGCGCGGCAGCGGGCGCTTGCGCGGGTGCGGGCGCCTTCTGGGCCTGTTGTTTCTGCCTTTGCTTTTCCTCTGCCGCGGCGAGCACGTCTTGCTTGCGGATGCGACCGCCCACCCCGGTGCCGGTGACCCCGCCCAAATCGATGTTGTTTTCGGTGGCCAGTTTGCGCACCAGCGGGGTCACGTACGGGGTGCCATCCACACCTGAGCCTCCGGTCTCCGCAGCCGGCTGGGCCTGTGCCGGTTCGGGCTCCGGTGCGGGGGCCGGCCTGGCCGCAGGTTCAGGACTTGAAACCGGCTGAGCTTCGGGTTTTGCCTCAGCTCTGGGTCGGGGTGCCGGTTCCGGTTTGGGGGCGGGCGGGGGCTGGGAAACAGGGGGAGCGCCGGCGTCGGAGCCAGTGCCGATCCGTGCCAACTCACCGCCGACCGCCACGGTGGCGTCCTCCCCGGCGGTGATACTGACCAGGACGCCGGCAACCGGTGACGGGATCTCGGTGTCCACCTTGTCGGTGGAAACTTCCACCAGCGGCTCGTCGACCTGAACCGAATCGCCGACCTTCTTGAGCCAGCGAGTCACGGTGCCCTCGGCCACCGACTCGCCCAGTTCGGGCATCAGCACCGGGGTCCCGGCGTCGTCACCGGAACTCTGCTGGGCCGGCGCCGCGGGTTCGGGCTCCCGTTCGGGTTGGGGCGGCGCTGCGGCTTCGGGCTCCGGTTCCGGTTCGGGCGGCGGCGCGGATTCAGCCTCCGGTTGCGGCTGGCTTGGCGCCTGGGCAGGCGTCTGGGACCCGCCGCCTTCGGATGCGTCGCCGATGACGGCCAGTTCGCCGCCAACTTCGACGGTGTCGTCCTCCTGGGCGACGATTTTGGTCAGCACACCTGCGGCCGGGGAAGGGATTTCGGTGTCGACCTTGTCGGTCGACACCTCGACGAGAGGCTCGTCGAGCTCGACCGTGTCGCCTTCCTGCTTGAGCCAGCGGGTGACCGTCCCCTCGGTGACGCTCTCACCGAGTGCCGGCATCTGGACGGAGACGGCCATCTCTTTTGACTCCTCGATCGCTCGTGGGTCGGCGCAGGTCGACATCTGGCTTACCACACCGTGGTGTAGCGGGTGTGAAACGCAAGTAGATGTCAAAGCCATCCTGTCATTGCCCCCGCTTCCGCACGCATCCAGGGCGGGCTGCGCGCGAATGCCAGATCCGCTGCGATCTGTTTGCTACGGTGTTGCGACCGTAGTGAGAGCAATTGCGGGTGGCGGAGGTCCGATGCCGGCAAAACAACAGGTAGCCCAGCAGTTCGTCGACAGCGTGGACGGCGTGCGCATCGCTGTCTACGAGGAGGGCAACCCGGAGGGGCCCACCGTCGTGCTGGTGCACGGCTTTCCCGACTCGCATGTGTTGTGGGATGGTGTCGTTCCGCTGCTGGCCGACCGCTTCCGCATCATCCGCTACGACAATCGTGGTGTCGGCATGTCGTCGGTGCCCAAGCCGGTTTCTGCGTACACCATGGCGCGTTACGCCGACGACTTCGCAGCGGTGACCGGCAAGCTCAGTCCGGGACGGCCGGTGCATGTGCTGGCCCACGACTGGGGCTCGGTCGGTGTGTGGGAGTACTTGAGCCGCCCCGGTGCCGGTGACCGCGTCGCTTCGTTCACGTCGGTGTCTGGGCCGAGTCAGGACCATCTCGTCAACTACGTCTTTGGCGGTCTGCGGCGGCCCTGGCGGCCCCGAACCTTCGTACGGGCGATCAGCCAGGCGCTGCGGCTGACCTACATGGTGTTTTTCTCGGTACCGGTGCTGGCCCCGCTGGTATTGCGGGTGGCGCTGTCAAGTCGGGCGATCCGGCGCAACATGGTCGACAACATTCCCGTCGAGCAGATTCATCACTCCGACAAGCTGGCCAGGGATGCCGCCCACTCGGTGAAGACGTATCCGGCCAATTACTTTCGATCGTTCTCCAGGCGTCGACCTGCCCCGGTCATCGACGTGCCGGTGCAGTTAATCGTCAACACCAAAGACCCTTACGTGCGGCCCTACGGGTACGACGACACGGTGCGCTGGGTGCCGCGGCTGTGGCGCCGCGACATCAAGGCCGGTCACTTTTCGCCGATGTCGCACCCGCAGGTGATGGCGGCGGCGGTACACGACTTCGCCGACCTGGCCGAAGGCAAAAAGCCAAGTCGCGCGCTCCTGCGCGCGCAGGTCGGCCTTCCCCGCGGGGACTTCGGCGACACCCTGGTGGTGGTGACCGGCGCCGGCAGCGGAATTGGCCGCGAAACCGCGCTCGCCTTCGCGGCCCACGGCGCCGAGGTGGTCGTCGGCGACATCGACGATGTCGCCGCCAAGGAGACCGCGGCAGAGATCGCCGCAAGTGGTGGCGTCGCACATACCTATGTGGTCGACGTGTCTGACGCCGATGCGGTCGAAGCTTTCGCCGAGCAGGTCAGTGCTGAACACGGCGTCCCCGACATCGTGGTCAACAACGCCGGCGTCGGGCAGGCGGGCGCGTTCCTGGATACCCCTGCCGAGCAGTTCGACCGCGTGCTGAACATCAACTTCGGCGGTGTGGTCAACGGCTGCCGGTCATTCGGACGGCGCCTGGTCGAGCGCGGCACCGGCGGCCACATCGTCAACGTGTCGTCGATGGCGGCCTATGCCCCGTTGCAGTCGCTGAGCGCCTACTGCAGCTCCAAGGCGGCGACCTACATGTTCTCTGACTGCCTGCGGGCCGAACTCGACGCCGCCGGGATCGGGCTGACCACAATCTGCCCCGGTGTCGTCAACACCAACATCATCAAGACCACCCGTATCGACGCGCCCGCGGGTGCGAGCGAGCGGGTCGACGGGCTGCGGGGGCAGCTGGGCAAATTGTTCGCGCTACGTCGCTATGGGCCGGACAAAGTTGCCAACGCGATCTTGTCGTCGGTCAAGAAGAACAAACCGATTCGTCCGGTCGCGCCGGAAGCCTATGCGCTGTATGGCCTTTCCCGCGTGGCGCCGCCGGCGCTGCGCAATAGTGCGCGGCTGCGGGTGATCTGACATCAGGCGCCCGACTCGGGCGCCCCTCGCCGTCCCGTCAGCAACGCCCCGCCGATCACGATGATCCCGAGGACTGCCAGCGGTATGGACCACATGCGCCGGCTGCCGACTGATGACTGGCATTGCGCCACGTAGTCGGTATGCGGGACGATCTGGTTGAGGATCGGAACGTTCGCCACACTGTTGTTGTTCGCGCTTCTGGCAGCAGAGAGATCCGTCGCCACGGCGTTTCCGCAGCCTATGGAATGGCCATTGCCGTCCGAAATCGACACCGGCGCCAACAGCCCGATCACGCCGGCTAATAAGAGCACGGCGCCCACACCGATGATCAACCGTCGCACCGTCACGATGCCGCCTTTCGTAGGCAGGGATTTCGACAGGTAGCAGATTAGCCAGTGTGCGTGGCCAGTAAACCCGAAGTTGACCGGGTATAGCGCTGGATTCCTGGGTACTCGCCGCGATAGCCGAGATGCGAAGGGATCTGGGGTGATCACCGCGACGCGGGAAGTGGCAGCGCCGTGCGAGCGGGTGTGGGAGGTGCTGGCCCAGGGCTGGACCTACACCCAGTGGGTGGTGGGCAATAGCCGGACCGGTGCAGTCGATTCGAACTGGCCGGAGCCGGGCGCCTCCACCAGGCACTCGGTGGGGGTCTGGCCGGTGGTGATCAACGACGCGACGGTGGTGACACGGGCGGTGATCTCGCTGCTGACCAAGTGACCCGCTTCCTGTACTAATCGGCCTCAGCCTTTCTCGGCGATATCCTCGAGCACCGCGAACACGGTGCGGGCCGGCACACCGGTGGCGCCCTTGGGCGTATACCCCCATGGGCTGCCGGTGTTGTATGCCGGGCCGGCCACGTCGATGTGGGCCCAGCTCACGCCGTTGGCGACGAATTCGCGGAGGAATGCCCCGGCTACCAGCATGCCGGCGAAGCGCTGACCACTGACGTTGGCCAAGTCGGCCACCGTGGACTTCAACTCATCCTTGAGCTCGTCGGGCAGCGGCATCGGCCAGCCGTTCTCGCCCACCCGCTGCGAGATCACCGCGACCCGGTCGCGGAACTCGTCGCTGCCCATCACCCCGGGTATCCGGTTGCCCAGCGCCACCGTCTGCGCGCCGGTCAGCGTGGAGGTCTCGATCAGGTAGTCCGGGTCGTCTTCGCACGCCCGGACGATGGCGTCGGCCAGGATCAGCCTGCCCTCCGCGTCGGTGTTGAGTACCTCCACCGTGGTACCGCCGTACTGCGTCAGCACGTCACCGGGACGCTGCGCCGTCGCCGACGGCATGTTCTCGGCTATGGGCACCGTGGCGATCACGTCGATCGGCAGCTGCAGCTGCGCGGCCAGTGTGACGGTGGCGATCACCGCCGCGGCGCCGCCCATGTCGGAGGTCATGTAGTGCATCGACGCCGCCGGCTTGATCGAGATGCCGCCGGTGTCGAAAGTCACGCCCTTGCCGACCAGCGCCACTCGCTTTGCCTGCTTGCCCTTCCCGGTTTTGGCCAGCCTCGAACCCCGATGGATCAACCGCACCAGCCGCGGGGGGCGAGACGAGCCCTGGCCGACACCGATCACACCGCCGTAGCCGGCCTTCTGCAGCGCCTTTTCCTCGAGCACCTCCACCTCGAGACCGACGGATTCACCCAACGCCTTTGCGCGCCTGGCCAATTCGGCGGGGAAGAGGTGGCTCGGCGGTGTGTTGACCAAGTCGCGGGCTGTGCCGACCGCGGTGGCGACGGCCGCGCCGTGCGCGCTGTGTTTCTTGGCGTCTTTCGAGGTGGCGAGCACAGTGATCTTGCGCAGGCCTTTGTCCTTAGGCGCGGTCTTGTCGGTTCGGAACTCGGTGAACCGATAGCTGCCCAGGATCAGCCCCTCGACGGCGGCCGAGCAGACGTCCTCACCGGGCAACTCGGCCAGCGTGGTGATCACCGCTTCGGCACTGTTCAGCGACCGCGCCGCCACACCGGCGGCGCGACGGATCACCTCGGCCGGCCACTCGGATCGCGGTTTACCCAGGCCGATCGTCAGCACGCTGCTCACCGGCAGCGCCGGCACCACCAGCCGGTGTGCCTGTTCACTGCCACCCGTGGCGTCCAGTGCCCGCAGGCCGGACTCGATTTCGGCGACCGCCTCTGCAGGCAGGAATGGCTCGGCCGACGTAACGACCGCCCCCGGCTTGTCTTCGTCGCCGGCCGAGACGACCGGCACGATCAGCACGGTGGACGCCGCGGCGCGGCGCGGAAGCGAGGAGGCAACACTGACAGAGGGGGCTTGGTAACCCAGTTCGGTGGTCACGGGCCATCACCCTAATCGCCGGAGACGGGACTCAGGTCGGCGCGTCCTTCCCAAGCAGCTCAAAGGCCGTCACCGGGACGTCAAAACCTTTGAGGTTCAATGGGCCACAGGGCTTCGCGGGCTGGTCGGGCAATTTGTCATGGAGTTCGGATGCGACAAGTATCTGCCCCGGTGCCGCGGCTGCCACAAGTCGGGCCGCCAAGTTAACCGGGACGCCGAAGTAGTCACCGTTAATGGCCAGTACCGTGCCGTAAGCGAGACCGGCCCGCACCTGGAGACCTTCCTCGCGCGCCCGCGGATGGTCGACGAGATCAACCGCCGCTTTCGCAAGCCGCTCGGGCGACGAGCACACCCACATCACGGCGTCGCCGATGAACTTCACCACCCGCCCACCGTCGGCATGCACGACGTCGGAGACGGTGGCGCCGAATTGGGTGAGCAAGTTCGACAACTGCGCGGGCGTGAGCGCCTGGGTCAATGCGGTGAAGCTGGACAGATCCGCAAAACCGATGCCGCACACCACGCTCGCCGACGTGTCGCGAATGACGCCCTCGAAGTGGGTGCGGGCGCTGGTGAGGTGATGGCGGTGGATTACGTCGATCAGGGCCCCGATACGAGGGACGAATTCGGCGACTGAGCGGTATGCCTGCGCCGTGGCGAGCTCGTCGTGGGTGTAAGTCATTTGGATGTCCGGCGTTCCGGCGCGGATCATCGTGGACTCGGCCTCCGCTAGGCGGGCCATAGCGGCGCCGAGTACTCGCAGCAGCCCAAACGCGCCGTCCTCGCCGACCACCGCCCTGAGCGCAACCCACGTCGACAGGGCGTCGACATCGGCCTGGCTCAGCACGGGAACATCGGGACCGGCAACGGTCAGGCCGAGCAGGGCCCAGGCGTGTGCCACGTCGTCGGCTGACAAACCGAGTTCTTCAGCCGCGGTCTGCAGCGTGTAGCTCGGGCGCCCCGACCATTGCAGGACATCACCGGCGAGCCCGAACAGCCGGCCGCGGCGTTCGGCTTCAACCATCTCGTCGACGGTGAAGCCAAGCCCGTGCAGGTACTTGATCAGGTCGGCCCGCTCGCGTGGATTAGCGATTCCGGCGGCCTCAAGCTCGTCGAAGTCGAGCGGATCGGACACCTACCTAAGTGTGCCAGTAATGCCGCGGATTAGGGTGGGGCGTCGTGAGCGATGGGCTGTTGCACGGACCGTTAGAGGAACGCCATCGTGAGCTGGGCGCGAATTTCGCCGAGTTCAGCGGCTGGCTGATGCCGGTGTCTTATGCCGGCACCGTCAGCGAGCACACCGCGACGCGCAACGCGGTCGGCCTGTTCGACGTCAGCCATCTCGGCAAGGCGTTGGTACGCGGGCCGGGCGCTGCCCGGTTCGTCAACTCGGCGCTCACCAACGACTTGGGCCGCATCGGGCCGGGCAAGGCGCAATACACGTTGTGCTGCAACGAATCCGGCGGTGTCATCGACGACTTGATCGCCTACTATATCGACGACGACGAGATTTTTCTGGTGCCCAACGCCGCGAATACCGCCGCAGTGGTCGAGGCGCTGCAGGCAGCCGCCCCGCCCGGCGTGACGATCACCAATCAGCACCGCTCCTACGCGGTGCTGGCCGTACAGGGGCCGCGATCGGCAGACGTGCTCCGCGAGCTGGCCCTGCCCGCCGACATGGACTACATGGCCTATGCCGACACCTCGTACTCGGGGGTGCCGGTGCGTGTCTGTCGCACCGGCTACACCGGCGAGCACGGTTACGAGCTGCTACCGCCGTGGGAGTCGGCGGGTGTGGTGTTCGACGCGCTGGTCGCCGCGGTCAGTGCCGCCGGCGGCGAGCCCGCCGGCTTGGGCGCCCGCGACACACTGCGCACCGAGATGGGCTATCCGTTGCACGGGCACGAGCTTTCGCTCGACATTTCACCGCTGCAGGCCCGATGCGGCTGGGCGATCGGCTGGAAGAAGGAAGCTTTTTTTGGCCGCGACGCGCTGCTGGCCGAGAAGGAGGCCGGACCCCGCCGGGTGTTGCGGGGGCTGCGGATGGTCGGCCGCGGTGTGTTGCGTCCCGGGCTGACGGTGCTGGACGGGGACAGCCCGGTCGGGGTCACCACCTCGGGAACATTTTCTCCGGCGCTGCAGGTCGGCATCGGGCTCGCCCTGATCGACACCGACGCGGGAGTCGAGGACGGCCAGCAAATCACCGTCGACGTCCGCGGCCGCTCCGTCGAGTGCGAGGTCGTGCGCCCGCCCTTCGTCGCCGCGAAAACCCGTTAGCCGCCACCGGTTCAGGCGGCAAAATCCCAATCGCAGGCGGATATACAATCAGCCCCATGACCAGCGGCTCCCTTGAATTCGCCGTTTGTCGCGCGGCAAACCCCGCGACCGACGCCGAGCGCGAATCAATCCTGGCCGAGCCGGGTTTCGGCAAATATTTCACCGACCACATGGTGTCGATCGACTACGACGAAGGCCAGGGTTGGCACAACGCGCGCGTCATCCCGTACGGCCCGATAGAACTGGATCCGTCGGCGATCGTGCTGCACTACGCGCAGGAAATTTTCGAGGGACTCAAGGCTTACCGCTGGACGGACGGCTCGATCGTGTCGTTTCGCGCCGAGGCCAATGCCGCCCGATTGCGGTCGTCGGCGCGGCGGCTCGCGATGCCGGAACTGTCCGACGAGTTATTCATGGGTTCCCTATGTCAGCTCATCGCACTCGACAACGCCTGGGTCCCTGCCGCCGGCGGCGAAGAGTCTTTGTATCTGCGCCCGTTCATCATCGCCACCGAACCCGGATTGGGCGTGCGGCCGGCCAAGCAATACCGCTACGTGCTGATCGCCTCGCCGGCCGGCGCTTATTTCAAGGGCGGCATCAGCCCCGTCACCGTCTGGGTGTCGACGGAGTATGTGCGGGCGAGCCCGGGCGGCACCGGTACCGCCAAGTTCGGCGGTAACTACGCCGCCTCCCTGTTGGCTCAGGCCGAAGCCGCCGAGAACGGTTGCGACCAAGTGGTGTGGCTGGACGCCGTCGAACGGCGCTTCGTCGAAGAGATGGGCGGGATGAACATCTTCTTCGTGTTCGGCAGCGGGGGATCGGCGCGGCTGGTCACCCCGGAGCTGTCCGGCTCGCTGCTGCCCGGGATCACGCGAGATTCCTTGCTGCTGTTGGCCATTGATGCTGGATTCAGCGTCGAGGAACGCAAGATCGATATCGACGAGTGGCAGAAGAAAGCCGCGGCCGGCGAGATCACCGAGGTGTTCGCCTGCGGCACCGCCGCCGTCATCACCCCCGTTTCGCACGTGAAGTACGGCGATACCGAGTTCACCATCGCCGACGGCCAACCGGGTGAAGTGACCATGGCGCTGCGCGACACGCTGACCGGTATTCAGCGGGGCACCTTCGCCGACACCCACGGCTGGATGGCACGCCTGGGCTAGCGCATTTGCCCAACGTGAGCGCAGCTTCACGCTCGCGTCCGAACGTGAAGGCAGCTTCACGCTCGGGGACCGGGCAGAACCGTACCTGCCTAGAACCGCACGAACCCCGCAAGCGCCACGGCGCACACCGTCGTCGTCAATTCGATCGCGGCGCCCAGCACATCACCGGTGATGCCGCCGAACCGGCGCACACAGTGCCCCACCAGGGCCGCCCCGCAGCAGAGGGCCGCCAGCACCGCAACCGGCCCCTGCCACGGCCGCGGACCTGCCACCAGCGAAACGACAAGCAGCACCGCAACCCAGGCCGCCACCACCAGCGCGGGCTGACTACCGGCAACCCGGGCACCCAGGGCGCTGCCGCCGGCCGCCGGCACCGAACGGCGACAGGCCAGCACCGCGGTGACCCGGCCGGCGAAAACCGCCACGCCGACGCCGGCGGTCCCAGCGATCCCGACGGTCGCGCCGAGCGCCGAGAACGCCAGCCCCTGCAGCATGATCACCAAGACGACGGCCGCCACGCCGAACGGTCCGGTTGATCCATCGCGCATCACCGCCAGTGCGCGCTGCGGGGCCCCGTAGCAGCCCAGCCCGTCGGCCGTATCGGCGACACCATCGATGTGCAGGCCGCGGGTCGCCAGCAACAGCGCCGTTACTGCGAGCAGCCCGGACAGCGGGCTGGACCGGCCGAAGGCCAATGCCCCGCCCCACGTCACGGCCGCGGCCAACGCGCCCAGGACGGCGCCGACCACCGGTAGCGCGGTCATGGCGCCGCGGCCCATCGGGGCGTTTCCGGCATGCGGGACGGGCAGAACCGTTCCGAACGCGAAAGCGGTTGCCAGCGAACGCATCACGGGCGGGACGGGGAGTCGTCGAATCGGTCGGATACACCGGCCTGCGTGAACGTCGCCATCGACGAAAGCGTTGCCACCGCGGCACGCAGCACCGGCAGCGCCAGCGCAGCGCCGGTTCCCTCGCCCAGCCGCATACGCAGGTCCAGAATCGGCTCCAACTCGAGCGCGGCCAGGGCCAGTCCGTGACCTGGCTCGGTGGACCGGTGACCGGCTTGCCACCAGCGCCGGGCGCCGGGAGCCAAACGCTCTGCGACCAACGCGGCGGCCGTCACCGCCATGCCGTCGAGAAGCAGCGGAGTACGCCGCACCGCAGCCTGTGCGCAAAAGCCCGCCATCGCGGCCAGGTCCGCACCGCCGCAGCAGCGCAGCAGCCCAACCGGGTCGGGCAACACCCGCCGCGTCCGAAACAGGGCATCGCGCACCGCGGCCGTCTTGCGCGCCCATCCGGCGTCATCGATGCCGGTCCCGAAGCCCACGACCGCGACCGGCTCGGTGTTCGTCAGTGCCGCCACCAATACCGCCGCCGCGGTGGTGTTTCCGATCCCCATGTCGCCGGCGATGAGCAGGTCGGCGCCGGCGTCGACCTCCTCGTCGGCGATGGCCTGGCCCGCAGCGATCGCGCGGGCGGTCTCGTCGTCGGTCAACGCGTCCTGGATCGTGATATCGCCGCTGCCGCGCCGCACCTTGTGGACGCCGATCTGCTCCGTCAGCGCGTCGGCGTCGACAGCCAGGTCCGCGACCCGCACCGTCGCGCCGGCGATACCGGCCAGCACGTTGATCGCCGCCCCGCCGGCATCGAAGTTGGCGACCATCTGAGCGGTCACCTCCGGCGGATAAGCCGACACTCCGGACCGGGCGACACCGTGGTCACCGGCGAACACCACCACCCGGGGGCGTTCGAACTGCCTTGGCGGGCACTGCCCCTGGCACGACGCGATCCACACCGAGAGGTCCTCGAGGCGGCCCAGCGCACCGCGCGGCTTGGTCAGGGTGTCCTGACGGGCGTGGGCGGCTGCGGCGACGCCCGCATCGGGCGGCGACACCGGTGCAAATTCCATCAGGTCCCCGACGGCTTGATCGGTACCGCCTGCCCGGCCACCACCAGCACCACCTGATCGCACAACTGCGCGACGCGCTGGTTGAGGCTGCCCAGTTCGTCGGCGAACCGGCGGCCGGAGGCGGTAGCCGGCACGACGGTCAACCCGACTTCCGGGCTGACCAGCACCAGCGTGGAATCAAATGCGCTCACCGCGGCCAGCATGTCGTCGACTGGGGCCGCCAGCGACCCGTCGTCCCATGCATTGTTGCGGTCCAGCGTGCCGGTCAGCCAGGCGCCGAGGTCGTCGACAAGCGTTGGGGTGTCCGGCGACTGCCGCAATTGTGTTGCGATGTCGACGGTTTCGACCGTTGACCAATGTGCGGGCCGACGGTTGCGGTGCTCCGCGACCCGGCGCGCCCAGGCCGCATCGGCCTGGCCGGCCGGCCCGGAGGCCAGGTAACGGACCGGCCGGCCGGCCGGCAGCGCCTTGGCGATGGCTTCCTCCGCCCACCGTGACTTGCCCGACCTGATCCCGCCGAGCACCAGGGTGCGCACCGGGGTCAGAAGCCTTTCAGGCGGCGTTTAACCAACACGGCTGCCGCGCTCGACTTGAGGCCGGGGTGTCCGCATGCGGCGCATTTGGGAAGCGCGGCCGGCGGCGTAAATGCCGAGCTTCCAACGGCTTTCGGTGTTGTTCGGAAACTCCGCGTCGACCAGCTTGCTTACTTTGCGGCCCAGGATAAGGCCGTCGATACTCATCACCGCCATCAGTACCAGCATCGCCGGGGAGACGTAGAGCTGTAGCTGTGGGACGGCGAACATGGCGAACAGCAGAAACAGTGTTGACGGCATGAACAGGCCGAGCACATTGCGCCGGGAGTCGACAATATCGCGCACGTAGCGCCGTATCGGCCCCTGATCGCGCGGCAACAGGTATGCCTCATCGCCGGCCATCATGCGCTCCCGGCGGTTCGTCGTCCGAGCACGGCTGGCGGCTCTCTCGGCTTTGCGCTCCGCACGGCTGAGTTTGGGGCCTGCCAGTGATTTGCGCCGGGCCCGCGCCTCCGAGGCAGTCATGGGTGCCGGTGCGACCGGCCCCTTGCGCGTCTTCCGCCTGGCCTCGTTGCGCTTGGGCGTGGGCCGACCCTTGCGTCCCTTCGCGCCCGGCCCGCGGCGTGAACCCGCGTCCTCTATTACGGCCGGTACCTCGGCGTCCTCGTCCTGGCCCTTCTTGCGGCCCATCAGCTTCACAGTGGCCAGGTTACTTCGCGGGTGGCGCGCACCGGAATTCGCCTGGAATGCCCTGCCATTAACCAGCGTCAACGCTTCGGTTAGACCTACTCTTAATTGCGATGAATGGTTACCTGTGATGGACGACGGCTCGATGGCCTCAGATGACGCTGCCTCGGGCCTCGCACCCGGCCGTCTCCAGTTGCCAGCCATGCTGGTTCTGGTGGCCCCGGATTGCTATGGCGACAGCATGTCGGCCGTGGAGGCCGCCGCAGCCATCGCGACCGGCTGGACCCGGTCGCGTCCGGGCGATCGGTTCATCGTCGCCCCGCAGTCCGACGGCGGCCCCGGCTTCGTGGAGGTACTGGCCAGCCGGCTGGGGGAGACGCGGCGTCTGCGGGTGTCCGGACCGCTGGACGCCCTGGTGGAGGCCGAATGGGTGTTCGACCCCGGCTCGGCGACCGCGTACCTCGAGTGTGCCCAGGCGTGCGGTCTGGCATTGCTTGGCGACCCACCCACCCCGGAGATCGCGATGGCCGCCCACAGCAGGGGGGTGGGGCAGCTGATCGCCGAGGCGCTGCAGGTCGGGGCGAGGCGGATCGTGGTCGGGTTGGGCGGCAGCGCGTGCACCGACGGCGGGCAAGGGATGGTTGCCGAGCTCGGCGGCCTGAATGCAGGCCGCCGGCGACTGGCCGACGTGGAGCTCATCGCTGCGTCCGACACCGAATACCCCCTCGTGGGACCCTGGGGCGCGGCCAGGGTATTCGGACCGCAGAAGGGCGCGGACACGGCCACCGTCGCAGCGCTTGAAGTCCGCCTCGAGGCCTGGGCGCTCAAACTGGAAGAGGCGGCCGGACGAGATGTCAGCGCCGAACCGGGCGCAGGAGCCGCCGGCGGCATCGGCGCGGGACTACTTGCGCTCGGCGGCCGGTGCGAATCCGGCGCGGAAATCATCGCAGAGCACACCCACTTGGCCGACGATCTTGACATCGCGGAGCTGATTGTCACCGGTGAAGGCCAGTTCGACGAGCCGTCCCTGCATGGAAAGGTCGTGGGCTTTCTGGCCGACGCGGCCTATCCGCGGGGAATTCCGGTGGTCGTGCTGGCGGGCCAGGTCAGCCTGGACAATTCCGCGGTACGCTCAGCGGGCATCATGTCGGCGTTGTCCATCGCCGATTACGCCGGTTCGGTGCGATTGGCGCAGGCCGATGCGGCCAATCAGCTTATGGGATTAGCGTCACAGGTAGCGGCGCGGCTCGGGAATAGCCGTTCTGCGAGGTACCGTTGAGTGCAGTGGGCTTTCCCGAGTGGATCGGGCCCCTAGTGGATCAAGCCTTAAGCGGACCCACCCGACAATCAGGCATGTAGGAGAAGCAATGACGGTGCAGAACGAGTCGAGCGCCAAGACCCACGGCGTGATCCTGACCGAGGCCGCCGCCGCCAAGGCGAAGTCGCTGCTAGACCAGGAGGGACGCGACGACCTGGCGCTGCGTATTGCGGTCCAGCCGGGCGGTTGCGCCGGGCTGCGCTACAACCTCTTCTTCGACGACCGGACGCTGGATGGTGATCTGACCGCCGAGTTCGGTGGTGTGACCTTGACGGTGGACCGGATGAGCGCGCCCTACGTCGAAGGCGCGTCCATCGACTTCGTGGACACCATCGAGAAGCAGGGCTTCACCATCGACAACCCCAACGCCACCGGTTCTTGCGCCTGCGGCGACTCGTTCAACTGACCGGCTAGCCGGATTCTTACCGGCACGGCTCATAGCCGTGCGGTTAGTACGAGCCTCCGGTACGGAGCACATACGAGCACACCGTGATCTGGCCGCGCTGGAAGAGCAGCTGCGCGATACCTTGCACCTGCCCGCGCATCGGGCCCCCGGTTGCAGGCGATACCCGCATGGTGAACAGCGCCTGGGCCTGGTAATGGGACAGGTAAACGATCTTGTCGATTGAGGTCACCTCGACCTCGGAGAACTGCTTGCGGAACGCGTCGCTGCTCAGCCTGGCCAGTGCCTGGTCGGAGCGCTTGTCGCGGACGCCGTCGTACATGCCGCACAGCGCGTTGCGGACGATCTCGTCGACGTCGCGGTGCTCGAGTGCGTCCAGGTATCCCTGAATGGCCGTTTTGGCCGCTCCCTCGGAGAACGTGGCGCCGGTATTGGCCCCGTTGGTGCGAACCCCGTACACGATAGCCACGGTCATGACGGCAACCAGTGCGACGGCCAGCAGGATGCCGATGATCAGCCGCCGCTTGGACCGTCGCCGTGGGTAGGACACCGACGGAGGCAGGGGCCCGGCATAATTGCCTGAAGCGGCTCCTGCGCCAGTGGTGGACCCGGGGGCGAAAGCCGGGCCGCCGGCACCGGGTTCATAGGGATACTCCAGCGGCTGGGATTGCGCGGGAGGTGTTGGTCCGGCACCGCCGACAGTGTGGTTCGGCGTATGCGGACCGGCCATCGTGGTTCTCCTACGGTGGTAGACGGGACTATGAACGGGATTACCCCGAGCATTGGGATTCCCGCGACTTGAGTGAGTTCCCTAGGGAGGCTAGCGCACAACTTCCGCCGACCGTGGACGCAGCGATGGTCGTGACGCGTGAGTAAGCTAGATAACCTTACTAACGAAGGGTGGAGATTTGTGACGATCGCGGTAACAGGTTCGATTGCGACCGACCATTTGATGCGGTTTCCGGGCCGATTTTCCGAACAGCTGCTGCCTGAACACCTGCACAAGGTTTCGCTGAGCTTCCTGGTCGACGACCTGGTGGTGCACCGCGGGGGGGTGGCCGGAAACATGGCTTTCGCCATCGGTGTGCTGGGCGGTGACGTCGCGCTCGTCGGGGCGGCGGGAGCCGACTTCGACGACTACCGCCAATGGCTGCAGTCCCACGGCGTCAATTGCGACAGCGTCCTGATCTCTGAGAGCGCACACACCGCACGTTTCACCTGCACCACCGACGTCGACATGGCCCAGATCGCGTCGTTCTACCCGGGCGCGATGTCCGAGGCCCGCAACATCAAGCTCGGCGACGTGGTGTCGGCCATCGGCACCCCGGAGTTGGTGATCATCGGCGCCAACGACCCCGAGGCGATGTTTTTGCACACCGAGGAGTGCCGCAAGCTCGGGCTGGCCTTCGCCGCTGACCCATCCCAGCAGCTGGCCCGCCTGTCTGGCGAGGAAATCCGCAAGCTCATCGACGGTGCCACCTATTTGTTCACCAACGACTACGAATGGGATCTGCTGCTGTCCAAGACCGGCTGGTCGGAGGCCGACGTGATGGCGCAGATCGGATTGCGAGTAACCACTCTGGGCCCCAAGGGTGTGGATGTGGTCGAGCCCGACGGGACGAGCATCCACGTCGGTGTGGTGCCCGAGACCAGTCAGACCGACCCCACCGGCGTCGGCGACGCGTTCCGGGCCGGTTTCCTCACCGGCCGCAGCGCCGGTCTTAGCCTCGAGCGTTCTGCGCAGCTGGGCTCGCTGGTGGCCGTGCTGGTGCTGGAGTCGACCGGAACCCAGGAGTGGCACTGGGACCACGAGGTCGCGGCGACCCGGTTAGCGGGCGCCTACGGCGAGGACGCGGCCGCCGAGATCACCGCGGTACTGGCCTAGCTCGCGCCGTCATAACTGGACCGGGTACTGCGGCTCGCTGATCTGCGGCACCACGCTGTGCTCGACGAAGATCGCGTGCCACAGCATGAAAATCAACAGCGTCCAAAGCCGTCGGCTGTGATCGCTGGCGCCGTTTCGGTGTTCGTCGAGCATCCGGCGGACGGCGGCTAGGTCGACCAATTCACTGGCCTGCGACGACGCCACCAACGCATACGCCCACTCCAGCAGTTCGCCCGCGCGCAACCAATGCCGGATCGGCACCGGGAACCCCAGCTTGGGCCGGTGCAGCACATGCGCTGGAACGATGGGCTCCAATGCGCGCCGTAACGCGTACTTGGTGGTGGTGCGGGTGATCTTCGCGTCTACGGGCAACCGGGAGGCGACGGCGAACACCTCGGGATCCAGGAACGGCACCCGCAGCTCCAGTGAGTTGGCCATCGTCATCTTGTCGGCCTTGACCAAAATGTCGCCACGCAGCCAGGTGAACAGGTCGACGTGCTGCATGCGGGCCACCGGGTCCCAGCCGGTCGATTCGGCGTAGACCGACGCGGTCACGTCGGTGTGGGTCCATTCCTCGCGGAATCCGGGCAGCACGTCGCGCAACTGCGCGTCAGAGAAACTGCGGGCATTGCCGTAGTAGCGCTCCTCGAGCGTCAACGATCCGCGGTGCAGCAGGCTCTTGCCCCGCATGCCCTCCGGCAGCGGTTTGGACACCTTGCCCATCGACCGGCGCAGCGGCCGCGGCAGATGGTCGAAGGGCTTCAACGACAGCGGCTCCCGATAGATCGTGTAGCCGCCGAACAGCTCGTCGGCGCCCTCTCCGGACAGCACCACCTTGACGTGCTTGCGGGCCTCCCGAGCGACGAAGAACAGCGGAACCAGCGCGGGGTCGGCGACCGGCTCGTCGAGGTACCAGACGATTTCGGGCAGGGCGGCAACGAACTCATCCGGGCTGACCACCTTGGCGATGTGGCGGGCACCGATCGCCTCCGCCGAGGCCACAGCGACGTCGATCTCGGAGAACCCCTCTCGCTCGAAGCCGGTGGTGAACGTGATCAGCCTGGGGTTGTGCCGGATGGCCAGCGCTGCGATGGCAGTGGAGTCGATTCCTCCGGACAGAAACGCCCCGACGGTGACGTCGGCGCGCATGTGTTTGGCCACCGAGTCCTCGAGCACCGCGGTGATCTCGTCATAGCGGGCCTGTTCGGTGTCGCGGGTGGTCGGCGTGGCGGCAAAGCGCGGCACGAAGTAGCGGGTGACCTCCGGATCGAGATGTCCGGGACGGATCCGGGCGTAGCAGCCCGATTCCAGCCGGCGCACCCCGCGGTGCAGCGTCTCCGGCTCGGGCACATACTGCAGGACGGTGTAGTGCTGCACCGCCCGCTCATCGATGCGGGTGTCGAATCCGACCAACTCGGCCAGATCCAGCAGGCATTTTTTTTCGCTGGCCACCGCGGTGCCGCCGGTTCCGGTGGCCATGAACAGCGGCTTGATGCCGAAAGGGTCGCGGGCGCAGAATAATTCGCGGGTGACGGTGTCCCACAGCGCGAACGCGAACATGCCGCGCAGCCGCGTCAACACCTCGGTGCCCCAGTGGTGGTAGCCGGCGACGATGGCCTCGCCGTCGCCGTCGGTGGCGAACGCTGCGCCGTGCCGGGTGGACAGTTCGTCGCGCAGCTCGAGGTAGTTGTAGATCTCGCCGTTGAATACCAGCACGTAGCGGTCGGGTGTCTCCGGCGGTCCCCACCGCAGCGGCTGATGCGAATGCGCGATATCGATGATGGACAGCCTGTTGAAGCCGAAGACGACAGATCCGTCGGCGTCGGGGTCGGTCCAGGTGCCCGGCTCGTCGGGCCCGCGGTGGCGCATCAGGTGCGACGCGCGGGCGATGGCACTGTCGGCTGTTGCCGCAGCGGCCAGGGCCCGGTCGCTCCTGCGGCTGGCCCTGTCCTTGTCCAAGCCGGCAGGGGCCGCGACAAACGCCAGCAGACCACACACGGCGCCCCAGTATGCCGCACTTGGGCCGCGCTTGTGGACGTCGTACCCGGCGGGTCGTGATGACGGGGCTGCCTGACCGGCCGGGGTTTCGTCGCCTGCGTCAGCGGCGTGGTCTACGCTGCGTAGTATTCGATTTCCGATCAGGAGGCGCCAACGTGACACCTCGCGAGCAGGTCCGTTCGCAACGTTTGTCGCAGGGCAGGTTTCCGGGGCTTTTTGGAGGCCGTTCCGGACGCGTTCCCCAGGGTCTGTCCCGTCGTCTCCGGCCACTGGCGCTGGCCGGGACATTCGGCGTGCTGGCGGTAACCCTGAGCGGATGCGGCTGGCAGGACGTGCTGGGCTTGGGCTGGCCGAGGGGCATCACCCCGGAGGCTCACCTCAACCGGGAGCTGTGGATCGGAGCGGTGATCGCCTCACTGGTGGTCGGCGCCACCGTCTGGGGTCTCATCTTCTGGTCATCCGCCTTCCACCGGAAGAAAGCGACTGACACCGATCTGCCTCGGCAGTTCGGCTACAACATGCCGCTGGAGCTGGTGCTCACGGTGACGCCGTTCCTCATCATCTCGGTCCTGTTCTACTTCACCGTGGTGGTGCAGGAGAAAATGTTGCATGTCGCCAAGAACCCCGAGGTAGTGATTGACGTCACGGCCTTCCAGTGGAACTGGAAGTTCGGATATCAGCGCGTCGATTTCAAAGACGGCACACTGACCTACGACGGCGCCGATCCGGCCCGCAAGAAGGCGATGATTTCGAAGCCGGAAGGCAAGGACGCCCACGGTGAGGAGCTTGTCGGGCCTATTCGCGGGCGCAATACCTCAGACCGGAGCTACCTGAACTTCGACAAGGTCGAAACTCTGGGAACGACCAGCGAAATCCCGGTGTTGGTGCTGCCCACCGGCAAGAGCATCCAATTCGTATTGGCGTCCGCGGACGTCGTGCACACGTTTTGGGTGCCGGAATTTCTGTTCAAACGCGACGTCATACCCAACCCCGAGGCCAACAACTCCGTCAACGTCTTTCAAGTCGACGAGATCACCAAGCCCGGGGCGTTTGTCGGCCACTGCGCCGAGTTCTGCGGCACCTATCACTCAATGATGAACTTCGAGGTCCGAGTGGTGGCGCCCAATGACTTCAAGGCGTACCTGCAGCAGCGCATCGACGGAAAGTCCAACGCCGAGGCATTGCAGGCGATCGGGCAGCCACCGCTGGCGGTGACCACCCACCCGTTCGACACCCGTCGCGGTCAGTTGGCCGGAAGCCAGTAGGTTAGGACACCTCATGCATATCGAAGCCAGGCTATTCGAATTCATCGCCGGGTTTTTCATTTTGGTTTCGGTGCTCTACGGGGTGCTGACTGCGCTTTTCGCCACCGGCGGTGAGGAGTGGGCGGGCACAACCGCACTGGCGCTGACCGGCGGCCTGGCGCTGATCGTGGCCACCTTCTTCCGGTTCGTAGCGCGTCGGATCGACACTCGGCCAGAGGACTATGAGGGCGCTGAGATCAGCGATGGTGCAGGGGAATTGGGGTTCTTCAGCCCGCACAGTTGGTGGCCGATTCTGATCGCGCTGTCGGGGTCGGTGACCGCGGTCGGTATCGCGCTGTGGCTGCCGTGGCTGATCGTTGCCGGAGTGATGTTCATCCTTACTTCGGTCGCGGGATTGGTCTTTGAGTACTACATCGGTCCCGAGAAGCACTGATTCGAACTTCGAAGGTCACAATCAGATCACGTGACCGGTGGCCGGTTCGCCAAGACTTCTTTGCCCCTCTCGGTTCGGTAGTGTTTTGCCCAGGCATGAGAATCTCCCAAGCGCGCGCGCAACGATATAGGAGCGGATCCCCGGGCGCTGGTGATGCAGTTGGACAGGGCAGGCAAAGATGAGCGGGCCGAATTCCCCGGGATGGGAACGTGAAGAACCCGATTCCGCTAACGAGATTAGCCACGAAGCGGATTCCGGCGGCGAGTCCGGCGACGAATTAGAACAACCCGGCGGCGAACCCGACTCCGGTGACGAGCTGCAACCTGTCGACGCCAGTGCCGAAATAGCGGCGAACCGGACGGGCCAGACGGACGCATATTCGCGGGCCTACTCGGCTCCAGAGTCCGAGCATTTCATCAGCGGCCCCTATGTGCCGGCCGATCTCAGGCTCTACGACTACGACGGCTACGACGAGTCATCCGACATTGATGATGAACAGGTTGCTCCGCGCTGGCCGTGGGTGGTGGGCGTCGCCGCCATCGTGGCCGCTATTGCGCTCGTGGTCTCGGTGTCGCTGCTCGTCGCGCGTACCGATACCACCAAACTTGCTAACCCCGGTACCACCACCGTCCCGTCTACGCCGCCAATGCAAGACGAGATCATCACCACGAAACAGCCGCCCCCGCCGCCTCCACCTCCACCGCCCACCACAGAGCCTCCAACCGCGACGGAGACCCAGACAGTGACGGTGACGCCTCCGCCGCCACCGCCGCCTGCGCCGACCGCCGCGGCCCCACCGCCGGCAACCACGACGCCGGCAGCCCCGCCGCCGGCGACCACCACACCGGCCGGGCCCAGGCAGGTCACGTATTCGGTGACCGGCACCAAAGCGCCGGGCGACATCATCTCGGTGACCTATGTCGACGCGTCTGGCCGGCGGCGCACGCAGCACAACGTGTACATCCCGTGGTCCATCACCGTCACACCGATCTCGCAATCCGACGTTGGCTCGGTCCAGGCGTCCAGCCTTTTCCGGGTCAGCCGGCTTAATTGCTCGATAACGACAAGCGATGGAACGGTGCTCTCATCGAATACCAACGACGCGCCGCAGACGAGCTGCTGATGGTCAGCAGATATTCCGCATACCGGCGTGGGTCGGACACGATTTCACCGGATGTCATCGATCGCATACTGATCGGGGCGTGTGCCGCCATCTGGCTGGTGTTGTTGGGTGTGAGCGTGGCTGCCGCCGTCGCGCTGGTAGATCTGGGTCGGGGCTTTCACAAGACGGCCGGCAGCCAGCACACGACATGGGTGTTGTATGCCGTCATCATCGTTTCCGCGCTGATCATCGCCGGGGCGATCCCGATGCTGTTGCGGGCGCGCCGGATGGCCCAGACGGAGCGGGTTGCGCGGGCGATGACCGCACCGGTAGGCGGCGCGGTCAGGCCCTCGGTGCGGGTTGGTTCTCCCGCCGCGCGCACCGGGGACGAGCGGGCACAGCAGGCGACGGGGCCGGGCGCCGAGTTGTCAGGTGAGGCGGTAGACCGGGTCTGGTTGCGCGGCACAGTGCTTCTGACCGGCACGATGGGCGCAGCGCTGATCGCGGTCGCCGCGGCGACCTACCTGATGGCCGTCGGTCACGACGGCCCATCCTGGGTCGGATATGGGCTGGCCGGGGTCGTCACCGCGGCAATGCCGGCGGTCGAGTGGCTGCATGTTCGCCAGCTGCGCCGAGTGGTTGCCGCACAGTGGCCGAGACTCCGGCCGAGTTAGCAGCGGTACGGGGCTTCCCGGGGAGCCCTCGGGCCAAGGGGAGCTCTCGGGCCAGGCGGGAAGTCATCGAGGCTGTAATCCGGCAGGGAAGTGGGACTACAGACCCGCTATGCGGCTGGGGGTGCCACCACCTCGGGCCCCTCGACGCGGCCCGAGGTCATCGCCGGGGCTAGTGCTCGCCGTCCTCGCCGTTCGACCCGACGATGCTTTCTTGGTGTTCGCGCAGCGCGGTCAGGGCGCGTTGCTCGGAGGAGTGCGCCGCCTCGCGCAGTGCCGCATCCTCGGATGCCGGATCGGCGAACAAGAAGCTGCCGCTGCCCGGTGATCCGGCCGAGCCCAGCTTGTTCATCCGCTTGGGCAACGGCGTGCCCTGGTACTCCAGCGGTATCGGGTGGCCGTGGTCGTCGACCGGGCCGAGCGGTTGATGCAGCTCGATGTAGGCGCCGTGCGGCAGCCGTTTGATGATGCCGGTCTCGATGCCGTGCTCGAGCACCGCGCGGTCGCTGCGCTGCAGCCCAATGCACCACCGATAGGTGATCAAATAGACCACCGGTGGAAGGATCACCATCCCGATGCGCCCGATCCACGTGGTCGCATTCAGCGAGATGTCGAACTTGTACGCGATGATGTCGTTCATCGCGCTCAGCGTGAGCACCATGTAGAAGGCGATCGCCATGGCGCCGATCGAAGTGCGCACCGGGACGTCCCGGGGTCGTTGCAGCAGGTTGTGGTGGGCGCGGTCACCGCTGAACCGTTTCTCCAGGAATGGGTAGATGATCAGCAGGACGAATATCAGCCCCATGAGCAGAGCGACCCAGACCGGAGCGGGAATGGTGTGATGCCAGAAGTAGAACTCCCACGGCGGCCAGACACGGGCCAAGCCTTCGGTCCACATCATGTAGAAGTCTGGCTGCGAGCCCGCCGAGACGTGGGATGGCTTGTAGGGACCCAGGTTCCAGATCGGGTTGATCTGCAGTAGGCCGCCCATCAGGCCGAGGACACCGACGATCGCCGCGAAAAACGCGCCGGACTTGACCGCGAAGATCGGCATCACCCGCACGCCGACGACGTTGTGCTCGGTGCGGCCGGGGCCCGGGAATTGCGTGTGCTTCTGGAACCACACCATTGCCAGATGCAGCCCGATCAGTGCCAGGATGATCCCCGGCAGCAGCAGGATGTGCAGGGCGTACATGCGCGGGATGATGTAGCCCGCCTCGGCGCAGTTGTATCCCACACCGCCGCAGGGGAAGTCGCCGCCGAACAGGGCCCAGTGCAGCCAGGTGCCGATCACCGGCATCCCCAGCGTGATCGATGACAGTGAGGCCCGGATCCCGATGCCCGAGAGCAGGTCATCGGGCAGCGAGTAGCCGAAGAAACCCTCGAACATCGCTAGGATCAGCAGCAGCGAACCGATCACCCAGTTGGCCTCGCGGGGCCGCCGGAACGCGCCGGTGAAGAAGATGCGGGCCAGGTGCACCATGATCGCCGCGGCGAAAATCAGCGCGGCCCAGTGGTGGACCTGGCGGACGAACAGGCCGCCGCGCACCTCGAAGGAGATGTCGAGTGTCGACGCGAACGCCTTCGACATGTCGACTCCGCGCAGCGGTTGGTAGACGCCGTTGTAGGTGACCTCGGCCATGGACGGATCGAAGAACAGCGTCAGGTATACCCCGGTGAGCAGCAGCACGATGAAGCTGTACATCGCGACTTCGCCGAGCAGGAACGACCAGTGGGTCGGGAAGACCTTGTTGAGCTGTCTGCGTACTGCAGCCGAGGGGTGATAGCGGGTGTCGATGTCCTCGCCTTGACGGGCCAGGACGTCACCGATCTTGGGCGGACTCAGTTTCGGACTCATGTGGTGCGCTCCCAGAATGCCGGTCCGACGGGCTCGATGAAGTCACCGTTGGCGACCAGATACCCGTTGGTGTCGATGGTGATGGGCAGTTGCGCCAGCGCACGGGCCGCCGGACCGAAGATCGGCTTGGCGTAGTGCAACGCGTCGAACTGCGACTGGTGGCAAGGGCACAGGATTCGGTAGGACTGCTCTTCGTACAGCGAGGCGGGGCAACCCAGATGCGAGCAGACCTTCGTGTAGGCGAACAACTCGCCGAAGTTGAAGCTCTCCTGACCCTGGCGTTTGACCACCCGGTTCACGTCGGTGGGCCGGACCCGGATGAGCATCACGGGATTGCGGACACCCTGGTTGATCTGGCGGAGCATTTCCTGTGATTCCGGGGTGGTGCCGTCACCGTCGGACTCCCGCCACGGGAATACGGTCTCCATACCGCCGGCATCGAGGTCTTCGGGGCGCATCTTGATGAACGGTGCCCCGGTGTATATGCCCGTGGCACGTGCCAGATAGATGGTCTCGCCCTTGTAACGCGGGGTCCAGCCGGACGTCCACAGCACGGCCTTCTTGCCGTCAGCGGTGGGCACCACCGGCTTCCATGGGTTCTTGATCAGGCCACCGGCAAACGCAACCAAGGTGGACAGGCCGAACGCGCCCAAGCCCATGCCCAACGACAGCCCGACCAGCTTGCGCCGTCCGATCGTGGAGCCCTGGTAGGCGTCGGCCAGGTTCGCCACCACCGTCTTGCGGTCAATCTCGCGAGACGCGCCGTCATGCCGTTGCTGGATCGAAATCTCTTCCGGGATAAACCGTTTCTGGTACAGGATCGTGCCGATCGCGATCGCGAGGACGGACATCCCAAAGGTCAGGCCATACAGCGGAGTGGTCAGCGTGTACAGCAGGCTCCCCGGGGCCTCCTTCGGTTTGTACTCCCACGGCCAGAACAGGAAGATCAGCAGCAACGCCAGCCCGAATCCACCGCCCAGCAAAAGCCATAAGGCTACCCCGCGCTCGGCGCGTTTCTCGGCTTTGGCGCCCTCGACGGGCCAGCGGGATTCCTTGAATACCGTCTCGACGCCATCGAGCTTGCCGCCCAGGGCGACCAGTTCCTGCTGCGACATCGCAGCCAGCGCTGCTTCGTTGGGCTCTTGGGTTGCCCCGGCCCCTTGGCCGGTGTCGGAGCCGCGAAGAGTGTCATCGCTCATGCTCGTGCCCCAATCCACAGTGCCAGCCCGATGGCGGCGACCATCCCGATGATCCAAGCGGCCATGCCCTCGGGTGCGGGTCCGAATCCACCGAGGCCGTAACCACCCGGCTGGCGCTCTTCGCTCACTGCCCTGACGTAGCCGATGATGTCCTTCTTGGCTTCGAAGGACAGCTGGCGGTCGGAGAACTTCGGCATGCTCTGCGGGCCCGTGCGCATCGCCGCGAGGATTTGCTGCTCATTGGCGGGCCCCAGGTCCGGCGCGTATTTACCCGACGAAAGCGCCCCGCCCTTTCCGGTGAAGTTGTGGCAGGACGAGCAGTTCAGCCGGAACAGGTCACCGCCTCGGCCCAGGTTGTCGCCACGCAGCGATCGCATCGCCATGCTGCCGTCCGGGTTGCGCACCACGGTGGGGCCACCGCCGTTGGCTTGCACGTAGGCGCCGAGCGCGTCGATCTGAGATCCGTCGAAGATCGGATCTTTGCGCGGCGCCTGGGCCTCACCACGCACGGCGGGCATCCGGCCGGTGGACACCTGGAAGTAGACAGCCTCTTCGCCGACGCCGATCAGGCTCGGCCCGTGGTCGGGCACCCCCTGCAGGTTGGCGCCATGGCACGACACGCAGGATGTGTCGAAGAGCTGCTTGCCGGTACGCAGCAGCGCCGAGGACGACTCGTCGGCGACGGCAACTTGCGGCCTGGGCGTCAGGACGGCGGCTAGCCCGCCGGCGATGGTCAGCGCGATCAGCAGCAGCAAGCCGCCCGACAATCGGCGGCGCAGGCGGCGTCGCGAGCGATCACTCTGCTGGCCACGTGGCTTACGGGATCGGGTGGACCGCAGTTTCTTCAACCGAGCACTCCTGTTCGTCTAGCGCCGGCTCATCGGATGAAATAGATCACGGTGAACAGCGCGATCCACACGATGTCGACGAAATGCCAGTAGTAAGAGACGACGATGCTGGCCGTAGCCTGCGCCGGGGTGAACTTGCTCATCGCGGTGCGGGCCAGCAGGAAGATGAAGGCGATCAGGCCGCCGGTGACGTGTAGGCCGTGGAATCCGGTGGCCAGGTAGAACACGCTGCCGTAGGCGCTGCCGGGGATGGTGGTGCCGTGCGTCGCCAAGTGGTAGTACTCGTAGGCCTGTCCGAGGACGAAGAACAGGCCCATCAGGAAGGTGATCACATACCAGCGGCGCAGTCCGAAGACGTCGCCGCGTTCGGCCGCGAACACCCCCATCTGGCAGGTGAATGACGACGCGATCAGCACCAGGGTGACCGGGACGGCCTGGTAAAGATTGAGCTCGGTCGGCGGCGGCGGCCACTTCCCGCCGGACTGAGCACGCGCGGTGAAATACATCGCGAACAGGCCAGCAAAGAACATCAGTTCGCTGGAAAGCCACACTATGGTGCCGACACTGACCATGTTGGGCCGATTCAGCGAATGCACTCGCGACGTTATTGCAGTACCTGAAGTCCCGGCAGCGCTGGTCACATCCGCAAGTATGACGCTTTGTAGTTGTTGAACTCCACCCGGGGCGGCATTTGATGTTTTCGCGTCGTGCTCGCGCCGACACCGGCCTGCTCCTGACGACGGTTGGGAGAGGTTTGGTGCTCGTGGGACCATCGGCCCGTGGCTCTGTCATCTGAGGCTTCTTCTGTCGGGGGGTCGCTCGGGCGTTCTTCCACGGGCCCGGCCGCGTCGGCACCGTCGTGGCCGCAGGTCCTGGCTCGTTTGACGGGCGGTCAGGAACTGGCGCGGGGGCAGGCCGCCTGGGCCATGGACCAGATCATGACCGGCAACGCCAAGCCGGCCCAGATCGCCGCCTTCGCCGTGGCGATGAAGATGAAGGTTCCCACCGCCGCCGAGGTCAGTGAGCTGGCCGACGTCATGCTGAGCCATGCGCACCAAATGCCCGCCGGCGCGATCCCCGAAGATGCCGTCGACATCGTCGGTACCGGTGGCGATGGCGTCAACACCGTCAACCTGTCCACCATGGCGGCGATTGTGGTTGCGGCCGCGGGCGTGCCGGTGGTCAAACACGGCAACCGGGCGGCGTCGTCGTTGTCCGGCGGCGCCGACACGCTGGAGGCACTCGGCGTGCGCATCGACCTCGGACCGGAGCAGGTCGCGCGCAGTCTCGCCGAAGTCGGGATCGGGTTCTGCTTCGCGCCGCTGTTCCACCCCTCATACCGGCAGGCGTCCGCGGTGCGCCGCGAGATCGGCGTGCCGACGGTATTCAATCTCCTTGGGCCGCTTACTAATCCGGCGAGGCCGCGGGCCGGCTTGATCGGTTGCGCGTTCGCCGACCTGGCCGAGGTGATGGCGGGGGTGTTCGCTGCGCGCCGGTCCAGTGTGCTCGTTGTACACGGCGACGACGGCCTCGACGAGTTGACGACCACTACCACCAGCACGATTTGGCGAGTCCAGGCCGGGACGGTGGACAAGCTGACTTTCGATCCGGCCGGATTCGGATTCGCCCGAGCCGATCTCGACGATCTGTTGGGCGGCGACGCGCAAGCCAACGCGAACGAGGTGCGTGCGGTGCTGGCCGGTGCCAAGGGCCCGGTTCGGGACGCCGTCGTGCTCAACGCCGCCGGGGCGATCGTCGCCCACGCCGGCCTATCCAGCCGCGCTGAATGGCTGCCGGCCTGGGAGGAGGGGTTGCGGCGCGCCGGCGCTGCGATCGACTCCGGTGCGGCCGAACAGCTGCTCGCGCGGTGGGTGCGGTTCGGCCAGCAGGTCTGAGTCGCGCGCAGCTTGTTCGCCGGCCAGCCGTGCCGAGCGCGCCGACGCCGCCCATGCCGTCCACCCGCCGGCTGACCGCAGCGGTGAAGCCCAGCCCGCCGCGTCTTGGGTGCCCTCGACACGAACGATGCGCACCCCCGGGCCGGCCAGCCAGCGCGCGATGAGGGCGGTTTCCTCGACCAGCGCGCCGCCCAGTGGGGCCGGCACCGGCAAGATCGCCTGTGCCGCAGCGTGAATCGCGTCGACCACCGGCATCGCCGGCACCCCCCGTCGGGCGGTGCCGGCCGCGGCGAGTTGGCCGTGACGGATTACGGCGAGGTGGTAGCCACCGGCGCCGTCCGGGGCGGCGGCGATCAGCTCGGGCAGGGCGGCCAGGGCGCGCAGCCGCTGGCCGCGCCACAAGGTCTCGACGGCGGTGGCGGTGCGGTCGCGGAGCCGTGCGGCGCTCTCGAAATGACGTCGCCCGGCGAGCGCGGTGACCTGGTCCACGGCGCCTGCCAGAGCGCTGTTGTCCAAGCCGTCGATCAGAGCCGCGACGCGCGCCACGGCCGCTGCGTATTGGGTGGTTGTGAGGTCGCGCGCGGCGGGGCAGGGCGAAATCTCGGCCTCGGGGCAGGCCGGCCCGTGCAAAGCGGAGCGTCCCAGCCGGGCGGTACACGTTCGGAGCCCGGTGAATCGGGCGAGCAGCTCAGCCGTGTCAGCGGCGTCGGTGCGCGACCGGAACGGGCCGACGGCGCGGTCGTGTCGCGGCGCTCGCACCACGGCCAGCCGCGGAAACGCCTCGTCGGTGAGCGCCACCCACCACCAACGGTGCGGGAACCTGGACCGGCGGTTGTACGGCGGGGCATGCGCGGCCAGCATCCGCAGCTCGCGCACACCGGCCTCCAGCGAATGGGCGCACTCGACGTGGTCGACCGCGCCGGCCAGCGTGACCATCTCCTTCATCCGGCCGCGGGGATCGGCGCCGTTGAAGTACTGGCTTACCCGGCGCCGCAAGTCGACGGCGGTGCCAACGTAGAGCACTTCGCCCGACGGTCCGCGGAACAGGTAGACCCCGGGCCGGTGCGGCAGGCCGTCCGCGAGCACTCGCTTGCGACGCTGGGCCGGTGTCACGTCGGGCAGGTATGAGCGCAGGTCGGCGTAGGTGTGCACGCCTTGGTTGCCCACTCGCTCGATGAGTGCGTGCAAGACGTCAACGGTGGCTCGGGCATCGTCGAGAGCGCGGTGGGTGGGCTGGGAGGTGACGGCAAACAACCGCGCCAAGGCGGCCAGCCGCACGCTGGGGGCTTCCTCGCGACTCAGCACCCGGCGAGCCAACCGGACTGTGCACAGCACCTGTGGCCGGGGCCATCCGATATCGCACCGCTGCGCGGCGGCACGCAGGAATCCGATGTCGAACCCGGCGTTGTGGGCGACCAGCACCGCGCCACCGGCGAACTCCATAAACATCGGCAGCACAGCGTCGATGGTCGGAGCGTCAGACACCATCGCCGTGGTAATGCCGGTCAACTGCACGATCTGGGGCGGGATGCTGCGCCGCGGGTCGACCAGGGTGGCAAACTCACCGAGCACGACGCCGCCGCGGACCTTGACCGCCCCGATTTCGGTGATGGCGTCGGCAGGTGTTCCGTCGGTGCTCTTCGTGCGTCCGCCGGTGGTCTCCAGGTCCACCACCACGAAGGTGGTTTCGCGCAACGAAACGTCTTCGGTCGCGAAAGATGGCCCTAAGTCGGCGAAACTCAGCTGAGTCGCACCACTCGCACCCATGGCTTGCGACGTTAAGCATGCCCACCGACACCCGCGAGCTCCCACGCCGTTCGGGCGGGGGCGAGATCTGGTCGCGGATAGATGTCGGTGGCGGCCGTTAGCGTTCGGATAGCCCGACTTGACCTTCGCCAAAGCCAGACCGAGAGGACCGACCCCGATGGCACAGAACAGTGGACCCGACAGCAACGGCGTCACGGCACCAGGACCCGCCGCGCCGGTGGTGATCGACTGCGACGACTGCGCGGTGCGCGGCCTCCGATGCCGCGACTGCGTGGTCAGCGTGCTACTCGGGGTCCCGGAAACGTTGTTGCAAGATGAACGTGCCGCCCTGGAAGTACTCGCCGACGTCGGCTTGGCGCCACGACTGCGGTTAGTGCCGATTCGCCGGGATCGCGGGTTTGGAGTAGCCTAAACGCCTTGTGCGCCAAAACATTCCCCGTGCCCCAAACCGGCTGGATCGTCTCCGGGTGGCGCCGTCTTTCACACGAAAATGACAGAAATCTTTCTAATTTCTTAACCGCTTGCTTTGGACAAACGCCGATATCATTTCGTAACCTGTTTGAGACCTAAACTAGCTCGACGCCCATCTGTCGACGGCCGTTTAAGGAAGCAAAATTTTGAGGCTTGACTTTAGGTACCCGATTGCCCGTGTCCTAACACGATCGGCCGTCGGGATGCTGGCGGGCTTCACGGTGTTATCGGGTGTCCTCGCCGCGCATGTGGCGGCCGACCCGGCCGGTGACGCCCTGGCAAAACTCAACGAGCTGTCTCGCCGGGCCGAGCAGACCACCGAGGCGATGCACAGCGCGCAGCTCGACCTGAATGACAAGCTGGCCGCCCAGCGTGCCGCAGAAAAGAAGCACGCGGATGACCAGGCCGCCGCGGATGCCGCCAAGGCTCGCTTGGCCTCATTTCAGAGCGCTGTCAACAAACTCGCCGCCGCGACGTACATGGGGGGCCGCGTCGACGGTATGGAAGCCATCCTGACCGCGGAATCACCGCAAGGCCTGATCGACAAGCTGGCTATGCAGCGGCTGATGGCGACTCAAATGGCCAATCAGATGTCGAGTTACCGGTTCGCCGGTGAGCAGGCCGCCAAGGCCGAGCGGGAATCCGCGAAGTCCGCCGCCGCCGCCAAGAGCGCGGCCGAGCAGGCTGCCGCGGTTCGGGCGAGCCTGCAGTCCAAGCAAAGTCAGCTGCAGGTGCAGATCGCTGTCGTCAAGTCCCAGTACCTCTCCTTGTCGCCGGATCAGCGCACAGCGCTGGCCAATCCCGGGCCCGCCCCGGCGGGAGCGCCAGCACCCGGTGCGCCGGCGCCGGACGCGGCGCCACCCGGCGCGCCACCGCCTGGCGGACAAGTACCAGGTGAGGCTCCGCCCCCCGGTGTGTTCCCGGCGCCTTTTGGCGGCGGCGGGGTCGGCGGCGGTGACCGCGCCACCGTCGTGCAGGCGGCCTTGACCCAAGTCGGTTCGCCGTATGTGTGGGGTGGCTCCGCACCGGGCGGGTTCGACTGCTCCGGATTGGTGATGTGGGCTTTCCAGCAAGCCGGTATTTCACTGCCGCACTCCAGCCAGGCACTGGCTCACGGCGGTCAGCCGGTGGGCCTGTCTGATCTGCAGCCCGGCGACGTGCTGACCTTCTACTCGGACGCGTCACACGCCGGGATATACGTCGGTGACGGCATGATGATCCATTCCTCCACCTACGGCGTGCCGGTACGGGTGGTGCCGATGAACTCCTCCGGCCCGATCTACGACGCCCGCCGCTACTGAACGCCCCGGCCCCCAGCGCCGGCGGCTGTCGATGCTGCTGGCGTGGGTGTTTGTCGTTGAGCTGATTGTGGCCGCGGCCGTGCCGTTCGATGCGGCACGCGATAGTCGGGTAAGACCTGCGCAGCTGATCACACCCACACGCGTCCAGATCAGTGCCGTGGCGAAGTCACTGGTCGTCGGTGACCGCACCATCCGGCTGGTTAGCCTCGGCGGCCCAGCCGGTGACCGCCTGCTGTCGCGTGTTGCGTCGAACATCGGTGCCGCGGTCAACGCGGTGGAGGCTTTCTGGGGCGTCGATTGGTCGCGCGATATCTCGGTGGTGGTCGCCCGCACGGGCGAGGAGTTCCGCGCTGCCGCTGGCGGGGGACCGGCGTCGCAGTGGGCCGATATCGCCGCGGTGACGGTCGTAGACCACGTTGATCCTGCTCACCGGGTGGCGATCGGCCAGCGGATCGTGTTCGCGCCGGGCGCTGCCAACATGAGTGATTCTTCCCTACGAATTGTGTTGACTCACGAGCTTTTTCACTATGCCGCCCGCGCTGACACGGCCCCCGATGCACCCCGATGGCTTACCGAAGCGGTAGCCGATTTCGTCGCCCGCCGGCAGACCCCGGTGCCCGCCGATGCGCTGCCGGTACCGCTGACGCTGCCTTCGGACACCGACCTGGACGCGCCCGGCCCGCAGCGCTCGTTGGCGTATGACCGCGCATGGTGGTTCGCCCGTTTCGTCGCCGACACCTACGGGACGACGAAGTTGCATGACCTGTACCTGGCCAGCTGCGGTGCCGGGCACGCCGACGTGCCCACCGCCGTCCACGACGTCCTTGGCACCGACCCGGCTGGCTTACTCGTGCGCTGGCATCAGTGGCTGACCCGCTAGATTGACGCACTGTGAGCCGGGTGCTGCTGGTAACCAACGACTTTCCGCCCCGGCGGGGCGGGATCCAGTCGTACCTGGGTGAGTTCGTCGGTCGGTTGGTTGGCACCGGGTCGCATTCGGTGACGGTGTATGCACCGCAATGGAAGGGCGCCGACGCCTACGATCGGGCGGCCCGCACTGCCGGCTACCGGGTGGTGCGCCATCCGGGCACGCTGATGCTGCCCGGCCCAACGGTCGATGCCCGGATGCGTCGGCTGATCGCCGACAACGGCATCGACACCGTCTGGTTTGGCGCGGCCGCACCGTTGGCGCTACTGGCACAGCGTGCCCGCGGGGCCGGGGCGACACGGGTGCTGGCCAGCACACACGGCCACGAAGTGGGGTGGTCGATGCTTCCGGTCGCGCGATCGGTGCTGCGTCGCATCGGCGACGACACCGACGTCGTCACGTTCGTCAGCCACTACACGCGCTCCCGGTTCGCGCCGGCCTTCGGGCGCGCGGCCTTGTTGGAATACCTGCCGCCCGGGGTGGACACCGACCGATTCCGGCCCGATCCGGCGGCCCGCGCGGAGCTGCGTGAACGCTACCGGCTGGGCGAGCGGCCCGCCGTGGTGTGCCTGTCCCGCCTGGTGCCGCGCAAAGGCCAGGACATGCTGATCAAGGCGTTGCCGTCGATCCGGCAACGCGTCGATGGAGCCGCGCTGGTGATCGTCGGCGGTGGTCCGTATCTGGAATCGCTACGCAAGCTGGCCCGGGCTTGCGGGGTCGCCGACCACGTGACATTCACCGGTGGGGTACCGGCCGCCGAGCTACCCGCGCACCACGCCCTGGCTGACGTGTTCGCGATGCCATGCCGCACCCGCGGCGCCGGGATGGACGTCGAGGGCTTGGGCATCGTGTTCCTCGAGGCATCGGCGACCGGCGTGCCGGTCATCGCCGGCGAGTCGGGTGGAGCTCCAGAAACCGTGCAGCACAACAAGACTGGGCTAGTCATCGACGGCCGCTCAGTGAACAAAGTCGCCGACGCCGTCACCGAGTTGCTGACCGATCGCGACCGGGCCGCCGCCATGGGCGCAGCCGGGCGCCAGTGGGTGAAGACCCAGTGGCGTTGGGACACGCTGGCGGCGCGACTGGCCGACCTTCTCCGCGGCTAGCCCGTCGCCGCCACGCTGGCGTGTCCCCCGCAAGCGGGCGGTGCCCCAGCTCGGCCCGGGCGCGCTAGTCCGCCTCGTAAATGGCCTCGATATCGGAGGCGAACTTCTCGGCCACCACGTTGCGCTTGACCTTCATCGTCGGTGTCAGTTCACCGGTGTCCTCGGTGAAGTCGACCGGCAGAATGCGGAACTTACGGATCGACTCGGCGTGCGAGACCGCCAGGTTGGCTTCCTTGACGGCCGCATCCACCTCGGCGACGAGGTCGGGGTCGGTGGCCAGATCGCCCAATGACGCGCCGGCCGCCTTCTGGTTGCGCTGCTTCCAGCCGTCGAATGCCTCCGGATCGATGGTGATCAGCGCGCCGATGAACGGCTTGTTGTCCCCCACCACCATCGCCTGGCTGATCAGCGGATGCGCCCGCAGCCGGTCCTCCAGCACGGCGGGGGCGACATTCTTACCGCCCGCGGTGACGATGATCTCCTTCTTGCGGCCGGTGATCGTCAAGAAGCCGCCCTCGTCGACAGCTCCCAGATCGCCGGTCTTGAACCAGCCATCGGTGCATGCCTCTTCGGTGGCCTGCTCGTTGCGCCAGTAACCGCTGAACACCACTCCGCCACGCACCAACAGCTCGCCGTCGGAGGCGATGCGCAAACTGTTGCCGGGTACCAACTTTCCGACGGTTCCGATCTTCAGATCGCCGACCCGGTTAACCGTGATGGCCGCGCTGGTCTCGGTCAGGCCGTAGCCCTCATAGATGGTGAGGCCCACACCGCGGTAGAAGTGGCCCAGCCGCGCGCCCAGCGGCGCGCCGCCCGAGACGGACGCGTGGCAGTCGCCGCCCAGCGCCGCGCGCAGCTTGTGATAGACCAGCCGGTCGAACAGCGCATGCTTGGCCCGCAGCAGCAGCCCCGGTCCGCCATGGTCACGGGCGCAACTCCAATCGACCGCGGTCTGTGCGGCGATCGCGAAGATGCGGCCCTTGCCGTCGTTCGCGGCGTTTTGCTCGGCAGTGTTGTACACCTTCTCGAACACCCGCGGAACCGACACCACCACCGTCGGCTTGAACACCGCGAACATCGGCAGCAGATTCTTGATATCGCTGGTGAATCCGACGGTCACCTTGTTGGTGAACGCGGCCAACGTGAGCGCGCGGGCCAGGACGTGGGCCAGTGGCAGGAAAATCAGCAGTCGCTGCCCCTTGTTGAGCAGCGCCGGAAGGCATTCCTTGGTGCCGCGGATCTCGTACAGCAGGTTGGAATGAGTCAGTTGGCAGCCTTTGGGACGGCCGGTGGTTCCCGAGGTGTAGATGAGCGTTGCCGGGTCCTCGGCCCGCAGCGCCTCGAGACGGGCCGTCAGCTCCGCCGGGTCAACCGACGTGCCGGCCTCGACAAGCTGGTCGAGGGCTTTGGGACCCGAACCATTGATGTGCAGCACCCGGCGCAGCGCGGGCAGCTCGGCGGTGAGTTCGGTGACCATCGCGCCATGTGCGTCGGTTTCGGCGAAGGCCAACACTGCTTCTGAGTTCTGCAGCACCCAGCGCACCTGCTCGGCCGACGACGTCTCATAGATCGGCACGGTCACCGCACCCACGGACAGAATCGCGAGGTCCAGGATCGCCCACTCGTAGCAGGTCGCCGAGAAGATGGACACCCGGTCACCGGCCTGGATCCCCAGCGAGATCAAACCCAATGCGGCGCAGCGAATCTGGTCGGCCGCCTGGGCGCATGTGACATCGGCCCAGACGCCGTCGACCTGGCGTTGGTAGATGACAAAGCTCGGATCATCGCGCTCGTGCTCGAAGACCGCGGCCGCGACGTTGTCGTGCTCGCCGACGGAAAAGCGGGCGGGGGCACTGTACTCACGCACTCTGATGACCTCGATTGACTAGTGACGTTTCCGGGTGACGTTCCCGGACCCGGCTTGCTGTCGCCCAGCCTAATCCGACCATTGCGCAGGACGGCGCCAGTCGGTTGGGCCACCGCCACGGCTGCGGCGGCGCGCCGGAGGTGCCGCGGTGCCCGGGCCGGGGGCGAGGCGCTTCCTATGGGAACTGACCTGCCCTGAGAGGGGTGCTTGAGATCGGTGTGTGAAGCTGAGGTGATGAACAGCATCCAGGTCGCGGACGAGACGTTTGTCGCCGCCGACGGCGCGCGGGTCGCCGCCGCGCTCGCCGATCGGTCCAGCTGGCGCCGCTGGTGGCCGGACCTGCGGCTGCAGGTCGTCGAGGATCGTGCTGACAAGGGAATCCGGTGGGCAGTCACCGGCGCGCTGACCGGCACCATGGAGATCTGGCTGGAACCGTTGCTGGACGGGGTAGCGCTGCATTACTTCCTGCACGCCGAACCGACCGGGCTGGCGGCCTGGCAGCTGGCCAAGCTGAACTTGGCGAAAATGACACACCGCCGTCGGGTGGCGGGAAAGAAAATGGCCTTCGAGGTCAAAACGACAGTGGAACGGTCACGTCCGGTCGGAGTTTCTCCGGTAGTTTAGCCGGGTCAGGTCCGCACGGAGAGTACCGTTGCGGACCGGAGGCCCGGGGGGGTTAGTCCCGCACATCGCCGGGGTCGACCCGCTTGCGGGAGAGAGGGCAGCACCAGGTGGCGGAAAAAACGTCGCAAACCATCTACATCGAAGCCGACCCGGGCACGGTGATGCAGGTGATCGCCGATATCGATTCCTACCCGGAGTGGATCTCGGAGTACAAGGAAGCCGAGGTCCAGGAAAAGGACGCTGACGGCTACCCGAAAGTCGCGCGAGTGGTACTGGACGCCGCCATCCTCAAGGACACGTTGGTCATGTCCTACCGGTGGCCCAAAGACCGGCAATCGGTTAGCTGGACACTTGTCTCCAGCTCGCTGCTGCGTTCCCTTGAAGGCACATATCGTTTGGAGCCGAAGGGATCTGGCACCGAGGTCACCTACGAACTCACGGTCGACCTTGCCGTCCCGATGATCGGATTGCTCAAGCGCAAGGCAGAACGGCGGTTGACCGACACCGCGTTGAAGGATCTGAAGAAACGAGTCGAGGCTGAGTGAGTCCGCTGCGCCCACCCCGGCCCGGATCAGTCTCTTCGTTGGCAAAGGCGGGGTAGGGAAATCCACCCTGGCCGCTGCCACCGCGGTCTGCGCCGCAAGCGCGGGACAGCGGGTGCTGGTGGTGTCCACCGACCAAGCCCACTCGCTCGGCGACGTGCTGGGTGTCCCCGTCCCGCCGAGCGGTCGGGGTGAACTGGTTCGGGTGCTCGCCGATGACGCGGAGGCGGGCGGCGGCTTTCTGGATGCGCTGGCATTGGACACCCTGGCCCTGCTGGAAGCCCGGTGGCATGAGGTGGTCACCACATTGGATCGGCGACTTCCCGATTCCGAGTTGAGCACCATTGCGCCCGAGGAGCTTTCGGCGTTGCCCGGTGTTCAGGAAGTGCTCGGTCTGCACGCCGTCGGTGAGCTGGCCGCCTGCCGACGATGGGATCGCGTTGTCGTCGATTGCGCCTCGACGGCAGATGCGTTGCGAATGCTGACGTTGCCCGCCACGTTCGGGCTCTATGTGGAGCGCGCGTGGCCGCGCCATCGCCGGCTGTCGCTCACTGCCGACGACACCCGGTCGGCGGCGGTGGTGGAGCTGCTCGAGCGCATCACCGCCAGCGTGGATGCGCTCAGCGCACTGCTGACCGACGGCGAGCTGGTCCGGGCGCATTTGGTGCTGACCCCCGAGCGGGTGGTCGCGGCCGAGGCGGTCCGGACGCTGGGTTCATTGGCGCTGATGGGTGTCCGCGTCGAGGAGCTGATCGTCAACCAGGTTCTGGTGGAAGACGAGTCCTACGAGTACCGCAACCTGCCCGAGCATCCGGCTTTCTACTGGTACGCCGAACGCATTGCCGAACAACGCGTCGTTCTCGACGAACTCGACGCCACCATCGGTGAGGTGGCGCTGGTGTTGACCCCGCACCTGTCCGGAGAGCCGATCGGACCCAAGGCACTGGGCGCGCTGCTCGACGGTGCCCGTCGTCGGGGTGGAACGGCGCCCCCAGGACCGTTGCGGCCGATTGTCGACCTCGAATCCGGGTCGGGACTTGGGTCGGTATACCGAATGCGACTAGCGTTGCCCCAGCTCGATCCGTCAGCGCTGATGCTGGGGCGCGTCGATGACGACCTGATCATCAGCGCGGGCGGATTGCGGCGCAGGGTTCGGTTGGCATCCGTACTCCGGCGGTGCACCGTGCTGGACGCACATCTGCGGGGTAGTGAGCTGACAGTCCGTTTTCGACCAGATCCGGAGGTGTGGCCTAAGTGAGTGGGGCTCATCCCGATATTGGTCCGGAGCTGCGCAGATTTGCCCAGGCGATCCTGAACGGAATCGACCCGGCGGTGCGAGCGGCAGCCGCGTTGACAGCGGGTGGGGGAGTCGGGACCGGGAAATGCCAGCAGGTGTGGTGTCCGGTGTGCGCGCTGGCCGCGTTGGCAACCGGCGATCAGCACCCACTGCTCACCGTCATCGCCGACCACAGCATCGCTCTGCTCGATGTGATACGCGCCATCGTCGACGACATCGACCGGTCTTCCAAACCAACACCGAAACCGCCCCCAGACGGCCCACCCGGCCCGCCCGGTGATGGCCCCGGCACCGAGACCGACGCTAGAGACGCCGCCTCCAGAACCCATTACCAGCCCATCCGGGTCACCGTCGAGGAGTGACCCGGACACGGGAGAAGGTGGTCGGTTCCGTTGGGGATGGGTACAGTTGGCGCGAACACGATTGGTGCGGGCGAGAGGGAGGGCCATGTGGTACTGGCTATTCAAGTACATTCTCCTCGGCCCGATGCTGTTCGTGCTTGGTCGACCGAAAGTCGAAGGCTTAGAACACCTTCCGAGTTCGGGGCCAGCGATCCTGGCCAGTAACCACCTGGCGGTCATGGACAGCTTCTATCTCCCGCTGGTGGTGCGGCGCCGGATCACCTTCCTGGCGAAGTCGGAATATTTCACCGGCACCGGGCTCAAGGGTTGGTTCATTCGTTGGTTCTTCAACGCCGTCGGTCAGGTGCCGATCGACCGTACCGATGCCGACAGCGCGCAAGCCGCGCTGACCACCGCCGAAAGGCTGCTGAGCCGCGGCAAGTTGCTGGGGATGTACCCCGAAGGCACCCGCTCGCCCGATGGCCGGCTGTACAAAGGCAAGACCGGCCTGGCCCGACTGGCGTTGCACACCGGGGTTCCGGTGATCCCGGTCGCGATGATCGGCACCAATGTCGTCAACCCGCCCGGCACGAACATGTTGCGGTTCGGACGGGTCACCGTCCGCTTGGGCAAGCCGATGGACTTCTCACGCTTCGAAGGGCTGGCCGGCAACCGCTTCATCGAGCGAGCCGTCACCGACGAAGTGATCTACGAACTGATGGGGCTGTCCGGTCAGGAGTACGTCGACATCTACGCCGCCAGCGTCAAAGAAAACGGCAACGGCGCCGGCCCTACCAGTGAGGCCGCGCGGATCCCCGAAACCGCGGCCGGTTAGCCCGCAACGCCGACGCCGCGGATCAGCCGAGGGCGGTCACCGGGCTCAGCTGCCGGGTTTCCGAATCCTGCGAAGTCCCGCGGGCGGTGACGGTAAGTCCGGCCGCGGCGATGACCGCCAGCGCCCACCACACATAGGACATCCCGGCCAGTTGGCGCCACCAGACCGCGGCCGTCTCGTGATGCTTGGGAAGCAGGTCGATCGGCGTCCACCTCATCAGCGCCACCCCGGCGGCGCTGACCACGGCCAGTGCCACGTTGCGGCGCCGCCAGGCCGAGATCCCCGTCACCAGCACCGCCGGCAACATCCACACCCAGTGGTGTGACCACGACACCGGCGAAACCACCAGCCCGAACAGCGCGACGCAGATCACCGCGAGCACGGGCTCACCGGCCCGCAGCACCCGCCGCATCGCCCATACCGTCAGCGCCAGCACGAGCAGCGATGCCGCCACCCACAGCAGGAAGCGCTGCTGCTCACCGAGCCCGAGCCGGGCGAGGGCGCCGACGATGTTCTGATCGGTGTTCAACGCCGCGGCCCCGATCCGATCGGTGTGATGCACGGTGTGCGTCCAGTACTCCCACGAGTCGTCCCACGCCAAAGCGAAACCGATCAGCGTCGCCACCACGAACGACGCCAGCGCGGTCAGTGCCGCGCGGTTGTCGCGACGCAGCAGGAAATAGAGCAAGAACACCGCCGGAGTGAGTTTCAGTGCTATTCCCAGCCCCAGCAGCAGCCCGCGTGGCCACGGCGTGCGGCGCGGCACGCAGTCAGCGATCACCAGGGTCATCAGCACGACGTTGATCTGACCGAAGGCGAAGTTCGACGTGATCGGCTCCAGCCAGATCGTCGCCGGCACCGCGATGACAATGGCCAGCCACCACCGGCGCAGCCAGGCCGGGCCGGGCAGCATTGTCGAGGTGTTCCAGACGTCGAGGCGGGTCAGCACGATCACGGTCGAAACGATCAGCAGCAGCAGTGTCAACGCCGTGATCGCGACGCTGGCGGCCGGCATGTGCAGCCAGGCGAACGGGCAGAACACGATGGCCGCCAGCGGCGGATAGGTGAACGGCAGATTCAGCCCGATCGGCGTGTGGAACTCCACGTCGCCGCGGTACAGCGGGCGGCCGTCCAGCCAAGCCTGGCCGCCCATCTGATAGATGTCGATATCGATGCGATAGGGCGTGTGCCCGAACAACTGCCAGGCCACATAGCCCAGCCCCGTCGCGGCCAGCACCCAGACGAGGCACCACAACAGCGCCCGCCCGGATCGACTGCCCACGCCGGGCGCCCGCCATTTACTCATGTCGCACAACAGCGTAATCGGTGCCCGCGTCCAGGCTGGTGACGCAGCGCGGCTCCCGCGGGGTCGACGCCCAGCTCGACCATGAGGTGCATCCCGCACCACCGCCCGAGGGAACCGAGCCCATCCTGATCGGCCGCTAGGCTGCCATCGGCCGATGGCCCGGCTCCTTACTCGCGCCGTTTCGGCGCTCGCCGTCGCGGGCCTAGGCTTTCTCCGGTGCGGTACTTCTACGACACCGAATTCATCGAGGACGGCCGCACGATCGAATTGATCTCGATCGGGGTGGTCGCCGAAGACGGACGCGAGTACTACGCGGTGTCCACGGAATTCGATCCCGAGCGCGCCGGTAGCTGGGTGCGCGCCAATGTGTTGCCCAAGCTGCCTCCCCCGGCGTCGCAGTTGTGGCGCTCGCGTCGGCAGATTCGCCTGGACCTGGAGGAATTCTTCGGCGTCTTCAGTGTTCAAGGCACCGACCCGATCGAGCTGTGGGCTTGGGTGGGGGCCTATGACCACGTGGCCTTGTGTCAGTTATGGGGCCCGATGCCAGAGTTGCCGCGGGCGCTGCCCCGTTTCACCCGGGAACTGCGGCAATTGTGGGAGGACCGGGGATGCCCGCCGATGCCGCCGCGGCCGCGCGATGCCCACGACGCGCTGGTCGATGCCCGCGACCAGCTGCGCCGATTCCGGCTGATCAGGTCGGTCGGGGAGAACGGGTCGCGGGAGTTGTAAGCGACGTTCGCCCTGATCAGCCATCGGCGTGCCCCGGTTACCATGGACCGATGAACTGGACCGTCGACATACCGATCGACCAGCTGCCGCCGCTGCCGCCGCTGTCGACTGACCTGCGCGCCCGGCTGGACGCCGCGCTGGCCAAGCCGGCCGCACAGCAACCCAGCTGGCCCGCTGATCAGGCGGCGGCGATGCGCACGGTCCTGGAGAGCGTGCCGCCGGTGACGGTGCCCTCGGAGATCCTCCGGCTGCAAGATCAGCTGGCCCAGGTCGCGAAGGGTGAAGCGTTCTTGCTGCAGGGCGGCGACTGCGCGGAGACGTTCACCGAGAACACCGAACCGCACATCCGGGGCAACATCCGCGCCCTGCTGCAGATGGCCGTGGTGCTGACCTACGGCGCCAGCATGCCGGTGGTCAAGGTGGCCCGCATCGCCGGTCAGTACGCCAAGCCCCGGTCGGCCGATGTCGACGCGCTCGGTTTGAAGTCCTACCGCGGTGACATGATCAACGGCTTCGCCCCGGACGCCGCTGCGCGCGAGCACGACCCGTCGCGGTTGGTGCGCGCCTACGCCAATGCCAGTGCGACGATGAACCTGGTGCGGGCGCTGACGTCTTCGGGGCTGGCTTCGCTGCACCTGGTCCACGATTGGAACCGGGAATTCGTCCGGACCTCGCCGGCGGGTGCGCGCTACGAGGCCCTGGCCACCGAGATCGATCGGGGTTTGCGGTTTATGAGTGCCTGCGGGGTGGCCGACCGCAATCTGCAGACCGCCGAAATCTATGCCAGCCACGAGGCTTTGGTGCTCGACTACGAGCGGGCCATGCTGCGGTTGTCGGACGGCGACGGGGGGGAGCCGCAGTTGTTTGACCTATCGGCGCATACCGTTTGGATCGGCGAGCGGACCCGCCAGCTCGACGGTGCACACATCGCGTTTGCGGAGGTGATCGCCAACCCGATCGGTGTCAAGATGGGCCCGACGATCACCCCGGAACTGGCCGTCGAATATGTCGAGCGGCTCGATCCGCACAACAAGCCCGGCCGGTTGACGTTGGTGAGCAGGATGGGCAACAACAAGGTGCGCGATTTGCTGCCGCCCATCGTCGAGAAGGTCCAGGCCGCCGGTCACCAGGTGATCTGGCAGTGCGACCCCATGCACGGCAACACCCACGAGTCGTCCAACGGGTACAAGACTCGGCATTTCGACCGCATTGTCGACGAGGTGCAGGGCTTCTTCGAGGTGCACCGCGCGCTGGGCACTCACCCGGGCGGCATCCACGTCGAGATCACCGGTGCGGACGTCACGGAGTGTCTTGGTGGGGCGCAAGACATTTCGGATATGGACTTGGTGGGCCGCTACGAGACGGCATGTGATCCGCGGCTGAACACCCAGCAGTCGCTGGAGTTGGCATTCCTGGTCGCCGAGATGCTGCGCGGCTAGCTCGGCGAGCAGACGCAAAATCGCCCGAAAACCACGCGTTTTGGGCGATTTTGCGTCTGCTCGCCCGCGCCTTACAGCAGTCCGTTCAGGTTGCTTCCGATCGTCCACGCCGCGGTCGCGACCAGCCCGGTGACCGCAAGCACGAGCGCCACCCAGATCAACACCATGCGTCGGCCGTGCTGACGAGCCCAAACGAATTCGCTTATCGGGATACCGGCGAATTCGCCTGTGACAGGCTCATATTCGTAGTCGTCGGGTTCGGAGTCGGGCTGCATCGGGGGCCCCGGCTCGGACCGGTCCCCGGGTCCCCGGGTCAACTGGCGGGTGGGGTGACGAACCGGTGCTCCTTCGGGCGGCCCCGGTTGCTGCGCCGTGGCCGGGCGCTGGCTCATCCGGCTGTGGTGCAGCGCCGCTGACCGGTGTTGCGCGGAGTTACGCGGCGCCGGCACCCGAAAATCCGGCAGCGCAAGTTCTTCGGCGATCGCGTCCAGATCGGCGCGCGTCTCGATCGCGTCGGCGTACCGGTCGGCCGGGTCGCGGGCGGTCGCGCGCTCCACGAACTCGTCGAACTGCGGGGGCACACCGTCGATCGCTGCGCTGGGCGGCCGCACATCGGTATCCAGCCGTTGGTAGGCGATCGACAAGGCGGAGTCGCCGGTAAACGGGGTGCACCCGGTCAACAGCTCATAGGTGAGGATCCCGACGGAGTACACGTCGCTGCGCGGATTGGCGTTGCCATCGCGCACTTGCTCGGGCGACAGATAGGCGGCGGTGCCCAAAATGACGCTGGTGGAGGTGATCCCAGCGGCCGCAACCGCACGGACCAACCCGAAATCGGCGATTTTGACGTCGCCGTCGTCGGAGATCAGCACATTCTCGGGCTTGACGTCGCGATGCACCAGGCCGGCCCGATGCGCGGCCGCCAGCCCGCCCAGCACTGGGCGCAGCACCGCTACCACGGCATGGGGCGGCATCGGACCGCGTTCGGCCAGCAGCTCGCGCAGGGTGCCGCCCTCGATGAGCTCCATCACCAAAAACGGGTGCGCAGCGTCCAGGCCCTGGTCATAGACGGCGACCAGCCCGGGGTCCTTCAGCCGGGCGACCGTCCGGGCCTCGCGCTGGAAACGGGTTAGGAATTGGTCGTCGCCGGCGTAGCGAGAGTCCATCACCTTCACGGCGACAGGGCGGTCCAGTCGGATGTCGAGGCCGCGGTAGACCGTCGAGGTGCCGCCGCTGGCGATCTTGGATCCGACCAGGTAGCGGCCATCCAGCAGTGTGCTGTTCAACGCGTCTCCCGTCCCTGCTTCGGCCACCGGGCCATCGTAGGTGCACGGTGTGATTGGACGGGAGAACACTAGTCTCAACGCGCGTAGCAGGGCCTACACTTGCGCGGTGAGCAGTATCCCGGCCGGCGACGATCTTTTGGACCCTGACGAGCCAACCTACGACCTGCCGCGGGTCGCGGAGTTGCTCGGGGTGTCGGTGAGCAAGGTGCACCAGCAACTGCGGGAGGGCCACCTGGTCGCGGTACGACGTGACGGCGGCTTGGTAGTACCGCAGGTGTTCTTTACCGAGTCCGGTGAGGTGGTCAAGAGCCTGCCGGGACTGTTGACGATCCTGCACGACGGCGGCTATCGCGACACCGAGATCGTGCGGTGGCTGTTCACTCCGGATCCGTCGCTGACGCTCACTCGCGACGGCAGCCGCGATGCCATCGGCAACGCCCGTCCCGTCGACGCCCTGCATGCCCACCAGGCCCGGGAAGTCGTGCGCCGGGCACAAGCTATGGCTTACTGAGCCGCGGGGGTCGCTTCGGCCCGCGGCTCCGGGGCCCGGTACAGGCTGTACCAGGCAACCAGTGCGCACGAGGTGGCCAGCCAAAAGTGCAGCCATGAATACATGCCGTGCGACCCATCGGGTTTGAAGATCACCATCACCCAGGTCGACAGGCCGGCGATGATCGCGACCGCCCGTCGTGACTGGGCCAGCGGGGCCCCTACCGCCAGCGGCCAGGAGTAGTACCACGGCAGGGCAGCCGGGACGAATAGCACGACGATCACCATCGACCACGCGATTCCGGTCAGCGCGGCCCGGTCGTCGCGACGGAACCGCCACCACAACAGCGGCAGCGACACCGCGATGATCGCGATTCCGATGAACCGGGTGACTCGGAGCAAGGGGTAGAAGTCCAACGAGAAGAAGTTGCTGCCCAGGGCGTGGATCAGGTTCGCCGCTCCAGTCGGCACGGTCAGCCAGTTGATGATCTTCACCGATCCGGCCAATGCGGTCAGCCACCCCAGGCCGACACCGGCCACAGCGGACAATATCCCGAACACGACGGCGAAGATCACCAGCGATATCGCCGTGGCTGCCAGGAATGCCCAGGCGGGCCGGTATCCCCGCCGGTCACGCAAATGCCGCATCCACACCCACACCAGAAAAGGCAATGAGATTCCGGCGGTGGCTTTGACCGCGATCGCGACCGTGATCAGGATGGTGCCCAAGACATGGCGGCCACCGAAGGTCAACGCGATACCGGCGGTCATCAGGCCCATCATGAGCATCTCGTTGTGTACGCCACCCATCAGGTGAATGAGCACCAGTGGGTTGAGGACACAGATCCACAGAGCCGTCGCGGCGTCGGTGCCCAGATGGCGGGTCAATCGGGGCGTGGCCCAGATCAGCAGCGCCAGTCCGGGCAGCATGCACAGCCGCAGCAGCATGGTTCCGGCCACCACGTTGTTGCCCACCAGCATGGTGACGAACTTCGCCACCAGAATGAACGCCGGACCATAGGGCGCGGTGGTGATCGTCCAAATGGGACTTACGTTGTCCAGCAGAATATTTGGGTTGGCCACCGGACCAACCGCATAGGGATCCAGGCCGTCGCGCAGCAGTGCTCCCTGGGCCAGATACGAATAGGTGTCCCGGCTGAAGACGGGCACCGACACGAGCAATGGCGCCAGCCAGAAGCCGGTGGTGGCTTTCATCGTGTACTCGGTCGCTTGGCCGGCCAGCACACGTCGGCCCAACACCAGCCATGCGATCAGCATCAGACCTACGCCCGTCCACAGCACCATCGACGACAGCACCAGGCCGTGGCCAAAGCGCGCCCAGGACATGTGAATCGACTCCAGCAGCGGGTCGTGCTGGCGGGTGCTGCCCGCTCCCAGCGCACCCGCGGTAATGAGCACCGAACCCAGCAAGCCCAGCTTTGCCGGCCCGGACTCCCGGCCGGTGGTGAACGCCCATAGTCGCGAAAGCCCTTCTCTAGGAGAAGTCTTCATATCCGGCGAGTCGGCGGCCGGGCTGTGCGTCGGAGTCGTCATCGGTTCAGGCGGACCGGTTCGTGGCCATCCTGGCCAGTTCGGACAGCCCCGTTTTGGCCGCCGCGTTGATGGGTGCAGCCGCCAGCGTGTCCAGGGCCCGTTGGGTCAGCGCGGCGATGCGTTGCTCCGCTGCGGCCAGCGCGCCCACCGACTCGATGACGCCTCGCAGTCCGTCCACCTGCGCGTCGGTCAGCTGCGCGCCGATCGAGCTCCGCAACAGGTTGGCCGCCAAGGGATCTGACTTGTCCGCCAACTCCACCGCCTCGGCCAGCAGCACGGTGCGCTTGCCCGATCGCAAATCGTCACCGGACGGCTTGCCGGTCACCGCTGGGTCCCCGAACACCCCCAGGACGTCGTCACGTAGCTGGAACGCCACGCCAAGGTCCGTCCCGAACTGGCTGAAGACGTCGTGAACGTCGGGTCTGTCGGCGGCGGCGGCCACCCCCAGTTGCAGCGGTCGCGTCACCGTGTAATAGGCGGTTTTGAAGGTGTCAACGTTCATCGCCGTTGCGATCGACTCGGCGGCACTGGCCTCGGCGACGATGTCGAGGTATTGCCCGCCGAGCACCTCGGTGCGGATCTCGGCCCACACGTGCTGGACGCGCCGCCGGGCTTCGGGCGTTAACTCCACGCGGAAGACGATGTCGTCGGCCCAGGCCAGGGCGAGATCACCGAGCAGGATCGCTGCCGATATTCCGAACCGCTCCGATGAGCCTCGCCAGTGCCTGTCGCGGTGCAGCGCCGCGAACTGAACGTGAGCGGTCGGCCGGCCACGGCGGGTGGAGGAATTGTCGATCACATCGTCATGCACCAGCGCGCAGGCGTGCAGCAGTTCCAGCGCGGAAAACAGCAGCAGCACTTCAGGATCTGGGTCTCCGGTTGCCACCGCGCGCCAGCCCCAATAGGCGAATGCGGGCCGCAGCCGCTTGCCGCCATTGAGCACGAAATCTTCGAGGGCGGCGATCAGGACCTCGTAGTCGCTACCGATGTAGGCGGTATCGGCGCGCCGCTCGTGCAAATACCGCCGAAGGCGGTCGGTAATGGCGCCGGTCAACTCGACGGTTGCCGCTGCTTCGACGCTCAGCGCGGCGCCCCTTTCTCTCGGCGTGGCTCGGGGTGCTCTTGGCCCGACCAGTGTATTCGGCGCAGAACCGGTGGCCCGTTCGACATGACGCGGGCGCTCACAGCCGGCTCGGGTCGCTGCAGTTGCTTCGACTGGCTCACTATTTCCCCGCAAGTGGGTGGTACCCCCACGCCTATGCTGGCGGGAGTGTCTGGGCCGCGCGCGGTGCTGCGCGGCCAGGAGAGCCCCAGGGCAATAGTCGTCGGATGGAGAGAAGCCGCGTGACCCTCAACACCATTGCGCTCGAGCTGGTGCCACCGAACTGCGACGAAGGTCGGGAGCGAGCACTCGAAGATGCGCGAAAAGTGGTGCAGTACTCGGCTGAATCCGGTCTGGACGGCCGGCTCCGCCACGTGATGATTCCGGGGATGATCGCGGAGGAAGACGACCGTCCCGTCGCGATGAAGCCCAGGCTGGACGTGCTGGACTTCTGGTCGATCATCAAACCGGAATTGCCCGGGCTTCACGGCCTGTGCACGCAGGTCACCGCATTCATGGACGAGGCATCGCTGCGCCAACGGCTCACCGATCTGCGCGCCGCCGGAATGGAGGGCGTCGTTTTCGTCGGCGTGCCGCGCACCATGAATGACGGCGAGGGCTCCGGTGTCGCCCCGACCGACGCCCTGTCGATCTATCGCGAGCTGGTCACCAACCGCGGCGTGATTCTGATCCCCACCCGCGACGGCGAACAAGGCCGGTTCGACTTCAAGTGCAACCAGGGCGCGACCTACGGCATGACCCAGCTGTTGTATTCCGACGCAATCGTGGGGTTCCTGACCGACTTCGCCAAGAAAACCGATCACCGGCCGGAAATCCTGCTGTCGTTCGGCTTCGTACCGAAGGTGGAGAACCGTATCGGCCTGATCGATTGGCTGATCCAGGACCCGGGTAATGCCGCGGTGGCCGGCGAGCAAGCTTTCGTCAAAACGTTGGCCGGCAGCGAACCCGCTCAGAAGCGCCGGCTCATGGTCGACCTGTACAAACGCGTGATCGACGGGGTCGCCGATCTCGGCTTTCCGCTGAGCGTCCATCTCGAGGCGACCTATGGCGTTTCCGGGCCTGCTTTCCAGACCTTCGCGGAGATGCTTGCCTACTGGTCACCCGCCCGGCAGGGCTAGCCGTCCGGCGGTTGGTCGCGTGGTGTGGTAAACCGCGGGGAACGATCGCGATTGACCCAGGCCAGCAGCGCCACCACGCCGGCGGCCGCGAACGACGCGATGCCCAGCCACACGCCCGCCCCGGTGAAGGAACGGGTGTTGGGATCGGTGTAGCGGGCCTGGGCGGTCATGGTGCTCACCACGCCCGGTTTGAGCTTCCACGACACCACCTCGGGCTCGACCCGGTCACCGTTGGTGGAGGTCACCACGCCGGGGAAGGCGACAGTCAGCTCAACGTCGGCTTCTGGATCGGTCAGCGATGTGAGGTCCGCCCGGCCTTCCAGGATCACCAGGTTGCCGTTTCGGCGCAGCGTCAGATTCACCCCGGCGGCGTCGGAGTTCATGTCCGCCAGCTGCGGCAACTCGGCGAAGGTCAAATCGGAGAACATCGCCTGCGACCCCACATAGCCGTCGCTGTCGTAGTTCGACACCGCCACTTTCTGGCTGAACGGCAAGTTATTGCTGTCGAGCTGTGGACCGGTGTCTCTGGCGGTCTTGGGCTTAGCCGCGGCGACGATCTCCCCGGACACCAGGTCATCGGGCGAGATGGTGATCGACGCCCTGACCCGCAAACAGCCCGTGGCCAGAGACGCCAGCAGCAGCAACATCGCGATGGCCACCAGGCGGCGCCGCCGAGCGGTGAATCCTCGGCTGCGGGATGGGGGAGAGCTGGCGCGCACCAGGTCATCGTGCCAGATCCGGTGTGCCGCTTCGGAGAGTCGTCCGATGTGCGCCCTTAGCGCGTCGCTGGGCCGGTTCGGGTGCCGTTACAGCGGTAGTTCGCGGCCCAGGATCGCGAATGCTCGTGGGTCACCGACGAAGTGGTAGCGGCGGATGAGGTCGGTGAAGCCGAGTCGCCGGTATAGCCGCCAGGCACGGTTGGGCTCACCGTTGGTTTCCGGCGTGGAGAGCAGGACGTTTTTTTCGGGGCGACCGGCGAGTAGCCGGCGGGCCAGTGCCTCGCCGAGGCCGCGGCCTTGGGCGCGGGGATGAATGTGCAATTCGGTCAACTCGAAGTAGCTGTTCATCAGCCGGGCGATCTCGGCAGGTGGTAAGCCGCCGCGTTGCAACCCCAGGACGACCTGCTGCTGCCACCACTGCCCGGGCGCCCCGGGGTAACCGTAGGCCACGCCGAGCAACGGCGCGTTGTCCAATTCCGCAGTCGACGGCACTTGGGCGCCTGCGCCTTCGGCTACGTCGGCTTCCTCAATTTCTACGACGCCCACACCTTGCCACCCGCGTCGCCGGATGTGCTCCAGCCACATTGCGGCGCGCTGGTTCTGCGTGCCCCGCGGGTATCGCATCGCGTCGACGTACACCGCCAGGGCATCACCCAGACGGCGCTCCATATCGTTTGGGGCGAGATCGATGAGGAATATCGCCAACTTGTGGTGTCCTCCTCATTCACTGATCGGGTCTCATGCAGTCTTTCGGCTTCATGTAGTCCTTGGGCCCCCTGCCGCTACCGCCATTATCGGACCCTCGCCGGGCCGGTCGACGAGCGGTCGCGGCAACAAACCGACGGGCCGCCCCGCTTCGGGAAGCGGGGTGTAGGGCACGGCCGTTGCCGCTCCTGCGGGTGTCGGTATGCAGCCGGGATAGAATCGCCGCCGAACCAGTGGTACGGCGCAGTTTGACCTCGTATCATCTGACATAGTTGCCCCCACAACGGGCATCCGTGTGCTATCGATAGCTACGCGCCAAACTGTCGGCAAGGAGGGACGCATGCCACTCTCCGATCATGAGCAGCGGATGCTCGAACAGATCGAGAGCGCTCTCTACGCCGAAGATCCCAAGTTCGCGTCGAGCGTCCGCGGCGGAGGGTTCCGCGTACCTACCGCGCGCCGGCGCCTGCAGGGCGCGGCGTTGTTCGTCATCGGCCTGGCGATGCTGGTTTCCGGCGTGGCGTTCAAGGCCACATGGATCGGAAGTTTCCCGATCCTGAGCGTCTTTGGATTCTTCGTGATGTTTGGCGGTGTGGTGTTTGCTATCACCGGTCCGCGGTTGTCTGGCCGGCCGGACCACTCCGGATCGGCGCACGGGTCGCTGCGTCAGCGTCGCAACAAGGGTGGCGGAGGTTCGTTCACCAGTCGTATGGAGGAACGGTTCCGCCGCCGTTTCGACGACTAACGGGATCCCATAACACATCGGGGTAGCCAATGGCTACCCCGATTTCGTGTGCGTACCGAATCTGCGGTGAGCGCACGGATCTGCCCAAAACCCGCGCGGTGCACGCAGACTCGGCGCCATTGTTACAGGCTCGGACCGTTGGCTGACTGGCCCCGAGCTGTCGAGTCCGTCCTGACTCCCAATTGAGCTGTAATCGAGTCCCGGGCACTGGATTCAAGCCCCACCGGGCCCCACCTACGTCCCCCACCAAGCCCCACGGCACCGCCATAGCTCTTTGAAGTGCAGCTTTCTACCATCCCGATAGGGTCTCGACGTCACCCTGGAGACGTTCGGATGACTCTCGGAACCTCCTCGAGTGCCAGATAACCAAGAAAACTCGGTGGCGACACTCCATGGAGGGGGCAAAGTGGGGGATTGTGGGGTATGGTGGCCGAAGTGTTTGGGTGACCCCGAGCGGGAGGTGAGCTGGTGTTTCTCGGCACCTACACGCCCAAACTCGACGACAAGGGGCGGCTGACGTTGCCCGCCAAATTCCGCGACGCGCTGGCAGGGGGGTTGATGGTCACCAAGAGCCAAGACCACAGCCTCGCCGTCTACCCGCGCGCGGAATTCGAGCAACTGGCCCACCGGGCAAGCAAGGCGTCGCGAAGCAACCCGGACGCCAGAGCGTTCCTGCGTAATCTCGCCGCCGGCACAGACGAGCAGCATCCCGACGCCCAGGGCCGCATCACGTTGTCGGCCGACCACCGTCGTTACGCGAACCTTTCCAAGGACTGTGTGGTGATCGGAGCGGTCGACTATCTCGAAATCTGGGATGCGCAAGCCTGGCAGGACTACCAGCAGACCCACGAAGAGAACTTCTCCGCGGCCAGCGATGAAGCACTCAACGACATCATCTGAGGCGCATGCCCGTGCAACGTGGCCTCTGCCCGAACCGACCCTGGCGTACTTCCCCAACGCCAGGTTCGTGCCTTCGGACAGGGACCTCGGTGCAGGGGCGGCGTTCCCCTGGGTCATTCCGGGGTTCGACGGGTTCCGCCAAACCCGGGGAGGTGTTGCGGTGGAGGACAATTCAGATGATTTCGGGCATGTGCCCGTCCTGCTGCAACGCTGCGTCGAACTGCTCACCCCCGCACTGACCCGCTCTCACGCTGACGGGTCGGGCGCGGTCCTCGTCGACGCCACCGTGGGCGCGGGCGGGCACGCGGAGCGGTTCTTGACCGAATTGCCGGGTCTGCGGCTGATCGGGCTCGACCGCGATCCGGGCGCCCTGGATATCTCGCGGGCAAGGCTGGCGCGATTCGCCGACCGAATAACGCTGGTGCACACGCGCTATGACGGTCTCGTCGGGGCACTGACCGAATCCGGTCATGCCGCAAGGGAGTCCGTTGACGGGGTGCTGTTCGACCTGGGCGTCTCGTCCATGCAGCTTGACCGCCCCGAGCGGGGTTTTGCGTACGCCCAGGACGCGCCGTTGGACATGCGGATGGACCCGGCGTCACCGCTGACCGCGGCCGACATCGTGAACAACTACGACGAGGCGGAGCTGGCGGACATCCTGCACCGCTACGGCGAGGAGCGCTTCGCGCGTCGCATCGCGGCGCATATCGTCCGCCAGCGCGCCCACACCCCGTTCACTTCGACTGCACAGTTGGTAGACCTGCTGTACCAAGCGATTCCGGCTCCGGCCCGGCGCACCGGCGGGCATCCGGCCAAGCGCACCTTCCAGGCGCTGCGGATCGCGGTCAACGGCGAGCTCAACTCGTTGAGAAGTGCACTTCCGGCGGCTCTCGATGCGCTCGCCGTCGGCGGACGCATCGTGGTGCTGGCCTATCAATCGCTGGAAGACCGGATCGTCAAACGCGTATTCGCCGACGCGGTCGCTTCGCGCACACCGGCGGATCTCCCGGTCGAGCTTCCCGGTCATGAGCCGCGATTCCGGTCGCTGACGCACGGTGCGCAGCGCGCAGATGCCGCCGAGATCGAGCGGAACCCGCGCAGCGCTGCGGTGCGATTACGGGCGCTGCAACGGATCGAGCACAGCGTAAAACCACAGCAGGCCACCGGGAAAGGCGACTCATGAAGGTAAAGCGCGAGACGCCGAAACGCCGCAGCGGCAGCGACCGTCGGGGTGGACGCGACGGTTCTGCCCGGAGAAGCAGGCGTGCCACGGCCGATGCCGTGCCATCGCGTCGCACCCGACCGGCAAATTCCTCGGCGCCCAACCGCGAAACCCGCGCGCCCAAGTCCGGGCCGCAAACCAGCCCAATCACCCGGCCGGTCGAGCGGTCGGGCCGGCCCAAGAGCGCCAGTCAGGCCAAGGCGCGCGCGAAGGCACGGAAAGCCAAAGCTCCCAAGGTTGTTCGTCCTCGTTTGACCGAACGGTGGGCCGTCCGGCTGGCATCGATTGACCTGCGGCCCCGGACATTGGCGAGCAAGGTTCCGTTTGTCGTGCTCATCATCGGTGCGCTCGGCGTCGGGCTCGGCCTCACGCTGTGGTTGTCCACCGACTCCGCCGAGCGCTCCTACCAGTTGAGTCACGCCCGCGAGAGGAACCGGTTACTGCAGCAGCAGAAGGAGGCGCTGGAACGCGATGTGCGCGAAGCAGAATCCGCACCGGCGCTGGCAGAGGCGGCCCGCAAGCAGGGCATGATACCAACGAGAGATACCGCGCACTTGGTCCAGGACCCGGCCGGGAACTGGGTGGTCGTCGGTACGCCGAAGCCGGCCGACGGCGTGCCGCCACCGCCGCTGAACACCAAGCTTCCCGACGAAGGTCCGCCACCGCCCCCGAAGCCGCCGGCGCTTCTCCCTGAGGTACCGGTTCGGATAGAACCGCTTCCCGGCGCGCCCGCGCTGGCCACGTCGGGACCGGAGATGCTGCTGCGCACTCCGGACGGCTCGACGACTGTGGGCGGCGGCCAGCACCTGCCCGAGATCGTCCCCCGGCTGCCCGGTACGCCCGGAGGTCCGGTCACCGTGCAGGTCCCCGGTGCGATGCCGACGCCAGGGCTGCCGGCGCCGGCGGGACCGGCGCCCGCTCCGGTGCCCGCCGAAGTGCCAATTCCAGTGGCTGGGCTGCCCATCCCGGTTCCCGCCCAAGCGCCCGCGCCACTACCGGCAGAGGTGCCGGTTCCGCTACAACCGGGCATGGCGCCTGGCAGTCCTCAGGCTGTGGTCCCCGCCGCCCCGGCGCTCACTCTGGCACCGCAACCGGCGGTGCCACAACCGGCGCCGGCTGACGGTGAACAGTACGGGGCTCCCACGGTTGCGACACCGGGTGCTCCCCGGTGAGCCGCGGTGACGGTGGGCGGACACGTCGGTCGCAGTCGACGCGACCGACGCGCGGTCCCCGTAACGCACAGGAAGCCAAGGGCGTCCGCCAACCGAAGAAGGGAAAAAAGCGGCAGCAAGCTCAACAAGGCCAAGACGTCCGGGAACCGAAAAAGTTCCGGAAAGCCAAGAAGGACAAGAAAGTCCGCGCAACCGAACGGCCAGACGCGGTAGCGGCCGGTCACTCGGCACGCGAGCGGCGCACCCGGCAGCTGGTGGAAGTGGGGTCGCGCGGCGCGTCGTTCGTCTTCCGACATCGGGCCGGCAATGCGGCCATCTTTCTGATGATTTTGGTGGCGGCGGCGCAGTTGTTCATCCTGCAGGTGACCAACGCCCCGGCACTGCGTGCCCAGGCGGCCGGACAACTCAAGGTCACCGACATCCAAAAAGCGGTGCGCGGCAGCATCGTCGACCGCAACAACGATCAACTTGCATTCACCATCGAGTCGCGCGCGTTGACCTTTCAGCCAAAGAGGATTCGCGAACAACTGGAACTGGCCAAACAGAAGAACTCGGCAGCTCCTGATCCGCAGCAGCGGCTGCGAGATATCGCCAAGGAGGTCGCGACTCGGATGGGCGACAAGCCGGACTTCTCGACCGTGCTGAAGAAACTGCAAAGCGGCGACAATTTCGTTTATCTGGCGCGCGCGGTCGACCCCGCCATCGCCAGCGCGATCTCCGACAAGTATCCCGAGGTCGGCTCCGAACGCCAGGATCTGCGCCAGTATCCCGGCGGATCGCTGGCGGCCAACATCATCGGCGGCATCGACTGGGACGGTCACGGGCTGCTCGGGCTCGAGGACGCCCTGGACTCGGTGCTGTCCGGGACCGACGGTTCGGTCACCTACGACCGCGGATCCGACGGCGTCGTCATCCCCGGCAGCTACCGCAACCGGCACAGGGCGGTCAACGGTTCGACCGTGCAGCTGACCATCGACGACGATATCCAGTTCTATGTGCAGCAGCAGGTTCAGCAGGCAAAGAACGCGTCTGGTGCGCGTAATGTTTCGGCCGTCGTGCTCGACGCGAAGACCGGCGAAGTGCTGGCCATGGCCAACGACAACACCTTTGACCCGTCCCAGGACATCGGGCGTCAGGGCGACAAGCAGTTGGGCAACCTGCCGGTGTCCTCCCCGTTCGAGCCGGGCTCGGTGAACAAGGTGATCACCGCCTCCTCTGTCATCGAGTACGGGCTCTCCAATCCCGATGAGGTGTTGCAGGTACCCGGCTCGATCCAGATGGGCGGGGTTTCTATACATGACGCCTGGGACCACGGCGTGATGCCCTACACCACCACGGGCGTGTTCGGAAAGTCGTCCAACGTCGGCACTTTGATGCTCGCGCAGCGCGTCGGCCCGGAACGCTACTACGACATAGTCCGCAAATTCGGTCTCGGCCAACGCACCAATGTGGGGCTGCCCGGTGAGAGCGCCGGGCTGGTGCCGCCCATCGACCAATGGTCGGGCAGCACCTTCTCGAACCTGCCCATCGGCCAAGGCCTTTCGATGACTCTGCTGCAGATGACCGGCATGTACCAGACGATCGCCAACGATGGCCTGCGGATGCCACCGCGCATCATCAAGGCCACCATCGCGCCCGACGGCACCCAGACCGAAGAGCCGCGTCCGGAAGGGGTGCGGGTGGTTTCCCCGCAGACCGCCCAGACCGTGCGGAACATGTTGCGCGCCGTCGTGCAACGGGACCCGATGGGTTACCAGCAGGGCACCGGGCCTGCCGCCGCGGTGGCGGGTTATCAGATGGCCGGCAAGACGGGGACCGCACAGCAGATCAACCCCGCCTGCGGCTGCTACTTCGACAACGTTTACTGGGTCACGTTCGCCGGAATGGCCACCGTCGACAATCCCCGCTACGTCATCGGCATCATGATGGACAACCCGGAGCGCAATGCCGACGGTACGCCGGGCCACTCGGCGGCCCCGCTGTTCCACAACATCGCCGGCTGGCTGATGCAACGCGAAAACGTGCCGCTGTCACCCGACCCGGGTCCGCCGCTGACATTGCAGGCCACCTAGCGAACCGGGCCTCGCTCACGCGCTTCCAACACCTCATGGCCGGGTGCGAATAGGTAGGGTGTCATGGCTGATCGTGAGGATCACGCGGCGTCGGAGGGAGGTGACAGTGGTGGTGTCGACACCCACGGGTTTGCGCCCCAGGGCCGGTGCGGGCGTGCGACTGCCTGCGCTGGCGGCTCAGGTCGGTGCGGTGCTGGCCGACAGTCCGGACCAACCCACGGCCGTCCCCGACGTGGCGGTCACCGGCGTGACACTTCGCGCCCAGGACGTGTTGCCCGGTGACTTGTTCGCCGCCCTGGCCGGCTCGTCGACGCATGGCGCCCGCTATGCCGCCGCGGCGGTCGAACGCGGCGCCGTCGCCGTGCTCACCGACGCCGCCGGGGTCACCGAGATGGTCGCCCAGGTCATCCCCGTGCCGATACTGGTGCACCCGGCACCCCGCAACGTGCTCGGCGGCCTGGCCGCCACCGTGTACGGGAACCCGTCCGAGAAGATGACGGTTGTCGGGATCACCGGAACATCCGGCAAGACCACCACGACTTATATGGTCGAGTCCGGCCTGCGCGCCGCCGGCCGGACGGCCGGGCTGATCGGCACCATCGGCATCCGCATCGACGGCGCCGACATCCCCAGCGCACTGACCACCCCGGAGGCTCCCGCGCTGCAGGCGATGCTGGCGGCGATGGCCGAAAACGGCGTGGACACCGTTGTCATGGAGGTGTCCAGTCACGCACTGGCACTGGGCCGGGTGGACGGCACCGGATTCGCGGTGGGTGGTTTCACCAACCTGTCCCGCGACCACCTCGACTTCCACCCCAGCATGGCCGACTATTTCGAGGCCAAGGCCTTGCTGTTCGACCCGGACTCACCGTTGCGGGCCCGCAACGTCGTGGTGTGCATCGACGACGACGCCGGACGCGCCATGGCCGCCCGAGCCGGTGACGCGATCACCGTCAGCGCCGCAGACCAACCCGCCCATTGGCGCGCCATGGACGTGGTCCCCATGGGCGCCGGGGGACAGCAGTTCACCGTCGTAGATCCGGCCGGCGTGCACCACCGGGTCGGTGTCCGGCTACCGGGCCACTACAACGTTGCCAATTGTCTTGTGGCACTGGCAATCCTGGATGCAGTGGGGGTCTCCCCGGAGCAGGCGGCGCCAGGACTGCTGGAAACCCGGGTGCCTGGGCGCATGGAAGAGATCGACCGCGGCCAGGATTTTCTTGCGCTGGTCGACTACGCCCATAAGCCGGGCGCGTTGCGGGCAGTGCTGACCACCTTGGCGCGCCCGGGTCGCCGGCTGGCGGTGGTCTTCGGCGCCGGCGGCGAGCGCGATCCGGGCAAACGAGCGCCGATGGGAGCGACTGCCGCCGAGCTCGCCGATCTGGTCGTCGTCACAGACGACAACCCGCGCGGTGAGGACCCCGCGGCAATTCGTCGCGAGATTTTGGCGGGGGCGGCCGAAAGCGGCGGCGCGGCCGAGGTAATCGAGATCGCCGACCGGCGGGCGGCGATCAAGCACGCGGTGGCCTGGGCGGGCCCCGGTGACGTGGTGCTGATCGCCGGCAAGGGCCATGAAACCGGGCAGCGCGTCGCCGGGCAGACCCGCCCGTTCGACGACCGGGTGGAGCTGGCTCAGGCCGTCAGGCCTCAAAAGAGTGGCAAGGCGCGGCAATGATCGACCTGACCGTCGCCCAGATCGCCGCCATCGTCGGTGGCACGCTGGCCGATATCTCGCCGGAGGCCGCCGCGGAGCTGCATGTCACCGGGACCGTCGAATTCGACTCACGCGCCGTCGGCCCCGGCGGGCTGTTCCTGGCATTGCCCGGGGCCCGCTCCGACGGGCACGACCACGCGGGCTCGGCGATAGCGGCCGGCGCGGTCGCCGTGCTGGCGGCCCGACCGGTCGGGGTTCCCGCCATCGTGGTCTCCCCCCAACCGCGGGCCGCCGGAGCTGACGGCGGGCTGGCCGGGGTGCTCGAGCACGACGCCGACGGGTCGGGCGCGGCGGTGCTGGTCGCGCTGGCCAAGCTGGCCAAGGCGGTGGCCGCCGAGCTGGTGGCGGGCGGGCTGACGATCATCGGGATCACCGGCTCGTCGGGAAAGACCTCGACCAAAGACCTGGTGGCCGCCGTGCTCGAGCCGCTGGGTGAGGTAGTGGCCCCGCCCGGGTCGTTCAACAACGAGCTGGGGCATCCCTGGACGGTGTTGCGTGCGACCCGCCGCACCGACTACCTGGTTCTCGAGATGTCGGCGCGCCATCCCGGCAATATCGCCGCGCTGGCGCAGATCGCCCCGCCCGCGATCGGGGTGGTCCTCAACGTCGGCACCGCGCACCTGGGCGAGTTCGGCTCGCGTGAGGCCATCGCGCGGACGAAAGCCGAGCTATCACAAGCTGTTCCAGCATCCGGGGTGGTCATCCTCAATGTCGACGACCCGGCGGTGGCTGCGATGGCCCATGTCACCACGGCCTGGGTGGTTCGGGTCAGCCGAGCCAGCCATACCGACTCCGGGCCCAGCGACGTCTGGGCCGAGGGAGTGTCGCTGGACGAACTGGCCCGGCCGCGTTTCACCCTGCACGCTCTTGCCACCGCAGTCGAGGTCCAGCTCGGCGTGTACGGCGACCACCAGGTCACCAACGCGCTGTGCGCCAGCGCGGTCGCGCTGCAATGCGGCGCCAGCGTTGAGCAGGTCGCGGCGGCACTGGCCGGAACGGGGCCAATGTCGCGGCACCGGATGCAGGTGACCACCCGCGCCGACGGGGTCACGGTGATCGACGACGCCTACAACGCCAACCCCGATTCGATGCGGGCCGGGCTGCAGGCGCTGGCCTGGATTGCCCACAGCGGCAGCACGCGCCCCCGGCGCAGCTGGGCGGTGCTCGGCGAGATGGCCGAGCTCGGCGAGAACGCGATATCCGAGCATGATCGCATCGGCCGGCTGGCGGTGCGCTTAGATGTGTCTCGACTCGTTGTCGTGGGAAGTGGGAGGTCGATGAGCGCCATGCACCACGGAGCGGTCATGGAGGGCTCGTGGGGCTCAGAAGCTGATAAAGGGGCCGTCAACGTGGCCGACAGCGACGCCGCCCTGGCTTTGTTGCGGGCCGAAGTGCAGCCCGGCGACGTGGTGCTGGTCAAGGCGTCGAACGCAGCCGGGCTGGGTGCGCTGGCCGACGCCCTGGCCGCAGACGGCGGGGCGCGCCCGTGAGACAGATCCTCATCGCCGTCGCCGTCGCGCTCACCGTGTCCATCCTGTTGACCCCGGCGCTGATCCGGTTGTTCACCAAGCAGGGATTCGGCCATCAGATCCGCGACGACGGCCCGCCCAGCCACCACACGAAACGCGGCACGCCGTCGATGGGCGGTGTGGCAATTCTGGCCGGCATCTGGGCGGGTTACCTGGGGACGCACCTCGCCGGGCTGGCATTCGATGGTGAAGGAATTTCCGCGTCGGGTCTGCTGGTGCTGGGTCTGGCCACCGCGCTGGGCGGCGTCGGATTCGTCGATGACCTGATCAAGATCCGCAGGTCGCGCAATCTCGGGCTGAACAAGACGGCCAAGACGCTCGGCCAGATCACCGCCGCGGTGCTGTTCGGTGTGCTGGTGTTGGGATTCCGCAATCCCAGCGGGTTGACACCGGCCAGCGCGGACCTGTCCTACGTGCGGGAGATCGCCACCGTCACCCTGGCTCCGGGACTGTTCGTGCTGTTCTGCGTGTTCATCGTCAGCGCCTGGTCCAACGCGGTCAATTTCACCGACGGTCTGGACGGGCTGGCCGCCGGAACCATGGCGATGGTCACCGCCGCCTACGTTTTGATCACCTTCTGGCAATACCGCAACGCGTGCGTCACCGCGCCGGGCCTGGGCTGTTACAACGTGCGCGATCCGCTGGACCTGGCGCTGATCGCGGCCGCCACCGCGGGTGCCTGCATCGGCTTTTTGTGGTGGAATGCCGCTCCCGCCAAGATTTTCATGGGTGACACCGGGTCGCTGGCACTGGGCGGCATCATCGCGGGATTGTCAGTCACCAGCCGCACCGAGATCCTCGCTGTCGTGCTGGGTGCGCTGTTCGTCGCCGAAGTCACCTCCGTCGTGCTGCAGATCCTGGCCTTTCGCACCACCGGGCGCCGGGTGTTCCGGATGGCGCCGTTTCACCACCATTTCGAATTGGCCGGCTGGGCCGAGACCACGGTGATCATTCGGTTTTGGTTGCTCACCGCGATCACCTGCGGTCTGGGCGTGGCGCTGTTCTACGGTGAGTGGCTAGCCGCGATCGGTGCTTGATGAGCGGTCTTGACCCCTTGGTGGGGGCCGCGCCGGTGCTGGTGGCCGGCGGCGGCGTGACCGGCAAGGCGGTGCTGGCGGCCCTGAGCCGATTTGGCGCGGCGCCGACCCTGTGCGACGACGAACCGGCCACGTTGCGCGGCTACGCGGAGAGCGGGGTGGCAACCGTGACCACGGCGGCGGCCACGCAGCACATCTCTACCTACGCTCTGGTGGTCACCAGTCCCGGCTTCTCGCCGGCCACGCCGCTGCTGGTCGCCGCATCGGCGGCGGGCGTGCCCATCTGGGGTGACGTGGAGTTGGCGTGGCGGCTCGACGCCGCCGGCCACTACGGGCCGCCGCGCCGCTGGCTGGTCGTGACCGGCACAAACGGCAAGACGACCACGACGTCGATGCTGCACGCCATGCTGGCCGCCGCGGGCCGCCGCAGCCTGCTGTGTGGCAACATCGGCAGCCCGGTGCTGGACGTCCTGAGCGAGCCCGCCGAACTGCTGGCCGTCGAACTGTCCAGTTTCCAGCTGCACTGGGCGCCCTCGCTGCGGCCCGAGGCGGGCGTCGTGCTCAACATCGCCGAAGACCACCTGGACTGGCATTCGTCGATGGCCGAATACACGGCGGCAAAGGCCCGGGTGCTGGGTGGCCGGGTGGCGGTGGTCGGGCTGGACGACAGCCGGGCCGCGGCGTTGCTAAAGACCGCGGAAGCGCCGGTACGGGTGGGCTTTCGGCTCGGCGAACCGGCCGAGGGCGAACTCGGCGTGCGCGACGGCCAACTGGTGGACCGCGCCTTTGCCGACGACCTGGCGCTTTTGCCGGTCGAATCGATACCGGTGCCGGGTCCCGTCGGAGTGCTTGACGCCCTGGCCGCGGCGGCGCTGGCTCGCTGCGTCGGTGCGCCCGCCGACGCGATCGCGAACGCAATCGCTTCCTTTCGGGTGGGCCGGCATCGCGCTGAAGTCGTCGCCGTCGCCGACGGGATCACCTACGTCGACGACTCCAAGGCCACCAATCCGCACGCCGCCGAAGCGTCCGTGCTGGCCTATCCGCGCGTGGTCTGGGTGGCCGGCGGTTTGCTGAAGGGCGCATCGGTTGACGCCGAGGTCGCCAGGATGGCGTCGCGGCTGGTCGGCGCGGTGCTCATCGGCCAGGATCGCCAAGAGGTTGCAGAGGCGTTATCGCGACACGCGCCGGATGTCCCCGTCGTCCACGTTGTGACACGCGAGGATGCTGATATGGATGCGACTGCTGTGGTTGTTGGTGCAGATGCGACAGAAGTGAAACCTTCGGGCGGGGATCTCGGACCTTCCGTCATGCGCGCGGCGGTTGCCGCGGCCCGCGACTTGGCAAAGCCGGGAGACACGGTGCTGCTGGCACCGGCCGGCGCGTCGTTCGACCAGTTCACCGGTTACGCGGACCGTGGCGACGCATTCGCCGCCGCCGTGCGTGCGGCGATCCGGTAGGCGGGTGTGGGTAACGCGCTGACCCGGCTGTTACGCCGGGGCAAGGAAACCGCAGAGACTGCCACGACCGAGCAGGAGGAGACGGACGCCGACGCGTCGACAGGAGCCGGCACATCCGAGGCCAAAACCCCAGCGGCCCAAAAAGCTCAGGCCACCGCCGAAGCAGCCGAAGCGCGCGGGCGGTTCGGCGCCTGGCTGGGCCGGCCCATGACCTCGTTTCACCTGATCATCGCCGTGGCCGGGTTGCTGACGACGCTCGGTCTGATCATGGTGCTCTCGGCGTCCGGCGTGCGGTCCTACGACGCCGACGGGTCGGCGTGGGTGATTTTCGGCAAGCAGGTGTTGTGGACGGTCATCGGCCTCATCGGCTGCTACGCCTCGTTACGGATGTCGGTGCGGTTCATCCGGCGTGTCGCGTTCACCGGTTACGTCGTCACCATCATTTTGTTGGTGCTGGTGCTCGTTCCCGGGATCGGCAACCTGGCCAACGGCTCCCGCAAGTGGTTCGTGGTCGCGGGCTTTTCGATGCAGCCGTCTGAGCTTGCGAAAATTGCCTTCGCCATCTGGGGAGCGCATCTGCTGGCGGCCCGCCGGATGGAGCGGGCATCGCTGCGGGAGATGCTGATTCCGCTGGTGCCGGCCGCGGTCATCGCGCTGGCGCTGATCGTGGCCCAGCCTGACCTCGGGCAGACGGTGTCGCTGGGCATCATCCTGCTGGCATTGTTGTGGTACGCCGGGCTGCCGCTGCGCGTCTTCGGCGCCTCGCTGCTGGCGGTCTTCATGGCCGGCGCGATCTTGGCGATGTCCGCGGGTTACCGCTCAGAGCGGGTGCGGTCCTGGATGAATCCCGAGAACGACCCCCAGGACACCGGCTACCAGGCCCGGCAGGCGAAGTTCGCGCTGGCCCACGGTGGCATTTTCGGCGACGGTCTGGGACAGGGCGTGGCCAAGTGGAACTACCTGCCCAACGCGCACAACGACTTCATCTTCGCGATCATCGGCGAGGAGCTCGGTTTTGTCGGTGCGTTCGGGCTGCTGGTCCTGTTCGGGTTGTTCGCCTACACCGGGATGCGGATCGCACGCCGGTCGGTCGACCCGTTCCTGCGGCTGTTGACCGCAACCACGACGATGTGGGTGTTGGGGCAGGCGTTTATCAACATCGGCTATGTGATCGGGATTCTGCCGGTCACGGGTATTCAGCTGCCACTCATCTCTGCCGGTGGAACATCCACCGCAGCAACGCTTTTCATGATAGGCATCATGGCCAACGCGGCCCGTCATGAACCCGAGGCGGTGGCCGCGTTGCGAGCCGGCCGCGACGACAAGATGAACCGGCTGCTGCGGCTGCCGCTGCCGGAGCCATATGTGCCGACCCGTCTGGAAGCGTTGCGCGATCGCAAGCGTGTTCGCCCGCAACCGGCCAAAGGGGCCCCAGCGCGGAAGGCCGCTGCGCCGCCCGTGCGAAAGGTCTCCCGGAAACCGGATGCACCGCTGCGGCCGGCCTTCGGTCGAACAGCTGCCGGGCCCGCGCGCCAGTCTGGGGGTACGCCCCCAAAGGGTGGGGGTACGCCCCCAAAGGGAGGTGCCCCCACCCGCTTGCGGGGGCGGGGGTACGCCCCCACAAGCGGGAGGTACCCCCACCCGCTTGCGGGGGAGCATCATGGATCTGGCCAGCGCTCTGCCAGCAGGGGGGCCGGCCAGCGTCAGACACGACGCGCTCGCGCACTGGAAGGTCAGCGTTACGGGTGAACGACACGGTCAAAAGGCCGGCCGGCGGGCTGGGGGCAAGCCCCTCGCCCGCCGGTGCCGCGTCATCGGTCAATTCCACCCTGTCGGTCGTGCTCGCCGGCGGCGGTACCGCCGGCCATGTGGAGCCCGCGATGGCGGTGGCCGACGCGCTCAGTGCACTTGACCCGCAGGTCCGGATTACCGCGTTGGGCACCCGCCGCGGGCTGGAGACCGGGCTGGTGCCAGAGCGCGGCTATCACCTCGAGCTGATCACGCCGGTGCCGCTGCCGCGTAAGCCCACCGGCGACCTGGCCCGGCTGCCGCCGCGGGTGTGGCGCGCCGTCCGGGAGACCCGCGCTGTGCTCGATACGGTCGGCGCCCACGTCGTGATCGGTTTCGGTGGGTACGTGGCGCTGCCGGCGTACCTCGCGGCCCGCGGTATCCCCGGGCTCCGGCACCGCATTCCGGTGGTCATCCATGAAGCCAACGCGCGCGCCGGTCTGGCCAACCGAGTGGGCGCCCGCACCGCGGATCGGGTGTTTTCAGCGGTGCCGAATTGCGGGCTGCCGCGCGCCGAGGTGGTCGGGGTACCGGTCCGGGCGGCCATCACCTCGCTGGACCGCGCGGCATTGCGCGCCGAAGCACGCCGATACTTCGGTTTCGCCGACGATGCGCGCGTGTTGCTGGTGTTCGGCGGCTCGCAGGGCGCGGTGTCGCTCAACCGGGCCGTCTCCGGGGCCGCTGCCGGCCTGGCCGCCGCGGGTGTGGCCGTGTTGCACGCGCACGGACCCAAGAACACCCTGGAACTGCGCGAGCCCCAAGAGGGCGATCCGCCCTATGTGGCGGTGCCCTACCTGGACCGGATGGACCTGGCCTATGCCGCCGCCGATCTGGTGATCTGCCGGTCCGGGGCCATGACGGTCGCCGAAGTGTCGGCGGTCGCCTTGCCGGCGATCTATGTGCCATTGCCGATCGGCAACGGTGAGCAGCGGCTCAACGCGCTGCCGGTGGTGAACGCCGGTGGCGGCATGCTGGTCGCCGACGCCGCTCTGACGCCGGGCCTGGTCGCCCAGCAAGTGGCGGGGCTGCTGGCCGACGCGCCACGGTTGGCGGCGATGACTGCGGCCGCAGCCCGGGTTGGACATCGCGACGCGGCGCGCCAAGTGGCGCAGGCGGCACTCGACATCGCCAGGCAGGCGGTAGCGGCCTGGGGGTACCGCCCGCTTGCGGGGGAAGGACCACGGTGAACGCCGAACAGCTACCGCCCGAGCTGCAGCGGGTGCACATGGTGGGCATCGGGGGAGCCGGAATGTCGGGCATCGCCCGCATCCTGCTCGACCGTGGCGCACTGGTATCGGGATCCGATGCCAAGGAGTCGCGCGGTGTGCACGCGCTGCGGGCCCGGGGCGCGCTGATCCGCATCGGACACGACGCGTCGTCGTTGGATCTGTTGCCCGGCGGCGCCACCGCCGTCATCACCACCCACGCCGCCATCCCGAAGACCAATCCCGAGCTCGTCGAAGCCCGGCGCCGGGGCATTCCGGTGGTGTTGCGGCCTGCTGTGCTGGCCAAGCTGATGGACGGGCGCACCACGTTGATGGTCACCGGTACACACGGCAAGACGACGACGTCGTCGATGCTGATCGTGGCGCTGCAGCACTGCGGACGGGATCCGTCGTTCGCGGTCGGCGGGGAGCTCGGAGAGGCCGGCACCAACGCCCACCACGGCAGCGGCGACTGCTTCGTCGCCGAGGCCGACGAAAGCGACGGCTCGCTGCTGGAGTACACGCCCAACGTCGCGGTGGTCACCAACATAGAGACCGATCACCTGGACTTCTACGGCAGTGCCGGCGCCTACGTCGAGGTGTTCGACTCCTTCGTCGAGCGGCTTGCCCCCGGCGGAGCGCTCGTCGTGTGCACCGACGACCCGGGAGCGGCTGCGCTGGCCCAACGCACCGCCGAGCTGGGAATACGGGTGCTGCGCTACGGGTCGGCGGAGCAGCCGTCGGGTGAGCCGTTGGCCGCCGCCTTGTTGTCGTGGGAGCAACAGGGCACCGAAGCGGTCGCGCACATCCAGCTGGCCGGCGAACCCCACCCACGCGTGATGCGGCTGTCGGTGCCCGGACGGCACATGGCGCTCAATGCGCTGGCTGCGTTGCTGGCCGCGATCGAGATCGGCGCCCCGGCCGATGCGGTGCTCGACGGGCTGGCCGGCTTCGAGGGCGTGCGGCGCCGATTCGAACTCGTGGGCACCGCGGCGTCGGTGCGGGTGTTCGACGACTACGCTCACCATCCCACGGAGATCTGCGCGACGCTGGCGGCGGTCCGCACGGTTCTCGAGCAGAGCGGCGGCGGTCGCTGCATAGTGGTGTTTCAGCCCCATTTGTATTCGCGGACAAAGGCCTTCGCTGCCGAGTTCGGTCGTGCGCTCAATGCCGCGGACGAGGTCTTCGTCCTCGACGTCTACGGCGCACGCGAGCAACCGCTCGCCGGCGTCAGCGGAGCCAGCGTCGCAGAGCACGTCAGCGTGCCGGTGCACTACCTTCCGGACTTCTCCGCGGTGGCCGAGCAGGTGGCCGCGGTCACCGGCCCCGGTGACGTCATCGTCACGATGGGCGCGGGCGACGTGACCTTGCTGGGACCCGAGATCGTGACCGCGCTGCGAGTGCGGGCCAACCGCAGCGCACCCGGCCGCCCGGGAGTGTTGCGATGACCCAGCCGAACGATGCCATACCGACCGACGTGGCAGGCGAGCCGGCCGACACCGACGTGATCGGCGAGTCGGCCGACAGCGCGATCACCGAACCGCTGTTCGTCGGAGGACCCGACGGCCAAACGCCGGCCGATCAAGACGAATTCGAGGGGCCGCGCCGGCGGGCCCGCCGCGAACGAGCCGAACGCCGCGCCGCGCAGGCTCGCGCCACCGCCATCGAAGAAGCTCGCCGTGAGGCCAAACGCCGGGCCAGCGGGCGCCCGGTCAACCAGCCCAAACCGGTTGCGCGGGGCGTTGTTCAAGGTCTGAAGATGCTGCTGGCAACGGTGCTGCTGGTCATCGTGGGGATTGGGCTCGCAATGGTCCTCTATTTCACGCCGGCGATGTCGGCGCGCAACATCGTCGTCATCGGCACCGGGGTGGTGACCCGCGAGGAGGTCCTGGACGTGGCGCGGGTGCGGCCCGGAACGCCGCTTTTGCAGATCAACACCAGCCAGGTCGCCGACCGGGTGGCGGCGATCCGGCGAGTGGCCAGCGCGCGCGTGCAGCGTCAGTATCCGTCGGCGCTGCGGATCACCATCGTCGAGCGAGTTCCCTTGGCAGTGAAGGATTTTCCGGACGGCCCGCACCTGTTCGACCTTGACGGCGTCGACTTCGCAACTGCGCCGCCGCCACCGGCGCTGCCCTACCTCGATGTCGCCAATCCCGGTCCGAACGACCCGGCGACCAAGGCCGCGCTGCAGGTGCTGACCGCGCTGCGCCCCGAAGTCGCGGGCCAGGTCGGCCGGATCGCGGCCCCGTCGGTTGCCTCGATCACCCTCACGCTGGCAGATGGGCGAGTGGTGATCTGGGGGACAACCGACCGCACCGACGAGAAGGCCGAAAAGCTCGCCGCGCTGTTGACGCAGCCCGGACGGACCTACGACGTCTCGAGCCCCGATCTGCCGACGGTGAAGTAGCGACTTTCGTCACGTCGTGTGCCGGATGTGGCTTTGATGGCACCCGCTGTAGGTCTCGAGGCGAAAAATCACCCAAAAATTTGCGCGCCGCGCTACGGCGCGCCTGCGGGGTTAGGGCGCGCCGTGCCCATACCGTTCTGGTTGCGCGGAACTACTTGACATAACTCTAAGCCTATGGTTGAGGTTGAGGGTTTGCCAGACGGAAATCCGCCCCGTCCGGGAGGAACCGAGTCCCACTAGGGAGGAAGACGAATGATGACCCCCCCGCATAACTACCTGGCCGTCATCAAGGTTGTGGGTATCGGTGGCGGCGGCGTCAACGCCGTGAACCGGATGATCGAGCAGGGACTCAAGGGCGTGGAGTTCATCGCGATCAACACCGATGCGCAGGCACTGCTGATGAGCGATGCCGACGTCAAGCTCGACGTCGGCCGCGACTCGACGCGTGGCCTGGGCGCCGGGGCGGACCCGGAAGTCGGGCGTAAGGCCGCCGACGACGCCAAGGACGAGATCGAAGAGCTGCTGCGCGGGGCGGACATGGTGTTCGTCACCGCCGGCGAAGGGGGCGGGACCGGCACCGGTGGGGCGCCGGTCGTCGCCAGCATCGCCCGCAAGCTGGGCGCGTTGACCGTCGGTGTGGTCACCCGGCCGTTCTCGTTCGAGGGCAAGCGGCGCAGCAATCAGGCCGAAAACGGCATCGGCGCGTTGCGGGAGAGCTGCGACACGCTGATCGTGATCCCCAACGACCGGCTGCTGCAGATGGGCGACGCCGCGGTATCCCTGATGGATGCGTTCCGCAGCGCCGACGAGGTGCTGCTCAACGGCGTGCAGGGCATCACCGACCTGATCACCACGCCGGGACTGATCAACGTCGACTTCGCCGACGTCAAAGGCATCATGTCCGGTGCCGGTACCGCGCTGATGGGCATCGGCTCCGCCCGGGGCGAAGGGCGCTCGCTCAAGGCCGCCGAGATCGCGATCAACTCGCCGCTGCTGGAAGCGTCGATGGAGGGAGCCCAGGGCGTCCTGATGTCGATCGCCGGCGGTAGTGACCTGGGCTTGTTCGAGATCAACGAAGCGGCTTCCCTGGTGCAGGACGCCGCCCATCAAGACGCCAACATCATTTTCGGCACCGTCATCGACGACTCGCTGGGCGACGAGGTGCGCGTCACCGTCATCGCGGCGGGCTTCGAGGCCGCCGGACCTGGCCGCAAGCCGGTCGTCGGAACCGCCGCAGGAGGCAGTACCGGCGGGGCGCACAGAATCGAGTCGGCGAAGGCCGGCAAGCTCACCTCGACGTTGTTCGAGCCTGTCGACGCCGTCAGCGTGCCGCTGCCGACCAACGGCGCCACCCTGAATATCGGCGGCGATGACGACGACGTCGACGTGCCGCCGTTCATGCGCCGCTGAGGCTCCCCAATGAACTGGGCCTTGACCCTCCGACCCCGGCCGGACGTGTCGGGGCCGTCTGTCCGACACGGTTTCTCCGATACTGGTCACGTGAGCGTTCACATCCGGCGGGTGACCACTACCCGCGCGGGCGGTGTCTCGGTGCCACCGTTCGACAGTTTCAACCTGGGCGACCATGTCGGTGATGACCCGGCGGCGGTCGCCGCTAACCGGGCCCGCCTGGCCGCCGCGGTCGGCCTGGGCGCCGACCGCGTGGTTTGGATGAACCAGGTCCACGGCGATCGAGTCGAGGTGGTCGACGAGCCGCGTGCCACTGCGGTCGACGACACCGACGCGTTGGTGACGAGCGCGCCGCGACTGGCGCTGGCGGTGGTGACGGCCGACTGCGTACCGGTGTTGATGGCCGACGCGCGCGCCGGGGTGGTCGCGGCGGTGCACGCCGGTCGCGTCGGTGCGCAACGGGGGGTGGTGGCGCGCGCGGTGGAGGCGATGCTGGCGCTGGGCGCGCACGCCGACGACATCTCGGCTCTACTGGGTCCCGCGGTCAGCGGTCGCAATTACGAGGTGCCCGCGGCGATGGCCGACGGGGTCGAGGCGGCGTTGCCGGGCAGCCGCACCACCACCGCGGCCGGAACTCCCGGACTCGACCTTCGGGCCGGAATCGCTTGCCAGCTCCGGGATTTGGGTGTCACGTCAATCGACATCGATCCGCGCTGCACGGTGGCTGACTCGACATTGTTCAGTCATCGCCGCGACGCGCCGACGGGGCGGCTGGCCTCGCTGGTCTGGATGGAGTGACCGCCATGGCGGTGGACATGCCAGCCGGGGGAGACCGCGAATCACAATTGACGCATGCGTTGGCGGCCGTGCGCTCGCGACTTGCGGCGGCCGCGGAAGCGGCGGGTCGCAACGTCGCCGAAATCGAACTTCTGCCGATTACCAAATTCTTTCCCGCAACCGATGTGGTGATTTTGTCCCGATTAGGGTGCCGGGCCGTCGGCGAATCGCGCGACCAGGAAGCGTCGGCGAAGGTGGCTGAAGTAGCCCGGCTATTGGCGGCTTCTCCGCGGGCGGACTTGCCGGGCATGCGCTGGCACATGGTGGGCCACATCCAGCGGAACAAGACTCGATCAGTAGCCCACTGGGCACACACCGCTCACTCAGTGGACAGCTCGCATCTGGTGACCGCGCTTGATCGGGGGGTGTCCGTGGCGCTGTCCGAGGGCCGTCGCACCGACCCGCTGCGGGTCTACGTCCAGATCAGCCTCGACGGCGACGTGTCTCGCGGCGGCGTCGACATTTCGGCGCCGGCGGCAATCGACCAGGTGTGCGAGCAGGTCGAGGAGTCGAAAAACCTCGAACTGGTCGGGTTGATGGGTATCCCGCCGCTGGACTGGAGCCCTGACCAGGCGTTTGACCGGCTGCGAGCAGAGCACCTCCGGGTGCTCGAATCGCATCCGAATGCGGTCGGTCTGTCTGCCGGAATGTCCGACGATTTCGAAATTGCCGTCAAACACGGTTCGACGTGTGTGCGTGTCGGTACCGCGCTATTGGGCCCTCGGCGGCTACCGTCACCGTAAGTAGTCACTGTAGTAACACTTTCATCACCAACAACAGAACTCCCAGGGGCTAGAAGGGTCAACGCAATGAGCACACTGCACAAAGTCAAGGCCTATTTCGGTATGGCCCCGATGGACGAGTACGAAGACGAGTATTACGACGACCGCGCTCCCTCCCGCGGCTTCCCCCGGCCCCGCTTCGACGACGGGTATGGCCGCTACGAAGGGCGCGACTACGACGATCCGCGCGGTGAGCCCGCCGACTACCCGTCGCCCAGTAGTTACCGCGGCGGTTACGGGGAGGAGCCTCGTTACAGTCCCGTCCATCCCCGCGAGTTCGACCGGTCCGAGATGAGCAGGCCGCGTTTCGGGTCGTGGTTGCGCAACTCCACCCGCGGAGCGCTGGCGATGGATCCGCGCCGGATGGCGATGATGTTCGAAGAGGGCCATCCGCTGTCGAAGATCACCACGCTGCGGCCCAAGGATTACAGTGAGGCCCGCACCATCGGGGAGCGGTTCCGCGACGGCACCCCGGTCATCATGGATCTGGTGTCGATGGACAACGCCGACGCAAAGCGGCTGGTCGACTTCGCGGCCGGCTTGGCCTTCGCCTTGCGCGGCTCCTTCGACAAGGTCGCGACCAAGGTCTTCCTGCTGTCGCCCGCCGACGTCGATGTGTCCCCGGAGGAGCGTCGCCGGATCGCCGAAACCGGCTTTTACGCTTACCAATAGACATATCCGCCCCGCTCTATAGCGGCGGTTGGTCGCCGACTTCGACTCGCGACGAGGGCCACGCGAGATGTGCCCGGGTACTCCGAGTCGGTACGCTGGCAAGCGCCGCGCCAGCGCGCGGCGTTTGACATCTCATCGGTAAGGTCGGGGCTCTCAGTTGGTGCTGTTCTTTCAGATCCTTGGGTTTGCGCTGTTCATCTTTTGGCTGTTGCTCATCGCTCGGGTCGTCGTTGAGTTCATCCGCTCGTTCAGCCGTGACTGGCATCCCACCGGTATCACCGTGGTGATCCTGGAAATCATCATGTCGATCACCGATCCGCCGGTGAAACTGTTACGCCGGCTCATCCCGCAACTCACCATCGGGGCGGTCCGTTTCGACCTGTCCATCATGGTGCTGCTGCTGGTCGCGTTCATCGGCATGCAACTGGCGTTCGGCGCCGCGGCGTGAGCTACGTTCCAGCGGGGCGACGGTTCGGCCACTTTTTAGCGTCGGTTTGGGGCGCGCGATTTAAAAATTCTAGGGTTTGGGATTCTATTGGTCTCAATGTTTGAAATCGGTTCTCATTTATTGGCCTAATCAGCAACGGTCGCGTCTGGTGTGACAGGATGGACGGCAGTTGCACGACGGCTAGCACTGCATTCTACACTTTCCAGAACGTTTGACAGGAACTTGAGGGGACGAAACAATGCCGCTTACACCAGCCGACGTCCACAATGTGGCGTTCAGTAAGCCGCCGATCGGCAAGCGGGGTTACAACGAAGACGAGGTCGACGCCTTCCTCGATTTGGTGGAAGCCGAGCTGACGCGGCTCATCGAAGAGAACACCGATCTGGGTCAACGGATCGCGGAGCTGGACCGCGAGCTGGCCGCCGGTGGCGGCGCTCCGGCCGCCGCCGCTGCGCCCACCGCGGCGATTCCTGTCCCCGAACCAGAGGCGGCCAAGGCGGCACGGGCCGCGGCTGCCACCGGAACCAACGAGGAACAGGCCATAAAGGCCGCTCGGGTGCTGACCCTGGCGCAAGACACCGCCGACCGGCTCACCAGCACCGCCAAGGCCGAATCGGAAAAGATGCTGGCCGATGCTCACGCGAACGCCGAGCAAATCGTCAGCGAGGCCCGTCACACCGCGGAGACCACGGTCACCGAGGCCCGGCAACGCGCCGACGCGATGCTCTCCGATGCCCAAACCCGGTCCGAGACCCAGTTGCGCCAGGCCCAGGAGAAGGCCGACGCCCTGCAGGCCGACGCCGAACGCAAGCATTCCGAGATCATGGGAACCATCAACCAGCAGCGCACCGTGCTGGAAGGCCGCCTCGAGCAGCTACGTACCTTCGAACGCGAGTACCGCACCCGACTCAAGACCTACCTGGAATCTCAGCTCGAGGAACTCGGCCAGCGCGGATCGGCGGCACCGGTCGACTCCAGTGCCGAAGCCGGCGGGTTCGACCAATTCAATCGGGGTAACAACTAGGCAGACACAGGCCGGACACTCGCCGGGCTTCAAGGTTGGCACACTAGACCTGCACAAGACCTGACAGTCCCGCTCGTCGGCTGGAGGATGACTGATGCTCATCATTGCGCTGGTGTTGGCCCTGATCGGGCTTGTCGCGTTGGTGTTCGCGGTCGTCACAAGCAACGAGCTGGTGGCGTGGGTATGCATCGGCGCCAGCGTCCTGGGCGTGGTGCTGTTGATCATCGACGCAGTGCGGGAACGGCAGCGACGTGACGTGGGCGGCGAAGACCATGACGAAGAGGAGGCCACGGCCGACGAAGAGGCCTACGTCGACTACCCCGAGGAAGTCCCGGATCAGGGCCTGGACGAGGGTGCCACTGGTGTCTACGAATCCACGGAGGAAGTCGGCACCGACGCGACCGAGGAGTCGACGGTACCGGCAGACGGCCGTGGCGACGAACCGGCCAAGTAATACTTTTTACCGGCCTTTCAGGGCCTTTAGCGCGCTCAATGGGTTGGCGTATTGAGCAGCTCGCGAACCTCATCGTCGCTGACCTGGTGAAAGTCGGCGGAGACCTGTCCGACCGCTTCGAATCCGGGCGGCATGGTCACGCACACCCGTCCCCGTGGGGCCGCAGTCAGCCTGCCACGAGCTCGCACAGGAAGCCGACGACGACCTCCGCATGCGGAGTCCCAACTTCATGCAGGACGTGTCGCCTTCCTCGCGTCGGCGGACTAGGGCGCGAGATCTTCGAGTACTACGTCGGCGATGACCGCTGGAAGGTAGTGCCCCGTCGACGGAACCACTCTCAGCGCGCTACTGGGCAGCGCATTGGCCAGGCGACGGGCGTGATTCATCGGTATCAGGGTGTCCTGCTCTCCCTGCCAGACGGTGACCAATCGCCGGACCCGGCCAAGGTCGAAACCCCACGAGCCACCAAAGCGGCGGTAATCGTCTACCGTTCCGCTCACACCGCCTTTGGTCGCTTCACGAAGTGACGCCAGCAACCACCGATGCGTCCGTTCAAGCGCTGCCCGATCCCTGTTTCCCGCCGACCACAGGATCTGCCAGGCCAAAAAGCGGTCCGGTACGTGTCGCGCCAACCGCAGCAGTCCAGCAGCGGCGCGAGGCCACCACCGCGCCGCCGGGATCAGGAGCACGTCGGCCCACAACCCCAACTCAACGACGTCGCGAGCGTGCTCGAGGGGAGCCATGCCCGCAAGGGTGGCCGCGGCACGCACCCGCTGCGGCATCGCGGCCGCGCACGCCAACGCATACGGGCCTCCGGCCGACCACCCGGCAACCGCGAACTCACCCAGGCGAAGCTGGTCAGCGACCTGCTCGACGGTTTGCGGCCACTGGGCGATCGAGGCCACACCCCAGGCGTCGCTGCGTCCGATTCCTGGCCGGTCAATCGCGAAGATGTCGGCGCCGCATCGTCGACCGGCAACATCCAACAACTTGGCGTCCTGACCACAACTCAGTCCACCGTGGCACCACACCAGCGGCCACCCGCCGACGGAACCGAACCGCCACACCCCTACACGGTGCCCGTTCAGGAGCTCCAGCGAATCCGGAACCTCGCCATCAGCGGGTCGCATGGGCTGCAATGACTGCCCTTTCGTACCGAGCCATAAGGGAAATCCGGATCCTCCCACGCTCCCTCAGTTAAGGCCGTAAGACATAACATACAGAGCTGATCGAGCACGGTGACACCGAAATCCGACGAGGACACAGCACTTGTAACCGGGAACACCGCCGACGACCAACCGGTTGCCGTCCCAGCCGCTATCACGGCATAAGTTGACACTCACAGACCCGGCCGATGGCCGGGGAATCTGTAACCGATGGCGCGACTCATGTGTAACCCATGACCCGACTCGTCACAGGGTGTCCGAGGGGGGACTTGAACCCCCACGCCCATTAGTAGGGCACTAGCACCTCAAGCTAGCGCGTCTGCCATTCCGCCACTCGGACAAGGCCAAACCAGCATGGGTTGGCAGCTAAGGCTATCGGATAGCCCCGCGCGTTCCCAACCCAGCTGCTGAGCCGCCTCGGCGCTCAGCCGCCGAGCCTCGCGGTCGTGGCAGTGGTAGGAAAGGTGGTTGTGACCATTGAGAGAGGGGCGACCGAGGTTCCATCCAACCCAAGCGATGATGTGGTCGAGGTTGTCAGCAGGTTGATTCGGTTCGATACGACCAACACCGGCGAACCCGAGACGACGCAGGGCGAGGCCGAGTGTGCGCAGTGGATCGCCGAGCAGCTCGCCGAGGTCGGCTATCAGACGGAATACGTCGAATCCGGTGCACCCGGCCGCGGCAACCTGTTCGCCCGCCTCGCGGGCGCGGACAGCTCGCGCGGTGCACTGCTGATCCATGGGCATCTCGATGTCGTACCGGCCGAGCCGGCCGAATGGAGTGTGCACCCGTTTTCCGGCGCGGTCGAAGACGGCTTTGTCTGGGGCCGTGGCGCGGTCGATATGAAGGACATGGTCGGCATGATGATCGTGGTCGCCCGGCAGTTGAAGCGGGCCGGTATCGTGCCGCCACGCGATTTGGTGTTCGCATTCGTTGCCGACGAAGAGCACGGCGGTGCCTACGGGGCGCATTGGCTGGTAGACAACCGGCCCGATCTGTTCGCTGGCGTCACCGAGGCGATCGGTGAAGTGGGCGGGTTCTCCCTGACCGTGCCTCGTCGCGACGGGGGAGAGCGTCGGCTCTACTTGATCGAGACGGCCGAGAAGGGGCTGTCATGGATGAAACTTACCGCCCGGGGCCCGGCGGGACACGGCTCGATGGTGCACGACCAGAACGCCGTCACGGCTGTTGCCGAGGCGGTTGCCCGACTGGGCCGCCACCGCTTTCCCCTCGTGCTGACGGATACGGTCGCCCAGTTCCTGTCTGCTGTCAGCGAGGAGACCGGGCTCACGTTCGACACCGAGTCGGCTGACCTGGAGGGAGCGATCGAAAAGCTTGGCCCGATGGCTCGCATGCTGAAGGCCGTGCTGCACGACACCGCAAATCCGACGATGCTCAAGGCCGGGTACAAGGCCAACGTCGTTCCGGCGACCGCGGAAGCGGTGGTGGACTGCCGAATACTTCCGGGCCGCAAGGCGGCGTTCGAGGCCGAGGTCGACGCGCTGATCGGCCCGGGCGTGACTCGCGAGTGGATCAGGGACTATTCGTCTTACGAGACCAGCTTCGACGGCGACCTGGTCGATGCCATGAACGCCGCGGTGCTGGCGCTTGATCCGGACGGCCGCACGGTGCCCTATATGCTCTCCGGCGGTACCGACGCGAAATCCTTCGCGCGCTTGGGTATTCGCTGCTTTGGCTTCAGCCCGCTGCGGTTGCCGCCGGACTTGGATTTCACCGCGCTGTTCCATGGCGTCGATGAGCGGGTACCCATCGACGCACTAAGGTTTGGCACCGATGTGCTGGCCCACTTCCTGACACACTGCTAATTGAAGAAAAGCTAGTTGGAGAAAACCAGGACGACACACGAGAGGATTGCTTATGAGCACCCCGCCTGACCCGTACGCCTCGTTGCCGAAGCTGCCGACGTTCACCCTGACCTCTGACTCGATTACCGACGGCCAGCCGCTGGCGAAGCCCCAAGTCAGCGGAATCATGGGTGCGGGCGGGGAAGATGTCAGCCCACAGCTGCGCTGGTCGGGATTCCCCGAGGGAACCCGCAGCTTCGCCGTCACTGTCTACGACCCCGACGCCCCGACGGCGTCCGGGTTCTGGCACTGGGCGGTGGCCAACCTGCCGGCCGACGTCACCGAATTGCCTGCCGGTGCGGGCGAAGGCAGTGAACTACCGGGCGGCGCGCTGACGCTGGTCAACGACGCCGGGATGCGCCGCTACATCGGCGCCGCGCCGCCTCCGGGCCACGGCGTGCACCGTTACTACGTCGCGGTGCATGCCGTGGATGTCGAAAAGCTGGATCTCAGCGAGGACGCCAGTCCGGCTTACCTCGGATTCAACCTGTTCCAGCATGCGATAGCGCGAGCGGTCATCCACGGCACCTACGAACAGAAGTAGGACAGACGTAGCCGGGCTCCTCGGGTTGTCGGTCGGCGGCGCCATCATTCGAGCATGAGTTCTACAAGTGCTCGTCACATCGACGCAGTTTTCGACGAACTCGAGGCGGCGCAGCGTCGTTGCTCCGAGTTGTCTTTTGATGCACTGACGACTTCGGAGCTGTGGGCGTTGCTGCAACGATGGGAGTTCGTGAGAGGTAAGTTGGCGGCGGTCAAGTATGAGTTGACCAGCCCGTTCGTGCGGCACCCCGACACCGATCAGCAGCCGACCTAGTTCGCGCATGCGTCGTCGTCGGCCGCAGTCGGCTCTTGGATCGGCGAGAGACCGGGGCCGATCAAATCACTTGCGCCACTTCTCTTTCTCTGGTTTTAGGGTATCGGCGTTTTGTCACTGTGCCGCGATAGTATTCGAACATGCATTCGAGTAGCCGTGAAGAGATCCAGGAGGATTTCGACGCGCTGCGCGCGGCGGTGTCCCGAGTAATCGGGGATTCGTTTGATGTTTTGACAACCCCGGAGCGGCTGGCATTGCTGGAGCGGCTCGAACACGAAACTCGGCGGCTGCGGGTGCCGGGGCACGCGTTGATCAATCAGCTCGCCGAGCAGTCCGACTCCACCGAGCTGGGCGGCAAGCTCTCGCACGTGCTGGCCGACCGGCTACGCATCACCCGCGGCGAAGCCGGCCGGCGGGTCGCTGAGGCCGCCGATTTGGGGCCGCGCCGCGCGCTGACCGGCGAATGGTTGCCGCCGCTGTTGACCGCGACCGCCGCGGCCCAGCACGACGGAGAGATCGGGGCCGGCCACGTGCAGGTGATCCGGCGGTTTTTCACCCAGCTGCCGTGCTCGGTGGACATTGAGACCCGAGAATGCGCCGAAAAGCATCTGGCCGAGCTGGCTACCCGGTTTCGCCCCGACCAAGTCGCTGGCTTGGCCTACGGGCTCGCTGATTGCCTCAATCCCGACGGCACCTACACCGACGAAGACCGTGCCCGTCGTCGCGGCCTGACCCTAGGCAAGCAGGGCCTGGATGGGATGTCGCAGCTGCGCGGCTGGCTGACTCCCGAAGCGCGCGCCACACTGGAATCGGTGCTGGCCAAGACGGCCACCCCTGGCATGTGCAATCCCGAGGACGACACCCCTGTCGTTGATGGCCCACCCGGAGATGACGCCGTTCAGCGCGATACCCGCACACCGGCCCAGCGCAACCATGATGGCCTCAACGCGGCCCTGCGGGCGGTGCTGGCTAGTCGAGAACTAGGACAGCACAACGGGCTACCGGCCACCATCATCGTGTCGACCACTCTGAAAGAGCTCGACGCGGCAGCCGGTAAGGGCGTCACCGGCGGAGGCACCCGATTGCCCATGAGCGACGTGATCCGCATGGCCCGCCACGCCCACCACTACCTGGCGATCTTCGACAACGCCAAGGCCATCGCGCTGTATCACACCAAACGGCTCGCCTCACCAGGCCAACGAATTGTCCTGTACGCCAAGGATCGTGGCTGCACACGTCCGGGCTGCGATATGCCGGGGTACTGGTGTGAAGTTCACCATGTCGAGGACTGGTCAACCACGCACTGCACCGACATCAACAAGCTGACCCTGGCCTGCGGTCCCGACCATCCTCTGGTCGAACCCGGCGGCTGGACCACCCGAAAACGGGCCAACGGCGACATCGAATGGATACCGCCGCCTCACCTCGACCGCGGTCAGCCTCGCGTAAACACGTTCCACCACCCCGAAAAGCTCCTCGCCGACGACGATAACGACGAGGACGATGGAGCGGCCTAACCCGCCTGCGTTCCCGGTTTGGGCGCTGCCGAGCCGACCGCATCGCTGAGTGAGGCGAACCCGCCGTCGTGCAGCCGACGCGCAATGCCGTCGTGAATGTGCTTGGGCCACAGGCCTCCTCCATAGATGAAGCCGGTATAACCCTGTAGCAGCGACGCGCCCGCGGTAATCCGCTCCCACGCGTCGTCGGCGGTTTCAATGCCCCCGACGCTGATCAGCACCAAGCGATCGCCGACCCGGTCATAGAGCCGGCGCAGCACCTCGACAGCGCGGCGCGCCACGGGCGACCCGGAGATGCCGCCGGCGCCCAGCTTGTCGATCCCCGGTGTCTTCAGCCCCTCTCGTGACACGGTGGTGTTGGTGGCGATGATCCCGGCCAGGCCCAGCTCGACAGCCAGGTCCGCGATGTCGTCGACCTCGGAATCGGAAATGTCCGGCGCGATCTTCACCAGCACCGGTGTGGAAGTCTCCGCAAGGACGGCCGACAAGATGGGCCGCAGCGACTCGACCGCCTGCAGATCACGCAACCCGGGCGTGTTCGGCGAGCTGACGTTGACCACGAGGTAGGACGCCAGCGGGCCGACCAGCCTGGCGCTCGCTCGGTAGTCGTCGATGGCGTTGGCGGCCGGGGTTGTCTTCGTCTTGCCGATGTTGACGCCGATCGGTATCTCGGGCCGGTGACGCGCAAGCTGGATCGCCAGCGCGCCCGCACCGAGATTGTTGAACCCCATCCGGTTCAGCAGGGCCCGGTCGGCGGACAGCCGGAACATGCGCGGAGCCGGGTTGCCGGGCTGGGTATGCGCGGTGACGGTGCCGACCTCCGCGTAGCCGAAACCCAACGCACCCCAGGTGAGTATCCCTAGCCCGTCCTTGTCGAAGCCGGCGGCCAGCCCGAGCGGTCCCGGGAAGCGCACCCCGAACACCGTGCTGGCCAGCACCGGATCAGTCGGGCCGAGCAGCCGGTGCAACAACCGCCGCACCAAGGCGACGGCCGTGACGCCGCGCAGAACGGCGAACACCAGCGTATGAACGCGCTCGGGCGGGACCAGAAAAAGCAGCCGTCGCACTAGGCCATACACCCGGTGATTGCCTTCGCGGGGTTGGGCAGGCGTCACAGTTCCGGCTGGTCGGGCCGCCGCCCATTGGACGTCGCACCGTCCAGGCGAGATTTCTTGCGGCGCAACAACACTCGTCTACTGCCGTCGGTATAAAGTCGCACCCGGGTCAGCTCCCAACCACGAAATTCGGCCTCGATGGACAACCGGATGGACGCACTGACGCGGGTCATTTCCGGCGGCAGGCGCAATGGCACCCACTCATATTCGTCGGACATCTCGGTGTCCCAGCCCACGGGCAGCTGACTCCTGCGCGGCGCCGTCAACGGTTACCCGCCGCGTGCTCGATGACCTGGACTCCCGCACCCGACCCCGACACCACGTACAAGGTGTCCGACGCTTCGTCAAAAGCCAGTGAGTTCGGTTGCTGCACGGTTGGGTAACGTACCTTTTCGACGGGGATTCCGGTGGACAGATCGTAACCAATGACGATATTGGAAGCGGTCTGTGATACCCAGGTCAACTCGCGGGAGCCGGCCAACCCGTATGGTGCCTGCGGCACCGGGTAGGCCTGCCGCAAGATCAGCGGGTCGATGCCGTACACCAGCAGTTGGCCGCCGCGGGTATCGGCGACCAAGACCCGGCCCAGCGGATCGGCGGCCATGGTGGTTGCTCCTTCGCCGGCCCGCAGCGCCTGTTGGGCATGACCGTCGGCCGCGATCGTCGTCACCGAAGTTTGCCCCCGGTCCAGAACAACCGCGGTATTTCCTTGCGTCACAAGCCAATCAACGCGCGCGAAGATCTTGTTTCGGCTGCCGACGGTCGCGGTGCTAACGCCGCGCGGCGCCTGCGAGGCAAGGATGTAGACGGCCCCGTCGGCGCTGCCCAGCACCAGCTTGCCGTCGGCGCGTTGCGCGACCGCGGTGAATTCGGCCTGCTGCGCCCCGGCGACATTCACTTGTGCCGTGTGTCCGGTGGACAGGTCGACGACGAAGTAGCCGCCACGGGCAGACACGTAGACCGTGCCGCGGCCGTCAGCGGTCAACGCGGTCGCCGGTCCCGGCAGGACCACAACGCGTGGCGAGTCACGCGGCGCGGCCTGTGGGTCACCGACCACGGTGATACTGGCGGGCGCCGCCGAATCGGCGCCGGGCGAAAGGACCGCCAATCGGTGCGTGCCGCTATCGAAGACCGCCGCCCTGGCGCGGGCGGCCAGCGGCCGCACTGCACCGGCCGGGTTCTGCGACACCGGCGGCGACACGGCCGCCCGTGCCGGCTCGATCGTGGGCGGCGCGGTAACAAGCGGATTCGATGAGCATCCCGCGGCCCCCGCCAGCAAAAGCAGAAGGCCAAACAAGCCGCGGCGAGCTGCCAGTGTGTGACCTCTATGGCGTGACAGCAATTACCATCCCTCGTGCAACGAACATGGCATTCGAATTCTAAGTAACGATTTCGCATCCATTGCGGCCATGTCGCCTGCACCGAGTCGTACTGGCGAGGTATGGTCGCTTCATGGCCGTCACCGCTGACCGTCATATCGCACAGAATGAGTTTGCTGTCGAAGACATGTCGACAGGAATCTTCGCCAGCGGGTACGGACAAGTCGGTGGTGGATGCAGTTTTTCTTTCCACATCGAGCACGGATCACTCGTCGTCGAGGTTTACCGGCCGCGCCTGGCTGGGCCAGTTCCGCAGGCTGACGAGGTGGTCGCCACCGCTGTCCGCGGCTTGGTCGACATTGACCTCACCGACGAGCGCAGCCTGACCGCGGCCGTACGCGACTCGGTCGCGCAAGCGGTGCCGGTTTCGCGCTAGTCACGTCCGATAGCGACCATCCACACCAGGTACGGTCGTGGGCGTGAGTGCGGTTCCGGCGATGTCTTGGTGGTTGGGCGCCGCCGCATGACGGTCATTTTGTTACGGCACGGCCGCTCCAGCTCCAACACCTCGGGCATTCTGGCTGGTCGTTCCGAGGGCGTCGACCTCGACGACAAGGGCCGTGACCAGGCCACCGGGCTAATCGATCGGATCGGCGATCTGCCGATCCGGGCGCTGGTCAGTTCGCCGCTGCTGCGGTGCCGGCGCACGCTCGCACCGCTCGCCGAAGCGCTATGCCTCGAGCCGCTCATCGACGACAGGCTCGCCGAAGTGGACTACGGGGAATGGACGGGCCGCAAAATCGGCGAGTTGGCAAGCGAACCGTTGTGGAGGGTGGTGCAGGCCCATCCCAGCGCGGCGGTGTTCCCCGGCGGTGAAGGTTTGGCGCAGGTGCAGGCGCGCGCCGTAGCAGCCGTGCGTGAACACGATCGGCGGTTGGCCTTGGAACATGGGGGAGCGCACGGCGGCGACGCGCTATGGGTGGCCTGTACTCACGGTGACGTCATCAAGTCGGTTGTCGCCGACGCCTACGGCATGCATCTGGACGGGTTCCAGCGTGTCACCGCCGACCCGGGGTCGGTGAGTGTGATCCGTTACACCGAACTGCGGCCGTTTGTGTTGCACGTCAACCACACCGGTCCGCGGCTGTCCGCCCCATTGCGGGCCGGGCCGCCGCCGAAGGACGAGCCAAAGGCGAAGACGGACGGTGAGTCCAAGGAGGAGCCGACGGCAGTGCCGTCAAGTGACGCGGTGGTCGGCGGCTCCACGGACTGATTCTGCTGCCCGCCATAATCGGGGCCGTAATCGGATCGCACGGCGATGGCAACTGCCGGTATTTTGGAAGTGCCATGGCCCGCGCAATTCATGTCTTTCGCACACCCGACCGCTTCGTGGCCGGGACCGTTGGCCAGCCTGGAAATCGCACCTTCTACATACAAGCGGTGCACGATTCCCGGGTGGTGTCGGTGATATTGGAGAAGCAGCAGGTCGCGGTGCTTGCAGAACGCATCGGTGCGTTGCTGCTCGAGGTGAATCGCAGGTTCGGCACGCCGGTCCCTCCGGAGCCCACCGAGATCGAGGACCTGAACCCGTTGGTCACGCCCGTGGATGCCGAATTTCGGGTTGGGACCATGGGCCTGGGCTGGGATTCGGAGGCGCAAACCGTGGTGGTCGAGTTGCTGGCCGTCACCGACGCTGAGTTCGACGCGTCGGTGGTGCTCGACGACACCGAGGAGGGTCCCGACGCGGTGCGAGTGTTCTTGACGCCGGAGTCGGCGCGGCAGTTCGCCACACGCTCCAATCGCGTTATCTCAGCGGGACGCCCGCCGTGCCCGCTGTGCGACGAACCGTTGGACCCTGAGGGCCACATCTGCGCGCGCACCAACGGCTATAGGCGCAGCGTGCTGCTCGGGCCTGATGATGAACCCGAGATCTGACGACCGTGAGGTGCTGCGGAACGGCGAGCTGACGGTCCTCGGACGCATCCGCTCGGCCAGTAACGCCACCTTTTTGTGCGAATCGACGCTCGGCGAATGCACCGTGCACTGCGTCTACAAGCCCGTTTCCGGGGAAGCGCCGCTGTGGGATTTCCCCGACGGAACTCTGGCCGGCCGCGAACTCGGTGCGTACCTGGTGTCGACGCAGTTGGGGTGGAACATCGTGCCCTACACGGTGATTCGCGAAGGGCCGGCGGGTCCCGGCATGCTGCAGCTGTGGGTGCAGCAACCCGGTGACGCGGCCGACTCCGATCCCAGACCGGGGCCGGACCTGATCGACCTGTTTCCCGTCGGCAAACTGCAGCCGGGCTATCTGCCGGTGCTGCGGGCCTACGACTACGTCGGCGACGAGGTGATCCTGATGCACGCCGACTACGTCGGACTGCGGCGGATGGCGGTGCTCGACGTGCTGATCAACAACGCTGACCGCAAGGGCGGCCACATCCTGTTCGGCCTCGACGGCAATGTCTACGGGGTCGACCACGGGGTGTGTCTGCACGTGCAGAACAAGCTGCGCACAGTGTTGTGGGGCTGGGCCGGCAAGCCCGTCGACGACGAAACGCTGGAGTCGGTTGCCGGGCTCGTCGAGGCCCTCAGCGGCTCGCTTGGCGACGGGCTGGCCGGGCACATCACCCGTGCCGAAATCACGGCGCTGCGCAGGCGTGCGTGCGCGTTGCTGGACAATCCGGTCATGCCGGGACCGAACCGGCATCGTCCGATTCCGTGGCCGGCGTTCTAGGCCGGCGGCACTCACAGGGTGTGCCCGGCCGCCGTCGGCGATACTGATGCGGTGAGCCCGGCCCCCCATGACAAGAGGGATGACCCGTCCGACCTGACAGACGCCGCGCTCGCTGCCGACCTCGCCGCCGACGCGGGGCAGTTGTTGCTGAAGGTGCGCGACGAGATCGGTTTCGGCCATCCCTGGGCGCTCGGCGATGCAGGCGACAGCCTGGCGAACGCCCTATTGTTGTGGCGGCTTCGGGCCGAGCGGCCGGGCGATGCAGTGCTCAGTGAGGAAGCCTACGACGACCTGGTCCGGCTGAAGCACGACCGGGTGTGGATCATCGACCCGTTGGACGGCACCCGCGAGTTCTCCACGCCGGGCCGCGACGACTGGGCCGTACACATCGCGCTGTGGCAGCGGCCCACCGACGGCCAGTGTGAGATCACCGACGCGGCGGTGGCGCTGCCGGCCCGTCAGAACACGGTGTACCGCAGCGACACCGTGACCGCCGACGCGGCGCGCGTCGGCGTTCCGAGCACGATCCGGATAGCCGTCAGCGCCACTCGGCCGCCCGCAGTGTTGCACCGCATGCGGCAGACGCTGGCTATTCAGCCCGTAGCGATCGGCTCGGCGGGCGCCAAGGCGATGGCCCTCATCGACGGTGAAGTCGACGCCTATGTGCACGCAGGCGGCCAATGGGAATGGGATTCGGCAGCGCCGGCCGGGGTGGTGATGGCCGCCGGCATGCACGCATCGAGGCTCGACGGCTCGCCGCTGCGCTACAACCAACTCGACCCGTACCTGCCCGACTTCGTGATGTGCCGCGCCGAGCTGGCGCCGATCCTGCTCGGCGCCATCCGCCAGGAGTGGCGTTGATTCCACGCGACGGGGTCTGATTGCCCGCCTCCTCTTCAGGCCGTTCCGGCCCGCATCGTCGGCGGGCCTAAAGTCGAGGGCATGCAGTCATGGCCTTCCGCACAGGTTCCGGTGGTGCCGGGACGTGGCCCGGAACTGCGGCTGTATGACACCTCTGACCGGCAGGTGCGCCCGGTGGCGGCCGGGTCGACCGCCACCATGTACGTCTGCGGGATCACTCCCTACGACGCAACCCATCTGGGTCACGCGGCCACCTATCTGGCGTTCGACCTGGTCTATCGGCTGTGGCTGGATCTGGGTCACGACGTGCACTATGTGCAGAACGTCACCGACGTTGACGATCCGTTGTTTGAGCGCGCCGACCGCGACAATGTCGACTGGCGTGAGCTCGGCGATCGCGAGGTCGCGCGTTTCCGCGAGGACATGGCGGCGCTGCGGGTACTGCCGCCGCGCGAGTACGTTCCGGCTACCCAGGCGATTCCCGAAGTCGTCGAACTCGTCGAGAAAATGCTGGCGTCGGGGGCGGCGTACGTCGTCGACGGCGAATACCCGGACATCTACTACCGGGCGGACGCCACGCCGCAGTTCGGCTACGAGTCCGGCTATGACCGCGACACCATGCTGCGCCTGTCTGAGCAGCGTGGCGGCGACCCGCACCGGCCCGGCAAGACCGACGAGCTCGACGCCCTGCTGTGGCGGGCCGCGCGGCCCGGCGACCCGAGTTGGCCATCACCGTTCGGTCCCGGCCGGCCCGGCTGGCATGTCGAGTGCGCGGCGATCGCGCTCAGCCGCATCGGCAGCGGCCTGGACATCCAGGGCGGCGGCAGCGACCTGATCTTTCCGCATCATGAATTCACCGCCGCGCACGCCGAATGCGTCCGGGGCGAGCGGCGATTCGCCCGGCACTATGTGCACGCCGGGATGATCGGGTGGGACGGGCACAAGATGTCCAAGAGCCGCGGCAACCTGGTGCTGGTGTCGACGTTGCGCGCACAAGGCGCCCCGCCGTCGGCCATCCGGCTGGGTCTGCTGGCCGGCCACTACCGCGCGGACCGGTTTTGGAGCCCGCAAGTGCTGGACGAGGCGAACGCCCGGCTGCACCGCTGGCGGACCGCCACCGCGCTGCCCACCGGCCCGGACGCCACCGACCTGATCGCCCGGGTGCGCCAGTACCTGACCGACGACCTCAACACTCCCAAAGCCATAGCCGCACTTGATGGTTGGATCACCGACGCACTCGAGTATGGCGGCCACGACGCCGAGGCGCCGACGCTGGTGGCAACCGCCGTCGATGCACTACTGGGAGTGGACCTCTGATCGCCGCAGGGGTACGTTCTGGGCCATGACATCGCTGCACGGCAAAGTTGTCTTCATCACAGGTGGTGCCCGGGGAATCGGCGCCGAGGTCGCCCGTCGGCTGCGCAATAAGGGCGCCAAGCTCGTCCTGACCGATCTCGACAAAACCGAGCTGGCGGCGCTCGCCGCTGAACTCGGCGAAGACCGGGTGCTGACCGCGGTCGCCGACGTGCGCGATCTGCCCGCCATGCAGGCCGTCGCCGCCCAGGCCGTCGAACGTTTCGGCGGCATCGACGTCGTCGTGGCCAACGCCGGCATCGCCAGCTACGGGTCGGTGCTGCAGGTCGATCCAGAGGCGTTCAAGCGGGTGCTGGATATCGACGTGCTCGGCGTCTTCCACACCGTGCGGGCCACATTGCCGGCGGTGATCGAACGCCGCGGCTATGTGCTGATCGTCTCGTCGCTGGCGGCATACGCCGCGGCCCCGGGGCTGGCGCCCTATAACGCGTCGAAGGCCGCCGTCGAGATGCTCGCCAACGCGCTGCGGCTGGAGGTGGCCCACCACGGCGTCAGTGTCGGCTCGGCGCACATGTCCTGGATCGACACCGCCCTGGTCCGCGACACCAAGGCCGACCTGCCCTCATTCGGCGAACTGCTCGCCAAGTTGCCGTGGCCATTGAACAAGACCACCACCGTCGACAAATGTGCGGACGCCTTCGTGAAGGGTATCGAGGGGCGGGAGAACCGCGTCTACTCTCCGGGCTGGGTGGGACTGTTCCGCTGGCTCAAGCCGGTGCTGTCCACCCCGATCGGCGAAGGACCCATCCGTAAAACCACTGCTGAGCTGTTGCCCCGAATGGACGCCGAGGTCGCCGCACTCGGTCGCTCCACCAGCGCCTACAACCAGGGGCTGGAGAACACTGGGGAGGCGCTGGACAAGCCCTGACCTGCTACCGTCCGAAACCCGGACGGCGGCGGCGCAGATAACGCTCGAACTCGGCGGCCAGTGCGTCGCCGTCGATCTTGCCCAGGGCTTCGTTCATGTCGACCTCGGCGTCGCCGCGCTGCTCCAGCGCCAGCACGTATTCGGCCAGGTCCTCGTCCTCGGCGGCCATCTCGGTGATCGCCTGCTCCCACTCCTCGGCTTGCGCCGGCAGGTCAGCCAGCGGGACCTCGATGTCGAGCACGTCTTCGACGCGGCGCAGCAGCGCCACCGTCGCCTTCGGATTGGGCGGCTGCGACACATAGTGCGGCACTGCCGCCCAGAACGTCACCGCCGGGATCCCGGCGGCCACGCAGGCGTCCTGGAACACCCCGGCGATGCCGGTTGGGCCCTCGTAGCGGCTTTCCTCGAGGCCGAAGCGTTTCGCCGACTCGGGGGAGTAGGCGGCACCCGAGACCGGAACAGGCCGGGTATGCGGCGTATCGGCCAGCAGCGCTCCCAGGATCACGACGGTGTCGACGTTGAGCTTGTCGGCGATGGCCACCAGCTCGGCACAGAATGTGCGCCAGCGCATGTTGGGCTCCACCCCGTGCATCAACACCACGTCGCGGTCGCTGCCCGGTGGCCGACAGTGTGAGATCCGCATCGCCGGCCACACCAGCTCCCGGGTAACGCCGTCGACCTGCCGGACGACCGGGCGATTCACCTGGTAGTCGTAATACGCCTCGTCGTCGATCTCCAGGATCGGGTCGGCTTCCCAGATGGCCTCGAGGTGCTCGAGCGCATCACTGGCCGCGTCGCCGGCATCGTTCCAGCCCTCAAACGCCGCTACGACGACGGTGTGGTGTAGTTCGGGCAGTGCGGCGCTGCCATCGGGCAAGGTCACGGAATCAGCGTACGGCCTTCCGCGCGAATGTTCGGAGGGCGGTTCGGGGGGCGCGTCAACCACTGGGCATTTTACCGGGCTCTTTTCATAGGCCGACTATCCTTGTGGCGTGACTGCCACCAACGAACACCGCTACGACACCGACATCCTCGACACCTTGGCGCAGCGGGTGGTGGTCGGCGACGGCGCGATGGGCACTCAGTTGCAGGCCGCCGATCTCACGCTTGACGACTTCCGCGGCCTGGAAGGCTGCAACGAGATCCTCAACGAAACCCGCCCGGACGTGCTGGAAACCATCCACCGCAACTATTTCGAGTCCGGCGCGGACGCCGTGGAGACCAACACCTTCGGCTGCAACCTGTCCAACCTCGGCGACTACGACATCGCCGACAAGATCAGGGATCTGTCGGAGAAAGGCACCGCGATCGCACGCCGGGTGGCCGATGAGATGGCCACCCCCGACCGCGGGCGCTACGTGCTGGGGTCGATGGGGCCGGGCACCAAGCTGCCGACACTGGGTCACACCGAGTATGCGGTCATTCGCGACGCCTATGCGGAAGCCGCACTCGGCATGTTAGAAGGCGGTGCTGACGCCATTCTGGTGGAGACCTGCCAGGACCTGCTGCAGCTGAAGGCCGCGGTGCTGGGATCGCGGCGCGCCATGACCCAGGCCGGTCGGCACATTCCGGTGTTTGCCCACGTCACCGTCGAGACCACCGGCACCATGCTGCTGGGCAGCGAGATCGGTGCGGCGCTGACCGCCGTCGAGCCGCTGGGCGTGGACATGATCGGTTTGAACTGCGCGACTGGGCCCGCCGAAATGAGCGAGCACCTGCGGTACCTGTCCAGGCACGCTCGCATCCCGGTGTCGGTGATGCCCAACGCCGGTCTGCCGGTGCTGGGCTCAGGCGGCGCCGAGTACCCACTGCAGCCCGACGAATTGGCCGAGGCGCTGGCCGGATTCATCTCGGAGTTCGGGCTCTCGCTGGTCGGCGGCTGCTGCGGCACCACCCCCGACCACATCCGGGAGGTAGCTGCCGCCGTGGCCCGGTTCAACGATGGTCAGGCACAACGCGGTCAGCGTCACTTGACCTTCGAGCCGGGGGTGTCGTCGCTGTACACTGCCGTCCCATTCGCGCAGGACGCCTCGGTCCTGGTGATCGGAGAGCGCACGAATGCCAACGGCTCCAAGGCGTTTCGTGAAGCGATGATCGCCGAGGACTATCAGAAGTGCCTGGACATCGCCAAGGACCAGACCCGCGACGGCGCCCACCTGCTGGATCTGTGTGTCGACTACGTGGGCCGCGACGGCGTGGCCGACATGATGGCGCTGGCCAGCCGGCTGGCGACGGCGTCGACATTGCCGATCATGCTGGACTCCACCGAAACCCCGGTGCTAAAAGCGGGTTTGGAGCATCTGGGCGGCCGCTGCGCGATCAACTCGGTGAACTACGAGGACGGCGACGGTCCGGAGTCGCGGTTCGCCAAGACCATGGAACTCGTCGCCGAGCACGGCGCGGCGGTGGTCGCGCTGACCATCGACGAAGAGGGCCAGGCCCGCACCGCCGAGAAGAAGGTCGAGATCGCCGAGCGCCTGATCAACGACATCACCGGCAACTGGGGAGTCGACGAATCCTCCATCCTCATCGACACTTTGACCTTCACCATCGCCACCGGTCAGGAGGAGTCACGCCGCGACGGCATCGAGACCATCGCGGCAATCGGTGAGCTGAAGAAACGGCACCCGGATGTGCAGACCACACTCGGCTTGTCCAACATCTCGTTCGGCCTCAATCCCGCTGCGCGCCAAGTGCTCAACTCGGTATTCCTGCACGAATGCCAGGAGGTGGGCCTGGACTCGGCGATCGTGCACGCGTCGAAGATCCTGCCGATGAACCGAATCCCGGAGCAGCACCGCAAGGTCGCGCTGGATCTGGTCTACGACCGCCGCGCCGACGAGTATGACCCGCTGCAGGAGCTGATGCGCCTGTTCGAAGGTGTGTCGGCGGCGTCATCGAAAGAATCCCGGGCGGCCGAACTGGCCAAACTGCCGCTGTTCGACCGACTGGCGCAACGCATCGTCGACGGCGAGCGCAACGGCTTGGACGCCGATCTCGAGGAGGCGATGACCCAGAAGCCGCCGCTGGCGATCATCAACGAGAACCTGCTGGCTGGCATGAAGACGGTCGGTGAGCTGTTCGGCTCCGGGCAGATGCAGCTGCCGTTCGTGCTGCAGTCGGCTGAGGTGATGAAAGCCGCGGTCGCCTATCTGGAACCGCACATGGAGCGCTCCGACGATGACTCTGGCAAGGGACGGATCGTGCTGGCCACCGTCAAGGGCGATGTGCACGACATCGGCAAGAACCTGGTCGACATCATCTTGAGCAACAACGGCTACGAGGTGGTCAACATCGGCATCAAGCAGCCGATTGCCAACATTCTCGAAGTGGCCGAAGACAAGAGCGCCGACGTAGTCGGGATGTCGGGTCTGTTGGTGAAATCGACCGTGGTGATGAAGGAGAACCTCGCGGAGATGAACACCCGCGGAGTCGCCGAGAAGTTCCCGGTGCTGCTCGGCGGTGCGGCGTTGACCCGCAGCTATGTGGAGAATGACCTCGCCGAGGTCTACCAGGGCAAAGTGCATTACGCGCGAGACGCTTTCGAGGGTTTGAAGTTGATGGACACCATCATGAGCGCCAAACGGGGCGAGGCGCCGGACACCGACAGCCCGGAGGCCGTTGCGGCCCGCAACAAGGAAGCCGAGCGTAAGGCCCGCCACGAGCGGTCCAAGCGCATCGCGGCGCAACGCAAGGCCGCCGAAGAGCCGGTCGTGGTGCCCGAACGCTCCGATGTCGCGGCCGATATCGAAGTACCCGTGCCGCCGTTCTGGGGTTCGCGGATCGTCAAGGGTCTTGCGGTAGCCGACTACACCGGCCTGCTGGACGAGCGCGCGTTGTTCTTGGGCCAGTGGGGGTTACGCGGTGTGCGCAGCGACGCGGGGCCGGCGTACGAAGACCTCGTCGAGACCGAAGGCCGGCCTCGGCTGCGGTATTGGCTGGACCGGTTGTCCACCGACGGCATCCTGGCGCACGCCGCCGTGGTGTACGGCTATTTCCCGGCAGTGTCCGAGGGCGACGACGTCGTGGTGCTCGCTGAGCCCAAACCCGACGCCGAGCAGCGGTACCGGTTCAGCTTCCCGCGCCAGCAGCGCGGCCGGTTCCTGTGTATCGCCGATTTCATCCGGTCGCGGGATCTGGCCACCGAGCGGGGCGAGGTTGATGTGCTGCCATTCCAGCTGGTGACGATGGGCCAACCTATTGCGGACTTCGCCAACGAGCTGTTCGCGTCCAATTCGTATCGCGATTACCTCGAAGTGCACGGTATCGGCGTGCAGCTCACCGAGGCGCTGGCCGAGTACTGGCACCGGCGTATCCGCGAGGAGCTCAAGTTCTCCGGGGACCGGGCGATGGCTGCCGACGATCCCGAGGCCGTCGAAGACTATTTCAAGCTCGGCTACCGGGGTGCCCGCTTCGCATTCGGTTACGGCGCATGCCCGGACCTGGAGGATCGCGCCAAGATGATGGAGCTGTTGGAGCCCGAACGCATCGGCGTGACGTTGTCCGAGGAGTTGCAGCTGCATCCCGAGCAGTCGACCGACGCCTTCGTCCTGCACCACCCTGAGGCCAAGTACTTCAACGTCTGACCCGAAGCAACGCCAGGCCTAAGCGCTTCAGCCGCGCCCCAAACCTTTGAGGTAGGCAGCCCCTGCGGCGCGCGACTCGGGATCCCGCAGCGCCGTGACCAGGGAGTCGGCATCGTTCCAGGCCCGCATGGTGCCGACCATTGATTCGGTTACCGCGTTGGTGTGGCGCTTGGTGGCGGTCAGGGTCAAGGCTGACTTGCCGGCCAACTGCCCGACTAGCTCGTCGACCGCGGCGGTGAGGCCGGAGGCGGGAACCACCCGGTTCAGAAATCCCGCCGCAAGGGCTTCAGCGGCGCCGAACGGGCGGCAGGTCATTACCAGCTCCTTGGTCCGGGCCGGGCCGATCTCGCGCACCAGTCGTGGGATTCCTCCCCAGGTAAGTGGGATTCCCAGGTCGACCTCGGGGATCGAAAACGCAGTGTCGTCTGCGGCGATGCGCAGGTCGCAGGCGGCGGCAAGTACGAGCCCGCCCCCGACGCAGTGGCCGTGGATCCGGGCGACGGTCACCGCCCTCATCGCCTCGATCGCCTCTGCCATCCGTCGCCCTGCGTCGGCCGCCTCACGTGCCACGATGGTCGAAGACATCGCTGTCTCCGGGTCACCCTGGTTATCCGCGGGCGCAAACGACGCGAGGTCGGCGCCGGCGCTGAAGGCCCGGCCACTGCCGGCCACCACCACCACTTTCAGGCTGGGCAGCGTGTCGAAATAGCGTGCGGCTGATACCAATTCGTTCAGTGTGGTGGTGCTCAGCGGGATTCAACTTTGCTGGCCGGTTCAGCGTGATATCGCCCCGGGGACCGTCGACTTTGACCTCGATTTCGGAGAACGTCATGCCTCACCGTACGTCGGGGGCCGGCTCGCTTGTCACGGCGCGCACCGTCGCCGGGCTAAACCGCCGTGACTTTGCTCGCCGACACGTGAAACAATCGCTGGCCGTGAAGACCTTCGAGGATCTATTCGCCGAACTCGGCGACCGTGCCCGGACCCGGCCGGCCGGCAGCGCCACGGTGGCTGCACTCGACGGCGGGATACACGGGCTGGGCAAGAAGATTCTGGAGGAGGCCGGCGAGGTGTGGTTGGCTGCCGAGCACGAGCCCAACGATGCACTGGCCGAGGAGATCAGCCAGTTGCTGTACTGGACGCAGGTGCTGATGATCGCGCGCGGACTGTCCCTCGACGACATCTACCGGAAGCTGTGACCATGTTGCGGGTTGCTGTTCCCAACAAGGGCACACTGAGCGAGCCGGCCACCGAGATCCTCGCGGAGGCCGGCTACCGGCGCCGCACCGATTCCAAAGACCTCACCGTCATCGACCCCGTCAACCAGGTCGAGTTCTTCTTTCTCCGGCCCAAAGACATTGCGATCTACGTGGGTTCGGGAGAGCTCGACTTCGGCATCACCGGACGGGACCTGGTACGCGATTCCGATGCGCCGGTGCGCGAACGTCTGGCGTTGGGTTTCGGGTCGTCGAGTTTTCGGTACGCCGGCCCCGCCGGGCGTGACTGGACCACAGCCGACCTCGCCGGCAAACGGATCGCCACCGCCTACCCGAATTTGGTGCGAAAAGATTTGGCCGAACGGGGTATTGAAGCAACCGTCATCAGACTCGACGGAGCGGTGGAAATCTCGGTACAACTCGGCGTGGCCGACGCCATCGCCGACGTAGTGGGCTCCGGACGCACCCTGAACCTGCACGATCTGGTGGCCTTCGGTGAGCCGCTGTGTGATTCGGAGGCGGTGTTGATCGAACGCACCGATCACGACAGCCACGACCACAGCGGAGCCGGTGCGGCGTGCGATCAACTGGTGGCCCGGATACAAGGTGTGGTGTTCGGCCAGCAGTACCTCATGCTCGATTACGACTGCCCGCGGTCCGTACTGGACAAAGCCACGTCGATCACGCCGGGACTGGAGTCACCGACCATCGCCCCGCTCGCCGACCCGGGCTGGGTCGCCATCCGCGCCCTGGTGCCGCGTCGGGGCGTCAACGAGATCATGGACGAGCTCGCCGCCATCGGCGCCAAAGCGATCCTGGCGTCCGACATCAGGTTCTGCCGGTTCTGATCAACGGGTGCGGCCGCCGCGGTTGTGTTAGCGTCCGCGTAGGGCTGTTGCCCGTGTTACCTCCATGGGCGGTCCGCCCCTTACCGTTGCCGGGCTGCTCGTCCCCCAGGAGGGTCTCCGTGACACACGCGCTTGTTTTGCTGATGGCTTTACTGATTGGTGTCGTGGCCGGGTTGCGGTCGCTCACGGCTCCCGCCGTGGTCGCCTGGGCCGCCTTCCTCGGATGGATCAACCTGCACGCCACCTGGGCATCCTGGGTGGCCAATATCATCACGGTCGTAATCTTCACCGTTCTTGCCGTCGCGGAACTGATCACCGACAAACTCCCCAAGACACCGGCCCGCACTGCGGCGCCGTCGTTCGCCGCGCGGATCATCATGGGCGGTTTCGCCGGCGCCGTTATCGGCGCCGCGTGGCACTGGACCTTTACCGCGCTCGGCGCCGCTGTTATCGGCGCGGTGCTCGGCACCCTGGGCGGCTACCATGCGCGCCGGCTGCTGGTGGCCGCCCGCGGCGGGGGCGACTTGCCCATTGCGCTGCTCGAGGACGCGGTCGCGATCGTGGGTGGATTCGCGATCCTGGCGCTGACGGCCCGGCTGTGACACAGCATTTCGACGCGATCATCGTTGGGGCCGGGCAGGCCGGCCCGCCGCTGGTGGGTCGACTGACGGCAGCCGGGCAGCGCGTCGCCTTAGTGGAGCGAAAACTGATCGGCGGCACCTGCGTCAACACCGGATGCATCCCGACCAAGACCCTGGTGGCCAGCGCGCACGCCGCGCACCTGGCGCGTCGCGGCGCGGAATACGGTGTCGCGACCGGACCGATCAGCGTGGACATGGCGAAAGTCAAAGCGCGCAAAGACGACATCATGCTCTCCGACCGCGCGGGTGTCGAAAGCTGGCTAGACAGCATGGACGGCTGCACCGTCTTTCGTGGCCACGCCCGTTTCGAGGATCCGCACACTGTGCGGGTCGATAGCGACATCCTGCACGCTGACCGCATCTTCCTCAACGTCGGTGGCCGCGCGGTGGTGCCGGACATCCCCGGACTGTCCGATATCGACTTCCTCACCAACGTGTCGATCCTCGAACTCGACACGCTGCCAACACATCTGGTCATCGTCGGCGGCAGCTACATCGCGCTGGAGTTCGCGCAGATGTACCGGCGCTTCGGGGCCCGGGTGACAGTCGTCGAGAGGGGCTCGCGGCTGGCGTCACGCGAAGACGAGGATGTGTCCGCGGCCGTGCGAGAGATCTTGGAGGCCGAAGGGATCGACATCGTCGTGGGGGCCGACGATATACGAATGTCCAAGACAGACAACGGCTTTGAACTCACCCCTCGCGGCGGTGCCGCCCACATCGCGGGGAGTCATCTGCTACTGGCGGTGGGGCGCCGACCCAACACCGACGACCTGGGGCTTGAGGCGGCCGGTGTGCAGACCGACGCCCGCGGCTACATCGTGGTCGACGACCAACTCAAGACCAACGTCGATCACATTTGGGCGATGGGTGATTGCAACGGCAAGGGCGCATTCACCCACACCTCCTACAACGATTTCGAGATCGTCGCCGCCAATCTGCTCGATGCTGACCCGCGCCGGGTCAGCGACCGCATCACCACCTACGCCCTCTACATCGACCCGCCGCTAGGACGTGCGGGCATGACCACCGGCCAGGTCCGCACGTCGGGCCGCAAGGCGCTGGTTGGTAAGCGGCCGATGACCAGAGTGGGCAGGGCAGTGGAAAAGGGTGAGACGCAAGGCTTTATGAAAGTCGTGGTGGATGCCGACACCCACGAGATCCTGGGAGCCGCCATCCTCGGAGTCGGCGGTGACGAGGCCATTCACGCGATTCTGGACGTCATGTCGGCCAAAGCGCCGTACACCACGCTATCGCGCACCATGCACATCCATCCCACCGTCAGCGAGCTCGTTCCCACGATGCTGCAGGAGATGGCGCCGCTCGACTAGGCGGGCGCTGGGCCTCAGGCCGCCGGCTCCGTGGGCTGTGAAACACCTTCCGCCCGTGAGTAATCCGGCCACCCCGGATAGGGCGGCGGGGTGCCGCCGAAAAGCGGGCAGTGCTGCTGGTGGGGGCACCACTCACACAACCGCGACTGGCTGGGACGGAAATCGCCCGTCTGGCCCGCAGATTGGATGGCACGCCAGATCGCCATCAGGGTCTTTTCAAAGCGCAAAAGCTCGTCATGGTCCGGCGAGTAGTCCAACACCTGGCCGTCGGCCAGATAGATGAGCCGCAGCCGGGTGGGCGGCACACCGCGCGAACGCAGCAGCGCCACCGCGTAGAACTTCATCTGGAACATCGCCTTGAACTCGGCCAGGGCTCGCGCGGCCGGCGGCGCTTTACCGGTCTTGTAGTCGACCACCCGCAGCTCGCCGGTGGCGGCGACGTCGATCCGGTCGATAAACCCACGCAGCAGCGTTCCGTCGCCGAGTTCGACCTCCACGCGCTGTTCGCAGCATTGCGGGTCGAAGCGGGTCGGGTCTTCGAGCCGGTAATAGCCGGCGAGCAACGCCCGGGCCTCGGCCAGCAGTTGGGCTCGCTGTACCGGGTCCAATACGCCGGCCAGGTCGGACTCCGCGGCGACCACTTGGTCCCATGCCGACTCCACCAGTGACGTCGCAGTATCGGGGCCGCGCAGTCCGGCGGGCAGCCCATACAGCTGCTGCAGGGCGGCGTGCACCACCGACCCCCGCAGCTGTGCCGCCGACGGCGCCTCGGGCAACCGGTCGATGGCCCGGAACCGATACAGCAGCGGGCACTGTTTGAAGTCCGCCGCCCGCGACGGTGACAGCGCCGGCCGCGGCGCGCGTGGCTGCGGTTGGACGATCATGCCCGCAGCGTAGGGCCGGGTGCCGACAACCCCGAGCACCGACTGCGGCGAGTCGGCTGGCACGCTAGACCGCGTGTCCGCAACCGGCCCGTTCACCGTTGGTGAGCGCGTCCAACTCACCGACGCCAAGGGTCGGCACTACACGATGTGCCTTGATCCCGGCGCCGAATTCCACACTCATCGCGGCTCGATCGCGCACGACGCGGTGATCGGACTGGAAGAGGGCAGCGTGGTCAAATCCAGCAATGGCGCGCCCTTCTTGGTGCTGCGGCCACTGCTGGTCGACTACGTGATGTCGATGCCCCGCGGGCCACAGGTCATCTACCCTAAGGACGCCGCTCAGATCGTGCACGAGGGCGACATCTTTCCGGGTGCTCGTGTGCTCGAGGCCGGGGCCGGATCTGGTGCGCTGACCTGCTCGTTGCTGCGTGCGGTCGGGCCCGAGGGGCGGGTGGTCTCCTACGAACAGCGCGCCGACCATGCCGAGCACGCCCTTCGCAATGTGGCCAACTTTTATGGCGTTTTAGGCCAACCGCCCGAAAACTGGCAGCTGATAGTCAGCGATGTCGCGGATTCCGACCTGCCCGACGGCTCGTTCGACCGGGCAGTGCTGGACATGCTGGCGCCGTGGGAGGTGCTGGACGCGGTAGCGCGGCTGGTGACCGCCGGCGGTGTGCTGATGATTTACGTGGCCACCGTCACCCAGCTGTCGCGGGCCGTGGAGGCACTGCGTGCTCAGCAGTGCTGGACCGAACCACGGGCGTGGGAGACGCTGCAGCGCGGCTGGAACGTCGTCGGCCTGGCCGTTCGGCCGCAGCATTCGATGCGCGGGCACACTGCCTTTTTGGTCTGCACGCGACGGCTTGCTCCAGGCGTCGTTGCCCCGGCGCCGCTGGGTCGCAAACGCGAGGGCCGTGACGGTTAGAGCCGGGACACCGCATCGCGGCTTCTCAGTCGTCGCTGCGATGCAGGCCCCGTCGTACCGACAGCAGCTCAAACTCGGGATGTGCAGCCACCAGCCGCTCGGCCGCATCCAGCACGTCGACTGCATGGCTACGGTCGCCGGAGACCATGGCCACACCGATGCCCGCTCGCCGATACAGCTCATGCGAACCCGTCTCAGCCGCCGACATGCTGAACTTGCGTTGCAGTTCAGCGACGATGGGACGGATCACCGACCGTTTCTGTTTGAGTGATCGGACGTCGCCCAGCAACACGTCGAACTCGAGCCAGCCGATCCACATGCCGCGGGTCAAGGGGGTGGGCTTTGGGTAGGGCCGGGTTCCGGAACCGGAGCCGGCGCGGGGGTGGGAGCCGGTGTCGTCGCTGCCGGCGACTTGCCCATGGCTAAGAGCATTTCCGCAGTTCGCCGGGACAACTGCCAACCTCCTTGGAAGGGCACGAACTCCATCGGGAACGTGAATTTGCCATTGTTCGCCTGGGCGGTGTTGACGCTGATCGTGGCCATCACATTGGACGGATTCTTGTCCGACCAAGCGATGTCATTCGCGGCGAAGGTCATGGGCAGGTAGCCGTTATCCCGCAATGCGTTGGTGAACTTGTCCAGGGTGGCCGCACTCTCGGGGGTCGCGCCTTCGACGAGACTGATCTTGTTGATGCCGGGAACGTTCGGGTCGGCGAGCCGGCTGAGGACGTCGGTAAGGGCTTCGGGCGGGGGCAGGGGAGTAGTCGGGGGAACAGCGACCGGACTCGACGTGGCGGGTACCGGCGGGGAGACAGGCGACGACGCAACCGTGGGCTGACTAGGCGAACATCCCGAGAGCCCGAACGCCGCCAGGGCTGTGGCGGTGCTCAGCGCTACGGACAGGTGTCGGTGCATCCGATCGGTCGGTCGGGCTATGCGGCCTTGCCCGCTTTCTGCAGCGGCGCTGTCTTCCAGGTCGGGCCAACGGGTGCAATTGAAGTCACGCCGGCGGCTGCCACGCCGACGATCGCGACGCCGGCTAAGCCTGTGGCGAGGCATTTTGCGGTCACGGCGGTCCTTTCGATCAGCGCGATTAGTGGCAGAGATTACCAACGAGACGGAAATCTTAACTTTTCGTAGGTATTTGACTCCGCACATCTATCGTCAATGGCCGGTAGCTTTGAAGTATTCACCGCGCCAATTCGGTGTGGGAAAGGAGCGCAACATGGGTGACTCAGAGCGTTCTGAAGCATTCGGTACCCCCCGCGAGTCAGGCATGTCCAGCGGCGATGCTGCCGAGTTGGAAGAATTACGCCGCGAGGCAGCGCTGCTGCGCGAGCAACTCGAGGATGCGGTCGGATCGCACGGCAGCGCCCGCTCTGCCCGCGATGTGCATCAACTCGAAGCCCGTATCGACTCACTTGCGGCACGTAACTCGAAGTTAATGGAAACTCTCAAAGAGGCCCGCCAGCAACTGCTGGCGCTGCGGGAGGAAGTCGATCGGCTCGGACAGCCGCCCAGCGGCTACGGCGTCCTCCTCTCCACGCACGACGACGAGACGGTCGACGTGTTTACCTCGGGTCGCAAAATGCGCCTGACGTGCTCGCCGAACATCGACGTTGTGTCGCTGCGGAAGGGCCAAACGGTCCGGCTCAACGAGGCCCTGACCGTCGTCGAGGCCGGCACGTTCGAATCGGTTGGCGAGATATCGACTTTGCGCGAACTCTTGATCGACGGACACCGGGCACTGGTCGTCGGCCACGCCGACGAGGAACGCATCGTCTGGCTGGCCGACCCGTTGGTCGCCGAGGATTTGCCGGAAGGTGTCCCTGACGCCAACAGCGACGACACCCGGCCCCGCAAGCTGCGGCCTGGCGACTCGCTGCTGGTCGACACCAAAGCCGGCTACGCCTTCGAGCGCATCCCCAAGGCCGAGGTCGAGGACCTGGTGCTCGAAGAGGTGCCCGACGTCAGCTACCAGGACATCGGTGGTCTGACTCGCCAGATCGAGCAGATCCGCGACGCCGTGGAGCTGCCGTTTCTGCACAAGGAGCTGTACCGGGAGTATGCGCTGCGCCCGCCTAAGGGTGTGTTGCTCTACGGCCCGCCCGGCTGCGGTAAGACATTGATTGCCAAGGCGGTGGCCAATTCGTTGGCCAAGAAGATGGCCGAGGTGCGCGGCGACGACGCCCGCGAGGCGAAGTCGTACTTCCTCAACATCAAAGGTCCCGAGCTGCTGAACAAGTTCGTCGGCGAGACCGAGCGTCACATCCGGCTGATCTTCCAGCGGGCCAGGGAGAAGGCCTCGGAAGGCACGCCGGTGATCGTGTTCTTCGACGAGATGGACTCGATCTTCCGCACCCGCGGCACCGGGGTCTCCTCGGACGTCGAGACAACGGTGGTTCCGCAGCTGCTCAGCGAGATCGACGGCGTGGAAGGGCTCGAGAACGTCATCGTGATCGGCGCGTCCAACCGTGAGGACATGATCGACCCCGCGATCCTGCGGCCCGGGCGCCTCGACGTGAAGATCAAGATCGAGCGGCCGGACGCCGAAGCGGCACAGGACATCTACTCGAAGTACCTTGTCGAGGCGCTGCCGGTGCACGCCGACGACCTCGCCGAGTTCGACGGTGACCGTTCGGCGTGCATCAAGGCGATGATCGAAAAGGTCGTCGACCGGATGTACGCCGAGATCGACGACAACCGGTTCCTGGAGGTCACCTATGCCAACGGTGACAAGGAAGTCATGTACTTCAAGGACTTCAACTCCGGGGCGATGATCCAGAACGTCGTCGACCGGGCGAAGAAGAACGCCATCAAATCGGTGCTGGAGACCGGTCAACCGGGGCTGCGTATCCAGCATCTGCTCGACTCGATCGTCGACGAGTTCGCGGAGAACGAGGACCTGCCCAACACCACCAACCCCGATGACTGGGCGCGGATTTCGGGCAAGAAGGGTGAGCGGATCGTCTACATCCGCACCCTGGTCACCGGCAAGTCGTCGAGCGCGTCGCGGGCTATCGACACCGAATCGAACCTCGGCCAGTACCTGTAGGCACCAGTACCTGTAGGCACCAGTACCTGTAGGCATCAGTATGGTCGACACCGACCAGCGTCGAGCCGAAACTAGCCAGGGTGGCCTCCGAGGAAGAGTTGCAGGCGGCGCTGAAAGCCCTCACGGACGAGTTCGGCGCGTTGCCGCCTGAGGACCGTTCGGCACCAGAGTCGTTCGAGTTGCCGTTCGTCTACATCCCGCCGCCGATGGCCGACGTCGAGGCTGCCGCGGCCGCCGCGCCGTTGGCGGCGAAGTTAGGGGCCCTGCGTGACTATCTCGGTCCTAACGGCAAGCCGGTGGCCGAAAAGGGAAACCTCAAATTGGCTGACGGTCGCGCACTGGTAGAACTGCTCGGCCGCAGTCGTCCTCGATGCGCTGGGTGGTCATCTGCCAGACCACACGCTTGCCAAAGCCGCGCGGAAGGCCGCAATCCGGCATCGCAGCTGGACTGCGAATCGCAGATGAAGTGTGGGTCAGTCGCTCACCAGCGAATAGCTGTTGGTCAGGTCGTCCTGTAGGACGCGGGCGGCTCGGGTCTTCGTATCTATCCGCAACTCGCCGGAGAGTACGCGCGGCCGGTAGGACCACCCGTCCGGCAGGTTGAGTCGCTCGCCCAGCTTGGGTAGATCAGCTCGCGAGAGGTCGGGGTGCACGACTTGACTCCAGGTCTGCATCACCCAGCGCTGTCCGTCGGGGTCGCGGAGTTCATAGACCTCTTCGCCGGCATTGAAGGTAAAGACGGTATTGCGGCTCACCTGGTTCACGGTGTACGGCGCGGGGTTCATCGACGACAACAGGACCGTGGCCTGCTGCAGCATCTCGATCCCGCCGAAGTTCTTAGTCACCGGCGGACCCTGCGGCGCCTTCTCGATGGTGTTCATCAGCCAGTAGCGCGGACCATTGAGCAGGGCAGCGGCCGCGCCGTGTTCTGTGGCGATGGCTTGCGGGTCGAGCGCGGACCACAGTTCGGCCGGACAGTCGTTGAGCGGGTAGCTGTTGTAGACGGTGGCCTGCGGACCTGCTTCGCCGGGCGTTACGAGAAGTACTTCGCCGTAACGCTTCCCGGACAGCTCGGCCGCTTGTTCCCGTACGACCTCTCCGTCTTCGGTGGTAGACATCAGGCGAAATTAATCACTGAGGTCCGCGACGTCAACACCGGTGGCCGGCGTGCCCACGATGTTGGCGCGGTAGCGGCTGCGTGCAATAAGGGCGGTGCGCAGATCGTCGATCAGGGGGTCGAGGAACGTCGCACGGTACTCGGCGTCGTCGACCGCGCGAGCGCTGATGTGCATGAACGTCAAAGCACCGAGGAAAAGACACATATGGATCAGCGAAACCGGCGCCGAAAACGTCATGCCGAGCACCGTCGCGGTGCCGGAGTCGGTGTGTGTCCATTCCTTGAGCAGCGCTGGAGTAAGGACGATCAGCCCGAGAATGACGTAAATCGTGGCCGTGACCGATGCCACCACCAGGATCTGCACCAACTGTGAGGCGGCTAGCAGAAAGACCACGTTGAGGCGTTCAGTGCGTTTGAGCGGTGCGCGGGGCGACGGATCGGGCATCCTCGCGAACGGCGTGTCGGACAGACTTTCGTTGCCTTCGGGCAGTGCCGCAGTAGACGCCAGCATCGGTCTAACCCGCTCCACGGTCTTGGATATGACGAAAGCCCCCGCGATGGCAAGCATGAATCCCATTGCCAGCCAACAACCGTTCGCCGCTAGTGGTCGCGGCCATAAGCCAGACGTAGGTGTTGAAGAACACCAAAGCGGTCAGCAGCACGATCGGCAGGGCCCGGACTGCCAGCGTGCCGACCGTCGCAAGATGCGACAGTGTCATACGCACCGCCCATCCGAGCACCGAACCGACGCCACAGCCAGTCAGGATCAGCACCACCGCCACGATGACGGCGGCCCGCGACAGTTGGACCGGGCCGGCTTCGATGACGTCGGTTATGACAGCGAAGGCCACCGCGACGGTCGCTGCGGCCGCGCGTGTTCGGCTGCTTGCCAGCCGGGAAACCAGCCAGCCAACCAAACCAGCCAGCGGGAGAGCGATTCCGAGAATCGCCACGATCACCCATTGAACGGTGGTCGGGCTTCCGACGATCTCGACATCGCGGCGGTCGGCGATCACAAAGATCGTCAGCAAACAGCCCTCGACCGTCGCCCACGCCGCCAGCATGGGAGCCGACCGTGACCAAAGCCGTCGCCAGCGGCCTCGGGTCGTCAGTACCGATGGCAGTCCGCGCTCTAAAACCAGCTCTCGGCCTCGGTTGTCGCCGGGTCTCGATGTGCCAGCGGATGGCGCAGGGCACGGCTCATGCCGGCTCACCCTACGGCGGGTGAGTCGCCGCCGCTGGCCGTCGTCGGACGCGCCAGGACATTGATTCACATGATCAGCCGATAGAGGGTGAATGCCGCTCCGCTAACGATCAACAACCAACCGAAGGCCGCCTGCAGCTGGCTGGGGGTCAGAGGCTGCGCCCATACCGCTGTGATGGCGCCGGCCGGGGTGGCTCCGATTGCGAGCGCCGCGGCCGCGGACCAATCGATATGCCCGAGCGCCCAGTGCGTCGCGGTCGTCGGCATGGCCAGCACAGTGATCACGAGCAGCCTAGTCCTGGAGGCTTGCGGCATGGTCAGGCCGAACAGCAGCAGAAACATTGGGACGAGAAGGAACCCACCGCCGTTGGCCAGCAAACCGGTGAACAGCCCAACCCCTGCTGACACGACCACAAGCATGGGACGGTTTTTGCGCCGGACCTCCCCTTTTGCGCCGGACCTCCCCTTTTGCGCCGGACCTCCCCTTTTGCGCCGGACCTCCCCTTTTGCGCCGGACCTCCCCGACGCGGTGAGCGCGGTCAGACACCGGATACAACAGCCTGACGCCGCCCCTCTGCGCAGGCCGCATCGTCGCCGGGCTGGACCCGATTGCCCATCTCGCTCCGTCCCCCTCGCCGCTGCGCGGCTGGGGGTGCCCCCATCTCGCCCCGTTCCCCTCGCCGCTTCGCGGCTGGGCGGTTCCCCCAGCGCAGGCCGCATCGTCGCCGGGCCTACGCTTAGGTCATGCAACGGATTATCGGGACGGAGGTCGAGTACGGCATTTCATCGCCGTCGGACCCGACCGCGAACCCGATCCTCACCTCGACACAGGCGGTTCTGGCCTATGCCGCCGCCGCCGGCATTCAGCGCGCCAAACGCACCCGCTGGGATTACGAGGTGGAATCGCCGCTGCGGGACGCCCGCGGCTTTGACCTGAGCCGCTCCGCCGGCCCGCCGCCAGTGGTCGACGCCGACGAGGTCGGTGCGGCCAACATGATCCTGACCAACGGTGCGCGGCTCTACGTCGACCACGCGCACCCGGAATACTCCGCGCCCGAGTGCACCGACGCGTTGGACGCGGTGATCTGGGACAAGGCCGGCGAGCGTGTTATGGAGGCCGCCGCCAGGCACGTCGCCAGCGTGCCCGGAGCCGCCAAATTGCAGCTCTACAAGAACAACGTCGACGGCAAAGGCGCCTCTTACGGGGCGCACGAAAACTACCTGATGTCTCGGCAGACGCCGTTTTCGGCCATCATCGCCGGGCTGACCCCATTTCTGGTGTCCCGGCAGGTGGTCACCGGCTCCGGCCGCGTCGGCATCGGGCCGTCCGGTGACGAGCCCGGCTTTCAGCTTTCCCAGCGCTCGGATTACATCGAAGTCGAGGTCGGCCTGGAGACCACCCTCAAACGCGGCATCATCAACACCCGCGACGAGCCGCACGCCGACGCCGACCGGTACCGCCGGCTGCACGTCATCATCGGCGATGCCAACCTCGCCGAGGCGTCGACTTACCTGAAGCTGGGCACTACGGCGCTGGTGCTGGACTTGATCGAAGAAGGCCCGGCTTACGGGATCGACCTGAGTGACCTGGCGCTGGCCCGGCCGGTGCATGCAGTCCATACGATCAGCCGCGATCCGTCGCTGCGGGCCACCGCGGCGCTGGTCGACGGTCGTGAACTGACAGGCCTTGCGCTGCAACGGATTTACCTTGACCGGGCGGCAAAATTGGTCGATGGCCGCGACCCCGACCCTCGCGCGGCCGACATCGTGGAGACGTGGGCACACGTGCTCGACCAACTCGAGCGCGACCCGATGGAATGCGCTGAACTGCTGGACTGGCCCGCCAAGCTGCGTCTGCTCGAAGGTTTCCGGCAGCGGGAGAACTTGAGCTGGTCGGCACCGCGGCTGCACCTCGTGGACTTGCAATATTCCGATGTCCGGCTGGACAAGGGTCTGTACAACCGGCTTGTCGCGCGGGGCTCGATGAAGCGTCTGGTGACCGAACATCAGGTGCTGGATGCCGTCGACAATCCGCCGACCGACACGCGCGCGTACTTCCGCGGTGAATGCCTGCGCAGGTTCGGGGCAGACATCGCCGCGGCCAGCTGGGACTCGGTGATTTTCGACTTGGGCGGCGATTCGCTGGTCCGGATTCCGACGTTAGAGCCGCTGCGGGGCAGTAAGGCGCACGTCGGAGCGCTGCTGGACTCGGTGAATAGCGCCGCCGAACTGGTGGAACAACTCACGAGCTAGGCCCCGGTTAGTCCGGGGAAAGTCGGGGTTGACCGGTAGGGTAGAGAAAGACCAGCGGGCAGTGTGGCTTAGGAACCAAGCAAGCCGCTGAACAAGTTCAGACAAAGCAGGAGGCGGCGATGGCTCAGGAGCAGACCAAGCGTGGCGGTGGTGGCGGCGATGAGGAGGACTTCGCCGGCAGCACGGCCGCGGGCCAGGAGCGCCGTGAGAAGTTAGCCGAGGAGACTGACGATCTGCTCGACGAGATCGATGACGTCCTTGAGGAGAACGCCGAGGACTTCGTCCGAGCGTACGTCCAAAAGGGCGGACAGTGACCTGGCCACTCTCTGATCGCCTGTCCACCAACTCCGCACTTTCGGGAAGCCCCGCCGCAGATCTATCGTCGTTTGCTGACTTTCTGCGCCGCCAGGCGCCGGAGTTACTGCCGGCAAGCCTCGGCGGCGGCGCACAACCTGGCGGCGCCGGGGGGCAGCTGCCGCACGGCACCACCATCGTGGCGCTGAAATACCCCGGTGGCGTTGTCGTGGCCGGCGACCGGCGCTCGACTCAGGGCAACATGATCGCCGGCCGCGACGTGAAAAAGGTGTACATCACCGACGACTACACCGCGACCGGCATTGCGGGCACCGCCGCGATCGCCGTCGAGTTCGCCCGGCTGTACGCGGTCGAGCTCGAGCACTACGAGAAGCTCGAAGGCGTGCCGCTGACGTTCCCCGGCAAGGTCAATCGGCTGGCGACCATGGTCCGGGGCAACCTGGGCGCCGCGCTGCAGGGCCTAGTGGCGCTGCCGCTGCTGGCGGGCTATGACATCAACGCCGCGGATCCGCAGAAAGCGGGCCGCATCGTGTCGTTCGACGCCGCCGGCGGCTGGAACATGGAGGAAGAGGGCTACCAGTCGGTGGGTTCGGGGTCGATCTTCGCGAAGTCGTCGATGAAGAAGTTGTACGCACAGGTAACCGACGCCGAGTCCGCCCTGCGGGTGGCCATCGAGGCGCTCTACGATGCCGCCGACGACGATTCCGCCACCGGCGGCCCGGATCTGGTCCGCGGCATCTATCCGACAGCGGTCACCATCAGTGCTGACGGCGCGGTCGAGGTACCTGAAGAGCGCATTGCCCAGGTGGCGCGCGACGTCATCGAAAGCCGCTCGCGCGCCGACACTTTCGGCCCGGATGCAGACACCTGGGGCGAGTCGTGAGCTTCCCGTATTTCATTTCACCCGAGCAGGCGATGCGCGAGCGCAGTGAGCTCGCACGCAAGGGCATCGCGCGCGGCCGCAGCGTAGTGGCGCTGACCTACGCCGACGGCGTGCTTTTCGTCGCCGACAATCCGTCGCGGTTGCTGCAGAAGATCAGCGAGCTCTATGACCGGGTCGGTTTCGCGGCTGCGGGCAAATTCAACGAATTCGACAACCTGCGCCGCGGTGGCATCCAGTTCGCCGACACCCGCGGCTACGCTTATGCTCGCCGGGATGTTACCGGTCGCCAGTTGGCCAACGTCTACGCGCAGACACTGGGCACCATCTTCACAGAGCAGGCCAAACCGTACGAAGTCGAGTTGTGTGTCGCCGAGGTCGCGCACCACGGCGAGACGAAACCACCTGAGCTGTACCGGATTACCTACGACGGGTCGATCGCCGACGAGCCGTATTTCGTCGTGATGGGTGGCACCACCGAGCCGGTCACCACTGCGCTCAAGCAGTCCTATGCCGAGAACGCCGATCTGCCCGATGCTTTGCGGATTGCCGTAAACGCGTTACGGGCGAGCAGTGCTGAGACTTCGGGTGGCGATCAGCCGTCGCTCGGTGTGGCCAGTCTGGAAGTGGCCATCCTGGATGCCAACCGGCCTCGGCGGGCGTTTCGGCGGATCACCGGCTCTTCCTTGGAAACGCTGCTGCAGGAGTTGGATTCGAAGGAGCCCGAGTCTGGCGGCAAAAAGTCGGATTCCGACGGCGATTCCTCGGAGTAGACCCACCCGTATCGATCCGTTTGCTGCTGGCAGAACACCCGGCAAACCCCCCCGTTGTTGACGGCAATGCGAGCCTGCGCGCGCGCCGAAAAGCCATCAAGGCCGCAGTGTCAGTGGGGCTGGTGGTGCTTACGGTGCTGGTGAGCCGCGGAAGCGCCATGGTGGCGGCCCCGTTGGGTAGTTACGCAGCCACCCTGCCAGCTACGCTATCCGGCTGCATGAAACTTCATCGGGTGCCATAGGCGCGGCTTGCTCACGCTCGCGGTCAGACAACCAGTACCCTCGATTACGTGCAGCGGCGAATTATGGGCATCGAGACCGAGTTCGGTGTCACCTGCACGTTTCACGGCCATCGCCGGCTAAGCCCGGACGAGGTCGCCCGCTACCTGTTCCGTCGCGTCGTGTCATGGGGCCGCAGCTCCAACGTTTTCCTGCGCAACGGTGCCCGCCTCTACCTCGACGTGGGCAGCCACCCCGAGTACGCCACCGCCGAATGCGACAGCCTGGTGCAGCTGGTCACCCACGACCGGGCCGGCGAATGGGTGCTGGAAGACCTGCTTGTCGACGCCGAGCAACGGCTCGCCGACGAGGGGATCGGCGGCGACATTTACTTGTTCAAGAACAACACCGATTCGGCGGGCAACTCCTACGGCTGCCACGAGAACTATCTGATCGTGCGGGCCGGCGAGTTCTCCCGAATCTCCGACGTGCTGTTGCCTTTCCTGGTCACTCGCCAGCTGATCTGCGGGGCCGGCAAGGTGCTGCAGACCCCCAAGGCCGCAACGTTCTGCCTGTCCCAACGCGCCGAGCACATCTGGGAGGGCGTTTCCTCGGCCACCACTCGTAGTCGGCCGATCATCAACACTCGCGACGAGCCGCATGCCGACGCCGAGAAGTATCGGCGGTTGCACGTGATCGTCGGCGACTCCAACATGTGCGAGACGACCACCATGCTCAAGGTGGGCACCGCGGCGCTCGTGCTCGAGATGATCGAAGCCGGCGTTCCATTTCGCGACTTCTCGCTCGACAACCCCATTCGCGCCATCCGCGAGGTCAGCCACGACATCACCGGTCGTCGCCCGGTGCGGCTGGCGGGCGGGCGTCAGGCCAGCGCGCTGGACATTCAGCGCGAGTACTACAGCCGCGCCGTCGAGCATCTGCCGACGCGGGAGCCCAACCCGCAGATCGAGCAGGTCGTCGACCTGTGGGGTCGCCAGCTCGACGCCGTCGAGAGCCAGGATTTCGCCAAGGTGGACACCGAAATCGACTGGGTGATCAAGCGCAAGCTGTTCCAGCGCTACCAGGACCGCTACAACATGGAGCTGCCCGACCCGAAGATTGCCCAGCTGGATCTGGCCTACCACGACATCAAACGCGGGCGCGGTGTCTTTGATCTACTGCAGCGCAAGGGCCTTGCGGCGCGGGTCACCACCGACGAGGACATCGCGGAGGCGGTCGACACTCCGCCGCAGACCACCCGCGCCAGGCTGCGCGGCGAATTCATCAGCGCCGCTCAGGCGGCAGGGCGTGATTTCACCGTCGACTGGGTGCACCTCAAGCTCAACGACCAGGCGCAGCGCACGGTGCTGTGCAAAGACCCATTCCGAGCGGTTGACGAGCGGGTCAAACGACTGATCGCCAGTATGTAGGCGACTCGGCTGCGTGCCGGAAGACGCTGGCCAGCCAACCGATCTAGGCTTGAGCCAATGGCGACCTCGAAAGTCGAACGGCTGGTAAATCTGGTCATTGCCCTGCTGTCCACCCGCGGCTACATCACCGCGGAAAAGATCAGGTCCAGCGTGGCGGGTTATTCGGACAGCCCCAGCGCCGAGGCGTTCTCGCGCATGTTCGAGCGTGACAAGAACGAGTTGCGTGACCTCGGCATCCCTCTCGAGGTCGGTCGGGTGTCGGCCTGGAACGCAGGCGAGGGCTACCGGATCAACCGCGACGCCTACTCGCTGCCACCGGTCGAGCTGACCGCGGATGAGGCGGCCGCGGTAGCCGTTGCCACGCAGCTGTGGGAGTCGCCCGAGCTGATCACCGCGACCCAGGGCGCATTACTCAAGCTGCGCGCGGCCGGGGTAGACGTCGATCCCGACGCGCCGGTGGCCATCGCCTCCCCGGCTGGCGTGCCGGGTCTACGCGGTTCGGAAGATGTTCTCGGAATCCTGTTGTTTGCCATCGATTCTCGGCAGACGGTGCAGTTCCCGCACCGGCCATCGCGGGCGGAGCCGTACAGCATGCGCACCGTCGAGCCGTGGGGTGTGGTCACCCAAAAGGGCCGCTGGTATCTGGTGGGCCACGATCGTGACCGCGACGATATCCGCGTCTTTCGGCTCTCGCGGATCGGTGCTGAGGTGACACCGATTGGTCCGGCCGGCGCGATCACCGTGCCCGACGATGTGGACCTGCGCAGGATCGTGGCCGAGAAAGTCACCGAGGTGCCGACCGGCGGGCAGGCCCGGGTGTGGGTCGCCGACGGTCGGGCGACCGCGCTGCGGCGCGCTGGAAGGTCGATCGGCAGGCGGCAGCTGGGCGGCCGCGACGGCGAGGTGATCGAAATCGATATCGGATCCACCGACCGGCTGGCGCGCGACGTCGCCGGTTACGGGGCAGACGCCCTCGTGCTGGAGCCGCACTCCCTGCGCGAGGATGTGCTGGCCCGACTGCGCGCCCATGCGGGCGTCGGGGTGGGGGAACCGCCCGCTTGCGGGGGAATGTCTGTATGACGTCCGTGTCCGTCCGGCTGGTCAGGCTGCTCAACATGGTGCCGTATTTCCAGGCAAACCCCAGGATCACCCGGGCCGAGGCCGCCGCCGACCTGGGGGTGTCCGTCAAGCAGTTGGAAGAAGACCTCAACCAGCTGTGGATGTGCGGCCTTCCCGGCTACTACCCGGGTGATCTCATCGACTTCGAGTTCGCCGGCGACACCATCAAGGTGACGTTCTCGGCGGGCATCGACCGGCCGCTCAAGCTCACGTCGCCAGAGGCTACGGGCCTACTGGTGGCGCTGCGGGCGCTGGCCGACATTCCGGGCGTCGTCGATCCGGAAGCGGCGCGGAGCGCGATCGCCAAGATCGAGGCCGCCGCCGGTGCCGTCGGGCAGCAAGCCAAGGCTTCGATGGCGGACGTCGACGAGCCCGCCGTCGAGAGTCGGGCCGCGGCTGCAGTCCGGACGGCGGTGCAGCACAAACATGCACTGGCCATCGACTACTACTCCGCGTCCCACGACACCCTGACCAGCCGGATCGTTGACCCCATTCGGGTACTGCTGATCGGCGGCCACAGCTACCTGGAGGCCTGGTCACGCGAAGCGGAAGGGGTTCGGCTGTTCCGCTTTGACCGGATCGTGGAGGCCGCCGAGTTAAAGGAGCCGGCGGCTCCCCCCGAATTGGCGCTGCAGGCGCCCCCGGACACCTCATTGTTCGACGGCGATCCTTCGCTGCCGTCGGCCAAGCTGCGGGTGGCGCCCTCGGCGTCGTGGATGTTGGAGTACTACCCGATGCGCGAGGTGCGCGAGTTGCCGGACGGATCGTGCGAGGCCGTCATGACCTATGCCTCTGACGATTGGATGACGCGGCTGGTGCTGGGTTTCGGGCCGGCTGTGCAGGTGCTCGAACCGGAGTCGCTCGCGCAGCGGGTACGCGATGCCGCTGCGGCCGCGCTGGAGTCCTACCCGGCCCTGGGCTAGCGCGACGCCGCCGTCGCGGCGCGGGCACACCGGCACCGCGCTCGGCTGCGGTAGCATCGGGTGGACGTCTGGAGGTAATCAAAGTGGGCAGTCTTAGTCCGTGGCACTGGGCGATCCTCGCTGTCGTGGTGATCGTGCTGTTCGGTGCCAAGAAGCTCCCCGATGCGGCGCGTTCGCTGGGCAAGTCGATGCGCATCTTCAAGTCTGAGCTCCGCGAAATGCAGAGCGAGAACAAAGCCGAAACATCTGCCTTGCAGAATTCCACGGCAACCCCCGCGCCGAACCCTGCGCCCGTGCAGTCGCAGCGAGTCGACGCTCCGGCAGCGACCGAGCAGGGGCATACCGAAGCACGCCCGGCTTAGCCCGGCACCATCTCGCGGTGCCCGAGCGCCACTAACCGAGCGTCGTGAAAGCTTTCAAGGTTTCAGCGCGCACCGCCGGGTTGCTGAAGCGGCTTAACCCTCGCAACAGACGCAGCCGCACCAATCCCGATGGGACGATGTCGCTCGTCGACCACCTGACCGAGCTGCGCACCCGGCTACTGATCTCCGTGGCTGCGATCCTGATCACCACGATTTTCGGGTTCGTCTGGTATTCGCATTCGATCTTCGGGCTGGAGAGCCTGGGCGAGTGGCTGCGCCATCCCTACTGTTCCCTGCCGCAGTCGGCGCGGGCGAATATCAGTGCCGACGGGCAGTGTCGGCTGCTGGCTACGGCGCCGTTCGACCAGTTCATGTTGCGGCTCAAGGTCGGGCTGACGGCCGGCGTCGTCCTGGCCTGTCCGGTGTGGTTTTACGAGCTGTGGGTTTTCATCACACCGGGGCTCTACCAGAAGGAGCGCCGCTTCGCGATCGCTTTCGTGATCCCCGCCGCGGTGCTGTTCGTCGCCGGTTCAGTGCTGGCCTATTTCGTGCTGTCCAAGGCGCTGGGCTTCTTGTTGACCGTCGGCAGCGACGTGCAGGTGACCGCGCTGTCCGGCGACCGATATTTCGGCTTCCTGATCAACCTCCTGGTGGTTTTCGGGATCAGCTTCGAATTCCCGTTGCTGATCGTCATGCTCAACATGGCGGGCGTGCTGACATATCAGCGGCTCAAGTCGTGGCGTCGCGGTCTGATCTTCGCGATGTTCGTGTTCGCAGCGGTATTCACGCCCGGATCCGATCCGTTTTCGATGACGGCACTCGGAGTTGCGCTGTCAGTGCTCCTCGAGTTCGCCATTCAGATCGCCCGAGTGCACGACAAGCGGAAAGCCAAGCGCGAAGCCCAGGCCCTGATCCGCGACGACCAAGCATCGGTCGTCGAGCGGCCCGCGCCGATACCGGAGCCGTCGTTCACCGCCGGGCAACATGACGATGTCACCTAGGCGCTCCCGCCGCTTGCGGGGGAACAACTGCGCACCCTCGCGTAACAGGGTGGCCGCGTGACCGAGCTGGTCGAGCTGCCCCGGTTCACCGCGGAACTGGCCTTTATGCTTGATGACTTTCAGCAACGGGCATGTGCGGCGCTCGAACGAGGCCACGGTGTGCTGGTCTGCGCGCCGACCGGTGCCGGCAAGACAGTGGTCGGCGAATTCGCCGTGCACTTGGCGCTGGCAGCCGGGGGTAAATGCTTTTACACCACGCCGCTCAAAGCGCTGAGCAACCAGAAACACACGGACCTGACCGCGCGCTACGGTCGCGACCGGATCGGCCTGCTGACCGGTGACATGTCGGTGAACGCCGATGCGCCTGTGGTGGTAATGACCACTGAAGTGCTGCGCAACATGCTTTACGCCGATTCGCCTGCGCTACAAGGACTTTCCTACGTGGTGATGGACGAAGTGCATTTCCTCGCCGACCGGATGCGGGGCCCGGTGTGGGAGGAAGTGATCCTGCACCTGCCCGACGAGGTGCGGGTGGTCAGCCTGTCGGCGACGGTGAGCAACGCTGAAGAATTCGGTGGCTGGATCCAGACCGTGCGGGGCGATACGACGGTCGTGGTCGACGAGCACCGGCCGGTGCCGCTGTGGCAACACGTCTTGGTGGGCAAGCGTCTGTTTGATCTGTTCGACTATGGCGGCGAGCAACCGGGCGCCACCCGCGAGCCGCGCGTCAACCCGGACCTGCTGCGCCACATCGCGCATCGCCGCGAGGCGGACCGGATGTCGGACTGGCGTGGCCCCCGCCGTCAGGCGGGAAGAGGAGGTGCCACACGGCCGGGCCGGCCGCGCTTCTACCGGCCACCCGGGCGGCCGGAGGTGATCGCGAGCCTGGATTCCGAAGGGCTGTTGCCAGCGATCACGTTCGTGTTCTCCCGGGCCGGCTGTGACGCCGCGGTCCAGCAGTGCCTGCGCTCGCCGTTGCAGCTGACCGCCCAGGAGGAGCGCGCCCAGATCGCCGAGGTGATCGATCACCGTTGCGGCGATCTCGCGGACTCCGACCTGGCGGTGCTGGGCTACTACGAGTGGCGGGAGGGGCTGCTGCGCGGTCTGGCGGCCCACCACGCCGGGATGTTGCCGGCGTTCCGGCACACGGTCGAAGAGCTATTTACCGCCGGCCTGGTCAAGGCGATATTCGCGACCGAAACCTTGGCGCTCGGCATCAATATGCCCGCCCGCACGGTGGTACTCGAGCGGCTGGTGAAGTTCAACGGCGAGCAGCACGTGCCGCTGACGCCGGGGGAGTACACGCAGCTGACCGGGCGCGCCGGGAGGCGCGGCATCGATGTCGAGGGTCATGCCGTGGTCCTCTGGAATCCCAGCGAAGAAACCACTGAACCGTCCGCGGTGGCCGGCCTGGCCTCCACCCGCACCTTCCCGCTGCGCAGTTCGTTTGCCCCGTCGTACAACATGACGATCAACCTGGTGCACCGGATGGGGCCGGAGCAGGCGCATCGGCTGCTTGAGCAGTCGTTCGCGCAGTATCAGGCCGATCGCTCCGTCGTCGGCCTGGTGCGTGGTATCGAGCGGGGCAAGAGCATGCTCGACGAGATAGCTACCGAGCTAGGCGGGCCGGAGGCGCCGATCAACGAATACGCCCGGCTGTGTGCGCGGATCTCCGAGATGGAGCGCGCGCAGTCCCGCGCTTCGCGGCTGCAACGACGGCAGGCGGCCAGCGATGCGCTGGCCGCGCTGCGTCGAGGCGACATCATCAACATCACCCACGGCCGGCGCGGGGGACTGGCGGTGGTGCTGGAATCGGCTCGCGACAGCTCCGACCCGCGTCCGTTGGTGCTCACCGAAAACCGATGGGCGGGACGTATTTCATCGGCCGACTATTCGGGCGCGTCGGAGCCGGTCGGTTCGATGTCGTTGCCCAAGCGGGTCGAGCACCGCCAGCCGCGAGTCCGGCGTGATCTGGCGTCGGCGCTACGATCGGCCGCCGCCGGGCTGGCGATTCCCGCTAAGCGCCGGGCCGGGCGCGGCGATGGGGATGGTGCGTTCCACGACCCGGAGCTGGCGTCGTTGCGGGCACAGTTGCGTCGGCATCCGTCGCACAACAGCCCCGGCCTCGAGTCTCAGATCCGGCAGGCCGAGCGCTACCTGCGCATTGAACGCGACAACGCGCAACTGGAGAACAAGGTTGCGGCCGCCACCAATTCTCTGGCCCGGACCTTCGACCGGATCGTCGGGCTGCTCACCGAGCGGGACTTCATTCAAGGCCCGGCTACTGATCCCCACGTCACCGACGACGGCCGGCTATTGGCCCGCATTTACAGCGAGAGTGATCTCTTGGTCGCCGAATGCCTGCGCACCGGCGCGTGGGCGGGTTTGCAGCCGGCCGAGCTGGCGGCGGTGGTCTCGGCGGTGCTCTACGAGAGCAGGGGCGGCGAGGGACCGAGTGGGGCCTTTGCCGCCGAGGCGCCTACACAGCGATTGCGGCAGGCGCTGCAGCAGACGTCGAGGCTGTCGGTTGCGCTACGGGCCGATGAGCACACACACCGGATCGCCCCGACCCGGGAACCCGACGACGGCTTCGTCAATGTCATCTACCGGTGGGCCAGGACCGGAGAGCTGGCTGCGGCGCTGGCGGTTGCCGACTCGACCGGCACCGGCTCGCCCTTGTTGGCGGGGGATTTCGTGCGCTGGTGCCGCCAGGTGCTTGACCTGCTCGATCAGGTTCGCAACGCCGCCCCGGACGCCGAGCTGCGGGCAACCGCCAAGCGCGCTATCAATGACGTTCGGCGCGGCGTCGTCGCAGTTGACACCGGGTAGGCTGAGCCGAAGCTACCGTTACATTCGTAATGAGAAGGCGATCAGTTCGAGCCAAGACATAAGGGGCTGAGAAGAAACGATGAGCGGACCGCAGGGATCCGACCAGCAGTGGCAACCGCCCGGCCAAGGTGGCGATCACTCCTCAGAACCGACCCAAGTGGCCGGCTCGCCCTGGCAGCAGCAGCCGAACCAGGAGGCGACCTGGCAGGCCCCGGCATACACGCCGCCTGCCGAGTACCCGCAGTACCAACAGCCGGCTGAACCGGCATACCCGCAGCAGTACCCCCAGCAGCCCGGCTACGGGCAGCCCGGCCAGTACGGCCAGTATCCACAGCCGGGGCAGTACGGTCAGCCCGGCCAATACGGGCAGCCTGGCCAGTACGGCCAGCCGGCCCCGTATGGCCAGCCGGGGCAGTACGGTCAGCCCGGCCAATACCCGGAGCAGTACCCGCCCTACGAGCAACCGGGCAAGAAGCGTTCGCCTGCGTTGATCGCCGGCGTGATCGGCGTGGTCGCCTTTCTGTTCATCGCGGTCGTGCTGGTGCTCGGTTTCTGGCAGCCCGGGTTTTTTGTCACCACCAAACTGGACGTCAACAAGGCTCAGGCCGGTGTGCAGCAGATCCTCAGCGACGAAACCAATGGCTACGGCGCCAAGAACGTCAAAGACGTCAAGTGCAACCACGGCCAGAATCCGACGGTCAAGAAGGGCACCACTTTCGACTGCGACGTCAGCATCGACGGCGCCCAGAAGCGCGTGACGGTGACCTTCCAGGACAGCAAGGGCACCTACGAGGTGGGCCGGCCGCAGTGACTAGTCAGCCGGCAGCGCGGCGAGCGCTTTCTGTAAGCGGGCAATCGGCGACCCGACCCCCAGCTCGGTCGCCAGCTTGGCGGTACGTTGCGGGTCCGCGGCGACCAGCGGCAAGGCATCAGTGCGCGTCGACAGCGTGACGGGCGCGTCGGTGGCTACCCGGATCACCTGACTGGCGGCCTCGATGTAGTCGGTTGCGGCCAGCAGTTTCGTCCGCAGACCCTTCGCCATCTTCGATTTAGGGTCGTGGGCGGCCGCCAGGATTTGATCCAGCGAACCGTGCTGGGCCAGCAGGGTCGCCGCGGTTTTCTCACCGACGCCCGGCACGCCGGGCAGCCCGTCGGACGGATCGCCGCGCAGCAGCGCAAGTTCGGCGTAGGCGGGCCCGGCCCGATGCTCCGGCACGCCGTACTGTTCGGCCACTTCGGCCGGCCCGAACAAGGTGGCTTTGGTCAGCCCGCGGCCCAGGTAGAGCACTCGAACCGGGACAGGATCGTCAGAAACCACCTGCAGCAGGTCGCGGTCTCCGCTGACCACAACCACCGGGCTACGGCGTTCCCGCGCCGCGAGCGTGCCCAGCACGTCGTCGGCCTCGAAACCCACCGCGCCCGCCGTCGGGATCCCGAAAGCGTCCAGCAGATCCATGATCATGTCGATCTGCGGTGTCAGGTCGTCTGGGACTTGCTCGACGTCGGGCTCACCTTCCGGCTCCGCCTCAGCGACGCGATGGGCCTTGTAGGACGGGACGAGATCCACCCGGAACTGTGGCCGCCAATCCAGGTCCAGGCACACCACCAGCCGGCTGGGCCGCTGCTGGGCGATTACCACGGCCATCGAGTCGATGAATCCGCGCACGGCGTTGACGGGCCGGCCGTCGGGCGCGGTGATCGAGGACGGCACCCCGAAATACGAGCGGAACCACATGCTGGCGCCGTCGAGCAGCAGTATGGGTGCGGGCATGCCGGTTATCCTGCCAGCGCCACCGACGGCGCGGTTAGCCTGGCTGCCATGGATTCTCACCGTTTCGAAGCCGCGGTGTACGCCCGCCGGTTGGCTGCGGCGGCCGCTGCGACGGCCGACGCGGGCCTGGCTGGGCTGGTGATCACCCCGGGATACGACCTGCGCTACCTCGTCGGCTTGCGCGCCCAGACGTTCGAGCGGCTGAGCGCGCTGATCTTGCCGGCATCCGGTGACCCGACGGTTGTGGTGCCGCGGCTGGAGCTGGCCTCGCTCAAGGAATCAGCCATTGCGGCACTGGGCCTGGCGGTGCGGGATTGGGTCGACGGCGACGATCCGTACCAACTGGTGAGTGCCGCGTTGGGCGGCGCCCCCGCTGCCACCGCCGTCACCGATTCCATGTCGGCACTGCACCTGTTGCCGCTGGCCGGTGCACTCGGCGTGCTGCCGATCCTGGCCACCGACATATTGCGCAAGCTGCGGATGGTCAAGGAGGAATGCGAAATCGAGGCGCTGCGCAAGGCCGGTGCGGCCATCGATCGGGTGCATGCCCGGGTGCCGGAGTTGCTGGTCCCAGGCCGGACTGAGGCCGACGTGGCCGGGGACATCGCAGAAGCGATTGTGATTGAAGGGCATTCGGAGGTGGCGTTCATCATTGTCGGCTCCGGCCCGCACAGTGCCGACCCGCACCACGGGTATTCGGATCGGGAACTGCAGGTTGGTGACATAGTCGTCGTCGATATCGGTGGCGCGTATGAGCCCGGGTACCACTCCGACTCGACGCGCACCTATAGCATTGGTGAGCCGAATCACGATGTAGCGCAGCAGTATTCGGTGCTGCAACGGGCCCAGCGTTCGGCCTTTGACGCGGTCCGTCCGGGCGTGACGGCAGAGCAGGTCGACGCTGCCGCCCGCGACGTGCTGGCCCAGGAAGGACTCGCAGAGTTTTTCGTGCACCGTACCGGGCACGGTATCGGGCTGTCGGTTCACGAAGAGCCCTACATCGTCGCCGGAAATGACCTGCCGCTGACCGCGGGCATGGCCTTTTCCATCGAGCCGGGCATTTACTTCCCGGGCCGGTGGGGCGCCCGCATCGAGGACATCGTCATCGTGACCGAAGACGGCGCCCTGGCCGTCAACAACCAGCCGCACGAACTGATTGTGGTTCCCGTGGCTTAACCGACGAGCCACCCCACCGCGTAGGTTGGGCGTGGTCGGTATTGCCGGGACGGCACCGCATCACGCTGACCGCACGCGCACCTGTTGATGAATGAGTTGTGGTGCTCAGCAGGTGTGGCTCCCTTGGTGGCTCTTCACCCTCTGGCGCGACACCAGAAACTAACCGCCCGCAGAAACTACGCGCCCCGGTCCAGGAGCTCCGACGACCCCAGCACCCGCTCCACTTGAACCTCGATGACCACCCGCCGCGGGTTGGGCCGCGGGTTGCGGTAGCGCTGGGCGTAGCGCAGCTCGGCGTCGCGTACGGCGTCGATATCGCTGTTCACTTTGGATCGGCCCTCCAACGACAGCCACCGCGCACCGTCGACCTGGCTGAGCACGGCCGCTCCGCCACGGTCGGCATTCACGGCTTTCTGCGAGCCGCCGGTGGTGATCACCCGGGCGATGTGCGTCGTGGGGTCGAACGTGAAACCCACCGCCACCACATGCGGTGAGTTGTCGGCGCGAAGCGTGGTCAGCATGGCCAGATGCCGTTCGCACAGGAATGCCAACGCGTCGTCGGTGAGCCGGGTAGTGGTATTCGCCATCACCGCCCACGCTAGCGCAGGCAATAATCGCAGCCGTGGACGACACGGGCGCAGGTCTGGTACTGGTTCTGGGCGGCCGCAGTGAGATCGGCATTGAACTGGCGCGGCGTCTGGCGCCCGGAGCAACGGTAGTGCTGGCCGCACGGAAAGCCGATCAGCTCGACGACCAAGTCAGCACGCTCAAAGCCGCCGGCGCCGCGGCGGTGGACACCAGGGAGTTCGACGCCGACGACCTGGCCTCACACGGCCCGCTAATCGCCTCGATCGTCGCCGACCACGGACCCGTCGGCACCGCGGTGCTGGCCTTCGGGATCCTTGGCGACCAGGCCCGCGCCGAGACCGACGCCGCGCACGCGGTAGCCATCGTCCACACCGACTATCTCGCTCAGGTCAGCCTGCTCACCCACTTGGCCGCCACGATGCGTACCGCCGGCCGGGGATCGCTGGTGGTGTTCTCCTCGGTGGCCGGGGTTCGCGTGCGCCGCGCGAACTACGTCTACGGCTCTGCCAAAGCCGGACTGGACGGGTTCGCCAGCGGGTTGGCCGACGCGCTACACGGCAGTGGGGTGCGGTTGCTGATCGCGCGCCCGGGATTTGTCATCGGGCGTATGACGGAGGGCATGACGCCCGCGCCGCTATCCAGCACCCCGCCGCAGGTGGCCGCCGCGACCGCGCGTGCGCTGGCCAAAGGGCGGCGCACCGTATGGATCCCCTGGACACTGCGGCCGATGTTCTTCGTGATGCGTCTGCTGCCGCAGTTCGTGTGGCGCAGGATGCCGCGATGATCGTCGTTGTCGGTATCGGCGCCGACGGCATGGCAGGCCTCTCCGAGACCTCGCGCGCCGAATTACGAAATGCCACAGTCATTTACGGGTCCAAGCGGCAACTTAACCTGCTCGACGACACAGTGCCCGCGCCGCGCCGGCCGTGGCCGTCACCGATGCTGCCCGCGCTGCAAACGTTGCTCGACGACCACCCCACAGGCGACATACACGTGGTGGCAAGCGGCGATCCGCTGCTGCACGGCATCGGGGGCACGCTGATTCGGTTGCTCGGGCCCGACCAGGTCAGGGTCCTGCCGCACGTGTCCTCGGTGACGCTGGCGTGCGCACGGATGGGCTGGACCGTCCACGACACCGAGGTGATCAGCCTGGTCACCGCGCAGCCGCACACCGCGGTACGCCGCGGCGGCCAGGCCATCGTGCTGTCAAGCGACCGGTCGACCCCCAAGGCGCTGGCGGTGCTGCTCAGCGCGCATGGCCGCGGCGATTCGGAGGTGAGCGTGCTGGAACAACTCGGGGGTCCGGCCGAACGCCGCCGCGACGGCACCGCTCGGGACTGGGCCGACGACGCGCCTCTGGACGTCGACGACCTCAACGTGATCGCCGTCCGCTACTTACCCGACGAACGCATGTCGTCACTGTCTGACGACGCGTTCGTCCACGACGGACAGATCACCAAACACGGGATCCGCGCGGTGACGTTGGCGGCGCTGGCCCCGCGGCCGGGGGAGCGGTTGTGGGACGTCGGCGCGGGCTCGGGCAGCATCAGTGTCGAGTGGTGCCTGAGTTGGCGCGGTTGCAGTGCGGTGGCGTTCGAGCGCGACGAACCGCGCCGCCTCAACCTCGAGCTCAACGCCGCGGCCTTCGGCGCCAGCATCGACGTGCGCGGCGACGCCCCGGATGCGTTCGACGGCGCCGAGCCACCGTCGGCGATATTCATCGGCGGCGGGCTGACCCAGCCAGGCCTCCTCAACGCCTGCTTCGACAACCTGCCCTCTGGAGGACGCTTGGTCGCCAACGTGGTCACCGCCGAATCGGAAGCCCTTCTGATCCAAGCTCATTCGCGCCTCGGCGGCTGGCTGCGACGCTTCCAGCACTATCGGGGCGAGCAACTGGGCGGCTTCACCGCTTGGCGCCCGCAGTATCCAGTGACTCAGTGGACGGTGACAAGGTGACGGTGTATTTCATCGGTGCGGGCCCAGGCGCCGTCGACCTCATCACCGTCCGCGGCCAACGGCTCCTGGAAAAATGCCGGGTGTGCCTGTATGCGGGTTCGATCATGCCCGATGACCTGCTGGCCCTGTGCCCGACCGGGGCGAAAGTCATTGACACCGGCCCGCTGACGCTGGAGCAGATCGTCACCGAACTCGCCGACGCCAATGCTGCCGGTCACGACGTGGCGCGGTTGCACTCCGGTGACCCGTCGCTGTACAGCGCGCTCGCCGAGCAGTGCCGTCGGCTCGACGCACTGGGCATCGACTACGAAATCGTGCCGGGCGTCCCGGCTTTCGCCGCAGCCGCGGCCGCTTTAAAACGCGAGCTCACCGTCCCCGGGGTGGCGCAGACGGTGACGCTGACCCGGGTAGCGACCTTGTCGACACCCATGCCGCCCGGTGAAGACCTGACCACCCTCGCCCAATCGGGTGCCACCCTGGTCCTGCACCTGGCCGCCGCCCAGATCGACGCCATCATCCCGCAGCTGGTAGCAGGAGGCTATCGACCCGAAACACCCGCGGCCGTAGTGGCTTTCGCGACCTGGCCGCAGCAGACCGTGCTGCGCGGCACGCTCGCCGATATCGCCGAGCAGATGCACGACGCCAACATCGCCAAGACCGCCGTCATCATCGTCGGTGACGTGCTGGATGCAGAGGGATTCACCGACAGCTACCTGTATTCAACCGGGCGGACCAGGGGGAGCCGGCACTGATGCGCCTGCTACTGCTCGGCGGCACCGGCGAGGCCCGCGCGCTGGCTAAAGCCTTACACCCGCACGTCGACATCGTCAGTTCGCTGGCCGGCCGGGTACCAGACCCCGCCCTGCCGGTCGGTCCGGTACGCATCGGCGGTTTCGGCGGCGTCGAGGGCCTACGGCGCTGGCTGCAAGACGAACGCGTCGACGCCGTCGTCGATGCCACCCATCCGTTCGCGGCCACGATGACAGCACACGCCGCGCAGGTGTGCGGCGAACTACGGATACCCCATTTGGTGTTGGCCCGCCCAGCATGGGATCCCGGTAACGCCATTTTCGTCGAATCGGATACCAAGGCAGCAGAAACCATTACCCAGCAAGGCTATTCGCGGTTGTTTCTCACCACTGGCCGCACAGGTGTGAAAGCCTTCGCCGGCAGCGACGCGTGGTTCTTGATCCGCGCGGTCACCGAACCGGATAGTGCCTTATTGCCACGCCATCACCAGCTGGTACTGTCCCGCGGCCCGTATCGCTACGACGACGAGCTCGCGTTGTTGCGTGATCACCGGATCGACGCCCTGGTCACCAAGAACAGTGGCGGCGACATGACCCGGGCGAAGTTGGATGCCGCTGCCGCGCTGGGCATTCCGGTCGTGATGGTGGCGCGGCCGCCACTACCGGCGAGCGTGCCAACCGTCGGCACTGTCCACGAGGCCGCCGAATGGGTTGCCGGGCTGGGTCTATGAGTGGCGATCGCCACTGGCTAGCCGGTCAGGTCGTCGCGCTCGATGTCGGCCAGCAGCGCATCGCGGGCGCGCGCGACGCGGGACCGGATGGTGCCCACCGGGCAGCCGCACACCGCCGCGGCGTCGGCGTAGGGCAATCCGAGCAACTGGGTGAGCAATAGGGCTTCTCGTTGTTCGGTGGTGAGGCCGGCAATCATGTGGGTCACCTCAACCAGGTCTTCGAAGCCGCGGGCGTGGCGGTCGCCACTAAGAACGTGTTCAGGATCGGCGCCAGACACGGTGCGGGGCCGCGACTGGGCGTAGCGGATGTGATCGGCCACAACGCGGCGCGCGATCGCCAGCAGCCACGTTCGGGCACTCGAGCGTCCAGAGAACCGCTCGATGGCACCGGTTGCGCGCAGGAAGGTTTCTTGAGTCAGATCGTCGGCGCTGCCCGCATCCGATAGATAGGTGACAAACCGCCACACGTCTTGCTGGGTGGCTTTGATGAACGCCTCGAGCGCTCGCGCATTTCCGCGTGCGGCTGCCAAGGCGAGCTCGGTAACGGCCTCATCGTCGCTGGACGCGGTCATGGCGAACCACCTTAGTTGCGCGGGCCCAGTGAGTCTACGACGGGTTGTCGTAGACGCTGCGATGGGGTCGGGGGACGACCGGTTGATGGGCCAAAGATGACCGCGCCGTCGACCAGCGGGGGACCCGGTGGGCTGGGCGGGATAGTCGACATCTGCATCGGGGTCGGAGGCACGCGGCTTACGCGTTCCGGCACGTTCCCACGCCACCAGCAACGTGAATACCAAGCCCAGCAGGATGGGCACATGACTGGCGATACGTGCCGCGGTTACCTTGCCGCTGAAAGCGTCGACGACCACATAACTCAACAGCGCAACTGAATACACGCCGGTAATCGCCGCGACGCCAATCGCGGTGACCGGCCATATGCCGGCCGCGATCATCGCCAGACCCAGCGCCAGCAACCATGCGGTGGACTCGTGCAGCAAATGCTCCCCGGACATCGCGCCGTGGCCGTGGGCCGACACCATGCCGAAATCGATTCCGCTGATTTGAGCGGCTGCGATCGCCACCTGCAACAGCCCAACGCCAATCACCGCCCACCGCCGGTAGTGCGACCGCAGCGCGCCCATCCAACGGCGATGCGGCGCAATGGGCTCCCGGCCGATGCTGGCCATGATCTTGTCGACCAGGTCCGGTCCCTGGCCGGGTTCAAGCGAAGCCAGCCGGCGAGTCTGCACGGCCGCACCGATCAGCCACGAGCGGCAACCGCGGCAGGATTCCAGATGGGCATCGACTTGCCGCGCGAGCACCTGGGGACGCTCGCCGTCCAATCGTGCAGACAGCGCCTCACGCGCAACGTCACACCGCATCCCTGCATCGTTGCGCATGCTCGGTCTGCGTGCAAAGACCTCGAGAAATCGGCGGGAACCAAACCTTGCTGCAAACCGACCACTGGACATAAGCAGCGCCAGCCCGCGAGATTCACCGAAGAAATATTCGTGTCCTTGTTAGAAGGCCGCCGACGATGACCGCCCCCATCTGGATCGCCTTCCAGCCGGAGGTTCACTCGACATCGCTCAGCAGCGGCCCGGGTCCCGGGCGGCTGCGGGGGCGTGGTCGGCGTTGGGTACCGAATATGCCGTGGCGGCAGACGAACTCAGTGCCGATGGTGCCGAGTAGCTGGGGCGATGATTCGCCGAGTGTGGGCGAATAACAAGCAGTTCCGTCCCGGTCCACGCCGCACGCCAGTTGTAGCTCCCGATAGGGTCTTCGAGCGTCCAACGCGGTGACAGATCCTTCTTGCCGTCGTCATGATTCGCGCAGAGAAAAATACGGTGGGGGGTATGGTATAAATTGTGCTGCGGGCTCAAGGGTGCAAGCCAGAGCGCGGCTCGCGGGTGCTCAACCAGGCAACGGAGCGCGATTTGTGTGCCTGATGGCCACTGCTCGCAGGGTCGAACGGCCCTATTCGCTGCGGCGGCGCGGCCGTGAGACTGCGTACCAGTAAGACCAGGCCACGAAAGAAAGGAAACACCTATGTTGGCCTTTCTCAAAAAGGCTTGGGTACCGCTCGTGGTCGTGGTGGCAGTTGTCCTCGGTGGTATGGCCGTCAATCAGCTTCGCGGCGTTTTCGGCTCCGACGAGATCTTTTCTGCGACCGGCAGCAGCGCCGAACCACTCGAGCCCTTCCATATCAAGCGGGTGACATACGAGGTTTACGGGCCCAGCGGCACAACAGGAAGCGTGAGCTACTTGGACAAGAACGCCCAGCCGGAACAGGCGAACTTCACCAGCCTGCCCTGGACCTACACGATCACAACGACGGTACCGGCGGTGATCGCCAACGTGGTGGCACAGGGCAACAGCGACAACATCGGGTGCCGCATCACGGTCAATGGTGAGGTCAAGGACGAGAGATCCGCGGCCGGACACCACGCCCAAACCTCCTGCCTGGTGAAGGCAGCATGAACACCGATAACGACGCCCGTCCGAGGTTCATGCGGTTCGTCCGCACGTTCGCGGTGCCGATCCTGGTGGCTTGGCTGCTGCTGACCGTCGCCGTGAACGTGCTTGTGCCGCCGATCGAGTCGGTCGCGAGAAACCACGCGGTGACAATGTCGCCGCAAGATGCGCCGGCGATGATTGCCGCCAAGCGCATCGGCGCAAAATTCCACGAGTCGGACTCCGACAGCATCGCGATGATCGTGCTGGAGAGCGATAAAAAACTCGGCGAGGAGGCGCACCGTTACTACGACGGCTTGGTGAAAAAGCTGCAGGCCGACCCCAAGCACGTGCAGCATGTCCAGAACGTGTGGGGAGATCCACTCACTGCCGCTGGTGTCCAGAGCAAGGACGGCAAAGCCGCCTATGTCCAACTCAACCTAGCCGGCAACCAGGGCAGCACGTCGGGGAATCAATCCGTCGATGCGGTGCGGAAGATCGTCGACGATTCAGCGCCGCCCAAAGGGCTCAAGGTATACGTCACGGGTCCGGCACCGCTGACAACAGACATGAATGAAGCCGCCGATAAAAGCATGTTCAAAATGATGGGCGTGACGGGCGTGGTCATCATGATCATGCTCTTCATCGCCTATCGTTCCATCAGCACGGTGCTTCTGGTCCTCGTCATGGTTGGTTTCGAGATGGGCACGGCCAGAGGGCTTGTCGCTCTGCTCGGAAACTACGATCTCTTGGGATTTTCGACGTTCGTCGTCGCCATGCTGTCCTCGTTGGCGATCGCGGCGGGAACGGACTACGCGATATTTCTCATCGGTCGGTACCAGGAGGCTCGTCAGGCCGGTCAAGACCGGGAAGCGGCGTATTACACGATGTTCCGCGGGACCTTTCACATCATCTTGGGCTCGGGGTTGACGATCGCAGGAGCTACCTTCTGCCTCCACTTGGCGCGACTGTCGTATTTCAAGGCGCTGGGTATCCCGTCCGCTATAGGGCTGGTCGTCGTCGTTGCCGGAGCGCTGACCGCGGCGCCGGCCGTTGTCGTCGTGGCCACTCGATTCGGCCTGCTCGACCCGAGACGGATGATCAAGACGCGTGGGTGGCGGCGCGTCGGCACCGCTACCGTGCGTTGGCCCGGCCCGGTGTTTGCGGCCTCGCTGGTCATCGCCATCGTCGGCATCCTCATCATGCCGAGCATGAAGATCAGCTACAACGATCGCTACTACATACCTCGCAATCTGCCATCGAATGTCGGATATGCGGCCGCGGAGCGCCATTTCAGCGCCGCCACGATGAATCCCGATATCCTCATGATCGAGAGTGATCACGATATGCGGAATACCGGCGACATGATCATCTTGGACAGGCTCGCCAAAGAGGTCTTCCGTGCACCGGGAATCGCGATGGTGCAAAGCATCACCCGGCCACTGGGCGGGCCGATCGAGCACACGTCAATACCTTTCCAGATCAGTGCCCAATCGATTCCGATCCAGGAGAACCTTCAATTCATGAAGGACCGGATGGCCGACATGCTCAAGATGAGCGACGATCTGGGCGCCATGATCGGCTCGATGGAGCGGATGCAGAGTTTGCTGGGCCAGATGAGCAACACGACTCATCACATGGTCGGCGACATGCACGAGATGCAGGCCACGCTGAACGAGATGCGGGACCATCTCGCGGACTTCGACGATTTCGCGAGGCCGTTCCGCGGTTATTTGTACTGGGAACAACACTGCTACAACATCCCGGTCTGTTGGGCGGCAAGGTCGGTATTCGAGGCGATCGACGGCGTCGACAAGTTCAGCGAGAACATGAGCACGCTGATCAACGACATGAACAACATCGACGCGATAATGCCCCAGATGCTCGCCGAGTTCCCGCCGATCATCGCCGTCGCGGAGTCCATGCGGGGGAGCCTGCTCACGATCCATAGCAGCTTCTCGGGCCTGGTCACGCAAATGGCCCAGATGACCGATACGGCGAGCGCGATGGGTCAGGCCTTCGACGCTTCCAGGAGTGGCGACTACTTCTACCTGCCGCCGGAGGCGTTCGATAATCCCGACTTCCAGCGCGGTTTGAAACTTTTCCTGTCGTCGGACGGCAAGGCCGCGCGCTTCATCATCACCCACGATGCAGATCCGGCAACCCCAGCAGGTATTTCCGCGGTCAAGCCGGAACTGAACGCCGCGCATCACGCGGTGAAGGGAACGACCCTGACCGGCGCCAAGTTCTACCTCGCCGGGACGGCGGCCATCTACCGCGACATCCAGGCAGGCTCCCAATACGACCTGCTGATCGTGGGACTCGCGGCGCTGACGCTGATCTTCGTCGTGATGGTGATCATCACGCGGGCTCTGGTTGCATCCCTGGTGATCGTCGGCACGGTGCTGCTGTCGCTGGGTGCTGCTTTCGGGCTCTCGGTGCTGGTGTGGCAACACATCTTCGGCCTGGATTTGAACTGGATCGCGCCGGTGTTCGGGTTGATCATCCTGCTCGCTGTCGGCTCCGACTACAACCTGCTGCTGGTGTCGCGGTTCCAGGAGGAAATCGGTGCCGGACTGAAGACCGGCATCATTCGCTCCATGGGTGAAACCGGTGGGGTCGTCACCTCGGCGGGCCTGGTCTTCGCCTTCACCATGATGTCGATGATCGCCAGTGACCTGCGCTCGATCGGCCAGGCCGGCAGCACGATTGGCCTCGGCCTACTGTTCGACACCCTGATCGTGCGCTCGTTGATGACGCCGTCGATCGCCGCGCTGCTCGGGCGCTGGTTCTGGTGGCCACTGATAGTGCGCCCGCGCCCGGCGAGTGAGATGCTGCGGCCCTTCGGCGCGCGTCGGTTGGTTCGTTCGCTCCTGCTGGGCGAGGAGGCGGACGCGGTAACCAGGCCCCAGCGGGTGGCTGGAACGGGCGCGAGCACTCCGCATGGCGGGGAACCCGGTGCCGAGGACGTGACCTACTCGGGCGTTGACGGTTCCCCCGGACCGGCGACTGGTTAAACGAGGGCTCGGCCCTGTCGTCAGGTCGGGTAGCGCCGAGGGGTGAACACCCGGTCGCCGGAATCGCCTGAGTACCACTGGGTTTGCGACGACCCGACGATCAGCAGGCAGCGCATGTCGACCTCGGCGGGGTTGAGATCGGCCAGTCGTACGACGCGGACATCCTCGTCGGGTCCGGACACGTTGCGGCCGATGACCACCGGCGTGCCGGGTTCGCGGTGGGCCAGCAGTATGTCGCGCATCGCGCCGACCTGCCAGGTCCGTGTCTTGGAGGCCGGGTTGTAGATGGCCAGCACCAGATCGGCGGCGGCCGCGGCGGCCAGGCGCGCCGAGATCACCTCCCATGGTTTGAGCCGGTCGGACAACGAGATCACCGCGTAGTCGTGACCCAACGGAGCACCGACCCGGCTGGCTACGGCCTGGGCGGCGGTCATCGCCGGAATCACCCGGATCCGCACTCCCGGCCATTGTTTGGCCTCTTCCAGGACGGCGGTGGCCATCGCGAACACCCCGGGATCACCCGACGACACCACCGCCACGGCATGTCCTTGCTCGGCCAGCGCGCAGGCCAGCCGGGCACGCGCGGGTTCGTCGGTGTTGTCGCTGGGATGCCGTCGCTGTCCGTCGCGAACCGGGACGCGGTCCAGGTAGCCGCCGTAGCCGATCAGATCGGTCGCGGCGCCCAGCTCGCGTCGGCTCTGCGGCGTCATCCAGTCCATGTCGCCGGGCCCCAGGCCCACGACTGCGACGGTGCCCGCCGTCGACGAGTGCCGTGTCAGCCGCCGGCCGCCCGGCAGCATGGCCAGCGAGAAATAGGGCACGCTGGTCTCATCGACTTCCGCGGCGGGCAGTATGCGTTGTCCGGGGGTGCTGGCCCGCTCGACGTAGAACGCGTCATCGAGCTGCCCGGATGCCGAAAGTGCTTCCCGCACATCGTGATACGAACGTCCCAATTTGAGCACCACGGCGGCGTCGGCGTCGGCGAGCCGGCGGGTCAGCTCGGCGACCGGCAGGGTGCCCGGCAGCACCGACAGCACCTCATCGCCGGCCACCAGCGGTGTCGCGATAGCCGCCGCGGCGGCGCTCACCGACGTAACACCCGGCACGATGACCGCGTCGAACCGCTGCGTCAGGCGGGTGTGCAAATGCATGTAGGAGCTGTAGAACAGCGGGTCGCCCTCGGCGAGCAGGGCCACGTCGCGGCCGGCGTCGAGGTGGGCGGCGATGCGCCGGGTGGCATCGGCGTAGAAGTCTTCGAGCGCACCGATGTAGCCGCCGGGATGGTCGGTCACCTCGGTGGTCACCGGATAGATCAGGTGCTCCTCGATCTGGCCGGGCCGCAGATACGGTTCGGCGATGCCGCGGGCGATGCTGCGACCGTGCCGGGCGCTGTGATAGGCCACCACATCGGCCTCGCCGATCACCCGGGCGGCCTTGACGGTCACCAATTCCGGGTCGCCGGGTCCCAGCCCGACTCCATACAGCTTGCCCCGGTTGGTCATTCGCGGTCGCTCGCGATCGCGTTGACGGCGGCGGCGGCCATGGCGCTGCCGCCGCGGCGGCCCCGCACCACCAGATAGGACATCCCGCGAGGACGGTCGATGAGCTCCTGCTTGGACTGTGCCGACCCGACGAATCCGACCGGCCCGCCCAGCACCGCGACCGGCGGAGCCACTCCTTCGTCGATGAGCTCGAGCAGCCGGAACAGGGCGGTAGGTGCGTTACCGATGGCCAGCACCGCGCCGGGCAGCCGGTCGGTCCACAGCTCCACACCGGCTGCCGATCGGGTGCTGTGCCGGCGTGCGGCCAGCTCGGCTGCGCGCGGATCGGCCACGAGTGACACCACCTCGTTCTCGGCCGGTAGTCGTGCGGTGGTGATCCCCGCGGTCACCATCGACGAATCGCACAACACTGGGGCACCACTTCGCAGGGCGGCGCCGGTGCGCACGACCACGTCGTCGGTGTAGGCGACGTGCTCGGCGACATCGACCTGTCCGCAGGTGTGGATCAACCGGACCACGACCCGTGCGATGTCGGCCGGGAACCGGGTCAGGTCGGCTTCGGCGCGGATGGCCGCAAACGACTGGCGATAGATCTCGGCCGCGTCGCGGATGTAGTCGAGCACCCGCTCACCCTAAAGCTTGTTCGGGTGGCAACCCGCTGCGCCCGGCTTCGCCGCGCTGGCGGTCGCCACGGGCCTCAGCAGTCGGTATCCGTCTCCGGTAGCGACCAGCACCTCACCGGCAAGCGGGCTGCCGCACGCGCGGTCGCAGCCGACGAAGTGACGATGCACCGCGGAATCCACGTCCAGCGACTGTGCGGCGTCTGCCCGCACATCGGCGGCCGAGTGCGCGCACCCGGGGCTGCCGGTGCAGGCGCTGACGCTCAGCCAGGGGGAGTTCTCGTCGAACACCAGGCCCAACGGCGCCAGCGCCCGCAGCGCGGCATCGGCGACGGCCTCGTCGAGATCACACACCAGCACCGATCGCCACGGCGTGATCACCAGCGGGGCCTCGATCGCGGCCAGGTACTCCGCGACGCGTGCGGGCAGGACTCCCAGCGGGACCGCGGCGCCCAGCGTGACGCGGCCGTCTTGCTGCTTTATCCAGCCCACCGGCGGCTTCGTGACCGGCTGAAAGCCGTTACCGAGCACGATACCGGGCAGCAGGCGTTCAATGTCATCCAATTCCTGGACCCGCCAAGCCTTCCCGCGTATCTCGACGAACCGGCCGGCAAAACCGACCAGTGTATTTACCACGTCGCCCATCGCCAGCCGGACACCGGTGTCGCGGCCGGCCAGCAGCAGCGCACAGCCTTCCGGTAGCGCATGCACGCCGACATCGGCACGCAGTCCCGACACGTCGGCGCGCCCGTCGTCGAGACTGAACCAGAACCGACCTCCCAGCTGGGCGAGCCTTGGCTCGGCGCAGATCGCCGCGTCGAGCTCGCCGACCCACTGCCGCACGTCGAGGTTCCCACCGGCCCGCCCGGACAGCGGCGACGCGACGATGTTGCGGACCCGCTCATGCGGCGCCGATGGCAACAGCCCGGCTTCGGTGAGCAAGGGGACGATCGCCTCGGCAACCGCCGTCACGTCGGTGATCGCGCGCAATTGCACGTTGCCCCGGGCGGTCAGTTCCAGCGTTGCGGAGCCGAACTCGCTCGACGCTGCCGACAACGCTCCCAGCTGGGCGGCGCTGATCATGCCGCCGGGCAGCCGGACCCGCACCAATGCGCCGTCGGCGGCCTGATGCACGTGCAGTGCGCCCGGGCAGGCGTCGGTGTCGCGGGCTCGGGGCATCTGCTAACCGTACGGCTACGCGGGTGAATGCTTTGCTGTTGTCGACCGCCCCATCCATTGCCGGTCACCACAGTGTGTCACTCAGGAAGGGGCCGTCGGCTCGCCACGCTCCTGTGCCGCCTGGATGCCGAGAATGAGGGCCAGGGCATCTTCGATTTTGCGCATTGTGGCGGGCCTGATGGTGCCGAGCCGCTCCACTAGGCGGGTACGAGCGACTGCGCGGAGGCTTCGGCAGACGGCGACGCTATCGGTATCTACACCTTCAGCGGGCGCGACGGGTGGCCGCAGTGGGGTGCGCGAGCGTGAGCTTGACACCGGCACGACCACGACGAGTTCGTCGTCGATGCCGGTGAGTAGCTCGTCGACGGAAACGACCACCGCGGGACGATGTTTGCCGGGCTCACCGGCGCGAGCGGCGCCAAGGCTGACCAGCCAGAGGTCTCCCCGTCGCGGCTCAGCCAAGACTGTCGCCTACGGTGTCCTCCCAATCGCGGTCCTCCTCGCGGGCGGCGTGGGCACCCGCTTCGGCGTGTGTGGCCTCGCGTTCAGCGCGGAAAATCGCCTGGCGCTCGGCCTGGGAGGCCAGTTCGGTGAGGAGAGCAGAGATCGAGATCCCTCGTTCACGGGCTTGGGCGGCCAGGCGATCACGAGTCCGGGTTGAAACCCTGATCGTCGTGGATGTAGACATGCATGTAGTCTACCCGTGTCTACACTTAGTTCGTTGTGGCAATGAACCGTGCCTGGTTTGATGCTGGCTTCCTGGTTGAGACGCTGTCGAGCGGCTGGGGATCGCTCACGCCTACCGAGCTTGACGTGGTCCACCTCGTCGGTGAAGGCCCGCCCGTTCTGCTCGGCAAACGACATATGTATCGCCGTAAGGCACGGCGCCCAGATAGGCAGCTACTCCAATTGCGATCACACGGTGCAAGGCGTCAAGCACCGGTGTCGCGGTGGCCGACACTACCGAGCGAGCCCTGCTGCGGTAAGAAGGGCTGGTGCCCGAGCCGACCATCCTGTTGCTGTCGACGTCCGATACGGACCTGATCAGCGCCCGTTCCAGCGGCAAGAACTATCGGTGGGCCAACCCGTCGCGGCTCTCGGATACCGAGTTGCCTGACTTGCTGGCCGACACCTCGATCGTGGTGGTGCGCATCCTCGGGGGCTACCGCGCCTGGCAGAGCGGCATCGACAGGGTGCTCGCCAGCGGTGTGCCGACAGTGCTGGTCAGCGGCGAGCAGGCCGCCGACGCCGAGTTGACCGGCCTGTCCACGCTGGCGGCCGGCATCGCGGTGCAGGCGCATATCTACCTGGCTCACGGCGGCGTCGAGAACCTGCGTCAGCTGCACGCCTTCCTGTCGGACACCGTGCTGATGGCCGGCTTCGGGTTCACACCGCCGGTGGTGACGCCGACCTGGGGCGAGCTGGAGCGGCCCACCGCCATTAACGCCGACGGCCCGACGATCGCGGTGCTGTACTACCGCGCGCAGCACCTCGCCGGCAACACCGCCTACGTCGAGGCACTGTGCGGGGCCATTGAGGACGCCGGCGGGCGCCCGCTGCCCGTCTACTGCGCCTCGCTGCGCACCGCCGAACCCGAACTGCTGCAACGGCTGGGCGACGCCGACGCCATGGTGGTCACCGTGCTGGCCGCCGGGGGACTGAAGCCGGCCACGGTGTCCGCCGGTGGCGATGACGACAGCTGGAACGTCGAACACCTAGCCGCTCTGGACATCCCGATCTTGCAGGGCCTGTGCTTGACCAGTTCTCGCACTCAATGGTCGGAGAACGATGACGGCCTCAGCCCGCTCGACGTGGCCAGCCAGGTGGCGGTGCCCGAGTTCGACGGCCGCATCATCACAGTTCCGTTCTCCTTCAAAGAGATTGATGACGACGGGCTGATCTCCTATGTTGCCGACCCGGAGCGATGCGCGCGAGTCGCGGGCCTGGCGGTCCGGCACGCGCAGCTGCGGGATGTCGCCCCGGCCGACAAGCGGGTGGCCCTGGTGTTTTCGGCCTATCCCACCAAGCACGCCCGCATCGGCAACGCGGTCGGCCTGGACACCCCGGCCAGCGCGGTGGCGCTGCTGCGGGCGATGCGCGATCGCGGGTATCAGGTGGGTGATCTGCCCGGTGTCGAGAACTCCGATGGCGACGCCCTGATTCATGCGTTGATCGAACGTGGCGGCCAAGACCCCGACTGGCTCACCGAAGGGCAACTGGCCGGTAATCCGATCCGGTTGTCCGCCAAGGATTATCGCGACTGGTTCGCGACCCTGCCCGCTGAACTTACCGAGGCTGTGCAGGCGCACTGGGGTCCGCCGCCCGGGGAGCTGTTCGTGGATCGCACCAACGATGCGGATGGCGAAATCGTCATTGCTGCAATGCAAGCGGGGAACGTCGTGCTGATAGTGCAGCCGCCCCGCGGTTTCGGGGAGAACCCGGTTGCCATCTACCACGACCCGGACCTGCCGCCCAGCCACCACTACCTGGCCGCCTACCACTGGCTGGACGCGGGATTCGGTTCGCACGCGATGGTGCACCTGGGTAAGCACGGCAACCTGGAATGGCTACCGGGCAAGACGCTGGGCATGTCGGCGGCCTGCGGATCCGACGCCGCGCTGGGCAACCTGCCGCTGATCTACCCGTTCCTGGTCAACGACCCCGGCGAGGGTACGCAAGCCAAGAGGCGGGCGCACGCGGTGCTCGTTGACCACCTGATTCCGCCGATGGCGCGCGCCGAAACCTACGGCGACATTGCACGTTTGGAGCAGCTACTCGACGAGCATGCCAATGTCGCTGCGCTGGATCCCGGCAAGCTGCCCGCTATCCGCCAGCAGATCTGGACGTTGATCCGGGCCGCCAAGATGGACCACGACCTGGGACTGACCGAGCGGCCCGCCGAGGACTCGTTCGACGAGATGATCCTGCACGTCGACGGGTGGCTGTGCGAGATCAAGGACGTCCAGATCCGCGACGGCTTGCACATCCTTGGTCAAAAGCCAACGGGGGAAGCCGAACTCGACCTCGTGCTGGCCATCCTGCGGGCCCGCCAGCTGTTCGGCGGCGAGCAGACCATCCCCGGCCTGCGACAGGCGCTGGGCCTGGCCGAGGACGGCACCGACGAACGGTCCTCGGTCGACCAGGCCGAGGCCGCGGCCCGCGGACTCGTCGCCGCGCTGCAGGCCACCGGCTGGGATCCCGATGCCGCCGAACGGCTCACCGACAATGCCGACGTCGCCGCCGTGCTGCGGTTCGCGGCCACAGAAGTGGTGCCCAGGCTTGCCGGCACAGCCTCCGAAATCGAGCAGGTGCTGCGAGCCCTGGACGGTCGGTTCATCCGTGGCGGCCCTTCGGGGTCACCGCTGCGCGGTCTGGTGAACGTGCTGCCCACCGGGCGCAACTTCTACTCCGTCGACCCCAAAGCGGTGCCCTCCCGGCTGGCCTGGGAAGCCGGTGTGGCGCTGGCGGATTCGCTGCTGACCCGCTATCGGGGCGACCACGGGCAGTGGCCGCAATCGGTAGGACTGTCGGTGTGGGGCACCTCGGCGATGCGCACCGCCGGCGATGACATCGCCGAAGTCCTTGCGCTGCTGGGTGTTCGGCCGGTCTGGGACGACGCGTCACGGCGCGTTGTCGGACCTCGCGCCGATACCGCTGGCCGAGCTGGGCCGCCCGCGCATCGACGTGACCGTGCGCATCTCCGGGTTCTTCCGGGACGCCTTCCCGCATGTGGTGACGATGCTCGACGATGCAGTGCGGTTAGTCGCCGACCTCGACGAGCCCGCCGACGACAACTACGTACGCGCGCACGCGCAGGCCGACCTGGCACATCATGGCGATCAACGCCGTTCCACTACAAGGATTTTCGGCTCCAAGCCGGGCACCTACGGCGCCGGGCTGCTGCAGCTGATCGACAGCCGCAACTGGCGTGACGACGCGGACCTCGCTGCGGTGTACACCGCCTGGGGCGGATTCGCCTACGGTCGCGACCTGGACGGCCGCGAGGCGGTCGACGATATGAACCGCCAGTACCGGCGCATCGCGGTGGCCGCCAAAAACACCGACACCCGCGAACACGACATCGCCGACTCGGATGACTACTTCCAGTACCACGGCGGCATGGTGGCCACGGTGCGGGCGCTGACTGGTCAAGCGCCGGCCGCCTATATCGGTGACAACACCAGACCCGATGCGATCCGCACCCGCACGCTGTCGGAGGAGACCACGCGGGTGTTTCGCGCCCGCGTGGTCAATCCGCGCTGGATGGCGGCCATGCGCCGGCACGGATACAAGGGCGCGTTCGAAATGGCGGCGACCGTCGACTACCTGTTCGGCTACGACGCGACCGCCGGGGTGCTGGCCGACTGGATGTACGAACAACTCAGCGAGCGCTATGTGCTCGATCCGGAGAATCGGAAGTTCATGGCCGAGTCCAATCCATGGGCACTGCACGGTATGGCCGAACGGCTGCTGGAGGCGGCCGGCCGCGGCATGTGGGCGCAGCCGCAACCGGAAACCCTCGACGGGCTGCGCCAGGCGCTGTTGGAAGCCGAGGGCGATCTGGAAGGCTAGTTCCCTGGCGAGCAGACACAGAATCGCACGTTTCGTCGTGATCGCGTGCGATTCTGTGTCTGCTCGCGGGTAGGTGCCCCCTGCTCGCGGGGAGGGGGCTCAATCTCAGACGAAGTCCGATCCGCCGTCCACGTTGACCGTGGCGCCGGTGACGTAGCCGTTTCGCCGGGACGCCAAGTAGGCGGTGAGGGAAGCGACCTCTTCGGGGAGCCCGGCACGACCGAGGTCGCAGGGCTGGTGAAAGTTGTTGTCGATCCAGGTCATGACATCCCACGGGTCGGTGGCGTCGAGGCCGTCGGCGGCGAGGATGTCCTTGAGTTGTTCGGTAAAGCTGGCAGTCACGATCGTTCCCGGACAGACACAGTTAACAAGGATGCCGTCCTTGGCAAGGCTTTTGGACAAGTTCTTGGTCACGCTGGCCAATGCTGCCTTCGACGCCGTATAGGCGACGAGGCGCGGGTTCTGGCGCTGAATAGAGTGCGCGGACAACGTCACGATGCGGGACCAATCCGCAGAGCGCAGCAGCGGCAACGAGGCACGGATTGACCGTACGGCCGACATGGTGCCGAGGGCGAATGCCGCGTCCCACTGCGTGTCGTCCATCTGCTCGAAATAGCCATCGCCCGGTCCAATGGTGTGGACCAGGCAATTGAGCCGACCCCAACGCTGGAAGACCGTGGCGAAGGCATCGGCAATGGACTCGGCATCAGCCATATCCACGCTGATTCCCACGGCGTCCGGAGCGCCAACCTCGCGCAGCGATGTCACCGCGGCATCGAGCGCTCCACGGCTTCTGGCCATCACCGCCACGCTGGCTCCTTCGGCCGCCAGGGTTTCGGCGATGGCAAGCCCCATCCCCTTGCTGCCGCCCGTGACCACGGCTGTCGATCCAGCGAAGCCCAGATTCATCGATAGTCTCCTTCTGGTCTACGAATTCGGCTTGTTAGAGCACATCCGCTCGATCGCTCCCGGCGCCACGCCCAGTCCGCGCAAGCAGAAACGCAGACTGCGCTGGCGGAGATCGTCGCGGTCGCAATCGCCCGTCGCCCATTGCTGGTCAATGGCCGCCCACACCACGCCGTGGATGAACTGGGCGTCGGTCACCGGATCGACGTGGTGGAACATCCCGCTGTGCAGGCCGCGCTCAAGTGCGTCGCTGAGCGGTTTGAGTATCTCTGCGTATGCGGGCTGAACCAGACCGGGGGAGGCGAACGTCTGCGATTGAGCCTCCAGCGACAGGCGCCGCAAATCAGCTCCGATGCTGTCGTCGAAGGCCAAGTCGAGTCGTCCGTCGATCCACGCCACCACCGCCTCGATCTCCGTTGTGGCACCGGCCATTCGGCGTCGTAGCCGCCGCTTCTCGACGCGCGCGGTCTCCAAGAAGACCGCGGCAACCAATTCGTCTTTGGAGCCGAAATGCCGATAGAACGCACGCGTGCTCAACGCGGCCCGTTCCAGGACCGCCGCGATGCTGAGTCCTCGAACTCCCTGCTCGCGCAGAGTTGTTGACGCGGCGGCAAGAATCTCGCGGCGCACTGTCGGGTCCGGACCCAGCTTGTCACGTCGCCGCGTGCGAGGAGCGCTCACGTGGTCACGCAGTCGCATCGTAGGTGGCGAGGTAGTCCGCAAACCGCTCGCGAACGCCTTCGGGTGTCAGGCCGTAGTCGGCCAGGTCATAGTCATGTGCGCCGCGGGAGGCGGGTTTGTGAGCTTCGGCCCACTGCTCAACCGATTGCCGGGTGGCATCGGTAAAGGTCAAACCCAGGTATTCATAACTGGTTTGCAGGGTGTGTACCGGATCAGTTTGCAAATCGGCGAACGAGACGTCGGCGAATCGGTCTTTGCCACCTTCCGAGCCCACCCGATTGCGGAAATCCATTGCCCGCCGAATGCCTTCAACCCAGCTGCCGACTTGCTCGGCGCCAAGTTCCTTGGCGTCGGTGCGGTCGCTGCTCCAGCTGCGCACATACTGGATAAGGCTGCACACCGAGCCCATCACCTTGGTCGGATCGCGATGGCTCCAAAGGAATTTGGCGTTGGGGTACGCCTCGACGAGCGCGTCGAGGGCGAACATGTGCACGGGGGTCTTGAGGTGCCACAGCACCGGCGGGCAATGCCATTGCAACAGCTTGAGCACCCGCCGGTGAAACGTGTAGGTCTCGCGCATGTCGCAGTCCATCAGCCACGCCAGATAGCCGGGTGCGCGAACGGCGCCGTCGAAGTGGAAGGTACGGAAGCTCATTCCCATCAGGTCCTGGCATTCGGTTGGTGCCGTTGGCTCGGAGTTGTACAGCGTTTTCATCAGCGGGAACATGTCGTCGAGCATCTGCAGGCCGGCCTCGGCCTGTGCGATCCGCGGATCGGTGTGCTGGGTGGCAGCCTCCGGCGGCGGGGTGGGCGCTTGGGATTCCCACATCCGAAGTGACCGGAATTGAGGGTCGGCAGCCACCAGTTGGCTCAGAGCTGTGGTCCCGGTGCGGGGTAACCCGATCACAAAGACGGGGCCGCCGACCACCTGGTCGTCGATCTCGGGGTGGCGGCGGTAGGTGTCCTCGATCTTGAGGCGTTGAATCAAGGCGTTGCTGATGGTCGCGTGCTGGATGACCCGGCCCATGTCGTTGAGGTCGGCCTCGGTGTTCAATGCTTCAACGATGCGCTCGAGTCCGTCGCGATAGTAGGGCGAACCGAAATCATCGAGACCCGTTGCGGCACAAGCTCCGTCCTCCAACTCGTCGGCGTCGAACATCACTGTCCGAACCTTTCGCGCACGGCCCGGCGACGCGCCGCGAGGATGGATATCCGCTCTTCGGGGGTGACTTTTGTTGTATCCGACGGCAACTCCGCATGAATATCGTCGAACGGCACGACTCGGGTCGTCGGTGTCGGCGCCGTTTTGGTTCGCACGCAGCGCAGGATGATGGGACCGTTGCTGTGGCCGGCGGTGTCGAGCCAATTCGCGACGCCCGGGTCATCGGCACACAGCACCACGCGCACCAGGCCGTCGGAATCCACCACAGCCTGATGGGCGTTCAGGCTGGATTGGTGGCGCCCGTAATGAATGGTCTCCCACCACGGGTTGCCGATGGAAAAACTCCAGTAAATACCTTCCGGCGGTTCCACTTCGACGATGAGCGCCTCGCCGGGCCGCAGCTCCCACCGGCCGATAACGGGCTTGTTTTCCGCGGCCGCGCCGATGTCAGTGCGGTCGATCGGCGGCAGGAAGCCGTTCGGCGGCGCCGCAGCACCGAATTGCAGGAAGAACGCCAAGTTGTCCTGGACGAAGTCGCCGAGGGCGACGAGCTGCCGCGACACCGCCACGTCCGGATCGACCGAAGGGCCCTTGGCCTCCACCGCGTCGCCGAGCCGCTCAATGCGTAGCGACGATGCCACCTCGGTATCCCAGTCGTAGAAGAAGTGCCGCACCGTCAACGTGGGATGGTCGCCCTCGATCCGCATCCAATTTCCCGCTCGCTCTTGGGCTGGTCTGGAGGCGGACAGCACCACTTCGAAGTTCCCGTCGGCATCCACCTCGAGCTCGTCGACCAGTTCGTTGGCAGTTGCCACGATGCCGTTCATCGTCTGCAGCCCGACGTAGCGTGCGGTGCCCCGGTTGCCGAACAGCCGGTAACTCTCCCCGCCACGCAACACGGCGCGGGTGTAGAGGCAGTCCGGACACTCCATTCCCCAGGTCACGATGTCGTCGGTACTGGTGTGCTGGACACACAGGATGGGATCCGAATCGAACCGCAGCACCTCGTCGATACCCGCGGTGAGCAGCACGAGCAGATGCCGCACACCCGCGGCGAGGTCGACACGATTTCGGCTTGCCGGGCCGGATTCCACCACCTCCGCGGCTCCGCGGAGGTGGTCCAAGAGATACAACCACGCCTCTGCCAGGCCGAGGGTGCCACCGTTTTGCGACGAGGGGGACAGGGCCGCCTCAGCGATCGAGAAGGGCAACCACGCCATCGGCTTCTTCGGGTCGCGCACAGTTCCCTCGTTTCGGTGGGCCCTTAAATGAAAATAATGTTTTCATCTAACGCCAGCCGACTATTGCAGGTTTTGGCTGAGAATGTCAACGTTGAGTCGGCTCGCCGGTAGGTTGAAATCGTGACCCCAACCTTCGCCGACCTCGCCAAGGCGCAATACATTCTGCTGACCACCTTCACCAAAGACGGCCGGCCCAAGCCCACTCCAATCTGGACCGCCGTTGACGGCGACCGGCTACTGGTGATCACTGAGGGAAACTCGTGGAAGGTCAAGCGGATCCGCAATACTCCCCGGGTGACGATGGCCACCTGCACCATGCGTGGCCGCCCGACCAGCGAGGCCGTCGACGGCACCGCGGCCATCCTCGACAAGTCGCAAACGCCCGCCGTCTACGACGCGATCGGAAAGCGATACGGCATCGTGGGCAAGGTATTCAACTTTTTCAGCAAGCTGCGTGGCGGCGTGGAAAACAATGTCGGCCTCGAGCTCAGAGTGGCCCAAAGCTAGAGCACCAATGGGCACGGTGCTGATCCCGATCCCGGACCGTGACTTCGACCCGACCGAGGTCGCGGTGAGCTGGCGCGTCTTGACCCGAAACGAGCATCGGGTGATCTTTGCCACCGAAAGCGGCACGCCCGGGGCGGCTGACGACATCATGGTGACCGGCCGCGGATTGGACATCTGGTCCGCCCTACCGGTGCTGGGCGCTATCCCGATAATCGGGCTGATGCTGCGGGCGAACAAGGACGGGCGCAGCGCTTACCGGGACATGCTGCAGTCAGCGGAGTTTCAGCATCCGATCAGCTGGACACAAGCCACCCTCGATGGCATCGACGCGCTGCTGTTGCCCGGCGGACATCGCGCCCGCGGAATGCGTAGCTACATCGACAGCGACGTCCTGCACCGACTCGTCGTGGACGCCTTTGCCCGTGGAGTAATCGTGGCCGCCATCTGTCACGGTGTGCTGCTCACCGCGCGCAGCGTTGACCCCAGCACCGATCGCTCGGTGCTCTATGGACACAAGACCACGGCATTGACGTGGGCAATGGAGCGCCTGGCCTGGCGACTGACACGGATCACCCGATTCTGGGATCCGAACTACTACCGGACCTATACCGAGGAGCCCGGTCAGCCCGACGGGTATATGTCTGTGCAGTCCGAAGTTACTCGCGCACTTAAAGATCCGATGGATTTCTGTGACGTCGTCCGCGGATCGCCGCGGTGGCGGCTCAAAACCTCCGGAATGGTGCGGGATACGGCCAATGATTCGCAGCCGGCATTCGTTGTTGACGACGGCAACTATGTATCGGCGCGCTGGCCGGGCGATACGCACACCTTTGCGACGGTCTTGTCGCAGAAGCTGAGGTCAGCGCACCCAGAGCTGGCGCCGTGAAAGTTCGCGGGCGCCGTCAACGCACCGTATCTGACACGGCGTGGGCCACTGTCGTTGAGCCGTAGACATGCCGCAGATGGCGTTGGCCAAGCGTCAGCGGGTCGTCGCTGAGACCGTCGTAGGTGTTGGGTTGGGCCCCGGCGTCGGTGTAGGCGTGGGCGTGGCGACGACCAGCACGCCGCCGGATATCCACTGAATGGTGATTGTGGACTGCGGCAGGGCGGTCTGAAGTTCGGCTCGCAGGCTGTCGATTTCCGGTTCGGTTTGTCCGATCAGAGTGATGGTGATCGCACTGGCAGTCCCGGTGGTACTCAAGACCGCGGTGTCCTGTCTTTTCGAAGCCCACGCGGTGGCGGTCGCGCGGGCGGCGTCGAGCGCGGTCCGAGTGTCATCGGATCTGGTGGCCCCGGGGGTGTGGGTCCAGGCCAGGCTGACCGGTATGCGGTGGTTGAACCGCGAGTTGATCAGCGACGTCAGGTCGTCGGCCCTCTTCGGTGGAAACGGCCCGGCGGTAGAGACCACCAGTGTCCCCGACTCGTAGCTGAGCCCTTGCAGCGTCAACGATTGCGCTACCAGCCAGCTCCTTATCACCGGGCCCAGCTCGTTCAGCGGCAGTTGGGGGGTTTCCGGTCGACTGTGCTCCGGATCCCGCACCGGAATCCAACTCAACTCCACTGTGACCGGGTGTCCGAGTGCGCGACTCAGACTGGCAGCCACCTTCTGTACCGGCGGCGGCGACATAGGGCTGGTGATGTCGGCTCGGACGGTGCTGCCGGACGCCGTGATATGGCTGAGTACGCTGCCCGGGCTGAGCATGTTGGTGAGGGTTTGCGTGGCGATCTCGAGATCACGGGCGTGGCCGGTGAGGGCGATAAACCGTGGGGTGAGGATCATGGCGACAGTCACGGCACTGACGATGGCCATGGCCAGGGAGGTCAGGATCTGGCGCCGATTAGCGTGGAACATGTCGCGGGGGACCAAGCCGCTCAGCAGGAACACCACGGCCGCCATCAATACGATGCCGACCAGGTTCGTCGAAAACAGTATGGCTGCGCCACGGGCCAACTCCGGTTGCCCGCGCCCGAGCAGCACACCCGCCGCCCCCAATGGGGGGACGACCGCGACAGCGACCGCGACGCCCGGCAACGCGGCAGAGATCTTCTTGTGGACGGTGGCGAGTGCTCCGACAGCGCCAGCTCCCATCGCAACGAGTAGGTCCCGGATATCCGGGCTGGAGCGGGCAACAACCTCGGCGGGCAGGCCGGTTCCCGTAGCGGGCAGCAGAGTGGCGGTTACCCATCCCACCGCGACGGCACCCGCAGCGGATACCGAGACCAGCGCGAGCCCGCGCAGCAACCGGTGTCCCCATCCCATGATCAGGCAGGCAGCAATCCCCATGATCGGCGCCATCAGGGGGGCGATCATCATCGCGCCGATCACGACCGCCGCGGAATTCTGCAGCAGCCCGATCGACGCGACCAGGCTTGACAGAAACATCAGGGCCGCGAATCGCCATAGTGCTCCGCCAGACGGCGCCACCATCAGCGCGTCCATGATCGAATGCCGTTCATCGACCGGTAGCAGCTTTGGCCGCCGCGGCACCGTCCGACCCTTAAGGCCGGTCGCCGCACCGTTATCCGAAATGCCTACCTCTGTAGGTTCGGGTATTTCCGTCAACCTCGGCTTTGGAGGCAGTCCCACCGTCATCGGTCGCGTCGCCTATCGCGGTTCGGATCTCGCCGCCACCAACGCGACGCGCCGATGCCTCGTTCGCCTGGGTTGTGCTGCGCGAGCGACCATATCGGCCGGACCGTGCGCGCAACCCTCGCGACGGCGATCGCCTGTTGGGGAACGAAACATACCGGCAGTTTGGCAACTGCATGCGTTTCTGGAACGCGACACGCCGTACCCTTAGCCGCAATGCAACTTCTCGGGGGCAATTTCGGCCTTGCGCACCAACAGCCGGTTGGTCTGCAGCCCGTGCAACATGTTGCGGTGTGGCGTCTAGCCACGATGCGGCCACGCATCAAGCGGCAGCCCCAGCCATGGCTTGGTCCGGGTTCGTCAACGGCCCAGGCACGTGCCCGTTGTCGGGGCCCGACGAGCGACCGGGCTACCGACGAGTTTACGTACTCCCGTCTAATACCAACGTATTTCGTGATGGAGGGCGACGCCGATGCTCACGATGAGGAAGCCCGTGATTGCGAGGCAGTGAAGTGCCATGTCACGGGGCAAAGGCTCCAAAAACTTTGGGCCACATTACAACCTGTTGCTCTGTGGCGGCGCGAAGGTTTCCTCGCTCGGTTCCGTACCAGCCCAGAGCGACGACATATTAGCCCGATTGTCCACCGGCCACCGTGTCAATTACGGGGCGCTCACGTTCGCAGGTGTTCGCCGAAGAACGCGAAGACGCGACTCCAAGCATCTTCCGTCGCGGCCTCGTTGTAGCCGAAACCCGTAATCCGAAGCAGTGACCGGCCCGGGAGTTCGTTGGCGAAGCTGTGCCCGACGCCGGGATAGACCTTGATATCGGCGGTGATGTTCTTGCTTGCGGTCACTTCGCGCAGTCGCTCAGGCGCGCCTCTACCCAGCGGGTCACGGCTGCCGAAGCTGGCCACGATCGGGCACGCCCCGTCCAGCGTCTTGCTGAGGTTGCGGGGCAGGGGAGCGCCGTAGAACGGCGCAGAGGCACCGAAACCTTTGGGCGACATCACAAGGGCGAACTGGCCACCCATGCAGAAACCCGCGATGCCGACCTGGCCGGAACATTCTGGCATGGCTTTCAGGTGATCGCGGGCAGCCACAATGTCGTCCAGGGCGCGGCCCCGCTGCGTCATCAACTCCCGCATGACTCGGGAAATGCAGCGGATGCGGCCACCGCGCGAGTACATATTCGGGGTGAGCGCCACATAACCCGCCCGGGCGATGCGGTCGTTGGTGGACTCCTTGTCCGGGCCGTAACCGATCGCGTCGTGGATCACCACCACACCCGGCCACGGCCCTTTTCCCTGGGGAATGCTCAGCAGCGCATCGATCGGTCCGTCGGGGGTGTGGATCTGAATCGTTGTCATAGCGTCATCTAACTGCAGCCGCGGTGGACAGGACCACGGGAACTCGGACGTAGCTCACAGACGTTGGCCTCATATGCTGCGCCGACTGTTGCTGATCTATGCCGTCGTCGAACTCGCAGTGATCATGGCGCTCGTTTCGACGATCGGGTGGGGCTGGACCCTGCTGATATTGCTGGCCAGCTTCTTGCTCGGGTGGGGTCTCTTGGCTCCGATGGCCGGTTCGCACCTGATTCACCGGCTCGGGCAGCTGCGATCCGGCCTGACCGAACCGCACAGCGCGGTGAGCGATGGCGCGCTCGTCACACTGGCCGCAGTGCTGGTCCTCATTCCCGGGCTGGTCAGCACGGCTTTCGGACTGTTGCTGCTGATGCCGCCGGTACGGTCACTGGCCGGCCCCGGATTGACCGCCATCGCGGTGCGCGGTTTGCAGCGGCGGGTCCCACTGATCGGCTACGCGACCGCGGCCCGAACCGAGCCCCGTCGTGATTATTCGGGCAACGGTCGCGACTACATCGACGGCGAGGTCATAGACGTACACGACTTCGAGTCGCCGGCTTTGCCGAATGACCCCACGGGTTGACGCTGATTGCCATGCCCGCGGTCACACGTAGTTTTGGCCTGTGACCCGAACTGATCGTTCTGCTCGCCCCCTCGCCGCTGCGCGGCCGGGAGGTACCCCCACCTCAGGCCGCTCACGGCCTGCATCGTCGCCGGACGAAATTCCCACGACCCTGCTGGTCAACGGCCGGGTGCACAGCCCGACTCACCCCGACGCGACCGCCATGGCCGTCCGCGGTGACGTCATCGCGTGGCTGGGTAGCGACGACGTCGGCCGCAGCCAGTTCCCCGGAGCCGATGTGGAAGACCTGGACGGCGACTTCGTGGCGCCGGGATTCGTGGACAGCCATATCCACCTGACCGCAACCGGCCTGACGCTCAGCGGGCTGGACCTGCGCCCGGCAGGCTCGCGCGCGCAATGCATCCAGATGGTCGCCGACTATGCGGCCGCCCACCCGGGCCGGCCGGTGTGGGGGCATGGCTGGGATGAATCGGCGTGGCCAGAAAACACCCCGCCGAGCACCGGCGAGCTGGATGGCGTGCTCGGTGACCGGCCCGCCTACCTGACTCGTGTCGACGTTCACTCCGCGCTGGCCTCAACGGGGCTGCGACGGCTGGTTCCAGAATTGCCGGCGGCGGTCGGTCTCACCGCCGAGCGGCCACTGACCGGTGACGCTCACCATCTGGTCCGTGCGGTCGCCCGTGACCTGCTGACGGCCGAGCAGCTGGCCGAAGCCCGGGCCGCGGCGTTGCGGGCTGCGGCCATGGCCGGCATCGTCGCGGTGCACGAATGCGCCGGCCCCGAGATCGGGGGTCTGGATGACTGGCTGCAGCTGCGGGCCCTCGATCACGGCGTCGAGGTGATCGGCTACTGGGGTGAGGCGGTGAACACGCCTGCACAGGCCCGCGCGCTCATCGACCAGACTGGGGCCCGCGGCCTGGCCGGCGACTTGTTCGTCGACGGGGCGCTCGGGTCGCGCACCGCCTGGCTGCACGAGCCGTACGCCGACGCCCCAGACCGCGTCGGCACCTGCTACCTGGACGCGGACGTCATCGAGGCTCACGTGCGGGCATGCACCGAGGCGGAGGTGACCGCCGGCTTCCATGTCATCGGCGACGCCGCGGTCTCGGCGGTGGTCGCTGCCTTCGAACGGGTCGTCGCGGAGCTCGGGGTGGTTGCCGTCGCCCGATGCGGGCACCGCCTGGAGCACGTCGAGATGGTGACCGACGATCAGGCCGCCAAGCTGGGTAGCTGGGGCGTTATCGCCAGCGTGCAACCCAATTTTGATGCGCTGTGGGGCGGCGCCGACGGCATGTACGCACGGCGACTTGGTGCCGGGCGAGGCAGTCAACTCAACCCACTTGCGCTGTTAGCATCCCAAGGCGTGCCACTCGCGCTAGGTTCCGACGCCCCGGTGACGGGCCTTGACCCGTGGGTGAGTGTGCGCGCGGCGGTGAACCATCGCACCGAAGGCAGCGCGGTCTCGGCACGGGCCGCATTTGCTGCGGCGACCCGCGGCGGCTGGCGGGCGGCCGGTGTCCGCGACGACAAGGCGGGGATCTTGGTGCCCGGTGCGCCGGCCTCCTACGCCGTGTGGGACGCCGGAACTCTGGACGTTCACGCACCGCGTGGCGGCATCCAGCGCTGGTCTACCGACCCGCGTTCGCGGATACCTGCTCTGCCGCGCTTGGGCGCGACCGACGCCTTGCCGCGGTGCCGGCGAACGGTGCATCGGGGCGCTGTCATCTATGGCTAGGAAATGGTTCGGCCGAAAAGTGCGGCCCGACCAGGCCAGCGAACCCGACCAGGTCAGCGAAGTCGCCCCGGTGGACGAGGATCTCGCGACCCGCCCGAACAGCGACCCGATAAGCGAGGAAGCCGAATCGGAGCGGGACGAAGAACCCACTGAGGTCCACGCCGAACCCGAGCAGGAGCAGGACGAGGTCACCGACTCCGCAGAACCGGCAGCGCCCGACGATCAGTCCGCGAACGCACCGGACGTGCCGAGCCTGGCTGATCGGCTGGAGGCCGCAACGCGCCGGGCCTTGATGGGGCTAGGCACAGCGGCCATCGCGCGGCGTCCCGCCATTAGGGCTGCGATGCTGCCACGACTGCCGCGGTTGGTGTGCGCCGTCGTGGGCGGCTTGCTGCTGTGCGCCAGCTTCCCGGCGCTGAACTGGTGGTGGGGCGCCGTCGTCGCCGCCGCGCTGCTGGCTTGGGTGCTGACGCACCCCGCGACGACGCCCGCGGGTGGTCTGGGCTACGGATTCCTGTTCGGGCTGGCGTTCTATCTGCCGCTGCTGCCCTGGATCAGCGGCCTGGTGGGAGCCATGCCTTGGCTGGCGTTGGCGACGATCTCAGCGTTGTATCCCGGCATCTTCGGCCTGTTCGCCGTCATAGTGCGTCGGCTGCCCGGCTGGCCGATCTGGTTCGCGTTGCTGTGGGCCGGCCAGGAGTGGTTGAAGTCGATCTTCCCCTTCGGGGGCTTTCCCTGGGGGTCGGTGGCATTCGGTCAAGCGCAAGGCCCGTTCTTGCCGTTGGTCCAGCTCGGCGGCGTTGCACTGCTCTCAACGGCGGTCATGCTGGTGGGTTTTAGCGCGACCGCCATCGAGCTGGAGATCGTGAAGTGGTGGCACACCGGTTACCAGGTGCGTGGCCGTGATGGCGGCTCGAGCGCCGAGGGACCCGCGGCAGCCGACCCGGCGCCGCCTGCTGTGGTGCTGCCCGGTGTCTGCATATGCCTGGTGTTGCTCGTATCGGTCATCGTCTGGCCGCAGGTGCGGCACGCCGGTGTGGGATCGGGTGGCGAACCCACGGTCACCGTCGCGGCAGTGCAAGGCAATGTGCCGCGGCTGGGTCTCGACTTCAATGCGCAACGTAGAGCCGTGCTGGACAACCATGTCCGCGAGACGCTGCGGCTGGCGGAGGACGTGCGGGCAGGGCTGGCCCCACAGCCTCAATTCGTGATCTGGCCGGAAGACTCGTCGGATATCGACCCCTTCGTCAACGCCGACGCCGCTCAACTAATAGCGCAGGCCGCCGCGGCGATCGGCGCGCCGATCCTCGTCGGCAGCGTGCTCGACGTTCCAGGCAGCGCGCAAGACATTTACACCAACACCATGATCGTGTGGAACCCGTCCACCGGACCGGCCGACCGCCACGACAAGGAAATCGTGCAACCGTTCGGCGAGTACCTGCCGATGCCGTGGCTTTTCAAACATCTCTCCGGGTATGCCGACCGCGCCGGTCACATGGTGCCCGGCACAAGCAGCGATGTGGTGCACATCGCCGGGGTACCGGTCGGGGTGGCGACCTGCTGGGAAGTGATCTTTGACCGCGTCCCGCGAAAAGCGGTCCTGGGCGGTGCCCAGTTACTGGCCGTGCCCAGCAACAACGCCACCTTCAACAAGACAATGAGTGAACAGCAGCTGGCCTTCGCCAAGGTCAGGGCCGTAGAGCACGACCGATACGTGGTAGTCGCCGGCACCACCGGGATCAGTGCGGTGGTCGCGCCAGACGGCGGCGAGTTGGTACGCACGGACTTCTTTCAGCCCGCCTATTTGGACATCCAGGTGCGCCTCAAGACGAAGCTGACGCCGGCGACCCGCTGGGGCCCGATCGTGCAATGGGTCCTGGTCGCGGCGGCCGGAGCGGTAATTCTGGTCGGGATACGGCACAATGGGTGGTCCCCGCGTCCGATTCGTCTGCGGTCCAGGCCCCCGGGTGAATCGAAAGACGCTGGTGCGCCCCCGGGCGAACCCGCGCCCGATGAGGGCGACCCAGACACTCCGCCCGACGAGGGCGGAAGGCCGCCAGATGACGGCGACGACGACACTCCGCCCCACCAGGGCGGGCGACACTCTTTTGGTTTCGGGCGACACAGAGGAGCTACATGACCACCGGCCAGCCGGCGCCCCGGGTTCCGGGCACTCGTCCCAGCGAGCGCGTCCTGGTGATCATCCCGACGTTCAACGAGCGGGAGAACCTGCCGGTGATCCACCGGCGGCTGAATGATGCGTGCCCAGGCGTGCACCTGCTCATCGTCGATGACAGTAGTCCCGACGGCACCGGAGAGCTCGCCGACGAACTGGCGGCGGCCGATCCCGGTCGCACGCACGTCATGCACCGCACCGCCAAGGGCGGCCTGGGGGCGGCGTACCTGGCGGGTTTCGCTTGGGGTTTGAGTCGCGACTACTCCGTGCTTGTCGAGATGGACGCCGACGGCAGTCATGCACCCGAACAGCTGCACCTCCTGCTGGACGCCGTCGACGCCGGAGCCGATCTGGCCATCGGTTCCCGCTATGTCGAAGGCGGCACGGTGCGAAATTGGCCCTGGCGACGCCTGGCCTTGTCCAAGACGGCCAACACCTATTCGCGGATAGCGCTGGGGATCGGCGTCCACGACATCACCGCGGGCTACCGCGCCTACCGCCGCGAAGTCCTCGAGGCGATCGATCTTGACCGTGTGGACTCCAAGGGCTACTGCTTTCAGATCGATTTGACCTGGCGCACCGTCTGCAACGGGTTCACCATCGTCGAAGTCCCGATCACCTTCACCGAGCGAGAACTCGGCGTCTCCAAAATGAGCGGATCGAACATCCGCGAGGCACTGGTCAAAGTCACTCGATGGGGCATCCAGGGGCGAATGACACGCGCTCGAGACCTGCGCGCCAACAACCGCACATAACCGGTCGAGTGCCAGGGCGCTGAATAGCCCAGGTCAGCCGCGGCGGCGTGACCTGATGACTTCGAGGCGCTCCTTGAGCAGCTCGTCAAGTTCTTCGACCGTGCGGCGCTCCAGCAGCATGTCCCAGTGCGTCCGCGGTGCCTTGACCTTCTTCGGCTCGGGTAGGTCGCCCTCGATCAGGGTCCCTTCCATCCCGTTGCGGCACAGCCAGCTGCCGGGAATGTCAGCGTCATCGGCGAAGGGGACCTCGAACTCCTCGCCGTTCTCGGTGCGGTACCGCGCGATCTGACGTGGTGCGAGGTCATGGTTGCGGTCGGTCTCGTAGCTCACGGCGCCGAGGCGACTGCCCCTCAGGACGCGATCAGCCATGTGTGCTACTCCTTCAGGTCTTCTGAGCTCTTAGGCTCCGGTGGTGCAATTCTCTTCGTTTGGCAAACGCTGCAGCGGTGCGCGTAGTTCCCGGGCCGATAGCCGGCGTACGCGACGCGACTATCAATGATACCGGGATCGACGGCGCAGGCCGACTAAAGTCGGCAGGCGTGACCCGTCGCGCCCACCCGCAGCCGTGCCGTTGGTGCGGTCGAGACGTGACCGACACCGGGATGGGCCGTCGGCGCCAGTACTGTCGGCAGTCTTGCCGCCAGCGGGCATACGAGCAACGGGCCTCGCTGAACCGCGGGGGCGCTGGGGCCTTGCTGGCCGTGCCGGCTGACGCGGTGGTGCTGTCGGCTGACGATGCGGCCCACTTGTCGGATCGGGTTTACCAGGTGCGATGCGCGGCGGAGGACGTCGCCACAGCGCTCGACGAAGGAGCGGGGGCAACCGAACTGCGCCAACTATGCGACGTGCTGATCAGGGCTGCCCGGGCTGCCGACGGCTGGCGCCGAGCGGGTGTCTGAGCAGCGCCCTGACCACTATCGATGGGCAGCCGGGTACAGTCGCGCCATGGACTATGGGTCAGGTGCACAGGGGACCGGTGCCCAGCGGGCGCGTCGGGGGCGCCGCCTCACATCTTCTTCGGACAAGGCGTTGCACATGTCGAAGCCGGTCCTCCTTTAGCAGCTGGGAGTATCGGACGTTTTGAAATTCTGTCGAGATTGGCGATACTCACCAGCGACATTCTTGGGTCGGAGAGCAGCACGACGACATCCCTTCGTGCAGCAAATTCCGTGATTGGGCGAGAGCCGCATCCGGCGGTCAGAGACGGCCAAATGCTAGGTCAGGGTTAGGCGAGGTTAGTGATGGTTGATCAACTCCAGCATGCGACCGAAGCGCTGCGCAAAGCGCTGGTCCAGGTTGAGCGCCTGAAGCGCACCAACCGTGCGCTGCTGGAGCGGTCGAGTGAGCCGATCGCGATCGTCGGAATGTCCTGCCGCTTTCCCGGCGGAATCGACACCCCGGAGGGCCTGTGGCAGATGGTGGCCGACGGCCGCGATGTGATGTCAGAGTTTCCCACCGATCGCGGTTGGGACCTGGCGGGATTGTTCGACCCGGACCCCGACGCACGCCACAAGTGCTACGTGCGCACCGGCGGTTTCGTGGACGGTGTCGCGGACTTCGATACAGCTTTCTTTGGCATCGCTCCGAGCGAAGCGCTGGCGATGGACCCCCAGCATCGGATGTTGCTGGAGCTGTCGTGGGAGGCGTTGGAGCGGGCCGGGATTGATCCGGCCGGCCTGCGCGGCAGCGCGACCGGCGTGTTCGCCGGGCTCATCGTCCAGGGCTACGGCATGTTGGCCGAGGAGATCGAGGGATACCGGCTGACCGGCATGACCTCCAGCGTCGCCTCGGGGCGGGTGTCGTATGTGCTGGGGCTGGAGGGCCCGGCGGTGTCGGTGGATACCGCGTGTTCGTCGTCGTTGGTGGCGTTGCACATGGCGGTGCAGTCGCTGCGCTCCGGGGAGTGCGACCTGGCGCTGGTCGGCGGCGCGACCGTCAACGCCACACCAACGGTCTTCGTGGAATTCAGCCGGCACCGCGGGCTGGCACCGGACGGCCGGTGCAAGGCCTACGCCGGAGCGGCGGACGGCGTCGGCTGGTCCGAGGGCGGCGGCATGTTGGTGGTGGAGCGGTTATCGGATGCCCAGCGGCTGGGCCATCCGGTGTTGGCGGTGGTGCGCGGTTCGGCGGTTAACCAGGATGGGGCGTCGAATGGGTTGACCGCGCCGAATGGTCCATCGCAGCAGCGGGTGGTGCGGGCGGCGTTGGCTAGTGCCGGATTGAGCGCGGCCGACGTCGATGTGGTGGAGGGCCACGGCACCGGCACCACGTTGGGTGACCCGATTGAGGCCCAGGCGTTGTTGGCGACCTATGGGCAGAACCGCGGAGAGCCAGCCGAGCCGCTGTGGTTGGGGTCGATCAAGTCGAACATGGGTCACACGCAGGCCGCCGCCGGTGTCGCGGGCGTGATCAAGATGGTGCAGGCGATGCGCCATGAGACGTTGCCGGCGACGTTGCACGTCGATGAGCCCAGCCCGCACGTGGATTGGTCGGCGGGGTCGGTTGAGTTGTTGACCGAGGCGCGGCAGTGGCCGGCGGAGGGCCGCGCGCGCCGGGCCGGAGTGTCGTCGTTTGGGATCAGCGGCACCAACGCGCACATCATTGTCGAAGCTGCGCCGGAAGTGCCGCGCCCGGAGGCCGGTTCGCTGCCGCCGGTGGTGCCGTGGGTGGTGTCGGCGAAGTCGGCGGCTGCGTTGGGCTCTCAGGCCGCGCGACTGGCCGAGCATGTGCGGGCAAATCCAGAGCTCGATGTTGCCGATATCGCGTGGTCGTTGGCGGGTCGGTCGACCTTTGAGCACCGGGCCGTCGTGGTCGGTGGCGATCGGGATCGGTTGCTGGCCGGGCTGGACGAGCTGGCCACCGACGAGGTCGGCTCGGTCATTCGCGGGACGGTGACGCCGGCGGGCAAGACAGTGTTCGTCTTCCCCGGCCAAGGCTCCCAATGGCTCGGCATGGGTATCGAATTGCTTGATACCGCACCGGTATTCGCGCAGCAGATCGAGGCGTGCGCGGAGGCTTTCTCCGAATTCGTCGACTGGTCGTTGACCGACGTGCTGCGTGGCGCCCCCGATGCACCGGGCATGGATCGCGTCGACGTGGTGCAGCCGGTGCTCTTCGCGGTGATGGTGTCACTGGCCGAACTGTGGAAGTCGGTCGGAGTACGCCCAGATGCCGTGATCGGCCATTCGCAAGGTGAAATCGCCGCCGCATACGTCGCCGGCGCGCTGTCGTTGCGCGATGCTGCAAAGGTGGTCACGCTGCGCAGCAGACTGCTGACCGCAGTGGCCGGCCCCGGCGGCATGGTGTCCATCGCGTGCGGCGCCGAGCGGGCCCGGGAATTGATGGCGCCCTACGGTAATCGACTCGGGATCGCTGCCGTCAACGGGCGGTCGGCGGTTGTGGTTTCCGGTGAAGTCGCGGCACTGGAGGAACTGATTCGGGTCTGCACCGATCGGGATCTGCGCACCCGCCGCATCGACGTGGACTATGCGTCGCACTCGGCCGAGGTTGAGGCGATTCGCGATCAGCTCGCCGAGGTTCTGGCCGATTTGGAGCCGCGTTCCTCGCGTACCGCCTTCTTCTCCACGGTGACTGGAAACCGTTTGGACACCGTGACTTTGGATGCGGACTACTGGTACCGCAACATCCGGCAGACGGTGGAGTTCGACCAGGCGGTGCGCAGCGCGTGCGAACATGGCTACCGCACATTCATCGAATCGAGTCCCCATCCCGCGTTGATTGCCGGAATCGAGGACACCGCCAACGACTGCGCTGACGGCGACGCTCGAGCCTTGGGGGCCATCGTTGTTCCCACCTTGGGCCGCGACGACGGCGGGCTCGAGCGCTTCCTCATGTCGGCCGCCTCCGCGTTTGTCGCGGGTTTGCCCGTCGATTGGCGTGGCGTGCTGGGCGGCGCGGGCTTCGTCGAATTGCCCACGTATGCCTTTGAGCGGCGGCGGTTTTGGCTCTCCGGCGATGGTGTGGGAGCCGACGCCGCAGGGCTGGGACTAGGAGCCAGCGAGCACGCGTTGCTGGGCGCGGTGGTGGAATTGCCGGCCTCGGGCGGGGTGGTACTGACGGGTCGCTTGTCGCCCAGCATGCAGGGGTGGTTGGCCGACCACGCTGTGTCCGGAATGGTGGTGTTCCCGGGTACAGGGTTCGTGGAGTTGGCGATCCGGGCCGGCGACGAAGTCGGTTGCTCGGTGGTCGATGAATTGACGCTGCAGGCGCCGTTGATATTGCCGTCCCTGGATTCAGGGTTGGCATCGGTTGCGGTGCAAGTGGTCGTGGGTCCTGGAGTGGGGGCACCGCCCGCTTGCGGGGGAGACTCGGGTCAGCGCAGTGTGTCGATCTTTTCCCGCGCCGACGCCGCTGCCGGTTCGGGGTGGGTGTGTCACGCCGAGGGGACGTTGAGCTCCGGAGCGGTTGAGCCCGGCGCGGATTTGTCAGCGTGGCCGCCGGCTGGTGCCGTCGCAGTGGACACGGCTGACGGTTACCAGCGGTTGGCGACGCACGGGTACGGCTATGGCCCGGCATTCCAGGGCTTAACCGCGGCGTGGGTCCGTGGTGACGAGGTTTTCGCCGAAGTGAAGCTCCCCGACGCGGCCGGAGGTGTCAGCGGGTTCGGAGTGCACCCGGCATTGCTGGATGCGGCGCTGCACGCGGTCGTGATGGCCAACCCGACCGCTGCCGAAGCGGTATTGCCGTTCTCCTGGCAAGGCGTGTCATTACATGCCGCGGGTGCGTCGGCAGTAAGGGCCCGGATAGCGCCGACGGGTCCGACGTCGGTGTCGATCGAATTGGCCGATGGGTTGGGGCTGCCGGTGTTGTCGGTAAGCTCGATGGTGGCGCGGCCGATGAGCGAGCAGCAGTTGCGGGCAGCGGTGTCAGGCTCGGGCCCGGACCGGCTGTTCGAAGTGGTGTGGTCACCGACGTCGAAAATCGCTGCCGCCGAAAGCAACTCTCCGTCATACGAACTCTTCGAATCCCTTGCGGCGGCTGGCGAAGGTCCGGTGACAGGCGCCTATGAGTGCACGCACCAGGCGCTGGCGACCGTGCAGTCGTGGCTGACGGAACGTGACTCGGGTGTCCTGGTGGTGGCTACCCGTGGCGCAATGGCGTTGGCAGGCGAGGATGTCACCGATTTGGCGGGCGCGGCGGTGTGGGGGTTGGTGCGGTCGGCGCAGACCGAGCATCCCGGCCGGATCGTGCTGGTCGATTCCGATGCGCCGCTTGATAATTCAGTGGTCTCTGCGGCACTGGCTGCTGGCGAGCCGCAGGTGTTGCTGCGCGGCGGACAGGTCTACACCGCGCGGGTGCACGGCAGCCGCGCGATTGACGACCTCTTGGTGCCGCCGGGCGACGGACCGTGGCGGTTGGGACTGAGCAGCGCAGGCACCTTCGAAAATCTAAGGCTGGAACCGGTTCCCAACGCCGATGCGCCGTTGGAGCCCGGCCATGTTCGGGTGGCTCTGCGCGCCATCGCCGCCAACTTCCGCGACATCATGATCACGCTGGGCATGTTCACCCACGACGCGCTGCTCGGTGGGGAAGGCGCCGGCGTGGTCGTCGAGGTTGGCCCCGGCGTCACCGAATTCGCCGTCGGTGACTCCGTGTACGGATTCTTCCCCGACGGCAGCGGCACGTTGGTCCCCGGCGATGTCCGGCTGTTGCTCCCGATGCCCGCCGACTGGTCATACGCCGAAGCCGCCGCCATATCAGCCGTTTTCACCACTGCGTGGTTTGCGTTTGTGCACCTGGCTGATGTCAAGCCCGGTCAGCGTGTGTTGGTCCATGCCGCCGCGGGTGGCGTGGGTATGGCGGCCACCCAGCTGGCCCGGCATTTGGGGCTGGAAGTGTTCGCCACCGCCAGCAGGGGCAAGTGGGACACCTTGCGGGCCATGGGTTTTGACGAGGACCACATCTCTGATTCACGCACTCTGGAGTTCGAGGACAAATTCCGGAGGGTCACCGGTGGACGCGGCATGGATGTGGTGCTGGACTCGCTCGCCGGGGAATTCGTGGACGCTTCACTGCGCCTGGTTGCCCCGGGTGGGGTTTTCCTGGAGATGGGCAAGACCGACATCCGCGACCCCGGCGTGATCGCTCAGGAATACCCGGGTGTGCGCTACCGGGCCTTCGACCTCTTCGAACCTGGCCGTCCCCGTATGCATCAGTACATGCTCGATCTCGCCGAGCTCTTCGATGCCGGTGTGCTGCGGCCGTTGCCGGTGACGACCTTTGATGTGCGGCGGGCGCGTGCGGCGTTGCGGTATCTAAGCCAGGCACGCCATATCGGCAAGGTCGTGATGAGCCTGCCAGATGCGTGGGCGACGGGCACAGTGCTGATCACCGGTGGAACCGGAATGGCGGGTTCGGCGTTGGCGCGACACGTCGTGACCCGGCATGGGGTGCGCGATCTGATCTTGGTCAGTCGGCGTGGTCCGGATGCACCGGGGGCCGCGGAGTTGGTGGCCGAGTTGGGTGCCGCCGGTGCGCAGGTGCAGGTGTTGGCTTGCGACGCGGCCGATCGACCGGCGCTGGCCAAGGTCATCGCCGATATTCCCGTGCAGCGGCCGTTGTCGGGCGTAATTCACGCGGCTGGAGTGCTTGACGACGCAGTCGTGACATCACTGACTCCCGAGCGGGTGGACGCGGTGTTGCGGGCCAAGGTGGATGCGGCATGGAATCTGCATGAGCTCACCCGCGATCTGGGTGTGTCGGCGTTCGTGATGTTTTCGTCGATGGCCGGGCTCGTGGGTTCCTCGGGGCAGGGCAGCTATTCGGCAGCCAACTGCTTCCTCGATGGGCTGGCTGCGCATCGGCGGGCCCATGGGCTGCCGGCCATGTCGCTAGCGTGGGGGCTGTGGGATCAAGCCAGCGCCATGACCGGCGGACTGGACGCCGCCGACCTGGCCCGGCTGGGTCGCGAAGGCGTCCTGGCGTTGTCCTTGGACGAGGCGCTGGAACTGTTCGACACCGCACTGATAATCGACGAACCATTCCTGGCGCCGGCCCGCATCGACCTGACCGCGCTGCGCGCCCACGCAGTGGCGGTGCCGCCGATGTTCGCCGATCTGATCAAAGCGCCGACGCGCCGTCAAGTCGACGATTCACTGGCTGCCGCGAAGTCGAAATCTGCTCTGGCGCATCGTTTGCACGGGCTACCCGAACCCGCACAGCACGCCCTGCTGCTGGACCTGGTGCGCTCGCACATTGCTACGGTGCTGGGCAACGTCACACCGGAGGCCATCGACCCCGATAAGGCATTCCAGGAGTTGGGCTTTGACTCGCTGACCGCGGTGGAAATGCGAAACCGGCTCAAAGCCGCTACCGGGCTTTCACTTTCGCCCACACTCATCTTCGACTACCCGACACCCAGCGGCCTGGCCTCCTATATCCGCACCGAACTCGCCGGAGTACCACAGGAAATCAAGCACACCCCCTCCGTGCGCGCCGCCGGCGATGACCCGATCGCGATTGTGGGTATGTCGTGTCGCTACCCGGGCGGAGTGAATTCCCCCGAGGACCTGTGGGACATGTTGGTCCAGGGCCGGGATGTGCTCTCCGAATTCCCGAGCGACCGCGGCTGGAACCTGGCCGGGTTGTTCAACCCGGATCCCGACGTTGCGGGCTCCTGCTACACCCGCACCGGCGGCTTCGTGGAGGGCGTGGCGGACTTCGATCCCGCGTTCTTCGGGGTGGGGCCCAGTGAAGCACTGGCGATGGACCCCCAACAACGCATGTTCCTCGAACTCTCCTGGGAAGCGTTGGAGCGAGCCGGAATTGAACCTGGTGGGTTGCGCGGCAGCGCCACCGGCGTGTTCGCCGGAGTGATGACCCAGGCCTATGGTGTGTCCGCCGGCGACGCGGTAGAAGGCTTCCGGCTGACCGGGCAGTCGTCGAGTGTGGCTTCTGGCCGCGTTTCGTATGTGTTGGGGTTGGAGGGCCCGGCGGTGTCGGTGGATACGGCGTGTTCGTCGTCGTTGGTGGCCTTGCACATGGCGGTGCAGTCGCTGCGGTCGGGTGAGTGCGACCTCGCGCTGGCCGGCGGTGTCACCGTCAACGCCACGCCCGACATCTTCGTCGAATTCAGCCGCATGCGTGGGCTTTCCACCGACGGACGATGCAAGGCATTTGCCGGCGCGGCCGACGGCACCGGGTTCTCCGAGGGCGGCGGCATGTTGGTGGTGGAGCGGTTGTCGGATGCGCAGCGGTCGGGTCATCCGGTGTTGGCGGTGGTGCGGGGTTCGGCGGTCAATCAGGATGGGGCGTCGAATGGGTTGACCGCGCCGAATGGTCCGTCGCAGCAGCGGGTGGTGCGGGCGGCGTTGGCCAATGCGGGTTTGTCGGCGGCTGAGGTGGACGTGGTCGAAGGGCACGGGACCGGGACCACGTTGGGTGATCCGATTGAGGCTCAGGCACTGTTGGCGACCTATGGGCAGAACCGCGGAGAGCCAGCCGAGCCGCTGTGGTTAGGGTCGATTAAGTCGAATATGGGTCATACGCAGGCCGCTGCGGGGGTGGCGGGTGTGATCAAGATGGTGCAGGCGATGCGCCATGAGGTGTTGCCGGCGACGTTGCATGTGGATGCGCCGAGTCCGCATGTGGATTGGTCGGCGGGTGCGGTGTCGTTGTTGACCGAGCCGCGGCCGTGGCCGGCGGGTCGGCCCCGGCGGGCCGGGGTGTCGTCGTTCGGGATCAGCGGCACCAATGCGCATGTGATTGTGGAGGCCGTTGCGGGTGAGGCGGTCGATGAGGCTCGGCCCAGGCCTGCGGTGGTGCCGTGGGTGGTGTCGGCGAAGTCGGCGGCAGCGTTGGGGGCTCAGGCTGCCCGGTTGGCTGAGCATGTGCGTGCCCACGGTGACCTTGATGTTGCGGATGTGGGGTGGTCGTTGGCGGGCCGTTCGAGCTTCGAGCATCGGGCGGTGGTGGTAGGTAGTGCTCGTGATGGTTTGCTGGCTGGATTGGATGAGTTAGCTGGCGGCGAGGTCGGGTCGGTGGTGCGCGGTATGGCCCAGCCCGCGGGCAAGACCGTGTTCGTATTCCCCGGCCAAGGCTCCCAATTGCTGGGCATGGGAATGGGATTGCATGCCGCGTACCCGGTATTCGCCGAGGCGTTCAACACCGTCGTCGGGGAATTGGACCGCCACCTGTTACGCCCACTTCGCGAAGTGATGTGGGGCCACGACGAAAAACTGTTGAATACAACAGAATTCGCGCAGCCAGCGTTGTTCGCAGTGGAAGTTGCGTTGTTCCGGCTGCTGGAATCCTGGGGTATGCGGCCCGATTTCGTGATGGGTCACTCGGTCGGCGAGTTGTCCGCGGCTCACGTTGCCGGTGTCCTGTCGCTCGAGAACGCCGCGGTCCTGGTCGCCGCCCGCGGCCGGTTCATGCAGGGTCTGCCGCCAGGCGGGGCGATGATCGCCGTGCAGGCCACCGAAGAGGAAGTGCGCCCACTGCTGGATGACGAGGTCGACATCGCCGCCGTCAACGGTCCCACCTCCGTGGTGATCTCGGGCGCCGAAGACGCGGTGGTCGCCGTCGCGGACCGGCTCCGCACCGACGGCCGCAGAGTCCACCCACTCGCGGTTTCGCACGCGTTCCACTCACCTTTGATGGATCCGATGATCGACGAATTCGGAACGGTCGCTGGCGGACTCGCGATCGGCCAGGCCACCATCCCGATCATCTCAAACCTGACCGGGCAACTGGCCGGCGACGACTTCGCCTCCATGGGGTACTGGAAGCGTCACGTCCGGCAAGCGGTGCGTTTTGCCGACAGTGTCCGCTTCGCCCAAGCGAACGGAGCCACCCGCTTCCTCGAAGTCGGGCCCAGCAGTGGCCTGACCGCGTCGATCGAAGAGGTACTGGCCGACGCTCCCGCGACAAACCCAGTGATCACGATCTCCGCGCTGCGCAAGGACCGCCCCGAGCCGCTGACCCTCACCAACGCGGTGGCCCAGGCCTTCGTCGCCGGTGCCAACGTGGACTGGCGTGCCTTGCTGGGGCCCGCGGAGTTTGTCGAGCTGCCCACGTACGCCTTTGAACGACGGCGATTTTGGCTTTCGGGCCAGGCCGCCGCCGTTGACGCGGCTGGTCTCGGATTGGCGGCCAGCGAGCACGCGTTGTTGGGTGCGGTCGTCGAGTTGCCGTCCTCGGGCGGGGTGGTTTTGACGGGCCGGTTGTCACCTGGGTCGCAACCTTGGCTGGCCGATCACGCGGTCGGCGGCGTGGTCATCTTCCCGGGAGCAGGCTTTGTCGAGTTGGCGATCCGCGCCGGCGACGAGGTCGGCTGCTCGGTGGTTGACGAGCTCACCTTGGCGGCCCCGTTGATTCTGCCGGAGTCGGCTTCGGTTGCGGTGCAAGTCGTAGTCGGCGCGGCCGATGACACCGGCTCGCGAGGCGTATCGGTGTTTTCCCGCGCCGACGCCGGTACGGAATGGCTGCTGCATGCCGAAGGGTCGGTGAGTCCCGCAGGCGTGCAGCCCGGTACGGATCTGTCGGTGTGGCCGCCGGCGGGCGCTACCCCCGTGGAGGTAGCCGGAATTTATGAGCGGCTGGCGGCGCGCGGATACGGCTATGGGCCGGCGTTCCAGGGATTGACCGCCATGTGGCGGCGTGGCGACGACTTGTTCGCAGAGGTGGCGCTGCCCGAAATTGCCGGGCTGACGCCGGCGGGCTTCGGGGTGCACCCGGTGGTGTTGGATGCGGCGTTGCACGCGATCATCGTTGCCGCCGACAGCGGTGGCGAACTCGACCGCACCAACGGAGTGCTGGTCCCCTTCGCGTGGCAGGGCGTTTCGTTGCATGCCGCAGGAGCTTCGGCGGTGCGGGCACGCATCTCGCCGGTCGGACCGTCATCGGTGTCGGTGGAGTTGGCGGACGGGTTGGGGTTGCCGGTGTTGTCGGTGACCTCGATGGTCGCCCGGCCGGTGACTGAGCAGCAGTTGAAGGCGGCGCTGTCGGGTTCGGGCGGCGATCGACTCTTCGCGGTGGTCTGGTCACCGGTAGCTGAGGTTTCGGCTGCGGTCGACGGTGTGACCGCGCCCTATGAGGTTTACGAGTCGAAGCCGGTCACCGGCGATACGCTGGCCGGTGTATACGCGGCGACGCATCACGCACTCACGGCGATCCAATCGTGGCTGGCCGAGCACGACTCGGGTGTGTTGGTGGTAGCGACCCGGGGTGCCGCGGCGTTGCCGGGCGAGGATATCGCCGATTTGGCCGGCGCCGCGGTGTCGGGACTGGTCCGTTCGGCACAGACCGAGCACCCCGGCCGCATCGTGCTCGTTGATACGGATGTGCCCATCGCCGAAGAGGAGGCCGCAGCGGTACTTTCGGTGGGAGAGCCGCAGGTGTTGTTGCGCGGCGGCACCATTCATATCGCACGCGTGCACGGTAGCCGCACAGTGAACGGTGTACTGGTGCCTCCGGCCGATGGTCCCTGGCGATTGGCGATGAGCAGTGCGGGCACATTCGAGAACCTGACGCTGGAGCCCATTTCCGACGCGGATGCACCGTTGGCGCCGGGCCAGGTACGCATCGCGACCAGCGCCATGGCCGCCAACTTCCGCGACGTCATGATCGCGCTCGGGCTCTATCCCGACGAAGATGCGGCGATGGGCGTTGAAGCCTCCGGCGCGGTCATCGAAACCGGACCTGGCGCAAGTCGATTCGCGGTGGGAGACCGGGTCACCGGTCTGTTCCCGGAAGGCACCGGAACCATTGCGACCACCGACGAGCGGCTGATGATCAAAATCCCGGCGGGCTGGTCCGACGCCGACGCCGCGACGGCCCCGGTCGTCTTCGCCACCGCCTATTACGCGCTGTCTGTGCTGGCCGATGTGCAGCCCGGCCAGCGCCTGCTGGTGCACGCCGCCACCGGCGGGGTGGGCATGGCTGCGGTGCAGCTGGCCCGGCACTGGGGCTTGGAGGTGTTCGCCACCGCCAGCAAGGGCAAGTGGGACACGTTGCAGGCCATGGGCTTTGACGACGACCACATCGCTGATTCGCGCAGCCTGCAGTTCGAGGACAAGTTTCGCGCCGTCACCGGTGGCATGGATGTGGTGCTGGACTCGCTGGCCGGCGAGTTCGTCGACGCGTCACTGCGGCTGGTGGTCCCGGGCGGCGTCTTCCTGGAGATGGGCAAGACCGACATCCGCGAACCCGGTGCGGTTGCCGAACAACATCCCGGTGTGCGTTACCGCGCCTTCGACTTGTTCGAAGCCGGAGCAGACCACATCCAGCGGATGCTGACCGAATTGGCGGAACTCTTCGACTCCGGAGTACTGCGGCCGTTGCCGGTCACGACATTTGACGTGCGGCGCGCGCCTGCTGCGCTGCGGTATCTCAGCCAGGCGCGCCACGTCGGCAAGGTCGTGATGATGATGCCGGATGCCTGGGCGGCGGGCACGGTGTTGATCACTGGCGGGACGGGAATGGCCGGTTCTGCCTTGGCCCGTCATGTGGTGACCCATCACCGGGTGCGCAACCTGGTTTTGGTCAGTCGCCGCGGCCCGGAGGCCGCCGGTGCAGCGGAGCTGAGCGCGGAGTTGACCGCCGCGGGTGCGCACGTGCAGGTGGTGGCCTGTGACGCTGCGGATCGGGAGGCATTGGCCAAGGTGATCGCTGATATCCCGGTGCAGCATCCGCTGTCGGCGGTGCTGCACGCGGCCGGAGCGCTTGACGATGCTGTCGTGACGTCGCTGACGCCGGAACGGGTTGATGCCGTGCTGCGGGGGAAAGTGGACGCGGCGTGGAACCTGCACGAGTTGACCAGCGACCTGAATCTGTCTGCATTCGTGCTGTTTTCGTCGATCGCCGGGCTGGCGGGCGCGTCGGGTCAAGCCAACTACGCGGCGGCCAACTCGTTCCTGGACGCGCTGGCCGTGCACCGGCAGGCGCACGGTCTGCCGGCGATCTCACTCGGGTGGGGCCTGTGGGATCAGGCCAGCGATATGACCGGCAAATTGGCGACCGCCGATCTAGCGCGGTTTGCCCGCGACGGGATCGTGGCGATGTCGTCGGATGAGGCGCTTCGATTGCTCGACACCGCGATGATTGTCGACGAGCCGTTTATGCTGCCCGCCCACATCGACCTGGTTGCGTTGCGCGCCAAATTCGACGCGGGCACGCTGCCGCCGATGTTCGTCGATCTGATCAACGCCCCGGCCCGGCGTCAGGTCGACGACTCCCTGGCCGCGGCGAAATCGAAATCGGCACTGCTGCAACGCCTGGACGGCCTGCCCGACGATGAGCAGCGCGAGCTCCTGTTGGACTTGGTGCGCTCCCACATCGCCACCGTGCTGGGCAGCACCAGCCCCGAGGCCATCGACCCTGACCGGGCCTTCCAGGAGCTGGGCTTTGATTCGCTCACCGCGGTCGAGATGCGCAACCGGCTCAAAGCCGCCACCGGGCTGGCGCTTTCGCCGACGCTCATCTTCGACTATCCCAATTCGGCGGCGCTGGCCGGCTACTTCCACCAGGAACTGGTCGGCACCGAGCAGCAGGACACACAACAGGCGGCGCCCGGTGAAGCCGAACTGCAGCGCGTCGTGGCGTCCATTCCGGTAAAGCGGCTGCGGCAGGCCGGTGTGCTGGATCTGTTGCTCTCGTTGGCAACTGAAACCGACGGTAACGGCCAGGCGGCGCCGGCGCAGTCCACCGAAAAAGAGCTGGCGGATATGGACCTCGACGACCTGGTCAATGCGGCGTTCATGAACGACGACGACGAGTAGCCGTGAGTCGCGCCGGCGACGATGCAGAGCGTCGCGATGAGGAGGAGCGGTGCCCATAAGGGTGGACCCTCAATGAGGATCGCGGTCACCGGGGCCAGCGGAGTTCTCGGCCGCGGCCTCGTCACCAGACTGCTCAGCCAGGGCCACGACGTCGCCGGAATCGCCCGTCATCGACCCGAAAGCTGGCCGAGTTCTGCCGCTTTCGTCACCGCCGACATCAGGGATGCGGCCGCCGTCAAGCGTGCCGTCGCGGGCGCGGACGTCGTCGCGCACTGCGCGTGGGCGCGGCCCGCAGACGACCAGGTCAACATCGAGGGCACAGCCAACGTCCTTGCCGCAATGGCCGAGACCGGAAGTAGGCGAATCGTTTTCGCTTCCTCGGCGCATGTCTATGGCGCCGCAGCAGGGCCGGCTACCGAGCACGACCCGGTGAGTCCGGGATCTCCTTACGGCCGGCAAAAGGCCCAAGTCGAGCAGATGCTGGCCAACTTCGGCGCGCAATGGGTCTCGATCCGCTCCGCGCTCATCATTGGCCGCGGCGTCGACAACCGGCTGCTTCGGCTGCTGGCCTTGCCGATGTTTCCCGACGGGGCCGCCGATCGTGGCGTGCAAGTCGTGCACACCGACGACGCGCTGCGGCTGTTGATCCGCGCGCTCCTGGACACTGAAATCGACAGCGGCCCGGTAAATCTCGCAGCTGCGGGCGAGCCGACGTTTCGTCAGATCGCTGCGGCGCTCAGACGGCCCATCGTGCCGATCGGTCCTGGGTTGGCAGCGCTTGGTCGTCGCCTGCCCTCACTCGCCGAACTGCAACTGGTGCAAACCGCTCCCTTGATGGATACTTCGCGATTGCGTGACCAGTGGGGACTCGTGCCGGCCTGGAGCGCCGACGAATGTATCGAGGACTTGGCACTGGGGGTGCGCGGCCGCGTCGCATTGGGTAAGCGGGTGATTTCTCTGCCGTGGCGGCTGGCCACCATCCAGGATTTGCCGGCCGTCGACGCGCCCGCTGACGACGGGGTGGTGCCCAGATTGGCTGGGCCAGAAGGACTCAACGGCGAATTCGATACTCCGATCGATCCCCGTTTCCCGACGTACCTGGCCACCAATTTGTCCGAGGCGCTACCCGGCCCGTTCTCGCCGTCGTCGGCGTCGGTAACCGTGCGTGGCCTGCGCGCCGGCGGCGTCTGCATTGCCGAGCGGTTGCGGCCCGGCGGGGTGGTCCAGAAGGAAATCGCAATGCGAACCGTCGCGGTGTTCGCGCACCGGCTCTACGGGGCCATCACGTCGGCGCACTTCATGGCCGAAACCGTGCCGTTCGCCAAGCCCGCGACGATTGTCAGCAACAGCGGGTTCTTCGGTCCCAGCATGGCCTCCCTGCCGATCTTCGGTGAGGAACGTCCACCGTCGGAATCAAGCTGGGCCCGAAGGCAACTGCGCACCGCCCGCAATATCGGCGTATTCGGCGTCAACCTGGTGGGCCTGAGCGCCGGTTCACCCCGAGACACCCACGACTTCATCGCCGATGTCGATCGTCTGGAGCGTCTTGCCGGCGGCGACCTCACCCAACTCGACGATCGCCGGCTACTCAGCCTGATCCTGCTGGGACGCGACCACGTCGTATACAGCTGGGTGTTGGCGTCGGGGTCATTCATGCTGTGCGCTGCGTTCAATGTGTTGCTGCGCGGCTTG
>CAVVCM010000007.1:0-595485 GCA_963746755.1 uncultured Actinomycetota bacterium | reverse complement strand
CGGCCATGTCGCACTGCAGTGCGCAGCACCTGTGTCATCTTGCGGTGCAAGCCCTTCAGGTCGTCCTCGTCCAACTCCGCAACCGGGCAATCCAGCTGGAGTCGGCGATCACCGACACGCATCGGGACCTTGCGGGCCCATCACCTGCGCGACGTCGTCCGCGTCGTCGGCCAGCCATACCCCGCGCAATTTGCGGAATGTCGGCATAGCGCAATTCGCCCTTATCAAGGAGCGCCACCAGCCGCTCATGCCCGACTTCTTCAGCACCGTCGGCGGCATAGTAGGGGCGGCCCGTCATGCCGCTGTGGATCAGCAGCGTCGGGCCGTCTGTCGGCAGAACCGGCCACTTGCCTTGCCGGCGAGGGGAATCGAAGCGGTGACCGGCCAAGCGGCGTCCGAGGTTTTGCGCGGTGGTGTTTCGCAGTATGCCGGGATCGCGTACCTTCACGTGCCGAATCCGCCGGCCGGGCAGCGTGCCGGACAGCTCCCGCCGAAATCCTTCCACGTCAGGCAATTCAGGCACGAAGTCTCGCCAGTCGCCGCAACGGACCGGTCAGTGAGCGGGCGTGCCGGGACATGTCCGCCCACGGATCGCGTTGGCCGGCCAGCCGTTTGGGAACATCGCGCATTGTGAACCGGTCCGCCCGCAAGCCGGGAGTGTCGAGTTCATCCCACTCCAGTGGGGTGGCGACCGGGGCGCCGGCGCGGGTCCGGACCGAATACGGCGCAACCGCCGTCTGCGCATACGCGTTTCGCATGATGTCCAGATACACTCGGTCGCCTCGTTTCTCCTTGCGGATCTCCACGGTGCGGTGGTCGGGGTCGTCGGCGACCACCACCTCGGCGACGTCGCGGGCGAACTGGCGGGCGGTGTCGAAATCGGTGTCGGCGCGCAATGGCACGACGACGTGCAGCCCGCGCGACCCAGTGGCCTGCACATAGCGCGCCAGGCCGAGATCCTGCAGAACCCCGGCTACCGCGCGGGCGGTCGCTCGCACCACCGCGAAGTCACTGTCGGATGGGTCGAGGTCGAAGACCAGTCGGTCGGGGCTATCCAGATGGCCCCGCCGCGACTGCCATGCGTGCAGCGTGATGCCGTTCTGGTTGGCCAGCCATTGCAACGCCTCCCGACGTTCGGCCAGCGGATGCACCACGGTGCCGCCCTCTTTGGCGACCTCGACACGGCCCATCCAGTCGGGTAGCGAATCGGCGAAATCCTGCTGGATGAACCCCTGTTCACCGATACCGCGCGGGAACCGCTCAACGTTGAGCGCTCGGCCCCGCAGGTGCGGCAACATCGTGTCAGCCACGTCGCCGTAGTAGGCGACGAGATCGCGTTTGGTGATCCCGTCAGCGGGAAACAACACCCGCTCCGGGTGGGTGATCTCGACGTCGACGCGGGGCATCAGCCTGTCTCCCGTACCACGTCGGCGGGTTCCTTATCGGTGCGCAGGCCTTGGTAGCGCGAGTGGCGCAGCTTTCCGTCGCGTGTCCACTCGGTGAATCCGATCTGGACCACCATCTCCGGCTGTACCCAGTGGGACCCGGCTTCGCGAACCAAGCCCCGGGTGAATGGCGATGTGTCCCGCGTGATCGCCGAGAGCCGCTGGTGCAGGCGGTGCAGCGTGGCTTCGTCGAAGCCGGTGCCCACCTTGCCGGCGTAGACCAGGTCGTGGCCGTCGTAGTAGCCCAGTAGCAGTGCACCCAACTCGACTCGGCCGCCTTTGGGGCTGGTGTAGCCGCCGACCACGAACTCCTGGTCGTGGACGCATTTGAACTTCAACCAATTGAGCGAGCGGCGTCCGTCATACTTTGAGTCGGCCAGCTTGGCGATCACCCCCTCGTCGCCGCGCTCGCATGCGGCCCGGTAGGCGGCTTCCCCAGCTCCCGAGCCGTCCTCGACCCGGTGCGTGGTGTAACGCAGCGGATCGCCGAACTCAATTGCCTTGCACAGCAGCAGGGTTCGCCATCTCAGCGGCACATCGATGGTCGACTTGCCGTCGAGGTGCAGCAGGTCGAAGAGGTAGTAGAAGACGCGCATTGGTGACGCACGGCCCACCTCGGGATCGGTGATGCCCAGCCGGCCCTGCAGCCGGGCGAAGCTGGTACGGCGCCCCTCGAACGCCACCACTTCGCCGTCCACGACGAAGCGAGTGGTGCGCTGGGCGGCAAGCGCGTCAACCAGCTCCGGATAGGTTCCGTTGAGCGGCTGGCGATTTCGCGACAGTAGCCGCACCCGGTCGCCGTCACGAAACGCCAGGCAGCGCATCCCGTCGAACTTGCGCTCGAAGATCCAATGTGGATCGGAGAACCGCTTCTCGGTCAGGGTGGCCGGCGTGGGGGCTCGCCAGTCGGGCACCGGCTCGTCGTAGAGCGCCTCGCGCACCGGGGCGGGCAGACCGGCGAAATCCGTCATGACGATTCGTCCAGGTCGTCGATCCCGTCAGCGTAGGTGCCGCGGACCCGGACGGAGACGTCCTCGTATTGTGCGCCGCGCATGCCAAAACGTTACCCGTCCGCAAGGCGGAAGAAACGGCGCCAGTTTTGTTGGCACGCCATGTGGTCCGAGCCGTGCCGCAGCGAGTTCGGTTGTTACGCGTGTGTCGATGGCGCAGCGGGCTCAGCGGTGGTGTCGGGCAATAGATAGCGTTCTTCCACCGCGCGGACGAGTTGATGGCGTATGCGTTCCAGCTCGGCGGCGTGCCGGGCCAGCACTTCGTCCTCCCAGGCCGCCACCTGCTTTGCGAAGTCCCTGTCGGCGATGGTGCCGTCTAGCCAGCGGGAGAAATCACCACGGTCGAGATGGTATTCCAGTGCGCGGTGATCGAGATGAAATAGCGCAGTGCGGAATTCCTGCATCGTCGCGGCGGGGTGAATGTATTGGCCGTCGGTTGCATGAAAGTAGAACCGGCGCTCGTTGGGGAGGCGGACGTCGGCATATTTGTGGCGGTGCCGCACGTGTTCGGTCTGGCGGTCAGCGATGGTAAACGCGCGAGCGGGCCCGCAGCCGAAACGCACCGCGGCCCGCCGTAGCGTAGCCATGTTTGCCCCGATGTCGTCATCGGTGAGCGTCAACACCACGTCGCTGCTGTCGATCTCGTGGGCGGGCAGCGATGCCGGTGCGAACGATGACAACACGTAGCCGCCGCGTCGCGCCCAGTGTGCTTCCTCGTCGGTGCCGAGTAGATGCGCCTCGTCATAGATCACCCAGTGCGGGAATCCGTGGTTTTCGCGGTGCGCTTCAGCCGTCGCCCGGAGTCGGTGCAGATAGTCTCGCTCGGTGGGCTCGGCGACCCCGGACATGTCCACCACCATGCTGGAATCCGGACGCAGGCTATCGACCAGTTCGGTGGGTTCGGGAAGGTGGCGGCAACCATCGATGACCTGCACCTCGTCGAGCTGCTGCAGTTGCACGTGGTCGCCTTCGGGGTCGATGACCAAGACACAGTAGTGAGCCAGGATCCATCGCTCGGCCATCAGGCCCACGAGGTAACTTTTTCCCGACCCAGCCGGTCCGGTAACGAGGATGCGGCCCTGGCTTCCCGGGACTCGGGTGGGAGTCCGGTCATCGAAGGTCCCGATGTCGACCCATCGCCGCGGCGGGCACCAGCGTTGCGCCCCAGAAAGATACGGGCCCGTCAGCAGCTCGGCGACGCCGGTGCCGTCCGGCTCCTCGAGGACCAGATCGGCGTGCCGGCGCACCGATGCGATGGCATCCGACACCGCGACGCCGATCTCCGCAATGCTGAACATCGACAAGTCGTTCTCCGCATCGCCCACCGCTATGGCGTTGTGCGGGGACAGATTCACTTCGGCCAGTACCGCGTGCAGCCCGGTGCCTTTGGTGACGCCGGCCGGCAGCACCATCAGTGCAGTCCGGTTTCGGATGATCTGGTAGTCCAATCCGAGCTCGCCGATCACCTCGACGACGGTCGCCGTGTGCTCGCCGTCTATGGCCACCAGCACCTTGCCGCGACGGAATGGCACGTCACGCTCGGCGAGCGCAGCGTCGAGGGCGCTGTCCACCGGCTCCGCCAGCGCGCACACGTGTCCCTTGACCACCATCACCGCACCGTTTTCGAGCACCTGCGCGTCGAAGTGGTCGGCGATGTGAGGAAACTCGGCCCGCAATTCCGCTTCGATGCGGCCGGTGACCAGCACAGCCATTCGTCCCTTTTGTCGGGCTTGGTCGACTGCCTCCACCGCCTGAGGCGATAGCTCGCCGTCAGACGCCAATGTGCCGTCGAAGTCGATGGCGATCACCTGGAAAAACGTCACAGCTCCCTTAAATCCCTCCGTTTGGCGTCAAGCTGTGGCACCAACCTGGCCCATACCAAACCAAGCTGGCTTGGTATGGGCCCGTAGTGCGCGGTCAGCGGCTGGTAATGGCTGCCTGAGCACAGACCGCTTTAACGAAATGGGCGATGGCGTGCTCGGGAAGATGCCGTGCGATATCGGCTTCGCTGACTATGCCCACCAACCGGTGGTTGTCGATCACGGGCAGGCGGCGAACCTGATGTTCCTCCATGACGGTGAGCATCTCTTCGATGCCGGCATTTGCGTCGACGTGATATGCGCTGCCTTGCGCGAGTTCGCCTGCCAGCACGGTATTGGGGTCATGCTCGGCCGCAATGCATTTGATCGCGATGTCGCGGTCGGTGATCATGCCGTGCAGGCGGTCGTCATCGCCGCAGATCGGTAGGGCCCCGACCCCCAGATCGCGCATGTGCCGGGCCGCGGCGGTCAGTGTTTCGTGTTCGCCGACACAGGTGGCTCCGGCGTGCATAATGTCGCGTGCGGTGGTCATGACTTCTCTCCCTTGGCAACTGCTGACGTGTCACTATCTGATACCGCCGAACCTAGGGGGTCGGGCCCCGGATCCCTAGGGCCGTTGGACCTTCGTTGGAAAGGTTCAGCGAGACCTTTAGGCTGCGGGTCCGGGCCGCGGATGACGATTGGCCGTGACAGTTATGTCATTCGGCCCTGCTCCCATCGCTGCGGGCGAAGGAGCATTGGCGTGTTGAAGATTGGCGCAGAAGTGCGGCAGGTAAGGGAGGTGTCGTGCAGACATTCACCTTGGATCCGCGCCGCTGGTGGATTGGCCGGCTGTTCGCCCGAAACCCGTTGCTGCGGCGCAGCGACCGCATTGAAGCGCTGGCGATACTGGCAGCACTAGTGGTGTCAATGGCGGCGATCGCGTTCGCCGGTGCTGTGGGCGCCGAGGTACATGACGCCGAACGTCGTGCCGATGTCGAGCAGGCCCAGACACACCATCTGGTGAGTGCGACGGTCACAGAAGTCGGCAGCGCCGTGAACTTTGATGGCAGCGAAATAACGATGGTGCGAGCCCGTTGGGTCGCCGGCAACGGCCCGCGCGCGGACTCTTTCCAGTGGAGCAACGACGTAAAACCCGGTGACCGCATTCAGATCTGGGTCGACGACAGCGGCAACCACGTCAATTCACCGGCGCCGTTGCGTCCCGTCCTCGACGCATTGACGGTCGCCGCTTCGATCATTCTGCTCGCGGTCACCCTGCTGACTTCGATGCTCGGGACTTATGTGCTGGCGCCTCCAGCGAGCCCGTAATGCTCAGTGGGACCGTGAGATCGGCAGCCTGGCCGACAATGGCGGTGGCAGAGCCAACGGCCCGACACCGGGGAAATCGCCATAAGCCCGGCTACCGCCTTCGCCAGGTGAGTTCCATGCCGTTACGGGCCAGCCAGCGGGAAAGGTCATAGCCGTTGCGGGCCAGCCCTTCGACGGCGTCCACGGCGCGCCGCACCGCCTGCTCGGCGACCTCCGGGGTCAACAGGCCGTGGCGGACGGCATCCAGCAACTCGTCGACATCGGCCAGTTCCGTGCCCCTGCCGGTGCGGACCTCGATGTCCAGGTAGTGATCTTCGGAACGCCAGACATCTGGGCCAGGCGTGTATTCGCCCACGTCGAGGTAGTAGTCGTGATCGCGTTCATGGCCCGGGTTGAAATGAAACACGGTGGCGCGCAAGCCCAGCGACGGCAGCAGCCACGACTCGAGGTAGTGGAACTGGGCCCGGCCCGGAGTGGGCCGGGCTACGTAGAGACCCCACGGGTGGACCGCATACTCATCGACCGCCCGCACTATGCCTTTGGGATCGGTGTTGGTGCGGGCGAGTAAATCGAACGTTTCGTGCTTCGGCGGATGGATGATGTCACCCTACCGGCCCCTTAACGACCCCCATAACGACGAAGCCGGATCTTCCACCGCACAAAGCCGGCATAGAACAGCGACAATGCTGCCAGCATGCCCATGTCGAGCAGCCAGACCTTGGATGTGTGCTGCCAGAACCGATCCTGGGGCAGCAGCGAACCCGGTACCAGGTGCCGTATGTCGACGGTCGCCGCCGCTGCGGCGTAGCTCCAGCGCGCGGGCATTACCCAGGACAGCTGGTCGAGTGCGAGCCGGCCGGTCACTGGGACCATCCCGCCGCACGAGCATGTGCCGAATCGCGTGGAATTTCGGTGACGATCCACTTCTGGATTCCGGGCTAGTGTGTGGCGATGTCGTCGGGTGCTGTTCCCTGCCGGTAGAACATGAACCGGCAGGGCTGCCCGTCCTTGGCGAGGGTCACGGGTCTGCGGAACTCCATGCGGACCTTGTCCTGGATCGCTTGATAGCCGGTGATGTCGTGGTCGCATCCGAGCGGAGCCAACTCCGGTACCGTTAACGCCGCGATCTCGCAGTTTCGGCACTGGTGCACGATCATCATCTTCAGATCGCCCTGATCGACGAGCTCGTTGGGGTAGTTCGGGTCGTCGGCGAACATGGCCTTGTGATAGCTCCAGAACGCTTCGAACGGGTCATCGAACCGCGCGAGCCGATCCGCTTGATAGAACTCGTTCATCATGAATCGGGAGCTGTGCTGGAGCGCCTCCTTCGCGAACAGGTACGCCCGTTGCTTACCCGACTTCCGGGCCAAGTCGCGGTAGATGACGACGAGCAAGATCCACTCCAACTCGGCAAGCACACCAAACTTCCTACCCATCAGCGCAAACCCGGTACGGTACGTCCGTACAGCAGGGATCAGTGCGACGGGCAAACGCAGCCAGAAACCGAGGAACCGACTCCACCCCAGCTCAGCACGAAGGTCCCGGGCGAACACCAACGAGACGTGAAGCTTGCCCGCTGTCGACCAGGGAAGGAACGGGAAGTGCTGCCCGTAGTGCGGCAGGGCACTGACCTCATCCTGGCGGTCACGTCTTGGCATCGTGTTCTCCCCTCGTTACGGTGGTCCGAGTCAAACCGCCCGATGCGGCGACCCGGCCGGGCCGGGCCATCGACGGGTCGCGTTGCGCCAACAGCTTGCGGATGGGGCTGAGGGCGGTGTTCACACCAACGAACCGCGTGAGCGTGTCACGGGCTTTGGTGACCAACCGTCCACGGCGGAACATCAGCCGGGCGAGCTGGCGCGAGTTGTTCTGGGCGGTTTCCACGCGGGGGCGCTGCATGCGTTCGTAGGCGCTCAGCGCGCTCGGTACCGAGGCGGCGTCGCCAGCGGCCAGCTGGCGGGCCAGCACCGCCGCGGACTCCATCGCCATGGCCGCGCCGACCCCGGCGGTGGGCAAGAACCCCGCCGCGGCATCGCCGAGCAGCACCACACGTCCGGCGGTCCATCTGCGGGCCCGTACGTCGGACATGTTCCAGTAGTAGGTATCTGGTGTGGCCGCAACGGCCCGTAAGGCGCGTGCGCAGCGGTCATCGACGCTGCGCAGAGTGTGTCGGATCCGCTCAGTGAACGCCAGCGGGCCTTCGGCGGTCGCCTCATGGGGCCCGCCGACGAACACACCGATGCGGTCGGGTACTGGGTAGAGCCCGACGAAACACGCCGCGCCCCACGTTTCCTCGTAGCGACCGCAGGCTTCGTCGGCGCTGGTCCACGCCACCCAACCGCCCCAGCCCGTGTCGTAGGTAGTTAGGTCGCCAGGCCCCAAGATGAGCGAGCGAGTGGTCGAATGCAGCCCGTCGGCCACGATCACGGCATCGTATTCGGCCTCGACTTGCCTGCCCGCCTCGTTCAGGATGACGTGGACCCGTTCACCATCCTGGTCGAGGCCGGTAACCGTGGTGCGGTAGGCCACCGGCAGTGCCTCGATACCGAGCACGCGCAGAAGTTGACCGCGTTCGATTCCGCGGTAGTGACCGAATTGGCCGATCGCCTCATCGAGCGAGTAGTCCTTCAGCACCGCCCCCGATGCCCCGTGCAGGCGGTACTGGTGCATCCCGACGCTGCAGTCGAGATACCGGGCTTGGACGCCGAGGTCCCGTAATACCGGGTCGACGAACGGCATCAGGCCCAGCATGTAGCCGCCGTCGCTCCCGGCTTCGGCTCGCTCGACCACTACCGCGCGCACACCGCGGGTGCGCAAGATGCCGGCCACGGTGACGCCTGCGACACCAGCGCCGATGACCAGCACCCGCAACCGGCTTTCGTTGACGGCATCGATCTGTGTCGCCAGGTCCGTCGTTTCCGGCATCTCGTGCCCGCCTCCGCTGTGTACCACCCGGTCCACAGAGACTCTAAGCATCAGTGGACCAGGTGGTCCAATGACGCTAGGCTGGTCCTGGTGTCAGCAGGTGAACTGGCGCCGGAACGCCGGCGCAGGTTGCTCGAGACGGCCGCGCGCGAGTTCGCCGCCAAGGGGTACGAGCATGCCTCACTCAACGCGATTATCCGCGACTGTGACATGCGCAAGAGTTCCTTCTACCACTACGTCGGGTCGAAAGCGGCGTTGTTCGATGTGGTGGTGCAAGAGGCGATGAGCGAGTTGGCCCGTCTCCTGGACATCCCGGCGCCACAGGAGTTGATCGGCCCGCACTACTGGGACGCGGTGACCAGACTGGTCACCGACGTGCTGGCCGTCGCGGCTAGCGGGGACTGGTATGCCGATGTGGGCAGACTCTTCTATCTGCCGGACGCGCCTATCCAGCACAGTCCGATAATGCGAGGGGTGGTGCAGTCGATCGGAGGATGGCTGAGTCAGGCCCTGGCCAGCGGCCGTGCCTGCGGCGCCATCCGCGACGATCTACCCGAGTCGTTGCAGATAGCGCTGGTGAGCGACGTGGTGCGGTGTCTTGACCACTGGTCCTTGCAGCACTTGTCCGAGTATCCGAGGCCCGCACAAAACGACATCACCCGAGTACAAATCGACGCACTGCGTCGGCTACTCGCTCCCTGAATGACGAGCTGTCGCCGCCCGAATGGAACGGGCAGGCACAGCCGGCGCCGAGAGGCTACGCATCAGCATCGTCAGCAACGCGAGCAGCAGGTACGGTCTGCATGGCGGTCCTCTACTCCTTCTTCGAGGTGTACTTGGTCGTTCACCCGAAGACCTACCACCGGCAGGTCTCAGGCGAGGGACCGCCAACTCAAATTCCACGAAGACCGGGACAACCTCACGAGCCACCTTGGCAGTGCTTGTCGGGAGCTTGTCGGGGCACGGTTCTACCCTGGTGTCATGGCTTTCGCCACCGAACATCCGGTAGTCGCTCATTCGGAATACCGTGCGGTCGAGGAGACCGTGCGCGCCGGCGGCCGCTTCGAGGTGGTCAGCCCGCACGCCCCTGCGGGTGATCAGCCGGCCGCCATCGATGATTTGGAGCGCCGGATCGAGGCGGGCGAGCGCGATGTGGTGCTGCTCGGCGCCACTGGCACCGGGAAGTCGGCCACCGCCGCTTGGCTCATCGAGCGGTTGCAGCGGCCCACCCTGGTGATGGAGCCGAACAAGACGCTGGCCGCGCAGATGGCCAACGAGCTTCGAGAGATGTTGCCGAACAACGCGGTTGAGTACTTCGTGTCGTACTACGACTACTACCAGCCGGAGGCGTACATCGCGCAGACCGACACCTACATCGAGAAGGACAGCTCGATCAACGACGACGTGGAGCGGCTGCGGCATTCCGCGACGTCGGCGTTGCTGTCGCGGCGCGACGTGGTCGTGGTGGCCTCGGTGTCGTGCATCTATGGCCTGGGCACACCGCAGTCGTATCTGGACCGCTCCGTGGAGTTGCGGGTCGGCACCGAGGTACCCCGGGACGCGCTGCTGCGGCTGCTGGTCGACGTGCAGTACACGCGCAACGACCTCTCCTTCACCCGCGGCTCCTTTCGGGTGCGCGGCGACACCGTCGAGATCATCCCGTCCTACGAAGAGCTGGCCGTTCGTATCGAGTTCTTCGGCGACGAGATCGAAGCGCTGTACTACCTGCACCCGCTGACCGGCGAGGTGATCCGCCAGGTCGACTCGTTGCGGATCTTCCCGGCCACCCACTACGTGGCGGGCCCCGAGCGGATGGCGCACGCGATCTCCACGATCGAGGAGGAGCTGGCCCAGCGGCTGGCCGAACTGGAGGGCCAGGGCAAGCTGCTGGAGGCGCAGCGATTACGGATGCGCACCAACTACGACATTGAGATGATGCGCCAGGTCGGGTTCTGCTCCGGTATCGAGAACTACTCCCGCCACATCGACGGCAGGGGGCCGGGCTCGCCGCCGGCGACGCTGCTCGACTACTTCCCGGAAGACTTCCTGCTCGTCATCGACGAGTCGCACGTCACCGTGCCGCAGATCGGCGGCATGTACGAGGGCGACATGTCACGCAAACGGAACCTGGTGGAGTACGGGTTCCGGTTGCCGTCGGCGTGCGACAACCGCCCACTGACCTGGGAGGAGTTCGCCGACCGGATCGGGCAGACCGTGTACCTGTCGGCAACCCCGGGCCCGTACGAGCTCAGCCAGTCCGGTGGCGAGTTCGTCGAGCAGGTCATCCGGCCCACCGGCTTGGTGGATCCGAAAGTGGTGGTCAAGCCGACCAAGGGGCAGATCGACGACCTGATCGGCGAGATCCGTAAACGCGCCGACGCCGACGAGCGTGTGCTGGTGACGACGCTGACCAAGAAGATGGCCGAAGACCTCACCGATTACCTGCTGGAGATGGGCATCCGGGTGCGCTACCTGCACTCCGAGGTCGACACGCTTCGCCGGGTGGAGCTGCTGCGACAGCTGCGGCTTGGCGACTACGACGTGCTGGTCGGCATCAACCTGCTGCGAGAAGGCCTGGACCTGCCCGAGGTGTCGCTGGTGGCGATCCTCGACGCCGACAAGGAAGGTTTCCTGCGGTCGTCGCGCAGCCTGATCCAGACCATCGGCCGCGCCGCCCGCAACGTCTCCGGCGAAGTGCACATGTACGCCGACAAAATCACCGACTCGATGAAAGAGGCCATCGACGAGACCGAACGGCGGCGGGCGAAGCAGATCGCCTACAACGAGGCGCACGGGATCGACCCGCAGCCGCTGCGCAAGAAGATCGCCGACATCCTCGACCAGGTCTATCGCGAGGCCGCTGACACACAAGCCACCGAAACCGTGGAGATCGGCGGCTCGGGGCGCAACGCCTCCCGCGGCCGGCGTGCCCAGGGGGAGCCCGGCCGCGCGGTCAGCGCCGGTGTCTTCGAGGGTCGCGACACGGCCGGCATGCCGCGCGCCGAATTGGCCGACCTGATCAAAGACCTCACCGAGCAGATGATGGCCGCCGCCCGTGATCTGCAATTCGAGCTGGCCGCCCGGTTCCGCGACGAGATCGCCGACCTGAAAAAGGAACTGCGCGGGATGGACGCCGCCGGCCTGAAGTGACTTTGCTGGCGGGGTTCGTCCCGCACTCAACCCCGAACCACCCCATACGGTGGAAGAGTGACCGACACGGCGACGATCAGCGGCGGCTGGCGCGAGTTGCTGGGCACCACGTATCTGAGGACATCGATCGTGCTGGCCGGCGGGGTGGCACTGTACGCCACCAACGAGTTCCTGACCACCAGCTTATTGCCCAGCACCGTCGCCGAAATAGGCGGTAGCCGGCTCTACGCCTGGGTGACGACCCTGTATCTGGTCGGGTCCGTGGTGGCGGCGACGATGGTCAATCCGATGCTGCTGCGCGCGGGGCCGCGTGTGTCATACCTGATGGGATTGGCGGTGTTCGGCGTCGCCAGTTTGGTCTGCGGGGCAGCACCCAACATGGAGATCCTGTTAGCTGGACGCACCCTGCAGGGTGTGGCCGGAGGTTTGCTGGCCGGCCTTGGCTACGCGGTTATCAACACCGCTTTGCCCCGCTGGCTGTGGACTCGGGGAATGGCACTGGTTTCGGCGATGTGGGGCGTGGCCACGGTGGTCGGACCCGCGACGGGTGGCTTTTTCGCGCAGTTCGGGACATGGCGATGGGCCTTTGTGGCGATGGCGATCCTGACCGCTCTGATGGCCATGTTGGTGCCGGTCGCGCTGTCCGCGGGCCGGGTCGACCCGAGTGCCGCCGTACCGGCGATGAAGGTGCCGGTGTGGTCATTGGTGCTCATTGGTGCTGCCGCGCTGGCGGTCAGCGTCGCGGAGATTCCGCACAACATCATCGCGACCACCGGATTGCTCGCCGCCGGGATCGTGCTGGTCGGCTTGTTCGTGATCGTTGACTGGCGGATGCACGCAGCGGTATTGCCGCCCAGCGTGTTTGGCCCTGGACCCTTGAAGTGGATCTATCTGACCATCGGGGTGCTGATGGCCGTCGCGATGGTGGACACCTACGTGCCGCTGTTCGGTCAGCGATTGGCACATCTGAGTCCGATAGCGGCCGGGTTTCTGGGTGCGGCACTGGCGCTTGGCTGGACAGTCAGCGAGATCGTCAGCGCATCCTTGGAGAACCCGCGAGCGATCGGACGGGTGATCGCGGCCGCACCGATGGTGGTGGCGTCCGGTCTGGCGCTGGGTGCACTTGCCCGGCACACTGGCGCGTCGGTCTGGACCATCACGCTGTGGGCGGTGGCGCTGCTGGTTGCCGGCATCGGGATCGGGATGGCCTGGCCGCATTTGTCGGTGCGTGCGATGGCCTGCGTCGACGACCCGGCTGAAGGCGGCGCCGCGGCCGCGGCGATCAACACCGTCCAGCTGATCTCCGCGGCGTTCGGTGCCGGTTTGGCCGGTGTCGTCGTCAATACCGCCAAGGGCGGCGATGTGATGGCGGCTCGCTGGCTGTTTACGGTGTTCAGCGCGTTGAGCGCTATCGGTTTGGTCGTTTCCTACGGCGCGACCCGTGGCACTCGCCGGGCGAACCGAGTCGACAGCCTGCGCTGAGCTCAGTCCGTCTCGCTCTCGGCTGGAACGACGGCGATAACGCCGTCGACGTCGGCGAAGACCTTTGCGGCGTTCGCGATCATGGCGCCCGATAACGTCATCGCCACCCCCACTACCCGGCAATCGACATTTCACGCGGCCGGCAAAGCGGCAATCACCGCGTTGACTTGACAACCTGGGAGTAATGGAACTGCCAACGCTCGACAATGCGGAACCCGAGGTAGTTCGGGAATCGATATGCCGGGGCACGCCCGAATAATCCCGGCGGCAACGATTGTCCGGATTGATGATCGGGCAGCGACTTGTCTTTATTGGTGATGGTCCAGATTGTCGAGCATTTGTTGATCTTGGCCGTCGTCAGCCACACCGCGACGTGGCCGTCCCACAGTGACCCGACCTTGGGTCCGTACACGCCCCGTTCGACGTCGATCAGTGACCGGAAGGCCGCCGGGCGGGTGGCGAGCAGGGCGCGGATCGGACCGGGTCTCCATCCCACGGTGTTGTCCACCATCAGACAGTCCCCGGGTGCGGCATGGGAACTGATCAAATCGGCCACTTGGCTGTAATCCCAACCCTCTTTGGCGTACGGCCAGCGCTGTATGAACAGGTAATTCGGCACTGCGGCGACAGCCAACAGCAACACCACACCGGCGATGGGCCACGGTCTGCGGGCGATCGTAACGATGCAGACGGCCAGGACGACGGCCATCGCGGGTGCGGTGAAGACCAGGTAGCGCGGGTAGTAGATCGGTTCATTGATGGCCGAATAGATGACGACGAGGCCGGTGGGAACGACGATCCACGCTGCGCAGACGATCAAAAGGCGGCGCATGTCGCCCGCCGGGGCCCGCACGCCGGTCAGCCGGGCCACGACCGCCGCGACGATGAGGACAGCGGTAAGAACGGCGAACGGAACGCTGTGGTCGAAATACTGGCGCAGGATGATATCGAAGGCGTAATGCCAGCTGACCGGATAGATCCAGTTGACCTGCCAAACCTGGTTATGGGCGAACACAATGAACGGCGTCATGGCCCCGGCCGCGACTGCCGAGGTGACAGCCCACCAAATGACCGGGGATTTGCGGGAATTCTTGGGTGCCAGGAGCCACAGCATGACGGCGTAAACCGGTAGCAACAGGATCAGGTTGAGGTTCAGCAAAATCGACAGCATTAATGCCAGCGCATAGAAGATCCACCATCGCGGCCTGTTGCGCCGGACGGCGGTAACCAGCAACACCGTCAGCCACACGGCCGCGGCAGCTGCGAAGGCGTATGAGCGTGCCTCGATACCTGCCCAGGTCGTGCGGGGCAGGATGGCGAAGATGGCACCCGCGCATACGGCGGTCGGCCGTGTCGAGAACTGTTTGGCGAACACCGTGACGCCGGCGGCCGCGGCTCCGATCGCCAGAGCGCTGGGCACCCGCGACCAGAATTCGGTCGGCGGAAATATCGTGAACCAGCCGTGCATCAGCAGGTAGTACAGCCCGTGTACGGCGTCGATGTGGCTCAGCAGCCGCCACAACTCGGGCAGAGTCCGGCTCGCCGAGGCCGATATCGTAGCTCCCTCGTCGAACCACAGCGAGGGCCGACTGGCCCAGGCGCCACTGATAATGCTGGCGAACACGGCAATCGCCCACGGGTCAAGCAACCTGCCGCGCGGGCGTGCGGGCGCGGCCTCGTCGACGACGTCCGCGGCGCGCTGCTCAAGGGCGGGTGAGGACATGATGCCTGTCACTGTAGGGCCGAGACGACGGACCGGGTCACAAACCGGGCCAGGCGTATTCGCGCTCTGCGCCTGCATTTCACGAAAAGCCGGGTAATGCAACGCTTTCCGCCCTAAGCACGAGCATTTGGTTGTTTAGTCATCGGCGGTATTGTCCGTTGGTGCAGCGTCGCCCCGCAAATGGTGGCCGCGCCACGCCACGCGGTGTCGCTAATAGAACTCCTCAGCATCCGGCAAACGCGATACTGTCATGGGTTGGCTGACCAACCGAAACTGGGAGGGTAAATGGGCGCCTATCAAACTGTGGTGGTAGGAACCGACGGCTCGGACTCGTCGATGCGTGCGGTAGACCGGGCAGCGCAGCTCGCCGGGGCGGACGCCAAGTTGATCATCGCGTCGGCGTACCTGCCCCAGCATGAGGACACCCGGGCCGCCGATGCTCTGAGGGAAGAGAGCTACAAGGTGTCGGGCACCGCGCCGATTTACGCCATTCTCCAAGACGCCAAAGAGCGTGCTCACGCGGTCGGTGCGAAGAACGTGGAAGAGCGACCGATCGTCGGAGCCCCGGTCGACGCGCTGGTGCAGCTCGCCGAGGAAGAGAAGGCCGATCTGCTCGTGGTCGGAAATGTCGGTCTAAGCACGATCGCCGGCCGGCTGCTCGGGTCGGTGCCGGCCAACGTCTCGCGTCGGGCCAAGACCGACGTGTTGATCGTGCACACCACGTCCTAGCGGGGGCCCGGGGCCTACCAGCCTCGCTCGCGCCATTCGCCCAGGTGGGGGCGTTCTGCGCCCAACACCGTGTCGTCGCCATGGCCGGGGTAGATGACGGTGGAGTCTGGATAGACGTCGAAAACCCGGGTTGTCACGTCGCCCAGCAGCTGGGTGAAATCCCCGGGCTGCCACGTCTTGCCAACACCGCCCGGAAACAGGCAGTCGCCCGTGAACAATTGCGTGACTCCGCCGGTCGCGGGACCGTCAAGGGCCAGGGCGATCGATCCGGGCGTGTGTCCGCGCAGGTGGAGGACGTTGAACGTCAGCTCGCCGATCTGCACGGCGTCGCCGTCGGCCAGCAGACGGTCCGGTTTGACCGGCAGCGGTTCGGCATCGATCTGGTGGGCGGCGGTCGGCGCACCGGTGGCAGCGGCCACAGCCTCGAGTGCCTGCCAGTGGTCGAAGTGCTGATGGCTGGTCACGATCAGCGATAGCTTGGGTGCGTAGCGGCGGATCAGGTCGATGAGGACATCGGCGTCGTTGGCGGCGTCAATCAGCAGTGTTTCCCCGGTGGCGGAACACGTCACCAGGTAGGCGTTGTTGTCCATGGGGCCCACCGACGCTTTCAGGATCGTGGCGCCGGGCAGCGTGCGCAGGGCGGCGGTACCAGGGTCGACGTGTCCGGTGTAGTTGTCGTCCACGACAGTCATACCGGCCACGTTACTGGTCCGCGCCGGCTTGTCGGTACGGGCACATAGCATGGACGGCGCCGCTTTAGGCACGTAAGAGTTTCACTGAGAGGGGCAGCGTGGCTGACCGCCTGATCGTCAAGGGCGCCCGTGAGCACAACCTGCGCGGCGTCGACCTCGACCTGCCCCGCGACTCGCTGATCGTCTTTACCGGGCTGTCCGGATCGGGCAAGTCGTCGCTGGCTTTCGACACCATTTTCGCCGAGGGCCAGCGCCGTTACGTGGAGTCGCTGTCGGCCTACGCCCGTCAATTCCTGGGGCAGATGGACAAGCCGGACGTCGACTTCATCGAGGGCCTTTCCCCGGCGGTGTCGATCGACCAGAAGTCGACCAACCGCAACCCGAGGTCCACCGTCGGGACGATCACCGAGGTGTATGACTACCTGCGGCTGCTCTACGCGCGCGCGGGCACCCCGCACTGCCCGGTCTGTGGCGAGCGGATCGCCCGTCAGACACCGCAGCAGATCGTCGACCAGGTGCTGGCGATGCCGGAGGGCACCCGATTCCTCGTGCTCGCTCCTGTGGTGCGCACCCGCAAGGGCGAGTTCGCCGACCTGTTCGAGAAGCTCAACGCCCAGGGCTACAGCCGGGTGCGGGTCGACGGCGTGGTGCATCCGCTGACCGATCCGCCGAAGCTGAAGAAGCAGGAAAAGCACGACATCGAGGTGGTGGTGGACCGTCTCACCGTCAAGGCCAGCGCCAAACAGCGGCTCACCGATTCGGTGGAAACCGCGCTGAACCTCGCTGACGGCATCGTGGTGCTCGAGTTCCCCGATGACCGGGCCCATGAGCACGACCATCCCCGTGAGCAGCGGTTCTCCGAGAAGCTGGCCTGCCCCAATGGGCACGCGCTGGCCGTCGACGACCTGGAACCGCGATCGTTCTCGTTCAACTCGCCCTACGGTGCCTGTCCCGAGTGCAGTGGCCTGGGAATCCGCAAGGAAGTCGACCCCGACCTCGTGGTGCCCGACCCGGAACGCACGCTGGCCGAGGGTGCGGTGGCGCCGTGGTCGACGGGTCACACCGCGGAGTACTTCACCCGGATGATGGCCGGGCTCGGTGAAGAGCTGGGCTTCGACGTCGACACGCCGTGGCGCAGGCTGCCGGCCAAGGCGCGCAAGGCGATTCTGGAGGGCTCCGACCATCAGGTGCATGTGCGGTATCGCAACCGGTATGGCCGCACCCGGTCGTACTACGCCGATTTCGAAGGCGTGCTGGCGTTCCTGCAACGCAAGATGGCCCAGACCGAATCCGAGCAGATGAAGGAACGCTACGAAGGCTTCATGCGTGACGTGCCCTGCCCGGTGTGTGAGGGCACCCGGCTCAAGCCGGAGATTCTGGCGGTCACGTTGGCCGCGGGGGAGCGCGGCGCGAAGTCCATCGCCGAGGTTTGTGAGCTGTCGATCTCGGACTGTGCGGACTTCCTGGGCGCGCTCACCCTGGGTCCGCGCGAGCAGGCGATCGCCGGGCAGGTGCTGAAGGAAATCCAGTCGCGGCTGGGCTTTCTGCTCGATGTCGGGCTGGAGTATCTGTCGCTGTCCCGCGCCGCGGCCACGCTGTCCGGCGGCGAGGCCCAGCGCATCCGGCTGGCCACCCAGATCGGTTCCGGCCTGGTGGGCGTGCTCTACGTGCTCGACGAGCCATCCATCGGGCTGCACCAGCGCGACAACCGTCGTCTCATCGAAACCCTCACCCGTTTAAGGGATTTGGGGAACACGCTGATCGTCGTGGAGCACGACGAGGACACCATCGCCCACGCCGACTGGATCGTCGACATCGGCCCGCGGGCCGGCGAGCACGGTGGTCAAATCGTGCACAGCGGAACCTACAGTGAACTGCTGGCCAACGACGACTCGCTCACCGGCGCCTACCTGTCGGGCAAGGAAAGCATCGAGATCCCCGCGATGCGGCGCCCGGTCGACCGGCGGCGTCAATTGACCGTCGTCGGTGCGCGTGAGCACAACCTGCGCGGCATCGACGTGTCTTTCCCGCTCGGTGTGCTCACCTCGGTGACCGGCGTGTCCGGTTCCGGCAAGTCGACACTGCTCAACGACATCCTGGCCTCGGTGCTGGCCAACCGGCTCAACGGCGCCCGCCAAGTCCCGGGCCGCCACACCCGGGTCACCGGGCTGGACCACCTGGACAAGCTGGTGCGGGTCGACCAATCTCCGATCGGCCGCACACCGCGCTCCAACCCGGCCACCTACACCGGGGTGTTCGACAAGATCCGCACCCTGTTCGCCGCCACCACCGAGGCCAAGGTCCGCGGCTATCAGCCCGGCCGGTTCTCGTTCAACGTCAAGGGCGGTCGCTGCGAGGCGTGCACCGGCGACGGCACCATCAAGATCGAGATGAACTTCCTGCCCGACGTGTACGTGCCGTGCGAGGTGTGCCAGGGTGCCCGCTACAACCGGGAAACCCTGGAAGTGCACTACAAGGGCAAGACCATCGCCGAAGTGCTGGACATGTCGATCGAGGAAGCGGCGGAATTCTTCGAGCCGATCACCGGCATACATCGCTACCTGCGCACCCTGGTCGACGTCGGCCTGGGTTATGTCCGGCTCGGCCAGCCCGCGCCGACGCTGTCCGGTGGCGAGGCGCAGCGCGTCAAGCTGGCCGCAGAACTGCAGAAGCGCTCGACCGGGCGCACCATCTACATCCTCGACGAACCCACCACCGGGCTGCATTTCGATGACATCCGCAAGCTGCTGAACGTCATCAACGGCCTTGTCGACAAGGGCAATACGGTCATCGTCATCGAACACAACCTGGATGTGATCAAGACATCGGATTGGATCGTCGACATGGGCCCGGAGGGCGGGGCCGAGGGCGGGACCGTTGTCGCCCAAGGCAGTCCGGAGGACGTCGCCGCGGTGCCGGAAAGCTACACCGGGAAGTTCCTCGCCGAGGTCGTCGGCCGTGCCGGCGCGCCGGCCGGCGCCCCGCGCCGGTCGAGTCGGGGACGAAAATTCAGCGCCTGAGTTGGCTGCCCGCGACTCGTAAACCTCGGCGACGACGTTCGCCGCCCCTCAATCCGTGTCGGAGCGCATCGACTCGCGAATCTGCGCCAGTTTCTCAGCCGCGGCGCGCTGGCGCTCTTCGTACTGTTCCTCGACCGACTGGCCCTCGGCTGACTCGGCATCGAGTTCCTCGGCACCCTGTGCTGTCGCATACCGGGTTTCGATTTTCTCGCGGACGGATTCGAAGGTCGGCACACCGGCGCTGTCGTACCCGGGGTCGGGCTGGGTGGTGTCCGGAGTTCGTGATTCGTCGGGCATGCCGCTACGCTACTGCGGCTCCGCGTCTTTGGGCTGCGACTGACGTTCGAGATAGCGCACGATCTGCTCCCAGTACACCAGCGTCAATGCCATCTGCACCGCGTTGCGATCGCCGGCCGGCAGCAGTCGATGGCGGCGGGCGGCGATGACGCCACCCAGCGAGGCCGCCGGTGTCACCGCGCTGACGAACATGGCCGCATCCTGGGCCGACGGCTGATCCACAGTTCCTCGCCCAGCATGGCTCGAGTTGACCACGCGCGTTCATGCCCCGGCGCTACCGCTTAGCGGGGTTGGAATGCTCGGCCGGGACCACCACCCGGGGTGGCAAACACAGCGGGAGGAGACGCGCCGGGCAACGGAATCCTCGGAACGCCCGGAGTGCCCAGCTGGCCGGCCAGCCATGGCAGCGCGGCAGCGAAGGCTCTGTCCGCGAATGGCCAATCGTGCTTACCCGGCTGGGGGAGCACTGCACAGTCGATCCCGTCGGCACGGCCCAGCGCGCATAGCGAATAGGCGGCTGCGGTCTGGTTGCCGGGGTCGGCGGCCGCTTCACGACCGGCGAGACCGATTGCGCCGACGTCGGCCATCGCGAAGTCGCGGCGTGGTGCCGGCGGGCCCTCGGACGAAATCGCGAACCAGCCGGCCACGTCGCGATACGGCCCGTGCCGGCTCATCACTGTGCTCGGGTCGAATGCCGCCCACGCGTCGGCGTTACCGCCGAACAGCCTGGCGACGGTTTGGGCCTTATTTCCGGCGTTCGGAAAGAAGTCGCCGGCAACGTCGACGAACGCGCTGAACATCTCCGGATGCATGACGGTCAGATCCAGGGCGCAGGTTCCGCCCATGGACCAGCCCGCACTTCCCCAGTTAGACCGGTCGGGGCTGACACCGAAGTTCGAGATCATAAATTGCACAACGTCTTTGGTCAGGTGGTCGGCCGCATTACCGCGAACTCCATTGACGCATTCGGTGTCGTTGTTGAAAGCGCCTCCGGAATCCACGAACACGAACACCGGCGCATTGCCGTCGTGTGCGGCCGCGAAGTCGTCGATTGTCTTGACCGCGTTGCCCGCGCGCGTCCAGTCCGCGGGTGTATTGAACTGCCCGCCGATCATCATCACCGTCGGCAACGCCGGTGGTGGGCTACTGGTAAACCATTCGGGCGGCAGATATACGAGTTCACCGCGGTGCTTGAAATGCGATGCGTCCGAAGGGATCACCACCTGCACCACGCTGCCGTGAGGCGGTCGGGCTCGTTTGGCGGCCATCGCGGTGACGGTGGCCGGGTCGGTCTGATCGGGCAAGGGACCGGAGGTGATCTGGTTCCACGCCGCCTGCACGGTCGGGAAGTAGCCAACCCACAGGTTGAGCACCAGCGCCGCGCAGAGCAAACACAACGGCACGGCAAGCAGCGCCGCGCCACGCCGCCATGCCCGCGCGCTGCGCCAGCCCAGAACCGCCACCGCCGAGGCCATGCCGGTCAACGCGATCCAGAGCCACAGCCAAGACGGCGCCGGTTCATCGGAGAGACCGCGGTCGACGATGTACCAGTGCGTCAGGTAGGCCGCGGCGCCGCCGATTAGGGCGGCCACCGGCAGCCACACCGTCAGCCACCGACGCGACCGCCAGCCGACGGCCAGCGTCAGCACAACCGCGGTAACCACCTGGATCGTCGTCGGCACCCAGCCATGCATCAGGGAGGTATGGCTGCTTGCCAGCAACTGCGCCATGGCATTGTTCGTCGACGCTGTCACGTGGTTCATTGTGATCCATTGTTAACCAGCCTGGAACATATTCACCGAATGTTCGCTGTGGAACGGCTGGGACTCCCGGCCCCGGGCTGTGCGTGTCGACCCGCTGCGCCCGGCGTAACCGCCGGGCTTGCGATCGCCACGGGGCTAGTGCGGTTTGGCCAGCGGGAATGGCAGTGTCTCGCGGATGCTGTGGCCCGTGATGAGCATGAGGACGCGGTCGATGCCCATCCCCAGCCCGCCGGTGGGCGGCATCGCGTATTCCATGGCTTGCAGGAAGTCTTCGTCGAGCTCCATCGCCTCGGGGTCCCCGCCGGCGGCCAACAGCGACTGCTCTTGCAGGCGGCGCCGCTGCTCGATCGGGTCGGTGAGCTCACTGTAGGCGGTGCCCAGCTCCACACCCCACGCCACCAGGTCCCACCGCTCGGCGACGCCGCGTTCACTGCGGTGCGGCCGGGCCAAAGGCGACACCGATGTCGGAAAGTCGATGTAGAACGTCGGTTGCTCGGTCCGGTCCTCGACCAGGTGCTCATATTGCTCCAGCACCACCGCGCCGGCATCCCAATGTGCCCGATACGGAATGCGTGCGGCATCGGACAGCTTGCGCAGAGCGGCCAGGGGGGTGTCAGGGTCGATGTGTTCTCCAAGCACTTCGGATACCGCGTTGTACACGGTCTTGACCGGCCAGATGCCGGAGATGTCGACCGGTTCGAGGCGGCCGTCGGTGCCGTCGCTGTGGGTGCGGGGCCGCATCACGGTCTGCTCACCGTGAGCGGCTTGGGCGGCATTCTGGATGAGCTCACGGCAGCCGTCGATCCACACCTTGTAGTCGGCGTGCGCCTGGTAGGCCTCCAGCAAGGTGAACTCGGGGTTGTGGCTGAAGTCGACACCCTCATTGCGGAACGCCCGCCCCAGTTCGAATACCCGCTCCACGCCACCGACGCACAACCGCTTCAGGTAGAGCTCCGGCGCGATGCGCAAGAACAGGTCCATGTCGTAGGTATTGATGTGGGTGATGAACGGCCGGGCGGTGGCTCCGCCGTGGATTTGCTGCAAAATCGGCGTCTCGACTTCGATGAATCCCTTGGCCAACAGCGTTTCCCGGACGGAGTGCACGACGCTGCTGCGGGCCTTGAGCAGCTCGCGCGACTCGGAGTTGACGGCCAGGTCGACATAGCGGGTCCGCAGCCGCGCCTCCGGGTCGGTCAGTCCCTTCCATTTGTTCGGTAGCGGCCGCAGGCATTTACCGGTCATCCGCCAGTCGCTTACTATCAACGAGCGAGTTCCGTTTTTACTGAAGCCCATGTGCCCAGTCATCTCGACCAGGTCACCAAGATCAATGGCCCTCCGGAAGTCGGCGGTGCTGCCGCGCTCCAGGCGTGAATTATCAAGTAGCACTTGCATTTCGCCCGACCAGTCACGCAACTGGGCAAACAGCACACCGCCGTAGTCGCGTATCCGCAATACCCGGCCGGCCACCGTGATGGTGTCCTGGTCGTCTGCGCCTAACGCGCCGGTGATCGTGTGGCTGGGCGGAAATCCCACCGGGTAGGCATCGAATCCGTTGTGCTGCAATACTTTCAGCTTGGCCAGACGCACCCGCACCTGCTCGGGCAGACGGGCTATCGACTGCTCCGCGTCGGTGTCTGTCCGTCGCAGCCCGCTCACGTCGGGGGCCGACCCGTCGTGATGCAGCAGTCCGGACTCCACCAACCTGGGTGGCACAGCCGGGTGGTGGCCGGTATGCATTTTGCGTCGGCTGAACGGCAAGACAAGGAAGCCTTCCGCGATCACCGAGGCGACGCCCACCCGGGGAATCAGCCGGGCGTCCTCGTAGCAGGCGTAGCGCGGAACCCAGTCAGGCTGGTACTTCATGTTCGAGCGGTACAGCGTCTCCAGCTGCCACCACCTCGAGAAGAACAGCAGCAGCCCTCGCCACAGGCGGGCAACCGGGCCGGCGCCGAGTTGGGCACCCTGTTCGAATGCCGACCGAAACATCGCGAAGTTCAGTGAAATCCGATTGATACCAAGGTTTTCAGCGTTCAGGGCGAGCTCGCTGACCATGAGTTCGATAGTGCCGTTGGGGGATTGCGGAGAACGGCGCATCAAGTCCAGGGAGGCGCCGGTGGTTCCCCACGGGACCAGCGAGAGCATCGCAACGACTTCGCCCTCGCGGTCTAGGGCTTCGACCAGCAGGCAGTCCCCATCAGCCGGATCCCCCAGCCGGCCCAGTGCCATGGAAAATCCGCGCTCGGTTTGGGTGTCGCGCCAGGCGTCGGCGCGTGCAACGGTGTCCGCCATCTCGTCGGCGGAGATGTCGCGGTGCCGCCCGATGCGCACCGTCAGCCCCGCTCTGCGGGCTCGGGTCACGGCTTGGCGCACCCCGCGCATATCGGGGCCGGACAGCCTGAAGTCGGCGGACCGCAAAATGGCCTCGTCGCCCAACTCGAGGGCGTTCAGGCCGGCTTCACGATATGCCCGCGCTCCCTGCGAACTCGCGCCCATGACGCCCGGCGCCCAGCCGTAAGTCTGGCACAGCCTCAACCAGGCATCGATGGCCTGTGGCCACGCTCTCGGTTCGCCGATCGGGTCGCCGCTGGCCAGGCACACGCCAACTTCGACTCGGTAGGTGATGGCGGCACGGCCGCTCTGTGCGAAGGTCACCGACTTGTCGCGGCGGGTGGCGAAGTAGCCCAGGGAGTCGTTTTTGCCGTACAACTCGAGTAGCCCGCGGATCGCGGACTCATCCTCACCGGTCAGCGCGTTTTCGGCGCGCTGGGATTGAAACAGCACGATCGTCGCCACAATCAGCGCGAGCGCGCCGAACAAACCGAAGATCGCGTTGAGGAAAACGTGCGGCCTGCCGGTGAACAGGTCCGGATCCGCGAGGGCGAATCCGACCACCCGGTTGGCCACATAGGGTAAGCGGTCCTGCCGATCCAGCGAGCCGGGGAACAATTCGACCAGACCCCAGGACACCAGGATCCCGATCACATCCCCGGCGACCAGCACCGCGGCCGCTTTGACCAGCGCGCCTTTGCGGACCTTGGCCCAGAATTCGCGATAGGCCAAGACCAGCAGGACTATCGCGACGATGTGCACTGCGAACCCGAGGTTCTCGCCGAAGAGTTCGGCTGCGGTGTTGTCGCCTGCGGCGATATCGGCGGCGTTCAACACGGCGGCGAGGATTATGTTGCCGAGCAACAGCAGCCAGGCGATGCGTTTACGTGCGGTCAGGGCCGCGGCCAGTAAGGCCAGGACGAACGACCACGCGATGCTGGTGTCAGGGAAGTTGAACAGGTAGTCGTTGATGAACTCGCGCGGGGCCTTGATCAGCCACCGGATCAGCGGGGACACGCTGCCTAGCAGTGACACGGTGGCGATGACGCCCACGGTCCAGCCGGCCGCCGCCGGTACCCAGCGATACCGGGAACGTGACCGGCTGCGAGGCCCCGAACGAGGCGTAGCGAGTGTCACAGACCGCGAGGATATGCCCTCAATCTCAGAAAAGCCCGCTGAAGCGGCGAGAGGGACCAGCGGCAGTTGGCTATGTTTGCCGAACTGCGGCAATGTGCGCCGGACGCCGGCCCGGCCGCAGAGGCGCTGGAAGACGCCTCATGGCTGCTAAACTGGCCTCTGCGACCATCCCGGCGAAGGCCAGGAACAGTAAGTGGAGTCCCACTCCCACCGCGAGCCACGAGGTTTCTCAAGGTTCAGCGGTCCGGTCACGGGCATTGTGGATGCCTGTTCCGCGGGTAGCGCGGGCGGCTTGAGCAGTTTTGAGCCGCGATCGGTCGGCATTGGGCCCTGCTTGTGCAGGGCTTTTTTGCTGATGGTGTGGTGCTTCCGCCGCTGAATCCGACCGGGCCCAGGCACTGGTCGTGACCGAAGGACGATCAGAAGCCCAACAAGGGAGGCCCCATCAGCACTGAGACCCGCGTCAACGAGCGCATTCGCGTACCTGAAGTCCGATTGATTGGTCCAGGAGGGGAGCAGGTAGGCATCGTGCGCATCGAAGACGCACTCCGCGTTGCCGCGGACGCCGATCTCGACCTTGTCGAAGTTGCCCCAAACGCCAGGCCACCGGTCTGCAAGATCATGGACTATGGCAAGTTCAAATACGAGGCGGCGCAAAAGGCGCGCGAATCGCGCCGGAATCAGCAGCAGACCGTCGTCAAAGAACAGAAGCTGCGGCCCAAAATCGACGATCACGACTACGAGACCAAGAAGGGTCACGTGATCCGCTTCCTGGAGGCGGGATCGAAGGTCAAGGTCACCATCATGTTTCGCGGACGTGAGCAGTCGCGGCCCGAGTTGGGCTACCGGTTGCTACAGCGGCTGGGCGCCGACGTCGCCGAATACGGATTCGTCGAAACGTCCGCCAAGCAGGACGGCCGCAACATGACGATGGTGCTGGCGCCACATCGCGGCGCGAAGACTCGCGCCCGGGCGCGGCATCCCGAAGGCCCGGAAGGCGGTGCGGCACCGGATACCGATGCGGCCGCCGATGCAAAACCTTCACCGAACTGACTGACAGCAAGAACAACAGAACCCTAGGACTAGAGGAAACATGCCCAAGGCCAAGACCCACAGCGGGGCTTCAAAACGGTTCCGGCGCACCGGGACCGGAAAGATTCTTCGTCAGAAAGCCAACCGCCGGCATTTGTTGGAACACAAGCCGTCCACCCGGACCCGGCGGCTGGAAGGCCGCACAACGGTGTCAGCCAACGACACCAAGCGTGTCAACAGGCTGCTGAACGGCTGACCATCGCGCCGGACAAACAGGTACCGGCACCCGACCATTTACGTCTGAACGAGAGTAGGAACATCCATGGCACGCGTAAAGCGGGCGGTCAACGCCCACAAGAAGAGGCGCAGCATCCTGGAGGCCTCGAAAGGCTATCGCGGCCAGCGATCCCGGCTCTATCGCAAAGCCAAAGAGCAGCAGCTGCATTCGCTGAACTACGCCTACCGCGACCGCCGTGCGCGCAAGGGCGAGTTCCGCAAATTGTGGATCTCGCGGATCAACGCGGCTGCGCGCGCCAACGACATCACCTACAACAGGCTGATCCAGGGACTGAAAGCCGCCGGCGTCGAAGTGGACCGCAAAAACCTCGCCGACATCGCGATCACCGATCCGGCGGCGTTCACTGCGCTGGTTGACGTCGCCCGGGCGGCGCTGCCCGAAGACGTCAACGCCCCCTCGGATTCGGGAGAGGCTGCCTAGCCCGGCGACGATGCAGGCCGCCGGTGCTCACCGAACGTTCGGCCAGGGTCGCCGCGGCCGTCAAACTGCATCGCCACGTCGGCCGTCGGCGGGCGAGACGATTTCTCGCCGAAGGCCCGAACCTGGTCGAGGCCGCATCCCTTCGCGGTTTGGTCCAGGAAGTATTTGTCACCGAAGTCGCGGCGCAGCGGCATGCGTCATTGCTGGCATCTTTGGTTGCGGGGCAGCAGTGTCCGGTCCATCTCGTCACTGAGCGGGCCGCAAAGGCACTTTCCGACACCGTCACCCCCGCGGGGTTGGTAGCCGTGTGCGACATGCCGGAGATCGAGCTACAGGTCGTGCTGGCCGGCTCGCCTCGGCTGATCGCGGTTGCTGTCGAGATCAGCGAACCAGGCAATGCCGGCACCGTCATTCGCATCGCCGACGCCATGGGCGCAGGGGGTGTGATCCTCGGCGGGCACAGCGTCGACCCGTACAACGGCAAGTGTCTGCGCGCTTCGGCCGGCAGCATGTTTTCGATTCCGGTCGTCGCCGCGCCCGACACTTCCGCCGCCATCAGCGCGTTGCACGCCGCGGGCCTGCAGGTGCTGGCGACCACGGTGGATGGCGAGACGCGCCTTGACGAGGCCGGGGAACTGCTGGGCAAGCCGACGGCATGGTTGTTCGGGCCCGAATCACACGGTTTACCACACGAAATCGCGGGGGCAGCGGACCACCGGGTGCGCATCCCGATGTCCGGCGGCGCCGAGAGCCTGAACGTCGCCGCGGCCGCGGCCATCTGTCTCTACCAGAGCGCGCAGGCGCTGGGCGTGCTCACGCGGCCTTAGGCGGCCTTTTTGGTGCGCCCCCGGGCAGGCCGCAGCCCGGCCAGCGAGAGCGTGGTGTGCACCAGCGACCCGGCGCGTTCCATGAGGACCTGCGCCGGACGGGGGCGGGGAGGAAAGTAATGCATGGGCAGTCCGCGGCGGTCGCGCGGCGGTGCCATGAGTGCCGGTGCCTCGACCAAGGGCGCGTCACTGGCAAGCCGTCCCTCGGCGCGGCGGTAGGCGGCCAGCGCGCGTGGGTGCAGCCGGATCTCGTCGGGGACTGCCAGGAAGGCCAGCTCGACCACCTTGCCGAACAAGCGCAACAACACCTCGTCGCCCGGTGTCCAGTGCATGCCCGCCTTCTCCCGAACGGCGGGCTCGAACAGTCCCGCCGCGATCCAGCGCTGACCTGCAACCAACGGCTTGAACAATTGGTCCCAGATCGGCGTCGGCATCAAAACGAATTTCGGTTTGGGAATCCGAATTTGGAAGATGTCCAGCGTCGCCCGGTTGATCTCCAGCACCTCGCGCCCGACCCGATCCCAGTACTCCTGAAACTCCTCCCACGATTTGGGCACCGGCCGCATGCTCATCCCATACATCCGGTACCACTGCACGTGCTCGTCGAACAGCTGCCGCTTCTCGGCCTCGGTCAAGCCGCCACAGAAGTACTCGGCCACCTTGATCACCAGCATGAAAAACGTGGCATGCGCCCAGTAAAAGGTTTCCGGATTCAACGCGTGATAACGGCGCCCGGCGGCGTCAACCCCCTTGATGCTGCGGTGGTAGCTCTTGATCTGCCGGCCGGTCTGCGCCGCCCGATCGCCGTCATAGACCACGCCCATGATCGGGTAGACCGACCGGGCCACCCGCTGCAACGGCTCGCGTAACAGGATCGAATGCTCCTCGACACCCGCCCCCAGCTCCGGGTACATGTTTTGGATTGCGCCGATCCACACACCCATCATTCCCGTGCGCAAATCGCCAAAATACTTCCACGTCAGTGAATCTGGTCCGAGCGGATCAGCGGATGTAGTCGATGTGCCACCCATCACGGCCTCCTACTCCCAGTTGCGCTCACGATAACTTTGACAACGCACGTTGTCTACGATTTCGGCCATGCGCGCGTGATGGTGTTACCGAGCTTCCACATCGGTGTGGCGAGCTAGTTATCAGGTCGTGATCAGGCCCTTTATTGCGAGATGGGACACAACCAACGCGGCCGTCATTGCCTGCCTCTACGGAAACCAAATAACCTGGCCACGTGGAACTCGCGCGGCGCGATCCGGACTCGGGCGGGCCCGAAGAACCGGTGACTACGGCGACGCCACCCACCCCACCTCCCAGCTCAGGATGGCACTCTCCGATGTCGGTGCACAGCGCAACGCAGTGGTTGCACCACAGAAATCACAGCCCCGGCGCGGTCGCCTTCGTCCGGCGGGCGCGACGGTTGTTACCAGGGGATCCCGAGTTCGGCGACCCGTTGTCCACCGCGGGCGATGGTGGTCCGCGCGCTGCGGCACGCGCCGCCGACCGGCTGCTGCGGGATCGCGATGCGGTGTCGCGCGAGGTCAGCCTGGGTGTGCTGCAGCTGTGGCAGGCACTGACCGAGACGGTTGCTCGACAGCCGGCGAACCCGGAGGTGACGCTGGTATTCACCGATCTGGTCGGTTTCTCGACGTGGTCCTTGGAAGCGGGTGACGAGGCGGCCCTCACCTTGCTGCGACATGTGGCGCGGGCTATCGAGCCGCCGCTGCTCGACGCCGGTGGCCACATTGTCAAACGGATGGGCGACGGGATCATGGCGGTGTTCGGCGATCCGACGGTCGCGGTGCGAGCGGTGCTGGCCGCCAAGGAGGCGTTGAAATCGGTCGAGGTGGCGGGCTATACACCGCGGATGCGGGTCGGGATCCACACGGGGCGGCCGCAGCGTCTGGCCGCCGATTGGCTCGGTGTCGACGTCAACATCGCCGCCCGAGTTATGGAACGCGGCACCAAAGGTGGAATCATGGTGTCGAGCTCGACGTTAGACCTGATACCGCAAAGCGAACTGGACGCGTTGGGCGTCGTCGCTAAACGTGCACGTAAACCGCTCTTCGCGCACAAGCCCGCGGGGATGCCTGTCGACCTGGCGATTTATCGCCTCAAGACTCGTAGGGAGTTGCCAGCTTCTGATGACAGCGATGAAACGAATTCATAGGCATAGTGGATGCCAATGATCTACGACTTCTTGTCCCGGCTCGCCCGGGTCCGGTTCACCCTGGTTTACGCAGCAGTTCTGCTCGCCGTCAGCTCCGCACTCCTGGTTCTTGGCCCGCACGCGCGTGACGTCATCGTTGAGCGCGCCAGCACCAACCTGCACAATCTGGCCCACGGTCACCTCGGAACCCTGTTGGGCAGCGCGCTGGTCGTCGATGCCGGTCCGCTCTACTTCTGGTTGCCCTTCCTGACCTGCCTACTGGCGCTTGCGGAGCTGCATCTGCGCACCATCCGGCTGGTGGTGGCGTTCTTCGTCGGCCATATCGGCGCGACGCTGGTGGTGGCCGCTGCTCTTGCCGCGGCGGTCGAGTTCGGTTGGCTGCCGTTGTCGATCACCCGAGCCAGCGACGTGGGGATGAGCTACGGCGCTCTGGCGGTGCTGGGAGCGATGACGGCGGTGATTCCCCGGCGCTTCCAGGCGGCCTGGGTCGGCTGGTGGATATCGGCGGGCATCGCCACGGCGATCATCGGTGGTGATTTCACCGACGCCGGTCACACCGTCGCCGTCATCTTGGGGGTGCTGGTGTCCGCGCGGTTCCGGCAGCCGGTCCACTGGACTCCGGTGCGGCGTCTGATGCTGGCGGCATCGTCGGGATTCGGGTTCCTGCTCCTGGCGCACCACTGGGGGACGATGGCCGCCGCGCCGGCGTTCGGTGTCGTGGGGGCGTTCGCGGCTCACCAGATCGCCCGATTCGTCACAGCCCGCAGTTCGCTGCCGGTCCTGTCGGTAGACGCGGACACGCTGACCGGTCCGCAGCCGGTCGTGACCGGCTAAGCGTCTCGTCGGCTCGGCCGTCTGGCCGCTCAACTGCGAAGCGCCCGCCGGGCGGTAGCTATCGAATCACTATGATCGGCACTTGCGTCACACTCGTGGCGGCAAATCCAGCCAGTCTGGACAACCTCGTCAGCAAGGAGAGTCGCGCCGCGTGGGTGATCAACCCGTCGACCTGTCGCCGGAAGCCCTGGCCAAGGCGGTCAGCGCTGCCCGGCAGGCCATCGTGCTCGCCGACGATCTCGAGACGCTGGCACTCGTCAAGACCGAGCACCTCGGTGACCGTTCACCGCTGGCGCTGGCGCGACAAGCGCTGGGTACCGTCCCCAAGGACGAGCGTGCCGACGCCGGCAAGCGTGTCAACACCGCCCGCGGCGAGGCCCAGCGCAGCTACGACGAACGGCTGGCGACACTGCGCGCCGAGCGCGACGCGGCCGTGCTGGTCGCCGAAGGCATCGACGTCACCTTGCCGTCGACTCGGCAGCCGACCGGCGCCCGGCACCCGATCACGATATTGGCCGAGCACATCGCCGATACCTTCATCGCGATGGGATGGGAACTGGCCGAGGGGCCAGAGGTCGAAACCGAGCAGTTCAACTTCGATGCTCTCAACTTCCCGGCCGACCACCCTGCGCGCAGCGAACAGGACACCTTCTATATCGCCCCGGAGGATTCCCGGCAGTTGCTGCGCACTCATACCTCACCGGTGCAGGTGCGCACGCTGCTGGCACACGAGCTGCCCGTTTACATCATCTCGATCGGCCGCACCTTCCGCACCGACGAGCTCGATGCCACGCACACGCCGGTCTTCCACCAGGTCGAAGGCTTGGCGGTGGACTGCGGCCTGTCCATGGCGCATCTGCGAGGAACGCTGGACGCGTTCGCGCGCGCCGAGTTCGGCCCGTCCGCGCACACCCGGATCCGACCGCACTTCTTTCCGTTCACCGAACCATCCGCCGAGGTCGACGTCTGGTTCGCCAACAAGAAGGGCGGCGCCGACTGGGTAGAGTGGGGCGGCTGCGGAATGGTGCATCCAAACGTCTTGCGAGCCGCTGGAATTGACCCGGAAATCTACTCCGGCTTCGCATTCGGAATGGGCCTGGAACGTACCCTGCAGTTCCGCAACGGGATCCCGGACATGCGCGACATGGTCGAAGGCGATATCCGGTTTTCGCTGCCGTTCGGGGTAGGTGCCTGATGCGCGTTCCCTACAGCTGGCTGCGCGAAGTCGTGGCGGCCGGCGCTCCGGGCTGGGATATCACCCCCGGCGATCTCGAGCAGACGCTCGTGCGGATCGGCCATGAAGTCGACGAGGTCCTCACCCTCGGCCCGGTCGACGGCCCGCTGACCGTGGGGCGGGTGACCGGTATCGAGGAGCTCGACGGTTTCAAGAAGCCGATCCGCGCCTGCCTGGTAGACGTCGGCGAGGATCAGCAGCGCGAGATCGTTTGCGGCGCAGGCAACTTCGAAGTCGGTGACCTGGTTGTGGTGGCGCTACCCGGCACCACGCTCCCCGGCGGGTTTGCCATCACGGCCCGCAAGACCTACGGCCGTAGCTCCGAGGGAATGATCTGCTCGACAGCCGAACTCGGTTTGGGCGCAGACCATTCCGGGATCCTGGTGCTGCCGCCCGGAACCGCTGAACCTGGAGCCGACGGCGCCGGGGTGCTGGGGCTCGACGACGTGGTCTTCCACCTGGCGATCACCCCCGACCGTGGTTACTGCATGTCGGTGCGCGGCCTGGCCCGCGAGATCGCGTGCGCCTATGACCTGGACTTCGTCGACCCGGCCAGCAGCCAGGTGGTAAAGCCGTTGCCGGTCAACCCAGAGGCTTGGCCCCTGACGGTGCAGGCCGAAACCGGTGTCCGCCGGTTCGCGTTGCGCCCGGTCACCGGGATCGACCCGGCCGCCGTGTCGCCGTGGTGGCTGCAGCGCCGGCTGTTGCTATCCGGCATCCGCGCGACCTCCCCGGCAGTGGATGTGACCAACTACGTGATGCTGGAACTCGGCCACCCCATGCACGCCCACGACCGCAACCGCATCACCGGGGGCTTCGGCGTGCGATTCGCCCATCCCGGCGAGACCGTCGTCACCCTCGACGATATCGAGCGGCGGCTGGATCCGGCCGATGTCCTCATCGTCGACGACGTGGCGACCGCGGCGATCGGCGGCGTGATGGGCGCGGCAAGCACCGAAGTGCGCGCCGATTCGACCGACGTGCTGCTGGAGGCTGCGGTGTGGGATCCTGCCGCGGTATCACGCACCCAGCGGAGGTTGCACCTGCCCAGCGAGGCCGCCCGCCGCTATGAGCGTGGGGTGGACCCGGCCATTTCGGTGGCCGCGCTGGACCGGTGTGCCGCGCTGCTCGCCGACATCGCCGGGGGAGCGGTGTCTGAAACCCTGACCGATTGGCGAGGTGACCCGCCGTGTGATGACTGGTCGTTGCCGCCGATCCGGATCGCCGTCGACCTGCCGGACCGCTTCGCCGGGGTGGCTTACACGCGGGGCACGACCGCCCGGCGTCTAACCCAGATCGGCGCCTTAGTAACCGACGGGGTAGCCCAAGACGGCGACGCGTTGACCGTGACGCCGCCGAGTTGGCGACCCGATCTCGTGCAGCCCGCCGACCTCGTGGAGGAGGTGCTGCGGTTGGAGGGGCTGGAGGCCATTCCGTCGGTGCTGCCATCGGCTCCTGCGGGCCGGGGGCTTACCGCGGTGCAAAAGCGTCGCCGCGCAATCGGCAAGTCGCTGGCCCAGTCCGGTTACGTCGAGATTCTTCCGACACCGTTTCTGCCCGCGGGTGTGTTCGACCTGTGGGGACTGCCGGACGACGACCTGCGACGCACGACGACACATGTGCTCAACCCGCTGGAGGCCGATCGTCCGCATCTGGCCACCACCCTGCTGCCCGCTTTACTGGAAGCATTGGTGCGCAACGTATCCCGCGGTCTCGTCGACGTCGCGCTGTACGCCCTCGCGCAGGTGGTCCAGCCGACCGAGGAGACTCGCGGCGTCGAAGTCATCCCTGTCCACCGGCGGCCGACCGATACCGAGATCGCCATGCTGGACGCGTCGCTGCCCCGGCAACCGCAACATGTCGCCGCTGTGCTGGCCGGCTTGCGTGAACGCCCAGGCCCCTGGGGGCCCGGCCGCCGGGTCGAAGCCGCCGACGCGTTCGAGGCGGTGCGAATCATCGCGCGCGCCAGTGGGGTTGACGTGAGGTTGCGGGCGGCCCAGTACCTCCCGTGGCATCCGGGTCGATGCGCCGAAGTGCTGGTCGGGGAAACACCCGTCGGTCATGCGGGGCAGCTGCATCCTGCCGTGATCGAGCGCTCGGGCCTGCCGAAAGGTACCTGCGCCATCGAGCTCAGCCTCGACGCGATTCCCATCGTCGAGGAGTTGCCGGCGCCCAGGGTGTCGCCGTTTCCGGCGGTGTTCCAGGACCTCAGCCTGGTGGTGTCCGCGGACGTGCCGGCTCAGGCGGTGGCCGACGCCGTTCGGGAGGGCGCCGGCGAACTGCTGGAAGACATCCAATTGTTCGACGTATTCACCGGCCCACAGGTCGGCGAGGACCGTATATCGCTGACCTTCGCCCTGCGTTTCCGTGCGCCGGATCGCACGCTGACCGAGGATGACGCCAGCGCGGCTCGCGACGCCGCGGTGCGCCGCGCCGCCGAGTTGGTCGGCGCCGAATTGCGCGCCTAGCGACGGAATGGATTTGCAAAGTACTGCATAACCATGCAGAATCGGCCAGATGGCCGACGTACTCAAGGTGGCGGTTGCCGGAGCTACCGGATATGCGGGCGGTGAGATCCTGCGGCTCCTGCTCGGGCATCCGGCCTACAGCGCAGGCCGGATCACGATCGGCTCGGTGACCGCCGCGGCCAGCGCCGGCAGCACGCTCGGTGAGCACCATCCACACCTCACCCCGTTAGCCCAGCGCGTGGTCGAGCCCACCGACGTCGCCGTGCTCGCCGGCCATGATGTGGTGTTCCTGGCCTTGCCGCACGGGCATTCGGCCGCGCTGGCCGAACAGCTCAGCCCCGAAACCCTGATCATCGACTGCGGCGCCGACTTCCGGCTCACCGACGCCGCCGCGTGGGAGCGGTTCTACGGATCCCCGCACGCCGGTAGCTGGCCGTACGGGCTGCCGGAGCTGCCCGGCGCACGAGAGCGGCTTAGCGGCGCACGCCGCATCGCGGTCCCGGGCTGCTACCCGACCGCGGCGCTACTGGCGTTGCTGCCCGCGCTGGCCGAGGACCTCATCGATCCCGCCGTCACGGTGGTCGCCGTCAGCGGCACCTCCGGCGCCGGCCGTGCGGCCAGGACCGACCTGCTCGGCTCGGAGGTCATCGGCTCGGCCCGCGCCTACAACATCGCCGGCGCCCACCGGCACACCCCCGAGATCGCTCAGGGTCTGGGGGCCGTCACCGACCGCGACGTCACGGTGTCGTTCACTCCGGTATTGATCCCGACGTCGCGCGGCATCCTGGCCACCTGCACGGCGCGCACCGAGTCACCATTATCGCAGCTGCGGACCGCCTACGAAAAGGCTTACTACGCAGAGCCTTTCATCTACCTTATGCCCGAAGGTCAGCTGCCCCGCACCGGAGCGGTGATCGGCAGCAACGCGGCGCACATCGCCGTCGCGGTGGACGAGGCTGCGGAGACATTCGTCGCGATCGCCGCGATCGACAACCTGGTCAAGGGCACCGGCGGTGCGGCGGTGCAGTCGATGAACCTGGCACTGGGTTGGCCGGAGACAGAGGGTCTTTCGGTGGTCGGGGTCGCGCCGTGAGGGACATAGCCCATAAGGCGCGGTTGCTGCGCGAACAGGGTGTCACCGCCCCGGCCGGATTCCGGGCCGCCGGCATCGCCGCCGGGATCAAGGCATCCGGGGCCCGTGACCTCGCCCTGGTATTCAATGAAGGGCCCGACTACGTGGCCGCCGGGGTGTTCACCCGCAACAAGGTCAAGGCCGCACCGGTGCTGTGGACCCGGCAGGTGCTGACCACCGGGCGGCTGCGCGCGGTGATCCTCAACTCCGGTGGCGCCAACGCCTGTACCGGGCCGGGCGGCTTCCAGGACGCCCATAACACGGCGGAGGCCGTAGCGGCCGCCTTGTCGGACTGGGGCACCGAGACCGGGGCCATTGAGGTCGCGGTCTGCTCCACCGGGTTGATCGGTGACCGGTTGCCGATGGACAAGGTGCTCGCCGGGGTGCGTGCGATCGTGCAGGAGATGGCCGGCGGGCTGAGCGGCGGCGACGAGGCCGCGCAGGCGATCATGACCACCGACACCGTGCCCAAACAGGTTGCGCTGCACCATCAGAACAACTGGACGGTGGGCGGGATGGCCAAAGGTGCGGGCATGCTGGCACCCTCGTTGGCCACCATGCTCTGCGTGCTGACCACCGACGCGGCCGTCGAGCCTGCGGCACTCGACCGGGCACTGCGCCATGCCACCGCCCGCACCTTCGACCGGCTCGACATCGACGGAAGCTGCTCGACCAACGACACGGTGCTGTTGCTGGCGTCGGGAGCCAGCGGGATCTCCCCGCCGCAGGCCGATCTCGACGAGGCTGTGCTGCGGGTCTGCGACGACCTGTGCGCGCAGCTGCAAGCCGACGCCGAGGGCGTCACCAAACGCGTCACCGTCACCGTGACCGGCGCCGCTTCCGAGGACGACGCTTTGGCCGCCGCACGGGTGATCGCCCGCGACAGCCTGGTCAAGACGGCGGTATTCGGCTCGGACCCCAACTGGGGCCGGGTGCTCGCCGCCGTCGGCATGGCGCCGGTGACCCTCGATCCGGATCGAATCACGGTGTCATTCAACGGTTTCCCCGTATGTATCAACGGAGTCGGTGCTCCCGGCGCGCGCGAGGTGGACCTTTCGGCGGCCGACATCGACATCACCGTCGACCTCCGCGTCGGCGACGGTCACGCCGCCATCCGGACTACCGATCTGTCACACGGCTACGTCGAAGAGAATTCGGCCTACAGCTCATGACCATCAATACCGAAGCGCTGTCGACAGATGCGAAAGCGCGCGTGCTGGCCGAAGCCCTGCCCTGGCTCAAGCAGCTGCACGGCAAGATCGTCGTCATCAAATACGGCGGCAACGCCATGACCGACGACGCGCTGCGCCACGCCTTCGCGGCCGACATGGCGTTTTTGCGCAACTGCGGGATCCATCCCGTCGTCGTGCACGGCGGCGGACCACAGATCACCGCCATGCTGCGGCGGCTCGGCATCGAAGGTGACTTCAAGGGCGGGTTCCGGGTCACCACACCGGAAGTGCTCGACGTGGCGCGGATGGTGTTGTTCGGGCACGTGGGCCGCGAGCTGGTCAACCTGATCAACGCGCACGGGCCCTACGCCGTCGGCATCACCGGTGAGGATGCGCAACTCTTCACCGCTGTGCGGCGCAGCGTCATCGTCGACGGTGTGGCCACCGACATCGGCCTGGTCGGAGACGTCGACCAGGTCAGCACCGCAGCGTTGCTCGATCTGATTGCGGCGGGCCGCATCCCGGTGGTGTCGACGCTCGCGCCCGATGCCGATGGCGTGGTTTACAACATCAACGCGGACACCGCCGCCGCGGCGCTGGCCGAAGCCTTGGGAGCCGAAAAGCTCTTGATGCTCACCGATGTCGAAGGCCTGTACACCAGCTGGCCAGATCGAGATTCGTTGGTCAGCGAAATCGACACTGCCACACTGGCGCAACTGCTACCCATGCTGGAGGCGGGCATGATTCCCAAGGTCGAAGCCTGTCTGAGGGCCGTCACCGGGGGAGTGCCCAGCGCGCATGTCATCGACGGGCGGGTCAAACACTGCGTGCTGGTGGAGCTGTTCACCCACGCGGGCACGGGCACCAAGGTGGTGAGTGCATGACCAACACGGACGCTCTGCTGCGGCGGTGGGAAGCCGTGATGATGAACAACTACGGCACTCCGCCGGTGGCACTTGCCGGCGGTGAGGGCGCCGTGGTCACCGACGTGGACGGCAAGACCTACCTCGACCTGCTCGGCGGCATCGCGGTCAACGTCCTCGGCCATCGCCACCCCGCGATCATCGAGGCCGTCACCCAGCAGATGTCGACGCTGGGCCACACCTCGAACCTGTATGCCACCGAGCCCGGTATCGCGCTGGCCGAAGAACTGGTCGCACTGCTGGGCGCGGATGCGCCGACGCGGGTGTTCTTCTGCAACTCCGGCGCCGAGGCCAATGAGGCGGCGTTCAAGCTGTCCCGGCTCACCGGACGCACGAAACTGGTTGCCGCACAGGGGGCGTTCCACGGCCGAACGATGGGATCCCTCGCGCTGACCGGGCAGCCGAGCAAGCAGGCGCCGTTCGAGCCGCTGCCGGGCGAGGTCACGCACGTGCCCTACGGAGACACCGACGCCCTGGCCGCGGCAGTCGGTGACGACACCGCCGCGGTGTTCCTCGAACCGATCATGGGGGAGGGCGGTGTCGTCGTGCCGCCCGAGGGCTACCTGACCGCCGCGCGGGACATCACCGCGCGGCACCGCGCCCTGCTGGTGCTCGACGAGGTGCAGACCGGAATGGGCCGCACCGGAGCCTTTTTCGCCCACCAGCACAACGGCATCACCCCGGACGTCGTGACCATGGCCAAGGGGCTCGGCGGCGGGCTTCCCATCGGGGCGTGCCTGGCCGTCGGGCCGGCTGCCGACCTGCTGACGCCCGGCCTGCACGGCAGCACCTTCGGGGGCAACCCGATCTGCACCGCGGCGGCGCTGGCGGTCCTGCGGGTGCTGGCGGCCGAGGACCTGGTCCGGCACGCCGAGGTGTTGGGCAAGTCGGTGCGCCACGGCATCGAAACGCTCGGCCACCCGCTGATCGACCACGTGCGCGGCCGGGGATTGCTCTGGGGCATTGTGCTGACCGCGCCGCGGGCCAAGGACGCCGAGGCGGCCGCGCGGGACGCCGGGTTCCTCATCAACGCACCCGCACCCGACGTCATCCGGCTGGCGCCACCGCTGATCGTCACCGAAGCCCAGATCGACGATTTCATCGCCGCCCTCCCGGGCATCCTCGATATCGCCCGGGAGGCAGCATGACCCGGCACTTTCTGCGCGACGACGACCTGTCGCCACAAGACCAGGCCGAGGTCCTGCAGCTGGCCGCCGAACTGAAGAAGGACCCGCTGGGCTGTCGTCCGCTGGAGGGGCCGCGCGGCGTCGCGGTCATCTTCGACAAGAACTCCACCCGCACCCGGTTCTCGTTCGAGTTGGGTATCGCCCAACTCGGCGGACATGCCGTCGTCGTCGACGGCCGCAGCACCCAGCTGGGCCGCGACGAGACGCTGCAGGACACCGCGCGGGTGTTGTCCCGCTATGTCGACGCCATCGTGTGGCGGACGTTCGGGCAGGACCGGCTCGAGGCGATGGCCGAGACGGCGACGGTGCCGGTGGTCAATGCGCTCTCCGACGAGTTCCATCCCTGCCAGGTGCTCGCCGATCTGCAGACCATCGCCGAACGCAAGGGGTCACTAAAGGACTTGCGGCTCTCCTACTTCGGGGACGGCGCCAACAACATGGCTCACTCGCTCATGCTCGGCGGGGTGACCGCCGGCATCCACGTCACCGTCGCCGCGCCGGACGGCTTCGCGCCCGACCCGGTACTCGTGGCCGCGGCCGAGCAGCGCGGCGAGGCCACCGGCGCCTCGGTCACCGTGACCGCCGACGCCGACGCGGCCGCGGCGGGCGCCGATGTCCTGGTGACCGACACCTGGACGTCGATGGGGCAGGAGGACGACGGGCTGGACCGGGTCAAGCCGTTTGCGCCGTTCCAGGTCAACGCGCGCCTGGTGGCGCTGGCGGATCCGGAAGCCGTTGTGCTGCATTGCCTTCCGGCCCACCGAGGGGACGAGATTACCGACGAGGTGATGGACGGACCGGCCAGCGCGGTCTGGGACGAGGCCGAGAACCGGTTGCACGCCCAAAAGGCGCTGCTGGTGTGGCTGCTGGAGCGGTCGCGATGACCCGCAGCGGTTCCAAGACCACGCCGGAAACCACCCGGGCCGGCCGACAAGCCCGGATCGTGGCGATCCTGTCGTCGGCATCGGTGCGCAGTCAAAGCGAGCTGGCGGCGCTGCTGGCCGACGAAGGCATCGACGTCACCCAGGCCACGCTGTCGCGGGATCTCGAAGAGCTCGGCGCGGTGAAGCTGCGCGGCGCCGACGGCGGCGTCGGCGTTTACATCGTCCCCGAGGACGGCAGCCCGGTGCGCGGGGTATCCGGTGGCACCGCACGGCTATCCCGGCTGCTGAGTGAGCTCTTGGTCTCCGCCGATGCCAGCGCCAACCTCGCGGTGCTGCGCACTCCGCCCGGCGCAGCTGACTATTTGGCCAGCGCCATCGATCGCGCGGCGCTACCGTACGTCGTCGGCACCATCGCCGGCGATGACACCGTCTTCGTGGCCGCCCGAGAGCCGATGACCGGCGCCGAGCTGGCCAGCTCCCTCGAACGTCTCACCTGAACGTAAGGAGATTGGTTCATGTCAGAACGCGTCATCCTGGCGTATTCCGGCGGTCTGGACACCTCGGTGGCGATCAGCTGGATCGGCAAGGAGACCGGCAGTGAGGTCGTGGCCGTGGCGATCGACCTCGGCCAGGGCGGCGAAGACATGGAGGTCGTCCGCCAGCGGGCGCTGGACTGCGGTGCCGTGGAAGCCGTCGTCGTCGATGCCCGCGACGAGTTCGCCGAGGGCTACTGCCTGCCGACCGTGTTGAACAACGCGCTGTATATGGACCGCTACCCGCTGGTGTCGGCGATCAGCCGGCCGCTGATTGTCAAGCACCTGGTCGCGGCCGCCCGCGAGCACGGCGGGAGCATCGTCGCGCACGGCTGTACCGGCAAAGGCAACGACCAGGTCCGGTTCGAGGTCGGGTTCGCTTCGCTGGCGCCGGATCTGGAGGTGCTGGCGCCGGTCCGCGACTACGCCTGGACGCGGGAGAAGGCGATCGCGTTCGCCGAGGAGAACGCCATCCCGATCAACGTCACCAAACGTTCCCCGTTCTCGATCGACCAGAACGTGTGGGGCCGTGCGGTGGAAACCGGCTTCCTGGAACACCTGTGGAACGCACCCACCAAGGACATCTACGCCTACACCGAAGACCCGACCCTCAACTGGAGCACGCCCGACGAGGTGATCGTCGGGTTCGAGCGCGGGGTGCCGGTGTCCATCGACGGCAGGGGAGTGTCGATGCTGCAGGTCATCGAGGAGCTCAACCACCGCGCCGGCGCGCAGGGGGTCGGGCGCCTCGACGTCGTCGAGGACCGGCTGGTGGGTATCAAGAGCCGCGAGATCTACGAGGCGCCGGGTGCCATGGTGCTGATCACCGCGCACACCGAGCTCGAACACGTCACCCTCGAGCGCGAGCTGGGCCGGTTCAAACGTCAGACCGACCAGCGGTGGGCCGAGCTGGTCTATGACGGACTGTGGTACTCGCCGCTGAAGACCGCGCTGGAGAGTTTCGTCGCCAAGACTCAAGAACATGTCTCCGGAGAGATCCGGATGGTGTTGCATGGCGGCCACATCGCGGTGAACGGCCGGCGCAGTGCGGAGTCGCTCTACGACTTCAACCTGGCCACCTACGACGAGGGCGACAGCTTCGACCAGTCGGCCGCGAAGGGCTTCGTCTACGTGCACGGGTTGTCGTCGAAACTGGCCGCCCGCCGGGACCTGCGGTGACGGTTTTTTGGCGAGCAGACACAGAATCGCACTCAATCGGGCGTGTCGGCGCGATTTTGCGTCTGCTCGCCGCACGAACATGAGCACGCGCGAGGGATCGCTGTGGGGCGGGCGGTTCGCCGATGGCCCGTCGGACGCGCTGGCCGCGCTGAGCAAGTCCACCCACTTCGACTGGGTGCTGGCGCCCTACGACATCGTCGCTTCCAAGGCCCACACCGTGATCCTGTTTCGGGCCGGGCTGCTCACCGAGGAGCAGCGCGACGGGCTGTTGGCCGGGTTGGACAGCCTGGCCGAGGACGTTGCCGACGGCAGTTTCGGCCCGCTGCCCAGCGACGAAGACGTGCATGCCGCGCTGGAACGCGGCCTGATCGACCGGGTCGGGCCCGACCTGGGCGGCCGGCTGCGGGCCGGCCGGTCGCGCAACGACCAGGTGGCCACCCTGTTCCGGATGTGGCTGCGCGACGCGGTGCGACGTATCGCCGCCGGGGCACTCGACGTCGTCGGCGCGCTGGCCACCCAGGCCGCTGCCCACCCGACAGCGATCATGCCCGGTAAAACCCATTTGCAGTCCGCCCAGCCGGTCCTGCTGGCCCACCATTTGCTCGCGCACGCCCACCCCTTGCTGCGCGACATAGACCGAATCGTCGACTTCGACAAGCGCGCGGCGGTGTCCCCGTACGGTTCGGGAGCGCTGGCCGGATCGTCGCTGGGCCTTGACCCGGACGCGATCGCCGCGGAGCTGGGTTTTACGGCCGCCGCCGACAATTCCATCGACGCGACCGCCGCCCGCGATTTCGCCGCCGAGGCCGCGTTCATCTTCGCCATGGTTGCCGTCGATCTGTCGCGGATCGCCGAGGACATCATCATCTGGAGCTCGACGGAATTCGGCTACGTCAGGCTGCACGACTCGTGGTCCACCGGCAGCTCGATCATGCCGCAGAAAAAGAACCCCGACATCGCCGAGCTGGCCCGCGGGAAGTCGGGACGGCTGATCGGGAACCTGGCCGGGCTGCTGGCGACGCTGAAGGCCCAGCCGCTCGCCTACAACCGTGACCTGCAGGAAGACAAGGAGCCGGTGTTCGACTCGGTGGCCCAGCTGGAGCTGGTGCTGCCGGCGATGGCAGGACTGGTGGCCAGCCTGACGTTCAACGTCGAGCGGATGGCAGCCCTGGCCCCGGCCGGCTACACGCTGGCCACCGATATTGCCGAATGGCTGGTGCGTCAAGGAGTACCATTCCGGTCCGCACATGAGGCCGCCGGAGCCGCCGTGCGTGCCGCCGAGCAGCGCGGCGTCGGGCTCGACGAGCTGACCGACGACGAGTTGGCCGCCATCAGTCCTGAGCTGACGCCGCAGGTCCGTGCGGTTTTGACGATCGAGGGCTCGGTGTCGTCGCGTGACGGGCGGGGTGGCACCGCGCCAATTCGCGTCGCCGAGCAGCTCGATGCCGTCCGCGAGAGGGCGCTCCGGCTGCGCCAGCACCTTGTGAGATGAGCCTCGTTCTTTGCCGGGCAGTTCCAAGCCGACTACACTTCCAGTGCTAAGGGGTACGGCTGAACGATTTTGCCAAGATATTCGTCATCAAGGGGTGGGACCAATGAGCGTCATCGCCGGTGTGTTCGGTGTGTTGCCGCCATATCGCTATTCCCAGCGAGAGCTCACCGACTTTTTCCTCAACATTCCCGATTTCGAGGGTTACGAAGACATCGTTCGGCAGCTGCATGCCAGCGCCAAAGTCAACAGCCGCCACCTGGTTATGCCGCTGGAGACCTATCCCACACTGACCGACTTCGGCGCGGCGAACCGGATCTTCATCGAAAACGCCGTGAATCTCGGCTGTGAGGCGCTTTCGGGTGCGCTGGACGAGGCGGGCCTGCGGCCGCAGGACCTTGACGTGCTCATCACGACGACGGTTACCGGCCTCGCGTCCCCGTCCCTGGATGCCCGGATCGCCGGGCGGCTCGGGCTGCGCGACGATGTGCGACGGGTGCCGCTGTTCGGCCTGGGCTGCGTGGCCGGGGCGGCGGGCGTGGGCCGGGTGCACGACTACCTGCGGGGTGCGCCGGACGGCGTCGCAGCCCTGGTTTCAGTCGAGCTTTGCTCGTTGACCTACCCGGGATACAAGCCGTCGCTGCCCGGTCTGGTCGGTAGTGCGCTGTTTGCTGACGGAGCCGCAGCGGTGGTGGCCGTCGGCGACCGCCGCGCCGAACAGGTTGCCGCCGGCGGACCCGGCATCCTCGATTCGCGCAGCACTCTCTACCCCGACTCGTTGCGCACCATGGGCTACGACGTCGGCACCGCCGGATTCGAGCTCGTGTTGTCCCGGGATCTGGCCGATGTTGTCAGGCAGTATCTGCGCGAGGACGTCACCACGTTCCTGGCTGACCACGGCCTGACCACGACCGACATCGGCGCCTGGGTTACCCATCCCGGCGGTCCCAAGATCATCGACGCGATCACCGAGAGCCTTGAGCTGCCGCCGCAGGCCCTCGAACTGACCTGGCGTTCCCTCGGCGAGATCGGCAATCTGTCGTCGGCTTCGGTCCTCCATGTGCTGCGTGACACCATCGCCAAGCCGCCGCCCAGTGACAGCCCCGGGCTGATGATCGCGATGGGTCCCGGATTCTGTTCCGAACTCGTGTTGCTGCGCTGGCATTGATAGGCGCCTGTGGACTTCCCACGGGATTCGGTGGCGATGGGACGATGAAAAACCTGTGGTGGCTGGGGCCGATGACCCCCGGCCTGGTCGTCGATATCTTTTGTCCTCACGCGCTATCGCCAGCCCGTTGCGGAAGTATCGGTGTGAGTGACACGAGAGGCCGCGTCCTATGAACAGCACGCAGGAAGAACTCGTCAATGCCCTCCGGGCATCTGTGAAAGAAAACGAGCGGTTGAAGCGCGAGAACCGCCAGTTTCTTGCCTCACTAACTGAGGGGGCCACCGAACCCGTGGCGGTGGTGGGCATGGGTTGCCGGTATCCGGGTGGGGTGGATTCCCCGGAGGCCTTATGGCAGATGGTGGTTGAGGGCCGCGATGTGGTCTCGGATTTTCCGGCGGATCGCGGCTGGGACTTGGCGGGGCTGTTTGATCCAGATCCCGACGCGGTGGGGAAGTCGTATGCCCGGTGCGGCGGGTTTCTGGCGGACGTAGCCGACTTCGATGCCGCGTTTTTCGGGATCGCACCCAGCGAGGCGCTGGCGATGGATCCACAGCAACGCTTGTTGCTCGAGGTGTCATGGGAGGCGTTGGAGCGAGCCGGGATTGATCCTTTTGCGCTGCGAGGTTCGGCGACGGGTGTGTTCGCCGGGATTTTTCACGGCTCGTATGGGGGCCAGGGGCGGGTGCCCGGACACCTCGAGAGGTACGGGTTGCGCGGTTCGACGCTGAGTGTGGCGTCGGGCCGGGTGGCCTACGCGTTGGGGCTGGAAGGTCCGGCCGTGTCTGTGGATACGGCCTGCTCGTCGTCGTTGGTGGCCATACATCTGGCGGCGCAGTCGTTGCGCTCCGGCGAGTGTGACCTGGCGCTGGCCGGCGGTGTGACGGTCATGGCCACACCGGCGATGTTTATCGAGTTCAGCCGGCAGCGCGCGCTGGCCGCCGACGGCCGGTGCAAGGCATACGCCGGTGCCGCCGACGGCACCGGGTTTTCCGAAGGCGCCGGTGTGCTGGTGCTGGAGCGCCTGGCCGATGCGCGGCGGTCGGGGCATCCGGTGATGGCGGTGCTGCGGGGATCCGCGGTGAATCAGGATGGCGCCTCAAACGGCCTGGCGACACCCAACGGGCCATCGCAGCAGCGGGTGATCCGGGCCGCGCTGGCCAATGCTCGGCTGAGTGCGGCGGACGTGGATCTGGTGGAGGGGCATGGGACGGGCACCACGCTGGGGGATCCCATTGAGGCCCAAGCGCTTTTAGCGACGTACGGGCAAGATCGGCCGGCGGACCGGCCGCTGTGGTTGGGATCGATCAAATCGAACATGGGCCATTCGTCGGCCGCGGCGGGCACGGCTGGCGTGATCAAGATGGTGCAGGCAATGCGGCATGGGCTGATGCCCAAGACGCTGCACGTGGATGTGCCCACGCCCCATGTGGATTGGTCGGCCGGGGCGGTGTCGCTGTTGACGGATCCGCGGCCATGGCCTGCTAACAACGACCGGCCGCGTCGCGCCGGGGTGTCGTCGTTCGGAATCAGCGGCACCAACGCGCATGTCATTGTGGAGCAGCCCGCACAGGAGCTTCAAAGCCCTGCGGCCGCGGACGACGACGTGGTGGTGCCCTGGGTGCTGTCGGCTCGGTCGGCAGAGGCGTTGGCGAACCAGGCGGCGCGGCTGCTGTCACATGTAAATGCCGATCCGGGTTCGCGGGTGCTCGACGTGGGGTGGTCGTTGGTTTCGACGCGGTCGCTGTTCGAGCACCGGGCGGTGGTCGTGGGTCCGGATCGTGACCACCTATTGCGTGGCTTGGCGGAATTGGCTGCCGGTGAGCCGGGCGCGGGTGTCGTGGTGGGGCGGGCGCAGTCGGTCGGCAAGACGGTGTTTGTGTTTCCCGGCCAAGGCTCGCAATGGGTCGGCATGGGAACCCAATTACTCGATACTTCACCGGTATTCGCCGAACACATGCACCGATGCGACAAGGCGCTCGCCGAATACGTCCAGTGGTCGTTGATCGACGTCATCTGCGGTGTGCCCGGCGCGCCCGGATTGGAGCGGGTGGACGTGGTGCAGCCGGCGCTGTGGGCGGTAATGGTGTCGCTGGCCCAGTTGTGGCGCTCGGTGGGCGTGGTCCCCGATGCGGTGATCGGGCATTCGCAGGGCGAGATCGCAGCGGCGTATGTGGCAGGAGCGCTCTCGCTGGAAGATGCCGCCAGGGTGGTGGCGCTGCGCAGCCGGCTTCTGGTGCATTTGTCTGGTGCGGGCGGCATGGTGTCGCTGGCCTGCGGCCTATCGCGAGCCCAGGAGTTGATCGCCCCGTGGGTGGATCGACTGAATGTCGCAGCGGTTAACGGTGTTTCGGCAGTGGTGGTGTCCGGTGAGGTGGACGCGCTGGCTGAGTTGATGCGACGGTGTGAGGCCGACAACGTTCGCGCCCGCAAGATCGATGTCGACTACGCGTCCCACTCGGTGCAGGTCGACGCGATCCGCGAACCTCTCGCCGAAGCGCTGACCGGCATCGAGCCGCATGCTTCCTCGGTCGCCTTCTTCTCAACCGTGACCGGTGAGCTCATGGATACCGCGGGTTTGGATGCCGACTACTGGTACCGCAGCATCCGGCAGACGGTGCAATTCGAACGAGCGGTACGTAGCGCATGCAACGCGGGATATCGGGTATTTATCGAATCCAGTCCGCATCCGGTGTTGATCGCCGCTATCGAAGAAACATTGGCCGATCGCGACCTCGATCGTGATGGGGATGTGTTCGTCGTTCCGTCCTTGGGCCGCGATGACGGCGGGTTGCAACGTTTTTGGCTTTCGGCCGGGCAGGCCCAGGTAGCGGGCGTGGGCGTGGATTGGCGGGCCGGCCTTGCCGGCTTAGGCGGGCGGAGCGTCGAGCTCCCGACGTACGGCTTCGCGCGGCAAAGTTTTTGGCTGCCAACTGGATCGGCGGGGCTGGGTGATGTGGCAAGTCTTGGGTTGGTGCGGGCCGACCACGCATTGCTGGGCGCGGTGGTGCAGCGGCCCGATTCTGGCGGGGTGGTGTTGACGGGCCGGCTATCGACGGCTGCTCAGCCGTGGTTGGCCGATCATGCCGTGGCGGGCACGGTGTTGTTCCCGGGGGCCGGGTTCGTGGAGTTGGCCATCCGCGCCGGTGATGAGGTCGGTTGCGGGGCGCTCGAGGAGTTGACGCTGTCGGCTCCGTTGGTGCTGCCGGACGCTGATGGCGTGCAGGTGCAGCTGGTGGTCGGTGCTGCTGATCAGTCGGGGCGCCGGCAGCTATCGGTGTATTCCTCTGGCGCTCAGTCGGGCTCGGAATGGGTGTTGCATGCTCAGGGCCTGTTGCGCCCAGAGCCGACGGCGCCGTCCGCGGATCTGTCGGTATGGCCGCCGGTGGGGGCGACGGTGGCCGACGTGGCCGGCGCCTATGAGCGGCTGTCGGGGCGGGGCTACGAGTATGGGCGGGCGTTCCAGGGTTTGCAGGCGATGTGGCGGCGAGGAGATGAGATCTTCGCCGAAGTCGTTGTGCCGGAGGACGCCGGTGTGCAGCTTGACGGCTTCGGGATGCATCCGGTGCTGTTGGATGCCGCGTTGCATGCGATCGGTGTAGCCGAAGAGCAGGCGCAGACGGTGCTGCCGTTTTCCTGGCAAGGGGTGTCGTTGCATGCGGCGGGTGCATCGCGGGCGCGGGTCCGGATAGCGCCGGCAGGCGCTGGGACGGTGTCGGTGGAACTGGCCGACGGGGCGGGGCTACCGGTGTTGTCGGTGCGGTCGTTGGTGATGCGCCCGGTGTCGCCTGAACAGTTGTCGGCCGCGGCGGCTCCTGCCGAGGGATTGCTGGAGGTGGCGTGGTCCCCAATACCGCTGGATGACAACCACGGTGGACCAGATGTCGCGGTGTGGGAGCTGGGGACTGCCGGACCGGACGTGGTGAGGTCGGTGCATGCGGCCACCAATGAGGTATTGGGCGTGCTGCAGTCGTGGTTGGGCGGTGACAGGCCTGGGGTGTTGGTGGTGCTGACGCGTGGGGCGGTAGCGCTTGCCGGTGAGGATGTTCCGGACTTGGCCGGTGCGGCGGTATGGGGGCTGGTGCGGTCGGCGCAAGCTGAGCACCCGGGCCGGGTGGTATTGGTGGATTCTGACGGGTCGGTGGATGCGGCATCGCTAATCGGTTGTGGTGAGGCGCAATTGGTAGTTCGCGGCGGGGTGGTTTATGCGGCCCGGATGAAGCCGGTGCGAGCGAGGTCGGTGTTCACACTGCCGACCGGGGGCTGGCGGTTGGATGCCGGTCGCGGGGGCACGTTGGAGGACTTGGTGGTCGGCCCGTGCCCGCGGGTGGAACTGGCGGCCGGGCAGGTGCGGGTAGCGGTGGCCGCGGTCGGGGTGAATTTCCGGGACGTATTGGTGGCATTGGGTATGTATCCCGGTGGTGGTCAGTTGGGGGCCGAAGGTGCCGGGGTGGTCGTCGAAGTCGGTCCCGGGGTGACCGGGCTGGCGGTCGGTGACGCGGTGATGGGGTTGTTGGGGGTGGTCGGTTCCGAAGCGGTGCTGGATGAGCGGTTGCTGACACCGGTTCCGGCGGGGTGGTCGCTGACGAGGGCCGCGGGTGTTCCGGTGGTGTTTTTGACCGCGCTGTACGGGCTGTCGGTGTTGGCGGGGCTACGTGCCGGTCAGCGGGTGTTGGTGCACACCGCCACCGGCGGCGTCGGTATGGCTGCGGTACAGCTGGCGCGGTATTGGGGCGCCGAGGTCTTCGCCACGGCCAGCCGCGGGAAGTGGGACACCCTGCGGGCGATGGGTTTTGACGATGACCACATCGGCGATTCGCGGACCTTGGAGTTCGAGGAGAAGTTCTTATCAGCCACCGGCGGCGCTGGGGTCGATGTAGTGCTCAATTCCCTGGCCGGTGAGTTCACCGATGCGTCACTGCGGCTGTTGGCTCCCGGTGGGCGCTTCATCGAGATGGGCAAGACCGATGTGCGCGATCCGCACGTCATCGCCGAACGGTATCGAGGGGTGCAGTATCGGGCCTTCGACCTGATGGAGGCCGGCCCGGATCGTACTGCGGCGATGCTGGCCGAGATAACGAAATTGTTGACGGACGGCGTCTTACAATCTTTGCCCTTCAAGTGCTTTGACGTCCGGTGCGCTTCGGCGGCGTATCGGTTCGTCAGCCACGCCCGCCATATCGGCAAAGTCGTTCTGACCATCCCCAATGGGCCCGGCCAGGTGCTCAGTGGGTGTGGCGGCGGGCTGGCCGGGGCCAGCGTAGTGATCACCGGGGGAACCGGCATGGCCGGTTCGGCGCTGGCTCGTCACCTCGTCGAGCGCTATGGGGTGGCCCATGTGGTACTGGCCAGCCGTGCCGGCGCCGATGCCGAAGGGGTCGCGGAGTTGGTGAATCGATTGCAAGCAGCCGGGGCCCAGGTGTCGGTGGTGGCCTGCGATGCCGCCGATCGCGACGCGGTGGCGGCGATGCTCGCGCAGATACCGGCGCACTATCCGCTGCGGGCGGTGATTCATGCGGCCGGGGTCCTCGATGATGGGTTGATCTCGTCATTGACCCCAGAGCGGGTGGATGCGGTATTGCGGGCCAAAGTCGATGGGGCCTGGAATCTGCATGAGCTGACCCAGGATCTGGATTTGTCAGCGTTTGTGGTGTTTTCATCGATGGCCGGGATTGTGGGCACCCCGGGTCAAGCCAATTACGCGGCGGCCAACAGTTTCCTCGACGGGCTGATCGCCTACCGGCGCGCCCACGGACTCCCGGGCTTGTCGCTGGCGTGGGGTCTATGGGAACAAGCCTCGGCGATGACGGCACATCTGGGTGAGCGAGACAAAGCCCGGATGAGCCGGCTGGGACTGGCGTCACTGTCAACCGAGCAGGCGTGCGAGTCGTTTGACACCGCCATGCTGGTCGATCTTCCTGTACTGGTAGCCGCCCGGTTGGATCGAGTCGCACTGTCCCACAACATCGCCGCGCTGCCTCCGCTGCTGAGTGAGTTGGCTGGCCGGCCCACCCGGCGCATCATCGACGACACCGACGGCACCGCCTCGATGACCGGCCTCAGCGCGCGCCTGCACGGCTTGAGCGCGGAGGCGCGACAGCGCGAGCTGGTCAACCTGGTCTGTGGCAACGCCGCGACCGTGTTGGGACTGCCCAACGCCGCAGATATCAACGCCGGCCGCGCATTTCAAGACCTCGGGTTCGATTCACTGACCGCCGTTGAACTACGCAACCGGCTCAAGACCGCTACGGGGCTCGCCCTTTCGCCCACGCTGATCTTCGACTACCCCACACCGGCCGTTCTGGCCGGCCACCTCAACACGCAACTGGCCACCCCGGCCACGACCGATCAGCCCAACCTGATGGCTCGTTTCAACGACATCACCCGCGAACTGCATGCATTGCTTCACCAACCCAACTGGAACGCGCAAGACAAACCGGTCCTAAGCGCCCGCATCCATGACCTGCTGACCGCCCTCACCCCTGCCGATCACCCTGACCCCGAACACCTCGACGCCGACCTCGATGCCGCCACCGAAAGCCAACTCTTTGCGATCCTCGATGAAGAACTCGGCCGCTGATACCCCAGAAGGAACAACGATGGCGAGCACCACTCAGCATGTCGATTACCTGAAACGCCTGACGGCGGATCTCAGGCGGACCCGACGACGCCTCTCGGAGCTGGAAGGCAAGCTGTCCGAGCCGGTGGCGGTGGTGGGAATGGCCTGCCGCTACGCGGGCGGGGTGGATTCGCCAGAAGCGCTGTGGGAATTGGTGGTTGAAGGCCGCGACGCGGTGTCGGATTTTCCGGCGGATCGGGGCTGGGATGTCGAGGGGTTGTTCGACCCAGATCCCGACGCCGCAGGAAAAATGTACACGCGGCAAGGCAGCTTCTTGCAGGACGCGGCGGACTTTGACGCCGGATTCTTCGGCATCGGTCCCAGCGAGGCCCTGGCGATGGATCCGCAGCAACGGTTGATGCTGGAGATCTGCTGGGAAGCATTGGAGCGGGCCGGAATTGACCCGCTCGCGTTGCGCGGCTCAGCGACGGGCGTGTTCGCCGGCGTCATCCACGCGGGCTACGGGGGCGAGGTAAAAGGTGAGCTGGAGGGCTACGGGCTCACCGGCTCGACCTTGAGTGTGGCCTCGGGTCGGGTGGCGTATGTGTTGGGTTTGGAAGGCCCGGCGGTGTCGGTGGATACGGCGTGTTCGTCGTCGTTGGTGGCCATGCATCTGGCCGCGCAATCGTTGCGCTCCGGGGAGTGTGATCTGGCGCTGGCCGGTGGCGTGACGGTCATGGCCACACCCGCGGCGTTCGTGGAGTTCAGTCGGCAGCGAGCGCTGGCCCCCGATGGTCGGTGCAAGGTGTATGCGGGCGCTGCGGACGGGACTTCGTGGTCAGAAGGCGCGGGTGTCCTGGTGTTGGAGCGGTTGGCTGATGCCCGACGGTTGGGACATCCGGTATTAGCGGTGCTGCGGGGTTCGGCGGTGAATCAGGACGGCGCCTCCAATGGTTTGACCGCACCCAATGGGCCGTCACAGCAGCGGGTGATCCGGGCGGCGCTGGCCAACGCCGGGTTGACCGTGGCGGATGTGGATGTGGTCGAGGGGCATGGGACCGGCACGGTGCTGGGGGATCCGATTGAGGCCCAGGCCCTTTTGGCGACCTACGGGCAGGATCGACCGGTGGATCGGCCGCTGTGGTTGGGGTCGATCAAGTCCAATATCGGTCATACGTCGGCTGGGGCGGGGGTGGCCGGGGTGATCAAGATGGTGCAGGCAATGCGGCATGGGGTGATGCCGCAGACGTTGCATGTGGATGTGCCGTCCCCGCACGTGGACTGGTCGGCCGGGGCGGTGTCGCTGTTGACCGAGTCGGAGCCGTGGCCGGACCGGGACGGGGTGCGACGGGCGGGGGTGTCGTCCTTCGGGATTAGCGGCACGAACGCGCATGTGATCGTCGAGCAGGCACCCGCCGAGCCCGAAAACCTGGTAGCTGAACGGGATGACTCCAAGCCCGTGGTGCCATGGGTGGTGTCCGGTCGGTCAGCTGAGGCGCTGGCCGGTCAGGCGCGGCGGTTGTTGGCGCACCTGAGCGCTGATGCGGGTTTACTCGCGGTGGACGTGGGTTGGTCGCTGGCGACCAGGCGGTCGGTCTTTGAACACCGTGCGGTGCTGGTGGGCAGCGAGCGGGAGGCCCTGATGGCGGGGTTGGCGGCGATTGCGTCCGGGGAACCGAGTTCGGCTGTGGTGGTCGGCCGTGCACGGTCAGTGGGCAAGACCGTTTTTATGTTTCCCGGCCAGGGTTCGCAAATGTTGGGAATGGGCGCGGCGCTGTATGGACGCTTTCCGGAGTTCGCCCGCGCTTTTGATGAGGCCGTGGCGGCGTTGGACGGCCATCTGCGGTTGCCGTTACGTGAGGTGATGTGGGGCGCTGACCCAGAGACGTTGGAGAATACCGAGTTTGCGCAGCCGGCGTTGTTCGCCATAGAGGTGGGGCTGGCGTCGTTGTGGCGGTCCTGGGGTGTGACACCCGATGTGGTGATGGGTCACTCCGTGGGGGAGATCGCCGCGGCGTACGTGGCCGGGGTGTTGTCGCTGCCCGATGCGTCAAAGATGGTGGCGGCTCGCGGCCGGTTGATGGCTCAGTTGCCCGTCGGTGGGGCGATGGTGGCGGTGACCGCCAGTGAGGCCGAGGTGACGCCGTTGCTGAGCGAGGGTGTCAGTATCGCGGCGGTCAATGGCCCCAAGTCGGTGGTGATTTCCGGTGAGCGGGCTGCGGTAGACGCGGTGGCGGATCGCTTGGCGGGCAGCGGTCGCCGGGTGCGACGGTTGGCGGTCTCGCATGCGTTTCATTCGCCGCTGATGGAGCCCATGATCGAGGACTTCTCAGCGGTGGTGGCCGAGCTGTCGGCCGGTGAGCCGCGGATGGGGTTGGTTTCCAATCTGACCGGGCAATTGGCCGGGCCCGGGTATGGGTCGGCCGCGTACTGGGTTGAGCACGTGCGCCAGCCGGTGCGTTTTGTCGATGGTGTGCAGTTGGCCGAGTCGCTGGGCGCCGGGGTGTTTCTGGAGGTGGGTCCGGGTGCGGCGTTGACCGCCGCGGTGGAACAGTCCCTGACAACCGAGCAGGCCATCTCGGTGGTGACCATGGCCAAAGACCGCCCGGAAACCGACTCGCTACTGATCGCGGCCGGGCAGTTGTTCACCGCCGGTGTCAACGTGGACTGGGCCGCGGTGTTTGCCGGCTTGGATGCCCGGTCGGTGGAGTTGCCGACGTATGCCTTTGCGCGGCGCAGGTTTTGGTTGCCGACCGAGGCGGTGGGTTCCAGAAGTGTGGGCAGTCTGGGGTTGGTGGGTGCCGAGCACGCGCTGTTGGGCGCAGTGGTGGAGCGGCCCGACTCGGGCGGGGTGGTGTTGACGGGCCGGCTATCGACGGCTGCGCAGCCCTGGTTGGCCGATCACGCGGTGGCTGACACGGTGTTGTTTCCCGGGGCGGGGTTTGTCGAGCTGATGTTGCGGGCTGGTGACGAGGTCGGCTGTCCGGTGATCGAGGAGCTGACGTTGTCGGCGCCGTTGGCGGTGCCGACGTCCGGCGCGGTGCACGTTCAGGTGGTGGTGGATGCCGCCGACCAATCCGGTACTCGGGCGGTTGCGGTGTATTCGCGTGGCGCTCAACCGGGTTCGGGGTGGATGTTGCATGCCGAGGGCGCATTGAGCAAGCGCGAGGTGGAGCCGATCACGGATTTGTCGGTGTGGCCGCCCGTGGGCGCGGTGGCAGTGGATGTGACCGGTGCATATGAGGGGTTGGCGGGCCGGGGTTATGGGTATGGCCCGGCTTTTCGGGGCTTGCGTGCGGTGTGGCGGCGGGGGACTGAGATTTTCGCCGACGTCGAGATACCGCAGCACGCCGGTGTGACGACTGGCGGCTTCGGGATCCATCCGGTGGTGTTGGATGCGGCGCTGCATGCGCTGGGGGTGGCCGACGAGCGGGCCGAGGCTGTCTTGCCATTCTCCTGGCAAGGGGTGTGCTTGTATGCGGCGGGCGCCTCGCGGGTCCGGGTGAGGTTGGCACCGGTCGGTACGGGTGCGGTGTCGGTGGACCTGGCCGATCCGTCGGGGTTACCAGTGTTGTCGGTGGGAGAGCTGGTGACACGCCCGGTGTCGGCCGAGCAGTTGTCGGCGGCGGCTCGTCCCGGTGGTGGCGAGCTCTTGGACGTGGTGTGGTCGCCGGTGTCGTTGGCGGGCAACGATATTGGAGGCGATGTCAGCGATGTTGTCGCATGGGAGTTGCCGCCTCATGGCGGGGACGTGCTCGGATCGGTGTATGCGGCCACTCATGCGGTGTTGGGCATGTTGCAGTCCTGGTTGACCGGTGACGGGACTGGGGTGCTGGTGGTACTCACCCGCGGGGCGGTGGGGTTGGCCGGTGAGGACGTCTCGGACTTGGCCGGTGCGGCGGTGTGGGGGTTGGTGAGATCGGCGCAGGCCGAACACCCGGGCCGGGTGGTGTTGGTCGACACCGATGGCTCACTGGATATCGGGGCAGTAACTAGTTGTGGTGAGCCGCAATTGGTGGTGCGCGAGGGCGTGGCCTATGACGCACGGTTGCGACCGGTCAGCTCCCGGCCATTGTTGCGGTTGCCCGAGGCGCCTTCGGTGTGGCGGTTGGCCGCCGGCGATGGGGGGACGCTGGAGGATTTGGCGGTGCACTCGTGCCCACCGGTGAAACTGGCTGCCGGTCAGGTGCGAGTGAGCGTGGCCGCGGCCGGGGTGAATTTCCGGGATGTGCTGGTGGCATTGGGCATGTATCCGGGCGTCGCCGAGTTGGGCGCCGAGGGTGCCGGGATAGTGACCGAGGTCGGGCCGGGCGTGACCGAGTTGGCCGTCGGTGATGCGGTGATGGGGATATTGGGCCTGGCGGGCTCCGAAGCGGCGGTGGATCAGCGGTTGGTGGTGCGCGTGCCGCAAGGTTGGTCGTTTGCGGAGGCCGCGGGGGTGCCGGTGGTGTTCTTGACCGCGTATTACGCGTTATCGGTTCTGGCCGGGGTGCGGGCGGGGCAGCGGGTGTTGGTGCATACCGCAACCGGCGGGGTGGGTATGGCGGCGGTACAGCTGGCCCGGCATTGGGGCGCGGAGGTTTTCGCGACGGCAAGTCGTGGTAAGTGGGATACCTTGCGCGCAATGGGATTCGACGACCAGCACATTGCAGATTCGCGGACGTTGGATTTCGAGGAGAAGTTCTCATCCACCACGGACGGTCGTGGGATGGATGTGGTGCTCAACTCGCTGGCCGGTGAGTTCACCGATGCGTCGTTGCGGCTGTTGGGCCCCGGTGGACGCTTTATCGAGATGGGTAAGACCGATCTCCGTGATCCACAGGCCCTCGCCCAAGATCATCCTGGGGTGCGGTACCGGGCGTTCGATCTGATGGAGGCCGGCCCGGACCGCATCGCGGAGATGTTCAGCGTGTTGATGGGCTTGTTTGCCGCTGGGGTGTTGAAGCCGCTGCCGGTCAAGGCTTTTGATATGCGTTGCGCTGCAGAGGCTTACCGGTTTGTGAGTCAGGCCCGCCATATCGGCAAGGTAGTGCTCACCATGCCCGATGGGCCCGGTGGGCTGGCCGGAGGAACGGCGTTGATCACTGGTGGGACAGGCATGGCGGGTTCGGCGCTGGCTCGTCACCTTGTCGACCGGTATCGGGTGCCCCATGTGATGTTGGTCAGTCGCAGCGGTGAGCAGGCCGACGGGGTGCCAGAACTGGTGGCCGAGTTGCGGGACGCGGGGGCCAAGGTGTCGGTGGTGGCCTGTGATGTCGGCGATCGGGATGCCGTAGCGGGACTGCTCGCGCAGGTGCCGGCGGGCTATCCGTTGCGGGGGGTATTTCATGCCGCGGGGGTGCTTGATGACGCGGTGGTCGCGTCATTGACGCCACAGCGTATCGATACGGTGCTGCGGGCCAAAGTCGATGGGGCCTGGAATCTGCATGAGCTGACCCAGGATCTGGATTTATCGGCATTCGTGGTGTTTTCGTCGATGGCGGGCATCGTGGGTGCCCCGGGGCAGGGTAACTACGCGGCGGCCAACAGTTTCCTCGACGCGCTCGCGGCGTATCGCCGTGCTCGCGGACTACCCGGATTGTCGGTGGCCTGGGGGATGTGGGAAGAAGCGTCGGCGATGACGCAACACCTCGGTGATCGCGACAAGGCCAGGATGAGCCGGGTCGGGCTGGCCGCGTTGTCCGCCCGGCAAGCGCTTGAACTGTTCGATACCGCCCTGCTGGGCGAGCAGCCCGTGGTGGTGGCCACCCGCCTCGATACGGGCGCACTCGCTCACCACAGCGCTGCGCTACCGCCGCTGTTGAGCCAGTTGGCGAGTCGCCCGGCCCGACGGGTTCTAGAGCACGCAGACATGGTGTCGATGACGGGGTTGCGGGCGCGGCTGGAGGGCTTGACCCCCGAGCAACGACAACGCGAGTTGGTGGAACTGGTCTGCAGCAACGCCGCCACGGTATTGGGTCACAGCACCGCGGACGTCAATGCCGAGAGCGCTTTTCAAGACCTCGGGTTCGACTCACTGACCGCGGTAGAACTACGCAACCGACTGAAAATCGCGACCGGACTGACCCTTTCGCCCACGTTGATCTTCGATCACCCCACGCCCGCTGCTCTAGCCGAACACCTCGGCAGCCAGCTGGCCACCACAACCACCAGTGAGCCGCCTGATCGCATGGCTCGGTTCAATGACATCGCCCGCGAATTGCAAGCACTGCTCAAGGCGCCCGACTGGAATCCCGACGACAAAACCCGCCTCGTCAGTCGCCTCCAAAACCTGCTGACCACGGTGACCAGCTCGTCGCAAACCAGCTACCCCGAACACCCCGACGACACGTTTGACGACGACATCAACACCGCCACCGAAAGCCAGCTCTTCGCCCTCCTCGACGAGGAACTCGGCCCCTAGCATGACAGACGTAGCAATCATCGGGCTTGCTTGCCGGTTCCCTGCCGCTGCAAACCCCCACGGCTTCTGGCGTCTCATTCGCGATGGAGGCGAAGTTACGCGGTTCGCCGGTGACGTTGCGGACTTCGACGCGGACTTCTTCAACCTATCGCCACGCGAGGCGTCTGCCATGGATCCCCGTCAACGAATGGCACTCGAACTGACCTGGGAGCTGTTCGAAGACGCATTCGTCATCCCGGAAACAGTACGCGGACAGCCGGTTTCGGTGTACCTGGGAGCGATGACCGATGATTACGCTGTCCTGACATTTCGCGATGTTGTGGACAACCTCGAGCATCACTCGTTTACCGGCATCAGCCGGGGGATGATCGCCAATAGGGTCTCGTATGCCTTCGGGCTGCACGGACCCAGCATGATCGTCGATTCCGGTCAATCATCTTCGCTGGTCGCAGTTCACCTCGCCTGCGAAGGCCTGCGCACAGGCGAGTCGCCGCTGGCGATAGCCGGTGGGATCCACCTCAATCTGGCCGACGAAACAGCAATGCTGGAAAGGCAATTCGGCGCCGTATCGACCTCGGGTCACACGTATGCGTTCGATAGACGTGCGGACGGTTACGTGCGGGGCGAAGGCGGTGGTCTAGTGCTGCTGAAGCCATTACCCGCCGCCGTCGAGGACGGAGATCGCATTCACGCGGTCATCCGGGGAAGCGCCGTCGGCAATGCCGGGCGCAGCACCGCCGGCCAGACGGTACCCTCGGCTGCCAGTGAAGCCGACGTCATCCGGCGTGCGCTTGCCAGCGCCGGCCTGGATGGTCACGACATCGACTACGTCGAGGCTCACGGCACCGGGACCAGGATCGGCGACGCGGTCGAGGCGAGGGCGCTCGGTGAGATCTTCGCCGAGCGCCAGCATCGTCCGGTCAGCGTGGGATCGGTGAAGACCAATATCGGCCACGCCGGAAGCGCCGCAGGGATAGCGGGCCTGCTCAAGGCGGTGCTGGCGGTGGAGAATTCCATGATTCCGCCGACCCTCAACTATGCCGGCGCGAACCCCGAAATCGATCTGAAAAGCTTTGGCTTGCAAGTCAACACCACGCTGTCGTCATGGCCGGCGACGGAGCGTCCGCGGCGGGCGGGGGTGTCGTCGTTCGGAATGGGTGGCACGAATGCGCATGTCATTGTGGAACAGGCCCCCGCACAACCGGAGACTCCTGTAGCGCAGCGCGATGAGCCGGCGGTGGCGTGGGTATTGTCGGGTCGCTCGGAGCAGGCCCTGGCCAACCAGGCGCAGCGGCTGTTGGCATATGTGGCCGACGATGCGGATCTGAGCGTGCTGGATGTGGGTTGGTCGTTGGCTGCGACGCGATCTGTGTTTGAGCATCGGGCGGTGCTGGTGGGAAGCGATCGCGGCGCCCTCATGGGGGATCTGGAGAACTTGGCGGCCGGTGAGCCGGGTCCTGGTGTGCTGATCGGCCGGGCGAAGCCGGCGGGCAAGACCGTATTCGTGTTTCCCGGCCAAGGCTCGCAGTGGCTGGGGATGGGACGACAACTGTATGGCCGGTTTCCGGCTTTTGCGCGGGCGTTCGACGAAGCCGCCGCGGCGTTGGGCGATCAGCTGCGGGTGCCGCTCAAGCAAGTGATCTGGGGTGGTGACCCAGACGCGTTGGAGAATACCGAGTTTGCGCAGCCGGCGTTGTTCGCCATTGAGCTGGGGCTGGCGTCGTTGTGGCGGTCCTGGGGTGTGACAGCTGATGTGGTGATGGGTCATTCGGTGGGGGAGATTGCCGCGGCGTGCGTGGCAGGCGTGCTGTCAGTCCAAGATGCGTCAAAGATTGTGGCGGCTCGGGGCCGGTTGATGGCTCAGTTGCCCGTCGGCGGGGTCATGGTGGCGGTGACCGCCAGTGAGGCCGAGGTGGCGCCGTTGCTGAGCGAGGGTGTCGGTATCGCGGCGGTCAATGGCCCCAATTCGGTGGTGCTTTCCGGTGAGCAAGCCGTGGTCGGTGTCATCGCGGATCGGTTGGCGGCGACGGGTCGGCGAGTGCATAGGCTGGCAGTCTCGCACGCGTTCCATTCAGTGTTGATGGAACCGATGCTGGAAGAATTCGCCCACCTGGTGGCCGACGTCGAGGCCCGGCAGCCCCGGATTGGTTTGGTTTCCAACGTGTCTGGCCGGCTGGCCGGGCCTGGGTACGGGTCAGCACAATACTGGGTAGAGCATGTGCGCCAACCGGTGCGTTTCTGCGACGGGGTGTACGCCGCCGAGGCGTTGGGGGTAGCGGTCTTTCTCGAGGTGGGTCCGGGTGGTGGTTTGAGCGCAGCGGTGGATCAATCGCTGACCACCGATCAGCCGGTTTCGGTGGTTACCATGCCCAAGGACCGGCCCGAAATCGATTCGCTGCTCAGCGCGGCCGGACATTTGTTCACCGCCGGCGTGACCGTGGATTGGCCGGCCGTGTTCACCGGCTTAGGGGCGCGTCGTGTGGAGCTGCCAACGTATGGCTTTGTGCGACAGCCATTTTGGATTGGATCCTGGTCAGATGCCCTGCCTGCAAACGTAAGTCAGTCACCGGACCTGGCCGAACAATTGCGCGGGCTGTCCCCCGAGGAGCAGCATCGGCAGCTGGTCGAGTTGGTTTGCGAGCACGCGGCGGCCGTCTTGGGACATCCGGGCGGCCGCGCCATCCATCGTGAGCGCGCCTTCGGCGATCTCGGCTTTGACTCACTGACCGGGGTCGAGCTGCGCAACCGTCTGAAAACAGATACCAGGCTAGTCTTGTCGCGAACACTGGTTTTTGACTATCCCACCCCCACAGCGCTGGCCGATCATCTCCGTCAGCAACTGCTGCATGACGATCACGACGAATCAGACGATGAGAAGATCTGGTCGTCGCTGAGAAAGATTCCGCTGAGCGACCTTCGAAGAACTGGATTGCTCGACAAACTGTTGATTCTCGCTGGGGGGCCGCAAAATGGTCTTCCCGATCCGACCGTCAGCGGTGACATCATCGACTCTTTAAGCCCTGACGCTTTAATCGCGATGGCGCTTAACGTATACGATGAGGAGGAGGACGTTGAGTGACGAAATCCGCGCTGGCAGGACCGATTACGCGGCACAATACGACATATGTTGAATAGGCGGAACTTTTGCGAGACCACAATGGACGGCCTAGACTTGCGGCATCAGGGGAAGTCACGTCTGGTGAGCAGCAAAGAGAGCAGGGCATGAGCGTAATCGCGGGTGTGTTCGGCGTGTTGCCACCGCATCGTTACAGCCAAAGCGAGATCACCGACCAGTTCGTCGAGTTCCCCGGGTTAAAGGAGCACGAAGAAATTGTTCGGCGTCTGCACGGCGCCGCCAAGGTCAACAGTCGCCACTTCGTCCTGCCGTTGGAGAGATACCCGTCGCTGACCGACTTCGGCGAGGCCAACGAGATCTTCATCGAAAACGCCGTGGAACTTGGCTGCGAGGCGCTGCTGGGTGCCCTTGACGAGGCGAACCTGCAACCGCAAGACATCGACATGATCGCCACCACGACGATCACCGGGGTTGCGGTGCCGTCGCTGGATGCCCGGATTGCCGGGCGACTCGGCTTGCGCCGGGATGTGCGCCGGATGCCGCTGTTCGGCCTGGGTTGCGTGGCCGGCGCGGCGGGCGTGGCGCGGCTGCACGACTATCTGCGTGGCGCGCCCGACGGCGTCGCGGTCCTGGTGTCGGTCGAGCTTTGCTCGCTGACCTTCCCGGCGGTCAAGCCAACCGTGTCGGGCTTGGTCGGGACCGCGATGTTCGGCGATGGAGCGGCCGCGGTGGTGGCCGTTGGCGAACGTCGCGCCGAACAAGTGAAGCCGGGCGGACCCGACATTGTGGATTCGCGCAGCCGTCTGTATCCCGAATCGCTGCACATCATGGGCTGGAACGTCAGTCCGGCCGGACTCCAGCCTGTGCTGAACCCTGAGCTCACAAACGTGATCGACCGGTACCTGGGCGAAGACGTCAACGGGTTCCTCGCCACACACGGGCTGACCAAGGAGGACATCGGCGCTTGGGTGAGTCATCCCGGTGGTCCCAAAGTCATCAACGCGATCACCAAGTGCCTCGACCTGCCCCCGGAGGCGCTCGAGTTGACCTGGCGCTCGCTGGGCGAGATCGCCAACCTCTCGTCGGCTTCGGTGCTGCACATCTTGCGGGACACCATCGCCAAACCGCCGTCCAGCGGAAGCCCTGGGCTGATGCTCGCGATGGGTCCCGGGTTCTCTTCCGAACTGGTGCTCCTGCGCTGGCACTGAGTCGCTGACCTCGACAGTCAGTCCCGGCTCGGCTCGCCTCGCACTGAGTCCAGGAACCGCTGAACGGCTTCCGCCAGAATCCGGCCGCCCCGGGTGTTGAGATGAATCCCGTCGATGTGGAACTGCCACCCGTTGCTCCGGGAGATCTCGTCGAAACCGTGCCGCAGGATCATCTCCCGGACCAGATAGTCGCGGTAGAAGGACGCAAAAGAGAACCGGGTAAAGGTTTGACGGTCTTCGAGCGGTTCAGCTGATCTGCGAAAGCTTCATAGAACTCGATGTAGTCCGTCCCCTCCCGCGACGAGACCGCCCGGATCACGTCGTTATAGGCAGCGCACAGGTCATTCAGCTGCGACTGAACGGGATTTTGGGAATGCGGGTCTTCTCCCACCGGCGCAAGGGAACTCAGCGCGATCCTCACATCGGTTTCCTGCCGCAACCTTTGCGTAATGCGCTCGACAGATCACCACCCACCCCTAGGTTGACGAACCGAAACCGGCTGCTTTGCGGTCGGCTCTCCAACTCGGCGATCCACCGGTAGGTTCCCTCGGACGCGGTCGTGTTCGAGCCGATACATGCCACCGTTTCAAATGGGCCGGAATACGCGATGCGATTATTCGAGCATCTCCGAGAGCTCCAGCCAGCGGCTCTCCGTCGTGGCAACCTCGTCCTCCAGGCTGCGCAGCTCCTGAGTCAGCCGGGTAATGCCGACGTGGTCTGACTGATCATGTTCAGCCAGTTCGTCGTGTTTGTCTTTGATCCGGTCGGCCAAGCGCGCGAGCTGACGGTCGACGGCGGCCAGTTCTTTTTCGGCGGCACGTCGCTGCGCTCCGGACATCGCTTGCGGCTCGGCGGGCGACGGCTCGGCAGGTGCTGTGGTCGTCCGACTGGCAGCCAGCCGGAGATATTCGTCGATGCCGCCGGGCAGATGCCGCAGCCGGCCGTCGAGAATCGCGTACTGCTGATCGGTGATCCGCTCGAGCAGGTATCGGTCGTGTGAGACGACGATCAAGGTGCCCGCCCAGGAGTCGAGCAGATCCTCCATGGCGGTCAGCATGTCGGTGTCGACGTCGTTGGTCGGCTCGTCGAGGAGCAACACGTTGGGCTCGGACAACATCGTGAGCATCAGCTGCAACCGCCGTCGTTCACCCCCGGAGAGATCACCGACTCGCGCGGACAGCTGGCCGCGGGCGAACCCGAGTCGCTCCAACAGCTGGGCCGGAGTGACCTCACGCCCGTCAACTTGATAGCCGCCGCGCAGTGTGCCCAGCACATCGGCGATCCGGTCACCGACGAGTGCCGCCAGCGCATCGCCCTGCTGGTCGAGCACCGCCAGCCGGACTGTCTTGCCCCGCTTGACGCGCCCCGAATCCGGCGCAATAGTGCCGGCGATCAATCCCAGCAGGGTCGACTTCCCGGCGCCATTGGCTCCGACGATGCCGGTACGTTCCCCCGGGGCAATCCGCCATTCGATATCGCGCAGCACCGGGCGGCCGTCGAACGAGACCGACACGTCGAGCAGATCGATGACGTCCTTTCCGAGCCGAGCGGTCGCCAATTTGGCCAACTCGACGGTATTGCGAAGCGGTGGTACGTCGGCGATCAGCTGGTTCGCGGTCTCGATCCGGAACTTGGGCTTTGAGGTCCGCGCCGGTGCGCCGCGACGTAACCAGGCCAGCTCTTTGCGCATCAGGTTTTGCCGCTTGGCTTCGGCCGTGGCGGCCAGGCGATCCCGCTCGACGCGCTGCAGCACATACGCCGCGTACCCGCCGTCGAACGGCTCGACGATTCCGTCGTGCACCTCCCATGTGGTGGTGGCGACTTCGTCGAGAAACCAGCGGTCGTGTGTCACCAGCAGCAGCCCGCCAGTGTTGCGGGCCCAGCGTTGTTGGAGATGGCCGGCCAGCCAGGTGATGCCTTCGATGTCGAGGTGGTTGGTGGGCTCGTCGAGTGCGATGACGTCCCAGTCGCCCATCAGCAACCTGGCGAGCTGCACCCGTCGGCGCTGGCCACCGCTGAGGGGGGCAACCGTCGCATCCCAAGCGATGTCGGACACCAGCCCGCCGACCACATCGCGAACCCGCGCGTCACCTGCCCACTGGTGTTCGGCCTGGTTGCCGACCAGCGTCCAGCCGACGCTGCGGTCCGAGTCGAGGGTGTCCGCCTGGCTCAGCGCGCCGACCCGCAACCCGCTGCGCCGGGTGACCCGGCCGGAGTCGGGCTGGAGCTGACCGGTCAGCAGACCCAGCAGGCTGGACTTGCCGTCCCCGTTTCGCCCGACAATGCCGATGCGCGCGCCGTCGTTGACTCCGAGTGTGACCGACTCGAATACGACCTGAGTCGGATACTCGAGGTGTATTGACTCAGCTCCCAGTAGGTGCGCCACTGGCCCGACCTTAGCGGCGGCGACGATGCTGGCCGTGCGGCCCGGGAGAAGCGGCGCAATCGACCTTAGCGGCGGCGACGATGCGGGCCCCGACGGGCGCGGTAGCGGCATTATTCGAGATTGAGCAAGGCCTGGTCGATTTGCTTTCGCGTCTCGGCCGACGCCATGCTGGCCAAAGCATCCAGGAAGCGGTGAGCGAACTCGCGCAGCTTGAGATTCGTTTCTTGGGGGGAGCCACCCACGCGTCGAACCTCAAGTGCCTTTGCCGGCTTCACTAGCGATTGGCAAAAGAACACTTCAACTTGGCGTGGGGTTCGGGCCAGTGAACCTTGCGGGTTAGGCCCTGGTCACCTTAGACCGACCGGCTCAGCACAGGGGGCCCAGCGGGAGTGGCAGCGCATCGCCGATTGGGTCGATTTCCTCTACCGCTACCCGCAATTCCGTACGGGTATTCTCGATGAAGAACACGAGTAAAATCATTACGCCGACCCCGCCCATCACCATTGCAGCCACCCCCATAGTGCGGTAAGCGCCGCGCGCACTTGGCTTACCGCGGCTGACCAGCCCGGTCACGCCCGCACCGGCGTTTAACAGCCCGCCGAGAAGCACGCACCACGATCCAGCATCGAGCAGTGGCTTGTCGACGTGGCATCCGTTCGGGTGGCTGGCCACGATAAGCCAGATGCCAAGCGCTGCGGCCAGCCAGGCTAGCAACGCCAAGATCAGCGCCACAGCAGCCGCGCGGTTGCGCGGTTTGACCGCTGCGGCAGTCGGCGGCAGCTGATAAAGCGGTACCGGCTGCCCATGTCCTGGGTGGGTCATGCAGGCATGTTATTTCGCAGCCAGGGCCGAGCGCCACAACGAGCGGAAGCCATGGATCCCCATCCGATCGGCTGCACCAGAAACGAGGCTAGAGCCTTTTTATGCGCAGTCATCATTTGATGAAGACGTTTTGGGGGTGGCGCGACCAACAGCTGCCCAACGGCACGGTGATCTGGACTCTGCCTGGCGGGCACACCTACGTCACCACTCCCGGCAGCGCCCTGCTGTTCCCCTACCTGTGCGCACCAACCGGTAACCTGCCTGCCCGCGCGATGCCTGGCGCCGAGCGCTGCAGCGACCGGACCGCGATGATGCCGCTGCGCATCGGGACCCGGGCGCAAAACCGGGTACACCGCGTCGCTACCGAACGCCGACACAACCGCCAAACCGGATTAGCCGCCCAAGCCGCACAGACCGGGCCGCCAACACCGGACGACGACGAGCCGCCGCCCTTCTAGCTGCGGACAACAATCCTGACGGCGAACACCCTGACCAAAACCGCGCAGCGCCCTGATGTGCCATGATGTCCAAGCTGTCAAGAGTCAGGGAGCAGCGATGGATCTCAATTTTTCGATGGTCACACAACCGGTCGAGCGGCTGATCGCTACGGCGCAGAACGGGCTGGAGGTCTTGCGACTAGGGGGCTTGGAAACCGGTAGCGTCCCGTCGCCGTCCCAAACCGTCGAGAGCGTACCGATGTACAAGCTTCGACGGTATTTCCCACCGGGCAGCCGCCCTGGCCAGCCGCCAGTGGGCCCGCCTGTGCTCATGGTCCATCCGATGATGATGTCGGCGGACATGTGGGACGTCACTCGTCAGGACGGTGCGGTGGGGATCCTGCACGCCGACGGGCTTGATCCTTGGGTCATCGACTTCGGCTCACCCGACAAGGTCGAAGGCGGCATGCGCCGCACCCTGGCCGACCACATCGTCGCGCTTAGTCATGCGATCGACACGGTCAAGGACGCCACCGGCAACGATGTCCACCTGGTCGGCTACTCGCAGGGCGGGATGTTCTGTTACCAGGCCGCGGCCTACCGGCGTTCGAAGAACATCGCCAGCATTGTGGCATTCGGTTCCCCGGTGGACACCCTGGCCGCGTTGCCTATGGGCATCCCGGCGAACTTCGGCGCGGCCGCCGCGAATTTCATGGCCGATCACGTCTTTAACTGGCTGGACATCCCAAGCTGGTTGGCGCGCACCGGCTTTCAGATGATGGATCCGCTCAAGACCGCCAAGGCCCGGGTCGACTTCGTGCGTCAGCTGCACGACCGTGAGGCCCTGCTGCCACGCGAACAGCAACGCAGATTCCTTGAGTCCGAAGGCTGGATCGCCTGGTCGGGCCCGGCGGTCTCCGAGCTGCTCAAACAGTTCATTGCCCACAACCGAATGATGACCGGCGGTTTCGCCGTCAACGGGCAGATGGTCACGCTCACCGACATCACCTGCCCGGTGCTGGCTTTCGTCGGCGAGGTTGACGACATCGGCCAGCCGGCGTCGGTGCGCGGCATCCGGCGGGCGGCGCCGAACGCCGAGGTCTACGAATGCCTCATCCGCACAGGACATTTCGGTCTAGTCGTCGGATCCAAGGCGGCGCAGCAAAGCTGGCCCACCGTCGCCGAATGGGTGAAGTGGCTGTCCACCGGCGGCGACAAGCCGGACAGCATCGACCTGATGGCCGATCAGCCCGCCGAGCACACCGACAGCGGTGTCGCGTTGAGCTCCCGGGTCGCGCACGGCATCGGGGAAGCCTCCGAGGCGGCGCTGGCGCTGGCTCGCGGCGCGGCCAACACGGTCGTTACGGCCAACAAATCCATGCGCACACTGGCCGTAGAGACCTACCGGACGCTGCCGCGACTGGCCCGGTTGGGACAGCTCAACGACCACAGCCGCATTTCGCTGGGCCGCATCATCGACGAGCAGGCGCACGACGTGCCGCAGGGCGAATTCCTACTGTTCGACGGGCGCGTGCACACCTACGAGGCCGTGAACCGGCGCATCAACAACGTCGTTCGCGGTCTGATCCAAGTCGGGGTACGTCAGGGCGACCGCGTAGGCGTTCTGATGGAGACGCGGCCCAGCGCGCTGGTCGCCATCGCCGCGTTGTCGCGGCTGGGCGCGGTCGCCGTAGTGATGAAGCCAGATATCGATCTGGCCGCGTCGGTCCGGCTCGGGGGAGTGACCGAGATCCTGACCGATCCCACCAACCTCGATGCCGCGCGTCAAATGTCGCGGCAGGTTCTGGTTCTGGGAGGTGGCGAGTCACGGGATCTGCACCTGCCCGGGGACTCCGACGTCATCGACATGGAGCAGATCGACCCGGATGCCGTCGAGCTGCCGGGGTGGTATCGGCCCAACCCGGGGCTGGCCCGCGATTTGGCGTTCATCGCGTTCAGCGCGGCCGGGGGCGAGCTGGTGGCCAAGCAGATCACCAACTATCGCTGGGCGGTGTCGGCCTTCGGGACCGCCTCGACGGCCGCCCTGGACCGCCGCGACACCGTGTACTGCTTGACGCCGCTGCACCACGAGTCGGCGCTGCTGGTGAGCCTCGGCGGCGCGGTGGTCGGCGGTGCCCGCATCGCACTGTCCCGCGGCCTGGACCGGGACCGCTTCGTCCAAGAGGTAAGGCAGTACGGCGTCACAGTGGTGTCCTACACCTGGGCCATGCTCTGCGAGGTCGTCGACGATCCGGCGTTTGTGCTGCACGGCAATCATCCGGTGCGACTGTTCATCGGTTCCGGCATGCCGACCGGACTGTGGGCGCGGGTCGTCGACGCGTTCGAGCCCGCTCGCGTCGTCGAGTTCTTCGCCACCACCGACGGACAAGCGGTGCTGGCCAACGTGTCGGGCGCCAAGATCGGCAGCAAGGGCCGTCCGCTGCCCGGGGTCGGGCGTATCGAGCTGGGTGCCTACGACGCCGAGCACGACCTGATCCTGGAGAACGACCGCGGCTTCGTGCAGGTCGCCGAAGCCAAGCAGGTGGGGGTGCTGCTCGCCGCGTCCAACGGCCCCATCGATCCGACGGCGTCGGTCAAGCGAGGAGTCTTCGCTGCGGGCGACACCTGGATATCCACCGAGTATTTGTTCTACCGCGACGAAGACGGGGATTACTGGCTGGCGGGCAGGCGTGGCTCAGTGGTCCACACCGGGCGCGGCTTGGTCTTTGCCGAGCCGGTCACCGACGCGCTGGGCGGCATTAACGGTGTCGACCTCGCGGTAACCTACAACGTGCCAGTGGGTGGCCAGGAGGTGGCGGTCTCGGCGGTCACGCTGCTTCCCGGAGCCAGCATCACGGCGGCCGACCTGACCGAAGCCGTTGCCAAGATACCCATCGGGCTGGGACCCGACGTTGTGCACGTGGTCCCCGAGATGACGCTGAGTGCGACCTACCGTCCGACCGCGAGTGCCCTGCGCGCGGCCGGAATTCCCAAGTCGAGACGCCAAGCGTGGTATTTCGACGCGGACAGCAACCAGTTCCGCCGGCTGACTCCCGCAGTGCGGTCCGAGCTGAGCGGTGGGCACTGATGGTTGACGATTCGCTGCTGAGCATTCTGGTGTGCCCGGCTGACCGGGGTCCTTTGATGCTGGTCTCCCAGGAAGGCGGGGCCGGCGAAGGCCAGTTGCTCTACAACCCACGGCTGCGTCGCGCCTACCGCATCGAAGACGGCATCCCGGTGTTGCTGATCGACGAGGCCCGCGACGTCGATGACAACGAGCACGCCCGGCTCATGGCGCGAAGCCATCCGGCAAATCCCCAGTGAGGTAGCGCTGCAGGTTCGGCGCGATGGTTCGCGCGATCTGCTCAGCCGGCAACGACGCAAACGGCTCCAATTGCAGGATGTAGCGGGCCATCACCACGCCCACCAGCTGCGACGCGACGAACTGGATGCGGACGATTCCGCTTCCCGGGGGATTGTCGACGCGGGTACCCACTTCGACCGCGATCAAATCTTGGATGAACGAGCGAAACAGGTTGACCTCCGACCCGGCCAGGATTGACCGCAGCGTGGCAATGACTCCCGCACCCATCTCAGAATCCCAGAGCGGCAACAACATTGATGGCAGTTTGTAGCCGAGTTCCTCGACGGGCACTTCGCGCAACGGGCCGATGACGTCCATCGGGTCGATCGGGATGCGAACGGCTGCGGCGAACAGTTTTTCCTTGGTGCCGAAGTAGTGATGCACTAACGCGGAATCGACGCCCGCTGCCGCGGCCACCGCACGTATCGAGGTATTGCCAATCCCGTTGCGGGCAAAGAGATCTCGAGCACTAGCCAGGATTCGATCCCGGGTATCGGAGTTCCCGGCCGGTCGCCCGGGCCGCCTGCGCCCGGTGTTGGTGGCCGTCACGCTAGGGCGTCCGTCGCCGCAGCGTCGCCGCGGCCAGGCACAGCGCCGCGATCGCGAAACCCAGCACCACGACGATGTCGCGCACCGCGATGTAGGTCAGTTCCGGATGCGCATCCACCTGCTGGAGGGCCTCCAGCGCGTAGCTGGCCGGCATCACGTTGCTGATCCACTGCAGCCAGTGCGGCATCAGCGCGCGGGGGACGATGATGCCGGCCAGCAGCAGCTGCGGCACGACCACCATCGGTATGAACTGCAGGGCCTGAAACTCTGTGCGGGCGAACGCGCTACATAGCAGACCTTGCCCGACACCCAGCACGGCGTTGACGATCGCGATCACGAACACCCACACGGGGCTACCCACCGTCTCGAAGCCGAGGAGCCAGAACGACACGATGCAAGTCAAAACGGCCTGGGCTGCCGCCGCGATCGAGAATGCGCTCCCATAGGCCGCCAGCAGGTCGAGCTTTCGCAGCGGCGTGGTCAGGATGCGCTCCAACGTTCCTGAGGCCCGTTCGCGCTGCATCGTTATCGAGGTGATGATGAACATCAGGAAAAACGGGAAAAGGCCCAGCAGAATCAGGCACGCGGTGTTGAACGGCGCCGGCGTGCCCGGCCGGTGCGGGACGCTTTCGAACATGAAGTACATCAGCGTGATGACCAGGACTGGCACCAGCAGGATCATCGCAATGCTGCGGCGGTCGGCGGCGAGCTGGCGCAGGATCCGGGCCGTCGTGGCCAGGTAGCCTTGCAGCGTCAGCCGGCTGCGGGCACGGTGGTGTGCCGGATGATGGACAGAAACGCTTCCTCCAGTGACGTGCATCCGGTGTCCTCTCGTAATCGGTTCGGCGTCGTGTGGGCCAGAAGTCGCGCATCGCGCATCAGCAGCAGATCGTCGCAGTGATCGGCCTCGTCCATGACATGGCTGGACACCAGCAACGTGGTGCCGGCCGATGCGAGGGCGGTGAACTTATCCCATAGGTCGACACGCAGCACGGGGTCGAGTCCGATGGTCGGCTCGTCGAGCACCAGGAGGTCGGGGTGGCAGACCAGCGCGCAGGCCAAAGACACCCGGGCGCGCTGCCCGCCCGACAAGTTGGCGCAGTAAGCGGTGCGTTGGTCCTGCAGGTCAACCGCCCCGATGGCCTCTTCGGCGGCGCTTCCGTTCACGCCGTACAGCGCGGCGAAGTAACGGATGTTGTCGATCACCCGCAGGTCGTTGTAGACCGTCGTGTCTTGCGGCATGTAGCCAACCCGTCGTCGCAGCGGGGCCGACCCAGCCGGGTGGCCCAGCACTGCCACAGAGCCTCCGGTGATGATCTGGGTCCCGACGATGCAACGCATCAGTGTGGTCTTACCGGAGCCGGAAGGGCCGAGCAGGCCGGTGATCGTGCCGCGCGCGATCTGGACGGAAAGGTCCTGCACCGCGGGCAGTTTGCCGCGGACTACCCGCAGGTGCTCGATGCTGACGGCCGGCTCGACACCATTGCGTAGTAATTCATCACTCGATGAACTCATCATGTGATGAATATTCACCCGCGCGCGGGGATTGTCAAGGGTCACCCGGACAACGCCGCGAACGTGAAATCCACGACGCGACACGCCGCTGCGGCGTCGTGGATTTCACACTGGACGGCGAACGGGTTCAGCGTTCGTCGAATCCCGGGCGGCGCAACGGCAGATGTCCGTGCACGCCTTCGGCGTAGGCGGTTTCGGCGTGCTGCGTGAGATCGACACCGGTGGTCTCGTCTTCTGCGCTGAGCCGGAAGCCCACCACCCGATCGATCAGCTTCGCGAGAACGAACGACACGACGAACGCATAGAGTGCGACGGCGACGATCGCGAGCGCCTGCTTGCCTAGTTGGGTGAAGCCGCCCCCGTAGAAGAGGCCCTGCGGACCCGACGTCATGACCGCCGTGGCAAGCAGCCCGATCAATGACACACCGACAACGCCGCCGACGAAGTGCACACCGACCACATCGAGTGAATCATCGTAGTTGAAACGGAATTTCATCCCCACCGCGAACGAGCACACGATACCCGCCGCGAGACCGACGACCGCCGCGCCGAGCGTGTTGACGGTTCCGCACGACGGAGTGATGGCGACGAGGCCGGCGACAACACCGGATGCCGCGCCGAACGTCGTGGGTCTGCCGTCGCGGATCTGTTCGACCGAGAGCCAGCCGAGCATGCCGAGGCAGCCAGCAACGAGCGTGTTGAGGAAGATGGCCGCGGCAGTTCCGTTGGCGGCCAAAGCAGAACCGGCGTTGAACCCGAACCAGCCGAACCACAGCAGCCCGACGCCGAGCAAAACGAACGGCAGATTGTGCGGCCGCATGGCGTCTTTCCTGAAGCCGATGCGGGGCCCGAGCACCAGCACCAGAGCCAGAGCAGAGGAACCCGAGACGATCTCGACGACGAGGCCGCCCGCGTAGTCGAGCACGCCCAGCTTGGCCAACCAGCCATCGGGCCCCCACACCCAGTGCGCAACAACCGAATACACGACGATCGCCCACACCGGGACGAACACCATCCAGGCTGCGAACTTGGCGCGGTCGGCGATCGCGCCGCTGACAAGGGCGGCCGTGATGATCGCGAACGTCAACTGGAACGTGGCATAGAGCAGTTCGGGAACCGCGCCGTGGGCGGTGTCGGGGGTGATGCCGAGCATCCCGATATGTCTGAGGTTGCCGACGAGCCCGCCCGCCCCATCTTCGGAGAACGCGATGGTGTAGCCGACCAATAACCATGCCACCGTGACCAGCGGTATGGAGATGAAGCTCATCATGATCATGTTGAGCACCCCGGTGGTGCGGACCATGCCGCCGTAGAAGATGGCCAGGCCAGGGGTCATCAGCAGGACCAGTGCGGTGCTGGCCAGCAGCCACGCGGTGGCGGCAGGGTCGATCGCATGCATTACTTGAGCTCCTTCGACATGCGGCAACCGGGATACTGCCATGTTTGTGGTGCCGGTAGGTTCGGTGGGTTAGGAGAAAAGAACACTCAGGATCTGATGTGGTCGAGGCCGGAGGGCGATTTGGCCGAGGCGCGGCTGCAGGCCGGCTGTTAGTCGACCCGGTCGAGGCCGCGCACCGATTGCTCGGCGCCACCCTCACCGGACGCGGCGTGCGTGCCGTCATCGTCGAGGTCGAGGCCTACGGCGGGGTTCCCGACGGCCCATGGCCAGATGCCGCGGCCCACTCCTATCGCGGCCTCAATGGCCGGAACGCCGTGATGTTCGGGCCCCCAGGCCGGCTCTACACCTATCGCAGCCACGGGATCCATGTCTGCGCGAATGTCTCGTGTGGGCCGGACGGGACCGCTGCGGCTGTCCTGCTGCGGGCCGCCGCTATGGAGGACGGCACCGACATTGCGCGCGCCCGCCGCGGTGAGTTGGTCCGCGCCGCAGCGCTGGCGCGGGGTCCGGGTAATTTGTGTTCGGCTATGGGAATTGCCATGGACGACAATGGAATTGACTTATTTGACCCCGACAGCCCGGTGACCCTGGAACTGACCGAGCCGCTGACCGCCGTGTCCGGTCCCCGCGTCGGAGTCAGCCAGGCCGCCGACCGGCCGTGGCGATTGTGGCTTGCGGGCCGACTGGAAGTCTCGGCGTACCGCCGCAGCCCCCGGGCGCCGGCGCCGGGTGCCAGCGACTGAGCGGGATCGATTTTGGAAGGATCGGGGGCATGATCCTCGATGAGCTGGGCTGGCGCGGGTTGATCGCGCAGTCCACCGACCTTGATGCGCTGGCCGCCGAAGCGCAGCACGGGCCTATGACGGTCTACGCCGGCTTTGACCCCACCGCGTCGAGCCTGCATGCCGGACACTTGGTGCCGCTGCTGGCGTTGCGTCGGTTCCAGCGCGCGGGCCATCGTCCGATCGTGCTCGCCGGCGGCGCCACCGGCATGATCGGTGACCCGCGTGACGTCGGTGAGCGCAGCCTCAACGAAGCGGACACGGTCGCCGAATGGACCGGGCGGATACGCGGACAGCTGGAACGCTTTGTCGATTTCGACGCTTCGCCGACCGGCGCCATCGTCGTCAACAACCTGGACTGGACGAGCGAAATGTCGGCGATCGAGTTCCTGCGCGACGTCGGCAAGCACTTCTCGGTCAACGTCATGCTGGATCGCGACACCATCCGGCGGCGGCTGGAGGGCGAGGGCATCTCCTACACGGAGTTCAGCTACATGCTGCTGCAGGCCAACGACTACGTCGAATTGCACCGGCGCCACGGCTGCACACTGCAGATCGGCGGCTCCGATCAGTGGGGCAACATCATTGCCGGGGTCCGCCTGGTCCGCCAGAAACTCGGCGCGACAGTGCATGCGCTCACCGTCCCGCTGGTGACTGCCGCCGACGGCACCAAGTTCGGCAAATCCACCGGCGGCGGCAGCTTGTGGCTCGACCCGGAGCTGACCACCCCCTATGCCTGGTATCAGTACTTCTTCAATACGGCCGACGCCGATGTGATCCGGTACCTGCGGTGGTTCACCTTCTTGTCGGCCGACGAGCTGGGCGAGCTGGAACAGGCGACGGCCGAACGTCCGCAGCAACGTGCCGCCCAACGACGGCTGGCCCGCGAACTGACCGTTCTGGTGCACGGCGAAGCGGCCACCGAGGCGGTCGAGCACGCCAGCCGGGCGCTCTTCGGGCAGGGCGAACTGGACCGCTTGGACGAGGCGACGCTCGCGGCGGCGTTACGCGAGACCTCGGTCGCCGAACTCAAACCCGGTGGACCCGACGGGATCGTCGACCTCTTGGTGGCCAGCGGCCTGTCGGCCAGCAAGGGAGCCGCGCGACGCACGATCAGCGAAGGCGGCGTTTCGGTCAACAACACTCGCATCGACAGCGACGAATGGACGCCACAGCCCTCGGACTTCCTGCACGGCAAATGGCTGGTGCTGCGCCGCGGCAAACGCACCATCGCCGGTGTGGAACGCGTGGCCGGCTAGCCGGCGGTTGCAAAACGCGTTAGTGCACGAACTTTTATCGCACCGTGCTGTGGCTGTGACCCTCGTTGACCAGGGTTGTCACGATGATGTGCCCAACACGCGCGCAGTCGACCCTCCTACGGTTCCTGGGAGTGACCGCGGGCTTGACCGCCCTGGCCGCGACACTGGCGGCACCCATCCGCGCCGACATGCTGGGCAATGCATTCCTGACGGCTCTCAGCAATGCCGGTATCTCGTACCCCCATCCGGCGAGCGCAACGGCGCTGGGGCAGTCGGTGTGCCCGATGCTGATCGCGCCGGGTGGGTCGTTCTACTCGGTTGCTTCGGAAATGGAAGACCGTAGTGGCCTGTCCTCCGATGCGGCGGGCGTGTTCACCGTAGTCGCGGTCGCGACGTACTGTCCGGCGATGATGGCGCCGCTGCTGCAGAATCGGCTCTCGGCGTACTAGCGCCGGGGTGCCCGTATTCTCAGCAGAGTGGTCGACGACAGGCACGGTCCCGGCAGTGACCGACGACCGCGGTCGGCATCCGGCGGCTGGTCGGGACCGGGCCGTGCCCGGCCGGCCCAGCCACAGAGTAGTTCCGACCGAAATTCCCAAGGCGATCGCGGGCCGCGCGACGAGCCGCCGATACCGCCCGGCGTGGAAGCCAGACAGCTGGCGCCGGAAGTCCGGCGCGAACTGAGCACTTTGGACCGCACCACGGCCGACGCGGTGGCGCGCCACCTGGTCGCTGCCGGTGAGTTGCTCGACGAAGATCCGGAGGCCGCGTTGCGTCACGCCCGCGCGGCGCGGGCCCGGTCCAGCCGGATCGCCGCAATTCGTGAGGCGGTCGGAATAGCCGCCTACCACTGCGGTGATTGGGCCCAGTCGCTCGCCGAATTGCGCGCTGCCCGCAGGATGGGCAGCAAGTCCTCCCTGCTTGCCCTCATCGCCGATTGCGAACGCGGACTTGGCCGTCCGGAGCGGGCGATCGAACTGGCGCGCGGACCCGAGGCGGCCCAGCTCAGCGGTGACGACGCCGACGAGTTGCGCATCGTTGCCGCCGGCGCGCGCGCGGATCTCGGGCAGCTGGAGCAGGCGCTGACCGTCCTGAACACGCCGCAACTGGACCCGAGCCGCAAGGGTTCGACGGCAGCGCGGTTGTTCTACGCCTACGCGGACACGCTGCTGGCACTCGGCCTTGACGACGAGGCGATGCAATGGTTCCTGCGCTCCGCGGCCGCCGATCTCGAAGGCGTCACCGATGCCGAAGATCGGGTCAGCGGGCTTGGCTGACGTGACGGGTCGAATTAAGTGAAAAGCATTGCGCAGCAATATGACTGCCTGCTGGTAGACCTGGATGGGACCGCGTTTCGCGGCCGCCGGCCAACCGAAGGCGCGGTGCAGGCCCTGGCTGAGGTGCGCAGCCGCACGTTGTTCGTCACCAACAACGCTTCCCGCAGCGCCGACGAGGTCGCGGCGCATCTGACCGAACTCGGCTTCACCGCCACCGCCGACGATGTCGCCACCAGTGCCCAAAGCGCGGCCCGCCTGCTGGCCGATCAGCTACCTCCCGAATCACGAGTGCTGATCGTGGGCACCGAAGCATTGGCCAACGAGATCGCCGCAGTCGGTCTGCGTCCGGTGCGCCGGTATGACGACAACCCGGTTGCCGTCGTCCAGGGCCTCTCCACGACCGTCAGCTGGCCGGATCTCGCCGAGGCCACTCTGGCCATCCGGGCCGGCGCGCTGTGGGTGGCGGCCAACGTCGACCTCACGCTGCCCACCGAGCGCGGCCTGCTGCCGGGGAACGGATCCATGGTGGCCGCACTGCGGGCGGCCACCGGCACCGAGCCGCGGGTCGCGGGCAAACCGGCCCCCGCACTGCTGACGGACGCGGTGGCCAGAGGGGACTTCCGTGCGCCCTTGGTAATCGGCGACAGATTGGACACCGACATCGAGGGCGCCAACGCGGCCAAGCTGCCCAGCCTGATGGTGCTCACCGGGGTCAATTCCGCGCGGGACGCGGTGTACGCCGAGCCCTTCCGTAGGCCCACCTACGTCGGCCACGATCTACGCTCGCTGCACCAGGACCCGGAGCTGCTCGCGGTAGGGCCGCAGTCGGCCTGGCGCGTCGACATCGGTGAGAAGGCCGTAACGGTCAGCGGTCATGGCGCCGACGACGGGGACGGGCTGTCGGTCGTCCGCGCGGTTGCCAGCGCGGTGTGGGGTGCTGAATTTGACGGGCTGCCGGTGCGCATCGACGCCGCCGACGACCGGGCCCGCGCCGCGCTGCAGCGCTGGTCTTTGGTGCACAGCGACTAACGTAGGTACGCGATGACTATCGCTCCTGATCAGATTCGCGCTGAAATCGACGCCCTGCTTGCGCAGCTGCCTGCGCCCGGCGACCCGGAAAACCCCGAAAAGGAGCCTCCGGAATTTAGGCTCGCCGAGCTTGAAGAGATCGCACGCCGTCTTTCCGAGGCGCACGACGTGCTGCTGGCTGCGCTGGAGTCGGCGGAGAAGGGCTGAGTGCGCGCATGTCTCGACGCGCCCGCGTTGACGCCGAGCTCGTTCGGCGCGGCCTCGCGCGATCCCGTCAGCAGGCCGCTGAGTTGATCGGCGCCGGAAAGGTGAGCATCGACGGCCTGCCGGCGCTCAAGCCGGGCACCGCCATCGCTTTCACCGCGGCGCTGACCGTCGCCGACGACAGCGAACGCGGCTGGGTTTCGCGTGGAGCGCACAAACTCATCGGTGCTCTGGACACCTGCGGGATTCCCGTTGCGGGCCGCCGCTGCCTGGACGCCGGCGCATCGACGGGTGGATTCACCGAAGTTCTGCTGGATCGCGGGGCCGCCGAAGTGGTTGCCGTCGATGTGGGATATGGCCAGCTGGCTTGGTCGCTGCGTTGCGATCCGCGGGTGACCGTCATCGAACGGACCAACGCTCGTGACCTGTCGCCCGAGGCGATCGGCGGGCGGGTCGACCTGGTGGTGGCAGACCTGTCGTTCATCTCGCTGGGCACCGTGTTACCCGCGCTGGCTAAATGTGCTTGGCCGAGCGCGGATATTGTTCCCATGGTGAAGCCGCAATTCGAGGTGGGGAAAGGTCAGGTCGGTGCCGGGGGAGTGGTGCACGACCCCGGCTTGCGTGCCGACGCTGTGCTGACCGTCGCGCGGCGCGCCGGGGAGCTGGGCTGGCACACCGTCGACGTCACCGCCAGCCCGCTACCGGGTCCGTCGGGAAATGTCGAATACTTCCTGTGGCTGCGCGCCGAGACCGATCGGGGGTTATCGGATGATGATTTGGTGGATGCGGCGCACCGTGCGGTAACCGAAGGTCCACAGTGACTCCTTCAACCGCTCACCGCACCGTTCTGATGGTGGTCCACACCGGCCGCGATGAAGCCACCGAGACCGCGCACCGCGTACAGAAAGTATTGGGCGACAACGGTATTGCGCTTCGCGTGCTGTCCGCAGAGGCGGTCGACAGGGGTCCGTTGCACCTGGCTCCCGGCGATATGCGGGCAATGGGCGTCGAAATCCAGGTGGTCGACGCTGACCCGCACGCCGCCGAAGGCTGCGAATTGGTGCTGTCACTTGGCGGCGATGGCACGTTCCTTCGGGCCGCCGAACTGGCCCGAAATGCCGGGATTCCGGTGCTGGGCGTCAACCTTGGCCGGATCGGCTTCTTGGCCGAGGCCGAGGCCGAGGCCGAGGCTATCGACAGTGTGCTCGAGCATGTTGTCGCACGCGACTACCGGGTGGAGGACCGCCTGACGCTCGATGTGGCCGTGAGCAAAGGGGGCCGCATCATCCAGAACGGGTGGGCGCTCAACGAAGCCAGCCTGGAAAAGGGTCCCCGCCTCGGCGTGCTCGGCGTAGTCGTCGAAATCGAAGGCCGGCCGGTGTCCGCGTTCGGCTGCGACGGGGTGTTGGTGTCGACGCCGACCGGATCCACCGCCTACGCGTTCTCCGCGGGCGGCCCGGTGCTGTGGCCGGACCTCGAAGCAATTCTGGTGGTGCCCAACAACGCCCACGCGCTCTTCAGCCGGCCCATGGTCACCAGTCCGGATGCCACAATCGCGATCGAAATAGAAGGGGACGGTCACGACGCCCTGGTGTTCTGCGACGGCCGCCGCGAAATGCTGGTACCGGCCGGCGGACGGATCGAGGTGAAACGTTGTGGTACACCGGTGAGATGGGCGCGCCTGGACAGCGCGCCGTTCACCGACCGCTTGGTGCGCAAATTCCGGTTGCCGGTGACCGGTTGGCGCGGAAAGTAACGGCGCGGCTGAGGTGCTGACTGAACTACGAATCGAGTCGCTGGGCGCCATCAATGTTGCCACCGCCGAATTCGATCGCGGCTTAACGGTGCTGACCGGTGAGACCGGTACCGGCAAGACCATGGTGGTAACCGGCCTGCACCTGCTCGGCGGTGCCCGCGCCGACGCTACCCGGGTCCGGTCAGGAGCTGACCGGGCAATCGTCGAAGGTCGTTTCACCACAAGCGATCTCGATGACACGGCAGGCGCTCGACTCGACGAGATGCTGGACGCGTCGGGGGCGGAGCGTGATGAGGACGGCAGCGTGATCGCGCTGCGCTCGGTCAGCCGCGACGGGCCTTCGCGCGCCAATCTGGGCGGTCGCAGTGTGCCCGCCAAGTCGCTGAGCGGTTTTACCACCGAGCTACTCACCCTGCATGGGCAGAACGACCAGCTGCGACTGATGCGGCCCGAGGAACAACGCGGCGCGCTGGACCGCTTCGCGGCCGCGGGGCCCGCGCTGGAGCGCTACCGCAAACTGCGCGATGCCTGGCTGTCGGCGCGGCGCGATCTCATCGACCGCCGGAACCGTGCCCGCGAACTCGCCCAAGAGGCGGATCGATTGAAGTTCGCGCTCAACGAAATCGACGCCGTCGACCCCCAACCCGGGGAAGACGATGCGCTGGTCGCCGATATCTCGCGGCTCTCCGAGCTCGACACGCTGCGCGAGGCCACCGCCGCTGCGCGCGCGGCGCTGTCCGGGGCGCTCGAGGACCCGGATATGTCCGGCCACAGCGCTGCCGACAGCCTGGGGCGCGCAAGGGCCGCGTTGGAATCGACCGATGATGCGACGCTGCGGGCGTTGGCCGGCCAAGTCGGCGAGGCGCTGACGGTGGTCGTCGACGTGGCCCGCGAACTCGGCGGCTTCCTGGGCGAGCTGCCAGTCGATGCCAGTGCGCTGGAGTCCAAGCTGGCCCGGCAAGCCCAACTGCGCACCTTGACCCGCAAGTACGCCGCGGACATCGATGGGGTGTTGCAGTGGGCGTCGCAGTCGCGGGCACGCCTGGCGCAACTCGACGTCTCCCCAGAAGGCCTGGCGGCGGTGGCGAATCGGGTCGATGAACTGGCAGGCGAATTATCCTGCGCCGCAGTCGATCTCAGTAAGATTCGCCGCAAGGCCGCCAAGCGACTGGCCAAAGAGGTGACTGCGGAACTGTCCGCGCTGGCGATGGCCGACGCCGAATTCACCATCGACGTGACCACCGACCTCGCGCCTGACCACGATGACGCCGCCGCACTGACGCTGCCCTCCGGCGAACCGGTCCGGGCCGGCGGCGACGGTGTCGACCACGTCGAGTTCGGCTTCGCAGCGCACCGCGGGATAGCGGTGCTGCCGCTGGCCAAGAGCGCATCCGGTGGGGAGTTGTCCCGCGTGATGCTGGCGCTGGAGGTGGTGCTGGCGGCGTCGGCGGCCGGCACCACGATGGTGTTCGACGAGGTCGACGCCGGCGTCGGAGGCCGGGCCGCGGTGCAGATCGGGCGGCGACTGGCGCGGCTGGCCCGCACCCATCAGGTCATCGTGGTCACGCATCTGCCGCAGGTTGCGGCCTATGCCGACGTGCATCTGGTGGTGCACAGCACCGGGCCCAAGGGGGCCAGCGGAGTGCGGCACCTCACCGGTGACGACCGCGTGGCCGAGCTCGCGCGGATGCTCGCCGGACTGGGCGAATCCGACAGTGGCCGCGCGCACGCCCGCGAACTGCTCGACGCGGCGCAGAATGACGAGATCTAACGCTCCGCTGTAGGCGGGGAGCGTGTCAGTACATCGACACGCCGCAGAACCCGTACAACCGCGCTCCTTCGCGCGTCGAAGTCGATGCCAACCTTTTATGTAGATGTGACTGATGGGGCTATAGATAACTTCTGAGGCTGATGTTACGGCGCGCCTCCCCGCCTCGCCCGCGCTTCACCGACAGAATCGCCCCCATGAAGATGTCAGGCCTGCTGTCCCGTAACACTGCCCGGCCGGGCCTCGTCGGCACCGCCCGGGTTGACCGGAATATTGACCGATTGCTGCGTAGGGTTTGTCCCGGCGACATCGTGGTGCTCGACGTCCTGGATCTGGACCGCATCACCGCCGACGCGCTCGTGGAAGCCGACATCGCCGCCGTCGTCAACGCATCACCGTCGGTCTCGGGCCGCTATCCCAATATGGGTCCGGAGGTGCTGGTCAACAACGGGGTCACCCTGATCGACGAGACCGGACCCGAAATCTTCAAGAAGGTCAAGGACGGCGCCAAGGTTCGCCTGTACGAGGGCGGGGTGTACTCCGGCGACCGCAGGCTGGTCCGCGGTACCGAACGCACCGATCACGACATCGCCGACCTGATGCGAGAGGCCAAGAGTGGACTGGCTGCCCACCTGGAGGCGTTCGCCGGCAACACGATTGAGTTCATCAAGAGCGAAAGCCCGCTGTTGATCGACGGTATCGGTATTCCCGACATCGACGTCGACCTACGCCGCCGGCATGTGGTGATCGTCGCCGACGAGCCCAGCGCCGCCGATGATCTGAGGTCCCTCAAGCCGTTCATCAAGGAGTACCAGCCGGTGCTCATCGGTGTGGACAGCGGCGCGGATTTGTTGCGCAAGGCGGGTTATCGCCCCCAAATCATCGTCGGCGACCCCGACCACATCAGCACCGAAGCCCTCAAGTGCGGTGCCCAGGTCGTGCTGCCTGCCGACGCTGACGGCCACGCGCCCGGTTTGGAACGAATTCAGGATCTCGGTGTCGGGGCGATGACCTTTCCGGCCGCGGGTTCGGCGGTCGATCTGGCGCTGCTGCTGGCCGATCACCACGGCGCCGCGCTGCTCGTAACCGCCGGCCACACCGCCAACATCGAGACGTTCTTCGACCGGACACGCGCGCAAAGCAATCCCTCCACCTTCCTGACCAGGCTCCGGGTGGGAGAGAAGGTGGTGGACGCCAAGGCGGTGTCCACCTTGTACCGCAACCACATCTCGGGGGGTGCCATCGCGCTGTTGGCGCTGACGATGCTGATCGCCGTCATTGTCGCCCTGTGGGTGTCACGCACTGACGGCGCAGTGCTGCACTGGGTCACCGACTACTGGAACCACATCTCCCTCTGGGTTCAGCACCTAGTGACCTAGGACCGTGCCCTGATGATCTCGTTACGCCAACATGCGTTATCGCTGGCCGCCGTCTTCCTGGCGTTGGCCGTAGGAGTTGTGCTGGGGTCCGGCTTTTTGTCGGACACCCTGCTGTCCAGCCTGCGTGACGAGAAGCGAGACCTGGCCGCACAGATCAGCGGGCTCAACGACCAGAAGAACGTGCTGAACGAAAAGCTCAGTGCGGCAAATAATTTCGACACGCAACTGGTCGGCCGGATAGTACACGACGCGCTTGGTGGCAAATCGGTCGTCTTGTTCCGCACCCCGGATGCAAAAGATGACGACGTCGCCGCCGTCTCGAAGTTCATCGGCCAGGCCGGCGGTACGGTCACCGGAACGGTGTCGCTGACGCAGGAGTTCGTCGATGCCAACTCCGCGGAGAAGCTGCAGACCGTGGTGAACTCGTCGATCCTGCCGGCCGGCCAGCAGTTGAGCACCAAGCTCGTCGACCAAGGCTCGCAGGCCGGCGACCTGATGGGCATCGTCTTGTTGATCAACACCAACCCGGCGATCCCGCCCGTCGAGGACACCCAGCGGGATACCGTGCTGGCGGCGCTGCGCGACACCGGTTTCATCACCTATCAGCCCAGCGATCACATGGGCGCAGCAAACGCGGCGCTGGTGGTTACCGGCGGCTCGCTACCCCAAGATGCCGGCAATCAGGGGGTCAGCGTGGCCAGATTCTCGGCCGCGCTGGCGCCGCATGGCTCGGGCACCCTGCTCGCCGGGCGTGACGGTTCGGCGACCGGAGGCGCCGCCGTCGCCGTGGCCCGCGCCGACGCCGGCATGTCCTCCGTGGTCAGCACCGTCGACGACGTCGACACCGCGCCCGGGCGCATCACCGCAGTTCTGGGTCTGCATGACCTGATCAACGGCGGCCATGTCGGACAGTACGGCACCGGTCACGGGGCCACGTCGATCACGGTGCCCCAGTAAACCCCCAGTAGGGCGTCCCCCGTCGGGCGTGTTCCCCACGACACAGCGTCGTGGATGTTAGGGTGGGTTTCCGTGGGTCGGCAGGCCCAGCTAGTTGAGGCTAGAAAAAGTCGAAGCCCTGCCCGTATTCACGGAGGTCGCCTGTGCGCAAGCATCCACAAGCCGTAACGAAGCACCTCTTCGTCAGCGGTGGGGTCGCTTCGTCGCTGGGTAAGGGATTGACCGCCAGTAGCCTCGGGCAGCTGCTGACCGCCCGCGGGTTGCACGTGACGATGCAGAAGCTCGACCCGTACCTGAACGTCGACCCGGGCACGATGAACCCGTTCCAGCACGGCGAGGTTTTCGTCACCGAGGACGGCGCCGAAACCGACCTCGATGTCGGTCACTACGAGCGGTTCCTGGATCGCGACCTGTCCGGCTCGGCGAATGTCACCACCGGGCAAGTGTATTCGACTGTCATCGCCAAGGAGAGACGCGGCGAATACCTCGGTGACACCGTCCAGGTGATCCCGCACATCACCGACGAGATCAAGCGCCGCATCATGGCAATGGCCCAACCCGACGCCGACGGCAACCGTCCGGACGTCGTCATCACCGAAATCGGCGGCACCGTAGGCGATATCGAGTCACAGCCCTTTCTGGAGGCGGCTCGGCAGGTCCGCCACTACCTCGGCCGGGAAAACGTCTTCTTTCTGCACGTGTCGCTGGTGCCGTACCTGGCCCCGTCGGGTGAGCTCAAGACCAAGCCCACCCAGCATTCGGTGGCCGCACTGCGCAGCATCGGTATCACCCCGGACGCGCTGATCCTGCGCTGTGACCGAGATGTCCCCGAAGCGCTGAAGAACAAGATCGCGCTGATGTGCGACGTCGATATCGACGGCGTCATCTCCACCCCCGACGCGCCGTCTATCTATGACATCCCGAAGGTGCTGCACCGCGAGGAACTCGACGCGTTTGTGGTGCGCCGGCTCAACCTCCCGTTCCGCGACGTCGACTGGACCGAATGGGACGACTTGCTGCGCAGGGTGCACGAGCCGCATGAGACGGTACGAATTGCTCTGGTGGGCAAGTACGTTGAGCTTTCCGATGCCTACTTGTCGGTGATTGAAGCGCTGCGCGCCGGTGGCTTCAAACACCACGCGAAGGTCGAGTTGAAGTGGGTGGCCGCCGACGACCGCGAGGCAGCCAGCGACATGTCGGCCGCGCTGGACGACGTGCACGGTCTGCTGATTCCCGGCGGGTTCGGCATCCGGGGAATCGAGGGCAAGATCGCCGCCATCCAATATGCACGGGCGAGGGGATTACCGGTGCTGGGCATCTGCCTCGGCCTGCAATGCATCGTGATCGAGGCCGCGCGCTCCGCCGGGCTGACCCAGGCCAGCTCGGCCGAATTCGATCCGGAAACACCGGATCCCGTCATCTCCACGATGGCCGACCAGGTCGATATCGTGGCCGGCGAGGCCGATCTTGGTGGCACCATGCGGCTGGGCGCCTATCCCGCCGTGCTGCAGTCGGATTCGATTGTGGCCCGAGCGTATGGCACGACGCAGGTGTCTGAGCGACACCGGCACCGCTACGAGGTCAACAACGCCTATCGCGACAAGATCGCCGAAAGCGGCCTGAGGTTCTCCGGGACCTCACCCGACGGGCATTTGGTGGAGTTCGTCGAATACCCGCCAGAGGTGCACCCGTTCCTCGTCGGCACCCAGGCCCACCCGGAACTGAAGAGCCGGCCCACCCGGCCCCACCCGCTGTTCGCCGCATTCGTCGGGGCGGCCATCGACTACAAGGCGGGCGAGCTGCTGCCGATGGATATCTCCGAGCAGTCTCCCAACGGCATCGAACATCGAGACAGCGCCCAGCGGTCGCTACCTGAGCCCGCGGCTCGTGGCTGAGCACGTTTTCGAGACAGCGTCATCCGAAACGCTGTACACCGGAAAGATTTTCGCGCTGCGCCGTGATCAGGTGCGCATGCCTGGCGACACCACCGCGGTACGTGAAGTCGTCGAGCACTACGGCGCTGTTGCCGTGCTGGCGATGGACGACGATGGCAACATCCCGATGGTCTATCAATACCGCCACGCTTTTGGCCGACGACTCTGGGAGCTGCCCGCCGGGCTGCTCGACGTTGCGGGGGAACCACCGCATCACACGGCCGCCCGGGAGCTCCAGGAGGAGGCCGGCCTGCTGGCCAATGCCTGGCAGGTGCTGGTCGATCTCGACTCCACGCCGGGCTTCAGCGACGAATCGGTGCGGGTCTATCTGGCCACCGGCCTGCGCGAGGTGGACCGGCCAGAAGCGCACCACGAAGAAGCCGACATGACGATGCGCTGGTATCCACTCGCGGAGGCAGCCCGGCTGGTGCTGCGCGGTGAGATCGTCAATACCATTGCGGTGGGCGGGATTTTAGCCGCCCACGCGGTGATCAACGGGCTCGCGGATCCGCGGCCGGTGGACAGCCCCTGGATCGACAAGCCGACCGCGTTCGCCGTGCGAAAGGCCGCGCAATGACGGCCCTGGCGTTGGAGACACAACTGCAGGGCTATTTCGACCACCTCACGATCGAACGGGGCGTGGCGGCGAACACCCTGAGCTCCTACCGCCGCGACCTGCGCCGCTATACCAAGCACCTGTCGGACCGCGGAATTGACGACCTGGCCAAGGTGGGCGAGGACGACGTCAGCGAGTTCCTGGTGGCACTGCGCCGCGGCGACCCCGATTCGGGGACTGCGGCCCTGTCTGCGGTGTCAGCGGCGCGGGCCCTGATCGCGGTGCGCGGCCTGCACCGGTTCGCCGCCGCCGAAGGGCTCGCCGAACTGGACGTGGCACGGGCCGTCAGGCCGCCAACGCCGGGCCGTCGGCTTCCCAAGAGCCTGACGATCGACCAGGCGCTGGCGCTGCTGGAGGGCGCGGGCGGCGACAGCCCGGCCGACGGCCCGCTGACGCTGCGCAACCGGGCGCTGCTGGAACTGCTGTACTCCACCGGAGCGCGGATCTCCGAAGCCGTCGGCCTCGACGTCGACGACATCGACACCCAGGCCAGGTCGGTGTTGCTGCGCGGCAAGGGCGGCAAGCAGCGGCTGGTGCCGATCGGGCGGCCCGCCGTGCAAGCGCTGGACGCCTATCTGGTGCGGGGACGCCCGGAGCTGGCGCGCCGGGGCCGCGGAACGCCGGCGATCTTCCTGAATGTCCGCGGCGGGCGGTTGTCGCGGCAAAGCGCATGGCAGGTGCTGCAGGACGCCGCCGAGCGCGCCGGTATCACGTCGGGTGTGTCGCCGCACATGCTGCGGCATTCCTTTGCCACCCACCTGCTCGAGGGCGGCGCAGATGTCCGAGTCGTGCAGGAGTTACTGGGACATGCCTCGGTGACGACGACGCAGATCTACACGATGGTTACCGTGCATGCGCTGCGCGAGGTGTGGGCCGGAGCCCACCCCCGGGCGCAATAACCGTGCGCCAGCGCGCCCGCGACATCGACGCTAGCGTGACGACACGCCCCGGAAGAACTGGCAGTAGCGTCGATTTCGATGACGCCTGGCATGCTCAGCCCAGATACTCGGATTCCAGCATCAGGTCGGACACCAGTGACTGGTATTCGAGGTGTGCCTTGTGCTCGACGGTGTTCCACAGTTTGCTGTGCTGCTGGCGCATGTACTCGCGATACTTCGGCGCGCCCGGCACCCTGACGTTGTCGGCGACCACGATGGTGCCCGCTTGCAGCCATCCTCGGTCCAGGATGCTTTTCAGGTCGTGCAGGTAGGCGTCCTTGTCGTGGTCGAGGAACACGAAATCAATTGACCCTGAAGCAAATCCGTGCTCGTTCGCCAGCCTGTCCAGGGTGCGCCCGCCGTCACCGATAGTGCCGACGACACACGTCACCCGGTCGGCGACACCGGCGTGCGCCCATATCCGCCGGGCGTTGGCGGCGTTGGCCTCGGCGAGTTCCACGGAATACACCTTGGCGCTCGGCGCGGCCCTGGCGATCCGCAACGCACCGTAGCCGCAGTAGGTGCCCAGCTCGAGCGCGAGTGCGGGATCGGCACGTCGCACCGCGGCGTCGAGGATTTGCCCTTTCTCGTCGCCGACGTTGATCAGCAGCGACTTTTCGTAGGCGAACTTGTCGATGGTGGCCAGCACATGGTCGATGTCGCCGGCCCGGGCGTTCTGCAGCACGTAGTCGACCGCAGCTGCTTCGCGTCCGTCGCCGATCTGGCCCGTGGTGGTGACATTCCGAAGTCCGGCGGCCATCCGCCAGACCGACCATCGCAGCAGGGGCATCCGTCGCTTGAGGTCCATAGAGGCCACGATAGGCGGCCCTCATGAGGAGCTTCATGATGCTGGTGAGACTGGTGTGGCTGGGCGTGTGATTGGTGTCCGCTACTAGCGATTTCCGCACATATTGGCTGGTTAATTGCCTGCGGGTCGCCGGGCGTAGGCGCGCGAACCCGTTAGACTTTCCTGCGATGTTCACCTCCCGAACACCCCCGCCATGACCGACCAGCCGAACAGCGGCGTCGAGCTCGGTCTGACCGGACGGCCGCCGCGGGCGATACCGGAGCCACAGCCGCGCACCTCGCACGGCCCGGCCAAGGTCGTCGCGATGTGCAACCAGAAGGGTGGCGTCGGGAAAACCACGTCGACGATCAACCTGGGCGCCGCCCTGGCCGAGTACGGCAGACGGGTGCTGCTGGTGGACATGGACCCGCAGGGCGCACTGTCCGCGGGCCTGGGCGTCCCGCACTACGAGCTGGAGAAGACCATCCACAACGTGCTGGTCGAGCCGCGGGTTTCGATCGACGACGTGCTGTTCCAAACCAGGGTCAAGCACATGGATCTGGTGCCCAGCAATATCGACCTGTCGGCCGCCGAGATCCAGCTGGTCAACGAGGTGGGCCGGGAACAGACCTTGGCCCGGGCGTTGCACCCGGTGCTGGACCGCTACGACTACGTGCTGATCGACTGCCAGCCGTCGCTGGGGCTGCTCACGGTTAACGGGCTGGCCTGCGCGGACGGCGTGGTGATTCCCACCGAGTGCGAGTTCTTCTCGCTGCGCGGCCTGGCGCTGCTGACCGACACCGTCGACAAGGTGCGCGACCGGCTCAACCCGAAGCTGGAAATCAGCGGCATCCTGCTCACCCGGTACGACCCGCGCACCGTCAACGCGCGAGAGGTGATGGCCCGCGTCGTGGAGCGGTTCGGTGACCTGGTGTTCGACACCGTCATCACCCGAACCGTCCGATTCCCGGAGACCAGTGTGGCGGGCGAACCCATCACCACCTGGGCCCCGAAATCGACCGGAGCGATTGCCTACCGCGCGTTGGCCCGCGAGTTCATCGACCGTTTCGGCGCGTGACAGGCAGCGCGAACGGTGAGGCGCCAGCCAAGAACGGCTACCCTGATGGTTTCCGAGTCCGGCTGACCAACTTCGAGGGGCCGTTCGATCTGCTGCTGCAGCTGATCTTCGCCCATCGCCTCGACGTCACCGAGGTGGCGCTGCACCAGGTCACCGACGACTTCATCGCCTATACCCGGGAGATCGGTTCCCAGCTGGAACTGGAGGAGACCACGGCGTTTTTGGTGGTCGCCGCGACCCTGCTCGATCTCAAAGCCGCCCGGCTGCTGCCGGCCGGACAGGTCGACGACGAAGAGGATCTGGTGCTGCTGGAAGTGCGCGACCTGCTGTTCGCCCGGCTGCTGCAGTACCGCGCGTTCAAGCACGTCGCGGAGATGTTCGCCGAGCTGGAGGCCACCGCGCTGCGCAGCTATCCGCGCGCTGTGTCGCTGGAGGACCGGTTCACCGAGCTGCTCCCGGAGGTGATGCTCGGCGTCGACGCCGAACGGTTCGCCCAGATCGCCGCGATCGCGTTCAGCCCGCGGCCGGTCCCGACCGTGGCCACCGAGCATCTGCATGACGTGAAGGTCTCGGTCCCCGAGCAGGCCAAAAAGTTGCTGGCGATTCTGGAATCGCGGGGAGGCGGTCAATGGGCCACGTTTTCTGAGCTGGTCGCCGATTGCCAGGCGCCGATGGAGGTGGTCGGGCGCTTCTTGGCGCTGCTCGAACTGTATCGGACCCGGGCGGTAGCATTCGACCAGTCAGAGCCGCTTGGCGTGCTCCAAATTTCGTGGACCGGGGAACGTCCCACCAGCGAAGCATTGCTCGAAGTGCGGGACCAGTCATGACCCGCGCCGGCGACGATGCAGAGCGCAGCGATGTGGGGGCACCTCCCGCTTGCGGGGGAGAGGAGCGGCGCTTGTGACCGAAGATTTGCCCGATATCGATCTGGGCTGTGGTATCCCAGATATCGCTGAGGCAGCGCCCATGGACGCCGACGAACTCGGCTCCGTGCTCGAGGCGCTGTTGCTGGTGGTGGACACCCCCGTCACCACTGAGGCCCTGGCCGCGGCCACGCAGCAACCCGTCTACCGCATCGCCGCCAAGCTGCAGCAGATGGCCGACGAACTCACCGAACGCGACAGCGGCATCGACTTGCGCAAAACCAGCGAGGGCTGGCGGATGTACACCCGGGCCAGGTTCGCGCCCTATGTGGAGAAGCTGCTGCTGGACGGCGCGCGATCCAAGCTCACCCGGGCCGCATTGGAGACGCTGGCCGTGGTGGCCTACCGCCAGCCCGTGACACGTGCGCGGGTGAGCGCGGTGCGCGGCGTCAACGTGGACGCCGTCATGCGAACCCTGCTGGCGCGCGGCCTGATTACCGAGGCCGGTGCCGACGACGACACGGGCGCGGTAACGTTCGCCACCACCGACCTGTTTTTGGAGCGCTTGGGGTTGACGTCGCTGGCCGACCTTCCTGATATCGCCCCGTTGCTGCCCGACGTCGACACCATCGACGATTTAAGCGAATCCCTGGACAGTGAGCCACGTTTCATCAAACTCGCGGGCGGCCCGGCGCCCGAGCGGTCGCTGACGTTCGACGTGGACCAGGATTGATGGTCGACACTCAAGGGATCCGTCTACAAAAAGTGCTGTCCCAAGCCGGAATTGCGTCGCGGCGGGCCGCCGAGAAATTGATCCTCGACGGCCGCGTCGAGGTCGACGGGCAGGTGGTCACCGAGTTGGGCACCCGCGTCGACCCGGACGTCTCGGTGATCCGTGTCGACGGGGCCAGGGTGGTCGTCGACGATTCGCTGGTGTACCTGGCTTTGAACAAGCCGCGCGGTATGCACTCGACCATGTCGGACGATCGTGGCCGGCCGTGTATCGGCGACCTGATCGAGCGCCGGGTGCGCGGCAACAAGAAGCTCTTTCACGTCGGGCGGTTGGATGCCGACACCGAGGGGTTGATCCTGCTGACCAACGACGGCGAGTTGGCGCACCGGTTGATGCATCCCTCCCACGAGGTGTCCAAGACGTATCTGGCGACGGTGACCGGGTCGGTGCCGCGTGGGCTGGGCAAGAGACTGCGCGCGGGTATCGAGTTGGACGACGGCCCGGCGCGTGTCGACGATTTCGCGGTGGTGGACGCGATTCCAGGTAAGACGTTGGTGCGGATGACGTTGCACGAAGGGCGAAATCGCATCGTGCGCCGACTGCTGGCGGCCGTCGGGTTTCCGGTGGAGGCGCTGGTGCGCACCGACATCGGACCCGTGTCGCTGGGTAAGCAGCGGCCGGGCAGCATCCGGGCTTTAGGTCATGACGAGATCGGCCAACTGTATAAAGCGGTGGGCCTGTGAGCCGAACGAGCGGAACGAACGCAGTGAGTGACGGGAGTGAGGCGAACCATCGAGCTGTGAATGATGTCGTCGTCGCCATCGACGGTCCGGCGGGAACTGGAAAGTCTTCGGTAGCAAGGGGGTTGGCGCGCGCGCTGGGGGCCCGCCACCTGGATACCGGGGCGATGTACCGGATGGTGACGCTGGCGGTACTTCGCGCCGGGGTCGATCCGACCGATGCCGAAGCCGTCGCGTCGGTTGCGTCCAACGTGCAGTTGTCGGTGAGTTACGACCCCGACGCGGTCAGCTGTTACCTTGGCGGAGAAGAGGTTACGTCGGAAATCCGCGGAGATGAGGTCACTCGGGCGGTCTCGGCGGTGTCGTCGGTTCCGGCGGTGCGCGCCCGGCTGGTGGGGCTGCAGCGGGCGATGGCCGAGGGTCCGGGCAGCGTCGTCGTCGAGGGCCGTGACATCGGAACCGTGGTCTTGCCCGAGGCGCCGGTGAAGATCTTTTTGACCGCGTCGGCCGAAACGCGGGCGCGGCGGCGCAACGATCAGAACGTGGCGTCGGGATTATCGGACGATTATGAGGGCGTGCTGGCCGACGTACGCCGCCGCGACCATCTGGATTCCACCCGGCCGGTGTCGCCGCTGCGCGCGGCCACAGACGCGGTGGTCGTCGACACCGGCGACATGACCGAGGCGCAGGTGGTGGCCCACGTGCTGGAGTTGGTCAAGCAACAAAGCGGGGCGGTGCGGTGACTCAGGACGGCACCTGGGCCGACGAAAGCGACTGGGAATGCGTTGATTCCGGCCTGGAAGACCTAGCGGAGGCCGGTCCGGCGCCCGTGGTCGCGGTGGTGGGGCGGCCCAATGTCGGCAAGTCGACGCTGGTCAACCGGATCCTGGGGCGGCGCGAGGCGGTCGTGCAGGATATTCCCGGCGTGACGCGCGACCGGGTGTCCTACGACGCGCTGTGGACCGGGCGCCGGTTCATCGTGCAGGACACCGGGGGTTGGGAACCCGACGCCAAGGGCCTGCAACAACTGGTGGCCGAGCAGGCGTCGGTGGCGATGCGGACCGCCGATGCGGTCATCTTGGTGGTCGATGCCACCGTCGGCGCCACCGCCGCCGACGAGGCCGCCGCCCGTATCCTCCTGCGCTCGGGTAAGCCAGTGTTTCTGGCCGCCAACAAGGTTGACAGCGAGAGGGCCGAGGCGGACGCGGCGGCGTTGTGGTCGCTGGGACTCGGTGAGCCGCACGCGATCAGCGCGATGCACGGTCGCGGCGTGGCAGATCTGCTCGACCAGGTGCTGGCCGCGCTGCCCGAGGTGTCCGAAGTGGCACCGGCGCCGGGTGGACCTCGGCGCGTGGCGCTGGTCGGCAAACCCAATGTGGGCAAGAGTTCGTTACTGAACAAGCTGGCGGGTGACCAGCGTTCGGTGGTGCACGACGTCGCCGGGACGACGGTGGATCCGGTCGACTCGCTCATCGAGTTGGGCGGCAAGGTGTGGCGATTTGTCGACACCGCGGGCTTGCGCCGCAAGGTCGGCCAAGCCAGCGGGCATGAGTTCTACGCCTCGGTACGCACTCACTCGGCCATCGACTCGGCCGAGGTGGTGATCGTGCTGATCGACGCGTCGGAGCCGCTGACCGAACAGGATCAGCGGGTGCTGTCCATGGTCATCGAGGCCGGCCGGGCGCTGGTCTTGGCGTTCAACAAGTGGGATCTGGTCGACGAGGACCGGCGCGAGCTGTTGGAGCGGGAGATCGACCGCGAACTCGTGCAGCTGCGGTGGGCGCCGCGCGTCAACGTCTCCGCCAAGACCGGCCGCGCGGTGCAGAAGCTGGTGCCCGCAATGGACACTGCGCTGACGTCATGGGACACGCGGATAGCGACCGGCCCGCTGAATGCCTGGCTGAAGGAGGTGGTGGCGGCCACGCCGCCCCCGGTGCGTGGGGGCAAGCAACCGCGCATCCTGTTCGCCACCCAGGCCACCGCCCGGCCGCCGACGTTCGTGCTGTTCGCCACGGGTTTCCTGGAAGCCGGCTACCGACGTTTTCTGGAGCGGCGACTGCGCGAGACGTTCGGGTTCGAGGGGACTCCGATCCGGATCAACGTGCGGGCGCGCGAGAAGCGGGGAGCCAAGCGCCGCTGAGCGCGATTTGACGCGTCGGCTGTGCATCCAAGGCTTTGAGTGTGCGGTCACGGCGGGAATCCGTCGATTTTCCCGCCCCCGGTGCACGCTGAACGCCCAGGGCGCACGCTCGGTGCGCATCCCACATAAATCCTACAATGCGGGTTGTGAAAGCTGTATCACAGGAATAGGCGTTGACATTGGTCGGGTGTCGTCCTTAGTCTCTCTCATATATAACGGGTTGATATACCCGTATCGCGGGATTTAATGGAGGCATAGTGAAGACGGCACGAGCTTTGCTGACGGCGAATTACGCAACCCGCCGTCGGCCGTGCGGCGACTGGCGGCGCGGATGCGCGAACTGGACGTCAAACCGGAACTGGAGATCTACGACACCGGGCATCTGGAGGCGTGCCTGCGGCTGTGGCAGGAAGGTTTGTTGGCAGAGCCTTTGCAATTCAGCATCGTTCTTGGTGTGCGGGGCGGAATGGCTGCCACGGCGGACAATCTGCTCACGATGGTGCGCCGGCTGCCGCCCGGGGCGATCTGGCAAGTCATCGCGATCGGCCGGGCCAATTTGGAATTGACCGCGATGGGCCTTGCTCTGGGTGGTAATGCCCGGACGGGCCTCGAGGACACGCTCTATTTGCGTAAGGGTGAGCTGGCGCCGGGCAATTTGCCGCTGGTGTCGCGCACCATCCGGCTTGCCGAAGCGCTGGACCTGCCGGTCGCCTCAGGACCGAAGCCCTAATGCACCTGTCAGGAGATCGCCAGTGAGCGTCAACCCCGAAGAACAGGATGGCCGCGGCAGCGGTATCCAGGTCATCGCCCGTGCGGCCGAGATACTGCGGCTGCTGCAGGCTCACCCCGGTGGACTCAGCCAGGCCGAGATCGGCGATCGCCTGGGCATGGCGCGCTCCACTGTGAGCCGGATCCTCAATGCGCTGGACGACGAGGGCCTGGTGGCCTCGCGCGGAGCCCGGGGTCCGTATCGGCTGGGCCCCGAGATCGCGCGCATGGCCGGCACCGTGCGCCTCGGCCTCGTGAGGGATGTGCACCCGTTTATGGAGGAGTTGTCGCGCGAGCTGGAGGAGACCGTGGACCTGTCGATTCTGGACGGCGATCGCGCGACCTTCGTCGACCAGGTCGTCTCGCCGCATCGCCTGCGGGCGATCAGTGCGGTGGGAGAGTCTTTTCCGCTGCATGTTTGCGCCAACGGCAAAGCGCTGCTGGCCAACCTGCCGCCCGAGCAGCAGGCCCAAGCGGTGCCCAGTCGACTCGCCCGACTCACCGCGAACACGATCACGACTCCGGCGGCGCTGCGCAAGGAGCTCGAGCGCATCCGAGCCGAAGGCGTCGCCTATGACCACGAGGAGCAGACCGAAGGCATCTGCGCGGTGGGCGCCGTGCTGACGGAGGTGACCGAGCAGATGGTGGCGGTCAGCGTGCCGGTTCCGGCGCAGCGGTTCTATCGCCGCGAACCCGAACTTGCTCAGGCTCTGCTGGCCTGGGTCAAGAGGGTCAATGCCTGGTTCAAGAGCGCGGAGGAAAAATGACGAAATCGTTGCGCGGCAATCTAGTTGGGGCTTGGGAGCTGGTGTCCTACGTCGAGCGTGACAGTCCCGACGGCCCAGCCAGGTACCCACACGGTGAGGATACGCAGGGCTTGATCATGTACACCCCGGACGGTTACATGTCGGCGCAGATCCAGTCGTCGGGCCGGCCAAACTACGACCGGCCGGTGGCCAGCGGCGGCACGATCGACCAGGCCGCAGCCGCGGCTTTGGGATACCTCGCCTACAGCGGACGCTACTTCGTCGATGAGTCAACGGGCGACATCCGCCATGAGGCGGAGCTCTCCCTGGTACCCAACTACTTGGGCCGGTTCCACCTGCGGCACAGTGATCTCGATGGTGATCATTTGACTCTGTCGTCGGAGCTGACCCTGCCCGATGGGAGGACGGTGTATTCGTCGTTGCTGTGGGCACGGGCTGGGCGTTCTGAGCAGGTCGCGTAGGCCGTAGCCGGCGCGGGGCTCCTCTGCGGTAGGCTTTCGACCTGCCGCCGGTGGACTGCCGGCGACCGGGCTGTGGCGCAGTTTGGTAGCGCACTTGACTGGGGGTCAAGTGGTCGCAGGTTCAAATCCTGTCAGCCCGACAGATCAAGATTGGCTCTGACCTGCAGTGATCAGGGCTAGGACCGCGGCACCAATTCCGGGTGTGCGAGTTCTGGGACCACTTTCCGGCATTTGGCTCCCCGCAGCTCGTCCGTGGCGCACTTGTCCGCTGGTCAAGTGCCCTCGCGTGCTGACCTCTTAGATCATCTTGCGGGGATCGGGGAACCCCATCTTGGTGTAACCGGGCGCTCGTTTCTTCAGCGATGAGGCGATGACAGCGGTGTGTACGTCGTGGTAGTCGTGCACATTTGCAGTGGTTTTCGATGGGTATGGGCGGGTGACACGGCCGATGTACTGCACGAGTCGGTTTTTGAAGGTGATCGGTGCGGCCAGGAACAGTGTGTCGAGGGCGGGGCAGTCGAAGCCTTCCCCGATGAAAGAGCTGGTACCGACGATCAGAAGCGGATCCGAATCAGGCGTGTGGTTGGCAAGTTGATCGGTGATTCGGCGGCGTTCACGAGCCTTCACCGCGCCGGTGAGGATGGTGACTGTCTTGCCGGCGGACCGAAGCCGGTCGGTGATGGCATTGAGGTGTTCGACCCAGGTGGTGAGCACCAAGATGTTGGCCCCGGTTTCAGCGGCGGTCAGCACGTCGTTGACGATCTGGTCAAGGCGAGCGCGGTCGGCGACGAGTGCTCGATAGATTTCGGCCATTCCGCCTGGCGCGCTGGAGTCGGCGTCACCGCGGTATGCGAATTCGGTCGGGTGCAGGTGCAGAACTGGGTGGGGCGTCAAGAGGTCACAACCATCAACCGGCAACTGCCCTGTGCCGGGACGGTCGATGGCCACGTGGTGTGATCCGAGTTGGTGATAGATCAGGTCTTCGAGCCCGTCACGGCGTTCTGGGGTGGCGGTCAGGCCGAGCCAGTATCTGGCGGCCATGCGGCTCAGGACGCCGAAGAATGCGCTGGCTGCGACATGGTGGCATTCGTCGACAATGACAAAGCCGTAGTTGGCGGTGAGGTCCTCGACGTTGTCGCGGCGGGCAAGTGTTGGCAGTAGGGCGATGTCGAGGATGCCTGTGGTTTTCGATCGTCCACCGCCGATTTGACCGCATTTGAAAACGAGGTGGCTGCTGATCCGGTCGCGCCATTGGTCGGCGAGTGCCTTGCGATCGACCACGACCAGGGTGGAGGTGGACCGCATTTCGATTGCTGCGCAGGCGATGACCGTCTTTCCGGTGCCCGGTGGTGCGACAAGGACGCTGGCGTCTTGTTTGAGGAGTTGGCGCAGTGCGGTGGTCTGCCCGGTGCGCAACGGCGTCCTGCAGGTGAACTCGTGGTTTTGACCGGAGATGCGTTTGTCGTCGACGCGGAGCGTGCTGTCGGCCGATTCGACGAGTTCGGTCAGCAGGGAATGGAGGCCGCGGGGTAGGACGAGATCACCGCTGGCGGTTTCGTCGTAGCTGTAGAGGAACCGCGGTGTGTCCCACGTACTGCGGCGCGCCCGTTGGCGTACATCGAATTCTGGATTGCGTATCGATGCGGCATGTTTGACGGCCGAGATCATCGCTGGACCAAGATCGTTGGCGGTCAGAGTGATTCGCGATGCGAACTCGGCGCGCACGATTGCCGCAGGCCGCGGGATGATGCGAGACGACGTCGGGAGTTGCAAACGCCGGACATTGTGGCCGATCTGGGGATCGGGAAGTTGGCGCGCCAACGCGGTCACGTCTTTGGTGGACAATCGAGCGATACTTGACAGGTAGGCCCACTGATCTTCGTACGGCTCGAGAGTTGCGGGATCGAGAAAGACGGTCGTGCCATGTTGGCGGCGCTTACCGTTCATCGGTGCGGCGATCAGATTGCCCACCCCACGCCCCGTGTGCACATCCTGGGATGGAAACAAGCGGTCATAGCTACTCAGATGCATGCTGCCACGCAGGCGAAATGCTTCACTCAGCAGACTCGTAGCGACTTTGCGGGCAACCGATGCCGAGATCGCATGCGCAAAGAAGATCCAGACGTGGGCTCCTCGCCCAGACTGGGACACCTCCAGTGCAGCCGGAATCCCATATGAGCGAGCAGCTTTCATGTACGCGAGCGCATCAAGCATTGCGGCCTCTTTGTCGAAATCCGCCGCGACCCACCAGCAGGTGTCGTCGTCGCGGAGCGGATAGAGGCCGATATGTGTCTCGCCCCGCAGGTGGGCGTCGATGACCTCTGGGGTCAGTGGGAGGTAGGGTGCGTCGGCCCGATTCATGCCCTTGCGCCAATAGCCTTTGATCGCCGGCATCCAACCCGAGCGGCCATCGCGCCGGTTCTCCCAGCGCAGCGCGTAAATATCGGTGCGACAACGGAACAGCTCGAAGAAGAACCGCACCTTACTGGTGGAACTGGAGCCCATTGTCACTGGTGAATCCGGCGCCCCCGTCAGCGTCGCCTGGTCACTGGCCGCCGCGCGTGCCTGTTCCTCACTCAACTGAAGTAGACGGCGCAAACGCAGGTTGTCGGTACGCAGCGTGTCCAACTCGCCAGGAAAATTCTCGATCCCGCTAACGATCACCTTCTCCTTGCGCATCAGCTATCGGACGCCGCGAATGAGTTCGACGGCTTCGATCATGGCGTAGCGTGCCGTGAGGTGGTCAAGGATCTCGTCGACGGTGGAAGTAGGCCGAACGAATCTGGAAGCCATCCCGATCACTGCGCGATGGGCGATATCGGGTGACACTGCGACCGTGTCGGCAGCGAACTGTATCGGTGAGATCGCGGTAAGCGGGTTGGGGATTTGTTGCGTTGGAAAGTCTTTCAGATTGCTGGTGACGATCACGTCCGCTCCTCCAACCAGTGCAGCGGCAACAACGTGTTCATCATCGGCGTCGGGCAGCCCGAACGTGCCATCTAGGCTTTCCCAGTTCATCACGACGGCGTCATCGAACGCCGTGCTCATTCGATCGACGAGGCGTTGCGCCCGTTGCGCCGCGAGAGCTGGCGCGTGGCCGCGGCCGTTGAGCTTCTGCGCCTCGTGGTAGCGCAACTCTTCGAGGATCGCTGTTGACCACAACGGCCGATACAAACCCTCCACCGCCAGCGAGAGCAAGAAGTCGCGCTGCAGGCTCGGCCACAGCACTGAGGTATCCAACAGCGCGACGAACATTCTCCGATGCTGTCAGCGGGTGGCGGCCTTGGCTCGCCGCCGCTCCGCGACGACTCGGCGCGCTTCGCGCAGCTGCTGGCGAACTACCTCCGGATCGTCCTCAGCGTCGATGTCGACCGCTGTGGCCGCCAGCGCCTCGTACTGGCGATTGCGGCGCTGCTCGCGGTAGGCAAGAACGTCGTCGACTAGCAGTCGATGGCGATTGCCGACCCGCTCAGCCGGCAACGTACCGTCGGTGATCAGGCGGACCACAGTCGGGCGGCTGACTCCCAACAGGTCGGCAGCTTGTTGGGTGGTCAACTTCATCGTCTGCGGCGCGATGGTGACGGCCTTGCCGGCATTGAGTGCGGCCACGACCTTTTTCAGGGCCTGATGGACTGTTGGCGGCAGTTCGATCCGGTCGTGCTCGTCGATCCCGACGAGGGCATAACGAGGCGAGGCCGCCGATCCGCGGAGACGTTCGTGAGCGGCGAGGAACCCAACGACGAGGGCCATTTCGTCACGGGCTTCCGGGACGAAGGTCGCTGCGTCTACCGTCTCTGCGCTCACGCCGAGCCCCCTATCCGAACAAATCGAAACAAAGTTTGGAACATTCGAATAATACATCGTCGGCGTCGGAACCGGACTGCCGGATCACAGCGCGGTAGATGCTCAAAATCTGAGCGGCGGCACGCTGGGACGGGGCGGCGGACGCCGTGTCGGGGGACCACTTTGGGACCACACGATATGCGCGGCGTGGAACGACCTGCGCGTCTGTGCACGTCATGCGCGATCAGGATAGACGCGGAAACAGCGCTTGACCTAGGGAAACGCCGTACCACCATTTACTGGGGGTCAAGTGGTCGCAGGTTCAAATCCTGTCAGCCCGACCAATGTCAGCCCGACCAAGCAAAAACCGCTCTGAGCTGCAGTAATTAGTTTGCGTGGGTCTAGTCATGCGACTGGATGGCCGCCTATGGGACCGCGGGTTAGGCGTGCTTGGGACCAGCTCGGCCTGTAAGGGCCGCTGGACCGAGTTTGACCGCTGGTCAAGTGGGCCCAGTCTAGTTCGGTAACCACCGGGCCCCATATTGTCAGGCAACGAGCTCGATGTGTGCATCATGGCCATGGGAATCAGCGAGTCGCCTGTCGCAAGTGATAAGCGGCGCCGCAAGGCCCTCGGCGAGGGCGATGTACACGCCATCGGCCACGGTATGAGTGTTACGCAGTTGGTAAGCGCGCTCGACGAATGCCTTTGTAGGCCAACGCCGAACGGGCAGGCTTTGGAAGTCGACAACGGTGACGAGCCCTTCATGATCGCTGATCAGCCGGCGGATGACCGCTCGGCGTATCGCGCCGATCACCTCCACGTCGAAGTGGGCAGGGGCATGCACCGTCTCGCCGCGCAAGCGCCGGGCGACCGCGGCCCCCGGGCGCGTCGCGAGAACGAGCTCGACGGCCGCCGAGGCGTCCAACACGATCATTCGGATCGAGCTTCGCCAACCAGTTCAGCCGCGTTCGCGCCGAGGTCGCGGCGCGGCAACGCCGAGAGGTGATCGAGGACGTCGTCGAGGGACGGTTCTTCAGCGATTTCGCCCAGCCGGACAAGCAGAAAATCACTGAGGCTCATCCGTTGCGCCGCGGCCCGGGCCTTCAGTTCGTGGACAAGTTCGTCAGGTACGTTGCGTATCTGAACCATGGTTGGCATGTTAAGAGCATATCCTACATGTTTATAACATGTCTGGTTTCGATTGGGCCAGAACGGCGAAGGTGTCGGCCACGTAGCCCATGTCGGCGGCGGTTTGGCGCCGATTCAAACGCCACAATCTGTCGGGGCCGTCCGATTTTGTGACCAGTTTGGGACCACACGTTCTGCGCGATGGTGAACGACCTGCGCGTCTGTGCACGTCATGCGCGGACACCACAAGCCTGCAGACTGCCCGCGACCAGCGGAAACGCGTTGCCGCTACTTCCTTGGGGGTCAAGTGGTCGCAGGTTCAAATCCTGTCAGCCCGACAGAGAAAAGGTCACCTGACCTGCAGAGATGCGAATCTCCGCAGGCGCACACGTGTTCGACGTGAAGCGGAATTGTCACAGATTGTCGCAAGGGGCCAAGAGGTATCACGAACACACGGTCGAGGTTGTCCGTGTTCGGTCCTGTCACAGGCCGGCTGAAGCTACGGCCCGATTGGCCGTCTCGAGCAGGTGGGAAGCGGCGCGGTTTATCTTTTTGCACTCAGCGACGGACAGCGCCTCGTGGGTGTATGCCGCCTTGTTCTTCAAGCCGAGCAGAGTGTTCAGGTGCTTTTCGGATCCCTTATCTGCCTCTTTCAGTAGCGTCACGGCTTCGCTGTGGGTGCCACTGTTCGAGTGCATGCCGAGTCGGACGCAGCAGATGACGTCGGAGGCGGCGATGCCGGCGTTGACGAACAGATCGCCCCCCGCGGTGGGCGTGTCGCCTTCCAGAAGCTCAGCAGCGTCGAAGAACTCGATTGCCTTGGACAGGCGCCCCGCAGTGACAGCGGTATTGCACTCACGTGTCCCGGCCATCAGGACCTCCTCCGCAGCTGCTTATTGAGCCATGCCCGAGTCCCGGCGACGGTCAGGCCCTGCTTGGCCACCTCATTCAGCAGCGGTTCGTCGGCAGCAGCCGCGGCGCGAAGCTCATCTTCGGTGTACTCGACGATGCGGCCGTCGTTGCCAGTCCACGCAGTGATCGATCGTGCGAGTTCGGTAACCTGCTGCGCCCACATTTCCGGATCACTTCGGGAATCAACATGTTCGGGCGAAGTAGCTCGCACCAGGAACAGGTCGATGTCGCTGTCGAGAGTCATCCGCCCTGTTGCCGCCGATCCGAACACCGCGGCATATTTGGGTGCCTCATCCCACTGTGTCAGGTGCGCTTCGAGGTGGTCCAGGAATGTCGCGGTCAGCCGCGATAGCGCCAGGATTGGTCCTGCAGCCAGGTGTTCGGTATTAAGGCGGTAGGTGTTGGTCCTGCCGACCTGATCGTGCAGCACCACACCCTGGGCGGTGAGGCGGTTGAGGACTTTGCGGATACCTTCGCCCGATGCGGTGGTCAGGATGCGTCCGATCTGGCTGATCGTGAACGTCACGTCACTAAGCGCTAGTACGGCGAGCACGTCACCGTCCAGCGTCGGCGTCACCGTGGCAAACGGCCGATTTAGCTGCATGGCCAAAATCTCCTCTTACTCCAACTAAAGTTAGAGTAACACAACTATAGTTGGTTAACCGCGTGATATTTCGCGGTTTAGGTGGCTGCGACGCCCAATTCATCGAGGATCGTCGCGACCTACTCGTTCGCACATTTCCGCGTGAGCGAGCCGAAGGAGAAGGTCGGCGAATTGATATGGCAGCCAACGTTTGTGAACTCGGGCGCGTACTCTTAGTGACCGTGGCAGGCGGTGAACCGGGTGGTCAACCGATGCGGGGAGTCAAACGATGCGGGGAGCGCGGGCCTAGGAGTTCGGCGGCGTGACTGCTCAGCTGTCCGACCTCATTCGTCTCACGAACACCGCGATGAGCCGCGCGACGGCCGCCCTGTTCAGCACTGATCGTTCCGCGGCCGAAAGCATCGCTGCCGCCTATCAGGCAGTGTCCGAGCTGCGTGATGAGCTCGAAGACCACGCAGCAGTGCTTTTGGCACTTCGGGCCCAGTCGGGGGTGCCGGAGCTTCCGGCAACCATCGCCGCCGTCCACATCAACGCCGAAGCCGAGCACATGGGGCAACTGGCGCGGGAGGTCGCCGATATCGCCCGGACCCGGCGCGCCTGGGCATCGATACCGGCCCCGCTTCTGGACGTGCTTCGTGACCTGAGCGAGGTTTGCTTCGACACAGGTGCGAAGGCAGCCAATGTCGTGGAGTCGCACACGACCATCGGTGCGGCGGAGCTGACCGGGGGTGACGACAACGCGAATCGGTTGCGGCAGATGCTGTATCAGCAGCTGTTGTCAAACCCCGGTGTGATCGACGTGGACGCGGCGATCGACCTCACGTTGGCCGCACGCTGTTATGAGCGTTTTGCGGAGCATACAAAAGCGATTGCGCGTTGCGGTGCGCTACTCGCGGTGGCGGCGCCAAGCGGCTGAGGCAGTACGGCGACCGTGGTCTGGGCGGTAATCGAGTTACCCAACTGCGCCGTTCGGGCACGTGGCCGGTCGTGGTGAACTCATCGGCGGCCGGGCGGTTCACCTGCTCGCCGATAAGTTGGTGCACTATGAAAGGGAGTCCTGGTGGCTGGTGCGGGGTGGCAGTTTTGGGTCGACCGGGGCGGCACCTTCACCGACATCGTGGCGCGCGGGCCGAGTGGGCGCTTGCTGACGTACAAGCTGCTGTCGGAGAACCCTGCTCGGTACCACGATGCGGCCGTGGCCGGCATCCGTGCGCTGCTCAGGATCGCCGACGACGTGGAGTTCCCGGTTACACAGGTGGAGGCGGTGCGGATGGGCACCACCGTGGCGACCAACGCGCTGCTTGAACGCAAGGGAGAGCGCACACTGCTGGTGATCACCCGCGGTTTCGGCGACGCGCTGCGGATCGCCTACCAAAATCGCCCGCGCATCTTCGACCGGCACATCGTGCTGCCGGAAATGCTCTATGAGCGGGTCATTGAGGTTGACGAGCGAATCACCGCCGACGGCTCCGTGCTGCAGGCGCCCGATCTCGAGACGCTGGGTGACCAACTGCGGCAGGCCCACGCCGACGGGATCCGCGCGGTGGCGGTCGTGTGCCTGCACAGTTACCTTTACCCGGCACACGAACAGGAGATCGGCAAGCTGGCCGGGCAGATCGGTTTCGCCCAGACCTCGCTGTCGTCCGAGGTCAGCCCGCTGATGAAAGTGGTCCCACGGGGGGACACCACGGTGGTCGACGCTTACTTGTCCCCGGTGCTACGCCGCTATGTCAACCAGGTAGCAGACCAGATGAATGGCGTGCGGCTGATGTTTATGCAATCCAACGGGGGGCTGGCCGAGGCGGGGCACTTTCGCGGCAAGGATGCGATCCTGTCCGGCCCGGCCGGGGGCATCGTCGGGATGGTGCAGATGTCGGAGCAGGCGGGGTTCGACCATGTCATCGGCTTCGACATGGGTGGCACGTCGACGGACGTATCGCACTATGCCGGCGAGTACGAGCGCGTGTTCATGACCCAGGTTGCCGGGATCCGGCTGCGCGCTCCGATGCTCGATATCCATACAGTGGCCGCGGGCGGCGGATCGATCTTGTATTTCGACGGCAGCCGCTACCGCGTGGGCCCGGACTCTGCCGGCGCCGACCCGGGCCCGGCTTGCTACCGCGGCGGCGGACCGCTGGCCGTCACCGACGCTAACGTGATGCTCGGCCGCATCCAGCCCGCGCACTTCCCGGCTGTATTCGGTTCCAGCGGCGACCAGCCGCTCGACGACGAGATCGTGCGACGCAAATTCAACGAACTGGCCGCCGACATCCAGAAGGCAACCGGTGATGACCGTTCTCCCGAGCAAGTCGCCGAGGGGTTTCTGGAGATAGCGGTGGCGAATATGGCCAACGCGGTCAAGAAGATCTCTGTGCAAAAGGGACATGACGTGACCCGGTACGTGCTGACCACATTCGGCGGCGCCGGCGGGCAGCATGCTTGTGCGGTCGCGGACGCGCTCGGCATCCGCACGGTGCTCGTTCCGCCGATGGCCGGTGTGCTGTCCGCGCTCGGGATCGGCCTAGCCGATACCACAGCGATGCGGGAGCAGTCCGTCGAGATCCCGCTCGAGTCCGCGCTGGAGAAGTTGGCCACCGTCGCGGACTCGCTCGAGCAGGCCGCCCGTGCCGAGCTGCTAGACGAGGGCGTCCCGGCCGAGCGGATTAGGGTGGTTCGCCGGGTGCATCTGCATTACGAGGGAACCGATACCGCCATTCCTGTCGAACTGGACGAGTTCGACGCGATGACCAACGCATTCGAAACCAGCCATCGTGCAACGTATTCATTTCTGATGGACCGTCCGCTGATCGCCGAAGCGATGTCGGTCGAGGCGACCGGGCTTACGGAGCGACCCGACCTGTCTCATGTGGCTGAACAGGTTGACAACAGGGTCGAACACCCGGAAATGGTCCGGATCTACTCGGGCGGATCGTGGCGCGACGCCCCGCTGCGTCAGCGGGAGCAGATGCAGCCGGAAGACTCAGTGACCGGCCCGGCGATCATCGCCGAGGCCAACGCCACCACCGTCATCGACGAAGGATGGCAGGCAACGATGACTCGATCCGGGCACCTGCTCGCCGAACGAGTGGTCGCTCCCGCGAAGCCCGACGCGGGCACCGAGGCCGACCCGGTTCTGCTGGAGATATTCAACAACCTGTTCATGTCGATCGCCGAGCAAATGGGCTTCCGGCTGGAATCTACCGCCCAGTCGGTGAATATCCGTGAGCGACTGGACTTCTCGTGCGCGCTGTTCGATCCGGACGGCGACCTCGTTGCCAATGCACCGCATATACCGGTGCATCTCGGCTCGATGGGCACCACCATTAAGGAGGTGATCCGACGGCGTGACGTGATAAGGCCGGGAGACGTGTACGCGGTCAACGACCCGTACCACGGCGGCACCCACCTGCCGGACATCACCGTTATAACACCCGTCTTCGCCGACCCGGGCGAGGACGTTCTCTTCTTCGTCGCGTCGCGTGGACATCATGCTGAAATCGGCGGGATCACCCCTGGCTCGATGCCCGCCAACAGCCGCGAAATCGAAGAAGAGGGTGTGCTTTTCGATAACTGGTTGCTCGCGGAGAACGGGAAGTTCCGCGAAGCGGAAACCAGGCGCCTACTCACCAAGGGGCCCTACGGTTCCCGCAATCCCGAAACCAACCTCGCGGACCTCCGCGCGCAGATGGCCGCCAACCGGAAGGGCGTCGACGAGGTCGGAAAAATGATCGACCACTTCGGCCTCGACGTTGTGCAGGCCTACATGCGCCATGTCCAGGACAACGCCGAAGAAGCGGTCCGGCGTGTCATCGACAGACTGGAAGATGGCGAATTTTGCTACCAAATGGATTCTGGCGCAAAGATTTCCGTGCACATCACCGTCGACCGCGCCACCCGCAGCGCGACCATCGACTTCACGGGTAGCTCGCCCCAGCTGGCGTCCAACTTCAACGCACCCTCGTCGGTTGCGACCGCCTCCGTGCTCTACGTGTTCCGGACTCTGGTCGCCGCGGAGATCCCGCTCAATGATGGCTGCCTGCGTCCGCTGCGCATCGTCATTCCGGACGGGTCGATGCTCGCCCCGTCCCACCCGGCAGCGGTTGTCGCTGGCAACGTCGAAACGTCACAGGCAATCACCGGGGCGCTCTTCGGCGCGTTGGGCGTGCAGGCCGAAGGAGCCGGGACGATGAACAATGTCACCTTCGGCAACGAGCGGTACCAGTACTACGAGACCGTGGGGTCCGGTTCGGGGGCCGGCGACGGGTTTGACGGGGCGTCGGTCGTGCAGACACACATGACGAACTCCCGGCTCACCGATCCGAAGTGCTCGAACGCCGTTTCCCCGTGTTATTGCGCGAATTCGCGGTCCGACGCGGCAGCGGTGGTGCCGGACGATGGCACGGCGGTGACGGCGCTGTGCGCCGAATCGAATTCACTGAGCCGATGACCGTGAGCACGCTGTCCGGGCATCGGCGAGTCGCGCCGTACGGTATGGCCGGCGGTTTACCCGGGGAGCTGGGGCGCAACCGCGTGGAACGCGCCGACGGCAGCACCGTCGAGCTGGCCGGGTGCGACTCGGCCGACGTCCAGCCCGGCGACACCCTGGTGATCGAAACGCCTGGAGGTGGCGGGTACGGCACACCCTGATCGCGTAGATCACATGGGTGTCGATGAGCACGGCCCGGCGCAGTGTGCGCCAGGAAGAAAGCGCGACCGATAGCCGCAATTTGACTGGCACTGGCATCCGCCGCTGATGTTTGGGTGCAGAATGCGTTCACCGAAGCTGAAGGACGTTCCGCAGGCTGGGCATCAGTGTTCTGGGCGAGTCACACGACGAGACCGGGCATACTGACCGCGCGTAGCGGTGACCACTTCGCAGGTTGCAGACATGTGAACGTGGGTTGCCGACAGGGTGGTCCTGGCCGGTAGAGCCACAAGATGTAGGAGGCCCTGAGGTTACCCAGCATGTCCTCGCAAAGTGCTGGCGCAAGGTGAATTCGCGTCGCGCTACAAGTAAACCCTTACGGCTACAAGGCCGCCAATCCACCCTGCAGCAGACCCTTTTGAAGCTATGAACATGTTGTACGGCAAAGGTATTAGCGATCTCCCATCAAATCCAAGATCGGCGTTAAGCCGCTCCGCGCCTCCCCGTGGTCTTATTCCATTGGCCGGGGGCGCATGCCAACGCGTACCTAGCTTTGAAGTTCTGACGGAAAGCAGGGTTAAGACCCCCGGCCCAGCTGGCCGAAGATAACTGACCGGTCGACTACTATCGGAGGCATGCCGCGGCCGCCGAACCCAGAGGTGCGTCGCCGCCTGCTTGCAGCGGGGCTCGACCTCGTGCACGCGCGTGGATTCGCCGCCAGCGGTGTCAAAGACATCACCGATGCGGCCGGCGTGCCGAAAGGGTCGTTCTACGCGTATTTTCCCAGCAAAGAGGCTTTTGCCGCGGCGATCCTCGAACATTACTGGGCCGATATCGAGATGCGGCTTCTGCCAATCCTTGACGGGGACGGGCTGGCGCAGCAGCGAATAACCCGCTTCTTCCATGCGCTCGCTGACGAACACGAGGCCGGCGACTTCCTGCTCGGCTGCTTGGTCGGCAACCTGTCGCTCGAGCTTGGTGGTTCGAGTGAAGCGGTACGCACCGAGCTCGTCCGCATTCTCGACCGCTGGGACGCGGCTCTGACCGCGTGTGTGCGTTCCGGCCAGCGGGGCTCCCGTGACATTCGCGGGGATCTCGATGCGGGGGAGCTCGCCGCCCAGCTGATCGAGGCGTGGGAAGGCGCGGCCCTTCGCGGGAAAGTGACCCGCAGTCGCACCCCATACGACCGGTTCGAAGCGGTCACTGTCCCGGCACTTCTCCATTGATCGGTTACGGCCAGGAATGTCGGACCGGCATTTCTTGTTAAATAGACGACTGGTCATCTATAGTCGACGATAGACGACCTAGCGCCTCTCTACCCGCGAGGAAGGCCCCCATGACGGACCTGACCATCTACGCCGAGCCGCAAAACCCCGCGCTGCCGATTGCCGGCTTTGCGCTCGATCTTGAGCACGCCGCACTCGTCGTCACCGATCCGCAGATCGATTTCCTTAGCCCTGACGGTGTCGCATGGCCGGTGTTCGGTGACAGCGTCCGCGACAACAACGTCGTCACCCACATCGCCGAGCTGTTCCACGCCGCGAAGCTGGCAGGAATCACAGTCGCGGTGTCGCCGCACTACTTCTACCCAACCGACCAGCAGTGGCTGTTCGGTGATCCGCTCGAGAAGTTCATGGGTGACGTCGGCATGTTCGGGCGCCAGGGTGCGTACACGACGGACGGCTTCGCCGGCTCTGGCGCCGACTTCCTACCTGACTACCGGCACGACATCCACGACGGGCAAACCGTGATCGCCTCGCCACACAAGATCGTTGGCCCCGAGTCAAACGACCTCGTGCTCCAGCTACGCAAGCGCGGGGTGAACCAGGTCATCCTGGCAGGGATGGCCGCCAACCTGTGCGTCGAAGGCCACCTGCGCGAACTCATCGAGCAGGGTTTCGAGGTCGCTGTCGTCAAGGACGCGACAGCGGGCCCGCGGCTGCCCGAAGGCGACGGCTACCTAGCCGCTCTGGTGAATTTCCGATTCCTCGCCAGTGCGGTCGGACCACGGCCGAGGCCGTCGCCCTCCTCAAGGAGGGTGACCGATGACTGCGACCCCCGGCTACGCCTAAGTCACGAAATCGATTGTTCCCGAACGTATTCAGCGCCCGGGCCCTAACTAACCCAACTAGATTGCTGAACGAGGAGGCCGAAAGCCATGGCATCGAATGAGAATCTAAGTCAGCACAGATTTGTCTTGAACAACGGCAGCGGTGAGATTCCGGCGCTCGGGTTTGGGACGTCGCTTTCCGATCGCAACGAGACGCGAAATGCCGTCAAGACCGCGGTCGAGGTGGGGTTCCGCCACCTCGACGCTGCCGAACGGTACCGCAACGAAGCGGAGGTCGGCGCAGCGCTCAAAGAGTTGTTCGCGGACGGAACGGTTCGCCGTGAGGACCTGTTTGTGACCACCAAGCTGTGGAACAACAACCATCGACCGCAGCGGGCCAGACCCGCGCTGCAGGCAAGCCTGGACAGGCTCGGGCTAGACGCGGTCGATCTGTATCTGGTGCACACCCCGTTCGCTTTCCAGCCTGGCGATGATCAAGACCCCCGCGACCCGCACGGAGCTGTCGTCTACGACGACGGAGTCACATTAGAGGAAACGTGGGCCGCGATGGAATCCCTTGTCGATGAGGGACTTACTCGAGCGATAGGCCTGTCCGATATCGATGTCAACGGCACCCGAAAGATCGTCAATACCGCCCGAATCAAGCCGGCGGCCGTGGAAGTCGAGTCGCACCCGTATCACCCGCAATGGGAACTCCATGAACTGTGCAAGACAGAAGGCATCATCCTGTTGGCATTCGCTTCGCTGGGACACGCGCTGGAACCGCGACTGCTCGACGACCCTCTCGTGGTCTCGATAGCCCGGCGTCTTGGAAAGACTCCCGCGCAAGTGCTGCTGGCCTGGGGTATCCAGCGCGGCAGCGCAGTTCTAACGGCATCCGTTAAGCCCGCACGCATCAGCGAGAACTTCGACGTCACTGCGCTGCCCGAGAGCGCGATACAAGAGATCAACCACCGCCTCGAAACCCGGTACCGGTTCAATTCCGTTGTAGACGCGGGAGAACCAGGATTCGTTGAGGTGCCATAAGGGATTTGAAAGCAAGCGGCTGTTTTCGCCGCAACGAAAGGAATCACGATGAGGTCTTCCGCCTTCGTCGAGCCCGCCCGCCGCCACCGGCAAGGCCTGACGGATCGTATCTCCATCAGCCGCTCACGGCTGAGCAGATGACGGTTCGGAGCCGGCCTGCCGCTGTGGGCTTCCACAGTGGCGAGTTGGCCGTCCAACGACAAGCCCGCGTTGAAGCACAGGCCGCTCGGCTCGCGCCGATGGTCGCCCGCGGCCAATTAAGCGCCGGAATGGCCGCATTCATCTCCGAGGTGACATTCGCGGCCATCACCGCCCGCGACCCGACCGGGCGCCTTTGGACCTCACCGCTGCTTGGGCCACCTGGTTTCCTACGGGCCGCCTCGCCGACCACACTGGAGATCAACACGCCACTGCCGAGCGCGGACCCCCTCCACGGGCTATCTCGCGGGCAGCTGGTGGGCGTCATCGCCGTCAACTTCATCACCCGGCGGCGCGTTCGTATCAACGGTTTCCTCACCTCTACCGAGGCGGGTCGGCTGACCATCAACATCGACCAGGCCTACGGCAACTGCCCCCAATACATCCAGCAGCGCCGTGTACATATCGATCGATCGCCCAACGACAACCGAGCGCAGCTGCATTCTGGAAATACGTTGCGGCCCGAAGACATTCGCCTCATAGAGGCCGCTGACACATTCTTTTTGGGTACCACCCACGCCACCTCGGGCAACGACGCTTCCCACCGCGGGGGCCCTCCCGGGTTCGTCCGCGTTGCACCAGAGCATTTGTGGTGGCCCGACTATCCCGGCAACAACATGTTCAACAGCTTCGGCAACCTCTCCGCCGACCCCACCGCGGCTCTGCTTTTCATGGACTTCCGGGCCGGCATCACGCTTCACCTCTCCGGTGGTGCGATCATCTGCTGGGGCGACCAGGCCGCCGTCGGCGACGACGCGCAGACCGGACGCCGCGTCCAATTCGTTCCCCAGCAGGTGGTCACCACGGCGATGCCCGCCCTCGGCGAGACTGACCATGCCCCTTACCCGAGAAACCCACCGCTGACCCAACAACAATCGTGAAGAGGTTCAAACCACCGGAAGGCGGTATTACGAATGTTCAGCATCCTGTCAGCCCGACCAAGGAAATATGTTCTGAGCAGCGGCGATTAGTTGGGTAGCACCCTAAATCAGGGTTCAGCTCGATCCGGTTTAGCCTTCCCCCCCCCCCCCCCCCCCCCCCCCCCCCCCCCCCCCCCCCCCCCCCCCCCCCCCCCCCCCCGCGCCCCCCCCCCCCCCCCCCCCCCCCCCCCCCCCCCGCCGCCTGCCTCGCCTGTGTCGCGCCTCGCTCGCCGCCCCCGTCTCGTCCCCCCCTGCGCCGTCCGGCTCGTCGGCGTGGCGCGTCCCGCCGCGTGCGTCGTCCGCCCGCCCTGCGCGCCCCCGCCGCCCGGCCGTGCGCTGTCCCCCGGTCTGCCGCTGCCCGCCGCGCGCGGTCGCGCTGGCGCCGCGGCGCCCCTTCCGGTTGCCGCCCTCGGCCGCCGCCCGCGCGTGTCGGCTCGCGTGCCGCGCGTCCTGCGCCGGCCGCGTCGGGTGCGCCCTGTGCGTGCCGGCGGCGCCGCTCGCGCCGCCCCGCCCCGCTCCCTCCCCCCCCTCCCCTCCCCCTCCCCCCCCCCTCCCCCCCCTCCCCCCCCCTCCCCCCCCTCCCCCCCCCCCCCCCCCCCCCCCCCCCCCCCCCCCAGCTCAGAGGCACTTCCACGACACCCCGCACACCCTATCGGTTTGGACCACCTGTCGACGTCGGCCACGGCGTCTGGTATCTCACTCGCCGCGAGCGCACGTGACGGGCGGTCGACTGAGCCTCCGAGTCAAGCCGAGTTACGGCAGTCGACACGCACCTGCGTCCGGGTAATCCACCGGGCAACGTGTTGGTGCACGCGGTCAACCACGGCTGGCCACGGGACCGGTACTGACAGCGGAACCTTTGTCAGTCAATATTTTTCGACGTCTCGCTTGCGACCTTGGTGCGCTTAGGCAAGCGACGTGCGCCGCTTGCCCATTGCGGGCGGTGACGCTGGGCCCTCAACCCGAACCATTTACCGGCCAAGTTGTCCCGGGTTTGATGCCGAGTTGCGCGCGGTGACAACTGATGTCCAAGCGATGGTGTTAGATCAGCATGATGAGTGCCCTGCTGGACGAGGTGCTGGACGCCCACGGGGGGCTGGCGCGATGGCGGACCGCCAGAGCAATTCATGCGCGCGTGCGCTCGGGAGGGCTGCTGATCCGGACGCGGGTCCCGGGCAACCGGTTCGCGGACTACCACATCACCGTTCATGTCCACGAGGCCCGGACGGTCTTGGACCCTTTCCCGAGTAGCGGGCAGCGCGGGGTCTTCGAGGGCGGGGCGGCGCGGATCGAGAGTCACGATGGCCAGGTCATCAGCTCGCGCGCGAACGCACGGTCCGCGTTCTTCGGCCGTTCGGGCCTGCGCCGGAACATTCGCTGGGACCCGCTGGACTCCGTTTACTTCGCCGGCTACGCCATGTGGAACTACCTCACGGCGCCTTACCTCCTGACGCGCGAAGACGTCGACGTCAGCGAGGGAGAGACGTGGCAGCAGGGGGGAGAGACATGGCGGCGGCTAAACGCGAACTTCCCGCCGGAGATCGACACGCACTCATCCCGCCAGACCTTCTACTTCGATGCCGGTGGTCACCTGCGCCGTCACGACTACGTGGCCGAGGTGATTGGCCGCTGGGCACGGGCCGCTCAGTATTGCGCCGACCCTGTGCACGCCGGCGGGCTCGTGTTCCCAACTCGCCGGTGTGTCTACCCGATCGGTCCTGGCAATCGCTCGCTACCCTTCCCGACTCTAGTGTCGCTGCGGCTGACCGAGGTGCGAGTCGAAACCGAATAAGTTTCGCCACCGGGCGTCGCGGCTAGGACCGGTCAGTAACGGTTCACGCGGGTCCGGCGCTGCCCGAACCGGCTCAGGTTTTCATTCTGCGCTGGGGGCGACGAAATCGCGTCCGCAGCGCCCTGGGCGCAGACTGGGCGCCCTGGATGCAGACTCGTGCGTCAAGCGCCCGGGAAACGACGGGCGGGTCAGCTGATCGCCAGGGCGGCCAGTCCGGTGACGCCGACGTGGCCGTGAAGTTTGCGCAGGTTGTGGCAAGTCGCCAGCAGTAGCCATTCGCCGCGGGCCTGATCCAACCCGCGAAGCAACAGCTGTTTGGCGTTTTGCAGGGTCTGCATTTGGCCGAAAACGGGTTCGACGATCGCCTTGCGGCGTGCATAAATGTTGCGGCCCTTGTTGGTCGTGAGCTTGCGCGCCATGCGCTGTTTTTCGGTGGCATCGTTAGGGATACGCCCACGTGGGGCGACCGGTGGCGGGTCGCCTCGGCGGTGACGTCCGGTGGCGATATAGAACTCGGTGCCGTGTTCGGCGGCATAGTCGGTGGCGGCGTCGAGGTTGTTGGCCGAGCAATAGCCGGCGTCGGCAAGCAGCTGGCGGGGGGCCTGCCCGGCGTTGGCCACCGTCTGCTGGGTCATCGGGATCAAAGTGCCCACATCGGAGGCGTTGGTATCCAGCTCGGTAGCCACGATCACCTGATGATCCTCATCGACCACGGCTTGGGCGTTGTAGCACTGGTGAAACGCCCCGTCACCGGTGAGCATGATCTTGGAGTCCGGGTCGGTGAAGTTACGCTGGGCCTTCGGTTTTGGTGTGGCAGTCTCGGCTGCGGCGGCACCTTTGGCGGCGACGGTGTCCTCGTCGTCGCCGCGCTCACGCGCGGCGGCCTCGGTGTGTTCGCGGGCCCGTTGGCGTGCTTCTTGTTCCAGAGCTGCCTTGGCTTCGCGGATCTTGGCCAGCCGGCTCTCACGGCGCCGCAGCTCCTCGGGCAGTTCATCGCCGCGGCGGTTTTTGCCGAACTTCTTGTCTTCGTCCTTGTCGATCCGCTCGGCCTCCAACAGCAACGCCGAGACTTCATCGGCGAGGATCTTTTCCTTCTCACTCATCCGCGCATAGCTCATCGCTTTGCGTTTGGAGGCGTTGGCCCGCACCTTGGTCCCATCCAGGGCCACCCGACCCAACCGCACCATCCCCGCGGCCTGACACAACGCCAAGGCCTGCACGAACAAATGCCCCAGCGCTGAGAGGTGGCGTTTGCGGAACCGGGCGATCGCCCGGTAATCCGGGGCCGTCCCGCCCGCCAGCCAGCGAAACGGCACGTCATCGATGCATTTTGTCTCGATCACCCGCGAGGAACGCACCCCGATGGTGTAGCCGTAGAGCACAATGCGCACCATCAACCGCGGGTCATACGGCGGCCCACCCCGCCCCTCGGTGTAGGCGAAGTGGATACGCGACAGATCCAGATGCTCATCGACCAGTTCGGCGATGAACCGGGCCAAGTGTTCAGCCGGCAACCATTCGTCCAGCGAAGGGGGTAACAACAACCCCTGGTTCGGGGCGAACAGCCGAAAGGTCTTGTCCACCGGCGGCTTCGGCGGCAAAGAATGTGGATCTACCCGCTCAGCGGGGTCAACTTCGAACAATCCACCATCATCGAGATCATCGGGCACACTCCATGATCGCAACAACCCGCCGATCAACCGAACACCCCGGCCAGCGTGTTACTGACCCGCGCTCCTAGTCAGTCACCTGCAATGGGGGCCGAACTATTCGGTGCCAAATTCGACTGCACTACTGTGCCGAAGCCACGCCTAATCGGTTCGCCTGCGCCGATTGCACCGGCTTTCTAGGCTCAGTGTTTGTGGGGTCGTCGGGAAAGCGGTGTCAGGTCGCGGTCGGGGAGACAGTCTGCGCCGACGGGACCATCATCCGTCATCTCGAGGCCGGTGACGGCCCGGCGTTGGTCCTGTTGCCCGGCTGGTCACAGACTTCGCAGACGTTTTCGCAGCAGCTGACAACGTTGTCGCAGTCATGGCGGGTATTGGCCGTCGACCACCGTGGCCACGGCCGTTCCTCTGTTCCTCATGTCGGCTATCACATCCATCGGCTGGCCGCCGATCTGCGGGAGGTCCTTGTCGCTCAGGCCCTCGATCACATCCATCTGCTCGGCCACTCGATGGGCTGCGCTGTGATCTGGTCCTACCTCGAGCTGTTTGGCGACGACCGGCTTGCCTCGCTGGTGTTCGTCGACCAGATGCCTTGCGCCCTGCGGAATCCGAGCTGGACGGATGCCCAGGCTGTCGAAGCGGGCGCAACAATGGACGCCGCCGGCTTATTTGCCTTTACCGACCTGCTGCGTGGTGAGGGCGTCGACCCGCGGGCTGAGTTTCTCGCCGAGGTCACTTCGCCGGGGATTACTCCTAGGGACTTGGGCTGGCTGGTCGAGCAGAGCCTGACCTTTGACCGTCGCCACGCGGCCGAACTTATCTTCGATGTCGCCACCCACGACTGGCGCAGTCTGATGCCGCACATCGAGTTGCCCACACTCGTGATCGCCGGCGACTCGGTGAACGTGCCGATCGCCTCACAGCAGTGGATCAGCCGGCAGATCCCCGGGGCCCGCTTCGCGCGGGTGGGCGCGCATCGCAGTGGCACGCACTTTCCGTTTCTGGAGAACCCGAACGCCTTTGACGCCGCGCTGTCGAGGTTCCTCCCGGGGTGACACTTCCGACCCGCGAACATACCGACTTCCGCCGCGCGCAGCTGAAGGGCTTGATGCGCACAGCTGCCCGCACGGGCGGCGGACTGGGAGCCGGGCGCCACGTGTTGGGCTTGCGGGGGGACCGGGTTGGTCTCTACAAGCCGCCGGATTGAGCTTGACCGCTGGTCAAGTGGTCCAGCTGTTGTCAGTTTATGGTTCTATGAACCTTACCTGTCCCAGCTCATCGGTGAATTCCAAACGTGCAGAGAATCATTCGGGACGCGATGGCTGAGCACAAGGTGCTGTTCGGCCGCGCCCGTCGGCGGGTAGGCCCCGCATTGGCGCACATTGCATGCAATCGTGCACGATGGTCCATGTGGCCACCGAGATCTTCGACATCGAAGCCATGCCGCGCGGCGGCCCCGACGCCTCCTGGCTGGATCGGCGGCTTCAGACCGATCGCCTGGAATACCTCGACCGCGACGACGTCGACGACCTGAAACGCAAGGTGGTCCGCTCGCTCGATTGGTCCGGAAAGATTTTGGGTTTGCACGAGAAGTTCGCGCGCATCGCGCTCGACGAGGTGGCTGACGTGCCCGATTCCAGGATCCTCGAGCTCGGCTCCGGCTACGGCGGGCTATCGCGCGCGCTGCTGGACATGCATCCCACCGCCCACGTCACGGTCACCGACGTCGAGCCCACGTCGGTGGCCGCCATCGCCGCCGGTGACCTGGGCAGGCACCCGCGCGCGGTGGTCCGCGAGATGGACGCCACCGCCATCGACGCGCCCGATGGGTTCTACGACCTCGCGGTGTTCGCGAGGTCCTTCCATCACCTGCCACCGGCGCTGGCCTCTCGGGTGTTCGCCGAAGGCACCCGCGCCGCGCACAAGCTGCTGATCATCGATTTGCGGCGCCCGCCGTCATTGCTGCACATCCTGGTGTTGGCGTTGTCGCTGCCGTTGACACCGGTGATCCCGATAATGCATGACGGGTTCATCAGCAAGCTGCGCGCCTACAGCCCGTCGGCGCTGCGGGAGCTTGCCCGCCATGCCGATCCGGCGATCACGGTTGAGATCCGCGGCGGCGCATTCAGACCCCAAATCGTGCTGGCCAGCCGGGCTTGAGGCCATGACCACGGCGTTCGAAGCCACCCACCGTGCGATGTACTCATTCTTGATGGACCGTCCGCTGATCGCCGGCGCGATCTCGGTGGAGGCGACCGGGCTCACCGAGCAACCCGATCTGTCCCACCTGGGTGATCAGGTCGCCGACAACGCCGGCTCGCCGGAAACCGTCCGGGTCTACTCGGGTGGATTGTGGCGCGAAGCTCCACTGCGTCACCGGGAGCGGATGCGGCCAGGGGAGACTATGAGGGGCCCGGCGATCATCGTCGAGGCCAACGCCACCACCGTCGTCGACAATGGCTGGCAGGCGAAGTTGACTCAGTCCGGACATCTGCTCGCCGAGCGGGTGGTAGCCCCCGTGCAGCCCGATGCGGGCACCGAGGCCGATCCCGTGCTGCTGGAGATCTTCAACAACCTGTTCATGTCGATCGCCGAGCAGATGGGCTTCCGGCTGGAGGCGACTGCCCAGTCGGTGAATGTCCGTGAGCGGCTGGACTTCTCGTGTGCGCTGTTCGATCCGGACGGCGACCTGATTGCCAATGCACCGCACATTCCGGTACATCTCGGCTCGATGGGCACCACCGTCAGGGAAGTCATCCGCCGCCGGGTCGGCACAATGAGGCCTGGTGAGGTGTATGCGGTCAACGACCCTTACCACGGCGGTACCCATCTGCCGGATATCACCGTTGTGACCCCGGTCTTCGACGCTGCGGGCGCGCACGTCCTTTTGTTTGTCGCTTCACGCGGGCACCATGCCGACATCGGCGGGATCACCCCCGGCTCCATGCCCGCAAACAGCCACGAAATCCACCAAGAAGGCGTGCTGTTCGACAACTGGCTACTGGCAGAAAACGGACAGTTCCGCGAAACGGCAACCCGGCGCCTACTCACCGAAGCGCTCTTCCCATCCCGCAATCCCGATACCAACCTCGCCGATCTCCGTGCCCAGATCGCCGCCAACCAGAAGGGCGTCGACGAGGTCCGCAAGATGATCGACCACTTCGGCCTCGATGTCGTCCAGGCCTACATGCGCCACGTCCAGGACAACGCTGAGGAAGCGGTCCGCCGCGTCATCGGCAGGCTCGACGACGGCGAATACCGCTACACCATGGATTCCGGCGCGACAATCGCCGTCCGCATCACCGTCGACCGCACAACCCGCAGCGCGACCATCGACTTCACCGGAACCTCTCCCCAGCTGGACACGAACTTCAACGCGCCATCGTCGGTGGCGACCGCCGCAGTGCTCTACGTGTTCCGGACCCTGGTCGCCGACGAGATCCCCCTCAACGACGGCTGCCTGCGCCCGCTGCACATCGTCATCCCCGACGGGACGATGCTCGCACCGACCTACCCGGCTGCGGTTGTCGCCGGCAATGTCGAAACCTCACAGGCCATCACCGGCGCGCTGTTCGCCGCGCTGCGTGTGCAGGCCGAAGGAGCCGGGACGATGAACAACGTCACCTTCGGCAACGAGCGGCACCAGTATTATGAAACCCTCGGATCCGGTTCCGGGGCCGGCGACGGGTTCGACGGGGCGTCCGTGGTGCAGACGCACATGACAAACTCGCGGCTCACTGATCCGGAAGTGCTCGAATGGCGTTTCCCGGTACTGCTGCTGCAGTTCGGCATCCGTCGCGGCAGCGGTGGTGCCGGACGAAGGCGCGGCGGTGACGGGGCCGTCCGTCGAATCCAGTTCACTGAGCCCATGGTTGTGAGCACGTTGTCCGGGCATCGGCGAGTGGCGCCCTACGGTATGGCTGGCGGCTCGCCCGGGGCGCTGGGACGCAACCGCGTAGAACGCGCCGACGGCAACACCGTCGAGCTGGCCGGGTGCGACTCGACCGAAGTCCAGCCTGGCGACACACTGGTCATCGAAACCCCCGGCGGCGGGGGATACGGCACACCCTGATCGCATAGATCGCATAGATCGCGTATGTATCGATGGGCAAGTCCTCCCGCGCAGTGTGAGCCGGGAGGAAGCGTTAGCGATAGCGGCAATTTGACCGAGGCGTCCCTGCGCGAGGCGTTCGGGCATTCCCCATGGGCGTGATCGCGATCGCCGCTGAGGTAGTCGGCGCTCGGGTAGGACTGGCGGCCAGCGCATTCGTGCCGGTGTCACTGGGATCCGCCGCTGGTGTCGTTCTGTGCAGAATACGTCCACCACACGGCCGAAGCTGAAGGACGTTCCGCGGCTGGGCATCAGTGTTCTGGGCGAGTCGCACGACGAGGCCGCGCGCACGCTGACCGCGCGTACCGGCGACTGGTTCGCGGGGTTGTAGGCCATCTAGACCGAGAACGGTGCGGTGTTCATCGAGGGCACCAGCGTCCGGTTGGAAAGCTTGATCGAGCAGTTTGTCCCACCATCGTGATCCTGGGGGTCAACGACATCACCGTTCACCTCGAGCTGCCACCAATTATGTTCCACCACAGCATATTTCGCCGTCAAAGCGCCTAATCGGCACCTACTGGCGATGGAACGGTGAAATCGCCCTCGAACGCGTCGGCCAGCAGCCGGGTAGGTATTGTGCCGGGTCTCGTTGTCGAGGTCTGCGTTGTGGATGAGGCGGGCGGTGTGGACCTGCGTGCGCACAAGTCGGTGTCTAGCACCGGCGCGGTTGATCCCCTTGCGCCAGTAGCCCTTTATGGCAGGCATCCACCCGGATCGGCCGTCGCGGCGATTCTCCCAGCGAAGAGCGTAAACGTCTGTGCGGCAACGGAACAGATCGATGTAGAACTGAATGTTTTCTCGGGGCGAGGAGCCCATGCTTACGGGTGGTTGTGGCGCGCCGGTGAGGTTTGCTTGGTCCGGATCCGCCGCGCGGGCCTGCGCTTCAGTCAGCTTTAGCAGCCGCTAGAGCCGGATGTTGTCAGCCCGCAGAGTCTCTAGCTCCCCAGGGAATCGCTCTTTCGCCGAAACGGTTACAAACCTCCGCGTTCTCGGCTAGGCAGTCAGTTCGCACAGTCAAGCCACCCAACCTAGATGATGCGATACAGGCAGGTACTGTGTCGCCTCCTCGCATCGCGCATTGGTGGTACCATATCTTGTACCACTTTAAGGGGAAAGGCGGCGACGATGGCAATTACAGCCAGCGAGGCGCGGAAGAACCTGTTCCCGCTGATCGAACAGGTGAACGCCGACCGCACTCCGGTAGAAATTACCTCCAAGGCGGGCCGAGCAGTCCTTATCGCCGCCGATGACTGGGAAGTATGGCAGGAAACTGCCTACCTGTTCCGTTCGCCGGAAAACGCACGTCGGCTCCTCGACGCCGCCGCGGCCCTCGACGAAGGTCGGGGCATGCGAACCGATCTAGACCTGGCGGAGTGAATATCGTCTTTGCGCCCCAGGCATGGGAGGACTACTTACACTGGCGGACCGCTGATCGAGCGATACTCAAACGGATCAACAAGCTCATCAGCGAAGCCTGCCGTTCACCCAACGAGGGTATTGGCAAGCCTGAGCCATTAAAGTACGGGCTCTTGGGAGCGTGGTCCCGCCGGATCACCGAGGAGCACCGATTGGTGTATCGAGTCGTGGGTGAGGATCTGCAGATCCTCCAGGCGAGGTATCACTACTGATCATCGCTAAGAAAGCAGCACCATCGCAGGTTCGGCCGTCAGGGTTGTCAGGACAGTGTCACAACACCGCCGAAACCGGTTGGGATCACGGGGACGCCTGAGGACAGTTTGCCCAGATGGACGAGGTTTCAGACACTCGCGGCCACAGCCTAGGACCGCCTCGAATGGACTGGGGGTCAAGTGGTCGCAGGTTCAAATCCCGTCAGCCCGACAGAACCATGTCTCGGGACATCGTTGACAGGTGTCCCGAGACATGGTCTACACCGTCGCTTGCCGGGTACTTGCGCGGTGGTGATGACGATGTCGAACCTGCCGATCGCTGCGTTCAATGCGGCCTGTTGCGCGTTCCGCTCTTCCTCGGTGAGCGCCCGGGCATAGCCACCGTCTCCAGTCGCCGAAACGGTCGTGTCGAGGTCGAGGAAACTCGCTCCAGTGGAGGCGACATCGGAGCGGGCCGCCTTGCGGACGTCGTAGCCGGTCACGACCCCGCCGAGTCGGCGGGCCATGGCGATCGCCTGCAACCCAGCGACACCGGCACCGATCACCAGGACCTGACCCGGACGCAGCAGGCGCACGTCCGCCGCAGCCGGTGGATGCACGCAGACGATGATGTCGGCCTGGTCGTACAACTCGCGCCTGGAGACCAGGCGGGCGCCGGCTTCGATGAGTCACCCGCTGTCCGGTGGCCAGCAGTCGGACCACGCCATCAGGACTCAACGCGACGGCGCCCACAGTGAGCGCGCTCATGTCATCAACTCCCGCGGGCGGTCGGACCTGGAAGCCTTGACTAAACGCTTCCGTCGACGTCGCGATAAGGGTCGAAGGGCCCTTAACCAGTCACCAGGGGCCGTAGTCGGTGCTGTTGGCTTGCCGTAGCGCGCTGACGTAGTCCCCGCGTTCGCGTGTGGTCTCGTCGGCGCCGATGGGTACGGCGAGCAGCCCACGCAGCTCCTCGACGGTGGCGTATGCCTTGCGTCGCATCCATTCGCGCAAGCCGTCGAGCAGCACGGCGGCGTGTTCTGGGCCGTGGCGCAGCAGTGCTGATGCGGTCATCACCACATCCGCGCCCGCAAGCAGGTACTTGATCAGCTCCGTTGAGCTCTCGACGCCGGTCGTCGCGGCGAGCGAAGCGCCGACCCGTCCGCGCAGTAACGCAATCCACGTCAGCGGCAACCGAACCTCCGCCGCGGTGGACAACGACACTGCACGCACCACGGTGAGGGCTTCGGGGTCGATGTCGGGCTGCAGGAATCGGTTGAACAGCACAAGCCCGTCCGCACCGGCCTCGTCCAGGCGCCGCGCCATCTCGCCGGTCGCGCTGAAGTACGGGCTGAGCTTCACGGCCACCGGCACGGTCACCGCGTCCTTGACCCGCGCCAGGATGTCGAGGTGACGCTGTTCGACATCGCGGCCGCAGATGTGCGGATCGCCGGGCAGGTAGTAGATGTTCAACTCGATTGCGGCCGCACCGCAGTCCTGCATTGACCGCGCGTAGCGAGCCCAACTGCCGGGCGTGCTGCCATTGATGCTGCCGATCACGGGAACCGAGACCGCGCTGGCCGCGCGTTCGAGCAGGCTCAGGTACCGGCGTGGGCCGTGGTCGGCGTCCGCTCCGGCCGGAAAGTAGGACAGGGCTTCGGCGAAGCTCTCGGTGCCCGCCTCGGCCAGACTTGCGTTCTGCTCCGCCTCGCGGCGCAGTTGCTCTTCGAACAGCGAATAGAACACCACCGCACCGACGCCGGCGTCGGCCAGGCGCCGGACGCCGTCGACGGTCTGCGACAGCGGCGACGCCGACGCGACCAGCGGGTTGCGCAACTTAAGGCCCATATAGCGAGTCGACAGCTCCATCATTGCTCCCTGCGGGCGTCGGCGGTGAAGTGTTGCGGACCGCGGGAAGCCATCTCCTCGTACACCTTCCAGCGCTGAGCGATCGCTTCCTCGGCGAGGCCGAGCAGCCGGTCGTACTCGACCGGATCGGAATTGGCCAGGGAGCGGTACCGCAGTTCCCGGCTGCGGTAGTCGTCCAGCTGGATCCGCGGCCGGTGCGAATCGAGCAGGAACGGGTTCTTTCCGGCCGCCCGCAACACCGGGTCGTAGCGGATCAGTGGCCAGTGCCCACTGGCCACGGCACGGTACTGCTGGTCCATGCCCTGACGCATGTCGATGCCGTGCGCGATGCACTGGCTGTAGGCGATCACCAACGACGGGCCGTCGTAGGCCTCCGCCTCGCGGAAGGCCTGCAGAGTTTGCTGCGGGTCGGCACCCATGGCGACCTTGGCGACATAGACGTTTCCGTAGGCGATCGCCTGCAGAGCGAGATCCTTCAACGGCTCCGTCTTGCCGGCGGCGGCGAACTTGGCGACCGCGCCGAGCGGGGTCGCCTTGGACATCTGACCGCCGGTGTTGGAGTAGACCTCGGTGTCGAGCACCAGCACGTTGACGTTGCGTCCGCTGGCCAGGACGTGGTCGAGCCCACCGGACCCGATGTCATAGGCCCAGCCGTCACCGCCGACGATCCACACGCTGCGCCGGATCAGGTGGTCCACCACACTGCGCAGGTCACCGGTCGTGGCGGGATCGAGGCCCTCGAGGCGGCGCTGGAGTTCGGTCACCCGCTCCCGCTGGGCGCGCAACTCCGACTCCCGCAGCTGCGGCGCCGCCAGAATGGCGTCCACGAGGTCGGGACCGAGCTCGTCGCGCAATTCGGCCAGGCGGCGCCGGGCCAGCTGCGCGTGCCCGTCGGTGGCCAACCGGAAGCCGAGCCCGAATTCCGCGTTGTCCTCGAACAGGGAGTTGGACCAGGCCGGGCCCCGCCCGTCGGCGTTGGTGGTCCACGGGGTGGTGGGCAGGTTGCCGCCGTAGATCGACGAACAGCCGGTCGCGTTGGCGATCATCAGCCGGTCACCGAAAAGCTGCGAGAGCAGCTTGAGGTACGGCGTCTCGCCGCACCCCGCGCACGCGCCGGAGAACTCGAAAAGCGGCTCCAGGAACTGGGTGCCGCGCACGGTGCCGAAGTCCACCCGGGACCGATCATTGGTCGGCAGGGTCTCGAAGAAGGTGATGTTGTCTCGCTCGGCGGCCAACCGGGGCTCGCCGGGACCGAGATTGATCGCCTTGGTGACGGTGCTACCCGGTATCACGACCGGGCAGGCCTCGACGCACAGGCCGCACCCCGTGCAGTCCTCGACGTACACCTGCAACGAGAACCGGGCGTTCGGCAGCCCGACGGCGTCCAGCGGCGCCGAGTCGAACTGCTCCGGCGCCCCGGCCAGCCGGGATTGGTCGTAAAACTTGGAGCGGATCACGCTGTGCGGGCAGACGAAGCCGCAGTTGCCACACTGAATGCAGCTGCCTGCATCCCAAACCGCAACCAGCTCGGAAATGTTGCGCTTCTCGTATGCGGTCGTGCCGCTCGGGTAGGTGCCGTCCACCGGAAGTGCGCTGACCGGCAACGCGTCGCCGCGCCCGGCCATCATCTCCGCGGTGACGGTGCGCACGAACTCCGGCGCGTCCTCGGGCACGGTCGGTGCCGGTGTGCGCGTGGAGGTGACCAGCTCGGGCACCTCGATCCGGTGCAACCCGGCCACCGCGCCGTCCACCGCGGCCAGTTCGCGCCGCAGCACGTCGGCGCCGCGGTTTCCGTACATCTTCTCTACCGATTCCTTGATGCGGGCGATCGCCTGCTCGGGAGGCAGCACGTCGGAGATCGTGAAGAAGCAGGTCTGCAACACGATGTTGATCCGCCCGGCCAGCCCGGCCTCACGTGCGATCCGGTCGGCGTCGACGGTGTAGAGCGTGATCCGCTTGGCCAGGATCTGTTCCTGAACCAGCCGGGGCAGCGCGTCCCAGACCTTCGCGGCAGGCTGCCGACAGTTCAGCAGCAGCGTCGCGTCCGGGGCAGCCCGACCCAGCACGTCCACTTTGTCGAGGAACCGGAACTGGTGGCAGCCAACGAAATTGGCTCCAGTGACGAGGTAGGGGGCCCGGATGGGGTCGGGCCCGAAGCGGAGATGCGACTCGGTCTGCGAACCCGATTTCTTCGAGTCGTAGACGAAGTACCCCTGGGCATACAGGTCCTCTTCGGACCCGAGGATCTTGATCGTGTTCTTGTTCGCGCTGACCGTTCCGTCTGAACCGAGCCCGAAGAAGACCGCCCGGAACGTGTCGGGTGACTCGATGTCGAACGACGGGTCGTAGTCGACACTGGTACCCGAGACGTCGTCGTCGATACCGATGGTGAAACGGCGCCGCGGTCGCTCAAGGGCGAGTTCGGCGAACACCCCGGCGACCATGGCGGGCGTGAACTCCTTCGAGGACAGGCCGTAGCGTCCGCCGGTCACGCGCGGCATCACGGCCCGCTTCCCGTCGTCGTGCGCCTCGGCCAGTGCCGCGACAACGTCCAGATACAACGGCTCGCCGATCGAACCGGGCTCCTTGGTGCGGTCCAGAACGCCGACCGTGCGCACCGTCGCCGGCAGCGCTTCGAGGAACGCTCTGATGGGAAACGGGCGGTACAACCGCACCTGCACCACCCCGACCCGCTCGCCGCGCTCGACGAGAGCGGCGACGGTCTGCACGACAGTCTCGGCACCCGAGCCCATCAGCACCAGCACTCGCTGCGCCTGCGGGTGTCCGGTGTAGTCGACGATGCTCATCTTGCGGCCGGTGCGCTCGCCCAGGCGGGCCATCAGGTCCTCGACCACACCGGGAACCCGCGCGTAGAACGGGTTCACCGTTTCACGCGCCTGGAAGAAGACGTCCGGGTTTTGTGCGGTGCCGCGAATGAACGGGCGCTCGGGAGACAGCGCCCGCCCGCGATGCGCCCACACCAACTCCTCGGGCACCAGCGCCCGCAGGTCGTCGTCGGAAAGCGTCTCAATCGTGTTGAGTTCGTGCGAGGTTCGGAATCCTTCGAAGAAGTGCACGAACGGTACCCGGGTCGCCAGCGTGGCCGCCTGCGCAACGAGCGCGAGGTCCTGTGCCTCCTGCACGGAGGCCGACGCGAGCATCGCGAACCCCGTTTGCCGCACGGCCATCACGTCCGAGTGGTCACCGAAGATCGACAATGCCTGCGCTGCCACTGACCGGGCGGCCACGTTGATGACGGCCGAGGTCAGTTCGCCGGCGATTTTGTACATGTTCGGGATCATCAACAGCAGGCCCTGCGACGAGGTGAAGGTCGTGCTCAACGCGCCGCTCTGCAGGGCGCCGTGCAAGGCGCCCGCCGCTCCACCCTCGCTTTGCATCTCCACCACCGTCGGGACGGTGCCCCACACATTGGGCCGCCCCGCGCTGGACCATACGTCGGCCAACTCGGCCATCGGCGAGGACGGCGTGATCGGGTAAATGCAACACACCTCGTTGAGCCGGTAGGCCACCGAAACGGCGGCCTCGTTGCCGTCCACCGTCACACGTGTCATTGCGGCTCCGGAAACATCTCAATGGCATGTACCGGGCACTGATCGAAGCAGACGGCACAGCCCGTGCACCTGTCGTAGTCGAACTCATACCGGTGCCCGACTCCGAGTTTGATCACCGCATCCTCCGGGCACGCGCCCAGGCAGCCGTCGCACTCGAAGCAGTTACCGCACGACAGGCACCGCCCCGCCTCGTAGGTCGCCTCCTCGGCGGACAAACCGCCGACGACCTCCACGAAACTCTCGACGCGTTTTGCCGGCTTGAGTTCGGGCTGCTGACGCCGCGCGGCGTCACCGAAGAACCACAGGTGCAGCGAGTCGAACGTCGCCGTCGGGTGTTTGGCCGGGCGTGCGCCCGGCGCGCCGCGCAGCCAGGCGTCGATATGGTGTGCCGCCTTCTTCCCGTGCCCGACACCGACGGTCACGGTGCGCTCACTGGGCACCATGTCCCCGCCGGCGAACACGCCCGGACAGCCCGTCATCAGTGATGCCGAGACACGCACACTGCCGTCGCTATCGAACTCGACTCCGGGCAGCGTCCGCATGAACGCCGATTCCGTTTCCTGGCCGAGCGCCATGATCAGGGTGTCGGCGGCCAGCGTCTCAAAACGTCCGGTCGGTCGTGGGTAACCCGAATCGTCGAGTTCCATGACCTCGACCTGCAATTCGGGGCCGTCGAAGGCGCTGATCGTCCGCAGCCAGTTGATCCGCACGCCCTCACGTTCGGCATCCTGGGCTTCCTCCTCGTGGGCGGGCATCTGCTCGCGAGTGCGGCGGTAGACGATGACCGCGTCCTCGGCGCCCAGGCGGCGGGCCACCCGGGCGGCGTCCATCGCGGTGTTGCCGCCGCCGTAGACGGCGACGTGGCGCCCGATCGCCGGCCTTTCGCCGGAGGCGACGTTGCGCAGAAACGACACCGCGTCCACCATCGTGCCCGCGTCGCGGGCGGGGATGTCGACACGTTTGGCCAGATGCGCACCGACCGCGACGAACACCGCGTCAAAGCCGCCCTCATCCCGCTCGGCCGCGAGGTCATCGACCCGATGATCGCTGGTCAACTGCACGCCCATAGCCGCGATCCGGTTCAGCTCGATATCCAGCACGTCACGCGGCAGCCGGTAGCTCGGAATGCCGTACCGCATCATCCCGCCGGGCACCGCGCCCGCGTCGCGGATCTCGACCTCGTGGCCAAGGCGTGCCAAATGGTAGGCGGCGGACAGTCCGCTCGGCCCCGCGCCGATGACCAGGACTCGCTTGCCGGTGCGGGTAGCCGGTGGTTCCAGCATCCAGCCCCGCTCGCAAGCAAGGTCACCGAGGAACCGCTCCACCGAATGGATCGATACCGAGCTGTCGAGATGGGCACGGTTGCAGACGGTTTCACACGGGTGATAACACACCCGTCCGTGGATTGCGGCAAATGGGTTGTCCGCAACAAGCCGCCGCCAAGCCTGCTCGTGCCGGCCGGCGGTGGTATGGGCAAGCCAGGCCTGAATGTTCTCCCCGGCCGGGCAACCGGCATTACAGGGCGGCAGCAAATCGACGTAAACGGGCCGGCGCTCGCGCACCGGCCCGGCCCGGGACCGCCCATGCAACAAGTCCGCAAGCGGCGTGACGTCCCTCGAAGGTCCGGCTGTGCCTCGACTGGTATCCCTGCCGGCGTGCTCATCACCAGCCATTTCGCCAGGATACGGTGCGCCGGTGAATTCGGGGTGGCTATGACCACAGTCCGCGGTGCAGAAAGATTGACGTCAATCGTCCAGGTCGAGGGAAAACGCTGCACGCTCAAAAATCGCGGTGCGCCAAGAACAGCCGGGGAGATGCGGTAGTCAGCCGCTCTGGGCCGGATGCGCCTGTGGAGCAACGCGAATCCCATACCGACGAAAGCTGCGATGCGAATCCCAGCGGCTACCAGCTGCACGCCTTCGAGGGCGGTTTGGGTCAGCGCGACCGTGCGGCTTCCGACCATCAGGGCCACCCCTGTCCACAACGGCAGCACAACGGCCCTGACCAACGCCAGCCCGAAGCCGAGTCCGGTGATCACCATGATCGCTCTGTGCGCGGTCACCGATGCACCCAATCGTCGGTCGGGCGTGGAGTAGTTGGCCGTTGAGTTGATGATTGAATAGCTGACCGCCGGCAACGTCGGGAGCCAGCGGAGAGTAGGGCTTGTAGGTCACGCAGATCGCATTGCCAAATTGTCGAATTGCCTAATGGTGCAGCATTTTCGCGCACTCGATCGATGCTGAGTTGCCGCGCTCGCAGCGTTTCTCGCAGCGACGGCCGCACGGCGTAGCCGCCGAGGATGGTGGTGTTCCAAAAGCACATGCCGATGCACCGGATGTGATGGCCTAAAGGAGCTTTGGTTGCCGATCACTCTGCGTGGCTACGGGGCCGCCGGTGACGCACTTTACGCGCCTGAACTACGGCAACAGGGACGAGCCTGGCGCCAACATGAAAGCAAATACGCGGGGATCAGCCGGGAAATCGGACGGTGGTGCCGGGCATCAGTTGAACGACTCGACCTCGGCATTCCACTTCGATTCCGGCAGCATCGCGTGGATCCACACTGATGATCACGCCCTTTCCGCTGACCCGCAGGTGTAGGTGCAGACCGCGGTAGTGGATCGGTAATGCCAGCACGCCAAGTGTTTCCGGCCAATGCGGGGAGAGGATGATGCGGTCAGACCGGGTCTCCAGCCCGGTGAAGCATCGCTGCATGAGGTCGACGCTGCCGGCCATGGCCGCCAGGTGAATGCCCTCGGATGTGGTGCCGCCCTGGATGTCGGAGACGTCGGACTTGAGCGCCTGTTGGAAGAACTCCATTGCACGATCGCGGTTGGCCCGGGCGAGCACCCAGGTATGCACCACACCGCTGAGCGTCGACCCGTGCGACGTGCGGGCCAGGTAGTAGTCAACCATTCTTGGGACCTGCTCGGGCATGACGCGGTAGCCGAGCTGGTCGAGTAGCTCGCGCAACTCATCCGACGACATCAGGTAGAGCAGCATGAGGGCGTCGGCCTGCTTGGACGCCTGGTAGCGGTTCACGTCGTCGTTCTCCGCCTCGAGGATGCGGTCGAGGCGTTGGATGTTGCCGTACTGCCGGCGGTAGCGGTCCCAGTCCAGTTCGGCCAGCTCGCCGTATCCCTCGAACTGGCTGATGATGCCGTCGTGGAAGGGGACGTACATCCGTCGACTGACCTCATCCCAGTGCGCCAGTTCCTCACCGTCCAATCTCAGCGTTTCCATTAGATCGAGCCGGTTCGGCAGCGGTAGCAGATGCAGCGCATCGAAGGCCCGCATGATGACCCAGACCGCCATCACGTTGGTGTACGCGTTGTTGTCGACACCGTCGTAAGGCGCGTCGGGGTAGCCCGAATGGAATTCATCGGGCCCGATGACGCCCCGGATGCTGTAGCGATCACGGTCTTCGTCGTAGGTGGCTCTACTTACGAAGAAGCGTGCGATCTCCGCCAGCATCTCCGCGCCATAGTCGATCAGGTAGGCGAGATCCCCGGTGACCTGATAGAACTTCCACGTGCTGTAGGCGACGGCGATGCCGATGTGGTGCGCACGAGCGCTCGAGTCGGGGTTCCACCGGCCGCTGCGCGGATTGAGGTGCAGCCGTTGGCTTTCCTCGCGTCCATCGCTGCCGGATTGCCACGGGAACATCGCACCGGAGTAGCCCGCCGCCCTGGCGGCGTCACGTGCCTCGGGCAAGCGCCGGTAGCGGTATCCAAGCAGCGACCGGGTGATCATGGGCAGCCGCAAGTTGAGTACCGGGAAGATGAACAGCTCGTCCCAGAAGATGTGGCCGCGGTATGCCTCACCGTGCAATCCGCGAGCCGGCACGCCGACATCGAGGTCGGAACTGTTGGGTGAAACCGTCTGCAGCAGATGCAGTAGATGCAGTCGGAGGATGCGCAATTCGTCTGTGAAGTCGTCGAATTCGATGGAGAGGCGCTCCCACAGATGTACCCAGTCATTCAGATGCCCGTCACGCAACTCGGCGAACCGACCGAGTCGGCTCAGCCAGCGCTGGGCATCGACAGCAGGTTCGGACGTCGCGACATCGCGCCCGGTGAACAGGGTCACGATTTTCTCTACCGTCAACGCCTCACCGACTGATAGCGCGACGGCGATATCGTGACCGATTTCTGCTGCCTCGTTGATCAGACGGTAGGTAGCCGAGACGGGAGTCCCGTCGCGCCACACGGTGCTTCGCGCCGCCATGGCAATGGGAACGCGCGATTGGGTCGTCTCGACTGCCAGCAGCACACAGTTGTCCGAGATCTCCCGCTTCTCCACCGACCCAAGATGCTCGTTGGCCAAGTCCCGGTAGCGCTCGACCAGCGAATTCGTGACGTTGCCGTCCAGCGTGGAGCGAATCTCGATTGTCCCTGACCAATCCTCGGCCACGATCGTCGTCTCAAGAGCGCCGACGTGGGGCATGTGCATCGCGACGAATCGTTGTTCTGTCAGCGAAGTGGTGCGGCCTGCGTCGTCACAGAAACGAACCTTCCTCGTCAGTATCGCGCCGCGAAGGTCGAGAGTCTGCCGGTAGGACAGCACCCGGACGGCGTCGATGTCGAACCAGCTGCCGCCGTCGACCCGGAACGTGAGGGCAAGCCAGTTGGGCAGGTTGACCAAGCTCTCGTTGTCGATTGGAGCACCCGATATGTTGTCGACGAGACGGTTGTAAACGCCGGCAGCATACGTGCCCGGATAATGCACCTGGTCGGCCTTCGATTCGGGCGCAGCGCCCCGGGTGGCGAAGTAGCCATTTCCCACCGTGCACAACGACTCACGAAGCTTCTCGCTCTGCGGGTCATACTCCTCAAAGGTGAAATCCCAAGCCTCGGAAGCCATCTGGTGCTTGTAGGCAAGCCACCGCGACCCTCGTTGGAGGAACTCCCGCACCTGATCGGGACTCTGCAGGGTGAAGTTGGCAGCCGTCTTACGGTCGCCATCCTCGTCGTGGCGCACAACAATCCCGACGCCGTCGAATCGGATTTTGTCGAATGCGTCTTCGTCGGTGAGGTCGTCGCCGATGTAGATCGGCATTAAGGATCCCGTAGCCTCGACGCGATCACGAATCCAGGCCAGGGCGGTCCCCTTGTCCCAGTCGATGTCAGGCCGCAGCTCGACGAGCATGCGCCCGCTCGTCACCCGTAGGCCAGCTCGGTGTCCCAGCCGATGTGTTGCAGTGATGATCTCACCGACGTGCTCCGGTGCGACCTCCCGATAGTGAACAGCGACGGCGAAGCGCTTGTGCTCCACTCGTACCCCCGGAATCTGCGCCAGGCTGTCGCACAACTCAGCGGCTGTGCGCCCGAGGACAGGCACAAAGGCGGCGGCTGCTTCATTCTGGTGATAGGTGCCGTCCGGTCCCGCCAGCTCAAACCCGTGGCTGCCGGCGTACCAGAGCCCGGGTCTGCCTACCCGGGTACGGATATCAGCAAGGTCGCGACCGCTCAGGACCGCCACGGGACACACCGCCGCGACGAGTTCCAGTGCCTCGGCCGCCCCATCGACGAGCGTGGCCGCGCTCGGATCGGAAACGATGGGGGACAACGTTCCGTCGTAGTCGAGAAACAACATCGACTCTCGGGCGTTGGTGATGCCGATCAACTGACCGTAGGACTCCAGCGCATTCGGGATTTCCGAGATGCGCTTGTCGCCCGTGCGAACCGCGACGTCGGCCAGGTCGGCGACCACGACGTCGGCACCGCACCGTAAGAGTTCGTCGGTGTGTCCGCTCCGGTCGACAGCGATCACGAGTGCGAATCCGCCGTCGCGATCCGCAACCACACCGGCGTCGGCGTCTTCGACGACGACGCAGCGTTGCGGACGCACACCCAGTCGGCGGGTGGCCTCCAGCAGGACCACGGGGTCGCCGTTGCCCGCAAGCCTCCGCTCGCCGACGACGGTGCCGTCGATGCAGACATCGAACAGGTCATCAACCCCAGCGGTTTTCAAGATCTCTTGACAGTGACTGCTCGATGAGCAGGCCGCCGTTGCGACGTCGACGCCCTGCAACTTCCGCGCCAGCGCCACCGTCGGTTCCAACAGCGGTGCGCACGCCGCCGCGTCGCTGCAAGCCGTGTCGGTGAGCACACCGTCGAGGTCGAAGATCACCGCGTCGTGGTAGCGCGGGTCGATGGTAACCGGCAGCTTCATAGCAAGACTCCCTGCTCGAACCCTGTGCGGGCTGCGGAGCGATGGAAGGTGCTGCTGTTCATTGAGACGGCGCGAACTGTTTCTCCACCTGCAGGACGTGGCGGGTGGTCTTGATCACCGTGTCGGGATTGAGGCTCATCGAGTCGATGCCGACCCGGACCAAGAACTCGGCCATGTCCGGGTAGTCCGACGGTGCTTGTCCGCATAGGCCCGAGTGGATTCCGTTGCGGCGGCAGCCCTGGACGGCCAGGCGAATCATCTCCTTGACACCCTCGTCGCGTTCGTCGTAGTCGAAGGCCACGATCTCGCTGTCACGGTCGACGCCGAGGGTGAGCTGAGTCAGGTCGTTGGAGCCGATGGAGAAGCCGTCGAAGCGCTTGGCGAATTCATCGATGAGGATCACGTTGTTCGGGATCTCGCACATCGCGTACACCTTGAGCCCGTTCTGGCCGCGCCGCAGACCGAGGTCGGCCATCGTCTGGAGAACAAGGTCCGCCTCGGCCACTCGGCGCACGAACGGGATCATGAGCACGACGTTGGTCAGGCCCATCTGCTCGCGCACACGTCGCATCGCGCGGCACTCCAGCGCGAAGCCCTCGGCATAGGCGGGATGCGCGTAGCGCGAGGCACCTCGAAAACCGAGCATCGGGTTGCTCTCGGATGGCTCGAAGCCGCTGCCGCCGATCAGGCTGGCGTATTCGTTGGTCTTGAAGTCCGACATCCGCACCACCACGGGCTTGGGCCAGAACGCGGCCGCGATCGTGCCGATTCCTTCGGAAAGGCGTTCCACAAAGAACGCACCGCCATCGGGGTAGCCCTGCGTTAGCCGATCGATGGTCTGGCGAGCGTCGGGGTCCTCAACCTTCTCGGGATGAAGAAGGGCGAGGGGATGGACCCGGATGTACTCGTTGATGATGAATTCCATCCGAGCCAGTCCCACGCCGTCGTTCGGCAGGAACGACGTCTTGAAGGCGAGATCGGGGTTGCCGAGGTTGAGCATGATCTCGGTCCGCGGCCGCGCTAGGTCACCCACCTCGGTGCGATCCACATGGAAGGGCACCTCGCCCCGGTACACGCGCCCCGAGTCGCCCTCGGCGCACGACACCGTGACGACCTCGCCGTCGGGCACGCTCGTGGTCGCGTCGCCTGCGCCCACCACCGCGGGGATGCCGAGTTCGCGGGCGATGATCGCCGCGTGGCAGGTGCGCCCGCCGCGGTTGGTGACGATCGCCGCGGCGGTCTTCATGACCGGCTCCCAGTCCGGCGTGGTGGTGTCGGAAACCAGCACCTCGCCGGGCTGGAAATCGGACAGGTGCGAAACGTGCTCGATCCGCCTCACCACGCCCGAGGCGATCTTCTCGCCGACCGACCGCCCCTCGGTGAGTACCTCGCCTCGGCCGTCGAGCGCGTACCTCTCCAGCGCCGTCGCGCTGCGCTGGGAGGCCACCGTCTCCGGGCGGGCCTGGACGATGTAGAGCTTCCCGTCGAGACCGTCCTTGGCCCACTCCATGTCCATCGGCCGCCCGTAGTGCGCCTCGATGGCGCACGCGTAGCCGGCCAGCTCCACGACGTCCTCGTCGGTGATACAGAACCGGGCGCGGTCAGCCTTCGGCGTGGGGATGTTGCGCGTCGTGTACTTCGTCTCACCCTCGACGAAAATCATCTTCACCGCCTTGTCGCCGACCAGACGGCGCAGCACGGCGCGGTGGCCGGCCAGATAGGTCGGCTTGTGGACGTAGAACTCGTCGGGGTCGACGGCGCCCTGGACCACGTTCTCGCCGAGACCGTAGGCGCCCGTGATGAACACCACGTCGGGAAAGCCCGACTCGGTGTCGATGGAGAACATCACCCCCGACGCGGCGACGTCGGAGCGCACCATTTTCATCACGCCGATCGACAGCGAGACCTTGAAGTGGTCGAAGCCCTGGTCGATGCGGTAGTGGATGGCGCGATCGGTGAACAGGCTGGCGAAACACCGGCGGCACGCATCGAGAAGGCTCTCGGCACCCTTGATGTTGAGGTAGGTGTCCTGTTGGCCGGCGAAGCTCGCCGTCGGCAGGTCCTCGGCGGTCGCCGAGCTTCGCACCGCGAGGCTGACCTCCTCGCCGTACTCCCGCTGAAGCTTGCGGTAGGCATCCAGAATCTCGGCGGCCAGGTCATCGGGGAGCCCGGCGCCGTAGACGATCTCTCGGGCGCGTTTGCCTTTGCGCGCCAGCGCGGTGACGTCGGCCGGGTCGATATCGTCGAGCTCGGCGTGCAGCGAGTCCCAGGCGCCGGCCTCGTCCAACATGTAGCGGTAGGCCTCGGCGGTGGTGGCGAACCCGTTTGGGATGCGGACGCCCTGCTCGGACAGCTTCTGGAACATCTCGCCCAGTGAGGCGTTCTTGCCGCCGACGAGCGGCACGTCATCGATGCCGAACTCCTCAAAGAAGCGGACATACCTGGACGTATTCATGACCTGTCCTCTCGTAGCGCGTCAAGCGGGCGAGCAGCATCGGACTCGACCCACACGCCATGCAGGGTCGAGATCGCCCGGTGTCGTTGCCCGACACCACCGTCCCCATCCTGCAGGCTGCGCAGGAACGCTGCGTGCGCTCGGCTTGTGGCGGTTCGGCGCTGGGGCGGGCGAAGCGACTCCAGTGCTACCAACGTGGCGGGCGCTGTCACCTCTCTTCGGGCCCCAATTCGGTATCCGGTAACGGCTATAACCACCCGGGAGTGCTGGCCGACGCTACGCATCAAGTCGCGCCTTGTCGGTCGAGCACTCCACTGGCCCTTATGTACTGCCGTACACATCGCCACAAATGCCAACCTCCCACAGCGGCACGCACGGAACCAGGGCCGAAGGTCATCGAATGGGTTACAGCCCAACGGGAGGTGTGTCGCGTCTTCATTTGAGCTGTCGGCCTGGGGAATCGGACAGTGAATCGGGGCAGAAGCCGTTGTACGCGGCCGCAAAGATTTGCCGCCGGCGCGGCACGACCGCACCGGCGCTCGCGGTCGGCAACTGCGCGCTGGGCTTCTGCGCGGCATTGTGGGGGTATTTCCTGACACCCGTGAGCATCGCTGCTGGTTTCATTACGCCGACGTGATGAGCGGCGCAGCTGATCGGGCAGGTTTGTGATGGTCGACGCGATGGCGTCACGCACGGCCTCGGCGCCGTGTCCAGCCAACGCAGGCCCGTTCTTGACTCGCGGCTGGGTGCCATAGCCGTCGAACCCAGGCACGTTTGCGCCACGCACGGCGGACGAGCGCCAGCCGTCCAATGCGCGGCATGCATCCGATCGCAGAATGCTGCCGATCGCGGGGTACGGGAATTGCTCAAGATCGCAACCGATGACAACGTGTCGGATTCGGTGACACTGGCCGCGATCCGCGACGCGCTCGACCGAGCCGGGGTTTCGGCGAAAACCGCTGTGTCAGTAAAAGTTGGCTCGGCTACACCGGGGGAATCGATCATAATGGAATGGCCGAAATGGAATCCGGTTCGCGAGCCGCGTTTGGCCCAAGTGCGTGTGGCGTCCGGGCTGAGTTGATAAAATCTCCTCAGGATCGCGCCGGATCAAGAATATCTGCGGTGGACGGCGCCCTCCATCGATATCGGCGAATTGGAGGAGCAGCAATGATCGGAACCATCGTCGGCGCTATCGTCGTCGGCCTGATAGTTGGCGCGCTGGCCCGGCTGGTCATGCCCGGCAAGCAGAACATCGGTGTCATCATGACGATTCTGCTGGGCGCCGGCGGGTCGTTCCTCGGCTCATGGGTGACCTACAAGCTCGGGTACACCAACTCAAACGGCGGCTTCGCGATCATCCCGTTCCTGGTCGGTATCGTCGTCGCCGTCCTACTGATCGCGGTATACCTCGGAATCGCCGGGCGTCGCAACCAGATTCACCGCTAGGTCACGGCCCGGCGGGGGTAAGGGGACAGCGCCGACTGGTCGGCCCCGCCGCGAGCCATCGGGGGCAGATCGTCTGCGACGGCACGAGCTGGGTGCGGTCTGTCACCCCGGTCGGTGTCGGTAGCACCGGGTCGCCTTGTGCGCCAAGAGAAATGGACTCGGTCATGTCCAGTTCCACCGATGGCTACCTCATTTGGTGTCCCTCCTGCAAGGGGGTGTGGCACATGCCGGCCAAGTACGACCTGCGTCACACCTTCGCCGTCACCGCTGTGCTCGACGCCTACCGCGACGCCCTCGACATCGATCGGCGACTCACCCTGCTGGCAACCTCAGCCGTGACCACGTTCAGCGCGAACATCACTGCCAACCTGGTCCGTAACCTCTGGACCCACTCCGTGATCATGTGCGGGCATTTCCCCGAAGGCGTGCAGGCCTACGAGGAAAGCTCGATCGACGGCGAAACCCGCGGCGAATGGTATCTGCGGCAGATGCTGGGTTCAGCCAACATCAGCGGGAGTCCCTTCCTGCACTTCATGACTGGCAACCTGTCCCATCAGATCGAGCATCATCTTTTCCCGGACCTGCCGAGCAATCGATACCAGGAGATCGCACCACAGGTGCGCGAGATCTTCGAACGCTACGAACTGACGTACACCAGCGGATCGCTGGTGAAGCAGGTCGGCTCGGCACGGAAGAAGGTGTTCCGTCTCGCGCTGCCCAACGACTTCCTGCGCAAAGCAACGACCGCCGTGAGCCCGAAGGCGTTGAGACAGTTGCTCTTCGGTGATGCGGAGCCCCCGAACACCGCAGCGGCTTAATTCAGCCGTGCATCGACCGCGGGGTGATCAGTGGCGTGCACCACGAACCCAACACATGGCCTCAGGTTCCGCCTGCGCTGGCTAGCCTTTCGCCGCTCGCTGCGGGGCGGGGACGATCACCACGGGGCACCGCGCGTGGGACACGACGTGGTGGCTGATGGAGCCGAGTAGCGCCCCGACGAATCCGCCGTGTCCGTGAGAGCCGACCACCATCAGGTCGCATTCGCTGACGCTCTTGAGTAGCACTTGGGCGGCATGTCCTTCCACCGTCTCCGCTGTAATTCGCACCGGATCCGTCGCGCTGTCCGGGTCGGACTCGGTGGCCTTGAAGATGGCGGCGTCCAGCAGCTTTTTTACTAACGCCTCTGCGTCGCCGAACTCGTCTGCCAACACTCCCTCGTCCGGCCTATAGGCCAACGGGAACATGCTGCCCAGCCCGGGGTCGGTCCACCTCGGATGGTACTGCCAGGCAAGGACCGCGTGGACGGGGATCTTGCGTGCCCGTGCCTCGCCGAGCGCCCACACCAGGGCGTTCATCGATCCCTGCGACCCGTCGACGCCGACCACGATCCGCCCGCTCTGCTGCGGTCTATCGGCAGAAGCGAGCGGCTCCGAGGATGATCGTGAAGTACCGGTCATAGGGTCATTATGGGTGCTCGGCGGCCGGTTTGAGTACTCCTGCGTTCACGAATGTAGATGCCTGCGGCTTAGTGGGCGAAGGGCCGCCGGTTGTTGAAGTGGCCGCCGGGCTTGAGGTCGTCGAGACTGGCCAGCGCCGACATCGTGTCGTCGTGCAGTGACCGGGCCAGGTCGGCGGAGAACCCTTCGCGCACCACGACGCGCAGCACCGCGACGTCGGTCGCGTCGGCGGGCATGGTGTAGGCCGGCACCTGCCAGCCGTAGGACCGCAGCGCGTGGGAGACGTCGAACTCGGTGTAGCCGAAATTCCCGGCCAACCGTAAGCAGACCACCGGGATCGCCGAGCCGTCGGAGATCACCTCGAAGTGCTTGCCCTTGCGCAACTCGTCGGCCAGCCAGCGCGCCGTCGACGACAGGCACCCCATCACCTGGGTGTAGCCCGCGCGACCCAACCGCAGGAAGTTGTAGTACTGGCCGATGATCTGGTTGCCCGGCCGGGAGAAATTCAGGGAAAACGTCGGCATGTCCCCGCCGAGGTAGTTCACCCGGAACACCAACTCCTCGGGCAGGTGTTCATGACCGCGCCACACCACAAAACCGATGCCCGGATAGGTCAGCCCGTACTTGTGGCCGCTGACGTTGATCGACACCACCCGCGGCAGCCGGAAATCCCACACCAGATCCGGCTGCAAAAACGGCACCACGAACCCGCCGCTGGCGGCGTCGACGTGCACCGGGACATCCACGCCGCCGCCGGCGGCCAGCTTGTCCAGGGCCGCGCAGATCTGCGCAACGGGTTCCAGCTCACCGGTGAAGGTGGTGCCCAGGATCGCGACCACGCCGATGGTGTCCTCGTCGACGGCGTCCAGAACCTGTTCGGGGGTGATCACGTAGCGGCCCTTGGCCATCGGTAGGTATCTGGGCTCGACGTCGAAGTAGCGGCAGAACTTCTCCCAGACCACCTGCACGTTGGAGCCCATCACCAGGTTCGGGGTGCGGGTTCTCCAGCCGGTCTTCGGCTCGTCACCGACCCGCTGACGCCACCGCCACTTCAGCGCCAGCCCGCCCAGCATCACCGCCTCGCTGGACCCGATCGTGGACACCCCGGTGGCGGTGGCCGGGTCGTCGTCGCGCAGCCCCTCGGCATGGAATAGGTCGGCCACCATCGACACGCACCGCGACTCGATGGCCGCGGTGGCCGGGTATTCGTCCTTGTCGATCATGTTCTTGTCAAATGTCTCGGCCATCAGCTTGTCGGCCTCGGGATCCATCCAGGTGGTGACAAACGTCGCCAGGTTCAGCCGCGAGTTGCCGTCGAGCATCAACTCATCGTGGATGAACCGGTACGCCGCGGCGGGCTCCATATCTTCGTCAGGCAGCCTCAGTGCAGGCACCGGCGCGGTGGACAGCCGCCCGGTGTAGGCGGGAGAGAGCGACGGCGACAGGCTGAGCTTGTATGGCATGAGGATCCTTTCGGCAGTGACTCCACACCACTCCACCATCACCAGGTGCGAGCCTCGCTCGCGGGCGCGACACCGCTCGTCTTAGACGGGGAACTCTGCGGCGAAAAAACTTCGACCGCCTGCTGAGCCTTGGCGGCATAGGTGGGATAGGAGCCGATGAGCCAGCCCGGCGATAGTGTCGGCAGCTGTTGGCCGGCCGGGCGGCGGGATTGCCCGAGAACGTTTGTCATGGAGGTCCTTTCGATGGTGTCAGCGTGCCGGAACCGGTGGGTCGGGCTGTGCGTCAATGCGACGTGCGGGCGAGCTCGGTGAAGCCGTTGGCAATTGGCACGGACCCAGGCTGACACACCGCCGGCGGGGCCAGTGCCGTTGCGGCGGTGGTTTCGCGGGCCAGGAAGGAGCCAAGTTCACCGATGGCGCTCATCAACGGCGCCGGGAACACCACGGTGGTGTTCTTGTCCACGCCCAGCTCGACTAGCGTCTGCAGATTATGCAACTGCAGCGCCAGGGGATGGGCCATCATGGTGTCCGACGCCTGCCCGATGGGCCGCGGCGGCCATCGACTCACCTTCGGCGGCAATGATTATCGCGCGCTTTTCCCGTTCGGCTTCGGCCTGGCGGGCCATCGCCCGTTTCATGCTGTCAGGCAACTGGATGTCCTTGAGTTCGACCAGGGTGACTTCGACACCCCACTCCAACGTGGCCACGTCCAGGATCTGGCGGATGTTGGCGTTGATGGCGTCGGTCTCCGACAACGCCTGGTCGAGCCACCGGTGTGGTCCCGGCAACGAACGCGTACAAGTCGATGCAGTCCCACCGAGCAGTCTCGCACGGCGGATATGCTGCGCCGGTGCCTCGATCCGAGTCCGCGGCCCCTCATCCGATCGGGCTGTGGGGCGTAATCGCGATCGGTGTCGGCGGCATGGTGGGTGGCGGGATCTTCGCCGTCCTCGGATTGTCGGTGCAGATCACCAAGGGCGCAGCGCCGGTCGCGTTCCTACTGGCCGGGGTGGTGGCGTTGCTGACCGCGAGGTCGTACGCGCAGTTGTCGAAGGTGTACCCGAGCCGCGGCGGCACCGTGACATTCCTGAACCGCGCGTTCGGGACTGGCATGTTCTCGGGGGGGATCAACGTCTTGCTGTGGCTCAGCTACATCGTCATGCTGGCCCTGTATTCTCAGGCATTCGGCAGCTACGCGGCGAGTTTCCTGCCTGCGGCGTTCCAAAGCCTGGGTAAGCACCTGTTTCTGACCGCGGCGATCGTCCTCATCACCGTGGTCAATATCGCGGGTGCGTCGACGGTGGCCCGCGCCGAACGTGTCGTCGTGGCGATCAAGATCGCGATCCTGGTGTTGTTTGTCGCGGTCGGGCTGGCCGGGGTGTCGGCAGCGCGACTTGAACCAGGGCAGTGGAGCTCGCCGGTATCCCTCGTTGCGGGCGGGATGATCATCTTCTTGGCCTACGAAGGCTTCGAACTCATCGCCAACGCCGCCGAAGACGTCGCCGATCCGGGCCGCGCACTCACCCGGGCTTACTACATCTCGGTGCTCTTCGTGATCGTGCTCTACGTGCTCGTCGCTATCGTCGCAGTCGGATCGTTGCCGGTCGCACGGCTGGTACACGCCCGCGACTACGCATTGGCCGAGGCCGCCCGACCAGCACTCGGGGCAGCCGGGTTCACCATGATCGCCATCGCGGCGATGCTTTCGACGGCATCGGCGATCAACGCCACCATGTACGGATCGGCACGTATGACCTACATCATCGCCAAGTCCAGAGAACTACCCGCCCGGCTCGAACGACCGATCTGGAACCAGCCGCTCGAAGGACTGCTGATCACCGCGGGATCGTGCGTCCTGATCGCGAACGTGTTGAACCTCGACAGTATTTCCACCATGGGCAGCGCCGGGTTCCTGATCATCTTCGCCTCGGTAAATGCGGCCGCGGCGCGCACTGCACGGCACCGCGGATCGACGTCGTGGATCTCCGTGCTGGCCGCTGCGGCATGTGTTGGGGCGCTGGGCGCTCTTATCGCGAAGAGCAGCCTCGCAGCGTGTGCCGTCCTGGCCGTGATGGTGGCCCTGTCCTTCGGCATCGAGGTAACCTTCCGGCGAGTCAGCGGCAGGCCCATCCGAGCCTAGCTAGGTGCGTTATGTATCCCTCTCCGACGGTCTGCGTCGCCATCGTAGGGTCCCCACAGGACGGCAGATGCAACCACGTCTTCGATGACTGTGTCGAGGGTGGTGGCCATCAGTTCGTGCATGGTCTCGGGGTCATCACCCTCGACGAAGTGCGGCTTCCAGCCGCAGCCGCGCAGGAACTGGTCCAGTTCCTCGGGTTCGATGCGGGCCAGCACGGTGGGATTGCTGATCTTGTACCCGTTCAGGTGCAGGATCGGGAGCACGGCGCCGTCGCCGACAGGATTGAGGAACTTGGTGGACTGCCAGGCCGTGGCCAGCGGGCCGGTCTCGGCCTCGCCGTCGCCGATCACGCAGGCGACTATCAGATCCGGATTGTCGAATACCGCACCGAAAGCGTGGCTCAGCGAGTAGCCGAGTTCGCCGCCTTCATGGATCGACCCCGGAGTCGTCGGCGCTACATGGCTGGAAATGCCTCCGGGGAAAGAGAATTGGGTGAACAGCTTCTTCGGCCCGGCCTCGTCCCGACTCACGTCGGGATAGATCTCGCTGTAGGAGCCCTCGAGATGGGTGTTGCCCACCAGCGCCGGACCGCCGTGTCCGGGACCGGCGATATAGAACATGTCCAGGTCGTACTTCTTGATCACCCGGTTCAGGTGCACGTAGATATAAAGTTCTGCCCAGGCGTCGTACCCCAGTGCCCGACCACCAGCGGCTTGACGTCCGACAACGCCAACGGCCGTTTCAGTAACGGGTCGTCATAGAGATAGATTTGGCCGACCGGCAGGTAATTGGCGGCCCGCCAGTACGCAGTTCATCTTGTGCAGCAGTTCGGGTTCCAACGTTGCGGTGCTCGTCATGGGTTGTCCTTTGCTCGACACGTCGGTACTGCTCTGTCGATTGAGCTCGTGGCTGATGTGTGTCATGGCGCGGAGTCCGTCAGCAGCCTGAAGAGCCCGCGCTCATCGAGCGCGGTCCAGGAGCAACGGGTAGCCGGCCACTGCTTCGGGATCGTCCTCGAGTCCAAAGACCACAGCGACGCAGGTCGCGCGCTGATCCGGTGCGGCAACCGGACTCGTCACCCGTGGGGAGCGCGGCGCGGTGCATCAGCCAATAGCTCCACCCGGTAGCTCCACCCGGTCAAGGTCATGAGCATCAGCGCGGCGATCATGGTCGGCTCACCGGAGTGGAGGCCCATTGGCCACCGGTGCGGTCGGTTCGGGGATGGGGATCGGTGGCTGTGGCTCCGGCCGGGCTGCGGCGGCACCCTCACGGGTCAGGAAGGTTCCTAGTTCGGCGATGGTCGACATCAACGGAGCCGGGAAGACGACGGTGGTGTTCTTGTCGACGCCGAGCTCGACCAAGGTTTGCAAGTTCCGTAACTGCAGGGCCAAGGGGTGGGACATCATGGTGTCCGAGGCGTCACCCAGCGCGGCCGCGGCCAGCGATTCACCCTCGGCGGCAATGATTTTCGCGCGTTTCTCCCGCTCGGCCTCAGCCTGGCGCGCCATCGCCCGTTTCATGCTGTCGGGCAATTGGATGTCTTTCAGCTCCACCAGGGTGACCTGCACACCCCATTCGATGGTCGTGACATCGAGGATGGCTTGGATGTCGAGGTTGATTTTGTCGGTCTCCGACAACGTCTCGTCCAGGGTGTGCTGGCCGACGACCTTGCGCAAAGTGGTTTGGGCGATCTGGTCGATCGCAGCGTACACGTTCTCGATCGCGACGACCGATTTCACCGCGTCGATAACCTTGAAGTAGGCCACCGCCGAGACATCGACACTGACGTTGTCGCGGGTGATGATCCCCTGGGACTGGATCGGCATCGTCACGATCCGCAGCGAAATCCTGTGCAGCACATCGACAAAAGGAATGATGAGCCGCAACCCTGGTTTGCGTTCTCCCACCACGCGACCCAGCCGGAACAGCACACCATTTTCGTATTGCTTGACGATGCGCACCGACATCGCCAACACCAGCAGTAACAGGATGACGAGAACAACGACAACTACGGTCAGCGTTTTCATCGCCGTACCTCCGCCGGTGAGCCGAGTTGAGCGCCCAAGGCCACGTCATGACCAACCGAAGCACGTCTGGGGCGTCGTAAGGGGGCCGATCGAGCGGAGAAACGCTGTGAAACAGTCATCGTGATCCTAATGTGCGAACGATCACCGGCATGTAAGGGCCTCGGAGCCAATACTCCTCAAGTTCTGCAGCGGACAGCTAAACTCGTCCCGAACCAGCTGAGATTCTCGGCACTTTCGACAGTACACCCGTTGGGGTACCGACACACCGCCGCACACACCTCATCCTCGACAAGGTCACCACTGGCGACGAGGGTCGGCATTCCGATGTCCACCGAGCGCTGGGCATCGCAGAAACCAGCCACCACGGGCGACGCCCGCGCGGTATAGCGTCAACAGCGTTGAGAAGCTCAACCAGTCCGGAATGAGGGTGGTTGTCCGACGCTGCTCTCACAGAGCAGTTGCCCGCGGCCGGGTGCCTTCTCAGGCATGCTCACCCAGATCGCCGATGCGCCGAACCAGTCGCCGACATGCGGCGCGCGAACCAAACGCCATGACGACTGAAACACCCCATTTCACTCCAAACCGCTTGGGGGCAAGCCCAGATCGGAGCACGACCTCAAGTCGACGCCGATGACCCAGGTCGAGAAACAGCTCGGAACGTCAACACGGGGCCTGAGTCAGGCACACCATCGCTATCGACGGTGTCACCCCAGCGGCTGTCATACCGAAGGCTGAGCCGCAGCGCTCGGCTTGTCAGGCCAATGGGGCGGAGTTCATCCTCGTCGATGTTGGCTGCGACGCCTGCGACCGCGATGGCCGAGCCCAGGCACCTTGGACGCCCGACGGGCGCCGGTGTCAGGGCGGCGGTTCCAGCACGTCGCGGAGGCCGGCTACGCGCGCGTCACCATGGATACCATCACCGGCGGCCGCCACGAATTCTGCGGTCCTGACGGTTCAGGCTGGCAGCTGTCGGGACCGAGACCGGACAGAGAATTGGCAGTCGACACTTCGCCGCAGCTCGGTTCTTATCAGGTTTTTCGATTCGTCAGATCGGCATCCCGCCCGGTGGTGGCGATGAAGTCGTCAAGGATTTCCACCACCGCTGTCGGGGACTCGACATGCGGGAAGTGCCCGACACCGGCGAGCACCTCAAGTCGACTACCAGGCACGGCGTCGTGAGCGGCGTAGCCGTGGGCAACAGGAATGATCCGGTCCTGCTCACCCCAAATCAGCAGGGTGGGTAATCCGTAACTTAGATGCATCTTGCCGAGCGCACTGACCGCCTGGCCGCGGTAATCCACCACCGAGCGCAACGTACGCAGGAACGCCTGCCGTGTCTGCCGATCCGACAACGACGAATAGGCGTTCCACATCTCGCCGGCGCGCGGCGACCGGATCCCGGCCGACATGAGCCATGAGCCCAGCTTGTTGCCGACGTCCAACAGCGGCTGCGGCGCGACCACTGGCAGCACAAGCTCGGTTCCGGGTGCTGACAGGATCCGCAAAATCCAGCTCAGGTCCGGGCCGAGGCCACCACTGCTGATGAGCACCAGTCGCTGGCAGTAGTCGCGATGTTGATAGCTGAACTGCATGGCGACCCCGCCACCGAGTGACTGACCGACCACGGTCGCCCGGCTGATGCCTAGTTCATCGAGCAGATCACGCAGCGACACCGCGAACGCACCCAACGAATAGTCACCGCGCGGCTTGGCTGATTCACCGTGCCCCAACAGGTCCGGTGCCACCACCCGATACTTCTTCGACAACTGAGGGATGACCGCCCGCCAGGTCGCCGAACTTCCCGCCATCCCATGAATCAACAGCAGCGCCTCGCCGGCCCCCGCCTCCCGATAGGCCACACGCTCGCCGTGCAAATCAAGATAGTTCATCTCGCTCACGTGAACCGGTCTCCATCCACCGGTGTTCCGGCATGCTGGCACAACGTCATTAACGATCGCTCCCCCGACTTCGAAACGACACTAGCATAACCTACGGTACCGTAGGTTACTGGCCAGTAAATCACTGGCGTCTGACGATCGACTCGACCACATGTACCGCCTCGGCGTAGAAGGGACTCTTAGAGCGGGGTGTCGCCGGTGGTGCTACGTGTGGCTACACCCCAGCAGTGGTCGGGCTGGTCGCCGCAACCGGGCGGCTGCCGCTGCGGGTGCTGCCCCAGACCTGATCGACGCCCTTGGCGACGCGCTGGTCGCGGCGCCATTGGCGGACCGCTGCGATGGCTGTCTTGAGCCCGCGGCGGCGCCCCGTCGCTGGATCGGCCCCGGCGAAATCGGGCTCCAGCTCGGCGAACATTTTTTCGCTGCGGGTTTCGGGGGCATCGTCGGCACTGTCGATGAGGTATTTGTTCGGCAGCGAAAGTTTGGCAATGGTGCGCCACGCGTTGCCGTACTGCATCAGGAACGAGCCCGACGTGTAGGGCAGGTCGTACTTGTCGCAGAGCTGGCGCACCCGCATCGAGATCTCGTGCAACCGGTTGCTGGGCAGATCGGGGTAAAGGTGATGCTCGATCCGGTGGCACAGGTTGCCGCTCATGAACCGCAGCGCCGGCCCGGCGTCAAAGTTGGCGCTACCCAGCATCTGGCGCAGATACCACTGGCCCCGGGTTTCGCCGATCATGTCGGTCTTGGTGAATTTCTCGGCGCCATCGGGGAAATGCTCTGGTTGGCTTGGCCGCTAGCACAATTCGGTTCTTTCAGGCCGGAGGCGAAGGTGTTCGCACCTGGCATGACATGTTCGTTGAACAGATTTTGTTGGCGGAGAAGGTCATCCGCACGATCGTCTGAAGAGCGGTCATCCAGGTCGTGTCCGTTGTCGCCGCTGTGTCGCTGGCCGGACCCGGATTGTTTCGCCGCGGGTGCATCGGTCGGCCTCGTCGATGAGCCGGTGGATGCGCGCGAGGGGTTCACCGGTCTCGGTGAGGTTCACGACGAGTAAGGCTTGCAGCGGATATGTCGGAAGCGGATGTCCATCGGCGCGAATTGCTGCTCAGCGAGGACAGCGGCGGACAGCTGGCCTCGTCCCGGACTGGCTGGGTTCTCAACATCGCTGACGCTACACGGCGCGGGCACAGCGAGCCACCGCGCTGCGCGATTTTGCGTGCTTGACTCAAGACGTCGTTGACAAGCGTCTCCCGACACCATTGCGTTTTGGGGTTGTTTTTTCGGGGCGGTCCGCATCGGAAGTCGATCTTTGGAGGCTGGCCAGTGCTGCACTGACGGTATCGACGGCTGGCAGCCAGCCGTCCGGGTCGCAGATTCGTAGTAGTAGGGATACCGCAGCACCAGGTACCAACGCCCAGCCTATTCCAGCGCGCGCGCAGCACACCGAGATTCTGTGCAGCGCCGAGAAACCCGCGGCGCCAAAGAATTCCAGACGGGTCAGATCAAGGATCAGCCCGCGGCAACGCACCACGTCGGCGAGTGAATACTCGGTGAGGGTGCGTGCGTTCGTCCCGTCGATGTCGCCGTGAGCGCTGACAACGGCCACCGACGACTTCATCCAGTGAGTGTCCAATCGTGCTAATTGACCCGTTTCCGGTGTGGAGAAAATGGCATCGCCCGGCAGGGCGAAAGAGCGTGACAATGTGTCGGTCATGTTGATCCAGCCGTGCAGGCGATCACCGACGTGTCAGGGCTCGGAGCCAGTGCTCCTTGGGTTCAGCAGCGTACGGCTGAAACCCGTCCCGGACCAGCTGAGATTCTCAGCAGGCATGACGCTACACCGGTTGATGGGTTCTGCACAGGTGTTCAGTACCGCAGGTCCAAAATCAGGACCGGGCCAGCCAGCTTCGCTTTAGGATGGGGGTCATCTGGTGGCGGGTGCGCCAGGGGTATACGGTTGGTCGCCGGTGATGTCGGCCTCCAGCAGGAGTATGAGGCAGGTACCGGCAAATGGTGGAGTTCACCGAGGACGCTGATAGCCCGCAGCTGCGGTCGTTGGCATCGGAGCAGCTCAGTGCCGATGACGCCAATTTGCGGGCGGGGATCGGCAATCTCGCGGGTCTGGTCGCCGGTCATCGGGGCTTGCCCGAGTTGTTGGCGGAGGTGGCGGAGTTCGCGGTGCGCGCGATACCGGGGGCCGACGGTGCTGGGGTGACGTTGCTGAATGTCGAGCGGGTGGACAATATGGTCGCGGCGTTGGCGGCCAGCGCTCCCTTTGTCGCCGAGATTGATGAAATCCAGTACGTGACCCTCAATGAGGGGCCCTGCATCACGGCGGCGCTGGAACGTCGCACCGTGCGCTCCGGGTCGTTGGGTGGGGAGAAGATGTGGCCGCGGTTCGGTCCGCGGGTGAGCAGGTTGGGGGTGCACAGTGCACTGTCGCTCCCGCTGCTGCTGCCTGATCGGGTGGTCGGGGCGATCAACGTATATGCCTACGGCAAAGACGTTTTCGATGAGCACGCCGCCGAATTCGGGGAGCTGTTCGCCAAACCGGCGGCTGTCGCTGTGCACAACGCGCAGATTCTCGCGGACACGCTTGCTCTCTCTGTCCAGTTGCAGACGGCGTTGTCCACCCGCCCGGTGATCGATCAAGCGATCGGCCTCATCCGCGGACGTACCGGGCGCAGCGCCGAGGACGCGTTCACCCAGCTGCGGGCGATGAGCCAATCTGAGCACCGCAAGTTGGCTGATGTGGCCCAACAGATTGTCGATGAAGCCGTGCGCCGCGCCCGCGCCCGCGCCCGACCTGAGCCCGAAAGCCCAGGCGGCGTACCGTAACAAGTGGGGAAATAGTCGTGGGACGGGTCCCGACTCGCGTCTCGGAATCCCCACCGCGGACATTGACTCGCCATGTGCGGCGCCGGCAGGCTCAATCGCGCGCTCGGGAGCGTGCAGCGCAGCGGTTCCCTTCGTGAAGATCACCGCGGCCCTGGCCGCCGATCTGGGCGTTCTCACTGCGGCTTTGGATGAGCCCGGTGCCGATGTTCCGGACCGGCGTCATCGATGCAGCCGGCGGCATCACGATCGATGACCCGGCTCCGTTCGCCACGGTCGGAGCGGCGGAGCCCGCTCTGCTCGACCCAGCCGTCTTCCGCAGTGAACTCGCCCGGCGCGACGAGGGCGGAGAAGCGGCCGACTATGTCCTCGGCGGACTCGGCGAGCGCTTCACCCGAGCTGCTCTCGACCAACAATTCGCCAGGCTCCAGACTCATGTGAGCACCCGCAGGCACGCCAACGAGACGATTTCTTTACTCCGCAGCATCGCCGAGCGGACGTACGCCGTCGAATTCTCTGACCAGATAACACTTTCCGAGCGGGTCCTGTGGCCCGCGATGGGCGCAGAGCAGGCCGGAATGGATGACGCACGCTTCGTCCGTTTCGTCGACGAGGACGGCTCCGTCACTTTCTATGCCACCTACACCGCCTACAGCGGATCCCACATCAGCCAGCAACTCCTGCAGGACCACAGATTTCCAGTCCTTCACTTCCGCGCCGATGGTCGGAGGGCCTTCCCCCCGTGTGTTGGACACGCTCAATCCCGGGATGTTCCTGGGGTAAGCGAGATGATCCAACCCGATGGCAAGAAAAAATTATCCAGACGAGTTCAAGTGTGACGCGGTCGCGCTCTACCGTGATACCGAGGGCGCGACGATCACCGCGATCGCTGCCGAACTCGGTGTGAGTGAGGCGACGCTGACGGCGTGGTGCAAAGCCCAGGGCGTACCGATCCGGCACCGCAAACCCGCTGCCGCAGCGCAGGCCGGGTCGGGTGTGGAGACCGCTGAGCAGGAGCTGGCCCGGCTGCGAGCCGAGAATCGGGACCTGCGTGCGGAGAAGACCAAGCTGGCCACTGAGCGTGACATTCTGCGGTCGGCAGCCAAATATTTCGCCGGGGAGACGAACTGGTGAGCCGCTTCCAGTTCGTTGCCGACCACCGGGACGCCTTCGAGGTGAAGTGGCTGTGCGAGGCCGTCGAGGTCGCGCGTTCATCGTTCTACGCCTGGGTGGCCGCCGCGGCCACCCGGTCCGCCAAAACCGCTGCTGATGAGGCGCTGGCGGCGCGTATCCGCACGGTGCATACCGAGGACACCACCTATGGTGCGCCGCGGATCACCGCTGAGCTCAACGACGGTGTCCCCGCCGAAGAGCGGGTCAACCACAAACGGGTGGCCCGGGTGATGCGCACCGCGGGAATTGCCGGCTACCGGCGCCGACGGCGAGTGAAGACCACCGTGGCTGATCCGGCCGCTCAGAAGGTGCCCGATCTGCTGTCCCGTGATTTCACCGCCGCGGCACCGAACACGAAATACGTCGGCGACATCAAATGCCGACGGCTACCGGCGGGAATTTGTATCTGGCTACGGTGATCGACCGTTGCTCGCGGCGGGTGGCGGGGTGGGCGATCGCTGAGCACATGCGCACCGAACTCGTCGAGGATGCGCTCAAAGCCGCCGACGCAGTGCGGGGCGGTCTGGCTGGTGCCGTATTCCATTCAGACCACGGGAGTCAGGGCGGATTCAATCGGTGGTCGCAACACCTGCTTGGTGAAGCGAGTGTAGGTGTTCGCTGAAGGCTTCTGCAGGGGTGCGCCATCCGAGGGTTTTGCGTGGTCGGGTGTTGAGGGTGTGGGCGATCGCGGCGATGTCGTGTGCGTTCCAGCGAGACAAGTCGGTTCCCTTCGGAAAGTATTGCCGCAACAGGCCGTTCGTGTTTTCGTTGGTGCCGCGCTGCCATGGGCTTTTGGGATCGGCGAAGTACACCTTGACGCCGGAGGCGATCGAGAACTGGGCGTGAGCTGATAACTCTTTGCCGCGGTCCCAGGTCAACGACAGGCGCACCTGTTCGGGCAGTGTGGTGATGGTTTGAGCCAGAGCGGTGGCCATTGTGAGGGCGCCGTAGCCAGCCAGAGCTGGTCCGTTTTTGGTCCGCGGAATGACGCCGTAGCCATCCTCGCGTGGGAGATGGATCAGCATCGTGAATCGGCTGCTGCGCTCCACCAGGGTGCCGATCGCGCTGCGTTGCAATCCGATCAGAAGATCACCCTCCCAATGCCCTGGTACGGCGCGATCGGCGACCTCCGGTGGACGTTGGCTGATCAACGTCTCTGGGGTGACATGGGCCCACGCCTTTTGCCGGGTCCGTGCCCGTGGCACCCGCAACGCTCTACCGCGGCGCAGGCAGCTGACCAGGTCCCGCTTGAGCGCGCCGCGTGCTTCGACATACAGCGCCTGGTAGATGGCCTCGTGGCTGATCCGCATAGTCTCATCATCGGGGAAGTCCAGGGGCAACCGGCGAGCGATCTGTTCGGGACTCCACGCCGTCACCCAGGCCCGATCACCGCGGTGGGGCTTGTTGCGGCCCTTCCACGCCGTGCCGGCGGGCCCGGCCACGACCTGGCCATCAGCACCGCGAACCACCCCCGACAGCTTGTCCTGGACGTACTGGCGTAGCCGGTCATTGGCGACCAGCTTGGCCGTCTTGGGTCGCCGTGCCCGTCGCTCGGCATGCCACTGAGCGGTCGAGGCCTTGTAATCGAGACGGTAGGTGCGCGTGGAGGCGTTGCGGCGCAGCTCACGTGAGATCGTCGACGGCGCCCGCCTCAGCCTCCGCCCGATCTCACGAACACCGGCACCCTGGGCATGCCATAACGCAATATTTTCACGCTCATCCGAGGACAGGTAGCGACCCGAAACGGTCTCTGGCAATTGTGGATTCACGCCGCCAGCATGGCGGAACCACCGAAACCCGACCGGTGACGACACGCCTGCTTCGGCGGCGGCGTCCTCGGTCATCACCCCCCGAGCTATTGCCGCCCAGAACCTGACTCTGTCCTGGCGCCAGGCCACCGTGGGCCGCCCCGGCGAGGGAATCTGGCCCCGATAGCCACGAACCTCTAACTGCCGCTTCCCGTACCCCATCGCGCACCTCCGAATAATCGAGGTGTTGCGTCGATCAGTTGAATCCACCCAGTACACCTCAAGGGATTTCGCGAAGCTCTGCGCGGATTTGGGGGTCGCTCAGTCGATGGGCGCGGTCGGAACGAGTGCCGACAACTCGCTCGCCGAATCGTTCAACGCGGCCCTCAAACGGGAAGTCCTCCAAGACAACACGTGCTGGGAAGATGCTGCCACCTGCCGGCGCCAGGTATTCCGGTGGCTGGTCCGCTACAACACGATCAGGCGGCATTCATACTGCAACCACCTCAGCCCCGCCAACTATGAAAGGAGTCAGACACCGGCTACGCTGCCGGAAGCCGCGTAACCACAAATCCCGTGTCCACTCACCGGGGTCAAGGCCCGGACGCGCGGCTGCCAATAAGGGTCTGGCGTTGTTTCCGCGCCGGATTCGCGGTCGCTTCGCCGCCATGTCGAGATCGGATCGCGAATCGAATACGGTTGCCTACTCCGATCATTTGTCTATTTGGACGAGTGCGCTTCCCTGCCAGAGGCCGACCCGAGCCTGGGAGGCGTTACAACTCGGGAACTGCGGTCCGCCCATCGAAACCGACGCCGGGTGGCTGGTGCTAACCCATGGCTCGGTCCGATGCGCACCTACCGGATCGGGGCGATTCTGCGCGATCTCGACGATCCGACACGGATTGTTGGTCAGCTACGGCAACCGCTACTGAGCCCCGCCACTGATGTGCAGGACGGCTACGTTCCCAATGTTGTCTACAGCTGCGGCGCACTGGTCCACGCCGACACCCTGGTGCTGCCGTACGGCATCGCTGACGTCGCCATCGGTATCGCCACCATGCCGCTAGCCGAACTCCTTGCGGCTCTGAGCCGCTGAGACCCAAGACATTTCAAACTGCACCTACGTGCGTCTACGCTGTAGGCAAGCAATGTTGACAGCCTCCCCTGTAGGGCGTCTAATGGAAGCCTACCGGAAACCAGCCTTCCGCCGAATTCACAGGGAATTTGCTGCCAGGATCTATCTATTTCGCTGCTGTCCTCGGGAATCGGGTTCGACCACTGCACGACGACACGCTTCGGGACAAACCCGAATACCTGCGTGCTCACACCATCAGTCAAAGGAGAACGACCGTCATGAAATCTGGCGACGAACAACGAGATGAACAACGAAATGCCTTCGACGAGCACGTGCTACACGTGGGTGCGGGTTTCAAAGAGAACGAGCGCCCGCACGTATTGGAGACGTTGTCGACCCTCGGGCAGCACCTGCTGGGACGATGGGATCCGCGGGACATGGATGTGGAAGTTTCCTTGCAGGACCGCGGGGGCAAGGAGCAGCGCGTCACTTTGCGCACGAGCCTGCCCGGCCGTCCGCCGCTCGTAGCGGTCGCTGAGAACTCGGACATCACCCGCGCTCTCTGCGAAGCAAAGCGCGAGCTGATCCGGCAGCTTGAACACCAGAAATCGGAGCGCGACCCCATGAGCAACCGCGGGCACAGCAGGGCGACGATCCGCCATTAGGTCACCCCCGCGCCGTTCCAGATCGCTCGATTTGCAATGTAAGACAGACACCGACCAGCAGCTCGCTTCTGCGGGCTGACAGAGAGACGGTCATGACGCACATCACCGAAGCGCGAGTTATCGGCAACCATGCCGCCATTTGCAGATCAACGCCAGCAGCTACTGACAGGCCGTACTTGACCGTCCACGAAGTACTTCGTACGGGTAGACGCCGCGCCGCCGGACGCAAAGATATGGCTGCGGCACAGTCGACATGGGATTCCGAAGGCGGGGCAACCAAGCGGGGGGAGTAGTGACGGGAAGTCTGTGCGCGGCTTCCCCGCCTCCGCTGCGCGCGCCAACGAGCCGGGCGGGCCACCCAGTCCGGGTTCGGCACCGCCTCGAACATCCTGACCTGCACTCGTTCGGCCGGTAGCATTCCTAGAAGAACAGCACCTGTCCCTGCGGTGCGGCGGGCTCGCGAGTTCGGGGCCGCAGCCCCGGGCCAGCTCCCGGAGGGAGGAAGGCAATGAAGAAGGACAGGAAGGCAATGAAGAAGGACATCGCAGACGAATTTGAACGAGAATTGATGCAGCCGCTGGCCGAGGCGCTCCGCACGAGGCTTGGTGGTGCGGCGGAGGTCCATGTCAACAATGAGCCGCGCCTGACCAATGACCGCGTCGAGTACGCGACGTGGCTCGAAGTCCGGCTGAACGAGGCACGAACCGAAGTCATCTTTCGGCCCCTTGACCGCGAAGACTTCTCTGCGGTCTGGCAATGGGGAAAGAACGGCCGATTTATTTTCCCGATCCCGCAGGCCGACGGCGATGCTGGCGACAGCGCCCGAGCGTCCATTGACGCTGTCGCCGAACGCATCCGCAAAACGGCGAGTATGTGGCATGAGGAACCGCCCGAGTCATTTGGCTGGTCAGTCACCACCTGAAGGCAACTTGGCGCCGAACGCTAACGGGCTTTGGACCTGCTGCGGGCTTTGGACCTGCTTGGAGCTTTCCGAGTTTGCAAGCGTCTGGCAGGCGGTCATATCACAAGCGCGCACCCCAATTAGCGCGCACCCCAATTAGCGCGCACAATTAGCCCGCACCCCAATTAGAAGGCGACGCGCCTCAAGCGTTTTTTGACATTCGACACGGCCTCGGTCGACGGTTGACCAGCTTTCGCTTGTTTAGCTGCGCGCTTTTGTTTGATGGACTTGTCGGACTTCTCGCTCATAGTTTGCCCGCTCATAGTTTGCCGAGGTGATTTATCAGACACCGCTAGGCCCCTTAAATGTGGAACCTGAATGGTCCCTACCCAAGCTTTTACGCCGGATTGACGGCCGCCGCGAGCGAGGTCGGTGAGGTGCTCGTCCAGCTCAAACGCAGGTCCCCACCCCGAACGCCCACAGCGACTGTACAGGTCTGGTCCTTGACTGGCCCCGCCGCTCGCCAAACCCGATCGCCCTTGAGAGCGGGCCGCGGATAACACAATTCGCCGCGGACAACACAATTCACTGCTAGGCCGGTCACTGCTAGGCCGGTCACTGCTAGGCCGGCCGTTTCGTGCTGGGAGTCGGCTGCTTCCCGCTAGCCCGCTTCTTAGGGGGAGCGAATTGCGTTGTGGCAGTGGACGTTGTGGCAGTGGACTTCGTGGCGGAGGCCGGTGGTTTTATGCCAGCGATTCCTGCGCTCTGGCCGGTATTTTCTTCGGCAGCCTTTTTAAGCTCCGCTACCACATCTTCGATGCCGCGCGCGATCGATGTGACGTCGTCGACGTTGTCGGGGCAAGCCACAACGCCCACAGCGAAGGTGCCCCCGTAGGACACGGCGGTGATGTTGAGGTTGGCGCCCTCACACAACGGTGTCAGGGCATGGATCCCGAGGACATGTGACCCGGCGCAGTAGATTTCTTCGGGTGGGCCCGGAACATTGGAGGTGATCACGTGAGCCAGGGGAGGGTGGAATCGCGACAGTTTCAGGCCGGTGTACAGACCCGCCACCTGCCCGATGATCACCGGCGGGACCAGATCGATGACGTCAGCGAGGTTGACGGGCGGCGCTGCTTGTCGTCGGTTCTTGATCTGCGATGTCGCGGCGCGAATGCTGGCCAGCTGCTCTACCGGGTCGGCGAGATAGACCGGCAGTTTGACAACGGCCGGCGACCAACTATTAGACGCGTCGTCCCCGGCGCCGCGTGTCGAGATCGGCATCAGGGTGCGCAGCGGCTGCTCGGGCACCGTGTCGTGCACTTGCAACCATCGACGTAATGCCGATGTTGTTGCGGTGAGGAATACATCGTTGACGGTGACGTCGAACGCCTCCGTGATGGCGCGCAGATCGCCCATCGCCACCGCGGCGAACGCGACGCTGCGTCGCGCGGTGATCGGGGCATTCAGCAGGGTCCGTGGCGAGCTCCCGTCCATATCGGACTTCGGGGCATCCGGCCGTTGCGGGCCGCCGCCCGCGAGCAGTTGGCGCACCGGTCGCAGCGCGGTTCCCACCACTGACTTCACCACGCCGGGGGCCGCCCTGACGGCGATCCGAACACCGACGGCGGTGTTGGCGGTGATCTCGTCGATGATGTCCAGCGCCATCGCGGCCGCAACGGGCATCCTGGCGGCGGCCCGCTTGGGCGTCGCGGGGAATTCAGCGTCTGGATCGGTGGTCATCAGTCGGGGCAGCAGCGAGGTCACCGCGCCCACACCATCGGTTATGGCGTGGGAGAACTTGATCACCAGCACCAGCCGGCCGTCGGTGAGACCCTGCACGACCCAGGCGTCCCACAGCGGGCGGTCACGGTGAAGGCGTTGCCCGTGCAGCTCGCCGATCAGGGCGGCCAGCTCACGCATGGTGCCGGGCTTGGGCAGCCGTACACGATGCAGATGGTCGTCGACATTGAACGCGGGGTCTTCGACCCATACCGGCTGACCCAACCCGAAGGGTTTGGTGAGCAGACGCTGCCGGAACCCCGGCATCGCCGCAGTGCGCTCAGCCAGCAGCCTTAAAACCGCCCCGGCGGTCAACTCGCCTCGCGCTGCCGGATCGCAAAACAGCACCGCCATCACATGGGTGGGCATCACCGCCGTTTCCCCGTGCAGCGTGACCCCGTCCAGACCGGTCAACCGCTTCATTAGCTTCTCCATTCGCTACCCGAGCTGTTAGCCCACACTTGGTTGATGACTATTGCCGCCGCCTTGCTCTGCACCCGGCAACGACGGCGCTGGCCACACCCCAACCACCTGATCTCCAGGGGAATTCGGTATTCGCCAAGCCGCTGTCTCGTCATTTCAGCGGCACTTCGTCCTACACTACACCGTGGGCGTACGATGTAGGCCAACAGTGTTGGCGGTGGTTCAAGAGGCGTGGCACTGGACTGGCGCCGGCCCAGACAGATAGCGGCGAAGGCCACGAAACGAGGCCCAGCCCCGACCAGCGCACTGGGTTGGTCTGGTTGTGCCGCAAAAAGCAGCTGCTGGTGATAGAGCAGCTGCTGGTGATAGAGGTGGAAATCGTTAAACGGGCCAGTGCGTACTTCGTCCGGGAGAACCCGATTGTGGCTCACCGCCACCACGCAGTTGCCGGCTAGCGTTACTCACGGGTCGCCGGCGTCGGCGACTGTCCTTCGGCTCCGCCTTCTGACGCCCACCGCTCTTCCCTGGCGTCTTTGTGTGTGCGCGCTGTCCCATCTCACACGCTGGTCATGAGTAGGCCCTCGACGGTCGAGTCGTTGTTGGGGGCCGCCGCGGCCATCATGGTGGTATGGGCATGGTCTGGGTCGGTGTGGGGCGGGACCACCAGCAGCAGGATTTTGTTGCGGTTGAGTCCGAGGACTTCGAAGGTGTTTATCGGCTGAAGTCGGTATCCGTCGAGTCGTACGTTGCGCCCGCCGGTCGCGAGTTTGGCAGGTGCTTTTGCCCATTCGGTGAGGTTGTAAAGCACGCGATCGATGGCGCCGAGGCGAACCGACAGCACCGCAAGCAGGTCTGGCAGCTCTTTGGTGAGGTCGTCAGTGTGCGGCCACCAGGCCCCATCGACATACCCGGTTTGGGGTGCCTTGGGCTTCAATCGCAACCGCGGCGTGGAATCCGGTGGTGTGAGGTGTCGACCGGGTTGGGGTCGGGCTTGTTGTAGCGTCATGGCGACGCTCCTGTCTTGGCCGCGAACCGGCCGAAATCATTCGAATCGCCGACGACACAATTCATCAATTCCACGATGACATGCATTTCGACGCTTCTCATTCTGATAATAGATCCCCAGTACACAGGGTGTTGTAGCGCGTGTCAACACTGTAGACGTACAGTTGTAGCCCACGGCGCGAGACAGATGCGGTAGCGGGAAGTGCTGATGCAATGACGAAGATTCCGACGACCGGGGCCACCGGGCCCGGTGCGGGCGCTGACGGTGATCGCGCGTCCGGCGGGGCCGCCGGCGGATACAACGGACAAATCAGCCGCTCGTTGATCCTGCAGACCGCGCTGGGGATCATCGACCGCGATGGCGTGGACGGGTTATCCATGCGCCGACTCAGTGACGCGGTGGGCCGGGATCCGACGGTGCTCTACCGGCACGTACCCAACAAGGCTGCAGTGCTCGACGGCGTCGCCGAGATCGTGCTGGGGCAACTAACCGTGGACACTTCCGACCCGGACTGGGTCGCCCAATTACGCATCGTCGCCCATGACTTCCGCCGGCTGGCCCTGGCACACCCGAACGTGGTGCCGCTGTTGGTCACTCGGCCCCTGGCCACCCCGCTGGGGCAACGACCGCCGGGAATGCTACGTCCACTAGAAGACGTCCTGACGCTGCTCACCTCCGCCGGATTCACCGGAATCGACGCGCTGCATATCTACCGGCTGCTATTCGGCTTCTTGCATGGCCACATCCTCAACGAGCTGCAGGAGGTGGTCGAACGACCCGAGGAAACCGACGACGTACTGCGCCTCGGCCTGCACAGGCTGTCGATCACCGAATTCCCCCACCTGCGTGCGCTGGCATCCGCACTCGCCTCCTACGACGGCGCCGCCGAACTCGACCGCGGCCTCGACCTCCTGCTCACCGGCCTCATCCCAAACCGGACAGACCCAGACGGCTCACCCCGGTCCACGTAAGGAGAAACTGGCGGCGTCGCGTCCGGTGGTGATGCGCACGAGCGACTGCCGCGGCGCCAGCGGGGTCGCGTCGACGACGGGCCATTGCCCCTCGACGAACGCCTCGGCCACCGCGTGGAAGTCCATTGGGGACGTCGGCTCCAATCGCGCAGCGATTCATTTACTGATCAACAACGCAGGAGTAGGTCCGGCCGAGCCCGGAGTGTGGTTTGGCGGTGTCGGTGAACCGTACACTCGGTTAGGCGCGAAAGGCCACGGATGACCGCCGTTGATGATCAGGGCCTGATCTTTGCCGGCGTGGCACAGATCTTCACCGACGTCCCCGGACGAGTCGCCAAGCAACTGCTGCTGCTGCTGGCACAACAGTTCGGCACCCGTGAAGGTGACGCGCTGCGAATGGCCCACGACCTGACCCAAGAGGAGATCGCTCAGCTGGTCGGCGCGTTCAACGACTTCGGTGTCGATGCGCCTGAGGCATCGATCTCGCGGCGGATGTTGCGGCGGCTCGAAGACGTCGACAACGCCAACACCGCCGGACCGAGCACCCGGAAGGGCACGTGGCTCTGGTGTCCAGCGTGGTCGCGCACGCCCGTAGTCGAACTCGAGGCTCGACTGATCGAGCTGAAACGACGGACTTTGCGGAAATCAAAATGTCCGGTCGCTTCTCGCGGCTTTGACGCCGTCCAGGTCGTCCAAACGAAAGCCGTTGCGCCGCAGTGTTTTTTGTCGCAAAGTAACGCCTCGGTGGACGCGGTGCGGAGAGCTGCCTTGACGTGCTTGTCGGCGCGTTTCTCCTTCAATGACTGCCCCCTTCATCGTGGGGGCCTGGTTTGCCCCGATTCCCCGACTTCACCCCACGGCGGGGAGGTGGTGGGATCGTCCGGCGAAAGGCGCGACTTTCGAGGCCATCTCGTCGCGCCGACGTCACGACCGACCTTGGGGGTGTATCGTCACAAGGAGTTGGGAACCCAGCTAGTCCGGGATGAGTCAGCCGTTTACCGCTGACCGCGCCGAGCAACCGCTCACACCGGACACGCAGGTGACAACCGCAGTTGGGATCACCTTGAGCACCTTATCTACATTTCGGCCGACGACCTTTCCTGTTGCGGGTCAGGGATTTCCTGGCTCTCCGAGTTTCGGCCTCCTGAGTACGTATCCACCGACAGCGTGCGGGCTGGCGACATTCAGCGCCGCGCTTGCGCACGGGTTGACCGCCAATGGCGCCGGCGTCCGCGTCGTGCGAGTTACCGATGAGCCAGCGTCCTCGAGCACGCGTGTCATCGGAGAGCTGGTCAACGGTTCACCGACATCCGTCTCAGCGTGCGCTGAATTGCTGAACCAGAGCGACATCGCGGTCATCCAGCATGAGTACGGCATCTACGGAGGTGTTGACGGAGACGAAGTGGTGGACATCATCGACGGGTTGCGCGTCCCGTCGATGGTGGTCGCCCACACTATTCTCAAAAACCCGACGCCACACCAGCGTTCGGTCCTCGAGGCAGTTGCAGCACGGGCGGATCAGCTGATCGTGATGTCCGAGGCGGCTAGCCAACGGCTACGTCGGGGCTTCAACATCGACCGCCGCAAAGTCGCCACCATCCCGCACGGCGCGACCGTCCCGACGAACGCCTCCTGCATGCGGGGCGGTCGACCCACCCTGTTGACTTGGGGCCTGTTGGGCCCGGGCAAGGGCATCGAGCGGGTGATCGAGGCGATGGGGTCGCTTAATGATCTGCCCGGCCAGCCGCGGTACCTGGTTGCGGGCCGAACGCACCCGAAGGTGTTGGCCGCAGACGGCGAGGCGTACCGCGATGCCCGAATCGAACAGGCGCGGCGCGGTGGCGTCGGGGGTTCGGTGTACTTCGATGCGCGTTACCGCAACGTTCCGACGTTGACCGCCCTCGTCCAGTCCGCGGCAGTCGTCGTCCTGCCCTACGACTCGACCGATCAGGTCACCTCCGGGGTATTAGTCGACGCGATCGCGAACGGCCGGCCGGTCGTGGCGACTGCGTTCCCGCACGCCGTCGAGCTGCTCGCCAGTGGGGCCGGCATCGTCGTCGCGCATGACGATCCGGATGCGCTGGCATCCGCCCTACGCCGGGTGCTGACGCAGCCGCGCCTCGCCGGTGCGATGGCAGCCGAGGCCCGTCGATTGGCGCCCGAGATGGCCTGGCCGGTGGTCGCGGGTGCGTATCTGGGGCTGGCGCGTCGGGTCCTCGCGCAGCGACGGGCACGGGTATGACCACCACCACATCGCCAGCCCCGATATTCGATCATCTGCTGCGGCTGACGGACCGTCGCGGCACTTTGGAGCACGCGCGGCTCGCCGAGCCGCTGCCCGAGCACGGTTACTGCACCGACGATGTGGCGCGGGTGCTTATTGTCGCCACCCGAGACCATGAGCCCGACCGCGCACTGAACGGTCTCGCCGGAGTCGCGTTGCGATTCTTGAACGACGCACAGGCCCTCACCGGCGCATGCCGCAACCGGATGGACAACGCAGGAAACTGGGTCGATGAGCCGGCCCTGGAGGACGCCTGGGGCCGGTGCATCTGGGGTCTGGGAACCGCGGCCGCGCACAGCAATGTCGCCTGGACCCGCCAATCGGCCATCATGCAGTTCGAGCGCGCCGCCCAGGGGCGGTCGGCATGGCCGCGTGCGATGGCGTTCGCGGCACTGGGCGCTGCCGAACTCCTCGCTTTCGACGCAGAGCACCACGCGGCTCGTGCACTGCTCACCGACTATGCCGCTTCGGTAGCTGCACCGAACAACGACCCGACATGGCCGTGGCCCGAGCCGCGACTGAGGTACGCGAATGCCGTTCTGCCCGAAGCGATGATCGCTGCCGGTGCCGCACTCGCCGACGCGACGCTGTGTCAGCGCGGCCTGGATCTGTTGGCATGGCTGATCGCATTCGAAACGGCAGACGGCCATCTGTCTCCCACCCCCGTTGGGGGCAGAGGCGCCGAGGACGCGAGGCCCGGTTTCGATCAGCAGCCCATCGAGGTGTCCACGCTCGCCGATGCGTGCGCGCGCGCCGCCGCCGTCGACACCAACCCGATCTGGCTCGCCGGCGTCAGGGACGCAGCGGCCTGGTTCATGGGCGACAACGACGCGGGAGAGCCGATGTGGGACCCGGATACGGGTGGTGGGTACGACGGACTGCACGCCGACGGGGTGAACAGTAACCAGGGCGCGGAGTCGACCCTGGCGGTGATCTCGACGCTGCAGCACGCACGACGTCTATCGACTGTGCGGCAATGATTCCGATTCGGACCGGGCTGGTCACGCGTAGCCCGCAGCTGCTCACGGCCGACCGGTCCAGGGTCATCACGCGGCTGTTCGTGCCCGGGCAGGAGGGTTTCGAGCGTCAGGACTCCCGCGCGGACGCAGTGCTGGGTCGCATCCTGGCCCTCGACGAGGATGAGGTGCGGGCGTCGCTGGATGACGTCATCACCCGCTTCGACTGGCGTCACCGCGATCTGGTCGGCACATTTGGCCAGCATGGCCGTGAAGTGGCCGATCGCCTCGATCCCACCAGTGATCTTTCCGAGGCGCGAATGTTGTTGTTGGGCGCGGTATTCACCAGCGAGTACGCGATTGAGGGCGCAGCATTGTGCAACCCCAGCATGGTGGCGCACCCGGACCAGTCGGGAACCGCAGTCGGCAGCCTGCGATTCGTGATGAGCGTGCGGGGTATCGGAGAGGGGCACCATTCGTCTATCGGGTTCCGGACCGGCGTCGTCCACGATGCAGGTGACGTGAGGATCGACGATCCGGCTGCGCTCGCCAGCGTCGGAGCCGTCGTGCCGAGGCTGCTGGAAGGTGCGGTGATACGTAGTGAGCTGGGCCGGCTGCACGGTGCCGGCGAGGCCGCCGACTACGTCTTGGATGCGCTCGGCGACCGATTCACCAGAGCCGCGCTCGACGAACAACTCGACAAGCTACAGACTCACCGTAGGACGCGTGGCCATGCGACCGAGACGATTTCGCTGATCCGGGCCATCGCCGAACGGACCTATGGTGTCGAATTCGCCGATGACATACCGCTTTCCGAGCGTGTCTTGTGGCCGGTGACGAGCGCGGAGAGCGCCGGCATGGAGGACGCACGGTTCGTCCGTTTCGTCGACGACGACGGGTCGGTCACGTTCTATGCCAGCTACACCGCCTACAGTGGATCCCACATCAGCCAGCAGTTGTTGGAGACAGAAGATTTCCGTGCGTTCACTTCCACGCCTATGGTGGGCCGTGCCGCGGCCAACAAGGGTCTGGCACTATTTCCGCGCCGGATTCGCGGACGCTTCGCGGCCATGTCCAGATCAGACCGCGAATCGAATTCGATTGCGTATGCGGATCATCCGTTCGAGTGGACCGACTCGGTCCCCTGCCAGCGACCGGCTCGCGCTTGGGAGGCGTTACAACTCGGGAACTGTGGTCCGCCCATCGAGACCGAGGCCGGGTGGCTGGTGCTCACCCATGGCGTCGGTCCGATGCGCACGTACCGCATCGGGGCGATGCTGCTCGACCTCGAAGATCCGACGCAGCTTCTCGGTCAGCTGCGGGAGCCGCTGCTGAGCCCCGCTGCCGACGAGCAGGACGGTTACGTTCCCAATGTCGTCTATTCGTGCGGTGCGCTGGTGCACAAAGGGACATTGGTGCTGCCGTACGGCATTGGCGACGCGGCTATCGGTGTCGCGACGGCGCCGCTGGGTGACCTACTTGCAGCCCTGAATGCCTGACGGTCAGTTGCAGAGAGGGACGCGCATTGCCCATCATCTAGATCGAGTCACGTCCACCCCGGTCCCGGGGATATCGGAGATAGGCCCCGCCCGCAAGAATGTGCCCGCTGCCGGCTAGCGGCGGTCCGTACCTCGTGGTACCGCTGTCACTCGCCCAAGTCCAAGTGGTACGCCGGATGGGGGCATGAGAACGGTCGATGGCGGACCAGCACCCGGCCCCGCAAGCGCACCGTCATCGGCTGGCTGTGCGGCGTCGGGTTGGCGTTCGGGCTCGTGGCCCTGCTGAGGTCTTTGCCCTGGCCAGCGGTGGTGCACTGGCTACGTTCCCCAACTGGGCTCTACATGCAGTCGGGTACCTCGACGTCTTCGACGCCGACCGAGGGGCAGCCGACACTGTAGCCGTCATAACCGTTGAATTATGCTGTAGCACAATGCATTCCATTTGGCCACGTGCCAGTCGGGTGGCTTGACGGCAGGCACGATATTACAGCCATCTTGTGACGTTCGCGGTCACATGGGCGATCGCGATTACTCTCTCACCTGGCGATTGACGAGGCCCTTAACGAACCGGGAATCGATCTTTTCACCTCCGTCGCCGAAGTAGACGCGATAGGGCTCGGCTACCGTTCCCTCCCCGTCTGAGTACCTGTGAGTGACGCTTATTGTGCCGTCGTCTGTGTGCGTGACTTTGATCCAGTTGCCAGACTTCGGATCTTGGAGCATGTCGCCCTCCCGGATCTCCGACAGCGGCACCTGTTCTATTGCATGTTCGGAACTCATTACTCTCCCGGATCGTCGCGGTAGCTCGGCTGTGTCCACCTTCTCCGGGGATCGCCCCGGGGATCACCTTGAGGATTCTCCCGTCAACGGCACCGGTCAACCACCGATTTGCCGGGCTGCCGAACCGAGGTGCGACGACAGCCGCTCCGAGCCGTCGGCAGCCGACCCGCTCCTGTGATGGCAGCGTTGCGCTCGTCAAATCTCTTCAACTAGTGAAAGGTGGAGTGATGACGTTGCCGCCGAGACCCTCGGGCACTTCCGCAGCTGCCCGAATCCCGTTCGGTTAGATGTGGTGATCCACGAGCAGCTCCTCGCCGCCGTCGACGGCCGGCGTGGGGTAGAGGCCGCCGACCGTCTGTGCGAGGCCTGCGTGGTCCTCCTCGGCGTTGACGCAGCGGCGATCTCGCTCGTCTTGGAGGGCGCGAGCAGCGGAAGACTGGGATCCAGCGGCGAGCTTGCGCGCATGTACGAAGAACTGCAGTTCACCCTCGGCGAGGGACCGTGCCTGGACGCTGTCACCGGGCGAAGTCCGATTCTGGTCGTCGACCTCGCCGATCCTAAGGAGACTCGGTGGCCCGCGTACCGGCCCACCTTGCTGGCTCACCAGATCAGAAGCGTCTACGCGATACCCGTGGTCGTGGCCGGCGAATTTATCGGCGCCCTCGACCTCTTCCGCGCGCAGCCGGGCCCACTGCCAGAGGAGGACTTGGTCGGTGCGGTCGCCGCCGCGGAGCTCGCAGGCATCCCGCTGTTGGACCTTCTGGGCGCCGACATGCAGGCCGCCGTCGCCGACCCCAGTAGCAATGCCTGGGCCGAACTCGGCACGCTGAGCCGCGCGGAGGTCAGCCAAGCCACCGGCATGCTCGTCGCCCGGCTGGAGGTCGAGCCGGCCGAGGCCCTGGTCCGGCTGCGCGCCCACGCGTACGCCACCGGTCGCGGCGCCACCGAGGTCGCCCGCGACATCCTCGACGGCCGACTGAAGCTCGAGGCCGACTGATGCTCATTTGGCGGACGGGAACAGTCCAGGAAGGAGGGCAATGTGACTGACACCCCTCGTGAAACCCGCGTGCTGGACGCCGTCGTCTCGCTCGTCGATAGCCTGCTCGACGACTTCGACGTCGTCGACCTGCTGACCGGGCTCACGGAGCGATGTGCTGAGCTGCTCGACATCGAGGCCGCGGGATTTCTGCTCGCCGACCCGCTGCACCAGCTCCGCCTGCTGGCCGCCACCTCGGAGCAGGCCCGCGAACTCGAACTCTTCCAGCTACAAGCCGACGAAGGCCCATGCGTGGACTGCTACGTCACCGGCCAACCGGTTTCGGTCGCCGACATCCAAGAGGCGGCAGAGCGGTGGCCGCGGTTCGTTCCCGCCGCGGTCGAGGCCGGCTTCGCCTCCGTGCACGCCATCCCGATGCGCGCCGCCGGCATCGTGTTGGGAGCACTCGGTTTGTTCGGCACTCGCCCGGGCGAACTCACCGAGCCCGATCTGGTCGTCGGCCAGACCCTGACACACATCGCATGCGTCGCGATCCTGCAGGAACACCCACCCACACCCGCCACCCTCTTGCTGCAACTGCGTTCCGCGCTGACCAGCCGCGTCATCATCGAGCAGGCCAAGGGCTTCCTACGCGAAATGCTGGATGTGTCAGTGGAGGAGGCGTTCCGTCTTTTGCGCACCTACGCGCGGGTCAAAAGCGAACACCTGAGCGAGGTCGCCCACAGATTGATGATCGATCGGCATTCCCGCCCGGTACTCGTGGCGGAGTTCGCCGAACTCTTGGCCGCGCCACCGCGATAACGAGTTCAGCGATGCCGCGCGCGGGCGCGCCGCGCGGCCTCCTCCACCAGCCGCTCGGCGACGGCGTGCAGCTTGATGTTCTCGGTTTGGCTGATGTGGGCGAGCCGTTCGAAGGCCTCCTCCGCGCTACCCCCCGACCGGCTGCGGATGATGCCGATCGCCTGATCGATCACCGATCGGCTATCCAAGGCGCGTTGCAATCGCACCGTCCGTTCCCGGGCGTTGGCCAACAACTGCGCGTTGTACACCGACACCGCGGCGGGCCTGGCGAACTGGGACCCCAACCGCACGGCGTGCTCGGCGAACGCGTCGCGGCTTTTGGCATAGGCATTGATCGAGCCGATCACCTGGTCGCCGACGATCAACGGCAGCGCTAGCGCGGAGTGGATGCCCATCCGGGCTACCCGTCCACCGAAGTGGGGCCAACGGCTGTCACTGCCCAGCGATCCGCTCACTGTGGGTCGCCGTGACTGCATACACGTGATGCATGGCCCCTCGTTCAGTTCGTCGTACTGAACAGTGTCGATCTCGTGGACAAGTAGCTCGGTCGCCGCCCAGGTCTGGGCGCTAGGTATGCCGTGTCGTGGGTTGATCAATGCGACGCCCACGCCGTCGGCACCGGGAATCGCCTGGGCAGCGAACTCCGCCACGTCCCGGAGAACATCGATCACCCCTTGGGCGTCGGCCACAATCCCGGCCACTCCGTTTAGCCCGGCATACAACTCGGCCTCGTCTGCTTCCCGTTGGGCAGGGGAGAGTTCGGGCTGTGGCGGCGCTTTGCGACCGGGCTGGGCGTATTTGTCGATGAGCTTGGCCCACAGCAGGGTATCGGGCAGGAAGTCCATCGGAGTGACCTTGGAGGCCGCCGCACCATCCGTGTTGTGCTGGTCTCATCGAGGTCGACAAGGTCGCTGCGGGAACGCAGAATGTCACTGAACGATTTAAAGCCCAACGCCTTGTAACCACACGCTCGTGACGAGCGCGGTTGCCAACCTAGTGCGCGTGGTGATCTAGTGGTGTGTCCTGGATTTAGCTGACTTTTTCGAGGGCGATGCGTCCGCGGGCGACTTTGGCGAGGATGGATTCTGCGGTCGCTGTCCACACATAGGGCCGTGGGGCGTCGTTGTGTGAGTCGATGTATTCCTGGATCGAGGCGATCAGGTCGGGAACGGAGTGAAATGCCCCGCGCCGCAATGCTTTGTCGGTCAGCTCGCGGAACCAGCGTTCGGCCAGGTTCAACCAGGATGAGGATGTCGGGGTGAAATGCAGGTGGAATCGGGGATGATTGTTCAGCCAGGTGCCGACGTCTTGGTGTTTGTGGGTGGCGTAGTTGTCGCAGATCAGGTGGATCGCCAGGTCTTTGGGCACCTCGCGGTCGATGGTCTTGAGGAACTTCAACCACTCCTGATGCCGGTGGCGCGGCATGCATTGCCCGATCACCGTGCCTGTCAGCACGTCCAGTGCGGCGAACAGGGTGGTGGTGCCGTGCCGCTTGTAGTCGTGGGTCATCGTCTCGCCCCGCCCCTTGACCATCGGCAGCGACGCCTGCGTGCGGTCCAATGCCTGCACCGAAGACTTCTCGTCCGCGCATAACACGATCGCCTTCTCGGGGGGGTTCATGTACAGCCCGACGACATCGACCAGTTTCTCCTCGAAACGCGGGTCGTTGGACAGTTTGAACGTCTGGACTCGATGCGGTTTGAGCCCCCGCGCATGCCACACCAGCTGCACCGTCGACTTCGACACCCCTGCCGCAGCAGCCATCGTCCGACAGCTCCAATGGGTTTCACCCTTGGGCCGGTAGTTCTGTGTCAGATCGACGATCTCGTCGATCTTGGATTGCGGGATCGACGGTTTACGGCCACGACCCTTGCGAACCTGACCCAACTTCGCCAAGCCCTCCTCGCTGAACCGGTCACGCCAACTCTTCACCGACGCCGGCGACACTGACAACGACGCGGCGATCGCCGTGTTGGCCATACCATCAGCGGCCATCAGCAGCGCCTTGGCCCGCACCACCTCCCGATGCGCACCCGATTGCGACCGAGCCAACGACTCCAGCACCTCACGTTGTCCTGCCGACATCTCCAACGCAGGCACGGGTTGTCTCATGCCGAAATCATATCGAACCTATAGCCACTTTATTGCAGGACACACCACTAGGGTGAGACGATGTCCGATGCTATCTGCCATAAATGCTGGGCATCAAGGACTTTCGCGCTCGACCGATGATATCGAACACTGCCTTCCCTGAATTGCCGAGTAACCGCTACGCCAAGGTCGCCCAAATGGGACTGGCGATATCACCGCGAGACCGGAGCACGTCAAAATTCAGGCGAATTTGGGTCGAAAGACACGTGTGCTCCCGGCGGTCCCTGGATTGCTTGCACCCAGGGTTGAACAGGATGATTTCGCGTGTCAAAACCCAAGGGGCTGACCAATAAAGGAATCCCGCCGACAGAACGGAGCGATACCTGATCAGCCCCAGGGGTTTTCGCGCCGAATCCCTAGACGGGGGTCACTCCCACCGCCTGCGGACCTTTAGGCCCCTGGGCGATCTCGAACTGCACGCGTTGATTCTCCTCGAGGGAGCGAAAACCGTCCCCTTGGATCTCTGAATGGTGGACGAACACATCTTTTGCGCCGCCATCAGGGGCGATAAAGCCGAAGCCTTTTTCGCTGTTGAACCATTTCACGGTTCCCTGTGTCATACTAACTTCTTTCTCTTTCACGTGGGTGTAATTTAGATGCACCCGCAACCAACCATAACATAAATCAACCAAGAAGATGGGCAACCCGGGGAGATGCCGGATGTTCTTCGACTACTTTATTTCCAATGTTTTGTTAGGTTTCGGGTTTGGCCACGGCGTTTGCCAGCAAGCCCCGCGAGAGCGAGGTGACGGGTCCGGTCGCGCACGATTTGAGCCAAACCTCGAGAGGGGTTGTCGTCTCAGCTTTTCTTGGTATGCAGCAAAGTCTCGGTCTGTGAGATCTGAGAACCCTTGGCGCGCTTCGCGGCACGTTTCTCTTTCAGAGACTTACCGGATTTCTTGGCCATAGTTTGTCGGGGAGATTTATCAGACATCGCGGCCCTCTTGATGTGGGGGCCTGTCTTGGTCCCGGTCCTCCGACTGTACCCCCCTCGGCCCGCGTTGCCCACCTCTGCACAACGGCTGCCACCTACCAGATCCCGCTGACGGCGGTGTTGTGCCGACGACGACGTTGCGAGGTCGGCGATTCGCACCGCGAACTAGCTACCCCCGGGGGAAGAAACAAGGGCGGCGCTACTGCAACGAGCCGGCCGCTAATCGCATGTGGCTGCTGCAGATGGCGCCGATTCCTCTGAACACCAAAACTCTGACGCACATTGGCGGACGAGTTGCCGCAACGCTCCCGCATTCATCCGTCGTGCTGAAGTGGAGACCTCGCGCAGAAGGCGCCGCGCCTCCTCGTCAGAACTCGAAGGCGATAGCACGAACAACACCGCATTGCGAGAATGTGTGCCCATTAGATAGATCGTGTCGCTGAACACCAGCCGGTATGGATTAAGCGAGACCATTTCGCGGTGGCGAATAAGTCGCGTCGGCGCGGGCAACCACACGCTCGGATCGTAAATGACTCGGTGCACCGCACCAATCCATAAACCGAATACGGCAAGCAGGTCGGGTAGTTCCAAGCTCAGGTCCAAGCTTCTTGGCCACCAAGCGCCGTCTACAGCAGCGCGGGTCTCGTCGGGTTCACACAGCGCTAATCGGGTCACACTTGAAGGGTGGGAAGAAACATGCGCCACCATGGACGCTCCCGTCTACTAACTTTGCTATCGCAGACGGCTACCGAAGGGGCGGCACTCGACAAACCCACGATATTAATAGAATAACCCCATTGACGGCGAGACGATGAACGAATCGCCAGAAGGTGATGCTCAATGCGGTTTGCCAATCGGCGAGTGACCGCTGTCGATGGGATTGCCGAGGCTGCGTTCCTTGTCGATGGGGATCGCCCGGGCGCCGAGGTCGCGCTGGTCACGTATCCGGTCCGACACAGTTCGGAGCGACACCAGATGCTGGCACTGCACGCGCGGCAGCGGTTTTGGGCACTGTCAAATCAGAGTCATCGACCTCCGCGAGTCGTCGGAGCACCCGGCGCGAGATATCCGAGATATCGGGGTACGGTGGAATGTCTCGTGGGCCGTGGTTTACAAAAGGAATTCAATTCTTCGTTGTGAATTGTCATGGGATACTTTCAAAGATTGAAATTGATCTCGTGGAGACACCCGAGAGTTTGTCCCGGGCCACCCGATAACACCGATGGCTGGAAATGCCTTTGGCGCCGCGTAATTCAGAGTTGCGGGCGAGAGTATCTGAGATGTCGCCATCAGGAGCGAGCGGTTGTGCGTGATGGCTGCATGTATGGGCCTATGCGCGCGTTTCCCTTTCCTGCGCGCTGCTCGTCAGGAGGCTCTCGACGGTCGAGGCATTGTTTGGGCCGGCTGCGGTCATCATGATGTCGTGTGCCTGGTCTGGGTCGGCAGGCGGGGAAACTACCAGTAGGACGATTTTGTCGCGATTGAGCCCGAGGACTTCGACGGTGTTGACCGGCTGCAGGCGATATCCGTCGAGTCGTACCGTTCGCCCCCCGGTAGCGAATTTTGCGGGTGGATTTACCCATTCGTTCACGTTGTAGATCACGCGGCCAATCGGCCCAAGTCGAACTGACAGCACCGACAGCAGAATCTGGCAGCTCTGCCGTGAGATCCTCACTGTGCGGCCACCATGGCCCATCGACATACCCGCTCTGGGGTGCCTTGGGCTTCAGCCTCAGGCGCGGCGTCTGTATCGGTGGGGTATGCCGGCGCCCGACATCCATGTGGTCCTTTTTGGCGCTCCCGTCTTGGCCGCGAAACCGGCCAAATCATTCGAATCAGCGACGACATGGCCTTGAATAGTCAGGTATGAAATATCGCCGATGGTTCCTGCACTACTCGGGTGGTCCAGAACCACGGACGGCAAGCTGGTTGTCGTGATCAGCCGGTCCGGCGCGCATTCTCAGCGGATGGAAACCAGTTGGTCGATCGAATCCAGAGGCAAGTCGCCGTCGACGACGGCGGTCACCACCAGCTGGTTCAGCGTGATCGCGCCTTTGTGATTATCGAGAAACGCAGTGTCGGAGGCGTCACGTCCGGTGGCTATGCGCACCAAGGTTTGCCGTGGCGCTAGCAGCGTCGCATCGACCACCCGCCATTGCCCCTCGACAAAAGCCTCGGCCACCGCGTGAAAGTCCATCGGGTACAAGCCCGGTGCGTACACCGACACCAGGCGGGCCGGGACATTGACCGCACGCAGCAGCGCCACCACCAGGTGCGCGTAGTCGCGGCACACACCTTTGCCAGCTAGCAAGGTGTCCACCGCCCCGTCGATCGGATCGCTTGAACCGGGCACATAGTTCAGCCTGGTGCCCACCCAAGAGCTCACATTCTCCAACAGCGTCGCCGAATCACCGTAGATGCCGAACTCGCTTGCGGCGAAACCATTGAACTTATCGGACTCGGCGTAGCGACTGGGCCGCAGATACATCGACAGGTCGTACTCGGTCACTGGAGCCGGATCAGTCTGACCCACGATCGTCGCCGCGTAGTCGACTTTCAGTGTGCCCACCGCTGCGTCGAACTTATGGATGCGGTTGCCATGTACACCACTGACTTCCAAAGGCTGGACGGGCCGTCCGTTCAAGACGAAGCGCAGCGATTCGAAGACCTCAGTGCGCGGATGCGGAGCAACAGCAATCTGAAACTCCAGCGTCGTGGGCGCGGTTATTTCGACTTCGATCTCGGCGCCCACTTCTCGTTTCATAGCGCGATAATGCGCCAATCGTCGCGGGTTCGCCAGCCGAGCGACAGCGCGGGGTCGGGGTGCCCTGGGCCCGGTAAATGAGTCCAGCAGACCCAGAATCGGGGCCGCCAGCCGCACGCTCGACCTGATCGTCAACGATAGCGAAAACCTTGAGCGGACAGGGATTTACCGAAGCCGGCATCAAGCCCGGACCCAGTTCACTACGCGCAGATGCCCTAACCGGCCGGCGCCCTATCGACACACCCACTCTGGCACCGCGAGAGATGCCGAAACGTTCAGTGCCGCCGCAGTGGATCGCCACCGTGTCCGCCCCTCCCGCGGTTCACCGTTGCTCACTACAATCACTTGCAGCGGTCCATGTTCGAATCTTCAATCTCCGCCGCATATGGCCTACCCTGGGAGTCAGCGACGGATTTGAACAGGTTGCGTTCGTCATGTGTTGCTGGATGGCCGTTGGTGCGCAACTGTGGTGTTAAGCAGTCAGCACCAGGCCGGCCGCCGTCGAAACCTCGCTGTGTGTACAAACGCAGCACGGCTACTCAACGGGTATCACCGCCAGTCGTCCAACACGCTCGAAGTCCTCGCCGCCCAGGACAATAAGACTGTCTTGCTGGTTGAAACGTGGCTTGGGCCTTGACAATTCGGAGCAACCTTCGCCGTGAATTGTGAGCTCCCGCGTAGCGTGCCGTAGGGTCGTGACTAGTTCCCTGGGTTTCTGTAGAAGCCGCTTGGGGAGCTAGAGGCCGGGTCGCAACAGCGGCGCCGGCCTTGTCCATGCTCAGGTGCATTGCCTGACCTGCAGAAATAGTTGGCTGCGAGTCCGCGGACGCCCTATCTATGCGACCACTTGCCTGTTCGGGACCGTGGATGCCTCGAGGGCCACGCGAGTAGCCTCACTGTCCGCCAGTCAAGTGCGCCGCGGCGTTCGAGTTGACTTGGTGCCATCAAGCCCGGGGGCTGGGCAGTCGCCGCGCATGGATCAGTTGATCACTCTGGCGGCGTAGGACTCATGGATCCGATGTAGTAGGTTTCGTGCCCGGTTGGGTATCCGCCGCCGTCGGTGGCGATATGAACGTGGTCGTAGTGGTTGAGGGTTTCTGAGCCGTAGTTCGCCGTCCAACTCGGTGCGCCGATGCCCGGGTAAAGTTTCTGCCGCCAGATCACATGGAGCACTCCCCATCGTTTCGCGTTCGCTAAGGCATAGCCGGCGATTTGGTTGCCGAGATCGATGCCCTCGGGGGTGTGATAATTCGGGATCATCACGTCGATCGCCAACCCATTGGGATGCCACTTCAAGGCATCGTGCCGGAACCCACCCATGTTGGTGATCTGCGGAAACAGCACGCTGATGGCACGGGCCGCCCAGATGGTCTTGACCTGCAATCCCTGCTCCGGCGCGACGCCAGCAGGTAAGGCGAGCTGGAATTGCTGGGCAGCGACAGGCGCGTTTGCCGCCAACAAGTTTGCCTCCGCTTGACTCGCGGTGTGTGGCGCGCTGGCCGGCGCAGGTGTTGTTCTTGTCGGGATCGCTACCGGGGTCTCAGCGCAACACCGACGCTCTGTGCCTTGGGCGTAGACCATGGCAGCAGAGACGACGAGCGACGCCGCGATTGCCAGCCAGCGGCCCCGGCCGTTGCCTAACACGTCTCTGCCCACGAACAGCACTTTAGTGTCGTGTGGGACGCCTGTGGCAGTCTTTGTTGCACTTAGTTGTCCACTACCGGAGTACGGCCGGCGGCGACCGGGATCAATCCAAGGTTCTCACCGGCGTTGCGGTCGTAGGCCGGCTCATGACCGGGCATCGATTTTCTCGTCAAGTGCGGTAACGAATTGCGGCACCGCGTATCCCGGCACGCTTCGGTCAAGGTCGATGACGACGTTGCTGCGTGCGCTGAGGGCGCGCTGGCAGTTCCAGCCCTGAGCCTCTTGGATCATGTCCATCGCGAGGATGCCGTCGGTCTCCGACGCCGTCATCTGGGACAACCGCGGAGTCCTCCACCGAGCGGCCCGCTACGACCCCAGCTCGCGACGTGAAGTGCTCCGCACCAGGGTGCTGGGTGACGAACCGATCCCAGTAACCCGAATAGCTGCGCGGCGCGTCGATGACGCGAGTCTGACACCGTCATTGACGATCCGGCACCGGAGGCCTGATTTCTGAACGGCCGTCGGATGTCGAATGCTCATCTTGCGTATCGGACATCTGTTGCGGGGCCTATGGATATGTGTCGGTGCGCCGAGTGGGTCGCCTTCCGGCCCGCCCTTAAGTGGGGAACAACACATGGAGGTGGGGACCTTGGACTCTATTGGATGCGCGTGGCGCCGAGGGAAGCTTCCGCGTTGCCGCAATTGAGTGTTCGAACATGGGAAGAAAGCGAGGCGGCCTGGTGGTATGTGCCTCGGAGTCCTTGATGGCCCAGGAATTCTCGGAAGTCACTGTGGTTGCCAGTCGGGTTTCGGCCTGCGATGCCGAACGGGCGGCGCGTGCGGTGGGGCGTGTTCTGGAGCATCGGGGGATCACCGGGGGTGCTCGGGTGCGGCTGACCACCGCGAATGGCGCCGATGGGCCGATGTCGGTGCAGGTGAATCTGCGGGTGCATGACATCCCGGCGCGGGTGCAGGCCCTCGTGGAGGGCATCGATGATCTGGCAACAGCGCTGGCGCGGCTGGATCGTCAGATCGAGCGGGTGTGGGCGCCGTGGCGCCCCCGGCCCTGGCCCGAGTTGACTCGCTGGGCATTGACCGCGCCAGCTGAAGCGGTGATCACGCGCCGCAAACCCGTCGTGCTGCAGCGCGGCACCCCGTTGGAGGCGGCGGCGGCGATGGATGCGATGGACTACGACGTGCACCTGTTCAGCGACGCCGAGACAGGCGAGGACGCCGTGGTCTACCGAGCCGGACCCTCGGGACTGCGGCTGGCCCGCCAGCGCCACATGTATCCCCCCGGATGGTCGTGGTCTCCGCCCACTGTTGCCCCGCCGGTGCCGCTGATCGTGAATTCCCTTCCGACACCGGAGCTCTCCGAGGCCGCTGCGGTGGACCGGGTATGCGAGCAGGGCCTGCGATTCCTGTTCTTCACCGATCCTGCTACCGGCCGCGGCCAGCTGTTGTATCTGCGCTACGACGCCAGTCTTGGGTTGATAACCGCTGTCAACGACAGCGCACAGGGCGGTGCGTCGTGACCGGGCATCCTGAGGACGGCAGCACCGCCATCGCCCGCGAGGCGGTCGAACTCGATGCCGCCGAGGCGATGCGATTGCTGGCCAGCGTCGACTATGGGCGGGTGGTGTTCAACCACCAGGCGCTGCCGACAATCCGCCTGGTCAACCACCTCATCGACGAGGGCCGGGTTATCGTGCGCACCCGGCTGAGCGCCACGGTCTCCACCGTGGTGCGATTGAGCACCGATGCCGGCGTTGTGGTGGCCTATGAAGCTGACGACCTCGACCCCCAGCGCCGGGCGGGCTGGAGCGTGGTAGTCACCGGGTGGGCGACCACGATCACCGACCCTGAGCAAATCGCACGCTACGAGCAGCTACTGGACCCGTGGGTGAACATGACCATGGACACCATGATCGCGATCCAACCCGAGATCGTCACCGGCATCCGCATCATCGGTGCACGGGTGCCGAGTCAGTAATGGCTGACGGGACGGTGTTCGCGGTCAACAGACCGTTGCTTGAGGTGCGATGTCACCACCAGCACCGACAAGACGACGGCCACCAGAAGCAGAGCCAGCACGTCGCCCCAGAGGTGTCCCATGTGGTGGCCGCCACCGAAGGATTGCACCGCCATGATTGCCGCGTGTACGACGCTGGACCATACGGTGAACCAGATCAGGCTCAGATTGGTCTCTGGGCTTCGCGCTGCATTGATCAGAAACACGCCAAGTGTGGCGTACACGCCGACAAACATCATGAAGTACTCGGACTGGTACGGCGCGCCAGAATGCCACGTCCACCCCGACGGCCAGACCACCGCCAGCGGATAGAGAAGAAGCATCACTGCGCCGAAGATTACGAGTGCCAGTTGAAGGAATCTGTAGGGCGTTGCCATTGTGGGCTCCTATTGATGCTGATGGCACGTCATTATCCGCTCCCAATGGCTTTTTGTTGTGAGGATTCAAAGAGCGGTCTGCCGGGCGACGGCCCGATGGATATGAGTAACACCGATCAGCCCACCAGCCTGCAACCCGGCATCAGGCTAAGGCGCCGGGTTGGCGATAAGATTCCTGTATTGCGGGCAATAGAAGGCCACCGAAGCGCTGATTATGTAGCCCGCTGATCTTGCCGAGAGATTTGTGTCCTTGATGATGGACAGCACCAGGTTGCTTCCCGTTTGGCCTTTCTTCAGTCCGTCGCACACGGTATGGCCCGTGGCGATCGCGCTGTCGCGGTCGGTGATGGCGATCCCGTATTGCTGAAGCGCCGCAAGAAACGCATCATCGGTTTGATCCGCTGACGCTGGCGCTGCGGAGAACAGCGCGGCGGCGGACAGCGCGACCGTGCAGATTGTCGACCACCTCCGGAGTTCGACGTTCATTCCGGTCAGCCTCCCCTCGAACTCTGCGAATGGGCTCCGGATCAAGCACGACGGTGGCTGCACATTAGCCCAAATCGCGACGACTTTCTCGTTCTTCATACCCGGTAATCGAAGAATGTATGCCCGTGGCCGGCCGCCTACCACTCGTGGCGCTGCTGCTCTTGGTTCTGCCCGCGCACATACCAACACCACGCAGGCAGTGGATACTTCTGTGCGGCTTTGGTTTTGGACCGCCAGCGCTGACGTGTACAACGATGGCGACCGACGGTGGGGCGCTGGCCAACGCTCACCGGAACGATTCGGGGTGACCCATATGCGTGGGCGATGACTTGGGCGCTCGAAACGAAGATTTAGCATCAGTGCGTTCGCTGGGCCACGCAATGAGCTTGTCCGACGGATACTTGCCCTGCCCGTTTCCGGCGTTGGTTAACCGCTCGTCAGCGCAGCTGGGTTCCCTCCCCGGTGTTCAGCCGAGCGTTCTTATGCCGCAGAGAGTTTCGTATCGTTGCCCTGCCGGCGGTGATGGTGGCGGTTGCGGGCGTGCCGATAGTCGTTGCCGCGGTCGCCGGAGCTGTCGTAGCGCCGACCGACACGGTCGCGGCCACATCGGTGTTCCGCCGCCTGAATGCGCCCGAGCGGTTGGTGACAATCGTGGAGGGGGAGGGGCCTGATCAACGACGGCGCCGCGCTTGTCCTCTACGTCGGGGCGCTCACCGCCGCAGTGGCAAAGGTGGTGCGACCTTGCTGCTGCGGCCCGCCATGGCGAAAGTGCACCGACGCCCGAGAAACCCGACACCGTGGCGGGAACGGGCGGTTATCGGCTGGGCCGGGATGCGAGGCGGCGTCTCCCTGGCCGTCGCTCTGGCCATACCGCTGCATCTCGCCGATGGTTCAGGCTTCCCCAATCGAGATCTGGTGATCGTCGTGGGGGCGGCGGTCATTTTGGTCACGCGTGTCATGAAAGGCATGACCCTGCCGTTGCTCCTCCGCAAACTTGGGATCGGCCGGGAGGATTTTCACGACCAGGAGCGGCTGGCCCGGTTGGAGGCAGCCAATGCCGTGCTCGACTGGCTTGACGATCAAGCCGAGGCTCAGGACGTCTCCGATGCCGCGGTTGCGTCATTGCGCCACTTGTATGCGTCCAGGGTGCGCCGACTAAAGGTCACCGATCAGCTCCCGGAGGCTCGTCTCAGCGAGGCCGACGAGTATCGCGCGCTGCGCCTCGAAATGCTCGGCGTGGAGCGGGCAGTGCTCGTGGCGCTGGGGCAGCAGGGCCGCATCAGCGCGACGGTGTTGCGGTCTATCGAACGCAGCCTGGACTTGGAGGAAGCAAGGCTGCTGGAACTCTGACCCCGCTACATGGTGGCCATCTCAAGGTCTTTCAGTGGCCGCGGGGCCCGTTGGAACCAGACTTGGGTATGGTTCAAGAAGTGTGCGGAGCCACCGGAGAGGTCCGACTCGACGGCCGGGTCCCCGATGTAGCGGCGGTGTCAGCGATGGCTGCCGTGATGGCACCACGGGGACCCGATGCGGCGGGCGCCTGGTCACAGGGCCGGGTTGCCCTCGGCCATCGTCGCCTCAAAATCATTGACCTGACGAACGCCGGCGCCCAGCCGATGGTGGACGCCGAGCTGGGCCTGACGATTGCCTGGAACGGCTGCATCTACAACTACCAGGACCTACGACGCGAGCTCACGGCGCACGGCTATCGGTTTTTCTCGCACAGCGACACCGAGGTTTTGCTCAAGGCCTACCACCGCTGGGGCGACGGCTTCGTCGCACGCCTACAGGGTATGTTCGCGTTCGCCATCGTCGAACGCGACAGCGGTCGGGTGTTGCTCGGCCGGGACCGGCTCGGTATCAAACCCCTGTACCTGACCGAGGACAGTCATCGAATCCGGTTCGCATCGACGCTGCCGGCGTTGCTGGCCGGCGGCGGCGTGGACACCCGGATCGACCCGGTCGCACTGCACCACTACATGACCTTTCACTCGGTGGTCCCGGCGCCGGCCACAATCCTGCGCGGAGTGCGCAAGGTCCCACCCGCTTCGCTGGTTGCCATCGAGCCCGACGGCCGGCGGATCATCACCACCTACTGGACCCCCGACTTCACCAGGCACGAGAGTCGCGCGGACTGGTCGGAACGCGACTGGGAAGACGCCGTGCTGTCCGCACTGCGACTGGCGGTCAAGCGCCGACTGGTCGCTGACGTGCCGGTCGGCTGCCTGTTGTCCGGCGGCGTCGATTCCAGCCTGATCGTGGGACTGCTCGCCGAGGCCGGCCAGGCCGGATTGTCGACGTTCTCCATCGGCTTCGAGTCGGCGGGCGGCGTCGAGGGCGACGAGTTTCGGTGGTCGGACATCGTGGCCGAGCGCTTCGGCACCGACCATCATCAGATCCGCATTGGAACAGACCGGATGCTGCCCGCGCTCGACGGGGCGATCGGCGCGATGAGTGAGCCGATGGTCAGCCACGACTGTGTCGCCTTCTACCTGCTCAGCCAGGAAGTTTCGCGTCACGTGAAGGTCGTGCAGTCCGGCCAGGGCGCCGACGAGGTGTTCGCCGGCTACCACTGGTACCCGCCGATGGCCGCGCCGACTGCCGCCACCCTTGAGGGTGCGGTGGCCCAATATCGTGCCGCCTTCTTCGATCGCGATACGGCGGGGGTTGAGGCTGTTGTGGGATCGGGCAAGGTGGCGCCGGGCGACCCCAGCGAGCGCTTTGTGTCCGAGCACTTCGCGCGTGCCGGCGCCGAGACCGGCATCGACCGCGCGCTTCGGCTCGATACGACGGTGATGCTGGTAGACGACCCGGTGAAGCGGGTGGACAACATGACGATGGCGTGGGGGTTGGAGGGTCGGGTTCCGTTTCTCGACCACGAGTTGGTCGAACTGGCGGCTACTTGCCCCCCGGAGTTGAAGATCGCTCATGGTGGCAAAGGCGTCCTCAAAGAGGCTGCGCGACGGGTGATTCCAGCGGAGGTCATCGATCGGCCCAAGGGTTATTTCCCGGTTCCGGCGCTGACCCATCTCGAAGGGCCCTATCTGGATATGGTCCGCGACGCTCTCTATGCGCCGGTTGCCAAGGAACGCGGGCTGTTTCGGAATGAAGCGGTCGATGCCCTGCTTGCCGACCCCAATGGCAAGCTGACCCCACTTCGCGGCAATGAACTCTGGCAGATCGCCCTGCTCGAGCTCTGGTTGCAGCGTCATGGTGTGACGGGGTCGGCCGCATGACCGCCATCGAACCTTCAGGGGACCACACCGAGGCGATTACGCTGGGCCTGCACGACGCCTCGCCGCCGGACCTGGTGGAGGCGATGGCTAAGGATGTGGAGCTCGAATTGGGCTGGGGCCGGCTTATTTTCGGCCAGACCTTCGCCGATTCCCAGCAACTGGTCGAGGCGCTGCGCCGGGAAGGACCCGGGCGCCGCGACATCTGCATCTACGCACGCGAATCCCACGTCGTGGTCGCCGAAGCACCGTCCGAGCTCTTCATCGACCCCAGCCACACCTACCGGCTGCGCTTCACCGAGTCGCTGAAGCAGGAAGACTTGGCACCGTCACCGCTCGGGGTGACCGTGCGTACGCTGAACGACCCGGTTGATGCCGATGCCATGAACCGCGTTTATGTGCGCTGCGGAATGGTCCCGGCCGGGGTCGACGTGATCTGGGACAACCATCTGCATGTGCCGGCAGTGACGTACCTGCTGGCGGTGCGTGATGAGGACGGCGCCGTGGTGGGCACCGTGACCGGCGTCGACCACGAGTTGCTGTTTTCCGACCCGGAGCGAGGGTCGAGCCTGTGGACCCTGGCCGTCGATCCGGCTGCCGGACTCCCTGGGATCGGTCAAGCGCTCACTCGGGCCATGGCGGAGCACTTCCGCAGTGCGGGCCGCGCCTACATGGACCTGTCGGTGGCGCATGACAACGCCGCCGCCATCGGCCTCTACGAAAAGCTGGGTTTCCGCCGCGTCCCGGTGCTCGCGATCAAGCGCAAGAACGCGATCAACGAGCCGCTATTCAGCCCGCCGCCGGAGACGGTCGATGACCTCAATCCCTACGCCCGGATCATCGCCGATGAAGCACTGCGCCGCGGAATCAGGGTCGAGGTCCTTGACGCGGAGACCGGCGAGATGCGACTCACCCACGGCGGCCGCAGCGTGATCACCCGCGAATCGCTGTCCGAATACACCTCGGCGGTCGCCATGTGCCGTTGCGATGACAAACGTCTGACGCGGCGCCTTGTCTCCGAGGCGGGCATCACGGTGCCCCGCGCCCGACTGGCCACCTTCGACGAAGGCGACTACACCTTCCTGACCGAGGTCGGGGAGGTCGTCGTCAAACCGACTCGCGGAGAACAGGGGAAAGGCATCACCGTGGGCGTCGCCGCCAACAACGGTCCCGACGAGCTCGCCGCTGCCCTGACCCGCGCGCGCCAGCAATACCCGGACGTGCTGATCGAGCAACGGGTGGAAGGCGACGACCTTCGGTTAGTGGTGATCGACGGCCGCGTCGTTGCCGCTGCGCTGCGGATGCCACCCGAGATCATCGGCACGGGGGAGCACACCGTGCGCGACTTGATTGCGGCCGAAAGCCGGCGGCGCTCCGCGGCCACCGGTGGTGAGTCCCGTATCCCGATGGACGACATCACCGAGGCAACGGTCGCCGAAGCGGGCTGGAGGCTGGACGATGTGCTGCCCCAGGGAACTCGGCTCCGTGTTCGTCGCACCGCCAATCTGCATCAGGGTGGCACGATCCACGATGTCACCGCCCAGGTGAACCCGGAGCTCTGTCGGGTTGCGGTGACGGCGGCTGAGGCGATCGGTATTCCCGTGACGGGCGTCGACCTGCTTGTACCCGACGTCACCGGAGCTGACTACGCCTTTATCGAAGCCAACGAGCGACCGGGCCTGGCCAACCACGAACCACAGCCCACCGCCGCGGCTTTCATCGACTTCCTATTCCCCGGCCAGCCCGGCCAGCCGCCGGCCTGGACTCCCGAGGAATCGCGCCACGACCGTGGCTGAATCCGATTGCGGCCGTTCACGTGCGAAGGGCACCGCATGACCGACGCCCGTCGCGGGACTTGCTGGAGCCGGAGTAAGGTCGCGACGGGTCGGTCGGGTCCGGGCACTCGACAAGCCGGGACGCGGTTTTGTCGAGGCTTGCGGATGCGCGGTGGGGGGTAAATCTCTGTGCAGCCAGAACGGAGCCAGCCATGAGTGCACGCGCGCAAATCAGAACCATCACAACGCATGTACCGGCACGGCTCGACCGGCTGCCGTGGGCGCGCTTTCACTGGCGCGTCGTCATCGGTCTCGGCGGGGTTTGGGTTCTCGACGGGCTTGAGGTCACCATGGTGGGCAACGTGTCGGCTCGGCTCATGGAGAAGGACAGCGGCATCGCGCTCAACGCCGCGCAGATCGGCTTGGCGGCGGCGATCTACATCGCGGGGGCATGCTTGGGGGCGTTGTTCTTCGGTCACCTGACGGACCGCTTCGGGCGACGAAATCTGTTCATCCTGACCCTCGCAGTCTATTTGGCTGCCACCGTTGCGACCGCATTCGCTTTCGCCCCTTGGTATTTCTTCATTGCACGCTTCTTCACCGGCTCCGGCATAGGGGGCGAATACGCCGCCATCAATTCGGCGATCGATGAGTTGATCCCGGCGCGGGTGCGCGGTCGCGTCGACCTGGTGATCAACGGGACTTTTTGGCTGGGTTCGGCCGCCGGAGCGGCCGGCGCGCTGGTCCTTTTGAATACGTCGAACTTCCCGGCGAACATCGGATGGCGGCTCGCCTTCGGCATCGGCGCCATTCTCGGCATTTTTGTCCTCCTTGTCCGGCGCAACGTTCCGGAAAGTCCGCGGTGGCTGTTCATCCACGGCCGCGAGGACGAAGCGGAGCGAATCGTCGGCGAGATAGAAGACGCAGTGCGGCAAGAGACCGGCCAACCGCTGCCGGAGCCGGAGGGGCAGCAGCTCAGAATTCGCCAACGCAGCGCGATTTCGTTCCGGGAGATCGCCAGGGTGGCATTTAAGCTCTATCCGCGGCGCGCATTCCTTGGACTGGCGCTGTTTACCGGACAGGCTTTCCTCTACAACGGCGTGACGTTCAACCTGGGCACCCTGTTAAGTGGGTTCTACGCAGTGCCCTCCGCTACGGTGCCGGTGTTCTTCATCCTGTGGGCACTGAGTAACTTCGCCGGCCCTCTGGTGCTCGGGCGGTTGTTCGACACCGTCGGCCGAAAACCGATGATCACGCTGGCTTATGTCGGTTCTGGTGTCGTGGCCGTTGTCCTTGCGCTGGTGTTCGTCAGCCAGGCCGGTGGTGTCTGGACCTTCATGGTCGTGCTCATCGTGGCGTTTTTTCTGGCCTCGGCGGGTGCCAGCGCGGCCTACTTGACGGTCAGCGAGATCTTCCCGATGGAAACCAGGGCGCTGGCGATTGCGTTTTTCTACGCGGCGGGCACGGCGATCGGCGGAATCAGCGGCCCGTTGCTGTTCGGTCAGTTGATCAATTCGGGTCAGCGCGGTGAGGTCGTCTGGTCGTTCCTCATCGGAGCGGTCGTGATGGCAGCCGCAGGCCTGGTCGAACTCTGGCTCGGGATCCCGGCCGAACAACGCCCGTTGGAAGAGCTGGCGTTGCCTTTGACAGTGGACGATGCCGAGCGCCAGGAAGAATCGGCGGGCATCCCGGGTGGCGAGCGGGCCTATGGAGCAGCGGGCCAAGGAGACCGTCGCCAGAGTGGTTCGGGATAAGACGGTAGACATTTGAAACCGCAAGCCATCGCCATCGCCATCGCCATCGCTTCTAGAATATAGAACGCAATATATAATCTTGATTATGGCGTTGAGCATTAAAGACCCGGAGGCCGACCGGCTTGCCAGGGAACTCGCAGCTCGGACTGGCGAGACGTTGACAGAAGCGGTCGTGGTGGCGTTGCGGGAACGCCTCGCCCGCGAGACGGGGCGCACTAGGTCCATTCCGCTGCGCGAAGAGCTGGCCGCGATCCGCCGCCGCTGCGCAGCCTTGCCGGTGCTCGACACCCGGACCGGGAACGAGATTCTCGGCTACGACGAGCGCGGGTTGCCCGCCTGATGGTGATCGACACATCTGCGGTGCTTGCGATGCTCAACGATGAGCCCGAGGCCGAACAATTCGAAGCAGCTGTGGAAGCAGGCCACGTGCGGCTGATGTCGACGGCATCGTACTTGGAGACAGCCATCTTGATCGAAACGCGTTTCGGTGAACCGGGAGGACGTGAGTTAGATCTGTGGCTGCATCGCGCCGCAGTCGATCTTGTCGGCGTCGATACCGACCAAGCGGATGCTGCCAGAGTCGCGTACCGCATGTATGGCAAGGGACGCCATCGCGCCGGCCTGAACTATGGCGACTGCTTCTCCTATGCCCTGGCCAAGGTCAGCGGTCAGCCTCTCCTGTTCAAAGGCGACGATTTCGCGCACACCGACATCGGCGTGGTTCGAACTGGTTGAAGCGACCACACTCCATCGCATATCGCTAGTCGCCCAAACGGGCATAGGCCCCTTCGCGCCGAGCGCGCAACACATTCTCAACACGTTGGCGCACCTGACGTCGGGCCGACGACCCCACCGCACAACCACTGACCATCGGGATCGATGCGAAGCTGACGCTGGAGATTGGACCGATGTCTATCCTGCCGGCTCAGATGCGCTGTCAGACCGGGCTCGCGCCGGAACGTGGCCAGCTTCAAGGCCGAGGGTGGTGGCTTTGGTTGCGGTGCTCACCCGCTCGCGGTGCTCCTGGGTCGACCGCTGGCCGTCCCCGGGCGCCGCGTCGAGCATTTGGCAGGTGTCGTCGCGGTCGCTGTCGCCCTGATGTATTCGCTGACCATGAGGGACCTACCCGATGAGCTTCGTGAGCCAGGTCGGATCCTGATAGTTCACGGCCGTGGTGCCGTCCCACACGAACGGTGTGGCATTGGCATTGAACCCGGACAGGGTTGCGTAACCATTCGCGGCTTTCGTTTTGGCCGTGCCGACGTCATCTCCTGACTTGATGCAGGTGAGGACGCTGGCGTCGGCGCCGACGGTTTTGGCCAGTTGGGCCAGTTCGCCGTCGGTGCGATCTTCTGCGCCGTCCTCTTGAGGCTGGAAGTTGCTGGCGAACAGGCCGGAGTAGAAGTCGGCGTACAGCTTTGGGTCGTTCTGCGCTGCGACGCAGTACGTGGCCGCGACCGCGCGCGTCGAGTAACTCTTGCTGTGCGACTTGTCGTTGAGGAAGTCGAGCAGGTGGTAGCGCACCGCGAGCTTCTTGTTGTTCACCGCGGTGTCGATGTCGCTGGCATTCGACCTGATGAAGCTGCCGCATGGCGGGCAGATGGGTTCGTTGAAAATGTCGACCGTCATCGGTGCCGCCGAACTGCCCACATACACACCGTCGTCGAGGACCCGGAGCGCAACCGCATCTGGCGGTGGCGGTGGCGGTGCTGGTGGGGACGGCGACTGCCACGGCCGCACGATGGCGAGGACCAGGCCCACGACGGCCACCACGGCGGTGGCGGCAACACCCACCCACAGCCACGGCTTACGGCTGACCCGCGGCGGGTGACCCCATGGCGGTGCCCCGACGCTACCGGCATTACTTGCTCCCCAGGCCGGAGCGCTGGCCCATCCCGTCGGCTGGGGGACCGGTCCGCCGGGAGCAAGTGGTGCCCCGGGAGCCGACGGCGCGGGCCACACCGGGCCGGGCGGGGGAGCGGGCGTCGCCAGCGCGGGTGGAGCTTGCGCAATCCCGCTGGGCGGCTGGCCGGCGAATGCGGCGGGCAGCCTCGTCACCTGGCTGCGCTGCAAAATGTCGGTGGCTCGATCCTGATCGGGTGCGGCCAGCGCTGCGTAGGCGGCCGCCGACAGATCACCGCAGGTCGCATAACGGTCCGCGGGATCTTTAGCCATGCCGCGGGCGATCACACCGTCGGAGGCGACCGGGATGCTTGGCCGCGCGGCGCTGGGCCGCGGGATTGCCTGGTGCAGGTGTGCGCCCATCACGCTCAGTTGGTCGCCCGTGTACGGCGGGGATCCGGTCAAACACTCGTACAACACGCAGGACAGGGCATAGATGTCGGCCCGATGGGTCACTTCGGAATCGCTGAACCGCTCCGGGGCCATGTATTTGACGGTGCCCACGGTGGTGCCGAACTGCGTCAGCTTTTCGTCGGAGGTGGCGCTGGCGATCCCAAAATCGACAAGGTAGGCGAAGTCGTCCGCGCTCACCAGAATGTTCTCTGGCTTAACGTCGCGATGCAGGACCCCGGCAGCATGGGCGGCGTCGAGCGCCGAGCCGATCTGGCGCACAACCGCCACCGCCCGCGGCGGGGAGAGCGGCCCGTAGCGCTTCAACATGCTGGCCAGGTCCTTGCCGTCGATCAGGCGCATGTCGACATAGAGTTGGCCGTCGATCTCGCCATAGTCATGGATCGGCACGACGTGCGGTTCCTGCAGCCGCCCTGCGGTGCGTGCCTCGCGCTGCATCCGTGAGCGGAAGACCGGATCGCTGGACAGCGTCTGCGACATGAGCTTGAGCGCCACGATCCGCTCCCGCACCGTGTCCTCGGCCTCATAGACATCGCCCATGCCGCCACGACCTACCAGCCGCCGCAGCCGATACGGCCCGAACTGCGAACCCTCCCGCGAATCCGCGGTCGTGTCACCCATCCCGACTCCTCACCCGCCAACCGGGCACCGCAAACCGAATACCAGCGCCTCGCGCGCCCGGCCATCGCCCGCGCCCAACGCAAGTATGCGGCGGCGTGCCAGGCATAAGGCTAATGGTTGCAACGACCGTGGGGGACGGTGAATAGCGAAAGCCAGCTAATTCGATAAACCGGCAGAAAATCATTGACGGCGGTGGGTCAGCCCTCGCTGATCGCCGTCCCTGCGGGGCTGTCGGCGCCCCTGCGACCGAAGCGAGGTAGCGAACGATGAAGCCGCGGCCCAGTGAGGATGTGTTCAGCCTCCGTTCATCTCGGATTAGCGAAGTCCTTCGTCACCGGTCTTGCGTTCGGTGAGCCCTTCCCGTGACAGCGCCCTGACGAATCCGAACGCCTGCATCCCAGCCGGGCCGGGGTTTTCGCTGATCCATTCGTTGATCTTTCCCAGCGCCTTGGCGAGGTCATCGCGTTTGACCCGTACCAGGTAGGTCTTTCTATCGTCTTCCGGATCGTCACTGGATTCGGCAACGGCGACGGGATTTTTGAACGCGTACGCGATCCCATGCACGGCATCGTGATTCAATGCCCAATGAAGTTCGCTGGGCCGCAGTCGATTCACCGCCAGATTGCGGTAGTCATTATCGTCGTTTGAATTGCTCACCTGGCCGATGGCCCTCCTCTGTGTGCCCTGGAGAATGTGGACGGCGATGGACTGAAGATGATGCCGCGCAGGCGATCCGATGAAAGTTTCAACTGGGACATTCTCATCATAGGAAGCGATTTCATTGGCTGCATGCCGAGCGCTGATCCAACGACTGGTCAAACTCCGCCAGATACCTGCCGCAGACAGGCGGGGCAGTTCGGGATCAGCGGCGATACTTCAAATACAGGTAGTCGTGGCAAACCAATGCGTGCTCGAGCCGCATCGTGACGGGCGCGGGCAGCCGCGACGGCTGCAGCCGGTGGCCGACCGGCTGGCTCGCGGCGAGTTTGGGGGCCAGCGTCAGGCAGATCTCGGTGACGGCGTCGGCTTCCACCAACTCGTCGAGCACGGTCGGTCCACCCTCGCACAGGATGCGGGGCATACCGTGCGCGCGCAGCAGCTCGACGGCACGCGCCACCTCGACGGTGTCTTCGCCGGCCACCAATACCTGCCGCCGTTGGTCGTCGAAGAGCTTATGTCGCGCTGCGGACTGCGCGCAGGTCACCAGGATCGGTGGCTGGTCAGGGTCGCTGAACATTCTGGTCGGCAGTTCGCCGGTCCGGCTGATCACAGCGATCGGGGGCGGCGTGGTCCGCCCTTGGCGCTGCCGTTCGACCCGCTGCGCATCGGTGAGCTGCACCGGGCCATAGTTCTCCGCGCGCGCGGTGCCGGCGCCGACCAGGACCACGTCGGCGAAGCCTCGCAGGATTCTCAGCAGCTGTTGATCGGTCGGACACGACAGCGGACCGGCGCGACCGGCGAACGCGGCGGCGCCGTCAGCGCTGAAGATCATGTTGGCGCGCACGCCCTCCGGGGGCTCGGCGTAGAACGATGCGAGCTCGGTGATGCCGCCGACCGCGCCCACCCGGAAAGACTCGTCCACGGCTAGGCCTCGTGGCCTGGTTGCAGGTGGCGGACGTCGCCGAAGGACACCCAACTTTCCAGCTCCTGCGGCGGGCTGCCGTCCACCGGCGCGAGCAGATGCCCAACGTGGTCGCCCAGGGCGAAACGATCGAGGATTTTGCCGACGAACCATGCGGCCGCGTCGTCGAGGATAGGCATCTGGGCTGGGCCGCTGTGCCATGAGCAGCGGTCGAACTTGTTGATGGTGTCGCCGGTCTGGCTGCCAAAAAGTTCCACGATGTCGAGGTGCTCATGGTCGAACACGTGCACAGCCAGGTGGGTGGCGTCGACGGCCACCCGGAACGTGTGGTTCCGCTTGGACAGGCCGACCAGAAAGCGGGGTGGGTGGATGCTGGTTTGGCTGGCGAAGCCCACCAGACAGCCGGCCACAATGCCGTCGGCCTGCGTGGTCACGACGAATATCGGATAGTCCAGCAGCGCGACTAGCTTTTCGAATGCTTCAATTCCCGGCCCGGCCACCCGCTCAGTCTTCCCGTTCAAGCCGAGTCGGAATTGCATTGGTGCGATCGTGGCGTGCCGCCACCTCGCTCCCCATGCATCTGCACCGGCACACCTTCGAAATCACCCAATTCGCCGGTACATCGACTACCGGCGTCCGCAAGGACGTCGCGATGCTGGGTGGTTACCAAAGCATGGAGATCGACTTCGTCGCCGATCAGCCCGGCCTGTCGCTGCTGCATTGCCATCAGCAGATCCACATGGATTACGGGCTCATGCTGCTGCTCAACAGCAACTGAGCCCCGACAAAACATCAACGCGCACTGATGATTAGCGCTCGCCAGGGCGTCACCGAAGCGGGTTGTTTTGTCGCACTCCGCGATACATGCCCCACCGTACGACCCACGGCATCACCACCCGTTCCACCGACCACGACGGGAAGCGGAACGCATAGCCGGTGGGCAGGAAAACCTCTAGCCCGTCGGGCTGTATGCCCAATAACGAACCCCAGCGCCGCGTCGGCGCTCGGTAAGTGCGCAACCGTCGACCGGCGAACTCGGCGCGGATGTTGTGGGCCACCAGGGCATCCCCACGATTACGGGCGGAGCTGCGAAGCGGGTCAGTCGCCGCGACGTCGCCGATCGCGAACACACCCCGGTGACCGGGCACCTGCAGCTGCGGCGTCACACGAACGAACCCGCGCTCATCGAGCAGTTCCGGCGGCAGCCAATCGGTGTTGGGCTGCGCCCTCCCTATCGCCCAAAGCACGGCGTCGGCCGATGCCGGTGGTTGTCCGGTGCCCCAGCGAACCGATTCACCGGTGATCTCATTGAACGCGAAGCCATTCGGCGCCACGGCACGGTGCCCTGGATGAAGGCCCACGCCCAGATCGCTCAGCCGTCCGCGGATGCGTGTCCAAGCCCGCGGGTGATGCCCAATCAACGCGCGCTCCCCGGGGAAGTAGAGGTCGATCCGCTTGTCCGGCCAGGTGGTTGCCATGTTGACGGCGCTGCTGACCGCGGCCGCGCCGCCACCCACGACGATGACCGACTTGGCGGCAGCTAGCCGGTCGTGCGCAGCGCGCAGGTCTGCGCCGATTTCGGCGGGCGACTGCAGGGTCGGCTGGCGCCAGAACCCGTTGGCGACGCCGGTCGAGATGACCAGCGCGTCGTACTCCTCGGTGATTGCTGCGCCATCCTCACGCCGGCCAAACACGGTTCGGGCAGCCAGGTCCACTCCCGTCAGTTCGGCCTGAACCGTTCGTACCTGATCCAGGCGGCGGAACCTGTCGAACGGAATCCAGTAATCGCGGGCCCAATCGCCTGGGCGGGAGAGCCGGATGCCGAGTTCTTGGCCGCTCACCAGCGCGGGTTTGACAGAGATCCCGACGACGTCGGCATGCCGGGAAAGACGGATCGCGCTCAGGACGCCCACGTCTCCCAGCCCGGCGACGACAACGCGCTTGCGGTTCATGTCGCTATCCTGCCTGGCGCAAAGCTCGGGGGGAGGGCGTCGGTCAGCTACATGACGGCGTGGCCGGCGTCAACGGGTATCGTCACGCCCGTCACGTAGCGCGCCCGGGGACCGACCAGCCACAGCACCGCTTCTGTGACATCTCGCGACTCGACCAACGGCACGTCCGGTAGCAGGGTCTGCGAGAGCGCCGGGTTCGGATTCTCCATCATTCGTGTCACGACGAACTCATTGAGGATCATCGGGGTGGAGACGCCGCTCGGATGTACTGAGTTGACGCGAATATTATGTGGCGCATACGCATTCGCCGCCGAGCGCATGAGCCCGACCACGCCGTGCTTTGACGCCGCGTAAGCGAACATCGCGGCGCTGCCGTCACCACCTCGGCCAGTCAGGCCCTGCGACGAACTGACCAGAACGACCGATCCGCCCCGGCCTTTGCGGATGATCGAGGGCACCGTCGCCAAAAGCGTGTGCCACACGCCCTTGAGGTTGGTGTCGACGATCGCGTTGAATACCGGTTCGGCGTCGGTCTGCGTGTCGCCGATCGCCACCACGCCGGCGTTTGCGACGACGATGTCGATATCACCCAACTCGTCGATCCCGGCCTGCACCGCGGTTTCCAACCGCTCCAGGTTACGGACATCGGCGATGACGGGCGCCACCCTGCGGCCCGCGGCTTGGACCAGTCGTGCGGTTTCGTCGAGATCGGATTTGGTTGCCAACGGGTAGGGAATCGCGTCGATATCGGCGCAGAGGTCCACGGCGATGATGTCGGCGCCCAGCTCGGCTAGCGCTATGGCGTGGCTGCGACCCTGGCCGCGCCCCGCGCCGGTAATGACGGCGACGGCGTTGTCGAGTTCACCCATGACGGGCAAGCTACATGGCGGAACGCCGCCGCCCGCAGACGGCTACACCGACAGTGTCGTGCCGGTCTCTTTTTCTGCGAAAGCGACAAGGCGGGCGGCCGCGTCGTAGTCACAGGCAAGCACCGAGCGGCCGATAAGCCCCGGGCTGCCGCGCAGGCCGAACCTGCCGCTGACACCGACATAGCTGCCCGGTGGCACCGGTTCGCTGATGCAGTACAGCGTGGGCGCCGCACCTTCATCGATGTTGTTGGCCAAACGGTCGGCGACCGCCTTTACCGTTTTGTGCGCCAACGACATCAGCGGCGAGTCGGAAAGGTGCGACAGATTTGAGGCCACCCACCCCGGGTGAGTGAGGTGGGTGACGACCGGTGATCCGGCAGCGCGCAGCCTGCGGTCCAGCTCCAGCCCCCACAACATGACAGCGAGCTTCGACCGTGCATAGGCTCCCAGCCTCGTCCACTTGTTCTGGCGCAGGTGCATGTCATCGAGCCGCAGCCTCGCCGACCGGTGAGCGTCGGAACCGACGTTGATGATCTGCGAGCGCACCCGGGGAAGCAGCAAATTGGTCAAGGCGAACGGTCCGAGCAGGTTGGTGCCCAGCGTCATCTCGAATCCGTCGACCGTGTCGGTACGGCGGTCGGTCAGCGCGCCGGCATTGTTGATCAGGATGTCGACATCGCCGTCGATCAGACCGGGGAAAGCGCGCACCGATGAAAGGTCGGCGAGATCGAGTTCGGCCACCGTGGTCAAGCCGCCGATCGCAGAGGCAATCTCAGAGGCACGTTGCTCACCGAGTTCGGTGTTGCGCACGGCCAGAATCACGTGAGCACCGGCTTTGGCAAGAGCACGCGTCGTACCCAGCCCGACGCCGTTCGTTGCCCCCGTCACGATGACTCGTTTGCCGGTCAAGTCGCCGAGCCGGCTCGGCGTCCAAGGAAATGTCACGGCGATCAGGCTAATGGCCTATTGGACGCAAAATCGCCGCAAGTCGGGTCGGTTCTGCCAACATTGTCTGCGGCGTTGTACCGGCACCGCCATGAAAAAGCGAAGCGAAGCGAAGGACAACGGAGTCATTCAGGTGATTCGACATGACTGACAGCGCGCTGGAAATCACCAACCTGATTTACACCTACGCGGAACTCCTGGACGCCGGCGACCTGGACGCGGTGGCCGAGCTCTTCGCTCACGGTCGTATCTGCGGAGTTGAGAACGGGCCGCCGGAGACGGTGTTCACCGGGACCGCCGGGGTGCGGCGGATGTACGAGATGGCCACCCGCATCTACGAGGACGGCACCCCGAAAACCAGGCACAACACGAGCAACGTGCAGCTCCACATCAACGAGGCCGAGGGCACCGCACGCAGCACCTCCTACTACTGCGTCACACAGGCCACCCCCGAATTGCCGTTGCAGGTGATCGTGACCGGGCACTATAAGGACACATTCCACCGGCTGGATGGTGTGTGGTGGTTCGACAGCCGCACGATGTTCGTCGACCAGGTCGGCGATGTCAGCCACCACCTGAAGTTCTGATCGCGTGGACCCCTCAGGCTCCGTTGACAACCCCTTCGAGCTGGCGACCGTGTTGGCCGAAGCCCGGCGCAAGGAGGCGCTCACCGAGTGGGGGCCCGGAGAGTTCGAACGCCCGCTGCGCGTGCTCCTGGCCGACTACGCGGCCGCCGACCTCAACGCGATCGGGATCCACATCCTGCGGTCGGGCATCGTCCACAGCCTGCGAATGCGGCTGCGCGCCCAGGAATGGATCCGCCGCCACCCCGAGATCCTCGACGAGCGGGTCGTGGCGCCGATCGTCGTCGTCGGGATGATGCGCAGCGGGACCACGTTGCTGCAGCGACTGCTGGCCGCCGACCCGCGTTTTTCCTGCGCCTACGGCTGGGAGGTGGTCGAGGTCGCGCCCCGCCTCGACCACCGGTTCACCGGTATCGATCCGCGCATCGCGATCAGCGAAGCGCGCGAAGCCAAATCCCGTGAACTGGCACCGGAACTGTTCGCCATCCATCCGATGTACGCGCGGGAAGCCGAGGAAGAGATCGTCTTTCTGGCCGACGCGTTCTTGTCGCATGTCCCCGAATCCGGCGCACACCTTCCCGTCTACCGGTCCTGGCTCGACGAGCAGGATTTCGCGCCCGCCTACGACTACCTGTACCGCATGCTGCAGTTCCTGCAGTGGCAGAAGCGGCAGAGAGTTCCGGAGGGGTGCTGGTCGCCGCAGCGCTGGGTGCTCAAGTCACCGGCACACCTCGGCTATCTGGACGTGCTGCGAGCGCGCTTCGGCGATCTGCACATCGTTCACATGCATCGCGACCCGCGCACCACGATCGCGTCGGGGGCCAGCCTGAACGCGACCCTGCACGCGATGCATGCCGATACCGTCGACCTGCACAGGGTGGGCGCGCAGTGGCTGGTGCGGATGGGCTGGACCAATGACCGTGCGATGGCGGTCCGTGACGGTTGGGCCCACAACACTGCCCGGGCCACCGCGCGGGTCACCGATATCGAGTTCGACGACGCGGTGGCCGAACCGATCGGACAGGTGGCCCGCGTCTACGACGCCGTCGGCCTGCCGCTTACGGTCGAGGCCGAAAGTGGGATGCGACGCTGGCTGGCCGAGCGTCCCCGCGAGGAGGCACGCCCGCCCTACGGGCTGGAAGACTACGGCCTGCGCCCAGAGCAGGTCGATGAGCGGTTCACGTTGTACAACAAGCGTTTTCGACAGTGTGTAGGAGAGTGGGGAGCAATTCATGGCTGATCACCCCGTCGCGACCGCATCCCAGCACGAACAGGAACTGGCTGCGCTTGAACTGGTCGAGCACCCCACCGTCAAGGCGGCCTATCGCACCGTGGCAGAAACCTGGCTGGGCCGCGCCAAGGCGTCGGACGCGATGCGCGAGCGGTTCGACGACTCGTTCGCCGAGGTGATGTTCTCGGCAGCCGTGTGGTCGTCCAACCAGGACAAGTTGCGGCCCAAGGTCAGCTGCATCACCCGGCTGGCGCATCCGGTGGACGGGCACCGGATCCCCGGAACACGTTGGGGCATCGATAATCCCGACAGCGTGTACCGGGTGATCCCGATCTCCGGCGAGGAACGTTACGAGATCCACGGCCGGGTCGGCGCGCACCGCATGACCGAGAACTACTTCACGCTATGGGACGCCCACATGGGCACCGTCGATGTGCTCAACGGCCGGACCATGCGGGTGGACTCAGACGGCAGCTTCACCATCACCGTCGATGCCCAACCCGCCAACGGGCGGCCCAATCATGTGCAGACTTCGCCTGCGGCACATGAGTTTTACATCCGCGATGTGCTGCTGGACTGGGGCCGTGATGACCCCAATCATCTCAGCGTTGAGCGACTCGGCGGCCCGCCGGCATCGACATTAAGGCCGGCGCGCGCACTCGACGAGCAGGCCGAGGCAACCGCGGCGATGATGGCGTATTTCGCCGACTTCACCGGAAAGCTCAGCCACGGCGTGTACAAGATGCCGGCCAACCATTTCAACCTGGCGTGGTCGGCCGACAAGGTCGGCGCGATGCGCAACCAGGTCTATGTCATGGGCCGCTTCGAACTGGCGCCGGACGAGGCGTTCGTCGTCGACCTCAGCGACGGTGGTGCCGAATACTTCACCGTGCCGCTCAGCAATATCTGGGGCACCACGCTCGACATCGTCGACCGCACCGGCAGCCTCAACAAAGCGCAGTCGGTTGCCAACGAGGACGGCACCTACACGTACGTGATTTCGCCGACCGATCCCGGAGTGGCGAACTGGATCGACTCCGACGGGCTGCGCGAAGGCATTTTGACGCTGCGGATGGCCGAGTTCGGCGAGGCCGGTCCGCGTAAGGACCTCGGCGCCCGCGGCAGGGTCGTCAAGCTGGACCGGCTTGACGCCGACGTGCCGGCTCTGCCCCGGGTGAGCCCGCAGCGGCGGGCGGCCCAGCTCGCGGACCGGCGCACGGCGTACCTGCGGCGTCTGCCCGAAGGGACGGCCTGAGATGGCGCGCTGGCTGATCACCGGATGTTCCACTGGCTTTGGCCGCGAGATCGCGCGCGCTGCGCTGGAAGCCGGCCACAGCGTCGTGGCCACCGCGCGACGGGCCGATACGGTGCGGGATTTCGTCGACGAGTTCGGGGATCGGGCCGTGGCCGTCGCACTCGACGTGACCGACGCCGGCCAGATCGCCGCGGCGGTCGCGGCGGCCGAGGAGGCGTTCGGCGGGATCGACGTCCTGGTCAACAACGCCGGTCACGGCTACCTATCCGCAGTGGAGGAAGGTGAGGACGCCGAGGTCCGAAAACTGTTCGACGTCAACTACTTCGGCGCTGTCGACATGATCAAGGCGGTACTGCCGGGCATGCGAGCCCGCGGGGCGGGCCACATCGTCAACATGTCCTCGATGACCGGTCTGGTGGCCAACCCGCCCAACGCGTACTACTCGTCGACAAAGTTCGCGCTGGAAGCGGTGACCGAGGCCCTGGCCACCGAGGTGCGGCCGCTGGGTATCAAGGTGACCGCCATCGAGCCGGGCGCCTTCCGTACCGATTGGGCGACGCGATCGATGAAAGAGTCAGCCAACCCGATAGCCGACTACGCCGACGTGGCGGCGCGCAAGGACCTGATCAAGCAGTTCGCCGATCACCTACCGGGCGACCCGCGAAAGCTGGCCGAGGCGGTGCTGATGGTGACCAAACTCGACGACCCCCCGTTGCGGCTGCTGCTGGGCCGCGACGTCCTCAGGGCGATGCGCGACAAGATCGCCGCGACGACGGCGTCGATCGACGAGTGGGAGTCCGTCACGCGGGATGTGAACTTCCCGGGCTCGTGATCCCTCGCCCCCGACTAGCCGGTGCCGGCTGCGTCGAGGGCCGCGATGTAGCCGTACACCAGTCCCTGAGCGATTGTCGCGCCCGCGCCCGGGTACGTCGTGCCGAACGCGTTGGCCGCGGTATTGCCGATTGCGTACAGCCCGGCGATCACGTCCCCGTTCTCGCAGAGCACCCGCGCCCGTTCATCGGCCTTCAGCCCGCCGCAGGTACCCAGATCGCTGAGCACCATTTTGACTGCGTAGAAAGGGCCTTTAATCAGCGGACGCAGGTTGGGGTTTGGCGTTATGGTCGGGTCGCCGTAGTACCGGTCGTAGGCGCTGCGCCCCCGACCGAAGTCGGGATCTTTTCCGGCAGCGGCGTTCTCGTTGAAGCGAGTCGTTGTCTGGGTGAACTCCGCCACCGGAACACCAATTTTCGCGCCCAGCTCGGCGTGGCAAGCGGCCCGTGCCGCGATGCCCGCGTCGTACCAGGCCTGCGGAATCCGCATCCGCGGAAATAGTTCGGCGCCAAAGACATAGCTGTTGCGGTATTGCTGGTCGAAGATGATCCACATCGATTCCACGGCGCTGCCTGAGCGCTCCAATTCAAGCAACCGCTGGCCAAACGACATGTAGTCCGCTGACTCGTTGACGAACCGGTGGCCGTTCTGGTCGACGATCAGACAACCCGGAAGTGACCGCTCGGCCAGCATCACCCCGGGCGGCTTGCCGGGCAGTGGCGCGACGGCGGGGAACCACCAGGCCTGATCCATCAGAGCGCTGTCCGCGCCCAGTTCCTGCGCGGCACGGATCCCGTCGCCGGTGTTGGACTCGGCGCCCAGGCTCAGATTGGCGCCCAGCGACTCGGACTGAAATTTCCACCTCATATCCATGCTGTGGTCGAAACCGCCGGTGGCCAGCACGACGCCGCGCCGGGCAGTGATCATCACCTCGCGGCCAAAGTGGTTGACGACTGCGCCGCTCACGCGGTTACCGTCGCCGGCCAGGCGCAATAGCGTGGTGTCCGTCCATACCGGGATGCCGGCACGCAGCACACCCGCGAACAGGCCGGCCATCAGGCCCTGGCCGCCCGCCGCATAGCGCCGGCCCAGGAGGCGGCCGCCCATACCTTGCGCCACTCGCTTGGCGAATGTCGGGATTCCTTTGCGTGGGACCCGAGCCACCAGATTCATCCAGCGGTAGTCGGCACCAGTCGTCGGTATCGAGGCGCCGGCCTCCAGCACGCCCGGCCGCAGCCGGGTGCGGTATTCGCCCAGAATCGCGGTGTCCAGCGGGCGACACTCGCAGGTGCGGCCGGCCGCGCTGCCGCCCGGCTCCTCGGGGTGGTAATCGGAGTAGTCGCGCGCCCAAGACAGCCGCAGCGGCGTCATGCGGCGCAGCATTTCAACCGTCGCGGGCACATGGGTGAGAAATCCGGCCGATCGCTGCCGCGGTGCCGACCCCTCGACCACAGAGTCCAGATAGGTGGCGGCGCGCTCGGCGGTGTCGTTGGCACCGGCTTCCCGCAGCACTGGGCAGGCGGGCAGCCACAGTGCGCCCCCGGAGCGGGCGGTCGAGCCGCCCACGTACGGCGACTTTTCCACGATCAGCACCGACAGCCCTAGCTCGTGGGCGGCCAGCGCTGCGGCCATGCCGGTACCCGAACCGACCACCAGCAGGTCAATGCATGTATCGGCCACCGATAGTCCGGCCGGAATCGTCGTGCTGTGCGGGCTCACGATGAGAACGGTAAGCCGGGACGGTGCGACGGAGGAAGAGCCGCGCTACATGAGCGGAACAAGTTACTCCCACCGACCGGGCCGTAGGAGTTAAATCATGCCCATGACGTCGCAGTCTGAAATCGACGAAGTTCGGCTTATTGAAGCGCAGGCCGCGCCGACGCGGTTCGCCCGCGGCTGGCACTGCCTGGGCCTGATCAGAGATTTCGGTGACGGCAAGCCGCATGCGATCAACGCCTTCGGGCAAAAGCTCGTCGTCTTCCGTAGCGCGGACGGGAACATCAACGTGCTCGACGCCTATTGCCGACACATGGGCGGTGACCTCTCGCAGGGTGAGGTCAAGGGCAACGAGATCGCGTGCCCGTTCCACGACTGGCGTTGGGGCGGCGACGGGCGGTGCAAGCAGGTCCCGTACAGCAGGCGCACGCCGAGGCTGGCCCGTACCCGAGCGTGGACCACGTTGCAGCAGGACGGCATGTTATTCGTGTGGAACGACCCCGAGGGCAAGCCGCCGCCGCCGGAGGTGACGATCCCGCGCATCGAGGGTGCGACGAGCGACGACTGGACCGACTGGCACTGGTACACCACCGCCGTAGGAAGCAACTGCCGCGAAATCATCGACAACGTCGTGGATATGGCGCATTTCTTCTATATCCATGGCTCGTTGCCCACGTATTTCAAGAATATCTTCGAAGGCCACGTGGCGACGCAGTATATGAATGGCGAGGGTCGACCCGACCTCGCGGGCACCGAAGGTGCCGAGATGCTCGGTACGACGTCGGTGGCGTCCTACTACGGCCCGTCCTTCATGATCGACGACCTGATCTACCACTACAAGGAAGGCGATGCTCAATCGATTCTGATCAATTGCCACTATCCGATCGACTCGAATTCCTTTGTGCTGCAATACGGCATCATCGTGAAGAAATCGGACGCGCTGCCCGGCGACCAGGCCATGCAGACCGCGATCACTCTCGGCGACTACATCAAGCTGGGTTTCGAGCAGGACGTGCAGATCTGGCGACACAAAGCGCGAATCGACAACCCGCTCCTGGTCGAGGAGGACGGCCCGGTCTATCAGCTGCGCCGTTGGTATCAGCAGTTCTACGTCGACGCCGCCGATGTGCAGCCAGATATGGTGGAACGCTTCGAGTTTGAGCTCGACACCACGCGGCCTTACGAGGCGTGGATGAAAGAGGTGGAATCGAACATGGCCACCCAGGCAGCTTCTGCCGGGCCGGTGTAATGACGTTGGATTCGTCCGTTAGGACAGACAACCGCCTGGACGAGATGCCCATGGTGCCGGTCGCCTGCCGCAACTGTGGCGCGCGTGTGCTGGCGCGCAAGAGCAGCTGGAACCAAACGAGTGTGCAGTGGAACGCCGACGCGATGGCCCGGTGTGCCGAGCGCGCCGAGGCGCAGAAGATGTCTGCGCACGCGAGCAGGGGCGTGTTCCTGGCATGCTCGGCACTGAGCGAATCGATCCTGAACGCAGTGCGACACGGCGACTTGTCCATCGTTGACGAGATGGCAGGCCTACCAACCTAATTGGGTGATAAGCGGTGTTTACCCGCGGGCCGCCGATCGGCCCGCACGGCGGCCGTAGAAGCTGCCGTCACCGAGCGAGATGCCGCTGGCATAACCCCAGGCGGCCAGCCCGGCGGTCGACCGGCCCGCAGCGAAAAGCCCAGGGATGGGTTCGCCGCTGACGTGTAGCACCTTGGCATCCAACGTGGCGGCCAATCCGCCCAGGGTGAAGCCGCCGGTGCACTCGCGCAGGTCGATCGCTCCGACCGGGGAGCCGATCGGCTTGATCCACTCGGGCTTCTTGTGCAGGAGCGGATCTTCGCCGCGCGCGGCGCCCTCGTTGTAGGCGGCCACGGTCGACTGCAGCGAACCGGGCGCCAGACCCATGTCGCGTTCCAGGTCGGCGACGGTGTCAGCCACCCAGGTCGCCGGCCGCAGCATGAATTTGGGCGACCACGAGGCCATCGCCTCCTCCTGGGCATCGCCGTCGATGATCAGATATGCGATGTTGTCCTGCTGGTAGAGCGTGAGCTGCCCGATCCGGCCCGGGTAGGTGTCCTCGGTGACATAACGCTGGCCGCGGCCATTGACCAGGATGCCGCGTACCAGCTGCTGGGGGTCGATGAAGATCGCGACTTCGGTGGCGTCCATGTGGGCCAGATCGGCACCCAGCGCTTGCGCCATCCGGATCGCCTGCCCGTCGTGCTGCTCGATCGAGGCGGCCGGGCGTCCGGCGATCCGCGGAGCGAAGCGCGCCACCATGGCGTCGTTGTAGGCGAAGCTGCCCGTCGCGAGCACCACCCCGGTGCGCGCCCGCACCGTCATGTCATTGCCGTACCGGCGGGCGCGGATCCCGACCACTCGGCCGTCGGATTCCACGATCAGGCGCTGAACCCGCACGTCATAAAGCGCCCGTGCGCCAGCGGACGTGGCCGTCTCGACCAGCGGTTTCATCAGCATGTAGCCGGCGCTGGCTTCGCCCTGCTTTTTGTTCGACATCTGCGGGACGTGTCCGCGCGGGGCGGGGGAGGCGATGGTGTTGAACGGGTAGGCGTTTTCGCCGCCGCTGTACATCAGCCCCTGGTCGCCCATCGGTTCCCAGCCGGGCTCGGAGAAGAACTCCGCTTTGAACGGCACCCCGCAGCCGACGAGCCAGTCGAAGTGGGTGACGCTGCCGACGCAGTAATCGGCGATGCGGTTTTCGTCGGCGCCGGGTCCCATCGCAGCGTTGAGGAACGCCGCCATGTTGTCGACGGAATCGCTGAAACCACAGGCTTTTTGCAGCGCGGTACCACCGCCGAGGTAGATAAATCCTCCGGCCATCGCCGCCGCACCGCCCCAGGACCCGGTGCGTTCCAGCACCAGAACCCTGGCGCCGACGCGAGCCGCTTCCACCGCCGCGGCGGCGCCCGCGACCCCGTAGCCGGCGATGATGACATCGGCTTCGTAGTCCCAGGTGGTGACCGACGCTGCCGGCACCGGCGTGACATCGGTATCGGGCGTCATAGCCGCATCGCCGCGGGCATCTCTGAAACCCACTGGTGGCCCCAGTAGCTGTCGGCCGTGATTTCCTCTGCGGTGTAATAGGTTTCGTCGACCCGCATGCCGTCGGTGCCGAATTCGATGTCCCAGTCACCCGGTGCGCGGACGTAAAACGACACCATCTTGTCGTTGGTGTGGCGCCCCAGCGTGGACGACAACTGAAAGCCCTCGGCGTTGACGCGGTCCAGCGCTTGGCCCACGGCGTCGAGGCTGTCGACCTCCACCATGATGTGGACGAGGCGGGGGTCGCGCTGGTGGGCGGCCGGGACGATCGCCAAGCTGTGGTGTCGTTCATTGATCCCAAGGAAGCGCACCCGCACCGGGCCGAACTCTTTCGGCAACGGTACCCGGAACGCGCCGCGGGAACGGAAGCCCAGTACGTCGGTATAGAAGTCGAACAGTCCGTTGGGGTCGGTGGCCGGTAGGACGAGATGGCCCAGGCCTTGATCGCCGGTCACGAACTTGGCGCCGAACGGCGTGATCACCGGGCTGTGATCCAGGACCGGACCGTGAAACACCTCGAGCGTGGTGCCGGCCGGGTCTTCGAAGGTGATCACCTCTTCCACCCGGCGGGCCTCGGCCTCGTCGACGGACAGTTGTTTGAACGCCACTCCGGCACCGTCCAGGGTGGCCTTGACCCGTTGCAGCGCGGCGTGGTCGCGGACCTCCCAGCCGACGGTCACCACCCGGTCCCTCTCGCCGGGAACGACGATGATCCGCGCCACGCGTTCGTCCATCCGCAGATACAGCGCTGATGAGTCGGGACCCTTGCCTTCGGCAAAACCCAGGATGCCGAAGGCGAAATGCCGCCACCGGTCGATGTCGGCGGTCGAAAGGGTAATGTAGCCAAGGCGTTTCAGATCAGTCACTTCTGCGGTCTCCTAGTTAGCCACTAAATCAAAGCCCGCAGCGGACCCTGCGGATCGATGCCCAGCGAACTCAGCGCCGACGCGTGATACACGGTGCCAGGGACATGGATGGCATGCAGGTGGCCGACGTGCACGTCACGCCAGTACCGCTGCAGCGGCTTGTCCATCCGCGCCGCATTGCCGCCCGAGCGGGCGAAGATCTCGTCGACCGCCGACACCGCGCGCCACACCGCGCGAATCTGGGTGCGGCGACCCGCGGCGCGGTCCTCGAACGACACCTCCTTGCCGGCAGCGACCATGTCGTAGATGCGGTCGGCGTTGGCCAGCAGCTCCTGGCGAGCGGCGTTGATGTCGGCCGCGGCCTTGCCGATCGCGTACATGACGTAGGGGTCGTCCTTGATCGCGGTTCCGGTGGCGCCAACGCGCTCCCGCTGGTAGTCCAGGTGCGCGGCCAACGCCCCTTCGGCGATGCCGATGGTCGCCGCGGAGATGCCCAGTGGGAACATCGTCGACCACGGCATCAGATACAGCGGTTCTGTCATCCCGGCTTCACGTTGGGCGGTACCGTCCATCACCTTCGTGGCGTCCATGGTCCGGTAGGTCGGGACAAAAGCATCCTCGACTATGACGTCCTTGGAACCGGTTCCGCGCAGCCCCACGACATTCCACGAGTCTTCGAGGATCTCGTAGTCCTTGCGGGGCAGGATCATATGCAGCATCTGCGGCGGCATCACCGGTATGCCCTGGCTGTCGCCGAGCATCGCGCCCAGGATGATCCAGTCGCAATGATCGGTGCCCGAGCTGAACTGCCAGCGGCCGTTGAAGATGTAGCCGCCGTCGACGGGCTTGGCCACGCCCTGTGGTGCGTATGGGGAAGCCATCCACGTGTCGACGTCGTCGGCCCAGACCTCGGCGGGCACCTTCGGGTCCGCATATGCCAACTGGTAGGGGTGCACGCCCACCACGCCGACGATCCACCCGGCGGCCGGATCCAGCGCCGCGGTGGCCATCACCGTTTCGGCGAACTCGCGGGGGTGGACCTCAAACCCTTGGTAACTCTTGGGCTGCAGGAGCCGGATCAGGCCGGCGGCCTTCATGATTTTGACCGTCTCGTCGGTGAGCCGGCCGATCCGTTCGGCTTCAGCGGCCTGTTCACGCAACTGGTCGGCCATAGCCGCTACCCGGTCAATAACCCGCTCGGTCATGCTTGTCGTCCTTACCTGTGTGGGCTTACTAATGGTGTACCGCAGTCGGTGCCCGACCAGAAGGCGATCCGGCGAGCAGACGTAAATGCGGTCCAAACTCGTTATGAAATCGGCGCTCAGAAACCCACCCGATAAGGAGGACAACCATGAGCGATGTTGACGACTTGGCGGGCCGGCTGCGCCGACTCGAGGACGAACGTGACATCGCGCGGTTGATCGCCTCGTACGGTCCGGCGGTGGACGCCGGAGACGCCGATGCCGCCGCCCGGCTGTGGGCGAGCGACGGCATTTATGACGTCGACGGCTGGCGCATGGAAGGCCGAGCAGATGTCCACGCCATGGTCAGCTCGGAGGCGCACCAGAACCTCGTGGCCAAGGGATGCTGTCACTTTCTTGGGCCATGCGTCGTTACGGTCACCGGCGACTCGGCGGTGGCGGTGTGTGAGTCCTTGGTCCTTATCCGCGATGGCGATGGCTATCGCGTGTGGCGCGCGACGGCGAACCATTTCGCGCTGCGGCGGATCGACGGCCAATGGCAAATCAGCACACGCACCAGCCGTGTTCTCGACGGAAATCCCGACGCACATGCTCTATTGAAAAAGGCCTCGCCGGGTCCGCCTAGCTATGTGCGTGACAGAAACGCCAGCACGGTGCTTTCGAACGCCTCCTTGGCCTCGATCATCGCCCAGTGCCCGGAGTTGGGGAAGATGTGGAGTTCGGCGTTGGGGATGGTGCGCATCGGGATGAGCGCCATGTCCGGCGGACTCACCCTGTCGTCTCGGCCCCACGTCAGCAGGGTGGGTGCAGTCAGCTTGTGCATGACCGCCCACGGCATCGGGCGGTCGGAGGCCTCCATCGCCGCCGTCATCGCGGCAAACGCCGCTTTTCCGTACATGCGGCGAGCCGCCGCCAGCGCCTCCGGATCGGTGGCCAGCTGCCAGCGTTCTTCGATCAGTTCGTCGGTGACCAGCGCCCGGTCGTAGACCATTGATTTGAGCCAGTCCACGAGCCGCTGCCGAGTTGGATCCTCGACGAACTCCTGCAGCAACCGGATGCCCTCGCTGGGGCTGGGACTGAAGATGTTGGTACCGATGCCGCCGATTGTCACCAGACGGCCGATGCGGTCTGGATTGTGGATGGCGAAGTTGATGCCGACGCCACCGCCCATCGAATTGCCGATGATGTGGACTTTGTCCACGCCGAGTGCGTCCAGGAACGGCACGACGGCGCGCTGTGCGGTGACCATCGGGTGGCCGCCGAAGTCGGGGCTGACGCCGAAGCCGGGGAATTCCAGGACCAGGCAGCGGTGGTGCTCGGCGAAGGTGGGCAGTATCCCGCGGAAGTTACGCCAGCCGGTGACCCCGGGGCCTGAGCCGTGCAGGAACAGCAGCACCGGGGCGTCTGCTGAGTCAGGGCCGCAGTCGTAATAGCGCAAAGCGCCATTCGGAGTGTCGATTTCACGCAGGTCGTGCTCGACGACGGTGATCTGTTCGGTATGTGCCACGGATGTCACCCTGCCATGTCGCCGCGACGAGGGGGAGGGGTGTTCCGCTGACCGGTCCGTCGAACGCAGGGCACGATCGTGGACGCCGGACCGCATTGGTGACGCCGACACCGGCAATGGCTCAGCCGCCGGGAGGCCGCCGAGCCATGGTCGAGTCGGGAGCGGCCCAATCGGTCGACACCTTGCGGTGCTTGATCAGCCAGGTGTCACCGTCGGGCACCAGGGTGTCGCGATAACGGCCGAAGTGGTCGAGTCCGATATGGGTGAACACGGTGAAGTAAGACGAGACGTGTGCCTGGTCGGGAGTCAGCCCGGTAAACAGCACGTTGGCGACGCTATGCCGGACGATGGGCTTGACGTCCACGGTGATGGCGATGTTCCCGGTCACGCCGGCGAGGAACGTCATGATCTCGGATCGGCCGCGCAGGGGCTCGAAACCGCGGATCTCGAGTACACCGTCCGCGCAGAACGTCTCGGCAAGGCCGTCGAGCCGGCCGGCGTCACCCGACCAGTTGTACCGCGCCAGGGTGTCCCGGATCCGCTCACGGGCGACCAGTTCCCACATCTCCACCGTCGTGACTCCTCGCCCCGATCGCCCGTATCGGCGGTTCGTTGTGTTCGATTACTAGCGTAGGCATGTTCATATGCCCGCATGGAGCTGCACCAAAGATCCTGCGATTCCCCATCCCGGTGGCCTGCAATTAAGCTGAACCGCAGAGTAATTGAGCTAATGCGACGGCGGTTTGACCGACTGATGCGCTTTCGGTAACCGCCCCCGACGGGCCGTGGATGTGTCGAAAGCTACTCGCGGTCAGCGTTTTGGGGACGCGGGAGGCGGGAAACATCGGAAACGAGCGGCGCCAGATGCGCGAAGCACGCCACGGAGGAGGACGTGTGTCGGACAAGAGTGGTCCCGAGGCAAGCCCCAAAGTGAGTTTGGTCTGGGTCGCATTGCAGTCGACTCCGGACGGAGACGGGCTTGTGACCGCGCACCTCGCCGAACACAAGAAGGTCCGCAATGTCCGCAACGATCCGTGCGTCGCCGTTACGATCTTGTCCCCCCAAGGGGTTGGCCAAGCGATGCGACCCTATCTCTCGATCAACGGGACCGCGCGGATCGTCGAAGGCGGGGCACCCGAGCTGCTGAAGGACCTTGCCCAAACCCTGTCCATCCCCGACGTCAAGTTCCCGCCGGATAATGCACCGCCGGGGTTCCTCACCCGCATTCGCATCGACAAGGTCGGTGGCGTCGGCCCCTGGGCATCCCGACGGCAGCGCCCCGTTCTCGACGGCCGGATTATTTCCCACTTCCGATACTCGGCAGTAGCGGAATAAGGTGAGTGGGTGGCAACCGGCGAAGACGGCAGGCATCTGCGTACATGTCCGCTGTGTGAAGCTATGTGCGGCTTGGAGATTCACGTCGAAGGCGGCTCCATATTCTTTGGGTCACCAGCATCCGCGGCAACCGCGACGACGTGTGGAGCCGCGGACACCTGTGCCCGAAGGGTGTGTCGCTGGCCGCGTTGCACGACGACCCGGACCGCATCCGCCGCCCCATGATCAAGGTCGACGGACGATGGCAGGAGGTCAGCTGGTACGCAGCGTTTCGCCGTTGCACCGAGTTGCTGACGCCGGTGATCGAAAAGTACGGGATCGGAGCGGTCACCGCCTACACCGGTAACCCGCTGGCGCACTCGTTTTCGCTGGCACGCTACTCGGGTGTGCTGCTGGGCATGTCCGGGATGCCTGTCACCTATTCGCCCGGGACGGTCGACCAATGGCCAAAGAACCTGTCGTCGCACCTGATGTACGGCGGCTGGTGGAACTTTCCGGTGCCTGACATCGAACGCACGGACCTGCTGGTGATCATGGGCGCCAATCCCGCCGCGTCGCAGGGTTCACTACTGGCCGCACCCGACGTGATGGGCCTGATCAACGAGATTCGTCAACCGCGGCAAGGTGATCGTGATCGACCCGGTGCGCACTCCTCACCGCCGCCCGCGTCCGACGAGTGGCTCCCGATCGTGCCGGGGACCGACGCCGCGCTGTTGCTGGCCGTCGCGCACACGCTCTTTGACGAAGACCTGGTCAAGCCCGGACCATATGTCGACGGTGTCGACACGATGCGCCGGCTCGTCGCGGGTCTGGCCTGCCGAGCCGGGTCAGCGCCGTCACCGGTATCGACGAGGACCGGTATCCGCCGGCTGGCGCGCGAGCTCGCCGGCACTGAGAAATCCGTGGTGTACGGCCGAATCGGCTTGTGCAATCAGGAGTTCGGCAGCCTGGCCAGCTGGCTGGTCGACGTGATCAACATTCTGACCGGCCATTTCGACACGCCCGGCGGCGCTATGTTTCCCAGTCCCGCGGCATGGTCGATCACCACGCAGCCGCTGCCGGGCCTGGAGGGCGGTGCTCCCGAATTCGGCCGATGGCATACCCGGGTGCGCGGCGCGAAGGAGGTCCTCGGCCAGGCACCGGTGTCGTGCATCGCCGAGGAGATCGCCACACCTGGCGACGGGCAGCTCAAGGCGCTGATCACCATCGCCGGCAACCCAGTGCTGTCCACGCCCGGCGGCGACAAGCTCGATGAAACACTGCCCATGCTGGAGCGATGATCTCCGTTGACCTTTGGCTCAACGAGACACACGTCATGCCGATGTGATCCTGCCCGGGCTGTCCCCACTCGAACAGCCTCACCACGACGACCTGGTGCTGCAATTCGCCATTCACAGCATCGCCAATTACTCGGCTCCGGTATTCGATCCGGGCGATCGCCCGCACGAGTGGGAGATTCTGATCCGGCTCACCGGCCTGTGCACCGGCACACCGGCCGAGGACGTCGACGTCGCGGCGATCGACGACGGGTTCTTCGACTACCTGGCCTTCACTGCGGGCCTCGACGGCGCGGCGATCCGCAAGTTGTACGACCACGGCGGACCGGAACGAATCCTGGACCTCACGCTGCGAACCGGACCCTTCGGGGACCGGTACGGCGAGAACCCGGGCGGTCTCACATTAGACATGCTCAAGTTCAATCCGAACGGAATCGACTTCGGCCCTATGGTGCCGCAACTGCCCGACATCCTGGGCACCCCCGACAAGAAAATCCGGCTCGCCCCCCAATACCTGCTCGATGACCTGCCGCGGCTGGCCGCGCGCCTTCGAGCGTCCCGCCGAGTCCGCTGGTCCTGGTGAGCCGCAGACACCTGCGATCGAACAACACGTGGCTGCACAACGTGCCCGCGCTGATGAAAGGCAAGGACCGGTGCACGTTGCTGATCCACCCCGACGATGCGGCCCGCTGCGGCATAGCGGACAACGACGTCGTGACGGTGAAATCGGCGGCCGGTGAAATCAAAGTGCCTGTCGAGGTCACTGACGCGATCAAGCCCGGCGTTGTGTCGATGCCGCACGGCTGGGGACATGGCAAGCCGGGAACTCGCATGTCGGTGGCCAACGCCTCACCGGCGCCAATACCAATGTGCTGTCTCCGCCGACGTTCATCGACGAGCCGTCCGGCAATGGTGTTGCTCAACCGCATCCCGGTGACGATTATTGAAGATCAAGCCCGATTCCGTCCTGCGCCAAAACTCTGAACCTCGCCCGCAGTTTTTGTCGACGGTTTGTGAACTCCCACGGCGTCTTTCGCCAGACGAACTACCCAGCATCATCTAACCTGAGGGGCGCAGGCTCACCCGCTGGCCATGGGCCCTGGTTTCAGCTTCGAGCTACTGCCGCTGCCGTGGTGAGGGGATGAAGCCATGCACCACGACCTGTTCATCCTCGCCGTCCGTGCCGAACGCCTGGTCGAGCTGGCAGTCGCCCAACGAAAGGCCAAATGATCAATTGCTCACGGGGGCAAAGAGTTCAGGCGCGATCACTACCCGGCTATGGTCTGTATGCATGCCTTGCTCTTGGTTTCGTGCGTCGCGGAAACGTGGACCCTGAGCCGGCCGTTCATCGGTTGGCTGGGATGGCCGATGTTCGGTGTCGTGGTGCTCAGCACGTTGCCCGCTGCGCTGCGTCAGCGCACTCGCAAGCACTGAACCCGAGCTCATCGTGATCCCGGGTGCACCATTGGTTGGGCGCCTCGCCCCCCCCCCCCCCCCCCGCTGGTCCACTCAGCGTGGCTGACGGCGATCGTATTCAGCATTGCCAATGCCCTGGTGCTCACGGTGCGGATCCGGGCGGAGAACGCCGCATTGGGCTACGCCTGAGCAATCAGGGCGCGATGGGCCGATTCGTCCATTCCCGGTCGGGCCGGCGCGACGAGCGGAACCAGCCGCCCGCTGCGCCGGTCCCGCCGTCGGTCGGGATGGTGTGGCCGGTGACGAACGCCGCCAGGTCCGAAGCCAAGAACAGGATCACGCGGGCCTGATCCTCGGGCAAGCCCATCCGCCCGACCGGAACCCATTGCGGCCACTGCATCTGCTCCTCGGCTGACAGCCACTGCGAGTAGGGCACCTGAAGGGATTCGGTGACGTCGGGAGCGATCGCGTTGACCCGCACCCCACTGCCGCCCACCTGGACCGCGAGACCGCGGGTGAAACCGATGACGGCCGCTTTGAACGCGGCATAAACGGGATCCTCCGGGTAGCCTCGCAACCCTTCGACGGACGAGACGTTGACGATCACACCGGCGTGCTGGTCCACCATCGCCGGCAGGAACGCGTGCGTGACAAGGAAAACGTGATGCAGGTTGATCCGGTAGAGCTCATCCCACAGTTCCGGCTCGGTGTCGACGAAGTTTCCGGGGTGGCGCAGCCAGTGGCCGACATTGTTCACCAGCACGTCGACCCGGCCATAGCGATCCAGCACCGATCGCGCCAAGACGGCGACCTCATCCGCGTCACGGACGTCGGTGACAACCGCCCGGGCCGATCCACCAGACGCCCTGATCTCGTCGACCGTCCGTTCAGCGAGCTCGGGGTCGATATCGGCGATGACCACGTGGGCACCGTGCTGGGCGAACAGCCGCGCGGTTGCCGCGCCGATACCGCCACCGCCGCCCGTCACCACCGCGACCCGGTCGACCAGCAGCGGGGCGATCCTTGCCTCCTTCATCCTCACATCTTGAGCCACCGCATGCGACGCGGGCGGCTGGCCGCGCTGTTTTGCCGGCGATAACGGACCAAGGCGCCACGAGGCCCAATCGACGGGTGAGGCTTGCCGCGTCGGTCGTGTCCGCGACCCGACAGCCTTTATTTGCGCCGCTGCCGATACAGTTGGTCCTGATGAGCCGACCAGACCCACCTGTGCTGACCGTGCGGTACGAGGGATCCGAGCGCACCTTCGCAGCAGGCAACGATGTAATCATTGGGCGTGACCTTCGCGCAGACGTCCGCGTTGCGCACCCCCTGATCTCCCGCACTCACCTCATCGTGCGATACGACCAGGGCCGCTGGATCGCCATCGACAACGGAAGCCTCAACGGGCTGTATGTCAACAACCGTCGCGTGCCGGCCGTCGATATCCAGGACGGCCTGCGGGTCAACATCGGCAATCCGGACGGTCCGGCGTTGAGCTTCGAGGTCGGCCGCCACCAGGGTTCCGCCGGGCGGCCTCCCCTGACGACGTCGATACCAATCGTCAACGCACCCAGCGGACCGAGTGAGCCGGTGCCCCACGGCCAGCCGCCGGGGCCGCACGGGCCCGGTCAGCCCCAGCAGCCACCGTCGGCCTCGTTTCGCCAGCCCGCGCATCCGCCCATTGGTCAGCAGCCGAGCCATCCGCCCAGCGGACCGATGCCGAGCTACCCCTCGGGGCCACAGCCGAGCTACCCGACCAGCGGGCACCTAGCCGGCCCGACCAGCGGACCGCAGCATGCCCCGCAGATCTACCGGGCACCACCCGCGAGAGTGCCCCCGGCACCCGCAGCAGGCCCCGCGGCCGGCGAGACCGGTCGCGTCGGCGGTGATGCGTCCAACATCGCGACGTCGATGATGAAGATCCTGCGGCCGGGCAAAGCGGCGGTGGAATCGACGCCGGGCGCGATCAAGATCGGCCGGGCCAACGACAACGACATCGTTATTCCCGAGGTTTTGGCATCACGCCACCACGCTACCCTGATCCCGACGCCCAACGGCACCGAGATCCGTGACAACCGCAGCATCAACGGCACTTTCGTTAATGGTGTCCGGGTCGACTCGGCGCTGCTGCGCGACGGTGATGTCGTCACGATCGGCAACATCGACCTCGTCTTCGCCGACGGCACGCTGGCACGCCGCGACCAGACCGCGATCGAGACGCGCACCGGTGGCCTCGACGTGCGCGGGGTGACGTGGACGATCGAGAACAACAAGACGCTGCTGGACAACATCTCGCTGAACGCGCTTCCCGGGACCCTGACGGCCGTCATCGGTCCTTCGGGTGCGGGCAAGTCGACCTTCGCCAGGTTGGTGGCGGGGTACACACACCCGACCAGTGGCACGGTGACGTTCGAGGGCCACAACGTTCACGCCGAATACGCCTCGCTGCGCAGCAGGATCGGCATGGTGCCGCAGGACGACGTGGTGCATGGCCAGCTGACCGTGCAACAGGCGCTGATGTATGCCGCGGAACTGCGACTGCCGCCTGACACCAACAAGGATGACCGCGAACAGGTTGTTGCCCGGGTGCTCGAGGAACTCGAGATGAGCAAGCACCTCGAGACTCGGGTCGACAAGCTGTCGGGCGGTCAGCGCAAGCGTGCGTCGGTGGCGTTGGAGCTGCTGACCGGCCCGTCACTGCTGATCCTCGATGAGCCGACATCCGGCCTGGACCCTGCGCTGGACCGGCAGGTCATGACCATGCTGCGACAGTTGGCCGACGCTGGTCGTGTGGTGCTGGTGGTCACCCACTCGCTGACCTACCTGGACGTCTGCGATCAGGTTCTGCTGCTGGCCCCCGGCGGCAAGACCTCGTTCTGCGGGCCGCCCAGCCAGATCGGCCCGGCGATGGGTACAACGAACTGGGCCGACATCTTCAGCTCGGTCGCCGACGACCCGGATGGCGCCCAAGCGCGGTACCTGGCGCAGACGGGTCCACCCCCGCCAGTGCCGCCCGTGGAGGAACCCGCCGAGCTGGGCGATCCGTCGCATACGAGCCTGTTCCGGCAGTTCTCCACGATCGCCAGGCGGCAGCTGCGGTTGATCATCTCCGACCGGGGCTACTTCATCTTCCTGGCCCTGTTGCCGTTCATCATGGGTTCGCTGTCGATGTCGGTGCCCGGCGACGTGGGCTTCGGTATCCCGAACCCACTCGGTAACGCACCCACCGAGCCCGGACAGATCCTGGTGCTGCTCAATGTCGGTGCGGTCTTCATGGGGACCGCGCTGACCATCCGCGATCTCATCGGTGAGCGCGCCATCTTCAAGCGCGAACAAGCGGTCGGCCTGTCCACCACCGCGTACCTGTTGGCGAAGGTCTGCGTCTACACCGTGTTCGCGGTCGTTCAGTCGGCGATCGTGACCGTGATCGCGCTGCTCGGCAAGGGCGGCCCGACTCAGGGCGCCGTCGCGCTGGGCAAGCCCGGTCTGGAGCTGTTCGCCGACATTGCTTTAACCTGCGTCGCCTCGGCGATGCTCGGGTTGGCGTTGTCGGCCATCGCCAAGTCCAATGAACAGATCATGCCCCTGCTTGTCGTGGCGGTCATGTCGCAGCTGGTGTTCTCCGGCGGCATGATTCCGGTCACCGGGCGCCTTGGGCTCGACCAGATGTCCTGGGCCACACCGGCGAGATGGGGTTTCGCGGCGTCAGCCTCCACCGTCGACCTGATCAAATTGGAGCCCGGTCCGCAAGTCCCGAAGGATTCACACTGGCATCACACGCCGGGTGCGTGGTGGTTCGATATGGGCATGCTGGCATTCATCAGCATCGTCTACCTCGGCTTCGTGCGCTGGAAGATTCGCCTCAAGGGCGGCTGATCGTCCGTCGGCAGACCGCGCTGCTCTGGACGTGGCTTCGCGTTAAGCCCCTCTGCGGACCGCTTGTCCGGCGGCAACGCGCATGCGGTCTGACAACTGAAGGAGAGCATGCTCGCCGACCCCGTGGGGAAGGGTGTACGCCAGTTGCCGTAATTCGAGCGAACAGTCGCGCAACTCCTGGCGGAGGCGCGTCTCAACAGTGGGCATAACTTCTCCCTGTGGCCGGAGGCTGAGCAAGTTGCCTGGTCCTAAGACCGGGCGATTGCAGAATCTTCGCAGTCCAGCCTCATATCCGCGATGCCCACGTGCGTTTTTAACGGGAGATTGACGGCGTTTTAACAGTCCGGGCAGAGCCGGTTCATGAGGTGTCGGCGTAATCCAACAGGACGTGCAGCAGCGCGGCCCGTCCGATGATCCCGTCTGGGGGAGCGCTGGTGCCGCCGTCGGTCGTAACGTAGGCGACTCGGCCATGATCACCGGGGCCGCGTCCCATGCTGCGCGGGACGGCCCCACGAGGGTTTCGTCGAACGGGTCGCCGGCGATGTCGTCATCCGGCAGCTCGCTCTTGATCGATCAGGGGTGCGCGGCTACGAACGTTTCGTTCGACACGCCCGCGGCGAGCGCCTCGACATCGAAGGGCTGGTCGAGGCGGGCATGAAGCTTGTCGGGATCGGTGAGCAGGGTGATCTCGGCGGTCTGGCGAGCAAACAGTCGTCCGAAAAGCGGGTAGAGCCAACGCATTAGCGCCCGCTCCGCGCGGGTGCAGCGTGCTGCACAGTAGCCCACGTGGCCCAGCTCGTCGGTGAGGATCTCGTTGTAGAGCCGCTCAATTCGTGCAGCAACGTCTGGTTCGTCGGCGAACAACTCGACGCCAACACGACGCAACTCGTCGAACATGATGCAGCCCGCCATCTCCGCCGCACCCACGAACGCGAACCCGAGTCGCTCGGGGAGGAACACCTCCATCTTGACGAACTGGCGCATCACGAACGGCGGTACCACCACCTGGAACGGCAAACCGAACATATCCAGCACGTAGGCCAGCAGGCGAGTGTGATAGTGCTCCTCGAGCGCGACATATACCCGCTCTGGAGGCTCGTCCTCGCGGCCGATGCGTCCGTAGGTATCTCCCAAATCCACGCCAAATCGCTCCGCTTGGTTCAGCTTGGCGGTGGCCAACAGGAACAGCATCTCGCGGCCCAGCCCTGGCTCGGGTCGGCGGCGGCGCAGATTCTGCATGAACACACGTCCATCGATGGGACGGGCCGAGCGGACAGGGTCGGCCTCCAACGAATCGAAAAATGCCTCGCGATTGGCAAGTCGGCGATGCAGCAGATCAGCGTCGCCGTCGCGGCGAGCCAGGTAGTCCCTATAGCCCTCGATGCCTGTGCCACTCATGGTGCCTCCATTCCCGCAGCGATGGTCTTCACATATCGGTCGAGTAGCGCGGCCCGTGCCCGGGGCGCGGTCGTGCCGGTGGCCAGCAACGCGAACAGCCCGGTCAAGAAGATCACCCCGAGTTCGCCCGCCTCGGCATCCCTAGACACCCGTTCCGCAGCTTGGGCCTCGGTGATCGCGGCTATGAGGAAGCCGGCCAGTGGATGCTCACCCAACTCGTCCTCGACAGGCCTTGTCGCAGAGAAGTGCAACCCCAGCATGTCCTTGAAGATCACCGGGCCCAACCGCTGCTCCGCGTCGAGCACCTCGCGCACCAGACGCCGGAGCATCGACAGCAAATCGCCAGGCCCGGTCGTCTTGGTGGTGAGTTTCGCTACGATTCTGACCTCCTCGGCGCGTTCCAATTCGACCAGCACGTGCTCCTTGGTCGGGAAGTGGAAATAGAATGTTCCCCGCGCCACCCCTGCCGCAGCGGCGATCGCTGCGACGTCCGTGTCCGCCAATCCGGATCGGCCCATCTCTTCCACCGCTGCGTCGAACAGACGGGCCCGCGTCTGAAGCCGTTGGGCCTCCCTCGCGCCGACAACCGGTGCACCAGGCTCTGAGGTCGACGTCGTCGAAGGCACGGTGGCAAAAGTACAGAATTTTGCTGACGCCTGTCAATGACAGGCGTCAGCGAGGAAGCGGGGACTCTGCTGAGGAACGCCGAGCGTAACGTCAGTGCGAAAATCCGCAATCTCGCAGTGGCGTTACGCTGGCGCTGCCTGGTGAAAGGTGAGGTGGGCACCGGAATGGATTTCGAACTCGACGCCGGGCAGCGCGCCTGGCTGATCGAGGTCCGCGAGTTCCTCCACGACAACGTCACCCCAGAGTTACGAGCTGAGCTCGCCCAGCATGACCTGGAATTCCCCAACGGCGAGGTAGCACGGTTTCGTCGCAAGATCGGTGCGAAAGGCTGGTTCGGGCTGAACTGGCCGCGCGAGTACGGCGGTCTCGGGCTCGGCGCCATTCATCTGCATCTGCTGATGAGCGAATTCGAATATTGGGGTGTGCCGGGACCCGACCTGACGGTCACGTCGGTGGCGCCGATGATCATGCGGCACGGCACCGAGCAGAACAAAACCGAATGGCTTCCGCTGATCGCCAAGGGCGAAATGGTTTGCGCTGTAGGTTATTCCGAGCCCGAGGCTGGAACCGATTTGGCCAACCTGCGTACCAGTGCAACCCGTGATGGCAACGAATGGGTGATCAACGGCACCAAGATCTGGAACAGCGGCGCTCAGCGCGCCACCCACGAGTGGCTGTGCGTACGCACCGATCCGAAGAGTGTTCGCCATCGGGGCATTTCAGTCATCATCGTCCCGATCGACAGCCCCAAAGTGGAGATCCGCCCGTTGTACGCGTGGTCGGGCTATCGCACCAACGAGGTGCACTTCCACGACGTGCGGGTCCCAGTCACCAATCTGGTGGGCGAGGTCGACCACGGCTGGACGTACATCACCGGCGCGCTCGATCTGGAACGTGGTGCGCTGACCAACCCGGGCGATCTGCGGCGCGCCGTGGACGAATTGCGTGAGCTTGCGCTAACACCGCGGCGGGACGGCACGGTGCCGGCCGACAGCCCCGCGCTCCGGCGTCGGCTGGCGCAGGCCGAGGCCGACGTGGCGGTGGCCACTCTGATGGGCTATGAGGCCGCGTCCATCCTTGACAGCGGCGTCATTCCTACCGTGGAGGTCAGCGTCGAGAAGGTCTTCACCAGTGAACTGCGCCAGCGCATCGCCGATCTGGCGCTCGATCTGCTCGGCCCGGACGGCTTGTTGGCGCATCACAGCCCACAGGCGCCCCTGGCCGGCAAATTCGAGCGGCTTTACCGGGCCGCCCCCCTGATGCGGTTCGGTGGGGGGACCAACGAGGTCCTTCGCGACATCATCGCCCAACGTGGCCACGGAATGCCTTCGTATGGACGGTGACTCGTGAGGGCGATACTCACCGACGAGCAGCGCGACTTCGCGTCCATGTTGCGCGCGCTGCTGACGGCGGAGAACCCCGTGAGTCTGGTGCGCGGGCTCAATAAACCCGGCGCAGAGCGACGCACCCCGACCCTGTGGAAGGCGCTCGCCGACGCCGGGCTGTTCGGGCTTGCCATCGCCGAGGGGTACGGCGGCTCGGGTGGTTCGCTCGACGGCCTCGGTGTCTTTTACACCGAGGCCGGTCGTGCACTGTGTCCGACGACGGTCCACAGCACGATTCACGCCGCCCTCGCGATCGACCAGCTCGGCACCCGCGAGGTCAAGTCCGCGTGGCTGCCGCCGCTGGCAAGCGGCAGTATTCGCGGAACCACAGCGTTGTGCAGTGCCCGCGATGCCGCCATCGTCTCGCCGGTACTGCGCGCCGATCCCGGATCGCCCACGGAATGGCGGCTAACCGGAACTGCGGACTACGTCGCTGATGGCGATGTCGCCGACGTCATCGTGATTTCAGCCGCCGCAGATGAGCGCACGCTGGTCTTCATCGTCGACGCTCGCGCGACCGGCGTGACCATGCAGCCGCTCGCCATCGCAGGCGGGCACCGGGCGTTCACCGTGGGCTTTGACGACGTCGTGGTCAGCGCCCACGCGCTGCTCGGCGGCGTTGCCCCGTCGGCGCTGCGGCGCGTGGCCAATACGGCGGTGGCATTAGGATGCCTCGACTTGGTTGGGATCGGGCAGGCCGTGGTGGACCGCACCGTCGACTACACCAAGCTGCGCCACCAGTTCGGCCGGCCGATCGCGTCCTTCCAGGCCGCCCAGCACCTAATCGCCAACATGCACATCGCCCTGGCCGCAGCGCGATTGGCCGCGCACTCGGCTGTATTCTGGATTGCCCGCGGTCACACAGCGACCAGGGAGACGGCCATCGCGCGCATGCACGCGGCAACCGCCGCCAGGCTGATAAGCCTGGACGCCCATCAACTGCACGGCGGGATGGGTTACGTCACCGAGACCGATCTGCATCTGTGGAGCGAACGGGCAAGGCTGGGCTCGACGCTCGGTGGCGGAGCTGACGTCGCCGCATCGTGGCTTCAGGAGAGCATGGCTGCAAAGGAGTGCCGGTGAGCGGAGACACCTTGATCGACGCCGAATCAGCGTCGCGAGTGGGTACCGTCGCCGCGTCTGCGACGGGTGAGGTGAACCGGCGCGATTGGCAACGGTGGGCGGCGGCGGTCGGTGACCACAACCCGTTATGGTTCGACCCGGACTACGCGCGGGCCAACGGCTTTCGCGACATCATCTGCCCGCCGCTCTTCCTGCAATACGCCGTACTCGGTGTCACCCACCTCGAGGCGCTGCGGCCCGACGGCTCCTCCGGCGCGGTCTCGGGCAGTCTCGCGTTTCCCCGTGCCCCTAAGCGGATGGCTGGCGGGGAGAGCTTCGTCTTTCACCTGCCGGCCTATCACCGCGACGAAATCGAAATGGTGCGCACCATCGAATCAATTGCTGAAAAAGAGGGCCGCTCCGGCAGATTCGTTCTGGTGACCTGGCACACCGTGTACCGCAACCAGCACCGCGATCTGCTCGCCGAAGCGTCGACTTCGATGATCGCTCGTCCCTAGGAGCGCCATGAGCGATCAACAAGTGTTCTATGACGACATCGCCGTGGGCGAGCACGTCCCCAGGCTGACGGTCGCCGTCGATGAGACCCAGATGTTCTTCTTCAGCGCCGCCACCTACAACGGACACCGCATTCATTACGACAAAGAGTGGGCCCGCACGGTGGAAGGCTACGACGACGTGCTGGTCCAGGGCCCGCTTCAGGCGGCGCTGCTGGCCCGCGCAATCGGGGACTGGATCGGGGGAAGCGGCCGTCTGGTGTCCTTCTCGGTGCAGAACCGCGCGATCGCATACCCCGGCGAGCTGCTCAGCTTCGGTGGGGAAGTCACCGGCAAACGCATCACCGACGAGGGCGCCGGACTGGTGGATCTCGACATCGCCGGCCGCCGCGATGCCACCGTGCTGATGCCGGGAACAGCAACGGTCGAGCTGCCCCGGCGCGGAACGCGGTCGTGACCGGGCTGCGCGGCGAAGCGGCAATCATCGGCATCGCCGAGTTGCCGGCCGAACGGCGTCCGACCAGGCCGCCACTGTTCACCCTGGACCAATACGCGCTGTTGGCGAAGATGGTGATCGAGGACGCCGGCGTCGATCCTGCCTGCGTTAACGGGCTGCTGACGCACGGTGTCGCCGAATCGGCGATGTTCGCGCCGGCCACGCTGTGTGAATATTTAGGCTTGGCTTTGGATTTCGGCGAGCGAGTCGACCTGGGCGGAGCCACCTCGGCGGGAATGGTGTGGCGGGCCGCGGCCGCTGTGGAGCTCGGCGTCTGCGACGCGGCGCTGGCCGTGGTACCCGGATCGGCGTCGGTGCCGCGGTCGCAGAAAACGCCGCCGCCTAGCCCGAATTGGTATGGCGCGTCGTCGAACATCTATGGGTCGCCGCAGGCCGAGTTCGAGATCCCGTACGGCAACGTGGGACAGAACGCGCCTTACGCGCAGATCGCTCAGCGTTACGCGGCCGAGTTCGGTTACGACTCGGCCGCGGTCGCCAAAATCGCAGTCGACCAACGCACCAACGCCGGTGCTCATCCGGGCGCCGTTTTCCACGCCACCCAGATCACGGTGGACGACGTCCTGGCCAGCCCGATGATCGCCGATCCCATCCACATGCTGGAAACGGTGATGCGGGTGCACGGGGGAGCGGGCGTCTTGATCGCCAACGCCGACATCGCACGTCGCGGTCGCAACCGCCCAGTGTGGATCAAAGGCTTCGGTGAACACATCGCCTTCAAGACCCCGACCTACGCCGAGGACTTGCTGTCCACGCCGATCGCACGCGCCGCGGAGAGGGCATTCGCGATGGCCGGGCTGGACCGACCCGATGTCGATGTCGCGTCAATCTACGACTGCTACACCATCACGGTGCTGATGAGCCTGGAAGACGCCGGCTTCTGCGCGAAAGGCAAAGGCATGTCGTGGATTACCGACCACGACTTGACCTACCGGGGTGACTTCCCACTCAACACCGCCGGCGGTCAACTCTCCTTCGGCCAGGCCGGCATGGCCGGCGGTATGCACCATGTCGTCGACGGCGCACGTCAGATCATGGGACGGGCCGGTGACGCGCAGGTGACCGACTGCCACACCGCGTTCGTCACCGGCAACGGCGGCATCATGAGCGAGCAAGTCGCGTTGCTGATGCGAGGGGATTAGCGATGAGCCGCGCCGGCGACGATGCAGGGCGAAGCGATGAGGTGGGGGCACCACCCGCTTGCGGGGGAGAGTGGCGCAAATGACCACAGAAGCCCGCCCCGTCCCCGAGCCCACGCCCGTGTCGCGGCCCTTCTGGGACGGCCTGGCGCAGCACCGGATCGTGGTGCAGTACTCGCCTTCGCTGCAGCGCTACGTGTTTTATCCGCGCACCCTTGCCCCCGGGACACTGGCCGACGACCTGGAATGGCGCGAAATCGACGGTGCGGGAACGCTGCACACCTACACGGTCGCCCGCAGACCCACGGGTCCGCCGTGGGTCGACGCGGTGCCGCAGCTACTCGCGGTAGTGCAGTGGGACGCCGGGCCGAAGATCAGCACCGAGTTGATCGACGTCGATCCGAGCGACATCCGGATTGGTATGCGGGTTCAGCCGGTGTTCTACGATCTGGCCGAAGACGGAATCACCCTACTGAAGTACCGGCCGGCATGAGCGGCCCACCGGTGCGGGCGGAGGCCCACATGGACGACCCTCTTGATGGCACCGTGCAGGCGATGTTGCGCGATTTGAACGCTGGGTTCCCGCGCGTCGAGACGATGACCGCCCCGCAGGCCCGCGCCGCGGTAGCCCAACGGCGCTTGCCCGTCAACAACATGGAAGACGTCCGCAACACAAAAGACCGTACGGTTCCCGGCCCGGCCGGCGCCATCGTAGTGCGGATCTACTACCCGCACGGCGAGCCGTTCGACAACCGCCCCGGAATCGTGTTCTGCCACGGCGGCGGATTCGTCCTGTGCGACATCGAATCCCACGACGGCTTCTGTCGCGCCCTGGCCCGCGGCAGCCAAGCCGTTGTGGTGTCGGTCGGCTACCGCCTTGCCCCCGAGCATCGCGCCCCCGCGGCCGCACTCGACGCCTTCACGGCGTTCTGCTGGGTGTTGGAGCATGCGGCCGAGCTCGGTATCGACCCCACGCGGACCGTCGTCGCCGGCGACAGCGCCGGCGGGAATCTCGCTGCGGTCACCGCCATTTTGTGCCGCGAACGAGGAGTCGCCCGGCCCGCCGCCCAGCTTTTGCTCTACCCGGTCATCGATCCCTCATTTGAAACGGATAGTTACCACCGCTACACCACCGGATACTTCAACACCCGCGCAGCGATGCAGTGGTACTGGCGTCAATACCTTGACGCCGAGCCGGTTTTCGACCCGCCCTATCTGGTGGCACCGGCCCGCGCGGATTCGCATGCCGACCTGCCGCCCGCGGTGATTGTCACCGCCGGCTTGGATCCGTTGCACAGCGAGGGATGCGACTACGCACGCCGGTTACGAAATGCAGGGGTACCCGTCGTGCACCGGGACTTTCCCGGATTGTTCCACGGCTTCATGACGATTCAATCCTTTCCTCCGGCGGCATCAGCGCGCGACCTGGTATGCGGGGACCTGCGGGGGCTATTGGACTCGACGCGCTTGGAAAGCGCATCGACGTGACCGAGGTGCTCTCGAGCGACGTGATCGTCATCGGCGCGGGCTTCGCCGGGCTCTACGCCGTGCACCGGGCCGCGTCGGCGGGCCTATCGGTGATCGGCCTCGAGGCCGCCCCCGATGTTGGCGGCACCTGGTACTGGAACCGGTATCCGGGCGCCCGATGCGACGTTGAAAGTGTTGACTACTCCTACTCATTCGACGAAGCGCTCCAGCGGAGCTGGACATGGAGCGAACGCTTCGCCGCGCAACCGGAGATCCTGGCTTATCTGCGCCACGTGGCCGACCGGTTCGATCTGCGCCGCCACTACCGATTCGGTGTCGACGTCATCGGCGCCGCCTTCGATCGCGGTCGCTGGCATGTCCGCACTCACGATGCACTGGGGGCCGGCCGGACGTACGCTGCTCAGTTCCTTGCGTGCGCAACGGGTTGCCTGTCGGCGGTGAACCGGCCGGATATCCGTGGCGTCGACGATTTCGCAGGCAAGGTGTACTTCACCGCCGCGTGGCCGCGCACCGATCCGGACCTGCGCGGCAAGCGGGTGGGCGTGATCGGCACGGGTTCCTCTGGTATCCAAGCTGTTCCGATCATCGCCACACAAGCCGAGCAGCTGGTGGTCTTCCAGCGATCAGCGAATTACAGCGTCCCAATGCCCAACCGCCCCTGGTCGCCGGAGGAACAGCAGCAGATCCAGGAGCAGTATCGGAAACGGCGCCGGATCTCGTCCTACGCGTCGGCGGGCACGCCGCATGGCACGTACCACAAGAACGCTGTCGACACCGAACCGGAGGAACGCGCTAAAGCCTTATGGCAGCGCTGGCGCGAGGGCGGCGTGCTTTTCGCTAAGACCTTCCCCGATCAGAACTCTGACCTGGCGGCCAATGACATCGCCCGGGAGTTCGCCGAGGAGCGGATCCGCGAAATCGTCACCGATCCCGTCGTTGCCAGTGATCTCATCCCCGTCGATCACCCGATCGGGGCGAAGCGAATTTGCACCGACGCCGGTTATTACGCCACGTTCAACCGAGACAACGTGCGGCTGGTGAATCTGCGCCGCGAGCCCATCGAGGCGATCACCGCCCGCGGGGTGCGAACCAGCGAAACGACGTACCCGTGCGATGTGCTGATCTTCGCCACCGGCTTCGACGCGATGACCGGCGCGCTCACCCGCATCGACCCGAGTGGGCCCAGGGGAGAGCGGCTACGTGACATCTGGGCCAACGGCCCGGTGACGTTTCTCGGGCTGATGGTGCCGGGCTTGCCGAACCTATTCACCATCAGCGGGCCCGGCAGCCCCTCGGTGCTGGCGAACATGGTGCTGCACGCCGAGATTCAGGTCGACTGGGCCATCGACCTGGTCTTGACCTCCCGTCGCCTCGGGGTGAGCGAGGTCGAACCGCGGCGCGACGCCGCCAACGCCTGGACCGAGCACGTCACACACGTTGCCGAGCAGACCCTGTTCACCAAAGCGGCGTCATCGTGGTACCTAGGCGCCAATATCGAGGGCAAGAAACGGATCTTCATGCCCTACGCCGGGGGATTCGGCATCTACCGACGTCACTGCGACGAGGTGGCCCGTCAGAACTACGCGGGGCTGGTGCTGACGACCGTCGACCAGCCTTCCAATCAGCCTGGGAAGTGAACCAGTGCCGGAGACAGTTCAGCAGCTACTGCGCCAGCGCCGGCACGACGATACTCCGGCGCTCGCCTACGGTGAGCGGGTCTGGACCTGGCAAGAACACCTCGCCGAGGCCGAGGCAGAGGCCGCGGCCCTGATCGCTCTCGCTGATTCAGCACGTCCATTGCACGTCGGCGCCGTGCTTCCCAACTCTCCGGCGATGCTGCGCGCCATGGCCGCCGCCGCGCTGGGCGGCTATGTGTTGTGCGGCATCAACACCACGCGCCGCGGAGCCGGCCTGCTCGCCGACATTCGACGCTCGGACTGTCAGATCCTTCTCGTCGACCCTGAGCACCTGCCCCTGTTGGACGGCTTGGACCTCAGCGGTATTCAGGTGCTCGACGTGACCGGGAGGCGCTACGCCGAAGCGGTGGCCGCGACGCCACCTCTGGTGCCCCATCGCGAGGTCACCGCCGCCGACACCCTCATGATGATCTTTACTTCCGGGACCAGTGGTGACCCCAAGGTCGTCCGGTTCGCCCACGGGATGGCCATCATGTGCGGTGCCAGCCTGATCTTTCAGTACGACGTCACCGCCGAGGACGTCTGCTATCTTTCGATGCCGCTGTTTCACTCCAACGGCGTTGCCGCCGGATGGGCGGTCGGCATCGGCAGTGGCGCGACCATGGTCCCGGCACGGTTTTCGCGGTCACGCTTCCTCGACGACGTGCGCCGCCACCACGTGACGTACCTGAACTACGTCGGCAAGCCTCTCGCTTTGATCCTTTCCACTCCCGAGCGTCCCGACGACGCGAATACCACTTTGCGAGTGGCGTTCGGTAACGAAGCAACCGATCGCGATATCGCGGAATTCGCAAGGCGTTTCGGATGCCGAGTGGTTGACAGCTTCGGCTCCAGCGAGTTCGCCGTGATCGTCGTCCGCGAGGACGGCACCCCGCCCGGCTCGATCGGCAAGCCGTATCTGGGAGTGAGCATCTACAACCCAGTGACCCTCACCGAGTGCGCCGTCGCGGAATTTGACGAGCACGGGGCTTTGACCAACTTCGACGAAGCGGTCGGCGAGCTGGTCAACACCCAGGGTGCGGGGCCGTTCGTCGGCTACTACAACGATCCGGCCGCCACGGCCGAGCGCATGCGACACGGGATGTACTGGTCCGGCGATTTGGCCTACCGCGATGCCGACGGCTGGATCTATCTTGCCGGCCGGACCGCGGATTGGATGCGGGTGGACGGCGAGAACTTGGCGGCGGCGCCGATCGAGCGGATCTTGGAGCGGCTCACCGAGGTCAGCCAGGTCGCGGTCTATGCGGTGCCCGACGAGCGGGTCGGTGACCAGGTGATGGCCGCCCTGGTACTGCGGGACGGGGCGAGTTTGGAACCGGATGATTTCGAGAAGTTTCTCGCCGCGCAACCCGACTTGTCGCCGAAGGCGTGGCCGCGGTACGTGCGCATCAACGATGACCTGCCGACGACGGCCACGAACAAGATCCTCAAGCGCGCGCTGATGGCCGCGGGCGTCAGCGCACAGGGCGGATTGTTATGGGCGCGCCCGGTGCGTGGCACTACTTATCGTCCGGCCGATTGAGAACGCTGATGGCCGCGAAGCATCCACCGCGGCAACGCCATGATCTAGGTGACGGCTCGGCGGTTTAGGGGCCGGATTTGGCTGGTTTAGGGGCCGTTTTAGGCGCTTCCCCGAACCGCGCCAGTACGAGTGTTCCGGACACTGCTACGAAAAATCCCACGATAACCATCCAGCCGAGGCCGTCGCGCGCGCGGTCACCCAGCCACACCACTCCGACGAACGCAGGCGCGATCGTTTCACCGACAACCATCCCGGCGACGGCCGTGGTCACGGATCCGCGATGTAGGGCGGAGGTGAGCAACAGAAATCCCGCGGCCCCACCTGCGGCCGCCGCGTACAGGGCCGGGTTGGTGTAGAAGGAGCGTTTGGTGGGATCGATCACGTCGATCAGGCGCACGCCGACCTCGACGACTCCGAAACCGCTTCCGGCACTCAGCCCCAGCGCGAGTGCGCGCGGGCGGTCGGGCAGTCGACCTGCAGCGGCACCGGCGATGAATATCGCGGCCACCACACCCAACAGCGCCCAGCCGAGTCCGGCCGGAGCATGTCGAAAGTGCGCGGGTCCAGCGGCGAGGGCGAGCACGACGAGGCTGAGGCATACCACGCCCACGGCCGTCCATTCAGCTGACGACAGCCGCGCTGACAGTACCCATGCGGCCACGATGCCGGTGACTGCGATCGAGGCAGCTAGCGCCGCGGCGACAACATAGATCGGCACCAAGCGCAGCGCGGCCACTTGAAGCAGAAAGCCGAGGCCGTCAAGGCCAACGCCGACGAGATAGGGCCACTGCCGGGCGGCTCGCAACAGCAACACAGTGTCGACACCCGAGCCGCTGCCTGCTTCCACTGCTCGCGTCGCCGCCGCTTGCAACACAGAGGCCGTGCCGTAACAGACCGAGCAGCCCAGAGCGAGTAAGAAGCCGATCAGCACACACCGACAATAGGCGTCACATCGCCCGGGGGTGCTGTTCGAACAGAGGGCCAACGTCTGCGCGCCGGGACGATAACGCGCTTTGCGCTGGCTGAACGCGGCGCCCAGCCCCACGTCCCACGCGGGCGTCGGTTGTTCCTGCGGGAGGGCGGTGCGGCAATTGTTCAGTCCGCTAAAGCCGGACGATTACCAAGAAATGATCAATCCGCTCTGGACCACGAAGGAGCTGCGCGGAAAGGTTGAACGCGTCGAGTCGCAGGGCTCGGAAGCGGCGAGCGTTCTGATTCGGCCCGGCTACGAATGGCCTGGTCACAAGCCCGGTCAATATGTGCGGCTCGACGGGGTTTACCACTGGCGCGCGTATTCGCTGACCTCGGATCCGGTGCCCGACGACGGGCTGATCAGTGTGACGCCCAGGAGGGTAGACGGCGGTGTTGTGTCGCCGTATCTGGTGCAGCGGATTCAGCCTGGCGATTTGGTACGGCTCGGCGAGATAGAAGGCGTGTTCACGCTGCCTGAGCCGTTACCGGCCAAGTTGCTGTTTATCAGTGCGGGCAGCGGTATCACGCCGGTCATCAGCATGCTGCGCAGCCTGGATCATCGCAATGAGAAGGGGTTAGCGTGTTCACCAACGAAGTCGGTCCGACCGCAGAAGGATACGACTTCACCGAACTTCTTAGGGGCAAATGAAGCTGACCCGGTGACGACCAGCAGACCCGAGACGGAAGACATTGAGCCGACCAGCGAGGCCGGCGGCTACGGCTTCCCCGCGCGGCTGTGGCGCATGCTGGACAAGCATCCGCCGCCCGGTGTCACGCAGGCCCAGCGGTGGCGCAGCCCGCTGCGGGGACCGTGGCTGACATCCGTGTTCGGCTCGGTGCTGTTGGTGACGCTGCCGATCGTCATCTTCACCGGCCTGCTGTCCTATATCGCCTACGGGCCGCGGTTCGGCCAGGCCATCCCCGGCGACGTCGGCTGGCTCAAGCTTCCGACGTTCGACTGGCCCACCAACCCGTCCTGGCTGTATCGGCTGACTCAGGGACTCCACGTCGACCTCGGGCTGATCCTGATCCCGGTGGTGCTGGCCAAGCTGTGGTCGGTGATTCCCAGGCTGTTCGTGTGGCCGCCGGCTCGGTCCATCGCCCAACTGCTGGAACGGGTTTCGCTGCTGATGCTGGTCGGGGGCATCCTGTTCGAAATCGTGACCGGCGTGCTGAACATCCAGTACGACTACATCTTCGGATTCAGCTTCTACACCGCGCACTACTTCGGCGCGTGGGTGTTCATCGCCGGATTCGTCGTGCATGTCGCGATCAAGATTCGACGCATGTGGTCCGGTCTGCGTTCGATGTCGCTGCGCGACGTGCTGCGCTCCGGCCGTGCCGACACCCGGACCGAGCCACGGGATCCCGACGGATTGGTCGCCGCCGACCCCAGCCCCGCAACGATGAGCCGCCGCGGCGCGCTGTCGCTCGTGGGCGGTGGTGTGCTGTTCATGGCGGTCATCACCGCGGGCCAGACCTTGGGTGGCTACACCCGGCACGCTGCCCTGCTGCTGCCGCGGGGGCGCACCCGCGGCAACGGACCCAACGACTTTGAGGTCAACCGGACCGCGGTGGTGGCCGGCATTTCGCCTGGGGACGCCGGCGAGCGGTGGCGGCTCACCGTGAGCGGCGGTCCCCAACCGGTGGTCTTGGACCGCGCCGCGCTGCTGGCGATGCCGCAGCACACCGCGGTACTGCCGATCGCCTGCGTGGAAGGCTGGTCGACCACCCAGACCTGGACCGGGGTGCGGCTGGCGGATCTGGCCCGCGTCGCCGGCGTACCGGTACCGGAGTCGGCGTATGTGTCGTCGCTGGAGCGGTCCGGCCCATTCGGCCGCGCGACGCTGCAGGCAAGCCAGGTGCTGCACCCGGATGCGCTGCTGGCGCTGCACGTCAACGGCACCGACCTATCCCCGGACCACGGCTTCCCCGCGCGAATCATCGTCCCTGCGCTACCCGGCGTGCACAACACGAAATGGGTGACGTCCATTGCTTTCCGAGCGGCCGGAAATGCGTAGCGCGCTGGCGGGTTTCGCCCGGCTGTACGGATCCCATCCACTGCATCTGCTGACGCTGGTGACCGGGTTCGCGCTGTTCGGGTACGTGGTAGCCACCATCAAACCGGTCTCGCTGTGGAATCCGCACGTGTGGTGGCAGTCGATCATCGTATGGTTTACCGCGGCCATCATCGCCCACGACCTGGTGTTGTTCCCCATCTATTCGTTGCTCGACCGGTTGCTGTCGCGGATCGTTGTCAAGCCCCCACGGGCGCGCGCTCACCCCTGTGTGCCGGTGCTCAACTACATACGGGTGCCCGCGCTGGGAGCGGGTCTGACGCTGCTGGTGTTCCTTCCCGGCATCATCAAGCAGGGCGCCTCTACGTACTGGGCCGCGACCGGTCAGACCCAGGACCCGTTTTTGGGTCGGTGGCTGCTGCTGACCGCCGCGATGTTCGCGGTCAGCGCCGGGCTCTATGCCGTCCGCGCGGCAACAGTGCACGGGCGGACTCAGGTGCCGCCGGGCGTCTAGCCGTCGCTGCCGGGCCTGGTGAAACGATGAACCGCCGCGACAATCTCCTCGGGGTATCTTGCCCACCTCGTGGCCACGACCGGATAACGCGGCCCGGTCGGCTTTACCGACCTTGCCCCCTGGGAGCTAGCCCTGCGACTTCTTGGAATCTTCTCGGAATCCGGGCGCGGTGCCCTGAGCACCCGGGTGGGGAAACTACAGTGGTGAGTTGTGACGAATCGCAAAGGTAGGACGGCCGCCGCGATATGCGCCTGTGTGGCCGTGCTTGTCTCGGCGGCAGGTTGGTCGCCTGGCGGCACAACGGCAACGACTACGACCGCTGCTTCCTCCAGCAGCATGACGCCCGCACCCCCATCCCCGCCGGCTCCCGGCGGCGCCTTACCGGTCCAACCCGTCGGCGGGGGCGGCTGCATTATTGGCCTCAATTGTGGATGCCTTCACGGTTGTCATAGGCGGCACCACCCCCATCCTCCGAACGTTGTCGGCGATCCGCAACACGCTGCTCCCGCTCCCACCCCGCAGAATCCCTAGTCGGCTCGGTCAGCGAAGGCAGTGGCCCGACATGGCCGACTGCGCGACGCGTGGCTTTCCTATGATTTGGTGATGAGCGCCGGTGGGCTGGATACCATGGGCTCGTCGGCATTCACCGACGAGGACGCGGTGCGGTTTCGTGCCGCCGGCTGGTGGTCTGATTCAACGCTGTCGGACGCGGTGCGTCGTAACGCCGAACAGACACCGGACCGCCCTGCCTATATCGACTATCCAGGCATGCCGCTGAGTTGGCGTGAATTCGACTGTGTGGCAAATGACTTGGCGGAGCAGTTGGCCGGCGCAGGCGTGGCAGGCGGTGATCGGGTGGCGGTGTGGCACGGTGATTCCGCCGCCATCCACGTGCTGTTTGTCGCAATCGAACGCTGCGGCGCTGTCGTCGTCGGCATCGGCGCGCGTGCCGGCACCCGTGAGGTCGCGGCGATACTGCGCGGTTCGCAGCCGCACATCCTGATCACCGATCCACTGCGCAGCGGTGCCGCTGCGCAGGCCGCGGCGGGCATACCCATGCAAACGCTGGTCTTGGGCGATGATGCCGGCCCGCTGCGCCTGAACGTCGATGTGAAGCCCAAGGCGCTGGGGGTGAAGTCCCAACTCGGTCCCGACGACGTCTTCCTCATCAACTCCACCTCCGGGACCACCGGCCTGCCCAAATGCGTGGTGCACACCCAGAATCGTTGGTATTACTTTCACCAGAAGGTCGTCGCGAATGGGCTGCTGACATCGGACGACATATTCCTGCCGGTCATACCCATGCCGTTCGGCTTCGGCATCTGGACCAGCCACACCACCCCGATCTATCTCGGTGCCACCGCAGTGATCCTTCAGCGGTTCACCCCGGGGGCGGCGTGTGAGGCAATAGCCCGGCATAAGCCCACCGTGTTGTGCTGTGTCAGTACACAGTTGACCATGCTCATGGCCGACCCCGGTTGCCGCGATTACGACCTGAGTTCATTGCGTGTCGTTTTCGCCGGCGGGGAGGCGTTGCCGTATCGGCCCGCCGCCGAGTTCGAGGAACTCACCGGTGCGAAGATTCTGCAGTTTTACGGCTCAAATGAGACCGGGATGCTCAGCGCGACCACTCTCGATGATTCACGCGACCGCCGACTCCGCACCGGGGGCCGAATCGTCCCCGAAATGGAGGTCCGACTCTTCGACGGAGATCGGGACGTCACCCAGACGGGGCGAGGCCAGCCCGCATGCCGGGGTCCGGCGACCAGCCTGGGCTACCTCGGCGGCACCGATCACGACAAGCTGTTCACCCGCGACGGGTGGATGCGCATGGGTGATATCTGTGAAATCGATGCGGACGGCTATCTGAGCGTCACCGGCCGAACCTCTGATTTCATCCTGCGCGGCGGCAAGAACATCAGCGCAAGCCAGGTCGAAGACGCCGTCACGACCCATCCCGCGATAGCGGTGGCAGCAGCGGTGGCGATGCCCGATCCGGTGTTCGGTGAAAAGGTCTGCCTCTACGCCGAACTCGCTGATTCGGCCACCATCGAACTGCCCGGACTCGTTGAACACCTGTTCGCACTCGGAGTTTCCAAGGAACTGTTGCCCGAACGACTCATCGTGGTCGATGAACTTCCCCGATCGTCCGGAGGAAAGATAGCCAAAGGCCGGCTCCGCGAGGATATCCGAGCCAGAATAGAGGCCGATCATGAACGCTCCTGACGCACGCCGTGGTGGCCTGGAGGTCTGGGCGCCGTCGGTGGTTCCCCCGATCGGAGTCGAGCTGTCCAATGAGCAGGCCCTTGCCGTGGCCTTCCGCCACCTCGCCACCATCGGATTCGCGGAGAATATGGCCGGACACATCACCTGGCAGCTCGACGGACAAACGGAGATGTTCGTCAATCCGTGGGGACTGTGGTGGGCCGAACTCACCGCATCCGATATCTGCGTGGTAGACAGCGATGCCCGGGTGATCCGGGGGCGTTGGGATGTCACTCCGGCGATCCACATACACACCGAACTGCACCGGGTCCACGCTGACGCCCGAGTGGTCATCCACAATCACCCGTACTACGTATGCGTGCTCGCCGCGTTGGGCAGGCTGCCCGAGTTGGTGCACCAAACCGCTTCGCTGTTCCTCGATGACCTGTGTCTGGTCGACACATACGACGGCGAAATCGACAGCCCTGCACGCGCAGCAGATCTCGCGGCCCGCATCGGAGGCGCCAACTTGACGATCCTGGCCAACCACGGCGTCATCGCAACCGGCCGCAACCTGCCCGAAGCCGTCTATCGTGCGGCATCGATCGAACGGGTATGCAAGCTGGCCTACGACGTGATGCTCACCGCCAAGGAGCCGGTGGCCATGAAGTGGTCGGACATGGCGGGCATGCAACGGTCGCTTATCGAAAGGGCCGCCGATATGTACTGGGCGGGGGCAGCGCGGATGACCATCAAGGCTGATCCCGATGTGCTCAAGTGAGAAACATGGACAACCCCGCCCCGCAGGCTGACTCGCCATTCGGGTGTGCGTCCTGGCCGTCCAGTGTGCACCCAAGGTGGCGACACGCCGACCGGCTTCGCCGCCACCGCACATCCGAAGCCGTCACCGCACACTCGACGGGACGCACGAAAAATTCGGCGCGCCAGTTGGTGGCCGCCCTGCACGGAGAGTGCCGACCATGAAATCGATCGACGAGCTGGCTGCCAACCTGAACTTCACCACCGCCCAGACGGGGGAGGACCGTTCGGTCAGTTTTCTGCCGGATCCGCCGCGGGCGCAACGCCGCTATACGGTGATCTCGGTAGACGATCACATCGTCGAACCGCCGGATACCTTCACCGGACGTCTTCCGCGAAAGTTCGCTGACCGCGCGCCCAAAGTCGTGGACACCGGACATGGCGGACAGGCCTGGGTCTACGACGGTCAAGAATTGCCCAATGTCGGGTTCAACGCGGTGGTCGGACGGCCGGTGACGGAGTACGGCTTCGAGCCGATCCGATTCGATGAAATGCGCAGAGGCGCATGGGATATCCATGAGCGGATCAACGACATGGACCTCAACGGCATCTATGCCTCCCTCAACTTCCCTTCGTTCCTGCCGGGCTTCGCCGGCCAACGGCTGCAGCAGGTGACCAAGGATCGCGACCTGGCATTGGCCTCCGTGCGCGCGTGGAACGACTGGCACCTCGAGGTTTGGGCGGGGTCATATCCCGACCGCATTATTGCCTGCCAGTTGCCCTGGCTGCTCGACCCCGAACTCGGCGCAAAGATGATCTACGAAAACGCCGAGCGCGGCTTTCATGCCATCACGTTCAGCGAGAACCCGGCGATGCTCGGATTGCCGAGTATTCACTGCGGTCACTGGGATCCGATGATGGCAGCGTGTGCCGAGACCGGCACCGTCGTGAATCTGCACATCGGCTCTTCGGGGTCCTCGCCATCCACTACCGAGGATGCGCCGCCGGATGTGCAGGGCGTGCTGTTTTTCGCCTACGCCATATCGGCGGCAGTCGATTGGTTGTACTCCGGCCTGCCCAGCAGATTGCCCGATCTCAAGATCTGCCTATCCGAAGGCGGAATCGGCTGGGTTGCGGGGCTGCTCGATCGCCTCGACCACATGCTCAGTTATCACGCGATGTACGGGACTTGGCAGGCGCTCGGTGAGCGACTGACTCCCGCAGAGGTTCTCACCCGCAACTTCTGGTTCTGCGCGGTCGAGGACAAGTCGTCGTTCGTGCAGCGTGACCGCATAGGTGTCGACAACATTATGTTGGAATCCGATTACCCGCATTGCGACTCGACGTGGCCGCATACCCAACAAACGATCCACGAACAAATCGGCGGTCTGCCGCACGATGTCATTCGGAAGTTCACGTGGGAGAACGCGTCACGCTTGTATCGCCACCCGGTACCGGACGACGTACGGCGTGACCCCGAGGCATTCTGACGGCCGAAATCCACTAACCGGCGCGGTGATTCGCGTCGAGCGCCACAATGGCCATAGCCTCGGCGTAGTCACTACGATCACTCACGCGGCGAGTCAACCCGAACGTTGCGGGCACCCTTCACATTCCGTAGTCCCGAGCAGTTCACGCAGCCGATGCACCCTACACAGTCGGTGCACCGCACGCAGCCAATACAGGCGATGCACCGGGTGCAAGCAAGGCATGCTACGCACGCTACGCATTCGCGCAGCAGAAGACACAACACGGTCAACAGACTGCCAACTACGGCGACGCTGCCCGCGGTTGCCGCCGAGCCGGCTACCGCGACGCTGCCCGCGGTTGCCGCCGAGCCGGCTACCGCGACGCTGCCTGCGGTGGCTACCGATCCGGCTACCGCGACACTGCCCGTAGTAGCGACCGATCCCGCAACTGCGACGCTTTCCATGCTCGCGATCGAGCCCACAGTAGGGTCACTGTCAAGAGCAACCGCTGAATCCCACTGAACTTCCACCGATTCATCATCCCAGCCACGCGATAATCTCTGGCTCTTTTGGGGGATGTCCGCAACGGACACGATGGCGGGGCCACCGCCTTCGTTTGGGAGAATGGTTGCGGTCGCGATCGCGACACTTAAAGACTTCTCGATAACGTGGCCGCGTTCGCCTGCCTCGGGCACCTGACAACGGCCGACTATGCGCTTGGCTGTCTCTGTGGGGTTGCGTGGACGAGTTGATGTGGACTTGTATCGATTATCGCGTGAGGAGGAGACGATCGTGACGACAGCCAAAGTTGACTTCAGTTCCGTCCGGTGGGGCTCTGTGGAGTGGACGAATCTAGTCACCCTGTACCTACGCGCGTATGAAAGCCGTTCGCGGCAACCAATCCTGGGTGACCGGACGGCCGCCGAGGCGGTCGATCGTATCGACTACGACTTCAAGCGAATGCATAGGACCTCACTGCCGGCATCGAACCAGTACCTGGTCGCGCTGCGGGCCAAACAGCTCGACGACTGGTGCGCCGATTTCCTTGAACGTCATCCCGCCGCGGTTGTTCTGCACCTGGGCTGCGGCCTGGACGGCCGGGTATTTCGGCTTGCATTCCCGTCATCTGTGCTGTGGTTCGACGTCGATCAGCCAGGTGTAATCGGTTTGCGCCGGCGGCTCTACGACGACACCGAGCATTACCGGATGATCGGCTCGTCGGTGACCGATTCCGAGTGGCTGGATCAGATCCCAACCGGACGTCCCACGCTCGTCGTCGCCGAGGGCCTGCTGATGTACTTGCCTGAGAGCGAGGTGCGGCAGCTGCTACAGCGCTTGACGGACCGATTCGATTGCGGCGAAATACTTTTCGACGCACTCTCATCGCTGGCACCGCTGATGTCGAAACTCTTCACAAAAGGCATCATCAAGTGGGGCATCCGGGACGCCCGAGAGATGGAGACGTGGAATCCCAGACTGCGATTCGTTGAGCAGACATCCGTACTGGCCGGCTATGACGAGATTGAAACGAATGCGGTGCGTTGGATTTACAAGTTGGTGTGGGCAACGCCTATGCGCGACTACGACGTGCTCAACCGCTTCGAATACTGAATCGGCGGGATCAGCGGTTGTCCCCGCGACGAACGACCGCAATGTTATGTCCCGGCGAATTCTTTTCATTTGCTGTGCGGAGACCATCGCGACTCGCTGGCGTCGAGCCACCAGCAACGAGCTGGTAACTCTTGCCGAACGGCGGACGTGGACCGGAGGTGCCTGGTGAGGAAGATTATCGCCGCTGGTGTGCTGGCGGTCACCGGGCTGATGACCACCGGCGTGGGTATCAGCAATGCTGATCGGGTTCAGGTCGAGGGCAACTATGCGACTCAGGCCGCTTGTATGGCTGATGGCCCGGTCGTCGAGGTGGACCATCCCGGGAACTTCACCCATTTTTCGTGTGAGCAGCATGCCGACGGCCTTTGGTATCTGTATCTGAGCAACTGAATTCGCATACACCCGCGCCCGGTTTCCGTGCTTCCCGGTAATCGGGTGCCGTCTGCCGGGTGCAGCGTGTAGGAGAGTCCGGCGGATCAGAGACCGGAGGCCAGTCGTCGCATAATGTCGGACGCCGGTTCGGCGGTGGCGTGCCGGTATCCGGTGCCTGCCCATAGATGGACGTAGTCGGGTTTTCCTACCGCGGCTGCCGCTTTGCGCAGTGGGCTGGTCAGGTGGTGAATAGCGGGATAACCCAGCGGTGCCTCCGCTTCGTGGGCGTCGATGAACGTATTGCGCAGGCCGCGGGCCGGGCGGCCGGTGAAGGCGCGAGTGAGCACCGTCTGGGTACGAGCGGGATCGGTGAGGGCCGCCTGGTGCGTCGCTGAGGCGCCGCTTTCGGTGGCACGCAGCAGAACCGTTCCCACCACGGCCGCTGTGGCGCCCGCACGGATGACCTCGGCTACCGCGCCGGGAGTGGCGAGCCCACCAGCGGCAAGCACGGGCAGCGGTACGGTCGCCGCGATTCGTTTGACGAGCTCGACGATGGGGACCGGCGTCAACGGTTTCTGCGGCGACAGTGTGCCGGAATGCCCGCCGGCGGCCGCTGCCTGCACGGCAAGCATGTCGACACCGGCGTCGTGCGCTTGTGCCGCCTCGTCGGGTGTGGTCACCGTTTGGACCACAACGCTGTTGGCCTGTTGCAGTGCGGCGATCACGTTGCGCCGCGGAATGCCGAAGGTAAACGACACCATGGGAACGGGATCATCGAGCAACAGCGCGATCTTCTCGTCGAACTTGTCGTTGTCCTCGATTGGCTCTGGGGGCAGTACCAGACCAAACTGGTCGGCGTCCCTCTGAATGGTTGCGGCGTACGTCCGATACCTCTCCGGGTCGACCGGTACCGGGTTAGGCGCAAACAGGTTGATCCCGAAAGGAATTCCTTCGGCACGAACTTCGTCGATCTCAGCTTCGACGGCCTCCACCGTCTTGTAGCCGGCGGCGAGCATGCCCAGTCCACCCGCGCGGGTCGCAGCGGACACCATCGCCGGGGTGGTCGGGCCGCCCGACATCGGGGCGGCGATCAGCGGAATGGACATCCCAAACTGTGCCAACATCTTGGTGCCCCTTCGGTGTCTCGTTCGCCGCAAATGCGGGACCGCGCTGTTTGACAATATCGGCGAGAGCTCCGATGTGCTTCGGCGGAATGCCGACCGGCAATGCCCGAACGTTTCATCGGGGCGCCGGGCCTGGCAGGATGCTTCAGCGTGAAGCGGCCCAACTTTCTCGTGATCGTGGCAGACGACCTCGGGTTCTCCGATATCGGTGCGTTTGGTGGCGAGATTGAGACGCCCAACCTCGATCGGCTCGCCCACGCCGGGATCCGGTTCACCGATTTCCACTCCGCTCCGGCATGTTCACCGACACGAGCAATGCTGTTGACCGGAACCGACCACCATGTCGCGGGTGTCGGCACGATGGTCGAGGTCGCGATCCCCGGATTCCAGGGCGCGCCGGGTTACGAGGGCTATCTCAACGACCGCGTCGTCGCGTTGCCCGAGCTACTGCGCGACGCGGGTTATCTGACGCTGATGTCGGGCAAATGGCATCTCGGTAGCACGATCGAGACGTCGCCATGGGCCCGCGGATTCGAGCGCTCGTTTGCCTTGCTGCCGGCCGGCGCCAGCCATTACGGCGGCGCGGTCAGCGGTTTCGCTCCCACGCCAACGCTTTATACCGAGGATGACCAGTTCGTCACGGTTGGCGACGACTTCTACTCGTCGGACTTCTACACCGACACGCTATTGCGGTATTTGCGTGAACGTGCACCCGACGACGACCGCCCGTTCTTCGCCTATCTGCCGTTTCAAGCGCCGCACTGGCCGTTGCAAGCACCAGACGAATCCATAGCCAAGTATCGCGGCCGCTATGACGCCGGGCCGGACGCACTCCGCGAGGCCCGTCTGACGGCGCTCAAGCGGCTCGGCCTATGTCCGCCTGACGTCGCGGCGCACCCGGTCGTGGCCGACGGCGTCCCAGAGTGGGCCGACATGACGGCCGAAGAGCGCGCGCGGTCGGCCCGCAGCATGGAGGTCTACGCCGCGATGGTCGACCGAATGGACTGGAACGTCGGCCGGGTGATCGACCACCTGTCACAGACCGGCGAGCTTGACGACACGGTCGTCATCTTTCTGTCCGACAACGGCGCAGAGGGTGCGATCGTCGAGGCGATGCCACTGCGTGGCGCCCAAATCGCCGCCCAGATCGAAAAGTATTGCGACAACAGCCTCGACAATCTGGGCCGCCCCAGCTCCTACATCTGGTACGGCCCGCGCTGGGCGCAAGCCGCCACCGCACCGTCGCGCCTGCACAAAGCTTTCACCACCGAAGGCGGTATCCGGGTGGTCGGTTTCATCACCTGGCCGGGCTTTGCCCGGCAGCGCCAGATCGGCACGGCCTTCACCACCGTCATGGACATCGGCCCAACGCTGCTGGAATTGGCCGGGACCACGCATCCCGGGACGGCCTACCGCGGCCGCGAGGTCGTACCCATGGGCGGCCGCTCGCTGGTGGCGTATCTATCGGGCGCCGCGGAGACCGTACACGACGCCGATACCGGCACCGGCTGGGAATTGTTCGGCCGCCGCGCCATTCGTCAGGGGGACTGGAAGGCGCTCTACCTTCCGGTACCGTACGGTCCGGGCACCTGGGAGCTGTACGGCCTTTCCTCCGACCCGGGTGAGATCCACGATCAGGCCGCGTCGCGGCCCGAAAAGCTGGCCGAGCTCCTGGCGCTTTGGGATCGCTACGTCAACGAAAACGGCGTGCTGCTCGAACCCGTCTCGGTTTTCGACGCCGACCTCTCGCTCCTCGACGGTGACCCATGACGCTTCAGCCCTCGTGCCAATTGGTCGCCCCTATGCTTGAGCGCTAATGGTTGAGAAAACCACGTGCGCGATTATCGGCGGCGGCCCGGCCGGGATGATCCTGGGCCTTTTACTGGCTCGTGCAGGTGTGGAGGTCACGCTGCTGGAGAAGCACGCCGATTTCCTGCGCGACTTTCGCGGTGACACGGTCCATCCCACAACCATGCGGCTACTCGACGAATTGGGCTTGGCGGAGCGCTTCGCGGCTTTGCACTACAGCGAGGTCCGCCAGGGGAGATTGGAATCGAATGGACGCTCGGTGACCTACATCGACTTCGAGCGTCTGCGCCAACCCTACCCATACATCGCGATGGTGCCGCAATGGGACCTGCTGAACTTGCTCGCCGACGCCGCCGAAGAAGAGCGGAGCTTCACCTTGCGCATGGAGACCGAGGTGACCGGGCTGCTGCGGGACGGCGGCAGAGTCACCGGAGTGCGCTACCTTGGATCTGAAGGCCCCGGTGAGCTGCGGGCCGAGTTGACCGTAGCATGTGACGGCCGGTGGTCGATCGCTCGTTCCGAGGCGGGGCTGAAGGCACATGAGTACCCGGTGAACTTCGACGTGTGGTGGTTCAAGTTGCCGCGCGAAGCTGATGCAGACTATTCCTTCCTGCCTCGCTTCGCCCCGGGGAGCGGTCTCGCCGTCATCCCGCGTGAGGGATATAACCAGATTGCTTACCTTGGGCCCAAAGGGACGGACTCCCAGCTGCGCGCGCGAGGTATAGAGGCGTTCCGCCGCGACGTCGCCGCACTACTGCCAGAAGCGACCAAGTCGGTGGCGGCGCTGACCTCCATGGACGATGTCAAGCACCTCGACGTCCGTGTGAATCGACTGCGTCGGTGGCACATTGATGGGTTGCTGTGCATCGGTGACGCCGCACACGCGATGTCTCCCCTGGGTGGCGTCGGCATCAACCTGGCGATCCAAGATGCCGTCGCGGCCGCAACCTTGTTGGCCGAACCCCTACGGCAGCACCGGGTCACGAGTCGCGACCTGGCGGCGATCCGCCGCCGCCGCTTGTTTCCCACCGCGGTAACCCAGGCAGTGCAACGGGTGTTACAGCGTAGGCTGCTCGGTCCGCTCCTTCGCGGCGCAGACCCCACCCCTCCGGCGGCGCTGCTCGGCCTGGTGCAGCGGCTGCCGTGGCTGTCGGTCGTCCCCGCTTATTTCGTTGGCGTCGGGGTCCGGCCCGAGCATGCGCCGGCCTTTGCCCGTCGAGGACCGGGCAACCGCAATGGCTGACTCTGGACCCGCGAAGCCGTTGCGGGTCGGCATCCTGGGTGCCGCCCGTATCGCGCCGTTGGCGCTCATCATTCCGGCCAAGGAAAACGCTGACGTCGTAGTTGCCGCGGTAGCGGCGAGAGACGTGTCGCGCGCGCAGGCCTTTGCCGCCAAACACGGCATCGCCTCCGTGCCCGATAGCTATGAGAGGCTGATCGCCGACCCGGGCATCGACGCGGTCTACAACCCGCTGCCGAATGGCTTGCACGGCCGATGGACTCGAGCGGCACTGGCCGCCGGTAAACACGTGCTGTGCGAAAAGCCCTTCACCGCCAACGCAGACGAAGCCCGCGAGGTCGCCGAACTGGCAGCGAATTCGGATCGTGTGGTGATGGAGGCCTTCCACTATCGCTACCACCCGCTGACTCTGCGGGTCGAGGAAATCATTGCCTCGGGTGAGCTGGGCACGCTCAAGCGGGTGGAGGCCGCGCTGTGCTTCCCGCTGCCGAAGTTCTCCGACATCCGCTACAACTATTCACTCGCCGGTGGCGCCACAATGGACGCCGGATGCTACACGGTTCACATGGTCCGTACGTTCGGCGGTTCGACCCCGGAAGTTGTTTCGGCGCAAGCTAAATTGCGCGATCCGCAGATCGACCGGGCCATGACGGCCGAGCTGCGATTCGCGGGCGGCCACACGGGCCGGATCCGCTGCTCATTGTGGTCGTCGCGTCTGCTGCAGATCAGCGCTCACGTGGTCGGCGAACACGGTGAGTTGCGCGTCTTCAATCCGGTAATGCCACAGTTCTTGCATCAGCTCTCGGTGCGATCATCCAATAGCAGACGTGTGGAGCGTTTCTCGCGCCGCGCCTCGTACGCGTACCAACTCGACGCTTTCGCCGCAGCCGTGCTACGCGGCGAACCGGTCAAGACAACCCCGGAAGAGGCCATCGAGAACATGACCGTCATCGATGCTATCTACCAGGCGGCCGGGCTTCCGCTCCGATATCCAAGTTGAACGCTAATCCGTTCGGGGGCCAGGTACTTCGGACAACAACCGGCGCGCGGCGTCGACACACGGACGGAGCCGGTCGATGGGGCTGACACCGGCCAGCGCCAATGATCTTCTCGGAACTTCGAGTTCGATCACAATGTCGGGCGGAAGCGCGGCGAGGATGTCGTGAAGGGGCAGTTCGCCTTCGCCGGGAACCATGCGCTCAAACATGGCTTCCTCCAGGTAGTTGTCGACCCGCGGCTGCAGCGTCGTGTCATTGAGTTGGGCGTAACCGATGTGGCCGGGGTCGATGGCTGCGAGATCGGCAGCGCCGGACCCGGACCGCACCAGGTGCATGGTATCGATGAGCAATCGAAAGTCGGGTCGCCCGACGTGTTCCCTGGCGGCCAGCGCGGTTGGCAAGTCACCCACTGTCAGGCTGGGCACCGGTTCGACGACGGTCTGGATGCTTCGTTGGGCGGCAAGCTCTGTCAGTGCGGCGAACTGGTCGAACGTGCGGGGAAGATCGGGGTCGAGGCTGACCACGTTTATCCGGGGGACGCCGAGGTCGGACAAGACGTCGAGATCCGCGGAGAACGCGTGCACATCGGCGCCAGGTAGTACAAGGAACCCGTCGCCGAGCGAGATGGTCACGCCGCGGCCATTCATCGCCGCGAGCAGGTCCTTCCTGAGGGCCGCGTCGTCCTTGAGTGAAAAAGGAGGGTAGCCAAGCGGAACCAACGGCATCCCCCGCAAAGCGGCCGAGACGCAATGGCATCCAAGATCTGCAGCAAGTTCGACGAACTCCACTGGGGGAAGTCCGAATACGCCGAGCATGCCGATACCGAGGCGGTCCATGTTCACCGTGAGGTTCATGTCATGCGGGACGGCCCGCCAGTTGGGCCAACTGGTCGGCCGCCTGCGCTGTCTGCGTGGTCAGCACGATCCGTCCGGAAGTGACTTGTTCTTCGATGATCGGCGCTTCCAAAACGAGGTCGTCACGGATGAAGGCAACGTGATCGTGCAGATTCGCAGCGGTGAATGACGCCCACGCGGTCGCCGACGACGGACTCAGTATCAGAGTCACTTCATAGAAACCCGACGTCAGTGCCTTGGGTGTGTCCACGTGTGTGAGCGCAAGTTGCATCGTCTCCGGGCCCAAGGTGTACAAGGTGGTTCGGCCGATATCACACGTAGTGAGAACATCGGCCGGTGCCACCGGAAGGTTCGGATTCGTAGCGGGGCACTTGTCGGGCGTTGTTGGCTGCGACTTCGTCACCGGTCGAACCGGCAACGGCGCAATCTTCACTACCGGCGCGGGCGATGCAGTTGTGCTCGGCGCTGCGGTGGTCGACGAGGTGGACGCGGCAGGATTATGCGACTGGCAGCTACACATCAGCGCGGCGAGCAGACCGATGCCCGCAAGCCGAGCAACGCGTACGCGCGAAGGACAGCCGGCAGGGTGCTCGGCGCGGTGGCCCCCCGCGGCATTCCGCCGGCTGATTCGACGGTGAATCACCCGATTACACTTCCGCTCAGGGAACTGTTGCGCTCCCGCCTATCGGGAATCATTGCACCTTAGCCTTTTCCGCAGCCATCAGCACGGACCACCTTGCAGCTCAAGGTAGAGGACCGCGGCCATTGGCCACGATGCGCTGCCCGGCGTGTCGCAGGCGAGAATTTCAGCTATTTGCCAATCAGAATCGCGCACGCAGATCTGTAGTGGGTCAGTTTGACGGAGAGTGATCGGGTGCCCAGATCGCGATAGGATATTCAACATTCGCCACAAGGCGGCACGCTGGTTTATGCCTTTGTGGCGATGATGCGAAAACCGGTGATGATCTCAGGCGCGATGGCGACGACGGTGTCGGCGTGGTTTATCCACGGATGGAGACGTTGCTCGTAGCGCAAGACCTGGTCGGGATCGGTGAGGGTGTGTGCACGCCCCGTAACGACAACGCTCCATCCCGTCCGGGTCTGAGGGTCGATGTGGTCGGCTTCATAGGCGACCACCACGGCCTCGCTGGATCGTATGGTGGCCGAGATCGCCGCAGTCAGCCGCGTGCGGATGATTAGTTGGCCTTCGTCCACCAGATGATTAACCGGGCGGATCGCTGGAAGAGTTTTGACAGTGAATACGACGCGCCCATAGTCAACGCTGGCGAGCAACCGCATTGCCTCGACATCGTCTAACCGCTGAGCGCCGCTAGCGGGCTGCGCCAAGCCCAGTCCACCGTCGTAGCTCCACCCGCTCATGCCCACAAATATTCCGTTATGCACCGCCTGGGCACCTAGGGTCATAGGGCCCCTCATCGGACGACAAAAGGCACGCACGCCAGATCTAGTCGAGGAGTGCGGCGATGTCGCGGTGGGTCCAGACGCGGCGCTCAATGCCAGCGGCCATCGCGGGCGTCACCTTGTGACCACCGGCCTCCTTCGTGAGCGTGGCGTGCGACCGGGCGAAGTTGTAGTTCATGTAGTGCAGCGAGCGGCATGCGCCAAGTTCTCGACTTGCTTGCTGGAGGTGTTGGTGCGACTCTTTACCGACACTACGAATATAGAGTAATCTGTCGGACCGAGATAACGGATCATCGATGGACAAACGCCGAAAGCCTAACCCTGCGGAGCGCCGCCGCGACCTATGCGATGCGGCGATTCAGCTGCTGGCCGACCACGGGGCCAAGGGATTGAGCCATCTGAAGGTGGACCGCAAGGCCGGCGTGCCGGACGGGACCACCTCGTTCTATTTCCGTACCCGATCGGCGCTACTGCGTGCGGTGGCCGAGCGACTGGCCGAGCTGGATCTTGACGATCTCCAGTCGGTCGCTGACAGCTCCAACGCTCGAGGAGACAATCCCTTGCCTTCGCGGCTGTCGCAGGTGGTTATTCAATCCGGCAGTGACCCGCAATTGTCCAGGACCAAGGCCCGATACGAGCTGACGATGCAGGCCACTCGCGATCCGGCGCTGGCCGCGATTTTGCAGCAGGCCACGGACGGGTTTACCAAGTTGCACCGGGAAATCCTCGTGCAACTCATGCCGCGCGGCGCAGAGCTGGAATCGGCCGTGGTCGAAGACCTGAGCAACGTCACGCTGACGTTCATCAACGGTCTCCTGCTGAGGTTCGCCCATGGCGACCGGATTATCGACAGTCCAGAACAACTCGATGGGGTCTTGTCTGCGATCGCTGCGGGGATTCTGAAGAGTTCGGATAAAGGGCGGCTAACACAGGCGGGTGGCCTGCGTCCGGCGCGACGCCGACGGGAGGCCGGATCACCCTGAGCGCACGGACACGGTACGGGTGGGCCTGGCTCTTGCCAGCGTATCCGCTGTATGGTTCTCTACGAGAATAGAGTAAGCGCACGTTCGCGGGCTGTTTTCACCCGAGCCCGTGCGCATGTCAGAGCAACGCAATCAAGCGGAGTGTATAAATTGCCCGAACCGAGTCCAGTGCTGACACACTGGCAGCGCTAGCGCTACTGAACGCGGTGAGGGCATCCGGAAATGGCAGCGGTAGGAGGCATTTCGTGACGGCGAGCACCGATAGCCATGTTCGTTTCGATCCATACGATGTCGAGCTGATCGCCGACCCGTACCCCATGTTCGCGCGCCTGCGTGAAGAGGCGCCGCTTTACTACAACGCCGAATACGATTTCTTCGCGGTGAGCCGGTATGCCGATGTGAACAAGGCTTTGGTCGACCACGTCACATTCAGCTCCGCGCGGGGCGCGATCCTGGAGTTGATCAAGGCCAACCTCGAGATCCCGTCGGGGATGCTGATCTTTGAAGATCCGCCGATTCACGATGTGCACCGCAAGCTGCTGTCGCGGATGTTCACGCCGCGCAGGATCGCTGCGCTAGAGCCGATGATCCGCGAGTTCTGCGCTCAATGCCTGGATCCGCTCGTGGGCTCGGGTCGATTCGACTTCGTGACCGATTTGGGTGCACAGATGCCGATGAAGGTGATCAGCTCGCTGCTCGGCATCCCCGAAGACGACCAGGCGTACATCCGCGACCGGGGCAACGCTCAGCTGCGTACCGAGGCCGGCAGGCCCATGAAAGCTGCCGAACAAGGCCTGTCCGTCGGTGAGCAGTTCGAGGCCTACATCGACTGGCGTGCCGAGAATCCGTCCGACGACATCATGACCGAACTGCTCAACGTCGAGTTCGTGGACGAGACCGGTACCACCCGACGGTTGACTCGCGACGAGATACTGGTGTACCTCAACGTCGTCGCCGGGGCGGGCAACGAGACAACGACGCGGCTGATCGGTTGGGCCGGAAAGGTTCTCGCGGAGCACCCCGGTCAGCGCCGCGACCTCGCCGAAAACCCCAAGCTCATCCCGCGGGCCATCGAGGAGCTGTTGCGCTACGAGCCGCCCGCACCGCACGTCGCGCGGTATGTCACCCGTGACGTCAGTCTGTACGACCAGACCGTGCCCGAGGGCAGCGTGATGATCATGCTCATCGGCGCAGCGTGCCGCGATGAGCGTCAGTTCGGGCCCGATGCCGGCGAGTTCAACATCCACCGCGCCAACCGCCCGCACCTCACCTTCAGCGTGGGTACGCACTTCTGTCTGGGTTCGGCGCTGGCGCGTCTGGAAGGCCGCGTCGCCTTGGAAGAAATTTTGAAACGATTCCCCGAGTGGGAGGTCGACCTGAGCAATGCCACGCTCAGCCCGACCTCGACGGTGCGGGGCTGGGAGTGCATGCCGGCTCTGGTGCCAAGATGACCGGACGGGTTGCGGGCAAGGTGGCGTTCATCAGCGGCGCCGCCCGAGGTCAGGGCCGCAGCCACGCGGTTCCCTTGGCGCAAGAAGGTGCCGACATCATCGTCGCGAACGCAGGCATCGGCAACGGCGGCAACAAATTGCACAAGATTCGTGAGAACATCTGGCAGGACATGATCGAAATCAACCTCTCGGGCGTCTGGAAAACCGTGAAGGCCGGTGTGCCGCACATGATCGACGGCGGACGAGGGGGCTCCATCGTGCTCACCGGCTCGGTCGGGGCGATGAACGCCCTGGCGCACACCGGCCATTACGTGGCCGCCAAGCACGGGGTGGTGGGCCTGATGCGCGCCTTTGCGGTCGAGCTGGGACAGCATAGGACTCGGGTCAACTCGGTGCACCCGACACAGGTCAACACACCCATGACCATGAATGACGTGACGTTTCGCCTGTTCCGGCCGGACCTGCCCGATCCCGGGCCCGACGACTTCGCCCCCTTTTCGCAAATGATGCACACGTTGCCGGTGCCCTGGGTGGAAGCCGCCGACATCAGCAACGCGGTGCTGTTCTTCGCCTCTGACGAATCTCGTTATGTCACAGGCGTTTCGCTTCCTGTCGATGCAGGCAGCTTGCTCAAATAGGCACAACGAACTGGAGAAGACCATGCCTGAATACGACTACCAAAAGATGAAGAAGGAAGCCGAGCAGTACATCAAGTTCGAGAAGGACAAGAAGAACAGAATCGCTTACATCACGTTCGATCGTCCCGACGCGCAGAACTCCACCACGTTGGGGATGCGGCAGAACTATGCCGATTTGATCCACAAGTGCAACGTGGACGACGACGTCAAGGTCGTGGTGATCCGGGGCGAGGGCGAAGATTTCGGCAGCGGCGGTGACTTACCAGAACAGCGGGGCATGCTGGAGAACCCGGGCATGCCGCTGCTGCATGAGCTCGCGATCAACGATGACGACGTCAAGTACCCGCCTGGTGGGTCGTATCGCTACCTGTCCACCGTCACGGACTTCTACGCCAAGGCCCGCGCGGGAAACCGGCCGCTGCAGGAGCTGCGCAAGATCAGCATCATCGAGGCCAAGGGGTACTGCTACGGGTGGCACTTCTATCAAGCCGGCGACGCCGATCTGGTGGTGTCGTCTGACGACGCCCTATTCGGCCATCCGGCGTTCCGCTATGTGGGTTGGGGACCACGCCTGTGGTGGTGGGCCGAGACGATGGGCCTGCGGAAATTCTCCGAAATGCTTTTCACCGGGCGGCCGTTCACCGCGAAAGAGATGTACGAGTGCGGCTTCGTCAACAGTGTGGTGCCCCGCGAGAAGCTGGAAGAAGAGACGCTGAAGTATGCGATGGCATGCTCGCGCTCCCGGCCCACCGACACTGTCGCCGTGCAGAAGACCTTCCTGGAGTTGTACAAGCAGCACAAGGGCGAATACTTCGGCAGTCTGCTCACCGGCATGGTCGAGGGCATGCTGCCGATGATCACCAACGACCAGGAGAACGAGGTCGACCTCACCGAGGGAACCTTCAGCAAGGGCCTCAACAATGTGGTGAAGGACAACGACATGAACTTCCCGCCGGAGTGGCGCTTGAGCCGCTCGGGACGCAACAAGCCCTGACCGCTTATGACCAGCCGCGCTCACTGGCTCGGCGTGAAAGAACTCATGGGTCACCCGGAATGCCACCCCGTGCTGGGCGATGCGGCATATCCGACCGTGCCGTATGCGTTCAGTGCATCGCCGGCTCAGATCACCTCTGCCGCAACCGCTCTCGGTGAGCATACCGACCTGGTCCTGGATCGGATCGATACTCCGCGCCCGCGGCGGGCGGTGAAGTCGGCACAACTCAAGCCACCCAAGGATCGTCGTGGCGGCCCGCTGGAAGGGGTGCGCGTCGTCGAACGCACCAAAGTGTGGGCCGGCCCGTACGTGCCTGGGACGACACCGGTGGCCTGCAGCCAGAATCAGCGGCGTCCCTGTGGAATCTGCGCGGATGCGGTAACAACGCATGGGCCCGCGCCACATTGAGCGTCGTGTGAGGCCGATACGTTGACGCAAAGCCCGGCAAGTGGCAACTGTGCTCAAAGTTAGTGTACCCCGTGGCAATCGCTAACCTGCGTGCGACTTTTCCAGGTGCGCTATCTCGCCACCCCAGACCGACCGGGCGCCGGCATCGCCCACGCGGTAGATCTGAACCATTGACGAAATTCCCACGGCGAGCACAATTATCGCGACGATAATGTGGGTGGCCACATGGCGCTCGTCCGATCGGCGTTCGATCACGCGCAACACCACGAGCGCGATCGCAACCGCCAGCAGCGCGACGGAGAAGTAGATCATCACGCTGCCCCGCGCTGCATGTTCGCGCAAGATGGGGGTGGGGTTGGCGTGCAGGTCGTAGAGCCATTCCCCGGCGTTTATGGTGACGGGCGTCAATACCATTGTGGCGCCGGCCAGTATCAGCGTGAGCCATAACAGCTGGCCCCGCCGGGCGGCCGGCCACAAAGCGCACACGATCTCCAGCAGGGCCGTCAGCGGCACGAGCCCTAACACGAAATGCAGCAGTAGGGCATGAGCCGGCAGGCCGTTGACGATGTTCATAAAACTCCTCGGCTTGGCGGTGAGGCAGTGACGTCGGTTTCGATCACCAGCGCGCCGATCCGGCAGTGCGGTGCTAGGGCCGCGGCGGTCGACGCTCGCAACGATAGCGTCGCAAAGCCTGCGATCCGCTGCAGACACGGTTGTAGACGCAGTCAATCGCCGACCCGGCCACCTGCCGCATGACGTAGGACAGGCGCATACCACGACGAGGCGAACCGAACAGGTATGTCCCCAAGCTCAGCCGCCGAGCCCCTTCTTGATGGCCGCATCTTGCTTTTGCCCGAGATCGTTGACGAAGTCCGGCGGCGCCAGCGTTTCTGGCGGCCCATCAAATTCCAGCGTGACGAACGCCTTGCCCTCGGTGAATAGCAGTATCGTCACACCCTTGCTACGGTCCGGTGAATTCCCCAGCAGCAGCGTTCCGCCGGTGCCGACGTTGGCCGATTGCGTTGTCGGGTCTTTGACGGCGTCACCCTGTTGACCCTTTGCCGCATTCAGCGCGTTCGCAGCAGCGGCGGGATCCGGGAAGACCAGGATGGTGTCTTTGATGACATGGCTGCCGTCTTCATCCTTGAACGTCGTGGCGACGCCCGCCTGGCCATTCGGGTTGTTCGTCGGTGGACTCGCCGTGAAGGGTATCGGGGCGTCGATGTCGCTCGCCTTGATCAACAGCCCGGCGTAGTCGTTCGACTGTGCCGGCGTCGACGAAGTCGGTGCTGAGCTGCTGGTACTCGTGGCCGAGGTGGTAGATCCCGACTTCGACGTCGATGGCGTCGGTTTGCTGCCGCAGCCGGCCACCGACACCGCCAGCGCCAGCGCCGTCGCCGCCGCGACGCCCGCGAACACCGTCCGAGAAATCCTCATCGCATTGAGCTCCCTTCCAGGCCTGCTGCGACGCAGTCCACGTGATTACCGAATCGCACAGTACATCGGCTCGGCATACACGTGTTGCCGCAGGGCCTTGTCCGAATCGTCGCTCAGCAGCGGGAAGGGGGTTACCAACTCGGCAGAGACCGAGTTGTTGAAGATTGCTCATGGATGCTGACGGCTTCGCCGGCCGGGGATATTTAGACTACGGTTCTCATTTCTGTGTCGGCTGGGTACTGTTCGGCTAATGTTTGCGATCCAAATCGAGCGGCGTCCTTTGGCCGACATCGAGAACATTTCGCGCACAACGTGTTACAGCGCTTGCGCCGATGAGTAGCAGCCATCGCCTGCTGGCTGGACGCGGCGCGGTGGTGTCCGGCGGCAGCCGGGGAATCGGGCGCGCGGTCGCCGAGCTGCTCTGCAGCCTGGGCGCCGGCGTGGTCGTCAACGGGCGCGACGCTGCAGCCGTGGAGGAGACCGTCGCCGCAATGACGGCGTCAGGAGGGCGCGCCACCGCGGTGGTCGGGCCTGCCGACGACGAGCGCATTGCCCGCGCTCTCATCGACGAATGCGTGAGCGCGTTCGGGCGGTTGGACACCCTGATCAATTGCGCCGGGATCGCCGAGCCGCCGGGCTCCTCGATCCTGAACATCTCGCCGGAAGAGTTTGACGGCCTGATAAATGCTCACCTCGGCACGGCGTTTCACACCTGCCGTGCAGCAGCCCGCGTTATGGCCCCGCAGGGGCATGGGGCCATCATCAACACCAGCTCAGTGGCGTTTCTGGGCGACTACGGCGGCACTGGGTACCCCGCGGGCAAAGGCGCCGTCAATGGCCTGACCATAGCCATCGCCGCCGAACTGAAGGCCTTTCGCGTGCGGGCCAACGTGGTGTGCCCCGGCGCCAGGACACGGCTCTCCACAGGAGTCGAGTACGAAAAGCACATCGAGGACCTTCACCGCCGCGGATTGCTCGACGAGATGACTATGCGAGCCTCACTGGACAGTGCTCCGCCGGAGTTTGTTGCCCCGGTTTACGCCTACCTCGCGAGCGACTTGTCGCGCGACGTGACCGGCCAGATCTTAGTTGCCGCAGGCGGATTCGTCGGTTGCTACGATCGGCCAACACCGCGTGTGCTGGGGTACCGCGATCACCACCACGCCGGACCGTGGTCGGTTGAGGACGTGCATAAGATGATCGGCGCCGCAACAGCCAAGCGGTGAGCGGTCCGGGGAAGCCGGGCGGTAGCAAACTCGCCGGAGGGCCACATCCAGGGGGCGATCGCCCACTCGTCGGTGCTGCTGGAATGCGGTGACGACCGGCCGGAAGGTAGCTGTCGGCGGCGGCCGTGAGTGCGTTAGTCAGGCCCGACGAGGTTACTCGGTAACGTCGAGCTCACATGTCGAACAGGGACTTGGCGCGGCGTCGACTTGCTCTCTCGACCATCGTCAGCACGCCATTATTCGCTTGTCGGTCTGCCCTGAAGTCGCACCTTATGGGTGTGCGAGGCGGTCCTGCGGCCTACGCTATCCGGGAACCGCAGGAGGGTGTTTTGACAATGCAACCGAACCCGCTCGACCCAGTTGCCAGCGAACGGCTGTCGCACGCCGGCAAGGTATTCACGTCCGACCTCTCGATCAATGAATTCGCCTTGCTGCACGGGGCCGGATTCGAACCGATCGAACTTGTGATGGGCGTTTCGGTCTATCACGTGGGCTACCAGTTCACCGGAATCAAACAACAATCAGAGCTGCCCGTGCTCACCGACGCGACGTACCGCGCGCGCTGGAATGCGATGTCGCGAATGCAGGCCGAGGCCGATTCGCTGGGCGCGGACGGAGTGGTCGGGGTACGCCTCGAATGGCGTCATCAGGGCGAGGGCGAACATCTCGAGTTCATTGCCGTCGGCACCGCGGTGCGATACACCGAGAAACCGGGGGCATATCGACGCCCCAACGGGCTGGCGTTCACCAGCCACCTGTCCGGCCAGGATCTGACGACCCTATTGCGATCCGGGTACACGCCGGTCGCTTTCGTGATGGGCAACTGCGTGTTTCACATCGCTGTACAAGGGTTTCTACGGACACTCAGCCAGGTGGGACGCAACGCCGAGATGCCGCAATGGACGCAAGGCAGCTACCAGGCTCGGGAGCTGGCGATGTCGCGCATGCAGAGCGAAGCCGAGCGCGACGGCGGAAACGGCGTCGTCGGTGTGCATTTCGCCATCTCGAACTATGCGTGGGGACATCACACGGTCGAGTTTTACGTGGCGGGAACGGCCGTGCGTCGCTCCGGCGAGGCGCAAACGCTGATACCGTCGATCGTCCTGCCAATGAGTGGCTGATGACAAGCTTCGATTACGAGCGGGTCAGTCGGGCCATCGGTGCGGCCTTGGCCGGCCCCGGGGGAGTTGGGCTGGTGCTCAGGGTTTTTTGCGGTGTTCCGGGTGTGATCCTCGTTCCGGGGCGGCGCGGCTTTTTCCGGTCGCAGCCGGAACGGATCCAGATCGGCGACTGGCGGTATGAGGTCACCGTCGACGGCCGGCTAGGCGCCGCCCATCTGGTGAACGGCATCGTCCTCGCCGAGGAAGTCCTCGCTGCCGGCACCGTCGGCCCGCATATCGCCCGCGCGCTCGGGCAGGTGGTGGGCAGTTACGGCCCAACAATCATGCCCAACATCGATGCAGCCCTTGAAGCTCTCGAGACCGGAGCCGGACCCCGCTTCTGACCGTGCGTCGAATTATCGAGCGCTCCAACGCTTTCGGCATACTCGGGCCGGTGCGTTCACTCGGCAACATCTGGATTTGCCACATCGCGGCATCGGGCGCGCGTTATGTGTCCGCACCGGGAAGTGGATGCTACCGCGTGTCACCTCGCTGTTTGTGGACGAACGAACTGGCCGCGCGCAGCGCGCCGCGAAACGCGTAGGCGGCGGTGACCACCGACAGGATGATCAGCAGGATGAACATCGGCAGCCAGTTGCTCCTGCTGTGGTTGACGTCCCACCAGATGATGGTGAACAACAGCACACAGATCAGGAGCACCACGTCTCGCCAATTGCCCTGGTAAGACTGCGCCGCCTTGCGCAGCGCCCGGCTCCTGTCGGCGGCGCCGACCAGGTCATCGATGCGGTCCTCGATGGTGCGTTGCAGGTCGGCGCGTCTTTTGGTGTCGTCGGGTGGGAGCCGATCCAGCAGGTCCATGTCCTGTTTGATCAGCCCCCGATAGTCCGGGCCTTTGAACTGCCCGGCAGCGATGGCCAGCATTGCGCCACCGAATATGGGCGCACTATTGAGCGCGATTTGTCCCAGGCCCACCATGTCCGCTCCTTTATTGGTCATCGTCAACGTTGGCTCGTTGAGGATCGCCGAACTCGGGGAGCGGATCAACCGCCACATGTGTGGTCGACCCGGGCGCCGGCGAGTGCGGCCAGATCCTCTTGACGCTCGCCAATCTCGACCGCCTGCCGTACATCATGACGAACATGTATGGTCGCCGGCCGGTGACCGGGCGAAGTCACCGGCCGCCGAAGGCTGTCCGGTGTGACGGTTAATCCGCTGCTCATCCCGCACGGGCCCGGGCGCTTCCAGTCGTCGCGAGGTTCTGGCTACTCCGATTCAGGACGCCTTGGAAGGGCGGCGGCGTGTTCGCGGCGGTTCGGGGTTCCGAAGCGCATCCATCGCGCGCACCATTTGCGGGTAGGCGATCGCTGGGCCGATCCAGCGGGTGAGATAGCGCCGGAGGTCGGCGCCGCTGCGAGGCGGCCGGCCCGGGTCGGCGAGGAAAGAGTGCAGCACGCGCAAGCAGAATTCGTTCAGTTCGTCCAGGCCTGCCTCGTCGAAACCGTACTGTTCCCAATCAATGTCGTAGCGATGCAGCATTGACCGCCCGAACGCCAAGGCAGTGTCCGAGATGATGGAGACCTTCTGGCCGCCGCGGTGGCGTTGATTCAGCACAAATTCAACCTGGTTGTCGGAGGCCAGCTCTTCGATAGCGAATGCCGTTCCTTCGGTCAAAGCCACGACGGGGTCGGTTATTCTTTCGATCCGGGCCGCCAGATGATCCAGAAAGCCGTCGGCCGACCGCATCGCGGTTGCCACCAGCAACGCCTTGGTTCCGGGAAAGTACCGATAGACGGTCTGCCGGGTCACCCCGAGGGCCCGCGCCACGTCGGCGATCCGCATCGCCGACCCACGTTCGTCAATGATCTTGTCGGCGGCGTCCAGGATGCGCTCGATCGCCTCCTCGTCGGAGGCGGGCGTGTTCCCTGCCCAGCCGTGACTGCGCATGCTTAACGAACGGCAAACCCGTAGTCGGTAATCCCCACAGCTGGATCATAGCGTCTCCAGGGCGTCGATCTCTCCTGGCGAATCCCGCCAAGCGACCCGGTTGCACTGCCTGGAGCACTCCGACCGCGGGAAGCCTCGGTCAACGTCGCGAGACACTCTTAGCGCTATGTATGATCGCCGGGGATCTGGAGGCAGGCGGATGCGAACGACGCGCAAGAGCTGCACTGAGTCGCGACTGTGCATGCGACGTGGGAACACGCTGCCCAGCGATTCTGCACGGGATCGATGGACCTCAACCGTTCGCTGAGTGTCCGGCACAACGGAAAGGCCAATAATGCAGTACGACAAGGTGATCACGAACGGGCGCTGGTTCGACGGAACCGGCGCGCCCTCGGCGCTGAAGAACATTGGTGTGCGAGACAGCCGTGTCGCCACGATCGCCGAGGGGCCACTCGACACGACGGGCGCCGATGTCATCGACGCGACGGGCCAGTGGGTGATTCCCGGCATCATCGACATCCACACCCACTACGACGTCGAAATACTCTGTGAACCGGAGCTTTCCGAGTCGCTGCGGCACGGAGTGACGACCGTGATGCTGGGATCGTGTTCGCTGTCCACGGTATATCTGGACAGCGTAGATGCGGGCGACATCTTCGGCCGGGTCGAAGCAATCCCGAGGCGCTATGTCATCGAGCACCTCGACGAAGTCCGCTCTTGGACTAATCCGAAGGAGTATGTGGCCGAACTCGAACGGCGTAACTTGGGTGCCAACGTTGCGGCATTTATCGGCCACTCCGACATGCGCGCTGCGACGATGGGCCTGGACCGGGCAACGCGCAAGGACGTCCGGCCGTCTCCGGCGGAACTCGCGCGAATGGAGTCGATGCTGAACGAGGCACTCGACGAGGGGTTCGTCGGGATGTCCTCACAGCAAATGCTGTTCGACAAACTCGACGGTGAGGTCTGCAGGTCACGCACCCTGCCGTCGACATACGCCACATCACGCGAACTGCGCCGCTTGAACGCTATTTTGCGGCGCCGCAACAAGATCTTGCAATCGGGTCCGGACATCACAAATCCGCTGTCGGTGCTGTCGCAGCTGGTGACGTCGCTCGGGTTCGGCCGTCCGCGATTGAAGACCAGCCTGTTGTCGGCGGCCGACATCAAGGCCATACCGCCGGTGATTCATGTCATGGAACAGCTTGCACGGGTCGTCAATGCCCTCGGCGGCGACTTCCGCTGGCAGCATCTGCCGGTGCCGTTCGAGGTCTACGCCGACGGGATTTCGTTGGTCGTCTTCGAGGAGTTCGGCTCCGGCGCTGCGGCGCTGCACCTGCAGAAGGAGATTGAGCGCAATCAGCTGATGCGCGACGAAGAGTATCGCCGCCGGTTCCGCAAAGACTACGACAAGAAATTCGGACCCCGGGTGTGGCACCGCGACTTCTTCGATGCCGAGATCGTGGCAAGCCCCGACCAATCGGTAGTCGGTAAGTCATTCGGACAAGTGGCTCTCGATCGCGGCGGCCTGCATCCAGTCGACGCCTTTCTCGACTTGGTGGTGGAGCACGGCGAAAAGCTGCGCTGGCGCACCACGATCTCCAACCACCGCCCCGAGGTGCTCAAGAAGCTGGCGCATAGTCCTACTGTCCAGATGGGGTTCTCGGACGCGGGGGCGCACCTTCGCAACATGGCGTTCTACAACTCCGGACTGCGTCTGCTGCGGCACGTGCATGACGCCGAGAAGCAGGGCACCCCGTTCATGTCGATGGAGCGCGCCGTGCACCGGCTCACCGGCGAACTTGGGGCGTGGTACGGGATCGACGCCGGCACACTGCGTGAAGGCGACCGTGCCGACATCGTCGTTATCAACCCCGAGAAGCTCGACGAGTCGCTCGACCGCTACGCCGAACACCCGGTCAAGTCGTACGGCGGGTTGTCACGGATGGTCAACCGCAACGACGGCACTGTTAGCGCCGTGTTGGTGTCCGGACAGCTCGCGTTCGGCGCCGGCAAGGCGTCACCTGCGCTGGGCCAAGAGAGGTTCGGCCAGTTCCTGCGCTCGGGTCGCCCTTCTCGAAAGCTGACGGCGGTGTAGCTTTGCCGCGAAAGTGCGACTACCCACGGTGCCGCTCGGGAAACGTGTTGCCAGTGGCACCTTCGCGCGGCCTTTAAGCTACAGAGGCGCCCAGAATGAGGTCGACCGCCTCGTCGAGTTGTCCCGCAATCTCTTGGAAACTGACAAACCGGGCCGTCATCAGCGCACCGGCGAACATCATCTGCAGCGTGGACTTCACTGCGCGGGGCCAACCCGGACCCAAGGCAGCCCCGATCCGCCTGGACACCTCCTCGCCGATCTGTTCCCGAAGTGGCTTGACCGCCGGATCATCGGCCATCAAAGCCGCGCCGGACGCGGCGGTCAGTTCCGGCTCGTCGGCGACCACTACAGCCATATCCCGCAGTGTTGCGCTGACCCGGGTCTTGGTCGTGTCGTTGACATCGGTATGCAGCGGCAGGTCGCGCAGGAAGCGCAGGTATACCGCGGCCACCAGCGCGCTCTTCGATGGAAAATAGGTGTAGGCGCTGGCTGGCGACACCCCGGCGCGAGTCGCAACCGCGCGCATCGTCAGGTTCGCGTAGGACGACTCGCGCAGTTCCTCCAATCCGGCATCGAGGACTTTGCGAATCGTCTGCCCGGGCCGACGGTCCGACCGGCGGGCGACGCTAATTGGACTAGCCACTTCTCTAGACACTCGTCCAGTCTAGAAAATTGGATGCGTGCCGCCCGCGCAGTTTCAAAGCACGCTCTCAACTGTCGTTTATATGAAAAAATCGGCCACGCTGATCTCGCGCGGTCTTCGCCGGCCATTGCAAGCTGCTGGTCCGGGGACGTCAAATACAGACATGCGTACAGAAAAGGTGGGGCCAACTCTCGGGATTGCCCGATGCCGTGACTCCGCGGGCTCGATATGCCAACAGCATAGAAAGCTGGGTGCGATCGGCGCGAGGGCAGATAGCGGATGTCTAGGCGCTGGACCTCGAAGCCAGAAGCGACTTAGCAACGGCCGGTCAAGCTTCGTAGGGTGGCGCCTGTGACCGACGGGGACCGGCGCCGCTGGAACCAGCGGTACGTGAGTCAGGGACGGGCACTGGTGGCTGCGGTTGAGCCGCCCGCGGTTTTCACGCCCTATGCGGACCAATTCCCGACCATGGGTCATGCTCTCGATCTCGCCTGCGGCCAGGGACTCGGCTCCGTCTGGCTGGCCCGGCGAGGAATGGACGTTTGGGGATTGGACGTCTCCCTGGTGGCGGTCAGCCGGGCACGGGACCTCGCCCAGCGGAGTGGAATGGGGGATCGCTGCCGGTTTGACGTCGTCGACCTCGACGACGGTCTGCCACCTGGGCCGCCCGTCGACGTCATCCTCTGTCACAAATTCCGGGACCGCCGCCTCGACCGGGCGATCGTCGAGCGCTTGGCACCGGGCGGACTGCTGGCCATCGCCGCGCTCAGCGAAGTCGACGCGGCGCCGGGTCCCTTTCGCGCAGCGCCCGGCGAGCTACCCGCCGCGTTCGCCGAGCTCGACCTGGTTGCCGCCGGCGAAGGTCAGGGCCTTGCCTGGCTGCTGGCGCGAGCATGACAGTCCCCGAACGGCGTTGGCGGCTCACTGGCGTGTGGGCGACTAGCCACTGCTTCCTAGTGGGCGACTGGAGCGGCGGCGATGCCCGACTCGCTGCGCAGTTGTCGGGCTGCGGTGCGAGACCCCTGCTTCGGCACGGGTGGGATCGGTAATCGCTGATCGCGAACTGCTACGTCGACGCCGTTGGTTGCCTACCGCCGATCGACGGGGCTGATGGGTGTGCGACCGGACCTCGGCGATGGCGGGAGGCTGATAGGGAGCGAGCTCACCCACTAGCGCGTGCACCGCGGCCGAGGTGGCGGTCACCTGCTTCGGAGTGACCTTGATGCCCGCCCTGCGCATCAACATCTGGGTTTGCTCGCGCTGTTCGGGTAGCACCACGGTGACCACGTCACCCGAGCTTCCTGCGCGCGCCGTGCGCCCCGAACGATGCAGGTAAGACTTGTGCTCACTGGGCGGGTCGATGTGCACCACAAGTTCGACCTCGTCGACGTGCACGCCGCGCGCAGCGATATCGGTGGCCACCAACACCCGCGCGTTACCCGCGACGAACATGGCCAGGTTGCGGTCGCGCGCGGGCTGAGACAGGTTGCCGTGCAGGTCAACTGACGGAACCCCAGCTTCGGTGAGCTGTTTGGCCAGCTTTCGTGCTTGATGTTTGGTGCGCAGGAACAGAATCCGGCGTCCAGTTCCGGAAGCGAGCCGGTGCACCAATTCCTTTTTGGCCTCAACGCTGGCGACGTGGAACACGTGATGGGTCATCTCTGACACCGGCGAGTTGATCTCATCGACCGAGTGCAGCACCTCGTTTCTGAGAAACCGCTTGACGAGCTTGTCGACGCCGTTGTCCAGGGTCGCCGAAAACAGCAGCCGCTGGCCAGCGGCCGGGGTGGCTGCCAGTATCCGGGTGACGCCGGGTAGAAAGCCCAGATCGGCCATGTGATCCGCTTCGTCGATCACGGTGATTTCGACGGCGTCGAGGCTGATCAGACGTTGTCTCATCAAATCCTCGAGCCGGCCCGGGCAGGCCACCACGATGTCGACGCCGGATTTCAGAGCCGTCACCTGACGCGTCTGCGATACGCCGCCGAAGATTGTGCTGACCCGCAGGCCGTAGGCGGCCGCCAACGGCTCGAGCGTCGCGGTGATCTGAGTCGCCAGCTCACGGGTGGGTGCGAGCACCAAGCCCGATGGCCGCGACGGGCGCCGGCCCCGTTCGGAGAGCCGGCTGATCAGTGGAATCGAGAATGCAAGCGTCTTTCCGCTGCCTGTCTTACCGCGGCCGAGTACGTCTCGGCCGGCGAGTGTATCGGGAAGCGTCTCGACCTGAATCGGAAACGGATGTGTGATGCCACGCGCGGCGAGCGCATTGACGATTGGTCTGCGCACGCCGAGATCAGCAAAGGTTTTGTCGGTAGTCATTTTCGGTGCCTTTCAGGCATCGGTGGTGCCGGGCCGGCGACGGGTCGTCGCGCGGCATCAGCACGAGATGGCGAGATTGCCTGTGGGCAAAATCGATCGCCGCGAGAAGACCTAGTGCGGGATGCACGGATCATCTGGATGTGGTGGCTAAGCCCCGAATTCCTAAGCCCCGAATTCGAGGTGCACCAGTGAGATGAAGAAGCGTTCCACGACGGTGTTGGCATCTGGTTTGGAGACCAACGTTGCTGTCAGCATAGCGCACCTGGTTTGGAACGACTAAAAGGTGACGAAAACGGCGGTGTGAGCTTGGTCGCCGCGAAGCATGCGGCGAGATAAACCCGGAGTCGGCGGTTAGCCAATGACTCGGCTCAGGATTCCAGCCTGGCCCGAACCGCCGCCAGCCGCTGCTCCAGCTCGGTCTCGTCGATGGCGCCTCGCACCACGAGCGAGTGCGCCAGCGCTAGCAGCCGGTTCTCCGGGTAGGGCAGATTGCAGTAGACGGTTGCCGACAGCGCGTCCTCTGCGTTACGCCGGTCGACAAAACTGAGTACCTCTGCGCCGCAGCTGCTTTGGTCAAGTGCGTCACACATGCCGTCGAGGCTCGTCTTCCACGGTGGCACAGGGTTGTCCACCCCATACTTGGCTGCCATTCGGCTCCATACCTGGTTGCGTTCAACGATTTTCGCTAGGGGCGTAATCGTGGAGACCTCGGCGGAAGGTGGTCTGTCTGAGGTGTTCATCGGTCGCGTTGACTACTGGGTCGCGGGATGGATGGCCGGGCGGGTTTCAGTGATCACGTTCGTTGTCACGCCCACCTTGGGCAGGGCGACACCGATCAGACAGTCGCGAGTGATGATTTCGGCCAGCTGGTCTTCGGTCCAGCCCTCCGTTCCTGCCGGGCGGACGGGCATCACCATGAACCGGTGTTTCTGGTTGGAGTCCTCCACCCGGATCTGGACATTTTCTGGCAGGTACAGGCCGAACTCCGCGAGCACCTGGCGCGGCCAACGTACAATGCGACGGCGAAAGTTGGGCGTCCGGTACCACTCCGGGGAGTTGCCCAGAATTGGACGCGGATAGCAGGAGCACAGCGTGCAGACGATCACGTGGTGCAGTGTGGGCGTGTCTTCGAGGACGTGGAAGGCGGTGAAGTCGCTCGGCGTCCCGAAGCCCGTGGGTTGCAGCCAGTCGACGCCGACTTCCTTGCTAGCGGTGAGCGGGTCAGTGAGGACCAATTCTTTGTACTCTGGATCAAGCCAGGCGCGGGCCACTAGATGTGCGGCAGGAGTCGGGCCGATCTGCTCAGCAAATTCCGTGAAGTGGCGGTGATCCTCCGCGGTGAAAATGCCTTTCTCGATGCATAACTCGCGAAGGGCGATCTCGAGGACTTCGAAATCGGTGATCTCATCCACCATGGGTGCGGCGGTGCGATCGTGATCGTGATCGGTCATGTTCGGGTCCTTTCGCAAAGTCAGTGAACACAAACCCACACGAGCCGGCAGCTACCCGGCCGCTTCCAGCCACCGCTCCGGGATTTCGGTCTGCAGCGTGTCGTTGTTGGGCCCGGTGTAGCCGTGCCATAGCTCGGAGAGGTTGAACCGAACGATGTAGAACCATTCGGGCTGTTGGTCTGGCCCGTCCCAAGTTTCGTCTTCGGCGGCGGGGCTTTCGTACGAGACGACCGCGATCTCGCCTGTCGCCCCTCGTAGATACTCCTGGGTGCGGGTATAGAGCAGCACGGGAAGCTCCCGTACCACGACCTTGTCGCCGACCTTGAACTTCGGGTCGCCGGCCTGCCCGGCATACACTTGCGGGTCGCCTTTGCCGACGGCGTGGGTATGGTGCCGGTTGCGCTTGACCCTGGAGGGATCACCTTCGAGCTTGGGCTTGGCCTCCAAGGGCTTTCCCTGCAGGCCGCCTGCATACCGTGCCTCGACCTCAGCCATACGTTCGGCCAGCTCGCTAAGGCCGATGTGATGCTTTTCGACGAGAACGCGCGCGACCGCCAGCAGCCACCGCCCGTAGTAAGGAAGACCGAGATAGATGGTGCGGCCCAAGTCGACGTTGCCCATCCGGCGTCGTTCCTCGGACAGCCAGATCCCACGCCAACCGAGGACCTCACACATGACGTAGGTGTTGTGCTCCCACATCTCATACTGCTTGTTTTCGAACTCGAGGGGAGCAGCCGGCTCACCACCGACGTCGTGCGGAGTCTTGACGTAGGCGGTAAATCGCTCGTGGTCAATGAGATCAGGCGTGGGCGCCTGGGGAAGTTCCGGATAGGAGGATTTGAGCCGGGCCACAAGGTCCAGATGTGCTGCTCGGTCCAACGGGCTCGTCATCTGAGCTCCATTCGTCATGACGATCTGGGCCAATGCTCCGACTACAGCTCACTCCTTCCACCACCGTCGCGCAACCTCCTAGGCGGGAGAATGGGCGAATCCCGGAGCGCAATGTGCGGCGCGCCTTTTGGCACTTTCGAGTATTCCGGCGTCCGGTAATGTACGGGCATGGAGCGGCGCGTCTTGGATGCAGTCATCTATGAACGCGAACCGCCGATTGCGCGGATCATCCTGAATCGGGTCGACAAGGCCAACACCAAGGATGCGGTCCTGGTCACCGAAGTCGACAGTTGCCTGCACGAAGCCGACCGCGACAACGAGATCAAGGTCGTCATCCTCAAGGCCAACGGCAAGGGCTTCTGCGGCGGCCACGTGGCTCGCTGGGGCCCCGACGAAAACCCTTATCCGGACTTCGGGGATACGTTCGAGGACCTGTACAAAGGCACCGCTGACCTGTTTCTGTGGCCAACGCTGTATTTGTGGGAATTTCCCAAGCCGACGATCTCTCAAATCCACGGCTATTGCATGGGAGGCGGGATCTATCTCGGGCTGCTGACCGACTTCTGTGTCGCATCCGAGGACGCGTATTTTCAGATGCCGCTTGCTCAAAGCCTCGGAGAACCCGGCGGGCACACCATGATCGAGCCGTGGTTGATGATGAACTGGCACCGCACCATGGACTGGCTGCTGCTGGCGCCGACGCTGTCCGCTCAGCAAGCCCTCGACTGGGGTCTGCTCAATAGAGTGGTGCCGCGAGAAGACCTCGAGGATGTCGTCGAGGAGATGGCGCGCAAGATCGCCCAAATCCCTTTGACCACGCTGATGGCGGTAAAGAACAACGTGAAGCGGGCCTGGGAATTGATGGGCATGCGGGTGCACCTGCAGGTCAGCCACATCTTGACCAACATGGTCGGCGCGGCCTCCGATGTTCAGGCGCGGCGGGCCGAGCTCATGCAGTCGGGCATGAAGCCACGCGAATTCGTCGGCCGTGACGAACCTGACGCCCCGCCAACGTGAAGCCAGTTTCACGGTCGAGGCCGAACGTGAAACTGGCTTCACGCTCGACGTGGCTCGCTGGTTAGCGGCTCATCTCGCCGGCGACTTTGCGTCCGGCGGCGTGCCGTGCGGCGACGTAGCCGAAAACCATTGAGTTCGCGATGCTCGCGCCGGCACCTGGATACGTTCGGCCCATCACCGTCGCGGTGGTGTTACCGGTGGCGTACAAACCGTCGATCACCCGGTCTTGTTCGTCCAAGACCTGTGCGTGCTCGTTGGTAATGACGCCCCCGCATGTCCCGACGTCCGCTGGGAAAACCCTGGTCGCGTAGTACGGTGCGCGGTTGAGCGGGCCGACGGCGGCGTTCGGCCGATACCCGGGATCGCCGAGGCAGTCATTATATGCCGATTGGCCGCGCCCGAAGTCCGGGTCGAGGCCCTTGGCGGCAAACTGGTTGAACCGCTGGATCGTCCGTGCCAACTCGTCGGCGGGAAGGTCGACCAGGCGGGCGAGGTCGCCGATGGTGTCACCCCGTTTGACCGCACCACTCTCAATGAGTTCTGGCGGCAGGTGCTGGTTGCGTTTGAACGGGTTGGTGCTGGCGACGTACCTGCGCACGTAACCGTCATCGAAGATCATCCAGCACGGCACCGCCTTGTTGGCGTACATCGCCTTGCCGACCTCGACGTAGGAATTCGACTCGTTGCAGAACCGGCGCCCGGTCGAGTCGACGTAGATGGCGCCGGGTCGTTGCCGTCCGGAGCCGAGCGACGCGGCGGCGGCACCACCGTTGGCGATGAAAACCGAAGGCAGCCACCATGCTTCATCGAGGAGATCGGTTTTCGCACCGAGCCGCATCGCCGCCTGTAGCACCTCACCGGTGTCGCCGGCGTTGGCGATCGACCACTGGGCCTCATTGGGTTGGTCACCGCTGTAGCGGCGGCGCATCTCCTTATTGTGGCCGAAGCCGCCGGCGGCCAACAGGACTCCCTTGCGTGCCTCGACGTTCAGCGATGCGCCGTCGTGGACGACGCGGACCCCGGCGACCCTGCCGTCTTCGACGATGACATCTTCCATCGCGGCATTCGTCCACAGCGGAGGGTGACCATCGGCAAGGTCGATCAGCACCTTCAGCATCTGAGCGATGAGCGAGGCGCCGTTGGTCAGAATCTGACGCCGACCGATCCGCGCCGCCGCGGAGCGCAGGAACACCCGGGTGGCCACGGCGAACGCGCGCGGCGAACGGTTGAAATATTGAACGGAGCGCAACTCATTGGTCAGCACCGCGAACCCGTAGTTTTTGGCCAGCGGCGGCTGCACCTTGTCGCTCCAGCTGCCCAACTCCGCCGCATCGAAGGGAATCCCCTCAACGGCGCGGCCGGAGGAGTTGCCGCCCTTGTGATTCGGGTAGTAGTCGCTCCAGCCGGCACACCGGATCAGCCGAACGCCTTTGCGGATGAGGAAGTTGATCATTTCGTAGCCCGCCGTGAGGAACATTTCGCGGCGCGCAGGCGACGAAGGTGCACCGATGTCGCCGACCACGTCGGCCAGGTAGGCCAGGCCGTCTTCGTGCGAGTCGGCGACGCCGTCCGCGCGCATCAGTGGGTTATTCGGCAGCCAGACAATACCTCCCGACAGCCCCGTGGACCCGCCGACCAGCGCCTGCTTCTCGATGATCAGTGGCTCGAGCCCACAGTCAAGGGCCGCCAGCCCGGCGACCATGCCACCGCCGCCACTACCCGCGATGACCAGATCGACGGAGCGGTCCCACTCGGTGCTCATCGTGCCTCCGCGGCGAATCCCAGATCGGTGACCGGCACATCAATGGTGGTGTTGGTCTTCTGGATCGCCGGTACCAGCGTGTGGTAGGGCAGGCCGGCCAGGAACCCGTCAACGACGCGTTCGAAATTCGAGATCAGCCCTTCGATCTGGTTCGACAGGCGCATGTAGTCAAAGCCCTTGGAATGCAGCCCTTTCTGCTGTCGTGGCAGGTTCGAGAAATCTTGCGCCGGGATCGGGGGCCAACGCGGGTCGTCGGGCGCCATGGGCCGCGGTGGTGTGGGCTTCCCCGCAGAAACGTCTGAGGGAAAACGGGTCAGAGACCAAATCTCGAATAGCGTCTCCTCGGGTCCCAGCGGGCGGATCCGGTACGACGACGCGCTGCTGTAGGTGGGCAGAAGGAAGTAGTGCGGGAAGCAGAACCCGATCGCGTCGGTGATGCCGCGCCGGACCAGCTCGTTGAGGTCCGGCATATCACTGCCCCGGGCCCGATGCCAGCCGACGACCGCGTCGTTGAGGGCGCTGCGCCACGCGCCCATCGCCTCGGCCGGATCGGTTGGCAGCTCGATGTTCTGCAAGCCCTCGGCGATCCGGATGTCGTTCTCGTGGGTCATGCCGCCCATGCCGGTGCCGAGAGTGCGCATGAAGTACAGGCTGCTCGCGACGACGGGGTGCACCGCAGATGGGCCGCCGGTCTGCGCGGACGGCAGTAGTTGTGGATGGGTCTGGGGGACGTGGTAGCCCTCCATGAATGCCGCGGTCGCCAGCTTCCAATTCACCGGAAGTCGACACGACTGCCACCATTCGGTGCGCAGATTTTCCACCTTCCAGGCGTCATAGATCGACGCGAACGGCTGCAGGCAGTCGCGCAACGCGGGCGCGCCGTCATCGAGGTTGATCCACGCGCATCCGCCCCAGAGCTCACACCTGACCGAGACGAGTTGAAGATCATCCGGGCATAGATTGTCTTCGGCGAACACCTCGGGGCGCGCCACAAACGTATTGTGCCCGTCGATTCCCCAGCACCACCCGTGGAACGGGCAGACGAAAGTCCGCCGGGAGCCGTTGCCTTCCACCAGTTTGACTCCGCGATGACGGCATGCGTTGTGGTAGGCGCGTACGGTTTCGGTGTCGACCCGCACCACGATGATCGACTGATCGAGAATCTCGTACTCGACAAAGTCGCCCAGCTTGGGGATCTCCTCGAGCCGGCATGCCATCTGCCATACGCGCGGCCAGAACATCTCGGTCTCCAGCGCGTAGAACTCGGGGTCGTAGTACCGCTGCTTGGGAATCCGATCGACGGTCTGGACTGCCCACGGCACCGGTAGCGGCGTCCAGTTCACATCGGTTCGCGCCGAACCCATCTCCACAGCCATCTCGCCATCCCTTGTTAAATCACACGATTCGCGATGCCCGTCCCCGCCAGTAACGTTCGCGAATGCGTCTCTTGTAGAGCTTTCCGTTCGGGTCTCGGGGCAACTCCGGGTCGAATTCGACTGTGCGCGGGCACTTGTAACCGGCCAGGTGAGTTCGGCAGTACTCGATGAGCTCGGCCGCGAGGTCGGGTCCCGGCGCGACGCCATCAATCGGCTGCACCACGGCCTTGACCTCCTCACCAAATTCGTCGTTGGGAACGCCGAACACCGCCGCGTCGACGAGTTTGGGATGCATGACCAGCAGGTTCTCCACCTCTTGGGGGTAGATGTTCACCCCACCGGAGACGATCATGAAGGTCGACCGGTCGGTGAGGTACATGAATCCGTCCTCGTCGACGTAGCCCATGTCTCCCAGGGAGCGCCAGCCGCGTTCGTTGAACACCGACGCGGTCTTGGCGGGATCTTTGAAGTACTCGAAAGGCGGTCCACCCTCGAAGTAGAGTTCTCCGGTTTCGCCGACGGGAACCTCATTCCCGTCGTCTCCGATCACGTGCACCAGCGACATCGGTTTGCCCACCGAACCGGGATGGGCCAGCCATCCCTCGGGGCCGATGGTGGTCCCTGCGAACCCCTCTGTGCCTCCGTAGTATTCGTGAATGATCGGTCCGAACCACTCCATCATCCGGTGCTTGACATCTACCGGGCAGGGGGCGGCCGCGTGAATCACGCACCGCAGACTCGAGATGTCATATTTTTCCCGGACCGCGCTGGGCAGCTTGAGCATCCGCACGAACATCGTCGGCACGAATTGGGCGTGGGTGACGCGGTGGGCCTCGATCAGCCGCAGGACGGTCTCGGCGTCGAACTTTTCCATGATGATCGATGCCGCACCGACGCGGTTGACCGCCATGGTGTAGTTCACTCCGGCGGCGTGGTAGAGCGGCGCGGGGGAGAGGTACACGCTGGAGTGGCTCATCCCGTAGCGGTGGGTCAGTGCCATCTCCAACACCGCTTGAGCCCAGGAGCCGTTGCCGTCGGTCGGCAGCGGCCGGCGGATCGCCTTGGGCCGTCCCGTCGTGCCTGACGAGTAGAGCATTTCCGATCCGTCCGACAGCGGTGGCGCACCACCCGCCGTCGTCAGGGCGTCCTCATATGCGCGCCCGCCGGGCAGCGCGGCCCCGACGGCCCCGACGACTAGGTGGACGTCGACGCCCGTGTTGACGTCGCGGACGTGCGCGGCAAGGTTGGGCATCGAAGCGTCGACGAACACTGCCCGTGCGTCGGAGTCGTCGATGACGTAGGCGACTTCCTCGGGGGTGAAGTGGGTGTTGACAGCCGTGTAGTAGAGACCGGAAAGTTGACAGCCCCAGGTGATTTCGAAAAACTCGGGCCGATTCGGCAAGACCAGCGCCGCGCCGTCGCCTCGGCGCAGCCCAGCATCATGTAGCAGCGCCGCGACCCGTTGGCTCCTGGCATGCAACTCGAAGTAGGAAATCGTGTCGCCGCCCGCGACGACAAGAGCCGGCGACTCTGCGGCCCTCATGGCGTGGTCGGCGATGTGCACTGGTCAACCCCAGACGACTTAAGTGGCCGCCGCACCGTCGGCGGACGCGGCGGCTGCGGCTGCCTGGCGTCGGGCCTGCTCGGACGGCAGGACCTTGTCCTTGAACACCTGCTGAATTAGCTCCTGCACGTCTTTACTGATCGAGGCCAGCGCGACAAGATCATTGGAGCTCTGCCAGTGGACTCGCATGCCCATCAGTTCCCAGGCGCGCTTAAGATTCGCCTTCGTCGCCAGCAGGGTCGTCAGCGGCGCCTGGGCGATGTGGCGGGCGATCGCCTCGACCCGGTCGTTCAGTTGCTCGCGCGGGACCACCTCGTTGACCAGACCGACCTCCAGCGCTTTTTTTGCGTCGATGACCTCAGCGAGGTACAGGTAATACGCCGCGCGCCGCCAGTTCATGAAGACCCAAGGCTCGATTGAACACTCACCGGAGGGCATCCCGAAACCTTGCAGCGGTGGGTAGGAGAAGTAGGCATCCTCGGAAGCGATGACGATGTCGGTGGTCAGTCCGTAGTGGGTGCCCCCACCAACGCAATAGCCGTGCACCGCCGCGATCGTCGGTTTGCAGAACTCCCATAAGTTCAGGACCGGCTTCACGAACAAATCGGTCTGCGGCTTCCACGGCGTACCCATAACTTTGGCGCCCTCGACGAACGCCGGGTAATCGACCGCGTTGTTGCCGATGGCGTGGCCCGAGCAGAAGCCTTTACCGTTGGCCTTGAGGATCAGCACCTTGATGTCGTAATCACGGTCTGCGTCCAGCAGCGCGGCGTCGACTTCTTCCGCCAGCTTCTGGTCCTGGGCGTTGGCCTTCTCCGGCCAGTTCAGCGTGACACGGGCGATAGGACCTTCTTTTTCGTAAATGATTCTCTCGCGAGTCTCGTTGAGATCCATATGTGCTTACCTTTCGTTATGACGTGATGACGCCGATTTCGGCGCCGATGTCGTAGGAGGTCCCGACCCGGCCCGTCCATTGCACGGTGCCCGACGCTCCGGCTTCGACCTCCTGCTCGACCTTCTCGGTGGCGATCACGTAGATCGGCGTGCCCGCCTCGACATGCTGGCCAGCGTCGACGAGAAGATCGGTGAGCTCGGCTTCCGAGACGGCAACCGACACCCGTGGAATGCGAATGATAAAGTCAGCCATGCATTCCCGCCCGTTCCATGGCGCGCTGTGCGGCCGCCACGATGCGTGCCGGCGAGGGGTACACCTGCGCCTCGAGCGCGGCCGCGGCCGGGTTGGGGACGAACCGGGCGGCGACCCGCTCGACGGGTGCGGCCAGCTCGCCGAACAGTTCGGATTGCAACGTCGCGGCGATCTCTGCTCCGGGCCCGGCGAATTGCACTGCATCGTGGACGATCACGGCTCGTCGGGTGCGGCGCACAGATTCGACGATGCTCTCGAGGTCGAGTGGGACCAGGGTGCGCAGATCGACGACCTCCGCACTCACGCCTTCGTCTTGCAGTGTTGCCGCCGCCGCGAGGGCATCATGCACGCAGCGTCCGTAGCTGATCAAGCTCACGTCGGCGCCGGGCCGCTTGATGTCAGCCCGGCCCAACGGGATTGAGAACCCGGGTTCGGCGGGGACGGGACCTTTCTTGCTCTGCAGCCGGATCGTTTCGATGAACAGGCAGGGGTCCTCGTCGAAGATCGCCGCTGTCAGTAAGCCTTTCCCGTCGCGCGGGGTGGAGGGCACGATCACCTTCATCCCGGGGATGTGCATGAACCACGCCTCCAGGCTCTGCGAATGGGTCGCACCCGTGCCCAGTCCGGCGTAAACCTGGGTGCGGATGGTGATTGGCGCCGTGGTGCGTCCGGCGGTCATGAACCTCAGCTTGGCGGCATTGTTGATCAACTGGTCGCCGGCGATGCCAATGAAATCCATGATCATGATTTCGGCCACCGGCAGGAGGCCGTCGATGGCGGCGCCGATCGCCGCGCCGACGATGGCGGCTTCCGAGATCGGAGTGTCCAGGACCCGGTCGTGGCCGTACTTCGTCGACAATCCCGCGGTGGGTCCTGACGCACCGGGATCGGCGATGTCCTCACCAAGCAAGAACACTCTGTCATCGGCCGCAAGCGCCTCGTCCAGCGCGAGGTTGAGCGCCTCGCGCATCGTCATCTCGTTTTCTGCCATGAGGTCCGCTTCCTCACACCGGGAACTTGATCGGGGTGGCGTACACGTCGTGGTCGAGTTCGTCGATCGACGGGGCATCGGCGTTCATGACGGTTTGCAGCGCCGTTTCCACCGTCGCCAGCGCTTCGTTGTCGATGCGGTCAAGCTCGTCGGCGCTGCAGATGCCGGCTTCGGCGAGGTGGTGGCGAAACCGCGGCACCGGGTCGGCGGCCATCGCGGCGGCCAGTTGATCCTTGGGGATGTAAGCCATCCGGTCACCGAAGTAATGGCCGCGGAGGCGAAACGTCACGCACTCGATGAAAATGGGGCCGGCGCCGCCGCGAGCCCGCTGAAGTGCCTCGTCCAGCGTTGACTTCACTGCCAGCGGATCGTTGCCGTCGACGCGAATGCCCGGCATGCCGTATCCGGCCGCCCGGTCGGCCACGTGTTCGAGCCTCATGGTGTCCGACGTCGGCGTCATCTCGGCGTAAAGATTGTTCTGGCACACGAACACCATCGGCAGATCCCAGAGAGCGGCCATGTTGGCCGCCTCATGGAAGGATCCGGTGTTCGTCGCACCGTCGCCGAAGCTGACCACCGTGACGCGATCGAGGCCTTTGCGTTTCGCGGCCATCGCCAACCCCACGGCCACCGGTGGTCCGGCCCCGACGATTCCCGTCGAGAGCATTACGCCCTTTGCGGGATTGGCGATATGCATGGTGCCGCCCTTGCCGCGGCCGGCGCCGATTGTGCGGCCCATCATCTCGCCGTAGATCTCCTCGAGCGGGACCCCCTTGCCGATGAGATCGTGCAGCCCGCGGTAGGTCGTCACCAACTGGTCGTCGGGCCGAAGCGTCACCCCCATCGCTGCCGCGATGGCCTCCTGTCCGCGCGAAGGCCAATAGACACACATGAACTCCCCGGTTCCGATGCCCTTGGACAGCCGATCGTCGGCCGCCTTCATCAGAACCATCAGCGCGTAGAGGCGACTTTGAACATCCCTGGGCACGTCCGGGGAGTGGCCGTCGTTCATCGTGTTCCTCCGGTGCCGTTGTGGGGCAGTCTGATTGGCGATGCTGCCGTCATGCGCCCGACCAGGGCTTGACCTTGAGGAAACCGCCGCCGTCGATGCGTAACTGTTGTCCGGTGACGTAGCGTGCCGCGTCCGAGGCGAGGAATAGCACGGCTTCACTGATGTCCTCGGGTTCGACGTAGGGGATTGGCATCGCCTGCACGAGCGGGAAAACCGGTTCGGCGTCCTCGCGAGTCGGATTCATCAAGTCCGGCCGGAAGGCGCGATACATCGGCGGGCTGTGCAACATGTCGGTGTTGACGTTCGTCGGGTGCACCGCGTTCATCCGGATGCAGAACGGAGCAAGCGCCAGGGCAAAGTCGTTGACGTAGTGTGCTGCAGCCAGTTTCGCGAAGGCGTATCCGGCTCCGCCGGGACCCCCGTCGATGCCGGTGGTGTTCATCGATGACATGAATGCCGCGTTAGAGCCGATCACGATGATCGACGCGCCGGCTTGCAGATGTTTCAGGCTCGCGTGCACCAGGTTGAGCACGCCGACCAGGTCCACGTCCACCGCGTCGGCAAACGCTTTCGGTGGCAGACCTGCGCTGAGCGGGCAGATGCCGGCGTTGGCGATCACGATGTCCAGACGCCCGAACTGTGCGACGCCCTCGTCGATCGCGGTGGACAGGGCCACCCGGTCGCGAACATCGGCAATCGCCGTGAACGCGCGCTGCCCCTCTTTCTCGACCAGCCGCGCCGTCTCATCGAGATCTTCCGGCCGGGCCAGTGGGTACTCATTGGTTTCGATGTCTGCGCACAGATCCACCGCAATTATGTCCGCGCCTTCCGCGGCCAGCAGCCGCGCATGCGAACGCCCCTGGCCGCGCGCGGCGCCGCTGATCACCGCCACTTTGCCCGTTACCCTGTCCATCGCCCATCCTTCATGCGGTATCTACATCCACGATCGACGTTGGGAGACAACATGGTTCGCCACCAAAGCTGCCGTCGTTGGTGAATCTCCGAGTATTCGCGGGCTGGGGGCGACGGCGGTAGAGCAGCGAAAGCAATCATCAACGTGGAATGAACCCGCCGGCAGCCGCTGACCAATGCGGCGATACGCCACGCGCTCGACGCGGCGGGCATCGGAATCGGACCAACGGTCGACTCCATACGCATCTCTTCCACCAAAACTGCGCTGGCCTGCAGTCGGGCTATCAATAGGCCCTAGAGTAGCTAGAACACCTAAAATAGCAAGAAATGGCGGCGACCAAAGGGAGTTGGCGATGTCCGGCGTACTCAGCGGTGTGCGGGTTGTCGAGTTGGCGTCGTGGACCTACGTGCCGTCGGCCGGCGCCGCCCTGTCGGACTGGGGCGCCGACGTGATCAAGGTGGAAGGCGTCGCCTCGGGTGATCCCGGACGCGCGCTGGTCGTCGGGGGTTTCACTCGCGAAGCGGCCCGCCCGGATGCCGACTTCATCCTCGAGTTGGGCAACCGCGGCAAGCGCAGCATCGCCATCGACATCAAATCCGAAACGGGCCGCGACTTGTTCGGCCGGCTGTTAGCAAGTGCCGATGTGTTCCTGACCAATTGGCTGCCCGGCGCACTCGAGCGTGCCCGACTGACCGTCGAAGACATCCGCTCGTTCAACCCGAAGATCATCATCGCGCGCGGCACCGGCCTGGGGGTGCGAGGTCCCGACCGGGATCGGGGCGGGTTCGACGCCGCCACATACCTGGCGCGGGGTGGGGTCGCGTACACGCTGACGCCGTTCGGAAGCGAAACACCCGCCGTCCAGGGTCCGGCGTTCGGTGACCTGCAGGGTGGGGCGACACTGGCCGGTGGTGTATGCGCCGCGTTGTTCCACCGGGAACGGACCGGTGAACCGACGATCGTCGACTCCTCGCTGCTGGCCCAGGCGATGTGGGCCATAGCACCGTCGATCTCAGCAGCCGACTTCTTCGATATCGACGGCATCCCAGGCGCGCCGCCTGGACTGGCGATCAATCCACTTGTCAACAGGTACAAGACGAAAGACGGCAGGTGGATCCAGCTCGTCTTTCTGCAGCCTGACAAATTCTGGGCCGGCTTCTGCGAGCGCATGGGTCTGGCGGAGTTGGCCACCGACGAGCGATTCGTACCATCGAGCAACTTGATAGCCAATGCGGCAGCGGCGACCGAGATCTTCGCGAATGCCTTCGCCAATCATGACCTCGCACACTGGCAGAAGGTCCTCGAGGACGAGCCCGGCGTGTGGGGCGCCCTGGCTACGCCCCGGGAAACCCTCAATGACCCACAAGTCGAACCCAACGGGTACGTGGTGACAAATGTCGACGACCATGGCGAGAGGTACCGGATCGTCGCCGCGCCCGTTCAGTTCAACGAAACTCCGCCGGCTCCCGCACGTGCGCCAGAACACGGGCAGCACACCGAAGAAATCCTGCTCGAACTCGACGTCGACTGGGACGACATCGCCAGGGCGAAGGACTTCAGGGCAATTCTTTGACGCGCGGCCGACTGCCGGGTTTCGTCGTCCTGGTGGTCATCGCGCTGCGGCGCTCTTGCGGGCGGCGATTTTGGCGCGTACCGCGCTCATGTCCAGCGATTTCATCTGGGTGATCAGGTCCTCCAGCACGACTGGAGGCATTGCGCCGGCTTGGCTGTAGACCAGCACCCCATCACGGAACGCCATGATGGTTGGAACGGAGCGGATGCCGAGCTTCGCCGCCAACGCGGGCTCGGCTTGAGTGTCGACCTTGGCGTGTACGACATCAGGATGCATGCGCGCCGATCGGTCGTAAATCGGCGCGAACGCCCGGCAAGGCCGGCAGTATGCGGCCCAAAAGTCAACTAACACAAGCGGATTATCCACGATGGTGGACTTGAACGTATCGTGTGTGAGGTTGGTTGTGATCATCTTCCTTCCTCCGGCTCGGCGATATGCTGGTGACAACCGATACCCGCAGGGGTATATTCCAGGAATTGATACCCCCCGGGGTACTATGTGGGTAACACAACGAGACGGAGGATCCAGTGGACGGTGACCAAGACGGCATGGCCGCGGTGCTGAACCGGCTGCGCCGTGCGCAGGGGCAACTTGCCGGGGTGATCTCGATGATCGAGCAAGGTCGCGACTGCAAGGAGGTCGTCACCCAGTTGGCCGCGGTTTCGCGCGCGCTCGACCGTGCCGGGTTCAAGATCGTGGCGACCGGATTGAGGGAATGTGCCACGGGTACCACAGCCAACGGCGGGGCACCCCTGAGTGAAGCCGAGCTAGAGAAGCTGTTCCTGGCGCTTGCGTGAGGTGCGTGCGATCAGGATTTGAACAAGAAGGGAGAATGTTGTCATGAATCTCGGAATTTCGACGTCACTGCATACCTCTTTTGAGGACGCCGTCGCGCGGACCCGCGAAGTGCTTGCAGAGCAGGGTTTCGGCGTACTCACCGAAATTAACGTGAAGGCCACGCTGAAGGCCAAACTCGGCCACGAAATGGAGGACTACCTGATCCTCGGCGCCTGCAACCCGCCACTGGCTCATCGCGCGATAGAGGCAAATCCCCAGATCGGCATGCTGCTGCCGTGCAACGTTGTGGTTCGCTCCGACCCCGACCACGCCGGGACGGTGCTCGTCGAGGCCATGAATCCCGGACTGCTCGTAGAGTTCACCGGCGAGCCGGCGGTGCGCCCGATCGCCGAGGAGGTCACCGGCAAGCTGCAAGCGGCCATCGACTCGCTCAAGAGCAGTTCGCCGGTGGGTGCGGGCGAATAGCCGCAGCCACCACGCGGCGGTGCGTGGGGTCATGGCATAGATACCCCAGGGGGTATATGATGGACGGCATGACAGACCAAAACCATCATCATCACGAGGTCCTTGAAGAACTACTGCCTCAGCATCGCGCGCTCCGCAAGCAGATCCCGGAGGTCTACAAGGGTTTTGCGGCCCTGAGCGGTGCCGCCCTTACCGAGGGAACGCTCAGCCGCAAAGTCAAAGAGCTCATCGCGATGGCGATCGGCGTCATCGAGGGATGCGATGGTTGCATCGCCTCGCACGCCAAGGCTGCTGCGCGCGCCGGTGCCACTCCCGAGGAAGCCGCTGAGGCCATCGGCGTCACGTTCCTGATGCATGGCGGACCGGCCACCATCTACGGCGCTCGCGCATACACCGCATTCTGCGAATTCGCTGACGCCGAGCAGTCATAGCCCCGCCCACCGGCAGGGATCTCGACACGCGGCACCTGCTTCTCCCGCCGCGGTTGAGGTCCCTGCCGGTGGCGTCGTCCTCGGCGGCCCGGATCACGGGTGGCCCACAGCGCCGGCGTCAACCCGGGCCCTGTCCGGCGTCACGTTCAGTAGGGTGGCGGCGTGCATGATGCGGCAGGTCACCAGCGGCGTCCCGGTGGGCTGGACGCACTTGCCCGGCTGCAGCGCTACCAGGAGGCGTTCGCAGGCCTTGAAGCGCCGTTCGCTTTCGTCGATCTCGACGCGATGTGGGACAACGCCGAGCAGATGTTGGCACGCGCTGGAGACAAGCCGATCCGGGTCGCGTCAAAATCGTTGCGTTGCCGACTGTTGCAGCGTGAAATCCTCGATGCCAATGAGCGATTCGACGGGCTAATGACGTTCACGCTGCCCGAGACGCTGTGGCTCGCGCGGCTTGGTTTCACCAACCTATTGCTCGCCTACCCGACGACCGACCGTGGGGCACTCCGCGAGCTCGGCGAGATGACCGCCGAGGACCCCGACGGCGCGCCGATCGTGATGGTCGACAGCGTCGAGCACCTTGACCTGATTGCGCATGCGACCGGAAAGCCGGTGCGGCTGTGCCTGGACCTCGATGCCGGCTACTGGCGCGCCGGGGGGCATGTGAAGATCGGCCCCAAACGCTCGCCGCTGCATACGCCGGAACAGGCTCGCGCGCTCGCAGTGGAGATCGCACGACGACCGACGCTTCAGTTGGTGGCGCTGATGTCCTACGAAGGGCACATCGCGGGTTTCGGTGACAGGGTGGCCGGCAAGCACGTCCAAAACGCCATCGTCGGGTGGATGCAGCGCCGGTCGATCGCGGAGTTGCGCAAACGCCGCGCCCGTGCTGTCGAACTCGTGCGCGAGGTCGCCGACCTCAAGATCGTCAACGCCGGCGGCACCGGCGACCTGCAGCTGGTGGCACAAGAGCCTGCGATCACAGAGGCGACCGCAGGGTCCGGGTTCTACGCACCGACACTGTTCGACTCCTATTCGACGTTCACGTTGCAGCCGGCCGCGATGTTCGCACTGCCGGTGTGCCGCCGGCCCGACGCGAACACCGTGACCGCGCTCGGGGGCGGCTATCTGGCCAGCGGAGCCGGCGCGAAGGACCGCATGCCGACGCCCTACCTGCCCGCCGGGCTGAAGCTCGACCCGACGGAAGGCACGGGGGAGGTGCAGACGCCGCTGCGTGGCGCCGCGGCCCGGACACTGAACATGGGTGACAAGATCTACTTCCGCCACGCCAAGGCCGGCGAATTATGTGAGCGGTTCGACCGCTTGCATCTGGTCCGTGGCGCGCACATCGTCGACACCGTCCCCACCTACCGGGGCGAGGGACGCGCCTTTCTCTAAAAAAACCTGAATTCGCGAAAAGGAGCTGGCATGACCGCGATCACCGCGTTGCCGACCGAGCTGGCCACCATGAGGGAAGTCGTCGAAACGCTCGCGCCGATCGAGCGCGCCGCCGGCGAGCCGGGCGAGCAGCAGGCGGCCGCGTGGATCGTCGAGCGTTTGAGCGCGGCGGGCGCACACAACGCGCGTATCGAAGAGGAACAGTTTTACGGCGGCTACCCGCGGATGCACGCCAAACTTTCGGCGGTCGGGGTGGCGGCCGCTGTCGGCGGGCTGTTCAGCCGGCGCTTGCGCGGCCCCGCCGCGCTGGCGGGACTGGGGGCGGGCCTGGCGATCGCCGACGATTGCTCGAATGGAGTGCGGTTCGCGCGCAGGACCCTGGAGAAGCCCCGGACGACGTGGAACGTCGTCGCTGAGGCGGGGGATCTGGCCGGGGAGCACACGGTTGTGGTGTGTGCTCATCACGACGCAGCGCACAGTGGCAAGTTCTTCGAGCCGGGCTACCAACGATTTTTCGTCGAGCGGTTCCCCGGGATCGTTGAGCGCATCGACACCTCGCTGCCGAACTGGTGGCCCTCGATTTTCGCGCCCGCCCTCGCCGGCGTTGGCGCGCTGCGCGGCAGCCGCAAAATGATGGTCGCCGGGGCCGCGGCGAGCGCGGTCGGGATCGTCGTGTTCGCCGACATCGCCCGGAGCCCGATCGTCCCCGGCGCCAACGACAACCTTTCTGCCGTCGCGCTGCTCGTGGCGTTGTCCGAGCGGCTGCGCGACCGGCCGGTCGCGGGCGTGCGGGTGCTGCTGGTATCGCTTGGCGCCGAGGAACAGCTGCAGGGCGGCATCTACGGATTCATGGCACGCCACAAGGCCGAACTCGACCGCGACCGCACGTATTTTCTGAACTTCGACACCGTTGGCTCGCCCGAGCTGATCATGCTCGAAGGCGAGGGCACCACCGTCATGGAGGACTACTGCCACCGGCCGTTCCGCGACCTGGTCGTCCGGGCCGCCGAGCGCGCCGAGGCGCCACTGCGGCGGGGCATGCGGTCGCGCAACAGCACCGACGCAGTGCTGATGAGCCGCGCGGGATACCCGACCGCCTGCTTCTCCTCGATCGACCGCTACAAGGCGCTGTCGAACTATCACCAGATGTCCGACACGCCCGAGAACCTCAACTACGAAACGGTGATGCACGCAGTCACGGTTGCCGAGTCCGTGGTGCGGGAGTTGGTGCGGTGAGCCCCAGGTGGGGCAACTGGGCCGGTGAGCAGTTCTGTGCGCCGTCGGCGATCGTGCGGCCGACCTTGGAAGCCGAACTGGCCGAAGTGGTTGCGCGGTCAGCGCAGCGGGGTGAGCGAGTGCGCGCCGTCGGCAGTGGGCACTCGTTCACCGATTGCGCGTGCACCGACGGAGTGATGATCGACATGACCGGGCTGCAACGGGTCATCGATGCGGACCCGACGAGCGGTTTGGTGACGGTCGAGGCGGGCGCAAAGTTGCACACTCTCGGTCCACAGCTGGCGCAGCGCGGCCTAGGGCTGGAGAACCAGGGCGACATCGACGCGCAATCGATCACCGGCGCCACCGCGACCGCGACACACGGGACGGGGGCGCGCTTTCCGAATCTTTCGGCACGGATCGTCGCACTGCGACTGGTCACCGCGACCGGTGACGTGCTCACGCTGTCAGAAGGCTTAGAAGATGACGAGTATCTGGCGGCGCGGGTGTCGCTTGGTGCCCTCGGGGTGATCTCGCAGGTCACTATCCAGGCGGTGCCGCTGTACACGTTGAATCGCCGGGACCAGCGGCGAACCCTGGGCGAAACACTGCAACGCCTCGACGGGCTCGTTGACGGCAACGACCACTTCGAGTTCTTCGTATTTCCTTACGCTGAAATGGCTTTGACGCGCACCACAAGCCGCAGCGACGAGGAGCCCACGCCGACGCCGGGGTGGAAGCGCCGATTCAGCGAGGACTTCGAAAACGCCGGCCTGAGCCTCATCTGCCGGACCGGCCGGCGCTTCCCGGGCGCGGCGCCGAGGCTCAACCGTCTGATGACACGCCTGATGTCGGAATCCACGGTCACTGATCGCGCCTACAAGGTGTACGCGACCGAGCGCAAGGTCAGGTTCACCGAGATGGAGTACGCGATCCCGCGCGAGCATGCGGCTACGGCGATCCAGCGCGTCATCGACCTTGTGCGCCGTCGCAACCTGCCGATCCTGTTCCCGCTCGAGGTGCGTTTCGCCGCACCGGACGACGCCTTCCTGTCGACCGCGCACGGCCGCGACACCTGCTACATCGCCGTTCACCAGTACACCGGCATGGAGTTCGAAACCTACTTCCGCGCCGTCGAGGCGATCATGGATGACTACGCGGGTCGCCCACACTGGGGCAAGCGGCACCACCAGACCGCCGGCACGCTGCGTGAGCGATATCCCGACTGGGACCGTTTCGCCGCCGTCCGCGATCGTCTTGACCCGAATCGGGTCTTTCAAAACGACTACACCCGACGCGTGCTCGGGAATTGATGGGCTGCTTGTTCAGGCCTTAAGACGGCACCGGCAATCCCATTCAGTCGACGAATGGCACTATTTGTGAGGACCAAAGTCATTGCGTGCCAATAATCTGCTGACGTCGGCCGCCGCCAGTCGTAGGTTTTGTGCAAGGAGCACACACATATGACTGCATTCATGCGCGCCAGCGACGCCTTCACCTGGGCGATGGAAAGTGATCCACGGCTGCGATCAACCGTGGTCAGCGTCGTCCTCCTGGATCGATCCCCGGACTGGGAGGAGGTGCGGGAACGATTCGACTTGATCAGCCGCAAACTGCCCATGTTCAGACAGCGGGTGGTGGAGTCGCCTCCGCCGGCCCCGCCGCGGTGGGAGTATGCCCCCGACTTCGACCTGGACTACCACATGCGGCATGCGGCCGCCCCCGGGTCCGGCACGCTCGACGATGTACTCGAGATGGCCCGATTGGCCGAGATGCAGGGTTTCGACCGGGCCCGGCCGCTCTGGGAGACAACGGTGATCGATGGCCTGGAAGACGGCGGCGCGGCCATGCTCTGCAAGTTCCACCATGCTCTGACCGATGGAATCGGCGGCGTCCAGATCGCGATGAACTTGTTCAACCTTTCCGAAGAGCTGTATGAGCATGAGCCCCTGCCCCCCGAGCCCGAGGTTTCCAGGCCGTCGTGGTTCAACGGTTACCGCGACACCTGGCGCTACGACACTGGCCTGCTCGGTAACGGCTTGACGGGCGCGGTCAAGTGGGCACCGCGACTGATGTACGAAAGCGTTCGGCGGCCTGTTGCCACGGCCCGGTCGGCAGCGGCCATCGCGGCGTCGGTCTACCGCACGGTTCGGCCGATAAGTCGGACCGGATCTCCGCTGGTAACCGAACGCGGCCTCAACCGGCGTCTCGGGGTGCACCAGGTGCCGATGCCGCTGCTGCGGGAAGCGGCGCACCGGTCCGGTGGGGCGCTGAACGACGCATTTGTCGCCGGTGTAGCCGGTGGGTTACGCCGATACCACGAGAAACACGGCGTCGCGGTCGGCGACCTGCACCTCACGATGCCGATCAGCCTACGGACAAAGGCCGATGACATGGGCGGAAACCGGATCACGCTGATGCGCTTCGACGTGCCCGTGGGCGAGGCCGACCCGGCCGCACGAATCAGGGCAATACACGAGCGCACCGGCGCGGTACGCGATGAAAGATCCCTGCCCTACACGCAGTTGATTGCCGGCGCTCTCAACGTGATGCCGCGGTGGTACATCGGTTCGGTCCTGCGCCACGTCGATTTCCTGGCCAGCGACGTGCCGGGTGTTCCGGTGCCGGTATTCCTGGGCGGCGCGCCGGTACGCGCGCAATACGCGTTCGGCCCGACGATCGGTGCGGCGGTCAACGTCACACTGCTCACCTACGTCGACACCTGCGCTCTGGGCATCGACGTCGACACCGTTGCGATACCTGACTACGACGTCTTTTATGACGCCCTCGTGGCCGGCTTCGGCGAAGTGTTGGTGCTCGCAGGCTGATTCGGGGCCGCAGCCGACGAGGGCTGTACGGCCGGCCTACTCAACTTGCGTATGCGCGAGCGCACTCGGCTCGGTTGCCGCCAGCGCCCGACGCGCCTCGATACGCCCGGCCCGCATGAATCCGCCCCAGTCGCGGGTGCTGAGGAACTGGCGGTAGAAGCCAACACCGCGCACGGCCTCGTAGGGAACCGGCTCGATCATGATCACTTTCGACGCTGCGCGTAACCGGGCCAGGTTCTCACGGGCAAGCTCGACTTGCTGGCAAGTGCGCACCTGGCTCGCGACATACAGAATGCTGGCGCGACGATACTCCCACCCGGTGGCGTCTTCGCCCCGAAATCCCGGGGGATAGAACCCGTTGATCGCCAACGTAACGTCGCAGGGTTGTTCGATGTCGAGGAGGGGATGGGCCGGAAAGATGTCCACGATCCCGCCGTCGCACCAGTGAAACCCGCCCAATTCGACGGGTTGGATGAACAGCGGCAACGCGATGGCCATGTGGACGGCACGTGCGACTGGAAGCTCCGGGTATGTGCGGGGGCCGATGAATTCGATCCGATTCTGCTCGATGTTCCATATCGGCGCGTACGCCGGAATGGGCATGTCGCCGAGGGTCATGTCGCCGACCAGACGTCGATATGTGTGTTCGATCGTGTCGCCGCCAATGATGCCGGCAAAGCCCCGCCCGGCGGTCAGCGCCATCCGGAGCAGCCGTGCCCAATCCAAGTCGACGTAGTCCTGGGGGAGCAGCCCCAGGGTGAAAGCCGCCACCTTATCCGTGCTGATTCCGGCCGCCAAAGGAAACCCGAACAACGCCGAGCCCGAGCACAGCGAGATGACAGACGGGCGCAGACCGGCTTCTTCCAGAGCGCGCGCCGCGCCGACCAGCGACGCCATCGCGCCGCTTCCGCCCGTTGCCGCCAGCGCGATCCGCTGCCCCTGCATGACATTGGCGGCGTACGGCTCAACCGGGGGGAACGGTTGTTGGTTGTGGGCACTTGTCCTACTGGACGGCATGCGCAGCGCCGCCTGGGCGGCTTCCGTCAGAAATCCTGCGTCCTGGCGCACTCCCTCCACCCACTCCCGGGTGCGGGTTATCGCGTCGAAGTACTGGCGAAGGCGAAAAACGTCCAATAGCGCGCCGAGCATGGTCAGTGACTATGCTCGCCTGACGATTTGAAGCACAGGGTCTTCAGTCACCAATGCCGGGCTAACCAGCCAAGTTGCGGGGTTCGTTAATTGGCAGCTGGTCCCGAAACGGTCACAAGCGCATATCGATGTGGTCGGCGGACTGGCACAACGCGATCGATCCACAAATCATGACACAGGGCGCCTTTGAGAGGATTGCAGCCGCGACGATGCGTAGCGCACGGATTCCTCGTCCGCTATGTGAGTAGCGGATTTCGTTACGGCGCTGCAGGAGGTAACCACAGCATGACGGCGAACTGGGTCCCCGCCCAGACTTCGTGTGGCCCGAACTCTAGCCGCATTCTCGACACCGCGCGGGGCATTCTCATTGGCCTTCGCCGATGCCCGTCGGACGTCGCTTTCGACGAATTGCACACTGCGGCAATGCGTCACAAGGTGCCGGTATTCGCGATGGCTTGGGCGTTGGTCCACCTGGCGGTCGATGGCGAGAAGACGCCCAGCTTCATCGATGCGCAGTCTGCGGCTCGTCACGAGTGGGGTCCACTGTTCGGGTCCGCTGCGGTGACTTGTTGAGTGGGGGGCAAGACGTTGGGACGGCCGAGCTCTCGAGGGGTAACCCGGCCGTCGCCAACCCCCAGTCACGCCCGCCAAAAGCATTCGGCGCGTGGGGTTATCCCAGTGTCAGGGATTGTTATCAGCGCTGATTTTTGACCGGAGGTCGCCAATTGCCCGCGAGCACCTCCTCAACGTCGCGTCCCAGGTCGGCGAGACCGTTAAGCTCGGCCTCATCGAAGTCCTGACCAGTCACGGTACGCCGAAGCCGCGCCGGCTGGTCTGCGATCGCGGATTTGTGTTCGGAATCCGTTGTTTGCCAAGCGACTTCGCGAAGCAATGTGAATAACCGGGCGAGCACGGCGGGGTCGCCGGCGCCGTATCGTCGCGGTTGGGAAACGGCCAGATCGAGCAGCTCGGCGAAGTTCGGCTGGCGGATCACCGCACGCGTCACATCGCCGCGGCGCAAAGTCTTGTAGTCGATGTGACGCTGTATGAGGTTGCACAGCAACGCGGAGCTGTACCCAAACGCGTGGACTGCAGTGGTCGGGTCGTTTACCCCCGGCGACAGCGCCTTCACGGCCACGTCGGTCAGTTGCCGCAGCCCGTATCCGACATCCTGAACTGGAGTGCGCTCATTTCCCGTGTGCACGGCCGCTGTCAACCGCTCGCTGAACTTTTCCAGCCGCTTTCCTTGAAGAGTATCGTGTGAATCGGATGCCCACGCGAAGGCCAGCGGTTCACCGGGGATGAGCCAGTCGCCCGGCGTGCGGTTGACCAAGACCACCGCGTCGGCCTGCAGCGCGGCCGAGACCAGGGACTCCTCATCGATGCTGACCAGAAACCCTGTGGAGCGCCCTTCGATCAGGGCAGCGTCGGCCGGTGCCTGAGGTATCGAACCGTGCTCGTCCGCGTTATCCATGCCCTCAAAAATGTGGCTTCCTGCCGAAACCGCTTCGGCGCGAAGGGTGTGCATCATCGTTTCAACCCGGATCTCGCCAACCGAATGCGCGAGGAAGAACGCCAATCCGACGACGCTGAGCAAAGCCAGCAGCGCGGCAACGCTGACCGAGATCTGCGGCACGCTGTCGGGCGTCGGGCCGGGGCCGTTTCGGATATTTTGCAGCACGGTCACTGCATAGGCGAACGTAGCCAGGAACAGTGCCATCGTTCTCTGCACGAAGCGGTCACGGGCGAACGTGCGCAGCAACCGCGGCGGGTACTGCCCGCCAGCCGCAGCGTCACGACCGTCAGCGAAAACGTCAGCGACGTGACCGTGATCAGGGCGGTCGAGATTGTCCCCAGCAGCTCGCGCGCGTCGTCCATGGTGCTCCCGACTAGCGAGTGCAGCTGAGGCAACGCGTCATCGACTACCTCGTCGAGCGCCGGCAAGCCCACTCCGGCTCCGATCGCGAGGAGCACGCCGATCAACGGCACAGGCCAAAGCCACGCGCGTAATGCATCGTTGACCTGATCGCGCCACTTGGTTGACGGCATCCCACCTCCGCTCCGTCTCGTGCCGCTCGGTCATGGCGGCGCCGTCAGCCCGGTGTCAGCGCGTCCAGACCGGCGCGTCCGTTGCCGCGCGCAATGCGGCGACGATGTGCTGCTCCTTCTCGCGAAAGCGCTCGGTGGGTGCCGGGACCGATATCGCTACCACGTTGTCGCCCACGGCTCGTCGCGCGATAGCAGCCGCCGAAATTCCAGGGGTGTGTTCGTCGCGGTCGAAAGCGATACCGGTGCGCCGGATCTCGGCGATCTCGCGGCGCAGCCCCTCTGCGAGTTCTGGGCTGAACCGGGAAATCGCGGCCTGGGCATCGGCATCGTCGAGGGCCGCCAGGGCGGCCTTTCCGGTGGCGGTCGACTCCAACGGGAATCGGACGCCGATTGCGCTGACGGCGCGGAGGCGGTGCGACGATTCGATCTGGTCGATGAACCACATTCGCTGCCCACGCAATATCGACAGGTCGACCGTCTCGCCGTCGGTTGCACGCGCTACCCGCTCGATCGTGGGGCGGAACATGGCGGAGATGTACGCTGCGTCGGCCCCGCCGAAACCCAGCAAGCGCTCGCCAAGCGAAAAACGGCCCTGGGGATCGACACTGGCCAAACCGGTCTCGACCAGGCCGACCAGCAAGCGGCGAGCCGTCGACTTGGCCAGGCCCAGTCGCTCACCGAGGTCGACGAGGCGTAGCCGTCCCGGCGCGGCGGCGATTTCGTCCAGCGCGGCAGCGGCGCGACGTAACACCTGGATGCCTTCGTCGCGACCAGTTGGCAAATTGTCCCCCGTGGACGGCACGATTCCACTATAGTGTTCCGCATCGCGGATGATCAAGAACCGCAATGTGGATCAAAGGAGCCTAGATGAGCGGCGAGAAGATCCACTGCGACGAAACCCATCACCCCGATCTGTACTGGGCCGCACGCGGGGCCGGGCCGGGCTTCTTCGGTGTGGTCACGTCGTTCTACCTCAAGCTGTATCCGCGGCCGGCCGCCTGCGGGACCAGCGTGTATGTCTACCCGATAGAGCTCGCCGACGAGATCTACACCTGGGCGCGCAACGTCAGCGCCGAAGTGGACCGTCACGTCGAGAAGTGTTTCAACTTCTCGCCTCACCGTTGACGTGCAGATAGCACCCGGTCAGGCTGAAAAAGTGACAGTCGTTGACGATGCCACCACGTTCTTCGATACCGAATCTCTGCAAGATCCGTATCCGCTCTACGAACGCATGCGCGCGGCCGGGCCGGTGCACCGGATCGGCGGTTCCGAGTTCTATGCCGTGTGCAGTTGGGACGCGGTCAGCGAAGCCATCAGCCGTCCCGAGGACTTTTCGTCGAACCTGACTGCGACCATGACATACACGGCCGAGGGCACCGTCACGCCATTCGAGATGGACCCGCTCGGAGGGCCGACCCACGTGCTGGCCACTGCCGACGATCCCGCCCACGCGTTCCACCGCAAGCTGTTGGTACGCCAATTGGCGGCCAGGCGCATTCGCGCAATCGAGCGGTTCACCGCCGACACCGCAGACCGGCTGTGGACTAAAGGCCTGCGTGATGGGCGCATTGAATGGATGAGCGCCATGGCCAACCGGCTTCCCATGATGGTCGTCGGCGCGCTGATCGGCTTGCCCGATGCGGACATCGCCCAGCTGGTGAAATGGGGATATGCGGCCACCCAGCTGCTCGAAGGGCTGGTCAGCCACGAGCAGCTCGCCGCCGCGGGTGTCGCCGTCATGGAGCTCACCCGCTACATCAACGAACAGTTCGAGCGGGCCGTGATAGATCCGCAGGACAATCTGCTTGGCGAGCTTTCCACAGCCTGCGCCTCGGGCGAGGTGGACAGCGTCACCGCCCAGGTGATGATGGTGACGTTGTTCGCCGCCGGCGGAGAGTCCACGGCGTCGTTGCTAGGCAGCGCAGCCTGGATGCTGGCCAACCGTCCCGACATCCAGCAACAGGTGCGCGAAAACCCCGAACTGCTTGCACCATTCATTGAGGAGACCCTGCGCTACGAGCCGCCGTTCCGGGGCCACTACCGACACGTTCGGAACGACACTGTCCTAGCTGGTGTGTACCTGCCCGCCGACTCGCATCTGTTGCTGTTGTGGGGGGCGGCCAACCGGGATCCGGCCCACTTCGAAATGCCCGATAAGTTCCGCCTCGATCGCACCAAAGGCAAGGGGCACATCAGTTTTGGGAAGGGAGCGCATTTCTGTGTCGGCGCAGCGTTGGCACGTATGGAAGCCCTGATCGTCTTGCGCCTGCTGCTCGATCGCACTCCGAAGATCGAAGCAGCCGAGGTCGGCCGGTGGTTGCCAAGCATCCTGGTGCGCCGCCTTGACCGTCTGGAGCTAGTCGTCACCTAACCTGGCTCGCATGCCGGTTGCTTGACAACACAACGAATAGGGTTGCGGCGCTTACGACGATGCCGTCGGCGGGTGAGCCGGACCTACCACAACGAACGCCTCAACGGCGGTGGCCTGCCATTGCTGCCGCCCCACGAGATCCACTGATCCCCGCCCCGCTCGTGTCGGCTGGATAGAACGCTTCCACCTGATCAGCCATCCGGCCCCGGACGTACGCAGTTAGTGACGGCTGTCTGAAGCACTATTTCGAGGGCGGTAGTTGGCGCGGGCCTTCGGATGAACGCAGTTCAGGCGGTCCATCTCGCTTCGTCAATTCGGGTTGGCCCTCGCGCTCTACCGACCTCAGCGATAGGCTCCCCACGGCTTCCGCCGGTCGCCGCTGCAACGAGGAGTACTGCTCGTTGCCACCTGCCTGCTGGTGGGTCGGCTGGCCGCAGTAGTCGCGTACGGAGTCGACGACAAGGCCGCCGGTAGGGGACGGGGTTTCGGTAGTCGCGGATTGGCGCGGCGGCTGATCGCCGGTGTCGGAGCTTTCGGAGTTGACGGTCACTTTGCGGGTGCGCTTGAGCGAAAACGTGATTTCCTCGACCTCTTCGAACACCTGACGCGCGGTGCGCAGCGGCTGAGTCGTGGTGTCGATCACCCGCGCGACGAACGGCGGTACCAACGGTCGAATCCAGCGCGCCGCAGCCTTGGTGGCGTCTGGAATCGACGGGATCAACGGCGTCCCGCGCTCATCGTGCGGCTCAACCTCGCCGCCTGGCTGGACTTGTGCCGGCAACTTCTCCGCGATGTCTGGAGTTTCAACGTCGGCAGTCTGCGCGTCAGCAGGCAGTTGGGTGACCGCTCGGCTGGCCGCCTCCGCTTCCGCGGCGATCGGCAGATACATGTCTTCCTCCACTGGCTCGAAGGTACGCTGCGACGACGCGCGCACCGGACCCTCGAAAGCTTCCAGGACACGGCGCCGCTGGTGTTCGCGGTCGATTTCCGTCTGAGCCTCGATAGCAAGCCGGGCCTGCGTAAGTTGGTGCTCGGCCCACATGATTTCGGCCGCACGGCGAACCTCGGCCCGCTTGATCGCGATCGCGGTGTCAGCCTTGAGTTCGCCGCGTTCGCGCTCGGCGCGCGCCATCGCACGGCGATCGTGGGTTGTCTCGCCGCGCCACAGCCCCAGGATCAGGGGCAGTAGGTAAAGCAGCACGAAAAACGCGATCGTCAGCAGCCGCAGCATCAGGGCCCCGATGCTGGCGAGCGTGAGGTCGTTCATGGCGACCCAGCGTGCGCCGAGGCCCTGACCGGCATCCGCGACCACGCCTTGGCGTGCCTGGGTGAGGGCCTGCTCCTCGCGGGAGATCTTGGTGTCCAACTCGGGTGCTTGTCGGTCCCGAGCCGCTAACGCATTGTCCAGTTCATGCTGCGCGTCTGCGAGAAGCTCGTTTGCCGTTCGTGTTTCGGGCCCGGCGCCGGGAACGCCGGTGATCCGGGTCTGTGGGCAACCCGGCGTGGGGTTGTATTCGCAGCGCGCGACGATCAAGGCCTTGTCCTGGTGCTCGCGAGCCTGTTCGACGGCGTTGTCGAGCGCACTGCGTGCATCTCGGGTCTGTTGGAGGGACGCCGACGCCTGCGCGACGGCTGGCGTCGAGTCGGCGTTGCGCAAGACCAATTCGTCGAGACGGTGGTCGATCGAGCCGGAGAACACGACGAGCGCGGCGAGTTCACCGACGACAACGCCGACCGCCACCGCGACCGCCGCGCGTCCCGCAATGCCGGGCCGGCCTCGGTCAGGCCCGCTGGCGGTGCCGCGGGTCACCGCACCGACCAGCAGGCCGAAGACAAGGGTCAGCGGAACGATGGCAAGCACCGACCAGCGTGCTGACTCGCTCACGGCCAAGCTCGTCACCAGCCAGGCCAGCACGGCTCCGAACAACACCACTGCGCCAGCGACGGCATGGGTGGACCGCTCGCGGCGCTCACCGAGTTCGCGCCAGTGTCCGCCGCCGAGCCAAGTGAGCAGCCCCTCCACCCGGGATAGGGCCGAGCGCTGCTCAGTAAGTTCCTGGGCGCACATTAGACTCCAAACACCTCCAAGCCATCTATCCTCCCAGGCCACCGCCCGTCACACCGAATCGAAGCCCCCCGCATGTGGTGTGGTTCACAAATTAACGGGATCGACGCAGATCGCACTGTCGAGTACCGATCGGTTCGTCGTCCTATCAGGTAGGTATGTGACGCGAAAATCCTGCGACGCGGGCAGATCAGCGACCGTTCCGGCAGGTTACGTGAGACGGTATAAGCCTATGCAGAATCACGATTATGTCACCTACGAAGAGTTTGGCCGCAATTTCTTCGAGGTCGCTGTCACTCCCGACCGTGTCGCCGCCGCGTTCGCCGATATCGCCGGCAGCGAGTTCGCCATGGAGCCGATTGCTCAGGGCCCGGGCAAGATTGCCAAGGTCAGCGCGAATGTCAAGATTCAAGACCCCCGAGTCACGCGTCGTCTGGGCGACAGCATCACGTTCATCATCCACATCCCGCTGTCGATCGATCTGCTCGTCGACTTGTGGGTGGATAAGCAGCGGTTTGTGGTTTCCGGAGACATCGCATTGCGCGCTACAGCACGAGCAGCCGAGCCGCTGCTGCTGATCGTCGATGTCGCGAAACCGCGGCCTTCCGATATCACCGTCAATGTGTCGTCGAAGTCCATCCGCGGCGAGGTATTGCGCATCCTGGCAGGCGTTGATGGTGAGATCCGGCGATTCATCGCCCAGTATGTCGCCGAAGAAATCGACGCACCCCACTCGCAAGCCGCGCAAATCATCGACGTAGCCCACCAGCTGGAACAGGCCTGGCCCTAGGGAGCCAAGGGGACGCATAGCCCGGGGTCCATCGGGGTATGTAGCTGGAAGGTTGTACCCACATTCACGGTGCGACGGGCGTCAGTCCGCGGTTTGCCGTGCTGGCGGCAACTTTGGTCATCGTCTGGGGAGAAGCGGACAAGACTTGGCACAAGTAGATGTTTCGATGTCGTCGGATGTGGAACCGGAGGGCGCCTGGAAGCTGGCTTCCGACCTGAGTCGATTCGACGAGTGGATGACGATTTTCGGCGGGTGGCGCGGCCCGGTTCCGTCAACGATCGAAGAGGGCACCTGCATCTCGTCGTGCGTCAAGGTCAAGGGGTTCCGCAACGTCATTCACTGGACGGTCAGCCGTTATGACGAGCCGAAATCAATTGAGCTGCAAGGTCGCGGCCGCGGCGGGATTCGGCTCGCAGTAGCGATGACCGTCGCTGCGAACCATTCCGGATCGAATTTCCATCTCACCGCCGACCTCAAAGGCGGCTTGCTCAGCGGGCTGATCGGAGGGTTGGTCGCCAGAGTCATCAAATCTGACGTGCGGAAGTCAGTGAACAACCTCGCTAACTTGAAGTAGTCACTACCGAGCCGGGTGGCTGATCAGCCATTCCCGTTCGGCTTGCCGAATCCGCCTGCGGTCCATGGCAAGCCAGGAAAGACCTGCTCCAAAGGTCAGCAGGGCGACGATTGCGGCGGCAACGCCCGCGCCGGCCTCACCGAGACCAAAATTGGTCACGCACACTACGAACGCCAAAACAGCGGCCCCGACAACGACAAGCCCGGGCGTTCGCTCCGAATCCTGCACCGATTCGTCCGTATATTGACGAGTCGTCCGATCATGGTCGACAGGGCCGTGCCTCATGGGCGTCTCCTCTGCTGTCACTTCCGTTCGACCGATTCCTTGGTGCTACCCGGAATGCCGTCTGGACAAACGACTTCGGGGCAACCTCGCCGCTACAGGGCGCGGTGGCTACGGCGTCGAAAGGGCCGCCGGAAGGCCCGCTAGGCCGGGTCGCGTGGTAGCAGCCGGCGCACCGGCCGGGTCTCGATGGCATTGACCGTCAAGGCCCGGCGGTTGATCCGCCAGCCCGCATCGGTCAGCGCGTACTCGTCGTCGTAGCGCAGATGCCACACCACATCCACCACCTCATCCCCACGCTGGTTCCAGTGGTGCGCGATGCACGCAATGCGCCCTCTGGCGGTACCCGGCCGTGGGCCCTCGTCATAAACCTCACCGATGATCGCGTGCTCGGTACGGGCGACCGTGGCGACGGCGGCGACCGCGGCGGCGATGGCCCCCTGACCGCGGTGCAAATGGACCGGCTCCAGCGCAGCCGGTGGCTCAGGCACCGTCAGCTCGGCTACGGCAGTGAAAAGCTCTGCGACAGCGTCGAATTGGCGATCATCGACGTTGGCCGCATATCGCTGCACCAGATCGCTGAGGGCCGTTCGAACATCGGCTGAAGGGGTCATCGCAGTGTAAACCGGCTCACGAGCCTAATGACAGCCGTTGCGCACATGCCGACAAGATGTCTTTGGCCTGCTCGATGTCGGTGGTCCGCGGCATGGCCAACACAATCCGGTCGGCGCCCTGATCAATCAGGCTGGCCGCGCGCTCGGCATCGATCTTGGTAACCATATGGCCCAGTGATACTTCCAGCGCCGCCGGATCGCGACCCGCCGTGGACGCCTCTTCGCGCATGAGCGCGATCAATGACGCCAGTTGCGGGCCAGTCACGCCAAGCGGCTGGAAGCCGTCGCCGAAACGTCCGGCGCGGCGCGCGGCCGCCGGGCTATGCCCGCCGATGTGGACGGAAAGTTTCTCGCCGGCAAGGGGTTTGGGGTAGCACATGACGTCATCGAAGCTGAAGAACTCGCCGTGGTAAGACGCCCCGTTGGGCTGGTCGGCCCACAATGCCCGCAAGACAGCCAACTGCTCGTCGGCCCGTCTGCCCCGGCTGTCGAACTCCGCACCGCACGCCTGCAACTCTTCTTTGAGCCATCCCACGCCCACGCACAGCCGCAGTCTTCCGCCCGACAACGCATCAACGGTGGCAGCCCGCTTGGCGAGCACCACCGGATGATGGTTGGGCAGTACCAACACCCCGGTGGCCAACCCGAGCCTGGTGGTATGGCCCGCCAGAAACGCCAGCAGATCGAGCGGGTCCGGGATGGGGCAGTCAGCCGCCAGCCCGACTCGGCCGGAACTGTCATAGGGGTAGACACTCTCGTACCGAGTGACCAGCACGGTGTGCTCGACGACGACGATCGATTCGAACCCGCACAGCTCGAGGTGGCCCGCGAAGCTCACCATCCAGTCGGGGTCCGCGGTGACACCGTCGGCAACCGGCGCCACGACTGAGACCTTCATGGCCTTCGAAGCTAACAGGGCAACTAACAGGGCAGCTAACAGGTCATGCTGCGGACGGGCGCAGGCGCGATCGCGGCACGCACAGCCTCGGCCAGGGTGGCCGCCCGGCGATCGGTGAACACGTCCTCGAGCATCACCTGGCGGCCGTCGGGGCCGGTGAGCGGAACTCGCCAGTTCGGATATTCGTCGGTGGTGCCGGGCTGATTCTGGGTCCGGCGGTCACCAACCGCGTCGGTCAGCGACACGCCCAACAGCCGCGATGGCGTCCGGCCCAGATACCGATAGAGAGCGAGGACGATCAGCTCTGGGTCGTCTTCGCCGTCGCCAAGCAACCCAACCCGGCGCAGCTCGGCCATCCACGCGGCCAGCTCGGCCCGGTCGGACTCGAGCTCTTCCTCGACGGGCCGGGTCAGCAATCCCAGGGACTCGCGCAGCCGCACATGGTCACCCGCCAGGTAGCCGGCGGTCGGCGGCAGATCATGGGTGGTGACCGAGGACAGGCAGTACTCCCGCCAGCGCTCGGCCGGCAGCGGGCCACCATTTCCGTCCCGGTCCAGCTCGAACCAGAGGATCGAGGTGCCCAGCAGGCCGCGTAATAGTAGGTAGTCGCGCACCCATGGTTCGACTGTGCCGAGATCCTCGCCGACCACCACCGCGCCGGCCCGATGTGCTTCCAGGGCGACGATGCCGATCATCGCTTCGTGGTCGTAGCGCACGTAGGTGCCCTGGGTGGGCGGCGCACCGTTCGGGATCCACCAGAGCCGGAACAATCCGATGATGTGGTCGATGCGTATCCCGCCGGCATGCCGTAGCACGGCACGGATCAGTGCGCGAAAGGGTCGATACTCGTGGGCATCGAGCCGGTCGGGTCGCCACGGCGGCTGGGACCAGTCTTGTCCGAGCTGATTGAACTCGTCCGGCGGCGCACCGGCGGTCGCGCCCGGCGCCATCACATCCTGCAAAGCCCAGGCGTCGGCGCCGTTAGGGTGCACGCCGACGGCCAGGTCTCCCATGATGCCTAACGCCATTCCCGCCCGTATCGCCTGCGACTGCGCCGAGGCGAGTTGCTCGTCGAGTTGCCACTGCAACCACCGGTGGAAATCCACAGCCTCCGAGTGCTTTTCGACGAAGCCGGCGACACCGGCAGCGTCGGGATGCTGTAGTGGTTCCGGCCAGTGGTGCCAGTCGCCGCCGTACTTTTCGGCCAGCGCACACCAGGTGGCGAAGTCGTCGAGCGCGCGGCCCTCGCGGTCGCGGAAGGCCGCGTACGACAGCTCACGGCCCGCCGATCGCGGCACCCGATGCAGCAGCTCGAGCGCCGCGCGCTTGGCCGCCCACGCGCTGTCGCGGTCGATGGCGTCGAGTCGGCGGGCTCGCTGTTGGACTTCTGACCGCAGCCGCCGCACCTGGCCGCGCTTGGGTAGGTCGGCGAATTCAGGGATCGCCTCAACGTGAAGATAAATCGGGTTGACGAAGCGCCGCGATGTCGGCAGATAGGGCGACGGCTCCATTGGGCTCGTCGGACCAGAAGGCGCTGCCGCGTGCAGCGGATTGACCAGTACATGGTCGGCGCCATGGCGGGACGCCGACCATACCGCGAGGTCAGTCAGATCGGCCAGATCGCCGACGCCCCACGACTGCCGGGACCGCACGCTGTATAGCTGAACGGCCAGACCCCAGGCGCGGCGGGCGCCAAGCTGCTCGGGCAGCCCGAGCCAATCCGGCGTCATGATCAGCGCGGCGCTGGTCTCGTAATCGCCAGAACGCAGGTGCACCCGGTGGTAGCCCAACGGCAGGTCAGCGGGCAGGACGAAGCTGGCTTCACCGACCCAGCGCCCGTCCAGATCGAACGGCGGGGTGAAATTGTCGACCTGTTGAATCCCGCCACGCACCGTGCCGTCCTCGAGCTGCAACCACACCTCAGCGGGATCACCGTGGGTCACATGCACCCAAAACCGCGTCTGCGCACCGGTGCGCCCGACGATGGTCGCGGGCAGCCGACGCGCCCAATACGACCGCAGCAGCGAGGTCAGGGCCACGTTGCGTTCCTGTTCGGTGCTGGCGGGCACGCCGAGCGCGGCGAGCACCGCCACCAGCGTGGTCTCGGAGACCGGCACCCGCCAGCCGGTCCAGTCCTCGTACTCGGTCGCGATGCCGTGTCTCCTGGCAAGTTCGACCAGCGAGGGCGCGAGCTCAGTCATGCCGCCCATCTTGCTGCCAGGATTCGCCGGTTGACGACTCGGGCCCTTGTGGTGACGGGCCGCTTGTCAGGGCAGAGCGGGACGACATGGCGGGACCGGGTCACCGCTCGTTTTGCTGGACAGCGAACTTTCACCCCTTTGGTGCGCAGCTCAGCAACGCGTTCGCTGCAGGCGGACGCTCGACAGGACGAGTCGGCCATCCGCCATTACGATGCCTTTGGGAGCACAAAAGAAATCCGGTCGGGGATCAGTGGGGAAACAGTAAAGTGCCAGCTCAGTGGCGCATGCCGCTGCTGCCGCCACCGGCGGCTCTGGCGAGGAGATCGCGGCCGGATACATGCACATAATGAGACGTAGAAGTGAACGCGCACGGCGCTGCGTGGCGAGGTCGCTACGGGTGCCTTACGGTTGTCGATGTAATTCGCGCAATGGACAATATCCAGGCGTTTTAGCAGACCGGATGGTGAATTAGCGTGGCGGAAGAGAGTCGCGGGCAGCGCGGGTCGGGGTACGGCCTCGGGTTGTCAACGCGGACCCAGGTGACCGGCTACCAGTTCCTTGCTCGCCGCACCGCAATGGCGTTGACCCGATGGCGCGTCCGCATGGAGGTCGAGCCCGGACGGCGTCAGACCTTGTCCTTGGTGGCGTCGGTCTCGGCAGCCCTCGTGATCTGCCTGGGCGCACTGCTGTGGTCGTTCATCAGCCCGTCCGGGCAGGTCAACGAGTCGCCGATCATCGCGGACCGCGACTCGGGCGCGCTGTACGTCCACGTGGGTGACAAGTTGTACCCGGCGCTGAACCTCGCATCGGCGCGCCTGATCACCGGGCGGCCGGACAACCCGCACCTGGTTCGGTCAAGCCAAATCGCCAACCTGCCGCGCGGTCCGCTGGTGGGGATCCCGGGTGCACCGTCGAGTTTCCATCCTACGGGTCCGGCCACCTCGTCGTGGCTGGTGTGCGACACCGTGGCCACCTCGACCGGCGTCGGGGCGCCGTCCGGGGTGACCGTGACGGTGATCGATGGCACCCCGGACCTCAGCGGGCACCGTCGGGTACTGAAGGGGTCGGATGCTGTGGTGCTGAGCTACGGCGGGGATGCCTGGGTGATCCGAGAGGGACGCCGCTCACGTATCGACGCGAAGAACCGATCGGTGTTGTTACCGCTGGGGCTGACGCCAGAGCAAGTCAGCATGGCGAAGCCGATGAGCCGCGCCTTGTTCGACGCGATGCCGGTGGGGCCCGAGCTGACGGTGCCGGAAGTGCAGGACGCGGGCACTCCGGCCTCATTCCCGGGAGCGCCCGGCCCGGTGGGCACGGTGATCGTCACACCTCAAATCAGCGGGCCACAACAATATTCATTGGTGCTGGCCGATGGCGTACAGACGCTGCCACCGTTGGTCGCCCAGATCCTGCAGAACGCCGGCCCGGGCAACACCAAACCGGTGACCGTCGAACCGTCCGCGCTGGCGAAGATGCCAGTGGTCAACAAGCTGGATCTGTCCTCCTACCCGGATGCCCCGTTGAACGTGATGGATATCCGCGAGAATCCAGCGACCTGCTGGTGGTGGCAGAAGACCTCCGGTGAAAACCGGGCCCGCGTCCAGGTCGTGTCCGGGGCGACCATTCCGGTCGCATCGAAGAACATGAGCAAGGTGGTGTCGCTGGTCAAGGCCGACACGACCGGCCGCGAAGCCGACCAGGTCTACTTCGGCCCCGACTATGCGAACTTCGTGGCCGTCACGGGCAACGATCCTGGTGCCAAGACGACGGAATCGCTGTGGTGGCTGACGGATGCGGGCGCCCGGTTCGGAGTCGACGACACACGCGATGTACGTGAGGCGTTGGGCCTGAAGACCAAACCGAGCCTGGCGCCGTGGGTGGCGCTGCGGCTGCTTCCCCAAGGTCCGACCTTGTCACGCGCGGATGCGCTCGTGGAGCACGACACCCTACCGATGGATATGTCCCCTGCAGAGTTGGTGGTACCTAAGTGAAACGTGGGTTTGCACGGCCGACACCGGAGAAGCCTCCGGTAATCAAGCCGGAGAACATCGTCCTTCCGACGCCGTTGAGCATTCCGCCACCGGAGGGCAAGCCGTGGTGGCTGATTGTGGTGGGCGTCGTGGTGGTCGGCCTGCTGATCGGCATGGTCGCCATGACCTTCGCCAGCGGCTCACACGTGTTCGGGGGCGCCGGCTCGATTTTCCCGATCTTCATGATCGGTGGCGTCGCGATGATGATGTTCGGTGGCCGGTTCGGCGGGCAGCAGCAGATGAGCCGGCCCAAATTGGACGCGATGCGCGCCCAGTTCATGTTGATGCTGGACATGCTGCGCGAGACCGCCCACGAGTCGGCCGACAGCATGGACGCCAACTACCGGTGGTTCCACCCGGCTCCCACCACGCTGACCGCGGCGGTTGGGTCGTCGCGCATGTGGGAACGCAAGCCCGACGGTAAGGACCTCAACTTCGGTGTCGTCCGGATCGGCGTCGGCATGACGCGTCCCGAGGTGACCTGGGGTGAGCCCCAGAACATGCCGACCGACATCGAGCTGGAGCCGGTAACGGGTAAGGCGCTTCAGGAGTTCGGGCGCTATCAAAGCGTCGTCTACAACCTGCCCAAGATGATTTCGCTGCTGGTCGAACCCTGGTACGCGCTCGTTGGAGAGCGCGAGCGGGCGTTGGGATTGATGCGGGCGATCATCTGCCAGCTGGCGTTCTCGCACGGGCCCGACCACGTGCAAATGATCGTGGTCAGTTCGGATCTGGACCAATGGGACTGGGTGAAGTGGCTTCCCCACTTCGGTGACCCGCGGCGTCAGGACGCAGCGGGGAATGCGCGGATGGTCTACAGCTCGGTGCGTGAGTTCGCTGCCGAGCAAGCCGAATTGTTCGCCGGCCGTGGGTCATTCACGCCTCGACATGCCAGTTCGTCGGCGCAGACCCCGACGCCTCACACCGTGATCATCGCCGATGTCGTTGACCCGCAATGGGAATACGTCATCAGCACCGACGGTGTCGACGGAGTGACATTCTTCGACTTGACCGGCTCTTCGATGTGGACAGCCGTCCCGGAGCGGACATTGCGGTTCGACAAGATGGGCGTGATTGAGGCGCTACCCCGCGACCGCGACACTTGGATGGTGATCGACGAGAAGCCTTGGTTCTTCGCTCTCACCGATCACCTCAGCGTCCCCGAGGCAGAGGAGTTCGCGCAGAAACTCGCGCACTGGCGGCTCGCCGCGGCCTACGAAGAGATCGGCCAGCGAGTAGCACATATCGGTGCCCGAGACATCTTGTCTTACTACGGAATTGACGATCCGGGCGATATCGACTTCGAGTCGCTGTGGGACAGCCGCACCGACACGATGGGCCGGTCGCGGTTGCGGGCACCGTTCGGTAATCGCTCTGACAACGGCGAGCTGCTGTTTTTGGACATGAAGTCGCTGGACGAAGGCGGCGATGGACCGCACGGAGTCATGTCCGGGACGACGGGTTCGGGTAAGTCGACGCTGGTGCGAACCGTGATCGAATCGCTGATGCTCAGCCACCCGCCGGAGGAGCTGCAGTTCGTGTTGGCCGACCTCAAGGGTGGGTCGGCGGTCAAGCCGTTCGCCGGGGTACCGCACGTGTCCCGGATCATTACCGACCTGGAAGAAGACCAGGCGCTGATGGAGCGCTTCCTGGACGCGCTGTGGGGCGAAATCGCCCGCCGCAAGGCGATATGCGACAGCGCCGGCGTCGACGACGCCAAGGAGTACAACTCGGTACGGGCCAGGATGCGGGCACGCGGCCAGGACATGGCACCGCTGCCGATGCTCGTGGTGGTCATCGACGAGTTCTACGAATGGTTCCGCATCATGCCGACGGCGGTCGACGTTCTGGACTCGATCGGTCGGCAGGGCCGCGCCTACTGGATTCACCTGATGATGGCGTCGCAGACCATTGAGAGCCGCGCTGAAAAACTCATGGAGAACATGGGTTACCGGTTGGTGCTGAAAGCGCGTACCGCCGGGGCGGCGCAGGCGGCCGGTGTGCCGAATGCGGTGAACCTGCCGGCCCAGGCAGGTCTGGGCTACTTCCGTCGCAGCCTGGAAGACGTCGTCCGGTTCCAGGCCGAGTTTCTGTGGCGCGACTACTTTCCCCGCGGGCTCACCGAGGACGGCGAGGAAGCGCCGGCGCTGGTGCACAGTATCGACTACGTTCGCCCGCAGTTGTTCACCAACTCGTTTACCCCACTGGAAGTCAGCGTCGGGGGACCGGACGTTATCACCCCGGCGGTGCTCCCGAACGGTGAGGCGCTCGAGGCGGCGCGCGCCGAGGGTGAGGACGACGAGGACATCGAGGGGATCCGGGTACCGAAGGTCGGCACGGTGATCATCGATCAGCTGCGCAAGATCCCGTTCGAGCCCTACCGATTGTGGCAGCCGCCGCTGAACCGGCCCGTCGCCATCGATGAGTTGGTCAACCGGTTCCTCGGTCACCCGTGGCAGCAAGACTACGGTGCCGCCAAGGATCTGGTGTTCCCGATCGGGATCATTGACCGCCCCTTCAAGCATGACCAGCCGCCGTGGACGGTCGACACCTCGGGGCCTGGCGCCAACGTCCTGATTCTGGGCTCCGGTGGTTCGGGCAAAACCACTGCGCTGCAGACCCTGATCTGCTCGGCCGCACTGACCCACACGCCCCAACAGGTCCAGTTCTACTGCCTGGCCTACAGCAGCACCGCGTTAACCACTGTCGCCCGGTTGCCCCACGTGGGTGAGGTAGCCGGTCCGACCGACCCGTACGGTGTACGCCGCACGGTTGCCGAACTGTTGGCTTTGGTGCGCGAGCGCAAGCGCAGCTTCCTCGAATACGGAATCGCCTCGATGGAGGTGTTCCGGCGGCGCAAGTTCGGCGGTGAGCCCGGTCCGGTGCCGAACGATGGGTTCGGCGACGTCTACCTGGTGGTTGACAACTACCGGGCGTTGGCCGAGGAAAACGAGGTGCTGATCGAGCAGGTGAACGTGATCATCAACCAGGGCCCTTCGTTCGGGGTGCACGTGGTGGTCACCGCCGATCGCGAATCGGAGCTGCGGCCGCCGGTGCGCAGTGGTTTCGGTTCCCGGGTCGAGTTGCGACTGGCCGCAGTGGAAGACGCCAAGCTGGTGCGTTCCCGGTTCGCCAAGGATGTTCCGGTCAAGCCGGGCCGCGGCATGGTTGCGGTCAACTATGTCCGACTCGACTCCGACCCGCAGGCTGGTCTGCACACGTTGGTGGGCCGGCCCGCGCTGGCCAGCACCCCCAACAACGTGTTCGAGTCCGACAGCATCGTGGAAGCGGTCAGTCGGCTCGCGAGCGGCCAGGCCACGCCGGTGCGCCGCTTGCCGGCGACGTTCGGCGTAGAACAACTTCGGGGGCTGGCTGCCCGGGACACCCGGCAGGGAGTCGGTGCGGGCGGAATCGCCTGGGCCATTTCGGAATTGGACTTGGCGCCGGTCTATCTCAATTTCGCCGAGAATGCGCACTTGATGGTGACGGGCCGACGCGAATGTGGGCGTACCACGACGTTGGCCACCATCATGTCCGAAATCGGCCGGCTGTACGCGCCGGGAGCCACACCTGCGCCGACGCCCCCTGCCGGGCAGCCCTCGGCGCAGGTGTGGCTGGTGGACCCGCGCCGTCAGCTCCTGACCACGCTCGGCTCCGACTATGTGGAGAAGTTCGCCTACAACCTCGACGGCGTGCAGGCGATGATGGGTGAGCTGGCAGCGGTCTTGGCCGGCCGCGAACCACCGCCCGGTTTGTCCGCCGAAGAGTTGTTGTCGCGGTCGTGGTGGAGCGGGCCGGAGATCTTCCTGATCGTCGACGACATCCAGCAGCTACCAGCAGGTTTCGATTCGCCGCTGCATAAGGCCGCTCCCTGGGTGACCAGGGCCGCCGACGTCGGCTTGCATGTGATCGTCACGCGCACGTTCGGCGGCTGGTCTTCGGCGGGCAGCGACCCCTTGTTGCGGGCACTGCACCAGGCGAATGCACCATTGCTGGTGATGGACGCCGACCCCGACGAGGGCTTCATCCGCGGCAAGATGAAGGGTGGTCCGCTGCCCCGTGGTCGAGGCTTGCTGATGGCCGAGGACACCGGCGTGTTCGTGCAGGTGGCTGCGACCGAATTGCGCAAGTAAGACGGCTGCCGCTGCGCCGGGTTGACTCGATCAGCCCCAGCGCAGCGGCAATCCCTTGAGCGCAAAAGTCTTTGACGGAAACCTGATTTCGGGGGTGTAATCCGACGGCAGTTCAAAGTCGGGGATTTGCTTGAGCCACTCTCCGACGACCACGGTCAGTTCTATCCGCCCCAGATGAGAACCCAGGCACCGGTGCGGTCCGCCGCCAAATCCCCAGTGTCGGTGCACCTTTCCGTCCATGACCAGCTCGTCGGTCGACATCGCGTCGCTGCCGTCGCGGTTGACCGCGGCCATGCACAACCGCACCGGTGTGCCCGGGGGTAACGTCATGCCGCCGACCTCGACGAATTCGGTGGTCACCCGGGGCGCGACCGGCGCCGACGGTTCCAGCCGGACGATCTCTTCGACGAAAACCCTTATCTGTTTGGGATTATCGCGAAGCGCGGCGCGCAGCTCAGGTCTGCGCGCCAGTTCGAAGAGAGAGAATCCGATCGCCGCCGTCACCGTGTCCAGACCCGCGAGGATCAACAGGTGGCTCATGCCCAGCAGTTCGAGATCACTGAACTCGCCCGGGCCCGTCATCACTTGCGACAACATATCGGAGCCCGGGTTTTGGCGGCGTTGCTGGATCGCCTCGGTGAGATACGCCAACAGCTCGTGTCCCTGGTCGAGGTCGGCCTTGGTGAGATAGGGCTTGTCGGCGACGACGGCGTCCTTCCAGGCGATCACCCGATCACGATCCTGAAGCGGTAGACCGTAGAGGTCCATGAACACCTGAAACGGATACAGCCGCGCGAAATCTGCCATGACTTCGCATTCGCCGCGGCTGGCAAGGGCACCGATCATGTCAACGGCGTGGCGCTCCAGCACCGGCCGTGACTTACTCAATGCGTGGGGGCTGAAGTATGGTTGCAGGATTTTGCGGTAGCGGGTGTGCTCCGGCGGGTCGAACGCCAGCGGGACGACGGGCAACGGGCTACCGGGGGGCTGAAGCGCCAGTCGTGATGAGAACACTTTGGGGTTGCGCAGCGCAGCAAGCACATCCTCGCGGCGTGTCAAATAATAGAAGCCGTTCATGAACACCACCGGCCCGGCGTCTCGCAACGTCTTCCATCCGACACCTCGGTCGGCGGCCATCGGTAACTTGGAGTATTCAAGCCGCGGCAGGTAGAACGTGCCTGGCTGGCCTTCGCCAAGAGTGCTCATGCGCCTTGATCTTCCGCTTGTCTGTCTTTTGTTTGCTAATCCCCGACGTTAACCACGTCGTGCTTGGAAACTTTGTCGTCACCGGTTCCCGTGGCACACCAATATCGCATGAGCGACAAAGGAGCACCGATCCGGCTGTAGGACTAATGCGAGGTTGACGTGGCCGGCATCGGTTGGCGACCACGTCCTAGACTTTACCGACCGACTAATCTAGGTATCGATTCGTCAAGTGCGTCTTGCTTATTCCGCGGAGCTGTCGAGGAGGAAACTCTGTGAGGGTTCGTCTCGAAAAGTCGAAATGCGTGGGCCACGCCCAGTGCTACGCCGTCGATCCGGACCTGTTCCCGATCGATGACTCGGGCTATTCGATCCTCGAAGAGCGCGAGGTGAGGCCCGAGGATGAGCAATTGACGCGCGACGGTGTGGCTTCCTGCCCGGAAATGGCGCTGATTATCGAAGAGGACTGACGGCGCAACGGCGCACACGGAGTGGTGAGTCCGGCCGGTGATCGTTCAGTTGAGCCTATAAGCAAACCGTGGATGAACAATTGGGCGCCGTAAATGAACAGAAGTTGACGGGGAATAAACGGTGACTGGCCTGGAATGAACAGTTGGCATCGCGCTTTGGCGTGTCCGGTGTAACGAACTAATCTCATCGGCGAGCGGCAGCTCGGCCACACGCGAGCTGTCGCTCGGTGCTCACCGTGGGGGTTATGGAGAAAAGAATGCGCATGTCGTTCGCTGGTGCATGCCTGGGAATGCTGGTGGCGGGACCACCTATCCGGGCACAGCGAACGGGTGCATCAGAATGCCTCGGCTTGCCCGACGACTGGGTTTTTGCTGGCCGAACGATCCGAGTCAACTGTAACTACGCTGTGACTAAGCTGTGAGAGGCGCTTCCCCCATGCGATCAGCGGCCCAGCCCGTCACGATTGATGACGAGATCGTGGCCACGGCCGCCAATGGTTCCTATGTGACAGCCGAGATGGCCAGCGCGATCACGGCCAAGTAAGGAGGACACGGTGTTTGACTTCGGGGCTTTACCGCCCGAAATCAATTCCGGTCGCATATATGCGGGTCCGGGCTCGGAGCCCTTGATGGTTGCCGCGACGGCCTGGGATGAGCTTGCGGCAGAACTGGGCACAGCGGCTAGCGGCTACAGTTCGGTGGTCTCGGAGCTGACCAGCGCGCCATGGGTGGGACCCGCGTCGGCGTCGATGGTGTCGGCGGTGGTGCCATTCGTGACGTGGCTGAGTGGGGTGGCGGCCCAGGCTGAGCAGACGGCCAGCCAGGCCCGGGCGGCTGCGGGGGCCTATGAGACCGCGTTTGCGATGACGGTGCCCCCGCCGGTGATCGCGGCCAACCGGGTTTTGTTGATGACGCTGATCGCGACCAATTTCTTCGGGCAGAACACCCCGGCGATCGCGGCGACCGAGGCCCAGTACATGGAAATGTGGGCCCAGGACGCCGCGGCGATGTACGGCTACGCCGGGTCGTCGGCGATCGCTTCGCAGTTCACCCCGTTCCCATCACCGCCGAATACCACCACCCCGCACGGATTGACCGACCAGGTTCTCGCGGTTACCGAAGCCGCCGCCACGCCGGCTGGCAACTCCGGGCAGACCACCGCGGCCACGACCTCGCAGCTGGTCTCCGCCACCACAGTGCCTCAAGCGCTGCAGCAACTTTCATTGTCGGCTGTGGCATCCACTTCACCCAGCACCGCGTCAGGGCTGCTGACTACCTCAAGCATTGACTGGAAGACAATCAACGATTTCAACACCGCGTTCTTCAAGCAGACCCTGCAGGCCTATTTCGGGGTGGGCGTAGGAAACTTTGGTTGGGGGATAGGGCAGCAGTTGACCTTCGGGCCCGGAGGTACAACCGTCGGTGTAGGTGGTGCCTGGTTCCCGACGCCGCAGTTTGCGCATTTGGGCTTCAGCGAGATTGGTGGCGGAGCGGTGTCGGCGAGCACGGCCCAGGCAGGCAGGGTGGGGATGTTGTCGGTTCCGCCGCAGTGGGCCACGCTGACCTCGGCGGTAAGCCCCGCGACTGCCGCCGAAGTGGAGGGCACTTCCATCCACCCCGCCGCCGCGACAGGCGCACCAGGCAACGCCCTGCTACGCGGAATGCCAATGGGCGCCACCGGCCGGCGCGGCGCCGCCGGCTACGTCAACAAATACGGGTTCCGTTACAGCGTGCTGACACGCCCGCCGTCGGCTGGATAGGAAAGAGCCCCAGATGAACATCAGTTGTCCACCAATGAACAGTAGGCACTACGGAGACGAGAACCGTCTGATCCGATTATTCTCACTACCGAGCTATGTCTGCGGTGAGTTTCAGCAGCAAAACATTCCCAGAAGGTCATCGAGCGTGACGGTTGGGGAGGAATTTTAGATGGCGTTTGTGACTACGCAGCCAGAGGCGTTGGCGGTTGCGGCGGGCAGTTTGCAGAGTATTGGTTCGACGCTGAGCGCTCAGAATGCTGCGGCGGCGGCCCCAACGACGGGGGTGGTGCCGGCTGCCGCCGATGAGGTGTCGGCGCTGACGGCGGCGCAGTTCGCCGCGCATGGACAGATGTATCAGGGCGTGAGTGCTCAGGCGGTGGCGATTCACGAGATGTTTGTCAATACCCTGGGCGTGAGCTCGGGGTCGTATGCGGTGACTGAGGCGGCCAACGCGGCCGCGACGGGTTAAGGAGTCAATGGTGCTGGATTTTGGGGCGATACCGCCGGAGATTAACTCGGCGCGGATTTATGCGGGGCCGGGGTCGGGGGCGCTGATGGCTGCGGCGTCGGCATGGAGCGGGCTGGCCGCGGAGTTGAATTCGGCTGCGCTGGGCTATGACAAGGTGATCACCGCGCTCAGCAGCGAGGAGTGGCTGGGGCCGGCGTCGGCGTCGATGGCCCAGGCGGTGGCTCCCCATGTGACGTGGATGAGTACGACCGCCGCGCAGGCCGAGCAGGCGGCCATCCAAGCGCGCGCGGCTGCGGCCGCCTACGAGACGGCGCTGGCCGCGACGGTGCCCCCGCCGCTGGTGGCGGCCAATCGTGCTCAGCTGGCGCAGCTGGTGTCGACCAACGTGTTGGGGCAAAACAACGCTGCGATGGCGCAACTCGAGGCCCAGTACGGCGAGATGTGGGCCCAGGATGCGACCGCGATGTATGGCTATGCGGGTCAGTCGGCGGCGGCGACCAAAGTGACGCCGTATACCTCGGCACCACAGATCGCCAACCCGGCCGCCCAGGCCACCCAGAGCGCCGCGGTCACCAGCGCGACGGGCACCTCGGCGGGCACCGCGCAGTCCACGCTGTTCCAGGTGGTTTCGTTAACGCCCAGCGCGCTGCAAAGCTTAGCGTCGCCTACCGCGGCGACGGCATCGTCCACCCCGTTGTCTGGGATCTTGAATCTCTTGACCGGGTCGTCCACCGCGCCCACTTCGCTTAAGGATCTCGTGACCGCCTATCTCCCCTTCTCCAGCTTGTTCTATAACACCGAAGGTTTGCCGTACTTCAGTGTCGGTATGGGCAACTTCGGTGTTCAGATGGCCAAGACTCTGGGGTGGATCGGGGCGCCGGCAGCCGCGGCGGCCCCCACGGCTCTGCCCGGGCTGGGCGGGCTGGGCGGCCTACTCGGTGGTGGGGCCATGGCTGCCCATCCGGCGGCGGCTTTGGGCAATGCGGCCTCCATCGGCGGCAAGTTGTCGGTGCCGGTCTCCTGGTCCGGGGCCACGGCAGCTCCGGCGGCGATCAGTCATGCCGCCGTACCGGTCAGCAGCATCAGCGCCGCCCCCGAGGCCGCCGGCGGACCCGGAAACCTTCTGGGCGGCATGCCGCTGGCCGGCATGGGCGCCGGCGGGCACGGCGGTACCGGTCCCCGCTACGGATTCCGCCCCACCGTCATGGCCCGACCACCCTTCGCCGGGTAGCGTCATCCCCGCCAACCCTGCGCGATCCGACGAGGCCTGGCCAAACGCGCGGCGCTAGGCCGCGTGTCAGCACGCCGGGACAGTACCGACCCAGCCCGTGGGTGCGTTGCTCACTGGCACATCAGGTGGTTCGGCAGGCCGGCGGGTGCTATCGCTACCCACCGTCGTTGTGTGGTCGGCACCCGTGGACGGGGCTTACCGCACTACTGGTCGCCCGTTGCGTTGGCGAGCGCTACGAGGCGCTTTATTTGCGGCCAGATTTTTATTCCCGGAAGGATTTTTCTCCACAAAATTGTCCGGGACCGGACCGCTATGTCGGTACCGCGCGCTGGGACTCAGCAATACCGCGACCGTGGCGATCAGCGGCGTCAACTCTGCCCCGAGCCCGCTTGAGCCTCGTTTGGCTGTAGTTGCTACCAGCAATGTCACGACACAGCTCACCAGCCGCCCGCCTGAAACGGTCCAAGGCACTTATCTGTGACGCTTCGCGTAGTCGAAAACACACTGCCGGCCCGTTGCTGCCGGGCGGAGCGAGTTAATCCACCACGTGATTTTTATTGGGGGTGTCACGACCGATGCACCTCGGGATACGCCGACCCGCAGCTTTCGACGACGGGGATGTTTACTATTTGCTGCGACCCGTCCTGTGAAGACCGGCGATCGAGGTCGGACGCTGTTACTATGACGCTACCAAAGGTGAGTTCGTCTTACCGCCACGTGAACAGTTGCAAACAGGCGGCTTCCGAAATAGCTTCGGGGGACGCCGTCATCTACTCTCTCTGCAAAGAGAGAGTAGATGGACCGAGTAGATGGACCTAAGGAGGAACCAAGTATGTCGTTCGTGACCACACAGCCGGAGGCGTTGGCTGCGGCGGCCGGGAACCTGCAGGCTATCGGCTCGACCATGAGCGCCCAGAACGCAGCTGCTGCGGCCCCAACGACGGGGGTGGTACCCGCTGCTGCTGACGAAGTGTCGGCGTTGACCGCGGCTCAGTTTGCCGCGCACGCGCAGATGTACCAGGCAGTGAGCGCCCAGGCCGCTGCGATTCACGAGATGTTCGTGAACACTCTGTCGACCAGTTCTGGCTCTTACGCTGCGACCGAGGTCGCCAACGCAGCCTCTGCCCGCTGACCGGATTGGCGGTTTAAAGGGTTGGGACGGACCGCCGACGACGCCGGTTCCAACGCGACCGCCCAGCATTCGATGATGATCCCGGGGCCGGACGGCTGGACCAAGACAGCACCCGGGCATGCCATGAGCACTCCGTCAACTCAAACGCCGCGGTTCGAGTTTGACGTCCGTTTCACCGTGTTGCAACGTCCGGTGGCCGCCGGCTGACGGGAAGGGGGGATCATCTTCATGAATTCGGATCGGCGGTTGCGCCAGCGCGTAACCGGTCCGGCCATCGTCGTTACCACAGCAAGTATCTGAGTAGTTACGTATTAAGTAGTTACTTATTAAGGAGACAGCCACCATGGCAACACGTTTTATGACCGACCCGCACGAGATGCGGGCAATGGCGGGCCGCTTTGAGGTGCACGCCCAGACGGTGGAGGACGAGGCCCGCAAGATGTGGGCTTCCTCGATGAACATCGCCGGCGCCAGCTGGAGCGGTCAGGCCCAGGCCACCTCGTACGACACCATGGGTCAGATGAATCAAGCGTTCCGCAACATCGTCAACATGCTGCACGGAGTGCGGGACGGTCTGATCCGCGACGCCAACAACTACGAGCAGCAAGAGCAGGCCTCAATGCACATCCTCGGCAGCTAGCGGGAAAAACCCCGGTTGCGTACCATTTCAGAGGTTAGGAGAACACCGCTATGACGATCAATTACCAGTTCGGCGATGTGGATGCCCACGGCGCCCTGATCCGCGCCCAGGCCGCGTCGTTGGAGGCCGAGCACCAGGCCATCGTTCGCGATGTGCTTGCTGCGGGTGACTTCTGGGGCGGTGCCGGTTCGGTGGCGTGCCAGGAGTTCATCACCCAGTTGGGTCGCAACTTCCAGGTGATCTACGAGCAGGCCAACGCCCACGGGCAAAAGGTGCAGACCGCCGGCAGCAACATGGCCAGCACCGACAGCGCCGTTGGGTCCAGCTGGGCCTAACCCCAACTTCAGGCGCGGCAGCACACCACCCGCCGGTGTGCTGCCGCGTCCTGCGGTTACCGTGCACTTTGACCCCTTGAGGTATTGATGGACCAACAGAGCACCCGCACCGACATCACCGTCAACGTTGACGGTTTCTGGATGCTCCAGGCGCTCCTGGACATTCGGCACGTTGCGCCGGAATTGCGGTGCCGGCCATTTGTATCTACCGATTCGAATGACTGGCTCAACGAACACCCCGGAATGGCGGTGATGCGCGAGCAGGGCATCGTCGAAAACGACCAGGTAAATGAGCAGGTGGCAGCTCGGATGCGGGTGCTCGCTGCCCCTGACCTCGAGGTCATCGCCTTGCTATCACGGGGCAAGCTGCTCTATGGCGTGGTCGACGACGAGGATCAGCCGCCCGGTTCGCGCGACATCCCCGATAACGAGTTTCGGGTGGTGCTGGCCCGCCGCGGCCAGCACTGGGTGTCTGCGGTTCGGGTTGGCAGCGACATCACTGTCGACGACGTCGCCATCGCGGACAGCGCCTCGATCGCGGCGTTGGTGATGGACGCCCTGGAATCGATTCACCATGCCGAACCTGCAGCAATCAACGCGGTCAACGTGCCGCTGGAGGAGATGCTGGAAGCGACGAAGTCGTGGCAAGAGTCGGGTTTCAACGTCTTCTCTGGCGGCGATCTACGGCGGATGGGTATCAGTGCCGCCACGGTGGCCGCGCTGGGCCAGGCGTTGTCAGACCCGGCGGCCGAGGTAGCGGTGTACGCGCGTCAGTACCGTGACGACGCCAAGGGCCCCAGCGCCTCGGTGCTGTCGCTGAAGGACGGTTCGGGTGGCCGCATTGCGCTCTACCAGCAGGCACGGACGGCGGGTTCGGGGGAGGCGTGGATGGCCATCTGCCCGGCGACCCCCCAACTGGTGCAGGTGGGCGTCAAGACCGTACTGGACACGCTGCCCTACGGCGAGTGGAAGACCCACAGCAGGGTCTGACATTCGCACGAAACATAGACTTTACCAATGCTTTTTCGCTCAACATGCGGCCGAGAAGCGAACGCGGCATACTTCTCTAGAGCATCAGCAAATCGAAAACCAGTGTCACCACGACTCTTAATCGCAAGGCGAGGCAGATGAAATTCGAATTAGTCGAGCTGCGCTTTCCGGGGGGCCCCAGCGCCCCGGAAAGTAGTCCGACCGAGGTTCTCGCGCGACTGGCGGCACGGGGTTACACATTCACCACGGTAGGGGGTGCAAGGCGATGACTGCGGTAGTTGAAGCGCCACAGCCTGACGTTGAGGGAATTTCACAGCCGCGGGCGGTCGTGGTCGGCGTCATGGCCGGCGAGGGCGTCCAGATCGGCGTTCTGCTGGACGCCAACGCCCCCGTCTCGGTGATGACCGATCCGCTGCTGAAGGTGGTCAACAGTCGGCTGAGGGAGCTCGGCGAGACTCCGTTAGAGGCCACCGGGCGGGGCAGGTGGGCGCTGTGCCTGGTGGAAGGCACGCCTTTGCGGGCCACCCAATCCCTGACCGAGCAAGACGTCTACGACGGTGACCGGTTGTGGATCCGGTTCATCCCAGACACCGAGCACCGATCGCAAGTCATCGAGCACATCTCCACCGCGGTTGCCGCAGATCTCAGCAAGCGATTCGCCACGATCGACCCGGTCGTTGCGCTGCAAGTCGGCGCATCGATGGTTGCGATCGGAGTGACCGCTGCGACCGGTTTGCTGAGCTGGTGGCGTTGGCACCACAACTCCTGGCTGCCGACTGTCTACGCCGGGGTGATCGGCGTGCTGGCGTTGGGTGTTTCGTTGCTGCTGTTGATGCGGGCCCAAACGCAGCAGGATCGGCGCGTTGCCGACATCATGCTGCTGAGCAGCCTCGCCCCACTGTCGGTCGCCGCGGCGGCAGCGCCGCCCGGCGGAGTGGGATCCCCGCAAGCCGTGTTGGGCTTCGGAGTGCTCACCATTGCCGCGATGCTGGCCCTGCGCTTCACCGGGCGACGGCTGGGCATCTACACCGCGATCGTCACCGTCAGCCTGGTGGCAGCAATTGCGGCGCTGGCCCGAATGGTCGCAATGACCAGCGCTGTGACGCTGTTGACCTGCGTTATGCTGCTGTGCGTGCTGGTCTACCAGGGCGCACCAGCGCTATCGCGCCGGCTGGCCGGCATCCGCCTGCCGGTGTTCCCGTCCGCCACCAGCCGGTGGGTATTTGAGGCTCGACCCGACCTGCCCACCACCGTGGTGCGCTCCGACGGTGGTCCTCCGGTCCTGGAGGGGCCCGCATCGGTCCGCGATGTGTTGACGCAAGCCGAACGGGCCCGCTCATTCCTGACGGGTTTGCTGATCGGGCTGGGCGTATTGATGGTGGTCTCCTTGACCGCATTGTCGAACCCGCACACCGGGGAACGCTGGCTGCCGCTGTTGCTGGCCGGCTTCAGCGCGGGGTTCCTGATGCTCCGCGGCCGCTCATACGTCGACCGCTGGCAGGCGATCACCTTGGCCGGGACCGCTGTGCTCATCGTCGGCGCCGTGGTGGTGCGGTACGCGCTCGTGCTGCAGTCGCCGCTAGCGGTCTCGATCAGCGCGGCAATCCTGGTTCTGCTGCCCGCGGCCGGCCTCACCGCTGCGGCCGTGGTGCCCAACACCATCTACAGCCCGCTCTTCCGCAAATTTGTGGAATGGATTGAGTACCTCTGCCTAATGCCGATTTTCCCGCTGGCGTTCTGGCTGATGAATGTCTATGCAGCAATCCGCTACCGGTAGCCGCAAGGTGTGGCGTGGTCGCGCGTCCGCTGCGACCATCGCCGCAATCCTGCTCGCCTCCGGTGCCTTAGCCGGCTTACCGCCCGCCTACGCAATTTCGCCCCCGACGATTGATCCGGCCGCGGTGCCGCCAGATGGTCCGCCCGGACCGCCGGCGCCGATGAAGCAGACCGCTTACTGCACCGAGGTCGGCGTGTTGCCCGGTACGGATTTCCGGTTGCAGCCGAAGTACATGGACATGCTGAACATGCAGGAGGCATGGCAGTTCGGCCGTGGCGCCGGGGTGAAGGTCGCCGTCATCGATACCGGTGTGACTCCACACCCCAGGCTTCCGCACCTTATCCCCGGCGGCGACTACGTCATGGGCGGTGACGGGTTGTCGGACTGCGACGCTCACGGCACCCTCGTGGCGTCGATGATCGGTGCGGCGCCGGCGAACGGCGCGGTTCCGCCGCCGGCGGCGGAACCGCGCAGGCCTGTCACCATTCCCACCACCGAGCCGCCCCCGAAAGCGCCACCGCCACAGACGGTGACCTTGTCGCCGTTGCCTCAGACCGTGACGATGGTTCCTCCCACGGAAGAAGCTCCGCCGGGACCGTTCGGACTTCCTCCGCCGCCGCCTCCTCCTAAACCACCCGAGGGGCAAGCTCCGTCGGCCAACCACGGCGGCGGCACGGTGACGATACCCAGCTATTCCGGCGGTCGGCGGGTGGTCGGTGTCGACAACCCACGCGGCCCGCGCCCGCTGGACCCGACACCCAGTCCACCACCGCCCCCGCCGCCGGGGCCGGCGCCGGCTCCCGACGCTTATAGCGGAATCGCCCCGGATGTCGACATCATCTCGATCCGTCAGTCCAGCCAGACCTTCGGCCTCAAGGATGCCTACACCGGCGACGAGGATCCGCAAACACAGGCGAAGATCGACAACGTCCAGACAATGGCGCAGGCGATCGTGCACGCCGCCGACATGGGAGCCTCGGTGATCAACATCTCCGATGTGACCTGCATGAGTGCGCGCAACATCATCGACCAGCGCGCGCTGGGTGCCGCGGTCCGCTACGCGACGGTCGACAAGAACGCCGTCATCGTCGCCGCGGCCGGGGACACCAGCAAAAAGGACTGCAAGCAGAACCCCCCGCATGATCCCTTGCAGCCCAACGATCCCCGCAACTGGAACGCCGTCACCACGGTCGTGACGCCCTCCTGGTTCAGCGACTACGTCCTGACGGTCGGTGCGGTCGACACAGATGGCCGTCCGCTGAGCGCTCAGGGGCAGGCTTCGACGAGTATGGCCGGGCCGTGGGTGGGGATCGCTGCCCCGGGAACGGACGTCGAGGGGCTCTCACCCCGGGACGACGGAGTGATCAACGCGATTGACGGTCCGGACAACACCTTGCTGGTTCCGTCCGGCACCAGCTTCTCGGCCGCGATCGTGTCCGGGGTGGCCGCGCTCGTTCGCGCGAAATTCCCCCAGCTATCGGCGTACCAAGTCATCAACAGGTTGACCCGTACCGCCCACGCGCCGGCGCGTGGCGTGGATAACCAGGTCGGCCACGGTGTCGTCGACCCGGTCGCGGCACTGACTTGGGATGTGCCCGAAGGTCCGGTGAAGCCGCCGCAGCAACTGTCGGCGCCGCTGAACCTGCCTAAGCCGGCCCCGCACCGCGATATGGTGCCGGTATGGGTGGCCGCCGGAGGGTTGGTCGGGGCGTTACTGATCGGCGGCGCAGTGTTTGGTACGGCGATGTTGATGAAGCGATCGCGGAAACAGCAATGAGGGCAGGGCAGCAATAGCAATGAAGGCTCAGCGCAGGTTCGGGTTGTCTTTGTCGTGGCCGCGGGTCACCGCGGTGTTTTTGGTGGACATCATGATCATGGTGGTGGCCAGTCACTGCCCGCAGTCCTGGCAGGGCACGCATCACATCGCCTTTTGGGTGGGTGTGGGCCTCGTGGTGCTGGTCACACTGCTGTCCCTGGTCACTTACCGCGGCCTCACGCTGACATCGGGATTGGCCACGTGGCTATGGGATTGGTCCTCCGATCCGGGCACCGCGCTGGCTGCGGGCTGCGCACCAGCACTGGATTACCAGCGCCGATTCGGGCGCGACAAGGTCGGCGTGCGCGAGTATGAGGGCCGCCTGGTCACGGTGATCGCGGTGGAAGGCGGTGAGGACGACCCGTCGTCGCGCCATCGCCTCCGGACGTCGCCGGCCACCTTGCTGGTGCAGTCAGTTGCAAAGGGCGTGCGCCAGTTCGATATTCAACTTGATGACATCGACATCGTGTCGGTGAAGGTGCGCCTCGGCGGCAACGCCGCCGAGTTATCAAAGCTCGACAAATGGGGGCCCGAAGAGTGGGGTCTGGTGGGTGATCGGCCCGCGTCTTATGTACGCCGCACCTGGCTGGTGCTGCGGATGAACCCGCAACGCAACGTCGCTGCGGTGGCGGCGCGCGATTCGCTGGCTTCGACGTTGGTAGCGGCCACCGAGCGGCTTGCCCAAGACCTCGATGGACCGACGTGTGCGGCCCGGCCGTTGACCGCCGAAGAGCTCGCCGAGGTGGATAAGGCTGTGTTGGCGGATCTGGAACCGACCTGGAGCCGCCCCGGATGGCGCCACCTCAAGCATTTCAACGGGTTTGCAACCAGCTTCTGGGTGACGCCGTCAGACATGACCACTGAGGCGCTGGATGAGCTGTGGCGGCCCGATACGATCGCCACCGTGTTGACCATTCGGCTCACCTCTCGTGGAGGGCGGCCTCAGGTGTCGGCTTGGGTGCGCTACCACAGCGACAGCCGGCTGCCGAAAGAGGTATCGGCGGGACTTAACCGCCTCACCGGACGCCAACTGGCCGCGGTACGCGCCAGCTTGCCTGCCCCGGCGACTCACCCCTTACTGGTCGTGCCAAGCGGTACGTTGCACGACGACGATGAGCTGGTGCTGTCGGTAGACCAGATGCGGGAGAGCTCGGCGGGCGTGCCCGTAGCGCAATGACGCGGCCGCAATCAACCGCTGAAAGCGCCCGTAATGCGATGGTCGCCGGCCTGTTGGCATCGGGTATCTCAGTCAACGGGCTGCAACCCAGCCACAACCCGCAGGTTGCGTCGCAAATGTTCAAAACGGCGACCAACCTGGATCCTGGGATGTGCGATGCCTGGCTGGCGCGGATGCTGGCAGGGGAACAGAGCATCGAGATACTTGCCGGCGCGTGGTCGGCGGTGAGGACGTTCGGTTGGGAGACTCGCCGCCTCGGAGTCACCGATTTGGAGTTTCGTCCCGAAGTCTCCGACGGGTTATTTTTGAAACTGGCCGTCACCAGCGTGGAGTCGCTGGCGTGTGCTTATGCCGCCGTTCTCGCCGAAGCGAAACGCTACGAGGAGGCGTCGAAACTACTCGACGGCGTCGAACCTCGCCAACCGTTCGATGAAGAGCTGGTCAACTACGTACGCGGCGTGCTGTACTTCCGCACCGGACGATGGCCTGACGTGCTCAACCAGTTTCCCGAGGGAAAGGTCTGGCGTCAGCCCGAGCTGAAGGCCGCGGGCGCAGCAATGGCCACCACGGCGCTGGCGTCGCTCGGCGTCTTCGAGGAGGCCTTCCGGCGGGGCCAGGAAGCCATTGAAGGGGACCGAGTCCCGGGCGCGGCCAACATCGCCTTGTACACCCAGGGCATGTGCTTGCGGCACCTGGGTCGCGAAGAGGAGGCCACCGAGCTGCTGCGCCGGGTGTATTCGCGGGATTCGAAGTTCAGCCCGGCCCGAGAGGCGTTGGACAACCCCAACTTTCGGCTGGTACTCACCGACCCGGAAACGATTGAGGCCCGCACGGACCCGTGGGATGCGGACAGCGCACCGACCCGCGCGGAGACCGAGGCCGCACGCCACGCCGAAGAGGCAGCGAAATACCTGGCCGAAGGGGATGCCGAGCTCAACGCGATGCTTGGCATGGAAAAGGCCAAACGTGAAATCAAATTGATCAAGTCGACGACCAAGGTGAACCTGGCCCGCGCAAAGATGGGGCTTCCAGTGCCTGTGACGTCGCGCCACACCTTGTTGCTGGGTCCGCCGGGAACCGGCAAAACGTCGGTAGCGCGGGCTTTCAGCAAGCAGCTGTGCGGGTTGACCGTGCTGCGCAAGCCGCTGGTGGTGGAGACGAGCCGCACCAAGCTGTTGGGCCGGTACATGGCCGACGCGGAGAAGAATACCGAGGAGATGCTCGAGGGAGCGTTGGGCGGGGCGGTCTTCTTCGACGAGATGCACTCTCTGCACGAGAAGGGCTACCAACAAGGCGACCCCTACGGGAACGCGATCATCAACACGTTGCTGCTGTACATGGAGAATCATCGCGACGAGCTGGTCGTCTTCGGTGCGGGTTACGCCAAGGCGATGGACAAGATGCTCGACGTGAATCAGGGTCTGCGGCGGCGCTTTTCGACCGTGATCGAGTTCTTCAGCTACACGCCGGAAGAGTTGCTCGCGCTGACCCGGTTGATGGGCCAGGAGAACGAAGACGTCATCACCGAAGAAGCGGCCGAAGTGTTGTTGCCGTCGTACACCAAGTTTTACCTTGACGAAACCTACTCGGAAGACGGGGATCTCATCCGCGGCATCGATACGCTCGGCAATGCCGGCTTCGTGCGCAACGTGGTGGAAAAGGCCCGTGACCACCGTAGCTTCCGTCTGGACGACGAGGACCTTGACGCGGTGCTGGCGGAGGACGTCACCGAATTCAGCGAGCAGCAACTGCTCCGGTTCAAGGAGCTGACTCGCGACGACCTCGCCGAGGGCCTCAACGCGGCCGTGGCCGAGAACAAGACGACATAGCTGGGCCCGCCGGCCCCCGGCTAACCGAAAAGCGGGTCTTGCCAAGTGGTGTTGCGGCGAAGTGAACTGTTGCGACTCTATGGCAGCTGGGTTTGACTCTCGTCGCTTCAGGTGCCACGATGGCCTCTGTAAGCACCTCGCTAGGTGAGGCGTCTACACGGATATAGGCCACTGACCTCGAACGTCGAAAGACGCCCAGGGTCAGGACAGCTCTTCCCGGCTTAAGGGTTGAGCCCAAGTGGCTTCCGGCTTCGAATGGGCCGGATACGCCGTGTGGTGCCAAAGCTCTGACGAGAGGGGTGCGGGCCCAAGGGTTTTCGCTTTGGGCGCTTCTCCCCAGGTGCGATGTGTGGCATCCCCGTATGCCCTGGCCGCGAGGAGGTGAGAGACGAAATGAGTCCCGGCGACAGTCCGTATTCCAGATCGACGGCCATTTCGTTGCGATCCGACCCCGGCCTTATTTCCGTAGTCTGAATCGGCTGATTTCCACCGAATTCTCTTGCACGTCACCGCTTTAAGCGTGCATGCGCAGGGGCGCGCGGAAGGAAGCCGCAGAACTAGCGAATAAGGCTGAGTTCGGTCTCTTTCCGTGAGGAGAACTCCGACGTCGTTTTTAATGACGCATCCGGAGGCGCTAGCTACGGCTGCCAGCCGTTTGCATGCCGTTGGATCCGCCATGGCCGCCCAGAATGCGGCCGCTGCAGCCGCGACCACGCGGCTACCTCCCGCTACGACTGATGAGGTATCAGTCTTGACCGCAACACAATTCATCGCCTATGCCGCCATGTACCAGACGGTGGGCGCACAAGCGATGGCCGTTCACGAGCTGTTTACCGCGATCTTGCGCGCGAGTGCCGGCTCGTATGCGGCCATCGAAACCGCCAACACAATCGCAGCGAGCTAAGGGAGGAGGCTACCGATGACCGCGGTACTGGACTTCGCAATGCTTGCACCGGAAATCAATTCCGCGCGTATGTACGCCGGACCGGGTTCGGGTCCAATGCTGGCCGCCGCGTCGGCATGGAATGGATTGGCCGCAGAATTGCGTTCGACCGCGCTGTCTTATGGCTCGGTGCTTTCGGCGCTGACGAACGAGGAATGGCATGGTCCCGCATCGGCGGCAATGGCAGCGGCGGCCATGCCTTACGTGGCGTGGATGAGCACGACCGCCACGCAAGCCGAGCAGACCGCCGCCCGGGCCGGGGCTGCCGTGGCGGCCTACGAGGCGGCGTTTGCCGCCACGGTGCCACCGCCGGTGATCGCGGCGAACCGTGCGCAGCTGGCGATGCTGATTGCCACCAACATCCTGGGCCAGAACACCCCGGCCATCGCGGCCACTGAGGCGCAGTACGGCGAAATGTGGGCCCAGGACGCGGCCGCAATGTACGGCTATGCCGGCTCCTCGGCAGCCGCCACCCAGCTGGCTCTGTTCACCGAGCCCCAGCAAACCACCAGCCAGGGCGGGCTGGCCCGTCAAGCCGCTGCGGTCACGCAGGCTACCGGCACATCGGCCGGAAACCAGCAAGCGACGTTGCCGCAGCTGACCACCGTGCCTAACGCACTGCAGAATCTCGCCTCACCGACGGGGTTGACGACAACGACATCATCGACCTCGTCGACATCGGGCCTCGCGTCAATCCTGGACCCGAACAGCAACTTCTGGAACACGCTGACGTCGACCGGGGCCCTTAACCCGACCCAAGTCGTGCAGGCCGTGACGAGCTCGACGCTGATGGGCACCAGTGCCGGCGCCATCAACGACCTGGCAAGCGGGGCGTCGCCGCCGGCCGCGGCGGGTCTCGGAACGGGCACCCAGGGACTGTCGGGCTTGGCGGGCCTGGGCACCGCGGGCTCTTCGGTGTCGGCGGGCCTGGGCCGGGCGTCGATGGTCGGTCCGCTGTCGGTGCCGCCGAGCTGGACCGCGCCCGCACCGCTGACCAGCCCGCTGGCCTCGACATTGGGGGGCACCCCAATGGTGGCCCCGCCCCCGGCAATGGCAGCCGGCATGCCCGGCCTGCCGTTCGGTGGCATGGGCGCCCAAGGCCATGGACGCGCCGTTCCGCAGTATGGCTTCCGTCCAAACTTCGTGGTACGCCCACCCGCCGCCGGATAACACAGGCGGGGGAGCGACCGACCTCGAGCACCGCATGCGTGCATCCCCAATACGGCTCTCGCCCAGCCTCGAGGCGCTCATCCGCCGGATGCGCAATTGGGATAGCGGGTAACCCAGTTCAGTGTTTAAGCTGCCGCCTGTTGTGACGATCGCGGTGACGCAGCGGGTTTGCAGCGCCGAGAAGGGCGGCGGCCGAAGCGATTCGGACGTGAATCGTCGACCAGGCTTGCTCTGCATTTACGAGCGGGCGCAAAAGTCCTGCAGCTCAATATATTCGCGTGACGGTTGAACCGTCATCGACGATTGTAATCTGGGGCCATCGCATCGGTAAGATACTGGGAAAAAACAACTTTGGTCACCATAGGAAAACTGCAAAATCTTCTCGGCAGGAGAGAGGAAAGCAATGAAACGGGTTACTAGCGCTACTCGACGCCTTCGCAATGATCGGCTTCGCCGCACCGGCATATGCCGATCCGGTTCCTGACCCGGACGGTGACGACGCGGGCTTCCTCGCAGCTCTGCACCAATCCGGCATCAGCTACGCGAACCCGGATGCGGCCGTCGAGGCCGGTAGAGCGTTGTGCCACTGCCTGAATAACGGCGAATCGGGCCTAGAGCTGGTGCACGACGTGAAGATGCACAATCCCGGATTCGATATGGAGAGCGCATCCAATTTCGCCCTGATTACCGCGAATTCTACTGCCCGCAGCAGCTCTCCAGGGCCTGACAAGAACGGCGCAGGCCTCCGGCAGTAATCGTCGTCTTTTGGTCCGCACGCGGTTCGACCGTTGGGGGCCTCCAAGCCGATTGAGTTTCAAATAGTCTGCGAGAACGAAACATTCGCCAGGTGACGACCGCTGCGAAGACCGCCTCGGCATGGGACAATCACGAGTTATGAAACTGGTGCTGGCGCTGGTTGGCGTTTCCGCTGTGATCGGTCTCGCCCCGCCTGCGTATGGCGACCCGGATACGGGTGGCGCTGACGAGGCCGGCTTTCTTGCTTCGCTGCGGAGTGCGGGTATCACCTACACGACTTCAGAAGGAGCCGTACAGTTCGCCAAAGCGGTGTGCGAGTCAATGGAGAGTGGCGAGTGGGGCCCGCGGATGGTTGACGAATTAAAGACCGGCAATCCCGGACTCACCACGGACCACGCAACCTCGTTCCTGGCGATTGCCGCGAAGTACTACTGTCCCCAGCAACTCGACAGAAGATAGCGTGGGGTCGGCACAGAGGTCCACATAGCTCGGCCAGCCGGGTTTGCACGTTCATTGTTTGATACTGGCGCAACCACTTGGCTGCCCGGAGGTTTCGCGCATGTGGCCGCAATGCACCCGGTTCGGCTTCGGGCCACCTGCTGTTCACCTAGACGTGGTTAGCTGCGCCCAACAGCAGCGCGCCGCGGCCGAAACCAAAATCGCCCTGGACTGCCGGCGGATACTCGACCTTGAGATCTCGGGGAAGGAGTGTGCCTTGCAGACGCTGAGCGTCGTCGATTTCGGGCTCCGGCTTGCCGTCGGGGTGGGCTGCGGCGCCCTCATCGGCCTGGAGCGACAATGGCGGGCACGTAGGGCCGGCCTACGCACCAACGCACTGGTCGCCGGCGGTGCAACCTTGTTCGTGCTGTACGCGGCCGCCACCACGGACACCAGCCCCACCAGAGTCGCGTCCTACGTCGTGTCCGGTATCGGCTTTCTGGGCGGAGGGGTGATCCTGCGTGAAGGGGTCAACGTCCGGGGCCTCAACACCGCCGCCACCTTGTGGTGCTCCGCGGCGATAGGTGTGCTCGCCGCTTCCGGGCACCTGGTGTTCGCGTTGATCGGCACCTGCACCGTCATCGCCATCCACGTGTTGGGGCGTCCACTCGGCCGATTCATCGACCACGACAACAGTGGCGAAGAGGACGAAAGCCTACGGCCCTACCTGGTGCAGGTGATTTGCCGACCAAAATACGAGAAGTATGCGCGCGCCCAGATCGTCCAATACGCCAGCAGCAACGACATCACGCTACGCGGGATCCACACCGGGCAGGCTAGCGGCGACGAGATCACCTTGACCGCGCACGTGCTCATGGACGGCCATACTCCAGACCGGCTTGAGCGGTTGGTGGCAGAGCTATCCCTGCAACCGGGAGTTCGCGCGGTGCAATGGTATGCCGGTGATAAAGCGCAGTCAGACGAACGTAGCTAAGGGCGGCCTTGCAGCTCGGGCGCAGCCTCGGCCAGTAGGTCGGTGCGGTTGCCGGTCAGCGGTGGATAGATCCGCCGGGTGTTGATGGTCTGCTTGGTCGCTTTGGCTTCCGCCCCGCTCGATACCACCATGCGATCCCGCCCTTCGGCATAGACAGCGCCGGCCGGTCCAAGATCGAGAACCGTGACATTGCCCGCAATATCTGCGATAGGAAACGGCGCGGTGGCTGAGCGATCGTTTTGCACAGTTTTGATCAATGACGTGGGAAGTCGGGACCGGCGGACCAAGGCGACCTGAGCATCCCACCGATGGTCGTAGTCTTATGTCTGTGAGTGCCCTCTCAGGTTTGTTGTCGGTGCTGCCCCCACAAATGCGGGACCCGGCACTGTTCGCCATACCGTTCTTTTTGTTGCTGTTGACTCTCGAATGGACGGCGGCCCGAAAGCTGGAACGCATCGCGACCGGCGCCACCGACAATCCACGGCCTCCGTCCGGGGCTTACCTCACCCGCGACTCGCTGGCAAGCATCTCGATGGGGCTTGTTTCGGTGGCCACCACAGCCGGCTGGAAGACCCTGGCCCTGTTTGGCTACGCCGGGATCTATGTCTATCTGGCGCCTTGGCACCTCTCGGCAACCCAGTGGTACACCTGGGTCATCGCGATCTTCGGTGTCGACCTGCTGTACTACAGCTATCACCGTATCGCTCACCGGGTGCGGTTGATCTGGGCGACGCACCAGGCGCACCACTCCAGCGAGTACTTCAACTTCGCGACCGCGCTGCGCCAGAAGTGGAACAACAGCGGTGAGATCTTGATGTGGATACCGCTGCCACTGTTAGGGATCCCACCCTGGATGGTGTTCTTCAGCTTTTCAGTGAGCTTGATCTACCAGTTCTGGATACATACCGAGCGGATCGATAAGCTGCCACGGCCATTCGAATTCGTGTTCAACACGCCGTCGCACCACCGCGTGCACCACGGAATGGACAAGGTGTATCTCGACAAGAACTACGGCGGGATCCTCATCATCTGGGACCGGCTCTTCGGTAGCTTCCAGCCCGAGCTGTTCCGGCCGCATTACGGCCTCACAAAGCAGGTCGACACGTTCAACATCTGGAAGCTGCAGACGCGGGAATACGTCGCGATCGCCCGTGACTGGCGATCGGCGACCCGCCTGCGCGACCGGCTGGGATATGTCTTCGGGCCGCCGGGGTGGGCGCCACGCACCGCGGACCACCCCGAGGCGGCCGTCTCCCTGGCGACGTAGTAACGCTGGCGCTGGACGGCGCGAAGACTTCTGCGTAACGGAAAGTAACGCCGTAGTCTCAATTCGGGAGATTTTCGGCGCCGACGGATCGGAGTTCATGGTGCGTCGCCTGGCACTGCATGCATTCGCCGCGTCCATCACCGTCATAGCACTCGCGTCCTGGTGTGCACCCGGCACGGCCAGAGCAGAACACCCGTTGGTGTTCCCCGGCATGGAGATTCTGCAAGGCAACCGATTGTGCACGTTGGCCTACGTCGATCCGGCCCTGAAAATCGCGTTCACCGCCGGGCACTGCCGAGGGGGCGAGGGAGCGGTCACCGACAAGGACCGCAACATCATCGGCCATCTGGCGGCCTTCCGCGACAACACACCCAGCGGTACCACCGTGACCACCGACCAGGTGATCAGCGACTACGAAGCGATCGTGCTGGACAACGACGTGACCGCCAACAACATCCTGCCCGGCGGGCGTCAACTCATCTCGAACCTGAACCTGACGATTGCGCCGGGACAGGCGGTCTGCCATTTCGGCGTGATCACCGGCGAAACCTGCGGAACGGTGGAAGGCGTCAACAACGGGTGGTTCACCATGTCCCACGGCGTCCAAAGCCACAACGGCGATTCGGGCGGACCGGTCTACCTGGCCCCGCCGGGCGGACCCGGGCAGATCGTCGGGATCTTCAACAGCGTGTGGGGGGACTTGCCCGCGGCGGTGTCCTGGCGGGCCGCCTCCGAGCAGCTTCGCGAGGATCTCCCAGTGCCGAACAACCCGCCAGTGGGCCAGGTCAGCCAGCGGCGGCCAGCTTAAACACCGGGATCGACGCGGCGCCGGCCCGCAACTGCTCATCGCTGCTGTCCGGCGTCAACCCGCCGACATAGTCTTTGACCTGCCAATACCACCTGGCTAAATAGCGCCTCAACAGCTCGGGTTTGGCCGCGTCGTCCACCTCGCTGACGCGAGCGCGTTGCCTGCGCCAGCGTGGGCCTATCTCGACGACGCCCGCGGCCCTGACATTGCGCGCCCACTGGGTGTTCCCGCGCGGTGAGACGAGATAGTCGACGCCGTCAACCGTCAGCAGGTTGATGACCACTTTTCGCTGCTTTCCGGTTTTGCGGCCACGGACGCGCAGTGCCCGAGTTCCGGCGATGCTGATCCCCATCTCCGCGAGCCAGCGGATTGTCGCGTTGGCGGCCCGCGCGGCCGCGCTCGGTTCCTCGTATCGCGTGGGCATGAGGTGTCCTCTCGCCGGAGCTTCGCACTGAGCTTTTGAGAGCGGTGCTCTCGATATTGTTCACCCTGCCACAGGCCACACCCGAAAGCAAGAGCGGTGTTCTCGTTTGTGTCAGACTGGCCGCGTGGGCAAACGCCAGGAATCACGGGAGCAGATCGAGGCGCGCATTATCGAACTCGGTCGCCGCCAGCTGGTGGATCGCGGCGCAGGCGGGTTGTCAGTGCGTGCGATAGCTCGCGACCTGGGCATGGTGTCCTCAGCTGTGTACCGGTACGTCTCCAGCCGCGACGAGCTGCTGACCTTGCTGCTTGTCGACGCCTATTCCGACCTGGCCGACGCCGTGGACCGGGCCCGCGAGACCGTGGGCGACCTGTGGAGCGACGATGTCATCGCCGTCGCGCGGGCCGCACGGCGATGGGCCGTCGCGCACCCGGCCCGCTGGGCCCTGCTGTACGGCAGTCCCGTGCCCGGGTATCACGCACCGGCAGAGCGCACGCTGGCAGTCGGCACCCGGGTGGTCGTGGCATTATTCGACGCCGTGGCCGCCGGGATTGCCACCGGAGACATCAGGTTGACCAATGATGTCGCCCCACACCCGATGTCGTCCGACTTCGAACGAATCCGCCACGAATTCGGCTTCCCCGGCGATGATCAGGTCGTCGCCAAGTGCTTCTTGCTGTGGGCCGGCGTGCTGGGCGCCATCAGCCTCGAGGTATTCGGGCAATACGGCGCCGACACCCTGACCGACCCCCAGGCCGTCTTCGACGCTCAGCTTCGGCTGCTGGTGGGCGTACTTAGCCAGCATTGACGGCGCGTACCCGTCGCGCGAGACCGCGACGCCAAGGCAAATTAGAACGTGTTCATTCGACATTTTCGTGCCCGGAGCGGCTGATTACGGCAAAGTCTTTTTGGCCCTTTCTGGCCGCTGGCCGACTCGGCTATCCTGCGAGACAATGACGCTTCCCATTCAATCGCCGACGCAAATCGCATGGGTTACCACCGACCTGGATGCCACCGAAACGGCCCTCACCGGCTTGTTAGGTGCGCGAAAGTGGGTGCGGATACCCGACGTGCACTTTGCTCCGGACAGCTGTAGCTACCGTGGCAAGCCCGCCGATTTCGTTGCGACGATCTCGCTGAGCTATCTCGGAGACATGCAACTGGAGCTGATCTCACCGGTCCGCGGGGAGAACATCTATAGTGAATTCTTGCGCGACTCCGGGCCGGGTTTGCACCACATTTGCATGGAGGCCGAAAGCCCCGAGCAGTTCGACGCGGCAGTGGCCGATGCGGCGGAACGCGGCGCCGCGGTTGTGCAGCAGGGCGTGATGCCGGGCGGAATCCAATTCGCCTACGTATCCGCGCCCGAGGCGGGAGTTCCGTTCATCGAGATCGCGTACCTCTCGCCGGAGATCAGGGCGTTCTACGACTACATCAAACAGGAGCAGCGGTGAGCACCGAAATACCGGCAACGGTCAGCGCGGACGACGTCACGTCGTGGTCCGATGACGTCGACGTGGTGGTGATCGGCTTCGGCATTGCCGGTGGCTGCGCCGCGGTCAGTGCGGCCGCCGCTGGTGCGCGGATATTGGTGCTGGAACGCGCCGCCGCGGCGGGCGGCACCACCTCGCTTGCCGGAGGCCACTTCTATCTGGGCGGGGGAACCGCGGTCCAGGAGGCGACCGGTCACCCCGACTCGCCCGAGGAGATGTACAAGTACCTGGTCGCCGTGTCGCGGCAACCGGATCACGCCAAGATCCGTGCCTACTGCGAAGGCAGCGTCGAGCATTTCAATTGGCTGGAAGACTTGGGTTTTCAGTTCGAGCGCAGCTACTTCCCGGGAAAGGCGGTGATCCAGCCCAACACCGAGGGATTGATGTTCACCGGAAACGAGAAGGTATGGCCTTTCCTGGAGATGGCGGTGCCGGCGCCACGCGGCCACAAGGTGCCAATACCCGGCGACACCGGCGGCGCCAGCATGGTGATTGACCTGCTCCTGAAGCGTGCCGCAAGCCTGGGCGTGCAAATTCGTTACGAGACGGGTGCCACCGAGCTGATCGTGGACGGTTCGGGCGCGGTGACCGGTTTGATGTGGAAGCATTTCTCCGAAACCGGTGCGGTTAAGGCAAAGTCGGTCATCATCGCTGGAGGCGGCTTCGTGATGAACCCGGACATGGTTGCCAAGTACACCCCGAAACTGGCCGAGAAGCCGTTCGTGCTCGGCAATACCTATGACGACGGTCTGGGCATCCGGATGGGCGTATCGGTCGGCGGCGCCACCCAGCACATGGATCAGATCTTCATTACGGCTCCGCCGTACCCACCGTCGATCCTGCTGACCGGGATCATCGTGAACAAGCTCGGACAGCGCTTCGTCGCCGAAGATTCGTACCATTCCAGGACTTCCGGGTTCATCATGGACCAGCCGGACAGCGCGGCGTTTCTCATCGTCGACGAGGCGCACTTGGAGCACCCGAAGATGCCGCTGGTCCCGTTGATCGACGGCTGGGAAACCGTCGCCGAGATGGAGGCCGCGCTTGGTATCCCGGAGGGCAACCTGGTAGCGACGCTGGACCGCTACAACGCCTACGCCGCGCGCGGCGAGGACCCTGATTTCCACAAGCAGCCGGAATTTCTTGCGCCGCAAGACAAAGGGCCGTGGGGGGCGTTCGACATGTCACTGGGCAAGGCGATGTATGCCGGATTCACCATCGGCGGGCTGGCCACGTCCGTGGATGGCCAGGTTTTGCGCGAGGACGGCACGGTGGTGCCCGGCTTGTACGCGGCCGGGGCATGCGCGTCCAACATCGCCCAGGACGGCAAGGGCTACGCCAGCGGCACGCAACTGGGGGAGGGCTCGTTCTTCGGTCGCCGCGCCGGAGCGCACGCGGCACAGAACAGCTAAACCTGCGCGGGCTCCTTCTCCTTTTCCACCGGACCGAGCCGCCATTCGCCGCCGCCAAGCAAATGGAGCTCTTGTGCGTGGTGCTGCTCGACGGCGGGCCGGTGACTGACGCTGACCAAGACGCAATCCGGCAATTCTGTGCGCAGCAGCTGGTAGAGCGCGAATTCCAGTCCCACGTCCAACGCCGAGGTGGCCTCGTCGAGAAAGACCGCTTTCGGTTTGGTGAGCAGGATGCGCGCGAAGGCGACACGCTGCTGCTCACCGGGGGAGAGCACTTTGGCCCAATCCTGCTCTTCATCGAGCCGGCCGATCAGCGGCGCCAGAGCCACCTTGGTGAGCACGTCCCGCAGTTCATCATCGGAGACGTCCTCTGGCGAGTTCGGATAGCACACCGCGGTACGCAGACTGCCCAGCGGCACATACGGCAACTGCGACAAGAACATCGTCGCGTTGTCGCCGTCGGGACGGCATAGCGTTCCTGAGGCGTAGGGCCACAATTCGGCCAGGCTGCGCAGCAGCGTGGTCTTGCCGGCCCCTGAGCGCCCGGTGATCACCAACGTCTCGCCCTCGTCCAGCTGCACATCGAGCGGGTCGATCAGCCGGTCTCCGGCCGGCGTGCGCACTTCGACATCGCGAAGCTCAACCGTCGCCTGTTCACTCGGCTTGACCAGCATGGTCGGCAGTGCGCGGCCCTGAGCGTTCGCGTCGACCAGCCCGTGCAACCGGATGATGGCCGCGCGGAAGGCCGCGAACGCGTCGTAGTTATTGCGGAAGAACGACAGCGAGTCCTGAATATTGCCGAAGGCCGTCGCGCTCTGGCCGACATCGCCGAAGTCGATCCGGCCGGCGAACAGCCGCGGCGCCTGAATCACCCACGGCAACGGGACAATCGCCTGCGACACCGACCAGTTCCAACTGTTGAACACGATGGTGCGGCGAACGAACTTGCGGTAGTTGTCGATGATCGGAGTAAAGCGCCGCCACAGCTGCGCCCGCTCGACTCGTTCACCGTGGTAGAAGCCCACTGCCTCAGCGGCGTCCCGCAATCGCACCAGGGCATAACGGAACGCGGCGTTGAGTTTCTCGTTGTTGAAGCTGAGCCGAATCAGTGGATGCCCCAGCCAGATCGCGACCAACGTCGCGATCAGCACATAGACCAGAACGGTCCAGAACATCGCGCGCGGGAACTGCAAGCCGAAAACATTGAGATTTCCGGATAGGTTCCACAGGATCGCCGCGAACGAGATCACCGAAGCCATCGCGTTGACGGCCCCGAACAGCAAGGTGCTGCCTGTCCCGTTGGACGGGATGTTCGGGGTGCCTCCGGCATTGGCGGTAAAGATGTCGATGTCCTGCTGGATGCGCTGGTCGGGGTTGTCGATGGTGTTGTCGATAAACAGATCCCGGTAGTAGGCCTTGCCGTCGAGCCAGTCATCGGTGAGGTGGGCGGTCAGCCACATGCGCCAGGCGATGATGAATCGCTGAGTCAGGTAGATGTCCACCATGAACCGGATGACATACAGGGTTGCCAGAACGCTGAAAATCGCGATTGACATCCAGAAACCATGAATCCCGGATTCTTTGACCGTGTCGTCGCCGGCAGCAATGCCCTGTACCGCTTTCTGTACTGCCGTATATAAGTCGTTGCCCTGGTAGCTGAGCAACACCATGAGACGCACTGAAAGGAGCACCGACAGCAACAGCACGCCCAGCATCAGCCACACGCCGACACTGTGTGCCCCGACGAAGTACCCACGGGTGATCCGCCAGAATTGCTGGCCCCAGGGTGTGAGATACCTGAATACAACCAGCGCGAGGAAGAGACAGACGGCGCTGATCAGCCAGGCGATCGCGACCCACCGTAAGGAATCCATGGCTGCCGCCGACCAGTTGATCGATGGCGTGAACGGCTTCGGGCCCATCGTCGATGTCTCCTTACGGTCAAGGTGTGCAGGCTTTCCTCAACAGAAATCCTCCGGCGAAGGTACCGGAAGGATCTGGATAGGCTGCGGATATGAGTACCGACGTCGTCCCCACACAAACACTGCACGCCGGCCGGCTCATCGCGCGCCGGCTCAAGGCCAGCGGTGTCGACACCGTCTTCACGTTATCCGGCGGCCACCTGTTTTCCGTGTACGACGGCTGCCGTGAGGAGGGTATCCGGCTGGTTGACACCCGCCACGAGCAGACCGCGACCTTCGCCGCCGAAGGCTGGTCGAAAGTGACCCGGGTGCCCGGGGTGGCGGCGCTCACCGCGGGGCCGGGCGTCACCAACGGCATGAGCGCGATGGCAGCGGCACAGCAAAACCAGTCGCCCCTGGTGGTGCTGGGCGGCCGCGCCCCGGCGGGGCGATGGGGCATGGGTTCCTTGCAGGAAATCGACCACGTGCCGTTTGTGGCGCCGCTGGCCCGCTTCGCCGCCACCGCACAGTCGCCCGACGCCGCCGGGCGGCTCGTCGACGAAGCGTTGCGAGCGGCGGTCGGTGCCCCGTCGGGCGTTGGCTTCGTCGATTTCCCGATGGACCATGCGTTTTCTATGTCCGAGGATGACGGCCGCCCCGGAGCTCTCACCGACCTGCCGCCAGGGCCTAATCCCGACGACCTGGATACGAAAGCAATGGACCGTGCCGCTGACCTGCTCTCCGCGGCGAAGCGGCCGGTGATCATGGCAGGCACCAACGTCTGGTGGGGACACGGGGAGTCGGCGCTGCTCCGTCTTGCCGAGGAACGCCGAATTCCGGTGCTGATGAACGGGATGGCTCGCGGCGCAGTGCCCGCCGATCACCCGCTGGCCTTCTCGCGGGTGCGGGGAAAGGCGTTGGGCGAGGCCGACGTTGCGCTCATCGTCGGCGTGCCCATGGATTTCCGGCTGGGCTTCGGCGCGGTGTTCGGGGCACAAACCCGGCTCGTTGTGGCAGACCGCGCCGAACCCGAGCGCAAACATCCCCGGACCGTTGAGGCCGAGCTCTACGGCGACCTCACGTCGATCCTGTCGGCCCTGGCCGCCGCGGGTGGGACCGACCATCAGCAGTGGATCGACGAGCTGCGGACGGTCGAGACCGCGGCGCGCGGCGGGGAAAAAGCCGAGCTTGCCGACGACCGCATCCCGCTGCATCCGATGCGGGTGTTCGCAGAGCTCGCCCCGCTGTTGGACCGCGACGCCATCGTCGTCATCGACGCCGGAGACTTCGGGTCCTACGCCGGCAGGGTGATCGACAGCTATCTGCCGGGTTGCTGGCTGGACAGCGGCCCCTTCGGCTGCCTGGGTTCGGGCCCGGGTTACGCGTTGGCTGCCAAACTGGCCCGACCGGACCGTCAGGTGGTCCTGCTGCAGGGCGACGGCGCATTCGGCTTCAGCGGCATGGAATGGGACACCCTGGTCCGGCACAACGTGCCGGTCGTGTCGGTGATCGGCAACAACGGAATCTGGGCACTGGAAAAACACCCCATGGAGGCGTTGTACGGCTACTCGGTGGTGGCGGAGTTGCGTCCGGGCACGCGCTACGACGAGGTGGTGCGCGCCCTGGGTGGCCACGGCGAGCTGGTGGCCGCACCCGCCGAGCTGCGGCCCGCGCTGGAACGCGCCTTCGCCAGTGGCCTGCCCGCCGTCGTCAACGTGCTCACCGACCCGAGCGTCGCCTACCCACGCCGATCCAACCTGGCGTAGCCGCCGCGAGCGTCCCCAGTTGTTCCCCCGCAAGCGGGTGGTACCCCCAGCCGCTACCCGGCGTGTCGCGGGCAAACACGCGCGCTCGCGCCGGTCGGCGGGTCGCGTACCGTTGACCTGTGTCAAAGACCACCCGCGCTCAACCCGGCCGCCTGAGCAGCCGATTTTGGCGACTGCTCGGCGCCAGTACCGAAAAGGATCGCAGCCGTTCCCTCGCCGGGGTCACCGCCTCATCGGAATACGACGACGAAGCCGCCGACCTCACCGACGAGCAGCTGCGTAAGGCGGCGGGACTGCTCAACCTCGACGATCTCGCGGAGTCCGAGGACATTCCGCAGTTCCTCGCGATCGCCCGCGATGCGGCCGAGCGGTCAACGGGGTTGCGGCCGTTCGACGTGCAATTGCTGGGTGCGTTACGCATGCTTGCCGGCGACGTCATCGAGATGGCCACCGGTGAAGGCAAAACACTCGCCGGCGCGATCGCGGCGGCCGGATACGCCCTCGCCGGGCGGCACGTCCACGCGGTGACCATCAACGATTACCTGGCTCGCCGTGACGCGGAATGGATGGGCCCCCTGTTGAAGGCCATGGGGCTGACCGTCGGGTGGATCACCGCCGAGTCGACGAGCGAGGAGCGCCGGGCCGCCTACGACTGCGACGTTACGTACGCCTCGGTCAACGAGATCGGGTTCGACGTGCTGCGCGACCAGCTGGTGACCGACGTCGCCGACCTGGTATCGCCCAATCCCGACGTGGCCCTCATCGACGAAGCCGACTCGGTGCTGGTCGACGAGGCGTTGGTGCCCTTGGTGCTGGCCGGCACCACGCACCGGGAGACGCCGCGGCTGGAGATCATCAAGCTGGTCGGTGAGCTGGAAGCGGGCACCGACTACGACACCGACTCCGACAGCCGCAACGTCCACCTCACTGATGTCGGCGCGCGCAAAGTGGAGAAGGCGCTCGGCGGCATCGACCTGTACTCCGAGGAGCACGTCGGCACCACGCTGACCGAGGTCAACGTCGCACTGCACGCGCATGTGCTGTTGCAGCGCGACGTGCACTACATCGTCCGCGACGACGCCGTGCACCTGATCAACTCCTCGCGCGGGCGCATCGCGCAACTGCAGCGCTGGCCCGACGGTCTGCAGGCCGCCGTCGAGGCGAAGGAGGGGATCGAGACCACCGAAACCGGTGAGGTGCTCGACACCATCACGGTGCAGGCGCTGATCAACCGCTACGCGACCGTGTGCGGCATGACCGGCACCGCGCTGGCCGCCGGTGAGCAACTGCGCCAGTTCTACAAGCTCGGTGTCTCACTAATTCCGCCGAATAAGCCCAACATTCGCGAGGACGAGTCCGACCGGGTCTACATCACCGCCGCCGCCAAGAACGACGCGATCGTCGCGCACATCGCCGAGGTGCACGAGACCGGACAGCCGGTACTGGTCGGCACCCGCGACGTGGCCGAATCCGAAGAGCTACACGAGCGGTTGCTGCGCCTTGGCGTGCCCGCCGTGGTGCTCAACGCCAAGAATGACGCCGAGGAAGCGCAGGTGATCGCCGAGGCCGGCAAGTTCGAGGCCGTCACGGTATCGACGCAGATGGCCGGGCGTGGCACCGATATCCGGCTCGGCGGATCCGACGAAGCCGACCACGACAGGGTCGGCGAGCTGGGCGGGCTCCACGTGGTCGGCACCGGCCGCCATCACACCGAGCGGCTCGACAACCAGCTGCGCGGGCGCGCCGGACGCCAAGGCGACCCGGGTTCGTCGGCCTTCTTCTCGAGCTGGGAAGACGATGTCGTGGCGGCCAACCTCGACCGCAACAAGTTGCCCATGGAAACCGACGAGGACGGCCGGATTGTCAGTGCCAAGGCCGCCGGTTTGCTTGACCATGCCCAGCGCGTCGCCGAGGGCCGGATGCTGGACGTGCACGCGAACACTTGGCGCTACAACCAGCTGATCGCCCAGCAGCGCGCCATCATCGTCGATCGACGTAACACGTTGCTGCGCACGGCTGCTGCGCGCGAAGAACTCGCCGAGCTGGCGCCCAAGCGATACGAGGAGCTGTCCGAAGACATTTCCGAAGAACGCCTCGAGAAGATCTGCCGACAGATCATGCTTTATCACCTCGACCGCGGCTGGGCCGACCATCTGGCGTATCTGGCCGATATCCGCGAAAGCATCCACTTGCGGGCGCTGGGCCGGCAAAATCCGCTGGACGAGTTCCACCGATTGGCGGTCGACGCGTTCGCGTCGCTGGCCGCGGACGCCATCGAGGCGGCTCAACAAACCTTCGAAACCGCAAACATCCTCGAAGAGGAGCCGGGACTGGATCTGTCCAAGCTGGCCCGGCCAACGTCCACGTGGACGTACATGGTCAACGACAACCCGTTGTCCGATGACACGCTTTCCACCCTGAGCCTGCCCGGGGTATTCCGCTGAGCTCGACTGTCCGGCTTGGTCGCCGAGCTGGGGGCACCGCCTGCTTGCGGGGGAAACGTCACTGCGAAAAATCGAGGGCGAATTCGCAGCCGCGTTACGCTCGCGTCCTCGGTCCGTCGTGCGGACCGCATCGTCGGCGAGCTAAGGTCACGGCTCATGGAGCCGGTGCTTCCGCCCAATCGGGTGCTGACGGTGCCCAACGCGGTGAGCGCCATCCGTCTGCTGCTCATCGCGGTATTCGTCTACGCCTTGCTGTTCGCGCACGCCAATGGTTGGGCGGTCGCGATTTTGATGTTCAGCGGGGCTTCTGACTGGGCTGACGGCAAGATCGCCCGGCTGCTCAACCAGTCCTCACGGCTCGGCGTTCTGCTTGACCCGGCGGTCGACCGCCTTTACATGGTGACTGTTCCCATCGTGTTGGCCCTGAGTGGGATCGTGCCGTGGTGGTTCGTCATCATCCTGCTGGCGCGCGACGGGCTGTTGGCTGCGACCCTGCCGGTGCTGTGGAGTCGCGGACTGCCGGCACTGCCGGTGACTTACCTCGGCAAGGCCGCAACCTTCGGCTTGATGGCCGGCTTTCCGCTCGTGCTGCTGGGGACGTGGGACGCGTTGTGGAGCCGAGTGCTGGGGGCGTGCGGGTGGGCCTTCCTGGTGTGGGGTATGTATGCGTACCTGTGGGCGTTCGTGTTGTATGCAGTGCAGATGACGTTGGTCGTGCGCCGAATGCCCAAGCTCAAACACGGTGCCCGTCAGCCAGTCGCCCCGAAGGCAGTTGAGCATGGCTGACGCGGACCGCCTGCTCGGCGGCTATGACCCCAACGCCGGTCACAGCGCCCACGTGGCGTCACGGCCACAACTGATCCCGGTTCCCTCCCTGCTGCGTGCTCTCTTGTCGGAGCATCTGGATCCCGGTTACGCCGCGGCAGCCGCCAAACGTAGCCCCTCTGCCACACCACAGAGCGGGCGCGAACGCGCGTTCAGCTGGCTCTGGCAGGCTTTGGCGGCGCTGCTGATCGCCACGGTATTTGCCGCCGCGGTTGCGCAGGCCCGCTCGGTTGCACCCGGGGTGCGCGACGCGCAGCAGCTGCTGCTGGGAAATGTGCGTTCCACGGAAGCCACCGCGGCCAAGTTGGCCCAGCGGCGCAGCGAGCTGTCGACCCGAGTGGACGACGTGCAGCGCCGCGCGCTGGCAGACGACGCCGAGGGGCAGCGGTTGCTGGCCCGTCTCGATGCACTCAGCCTGGCAGCCGCCAGCACACCGATCATCGGCCCCGGTCTGACGGTGACCGTGACCGATCCTGGTGCTAGTCCGAATCTTTCCGACGTATCCAAGCAGCGCGTCAACGGCAGCAGGCAAATCATCTTGGACCGCGACCTGCAGCTAGTCGTCAACTCGCTGTGGGCGAGCGGTGCTGAGGCCATCTCGGTCGGAGGCGTCCGGATCGGGCCGAACGTGACCATCCGGCAAGCCGGCGGAGCAATCCTGGTCGACAACAACCCCACCAGCAGCCCCTACACGATCCTCGCGGTCGGACCGCCGCGCGCGATGCGAGATCTCTTCGATCACAGCCCCGGTCTCCAGCGTCTTAGGCTGCTGGAGGTCTCCTACGGTGTCGGCGTCACAGTGAACGTCGCCGACGGCCTTTCGCTGCCTGCCGGATCGATCCGGGATGTCAAGTCCGCCAAGCAGATTGGGCCACAGTGAGAAAACTCCTCGTGAGACAGATCTCCCTGGAAGCAATGCGAGCATGATCGGTATCGCAGCGCTCGCGATTGGCATCGTGCTGGGCTTGGTTTTTCACCCCGCGGTGCCCGAGGTCGTCCAGCCCTATTTGCCGATCGCGGTGGTCGCGGCGCTAGATGCAGTGTTCGGTGGGCTACGCGCTTACCTGGAACAGATCTTTGACCCGAAGGTCTTCGTGGTTTCGTTCGTGTTCAACGTCTTCGTGGCTTCCCTGATCGTCTATGTCGGCGACCAACTGGGCGTGGGCACCCAGCTGTCCACGGCCATCATCGTGGTATTGGGTATCCGGATCTTCGGCAACGCCGCCGCACTGCGGCGCCGGCTGTTCGGGGCATGACGGAGGCGAGGTCAGCATGAGCCAGGACCCAGCAGATCGCGCCGCCGACCAAAGTCGTGAAGCGCCAACCCGGCATGGTCACTCCAAAGCCGATTCCAAATCGGATGAAGGTGCGCAGCGTGGCCGCCACCAATTACCGGCGAAACGTCCGCGCCCGGAGATCGGCTCGCCGCGTCGGACCGGATTGTCCGGACCGCTGCTGGGCACTCGCTCGCGGCTGGTTTTCGGGACGCTGGCGATCCTGTTGTGTCTGCTCCTGGGGATCGCCATTGTTACCCAGGTCCGCCAGACCGAGTCGGGCGATTCGCTGGAAACGGCGCGCCCCGCAGACCTGTTGTTGCTGTTGGATTCGTTGCGACAGCGCGAAGCCACGCTCAACACCGAAGTGAGCGAACTGCAGAACACGCTGAATTCATTGCAGGCGTCCGGTAACAACGATCAGGCCGCCATCCAGAGCGCCCAGGCCAGGCTGGCGGCGTTATCCATCTTGGTCGGCGCTGTGGGGGCCACCGGGCCCGGTGTCACCATCACGATCGAGGACCCCGGACCCGGCGTTTCACCCGAGGCGATGCTCGACGTGATCAACGAGTTACGTGCCGCCGGCGCTGAGGCGATCGAGATCAACGATGCACATCAGTCGGTACGAGTAGGTGTCGATACCTGGGTGGTGGGTATGCCTGGTTCACTGACCATCGACAGCAAGACACTGTCGCCTCCGTATTCGATTCTGGCGATTGGCGATCCGCCCACGCTGGCCGCAGCGATGAACATTCCTGGTGGCGCCGAGGACAGCATCAAGCGCGTCGGCGCGCGGATGTCCGTCCAGCAGGCGGACCGAGTGGACGTGACCACCTTGCGACAACCAAAACCGCAGCAATACGCTCAGCCCGTCAAGTGAGCAACGCCCGATCAGAACAGGATTACACGTGAGCGATATCCCGCCCGATTTGCACTACACCGCCGAACATGAGTGGGTTCGCCGAACCGGTGACGACACCGCGCGGGTCGGGATCACCGACTTTGCGCAGTCGGCATTGGGCGATGTCGTTTTTGTGCAGCTGCCCGATGTGGGCACTGAACTGACGGCCGGAGAGTCCTTCGGCGAGGTGGAATCGACGAAATCGGTGTCCGACTTGTACGCCCCGGTCTCGGGCAAGGTGTCAGCGGTCAACAGCGATCTGGAGAGCAGTCCGCAGCTGGTCAACTCCGACCCGTACGGGGCCGGGTGGTTGCTTGATGTGCAGGTGTCGGATGTCGCTGAATTGGAGTCAGCCATTTCGTCGCTGCTTGACGCTGAGGCCTACCGCGGAACACTGACCGAATGACGATTGCTAATGTCCCTGCCAGCCCCGCACGGCGATGCGAGCGGTGTAGCCGGCCTACGGTGGGGCTTCCCGCGCTTGCGGGGGTGGGGGTACGCCCGCACCGGTGGGTGGTCCGTCCAGCCGCGGGTGGGGGAAGCCCGGAAATCAGGCCGCCGATCGTCGGGTGGTGGGCACATTGCAGACCAGTGCGCGGTACGGTCGACACATCGACACTAGAAGGCACTAGACAGGCAAGAAATCGGCGGTACCGGGCGAAGAAGCTAGTGGGAAGCCAGCCGAGCGGCCCGGTCAGACAACGCCACAGCGGCCAGTGAGGAGCAGCGCGTGACGGACATGGACAACGACGAGACCTCTGACGAAGTCACAGCGGAGACGACTTCGGTCTTCCGAGCCGACTTCCTCAACGAACTGGACGCTCCCGCACAAGCGGGAGCCGAGAGCGCGGTATCCGGGGTCGAAGGGCTCCCTGCCGGCTCGGCGTTGCTGGTCGTCAAACGGGGACCGAACGCTGGATCACGCTTTCTGCTCGACCAGCCCATCACGTCCGCCGGCCGGCATCCCGACAGCGACATCTTCCTCGATGACGTCACCGTCAGCCGTCGCCACGCCGAATTCAGGCTGGAGAACAACGAATTCCACGTCGTCGACGTCGGTAGCCTCAACGGCACCTACGTCAACCGTGAGCCCGTGGATTCGGCGGTACTTGCAAACGGCGATGAAGTCCAGATCGGCAAGTTCCGCTTGGTGTTTTTGACCGGGCCCAAGCAAGGTGAGGACGGAGGATCTTCAGGCTAGTGAGCGCACCCGATAGCCCGGCACTGGCCGGGATGTCGATCGGGGCGGTCCTGGAACTGTTAAGGCCGGACTTCCCCGATGTCACAATCTCCAAGATTCGCTTCTTGGAGGCTGAGGGACTGGTGACGCCGCAGCGCGCTGCGTCGGGGTATCGGCGGTTTACCGCATATGACTGCGCGCGGCTGCGGTTCATCCTCACCGCGCAGCGCGACCATTACCTACCGCTGAAGGTCATCAGGGCGCAGCTGGATGCCCAACCCGACGGTGAGCTACCGCTAGTCGGATCGCCTTACACCACCCCGCGATTGGTGTCCGTAGCCGGAAACGGCGAAGCCGGTGCGGGAGCTGAGACGGGGTCCCGGGCCGGATCCGACACGGCGGCGGTGGCCCCCACCCGCATCCGGCTGAGTCGAGAAGACCTTCTCGAACGCTCGGGAGTGGACGACGAAGTGCTGACGGCGCTACTCAAAGCCGGAGTGATCACCACCGGCCCGGGCGGTTTCTTCGACGAACACGCTGTCGTCATACTGCAATGCGCGCGGGCGCTAGCGGAATACGGCGTCGAGCCGCGGCATCTGCGCGCCTTCCGCTCGGCAGCCGACCGGCAGTCCGACCTGATCGCTCAAATCGCGGGGCCGGTAGTCAAAGCCGGCAAAGCCGGCGCCCGCGATCGTGCCGACGACCTGGCGCGTGAGGTCGCGGCGCTCGCTATCACGCTGCACACGTCGTTGGTCAAATCTGCCGTTCGCGACGTTCTGCACCGCTGAGGACTAGACTTTTTTCGACAGCTTGGTTTTCGGCGGCATGGCGATATTCGGGCCGCGTCGTCGCGCCAAGTATCAGTCCAATATGGCAGCTGGTGCGGAGGGCAGACACAAATGGGCGAAGTTCGTGTTGTCGGCATTCGCGTGGAGCAGCCGCAGAACCAGCCGGTGCTGTTACTGCGCGAAACCAACGGTGACCGATACCTGCCAATTTGGATCGGTCAATCTGAGGCTGCCGCCATTGCGCTTGAGCAGCAAGGCGTTGAACCGCCCCGCCCACTGACGCATGATCTGATCAGGGATGTCATTGCCGCGCTTGGGCATTCGCTGAAAGAGGTGCGGATCGTCGATCTGCAGGAAGGCACTTTCTACGCTGACCTGGTCTTCGACCGCAACATCACAGTATCCGCGCGTCCCTCGGACTCGGTGGCGATAGCACTGCGGGTCGGCGTTCCGATCTACGTCGAGGAGGCCGTGCTCGCCCAGGCCGGGTTGCTCATTCCCGACGAGAGCGACGAGGAGGGGGGCACCGCTGTGCGCGAGGACGAGGTGGAGAAGTTCAAGGAGTTTCTCGACAGCGTCTCTCCTGATGATTTCAAGGCCACCTAGCCCTCCGGCGATGCGCGCCGTTGTACGGCGCGAGGTGGCGGTACCCCCCAGCCGCGTTGGGGGTACCGCCGAGCCGCAGAGCGGCGAGGGGGAGCCGCGGGCATTTCAATCCGCCCAACCGGCGGCGCGGGACCGCGCGCATCGTATTACCCTGGACACCGACATCACGGATGCGTCTCAACTGGCACTGCGATGTCGACACGCCTGGCGGATAGCGCGCCCACTTAGCCCGGCGGCGGCCATACTTTGATCACGACTTGGGGCGCGGCGGCTATTGAACAGAGTAAGCTCTCTAGCACTCGGGCCCTGAGCAAGCGTGGCTGCGACGCAGTCAGTGACGCAGCAACGATTGCGCGATCGGCGAGAGGAACCACCGTGAGCGAGCAGCCACGTCAAGAACAGCTGGACCTAGCTGAACACGCAAACGCCGCGAGCCGTGAGAACAGCGCCGCCGCACCGAGTGGGCCCGTGGTGCAACCCGGACTGTTCCCCGACGATTCCGTGCCGGATGAACTGGTGGGGTACCGCGGGCCGAGCGCTTGCCAGATTGCCGGAATCACTTACCGCCAGCTGGACTACTGGGCACGGACCTCGTTGGTGGTGCCGTCGATCCGCAGCGCGGCCGGCTCGGGCAGCCAGCGGCTCTATTCCTTCAAGGACATCCTGGTTCTCAAGATCGTCAAGCGGTTGCTCGACACCGGTATCTCGCTGCATAACATTCGGGTTGCGGTCGACCACTTGCGCCAGCGCGGCGTCCAGGATCTGGCCAACATCACCCTGTTTTCCGACGGCACCACGGTTTATGAGTGCACGTCGGCTGAAGAGGTTGTTGACCTGCTGCAGGGCGGGCAGGGCGTGTTCGGCATCGCCGTGTCCGGCGCCATGCGGGAGCTGACCGGGGTTATCGCCGACTTCCACGGTGAGCGGGCTGACGGGGGCGAGTCGATTGCGGACCCCGAAGACGAGCTGGCGTCCCGGCGCAAGCATCGCGACCGCAAGATCGGCTAGCGGCGTGCCGTCGCATATCGCGAGAGCGGTGTGTCGGGCGCGGCCCGGGTAAAGTCGGATGTGCATCGCCCTCGTGCGGGAGAGTTCCGTGACCGCCAGCCACGGACGCCGAAGGAGCAACACCTCTCCGTCAACCTCTCAGGCACCCGGACCGCGCGGGCCCCGATGCCTCTGGAAAGCGGTGGCCCGTCAATTCGGCTCACCCGCCCATGGGGAAAGTCAACCCACCTCAAGGTGATCAGGTTGTCGAATCTCTCAGGCGCCCGGCTCGGGTCGACGACAGAGGGAGAGGACCGCGACGCGCGCTGGTCGTGCGTTGGCGGTTCCGCCGCATGTCAGGAGTCGCAGTGCCCGAACCGAACGCATCCAACATCCAGCACGGCTTCGCAGCCCGGCATATCGGTCCGGACAGCCAGGCCGTCGCAACCATGCTTGCCGTCATCGGTGTCGACTCGTTCGACGAGCTGGCAGCCAAGGCGGTCCCGAAAGGCATCCTCGACAAACCCACCGACAGCGGTGCCGTGCCGGGTCTGGACGGCTTGCCGCCGGCCGCCAACGAGACCGAGGCGCTAGCCGAGCTGCGCGCGCTGGCCGACGCCAACACGGTGGCCGTCTCGATGATCGGGCAGGGCTACTACGACACGCTCACACCCCCGGTGTTGGTGCGCAACGTCATGGAGAACCCCGCCTGGTATACCGCCTACACGCCGTATCAGCCCGAGATCAGTCAAGGCCGGCTGGAGGCGCTGCTGAATTTCCAGACGATGGTGGCCGACCTGACCGGACTGGAAGTCGCGAATGCATCGATGCTCGATGAGGGCACCGCGGCCGCCGAGGCCATGGCGCTGATGCATCGTGCGGCTCGTGGCAGCGCGAACCGGCTCGCCGTCGACGCCGACATGTTCGCCCAGACCGCCGCCGTACTGGCTACCCGAGCCCGGCCGTTGGGGATCGAGATCGTCACCGCCGACCTGCGCGATGGCCTACCGGACGGTGAGTTCTTCGGCGTCATCACCCAGCTGCCCGGCGCCAGTGGCCGGATCACCGACTGGGCAGCCCTGGTGGCACAGGCCCGCGAACGGGGCGCGCTGGTCGCCGTCGGCGCCGACCTGCTGGCCTTGACGCTGCTCACTCCACCTGGTGAGATCGGTGCCGACGTCGCGTTCGGCAGCACCCAAAGACTCGGTGTACCAATGGGGTTCGGCGGCCCGCATGCCGGATACCTGGCGGTGCACACCAAGCACGCACGTCAGCTGCCGGGCCGGTTGGTCGGCGTATCCGTCGACAGCGACGGCACCCCGGCTTATCGCCTGGCGCTGCAGACGCGCGAGCAGCACATCCGCCGGGACAAGGCGACCAGCAACATCTGCACCGCGCAGGTGCTGCTGGCGGTGATGGCCGCGATGTACGCCAGCTACCACGGCGCCGACGGGCTGACCGAGATCGCCCGCCGTGTGCATTCCCACGCCGAGGCCATCGCCGCCGCGCTGGGCGACGCGTTGGTACACGACAAGTACTTCGACACTGTGTTGGCCCGGGTACCGGGACGTGCGGACGAGGTGTTGGCGGCAGCCAAGGCCAACGGCATCAACCTATGGTGTGTCGATGCCGACCATGTGTCGGTGGCCTGCGACGAAGCCACCACCGACGCGCATGTGGCGGCGGTTCTGGACGCCTTCGGCGTATCGGCCGCTGAACCGGCCGGCACCGCTATCGCGACCCGCACCTCGGAGTTCTTGACCCATCCCGCCTTCACGCAATATCGCACCGAAACGGCGATGATGCGCTACCTGCGCACGCTGGCGGACAGAGATATCGCCTTGGACCGCAGCATGATCCCGCTCGGCTCGTGCACGATGAAGCTCAACGCCGCCGCGGAGATGGAACCGGTCACCTGGCCGGAATTCGCGCGCCAGCATCCGTTCGCGCCGGCATCTGACACCCCGGGGCTGCGTCGTCTCATCGCCGACCTTCAGAGCTGGCTGGTGCAAATAACCGGTTACGACGCCGTCTCGCTGCAACCCAACGCCGGCTCCCAGGGCGAGTACGCCGGCCTGTTGGCGATCAACGATTACCACGCCAGCCGCGGTGAACCGCACCGCAACATCTGCCTGATCCCGTCGAGCGCGCACGGCACCAACGCGGCGTCGGCGGCGCTGGCCGGTATGCGGGTGGTCGTGGTGGCCTGCCATGACAACGGCGACGTCGATCTCGACGACCTGCGCGCCAAGGTCACTGAGCATGGCGACCGGCTGTCGGCACTGATGATCACGTATCCGTCGACCCACGGCGTGTACGAGCACGACATCGCCGAAATCTGTGCGGCCGTACACGATGCCGGCGGTCAGGTCTACGTCGATGGCGCCAACCTGAACGCGCTGGTCGGCCTGGCCCGGCCGGGGAAGTTCGGCGGCGACGTAAGCCACCTGAACCTGCACAAGACGTTCTGCATCCCACACGGGGGCGGCGGGCCAGGAGTGGGGCCGGTGGCGGTGCGTTCGCATTTGGCCCCGTTCCTGCCGGGACACCCGTACGCTCCAGAGCTGCCCCAGGGTCATCCGGTGTCGTCGGCGCCCTACGGGTCCGCCTCGATTCTGCCGATCAGCTGGGCCTACATCAGGATGATGGGTGCCGACGGCTTACGCGCTGCATCGCTGACCGCGATCACCTCGGCCAACTACATCGCCCGGCGCCTCGACGAGTACTTCCCAGTGCTGTACACCGGCGAGAACGGCATGGTCGCCCACGAATGCATCCTGGATTTGCGCAGCATCACCAAGTCGACCGGAGTAACCGTCGACGATGTCGCGAAACGCCTGGCGGACTATGGCTTTCACGCGCCCACCATGAGCTTCCCGGTGGCCGGCACGCTGATGGTGGAGCCCACCGAGAGCGAGAGCCTGACCGAGGTCGACGCCTTCTGCGAGGCCATGATCGCCATCCGCGGCGAGATCGACCGGGTGGGTGCGGGGGAGTGGCCCGTTGACGACAATCCGCTGCGGGGGGCACCGCACACCGCCGAGTGCCTGCTGGTTTCCGACTGGGATCACCCGTACACCCGTGAAGAGGCCGCCTATCCGCTCGGCAAGAATTTCCGGCCCAAGGTGTGGCCACCGGTGCGGCGCATCGACGGCGCCTACGGCGACCGCCACCTGGTCTGCTCGTGCCCGCCGGTGGAGGCGTTCGCTTAGCGCGACCCGCGAACCGTCAGCCGAAGCGCTCGGCGATGGCCGCGACGATCTGCTCTGGCGCATCCTCCTGGATGAAGTGCTTGGCGTTGGGCAGTTCCACGAGCACGTGATCGGGAAAAGCGGTGCACATCCGCGGAATCATGGGACCGGGTCGAAATGCGAAGTCCTTCATTCCCCAGACCAACAGCGCAGGCTTGGCACCCAGCTTGGCCGGCACCTCGCGGGCAAGCCCTGCCAGCAGCGGGCGGGCGGCCAAGATCTGTTTGGGCATCTCGGCTACGCCTTTGCGGGCGTCGGGCGTGGGCTGCACGGCACGGTAGTGCTCCATCACCTCGGCGCTCGGCCGGTGCTGGGTTCCCGCGGGAACCAGCCGCTCGACGAAGAAATTGCGATGCAAGATCGCGTACTGCAGCGGGGGACTGGACATTACCCGGCTGAAGATCTTCATCGTGAGCTCCTCGGCCGGCCAGAACCAGGTGTTGCCCAAGATGACGCCGCGCACCCGATCGGCACGCTCCACCGCGACAGCCATGCTGATCGGCCCACCCCAGTCCTGTCCCATCGTCAGGAAGCCGTCCAGGCCAAGGTGGTCGACGAACTCGCCGACCACCCGGGCGTGCTCATCGATCTTGTACCCGAACCCCGAGGGCCGATCCGACAGCCCGAAACCGAGATAATCCGGTGCGATACAACGGAACCGATCACGCAAAGCGACGACGATGTTGCGATACAGGAAGCTCCATGTCGGGTTGCCGTGGCACAGCAGCAGCGGCGGGCCGTTACCTTCGTCGAGGTAATGAATGCGCCCCTGCGAGCTGTCGAACCAGCGCGACTCGAACGGATACAGCCGGGGATCCGGGGTGAAATCGATGCTCATTGCGCTCCTTCAGGTAGCGCCACGATGCTATCCCCGACGTTCGACAATACGCCCATGCCGCGCTATCGGTGCTTGTCGGCCAGGGCCATTCAGCTCAGGAAGGCATTGACTGCCGTGGCGAGCTCAGGGGAGGCCGACGTCGGCAGGTTCTGGTAGCTACCGCCGCTGAGTTGGGCGACGGCTTCCCACGTTGCCCGGTCCGGGTCAGCGCCGAAATCGATGATGTTCACCGCGATCGGTTTGGCCGGGTCTGCGCTCTTGCGGATAAAATCCTGCAACCCCGGCCCGTCCAGGGTTTGGTCGGTGTGTGGCCCGGCCGTGATCACCAATATCGAGTTCGTTTGGCCCGCATGGTAATTGGCCTGCATGCCTTGGTAGATCATGCGCAGTGTGGTGAACGACACCGCACCGCCGGCCGACGAATACTGCTTGTCCAGCGCGGCCATCAGTGCTGCCGAGCGCGGCTGGCCGTTGACGGGGTCGGCCAGCGGCCCGCTTGCCACCTCTGTGCGACCCTCGTGGCCGTCGAAAGTCCACAGCCCCAACACAGCGGTGGGGGGCAGCGCTTTGATTTTGTCCTCAAGCGCGGCGATCACGTTCGCCAGCCGAGTTTTTCCGCTTTCGTCGGTGGACATCGACTGGTCGAGCATGATGGTCGCGGCCATTCCGGTCGACGGGGTGGCCATGGCCTCGGCCAGCGTGGCGCGCATCGCGTCGTCGCCCACCGACAGCGTGGACGGGAGCGCCGGGAACGAGGTGACTGGGCTGCTCGGCGGTTTGACCCCGTTAACCCGGAAGCCGGCTTTGGCCAGCCTGGCGAGTTGGTCCGGCTTGTGCATGAAGCGGGCGAACTCGCTGGCCGCCGCGGTCTGCTCCTGTGTCAGCCACGGGCCGCTGAGCAGCACCGTGGGATAGTCGGCGACCGGCACCGGCCCGGGCGGCAGCCAGGAAGCCAGCGCGCTCTTGGCATCCGACAACGACTGGCCGCGCTGGAACAGCTGCTGCTCGGTGGTGATCACCGCGTGCACCGGCGCGGTCGCCACGTCGCCGGGCCCCAGCAGCGTGTTCATCGCCTCTGCCAGCGAGTTGTCCGCCAGCTTGGGTTGTCCGCTCATCAACGTGCGCACTGCGCCGGTGCCCTGGGTCGCCGGTGCACCCGGAGGCGCCGATGCAGCTGCTACCGCCTCTCCCGCCAAGAGCGACGCGTCACCGTTGCCGTTCATGGGCAGCGCCAGTCGCAGCGACCCCCACGCCGGTAAGTTCAATCCCGCCAAGGCGTTCGGGTTGGTTTGCAGTCCGGGCAGCGCCGCCCAGTTCTGGTTGGCCAGGGCTTGCCCGAGTTCCGGCCGGACGGCGAGCACCACCGGCGACGTCACCAATGAACGGCTGTCGGTAATCGTCTTCTGGCCCATGGCGCCGGCGAGCCGCGCGGCAGAGATTGAGCTGCCCGGAATCCACAATGCCGGCTGCCCGCCCATTTCCGCGGGCCATTTGCCAATGAAACCGTTGAGGACGGCGTCGGAACCGGCAGGTTTGATGCTCACCACCATGCAGTGATCACCGACCGGGCCTGCCGATGAGTTGTAGTTTTCCGCGAACTGCTGCACGGGATCCGCGATCGACGGGTCGACAACGACGGCGACTGTCTCTTTGCCTCCCACGCAGCGTTCGGCGGCGTTGTGCGAGCGGTTGGACAACGCGTCACCGAAGAAACTCCACAAGATCACGGTGCCCACCACCACGACAATGGCGACGAGAGCCACGATCACGCCGATGCTGACTCCCCGTCGCCCGCTCTCGCTTCGATGACCGCCCCGCCAATCGCCGAGTCCGCGGTGCCCGGCTCGGAAGAGGGACGGTGGAGAGGTCGGCGGCTCGGAGCTCGCCGCGCCCGCCTGCCGCGGCGGAAATTCCGGATAATCGTCGGCGGTGCTGGCTGCGAACGCGCCCTCAGCGGGATAGCGGTCTTCGCCGGCGAAAAAAGCATCCTCATCGGCCGGGAAGCCCTCGTCGTCCGGGTTGTGGCCCTCATCCGAGTGGTGATCGGCCCGGTCGTCGGCAGCAGCATCCCGGTGGCCGGTGTCGCCGCCTCCGTAGCGATCATCGGCAAGGTATTCGTCAGAGCCCTCGTCGACGGAGTCCTCAGGGTCGGGCATGCTGTGCCTACCCATAGTGGTTCCTGCCGCCTTTCCGTCGACCTATCACGTGAGTTGTGAACTCGGCCCAGAGTTTAGTCATCAGCCGCATCACTGCATGTCGCGCCCGGTTCGGGCTTAATTTGATTGCGCCTCGCGGGCCTTGAACTCACGCCGACGGCGGTGCAGGATCGGCTCGGTGTAGCCGTTGGGCTGCTGTGTTCCGGACAAGATCAGCTCCTGGGCGGCCAGGAAGGCGATGCTGTCGTCGAAGTTGGGCGCCATCGGCCGATATGCGGGGTCGCCGGCGTTTTGCCGATCGACCATCGGGGCCATCCGTTCCAGGCTGGCCCGCACATCCTCACTGGTGATCACGCCGTGGCGCAGCCAGTTGGCCAACAGCTGGCTGCCGATCCGCAGCGTGGCACGGTCTTCCATCAGGTCCACATTGTGGATGTCGGGCACCTTCGACGACCCAACGCCCTGGTCGATCCAGCGCACCACGTAGCCGAGGATCGACTGACAGTTGTTGTCGACCTCCTCGCGGATCTCCTCGGGGGCCCAGGCCAGCTCCTTGGCCAGCGGAATGGTCAGCAGTTGATCGATCGTGGCCCGCTTCTTGCCCGCCAATTCCTTCTGCACCGCGATGACGTCGACCTGGTGATAGTGCAATGCATGCAGGGTGGCCGCGGTCGGGGAGGGCACCCAGGCGGTGCTGGCACCGGCGCGGGGCTGGGCGATTTTCTGCTCGACCATGTCGGCCATCAGCTCCGTCATCGTCCACATGCCCTTGCCGATCTGGGCGTGACCGGCGAAGCCGGCGGCCAGACCGACGTCGACGTTGTTGTCCTCGTAGGCCAGGATCCACGGCTGGCTCTTCATGGTGCCCTTGCGCACCATCGGACCGGCCTCCATCGAGGTGTGGATCTCGTCGCCGGTGCGGTCCAGGAAACCGGTGTTGATGAACACGATCCGGTCGGCGGCGGCCTTGATGCACGCCTTCAGGTTGACGGTCGTGCGCCGTTCCTCGTCCATCACGCCGACCTTGAGGGTGGTCTGCGGCAGACCGAGCACGTCTTCGACCCGGCTGAACAGCTCGGCGGTGTACGCGACCTCGTCGGGACCGTGCATCTTCGGCTTGACGATGTAAATGGATCCGGTGCGGCTGTTCACCAGTGGCCCGTTGGCCCCGTTATTGTCAGAGCCGGCCTTCATCCCGTGGATCGCGCACACCCCGGTGAACAGCGCATCCATGATGCCCTCGAACACCTCCTTTTCTTCGCCGTCGCCCTCGCCCACAACGATCGCGTCATTGGTCATCAGGTGACCCACGTTGCGGACGAACAGCAGTGCGCGTCCGGGCAACTCGAGTTCGCCACCGTCTGGGGTGGTGTAGTGGCGGTCCTGGTTGGGGACCCGGGTGAACGTGCTGCCGTCCTTGTCCACTTCGGCCGCCAGGTCGCCCCTGTTCAGGCCCAGCCAGTTGCGGTAGGCGCGGACCTTGTCGTCGGCGTCGACGGCAGACACCGCGTCCTCGAAGTCGATGATCGTGGTGATCGCCGACTCGAGGACGACGTCCTTGACGCCGGCGCGGTCGGTCTTGCCGATCGGCGACTCCGGGTCGATCAGGATCTCGATGTGCAGACCGTGGTTGACCAGCAACACCGACGTTGGCGACTCCGCCTCGCCCGTGTAGCCGGCGAACTGGCCCGCGTCGGCCAGCCCGGTGGTCTCTTCGGCCAAAGCCACCAGCACTTGGCCGTCTTCGACTTTGAAGCCGGCGGCATCGGCATAGGAACCCGACGACAGCGGCGCGGCGTCGTCGAGGAACTTGCGGGCATAGTCGATCACCTTGTCGCCGCGGACCTTGTTGTAGCTGGTGCCCTTTTCGGCGCCGTCGGTTTCCGGGATGACATCGGTGCCGTACAGGGCATCGTAGAGAGAGCCCCAGCGGGCGTTGGCCGCGTTGAGCGCGAAGCGGGCATTGGTCACCGGCACCACCAGCTGCGGGCCGGCCGTCGTGGTGATTTCGGGATCGACGCCGGACGTGGTGATGGTGAAGTCGTCGGGTTCGGGTAGCAAGTAGCCGATCTCGGTGAGGAACTGGCGGTAAGCCTCCGCGTCGATCGGCTCGATCACGCGGTGCCGGTGCCACTTGTCGATCTGGGCCTGCAGCTCATCGCGACGGTTCAGCAGATCCTGGTTCTTCTGCGTGAGGTCGGTGACGACTTTGTCGACGCCGGCCCAGAAGCTGTCCGGGTCGATATCGGTGCCGGGCAGGGCCTCGTTGTTCACGAAGTCGTAGAGCACTCGAGCGACGCGCAAGTTGCCCACCGACACGCGATCAGTCATGTTTCTCCTCCATAATTGGCCTCACCGGGCCACCACTGGCCCAGAGCGGCAATGTCGTCAGCCTACCGAGCAGCAGCCTGGCCAGCGTTATCCGGCCGACCCCTACAGCAGGTCAGGCCGTGCTGACAGCGCTAACGATGGCACTGCGGCGAGCCGGGGGCCGATTGCTGGCAACGCTTTAGCGCGCCAGGATCCTCTGCCCTCCAGCACTTTCTTGACTGGTAGCCGTTGGAGATCATACGGGTTCCACGCAGCCCTACCCGGCGGCCAGTCTCACTATGTGTCGTGCATAGCACCGACGAGGTCTTCGACCAAGTCTTCCATCGCCACCATCGCAACCACCCCGGCACCGTCGTCGGTCACCAGTGCCAGATGGCTGTTGTTGCGTCGCATCCGCGACAGGGCATCGGCCAGCGGCAGCGACTCGGGAAGGCGGGGAAGCGGTCGTACCACCGCCAGATCGATCACCGTCTGCGGATCGCCGCCGAGCGTCAACACATCCTTGATGTGCAGGTAGCCAATGAAATCACCGTTGACGTCTGCCACGGGAAACCGGGAGTAACCGGTCTGGGCCAAGGCTTGTTCGACCGCGCCGACGGTCGGCCCGCAACCCGCCGCGGCCACCGGTACGGCCTGGACATCGGCGAGCAGGACGGCCACATCGCCGACCACTCGGGTGCGAATTTGCAGCGCCCGGGTCAGCCTGGTGTGTTCCTCGCGATCCAGCAGCCCTTCGGACTCAGATTCGGCGATCATTTCGCTCAGCTCGACGGGGGAGACCGTGATCTCGAGTTCTTCTTTGGGCTCGACGCCCAGCGCACGCACTACCACGTTGGCGCATTTGTTGTAGAACACGATGAACGGTCGGGCGGCTCGCACATAGACCAGGTATGGCGGGACCAGCAGCATCGCTGTGCGCTCCGGACCGGCCAGCGCGATGTTCTTCGGCACCATCTCGCCCAGTAGCACGTGCAGTGTCACCACAATCGCCAGCGCGATCGCGAGCGACAAGGTGTGCAGCAGCGCCGAGTGAATACCGGTCAGCCCCAGCGCCGTCCGCAGTAGGTTGGCGACCGCTGACTCGCCGATCCGCCCGAGCAGCAGCGAGGCAGCTGTGACGCCTAACTGAGCCCCGGCCAGCATGGACGGGAGCTGCTCACCGGCCCGGATCACCGCGACGGCTCGCGCTTTGCCCTGCTCGGCCAACGCTTCCAGGCGGTCGCGCCGGGCCGAGATCAGCGAGAACTCCGCTCCGACGAAGAACGCGTTCACCCCGATCAGCAGGAGTGCCAGCAGGACTCGCAGGGTGTCATTCATCGGTGGCCCCCTCCGGCGGAGGTTTCACGATCGCCACCGAGTTCGGTGAGCTCCAGCAGGTCGATCCGGCGACCGTCCATCCGAATCACTCTCGCCTGCCAGCGCATCGAGGTATCCAACAGGCCGTCCCGGTCTAACGAGGGCAGCGCCACTGTTTCACCGGCCGCCGGGATATGGCCGAGCTGGCGCAGCGCCAACCCGCCGATCGTCTCGTACGGCCCTTCGGGAGCTCGAAAGCCGGTGGCGGTGGCCACCTCATCGGTGCGCAGCAGGCCTGACACGCGCCAGCCGGTGCCGGCGGCTACCACATCGGGAGTGGCGTCGTCGTGTTCGTCGCGGACATCGCCCACGATCTCTTCGATCAGATCTTCGAGGGTCACCATGCCCGCAGTGCCGCCGTATTCATCGACCACCATCGCGGTTTGCAAGTTGTTGGCGCGGATTTCAGCCATTACCGCGTCGCCGTCCAGCGTTGACGGCACCGCTGGAACGGGTTGGGCGATTGTGGTCAGCAGCGTGTGCGCACGATCGGCCGGCGGAATCGCGAACACCTGTTTGACGTGCACGATGCCGACGGTCTCGTCGAGATCACCGTCGACGATGGGGAAACGCGAGAAGCCGGACTCGGCGGCCGCGGCAACCAGGTCGGAGACCGTGTCGTCGGTTTGCAGCGCCACGATCTTCGACCTGGGCGTCATGAGTTCCTCGGCGGTCCGAGCGCCGAACTGCAGCGATCGCCGCACCAGGGAAGCGGTGGCGGCGTCCAAGGCGCCGCTGCGCGCCGAGGAACGCACCAGCGACAGCAGCTCCTGCGGTGACCGAGCCGACCGCAACTCTTCGGCCGGTTCGATGCCCAGCTCGCGCACGATCCAGTTCGCTGCGCCGTTCGTCAACCGGATAGCCGGGGTGAGCAGCAGCGAGAACAACAGCTGAGCGCCGACCACGGCGCGGGCGGTCGACAGCGGTCGCGCCACGGCGAGATATTTCGGGACCAGCTCGCCGAACACCATCGACACCGACGTCACGATCACCAACGCCAGAAAGGCCATGATCGCGTCGGCCAGCCGGTCGGATACTCCGATCGCGTCCAACCACGGATGCGGCAGGTCGGCCACCATCGGATCGGTCAGATAACCAGCCGCCAACGTGGCAGCGGAGATACCCAGTTGAGCACCCGACAACTGAAACGACAGCCTGTGGTGGGCGCGCCGGATCCAGCGGTCGCGGCGGCCACCGCCGCGGGCATTGGCCTCCACGGCGCTGCGGTCCAGCGTCGTCAGTGAGAACTCGGCGGCGACGAAGACGGCGTTGCCGACGATGAGCAGCGCGATGGCCAGCACGCTGATCACGGTGACGGGGACGTTCATGATGACGGGCTCGGTCGCCCAGATGGTGTTGGCGATGCCGTACGCTCCGGGAACGGTGCAGGCCGTCGCTCCATCAGGAAGCCAACGGCCACGTCCTCGACGCGTGCCTGCGGCACGTCATCCCTTTCGCTCGATGCCGCGCAGCGCTTTGCTGCGCGTGAATTCACATGCTAGCCAAAACGGCCAGCCGACCCGGCAAGGTTGTCAGTGTCCCCACATTTGTAGTCACCAACCCGAGGGCAGCGGATGGCCTTCGGCGAAGCCCGCGGTCGACTGCACGCCGACGACGGCCCGCTCATGCAGCTCCGCGAGGTTCGAGGCGCCGACATAGGTGCAGGTGCTGCGCACGCCCGAGGCGATGTGATCGATCAAGTCCTCCACGCCGCCGCGGTCGGGGTCCAGCCCCATCCGCGACGTGGAGATGCCTTCCTCGAACAACGCCTTGCGGGCGCGGTCGAACTCGGTGTCAGCGCCCGTGCGGGCAACCACCGCCCGCTTGGACGCCATGCCGTAGCTCTCCTTGTATGGCTGGTCGTCACGGTCGCGCATCAGATCTCCGGGCGACTCGTACGTGCCGGCGAACCACGACCCGATCATGACGTTCGACGCCCCGGCGGTCAGTGCCAACGCCACGTCCCGCGGATGCCGGATGCCGCCGTCGGCCCACACATGTCCGCCCAGCGGTCTTGCGGCCGAAGCACATTCGAGCACGGCCGAGAATTGCGGGCGGCCGACACCGGTCATCATCCGGGTGGTGCACATCGCGCCCGGTCCGACACCGACCTTGACGATGGTCGCTCCGGCACCGAGTAGATCGCGGGTGCCCTCCGCCGAGACGACGTTGCCCGCCGCCAGCGGCACCCCCAAGTCCAGCGATGCGACCGTTCGGATGGCATCCAGCGTCTTGACCTGATGTCCGTGCGCGGTATCGATGACCAGCACGTCGATACCGGCCTCGGCCAAGGACCGGGCCCTGGCCCCCACGTCGCCGTTGATACCGACGGCCGCGCCCACGCGCAGCCGCCCGTGTGTGTCGGTGGCCGGGGTGTAGAGGCCGGCACGGATGGCCCCGGTGCGGGTCAGCACTCCCGCCAGCGTGCCGTCTGCTTTGGTCACCACCGCGACCCCTATCGGGGCGTGCTCGAGCAGGTCGAAGATCTTGCGCAGCTCGGTGCCCACCGGGGCGGTGACGAAGTCGGTGATCGCGACGTTGCGCACCCTGGTGAAGCGATCCACGCCCAGGCAGGACGATTCACTCACCAAACCGATAGGACGGCCCTCGAAGACGATGACGGCGACCCCATGCGCGCGCTTGTGGATCAGCGCGGTCGCATCGGACACCGAATCGTCGGGCTCGAGCACCACCGGGGTGTCGAGGACCAGGTCACGGCTCTTGACGAACTCCACCGTCTGCCGCACCGCCGTGATCGGGAGATCCTGCGGCAGGATCACGATGCCACCCCGTCGCGCTACCGTCTCAGCCATTCGCCGTCCGGCCACCGCGGTCATGTTGGCGACCACGACCGGGATGGTGGTGCCCGAGCCGTCGCTGCTGGACAAATCGACGTCGAAGCGCGACGCGACCTCCGACCGGTTCGGCATGATGAAGACGTCGTTGTAGGTCAGGTCATACCCGGGTCTATGCCCGTTCAGAAACCTCATCGCAGTCGCCCCAAACTACTCAAGCCCCCTTATGGCCTCTGGTCCCGCCCGGTTAGGCGGGTACCTCGGTGTGGTCTCCGCTCCACAGTGTGTGGAACTTGCCCGGCTCGTCGATCCGCCCATAGGTATGCGCGCCGAAGAAGTCCCGCAACCCTTGGGTCAGCGCGGCGGGCAGCCGCTCGGTGCGCAACGCGTCGTAGTAGGACAGCGCCGAGGAGAAGCCCGGAATCGGGATACCCAGCTGGGTGGCGGTCACCACGACACGACGCCAGCTATCGATCGCGGCCTCGATCGCGCTGCGGAAATAGGGTGCGACGATCAGTGTCGGCAGGTCGGGCTCGGCGTCGAACGCCTCTTTGATGCGGTTGAGGAACTTGGCCCGGATGATGCAGCCGCCGCGCCAGATGGTGGCCAGGTCGCCGGGCGTGATGCCCCAGTTGTACTCGGCGCTGCCGGCCTGGATCTGGTTGAACCCCTGCGCGTAGGCGATGATCTTGGACGCGTAAAGGGCCTGCCGGATGTCCTCGGTGAACCGCGGGCCATCGCCGGGCTCGGGGCCCAGCTCTCCCGAAGCGAGGCCTGTGGTGGCTTTGCGCTGGGTCACCGAGCCCGACAGCGCGCGCGCGAATACCGCCTCGGCGATGCCGGTGACCGGAACACCGAGGTCCAGGGCCGATTTGACCGTCCAGCGGCCCGTGCCCTTCTGCTCGGCCTCGTCGAGGATGACGTCGACAAGCGGCTTTCGGGTCTTGGCGTCGGTCTGCCGCAACACCTGCGCGGTGATCTCGACGAGAAAGCTGTCCAGGTCGCCCTTGTTCCACTCGTCGAACACGTCGGCGATCTCATCGGCGGTTTTGCCGAGCCCGTCCCGCAGCAGCTGGTAGGCCTCGCCGATCAACTGCATGTCGGAGTACTCGATGCCGTTGTGCACCATCTTGACGAAGTGGCCGGCGCCGTCGGGCCCGATGTGGGTGCAGCACGGCACGCCGTCGACGTGCGCGGAGATCTCCTCGAGCAGCGGGCCAAGCGACTTGTACGACTCGGCCGGACCGCCCGGCATGATCGACGGGCCGTTGAGGGCGCCCTCCTCACCGCCGGAAATCCCGGCGCCGACGAAATGCAGCCCGCGCTCGCGCATCGCTTTCTCGCGGCGGATGGTGTCGGTGTAGAGGGCGTTGCCGCCGTCGATGATGATGTCGCCTTCTTCCATGGCGTCGGCGAGCTCGTTGATGACCGCGTCGGTAGGGTCGCCGGCCTTGACCATGATCAGCACCCGCCGCGGCTTTTGGAGCGCGTCCAGGAATTTCGCGATGGTTTCCGATCGCACGAACTTGCCCTCGTGGCCGTGCTCTTTGAGCAGCGCGTCGGTTTTGGCGATCGACCGGTTGTGCAGCGCCACCGTGTAGCCGTTACGGGCGAAATTGCGGGCGATGTTCGAACCCATTACAGCCAGGCCCGTGACGCCGATCTGCGCGACAGCAGTCTTGGAATCCGACGAACTCATGTCTTGCATTTCAGGGGGCCTCTCAGGTTGGAGAACTCTTGTTACAAGCTTTTCCGACACACTGTGGCATAGCGGACTAGCGGTCCTCCAAAGAGTTTCGCCTCGTGCAGCGCTAGAGGTTCAACAGTCGCCGCAGCTCCGTCAGCCACGGTACGGCCAGCGCGACGGTGGGCACCACAAAGACGGCCACCGCAGCCAGGTATGCGGCCGCTGACAACATCAGGCTGTTGCCACGCCCGGACAGCCGACGCACCCGTAAGACCGTGCAGGTCCCCCCGACAGCCAGCGCACCCGACGGCGCCCGCCCGGACGCACAGGCAACCAACGCCCGGGCCAGGGGAGTGCGACCGGTGGCGCGTACCGCGGCGTCATCTGCGAGCAGCTCGACGAGCAGTTGCACCGCGCGCAGTGCGTTGGCGCTGCGGACGAGCCGCGGAAAGGCGGCGTGCACGGCGGTGAACGCTTCCAAAACCAGGTCGTGCCGGGCTCGCAGATGCGCTCGCTCGTGGGTGAGGACGGCCGCGACTTCGGCATCGGTGAGGGCGTTCAGCGCTCCTTCGCTGACCACGACCCGGCTGCGCACACCCGGCAGGCAGTAGGCAAGCGGTTGGGCAACGTCTAAGACGCGAAGGTCGCGCGTCCGCGCACAAGGCTGGGAGAGGGCCGCGTCGTGCCCGACCCCGACCAGATCGACCACCATGCGGTGATGAGCCCGCCGTCGCCGATTGGCGATGGCCACCCGAACCACGGCAATCATCAATCGGGCGCCGACCAGCACCGTCAGCGCAAATACCCCGACGTATGCCGCCCACAGCGGCCACCCGAGCCGGCCGGCGGCGCCGATGATGGTGGTCGTGGGTCGCCCATCCGGGCCGGGCACGAGCAGCCGAGTGGCGATCGCGATGCCGGCGCTGAACGCCGAAAGGACCGCGGCCAGCGCAATGGCCTGCCATAACACCATCGCGGCGCGGGGGGCGCGCAACGGCCACGTCGCTCGTGCCAACAAGGCCGGCGCCGGGCCGACCAGCAGCACCGCGAGGATGGTGAAGGCCAGCGCGGACACGCTGCTAGTCTCCCTCAGTACTCCGCCGCAGCGCCAGACGGCGTATCGCGCCCAGTTGCTTCCAGTTCGGCGAGTGCGCGCCGCAGCGCTTCCGCCTCGTCGGCGCCGACGCGCTCGACGAAGTGCACCAGCGCAGCCTGTCTGCCCCCGGAATCCTCGGCCTGGGCCAGCGCATCGACCATGAGCCCGGCGACCAGTTCGTCGCGGCCATGCACGGGCGCGTACCTGTGGGCCCGGTCGTCGCGGATCTGGGAGACCAGATTCTTCTTGGCCAACCGTTGCAGCACGGTCATGACCGTCGTGTAGGCAAGGTCGCGTCGCGCCGACAACGCGTCGTGGACCTGGCGAACGGTTTGGGGTTCCGGCGTGGACCACAAGTGATCCATTACGGCGCGTTCCAGATCTCCCAGCCGCGTCAGTTTGGCCATAGTTCGTTCATCTCCTGAGCGTCGGAACAAGCGTACTCCCGCTTACTACCGACGGTCGTACCGAGAGCCGCTAAGGCGGCCTCCGATGACGCCGCGCATTAATACTTGCAAATTTAGGGCAGCCTTGCCTATTCTGAATGCGGTCGAGCGACAATGGCCGCGGCAGAGTCCTGAGGGCTGCAGTGACCCCCGGTCTACTCGATCGGCGAGCCCCGTGCCTGTAGCACACGGGGCTCGCCCGTTTCTGGGCAAGCTTTCCGCGCGGACAGTCCCGGCCTGGCCCATGGTGTAGACACATGAACGTGCCATCGTCGTCGGACGCAACCTTCCCGTCGAATTTCACCGCGCCGTTTGATAGCGAGTTGGGGCTCCAGTTCGTCGAACTGAGCCCCGACGGCGCCCGCGCCCAGCTCGAGGTCAAGCCAAAACTGTTGCAGCCGATGGGCCTCGTGCACGGCGGTGTCTACTGCTCGATTATCGAAAGCATGGCCAGCGTCTCCGCCTATACCTGGCTGAATACGCGCGGCGCGGGCGGGAACGTCGTGGGCGTCAATAACAACACCGATTTCATCCGTTCCATCGGCTCGGGGATGGTGTACGGCACCTCCGAACCGATTCACCGCGGTCGGCGTCAACAGTTGTGGTTGGTCACCATCACCGACGCCAGCGACCGCGTGGTGGCCCGCGGTCAGGTGCGGCTGCAGAATCTCGAGGCGCAGCCGGACAAGAGTTGAGCGTGGCCGGATGCCGACACCGCCGGGTGGTGGCAGGATCGGAGGACATGCTTCTTACGCCGCACGAGCAAGAGCGATTGCTGTTGTCATACGCCGCCGAACTGGCCCGCCGTCGCCGTGCCCGGGGCTTGCGGCTGAACCATCCGGAGGCTGTTGCGATCATCAGCGACCATATTCTCGAAGGAGCGCGCGACGGTCACAGCGTCGCCGAGCTGATGGCCAGCGGATGCGATGTGCTCAGCCGTGACGACGTGATGGAGGGGGTGTCGGAGATGATCGCCGACGTGCAGGTGGAGGCGACGTTCCCAGACGGCACCAAGTTGGTCACCGTCCACCATCCGATCGCATGATTCCCGGCGAAATCCTCTACGGCAGCGGCGATATCGACATCAACGCAAACGCGCAGCGGCTCGAGATGCAGATCGTCAACACCGGCGACCGCCCGGTGCAGGTCGGCAGCCATGTCCACCTTCCGCAGGCCAACGCGGCGCTGTCGTTCGACCGGGCGGCGGCCCACGGCTACCGGCTGGACATCCCGGCCGCCACCGCCGTCCGCTTCGAACCCGGCGTGGCCCAGACCGTCTCGTTGGTTCCGCTGCGCGGACGGCGCGAAGTGCATGGGCTGACGTTGAACCCGCCCGGACGGCTGGACCCCTCATGACGCGGCTGTCTCGGGAGCGCTACGCGCAGCTTTTCGGCCCGACCACCGGAGACCGGATCAGGCTGGCAGACACCGATCTATTTGTCGAAATCACCGAAGACCGCAGTGGGGGACCGGGACTGGCCGGCGACGAGGCGGTGTTCGGGGGCGGCAAGGTGTTGCGCGAGTCGATGGGCCAGGGACGCACGTCGCGGGCCGAGGGCGCACCCGACACCGTGATCACCGGCGCGGTGATCATCGACTTCTGGGGAATCATCAAGGCCGACATTGGTATTCGCGACGGCCGCATCCTCGCGATCGGTAAGGCCGGCAACCCCGACACCATGACGGGCGTGCATCCGGACCTGGTGGTCGGGCCCTCCACCGAAGTCATTGGCGGCAACGGCCGAATCGTCACCGCGGGCGCCATCGACTGCCATGTGCACCTGATCTGCCCGCAGCTCATGCCCGAGGCACTCGGGACCGGGATCACGACGATCGTCGGGGGCGGCACCGGGCCCGCCGAGGGCACGAAGGCCACCACCGTCACCCCAGGCGCATGGCACCTGGCCCGGATGCTGGAGGCGCTCGACTCTTGGCCGGTAAACTTCGCGCTGCTGGGCAAGGGAAACACCGTCAATGCCGAGGCGTTGTGGGAGCAATTACGCGGCGGCGCATCGGGTTTCAAGCTGCACGAGGACTGGGGTTCCACCCCGGCGGCCATCGACGCCTGCCTGACCGTCGCCGACGCCGCTGGGGTACAGGTGGCGCTACATACCGACACCCTCAACGAGATGGGGTTCGTCGAAGACACCATCGCCGCGATCGCCGGGCGCTCGATCCACACCTATCACACCGAAGGCGCCGGCGGCGGCCATGCTCCCGACATCATCAGGGTCGCGGGCGAGCCGAATGTGCTGCCCAGCTCCACCAACCCGACCCGCCCCCACACGGTGAACACCCTCGACGAGCACCTGGACATGTTGATGGTGTGCCATCATCTCAACCCCAATGTGCCCGAAGATCTGGCGTTTGCCGAGAGCCGGATCCGGCCGTCGACGATGGCGGCTGAGGATCTGCTGCACGACCTGGGGGCGATCTCGATGATCGGCAGTGACTCGCAGGCGATGGGGCGTGTCGGTGAGGTGGTGATGCGCACCTGGCAGACCGCGCACGTGATGAAGCGCCGACGTGGCGCGCTGCCTGGCGATGGCGCCGCTGACAATACCCGGGTGCGGCGCTACGTCGCGAAATACACCATCTGCCCGGCCATTACGCATGGCCTCGATCACGAGGTCGGTTCGGTGGAAGTGGGCAAGCTTGCCGACCTGGTGTTGTGGGAGCCGGCGTTCTTCGGGGTGCGCCCACACGCGGTGCTCAAGGGCGGCATGATCGCCTGGGCGGCGATGGGCGACGCCAACGCATCGATCCCGACCCCGCAACCGGTGCTCCCACGCCCAATGTTTGGCGCTGCGCCGGCAACGTCAGCCGCCACTTCGGTCCACTTCGTGGCGCCGCAGGCCATCGATGCCCGCGTGGCCGAAAAGGTCGCGGTCACTCGGCGATTGGTCCCAGTCAAGGATGTCCGCAAACTCGGTAAGGCTGATCTGCCGCTCAACGACGCCCGGCCCACCATCGAGGTAGATCCCGACACCTTCACCGTGCGCGTCGACGGCGAGGTCTGGCAGGAGGAACCGGCGGCCGAATTGCCGATGGCGCAACGATACTTCTTGTTCTGAGACAAATGTCTGCACTGGCGACACTTCTCACGCTGGCCGATTCGCGACTGCCAGCCGGTGCCCACGTGCATTCCGGCGGCTTGGAGGAGGCCGTCACCAGTGGCCTGGTGACCAATCTGGAGACGCTGGAAGCATTCTTGCACAGAAGAATTCGCAGTAGCGGGCTGGTCACCGCATCGATCGCGGCGGCGGTTCATCGCGGTGCGCTCAGTCCCGACGAGGCCGACCAGGAGACCGATGCGCGCATACCGGCCCCGGCGGCCCGGCAGGCGTCGCGCAGCCAGGGCCGGGGCCTGGCGCGACTGGCACGACGGGTCTGGCCGCATACCTGCTGGGACGATATCGGCCCCCATCCGCACCTTGCCGTCGCCGCCGGGCGGGTCGGCGCCGTGAGCGGCCTGAGTCCCGAGCAGTGCGCGCTGACGATCGTCTACACCACGATGACCGGGTCGGCGACCGCGGCTCAGCGGTTGCTGGCTTTGGACCCGGCCGACGTGGCGGCGCTGACATTCCGGCTCGCGGGCTTATGTGAGCGCACCGCCACCGAAGCGACCGCCGGACTGGCCGACCTGTCCGATCCCTTGCTCGATACGCTGGCGCAGCGGCACGCCGAACGCGAGCGGCCCCTATTTGTGTCCTGAAAGGCCTTTCATGTCAGCACATGTCCACAGCCACGCCGATCGGCCAAAACGGGTCAGACAGCCGGGGGAGCCGTTGCGCATCGGAATCGGCGGCCCGGTCGGCTCGGGCAAGACAGCGCTGGTCGCCGCGCTGTGCCGGCAGCTGCGCGACGAGCTGTCGCTGGCGGTGGTGACCAACGACATCTACACCACCGAGGACGCCGACTTCTTGCGCAAGCATGCGGTGCTGCCGGATGACCGGATCACGGCCGTGCAGACCGGCGGCTGCCCGCACACCGCGATCCGCGACGACATCACCGCGAACCTGGACGCGATCGACGATCTGATCGCCGCCCACGATGCGCTGGACCTGATTCTGGTCGAGTCCGGCGGTGACAACCTCACCGCCACCTTCTCGTCGGGATTGGTGGATGTGCAGATCTTCGTCATCGACGTGGCGGGCGGCGACAAAGTTCCCCGCAAGGGTGGACCCGGTGTGACCTACTCGGACTTATTGGTGGTCAACAAGACTGACCTGGCGCCCCTGGTGGGAGCTGACCTGCAGGTGATGGCCGACGACGCCGCCGCGGTGCGTGCTGGCCGCCCGACGGTGCTGCAGTCATTAACCAACGACCCGGCCGCGACAGAGGCACTGGCATGGGTCCGCGCGCAACTACGCGAGGCGGCCACCCTCTGATGCGTTCCCGCGTCCTGGTGGTCGCGTACCCCAACCGGTTGCCGCGGATCCAATGCTGCGGCGGGGTGGCGGCCCGCTGCACCGCGCCCGATGCGGTGCATCTGGTGTCGGCGGCCGCCACCCCGCTCGGCGGCGACACCATCGACATTCGCGTCATCGTTGAACAGGGCGCCCGGCTAAAGCTACGCAGCGCGGCCGCCACCGTGGCCTTACCCGGGGCGAGTACCCCGACGTCGCACGCCCACTGGGAGATGGAGGTTGCCGGAAGCCTCGACATCGACCTGGAGCCTACCGTGATCGCCGCCGACGCTCGGCATGTGTCCAGCGCGGCCTTGTTTTTGCACGACGACTCCCGGGTGCGCTTCCGCGAGCGGGTACAGATCGGCAGATGCAATGAGCGCGAAGGGTTTTGGTCAGGGTCGCTGCACGCCGACGTTGGCGACCGCCCGCTGCTGCGCCACCGGGTGGAATTGGGTGCCGGTTCCCTGGCCGACGACGATATCTCGGCGCCCCGTGCGGCCATCAACGAATTACGCTACCCGGCAACGGCTTTTGCCCATGCCGCAATCACCGACGGGTCGACCGTGCTGACGTTGGCGGGCGGCGGGATGCTGAGTACCTGGCAGGCTGACCGGCTGGCCGGCTAGCTTGCCCGCCTGGCCACCGGGCGCTTGGCCTCGGCCGCCAGTACCGCCAACTGTTCGAGGCGGGTGCGGGCGAACGCCTGCTGCTCGGTGATGGTGAGCTGGCCACGCCGAGTGCTCAGGAAGGTCACAATCCAGGACAGCAGCGTGCTGACCTTCGTCTTGAACCCGACCAGGTAGACCAAGTGCAAGACCAGCCATGCGAACCAGGCGATAAGGCCGCTGAACTCCACCGGACCGATCTTGGCCACCGCGGAGAACCGCGACACGGTGGCCATGGAACCCTTGTCGAAGTACTGGAACGGCTCCCGCTCGGCCGGGTTGGCACCGCCTAGTTCGGCTTTGATCGTGCGGGCGACGTACTTGGCGCCCTGAATGGCGCCCTGCGCCACCCCTGGCACGCCTTCGACGGCGGCCATGTCACCGATGACGAAGACGTTGGGATGGCCGGGGATGGACAGGTCGGGCAACACCTTGACCCGTCCGGCCTGGTCGAGTTCGACAGATGACTGCTCGGCAAGGTCGCTGCCCAGCCCGCTGGCCGAGACCCCGGCGGACCACACCTTGCAAGCCGATTCGATACGCCGGATGGTGCCGTCGGAGTGCTTGACCGTGACGCCGTTGCGGTCGACGTCGGTGACCATCGCGCCCAGCTGGATCTCCACGCCCATCTTCTCTAACCGTGCGGCCGCACGATGACCCAGCTTTTCGCCGAATGGCGGCAGCACCGCGGGGGCGGCGTCGAGCAGGATCACTCGCGCCCTGGTGGAGTCGATGTGCCGGAAAGAACCCTTCAAGGTGTGTCCAGCCAATTCCGCGATCTGCCCGGCCATTTCGACTCCCGTGGGGCCGGCGCCGATGACCGTAAAGGTCAGCAGCTTGGCCCGTCGTTCCGGGTCGCGGGACCGTTCGGCCTGCTCGAACGCGCTCAAGATCCGTCCCCGCACCTCGAGTGCGTCATCGATCGATTTCATGCCGGGTGCGAATTCGGCGAAGTGGTCGTTGCCGAAGTACGACTGCCCGGCGCCGGCGGCGACGATCAGGGTGTCGTAAGGGGTTTCGTAGGTGTGGCCGAGCAAGTCCGATACGACGAATTGACTTGCCAGATCGATATGCGTGACGTCACCAAGCAGCACCTGGACGTTGCGCTGCCGGCGCAGGACGACCCGCGTGGGCGGGGCGATGTCGCCTTCGGACACGATGCCGGTCGCCACCTGGTACAGCAATGGCTGGAACAGGTGGTGAGTGGTGCGAGCGATCAGTTTGATGTCGACGTCGGCGTGCTTGAGTTTCTTTGCCGCATTGAGTCCGCCGAATCCCGACCCGATGATGACGACTCGATGGCGACGCTCCGGTCCAGCTGTGGTTTCTGGCTGGGGGCTCATGTTTCGGCTGCTCCTGATGGGGGCTCCTGGACGCGCAAATTCAGTTCGCTACCACGCTAGTCACGCGGGTACCCCCAAGACCAACTCGTACGCATGTGTTGTTTGCAACACTAACGTTATCCACGGGGTAAAGTGCCTGCTGGTTGGAGAGCGCTGTGGCGTAGTTGTCAGACAGTGAGCAACGAACCTGACGGGGAGATTCCCCTGTGATATCTGCGAGGAACCGCAAGCCGACAAGTCTCAGCACCGCAACCCGACCAACGACAACCATGGTCATTGGTTCGGAGGATCTCCCAGGCAGTGGCCGTGGCCAGTTTGGACCGTTCCACCGCCGGCGACCGCTAGCGCCGCTGCTTCCGCCGCATCGGGTGTCGGACCCCAGCCTCCGAAGTACCTGGTTTTCGCACCGTTCAAAACAAGCGCGACGCACCCACCCGGCCCGCCGCTGGCCAGAAGGCGACAGTCGCTGATGTTCTTGCGACACGCCTCCATCGCCTTCTGCTCGGCGGCAGCTTGACTGGCTGCTCCGTCAGCGATCTTGATCTGCCCAGTGGAGTCCGACATCGCCATCGCAATCCAGTCGTTGTCGGCATGCGCGATCGGCGTCGCTGCGAATGCCACGCCGATCGCGATCGCTACTGCTGCTTGTTTCTTCATGGGCTACCTGGCCGTTTTCTGTTGCGCTGCGCCGTTATGGCGCAGGTAAACACTATTGCACGGCGGGTATCACCACGCGACGGGAACAATTCTTGACTCGTAGCCACTCCGACGCGACCGCACAAGATGCCTGAGCATTTGTAATCAACCACAGCGCGGCATTAGGCCTGGTCACTGGAACGTGATGCTCGTCATGTCCAGTGCCGGGTGCGCCCGGCTACAGACCGACGAGCGGACGCAGCGCTTCGCCGGCCGCGCTGATGACACCGGGTGTGTAGAAGGGCACGTTGATGATCACGCCATCGATTCCCGCGTCGAGCACCTTGGTTTTGATCTGGTCGGCGATCGACTCCGCGCTGCCGGCCACCATGCGCTGCGTCATTTCGGTGGGGATCTGGTCGGGTTTGGCGTTGTCATCGATAAGCACCGTGGTCAGCGTGCTCGTTTCCAGCGTGGCCGGATCGCGGCCGACCTCCTCGCACCGCTGCCGCACAACTTGCAATTTGCCCGGCAGCTCGTCGAAGCCGGCAATCACGTTGAGGTGGTCGAAATGCCGTGCGGCGAGCGGGATTGTCTTCTTCTCACCGCTGCCGCCGATCATCAGCGGAATGTGGTCACGGAAGCGTGGGTTCGCGAACGCCTCGCTGGCGTGGTACCAGCTGCCCGAGAGGGTGGCCCGCTCGCCCTTGATCATCGGCAGGATGATCTGCAGCGCCTCGTCGAGCCGGTTGAATCTGTCGGTGAAGGTGCCGAATTCGAAGCCCAGCTGGTCATGCTCGAGTTGGAACCAGCCGGTGCCGATGCCCAAAATCGCCCGGCCCTGGCTCACCACGTCCAGTGTGGTGATGATTTTGGCCAGCAGGGCTGGATTGCGGTACGTGTTGCCGGTCACCAAGGTGCCCAGCTGCACCCGTTCGGTGGCCGTCGCCAATGCGCCCAGGGCGGTGTAGGCCTCCAGCATCGGCTGGTCGGGGGAACCCAACATGGGCAGTTGGTAAAAGTGGTCCATCACGAAAACCGAGTCGAATCAAGCCGATTCGGCCTCACGCGCTTGGGCAAGCACCGTGGGGAAGAGTTTCTCCACCCCGGTGCCGTACGAGAAGTTGGGGATCTGCAGACCGAGTCGAATAGCCACGCTAGCTACCGTAGCGATTGCCCCGGCGTTCAAAAAGGGTGTGAAACCCCCTATGGAAACCGGCTCAGGCGAAATGAGCCAATGCGCCGTGGCTGACGTGCAACGTCTGGCCGGTGATGTGGCGGGCCGCCGGAGTGGTCAGGAACAGCGCCAAGCGGGCGACCTCCGCGGCGACTGGCGGAGGGGTACGCGCGAGACCTTCGTAACCGGCCTGGGCGCTGCGGCCGCTCGCCACGGCATTGACCGTGATCCCGCGAGTGCCGAAAATGCTCGCCTGTCCCGCAACCCAATTCGAAAGTGCCGCTTTGATTGCGGCGTCGACGCTACCCGCTGGCGGGTTTTCGGTCACCACACTGATGATGGAGCCGCCGGAGCGCAAATGATCACCCATAGCCTGCACCGTCAGCACCGCCGAAAGCACTGTCGCATCGAGCGCATTTCGCCACGCTTTGGCCGTATCGGAGATCGAGTAGGTGCGCGGGTCACCGGCATCCCAGGACGGCGCCGGCACGTTGATGATGGTGTCCAGGTGATGCGGGAACAACGCACGAGCCTCATCGAGGCCGGCCGGGTCGGTGGTGTCGCAGACGATCGCCTCCACGTCCAACTCCTTGGCGACGATCTCTAGATCGCTGCGGCGCGCGCCCACGAGGGTCACGTTGTGACCGTCATCGCGAAAGCCCTCGGCTACTGTGCGCCCCAGCTCGGTGTCTCCGCCGGTGACCAGCACCTCCACTGCCATGACCTCCTCGTGTTCAACGTTGAACCCAGACCCTGGCACTTCCAGCGCTTCTGCTGACGCTCTGCGCTGCGCGCTTGGTTCCGGTGGTGCCACACCACAGGAGGCGATGCCTGGGATCTCAGCGTGTTTATAGCGTCAATCCCGGTCAATGTTACTGGACAGTAGCTATCCGGCGAAATTCTTGGCGCCACGACGCGCAGACAATTTGCGTAACTATTCGGGCGTCAACCGTCTCTGCGCGGACTGCATCGTCGCCCGGTTAGGGTTTCATCCATGCGTCGGATCGGGATCGTGGCTGTTTTGGTATCGACGATGCTGGCAACCGGCTTGGTGGCGTGCAGCTCGAAACCACCGTCCTCGTCACCTTCCCAACCGTCGCCGTCCACCGGATCGATCGTGGTGTTCGCCGCGGCCTCGCTGAAACTCGCGTTCACCCGGATCAGCCAGCAGTTCAAGACCGACAATCCGGGAGACGGCGTCGAATTTGAGTTCGCTGGTTCCTCGGAGCTGGCCACCCAGTTGACGCAGGGCGCGACGGCCGACGTCTTCGCGTCGGCGGACACCGGGCAGATGGACACGGTCGCCAACGCCGGATTACTGGCCGGCAATCCGACCAACTTCGCCTCCAACACGTTGGTCATCGTCACCACGCCGGGCAATCCCCAAAGCATCGGTTCCTTCGCCGACCTCGCCAAACCCGGCCTCAAAGTGGTGATCTGCCAGCTGCCGGTGCCCTGCGGGTCGGCGGCCCAGCGGATAGAAGACAGCACGGGAGTTCACCTCAACCCGGTCAGTGCGGAACTCAGCGTCACCGATGTCCTCAACAAGGTCACCAGCGGTCAGGCCGACGCCGGGCTGGTGTACGTCACCGACGCGCTCAGCGCTCAAGACAAGGTCACGACCGTCAACTTTGCCGAGGCCGCCGGGGCGGTGAATGTCTATCCCATCGGGGTGCTGAAAAAGGCGCCGCACCCACCGCTGGCGCAGAAGTTCGTGGCCCTGGTGATGTCTGACACCGGCCAAAAGATCCTGGCTCAGTCGGGCTTTGCCAAGCCCTGATCACCGACCGTGCACCGGCCTACGGATCTGCCCCGCTGGGTGTATATCCCCGCGGCGGCGGGAACCATCTTCGTGGTGCTGCCGCTGCTGGCGATCGCCATCAAGGTCGACTGGCCGAATTTCTGGTCGCTGATCACCAGCTCTTCATCGAAGACGGCGCTGTTGTTGAGCCTGAAGACCGCCACGGCCAGCACCGTGCTGTGCGTGCTGCTGGGGGTGCCGATGGCGCTGGTGCTGGCCCGCAGCACGGCGCGCCCGGTGCGATTGCTGCGGCCGCTGATCCTGCTGCCATTGGTGCTGCCGCCCGTGGTCGGGGGGATTGCGTTGCTCTACGCGTTCGGACGGCTCGGATTGATCGGGCAGTACCTCGAGGCGGCCGGTATCAGCATCGCATTCAGTACTACCGCCGTGGTGTTGGCGCAGACCTTCGTCTCGCTGCCGTTTCTGGTGATTTCCCTCGAGGGCGCCGCGCGTACCGCGGGAGCCGACTTCGAGGTAGTGGCGGCGACGCTCGGCGCGCGGCCCAGCACCGTCTGGTGGCGGGTCACCCTGCCGCTGCTGCTGCCAGGCATGGTGTCGGGGGCGGTGCTGGCGTTCGCCCGCTCGCTGGGGGAGTTCGGCGCAACCTTGACGTTCGCCGGTTCACGGCAAGGGGTCACCCGCACGCTGCCGCTCGAGATCTATCTGCAGCGGGTGACCGATGCCAACGCGGCTGTGGCATTGTCGATCCTGCTGGTGGCGGTGGCGGCGCTGGTAGTGCTGGGTCTGGGCGCTCGCCGCCTAACCGGGACGGATACCAGGTAGCCGGACCATCGGCGAGTTGCAGCATGGGGAGGGCCGCCTTCTGATCTGGGATTCTCGGGCCGGCGGGCGGACTGACATCAGGCCGCGCGGGGGCCCGGTCAAGCCGGACCCAGCCATGGAGTTGTTACAAAGTGCTCTAACCAAGCCGTGCGAGCTTCGCCACTATGGGCTGAACCGCCTTTCTCGCTGATACCCCCAGGGGTACCCTGAAGAAGGTTGAGCCGCATCACCTTTGTGGCCTGGTCCGACCGAGGAGCATCAATGGCACGAGTCGTTATCCTCGGCGCCGGCATCGCGGGACACACCGCCGCGCTGCACCTGCGCCGATGGCTACCCCGCAAGCACGAGATCGTCGTGATTTCCCCCAACGCCGACTGGAACTGGATCCCGTCGAACATCTGGGTCGGCGTCGGCCGGATGGACGCGAGCAAGGTGCTGATTCCGCTCAAACCGATCTACCAGCGCAAGGGTATCGCCTTCCACCAAGCGCTCGCTACCGCAATCCGCCCCGAGGGCACGGGCAATCAGGCGTCGCCGTCGGTGGACTTCACCTACACCGACGAGGAGCATCAAGGCCAGACCGGCTCTATCGTCTACAACTACTTGATCAACGCCACCGGCCCGCAGCTGAACTTCGCGGCCACACCCGGCCTCGGTCCTGACGGACACTCATACTCGGTGTGCACCGCCGCCCATGCCACCGAGACGGCCAAGGCGCTCGAAAAGGTCATCGCCAAGCTGAAGGCCGGCGAGAAGCAGCGCCTCGTCATCGGCGTCGGACATGGCACCTGCACGTGCGAGGGAGCGGCGTTCGAATACACCTTCAACGTCGAGCACACGCTGCGCGCGGCCGGTGTGCGCGACCTGGCCGAGATCACGTACCTCACCAACGAGTACGAGCTGGGTGACTTCGGCGTCAACGGCATGAGCTTCGTCGACAAGGGCTTTGTGCAGTCCAGTCGGCTGTGGACCGAGTCGCTGTTCCGCGAGCGCGGCGTCAAGGCCATCACGCAGTCCGCCGTGCATGAGGTGATGGAAGGCAAACTGCGGTACGAGCAGCTCGACGGCAGGGAACACGACCTGGATTTCGACTTCGCGATGCTGCTGCCGCCTTTCAAGGGCGCCAGCCTCGCTGCCTACGACAACGCCGGCAACGACATCACGTCCACCCTGTTCGCGCCGTCGGGATTCCTCAAGGTCGACGCCGACTACTCGGGCAAGCCCTACGACGAGTGGTCCGCCGAGGACTGGCCACACACTTATGAGTCGCCCGCGTACCCGAACATCTTCGCCCCGGGCATCGCATTCGCGCCCCCGCACCCGATCTCCCGGCCGCGCAAGAGCACCATCGGAACGGTCATCACCCCCAGCCCGCCGCGCACGGGTATGCCGTCGGGCATCATGGCCAAGACGGTCGCCGAAACCATCCGTGACCGCATCAAGAACCCCGCAGCCTCTGCCCACCGCGCCTCCATGGCAACCATGGGTGCCGCATGCGTCGCCTCGGCCGGTACCGGCTTGCGCAAAGGCTCGGCCGCAGCGATGACGATGTATCCGGTCGTCCCCGACCCCGTGCGGTATCCGCAGACCGGCCGTGACATCGCTGGCACGTCTGGCGAGCTCGGACTGGCCGGCCACTGGATCAAGGTTTTCCTGCACCACTTGTTCATCTATAAGGCCAAGGCCAAGCCGTTCTGGTGGCTGATCCCCGAATGAAAGGCGCTTCCATGGACGACGACAGCATGTACTCGGAGGCGAACGTCCGGACCGCCGAAAGCATCGCGGACGCCCCGCTGCCCACCAGCGCGACGCTGCGGATGCGTCAGAACCTTTTCGTGCAGTTCTGGCGTTTCGTCAGCATCAATCTCAAGATGATGAGGATCATCTTCAGCGGACACGACTGACCCGGGACGGGGTCGCCGAGTACCCGTTAGCGACGCGAGGTAGCTGGAGCCATGAGTGAGTTGCAGCTTCGCGCCGTCGTGGCGGACCGCCACTTGGATGTGGAGTTCTCAGTGTCTGCGGGTGAGGTGCTCGCGGTGCTCGGACCCAACGGCGCGGGCAAGTCGACCGCGCTGCATGTCATCGCGGGGCTGCTTCGCCCCGACCAAGGGGTGGTGCGGTTGGGGGATCGGGTGTTGACCGACACCGCGGCCGGGATGAACGTGTCAACGCACGACCGCCGAGTGGGGCTGCTTCTGCAGGACCCGTTGCTGTTCCCGCACATGAGTGTTGCCGCCAACGTGGCTTTCGGACCGCACAGTCGTCGCGGGATGTTTCGCTCGGCGCGCACCAAGGAGAAATCGACGGCGCTGCGCTGGCTTCGCGAAGTGGACGCCGAACACTTCGCCGACCGAAAACCGCGGCAGCTGTCCGGCGGCCAAGCTCAGCGGGTAGCGATCGCACGTGCGTTGGCAGCCGAGCCCGATGTGTTACTGCTCGACGAGCCGCTGACCGGGCTCGACGTCGCTGCTGCCGCGTCCATCCGCGCGGTGCTGCGCAGCGTGGTCACCCACACCGGCTGCGCGGTGATTCTGATAACGCACGACCTGCTGGACGTGTTCACACTGGCCGATCGAGTACTGGTACTCGAGTCCGGGAAGATCTCCGAAATCGGCCCGGTGCCCGACGTTCTCACGGCGCCGCGCAGTCATTTCGGGGCCCGCATCGCCGGGATCAACCTGGTCAATGGAACCATCGGTCCCGACGGCTCACTGCACGCCCGCTCCGGCGGGCGCTGGCACGCCACCCCAACGCAGGAGCACGGCGACCGGCTCTCTGCGGGGGATAACGCAATCGCGGTATTCCCGCCTACGGCGGTGGCCGTGTACCGGGATCAGCCACACGGCAGCCCGCGCAATACCGTCGAAGTCTCTGTGGCAGAGATGGATATCCACGGGTCTGCGGTCTTGGTACGCGCCGATCAGCAACCAGATGGTGCGCCTGGCCTGGCCGCGGAAATCACCGTCGATGCGGCCTCCGAGCTACGGCTGACGCCCGGAGAGCGGGTGTGGTTCTCCGTCAAAGCCCATGAAGTGACGTTATATCCGGCAGCGCACCGGAATACTCATTCCCCGGTGCCTCGATGAACTGTGCAGGCGCGCGGCAGGTTGCGCATCGGCAACATCGGTAAAAACGGAATGCATTAGTCAGCAAGGCATCCTTGCGTCACAGCCGTAACACGGTAGGTTCGTCGCCATGGATCAGGTGGAACCGAACTCGACGCGTCGCAAAGGACTGTGGGCGACGCTGGCGATAGCCGCGGTGACCAGCGCCGGTGCCGTCACCATCGCGTTGCCGGCGACCTCGAACGCCGATCCGGAGCCCGCACCGTCCCCGGCGACCGCGACGGACGCTCCACCCCCGGCGGCGCCTAACGCGACCACACCGCCTCCGGCGGCTCCGGGGCCGGACGGGCAACCGGCGCCAGGCGATCCCAACGCGGCACCGCCGCCGCCGCCCGACCCGAACGCACCCCCGCCACCGGTCGTCGACCCGAACGCCGGGCGGATCACCAACGCCGTTGGCGGATTCAGCTTTGTCCTTCCGCCCGGCTGGGTGGAGTCGGACGCTTCCCACCTCGACTATGGCTCGGCGCTGCTCAGCAAGACCACTGGGCAACCGCCGTTGCCTGGGCAGCCGCCACCCGTTGCCAACGACACCCGCATCGTGCTGGGCCGGCTGGACCAAAAGCTTTACGCCAGTGCGGAAGCCAACGACGCCAAGGCCGCGGTCCGACTGGGCTCGGACATGGGTGAGTTCTTCATGCCGTATCCCGGTACTCGGATGAACCAGGAAACCACCCCGCTCACCGGGGCCAACGGGATCACCGGAAGCGCGTCGTACTACGAGGTCAAATTCAGCGATGCGGCCAAGCCGACCGGCCAGATCTGGACAGGCATCGTCGGCTCGCCCGCGGCGAACACGCCCAACGCCGGACCCCCGCAACGCTGGTTTGTAGTGTGGCTGGGGACCGCAAATGACCCCGTGGACAGGGGCGCGGCCAAGGCGCTGGCCGAGTCGATCCAGCCTTGGACAGCCCCGCCGCCACCGCCAGCCCCGCCGGCTCCGGGAGAGCCCGCCCCGGCTCCGGCTCCGGCACCCGGCGGGGCACCCGCTGGCGAAGTCAGCCCTACGCCCATACCGACACCCCAGCGGACGTTATCGGCCTGATCTGCCGATCGGCACTTCCGGGAGGTCAGGTCCGGTTGGTCAACCGTCTCCAATTCGGCACTCAATTCGTTACGCAAACCGGGTATACCGAGATGAAGGCCCAGCAAAGGGCTGGGCTTTGCCAGCGATTGCAAGGAGACCCGCATGAACGTCATGGCAGCTACCGAATACCTGGCCCGCTCAACAACCTTCACCAGCGTCGGTGTGATCGGCTACATCATCATCGGCGGTCTGGCCGGGGCCCTCGCCAGCAAGATCGTCAAGGGCAGCGGATCCGGAATCCTGATGGATATCGTGATCGGCATCGTGGGTGCGCTGATCGGTGGCTTCATCCTGAGCTTCTTCGTCAATACTGCGGGCGGCGGGCTCATCTTCACCTTCTTCACCGCGCTGCTCGGAGCGGCGATTTTGCTCTGGGTCGTCGGCATGGTGCGAAGGACGTAACCGGATTAACTCGTTGCGGCCGTGGTGGTTAGCGGCATGATGGACTGATGGCTGCACCGCTGACGACCACGACAATGCGCGCTTGGCGAGTGCGTCGGCCCGGGCCGATGGACACTGGCCCCCTCGAGCAAGTCACCACTGAGGTGCCGCGCCCCGAACCGTCCGAGTTGCTGGTTGCCGTACGCGCGTGCGGGGTGTGCCGCACTGACCTGCACGTCACCGAAGGCGATCTCCCCGTTCACCGCGATCGGGTGACGCCCGGCCACGAGGTGGTGGGGGAGGTCGTCGAGGTGGGCGCTGAGGCCGGCGACGAGTTTCAGGTGGGGGACCGGGTAGGCATCGCCTGGCTGCGCCACACCTGCGGCGTGTGCAAGTACTGCCGTCGCGGCAATGAGAACCTGTGTCCGGAGTCGCGCTACACCGGGTGGGACGCCGACGGTGGGTACGCCGAATTTGCCACGGTCCCGGCGGCTTTCGCGCACCACCTGCCGAGCGGTTACAGCGACAGCGAGCTCGCACCATTGTTGTGCGCCGGCATCATCGGGTACCGCTCCCTGCTCCGCGCCGAGCTAACAGCGGGTGGACGCCTGGGTCTCTACGGCTTTGGCGGCAGCGCTCACATCACCGCACAGGTCGCCTTGGCCCAAGGCGCCGAGGTGCACGTAATGACCCGCGGAGCCGAGGCGCGCGAGCTGGCGCTGGAGCTTGGCGCCGCGTCGGCACAAGGCGCGGCCGATCCGCCACCAGTGCCGCTGGATGCTGCGATCTTGTTCGCGCCGGTCGGTGAACTGGTGTTGCCGGCACTGGAGGCATTGGACCGCGGTGGCACTTTGTCGATCGCCGGGATTCATCTGTCCGATATCCCGCCCCTGAACTACCAGCGTCATCTGTTTCAGGAGCGCCAGGTCCGCTCGGTCACGTCCAACACCCGGGCCGATGCGCGGGCGTTCCTCGAGTTTGCGGCGCAGCATCACATAGAGGTGACCACGCCGGAATACCCGCTCGACCTTGCCGACCAGGCACTAAGTGATCTGAGCGCCGGTCGCATCGCCGGTGCAGCGGTGCTGCTCGTATAACCAGCCTTCAGCTCGACAGATGCCAGACCACCGCCGCGGCCAGGGCGCCAAGCCCGTTCAGTGACCAGTGCAGTGCGATGGGGGCGATCAGGCTGCCGCTGCGCCGGCGGAGCCAGCTGAAGACGAACCCTGCCGCGCCAGTTGCCAACACCGCCAACGTCACCCCCACCAGCATCCCTACCATCCCGCCGCCGAACAGTCGGGTGAAGCCGACATTGGTGGCGGTGAGGCCTAATGACGTCGTGACATGCCAGAGGCCGAAGAGCAGCGAGCCCGCCAGCGCGACTCCGCGAAATCCCCAGGCCCGATGCAGCGTGCCGTGCAGGACTCCGCGGAAGGCCAGTTCCTCGGGGATTACAGTTTGGAGCGGGATGATGACCATCGAGGCGATCAGCGCGCCGGAGAGCGTGGCGTAGCGGTGGTTCATGAACATCGGCCGGGTCATCGGTAGCAGGACACCGAGCGCGATCACTGACGCCACGACGGCCACGGCGGCCAGCGCATAAACCAGCCCGGGCTTCCAGTGTTCGCGGCCAAGGCCGAGGTCAGCCCAGCCCAGCCCGCTGCACCGCATCAAGATCACCAGCCCAACGGCGGCGGCCGGAACAGTAGCGATGCTCGCCCATGGGGTGGTGAAGTGCGCGATCAGGTTGGTCAGCACCAGCACCACCACGACGACGGCGATGTCGAGGCGGATCCGGAATCTATGCAGCGCCGAGAGCTGCGACACCAGTGGGTGTGTGTCGGCGGTAGCAGTGGCGTCACGCATCCGACGAGTCTACCTGCGAATGCGGTCGGCTTGCGGTTCCGCGAGCGCCGAGGGCGCCAACTGACGCAGGGGAGTGCATCGCAACATGGCACGGTCCGCGCCGTGAGTTTGCTTTCAAAGGTTGGTTTTCGTCTTGGGATGTCTTTGCAGAGGCGAAAAGCCCGGAGCATCTCGGTTCCGAAAAAGCGTCACTAGCTCAGCGATTCGAAGCGCCACTGTAAGGCCGCCGAACCCGCGATGCACGAATCCGCAGGTAATCCGTTTAACCATGTCCGAATTGGGGAGTGTTGTTTCGGAGGCTGGTTTTCCGCTGCCGGCAAGGCTGTGGCCTGTTGAGTAATTGGGGGACGCGAGGAAGTGGATTACGGAGCCTTGCCGCCCGAGATCAACTCGGGTCGGATGTACGCCGGACCCGGGCCGAGGTTCCCTGCTGGCGGCCGCGCAGGCCTGGAACGGGCTGGCCGCCGGACTGTACTCCACCGCGCAGTCTGTCTAATCGGTGATCGCAGAGCTGTCGGATGTTTCATGGCAGGGCCCGGCATCGGCATCGATGGCGGCTGCCGCCGCCACCTATGTAGCGTGGACGCACGCCGCAGCCGCGCAGGCGCAGCAGACGGCCATCCAAGCGACGAGGGCGGTGGAGGCTTACGGCCATGCCGTATCGCCTGGCCAGCGCGCTCTAGGCAGTGAGGGCCAGCCGAGCGAGAGCTTGCGCGAAGAACTCAACTCGTTGCATAAACAGGTCGCCGACTTGGCGATGGAATGCGATGTGCTCATGCGCTCGGCCGCCCTGTGGGCCCAGCAGGCGATGCAGCAGCCCGACGGCCAAGAGCGGGCCAGGCTCGTTCCGCTCACTCGACTCCCCAGGTCCAGCCCGCGATCTGCGGGTCGTCCTCGCCGTGCTCGCGGGTGTAGCTGCGGGCGGCCAGGCGCGCGTCGACCATGCGCTGACGCAGCACGGCGGCCCGACTGGCCAGCCCGTCGACCCGGTCGATGACGTCGATGACCAGATGGAAACGGTCCAGGTCGTTGAGCATCACCATGTCGAACGGCGTCGTTGTGGTGCCGCGTTCCTTGAAGCCGCGCACATGGATGTGGGGGTGGTTGGTGCGGCGATAGGTGAGCCGATGGATCAGCCACGGGTAGCCGTGGTAAGCGAAGATGACCGGCTTGTCGCGGGTGAACAGCGCGTCGAACTCACGGTCGGGCAAACCGTGTGGATGTTCGGATTCCGGCTGCAACCGCATGAGATCGACGACGTTGATCACCCGCACAGCCAGGTCCGGCAGTTCTCGCCGCAGAATGTCGGCGGCGGCCAGGATCTCCAGCGTCGGGACGTCCCCGGCACAGGCCAGGACCACATCGGGTTCGGCGGTGGCCGTGCTCGCCCACTGCCAGATGCCCAGGCCGCGGGTGCAGTGCGCGATGGCCTGGTCCATGTCGAGGTAGGCCAGCGCGGGCTGCTTGCCGGCGACGATGACGTTGACGTAGTTACGGCTGCGCAGGCAGTGGTCGGCCACCGACAGCAGCGTGTTGCCGTCCGGCGGCAGGTATACCCGCGTCAACTCGGCCCGTTTATTCGCGACCAGGTCGATGAATCCGGGATCCTGATGCGACGCGCCGTTGTGATCCTGGCGCCAGACGTGCGAGGTCAGCAGGTAATTCAGCGACGCGATGGGCCGCCGCCACGGCAATTCCCTGCTGGTGGCAAGCCATTTCGCGTGTTGGTTGAGCATCGAGTCGACGATGTGCACAAATGCCTCGTAGCAGTTGAACAGGCCGTGCCGGCCGGTCAGCAAGTAACCCTCCAGCCAGCCCTGGCACAGGTGCTCGGACAGCACCTCCATCACGCGGCCGTCGGGCGCCAGGTTCTCGTCATCGGGCCCGATCTCCGAGAGCCAGACCTTGGCGGTCGACCCGTACACGGCGTCCAGCCGGTTGGAAGCGGTCTCGTCGGGGCCCATCAGCCGGAACCGATCCGGGTTGCGGGCAATCACGTCTCGCAGAAAGGTGCCCAGCACCCGGGTGGCCTCATGCGTTACGGCGGCCGGCTGCGTCACCGGCACCGCGTAATCGCGGAAGTCCGGCAGGTCGAGGTCGTGCAGCAGCAGCCCGCCGTTGGCATGCGGGTTGGCGCTCATCCGGCGATTACCGCTGGGGGCCAGCGCTCGCAGTTCGGCCCGCAGCCTGCCGTTGTCGTCGAAAAGCTGCTCGGCCCGGTAGCTGCGCAGCCATTCTTCAAGCTGCGCGCGGTGTTGGGGATTGTCGTGAGTCTCGGCCAGCGGAACCTGATGCGCCCGCCAGGTGCCCTCGACCTTCTTGCCGTCGACCACCTTCGGCCCGGTCCAGCCCTTGGGTGTGCGCAGCACGATCATCGGCCACACGGGTCGCTCCATTTGGTTGCCGCCGCGTGCGGCGCTCTGGAGGGCCGCGATGTCGTCGAAGGCGTCGTCGAGTGCGGCGGCCAGCTGCTGGTGCACGGGGGCCGGATCGTCCCCGGCGACGGTGATGGGCCGGTAGCCGTAGCCGCGCAGTAGCGCCTCGAGCTCATGGTGCGGAATGCGGGCCAGCACCGTCGGGTTGGCGATCTTGTAGCCATTGAGCGCCAAGATGGGCAGCACCGCGCCGTCTCTGGCCGGGTTGAGGAATTTGTTGGAGTGCCAGCTGGCGGCCAGCGGCCCCGTTTCGGCCTCGCCGTCGCCGACCACGCAGGCTACGACCAGATCGGGATTGTCGAACGCCGCGCCGTAGGCATGCACCAGCGCGTATCCGAGCTCACCGCCTTCGTGGATGGAGCCTGGCGTCTGGGCCGCCACGTGGCTGGGGATGCCGCCGGGGAAGGAGAACTGCCGGAAGAGCTTTCGCAGTCCTTCGGCGTCTTCCTCGATGCCGGTGTACACCTCGCTGTAGGTGCCCTCGAGATAGGCGTTGGCGACCAGCGCGGGGCCGCCGTGGCCGGGACCGGTGACGTAGATGACGTTGGCGTCGCGATTGCGGATGACCCGGTTCAGATGCGCGTAGATCAGGTTGAGCCCCGGCGTGGTGCCCCAGTGTCCCAGCAGCCGCGGTTTGACGTGCGCGGACGACAGCGGTTCCGTCAGCAGCGGGTTAGCCAGCAAGTAGATCTGCCCGACCGACAGATAGTTGGCGGCGCGCCAGTAGGCGTTGATGAGGTTGAGTTCGTCGTCGGAGAGGGGATCGGTTGTCGGGGTTTCTCGGGTCACCCCCCAATTGTCCGCGCCTATGGTGAACGGCGCCCTACGCGGTGCTACTCCTCGCCGCGAGCGCGGGCCTCGTAGGCCTTGCGCTTGGCGGCGTCGACGTCATCGGTGAAGACATGCTCGCCGCCGAGCATGCGGTTCAGGCCTTCGGACACCGCGCGCGGCATGAACTTCTGCGACGCGATGATCGCGCCGGCCAGTTTCGTGACCCGCACCCGCGGCTTGGGTCGGGCCACCAGTTCGACGATCGCGTTGGCGATGTCGGTCGGCTCGGCGTTCTTTATGCCCTTGGCTCCGGAGGTGCCGGCAATCAGCTCGGTGTTCACGAACGTTGGCATGACCACGGAGAACTTCACGCCCGACTGACGGTATTCAATTCTGGCTGCGTCAGTGAAGCCGATCACCGCGTGCTTGCTGGCGCAGTAGGTGGCCGCCCCGGCGAGATACGTCTCCCCGGCCAGCGAGGCGATGTTGATGACGTGGCCGTATCCGCGGGGGACCATGCGTTCCACTGCCAGCTTGCTGCCCAGGATCACTCCGTAGACGTTGATGTCGAGGATGCGCCGGGTCACCGCGTCCGACTCATCGATAATCCGGCCGAGCGGCATGATGCCGGCGTTGTTGACCAGCACGTCAATCGGGCCGAGTTGGCGCTCGACTTGGTCCAGGAAGTCCGAAAACGAGTGCCGGTCGGTGACGTCGAGTTTTGCGTAGACGTCGAGGCCGAGCGCGGCGCCCGACTCCTTCACCCGCACTTCGTCGACGTCGCCGATCGCGACTTTGGCGCCCAAATTGTGCAATGCGGTTGCGGTGGCCAAGCCGATTCCCCGGGCGCCGCCCGTGATCACGATGACCTTGCCGCGGACCTTGAGGCCGATGGATGCCGTGTCTGCCATGTCCGTCCCTTTCAGATCGTTGACGGATGTCAACTAGGCAATTCGGTAAGCACAGCACTCGAAGCGATGCTGTGCAAATGGCCCCGGCGGACCTCATAGATACTGCACCGATGACCGAGGTGCGGGCGGCCGTCCCGGCAGATGCCTACGACGTAGCCCGCGTCCATGTCCGGTCGTGGCGGTCGGCATACCAAGGACTCATCGCCCAGGAATTCCTCGACAGCCTCAAGCCCGAAGCCTGGGCCGGCCGCTACAGCTTCGGCCGGATGGGGCTGCAGATGCCGTCCACCGTGGTCGCGGTCGACGATTCCACCATCTGCGGCCTGGCCACCACCGGTCTATGCCGCGACATCGACTTACCGAACTGCGGTGAGCTGATGGCGCTCTACGTCGATCCCGCATATTTGCGTACCGGAGTTGGGCGTTTGCTCATGACCGCGGCCCGCGAACGGCTGCGCCGGGTCGGCGTGACGGAAGCGGTGCTGTGGGTGCTGGACGGCAACGTCCGCGCTCGACGATTCTATGAACGCGACGGGTGGTGGTTCGACGAGACATGCCGCACAGAGACTTTCGGTGCTTTCTCAGTGGAAAAAGTGCGCTATCGGCGTACGCCGCTCTAGTGCAGCGCAACTATCTCAGCTGAGAGCAAGAACCTGCGTCTGCCCCCGGCGTGATGGCGTGTCTCGCCGTTATGGCCAGTATTCGTTCATCGGCTGGGCGAATTTGTCGTTGTTGGTGAGTCGGGGAAGTTGCAAGGAATCTTCGATGGTACGCAGCAGGCTGTAGTGGTTGTTGTAGTTGGCGGCGACGAAATGGCCTTGGCGCATCCCCGAATTCGGCGACGGGATGACGATCATGGGGACGTTGTTGCCGTGGTTACCGATGGTTAGTGACAGGTTGTTGTAATCCTCGTCCCACGTGATGAAGATGGCCGTGCGCTGCGTTTGGAACGCGGGTGAGTTGATGATCGTGGGCAACACCTGCTGGAGAAACTCGTCACCCGCCTTGATGTCGTATTGATGACTGGTGAGCTGGCTGACCACGAAGTGCACATCGTTGTTGCCTTCCATGTTGTAGGCCTCGTTCGCGGCGAACCACACGTAGTTCGGGGTGGTGGCCGGCGAGGCGAGATCGGTGGCCATCTGCGTCAGCGGCAGCACGTGTGCCTGGCAGCGGGCGGTGTTGTTGTAGATATCGGCGAAGGCGAGGAACGGCAATTCGTCAGGGGAGTAGCCGGACCCGGACGTGCGCGTGCACGGGGCGGGCATGCTCTGGGCGTAGCCGGCCCAGGTCTTGCCCGCCGCCTCGATGTTGTCGGCCACGTTGGGCTGGTTGAAACACAACACGGGGCAGTCGTAGTTCACACCGAAGTCGGATCCGCCGAGGATCGGGTAGTAGTTCGGGTTGCTGGGGTGCGTCAGGGCGAAGTAGTTCGACCCGTACCCATAGGTGTTGATCAGGCCGTTGATGTATGGCGCGTTGCGGCTCCCGACAATATCTTTCACACCGTGGTTCTCCATGTAGACCATGAACAGCTAATCCAGATAGACGTCCAGTTCCAACCCTCAGCGTTCGTCGAGCGCTGCCGGCAGTCTGGCGCTCAAATAGCCTGAATCGCAATGGTTCTGATAACCCTAGGCGAATGTCGTGGGCATGCCCGAACTGGGCCTGGATGCGGGTCGGTGATCAGCGCAGGCCAAGCCACACCAGGCTGGCGCCACCGACCAAGGCGCAGTAGATGGCGAACGGTGTGAGGGTGCGGGTCTGGAAGTACCGCGTGAGATAGCGCACGGCAAGGTAGGCGCAGACGAAAGAGGCGATACTGCCCGCCAAGACCTGGCCGTGGATCCCCGTTCCTACAGGCCCGAATAGATCGGGAATCTTGTATACCCCGGCGGCCAAGATGATTGGCGTCGCCAGCAAGAAGGAGAAGCGGGCGGCGTCTTCGTGCGATAGTCCGCGCCACAGGCCGGCCACGATGGTGATGCCGGAACGGCTGATGCCGGGAAACAGCGCAAGGATTTGGGCGGAACCGATCAGCACACCGCGGGGCAGGGTTAGTTCGGCAAGCCGGTTGTCGATGGCTTCGCCGGTGTGTGCAGGATGCTCATCGACCGGCGTCGGCTGTTCCGGGCTGGCCGCCGGTGCAATGCGGCGGCGCAGAACCTCCCCAGCGTAGAGGGCGACACCGTTGAGAAGCAGGAATGCCGCCGCCGGGATGGGTTTGCCCAGTGTGGTGCGGAAGAGGTGTTCGAGGGATACCCCGGCCAATCCCACCGGGATGGTGGCCGCCACGATCAGACAGGCAAGCCGCTCGTCGGGGGTCTGGATCCGCCGATATCGCGCCGATGAGACAAATCCAGCCAGGATGCGTAACCAGTCACGCCAGAAGAACACCAGCAGGGCGGCCGCGGTAGCGACATGGAGACCGACGATGAACGCTAGGTAGGGCGATTCGTGGGCAGACACGTTGAGGTCCTGGGCCCATTGCCCGCCCACCAGCGCCGGCACCAACACCGCGTGCCCGAGGCTAGAGACCGGAAATAGTTCGGTGACGCCCTGGAACGCGCCGACTACCACGGCTTCGACATAGCTCAAGTGCGCAGTCATGCGTTGGGTGCCTCCATCGGATGGTCTGGACCGGTACGGCCTCGCGGATCGGCCTGTGACGATAGCCGACGCGATCATCGCCAGATCCCCCGACTATGAATAAGGGCGTACCGGTTCTCGTTCGCACCGAATAAGGCTGCACGCCTGGCCGTTTGGCTGGTGGCGCGATAGTCGGCATAGCCAACACCCGCGCATACTGACCTCACCAGGCAGGTACGGTGTGCAGATGACCGACAAGTTGCTCGATGCCGTGCGCGTCCTCGACTTGTCCAGTGGTGTCGCCGACGCGGCGACCCGCCTGTTCGCCGACCTGGGTGCCGACGTCCTCAAGGTGGAACCCCCGGGCGGAAGTCCGGGACGCGCCGTGCTACCGACGCTGGCCGGTGCGAGCATCCCGTTCGCCGTGCACAACGCCAATAAACGCAGCGCGGTGCTCGACCCGCTCGACGAGGACGACCGCCGCCGGTTCTTCGACCTTGCCGCGGAGGCCGACATCGTCGTCGACGATGGCCGCTACGGACAGGCCGCCACGTTCGGGACATCGGGTGAGGAGCTGGCCGCTCACCACCAGCACTTGGTGGTGCTGTCGATCACCGACTTCGGCGCGACGGGTCCGCGGTCATTATGGCGAGCCACCGATCCCGTCTTGTACGCGATGTGTGGCTCGCTGTCGCGATCCGGTCCCACCACGGGCACTCCCGTGTTGCCGCCGGACGGTATCGCTTCGGCCACCGCCGCCGTGCAGGCAGCCTGGGCCGCACTCGCCGCCTACTACAACCGATTGCGTTGCGGCACGGGCGACTACATTGACTTCTCGCGATTTGACGCCGTTGTCATGGCGCTCGACCCGGCGTTCGGGGCACACGGGCAGGCCGCTGCCGGCATCCGCCGCACCGGGCGGTGGCGGGGGCGCCCGAAGAACCAAGATGCCTACCCGATCTATCCGTGCAAGGACGGCTACGCCCGGTTATGCGTCATGGCGCCGCGGCAGTGGCGCGGGCTGCGGCACTGGCTGGGGGAGCCGGAAGCTTTTCAAGACCCGAAATACGACGAGATCGGCGCGCGGTTTTCGGCCTGGCCGGAGATCAGCGTGCTGATCCAGGCGTTGTTCGCCGAACAGACGATGAAGGAGCTGGTGACCGCCGGACAGGCGCACGGCGTGCCGATCGCCGCGGTGCTGACGCCGTCGGAGATCCTGAACTCTGACCATTTCCAAGCGGTGGGTGCGATCACCGATGCCGAGCTCGTCCCCGGCGTGCGCACCCGGGTGCCTACCGGATATTTCGTCGTCGACGGGCAGCGCTCGGGTTTTCGTGCGCCGGCCCCGCCCGCGGCGCACGACGCACCACGCTGGCGCGCCGATCCAGCGGTGGCGCCATCACCGTCAGGCAGGGTCGGCGACTACCCTTTTGAAGGGCTGCGGATTCTGGATCTGGGCATCATCGTCGCCGGTGGCGAGCTGAGCCGGGTGTTCGGCGACCTGGGCGCCGAAGTCATCAAACTCGAAAGCGCTGACTACCCCGACGGATTGCGGCAGGCGCGCATCGGCGAGGTCGTGAGCGAGTCTTTCGCGTGGACTCACCGCAATAACCTGGGATTCGGTCTGGACCTGCGCAGCGCCAAGGGCAAGGAGATCTTCTGCCGGCTGGTCGCTGAGGCCGACGCGGTCTTCGCCAACTTCAAGCCGGGAACCCTTACCTCACTTGGGTTTTCGTATGACGAACTACATGCCATCAACCCGCGCATCGTGCTCGCCGGCAGTAGCGCATTCGGGAACAGCGGGCCCTGGAGCACCCGGATGGGCTACGGTCCATTGGTCCGCGCGGCCACCGGCGTCACCCGGCTTTGGACGTCCGACGATCCGGACAACGAGGCCGACACCGCACGGCATGCTTTTTACGACGCGACCACGGTCTTTCCCGACCACGTGGTCGGGCGGATCACCGCCATCGCGGCACTGGCCGCACTGATCCACCGCAATCGGACGGGCAGCGGGTCCCATGTCCACATCTCGCAGGCCGAAGTTGTGGTCAATCAACTCGACACCTTGTACGTCACTCAAGCCGCGCTGGCCGCGGGCATCTCGAGAATCTCCGATGACACCAGCCTGCACGCCGTCTTCCCGTGCGCAGGCGACGACGAATGGTGCGTCATCTCGATTGCCTCAGACGAGGAATGGCGCTGCGCTACAACCGTTTTCGATCACCCCGAATGGGCCGATGACCCGCGCTTCGCCACCGGCGAGGCGCGCCTGGCCCACCGGCGGGAGTTGGTGGAATTGGTGTCGACCTGGACCCGGACGCGCACCCCGGTGCGGGCCGCTCAACTGCTGCAGTCGTCCGGAGTTGCGGCCGGACCGATGAACCGCCCGCCGGACATATTGGAGGACCCTCAGCTGATCGAGCGAAAACTGCTCTCCGACATGGCGCATCCCCTGATCGACCGCCCGTTGCCGGCAGAGACGGGTCCGGCACCGTTTCGGCATATTCCGGCAGCCCCGCAACGCCCGGCGCCACTGCCGGGCCAGGACACCGTCGAGATCTGCCGGAAGCTGCTCGGAATGAGCACCGAGGAGACGGAGCAGCTGATCACCGACCGCGTGCTGTTCGCTCCGGCCGGCAGCGCCTACCCCCCCCTCCCTCCCCTCCCCCTTTCCGCACATCTCACCTAGTCACTTTGTCGTGCTGTGATGCTCAGCTGTGAGATGAGCCGGCACACACGTCAAGTCTGCCTTGACCCACGGTCCTGCAGCATGAAGTGCCGCCCCGGCATGCCGGGGCGGCACGGTTTACGTAACCAGTGCCTGCGGATGGTGAAAACCGCGCTCACACAACGGAAAGCCGACCCCACCGTCGACGTGCCGTGGACCGCCTTTGACCTGATCAACGCGTTCAACGGGTGAAGAAAACCGGGACGCCGGCCGAGTCTTCACCGTCGGCGCCGTTGCTGGCCGAGACGGGTGACCGGCCTGACGTGCGCACTGAGGTGTGCCAACAGGTATTCGAGGAAGCCACGCCAAGCGGACGTCACCACCACCACGTCGCCAACATTCGGCGGCATTCCTGCACCAGTGTCCAACGCGCTGTCAAGACCCACGAACGCTCGTCCCTAACCTAACGTTCAGAACCAATCATCTCTCCCAGCTATTCCAGCGCTCACCCCCGCCCTACACACCTCCCCAACTCTCACCACACTCGTCAGCCACTGCCCGCTGCGCCACCGTCAATCTCTCCATCCCACCTTATCCACCACCCACCCCCTACCTCCCTCCAACACAACACACCAACCCACCCACACCCCCACCAACCCCACACCCACCACCCTCCACAACCACCCAACCCAAACCACACCCCACCTCCACACCCCAAGCCCCACCACCTGCATGAGCCGATGGCAGCGCCCACAAAATCCGCACAATATTTTCTCGGTGGCCGCTTCTGGACCGCCGACAAGGTGGAGCCGGTGGTGGAGGCAGCTACCGGTGAACCGCTCGGCGACGGTGCCTGCGTAACCGAGTCCGATATCGACGACGCGGTGGCCGCCGCTCGTGGGGCGCTGCCCGACTGGCGGTCGAGCTCGCCGGACCACCGCGCCAGCATGCTGATCGCAATGGCCGACGCGCTCAAGTCGCGCGCGCAGGCCACCAGCGAGCTGGTGAGCAGGGAGAACGGCATGCCGATCTCGCTGTCCCGCGGCGCCAACGGCGCCTTTCCCGCTGTGCTGTTGCGCTATTACGCCAAGTTGATCACCGAGATCCCGGTCGAGGAAGTCCGGCCGAGCGTGACCGGGCACACGATTGTGCGCCGCGAGGCTGTCGGCGTGGTTGCCGCGATCATCCCGTGGAACTATCCGCAGGCACTGGCCGCGATGAAGATCGCGCCGGCACTGGCGGCGGGCTGCACGGTAGTACTCAAGGCCTCGCCCGAAACAGCTTTGGACGCATTGGTTTTCGCCGAGGCCGCCGTGGAAGCCGGGCTAGCGCCCGGGGTCTTGAACGTGGTGTCCGGTGGCCCGGCGACGGGCGCGTACCTGGTTGCGCATCCGGGCGTCGACAAGGTCGCGTTCACCGGGTCCACGGCCACCGGCCGCCTGGTGGCGGAAACTTGCGGCCGGCTGATGCGCCCGGTCACCCTCGAACTCGGCGGCAAGTCGGCGGCGATCATCCTCGACGACGCCGACCTCGACGCGACGATGCGCGGATTGCGCACCGCGTCATTCGTCAACAACGGACAGACCTGCCACCTGAGCTCCCGCATCCTGGCACCCAGGTCGCGCTACGACGAGATCGTCGATGCTGTCGCGGCGCTGGCCGACAGCATGGCAGTCGGCGATCCGCTGAACCCTGCCACCGAGATCGGCCCGATGGTCAGCGCGCGGCAACGTGACCGCGTGCTCAGCTACATCGCGTTCGGCAAGGACGGCAGCGCAAGATTGGTTGCCGGCGGCTCCATTCCGAAATACCAACCCCGGGGCTGGTTCGTGTCACCGACGGTGTTCGCCGACGTCGACAACGCCGATCGCCTGGCACGCGAGGAGATCTTCGGCCCGGTGCTGACCATTAGCGCCTACGACACCGACGACGAGGCGATCGCGCTTGCCAACGACAGCGAGTTCGGGCTTGCCGGCACCGTCTGGTCGACCGACACCGACCGTGCCACCAACGTTGCCCGGGCCGTGCACACCGGCTCCATCGGGGTCAACGACTACGCGCTCGACATGCGCGCGCCGTTCGGCGGGGTCAAGGCCAGCGGCCTCGGCCGGGAGTTGGGCCCGGAAGGGCTCGAGGCCTATCGGACGCTGAAATCGATCTACCGCAGCGGCCCGGCGTAACGCCGAGCGGGAAGCTGGCGTCACGCTCGCGTCCGAACGTGATGCTGGCGTCACGTTCGGCGCCCGTGGCCGGGCCCGATTCATAGCCACGCTAAATTCGTCGTATGACCGTCGACCCCAGGACACCGGTGTTGATCGGCTACGGCCAGGTCAACCATCGCGACGAAATCGACCCGGAAACGCGGTCCGTCGAACCGGTAGACCTGATGGCCGCCGCGGTCCGGCAGGCCGCCGATGCCCGGGTGATCGAGGCCGTGGATTCCATCCGCGTCGTGAACGTGCTGTCGGCACACTACCGCGATCCCGGACTGCTGCTCGGCCAGCGCATCGGCGCCGCCGGCTTCACGACGTGGTACAGCCCCGTCGGTGGCAATGTGCCGCAGTCGCTGGTCAACCAGGCCTGCCTCGACATCCAGGAGGGCCGGGCCGGGGTGGTGCTGCTTGCCGGCGCCGAAACCTGGCGTACCAGGCGGGGGCTGTGGGCCAAAGGCAGCAAACTCGTGTGGACAGTTCAGGACGAATCCGTCCCGAGGGCCGAGGTCACCGGGGACGATGTCCCGATGGCCGGTGAGGCGGAGCTCCGGATCCAAATGGATCGGCCGGCCTACGTCTACCCGCTGTTCGAGCAAGCGCTTCGGATTGCCAACGGCGAGTCAATCGAGCATCACCTCACGCGCATCGGCGAGCTGTGGGCACGCTTCAACGCCGTCGCGGTCGACAATCCGCACGCGTGGATCCGCAAACCGATGACCGCCGACGAAATCTGCCAACCAGGCCCGCAGAATCGGATGATCAGCTGGCCGTACACCAAGTTGATGAACTCCAACAACATGGTCGACCAGGGCGCCGCGCTCGTCCTGACCTCGGTCGAGCAGGCGACACGCCTGCAGGTCCCCGTTGAACGTTGGGTTTATCCGCATGCGGGCACCGACGCACACGACACCCCTGCCATCGCCGAGCGTGATGAGCTGCACCGGTCTACGGCCATCCGGATCGCCGGCGCGCGGGCGCTGGAGCTGGCCGGCCTGGGCATCGACGATATCGACTACGTCGACCTGTATTCCTGCTTTCCCTCCGCCGTTCAAGTCGCGGCGGCCGAACTGGAACTAAGCACCGATGATCCCGCCCGCCCGCTCACCGTCACCGGCGGGCTGACGTTCGCAGGGGGCCCGTGGAGCAACTACGTGATGCATTCCATTGCCACCATGGCCGAGTTGCTGGTGGCCAATCCCGGGCGGCGCGGCCTGATCACCGCCAATGGGGGCTACCTGACCAAACACAGTTTCGGCGTGTACAGCACCGAGCCGCCGGCCGAATTCCGTTGGGAAGACATGCAACCAGCGGTCGACCGGGAGCCCACTCGGGACGGCTTGGTGGCATGGGAAGGCGTCGGCACCGTCGAAGCATGGACGACACCGTTCAACCGCGAGGGACAACCGGAGAAGGCTTTCCTGGCGGTGCGCACGCCCGACGGGTCGAGGGCCCTGGCCGTGGTCACCGATAGCTCCGCGGCGCAAGCATCCGTGCGCGAAGACATCGGTGGCGCCAAGGCTGCCGTCGCCGCGGACGGCAGCGCGACGCTGCAGTAACCCGGCCGCCGATGTCGCGCCAGACCAGCACGCCATTTTCTGAGTAATGGTCACGCAAGTCTTGCCCAGGTGCCTATTGTCTAGTTTGACGATGGGGGAGGTGAGCCCAGGTGAAGATCCTGGTTACCGACGCCACCGGCGCAGTCGGGCGGCTGGTTGCACGGCAGCTGATTGCTGCCGGGCACACGGTCAGCGGCATTGCTGAGCACCCGCACCCCTGCCTTAACCGCAATGTCGAATTTGTTTGCGCATCGCTGCGCGACCCGATCCTGCAAGAGCTCACCGACGAAGCCGATGCGGTGATCCACCTGGCCCCGATCGACACCACCGCACCCGGCGGCGTCGACATCGACGTGGTCGCGCATGTGACCGACGTGGCCGCCCGCGCCGGTGCCCGGCTGCTGTTCGTGTCCCAGGGGGCAGGTCGGCCTGATCTGTATCGCCCGGCCGAGGAACTGGTGGCCACGAGCTGGGGGCCGAGTTTGGTTGTCCGGATCGCCGCGCCGGTCGGCCGCCAGCTCGACTGGATGGTGTGCCGGACCGTGGCCACGTTGCTGCGCACCAAGGTCTCGCCGCAGCCAATGCGAGTGCTGCACATCGACGACCTGGTGCGCTTCCTGGTTTTGTCGCTGGACACCGACCGCACCGGTGTCGTGGACCTCGCCACCCCGGACACCGTCAATGTGGTCACCGCGTGGCGGATGCTGCGATCCGTTGACCCGCGTTCCCGGCTGCATCGGGTCCGCAGCTGGCCGCAGCTGATTCCGGAAATGAATATCGCTGCGGTGCAAGAGGATTGGATGTTCGAGTTCGGCTGGCATGCGCTCGACGCGGTCGCCGACACCGCGCGTGGACTAGTCGGCCGCCGACTCGATGCCGCAGGCGCGATTAGCCATGGAGCTCAGCTGGCGCTCCCCGTGGAGGTTCTTCAGCGCTCTCGGCCGTCCGACGAGTTACCCAGCGCGGCACCAGACGGCATGGAGGGCGAGTTCGACGACCGGATCGATCCGCGGTTCCCGGTCTTCAGTGCGAGCAGCCTCGCCGAGGCACTGCCCGGACCACTGACCCCGATAACGCTGGATGTCCAGTTGAGCGGGCTACGCGCGGCGAATCGGGTGATGGGTCAGGTACTCGCACTTGGCGGCGTGGTAGGCGACGAATGGGGGAGCAGGGCCATCGCGGTGTTCGGTCATCGCCCCTACGTCGGGGTGTCTGTCAACATCGTCGCGGCAACCCAGCTGCTCGGCTGGGACCAGCACGCCGTCGCCCGAGACGCCCTGGTCGGCCAGCCGCACATCGGAGACCCCCTGCCGTTCGGTGAGCCCGCGTTGGCGGGCGGAGCGCTCGGGTCGGTCGCCAAGGCGGTCGCCGCCGGGCGATCACTGGCCCTCTTGCGCCATCTAAGGTCCGACACACGGGCCTACAGCGCCGCTGCTGACGCGGAACACCTAGACGCCGCCGGGCTGGCGTCGTTGCCGGATGCCGGCCTGGAAGTTCGGATTCGGCTGTTGCGGGATCGCATTCATCAAGGCTGGATCCTTACCGCACTGTGGTTGATCGACACCGGTGTCACTGCGGCGGCGCTGGAGCGCACCCGGGCGGGAGACAGCGTGTCCGGGGTGGGCATGATCATGGAAAGCACCCGCATCGCCGCAGAGACCGCCGAGCTGGCGGCGGTGTTGCGCGGCGACCCGCCGTTGTGTGCGCTGGCCCGGGAAGGCAACCTCGCCAGTATCCGTGCGTTGTCTCCGAACACCGCTGCCGCCTTGGATGCCGCCATCGCCCGGATCGGGCACCGTGGGCCGGGGGAAGCCGAGCTGGCCAGCCCGACGTTCGGTGACGATCCGGCGATGTTGCTGATGGCAGCCTCTGAAGCCGCTGTAGTGGCTGGGGCCACTGCCACGCCCACTGAGCCGACGCCGCCGGTGACGCTAGCCGGGCGGCTGGCCGCCAACGCCCGCGGTTCGCGGGAGCTGGCCCACGACACCACCATCCGGTTCAACCATGAGCTCCGGATGACGTTGCGGGGACTGGGATCTCGGCGTGTCGCGGCCGACCTGGTCGACGTTGTCGACGATGTGTATTACCTGACCTGCGACGAACTGGTCACCATGCCGGCCGACGCTCGGCTGCGGATCAAGCGCCGCCGCGCCGAACGGGAACGCTTACAAGCGCAGCGCCCGCCCGACGTCATCGATCACTCCTGGATTCCAGTCGACGGTAGCCCCGCTGGCTCAGGATCGCAGCCAGTAGCTGACTAGGGCTCAACCCAGCAGGTCGGCCAACGGCGACTGCGGATTGGCCAGCTTGTCGACGTCGACGGGATGCTGCGATCGGATCAGGGCTTTGACGTCGTCGAGCACATCCCAGATGTTGACGTTCATCCCGGCCAGCACCCGGTTATTGTTATCCAGCCAAAACGCGACGAATTCACGACCGGCAACGTCGCCGCGAAACACCACCCGCTCGAAGCTGGGCGCGTGTCCGACATATTCCATGCCGAGCTCGTACTGGTCGGTGAAGAAATAGGGCAGCTCGGCGTATTCGCTCGGCTTACCGAGCATCCCGGCTGCCGCCACCGCCGGTTGCTTGAGCGCATTGGCCCAGTGCTCGGTGCGGATCCGGGTACCGAACAGCGGGTGTTCGGCGGCGGCGATGTCACCGACCGCGTAGATGTCGGGATCGCTGGTGTGCAACGACGCATCGACGAACACCCCGCCGTCGCCCGTGGACAGCCCGGCCTGTTCGGCGAGTTCGACGTTCGGCTTGGCGCCGACGGCCACCAGCACGGCCTCGGCGGCAACCGTCGACCCGTCGCGCATCCGCAGGCCGGTGGCCCTGCCGCCGTTGGTAGTGATCTGCTCGACCTGGGTCTGCAACCGCAAATCCACCCCTTTGTCGCGATGCAGGGTGGCAAACACCTCGCCGACTGTTTCCCCAAGTGCCGCCACGAGCGGCTGTTTGGCCGTCTCGACGACGGCCACATCGACGCCACGCTGGCGAGCGGCGGCGGCCACCTCCAAGCCGATCCACCCGGCGCCCACCACGGCCAGCGAAGATCCTTCGATCAGAACAGAATTCAGTGCCGCAGCGTCTTCGTAGGTGCGCAGATAGTGGACTCCGTCGGCATCCGATCCGGGTATCGGTGGGCGCCGCGAGGCCGATCCCGTCGCCAGCAGCAGCTTGTCGTAGCGCGCGGCGGTGCCGTCCGGAAGTCCGACGGTGTGCCCGGCGGCGTCCAAGGACGACACCCGCGAGCCAAGTCTCAGGTCGACGTTGTTGTCGCGGTACCAGTCGGAGTTCTGCACAGTGAAATCGGTTAACGACTTCTTCCCGGCCAGATACTCCTTGGACAGCGGGGGTCGCTCGTAGGGCAGGTGCGTCTCGTCGGCGAACAGAATGATGTGGCCATCAAAGTTGCTGTCGCGCAAGGCTTCTACCGCCTTGGCTCCAGCCAGTCCGCCGCCGATGATAACGAAAGTGGTCGAGCTGGCCATGATGTGATGCTCCGTCCTGATGAGACCCCAGCCTACTCGCGCGGGCTTAGCTCAACAGTGCGCGCAGCAAGAGCGCATTGCGGACAGCGTGGCCACCCAGGTCGTTGTTGAAGTACATCCAGACATCCCTGCCGCCGCTGTCCCATTCGGCGATCCGGCCCGCCCACCGCCGCAGCTCTTTTTCCGGATACGAGCCCGCATACATTGCGTCCGGATCGGGCCCGTGCATCCGTACGTACACCAAATCGGTGGTGGCCTGCGGGATGCACGCTAGTCCGCCACCGCTCATCACCACATAAGCGGCGCGGCGTCGTTCCAGCAGCTCGTAGACAGCAGGATCGTTCCAGGAGGGATGCCGCAGCTCGACGGCCACCCGGATCGACTCCGGCATGCTGCGCAAAAAGAGATCCAAGCGCGCGTCATCGCGCTGCTGCTCGGGGTGCAACTGAACAAGCAGCACTCCGTGGCGATCACCCAGCAGATGCCAACAGCGTTCGAACCGCTCGATCCACGGCTCGGGCGAGGCCAACCGGCGGTAGTGGGTCAACCCGCGATGCGCCTTGACCGACATAGTGAAGCCGGCGGGCAGCTGATCACGCCACCCGGCGAAGGTGGAGTCCTTGGGCCAGCGGTAAAAACTGGCGTTGAGTTCGACGGTGTCGAACACCTCGGCGTAGCGGGCCAACCGGCGTGCGGACGGCATTCCGGGTGGGTACAGCACATCCACCCAATGGTGGTAGGACCACCCGGAGGTACCTATACGCACGGTCACCGCCGGGTCAACCGGTCACCCGCCGGCGCACGTCGTCGTCCAGCGATACCCTGACGAGCGCGGCGGCCAGCCGCGCATTGTTTTGCGGCGCAAGACCTCCCAGCTTTGCCGGTTCGGTGGGCAAACCCAATTGCTTCGCCGCGGCGGTGGCGCGCTCGTCGAAGTACGGCTGCACCCATGGCCACACATCTTGCACTTCGCGTAAGTAGATGTCGGCGCCGGTGTCGCCGATTCCCTTGAACTTCTTGAGCATCCGTTTCGCCGCAGCGACGTCGTGCTGACTACGATCGGCGAGTTCACGCAGATCACCGGAATAGTCGTCGCGGACCAGTTCGGCAATATCGGTTAACCGGGTGGCTGAGCTCTCGTCGTAACGCACGTAGTGCGCGCGGCCGAACGCGTCGATCATGGTTTGCCGATCCGATGCCAGCACGGCCTTCGGCGTGCGCAGGCCCGCCTTGAACAGTTCACGCGCAGCACTCATGGCGATGGCCGCATCGATGGGCTTGCTGGCAAGCATGCACAGCACCAAAAGCTGAAACAGCGGCATTGGCTTGTCGTGGATTTTGATTCCCGCCTCAGCCGCATAGGTGGTACCGGCAAGGTCGAGCAGCCGTCGCACCACTTGCTTCGGCTTGTCCATGATGCACCGCTTACCCGCACCTTTGCCTGGCAAACCGCGCCAGTCACTTGGGCGGCAGGCTGCGCGCGTAGCCCACTCCGCGGGTGACCCAGCCCTGCAGTTGGCGCCGGGTTTGCACTCCGGCGGCGGCAACGCGTAACCAGCCGCGGGTTTCCCGGCCCGCCATCACCATGACGCTGACGTGGGCGCGTTGCACGAGGTTGTCGGTGTCGTCCGGCGGCACCCGCACCAGCAAGCCACCCTGGCCGCTGACGGCCACCGACATGTTGCCGTTGATCAGGAACGCGAGACCGCCGAACATGCGCATTTCCTCGACGCCCCGCTCAGCGCCGAGCAGTTCGCGAATGCCGTTGGCCAGGTCTTCGTCGTAGGCCATGCGCCGTGTCAGTCCAGATCCACCCGGATGGTCAGCAAATCGCTGCCCATCAGCCGCACCACCGCGCTGTTGAGCCGCGGCAGATTGCCCAGCCGCTGCAGCGGGTCATCGTCGGGCAGCAAGTGAGCGGTTCCGCTCCGCCATCGACCGCCGATGCGCACCCGAACAGCCGGATTGGCCTTGATGTTGCGGACATAGTCCGAATGTTCGCCGTGTTCGGAGACCATCCAGAATTGGTTGTCCACCACGCGCCCGCCGACGGCGGTGCGCCGCGGCTGCCCTGACTTGCGGCCGACGGTTTCGAGCATGGTCACGGGTAACTGTCGGCCCACCGGATTGACCAACAGCCGTTGGACGCCGTGGACCACTTGCCGTTTGAGAGTCACGCCTTTATTCAACGCCGAGCGTGACGCTAATGTCACGCTCGGCACCGAACGTGACGCCAGCGTCACGTTCGCGACAGGGTTAGGCCGCGGCCGTCACCGTCTGCGCCACCGGTTCCAGCGCCTGCGTGACGATCTCGGCGACGTCGGTCATCGGCCTCACGTCCAGCGCGCCGAGCACCTCGGCCGGCACATCGTCCAGGTCCGGCTCGTTGCGCGACGGAATGAAAACCGTTGACAAACCAGCACGTTGGGCGGCCAACAGCTTCTGCTTGACGCCACCGATCGGCAACACCCGCCCGTTCAGCGTGACCTCGCCGGTCATGCCGACGTCGGAGCGGACCTGCCGCCCGGTCGCCATCGACACCAGAGCCGTGACCATCGTGACACCGGCCGACGGGCCGTCCTTGGGCACCGCGCCGGCGGGCACGTGCACGTGGATGCGGCGGTCCAGCGCCTTGGCGTCGACGCCCAACTCCGCGGCGTGCGAGCGCACGTAGGACAGCGCGATCTGCGCCGACTCCTTCATCACGTCACCCAACTGTCCCGTCAGCTGAAGACCCGGCTCGCCGTCGGTTGACCCGGCCTCGATGTAGAGCACGTCACCGCCCAGGCCCGTAACGGCCAGGCCGGTCGCCACGCCGGGCACTGCCGTGCGTTCGGCCGACTCGGGCGTGAACCTCGGGCGACCCAGGTAATCGACAAGGTCGGGCTCGTCCAAGATTCTGCGGACCTTCGGCCCGCTGTCCTCGGCGAGCTTGGTCGTCACCTTGCGCAGCGCCTTGGCCAGCAGCCGCTCGAACTGCCGCACCCCCGGTTCGCGGGTGTAGTCGGCGGCGATCTTGCGCAGCGCCGCGTCGGTGACGACGACCTCCTCGTCGCTCAGCGCCGCGCGGTCGCGCTGCCGGGGCAGCAAGTAGTCGCGGGCGATGGCGACCTTGTCGTCTTCGGTGTAGCCGTCGATCTGCACCAACTCCATGCGGTCCAGCAGGGCCGACGGAATGTTCTCGATGACGTTGGCGGTGGCCAGGAACACGACATCGGACAGGTCCAGGTCCAGATCCAGGTAGTGGTCGCGGAACGTGTGGTTCTGCGCGGGGTCGAGCACCTCGAGCAGCGCCGCGCTCGGGTCGCCGCGATAGTCGGAACCGACCTTGTCGATTTCATCCAGCAACACAACGGGATTCATCGATCCCGCCTCGCCGACGGCGCGCACGATCCGGCCCGGCAGCGCGCCCACGTAGGTGCGCCGGTGCCCGCGGATCTCGGCCTCGTCGCGCACACCGCCCAAGGCGACACGCACGAACTTGCGGCCCAGCGCCCTGGCGACGCTCTCACCCAGCGACGTCTTGCCGACGCCCGGGGGACCGGCCAGCACCATCACCGCGCCCGAGCCGCGACCACCGACGACCTGCAGCCCGCGCTGGGCGCGACGGGTGCGCACCGCCAGATACTCGACGATGCGGTCCTTGACGTCGTCGAGCCCGTGGTGGTCGGCGTCCAGGATTTCCCGCGCGGCCGTCAGGTCCGTCGAATCCTCGGTCTTGACGTTCCACGGCAGGTCGAGCACGGTGTCCAGCCAGGTGCGAATCCAGCCGCTTTCCGGGCTTTGGTCGCTGGCCCGTTCCAGCTTGCCGACCTCGCGCAGTGCGGCCTCGCGCACCTTCTCGGGCAGGTCGGCGGCCTCAACGCGGGCGCGGTAGTCATCAGACCCGTCGGGTTCGCCGTCGCCCAGTTCCTTGCGGATGGCGGCCAGCTGCTGACGCAGCAGGAACTCCTTCTGCGTCTTCTCCATGCCCTCGCGGACATCCTCGGCGATCTTGTCGTTGACCTCGACTTCGGCCAGGTGGCCGCTGGTCCAGTCGATCAGCACCCGCAGCCGTTCGGCGACGTCCACGGTTTCCAGCAGTTGCCGCTTCTGCACATTGGTCAGGTAGGACGCATACCCGGAGGTGTCCGCCAGCGCCGACGGGTCGGTCAGCCTGTTGACGTAGTCGACGATTTCCCAGGCCTCGCGCCGTTGCAGCATGGCCAGCAGTAGCTTCTTGTATTCGGCCGCCAGAGCCTTGACCTCGTCGGTCGCCTCAGTCTCGGTGACGTCGGTCACCTCAACCCACAGCGCCGCGCCCGGCCCGCTGGCTCCATCGCCGATCTGCGCCCTGCGCTCACCGCGCACCACGGCAGCGGTGCCACCGCCCGCGATGCGTCCGACCTGCAAGATCTTCGCGATCACCCCATGCGACGTATACCGGTCCTCGAGCCGGGGGGCGATCAGCAGCTGCCCCGATTCACTCGCCTGAGCAGCGTCAATTGCCGCCCGCGCGGTGTCGTCGAGCGCGATCGGCACCACCATTCCGGGCAACACGATGGTGTCGGTGACAAACAGCACCGGCACCGACTTGGCGTCAGCCATCACCATCCTCCAAAAGTTGAGTCTGCTGCGCTTAACCCAGCTGGGTGCCGATTTGTTCCCGGCGGAGAGATAATCGGCCAATGCCGCTGACCCATCCCGTCCCGCCCTCACTAGACGCGAACATCCTCGAATCCGCGGCCAGAGACCTCGCACCCACCGGTGCGATCACTTTCCTCGTCGACGACGATGCAGTCACCTATACCGTCGACGGCTCGACGATCCGCGTCGACGAGGGGCAAGGCAATGGCGACGTCGTCGTGCGCCTTTCCCGCCAGGCCTGGGACGACATGGTTGGCCAAATCCGCACAGTCATCAACCTATTGCTCAGCGACGACCTTGCCTTCGAGCGGGGAGGATTCGAGCAGCTGGCCGACTGGGACCCGATCCTGCGATACCTCCATGCCGGCATCCCGCCGTACGATCCGGCAAAAACCAATCTCCAAGGGCGCGACCCATTGGCCGCGTTCACGCTCGATGCCAGCGACGCCGAGCTGGCGGCGCAGCTACAAACGATGGGCTACCTGCACGTCAAGTCGGTCTTCGGCACCGACGAGATACAGGTCGCCAACCGCGAGATCGACCGCCTCGCGGCGAAAGCCCGTCCCGGGGATGAGCGGTCCTGGTGGGTCACCGCCGAGGACGGCACGAGCGTCCTGTGCCGACTGGTTTACGCGACGTTACGCTCGCCGGTTCTGGCCGACCTGGAAAACGACCCCAGGGTGCGCAGGCTCGGCACTCTCATCGACCCCACGCTGCGCGCGGCACCCGACCGGATGGAAGGCAGCGCGGTGTTGCTCAAGGTGCCGGGAAATACCAGCGGGCTATCCAACATCCCCTGGCATCAGGACTGCGGTATGGGTGGACACGCCATCATGTGCCCCACGCTCAGCGTCGGCATTCAAATCACCGGCTCGGACTCCTCGACCGGCAATCTGCAGGTTGTTCCCGGCAGCCACGGTCAGGCTATTCATTACCGGTGGGAACAGCGGCTCCAACAGGTACCGGTCGTGAGCATCGACACCGCCCCTGGTGACGTCACCGTCCATATCCAAGACCTGATGCATGCCTCGCCCCGGCCGACCGGCGCAGGCGGCCGCCGCACCATGTACGTCTCCCACTATCCTCCGCAGCTCTGGCAATACGTGGGGCCCGGCCAGGCCTACAACGACCTGGTACGCAACCGCACCGAACAGGTCGCGCGCCTGCAGTAGCGCCACGGGCCGCTCCCGCCGCCGCGAAATCCCAACTCGCGGTCTCACCGCAACGAGATTGCCGCCATGGTCGTACTCGAGGCCCCAATCACAGCCATGGCCGCAATCTCGCCGCTGAGGGCGCTGCCGTCACGCTGTCGGACAAGGCCCCAGCCGCCGCAGTTGCGTCACATGCTTGGGCGAAAGCTCCTCCAAGCAGGTCACACCCAGCAGCCGCATCGTCCGGAGCACCCCGCTCTGCAGGATTTCGATGGCGCGGTTGACACCCGCCTCGCCGCCGGCCATCAGGCCGTAAAGGTAGGCCCGCCCGACCAGTGTGCACCGGGCGCCCAGCGCGATCGCCGCCACGATGTCAGCGCCCGACATGATGCCGGTATCGAGCAGGATCTCGGTGTCCTTGCCCAGGTCGCGGGCTACGGCGGGCAACAGGTGGAAGGGCACCGGGGCCCGGTCCAATTGGCGGCCACCGTGATTGGACAACACGATCCCGTCGACGCCGCGCTCGACGACGGCACGGGCATCGTCGAGCGTCTGAATCCCTTTCACGACCAGCTTGCCGGGCCATCGGGCCTTGATCCAGGCCAGATCGTCGAACGTGACGCTGGGGTCGAACATGGTGTCCAAATACTCGCCGACGGTGCCCGACCAGCGATCCAGTGACGCGAACGACAGGGGCTCGGTGGTCAACAGGTCGAACCACCAGTGCGGGTGCGGCAGTGTGTCGAGCACGGTTCGTACTGTCAACGCAGGCGGAATCGACATCCCATTGCGAGCGTCGCGCAACCGCGCGCCGGCGACTGGAACGTCGACGGTGACCAGCAGGGTGTCGAATCCCGCGTCGGCCGCGCGCTGCACCAACGCCATCGAGCGGTCGCGGTCACGCCACATGTACAGCTGAAACCATTTGCGGCCCTGCGGAACAGCGGTCACCAGGTCTTCGAGCGCGGTGGTCCCGAGAGTTGATAGCGAGAACGGGATCCCGGCCCTGGCCGCCGCCCGTGCGCCGGCGATCTCACCCTCGGTGTGCATCAAGCGGGTGAATCCGGTGGGCGCGATCCCGAAGGGGAGGACGACCGGTTGGCCCAGGACATTCCATCCCGCGCACACATTGGTGACGTCACGCAGGATCGTGGGGTGAAACTCGATGTCGCGGAAGGCTTGTCGGGCGCGCTCGATGGACAGCTCGTCCTCGGCGGCACCGTCGGTGTAGTCGAACGCCGCCTTGGGCGTGCGCCGTTTGGCGATGCGCCGCAGGTCCTGGATCGTCAGCGCGGCGTCCAGGCGGCGTTTAGTGCGGTCGAACTCGGGCCGTTTGAATCCGATCAGCGGCGCCAGCTCGTGGACTTTGGGCACTCGTCGTTTGACCGCCATATGTGCAACCGTAGTCATGTGGAAGCGGCAGACGACCCGTTCGATCTGAACCGCTTCGTGGAGGCGCAGGCTCCGGTCTACCGCCACGTCGTCGACGAGTTGCGCAGCGGGCGCAAACGCAGTCATTGGATGTGGTTCGTCTTCCCGCAACCACGTGGCCTGGGCAGGAGTCCGATGGTGGCCCGTTATGGCATTTCCTCGCTCGAAGAAGTCAGTGCATACCTGCGCCATCACCTGCTCGGGCCACGATTGCACCAGTGCGCCCAGCTGGTCAGCCAGGTGCAAGGACGATCGATCGCAGAGATCTTCGGCTCACCCGACGACCTCAAGCTGCGCTCGTCGGTGACGCTGTTCGCCCGCGCCACCGACGACAACCAGGATTTCGTCGCGCTGCTCGACAAGTATTACGACGGCGAGCAAGACCAGCTGACCCTATTGCGGCTGATGGATTCCTAGATGGGACTCAGTATCCGCCACCCATGCGCCTCGACGGCTACCGTGTCCACGACCTCCCGTGGCGGAGCCGATGATCCGCCGATGACCAGTGCGTGCGCCGTACCCAGCTCGGACATCACCAGATGCACCGGCTCGTCATCGATGTTGAGCGCGACCAGCAGAGCGTTGTCGCCGCTTCGGGTCTCATAAACGTAGCGACGGTTGTCCAGCCGCAAGGCGGTGGTCGACGCCTCATGCAGCCATGGGTGGCGACGACGCAGCCCGACGAGGTATTGGTGCAACGCCCACACTTCGGCGCCGAATGCATCCAATGGCATTGCGGAAGTGCCGAACTCGGGACGCACCGCGTCGTCACCGCCATAACGCTCTTCCTTGACACCGCGGAAACCGAGCTCGTCGCCGGCGTACACGCTCGGCACGCCGCCGATGGTCAGCAGGATCACCAGCGCATGGGCCAGGTGCTCGGGGTGCTCAAGCCGGCTGGCGATGCGAGTGACATCGTGATTGCCGATGAACGTCAACGGGGTAAAGCTGGCCAGAAACTCATTGTGCCGCTGCAATGCCCAGTCCAACTCGAAGAAGTTGCCGTCGTTGAGGCCGCTCCAGATCGCCTTCCACAACTCGTACTGAGTCGCCGAGTCGAACGTGGCCGCCTTCACCACTGCCGCGTAGTCGCCATGAATGAGCTCGCCGACGAACCAGGCATCCGGATACAGCTCGCGCACCCTCGGTAATGTCGACGCCCAGAATTGTTGCGGCACGGTATAAGCCGCATCCAGGCGCCAGCCGTCGGCGCCGCGTTCCAACCAGTGCGCCATCACGTCGATGGTGTAGTCGACAACTTCGGGGTTGTCGTGGTTGAGAGTAATGAGCTCGGAGTGGCCCTCGAAAGTGTGAAAGCGACCCGGACGTCCGCGAAACCAGCGTGCGGATGCGTCATCGTTCACCGCATCGCGATAGCGCGGGAAGTCCACGCCGACGTGATTGAACACTCCGTCGAGCAGTATGCGTAGGCCGCGGCGATGTGCCTCGGCGACGAGGTGGTCGAAGTCGGAATTCTCACCAAGCCGGGGATCGATGCGGTAGTGGTCGGTGGTGTCGTAACCATGTGTGCGCGAGGCGAAGATCGGTCCCAGCGCAATTCCCGATGCCCCGAGTTCGATGGCGTGGTCGAACCAGTCGACGAGCCGCCGCAGCCGGTGTTCGCCCGGCTGCGGCGGCTCGGATGACTGGGATGCGGGAAACGCGCCGACGAATCCCAAGGGATAGACCTGCCACCAGATCGCGTGCTCGATCCAGGATGGTGAGGTCACAACGCTGCGATCAGCCGGCGGCTGCCAGCGTCTGGGATGCGACGATCGCCTGTGCGACACCGGAAACGATCGCCGCGGTCTTCAACGCCTCCAGGACAGTCTCTCGGCTTACACCCGCCTCGCGCAGCGTGTGTTCATGGGCGGTCACACAGTCCGGACATCCGTTGATTGACGACACCGCGAAGCACCACAGCTCGAAACCAGCCTTCTCCACACCAGGATTGGCGATGATGTTCATCCGCAATCCGGGACGCAGATCGTCGTACTGGCCATCGAGGAAGCCACGGCCACGATAGAACACGTTGTTCATGCCCATGATCGATGCGGCTCCCAGCGCCGCGTGGTATGCCTCGGCGGACAGGATGTCGGCCGCTTCGGCACCGATCTCCGCCAGTACCTGCGTGTTCCGCGTTGCCGCGGCACAGGCCAGCAGAGTGCCCCACAGCTGCTCTTCGTTCAACTCCGTGCTGCGTGTGATTGAGCCCAGATTGAGCTTGAGGTCTTTGGCGTACTCGGGCAGCGCATCCTTGAGATTCTCTACGCTCATTTCGCCTCCTATTCAGGCTCCGCCCTTAAGCAGAGGCCTTAAGCAGCTCGGTGGCGTTCAGCGTCGGGTCGCCCTTGCGCCAGTTGCAGGCGCACAGCTCGTCGGATTGCAGCGCGTCCAGGACCCGCAGCACTTCCTCGACGTTGCGGCCCACGGACCCGGCGGTCGCCGAGACGAATTGGATCTCGTTGTTGGGGTCGACGAGGAAGGTCACCCGGTCGGCGACGCCTTCGTCATTGAGCACACCGGTGGCCAGGCAGAGTTCCCGCTTGATGTCCGAAAGCATCGGGAAGGGCAACTTCTCGAGGTCCTCGTGCTGTGCGCGCCACTGGAAGTGGACGAATTCGCTGTCGATCGAAACTCCCAGGACCTGCGTGTCCCGGTCCTCGAATTCGTCGTTGAGCTTGCCGAACGCTGCGATCTCGGTCGGGCACACAAAGGTGAAGTCCTTGGGCCAGAAGAACACCACGCGCCACTTGCCGGGGTGGTCCTCGTTGGTGATGGTGGTGAAGTAGTCGCCGGGTCGCTGGGCGTCGACCTTGGAGAGATCGCCGGCGATCAGCGCGGTCAGCTGGTAGGCGGGGAACTGGTCGCCGATGGTCAGCAAGGACATATCGCTCCTTATCTGGATTTACTCAAGATTAGCCTGCTGTGACCATGTTGCCGCGTACCCTTGTCTGAAGTAAAGGTGATATATCCCACTACAGTTATAGGTATGACCGATAAGAGTTATCAGCCGACCGTTGCCGGGCTTCGCGCGTTTGTGGCCGTAGCCGAAAAGCGGCAGTTCAGCAGCGCCGCAACCAGTCTCGGCGTGAGTCAGTCGACGTTGTCGCAGGCGCTGGCGGCGCTGGAGACCGGCCTCGGCACCCAGCTGATCGAGCGGTCGACGCGGCGCGTCTTCTTGACGACGGAGGGCACGCAACTACTGCCGCGCGCCCAAGCCGTGGTCGAGGCGGTGGACGCATTCACCGCCGCTGCCGCGGGGGCATCCGATCCGCTACAGGCCGGGATGCGCCTGGGACTGATTCCCACGGTGGCGCCCTACGTGCTGCCGACCGTGCTGGCCGGGCTCGCTGAGCAGCTACCCGCGCTGACGCTGCGGGTGATAGAAGACCAAACCGAACGGCTGTTGACGGTCCTGCGTGAAGGCGCATTGGATGCAGCACTGATTGCCCTGCCCGCCAACGCCGTCGGAATCACCGCAATCCCAATCTATGACGAAGATTTCGTCCTCGCGCTACCGCCCGGGCATCGGCTGTCGGGCAAACGTCGGGTGCCAACGACCGCGTTGGCCGAGCTACCGTTGCTGTTGCTGGATGAAGGCCACTGCCTGCGCGATCAGGCGCTGGACGTCTGCCATAAGGCAGGTGTGCGAGCAGAGCTGGCTAACACCCGGGCGGCGTCGCTGCCGACCGCGGTGCAATGCGTGACCGGCGGTTTGGGGGTGACGCTGATTCCGCAAAGCGCGGTGCCGGTCGAGGCGACGAGAAGCCGGCTCGGACTCGCGCAGTTTGCCGCACCCCGCCCGGGACGACGGATCGGTTTGGTTTTCCGCTCCTCCAGCGGTCGCGATGAGTCCTACCGGCAGCTGGCCGGGATCATCGGCAATTTGATCAGCAGGCAACACCAGGTACGGCTGGTGAAGTAGCCGTCCGAGCGTCAACAACCACTCTTCTGGCGGCGTCCCCGAAGGTAGGTTCGGCCTATGGAGAAGGTAATCGCCGTGCTGATGCGTGCGGACTCAGATGACGATTGGTGCGCCCGTCAGCGGGGTCCCGTGGCCGACAAGATATTGGAGCGGGGCGTGCCAGGGTTGTCGGTCAATGTCCGTGATGACGCGGTGCGCCAGTCACTGATGACGCTCACAACGCTGGACCCGCCGGTCGCCGCGGTGGTCAGCATGTGGACCCAGCAATGCTACGGCGAGCAGATGGCAGCGGCGCTCGACCTACTCGCCCGGGAATGTGAACAGCTCGGCGCATATTTGGTGACCGAGTCGGTCCCACTGGCCGCGCCTGCAGTCGAGTCCGGCGCCCGGACACCAGGTTTGGCCAACATCGCGCTGCTACGCCGGCCCGCCGGGCTGGACCAGGCGACGTGGTTGACCCGTTGGCAGCGTGACCACACGTCGGTGGCCATCGAGACGCAGTCGACATTCGGCTACACCCAGAACTGGGTGGTACGAACCCTCACACCAGACGCACCCGCAATCGACGGCATCGTCGAAGAGTTGTTTCCCGCCGAGGCGATCACCGATCTCAAGGCGTTCTTCGGCGCCGCCGACGACAACGACCTGCAGAACCGGATAAGCCAGATGGTCGCCAGTACAACCGCATTTGGCGCCAACGAGAATATCGACACCGTGCCGACCAGCCGCTACGTCTTTAAGACACCGTTCAACGAGTGAGGAATTCCCATGACAACACTGCGCGACGCTGTGACGTTGGCGGCGGCAGAAAACGGGCTGGCGGTGGTGTCCACCGTTCGTGCCGACGGAACGGTGCAGGCTTCGCTGGTCAACGTGGGCTTGCTGCCGCACCCGGCCAGTGGGCAGCCAGTTCTGGGCTTTACCACCTACGGCAAAGTCAAACTGGCCAACCTACGGGCACGGCCACAGCTGGCCATCACGTTCCGCAGCGGATGGCAGTGGGCGACCGTCGAGGGCCGTGCGGAGTTGGTCGGCCCGGACGACGCGCAGCCCTGGCTGACCGACGCCGACCAGTTGCGGCTGCTGCTCCGCGAGGTCTTCACGGCCGCGGGCGGCACTCACGACAACTGGGAGGAGTACGACCGGGTGATGGCCCGGGAACGCCGCGCCGTGGTGTTGTGCGCCCCGACCCGCGTCTACAGCAACGGCTGAGCTCAGCGGCCCTGGCCTAAGCCATTAGGCTGCAGCCGTGACGCTGCAGATCGACGACGAGAATCGGGTGCGCACCCTCACGCTGAACCGGCCGGAGGCGCTGAACGCGTTCAACGAAGCCCTTTACGACGCCACAGCCGAAGCGCTGCTGGCCGCCGCCGAGGATCCGCAGGTCGCCGTCGTCCTGCTGACCGGCGCAGGCCGCGGCTTCAGCGCCGGCACCGATCTCGCCGAGATGCAGGCCCGCATCACCGACCCGAACTTCACTCTGGGCAAGCATGGCTTCACCGGGCTGATCGATGCGCTGAGCGCATTTCCCAAACCACTGATCTGCGCCGTCAACGGCGTCGGAGTGGGAATTGGTGCCACCATCCTCGGCTACGCGGATCTGGCATTCATGTCGTCGACGGCGCGCCTGAAGTGCCCGTTCACCAGCCTGGGCGTGGCGCCCGAAGCGGCTTCGTCATATCTGCTGCCGCAGCTGGTGGGCCGGCAAAATGCCGCCTGGCTGTTGATGTCCTCGGAATGGGTCGACGCCAACGAAGCTTTGCGCATGGGCCTGGTCTGGCGAGTCTGCGATCCGGAGCAACTGCTGCCTGAGGCTCGCAGGCATGCGGAGATCCTTGCCGGCCGTCCGATCTCAAGCCTGATGGCCGTCAAACACACGATGATGGAACCGGTCCGTCCGCAGATCGCGGCAGCCAGTGCGCGGGAGAACGCCCACTTCGCCGAACTGATGGGCGCACAAGCCAACGCGGCGGCCCTGGCGGATTTCAACAAACGCAGCTGAAGCGGGCGACCGGTGCTAATGCGATGGAGCGGTTTCTAATTTCGCTGAGGCGGCGATGATTGCCCGCAGCGTGCGCCTGCAACGCCCGCAGTCGCCACCGGCCCCGCACGCAGCGGTAACCTCTTTGGATGTAGCGGCACCGCCCGCGACGGCGTCTGACACGGTCTGATTGGTAGCCCCGACACACAGGCATACGTACATCAGCACACCCTCCGCATGCCAGCGACATCCCCTTCGTCGAAAGCTTGGCCAAGCGACCGCAATCCGTCCTCGCTCCGCGCCTCCCGTGTCATCAGGATCCGGAGCCGAGGTGTCGAACGAACCCGCCGCATATTAGTGGAGTCTAACCTAAATGGGTTAGTGGAGTCTAACCTTACTCGCGGGCAACCTGGCCCACTCGGGCGACGCGCGCCACGCACTGAGCCCAGCCATACCTTGCTGGAAGATTCGCAGCTGGCATGGCAAAGTGCGACTACAGCCCAGGACGGTGTGCTCCAGCCCAGCCCACCTGCCGCGCTCAGACATGACAGCCTTCACACGCCGAGGAGTGATCATGCAAGGTGATCCGGATGTTTTGCGCCTGCTCAACGAGCAGTTGACCAGCGAGCTCACCGCCATCAACCAGTATTTCCTGCATTCGAAGATGCAGGAAAACTGGGGCTTTACCGAGTTGGCGGCCCATACCCGCGAGGAATCGTTCGACGAAATGCGGCACGCCGAGGAGATCACCGACCGCATTTTGTTGCTCGACGGCCTGCCGAACTACCAGCGCATCGGATCGTTGCGCGTCGGCCAGACGCTGCGCGAGCAGTTCGAGGCCGATCTGGCCATCGAGTACGACGTGATGAACCGTCTCAAGCCCGGCATCATCATGTGCCGCGAGAAGCAGGACAGCACCAGCGCCATACTGCTGGAGAAGATCGTGGCCGACGAGGAAAAGCACATCGACTACCTGGAGACGCAGCTGGAGCTGATGGACAAGCTGGGCGTGGAACTCTACTCGGCGCAATGCGTCTCCCGGCCACCGAGCTGAGTTTTGCTGCATCATCAGTAGACGCCCGCCGGCAGGTATGACGAGTTCGAGAGCAGCGGCGACCCAACCGACCCCGGCCGCGGCCCCCGCTTCGGGCAGTGCGCTGATCGGCCCGCAACGCCGCGATCTCGTCTTCGTGGCGATCGTGCTCGGCATGCTGCTTGCGGCGTTGGATCAGACGATCGCCAGTAATCCGCGGTGCGGGCGTAGCATCACACGCCATGAGCCGAATCGGAACATTCGCTGACGACGACCTGGCCGGCTGGTTTTCGAAATCTCCTGACCTCGGCGGCGCGCTCGCCGGCTTCAGCCAGGCGGTCTACACCAAAAACCGGCTGCCGATGCGCACCCGTGAGCTCGCGCGCACGGTGATCGCCCACAACAACGAATGCATCGTCTGCGTCAACACCCGCGACGCCGACGGACCCGCCGAAGGTGTCGACGAGGAGCTCTACGAGCACGCGCATCAGTGGCGCACCTGGCCCGGCTACAGCGAGCAGGAGCGGTTGGCGGCCGAGTTCGCGCACCGCTTCGCCACCGAGCACACCGTGCTGCGCGACGACGAAGGCTTCTGGAGCCGCTGCGCCGAACACTTCTCCGATGAGCTGCTTGCCGACTTAGCCATGTCCTGCGCGTTGTGGATCGGGATGGGGCGAGTTTTACGGACCCTGGATATCGGCCAGGCCTGCAAGATGACCCTGCCCAGCCGCGCATAGCCGCCACCACGCGACATTCACTGGCCCTCGGTCCGTGGACCTTGTTGGTTCACGCTGCAGAATGGCTCCCATGACCGGCACACCGCTTGCCGCCGCGGCGATCGCCCAGCTGGAGGCCGAGGGCGTCGACACCGTCATCGGCACCGTCGTGAACCCTGCCGGACTCACCCTGGCCAAGACGGTTCCCATCCGGCGGACGAACACGTTCGCGGACCCCGGCCTGGGTGCCAGTCCCTCGTGGCACGCCTTCGCCATCGACCAGAGCGGCATCGCCTTCACCGACGACGTCGGCGTGGTCGGCGATCAGCGCCTGCGTATCGACCTGTCGGCTTTGCGCATCGTCGGCGACGGGTTGGCGTGGGCGCCTGCCGCGTTTTTCGAGAAGGACGGCACACCGGTTGCGGCGTGCGGCCGGGGAACACTGAGGCGGATCGAAGCCGCGCTCACAGAAGCCGGCATCGAGGCGGCGATCGGGCACGAAATAGAATTCCTTCTGGTCGATCCATCCGGTGACCGACTGCCGTCGGCGCTTTGGGCGCAGTACGGTCTTGCCGGCGTGCTCGAGCACGAAGCGTTCGTCCGCGATGTCACCGTATCGGCAACCGCGGCCGGCGTCGCGATCGAGCAGTTCCACCCCGAGTACAGCGCCAACCAGTTCGAGGTCTCCCTGGCCCCACAACCTCCGGTGGCCGCCGCCGACCAGCTGGTGCTAATGCGGCTCATCGTCGGCCGCGCGGCCCGCCGCCACGGGCTTCGTATCAGTTTGTCTCCGACGCCTTTTGCCGGCAGCGTGGGCTCCGGGGCCCACCAACACTTTTCGCTGACCATGCCCGAAGGGCCGCTGTTCTCCGACGGCACAGGAACCAGGGGCATGACGCCAGCGGGGGAGAGCGCGGTGGCGGGGGTGGTTCGCGGGCTGCCGGAGGCGCAGGGTGTTCTGTGTGGATCGATCGTGTCCGGTTTGCGGATGCGGCCCGGTAACTGGGCCGGGGCCTACGCGTGCTGGGGCACCGAGAATCGCGAGGCGGCGGTGCGGTTCATCAAGGGTGGGCCGGGCAGTCCGCACGGCGGGAATGTCGAAGTGAAAGTCGTCGACCCCTCGGCGAACACCTACCTGGCGTCGGCGGCGATCCTGGGGCTGGCACTGGACGGAATCAAGCGCCAAGCGGCACTGCCGCCGGAGATCACGGTCGACCCGGCAATCCTCTCCGATTCTGACCGCGACCGCGACGGTATCGTGCTGCTGCCTGAGGCTCAGGCAAAAGCAATTGCCGCACTTGACAATTCGGAGCTGCTGCGGAGCATCCTGGGCGATCCCGCGGTCGACATGGTGGTCGCGGTCCGCCGTCTGGAGCATGAGCGCTACGGCAACCTCGACCCCGAGCAACTGGCGGATAAGTTCCGGATGGCCTGGAGTTTGTGACAGAGCTTGTTATGGTGTCTGACTCTCGTGCCCTGGCCCAGCACATCGACGAAGTGGCGTTGATCGACCAGCACGTCCACGGTTGCTGGTTGACGGCGGGGGAGCGGCGACGGTTCGAGAACGCACTCAACGAGGCCAACACCGAACCTATTGCCGACTCGGGTTTCGATTCACAACTGGGCGTCGCCGTACGCGCTCACTGCGGCCCCATCCTGGGGTTGCCCAAACACGTTGATCCGCAATCATATTGGGAGCGTCGCAGCCAGTTCAGCGAAATCGAACTGGCGCGCCTGTTTCTGCCGGCCGCGGGGGTCAGCGACTGGCTGGTGGACACCGGAATCGGCGGTGATGTCGCCGGTATAGTCGATGTGGCCGAGTTGTCAGGCAACAGGGTTCATGAGGTCGTTCGTCTCGAGCAGGTGGCCGAGCAGGCTGCGCAAGCGCCAGCCGATTACGCGACGGCATTCGAGGAGATCCTGCGCCGGCGTGCAGCCACAGCGGTCGGCACCAAGTCGATCCTGGCCTACCGGGGCGGGTTCGACGGCGACCTGAGCGAGCCCTCGACGTCGCAGGTCGCCGAGGCCGCCGGCCGGTGGCGCGACCGTGGCGGTACTCGGTTGCAGGATAGGGTTCTGCTGCGTTTCGGGCTGCACCAGGCGCTGCGGCTTGGCAAGCCACTGCAATTCCACGTCGGCTTCGGCGACCGGGACTGCGATCTGCATAAGGCCAATCCGCTCCTTCTGCTTGACTTTCTGCGGCAGTCCGCAGACACCCCGATCGTGTTGCTGCACTGCTATCCCTACGAGCGCGAAGCTGGCTACCTGGCGCAGGCCTTCAACAACGTCTATCTTGACGGCGGGTTGAGTGTGAATTACCTAGGGGCTCGGGCGCCCGCGTTCATCGCCCGGCTGCTGGAGATGTCACCCTTCCGCAAGATCCTGTACTCGTCGGACGGGTTCGGGCCTGCGGAACTGCACTTTCTTGGCGCGACGTTGTGGCGCAACGGTATTCACCGCGTGCTGCACAGCTTTGTCGACAGCGGCGACTGGAGCGAAGCCGATGCCATGCGGGTGGTCGATCTGATTGCCCACGACAACGCCGCCCGCGTCTACCACCTTGGCGAGACGGCCTACTGAAGAGGGCTGAACCGCCGCAGCTTCCCGCTGGCCTGGTGACGCTGCAAAGTATCGGCTACCCGGATCTGGATCGTCGGCTCGGACAACCCATATCTGCGCAGTGCGGCGATTAGCGTGGAGGTCAGAATCTCCACGTCCGGATCGCCAACGACGAGGATGTCGGCTCCGGTGGCGGTCTGGGCGACCTGATATTCGGACACGCGGGGATCAGTACCCAAAACATGGCGAAACGCGATCGCCGGCACCGCCGTTGCTCCGTAGCGGAAGTCGTCGTCGCGACGCCCGCCGATATCGGCGACGCGCGCAAAGGCGCTGCCGCATGCGCACACGCCCGGCAGCGACATGACTTGATCGCCAAGGTCGTAGCGAATAAACGGGAACGTCCGGTTGCTCAGCCCGGTTGCCAGCGTGCGCGCTGCCGGTTCGTCGGGACCGACCGGCTTGCCGCTGTTGTCGACACGCTCGAGGACGACCTCGTCCTCGCAGATGTGCAGTCCCTGATCGCGTCCACAGCCGACTGCCTGCACGCCGATTTCAGTTGAGCCCCATAGGTTGTGGATCGGTGCGTCCCAGGCCTCGCGGATTGCCTGCCGGTCCTCCTCGAGAAGCGGCTCAGAGTTTGTGCTCACCCGCACCGGCCGGATTCGCAGGTCGCCGGCCATGGCCGCGCGGGCAAGGCGCCCAATCACCGTCGGATAGCCGACCAGGTGCGTAGGGTGCGCGGCCGCTACCGCGGCGAGCACGTCGTCGAATGGTGCACCCGCGGGGATCACGATCGTGTCCATACCCGGGGCGGTCGGCACATCGAACAGCGGCGTGCTGGCATGCGGCGGGACACCCGCCTCCAGCACGGCAAGCCGCGCGGGCCTCGAAACCCTCGGTCCGCGACGCTCTTCGCGCGCCTGCATTCGCCAGGCCAGGCACGCTACCGAGACGAAGAACTGCCAATCCCACACGTAGACACCGCGCACCCCGCTGGAGCCACCCGAGCTGAAGATCTGCTGATCACCAGCGGTATATGAAAACCATTGCTGTTCAACAAGAATACGCTCCACGAGGTCGCGATTGAGGTCGGGCCCGGTGACGATGGCGTCCCACTGCTCCTGGGCATGATGCTTTGTCATCATCGGAAGCGACGCCAGGTCGGCGACCGAAGCGCATGACAGGTCGAGCCCTCGCAGTCGCCGGGCGTGAAATGGTGACCGTTCTTTCGCGTAGGCGAATAGGGCCCGCAGCCGGTGGTTCTGGTAGTCCTCAATCTGTTGGCGCGACCAATCCAGCCGCGTGACGTGGTCTTCGAGGGAAGCCTGCACAGCACTGAGATGCGCCACACGCATACGCTCGTAGGCCGCCCGCGGCATCGCTGCCTCCACACCTCGCCAGAAGTCGCGGCTAACAGTGTGGCACGCTCGTGATCGGCAGCGCACCTATTCCTTCCAGCGGGCGCTGTTAATCGATGTGGGTCGCCGCGACCGCCCAGATCGGCCGCACCAACAATCCGTACGACCTGTCCAGGACACCCGGGGACAGCAGCGGTGGTTCGGCCGCACTCGTCGCCGCCGGCGGCGCTGCACTCAGTGTCGGCTCCGACGGCGGTGGCAGTATCCGGCAACCGTGCCACAACACCATTGCCGGGATCAAGCCCACTCACGGCCGCATTCCGCGCACCGGAAGCGTCTTTGACGACGACCTGGGCATCTTCGGCCCGTTTCTCTGCTACGGCCCGCTGGCACGGTCGGTGCAGGATCTGTTCCTTGGTCTGTCGATCATGAGTGGACCCGATCTGAAGGATCCGTACGCGGTGCCCGCCCCGCTGGGCAGTCCCGACGAGGTCGACCTTGCCGAGCTCCGCGTCGCCACCTACCTCGACGACGGCACCAGTCCACCCAGCCAAGAGGTCGCCTCGGTCGTTACCGCGGCTGGCGACGCAATGAGGGAAGTGGCCGCAATCGTGGACCACGCTCGCCCCGGGTGCCTTGGTCGCACGATGGAGCTGCTGTGGAGGTCGGTCTTCCTGGGCGGAGACCGTGGGCGGGGTTTCGAAGAGGACCTGCGAGCCATCAGCGCCACAGATCCATCCGAGGAACCAGCCGAGTTCCTCCGCCAGGCACACGAGGTCGATTTCCCCCTCACCGAGGTGCGAAGTCGCCTCGTCGACGTTGACCGCTACCGCATCGAAATGTTGTCGTTCATGGCCGATTACGACGTCATCGTCTGCCCCGCGATGCCGACCCCGGCCAAGCCGCACCACCACGGCCTGGTCGAGATCAGCGACTTTTCGCATCTGATGGCACACAATCTGACCGGGTGGCCCGCCGCGCTGGTCCGCTGCGGAACCTCCGAGGACGGGTTGCCCATCGGTATCCAAGTCGTCGCCAGACCATGGCAGGATGTCACGGCGCTGGCCGTCGCAAGCCACTTCGAGAAGGTGTTCGGCGCGTGGCAGCCTCCACCGCTCTGGTGCTGAACGACGCGCGATGACCCCGGTTCAGATCAGGCCAGTTGCGTCGAAAATCCACGAAGTATCAGCCGTGGAAAGGTCCTCTAGCCAGGTGGGAGGCGCGAAGCTGGTAAGCCCGCCCATGTCCCAATAGTCCTTCCAGACCGTGATCTTCCCGTCGACGACCTTGTGGACCGTGACGAACCTCAGTAAACCTTGCTCGCCTGTCGTGAACGTCCATGTCTCGGAATGCTCGTACATCGCGTCGGAGCCGTTGGACACCAACAGACCGTCGTGGTTCTGGTAGCCCACCAGCGGCTCGAGCCCGACCTTGAGGCGTTTCACGATGTCGTCGGGGCCGCGTGCCGCGAGCGTCGGGCCGACCGGCATGTCGACGTAGACACAGTCCGCCGACAAGAACGTCTTGACCGCATCCCAATCCCGCCGCGAAAGTGCCCGCCACAGACCGAGTACGGTATCCCGGACCGCGATCGTCGAGTCGTCTGTCATAGCCGCCAATAACACTCGGTCGCTACACAGGTGTCAACAAGCAGGGGTCGGCTCCTTCCCAATCACGGGTGGGTGAACAGCCACGGCTACGAGCCCGTGCACAACGACTGGTGGGGCTAAGAACCGCCGCTGTGTAGCCTGAACACCCCACGGTGCCGAGCTCTTCCGCACCGAAGACCTCGGCAGTAAAGCAACAGGGTGGGCCTGGCAGCTCGCAATTTTTGCCGTCGGTACCTTGCCCGCAGCGACCATCGTCGTGCTCAGCACACACCGGAGGAGAAGGAGGGCTCGGGGTGAGGAGCCCCTAGCGGTTGACCGGACTCCGGGATAAGCCGTCAGGGAGAAACCATCGACCGCACCGGCCCCAGCGTCACCGGCAGCGTCGACCAGCCCCGCAGCACCCGCGTATCCCGCCTTTTTCCGGTACCCGCCGCCCGCACCTCGGGGAAACGGTCGAAGAACGTTCGCAGCCCGACTTCGCCCTCGGCACGCGCAAGAGCCGCCCCCAGGCAGAAGTGTCGGCCCCCTGAGAACGCGAGATGCCTTCCGGCATTGGGCCGTTCGATGTCGAAGCGGTGCGGATCTGGGAACACCGCCGGATCCCGGTTGGCGGCGGCCAGATAGACCGCCACGAACTCGCCACGTTTGATCTGCCTGCCCGCCACCTCGACGTCGTTGAGCGCCACCCGCGCGGTGAGCTGCACCGGCGAGTCCAGCCGCAGGATCTCTTCAACGGCGTTGGGCCACAACTCAGGACGTTGGCGCAGTGTGTCCAGGTGCTGGGGCGTGTCCAGGAGCATGCGAATCCCGTTGCCCAACAGGTTCACCGTGGTCTCGAACCCGGCGGCCAACACCAGCCCGGCGATCGCGTGGAGTTCGGCCTCATCGAGATATGTTTCGGCAGAGCCGCTTTCAGCCATCTGGATCAACTGACTCATCAAATTGTCGCTTGGGGAGCGCCGCAATTGCCGCAGATGGTCGGCGAGCCAGGAGCTGAATCCGGCGATCCCTTCCTGCACGCTCCGGTACTGCCGCCACGTCAATCCGATATCCAAACTCGGCGCGGCGAGCTCACCGAACTTCAGGACATGCCGCCGGTCTTGCTCGGGCACCCCCAAGATGTCACTGATGATCGCGACCGGAAGTTGCGAGCAATACCGTCCGACGATGTCAACGACGCCCGACTGGTCGGACAGCTGATCCAACAGGTCGGCCGCGGTCTGCTCGACTCGATCACGCAAGGCGGCGACCGCCCTGGAGGTGAACACCGCCGATACCGTCTTGCGGTAGCGGGTGTGGTCTGGCGGCTCGACGGCCAGCAACGACGGTGCACGCAGCGGATGCAGAAGATCGTCGCGCGTGCGGCGCTCCAGCCATCGCACCGGCGCCGGCAAATTGGCTCCGAGCATCAGCACCCGGAAGTCGTCGGATCGCAGCAGCTCATGAGCAAGCGCGTGGTCGACAGTCAGATAGTCGACGCGGCCTTTGACCAACGGGCCCAGGGACCGTAGTTCGTCGTAAAACGGCACCGGGTCGGCGGCCACCGTCGGATCGGCAATCAACCTGGCCAGCGATTCACCCCGCCGGACCGCGATCGCCGCGACGCCCCGAATAAACCCGTGCATCGCAAGCCAGTGCAGTCGCTCTTTCAACGGTCCTCCATCGATCGGGTGTATTCACCCAGCGTAAGCCGGACCTCTCGCCAGGTCAGCAATCGGCGATGATCTTGAAGTCGGTGGTCACCACTTTGTTGGGATTGCTGCTGTTGATCCCGTAGGCGCTGCCGGTGATGGTGTAGGCGTCGTTGGTGACGTCGGCGTGCGCCTCTCCCACCCCGCCTTCCCAGAAGCTGCCGGTGAACCCGTCGATGTTGCGGATCTTCACCCACTGCGGGATGGCCCGGTAACCGCTGAGTAGCACCACCGCTTCGACCCGGCCGTTGTGGTCGCGGATGTCGATGGTCCGGTACGACTGCTCTTGGCTGCAATCAGGGGGACGTGTCGTATGAGTGGCGCTGTCAATGGTCAGATGGGCGGCTTTCCGCGGCTTTGTCTGGGCCTGCGCGCACCCCGCGACGCCGGCGGCCCCGGCGATGAGGACGAAAGCAACCGCGAGCAACCGGTTTGGCACCAGTTCGCCTCCTTTACTGCCGCTTCGGCATCAGCGCGGGTAGGGAATTTGACGATGCGACGGATTCGCCGATGCCGGCGTTGTTCCACATCATGTCGAGTCCGCCGCCGGTATTGCCGGCACAGAAGTCAGCCAGGGCGCCGTCCAGGGCCGCCTTGTCGGTCACATCAACGACGCGGGTCCACAGCCGATCGCCACCCAGCTCTTCTTTCAGGCTCGCCAGGCCGTCCTCGTTGCGGTCCACGACACCGACTCGCCAATCGTTGGCATGGAACAGCTTTGCGCCTTCGTGGCCCATGCCACTGCCCGCGCCAGTGATGAATACCGATTTCACGTTGCCGTTTGGGACGCCCGGCATCAAAGCCTTTCCTGTCAGCTCGCCTCGATCACATCTTTGATGCGGTTCAGCGTTTTGGTCATATCACGGATGTTGCGGCGCTTGCGCAGAAAGCCACCAAACAACCAGTACACACCGAGCCACGGTGCCGGGTTAAGCCGAAACGACTCGGTCACATCCGTGCCGCCATCGGCAGGCGCTAATCGGTAGTGCCAGTTGTTCACCGCCCTATCGCCGAGCAGAACCGCAAACCCGAACTCACGGCCGGGTTCGCAGGCGGTGACCTTGCACTTCGTCCAATACACCGGTCCGATCTCGTTACGCCGAACGTGACCACGGAACTTGGCGCCGAGTGCCGGACCAGTGGCACCGCCCAGCCACTCGGCCTCAAAGACTTCTGGGGAGAATCGTCCGATGTTGCGGACATCTGCGATCAAATCCCAGATCTTCTCCGCGGGCGCCGCGATATGAACAGTCGCCGAACCTTCCATGGCCTGATCCAAACACAGCTTCGTGCTCGGTCATAGACCCCGGATGATTCCTGCCGCCGATATTTATTTAGTGCGGGATCGACATCTGAATGATCTGGTTGATGATCTGTTTGATGCCCTGTGCGGGGTGCGAATACAGCCCGGTCGGAAGGCCCGCATACTCGCCGCACTTCGGCCATGCCTCTACGCCCTGGTCGGCCAGCACCCGGTCGGCCACAGCGATTTGTTGTTGCCTGGATGCGGCCGCCGGATTGCCGACACCGCCGTACCTGCTCCACGTGGTTGGATTGAATTGCAGCCCACCGTAGAAGCCGTTTCCGGTGTTGGCTGCCCAGTTGCCACCGGACTCACATTGCGCCACCGCGTCCCAGTTAGGGGCTTGGGGGGCGGCGTTAGCCACGCCGGTGGACGAAGTCAACGACGCTGCAACGAACCCGCCGACCATCGCGGACTTGACGAGAGGCTTGCAGAATTTTCCCATGTCAAGCATTTCGGCGGGTGTATCCAAAGCGTTACCCATTTGAAAATGCCGCGAGATAAGCTGTCTATCTGCGGAAATCGCCTTATCAGCGGCCAAATGAAAACGTTAGAAAATAGTGAGGAAAAATTAAACTATCGCTGGCAATATGACTGAGTCGCGGACGACAGAGCCTGTTGGTAAATGCTTTCGAGCTGACGAGCCCGTATGACGCCGCTCCTGGCGACATCGAGCTGCACGGCGCACGCTGGCGAATGCAACAGGTCCCAGTTGGCCACGATCTGGGTCAGCATCGTTTGGTTGAGGGCATCGATCGATGACCGCGACGCCGATATGTCCGGCGCACCGGCCGGCACGTCCTCCGGGTTCAGCTTCCAATCCGCGAACCGGCTGTATTCGATGGCCTCGGTAGCGTCGATCTGGTCGCCGAAGACCCTAGTGACGTAGTTCGGCTCGACGTGCTGGGCGGTGGCTTCAGCGCCCAATTTGGCGAGTTCTTGCTGGACGCGGTCCGGATCCTCGATCGCACCGTGCGTATTCCACTTGAAGGCGGCCACCGGCTCAGCGATTTGTAACCGCTGTGCGGCCGCGTCGACCAATTCGGTCAGCGGGCTTATGTCGTCGGCTCGCGCCTGCGTTGCAACCAGCACCGCGAGCCCACCGAGCACGCCACCGCAACGTGCAACCAGGGCGATGCGGCGGCACGGTCGCGTGCTGCTCGTCATGACCATGATTCTGGCGTCATTGTGGCCCCGGTTTGGCTCGGATCGGCAGATTGAGGATTTCCCTGAGCCGGGTACTACAGAGTTAGCCTGACTTTGCTGATGTTTTGCAATACGGAGAGTCGCAGCCCGCGCACGATTGGCGACAAGCGCGGAGAATGGTTGCGCTCGAAGCGGATTCGCGCGCTGATTGCTGCCGCGTTGGCGGTTTCACTGCTGCTTGGTGGAGCTTTCCTGTTGGTGGGCCGCCTCCATTCGACGCCCTCTGATGTCCTCAATCATCCCGTCAATCCGGTTACCGACGATCAGTCGAAGGCTCAGGTGGTCGAGTCGGCCAGGCGAATCGTCACCGTGACTGGACTGCAGGCGGTATCGGCGGGCTACTTATTGATGTCGTGCAAAGACCGCGCGAACCCGCCGTATCAAGGCGCGATCTACCTGACCTTCGCGTTGCCCGCTGCAGCGAGGGCCGATACCTACTTCCCGGCAATCGCCGCGTCCCTCGTTAGCCATGGCTGGACCGAGGGAGTACCGCACAACGACCACGCCTACGGCAGGACGCTCTCCAAGGATGCCGTCACAGTGATCTTTTATCGCCAGGATGATGACCCGAGCTTGGGCGTCCTACGTATCTACGGTCAGTGCCGGAACATGAATGATCATCGCAACGACAGCACAACGTGGGTCGATATCACCGACCTATTGACCAGGAGGGGCTGACCCGCCCGCCGCTATAGGCCCCTTAACGCGCTGCTGCGCCTGACGGCGTTGTCGTCAAGCGCAGCAGCGACTCTGCCAGGTGAGGTTATCCGCCGTTGCCCGAAGCGCCCAGGGACCTCTGCAGGTCAGGCTTCATGGCGTTGAGCTGCGCTCCCCAGTACTCCCAGCTGTGCGTGCCGTTTTGGTCGAAGTTGAACACCGCGTTGTGGCCACCGGCCGCGTTGTAGGCGTCCTGGAACTTCAAGTTGCTGCTCCGCACGAAGTTCTCCAGGAACTCGGCGGGCATGTTGGCCCCACCCAACTCCGTCGGGGTGCCGTTACCGCAGTAGACCCACAGGCGGGTGTTGTTAGAGACCAGCTTCGGGATCTGAACGGTCGGGTCGTTGCGCTGCCAGGCCGGGTCGCTCGACGGGCCCCACATGGCGTTGGCCTTGTACCCGCCGGCGTCACCCATTGCCAGGCCGATCAGGCTCGGGCCCATCCCGCTGGAGGGGTCCATCAGTGCCGACAGCGAGCCGGCGTAGATGAATTGCTGCGGGTGATAGGCGGCCAAGATCATGGCCGCGGACCCCGACATGGAGATGCCAACCGCAGCGCTGCCGGTGGACTTGACGCTTTTGTTGGAGGCCAGATACTGGGGCAGCTCGCTCGTTACGAAGGTCTCCCACTTGTAGGTCGAGCAGCCGGCCTTACCACACGCCGGCTGATACCAGTCGGCGTAGAAGCTCGATTGCCCGCCGACCGGCATGACGATCGACAGGCCCGACTGGTAGTACCACTCGAACGCAGGAGTATTGATGTCCCAGCCGTTGTAGTCGTCTTGGGCACGCAGCCCGTCGAGCAGGTACACCGCGGGGGAGCCGTTGCCGCCGCTCTGGAATTGGACCTTGATGTTGCGACCCATCGACGGCGACGGCACCTGCAGGTATTCGACCGGCAGGCCTGGTCGCGAAAACGCTCCCGCGGTCGCCGCGCCGCCGGCAAGACCGATCAGGCCTGGCAGGGTGACAGCCGCAGCTGCACCGACTAAAAGCCGGCGCCCCCAGGCCCGGACCTTCTCGCTCACATCTGTCATAACTGCGCCCCTTGTCGTATGTGATCGTGGTCTCAGGCAGGAATTTACAGTGCGAATAGGCCAAATGTCGATCCGGACGCGAGGACGTCTCAGTTTCGTATCGCTTTTCAACCGCGAATTTCGCAACTGGGATAAGAGGACCGCAAAGATCGGACAGGCTCCCACGCAGACCCCGTCATACCGGCTCATTGCCTAAAACACCAGGCAGGAGCACTATTCAAGCACTGGAGCCAGGGAGCGGGCGACATACGCCGTAATGTACAAAGGATCCCTAAACAAGACCCGGCAGGATTTCGACAGACGCTGCGAAGCGGACCGAACCAACCTGTCGAGCGTTCTCCCGCATTGACACCTTGGACATCGGCGGGCCGCCACCGCTGGTGCTGCAGGCCGGTGCGTTGGAATGCCGCCGGTAAACAACAGTTGACGCCGAAGACGGCACATTCGCAATCCGCCGTGTCGCGGCTTTTGGTCTGGTGATGTTGAACCGGGGCAGCCGAACTAGCGGCGACCGCGTAGGCTCTCACGGAGCAAGCCGATGGAGACCACGCTATCCCGGGTCCGTTCCGGCTCTCACGAACCACCGCACCAGCGGTTTTATGGTGCGCGTCGGTGCGGCTGAGGGCATCGGAGGTCCCGGACGGATTGAGGTACAAATTTTGGACACGGTACTTGGGTTATCAGTGACGCCGACCACCGTTGGGTGGGTCCTCGCTGAAGGACATGGCGCAGACGGCACCATCCTGGACCACCAGGAGTTGGCGCTGCGCGCCGGCCGCGGCGTACGCGCCGTGAGTACCGCAGAGCAAGTGGCAGACGAGGTATTGCAGGTGGACGCGCTGGCGGCTGCAAGCGATCACCGTCTGCGTGTCATCGGAGTGACCTGGAACGACCAAGCGTCCGCGGAGGCTGCACTGCTGTTGGAAGCATTGACCGACGCAGGCTTCGACAACGTGGTGCCGGTCCGGTTGCTCGAGGCTGTCGAGACACTGGCGCGCGCCATCGCACCCGTTATCGGTTACGAACAGACCGCGGTCTGCATCCTCGACCATGACTGGACGACCGTCGTCATGGTCGACACTCACGATGGCGGTACGCAGACGGCGATCAAGCACGTGCGCGGCGGCTCCGACGGGCTGACCCGTTGGCTGACCGGAATGTTCGAGCGCAACGGATGGCGGCCAGGCGGCGTTGTCGTCGTCGGCGCAGACAGCGACATCGATGGGTTTTCATGGCAACTCGAAACAGCTTTGCCAGTACCGGTTTTCGTGCAAACGATGGCACAGGTGACCGTCGCACGGGGCGCGGCGCTGGCGGCGGCTCGCAGCACTGAGTTCACCGACGAGCAGCTTGTGGTGCACCGCAGCGAACCTGCCGCAGCCCCCGTGCGGCCGCGGCAGTTGTCCTACGCCGGGGCCGTGACCGCTTTGGCAGCCGGTGCGATTACCTTCGTCTCTTCGCTATCACTTGCTGTGGGCATTCAGCTTGCTCCGAACAGCGAGCCCGCCAAGCCAAGGCACGTGGTGCATGCGCCGATGCCACAAGTCGCCGAGGCCGTCGCACCGGCCATAGCACCGCCCCCAGCGGCCGCGCCGCCAGCCCCCCAGGAAAAGGCGCCCGCCGGCGAACCGGTTGCAGAGCCAGGCGCGGCGGAAGAGCAGCCCAGCGCTCCTGCCGAACAGCAACCAGACCACCATAGCCGGCAGCCTTACTTGACGAGAGTGCTCGAGCACATACCCGGCGATGCCGGTGACGCAGCGGGTGATCCACCGCCACAAGCGCCGACGCAGCCCTGATTTTCCCGCCTCAGCGGTAACGACCGCGCTAGTCGCGACGGATCGCCGTGCAGTAGTAGTTCTCCGAAAATGCCACGTTGGCTTGGGTTTGCGGTATCTCGGGCAATCCGTTTTCAGCCAACAATTCGTTCAGCTTTGTAGAGACGGTCTGCCAGCCTTGGCTGTCCAGATAAGCCGCAACGTCATTGCGTTCGACGTCATATCGCAGATCGGAGAGTTCGATGTCGAACCCGTACGACCGCCACCGCTCGTTGGCGGTCTGCAGCAAGTCGGGCGCCCGGTCTCCGTCCACATCCGGTGGGCTGGCAAAGATTTCTGCGGCCAGTCGGCTCCCTGGAGCGCTGAGTTCAGTGATGTTGTCCAACAGGCGATCCGCCTGCTTCCGGTGGCAGGAATGCGAGCAGGCCTTCGGCGATCCACGCACTGGGCCGGCTGACGTCAAAACCCGCTGTCCGCAACGCGTTTAGCCAGTCTTGTCTCAGATCAATCGGCACCGCATGCAGATCGACGGTAGGCTGCGCACCCAGACTCTCGAGTGTGGCCGTCTTGAACTCGATAACGAGCGGCTGGTCGATTTCGAACACCGCTGTTCCGGCCGGCCAGAACAGCCGGTAGCCGCGTGCGTCGAGGCCAGACGCAAAGATGACGGCTTGAGGGATACCCGCCGCCATCGCGTCGGAGAAAAACGCGTCGAAGTACCGGTGGTTCCTACGCTGGTCGCCAAATCCCACGAATCGTTGTCTGTGCGCGGCATCTCGACCCTTTCAGGAAGGCAAGCACATAGATACTTAGCGGAATTAATGAATCCGTACGCGAGGACACTCTCGAAGACCGGAACGACCAGTAGAGCTCAATTGTCCCTGGCGTGAACCGCGGTGAAAGACACCGACACATCATCAGCGACTTGGACCGAGCCCATCAGCAGCGAGTAAGGCTTGATCCCGTAGTCGGACTGGCGGACGGTGGATTCGGTAGACATTCGCCACGAGTCGCCGAGGTCCTCTGTGCGCAGATCGATTACGTGGTCTCGCGATTTACCCCGGATCTGAAGCGTGCCGGTAAGGCGGTACCCGTCGTCGGTCTTGACGATCTTCTCCCTGGCCTTGGCTTCAAAACGGATCTCGGGGAAGCGGCTGGCATCCAACGACTTCAAGGCGTTTGACCGCACCAGCGTTTTCTCGGGCCCGGACAGTCCTTTGACACCACCCTCGCCGCGCAGCACCTCGAACGAATCCGTCTCGACCACAAGCTCCGCGGTGACGGGTTCGGAGCCATCCCAACTCACCGTGGCGTGCCAGCGCGTCATCGCGATGGTGAGACGATGACCCATTCGCGAGGCCCTGCCTTTGACGCCGGTGCGAATGATCAGCTCACCGTCGGATGCGTCCAGAGTCCAGTTGTCGGTCATGCCCCGACTGTAATCACATGGTCAGAACAGTGCGGTAGTGTGCGCGCCCCTGCTCCATCGCTGCGTAGCCGTCGGCAGCTTGCGCCAGGGGTAGCTGTTCGATCCACGCTCGCACGCCCGACAAGACCGCGAAATGCATTGTCTCTTCGACATCCTTCGCAGTCCCGGACGGATGCCCGGTCACACTGAGCCCCGGGGTGATGAGCTGTATGGGACTTATCGGCAGCGGGTCGGCCGTTACACCGATGGTGATCAGTTCACCTTGGGGCAGCAAGCCACCGACCGTGTCGGCCATGGCCGCCGAGTTGCCGGCAGTGCCCAAGACGACCGCGACTCCGCCCAAGGCTTGCAGTGCTTCGGCGACGTCACCGCTGTTGGAGTCAACGTAGTGATGGGCACCCAGTTTTCGGGCATCTTCCGCTTTGCCGGTGCCACGGGCAATCGCAATGGTCTCGAAGCCCATCGCCCGCGCGAACTGCACTCCGAGATGGCCGAGCCCGCCGATACCGAGGATGGCAACGCGATCACCCGGCAACGCCTTGGTGTGGCGTAGCGCGTTGTAGGTCGTGACGCCGGCGCAGCCCATCGGGGCGGCTTCGACATCGAAGAGCTCGGGTGGTATCCGGGCCAAAGCGTTGGCCGGCACCGTCACCGATTCCGCATAGCCGCCGGGATAGTGCCAGCTCGGAACCTTCCCATTCGCACAGTGAATGAACATGCCCTTGCGGCAAGGGTCGCAGTGATAGCAGCATCCGCCAAACCACCCGACAGCGACACGATCGCCGACTGCGAAATCATCGACGCCCTCGCCGAGTTCAGCTATGGTTCCGGCGATTTCATGTCCCGGGGTCAATGGCCACGACATGTTCGGGAAGCCGCCCTGGACGAAGGCGCGGTCGGTTCCGCATACACCGCATGCGGTGACCGCTATCCGCACCTCGTCACGACCGGGTGACCGCGTTTCCATGTCGGCCAGCTCCAAGGGGCCGCCTGCGGACTGGATCCGGACAGCTTGATGCGTCGGCATTGGCTTAGCTTAATGCGCGACAGGACATTTCGTTGCCCCGTTGCTGTGGTAGTCGACTTGCCAGTGCTTGATCCCGTTGAGCCAGCCCGACCGGAGCCGTTCGGGCTTGCTAATAGATTCCAGATCCGGCATAGCATCGGCGATCGCATTGAACATCAGGTCGATCGTCATCCTGGCTAGATTGGCACCGACGCAGTAGTGGGCGCCGGTCCCGCCAAATCCGACGTGCGGGTTGGGGTTACGCAAGATGTTGAACGTGAACGGGTCGTCGAATACCTCCTCGTCGAAGTTGGCGGAGCGGTAGAACATCACCACCCGTTGGCCCTTCTTGATCCGCACACCGGACAGCTCATAGTCCTCCAGGGCGGTCCGCTGGAACGACGTCACCGGGGTGGCCCACCGCACGATCTCGTCGGCCGTGGTGGCAGGACGCTCTTTCTTGTACAGTTCCCACTGATCGGGGAAGTCGGTGAAGGCCATCATGCCTTGAGTGATGGAGTTGCGGGTGGTCTCATTGCCGGCGACGGCCAGCAGGATGACGAAGAAGCCGAACTCGTCGTCGGAGAGCTTGTGGCCGTCGATGTCGGCCTCGATCAGCTTGGTGACGAGGTCCTGCCCCGGGCTCTTCGCCCTCTCCGCGGCCATCTGCATTCCGTACATGATGAGTTCGACGGAGGCGGTGATGGCGTCGTTGTCCGCGAACTCGGGGTCTTGGTCGCCAACCATTTCATTGGACCAGTGGAAGAGTTTCTTGCGGTCCTCCTGCGGCACACCCATCAGCCCGGCGATGGCCTGCAAGGGCAACTCGCACGACACTTGTTCGACGAAGTCGCCGGAACCCTCAGCCGCGGCGGCCTCGACGATGCGCCTGGCACGCTCGCTGAGGTCGTCGCGCAGGCGCTCAATAGCTCGGGGAGTGAATGCCCGCGAAATGATCTTGCGCAGCCGGGTGTGCTGCGGCGCGTCCATGTTGAGCAGGACGAACTTGCCGCGTTCGACCTGCTCGGCGACCGTGCCGTCCTTGTAGCGCGGCAGCGCGGTCTTCTGCAGGCTGGAGAAGATATCGCTGCGCAGCGAGATCTCTTTGACGTCCTTGTGCTTGGTCACCACCCAGAAGCCACCGTCGTCGAACCCGCCGGCGCCGAAGGGTTGCTCGTTCCACCAGATCGGTGCGGTTCGACGCATTTCGGCCAGTTCGTCCACCGGGAGCCGCTCGGCGTAGATATCTGGGTCGGTGAAGTCGAAGCCGGGAGGCAGGTTGGGGACCGGCGTGGCAGTTGGCTCGACGGTTGGCATGGCCCACTCCTCGATATGAAGTCTTCTAGTCTTGCTTGTGCAAATAAACCATTGCCGGACCACGGTTGGGAAGCATCCGAGCAAGATCGGCACGGTCGAATTGCAACGTGTTCAGCCCGAGAATTTGGATAACTTGCGGTCTGACGACGTCAAGAGCACCTTAGGCGTCGTTGAGGGCGGCAAACGAAAACGATCTTGTGGCCTGCGGCCCGATGGATATGCTTTGGTGCAGGTCACCGTCGGCACTCCGTGAGGCCAGGTGACACTGACGCGAAGGGTGGGAGCATGATTCGCGAACTACTCGCCGCCGCCGTGGTCACGGCTGGTGCGATCGGCATGGCGCCGTGCGCGGCCGCAGATTACGACGGCGACGTGCCGGGCATGAACTATGACGCTTCGCTGGGCGCGCCGTGTGACAACTACGAGCGCTTCATCTTTGGACGAGGCCCCAGTGGGCAGGCCGAAGCCTGTCATTTCCCCCCGCCTAACCAGTTCCCGGCAGCCACCACCGGGTATTGGGTGGTGTCGTATCCCCTCTATGGAGTTCAGCAGGCCGGCGCCAAGTGCCCGGGCCCGCAAGCAGCGGCACAGTCGCAGGCCGGGCTTCCCATGCTCTGTCTGGGAGCTCAGGGATGGCAAGAAGGATGGTTCACCGGGGCAGGATTCTTCCCGCCCTCCGGATGACGACTGAATCATGAACCACGATCAGCCGGCGAAGCTGCGATCCCGCGCTGGCTGCGGTTTGTGCTCGCGTCCGATCGCGCCGGCTCCGCTTGGTACAGCGGGACAGGCTTCTTCTTCGCACCGGTGCTAGCGGTGCCGTCGCCGTGGCCCGCGGTCACCGCCGCCCTTTGGGGCCTCATCGGGCTTGCCGGGCTTTGGCTTGGCCTGCTGGGCATCGCGATGGCCGTCGGGCTGGCACGAATAATGCGGTCCGGCGCGGAGATTCCCGAAGAGTACTGGCGCACGTTGGTGAACTACTGAGGCGCAGCGCCCGCGCACCTCGCGCGCGCCGTGTCTAGAGTCGTAGCAACGGTCCTGCAACAAAAGGAGACTCGAGATGGGCTTCAATCCGAAAGATGCAGTCGACGCGGCCAGGGACATCGCAACCAATGCCGTCGAAAAAGCTTCGGACATCGTCGAACACGCCGGCGACATCATCCGGGGGGACATCGCCGGTGGTGCCAGCGGCATCGTTCAGAACTCGATCGACATCGGCACGTACGCGGTGGACCGGGCGAAAGAGGTGTTCACCGGCGAGGACGAAGTCGACGACATCTAATCGTCGTTAGACGGCAGCGGCCGCGTTCAGTTCGTCCAGTCTGTTGGTCGCTTCGAGGTACTCCTGCACCCAGCGCTCGATGACGGTCGCGGTCTTCTCCACCTTGGTGAATTGCCCGACGACCTGCCCGACGGGATTGAATGCGACGTCGACGGTCTCGTTCGGGTATTTGTTCGTGGCCCGCACGGCCATACCGGAGATCATGTATTGCAGCGGCATGCCGAGCGGCTTCGGGTTGTCCGACTGCTCCCACGCCTCGGTCCAGTCGTTGCGCAGCATCCGGGCCGGCTTACCGGTGAACGAACGGCTACGTACGGTGTCACGGCTGCCCGCCTTGGCGTATGCCGCTTGCTGAACCGGGGTGTTCGAGGCTTCCTCGACCATCAGCCACTGCGAGCCGGTCCACGCCCCTTGGGCACCCAATGCCAGTGCCGCCGCGATCTGCTGGCCACTGCCGATGCCACCCGCCGCCAGCACCGGCACAGGGGCGACCTCCTTGACGACCTGCGGCCACAACACGATTGAGCCCACCTCGCCGCAGTGACCACCGGCCTCGCCGCCCTGGGCGATGATGATGTCGACGCCCGCGTCAGCGTGCTTGCGGGCCTGCGACGGTGAGCCGCACAGCGCGGCCACCTTGCGACCGGACTCGTGGATGTGCTTGATCATGTCGGCCGGGGGAGTTCCGAGCGCATTGGCGATCATGCGCACCTTAGGGTGCTTCAGGGCCATTTCAACCTGCGGGGTGGCCGTCGCCTCCGTCCAGCCCAGCAGCTGCAGGGTGTCCTCATCGGCGTTTTCCACGGGGACACCGTGATCCGCGAGGATCTTCTTGGCGAAGTCCAAATGCTCCTGCGGCACCATCTTGCGCAGCGTCTCGGCCAGCTCCTCCGCGGACAGGTGGGAGTCCATGCCCTCGTACTTGTTCGGGATGACGATGTCGACCCCGTAGGGGTGGTCGCCGATGTTCTCGTCGATCCAATTGAGCTCGATCTCCAGCTGCTCGGGCGTGAAGCCCACAGCCCCCAGCACGCCGAAACCACCGGCTTTGCTGACAGCCACCACGACGTCACGGCAGTGGGTGAACGCGAAGATCGGAAATTCAATACCAAGCTCATCGCAGATGGCGGTGTGCATGCCTACTCCTGGGGCGTTGGCCGAATTGAAACGTGTTCTAGTTTAGTACGGAGCGCATTGACGTGGCCAGCCGGTCCTGACCTGCACGTTATTACTACGACCCGTCACCCCATTTCCTCAGATTGCGGTGCCGTGCGCCACCCACAAGACCAGGAACACGAGAATGCAGCCGGCGCATAGGAGATGGTCGCGGCAGATGGATCGTGCCAGGCGCGTCTGTTCCGGCGGACTGTCAACGCGGCGTCCGAGTCGCACCGCGTCGGGCACCGTGTTTGTCAATGCCAGCATCGTCGGTATGCCCGCGAGCCCGGCCGACACGACCAGGAGCCACCCCGGGTCTTGCCCCCGCGCGGCCTGAAACACCAGCGCGCCCAACAAGATCACCATGACGAGGGCGATCAGATGGCTCATCGGTCGAGATGTGGCAGTGGCTCGGTGGTAGTAACCCGCGATGGAAGCCAGCACGGTCTCGGGCAGATCGGCAGCTGCAGTCCGGTGCCGGAGAACTTGGACATCAAAAATCAAATCCATCCATAACACGGCGAACAGGAAGCCGCTGCAGGCCGTGAGTAACGAGGCCATGATGCTCATCCACCTCCGGTGCGACCAAACGCCGCCGTCCGCGCCGCCAGCCACCGTGACTGCGGGTGAACGACGACACGTCTCATTGTTTCACAGCACGCCAATCAGGCCCAAAACAACCGATGACGAATCGATGGTTTTGCGGGATTAGAACAGGTTCTAATCCCGCAATACGCTCGGGTAGCCTGACCCCCCATGGGACGCGTGGATGACAAAGTCGCACTGATCAGCGGAGCCGCCAGGGGCATGGGTGCATCCCATGCCCGGCTGCTCGTCGCCGAGGGCGCCAAGGTGGTGATCGGCGACATCCTCGATGATGAGGGTCAAGCGCTTGCCTACGAACTGGGCGCCGCAGCGCGATACGTACATCTTGACGTGACAAACCCCGAGCAGTGGACGACCGCCGCGGCGGCGGCGGTGGAGGAGTTCGGGAAGCTGAACGTCTTGGTCAACAACGCCGGAATTGTGAACTACGGCCCTCTCAAGACGTTCGATCTGGGCAAGTGGCAACAGATACTCGACGTCAACGTCACCGGCACGCTGTTGGGCATTCAAGCGGCTATCGATCCGATGGTCGCCGCCGGCGGCGGCTCGATCGTCAACGTCTCTTCCATCGAGGGCTTGCGGGGTGCGGCGTGGGTGCACGGGTATGTGACCTCCAAGTGGGCGGTACGCGGTCTAACCAAGTCCGCGGCACTGGAATTGGCACCACACGGCATCCGCGTCAACTCCATTCACCCGGGTTTCATCCGCACCCCGATGACCGCCAAGCTTCCCCAGGATCTACTCAATATTCCGCTCGGTCGGCCTGGGGAACCGCGGGAGGTGTCAATGTGCGTGCTCTTCCTGGCCAGCGACGAATCGTCGTATTCCACAGCGGCCGAGTTCGTCATGGATGGCGGCTTAATAGCCGACGTTTCGCATAAGGCCGAGTAGCGGGGTAGGGCGGGCGCCACTGAGATCACTTGCGCCGCCTGGCCTTCACCGGTTTTCAGACGGTGCGGGAGCTTAACGGCCGGACGTCGCCGCGAACCCAACGAATCACCTAAACAACTTCTGTCGCTTTAGTTTCAATGGTTTCAGGGCGGCGATTTTTGTCGTAGGGCCGCGATAACATTCGAACATGCATGCGTGCGAGTAGTAGTCGTGAGGAGATCGGCGAGGTCCTCGACGCGCTCGATGCTGACTTGGACCGTGTCTGCGAGTTGTCGTTTGATGCGTTGACCAACCCGGAGCGATTGCGGATCTTGGTGCGCGTGAAAAAGTGACGCGGCGGTTGTCCGTGCCCGGCCACCAATTGATTAATCAGCTCGCCGGGCAGGCCACCCGCGAAGAGCTCGGCGGAAAACTCTCCGACGTGTTGGCCGACCGGCTGCACATCACCCCGGGCGAGGCCACCCGGCGGATCGCCGAGGCCGCCGATTTGGGGCCGCGCCGCGCGCTCACCGGCGAACCGCTGCCGCCGCTGTTGACCGGCACCGCAGCCGCACAACGCGACGGCACCATCGGCGCCGGTCATGTGCGCGTGATCCGCCGATTCTTCACCCAGCTCCCCAGCGCGGTCGATATTGGGACGCGCGAGGCGGCCGAAGCGCATCTGGCCGAGCTGGCCGCCAAGCATCGCCCCGACGACCTCGCCAAACTCGCCGAACGGCTGACCGGCTACCTCAACCCCGACGGCGCCTAAACCGACGAGGACCGGGCACGTCGGCGCGGGCTGACGCTGGGCAAGCAAGACATCGACGGGATGTCACGACTGAGCGGCTATCTGACCCCCGAAGCCCGCGCCACCCTCGAAGCGGTTCTGGCCAAGACGGCCACTCCCGGCCTGTGCAACCCCGAGGATGACACGCCCGTCGTCGACGGCCCAGCCGGCGAGGAAGCCGTTCAGCGTGACACCCGCACTCCAGCCCAGCGCAACCACGACGGACTCAACGCCGCCCTGCGCGCGGTGCTGGCATCGGGAAAGTTAGGTCAGCACAACGGGTTACCGGCGTCCATCATCGTGACCGCCACCCTCAAAGAACTCGAAGCCGCAGCCGGCAAGGGGCTCACCGGCGGGGGCGCCCTGCTGCCCATGAGCGACGTCATCCGCATGGCCCGCCACGCTCACCACTATCTGGCCATCTTCGACAAGGGCAAAGCCATCGCGCTCTATCACAGCAAACGTCTGGCCACACCGGGCCAACGAATTGTGGTGTACGCCAAGGATCGCGGGTGCACACGCCCCGGCTGTGACGTCCCTGGCTACTGGTGCGAAGTGCACCACACCGAGGAGTGGGCAACCACCCACCGCACCGACATCAACACGCTGACCCTGGCCTGCGGCTCCGACCACCCTCTGGTCGAACCCGGCGGCTGGACCACCCGAAAACGCGCCAACGGCGACACGGAATGGATCCCGCCGCCCCACCTCGACCACGGACAGCCACGAACCAATACGTTCCATCACCCCGAGAAGCTCTTGGCAGACGACGAGGACGATGGGCCGTAGTGGTCATGCACTCTTGATCGGCTCCAGCGCCGGAGGGTAGCGTAGTGCTGCTCAATTACGAAACCGTGAGTAGCGTAATTTGGCTCCCAGTCCACCGAAAGGATCGGCTCGATGCGCAGCCCCTATGCTGGCGATCCCTTCACCACGTCAACACCGGAAATCGCCGCCGCGCTGGAGGATGTCAGCATCCCGACGCTGCTGCTTTCGCTTGTCCATATCACCGGCGATCCGCGTTTCATCCGTGACTTCAAGCCCATGGGCATCTTCCTCAACGAGATCCAGGGATTCATGTCAGAGGAGGACAAGGCCAGAGCCCGCGCGACGGCGCTACCGGTGATCACCGACTATCGAGACCGCGGTTGTCCCGAACCAAAACCGCTTAGCCTCGAACTCATCAGGGAAATGATGGACTGGGCGGCGTGCGAACCCGTGACCGACGACTACCTGCCCCTAATCCTGGAAGAGATGGATCTCGACGGCGTCGACCCACGCCGCCCAGCGGCCCTGCCAACTGAAGCCACGGCCGAGGTTCCGGTTCTCGTCGTCGGATGCGGCGAATCCGGCATCTTGGCCGGAATCCGCCTCAAACAAGCCAACATCCCTTTCAGCATCGTGGAGAAGAACGCCGGACCTGGCGGAACATGGTGGGAGAATAGCTATCCCGGCGCCCGTGTCGACGTCGCCAACCATTTTTATTGCTACAGCTTCGAACCCAACAACGACTGGACTCATTTTTTCGCCGAGCAGGATGAGCTGCAGGACTATTTCACCCGGGTGATGAACAAGCACGGTCTGGCTGAGCATGTGCGGTGGCAGACCGAGGTTGCATCGGCCGAGTGGAATGACGATGACGGCATGTGGAGCGTTTCACTGCTCTCATCCGATGGCCAGACCAGCACCGTGCGCGCGCGGGCCCTCATCACCGCGGTCGGTCAGCTGAATCGGCCCAATATTCCCGAGTACGATGGTGCCGAGACTTTCGCGGGACCCTCGTTTCACTCTGCGGCCTGGGATCATTCGGTGGACCTGACCGGCAAGCGAGTGGCGCTGATCGGGGCCGGCGCCAGCGGTTTCCAAATCGCCCCGGCGATTGCCGATGATGTCGAGCACCTCACTGTGTTCCAGCGAACGGCGCAGTGGATGTTCCCAAACCCGATTTATCACGACGAGGTCGGCGACGGTGTGCGCTGGGCGATGCGCCACCTGCCGTTCTACGGAAGGTGGTACCGGTTTCTCGTACTCTGGCCCGGCGCCGACAAAGGTCTCGACGCGGCCCGCGGCGACCCGAATTATGCCGATCAAGACTATGCCGTAAGCGACATCAACGCCGCCGCCCGGATGATGTTCACCCAGTGGATCACCAGCCAGGTCGGCGAGGGCCACGAGCTGTTGAGCAAGGTAATGCCCGACTATCCCGCAACTGGCAAGCGCACATTGCAGGACAACGGCAGCTGGCTGCAGACGCTGCAACGCGACAACGTCGAATTGGTGCGCACACCGATCCAGAAGATCACCCCGCGCGGCATCGTCACCGAAGACGGAGTGACGCACGAGGTCGACGTCGTCGTCTACGCCACCGGGTTCCGGCACACCGATGTGCTGTGGCCGCTGAAAGTCACCGGCCGCAACGGAGTCGACTTGCACGAGATGTGGGGGACACGTCCATACGCCTACCTTGGCATCACGGTTCCAAGTTTCCCCAACTTCTTCATCATTTACGGGCCCGGGACACATCTCGCCCACGGGGGGAGCCTGATCTTCCAATCCGAACTTCAAATGCGCTACGTCAACCAGTGTCTGGAGCATCTGGCGAAAACCAACCTGCACTCGCTGGAGCCCACCGCCGAGGCTGCCGCTGAGTGGCATCAACGGACGCAAGCCGAAATCAAGAACATGGTGTGGTCGCATCCATCGGTCAAACACTCCTATTTCAAGAACACCGACGGGGAGATCCACACGGTCAGTCCGTGGCGGCTCCCCGAGTACTGGGCCGCTGTCCGCGAGCCCAACTGGTCTCAGTTCGTTGTGCAGCAGAGAAAGTGAGCACATTTATATGCGCACGGTAGTCATCGACGGGCCCCGCAGCATTCGGGTCGACACGTGGCCCGATCCGGCGCTTCCCGGTGCCGACGGGGCGATCGTCTCCGTCACCGCCGCCGGCATCTGCGGGTCCGACCTGCACTTCTACGAGGCCGATTTCCCGGTCGCCGAGCCGATGGCGCTCGGCCACGAAGCGGTCGGTACCGTCGTCGAAACCGGGCCGCAGGTGCGCACCGTCGCGGTTGGCGACCAGGTGATGGTGTCGTCAGTGGCCGGCTGCGGCAGCTGCCCCGGCTGCGCCACCAACGACCCGGTCATGTGCTACTCGGGCTTGCAGATCTTCGGCGCCGGTGTGCTCGGCGGTGCGCAGGCCGAGCTGCTCGCCGTGCCGGCCGCCGACTTCCAGCTGCGCAAGATTCCCGAAGGCATCAACACCGAGCAGGCGCTGCTGCTCACTGACAACCTCGCCACCGGCTGGGCGGCAGCCCAGCGAGCCGACATTCCGTTCGGCGGCACCGTGGCGGTGATCGGCCTGGGTGCGGTTGGCCTGTGCGCATTGCGTAGTGCCCTCGTGCAAGGTGCCGCAACGGTTTTCGCGGTCGATCGAGTCGAAGGCCGCCTGCAGCGCGCCGAGAAATGGGGCGCTACGCCACTTACTTCACCTGCAGCCGAGGCCATCCTCGCCGCGACCGCCGGACGCGGCGCCGACTCGGTCATTGACGCGGTTGCCACCGACGCTTCGATGACGGACGCGCTCAACGCGGTACGACCCGGCGGCACCGTCTCGGTTGTCGGAGTTCATGATCTGCAGCCGTTTCCGCTTCCGGCGTTACCGTGCCTCATGCGCAGCATCACGTTGCGCATGACCACGGCGCCAGTGCAGCGCACCTGGCCGGAATTGATCCCGTTGCTTGCATCCGGCCGCCTCGATGTGGATGGCATCTTCACGACGACACTGCCTTTGGAGGAAGCGGCCAAAGGCTACGCGACCGCAGCGTCGCGGTCGGGCGACGACGTGAAGGTCCTGCTGAAGCCCTAGTCTTTGGCGCTTGCCATGCCGACACCGCTCACCGGGTCGCCGTAATGTATTGGGAGCGCATGAAACTGTCGATCTTGACGTCGATGTCCGGCGGGGTCATTCCATAACTGGCCTGCAACTCGAGCGTGTTGCGGACGGGTTCGACCGTCCATCCGTGCGCAGCGAGCCATTCCGCGGGGTCGGTCTTGGGCTCGTAGCTCAGGGCGGCGAAATCCACGTCGCCTGACATATTGAGCCCTGGATGGGTTGCCTCCAGCGCCTCGAGCTGGTCATGGTCAAGGCGTGATCCGAGCGCGCCAACGGCAATTCGGCTGCCCGGCGCACTGAGCCCGCTGATTCGGGTGAAGAGCGCGTGTTGGGCTTCGTCCGTCAGGTAGGGCAACAATCCCTCCACCGACCAGGCGCTGGGGCTTTCCACGTCGAAGCCGGCCGCTTCCAACGACTTCGACCAGTCGGTGCGCAAATCGGCGGCGACCTCGATCCTGCGGGCCTTGGGCGCAGCACCTTGCTCACCCAGCACACGCGCCTTGAATTCCAGGACCTTCGGTAAATCGATTTCGAAAACCGTTGTGTCGTACGGCCATTCAAGGCGATACGCCCGGGAGTCCAACCCGGCGGCGACGATCACCGCCTGTCGTATGCCGTCGCCGCCGGCGGCGACGAAGAAGTCGTCGAAGAACCGCGTCTGGACGCCATAAAGGCGAGGAAAGGCCATCTCATCGTCAGAGGTCCCCGGGTTGACGAGCACACCCGCCAGATAAGGGTCCTGCGAAGCGGCGATGAAAACCTTCGCGTACTCGTCCCGGACCAGCGGTTGCGGGCTTACCGCATGCAGCGCGCGCCACCCTGCGACTAGCAAAGCGGTGTAGCCCACGCTACTGACGATGTCCCAGTGGTCGTCGTCGGAACGAAGCGACCCGAACTCAGGCGTCGTCATCGTAGCGTTCTCCCCATAGCAACCCAACCTACCCGCACCAATGCCGTTCAGAGTTCCAGCATCACGGTTACCGGGCCGTCGTTGACGAGTTCGACCTGCATATGGCCACCGAAGACACCGGTTTCCACCCGAGCACCCAGCCCCTGCAGAGCCTCCGCGAACGCCACTACCAACGGCGCCGCGACCGCACCCGGAGCGGCCGCGTTCCATGACGGCCGACGGCCCTTGGCGGTGTCGGCATACAGGGTGAACTGACTGACAACCAAGATCGGCGCGTTGACGTCGGCCGCGGACCGTTCGTCAGCAAGAATCCTTAGATTCCATAGCTTTTCGGCAAGCCGCCGCGCCTTGTCGGCGTCATCGCTGTGGGTGACGCCGACGAATGCCAGCAGGCCCTGGCCGTCCGGCCGGATCGCGCCCACCACTCGGCCGTCGACCGACACCATTGCCGATGAGACCCGCTGCACCAAAACCCGCATGGGCCTCGATGCTGCCAGGCGGGCTCGGTACGCTCGTCAGGTGTCCGTGCTCGTCGCGTTTTCCGTCACCCCGCTGGGCGTGGGGGAGGGTGTAGGCGAGATCGTTGCCGAAGCGGTTCGGGTGGTCCGCGATTCCGGCCTGCCCAATAAAACGGATTCGATGTTCACCGTGATCGAAGGCGACACCTGGGAAGAAGTCATGGCCGTCGTGCAGCGCGCGGTCGAGGCCGTGGCTGCTCGCGCGCCCAGGGTCAGTACGGTGATCAAGGCAGACTGGCGAGCCGGGGCCAGCGACGCGATGACGCAGAAGGTCGCCTCCGTCGAGCGTTATCTGTCCGACGGTTAGCCCTGCACTTACGCTTCTAGGAAGGTCCGGAACGCTTGCTCGGCCGCATCGCCGTGGACCGCAAACACCACCTTCTCCAGCGAGTTCGCCTGGTATTGCCGCACGGCGTCGACCATTAGCCGCGCCGCCTCGTCAAGCGGGAAGCCGCCGACCCCGGTCCCGAACGCCACCAGCCCCAGCGTGCGGCAGCCGAGCTGATCGGCTTTCCGCAGAGTCGAACTGGTGGCTCGCGCGATGATTTCGGCCGAGGTCGGGCCGCCGAGCTCCATCGTCGCCGCGTGGATTACGTAGCGCGCCGGCATGGCGCCGGCCGTGGTCTCGACTGCTTCCCCGAGCCCAATCGGCGCCTTCTCGGTCGATTCACGCTGCACTTCCGGACCGCCGGCACGAGCGATTGCCGCGGCGACGCCGCCAGCGTGCCGTAGTTGTGTATTGGCCGCGTTGGTGATCGCGTCGAGTTCGAGCTTGGTTATGTCAGCCTGCAATACCTCTACCTCGATCATCGGCTCATTGTCTCGCAGAGAAGCAATCGGCTAGTTCATGCGACCGAAGAATGCGCCAGTAGGCTCATGGCGGTGAGCGCACGCGCAGGCATCGTCGTCACCGGAACCGAAGTCCTCACCGGACGGGTCCAAGATGCAAACGGCCCTTGGATCGCCGATCGTCTTCTCGAGCTGGGCGTCGAGCTGGCGCACATCACGATCTGCGGTGACCGCCCCGCCGATATCGAGGCGCAGCTGCGCTTCCTGGCGGAAGAGGGCGTGGACCTGATCGTCACCAGCGGCGGCCTGGGGCCCACGGCCGACGACATGACCGTCGAAGTGGTGGCGCGCTTCTGCGGCCGCGACCTTGTCCTGGACGCCCAGGTCGAGGCCAAGATTGCGAACATCCTCAAAAGGCTGATGGCGCATTTCAATCCGGGCGACTTCGACGCGGTGCGCGCCGCCAACCGCAAGCAGGCCATGATTCCCGCCGGTTCACAGGTCCTCGACCCGGTGGGCACCGCACCGGGGGTGGTCGTGCCCGGCAAGCCCACGGTCATTGTGCTTCCGGGACCACCGCGCGAGCTACAACCCATGTGGCGCAAGGCCATCGAGACCTCGGCGGCGCAGCAGGCGATCGCCGGCCGAACGATCTACCGGCAACAGACCATTCGGATGTTCGGGCTGCCCGAATCGGGCCTGGCCGAGACACTGCGAGACGCCGAGGCGTCCATACCCGGCTTCGAGGCGCTCGAGATCACCACTTGCTTGCGGCGGGGTGAGATTGAGATGGTCACCCGCTACGAGCCGGACGCCGCCGCGAACTACGCGAAGTTGGTGCAGCTGCTGCGTGACCGACATTCACAGCAGCTTTACTCCGAAGATGGTTCCAGCGTGGACGATCTGGTCGCGCGATTACTGGCCAGCCACCGGATAGCGACGGCGGAATCCTGTACCGCAGGGCTGCTGGCGGCGCGACTGACCGATCGGCCCGGATCGTCGGAATATGTGGCGGGCGGTGTGGTGGCCTACTCGAACGAGGCAAAAGCTGAGCTGCTTGGCGTCGACCCGGCGCTGATCGAGGCACATGGCGCGGTTTCCGAGCCGGTGGCCGAGGCGATGGCAACGGGCGCACTGCGGCGCTTCGGCGCCGATACCGCCGTCGCCATCACCGGAATCGCCGGCCCGGGCGGGGGTACGGAACAAAAGCCGGTGGGAACGGTCTGTTTCACCGTGATGCTTGCAGACGGCCCCACCGACACCCGGACACTGCGGCTGCCCGGCAACCGGTCTGATATCCGGGAGCGCTCGACGACGGTGGCGATGCACCTGCTCCGGCGCGTGCTGGGCGACTCAAAGCCGGGCTAGCTCACGTCATTTCCTTTGCCAGAAACCCGCTCTCCGCGGTGCCGAAGCGGATTCCCGTGGCGTCCTTGCCGATCAGCGTCAGCACCGCGACGGCGATCAACACCGGCACGATCGTCGCCGCCAGCGCAAAGGGATAGCCGTGCGACTCGGCCAGACGCTCCTGGATGGGCAAATTGAACGCCGCCAGGAGATTTCCGAGCTGGTAGGTCACGCCAGGGTAGAGGCCGCGGATGGCATCCGGCGACATCTCGGTCAAATGGGCGGGAATCACACCCCACGCACCCTGCACGCAGAGCTGCATCAAAAACGAACCAAGACACAGCATCGCGGCGGTGCGCGAGTAGGCGAACAGCGGCACTATCGGCAGCGCTAGCAGCGCACAGAAAACGACGGTGTAGCGGCGACTGAGCCGCTGTGACAGCGTGCCAAAGAACAGTCCTCCGATGATGGCGCCGACGTTGTAGACCACGACAATCCACTTGACGGTCACGCTGGACAGACCGGCGCCATGGTTGGCGGTCGCCGTCAGGAAGGTCGGGTAGACATCCTGGGTCCCGTGGCTCATCCAGTTGAAGGCGGTCATCAGCAGCGCCAGATAGATAAACCGGCGGATGATCGCCGCGTCGCGCAGCACGTCGCGGATTCTGGTGCTCGTGAGCCGCATCCGATCCTGCGCGGCTTCCCACACCTCGGATTCCTCTACCCGGTATCGGATGATCAGGCTGACCAGGGCCGGGATGATGCTCAGGCCGAACAACCAGCGCCACGACAATCCCAGCCAATCCATCACCACCAACGATGCAATGCTCGCCAGCAGATAGCCGAACGCGTAACCCTCTTGGAGCAGCCCGGAGAAAAACCCGCGTCGTTCGACGGGAACCTTCTCCATGGCCAGCGCGGCGCCCAGCCCCCACTCGCCGCCCATGCCAATGCCGTACAGCAGTCGCAGGATCACCAGCACGGTGAAATTGGGCGCGAACGCGCACAGGAATCCCACCACCGAGTAGAACATCACGTCCACCATCAGCGGAAGCCGCCGACCGACGCGGTCGGCCCACAGCCCGAACAGCAGCGCACCGACGGGGCGCATGGCCAGGGTTGCGGTCGTGACGAACGCGACCTCGGCCTTGCTGTGATGGAAAGTCTTCGCGATGTCCGCATAGACGAGCACGACGATGAAGTAATCGAAGGCATCCATCGTCCAGCCCAACAACGCCGCGATGAATGAATTTCGCTGATCGGCGGTGAGCCGTTGTGTTGTCACGTCAGCATCGTGCAGTACCGGACGCGATGGCGCGAGCCGTTTCAACATGTAATGCGCGAGAGTAAGTTCCGGGTACATGCGAATCATCGACGCCGACGGACATGTCGCGGAGAACTCCTCGCTGGCGATCGAGGCAATCAAGCGCTGGCCGCAATACGTCAAGCCCAGCACCGACGGGCGCCCAGGGTTGATGCTCGAAGGCCGCAACTACCCCGAGGACCACGGCCCGGGCGCAGGCTGTCCACCCGAGCACGGAATCAGCAAGGCACCCGACATCAACTGCCGATCGGCCGAAGGCGTGCTTGGGGACGCCGATCGCGATCACATCGACACGATGGTGTTGTATCCAAGCCTTGGGCTGTGCACGCCCAGTCTCGAGGACCCCGAGTTCGCCGCCGGATTCGCTCGCCTTTACAACCAGTGGATAGCGGATTACTGCGCCCCCTCAGGCGGCCGGTTGAAAGGCGTCGCGGTAACCCCGATCGAACACGGCCAGGTGGCGATCGACGTCATGACCGAAGCCAAAGAGCTTGGGCTAGTAGCGACTCTCGTCCCACCGGCACTCAAGGCCCGTAACCTCGACCACCCCGACCTCGACCCGTTCTACACCGCCGCCGTGGAACTCGGAATGCCGCTCGGCATTCACGGTGCCCCGGGCATCCACCTGCCGAAGATCGGCGTAGACCGCTTCACCAATTACATTCAGGTGCACTGCATCAGTTTTCCGTTCGACCAGATGACGGCGATGACCGCGATGGTCTCCGGTGGCGTCTTCGAGCGCCATCCGGAGTTGCGGGTTGCCTTCCTCGAGGCGGGAGCGGGCTGGGTCCCGTTCTTCATCGATCGCCTGCACGAGCATTACGAGAAACGGGGAGATTGGGTCGAGCGCGGCTGGCGCCGCGATCCGCACGACTATTTGGCCGCCGGCAACATCTGGGTGACGTGTGAGCCGGAGGAGCCGATCCTGCCCGGAGTGATCGACGTGCTGGGCGCCGATTTCATTATGTTCGCCAGCGACTACCCGCATTGGGACGGCGAATGGCCGGAGAGCACCAAACACCTGCGAACCCGGACGGATATCAGCGAGGAGGCTCGCGAAAAGATCGGCGGGCGCAACGCGCAGCGCTTCTACGGCCTGAACTAAACCGGCATTCAATGCGACCCAACGGGCCCGCCCGGTGGCAAGATCTTCGACATGGGTTCTTTTCTGCTTCGCGCCGCATTGACTGGATTTGCCATGTGGGTCGTCACCCTCTTCGTGCACGGGCTGAGCTTCGTAGGCGGTGACACGAAGCTGGAGAGAGTCGGCATCATCTTCGTCGTCGCGGTGATCTTCGGTCTGGTCAACGCATTCATCAAGCCGATCGTCCAATTCCTGTCGATCCCGCTGTACATCCTGACCCTTGGCCTGTTCCATATCGTCGTCAACGCGTTGATGTTGTGGATCACGGCATGGATCACGACACACACCACCCACTGGGGATTGCAGATCGACCATTTCTGGTGGACAGCAATCTGGGCCGCGATCGTGTTGTCCCTCGTGAGCTGGGTGCTGTCGCTGGTTATTCGTGACGTCAGCCGCCGCACTCTCGCCTAAGGGCTCAGCGCGCCTGCCACCGCGGCAGTCGTTTCTCGGCGAAGGGGTCCTGCTGGCTGCTTGGCGGCGTCCTCGGTCGCAAAAACACGGTCGCTGTGCCGGGTTTCGTTGTCGTACGCCGACTCGAGGTCGAGCGCCAAGCCTTCGACGGCCGACTGCTTCGTCGCGAAGACCGCGAGCGGTGCATTGGCCGCAATGCGCTCGGCATAGTCATAGGCGGTATCCATCAGCTGGCCCGCGGGAACCACCCGGTTAATCAATCCCATGGCCAAAGCTCGCTCCGCGTCCACCATGTCGGCAGTCAGCAGCAGCTCCATCGCGAACGGGTAAGGCATTTGCCGCGGCAGCCGCACGGTGCTCCCGCCGCCGGCGAAAAGACCGTGCTTCGGCTCCATCACCGCGAATCGGGCGTCGGGCACGGCCAATCGGATGTCGGTGGAGCTCAACATCTCGAACCCGCCCGCGACGCAGGTGCCGTTGACCGCGGCGACGATCGGCTTGTACACGGGGAAGCGATGCAAGACGGCATGGATCGCGTCGACCTTGTCCCACCCTTCGGGTTGGGGTAGCTCACCGGTCAGTTCCGGGATGAATTTCTTGAGATCGGCTCCGGTGCAAAAGTCGGGCCCGACTCCGGTGACCACCGCCACCCAGGCGCTGGTGTCGTCCCGGAACGCTGCCCAGGCGTGGGCCAAATCGCGGAAATGCTCCATGTCCAGCGAGTTGCGTGTCTCGGGACGGTTGATCGTGATGGTGGCAATGTGGGCGTCCAGCGTGTAGTCGATGCTCACTGGGCCTCCACCGTCAGATCGCCATTGACCAGGCGCACCACATCGCGCGCGCAACCCCACGACAACGTCACCCCGTTGCCGCCGTGACCGTAGTTGTGGATGCACTGCGCTCGGCCCAGCGGCTCGGCCTCCACTCGCACCGACGGACGGTCGGGACGCAGCCCGGTAATCGTCTCGATCACCTCGGCTTCGCCAAGCCGCGGCTCGATCCGGCGACAGCGATGCAGGATTCGCTCGGTCACTTCGGGATCCGGGGTGGTGTCCCAGCGGCCGGGAACGCTGATGCCGCCGCACACCACGCGCTGGGGGTGCGGGAAGAAGCAGGTCCACTCCTGGCCGCCGTTGATTTCCAGAAGCAGTTGCCGCAGACCGGGATTGGTCAGCACAACATGCTGGCCGAACAACGGCCGCAGCGTGTCATCGCCGGTCAGCGCCGCCGCGCCGAGACCGGCACAGTTGACCACTATCGGCGCGGCGTCGGCGACCTCGGCCAGTGACCGCACGGGATGCTCCTCGATTTCGCAGCCCGCCGCGGCCAGCCGCTGCGTCAGGTAGTCGAGGTATTGCGGCATGTCGATCATCGGCATCGTGGCGCGAAACCCGATGCCAAAGCCCGCGGGGACGTCGGCCGGATCTGCCGGCCGCAGGTCGGGGATCAGCATTGCCGCGGACGACATCGCCTCCGTCGCGGTTATTTCGCCGACGATCATCGCCGGTGCCATACGCACGCCGGAGCCTGGGTCATTGGCCAGTTCCCGAAACACCCCCAGGGAGTGCTCGGTCCAACCCAGTGTCTTGGTGGCACGTTCCGCTGGCCGCGGGGGCGCCCATACCGCACCCGCGACGGCCGAGGTCGTCTGTTGCGGCATTGCGCCCGTCCACACCCGCACCGGCCACCCCGCTTCGGCCAGGCACAAAGCCGACGTCAATCCACTTACACCGGCACCAACCACGACAATCTGTTGCGTAATGGCCACGGCGCCACGGTAGCGAAAACAGACCAGCCGGTGCGTTAGGGCTGGTCGCCGTCAGGCGGAGTCAGGGATGGGGGGCTTGCTGGTTATTCCCGCCCAGCAGCCCGTTCAGGATGCCGAGAGTGCCTATCGCACCTGGAGGCGGTGTATTAGCAGGCGGAGTCGCGTCCGGAGTCAGCTGCCAGGGCTGGCAGCCCGATGTCTTGAACGATTTGTCTGTTGGCTCGATCTGCACTACCTGCGGCTTCTTGGTCATGGCGTTGTCGATGAGGGCGCCGTCGGGATTGCTCATCCGCTTCCAATAGCAGGTTCCGTTTTCGAGAGGTCCCGCAGAGCTGTATATGCCCGGCGCGATGTCGGTGCCCACCGCATATGTGCCGTCTTTGTCGATGGTCGTCTTCGGTGCCGGTGGCGGCGTCGTTGCCGGTGACGCTGCTGGCGACGCAGACGCCGACGGTGCAGGTGAGGCGGCGGGGGACGGTGCCGGTGAAGCTGCGGGTGGCGGTCCCGGTGCCGGCGCCGTCGTCGTCGGGTCCGGATCGGCGCCAGCAACGCTCGCCGACGCGGTCCAGCCCGCGATCAGCAGTCCCGCGACGGCAAAACGTGCCGCAATTAGTTCCCCAGCCTTAAACCCCATAGAACAACAGCGTACCGCGATGAGCAGTTGCTTTCATTCCTTTCACGCGGGTCCGGCCCGCACACCAAGCACCGGCTGGGTCGCTCGACCGTTGTTGAAACCGGCCGCCCACGGCCAGCGTCCACGCCAATCGGCCCATACCAGCTGCAGCGCCCGCACTTCGCTGCCGTAGATCGCGATCGCGGCGTTCATGTGCGCATCTGGGTGTTCGACCTCAACGACTTCGACGAGGGTGCCGCGAAGGATGAGTCGCTCACCGGGAGCCGGCACTTTGACGTCCGGCGCGGAGTCGACAATACCGCCCAGCAGTTGGAGCGCTCGCGGAGGTGAGACGCCCGTCATGAGCAGCTCGGGCAACCCGTGGCGGGTCATGCCGATGGTGTATGCGTATGGCACTCGATCGTCCTCGACGTACTGCACCGTCCAGCCTCGCCCGCGGATCTTCGCACGTATCTCGGCGAGATAGTCGTCCACGGTGCTGCCCGGGTGGTCACACATCCAGCACATCGCAAAGTCTCCCTTTCGTCGCGGCCCATCATCCTGAAGCCACCCTGCACCCAGGGTCTGACATCTTTGCCCCGACGACGGGCGCGGCGCAGCTGACACGCAACGAAACCGATTGCAAGATCGAGGGATAGGGTCTGAGAAGACTGCCTAAGTCAGCCGCTGCACCTGGCCGGCGTAGCCGAGCGCATGCTCGTACGTCTCAAGGTTGTCGCGAGAAATCTTGGCGTGGACGGGGCGTTCGAGAAGAAATCGCAGCACCGGGTTATAGGCGTGGTAGGTCTCGTGGAAGGTCAGCACGGTAGTGCCGTCGGGCTGCTCTTCGAGTTCGTGATAGCCCTCGGCGCGCGACCACAGCGGCTTGCCGATTGCCACGTACCGCGACAGCTTGTTGATCCTGGCCTCGGTTACGGTCTCCCACGACCGTCCCTTGCCATCCGACAGCAAGTACCTGGGTACGGCGAAGACACAGGTACGAACCAGACCCGCACCGGCTTCGTCACCCTCGTTCAGGATCTCCATGCTGCCCGTGGGCCACGTGAGCACCCGCGGCCGCGGCGCGTTCGGCGGCACGGGTGGATGCAGCACCCGCCACACTTTCCTCGGCGGCGCATCGACATGGAAACGCACTGTGTAGGACCGCATCAGCTTTCGCCCCAGCTGTCCCAGAAGGTGACGGTCTCCGCGGGCGGCCGGGAGGCCGGCCGGAAGTCGGTGCCAATCGTGTAAGCCACCGGGAACAGTGCAGCCTGCGTCACCGTATCCGGGATGCCGAGCAGCTCGGCCACCTCTCGTTCCTTGGCCAAATGCATCGTCGTCCACACCGATCCCAGTCCTCGGGACCGCAGGGCGAGCAAAAAGCTCCAGCCGGCCGGGATGATCGACGCCCAGGCCGACGCGGCGGTCAGCAGGTTACTGCTGTCGATGCGACCCTCAATGCAGGGGATGACATGCACCGGAACCTGGGCCAAGGTGTCGGTCAGGCTTAGCGCACTGCTGTAGACACGCCGGGTCTGCGGATCGGACGCGCTCTCGGCTGCCTGCGCCAAATACTGAGCACCGATGCTGCGATATATGTCAGCGATGGCGGCGCGTTTTTCGGCGTCGGTGATCACCAGCCAGCGCCAGTCTTGTGCATTGCTCGCCGTGGGCGCCTGCATCGCCAGCCGAATGCACTCGAGAATCACGTCGCGACCGACCGGCCGGTTCAAGTCAAGGCGTTTACGCACCGACCGCGTGGTGCTCAGCAATTCGTCGACCGAAGCGATGTCCATGCTGTCTTTCGGGGAGTTCCTGCCCGGTGAAGACGGTTACCGAGCTGAGCAAACCAGATCCTCGGCCCGGCTGTCTAGCGTCGCGCAGGCGATATGACGTGTCCGTGGTTTGACTGTGCAGCCATGGCCTTCGGTGTGCGCTCGGGGCGACCGCCCTCGGCGTGTCGCCGCCGTCAGCACACACTCGACGGCACAGGCACGCTGGCGTTAGGCCAGCGGCGCCAAACCGGAACGGACCAGATCCATACTTGCGGTCACCACTTCGCCGAGATCGCCGCTACAACCCGTGCGGCCCCAATTCTCAACTGCCGCAACAAGGGCCGCCGCGAGAGCGGAGCCCGCGACCTCGGCGGCGAGATCGATGTTCGCTAAATCCGGGTTCCGCTTCCTGACGAACTCGGTCAGCACGTGCGCAAACGACGACTGCACCACCCGCAGATGGCTCGCGATCCGGTCGGCGCTGATCAGCTCCGCACGGGCCGTCGCGGCCTGGCGGACCACTTCGAGGTCGTGCGGGAACGCGGCAACGCTGGCCAGCACCGCATCGAACAGCGACTCAGTGGGCGGACGCTGCGCAAGCGCCTCGGCGAGCCATTCCAAGTGCGTCTCGTAATCCTGGAACAGCACCGCTTCCTTGGTGGGGAAATGCCGGAAGAAGGTTCGTTCGGTGACACCGGCCTCCCGAGCCAGCTCGGTGACGGTCACATTCGCAAATCCCTTGCGGGCGAAGCTTTTTAACGCGGCTTGACGAAGTGCCTCATGCGTCGATCGTCGGCGTAGCTCATGGCGGTTGCTCGGCGCGGTCATCTCACGCCGATCGTATCCCAGCGGCCTTGGTCAGTACTGACATCTTCCAAATATGTCAGTACTGACATATTCTTGGCACGCACTATTTCGAGGGAGGACCAGCGCCAGGACTATGACCAAGACGGATTACGACGCAATCGTGGTGGGCGCCGGGCACAACGGGCTGACAGCCGCGGCGATTCTGCAACGCGCGGGCCTGCGCACTGTGTGTCTGGAAGCCAACACCTATGCAGGCGGCATGGCGGCAACAGTCGAATTGATCGATGGCTTCCGATATGAGATCGCGGGTTCGGTGCAGTTCCCGACGGCAAGCCAGATCACCAAGGAGCTCGGGCTGGACACACTTCCCACGGTGGAGCCGGAGGTGATGTCGACCAACATCGGGGAGTCCGGTGAAGAACCGATGATCTTCTATCGCGACCCGCTGCAGCTGATGACCCACCTCGGCGAGAAACACGGCTTCGAGGCCGTCACCGGCATGGCCGAGCTGATCGGCTGGAGCCAGGGACCCGCACGGGCCCTCGGTCGCTTCGACGTTCGCAGGCCTCCCAAGACCCTCGACGAGATGTATGCCTGCGCGACCAACGATGCCGAACGCCGTGCGATTCATGAAATGCTGTTCGGGTCGGCGATGGATGTGATCGACCGCTTCCTGCCGGATAAGGAAAAGCATGCGGTCATGCGGGGGATGCTCGCGTTTCTGGCCGTCAACTCCACCTACCGCGGACCCTATACACCGGGCAGCGCCACCTGCTTGGCGTTTGCCCTCGCGGTGCCCGACGACAGCACCGCGATGATGACCAAGCTCAAGGGCGGCATCGGCGCACTCACCGAGCATCTACGCGAGCTGTTCGTCTCCCGCGGCGGCGAGATGCGTTTTCGTACCAGGGTCGAACAGATCCTGATCGACCATGATGGGGTGAGCGGTGTGCGGCTACGTGACGGGTCGACGATTTCGGCACCGATCGTGGTTTCCAATCTGGCGCCGGACGTCACGCTCAAGGAACTCATTGGACCTGAACACGTGTCTGCAGAACTGGCCTCGCGTGTGTCTGGTCGCGATCACCGCGCTTCATTCGTGCAAATCCACTTCGCCCTTGACGGCCTTCCCGAATTCGCCCCGCCCTATGAGTTTCTGAACGAGGCGGGCATGCAACAGTCAGTCGGCATCTTCGGCTCTCCGGAATCCCAACAGCTGCAATGGGAAAACTGTCGACGGGGCGTTGTCCCCGACAACCCGTCCATGGGACTGCAGATCCCCTCCGCACACGATCCGAGCATGGCGCCGCCGGGTAAACACGCCGCCAGCGCGTTCGCTTACGCCTTCCCGGTCGAAGTCAGCCGCGAGCAGCATGGTCAACTCAAAAACGTGATGGCTCAACGTGTTATCGACAAGATCACCAGGTTCGCCCCCAACTTCAAGGACATCGTGATACGCCACATCACGTTCGCGCCCTATCACATGCAAACCATGTTTGCGGCGCCAGCCGGCGACTTCTGCCACGGCCTGCTGCACCCGGATCTCATGGGACCGAATCGCCCTGGGCCCAAAGGCTTCCTGGATCTTCCGATCCCGATCGACGGCCTCTACCTCGGCGGCGCCGGATGCCATGGCGGCCCTGGCATTACATTCACTCCCGGCTATAACGCCGCCTATCAGGCAATCGACGACCTGTCGGCGGCGGCGCAGGTAAAGGTGGGATGAGCGGTAACCCCTGCCGCAGCTTCAGCCTTCGAATGTTCCAGTGAGCTGGGCCTGCGCGGTGGTGGCCTGTGTTATCGCCTGCGCCGCTCGCGGGCCGGCCAATCCCGGTGGGAGATGGAGCGTGGCGGGAATTTGGTAGAGGGTGAACCGGTAATGATGTACCCCGGTGCCCGCCGGCGGGCAGGGCCCGGTGTACCCGGCATGACCGCCGGAGTTGGGCAGGCTGGTTCCTCCGTCAGGAGTCTGACCGTCCGCCGTGTTGCCAGGACCGGGGGGGATTCCGATCACGATCCAGTGGACGTACGTTCCGCCGACGGCGTCGGGATCGTCGACAACGAGTGCCGCTCCCAACGGCGCCGACCACGTCAACGGCGGTGCGATGTTCGCCCCCTTGCACGTGTACTGCACCGGGATCGGCGCGCCGTCGGCGAACGCGGGACTGCTGATCGTCAAGGGCCCGCCGGCGGGCGCTTCGGCGATAGTCTGGGCCACCGTCGTGACCTTTCGCGGTTGGGGTGCCGTCATTCGACTGCCACCGTGGCCACCGCAGCCGGGCTGCGCCAGCACCAGTACCAGCCCCGCGCCGGCAAATGCGATTCGCTGCAGTGTGCTTGCCATTGTGGATTTCATAGGGAAAGTGTGGCTGACAACCGCCCGAGAATGAAGCGGTTTCATCTGCCAGATTCAGCGCATGTAGTTACAACGACAATTCATGCCATTCCACTGGATTTCAGACCACGGCGAGTTTGCTCACTGACTCAGATCCTGGATCCGCACGCACTGGTCGGTGCCGTCAAGCCAGAGCAGGAATCGCGAGGGCGCCGGAAATCGGTGGACGACGCTAGTGGGGACGAGGGCCCGGTTTACCAACCGGGATGGTGTGTCCCTGCCAGTGCAGTCGGCCGGGGTGGGCCTTCAAGTTGACGTACCAGTTGGTTCGCTTCCCGTACGTGAGCGGGACGATGAAGCCGCCCGGCTCCTCGATCAATCGAATAGGCGTGGAATAGCGCCCGCCGGAACGCCGACCGGTGTAGTCAATCACAGCGAAGATGCTGTGGCGTCGGCCGGCGCGGCCCACGCTGGTCACCATTTTGTTGGCGAATCGCCTATTGCGGTGCCGTTTGGCGTCAATCACCGCTTGGTCACCGCGACGCATACCGGCTGCGATGCGAACGCGCCGCACGACCGCCGCAATGAGCACAGCTGCCATCGCAGCCCACACGGCGCGGAGCAAGTTCAGCCGGCTGATTTTTGGATCAACATGGTCGGGCCCACATCATGCCGCAAGGCTAATTGTTGGCTACTTGCCACGCTTCGTGACTTCCAGCACCCGCTTACGCAGGCCCTGGGTGGCCATGTCCATCAGGCCTTTGGCCGCCCTTCTGATCACGAATCCCGGAAGCGGCACGACGAGGTCCACGGTGAGTTCCAACCGGACCCGGGTGGAATCGCCTTCGGGGGTGAGCCTGTAACGGCCTTCCTGCGCGCGCTGCTGTTTGGCACGTACCAGCGTCCAGCTCACGCCATCGTCGTGAACGGTATAGGCCAGCACCTGCTCATCGCTGACGCCCACGATCTTGACCAGTTGCCGACTTTTACTCGGTCGGCCCTGGTCGTCACGCTCGAGGATGTCGACCTCTTTGTGCACCGAGGACCACTCTGGCAACGACTCGATGTCGAACAATACGCCCAGGATCTCATCGGGTGTGGCCTCGATGACGACTTCGCGGGACTCGGTGATAGCCATGGTAGGAACATAGCCACACGGCAGCCCTCAGGTCACGGCACGAGCACGACCTTGCCGATGTTCTCCCGCGCCGCGAGGATCCGATGCGCCCTGGGTGCTTCGGCGAACGGCACAGCCGCGTGAACGATCGGGGAGATGGTGCCGTCGTGCAGCGCCTTGGCGAGTGGAGTGATCCAGGGTTCGAGCGTGCCGCGATCGTCCCACAGCCGCAGCATGTTCAGACCGATCACGGCTTTGGAGTCCTCGAGTTGGGTGAGCAGATTGAAGCCTCGCAGCATCGACAACGCGTGCGGAGCCGCCCTGAGCAGCGAGCGCTTCTCACCCTGCTGCATCGCCGACACCCCGTAGCCGACCAGCCTTCCGCCGGGGCGCAGTAGATCATAAGACCGCCGCAGCGACTTTCCGCCGAGTGCGTCGAGCACCAGATCATACGGGCCGACGCCTCGCCACCAGCCGTCGCGGCGGTAGTCAATGGCGCGGTCCACGCCCAACTCAGCCAGCTTCTGGTGCTTTCCGGGCGACGCGGTGCCGTGCACTTCGGCGCCGGCCGCTTTGGCGAACTGGACAGCCGCGATGCCGACACCACCGGCCGCGGCGTGAACCAACACCCGTTCGCCGGCGCGCAGCGACCCGTAACCGTGCAGCGCCGCCCACGCGGTCGCGTAGTTGACGGGGACTGCGGCGCCCTGTTCGAAGCTCAGCGCACCCGGGAGCACTACAGAATCGCCCGCTGCAACGTTGACGATTTCGGCGTACCCACCGAATCGTGTACCGGCCAAGACCCGTTCGCCAACGCGGTCCGGCTCGACACCGTCGCCGACGGCCTCGACCGTCCCAGCGACTTCGTAGCCCACCACCGCCGGAAGTTTCGGCGCGTCGGGATACAAGCCGACGCGGGCGAGGTGGTCGGCGAAGTTGACCCCCGCGGCACGCACGGCGACCCGCAACTGGCCCGGGCCCGGCGGCGGCGGGTCGGGACGCTGCTGAACCTGCAAGACCGATGGATCGCCACGCTTGGTAATGACGACTGCACGCATTGTGATTCCTCCTGGTCGAAGCTCGCCGGCAGGACGCGGCGCGGCGCGCTAGGAACTGGCCTGAGCAGCTGCCCCGGCCAGGCGGGAGAGAATGGCGTCACGCCACCCAGGCGCCATGCGCTTGAAGGCGTCGGCTATCCGTTTGTCGTCCAAGTCCAAGCCGCTGTGGCCCAAGAACACTCGGGTACCGGTCCCTTCGGCCTCAAGGCGCCCGGCCAGCGTCCAGGCAGGAGTGAAAGTGTAGACGAAGCGGTGCGGTGGGTCGACCTCGAGCGCCTTGCACGGTTGCTTGCCATAGCCTGGCATGTCGAGGGTGAACTGGTGGCCAACCACCGCAGCCACCTCTCCCTCGGCCCACCACAGTCGCATCAGATCGGGCTCGGTCAGCAACCGCCACACCTTCGCCGGTGGCGCCGCCACGAATTGATCGACACGGATCGTCGCGGGCATTGACGTTTCGGTCATTCCAGCTCCTCTGCTGCATCGGCGAGTTCGGCCAGTCGTGCACGCCAGAACTTCTCGAACGGATGTAGCCACTCATCCAGCTCCGCCAGTGGTGCTGCGGTCAGGCGGTAGATGCGACGGCGGCCCTGCGGCTCATCGGCCACCAGCCCGGCTTCACGCAGCACCTTGAGGTGTTCGGCGACTGCAGGGCGGCTGAGCTCGAACCGCTCGCTGAGTTCCCCCGCTGACAGTGGTTGGCGGCAGAGGATCTCCAGCAGTTCGCGCCGCACCGGGTTCGCCAGGGCGAGAAAGACACGGTCGGCGCTGGCCATGGCCAGCAATATATGTCGGACATTACCGACATGTCAACTATTCCCGACACATGGTCGCTGCGGGCCGGCGCGACAGTCGCGCCGCGAGTGACGGTGTCGCCCGGTGCGGGCTACCTTCCTCTTTGTGCATTTCGCCTGGCAACGGTTGACCGGCAGTGTGCATCGCTGCCGGCTACCGTTCTGCGATGTCACGATCGGGCTGGTGCTGGGCCGTACCGGAGTGTTGCTGGTCGACACCGGCACCACACTCGCGGAAGCGGCTGCGGTCGACGCTGACGTCCGGCAGCTTGCTGGACGCCCGGTCAGCCATATTGTCTTGACGCACAAGCACTTCGACCACGTACTGGGTTCCTCGATGTTCACTGAGGCGGAGATCTACTGCGCGCCCGAGGTTGTCGAATACTTGTCATCGGCGACCGACCAAATTCGCGACGAAGCGCTGCGGCACGGCGCCGATGCCGCGGAGGTAGACCGCGCGATCGCTACCTTGCGGCCGCCGCACCAGGGGATCTATGACGCCGTCATCAACCTCGGCGAGCGCACCGTAACGATCGCCTACCTGGGCCGTGGCCACACCACTTCGGATTTGGTGGTGGTGGCCGCCGGGACCGACGATGACGATCGGGTCGTGGTGTTCACCGGCGATCTTGTCGAGGAATCTGCCGACCCGGCAATCGACGACGACTCCGATGTGGCGGCCTGGCCGGCAACCCTCGATCGGATACTCGCGGTCGGCGGATCCAGAGCCATCTACGTCCCGGGCCACGGAAATATCGTCGACGCGGAGTTCATCCGCCGCCAGCGGGACTGGTTGAGCCGACGCGCGGCCGTCGAGCGTAGCTAAGCGAGGCCGTGCCGTACGCGATCCAGGCCTCGATGCCGTGTCGAAAAGCATTGCATCGCAAAGCCTTGAGGTCGTCGTGCCATGATGCCGCGGCGTCCCGACTTACGGCACCGGGCCGGTGTGGCAGACCGCCCGCGGCCCGGGAAGCACGGCACCGGGGTCCGCCCGGCGACGGTAGGCGGGCTGTTTCGGCGGTCGATAGCTCTCGGAGTAGCGCATGTGACAACAGTTTTGGCTCGGGTCTTTTGACCCCTGATTGAACTGTCATCTCGGGGGATAGACTCACGTTCAGCGGAATCGTGCTGAAGAGGAGCGTAAGCCCATGGCCATCATTGACACGGACACTGAGGTCCGAACATCGTTTGAAGACGACGTCGCCGCCACGCAGCGATACTTCGACGACCCGCGCTTTGCCGGCATTATTCGCCTCTACACGGCCCGCCAAGTAGTAGAGCAACGCGGCACCATTCCCGCCGACTACACCGTGGCACGAAACGCGGCGGCGGCTTTCTATGACCGGCTGCGCGAGCTGTTCGCCGCGAAAAAGAGCATCACGACGTTCGGTCCCTATTCGCCCGGGCAGGCAGCGAGCATGAAGCGGATGGGCATTGAGGGCATCTACCTCGGGGGGTGGGCAACCTCGGCTAAGGGCTCCACCACCGAAGATCCCGGGCCCGACCTCGCCAGCTACCCGCTGAGCCAGGTCCCCGACGATGCCGCGGTACTGGTGCGCGCCCTCCTGACCGCCGATCGCAATCAGCAGTACCTGCGTCTGCACATGAGTGAACGGCAGCGCGCCACGAGCCCGGCTTATGACTACCGTCCGTTCATCATCGCCGACGCCGACACCGGCCACGGCGGTGACCCGCACGTGCGCAATCTGATCCGCCGCTTCGTCGAGGTCGGCGTCCCGGGCTACCACATCGAAGACCAGCGCCCAGGCACCAAGAAGTGCGGCCATCAGGGCGGCAAGGTTCTGGTGCCGTCGGATGAACAGATCAAGCGCCTGAACGCCGCCCGCTTCCAGCTCGACATCATGCGGGTGCCCGGCATCATCGTCGCCCGCACGGATGCCGAGGCGGCCAACCTGATCGACAGCCGCGCCGACGAGCGCGACCAGCCGTTCCTTCTCGGCGCCACCAACCTGAACGTTCCTTCCTATAAGGCCTGCTTCCTGGCGTTGCTGCGGCGTTTCTACGAGCTGGGAGTCAAGGAACTCAATGGCCATCTCCTCTACGCTCTCGCCGACGGGGAGTACGCCGCCGCCACCGCCTGGCTGGAGCGCCAAGGCATCCAGGGCTTGGTCTCCGACGCTGTCAATGCCTGGCATGAGAACGGGCAGGATTCGATCAACGATCTCTTCGACCAGGTTGAGTCGCGGTTCGTGGCCGCCTGGGAGGATGACGCCGGGTTGATGACCTACGGCGAGGCCGTGGCGGAGGTCCTCGAGTTCGACCAGAGCGAGGGCGAACCGATCGGCATGAACCCCGAGGAGTGGCGTCAATTCACCCAGCGCGCGTCTCTCTATGCCGCCCGGGAGAAAGCCAAGGAGATAGGCGTCGACCCCGGATGGGACTGCGAGTTGGCGAAGACTCCGGAGGGCTACTACCAGATCCGCGGCGGCATACCGTATGCCATCGCCAAGTCGCTGGCGGCCGCGCCGTTCGCCGACATCCTATGGATGGAAACCAAGACGGCGGATCTCGCGGACGCTCGGCAGTTCGCCGAAGCCATCCATGCCGAGTTTCCCGACCAAATGCTGGCCTACAACCTCTCGCCATCGTTCAACTGGGACACCACCGGAATGACCGACGAGGACATGCGGCGATTCCCCGAGGAGCTCGGCAAGATGGGCTTCGTCTTCAACTTCATCACTTACGGGGGGCACCAGATCGACGGCGTCGCCGCCGAGGAGTTCGCCACCGCCCTCAAACAGGACGGCATGCTGGCGCTGGCTCGCTTGCAGCGCAAGATGCGCCTCGTGGAGTCTCCCTACCGGACACCGCAAACCTTGGTCGGCGGCCCGCGCAGCGACGCCGCGCTTCAGGCCTCGTCGGGGCGCACGGCGACCACCAAGGCCATGGGCAAGGGCTCTACCCAGCACCAGCATCTGGTGCAGACGGAGGTGCCGCGGAAGCTGCTGGAGGATTGGCTGGCCATGTGGACTAGCCACTACCAGATCAAAGACAAACTGCGCGTGGGCCTTCGGCCGCAGCGCGCCGGCTCGGAGGTTCTCGAGCTCGGCATCTACGGGGCGGACGACGAGAAGCTCGCCAACGTGATCTTCCAGCCCATTCAGGACCGGCGAGGCCGAACCATCCTCCTGGTGCGTGACCAGAACACGTTCGGTGAGGAGCTACGACAGAAACGGCTGATGAGCTTGATCCACCTCTGGTTGGTCCACCGTTTCAAGGCCCACTCGGTGCACTACGTCACCCCCACCGACGACAACCTCTATCAGACCTCGAAGATGAAGTCCCATGGGATCTTCAGCGAGGTCAACCAGGAGGTGGGTGAAATCATCGTTGCCGAGGTGGACCATCCCCGCATCGACGAGCTGCTGAAGCCCGACCGCGTCGCGCTGCGCAAGTTGATCACCAAGGAAGGTTGAGGAGCGGTTCCCTGCCGCCCGCGCCGTCGGCGCGTGACCGCAGCTGCTAGCGCGATTGCGCCAGCAACCGCGCCTGCATAAGCCATGACGCCGCGACTTCTTCGCGACGGGCAATGCCCGTGTGTGCCACTTCGTGGAGATGGCAGCCTCAGCGATTCTTCTGCCGCGGAAGCACCATGGCGTCATTGTTTTAGCGGTTACCCGAGGCTGTCTAGGCCACGCTCACACCAAGTACCCAGGTAAAACTTCTTTGTGACAATAGTTGCACAGGTATATCGTTAGATTTAACGCACGTGATGTAGGCGTAACAAACAAGCTGGGAAGGAGACGGACGATGAAGGTTCACACAAGGTCGACGATCGCGATATTCGGCGGTGCAGCCGCGCTGGCTTTGACGGTCGGATTCGGCGGCTTGGGCGTCAACCCGGCGGGCGACGCGTCGACAACGACGCACTCGTCGTCCAGCGTGGCGCCGGCGCGCCCAGGCCCAGCGGCTCCCGGAGGTGGTACCAGCGTTCATATGGCCACCCTGACCGGCTGCATCGCCGGCGCCAACTGCTAGCTCGCACCTGCACTAGGCCGTTGGATTTTACGATCCAACGGCCTTCGGCTCTTGGGCTATTTCGGCAACGATCCCAGCGAGCGGGCTGGTTGTCACCAATCCCAATCGGCGGGCCAAGCGCACCCTGCGATCATTCACTTCTTCGCCGATGGCCCGGTTATCGGCATCTCCGTCGACGCCAGTTCCCGGCCTCGGACCTCGTTTGCGCGGGCGCGCGCCAAGGTAAGAACAAGTGGACTGCGTGCAAGCTATGCGGGTCGAGATTGGGAATTCTGATGAGATCTGGAGCGAGGACCGCGGTCGCGCTTTTCGGCGGTGCAACCATGCTTGTGTTAGCAGTCGGATGTGGCGGCGGCGGTAATAAAGGGCCAAGCAGCACCACCATGCCAACGACAACTCCCTCGTCCAGCGTGGCGCCTGCTCCCTCCACGACACCAGGAACAACAGATGCCCCCGGGGGAGGCGGCGGCGGGCCGGGCGGCGGCGGCAGCATCCCCGGCGTTGGCGGTGGCGGCGGCGGACCGGGTGGTGGCGCCGGTTGCGTCGGCAACATCTGCGGCGGCTACCCGTGATCGCCCGCGCTCGTTGAGCCGGCGGTAAAACACTCAATACACGGACTTGCTCCCTAGCACGAAAATGAGCTCGACACCGAGCGTCTTCTCATCGCGGCCTAGGGCCGAGCACCGCATCCGAGTTATGGTTCTCCGCAACTCGAGTGCAAGGGGACCTCAATGGCGAAGCTCAGGTTTGGATACTTCATCGCCCCGTTCCATCGGGCGGGCACAAATCCGACGCTCGCATTACAACGTGACCTCGAGTTCATCGAACATCTCGACACCCTCGGCTTTGACGAGGTCTGGTTGGGCGAGCACCACTCGGCCGGCAGCGAAATCATCAGCTCCCCGGAAATCTTCATCGCCGCCGCTGCCGAACGCGCTAAGCGGATCCGGTTTGGAACCGGAGTCATTTCGCTCGCGTACCACAACCCGCTCTGGGTCGCCGACCGGTTGATGCTGCTGGACCACCTCACCCATGGCCGCGTGATCGGCGGAGTTGGCCCGGGCTCACTTCCCACCGATTCCGCCATGATCGGTCTGAACCCGACCGACACGCGTGAACTTCTCGAAACCAACCTTGACATCGTCGTCCGACTGCTGGCAGGGGAGACCGTGTCCGCCAAGACGGCCACGCACCAACTGTTCGACGCCCGCTTGCAGCTTGCCCCATACTCCGACGGAGGAATCCCACTGGCGGTCGCGGCCGTGGCCTCGCCGACCGGCGCCCGGCTGGCCGGCAAGCACGGCGTCGGCCTGCTGTCCATCGGGGCGACGCTGACTATCGAAGGCTTCGACGCGCTGGCCTACCACTGGGGCATCGTCGAAGAGCGGGCGGCGGCCTTCGGCACGCAAGTCGACCGCAAGAACTGGAGCCTGGTCGGGCCGTTCCACATCGCCGAAACCGACAAGCAGGCGCGCGAGGACGTGAAATTCGGTATCGAACCGTGGTTCCGCTACTTCCAGAAGGTGGCCGCGTTCCCGCAGATGACCATGCCCGGAGATCAGCTCGACGAAATGATCGACATGATCAACGACAACGGAGCAGGTGTTATCGGCACACCGGAGCGGGCGCGGGCGCAGGTGCAGCGGTTGTGGGACCAGTCCGGCGGCTTCGGTTGCATGCTGCAGATGGGCCATGAGTGGGCCAATCCGGCGGCAACCAAGCGGTCCGCCGAATTGTTCGCCGCTGAAGTGATGCCACACTTTCAGGGGCAGGCACAACCGACGCTGGATGCCGCCGCGCGCGCCAGGCAAGTACGAGACGACCTCGCACAAACGCAGCTACAGGCCATCGAGCACATGACCAAGAAATATCAAGACGAACTCAACTCGAAGTAGCGGCTCAAATGCCGAACCACTGAGTGAGCACCCCACGTAGTTCCCGCAGTTCGTCGGTATCCGGTGCGGCTGCCGATGATGCCCACGCCACATAGCCATCGGGGCGCACCAGAATCGCGGTAGCCGCCACTTCACCTACCGGCTGCCCGGCGGCGACCGTGAGTTGGTCTGCAATCTCACCGACTGCAGCCGCCACTTCGCCGCGGTCGGTGAAATCAAGAAGCAGTGGCCGTCCGGTCCGCGCGAGCTCTGCAACGCGCCATTTTCCACTGGCGTTAGCAACACCGAAGTCGGGCACCCAGTACCCCACCAATGGATGGGCGTCGGGGTCTGTGGCGTAACGGTTTTCGGCTCCGGATATCAGGTCGCTGAGGCGGCGGACGATGCCAGGATCGGTGACCAACTCAGAGAAAAGTTCGCGCAGCGCTGTAACTTCGGGCCCGGGCCGGACCAGGGCCAGCTGAGCACGGCTATGCATGATGACCCGCTCTGCGGCCGGCCGGCGCTCCGCCTCGTAGCTGGCAAGCAGGGTCGGCTCGACACGGCCGTTGAGGACGGCCGCCAGCTTCCAGCCAAGATTCACCGCGTCCTGCAAACCCAGGTTCAGTCCCGGTCCGCCCATGGGGGAGTGGACGTGCGCGGCGTCGCCAACCAGAATCACCCGGCCCGTCCGGTACCTGGACGCGATTCGCGAGTTGATGCCGGAGAATCGACGCAGATCGAGTGGCGTGTCAGCCGAAGCCGGTCGCAATGAAACATCCGCGCCAAGCACGCGTTTGGCGCTGGCCTCCAGTTCGGCCAGGCTCATCGGAGCGCCGTCAACGTCATCGTCGCGGGACTCTTCGCGAGCCGAGCTGTCCAGTTCGAAGACGATCAGTGCTGGCCGGCCCCCGAGCGCACCGTATGCGAAGACGCCCTGCTCAGCTCGATGGAACTGCAGGGGCGGGACGCGGCCGAACCCGGGTATGTCCAGCCCGCCGCTCACCGGATCGACCCATTCTTTTGGCGGCAGTACGTCGAATCCCATCCGGGTGAACAGGTCATACGAGGACATCCCGGGAAAATCGATACCGGCCAACTTGCGAGTCATGCTGGTGCCGCCGTCGGCCCCGACCAGATACTTGGCCCTCAGCTCGTAGGGGCCTTCGGGGCCGGCGACATGCACCGTGACGGCGTCGGCGTGCTGGCCGAAGCCGGTTAGCGCATGACCCCAACGAATATCGACGCCGTATTCGCGGGTCCGCTCCGCCAGTACCCGAACAAGCCTGGGTTGCCGCACGGGGAGCAGGAACACCTGCGAATCCGGCGCCACCGTGAGATCCAGCGGGAAAGCCGCAAACATTGCGCGGGGGTTGAGCTGAGGCGGCTGGTCGGTACCCGCGAGCCTGCTGTACAGGCCCCGGTGGTCCAAGATCCGAACCCCTTGCCCGACAATCCCGTTAGCTCGTCGTCCTGGATTGGGACCGGGCATCGGATCCAACACCACGGGCCGGATCCCGGCCAGCCCCAGTTCGGCGGCAAGCATCAGGCCGTTCGGACCAGCGCCCGCGATGACGACGTCAATCACTTAGCCAAGCTTAAGGAGTTCGGGGAGGCCCCGCCAATGTCGGATCGAATGCAAGATCTCGTAGTCGACCGATAGCCACTTCTCAGTTGGCAGCTAACGGCGCCGCGCAAACATGAACGATGACCACCAGCGCGGCCGGCGCGCGCCGCCGACAATTACGAATACTGCAATTCATTTTCGCGGGAGCCGCGGCCCTCGCACTGCTCGCCTTGTTCGACGCGGCACGGCCCAACACAACAGAAGCCATGCTCGGATCGGGATTGGTGCGCCTGACGGACATGGCCGTGTTACTCCAGACATCGCCTAACCTTTCCGGCGGGAACGGCTTCGCCGCCGATGACCACGATGATCAAGTTCAACTACAGGAACAGCTGGCCCTGCAGCAGATGCAACAGTCTGAACAACAGGCTGAACAACAAAACGAAGAAGCCGAGCAGCAATTCGAACAGGGCATGCAGCAGGCTCAAATGGACAAGCAACAGGCCAACGACCCGTAATCGTGTGTCACTCGCGTGGCGCGGCCGTCATGCAATATCGAGCGTGCGCCCTGGGCGTTCAGCGTGCGCTGAGGGCGGGAAAATCGCCCGATTCCCGCCGTGACCGCACGCTCAAAGCCGTAGATGCACAGCCGACGCGTCAAACCGTGGCAGCCGCTTGGAGCTATCGCGCGCCGTTCGACTCGTGCTCGGCCGCCTTCACCAGCCGACCCGCAAAAAAGCGGACCGCACCTCCCAGCGCGGCCCGCATCATTGGACCCGTCCCGGTGACTCCCTCGGTAAACGAACCGGTCCAGCGGATGTCGGTTCCGCCTGCCGGATTCGGCGTAAAGACCACCTCGCCGAAGTAGTCCTTGGCTGGGCTCGGGGGCCCAACCAGCTTGTAGGCGTGGCGGCGATCCTGCTCGTATTCGACGGTCTCCTCCTGCACCAGCAATGGCCACATCCCAACCTTGCGGATAGCCCCGACCCCGCCCGGCGCGGGAACACCCTGCCGCGCCCAACTCGACTGCAGAATGATGGGCTTGGCCCACTTCGACCAATTCGCGCCGTCGGCCACGAGCCGGAACAGCGTCGCGGCGGGCGCGGTACTGGTGCGGGTGACCTCAAAGGAAAACTTCCGGCCCGACATGAGCAACTCCTGGTGAAACGACGAAATGACCCTGCACGGCACTCGCGCGTAGGCTACCGCCCGCCCTGTACACCCACCGGGTTGGGTTGGTTGTCAGCACCGCGGGCCGCTGTATCGCCTTGCCTAGACTGCGCTTATGGATTCCGGTTCCCGACAGGACGCCGCCAGTGTCCCTGGCCTGCTTCAGATCGAGGACTGCCTGGACGCCGCGGGCGGCGTCGCATTGCCGCCGGGTGTAACGCTGATATCTCTCATCGACCGCAACATCGCGAATGTCGGTGACGCCGTGGCGTATCGCTACCTCGACTACACCGGCTCGGTAGATGGGCATGCCGAAGAGGTGACCTGGACTCAATTCGGTGCCCGGCTGGGAGCCATCGGCGCCCGCGTGCAGCAAGCCGCCGGTCGCGGCGAGCGTGTTGCGGTCCTCGCGCCGCAGGGCATTGACTATGTGGCGGGTTTCTATGCGGCGGTCAAGGCCGGGACCATCGCGGTGCCGCTGTTCGCGCCCGAACTGCCGGGGCATGCCGAACGACTCGATACGGCGCTTCGCGATTCGGAGCCCACGGTCGTACTGACGACAACGGCGGCACAAGACGCGGTGGAAAACTTTCTAATGAACCTCTCGCACCTTCGAAGGCCGCAAGTCATCGTCATCGATCAAATACCCGACTCGGCGGCGGAATTGTTCGTCCCTACCGAACTCGGAATGGACGATATTTCACACTTGCAGTACACCTCGGGCTCGACGCGACCCCCCGTGGGCGTGGAGATTACCCACCGGGCAGTCGGCACCAACCTGGTGCAGATGATCCTCTCGATCGACCTGCTGGACCGGAACACCCACGGCGTCAGCTGGTTACCGCTCTACCATGACATGGGCCTGTCGATGATCGGCTTTCCCGCCGTGTACGGCGGACACTCCACGCTGATGTCGCCCGCTGCGTTTGTCCGTAGGCCGCTGCGGTGGATTCACGCCTTAGCCGCTGGTTCGCGGCAAGGCCGTGTGGTCACCGCCGCGCCGAATTTCGCTTATGAGTGGACGGCGCAGCGAGGCCTACCCGCGCCAGGTGACGACGTCGACCTCAGCAATGTGGTCATGATCATCGGTTCCGAACCGGTCAGCGTTGGTGCCATGAGGACGTTCAATAAGGCGTTCTCGCCCTACGGATTACCGCGTACGGCGTTCAAACCCTCATACGGCATCGCGGAGGCGACCCTATTCGTCGCGACCATCGACCCCGCCGCAGAGGCAAACGCCGTGTATCTCGACCGCAAGCAACTGGGCGCCGGTCACGCCGTACGTGTCGCGGCGGATGCCCCTAACGCTGTGGCGCAGGTGTCCTGCGGTCGGGCAGCCCGCAGCCAATGGGCGGTCATCGTCGACCCCGATATCGAGTCCGAACTGCCGGACGGGGATGTCGGCGAAATCTGGTTGCAGGGAGACAACATCGGTCGGGGCTACTGGGGACTGCCCGATGAAACCCGGCTGGCGTTCGGCGCCAAGCTGCAATCGCCGCTGCAGGACGGCAGCCACGCTGACGGCTCGACCGTCGGAGGCCCATGGCTGCGGACCGGAGACCTGGGCATGTATCTCGACGGTGAGCTCTACGTTACGGGCCGAATTGCGGATCTGGTGACCATCGACAGCCGCAACCACTACCCGCAGGACATCGAGTCCACCGTTGCGGAGGCGTCGCCGATCGTCCGGCGCGGATACGTGACGGCTTTCGCGGTGCCGGCGAACGAACTGCCCGGATCGAATGACTCGTATGCTGCGGACAGCAGTCAACAACTGGTGATCATCGCCGAACGCGCAGCCGGCACCATCCGCGCCGATCCGGAGCCGGCGATCGAGGCAATCCGGGCCGCGGTGTTGCGCCGCCATGGACTATCGGCCGCCGACGTGCGTTTCCTGCCAGCCGGCGCCATTCCACGCACCACCAGCGGCAAGCTGGCCCGCAGGGCCTGCCGCGCGCAATATGTGAGCGGCACCCTCGCCATTCACTAACCAAGCTGTGCGGAACGCCCAAAATGGCCCCGCGTGCGGACACAGCTGACTTAGCCTCCATTCGGAGGCACGACGATGGTTCTCAAGGTTGCAGTGTCGGCGGATCTGATCCACGGCGACGTGGATACCGGCTATGGAAAGGTCGCCGATGCCTTCCGTAACACTTTTCGCGACGGTGCAGAAGTCGGCGCGGCTGTCGCCGTCTACCGCGACGGCGTCAAGGTTGTCGACCTGTGGGGCGGCTACCGAAACGGGTTGACAAAGGAGCCGTGGCAGCCCGACACGATGGTAAATATGTTTTCCACGACCAAAGGGGTCGCCGCTTTAGTCGTGGCTGTGGCGGTGTCCCGCGGACTCATCTCCTATGACGCCAAGGTCGCCGATTACTGGCCAGAATTCGCGCAAGCCGGAAAGGGTGATGTCACGGTCCGCCAACTCCTGGGACATCAGGCTGGATTGTGTGCGCTGAAACCGAAGCCGACACTGGCCGACGTGGCCGACCCTGAGAGGCTCTCGCCGATCCTCGCGGCCCAAGCACCGGCGTGGAGACCGGGTTCGCGGCACGGTTACCACGCGATCACGCTCGGCTGGTATGAATCCGAATTGATCCGTCGGACCGACCCGGACGGCCGCACGCTGGGCCGGTTTATGGCCGACGAGATCGCCGAGCCGTTAGGACTCGACCTCTACATTGGGCTGCCGGATTCGGTCAACCGCAGCCGAGTTGCCCATGTCCACAATTGGGTTCGCGCCGAAACGCTGCTGCATCTGGGCGTGATGCCGCCCGGGTTCCTGGGCGCCTCGCTCAACCCGGTTGGCCTGACAGCCCGCACAATCGCGGTCCCGCGCGGCGTCAACCCGTTCAACGGGGACTACAACCGCGACGATGTCCGCGCGGTCGAGATCCCGTCGGCCAACGGCATCGGGACCGCCAGGTCGGTGGCGCGTATTTATGGAAGTGCAGCCTCAGGAGGTGCCGATGTCGGTCTGAGCACCGCCACTCTCGAGGGACTGGCGGCACCGGCGATCTCGCCAAGCCAGGGTGTTCGCGACAAGGTGATGCACGAAGATGTGGCATATTCACTTGGCTTCTGTAAGCCCGTCCCACACTTCGCGTTCGGCTCCTCCGACAAAGCCTTCGGGACCCCCGGCTTCGGCGGATCCTTCGGATGCGCCGACCCGGATACCGGTACCGGCTTCGCCTACGTCATGAACCGGCTGGGTTTTCACCTGTGGAGCGATCCGCGCGAACTCGCGTTGCGACAGGCGCTGTTTCGCGATGTGCTGGGGGTGCGCCCCCAGACGTGACCTGCCCACCACCCGGGCAACCGGAATCAGGAGGCTCGATGGTCGACCTACCACGCGCGGATGAACGATTCGACGGGGTCATCAACCCGTCAGCCGCCGATTCCACCCCGGTCACGCCGTCGATCGCCTACCCGCCCGCCGGCGCTCCGAACGTTGTGGTCGTGCTGCTCGACGATGTCGGATTTGGCGCCGCCTCCACGTTCGGTGGCCCGGTCCCTACACCGACGCTGGACCGTGTTGCCGGCACAGGTTTGCGCTACAACCAGTTCCACACGACCGCGCTGTGCTCACCGACGCGAGCCGCACTGTTGACCGGACGCAACCACCACAGTGCGCACATGGGCACTATCTGCGAGATCGCCTACGGATTCCCCGGTTACGACAGCGTGATTCCGCAGAGCACCGCCACGGTCGCGCAGGTGCTGCGGATGAACGGTTACAGCACAGCGCTATTCGGCAAGGCGCACTTCACCCCGACGTGGGAGACCGGCCCCGCTGGGCCGTTCGACCGCTGGCCCACCGGACTCGGATTTGAACGCTTCTACGGTTTCCTGGGCGGCGACACCTCGCAGTACGAGCCGGCGCTCTACGACCAGACGACACCCGTCGAGCCATACCTTGGCCGCGACGATTACCACCTGACCGAAGATCTCGCCGACATGGCGATCGACTGGATCCGGCTGCAGAAGACGTCGGCGCCCGACAAGCCGTTCTTTCTGTACTTCGCACCCGGCGCCACCCACAGTCCGCACCAGGTGTGGCGCCAGTGGTCGGAGAAGTTCGCCGGTCAATTCGACGACGGCTGGGACGCATTGCGAGAACGGATATATGCCCGCCAGATCGAAATGGGCATCGTTCCCTCCGATGCCCGGCTGACGCCGCGACCCGAGCAGATACCCGCGTGGGCGGACTACGACGACCGCTACAAGCCGGTGGCCCGGCGCCTGATGGAGGTCTATGCGGGCTTTTTGGCTCATACCGACGCGCAGATCGGACGGATCATCGACGCCATCGACGAACTCGGGCAGTGGGATGACACGTTTTTCATCTACGTATGCGGTGACAACGGCGCATCCGCGGAGGGAACGCTGCACGGCGCGTGGAGCTCACCGGCGTTCCAGAACGGGCTGCCCGAGGACCCCGAATGGTTGCTGGCGCACATGGCCGACTTCGGCACGGCGCGCTGCGAGAACCACTACAACGTCGGGTGGGCCTGGGCGCTGGATGCACCCTTTCAGTGGATGAAGCAGGTGGCATCCCACTTCGGGGGGACTCGCAACGGACTGGCCATCTCGTGGCCGCGGGGGATCAGCGCAGCGGGGGAGCTGCGCAGCCAGTTCCATCACGTCATCGACATCACTCCGACGATCCTCGACGCCGCCGGCATCCAGGCGCCCGCGCGCGTCAACGGTATCGAGCAGAAGCCGATCGAGGGTGTCAGCATGCGGTACTCGTTCGATGACGCCGCCGCCGACAGCCGTCACACCACGCAGTATTTCGAGATCTTCGGCAATCGCGCTGTGTATCACGAGGGTTGGATTGCCTCGTGTTTTCATGGCCGACTGCCCTGGATCCGAACCCAAAGCCACCCGTTCGGCGACACCGAGCGCTGGGAGCTCTACCACCTCGCCGACGACTTCAGCCAGGGTGTCGACCTCGCCGGGCAACACCCCGACAAGCTCGCCGAGTTGAAGGCCGTCTTCGACGCCGAAGCACGTAGATACGACGTCTACCCGCTCAGCGACGCAACGCTGGCCCGTGCGCTGCCCGCCAACCGTCCCAGCCTGCTCGCCGATCGCACCTCGGTCACCTACTTCGCCGATCACGTGCGCATCCCCGAAACCGCGACGCTGTCTTATACCAGCGCGTCGTTCAAGCTACGGGCGCAGTTGCAGATCCCGCCGGGCGGTGCCCAGGGCGTGGTGATCTGCATAGGCGGGGTGATGTCTGGTTGGAGTTTGTATCTGCAAGACGGCATTCCACGCTTCACCTACAACTACCTGGGTCACGAGCTCACAACAGTTACAGCAGCCGAGCCACTGCCGGAAGGCCCTGTCGTACTTGGCCTTTCGTTCGAGTACGACGGCGGCGGACTGGGCAAAGGTGCCTCGGTGTCGCTGCACGTTAACGACACCGCGGTGGCCAGCGGCCGCATCGCGCGGACAGTGCCATTCCGATTCTCGATGAGCGGCGAGACATTGGACGTCGGCACCGACACCGGCTCGCCGGTCGCGCCGTACGGGCAGGATTTCCGGTTCACCGGCCGTATCGACCGGATCGACGTCTCCATGCGCCCGCAGCCCACCGATCTCGCCGCGGCGTTTGCCGAAGTGGAGATGCGCGCGGCACTGGGCGCGCAATAGCTGAAACGCTATGACGGATTGTTACCCTCGGCCGGTGCTCGCCATGTGGAGCAGTCTTGTCCCACTGATCCTGGGTTGCGCGCTGGAACCGATCGAGACCGTGATCACGATCATGCTGCTGAGCACGCCCTCGCGCCTTCGGGCGGCCGGCGCCTGGGTCGCCGGGCATATCAGCACCCGTCTGCTGCAGGGCCTCATCTTCGGCACGATTCTGCATTGGGGAGCGCATAACGCTGACTCGAGCCATTCGCACCGCTGGATCGTGTCGACCGTCCTTTTGGTGGTGGCCTTGCTATTTCTGGTCACCGCGGCCCGGGAGTTGTTCAGCGGTGACGACCCCGATGCGCCACCGCCGAAATGGATGACAATGCTGACGTCGGCGACGCCCACCAAGGCCTTCTTCATCGGCGCGGGCGTCATCACGGTTTCGGTGAAGGCTTGGGTTTTCACACTGGCTGCGATAGGCGTGATCGGCGACGCCGGGTCGGGCCGGGCCGCCAATATCGTTTCTTACGTTCTGTTCGTGGCGCTTGCCGCGAGCGTGAATCTGCTCATCATCGGTGTAGCGGCGTTTTTCCCGCAGCGGTCGCGCTCCGTGCTGGACCGGATCTTGCGCTGGCTACAGGAGCATGACCGACCGATCATGATCGTTGTAGGACTGGTGTTCGGGATCTGGTTCGGAATCAAAGCCCTGAACGGCTTCGGGATTCTGTAAACGAGCCCATACGAACGTCGAATCGAAACGACACGTCGCTGAGGGCTATCGGTAGCTGGGGCATGAAACAGCGAGATTGCGCCACTCGACGAGATCGCTAGAACGACAGCGTAGTACGGCGAAACAGCGGAGGTGTTGCGCGACAACGACTGACCGGTAAATGACTAGGGGAGTGCGTAATAGCGCCTTCCCACAGGCACCAATCCGCGGCAGACGCTCATCGGTCACCGATTTCAGGGGCCACTCAGGCGGCAAAGCCGTCTGACCCTGTGTGCATCGCACGGGCTGAACTCGTGGCGCTCGCTTTGTCGGTCGCCCGGCGAGTCTTCGCAGAAGGGTCTGGCTCAGCGATTCGATGCGCGGGAATCGCAGGAGCGACGCGCCATCGTGCGATATTCCGAGGCCCATTGCCACCCCTATCCATCCCACCCCGGGTGGGGTGGAGTATCGTTAACGCATGCGGTGTTGGTGTGAATCATGAGCGAAGAATTGACGGCCAAGAAGAATGCAGCGCTGAACCGGCTGAAGACCATCCGGGGCCACCTCGACGGCATCATTCGGATGCTGGAGTCCGACGCGTACTGCGTCGATGTGATGAAGCAGATCTCAGCGGTTCAGTCCTCGCTGGAGCGGGCGAATCGGGTGATCTTGCACAACCACTTGGAGACGTGCTTTTCGATGGCGGTGCTGGACGGCCGCGGACACGCGGCGATTGACGAACTGATTGATGCGGTCAAGTTCACGCCTGCGCTTACGGGCCCGCAGGCCCAGCTGATCGGTGCCGCGGTCGGCGAAACGACTGATGACGTGGCGGTGCCGGCCGTGGGCGCGATATGACGACCACCAAATTCTCGGTGTCAGCAATTGGTTGAGACACGTTCAGCAGGTGATCGAGATGTCACACCAACCGCTGCGATGGCTGCGGTCCAAGGGGCAGACCTGGCGGCACGGGACTGCGCCTGTCCAGAACTCTGTAGGGCAACAAACATGAAGGGAGCGTTCGAGATGACGGCATGGCATGGACTTTTGGCGAAGGCGGTGCCAGCGATGGTGACCGGCGTGGTGGGGGCCGCGGCGTATGAGGCTTTGGCGAAGGCCCCATGGCGTGAGGCATCGGTGACCGCTACCACCTTGGGCCTGCGCGTTGCGCGAAAAACCGAGCGCAAGACCAAGGAGACCGCCGAGCGGGCTCGATTGGCGGTGGCCGACGTGCTCGCCGAAGCGGTAGAGCGCGTCGGGGAGGAAGTTCCACCGCCGACGGGGGCGGACTCAGCCGTGACTGTTATTCCTGAGGGTGACGATGCGGACCGCTGAAGCTCCGCCCGATGCGAGCATCAAGCTGGCCGTTGTATCCGCTGCAGGGGGGCGGATGCGTGTACATGCCAACGGGTTTGCGTTCGACGCGGCCCGGGGCGCCGCGATCGAGGAGACGGTCGGCAAGGTGACCGGTGTGCGCGCCGTGCGCGCCTATCCGCGAACGGCATCGGTAGTGATCTGGTATTCGCGCACCCAATGCGACACCGCTGCCGTGCTGTCGGCAATCGCGGATGCCGAACACGTGTCTGCGCCGTCGCAACCCGCACGTGCCGCGCGTTCGACTGATATCGGCAACGGCGGCATTGTCGGGAAAGTCGTCGGCGGGATCGCGCAAGCGCTGTTGGGCCTCCGCCGTGACGAGCCAGATCGTCCGCCGGAGATCGAGAGGCTGCGGGCGGCGCTGGATCGTATCGGCTATCCGCTTGAGCCGGTTACCGCGACACGGTTGTCGCCGCGCGAGGAGGCCAAGAGTGGGATTCGCTTCTGGTTGCGGCGGGTGTGGATAGCGTGGCCATTGGGGTTGCTGGCGTCTGGCTTGACGATGTTCTTCGGCGCTTACCCGTGGGCGGGGTGGTTGGCATTTGCCGCGACGATACCGGTGCAATTCGTGGCCGGGTGGCCGTTCCTTGTCGGGGCCGTGCAGCAGGCGCGGGCACGGACCGCGAACATGAACACGCTGATTGCGCTGGGTACGCTGACCGCGTTCATCTACTCCACCTATCAGCTGTTCGCTGGCGGGCCGCTGTTCTTCGACACCGCGGCGTTGATCATCGCGTTCGTGGTGCTGGGCCGCTATTTCGAAGCCACAGCCCACGGCAAGACGCGAGAGGCGATCAGCAAGCTGCTGGAGATGGGCGCCAAAGAAGCCTGCCTGCTCATCGACGGCCAAGAGCTGCTTGTGCCGGTGGAGCAGGTGCAAGTCGGAGACCTGCTGCTGGTACGGCCCGGGGAGAAGATCCCGGTCGACGGCGAGATCATCGACGGGCGCGCCGCCGTCGATGAATCGATGCTCACCGGCGAATCCGTCCCCGTCGAGAAAACGGTGGGTGATCGCGTTGTTGGGGCAACCGTCAACACCGATGGGCTGCTGACCGTGCGCGCCACCGCCGTCGGGGCCGACACCGCGCTGGCCCAGATTGTGCGCCTGGTCGAGCAGGCACAGGGCGGCAAGGCTCCGGTGCAGCGGTTGGCTGATCGGGTCTCGGCGGTGTTCGTCCCGGTCGTCATCGGTGTTGCCGTCGCGACGTTTGCCGGGTGGGCGCTGATCGCAGCCAACCCGGTCGCTGGCATGACTGCGGCGGTCTCGGTGCTGATCATCGCGTGCCCGTGTGCGCTGGGGCTGGCCACCCCGACGGCGATCATTGTCGGCACCGGCCGGGGCGCGGACATGGGGATTCTGGTCAAAGGCGGCGAGGTGCTGGAAGCCTCGAAGAAGATCGACACCGTGGTGTTCGACAAGACCGGCACCCTCACGCGCGCCCAGATGCGGCTCACCGATGTGATTGCCGGCAAGCGAAGGCAGCCTGATCTGGTGTTGCGGCTCGCCGCCGCCGTCGAGTCGGGCTCCGAGCACCCCATCGGCGCGGCGATCGTCGATGGTGCACGCGAGCGGGGATTGGAGATTCCGGCAGCTACGGCGTTCGCCAATCTGGCCGGGCACGGGGTGCGGGCCGAGATCGACGGCCATGCTGTGCTGGTCGGACGGCGCAAGCTGGTCGACGAGCACGATTTGGTTTTGCCCGACCACCTTGCCGCGGCGGCCGCGGAGCTCGAAGAGCAGGGCCGCACCGCGGTGTTCGTCGCCCGCGACGTCCAGGTTGTGGGCGTGCTCGCCGTGGCTGACACGGTCAAAGACGACGCCGCCGACGTGGTCCGTCGGCTCCATGCCATGGGGCTGCAGGTCGCCATGATCACTGGCGACAACGCCGCTACGGCTGCCGCGATCGCTCAGCAGGTCGGCGTCGACCGCGTACTGGCCGAGGTGTTGCCGGGGGACAAGGTCAGCGAGATTCGCCGGCTCCAGGACGAGGGCCGGGTGGTTGCGATGGTCGGCGATGGCGTCAACGACGCCCCCGCACTGGTGCAGGCCGATCTGGGCATTGCGATCGGCACCGGTACCGACGTGGCCATCGAGGCCTCCGATATCACACTGATGTCCGGCCGGCTCGACGGCGTTGTCCTTGCGATCGAGCTGTCGAGGCAGACCCTGCGCACGATCTACCAGAACCTTGGCTGGGCCTTCGGCTACAACACCGCCGCCATCCCGCTTGCCGCACTCGGCGTGCTGAACCCGATCGTTGCGGGTGCCGCGATGGGGCTCTCCTCTGTCAGCGTGGTGACAAACTCGCTGCGGCTACGCCGCTTTGGCCGCGACGCATGACAGGGACTCGAATAACCATCGATTCCGAACTGCATGACTTCTCCCGATCTCAGCGCCCAGATATCGCATGATTCATGACCTGGCGCTTCGTTGGATGGCCACCGGAATGTTCGTGCTGAGCGCCGCCGAATGTGGTCTAACGATCGTCATCCAACGCCGGCGGTGGACATTTGTCATTAGCCACGGATTGCATTTCGTGATGGCAATTGCCATGGCGGTGATGGCCTGGCCGTGGAGCGCACGATTGCCGACGACGGAACCTGCAGTGTTTTTCCTGCTGGCAGCCGTGTGGTTCGTGACCATGGCTGTCGTTGCGGCCCGGACGCCCGCCCTGTGGGCGCTGTATGGGTATCACAGCCTGATGATGCTGGCGACGGCTTGGATGTACGCCATCATGAACAGTCATCTGCTCCCCGTGTCGATGCCGGGTATGGACATGGCTGCAATGAACATGCCGGCAAGCAGCGGATCGCCCGCATGGTTCGGCGCGGTGAACTGGTTCGGTACGGTCGGCTCCGCGGTCGCGGCGGTTTTCTGGACATGGAGGTTCTTCATCGAACGGCAGCACGCGGCGGCTCAGTCCCGGTCCCTGGGTAATCTCGGTCAGTCCCTGGGTAATCTCGGTCAGGCGATGATGGCTGCCGGTATGACAATCCTGTTCCTCGGCACGCTATTTCCGGTCTGAGCGGCTAGCAGGCCCGAGATCGCCGGGGCTGAAATGCTCACAGCACCCCGATAGCAACGAGAGCAATAGAGCGCAACGGCCCCGCCGACGAAGTCTCCCACCGACGCCATTCTGCCCTGGGCTACCAACCGCCTGCCCGCTACGCTGCCACCTGTATCCACCGATAAACAACTCTCGTCCGCCGTGGACCAATTCACGGGGGTCCCCGGTCAGCCCTACCTTTGTGATGTCTCCTACGTGACCTTGGACTCTAGGAGAGTGCTCGCAGGGAAGAGATGATCTGCGCATCAAAGATGCCGATTGTCATGGAGGACATTGTGATTGAGATGCTGACGGACTTTCCTGACAACATCGCTGCGATCATGTGCCACGGTCATGTGACGAAGGCCGATTACGACAAGGTGCTGATCCCAGACCTGGAAGAAAGACTGAAGCGGCACGAAAAGCTGCGGATCTACTACGAGTTCGCACCGGACTTCGACGGGGTCGATCCTGCGGCCGCCTGGGAGGACACGAGGGTGGGTTTCAGCCACTTCCTTCGCTGGGAACGCATTGCGGTGGTCACAGACGTGGAATGGATAAAGCAGACGATGAGATTCTTCGGTTTTCTCATGCCGGCCGAGGTACGCACGTTCTCACTTGCTGAAGCGGGCAAGGCGCGCGAATGGATTGCCGAAACGCAATAGTGTCGCTCCACATCCCGCGACGTCGCTGATCGAACCGCGTCCACGAGCGGTGTCCCAGAGCCGAAAGCCCATATGCGGCCATGCAGCGGGTCCTGGCGTTGTCCGGCCTTCTGCCGGAACACGCCACGCTATTCTGCGTCAGCCCGCGAGTGCCATGGGCTCAATCGCGGACTTCGACGCTGCGTCGCCCCAGCATGTTCATGCGTGTCCGGCGAATCGTCGGGGCCTCGACGACGCGGCCGTCGTCATATCGAAAGCGCAATGCGTCCGTCGGACATTGCACGATGCAGGCGCCACACTGGATGCACCAGTCAGGTTTCTTGATCTCCACCTTGCGCTCGCGCTCGTTCATTTCGAGTACGTCACGCGGGCACACTTGTACGCACTCCGCCACAGCCGTGCAGCGGTCGGTGACCAGTTCGATGTGCGCTTCGTTGTGGAAGGTATTGATGTAGCTTCCGTACCAGGGCGTGACCCCGGCAAGATCGATCGAGACAATCGCAATCGCAGCGAAAGACGCAACGCTCACAGCCGTCAGGTTCGCCGATGTCGCCGCGCCGAGCATGAACAACAGTCCGCAGCCGAAAACCGCAGCGCCCCCAGCGAAAACAGCGAAGGTGAAAAAGCGCCAGCGCCCTTGAATCTGTAGCCAGGGCAGCAGGCCGAACAAGCCAAACACGAAGAGCCCGACCGCTATGCCGCCCGCTGCCATCGTTACCCAACCGAACACGCCCGCCAAGACCGCAAGCATGACAATCAGAATCGGTGCACCCAACAGCGCCGCCATCTCCATGCGTTCCCACGCCGGGAAGCGCATAAAGCGATCACTCTCGATTGCCCGTTCCCCGCGGTCGAGGAAAGCGGGCAGATCTTCGAGCCGCGCCGGTCCCCAGTGGGTGGCGAAACCCGTCGCCTCGGTGATCCGGCGGCATTCGACGCCGGTGGCGCAGAGCTGCGGAAGAATGACTTCCCGATGGTCGACCTGGTATGCGACATGCGAGGTGCGGATCACCGAAATGATGTCGTGATGGGTGAGGTGCCCGCCGCTAGCAGCGCACCACACATTGATCCCCTTGCTGTTGGCTACGAGCAGCCAAGCATCATGGCCGTGCAATGCATCGCGAAGACGGCGCACGGTCAGCGCGAAGTTACCAGTGACCAGCACCGGTGAGCGGCGGTCCGGCTTTCCGATACGGATCAGTCCGGTCGGTGCGCGGTGCGGCAGCATGCCGAGCGCTCGATCGCGCAGATATTCCGGTACGTCGCTGACTCTCACGGGTGCGCCTTGACCGCGTGGAGAACCAGGAAGCTGTCCGACCACATCCGTTGCGTTGAAACAATCGAGAACCCCGCTGCCTGAACCCGCTGACAGAGACCATGTATCGGCCGCGTCGTGGTCTGAGTGAGCAGATAGGTCGCCGCCGCGACCAGCAGCCGCCGCGGCCGATAGGCCAGGCGCGAAATTCTCGCCTCAGGCGTCGTCTCGTCGGCGATGACAAGCACGCCGCCCGGCATCAAGCACACATACGCGGCATGGAGCACGTAATCCTGCTCCTCGGGCGACATTTCGCTCATCGCCAGACACGACACCACCCCATCAAGGCTTCCCGCCGCAAAGCGATCCTCGATCTCCGCCGCGCCCAGTTGCACGAACTCCGCGCTGCCTGATGCGGGGACGGGCTTGGTTCGCGCCACCTCCAGCATGCCCGCATCCATATCGATGCCAATCGCGACAGCACCGCGAGCAGCACAGGCCAACGTTACGCCGCCGGTACCGCAGCCAATGTCGAGAATCCGCTTGCCCGGCGCTGCCACCAACGCCGCGATGCGCTCGTAGGCCTCGGTGATCCGCCCGCCCGACAGCATCGAGATGCCGCGGTCGTAGCGCTGCGGCGCCGACTCCAGGGCCTTCATCCACACAAAACTAGTCATCGCCGTTTTCATTCTCGACGCCCGAAGGCATGGACATCGCCCGGCGAGGTCGACACTGCGGCAGCGCTGTGCTCACGCGACAACGCTTCAGCCCGCGCCCTCGGCCGCGCCGACTTCGTGTAGCTGACAGAGTTGAAGATCCCGAGTTGGCCGGCGCAGTCATGCGCCGTTCGCGCGCATGGTGGCCCTGCGGCCGGGTTTGTGAATCATTGATTCATCAAGCGAGTCATTACCGCATCAGCTGCCTACGCGGCACTGGGCGAGACGCCAGCGGAATACGCGTGCAACTCGCGCAGCAGTCGTTGGGGGGATTTGCGGAGCAAAATCGAGAGCGCGGGGATCAAGGCCGGCGAGACGGCAATCAGCGCTGAGGTGATGGCAATTTCCGCGGGCAGGGAACCCGAAACGGGCGCGCCGCGCAGCCGCGACCGGAAGGCCTCCACCGTGTTCGCTGACCGGTTAGCGATGCTCATGACTTGAGCCACTGCCCCTATATTGCGCCGGTCCCCGCGTGTGTAATACTTCGCCACCTCTTGCGAAATCTCCTCCGGCACTTGGCCGAAGTCGGCCTCGGCAAGCGCCCTGGCATAGGCCAAGGCGCTCCATTTGGCGCGATCGAAGGTTGCTGGATCAGCGGCTTCCAGTTGCGCAATCTCCTCATCGGAGACGCCGGCCCGAATCGCCCACTCCTGGTGAACATAGCTGCAGTAGCGGCAGCTGTTCGTCTGCGCGACAGTCAGCATGATCTCCTCGCGGAAGGCTGGATCAATCTGGCGGAGTACCCACACCATTCCCGCGTGATGGGCCAGCGGCGCCAAGCGGCGGACCGCAGCTGCTAATTCACGCAGTGAGTAGGTCTTGCCGACGACTGCCGACGGGGTTGCCGTTGGGACCGTTCTGAACACGCCGCACCTGCCTTCGGAAAAGCGGTGCCGCTATGTTACCGGATCGGGTTGTGGGCGAGCGAGACCGGCATCGGCGGGCGCGGAAATCGGACGGGGCGGTACCGAATGATCTTTCGATCAAGATCGAGGCTCTCGACGGCGCGCCTCGCGTGCCCGGCTTTTCTGGCGCCCACCGGCGGTGCGGTTCGAGCCCGCTGTGGGTGCGTATGTGTAAGTCGATGTTGCGGGCATACCTGGATTCAATGTGCAAGAATCGGTCGCCACAAGGCAGGGAAGGAGCGGCCATGTCTTCCTCAGATAGAGAAAATCGAAAACGAAACATGACAAGCCTTTGGAAGCAAACACCGGCTAGGACTATCCTCGGATTGATCATCTGCGGTGGAGCTTTCACGCATATCGGCACAGTTTCGGCATCGGCTGAGCCAGTCCACAACCGAATACGTGACAAGGATCAAATGACAATGGTCTTGATTCCACAAGGAGAATTCAGTATAGGTTCCACTGCCGGCGATGTTGATGAACAACCGGTTCATCGGATCCATCTTGACGCTTTCTGGATGGATCAAACAGAGGTCACCAACGCACAGTACAAGAAATGCGCTACATCCGGCTTCTGCACGAATCCATCAATGGAGGATTCGTTTACGAGGCATAGGTATTACACAAGCGACAACGAACAGTATGCGAACTTTCCGGTCATCCATGTCAACTGGTATCAGGCACAGGCGTACTGCAAATGGGCAGGTGGCCGGCTTCCGACGGAAGCCGAGTGGGAAGCCGCCGCCCGCGGTACTGATGGAAGAACTTATCCCATGGGTGATGCCGTTGACAAAGAGAGCGCGAATTATGCCGGCTTCGTGGGGGATACGACCCGATCCGGGAGCTATCCCTCCGGCTCGAGTCCGTATGGCGTTCTGGATATGGCCGGGAATGTCTGGGAGTGGGTGTTCGACTGGTACGATCAAGATTTCTACCGCCGATCACCGACCCGAAATCCAACAGGACCACCCTCTGGAGAATTCCGCGTATTGCGGGGCGGGTCGTGGGAGGATGATACCGATCAACTTCGGTCAGCAAATCGGAACTGGAATGATCCACTGGTTTCCACGACGACATGGGGATTCCGCTGCGTGGTTCCGGAATAGATATACCCAGACATCCGCTCTTTTTGATCGATCTTCGACAACTACGCCGCATATGCATCAGCACCCGCTTTCCAATCGGTACCTGCGCACGGCTACAAGATGCCGATCTCCGATGTCCACGGGCCGAGACCAAAATGATTTGTGCGCTGCGCATCTCGAATCGCTGTACCCGGTGGGCAGGGCTAATCTGCGGGGCTGCCGCGCGCCGACGCATCCAGAAGGTGTAGAGCCCACCTATCGCGGCGGTGACCAGACCGTAGAGCGCAACGGCTCCGTGTTCGTCCGCGTTGGGAAAGTTCGCCGATGCGATAGTCAACGCGGTTGCAGGGTGACGGCAGCTGCTGGCGAACGCCAACACCGCCGCGGACTGGCGTTCGGGCCCACCCAGCACATGTCCGACAATGACCATGCTCCCAACGAACAACACCATCGCGACCAAGGTCGATTCGCCCAGAAGCTTCCACATGCTGGGCGCCGCGGCGCTGCTCACGCCAGGGCAGTGTTGGAAATAGCCAAGCCGGCCGCAACGGCACGGTGGTCGCGCTTGGGAGTGTCTGACGAAGTTTCGACTGCGGTGGAATCTTTCCTCTACTGTTTGCGCCTGTTTGCCAGACCCACCAGTTGGGGCATGGCATGATGAATTTTCGCGAGCACCTTCAACGGCCTGATTAACCCCGGCCACCCGCTCAGTGACCTGGGCTTGGAAGCAGGAAGACATGCCGGCTATCGACGTGAATCCATTCCCTTACGAATTCGACATCAATCATGTAGCGCTGGTTTGTATCGACATGCAGCGAGATTTCTGTCTACCGGGTGGTTTCGCCGAGTCGCTCGGTAACGACATCAAGAATGTCGCTCCTTGCATTCCGGTTATCGCGACGCTTCAGGCCGCCTTCCGAAAGGCCGGTCTACCTGTCATTCATACCAAGGAATGCCACAAGCCGGATCTGTCCGACCTTCCGACGGCGAAGCGCAATCGCGGCAACCCAAAGATCAAGATCGGCGACGTCGGCTCGATGGGGCGCATCTTGATCGACGGCGAGGAGGGGTCAAACTTCATCACCGAGAATGCTCCGGTGGAAGGCGAGTTGGTCATCGCTAAGCCCGGAAAAGATGCGTTCTATCGCACCATCTTTCATGAGTACTTGATGACCCGAAACATCACCAACCTGGTGATCACCGGCGTCACGACCGAGGTCTGTGTGCAGACCACCATGCGCTGCGCAAACGATCGCGGCTACGACTGCCTGATGGTCGAAGATGGGACGGACAGTTACTTCCCCGAATTCAAGGAAGTGACGCTGCGGGCTGTAGTTGCGCAGGGCGGCATCGTCGGCTGGACGGGCACGTCGGACAAGATCTTGGATCTGTTGGCATCTCTTTGACACGCTAGGTGGAGAACGGACGTGGAGCCGCCGGTCAACCAGCCCGTCGACGACATCCGTTCGCCGATCGAGACCGGCAACGTTGTCCCGTACTACCGGCTGGTCCTGCGCGGCTGTTCGCAGCTTTGCTTTCAGAGCAACGAGCTGACCGGCTTGTTCTTCCTGGCCGCCGTTCTGGTCGCATCACCGGTTGCCTCCGCCTATTTTATGGTGGCGGCGATCATCGCTCCGGCCGGCCGCATGGCGCTCGGGGAAAGAGGGCCGGTTCTTGCGACCGGGCTTCCGGGTCTCAATCCCTGTCTGATCGCGCTTTCGCTACCCGCCTTCTTCCAAACAAGCTGGACCAATGTCGGGATGTGGGGCGTGCTCGTCGTCTGCGTCGCGATCGCGGTGGTGCTGGTCCGGCTGCTTGTTGGCATCCTGCCGTTTCCCATCCTGGCATTGCCCTTCCTGATTATCTTTTGGGTCCTCTACGCCCTGGCGCCGCATCTCGATGTTCTCCAGCCGGCCGTGTCCGGACCGTCCGATGCCACAACGTTTCATCCCGTCACAGCGGTGCTGTTCAGCCTCGGCCAAGCGGTCTTCTCGCCAAGCATCTGGTCGGGGCTCCTGTTTCTTGCCGGGATCCTGCTCAGCAACTGGCGACACGCAGTAATCGCCTTCCTCGGCGCCGTCATCGGCACCGCGGTCTCGTACTACTACCGGGATGTCGATCCGACGAGCGTCAACTTCGGCCTCTACGGATTCAATGGCGTGTTGACCGCCGTAGCGGTGTATTTGATCTGCGGCAGCAAGCTCAGGCTCGCTATATTGGGCGCTCTCATCGCCACGATCCTGATACCGGCAATCGCCGCCGTCGGGCTCCAAACGGTTTCCGCGCCCTTCGTGTTCACCACCTGGATTGTGCTCGGCCTAGGCTGGATCGAGCAAAAGTGGTTCGATGCGCCGGTGCCCGCCGCTAGAGCCGTTCCCATGGCGAAACAAGGAGGCTCGTCCGACGTCGAGCCCAGCCCGCAAGGAGACACGCACATGTCCGCACCATCCGACATTGTCTTTTCAAACCTTCTCGAGCAGGTGAAGCAGCTGCGCGAGCCAGGTGACTGGGCGGCATTTCGCCCGGGCGTGACCGCACACTGGTTGTACAACGACGGCGATGGCGGGCCATCCGCGGTGCTGCTGCGGTACACGGCCGGCGCCCGCGTCGCCGAGCACGAGCACGTGGGCTATGAGCACATGTTGGTCCTCGAAGGCGACCAATTCGATGAGCACGGCTCTTATCCGCAGGGCAGCTTCGTCGTCCACCCGCCCGGCACCAGGCACTCGCCGGGCAGCGTGGGGGGCTGCGTGGCGCTGTTGATCTATGAAAAAGCCGTCCGGTTCCTATCTGAAAAGTAGGCCAACAGACGCGCTGAGCTCAGCCGTCGCCACGTTGCCGCAGCGTCGTCGCGGCTTTGCGCGCCTCCTGGGCCAACGCGGACGTGTCGGAGGTGCGTAACTCGCCGTCGGCGACGACGGCCTTCCCGCCGACCAGGAGCAGGCACAGCGGGGCGGGCGGACCGTATACCAACGCCCACACCGGGTCCTCGACGTCGGAGTGGCCAAGCCCGTCCAGCCGCCACAGCGCGATATCAGCCAGCTTGCCGACTTCGAGCGATCCGAGTTCACGTTCGCGGCCCAGACACCGGGCACCGCCGACGGTGGCCATGCGCAATGCCTCCCGTGCGCTGAGCGCCGCGGGGCCCAGGCGGAACCGGGACGCCAGCGTGGCCTCGCGCAGCTCGTTGGCCAGCCCACGGTGCTCGGTGCAGCCGCCGTCCACGCCCAGGCCGACCGCGACGTCCGCGGCCAGCAGCTCGGGAATGCGGGCGATGCCCGAGCCGAGCCGGCCGTTGGAGGTTGGGCAGTGCGCGACGCCGGTCCCGGTGTCGGCGAACTTGGCAATCTCGCTGTCGGACAGGTGCACGCAGTGCGCCAGCCAAACGTCGTCACCCAGCCAGCCCAGCGACTCCACGTAGTCCACCGGACGCGCACCGAATTGGGCGAGACAGAATTCCTCTTCGTCGATCGTCTCCGCGAGATGGGTGTGCAGGCGCACGCCGAGGTCGCGGGCGAGCAGCGCCGACTGACGCATTAGTTCGCCGGTGACCGAGAACGGCGAGCACGGCGCCAGCGCGATTTGCAGCATCGAGCCGAACGCGGGGTTATGGTGCGTGTCAACGGCGTTCTGGCAGGCCGCCAGGATCGTGTCGATGTCCTCGACGGTGTGATCGGGCGGGAGGCCACCTGAAGAGACACCCAGATCCATCGACCCGCGAGTGGGATGGAACCGGATGCCTATGCGTTGCGCTGCGGTGATCGCGGCGCCGAGTACGTCACCGCCGGCGTGGGGAAAGACGTAGTGGTGATCCATGGTCGTCGTGCAGCCGGTTAGCGCCAGCCTGGCCAGCCCCGCGCTGGCCGCGGCGAATTCCAGCTCGGCATCCAGCCGACCCCACAACGGATACAAGACGGTCAGCCATTCAAACAACGGGCCGTCCTGGGCGTAGCCACGGGTGATCCACTGGTAGAGGTGGTCATGAGTGTTGACGAATCCAGGGGTTGCCAGACAACCGCGTCCGTCGACGACGGCTGCCCCGGGCAGCTCGGGCGCCGGTCCACCGCCGACCGCAACGATCAAACCGTCCTCGACGACGACGTGCCCCGACCGGAATTCGGCGGCCGCGGCGTCGACCGTTGCGACGGCCGCACCATCGATCACCAATTTGGACATAGGTCATTCTGGCATTGCCCGCTAAAGGTTCTCTGGCGCTTGCCCTGCTGTGCAGGCCGCGGAACGCGGTTTGCTCCGCTGGATGGGCCGCACTTCACGTTCGTTGCATTCTCCAGCCTGCGCGGCGCCATGCGCGCTACTGTTGGGCCCAACTTTGCAGGGCTGAACCGATTGTTGTTGACGGGAACGAACATTGACACCGGATGAATTCATGGCTGAGGCGTGTCGGCTGGCCAAAGAATCGGTTGACAATGGCTGGGGCGGCCCCTTCGGAGCGGTGATCGTCAAAGATGGCGCCATCGTCGCGCGTGGCCAGAACCGTGTTCTACTGACCGGTGATATCACCGCGCACGCCGAGATCGAGACGATCCGCAAAGCATGCGCGACCCTGAATCCCGAGGCACCGTCGATCTCCGTCGATCACGTCAACGACTCTATTCTCGAGCTCGTACCGCGCCCCGAGAGCTCCGCTGATAGCGTGCCGGAAAGGGCGAAAATGCTTATGGGCCACGATATTTACGTCAGCGCGGCACCGTGCCCGATGTGCATGAGCGCGATCTATTGGTCGCGTATCGATGCCGTCTATTTCGCCAACGATCTCCAGTCAACCAGCAGGATCGGGTTCAACGACGAGTTCCAATACGCCGATTTCGCCAGACCGTACAACGAACGCTGTATCAAGATCCAGCAATTCCGACCCGAGCTGGCCAAGGCTGCTTACGATGCCTGGGATCACCGCCCGAACAAACACCCGTACTAATGGCCCATAAGGCGACTGGTGACGACGAGATCGGGTCATATCGCTGGCCCGAGATGCTCAAAGCCAAGCGATGGTGTGGTGACCGTCATCATCGGTCAGGCAATACGGCCCGGTTTCGAGGACGACTACGTGGCATGGCGGAAGAAGGTCGATGCCGCGGCGTCGCGCTACCCGGGCTATCTCGGCTCGGAGCTGCGACCACCCACCGGGGCGCAACCCGACTGGATCACCATCTACCGCTTCGATTCGGTTGCGAACGCCCAGAGCTGGATCAATAGCTCGACCCGTCAAGCCCTCCTCGACGAGGCGGTGGCGATGTTCGACGGACCAGGCACACGGCAGGTGATCGCGCGCAGGACGAAAGCCGACGATGCGTTGATCACCGTCGTTGTGACACACCGGGTGCCCGAAGCGCGGGGTGACGAGTTCCAGGCGTAGCAGAAGAAGGTTCTGGCGGCCCAAAGCAGGTTCCCGGGCTTCCGGGGCGCGGAGGTGCTCCGCCCGGTCGAGGGACTGCAGGACGAGTGGACCATCTGCTATAGATCCGACACCCCCGAGCATCTGGACGCCTGGCTGACCTCCGATGCCCGCAAGCAACTTCTGCGCCATGCCCACTTTAGCGACTTCAAGATGCGCAAGATCGACCACTCGTTCGGCAACTGGTTCGTATTCGGCGACGAGACCGCCCCGGCGCCTTCAGATTTCAAGACTTCGGTTGCGGTGTGGATGGGGCTCTATCCCACCGTGGTGTTGCTGACGCTGCTCATCACGCCGCTGCACCTGCCGCTGTGGTCTGGGATACTGGTGGGCAACCTGCTGTCGAGCTTCGTGATGAGCTACGTCACCATGCCGTACTACAGCAACCCGATCCTGGGTTGGTGGCTCAAACCCAGACCGGATGCGCCGCAGCCGCGTACGAACGTCCGAGGAATCGCGCTGGTATTGCTCATCAATGCGGCATGGGCCCTGGTGTTCTATCTCGTCACCGTCCGGTTATGAGGACGGGTCTCGTCGCTTGGCCACCTCGAGAGCAACTGACGTCACCTGGCGGCTCGAACCTCGGCGTCGCTACCAGAACAACCCAAGTCATATGGATCGTCGTCGGGCACTTCCCGGCACGTGCGCCGGTGCGTTGCGGGCACAAGGCTATCGACATGCTGGGCGCAACCTGCCGATCTTTGCCCACTCTGGGCAGCGCGCGGATTCAGACACGTACCTCTGCTGATCGCTTGCCAGCCAGTGCATGTCGCGACCGTGTCCGCCTACGGGTCCTCAGACCCGGCCCTGGACTCGGATGCCAGATTCGATTTCGTCAGCGGTGAGCTCCTTGGTGCAGAAGAACCAATCGTCACACTCGACGCCCTCAGCGTGGCCGTCCATGCGCTCCTTGGCGGTGCCGCACGAGCCCGCGGGGGGCACGATCACCCGATCACCGGGTCGCCAGTCAGCCGGTGTCGCGACATCGAAATGGTCGGCCGTCTGCAATGCCTTGATCACCCGCAGCAACTCGTCGAAGTTGCGACCGAGGCTGTGTGGGTAATAGGTGATGGCTCGGATCACGCCCCTGGGGTCGATGACGAAGACCGCACGCACCGCCTTGGTCGAGTCCTCGCCCGGCATGATCATCCCGTACTTTTGAGCGATCTCCATCGAGACGTCCTCAACGAGTGGGAAGTTAACCTCCACGTCGTGCATGCCGCGGAAAGTGATCTTGTCCTTGATCGTGCGTAACCAGGCGATATGGCTGTAGATACCGTCAACGGACAATCCCACCAGCTCAGTGTTGTAGGCCGCGAATTCCTGCTGCATCGATGCGAACGTCATGAATTCGCTCGTACATACGGGGGTGAAGTCCGCCGGATGGGAGAAGAAGATGACCCACTTGCCGGCGTAGTCGCCAGGGAAATTCACCGGCCCTTGGGTGGTAACGGCGGTAAATTCCGGAGCCGGATCTCCGATCCGGGGCATGCTCACCACTGGGGTGGGGGTGTCGGCGACGGTCATCGCGGCGATCCTTTCACGTGGGACAACACCACCATCAACGAATGCCCTACAGGGCATATTCCGCCCGTCGGCGCCGCTCGGCCTACGTAGGGTGCGAGGATGGTTGATTACGCACCGACCAAGAAATCGCTGGCCACGCATCCCTTGCCCGAGTGGTTCAAGAACGCGAAGTACGGCATCTTCATCCACTGGGGCCTCTACTCGGTGCCCGGCTGGGCCCCTCTTGAGGCCGACACGCAGGAGCTGATGGCGACGAAGGGGCCCAGGTACTGGCTGAAGCACAACCCGTATGCCGAGTGGTATTGGAACACAATCCAGATTCCGGGCAGCCCATCGCAGCTGCATCACCGCCAGACCTACGGCCCCGACTTTTCCTACAACGACTTCAAGCCGATGTTCAACAACGCGGCAAAAGAGTTCGACCCCGACTCCTGGGCCGATCTCTTCAAGCAGGCACATGCCCGCTATGTGGTGCTGACCACCAAGCACCACGACGGGTTCACGTTGTGGCCGAGCCGGCACCCCAATCCGTACAAGGAAGCCTGGCACGCCGACCGCGACCTCGTCGGCGACCTGACGAGCGCGGTGCGCAACCGCGACATGAAGATGGGTCTGTACTACTCGGGCGGGTACGACTGGACGTTCAACCCGACGGTCATCACCGACCTCCCGGGAATGGCGAGCTCACTCGTCCAGACCGACGAGTACGCCGGGTACGCGGATAACCACATCCGCGAGCTCATCAACCGCTACCAGCCGTCGGTGCTGTGGAACGACATCGGCTACCCGCCGCAGTCGAACCTCGCCGCGCTGTTTGCGCACTACTACAACCAAGTGCCCGAAGGGGTCATCAACGACCGCTGGGCACAGCTGCGACTGCCGAAACTCCCTGGCGTGGAACCGCTGGTCAGGGGCGGTCTCGGCCTCGCCAACGCGCTCTGGAGGTACCTTCCCGAGCGGGTACGGGGCCTTGATTTCCCGACCGGCTTTCACCACGACTTCCGCACGCCGGAATACGCCCAGTACGACGAGATCAAACCCTACAAGTGGGAATCGACCCGTGGTGTAGGGCACTCGTTCGGGAACAACCGCCAGGAGGGGCCCGACGAAATTCTGTCCCTCACCGATCTCGCGCGGTCGTTCGCCGACCTGGTCAGCAAGAACGGCAACCTGTTGCTCGGCATCGGACCGTACCCGGACGGGACGATCCCCGAACTGCAGGCAAAGCTGCTCGGCGACTTGGGCGCGTGGCTCGACGTGACCGGTGAGGCCTATTTCGACACCCGGCCGTGGACCACTGCGGAGGCCACCGCCACCGATGGCACCCCGCTGCGTTTCACCCAAACAGATGACGCCGTGTATGTGACGTTCCTACAGGCGCCCGGCGAGCGCCGCGTCGGTCTACGCGGCTTGCTGGGCACTTCAGATACCACCGTCGAACTGCTCGGTGGCGGCACCCTCGAACACGAGAGCACCGACGACCGCATCAACGTCACTTTCCCCGACGCCCTGGACGTGTGGCCCGCATACGCCCTGAGGATCACACCCCAACCACAACTCGCAACGTGAGGCGCAGGTGAGCCCTCACCGCACGGGTCCGGGGATGGCATCCTGGCCATGTGGGTTTGCTATTCCGGTTGGCGGAACTGCTGATTGTGCTCGTGCCGCTGGCAGGCCTGATCATCGGAGCGGTAAAGGCGTTCGCTGCCAACAGGCGGCGAGCCGAGGAACCGCAGGATTTCGGCGGGGTGCACACGCCACACGCCGTGACCACGGCAGGCGCCGGCAACAATCAAGCCGCCCAGTGGCGCTCGCTGCGACGCGTCGTCGAAGAGCACGGCCGCACCGACGCACGATGGCTCGAGTATGAGCTCGACGTCGCCAAGCTTCTCGACTTCCCACTCATGACCGACATGCGCGATCCGCTCACGATCAGCTTCCACAAAGCCAAGCTCCGGGCCGACTTCCTACGCCCAGTCAAAGCCGAAGATCTCCTCGATGATCGGGAAGCGGCCGCGCAATACATGGCCGCCGTCGAGGACTATGTGACCGCATTCAACATCGCTGAGGCGGAGGCGATACGTAGACGCCGCAACGACTTTTCCCGAGAAGACCAGCAGCGGATTACGCGCGCTCAGAGCCTATTGCGGCTGGCGTCGGACTCCGCCGCAGCGCCACAGGAACGCCAGAATGCCTACGACTTGGCCCGCAAAGAACTCGACGGCCTTCTCGTATTGCCAACCACGACACAGGCCAGCATCGAGCGTGGAATCTCCGGCGAGATAGAGAGGTAGGCCGCGCAGCCGGTGCCCCTTCGTCGATGACTTTGGCCTCTTATCGGCAAACGCCGGCTATGGGCATCATGACGGCATCGCCAGCTTCGGTGATTAGACACAACGATCCTCTAGGAGCACGCCATGATCGACTACGACCTGGACACCGAGCATTCCATCCTGGAGGTGCGACCGACATCAGCCCTCGATAAGGATGATTTCGTCGAACTCGCAAAGGCCGTTGACCCCCATATCGAGGCCAACGGCGACCTCGCCGGCCTCATTCTCAACGTCTCCTCGTTCCCGGGCTGGGACAGTTTCGGGGCCATGGTCACCCACTTCCGGTTTGTTCGGGATCATCAGAAGCACGTCAAAAAAATCGCCGTCGTCACCGATTCTCATCTCGGGGATGTCGCCGAGCACCTGACATCGCACTTTGTGTCAGCCGAGGTCCGGCATTTTCCCGCCGGGCAGGTCGAGCAGGCACGGCAGTGGATCATCGGCGGCTCGTAACGGGTTGAACCCCGCGCGCCCGTCCGGGTGGCACCATGGTCAGATGACCGTGACACCTGGTTCGTCGGCCGCCGAACCCGCTGGGAGCCAAAGCCTTGCGGGATACCCGGTCATTCCGCCACCACTTCCTGGCCCGGTTACCTTCGACCAGCGCTGGCGCGACCTGACCTTCATCCATTGGCCGGTGCGACCCGAGAGCGTCGAAGCGATGTACCCGCGCGGAACCCGACCCGACGTGTTCGCCGACGGGATGACCTACGTCGGGTTAGTCCCGTTTGTCATGAGCAGCACCAAGGTTGGCTCTGCAATTCCGCTTCCGTATTTCGGCAGCTTCCTGGAGACGAACATCCGGCTTTATTCGATTGATGACGCCGGCCGACACGGCGTTCTCTTCCGGTCGTTGGAAACGGCTCGGCTGGCGGTCGTGCCCGTCACCCGGATCGGCCTCGGTGTCCCATACACCTGGGCGCGGATGCGGATGGAGCGGCAGGGAGACCACATCACGTATCGAAGTGTGCGCCGGTGGCCCCGGCGCGACCTGCGCAGCAGGTTGACGATCACCATTGGTGACGTGGTTGAACCGACACCGCTCGAGATCTGGCTCACCGCCCGATGGGGCGCACATACTCGCAAGGCCGGGCGGACTTGGTGGGTACCCAACGAGCACGGACCGTGGCCGTTGCGCGCCGCGGAGATCGTCGAGCTGGACTGCGAGCTACTGGACGCCAGCATGGTGCGACCCGCCGGCGAGCGTTTGCGCGCCCTGTTTTCACCTGGTGTGCGCACCCGATTCGGCCGCCCCTGCGTCGTTCGGTGACCCGGCTCTACTCACCAACAGGTATATCCACCGTCGATCACGATGTCGGAACCCGTCATGTAACTGGACGCCTCGCTGGCCAGATACAGGTATAGGCCGGTGAGTTCGTCAGGCCGGCCCATTCGGCCGAGCGGTATCTTCGGCTCCCACTGGCGGTGATACTCCGCTAATGGCTCGACGAGTTCGGTGCGGATGTAGCCCGGGCTGACGCTGTTCACCCGGATGTTGTGCGGTGCGAATTCCACGGCCATGGCCTTGGTCAGGTGAATGACCGCCGCCTTGGACGTGCAGTAGTGGCCGACCTGCTGCGGGACGTTGATGATATGGCCAGACATCGAGGCGGTGTTGATGATCACCCCACCCTGACACTGCCGGACCATTGCCCTGGCCGCGGCCTGGGCAGTGAGAAACACACCGTTCACGTTGGTGCTCTGGATGCGCTGGAACTCTTCCAGCGACATGTCCAGCATCCCGTTCACCGCGACGATGCCCGCATTGCAGACCGCTATGTCGACGCCACCCAACACCGCGGTCACCCGGTCCAGCATTTCGGACACCTGATCCGGTTGTGTCACGTCGCAAGGGACCGGTACCACCGTGCCCTCGCCGGCTGCCGCGAGCTCGCCGACGACGCTGTCTAAAGCCTCAGAATGTCGCGCCGCAATCGCCACCTGAGCGCCGGCTTGCAGGTATGCCTGTGCCACTTTCTTGCCAATGCCGCTGGATGCCCCGGTCACGAGCGCCCTCTTGCCGTGCAAGTCAAACAACTCCAAGACATTCATTCGATTTCCCTATCCAGACGAGTGATCTGTAACCGAAACACGTTCTAGTGTGTCCGCCATGGGCAAATTCACCAGGGCCGAAATCGAGCAAGCCGTCAGGCACTACACAACCGTCGTCGAAGGATGCAGCGCGTCGGGGGACTGGCGGCCTTTTGCGGATCTATTCACCGAGGATGTTGTCTACACCGAGCATCACTATGGGGTCTTTCACGGGCGAGAGGCAGTCCGGGACTGGATCGTCGCCGTCATGGCCCCGTTCCCGCACATGCGATTTCCGTCCGACTGGATTGCCTACGACGAGGACAACGACGCTGTCGTGCTCATGATCAAGAATCTGCTCGACCACCCGACGGACCCGAATGGTGAGCCGTTCTGGTTCCCGAACTGGACCCGGCTGGTCTACGCCGGCAACGGACTGTTTTCCAGCGAGGAAGACATCTACAACCCCAACCGGGATGCGCCCCGTGTCGTGGCCGCCTGGATGCAGGCCGGCGGCCAGCTCGCCTCCGACAAGATCCTGCAGCCCAAGACGTAACTACACCGCCGACGGACGCGGCTGTGGCCTGCGCCGACGGTACCGGACCGCCGTCAGCGCCTGCTCCCATGCGAGCATCGTCATCGCTGCCAGATAGGCCGGTTTGACGCTGTCCCTGGAAAGTAGCGCCGTCGCAGCCGCTTTCGTACTCGCTGACGCTTTCGACATGTGACCGGAGTCGAACGGTGGCTGCGGGTCGTATTCGATCGCCAGTTGGATCGCCTTGGCGCGGCCTTCCCCGCCGATCTCGCCGGCCAGCCACAGCGCAAGGTCGAGTCCCGCGGACACGCCCGCACTCGTGACGACGTTGTCCGCGCGCACGATTCGCTCGTCGGCGACGGGGATAGCCCCGAATGCCTTCAGCGCAGGAACGGTCAGCCAGTGCGACGTCGCGCGCCGACCCTTGAGCAGGCCGGCAGCCGCCAGGATCACCGAACCGGAGCAGACCGACGTCGTCCACTTGGCGGTCTGGTGGGCTTGGCGCAGCCAATCGAGCAGCGCCTCGTCACGTGCGTGCACCGGAGTGGATGGACCACCGGGAACGAGAATCAAGTCGGGCGAAGGGGTTTCAACCAGCGTATGGGTAGCGCCGATGACCAGCACGCCGGAATCGGCGGTGATCGGTCCTGTCTCGTGCCAGACGAACCGCACCTCTGCGCCCGGCAAGTTTCGCAGCACTTCGTACGGGCCGATCATGTCCAGCGCGGTGAATCCCGGATAGGCCACAAGTGCAATTTGGGTCATCGGTGTCGTCCTCTCGGTCTAGGCGAAAGCCTTGCGGTATTGGTCAGGTGAAATACCGACGCGGCGAAGGAAGTTGCGCCGCATGGTTTCCGCGGTACCGAAGCCGCACCGGGCAGCGATCGCGACGACGGTGTCGTCGGTCTCCTCCAACTGCCGGCGCGCGGCTTCCGTGCGGATACGTTCGACGTACTGGCCGGGCGCCTCACCGACCTCGGCGGTGAATACCCGAGTGAAGTGGCGCGGGCTCATCGCCGCCCGGCGGGCCAGATCATCGATGCTGTGTGGGCCGCCCGGCCGCGCCTCGATAGCCTCCTGCACCTCGCGGATAGGCGCCCGTTTGGCTCGCGGCATCCACACCGGCGCCGCGAACTGTGTCTGCCCGCCGGGGCGGCGCAGATACAGCACGAGCCAGCGGGCGACCGTCTGCGCAACCTCGGTGCCGTGGTCATCCTCGACCAGCGAGAGGGCGAGGTCGATTCCCGCGGTGACACCCGCGGCTGTCCATAGGGTTTCCGAGCTACGGACGAAGATCGGATCGGCATCGACATCGATGGCGGGGAATTCGCGGGCCAATCGCCCGGCGAACGCCCAGTGTGTGGTCACCCGGTGGCCGTCCAGCAGCCCCGCCTCGGCCGCAAGAAACGCGCCGGTGCAGACGGTGACAATGCGGCGGGCATTTCCGGCGATGGCTTTGATCCAGCCGACGAGCTCGGCATTGGTCCGCGATTCGTCGACACCGCCGCCGCCGGGCAGCACGACGGTGTCGATGGTGTCGCTCGGGTCGGGAAGCGGTGTGGCCACGAAGGCCAGGCCGGTCGCGGTGGTCACCGCTTGGCCGTCGATTGAGGCCATGACCACGTCATATCCGCCGTCGGTTAGGAGCGATGCGCCGGCAAATACGTCGTGTGGCCCCACTACGTCGAGCGCCTGCACGCCGGGAAAACCGACGATCACCACCTTGCGAACCATGGATTCAGTGTTGGCCAGACCGGGGCATGTCGTCTACGCCATGCACCCCACTGATTAGGACATGCGGACCTGGCCCATGGCGCCCGCGGCGGGCTTGGCAGACTGTGCGCATGGCACAGATAACGTTGCGTGGAAACCCGATCAATACTGTCGGCGAGCTGCCTGCCGTCGGATCGCCGGCCCCGGCCTTCAAGCTGACCGGCAGCGACCTGGGGGCGGTCAGTAGCGAGCAGTACCACGGTAAGCCCGTGGTGCTGAACATCTTCCCGTCCGTGGATACGCCGGTTTGCGCGACGAGCGTGCGGACCTTCAACGAGCGCGCCGCCGCAAGCGGTGCCGCTGTGGTGTGCGTGTCGAAAGACTTACCGTTCGCGTTTGCCCGATTCTGTGGCGCGGATGGTATCGAGAACGTCAAGACGGCGTCGGCTTTCCGTGACAGCTTTGGCGACGATTACGGCGTCACCATCACCGACGGTCCGATGGCGGGGCTGCTTGCCCGGGCGATAGTAGTGATTGGCGCCGACGGTAACGTCGCGTACACCGAATTGGTGCCAGAAATCGCGCAGGAGCCCAACTACGACGCGGCGCTGGCGGCGGGCGCATAGGCTTTCACAAGCCTAGTAAGCGCACTGATTCCGTCCGCATGTCCACCTTGCGGACCTTTCCGGTGGCGGTCATCGGGAAGTCGTCAACGATGTGGACATAGCGCGGAATCTTGTAGTGCGCCAGTTTTCCGGAGCAGAAGGCCCGCACGGCGTCAGCGTCTAGCGGCGGACGGTTCGGCCGCATCTTGATCCAGGCGCAGAGTTCCTCGCCGTACTTGTCGTCGGGAACGCCGATCACCTGCACATCGTCGATGTCGGGGTGAGTGTGCAGGAAGTCCTCGATCTCTCGCGGGTACAGGTTTTCGCCGCCGCGGATGACCATGTCCTTGATGCGCCCCACGATCACGCAATACCCGTCGTCTTGCATGACCGCCAGATCACCGGTGTGCATCCAGCCGTCGTCGTCGATGAGGTCGCGCGTCTTGTCATCGTCGCCCCAGTAGCCCACCATCACCGAATAGCCGCGGGTGCACAGTTCACCGGGCCGACCCCGTTTCACGATCTCGCCGGTGTCGGGGTCGACGATCTTGATCTCGACGTGCGGATGCGCCCGCCCCACCGTTGCGGTTCGCCGATGCAGGTCGTCGTCGATCAGCGTCTGACAAGACACCGGGGAAGTCTCGGTCATGCCGTAGGCGATAGCCACCTCTGACATGTTCAGCTCGTTGACGCAGCGCCTCATGACCTCTACCGGACATGAGGCGCCTGCCATGATCCCGGTCCGCAGCGACGACACATCGCGATCAGCGAGTTCGGGGTGGCCGAGTATCGCGATGAACATCGTCGGCACGCCGTATAGGCCGGTGCAGCATTCCTTTTCGATCGCTTCCAACGTTGCGGCGGGATCGAAAGCCGGTGCCGGAATGACCATGGTGGCGCCGTGGGAGGTGCAGCCCAGATTGCCCATCACCATCCCGAAGCAATGGTAGAAGGGCACCGGAATACATAACCGTTCCCTGGGAGCGAGCCCGATGAGTTCGGTGACGAAAAAGCCGTTGTTGAGGATATTGAGGTGCGACAGCGTGGCGGCTTTGGGCGAACCGGTGGTGCCCGAGGTGTATTGGATATTGATCGGGTCGGACGGGTATAGCGTGGCCATTCGAGACCGTAGTTGTTCGTCGGACATTGTGTCAGCGCGCTGCCTTAGCCGTGCCCAATCGGTGGTCCCCAGGAACACGACCTCTTTCAATTGAAGGGCCAGCTCGGGAACCTCGGAACGTACTTGGTCTACCATGCTTCGATAGTCCGATGTCTTGAACGCCGTCGCCGACACCAGCAGCCGAGTGCCCGAATGCCGCAGCACGTAGGACAATTCGTGGCTGCGGTAAGCGGGATTGATCGCGACGAGGATTGCGCCGACCTTCGCTGTGGCGTACTGAAGAATCGTCCATTCCGGGCAGTTGGGTGACCAGACACCGATTCGATCGCCGCGCTGGATGTCACTGGCCATTAAAGCGCGTGCTAGACAGTCGATCTCCGCGTTCAACTCGCCGTATGTCCAGCGCCGGCCGCCGGCTACGTCGACCAGCGCCTCGACGTCGGGGTAGGCCATGGCGGTGCGCTCGAAGTTCACCCCGATTGTCTCGTCCAGCAGGGGAGTGTCGGCTGGGCCAGCATCATAGGAGTCCACCGCGCCGTACCGTTGCCGCAGAATGGTTTTGAGCACCTTGCCATTGGCGTTGCGCGGCAATGCATCCACGATCACCACGTGGTGAGGACGTTTGTAGGGGGCGAGATGCGCGCGGCAGTGCGTCTCGATCTCGGCGTCGCTCGGCGCATCGGCGGGGTCGTGCGGCACGATCACCGCCATCGGGGTCTCACCCCATTTCGGATCGGGCACTCCGATAATCGCCACCTCGGCGACTTTGGGGTGGGCGGCCAGGACGTTCTCCAGCTCGGCGCTGTAGATGTTCTCTCCGCCCGAGATGATCATGTCCTTCTTCCGGTCGACCACGTAAATGTAGCCGTCGCCGTCCTGCCGGACGAGGTCACCGGAATGAAACCAACCGCCATGAAAGGCTCCGGCGGTTTCGATGGGCTTGTTCCAGTACTCCTTCATGATCAGCGGTCCGAGGTAGACGATCTCGCCGATCTCGCCCTGGGGGACGTCGTTCATCTCGTCGTCCACGACGCGTACCTCGACGTTGAACATCGGGGTTCCCACCGAACCGATCTTGCGCATGGCGTCTTCACCGCGAAGCAGGCAGGTGATGGGGCTGCACTCGGTCTGCCCGAATGCGGCGATGATCTCGGCCTGCGGGAAGGCGTCGGTCATGTTGCGCAGCAACGTTGTCGACGCGGGCGCCGCGCCCCACCAGATGCAGCACAGCCCGCTGAGGTCCCGTGAGCTGAGGTCTGGCAGGGCACAGACTTGTTGCCATTGCGCCGGCGTCATCCAGCACGACGTGACCCGTTCCCTGGCGATCGTCCGCACGGTGGCCTCGGGGTCGAATCCGCCGGACGGTGGAATGATGACCCTGCCACCGGTGAGGAATGTCGGCAGCATGCCCGAGACGCCCGCGATGTGGAACAGCGGTGCGAGCGCCATCCAGCAGTCATCGTCACTTCGGAGGCCGAGTGTGGCGATCACGCTGAGCGCGTGCAGGTACAGGTTGCGGTGGGTGATCACCGCGCCCTTCGGGAAGCCCGTCGTGCCCGAGGTGTACATGATGAACGCGGGCGCCTCGTCCGCGACCGTGACGCCGGCCGCGCGACTATCAGCGGTGATCGCGATTTCGTCGAGGTCGCCGCCGATCGTGAGAACGGCATGGACCGATGGCGCCGTTGTGCGCGCCTGTGCCACAGCAGACGTACAGGCGAGATCCGCGACCACGGCGCTCGAACCACTGTCTGCGAGCACATAGGCAATCTCGTCCGGCACCAGCCGGAAATTCACCGGCACCGCGATCGCACCCAGGCGCAGCGCGGCGAACCAGACCTCAACGAGCTCAAGGCTGTTCAGTCCGACCAGCGCGACCCGGTCGCCTACGCCGACTCCGCTCGCGGACAACGCGTTCGCCAGGCGCCTCACGCGCTCGTCCAGCTCTGCGAAAGTGCACCGCCGGTGTGGATCGACGAACGCGACGTTGTCGGGACGGACTCGGGCGTGCCGGGCCAGTACGTCACTGAGCGTGATGCCCGTGCAGGCCGAGCTACCCATCGCGGACTTACAGGCCTGCCCGGTCGGCGAGCAGTGCCCGGTGCTGTGCGCTGCTGCCAAAGAGGGCTTCGGTGGTCTTGGCCCGGCGGAAATACAAGTGCAGGTCGTGTTCCCACGTGAAGGCGATACCGCCATGGACCTGGATAGCCGAGCCGGCGCATAGGACGAAGGTGTCTGCGGCCTGAGCCTTCGCCAGGGGCGCGGTGATGTGCAGTTCGTTCCCGTTGGCGGCGCTCATCGCGGCGAACATCACGGCCGCCCGGGTCGCGTCGATCTCGATCTTCATCTCGGCGCAGGCGTGCTTGACCGCCTGGAACGAGCCGATCGGCCGGTCGAATTGCCTTCTGCTTCTGGCATAGTCGACCGCCAGTGCCAGGCATGCCTCGGCCCCGCCGAGCATCTCGGCCGCGAGTAGCACTCGTGCCACGTCGAGCACTCGCTCGGTCTCATCGGGCGAGCCCGCGGTCAACGGCTCGGCCGGTGCTTGCGACAGCCGGAGCTTGGCGACGGGACGGGTGATGTCGAACGAGGGCAGCCGAACAACCGTGACCCCAGGGGCGTCGGCCGCTACGACGTGGAAGATGACTGTGCTTTCGGGGCCGTTGGCTACTGCTGGGACCACGAACAGGTCGGCGATGTGGCCGTGCAACACGGGGGAGTAGTCGCCGGTGAGCACGGTACGACCGTCGCGCCGCTCGGCCCGCACGGTTGCCGTAGACGGGTCAGCATCGTGGGAGCCGACGGCCGCGAGCGCTCCGATCTGTTCGCCCGAGAGCAGGCCGGTGAGTAGGCTCTTGCGCTGCTCGTCGTCGCCCATGCGGAGAACCGCATCGATCGCAAACGTTGTCGTCGCGAAGGGAACTGGAGTAAGCGCCCGACCGAGCTCGCAGAATACGATCGCGGTTTCGACGAGCGTGGCGCCCACTCCGCCATACTCGGGTGGGGCGTGGAGCGCGGGGAGCTCCAGTTCATTGCACAGCCGTTGCCAGAGCCTTCTGTCGTGGCCGTCGGCGGCGGCCGCCTGACGCACCCGCGCCGGAGGGGACTGGTCGCGAAGGAAGCTGCGCAGCGACGCGCAGAAGGCTTCTTGTTCGATGCTGTAACGAAAATCCATGTCAGCACTTCGCTTCTTGCCGGGCTTCGCGACCCGGCTCCTTGGGAAGCCCGAGCAGTTGCTCTCCAATCACGTTGCGCTGGATTTGCGAACTACCCGCATAGATCGTGGCGGCACGCGAATACAGCAGCTCGTCCATCCAGCAGGCGGGGGAGTTCGGCGTGCCCGCCTCCGGGACCAGTCGCGCTCCACCGTTGCCCGGGCCCAGCGGGCCCAGCGCGTCGAGCCCGAGGATTTCGGCGGCGAGGTCGGTATAGCGCCGGAAATACTCGCTCCAGATGACCTTGGTGATCGCGGCCTCGGCGCCGGGCATCTGTCCGGTCAGCGACAAGGTGAGGCCGCGGTAGCCGCGGTAGCGCATGATCTGGACACGGGAAAAGCACCACGCCAGCTCATCGCGGATGTGTGGGTCGGTGTGCCTTCCGCGCGCGCTGGCGAGCTCGCGCAGCCGCTCCAGGTCGCGGCCGAAATCGATGGCCGCCGTGGTGACCTGCGATCCGCGTTCGAAACCCAGCAGGGTCATCGCGGTCGACCATCCGTTGCCGACCCCGCCGACGACGTTGACCGACCTGGTGCGGACGTCGGTCAGGAAAACCTCGCTGAAGGAGGAGTGTCCGGCCGCGTTGACGATGGGACGGACCGCAACACCCGGCTGGTCCATGGGCGCCAGCAAGAACGACAGGCCCTTGTGCTTGGGCGCATGGGGGTCCGTCCGTGCCAACAGAAAGATCCAGTTCGCGGTGGGTCCGGCCGATGTCCAAGTTTTCTGCCCGTTGATCACCCACTCGTCGCCGTCGAGCACCGCCCTGGTTCGCACCGCTGCCAGATCCGAGCCGGCTTCAGGCTCGGAGAATCCTTGGCACCAACGGTCCTCGCCGGACAGGATGCGGGGCAGGAAATGTTTTTTCTGCCCCGCAGATCCCAGCGCGATGAGTGTGTTGCCCAAGAGATCGATTCCGAGTAGATCGTTTTCCGCCCGCTCGGGCGCGCCCACACGGGCGAATTCCTCGGCGAGCACCACCTGTTCGATTGGAGAGAGACCACCACCGCCGTACTCCTTGGGCCAGGACACCGCGACCAGGCCGTGGGCGGCCAGGGACCGCCGCCATTGCTGCGCGAATGCTTCTCGCTCGCCGGGTACAAGCGCCCCTGGCCCCGACCAGCCGGCCGGCAGGTGCTCGGCCACAAAAGCGCGGATCCGCTCGCGGAACGCTTCGGCTTCGGGTGGGTAGGTGATGTCCATTGCGCGCGTCCCGTGTCAGGGTCGTTGCTTGGTGGCGGGCAAGATCTCCGGTGCGGCGCGCCAGTCGTCGAGTCCGTGCTCGACCGTTCCGTAGGACAGCTTTCCGCCGGTGACTTCACCCCAGTGCGCATGGTTGAGCTGATGGATCTTGAAGCAACCATCGAGTGCCGTGGAGAAACCCATGGCGTCGACGGTTTGGTTCACCGACTCCTTGATGAGCAGCGCCGGCATTGTCGGCATCTTGGCGATACGGCGAGCGAATTCGATTGTACTGTCGGCTAATTCAGTCAGCTGGGAAACACCTTGCTCACCATCCCGAGCGCATGGGCTTCGTCCGCGCCGATCGAGTCGCCGGTGAGCAGGAGTTCCTTCGCCTTTCGTGGGCCGAACTCCCACGGATGGCCGAAGTACTCCACCCCACACATGCCCAGCCGGGTACCGACGACATCGGCGAACACGGTGTCCTCGCTGGCGACGATCAGATCGCAACACCACGCCAGCATCAACCCTGCCGACAGCACCGTCCCGTGCACCTGGGCGATGGTGATCTTTCGCAGATTGCGCCACCGCTTGGTGTTTTCGAAGTAGTAGTGCCACTCCTGGCGGTTGCGTGACTCCACCCCGCCGAAGGTTCCGCCGTTGCACTGATAGGTGGGATGCCGGCCCGGCCCCGGTGAGCGCTCACGGACATCGTCGGCGGAGCCGAGGTCGTGTCCGGCCGAGAAGGCGGGACCCGCGGCCCGCAGAATCACCACCCGGACCGTGTCGTCGACTTCGGCGAGTTCGAACGCGGCGCCCAACTCGACAAGCATTCCGCGAGTCTGTGCGTTGCGCTGTTTCGGGCGGTCGAGCGTGATCGCCGCGATACGGCCGTCGTCGATCGTCTCGTATCGGATGTAGTCGAACTCCTGCACGGAATGCTCCTGATCGGACCGGCGATCGACCGGACTGACCCCCGTGACGTTCATAACCGCTCCTTACTGCACGTGAACGCGGTGACCTGTGCGAGGTTACGCGGCGACCAACCACGATGTCCATAGCCAATACGCGCATACCACGCCATAGTCACGGATAAATCCCCATGCAAAATGGGTCTTGCTTGTAGCGAAGTATCTTGCTAGTACTGTTGTATACCCACAAGGGACGCCATCACAGCGCGCCGGTCATCAGGCCCGGGCACAACCAAGAAGGGTTAACGATGGAGATCGGAATATTCCTCATGCCGGCCCATCCGCCGGAGCGCACCCTGTACGACGCGACCCAATGGGACCTCGACATCATCGAGTTGGCTGATCAGCTCGGCTACGTGGAGGCGTGGGTGGGTGAACACTTCACCGTGCCGTGGGAGCCGATCTGTGCTCCCGACCTGTTGTTAGCACAGGCGCTGCTGCGCACGAAGCACATCAAGCTCGCGCCCGGCGCGCACCTGTTGCCGTACCACCATCCTGTCGAATTGGCCCACCGCGTAGCCTATTTCGATCACCTCGCCCAAGGCCGATTCATGCTGGGCGTCGGCGCCAGCGGTATCCCCGGGGACTGGGCGCTCTACGACGTGGATGGCAAAAACGGCGAGCACCGCGAGATGACCCGCGAAGCGCTCGAAATCATGTTGCGCATCTGGACTGAAGACCAGCCCTGGGAGCATCGCGGGAAGTACTGGAACGCCAACGGAATCGCGCCGATGTTCGAAGGCTTGATGAAGCGTCATATCAAGCCGTACCAGAAGCCCCACCCACCCATCGGGGTCACCGGGTTCAGCGCCGGTTCGGAGACACTGAAGCTGGCCGGCGAACGGGGTTATCTGCCGATGAGCCTGGACCTCAACACCGAATACGTCGCCACCCACTGGGACGCCGTGCTGGAAGGCGCCGCGCGCAGCGGTCGCACTCCCGATCGCCGCGATTGGCGTCTGGTGCGTGAGGTTTTTGTGGCCGAGACCGACGAACAGGCATTCCGCTGCGCCGTGGACGGCATGATGGGGCGCAACATGCGTGAGTACGTTCTGCCGACCTTCCGTATGTTCGGCATGACGAAGTTCTACAAGCACAACCCCTCGGTGCCCGATGACGACGTGACACCGGAATACCTCGCCGAGAACACCTTCGTGGTCGGGTCGGTGGGGACAGTGGTCGACAAACTCGAGGCCACCTACGACCAGGTCGGCGGATTCGGCCACCTGCTGGTTCTCGGATTCGACTACATCGATAACCCGGGCCCCTGGAAAGAGTCGTTAAGGCTGTTGGCCCAAGAAGTCATGCCCAGACTCAACGCCCGCATCGCCAAGAAACCCGCCGTCGCGATCGTCTAGCGGTCCGCGGACTGTGGGAAGGGGCAACGCAATGGCGTTTCGTCAGGTCACCGTCGGTTATTCGGACGGCACGCACAAGACGATGCCGGTGCGTCCGGACCAGTCGATTTTGGAGGCCGCCGAAGAACACGGTGTCGCCATCGTCAACGAATGCCAAAGCGGGATATGCGGAACCTGTGTGGCCGCCTGCACCGCCGGCGAGTATCAGATGGGACGCACCGAGGGTCTGTCCGACGTGGAGCGAGCGGCGCGGAAGATCCTGACGTGCCAGACGTTCGCGCAATCTGATTGTCGGATCGAACTGCAGTACCCGGCCGACGACAACGCGGCGCTGCTGGTCACCGGTGCCGGTGTGGTGACTGAGATCGAGTTGATGTCGCCCAGCACCGCCGTCCTGCGCGTGGATGTCTCGGCGGATTTTTCGTCCAAGGCAGGAACCCTGAAATACAAGGCGGGCCAGTTCGCCCAGTTGCAGGTACCGGGTACCGACACATGGCGCAACTACTCCTATGCGCATCCGGCCGACGGTCATGGCGAATTGGAGTTCATCATCCGGCTGCTGCCGGACGGCATGATGTCAAACTACCTGCGCGACCGCGCGAAGCCGGGTGACCATATCGCGCTGCGCTGCAGTAAAGGCAACTTCTACCTGCGCCCTGTGGTGCGACCGGTGATCCTGGTGGCAGGCGGTACCGGCCTGTCGGCGATCCTGGCCATGGCTCAAAGTCTGGATGCTGACGTTGGCCAGCCGGTTTATCTGCTGTACGGGGTGACCTGCGCCGAAGACCTTTGCAAGCTCGACGAACTCAAGGCACTGAGGCGCCGTGTTCCCGGCTTGGAACTGCATGTCATCGTCTCGCGTCCGGACGCCGAATGGGATGGGCCGACAGGCCTGGTCACCGACCTGCTGGAAGAGCGAATGCTGGCCGGTGGTGACGCCGACGTCTATCTCTGCGGCCCGGCCGCGATGGTGGAAGCCACCCGAACCTGGTTGGAAAACAACGGCTTCCATCGCATCGGGTTGTACTACGAGAAATTCGTGGCCAGCGGCGCGGCGCGTCGCCTTAACCTAGCCCGCCTCGACTACGCGCGTCTGGACATCGCCGAGGTCCGCCGCGCGGGCCGCGGTACCGCGGTGGTCATCGGCGGCAGCATCGCGGGTATCGCCGCGGCCAAGGTCTGCAGTGAAACCTTCGAGCGGGTCATCGTCCTCGAGAAGGACGACCCGCACCGCCGCCGCGAGGGCAGACCGGGCGCGGCACAGGGCTGGCACCTCCATCACCTGTTGACCGCGGGACAGATCGAGTTGGAACGCTTCTTCCCGGGGATTGTCGACGACATGGTGCGCGAGGGAGCGTTCAAGGTCGACATGGCCGCCCAGTACCGAATTCGCTTGGGTGGTACGTGGAAGAAGCCCGGAACGAGCGACATCGAGATCGTCTGCGCTGGGCGACCGCTGCTGGAATGGTGTGTACGGCGCCGGCTGGATGACGAACCGCGGATCGACTTCCGCTACGAGTCAGAGGTCACCGACCTCGTGTTCGATCGCGACAGCAACACCGTCGTCGGCGTCTCTTTCCAGCGTGACGGCGATGAGCCCGAGGTGGTACCCGCCGAGTTCGTCGTGGACGCCTCGGGCAAGAACACCCGTGTCCCGGAGTTCCTGGAACGCATCGGCATTGGAGCTCCCGAGGTCGAACAGGACATCATCAATTGCTTCTACTCGACGATGCAGCACCACGTTCCGCCGGAGCGACAGTGGCAGGACAAAGTGATGGTGATCTGCTATGCATACCGTCCGTTCGAGGACACCTACGCCGCGCAGTACTACACCGACAGCTCACGCACCATTCTGTCCACCTCGCTGGTCGCGTACAACTGCTACTCGCCGCCACGAACGGCCCGAGAATTCCGCGAGTTCGCTGATCTGATGCCGTCGCCGGTCGTCGGAGAGAACATCGACGGGCTGGAACCGGCCTCGCCTATCTTCAACTTCCGCTACCCGAACATGCTGCGGCTGCAATACGAAAAGAAACGAAACCTGCCGTGCGCACTCCTGGCCGTGGGCGATGCATACACCAGCGCAGACCCGGTTTCCGGGCTCGGTATGAGCTTGGCGCTCAAGGAAGTTCGGGAAATGCAGGTGCTACTGGCCAAGTACGGCCCTGGACACCAGGAGCTGCCGCGCCGGTACTACCGATCAATCGCCAAGATGGCCGACACGGCCTGGTTTGTGATCCGCGAGCAGAATCTGCGCTTCAGCTGGATAAAGGATGTGGACAAGAAGCGCCCGTTCTATTTCGGGGTACTCACCTGGTACATGGACCGCGTGCTGGAGTTGGTCCACGACGATCTAGACGCCTATCGCGAGTTTTTGGCCGTCGTCCACCTCGTCAAACCACCGTTGGCATTGATGAAGCCCGGAATCGCCGGCCGCGTCATCGGCAAGTGGGCCCGAACGAGATTGTCGGGCCAGAAAACCTTGATCGCCCGCAATTACGAAAATCATGCGCTACCCGCCGAGTCGGTGGACCGACTCGTGGGCGCTGGTGCTTCGCGGGCCGGTGACGGGCACTGAGAAGAGAGGCGAAGATGCCGCAGACTCATCGGATCTTGAACTGCCGGGGTACCCGCATCCATGCCGTGGAGGACGGCGAAGGACCGTTGGTGGTGCTGATCCATGGGTTCCCGGAGTCCTGGTACTCGTGGCGTCATCAGATTCCCGCGCTTGCCGCCGCGGGCTACCGCGTGGTGGCCATCGATCAACGCGGTTACGGGCGCTCGTCGAAGTATCGGGTGCAATCGGCTTACCGCATCAAGGAATTGGTCGGCGATGTCCTCGGCGTCGTCGACGCCTATGGCCAGGACAACGCCGTCGTGGTCGGTCACGACTGGGGCGCGCCGGTCGCATGGACCTTCGCCTGGCTGCACCCGGACCGGTGTGCCGGCGTGGTCGGCATCAGTGTTCCGTTCGCCGGCCGCGGAGTGATCGGCTTGCCGGGCAGCCCCTTTGGCGAACACCGTCCCAACGACTACCATCTGGAGCTCGCCGGCGAAGGCCGGGTCTGGTATCAGGACTATTTCTCCGCGCAGGACGGCATCATCGCCGAGATCGAGGAAGACCTGCACGGCTGGCTGCTGGGGCTGACGTACACGGTCTCCGGTGAGGGGATGATCGCGGCGACCAAGGCGGCCGTCGAGGCGGGCGTGGACCTGGAATCCATGGACCCGATCGACGTGATCCGTGCCGGCCCGCTCTGCATGGCCGAGGGGGCACGCCTCAAGGACGCGTTCATCTATCCGAAGACGATGCCGGCCTGGTTCACCGACGCCGATCTCGATTTCTACACAGCCGAATTCGAGCGCTCCGGCTTCGGCGGACCGCTGAGCTTCTATCACAACATCGACAACGACTGGCACGACCTGGCCGATCAGGAAGGCAAGTCGCTCACGCCCCCCGCGCTGTTCATCGGCGGGCAGTACGACGTCGGCACCACATGGGGTGCCGAGGCCATCGACCGCGCTCATGAGGTCATGCCGAACTACCGTGGCACCCACATGGTGGCCGATGTCGGGCACTGGATTCAGCAGGAAGCGCCTAAGGGGACCAACCGGCTGTTGCTCGATTTCCTTGGCGGGCTGCGGTAGTGAGTTGCGCTTTTCGTCGGCTCGACATCCCGCTCGGCCCGGAGGAGCGTGGATGAGAACAACCGATGTGCGGGTACGGCGCGCGATTGCCGCAGTGGCGGCAGGGCGTGCCGTCGTCGTCACCAATGACGCCGAAGACGGCGACGGCTTTCTTGTCTTCGCGGCCGATGCCGCAACCCCGCGACTGCTGACCTTCACCATCGCCCACACCTCGGGGTATGTCCGTGTCGCGCTGCCCGCTGCCGAGTGCGAACGTCTCAATCTCCCACCGATGTGCGCTAACACTGCCGCACATCGTGTTTCGGTCGATGTCCGCGGGACGGGCACCGGAATCTCGGCGCGCGATCGCGCCCGGACCATCGCGGCACTCGCATCGGCCGAGTCTGATTCTGCAGACTTCCTTCGTCCGGGCCACGTGGTCCCACTGCGGGCAGGGGCGGACGGGGTGCTGGGGCAGCCGGGACCCGCGGAGGCGGCGGTCGATCTTGCCTGCCTTGCGGGACGGCGGCGAGCCGCGGGCCTCTGCGAAATCGTGTCCCGCCGAAATCCCACCCTGATGGCCCGCGGCGCGGAGTTGGTCGAATTTGCCGTCGAACACGGGCTGGCCGTGGTGTCAATCGCCGAACTTGTGGCGTATCGGCGGCGCACCGAACCCCAGGTGGTCCGGCTGGCGGAGACGATCCTGCCCACCTGGGCGGGTAGTTCTCGAGTCATCGGCTTTCGTGACGTGCGTGACGGCGGCGAGCATTTGGCCGTGATCATCGGTGCGGCTGGTGCCGGCGTACCCGTTCCCCTTCACGTCCACATCGAATGCCTGACCGGGGATGTATTCGGCTCGAAAGCATGCCGATGCGGCGGGGAACTCCACAGCGCGCTGGCAAGGATGTCGGCCCAAGGCAGCGGCGTGGTCGTGTACCTGCGTCCACGCGGACCCGCCCGGGCCTGCGGCCTGTTCGCCCGGGGCAATTCGGCGGGCGGCGACCTAGTGTCGGAGACCTCAGAAACCCTCGCATGGATCCTGCGTGATCTCGGGGTGTACGCGCTGCGGCTTTCCGATGACATGCCAGGATTTGGGCTTGTCCTGTTCGGAGCCATCCGCGAGCGGGGGATTGCAGCCGAGACCTGGGCGGCTGCGGGTTGAGCTAAGTTGGACGACGAAGTGGTGCGAAAACATTCGCAAGCCAAGCATCCGGACCTAGCCGGTAAAGCCGCGATCGTAACCGGGGCCGGCGCCGGGATCGGTTTGGCGGTCGCGGAGCGACTCGCCGCCGAGGGCTGCAACGTGCTTTGCGCGGACATCGATGGCGATGCCGCCGAGGCCGCAGCGGCAAAGCTCGGCGCCGGTGCGATCGGCCATCGGGTCGACGTCAGCGACGAGCAGCAGGTGATCGGCATGGTCGAGGCCTGCGCCGCCGCGTTCGGCGGAATCGACAAGCTCGTCGCCAATGCCGGTGTCGTACATCTCGCTTCGGTTACCGACACCACCGTCGAAGACTTCGATCGCGTCATGGGCATCAACCTGCGCGGCGCGTGGCTCTGTACCAAACACGCGGCACCCAAGATGGTCGAGCGGGGCGGGGGAGCCATCGTCAACATGTCATCGTTGGCGGGGCACGTGGCAGTGGGCGGCACCGGCGCATACGGAATGTCGAAAGCCGGGATCATCCATCTCAGCCGGATCACCGCCGCCGAGCTGCGCTCGTCCAACGTGCGTGCCAACGCGCTGCTGCCCGCATTCGTCGACACGCCGATGCAGCACACCGCGATGACGATGTTCGACCAAGAACTCGGTGAGGGGGGCGCCAGCGCGATGATCGCTCGCCTGCAGGGCCGCATGGCGGCACCCGAGGAGATGGCCAGCATCGTGGCCTTCCTGTTGTCCGATGATGCATCGATGATTACCGGTACCACGCAAATCGCCGACGGCGGAACTATCTCCGCCCTGTGGTGACCGCTTTCGGGAAGCTATAGCCCGCAGCTGGCCCGGCGGAGGACCGGCTGGTCAGGATTGACAGCGCGATGGCGGTGATTTCATCCGCCACTCCGACGTAACGCGTGAGATGCCATGTACGAGCTACGTCTTCGATGAAACTGATCGCTGCCGCGACGAGTAGTCGCGCCTGGGCGACGCTCGTCTCGGGCACCAGTTTCCCGATGAGGTCGATCCACAGGGCCTCGCGGTCGGTTTGATTTCTTACATAACCGTCGCGCACCTCGCTGGAGGCGTGCGACAGTTCGGTGACGCAAACGGCAACGAGATCCGGAGCGTCCAGGCTGATCCGGACATGCCCCTCGACAAGTCCGCGCAGACGCTGCGCCGCTTGCTGATTCGCGCGTAACGCGCGGATGCACTCTAGGCTCCGCCACTCATCGAGGCGACGGACGAGCGCACCCAAGATGGCCTGCTTGGAGGAGAACGAGCGGTACAGCCCGGGGCCCGCGATTCCGGCTCCCTTCCCAATTTCGCTGGTACTGACAGCCGGATAGCCCTGCGCACGGAACAGTCGCGCGCCCGCGGCTAGCAGGGTTTCGTAGCGGGAGAACAGCACATCTCCCTCATCGCGCGGGGCCTCGAGCGGCTCTAACGCGCATACGGGAGGAGTTAGCGCCACGGCCATACACGCCTGGTACAGGCGCTCTTTCAGTTCATCGCCCGGCAGGCTCAGGTTGTGTCTGCCCAGGCTGGTCAGGGTGCTGGACACCGCCCAGGCCCGCAGCTCCGAGTGCTGCGGGCCCAGAGCAGGCACCTCCAGGAGGACGCTGTCGCGCATGCCGGCGACGATCGCGTTGATGCGGCGCCGCACCTCCGCACGGTCGCCATCGTTGAGGTAACGAGCCTCGCGCTGCCACAACACCGTCAACGCCCGAGATGCGACGGCCGCGGCAATCAGGTCCGGCAGATCGACGTTAAGCGGCCGAGGTGTCGGCTCCGCCTCGCCATCAGTGAGACGACGCGCGCTCTGGTACTGCTCCTGACCGGTTCGGATCGCTTCGGCGAGCAACGCCTGCTTGTTGTCGTAGTGGCGATACAACGCACGCGCGGTAACTCCTGCCGCCTCGGCGATGTCCTCCAACTTGACCGAATGGAAGCCACGGTCGATGAAGAGCCCAACGGCCTGCTCCAGAATCTGCTTCTTTCGGTCCTTTGGCCGGCGCTTAACGGGCGCGACGACGGGCTCCATCGACTCGAACCCCCTTCTTGCGCACCGGACCCACAAATCCTGCCAGAAGCATCGCCTACAGCTTCATACCGCTCTGCCGCTCGAAGTCCATAAGGTCGAAGTAGTCGCTGAAACGCGCGATTTTGCCATTCTTGACCTCGAACACGCCGGTCACCGGCAGCACGATTTTCCGGCCGTCGTTCATGGTGAAGTAGTCGACGCGCTCGACGAGCACCCGACCGGGCTCGGCGGCCAGTGTGACGATATCGAGCTTGGCATCGGAGAACGCGTCCAGAAACGCCTGGAAAATCTCGCGGATGCCGGCAATGCCCTCGATCGGGTTGACCGGCACGTTGTGGTAGACCGCGTCGTCGGCAAAGGCGCTGCAGATGGTTTCGAGGCTGCGCCCTTGCCAAGACCCGAGAAAGTCGCGGACGAGCTTCTCGCTGGCTTCCTTGGTATCGGTCATGCGAATGGCTCCTCAGGTATCACTGCGCCAATGTGGTCCCACGCGACAGATGGGCCGGCGCTCTGCCGCACACCACTCCAACAGCAATCCACATCATCGTACTAGCAAGATACATCATTTAGCGTATGTGCAATATAACATTGTCATTTACTGATTGATTGCCGTTGCGCATGCGTATCGTCCATAGACATATGGCTCCCCGAGTCGCCCACCTCGCTGAAGCGCACATGTGCCCAAACCTGTCCGGAACCTGTTCGGCCCGCGCCCGCGTCATCGGCAACTCCGCTTGTCGAGACGGCGTCGATCCGATGCTGTTCGCCCCGCTTCTCTCCTTTGGGGCACCAAGACTTCCCCTTTGGGGTCTGACCGCAGCATCGTCCCGGTGATTGCATTGGCCTGGCACCATCGGTCACCCACTTCGGCCAGGAGCATGACAAACAATGAGCTTCTTCAAGGATTTCGGCGAGATCGACAAGTACATTGGTGGAGTTTTTCGCGATGCCGGCAACCATCCGGAGTCGGGCCCCAAGTTTCGGGGCGCCAACATCGTCATGCGGGTGATCTACACGAATCCCGACTGCGAACTCACCGTCGCACTGCGCGACGATTTCCAAGTCATCTGCGGCCCAAGCGATCTCGCACCCGACGTCACGATGACCATGCCGGCCGACGTGGCCGACCAATTCTGGCGCGGTAACTACAATCTGACCGTCGGCCTCGCTAAGGGCCAGGTCAAGGCCAAGGGTCCGATCAGCAAGATCCTGCGGCTCGTCCCGTTGACCAAGCCGCTGTTTCCGATGTACCGCGCCAAAGTGGCCGACAAGGATCGCGAAACCTTCAAAGGTGGCCTGAATCGATGACCACCGTGGATGTCCCGCACTATCAGATGCTGATCGGCGGCCAGGCGGTCGACTCCAAGAGACGCATGTCCATCATCGACCCGTGCGACGAGAGCCTGGTCGCCACGGTCGCCTGCGGCGATGCATCCCGCACCGACGCGGCCGTCGCGACCGCCAAAGCCACCTTCGAAAGTGGCTCGTGGTCACGCGCCACGCCGCAGGATCGAGCCGCTGTGATGCGCCGAATCGTAGCCGCGGCCGATCAGGTCAGCGATGCGCTGATCGAACTGGAAATGGCGTGAAACGGTGCCACGATCCGGCTGGCCACCGGATTCCACATCGGCTACGCCCTGAGTCATTTCAGCTATTTCGCGGACCTTGCCGAGAGTTATGCCTACCGACGGCCGGCCCCGATCGAGGCCTCTCCGGTGCTCAGTCAAAGCGTGATCCACCGTGAGCCGATCGGTGTCGTCGGCGCGATCACTCCGTGGAACTTCCCGCTGTTGCTGACCCTGTGGAAGGTCGGACCGGCACTCGCCGCCGGAAACAGCGTGGTCGTCAAGCCCGACGAACACACTCCGCTGTCGATACTCGAGTTCGCGCACATCATCACGTTGCGCGACGGCCGCTGGTTGCACTTTCGCGACTTCATGAATTCGGCACTCACCTTGCAGGCGTTCGCCCGATGAAGGTCACAGTCGACCGCGAAATCTGCATCGCCTCCGGTATGTGCGTGATGACGGCAGACGCGGTCTTCGACCAGGACGCCGACGGCATTGTGCTGCTCGTCTCCGATGAGGTGCCGGCCGGCGAAAAGCGCAAGGTGCGAAATGCGGTCAAGCTGTGTCCGTCGGGCGCACTCCAGTTGGTGCCGGAGTCAGCCGCCGACTCCGATTGCGACCTGCGACACAGTACTAGCAAAATACATCAGCAGCTATAAGCAGCGTTTTGCTTGGTTGTTTATGAATAAACCACTGGATAGTATGCGTATTGTCTATGGACATCTGGGCCGCAGGCCGCGTACGCTCGCCGGTATCACTCGTCCACTTCGACCTGTCCGGGGGGTCAGCGTGAGCAACTCCGCCCAACGACACGTCATCGATTCCACCTGGTGCGCGGCGCAGCGGTTTTCGGTGGGCGGGGGTCCGGCCGGGGTCGGCAGTGCGGTCAACGAAACCGTGGTCGATCATGCGGCCGGCCGGCCGTACCCAGCTGCGAGTGCGGGCGAGTCGGGGCGTCCTCGCCGCGGCGCTATGCCCAGGCGTAGCGGGGTGCGCCCACCTGACGAGCGGGCTTGGGGGGCAGACATGGTGATGTTGGCGTATCCGGCCACCAAGCCGGTCCGCGCGATTGGCGACTTCTTCGCGATGACACTGGACACTTTCGTGTCCATGTTCCGGCCGCCTTTCGCCTGGCGTGAGTACCTTTTTCAGTGCTGGTTCGTGGCGCGGGTGTCGACGCTGCCGGGGGTGTTGATGACGATCCCGTGGGCGGTCATTTCGGGGTTCCTGTTCAATGTCCTGCTGACCGATATCGGTGCCGCGGATTTTTCCGGCACGGGCTGCGCGATCTTCACCGTGGATCAGAGCGCCCCGATAGTCACGGTCTTGGTGGTCGCGGGTGCGGGCGCCACCGCCATGTGTGCCGATCTGGGTGCGCGAACCATCCGTGAGGAACTCGACGCGCTGCGGGTAATGGGCATCAACCCGATCCAAGCGCTGGCGGTTCCTCGCGTGCTGGCGGCCACTACGGTGTCGCTGGCGTTGAGTTCGGTGGTGATCGCGACAGGTCTTGTCGGAGCGTTCTTCTGCTCCGTATTTCTCATGCATGTCTCGGCGGGTGCGTGGGTGACGGGTCTTACCACGCTGACCCACGTGGTCGACGTCATCATCTCGATGATCAAGGCGACGTTATTCGGGCTGATGGCAGGACTGATTGCCTGCTACAAGGGCATGTCGGTCGGCGGCGGCCCCGCCGGCGTCGGCAGGGCGGTCAACGAAACCGTGGTGTTCGCCTTCGTCGTGTTGTTCGTGATCAACATCATCGTCACCGCCGTCGGTGTCCCGTTCATGGTGTCATGAGGTGAACCCATGACGGTTAGTGTTCCGAGCAAACCCGATCCGCGGATGCAGCGCATGACGAAAAGCTTTGCGGGCGAATGGAATCGGATGGGATCGCAGATGCGGTTCTATGTCACCACACTGGCTGGGATTCCCGACGCGGTCATGCACTACCGCAGCGAACTGCTGCGGGTGATCGCGCAAATGGGGTTGGGGGCCGGGACTCTCGCGGTGATCGGCGGAACGGTCGTCATCGTCGGGTTCTTGGCGATGACCACCGGCGCAATCGTGGCGGTACAGGGCTACAACCAGTTCGCTTCGGTGGGTGTGGAGGCCTTAACCGGCTTCGCGTCGGCCTTCTTCAACACCCGGGAAATTCAGCCGGGAACGGTAATGGTGGCGCTGGCGGCCACCATTGGGGCCGGCGCCACCGCTCAGCTGGGTGCGATGCGGATCAACGAAGAGATCGACGCGCTCGAGGTGATCGGAATCCGAAGTGTGAGCTACCTGGCGAGCACCCGAGTGCTGGCCGGAGTGGTGGTGGCCGTCCCGCTATTCTGCGTAGGGCTCATGACGGCTTATTTGGCCGCGCGCGCCGGCACCACCGCCGTCTATGGCCAGGGTTCCGGTGTCTACGACCACTATTTCAACACATTCCTGCGGCCGACCGATGTGCTGTGGTCGTCGTTTGAAGTCGTCGTGGTCGCGCTCGTGATCATGTTGGTGTGCACCTATTACGGGTACACCGCGCACGGCGGGCCGGCCGGGGTGGGTGAGGCCGTCGGACGGGCCGTGCGCGCCTCGATGGTCGTCGCGTCGATCGCGATCGTCATCATGACCCTGGCCATCTATGGCCAGTCCCCGAACTTTCACCTGGCGAGCTAGTGGCATGAAGCGCGGGCCACATGGACACCGTCTCCACGACGGGTGGTGGACGTTGATCCTGTTCGCGGCGATCGGTGTGTCTGTCCTCGTGACGGCGGTGTCCTTCACTGGCACCCTCCGGTCCTATGTGCCGGTGACACTGACTTCCGACCGCTCCGGGCTGGTGATGGACACCGGCGCCAAGGTCATGCTGCGCGGTGTGCCGGTCGGCCGGGTCAGCCAGATCGGCAACGACAAGAGTGGGGCCAGCCTCAAATTGGAGCTCGACCCCGATCAGATCCGGTACATCCCGGCCAATGTGGAGGCACAGATCAGTGCCACCACCGCGTTCGGCGCAAAGTTCGTCGACCTGGTAATGCCGCAGAACCCGAGTCGTGCTCGACTGGCCGCTGGGGCGGTATTGCATTCGAAGAATGTCAGCACGGAGATCAACACGGTCTTCCAAAACGTCGTCGACCTACTCAACATGATCGATCCGGTGAAGCTGAACGCGGTGCTGACGGCGGTGGCCGAGGGCGTGCGCGGCAAAGGTGAACAGATCGGCGAGGCGGCCACCGACCTCAACCAGGTGTTGGAGGCACTGAACCCGCGCAGCGACACCATCCGCGCCGACTGGCGCTCCCTGAAGAACTTCAGCGACACCTATGACGCGGCCGCCCAGGACATCGTGACCATCCTGAATGCCGCCAGCACCACCAGCACGACCGTCGTTAATCATTCGACAGAGCTGGATGCCTTGCTGCTCAACGTAATCGGCTTGTCAAATACAGGGACCAACCTGCTCGGATACAGCAGGGACGATCTCGTCGCATCGGTCAACATCCTCGAGCCGACCACAAACCTGCTACTGAAGTACAGCCCCGAGTACACCTGCTTTTTGCAGGGCGCCAAGTGGTATCTCGACAACGGGGGCTATTCGGCGTGGGGCGGCGCGGATGGCCGGACACTGCAACTCGACGTGGCGCTGTTGTTGGGCAACGATCCCTATGTCTATCCCGACAACCTGCCGATCGTCGCGGCCAAGGGCGGCCCCGGCGGACAGCCGGGGTGTGGGTCACTGCCGGATGCCACAAAGAACTTCCCGGTGCGCGAGCTCGTCACCGACACCGGATGGGGAACCGGCCTCGACATCCGGCCCAACCCCGGCATCGGCCATCCCTGCTGGGCTGACTACTTCCCGGTGACCCGCGCTGTGCCCGAGCCACCGTCGGTGCGTCAGTGCATTCCCGGGCCGGCTATCGGGCCCAGCCCCGGGGGGCCGCCGTACGGGGCGGCGCTGTATGGGCCCGGGGGAGTGCCGTTGTGGCCGGGGGTACCGCCGGCCACACCCGCCCCAGTGCCGCCGGAACCCGTTCCGCCCCAACCGGAAACGGGTCCACCACCGCCGTGACCGCCGAAGATCCACACAAGCAGGAGAAGAAGCTATGAGGGAGAACCTGCGAGGCGTCGTAGTGCGCCTCGGCATCTTCCTGACGGTTTGCCTGCTGACCGCGCTCTTGCTGGTTGCTGTCTTCGGTCAGCTCCGGTTCGGGGAAGGCAAGACCTACTACGCCGAGTTCACCAACGTGTCCAATCTCAGGGAGGGCAAGCTGGTCCGGATCGCCGGGGTTGAGGTCGGCAAGGTCAAAAAGATCTCGATCAACCCGGATGCGACGGTGCGGGTTGAGTTCACCGCCGAGGATTCGGTGACCCTCACCGAGGGCAGCGAGGCGGTGATCCGGTACGACAACCTGTTCGGCGACCGCTACCTGGCGCTCGAGGAAGGGGCCGGCGGGCTGAAGATACTGCGTGCCGGTCAAACGATTCCGCTGGCCCGTACCAAGCCGGCGCTGGATTTGGATGCTCTCATCGGTGGCTTTAAGCCGCTGTTTCGTGCGCTGAACCCCGAGCAGGTCAATGCGCTGAGTGAACAGTTGCTGCAGGCGTTTCAGGGGCAGGGGCCCACGATCGGGTCGTTTTTGGATCAGGCTGCGGCGGTGACGAACACGTTGGCCGACCGGGATCAGCTGATCGGGCAGGTGGTCACCAACCTCAACGTGGTGCTGGGTTCGCTGGGGGGCCAAAGCGATCGGTTGGACAAAGCGGTCATGTCGCTGTCGCAGTTGATTCACGGCCTCGCGCAACGCAAGACCGACATCTCCAACGCGGTGGCCTACACCAACGCCGCTGCCGGCTCGGTCGCAGACTTACTGTCGCAGGCCCGCGCGCCGTTTTCGAAGGTGGTGCGCGAGACCGACCGGGTCGCTGCCATCGCCGCTGCCGACCACGACTACCTCGACAATCTGCTCAACACGCTGCCGGACAAATATCAGGCGCTGGTCCGCCAGGGGATGTACGGCGACTTCTTCGCCTTCTACCTGTGCGATGTGGTGCTCAAGGTCAACGGCAAAGGCGGTCAGCCGGTGTATGTCAAGGTGGCCGGCCAGGCCACGGGACGGTGTGCGCCGAAATGAAAACCTTCTCCGAACGCAACATGCTGGCCATCGGCGCCGTCGGCATCGTGGCGGTCGCCGGGATGGTAGTGGCCGCCCTGCAGTACCAAAAGCTGCCCTTCTTCAACCACGGCAAGAGCGTCTCGGCCTATTTCGCCGACGTAGGGGGGCTGAGGTCAGGCAACACCGTCGAGGTCTCCGGTTATCCGGTGGGAAAGGTGTCCGGCATCGAGCTCGACGGGCCTGGTGTGCTGGTCACGTTCACGGTCGGCACCAACGTTCGGCTCGGAAACCGCACCGAGGCCGCGATCAAAACCAAGGGTCTGTTGGGTAGCAAGTTCCTCGACGTCACACCACGCGGGGAGGGCCAGCTGCAAGGCCCCGTCCCGATGGAGCGGACGATGTCGCCCTATCAGCTGCCCGACGCGCTGGGCGATTTGGCTACCACGATCAGCGGATTGAACACCAACCAGCTGTCCGAATCGCTGGCCACCCTGGCGCAGACCTTTGCCGATACCCCAGCCGATTTCAGGAACGCGATAGGCGGTGTGGCCCGGCTGGCGCAAACACTCGATGAGCGCGACGCCCAACTACGTAGCCTGCTCGACAACGCGGCCAAGGCCACGGGGGTGCTGGCCAAGCGCACCGACCAGATCGTCGGCCTGGTGCGCGACACCAATGCGCTGTTAGCGCAGCTGCGAACCCAGAGCGCCGCCCTGGATCAGATCTGGACGAATATCTCGGCGGTGTCGCGGCAATTGCAGGGCTTCATCGCCGAGAACCGCCAGCAGCTGCGGCCGGCGCTGGACAAGCTCAACGGGGTGCTGGCCATCGTCGAAAACCGCAAGGAACGCATACAGAAAGCCATACCGCTGATCAACACCTATGTCATGTCGCTAGGTGAGTCGCTGTCCTCTGGCCCCTTCTTCAAGGCCTATGTGGTCAACCTGCTGCCCGGTCAGTTCGTGCAACCGTTCGTCAGTGCCGCGTTCTCCGATCTGGGTCTGGACCCGGCCACCTTGCTGCCCTCCCAGCTGACCGACCCGCCGACCGGCCAACCCGGTACCCCACCGTTGCCGATGCCCTACCCGCGGACGGGTCAGGGTGGCCCGCCGCGGTTGACTCTGCCGGACGCGATCACCGGCAATCCCGGCGATCCGCGCTATCCCTACCGGCCGGAACCGCCGGCTCCGCCGCCCGGCGGTCCACCGCCCGGGCCGCCCGCGCCAGTGCCACCCGGGCTGCAATCCACGCCCGAGCCGACCCCCTCGCCGGTGTATGTGCCGGCACCGGGCGAGGTGCCACCCGCGCAGCAGCCGGGAGGTCACCCGTGACGACCAGGCTGCGACGTGCCCGCTCGGTGTTGGCAACCGCCCTTGCCTTGATGCTCGTCGCGGGCGTAATCGTGGCCATGCGAACCGCAGGCGAAGCCGGCCGAACCATCGTGGTCGCCTACTTCGACAACAGCAACGGCGTGTTTGCCGGGGATGACGTGCTCATCCGGGGCGTGCCGGTGGGCAAGATCCTCAAAATTGAACCCCAGCCGCTGCGATCCAAGATTTCGTTCTGGTTCGATCGCAAGTACAAGGTCCCCGCTAACGCCAACGCGGCGATCCTGTCGCCGCAACTAGTGACGGGCCGGGCTATCCAGCTCACCCCGCCCTACACCGGCGGGCCCACCATGGGCGACGGCGCGGTCATCCCGCAAGAGCGCACCGCGGTGCCCGTCGAGTGGGATGACTTGCGGGCGCAACTGCACCGGCTTACCGAGTTGCTCAAGCCCACCCAGCCCGGCAAGGTGAGCACGCTGGGTGCACTGATCAATACCGCCGCCGACAACCTGCGCGGACAAGGCCCCACCATCCGCGACGCGATCATCAAACTCTCACAAACGGTTTCGACGCTCAACGACCAACGCAACGACATATTCTCCACCTTGAAAAATCTGTCAACGCTAGTCACGGCGCTGCACGACAGCGCAGATCTGCTCGAGCAGCTCAACCACAATCTGGCCGCGGTGTCGGCGTTGCTGGCCGACGACCCGAACAAGGTCGGTCGGGCGGCCGAGGACCTCAACGCGGTCGTGGCCCACGTGCAGAGCTTCGCCGCCGATAACCGCGAGGCGATGGGCACCGCATCGGACAAGCTCACCTCGATCACCAACGCGTTGGTCGACAGCCTCGACGACATCAAGCAAACACTGCACATCGGCCCGACGGTATTGCAGAACTTCAACAACATCTACGAACCGGCCAACGGTGCGCTGACCGGCGCGCTGGCGGGCACCAACATGGCCAACCCGATCGCGTTCCTGTGCGGGGCAATCCAGGCCGCCTCCCGGTTGGGAGGCGAGCAAGCGGCGAAACTCTGCGCGCAGTACATGGCGCCGATTGTTAAGAACCGCCAGTACAACTTCCCCCCGCTAGGGGAGAACCTCTTCGTCGGCACACAGGCCAGGCCCAACGAGGTCACCTACAGCGAGGACTGGCTGCGGCCCGATTACGTTCCACCAGAAGCGAATTCGCCGCCGCCGGCTCCGGCTGCGCCGGCTTCTGCGACGGTGGCCACCGACCCCGCGGCCGGCCTGCGCGGCATGATGCTGCCGCCCGGAGGTGGCTCGTAATGACCCGCCGATGGCGCCGCGCGGCGGCGAGCCTGGTGATGGCCCTGGTTGTGGCCGGGATATCCGGTTGCGGCTGGCACGGGCTGAATTCGCTGCCGCTGCCCGGCACCCAGGGCAACGGCCCGGGCTCGTTTGTGATCCAGGCGCAGATGCCCGATGTCAACAACATCCAGCCGAACTCGCGGGTGCGCATTGCCGACGTGACGATCGGCCACGTGACCAAAATCGAGCGTCAGGGCTGGCATGCATTGGTGAGCATGCAGCTCAACGGCGACGTCGACCTACCCGCCAACGCAACAGCCAAGATCGGCACCACCAGCCTGCTGGGTTCCTACCACATCGAGCTGGGGTTACCGAAAGACCAAGCGCCGCAAGGCAAGCTGCGCGACGGCTCGCTCATTCCGCTGTCACACGGCGGGGCCTACCCGAGCACCGAGCAGACGTTGGCGGCGCTGTCGCTGGTGCTCAACGGCGGCGGGCTGGGCCAGGTACAGGACATCACCGAGGCGTTGAGCACCGCATTTCGCGACCGCGAACACGATCTGCGCAGCCTGATCGGGCAACTGGACACATTCACCGCTCACCTCAACGACCAGAAGGGTGACATCATCGCAGCCACCGAGAGCCTCAACCGCCTGGTCGGCAAGTTCGCCGAACAGCAACCCGTCCTGGATCGGGCCCTGGCGACGATTCCCGATGCGCTGGCTGTGCTCAACGACGAACGGGACAAGCTCGTTGAGGCGGCCGATCAGCTGAGCAAATTCAGCGCCCTGACAGCCGACTCGGTCATCAAAACCAAAGCCAACCTGGTCCAGGAATTACGGCAGCTCGGACCGGTGCTGGAGTCACTGGCCGACGCCGGGCCCAGCCTGACGCGATCGCTGTCCCTGCTGGCCACCTTCCCCTTCCCGAACGAGACGTTCGAGAATTTCCAGCGCGGCGACTACGCCAACCTGACGGCGATCGTCGACCTCACGCTCAGCCGAATCGACCAGGGGCTATTGACGGGCACCCGGTGGGAGTGTCATCTAACCCAGCTCGAGCTGCAGTGGGGTCGCACCATCGGCCAGTTCCCCAGCCCGTGCACCGCGGGCTACCGGGGTACCCCTGGGAATCCGCTGACGATCGCGTACCGCTGGGACCAGGGGCCCTAGATGTTGCATCTACAGCGACGGGTCATTATTCAGCTGGCCATCTTTACCGTGATCGCGCTGAGCGTGCTGGCAGTCACGTTTCTGCACTTCGTGAAATTGCCGGCCATGCTGTTCGGGGTCGGCCGCTACACCGTGACGATGGAGCTGCCGCAAGCCGGCGGACTGTATAGCACCGGCAATGTCACCTATCGCGGCTTCGAAGTGGGCCGGGTGGAATCGGTGCAGCTGACCGATGCCGGCGTCGCAGCGGTGCTGTCACTGAAATCGGGCATCGATATCCCGTCGGACCTCAAAGCCGAGGTGCACAGCCAGACGGCGATCGGCGAAACCTACGTCGAGTTGTTGCCGCGCAACGCCACCTCGCCGCCGCTGAAGGACGGCGACGTGATTCCGCTGGCCGACACCTCGGTGCCGCCCGACATCAACGCCCTACTCAGTGCGGCCAACACCGCTTTGGCGGCGATACCGCGCGACAACCTCAAGACGGTCGTCGACGAGTCGTATACCGCGGTGGGCGGGCTGGGGCCGGAACTTTCCCGCCTGATCATGGGTTCGACCAACCTGGCGATCGATGCGCGCAAGAATCTCGACCCGCTGGTGGCGCTGATCGACCAAGCGCCGCCGGTGCTCGATTCGCAGACCGACACGTCGGATGCGATTGCCGGGTGGGCATCACACCTGGCCGCCGTCACCACCGAATTGCGGACCCACGACGAGGCCGTCGCCGGCGCGATCGACAAAGGCGGCCCAGCATTGGGCGAGGCAACCAAACTGATCGAGCGGCTGCAACCTGCTCTGCCGATCCTGCTGGCCAACCTCGTCAGCGTCGGCCAGGTCGCGCTCACCTACCAAAACGACATCCAACAGCTGCTGGTGGTGTTCCCCATGTCCATCGCCGCCGATCAGGCCGGCATCCTCGCCAACCTGAACACCAAGCAGGCCTACCGGGGTCAGTATCTGAGCTTCAACCTCAACCTCAACCTGCCGCCGCCGTGCACCACCGGATTCCTACCGGCCCAACAGCAGCGGATCCCCACCTTTGAGGACTACCCGAACCGCCCGGCGGGCGATCTGTACTGCCGGGTGCCGCACGAGTCGTGGCTCAACGTGCGCGGCGCCCGCAACATCCCGTGTGAAACCGTGCCCGGCAAGCGCGCACCCACCGTGAAGCTGTGCGAAAGCAACAAACAGTACGTGCCGCTCAACGACGGCTACAACTGGAAAGGCGACCCCAACGCCACGTTGTCCGGCCAGGATATCCCGCAGTTGCCGCCCGTGTCGCCGCATGCTGCGGGTCCGCCCCTTCCGGCACCGCCGCCGCCCATTGCCGCCGCCGAGTACGACCCGGCCACCGGCACCTATACCGGACCCGACGGGCATCAGTACACCCGATCCGATCTGGCCCGAACCGCGCCGAAAGACAAGACATGGCAAACGATGCTGCTGCCACCGAGCAGCTGACAACACACCACGCACAACGGACGGAGGATGCGATGCCCGTAGCAAAGGATCTCGACCTGGGCGTCGAGATCGTCGACATCGACGACAGTTCCCCCGAGTCCACTGCAGATGGCGCCGGTGACGGGTCTGCAGCGCGGTTCACCAAACCCAAGTCGTCGGTGCGGCGAGCGATCCTCTTCGGTCTAGCCGTCGTCGTTGCATTGGCCGTGCTGGTGGGATGGTTGGGGTTTCGAGTCGACCAGTCGCACCAGGCGCAGGCTCAGCGAAGCCAATTTCTACAGGTGGCCAGGCAGGGCGCGCTGAATTTGACGACCATCGACTGGCAGCACGCCGACGCCGACGTGCGCCGCATTCTGGACGGGGCGACAGGCGAGTTCTACAACGACTTCGCCAAGCGCTCACAGCCATTCATCGAGGTGCTCAAGCAAGCCAGGTCGACCACAGTTGGCACGATTACGGAGGCCGGGCTCGAGTCGCAGACCGCCGACACAGCCCAGGCGCTGGTGGCGGTCTCCGTGCAGACATCGAATGCCGGCGAAGCCGACCCGGCTCCGCGGGCGTGGCGAATGCGCATCACCGTGCAGAAGGTCGACGATCAGGTCAAAGTTTCTAACGTCGGATTCGTGCCGTGAGCGCGGTCAAGGCATTACGCGCGGGCGAGCCGGGTGATACCGACTCGGTGCCGGGAACATCTGATGCGCCAATGCAAACGGTGAACATTGAGGACGCGCCCGTTGGCGAGGAGACCAAAGTGACCGGAACGGCCGCTGAGGCCGACCGGCCAGACCATGATGAGCAGTCGGCGAGGGCACGGCGTCGCAACCGCTGGCCGCGGGTGATCGCCTACGGGCTGCTGCCCGGGCTGGCGTTCTCGCTGGCATCTGCCGCAGGCTTGGTGAAGTGGCAGGACACCTCCGCCCGCGACGCTGCGGTCGCCCGCGCTGAATCCGTGCATGCCGCCAGCGATGGCACCATCGCGCTGCTGTCCTACCGCCCCGACACCGTGCAGAAGGACCTTGAAGCCGCTCGCAGCAGATTGACCGGCCCGTTTCTGAACGCCTACACCAAACTGATCCACGACCTGGTGATCCCGGGAGCAACGCAGAAGCAGATCTCTGCCGTGGCCACCGTCCCGGCCGCGGCGTCGACATCTGCGACCGCCAACCACGCCGTCGTCCTGTTGTTTGTGAACCAGACGATCATCGTCGGCCAGGATGTGCCGACCAGCACCGCATCCAGCGTTCGGGTCACCCTCGACAAGATCGACGGGCATTGGCTGATCTCACAATTCGACCCGGTCTGAGCGCACCGCGCCGGTCCGGCTATTGCGACAACGGCATCCGGAAAGGAACCTGACATGCATTATCGACAGCTGCCCCTGTCTGCTTTGTTCGTGATGGCTTCCGGCACCGTGCTGTGTGTGCCCGTGGCGCACGCCGACAACAAGCGGCTCAACGACGGCGTGGTCGCCAACGTCTTCACCGTTCAACATCAGGCCGGCTGCACCAACGACGTCAAGATCAACCCGCAACTGCAACTGGCCGCCCAATGGCACACCCTCGATGTGCTGAACAATCGAAACCTCGACGGCGACATCGGTTCTGACGGGTCCACCCCACAAGACCGTGCGAATGCCACCGGCTTCCACGGCAAGGTCTCCGAAACCGTGGCGATCAATCCCGCAGCGGCGGTCAGCGGCATCGAGTTGATCAACCAGTGGTATTACAACCCGGCGTATTTCGCGATGATGTCGGATTGCGCCAACACCCAGATCGGGGTGTGGTCGGAAAACAGCCCGGATCGCACCGTCGTGGTGGCCGTCTACGGGCAGCCTGAGCGACCAAGCCCGACACCACCAAAGGCGCCTCAAACGGGCCCTCCGCCTCCGGTGGTCCTGCCGGAGAACGTTCCGATCGACCCCAGCCCAGACTACGACGCCAGTGATGAGATCGAATTCGGCATCGGCTGGCTTCCGTGGATCCTGCGCGGCGTGTACCCACCGCCCGCCATGCCGCCGCAATAGTCAAGCGCTCCCGCGCATCTGAAGTTCAGCGGCTACTCCGGCGGTGGTTGGTAGTGCGCCGCCGAGTTCCGCAGCTGCCAAATCTGGGCAGGGCACAGTAGATTCACCGCGTAGGAGACCAAGTAATTGGCCGCGAACTCGTCGTTGGGCGTCACGTCGCTCTTAACGTCACCCATCACTTGGGCGTAACCTTCGCCGGCGGTGACCTTGTCGCAGATGCCGTGGCCGTAGCTGAGCGCGTCATTGTTCGGAAAGTTGTAGTGCCGCCGGACGGTCACGTCATACAGATACTCCACCTCGGGGGCCGGAGCGGCATGCGCGCGCGGTGTTAGCGCCAGTGGAACTCCGCCGACGGCAGCGGCGGCGACGATCAAGACGGCCGGCCACGTGCGACGCTTCATTGCTTGTTGCCAGCCGTACGGGAGGATGGGTTACGGCCACTCGGCGTGAGCGGTCGGCACAGCACAACGGCGGTGATAACGGCATGCGAGGCGGCCGTCGCGAAGTATCTCATTAGCGGCTCCGTTAAGCGGTTGCCGACTCGCTGTAGCCGGTCTGCCAGTTAAGCATTATCGCTCGATACCGCGGCCTGGCACCAGCCCGATGCTTGTTTGCAAAGCACAATCCAATAGCGGCGGTGAGCTGTCATATTGCGCCGAACACGTTTTAGCCTGACGATTTCAACCACATGGTCGACGGGCTGGGTGGGGGATCACCAAACTCGACGGCGAACAGGTCGTGTTCGACGTCAAGAGCCGCCCAAGTTAGTCCCCACCGGCCCGAGTCGGTCCGCCGTAGCGGCCAGCACCTCGCGGCACCCGGTCCACATCTGCTTGATGATGTCGGCGGCCGGCGGAAGGTCATCGATGCGCCCGGCTACCTGACCGGTGTTGGCGATGCTGGCGTCCATGTCGCCCTCGAAGTAGAGGCGCTGCACCCGTTGCAGTGCAGCAGCGCCTTCTCCGGAAGACGTTGCGGTGTCGAGATTCTCGGCGGCGGTTGTCCGGATGACTCGCATCATCCGTTTGCCGTCGAGGGGGAGTAGCACGGTGGAGGTTTCATCGGCGGCGAGCACCGCATGCTTGAGATTGCCGTGCACCGGGGAATCCGCCGAGGCGAGCAGTCGCGTGCCCATCTGAACCCCCTCAGCGCCGAGGACGAAAGCGGCCGCCATCGAGCGGGCGTCGCAGATCCCTCCCGCGGCCACGATCGGTACGTCGACATGTGCCGCCACCAACGGCAGCAGCACCATGGTTGACGCACCAAAACGGTTCTTGAACCCGCCCCCCTCGACGCCTTCGACCACGAGGCCGTCCACGCCGGCGTCGACGGCTTTTTTAGCCGCGGCCAAAGTGCCCACCACATGAAACACGGTGATGCCCGCATCGTGGAGCCGGTCGGTGAACAGCGACGGATCGCCGGCCGAGGTGGTCACGAAGCGAATGTTGTTGGCGACAAGAAGATCCACGGTGGCCGGGTCACGATTCATGATCAGTGCGATGTTCGCGCCCACCGGACCGTCGGTAAGGTCGCGGACTCGTTGCAGATCGGCTCGACCCTGCTCAGATGTGGTCTCGATAATGCCCAGCGCGCCGGCGTTGGACACCGCCGCGGCCAGCTGCGCCCCGGCGATGTAGGTCATCGGTGCCTGAATGATCGGGATGTTGATCTGCGCGAGTCTGCACACCCGGTTGGGGGTGGGGCTACCGCTGCCGGCGTTCACGAGCCACGCGGGTCGACGAGGTCACGGAAGCTGGCAGCGGGGTAGACGGATGCACCCAAGCTTGCGACGCGATCGCTAAGCCCCTTGTCCGACGTCACTACCCGGATGTCGTGCGACCGGGCGTCGGCTCGGACTCTCCGGACGATCTCGTCGTCGGCCGAGTTCGCGGCCGCCTTGGGCGCATACGCGACCTCGATCACCGATGAGGTGATGGCGGTCGAGGGCGGCCGCTCAAACACCACCGTCACGTCGTCTCCTTGAATCGAGGCCCATCGGTTGAGGCTATTCACCAAGGCGACCATCGCCCGGCCGCGGTCCTTCCACCAACCGTCCGGGCGGCTCCCGATCACATTCATGCCGTCGACAATCCACCACATAAACCCCTACGGTAAGGCGACGTCCACTCGTACGGCGCTGAGGCCACGATTTGTCTCCACGGGAGCTTGGTGACTGGTGGCCGTGGGAGACTCGACCGAATCTGGCAATAGGTCGTGTCAGCACCCAAAGATGTTGCGTGGCACTCATTTCCTAACCAACAGAACAAGACTGAATACAACCAGCACGGTCAGCATCAGCAATTGGGGCCACGGCCGCCACGGCGCATCCTGGATGGCGTACGACATTTCCTTGAGCGGCGAGGTTTGCGGCGGAGCGGCGAGGTTTGCGGCGAAGCGGCGCGCTCCGCCGGCACGGGCCGGTGGAATTGGTGGAAATACAACTGGATGAGCGTCGCGCCGATCCACAACCCACCCAAGAAGCTGACGGAGTCCACACCGCGCCACAACACCAGCACGGCGACCGCGATGGTGAAGGCCATCACCACCCGATCGGACGCGGTGGTAGCCGAAGGCTTATCGCCGTACTGCTTGTCGAGTAGGGCGCGGCTCCAAATATCCGGGCCGATATGGCAGTGCGAAAAACGCGAACTTGGCGATGATGTGCAGGCCAAGGGGCACGACGATGACAACGGCAATGGTGTTGAGCATGAGGCCCTCTTGTACCGGAGATTGCGTGACGCGCGATTTTCGTTCTTAGAGGGTTCCGGTGGTTGGTACGGTCACCGGTATCAGTTTTCCCGCTGATGCTGTCGCACCGTAATCGATGATGGGACCGTGATCCATGATGGGAGAGGGCCAATGACGTCGATAACCGACACGGATGACCTGGTCGTTTCGCTGGCTCGCGGCATGCGCGAACTGGTTCAGGCCGAAGCTGCCGAATCCGAGCGGATGCGCACCCTTACCCCGGCGATTGTCGATGAGATGTGGGCCACTGGACTGATGTCCGCATTCAACCCGGTGATGGCCGGTGGTGTCGAACCGTCGTTCGCCGAGATGATCGAGACGTGGATCGAAATGGCATGGCAGGACGGCTCGTTCGGTTGGATCGGCATCGCCAATCTGCCGTCTTCCTTCGCCGCCGCGGCGTATCTGCCCGACGAGGGTTTTGCCGAGGTGTTCACGGCCCACGACAACCGCGTCACGCTGGGCGGCCAATTCTTTCCCAACGGACAAGGAGCCGCCGTCGAGGGTGGTTATCTGTTGAACGGATCGTGGAACTTCGGTTCGGGCATCGGTCATTCCCAATACATCGCGGCCGGATTTCTGCCGATGGACAACGGCGAGATGCGCTGGATCAGCGAAGGCTTCCCCGAGATGCGGGTCGCCGTGGTTCCGCGGAACGAGATCAGCTTCAACGACGGCTGGTACGTACAGGGGCTCAAGGGAACAGGATCCTACGACTACAGCGCCCAGGACGTCTTTGTGCCCGAGAGCCGCACCTTTGAACTGTTCGTACGTCAGCCACACCGCGGCACGTCGCCGGCCACCCGCATGGGCCTGATGCCCGTCACCGCCGCTGGCCACGCGTCGTGGGCGCTCGGTGTCGCCAGGAGCATGCTCGACGACGTTCAGGAACTGGCGGCGACGAAATTCCGGATGAGTGACATGGCATCGCTGGCCAGCCGCCCGACATTCCAGAAGGGGCTGGCACACCACCGCGCAGCCTGGCGTGCCGCTCGTCTGCTGGTTCTCGACGCATTCAGCACTGCCGAGACTGCGGTTGCGGCGGGGGAGGAGCTGACACCAGCATTGCGAGCAGACATGCGAGTGGCTGCCGTCTATGCCACCGACACGGCCCGCGGCTGTGCTGAGTGGGCCCACCTGGTCGCCGGAACCAGCTCGATCCGCGAGGGCACCCGCCTGGAGCGCGCCTTCCGTGACATGTACACCGGCACGCAGCACGCGTTTATCAGTGAGAAGGTGGCCATCGACGCCGCGCAGATATGGCTCGGCATCATCGAAGACCAGCCGGGACTGTGATTCGCTGACGCCTGGCGGAACGTCTGCTGGCTACACCAGGCGCTCACCCGGTTGTTGGTCGCCGGAGTCGTCGCGTTCGCTTTCGTCCTCGGCGAGCGACGACGCCAGCCCTGGCCCCGCAGCGCCGCCCGCTGATGCGCCTGAGGCGATCGAGCCGATTGAGCTCAGTGGGGCGGTCGCGGCGCCTAGCGCCGTTGATGCGGCGCCGGCGGCGCCCGGCACCGTCGTCGTAGGGTTCGACGCCGGGACTCCTTCTACCAATTTGCCCAGCAGCGGGGTACGGGGAGAGCCGACCCGCCCGCACCAGGCAGCGTCTCCGCGCGCATCAAACCGGCGCCGACGCTCGCGCCCGTTCCACCCGCGAAAGGGTGGCTGGAGAATTGGCTGCCCGAGGACACCAACGTGCCGGCGGCCTCGCCGTCGACTTGGGAATACATGCGGGCAATGTCGGTCAACGCCACGCCCGTCCGGGCCAGCTCTTCTTGAGCCGCCGTGCTCGAGGCCAGCATCGCGGCGCCTTCCGCAGCAAACGCGGTCGCTGCCAGCGCGGAAACCTCGTCAGCCCCGGCGGGAACCAGCCCGGTCACCGACATCGACGTCGCCGCACCGGAAGCCATTCCGCCGCTAGCGATGTCGATCAATTGCAACCCAATGGCGCCAGCGACCGGATCATGTGACATCGATTCCATGTGCGTACCGCTCCTGTGTATTTGTATGCCCGCTGAACGGCCGGCGGAATAGCTCAGCAGTACAGGCTGGTTCGCGATACCGGCTATGTGGTGACGGTTGAGGCTGCGAATTGCCTGTTGCACCAACATGCCGAGCCACGAAAGCCTCGGAGGCGCCAGCGTACTGACTTGAGTCCCGGCGCGCGCCGACACTACCGCTGCCGTCTGAAGGTCGAACGTGAGGTGGACCGCCGAGAACGGACTGCCTCGCTCGGCGGAATAGCGTCGAGAGCTACTGCGCCTACGCGACTTTTTTCATCTGCTTGTCGCAGCAGATCTCCGAGTGCGTCGCTTCCGAAGTGCACGGACACGGCTTCTCATAAACCAGCAGCGCTCCACACTCCTCGCACTCGTATCGTTCCCCGGCGCTTCGAGACATAAGGACCTCCTTGGATATTTACCTTGTGCTGGCAGAAGTTTGCTAAGGATGTGGAGTGGGTGGTGTCGTAGTTCCCGATGGACTCGGGCCCATCATTCCCCCCGGCGACATTCGGCCGGGTCCCATCATTCCGCCCCCACCCATCATCGGGCAGGTACCCGGCTTTATGCGTGGACCCATCTGACCTGTATTGCGCAACCCGTCAGGGTTCCCATAGCCATCCCAGTAGCCGCCCAAGAAGACCCCTGCGAAGAAGACCACCGCGACGATGAACACGACGCCGGCGACGATGCCTACCGCTGCCACGACCTGGCCCAGCCGACTGGGTCCCTCAGCTTCGTTGTGATACGGGGATTGTTCAGTTGCGCGGGCCGGTTCGGCCCTGGATTGGGCTGGTTCCGTCATGCGTCGAATGATGCTGCACACGTATCGCTGAAGATAGGGACCATCGGCCCTAAAGGGATCACGTGAGATCTGAGTCAGTCAGCCCTGGTCGCGTGGACAACGTTGCACGGCAAATGGATGCGTCCGTCGTCGATGAGCGGAAGGATTACGGCCATCCGTTCGGCCATGCGGCACATTTGTTCGGCTTGCCCGGCCGGCATCTGTCGCAAAATCGCCTCGGGCAGCTTTCCGAAGCTGCCGGTGAAACCCGAAGTGTTGCCGATGAATGTGGTGGGTCCGAGGAAGTCGATATGCCAGCCGGCGTTTCCGAGCGTGGTGCGGATGTCTGTCTCCGGTACGGCCTCCATTGGAGCGATGACGCCGTTGACGTTGTCACCGGAGAAGCAATAGAGGAACCAACGTGCGCCCGGCGTCGTCGCACCGTAAAGCGCAGCGGCGTAAGCTTGCCTGCCGCCGTGGTCCAGGCAGTGATACAGGGCGCTGTCGATGACGGTGTCGAATTGCCCGTCGTAGCCGGTCAATTCGGTGGCGTCGGCGACTTCGAAGCTCACCTGCGCGCTTGCTTCGACGGCGCGTGCCCGGGCCTGTGCGATCGCGGTCGGTGAACTGTCGAAGCCCGTCACCGAGTAGCCCTTGCACGCGAGGTAGATCGCGTTGTCGCCCAGGCCGCACCCGGCGTCGAGCACCTCTCCGCTGATCACGCCGAGCGCTTCGAGTTCTACCAGCCGCGGCTGGGCCTGTCGGATATCCCACGGGATGCCCTCGGGAGCGGGCGCACCCGGGAAAGCGGGCTCGCCGCGGTAAAGGCTTTCATACGAGTCGATGTTGTGGCGGAAGGGATCTGATGCAGAACGGCTCACCCGTCGCATGCTATGTCCGTCACCGCACCGAAACCTGTGATCGGAACCGACCGCGCAACGGATCACCGTGGGCGGTTAGCGCGGCCGCCGCGCTGTTCGTGGCCGGTGGCATGGTCACGGCCGGCGCACCTGACATCACGACCGTGACCGAGCAGGCCAGGGCGACGAGTGCACTCACGAGCATGACGCTGGCGTCCCCGTCTGGAAGCGCCGGAGCCAGCAGCCAAGCCTCAGGGTGCTCCCGATGCATGAAAAGCCCGCCTAGAACTTCTTCAACGATGTACTCGCTCTCGAACATGCAGGCGGCGCCCTGATAGTCGGATGGCGTTTGCGGCATGCCGGCGAATGTCCTGTCTGAGTGCGGCCTACCATCAGCCCATGCGCGGCTCAAAGATCTTGATCACCGGTCCGACTGGTCAAATCGCCACTCCCATCGCCCGGGCTCTGGTGGCCGAAAATGAAGTGTGGGGTATCGCCCGTTTCACCAACCCCGCCGCGCGAGAAAACCTCGAGAAGGCAGGGGTTCAGTGCCGGACGGTCAACCTGGCGGCCGGTGACTTCACCGGTCTGCCAAACGACTTCGACTATGTCCTCAACTTGGCAGTGGCCAAAAGCGGCAGCTGGGACAAGGATCTCGGAGCCAACGCGGAGTCGGTCGGCTTGCTCATGGCTCACTGCCGTGGGGCGAAAGCCTTCCTGCACTGTTCCTCAGCCGCCGTATACGATCCGCCGGACGACGAACCTCGGACCGAGCGCGCCGCCTTGGGCGACAACCACAAGTATTTGTTCCCCACCTATTCCATCTCCAAGATTGCCGGGGAGGTCGTCGCCCGGTCGATGGCGCGCGTTCTCGGCGTGCCCACCACCATCGCCCGGCTCAACGTGCCCTACGGCGACAACGGCGGGTGGCCGTACTACCACATGGAGATGATGCTGGCCGGTATCCCGATCCCGGTTCCGCCCGGGGGACCGGCCCGCTACAACCCAATCCATGAGGACGACATCATCGCGACCATCCCGAAGCTGCTGGAGGTGGCGTCGGTCCCGGCGACCACGGTGAACTGGTGCGGCGACCAAACCGTCAGCCTGCAGGAGTGGTGCGACTACCTTGGCTCACTCGTCGGCAAGGACCCGGTCTTCGAGGAGAGTGAGCAGGCGCTGCGCGGTAATCCCACCGACGTCACCCAGATGCACGAGCTCGTCGGCGGCACGAGGGTCGACTGGCGTGACGGGGTGCGCCGGATGGCGGCCAAGTTTCACCCGGAGCTGGTCAACTCGTGAGCAAATGCGCCGCGGCACAGCGCCGTAGGCAAAGGGCGCGTTCAGCATCCCGAACCGCTGCCCGCGACTGCACCCGCCGGCAACCTGATCCGCATCGAAGAAACTGCCCTGAGCAGCCAACCAGGGGATTCTGCTGATCGCATCCACGGCCAGACATCGCGATGTCATCCGCGAGTGCGGACCCTTGACCACGCCGCGCCGACAATGCTAAGCAAGTGCTCAGCACCGAAGTGGCATTCGGTGCTGGGTTTGATTAGGGCGGTACGGAAGGGATCAGATGACGCTGCAGACGGTGTTGGACGACAGTCGCAAGCGCACCCGCGCTGGTGAAACTATTCCGATCATCGATCCCGCGACGGAAGAGCCGATCACCGAATTCACCGACTGCGGGGGTCATCCCGATGAACAGGGCCCAGATCAGACGGAACACGCTCCAAATCGCAAGTGCGGCCGCGCTGATCCCTATGTACAGGCTGCGTTGCCGGTCGACGCGGTTGATCTGTTCTTCGATGCTGGTGGGCACGATCTTCATCTGCTGACTTCCTTTCGTGGGGCGCCGCCCGGTTGGCTTCGTCGCTGCGGTAAGTACAGAGCGTGGAGTCGGCTACCGATCCCAACCACGCGACCTCGGAGCCTTGCCGCTACCGGTGTTTCTCTCTGAAGGCAAGGGTCGGGTGGCCCCGCCGTTGGGGAATGACCTCTCTTGTGGCGCCGCCGCGCGGGTGGCTCAATGGGAGAATTCGGACGTTCAGCGGGAGCGATATATGCAAGCACGAACTCTGGTCCCCGCCGTCATTGCGGTGACGGCGACCGCCGTCGCAGGTGGCCTGGCAAGCCGGCCGGCCGCGTCACCGTGGTATCGGTCGCTGCGCAAGCCGGCTTATCAGCCTCCGCCACAGGCGTTCCCAATCGTGTGGCCGGCGCTGTACGCCGACATCGCCATCGTCTCGTCGAACGCCCTCGATGAGATGGAGCCCCCCGCACGTCACCGGTACGCCACGGCCCTGGCCGTCAACCTGATCCTGAACGCCGGATGGTCCTGGCTGTTCTTCGGCCGCCGACTGCTGGGCACCTCCGCGATCGGGGCGGCGGTGCTGACCGCGAGCAGTGTCGACCTGACCCGCCGTGCGGTGGCCGTCCAGGGCACCCGGGCCGCTCCGCTTGCCCTGTACCCGATCTGGTGTGGGTTCGCGACGCTGTTGGCCACCCACGTCTGGTTCCTCAACCGCGGAAGGCAACGATCCTCATGATCAACCCGATCAAGCTGGCGGAGCAGGTCGTCGAGGGGCTCCTAGGGGTGGTGGGCATCCGGGTTGGCGCCGAGGAGCCGAGGTACACGCGCCGTCAGCTCACCGAAGCCGTGGAGATCCGCCGCTACGGTCCGCGGGTCGCCGCCGAGACGACCGTCCTGGACAACGAGAACCGCGCCCGCAACGAGGGCTTCCGGCGGCTGGCGGGGTACATCTTCGGCGGCAACCGCCGCGATCAGGCGATCGCGATGACGGCGCCCGTCAGCCAGCAGTCGGCGCGGGGCGGCGAGCAGATCGCGATGACCGCGCCGGTCGTTCAGGCCGCCGGCGGTGAGAATGGCTGGGTGATCCGGTTCTTCATGCCCTCGAAGTGGACGATCGAGACGCTGCCGACACCCAACGATGATCAGGTCCGCCTGGTCACCGTGCCGCCCGAGACGGTGGCGGTGCTGCGATTCAGCGGTGACCGCAGCCCGAAGGCGGTTGCCGCCCGCACCGGTGAGCTGCTGAAAGTGTTACAGGACAACGGGATCGAGTCCAGGGGAGAGGCCCAGGCGTGGTTCTACGACCCACCCTGGACGCTGCCGATGCGGCGTCGCAGCGAGATCGCGGTTCCGGTCGACCCGGAGTCCACACCGGTCTAGCCGGCATGGAACGGAACATCGGCCCATTCGTCGTTGTGACGGGCATCCTCGTTGTGCTGCTGGGCATCCTGGTGTGGGCGGGCGGGCTGTCCTGGTTCGGCCGCCTTCCCGGCGACATCCGGGTGGAGCGCGGAAACGTGCGCATCTACATTCCGCTGGTGTCGATGTTGCTGGTGTCGGTCACCGCGACGCTGGTGCTCTCGATCGTGCGGTACCTGTTCCGGCGGTGACGTAAGCCCGAAACAAGTACCGCGCTGCCGAATGTCTCTCGTGCCGGTACGGTTTGGCGTGATGGAACACCCAGCCAGGCAGAAAGTGGACGCCAGGATGCTGACCGGCGTCTCCGAGACAGCACTGATGACCCTCTATGGCAGGGCCTATCAGGCCGGACGCCCCGACGCGGTCATCGATGACCCGATGGCCATCAGCCTCGACGAGTCCATCGACTTCGACTTCGAGAAATTCGGACGCAAAGGCCAGGAGATGGCGTTGCGCTCCCTGGCCGTCGACCGGTGCGCAACCAGCTACCTCACCGCGCATCCCCAGGCCACCGTCGTCGCGCTCGCGGAAGGCTTCCAAACCACCTTCTGGCGGCTGGACCGCGCACTGCCCGACGCGCAGTTCAAGTGGATCTCAGTCGATCTGCCGCCGGTCATCGAACTGCGACAGCGCCTCCTGCCGTATTCCGAGCGAATCACTTATCTGGCGCAGTCCGCACTCGACTACACCTGGATCGACCAGGTCGACCGCGGCGACGGTGTGTTCGTCACCGCCGAGGGCCTGCTGATGTACCTCCAACCGCCTGAGGCGATGGGACTGATCGCGGAGTGCGCCAAGCGGTTTCCCGACGGGCAGATGTTCTTCGACCTGCCGCCCACCATCGTCAAAAAGGTCGCCCGCAAGGGGCTGCGTTCGTCCAAGCACTATCGGGTGCCGCCCATGCCGTTCAGCCTCTCGGCGCATCAACTGGCGGATCTGGTAGACACCATGCCCGGCGTGCGGGCGGTGCACGACCTCCCGATGCCCAAGGGCCGGGGCGCGTTCTTCGGGACCATGTACCCCAAGTTCTGGCAGTTTCGACCCACGAAGGCGTTCCGCGGCGCCTACACCCTGCTCGAGTTCGGCTGAAGATCAGCCGACCTTTACCACCAGCTTTCCGACGTTCTTGCCGTCGAACAGCATGTTGATCGCCGTGGGCAGCTGCTCGAAGCCCTCGACGACGGTTTCGAGCGGCATCAGTTTGCCCTCCGCGATCAGGCCGGCGATTTCGCTCATCGCCTCCGGCGCGCGCCCGAAGTGGTCGAGGACGATAAAGCCCTGCAGCGTGGCGCGCTGGATGAGCAGGTTCCCGAACGCCCGCGGACCCGGCGGGGGATCGGCCGCGTTGTAGCCGGAGATGAGCCCGCACAGCGCGACGCGAGCGCCGATATTGAGCCGCGCGAAGATCGCGTCCATGAGGTCCCCGCCGACGTTCTCGAAGTCAACGTCGATGCCGTTGGGCGTCGCCGCCGCAAGCTGGGCGGCCCAGTCGTCGGCGCGGTGGTCGACGGCGGCGTCGAAGCCCAGCTGCTCGGTGAGCAGCGCGCACTTCTCTGGTCCGCCGGCGATCCCCACGACACGTGCGCCGGCGGCCTTGGCGAGCTGGCCGGCGACCGAGCCGACCGCGCCCGCTGCGGCGGAGACGACGACCGTCTGGCCCGGCCGCGGCTTGCCGATGTCGCGGATGCCGATCCATGCGGTGAGCCCGGTCATCCCGAGCGCGCCCAGGTAGGCGCTCGGCGAGATGCCCGGGGCGGCGTCGACCGGCGTCACGAACGACTCGCCCGACAGGACCGCGTACTCCTGCCAACCGAGGAGGCCTTGCACGATCTGCCCGACCGCGTAATTGGGGTTCCTCGATGCCACGACCTCGCCCAGCCCACCCGCGCGCATGACCTCGCCGATGCCGACCGGAGGCAGGTATGAGGGAGTGTCGTTGATCCACATGCGGTTGGTCGGATCGAGCGAGATCCAGTCGACACGAACGAGCGCCTCCCCATCGCTGAGCTCGGGGACCGCCTCCTCGCTCAGTTCGAAGGTGTCGGGCCCGATGCGTCCGGTGGGTCGTTCGCGGAGCAGGAAGCGACGGTTTCGTTCAGCCATTAGCGCACCGTACTGGACAGGAGCCGCGACGTCAGCGGTCAGTCGCCAGTCGTGGGGGTCTTCCCATTCATCCGGTTACCCACCGCAATGATCTCGGCTATTCCCCGGCTATGATGGCGGTTTTCGTCGCGGCCACGCCGACGACGGCTGATCCGCCGCCCACCCAGGTGATCACCACGGTGGCCATCGGACCCGGCGGCCAGATCAACGGCTATAAAGGGGCACCACCGGAGGGCGGCGTGGCCACGGTCGATGACTGCACGACGCCGTCGCCGTCGGCGGTCGCCGACAACGTCTACTACTGCTCGCCGAGCGCGGCCGGCGCCGGCACCTGCTGGCCCTCCACGCCCGGATCGCTGCTATGCGTCGACAACCCCTGGGACAAGCTCTTGCATCGGGTGACCTACGGCGGCACGCTGCCGCCCGTGCAGCACCCCGCGACCCCGGACCCATTCGCGCTGACGCTCGACGACGGCACACGTTGCCTGTTCCGCAACGGCGGCGCTTGGAGTGGGCGGCCCGACGGGTACGTCGGCGTCTACAGGTGCGGCGTGGGCGGTGGGCCGAACCCCGCGGTGCTGTGGCTGCCCAGCCAGGGCGAAGGGACCTGCATCGACCGCTCCCAGCCGGTGTGGACCGTCAAAGTCGGCCAGCTCGGTGCACCGGATGCCGTACTTCCTCCGCCGCAGACTCGCGCGGTGGCCGCTGCCTGGCTTGCCGGCGCCAGGGCCGGTCAGTAAGGCGGTGCCGCTGCTGCTATAACGCAATGTATGTCAGGCACTGGTGGCTCGATTACCCACGTTTCCGATACAGCGCGGTGGACGGCACTGCACCGGGCGACCGAATCCGCCCGCCGCGATGCCCTCTTCGACGACCCACTCGCGGAACGCCTCGCCGGTGAACACGGCCGCGCCATCGTCGCCGGGGTTCCACGGACCACTCGCAACGGTTGGTGGCTCGTCGCGCGCACCAAGATCATCGACGACGCCATTGCCGAAGCGATCGCCGAGGGCTGTGACCGGGTCTGAATCTGGCTGCCGGTTTGGACACCCGGCCGTATCGTTTGGATCTTCCGCCCGACTTCACGTGGGCGGAGGCGGACCTGCCGAAGTTGCTCACCGAAAAGACGCAGCTGCTTGCCGATCAGGTACCGCGATGCCGGTTGACCCGGACCACCGTCGACCTATCCGACCCACAGGCCCGAGACGCCTTCCTCAATAACGCGCTGGATGGCGCTACCAAAGCGCTTGTCCTGACCGAAGGTCTGTTGATGTATCTGGAAGACCGTGACGTCGTCGCATTTTCGGAGGCGATCAAGCGACCCGAGGTTGCCTGGTGGATGCTCGACTTCGCCGGCCCAGGCCTCAAGAAAATGATGAACAAAAAGGTAGCCGGCATGTCGCAAAACGCGCCGTTCAAGTTCGCACCCGAGAACGGGTTAGCCTATTTCGAAGTGCTTGGCTGGCGCGTCGTCGAGGCGGAATCGCTGCTTGTAGCCGCCTACCGCTTCCATCGCCTACCGGTGCTGATGCGTGCTGTTGCCCGGCTGCCCCAGCCGGAACCGCGTCGCCCGGGTAGCAGGGCCTGGAGTGCAGCCGCCCTGCTTACTCACTGAGCGTCGATTACCAGACGCGTATCCAGTCGACGAGCATGTTCGCGGGATAGGTGCCCGGTCCGGGATCGCCGCCGCCGGAGCCGGCAACCGCGAGATTGAACACCGTAAAGACCGTGTAGCCGGGGGCGTTGAACGGCCAATCCGGCAGGGAATTCGCCGGTACATCGAAGTAGGGTCGCGCACCATCGACATAGTCTTTCCAGAAGCGGATCCCGGCCTCATCCCACTGGCAGCGCCAGGTATGCCAGGCGCTGTCAACCGCGATGTTGTGGGTCTTCCATTCGCCGCCGTTTGATTTCGCGTGGACGGTGGTGGCCGAGGGCCACTTGCCGTTGCCGTACCACTCGAGTATGTCGATTTCGCCTTCATCCTGGTTGCCCAGCCAGTAGGCGGGCCAGCTACCGGCAGTCAGGCAATCGAGTTTGATCCGGGCTTCCCAGGTGTGGCCGACACCGCCCCGGAAGAGGCTTTGAACCTTGCCGCTGAAGTACGTAGGGCCATCTTTCGCTGCGCGTAGGACGAGGTTGGACTTGCCGTCGAGGAAGACGTTCCGGCGATCGTCGCGGTACTGCCCGATGTTCTCGGGTCGCTCCCAATACGTCGGGTCCTTGATTCGCTCGCGAGCTTGCGCCACCGTCCACCTGGACGAATCGGGGGCCGAACCTGCCGGGCCGTCGAACTCGTCCTGGAAGACATAGGTCCGGGCTTGGCCGCTGGGTGCAGCGGGCGGAGGCATCCGACCTGCAGGCGCATCCGGTCCGGATGGGTGGGCGCGGGCCTGCGGGGCGGGCAGCGCGGCTGCCAGCACGCTGATCCCTGTCGTCAACATCATGCGGCGACGGTCCATTTCCGGCATAAGCAAGGGACGATAGCAGCCAACGCTGGACGGGGTTCAAACCGGAATTGTGTCAGCCACCGCCGCTAAGGTTTTGGTTCGCAGTCGGCCAGCACGGACGGCGGCACAGTCGTGGTTCGGGATTGCGCGAATTCATGGCTAATTCTCATGTTGGCGCATGGTTTGGTCTCAGGATTGGCAGGGCATTCTGAAATCACGAACCGATAACCACTTCGTAGCTTTTGCAGGATCCACTGAGAGGAGTTGACGATCGTGGCGAATACATCAGGCGCGACGGTTATTTTCCTTCAGTCCCATCCGGCATGGGTTGCGGCCCAGCGTCACGCACGCGAGCGCAGCGAAGCGATCCGCCGCCATCCTTCTTTCCGCGCCCGGCAGCGTACTGCCGGGTCGGGTAGTGAGGTGACCCACCCTATCCGCGACTTCACCCTGTACACGAGCAACAACACTCCGGCCTGAACTTTCCGGGAAATTGCGAAATACCTTGTCACACGGCGAACTTCTCGGCGCTGAACGCCATAACTAAATTTGCGGACTCATACCGACGGTTTGAGGGGGCTGGTCGGTTAGTGCAAAGCGCTGGCTGGGCCCGCTGCAGCCCGAAATGCCTCGGAGAATTTTGGCGAAGGCATTTAGACATCCATGGGCTTCCCACGATGCACGTCTGCCCACTTTTCTACCGGGCTATCGACACGGAACCTTTGGTGGACAAGCCCTTACGTAGGCTGCGCGACGCCGCATACGTCGGCATAATTCTCCTGTGCCGCAGACACACAGAGCGAAGGCGCTCGCCAACCCAGCCCAGCCGCATAGCGCACTCCTGCACGAGTTGGAGCGCTATATCGAGGCGCACAATCCCGACGTCGCCGACGTCACAGTGGTGAGCGCGACGGACACGGGTCAGGCTGACACGAGCCATAAGCCCGTACGCCACTGGTACCACGTCACATACGAAACATAAGACTGCCGTCACAGGCGGAATCCCAGGTCACGCTCGCGACCATGGTGTACGGTCACCCAGCTTACTTTCGGGTTGATCAAGCAGTGCACCGGTTGTCTAGCACCTGAAGTTGGCGCAACTCCGCTTCGGCCGGAATGGCGTGTCGGTGTCGAAATGCAGGCGAGGACGCCGGCCAGCAGATGCCCGAGGACCTCAACCCCACCCACCTGCGAACCCCACCAACCTGCGCTAGTCGGGGGTTTCGCATGCCGACCATCACACGGTCCGCGGATTCGATATCGTATGTGGTATCGGTTCTGAGAGTCGCCCATCGGTCGGGCGCGTAGCCGCGCCGTCTCTACGAACAACGTCCACTGATTTGAGGGCATTCGGCCGTATGTGGTCCCCGACGACGTTGCGAGTGTGAATCGGCACGCGATATACACATCGCCACCTTAAAATCACATTCCGACGCCACACCGAGCTGGGAGGGCAAGGTTGACGGAAACCACCGACAAACTGACCGAGTTGCCGCTGCCGCAGCTGCTGGCCGAACTGGACAGCTCGGTAGCGGGTTTGACGGCAGCTGAAGCACTGCAACGGCTGCAGCATTACGGTCCCAACGAGATCGTTGAGCGCCATCGCAATCCGGTTTTGGAGTTTTTGGGGTATTTCTGGGCGCCGATCCCGTGGATGATCGAGGTCGCGCTGGCGTTGTCGCTGGCTGCCCGGCACTGGACCGATGCGGTGATCATCGGGGTGCTGTTGGCGATGAACGGGCTGGTGGCCTATTTCGAGGAACACCAGGCGGCAAACGCGATCGCCGCGCTCAAGCAGCGGCTGGCTTCCTCGGCGCGGGTGTTGCGCGACGGCGCGTGGGTGACGGTGGCGGTGGGCGAGTTGGTGCCCGGCGACGTGGTGCGGGTGCGGCTCGGTGATGTGGTGCCCGCCGATCTGCGGGTGCTCGACGACGTCACACTCGAGGTGGATCAGTCGGCGTTGACTGGCGAGTCGCTGGCCGTGAGCCGCGGGCAGGGCGAGAGCTTGTATTCCGGCTCAGTGCTGGTGCGCGGAGAGGCCGACGCGCTGGTGTGCACTACCGGGGCATCGTCGTTTATGGGGAAGACCACCGCGCTGGTGGAGAGCGCTGGCACCGTCAGCCACTTCCAGCGCGCGGTGCTGCGCATCGCCAACTACCTGATCGTGATCGCGGTCGCCCTGGTGACGTTGACGGTCGCGATCTCGCTGGTCCGGCATAATCCCGTGCTGCAGACCCTCGAGTTCGCGCTCGTGGTCACGATCGCCTCGATCCCGGTGGCGCTGCCGGCGGTGCTGTCGGTAACCATGGCGATCGGCGCCCGTCAGTTGGCGCGCCAACAGGCCGTAGTCAGCCACCTGCCCGCAGTCGAGGAACTCGGCGGCATCGACCTGTTGTGCTCGGACAAGACCGGCACCCTGACCCAGAACCGTCTCGCGGTCGCCGCCCGCTGGACCGCCCAGGACATCTCCGACGACGAGCTGCTTATGGTCGCCGCGCTGGCGTCGCGCGCCGAAGACAACGACCTCATCGATCTGGCGGTGATGGCCGCCGCGGGTCAACGACCGGCGGCGTCGGTGGACCAGTTCATTCCGTTTGACCCGGTCAGCAAACGCACCGAAGCGCTGGTGCGCGACTCGGACGGTCAGACGTTTCGGGTCAGCAAGGGCGCACCGCAGGTTATCGCCGCCCTATGTGACGGTGATGGCGCGGCCACCGAGGTCGGTGACGTGGTCGAACGGTTTGCCACCCACGGGCACCGATCCCTCGGTGTGGCCAAAACCGACGGCGACGGCTCCTGGCGGCTGATGGGTGTGCTGGGATTGGCCGACCCACCCCGCGACGACTCCGCGGCCACTATCACCGCCGCGAAGGAACTCGGCATCGACGTCAAGATGGTCACCGGTGACCAGGTCGCCATCGGCCGCGAGATCGCCCGCCAGGTCGGCCTGGGCGAGCAGATTCTCGATGCGGCCACCCTCGACGGCGGCGCTGACGACGACAATTTAGGCGCCCGAGTGGAAGCCACCGACGGGTTCGCGCAAGTGTTTCCCGAACACAAATACCGCATTGTGCGGCTGTTGCAGGCCCGCGGGCACATCGTCGGGATGACCGGCGACGGTGTCAACGACGCCCCCGCGCTCAAGCAGGCCGACGCCGGCATCGCAGTGGCCGGAGCCACCGATGCGGCCCGCGCGGCCGCCGACGTGGTCCTGCTGGCACCGGGGTTGTCGGTGATCGTGGCCGCGATCGGCCAGGCCCGCGAGATCTTTGCCCGGCTGACCAGTTATGCCACCTACCGCATCGCCGAAACCATTCGGGTGCTGCTGCTGATCACCCTGGCGGTCGTGTTGATGAACTTCTTCCCGGTCACCGCCGCGATGATCGTGTTCCTGGCGCTGCTCAACGACGGCGCGATCCTGTCCATCGCCTACGATCATGTGCGCGGCTCAGCCAAACCCGTCAAGTGGGACATGCGCGTCGTGCTGACCATCGCCACCGTGCTGGGCGTTATTGGTGTGGTTGCGACCTTCTTGCTTTTCTTCCTCGCCGACAAGGTCTTTGGCCTCAGCCACGACTCCATCCGCACCATGATCTACCTCAAATTGTCGGTCGCAGGCCAGCTGACCATCTTTCTCACCCGCACCCGCGGCCCGTTCTGGTCCCGGCCCGCACCCGCACCACTACTGCTGGGCGCCGTCATCACAGCGCAAACGCTCGCTACCCTGATCGCCGTCTACGGGGTGGCAATGACCCCACTGGGATGGCGCTGGGCCGGCCTCGTGTGGGCCTACGCGGTGGCGTGGTTCCTGTTCAATGACCGGGTCAAGCTCGCGGCTTACCACTGGCTCAACCACCAACCCCGCCGCGAACACCGAACAGCCAGCGCCCCAAGCTGATTCGACATCGCCCAGCTTGAGAACAGGACAGCTTGATCGACTAGAGCTTTCTGGCGACAAAGTCGGCGGCCTGATTAGCCATGCCCGCCTGGATGTAGGCACTAGCAAGATGTTGCGGCCAGTTGTCCTGCCAGGTGTTCGGGTCGGCCGGATTGCAGACCGGATCGGAGGCGTGGCACAACTCGATGGTCCTGTCGCTGTAGAGCGGGTTGAAGTTCGTGATCGGAGCCACCCACTGACTTCCGTTGCCGAACAGCGCGACGGCGGCGACATGCTGATCGGCGCCCTCCGGCAGGGGGCTCTTGAAGCCGAAGGCGGAAATCGGCACAGCGAGCACGACATCGGTGACCGCTGCGCCCAGCGAATAGCCGCCTAACACCAGCCGGGTGTTCGGGCAGTTGTTGACCATGTACTGGATGTGCTGGCTCATGTCGTTAGCGCCGACGTCGACCTCCGTGTCGGCGGGGTATCTCACGGCGTATACGCCAATGTTCTTGCTGGCAGCCTTGGATTTGAGCGCATTGATGAACGCATCGCCGAGTACGCCCGTCCCCGGTGATTCCATTCGGCCGCGGGCGAAAACAACCTGCACCTGGGGGCAATTCGCTGCGGCGGCCGGCGCCGCGGCCCCCGGCGTGCCGCCCGGCAGCACTATGGCAGCCGACGTCAGCGCGGCTACGATCACGACTCCCGCCAGGGCAAGACCGACAAGCCTAGGGGCAAACAAAATGCGCACAGCACGATGGTAAAGCGATGGCGCCGACGCCGCAGGCCAGCTGGCAAAATCAACTCCGCACCACTGCCGGGAGGGCCATGACATCGGCGACCCGGCTAAGACAAATCCCCAGCGGAGCGGGCCACGGGCGCGTCGTCGGCTGCGTAACGGTCGATCACATACACCCTGCCCGCATCGTCATCCTAATATCGTTGCGCCACAATGGCTTCACGCACTGATCGGCTGATAGCACCGCATACTCTTACGAGAGCGCCTGGCCGCCACCTCGACCACCCCGTCGGGGTTACCAAGCCGACCGATAGGTTCGGTTCATGAGCAGCATCGACGCCAGTTCAACCGAGCGGCTGTTCGCGCTGGCCGAGCAAGTGCGGGGTTTCATGCCGGCCGATGAGGGACGCGCGCTTTACGATGCCGCCTTGCGGTATCTCGACGGCGGCGTCGGTGTCGAGATCGGCACCTACTGCGGCAAATCCACCCTGTTGCTCGGGGCGGCGGCGCAACAAACGGCCAGTGTGCTGTTCACGATCGACCACCACCACGGCTCCGAAGAGCACCAGACCGGCTGGGAATACCACGATGCCTCCTTGGTCGACGAGGTCACGGGATTGTTCGACACGCTGCCCACGTTTCGTCGCACGCTCGATGCCGCCGGACTGGACGAGCACGTCGTCGCCATCGTCGGCAAATCGCCGATTGTGACTCGAGCGTGGCAATCACCGCTGCAGTTCTTGTTCATCGACGGTGGCCACAGTGAAGCCGCCGCGACCCAGGACTTCGAGGGATGGGCGAAGTGGGTGGCCGTCGGCGGGGCACTGGTGATCCACGACGTGTTCCCGAACCCCAGGGACGGCGGGCGACCGCCATACTACATCTATTGTCGCGCAATAGATTCCGGTCAGTTCCGGGAGGTTTCGGTCACCGGATCGCTGCGGGTGCTCGAACGCACCAGCGGTCAGCCGGGAAAGCAGATCGACGTCACCGGCCGGGCCCGGTAGCAACGCATTCGCAATCGAAGTCGGTCTGCAGGCCCATCGGCAGCCCGTCGCCGCGGAAGATCCCGGCGCCCGCAGTGCTGTTCGATAACGCGTCGGCCGCCAAAATCATCGCCGCCCCCGTCCAGGTGGTGCGCTCTTCGGGCCACCGTTTTCCGTCCGCGAACACCAACCCCGTCCAGTAGGAGCCGTCTTCTTCACGGAGATGCTGCATCGCGGCGAATTGCCGGTGGGCCGCTGACCGGTGGCCGATGGCATCCAGCGCCACCACCAGTTCGCATGTTTCGGCACCCGTCACCCAGGGCCGGTCGTCCACACACCGAATCCCAAGACCGCTCACCACGAAGTCGTCCCAACGCCGCTTGATTCGCGCGGCGGCCGCCGGGCCTCTCACCGCACTACCGAGGATGGGGTAGTACCAGTCCATCGAGTAACGGCCCTTTTCGGTGAACGCCTCCGGATGCGCGACGATCGCGTGGCCCAATCGGCCGAGTGCCAGTTCCCATTCGGGCTGCGGTTCACCAACAAGAGCCGCGAGCGCCAGGGCACACCGGATGCTGTGGAACACGCTGGCGCAACCGGTCAGCAGCGCTTCTGGCAGTGGTCCGGCCGCGCTTCGAGCCCAACAGATCTCGCCGTAGCCGACCTGTAAATCGATGACGAAATCAATCGCTCTGTGCACCACCGGCCACATGTCGGCGGCGAACGACTCGTCGCCGGTGATCAGCACGTGGTGCCACACACCGGTGGCGATGTAGGCGCAGAAGTTGCTGTCGCTGTTGGCATCTTCGATGGTTCCCGCGCGGAACTGAATGGGCCACGAGCCGTCGTGCCGCTGGGTGCGACGGCTCCAGTCGAACGCGGCCCGTGCCGGCTCCGGTAGACCCGCCGTGGTCAGCGCCATCGCGCACTCCACGTGATCCCATGGATCGGTATGACCCCCGTCGGACCACGGGATGGCTCCCGATGATTCCTGCGCGGCGGCGATAGACACAGCGGTCTGGCGGCACTGCTCCGGAGTAAGGACGCCCGGAACCGCTGGCGGGTTAGACCGATGCAACTGAATATCCCACAGTCGCTTGGCTTTCTGCCGCATGCTGCTTGACGAAATACATCGCCACGCTCTTGCCCACCAGCGGATTGAGCAGCGACTCCGCCAGTTGCGTTATCTTCGGTCGCTGCATCAGATCCCACACCAGCAGCTTGTGGTACGCGGTCACCGCATGATGATCGGTATTGGACACGCCGACAGCGCATTTCAACCACCAGAACGGAGAGTGCAACGCATGCGCGTGATGGGAATGCGTCAATTGCATTCCGCCGACGGCGATCTTGTCTCGCAATTCACTGGCCCGGTAGATGCGCACGTGGCCGCCCTCGTTGCTGTGGTACTCATCGGAGAGCAGCCAGCACAACCGCTCGGGAAGCCAACGCGGCACGCTGACCGCCAGTGTGCCACCGACCTTTAGCGCCCTGACCAGTTCAGCGATGGCGGCATCGTCTTGTGGTATGTGTTCCAGGATTTCGGACGCGATGACACAGTCGAATGTCTCGTCGGCGTATGGCAAGCTCAGCGCGTCACCGAGGACCGCCTTCGCTGACGCGGTGGCGGGCGCCTCACCGGTTTCGGCCATCGCCTGCAGGATGGTCTCTACGGAACGCAGTTCGGAGGCGTCGCGGTCGAAAGCGACGACGTCGGCACCGCGCCGGTACGCTTCGAAGGCGTGCCGGCCGGCTCCACAACCCACGTCGATGACCTTGCTGGACGGCCCGATGCCGAGCCGGTCAAAATCGACTGTCAGCATCGCACTTGGCCTTCGCCGGTTGCCTTCCGCGCGATCGCCCGTTCATAGACGCGCACAGTTTGAGCGGCCACGGCTTCCCAGCTGAAGACGTTGATTGCGCGTGCTCTTCCCGCCTTGCCCAGACTGCGGCGCTTTTCTGGCGAGTCCAGAAGCTCACCAAGCGCGCGGGTCAGCGCATCGACGTCGGCCGGCGGCACCAGCTCGGCGCAGGCACCGTCGGTCCCAAGAACTTCAGGCAGCGCGCCCACCCGACTTGCGACGATCGGTGTGCCGCTCGCCATGGCTTCCACCGCGGGTAGCGAAAATCCTTCGTAGAGCGACGGAATGCAGGCCACCTCGGCAGACGCCAACAAACCGGCCAGCTCGGCATCGGAAAGCCCGCTGGTGATGTGGACGATGTCGGAGATCCCAAGTTCGGCGATGAGCTTGTGAGTGGGACCGTTGGGTTCCACCTTGGCGACGAGCCGCAACTCGAGATCTCGCACCGTGCGCAGCCTGGCGACCGCTTGAAGCAAGGTGCGGACGCCTTTCAGCGGGGTATCGGCACTGGCGATTGCGATGACTCGGCCCGGTTGGCGTAGGCGCGATCCCGGTTTGAACAGCTCGGTGTTCACGCCCAACGGCACCACGTGTAGTTGCTCCGGCGAGACGCCGAAGTCGGTGACGATGTCCGCGGCCGACGACGATGACACCGTCAACAGGTCCGGGATTTGGCGGGCTACCTGTTGCTGCATGGTCAAAAATCCATACCAACGGTGCACCAACGGTTTTCGCCACCACCGTGCGGCGGCGAGGTCGAGTACCCGATCGCGGGTGATGGGGTGGTGCACGGTGGCCACCACCGGCAGTCCCGCACCGGCGATCGTGAGCAGTCCGGTTCCCAGGCTCTGGTTGTCGTGGACGACGTCGAAGTCGGCCATCCGGTCGGCTAGCAACCCGGCGACACGCAAGGTGAACGTCCGTGGTTCGGGAAAGCCCGCCGTCCACACCGTGAGCAGTTCTAACAGGTCGATTGAGTCGCGAATCTCGCTCGGCCGCGGCACGCGGAACGGGTCGGGCTCCCGGTACATATCAAGGCTTGGCACTTCGGTCAGGCGCACCCGCGGATCGAGAAGGTCCGGATACGGCTGGCCGGAGAACACCTCGACGTCATGACCGAGTTCCACCAGACCGCGGCTGAGATGGCGCACGTAGACGCCCTGTCCGCCGCAATGGGTCTTACTCCGGTAGGACAGCAGGGCAATTCGCATACTCAACTCTTCTTTGCTGGTAAACGACCGCGGAATGGCGCCGAATCCGTCGCGATCAACGGCTCCCCGAACTCCGTGACAGCAAACTGGACATGTGTCCAGACTATAGTTCGATCACCTAATCGAACGCAACGACCCTGAACGTCACCGTCCCGCCTGTACACGGCCTCAGGGATGTCTGCCACGCAAAGATCATGCCACTTGGCTCTATAGGCGGATTGAACCGTTCGGCACGCCCCGATGCCAGCTAGATATAGCCCGCTATATCTAGCTAAGTTGGAGGAGCCATTCATGGAAGCTGTGTTGGAGCCGCGTCACAACGTCATCGTGTGTGGGGCGGGGTCGTCGGAGCCGGTAATCGCCGGCCGGTTGGCGGAAAACCCGGACGTGAAGGCGTTACTGCGGGAGGCGGGCGGCGCCGATGACGTCGCCCGCGTGACCGAGGCGAGCCCGTGGCCGCTGAATCTCGGGGGCGAACGCGACTGGAGTTTCGCCTCCGAGTCCGACCCGCGGCTTCACGGGCGCTCCATCCCGTTTTCTATGGGCAAAGTGCTGGGCGTGGCTCCCCGCGTGGTAATCGGCGAGCGCGCCGCGCAGTTCATCAGGGCTGAGCACCGGTTTTTCAGCCGCGTGCCAGACGGCTCCGGCGACTGATGAAGGAGTCGCCGAATATCGAAGCCGCAATCTGAGATTTTGTTACCATCGCGCGGTGCACGAATCGGCCGCACCAGGTGGATGCGGCGAACATCGATCGGTTTCGCGGCGCGACGCCCTGAAATATGCTGTTGCACCGGTTCTCCTGAGCCTGGGCATGCTGAATGCCTTCGACGGGCAGAAGGCATTAGCCGCCAACATGACGCTGATCGATTTTGCCGAGCGCAGGATCCCGCCGGATGAAATCAAATCGGCAGGCTATGGCGGGGTGGTCAATTACGTCTCGGAGTCGCGGCCGGGAGCGGACTTCGAGGCAAAGCCCCTCACCCGCGGGTACGCAGACGCGCTACGCGCAGCCGGTCTTCACATTGTCAGCAATTATCAATACGGCAAGCCCGGTTGGCCTGACCCGTCGGATTTCACCCGCGGGTACGACGGCGGCGTGGCAGACGCTCACACAGCCCTGCGGCTGCACGATGCAGCAGGGGGCACGGCCTCGGCGCCCATTTTCTTCAGCGTCGATGACGACATCGATCTCAACACCTGGGATAGCGTTGCGGTTCAATGGTTTCGGGGAATCAACTCCGTCCTGGGCGTGGACCGTAGCGGCATTTATGGGCATTCCCAGGCATGCGCGTGGGCGATCAGAGACAGCGTCATCGGGCGCTCAACCACTGCAGGGCACCGGTGGGCGTGGCAGACGAAGTCGTGGTCGCACGGAGAGCGCGAGCCCATGGCGGTGCTCTATCAGGAGATCGTCAACAGCCCCTCGAGCCCAGGCCCGCTGCTGGGCGGCATCAACGTCGATGTGGACGAGGTCCTTGCGGCAGATTTCGGGCAGTGGGATTTGGATCGATGATCTCTTGGGCGTGAGAGCACGACACCCCGCGAGCGCGTGGCTCGCGGGGTGTCGCATCGTGTCGACGACCTGGCCTGGTCTTAGTTGAGATCGAACCGGTCGCTGTTCATGACCTTGACCCACGCCGCGACGAAGTCCTCCACGAACTTGCCCTTGGCATCGTCCTGCGCGTACACCTCCACGATCGCACGCAGCACCGAATTCGACCCAAAGACAAGGTCATTGGCGGTAGCGGTCCACTTAGGAGCGCCGGTGGCCCGATCGTGGCCCTCGTAGACGTTCTCCGCAGTGTCCGACACCTTCCAATCCGTACCCATGTCGAGCAGGTTGACGAAGAAGTCGTTGGTCAACGCGCCCGGCTTGTCGGTGAACACCCCATGCTTGCTGCCGCCGTGGTTGGCACCGAGGGCGCGCAGACCGCCGATGAGCACCGTCATTTCTGGAGCGGTCACACCGAGTAGGCGCGCCCGATCGAGCAGCAGATGCTCCAGCCCGGCCTTTTCACCGGGACGGAAGTAGTTGCGGAACCCGTCGGCACGCGGTTCGAGGACCGCAAACGACTCCAGATCGGTGTTCTCTTGCGAGGCATCGGTGCGCCCGGGCGCGAAATGCACCGGGATGTCATAGCCGGCGTCCTTGGCCGCCTTCTCGACCGCCGCGGACCCGGCCAGCACGATCAGGTCGGCGAGTGAGATCTTCTTGCCGCCCGATGCCGAGCTGTTGAACTCCTGCTGGATCCGCTCCAGCACGGGCAGGACCTTGTCGAGCTCGGAGGGCTCGTTGGCCTCCCAGTTCCGCTGCGGCTCGAGGCGCAGGCGCGCCCCGTTGGCGCCGCCGCGCTTGTCGGTGTTGCGGTAGCTCGCCGCCGCCGACCAGGCCGTCTTGACCAGCTGCGGAACGGACAAACCGGACTCGAGCACCTTGGTTTTCAGGGCCGCCACGTCCTTCTCGTCGACCAGCTCATGGTCGACGGCCGGAACCGGATCCTGCCACAGCTGCGGCTCGGGGATCCATGGCCCGAGGTAGCGCGAGATCGGACCCATGTCGCGGTGCATCAGCTTGAACCACGCCTTGGCGAACGCCTCGGCCAGCTCCTCGGGGTGGTCCAGCCAGCGCCGCGTGATCTCGCGGTAGATCGGGTCCTCCCGCAGCGAGATGTCGGTGACCAGCATGGTCGGGGCGCGACCCGGCCCGCCGAACGGGTCGGGGATGGTGCCCGCACCAGCGCCGTCCTTTGCCGTGAACTGCCAGGCTTCGCCCGGGCTCTTGGTCAGCTCCCACTCGTAGCCGTACAGGTTCTGCAGGAACCCGTTGCCCCACTTGGTCGGGGTGGTGGTCCAGACCACCTCCAGGCCGCTGGTGATGGCGTCCTTGCCCTTGCCGCTGCCAAAGGAGCTCTTCCAGCCGAACCCCTGCTGTTCGATCGGGGCGGCCTCGGGCTCGGGGCCGACGAGATCGCCGCTGCCGGCACCGTGGGTCTTACCGAAGCTGTGGCCTCCGACGATCAGGGCGGCGGTCTCTTCGTCGTTCATTGCCATCCGCAAGAACGTCTCTCGGATGTCGTGCGCCGCGGCGACCGGATCCGGCTTGCCTTCGGGGCCCTCGGGATTCACGTAGATCAGGCCCATGGTGGTCGCACCGTATGGCTTTGCGAGGTCCCGTTGTCCGGAGTAGCGCTTATCGGTGCCCAGCCAGACGTCTTCTTCGCCGAAGAGAATCTCTTCGGGCTCCCACATGTCTTCCCGGCCGAACGCGAAGCCCATGGTTTTGAATCCGAACGACTCCAGTGCGCAGTTGCCGGCGAAGGCGATCAGGTCGGCCCAGGAGATCTTGTTGCCGTACTTCTGCTTGACCGGCCACAGCAGCCGGCGGGCTTTGTCCAGGCTCACGTTGTCGGGCCAGCTGTTGATCGGGGCGAAGCGCTGGGCGCCCTGGCCGCCGCCGCCGCGGCCGTCGTGAATGCGGTACGTACCGGCGGAATGCCAGCTCATCCGGATGAACAGGCCGCCGTAGGTGCCGTAGTCGGCGGGCCACCAGTCCTGCGAGGTGGTCATCACCGCCATCATGTCGGCCTTGAGTGCCTCGACGTCGAGCTTGGCGAACTCCTCGGCATAGTCGAAATCCGGCCCCAGCGGATTGGATTGCAACGGGTGGGCATGCAGCTTCGACACGTCGATCTGGTTGGGCCACCAGTCCCGATTCGTCAGGGGACGATGCGCCTTCGGCTCGGGGGAGGGGATTACCGGGTTTTCACTCTCGCTGACGCTGGCCGTCTTGGTCTCTGATTCGGACGGGCGGCTATGGGATACATCGGATGACATTGCAATTCCTTTCCGGTGGAGGGGTGAATTTGGGCTGCGATCTAAGAACCTGCAATCGAACAGTCGGGGCACAGGCCCCAGTAGATGACCTCGGCCTCATCGAGAACGAAGCCATCTAGAACGTTGTTGTCGTCCGACGGGGTAAGGCAGGGCGCCTCACCGACGGCACAGTCGATGTCGGCGATGACCCCGCAGGACCGGCATACGACGTGATGGTGATTGTCGCCGACTCGTGACTCGTAGCGGGCAACCGACCCCGATGGCTGGATGCGCCGAACCAAACCCACCGAGGTCAGCACATTGAGTACGTCGTACACGGCCTGGCGGGAGACGTCGGGCAGGCTGACCCGCACCGCCGAGAAGATCGTCTCGGTGTCGGCATGTGGGTGGGCGTTCACAGCCTCCAACACCGCAATTCTGGGCCGGGTCACCCGTAAATCGGCCGTCCGCAAGTGGTCCGTGTAATCGGCCGTTGAGGACACCGCATCAATATGACTCAGTTATCTGGAACCAGTCAAGACTTTTTTGTTCAGTAGACCACATGAATACACGCGTAATGACCTACGTCACTGCTGGGTCCGCCTGGCCCTCGGCACCGAGCACGGGTGCTAGCGGCGGTGCGTGGGCTTCAAGGCGCTGCCTTTGCGCCACTGATCCCAGCTGAGCGTCCAGTCGCCGTTCTGTTCCAGCGTCAGCAGCGGTCCGCCGCTGTTCCGGACCTCGACCACGTCACCCGGTACTGAGAAGCCGTAGAACCATTTCGCGTTGTCGGCGTTGAGGTTCAAGCATCCATGCGAGGTGTCCCGATGGTGTCGGCATCCCGAGCGTTAGCGCACCGACGAAGGGGCGTCGGCACCCCAGTTCCGCCCATTCGGCTGCCAGCCCGGGCAAGCAGAGCTCGTCGTAGGCCTGGATCTCCACCATCTGTCGCGTCGATGGTCCGGTCGCCTCGGGCAAGCCAAGTGCGCAGCGTTGTGCGTCTTCGCTTCCTTCGTTATGTATGACTGCAACCGGCCGAGCTCCAACACCGGTGCCGGGAAGAAGTGCACCGCAGCCAGCGGAATGCCGTAGTACTCCGCGACGTTGGCGGCGAGCCGCTGCTCGTTCATGCCAGCCATTAGCATGTCGGCGCCATCTGCCGACGACACCAACGTCGTGCTCTTCTCCGCCCAGACCTGGGTAACACGCTCCACGATTTGCGGTAGCACGCTCATCGGATTTTGAACGTGGCCGATGAAATCCATGGCCGTGTTCATCTGCTTGTGCGTGTCCGGCCCATAGGCGACTGCAGTAAGCCCCGCCGACTCGACGAAGCCGAGCTTGTCGGGCGGGACCGCCATGCACACGTCGTGACCTCGGCGTAGCAGCTCCCGACCGACAGCGCCGCAAGGCTCGACGTCGCCCCGACTTCCATAGCCTGCCAAGACGAATTTCATCGGTGAACCCTCATTAGTCGCGGTCATGCTACAGATCCCTGGGGTTACTGCAACCCGGCGCAAGGGTCATTGCTTCAGCGCCCGAGCAGGTGGTTCTTCAGCTTCTCGTATTCCTCGGCGGTTAGCCGTCCCTCATCGCGGAGCCTGGTGATCTCGCGAATCTTGGCCGCGACTCCGGTGACCACAATCCGGGGCTTGACGTGCGATGATTCGCCCTCACCGTCAGCCGCCGCGTTTTCGAAGCGAGCAACCACACGCTGGCCGGTGACCTTGCCGCCATCCCCGCCGCCGCCGCTCGACGGCCCGGCCATGGCGCGCCCGGTCATGCCCGCCAGTCCCATGTCGCTGAGTGTGGTGCTCGAGCCGACTTCCAAGGGCGCCGCCGCGGCGGAGTCGATGCCGGTGATCGGCGACGCCAGCGCGACCGGGCGCACCTCCGGTGCGGCGGCGGTCCACGCCTGCGGCACAGACAATGCCCCGATCGTGTTCGCCTGGGCCAGACCGGCCGACACCGTCGGCGCCGGCACCGTGCCCGGGCTCAGGTTCGTCAGAGTCGCCGGGAACTCCGTGACGGGCGCCGGCCCGGTCCACGGCCAAACCTCTTCCCCATTCCACCAGCTGACGATGTCATCGCTGTGGAAACCTACGAGGGTGCCGGCGGCGGCGATGGGAAGATCAACCGGCCCGGCTATGACCGCGAGCGGCGTAAGTGCACCGAAGGTAACCACGCTGGACGGCGCGCTGACAAAAATTGTGATCAGGTCGCTCAACGTCTTCAGCAGGTCCGACGTGCCCGCCGGCGCCGCGGTCGCCAGGCTCTGCAACGCGTGGGGTACCGCGGAAGACGTTTGCGAGACACCGGACACGATCCCTTGGGCATCGCCGGCGGGCGCGCTGACCGCTTGGCTGACCGCGGCTGCCTGACCGGCCGGGCCGCCCGGGGTGGTGTTCTGCCGCGGTGAGGTCAAAGGTTTCAGCGCAGTCGCGGCTGCCGACGAACCGGCGTAGGTGTACATCGCCATGGCGTCCTGTGCCCACATCTCGGCGTACTGCGCCTCGGTGGCCGCGATCGCCGGAGTGTTCTGCCCGAAGAAGTTTGTCGCCACCAACGCCGCCAGCAGGCTCCGGTTGGCCGCGATGACCGGTGGCGGCACCGTGGCCGCGAACGCCGCCTCGTACGCGGCGACCGCGGCTGTTGCTTGGGCAGCAGTCTCCTCCGCCCGCGCAGCGGTGCTGCTCAGCCATTCCACATAGGGCGTGGCCGCAGCCGTCATCGACGCCGACGCGGGGCCCGACCACGGTCCGGCGGTCAGCCCCGCCACCACCGATTCATACGCGCTGGCCGTCGTGTACAGCGCGTCGGCCAGTTGCGCCCAGGCCTGCGCCGCGGCCCACAACGGCGCCGCGCCAGGACCAGCATACATCCGACCGGAGTTGATCTCCGGTGGATACATCCCGAAATCCATTGCGGCGCATTTCTCTTCGGACAATCACGATTCCGCCAGACGGCGGTTCAGCGACCGAGCAGTCGGTTCTTTTGCTCGGTGTACTCTTCCTCGGTCAGGATTCCCTCGTCGCGGAGCTTGGCGAATTCGCGTAGCTCGGCTGCGACTCCTGTGACCACCGTCCGAGGCGTGGTCTCCGGCGCTCCGGCTTCACCGTCCGCCGCGGCATGCGCGGTTTTGCCCTCACCCGCAGCGGCCGGCACGCGTTCGCCGCTGGGCGCTTTGCCGCCATCCTTACCGGCACCGGTGCCCAGGGTGCCGGCTATGGCTCGCCCGGCCAGACCCGCCAATGCCATCTGGCCGAAAGTGGTACTCGACCCCGGCGTGGACCCCTCCTCGACCACGTCGGAGGTGGCGGCAGGCAAAGCGGGCAGTGTGTACGAGATGGGACGTACCATCGGCGTGGCGATGGTCCACGTCGCCGGCACCGACAAAGTCCCGACCGTGTTGGCCTGGCCCAGACCGGCCGAGACTCTCGAGGGCGGCAACGTACCCGGGGGCAGGTTGGTGAGAGGCGCGGGGAACTCTTTGACGGGCGCCGGCCCAGTGCCCGGCCAACTCTCTTCACCGTTCCAGCCACTGACGATGTCATCGGTGTGAACACCAGTGCCATAACCGCCAATGTCGAAGGGAAGGGCCACGAGGCCAAGGACACTCAGCGGGGCGTCAGCGAGAATGCCCACCAGGCCGGCGGGCAGGTCGACGAAGATAGAGACGAGGTCGCTCAAGGTATTCAGCGGGCCTGTGGCTGCAGGGGCCGCCTGCCCCGCGGTTGCGAAACTCTGCAACGCGCTGGGTACTGCGGAAAACGTTTGCTGGACGGGCGAAACGGCGTTTTGCACGTCGCCGACCGAGGTGCCAGCGGCTTGGCCGGCCGCGGCCGCTTGCCTGGCTGACCCGGTTGGATCGGTGTTCTGGCGCGGGGAGGCGAACGATGTCAATGTCGTCGCGAATGCCGACGCACCCGCGTATCGGTACATCGCTGCGGCGTCTTGGGCCCACATCTCGGCGTATTGCGCCTCGGTAGTCGCGATCGCGGAGGTGTTCCGTCCGAACAGATTGGTCGCCACCAGCCGCGCGAACAGGGTGCGGTTGGCTGCAACCAGTTGTGGCGGCACGGTCGATGCAAACGCTTCCTCATAAGCCGCGACCGCGGCCCTGGCCTGGGTAGCGGCTTCCTCTGCCTGCGCGGCGGCACTGCTGAGCCAACTGACGTAGGAAGCGGCCGCAGCCGTCATCGCCGCCGACGACGGACCCAGCCACGGACCGGCCGTCAAACCTGATATGACCGACTGATAGGCGATGGCGGTCGTATGCAGCTCGGAGGCCAACCCTTCCCAGGCTTCGGCCGCGGCCACCATCGACTCCGATCCCGGACCGATATACATCCGGCCGGAGTTGACCTCCGGTGGGAACATCGCGAAATCCATGTCGGCCCCTTAACTGATGTTGAGCCGAAGGGTCACGGCGGTGGCCGCATCCCGGCGGGCGCACACGAGCATGGCAGCTCGGATCTCAGAGCCAGCGTCGGGAAGCACCCGAAACGGGCTCAACGCATTTGCTGCACGCACTGGATAACCAGTCCTTTCCCGGTGCTGACTCCACCCAGTTTGCCGCCCGCAGAATGGCCACCAAAAGCGCTGCGCCGCGTCTTACGCGATGCAGTAGACGGGCCCGACCAGTTCTGGACGATCGGTGGAAAATATGCTGCGCACCAGCGCAAAGTGCTAGCCCCCTACCTAGCCCATTATGCAGTCTGGGCAGCTTCTGGCGATTCGAAATCGATTCCTAAAGGTCGCAATGCTAGACCAAAAGGCGGTTGTGAGGAAGTTGTGTCACCAGTCACCTGTTTTCCCGGTTCGGGGACTTGCCGACAACACCGGATTGCTGACTACTGCACGAGCCGCGAGCTGCCTTTCCTTACTAGGTATCGCCGCCACACTTCGGAAGACTTGGCGCCGCAAACCCCCGCGCGGTCCTTCGCATCACGCTGTCGGCCGACACGGCCCGGGAGCCGTTGCGCTGAAATAATCTCGATCGGCGTGGTATCCGCAAGGTGTCGTACTTGCTGACCGGGAGAAGGTGCAGATGCGGGTGGTAAGTTTGCTCCGCTACCCGGTGAAGTCCATGCTCGGCGAAACCGTGAATAGCTTGTTCGTGGACGAGCGCGGTGCCGAAGGCGACCGCCGGCTGGCACTAGTCGACGCCGTGACCGGACACGTGGCCAGTGCCAAGAACGCTCGGCTATGGCGTGGCCTGTTGAAGTGCACCGCCCACGGAGACGCCGGGCGGGTAAACATCGGGCTGCCCGGCGGAACAAATGTCGCTGCCGATGACCCTGGCGTCGATGAACTGCTCTCGGGGCTGCTGGGACGGACGGTCCGACTGATCACCCAGCGATCGGATGGCGCAACGCTGGAACGCCCGGATCCGGAGAAGCTGCTCGAGCTCGGGTTAGACGCCGAGGTCAGCGGCCGAATTCTGGAGATTGCTCAAGCGACCCCGGGCGACTCGTTTACCGACGAAGCTCCACTGCACGCGATCACAACGGCCACCCTTGAGCACATCGGCGTTGAGGCGCTGCGCTACCGGCCGAACCTGGTGATCGCGACGTCGGCGAGCTACCCGCCATATACCGAAAACGACTGGGTCGGTAAGGAAGTCGCCGTAGGGGAGGCGCGGCTGCGTGTCCTGACGGCCACATCGCGGTGCGTGGTACCCACGCTCGAGCACGGGCCACTGCCACGGGCTCCGCAGGCCCTTCGCACACCCGCAGCTGAGAATCGTTGGGATACAGGAGGTCACGGGCCGCAGCCTTGCGCGGGGGCGTACCTCGCCGTGGTGGCGGAGGGCGTCATCCGGGTCGGCGACCGCATCACTATCGGGCCGTAAAAAGCTCAGTCGGCGATCGCGGCGAAGTCCACCCACAGGTGCCGCGGCCCGCGGAAAACCTGGTTGTGCCGATAGGGCGGCGGGTCGACCACCAGTTTCGGGGATTTGATGCGGCGCAGGAAGATCTCCAGCGCCAGGTTGACCTCCAGGCGCGCCAGCGGGCCGCCCATGCAGGTGTGGATGCCGCTGCCCCAACCGAAGTGCTCGTTGTCCTCACGTAGCGGGTCGAAGCGATTCGGGTTGTCGAACCGCCGTGGATCCCGATTGGCCGCCGCATAGATCAGGTGCACCGCCGACCCCGCCGGGATCACGGTTCCGCCGATCTCGATATCGGCGGTGGCACTGCGGCTGGGGAAGAACTGCACCGCCGACTGCAGCCGCTGCACCTCTTCAATGGTGCACGGGATCAGCTCCGTACGCTGCCGCACCAGATCCCAGGAGCCGGGATTGCGCAGCAGCGTCATGACGCAATTGACGATGGTGTTGACCGTGGAGTCGTGTCCCGCGACCAGCAATAGCATGGCGTTGGATGTCGTCTCCTGCACCGACATCGGGCCGTCGGGTCCGTCGTCGTGCAGCAGTTTGGAGAGCAGACCCTCGCCGGGGGTCTTCGCGTACCCCTGCACCAGGTCACCCAGATAGGCCAGCAGTGCGGCGGTGCTGGCACGGCCCTTCTCGGCCAGCGCCCGGCCTTCCTCGGTGGCGCCCTCAGGGCCGAGGTCGGTGCCCATCATGAAGTCGAAGATCCAGGCGTGAAACATCGGCTCATCTTCGACCGGCACGCCGAGGATCTTGCAGATGACGGCGACGGGTATCGGGTAGGCGAAGTCCTCCACGACGTCCAAGCGGGTGTTGCCGCGCGCTTTGACCTTGTCCAGCAGATCATTGGCCAGCTGCACGACGAACGGTTCCATGCTCGGGATCAGGTCGGGGGAGTGCGGTGGGCCGAAGTGGCGCATCACCTGCCGGCGGGCTCGGTCGTGATCGGGCGGGTCGGAGACGATGATGCTAGCGTCCCGGCCGTAGGCCTGCATGTGCTCGCTGCCAGGCTCGGGTTCGGGATTGTCGCCACCGAAACCCGCGGGGCTGCGACTGATGTCGGAGCTGATCCGTGGGTCGTGAGCCAGGGCGAGCAACTCGTGGTAGCCGGTGACGACGTAAGTCTTGTCGGCGACCTTGGCCACCGGCGTCTTGCGCAGCTGCTCGAAATACGGGTACGGGTCCGGACGGTTCTCGAACTTCATCGCCTCGGCCCAGGCGGTTTCGGCGTTCATCGTCGTTTCCTAACGTCAGCGGCTCGTCAGCTTCTGGGGGGGGCGGAACTCGGCACCGCGCGAGGTCGGGTCATGTCCGGTCAGCACCACGTCGGGCATAGCGGTCGGTTCGCGGGGGTCGGGGAACCGGGCCGGCATCGGCTCGAAGATGGCGGGGCGGTCATAGCCCGGCGGAGGCGGCGGGAAGGGGGCGGAGCGCTCGATGAGCGAGGCGTAGTACGGCAGCCATTTGCCGTGGTTGAAGGTCACCGCCCCGACGATGCGGCCCCGGTAGCCGTAGGCGGCCGCGAAGCGGCGTTGCTCGACCGAGCCCTGGGTGAAGACGATCTCGTCGCCGAACGAGCACACCCCGACGCTTTTGATGTTGACGCCGAACTGGCCAGACCAGAAGGACGGCAGCGGCAGGTGCGGCCGTCGTCCTGTCTCCAGGCTGATCATGTTGTTGGCGGCCACCTCGGCGCCGAAAACGGCGTTGTCCCAATGCTCTTGAGACATGAACTCGTACTCGTAGAGCACATGGGGCGCGCGCGCCACGTCACCGGCGACGAAGATGTTGTCGGTCACCACACCGTTGATGTCGAACGCGCGGCAGCCGGCGTCGCAGGCCACTCCCCAGAACCCGCTCGCCAGCTGCGCACCCTCGAGCCATTCCACGTTGCGAATCGAGCCCAGCGAGGCCACCACGACGTCGACGTCGAGCACGGTGCCGTCGGAGAGACGGGCCGCGCGAACGTGGCCGTCAGCGTCTCCATCGAGGCCTTGCACCGCCACGCCGGTGCGCAGGTCGACCCCGGACTCGATCTGCATTTGCGCGGCGATGTCGCCGATCACACCGCCCAGCGCGCCGACCAGCGGCGCCTTGCCGCGCTCGGCGACCGTCACCGGAAGGTCCAGATCGCGGCAGACCGAGGCGATCTCCGAGCCCACGAAACCCGAGCCGACGATGAGCACCCGGCGTGGTCGCTCCTTGAACGCGGCGGCCAGCTTTGCGGCGTCGTCACACGTGCGCACGGTGAACAGCCCCTGTAGGGCGGCCTCCTGCGGGTTGAACCAGGGGCGCGCCCTGGTTCCGGTGGCGATCAGCAGCCGGTCATAGTCCACCTTCTCGCCGTTGGCCAGCAGCACCTGGCGGTTGGACCGGTCCAGGCCCACCGCTGCCACACCCAACCGCCAGTCGGCGTCGACGGGACGCAGGCGCGGGAGCTTGGTGTGGTCGGCGGGCACCCAGCCCTTGAGAACCTGCTTGGACAGCGGCGGCCGATCGTAGGGTTCGTGCGGCTCGTCGCCGATGATGGTGAGCTGTCCACGAAAACCCTTCTCCCGCAACGCTTCCGCTGCACGCAGACCGGCCAGGGACGCGCCCACGATGACAATCCGGCCCTGGGCCTTGAACGTGTCGGCGAGCTCGCTGACCAGCGAAGCCGTGCTCATTTGGTGTCCCGGTCGGCCGGCGGGTCCACTTCGAGGATGATCGCCTGCACCGGGCACGACGCCGCCGCGCGTACTACCCGCTGGCGCTGAGAGTCGTCGGGGTTGGGATCGTAGGCGAGTGCTTCGTCGCCGACAAGCTGCAGCACGTCGGGCGCCAGCGGGACGCACTGGGCGTAGCCCTGGCACTTGTTGAGATCGACCACCAGTCGCATACCCCGACCTTCCGCCCGTCGGCTACTTGACCCCCGCGCGGAGAGACTACTTTGGCCTGGCCGGCCATTACAGAAATCGGGGAAATTTTCCCGTTTTCGCGCTCGCAGAGCCGACCTACTGGGCGGAGTCATTGGCCTTTATTCAGCGGTCGTAGCGTGTGAACACGACCAGCCAGAAGATGCTTGACTGACCTTGTATCTGTGCGAAGTTCAAGACTTCAGACGCGGTGGGTGTCATGCGCCCAAATTGCGCACCGCCGTGTCACGGTGGCTTCTGGGTCGCCGGCCCTACACAGACATGACAGGTGCGTCGGAGGATTCGGAGTCGGGCGGACCTTGTTCGAGAATGCCAACTGCCGCCTGCAGATTGGCGTTTGCCTGGGGATGTAGATAGCTGCCTGCCTGATGTCGTTAGCGTCGTGGTGTTGCACACCTGCGATGCAGTAGCGCAGCCCCACGTGGTAGCCGTTAATGGCCTGTTGTAACGCGTTGTTCAGCGCCGGATCCAGGCTCGGCAGGTGTTGCTGCAAGCTCGCGACCGCGCCCTCGGCCCTTTCACAGGTCGCGCCCGTACCGGCGATGTCATCGTTAGCGGCAGCAGAGGCGATTTCGTGACGTGCGGTGACAAGTGCATCAATGGACGGCTCCGCTTGTGTGAGCCATGCGCGCAGCTACACCCGCATGGGCGGGGAAGTCGGCGCCCTAGCAAGGCTGTTCGCCGGGGAGCGTTGAGGTCCTATGTGCGCATTGACGGGGGGCGCGCGATCGGCGGCTAGGGCTGGAGGAAGGCTCGCAACTCACCTCATGCCGTCGGCGTGACACGGACTCAACGCCACTTGATGCCGCACCCGATCGACGGCCGCTGGTTGGGGTCGACCGGCCGCCCTGCGAGCACCGCGTCGACTGCCGCGCGGATATCGGCGGCCGTCACGGGCAAATCGTTTCCAGGACGGGAGTTGTCGAGCTGGCCACGGTAGACGAGCCGCCGCTCGCCGTCGAAGACGAACGTGTCGGGCGTGCAGGCCGCAGAGAAGGCGCGGGCGACGTCCTGAGTCTCGTCGTAGAGGTACCGAAACGTCCAGCCGTGGCGACGGGCCTCGGCAACCATCTGATCTGGGCCGTCCTGCGGATAGCTGACGACGTCATTGCTGGAGATGCCCACCATCGCGACACCCTGGTCGGCGAGGTCCCGACCGAGCGCGGCGAGGCCAGCGGCGACGTGCTGAACGTACGGGCAGTGGTTACAGATGAAGGTGACGACAAGCGCGGAGCCGGTGAGATCGTCGAGGCTGACCGTGTCGCCAGTGGCCGGCTCGGGAAGCGTGAACGGCGGAGCGGGAGTGCCGAGGGCGAGCATGGTGGACTCGGTGGCCATGACCGCCAGAGTAGCTCCACAACGTCTCTCGGACGCTGCCCGGGCGGGCCGGTCAGTCGCAATCAGCCGTATGGAACGGGCTGCTACACGCGTGGAGGCCGTTGATTGAGCCTGTTAACGGCGAATGTCGCGGCCTGGTCGGTCATCCCGGATTGAATGTATGAGACGTGCGCCATGATGTTGCCGCCCGCGGAGCATATTGGATCGTCGGGGGCGCACAAGCTGATGGTCTTGGGGCCGTACAGCGGATTGATTGCCGGCAGCGGCTGGCCGCCCCACAACATATCTGAGAATCCGCTGGATGGCTCGCCGAAAAGGGCCACAGCGGCGACATTGTTAGCCGCTGAGGGCGGCATCGCCGAGGTCGACAAATCGATCACGGTCGCGCCTTGTGAATAGCCACCAAGCACAATCTTCGTGTTCGGGCAGCTGGCGATGGTGCCCTGGATGTGAGCAGTCGCATCATCGGAACCGATTGACGCGCTCGTGTGGTAGTCGTCGTTCGCCGGGTAATTGACCGCATAAACCCCAACGGAGCGCCCACCAACCTGCGAGGTAAGCGAGTCGACAAATGCCTGGCCGACGTTGCCCAGACCAGGGTCCTGATGGGTACCGCGAGCGAAAACCACCGCGACGTCGGAGCATGGATCGGCAGAAGCGGTAGGACTGCCGATGGGCGCGCTCAGCAGCGCCCACGTCGTCACAACCGAAATACCGATGATGCGAGCAAGCCTGCGTGCACTCATCTCCAAATCCTGACACATAGCCGGCCGTCACGGTGCCGGCGGCTGCCTCTACGGCAACCGACCGAGGCCGTCCCGACTTGGCCGGCCAGCCCTGGACTCGGATTGTGGACGACGAGCTAGCGCTGAGCCAAAACCCACGGCGCGACACGATCATCGACGGCATTGCCGACTTTTGAGCGCGGCACCGCCGTCATCCACTACACCGATACCGGGGCGCCGGACCGGCATCCGCATGCGGCGACCCTCTTTTTTGGACACGGCTTGCTCTTCGGCGGCTGGATGTTCCGGGCGCAGATTGCGGCACTGCGCGACCGCTACCGCTGCATCGCGATCGACTGGCTTGGCCAGGCAGACAGCGCCGCCACGGCCGGCGGCTATGACATGAACACCTTGACCGAGGATGCGAGCGCTTCGATCGGCATGCTGGGCATCGCGCCGGTGCACTATGTCGGTCTTTCGATGGGCGGCTTCGTCGGACAACGGCTTCGCCGCGCGCCGAGGTGAGCTGGCGTGCACGCTGACACTTCTCGGCACTAGCGCCACCCGGGAGGATCCCGACAAGGCCCGCCGTTACCGGCTGATGGCCGGGATCTACCGCCTGACCGGCATGTCGCCGCTGCGCCGGGCCGTACAGCCGCTGATGTTCGGGCCGGCGTTCCTCGCCGATCACAGCAGCAAGCCGGTTACCGACGAGTGGGCGCGCCGACTGCGGCGCTGCCGCCGCTCCGCAATCAGCAAAGCGGTGCAGGCCGTCGCCGACCGGGCCGGCATCGAGCGGGAAATCGAAACGATCACAGCGCCGACCCTGGTGATCGTCGGCGCCGACGACGCCGCCACGCCGCCGCCCAAGAGTCAGCCCTTCCAGGTGCGCGGATTGACCGCAACGCACGGGGGCGACGGTGTCTAGAAATCAGCGGCCGCGCCAGTTGGGCTTGCGCTTTTCGCGCCATGCCTGAAGGCCTTCGGCCACGTCCCCGGTGGCCCCGGCCACCTTGCGCATGGTCTCACCGAAGCGGACCGACTCGATCCAGCCCATTTGTGGGGACCGCCACGCCACCTCCTTGGTCGCCCGTTGGGCCAGGGGAGCGGCCTCGGTGAGGGTACGGGCCCAAGCCCGAGCCTCGGCCTGCAGCTCGTCGGGTTCGACGAGCCTCCACACCAGGCCGATCTCCTTGGCGCGCTCGGCGCTCATCGGCTTGCCGGTCAAAAGCAGTTCCATGGCGTTGGCCCAGCCCACGCGTTGGGGGAGTCGAATGGCCCCCACGATGGTGGGCATCCCGATTGACACCTCCGGGAAACAGAACGTGGCCTCGGTGCTGGCGATCACGAAGTCGCAGAACAGCACCCCGGTCAGCCCGTAGCCGATACAGGGACCGTGCACGGCGGCGATGGTCGGCTTGAACAACTCCATCCCGCTCTCGAAGGAGTTGATGGTCGGCTTCTCCCAGAACGTGCCGCCGAAGGTGCCGACCGAGCCCTCGCCGTCCTTGAGGTCGCCCCCGGCGCAGAAGACGCTGCCGTTGGCCGTCAAGACGCCGACCCAGGCGTCCAGGTCGTCACGGAACCGATCCCAGGCCGCGTTCAGGTCCTGGCGCAGAGGGCCGTTGATGGCGTTGCGAGCCTCAGGCCGGTTGAGGGTGATGGTGGCGACGTGGTCTTCCAATTCATAGGTGACGAGACTCATGGCTGCACGATAGTTACGCCAGGCCTGTGACGTCAGCGATCAGTCGTCATATGCGGTCGCGGGTCGCCCGCAGCGTCGAAGTGCCAGTGCATCAGCGAGTCGGTTGTTTCGGACAACCGCACGTTCGTTGATTGCTTGGGGGAACATTGCCGCCCTTTTTGGTCGGCCCCAGTAGAGGCGAGGTGCAATGGTCCGGATTGCGTTGGAGTTCAGCCAGTTTGGCGGCGATGAGGTCATGGGCCACTCAGCAGCTTCGACATCGCGCCATGGACGGATCGGGTTCGAACGATCGATGCGAAATACGTTGGCGTTTAGGAGATTCCGGTGCTTGGCGCGGTCATAGCTCCCAGCGCCGTATTGATCCGGCCCGACGGATATGTCGCCTGGGTGGGGGACCGACCTCACCTTGGGCTCCATGAAGCCCTCACCGCCCGGTTCGGGCCACCTGCTCCGGCCTAGGAGCCACCGGATAAGAACCGCGGTTAGTGGTAACCCGCCATATTCTTTGTTGCTATGGTGGTGGCTCTTCGGGCGTTGTCTGCGATGTTCGCATCACTGCTGCTGGGAATTGCTGGTGTTGCCGCCGCAGGCACAGCGCCCGCGGAACCGATTATCACCGGACTCGGCGATCGGACGGTGGGCTGGGAGACCTACCGTCGACTGGATCGGTTGCCGTATCTGAGCGCCGACACACAGAGTGTGCAGGTGTCGAGCTTCGATCGGAGCGGCGGTGATTTCGACGTTTCCACCGGTAACCGGAACGGCAGCGGTGGATGTTTGGCGCCAGGTGGTGCCGGCTGTGTCATCGCGGAGGACCGTGGTGCCGGCGAGGTTGATTCGATCTGGTTCACCCGCGACGGCGGCAATGTGGGCGCGATCGGAAGGATCCGCATCGACCTGGATGGACAGACGGTGATAGACACACCGCTGCAATCGTTGGTCGATGGTGTGCTGGGTGCGCCATTCGTGTGGCCTCTTGTGGCCAACGCTGCGCAGTCGCCGGGGGGAGTTTATGTCAAGGTACCGATGCCGTACCGGCAGTCGATGCGGATCAGCGTCGCATCGAATCTGGAGTACTACCACGTCGACTATCGCCAGTTTGCGACCGCCGACGGCGTCACCACTTTCTCGCCGTCGGACCCCGCGCTCGACGTGCTCGCCACCCTCCGCGCCGCGGGCACCATCGATCCCAAACCGGCAGAACCTACTGCAGCGCATAACAATCGGGTTGTCGAGCTGCCGGCCGGCACTGGGCTGACGATCGCGGACACGACCGGGTCGGGCATCATCTCGGCGCTGCGCCTGCAACTACCAGAGCCGACGGATCAACTCCTGACCGGGTTGCGGCTCCAGATCGAGTTCGACGGCCGAACCATGGTCGATTCGCCACTTGGGGAATTCTTCGGCGCCGGACTGGGCGCCGGCAACGTGCGATCGCTGATGTTCGCCACAATCCGACAACCCGGGGGACCGCTGTCGTTGTCGGAGTGGTGGCCGATGCCTTTCGCCCGCACAGCCCACATCACCCTTGTCAACACAACCGACAACCCCATGCCGGGGATCGAAAGCGATGTCGTAACCGCACCCGACCCCCAGTGGGCACCGGCGCTAGCCAGCGGCCGCGCTGGTTACTTCACCGCACGCTCGCATGCCGGACCAACGACCTTCGGTCAGGACTGGTTATTCGCCGATGAACCTGGCCACGGCAAATTCGTCGGCGTCAGCCACACCATCAGGGGTTCTCGGATCAAAACGTCTTTTAGCGACGACGCCCCTTACTTTCTCGAAGGAGCCGAACGCGTGTACACAGACGGTTCCGCGTCGCCCCAGTGGTACGGCACCGGCACCGAGGACTTCTACGAGGGCGGCTGGTACTTCAAAAACGGCACCCGCTTTAGCGACCCGCTCACCGGCCAACCCGATCAACGCACAACCACTGGCGGATGCCCAGATTACTGTGTCGCCGCGTATCGGCTCATGCTTGCCGACGCTATCGATTACCACTCGGCAATCCGATTCGGGATTGAGCATGGCAAACGCAACATTGTCCAACCCGACTACAGCTCAACCGCATTCCTCTACACACAACCCAACGACACCATTACACCCAGCGACGAAGTCAACGCAGGCGATCCTGGCAGTCGACTCCTGCACGGCTACACCGACTCCGACGCCACCGACCAAATGCTGATCAGCCAATATGAGGGCAACGACGACATCCGCCCAATCATCGGGTTAGTCCGCACCACCCGCGCTGTGATCACGTTCCACGTCCAAATTGGCCCGGACAACCACGGCATCCTGCTGCGCCGCACGTCGGATCAAATAGCCGGCTACCAATCAGTAGACGTTGGTATTGACGGCATCCCCGCCGGGAACTGGTTACAGCCACGCAGCAACAACTTTCACCGTTGGCTCGATGACACATATCTCGTACCTGACTCTCTCACCGCAGGCAAAGCCGTAATAGCGGTCACACTCACACCTACCCCCGACTCCCCACCCTGGACTGCCAGCCGCTACCGCATAGACACGCTGACGGGGCTATAAGCCTGACCCCGGTTGGTGGACGCGCGGGGGGCCAGGCGGATGGATCAGGGCGGACTACCCGGTAGGTTGATAGCGATTCCGGAGGCCCCGAAGGGAGACACCGTGCGCCAAACCGCGGCCATGTCCCAGGCCGATCGCACGTGGATGATCGACACGCTGCTCGCGCTGCTGCAGACCCCGAGCCCGTCGGGGCGCACCGACGCAGTGATGCAGCTGATCGGCGACATCTTCGATGACTTCGGCGTGCCGTTCTCACTGACCCGCCGCGGAGCACTGACCGCCGAACTCCCGGGTGAGTCGCCGACCACCGACCGCGCATTGGTCGTTCACGCCGACACCATCGGCTGCATGGTGCGCAGGCTGAAGGACAACGGCCGGCTCGAGGTCATTCCGGTCGGCACCTTCTCGGCCCGGTTCGCCGCGGGCGCCCGGGTGCGAATCTTCTCCGACGACCCCGAAGAGTCCATCACCGGCACGATCTTGCCGCTCAAGGCCAGTGGGCACGCCTTCGGCCATGACATCGACACCCAACCCACGGACTGGGAGCACGTCGAGGTCCGCGTCGACCGCAAGGTGTCCTCGCGAGAGGACCTGCTCCGTCTCGGACTCCAGGTCGGTGACTTCGTCGCTTTCATCGCCAGCCCCGAACTCACCACCGACGGCTTCATTGTTTCCCGTCACCTCGACGGGAAGGCAGGCGTCGCGATCGCGCTCGCGCTGGTCAAGAATTTCGCCGAGAACAAGGTTGTGCTGTCGCACCGCACCACGATCATGATCACCATCACCGAGGAGGTCGGCCACGGAGCCAGCCACGGCCTGCCAGCCGACGTCGCCGAGCTCGTTTCGCTCGACAACGCGGTGTGCGCGCCCGGCCAGCACTCCATCGAGGACGGCGTGACAATCCCGATGGCCGATCTGCACGGCCCGTTCGACTATCACCTGACCCGGAAGCTGTGCCGACTCGCCGAAGAGCGGGGCATTGCATGCGTGCGGGATGTGTTCCGCTATTACCGCTCCGACGCCGCCGCGGCGATCGAGGCGGGCGCAGGCACCCGGGCCGCGCTGGTCGGCTTCGGCGTCGACGGCAGCCACGGCTGGGAGCGCACCCACCTAGATTCGCTGGAGGCGGCGTACGACCTGCTGCACGCTTGGTTGCAGACGCCGCTGACGTTCGCCAAGTGGGACGCCAAGCCGTCGGGCAAGCTACGCGACTTCCCATCGTCGAAGCAGCCCGCACCGAGCGAGCGGTGGGTGCCGCTGTCCCGTGGCGATTTCGACGAACCCGGCGATGCGTCGCCGGGTTCGCACTGGCCTCCGTCGGAGGGCCCACAGGGCTGAGGCGGTGCCTGGTCATATCCAAATGCGTTAAGGCCGGGACGCAGTCGTCAAGGCGGCATCGCGGTCGCCGCATTAGCGCTGGCCCCAGGTACCGCACACGCCAACGGCGGTCCCTATACCTGGTGCCCGGGACAGTCCATGGACTGGCCGACGGGCCCGGATACGACGAGCTCAGGAATCCGCGCCCAATACACATGGGATACGAGTGTCTGCCATACCTGGTACATGGTCAGCTACGGATATGGCAATGTTCCTCGAATCGTCAGTGGGACCCCGACGCTGCAAGGGTCGAATACTTGGGACGGGGATAATCCACCACCTCCTAATCCATCGGGTTTCAATTGCGGCCTTTTCTGGTGTCCCGTTCCGCCGCACTACGACCCGAATTTCCACGGATGAGGCGCATAGGGGACCAGCGAAGCCAAGGCCACTGATTCTGTGAAGGCCTCACTGCCGAGACCATGCCGCACTTACCTAGCGCTCGAGTCCGGGCGGTAGCCTTACCCGGCATGAACGACTCCGTCGTCGTCAAGGTCAAGCCCGGTAGTCGCAAGGGTCCCCTTGTCGAGGTCGGTCCTAACGGTGAGCTGACAATCTACGTCCGGGAGCGAGCGGTTGGCGGCAGAGCCAACGACGCGGTCACCCGGTTACTGGCGGACCATCTTCAATTGCCAAGAAGCCGAGTCGAATTGGTATCCGGAGCGACGTCGCGGCTCAAGCGTTTCCACGTGAATCGTTGACTATTGCGTCGCACCCTAGTGTGACGCTCAGATTCCCGACGGGGGCGCGGTGCCGTTGGCCGGGCCGCGGCGGAGGCCGTCCCGCATCACCAACTGTCCAGCCCACATCGAGCTGATTCATCAGATGCATCGACGCCGACATACCGACCTGCTGAAGATGTCGGCTCAACAACCGTTGGGAGAGCGCCTAACACACCTGCCAATTAGCGATCGGCGAGGGATATGATCGTGAATAGCTTTGTTAAACAACGTGATTAAGAATGCGAGCGTATTTACTTGTGGTCAAGGCGGGTGTCGGCGCCGCGTTGGGGTCTAGCCGGTCTCGCCCGTTGCCCGCTGGTGGCGCTGCTCCCGCTCGGGTAGGACAGCCGTGAGGAGAGTGCGCGCATCTAGTCGCGTGACACGTGGGAGGCCCCGGTTGAGCTTGACGCTTGTGACGCCGGCCGGCTGGGTGCAGGCGCCCAGCCAACGTAGGTCAAATACAGCCCGATCAGGCCGAGAAAGATGTAGATCGTCCGTTGTGCACCCACACCCGTCACCGAGTTGACCATCGACATGAGGTCCCGGGGAAGGCCATAAGGGCGAACCCGCGCAGCGCCATCAGCCAGCCCATCACGGACACGATGACCGCCGCGACAGTTCGCCAGGCCGCGTGTAGCGCGATGATGAATAGGCCGAGCATCAGAATAGGAGCGCCTGTCGCCCACGGCCATACCCCTATGTCGGAGAGCAGCGGCTGCGTGGCCGGATTGTGCACCAAGCCGGTAATGCAAGCGATGGCATAGTAGGGGCCGAGCACCCGGGAACGTGCGGGTCGCGGGCTACCGCTCTTGTGAAGAACTCATTGCCTTGTCTCACCTGGTGCTGGCCGTCCGTCGAGGTGACGACAGCTATTCATGTTCGAGATCCTCGGAATCTTCGATTCCTGAAGGAATCCGACCATTTGGCCGAAACCCTGGGATGGGGACCAAAGTCCCGCCTTTTGAACGTTCGTCAGCTCATAGTTCCCCGAACATACCGCGCGGTTCGGCGCAGATGAACGGGTTGGTCGACCGTGGAATGCATCGCCAACATCGCGAAAATCCGCGTCAAACCGCTGGACAGTCCGCCACGGCAGGGGAGTATGACACTTTCCGGGCCCTCACGGCGCAGCACCCGAACTTCACCGAGGGCGCCGATTCGATCAGCGCGTTTACCGGTCAATAGCGAATTCGGCGTAGTTCACCGGCAGCCCTGCATATTCGATTTCCGCGTATTCGCAGCAGCTTGGCCCAATGGGCAGATGTCTTACAACTTGTAATACACTACGCTCATGCCCGACATGATCACTTTTCGACCTGATGCGGATGCATCGCGGGCGCTCGCGGTATTGACCAGGGACGGGACACCGATATCGACGGCGGTTCGGGCAGCCCTTATTGAGGCGGCGCGGCGAAAGGCTGCCGCAGCGATTCGCGCTGAGGCGGAAGCGCTCACTGCAGACGAGGCGGACCGCGCCGAGGCTATGCAGGTGCTTCGCGACATGGAGACGCTGCGTGCGTGGTGAGGTCTTCCGGCTTCACGCTCCACGTCGCGGTCGCGGCCACGAGCAATCCGGCTCGCGCTATGCCGTCGTGGTCCAATCCGACCAACTGCCACTATCGACGTGGCTCGTAGCGCCAACATCCCCACTTCAGCCCGAGCCGCAAGCTTTAGGCCCGAGGTCGAGATCGACGGCCGCGTCACACGGGTGCTGGCAGAACAAACCGCAGCGGTTGATCCCGGTCGACTCGGCAACAGCGCGGGTCATCTGAGCTTCGAGGATATGCGCCGCGTTGACGCCGCCCTGCGGATTGTGCTGGACCTGTAGCACTTCGGCGTCACGGCGTGCACTGAGCCCTTAGCGCATAGCCGTTGGCACACAAGGGAATAGGGCCTCGATGTGACGTTGCAATAGTCAGCGCTACTGGTAACCCGCCATATTCGATTCCGCCGTATTCGTTGCCGGGGTAGGCCGGCGGATCGTCGCGGAGGCCTGGATGTAGAGCCTGGGGTCGCCCTGCCCAGGTGGGAGGGCAAGGGTCCGGTAGCACTCGAGGTTTGCCCGGCGTTCGTTTGCTGAACACATGGGACAATCCCGCCATACCCTGTGTCTACAATTCGTCTACACTAATTTTATGGCAGCAGAAACCACAACTGTCCGAGTCCGCCGTCCCGATTCTGAGCGGCTGCAATCTCTAGCCAAGGCTCGTCAAACCGCCGTCGTCGACGTCGTGCACGCAGCCATCGACGCCTTGGAGAGGCAGGAGTTCCTGCGGGGGCTCAACGGGGACTACCAGCGCCTGCGCAGCGACCCTGAACTGTGGGAGCAATACCTGGCCGAGCGTCACGAGTGGGACGCACTGGCTTGATCTGGCGGGGGGAGGTCTATCACGTCGATCTCGGCCAACCAGTCGGACACGAGCCAGCCTTTCGCCGCCCGGCGGTGGTGGTGTCGGTCGACATTCTCAACAACGGACCGGGCGGTTTGGTGGTCGTCGTCCCGATCACCACCGCTGGTTACGGCCTGCGAAGCCACGTAGAACTCGAGCCAGCGAGCAGCGGGCTGGGCCACACTTCCTACGCTCGCTGCGATCAGCTGCGGGTGGTCTCCGTCGAACGATTGTCGTCTCGCCAGGGAATGATTAGTCCAGAACAGATGCAAGCCATTGACCGAGCACTGCGCTTCGTCCTAGATCTGTAGTGCCCACCGCCCGCGGATGAGCTGCTGGAATCGTTCGGCCACTACCTGCTGCCGCCACATTGAACGAGAACTACTCCATACACCGGAAACCGCGAACTCTATTGCGAAAACGCCAGTTGATTGAGAACCGACAGCACCGACTTCGTATCATCATCAAAACAATTCGGGCGCAAAGCAATATGGCGACGTTTACTTGACATAATGTCGCTTATCGGCGCAATGAGACCAGTCCTTTGGTCGGGTTCCGCACACCAGGACAAGACTGTGTCCTTTTACAGGTCGTCCAGTAGCGCCTTCGTGTGATCAATGAAGACGGCGCGCGAACGCTTGGCCGCGGTTGCAATCGCCGCGTGAGCGCCAGCGCCGGCGCAGTGACGACTTGGCCCACGTAGGCCTAGTGACGACCGACTCGCCGGCCCCTCTCCTTCCCTCCCGGGGTCATAAAAGCGTCACGGTGACAAAACGTTGCAAGCCAGCGGAGCTTCCGCGGCGCTGGCCTTTGGTTCGCCATTCGTAGTCTGAAATTCGCCGCACCCGCTGCGTCCCTGAAGACAGAGACGCTTCCAGCTTCCGCGCGTTTCGTCTCGCGTGCGAACAACCCTTCAATGTGCATTCACCGCAGCTGGCCCGCCTGGCGCGAGATCCCCTAGCCCACGCAACATCAAGGTGAATGGGGGTTCCGGCAGGTTATTTTCGTCACCGTGACGAATCGTGACACCTTAGTAGTGCGGAATTTGACCTCTTTATTGCCATTTGAGATCTTCGTCAACTCGTTGCTTTTGTTTGTCGCGCTCAACCGCGGGACGGGTATCAATCAATACCTGTTGCCAGTGCCCCGGACTGTAGAGATGAATATCCGTGCCGCTGGTAACCTTTAACACACCGCCCGTGAGTATTTCATAAGTGGCGGCATCCGAATATTCGTCGTCCTCATCGTGGCCCTGGACTTGAATCCACATTTTCATACTTAGAGTGTCTCCCGCGTCTTGACGTCCGATCGGGATTCTGAGACTACCCGCACGCTGCCGGGATGCCCGGAGTCGGAAGACCCGCTTGTTTGTGGTCGGAAGTCCCGAGAACGAGGTCTTTCGCCAGCTGGCGCGCAGGCATAGCGACGTCGATTCTGTATCTGATCCGAGGACTGCAGGAGGGCCGATAACCGGTCCGCTATGCGCCACCGCTCCGTCTCCCGGCGTCATTTGAGCAAGCCGAAAGCGTTGCCTAATTGGAAAATTCCCTCGCTTAGCCCCGTCTAGGCAGCAGATGGATCTACCCGTTCGCTACTTTTCGTCTTCGATGAGGGGGACCTCATCGTCGATGATGTGAACCGCGGCTTCCTCGGCAGATGCTGCGCCTCCGCTGATTCCGACGTCCTCAGCGACCAATTCTGCCTCGGTGTCTTCGCCAAATCCCTCGTCCGGTGCGACAAGTCGACCTGCTCGCGCGCGACCAACCTCACCCCGCTCGGGAAATTCAGTTTCGCGCTCGGATTCGTCGGAGCGTTGCCGCTCGGCTTCATCGAGCAAGACGTCGACTCGCGACGCCGGATCCGGCTCTTCCTCGGCGAGAATCTGGTCCATGCTTTCCGACGGGCCGAATGCGCCACGTCCATACAGTCGCTCGGGCGGCGAATACCCCTCGTCGAGCATGTCATCCATACCGCGGTCGATGAGGGTGTCCTCTGGCTGCAGCTGATTGTCGTCCTCGCCGCTGTATTCGCCTGCGGCCGGGCCGGTGCCACCGTAGGGAGTACTCATGACTCGCCAGCCAAGGTGCCGATGTTGCGGGGCGTGGTCATCGTGGGCTCCTGGACGTATTTCGGCTTTCGGCAGTCCAAACATAAAGACGGCGATGTTGCCCGCCTAGGGCCATTCGTCCTTTCAGCCGACGACATTGGACCGGCGATCCGCCGACAGGCCTTTGCCATGCACTCGGCCCCCTGCTCCCCGGGCTCCGCCAAACCTGCTCTGGCCGGTCCGGATTGGGAAGTCGCGCAAACTGGCAGCGTCGCGCACGTGACTAGCCTGATGGTGACCCTGCCAGAGACAGTCGACGTCACGGAACTCGAACGTGAACTCGTGACGGCCGTGGCGGACAGGCTCAGAGATGATCATGGATATGAGTTGACGGCAGAGGTCAGGCCAGCGCCTCCGGGACGGCAAACGAATACTCGTTGCGTCCGACCGGCAGCATCGTCGTCAATAAGAAATCGGGCGCACTGAGAGTCAGGCTCAAAGGGATCAACGTCGACGCGCATGACCTCTGCACCGGGGTGAGCAGCGAGCTGGAGCAGCGACACGAAGGGCTGCGCACCGAAATCGGTTGACTAGCTGGCACTTCGGCGAGTGGTCGGCGTGTGTGCGCCAAAGTTTTTCGCGGCCATTATTGGTTTGCAGTCACACCCACCCGGCTCAGGTGGTCGGTGAACCAGTCGCGGGCGAGCACCGCGACCTGCTCGAGCGTGCCGGGCTCTTCGAAGAGATGGGTGGCGCCGGGAACAACGGCGAGCTCGCACTCGCCGGGCATCATGGCCTGGGCCCGTCGATTCAATTCCAGCACCACGTCGTCGCGGCCACCCACAATGAGCAGCGTCGGCGCCCGAACCTTGGTCAGCGCCGAGCCCGCCAAATCGGGCCGACCGCCACGCGACACCACCGCTCCCACGTTTACCCGCGGATCAGCGGCGGCGGTCAGGGCCGCGCCGGCGCCGGTGCTGGCACCGAAGTAGCCGACCGGCAGCGCGGCGGTATCGGGCTGGGTCGCCAGCCAACCGGTGACGTCAACCAGCCGCCGCGCCAACAGTTCGATGTCAAAGACGTTGGCGCGGTTGAGTTCCTCGTCGGGTGTCAGCAGGTCGAACAGCAGCGTGGCAAGACCCGCCCCGTTCAAGACCTCAGCGACATAGCGGTTGCGCGGGCTATGACGGCTGCTTCCACTGCCGTGCGCGAAAACCACGACCCCGACCGGCTGCTCGGGGATCGTGAGATGTCCGGCCACCGAGACCGGTCCCGCGCTCACCCGGACCTCCTCATCACGCAATGGCGGGTCGTCAGGGGTGCCGGCGGCCGTAGGCTCGCCGAAACCCTGCCGGGCCCGGTCGAGCAATGCGACGACCTCGTCGTCGGAGGTTTGGGTGAAGTTGCGGTAGCCCTGGCCGACGGCGAAGAAGAACGCGGGCTTGTGTAAGCAGATCACCTCGTCGGCGTATCCGGCGAACGTTTCGTCGATATCGGGTGCGCCGATCGGAACGGCCAACACGACCCGGCTCGCGCCATGGGCACGAGCCACTTCGCAGGCGGCCTTGGCGGTCGCGCCGGTCGCGACCCCGTCATCGACGATCACCGCGGTCCGACCGGCCAGCGAGATCCGGCCATGGCCTCCACGGAAACTTTCCGAACGGCGGGCCACCTCAGCCTGCTGCTGTGCTTCGACGGCGGCCATATCTTTTTCGGACAGGGCGGTTTCGCGCACGACGGACTCGTTGATCACCCGCACGCCGCCCTCACCGATGGCGCCGAAAGCCAGTTCGGGCTGGAACGGCACCCCCAACTTGCGCACCACAAGCACATCCAGCGGCGCTCGCAGCGCCTTGGCGACTTCGAAGGCCACCGGGACCCCGCCGCGCGGCAATCCCAGCACAACGATGTCTTGTTCGCGGAATGATTCCAGGTGCTGGGCCAGCTGCCGTCCCGCGTCGACACGGTCGCCGAACAGCCTTTCGTTGCCGCGCAACGAAACCAGCCGTCGGGCCAGTAGACGCTCAACATTGCCAGGATCGTCAAACTGCGTCATCCCCCGAGTGTGGCGCAACAGGCCACTGCACCGAAGGGTCGTACGGCCATTTCCGTCGGGACCAAAGCCTCCCGACCGCTGTCCAACGGTCGCGAATTGGTGTGCTCAGTGAGGGGACCATTACCGACAGCCCAACAAGCAATGAACGCTTAATCCAAGGACTTTCGTCACTTATGCGCAGCGTCGAGGGCCAATGGCCTCGATCGGGTCAAGGCAAATCGCTGGCGCGGCGCGCCTGATCGCTTCATCGCAGTCGGACGACTCGGTGACCGGCACCTGCGTGACGGTGTCGCCGGTACGAGGATCCAGGACGCAAATGATCTTGGTCAAGGGCGAAGGCACGGCACCGAATACCCACTTCGCGCCCCGATCAATCGACCCATCGCCGCGAATTCTGACGAATGCGTGCCCGGTGATTCCGCCGCCTGGACCACGGTCCGAACTGCTTATGGACGTTATCCGCAGCCTGTATGGTCAGTGTGCCCGCCGGCACAAGGGAACAGAGCACTCGATGGCCAACACACTCCCCCACAATGCCTTCACCGCACCCCAGATGTTGGATCCCGGTCTACGCAATACAGCCCGGTTCCTGCCCCGGGGATACGCGTTGCATCGCGGGTACAAACTTCAGCGGGCACTCATGCGGCTCATGGGTAACGCGGGGCGGCTCCGTGATGTGCCAGTGGCCGCGGTCAACGAACATGTGACGGTACGCCTGCATCGCCCGGCCGGCCTTCCCGACCGGGCACCCACGCTGTTGTGGATCCACGGCGGCGGCACCATCATGGGTCACGCCGCCCAGGACGACAAATACCTCCGCAAGCTTTCCCGCCTCACCGGTACCGCGATCGCGGCGGCAGAACACCGGCTGGCTCCCGAACATCCCTACCCCACTCCGGTCGAAGACTGTTATGCGGCGCTGCTGTGGCTGGCACGGCAGCCGTGGGTCGACCCGGATCGGATCGCCGTTGGCGGGGCCAGTGCCGGTGGACATTTCGCGGCGGCCGTCGCGCAGCGGGCGCACGACCGCAAAGACGTCAAACTCGCCTTCCAAATGCTGGCGTACCCGATGCTCGACGACCGCAGGGGCGGACACCGCGTCGGCCCCAGGCGCCTCATGTGGACCGAAAGCGACAATCAGCTGGCGTGGCGGTGGTATTTGAACGGAGCGAACCCCGCCGAGGTAGCCCCGGCGCGTCGGGAAGACTTATCCGGCCTGCCGCCGGCCTGGATCGGCGTCGGGACGTTGGACCTGTTTTACCAGGAGTGTCTGGAATACGGGCGACGCTTGCGCGAGGCGGGCGTCCCCGTGCACCAGGAGATCGTCCCCGGCGCCTTCCACGCGTTTGACCACATCGTGGACAAGGCGCCGATTTCAGTGAATTTCTTCACCAGCCAGTGCGACCACCTGCGGGACGCCCTCGCCGCACCCAGTGCATAGCCACAACCGTCGCACGCTTGCCTGGGTCGCTTTTGGCCGAATTGCGTTGTGCGCGAACGGCAACCGGCAGCATGTCTTTAGCCTGCGGTACGGCCGCATCGCTCTGCACCGGGCCATCCCGCATCTGCGGTGGGAAGGGACGCTGCGCACCTCAGCGGGCATGCGAAACCAAATCCAGCACGCCTCTTGACTGCAAAGTGTGCATAACGTGCAACTATGGGGGTCATGTCCGATCAGATGGGTCTGCGCGAGCGCCGTCGCCGCCAGACGAGCGCAGACATCCGCGACGCCGCGGCACGCCTAGCGCTAGAACGCGGTTTTGACAAGGTAACCATCGAGGAAATCTGCGTCGAAGCCGGAGTATCGACGCGCACCTTCTTCAATTACTTTCCCAACAAGGAGTCCGCGATCGCTTATGGCCCCTCGGACATACCCGCTGAGCTGGTAGCAGATTTCGTCGCGGCCGGGCCCGCCCCCTATTCGGTAGTGCTCGCGGAGCTGATCACTCTGGCGGCACACCATCTCCGTGATGTGCCCCCGAAACGCGAACAGGCAGCCGGCATGCTGGAACTCGCCAAAACGTCCCCGGCGGTGTTGGCAGCATTCCTCGCCGATTTAGAACGGTTCCAGAATCACCTGACCGATATCGTTGCCCGCCGTCAGGGGATGCAGCCCGATGACGAGATACCCGCTTTGATCGCTGCGCTAGCATTGACAGCCGTCCGTTCGGGCATCGAGCGCTGGTCAAGTGGTGAGGCAGACGATGCCGACGACACGCCGATGCCCTACGTCGAGCGCGCCGCAGCGCTGGTCAACAGCATCTTTACAAAGTGACCTGAAACACCACGGGCAATTGTTGCATGGTGTGCAAGATATGCACATTATGTACTATGCTCATCTGGCGGTACTCGCGAACGCTTCTGCATCGCGAAGCACGTGTCGGTACGAGGGACGATCGCCGGTGCGCTTGGGCGCCCGTCCACGCTCCTGACGATCGAGCACGCGATCAGGATAGCGATCGGCGAAACCCATTGCGGTGCAACGTAAGCCGTGGCGCATCCCCGCCCATGGGCTCGTGTGCAAGTCGCACTAACGCTGACCACATCACGGTTGGGTGATCAGGAAGGGAAATCACCTCGGTGCAGATATCGAGAATTGTGCGCAACGCATGGTTACCGCTGTTGATCGTGGCCGTCGTGGTGATCGGCGGCGTTGCCGTGGTCCGCGTCAAATCGTTCTTCGGCTCCCACGACACCGGCGTCATGACAAGCCCACGGCTGGATGACTCCAAGCCGTTCAAGCCCAAAGTCGTCAAATACGAGATCTTCGGCTCGGCAAGCCACGCCAACGTGAATTATTTGGATCTCAACGCCGACCCGAAGCGGGTCGACGGTGCGCCGCTGCCTTGGACGCTGGTCCTTAGCACGACCGCCCCCTCGGTCTTCCCGAACATCTCGGCACAAAGCGACGGTGACTACCTCGGTTGCCGCATCACCATCGATAACGAAGTCAAGGCCGAGAAAATATCCAACGGCGTGCACGCCCTGACATTCTGCTTGGTGAAATCAGCATGAGCGCAACCTTCGACGACACCCGTACCGACGCCATCCCCGTCACCAAACACGAAGTGCGGCCATCGGTCCCGCGTATCATCCGAAAGTTCGCCGTACCCATCATCCTGGGCTGGATCGCGATCATCGCGGTACTCAACGTCGCCGTCCCGCAGCTGGATGCCGTCGGAAAGATGCGCTCAGTGTCGATGGCCCCTGACGACGCGCAATCGGTCGTAGCGACAAAACGCATGGGCGCGGTGTTCAACGAGTACAAGTCCAACAGCTCAGTGATGATCGTTCTCGAGGGTCAAAAGCCTCTGGGCAACGATGCCCACGCCTATTACGACCAGATCGTCAAAAAGCTCGACGCCGACACCAAACACGTTGAACACGTTCAGGATATGTGGAGCGATCCACTGACTGGAGCGGGTGCACAGAGCAACGACGGCAAGGCCACCTATGTCCAGGTCTACCTCGCCGGTAACCAGGGTGAAGCCTTGGCCAACGAATCGGTAGAAGCCGTACAGAGCATCGTCAAAAGTGTGCCCGCACCCGTCGGGGTCAAGGCCTACGTCACCGGACCTGCGGCGCTATCGGCGGATCAGCACATGGCCGGCGACCGCAGCCTGCAGGTCATCATGACGGCTACCTTCACAGTGATCATCGCAATGCTGCTGTTGGTCTATCGGTCGATCATCACGGTGTTGCTCACGTTGGTGATGGTCGTGCTCGAGCTGTCGGCTGCGCGTGGAATGGTCGCTTTCCTGGGCTACTACAAGATCATCGGGCTCTCGACATTCGCCACGAACTTGTTGGTCACGTTGGCGATCGCGGCCGCCACCGACTATGCGATCTTTTTGATAGGCCGATATCAGGAAGCCCGGGCTACCGGCGAGTCCCGAGAAGACGCGTATTACACCATGTACAAGGGCACCGCACACGTTGTGCTCGGGTCGGGCTTGACCATCGCCGGCGCGACATTTTGCCTCCACTTCACCAACCTGCCGTATTTCCAGACACTGGGTATCCCGTTGGCCATCGGCATGGTGGTCGTGGTGGCGGCAGCATTGACACTCGGTCCCGCGGTCATCTCGGTGGTAACGCGTTTCCGCAAGACACTCGAACCCAAGCGAGCGCAGCGTATTCGCGGCTGGCGCAAGGTCGGCGCTCTCGTGGTCCGGTGGCCCGGACCAATCCTGATCGTGACGATCGGTGTGGCACTTGTCGGTCTACTGACCCTGCCCGGGTACCGGACCAATTACAACGACCGCAACTACCTGCCCGCCGACCTGCCCGCGAACGCGGGTTACGCGGCCGCGGATCGGCACTTCTCGAAGGCGCGGATGAATCCCGAGGTCTTGATGATCGAAAGCGATCATGATCTGCGTAATTCCGCGGATTTCCTGGTCATCGACAAAATCGCCAAGGCGGTCTTCCGCGTGCCCGGGATTGGGCGGGTGCAGGCGATTACCCGGCCCGAGGGCACGCCGATTGAGCACACCTCAATCCCCTTTCAGATCAGCATGCAGGGCGTCACCCAGCAGATGAACCAGAAGTACCAGGAAGACCAGCTGGCCGACATGCTCAAGCAGGCCGACATGATGCAGACGACCATCGACAGTATGGTCAAGATGCAAAGCCTGACCCAGCAGATGGCCGACGATATGCATCTCATGGTCAAAAAGATGCACGACATGACCATCGATGTCGCCGAATTGCGGGACCATATGGCGGATTTCGAGGACTTCTTCCGGCCCATCCGCAGCTACTTTTACTGGGAAAAGCACTGCTTCGACATCCCGGTGTGCTGGTCGCTTCGGTCCGTCTTCGACGGCCTCGACGGCATCGACACGATGACCGATGACATCCAGAGCCTGCTACCCATCATGGATCATCTCGACACGCTGATGCCTCAGCTGACGGCGTTGATGCCCGGGATGATCGAGAACATGAAGGCCATGAAAACGACGATGCTGACGATGTATTCGACCCAAAAAGGCCTGCAGGATCAGCAGAACGAGGCGCAGAAAAACTCGAGCGCTATGGGTAAGGCGTTCGACGCATCCAAGAACGACGACTCGTTCTACCTACCCCCGGAAACCTTCAACAATGCCGAGTTCAAGCGGGGTATGAAGAATTTCCTCTCCCCCGACGGCCATGCCGTGCGCTTCATCATCAGCCATGACGGCGATCCGATGTCGCAGGAAGGCATTTCGCACATCGGTGCAATCAAAAAGGCCGCTTACGAAGCCCTCAAGGGCACGCCGCTGGAGGGCTCGAAGATCTATCTCGCGGGCACCGCGGCAATCTACAAAGACCTCAGTGACGGCAACACCTACGACCTGTTGATCGCCGGAATCGCTTCACTGTGCCTGATTTTCATCATCATGCTGATCATCACGCGGGGCGTGGTGGCGTCGGCGGTCATCGTGGGCACCGTCTTGGTGTCGCTGGGTGCGTCCTTCGGGCTTTCGGTGCTGATCTGGCAGCACCTGATCGGCATCGAACTGCACTGGATGGTGCTCGCGATGTCGGTCATCATCTTGCTCGCCGTCGGCGCCGACTACAACCTGCTACTGGTAGCGCGGTTCAAGGAGGAGATCCACGCCGGCCTGAACACCGGCATCATCCGATCGATGGGGGGCACCGGATCGGTAGTGACCTCGGCCGGGCTGGTGTTCGCGTTCACGATGATGACGATGGCGGTCAGTCAGCTGACGGTCATCGGCCAGGTTGGCACGACCATCGGCCTCGGCCTGCTCTTCGACACACTGATCGTCAGGTCACTGATGACGCCATCGATTGCCGCGTTGTTGGGCAAGTGGTTCTGGTGGCCGCAGCGAGTCCGGCAACGGCCGGTCCCGTCGCCGTGGCCCGCGCCGATCCAGCAGCGCGAACCCGTAACCACCGCTTGACCGAAAGGGCTAGGTGACCCACTCCGGCTGCTCGCCGACGTCCACCGCCGAGAAGTCCTTGTGTCCCAGGCCGGCTGTGGTGCCACCATCCACGACGAACTCAGAGCCGGTCGAATAGCTCGACTCGTCGCTGGCCAGATAGACCACAAGGTTGGAAACCTCCCTGGGGTCGGCGGCGCGGCCCAGCGCGGTCTGGAAGATGTCGTCAGGAACCCACTCGGTCATCGGCGTCTTGATGAGCCCGGGATGAATCGAGTTCACCCGGATTCCGCTTGGTCCCAATTCCAGCGCAGCCGATTTCGTCAATCCCCGGACGCCGAACTTGGTCGCTGTGTAACCGTGGCAGGCGATGGTGCCGGCCATCCCCTCGATGGAGGAGATGTTGATGATCGAGCCTTGTCCCGCTTCCTTCATGGGTTTCACCACGGCGCGGATGCCGAGAAACACGCCCGTCAGGTTGACGTCGAGGATCCGATGCCACTCGGAGAGTGCGTAGTCCTCCAGGGTGCCGATGTTGATGATGCCGGCATTGTTCACCAGCACGTCGATGCCGCCGAACTCGGTGACGGCGGTGGCGACCGCGGAGTCCCACTGCTCGGGCTTCGTGACGTCGAGATGCACGTAGCGGGCCGCGTCGCCGACGTCCGCCGCTACCGCCTTGCCCTCGTCATCGAGGATGTCGCCGAATACCACCCTGGCGCCCTCGGCCACCAGCGTCCGCACATGCGAGGCGCCCATTCCCCGCGCACCGCCACTGATGAGTGCGACCTTTCCCGCCAGCCGTTCTGCCACTGCACCCTCCTGTCGTGTCGGTAGGTCTTTAGCACCATACAGATACGGATGGATGTATGACCAGGGTCTGGGTCACCCCACGATGTCGAAGACCGCCGCGGCGGAAGTGATGGCCTTATCCGCGTTTCCCTCGTCGTGCAGCAGCATGCGCACGCCGACGCGTCCGGAGCCACCGGCGTGTGCGGTGCCCTCAACACGGAAGGGACCCACCTTGCCACGTGAAATGAACATGACGTGCCAGCTGACTACCTGCACCTTCCTGGTTCCAGCGACATCGGCGGCAAGGTCGGTCGCCGCGGTCTCGAGGACGACGTGTTGAGGTCCGATGTGCAGCGCGGCATCGGGCGAAGCGAGTTCAGCGCTCAGCTCAGGCAGCACCCAATGACCGTCGCCGCGCTTGCGAGCACCAAAGGCTTCCCACAGCGGCGGCAGATCGGGCGAGTCCTCTATCACCAGTTCCGCGCCCGAGACATTCATCCTGTCCAGGCCTTCCGGCGGGATACCGATGATCGCTCCCTGCCCCTCGTTGAAGGCGATCACCCGGTCCGGGTTGTCGGCGTCTACGATCTTGCATCGTCCGTAACCCATGGTCCGGCCCTGGTGCACGATGCCGGAGTCGACGATCTCGATCCTCGTGACGTCGTAGCCGGGGTCGATGACCTGTACCGACGCGATGACCGGATTAGGCACGGCGACCATGTCGGTTTGACACCCCTCCGGTGACGAAATAGCCAACGGCGCCACCATGATTCCGCCGGCGTCGTTGCGCATGTCGCGGCGGATGGTGACGGTGTCATCGGTCTCGCCGACGTTCATCGACGAGTGGTTGCGGCCGATATAGCGATAGCTGAGCAGACCGGTCCAGCGCCGGAACAGTTCGTTCCGGTAGGCGTCGGAGTCGTTGGTCAACTCTCGGATGTCACGAAGTTGGTCGCTCAATTTCGGCCGCCTTTGCTTCGCCGTACCTGGCTGAATGGCACGCCGCGGTCGGCGGCGTACTCGCGTGGAAAGTTCAAGACCCGCTCGCCGATCACATTGCGCGCCATCTCGGTGGTCCCGCCGCCGATGCTGGCGATCTGACGGCCGAGGTAGCGTGTGCCGATGTCGAGTAGCCCCGCGTCGTCCTCGACCACGGCCGATGGCCCCGCAACCGCTTGCGCGGTGTCGGTTTCGGCATCGTGCACCTCGGCCATGAAAAGCCTGATGATCGATCCCGCGGCAGGTGGTAGGGATCCATCGGCCACAGCATGGTAGACGTGCTCACTGAGTTCTCCATGCACCGCCCGGTGGACCAGGACCCGGCCGACCATCTCCCGGACGCGTTCGCTCTCGTCCTGGTTCGTTCTGTCGACCAGGGACAGCAGGTCGATTGAAACATCTTGTGCCTCAGCGATTCCCGGTCCGCTGGTGTATTCGGAGCCGTCACCCATTGTGCGGCGCTCGTGGTAGAGCTGTCGCGACGCGACCTCCCATCCTTTGCCCGGTTCCCCGACGACAGCGTCGTCACCCACGTCGACGTCATCGAGAAACTCTTCGCAGAACTCGACCGAGCCGTTGACCTGCCGGATGCGGTTGATCGTTACACCGGGGTGCCGAAGCGGCACCAGGAACATCGTTAGTCCTTCGTGTTTAGGTACCTCCCAGTCAGTCCGAGCCAGGCAGAGACCATAGTCGGCGGCGAACGCCCACGTGCTCCACGTCTTGGCGCCGTTGATGATCCATCGTCCATCTCGGCGGTCGGCGCGGGTGATGACGCCCGCGAGGTCCGAGCCTCCGCTGGGTTCGGAGAGCATCTGTACCAGCACTTCGTCGCCGCGCAGCGCGGCGCCGATGTGCGTGCGCTTTTGCTCGTCGCTGCTCATGTCGAGAATCGTTGCGCAGCATATGGCGAACGACGGGACGCTGAGGATGAGTGGGGTCTCATAGGCCAGGGCCTCGGCATCGAACGCCTTCTTGTATTCGTAGCCCAGTCCTCGCCCGCCGTACTCTCGAGGGAAACAGATTCCAGCGAATCCGCCTTCGTACAAGTTCTTTTGTAGTTCACGGGCGCGCTGCCAGGACGCCGTTCCGTCGCGCTGCAGAATCATCGCGTCGTTGGAATCCAACCGCGGCATGTTTTTGGCCAACCAGGCCCTGGCCCGGCTCCGAAATTCGGCCACGGTCTCAGGGGTCTCAGCAGTCACCGACGGCATCGGCTTCGGTTGCGCGTCATCGCCGACGGCCTCCCGCTGTTCGAGCGTTGCGCTTGCGCTGGGCGACTGTACAGCACCGCGGAGCGAGTGTACAGGTCGGGCGGGACAGCGGCTCGTTTACACTTCCCGGGTGAGATGTCACGCCGACGGGTCTTGACGAAGCGCCGATCGAGGAGAGTCCAGCTGCAATGACCGAGCGCGCGAACGAACTGGTCGCTGACAAGGACGCCGCCACACTGCTGGCGATCGAGTCCATCAAGCAGCTCAAAGCTCGCTACTGTCGGTATCTCGACACCAAGGACTGGGCGGCATGGCGAACGATCTTTACCGATGACTTCGTCAGCGACACCGCCGAGGCGGGCGGCAAGGTGATCGTCGGCGCCGACGACTTCGTGGCGTTCACGCGCAAAGCCCTCGGACGCCCGGCACAGGCCACCGCCCATCAGGTACACGCACCCGAAATCGAGCTCACGTCGACGACAACGGCGCGCGGAGTATGGGCGCTGCAAGACGTCGTTCGGTTCGGTGCCGGAGTGACTTTGGTTGGCTACGGCCACTACCACGAGACCTACGAGAACATCGCCGGACAGTGGCTCATCAAAAGCTCCAAGCTAACCCGGCTCCGGGAGGATATCGTCACTCCGGTGTTCTCGGTCTACCTCTCCAGTCGAATCCGCAGCGCGATCGGCAAAATCGCCAGCCGGCTGATGGAGCGTTGAGGCGCCCATGACTGCCACCACCATTCTGGTCACCGGCGCGTTCGGACAAGTCGGCAAGCGATGCACACAGATCCTGCTCGACCGGGGCCGCACCGTCATCGCGATGGATCTGCGTACCGACAAAACCCTTGCTGCCGAACGAGAACTCTCCGCCGGGAAGCGCCCCGACGCGCTGATTCCCGCCTATATCGATCTGCTCGATGCCGAGGCGGTGCGTGATCTGGTCGCGACCCATCGGCCCGAAGCAATCGTTCACCTCGCCGCCATCGTTTCACCACAGTCGTATCGCAATCCCGGCTTGGCCCGAAAAGTCAACGTGGGTGGTACCGAGAATCTTTTGGCGGCGGCCGCGACACTCCCCCGTCCCCCGCTGTTCCTGATGGCATCCAGCGCCGCGGTGTACGGATCACGCAACCCCTACCGCCACCCGGAGCGAATAACCCTGAACACCCCGGTGGACCCCATCGATCAGTACGGCCAGGACAAGGTGCTCGCCGAGGCAGCGATCCGCGCCAGCGGACTGCCGTATGCGCTGTTCCGGCTCGGTGGGATCATCTCACCGGACACCCAGGCAAACATCAACGGCGACTACCTCCTCCTCATGCGCTCGATGCCGGGCGACAACCAAATTCACACGGTGGACGCTCGCGATGTGGCGCTGGCATTCGCCAACGGCGTCGACCGCGAAGCCACCATCGCGAGCAAGGTGCTACTTATCGGCGGCAACGAATCATATGTAATGCTGCAACGCAATCTCCAGGACGACATGATGGCCGCCGCCGGCCTGGGTCGCCTCGGCCCCTCCGCCAGCCTGCCCGGTGACCCCGACGACGACCGCGGTTGGAGTTTCACCGGCTGGTTCGACACCACCGAAGCGCAGGCGCTGCTCGACTTTCAAGAGCACGACTGGCACCAGACCGTGGCTTGGATCGCCGAATCACAAGGCCACAGTCGCATCGTGGTGCAGGCGCTGGGCCCGATTTTGCGACCTGTCTTGCGTGCCGCCCTGATGCTGCAGCGCCGGCTGGAGGGGCGGGGTCCCTACGCCGACCCGTGGACGCTGATCGCAAAGAAATACGGGCCTGCGGCGCTGGCTAACGCTTCCTAGCGCTGCGACGCGAAAAACAGGGCAGCCTTTCGGATTGAGTCTTCGACGGGTTCGGGCGTCCAGCCGAGTTCGCGTTCGGCTTTGCTGTGGTCCAGCGGGGACATCAGTTCGGCCATGCGCATCCCCACGTAGGCGAAGGGCAGATCCCGGCGCAGCAGTCGCGCCACTACGTCGTTAACGCGCGCACCCGCACGCAGCACCGGCATCGGGATGCCGACGCGCGGTGGCCGTCTCCCAACGGCGGTGGCGGCAATCTCGTGCAGCTCACGGATACTCATGTACCTGTCCGAGATGATGTAGCGTTCCCCGTTTCGTCCGCGTTCCGCCGCGAGAAGCATTGCCCTGGCGGCATCTTCGATGCCCACCAGTTCGGCCGAGTAGCCGAAGTGGAACGGGAAGCGCCCGGTGGCGACAAGGGCTAGTAGGGAGCCGTGCGGGGTTGGCGCCCAGTCGCCGGGCCCGTAGGTGGTGGATATGCACATCGCGACGGCCGGCAGCCCTTTGTCATGCGCGTACGACATCAGCAGGTTTTCGCCAGCAACCCGAGCTTCGATATAGGCACCGCCCTGATCCCAGTTGTGCGGATCGTCTTCGGTGATCGGCTTGGTGTCGCTGATCGCCAAAGTGCCTGTGGTACTGGCGTACACGAACTTCTTCAGGTCGGCGTCCAGGGCCGCATCGAGAACGTGCCGCAGACCTTCGACATTCGTCCGGAACAGCGGCGCCGGGTCGCGCAGCCACATGCGGGCGTCGACGACGCAGTAGTAGACGACGTCGCAGCCCGCCATCGCCGCCCGCAAAGCGGCGTCATCGAACACATCGCCGTAACACCGCTCAACATCGAGATCGTCGATCCCTTTTGTGGAACTGGTGCGGCGCAGCATGACTCGCACGTCGGCGCCCGAGGCGACAAGTTGCCGTGTGACATGTGATCCGAGAAACCCGCTGGCACCGATCACCAACTTTTTCTTGGCACCCATCAGCGGTCGATCCATGCCATTTGCGCTTCGGCGTGATGGCCTCCAACGGGTGCGGTGAGGTTGTCGAGCCTGGCCAGTTGGTCAGGGGTCAGTTCAACGGAATCGGCGCCGACGTTTTCCTCAAGGCGCGCGGCGCGTTTGGTTCCCGGAATCGGCACGATGTCTGAACCTTTCGCCAGCAGCCAAGCCAATGCGACTTGAGCCGGAGTGGCGCCGACGTCGGCGCTGATGTCTCGCAGCTCGTCTGCGCTGCTGAGGTTGTGCGCGAAGTTTTCGTCGAAAAACCGTGGGTTGGTCCTGCGGTAGTCGGTGTCGGGCAGCGCCGCGGTGGAGCGGATGGCGCCGGTGAGGAAGCCACGGCCCAGCGGCGAGTAGGCGACGAACCCGATTCCCAGTTGGCGCAGTGACGGCAACACTGCGTCTTCGGGATCTCGGGTCCACAGCGAGTACTCGGATTGCACGGCCGTGATGGGATGCACGGCGTGGGCGCGGCGGATGGTGTTGACGCCGACTTCGGAAAGGCCGATGTGCCGGATCTTGCCGGCGGCGACCAGCTCGGACAACGTTCCGACGGTGTCTTCGATCGGGGTCTCGCGGTCGAGGCGGTGTTGGTAGTAGAGATCGATGCGGTCGGTCGCCAGCCGTTGCAGCGAACCGTCCACGGCGATACGGATATTGGCGGGGCTGCTGTCGAGGCCGTCACGTCCGGTATACGAGATCAGACCGAACTTGGTCGCCAGCACCACTTGGTCGCGCCGGCCCTGCAGGGCACGGGCGACGAGCTCTTCGTTGATGTAGGGGCCATAGGCCTCGGCGGTGTCGATCAGCGTGACGCCCAGGTCGATGGCGTGATGGATGGTGCGGATCGATTCGGCATCGTCACTGCCGGCGCCGGCGTAGGCCACTGACATGCCCATCGCCCCCAGCCCAAGGCGGCCGACCTCTAGATCGGCGAGCCGGGCTTGTTTCATGGCGAATCTCCGTTCTGGTCGGGCGCGTTTCGCCGATTGTCGTGGCGCCGACTTTCGGGTCCGCGACACCCTGACCGAGTACCCTAGCGCGAGTGCAGCTGCGTCGAACTTCCCGCGCTCGCCACGACCCCCAGGTGGCTGGTTCTGCGCGGCCGGTGCAGGATCAGCCAGTGGCAGCTGCCGCGAACACCGCAGCGCCGGCGCGCAATCTGGCGGTGGATTTCTACCGCGTATCGGGTGTCGTCCTCATCGTGCTGGGCCACTGGCTGGCCGGTTCCGTGACGTATCACAACGGATCCTTTGGTCGGCAGAACCCGCTCGAAGACATGCCGTGGACGGGGTGGCTGACCTGGATTTTTCAGGCGGTTCCGGTGTTCTTCCTGGTCGCCGGCTACGCCGGCGCAGTGTCGTGGACGCATCGACGCGACACCGACGGCTTCTCGCGTCAGGACTGGATTCGGCGTCGACTGGCCCGGGTCCTCGGACCGACTGCGGTGTACGTCGCCCTGGTGTCGCTCCTTGTGGTGGTTCTACAGGTGTTCGGCATCCCCGGGCACGTGTTGGAGTACGCGGGCTGGGCGGTGGCCATGCACCTGTGGTTCCTGGCCATCTATGTGGTGGTGGTCTCGCTGACCCCCATTGCGATTGCCGCGCAACGCCGTTGGGGCCTGTTGGTGCCGGGCGCGCTGGCGGTGGGAGTCGTCGCGGTAGACGCCGCCACGGTCCACGCCCACGTGCCCTACCTCGGCTGGCTGAATTACGTGCTGTGCTGGGGGCTGCTGTACCAGCTCGGAATCGCTTGGCAGGGCGGGCTATTGATTAGACGCAGACCCGTGCTGCTCGCCGCTGTGTCTGCGGTCGCACTGGCACTGCTGATCTGGTCGGGCGCGTATCCGGTCAGCATGATCGGTGTGCCCGGGCAAGCCGTGCAGAACACGACACCGCCGTCCGTGGCCATGCTGGGATTCGCATGCGCACAGGCCGGGCTCGTGGTTGCACTCGCGCCGGCGCTCAACCGGGCGCTGCGCGCCGGCCCTGTGCAGCGCATGCTCTCCATCGCCAATAGCAATGTGATGGCCCTTTACCTGTGGCACATGATTCCCGTCGTGATCGTCGCGATCGTCGGCTACCCGGCCGGACTGTTGCCCCAACCAGTCGAGGGAACAGCGGCGTGGTGGCTGACCCGGCTGGAGTGGGTCGTCGTGCTGAGCCTCGTGACAGCGGTCGAGATGGTGCTGTTGTGGTGGCAGCGGCGCTTCTTCGCCGCTCCTCTGCCTATGCTGCATACGCCCCTCGCCGACCGTTGGGCCGAACTGGTCATGTTCGCCGGCGCCGCAATGGCGGTGTACAGCCTGGAGTTTTTCTCCGGCGAGGGCTTCGCCCCCAACGGACGTTTCCCATGGGTGACCTTCCTGGTCTTCGCCGTCGGGGCGGTCCTGGTGACGTTGCGCCCCGCAGTCCATTCAGCTACTCCCGGCCGGCCTTCCCCGCGGTACGGAACCACCTAGCCGTGGGCCGGAAGCACGTGGTCAGCCAGCTTGTCGGTGGACAGGCACAGCGAGCAAACATGCGCGTCGTGGGTCTCGCAGGCCAATACGTCGGGCCGCTCGTAGTCGTGATGGCAGACATGGCACTTCAACTGCTCGGCTGACGGGTTACCGAATCCGTCGTACATGGGCAGGTCTATGCCGTCGTGGTTGCGCCGCAGGTAGTACCTGCCCTTCGTCGCGATCGCCAGGACCGGTGGCATCACCAGGGCGATGGCGATCGCCACCAACGGTGAATACGGTCGTAAGGCCGCACCGAGGCCGCCGAAGAAGGCGACGATCGACAACCCCGCGGCCAACAGCATCGACCCGAAGCCCACCGGGTTGATGGCATACAACATGCCGCGACGAAACTCGGGCGTCTTCGGTGACAGCTTCAGTAGGTACTTGTTGAAGACGATGTCTGACGCCACGGCGACCACCCACGCCATACCGCAATTGGCGTAGAACCCCAGGATGGTGTTCAGGAAGTCGAACATGTCGGCTTCCATCAGGACCAACGCGATGGCGAGGTTTACCGCGAGGAATACGATGCGCCCGGGGTAGTGCTTGGTGACGCGGGTGAACGAATTGGTCCACGCCAGCGAACCCGAATACGCGTTGGTCACATTGATCTTGATCTGACTGAGCACCACCAAAACCACGGCGAGTGTCAGCGCGAGCCAACCGGGCATGAAGTTGCGGTAAATCAGAAGGAACTGATGCACCGGCTGATTGGCGACCGACGTGGAGCCCGCAACCTCAGAGATCAGATACACGGCCAGGAACAGGCCGATGATCTGTTTGATCGCTCCGAACACCACCCAGCCGGGCCCTGCCAGCAGCATCCACGCCCACCAGCTTCGGGAGTTCGCCGGGGTCCGCGGCGGCATGAAGCGCAGGTAGTCGATCTGCTCGGCGATCTGAGCGATCAGCGACAGGCAGACGCCGGCCGCCAACAGACTCGAGCCGGCGTTCACTGCGCCGCTGCCCCCGTGGCCGCCGTACGCGAAAAACTGGCGAATCGAGTCTGGATGGCTCACCACTAGGTAGATGAACGGGATGACCATCAGGATCAACCACAGCGGGGTGGTCCAAAGTTGCAGTTGGGAAAGCACTTTCATGCCGTAGATCACCAACGGAAAGATGATCAGCGTCGAGCAGGCATAGCCCACCCACAGTGGAATGTGCAGGCCAAGCTTGAGGCCCTGGGCCATGATGGAGCCCTCGAGCGCGAAGAATATGAACGTGAACGTCGCGAAGATCACGTTGGTGACCACCGACCCGTAGTAGCCAAAACCGCTGCCGCGGGTGATGAGATCCAGGTCGATGTTGTAGCGCGCCGCGTAATAGGCCAACGGCAATCCGGTCGTGAAGATCACCACGGCGAAGATGCCAATCCCGCACAGCGCATTGCCGGTGCCGTAGGAAATGCCGACATTGGCGCCGATCGCGAAGTCGGCCAGATACGCGATACCGCCGAGAGCCGAGATTCCCACCACCGCCGTGGGCCACCGTCGGTAACTGCGCGGCGCAAAGCGCAGCGTGTAGTCCTCGAGTGTCTCCCTGGTGGCCGTCATAGTGTCGAGGTCGACGGCGGCCATGGACGGATTCTCGATATCTTTCTCGGTTTCCTGCGTCATCCCACTCCTCCCGGTACGAATCCAGCAGAAGATAGCCGACCTGGGTTGCCACCAGGTGACGCCGGGGTTGTCGCAGCCACCGGTGAAATGTGGATGCACCCGAGCCCGGGATCAGCGCTGCGCCCCCCGGCTGGCCCAAAGACCTTTTGCCGCAGCTACTTCGCCCATGCGGTGGCACACCTTCCCGGGGCCGCCGGGAAGTGCCGGGGCCTGGGACTCGTGGCCGCCAGCCCATGATCTTTTGCGTAATTTATTTGGGTAGCCTAACCTAAAGTATCCCATGAGGAAGGCTTACCCGTGACAGTTACGATGCCGATTGATCCGCATGCCGACGCTTCGCGACGCGCTTGGCTGCCGTGCCCAAACTGCGATTGGGGCCGCGCGGCGTGCGTGGAGTGCCGGAGCGATCGCAACTGCGGTGCGCACTGGCAATACTTGTTGAGCAATCAAGCGACTCGGGTCAACCTGCAATGCCCGGGCTGCACAACGTTGTGGTCAATCGACACACGAAATCGGTGAAACCTCACCCAACGGAACCGGGCTGGCTCCAATCGAGGTCGAGCAGCGGGCGCTGGCAAACTGCACGCGCCTCGTCGTCACTGAGCCCGAACAGTCGCAGAATGTTTTCGGTGACGGCGTCGGAGGCTCGCGCGTCGTCGCGATCCGGGTCGTCGCGCAACAAGTTTCCGAGCCCCAGCAGCGCGCCACCGGCCATGGCGAGGGCCAGTTCAGGGTCTTCGCCGATGTCACCGTGGAACCGCCCGGCCTCGACGCCGGCTTTGATATCGCGCAGGGCGCGCGGCGCCAGGCCACGTTCCGACGACAACAGTGCCAGCCCGTTGGCCAGCAAAATCTGACTCTCTTGCGGGCGCCGACGGAATAGCCGGCCGGTCAGCCGGAAACTGGTGGCAAATGTTTCGGCGGGGTCGTCGATCGTCTCGGCGAGCCGGTCCAACATCGCCCCGTAGACGTCCAATACGTCGGCGACCGCGGCCTCGAACAACTGCTCCTTGCTGTCGAAGTGGTTGTAGAACGAACCCATCCCTACGTCGGCGGCCTGGGTGATCTCCAAGACCGGCACGTTGACCTTTCCTTCGGCGATCAACCGCTGTGCGGCCTTGACCAGCGCCGACCTGGTGCGCTGTTTGCGCCGCTCCAAGCGGTTGGGCGGCTCTAAGTCAGGCATCGCGCTCATCTCTAGCAGTATGCATCACTTATGAGGATTCCGTCAGAAACTTGACTGAGCATTACCTCGTATGTGACGATTTCGTCAGTTAACCAGGGAGACGGCCATGAACCTGACGAAGCGCGCCCACCGGGACTCGCATAGCCAGCAGGGTGCGCTACCCGGCGAGCACCCCGGCCGGTCCCGAAATCCGGTGATCAAAGTCGTCGACATCGCGTGGCTGGAGTTCGAGAAGCCGGACCTCACTCGCGCGGAAGCGTTCGCGCGGGCGTTCGGCTTCCAGACGGCGCGGCGCGGCCCGGGCGAGCTCCACTTGCGCGGTACCGGGGCGGGCGCACCATGTGTGGTACTGCGTCGCGGGCAGCAGAGCCGATTCACCGGCGTGGCGTTCCGGGCTTGCGACGAGATCGACGTGCTGCGGCTGGCCGATAAATTCGGTTCACCCGCACGGCCGCTGCCGGAAACCATCGGAGGCCTGTCAGTAGAACTGGTCGACCCGAGCGGCATGTCGGTGCGCGTGGTCGCCGGCGTGCACGAACTACCGGAGTTACCGGGCCAGCAGCCCCACCCGTTCAACTTCGGGCACGATGTGCGGCGCACCAACGCCGCCCAGCGTCCCCCGCGCGTGCCCGCGCGGGTGCAGCGCCTGGGCCACCTGGTGCTGCAGTCGACGAAGTACCTGGAGGCACTGAACTGGTATCTGGACAACCTGGGAATGATCGTCAGTGATTTCCTCTATTTTCCCGGCCAGCGTGAACGAGGGCCTACCATGAGTTTCATCCGCTGCGATCGAGGCTCGACACCGGCCGACCACCACACACTGGCGATGGCGCTGGGTCCGGCTAACCGTTACGTCCACTCGGCGTATCAGGTCAGCGACCTCGACGCCCTAGCCGCCGGCGGCGAATACCTCAGGGCGCGAGGCTATTTCCGGTCCTGGGGAATCGGCAGGCACATCCAGGGCAGTCAGATTTTCGACTACTGGCGCGATCCCGATGGCTACCTGTTTGAGCACTTCACCGATGGCGACCTATTCGACAACACCCTCGAACCCGGCTGGGCGCCGTTCACCGCGTCCGGGTTGGCCCAGTGGGGACCACCGGCCACCAGCGACTTCCTCGGAACCGGCGTGAAATCAGCTCGCCACGAACTGGTTTCGATGATCACCGCGCTGCGCGCCAGCAATGAGTTCGATATCAGCCGCCTGGTCGGCCTCCTGAAAGTGACCTCCTCATGACCGTTACCGTGCTGCACACCGCCGACGCCTGGTGGCTCAAAACCGCCAACGGCGCCGCCAAGATCGACACCACCACCGCCACCACCACCGCTGCGCTGCTGGCCGACCGGGCCGCTATCGACGCTGCCGCCAGCGGCGCCGACACCGTCGCCGTCGACACTCTGAAATTGGTCTCACCGGTGACCAGACCGTGCCGAGTGATAGCTCAGATGACCAACTTCGAGTCGCACGTCAAAGACGCGGGTATGGACCCGGCATCGGTTCCGCTGACCTTCTTCCGCAAGGCGTCGGCGTCGATCACCGGTCCGTTCGACGACATCATCAAACCCCAACACGTCAAGCTACTCGACTACGAGGTAGAGATCGGGCTGGTGATCGGGTGTCCAATTCCGGTCGGCACAAGCATTTCCGACGCAGACCTGGGCGAGTTCATCGCAGCACTCGTCGTCACAAACGACGTCTCCGCCCGTGATATCCAACTTCCGCAGACCCAGTTCTACGAGGCCAAGTCATATCCGACGTTCACCCCGGTCGGGCCGGAGTTGGTACTCCTTACGGCCGATGAACTCAAGCGGTTCGGCGATCTGCGGCTGCGCCTGAGCGTCAATGGCCACGAGCGGCAAAATGCGCTCGTCGATGCAGACATGCTGTATCGGCCATTGGAGGCGCTGCAGTCACTCAGCCAGTTCCAGGAACTCGCACCGGGTGACCTCATCCTCACCGGCACCCCGGCCGGCACCGCGCTGAGCGCCCCATCGAAGCCGGTGCAGATCATCAGTAACCTATTGCCTCCGGCCCTCAAGTGGAAGATGTTCTTCACGGGGCAGGCGGGCAACAAAAAATACCTGCAGCACGGCGACATCGTGGAGGCGTCGGTGGCCACCGACGATGGGACCATCGATCTTGGAACCCAGCGCACCGCAGTCCGATTCGCGTGACTGTCCAGCGCGTTCCCGTCGTTGTAGTCGGCGCCGGACCCACCGGCATCACCGCCGCCACGCTTCTGGCGCAGTACGGCGTGGATTGCCTGGTCCTGGATCGCTGGCCCGGTGTCTACCCGCAGCCACGTGCCGTGCACCTGGACGACGAAATCTACCGCGTCCTCGCTCGCCTCGGCATCGCTGAAGAGTTCGCGGCGATTTCGCGGCCCACGCTGGGGTTGCGGCTGCTCGACAACCGATTCCGGGTGCTTGCCGAGTTCAACCGCGATCCCTCCCGCAGTCGAAACGGCTTCCCGCAAGCCAACATGTTCGACCAGCCGGAGCTGGAGGCCCTGCTACGCGCGAACCTCAAGCGATACCCGAACGCCCAGTTACGCGGGGACGCCGAGGTCACCGACGTGACGGCCAGCGGAACATCCATACGCGTCACCTTCACCGACCGCTCCGGCGGACACGTTCATCAGGTCGACGCCGACTACCTGCTGGGCTGCGACGGCGCCAACAGCCTGGTGCGCACCCGAATCGGCTCAGCCATACGGGATTTGAAATTCGAGCAGCGCTGGTTGGTCGTCGACGTCGCCAGCGATGCCGACCTGCGCCAGTGGGATGGCGTACACCAGGTGTGCGACCCGGTCCGCGCGGGAACGTACATGCGCATCGGAGAGGCCCGCTACCGATGGGAGTTCCGGTTGCTCGCCGGCGAAACGGCTGACGACTTCGCCACCCTGGACGCGTTGCGACCATTGATCGCGCCGTGGACCGAACAGGTTTCCGCCAGCGAGCTGACACTGCTGCGCGTCACCGAGTACACATTCCGTGCACAGATCGCCGACCGCTGGCGCCGCGGAAACCTCTTCATCCTCGGCGACGCGGCGCACCTCACTCCCCCGTTCATCGGCCAGGGGATGGGAGCAGGCGTGCGGGATGCGGCCAATCTCGCGTGGAAGATCGCCGGAGTTCACCACGGCATCCTCGCCGAAGACGCACTCGACACCTACGAGCGGGAACGAAAGCCGCATACCCGGCACACGATCCGGTTGGCGCTGGCTGTCGGACGGGCGATGACCGGCGGCGGCCAGGTAGGCAACGTGGCGCGCCGTGTGGTGCTGCCCCGGCTGCGACTGGTCCCGGGTCTGCGCGACAAGGTCGTCGACTCCACCACGCCGGGGCTGCATTCGTCTGCGCTGGTGTGCAACGCCCGCCGACGGCACCAGCTCGCAGGCACGCTGTGCCCGAATCCGCTGCTGCCCGATGGTCGACGGCTCGACGACGTGATCGGCACGTGTTTCGCGCTGATCACCACGAGTCGCCTTGGTGCCGCCGATGAAGCATCGCTGCGGCGGCGCGGGGTCGTCGTGCTTGTTACCCAACCCGGCAGCACGCTCGAGACGTGGCTGCGCGAAGGGCGCGCCACGGCTGCGCTCGTGCGGTCCGACCGCACCGTCGCGCGCGCCGGACATGACGTCGCCGCACTGTGCGGGTGGACGGCTACCCTGCTAGATCCGCGGTGAAGGGTTTACGCAGACACCGACGCCGGCCGGGCGACGATCACAGGTATCCGGATGGAGTGCAGGACTGCGTTGCTGACCGACCCCAGCAGCATGCCGGTTAATCCGCCTCGGCCATGGCTGCCCACGACGACAAGCTGCGCAGATTCTGACTTTTCGACAAGCTGTCGTGCCGGCCGATCGCGCACGACCAGTCGGTGCACTGTCACGTCGGGATAGCGCTCTTGCCAGCCCGCCAGACTTTCAGCGAGACGACGTTCGGCTTCCCCTTCCAGCGCCCGCCAATCCGATTCCGCGAGTTCGCTCACCGCGACATCACTCCATGCGTGCAAGGCCGTCAGATCGACGCCGCGGCGAGAGGCTTCGTCGAATGCGAGCGCCGTCGCGAGTTCAGAAGCGGGCGAGCCGTCGATTCCCACCAGGACGGGATGCTGTGGGTCCGGCAGATCTTCGTCACGGATGACGGCGACCGGACAGTTCGCGTGCCGCACCACGGTCGAACTGACCGAACCGAGCACGCCCCGAGCCAGCACACCTCGTCCGGAGCTGCCGATAACGATCATGTCTGCCTCATCGGACATTTTGACCAGGGCTGGCGCCGGGGCCGAATACACCAATTCCCTCCCGATGGTGACCTTCCGGTCAGTCGGCATCGCCTCCTCGGCGATTTTGACCGCGTGCATGACCTCCTTGCGACCCTCGTCTTCCAGCCCCACCACCAACGAGTCGGGGTATGGAACCGGTGGAAAGGTCGCGGTCGGGGTGACCACCGCGTGCACCACGGTCAGCGGAACGCTTTTCATTGCCGCGTCGCGGGCCGCCCACCAAGCGGCCGCGTTCGATGCTGGCGAGCCGTCGACCGCGACGACGATGCCGCGAGGTTTACCGGGTGCTGACATCTCGTTCTCCCTCTATCACAAGGCGACGCTATAAACCGGCGTAATCGTCGGGCGTGAGGCTTTAGTCCCCAACGATGGGGACTTAAGGACCTTCACTCGAACCGGTTGGGACCATTGGATCCCGCGATGGCCAACCAGCGGACAGCCATCGCCGAGGTGTAACCGCGTCGTCACCAGCTAGTCATGAGCATGTAGGTCCGCGGACAACGCACTCGCCGTGCGGCTGCGGGGCATGCGACAGCCGGCTGTAGGTCCCCACCGAAGCCCGGAACGGGATGTGGTGTGATCACAAGATCGCGCCTGCCCTCAGGCGGTCGTGAACACCAGCGGCGTTGGCGCCGGTTAGATCTCGCGCCGTTGCAGCTGCGCGATAATCCAAAAGGGTAGCGCCACCAACCGCGTGCCGTCGGCTGGATTACCTACGGCAGTGATGCCGATGTTGGTGAGCAAGCCGTGCTCGCCGACTCCCCGCCGATCACGCCGCGTGGTGCGGCGGGGTGGAAGAGGTTGAGCAGCAAGGGAAGACCGAGAAATCCGACGTGGGCGATAACATGCTGGGTACCATCGATCACGAACGCAAACGGGCCGTAGCACGCGAATTTCATCCAGGCGACGTCGCTAGCTCAGGGGCTCGCCGGTTGCGTCACGAAGTCGATAAGCTCTTCGACCCGGCTGATCAGCGCCGGTTCGAGATCGTTCCAGTCGCGCACCCGCGAACGGATGTGCCGCCAGGCCCTGGCTATGTCCGCCTGGTCGGCGTGCGGCAAGCCGAGCGCCTGGCACACGCCGTGCTTCCACTCCATGTCCCGCGGCACATTCGGCCAGGCCGCCAGGCCGAGCCGTTGCGGCTTCACCGCCTGCCAGATGTCGACGTAAGGGTGACCGACAACCAGAGTGTCGGGTCCGCCCGGCCCCCGTCGCACCGCATCGGCGATCCGGGCCTCCTTCGAACCGGCGACGAGGTGATCAACGAGCACGCCAAGCCGGCGCCCCGGACCGGGCGCGAACTCTGCCACGATGCCCACCAGGTCGTCTACGCCACCGAGGTGCTCGACGATGACGCCCTCGATGCGCAGGTCCTCGCCCCACACCTGCGCGATGAGTTCGGCATCATGGCGGCCTTCAACATAGATTCGGCTGGCGCGGGCGACCCGGGCGCGGGCACCTGGCACGGCGACCGAGCCCGACGCCGTCCGGCCCGCGGCAGTAGGCGCTGCGCGGCGCGGCGCAGTGAGGATCACCGGGCGGCCCTCGAGCAGATAACCGGGGCCCAGGGCAAAGCCACGGGTGTGGCCATGCCGGTCTTCGAGATAGATGCGGCCGTATTCGACTCGGACCACCGCGCCGACATAGCCGGTCCCTACGTCCTCGACCACCATGCCCAGCTCGGCCGGCTGCTCGGTCGAGCGGGGCGTGCGCCGACCCGCGGCAAGAACATCGGTTCCATAGCGATCCACCACGCGGGCAATAGTAGGAAGCGTTGCGGCTAAACGCCGTTACGGCGCGCCAGGTGCGAGAACAACAATTGAGTCTCGGCGGCCCCGAGTGGGACTGCTATAGCCCCTTCCGGCCGGGTTGAGGAACGCCCGGGTGCGGTCGCGCCCGGGCCACGGGGGCTAGGCCGGCGCCAAACCCCTATTGCGACCGCTTGGCCGGTGGGCCACACGCGGCCAGAAAGTCCGCGTAATTCCATGTCCGCAAAAACTGTTGGCCCGCATGCAATCCGCGTTGATACAGGGCTTCGCGTTGCTCGGCGGTGATGTCGAAATCGATCGGACTCACCTCATCGGCAGCCACGAAGATGGTGCGCCGAACGGTGCACGGGTCGTCGATATAGGCGTTGTCCTGATTGCTCACCAGTGTCTCTATTGCGGCGATCCCCAACGAAACCGGCCCATGTACCGGATGGGTGGGCGGGATGCCGGGGCGCGCCGACAACCGGATCCCAAATGTCGGCCAGCGCGGTTGGGCATCCGGCAGGTCGAATAGCTCTACCGGAAAGTCCGATAGCAGCCCACCGTCGACCCAGGTAGCGCCGCCCACCCGCACCGGCTCGAACACATACGGAATAGCCGACGACGCGTGCACCGCGCGCGCCACCGAGAAGTCGTCCGGGTCGACGCCATAGGAGCTGAGGTCCCAGGGGATGCGCACCAGCCGGCGTCGTGACAAGTCACTGGCCGTCACGACCAGCGACCAGGCGAACTGTTCGGACTCTTCGCCGGTGCGCAAGTCGCCGAAAGTGTGCACACCCAGGTCCCCGAGCAGACCGGTGAGGAGCTGTTCGAGGTAGGCGCCGCGATACACGCCGTCCGACACCAACAACGACAGTCCCCCGCCGATCAACGGCACTCGCCCGATCAGATTGCGATCAAGGAACTTCCGGTAGTCGATGCTGCGCATCACTTCTGCCAGCCGGCTCAGCGGTTCGCCGGCGACCTGCAGTGCCGCCACCAGCGACGCGACGATCGCGCCCGCGCTGGAACCGGCGACGCGGGGAAAGCGGTAGCCGGCTTGGGCCAGCGCGTCCACCGCTCCGACCAGTCCGATACCACGAACGCCACCGCCTTCGCACACCAGGTCGGCACGCGCTGTGCTCACGGCCGCCACCATAGCCGGATCGGGCCGGGCTGGGAGTGCGCGGCACGCCGAAGAGCGTGCTCAGTAGATTCGGTGGCCGTCCATGGCGAAGAAATGCAAGTGTCCGGGTTCTGGATGCAGGCGCACGCGGCTACCCTTCTGCGGTGGGTGACGCCCGTCGACGCGCGCCACGACCGGCTGATCGATCACATTGCCCGAGCCCGTGATTCGACCATAGAGGTAGGCGTCTGCCCCCAGCTCCTCCACCACGTCAACCTCCATCTCGACACCGAGGCTGCCCAGCTCGAAGTGTTCGGGACGGACCCCAACGACGACCTGACCTGCCGTGCCGGCAATTTCGCGCGGTAGTGGGATGAGCCAATCCCCCAGCGACACAGAAGAATCCACGATGGGCAGGGTAAACAGGTTCATCGCCGGCGATCCGATGAAACCCGCGACGAACACGTTGTCAGGGTTTCGGTATAGCTCACGAGGCGGCGCGAACTGTTGCAGCACGCCGTCGCACAGCACGGCGACGCGGTCACCCATGGTCATGGCCTCGACCTGGTCGTGGGTGACGTAGACAGTGGTGGTGCCCAGCCGGCGCTGCAATGCGGCGATCTGATTGCGGGTTTGCACCCGCAGTTTGGCGTCGAGATTGGACAGTGGTTCATCCATCAGGAACACCTGCGGGCGGCGCACGATCGCGCGTCCCATCGCCACCCGCTGGCGTTGTCCACCGGAGAGGTCCTTGGGTTTGCGATCGAGATACGGTTGCAGGTCCAGCAATTGCGCCGCAGCCACTACCCGGTCGCGGATTTCGGACTTCGGTGTTCTGGCAATCTTCAAGGCAAAGCCCATATTCTGCGCGACCGTCATGTGCGGGTACAGAGCATAGTTTTGAAAGACCATCGCCACGTCGCGATCCTTGGGATCGAGGTTGGTGACGTCGCGGTCGCCGATCCGGATACGTCCGGAGTCCACTGTTTCGAGTCCGGCCACCATCCGCAGCGATGTCGTCTTACCGCATCCGGACGGTCCCACCAGAACGACGAATTCGCCATCACCGACAACCAGGTCCAGGCTATCCAAGGCGGGACGATCTGCTCCCGGGTAGCGCCGCGTCGCCTGCTCGAAAGCCACCGAAGCCATGCTTAACCGCCCAACCCGGTGACGGCGATGCCGCGGACAAAAGAGCGTTGCGCGATCGCATAGATGATGACCAACGGCAGCATGATCAGCATCGAGGTTGCCATCAGCACCGGCCAGCGGGCAACGTATTCGCCTCGCAGCCGGACCAGGCCAAGCGTCAGCGTGGCCAGGCTGTTGCGTTGAATCATCAGCAGCGGCCACAGAAAATCGTTCCAGACGTTGACCCAGGTGAGCACTCCAAGCACCATCACCGCGGGCCTTGCGTGGGGCAGCAAGATCCGCCAATAGATCTGCCACGGCGAACAACCGTCGAGTATCGCCGCTTCCTCGAGATCGGTCGGGATGGTACGGAAGAACTGCCGCATGAGGTAGGTGCCGAAAGCGCTACCGAACAAACCAGGCACGATCATCGCCCACGGAGTGTCGACCCACCCCACGGTCCGCATAAGAATGAACTGCGGGATTACCGTCACGGTCAGCGGCACCATCAACGTACCCAGATACAAGACGAACAGCGCATCGCGGCCACGGAATTGCAGTCTTGCAAAGGCATATCCGGCTAACGAGCAGAAGAAGACCTGCCCGGCGGTGACACAGCCGGCATAGAGCACGGTGTTGAAGAACATCCGCCAGAACGGCATCAGCGCGAACACCTCTGCGTAGTTGGACCACCGCGGGTGGGCCGGCAGCAGCCTGGGTTCGCTTATCTCGCCTTCTCTCTTCAACGAACCCGACAGCGCCCAGATAATCGGGAACAGCGCGCACCACGCGATGCCGATCAGCGCGGCGTAGATGATGCCGGCCCGAAAGATGGTGCGACTGACTGTGCCGTTAGGGCCCTTACCTCCTTTACCTAAGCCCACGCGAAGTCTCCCACGAGCGTCGGTGCGTGAGTCGCAGCTGCACCACGGTCAATACCAGCAAGATGGCGAACATCACCCACGCCAGCGCGGATGCATACCCGAATTCCAGGAACGAAAAGGCATGCTGGAACAGCATGATGCCCAACACATAGGTTGCGGATTCCGGTCCGCCGTTCGGGCCGTTGAGGACGTAGACCAAGTCGAACGCCTGGAACGCGTGAATGATCGAGATGACGATCACAAACGATGTCGCCCCGCGGATCAACGGCACCGTGATGGACACGAATTGCCTTATCTCACCGGCACCGTCGATTTTAGCCGCCTCGTAAACGGTCTCCGGAACACCTTGCATCGCGGCCAACAAAACGACAGTGGCGAAGGGCACGCTTCGCCATACGCTGACCAGGCACAGCGAAACCATCGCCCATCTCGGTTCGACCAGCCACGGGACCGGGCCGATCCCGATCCCACCGAGCATGATGTTCAGCACCCCGTTGTCAGTGTTGAAGACGAATTGCCACACGACGGCCATCACCACCGACGAGATGGCCAATGGCAGAAAGACGATCGCGCGGAAGATGCCGATGCCCCTGACCTTCCGGTTCAGCACACCGGCGACGACGAGGCTGATAAGGACGGTCGGCACGACGGTCCCGAGGGTGAAAATCACGGTGTTGCGGATCGCGATGAGAAACAGTGGATCGGAAGTGAAGAGCTCTCCGAAGTTCTTCAGACCCACGAACTTTGGCGGTCTGAACACATCCCAATTCTGAAAGCTCATGAACAACGAGAATCCGAGCGGAAACAGCATGAACACTGCGACCGCCGTCAGGTTGGGTGCGACGAACAAGCGACCTGCCCGCGCACGTCGGCCCGAAGGACCCGAGTTCTTCAGGTCCTTTGCGGGAACTCGTCCGCCGGGGTTGTCCGCGCCGACAGTGTCGACCGGTGTCATGGACTGCGCAGCACTTCCTCGATGGGCCGCGACAACTCGGCCAGCGATGTCGCGGGTCGGGATCCCCGCAGCACGGGCCCGAAGTTGCGGTCTATCAGGGCATTGATTTTTTCCCAGGCCGGGGTAATCGGGAGGCCTTCTGAATAGCCAGGCCCTTCGGTGAGCACGCCGAGGTTGCCGACGCTGCGGTGCGCTTTGGCGAATCCGTCCGAGTTGAGCGCAGACCGCAGCACCGGAACGAAAAGACAGGATTCACCGATCAACGCCTGCCCGACGGGACCGGTCGCGAACTTCACAAACTCCCACGCCTGCTCCTTGCGTTGACTGCTCGCTGAGATGGCCAGTCCGGTGGCGCCTATATCGGAGCGGGCAGGCTGTCCCTTCGGCAGTGCCGGCCCAATCGGCAATGGCGCGACGTCGAAATCAAGGCCGCCGGCCCGTATGAAGGTCTGGTATCGCCAGTGGCCACCCAACGCGATCGCTGCCTTGCCCGCCGCGAACAGGTCGGGCGTGGACATCGACTGCGTCTCGGCCGCGTTGGGCGCCACTTTGTGCTTATTGGCCAGATCGGCGTAGAACTGCACCGCCTCGATGAAGGCGTCGTTGTCGAAATTGAAGTGGGCCGGGTTCATCCGCGGGGCGGACCACGGCACGCCGTTGTTCATGGCGAACAGCCCGGCCGAATAGTACGAGACCCAGGTGTTGACGAAACCCCACTGCGTGGCCCTCCCCGACCCATCCCGCTTGGTGAGAGCGCGGGCCGTGTCCAGGAATTCGGTGAAAGTCCACGGCCGTTCCCACGTCGCGGGTGGCGGCGGTACGCCGGCGTCGGCGAAAAGCCGTTTGTTGTAGAACAAGTAGTTACCGGACCATTGCTCCGGAAACGCGTACTGTCCTCCGTTGAACATGAAGGTCTCATACAGCGCCCCGATGCTGTCCGACCTAAGTTCCTCGGCGAACGTCCTATCCCGCGCCAGCAAGGTGTTGAGGTCCAGCAGCACGCCACGGTCGGCGAGTTCGGAGTAGGTCAATTCCCACGCCATCAAAACATCCGGGCACTTGCCGCCGGCGCAAAACGTGGATAGCTGTTGCATCGCGCCCGGACCGGACAACACCGCCCGGACCTTGATGTCGGGATGGCGGCGGCAGAACTCGTCGACGATGCGCATCCGGGCATCGGCTTCGTCCGGATTGGCCGCGAAAAAGAAGGTCAATGCGTCGTCGTCGGGAGCACAGCCTGCGGCCCACGGCGCCAGTGATGCCGCGGTGAGCGCACCTGCGCCTCGCAGCAGGCTACGCCGTCCGAACGGCTTATCGAGCATGGTGCTCCCGATCTTGCCCCGTTGCCGGCCGCCCGGCCGGCTGTGTCTGATCTCCTTGGTACCCGATGGGGCTGTGGTTGTCCGCGAATGGCCAACGCGGCAGTGCCAGAACGGCCCGACGGATGCGGTCGGCATCGCCGGTGATGTCGATGGTGTGGATGCGGTTATCGGCTCCGATGCCAATGAGTAACAGGGCCTGCGTGCGCCCGTGTGGGGCGATCGCGATTCCCGGGACGCCGTCGATGAGCAGCACGGCGCCGGCGCGCGCCCGCTGCGCGAATCGACGAGTCTCCCCGGCGACCTCCTTCGCGCCGCGCATTTCGGTCGGCGCGTCATCGGGGACCAGCGCCCGGTCAACCTTGCGCACCACGTCGGGAGCCAGCAGCTCGAGCAAAGTGGCGACATCACCGCCACGTGACGCCGCCAGAAACGCTTCCACGATCTCGAGATGTTTTGCGGCACGGCGAGGTTGGGCGGCCGAGCCGGCGTGCAGTCGCGCACGGGCCCGGCTTGCGAGCTTCTTGGCGGCCTCCGGCGACCGGTTCAACAGGCCGGCGATCTTCTCGAACGGCATAGCGAACACGTCATGCAAAACGAAAGCAACGCGCTGCGCCGGTGAGGGCCGGTCGAGCACGACAAGCAACGCGCTACTCACCGACTCCGCCAGCAGCGCTTCCTCGTCCGCCGGCGCCGACGCGGTCTCGGCGAGCCGGTCCAATTCGTCGGGCTGAGAGAGCGGTTGCTCGGCACGCCGCTTGCGCACTCGCAGCTGGTCGAACGCCACTCGTGCGGTGATCGTCGTAAACCAGCCAGTGAGGTTGTCGATCTTGTCGATGGTGCCGAAAACCGCGCGACTGGCCTTCAGCCACGCCGACTGCACCGCGTCGTCAGCGTCGACTACCGAGCCCAGTAGCTGGAACGCGACCGATCTCAGGTGTCGTCGCTCCTGGGCTTGCCGGCCTTGCGAATAGCGGCCGCGGTCGGCCTCGTCTTGTTCTTTATCGGTGCAATCGTGACGCACCTGACGGCTCACGTCTTATACAACATCGCGCCTCCCGGCGCCTACTTGTGCCTGTCCGCGGCATCGCTGGCGCTGATGCTTGCACACTGAACCGGCGTGAGTGCGCGGTCGGCCCTCAATACGCGACCGCGAGTAACGGCACCCTGCACGTGGGCTCTGCTAGCTGGGCAATCGCTCCTTGACGAGCGCGTCTTGTTTCCGGGCCATGTCGAGCACGACGTCCTGCGGAGCGGGATCGTCGGGTGCGCTGTCGAACTCCAAGTCGACGCCCACCCTGCCCTCGGCGAACGTCACACAAGTCACCGCTTTTGAGTTGTCCGGCGACAGGCCCACGGCAATCAGTCCGTTCGTCCCCACCTCAAACGGCTGCGGGGCGCCCGTGACGTACTTGCCGAAAGATTCCGCGCGATCTTTAGCCTGCTGGGCGGCGACCGTTGGATCGGTGAAGACGACGACGAGGTCGTCGATAGTGCGCATGCGGTCGGGGTTGCCGAACGTCACCGCCGCTCCTGCCACACCGCCGGGATTCTGCATCGGCGGCCCCGTTGTCGTGACATCAGGGCCGACGTCGCTGGCCTGGAGCAGCAAATACGTGTAGTCGCCCAGTGGTGCAACCCCCGATGGCGGCGCGCTCGACTTAGTCGACGATGGCAAACTCGACGACGGCGTTGATGATGACGACGACGCCTTCGACGAGCTCGACGAGGCAGAGTTTTCGCCGCCGCCACAGGCTGTTGTAACAGTCAGCGCGGCGGTGAACGCCACTCCGATACCGACGACCCGCACCACATCCATGGGCTGCCTCCATCCAGTGACAGCTATTTGTACGCCACTATCGCGTGGACGGCAATACATTGAAACCATCCGATGCGGGCAAACTTCGACCACCGCGGGGACACAGTGGAGCGATCAGGCGGGAAAGTACCGGATCTGGTTGATCGCGTTGCCCCGCCAAGCCACATCGGCGAACATGATGCCGCGGCCGTGACCCGAGTTGAGCGAGACGGTGACCGTGGGGCCGGCGCTGTTCGTCTTGGTGGAGCTGGCCCCGTCGAGTTGCTCGACGAGTTCAGCGAGGTCGAGTGGGTCATCGTCACCCAAAGTTATTGTGGCAGTTGATGACAAAGCGCGGCGGGCGGCGAACTCGTCTCGCCGCGCCACAGCGCCGAGGAACGTTTCCACCAGCTTCTTGTGCCGCGCACCCGCCCGCCGAAATCCGGTCAGGAAGCCTGCGGTTCCTCGCAGGCCCTGATTGCTCAATAACCCTCTGGACAGTTGCAGGGTGGGCGACACTGCGCGCGAACCGGTTCGGAGGAACTGCAGCATCATTGCCGGCAACTCCCAATAGGCCCGCAGTTCGGCAATCTGCCACTGGCCGTTACCTTCTCGGAGGTCGTAGCGCAGGAATGCCGGAATATACATCGTCACGGCCGAGCCCATCGTCACCTCGAGCTCGAGATCCCGTAAAACGACAGTGCCGAAGACGATATCGAGGTCGCGGTGGAATTTGATGTCACGCGGACCGATGAAGGTGTCGTAAAAGCGGCCGATCCGCTCGTGTCCCACGTGCTGCCGCGAGCCCACCGGGTCCTCGATTCGGCCGTCGCCGGCGAACAGTGCCACCCAGCCGGCGCGGTCGTGCGCCGCGGCCGCCTGCGGCGACCGCTCTACCGCGGCGAGCAGATGCTCCCGATCCAGCGGCACCACCATCAGGCCGCCTCGACCAACTCGATGCCGGCGGCTCGCATCTCCGCCAGCGCCTCTGCGGCCGAATCTTCCGCCACAGCCGCGGTCAAGCCCACCAGCACCCTGGTGGTCAAGCCGGCCCGCGCCGCGTCCTCGGCGGTCCGCCGGACGCAATGGTCGGTGGCAATGCCGACAATGTCGACCTCGTCGACCCCCCGCTGGCGCAACCACTCCAGTAGCGGGGTTCCGTTCTCGTCGACCCCCTCAAAGCCGCTGTAACCCGCGCCGTAGGCGCCCTTGCGGAAGACGGCCTCGATTCGGCTGGCGTCAAGATCGGGATGGAAATTCGCACCCGGGCTTCCGGCGAGGCAGTGCGGGGGCCAAGACGATGAATAATCCGGCCGGTCGGAGAAATGGTCACCCGGGTCGACGTGGAAGTCCTGGGTCGCCAGGACATGCTGGTAGCCCGGCGCACCGGCCAGATAGTCGTTGATGGCAGACGCCAAGGCGGCGCCGCCGGTTACCGCCAGCGAGCCGCCCTCGCAGAAGTCGTTTTGCACGTCGAGAATGATCAACGCTCGCACGAGCTCCACCATATCCGCGTCGGCCCAGTGCAACCGCCGCTAACAGCGCCGATAAGCCGGGCGGTTTGTTTGCCGGGCCGTCGGGTAACTTACCTGCCATGTTGATCCGCAGAATCGCGCGACCCCTGTTGTCGGTTGTGTTCATCGGTCAAGGAGTCGATTCACTGCTCCACCCAAAGCCAGCGGCGGAAGCCGCGGCACCCGCAGTGGAAGGCCTGCAGGCGTTGCCGGATCCGGTCGGAAGCAGTATTCCGAGCGACCCGCAGACGTTCGCGCAAATCAACGCGGCCGTCCAAATCGGGGGCGGTTTGCTGCTGGCCACCGGCAAAATGCCCCGCGTCGCCTCGGCAGCTCTGGCCTTCACGGTGCTACCGGCCAATTTTGGTGCGCACATGTTCTGGGCCGAGACCGACCCGCAGCGCAAAGCCGAGAAGCGCAAGGCTTTCCTGACCGATCTCAGCCTGGTGGGCGGACTGATGATCGCGGCCGCCGATACGGCGGGCAAGCCGTCACTCGGATGGCGCGGCCGCCGGGCAGCGGAGCGGCTTTCTGAGAGGGTGTCCTCGGCGCTGCCCGGATCGCACGACACCCTCGAGCCCGACTTCGGGGAGCTCGGCGAGAAAATTGTGCACGGCCTGCAGCTCGGCGCCGAACGCGGCCGCGAACTGGCCAGCACAGCCGCTGAGAGGGGCGCACCACTGGCCGAAGCCGCGCTCGAACGCAGCCGCGAACTGGCCGGCACAGCCGCTGAGAGGGGCGCTCCACTGGCCGAAGCCGCCCGCAAGCGCAGCGAGAAATTAGCCAGCACCGCCCGGGTGCGCGGGGAAGAGCTCGCCGAAGCCGCCCGCCAACGCAGCAGCCACCTGGTGGACACCGCACGCGAACGAGTCGGCGGGCAGGTCAAGACTCGTCGTCGGAAGCGCCCCTGGTAATCACGCGATCGCGTCGGCGCCAGCCGGTGTCGCGCTGAAGATACAGCGTCCATGACGCTGCGACGACTGCGAACGAGGCGAGCTGGACCCCGGCCACCCAGCCGGCGGGATAGATCACCCCGGTGATGTAGTGGGCGATGAATCCGTCCGGCGGCAGCGGCGGCATTCCGGCCCTGGCGCGAGCCCAGCGTTCCGCCCAGGTTAATGGGCAGTCCACCTGCTTGGCGCCAATGGCGATCCCCCAGAGCACCGCCGGCGCGTGCAGCCACATCGTGCGTCGCCAGGGCAGCGCCAGGAAGCCGCCGACCACGACGTAACCGACGAAGGCGAAGTGCACCGCCACGATGAGCGCAACCACGGCCTCGTACATGGCTCAGGTGCCCCTGTGCTGCCGCGACACCGCGCCTGCCAGAAAGGTGTCGATGATCGCGTCGGCGTCGTGGCCGACATCGACGGTGATACCGGGCTCGTCGGCGCTGAGAGGTTCCAACGTCTCGAATTGCGACCGCAGCAGCGTGGCCGGCATGAAATGGCCGGTCCTGGCAGCCAGCCGGCCGCTGATGAGTTCGGGGGAACCGGCGAGGTGCAGGAATTCGACCCGCGGGCAGTGCGCGCGCAGTTGGTCGCGGTATTTCCGTTTGAGCGCTGAACAGCTCACCACGCCGCCGCCGCGGTGGCCGGCCAACCATTCGCCGACGTTTTCCAGCCAGGGATAGCGATCGTCGTCGCCCAGCGGTTCACCGGCCGTCATCTTGGCGATGTTGGCCGGCGGGTGCAGGGTGTCGGCGTCCACGAAGGGAACCCGCAAGCGTTGTGCGAGCGCTGCCCCCACTGTCGACTTGCCTGAGCCGGAGACGCCCATCACCACGATGCGCGCCGGCACGCTCACTCGGTCTTTTCGCCGAGGTTGCGGTTCCATTCCACCCAACCGACACCGTTGCGGCCGTCCGCTGTTCCGATGGTGGCCCAGGCGCGCGGGAACTGGCTCACCCGTCCATCTGCGGCGATCAGGCGTACCGGTGCGTGGCCGCGCACGTCGACGTCAGCGGTGATGTCACCCGGGTTAAGGGTCAATGTGGCGTTGCGCGGTAACCCGTTGGCACCGAAGGATTCTCGTGAGTCGACGGTCTGCAGTTCGGCCACGTCGCCGTCGGCGCCCTGAACGTAGCCGACGCTGAAGGCCGGTGCGCCCGGGATTCGAATATTCACCCCGTGCAGATGGGTCCCATCGTCTAGGTGCAGCGCGCTCCATATCCAGTCCATGCTCCACCAATCACGCACACCCCAGGAGTGATCGCGCTGTCCGGGAACCGAGTCGACGCGGTAGCTAATGTCGTTGACGCTGACGGTGCCCGAGACGGTGCACGGAATCTCATAACGGGTCGTCAGCCGGTACTTATACGGGGTGCCGTCGGTGGCCCACACCAAGTTCATCGTCATCTCGACGGGAGTTCCCGGCTCCCCGCGCAACAACGCCGACGGGTCCGGGTACGCGTGGCCCCGCGCGCGCACATCGACGCGGTAGGTCTGCAGCGGTGCGGTGGCGGAGTGGCCGATCTCGAAGGCATCGGTGCGCAGCAGCCACGGGTCCGCCGGCAGCGGGACTTGCGCGTCGACGGCCACGGTCGGCATGTCGGGGCCGCACAACAGCGCGTGAACCCATGCCGTCTGCTGATTCGCTACCAGGCCAATGCGGAACCAGCCGCCCAATCCCTGTGCCGCATCGACGAAGTCGGCATACCAACTCTCACTCCACAGCGGTTCGGCGGTAGGGGCGTGTGCGAGTTCGTCCTCCTCCGACGGTCGCAACGGCTCCGGCGCCGCCGCCTCGGGCAGCGTCGTCAGCGCATCCGTGTCGAGCACATGATCACAGTGCCGTTGCAGCATCGTCATGAACATCTGGTCGCCGCGCTCGGTGCGCTCAACCAGCATCGAGGAGACGATCGCCATCATCACCCCGAAAAAGCTTTGCCGGCGGACACCTTCGACGACGTCGGCGAGGGTGATGGGCGCCGCCGGCCCCAGCGCCTCGTGGTAAGCCCGCAGCAATGCGTCGTAGTGCTCCCGACGATCCCGCGTCGGCAGCGCGCAGCCCAGGAAGTACGACAGGTCGGTCAGTGCCGGACCCCAGGAAACGGTTTGCCAATCAACCACCGTCAGCGCGCGCTCGGCCCCGGCGGTACCGAACAACATGTTGTCCAGTCGGTAGTCACCGTGCATCAGGCCGTGGATTCGGCCCGGCTCCGCCGCCTCTGCTGCCCCCTCCTTTTCCAAGGCCAGGTAGCCGTCGAATGCGGCCACCAGGCGTTCGCACACGATGCGGTGCTCCGGCGCGATCTGGTCGCCGTACCGGTCGATGAAACCGGCGTACAGCGGGCTGATCATCGCCTGGTTGAGCGGCGACTCACGGTTGAGCCACGGCGCTTCGGCCAGCGAGGTGTCACCAAGCAGCGGGCCGTGCAGCCGTCCCAATTCGGAAACGGCGAGGTGAGCCTGTTGGACTGTGGCGCCGGCGATTTCATCGCCGACAACCGCGGGTCCGGCATCGCCCAGCAAGAGATCGAACACGCCCGTCGAGGTGTCGACCGCAGCGTGGTAGCAGGGTGCTATCGGCCCGCCCAGGCGTGGCGCTATGTCGCCGTAGAAGCGGACCTCGCGCTCGTAGAGACCCAGAGCCAGCCCGGTTTGCCGACTGATCGGATCGCTGGCCGCGACCTTCAACACCACCGACTCCGGCCTGTCGGGGGTAGCCATGCCGTCTGCGTAGCTGAGCCGGATGCGGTAGCACTCGCTCATCTGGCCGGTGCCGATCCGCTCGACGGCGAAATCGGCGATAGGCCCGGCGCCGATCGCCGCGGCCAGCCAGGCGGCCGTAAGGTCACTGGGTCGTTCGATGACTTGCTCGGTCTCAGCGTGCATGGGGTCAGCGTGCCAGTGAGAAGCCATCCCACGCCATCCGCCGGTGCGGATGCGGGTCGAACTCGATGCGGGACTTGCGGTCGAACACCATGACGGCCCGATCGTCGGCGGTGTAGGTGGGCCAGTCGTCGCCCGGCATGCCAGTATGGCTGAAGGATCGCCAACGCCGTTGTACCTGGTTACTGACTCGCAGCGCGGCCCGCCGATCGGCGGCAGCGGTCAGCAACGCACCGAATCTGGTGCGATAGATGTCGAAGACCGCGAACAACTCGGTGGCATGCGTAGCGCCCAAACCTGACCAGCGCAGCGTCCGCGGTGCGTAGTCGTACCGGTAGAGGTAGGTAGGTGCGTGCTCGCCGTGGGCTTCGGCGATCTGCCAGGCCGCCGAACTGAACGCGAAGTCGCCGCCGAGCTGGATACATGCCCCCCGCTCCGGATAATCCGGGTAAGCGGCGGTGATGCGTTCGCGCGCACCCGGTTCCGCGTCCGCCAGCAGTTCTTCGACCATCGATTCGTTGGTCGGCAGCATTGCCAGGAAGCGGGTGAACAACCGCCCCTCTTCGGCATTGGTACCCACGATGAGAGGTACCCGATGCGCCCGACCGCACCGCATCGCCTCAACGGGATCCATCGGCAGGATGTCGTCGCCAAGGACGGGACCAATCGGGAAGGCGTTCAACCTGTTCTGCATGCCCTGCTCGATCAATCGGTGTTGGGTTTCCACCAGTTGGGCCGCGGACACCTGCACCAGCGCATTGGCGGCGTCCTGCTTGCGCGCCCCGAGCAGGTTGGCGAAGCGGTTCGCGAACTCGGCGGCGACCTCTTTCGACCGCACCATGCCCGAGGCCGGGCTTTCCGATATCGCCCGGACGAACAGCCCTTCGGCGGCGGGAACCGCCAACAACGTGGCGGTGATGCACGCGCCCGCGCTCTCGCCGAAGATGGTGACATTATCGGGATCACCGCCGAATTCCGCGATGTTGTCCCGAACCCACTGCAACGCCAGCACCAGATCGCGCAAGTACAAGTTGCTGTCGATGGTGATGTCCGGTGTCGACAGTGACGACAGATCCAGACACCCCAGCGCGCCGAGCCGGTAGTTGACCGATACGTACACACAACCCCGGCGGGCCAACGCCGCACCGTCGTACAGCGGTGTTGCCGAGCTGCCCAGGAAGTACCCACCGCCGTGGATGAAGACCATGACCGGCAGCGGTTCGGTGGCGCGGGCTTCGGGCGTGACGATGTTGAGAGTGAGGCAATCCTCGCTCATGGGCTGGTAGCGGCCGACGCCGAGCATGGTGTAGCGACGCTGCTGAGGTGCGCAGTTGGCGAAGCCGTGGCAGTGCCGCACACCCGACCACGGCAGTGCCGGCTGGGGCGCCCGGAATCGCAGGGGTCCCACCGGCGGGCGGGCATACGGTATGGATCGCCAGCGGTTCACGCCGTCCCGGGTGAATCCTTCGACCGTGCCGATGGCCGTGCGTGCGCGGACAGTGCGCTGATGCATAACCCGACGGTAGCCGACATGGCTGGCGTAACGCGCGCGCAGCGCCTTAATTCTTCAGCGCGGCGGTTAGCCTGACGGAATGCGGATCACCGCGCTGATCGCAGCGTCGTTACTGGTTGCCGGGTGCTCACACACGGTCGGCGGCCACTCAGAGCAAACGCAGACCGCCAACGGAACATCTGCGGGTGCTCCCACTGCCCCGTCGGGCAGCAAACCCCCGGCGCCGTCCACCGCGCCGACCACCGGTGCCTCAATCTCCGCCGTCATCGCCTGGATCGAGGCAGGCCACCCCGTCGATCCAAGCCACTATCACAACGCGACCCGCGACGGCGCGACCACGCCACTCGGTGATGACATCGCCTTCACGGCAATGGACGACAAAGTCTCGTGCATGACTGATTCCAAACACACCGGCAGCGCATTGGCCTGCCTGGTGAACCTGACCAATCCCCCGCCGCCGCCCGCGACGGCCTACGGCGAATGGAAAGGCGGTTGGGTCGACTTCGACGGCATGAAACTTCAGGTCGGATCATCCCGCGCCGATCCGGGTCCGTTCCTGTACGGCAACGGGCCGGAACTGGCTTACGGAGATTCGCTGTCATTCGGTGACTACCGTTGCCGCGCTGACCAAGCCGGCCTGTATTGCGTGAACTACGCACACCAGTCGGCGGCACGATTGCGCCCCGCCGGCATCGAGCCGTTCGGTTGCCTACGGTCGGCGCCACCACCGGACGGCGTCGGAATAGCGTTCAGCTGCTGATGATGGTCGCGAAGAGCTCCCGCATCTCGTCAGCAGGTCCGCCGGGCACGGTGTAGCCGGCTTCGTCGCGGATCTCTTCGAGATGATCACGCACATCCTCGATGGTCAGCGCGGGACTATAGATACCCTTCGTCATGCCGATGAAAAATCGCGCGACATGTCCGGCGCCTGCCGTGTAGATCTCTCCGGAAACCGGGCAATGCTGGTGCGTCAGGAAAGCCACCACTGGAGCCACCTGCGCTGGGTCCAGTTTCTTGAGGTATCGGCTCACAAGATCATCCAATACCGCCTGCGCCGCCGCATCGTCCTGTTGGCCCGCGCCGTCGATCGACTGCGTCATCATCCGCGTGTAGGCGATCGGGGCAATGGCATTGACTTTGATGTTGTGTTCGGCGCCTTCGGCGGCGAGGACTCGGGTGAAACCGATCAACCCGGTTTTGGCCGCGCCGTAGTTGCTCATGCGTTCGGCGCCAAGGATTCCGGCGGCCGAGCAGGTGTTGAGTATCCGGCCGTACCGCCGCTCGCGCATGACCGTCCACGCGGGTCGCGTCACGTAAAACGCGCCCTTCAGGTGCACAACGATGAGGGGTTCGAGCCGATCGGCGGTCATGTCCTCGAAAGGCGCGTCGCCGACAATTCCCGCATTGTTGATCAGGATGTCGACCCGTCCCCAGGTGCGAAGGGCGGTGTCGATGATCGCCTCTCCGCCTTCTGGACTCGTCACGCTGTGGGTGTCGGCGACGGCCTCCCCGCCCTGTTCGCGGATCTCCTCGGCCGCGGCGTTAGCGACCTCGCTGTTCATGCCATCGCCCGTCACCCACCCACCTATGTCGTTGACGAGGATGCGCGCCCCGCGGGACGCGAGGAGCAGCGCGTAGTGCCTGCCCAAACCCCCGCCGGCGCCGGTGATCACCGCAACCTGCCCGTCGAATCGCAGCTCGTTCGACGCTGTCACTGAAGCCCCTTCTCGGTTCTGCTGAATGGTCACCAGGTGACAGGAAGCTCCTTCATGCCGTAGATGTCCGCTTCTTTGAACCTGAGCTCATCGGGCGGTACCGCCAATTTCACCCCGGGTAGACGCCGCGCCAGCGTGGCGAATGCGACCTGCATTTCGACTCGAGCGAGGTTCTGTCCGATGCATTGGTGTACCCCGTAGCCGAAACCCAAGTGCCCGCGGGTGTTTCGGTCGACGTCAAAGGTTTCTGGGTTGTCGACGAATTCGGTGTCCCAGTTTCCGGCAGGCAGGTTCATGACGACGAAGTCCCCGGCGCGGATCAGCTGACCGCCGAGGGTGAGGTCTTCGGTCGCCACGCGATCCACTTGGCTGTGCACGATGGACAGATAGCGCATCAACTCTTCGACGACGTTCGCGGTCACCGCAGGATCGTCGGTTTGCCCGAGCCGCTCGAAGACGTCGGGATGCTGCAGCAGTGCAACCGTTCCCAGCGAAATCATGTTGGCGCTGGTTTCGTGGCCGGCCAGCATCATGACCACGCCTGTCATGGCCGCGGTCTCACGGGTGAGCTGGCCGGTCACGACGTAGCCGGTTACGAGACGGCTGATCAAGTCATCGCCGGGATCGTGCACTCTGCGGTCCACCAACTCCTGGATATAGACATACATTGCCGCAAACGATTGCGCCCGCTGCTCGTCGGTCGTGCTCGTTTGCAGTCCGACCGTGGAGTGGTGCTGGAAGAGCCCCAGGTCTTCGGACGGCACATTCAAGAGCAGCGCGATCACCAAGGATGGCACCGGAAGGGCGAAGTCGCTGACAAGGTCAGCTGGTGCCCCTTTGCGGATCATCTCGTCGAGGTGTTCGTCGACTAATTCTTGAATCTGGGGCCGCATCGCTTCGCAACGCCTGAAGGTGAATTCACGTGTCATCATGCGCCGCAACCGATGATGCTCGGGGTCGTCGATCCGCGCGAACATCACCGGTGTGGTGCTGTCAGGGCTCGCCGGCTTCAAGGAGGCTGGAATGGTGTCTGCGGACAGGCGCGGGTCGACCAGCGCGGCTCTGATGTCCTGGTAGCGACTCACCACCCAAGCCGGTTGGCCGTGGTACATCGCCCGTCGCAACCCGGGCTCTTGTCGCCAGTTCGCGAATTCAGCCGGGGGCGCAAGCGGACACTGGGCAGCGCGCGGGACGGGTATGACCGGGAGGTCGGTTTCAGAGCAGGAATCGGACGTCTCGGAAGTTATTGGAATCACCGGCGTTTCCCATTAAGTGGCAGGTATCTGTCAGTTGTACGAGCGTAGAACCTCACCAATTGACAGTCAACCGTCAGTTAGGCTGTGACAATGACAGCGGTTGAAGACCGCCGGTTGCGAGCCGACGCGGCGCGCAATGTTGAGCGCATTCTGCGCGCCGCTCGGGACGTCTACGCCGAGCTGGGGCCAGATGCAGCCGTTGAGGCCGTCGCCCGTCGTGCAGGGGTCGGTGAACGAACGCTCTACCGCAGGTTCCCGACCAAAGCAGCCCTAGTCCGAGCGGCCCTGGATCAAAGCATCGCCGAGAACCTCACACCGGCGATCGGGGAGGCCCGCCGCGCTGATGACCCGCTGTGCGGCCTCGCCCAACTGATCGAGGCTGCGATATCGCTTGGCGCTCGGGAGCACCACCTTCTGAACGCCGCGCACCGGGCCGGATCGCTGACCCCCGACATCTCGAACTCGCTGGACGAGGCACTCAACGACCTTGTCCGCCGCGGCCAACAGCTTGGCCGGGTCCGAGCCGATCTGGTCGCCGATGACATACCGCGTCTGATCGCGATGCTGTACAGCGTGCTATCGACGATGGATTCGACGAGCGATGGCTGGCGACGCTACGTCGCCCTCATTCTCGATGCGATTTCGATCAGTGAACGACAGCCGCTGCCCCCAGCCGCTGCTTTTCGGTATGCGCTTCAGCCGAACAGCTGGCCCCTGTGAAAGATCCGCGCCGCTGTTAAGCGATGCGGTCGCCTGCCGGAAGCGGTGGGTTGTCCTCGGGGGCCAGGTCGAGCACACGAATTTCGCCCGTAGCGCCGTCGACCTCGACAAGCGCGCCCGACGGCAAGCATCGGGTGGCCCGTTGAGCGTCCACCACACAAGGGAATCCGAACTCGCGGGCCACCACGGCCGCGTGTGACATCGGCCCGCCCAGCTCGGTCACCACAGCTGCGGCATAGCAGAATGCGGCGGTGTACCCGACGTCGGTGACCTCTGCGACAAGGATCTCACCGGGTTGCAGGTCGTCAATGGTCTCGGGCCGCACGATCCGCACCCGACCGCGTACCCGTCCCCCGCAGACGCCGACGCCGCGCAGGGTGTCCCCGCTGGCCAGCGCCGGCGACGACGCGACGGAAGGCTGCCAGCTGCCGCTGAACACCATCGGCGGAACGACACCCGACAGCCTGCGCTGCTCGGCGCGGCGCCGTGCGACAAGTTCGGACACGTCCGCCGGGAGTGCGTCGAGTTCATCGACTAAGAGATAGAAGACGTCATCGGCGGTATCGAAGACACCGGCCTTGGCCAACCGGCGCCCGTATTCGCGCAGCAGGCTCCGCAGCACCCAGTTGGCCCGCACCATTTTGTCGCGGCGGACCTCACGGTCGCGCAGTTGCCGCACGAACAGCGACGCCACGGGCCGGGCGCGCAACGGAATCCGCGGGTGCTGCGGCTGCGGCGCGGGGGGCGCGCTCATCGCTCTGGTCACCATCCGGATCAGCAACTCAGGATCATCGGCATAGCTGGTCGACCGCATCTCGAGCTCTGCCGGGCCACGATGTCCGATCAGCGCGAGTTCGGCCAGCACCGCGGTGTGAAAGTCCGGTGCCTCCGCGGCCAGCACGTCAAGGCGCTTACCGGGTTCGGCCAGCAGGCGAGTGACCTTCGGGTCGCGCCGCGCGGCGATCACCAGCCGCTGCACCGCCTCCACCGATCGCGCACTGACCAATTCCGGCCCGGCCGGCGGCGCGGTGTCTTTCCCG
>CAVVCM010000006.1:0-473669 GCA_963746755.1 uncultured Actinomycetota bacterium | reverse complement strand
GTGGCGCGTCGTTCAAGCTGTACACCGCGGACCGCACCGCTGGCGCGCTGAACTTGTTCGGTTTCCAAGCTGGTGTGTGGGACACCGAAGCTGAGACCATCGACTCGGTATTCGCCGCGCCTGCCGCCGCGGCGATTTTGGCGGCGCGTCACGGCTAGCAGCTGCAATCGGCGGTCTCGACCCAAGACCGTATTGGTCAAGCCAAAGGCATCATCATGGAACGCTTCGACGTGGATGATGTGCGCGCCTTCGAGTTGCTGCAAGTGAAACTCGTCGAGATTGCCCAACGCGTCATAGACAGTCGCAGCGACGACGAATAGATCCTTGCCAACCGTAGCGATTGCCTCCATTTAGGATGGTGTGGCTTCATCAACGAGTCCGGTGCGGCGCTGCACCGGGGAACGGTTGACTACGGTGTGGGACTTCGAAACAGACCCGGAATATCAGGCGAAGCTGGACTGGGTCGAAAAGTTCATGGTTGACGAGCTGGAACCGCTCGATCTGGTTGCTCTCGACCCCTATGACAAGAAGAACGCCGAGATGATGGCGATCCTGCGACCATTGCAGCAGCAGGTGAAAGACCAAGGACTGTGGGCCGCGCATCTGCGGCCGGAACTGGGCGGTCAGGGTTTCGGCCAGGTCAAGCTCGCGTTGCTCAACGAAATCCTCGGTCGCTCCCGCTGGGCGCCGTCGGTGTTCGGCTGCCAGGCGCCGGACTCGGGCAACGCCGAGATTCTCGCGCTGTTCGGCACTGACGAGCAGAAGTCCCGCTACCTGCAGCCGCTGCTCGACGGCGAAATCACCTCCTGCTATTCGATGACCGAACCACAGGGTGGTTCGGATCCCGGGCAGTTCGTCACCGCTGCGACCCGTGACGGCGACTACTGGGTCATCAACGGCGAAAAGTGGTTTTCCACCAATGCCAAACACGCGTCGTTTTTCATCGTCATGGCCGTCACCAACCCCGAGGCCCGCACGTACGACAAGATGTCGCTGTTCATCGTCCCGGCCGAGACGCCTGGCATCGAGATCGTGCGCAACGTCGGCATGGGAGCTGAATCCTCAAAGCGTGCCAGCCACGGCTACGTCCGCTATAACGATGTCCGCGTGCCCGCCGATCATGTGCTGGGCGGCGAGGGCCAGGCATTCATGATCGCGCAGACCCGGCTCGGGGGTGGCCGGATCCATCACGCGATGCGCACAATTGCGCTGGCGCGCAGTGCTTTCGACATGATGTGTGAGCGCGCGGTGTCGCGCAAGACCAGGCACGGGCGACTGGCCGATTTCCAGATGACCCAGGAGAAGATCGCCGACAGCTGGATCCAGATCGAGCAGTTCCGGTTGCTGGTGCTACGCACCGCGTGGTTGATTGACAAACACCACGATTACCAGAAGGTGCGCCGCGACATCGCGGCGGTGAAGGTCGCCATGCCCCAGGTGCTGCATGACGTTGCGCAGCGTGCCATGCACCTGCATGGCGCGCTCGGCGTCTCCGACGAGATGCCGTTCGTCAAGATGATGGTGGCCGCAGAGTCACTCGGTATCGCCGACGGCGCCACCGAATTGCACAAGATGACGGTAGCTCGCCGCACGCTGCGTGAATACCAGCCCGTGACAACACCTTTCCCTTCCGCGCACATACCTACTCGGCGCGCGCAAGCGCAGGCCCGGCTGGCCGAGCGCCTGGAACACGCCATCGCCGAATTCTGACGGCGCTGGGCAGACAGCACCGAAATTCCAGGGGTGTGGTATTTTTCGCGGCTGCAGGGTTACACGGTCACGCTATGTAACGAACGATACTTTCCGCCACGCACGCCGGCTTGGGCGACCCTTCGATCTCGACGGTGGTCGACATGGTCGCCTGCACAGCGCCGTTGCCGAGGTCATCGACACTGACCAACGATGTCCGTGCACGCACCCGGGAGCCCACCGGCACCGGGGCGGGGAAGCGAACCTTGTTGAGACCGTAGTTGATTGCGAGCTTGATGCCGTTGACGGTGTACATCTGGTGCTGAAGCCGCGGCAGTAGCGCCAGGGTCATGAAACCGTGGGCGATCGTTTTGCCGAACGGACCGGCAGCCGCCCGTTCCGGGTCGACGTGGATCCACTGATGGTCGCCGGTAGCGTCGGCGAATAGGTTGACGTCTTCCTGGGTGATGGTCACCCAGTCGCTCTGCCCGATCGTCTCGCCCGCGGCGGCGGCGAGGTCGGCTATTGATTCGAAGGTACGCATTCGGTGTTCTCCTTGGCTCCGGCCGGTATTACAACGATCCCCATGTCCGCAAGCACCCTATCGGAGCCAAACACCGCGCATCGCGATGACAGCACGCGGTTTGTATCAAGGCTCTCCTCCGCTTTTTGGCTTAGTAGCTACTTGTTTCGCGGCGGCAGTCAAGGGGAAACCGGGTCGGAACGTTGCGGAGAAAGAGCTCCACGATTTCGCCGCCGTAACAGACCATGCCAGACCCTAAGGCCCACAAAGCCGCGTCAGACGTCGAGCCGGAGGCGCACGAGACTCGGTCGCGTGCCGCCAAAGGTGAAGACGATGGTACATATGTGGGAGCGAGCGGTCCCGATGACACTTTCGACGCCGGCGAAACGGGGGGCCGAGGCGCGAAGCCAGCGAGGCTAGCATCTTGCACAGCGAGCGCAAGATGGGTCTGTGAGGTTGCTGCTGATCGCGGATACCCACGTCCCCACACGCGCCCGCGACCTGCCCGCGCAGGTATGGGACGAGGTCGCGATCGCGGATGTCGTCATCCATGCCGGCGACTGGATAGCCCCGGAACTGCTCGACGAGCTGGAAACCAGGGCGGCGCGACTGATCGCGTGCTGGGGGAACAACGACGGCCCCGCATTGCGGGCGCGGCTGCCGGAACGAGCGGACGTGACATTGGCGGGCGTGCGTTTCACGGTCGTGCACGAGACAGGCGCCGCGACCGGCCGGGAAGCCCGGATGTCGCGACTGTACCCGGACAGCCAGGTCCTGGTGTTCGGACACAGCCACATCCCCTGGGATACGACGACAAATACCGGGTTGCGGCTGCTTAATCCGGGCTCGCCGACGGATCGCCGCCGACAACCGTTCTGCAGCTACATGACCGCAACGGTCGACGACGGAGTCCTGACCGACGTAGTCCTGCATCGCCTGGAAAAGTGACCGCGACATGCCTTGCGCACAGCACCTACACATTTGCGTGCGCTGTTGATCGGCACCCCCTTCAGCCCGGCGGACATTGTCGTGTTGGTAGTGGCGGCGGTGATCGGAATTGCCACGGCGTCAACACTGTTGCGCCGCCTCGTCGCCTAGGGCCGGAGCTGTCCGGGCTGCCCGACGCCGAAAGCCACGCCGCTCCCGGCCAATTCCCGACTCGGTAGCGCATGAGCCATCGAATCGGAAGATGACAGCGCAGTTCCGGTAGCCAATCGTGATCTGACCGCAACGATTCCGGACCGACGCTCGATCGTTAGCCAACCGCGACGTCAAGCTGCGGCCGTGACAAACGAATTACTTCCTACCCCCGTGGTTCACTGCCTCCGAACAGATTCGACCGCTTCGTGCGGCAGATGACAGTTGGGATGGGTAGGAGCTATGACGTTCGTTGAAAAGTTGCGTGGCGCAGCGGCAACCATGCCGCGCCGGCTGGCGGTCGCGGCTATGGGGGCTGCCCTGTTGTCCGGTCTTGTCGGTGCCGCCGGCGGCTCCGCTACCGCGGGGGCGTTCTCTAAGCCGGGGCTTCCGGTGGAATATCTGGAGGTGCCATCGCCGTCGATGGGCCGCAACATCAAGGTGCAGTTCCAGGGCGGCGGGCCGCACGCGGTCTACTTGCTCGATGGTCTGCGTGCCCAGGACGACTACAACGGTTGGGACATCAACACCCCGGCCTTCGAGGAGTACTACCAGTCCGGCTTATCGGTGGTCATGCCGGTCGGCGGCCAGTCCAGCTTCTACAGCAACTGGTACCAGCCGTCGCAAGGGAACGGACAAACGTACACCTACAAATGGGAGACATTCCTGACCCAGGAAATGCCCCTGTGGCTGCAGGCCAACAAGCAGGTTTCGCCGGCCGGTAACGCCGCGGTGGGCCTGTCGATGTCGGGCGGCTCCGCAATGATCCTGGCCGCGTACTATCCGCAGCAGTTCCCCTACGCCGCCTCGCTGTCGGGTTTCCTCAACCCGTCTGAGGGCTGGTGGCCGACGCTGATCGGTTTGGCGATGAACGACTCGGGCGGTTACAACGCCAACAGCATGTGGGGTCCGTCCACCGACCCGGCGTGGAAGCGCAACGACCCGATGCTCCAGATTCCGCGGCTGGTCCAAAACAACACCCGGATCTGGGTCTACTGCGGTAACGGCACACCCAGCGACCTCGGCGGCGACAACATGCCGGCGAAATTCCTGGAAGGCCTCACCCTGCGCACCAACCAGCAGTTCCAGAACAGTTACGCGGCCGCAGGCGGACGCAACGGCGTGTTCAACTTCCCGGCCAATGGGACACACTCGTGGCCCTACTGGAATCAACAGCTGGTTGCTATGAAGCCCGACATTCAGCGGGTGCTCCTGGCCAGCGCTACACCCGCCCCGGAGGCGCCGCCGGCGTCCTGAAATAAGCCAGCATCGGTAGCAGCGTACCGGTCAGCGCTGCTGCCGATGCTTTTTGGCCAACTCGGCTGCCAGCAACGCGCGGCGGTCCTGGTGGAAGTAGGTGTAGGCGGTTGTCAACGCGCACGCGACCGTGGCCAGCACCAGCATCCAGGTCCCATTCACGATCACGCTGATGAAGCCGCCCACCGTGGCGCCGACCACGAAGCTAGCGAGCAGCAGAAAGTAACCGAGCCAGTCCGAGGCGTTTCCTCCACCAGCGATGTGGCGTTCGATGCCCTGGCCCATCTTGACGGTCGTGCCGGTCACATAGCTCAAAGGCACCGACACCTCGCCGTTCTTGACAAACGACGTGTTCAATGCCCCGGTGCCGAAGGCCATCAGCACTATTGGCGCGAAGTCGAGGAAATTTGCTCTCCAGCCCTCATCGATAAGGTCCACCACGGTCGCCGCCAGCAGGCTGAAGGTGGTCAGCACGGTCGGGCCGTGCGGATGGTCGACCCAGAGATATCGGCGGCACAGTGACGCAACCACCACGCCAGCAACGAATGCCCCAATGAGCAGCCCGGCACTTAAGGCAAGCCACCCTTCGCCGGTGAAATATCCGAGCACGGCGCGTTGTGCGTTGCCGGTAATGAAAACCACGAAATATCCGGCGGAGTGGGTAAATGAGATCGCGCCCACCACACCGGCCAGCACTGCCAGCACCCACGACAACCGTGCCTCGCTATTGAAGGTTTCACTCGCCACGCCCACATGCTTTCAGACACCCGCGGCGTGCGCAGCGCGGCCGGCTACACCTAGGCGGCGGTGAGCCGGGCGATGGACCGCAGCGGGATCGGCAACCATCCAGGCCGGTGCCGCGCCTCGTAGCCCGCCTCATAGACGGCCTTGTCGAGTTCGTAGGCGGCCAGCAACTGCGCCGAGTCGCGTGGGTCGATCCCCGATGCGGCCGCGTAGCCGTCGCAGAATGCGGTGCGATTGCGCTCGACCCATTCCCGGGCGCGGGCGGCCAGCTGCTTGTCGGCTGCCTGGTCCACCAATGGCCCGTAAGCGGCGTACTCGAAGGATCGCAACACGCCAGCGACGTCACGCAACGGTGAATCCGGCGCCCGGCGTTCGTCGAGCGGCTGCCCCGGCTCGCCTTCGAAGTCGATCAGCAGCCAGCTCTCCGGGGTGCGCAGCACCTGGCCCAGGTGCAGATCACCGTGCACCCGCTGAACGGTGATCGTCTCGCCCGCGAGCTTGGAGAATCGCTCTTCGATCGTTGCCGCGTACTCCTGAAGTTCGGGGACCTTCGCCACGGTCGACGACAGCCGCGCCAGCACGCTGTCCACCGGGAATGCCGCCTGCGCCGTTCCGAGGCACTCGGCCAGCGTGGCGTGCACGGACGCAACGGCTTCACCGAGCCGGCAGGACTCGCCGGCGAAGTCGCCGCCCACTTCGTGGGCGTACAAGTCACCCTCCGCGAACAGGTCACGAACGCTGGCGGTGGCCATTGCCCACCCTTCAGCGGCATTGGACGCAAACTCGGTCACCATGCCCAGGGGCCACGCCTTATCGGCCGTGTCGTCCGACCCGGCCATCTCGTAGGTACCGAGCAGCCGGGCCACGTGCGGGTTGCCGGCGCGGGCAAGCGCCCGGTTCAGCTCGATATCGGGGTTGATGCCGCTGCTGACCCGACGAAACACCTTGAAGATCGCGTCTCGATCGAAGATCACGCTGGTATTGCTCTGCTCGGCGTCAGAGACGTGCGGCATCGCCTCGAGCGGCAGCTCGACATCGGGTTCCCTGGCAAACGTCACCTCAGTGCCGGACGAACCGCGGACGGCTGACGAGTCGATCAACGAGAGCAGAAATTGCGGCGCATCGGTGTCGTACAGGGCGTCAAAACCGGTCCGGTCGCCGGCGGCGCCAATCGTGGCTACGGTGCTGTACTCCGAAACCGGCGCCGAATCCCAACTGACGATCACCTGGTAACGCTCCGACGAACCATCGGAATAGTCCGCGTCGACCAGCACCAGATCGAGATCGTCCCGCAGCGGGACCACGGCGCCGGCCTCAGCGGCGGACAATTCCCGGTTGCGTCCGGCGTACCAACGTTGCTGTGGCAGCCACTCAGACCAAGGCAGCTTGACTGGCAAAGTCATGGGCGCCGCTCCTCCTCATCGCTTCGCTTTGTATCGTCGCCGGCGCGGGTCATGCGTTCTCCTCACATGCGGACAACTGAAACCAGTAGAACCCGTGTCCTGGCAGTGTCAGCAGGTACGGCAGGTGCCCGACCCGGGGGAATTCCACGTGCCCGGTCAGTTCTACCGGCGTGCAGCCGCTCCAGTGCTGCAAGTTCAATTCGATGGGCTGCGGGAACCGCGACAGGTTGTTGACGCACAGCACGGTGTCGCCATCATCTGCCGCTTGGCGTACGAAGGCCAGCACCGACGGGTTCGACCCACCCAGTTCTTCGAACGTGCCGATCGCGAAGGCATGGTGCCGGCGCCGCACCGTCAGCATCATGCGGGTGAAGTTCAGCAGCGACGTGGAGGTGTCGCGTTGGGCCTCCACGTTGACGGCCTGGTAGCCGTAGACCGGGTCCTGGCTGGGCGGCAGGTACAGGCGGCCAGGGTTGGCGGTGGAGAACCCGGCGTTGCGGTCCGGTGTCCACTGCATCGGGGTACGCACGCCGTCGCGGTCGCCCAGCCAGATCACGTCGCCCATGCCGATCTCGTCGCCGTAGTACAGGACCGGCGAACCGGGCAGCGACAGCAGCAGCGCAGTGAACAACTCGATCTGGTTGCGGTCGTTGTCCAGCAGTGGCGCCAGCCGGCGGCGGATTCCGACGTTCGCCTTCATCCGCGGATCCTTGGCGTACTCGGAATACATGTAGTCGCGTTCTTCGTCGGTGACCATTTCCAGGGTCAACTCGTCGTGGTTGCGCAGAAAGATTCCCCACTGAGCCATATCGGGGATCGGCGGCGTCTGCGCCAGGATCTCCGAGATCGGAAACCGCGACTCTCGGCGGACCGCCATGAAGATGCGCGGCATCAGTGGGAAATGAAACGCCATGTGGCATTCGTCGCCCCCGGTGGTGGCGTCGCCGAAGTACTCGACGACATCACTCGGCCACTGATTAGCCTCGGCCAGCAGCACCCGGCCCGGAAACTCGTCGTCGACGACTTTGCGGACGCGCTTGAGGAACGCGTGTGTCTCGGGCAGGTTCTCGCAGTTGGTGCCTTCACGTTCGAACAGGTAGGGCACTGCGTCCAGACGGAATCCGTCGATCCCGAGTCCGAGCCAGAAGCGAATCGCGTCGGTCATCGCTTCCTGCACGGCAGGGTTGTCGTAGTTCAGGTCGGGCTGGTGTGAGAAGAACCGGTGCCAGTAGAACTGGCGCCGGACCGGGTCGAATGTCCAGTTTGACTCTTCGGTGTCGACGAAGACGATCCGGGCATCGGCGTATTTCTGGCTGGTGTCGCTCCACACGTAGTAGTCGCCGTACGGACCGTCGGGATCATGGCGCGACTCCTGGAACCAGGGGTGCGAGTCCGAGGTGTGATTCATCACCAGGTCGGTGATGATCCGGATACCGCGCTTGTGAGCGGCGTCGACGAGCGCGACGAAATCGTCGACCGTGCCGAACTCGGGCAGCACCTTATAGAAGTCCCGGATGTCATAGCCGCCGTCCCGCAGCGGTGAGTCGTAGAACGGGGGCAGCCAAATGCAGTCGATACCGAGCCACTGCAAGTAGTCCATGCGCTCGAGGAGGCCACGCAAATCTCCGGAACCATCTGCGCTGCCGTCGTAGAACGCCCGAACCAGCACCTCGTAGAAGACGGCGTGCTTGAACCAGGTCGGGTCCGCGGGCAATGCGGTGGCGTTACGGAAATCCTCGGCGTTCGGATGCTCAACCACGCCGTCCTGGACGTGACTGCCCCCCGCGGGATGGTGCTCGACAGCGTCTCTTGTGTCGTTCATCAATTCCACGATGCCACGGGTACCCGAGGTGCGACATTCGGAATCACGCCCGCATATATGCGACGAATCACGACTGGCGGCAAACGAATTGGCCACCAGTCGGGCATCATCGGCGCGGTTGTCAGGCCGGAGGTCCGTCCGCCAGCGTTACAAACGCGGTGCGCTCGCCGTCCGCCTTAGCCAGGTAGTGCACTGCGATCGTGTCTCCCGGGTGATGCGGGATGAGGGCGTCCGTCATCGCGGTGGCCCCGTTGATCGAGACATTGTCGACCCCAGTGACGACGTCGCCGGCGGAGATCCCGGCGGCCGCGGCGGGGCCGCCACCGACCACGCGTTCGACCCGCGCGCCGTTGCCGTTGTTGTCCGTCACGCCCAGGCCAAGGAAGGCCGTCGGGCCGATGTGCACGGTGTTCGAGCCGGCACCGGCCCTGATCTGCCCGGCGACACCCATCGCGCGACCGATCGGGATGGCGAATCCCTGCCCACCGGACATCTTGTAATTGTCAGAGGCGGCGGTGTTCACGCCGACCACCTGTCCGTAGTTGTTGACCAGGGGGCCGCCCGAGTCGCCGGGCCTGATCGGCGTGTCGGCCTGGATCAGCCCGCCCAGCTGCTCGTCGGCACCGGTCAGGGTGTCAGTTGCCGAGACGGTCTGGTTGACCGCGACGACCCTGCCGGCCACCGCGCTAGGTGTTCCGCCCTGGCCACCGGCGTTGCCCATCGCGACGACCGGTTCGCCGACCGAGACCCCGCCACCGATTGCGGCGGTCGGGAGCCCGGCCGCGCCACGAAGTTGCAGCACCGCGATGTCTTGCGTTCGGTCATAACCGACCACGTCAACGGCGTAAGTCTGGCCATTGCCGACGTCGAACGCGCTGATATCCGTAGCGCCCGAGATCACGTGGTTGTTGGTCAGGACCACCCCGTTGGGATCGATCACAATGCCGGTTCCGGCCCCCACCGCGTTGTTGTAGCCGAATTTGGTGTTTATGTTGACCACCTGCGGCCCCACCTGCCCGACCAATTCCGCCGGGTCGAGCGGCGGGGCGGGTCGGTCGCTGAATCGGTCGAGCGCCAGGGTGGACGGCGATGCGGACGCCGGCACCGTGCCCAGGCCCAGACCGACCACAGTCAGCACGCTGACCATCCATGACCACCAGACCACGCGGTGGTGCGATTTGCTCATCCCGTAATCTCCTGACTCGCGGTGAACATCGGAACTGACCCGGCCTTCGGCTCCGGACGGCACGACGTTATGTATATAACCGTAATGCAGGTAGCTGTGCAGGGCAGTGTCCAGATTCTGCTCGGTCGCCGACCAGGTCGAGGGGGGTGGGGTCGCGGTAGGAGAACCGCCAGTGGCCGTCGACGTGCTCGAAGAGCGCAGCCGCCCCCGCCAGATCACCGGTATCAATGCCTTCGGCGCAGCGCTAGCGGAGGTTTGCGATCTGCGTCCCCGCCAACATGCGGTTTAACGTAGCGCCGAATTAGACCTCCTGTGGCAACGCCGTGCCGAAACTGTAGATAGCGCGGCAAAGTGTGAGTAGCGGCCTCGCTAACTACAGGCTCGGCGCTTACCTTGCGCCCTAAGCTGACACGGTGGGCGAATTCGACCCCCAGGCCAGGTTCACACAATCCCCGGTAGCCCGACTGGCCACGATCACGCCCGACGGCCTACCGCACCTGGTGCCGGTGGTATTCGCGGTCGACCGTGACTCCCGGAACGGCCATGACGTGGTGTACACCGCCGTCGACGCGAAACCGAAAACCACGCGGCGGCTGCGCCGCTTAGCCAACATCGAGAGCAACGCAGCGGTGAGCCTGCTCGTCGACCACTACGCCGACGATTGGACGCAGCTGTGGTGGGTCCGGGCCGACGGTGTCGCGACAATCCATGCGGACGGCGAAGCTATGGAGATCGGATGCCGGTTGCTGCGCGCGAAATACCCTCAGTATCAATCGGTTCCGTTGAGCGGTCCGGTAATCGTGGTCGCGGTGCGCCGCTGGTCCAGTTGGCACCCCTGATCCCCAATGCATGCGGGTCGTGATACCGACGTGCAGACATCGACAAGCACCGCGACTCTTGAGTCGGCAACGGTTACCGTTCTCGTGTGATGGTTGACGGTCGGCGGATACTCGTCCACCTGCGCGCACTTCGGTCTGCTGTCACAATCGCCCTCGGGGTTGCGCTGGTGCTGACGGGATGTTCCACAAAGCCCGGCAGATCATCCGGTTCCAGCACATCGACCGCGCCGCCGTGTCCAGCCGCTCCGGTCGTGGTGGCAGTCAGCGTGTCCCAGTGGGGCGACGTCGTTTCGACGCTCGGCGGCAACTGCGCCAAGGTGACGACGGCACTGGTGAGTTCGTCGGTTGACCCGCACGACTACGAGCCCTCCCCGTCCAACGCCAATTCCTTTTCCCATGCCGGCCTCGTCGTCGTCAATGGCGCGGGTTACGACGCATGGGCAACGAAGCTGGCCGCGGCCACGGCTCCCAGCGCGCCCGTCGTCAGCGCCGCCGCGGTGACCAAAACGCCGAGCGGCGCCAATCCGCATCTGTGGTACAGCCCTCCGGCGGTCACGATCGTCGCCGACGCGGTAACCGCCGCATTGACCAAATTGGCTCCCTCCGCGGCCGACTATTTCGCCCGGCAGCGGTCGGCTTTCACCGCAGAGCTCAAGCCCTACACGGATCTCATCGCCCAGATCAAAAACGACGCCTCGGGCAAATCGTATGCAGCAACCGAGAGCGTCTTCGACTACATGGCCTCAGCACTCGGCTTGGTCGACAAAACCCCCGAAGGCTACCGACGCGCCATCGCAAACCAGACTGATCCGTCACCGGCCGACATTGAGGCATTCCGCGCAATGCTCGCTCACCGTCAGGTCGATGTGCTGATCTTCAACCCCCAAACCCAGGGCGCGGTGCCGGAGAAGATCCACGCGACTGCGCAGCAAGCTGGCGTGCCGATCGTGAGCATCTCCGAGACACTGCCGTCAGGGGAGGTCTCGTTCCAGAGTTGGCAGGTCGACCAGCTCGAGAAGTTGGCCAAGGCGCTCAATGTCCCCGCCTGACCCGGATTCGGCTGCGTTGGCGTTCGACGATGTCAGCGTTGTACGCGGAGGACGGTTGCTGTGGTCCGAGGCGACCTTTGAGGTGCCGTCCGGCGGGATCATCGCCGTCATCGGGGCGAACGGCGCAGGCAAAAGCACACTTTTGCAAGTGATTCTGGGACTGATCCCCGTCGCCTCCGGACACGTTCGGGTATTCGGCAAGCGTCCCGGCGAGGACAACCACTCGATCGGGTACCTGCCGCAGAATTACGCCCTTCGCTCCGATCACGCAATCCGGGCCGCCGACGCGGTAATGCTCGGGCTCAACGGATACCGGTGGGCCTTCGGGCGCACCACCGCCGCGCAACGTCGCCGCGTCGGGGAAGCCCTGAAGTCGATGCGCGCCACGGAATTCGCCGACAAACGCCTTTCGCAGTTGTCCGGCGGACAACGCCAGCGAGTCGCGATCGCCGAGGCGCTGGTCGCGCGGCCCAAGCTGCTGATGCTCGACGAACCGCTGGCGTCCGTGGATTTACGCAGTCAGCGCGAAATCGTTGAGCTACTTCAGCGCCTGCACCACGACACGGACGTCACGATCCTCGTCGTGGCCCACGATCTCAATCCCGTTCTCAACCTGCTCGATAGCGCGATCTATCTGCTCGACGGGCACGTACGTTACGACACCATCGGCAGCGTGCTCGACGACGCGTTGCTCAGTCAGATTTATGGCACCCCGCTCGAAGTCGCCCACTGCCCGCATGGGGAGCTCTACATCAGGAGCGTCGTATGACATCACGCCTGGTCGCCCTGGGCTATCAGGGAGATTGGTGGGCTATCTTGACGTCTCCGTTCATGCGGGATGCGCTGCTGGGCGGGACCATTGTGGCGCTCGCCGCCGGCCTCATCGGTTACTTCGTCGTTATTCGCAACACCGCGTTCGCGGCGCACGCCCTGGCACACATCGGCCTGCCGGGCGCGACGGGTGCGGTGTTGGTCGGTCTGCCCGTCGCCTTCGGCCTCGGGGTCTTCTGCGTGGGCGGCGCGCTCGTCATCGGCGTGCTGGGCAAACGGGCCGACGAGCGCGATGTCGCCACCGGCACCGTCTTGGCAATGGCCATCGGCCTGGCACTGTTCTTTAACTCGCTGGCCACCAAGGCATCCGGCACGATGACGAACATCCTGTTCGGAAATCTGCTGGCCATCTCGCGCGATCAGCTTGTCAGCTTCGCGGGCCTGTTGATACTGCTGGCTGCCAGCGTCGGCGTTATCTACCGCCCATTGCTGTTCGCGTCGATCAACTTCCAAGTCGCCGAGGCCAAAGGCGTACCGGTCCGGGGACTGTCGATCGCTTTCATGGCATTGCTGGGACTCGCGGTGACGATGGCCATCCAAGCCGTCGGAAGCTTGCTGCTCTTCGCCCTCGTCGTCACACCCGCCGCTACCGCCATCATGCTGACGGCCAGACCGGGCTTCGCCATGCTCATCTCGACGGTCATCAGCACAGTGTCGGTCTGGATCGGACTCGGGCTCTCGGCCATGTTCGACCTGCCGCCGAGCTTTGTCATCGTGACTATCGCCTTTACGGCATGGTTACTGGTCCGGGTCGCAAATCACCGTGCTCGGCTGGGCGCCAAAGACTCTCGCGCCGACTCCGCCCCTCCGGCACACCCGCCCCGCGCGACGCCTGCGTCCGGCTTGTGAACGGCCACAACCTTCGCCGTATCGCTTTCTGATCCATTGATCCGGCCGACGCTCTTGTGGTCGACGGGAGTAGGGGGAATGGTACCTAGGTAGGTGTACGCAACGACGCGCCCTGGGAAACATGGAGGAAAGTCATGGCGGACAGGACGAATACCTCCCAAAGCGCGGGAAACGCTCCCACCGCTGACGGTCCGGGCGACATTCGCAACGTGGTGCTGGTGGGGCCGTCGGGGGGCGGCAAGACCACCCTCGTCGAAGCCCTGCTCGTCGCGGCCGGGGTGTTGACCAGAGCGGGCTCGGTCACGGACGGCAACACGGTGTGCGACTACGACGAGGCCGAGATCCGGCAACAGCGCTCGGTGGGTGTTGCTGTGGGCTCCCTGTCACACGACGGCATCAAGGTCAACCTGGTCGACACACCGGGGTACGCCGACTTCGTCGGCGAGTTGCGAGCCGGATTGCGCGCCGCGGACTGCGCGCTGTTCGTGATCGCGGCGAACGAAGGCGTCGACGAGCCGACCAAATCGCTGTGGCAGGAATGCAGCGAGGTCGGCATGCCCCGCGCCGTGGTGATCACCAAGCTCGACCACGCCCGCGCGAACTACCAGGAGGCACTGGCCGCCGCGCAGAATGCGTTCGGCGACAAGGTTTTACCGCTTTACCTGCCGGCCGGTGATGGCCTGATCGGACTGCTGTCGCAGACGCGCTACCAGTACGCCGGCGGCATGCGGACCACCCACCCGCCGGACCCGTCGGATGCCGAGCGGATCGAGGACGCGCGCGGCACCCTGATCGAAGGGATCATTGAGGAATCCGAGGACGAGTCGCTGATGGACCGTTATCTGGGCGGTGAGTCCATCGACGAGTCGGTGCTCATCGAGGACCTGGAAAGAGCCGTTGCGCGGGGGTCGTTTTTCCCGGTGATGCCGGCGTGCAGCAGTACGGGTGTCGGCACCCTGGAATTGCTGGAGGTTGCCACGCGCGGATTCCCGTCTCCGATGGAACACCCACTACCGGAGGTCTTTACGCCGCAGGGGGCTCCGCACGCAACGCTGGCTTGCGACGTTAACGCGCCGCTGCTCGCAGAGGTGGTGAAGACGACGTCAGATCCTTACGTGGGCAGGGTCAGCCTGGTCCGGGTGTTCTCCGGGACCATCAGGCCCGACACGACGGTTCATGTGTCGGGTCATTTTGCGTCGTTCTTCGGTGCGGTCAACGGGAACGGGAGTACGCACCCGGACCACGACGAGGACGAACGCATCGGAGTCCTGTCCTTCCCGCTGGGCAAGCAGCAGCGCCCCGCCACAGCCGTGGTGGCAGGCGACATCTGCGCGATCGGAAAGCTGAGCCGGGCCGAAACGGGCGACACGCTCTCGGACAAGGCCGAGCCGCTGGTATTGAAACCCTGGACGATGCCCGAGCCCCTGCTGCCGGTCGCAATTGCGGCGCATGCCAAGACCGACGAAGACAAACTGTCGGTTGGGCTCGGCCGGTTGGCCGCCGAAGACCCGACTCTGCGGATCGAGCAGAGCCAGGAAACCCATCAGATCGTGCTGTGGTGCATGGGCGAAGCCCACGCCGGCGTTGTCCTCGACGCGTTGGCCAATCGGTACGGCGTCACCGTTGACACGGTGGAGCTCCGCGTTCCGCTGCGAGAAACGTTCAGCGGCAAAGCAAAAGGCCATGGCCGCCACGTCAAGCAGTCGGGCGGACACGGCCAGTACGCGGTGTGCGATATCGAAGTGGAACCACTGCCGGAGGGCTCCGGATTCGAGTTCCTCGACAAAGTGGTCGGCGGAGCAGTACCGCGGCAATTCATACCAAGCGTGGAAAAGGGTGTGCGCGCGCAGATGGAAAAGGGAGTACACGCCGGTTACCCGGTGGTCAACATCCGGGTCACTCTGCTCGACGGCAAGGCCCACAGCGTCGACTCGTCGGACTTCGCATTCCAGATGGCGGGTTCGCTGGCGTTGCGAGAGGCAGCGGCGGCGACGAAGGTGACTCTGCTCGAGCCCATCGACGAGATCTCGGTGCTGGTACCCGACGATTTCGTGGGTGCGGTGATGGGCGACCTATCGGGACGTCGCGGCCGAGTGCTCGGTACCGACACCGCGGGTAACGAACGCACCGTGGTTAAAGCCGAGGTGCCCCAGGCTGAGTTGACGCGCTATGCAATCGACCTGCGCTCACTGGCGCATGGTGCCGCGTCGTTCACGCGTTCGTTTGTCCGCTACGAACCCATGCCGGAATCCGTGGCCGCCCGGGTGCAGGCCACTGTCTAACAGCTGGCTACGCCCCGCGGTCGAACTGGTCGGCCACAGCGCGACGGTCTAGCGAGCCTTTTGCGGTATGCGGCAGCTCGCTCGCCTCCTGGAAGTTGGCCGGCACTTCGAAGGGCGCCAGCCGCTCGCGGCAGAACGCGGCAAGCTCAGCCGGCGTCGGCGAGGTCGATCCGCGGGGAACGATCACCGCGGCCACTGTCTCCCCGTACATCTTGTCCGGCACGCCGAACACGGCCGCTTCCAGAACGTCGGGATGGCTCGCGAGGACGCCCTCGACGTGCTCCGGCGAAATCTTTTCGCCGCCCCGGTTGATGAGCTCCTTGATGCGCCCGCGGATCCTCAGGTCACCGGACGCCGACAGCGACCCCAGGTCACCGGTGCGCAGCCATCCGTCGGTGAAGTTGGCGGCGGTGATCGCCGGGTCGCCGAGGTAGCCGCGCACCACGGTGCGCCCATGCAGCCAGACCTCCCCGACGGCGTCCGCGGGCACGGGCCGGCCGTCCGACCCGATGATCCGGATTTCCGGTCCCGTCGAGTGGCCGACGAGACCGGTTGTGGCAGGCGGGTTTTCGTTGTGATCGATCCCCCTGATCGGAGTCGTCGCCACCTGGTGGGTGGCCTCGGTCATGCCGAAAGCACACACCACCGGCGCCGAGAACGTGTCTTGCAGCGCCTGCGCCGTTTCGGCGGTGAGCGGGGCGCTGCAACTGCGGATGAAACGCAACGCTGCTTTTGCGCTCCCCGGCCGGTCGGTTTTGGCCCGCTCCAGCAAGATCTGGTGAATCGTCGGGACCGCGGTGTACCAGGTGGCGTGGACGGCACCGATGTCGTCCCAGAACGTGTGCGCCGAGAACCGGCCACGTGCGGGCAGCAGCACCGTACCCCCGGATGCCAGGGTCGCCAGCAGCGCGGCGAGCAGCCCGTGACCGTGGTAGAGCGGCATCACCGCGACCGTTGCATCGCGCGGACCGAGCTCGTATCCGGCGATGATGGCCCGTACCGAGCCGGCGATGTTGTTGTGAGTCCACGGGACCATCTTCGGCACACCTGTGGTTCCGCCGGTGAACATGATCATGGCGTCGTCGTCGCGAAGCCCCTCTGGCGTCGAAAAGTCTTCCTTCGGTGCCGTGGCGGCGTCCAAGTTGACCGATAGGGTGCCGTCAACACGGCCGGCGGTCACCACAATCGGCCACCACCGCAACGCCGGTTCCTCTCGGTCGCCGGGTCCCCCAGGGTTAACGCCGTCGACGAGGACCACCCGCGCGCCCGCTGCCTCGCTTCGGGCACGCTGCTCGCTCACGGGTAAGGCCGGATCCAGCGGGACCGCGATCAGCTCCGCTCGCGACGCCGCCAGCAACCCGACGACGAATTCGGCGTTACTCCCGGACCGCAGGGCGACCCGATCACCCGACAGCAGGCCGCCCCGCTTCAGCTGTCCGGCCAGGTCGTCAACCAGCCGCATTAACTCGCGGTAGCTGACCGGTATGCGGTCGGAGCTGACGACGAGCGCCCGCGCCTCCGGCGACCGGCGTGCCGCCGCCGCGAACAGATCGGCGATGCGTGAGCTTTGAAGTTCGTCGGTCGGCTCCACCGATCCCACAACCTGGTTGCCGGTGATCGAGTCAGACCTCATCGCCGCACTCCTTCCGTTATCAGTGAAAGCACCTGCTAGAACCATGCCGCGCTGTCTGTCCGAGCGTCCAATACCGATTCCCTCACGACCGATAACCGCCAGCTATTGAACCGGCGTCATCGGCGCCGACCGGCGCCGATAGACAGCGTAAATCGCTGCATAGCGGCTTAGTCTTGGACACCGGGTGGGAGCTGGCGTCATTGTGATGACCGAGGCATTACCGCACCGGCGGGTCAACCAGGCCGCCGACCACATGCACACGAGGAGTCGCCACCATGACCACAGATTCGGCATCTCCCGGCCAAGCGCAGGAACCAACGCGTTTAACCGACGGCTTCCACCTTGTGGTGGATGCGCTCAAGGCCAACGACGTCGACACCATCTACGGGGTCGTCGGCATCCCGATCACCGACCTCGCCCGCGTCGCGCAGGCGTCTGGAATCCGCTACGTCGGCTTTCGGCAGGAGACCTCGGCCGGTAATGCCGCGGCCGCTGCCGGGTTTCTTACCCGTCGGCCAGGCGTGTGTCTGACGGTGTCGGCGCCCGGTTTTCTCAACGGCCTGGCCGCGCTGGCGAACGCCACGACGAATTGCTTTCCCATGATCCAGATCTCGGGTTCGAGCAATCGGGCCATGGTGGATTTGCAGCGGGGCGATTACGGCGAGCTCGACCAGCTCAACGCCGCACGGCCTTTCGCGAAGGCGACGTACCGGATCAGCCGGATCGAGGACATCGGGCGCGGCGTCGCGCGCGCCATTCGCACGGCGGTCTCCGGCCGTCCGGGCGGTGTCTATCTCGATATCCCCGGTGACGTTCTGGGCCAGGCCATGGACGCCTCCGCCGCTGCAGACACGATCTGGCGGGTCGTCGACCCCGCTCCCCGCCAGCTGCCCGCACCGGAAGCGGTCGATCGCGCACTGGAGGTGCTCGCGCACGCACAACGGCCGTTGATCGTGCTCGGCAAGGGCGCTGCGTACGCCCAGGCCGACAACGTGATTCGGAAGTTCGTGGAGGCCACCGGAATTCCGTTCCTGCCGATGTCGATGGCCAAAGGGCTGCTGCCGGACTCCCACCCGCAGTCAGCCGCGGCCGCGCGCTCGCTGGCGGTCGCGCGCGCTGACGCGGTCCTGCTGATCGGCGCCCGGCTGAACTGGCTACTCGGCCACGGGGAGTCGCCACAATGGTCCGCCGATGCCAAGTTCGTGCAAGTCGACATCACGGCCTCGGAGTTCGACAGCAACCAGCCGATCGTCGCGCCGCTGGTCGGCGACATCGGCTCGGTGATGTCGACGCTATGCGACGGCGTGGCTGCCCATCCGATCGCCGTGTCCGAGGAATGGACGAACGAGCTGGCCGATCGCAAAGCACGCAACGACGCCAAGATGCGCGAGCGCCTGGCCGAAGATCCGCACCCCATGCGATTTTACAATGCCCTCGGTGCCATTCGCTCTGTGCTACAGGAAAACCCGAAAGTCTATGTGGTCAACGAGGGAGCCAATGCGCTAGACCTGGCACGTAACGTCATCGACATGGAGGTCCCGCGACACCGGCTTGACACGGGAACCTGGGGCGTCATGGGCATCGGTATGGGCTACGCCGTCGCCACCGCCGTCGAGACCGGCAAGCCCGTGGTCGCAATCGAGGGTGACAGCGCATTCGGCTTTTCCGGCATGGAAATTGAGACCATCTGTCGCTACCGGCTGCCGGTGACCGTCGTCATCCTCAACAATGGCGGCGTCTACCGCGGCGACGAGCCGCCGAAGGGCAACGATCCGGCGCCCACCGTGCTGAATGCGCGGGCGCATCACGAGCTGATCGCGGAGGCGTTCGGCGGCAAGGGATATCACGTCACCACACCGTCCGAGCTGCGGTCGGCGCTGGCCGAAGCGATCAGCTCCCAGGGGCCGTCGATCATCGACTGCGAACTCGACCCGGCGGCCGGGGTGGAGAGCGGGCATTTGGCAAGCCTGAACCCGACCAGCGCAGCCGCGCCGGCGCCGGCCACGGTCAGCGCCGGCGTGTGACTCCCAATAGCTGCGCGTCGAAGAACTCGTTCAACGCCAGCTGCCCAGCAGATGCGGCGAGTGCGCGCGCGATTGGCGATCCCGGACCAGTGGAGTTGGTGGCCAGTGCGATATCGGCTTTGAGCGCTGGATCGACCATTTCCACCGCGCGGATCTCCGCGCCCAGCGGCGATGTCCACAGCCAGGTGTGTGGAACGATGCATGCCCAGTTTCCCGCAGCGGCTTGCGCGAATAACGAAGCAACGGAGTCAGTTTCGACTTGCGGGCTCACCGTTATGGCATGGTCGGCGAAGGCTTTGTCAATGATCTGACGGTCCCGCATATCGGTGGTGAGCAACGCCAGCGGCAGCTGCGCGGCCTCCGGCCATGTCATCGTCGACGCACTGGAGGGCAACATATCGGCCGGCGAAAGCAGCACGTAATGCTCCTCATAGAGCGGCACCAGGTTCACATCGTGAGCGCCATCCGGCGTCGCATGCACTATGGCGGCGTCCAGCTCGAACTCGCGTAGACGTCGGTACAGTTCGGTGGCAGCCAGCCGGGAATTGATTTGGACCTTCACCAACGGGTGCGCCGAACAGAACGCCGACAGCACCAGGGGAGCTGTCGTCGACGCGGTTGGGACGGTGCCCAGTCGAAGCGTTCCGGTGATCCCCGATCGTACGGCGTGCACCTCGGCTTTGAACGCGTCGTGCTCGGCAAGAATCCGCCTGGCCCACACCACCAACCGCTCCCCTTCGGGGGTGAGGCCCTCGAAGCTGTGTCCACGATTGATCAGCGTGACGTTCAGTTCTCGTTCCAGCTTGGCGATCGCGGCGGACAGCGCGGGTTGGGAAACGTAGCACTTCTCGGCCGCCCGGGCGAAGTGCCGCTCCTGAGCGACCGCAACGAAGTACTCCAGTTGACGGAAGAGCACCCGCACCTCCTCGGCCTCCGGGCACCGATCCCGCTGAGGCTAACGCGTCGCTAGCACGCCAGCCAATCCGGCGGCCCCGGTGGGACGAAGACACGTCGTTAGCCTCCACCATGTGGGATAGCGCAGGCGGGGAACCATTATACCGTCAAAGTAGTTGCGCTGCTGTATGATTCGCCTGGCCGTGACCTCAACGGTGGCGACTTGTGTCGAGCAGCACGATAGTTCCGCGGTTCTCTCGGAGACGCACTGTCCGATACGGCGATTCGCGCACCCTACTCGACCGAACCCGGCCCACCTGGACGACATGCACCCCGCTCAAACTCGATCGAAAGTTGCCCGTGACGGGATTGAACTCAACCGGTGATCAGACCGTTACCGTGGCGACGGGCGAAGCTGCCAATGTTTGCTGAAAACGGTAATACGTGGACAGCCAGTAGAATATCGTTGTGTTGATCGCACCATCTCGAAGGGTGGACGCTATGCGTCGAGGTGTTCGTTATCTATTTGTTATGGTCGCGATCACGGTCATGGGTGTGGTCGGATCGGCTAACCGCAGCATCGCCGCAGTCCCGGTGCCCGAACCCGTCCCCGGAGTTGCCGGGGTTTTGCCCGCTAACGGCGCGGTGGTGGGCGTGGCGCACCCGGTAGTGGTGACCTTCACCGCGCCGGTCATCGATCGCGCTGCCGCGCAGCGGTCAATCCACGTGACGTCGCCGAGCAACACGCCCGGACACTTCGAGTGGGTCGAGAACAATGTCGTGCAGTGGGTTCCCAACCACTATTGGCCCGCCCATACCCACGTCTCGGTCGGCGTGCAGGCGCTGACGACGGGGTTCGACACCGGTGACCAGCTACTCGGTGTTGCCAGCATCTCTGGGCACACGTTCACCGTCAGCAGGAACGGAGAAGTGCTCCGCACCATGCCGGCTTCGATGGGTAAGCCCACTCGCCCCACACCGATCGGGAGCTTCTCCGCCCTGGAAAAGCAGCGCTCCGTCGTCATGGACTCCCGGACCATCGGTATCCCGCTCAACTCCCCCGAGGGATACAAGATCACCGCCCACGACGCAGTTCGTGTCACCTGGAGCGGCGTCTACGTGCACTCAGCCCCATGGTCGGTCAATTCCCAGGGTTACGCCAACGTCAGTCACGGGTGCATCAACCTCAGCCCCGACAACGCCGCTTGGTACTTCAATCAGGTGAACGTCGGCGACCCCATCCAGGTCGTGGCCTAACGGTCGCGCGCCCTGGCAAATTCCGGTGCGGCGGAGATCCGCAGCGTAGGAAGCTGCTGTGGCGACGGTCACAGCAGTGCGTGGAAGACTCATGGCGCGCGGTGGGTTGGCGCTGGAGAGTGATCCGAGCGGGAGGCTGGCGATGACCGGTGATGCGAAGCGCGAGAACGGTGGCCTTACCGGCACCAGCGGCGCAGCACGGGAACGTGTCGCCCCACGCATCCGCCGGTTGTACACCGACGACGAGCAGTTCCGGAACGCCAAGCCAGATCTTGCCCTCCAGCAGTCGGCGCGCCAACCGGATCTTCGGCTCCCGCAGATCCTGCAGATGTTCGTCGAGGGCTACGCGGATCGCCCCGCGCTGGGCTGGCGGGCGCGTTCGCTGACAACCGATCCCGCGACCGGCCGCACCATCGCGCAACTGCTGCCCCGGTTCGACACCATCACCTACCGCGAGCTTTGGGCCAACGTACGGGCGATCGGCAGCGCGTGGCGACACGATGCGGCGAATCCGGTGACGCCCGGGGACTTCGTCGCCACGGTCGGTTTCGCGAGCCCCGAGTATCTGACCGTCGATCTGGTATGCGGCTACCTCGGGCTGGTGGCGGTGCCGCTGCAGCACAACGCGGCAGCCTCACGATTGCAGCCAATCATCGGCGAGGTCGAGCCACGGGTACTCGCGGCAGGCGCCGGCTATCTCGATCTCGCCGTCGAAGCGGCGCTGGGCAGCACGTCGTTGCGGCGCTTGGCGGTTTTCGACTACCGGTCAGAGATCGACGACCACCGCGAGAGTCTGGAGCGGGCGCGGGCGAAGCTGGCGGCCGCCGGCATGGCGGCGACCGTCGAAACGCTCGATGAGGTGATCCAACGCGGTCGCACCCTGCCGCCCGAACCGATGTACACCGGCGACACCGATCAGCGGCTGGCCATGATCATGTACACGTCGGGCAGCACCGGCTTGCCGAAGGGGGCCATGTACACCGAGCGGATGGTCTGCAAGGTGTGGACCAACGAGTTGATGCCCGACTTCGCCGACACGCCGGTGCTCAACGTCAACTTCATGCCGCTGAATCACCTCGGTGGTCGAATACCGCTGTCGGCGTCGTTCCAAGCGGGCGGCACTAGTTACTTTGTGCCGGAGAGCGACCTTTCCACGTTGTTCGAAGACTGGAACCTGGTTCGCCCCACCGAGATGGGGTTGGTGCCCCGAGTGGCAGAAATGCTGTACCAGCGCTACCAAAGCGCCGTCGACCGGCGTTTGGCCCACGGTGCCGAAACCGGGTCCGCCGAGACGGAGGCGCAAGACGAGCTGCGCGAACAGGTTCTGGGTGGACGCATCGTCACCGCCTTCTGCGGCACGGCGCCACTGGCAGCGGAGATGAGAAGTTTCGTCGAGACATGCCTGGATGTGCACGTCCTCGACGGCTACGGCCTGACCGAGGTCGGAATGGTGACCAAGGACGGCCGGATCATCCGGCCTCCGGTTCTGGACTACAAACTCGTCGACGTTCCCGAGTTGGGCTATTTCCTGACTGACAAGCCTTATCCGCGCGGCGAGCTGCTGGTGAAGTCGCTGACCGCCACGCCCGGATACTTCAAACGACCAGACGTCACCGCCAATGCCTTCGATGCCGACGGCTACTACCGGACCGGCGATGTGATGGCCGAGCTCGAGCCGGATCGGCTTGCCTATGTCGACCGGCGCAACAATGTGTTGAAGTTGGCACAGGGCGAGTTCGTCGCCGTCGCGCGCCTGGAAGCCGTGTTCGCCAGCGCGGCTCTGGTCCGCCAGATCTTCGTTTACGGCAACAGCGAACGTCCGTATCTGCTGGCCGTCGTCGCCCCGACCGCCGACGCGCTGCAGAGGTTTGCTGGCGACGCCGATGGGCTCAAGGCCGCCCTGAGCGAATCACTGCGCCAGTCAGCGAAACTCGCCGAGCTGCAATCCTACGAAGTGCCTGTCGACTTTCTGGTCGAGTCGCAGCCGTTCAGCGAAGACAACGGCCTGCTGTCTGGGGTCGGCAAGTTGCTGCGACCCAAGCTCAAAGAGCACTACGCCGATCGACTCGAGCGGTTATATGCTGATCTGGCCGCCAACCGGATGACCGAGTTGCGCGCGCTGCGCGAGGGGGCGGCAAACCACCCGGTCATCGATACGCTGACGCGCGCCGCCGAGGCACTGCTGGGCCTGGCCGGTGGCCCGCCGGGACCCGATGCGCATTTCATCGAACTCGGCGGCGACTCCCTGTCGGCGTTGACCTTCTCCAACCTGCTGCATGACATCTTCGACGTTGAGGTGCCGGTGGGGCTGATCATCGGTCCGGCGACTGATCTGCGCCAGCTCGCGGAATACATTGATTCCGAACGTAACTCAGCCTCCCGGCGGCCCTCGTTCGCGAGGGTGCACGGGCGCGACGCAATCGAGTTACGCGCGGCGGACCTTTCGCTGGAGAAGTTCATCGACGCGAAGACCTTGACCCAAGCCCCGGCCCTGCCGCGAGCCACCGGTACACCGCACACGATTCTGCTGACCGGAGCAAACGGCTACCTCGGGCGCTTCCTTTGTGTGGAGTGGCTGGAGCGGCTTGCTGAGACCGGCGGCCGACTCGTCTGCATTGTGCGCGGCACGGACGCCGAGGCGGCCGCCAAGCGGCTGGGCGAGGTTTACCACAGCGGGGATCCGCAATTGGTTCAACGGTTCCGCAACCTGGCGGCTGACCATCTCGAGGTCATCGCCGGCGATATCGGTGAGCCGAATCTCGGCCTGGACCAAGCAACGTGGGAGAGGCTGGCCGACAGCGTGGATCTGATCGTGCACCCGGCAGCATTGGTCAATCACGTCTTGCCCTATGACCAATTGTTCGGCCCCAACGTCGTTGGCACCGCCGAACTGATCCGCCTGGCGATCACTAGCCGCATCAAACCGATCACTTATCTCTCGACCGTCGCGGTCGCCATGTCTGTCGATCCGGCCAAGTTCGCCGAAGACGGTGATATCCGTAGGATCAGCCCGGTCCGTCCCATCGACGCCAGCTACGCCAACGGATACGCGAACAGCAAGTGGGCCGGAGAGGTGCTGCTGCGCGAGGCGCACGACCTGTGCGACCTGCCGGTCGCCGTTTTCCGATCCGACATGATCCTTGCCCACAGCCGCTACGCGGGACAGCTGAACGTGCCAGATGCGTTCACCCGGTTGATCTTTAGCTTGCTGGTGACCGGTATCGCGCCATGGTCCTTCTACGAGACCTCGGAGACGGGTGGCCGAGCGGATGCCCACTATGACGGGCTACCCGCCGACTTCGTCGCAGAGTCCGTCACTACGCTTGGCGAGCAGACAGCAACGGCCGCTGAGGCTTCTGGGACTTACCGCTCCTTTGACGTGATGAACCCGCACGACGACGGTATTTCCCTGGACGTGTTCGTGGACTGGCTGATCGCCGCCGGCCACCACATCCGGCGCATCGACGACTACGACGAATGGCTCGGACGCTTCACGACCGCGCTTCGGGCCTTACCGGACAAGCAGCGTCAGCACTCAGTTCTGCCGTTGCTGGATGCTTACCGGCAGCCGGAGAAGCCGCTGCGCGGCGCGCCGGCTCCGACGGATGTCTTCCGCAGCGCCGTGCAGGCGGCCAAAATCGGTGCAGACAAAGACATTCCGCATCTGTCAGTGGCGTTGATCGACAAGTATGTCTCTGATCTGCAGTTGCTGGGCTTGGTGTAGCCACGTCCAGGCTAGTCGGGCAACCCGTGCTTGATCGCGGCGTCCTGCTTGCGGCCAATATCCGTCGCCACACCCGGATCGATCGGATCGTTTGGCGCGCTGTCGAATTCCAGGTTGACCAGCGCCTTGCCCTCGGTGAACAACAGCACCGTCACCGCTTGGGAGTTGTCTGGCGAGGTACCCGAAATCATCGACCCGTTGGAGCCGACGTCAACCGGCTGCCAGGTACCACTCACCTTTCCCGCGTAATTGGTTTTCGTGTTGTCGAGTCCAGCCGCGGCCGTCGCGGGATCAGCGACGACCAAGATGGTGTCCCCGATTCGGCGGCTGTTGTCGGCATTCGCGAACAGCTGGGCAACCCCGGGCGCATTATTGGGATTCAGCACGGGTGGTTGGGGAGAGGTGAAATCTCCGCCGATGTCACTCGGCTTGATCAGCAAGCCGCTGTAGTCCGTTGGTTGTCCCGGCGACGGGCCGGTCACCTCATTCGAGCCGGTCGATGACGCGGCAGAGCTCGAGGATGGCGCCGAAGACGACGGTGACGAGGCTTTGTTACTGCTGCCGCAACCGGTGATCACGGTGCCGACCGCAATGGTGGCAACGGCCAAACCGACGACACCGACCCGAGCAACCTTCATAGCGTTCCCTCCGCGGCGCTGATAGGACCAGACAGCGCCTAGAAACATACCCGCACATACGCCCACATGTCCGCCGTCGGGCAACGATATTCCCGCCTATGCTGGCGTGCGGGGAAGGGCTTCTTCGTTGGGTGAGGAGATCGAGATGACGGCTGCAGTGGCGCGCGCCGTACGGTTCGACCGTTACGGAGGCCGTGACGTGTTGTACGTGGCGGACATCGATATGCCGAAGCCCGGTCCGCGCGAGGTGGTGGTCGAAGTTCGGGCCGCCGGGATAAACCCCGGCGAGGCCGGCATCCGAGTCGGGGCGATGCATGAGATGTTCCCCGCCACGTTTCCGTCCGGCGAGGGCAGTGACCTCGCCGGTGTCGTGACCGCGGTAGGACCCGGGGTCACCGAATTCTCCGTCGGCGATGAGGTCCTAGGGTTCAGCTTGCGCCGGTCCAGCCACGCGACTCACACCGCCGTCCCGGTGGGCCAACTGGTCCGCAAACCTCCCCAATTGAGTTGGGAGGTAGCGGGTTCGCTCTACGTGGTCGGTGTGACGGCATACGCGGCCGTCCGCGCGGTGGCACCTCAGGAGGGTGAGACGGTCGCCGTCTCTGCCGCGGCGGGCGGAGTCGGCAGCCTCGTCGTGCAACTTCTGGTCCTGCGTAAAGCGAGTGTGCTTGGCATCGCAGGGCCGGGCAACGCTGACTGGCTGCGCGCCCACGGCGTCATCCCGGTCGCCTATGGTGACGGGCTGGCTGAACGGCTACGTGAGGCGGCGCCGCAGGGAATCGATGCGTTCATCGACTTGTTCGGCCCGGACTACGTCCAACTCGCCGTGGATCTCGGTGTGGCACCCAACCGGATAGAGACCATTATCTCGTTTGAGAAGGCCGGTGAAGTCGGTGCCACGACCGAGGGCAGCATGGACGCGTCGACCCCGGAAGTGCTCGCCGAAGTCGCGGACCTAGTCGCTTCCGGCGCCATCGATTTCGACATCGCCGCCACCTTTGCACTTGACCAGGTCGCTGAAGCCTTCGCCGAGCTCGAGCAGCGGCATACCCACGGCAAAATCGTTCTGATACCCGTCGCTGGGTACCGCGTGGCGGAACGAATCATCGGCGGTTTTCTCCACGCTGCCCGACGACTGTCCCGCCCGGCGCGGGCGTGAGCACGGCGATCGGCATCCGCGACACGTACAGGTTGGCCCGCTCCTGCGGAGTCGGGAAGCGCCGTGCGCACAACCTGTTTGTCAAAAGCCGACCCGCACGCAGCATCGACCGTCCGCGCAACCTCACTAAACCGGAAAAGCGTTGTGCAACAATAAAAGCCATGATCGTCTCCCGCGGGAGCCCCGATCGGCGTGGGCAGCGGCCCGCGCCGGCGTTAGCCGGGCGGGACCGACGGCGCCCGAGAAGTTCAGGCGGGGAAGAGAATGCCGGAGCCGGATCGGGACAAGATGGATTTCGGATAGGGACTGTCACTGGGACTCATCTCGCCCTCACCTCCTCACGGCCAGGACACACGCGGGTGTCGTTACATTCACCTGAACGGAAGAGGCGCGAATGATCGGCGGCGGACCGCCGGTCGCACCCCTCTCGTCGGAGCTTCGGCACTGCACGGCGTATCCGGAACAACATCCAGAAGCCACTTGGGCTCAACCCTTGGGTCCGGGAAGAGCTGTCCCGACCCGGGGCGTCTCTCGACGTTCGGGGTCAGTGGCCTGTATCCATGCAGACGCCTCACCTACCGAGGTGCTTGCACACACATGCTCGCACCACGACCCAAGACTCGTCAAACGCTTGCGCCGCGGTTGTGATCGACGTTCCTTGGCTCATGTTCGCGAGCCGCCAGCCACCGTCGGCCCGACCGCTACTTCGGCCTACCCTCGAAAGCATGGGCAATACTTTGCAGGACCCAAAGGTGGCGACGGCGCTCGACCGGATGTATGCCGGGGCGAAGAATCAGATGCCGCTGTTGCGTGACAGACGGCACGAACTGCAGCGGCCGATGACCGCGCAGGAACGCGCCGAGGCGATGAGCGAGTTCTACATCCCGGTGACCCCGGAAGCCGGCCGGCTACTGTACGCGCTGATACGGGCCACCCGCCCCGCGACGGTCGTCGAATTCGGCATGTCTTTCGGCATTTCCGCCATTCATCTGGCGTCAGCGGTGCGCGACAACGGGAGCGGTCGGGTGGTGACCACCGAGCTCAGCGCCGCCAAGATTGCCGCCGCAAAGGAAACCTTCGCCGAGACCGGTTTGGACGACGTGATCACCATCCTCGAAGGGGACGCGCTGTCCACGCTGGCGGACCTGGAGGGGCCGGTCGGTTTCGTGTTGCTTGACGGTTGGAAGGATCTGTATCTACCGGTGATCGAACTGCTCGAACCGCGTCTGTCACCGGGTGTATTGATCGTCGCCGACAACGCCAGTGCGGCGGAGACCCAGCCGTATCTTGATCGCGTGCGCAATCCCGACAACGGCTACGTGAGCTTCAACTTCCTCGCCCGGGACAGCGACAGCATGGAAATCAGCTGCCGCACGGGCGGTTAACGACTACCGCAGGGACTCCTCGAGCCACGGTGTCAGCCATTTCACCCCTTCCGGGGTGAGGTGGACGCCGTCGCTGCGGACTTTGATGCCGTCGACCTTGGCGGTGTAGACGCCATCGGGACATAGCTTCTTGTTCAGATCCAAGACCTGCACATTCGGATGCCGACTGACCGTTTTGCGCAACATGGTATTCCACAACTTAACCCGATCCGGTTGGTCCTCTGGATAAAGGCGGCCATCCGGCTTCTCGCCGCCACGGCTATACGGCACGGTGGCAACCACAACTCGAACACCGGTGGAGCCCAAGATATTCAGTGCTCGCTGCAACTCCCCGTTAAGGTAGGCATCGAAGGTCGGATCTCCGATATGGGTCCACTGACCCTCGTTGACGCGATCGACCGTCTCCCAGCGGCCGATTATCAGCAATGCGACGTCTGGCTGGTCCTGGCTGATCTGTGCCGACCATCTGATTGGCCAGCCGTCGCATTCTGGTCTCTGTTCCAGGGTTTGGCCGATATACCGATATGGTGTGCCGCGCACCAGACTGCAGCCGATGACGGTGCGGTCGAGGAACGCGAATCCGGGCGTCGGCGGAAGGTAGTGCATCCAGGTCCAGCCGATCGAATCGCCGAACACCGACACGGTGAACGGCCGGTTGGGGTCGCGAGGTCGTGGGTGACTTTCTCCCGGCGGCGACGGCGAGACCGCGGCGACGGCCGATACTCCCGGCGGTAGGCCGACCTCACGCAAAGCGGGGCCGGTTCCCACCGGAACCACCAGCAGTGTCACCGCGGCGGCGCTGGCCACGGTCGCCGCGGCCAATGGCATTAACGGCACCCGCGCCGGTCGCCAGCGCCGGATGGGTTGCTCGATCAGCCACCATGATGCTGCGGCCACTACCACCGTGGCGGCGCACCGTGCGGCGAACAGGGGGAATCCGGCCCATCCGCTGTGTTCGCCGTTGAGCGCCAGAAAGATTGGCCAGTGCCACAGATAAACGCCGTAGGAGATGGTGCCCAGCCACACCAACGGGCGCGCGGCGAGGAGGCGGGCGATCGCTCCGCGTTGCTCCAACGCCACCGGGGCGACCACGACGACGGCCGCGATTGCGACTGCTATCAGCAGACCGTGGCGGAATTCGCCGGTACTGCCAGTTGCGTAGTGGGTCGCCGCCGCCAGACCCGCCAGACCCAGGAGCGGCAGAAAGCGGGCGACCCGTCGCCCCCACCGAGTCCGGATCAGGCACCAGCCGCGGTTGAGTGATGGCCAATCCCCGACCAGCAGAGCCGCTGCCGCAGCGCCGGTCAGCAACGCCTGGGCGCGCGTGTCGGTGCCGAAATATATCCGGTCACGGGTGGTGTCGGAAGCCATCACCATGGCGACTGCAGCGGAAGCCAGCACCCCCAGCGTGGCAATGACGAACGCGGCGAACCGGACACCGCCCACCGTGGCCCACGTGAAGCGGCGCCTCGCGCGGGCGGCCAACACCAGGGTCACCCCGATCAGCAGGAGCGGCCAGACAAAGTAGTACTGCTCCTCCACCCCGAGTGACCAGGTGTGCTGCAGCGGCGACGGCGGAGCACCTTGGGTGAAATAGTCGGTTTTCTGGGCGACGAACCGCCAGTTCGCGACCCACAAGAACGCTGCGATCGCGTCGCTGCGCAAACCGGTCAGAGCCTGATTGGGAAGAAGTTCGCGGGCCGCGGCCACCGTGAGCACCATTAACACCAGGGCCGGAAGCAGCCGGCGTGCACGCCGAATCCAGAAGCCGGTCAGGTCAATACGACCGGTTCGTCCCAACTCGTCCAGCAGTAGCGAGGTGATCAGGAATCCGCTGAGGACGAAGAAGACATCGACGCCGATGAACCCGCCGCCCACGCCGGGGATGCCGCCATGCCCGGCGAGCACCAGCGCCACCGCCATCGCGCGCAGCCCATCGAGCGCCGGAATCCCGCTGCGCCGCTCCGGTCGATCCCAAATTGCCAGCCGACCGGCGCGGCGCACAGGAGCGACCCAGCGCGGCCGCCGAGCACGACGAGCCGGCACGGGATTAGTCCCGCCCGGCTCAGTTCTCGCTGTTAGCGCGCCCTGACCACCATGTCGCCCGGCGCCATAGTTGATGCCGATACGTCGCTGCCCCTCTTGTTGATCGCAGCAAGCTTAAAGGCGACACAGCCGGATACCGGCGAAGACACGCGAAGGCGGGCTTCGCTTTTCGAAGTATCGGGGGCCTATACCGTTTCGGCGGGTTTCATGTCGGCTTTCACATCAATGAGAGCCAGTCCGAGTTCTTCGAGCACCTGCGCGGTGTCGGCACCTAGCTCGGGAGCGGGGCCGGCGACTCGGCCCGGCGTTCGGGAAAACCAGGTCGGCACACCGGGGAAGCGCACCGGGCCGTGTGGGGTGTCCACCGTCTCGAAAAAGCCGACGGCGTTCAGATGATCATCGTCAAACAAGGTTGCCGGACTCGACAGCGATGCGGCCGGTATCTCCAGTTCACGGAACAGATCCAGCCATTCCTGGGTCGTTCGCTGCGCCAGCGTTTCGGCCAGCAGCGCGTACACGGTGTCGATCTGATGCGCCCGCCGCTCAAGCGTGGCATACAGATCGCTGGCCCACGGGGGCCGCACGGCGTTCATGAAGGCCGCCCAATGCTTGTCGTTGTAGATCAGCGCGGCGATGTAGCCATCGCTGGTGCGGTACGGCCGCCGGTTGGGAGCGACCGTGCGGGGATAAACCGCCGGGCCGAGCGGTGGATCGAACATAGCGCCGTTGGCATGCTCGACGAGCATGAACGACGCCATCGTCTCGAACATGCCGACTTCCACCTCTTGACCTTCACCGGTGCGCTCGCGGTGGAACAACGCCATCATGGTGGCGTAGAGCGCGGTGAGACCGGCGACCTTGTCGGCCAATATCGTGCCGACGTAATTGGGCTCACCGGTCAACTGCTCTTGCACGAACGGCAGTCCGCACGCCGCCTGGATGGTGTCGTCGTAGGCGGGCAGATCCCTGTCGGGTCCACGCCGGCTATACCCGTAGCAATTGGTGTAGACGATCGCGGGGTTGATCGCTGCCACCTCGTCATAGCTGAATCCGAGCCGGGCGACCGCTTTAGACCGCATCGAGTGGATGAAGACGTCGGCCCGTTCGATCAGCGCCCGCAGGACGGTCTTGCCCGAGTCGGAGTGCAGGTCGAGGGTGATACCGCGTTTCCCGCGGTTGACGTTGACGAAGACGCCGCCCATGCCCCGGACCGGACCCACCGAGACGTACCGGGTGTCATCGCCTTGCGGGGGCTCAATCTTGATCACGTCGGCGCCCATATCGGCCATGATCTGAGTGCAGTAGGGGCCCATCACCATCGCGGTGAGATCGACGACGCGCACGCCCGAAAGCGGGCCGGCCCGGTTTTTGGAATGAGCCCCGGAGTCATCCATGGTGCACCCCTTGCCGGCTTGCCCGTGCAGCGGTTTCGAAGCTATATCGGATGTGGTCGCCGTGACCGTCAGGCACGACGGGAAATACCAGCGGCGCAGCGAGATAACGAACGGCATCGATCTGCTCGGCCACGTCTTCGATCGACCACGATGCGCGGTGCACGCCGGGAGTCTCGGCGACAACTGCTCTGGCCACCCGGCCGGCGATGGCAACCAGCATTTCACCGGTGACCGGGCAGGTTTCATGCGCCAGCAAGCCCACCACGGGCGCCACCAGGCCGGGACCCATCGGCGGATACGCCGAGATATCAAGCCCTTCAGCCATTCTCGTCACGGCTGAGGGAACGATGACGTTGCAAAGCACCCCCTCGGCGGCACCTTCAAGTGCGACGACATTGGACAGGCCCACCACGCCTGCCTTGGCGGCGGCATAGTTGGCGACATCGTGGTTGCCGTACAGGCCGCCGATCGAGGAGGTCAACACGATGCGGCCGTAGCGCGCGTCGCACATGAGCGGGAACGCCGGACGCACCACGTGAAAGGCACCCCGCAGGTGGACATCGATGACGGCGTCGAAGTCCTGGTAGCTCATCTCCTTCAACGACCCGCGCCGAACATTGCCGGCGTTGTGGATGAGGATGTCGATCCGTCCGTAGTGGTCCAGCGCCGCTTTGATGATCGCCTGTCCGCCCTCGGCTGTCGCGACCGACTCGACGCATGCGACCGCATCCCCGCCCGCCGCCCGAATTTCGGCCACTACCTGCTGTGCGGGACCGGCGTCCGTACCGGCCCCGGTCAGAGTGCCACCGGTGTCGTTCACCACGACCTTGGCGCCCCGGGAAGCCAGCAGCAGGGCATACTCACGCCCCAGCCCCCGGCCGGCGCCGGTCACCACGGCGACCCGATTGTCGAATCTCAGTTCAGCCATCACGATCCCAGCACTAAGCCGTCCAAATCGCCCCTGCCGCGCCACTCGGACAGCAGGTCGCTGAAGGCATAGAACCCGGGCCCATACGGCTCGCCGAGGTGTGAGCGGATGCCCTCCCCTGCAGCGAGACCGCCACCGCCACCTTCGTTGTTGTAATAGCCGGGCGTGCACTCCAGGTCGAACTGGCTGTTGTCGATCGCGGTTTCCCGGATAGTTTGGCACCATTCGTCTTGCGCCGCTTGGGTGGGCTCGACGGTCACCGCGCCCCGGGCGAGCGCTTCGGAGATGACGTAGGCGATGTGCTCGCCCTGCAGTTCATAGTTGGCGGCGATGTTCGCCGAGATACCGACCTGGGTGAAGCCGGTGAAGAACTGATTGGGGAAGCCGCGGCTGGTCATTCCGTGCAGCGTCTTATACCCGTCACGCCAGTGGTCAAAGAGCGACACACCGCCACGACCCTCGACCGCGTCGATGGAGTACCGGCGGCTGATCTCCGTCGTGATCTCAAACCCGCTGGCGTAGATGATGCAATCGACCTCGTACTCAACGCCGTTGGCCACCAAACCCTTTTCGGTTGCCCGCTCGACGCCCTTTGTCGCCGACACGTCAACCAGCGTCACGTTGGGACGGTTGAAGGTCTGCAGGTAGTCGTCGTTGGTCGTCGGTCTCTTGCAGAGGAAACGGTAGTACGGCTTGAGCACCTCAGCGGTCTCGGGGTCCTCGACGATCGACTCGACCCGGCGCCGCAGGCGCTCCATGACTTTGAAGTCTTCTTCCTCCCGAATGCCCATGAAGTGTTCCGGGGTCATCGAGGCCGGGTCTTCCAGCGCCATCACCCGTGCCGCGGTATTGCGGCCCAGCTCGGTCCAGAAGTCGCAGACCAGATCCGGTTGGCCCAGCGCCATTCCTTCGAACGTCCAGGCATGAAAATTACGCTGCCGCTCCTGCTGCCAGCCCGGCTTCAGCGATTTCACCCACTCCGGATCGGTCGGCGCGTTGTTGCGCGCTCCCACTGACGATGGTGTGCGCTGAAAGACGTAGAGGTGTTTGGCATACCGGCCCAAAAACGGCACGATTTGGATTCCGGTCGCCCCGGTGCCCACCACCGCGACACGTTTGTCGGCGAGCTTGTCCAGCCCGCCGGTGGTGTCCCCACCGGTGTATTGGTAGTCCCAGCGTGATGAGTGAAAGCTGTGACCCTTGAATTCCTTGATCCCCGGAATGCCGGGTAGTTTCGGGCGGTGAAAGGGGCCGGAAGCCATCACCACGAAGCGGGCCCGGATGTCGTCGCCGCGGTCTGTGCTGACCCGCCAGCGTCTGACGGCCTCATCCCAGTGCAGCTCACGGACCTGGGTGGAGAAGATAGCGGAATCGTAGAGTCCGAAATGCTTTCCGATGCGCCGACAATGCTCGTAGATCTCGGCGCCGTCGGCGAACTTCTTTGATGGAATGAAGTTCAGCTCTTCGAGTAACGGTACGTAACAGTAGGATTCGTTGTCGCACTGAATGCCCGGGTAGCGGTTCCAGTACCAGACTCCCCCGAAGTCACCGCCCAGCTCGATAATCCGGACGTCGTTGACACCGGCCTTCTTCAGGTAGGCGGCGCATAGCAGGCCCCCGAAGCCGCCGCCGAGAACGGCAACGTCGATGTCGTCGGAGATCGGATCACGGACCAACGGTGCTGAGTGCGGGTCGGTTTCGTAATAACCGGCGAAGTCGTCGGCGAGCTCGACGTACTGCTTGGACCCTTCCGGACGTAGCCGCTTGTCGCGCTCTCGGCGGTACTTTTCGCGCAGTGCCTCGAAGTCGACGTCTTCCGGCACCTGCGTCGGCGGGCAATCGGGGTTCGTCATGCCAGAGCGTTCTCCGGCAGCGCCGCGGCGTGCAGCGGCGCTTCCATTTGATGCACGGCGGGCAGCACCTCCTTGGCGAACAGCTCGGTGCTGGCCATCGCCTCGTCGTACGGCATGGTGCCGAACTGCGGGACGATGGTCAGCTCGCAGAACGAGCAGGCTTTCTGCGCGGCACTCAGCCGGTTGAAAATCTCCTCTGGCGTCCCGATGAGCAGATTCGACGCGTGATAGCCGGGGGTCTTGGACGGGCCACCTTTGGCCTCACCCGTTACCGACGACGCAAGAACGGCCGTAGCGGTGGCTTCCCGGGCAGCATAGGCTTCGTAGCCCTTGACGCCCTTGAAGTTCGAGGCGTCGGCGAATCCGTAGTGCACGGTGACGTCCCGATTGGCCGTCCAGATCCACTCTTCGGATTTCGCTGCGTCGTTGGCCTTTGGCGTGCAGTACATGAACATGACGTTTTTCGGCTGGCAGGGCGGCAAACCTTCTTCCTTGCGGAATGTGTTCACCTTCTGCACTTCTCGTCCGGCGTCCTCGATCGGCTTGTTGCCCACGAAGAGTGGGACCATTCCGCGGCGTGCCAGGATCTCCAGCGACTCGGCGGTCGAAGAGGAGCTGTAGATGCGTGAAAACAGGTCGGGGCTTTGGGGTTCGGGGCGAAGCGACATCTCGGGAACGGTGAAGATCTCCCCTTCGTAGGAGAACCGCTCCCCGGACAGCGCCAACTGCAGGATGTCGAGGGTTTCGTTGAACCGCTGCCTGCTTTCCTCACGGGGTACGCCGACGGCGTCGAACTCTCCCTTCGACACCCCGCGGCCGATTCCGATCGTCGTGTATCGGCCGTTGGAGAGGATGTCGAGGTAGGCGATCTGGTGCGCCAACCGGACCGGATGCCACCACGGCGCGACGACGACGAAGGTGCCGAGGCTGACCCGTTCGGTTCGTCCGGCGAAATAGCTCAACGCCTGAATCGGGTTGGGCGTCATGCCATACGGTGTCCCGCAGTGCTCCGGCATCCAGATGCCGTCGAACCCGAGCGGTTCGGCCAGATCGGCAATCGCGAGCGTGGCCTGGACGCACTCCCAGTCGGGGGTCGCGGGCGGGTGGCTGAAATCCCCGGCCAGCACGCGGTCCCAGTCGTGGGAGTTGTGCGATCCGAATCCAAGATTGACTTTCATCGATCCATCCCTCTTTCTTGTTCGTAGGCGAGTTCCTTGGGAGCACCGGTGCCCATGTATTTGGCGAGGTTACGGTGCAGGTTTGCGGTGCTTCGCTCCATGTACGGGTTGGGCTTAGGGCCGGCGAATCCCAACGACTTCATGCCTTGCTGAACGGCGGCCATATTGGAGAAGTCCTGCGGCAGGACGGTGCGCCAGTTCGGGTCGTCCGGCGGCGAATACATCCATTCAGTTTGCGGCTCTTCACCTTTGGGATAGAGCTCATAGCACGAGGCTTCGAAGATGCATTTGTCGGGGTCGTAGCCGTGGGGCCGCGCGCTGTAGCACAGCGCGGTGGTCAGGCCCTGCCCGATCTGAAAGTTCGGAAAAATCTGCCACGCGGTGCCGCTCTTGGCCAGGTGTTCGGGGTCGATGTTCGGCCAGACCACGCCGCGCGCAGCGTCGTCACGCCGCGCCGACGACAGCCAGTGCTCGAGCACCTGGCCGGCAGGCGTATCTTCCGGTAACTCGTCGACCAACCGACGCGCCGCTTCCATCAGCGTCTTGGTGGTCGTGGCATTGGTCTCCTCCAGCGTGTACACCTGCATCTCAGCCGTCGAAATACGCGGATCTGCACCGGTACCCAGCCGGATCTTCGATTTGGTCTCTTCCAGACCTTTAGGCGCGTCATAGCCGATGTTGCTGTGCTTTCCCTGCACTGCGGCCCACCCGCGAAAGTTGCCGAATTTGTTGAACTGCGGGTGCGTGGTGGCGACGTGGTAGGTCTCGTTGAAGGCCTCCATGGCGACCTTCCAGTTGCATTCGAAATGCAGCCACTTGCGCCATTTGCAGCGCATGTCCTGCAATTGAAAAGGATCGAGCATGGTGGCGGCGGGCTCAAGATATTCCCGCAAGGGTTCACAACCCGGGTCCATGTTGATCCAGATCCAGCCGCCCCAGGTGTCGACGTTGACCGGCGCCAGATGGGTGTTCCCCGGGGTCAACGCGCCCTGCCAGTCCTGCTTCTCGGGGATGTGAGTGCAGGTGCCGTCCTGGTCGTAAGTCCAGCCGTGAAACCCGCACACGAACGACTTCTTATGGCCGCAAGCACTTTTGGCTTCCTCGGGGATGTCCACCAGGCGGCGGCCACGGTGCATGCACACGTTGTGGTGTGCGGCCAGGGTATCGGGACCCGTGCGCACCACGACGATCGAATCGTCGAGGATGTCGTAGGTGAGGTAGCTGCCCACCTTGGGCAGATCCTCGACACGCCCGACTTGCTGCCACACCTTGCGCCACAACTTGTCGCGCTCGGCGCGCGCGTACTCTTCGGAGATGTAGGCGTCGACACCGATGGTGACCGGCGCCGTCAGCTCGTCAGTCGGGTCCATTGCTCCTGCCTTTCCATCCAACCGCTCAGGTCTCGTCCCAGCGTGTAATGGCCGCTGCGGAAGGCCTCATCCTTGAGAAACGCGGAGGTGTTGTCGGCGCTCAGGTGCCCCCACCTGAGGTTCAGGCCGCCATCCACCAGCAACGTCTGTCCGGTGATGTAGCTCGACAGGTCGGACAGCAGGAACAAGATGGCACCAGCCACTTCCTCCGGATGCCCGCGCCGTCCCATCGCAATGGCGCGACGGTCCCGTTCGGGATCGTCGTCGACATAAGTGCCCGACGCCGGTGTCTGAGTCACCCCGGGTGCCACGGCGTTGACCCGGATAGCGTTCGTCCCGTCCCCACCGGTAGCCAGCTCCAGCGCCATGGTGCGGGTTGCCGCCACGATCGCGGCTTTGGCCGTGCCGTAGGCGATGTGAAAAGGTGCCGTATTCATCCCGCTGATCGATGAGATCGAAACGATCGAGCCCGGACGTTTGCGGCGCCTCAGCTCCGCGGCCACGGCCTGGCTCATGAAGAACATCGTCTCCAGGTTGCGGGTGAACAGTTCACGCCAGTCGCCGCGCGTCACCCGGGTCGACGGCATCCACGTCGACGGATCCGCGCCACCCGCGACGTTGACCAGCCCGTGAAGTTCACCGTCCGTGCGCCGCACCGCCTCGAGCGCGGCGCTCACGCCGTCGTCAGTGGAAGCGTCCGCCGCTACGGGCACGACCGACAGACCCGCGGCCAGCAGGGGCCCGAGGTGCCGGTCGAGATTGTCTTGGCCGCGGCTCACCGCGACCACGGTCGCCCCGGCCTCAGCGACCATGCGCGTGACGGTTGTACCAATACCGCCGCCCGCGGCGCCGGATACCACGACGATGCGCCCGTCAAGGCCCAAAAGATCGCGTTGCATCCGAATCAGACAATTGTCTGGACAAGATAATGACGTGCACTCATTAGAGAGCATGATTCTCCGATCAAGGCCAGCGCGTCAAGGGCTGCATGCAATCCGGTCACGCCTATTGTCTGGACTATTGAGGGATTGCTATCGTCCGAGCGGTGATGACCCGATCGTCGCACCATGTTGGCCGCTACTCGGCCCCGCGGCAGCCCAGCCTCGCCGAAGGCTGGAACCTCACGCGCCTGACTCCGCCAAGCCGGCTCTTTGGAGCCAACGGTCTGCGCACCGGTCCGGACGGCCGCATCTACATCGCGCAGGTGACCGGCAGCCAGATCAGTGCCCTGGACTTAGCGACCGGTCAACTGGACATCATCAGCGCCAAGGGCGGCGACATCATCGCGCCGGACGACGTGGCCTTCGACCCGAGCGGCAACCTCTACGCCACCGAGGTGATGGACGGACGGGTGAGTATGCGCGACCCCGCAGGCCACACCCGGGTGCTTCGCGACGACGTACCGTCTGCCAATGGCATCACTTTCCACCGGGACCGGTTGTTCATCGGCGAATGCCGGGAAGGCGGGCGCCTGCTCGAGCTCGATCGCAGCGGCGGCGCCCCGCGGGTGCTGCTGGAGAATGCGCCGTCGCCCAACGCCATGGAGGTCGGGCCCGACGGCTTGTTGTACTTCCCGGTGATGGGAGCCAACGAAATCTGGCGCATCGACCCCGACGGCGGCGACCCTCAACGGGTTGCCGGCGACCTTGGCGTCCCCGACGCGGTGAAGTTCGATTCCAGCGGGTGCATCGTTTCGACCCAGGTGCACAGTGGCCAGGTACTGCGCATCGACCCCCGCACCGGCGAGCGCACCGTGCTGGCGGCCCTGGCCCCCGGCCTGGACAACCTCACCTTCGTGGGTGATCGGCTGTTCGTCTCGAACTTCACCGGCGAGATCACCGAAATCCTCAGTGGCGGCGATTCCCGGACGGTGCTGCCCGGCGGATTGAATTGGCCGCTGGATCTAGCGGTCGGCGCCGACGGCAACCTCTACATCGCGGATGGAACCTATTTCTACGTCCTGCTCGCCGACGGCGACGATCGCGAGCGCGGCGGAGCCGGGGGAAGCGGGTCGTCGCCCATCAAGCCCGGCACACTGCAGACCGCCGGAATGTTGTTCAGCCCAGGGTATCCGGGCTTCCTGCGTGGGCTGGCCTGTTTGGGCGCCGGCGAGTTCGTCGTCACAACCTCCAACGGCCAAGTGGCCCGTTATCGGCCGGGCAGCAACGAAAGTGAGTTGCTGGCAGAGGGTTTCGACCAGCTCTACGGCGTAGCAGTCTCTCCCGCAGGTGCCATCGTGGCTGCCGAACTGGGCGCGGGACGGGTGCTGTCAATCCGGCCCGGCTCGCTCGGCCAGGTTGTCGAGGTGCTCGCATCCGGACTAAGCGACCCCGTTGGCGTGGCAATCTCGCCCAATGGAGCTTGTCTGGTCAGCGAAGCAGGCGCCGGGCGGGTGGTCAAGCTGGACGGGACCGGCACGGTGTTGGACGGACTGCAGCGACCCCAGGGCATCCTCGTGCTCGACGGCCAACTTTATGTCGTCGACGCAGGCGCCAAGGAGCTCGTCGCATTCGATCTGGACACCGGGGTCCGACGCATCATCGCATCGGACCTACCGGTGGGTGCACCACCCGGCGTGGTCCCCAAGCCACTGCGCGGAATGCCGCCGTTCTCCGGGCCGCAGGGGCCGTTCGCCGGCATCACCGCAGGGCCTGGCGGCACGCTGTATGTCTCCGCGGACGCCGACGGCAGTGTGCTGGCCTTGCACCGGGAGTCCTGAAGGGGCGCAACGTATGCCGGAGACCAAAGTTGCCGATCATCGCTACCTGCAGGTCGCGCGCACCTTACGCAAAGAGATCGTCGAGGGCGTGTATCCGGTGGGATCGCAATTGCCGACCGAACACGAACTGTGTGAGCGGTTTGCGGTCAGCCGCTACACCATTCGCGAGGCACTACGCCGGCTGCGCGAAGACAACTTGGTGTCGTCGCGGCCGCGAACCGGCACCCTCGTAGTACCGCGGCCGTCAACGGATTCCTACGTTCAGCACGTCATGTCGATCAACGATCTGCTGGCATTTGCGACCGGCGCGCGATTCGCCATCGAATCCATCGCCATGGTCACAATCGGCGATGAGCTTTCCACCCGCACGGGCCTGACGAGTGGCGAACAGTGGCTAACCGTCCGCGGTTTCCGGCGGGCCACAGGTACCGAGTCGTCGGAATCCGCGCTATGTCGCACCGAGTACTACATCAACCGCGCGTTTGCCGGAGTCGGCAGGCTATTGCAGCGCCACGAAGGTCCCATCTTCCCTCTGATTGAAGACCTGTTCGGCCTGACCATCGTTGAGGTTCATCAAGAAATTGCGGCGGTATTGATTCCACCGGCACTGGCGGACAGCCTCGACGTCGAGTCCGGGACACCTGCGCTGCAGGTGCAACGCACCTACACGACCTCTGACGGGCAGGTCGCCCAGGTCACGATCAACACCCATCCCGCGTCCCGCTTCCGTCACTCGATGACGATGCGACGGGTTCGTGGCTAAGCTGCCGCAATGCCAATGGGTGTCACCACAAAGCTGATTGACGGCCGACGGATTCGTTGGGACGACGAACGTGCCGCCGACGCCTACGCACGCGGCTGGTGGGTTCGGAGCACGCTGGCCGACGCGCTGCGCGAGGCCGCGCAGCGCACACCGCAACGAGTGGCGCTGGTCGACGGTGATCGACGGCTGGACTGCCAGAGCCTCTACCGGCAGGCAACGACGTTGGCCCATACGCTGCACTCTCGGATTCCCCCGGGCAGCGTGGTGTCCTTCATGTTGCCCAACTGGCACGAGGCCACTGTGATCTACCTGGCCGCAACGATGGCGGGAATGGTGGCCAACCCCATCCTGCCGTCCATGCGGGACCGCGAACTACGTTTCATCCTCGAAGACGCCGACAGCCGCATGGTTTTTGTCCCGTCGTATTTCGGCCGGCACGACTACACCGCGATGTTGGGCCGGGTGACCGCCCAGATGGAATCGCCGCCGGATGTCGTGGTGGTGCGGGGGGATTCCGGTGGGCGCTATATCCCATTTGCATCGCTGCTGAACGAGCAGGCCGCTCCCAGAGGACTGCCCACACTGAATCCCGACGCCGTGCGCATGATCCTCTACACCTCTGGGACCACCGGACGCGCGAAAGGTGTACTCCACAGCCATAATTCGATCCACGCACTGATCTGCCAGATCCGTGATCACTGGCTTGTCGAGCAGGGCGACCGATTTCTGGTTGCGTCGCCGATCGCTCATATCGGTGGCTCCATCTACGCGTTCGAATGCCCGCTGCTGCTGGGCACGACCGCGATCCTGATGGACAGGTGGAACGGCGACGAGGCAGTCCGGCTCATGCAAGCCGAGCACTGTACCCATATGGCCGGGGCGACACCGTTTCTGGAGCAAATGCTCGCCGCCGCGCAGCGCGCCGGTACTTATCTGCCCGAGCTAAAGCTGTTCATCTGTGGCGGTGCGGCCGTGTCGCCATCGCTGATACGCACGGCCGCAGACTATTTCGAGTCAGCGATCGTCAGTCGTGTTTACGGCTCGACAGAAGTACCGGTCACGACAGTCGGGTCTGTCCAGCACGTCGATCACGCCGCCGACACCGACGGACACGTCGGCCTGGCCGACGTCAAGCTCGTCGGTGGGGAGATCCACGTACGCGGGCCACAGATGCTGATGGGCTACCAGCATCCCGAGGACGAAGCCGAAGCTTTCGACGACGCAGGATACTTCCGCACCGGAGATCTGGCACGTTGGGTCGACGATGCGTACCTCGTGGTCACCGGACGCGCCAAAGACATCATCATCCGCAACGGTGAGAACATTTCGCCCAAGGAAGTCGAAGACGTCCTCACCGGCCACCCCGGCATCGCCGAGATCGCCATCGTCGGGTTGCCCGACGACCGGACCGGAGAACGGGCGTGTGCTGTGGTCGTGCCCGCGGCTGCGCCGGGGCCGGACCCCGAACTGGACCTAGCCAGCCTGCGCAGCTTCCTAGAGCAGTCCGGAGTTGCGCGGTTCAAAGCGCCTGAACAACTGGTGTTTTGGGATTTCCTGCCCAAAAACGATGCGGGGAAAATACTGAAACATCAGATCAGAGCGGCACTAATGGAAGCAGGCCAGTGAGATGCAGGTAGCGGTCATAACGGGGGCCAGCGGTGGGATCGGATTCGGTTGCACGGTCAAGCTCGCCGAGATGGGTATGGCGGTGCTGGCGTCGGGACGAAACGAGGCCAAGCTTGCCGAACTGGCGCAAGAAGTCGGCGACCCAGACCGGGTGGCCACACTGGCCCTCGACCTCACCGACGATGATGCGCCCAGGCGAATCACGGATGTCGCGGTTGACAGATGGGGTCACATCGACTTCTTGGTCAACGCCGCCGGTATTGGCAGTCCCAAGCCGGTACATGAGACCGATGACGAATCCCTGGACCATTTCCTCGGTTTGATGCTGCGCGCCCCATTTCGCCTGATTCGCGAGGTGCTGCCGCACATGCGGCCCGGGGCAGCGATCATCAATGTCACGTCAACCTTCGCTGTCGTCGGCGGTCTTCGCGGCGGCGCCTATTCGGCGGCCAAGGGCGGGCTCACGGCGCTGACCACCCACATCGCCTGCCAATACGGGTCACAGGGCATACGATGTAATGCGGTGGCTCCCGGCGTCATCCAGACGCCGATGACCGAACATCGCCTGCAGGACGAACGGTTTCGGAGGATCAATACCGAGATGACACCGCATCAGCGGTTGGGGACGGTCGAGGATGTTGCGAGCACCGTCGCGTTCTTGTGCTCGCCCGGCGGTGCCTTCATCAATGGCCAGACGATCGTCGTCGACGGCGGCTGGAGCTCGACGAAGTACCTTTCGGAGTTGGCGCTGACCTCGGAGTGGAAGCCCCGTTAGTCATCCGGATTCAAAGTGATGCCGGATGCCCGCCAACATCGCGATGTGTGCCCTGACCGCTTCGCGCGTCGTCATCGGGCCCAGCAACCGGGGCGCGGCTATCCGGATTCGCTCGGTGACACGGGTGCCGGCCTCGATCGGCTCAAAACTCACCGTTCCGCGCAGGCGGACCCGGGGAAACTGATCGGCCTCGGTCATCACGTCGCCGTCGGCGGGCACCTGTAGCCGTGCCCGGTAAGTGATCTTTATAGTGAATGGCCCCAAGGGAATCCGGTCTATCACACGATAGCTCTGGAGGTAGCCGTCCGGGGTTTCGCTGCGGGACAACGCTTCCACGGACACGATCAGTGGGTGGACAAGCTTGATGTTGTCCAAGTTCACATAGAAATCGCGGACCCGGTCCGGTGGCGCGGGCACTTCTTGTGTCAGCGTTCGCTCGGCCTGGGCGATCCACCAGCTCATCCCGAAAACTCCTGAAGCAGATCGGCCGTGCGCCACCAGATCAGCGCGGCGAACACCACCAAGGCGATGATCGTCACTGCGGCTTGGATCAGGTTCCGCTGCTGCCTCGGCGGGTAAACGTAGGCCGCGCCGACCAGCCCACCCGTGACCAGCCCGCCCACATGCGCCTGCCAGCTGATCAGTTGCGAACTGATCGCCGGAATGACGAAAGTGAAAACCAAGTTGATCGCAATCACTGCGACAACCCAGCGGACGTCGAGGGCCAGCCGCTTCCCCACCACGAACGTGGCACCGAAAAGGCCGAAAATTGCGCCCGAGGCACCCGCCGTCGCCGTGTTGAGCGGCGACAGCAGGTAGACCAGTACCGAACCGCCCAGCCCGCTCAGTGCATACAGCGCGCCGAATCGCAGTCGGCCCATCCACATTTCGAGCGGCGGACCCACGACGTACAGCGCCCACATATTCAACAGCAAATGCGTGGCGCCGTAGTGCAAGAACGCCGCGGTCACCAGGCGGTAGAGCTGGCCGTCGGCGACGGCCGGTGGCCACAGGGTGAGCTGCTTTTCCAAATTCCCCGACGCCATCTGCAGTACGAATGCCAGCACGTTGATCGCGAGCAGGGCATAGGTGACCACCGGCGTGACCGACCGCTGCCGCCCGCCAAAACGCGTCCGGGGCCGTCGAATCGTCCGGGCACCCGCCTGGACGCATTCCACACACTGGTGACCGACGGCGGCGTCGCGCATGCAGTCCGCGCAGATATAACGCTCACACCGGTTGCAGCGGACATAGGCCGGGCGACCCGGATGCCGGTAACAGCTCGGCGCCGCGGGCGGCGAGTCCGGTGCGCTGGGTCCGCTCATCGCACTATTCTTGCCTGCGTCGCCGGCCGCGGCGCAGCGCTTCAGCCAAGGTATTGCGCCCCTGTTTCCTGTTCCACTGCGTTGGCTTACGGTGTTTGACGTGACCGGGGTCAGCACCGGCGTGATTGAGCGCTACTTGGAGTGCCTGGCCGCACACGATTGGGACGGCCTGATCTCTCGCGTCAGCGTGTTCTTCAAGCAGCGCGGGGCTGACAAAACTTAGCGTTGTTGCGCCGCTTTCAACGGTGAATCGGACGTCCAGGGACGTCCACGACATCGACAGCGACCAGGAAACTATTCCCTCACTCGCGGAATTAACCTAACGTGTGACGGGTGGAGTCACACGGAACCCCGGAATTAGTGCCCGTCGAAACATTGCACTCAGGTGATCCGATCACGGACTGCGGCCAGCGGTACATAGTTCTCGAATCGAAGGCCGTCGGCGACAGCTGCGTGGTCCTCGAGCTCGAGTCCAGGGTAGACCACCAGCTGCAGGTCATCGAAAAGTCTTTCCCGGCCGGGTACCACGTCGGAAAGGCGAACCACCGAATTTTATAGATCGAATTTCCTAAGCGGAATATTGCGCGAGTAGCCGTTCGACGGCTACCGCGCATTCGTGTTATTTGGGCCTGGAACACCAATTATGTTGGCTGACGAATACCTTCCTTAGCTGTTGCGCGCCGGACGGGAGTCGTTGGGATCAGTGGGGTCAGGCTCACCGAACCATCGTGCCGGCTCAGGAAGATTTCATCGAGCAGGCGGGCCCTTTTCGTGCCGAGTTGATCGCGCATTGTTACCGCATGCTTGGTTCGGTGCATGACGCCGAAGATCTCGTCCAAGAGACCTATCTGCGGGGCTGGCGTGGTTATCAGGCATTCGAGGAACGCGCGGCGTTGCGCACCTGGCTGTACCGCATCGCGACGACCGCCTGCTTGAGCGCGCTGGAAAACCGCGCCCGCCGCGTGCTGCCGGCCGGACTGGGCGACGGCTCGATCGACCCGGATGACAGTCTGGACGGGAAGGCCGGCCCCCATGAGTGGCTTGAGCCAATTCCCGACAGGTTGACCCCCGAAGACGACGTCACCGCAAAGCAAAGCGTGCGGCTGGCCGTGATGACGGCCCTCCAGGAGCTTCCGGCGCGTCAGCGAGCCGTATTGATCCTGCGGGACGTCGTGCAGTTCCGCGCCGCCTAGGTTGCCGAGCTTCTGGAAACCACACCGGCCGCGGTCAACAGCACGCTGCAGCGGGCACCGGCTCGTCTCGCCGAGCTCTCTTTGACCGAGGAAAGCATGTCCGAGCCCGACGACGCCGAGCGTCGTGAATTGCTCGATCGCTATTGCGCGGCATTCGAAAACGCGGATATGGCCGCCCTCACCGAGCTGCTGCGAGCCGACGTCGAACTCGAAATGCCACCGCTGCCTGTATGGTTCACCGGGCGAAACACGGTGCTGCGGTTCCTTGCCGCGCATGCTTTTAGCAAGGTCGGCGATATCGTGATGATCCCGACGGCCGCAAACGCGCAACCCGCCGTTGCCGAGTACCGGCGCAGTGCCGACCAGGTCATGCGGGCCCATTCCATCCACGTGCTCACCACGGGCGCCACCGGGATCGCCACCATCACCGTCTTCCTGGACTCGCGCTTATTCCGCGCGTTTGGTTTGCCTTCAACCCGGTAAGCTTTCCGCCAGGGAAGCGATTGCACCCGCTGATAATTAAGGGAAATCCCGACCCGCCGTAGTCATCGGTGTCGTCGCACGGTCTGCCTCCCGACCCAAATGTGGACAGGTCCCTAACACGCCAGGATCATTAGGCGCGGTAGACGTATTTGAAGGGTGACTGAGTGAAGATTCCGGGCGTAACCAGCGTCGTCGCTGGCATGACCGGCGGAGCCGCGCAGGTAGTGCGAGCAGGTGTGTCCACTGCGACTGGCGCCGCGGGCGCTCTGCAGACGTTGGCCAGCCCGGTAGCGGAACTGGCCGGCCCAGTAGTTCAGTCGATGGCTCATACGACGGGCCGGGCAATCGGGCTCGGCAGTTCCGCCAACGGCTCCTCCGGCGGCGTCACGCCGCCGGTGCGCTGGCAGAGCGGGCGGCGAGTGCATCTGGACCTGGATCCGTTGCTGCCCTTCCCCGGCTGGCACGAGCATGCGCCGGCGGTGGAGGAGCCGGTGCGCAGGATTGCGGGAGTGGCCACGGCCCATGTCGAGGGCGCACTTGGCCGGCTTGTCATCGAACTCGAGAGTGAGGCCGACAGCGACGCCGTCCTGGATGAGGTACGGGAAACGGTTTGTAGCGTTGCCGCGGACTTAACTTTGGTAGCCCCGAAGTCGGCATCCCGGACTGCGCCATTCGCCGACCCGGGAAACCCGTTGGCGATCCTGGTACCGTTCACCGCTGCGGCAATGGACGTGGCGGCAATCGGCGCCGCGGTGACCGGCTGGTTGGGCCGGCTGCCGGTCGCGCCGCGAAGCGCGCGCGCTGCGGCCGCTCTGCTGAATCATCAACCGCGGATTGTGGCCGTGATGGAATCGCGGCTGGGTCGAGTGGGCACGGACATCGCACTGAGTGCTTCGGCAGCGGTGGCCAACGGGCTGACGCAGGCGATCGGCACACCAATGCTGGATCTGGCACAACGCAGCCTTCAGATCTCCGAAGCCGCCGCTCATCGCCAGAGGTGGCGAGAGCGCGAGCCCGAGTTGGCCTCGCCGAAGCGGCCGCAAGCCCCGGTGGTCCCTGTCATCTCGTCAGCCGGGCCCAAATCGCAGGCCCCGCGGCACAACTGGGCGGGCGCAGCCGTGGGTGAGGCTTCACACGTCATGGTTGGCGGAGCCGTCGACGCAGCCATCGACACCGCGAAGGGATCAATGGCGGGGCCCGTGGAGGAGTACGCCGCTCAGGCCGCGAACGCTTCGTTGATCGCCGCAGCAACTGCGTTGCTGGCCGGCGGTGGCACCGAAGACGCGGCCGGCGCGGTCTTGGCCGCGGTGCCGAGAGCCGCGCACGTGGGCCGGCAGACGTTTGCCGCCATTCTGGGCCGTGGGCTTGCCAACGCCGGACAACTGATCCTCGACCCGGGCGCGCTGCGCCGGCTGGATCGGGTGAAGGTGATCGTCATCGACGGGGCGGCGCTGCGCGGTGACAACCGCGCCGTGTTGCAGGCGCGAGGAGACATACCCGGCTGGGACGAGGACCGAGTCTACGAGGTCGCCGACGCCCTGCTGCACGGTGAAGAGGCACCTGAGCCGGACCCCGATGAATTACCGGCCACCGGAGCTCGCCTGCGATGGGTTCGGACGCAAGAGCCGTCGGCGGCGCCCGCCCAAGGTCTCGAACATGCCGACCTCGTGGTCGATGGCGAACGCGTCGGCAGCGTCGATGTGGGATGGGAGGTCGACCCCTTCGCAATCCCGCTGCTGCAGATCGCGCACCGGACCGGCGCCCGGGTGGTTCTGCGCCACGTTGCCGGCACCGAGGATCTGACCGCAAGTGTCGCCGTGACTCATCCGGCGGGCACGCCGTTGCTGAAGTTGGTGCGTGACCTGCGGACGGATCGCGGACCCGTGTTGCTGATCACCGCGCTGCACCGGGACTTCGCATCGACCGACACGTTGGCGGCCCTGGCCATCGCCGACGTGGGGGTCGCACTGGACGATCCGCAAGCGGCGACGCCCTGGACCGCGGACATCATCACCGGCACCGATCTGGCCGCGGCGGTGCGGATCATGTTGGCACTGCCGGTAGCCCGGGAGGCCACGGAATCGTCGGTGCGTCTCGCGAAGGGCGGCAGCACGTTGGCCGGGTTGTTGCTGGTCACCGGTGACCCGCGCACCGTCAGCCCATTCGCAATACAGCGCTGGCTCAATCCGGTTAACGCCGCTGCCGGAGCCGCTGTGGTATCGGGCGCGTTCTCGGCCACCAGGGTGCTCCGGCTGCCCGATCCCACGCCCCAGCCGCTGACCGCCTGGCATGCCCTGGACCCGGAGATCGTCTACTCGCGGCTGGCCAGCCGCACGCGACCCTTGGCTGTCGAGCCCGGTGTCGCGCCTTGGCGACAGCTTCTCGACGACCTGTCCTACAACCCGGTTGTGGCGCCGCTCCGCGGGCCGGCAAGCCAAGTGGGGCGGCTGCTGGCCGCGACGCGGGCCGAGCTCGCCGATCCACTGACTCCCATCTTGGCGGTAGGAGCAGCAGCCTCAGCGATCGTCGGCAGTAACGTCGACGCGCTGCTGGTCGCGGGCGTGATGACTGCCAACGCGATAGCCGGTGGGTTGCAACGGTTGCGGGCCGAGGCGGCGATCGCCGAACTGTTCGCCGAACAGGACCAACACGCGCGCCGCGTGGTTCTCCCGGCGGTGGCGACAGCGCGCCGCCGGCTGGAAGCGGCCCGTACCACCGAGCGAACAGCCACGGTGAGCGCGAAATCACTGCGCCCGGGCGACATCATCGACCTGGCCGCTCCGGAGGTGGTACCGGCGGATGCACGTCTGCTGGTGGCCGAGGACCTTGAGGTCGACGAGTCTTTCCTCACCGGTGAGTCGTTGCCGGTGGACAAGCAGGTTGAGCCCGTCGCCGTCGCCGATGCTGATCGGGCCAGCATGCTGTTCGAGGGCAGCACCATTGTCGCCGGGCATGCTCGGGCGATTGTCGTGGCCACCGGTGCCGGCACCGCTGCGCAGCGCGCCATTTCGGCGATCGCCGATGTCGAATCGGCGGCTGGAAGTGCAGGCACGGCTGCGAGAGTTGACCAGCAAGGTACTTCCGCTGACGCTCGCCGGCGGCGGCGCGGTGGCCGGTTTGGCTTTGGCGCACCATGCGCCGCTGCGTCAAGCGGTCGCCGACGGCGTCGCAATTGCGGTGGCCGCCGTTCCTGAGGGCCTGCCGTTGGTGGCCACCCTGGCCCAGCTTGCCGCCGCCCAGCGTTTGTCGCGGCGTGGAGCACTGGTCCGGACGCCACGCGCGGTCGAAGCGCTGGGCCGGGTCCAGACGGTGTGTTTCGACAAGACCGGCACGCTCACCGAAAACCATCTGCGTGTCGTTTGTGGTGTGCCGTACGCGACCAGTGCAGAGGGTCCATTCCCCGAGGCCGCCGACCCGAGGGCCGCCGGGGTGCTGCGGGCCGCCGCTCGCGCCTGCACTCAGCCCCATAACGGGCAGGGGCATGCGCATGCCACCGATGAGGCAATCCTGACGGCGGCGCAATCCCTTGACGGCCAGGAGGATTCGGGCTGGACCGTACTCGCGGAAGTACCGTTTGAATCCAGTCGTGGCTACTCCGCCGCGATCGGCACCACAAGCGCTGACTCGGGACCGCTGCTGATAGTGAAGGGCGCTCCCGAGCAGATCCTGCCGCGTTGCCGGTTCGCTGATTCGGACACCGACCACCATGATCATGCGGAGTCGTTGGTATTGCGCCTCGCCGAGCAGGGCCTGCGCGTGCTGGCGGTGGCGCAGCGCCGCTGGGACCACGGGACAGCCGAGGAGGACACCGATGCCGATGCCGTCGACGCCGCCGCACACGATCTCGAGTTGATCGGTTACGTCGGTCTGGCGGACACCGCGCGACCATCGGCGCGGCCACTGATCGAGGCACTGCTGGATTCCAATCGCAGGGTGGTGCTGATCACCGGCGATCATCCGGTCACCGCACGCGCGATCGCCCATCAATTGGGGCTCCCGTCGGATGCGCGCGAGATAACCGGAGCCGAACTCGCCGCCCTCGACGAGGACGACCGCGCCAAAGTCGCCGCCGACGTCCAGGTCTTCGCCCGCGTCAGCCCGGAACAAAAGGTGCAGATCGTCGCGGCGCTGCAGGCCTGCGGGCAGGTGACAGCGATGGTCGGCGACGGGGCCAATGATGCTGCCGCGATCCGGATGGCCGATGTGGGCATCGGGGTGAGCGGTCGCGGTTCGTCGGCCGCGCGCGGGGCCGCCGACATCGTTCTCACCGACCAAGATCTGGGCGTGCTGCTCGATGCGCTGGTCGAGGGCCGCGGTATGTGGGGCGGCGTACGAGATGCGGTGAGCATTCTGGTCGGCGGCAATGTGGGTGAAGTGCTCTTCACCATCATCGGGACTGCGTTGGGCACCGGCCGAGCACCGGTGGGCACCCGTCAGCTGCTGTTGGTGAACCTGCTCACCGACATGTTCCCCGCGCTTGCCGTTGCCGTCACCCCGCAGTATTCCCAGCCCGACGAGGCCGAGGGTGGAGTCGGCCGCGACGCCGAAGAGCTGCACCGCGCATTCCAGCGTGCGACGCTGGCCGAACCGGCCCCGTCACTCGACGCACCGCTGATGCGCCAGATCGTCACCCGCGGCGCCGTCACGGCCGCCGGCGCAACGGCAGCATGGGCCATTGGGCGTTGGACCTTCGGCACCGAACGCCGCACGGCCACAATGGGTCTCACTGCACTGGTGACAACTCAGCTCGCACAAACCCTGCTGACGCGCCGCCACAGCCCGCTCGTCTTGGGCACGGCGCTGGGCAGCGCGGGTGTTTTGGTCGCCATCGTCCAAACTCCCGGCGTCAGCCACTTCTTCGGTTGCACACCGCTGGGTCCGGTCGCCTGGAGCGGTGTCATCAGTGCCACCGCGGGCGCTACCGCCGTCTCGGTGCTGGCGCCCAATTGGCTGGCCAAACGGGTCGCTGCGCTGGAACCCGCTCAGGACCAATAGGCAACCTTCGGATCGTGTGGTGGTGGCGCACGGTACTGATGTGGCGGCTGGGTGGCCGGGCGGCCATCGCTTCAGGTTTGCAGCTCCTTGCGCAGGACCTTGCCCGTCGGATTACGCGGAATGCTGCTGACGATGTTGATGTCCCTGGGCTGTTCAAAGCGCGAGACTTTGTCCTTCAAGTACTCCCGTATCGCCGGCGCATCGATGTCGCTCTCTGGTTGCAGGACCACGAACGCGGCCAGTCGGTGACCGAACCGTTCGTCGGGGACACCGATGACCGCGTTGTCGGCGATGTCGGGGTGCTCGGCGAGGGCGTTTTCGACCGCACGCGGGTAGACGTTCTCACCGCCGGAGATAATCATGTCGTCTTCGCGACCGACGATGAAGAGCCGACCCGCATTGTCGAGGTAGCCCATGTCGCCCGTGCTCGTCATACCGTCGACGATGGTTTTTGCGCCGCCGCCCGTATAGCCCTCACTGGCCAGCTCGCCGCCGACAAAGATGCGTCCGGTGACGCGCGGACCGACGGGTCGGTCGTTTTTGTCGAAGATGCGCACGGGGCAGCCGGCGACCGGTCTCCCGACGGTTTCGGGAGCATCGCGCAGGTCCGCTGGTGTCGCGAGGGCGCCGATGCCGACCTCGGTGGAGCCGTAACCGTTATATAGAACGTCGCCATAGGCATCCATGAACCGCTGCCCGAGGGTGGGGTCGAGCCGGTCGCCGCTGGACAACACCACCCGCAGGTAGGGCACCGGGTTTCGCTCCCGCACACGCTGCGGTAAGTCGAGGATGCGCGCGAGCACGACTGGCACCGCTGTGAATGCGTCGGCGCGATGCAGCGATGCCTGCGCGATCGCGGCTTCGGCGTCGAAGTGGCGTTGGGTGAGTAGCGTGCCGCCAAGGGCGACCGTAAGCATCAGCATGCCAAGGCCAAGCCCGTGAAACATCGGCATCGCCACCGAGATCCGCGACCCGGTACGTAGCCGGGTGCGATCAAGGATCGTCACCCAGACGCCCACCGCGGAACGCATCTGCGGTGTGCGCGGCACTCCTTTAGGCCTGCCCGTGGTGCCAGAGGTGAGCAGCACGATCCGGCCGGGGGCGGCCACGTCGGGACGCGCGTCACCCTCGTGGGCAGTGACCGTCGCCGGGTCGACAACGACGACCGATTCATCGGCGGCCGCGACCCGCGCCGCGAATTCGTCGTCAGCGATCATCGTTGTGATCTGATGCGCGCTCAACGCGGCCGCCAGCGCATCGGTACGGAAATCAGTATTGACGAGGACAACGTCGGCGCCCACTAGCGCAGCGGCGAAGACCGCCCCGACGAAACCGTGTCCGTTGCAGCACATCACCCCAACCGCCTGGCCGGGACCAACACCATCGCCGGACAATTGACACGCAAGGGATTCGGTCGCTGACTGCAGCTGGCGGTAGCTGAGGACGCCGTCGTCGTCGATGATCGCGGCCCGGTCCGGCCACCGAGCCGCCGTGACCGCCAACAGGGTGTAGGGATTGGTGCCGCCTCGGTGCGCCTCACGAATGAGCCGGAAACCCGCGACCGGTGAAGGCGGACTGAGCAGTCCGGAGTGCAGCAGCGCCCGGGCGCCGGTGGTAACCACACTCGCGGTCATCACCGTTGCACCCCGCGGGTGTCGGAATCGGCGAAGAACCGGCCGTACCACAGCCGGGCCGCACGCTCGGCAGGCCCGGCCAGCAGCACCGAGGCCAGCTCGGCCGGCCAGAGCCAGGGCGGTTCGATGGTGCGGGGCCGTTCAATGACCGCCCTGGCGATCGCGTCGGCGGCTTCATCGGGCGACAAGCCGGGAAGTCGGCCGAGGATCGGCGTGGGTGCGATCATCCGGGTACGCACTAGCGCGAAGTAGACCGAGGTGACGTCCACCCCGTCGGCGTGCAGTTCCGGAGCCACGCTACGCAGCCAGCGATCGAAAGCACCCTTCGAGGCCTGGTAGGCGCCCCATTGCGGACCCGGCACGACGCGCACGCCGACACTGGAAACGTTCACGATATGCCCGCTGCCGTTCTCGCGCATGGCCGGCAGCAGTCCTAGCAGCAGCCAGATCGGCCCCAGGTAGTTGATGTCGATGGTGCGTTGAAAGTCATGCGGCCGGTCGTACTGGTGATGCAGCGAGCGGCGCAATGACTTGCCGGCATTGCTCACCACAATATCGAGCGCACCGTGCTTCTCGGTGATCTGCTTCGTCAGCGCGCTGACGGCGCCTTCGTCAGTGAGATCGGCCGGGTAGGCAACCGCTTGACCGCCGCCGGCATTGATCGACGCGGCGAGATCGCAGAGCCTGTCCGCCGATCGAGCGACAACAAGCACGGTCGCTCCCGCTGCGGCCAACCTGCGCGCGGTCGCCTCGCCGATTCCGTAGGATGCGCCGGTCACCAATACGGTCTTGCCGGCAACCGCGCCGCGCAGCTTGTCGGGGTCCGACACCCGCGGCGGGTTGCTCAACCGGTCAATGGCCTTATTCAGGGCCTGCGCTATTACGTTCAACCTTGCTGCTGCATTCACTCGAACTGCATGTAACTACAGCTAGCAGACCACATCGCAGTCCGGGCCCGCGCTCCGCCCCGGTGTTAGCTATCTCGTCGAGACCGCCGCCGGGCGAGCGGCCGCGTCATGCGGTGCGCGTCGCACGCAAACTATCTCAGCCCGTCTCGGGGCGATGTGCAGCGAATTTGTGAACTTACCGTTATTTCCAGAAATTCCCTGTTTAGGCAGGGGGTTCTCAGGGCACAATTGCGGCATGATCGCACGTCACATCGCTCGTTTCCTTGGTCCTGCAGTAGTTGCAGCGTCGGGCCTGAGCGCTTCGGCCCTCGTCGGTTCTGTCCTCCCCTCCGCCTCCGCCCAGTGTCCGGACGTGCAGGTGGTGTTCGCGCGCGGTACCGGCGAGCCTCCCGGTGTGGGCCCGACCGGCCAGGCCTTCGTCGACTCCCTGCGCCCACGCGTTGGCGGACAGTCGTTGGACGTGTATCCGGTCAACTACCCCGCCACCGACCAGTGGGACACCGGCCTCGACGGTATTAGAGACGCGGGCGCCCATGTGGTTTCGATGGCGCATGACTGCCCCAACACCAAGATGGTGCTCGGCGGTTACTCTCAGGGCGCGGCCGTGATGGGCTTTGTCACCTCGCCCGCCGTACCGGACGGGATCGACCCTGCGACGGTCCCCAAACCGATGGACCCCGAAGTGGCCAACCACGTCTCGTCGGTCGTGCTCTTCGGCACGCCGAACGCTCGGGCCATGAACTTCCTCGGCGAACCGCCGGTCGTCATCGGCCCGCTGTATGCGTCCAAGACCATCAAGGTGTGCGCTCCGGAGGACCCGGTCTGCTCTGACGGGCTGAATTTCGCCGCGCACGACACCTACGCCGGCGACGGGGCGATGGTTGACAAGGGAGCGGCGTTTGCGGCCGGTCGCGTTGGCGCGGGCGCAGGCCCCGCCGGGCCGGCAACAGTGGTCGCATCTCCAAGCGGAGGCTTCGGAGGCTGAGCCGCTGACCGCTACCGGCAGAGTCTGCGACCGCTCGACGGACGATCAAGCCGGCCGGCCAGAGTTCACACGCCGCTGGCCACACAGAGGCCGCGTCGCTGTTCGGCAGCCGGTTCCGCCGAGCCTGGCAGGCGCATCTGCTGAGCGGTAATTCCGTGGGTATCGAGCTCTTCCAGTTCATCGACCCGCCAACCCACGGACCGCAGTCGCCGCAGGAGCGGGCGTTGTGGTTCGACCGCGGGCTATGGCATCTCTGCATCACCCCCCAGATGTTCAGGCCATGGTTGACCACATCGTGGACCAGGGCGGCACGCTGCTGGCAGCGCCGTACGAATTCGTACCCGGCCGGCCATGGACGCTGGCCTACACCACCGACCCGTGGGGCCACCGTGCTCGAGCTGATGAGTCATAGCTACGCCGAGGCCTTCAGTAATTGGCCCCAGCCGGGGCAGTTGGTCCCACCTACACTCGTGCCGCGCCCGGACCGCGGCGGTGCCGGCTCACCCGAGAGGTGAGTTGAGGCGTCAGTCCCCGCTAATCCCTGATGAAGCCTTTATTGCGCATCAAAGCGTCCGCCAGGAACCCGTCGTGCGGGATCCCGGCTGCCGTGTAGTAGGTCGGGTGGCGGCCGCAGTAGACATTAGAGATCGTCGGTTCAGCCAGCAGGTTGTCGATCAGCTCTTCGTCACCGGTGATCGCGGTGACGACCAGTGAATGTCGCAACGGCTCCATACCAGCACCGCGCGACCACGACGACACCCAGACACACGGGAAGGGCAGCTCGGCATTGAGCTTGTCCACGTCGGGCTCGGTCATCAGGTGCACGGCCGGACGCAGCGCGGCACAGCCGTCGCCGAGTGCGGCCACCACCCGGTCGGCGCCGAGCAGCGGCGTTGATCCGGCGGCCTTCGCCGCCAGATAGTTCGCCAGGGCTTGCGCCTTATCGAGGGGCTGGGTGGGCAGGATCGATCGCTCGTCATCAGTGGGCAGCGGCTCAATCGTTGCCAACCGCTCGGCGATCGCCTGGGCTAATGGCGCAGGATCTCCCTCGCAGAGCACCGCGGTGGTGTTGACGCACGCCATCCCGCCGAGGTTGGCGATCGAGTCGACGATGAGATCGACGTAGTCACGCCAATCCCGGTCGGCGGTGATCACGATTTTGGTGCGTCCCGGTCCGTTCACGATCACCGTCGGATCGTTGCCGTACTTGTCGACAACCTCTTGACCCCCGTACACCATGGCGAGGTCGGCCGACCGGATGATCTCGTCGGCGCCGATATGGTCGGTGGGCAAGTAAACCGCGTCTTCGGGACGAAATCCCGCCTGTCGCAAGGCATACACCAGCCGGTGCGCCGTTAGCGGCTCGCGGCGCGACGGACGCACCGCGACCCGGTAGCCCAGCGCGAGTGCAAGGGGCCACAGGCCGTGCACGCCGGGGCCGTTTCCAGCCGCGTGCACGGCAAACACCTCCCCCCGCCGTGCCCACACCGCACTGCCCTTGCGGGTGCGCTCCTCGCGCCAGTCGAGCGCGGCGCCCACTGGACGAGCCGGCCGCACCGCATCGAATGCGCACCTGACAGAGTCGGCGACGCTGCGTGCCCCGGCGCGGGCCACGCCGATCGGCAGCCCCGAAATCCGGCTGGCCAGGCCAACATAGGCCTCGAAGTCCAGATCGGCGATGACGCCGTAGGCAAAGATGTCGGCCGCGTTGGGCAGCGCTGCTTCGCGCTGCGCGACCGGCAGCGGCGCGACCTTGCGCTGTGCGGCCAGGGTGCGCGAAACATACAGCGGTGGAACCATGCTCAACTCGGCGACCGCGACGCCGGCGGTACTGGTGATCACATCACGCTTGCGCGTTCGGTATTCGCCGCCTGCGCCGAGCGCATCGATAAACGCTAAACCGGCTGTGAGACTTGCCTCTTCACGTGCCATGCTTAGTACACGCCTTCGACCACGGCCTCGCCCTCGAAAGTGGTCACCGGCCGAACCTCACTGACCGAGTCGCTGAGTTGCCCTGCCGGCCCGGGCATCCGGATTGCCAGATCGCGTTCCAGGTTGTTCGGTATGAACATTCCCTTACTGATGTGGTTCATCACCACCTGGCCCTGCTGTCCATACGGCACTTGTTCTCCGGTGCCGGGATCGACGACCCAGAACACCACGTATGGTGTGCGCGGGTCGAAGACGAACGAGCCGCCGTCGGTCGTCCGAGTGACCGCCTGGGACAGCACCATCGTGCTGCCGAAGGCCATAGTGATCGTCGTCACCGGGAAGATGTCACGAAGCAGGTCGAGTGTGTCGGCATCCACATGCGCACCGCTGAGCAACAGGTAACGGATTTTGTCGTTGACCAGGTCGACCACGTGGTCCTGTCGGGCAATGGCCTCAAGCAGTGGCGGAGTGGTATGCAAGTTCGCAACGTTCTGCGTCTGGAGAACGAACACTGCCTGCTCGATGACATGGTCGATGTAGGCAGCCACTTCCCCGGCCGCGTTGCGAGCGGCGATCTTTTTGACCCAGCGTGGATCGATGTCGATCGCGTGGAAGACCGCGCCGAGCCGCTCAGAAACCAACCGGGAGAAATAGCCAACACCATGCGGGCCGCTCGGCATCAGACACAGGAAGCCCTGGTCCGGCCGAAAGCCACCCGCGGCGAAGTCCTCCGTTTGCCACTCGACAACCTGCGCAACCCAATCCGGCATCTGCACGGTCCGCTTCGGAGCGCCGGTGGTGCCGCCGGATTCGAATATCTGGGGTAGCTGCAGCGACGATCCATAGCCGCGCGGAATGAGCTCCTCCACCGGCACACTGCGCAACTCGTTGACGAGGTTGGGAAACAAGCGCAGCTCCGCAAAGGTGTTGACCTCGGTCAACGGGTTGAAGTTCAGGGTCTGGGCGGTGCGCAGCCAGAACGGGGAACCGGTCTCCTCGCCGAAGTGCCAGGCGATCGCCGCGCGCAAGTAGGCCTCGGGGTCCTCCACTGGTACCGACCTCGGAACGTCCAACAACGAAAAATCGATATTGGCCATGTCATCGATCCTGTCGCATCCCGGACCGGCTCGCCAAGTACTTGAGCGTCGGCGCCCGTCGTAGCCCGCTCTATTGCCCTATTTCACAAGGAATTCCAACACTGTGCACGCGATGTTCAAGCGGCGATCAGCGGGCGGTTGTGGAGCCTGCGTGGATCGACGCCCGCGCGGCGCCACGCCTTGGCCGCCCAGGGGGTGTAGATGAACCAGAGCGGCAGCCGGTTGATGAGCGGATTGAACGCACGCATCACGGCGGCGAACCGCTGGAAGCGCTTTTCTTTCTTCGCATCCCACTGCAGCTGGCACACGTCGCGCATCTGCGGCGGCAGGGTTCCGACCAGAACCAGCCGGGTGTAGGCGTTGAGCGGCGCAGACACTACCTCCCATATCGGCTTGGGAATCCAGCGCGGGCCCGGTATCCCCTTCCTGATGTAGCCGGTGCCGTACAGGACGGTCTTGTGTGGGACGAACCGCTCGAGCATCTGATCCCAATAAGCGACGAAATCGTCATAGGTCTGCGGCTGGCCCCGGTCGCTGACCCCATAGAGGCGGTACCACACCTTGCCTTCGTTGAAGATCTGCTCTTTTTCCTCACGGGACAGCCGACGGATGAACATGTCGGTGGTGTAGATGACCTGGTCGACGAAGGTGGCGTGCGCCCAGTAGAACAACTCCGGATTCAGCGCGTGATACCTCGAGCCGTCGCTGATGGTGCCTTTGATCGTCGTGTGGAAATCCCGGACCTTGCGGCCCCACTCGTGCGATTCGTCAGAGTAGACGGTCTTCATCAGAGGCGGTGCAGTCCGCTTGGCCCGGCCCAATGTGTCGCCGAAGATCACGGAGTGATCGAGCACGCCTTGGGCAAGCTGTTCGATGCAGTTCTCGACGCCGGCGGTGCGCTGAAACCCGAAGAACTGGGTGCGGTTGTCTCCGTAGAACTTCCATATCAGCGAATCGGGCCCCAACCGGGGCGAGGCGTCGCGAACGTCGTCCTCGACCGGCATAGGCACCGCTTCGCGAACACCGGTGTCGAAACGTGAACCGGCGGTTGAGCCGACCAACTGGTCATTCCGGGCCGTCATGTTCACCTCCTTGTGGGACGCGCCTGGCACGTGGCGCGATCCTTGTGAAGCAATGACACAAAACCGTATCTTTGTCCCAGAGCCTAGCAACCGGTCGGTGCGATCGCATATCCGGCCAGGTGGCGACGCCAAGAAGTCGGGATCACTGATGCCGAGGAGTTGAAACGATGCGGCCGATCATGCCCTCCGGGAAAGGCTCAGGCGCTGCCGAGTCGGTTACCGACCTCGACCGCACCATCCTGGACACCGCGCGAGCTGTGTTCGAGGCCTACGGTGTGCGTCGCGCGAACATCGAAGACGTCGCCGCCCGCGCCGGAGTCAGCCGTAGCACCATTTACCGGCGTTTTCCCACCAAGGATGACTTGTTCGAACACGTGGTACGGCGCGAAGCCGAACTGTTCTTCACCACGCTCGACCAGGCCACGATGGGCTGCAATCCGCAAGAGGCCGTGGTCGAGGCGTTTGCGCTCGGGGTGCGCCTGGTCCAAGACTCGCCCTTGTATTCGCGAATCGTCGAAAGCGAACCCGAGCTGTTCGGCCTGTTTTCCCGATCGCACGTCTTCCCGATTCGTCAATTCGCCGACGGGGTCGCCCATGCCCTGCGGCGCTGCGGGGCTGACATTCCCGAGCCGGACCTGGCCAACATCGCCGATATCCTGCTGCGTGTCGCCCTCGGCGTCATCGTTTTTCCCACTGACCGACTCGACACGTCGGACAACGCGGCCGTCCGCGAGTACGCAGCCCGCTACCTGGTCCCAATCATCGGTCGCTAGGACGTGTGGCCTGGTCGGTGCCCTGGACTAGCCTTAAGCCGTGGCTGGGACTTCTGGGGTTCCGCGGACCCGGTACGCCAGTTGCGGCGAGATCGACATCGCCTATCAGGTCTTCGGCGATGGCCCGGTCGACCTGCTCGTGCTGCCGGGTCCATTCATCCCGATTGACTGCGTCGACGGCGAGCCGTCAATGTACCGCTTTCATCGACGACTGGCGTCCTTCTGCCGGGTGATCCGGTTCGACCAGCGCGGGATAGGCCTGTCCTCGTGGGTCCCATCCCTGGACATGGTTGGCCCCGAATCGTGGGCGAAGGACGCGATCGCGGTCATGAACGCGGTCGGATGCGAGCAGGCGATAATCTTGGCCCCAAGTTTCACGTCGCTGGCCGGGCTCGTCCTCGCGGCCGATTACCCCGAGCGGGTGATAAGCCTCGTGATCGTCAACGGCGGGGCGCGGACGCTTCGCGCTCCTGACTACCCGATGGGCGCCGACGTGGACGCAGCCGATCCATACACCACGACCGCGATCGAGCCGGATGCCGTCGAGCAGGGCTTCGACATCCTGGGCATCATCGCCCCCAGCGTCGCCGATGATGACGCGTTCCGCGCCTGGTGGGATATGGCCGGCAACCGGGCGGCGTCTCCCAGCATGGCGCGGGCCTTCATCAAGAAGATCAGAGGGGGCGACGTCCGCGACCGACTCGATCGCGTCACCGCGCCGACGCTGATCCTGCATCGCGACAACCCGAACTTCAGCCCCGTCGGGCACGCTCACTACCTCGCCGAGCGCATCGCCGGATCACGCCTCGTCGAGCTGCCCGGCGAAGACGTCTTGTACTGGGTGGGCGACACCGCACCGATGCTCGACGAGATCGAGGAGTTCATCACCGGCGTGCGTGGCGGCTCCGATGCCGAGCGGCTGCTCACGACCATCGTGTTCACCGACATCGTCGCCTCCACGGAGCGCGCCGCCCTGCTGGGCGACGACCGTTGGCGTGACTTGCTGGACAACCACGACGCCATCGTGCGCCACGAACTGCAGCGATTCTCGGGCCGTGAAGTCAACACGGCCGGAGACGGATTCGTCGCGACGTTCAGCAGCCCGAGCGCCGCGATCGCCTGCGCCGACGCCATCGTCGACGCGGTCCATGTCCTGGGCATCGAGGTGCGGGTGGGCATCCATGCGGGCGAAGTCGAGGTGCGCGGCGCCGACGTCGCCGGCATGGCCGTACACATCGGCGCGCGGGTGGCGGCGCTGGCGGGACCAAGCGAAGTGCTGGTGTCCTCGACGCTGCGCGACATCGTCACCGGATCGCGGCACAGGTTCGACGACCGCGGCGAAAACGCGCTCAAGGGCGTGCCGGGCCAGTGGCGTCTGTATGCCCTGGTACGCGAGCGCGCCGTCGTCAGGCGGTAAGGAATCCCACAACGCCGACGCCTCGAGGCGCCACACAGCTCGGCGTAGGCTGCCAAGAGGGGCTTGCCGAAGCCAGGGCTTCAAGGTTCTCAGTGCGATTTCTGGCTTACAGCTTGGTGTTTGGTTGAAGGAGTACGCATGACCGACGTGCACGTATCGCTGCCTGCCGCGCTGCGGCGGGCGCTGGATCTCCTTGCTGATCCGCCGGCGGATCCCGATGTGAGCAAGGGTTATCTCGATCTGCTGGGCACCGGATCGGCCGACGAGGTTGTCCCGAAAAACACCGGCCCGATCCAGGCGGCGTGGGCATCGCCGATCGGGTCGATGCTCTATGACAACGCCCAAGCCCTTTCTCGCCGGCTGATCAGCGCATGGCAACTGCCCATCGAGTGGTTGAACATCCCACCCGGCGGCATCGCACTGGACGTCGGCTCGGGCCCGGGCAACGTCACCGCGTCGCTGGCACGTGCCGCCGGCCCGGATGGACTGGCCGTCGGCGTCGACATCTCCGAGCCCATGCTGCAACGCGCCGTCCGCAATGAAGCGGGACCGCAGGTCGGCTTTATAAAGGCTGACGCACAGCGACTTCCCTTCCGTGACAACACCTTCGACGCGGTGGTCTCGACCGCGGTGCTGCAACTGGTTCCGAATCCGGCGGCCGCGCTTGCCGAGATGGCGCGGGTGCTGCGCCCTCGCGGAAGGCTGGCCATAATGGTCCCGACCGCCGGGCGTCTCGCCCGATTTTGGCAAATGCTGCCGAATGTCGGAGCGCACGTGTTCGGTGACGACGAAATCGGCGACATCCTGGAAGACAACGGATTCCTCAGCGTGCGGGTCAAGAACTTCGGCACGTTCCAGTGGGTGCGCGGAAAAAAGGCTGATTCTTAAGGTCGTTTCACACCTCGGCCGGCTGCGCGGACTCGCCGGTCGGTTAACCGCCCTCTGCGCTTTGCGCCAGGACGGCAAGCCGGTCCATCGACGCGCGCAACATGTCGGCTGTTGTCGAACGAGCTCTGGCCAATCGGGTGCTGTCGGTCAGCGCCGTCCAGTCGTAAGTGTGGGTCACGCTTGTGAGTGTGGGGTTGATCTGGTTGAGCTCCCACCGCCATAAATGGCCGGGCGGTTGCTTTCTGGGTTCTGCTGGACACCACGCGATCTTGCTGTTCTCGATGAATTCCACGACGTGGCTCTCCCGCACAGCGCCATTGGTCAACGTCGTTTTGAAAACGTCACCGACCTGGCGGACACGCTGCCCGGGAGCAGACGAGGCGAGGTTGTCATTGCCGTCCCAGCTCGGCTGACGAGACGGGTCGGCGATCAATTCGAAAATCCTCTCCGCACTGGCAGAGATCACGCGGGTGGCGCTCACAATACGTTCAGATTCCATGTCGGGCATACCGCTATCCAAACACGTCCCCCGTGGGCAGCTCGTCGGTGTGAATGTGACTTTGGCCGATGCGTTGAGGACCTTCGGCCGTCGAAGCGATTTCGGGCGGGATGCGATCGTGTCAGTACCGGGACGACCCGGTGGTCTGTCCGAAGTGCAGCAAGCCCATTTTTGGGCGAGGCCTCCGCAAGGGCCTGCTTGACCCACCGTCACAAGACGGGGATCTGCCTTCGGGCAGACCTTTTTAACGACCTACCGCGAATAGCGGCTGAGGTGCCGGCAACAGTCAATGTCGCCGACACCATCGCCATCGGGCCCGCGGCTCACCCGACTCGCAGCGCCGCGACCGGTCCGGACAGAGCCGCTTTGACATAGCGGGTGTCATCATCGACCAGCACCTCGGTGGCTTCCCGCTTGCGCGACAACGTAGCTGGCCGCTGATACAGCAGTCCTTCACCACAACCCACATCCAGGACATCCCCGCGGTGCTGCGCCGCGATTTTGATCACCCACGCGTGATAAGCGGCGTTGTGGTTCCAGTACTCATCCGCCGACCACCTAAGAGTTGACCCGACAGCGCCGTCAACAGCGCTCGGCACCCCTGGGCATAAGCCGCGAATCGGCGTCCACGTGGCGCGGCTTGCTTCTCAGCACCGCCTGCAGAGCGTCGCAGGCACGCGCCTTAATCGGGGCCACCACATCGAAGTTGGCAGGGCGCTGGCTGATCCAGGACTGCAGTGTTGACATGGTTTCGATCCTTTGTCTTCTCGGCCAGTACGCCGACTCATTGAATTCCACCGCGGCTGTTTTACAACGGCGCCGCGCCGGGGTAAACGTCACGAAAAGCGGCGTTGTGGCGTCAGACACATCCGTGGCGGGACCAATGGCTCGTCGCAAATCGCTGCCGCCACCTACCCAACGGATTCCGCAAGTTCGTCAGTGGTGACTTCTGAACCGGCGCAGATAGCCGAGCATTCGGTGCGGCGGTACCGTCTTCGGCCAGTCGTCAGCCCGGAAATAGGCGTCGGACCCGCCATCGACGAACAGTATGCTGCCGCAGAGGAAGTCGGCAGAGTCCGACAGCATGAAACACATCCAGTCGGCCATGTGCCGAGCCTCGCCGAAGCCACCGAGTGGCACCGGGAAGGATCGGACCGCCTTCGCCTGTCTGGGCGTTGACAGTTGTTCTTGCAGCAACGGCGTCATGATGGCGCCGGGTGCGAGGGCATTCAAGCGCACACCCGATCCCGCCCATTCCGGCAGCACGGCGTGCCGTCGCACCCAACGACTGACGGCGATTTTCGATGCCGCATACATCATCGTCGGTGCGGCTGGGCCCAACAGCCGCACCGACCGCACCGCCTTGTCGGCGTCATGCCCGAGCAACGCTTTGACGGTTCGGCGGGGCACCGCGGGCACCGTCGTCGTGGAGTTGCTGGAGACGACGACGACCTTGGCACGATCAGCCGCGGCCAAGGCCGGTCGCCAGGCGACGAGCAACTCAACGACCCCAAGGTAATTGACCTGAGCGATCAGCCGCGGACGATCCCGACCGGGGCTGGGGCCCAAACCGGCGGCCAGCACGGCGCCGTCGAGTTTGCCGCTCGAGGCCGCCAAGACGCCGTCGGCGGCCTCTTTACGTCCGTGCGGCGTCGACAAGTCGGCGACGATATCGGCATCTTTGATGTCGACACCGATCACGGTGTGCCCGTCGCCCCGCAGCCGCTGCGTGGTCTCGCGGCCCATCCCGGAAGCTGATCCGGTGATCGCATAAGTAGCCATTGAGTTCTCCATTCATGCCAGACGCAGTATGCCCGGTGCGGCGCACTGTTAAGTTGCGGACATGCATAACCAAACGCCCTGCATTGATTTCAGCCAGCTCGAGTCGGTCTACGCGCCGCTGGCCGAATCGATCCGGCGACTCATCGACGTCAGCATTCGCACCGAAGCGGAACCCGCCGCGGTGGCGGCTGCAAAGTCCAAAATCGACAGGGCCACAGAGGAATTGAGCGAAACGCTGCAGCCGGGGCCGCTCGGCGTGCACCATACGCCCGACGGCCAGACCGTTGCATGGGGCAACGTCATGGTCGGCGCGCGCAACCCGGTGGCACCGCCCCTGGTCATACATCATGATCCCGACGGACTGGTGTGGTCGGAGTTCGTTCTTGGTGCGGCCTACGAAGGCCCGCCGGGCAATGTTCACGGTGGTGTGTGCGCCCTGGTCCTCGATCACGTGCTCGGCGCGACAGCCCACCACCCGGGCAGACCCGCTTATACCGGCACCCTCACCCTGCGTTACCGGCGTCGGACACCGCTGGGACGGCCACTGCGCGCACAGGCCCATGTCGAGCGCACCGAGGGGGTCAAAACTTTCGCAGTCGGCCACCTGGCCGACGAGGACGGCGTCACCGTGGAAGCCGAGGGCATTTTCATCCATCCCAGGCAAAAGCCCGACACCGGACATCGGGGGTGAGGAGCCCAGGGATCAGCTACCCGATCTGTCCCTCAACGTCTCGTCTACCCACGCGCGTAACGCGCCGATTGGTGCGGCACCGGATTGCCGGCCCAGCACCTTGCCTTTTTGCAACAGCAGCAGAGTCGGAACCGCGCGGACCGCAAACCGCTCCGAGAGCATGGGGGCCGTATCGACGTCGACCTTGACCAATTTCAGTTGCCCGGCCCGCTCCTGGGCGAGTTGCTCCAGGGCGGGACTGACCATCCGGCAGGGGCCGCACCAGGTCGCCCACAGGTCGACCAGAACCGGTATCGATGAGTTCTCGGCGACTTCCGCGAAGGTATCGTCACGGGCGTCGACAATCCAAGGTAGCCACTGGCGGCACTGTGCACAGCGCGGTTTGCCGGCCACTGCGGCGGGCACACGGTTTTTCCGACCACAGTGAGGGCAAGTCACAATGCGGGCGTTATCGGTCATGCCGATGATCCCATCACGAAGGCAACGCCGAGTCGATGCATTTCGCAAGAACTCTGCGAAAGTGCATTCCGCTACACAAAAGCCGAGAAAGGGCGTCGCCAGTTGCACTTTCGGCGCACCGGGGAGGAAGTCAGGTCCTGGTAGCGGCTCTCTCGACGTCGAGGAGCTGCTCGCCGCGTCGTTCCTGCTCGTAGGCTTTGCGGCCACCCCGCAGGCCGAACAGCCGTTTGGAGATCAGCAGGTAGACCACGGCGGCCACATTGATGGTGAAAGTCACCACGCGAGTCATCGTGATGCCCTTGACCAGGTCATGGATCTCCAGCGGCAGAAAGACCGAGGTGGCCACCACCGCGAAGTACTCCCCCCAGCGTTGCAGCAACCACAGCCCGACGCCCTCGACAACTTCCACCAGCGCGTAGGCAGCCAACGCCACGGTTAACAGGGTCAGCGTGGACGGCTTGGCGGCCAGCGCCTTTTCCAGCTCCTGCACCGCGGTCATCTGATCGACCTTGAATCCGCTGGCGCGCAACAGTGGTAAGTCCCGGTCAAGCGTGGCTTGGATGGACCCGCGCGCACCGCGGAACCTCCATACCGCGTACGCCGCGAGCCCGATCAGCAGCGCCCGTAAAAGGCGTTCGACCCCGAGAATGCGGATGATGATGGCCTGGCGTAAAGCTTTGCCACGCATGATCATCGGCGCGTCGTCGGCGCGGCCGTGCCGGTATGGCTCGCCAAGGGTGAACTCTCCGCACCGCAGGCAGCGCCACACTCGGCCCAGCCCGGTGTTGCCGCTCAGCCGGTCGGCGAGGGCCTCGTCGTCCGGCGCGTACGTGACGTGTCCTTGGAACCCACACGTGACCAACTCCCACCGGTTGGTACCACGATGTTTGTGCATGGCCCCCGATCATTCAGTGCAGGCAGCAAACCACGCAAGAGGACGCGCACAGCGGCAGTCCAAAGTGGTCCGGTGTCAGAACCGGGCCTTGCTGCGCGGACGTTGGGCGGTGGGACTCACCGCGCCCAGTAGGGCGGTGAGTTCGGTGACGGGGATTTCGTCCAGGTGATCCACCGCGGCGATGATGTCAGCGCGCAGCGCTTCGTCGCAGAAAGGTTCGCCAAGCCATCCGAATTTATCCACGACCCGTTCCCACGACATGGGCCGGGTGGGCGACCCTTCGTAATCGGTCTGCTCGCGGGCGAATTCCCGCCCATCGCGGGTAACCACGTGCACACGTGTCGCGGTGCGCTGCGGATAGTCCGCAGTCAGGTCGGCGGCGGGTTTAACGTCGACCCGCGCCAGCAGGTCCTGGACGTCGGCGCGCACAATCCGTTCTGTCTCAAGCTGTTCAGGGCCCACGCGCGCGTCAAGTAGTGCGACCGCACTCAGGTATTTGAGGTTATAGTCGGCCTGCTCCTTGGTTCGCGGATGATCCTTATCGCCGTAGGCTCCCCCACCGGCGAAGTCATATGCGCCTTGAAAAACCTCGAGGGTTACCCGTGCCACGTCGTCGCCACGCAAGTCGTGGTCGTTGCGGAGTGCCAAGACCGCATCAATAACGATCTGGCCGTGGATAAGTGAGCAGTACTGCTTCAAGTAGGTCTGCTCGACACAGGTGAGCGCTCGGTCGGCGGCGTGGAAATCGATCGGCTGATCGAAGAGTTGCACCAAGCCGTGCGGGCCTTCGAATAGCGACTTGGGCCCGGTGATACCGCGGCCGGCCAAAATCGTCGTGTACACCGCACGCATCCCGGTGATGGCCGGCGAAATGCCCTTCCAGTTCGAAACCGGTTCAGCGTGCACCGCCGCAAGAGAAACGTTGTCGGCCGCAGCGGCCGCGATGGCGTTCGCGGTCTGTTCGGCGCCCAGCCCGAGCAGCTTCGCCGACCCCGCCGCAACCGACATCGACAGCTGCAGTGCATGGTTGAGCCCCCGTGCCATGACGGGAACCTGAGCGCTGAACCGGCATTGGATCTCGTAGGCAACCGCGAGGGCCAGCAGGAAATCGGCACCGCTGGCGCCGGTGTGCTCGGCTACGGCCAGAACCGCACCGAAGTTGTCAGCGGGATGGCACAGCCCTCCAACCGTCAGATACGTGTCGAGCAGATCGGGGTAGCGCACCAGCACTGCATTGAAAAACGCGGCCTGGTCCACCGATGCTCGCCCGCCGCCGACGAGAGTGACCGTGGGGTGGCCGCCGAACTGGTCGGTGTGTTCACGCATGGTCGCGATGAGCTCTCCGTCCAGCGAACCGACGGCGCAGGCGATGCTGTCGAGCACATTGCGTTTCAGTAATGCGCGGGGCCGCCCGGTAAGATCCGCCGACTCCGCGTCGATGACGAAGCCGGCCAGCTGATCGACAACGTAGTTATGTGCCACGATTTTTCGCCTTCCACGGTGGGTACTCCGACTGAAGCGCGGCAACGCCCGATTGCGGTAGGCAGCATTACTTGACAGTGCTTGCGCTAGCCGCGATCCCCACGTCCGCCGCCTGCGATTCGCTGATTGCCCCCGTTTCGTCGGTGAGCTTCTTCCCGATGGCCCGGACCTGCCGCGCACTGAGGGGGCAAAGTGGGTGCACGGCAACCATCAGGGCGACTTGTCCGCGATGGTCGAAAACGGGTGCGGAAATGGTCACTACGGGCTGTTTCCGGCGACCGGGGTTGTCGTCGGACAGAAAACCGATGCTGGTGAATTCGACGAGTAACTGGTCCACGATGTGGCGTACCGGAGAAGGCATTTCATTGCTATCCAAATTGGCGACCGCCTGCACGGCTTGAGCCAGCGTAGGCGTTGTCCAGTCGACGTCGAATCCACGCTCGCGCGTGTGCTCCAATACCCGTTCGAGACGGATCGTGCGTTCAGGGTTGTCGCCGGCACCGCGGCGAATCCACGCGCGTTGTTCTTCCTCGGTGTCCCAGGCGGCGAATGCGACACCGAACGGCGGAGCATAGGGGATGCGATCACCCGGTATTCCCGCCGGCTGCGTGGCGGGTTCATTCTCAAAAGCTGTGACTACCAGTGAATCACCGAATCGCTCGACCACAGAGGTGGCGTAGCCGACTTCCTTGGACAGTCGCAGCGCCGCGGAACGGGCCGCATTCGCAAGCGGCCGGGCGTTGTCCGTCCGCGCGGCCACTACGGCGAGCGCGGGGCCTAGAGCGAAGGTCTTCGTCGCGGGATCGCGGCTTGCCCACCCTCGGTCACACAGCGTCTTCAGGATCGCGTGTGCCGTCGCCTGAGTGAGATCGAGCTCGCGCACGATATCGGAGAATCGCAGCCGCGCATTTCCGGACCGTGCCAAGAGCTCGACAACGTCGATCACCCGGGCGGTCGGCGCTGACGTCGATCCACGAATGGCTTGACTCCCTTACTGCGAACTTCATAAAGTTTAAAGCGAAGATTCGAGATTTTATATCGGCTATTCGAGAAATGACGAGGCTGACGTATTGCGCGCTGTTGTCCTGAGGGACGGTCGGCTACAGGTACGCGAGACGCCAGACCCCCAACCCGGCCCGGGTGAGCTGTTATTGCGCACGTTGAGCACCGCGATCTGCGCTTCTGACGTGCACTTCATGGACCACCCGGAGCTTGCCGTCGACGATCCGACCGGTCGCTCGCTGTATGACGCGGACCGCGACATCGTGCTCGGTCATGAGTTCGTGGGCGAGGTCATCGGGCATGGACCCGGCTGCACGGATCGGTTCGCAATCGGTTCACGGGTGACGGCCATGCCGGTGCGCCTCATCGACGGCGGCGCCGGCGGCATGCACATCATCGGTCAGCATCCCGACGCCCAGGGCAGTTTCGCTGAGCTGCTGGTGGTTTCGCAAGTGGCGGCCAAAGCGGTCCAAGGTAACGTCTCCAGCGACGCTGTCGCGCTGACCGACGCGTTCGCCGTGGGCGAGTTCTATGTGCGGTCGGCGCGGCTGCAACAGGGCGAGATCGCCATCGTCATCGGCGCGGGAGCGATCGGCCTGTCGGCCGTCGCCGCCTTGGCCGGCCGCGGGATCGAACCGATTATCGTGGCGGACTACAAGCCGGATCGCCGCGAGCTGGCCCGCGATTGCTTCGGCGCACAGGTCGTGGTCGATCCCGCCGAGAAGTCGCCGTTCGACGCGTTCAACGAGGCTCGCGCGCAACGGGGATTGCCCGGCCCGGCTGTCGTGTTCGAGTGTGTCGGCGCTCCGGGACTCATCCAGAAGATCGTCGAATCCGCCGAGATGGGTACCCGAATCTACTGCGCGGGCGGCTGGTACACCGGTGACACGCTCAACATCACCACCGCTACCCGCCAAGGCGTCACCATCCAATTCGGCGGCGGGCCACACCCGCAGGACTGGTACGGCACCCTCGAGGCCATCGCGTCGGGACGGCTGGACCCGCTGCCCAGCGTAGGCAAAATCATCGGCCTCGATGATGTCCCCGACGCCCTCGATATGGCCCGCAGATCCGACGGCCCGCCCCGCATTGTGGTCCATCCGAATGGAGACGTCCGATGACCGAACGAGACGACCGCCAGGACATCTCCGAACTACTGGTGCGCTATGCCACCGGTATCGACCGTCGCGACTGGCCGCTGTTCCGCACGGTGTTCACCAAAGACTGCGAACTCGACTACGGCGAGATCGGCGCGTGGAACGGTGTCGATGCCGTCACAAACTTCATGGAACAGGCACACGCGATGGCGGGGCACACGCTGCACCGGTTAACCAATCAGGTCATCACGGTCGACGGCGACACAGCCGTGGCCCGCACCTACGTCGACGCACTGATCATGGCCGGCGACAGCCAAACCGGTGTCAACGGGATCGGCTTCTACGATGACGAAATCGTCCGGACCCCCGACGGATGGCGCATTGCCCGGCGCCGGTTCACCGCGGTGCGCGTGAGTACGGTCGGCTAGGCCCAACAGAGGAGGTGCACGGTGGTGACCTTCGCGACGAAGTACGGACCATGGGCCCTCGTCGCCGGCGCCTCGGACGGTGTGGGCGCCGCGTTCGCCTCAGGACTAGCCGAGCGCGGCGTCAACGTTGTGCTGCTCGCCCGCCGGCAAGCCGTTCTGGACCACGTTGCGGCCGACATCGAGTCAAAGACATCGGCGTTAACCCGCACTCTCGCTATCGATCTCGCGGAACCGGACGCGGCATCGGCGATCGCCGCGGCCACCAGCGACCTGGCGATCGGGTTCTTCGTGTACTGCGCGGGCGCCGACCCGAACTTCACGCCTTTCCTTGCCAATTCGATCGAGGCCGCCGAGGCAATGGTGCACCGCAACTGCATGGTGCCGATGCAGCTGTGCCACCACTTCGCTCCGGCAATGGTCGAACGGGGCAGCGGCGGAATCGTCATCTTCGGGTCCGGCGCCGGGCTGGCCGGCGGACCGAACATGGTCGCCTACGGCGCCTCCAAGGCGTTCGACATGGTCTTCGCCGAGGCGCTGTGGGCCGAGCTGCACGACAAGGGCGTCGACGTCCTGGGCCTCATCCTGGGTAAGACCGATACACCCGCATTGCGACAACTCGAACACAGCCGCGGCCAGATAGGTTCGCCCGACGAGGTGCCGGCGGGCGCGGCCGCTGTGGACGACGTCGTCGCGGAGGCATTCGACAATCTGAGCAATGGCCCGACGTTGATGGTGGGCGACGCGATGCGCGCCGCCGCGCAGATGCTGGCGTCACTGACCCGTAATCAAGCCGTCGAGCTTTTCACCCAAGCCGCTTCCGCAGCGATGGGCCCGGACGGCTAGCGCGCAACCAATGAGCGCCGCACCCGATGTCGAGAACCTCGCGGCTCGCCAGCGGAACCCTGGCCTGCCGCGGTGCGTCGTAGTGAATAGTGCCGGTGCTGGCCATAGCCCGGACAACAATGCGAAAGGTTTGCCAAAGTTCTAAATAAGGCCAGCCTAACTTTTCCGCTTGTTCCAGGCTGGCCAGCAAAGATCAGATCTGAAACGCTACCGCGTTGCCGCCCTCCAACGTTGCTGGCCGGGAGTTACGCGGGTAGCTTGGGTAAGCAGTTCGCCACGGCAAGCCAGCCGAAGTAGCCACCACTGATCGCCACCCCTCCATGAGTTGAAGGATGACGATGCTCGCCATAGACAGGCCCGCAGCCCCAATCTCGACGGCATCACGCTCGCGGCGTCGCACCTTGGCCCGTTCGGCGCTGCTCACCGCGGCATTCATCGCCCCGGCGGTAGTGGTACGAATTGTCGGCCTGCACCCGGACCGGTTGCCGCCCTAATGATCTTTGGGGCGGCAGTGGTGGCGGCCAGCTTCTTATTGGCGTGGGCAGCCGAAGCCGCGCAGATCGACGTCTCTGGAGGGCTGGCAGTCGCGGTACTGGCATTGATCGCGGTTCTGCCCGAATACGCCGTCGACCTCTACTACGCGTACGTGTCTGGCCGCAATCCAGATTTCACCCAATACGCCGCGGCCAACATGACCGGGTCTAACCGGCTGCTGATGGGCCTGGGCTGGCCCGTCGTGGTGTTGGTCAGCATTGTCGTGGCGCGCAAAGCCGGTAGCCAGAAACCCGCCGGTTTGGCGCTACAGCCTGCTAATCGCGTCGAACTCGGGTTCCTGTTAATCGCCGGTGTGATCGCGTTCGCGATACCGGCGAGTGGCCAGATCCATCTGGCGCTGGGGTTGACGCTGCTGGCCTGGTTCGGGTTCTACCTCTACAAGATCGGACACGGCGACGTGGAGGAGCCTGACCTCATCGGTACCGCCGCCGCCCTCGGGGAGCTCCCCGATCGCCGTCGGCGCATCGCCGTCGTCGGCCTCTTCGCAGCGTCCGGCGCGGTGATTCTGGTGTGCGCCAAACCGTTCGCCGACAATCTGATCGCCGCGGGCACCGAACTGGGCATCGACCGGTTCCTGCTGGTCCAGTGGCTCGCCCCGCTGGCCTCCGAAGCCCCCGAGTTCATCATCGCGACCATCTTCGCCACCCGGGGCAAGGGTACGGCGGCCATTGCCACGCTGATCTCCTCGAAAGTCAACCAGTGGACGCTGCTGATCGGATCGTTGCCGATTGCCCACCTGCTTGGCGGTGGCGGATCCTCCCTGGAACTCGACTCCCGCCAAATTGAGGAAGTGCTGCTCACGGCCACCCAAACCATGATGGGGGTCGCGCTGATCCTGGCGCTGCGGTTCCAGCGAGGTACGGCATGCGCACTACTGGGGCTATTCGTCGCGCAGTTCCCCATCGCTTCTACCCATGGGCGGCTACTGCTCTGCGGTAGCTACACCGCGGTGGCCATCGTCGGCCTGATCATCAACCGGCGCCACCTGGCCGCCACTGTCAGGGCACCATTCTTCGGGACGGCCATCCGTCATAGCGGTCACCCCCACCAGTTGCTAGAAGGACCCGGCCTCCCGACGTAGCGGCCGTGGCGCCTCTATACCATCGCGGGTTGACTAACAACCTCTCGGATTTGGAGCGCCAGTGGCTCGCGACGTGTTGACCGTTCTCGGCGTGGGCGGGATGGGCCACGCCATTGCCCGCCGTCTCGGTGCCGGAAAGACCGTGTTGTTGGCCGACAACAATGAGTCAGCGCTGGCGTCGGTCGCCGCAGCGCTGTCCGCAGGTGGCCATCACGTCGATAGCCAAGGGGTCGATGTCTCGTCGCCCGAATCGGTACGCAAGCTTGCCCAGCACGCGGCCTCACTGGGCGCCGTCACACAGGTGGTACATACCGCCGGCCTCTCCCCCGCGCAGGCCTCGGCTGAAGCAATCCTGGCCGTTGACCTTCTCGGTACCGCGCTTGTCCTGGAGGAATTCGGCGAAGTGATCGCGCCGGGCGGCGCGGGTGTTGTGGTCGCCAGCATGGCCGGGCACATGTTTCCTCCGCTGACCGCCGAACAGGAACATGCGTTGGCGCACACCCCCGGGCGCGAACTGCTGGAGCTGCACTTCGTCAGCCCCAAAAAAATCACCGAGCCCGGCATCGCGTACGGAATCGCTAAGCAGGCCAACCATGTTCGCGTTCGCGCGGCGAGCGTGCATTGGGGCCGGCGCGGCGCACGCATCAACTCGATCAGCCCCGGCATCATCTCCACACCGATGGGGCAGCAGGAACTGGCTTCCCCGGTTGGTGAGGGTATGCGAGAGATGATCGCCGTCTCAGCCACCGGTCGCCTCGGTACTCCTGACGACATCGCCTCGGCCACTGCGTTTCTGCTCGGTCCCGACGCGTCGTTCATCACCGGTACCGACCTGCTCGTCGACGGAGGCGTGATCGCGGCCATCAAGGCGGGAAGCCCGGCACGCTGAAAACCCGGCCCGCCAATTCTCTGATGTGGCGATGGCTACGACCGAAAGGCGGCAAGAGTCGATGCGAAGCCGCGCGGCCATCCTCTACGAGTACGGCCGGCCGTGGTCTGTGGAAGAGTTCGAGCTAGATCCGCCGCGAGCCGGTGAGGTCTTGGTGCGATTAGCCGCCACCGGGCTCTGCCACTCCGACGAACACATCCGGCAAGGAAAGCTGGCCCCACCGCCAGATACCTTGCGCGCCCTCGGGTTACCGGCTATGTCACCGACGATCGGCGGGCACGAGGGCTCTGGTGTCGTGGTCGACGTGGGCGACGGGGTGACTCGCTTCGCGCCGGGCGATCACGTGGTGACGTCCTTCGTCGCGGTGTGCGGGCAGTGCCGGTGGTGCGCCTCGGGCATGGAATACCTGTGTGACACGGGCTCGGGCACCTTGGCACCCGGCATGCCGACCGACGGCACTTTTCGTCATCACAGTGTCGACGGACGAAACCTCGGGCACGTATCCAAGATCGGCGCATTCGCCGAACACACTGTCGTGGCGGAGAATTCGCTCGTCAAGATCGATACGGGTTTCCCGCTGGTGCCTGCCGCGCTGCTCGCGTGCGCGGTTCCGACCGGATATGGCTCGGCAGCCCGGCGCGCGGGCGTGCGGGGCGGTGCCACGGCGGTGGTGATCGGCGCGGGAGGCATCGGGACCGCAGCCATTCAGGGCGCACGCATCAGCGGCGCGGCCCGCATCATCGCAGTCGACCCCGTCGACTTCAAGCGAACATCGGCGTTGACCTTCGGTGCGACCCACACCGCCGCGACGGCGCCCGAAGCGATCGAGATGGTGCGGGAGCTCACCCGAGGCGTGATGGCCGACGCGGTCGTCGTCTCCCCCGCACTGATCGGCGAGCCCGATGTCGGGACAGCGCTGGCGCTCACCCGCAAGGGCGGCACCTGCGTACTCACCGGGCTGCCGTCACCGACGACACACTCGATCGCAGTCGCGCTGCAAGACTTCATACTGATGAACAAGACGTTGTGCGGCACCGTGTTTGGCTCCTGTAACCCCAAGAGCGACATCCCCATGCTCGCCACGCTCTACGAGTCGGGTCAACTGCTGCTCGACGAAATGATCACTAAGCGCTATCGGCTCGACGAAATCAACGGCGCCTACGCCGACCTGGCCGCCGGTCAATTGATCCGCGGGGTCATCGACTTCGGTCTTGACTGATCGTTCAACGCGGCGAAGCCGCCCTAGTCACCGACGGCAAGCGCGTCCTGTGTGACCTTGGCGCGCCGCTTTGCCGCCGGGGTTGCCCCGCTGCGGTGGGCCCACTCTCGCGGCCGCAGCCGCCATGTCCGGCGAGCGTACTCCAGCTCGGTGTAAGGCCACTGGGTGACGATCCGGCCGGTGGGCGAACGAAAGTAGCTGTCGCACTGAGTCCAGATGGTGCGCTCCAAGTCTGCGGAAAGCTCTTCGTTGAATCGCTTTTCGGCTTCGGGGCGCACATCGACGTATCCGCCTCGACGCGCCAGGCGGCTCACCGCACTGGCGACCAGTCGCGCACCGGCCTCGAGGATGTACACAATCGAGTTGCCGCCCTGGTTGGTGTTGGGACCGTAGAGCATGAAGAAGTTCGGGAATCCGCTGACAGCCACGCCCAAGTAGGCGCTCGGGTCGTCGCCCCAGCGCTCGTGCAGCCGACGCTCTCCGGCTCCGATGACGTCGATGCCGGACAGATAGCGCGACGTGTGAAACCCAGTGGCCAGCACAATCACGTCGGCATTGACCGCCTGGCCGGCCGTGGTGATCACCGACGTCTCGGTAATCCGCTCGATGGGGTCGGTGACCAGCTCGACATTGTCCTGCTGCAACGCCCGGTAGTACTCGTCGCCCAACAACACCCGCTTACAGCGGAACGGATAGTCGGGCGTCAGCGCCCGGCGCAGCCGCTCGTCGGCCACGGTCCGCTCCAGAAATGACGTCGCAACCTGCGTGCGCGCAGCCACGACGGGGTCGTCGGCAAAGGTCGCCGTGTTGTCGTGCTGGAATTTCCAGATCTTCCATCGGGTGCGGCGTACCGCCAGCGGGTTGCGCCGGAATTGCACCAATTCCGTTGCGCTGTAAGGGCGATCATCCTTGGGCACCATCCATGGCGGTGTGCGCTGAAATACCGCGACATGCTCGGCGACCTTTGCCAGCTCGGGAACAACCTGCACCCCGCTGGCGCCGGTGCCGATCACCGCCACCTTCTTGCCCGCCAGGGCGATGCGGTGATCCCACTGCGCGGTATGCATGAGCATGCCGCTGAAGTCGGCCAGCCCTTCGATGTCGGGAAGCTTTAGGGATCCGAACAATCCGACAGCGCACACGACGACGTCGACGGTCAGCATGGCGGCGTGCCCGTCCTGGTCCAACTGGCAATCCCAGCTCCAGGTGTCCGCGTTCCAGCGGACCGAACGCACCCTGGTACCCAGCATGAGATGGCGACGTAGATCGAAATCGTCGGCCACGGACTCGAGGTAGGCCAGGATCTCGGGCTGCCGAGCGTAGGTACGGCTCCAGGATCTGTTGGGCGCAAACGAAAACGAGTAGAGGTGACTCTGGATATCGCACGCGGCACCGGGATAGGTGTTGCGCCGCCAGGTGCCGCCGACGCCGTCGTCGCCCTCGATGATCACCAGATCGTCTATGCCGGCGCGGCGTAGCGCCACCGCAGCACCGAGACCACCGAAGCCCGCACCGATGATCGCCACTCTTGGTGGACGTCGACGCCGCGTCGCCGCCCGCATCCGACCGAAGGCGTAGCGCCAACGGGCTTGTCTGCTTATCACGGACCGGCCTCGGCACCGCGAATCAGAAGCCCTTCCAAGTCGCCTTTGGCTCGCCACGTCTCCAAAATGTCGGCGTACTCGGTGGGTGCACCGAAGAAGAAGCTGCCCTGCCGAGTCTTGGCGTCCGCCTTTCCCTCCCGGTTGTAGTAGCCGGGGGTGCACGTCTTGGCGCGCTCCGCGCTCGCGGCCGACCGGGCTACAACCGTATCGACCCAGGCGGCTTCGGCGTCAGGTGACGCCTCGACTTCGGCGACTCCCCGGGCGAGCGCCCAGGCGATGATCCACGCGACATGGCTTGCCTGCACGTCCAGCAGGTATGGAAAGTTCACCGTCAGGCCCGCCTGGGCGATGCTTTCGACAAAGCAGTTCGGAAAGCCGTTGGTACACAGGCCCTGGAACGTGCGCACACCGTCGCCCCATTTTTCGGTCAGGGTGACACCGTCGCGGCCGATCAGTTCAAACCCGGTGCGACGGCAATAGTCGGTGCCCACCTCGAAGCCCGTTGCGAAGATGAGGCAGTCGAGCTCGTAGGTGACGCCGTCGACGACCACCCCAGACTCGGTGATGCGCTCCACTCCGCGACCGCGGGTGTCGACCAGTGTGACGTTGTCGCGGTTGAACGTTTGCAGATACTCGTCGTGGAAGCAGGGCCTTTTGCAGAAGTAGCCGTACCAGGGTTTGAGCGCCTCTGCGGTAGCGGGATCGGTGACAATCTCATCGACTCGCGCCCGGATCTCTTCCATTTTGGCGAAGTCCGCAATCTCGATGTCGCGGGTCCGTCGCTCAGGGTCCAAGACGCCGTCGCTGTCATGACGCATGACCGGAAGCCTCCGGGTGATGCTTGTCCAGGCGTCGGCGACCAGATCCTCTTCGGCCTGCCCGCCGGCAGTGAGGATCTGAAAGTTCTCTATGCGCTTACGCTGCCATCCCGGCTGTAATGTGCCGGCCCACTGCAGATCCGTGGAACTATTGGCTCGCACGTCTACCGATGACGGCGTGCGCTGGAATACGTAGAGCTGCTGCGCCGCCGCGGCCAGATGCGGCACGCACTGGACCGCCGTGGCTCCGGTACCGATGACGCCGACGCGCTTACCGGCCAGGTTCTCCTGCTTTTCCCCGGTGTAGCCATAGTCCCACCGGCTGGTATGGAACGCATGCCCGTGAAAACTGCCGAGGCCTGTGATGCCGGGCAGCTTGGGTTTGGCTTGGTAACCGTTGGCCATGGAAACGAACCTGGCCCGCATCTCGTCACCCCGGTTTGTGCGGATGATCCAACGAGATTCGGCTGAGTCCCAGCGAATCTCATGCACCTCGGTGCGCAGGCACGCGTTGCGGTAGAGATCGTAGCGCTGCGCGATGCGCTGACAATGCGCGAAGATCTCCAAACCCTTGGCGTATTTTTCGCTGGGAACGTAGCCGAGCTCCTCCAGCAACGGCATGTACACATAGGACTCGACATCACAAGCGATTCCCGGATACCGGTTCCAGTACCAGGTGCCACCCACGTCGGCCGCTCTGTCGATCAACCGCACACTCTCGACACCGAGCTGACGTAGCCGCACTCCGGTCAGAAGTCCGCCGAAACCGGCGCCGATGACCGCCACGTCAACCTCGTCGGTGAGCGGCTCGCGGGTGAAGTTCCCATCCACCCAAGGGTCTTCGGCGAACCGGGCGAACGCACCCGCCATCTCCACGTACTGCGCGATGCCGTCCCGGCGCAGTCGCCGTGCACGCTCTTCCGCATACTTTCCTCGCAGCGCCTCAACGTCAAACGCCACGCCAACGGTCTCGGTCACGGTCTCGACTTTCTCTCCGTGACCCAGACTATATAATCAATCGCTTGATCATATCAAGGAGATACGCCGCCGATCAGCCTCTTGTCAGCCGTTACGCCTGCTGCTTGCCCTGCCCGAACAACGTTCCCCTGATCATTTGCTTGGCCGAGCTCAGCGCTGCGTGGTAGTCCTTGGGCGGCAGAGCGGCCGCCAGCTCGGTCAACCCATAGATGAGTGCATAGATCGCCTCGACGACGCTCTGCCGATCCGCACGGTTAGCGAGGTCGCCCTGGTGGTAGGCATCGTCGACGATGCTCTCGATGATCTCGCGGAACGCCTGAAATCCTGAGTTGCCCGCCGCCCGGGGATCGAGGGCCACCGCGCTTTCGGCCCGGATTACCCACTCGAAAGCCGCGAGGTCGGGGTACTCGCGCATCAACTGGCCCGATTCGTCGAGCACTGCCTCGATTCGGTCTACGGCATCGCCGGGGCGGGTAGCGGCCCGGCGCAGGCGTGGCAATGCCACATCGGTTCTCGCCGCGATCGCGGAATTGATCAGTTCTGACTTGTTTGGAAAGTAGTTGTAGAGGCTGGCGCTGGTCACGTTCGCGACGCGGGCGATCTCGCGAATGGTCGCCCGGGCGTACCCCGCCTGGGCCACACAGCGCATGGTGGCGACGATGATCCGCTGCCGAGTCTCCTCGCCGCTGGCGCCGACCGGGCGGCCCAGCTGCGCCCGTGTCATCGTGCTGTCCCCACTCGCGCGTCCTGTCCGTCGGCTCTCGATGCCCGACACGATCGAATATAATCGTCTGATCAATTAGTTTGGGTTTTGGCGCGGAGGTGCGCGGTGCGTGATGAACAGACCGGCGGCGGGTGCGGCGCGGCATGACCGTCACGCCGTCGCAATTGGGCCGGCCGGTCGGCGCCGATGGCGAGCAGACCCGAGCACGAATTATCTCAGCAGCCATGCGCTGTGTGGCCGAGCGCGGCCATTCGCACGCAACGATCCGCGAGATCGCCCGCGTCGCCGACATGACCAGCGGCAGTCTGTATCACTATTTTCCGAACAAGTCCGAGTTGCTCAAAGCAGCCGTTACGGAAATGGAGCAGATCGCACTCCCTCGGTTGCGCGCCGCTGCCGCGCAGGCCGACGACGTCGTCGACCGCCTTGCGGCAGTGTTGGACGAGTCCAACCGGTTGATGCGCGAGTACCCCTATCTGGCCGCCTTCGATCGGGCGATCCGCGGAGAAGGCAGCCCAGGCGGCCGGCCGAGGTATCCCGGGCTAAAAGCGTTGCGCGACATGATCAATGAGATCATCGAGGGCGCCCGGGTACGGGGCGTACTGTCTCCCGACACCAATCCGGGCGCCGCAGTAGATGCGATCTATGCGCTGACGCGCGGTCTGACGGAGCGGGCGGCCAGTCTGGGGCCGGACGCGTACGCGGCCACGCTGGGTTCGGCCAAGGATTTGATCCGGGGAACCCTTTTCGTGCGCCCGGCCGGCGTACAACCATGAGTTTGCTTACCGCGCTGCGGTTGAACATGACCAATATTGCCGATCCCACGGCGCACCAGGCGGGGCGATAGCGGACCGCACTGGACATGGCGGAGTTTGCCGATCAGCGCGGATTCAGCGCCGTCAGCGGAGAAGAACATCACCTGGCGGCCACCAGTTGGCTTCCGTCGCCGCTGATTTTGGCCGCCGCGGTCGCCGGGCGCGCACGCGGCGTGCGCATCAGCATCAAGGCGCTGATCGTCCCGCTCTACAATCCGGTCCGGCTAGCTGAGGACATCGCCGTGCTGGACAACCTCACCCAGGGTCGCTTCAGTTTCGTGGCCGGCATGGCTTACCGGCCCGAGGAGTATCACGCCGCCGGCAAGAGCTGGTCGAAGCGGGCGGCCTTGATGGATCACTGCCTGACAGTCTTGCTCAAGGCGTGGAGCGATCAACCCTCCTCCTGATTGGCGATCAGGGGTCCAACTCACCGGCCGCGTGATGACGCTCACCGCTGGCGCGTGAATCTCCCGCGATTCAAACCGGAAGCGGTACCAACGGCTGCACGAGCCAAACGGTCCGGGGTTCGAATGTCCTCGCGCGAGGTTAAACTCCGTCGCGGTGTGCCGGGAAGTCTGGTCGGCGATGTTGTTGTCGACCGATCGAAAGGCTCGGGTGCCTACCATCGAGGAACGGTCCGCGGCAGTCGGGTCTGTCCGGACCCGGATGTCGGGATATCTACACACGCCAAATCGGTGCTGCTCATCGCATTCGCGGTCATGGCCGGTCCAGTCCCGTCGGTCGCCTGCGCGGTCGTCGAGGCGATACGTCCTCACCTGTGTCCGACTGAGGCCCGGGGGTGGGGTCCGCGCGGCTGGGCGCCCACGTCGACGCCTGTACGCCAGAGATGGTGATGTCGTACTTGTTTGGTGGGGAGGCGGGCGCAGTGCGCGTTTAATGCTCAGCGTGATCGCCGGCGGACTTATCGGGTTCAACTGGCGGCTTACGTCACATTTTCCCGTCGGCACCGAGCAGAGGCCGGGGGCCGCAGCCGGGGCGGTCGAGGATGGTCGCGATGATCAGAGGCCGCTAGGGTGAACGAGACTGCCCGGTACGCGCTGATCATCTTGTTCGCTAGTTCCGTCGGATTAGTTGCGGTGCTGGCGAACCGTCTTACCGAGCGGGTGAAGGTCCCCGTGGCCCTGCTCGTGCTGGTGGGGGTCGCCGTGGCGGTGAACGCGCTACCTGCGCTGCAGCCACCGTCCGAGCGGACCGTGGAACGCACGATCACCGTCGCGCTGGTGTTGGTGTTGTTCGACGGCGGCATGCACATCGGACGGTCGCGCTTACGCGCCGCGATCGTCCCGATCTTGTCGGTCGGCGTGGTGGGCACCTTCCTCACCGCCGCCGGTGCCGCGCTGGTGCTGCACTACGTGTGCGGGATCAGCGGGTACCTTGCGGTGCTCGTGGCCACAGCTGTGGCTCCCACCGACCCGGCCTTGGTTTTCTCCGTCCTGGGCAAACGCCAGATCGCTGGTCGCAGCAGCACCATCCTCGAAGGCGAGTCCGGTGCCAACGATCCGGTCGGCATCTCGTTGATGACCGGCCTGATCGCCGCCGGTGGCCTCAGCGCAGCCGGGTTCGCCAGCGTGGGAACCCAATTCGTGCTGCAAATGGTGATCGGGGGGACCGTCGGTGTTATCGGCGGCCGCGTACTGGCCGTGTTCATGCGCGTGCCGTTGCCCAGCGAGGGCCTCTACCCGCTACGAACGTTGGCCAGCAGCCTGATGCTTTATGGCATCGCCACGCTTGCGCACGGCTCCGGTTTCCTGGCCGTGTTCGCTGCCGGCATCATGATCGGTGACGCTCGCGCGCCCTACCATCCGGAAGTCAAACGATTCCACGCCGCCCTGGCCGGGCTGGCCGAAATCGTCGCCTTTGCGGTTCTCGGATTAACGGTCGACCTGCACATACTCGCCCACGCTGAGGTGTGGATTCCCGGGCTCGTTCTCGGCGCTGCCTTGACGGTGTTGATTCGACCGTTGGGGGTGGGCGCCTGCTTGGTTCCGGTGCAGCTGCAGCGAAACGAACGCGTCTTCATCCTCGTCGCGGGCCTCAAGGGCGCGGTGCCGATCCTGCTGGGCGAGTTCCTGCGGGCCGCCCATGTCCCCGACGCCGAACGCCTGTACGGCATCGTGATAGTCGTCGTAGCATTCTCAGTCTTGGTCCAGGGCAGCTCGGTGCCTGGCATCGCAAGACTGCTACGCCTGCCCATGCGCACCGTCGAACCCGAGCCCTGGGCGATCGCTGTCCGGTTCCAGGACGAACCACAAGGGGTCCACCGCCTCTCCGTTGCCCCCGGATCGGTGGCCGACGGATGGACCATCGAGGACCTCGGCAACCATGCCGGCGACATCTGGGTGAGCATCGTGGTCCGCACCAGCGGCTTGGTACCAGTGCGGGCCGAGACCGAACTTCAGGCCGGCGACGAGGTCGTCATCCTGGCTGATCCCGAACTCCGTGACACACTTGCCGCCCTGTTTGGCCCTTCGTAGGCGGGCCCCGGTTGCGGTCCGGTCGGCTCTCTGCCCTGCAGCAACCGACGGAACCCCCAATCTGACACGCCCACACCTCCGCCGGGCTCAACCACGCCGGCCCTCGAATCAATCTCTTGCCGTGCCGGGCCTCGCAAGGGTTCCTATAGCTTTCGTGCGAAAAACGACGAATACGGCTTAACCGGTAATCAGGGGTGATTCGTCTGCTCAGGCTGCAGGGTAAGGATTGCCGGGGTTCTGAACGGCCTCTCCGACGACAACGCAATTGTCATCGCACGGATTGAACCAACCCGGTTGCGGGTCGACGACCCGATATAGCCGCCTAGAAAGTGATGCGCAGGGATACTCTGCCGAAGCAGGACTCGGCTTCGCAACGGGGACGCCTCGGAGTCTGGCAACGCCGGCGGCCGGTAAAACGGTGACGTAGGGGAACCGGCAGCCGGTGCCGATCGGTGGGATACCGCTTGTGCATACGCATTCGTTGGTGCGGCCCATTTGGGTCAGCGAGATGATCTTCCCGGTGCCCGACGGCCCCGTAGACGGTCACCCCGCGGCGAGCAGACACCTGGCTCGGTTGTGCATGAGCAGCGGGAATGTGTGATCTGCATAGCGTCGGCCCAGCGCTGGATGAGTGATCACGAAGCGCTTTGCTCCACGCCTTGGTTCATGGCGTGTTCGACCCGTTGCGCCGCATGGTGCAGTTGGGCGGTTTCGGTGCTGTCGAAGTCGGATTGCGCGACGGTGGCCCGCAGTCGGTCCCGTTGCGCGCGGACGGGCGTCGCGTCGTCGAGATGGTAGGCCAATTCCTCGAGCAACCGGAACAGACGCATCATCACCTGGGGGTCCGACGACCCGTAATGGCGTGGTTGGGTGATCGCGAGGTCGAGCAAGTCCGTGAGGTCTGGCTGGTTCAGCACCACTCGCACCCGGTCGTCGTCGTCGTGCAGCAGTGTCGGGCCGAGATCGCGGCCGGCGAGCTGGCACAGCAGGGCGGAGATGTGCCCGAGGGCGTGGATGGCGGTGGTGGGGTCGTTGATGCCCGGTGAGAGTGCCTTGTTCGCAACGTCGGAGAGCTGCCGTAGGCCGTAGCCGATGTCTTGGGCTGCGGTGCGTTCATAGCCGGTCCTGATGGCACGGCCGACGGCGCGCCGGAGTTGCTCGACGGCTTCGTCGTCCAGCGGGGTGTGTTCAGACCATGCCCTCCCGATCGGTACCCCTTCCACGAGGGAGCTTCCGGGATAGCAGTCGATGACAAGGTAGGCGTCCGCCTCGGTTGCGGCGGAGCGCAGTTCAGCCTCGTCGATGCTGGTCAGGAAACCTGAGGCCGGCGCTGTCAGGGAAACCGCGTCGTCCGGCGGTGTCGGGATCGGTGGGCGGGGATGGGCGTCGTCGCGAGGTGTGGTCACGATCTGCAGGGTCGCACTGGCGTCCTGATGGACGTCGCGCAGCATGGTCTCAACGCGGATCTGGCGGGCGAGGTGGGCCAAAAACAGCACCAAGGCCAGCACGCTGGCGATGCCGAGCACGAAGGCCACGGTCACCGAGATCCTTGGCACACCGCTGTCGTCGCCGCTGCGTACAGCGCGCAGGACGGTCAGCGCGTAGGTGAACGTGGATACGAACACCGCAAGCGTTGCCTGCACGAAGATGTCGCTGGTGAAGGTTCGCAGCAGTCGCGGCGAGAACTGACTGCTGGCCAACTGCAACGTCACCACGGTCAGTGAAAACGTCAACGATGTGACGGTGATCAGCGAGGTGGCGATCGCGTTGAGCAGGGTGCGCGCGGCCCCGGCATCACCATCGAACAACGCGGCGCTCAACCAGGCCGGCGCCCCCTGACCCCAGTCGGAATCGACGAGGGGCAGCAGCGCTCCCGCCAACGCTGCCACAACGACTCCCAAGAGCGGCAACGGCCACAACTGGGTGCGCACGGCGTCACGCGCGGACGCGAAAAACTGCTTCACCGGAGGCCGCCCGACGTCGTGCCCGACATCAGGCCCAGCGAACCGGCACCAACGAGCGGCGTTTCCGGCTTAGGCGCCGCCATCAATAACGTCGGCAGGCTAAGGCGCGGCGGGGCGATGCCGGCGAACGCGGCTCGCCGCCGGCGGGTGGCTGTCGGACGGTTGTTCAGCACGAGTGTGTCCGGGTCCTCAGGAGAGCAGTGCGTTGCCATTAGGTGCTCGGTGTTGGTGGAGGATGGGTGAGGGCGGGCAGGAGAAGGTCGAGTTCGGCGGCGCCGTCGTAAGCAGCCAGGGTGCCCCCTGAGAAATTTGTGTGTGGACAGTAAGTAGTTGTCTACACCGTTGACAGACGGTGCAGCAAGGCGTGGACTGGACGTCTATCACAACACCTGGAGATGTTTTGAGATGCTCGTCATCATTGGCTTGATCGTGTTGCTCGCCGCCGTAGTCGTCGGGGTCACCGGGGTGCTGACCAACGCGGGGTCGGCGCATTTGTTGACCGATCATTTCGCGGTGTTCGGCTATCACGTCACCGGGTCGACTGGCACCCTGTTCCTATACGGAATGGTGGTCGGTGCGGTGGCTGGGATCGGGCTGGCGGTGCTGCTGGCCGGCGCCCGCCGGGCCGCCAGTCGCGGGCGCGACGCTCGACGTGACCTGGAACGGACTCAGCACGACACGGTGGCCGAGACCTCTGACCCGCTTACACCGCCCGAGGTTCGCCCCGGCACGGGCCGCGACGCCGCGCCGAGAGAGGACGACGACGCCGTCCCCGACCGCCGCCGGTTTGGCTTCTTGGGGCGTCGATCAGCACGAGAGCACACCGGCACTGTCCATCACCCCGTCAAACACTGAACCCGGGTTGCCCCGATGCAGTGGTGGAGTTGGTTGATTCTGGTCGTGGCCGTCGCTGCGGTGACCGTCAGTATTCTTCTTGCCGTGCAGGCCAGGCGCCGGTCGGGCGGTGTCATCATGGCCGACTCGGACTGATCTGCCGGCGACGACGAGACCGGGGCGCGCGATGCGCGTGCTGATGCGGTGCAGCCAGATCACGACACGTCCGATGGTAACCATGGCGGGTGAGGCCGTCGCCCACTCAAGGACTTCGTGATGAACCCACTCATCGGTGGCCTTCCGATCGACGCAGGCTGGGCCAGCCTGCACTGCTGGCCGATAGGGTCCTGCCCAGCGTGTGATTTGCACTGCCGACAGAGAGTCACCCAGAGTCCACAGCGAAACCCCGAGCAGCACAAGATCCTTGAGCAGGAATTGGCCCGGTTGCGCCGACAGTACGGAAAGCGCCGCGCCGTGAGTCGCGACCACCCCAGGGGTAGTGAACAAGGAACTCAGCGTCGCCAAGAACAGCACCACAACCCGCGAGCGTATCGTGGCCGCGGCTTCAGAATTGAAGCTGCAGCGTGGTGTCGCGCGAACAACCATCGAAGACATCCAAAAAGCCGCGGCCGTCAGCACCTTGCAGATGTACCACTACTTCGCCGACAACAACGGCCTTGTCGCTGCTGTCATCGACTTTCAAACCGACCACGTGCTCAGCGTGCAGCACCTCGGCCTCGCGACTAGCATCGACAGCATCGACAGCATCGACAGCATCGACAGCATCGAGGACCTATACCGCTGGCGCGACATTATGGTCGACCTGGTGCGCAGTCTGGGCTGCGTGGGCGGCTGCCCGATCGGTTCGATGGCCAGCGAGCTGTCTGAGTCGGACCCAATCGCGCGGGCCCGGCTCGCGCGGTCATTTGCCCAGTGGGAGAACATGATCTACGACAGCCTGGTGGCCATTGCCGCGCGCCGCGAGCTGGCCGAAGGAACGGACATCAACCGCATCGCGCTGGCGATGCTCGCCGGCATACAGGGTGGGTTGCTGCTCAGCCAGGTCCGTCGCGACACCGCACCACTAGAAGCCGCGGTAGACACCATGATCGAACACCTGAGTCGTCTCGGCATGCGGTGATGCGTCAGACGCCCGCCCATCCAGCAACACAAGCATCGTTGTGATGGTTCATCGCGCGGCGTAGCGACCACGCAACTGGACCAGTGTTGCTTCGATACCCGACGCGTTGAACTTTCGGGCACCTATCAGGGTGTAGTACTTCAGCTTGTTCTTGATCGCGCCGGCGTCGCGGTAGTCGAACGTCTCGGTGACTCGCGTCAGTGTGGGTGAGAGTGATTCGAATTCCCACCGCCAGCGATGGCCCGCCGGATGGCGCCATTCGACCACTTCGTTCGGTTTCAAAGCGGTCACCGTGCTGGTGATGCGATACGGTACGCCAAACATCTTCATCTTCGTCGAAAATTTCGACCCTACAACCAGTTTCGTCGGGATTTTGATGTTGTCGCCAACAGTGCCCGATCCGTCGAGCTCGTGATGGCGGCGCGGGTCGGCGGCCAATGCGTATAGCTCCGCAACCGGCGCGGCTACTTCAACGGACCGGCTCACCTGTTGCGGTCCCGCGTCAACGACGGTGACAGTCATGATGTCTCCCTCCGGCTATGTGGCAGCGTCAGGTCGACGCTACGCTTCGCGCAGTCGCACTTTTACAACTGTTCGGACAACGACGTTCAGCAGGGAGGGTTCATGCCAACCGCGGCCGGGGTGATGGAGGATGCGAGCAAGCAGACCGGACTGACCGACTTCGGGGAGGACTCGTTCCGGGAAGGCCTAGAAATCCTGTTGTCCTCGCTGCGCGACGAGGCACGGCTACACGACCGCGGTCGAGCGTTCCTGCGTCAGCGCATCGTGGGTTATCTGTCGCAACGCCTGCAGGTCGAGGATTGGTACCGTCGGCACCCAGAGATCGAAGACGTGCCTATCACCTCGCCGCTGATCGGATTGGGTTTGCCCCGAACCGGTTCCACTGCATTGTCAGTGCTGCTCGCCCAAGATCCGGACGTACGCTACCTGCGGCGGTGGGAGTCGTCTCAACCGTGTCCGCCACCCTCGACAGTGCAGGAGGTCGATCCGCGGATCCCATCTGATAAGGGTGAGATGGTCGGGACCCGCTACCACGTTCCCGCGGATACCCATGGCCCGATGGAATGCCACGAGTTGATGGCGCTGGACTTCAAGTCGCACCTTTTTCAGTCGTTCGCTGAAATCCCCTCGTACTCCGCGTGGTTGGTGGAGGGAGCTGACCTCAAGTCGACATACCGGTATCAGCGCCGAGTGATGAAGTTGCTGCAGTGGGGTGAGCCGGAACGCCCGTGGCGGTTGAAATGCCCGTCACACGTGTTGTGGCTCGATGCCCTGGATACCGTTTTTCCTGACGCACTGTTCGTCATGACGCACCGCGATCCCACCGATGTCATCTTGTCGGTTGCCGATCTGTATGCCGACATCATCGGATCGTTCAGCACCGAGATCGACCGTCCCTATATCGGTCAGCTCAACGTCGAACATTGGTCCTTGGGTATGGAGCGGGCACTGCGGTTCCGCGCTGACGGCGCTGAGGATCGGTTCTACGACATCGACTTTCGTGCCATGCAGGCCGATCCGATTGGGGAGGTGACCGGTTTGTATGCGTGGCTGGGGGCTCCGGTCGGTGACGAGTTCGAAGCTCGGATGCAGAGCTGGTGGGCGCAGGCCGCCGCTGAGCGCGAGCCGAGCACGCATGCCGATCCGGTGCAGTTCGGCATCGATTTAGAGAAGTTGCGGCCCCGGTTCGCGCGCTATGTGCGCAGCGCGTCCCGTTGGACTGCCCACTCAAACCTGAAAGCGGAGGGTAATCGATGACTGTTGATCTGACCGGAGGTATCGACCCGTCGCGCGAATACATGCTCGCCGAGCGCCCCGAGAATCCGGAGATGCGTGACTCCGTGAGCTTCTGGGTGGTCGACGACCGCGGCGAAATCGGATTGCCGCGCATAGGGATCGAGGCGGTCGCAGCCAATTGGGATGCCCACGACATCCAAGTCAACGTCGCCTTCCCCGACGGGCGCGTGTACCGGCTACGGTCCAACGGTCCTTCGCTGCCGGCCCAGGGACCTGACGGGCGGCCCACCGTATTGGGCGCCGGCGGCCTGGTTTTCCGGTGCGTGCAACCCTTCGCGAACTGGACGATGTCCTACAACGGGCCGGCGGTGCAGACCTCGTCGGCCGACTTGGTCGAAGGCAGGAAGGACGGCCCGACGGTCGATATCGGTTTTCACGTCGAGGCGACGATGGTCGTGCCGCCGTGGGTGCAGGGAGCGCTGCAATCCAAGGCTGGTGCTCGGCTGAAGGCTTCCGTCGAAGGTGACCTGATGGGTGGGCCACGCTATGAGCAATTATTCACCGCCACGGGCTATTTCGATGTCGGCGCTGACCACCGCAGTTTCATTGGAAGCGGCCTGCGGATCCGCCGACAGGGTGTGCGTAAGCTCGCCGGCTTCTGGGGACATTGCTGGCAATCTGCCGTATTTCCCAGTGGCCGGGCGTTCGGCTATATTGCCTACCCGCCCCGTGCCGACGGCCAGCCCACCTTCAACGAGGGTTACATCTTCACCGGCGACGGCGGTCTCGTCCCCGCTAGGGCGGTGCAGGCCCCGTGGCTCACCCGCCTGCAATCCAAGGGCGAGGACGTCTCGCTGGTGTTGGAGACCGCCGACGGCGTTGTCGAGATCGCCGGCCAAACCGTGTTTTCCACCCACGACATTCGTCACAACGATGACATGTACTCCATGCACGCCCTTAAACAAGAGACGGCCGGCTTCCCCGCGCTGCAGCAAGCCGGCGTGCGCTACTCATGGGAAGGCGAGGTGACCTATGGCATGCTCGAACGCTCCAATCCGCTCGACAAGATCACTCGCGACTAGGGATCGGCACGAAAGGAACTCCAAACACTGATGAGGCAGTCAATCTCGGGGAAGGTGGCGTTGGTCACCGGCGCCGCGCGGGGACAGGGCCGGGCACACGCGGTACGCCTCAGCGCCGAAGGCGCCGATATCATCGCAGTCGATATCGCCGGGCCGTTACCACCCAGCGTCCCTTATGATTCGCCGACGCCCGACGATCTGGCCGAGACGGCGAGGTTAGTAGATGCCAACGGCAGACGCGCCAGCACGGCGGAGGTGGACATCCGCGACCTCGACGCGCTTAAAGCTGCCGTCGATAAGACGGTCGGCGAACTGGGCCGTCTCGACATCATCGTCGCCAACGCCGGCATCTGCAGTCCCGCGCCCTGGGATCAGATCACCCCGCAAGCGTTCCGCGACACCATCGACACCAACGTGGTCGGCACCTGGAACACTGTGATGGCCGGTGCTCATCACATCATCGACGGCGGCCGCGGCGGCTCCATCATCCTCATCGGATCCGCCGCCGGCATCAATATGCAGTCGTTCATGATCCACTACACGGCAAGCAAACATGCCGTCGTCGGGATGGCACGCGGATTCGCCGCCGAACTCGGCCGGCACAACATTCGCGTCAACAGCTTGAACCCAGGAGCGGTCGCCACCCCGATGGGCACCGGTCGGATGCGCGAAGCGCTTCAATCGGCCGCTGACACTTACCCGCACTTGCGAGGCATGCACAAACCGCTGCTGCCCGAGGGTATCGCCCAGCCCGAAGACATTGCTGACGCGGTCGCCTGGCTCGCTTCCGACCAATCCAGATTGGTTACCGCCAGCCAGGTTTCGGTCGATATCGGCGTGGGCTACGTCTGATCCCAAACGGAGACAACGAGCATGCGCGGCCTGAAAGGCAAGACATTCCTCATCGCCGGAGGAGCCACCGGAATCGGCGCAGCGACCGCCGAACGCCTTGCCAACGAAGGTGCCTCCGTCGCCATCGGCGACATCAACATCGGCGGCGCCACCGCCACCTCGAGCGGATCGCCCAGTCCGGAGGCCACGCCATTGCCATCGAATTCGACCTTGCCGACGACCAGTCCGTGCAGCGTCTCGTCGACTTGACCATCGAAGAGTTCGGTGGGATTCATGGGCTGCATAACGTGGGTGCTGACCTTTCCGATCACAGCCTGGGGCGGGACACCACGATTCTCGATACCGACATGGACGTCTGGCTGCGCACCCTCGACGTCAACCTGCTGGGCTATGTCTGCACTATCCGCGCCGTGCTCCCCCATTTGCTTGAGCAAGGTGGCGGAAGCATCGTCAACACCTCCTCCGGTGCGGCCTTGGGTACCGACCCGCTACACGTCGCCTACGGCGCCTCGAAGGCCGCCGTCAACCACCTCACCCGTCACGTCGCCGTCAATTGGGGCAAACAGAACATCAGGAGCAACGGCGTCATGCCTGGCCTGGTGATGGGCGAGATCCAGGAACGGCAGAACGACATACAACTGCAGCAGGCCTTCCTGATGTTCGGCAAGACCACTCGACTGGGCAAGCCCGACGACCCGGTCAGGTCTGGTACATCGGCGGCGGATCGCACTTATGGCAGTAGCCACTCGGCATCAGGTGCCCGTCCCACGCGCGGGCCCGGACTGCCGACCAGGCAGAATGTGGCTGTCACCTGGTGTGGCGGCCCTTGACGGGAATACCGCCGGGAGGTGCACACGTTGCGGATGAGGGCTATACCCCTAGCGGGTATAGCCGAAAGGAGCGTCATGACCTCGAGCGAGTACCAGGTAAGCGGCATGAGCTGCGCGCACTGCGAGGCCGCCATCCGAAGCGAGGTGGCCCAGATCCCCGGTGTCGACGGTGTAGACGTAAGCGCAGACACGGGCAGGCTCGTCGTCACAAGTTCGTTGCCCATCGACGCGGAGGCAGTCCTCGGCGCCGTTGACGAGGCCGGTTATCAGGCTGTCTTGGTCACATGACGGCGGCGGTGAACAACATCGAGATCGAGCTGGAAATCGCAGGGATGACCTGCGCCTCATGCGCAGCCCGCATCGAAAAGAAACTGAACAAGCTTGACGGCGTCGCCGCGACCGTCAACTACGCGACCGAAAAAGCCACTCTCACAGTCCCCTCCGGATACGACACACAGTTACTGATAGCCGAGGTCGAAAAGGCCGGCTACAACGCGGCCCCGCCGCAACACCAGGACGCACCCGCTTTTAACGAGGCGTCGAAGACAGCGCCGGCGACCGACGACTCTGAGCTGACATCGCTGCGCACCCGACTCACCGCCGCGGCCGTGCTGGCCACCCCGGTCATCGCCATGGCCATGATTCCTGCCCTGCAGTTCCGTTACTGGCAATGGGCGTCGCTGGCCCTGGCCGCGCCGGTCATCGCGTGGGCCGGCCGTCCTTTCCACACGGCGGCCTGGGTCAACCTCAAACACGGCGTCGCCACCATGGACACGCTGGTCTCAGTCGGGACCCTGTCTGCACTTCTGTGGTCGTTATATGCCCTGTTCCTGGGGACGGCGGGAGTACCGGGCATGCGCCACGGCTTCGAGCTGACCGTCAGGCGCAGCGACGGGGCGGGCAACATCTACCTCGAAGTGGCCGCGGGTGTGACCCTATTCGTGCTGGCGGGCCGGTACTTCGAGAAGCGCTCCAAGCGGACCGCCGGCGCCGCGCTGCACGCCCTGCTGGAGCTCGGCGCCAAGGACGTCGCGGTATTGCGCGACGGCAAAGAGACCCGCATCCCGGTCGACCAGCTCATGGTGGGCGACGAGTTCGTGGTGCGCCCCGGTGAAAAGGTCGCCACCGACGGGATAGTTGTTTCGGGTTCTTCGGCCGTGGACGCCTCAATGCTTACCGGCGAGTCCGTGCCCGTCGAGGTCGGCGAGGGCGACGCCGTCACGGGTGCCACCGTCAACGCAGGCGGGCGTCTTGTCGTGCGCGCCACCAGGGTCGGCGACGACACCCAACTGGCACAGATGGCCAAGCTTATCGAGGAGGCCCAATCGGGTAAGGCCGAAGTGCAGCGGCTCGCGGACCGCATCTCCGGTGTGTTCGTTCCGGTCGTCATCGTTATCGCTTTGGCGACCCTCGGTGTGTGGCTCGCGGAAGGCTTCCCGGTCACCCCGGCCCTGACTGCCGCCGTCGCGGTACTTATCATCGCCTGCCCGTGCGCGCTGGGGCTGGCAACTCCGACCGCACTGCTGGTCGGCACCGGCCGTGCGGCTCAGCTTGGCGTGCTGATCAAAGGGCCCGAAGTGCTGGAGTCCACCCGCAAAGTCGACACGATCGTGCTCGACAAGACCGGCACGGTTACCACCGGCAAGATGACCCTCGTCGACGTGATCACCGGGCCCGAGACGGACCGCCAAACGCTGCTGCGCTACGCCGGAGCACTCGAGGATGCCTCCGAGCATCCCATCGCGCAGGCAATCGCCAAGGGCGCCAAAGCGGAACTCGGCACCCTGCCCACACCCGAGGACTTCGCCAACATGGAAGGCAACGGAGTGCAGGGCGTGGTTGACGGCCACGCCGTCGTCATCGGTCGCGAGAGCCTGCTGGCCGAGTGGGGCCAGCACCTTGACGCCACGTTGTCGGCAGGCAAAGCCCGCGCCGAGAGCGAAGGCAAGACCGCCGTCGCCGTCGGCTGGGACGGCCGCGCCCGCGGGGTCCTGGTGGTCGCCGACACCGTCAAACCCACCAGCGCTGAAGCCGTCCGGCGGTTCAAACTGCTGGGCTTGACACCGGTGTTGCTGACCGGCGACAACCAGACCGTCGCAAACCGTATTGCCGACCAGGTGGGCATAGCGCAGGTCATCTCCGACACGCTGCCCGCCGACAAGGTCGCCGCCGTCAAGCGTTTGCAATCCGAGGGCAAGGTCGTCGCCATGGTCGGCGATGGCGTCAACGACGCCGCGGCTCTGGCCACCGCCGATTTGGGGTTGGCCATGGGCACCGGCACCGATGTCGCGATCGAAGCCGCCGACCTCACCGTGGTACGCGGCGATTTACGCGCCGCCGTCGACGCGATCCGGCTCTCCCGGCGGACGCTGGTCACCATCAAGACGAATCTGTTCTGGGCCTTCGGCTACAACATCGCCGCGATCCCGCTGGCCGCACTCGGGATGCTCAACCCGATGCTCGCAGGCGCCGCTATGGCGTTCTCCAGCGCTTTCGTCGTCGGCAACAGCCTGCGGCTGCGCTCGTTCACGAGTGTGATCAAAGACGCGCACATGTCATAGGCCTAGCTAGTCGCCAAAATGGCGGAGTTGTGGCTGGGAATCGTATGGGATAGTTGGTCCGACCTACCGTTTTTTCTCAGACCACCACCGGTGGGTTGATAACCACATCAGCCTCGCCCAGCGATCGATTTAGCGAAGGTCACAAGCGTTGGACCACTTCTTCGGACGGCTGTCCTTGCTGCACGGCTGGTTGCCGCCCGCGGTGCAGGTGTGGGCGCTGCTCGCGGTGATCACGGCCATCGAATGGCGTAAGCAGCGCTGGCTTCAGCGGGTACTACCGGCGGCGTTGATCGCCGCCGCCGCGGTGACAGCTGTCGCGCATTCGTATATCACGTCGCTCGGGGTGGCCGGGGACCCGGCGCCAACGACGCTGTGGCTGTGGATCGCGATGAGCGGACTGGCCGCCGCGGTGCTGTTGCTGGGCTGGCCGGGTACCCGCTGGTGGCGTCGCGGGCTGGCGGTACTTTCGATCCCCCTGTGCATGTCATCCGCGACGTTGGCCTTGAACCATTGGGTCGGCTACTTCCCTACGGTGCTGGCCGCATGGAATCAACTGACATCAGGACCGTTGCCCGACCAGATCGATCGGCTGCGCGTCACCGAAATGCAGGTCGCCGGAACCAAGCCGATCAAGGGCGTGGTGGTGCCAGTGAACATCAACTCCGACGCGTCCCACTTTCCCCACCGTCAGGAACTGGTGTACCTGCCCCCGGCGTGGTTCGCCAGCAATCCGCCGCCCCGGCTGCCGACCGTCATGATGATCAGTTCTGCGTTTAACACTCCTGCCGACTGGCTGCGCGCCGGCAACGCTTTTGACACCATCGATGACTTCGCGGCCCGTCACCACGGCTTTGCCCCGGCCCTGGTGTTCGTTGACGCCACCGGCTCGTTCGACAACGACACCGAGTGTGTCAACGGAAGTCGCGGTAATGCCGCCGATCACCTGACAAAAGACGTTGCGCCGTTCATGGTCTCGAACTTCGGGGTCAGCGCCGATCGCGCCAATTGGGGCGTCGCCGGGTGGTCGATGGGCGGTACCTGCGCCGTCGACTTGACCGTCATGCATCCGGACATGTTCGCCGCGTTCGTGGACATCGCCGGCGACCGCAGCCCCAATGTCGGCACTACGGATCAAACCGTCGCCCGATTGTTCGGCGGCGATGCTGCCGCCTGGGCTGCTTTCGACCCGGTCACCGTCATGAATCGGCATGGCCACTACGCCGGGGTGGCGGGATGGTTCGACGTTCCGGCAACCTCGGACCCGCGCAACGTCGCCGAGGAAGCCAACTCCGCCCTGAGCGCCGCCAGCACCGACCCCGCCGCCAACCCAGAAAGCCAGGACGCCGCCGCCAATTCGCTGTGCGCCGTCGCCACCGCCAACGGGATCACCTGTGCGGTGGTTACCCAGCCGGGCAAGCATGACTGGCCATTCGCCGCCCAGGCGTTTGCCGCGTCACTCCCCTGGCTGGCGGCAGCGCTGGGAACACCCCATACCGAGCCGGTGCAGCTGCCACAACGCGGCGCCGGGGAAGCGCATTAATTCGTACTGGCGTTCCATCTGACAAACTGCGACTTTGTCGACGGGAATTCACAGCGGACCCCCGTAACGGATCCAAGATATTGGCGCTGGTAGTGGTACGGTTTGCTGTTGTGATTGCGAAGTTTTGCACTATCGGCGCCGTCTACGCGGACCCACCTGTTGCGCACCGCACCGCAAATTACTTGCGAAAAATCGGGTCGGATTCACTCTTTCTGTCGCTGTGCGGCCATTTGATCGAGGCCGTCCCGGGTCAGAGATGAATCGCCGTCAGTTCCTGGGATCGCTTGCCGCGTCTGTCGTCGCCGGCGTAGGCGCTGCTTGGCTCGTGGTCGACCCGCAGCCGCGAACATTCGCCCAGGCGCGGGCAGGTTCCGTGGCGACCTCCGGTCCAACGGCGCCAGCGGCCTTGTTACCGCCGCCGCCGCTGAGTGCCCGCATCCCACTACCCGGGGGCGGAGCACTGAGGACGATTCCCGGCCAAGGTGATCTGCTTGCGCTGACCCTCGATGACGGCGTCAATAGCGATGTCGTGCGTGCCTACACGCAGTTCGCGAAGGACACCGGCGCGCGAATGACGTTTTTCGTCAATGGGATCTATAGCTCCTGGACCGAGAACCTGCAGATACTGCGACCATTGGTGGAATCCGGGCAGATTCAGCTCGGCAACCACACCTGGTCACATCCAGATTTGACGACCTTGCCGCAAAGCAAGATCTCCCAAGAGCTCACCCACAACGACGAATTCTTGAAAAAGACGTACGGCGTCGGCGCGAAACCGTACTACCGGCCGCCGTATGCAAAGCGCAACGCCACCGTTGATAGTTTGGCTGCGGATCTCGGCTATACGGTTCCCACCTTGTGGTCGGGTTCGTTATCGGATTCCGCTTTGATTTCCGAGGACTACATCGTGGAGATGGCCGATAAGTACTTCACGCCACAGTCCATCGTTATCGGCCATCTCAATCACGTACCCGTGACGCACGTCTATCCGCAACTCGTCGACATCATCCGCTCGCGAAACCTGCGCACCGTCACGCTCAATGACGTGTTCCTCAAAACCCCTTAGACAAAAACGGCTTCTCTCGCCGTTGATAGACCCCTGCTAGCTGGATCCGGCGATGAACGGTCGCAGAATTTCGACAACTCCGATTGCGCTTCCGGGACGGCCTCGTCCGAGCGGCTCGATGTGCTGTCTTCCATCTCTTTACGCGCCACGTTCCACTGATTCCGCTGAAAGCAACATCTGCAAGGTCTCGCGCAATTCGCCCAATCGCCGCTCGCCTAGGATCTGTCGCCATCGCTTCTCCAAATCGACCGCGTTAGAGCGCATTACACGCACAGCGTGCCGACCGCGTGGCGTCAGTTCAATGATCCGAGCTCGAGCGTCGACCGGATCGGGCACTCGAGTGACGTAGCCGTGTCGCTCCAGGGCTGCCACCGCCTGGGCTACCGCCTGCCGACTCACCCTAAGCCGGTCGGCCAGATCCGATGCGTGCATCCTGCCGGCGGCCAGCGGTACCAGCGCAACCGATTGCGCCGGGCGGATCCCATCAAGCCCTGCTACGGTGAACGCTGCTCTCAAATGCGGACCCCCGGATGCGGCCACCAAGTTGATCAGAGCCGGCACGGTGAGCTCCCACCCGGCATCCAGAGCACGTCGCATGGCCATCAGTGTGCCACTTGAAGCGAGATTGACAAGCACCTTGTCAAATAGGAGCGCGGCTGTCACGATGGGCTCATGCGATCCGGATGCGCTCGGGTACTTAGCGTTTGTCTCCTTCCAGCTCTGGTTGTCGTGCTCGGCGGTTGCCTTGGCGGCGGACATGCGTCGGGAACCCCCGGCGCTCAGTCGATCCCGGTGGGACAGTCCACCCAGACCCTCGAGTCAGGCGGGGTCAGCAGGACCTTTCACCTCTACCGACCGCAGGGATTGACCGATGCGGTGCCACTGGTAGTGATGCTGCACGGCGTTTTTGGTAACGGTGCACAGGCTGAGCGTTCCTACCACTGGGACACCGAGGCTGACAACGGGCATTTCCTGGTCGCCTACCCCGACGGTCTCAACCGCGCCTGGAACGCCGGGACCTGCTGCGGTGAGCCTCAGCGCACCAACACCGACGACGTCGGCTTCATCACCACCATGGTCAGTACCATCGAACAAGAGATGCCGATCGATCGAGAGCGCATCTATGCCACCGGCATGTCGAACGGGGCCATGATGGCGCTTCGGCTGGGATGCCAGACCGATACCTTCGCAGCGATCGCTCCCGTGGCGGGCACACTGCTGACCGACTGTTCGGAAGCTCGGCCTATATCGGTTCTACAAATCCACGGCACGGCCGACGACAGGGTCCCTTATAACGGCGGCCCCGGTAAAGTGTTCGCGGCCAACGGGTTTCCGCGCGTCGACGGTCCTTCGGTGGAGTCGGTCAACGCCACCTGGCGTTCCATCGACGCATGTGGACCGCCGGCCTCAAACACTGCCGGAACCGTGACCACCCAAACAGCCGGTTGCCCGGACGGGCGCACCGTGGAGTTGATCTCGGTGGCCGGCGCAGGCCATCAATGGCCCGGCGGTGAGCCCAGTCCCCTCGCGGAAAAGCTCGCCGGTATTCCCGCACCATCCACGGCGCTCGACGCCACCGACACCATCTGGCAATTCTTGAGCCAGACTCACCGCTAAGACGACCGGTCTGTTGCCACCTCGGCGTCGGCTTTGATCGCCTTCAGCGTCGCACGCATAATGTGCGCGACGAATGGCCGGATCAGCCACCAGTAACGCATGAAGCGCCGACGTGAATCCGGATCGGTCGTTACGGTTCGGCATTGGTAGCTGAGTAGCGTGTGGCTTTCGCCATAGGGCGCCATCGAGAAGTTAGCCGCGATCTTTCCCCAACCAGCTTCGGTGAAGCCGCCGAAATTCGCTGGCGCCACGTCACGCCATTCGATGACCGGCCGCCAAAATCTGCCCACCGCACCGAAGGCGATCTCCCGGTTCGGCCGCTCACCAAGCGATAACCAGCCAGGCAGCCCGACATTGTCGGCCAGCACCACTCGTGGTGGCGGTGGGACAGCCTTCCCCGAAAATCGCGCCGGTAGGGTACGAATCCACATCGACGCCACTAGCAGCGGCGTGCGCAATGTGAGCAAATCAAGCGCTCTTGCCGCCTGAAAGGTGGTCGACGGGTCCGCGGCTACCACCACATGCTCGGCGATCATGGCGTCAAACGTCGGAACCGCCGATTCGATCAGCATGCGTTCTGCGCCGACCCTCGACATAATGCGATCGTCGCTTCGAGTCCGGTTCGCGCCTAGGGTCGCTGGTCCCTTCTCCAGAGGGAAATCGGCACACGCCTGCATCCGCCTATGGCAGGTACGGAGTCCGGTCCGGTGCCGTGCGCGATGTAGTTCGCACCGTCGTTTGGCCAGGGCCTGTTGGCCTATAGGCCCGTAGCTACAAGATTGGCGGAAGGCATTGCAGCCCAGCTTCGACAAATGGCCGCTGAGGGTTCAACTACGGATTCCGATAGGCGATCTCGGCCCGTTGTTTGATGCCCAGCATCATCTTGCGGACCATTGCGAAGTGCAGTGGCTCACCCACTGTGTAATCGATGATCGCACCTAGGGCGCGAAGTAGCCCTGAGCGCCGCGGGGCTAACAAGCGCAGCCACCCCGCATCCCGCTCGCGAACCAGCAAACGGGTACGGGTCTCGTCCAACGCCAACAGCGTAAATGCCCAGGTTCCGATGACCAGCGCATGGTTTGGTTCAAGAACCGTGACAGGGCTTCCGATCTGCACCGAACCGAATGACCCGGTATTGATTCGGTCTCCGATCTCAAGCTTCTGCAGTTCGGGGTGAATGCGGGTTGCGGAGTGACGCCCTTCGACGTAGTGCACCGTGCCGAGGAACACGTAACGCTCGATCCAGTCGTAGCTGTAGAAGCCTGCCCGGTGATCGCCTATCTGCACCAGCCATGGCCACACCACCGCTACGGGTGCGTCGATAGTCACCGCCCTGGTGTGATGGCTCATGATGTCCTCGACGATTTCGTCGCCCGGCAACCGCATCCGCCGCTCGGCGTCAGTAGCTCCCCAATCCAACAGGGCTGGTCGGACCAGCGCGTCGTAACCGATCAGCCCGAGAACCGAACCAGCCAGCCGCCATCTCATCGGCACGTACCTCCTGTCCGAGCCAAGCCGACGAGATGCTTCTCTCATGAGCTGAGCTGTGCTGCAAGCGATTCCACCGTAATTTCGTCTGCCGCACGAGACCTAAAGCAATTCGTCTGCTTACATCGATCCAGCGCCTGAATACAAATACTCCTCGTTAGGGAACGGGGCTCATCAACGCGCCGCATGCGGGTGGTGCAGCATTGCGTCGATGAGCCGGTGCAGCACCAGCCTGGTCTCGCGGCGGGTGCGTTTCGGGTCGTCGGCGGTGGCGATGACCATGGCCGCCTCGTCGAGCGCGCCGATCAGCACGTGAGCCAACGGCCGCACCGGTTGACGGGCCAACTGGCCGGCCCGGATAGCCTCCGTCAGTAACTGCTCGGTCATGCCCAGGCTGTACCGTTGGGCGACATCACGAAAGGCCGCCCAGCCGAGCACGCTGGGCGCATCGAGCAGGATCAGCTGACGCACCTCCGGGTCGCCGGACGCATCAAGCCAGGCATCGACCGCGGCCCGGATCGCGTCCGCCGGTGTCGACGCTCCCGACTCGGCCACCACAGTGGCCATCCGGGCCATCACATCTTGCTCTACGGCCTCAACGACCTCGCAGAATAGCGCTGCCTTGTCGGCGAATTGGTGGTACATCGCACCCCGGGTAACCCCCGCGGCCGTCGCGATCTCCGGCGTGCCCACTTCTGCGTAGCCCCGCAGGCCCCACAGCTTGCGGGCAGCCGCGATCAGCGCATCGCGGGTCGCCGCGGAGCGCTCCTCCTGAGTCCGTCTCTTGCTTTCCATACAACCTGTTGGTAACTTACGAACAGACAGCCTGTTTGTAAGTGTATCTCGAAGTGAGGAGTTCGTTGTGCCGACAATCGACATTAGTGCCGGAACCATCCATTACGAAGCAACTGGACCCGCGAACGGCAGACCTGTCGTGTTCGTGCACGGGTACATGATGGGTGGCCAACTGTGGCGGCAGGTCAGCGAACGACTCGCCGGTCGCGGCCTGCGGTGCATCGCCCCAACCTGGCCGCTGGGCGCGCATCCGGAGCCGTTGCGTTCCGGTGCCGACCGAACCATCACCGGCGTCGCCGGCATGGTCGGCGAGGTGCTCGCCGCACTGGACCTCGAGGATGTGGTGCTGGTCGGCAATGACACGGGCGGCGTCGTCACCCAGCTCGCGGCCGTGTACCATCGCGAGCGTCTCGGCGCGCTTGTGCTCACCAGTTGCGATGCGTTCGAACACTTTCCGCCGCCCATCCTCAAGCCGGTGATCCTGGCGGCCAAGTCGAAGACGTTGTTCCGGACCGCCATCCAGGCCATGCGTGCACCGGCCGCCCGCAAGCGTGCGTATGACGGCCTGGCGCACAGCAACATTGACGATCTCACCAAGATCTGGGTCCGTCCGGCGCTGTCCATGCCGGCGGTCGCCGAAGACCTGCGTCAGTTCTCGCTCTCGCTGCGCACGGAGGTGACGACAAGTGTTGCGGCCCGGCTGCCCGAGTTCGACAAGCCGACGCTCGTCGCGTGGTCGGCTGACGACGTGTTCTTTGAGCAGGAGGATGGCAAGCGACTGGCCGCCACCATTCCCAACGCCCGGCTCGAGGTAATCGAGGGGGCCCGGACGTTCTCGATGCTGGACCAACCAGACCGGCTCGCCGACCTGCTGTCGATAATCGCGGTCCGCGCCTAACCGGCTGGCGCCGCCGCCGGTTAGCGCGGCGCCCGCGGTAGCGTCTTGGCCATGTCAGATGCGACCCCACCGCTGCAAGGCCGGCGAATCCTAGTGACCGGCGCAGCGACCGGTATCGGTGCGGCCGCCGTGGCAGTCCTCACCGAGGCCGGCGCCGAGGTCGCCGCTACCTATCACCAGACTCCACCGCCGGACGGTCTCGCGGCGACCTGGCTGCAGTGCGATGTACGCGACGCCGACGCCGTATCGGCCATGGTGCAAAAAACAGCCGAGCAGCTCGGCGGGCTCGACGTCTTGGTGAATGCCGCGGGGCTATGGCAGGCGGGCATACCGGGATACGTCAGCGTCGATGAAATTTCGTTCCTGTTGGACACGAACGTAAAGGCGACCATCCTCACCAATCAGGCCGCGTACGCCGTGATGAAAGACCAAGATCCCCAAGGCGGTAGGATCATCAACTTCGGGTCCTCGGAAGCCGTTATGGGCAGCCCGATCTCGGCTGTCTACGCCGCGACTAAAGGCGCGGTGCAGGCGTGGACGCGATCGGCGGCCCGCGCCTGGGCCGCCGACAATGTCACCGTCAATGCTTTGGCGCCGGCGGTGCAAACCCCCGGCGCCGACCGCCTGCGGGATTTCCTCGGTCCGGCGGCCGGCGCCCTGATCGACCAGCAGATGAAGATGATGATTCCGCTGGGCGGGGCGCTGGGAGATCCCGCGCGCGATGTCGGGCCAATACTTGTCTTTCTGTCCGGATCTGGGTCAGCCTTCATTACCGGGCAACTGCTCGCGGTGGACGGCGGCCTGACGATGGTGGGCGGATAGCGACGGGATCAAGGGCTGAAAGCCGAGGACACCGGCGCGCCGCTACTATAAGACGGACCGTCTCGTCTCGTAGGGCTAGGCAGAGTGAAGGTGAATCCGACCGATGACTGACGACACGATTCAAGCGCTCCTGCGCAAGCGCTTGTCCGATCCGGCGATCGCCGTGAAATACCGCGATCTGCAATGGACTTGGCGTCAGTATCTGGCGGGCTCAGCGGCACGGGCCGCAGCGCTGATAGCCGCCGCCGATCCGCAACGACCAATGCACGTCGGCGCTTTGCTGGGCAACACGCCCGAGATGCTGAGCCAGATGGCGGCGGCCGGGCTTGGCGGCTACGTGCTGTGCGGCCTGAACACCACGCGGCGCGGCGAGGCACTGGCCACCGACGTGCGGCGCGCACACTGTCAGTTCGTCGTGACCGACGCCGAACATCGGCCGCTGCTGGACGGTTTGAACCTCGAGGGAACGCAAATCCTCGACACCTCGACCGCGCAGTGGACTGAATTCGTCGACGGTGCCGGTGAGCTGGTCCCTCATCGGCATGTCACCGCGATGGATGCGTTCATGATGATCTTCACCTCGGGAACGAGCGGAAATCCCAAGGCGGTGCAGGTATCACACCTGATGGCCACGATCGCCGGTCTCAGCCTGACCGAGCGATTCGCGCTCACCGAGCAAGACACCTGCTACGTGTCGATGCCGCTGTTTCACTCCAATGCTGTTGTCGCGGGGTGGGCGCCCGCGGTGTGCTCCGGCGCCGCTATCGTGCCGGCCAAGTTCTCGGCGAGCAACTTCCTCGACGACATCCGCCGCTACGGGGCCACGTACATGAACTACGTCGGCAAACCGCTCGCCTACATCCTCGCCACACTCGAGCGCGACGACGACGCCGACAACCCCTTGCGGGTGGCGTTCGGCAATGAGGCCAACGACAAGGACATCGAGGAGTTTGCGCGCCGCTTCGGCGTGCAGGTCGAAGACGGCTTCGGCTCGACCGAGAATGCCGTCATCGTGATACGCGAACCCGGGACGCCGAAGGGCTCGATCGGCAGAGGGGTTGACGGGGTGGCGGTGTACAACAGCGAGACCGTCACCGAGTGCGCGGTCGCCCGGTTCGACGCCGACGGAACGCTCATCAATGCCGATGAAGCGGTGGGCGAGTTGGTCAACACGGCGGGCTCGGGTTTCTTTACCGGCTACTACAACGACCCGCAAGCCAACGCCGAACGCATGCGCCACGGCATGTACTGGTCCGGAGACCTCGCCTACCGCGACTCCGAGGGCTGGATCTACCTCGCCGGCCGCACCGCCGACTGGATGAGGGTGGACGGCGAGAATCTGGCCGCGGCGCCCATCGAGCGGATTTTGCTGCGGCACAGCGCTATTAACCGTGTCGCGGTGTATGCCGTCCCGGACGTTCACGTCGGCGACCAGGTGATCGCCGCGATCGTCCTCAATGAGGGCCACACCCTCGACCCCGATTCGTTCGAAGCATTCCTCGACGCGCAGCCCGACCTGTCCCCCAAGGCCCGCCCACGATACGTTCGCATCGCCACCGACCTGCCCAGTACCGCTACCCATAAAGTGCTCAAACGCCAGTTGATCGCCGAAGGAACGGCCGTCGGCGCGGGGGAAGTCCTTTGGGAACGCGAACCGCGCGGGACTGCCTACAAGGCTGCTGCGGCTAACTCGGGTTCCTGGGTGTCCGACGGCGGATCTGCCCCTTCGACCGCCGCACCCGCCTGACGGGATCTCGCGTTGTGCCGCTGGCGATCTCGTCACGCAGCTGCGCAACGTTGGAGATCTCTGCATACAAGCCGCGGATCGCGTAGTCGAGGACCGCGAAGGAGAAACGGTGGTCGGGGTCATCGGTGATGCCGAGTTCACGAGAGCGCTGCCGCGACCACAGCGCCTCGTCCAGCCGGGCCCGGGTCGCCTCGAGATGCCGGTCCAATGTATCGATGATGTGTTCTGGATCCTCTCCGCGGGCCAGCCAGGTTTTGAGGATGACGGGGTGCTTGATGACGACCTGGTCCTGACCCGGAAAGTGTTTGACCCACCGGCGCAGTGCATCGAGTCCGGCATCGGTGGTCTCGTACAGCGTGATGGCACGCTTGCCGGATTGAGCGCCGATCTCGTTGACCATTCCCCGGGCCAGCAACCGGTTCAGTTCCCGCCGCACGTGACTCACCGACGGGGACCAGTAGAAGTGGCCGACCGACAGCTCGGCGCGCATCTTGATCTCACCGGCGGTGAGTTGCTCGTCGTTGGCCGCGAGCACACCCAGGACGAGGTAGGCGGTTACCGGCAGGCCATTGCTGGTGCGCCCCGGACTCACGACAACCTAGTGAAGTACGGCAGCGTCACGTCGGGACCAACGGCATGGAATTGCACTTGCACTCGCATGCCGATCGCCAGGTCGTCGGGTGCCACACCGACGACGTTGGTCAGCATCTGGTAGCCCTCGTCCAGCGTGATGATCGCCGGTGCATAGGGCGGTTCGAACTCAGCCGTTACCGGCCGATGGACCACCGTCCAGCTGTAGATCTCGCCGAGGCCGCCGCTGCGCTCCCAGCGTAACTCGGTCGAAAGGCATTGGCGGCAGTGCTCGGTCGGCGGGAAGTTCGACAGGCCGCACGCCGCGCAACGTTGATAGCGCAACTCCCCCGACCGACATCCCTGCCAGAACGGAACGCTGAGCCGGCTGCTGGCATGGGGCACGGGACCGGTCTGCGGTCGCAAGGCGTCGGACGTCACAGCGGTTCGTCTCCCAAAATCAGCACGGTGGTGAACAAGGCCCCGGCTCCCCCGTTGCTGCACAACGCGATATGCGCATCAGGGACCTGTAGGTCGCCTGCCTGTCTGCGCAACTGCTGAACGGCTCGAATGGCCCGCTGCATCATTTGCGGATTGGAGCCCGCGTGGCTGAACGACATGGTTCCTCCGTCGGTGGTGATCGGGTGGCTGCCGTCGATGGCGATGTGGCCGTCGGCGACGAATGGACCGCCCTCGCCCTCGCCGCAGAATCCGAACGCCTCCAGCTGACGGATGATCTCGAAGGAGAACGGATCGTAGAGTTCCAGCACGTCCACGTCGTCACGGCGCAGTCCGGCGTGGTTGAACGCGCGCTCGGCGGCGCGTCTACCAACCACACCGTTCACGTGATCGCCGCGTCGACCAGCGAGGTCCCAGGCCGGCGGGTGCTGGTAGGACGGACCGTGGAAGTCCGCGCCGCTGCCCGCCACGTAAATCGGTTGGCTTGCGACGTCAACTTTGTCGATGCCGGCCACGACCAGTGCGCACCCGCCTTCGGAGGTGGTGGCGCAATCGAGGAGATGAAACGGGTCAGCGATGGGCCGTGACGCGGTGATGTCTTCCGGCGTGAACGGTCCGCGTTGGTAGTAGACGGCTTCGGGGTTCTGTGATCCGTTGTTGCGGATGGTCGCCGCCACGATCGAGAGTTGTTCGCGCGTCGTGCCATAGACGTGCATGTGGCGTCGAGCGATGAGCGCGAACTCGGCGGCGGTGAACATGCCCCACGGCGCTACGAATTCGTTCTCGGGCCTGGTCCACGGCGCCGTGGCCTCGTGGTCGCGGTACTCGCCGGCTTGGGCGGCGACCAGCACCACCACGTCGGCCATCCCGTGTTCGATGGCTGTGGCCGCCTCGGTGATCATCCCCACCCCGAAGCCAAGACCCTGCCAGGCCGGGCCGATGCGCAGGTCGTAGATCAGCGTCGTGGACAGTGGGCCCGCGCTGATTCCGTCCACGTCGTCCAGTCTCAGGCCGGCGTCGTCGAGTGCGCCCCGGATGGCCTTCAGCGCCAGGCTGCGCGACGTTTCACCATCAAGGCGGCGTCCTTGCCGGGTGTTGTGCACTCCGACGATTGCCGCGGTGCCCTTGGTCACCGTTACTCCGTTTCTATTCTTTTGCAGTCATTCAGTTTTCGTCTGCGACGACGCCGAGATAGGTGCCCACCACGTCGTAGTGCCGCCCGTCGCGGGTGATGGTGCCGATCGTCCTCGTGCGTGTTTCTGCCTGTGCCGCTCCGGCCTCCACGACGTCGATTCGCACGTCGACAGGCCGCGCCGTTTGCGGGTCGGTGATCTCGACAACCATCGCGACCGCACGTTCCTTCTCGTCCCACTCGACACTGGTGATGCGGTGGCGGGCGGTCAGCTCCATCACCACGGAGTCCTGGCGGACCAAGAACCGCACCGGTGCGCACAGTTCACCGGCGCGCGGCGGCACACACAGGGTGACCCCCATGTCACAAGCCCGCCGGCCGTGCGCTGATGGTCCCCGAGGCCTGGAGCTCAAGCAAATCTTCTTGACCGTGCCCCAGAATGCCTGTCAGCACCTCGCTGGTGTGCTGCCCATACAGCGGCGGAACCCGGCGGATCCAGCGCCTTGGCTTGCCGACGAACGCGAACGGCATTCCGGTGCACAGGAAGGAGCCGGCGACGGGGTGATCCACCGTTTCCCAAAACCCCCTTGCGAGCAGCTGTGGGTCGCTGAGCAGTGCCGCAGGAGCCGTCACGCGCGCCGCGGCCACCCCGGCGGTGCGCAGCGCGTCGACGGCCTGGGCCACCGAATGCCGTGCCGCCCAGTCCGCGATCAGCTTGTCGATTTCGTCGGCCCGCTCACGCCACTCGGACTCTCGCAACTCCGGTTGGTCAAGCAGCCTGGCCAACGACGCGCGCGTGGCGTTGTCCACCGCGGCGAGCGCGACCCAATTGTCGGCTCCTTGGCAGCGGTATACGCCCTGGGGGGCTGCGCCGGGACCCCGGTTTCCGTTTCGGCGCAGCTGGATTCCGTTGCGCGAGTACTCAACCAGCATTTCCGCAGCCACGTTCAGGGCGGATTCGACCATGGTCGATTCGACATGCATCCCGGTTCCCTCGCGGTCGCGGATCACCAGCGCCGCAATGGCAGCGAAGGCGGCATGCAGCCCGGCGATCGGGTCGCACACGCCCCGCGGAATCACCGGGGGGCCGTCGGCGTGCCCGGTCATCCACGCCATTCCGGTCGCCTGCTCCATCGTCTGCGCGAAGCCGACGCGGTCACGCCACGGACCGTCCAGGCCGAACGCGGGCATGCGCATCATCACAGCGCGGGGATTGGCCGCACGCACCGCATCCCATTCCAGACCGAAGTTCGCCATCACCCTCGGCGAGAAGTTCTCGATGACGAGATCGCTGGTGGCGATGAGCTCTAAAGCCATGGACCGTCCCGCGTCAGTGCTGAGTTCGATACTGACGCCGCGCTTATTGTTGTTGCTGCACAAGAAAACCGGACCCCACTCCCACCACTGGTCCCAGGTGGGTGGGCGACCGGCGGAGAGTCTCATGCCGTCGGGCCGACGAACTCCCTCGACCTTGATCACGTCGGCGCCAAGCGCACCAAGGAGTTGCGTTGCGACCGGCCCTGCCCAGAAAGCGGTGAAGTCGGTTACACGTATGTCGGACAACGGAAGCGCGCCGTCATCGGCATGGGGTGCGCACTGCGGCCGCGGCGGCCAGTCGACGCGGCCGTTGTCGACGCCGAGTCGCGGAGGCCATCCGGGCGGCCTGGTCGTCATCGCGTCGCTGCGATAGGGCACCCTCGGCTGCAGCACCCCGGCCCGCGATTCGACGAACACGCCCCGTTGCACGAAGTGGTCGACCTTCGTGAGCATTTCGGGCGTCCCGATGGGGGCCACCGGAATTCGTAATGCCACTGCGATGTCGATGATCTCTTCGGTAGTGCGGGCCTCGGTCCATTGAGTAACCATGCCGAGGAACTCGTCACGGCGCTCGACTCGCCCAGCGAACGATGCCAAGTCTGCGTCGTCGATCAGATCGGCGCGGTCGATCATCACCAGAAAGTCTTGGAACTGCTGTGCGGTGATGGTGCAGAAGCCGACCATGCCGTCGGCCGTGGGAACGATCGACGGCAGCTCCAAACTACGCTGGTATAGCAACGAATCGGCCCCCAGCACGCTGGCCGACATAGCGGACAGGCTTCCCATGGCGATGACCATCGCCTCGTAGGTCGAGACGTCGATGACCTCGCCGCGGCCACTTCGAGCCGCATGCCGGGCAGTCGCTGCGGCGACCGCTGCCGCGAACGTGCCGGCCAGCCACTCACCGAGCCGACCGCCCGCCTGTACCGGCTCGTCGCCCGGCCAGCCACGACCGGCAATCGAGCCGCACAAGGCTTGCAGAATGAACTCGTTGGCGACCACATGATCCTCGACGTACGGACCCGTCATCCCGAACGGCGTCACGGCCACCACCACCGCCGAAGGGCCGGTGTGAGCCGTGATCTCGTCGAGCGTCCAGCCATCGGTCAAGTCGGTGAGCACGATGTCGGCGCCGGCCAGTAGCGACGCGATCTCCGGCTGGCCGTTGTTGGTCACCGACTTCTTGCCGGCAGCCAGGTAGCCGAACAACGCTCCGGCCGGTCCGCCGGCTGACCAGCACCGCAGTGAATCACCCTGCGGCGATTCGATCTTGACGACGTCGGCACCGGCGTCGGCAAACATCTTGCCGCAGTAGGACACCGCGATCCCGTTGGACAACTCCAGCACGCGCCAGTCCGCGAATGGCGCTTGAGCTGCCACGTTCAATTACCCAGGGTGGTGGCGCGTCCGGCGATACCGCCGGCCTCGGCCGTCACCAGCGCCGATCCCTGTGCCTGCAAGGCGAACTGCGTCATCCGAGTCCACGCGTCGCGGTCACGCTGGCTGGCTTGATGACCTACATGTGTGACGACGTCGACGTCCGTGGCTTGGCTGCGGAGGTACCCGGCACGGGCCTGCTCCTTGGGGATGTAGCGGAAGGGATCGAACAAATAGGCGGCCATGGCGTTTTCGTGAGTGATCTTGTTGATGACCGAGTCGTCGAGATGGCTCATGGTCTCCATGATGTCCTCGGGCGCGAACGGCCAATCGCTGTCGGAATGCGGGAAGTCGGACTCCCAGCACAACATGTCCTCGTTGAACCAGTCCATGTTCCGCACGCCGACTTTGTCGCTGATGAAGCACGTGTAGAAATGTCGCTTGAACACGTCGGTCGGTCCGCTGTAGCCCGGCGGGAACTTTGCCAGCGTCCAGCCCGAGTGCCGGTTGTAGACATGCTCGGCGCGCCAGAGGAAATACGGTATCCAGCCGACGTCGCCCTCGGTGAGCGAGAACTTGATTTCGGGAAAGTCGGTGTAAAACTCGGCCCAAATCAGCTCGGTAAAGGTGAACATGCTCATCATCGACGACGCCGTCATCATCACGCTGGGCGGGGCGTCCGTCGACACCATCGGGGATCGCGACGCCGAGCCGACATGAGTGCACAGCACCGTGTTGTTCTCGCAGACCGCCTCGAAGAGCGGATACCAGTACTTGGTGTGGATGCTGGGCATCTGCAAGGCCTCTGGATTCTCCGAGAACGTCACGGCGTGACAACCCTTGTCGGCGAGTCGTTTGACTTCCCTGGCCGCTTCGACGACGTCGAAGAGCGGCAGGATGCCGCAGGGAATGAACCGCCCCGGATACGCCCCGCACCACTCGTCGACGTGCCAGTCGTTGTAAGCCTTGATCATCACCAGGTTCACGTCGCGGTCGGGGCCCTGATTGAGGACCTGGCCCGAGAAGCCGGTGAAGTTGGGGAAGTTCAGACCCGCCAGCTGGCCGCCGGCATTCATGTCGCGGACCCGCTCGTCGACATTGAAACAGCCCGGCCGCATCTCGTCGTAGCGTGAGGCGTCGATGTTGTACATCTCGCGGGGTTTGCCTGCGACGGCATTCAGGCCCATGTTCCGTCCGCGAATCTCCCCGTAGTACCACTGCTGGATGCCGTCGGGTTCTATGACCACCCGTGGCGCACGGTCCTTGTACTTCGCGGGAACATGTGCGTCGAACATGTCGGCCGGCTCGGCGATGTGATCATCCACGCTGATCAGGATCAGATCGTCCTTCTTCATGCCGCCCTCCTCTGCGCAGGATGCGCTCCGACATTCTGACTAGTAGACAATGATTTGAATCACACTGTCAAACGATGCGTGGTACTGCTGGTCCGCACTGTTGCCCGGCGCACGAGCTCGTCCGCGCTTAACTAAACTTGGTAAATTACAGAGGCATACACTGCCTCGTTGAACCGCGACCCGACGGCAAAAAGAGGCGCGCGTCCGTCGGGAGATGTCCGCAGCTGCTAGTGGACTATTAGTACGTATTCAACTTCGCGAATGTCTCAACACGATCGTCAAGCTGGCTTCACGGTCGCGTCCCAGCGTGAAACCAGCTTCACGTTCGTCGGCGGGCTCGTACCGCAGCATTGTGACGTCATGGTCGGGGTAGTCGAAGAACACCGGCCGCACCCGCATCCCGACTCTCAGATCGCCGGGATCGACGTTGACCATCTCTGTGGAAAACCGTGGCCCCTCGTCCCATTCGACGATGGCCAGAAGCTGCGGAACCGCGTCGACAAAGTGCGGGCCGACGGGCCTGCGGGCCACGGTGTACGAGTACAAGGTCCCCATGCCCGAAATCTCTCGCCATTCCAGGTCATCGGCCAGGGTTCGCGGCGCGCGCACGCGCGGATAGAACACATAGCTCTGCGACGACGGCGAGTACTGGATGACAATGCGATGCTTGGCCAGTGCGTCCCAAAACGGTGCGGTGGTAGGCGTTTTGACGGGCATCGGGCGCTCGAAGATAATCATGTCTGATCAATCTCCCTCGAGGATCAGCGTGGTCTGCTCGGACAGGATTCCGCCGTTGCCGGACACGAAGGCGCGGTGGCAGTCGGCGACCTGGGCCGCGCCCGCGCGGCCCATGATCTGGCGCGTGGCGTCGCAAACGTGGTGCATTCCACCGGCCAATCCCGCTTGGCCAAAGCCGAGTTGCCCGCCGGCGGTGTTGAGCGGGAAGTCCCCGCGGAAGGTGAGATCATGGTTGGCGACGAACTCCATGCCCTTGCCCTTTTCGCAGAAGCCCGCATCTTCCAGTGACAGCAGCACGGTGATGGTGTAGCAGTCATAGATCGAGACCATGTCCATCTGCTCGCGGCTCAAGTCGGTCATGGCGAAGGCGGTGTCGGCGGCCGCCGCGATCGGGGTGTGTAGGAGATCCTCGGCGTAGGTCGGAGTCTTGAACGGCACGTGCTCACCAAATCCCTTGATCCATACCGGACGATGTTGTGCCCGTTTGGCGATATCGGCATTGGCGACCACGGCGGCGGCACCGCCAACGCAGGGCATGACGATCTCCAACATATGCAGCGGGTCTGCGATCACCGGACTGGCCAGGACTTCCTCGACGGTAAGCGGCTTGTCCTTCCAGATCGCGCCTTCCGTGTGGTTGGCATTGACCCGCTGGTCGGCGACGATCTTGGCCATCGCCCGCTCGTCGTAGCCGTAGACTGCCGCGTACCGCTGAGCCACCTGGCCATAGGGACCGTTCTGGCCCAGGTTGCCATAAGGAATCTCGAATTCTGCTTGCGGAGAGCCGTATTGGTTGCTCGACGAGCCGAAGAACATCGCGTCCACCAACGGCCTGGGCTTCTTCTTCGATGACGGGGTGATGTACCGCGCGGGCAGTGCGCACAGGACGGCGTCACAAATACCGAGTTCTATCGCGGCAGCCGCCCGCCAGACCATGGCCGCAGCACTGGCTCCGCCGAGGTCCACCAGCTCGGCGAATCGCGCTCCTACTCCGAGGTATTCGGCGACGGTGGAGGGAACGAAGATCTGCGACTCAGCCAGGTGCGATGTCGCGATGCCGTTGACGACCTCGCCCGGCAGTCCCGCATCCTCGAGCGCGGCCGCGGCCAGTTCCGCCCATTGTTCGATGATGAACGGCGCGGGCGAGGCCTTGTTGAGCCGCTCGGGCGGAAGCTCGACGTACCCGACGATCGCGGCTTCTCCGCGTAATCCCATGTAGCGTCCTACTTTCGAGGTAATCCGAGGATTATCTGCGCGATGATGTTCAGCTGAATCTCCCTGGTCCCGCCGCCAATCAATTCGGCGGGAAGATGCAGGTAGGGCTCTACGATGGCAGGGTCGGAGTCGGCAACCATCGCTAACTTCCCGGTCAATTGCAAAGTGGCTTGGAATGTCCGTCGCAGCAATACATTCATCGCCACCTTGGCGATGCTCGACGCCGGCCCGGACGCCTGGCCGTCGAGCAACCGAATGGTTTCCCGCACGCCGAGCGCCTTGATGGCGTTGGTGTACGCGTCGAGTTCGCCGAGCGCGCGCAACGCGTCGTCACGGTCCGATCCCGGTTCCGCCGCGAGCCGGCGCAGCGCGGCCGCCCGGTCGAATTTGACGTAACCGCCGATGGCCGAACGCTCTTCGGCCATGGTGGCGATCGCGAGGTTCCAACCCCCGGTTGGGTCGCCAAGCAGCATGTCGTCGGGCACGAACACGTCGGTGAGGAACACCTCGTTGAAGTGCGCGTCGCCGGTCGCCGTCTTGATCGGTTGGATTTCTATCCCGGGAGATCGCATGTCAACGACGAAGTAGCCGATGCCACGGTGCTTGCCGGCCGTCGGGTCGGTGCGCGCCAGCAGTGCCCCGAAGTCCGCTCGGTGCGCCGCCGACGTCCAGATCTTGTGCCCGTTGATGTGCCAGCCACCATCAACCTTGGTTGCACGAGTGGTCAGCGCGGCGAGATCCGATCCGGCGCCCGGTTCGCTGAACAGCTGGCACCACGCGATCTCACCGCGTTGCGTTGGCGGTATCAGCTTCTCCTGCAGCTCCTTTGGCGCGGCGCGGAGCACAGACGGCAGGATCCACTCGGCGATGCCCAGCGAGGGACGTACCAGGTCGGGTCGCTTGGCGAACTCGTCGTCGATGATCAGCTGCTGCAGGGGGCTAGCGTTGAGGCCCCACGGCGGTGGCCAGTGTGGCGCAATCAGGCCCGCCTCGGCGATCAATGTGCGTTGCGGCCCAGCCTCGAAGTATTCGTAGTCACCCTGACGTCCGGGTTGGTCGTTGCGCAATTTCAGAGCAGCATCCAGGGCCTCGGCCACCCGCAACCGGAAGTCCGATTCCGCATCGCCCAGATCGACCGACATGTCACGCTGTTGAGTACGCGTCAGCTGCCCCAGACGCCGGGCCCAGCGGTTTGCCGGGCCGATCGATGCGGCGAGACTGATGGCCCTCCGCCAGTACAGGTGCAGGTCGTGCTCCCACGTAAAACCAATGGCACCAAACATCGTCAACGCGTCGAGCACGAGATCCGGCACCGGTGAGATCGCCATCACCGCCGCTCCGGCAGCGGCAATTCGGTGCTGATCGAGCGGCTCGTCGACAGCGCGCACCGCGTCCCAGGCCGCCGCGGTGGCCAACTCGCTGCAGACCAACAGCATCGCCGCGTTGTGCTGCAGTGCCTGGAAGGTGCCGATCACTTTGCCGAATTGCTCTCGGATCCGCAGGTGCACGATGACCGCCTCGACGCACCACTGTGTGATACCGGCCATCATGCTGGCGACGAGTCCCAGCGCGATGCACCGTGCGCGATCCGGGTCGATGCCGGTGAGCACTTCTGAATCGGTCAAGCAGTACTCGGCGAGTCGCAGTATCCCGGCATCGCTCACAAGGTCAGTGCCGGACACGGATTCAACTGTTGCCGTGGGCTTTCCGGCGTCAACTAACACCCAGACGACATCGCCGTCCTGGGTCCGGGCGCCGACCAGGATCGTCCGCGCTGAGCATGCGCCCGCGGTGACCTCCGACGCACCGGTGACCAGCCATCGCTGACCGTCGGCGCGTGCACAGAAGGCACCGTCGTCGGGAAGCACGAGTGCCACGGTTACACCGGATGCGAGGTCGCGCACCAATGATTCGGCGGTCGGTGTCGGATCGGCGAGCAGTGCGACGGCTCCCGCGGTAACCGTCGACAGCAGCGGTCCGGGCAGCAGCGCCTTGCCCGCCGCCTCCAAGACGCATGCGGCGTCGACCAGCCGCCCGCCCTGCCCACCAAGGTGCTCCGGCAAATGGACCGCGTGAAACCCGTTGCTGACCAGGGCATCCCACCACCCCGGGAGCCGTCCTGCGGCGAGCTCGCCGAAACTGTCGCGCGTCGCGGCGATGGGGGCGTGCCGGCTCGCGAACTGCCCGACGGCGTCGCTGAGCTCCTGCTGCTCCGGGCTCAGTCCCAGGGTCACGACGACGGCCGAGAAGTGACTGACGTTGGCCGCACGGACTGATATCCTTCCGACTTACAAGACGAACCGTCTCGTCTTGTGGCAGACTACGGGGCGGGTCAAAATATGTAAAGCGCGCTCGATCTCTCCGGCGAGTGGCCAGGATCCTGAGGGCCTCAGGAGCGAGGATCACCAGATGCCAACCGATCTCACCCGGGTGACACCACCGCGGCGCCGCAGCGAGAAGTCCCGCACAGCTATCGTCACCGCTACGCGTGAACTGCTCCTCGAGCGCGGCTTCGATGGTTTGACCATCGAGGCGGTCGCCGCCCGGGCCGGTGTGGGAAAGCAGACCATCTATCGCTGGTGGCCCAGCCGTCCCGCGCTCGTCGCCGACGTCATGCTGGAAGACGCCGACAAGATCCTCGCGTCGGTAAACCACACCGACGACCTGGCTGCCGACCTCGTAGGGTGGGTACGCAAACTCGCCGCAAGTCTCACCACAGCCCGTGGCTCGGCCATGTTGCGCACCTTGACCGTCGCCGGCATGGAACACGAGGACACCGCCGCCAAACTACGCGCCGGATTCAGTGCGCCGCTGCACGATAGCGTCCGGACCCGGCTGATCGGCGACGGCATCGACGAGGTAACCGCCGACTCCGCTGCCGACGCCATCGTCGGCGGCGTGGTGTATCCGATACTCTCCGGCGCGCAAGCATACTCACGACGGCGAGCCGAACTGACCACCCGAATCATCGTCGACGCCCTCATACCGGGAAGCTGACCAAGACCGTAGCGGACGAAACAACGCATTTTTCTTGTAGTGGTGCTCTGCCATTCGCCGCATGATGTTGTCGAGCACGGTGACCGCGTCGTTAAGGTACGGGCCTTTGTTCAGCATCACGCACTCGGCCCGCTCGCTCATCGCCGCATCGCTGATCTCGGCGCGGGACGGAAGCCCGGTCTTGGCGAGCTGCTCGAGCACCTGGGTCGCCCAGATCACCGGCAGGTGCGCGGCCTCACACAGCCACATAATCTCCTCCTGCAACTCGGCCATCCGCTCATATCCGCACTCGACCGCCAGATCGCCGCGCGCGATCATCACCCCGACCCGGGGCCGGCGCATCGCCGTAAGCACGAGCTGCGGCAGGTTTTCGAAGCCCTGTCGGGTTTCGATCTTGAGCACGATGCCCAAGTTGGCAGCACCTAGCCGGTCGAGCTCATCGAGGAGCCGCTCGACATCGGACGGGGTGCGCACGAACGACATGTCGAGCAGATCCGCCAGTTCGACCACGACAGACAAGTCAGCGGCGTCGCGGTCGGTAATCGCCGATATCGGCAAGTCGGTGTCGGGCATATTGATGCCCTTGCCGGCCTTCAGGCGGGCTCCCCCCTGCTCCGGGTGGTCGATGCGCACGGTGAGAACATCGGGGTCGACCGACACCACCCGCCCACCGATCTTGCCGTCGTCAAAATGGACCGCATGACCGACATGGGCATGGTCGAACGCCTCGTGCAGCGTGCAACCGATGCGTGGAATAGCTTGGCTACTGTCGACCGGGGCCGGTGAACAGTCGCGCGTCAGCTGCAGAAGGTCTCCGGAGTGCAGCACCAAACTCTGCTCCGTCTCGGGCAGCTTGCCAATTTCGGTCGACTCCCCGCTGCCCCCGGCATGTAGCACCGTTCCGGTTTCCAGGTAGGTCGTTTTTCGCGCGGACATCACGAACCCGCCCGAGCCGGGGGTCTCATCAATAGTCTCGAGAACGAGTTGACGCTTGGACCCACGTGTGTCCTGTAAAACCAGTACATCGCCGGCAACGCGGTTGGTCAGCCACTGCCCCGGCACCGTAAGCAACGCCATGCCGGGTTCGGGCGGATCGGTCGGTTCCTCGGTCGACGTCAGCCACGCCCGCGCCGAAGCGACGACCTGACCGAGAGCGTTTCTTTGCGGATGTAGTTTGATGACGCGCGGTCCCGGCTCCAAGGGCCCGGTCCGCAGCTTCGGCCCTGCCAGATCCATTGCCACCAGACACGTTGTGCCTGCACTTGCGGCCGCATCCCGGACATGGCGTGCCATCGCACACCACGCCGGTACATCGTCGTGGGCGCAGTTGATCCGTGCGATGTTCATGCCTCGCCGCACCAATCCGCGAACCAAGTCGGGATCGATCGCGGCCTCCGAGGGCAGCGTGACCATGATGCGAGTCGTGCGATGCGGCGGCTGGGGCCCCAGCAGCTCCACCGCGTGTTGTCGCAAGATCTTTGCTCCCTGCCCAATGGGCACCGCCGACGGTGGAGGCGGCTGCCACCTCCCGTCCACGATGGCGGTGATCGCTGAGCGAACCGCCGCAAGCGTGGCCTGAACATGTGATTCGCTGCGACCCAAGGACGAAAGCCCAAACGCCGCAAGCCCCGCTTGCAGTTCACGCAAATCGAATTGGCGAATCGCCCAATAGTGCAATAGGTTTCGCGCACTTGACCGATTCTCGGGCGCAACCGCAGATAGCCAGCCCGCCCATGAAGACTCCGCATCCGACAAGCTGGTCAATAGGCCGTCGACCTGATCGAGCAAACGGACCAGTCGCCGGGTGGTGTCGGCCTCGACTGGTGCCCGTGTGCTGTGCGGGGTGCCGTCCAATTGACCGGCCATACGCTCACGAGGCACGGCAGCTCCTTGTTCCGTGGTTTCGCGGCCACACAGTGTTAACTTCCGGTTAACGCTCCTTAACGCGAATGATTAAGGCACACAACAAATTACTAGTGGTCACTGCGCCGCGGCAGAGGCATTGGTCCCCAATCGGTGATGGCGTCAGTCGGTGTTGGACGCACCTTTCGGCAAGGCGCCTACGAGCCTGCCGAATCGAGCCTTGGGGCGTGCGGCTACAGACGTGAGGTCTTAAACCGGGGTTTATCCGATGGTGATCGCGGCCAAACCCTGAGCCACTCGGTCGGGCAGTGAGCCGCCGTGGCTAAGCCAGTCGTCCAGCGCGATGCGCACCGTCGCCATTGCCAACGCGCCGATCAGGCGAGGCCTCGGGTCTTGGGCAGCCAACTGGGGTATCCGCGGTGCGATGAGCTCGGCGATCGCCAACTCATACCGCACATAGGTATGTAGCGTCCACGCATCCAAGGTCTCGGATGACCGTGTGAGCGTGGCTAATTCACGCACCTGGTCCTCGATGTCGGCGAATCCGCGAGCGAGTTCATGAAAAGCGCCGACGACCGCCTCGGTGGCAGTCAGATCGGCCGGTTGGGCGGCCAGGGCGGTGGTTATCCGGTTCAGCCAATGGGCGTTCATGCCCTCAGCGACGGCGTCTTCCTTGGAGTTGAAGTAGCGGAAGAAGGTTGCCCGGCCGATGTCGGCCGTGTCGGCTATGCGGTCCACCGTTGCCCCCGCCAAACCGCGACTGGCTACCAGCTGGGCGGCGGCGACGGCGATGCGCTGACGCATTGCGGTTCGCTTCCGTTCGGCCAGCGACGTCGTGGCAGACATTGGCCCCACCCTAATTCACGCGAATCGACACCTCGGGTTAAGACATAGTCTTACCATGAGACGATGTCTCAAAGCCCGCCCGGCCTTTCCGATCAAACCGCCCCGAAGGCGCGGGCCGCCTGGCAGTTCTTCCAGCAGATGCTCGCAGACGTCACCAAGGTAGTGACCGAGGACGCCGAGTCCGAGCGGGAACTGCTCGAAGGGCTGCGGCTGATTGCCCGCGTGTCGTCGCTGTGCTCGCAAATAACCGTCGAGGCCGACCCCGAGCGGCCGTCGTTCTTCGATATGTGTTCGGAGAACCGGATGGTCGGTGGTCCCAATCCCGACGGAAATTATTACCTGGCGATGATTCGCGGCGACCGGCGCTACCGGATCAGCGGTTCCCGTGGCACCAGCGCCTACCTCGGACTGCAGATCCTCGCCGGCACCGGACTGACTCCGCGGCGGATGGCGAATTACGTGAGCGACGTCGACCTGGCGCTGAGCTCAGGCGACTTCGCGCTCGTGCTCGCGGCAGACGAACCTTCCGATCTCGCCGGCGCGCAGTGGGTGAAGATTCCTGACGACGCGTCGTCGGTGGTCGTGCGGGAGTACACCGGTGATCGGGCTGGCGAAGAATTGGCCACCCTGCGGATCGAGGCCCTGGATCCGCGCCCGCTGACGCCGCTGACCGACAGCGAGCTCTCCGAGCAATTGACCGCGATGGCGTGGTCACTGATGAAGCTCGCGACGCTGCACCGTGCCATCAAGCCGGAACTCCTCGGCAGCCCCAACACGCTGCTGACGGCCCAGGCCGCCGATCTGGGCGCGGCAGACACCACCCCGGACAACCTGTACATGATGGGGACCTTCCGGCTCGACCCCGACCAGGCGCTCGTGCTCGACATTGCGCCGCCTGACACGCGGTACTGGAACGTCACGCTGGAAAACATCTGGCACGAGTGCCTGGAACCGCGCTGCCGGCACAGCTCGGTGACCAATCGCGGGGTACAGCCCGACGCCGACGGGCGCGTGCGGATCGCAATCTCCGCCGAGAACTTCGGATTCGGCCATTGGCTCGACACCGGTGGCCGACATCGCGGCTTCGTTGTCCTGCGCTGGCTGGACAATCCCAGCCCGCCCGACGTCACGGTGTCGGTGCGCCAACGTGAGGAGCAGCCGTGACCCTGCGGGAGCGATTCGCCCCGGAACAGCTCATCGCCACCGCCTGCGAGGAAGCGGGAAGTGACGACTTCGGCGACTCCCTTGGTTACGGGGGCTGGCAGCTCGGACTACAGCGCGTCACCGACGGGCTGGTCAATGAGGCGCGACTATCGGACATCGGTGTCGAGATCGCTCACCTCGACATCATGCGCGCGCTGAAAAACCGGCTTGGCGTAATCGCCTGGCGCAAACAACATCCCGAGATCGCCACTGAAGCAATCGCTTCGCCGATATTCATCGTCGGCCAACCCCGTACCGGAACCACAATCCTCTACGACTTGCTCGCCCAAGACCCCGACCTGCGCGCACCGTTGACCTGGGAGGTCGACGCGCCCTGTCCGGTCCCTCAGCCCGAGACCTACCACGATGATCCGCGCATCGCGCAGACGCAGGCCGGCATCGACCTCTCCGAGCAGATCATGCCGGGTTTCCTGAAATTCCACCCGATGGGCGCTCTCGTCGGACAGGAGTGCGTCCGCATCACGGCCGGTGAATTCATCAGCATGATCTATTCGGTGCAGTACCGCCTGCCGAGCTACTACCGCTGGCTGCTGTATGAGGCGGACCACGCAGGCGCCTATCGCCTTCACCGAATCTTCCTGCAGCATCTACAGTCTGGTGTTCCCGGTCAGTGGTTACTGAAGTCGCCCGCGCACCTGTGGCAGCTGGATGCGCTGCTGGCCGAATACCCCGATGCGTTGATCGTGCAGACCCACCGCGATCCGCTCAACGTCATCTCGTCGATCGCCGCGCTGACCCACCACCTACGCCGGATGTGCAGCGACGAATCCAGCATCGCCGAGTGTGCGGCCCAGTCCTACGAAGAAATCGTCGTCGGCCTCGACCGCGAGATGGCCCTGCGTGACAGCGGCGCTGTGCCCGCCGGCCGCGTGATCGACGTGCAGTACACCGACTTCATGAATGACCCGTGGACCACGATCAAGGATATTTATCAGCGGCTCGGCCGAGAGCTGCAACCCGCCGCCGCGCAGAAGATGCGTGAGTTCCTCGCCGCTCATCCCGGAGACGGTGGGCGCGGCCGCTACACCTGGTCGGACACCGGCCTGGACGCCGGTGAGGTGCGTGAGCGGGTGCGCGCCTATCAGGATCGCTACGCGGTACCGACCGAGCAGTTGCGGTGACCGACGCGCGGCTGAAACGGCTTGATGATGCAGCGGAGAAAACCAACAGCCTTGAGGTGAACCATTTTTCGGCCTGCGTGCACCGAATAGCTTTGCCGGGCTGGATAATTTAGTCATTCGGCCACAAGGTCATAGGCGTCCACCCGCCAGACACCGTCGACCAAGCTGAGCTGGTTCCAGCACGCGGTTCGCTGGCCGATGTGGTCCAGCGCGGGATCCAGCTGTGCCAGCAGGCTGGTGTTGAAAGCGTCGTGCGATACCAGGACGACGGGCCCCGACCCGGATTCGGCCACCAGTTCGAGGAATCCCCGTAGCGCGCGGTCGGCGAGCGCCGCGCGGCGCTCCACACCAGGTGCGGAATCGACACTGCCGTAACGACTTTCGACCTCATCGCGACGAAGTCCGGTCATGGGCCCGTAGTCGCGATCGGTGAGCCTGGAATCGATTGTGACCGGCGCGCCGGCGGCCGCGCCGATTGCCTGTGCGGTCGCGACCGCGCGCTGTAGCGGGCTGCAGGCCACCGCCTTGGGATGCCGGGCGGCCAACGCATCGGCGAGTCGGGAGACTTCGGCCATACCGACCTCGTCCAGCGGCGGGTCGCTGAGCCCACGTAGTCGCCCTTCTGCGTTGAGCGCGGTACGCCCATGGCGGGCCAAATAGACCCGGTTCACCAGGCCCGCATTCACCGGCGGTCCACGAACGCGGAAACCACCGAAACCGGGCGGCAGCAGGAATCGAGTATTTCTTCTGCAGATATCAACCAATATTTAACGGCCACTTATCGTCCTCCGCGTCGTATCCGGCCCCGCAATTGGTCAGCCGAGTACCGATCTATCCCTCAGGGACCGTTGGCCGTCGATGCGTGACGTGCGATTATGGCGAGCCCCACCATCGTGAGCTGCCGATCCAATAGCATATCTAGCCTGCAGGTAAGATCCCCGCAAAGCGACAGGACATCTTCAGCGGAGTGGGCTTTTCCGGTGCTGGCGGCGCTTGAAAACTCCTGCACAGCAACGCCTGAGGAGCGGCCGTGGACGAAGACTGTCTGAAGCTCAGTACCTATCTGGCCGAGCGTCGACGGACGGGCGACGGATTTGTCTCCGATGTGCTTCTCGGCCTGTACGAACAGCACCACATTGCCAGCGGCATCGTGCTGCGCGGCATCGGCGGCTTCGGCACGGGGCGCCACTTCAGAACCGACGAGTCGCTGACATTGTCCGAGGACCCGCCCGTGGCAATCATCGCGGTCGACACCAGGACAAAGATCGAGGCGCTGCTCGACCCCGTGCTTGCCATCAAACAACGAGGCCTGGTCACCTTAGAGCGTGCGCAGCTGCTGCGCGAGAAGATTCCGCCACTGGAGCTACCTGACGATCTGCGTGAAGCGGTCAAGTTGACGATTTACCTCGGCCGCAAGGAACGCGTCTACGATGTACCCGCCTACATCGCTATCTGCGATTTGATGTACCGGCGCCGAATTGCCGGCGCATCAGTATTTCTGGGCGTGGACGGCATCGCTCATGGACAACGGCAACGAGCGAACTTTTTCGGCCGCAATGCCGATGTCCCGATGATGATCATTGCCGTCGGGTCCGGCGAGCTCATCGGTCGGGTGTTGCCGGAGCTCGGCGGGTTGCTCCGGCGACCAATGTTCACGCTCGAACGGGTCCGCGTGTGCAAGCGCGACGGCGAATTGCTGGAAAGGCCGCACGCCCTGCCGGGGACCGACGAACACGGCCTGCCGCTGTGGCAGAAGTTGATGATCTACACCTCCGAATCGGCGCGCTATGGCAGTGTGCCGATTCACCGCGCGATTGTGCAGCGGCTTCGGGGGCGTAAGACGCCCGACGGCGCGACCGTGCTACGGGGTATCTGGGGCTTCCACGGCGACCACCCGCCTCACGGCGACAAGTTGCTCGCCCTGAGCCGTCAAGTCCCCGTTGTCACCATCGTCATCGACACCCCGGCCAACATCGCCGAATCCTTCGACGTCGTCGATGAACTGACCCGGGGCGAAGGATTGGTGACAACTGAAATGGTGCCCGCGCTGGTGTCCGACGAAGGCGATACCGGCCAGGGCAGACCGCGCATGGCCCGCCACCGTTATTAGCGCGTGTCGGGGCTCAGCCGGCGACCGAGGCGTCGTAGATCGACTGGATCGCCTCGTCCAGGGTGGCGTTGAACTGCTCGTCGGACTGATCGACGAGGAGTCCCTCGGTCAGCGCGCGGCTGAAGCTGGCGATCACCCCGGTGTTCTGCGCCAGCAGCTTGTTGGCCTCCTCACGGGAGTAACCGCCGGAGAGCGCCAGCACGCGCATCACCTTCGGATGTCCGACCATGGCACGGTAGTGGTTGGCCTCAGTGGGCAAGCTCAGCTTGAGCATCACCCGCTTCCCGTCGGGCACGGTTTCGAGTTGGTTGGTGATTTCGTCGCGCAAGATGTCCTCGGCCTGCGCTTTGTCCGGAATCGAGATAGTGACCTCGGGTTCGAGGATCGGCACCAGACCGTGCGAGAGCACCTGATGGGCCACCTCGAACTGCTGGGCGACCACCGCGGCGATGCCCTTGTGGTTGGCACCACCGATCACCGACCGTTCCTTCGTGCCGAAAACGCCCTTGCGCACGGCCCGCTCCAGCAACTCGTCTAGTCCCGGCATTGGCTTCATCAGCTGCACATCATCGGACGCCTCTGCGAGCCCCTTGTCGATTTTGAGGATGGGCACCACGCCCTTGGTCTCCCACAGGTAGGTGGTCGACGGCTGGCCCGCGATCTCGCGGTCCATGGTCCGCTCGAACAAAATCGCGGCCAGCACCCGGTCGCCGCTGAACACCGGGGAGGTGATGATCCGCGAGCGCATCTGGTGAACGAGGTCGAACATCTCCTTCTCGGAGGAGTATGCGTTGTCTTCGATGCCGTACAGGCGCAGCGCCTTGGGCGTCGAGCCACCGCTTTGGTCGAGCGCCGCGACGAATCCCTTGCCCGACGCCATCCGGTCCGCTTGCTTCTCGTTCGGCATGGAATTCTCCACTCCCTCGTGGTCCCTATGGTCGCAGCGCCTGTCGGTGACCGCGCACAGTCAAGCTTGAGTCGTGCCGATCATATTCGGCCAATCGCAGCCCAAGCAGGCAGGTCGTCAGACGACCGTCGCTCACGCTCGGGTGATGTCGCGGCGGCGAAATTCGTTCAGTTAGGGGCCTCGGCGCCCATGGCTACCTGCTGACCGTTGACATTGCAGACGAAACCACGGTCCGAACGACAGCACTGTACGGGCGGTTTCTCCACATGGCCTACCATCAACTAAACACCTGCAGGCCTGCATCTAAACTTGGCGTCGCAGATTGACGGAATGCGTCTCCTCCATAGGCAAGCGTGTTCCGCGGGGTTGAATCAGCAGCCCCCAGCTTGGCAGTGGTTGTTTGAAAGCTAGCGGTGTCCCCCAGGGGACCGAATGTGAGTGATAGACCATGGGCGAACAATCCGGCGATTCAATCGATCCAACGGCATTTGAAGTAGGGAAACGCCAGGTAAATCAGGCGGTCGTGCTCACCGTCGCGGGTGAAGTGGACATGCTCAGCTCGCCGAAGCTGGCCGAGGCGATACACACCGCACTGGCCACCAAGCCCGCGGCACTGATCGTTGATCTGTCGAAGGTGGATTTTCTCGCCTCAGCCGGGATGACGGTCCTGGTGAGCGCCCAGGCTGAGGCCGTGCCGCCCACCCGCTTCGCGGTCGTCGCCGCTGGTGCGGCCACTAGCAGGCCGATCAAACTCATGGGACTAGACAGCGTGCTCTCGCTCTACAGCACCCTTGATAGCGCGCTGAGCGGTATCGCTGATGGGTGAGCTTTTGTCTGACCGCCTGCTGCGACAATCGAGCCGCCCGCGGCGCCGGCCGCGGTGACGGGCATCGCCAACCGGAATGGACGGATATGAAAAGCCCTGTGGGGCAGCCATTGTCACTCATTGGCCTGGGCGCTCATTTGGCTCGTGGCGTCGGCCGGGTGACCACCGACGCTTTGGTGGGAGGCCGGGCGGGGCTGCCGCGCACCGTTGACGACATCGACGCCGCGGTCCTGTCCAAGGTCATGGGAACCACCGTCAGGTCGGTCCGTGTCCTTGCCAGCGATGCGGGGACGTCCTCACGCGCGCGGTTGGTGCTGACCGGGAGCGGTGTGCCTGAGTCGGTGTTCGTCAAGATTGCGGCAGCGACCGCCGCGACCCGGTTGATGGGTGAACTCGGCCGGCTCGGACACACAGAGGTGCGTTTCTACAGCCAGCTTGCACCGCAACTCACCGGTGTCCCGAACGCCTACGGTGCGGCATTCGACTCCTGGACGGGCCGGTACTTGTTGGTTCTGGAAGACCTCCCCGCCGAGTCGTGCGAATTTCCCGACACCTTGCACCCGCTTACCATCGACCAGGCCAGCCTCATCGTGGAATTGCTGGCCGCTCTGCACGCCACGTTCTGGGACCGCCTGCCCCGCCGTGGCCGCGGCCCGCTGGGCTGGCTGTACACGCCGTCAAGCGACGTCACCTCCCTATTGACCGGTCCACTGATGAACACCTCGATCAAGCGCCTTGCCGAGCGCACCGCTTTCCCCGTCGACACGGGCCGCTTCATCGCCGACAACTACCGTGCCGTCGCCGCGCTGATCGACACTCCTCCTCATACGGTGATGCACGGCGACGCTCATCCCGGCAACATGTACTTCCGCGACGGTAAGGCGGGACTGCTCGACTGGCAGGCGGTGCGGCGCGGACACCCTTCCCGGGAACTGGCGTACACCTTGATCACCAGCCTGACGCCGGAGGACCGCCGTGCGGCACAACGGCGCCTACTCGACGACTACCGACGGGCGCTGATGGCCGCCGGCGGGCCGGACCTAGACCGCGACGATCTGTGGCTGCGCTATCGGCAGGGCGCGCTATATGCCTACGTCGCTCCCTTGATCACTGCGGGGATGGGTGGAATGCAGGTCGAAGACATCGCCTTGGAAGGTCTGCGGCGCGGCGTCGCGGCGCTTGATGACCTCGAAACCGTCGCGGCATTGAAGAGTTCTCTGTAGTCGGCCTAATTCGGCTAGATCTATCGCCATGGCTGCCGCAGGAGTTACGCTACGTCCAGTAGCGTAATGCCGCGCGTCGTGCATCGACAGCCCATGGCGACAAGGAGAGTCTCATGTTCGACCTGAAGATCATCGGTGGCACAGTCGTCGACGGCACGGGCGCAGAGCGCTATCAGGCCGACATCGGCATCAAGGACGGCAAGATCGTCGACGTGGTCCGCCGCGGTGCCAATGATCCCGCGATGGGCGGTGAGGCCGCTGAAACCATCTATGCGACAGGACGTGTGGTGGCCCCCGGCTTCGTCGACATCCACACCCACTACGACGGTCAAGTGAGCTGGGACGGCTTGCTCGAGCCCTCCAGCGGCCACGGCGTCACGACGGTCATCACCGGCAACTGCGGCGTCGGCTTCGCCCCCGTGCGGCCCGGGCGGGAGGAATGGCTGATCAAATTGATGGAGGGCGTCGAGGACATTCCCGGCACCGCGCTCACCGAGGGCATCACGTGGGGCTGGGAGAGCTACCCGGAATACCTCGACGCGATCGGCAACCGCAAGTTCGCGATCGACGTGGGCAGCCAAGTCGCCCACGGAGCTGTTCGCGCGTACGCGATGGGTGAGCGGGGCGCCCGCAACGAGCCGGCCACACCCGAGGACATCGCCGCGATGGGCCGGCTGGTCACCGAAGCCATTGAGGCCGGCGCGCTTGGGTTTTCGACATCGCGCACACTGGCCCACCGCGCGATGGACGGCGAGCCCGTGCCCGGTACGTTTGCCGCCGAAGAAGAACTCTTCGGCCTTGGCCGCGCCATGGCCGCCGGGGGTCAGGCCGTGTTCGAGCTGGCCCCTCAGGGCGCCGCGGGCGAGGACATCGTCGGCCCCAAAAAGGAACTGGATTGGATGCGGCGGCTGGGCGGCGAAATCGACCGGCCGGTATCGTTCGCTCTGATTCAGGTGGAAGCCGATCCGAATCTGTGGCGCGAGCAGTTGGACCTGTCTGCGGCCGCGCATGAGGCCGGCAGCCGATTGCACCCGCAGATCGCCGCGCGCCCGTTCGGCATGATGATCGGGTTCCAAGGCCACCATGCCTTCGGCCATCGGCCCACCTACCGCAAGCTCAAGGCCGCATGCAGCCGCGACGAGCTTGCGCAGCGCCTCGCTGACCCGGCGGTGAAGGCGGCCATCCTGGCCGAGGAGGATCTGCCCGTCGACCCGAACGTGCTATTCGACGGCATGTCCGTGTTCGTGCAGTACTCGTTGGACCGTCTCTACGCGCTCGGCGATCCGCCTGACTATGAGCCCACGCCCGACCGCACCGTGGCCGCAATCGCCAAGGAGCGGGGCGAGGACCAGTTGGCGACCCTCTACGACCTGATGCTCGAGTCAAACGCGAGCGCCATGCTGATGGTGCCGCTCTTCAACTACGCCGACGGCAATTGCGATGCGATCCGGGAGATGCTGATGCATCCCGCCGGCGTGCTGGGGCTTTCCGACGGCGGCGCGCACTGCGGGATGATCTGTGACGCTTCCTACCCCACCTTCCTGCTGACGCACTGGGCGCGGGACCGTCACCGGGGCGAGAAGTTATCGCTGGAATACGTCATCCGCAAACAGTCCCGCGATACCGCGCACCTGTTCGGTCTCACCGACCGCGGCACGATCGAGCCCGGCAAGAAGGCCGACATCAACGTGATCGACATGGACGCGCTGACACTTCACCCCGCGGCGATGGCCTACGACCTACCGGCCGGCGGACACCGGATCTTGCAGCGGGCAAGCGGATACACCGCGACGATCGTCAGCGGAACGGTGACCCGCCGCGACGATGTCGACACCGGCGCGCGTCCCGGACGCCTGGTCCGCGGAGCGCGTTGAGGGGCGAGGCCATGGAACGCCCATGAAAGCAGCCGCCGGCAATCCGGCCCGCACCCGCGACGAGGACGCGATCGGTACCCCGCCAGAAAGCCCAACCCGGGTGCCCGCCGAGCGCTATTACTCCCCGGCGTTCGCTGCGCTCGAGGTCGAACGGATGTGGCCGAAAGTGTGGCAGCTCGCCTGCATGGTCGACCACGTCACTGAGCCGGGCGACTACTTCGAATACCGCTGCGGACCATACGGGGTGCTGATCGTCCGCGACCCCGATGCCCCGGACGGCGGCCTGCGCGCATTCCAGAACGTCTGTCGCCATCGCGGCAACTCCCTGTGCGTGGGCTCAGGTTCGGGACTGCGCGAGCTCAAATGCGGCTACCACGGCTGGACCTGGGACCTGGCCGGCGCGCTCAAACGAGTGCCCAACCGCAAGGGCTTCGGCTCGCTACGAATGTCCGACTTTCCGCTAATAGCGGCCCGGGTCGACACCTGGGAGGGACTCGTCTTCGTCAACCTCGACATCGACGCGATGCCGTTGATCGAGTACCTGGAAGCGGTACCCGACGACATCGCCTGGTGCAATCTGGGCGACTTCCGCTGCTACGCCACGCTCACCGTCGAGGTCGACGCCAACTGGAAAACGATCGCCGACGGCTACAGCGAGACCTACCATATTGCGACACTGCATCCGGAGTTGCTGCGTTGCGTCGACGACATCCATGCGCCACAACAGATTTGGGGCCATACGGGCAAGTCTGACCAGCCCTATGGTGTGCAGAGTCCACGCTTTGACGGCGCGCTGAGCGACGAAGAGGTTTGGGACGCCTACGTCTACACTCAGGGCGCGCTCATGGGCGCCTCCGAAGGCACGCCGTTCCCCGCCGGCGAACGCCAGCCGGGCCATACCGTTGCCGACCTGATCGCGGCACGAACTCGGGCCTTCGCCGCGGGGCGCGGAGTCGATCTGAGTTGGGCCGACACCGATCGGATTACCCGGCTGCACCAGTACAACGTGTTCCCGAACATGACGTTTCTGACCAACGCCGACCACTTGACCATCATGTGCTCGCGACCGGGCCCGGACCCCGATAAAGGCGAGCTGGTCATGTTCTTGATGACCCGGATGCCGCCGGGCGCGCCGCACACCAAGCCGACCGACGTCCGCACTACTGCGGAGGAGGCCGAGCCCGGCGTGGTGCTCACCCAAGACATCCGCGTGCTCGCGGGCTTACAGCGCGGCCTGCACCAGCCCGGCTTCACCCACTTGGTGCTGTCCAGCGAGGAGCGGCGGGTGATCAACATGCATCGCAACCTCGAGCGCTACCTGGACCTGCCCGAGTCCGAGCGGATGACGGGTGGCGCGGCCGATGAAACACCGCCGAAGTAATTCGCGGAGAGACTCCGAAAATCGGCCGACGCGAATTAGACTCCCGCGTGTGAGGACCCCGCCAAACCCCTGGGGGGACGAACGAGGGCAGCAGCTCCCTCATCGCCTACAGACGCGATATCAGGTACTTGGCCGAAGACGGGCACGACGGCTGTGCCAGCGCTTCGAGGCCGTGGGCGTCCGAACGGCGCCGGAGCGCCTCCGGGCGATGCTAGCGGGCGCGCCTGTCGCAGCTCATGAAGTGACAGATTTCAACTTCGCTCTAATCGCGATGCAGATAAACCGTGAAGCGCGCGTCGCGAAGTACAAGCGCCTCAAAAGACAAGGCACCCGCTCACTGATGTTTACGGGCTTGGTTCTGGTGGTGCTGAACTTTCTTCTGTGCGTTGCCTACGTCTTGCTGAACCTGGCCCAACAGGCCACACCGTACTGAAACGCCGGGCGCCGAGCCGAGCCGGCCAGTCGTCAGGCGGTCGCGACGGTGTCAAGTCTGAACACCGCACACCGACCCGCGAGGGCCTCGAACTCGTCGGCGGTTCCTTGCTGCACCAGTCCGGAGCGTTTAAAGAAGCCAACGCCTCGCGGTACCTTGCCGGGGAAGGCGCGCAACACCGGGCGTGCTTGCTCAGCGGTCAACTCGGCGAAGGTGACTCGATGTGATCTGCGGCCCCGGGTAACGGTTCCCGCGCCGGCAGCGCGGGCGTTGAGCACCCAATCGGCGCTGGGATATCCACCGACGACGTAGAGGCTGCCGTCAAGCGTGAAGGGAGTCGCTGGTGTGCTGCGCGGCTTGCCCGATTTGCGGCCGGGCACCGTGAGGACGCGTACCGGCCCGGCGACGACGCCGAGTTTCTGGATGGCCATCATGACCTTGTTCATCGGCTTTAACCAGACCGGTGGCTTCGGATCAGACATCGCTCTGCTCACTCGTTGGCGGGACTGCTGACTGCGCCCATTAGTATCAACCTGCCTGATACATGTCAAGGAGGGTGATACGTCCGGCATTGCGAGCCGGCACCTACCACCTACGACTGTTGCGCGGCAGCCATAGACGGCAGCCCTACCAAGACCCCCTCGACATCGCCGTCGGCGCTCATCAGCAGACCACGTCCGGGCGGCAACGCTTGGGCGCGCACCACACGATTGATCCTGTTCTGCGGATCGTTGTCCATATACAGCTGGGCCACCTTCGCTGAATTCTGGAATCTCATCCAGGGATCCATCTGCAGCGTCGCCCAGTTCGAGCTGTTACGGGTGGTGAATACGTGCAAACCAATCTGTCTGGCGCGTTCGATCAGCTTCCACAACGCCGCACCCACCGGCGGCTTGGGCGGGTAACTCTGATCGGGGCGCAGGTCCTGCACATCGTCTATGAGCACAAAATGCCGAGGTCCTTCCCACGGCTTGAGTGCGCGCAGCTCGTCCTGACTTAAACCCTTGGGAGGCAACCGGGGAAGCAAGACCTGCTGCGCTAACTCGGTGATCACCTCGTCGATCTCGTCTTGGTCATAGGCATACGCGCGCACATAACCCGGTCCATGCAGATCTCGCAGGCCGTGCGGGGCCGTTTTGGGGTCGATCAGCGTCAGCTGCGCTTCTTCGGGGCTGAACCGGCTCATCACCGCCTCACCGATGGCTACCAGCGACAGCGTCTTGCCGCAGCCTTGCCGGCCCAAAATCATCAGCCCCGGGCTCTCCCGTAGCTTGAGGGGAACCGGACCCAGTTCGTGGCGCTCGCCGATGGCAAAAGCAATCGAGAGGTCATCGCCGCTCGGGCGCGCAGCCTCGTACTCAAGGATCGACTTCAGTTCAACGCGCTGCGGCAGCCGCTGCAGACTCGCGTGCTTGGTCACTCCGGCGACCTCAGCGATGCGGGCACCAATATTGACGACGTCCACCAGCGTGCCGGTGGCAGCATCGGCCAGCGCCGGGAACCCGACTCGCAACTCATGCAGGCTGTCCGTCAAGGCGAAGCCAGGACGGTTCAAGGTGCGCCGCGCCGCTTCACGCGATTCGATCGATGAGTGCCCCATCTGGCTCTCGCTCGGGTCGGCCAACCGCAATTGGATTCGCGCCGTTGCGTTTTGCAGCAGGCTCTGCCGCTGCCCGTGAATCCAGCCCCCGGCGCTGCACATCACGTGGACCCCGTACTCGGGACCGCGGCTGCTCAGCGAGATGATGCGATCACCTAAGACGGTGTCTCTCGAGTACAGGTCATCGTAATCGTCCAGGACCACATAGACATCGCCGAACGGATCATTGGCGTCGGTACCGCCCAGCCCATCACTGCCGGGTCCGAACCGGCGCTCCCGGAAACCGTCGAGATCGATCTTGAGTCGCCGAAACGAGTCCTCGCGCGCATCGATCAATGCATCCATGCTGCTCAAGATGCGCTCGATACCCTCATTGTCTTTGGGAGACACAATGTCGGTGACGTGCGGCAGTGATGCAACTTGGGCGAGGGTGGCCCCTCCGATGCAGAAGAACGTCACTCGCGCCGGGCTGTACATCGTTGCGGCCGAACACAGCAGCGTCATCAGAGTGGTCGTCTTACCGCGCTGCTTGGCCCCCACCACGATGATGTTGCTGCGCAACGCGTCGATCGCATACACGACCTGCCTGGATTCTTCGGGAATGTCCATGATGCCCACCGGGAACATCAGCCCTGGGTTGCGGCCGTAGTCGACATCCCATGGCTTGCCCCGGTAGCCCACGACCAGGGCGTCGATGGACTCAGGGTCCTCCAACGGCGGCCACCATGGCCGGCGCGGCGACCGGTGCGGCACGTTGTGCAGCGACTCCCGTAACACGTCCACGACCTTCTTCCTCTTGAAACCGTCTTCGTAGTAGAGAAATTCGTCGGGCTCCGCGTCGACGGCTGCGGCAGCTTCCAATGCTGCGGCGTCGGCGGAGTCCAACGGCTGGTACTGCCAGTTGTACAGTCGCGGCTTGGTCAAGGTCATATCGACCGTCGTGGCCACCTGCTTCGTCTTGGGCACCACGAACGGCGCTGACAAATAGAAACAGCGGAACGGCTCCAGGTCCCGCGGCCCTACCTTCAGCAGGGCGAAACCGTTCTCCTTCGACGGCAGATGGTAGGCGGCATCTGAACCGATCACCTCGCGGCTGTCATCTCCCGATTCGGCGCGCAACGCGATCCGAAATGCGATGTTGGACTTGACCTTCTGCAGCGACGACAAGTCCAGACGCTGCCCACCCAGCATGAAGAAAACGTTGGCGCCGCGGCCTTCTTGGCCAATGTGGATGATCAGATCGATCCACTTCTCGTGATTGGCGAACAGTTCCAGATATTCGTCGACGATGACGAGCAGGACCGGCACCGGTGGTAGATCACGTCCGGCAAGCCGGATCTCTTCGTAGTCATTGGCGTCGCGCGCACCCACCGAGGTGAACAACTCATAGCGCTGTTTGATCTCGCCGTCGATGACTCTGCGCATCCGCTCCGCCAGATGCCGTTCGTCCTTACCGAGGTTGGACAGGGCAGCCACGACATGAGGGATGCCCAGGATGTCCTGTGCCGCCGACTCGAACTTCATGTCGACGAAGATGACATTGAACGTCTCTGGTGAGTGCGTCAGCGCGATCCCATAGACCAATGACAAGAAGAACTCCGACTTGCCCGAGCCGCTCGTCCCGACCACCACCGAGTGGAACCCGAAACCGCCGAAGTCCTTGGCTCGGATGATGATGTTTTGCAGCTCGCCGTTTGGTTTGGCGCCCACCGGAATCTCGCACCATCGCTCGTCACCGCGGCCGCGCCGCTCTGCCCACAACCGATCGACATCCAATTCACGGGGTTCGCTGATTCCCAGTGCCCGCAGCAACTCGGATGCGCCGCCGGTCGAATCGGCGATCTCGCTGCTGCTCGTGGGTGACCACCGCGCCATCGCCCGCGCATATCGGTAGGCGCGGTGGATAGACAGCTGGTCGGCATGCGCGAAGAACTTGCCGCGCACTCGCAGCAGCGGGGCCGGGCGCCCGTCTTCGCCGTCGACGTCTGAGCTGTTTCTGCTGGCTTTGACATGGCCGTTGGACGAACCGTTGGGCGTGCTGTGGCGCTCACCCATCTCGAAGACCTGATCTTCGGCGAAGCCCACGCCGGTACCTACGCGGGATGCGATGCGCAGCAACGTAATTCCCGTCTTGCCGACCTGGCCGACCACGCTTTCCCATGCATCAGGGCTGCCGGTGTTGTCATCGACAATCACCAAGTGTGGCCCGAGATCCACCGCGTCAGTGCCGGTCTCCAGTGTCGAGGCCATCGCGGTTGGACTGGCTGCGGCCAGCGGCGTCCACGCGCCACGCTTTCCTTTCATGTGCAACTCAGCGGCCAGAGCCTCTTCCAGTTCTTCTGGTGTGGCAAAGATCAGCCGCCGCCAGCCGCACGCGTCGAACAACTCGTCGTGCAGGTTGTGCGGCAGCCACACCATCCACGACCACGCCTCGGGATTACGCGTCACCACCATCAACTTCACGTCGCGGGGGTTGTGAAACACCGCCAGCGAGCACAACCCCGAACGCATCAGTGACCGCAGCCGGTCCAAGTCCTCGCCCACGAAACTGAATCCCGGCGCCGACCGCAGGTTCACCACCTTGGCGATGTCGCGAATCTTGCTCTGCTCCAAGATGAAATCGCGCAATGCTTGCCCGGTAACAGGCTCGAGCTCCTCATCGGAAGAGATATCGGGCCAGGTCACCGACAGCACCGAGTCGGGTGCGTGCTGCACCCCGGTGCCCAATCGGACCTCCAAGAAGTCCACATCGCCGCGGCGACGTTCCCACATCCGCGGACCGCCGATGATCGCCCCCAACCCCTGCGGATCGGAGTGCAGGGCATGCTGCCATTCGCGTTGCGCGCATACGACCGTCTGGATCTCATCACGGTTCACGTCGAGGTCGCGAAGGTAGCGCCGACGACCGCGTTCCATCTCACCCCAGGTGATCTTGCGTGCGCGCCCAAACCTCCCGGAAAACGCCAGCATGCTGAACGCGCCGATTCCCATCAGCGGGAAGAAGCCGGTGGACAAGCTGCGCACACCCGACACGTAGAGCATGACTACCGTGCCGATCAGCGCCACAATCAGCGCCGGCACACCGATCATCACCCAGATGTTGCGTGGCTCGCGTTCCGGCAGAGCTATGGGCGCATTTGGTGCCACCCGAACTGGTTTCGGCGGCTCAATCTTGGCGCGGTTGATGGCAAACGCTCGCTTCGACATCTTCTAGCCGCCGGCTTTCGCTGTTATCGTCACCACGGCCACCTTGCCGAGCGTCGGCACAGTGTCCCGAGCCACGAGTGCCGCCTCCCGTGACAAAGCCGGTCCCGCAGCAAAAGTCCGCAACAATGGCCACGGCGCCTGAACTGCCGATACCGGATCGAGCCCGAGCGCGCGCAGCGTCTCATCGTCGGTGGCAATCCCAAATCGCACACCATTGTCAGAAACCCAGAACAGCGATTCGCGGGAATCGGAAGTGATTACCCCACTGGTCGACGTCACGAAGTTTGCCGCGCCCGGCAACACCAGCACCTGATTGGCGACCACCGACGCCGGGTCGCGATCGTCCCGAACCAGATGCACGATCCGGTTGTCCATGAACGAGGGCACCGGAAGTCCGCGTCCGTTATAGACGGCCACCCGGGCCTGCGGATCTGTCGAGGCCTTCTCCCAACTCACGCATGTGGTCGGATTCGCCCCCGCATCAATGAATTTCAGTTGTCCGGTTGGGTAGTAGTCCACCGGAAGTGAAGTCACTTCGGGAGTGTTGACCAACACATCGGGGGTCACCACCCGCGGCGCCGTCGACCCGTACGAATTGGCGCTGCGCAGCAGATCGGCTACAAAGCTATTGATTTTTTGCGCCCCGTCGGGCAACAGCACATAGAACTGACGGCCCCCGCCGGCGGTTTGGGCCTGCAACACCGCGCCCACCGGCGAACCCGAAATCCACTTCGACGGGGTACCCGCCTCGGGTACCTCCGGCACGCTCAACGGCTCGGTCGCGGGCAATCCGTCGAATAGCGCCCGCGAGATCTCTACCGGTGACGTCACTCCGGGGTCGAGCCCCAAACTCAGCGTGACGGCCCTATTGGCCGGGTCGACCTGCGAGCGCTTACCGCCCCAGATCACATATGTCTTGCCTTCGAATGTCACGAGCAGACCTGCATCTTCGCGCAGCGGCGCTGCGCGGCCACCGCCAGTGAGTTGGCCCGCGATGGACGTCACCACTGGCCTATCCTTACTGCGCGGACGTCCCGCCGTATCGCATACCGCCCAGGCGGACATCGCGCCTCGGTTCACCGGCATCGCCGCCGGCGCTCCGGGAATACCGACCAGCGGCCCGGTTGGATACTTCTTAATTTCAGCGGGTTTCACCCATGTCGGCTGCCCCGCCGCCCCCGTCGCCAACCGCGCGGAGGTCAAATTCAGCGCCGGATACAGCCGGCCATCGATGCGCGCGTAGATCGCCCCGGAATCGCGGTCGCCGATGATCGCCGAATCACCCACCACCCCCGTGGGCTTCAGCACGTTCAGCAGGATCATCCACCCGGCGCCGATGGCCACCAGCACCATCGACAACACCAGTGCGGCGGTCTGCTTGCGGTCATCGTGCTTCATTCGCACCGAGAAACGGGTCGTCGCCGCCCGCAGCCGCCGGTTGTAAAACAGGTGCCCGGAATTTTGGTCGCGATTGGACAAACTCAGCGGCATTCTCAATACCCTTTGGGTGAACGGCGCGGATCGGTCTGCTGAATTTGATCAGCTAAATTCGACGCATCAGCGGCTACCCCGTAGCGGCCCCGTGCGTAGTTGATGAACGCGCACGCCTGTGCCACCAGATCACGGATGTTGGTCGACGTTCCCGGCTCGTGATACGCCGCGAATGTCGGCGCGATGAACTGCCAGGCACCCTTGCTGGGCGTGCCTTTCGCCGCATTCGAATCCCAGTCGTTCACCGCGTTGGCGTCGTAGTTGGACTCGCGGCGAGCCACCAAATCCATACCGCGTTCCCAGCGGGCACGCGCGACAGGGTCATGAATACCCTTGATATCCAAAGCTTTACGGATTGCCGCTAACACCGCCGCACGTCCACTGCCGCTACTCCGCTGCACGGCTGCCCGCCTTCGTAGGTAACGCAACTGCCTCAGCCGCAGCGCCAATAGCCTTGCTCGCCAACGCGACCCGACGATGTGCCCATGTTGAGCGCGCAACCTTGCCGCCATCCGAGCTATCGCCTCACGCCGGCCCATCGGTGTATCGGCCGCCGGCGTCACATCAGCCTTGGCGGCTTCCAGGACCATCCGCGTCGCCGTACTTGCATGCGTGCGATCGGCCCGTGCCGCCGCCATGATCTGCGCCAGCGCCCGGTCGGTATCGCCGGATCGACGCAAATGCTCCGCCGAGCTTCCCGACCGTGCCGCCGCTGCACCGGGCACTTCATCGGCGCGTGATATCCGGTCGGCGCGCGCGTGGATCCGTGCCGGCGTGTCACCGATGCGGTCGCCGGTGACTTCGCCGGCGAACAGGCTGTGGCCGCGGGACAACGCCGTCACCGCCTGCGTCATCAGCGGATCAGACACGGAATACCCCGCCTTGATTGTCCAGTGCCTTATTCACCGCCGCGCCCCCGCGTCTCGCATCCCTACCGGACACTCCCACACTCTCTCGCCGGCCGCGATCGTCGCGGCCGCACCAATAGCATGCACGAAACGACGCTTCTCCCGTTTAACAATGCGCCAGCCCGCGCTTTCGGATCGGTCGCCGGCGCTTACCGGACGACACTACTGCCGCTAGCACGGCTCGACCACTCACCCTCGAGTGCGGTGGTAGCCGGCGACATTTCGTTTCGACAATTCGGGTCTAGCTATCCGGAAACTCTCGCCGGACCGTGCAGCTATTCCTTTGCCTCATCGTCGGTCGGCATAATCACGATTCGTCGGTTCGGCCTGTTGGTGACCACGGTCGGTTTGCCCTCGCCGGGTTTCGTCACAGGAGCGCTCGGCGGGACTGTCAAGCGGCCCTTGACCGGCTGGCCGTTGGGCACACCCGGGGCCGTCACGCGCTTCTCGGCCGGCTTCTCTTTACTGCCCGCTTCGCCGCCGGCGCCCCTCGCGCCCGGCGGCACCATCGGCATACCGGTCATACCCGTCGGCCCCGACTTAGCAGGCGTGCCGCCGGTTGGTTTGACCATCGCAGGCTTTGCCGGTGCCCCAGCGGGAGTCGTCGGCGGGGATGACATCGGCACCGGGGGCGGACCCAAATAGCCGGCCGGGGTCGTGCCGCCGCCTCCCCCGCCACCGAGGTCGCCACCACCGGCGCCGCCGCCAAGGCCGGGTTCGCTGCCGAGACTGTCCACCAGACGCGCTTCGTCAGCGGCCTCTAGTGCCCCAGCGCCATGGGCGCCCTGGACCGCACTCATCAGCGGCTGGATAGCGCTCTGACCAGCCTGCATCGCCTGCTGCGGGAGCTGCGTCAGCGGCCCCATAATGCCCCCAACTGCACCGCCAAGCGCACCCGTGATGCCGGACATCATCTGCTGGATCATCTGCGGCGCCTGCGCACCCACACCCTGCATCTGCTGTGCTCCATCGGCGTCCTGCGCCGGGAACTTTGCGGCGGCATCGGCGGCGTGGGCCCTACGGTCCGCATCTGCCTCAGCGCTGGTCGCCGCGTCTCCGGGCACGCCAAGATTGCCGGCGTTATGCAATACCATGCCCCAGCCCCCAGCGGGCGAGGGGTCGCCCACGGAAGCGGAAAACGGCGCCGGGCCTGGCGGTGCTTCTGGCGCGTTAGCCGCGTGCGTCATATCCGCCGGAATGATTCGGATGTTGGGATAGTTCACGGCATGATCTCCCCTCAACCCCCGTGCAAAGCTCTCAAGCGCTTTTCTGCCTGCCTCGGCGCACGCCATTGATCGTGGCACCATTTTGGCACAGCACGCCGCGACCGGTATTCATGTCACATTGTTGGGCGGCGCTCGTCGAGGACGCGACGTTGCCCGTGCGATGTCACCCGCACCCTCGTGCAAACGCCTGTTTTCTGCAGCAGCCACGTACATCAACGCTCTACGAGCCCTCGCGGCGGGTGATTACGGCGAACCACGCCATGTGGTAATTCGCGAGGTACTCATGCTCACCGCTGAGTGCATCGATTGCCGCCAAAAGCATCCAATCCCCGACTGCGGCCGCGTCATGATTTGGGTACGCACTCAGCACCGAGTGTTGAATTTCGGCGATGCATCCGCGCAATAACTCGGCCTCGTTTTCGAGGACACCGGTTTTTCGCGCCGCCGGCGCCGCGACGGCCTGCGCGATCCGTGGCAGACCGTCGCGGCGGCGCACTGCTTCCACCAGGGTCGGTCCGAGCTCGTCGACTTTGGGCGCAGCCGAGCGAGCTGGCCGATCACCGCGCAGCACGGGCGCGTCGGGACCCGGCTCGGCGACATAGGCGTTGGGGTGGTGAGCAGCCGCAACCGTGACGGCGCCCAGCAAGTCCACCACGCTGGCATCACGGCGCCGCAGCGTTGGCTCAAGCAGGGTCACGTGGGCGGGCAATCGGACATGGGACGGAATCCACCCACCGGCGAGATCGGTGACCAGCAGGCTGGTGGTGCCATCGTCGCGTAGCCCGGCCGCCCACGACAGTCGCGGCTCCTGGCGGGCCACCGCGTCGACCAATCGCTGCAGCCGTTGCTGCTCGGCAGCCCTCCCGGACGCCGCGCCGGCAGTCGCGCCGGTTGTCCCGGATAGCGTCGATGCGCTAGCCATCGTTGACGAGCTCGCGCCAGCCTGCCCAGCCGCGGACCCCCCGGCCGCCCGCTCGACCGGAGAAACCAGCGGCCCACCCGCGGGTGGGGACGATGCTGGCGACGGTGCAACCGGCGCGCCCGAGACCGGCGCCGTCGGGACCGACGGCATAGCTGGGGCCGCCACGACCGGTGGGCGCAGGTCAGAGCCGTATGCAGGCAATGGTCCGGCAGGGACAGCCGAACCACTAGCCGCAGGCGCCGCCGGCGCCGACCAAGAGCCCCCCGTCATTACCGCCGGCGCTAGCGGCGCGGCTCCGCCACTGGCTGGTGGGGCCGGAGCGCCAGACGTGGTCGGGGGTGTATCAACCGGACCGCTTGCCGCAACAAATGCTCCGCCGCTAGGTACGGTCGGTGCCACCGGCGGCGTCGCCAGCGGGGGAGCCTGCGGAGGTGGAGCTGCCCCGGACTCCATCGCATGCATCGCCCCCGCCGACAGCGATTGCGTACCGGCAGCCGCGGGCTGCCCCGTCGCCATTCCGGTCGCAAACGATTGGCCCAACCCGGGTGAGAAGCCTTGTCCAAGGCCCGGTGCTGGCGCATTCATCGCGGGGCCACCCGGCACCGGTCCACCGACACCTACTGGTGGCGGACCCGTTGGCACCGCTGTTGTGCCGCCGCCCGGCAACGGTGCGCCGGCTCCTGCCCACCACCATCGTTAGCCACTGCCGGCGAGCCATACACCGCTGGAACCGCCGGCGCGCACCAGGTGCGCCTGCCGTACCCTGCACCACCACCGAACCTTCTGCCCATGCTGGCGCCGCCGCACACCGCTGTGGCCGCCACACGGTCGGCCAGATCCTCACCACCACCACCAACGCTTTTGCCCTGCCGGCGAATCCGGCGGCGAACTCAAGTCGTCCCCGCTGATCAGGCGAGGCGGTGGAACGTCGTCGACATTGAAGCCATGTTCACGCGCCCACGTTCGGGCGTCACCGCCGCCACCTTCAGCATCGAGGATCTTCTGCGTGGCAGCCATGATTTTGTCGACGGCCGTCCGGCTCGCGTTCGCCGCATCGGCGTTGCAGCGCGCTTGGACAGCCTGTATTTCTGCTAATTGCTCCGGTATCGGCTTTTTCGACGCAAGGATTTCATCTATTTCGTTATTGCCCGTATTGGCTATATCTGCCAATCGGCTCCGGAGATAGTCGATGGCCTCCGCGCCGGAATTGAAGGCTGCCGCCTTTATCTGGTACTTTTCAGCGAGATCCAAATGAAACTTTTCGCCCTGCTGGTATCGGGCAATAAGATCCTCTGCCGTGTGACCCTGATTATGCCCCGCAATCCTGGTCCACTCGTTACGCAGATCCTGTGAATATTGCTGCTGCTGCGCGCATGCTTGGTTCCAGTGCTGAGCGGCGCCGCGCAGAGTCGTCGATGGCGCTGGCCACCACGGTCCGATCAGCGCCGCTGTCCACTTACCAGGCGGAAAGTCAGCCGCCACCGCATACCTTTTTCATTGCAGCATCCTTAGCGTTGGCCTCATTTACCGCTGCCCGCCACGCCGGATCGTCACTCCCGCCGCCACACTAGACACGGCGGCAGCGTTGCTGTATGCCTCAGCAAGATCAAGCGCAGTGGCGCGATCGCTCGGCGTGATCGCCGGAGTTGAATTTACTGCCTCTTCCAGCATTACCGCCCCATTCACAGTGGCAATGCCTGCGAGCTCCGGGCTGGTGCCGTTTGTCTCTATTTGGACTGCACGCGCCGCCAACTTGTAGACATCGCATAACTTTTTGTGCGCGGCAGCGGTTTCCTCCGCGGTATAAGTAGGTGCCGTTGACGTGGTTGCGGAGCCCCCGGCTGGGCCGCTTGTAGGCCGTATCAGTGCCACAACCAAACTCGCGACGCTCAGAAGAACGGCGACCGCAGCCAAGGCGATCGCTGGCCACGTGCGTGAACGCGGCTGTGGCTGAATCGCATAGGCAGATGCCCACTGCGTTGAGCTGGGGGGGCCGGTGGTCGGCAACCCACCAGGAGCTGGGGGCAAGCTCTCCGCCACGCGTCCTCCTCATCGTCTGCAAGCCCCGTTCGAGACAGTCTCCCGAATATCCGTACGCCTTCCGCTTCAATAGTGGACAGCCAAGGGGACGGTGGGCAAATCACTACACGCCGTCATCCTTGTTGGTCGCGAAACCCCTCAACCTCACCCACGGTTTGCCCACATCGTTGGCGCAGCGCCGACCATCGCATCATGGCTGCCATCGGTGCACCCCGGTATTGGTTGATCAGGCGTCGGACGGAGGCCGGGTGTGCTTGCCGCGCCCTATGGGCCATCGTTGATGGCCTCGATAGCCGAGCAAATAGCACACCGGTGGCGCGAGCCACAACGGAATGGACGCCACTGACGCGATGCAGGCCTGCACATGTTGTCCTCGCGCCACCGGCAGTTTCCGGGGGCATCGTCACGGGGCTCGCCGCCCGCTTAGGCGATCAGCTAAGCGGCGCTGATGTACCGGGGTTCCCTCGCACCGCCTGCAGTTGGGCGGCGTTGCGAGCATCCATCGCGGTGAACTCCCTGGCGGCATAGTGTGCCTTGGTGCCGACCGCGGTCAGCACCTCCTGATGGCCCTGCAAGGCTTTCACATGCTGGGCGTGGGCCGAGCTGACCGCCTCGTGAAACGCTTCTGCGGCAGCGAAATCCCCGAACATCCCCGACATGAGCGGTCCCCGCGCGAAGTGATCGGCCCCGTCTTGAGCCCGTCCACCGGCGCGGTGAGACTCTTTGGCGCCCGAGTGCAGCAAGCCTGGGTCGACGAACATCATGACCCCTTTCCGCGCGAGCTGCTGATCAGGCTAGTGACGGTGCGGGTGTCGAACAATTCACCCGAGCAATCACAAGGAACTGGCGCCGTCGGCTAAGCCGTCGCCATCGCTGTCGGTCAGCCGCACGTTCCATTTGCCGTCGCCGTCGGTGTCGACGTATCCGGTCGTCCCGGTGGCGCCGGCGCACAGCACCCGGTCGGCCATCCCGTTGCCATCGGAGTCGAGTAGCCGGTCATTGACGCCACCGTTGCCGTCGAAGTCGACCAGCGGACCGCCGGTGTGCTCGACACCGTCGAGTCCGAGCCAGCGCAGTTTCCCGCCCCGGTCGGCAGCCACAGCCCACGTCCCGGATCCGTCATCGGTGAACGACGTCTCCGGAGTGCCGTCATTGTCGAGGTCGAGCACGGCGTGATCGGCGACGCCGTCGCCGTCGAAATCGGCCAGCGCGTCGTCGTGCATGCCATCACCGTCGAAATCCAGGCCGATCGCATCGAACCGGCCGTCGTCGTCAAGGTCCAGGTCGGGTTGGCCGGTCCAGATGGCGGCCGCGCCGTCGTCGCCGGCTAAGCAGTAGTCCATGCCTACTCGGACGCAGGGCCACCGCTACGGGTTCCCGCGCGATTGCCACCAGGCCAACAGCTCCGCGGTTGCCTCCTCGGTGCTCAACGGCCCGCGCTCCAGCCGCAGCTCTTTGAGAAAGCGCCACGCCTCACCGACTTGCGGACCCGGCGGGATGTCGAGCAGCTGCATGATCTGGTTGCCGTCCAGATCGGGCCGTACCCGTGCCAGATCCTCCTGGGCGGCCAATTCGGTGATCCGCGCCTCGAGCCGGTCATAGCTGGCCTGTAACCGGGCGGCCCGGCGCTTATTGCGGGTCGTGCAGTCGGCCCGCACCAGCTTGTGCAACCGCGGCAGCAGCGGCCCAGCGTCGGTGACGTAGCGGCGCACCGCGGAATCGGTCCATCTGCCGTCGCCGTAGCCGTGAAACCGCAAATGCAGAAACACCAGCTGCGAGACGTCGTCGACCATCTGTTTGGAATACTTCAATGCCCGCAACCGCTTTCGGACCATCTTGGCGCCGACCACCTCATGGTGGTAGAAACTCACACCGCCGTTCGGTTCGTGCCGCCGGGTGTCGGGCTTGCCGATGTCATGCAGCAGCGCGGCCCAGCGCAGCACCAGATCCGGGCCGTCATCTTCCAGCGCGATCGCCTGCCGCAGCACCGTCAGCGAATGCTGGTAGACGTCCTTGTGCTGGTGGTGTTCGTCGATGGCCATCTGCATGCCCCCGACCTCGGGCAGCACCACTTCACCCATCCCGGTCTGCACCAGCAGATCGATACCGGCCACCGGCTCGTTGCCGAGCAGCAGCTTGTCCAGCTCGGCGGCCACCCGTTCGACGCTGATCCGCGCGAGCTCCGGGGCCATCTCTTCGATCGCCTCCCGCACCCGCGCGGCGACGGTGAAGCCGAGCTGCGACACGAATCGCGCGGCGCGCAGCATCCGCAGCGGGTCGTCGCTGAAAGACACCGACGGTGCCGCCGGGGTGTCGAGCACCCGCTCACGCAGCGCCGCCAAACCGCCGAGCGGATCAAGGAATTCGCCCGGCCCGGTTGGCGTAATGGGCACGGCCATCGCGTTGACCGTGAAATCACGGCGCACCAAATCGTCATCGAGGCGATCGCCAAAACGCACCTCGGGATGACGCGACACTCGGTCGTAGCTGTCCGCGCGGAACGTGGTGATCTCCAGGCGGTGCCCGTCCTTGCCGACGCCTACGGTGCCGAATTCGATTCCGGTGTCCCACACCGCATCGGCCCACGACCGCAGGATTTGTTGGACCTGCTCGGGGCGGGCGTCGGTGGCGAAGTCCAAGTCGGGACTCAACCTGCCGAGCAAGGCATCGCGTACCGAACCGCCGACCAGGTAGAGCTCGTGGCCCGCCGCATCGAACGCCGAGCCCAGCTCGCGCAGCATGGGCGCGTGCTTGTTCAGGGCGACCGCAGCGGCAGTCAGCAGATCGGCATCGGCTTCAGGCACGTTCGATCAGCGTAGTCGGACGACGAGGGAACGCTGGTGTGAGGAGCCCGATCGTTCGCGCCCCGGGACACTCTCGGTAAATCTCTGCCGAAGTCGCCATGATGACCACCACTGCCCGAAGACCCTATTTCGGACAAGAGCCGACGCAATCGTTGCGCCGCAACGCTATTGAAAGGTGAATTGACCAGCCGATGCGCGACAGTAGCGTTATGCGCGGCAGAAAGGATGAAGGGTGGGGTGGGGTGGTGCATCTGCGGTACATAAGCCGGGGCACGCTGGCCATGTTTGCCGGCGGCGACCCGTGGAAGGTCAACGCCACCCTGCAGAGCGGGCGGCCAGCTCAAATCGCCGATCTTGCGCAGGCGTTTCATGACGCGGCCCAATCCACGGCGGACGCCGAAGCTGCATTCCGTCAGGCGCGCGATCGCTTCGAACGGTCATGGACGCGCGAGAATGGCGAGAATCCGATCAACGACTCGGTCGAGGTGCAGCGCGCCACCACCACGCTCGGGGTGCAAGCAGCCCAGCTACCCAAAATCGGCATCGGCCTCCAAAGCATTGCGGCCGCCCTCGCCGAGGCCCAACGATCCGGCAACGGCGAAATATCAACGCTCGAAGGTCAATTGGAAAGTATCGATGATCAGCTTGGCGAGGCCGTCGAACTGGAGAAAGATCCCCGGTTAACCGCGTCGGAAAGACAGCTACTCGACCACTACATCACCGGCCTTGAAAACCACGCCATCGACGACACCGAGGCGTCGTTGAACAAGCTCGAACGCATCCGCGGTCAGTATTCTCAGCAGCTGCAGCTTTCGATGACCAACCTGCGAAAGCAGGACGGATACGACCCGTCACCGATCCAGGGTCTTGACGGCGACATACCGGAAACACCCCAGCGGGACAGGCAAGATGAGCAACGCCGTCGCAACCAGATCGAGGCGTTTAAACAGGTCTTTGGTCGCGAACCGGTGTCCGCGGCTGATTGGGAGACGGCGGCAACTCTCGACCCGCACAGTTACGACCCCAAGTTTCAGGGAGTCGGGCCACAAATCAAAGTCGTGAGGATTCGTCCGGTGCCCGGGCAGGGAGTGGTCCGTGTTTCCCAGTGGATCGAGCAGCGGGATGTGACAAGCTTTCCACCTTGGAAGCGCGACCTCGGGAACAACAGGGGACCTAACGTCCATTTCGACCCAGAGGACACGAAGGTCACAACGTACATCGACTACGAGAACGGCATTGTGGTGCTGCGGCAGAACCCCTCCGTTGAGGAGACCTCGACCGGCGGGCCCGGCCCCGTGAAGGTCGGCACACCCAAGGGCAGCGTGACGCAACTTGCCGACGGCTCGGTTCGGATCAAATACGACGCCGGCAATCCTTTTGCGCCAAGCATTACGGCCGATCCCAACGGGCCGTTTGCGGGCCATACGGTAACGGTCAACGGTGACCTTGTCTTCACACCCGGAGCGGGAGATGTGCAAGTAAATGGAACGCGCACTGACTACCCGTCCTTAGAGGTGTATCAGGACCTACCCAATGGCGGCACCCGCACACCGCTGATCGACCCAGCACAGTCGGGCAGATCCTGGGGGCCCGCTTTGAATCTGCCCGGGCACCACGACGTGGGCACGCTCGGCGGCAAGGCGTTTGCGCCGTTCGACAGCGGCGGGTGGAATCCGAAGTACGACGTGCCTGCTCCGCTGCCGCCCACGGAGTTCGGCCCGGTCACCAGTCCACCGTCGGTGCCTCCGCTACCCACCGGTGCGGCCGTTCCGGCCTGATCACATAGTGAGAGGAAAGCAACTAAGGTATGCCGTCTTTTACCCGCGTACGTGATCTGGATGCCCGCGTGTGGCGTACCGCGACGTGGTCAGCACCGTTCGTTGTCCAAGTCGAGTTAGGGTTGCTGCTCACCGCCATATGGACATTGGGTAAGTGGCCATTCCCGACGCATAGTGCATACGGCGGCGAACGCACATGGATGCTAACCGCTGCCGTTGTCACGACTCTGACCTCGTTGGTGTTCAGCGCCGCGCTACTGCAATCGTCGTCGCCGCGTCATCGCGGTCTTTCCCTCAGTATCGCGGGCTCTTCCGTCGTCGTCCTTATCGGCGGAACTGCTTACGCCTACTTGATTTTGCGCTGATAGGCTTTCTGATGGGGGATGAATCGGTGATCGACACATCGAAGGATCGTTATGGTCCGGTCAGTTTCTTGGTGACACTGGTACATATTCTCGTCGTTGATTTTTTGATGTGGATCTTTATCCCATATTCAATAGTGTTAGTTCTTCCAGTGGTGCTCGGATATATGGCGATCTCCGCCGTTATTGCGAGGGGCCGTGGAAAAGTCGGTCAGACCGGCCGCGGAATGTTGATTGGTAGCCTGTCAGGGCCACTCTCACTGATCATCTTTATTCCGGTCTGGGCTATCGCGCAGGCGATAGGCCCCATCTGACAAAGATCTCGACCACCTAGGTGCCGACCGCCCTGCGTCATCGCGCACTGGACTAGCGGCGAGTATGTCCTGAAGACCGGGCCGTGCCAGCTACTATCGCTTGGGTGTCGGACGGCGAACAAAGCAAACCACGTCGGCGCCGGGGTCGGCGCCGTGGTCGTGGCGCCGCGGGTTCGTCCGAGAGCCAGACGAACGGCCAAGCGACCGGCGACTCGACAACGACCAAATCACGACGATCCCGCCCGTCTCGCCGCGGGCCGGACCGGCTGCGCACCGTGCACGAAACATCCGCCGGGGGGTTGGTCATCGACGGTATCGACGGGCCGCGCGACGCGCAGGTCGCGGCGCTGATCGGTCGCGTCGATCGACGCGGACGGATGCTGTGGTCGCTGCCCAAGGGCCACATCGAGCTCGGTGAGACCGCCGAGCAGACGGCCATTCGGGAGGTTGCCGAGGAGACCGGTGTTCGCGGCAGCGTGCTGGCCGCGCTCGGACGCATCGACTACTGGTTCGTCACCGACGGCCGTCGGGTGCACAAGACCGTGCACCACTACTTAATGCGCTTCTCCGGCGGCGAACTGTGCGACGAAGACCTCGAAGTCGCCGAAGTGGCCTGGGTACCGATGCAGGAACTGCCGTCCCGGCTGGCCTACGCCGACGAACGTCGACTCGCCCACGTAGCCGACGAGCTGATCGACAAGCTGCAGAACCACGGTCCGGCCGCACTTCCGCCGCTGCCGCCCAGCTCGCCTCGGCGACGCCCGCAGACCCACTCGCGCGCCCGGCATTCCGACAAACCGGCCCCGGGCCGGAAGAACGGTCACGGGCCAGGGCCGTGACGGTGCCGCGACTCTGCTGGGCCGGCTTGCGGCGCTTTGCTGTAGTGATCGGCATCGTGGCCGGGTTTGCGGTGCTCACCGGACCCTGTGAAGCCTTTGTGCCGCGCGCCGCTGCGGGCGAGCCCGGAGTGACGCCGTTTGTCCGGGTCCGCATCGATCAAGTCACCCCGGACGTGGTCACCACGACCAGTCAACCCGTCATCACCGTCACCGGCATGGTGACGAATATCGGTGACCGCCCCGTCCGCGACGTGATGGTCCGGCTCGAACATGCTGCAGCGGTCACCGCGTCAGCGACCTTGCGCACCTCCCTGGACGGCGACACCGACCAGTACCAGCCCGCCGCGGACTTCCTGACAGTGGCTCCCGAACTGCAGCGTGGGCAGGAAGCCGGCTTCACCCTGTCGGCCCCGCTGCGCTCGTTGACCAAGCCGTCCTTGGGCATCGAAAAGCCCGGCATCTACCCCGTCTTGGTCAATGTGAACGGAACCCCCGACTACGGAGCCCCTGCCCGCCTGGACAACGCACGGTTCCTGCTGCCCGTGGTCGGTGTGCCCTCCGATCAAGCCGATGACCTGGATTCCGCCGTCGCGCCCGACACCTCCAAACCCGTGTGGATCACCATGCTGTGGCCGCTGGCCGACCGGCCCCGGTTGTCCCCCGGCGCACCCGGCGGCACCATTCCAGTCCGGCTGGTTGACGACGACTTGGCCACCTCCCTGGCCGCCGGCGGCCGACTGGACATCTTGCTGTCGGCAGCCGAAGTCGCCACCAGCCACGATGTCGACCCCGACGGCGCCGTCAGCCGCGCGCTGTGCCTGGCCGTCGACCCGGATCTACTGGTCACCGTCAACGCGATGACCGCCGGCTACGTGGTGTCCGATTCCTCCGACGGCCCCGCTCAACGACCGGGCACCCCGACGCACCCGGGCACGGGCCAGGCCGCCGCGACCGAATGGCTGAACCGGCTGCGCGCGTTGGCCCGCCGGATCTGCGTGGCGCCGCTGCCCTATGCGCAAGCCGATCTGGATGCCTTGCAACGCGTCAACGATCCAGGGCTGAGCGCGATCGCCACCACCGGCGTCGGCAGCATCGTCGACCGAATTCTGGACGTACCCTCCATCCGCGGCGCCACGCTGCTGCCCGACGGCCCGTTGACCAGCCGCGCGGTCAACCTGCTCGGCGCCAACGAAAGCACGGTCGCGATTGCCGCCGCCGACTTGTCCGTCCCGGGTACGCAGGGGTCGTCCGGGGCCAATGTCGAGACCGCACCCCGGCGGTTGTCCCCGCAGGTGGTGGTCGCGCCGTTCGACCCGGCCGTCGGCGCCGCGCTGGCCGCCGCGGGGACCACCCCCGCCGTCCCCACCTACCTGGACTCTTCGCTGACGATTCGGCTCGCGCACGATTCGGTGACCGCTCGACGCCAGGACGCCTTGGGCTCCATCTTCTGGCACGCCTTACGGCGCGACGACACACCGCGCACCCAGATCCTGGTTCCGCCGACGACATGGAACCTGCGGGCCGACGACGCCCAAGTCATCTTGACCGCCCTGACCACCGCCATCCGTTCGGGACTGGCGGTGCCGCGCCCGCTGCCGGCGGCGATCGCCGAGGCCCCCCATGCTGCACAGGCCCGTAACGAGCCGCCGGAGCCGGCGCGCGCCTACACCTCCGCGCGGGGCCGATTCAACGACGACGTCACCGCAGACATCTCCGGTCAAGTCGGCCGTCTGTGGGGTCTGACTTCAGCACTGAGCACCGACGAGCGCACCGGGTTGACCGGTATCCAGTACACCGCGCCGCTGCGCGAGGACATGCTGCGCGCGTTGAGCCAATCGGAACCGCCCGACACCCGAAATGGGCTGGCTCAGCAGCGCCTCGCGGTGGTGGGTAACACGATCAACGACCTGTTCGGCGCGGTCACCATCGTCAACCCGGGCGGCTCCTACACCCTGGCCACCGAGCACAGCCCCCTTCCGCTGGCGCTGCACAACGGGCTCGCTGTTCCCATCAAGGTGCGGCTGCAGGTCGACGCGCCACCCGGGATGACCGTGACCGACGTCGGCCAGATCGAATTGCCGCCGGGATACCTACCGCTACTGGTGCCGATCGAAGTGAACTTCACCCAGCGGGTCGCTGTCGACGTGACCCTGCGGACCCCGGACGGCATGCGGCTGGGCGAGCCGGTGCGCCTGTCGGTGCATTCCAACGCCTACGGCAAGGTGCTGTTCGGGATCACGCTGACTGCCGCGGCGGTGCTGGTGATGCTGGCCGGACGGCGGCTTTGGCACCGATTCCGCGGCCAGCCCGATCCCGCCGACCTGGACCGCCCGGACCCGCCGCATGCCAAACGCACCCACGCGCACGACGACATCGACGACCGGGTCGAACAAGAACATCGAGTATGAACCCCGCCTACCGGCAGGCCCAACCTCAACACCAGCGCCTGCCGCAGTCACAGCCGCGTCCCCGGGGCCCGGTCTCGCCGCCGACGGGTCCCCTCCCCCCTGTCCCCGCGGGGGTTGATCGTCGACGACCCGAACTCTCCGATGCCGCGCTGGTATCGCGGTCGTGGGCGATGGCGTTCGCAACGCTGGTCAGCCGGCTCACCGGGTTCGCCCGGATCGTGTTGCTGGCCGCGATCCTGGGCGCGGCGTTGTCCAGTGCTTTCTCGGTGGCCAACCAGCTGCCGAACCTGGTGGCGGCGCTCGTGCTGGAGGCGACATTCACCGCGATATTCGTGCCGGTGCTGGCCCGTGCCGAGCAAAGCGACCCCGACGGCGGCGCGGCGTTCGTGCGGCGCCTGGTCACGCTGACGACCATGCTGCTGCTGTTTGCGACCGCGCTGTCGGTGCTGGCCGCACCGCTGCTGGTGCGCCTGATGCTGGGCCGCACCCCGCAGGTCAACGAGCCGCTGACCACCGCCTTCGCCTACCTGCTTCTCCCCCAGGTGCTCGCCTACGGCCTCACGTCGGTGTTCATGGCGATCCTCAACACCCGCAACGTCTTTGGGCCGACGGCGTGGGCGCCGGTCGTCAACAACGTCGTCGCTATCGCGACCTTGGCGGTGTATGCGGTCGTTCCCGGTGAGCTTTCTGTCGATCCCGTTCGGATGGGAAACACCAAGCTGCTGGTGCTGGGCATTGGGACCACGTTGGGCGTGTTCGCGCAGACCGCCGTGCTGTTGGTCGCGCTGCGTCGCCAACGCGTCAGCCTGCAGCCACTGTGGGGAATCGATCAGCGCCTCAAGCGCTTCGGCACGATGGCCGCCGCCATGGTGCTCTATGTGCTGATCAGTCAGCTCGGCCTGGTGGTCGGCAACCAAATCGCCAGCACCGCCGCAGCTTCGGGCCCCGCGATCTACAACTACACCTGGCTGGTCCTCATGCTGCCGTTCGGCATGATCGGGGTCACCGTGCTGACTGTGGTGATGCCACGGCTGAGCCGTAACGCCGCCGCCGACGACACCAAGGCGGTGCTCGCCGATCTGTCGCTGGCTACCCGACTGACATTGATCACCCTGATCCCGATAGTGGCGTTCATGACCGTCGGCGGGCCTGCCATCGGTAGCGCGCTGTTCGCCTACGGTCATTTCGGGGAGGTCGATGCCGGGTACCTGGGCGCCGCGATCGCGTTGTCTGCGTTCACGCTGATCCCTTATGGGTTGGTGCTCTTGCAGTTACGCGTGTTCTATGCGCGCGAGCAGCCCTGGACGCCGATCGTCGTGATCCTTGTCATCACCGCCGTCAAGATCGCCGGCTCAGTGCTGGCGCCGCACATCACCGGTGACCCCAACCTGGTTGCCGGTTTTCTGGGACTGGCCAACGGGCTCGGGTTTCTGGTCGGCGCGATCATCGGTTACTACCTGTTGCGGCGCAACCTGCTGCCGGCCGGTGGCCACCTGATCGGCGTCGGTGAGGTGCGCACAATCCTGGTAACGGTTACCGCATCGATGCTGGCCGGTTTGGTGGCCCATGTGGCCGATCGGCTGCTGAGGCTGGACCAGCTCACGGCGCACGGAGGCGGTGCCGGTTCTTTGCTGCGCCTGTCGGTGCTGGCGATCATCATGCTGCCGATCATGGCCACGATCATGCTCCGCGCGCAGGTCCCCGAGGCACAGGCAGCGCTGGACGCCGTCAGGCGCCGAATCAGGGGCCGGGCGCTAGGGCCCCGCAAACCCTCTGCGCTACAGGCATCGTCTCGCCGGGGCCCTGTCACGTACCCTGAGCAGAGGAATTCGTCCCCGCCTGGGGTAAATGCGGTCCAGGAGCCGATCCGGCGCAGGCCTCCGGAGCGGGCAACCCGAGCCCGGATAGTGAAAGGACCGGAGGTGACCGACCGCCCAGTGGAGAGCGCCGCATCCAGCCCTGGATCTGGCTCAGGGTCAGGTGCCCAGCTGCCGCGGCCGGTTGCCGACGACTTCCAGCCCGACATCCCAGCCGACCACGAGCGCGAACCGTCGACGCAACGCCCATCCGACCAGGTCAACGGCGACATTTCGGCCGAATCCCGCCGCGGGCCGATCTCGTTCGACGCACCCCGCGAGCGTGGGGAATCGGCGGGACCCTCAGACGATGTCCACTTGGTCCCGGGTGCCCGTATCGCCGGTGGCCGGTACCGGCTGTTGGTCTTCCACGGCGGCGCACCTCCCCTGCAGTTTTGGCAGGCGCTGGACACCGCGCTGGACCGGCAGGTGGCGCTGACCTTCGTCGACCCGGACGGTGCCCTGCCCGACGACGTGCTGCAAGAGATCTTGTCCCGCACCTTGCGGCTCAGCCGGATCGACAAACCCGGTATCGCCCGGGTGCTCGACGTCGTGCGCACCGGTTCCGGCGGCTTGGTGGTCGCGGAGTGGATTCGGGGCGGTTCGCTGCAAGAGGTGGCCGACACCGCACCGTCGCCCGTCGGCGCCGTCCGGGCGATGCAGTCGCTGACCGCCGCCGCCGACGCGGCGCACCGCGCCGGTGTCGCCCTGTCAATCGACCACCCCAGCCGGGTACGCGTCAGTATCGAAGGCGATGTCGTGCTGGCCTACCCCGCGGCCATGCCCGACGCCAACCCGCAAGACGACATCCGCGGTATCGGCGCCGCGCTGTATGCCCTCCTGGTCAATCGGTGGCCACTGCCGGAGTCCGGGGTGCGCAGCGGGCTCGCCCCGGCCGAGCGGGATTCCACGGGCCAGCCCGTCGAACCGATGGTCATCGACCGCGCCATCCCGTTCCAGATTTCGGCGATCGCCGTTCGGGCGGTTCAAGAAGATGGTGGGATACGCAGTGCGTCAACGCTTTTGAACTTGCTACAACAAGCGACCACGGTGGCCGACCGCACCGAGGTACTCGGTCCGATCGACGATGCGTCACCACGACCAACGTCGCGTATGTCGAGCGGTAGTGAGTACGCGACCTTCGCACGCCGGCGCCGCAACGTGCTGATCGGGGTCGGCGCGGGCCTTGCCGTCATCGTGGTGGCGCTGCTGGTGCTGGCGTCGGTGGTGAGCAAGATTTTCGGCAACGTCGGTGGTGGCCTCAACAAAGACGAGCTCGGACTGAACGGGCCGAGCTCGTCGGCGTCGTCGTCGCCCACTAGCACGGCGCCTGCCGGCAGCATCGTCAAACCCACCAAAGCGACGGTCTTCTCGCCCGACGGCGAAGCTGACAACCCGGGTCAGGCCGGACTGGCGATCGACGGCAACGCGACCACCTCCTGGGAAACCGACACCTACACCGACGCAGTCCCCTTCCCCGCCTTCAAGGCCGGCGAGGGGTTGATGCTGCAGCTGCCGAGCCCCACGGTGATCGGCGCGGTCTCCATCGACATTTCCGGCACCGGGACGAAGGTCGAGCTTCGCTCGTCGTCCACGCCGACGCCGTCAAAACTCGACGGCACCAAGGTGCTGATGCCGCCCGCAGAGCTCAAGCCAGGGCACAACACCATTGCGGTCAAAACCGCCGCACCGACATCGAATCTGCTGGTGTGGATCACCACGCTAGGGACGACCGACGGCAAGAGCAAAACGGCTATCTCGGAGATCACGGTTCGGGCTGCATCCTGACCGCACGCTGGTTCGAAAGACTCACATGAGCCCTTTCGGGTGAAGTGCCACGCCACACCCGATTGATTACTGTCCGGGCCGTGGGCTTCGGGGGAAACATCCAGCGTGAACGCAGTGACGCCGAGCTGCTGGCAGCCCATGTCGCCGGGGACCGCGACGCCTTCAGCGAGTTGTTCCATCGCCATCAACGGCAGCTACACCGGCTTGCGCGGCTCACCAGCCGCACCCGCGAGGATGCCGAAGACGCGCTGCAGGACGCGATGCTCTCGGCACACCGTGGCGCCGGTTCCTTCCGGCACGACGCCGCAGTCGGCAGCTGGCTGCACCGCATTGTGGTCAACGCCTGCCTGGACCGGCTGCGGCGCACCAAAGCCCAGCCGACGACTCCGCTAGAGGATATCTACCCAGTGGCTGACCGGACGGCTCAGGTCGAGACGGCGATAGTGGTGCAGCGAGCCTTGATGCGGCTTCCCGTCGAGCAACGGGCGGCGGTGGTGGCCGTCGACATGCAGGGCTACTCGGTAGCCGACACCGCCGAGCTGCTGGGCGTCGCCGAGGGCACGGTCAAGAGCCGATGTGCCCGCGCCCGGGTTCGCCTCGCCGAACTGCTCGGCTATCTCAACGCCGGGGCTCACGCCGCACCTGACCGCGCCACCGGTCAGCGCTAACAGCGGTTGTAAGCCGCCCGACGCGCGGGCTCTCCATGGCCATTGTTCGGTGCATGACGGACACTGGGGCGGATGGGTGCAGCGGAGAACGATGCGGCGGGTGACCGCAATGCGGCAGCAGGCCCGCCGCTGACGGTCGAGCTGCTCGCCGATCTACAGGCCGGCTTGCTAAACGACCAGGCCGCAGCTCGGGTGCGCAAGCAAGTCCGCGCAGACCCGGAGGCCGAAGGTATGCTGCGTGCTTTGAATCAGGTGCGCCGCGATGTCGCCGCCGTCGGCGCTGGTCCAGCGTCGGCTCCCGACGCTCCCCCGCAGGTCACCGCCAGAATCTCTGCGGCGCTGAGGTCGGCGGACCCCTCATCGAGTGGGTCGCCCGGCGGCGGCGCCACTCACTCCGCCCGGCCACATATCAGCCCCGCCAGAATCGTCGCGGCGGTAGCCGGTTCTGCCGCGGTGCTCGCCGCGATCGGCTTCGGCACGGCGGCACTGCTCCACGCCCCCGGGCCCACTGCGAGTACACCGACCACCGCCGAGCACATCACGGTATCAACGCCGCCGATGGTGATCCCGCTATCGCAGGACGAAATCCGGGGCCTCCTCGGGCGCAGCCCCGATTACGGCTCCCTCAATGACCCAGTACGGCGCGCCTCCTGCCTCAGTGGCCTCGGGTATCCGGCGTCCACGCAGGTTCTGGGCGCGCGACCGATCGAGATCAACGCCCGCCCCGGCATCCTGCTGGTGGTGCCCGGCGACACACCCGACAACCTGGGGGTCTACGCGGTGGCGCTGAATTGCAGTGCCGCCGATACCGGGCTGTTAGCCAGCACCCAGGTTCCCCGCGCTTAGTGTGGAGCTATGTGGTGTGCCGGTGGTACGAGGGGCACCCGGGAACAGCAATGCCTACGCTGGCGTTTGTAGGAATCCGGAGACGATCGTTTGAAAGGTTTCTATGACCACCGACACTGTGCATGACGTGATCGTCATTGGTTCGGGTCCTGCTGGGTACACCGCGGCCCTGTATGCGGCGCGCGCGCAGTTGGCGCCGCTGGTGTTTGAGGGGATGTCGTTTGGTGGGGCGTTGATGACCACGACCGAGGTGGAGAACTATCCGGGTTTTCGTGATGGCATCACCGGCCCGGAGTTGATGGATCAGATGCGTGAGCAGGCGCTGCGGTTTGGTGCCGATTTGCGGATGGAAGATGTGGAGTCGGTGTCCCTTGAGGGCCCGGTCAAGTCGGTGGTGAGCGCCGACGGGCAGACGTATCGGGCGCGGGCGGTCATTTTGGCGATGGGGGCGGCGGCGCGGTATTTGCAGGTTCCCGGCGAGCAGGAATTGCTCGGGCGGGGGGTGAGTTCGTGTGCGACCTGCGACGGGTTTTTCTTCCGCGACCACGACATCGCGGTGATCGGCGGTGGGGATTCGGCGATGGAGGAAGCGACCTTTTTGACCCGGTTTGCTCGCAGTGTGACGTTGGTGCATCGCCGTGAGGAGTTTCGGGCGTCGCGGATCATGCTGGAGCGGGCCAAAGCCAATGACAAGATCACCATTTTGACCAACAAGGCTGTGGTCGCGGTGGAGGGTTCGGAGACGGTGAGCGGTTTGCGGTTGCGCGACACCGTCACCGGTGAGGAGTCCACGGTGGGCGTGACGGGGGTGTTCGTGGCGATCGGTCACGAGCCGCGTTCGGCGCTGGTGCGTGATGTCCTCGACGTCGATCCCGATGGTTATGTCCTGGTGCAGGGCCGCACCACCAGCACCTCGATCGAGGGTGTGTTCGCCGCCGGCGACCTGGTGGACCGCACCTACCGGCAAGCCGTCACCGCCGCGGGCAGCGGCTGTGCTGCGGCCATCGACGCCGAACGCTGGCTGGCCGAACACGCCGAGGCCAGCACCGCCACACAGGGCGACGCAACCGAATTTCTCGACAGTACCGACACATTGATTGGAGCACCAGAATGACCGACGCCCAAAAAGCCGGGGGCACAATCGAAGTCTCTGACGCGTCATTTTCCACGGACGTGTTGTCCAGCGATAAGCCTGTGCTGGTCGACTTTTGGGCGACGTGGTGTGGACCGTGCAAGATGGTCGCGCCGGTTCTCGAGGAGATCGCGAGCGAGCGGGCTGATCAGCTGACCATCGCCAAGCTCGACGTCGATGCCAATCCGGCAACAGCACGCGACTTCCAAGTGGTGTCGATCCCCACGATGATCCTGTTCAGAGACGGCCAACCGGTGAAACGGATCGTCGGCGCCAAGGGTAAAGCGGCATTGCTGCGCGAGCTTTCCGACGCGGTTCCCAACCTCGGCTGAGCCGATTTGGTTCGCCGCATCACGCCCGGCGTTTAGCCTGGGGTTTTCCCGAATATGAGAAGCGTCTGCGACAATAGCGGTTAGCTGTTCCCCATATGTGACCCTGTCAGTTTGCCCCGGAGGGCCCTTGGTATGTCGAGTCCGCGCCGTGAAGACGGCGATGCGCTGCGCTGTGGTGATCGCAGCGCGGCCATGACCGAGATCCGGGCTACGCTGGCCGCGTTAGGGCTGCTGGAAAGCCCCGACGAAGATCTCAGCACCGGCCGGCATGTGGCCCTCGAGCTATTCGATGCCGAGCTCGACCAGGCGGTGCGTGCTTTCCAGCAGCATCGCGGACTGCTTGTGGACGGCATTGTCGGCGAGGCCACCTACCGGGCTTTGAAGGAGGCGTCGTACCGGCTCGGCGCGCGCACGCTGTATCACCAATTCGGTGCCCCGCTCTACGGTGACGACGTCGCCACACTACAGGCACGGCTACAAGACCTCGGTTTCTACACCGGCCTGGTCGACGGTTACTTCGGGTTGCAGACCCACAACGCTTTGATGTCGTATCAGCGTGAGTACGGCCTTGCCGCCGACGGTATCTGCGGACCAGAAACATTGCGCTCCTTGTACTTTCTGAGTTCACGCGTCAGTGGCGGCTCCCCCCACGCGCTTCGTGAAGAAGAGTTGGTCCGCCGATCGGGCCCCAAACTGTCGGGCAAGCGGATCATCATCGATCCGGGCCGTGGCAGCGGGGACCACGGCCTGATCATGCAGGGTCCATCGGGGCCGATTAGCGAAGCAGATGTGTTGTGGGACTTGGCAAGCCGGCTTGAGGGTCGGATGACCGCGATCGGTATGGAGACCTTTCTATCGCGACCGGTCAACCGCAGCCCATCGGACGCCGAACGCGCCGCTACGGCCAACAATGTCGGGGCAGACCTGATGATCAGCTTGCGCTGCGAAAGTCAGCCGAGCCCTGCGGCTAACGGCGTGGCTTCCTTTCACTTCGGAAACTCGCATGGTTCAGTCTCCACCATCGGCCGAAATCTCGCTGACTTCATCCAGCGAGAAGTGGTGGCCCGCACGGGCTTACGGGATTGTCGGACGCATGGCCGGACGTGGGATCTGCTGCGCTTGACCCGGATGCCGACCGTGCAGGTCGACGTCGGCTACATCGCCAACCCGCGCGATCGCGCGATGCTGGTCTCAACGCAGACCCGCGATGCTATCGCCGAAGGCATCCTCGCCGCGGTCAAGCGGCTCTACCTACTGGGCAAGAATGATCGGCCCACAGGTACGTTCACCTTCGCCGAGTTGTTGGCGCACGAATTGTCGGTGGAACGGGCCAGTAAGCTTGGCGGTTCTTAACCGTCCTGGATGATCTTCAACGTATTGCCTGCCGTAGACCCGGCTCCAACCGGCTGTTCCAGCTGAGCGCTTTCCAGTAGACGCTCTAGGGCTGCCTCGACTTCGGCCTTCCAGCCAAGACCCTTGTCCAATTCAAGCCGCAGCCGTGGGAAGTACATATGTGGCGCTACCACAACGAAACCCACGTCCTTCAAGAAGTCCGCGTCGATGATGCAGTGGGCAACCGAGCAATCGCCGAGCGCCTCCAGCACCGGCCGGACGTCGGGATCCACCACCCGCGGGTCCTGCAATTCGGAAGCCGCCGGTGTGCGGCCGAAAGCTTCCAGCGCACGAACTCCGCGCCGAACCAACTCGTCGATTACCTGGGCGATAAGCCCGTGCGGTAGATCGTCGGCGGCTTGCCCGGGTTCGATGCCCATCGATGTCAGTAGCACCGCGTCCGCGGACACCGGCCCGGTGGGAAATCGCAGCGCCCGCGGCACCGCCCGCGGCGGCGCGTAGAAGACATACCCCAGGCACGGCGGCTCGGTGTGGCTTCGATCATCCCGGGCCGCGGTCGCGACCTGACCGCATGATCCCCACTCCAGCATCACCATCGACAACCAGGCTTCCTTTTCGAATTCTGGATCGGCGAGGTGATCCTGATTACCGAGAGTCGCGGGATCGACCTCCCAGAACACGCAGCGGCGCGCGTGCTTGGGAAGCTGCTCGAAGGCCTCGAGCCGCAGCGGCGTGATTCGAGCGGACACTAGCCTCCTGGCTTCCGTGCGGTACTGCAGCCAATTGCACCAGCAACCCCTCCAGAATAGGAGAGTTTGTCATTATGGGGCTAGCTTTGGCATTGCCACGTGGGCTGCCGCGCCATAACAATCAGGGCTTTGTTGTCATGTCCGACCGGTTGTCGAAAGCGCTTGATGGACAAGCAGTTTCGTCGGATTTCCGGTACTTAGGGGGCGTCGTTACCCGTCTCCAATGCCTCCAGTGTCACGGTGACGTAATTACACCGTATGGCTGATCATGCCTTGGCTGTGGCCATAATGTCGATGATTCGCTGGAGATCGTCCACCGAGCCAAACTCGACCACGATCTTTCCCTTGCGTTTGCCGAGGCTGACCGTCACCCGCGTATCGAAGGCGTTCGACAGTCGCTCAGCAACATCTTGGAGGCCGGGCATCTGGATCGGCTTGCGGCGCTGCGGCGCCGGGGTGGTCGCGCCCCCTCGGTTGGCCAACGTGACCGCTTCCTCGGTGGCCCGTACCGACAACCCCTCCGCGACGATCCGGCTGGCCAGTTCCTCCTGCGCCTCGGGTCCAGCCTCCAGGGACAGCAGCGCGCGAGCATGGCCGGCAGACAGCACACCCGCGGCCACTCGCCGCTGGACTGCTATCGGCAGCTTGAGCAAACGGATCATGTTGGTGATCAGCGGGCGCGAGCGGCCGATGCGGCCCGCCAGTTCGTCGTGGGTGACACCGAACTCGTCGAGCAGCTGCTGGTAAGCCGCCGCCTCTTCCAATGGGTTCAGCTGTACCCGATGGATGTTCTCCAGTAAGGCGTCGCGCAGCAGATTGTCATCGCCAGTCTCTCGCACGATGGCCGGGATGGTCGCCAGCCCCGCCTCTTGGCCCGCCCGCCAGCGCCGCTCCCCCATCACGATCTGGTATCGCGCACCGCTCTTTGATTCGGTCACCGCCCGCACCACGATCGGCTGCAGCAGACCAAATTCGCGGATGGAGTGCACCAGCTCGGACAGCGCCTCCTCGTCGAACACCTGTCGTGGCTGACGCGGATTCGCCTCGATGTCGGCCGGCGCAATTTCGCGATACACGGCGCCCACCGCGGCGGCGTCCGGTCGGGAACCGCCGATCAGCACATCCGCGGCCGCATCCCCCATCCGCGGACCCAGGGTCGCCGGCTGCGAGTCGCCGTCCGCGGGACCGGTGGGGATAAGCGAAGCCAGGCCCCGGCCGAGGCCGCCCTTCTTACGTAACGGCTGCGTCATGGTCGTCCCTTCACGGATGGTTGTCAGTCGCGTTCGGCGAGTTCGCGGCTCGCGTCGAGATAGCTCATCGCCCCGCGCGATCCGGGGTCGTAGTCGATGATCGTCATGCTGTACCCGGGTGCCTCCGACACCTTGACGCTGCGCGGAATCACCGTTCGCAACACCTTCGTTCCGAAGTATCGGCGTACTTCTTCGGCGACCTGATCGGCGAGCTTGGTTCGGCCGTCGTACATGGTGAGGACCACGGTGGTCACCTCGAGCTGAGGATTGAGGTGCGCCTTCACCATCTCGATATTGCGCATCAGTTGGGAGACGCCCTCGAGCGCGTAGTACTCGCACTGGATCGGAATCATCACCTCTGGCGCGGCGACGAGCGCATTGATGGTCAGCAGGCCAAGCGACGGCGGGCAGTCGACGAAGACGTAATCGAAGTCGAGGTCGTCGAGCTCGGCCAACGCGGTGCGTAGCCGGTTTTCGCGCGCCACCATGCTCACCAATTCGATCTCAGCGCCCGCCAGGTCGATGGTCGCCGGAACGCAGAACAGTCGTTGGCTGTGCGGGCTGGGCCGTAACGCATCCTTCAATGCAACCTCGCCGATGAGCACCTCGTACGAGGAGGGCGTGCCCGATTGCCGGTCGGTAATGCCCAGCGCCGTGCTGGCGTTGCCTTGGGGGTCGAGGTCGATGACGAGTGTCTTGAGTCCTTGTAGCGCGAGGGCAGCGGCGAGGTTGACCGTGGTGGTGGTTTTGCCTACGCCACCCTTTTGGTTCGCGACAGTGAAAACCCGCCGGTGATTCGGCCGGCGCAGTGGCGGATAGGTGGTGTGCAGTACCCGCATCGCCCGTTCGGCGGCGGCACCAATCGGGGTATCGAATTCGCCTGATGTTTCACGTGAAACATCCCGCGACTCCGTGGGTACGGTCTCGTCTGCAGGCACTGGGGCCTCCGGTACGGGGTGCGATTCTCCATCGGGAACGCTTGCCGACGGACGGGCGGCCGCAGCCCAGTTTCCTGAAGAACTCATCGGCTTTCGGCCTTCCCCGTTCGTGCCGACCGTTGGCTCGGCTGCTTTCCGCGTCGCGCTATCACTACGGTTGCGGGGGGACGCAAATAATTCGCGCCACATGTCACCACCCTGACATCAACGGCGCCCGATGCCGCCATCACACGCCGGTATTGTTCGACTTCCTCGGGCCCCCGCTCCCCCTTGATCGCGAGCATCCGCCCGCCCGGCCGTAGCAACGGCATGCTCCACTTCGTCAACTTATCCAACGCCGCAACCGCTCGCGACACAGCCGCATCCCTCTTCCCGTAACGGTCGCGCACCCCCGGCTCCTCGGCGCGGCCCCGGACCACTTCGACGGCCAACCCTAGTTCGTCGATAACCTCGTTGAGAAATTCGCTCCGGCGTAGTAGCGGTTCAAGGAGCACCATCTCTAGGTCGGGGCGCGCAATCGCCAGTGGAATGCCGGGTAGCCCGGCTCCGCTGCCGATGTCGATGACCCGCTCGCCGGGATCGAGGAGTCCAGCGATGACCGCACTGTTCATGAGGTGACGGTCCCAGATGCGGTCCACTTCGCGTGGGCCCAGCAGCCCTCGCTCCACACCCGCGCCGGCAAGCAGCCCCGCGTACCGCTGCGCGACATCTAGCCGCGGCCCGAAGATCGCGGTTGCGGCATCGGGCGTCACGCCGGGCTCGGCAGAGGACGCCGATGCTGGGCACTCGACCGTGGGCTCGGAGGGGCCGACATGTTTCACGTGAAACATCCTCTGTTGGCTCGCGCACTCCGGGCTCTCGGTGCCCGGTGAACTACACAGCTGTAACTAAGTCGGGCTAGTCGTGCAGGACAACAACTCGGCGCGACGGCTCGACGCCCTCGCTTTCGCTGTGCACTCCGGGGACCGCCGCGACGGCATCGTGGACGATCTTCCGCTCGAAAGGCGTCATGGGAGCCAGCTCTTCCCGCTGCCCGGACTCCAGTACTCGCCGCGCCACCTTGTCACCCAGCGCCGCCAGTTCCTCACGGCGCCGGCGGCGCCAGCTCGCGATGTCGAGCATCAACCGACTACGCACGCTCGTCTTCTGATGCACCGCCAGCCGGGTGAGCTCCTGCAGAGCGTCGAGTACCTCGCCGCCCCGACCGACCAACTTGTTCAAATCGTCGCTGCCGTCGATGCTGACGACCGCGCGGTTGCCCTCGACGTCCAGATCGATGTCGCCGTCGAAATCCAACAGATCCAACAACTCCTCTAGGTAGTCGCCCGCGATCTCGCCCTCGGCGACCAACCGCTCCTCGGGGTTGTCGAATTCGCCGGCGCCGTTTTCTCCGGCTTCGGCGGCGTCCTCTACCGCAAGTTGCGTATCAACTTCGGTGTCGAAGTCGCGCTCCGTGGTCTCGGCGTCTGTCATGTCTTTCTCTCCCTCATGTACGGGTCCTTGCTCAGTAGGGGTCGCCTGCCCAGGCGGCCCCCGCATAGCAATGCCGCCCTTATCAGCGTTTGCGTCTCTTCGGTCGCGCCCCGGGCCGAGGGGTGCGGTTGGTCGCGCTGGTATTCCGTCCGGCCGGGTTGGCCTTCTCCGCTTGAGTCGTTTTGGCTTCGGTCCCTTGGCCATCGGAGGCATCGGAATCCGTCTCCGGCGAGCCCGGCACGGATCTCGAGTCGGCGCCCTCTCCGCCGCCCGCTGGCGAACCATTGCCACTCGACGGTGCCGTCTTCGGGTTGCGCTTCGGCTTGGCCCCCGGTGCCGGGGCGTTGGCCGCCCGGCGCTCGAGCGCTTCTTGCTTCTTGGCTTCTTCCTCTTTTTCGATCATCCCGAAGACGTAGTGCTGTTGGCCGAAGGTCCAGATGTTGTTCGCGAACCAGTACAGGATGATCGCGAGCGGAAGAAACGGCCCGCCAACAACCACACCAAGCGGAAACACATACAGCGCAAGTTTGTTCATCATCGCGGTCTGCGGATTGGCGGCCGCCTCCGCGCTCTGCCGTGCCACCGATGCGCGACTGTTGAAATAGGTTGCGATGCCGGCCAGCACCATCACCGGCACACCGACCGCGATCACAGCGGGCCGACTGAAGTGGGTAAACGCGTCTAACCCCGTCCGTTGCGTCATGAAAGCGCCGATCGGTGCGCCGAACAGATTGGCGTCCAGGAAGTGCCCGACGTCGGTGGGGGTGAACACATAGTTTCCGGTGAGGCGATTTTCGATCACCGACAGGTGGGGCTGACCGAAACCTCCGGTGGTTCGGTTGAACGACCGCAACACGTGATAGAGCCCGAGGAACACCGGAATCTGCGCGAGCATTGGCAAGCATCCGAGGATGGGGTTGAAGCCGTGCTCGCGTTGCAGCTTCTGCATCTCGAGCGCCATGCGTTGGCGGTCCTTGCCGTACTTCTTTTGCAGCGCCTTGATTTGTGGTTGCAATTCCTGCATCTGGCGCGTGGTACGGATCTGGCGCACGAACGGTTTGTACAGCAGTGCCCGCAACGTGAACACCAGGAACATCACCGACAGGGCCCACGCGAAGAAGTTCGACGGACCCAGCAGGTAGGCGAATAACTTGTACCAGACCCACATGATCCACGACACCGGGTAGTAGACGATGTCGAGGCTGAAGAAATCAAACAAAAGATCCACTCTCCCCTCGCGTCGCGGGAGGGCCCCACGCGTCGCTGGTGTCTTGGAAGTTCACCCGGCATTCAGAGCGATCCGGTATCGGATCCCATCCTCCCGGATGCCATGGTCCGCACTTGGCGAGTCTGGTCAAAGCTAGCCAGCTCCCCCGAATCAAGCCGTACTCGCTAAGAGCATCGACCGCATACTGACTGCACGTCGGCACGAAGCGACACGTCGCCGGTCGCAGCGGCGACACCATGTGCCGGTACAGCCGGATGAGAAAAATCAGCCCTCGCGCGGCAGCGCCGCCCGTAGTGCGGATCACCGTCCGCATCCGCACCTCCGTGCTCACGGCTTTGTTCCCGCCGACTCCAAAGCACGTCGCAAACCGCGTCGCACCTCCTGCTCCAACCGTGCCGACGAAACAGTGCGACTACTCGGCAACGCCCGGATTACCACCCGATCGGATTGATAGAGCTCGCCCAAGATGGTTCGAGTGACATGCCGCAACCGACGCGCAACTCGATGCCGTTCCACGGCCGAACCCACGGACTTGGCGATAATCAGCCCGACGTGCGGAGCCGTGCCCTCGTCGGGATCACTCTCCTGCCGAACGTGAACGATGACATCGGGCTGCACCATGCGAACCCCGTGCTTCACCGTCGCGTCAAACTCCGTTGACCGCCTCATGCGGTTGCGTGCAGGAAGCACCGCGAAAAGACCTGGCGTTGCGATCAGGCAGACAGCACGCGGCGGCTCTTACGGCGCCGATTGGACACGATCGAACGCCCAGCACGCGTACGCATCCGCAAACGGAAGCCATGCACGCGGGCTCGGCGCCGGTTATTCGGCTGGAAGGTCCGCTTGCCCTTGGCCACGACATTCTCCTCGTTGTGTCTCGCATTGCCATCCGGCCGTTCAGACGCCTGGACTACGCTCGTCTGCGGGTCGACCCGAAGTGGTCTTGCTGCTGGCCGGCGCGGTCCCCAGGCACACACCTGGGTCGCAGCCGTATCGCCGACTTTCGGGCGACTGTTTGAGGGTACTGACCAGCCGTCACCGGGTCAAACCTGGCCTGGCCCAACGTACCCGCTCAGACATCGCGAAAAACGTTTGCCATTCGGCCCCACCGGGGCCGCCCTGACCACGGCAACAAGCCGAACCAAGCCCAAAGTAGCCTAAACAAGCCGATTTGAATGCAGCAGAACGGTTGGCAGCCGCACGGAAAACTGTTAGCTTCTGCCAAGGTCGTTTTAGCCTGAAACGGCGCTCGACAACGAAGCGAGGATGGTGGATCAACTAGCTGCTTAGACGACCTTACGGGGTTTTCTTCAGCACGGAGATCGCGAGCCCTCTCCGGTAGGTTGCGGTTCGCATACGATCGTCCTGTCCACACCTGTGTATAACTATGTGGACAGTTGCTTAGTCGCCAAGCGTGGTTGTACCTCGACCCGGGACGTTCAAGAACCAGGGAGATGCGTCGTTGACCGATGACCCGGGTTCAGCGTTCACGTCAGTGTGGAACGCGGTCGTTTGCGAGCTCAACGGCGAATCCGCAGCGGACGGCGTAACCACCAACCGCACAACTCTTGTCACTCCCCTGACCCCTCAGCAAAGAGCGTGGCTAAATCTGGTGCATCCACTGACGATTGTCGAGGGGTTTGCTCTGTTGTCGGTGCCGAGCAGCTTCGTTCAAAACGAGATCGAACGTCATCTGCGCGCCCCTATCACCGATGCGCTGAGCCGCCGGCTCGGCCAGCAGATCCAACTCGGCGTGCGCATCGCCCCGCCTCCCGAGGACGTCGATGACAGCACGGCCCCCCAAGCCGAAACCTTCTCCCAAACCGAAGCTTCCCTCCAAGCCGACGACACCCTCATTGAGACCGACGAGGCGGATGAAAATGGCGAACCGGCGAGCGGTGCCGAACAGAGTTGGCCCAACTACTTCACCGAACGTCCACACGCCGCCGATCCAACCATCGCCGGCGTAACGAGCCTCAACCGCCGCTACACCTTCGATACGTTTGTCATCGGCGCTTCCAATCGGTTCGCGCATGCCGCGGCCCTGGCGATCGCCGAAGCACCGGCCCGCGCCTACAACCCCCTCTTCATCTGGGGCGAGTCCGGCCTCGGCAAGACCCACCTGTTGCACGCCGCCGGCAATTACGCGCAGCGACTGTTCCCGGGGATGAGGGTCAAGTACGTCTCCACCGAGGAATTCACCAACGACTTCATCAACTCGCTCCGCGACGACCGTAAGGTCGCCTTCAAGCGCAGCTATCGCGACGTCGACGTGCTGCTGGTCGATGACATCCAGTTCATCGAGGGCAAAGAAGGTATCCAAGAAGAGTTCTTCCACACGTTCAACACGTTGCATAACGCCAACAAGCAGATCGTCATCTCTTCGGACCGGCCGCCAAAGCAGCTCGCCACCCTCGAAGACAGACTGAGGACACGGTTTGAGTGGGGCCTGATTACCGATGTGCAGCCGCCCGAACTGGAGACCCGCATCGCCATCTTGCGGAAGAAGGCACAGATGGAGCGGCTCGCGGTGCCCGATGACGTGCTCGAGCTCATCGCGAGCAGCATCGAACGGAACATCCGCGAGCTCGAAGGGGCTCTAATCCGGGTCACCGCCTTCGCCTCGTTGAACAAAACTCCGATCAACAAATCACTGGCGGAGATCGTGCTTCGCGACCTGATCGCCGATGCCAGCACCATGCAGATCAGTGCGGCGACGATCATGGCCGCCACCGCCGAATACTTCGACACCACCGTGGAAGAACTACGCGGGCCCGGCAAGACTCGAGCGCTGGCTCAGTCACGCCAAATCGCCATGTACCTGTGTCGCGAGCTCACCGACCTATCACTACCCAAGATCGGCCAGGCATTCGGCCGGGATCACACCACGGTCATGTACGCCCAGCGCAAGATTCTGTCCGAGATGGCCGAGCGACGTGAGGTGTTCGATCACGTCAAGGAACTCACCACTCGTATCCGCCAGCGGTCCAAGCGCTGATTCTCGACGTTTGCGCGTCATTTTTTTCAAAAAACTTCTCGCACGCCTGTAACACCAGCAACACCCGCATGCTGTGCGCAGGTATGTGCACAAATCGACCACACAGCAGTGCAGCAATCGACTTTCCGTGCACAGCCGTCCTTCATCCCCAGCGGCCCAACACCAGGCGCACAATTATCAACGCTGTCATCCACAACCCGATCACTGCCCTAACTGCTTCAAGGCTTAGCTGTCCCCAGGATGCACAGCCCTTATTACTGTTACTGAGATCTCTCCGTTGCTTCTTCTTGGAAATACAGCGCTGGGGACGCTCGTTGCACCGGCGTCGTCGATGCCCTCGTTGGTCCCGACTTGTCGGCCTTTGCGATTAGCTTTCAAGTTGGACTCAGAAGATCTACGGTTGTTCTTCGACTCCCTGTTGCGGTCATCGTGGCGCATGACGTGTCATCGGCGTTCGTAGCGGGGGCCCCGTGCTAGCGGGGGAGGCTAGCCACTGCATGGTGAACGCTGGGTACGTGAAGGGACGCTATGGACGCGGCGACGACAAGGGCTGGTCTCAGCGACTTGAAGTTTCGTTTGGTACGAGAGTCCTTTGCCGATGCGGTGTCGTGGGTGGCGAAGAATCTGCCGGCCAGACCGGCGGTGCCGGTGCTTTCAGGAGTTCTGTTGTCCGGCTCGGATGACGGCCTGACGATCTCCGGATTCGATTACGAGGTTTCCGCCGAAGCACAAGTTCCAGCTGAAATAGCTTGTCCTGGAAGCGTTTTAGTATCTGGAAGGCTGTTGTCGGACATCACCCGGGCGTTGCCGAACAAGCCCGTCGACTTCTGCGTGGACGGTAATCGGGTCGCGTTGAACTGCGGAAGTGCCCGATTCTCGTTGCCAACGATGCCGGTCGAGGATTACCCGACGCTGCCTGCATTGCCGGAAGCGACCGGGACCCTGCCGGCGGATCTGTTCGCCGAGGCGATCAGTCAGGTTGCCATTGCGGCCGGCCGGGACGACACACTGCCTATGTTGACCGGGATTAGGGTCGAGATTTTCGGCGACACGGTGGTTTTGGCTGCCACCGACCGATTCCGTCTGGCAGTTCGCGAGCTGACCTGGTCGGTGTCGTCGGGTGACATCGAGGCCGCGGTGCTGGTACCGGCCAAGACGCTGGCCGAGGCCGCGAAAACAGGCACCGACGGCTCTGAAGTTCGTTTGTCGTTGGGTGCCGGCGCGGGGGTCGGAAAAGACGGGCTGCTCGGTATTAGTGGTAATGGCAAACGCAGTACCACCCGACTCCTCGACGCGGAGTTCCCGAAGTTTCGCCAGTTGCTGCCTGCGGAGCACACGGCGGTGGCCACCATCGACGTGGCCGAGTTGATCGAGGCCATCAAGCTGGTTGCGTTGGTGGCCGACCGAGGTGCGCAGGTTCGTATGGAATTTGCCGATGGGATGCTGCGGTTGTCCGCGGGGGCCGATGATGTAGGTCGGGCCGAAGAAGATCTAGCCGTTGATTTCGTCGGTGAACCGTTGACGATTGCGTTCAACCCGACGTACCTGACCGACGGACTCGGATCGGTCCGTTCAGAGCGGGTGTCGTTCGGCTTCACGACTCCGGGTAAGCCGGCATTGTTACGCCCGGCATCGGACGGCGACAGTCACCCGACCGGTGCTGGTCCGTTTGCCGGCCTACCGACGGACTATGTATACCTTTTGATGCCAGTTCGGTTGCCTGGATAGGTGTACGTCCGGCATTTGGGACTGCGTGACTTCCGATCCTGGGCACACGCCGACCTCGAATTGGAGCCAGGTCGGACGGTGTTCGTCGGTCCCAATGGTTTTGGTAAGACGAATCTGATTGAGGCGCTGTGGTATTCGAGTACCTTGGGTTCGCATCGAGTAGGGACCGACACGCCGTTGATCCGGGTGGGCGCCACCCGCGCAGTAGTTTCGACGATCGTCGTCAATGAGGGTCGCGAATGTGCGATAGACGTCGAAATCGCGGCGGGGCGGGCAAACAAGGCACGGCTGAATCGATCACCGGTGCGCAGCACGCGCGAGGTCAGCGGGACATTACGTGCGGTGCTTTTCGCCCCCGAAGACTTAGCTCTGGTCCGCGGTGACCCGGCGGATCGGCGGCGGTACCTCGATGATTTGGCGACGATGTGCCGGCCGACAATCGCTGCGGTACGCGCGGACTACGACAAAGTTTTGCGTCAGCGTACGGCACTGTTGAAGTCTCTTTCCGGAGCGCGGCACCGAGGCGACCAAGGTGCTCTGGACACTCTCGACGTGTGGGATGGCCGGTTAGCCGAGCACGGCGCTGAATTGATGGCCGCGCGCATCGATCTGGTGAACCAGTTGGCGCCAGAGGTGGAGAAGGCCTATCAGTTGCTGGCGCCGGGGTCACGCCTGGCATCGATCGCCTATCGAGCCAGTCTTGGCGCCGAGACCGCGGGAGATGTCGGAGGCAGCGACCGCGACTATCTGGAAGCCGCTTTGTTGGCGGCGTTGTCGGCACGTCGCAGTGCGGAATTGGAACGCGGAATGTGTTTGGTCGGTCCCCATCGTGACGATCTGGAATTGTGGCTCGGCGATCAATTCGCGAAAGGATTTGCCAGCCACGGGGAGTCGTGGTCTTTTGCGGTGGCGCTGCGGTTAGCGGCGTACGAACTGTTGCGAGCCGACGGAAGCGAACCCATGTTGCTGCTTGATGATGTGTTCGCCGAACTTGATGGCTCCCGGCGTCGTGCTTTGGCCACCGTGGCGGAATCAGCAGAACAGGTACTGGTGACTGCGGCGGTGCTCGAAGACATTCCGACGGGCTGGGCCGCTAGGGAAGTGCACATCGATTTGAGCGACGACGATTTCGGCCGGGTGTCCGCGGTGCAATCATGACCGGCATGGGTGGTGGGTCGAATCCCGACGAGACCACACAACCGAGTGGGCTGACCGGCATCGACTTGGTGAGGCGCACCCTCGAGGAGGCTCGGGCTGCCGCCCGGGCACAGGGCAAGGACGCCGGTCGCGGGCGGGCGGTGCCGCCGGTTCCGCGCCGTGTCGCCGGACAGCGGCGAAGCTGGTCGGGGCCTGGACCCGACGGTCGTGATCCGCAGCCGTTGGGCAGGTTGGCGCGGGATCTGGCGAAAAAGCTTGGTTGGTCTGGCCACGTCGCCGAGGGCACCGTGCTCGGCAACTGGTCGTCGGTGGTTGGCCAACAGATCGCCGATCATGCGGTCCCCACTGCGCTGAACGAGGGGGTGCTCAGCGTGGCAGCGGAATCGACGGCCTGGGCCACCCAGTTGCGGATGATCCAGGCGCAACTGTTGGCCAAGATCGCCGCGGCGGTCGGCAACGGGGTGGTGACGTCGCTGAAAATCACCGGGCCGGCCGCCCCATCCTGGCGTAAGGGGGCACGCCATATTGCTGGAAGAGGGCCTCGGGATACCTACGGATAGGGCGGTTCCCTGCTGATCCAAGCCGCCGACACGCCGTGACGAACCCGTAGACGAATCATCCCTGAGATCGGCCAGGACGAAGCGGACCCACGCGGCGCACGTCAGGACGCACCGGGAATGAAGAAATCGTGCTGACGGCGCGGTCAGGTAGGTAGAAACGCGCCCAGAAAATCGGTGCTGACGGCCGATCACGGTAGAGTGGTGAGGTGCGATCGTCGCGGTGACCGGACCGCTCGCACGTAACCCCAAGGAGAGCATTCCGATCGTGGCTGCCCAGAAGAAGAAGGCCCAAGGCGAATACGACGCCGCGCAGATCACCATCCTGGAAGGGCTCGAGGCTGTCCGCAAACGCCCGGGTATGTACATCGGGTCCACCGGGGAACGAGGCCTGCACCACCTCGTCTGGGAGGTGGTCGACAACGCGGTGGACGAGGCGATGGCCGGCTATGCCACCACCGTCAACGTGGTTCTGCTCGAGGACGGTGGAGTCGAAGTCGCTGACGACGGCCGCGGGATTCCGGTTGCGATGCACGCTTCGGGGATCCCCACCGTCGACGTCGTGATGACCCAATTGCACGCGGGAGGAAAATTCGACTCCGACGCGTACGCCGTCTCCGGCGGACTTCATGGTGTGGGCGTATCGGTGGTCAACGCACTGTCGGCGCGGCTCGAGGTGGAAATTAGGCGAGATGGGTATGAGTGGTCGCAGACCTACGAGCAGTCGGTGCCACAGAACTTGAAGCAAGGTGCGGCGACGAAGAAAACCGGCACGACAGTCCGGTTCTGGGCCGACCCCAACGTCTTCGAAACCACCGAATACGACTTCGAAACCGTCGCCCGTCGGTTACAAGAGATGGCCTTTCTCAACAAGGGCTTGACGATCAACCTGACCGACGAGCGGGTGACCAAGGAGGAGGTGGTCGACGAAGTCGTCAGCGACGTCGCCGATGCGCCGAAGTCCGCACGTGAACAGGCGGCCGAATCCGCTGCGCCCCATAAGGTTAAGAAACGCACCTTTCATTACCCCGGCGGTCTGGTGGACTTCGTCAAGCACATCAACCGCACTAAGAGCCCGATCCACAGCAGCATCGTGGATTTCTCCGGAAAGGGACCGGGTCACGAGGTCGAGATCGCGATGCAGTGGAACGCCGGCTACTCGGAGTCGGTGCACACCTTCGCCAACACGATCAACACCCATGAGGGCGGCACCCACGAGGAGGGCTTCCGCACCGCGCTGACGTCAGTGGTGAACAAGTACGCCAAGGATCGCAAGCTCCTGAAGGACAAAGACCCCAACCTCACCGGCGACGACATCCGGGAGGGCCTGGCGGCGGTCATCTCGGCCAAGGTCAGCGAACCGCAGTTCGAGGGTCAGACCAAGACGAAGCTAGGCAACACCGAAGTTAAGTCATTTGTGCAGAAGGTCTGCAACGAACAGCTCACGCACTGGTTCGAAGCCAATCCGGCCGACGCGAAAGTGGTTGTCAACAAAGCGGTTTCCTCGGCACAAGCGCGGATTGCGGCACGCAAGGCACGAGAGCTAGTGCGCCGCAAGAGCGCCACCGATCTCGGTGGGTTACCGGGCAAGCTTGCCGACTGCCGATCCACCGACCCGCGAAAGTCGGAACTCTATGTTGTGGAAGGTGATTCGGCCGGAGGTTCGGCGAAGAGCGGCCGCGATTCCATGTTCCAGGCGATCCTTCCGTTGCGCGGCAAGATCATCAACGTCGAAAAGGCACGAATCGACCGGGTGCTCAAGAACACCGAAGTCCAGGCGATTATCACCGCGCTGGGTACCGGGATCCACGACGAGTTCGATATCAGCAAGCTGCGCTATCACAAGATCGTGTTGATGGCCGACGCCGATGTGGACGGCCAGCACATCTCGACCCTGCTGCTGACCCTGCTGTTCCGGTTCATGCGGCCGCTGATCGAAAACGGACACGTGTTCTTGGCGCAGCCGCCGCTGTACAAGTTGAAATGGCAGCGCACTGATCCGGAGTTCGCCTACTCGGACCGCGAGCGCGACGGCCTGTTGGAGGCGGGGCTAAAAGCCGGGAAGAAGATCAACAAGGAGGACGGCATCCAGCGCTACAAAGGTCTGGGTGAAATGGACGCGAAAGAGTTGTGGGAAACCACGATGGACCCGTCGGTGCGGGTGCTGCGTCAGGTCACCCTGGACGACGCGGCGGCCGCCGACGAGTTGTTCTCCATTCTGATGGGCGAAGATGTCGACGCGCGGCGCAGCTTTATTACCCGCAACGCCAGAGACGTTCGCTTCCTGGATGTCTGACGTAGTCAGACGCGGCTTAGACAGACGAGGGATAGATGACTGACACCACGCTGCCACCGGGTGACGAGGCCGGCGACCGGATTGAACCGGTTGACATTCAACAGGAGATGCAGCGCAGCTACATCGATTACGCGATGAGCGTAATCGTGGGCCGCGCACTGCCGGAAGTGCGTGACGGCCTCAAACCGGTACACCGCCGCGTGCTCTACGCGATGTACGACTCGGGGTTCCGCCCCGATCGCAGCCACGCGAAGTCGGCGCGGTCGGTAGCCGAGACGATGGGTAACTACCACCCGCACGGCGACGCCTCGATCTACGACACTTTGGTGCGCATGGCGCAGCCGTGGTCGCTGCGGTACCCCCTGGTCGACGGGCAGGGCAACTTCGGATCGCCCGGCAACGACCCACCAGCCGCGATGAGATATACCGAGGCGCGGCTGACATCGCTGGCGATGGAAATGCTGCGTGAAATCGACGAGGAGACAGTCGGTTTCATACCAAACTATGACGGGCGGGTGCAGGAGCCGACGGTGCTACCCAGCCGGTTCCCGAACCTGCTGGCCAACGGCTCCGGCGGCATCGCTGTCGGCATGGCGACCAACATCCCGCCGCACAACCTGCGCGAGCTGGCCGACGCGGTGTTTTGGGCGCTGGACAATTACGACGCCGACGAAGAGGCGACCCTGGCCGCGGTCACTGAACGCGTCAAAGGCCCCGACTTCCCCACTGCCGGGCTGATTGTCGGGACGCACGGCATCGCTGACGCCTACAAAACCGGCCGGGGTTCCATCCGGATGCGCGGCGTGGTGGAAGTCGAAGAATCCAGGGGCCGAACGTCGTTGGTGATCACCGAGTTGCCCTATCAGGTCAACCACGACAACTTCATCACCTCGATCGCCGAGCAGGTTCGCGACGGCAGGCTTGCCGGCATTGCCAACATCGAAGACCAAAGCAGCGATCGAGTGGGACTGCGCATCGTCATCGAGCTCAAGCGTGATGCGGTGGCCAAGGTGGTGCTCAACAATCTCTACAAGCACACCCAGCTACAGACCAGCTTTGGCGCCAACATGCTGGCCATCGTCGACGGTGTGCCCCGCACGCTGCGTCTCGACCAGCTGATCCGCCACTATGTCGAGCACCAACTCGACGTCATCGTCCGGCGCACCACCTATCGGCTGCGCAAGGCCAACGAACGCGCCCACATTCTGCGCGGTCTGGTCAAAGCGCTCGACGCGCTGGACGAAGTCATCGCGCTGATTCGGGCATCGGAAACTGTCGAGATCGCCCGAGCGGGGCTGATCGAGCTACTCGACATCGACGAAATCCAGGCGCAGGCCATCCTCGACATGCAGCTGCGGCGCCTGGCGGCCCTGGAACGTCAGCGCATCATCGACGATCTGGCCAAGATCGAAGTTGAGATCGCCGACTTGGAAGACATCCTGGCCAAACCCGAGCGGCAGCGCGCGATCGTGCACGACGAACTGGCCGAGATTGTCGACAAGCACGGGGACGACCGTCGAACCCGGATCGTGGCCGCCGACGGCGATGTCAGCGACGAGGACCTGATCGCCCGCGAGGACGTCGTCGTCACGATCACCGAGACGGGATACGCCAAACGCACCAAGACCGATCTGTACCGCAGCCAGAAGCGCGGCGGCAAGGGCGTGCAGGGTGCCGGCCTGAAGCAAGACGACATCGTGCGGCACTTTTTTGTGTGCTCGACGCACGACTGGATCTTGTTCTTTACCACGCAGGGCCGGGTCTACCGCGCGAAGGCCTACGAACTACCTGAGGCCTCGCGAATCGCCCGCGGTCAGCACGTTGCCAACCTGCTGGCCTTTCAGCCCGAAGAGCGCATCGCCCAGGTCATCCAGATTCGCGGCTACGAAGACGCCCCGTATTTAGTGCTGGCCACCCGCAACGGCCTGGTCAAGAAGACTAGGCTGACCGACTTCGACTCCAACCGCTCGGGGGGAATCGTGGCCATCAACTTGCGTGACGGCGACGAGCTGGTCGGTGCGGTGCTGTGCTCGTCCGAGGACGACCTGCTCCTGGTGTCGGCCAACGGTCAGTCCATCAGGTTCTCGGCGACCGATGAGGCGCTGCGTCCGATGGGACGTGCCACCTCGGGCGTGCAGGGCATGCGGTTCAACACCGACGACTACCTGTTGTCGCTCAACGTGGTTTGCGAAGGCACCTACCTACTGGTGGCGACGTCCGGGGGCTACGCGAAGCGCACCGGGATCGAGGAGTACCCGGTTCAGGGCCGCGGCGGCAAGGGGGTCCTGACCGTCATGTACGACCGTCGACGTGGCAGGCTGGTTGGGGCGTTGATTGTCGACGACGACAGCGAGCTTTACGCAATCACCTCCGGAGGAGGCGTAATCCGTACCGCGGCGCGCCAGGTGCGCAAGGCCGGACGGCAAACCAAGGGCGTTCGTCTGATGAACCTGGGTGAAGGCGACACCCTGTTGGCCATTGCACGCAACGCCGAGGAAAGCGCGGACGAAGCCGTCGGAGATGGTGACGGCGTGGAGTCGGAAAGCTAGCCGGTAACGATGCGGGCAAGCAGGGGCCCGGCAGACTACCCGGGCAATTAGACTCAGCCCGACCAGACATAATGCGATTGCCCCCGCCCGGGTGGCCATGGCAGGAGATCTAAGGAGTCGGGGTGACCACATCGAACGAGCCGGGCGCCCCCAAAAAGGGCGACAACCTCAATGGGGATGATTCCGTCGAGCGTGCCGGTGCACACCGCACGCCGCAGCCCGCCCAGGCTGGTCGTGCTCAGGACGCCGGGGATTCGCCGCCGTGGCAGCGCGGCGCCGCCCGGCCCCCGCAGGCAGGCCATCGCCCGGCCGAACCGCACACCGAGACGCGGCCACCGGGCCCGCCCGGTGGTGCTGAGGCCCGACTGAACCGCTTCATCTCCGGTGCCGCCGCGCCCGGGGCCGGCGCACCCCCACATTCGAAGAACCCGCCGCACGACGCGGATGCTCCGTCGGCGCGTGGTGATGGGCCGCCCGCTGAGGCCTACGCCAGCGAGTTGCCCGATCTGTCGGGCCCAATTGCGCGAGGCCCGCACCGCAAGACCGCACCCGACCGCACTTCGGAGACGTCGAGCGCGTCGGGGCCGGGCCGTTCGGCGGCCCCCGAAAACCGAGAAGGCCGCGAAAACCGCGAAAACCGTGTTCAGGTGTCGCGGCGAACGCGGGGCCCGGTTCGGGCCAGCATGCAGATCCGCCGGATTGATCCGTGGAGCACGTTGAAAGTGTCCTTGTTGCTCTCGGTGGCGCTGTTCTTCGTCTGGATGATCGCGGTGGCGTTCCTCTACCTTGTGCTCGGCGGCATGGGTGTGTGGTCCAAGCTGAACAGCAACGTCGGAGACCTGCTGAACAACACCAGCGGCAGCAGCGGCGAACTGGTCTCCAGCGGCACCATCTTCGGCGGCGCCTTTCTGATCGGCTTGGTCAATATTGTGCTGCTGACTGCGATGGCCACCATCGCCGCGTTCGTCTACAACCTGACCACCGATCTGATCGGCGGCATAGAAGTGACCCTCGCGGACCGCGACTAACGTGGATCCTGCATTTTTGGGGGTCGAGCGGCGATTGCGGTAGTCTCGTCGCTCGGCCGTACGCGAGTACGGGCCTATAGCTCAGGCGGTTAGAGCGCTTCGCTGATAACGAAGAGGTCGGAGGTTCGAGTCCTCCTAGGCCCACAACCATGTGCCCGTCAAGACGTTGCGTAAGACTCGCATTGCCACTGGCACTGACCGCCGTGGTGGCAGCGGTGGCGCGGTCACGACGCGGAGTCGAGGTCTGGCACGTGGCGGTGGATGACACACTCGGTCATCCACCCAGTCACGATGAGGGGCCTTAGCTCAGTTGGTAGAGCACTGCCTTTGCAAGGCAGGTGTCAGGGGTTCGATTCCCCTAGGCTCCACTGAAATATCTGCTGGTTTGGAATCCGCGCAGGCAGGCGAGGACTGCCGGACTCCATGCGCGTGGAGAGACTGACGACCGGCTCAGAGGATCAGCGCGCCTGCTCAGACGAGACCCTGCGGTTGAGATGTGTCTGAGTCGAGCAGCGCTGAAGTGTCTGCTCTAATAGCAGTACTCTGCCCCCGCCGGGCTTGAAGTAGTTGCCCCCGTTGGGGGTTTGCCATAAAGCAACGAGCCCCTGCGGGGGGCAAAAGAACGGCAGCAATCAGTACTGGCACTACCAGCCGCCGCCTCAGCCCGCCGGGTGGTGTCGGGGGTGTGCCATCGGACTTCACCAATCGGGCACTAGCACCACAACCGCTGGGCCTACGCCATCAAGGGTGATCCCTTCTAACTCGGACGATTGGTACGCGGCTGTGTGCAGCCCCGGCACGCTTATGAACGGCTCAGGTGGTTTGCGCAATGCAGACCTGGGCACGGCGACATGCACCTCGTACACGACCGGTTTCAGCAGGATCTACATCTGACCGCGCTCACTGAAATTCCCCACTGACGCTCATCGAAATTCCCCACCCGTGTGGCTCCGCCGAGAAGGGCGGGCCTCCCTCGATGCTGCTGGTGTCTGACGCCAACAGCTCCAGTCGAAGGAGGCCCGCTTTCTCATGCTCACATGGGAGGACGATGTGGAAGTACATGCCCTACGTAGACGTGGTTGGACGATCTCGGCGATCGCCCGTCACACCGGTCGGGACCGCAAGACGATCGCGGATTACTTGTCGGGGAAGCGAACGCCGGGGGTGCGGGCGCGGCCATCGCCGGATCCGTTCGAGCCGTTCGTCGATTACGTCTCCGCGAGGTTGACCGAGGACCCACACCTGTGGGCCCGCACCCTGCTCGATGAACTCGAGCTGTTGGGATTCGGGTTGTCGTATCAGAGTCTGACCCGCAACATCCGGGCGCGGAATCTGCGTCCGGACTGCCAGGCCTGCCGCACCGCCACGCAGCGCCCTAATGCGGTGATCCCGCATCCTCCTGGGGATGAAACCCAGTGGGACTGGCTGGAATTGCCCGATCCGCCGGAATCGTGGGGGTGGGGCAAGACCGCGCACCTGCTGGTCGGTTCACTGGCGCATTCGGGCAAGTGGCGAGCGGCGTTGTCGCCGACCGAGGATCAGCCGCACCTGGTCGCCGCTCTGGACCGGGTGACGCGCGGCTTGGGTGGGCTCACACACGTGTGGCGGTTCGACCGGATGGCCACAGTCTGTGACCCGGGGTCGGGGCGGGTGAGCGCGTCGTTCGCCGGGGTGGCCAAGCACTACGGGGTGTCGGTGGCGATCTGCCCGCCGCGGCGCGGTAACCGCAAGGGTGTGGTGGAGAAGGTCAATCACACTGCCGCGCAACGCTGGTGGCGCACCCTGGCCGAGGAAGCCACCGTAGAGCAGGCCCAAGCCAGTGTGGACCGCTTCGCCCGGGTGCGTGGCGACACCAGGATGCGGGCCACCGCCGACGGGCGGTCCTCCGTCGCGGTCGTGGCCAAGGCTGAGCCGCTGGCACCGGTGCCAGCGGCGCCGTATCCGGTGATCGTCTGCGAGACCCGCACCGCATCACGGCAGGCGATGGTGTCCTACCGCGGCAACCGCTATTCGGTGCCCCCAGAGTTGGCCACCGCCCAGGTGGTGGTCAGCCATCCCGTCGGCGGCGAGTTCTGCGATATCGCCGCGGTCAGCGGAATCGTGATCGCGCGGCACCGCATGGCCGCCGATGGACTCGGGGTGATGGTCCGCGACAGCGGGCATGTCATCGCCCTGGACACCGCGGCGATGGCCACCGCATCCACGGGGGCGCCCGCATCGCCGCAAGGAACGCATCCCACCCGGGCCGGTCGCCAAAGCCGCTGCCGCACAACTCCTGGCGCTGCACGGCGCCAACAGCGAAGTAATCGAATCCTCAACTCCATCAACCGATTCCACTGTCACCGACTTGTCCGCCTACGAGCGGGCCGCCCAGAAAAGGACCATCCAATGACCACCCCACGCACCCCGAAAACCACCGCTATCGCGGAGTCGCCGTCAGCGGCCGCCAGCCGGTACCAGCAGCTGCGCTCACATCTGGCCGAACTCAAACTGCACGCCGCCGCCGAAGCCCTGCCCGCTGTGCTCGACCACGCCACCGCCGAAGGACTGTCGCTCACGGTGGCATTAGAGCGGCTGCTGGCCGTCGAAGTGGATGCCAGCACCGCACGGCGGCTGGCTGGGCGGCTGCGGTTCGCCTGCCTGCCCACCCCGGCCACACTGGCCGACTTCGACGTCGACGCCGCCGCCGGCATCGACCGCAAGCTGATCGACGAGCTCGGCACCTGCCGCTACCTCGAGTCAGCGACCAACATCCTGTTGATCGGCCCACCGGGCACCGGAAAAACTCACCTGTCAGTTGGATTAGCAAGGGCTGCAGCCTATTCAGGCTATCGTACCTACTTCACCACTGCGGCCGATCTGGCCGCGCGGTGCCACCGCGCCGCGACCGAGGGACGGTGGGCCACCACCATGCGGTTCTTCGCCGGACCGACTCTGCTGGTGATCGATGAACTCGGGTATCTGCCGCTGCCCGCCGAGGCTGCTTCAGCATTGTTTCAGGTCGTCTCCCAACGCTATTTGAAGACCAGCATCGTGATCACCACCAACCGCGGTGTCGGCGCCTGGGGCGAAATCCTCGGCGACACCACCGTGGCCGCCGCCATGCTCGACCGCCTCCTGCACCGCTCCGTGGTCATCAACCTCGACGGCGAGTCCTACCGCCTGCGCGACCACCACGCCGCCGCAGAAACCCTCCGCAGAGCAGCCACCGGCACCCGCCAACCACTACACTGACCGGTGCTCACAGGTGAGGAATTTCATCGAGCACACCTGGGGAATTTCGATGAGCGCGATCACATCGGCGTGTACTCGTTTAACTACATGGCACGTGATGACGCAGCGATGATGGCTCGCTTCAACGGCAGCTCATCGGCGACCTTTGTAGCGAACAGTGGAAACACTGCGCTCTTCGTTTCATTGAACGATCAAAGTGGTGCGTCGCTGCAGCCGCTGGCCAAATACGGATTCACCGTCACACCGAGTCGGCCTCGTAGGTGTAGGGCACGCTGGCGTGGCCGTCGGATCATTGCCGCCCGGGCCATTGCTGCGGCTGGTTCGGGAGCGGTGGTTGCGGGGTGCTGCGGCTGCGGCGGATGCCGGTCACGATCAACACAACGATTCCGGCAATGACGACCGCGCCGCCTATGCCGGCGGCCACGAATGGGCCCACGATTGGGCGGGCGATCTGGCTGCCGCTGATGTGGTCACCGACGCCGTAGCCAGCGTCGGGGGGCCCGGCGCAGCTGATCGTGTAGTCGCCCCCGTCCTGGACGGTAAGTGTGAACAGTGCTCGCCACTGGTTGATGGTGAGGTCGCTATGGTACTGGGTCAGGGTGGGTTTTTGTTGACCCTGAGTGCCGCGTGCGGTGCAGGTTATGTCGCGGTAGGGCGTGGTCTTGGTGGCGTAGATCGTTTTCGATGCGCCCGCGTCGATGTGCACCGTGGTTGTTCCGTGGTTACCGAACGTGTGGTCGTCCGTCGGCACGTTGGCGGTGAGCTGGCTCAGCCCGCCGGCAAACATGGTGATCACACCGATCAAGCCGCCGATCACGCCGATCGCGACAAGAACCGCGCCGATGACGTACCAGAATTTGCGCGGCCGTCGGTTGCTGGTGTTTCGCGGCAGAGGGAATGTCGGCGGCAATTCGGCGGCGGTGATCCGGTGGGTGGTCCCCAGCCGTATCTGGACGGCCCGCCTTGTGGGGGTGTCCATCCCGGTGTCGGGTATCCCGGCGAGTTCCCTGCGCCAGCTGGCTCGCCGGGGTCGCCGATGGGGCGCTGTTCGAATGACATGACATTTGCTCCCTCGTATCGGAGTCGAGGTTATCGGGCTGGTTGTAATTTGCCCAGAGAATCTTCCATGACGCTGTCGGTTTCGTCGACCAGCGGGAGCAGTGCGTCGCACCGATCGGCCGCTCGCCGACTCGGTTTGCCAGCAATGTTGCAAAACTTGACGATCGAGTACACCCCGCCGTGGACACCGGCTCTGGTCTGACCAACCCGGACCCGTTCGTGTCGGCGCGGTTCGCAGCGAAGGCCCACGGCTCCTATCTGACCTCGTGGATCGTTTCGCCCGAGACCGCAAAGGCCATCTCGAAGCTGAAGGTGGCAACCGGCTCCAACCGGTCGCTGCTCCAGTTCGTAGAGGATGGCATCGTGGTCGCCGGTCAGCCCGTCGTGGTCTCCGACCAGGTCGACGCCGAGACCGTGTTCTGGGTATCCCGAGGGCTCACGTGATGTTCGTGCAGCGCAAGGGCACCACGGTCGAGCGGTTCCCGGCTGTCGACAAGGACGGCACCTGGATTCGTGCCGTGTCCCGTCTCGGCTTGGCGTTCCTGAACGAGGCCGGCGTCGTTCGCGGTTACGACGTTGCCTGATCGGCTGCGCCACAACTGAATAAGGCAGAGGCCCCAGGGTTCCCTGGGGCTTTCTGCTGTCGATGCCCCCCGTTGGGGAGACAACCACGTCTGCCACGTCAGCATTCGCATAGGTGACGTGGGGTAACCACGGGGGGCGTGATGGCCTTTCTTGGCGAGTGCCACTGCCGAAATGCCGCGCGGGTAAGCGTGACGGGGTTGTTGAGTAGAGTCGTAATTTTGCCAGCTCGGGTGTTCGGGTCTCGTGCGATACCGAGCTGGATAAACAAAGTGAGGCGGTCGTAGTACACGCGTTCGCAGAGCAGGTCGGGGCCGTCGAACTCGAAGATCGCCACCAGCGGCACGTCCATCCGACGGCCAATTGGGGGAAGGCCACGGAAAGGCCCTAAGTGGGTCCCTTGTAGCCGAGATTCGGCGATCACCACGTCGCCGTGGTGCCTGAGTGAGCCGGGCTCAAGGTCAGGGAAACCCAGGTCCGGAAAGCCAGTGAACAGATCCCGATAGGCGTCAACCACCACGCTGCGACCGTCGATGACCTCTTCGCCCGGCAGCTCTAAGCGTGCGACGCCGGCCTTGAATGTCGCCAGCGTCGCATCGACATCCCGCCGTTTCTCTGCCTCTAAGTGAGCCAGGACAGTCTTCTCGCGCGATTGCCGCAGGCCAGCGTCCGCTATTCCGGTCATGCCGCCAACCACCCGTCGATCGAAATGGACCAGCGGTGCTCCTTGGGATTCCTGGTGGTTGTCACGGCGCTTGTCTAACACGATTGCGGGGCGTGCCACGAGCACCTAGCGGTAACTCAGGTCAACCTCAAAACCCTTATCGCCCAGCAGCAATCGCAGGCGATCCGGCAAGGCTCAGCGCCGGCCGCCACCACCGAGACCGCGCGGACACCCGAAGGGGGCGGCTAACAACCGTCCCCTTTTGGGCGCCAAGGCTCCGCCACCCAGACCAACCCCGAGGGAGTGCAACGTATGGACACCCCGGCCCGGATGTTGCTATTGCGCCTTGAGCCGGAAGAGCGGAATGTGGCGTCCCACCGCGGCCGTCTTGACGCGATAGTCTGCGTACCCGGCGTAGACCTGCTCGGCCAGCCCGTACAGGCGTGCGTACTCATCGGAGTCGGTGACCTCTTTCGCCACAAATCTCTCATCCCTGAATTGGCATTCGGGGTGCGCCGTCAAGTTGTAGTACCACTGCGGGTGTTTGGGTCCGCCGCCATAGGTAGCGAGCAGGATCGGATCGGGTCCATCGTGAAAGTAGGTCAGCTGGTGCTCTCGCGGCAGACCCGATTTGGCACCCGTGGTGATGAGCGGCGCGGTAGCGACCGTGCCCAAGATTGTGGGGTAGCGACCTCGGGTCACCCGGTACAACCACGGGTCGATGCGAGGGGAGATATTGAGCGCGTAAGCGAGTCCTGGACGGGTGCGCGCGATGCGGACGTAGACCCTATACAGCCGGCCACGCTTCTTGTTCGGATCGACGTAATGCAACGGCATGCACGGACCATACCGAGCACCTCAGCATCGAGGCCATCCCGAGTTCGCGCAATGGCGTAGACCCCCGCAGAGCTGCTGCCCTTGAGGCACCGGCTAACACACATGGAGGGCCGACATGCCCTGAGAACATGTGCCGATCATGCGGCATAGCAGCAATATCCGACAGGGGGAGCCCGACATTGAACTGCAGGAACTCCGGATCTGCACACGTCTGCCGTCCAGCGCGGAGCGGATACCCGGGCTACGCTGATGGCCGCAGCCTTGCCTCGCTTCGGGTGTCGATTCCACGGCCGAAGCGTCAAATGATGACAAACAGCCAAGGCGGTTGTGTCAGCTCGCAGTCCTTGGTGCGGGACAACTATTCGTAGACTTCTCGAGATCGGCCACTGCCGGTGTTTACGTCAGCGCGTCGGTCAACCAGCGAGCGCAGACGTCGGCGATCTGGCGCCAGTGCGGCTCGAGGGTTAGATAGTGTCCGAAACCGTTTGCCTCATAGAACGTCGCCAGTGAACCGTGCCGCTGTGCGATCCGGCGCGAAGTCGACGGAGGGATCGCCAAGTCTTCGGATCCCGACACCATCAGCACCGGGCAGGTGACGTTCCGATAGTCGATTCTGGTGGTCTGGTTCTCGTCGAACATCCAGAAGAACAGCTCGAACATCACCCGGCCCGACTCGGCTCCCAGACGGTCGAAGACGCGTCGTTGCTCGGCCTCCTCGAGCATGTTGAGCCCGAATGTCGACATCGTGTCGAAATCCGGCAGAAGTGTGCTTTCCCAGAACGGGCCGGCGGACATCAATTCCTTGGCCAATGCGCGCTCGTCGTTGGTTGTCGGCAGAACACCCCAATTGACGCTGCCGTTGAGCAACACGATCGCCCGGGCGAGACCGCGGGCGGCGAGCTTCTGGGCGATCACGCCGCCGAGCGAATGCCCGACGATGACCGGTTCGGTGTCCAATATCGCAATGGCCCCGGCGATATCGTCGACGTAGTCGGCGATGCTGATTCCGGTGAGCAGTTCTGAGCTTTCGCCGGTCAGCGGTTCGTCGTGATGGCGGTAGGCCGGGCTCAGGCATCGCCAACCGAGCTCAGCAAAATGCTGTTCGAAATTCTCCATCGTCCACGGACCGGCATTGGTGCCATGAACCAACACGATCGGCGTGTCCATGGTTTACCTCCGAATCACGCGGACCCATGCTATCCCTCGTCGGCGTCAGGATCCCCGGTGAAAACGGCCGCGCCCACCTGTTCCCCGGCAACCGGCTACCGCTACGACGGGCTGTTCAGGGTTGACGAGTACTGGCATTAGCAAGGCAAGGACGGCTTCCGAATTTTGCGGTTCCGTCTCGTGGCCGTGGACGCTGAGACGCTACCGTCTCTCGGCGCGGCGTCATCTCGATGGCACCTTGGCGCAAGCCGCCGACTTCCCGTGCGACGGCTGGCGTGGCGATCGAGGCGATAGGTGGCCCACCGGCACGGCGAGTTGGCCAACGCGGCAGCCCGGCTACCACCCGATCGACCCCGGAATGCCCTTGAACGGGCCGACGACCCAACTGGTGATCCAGCCGCCGTAGAAGCCGCCGGGCTGTGGAACGATCTCCTCGCCGTTGACGGTGCAGCGGTCAACGAGTGCGGCCATTACCGCGACCGCGCCAGCGATCGGCTCGAAACCCGGGCTGGGGCTGAGGTAGCTCCATGCCGCTTTCGGCGCAACCCGCTTCTCGGTGACCAGGTCGTAGTAGGTCGCCTGGCCCTTCCATTCACACCACGATGAGCCCGAGGTCTCACGAAGCACCCGGTCGGCGAAGGCCTCGCGGGGTAGGTAATACGTCGGCGGATGGCTGGTCTCCAGCACCCGCCATGCATGGTTGGTCGACGCGATGGTCTTGCCGCCCAGCTCCACGGTGATCGAGCCCACGAAGGGCTCTACACGTGGCGGGCGGGGGTAGTCCCACACCGACTCCTGTCCGGGACCAGGTCTGACAGGCTTTGGTTGGATCGTCACAGCGACCTCCTCGCGGTCACTTTTCCACACGATATGCCCGGCATGGCGCGCCGCTGTCAACGTCCTACATGGCTGATGATGACAGGCGGAGAAGCCATGGCCGACACCGAGAAGACCCCCCCGACGCTGCTGGACCAGCTGGCTGCGCTAGAACCGGCGCGGCGGCGTGAGCTGGCGAAACAGCTGCGGAAGGTGGCCGAGACCTTCGCCGAGGTGCCTGACGGTAGGGACACCGCTCACACGCTCGGGCTGCTGGCCCACATGCTCGACTCCGACTGACCGGCGCTGACCCGGTACGTCCTGTCGGCTGGGCGACCGCCTCCCAATTCCGGTACCCCGAATGGGGCACCGAGGCGCGCGCACCTGGGTCAAAAGACCCTATCGGGGGGATGAGGGCAGGCGAAATCTGATGTGTACGGCTCAGAGCCCTAAGCCGGGCGGCTCGGTCAATGAGGAATGACGACCGCCAAGAAGCCCCTGATGATCAGGCAATCGCTGTTTTCCGACTACTTGCCGAAAAAGGCTTCCAACAAAGCGGCCCAGCCCCCGAAGAAGAAGGAGCTCCGAAACTGAGCACTCCGACATCAGGAATAGATCTGATCGCAGGTCGTTACGACGAAGAATTTCGCGAGGTGGCGGATGTCTTCAGGAAGCAGATCGCTGGCACCGACGGCGGCGCCGCCGTGGCCGTCTACCATCGCGGCCGGCTTGTCGTCGATCTGTGGGGTGGGGTTCGCGGCCTGGATAGGGTCCCCTGGACACGCGACACGCTTGCCATGTGCTGGAGCACGACCAAGGGCGTCGTGGCCACCTGCGCCCATGTGCTCGCCGACCGCGGGGAGCTCGACTACGACGAACGGGTCGCCACGTACTGGCCGGAGTTCGCCCAGAACGGTAAGGGTGACGTCACCGTTCGGCAGGTGTTGAGCCACTCCGCGGGCCTACACCGCCTCGGCACCATCATCGACCACGGATCGAGGATGCTCGATTGGGAGCACATGACCGATGCGCTGGCTCGGGCGAAGCCGGCATATAAGCCGGGAACCTCGGTGGGCTACCACGCGCTGACGTTCGGTTGGCTTGTCGGCGAGCTGGTGCGGCGGATCTCCGGCACACCGATCGAGGAGTTCCTGCAGAAGGAAATCGCCGAACCGCTCGGGCTCGACGGCCTGCATATCGGCTGCCCGCCCGAGCAGCGGCACCGGATAGCGCCACTGGCGCCGATGTCGCCCGCTTTGACGCGTTGGTCTAGCCCCCTCGGCAGCTTCGCGTTGAATCAGGTGTCGCGGGGTCTGCGTGTCCTGAGGTCGCCGATCAACCCGCATCGGATGATCAACGCAGCCCTCTCCCGCGGTATGGAGGACGTCATCGTGGACCCTCGACTTCAAGATGCCGCCGTGCCCGCGATGAACGGGTATTTCGATGCCGTGTCGCTCAGCGCCATGTACGCGATGCTCGCCGGCGGCGGCCAGCTGGGCGGTGTGCGCATCCTTTCCGAGGAGACGGTCCGCAAGGCCTCCGAGATCCAGAACGATCAACGAGACCGGGTCATCGTGATGACCATGCAGTGGCGCCTTGGCTACCATCGGCTGCCGATTATTAACAAACAGTTCCCCCGCGGCTACGGCCATTTCGGGTTCGGTGGCTCCGGCGCTTTTGCCGATCCCGGGCACGACCTGGCCTTGGCGATGGTGTGCAACCGTGGGCAGGGCACACCGATCGGCGATCTGCGGATTCTTCGCCTCAGCCAGGCCACAGCCCGCGCCGTCAAGTCCCTCGACTAGGTCGTGTCTGTTAATTGGAGGCGGCGGGCGGTGATTGCTGCTGCGAGGATGACTCCGCCGAGTGGGTCAGCGCGTACTTGTCGTAGCGGGTGGCGATGCCGATCGTTGGTCCGCAGGATTGTTGTCGCTCCTCTGATCGGTGCTCACCGAGCACATCAGCGACAATTCACCTGTCGACCAGCTCGGGCTTGGTGGCGAGCTGAGGGCCGCCGTAGTGCAGGGTTAGGGTTGGGTCGTGCCCGCCATCGAGGAGCCGGTGACGGTGCTGGGTCGCGGCACCGTCGCGTGCGGATGCGGTTATGACGCCGGATTTCTCGACGTGGAATCGGTTAGCTGGCCGATGAATACGTCGAAGCTGACGATCATCAATCCGCTGGCCCAAGAGAGTCTGGCCCACGAGAGTTCAGTGGCGGACGCGGGGGCGCGGTGATGGTCAGCCGGTTATCGGGGATGGATGCGGTGTCGCTGCACATCGAGAGTTCGACGGTGCCGGCGCACGCCGTCGCGCTGATCATCATCGAGGCGTCCGATCAGCTCAGCCGTCAGCGGTTACACGAGCTGGTTGGCTTGTCGCTGCCGCGGATGGCGCGCTTCCGCAGCCGGGTTGTGGGCAAGCCGCTGGGATTGGGTCAGCCCGTGTGGGCCGAGATCGACGACTATGACCCGACTCCCCAGATGCACAGCGCAACGGTTCCTGCTCCCGGTGGCCGCCAGGAGTTCGCCGACCTGATCGCGTGGCTGACCGCCGGGCCGCTGGATCGCCACAAACCGCTGTGGGAAGCGTGGAGCATCGACGGTCTCGAGCGTGGCCGGTGGGCGTTGGCGGTGAAGATGGCGCCTGCAATAAGCGGTGGCGTCGCCGGGGTGGGCTCCGTTTGGCCGCGGCTACTGACTATTGGTCCGCGAGACGACTCGACCAGCGATCTGCCGGCCGAGCTGGGCCTGGGCAAGCAGCCCTCCATCGGCGAGCTCGTTACCGACACGATGCAGGAGCTCCTGGAGAATCAAGTCACCGGCGTTAGGCTGATCGCCCGGGCCGTGCCTGGTGTGCTGCGGGCCGCGGTCCGCCGGCTGCGCGGCACGGGCGGGCCCGACCAGCTGCCGCACGCGGCGTCGTCGATGCGCGGGCCGGTGCCGCGCACCGTGTTCAACGCGCCGCTAACTGAGCGGCGTGCAGTGGCCTTCGCCTCGATCCCGCTTGCCCAGATGAAGACGGTCAGGCACGCGTTTGGGGGCAGTATCAATAACGTTTTCCTGGCCGCCTGCACAGTGTCGCTGCGCGCCTGGCTGCAACGCCATGGCGCCGTGCCCGACTATCCCCTGTTGATGCAGATACCGCTATCGCTGCGAGACGCCGATTCCACCACCGTCAGCAACCAGTTCACTTTCGGGCGTATCCGCTTCCCGGTGCAGCTCGACGATCCCGTCCAGGTCCTCACCGACCTACACGCAGCCACTGAAAGGCTGAAGACGGCCCGCAGGAGCAATGCTGAAAAGATTGGTCCCACGGCCGATTTCCCGACCATCGCTTCGCTGATCCCGCCGAATGTCGTCCACGCCGGCATGCAGCTCTATACCGGGCTGGGCTTGTCGCAACGGCTCGCACCGATCTCGCATGGCATCGTCTCGAATCTTCCCGGGCCGCGGATGCCGGTGTATTGCGCTGGAGCCAAGGTCGTCGGCATGCACACCGCGGCGCCGCTGATAGAAGGCGCCGGGTTGAACATCACGCTGATCTCCCACGGCGACGTGATGGATCTCAGCGTGTGCGTCTGCCCCGACAACGTGCCCGCGGTCAACGACATCGCTACCGGCATCGTCGAATCAGTCGGCATTCTGTTGGCGGCCGCCGAAAAATCTCCACGCGGTGTAAGCCCATCAGTCCTCACCGAAATGACGCCACACGCCAAGAAGCGTCCGCAAGTCCGGCGCTAACTGAATACCAACGGCTCCAATTTTCCGCACGCCATGCTTTATAGAGGAAGTGTCACGCGCGAATAGACAGCGGTGAGGCGCATGTCCGACACGGAGACGTCCCCGGCGACGCTGCTTTATGAACTCGCAGGCCTTGATCCGCAAGTACGGCGCGACGTCGCCACGGTCCTTCGCCAGGTGTCCGATACCCTGGCCGAACTGCCGGACGAAAAAACAGCGTCATATGTGCTCGGGGTTTTCGCGCACGTCCTCGACCCCGTCTGGCCTGTACCGAAAATAGGTCGGTAATCGAACACAGCGCGCGACTGTGCAGCCGTCGCGTCGTCATCCCCGCCCATCGCGCCGGTGTGGATCGGTGACAACCTGTTGCGCGCCATCGGGATTTCGTTTTTGACTGGTGAATGGCGTCACATTCCTCCAGCCCGAGCCGTTCCAGCCTCCGGCTCGGTAGTCACCGGGCACTGTCAGTTTCACGAGGCCCAAAGTCGCTACCAGAGCGCGCCGTGGTCGGCGGAGAGGATGAAGCCGTGATTGCCCTCCGTCTTGCAGTGCACCGCACCCTGGTAGTCGACCGCGCAGCTGGCACCTAGGGTCTGCACCCGTTGACCGGCAGGAAGCACGGGGACGTCGCGGGTGAAGATCGGGGTGTCGGAATGGCGGTATTCGGCGGAGAGAGTGGCGTCGGCGAAGGTCTGGTTGGTGCCCAGCGGAGCGTCTGAGGGCACCGCGTCGCAGCCGATCGGGCCACCGTTCGGTGCGATGCCGCACGACCGCCCGTCGGGTGTCTTGAAGTAGAGCCAATACCCCCAAAAGTTTGGGGTCTGTGGAGTGAGGCTGCCGTAGTAGCCCTTGGATATGCCAGCGGCGAGCGGATAACTGTCGAGGTCGTCTCCGGGTGGTGTGTTGTCATCCCCGGGTAGGGCGGCGACCGCCGGGGCTGCCCAGATCGCGATGCCGCCCAGACCAGCCAGCAACCCCAAAAGCAATGACCGCATGCTTCCACCCTCCGTCGCAGAGCTGAGTAATCGTGTCCACCGTCCACCATCCACCGTCCGGGATGCGCGCTGCCGGGGACTTCAGGCCCAAAGTCTCTATCACCCTTGGTCGGTGTTGTGAGTAGGTTTGCCGGAAGCCCCGAGAACATTGGTGGCGATGGCCTGTTGGAAAGGTGGCGGTGGTGTCAGCGTTGGTGTCCAAACTGGCTGTCGTGACAGCCGCTGCGGTCGGACTGTATGTCACGACGGTCGGGCTATCGGTCACGCCACATTCATGTCTACGGACGGTCGGCGTCACCGCTGCTGCCCCCTCGCCGACCTGCGGCGCCGACGAACGGGAGTGCTTGCACGCCAGCGTGAAGACCGGCCTCTACGGAGTCAGATATGTGTCGCCGGAAGATGTGGCGCGGTGTGTAGAAGCCTTCAACGCCTGCATCCACGGAACCCTCCAGGGAAATCCGAATTCACCCTCGTCCACCTCTGGAGCAGGAGGTGGCAACAAGACGACCTTGCCGAAACACTTTGGAATCGACAGCGGCGATGGCAACGTCAGTGATTGCCGAATCAGTGGGGACACGGTCAGCTGTACAGATAGTTGGGAAACGGGTACAGACTCATACACAGGTGAGTTCACTGGGAAAATATCCGGATTGACTATGACGGGGACCACCACAACACACCGAACTGGTACTTCCCCGGACGGTTGCACCATCAACGAAACCTATTTAGGACCAGTTACTTACGTCTTCAGTCCTGACGGCGGTGTGACATTCACTGCGGGACCGAACCAGCGGCAAACGACTCTCAGCGGCAGTTGTTCAGGCTCAAGTTCAGGCATGACTGAGGTCATGGAAGGGACAGCCAGGTGGTCGAAGATCGAGTAGGTGCGGTGACCGCTACGGGGGTATCCGGTTCAGTCAGAAAGCGAGAGATCATGCGTACACACGTCTGTCGGGTCGCAATCGGGTCCGTGTTGGTAATCATGGCTTTCGGGCTTGCGGGTTGCGGCTCGAAGAACCACAACACCAGCAAGCCGCCGATCGCCGAGATCAACAACACCATCAACGACGGCACTTTCGGCGCGACCACCAAACTGGACTGCGCCGACGGCAAGTCGCTGAACATCGGCGGGTCCAAGAACACGCTCACGGTGACGGGCCGCTGCGGCTCGGTCAATATCGGGGGCGACGAGAACAAGGTCAGCTTCGACAAGGTGGACACCGAGATCGTTGTTGTCGGCGAGAAGAACACCATCACCTACCGCGACGGCGACCCGCAAATCCAGGACTTGAGCTCCGGCAACACGATCACCAAGGGGTAGGGGCGGCACGTGGCGACGGGATTGGCATCCAAACTGGCACTGACGACAGTCGCTGCGGTTGGGCTGTATGTCGCGACCGTCGGGCTATCGGTCACGCCACATTCATGTCTGCGGACGGTCGGCGTCGCAGCTGCTGTGCCCTCGCCAACCTGTGGTGGCGATGAGCGGGAGTGCTTGCGGGCCAGTGCGAAGACGGGTCTCTACGGGGTCAGGTACGTGACGCCGGAGGATGTGGCCAAATGTGTCGAGGCGTTCAACGCCTGTATCCACGGAACTCTGCACGGCGGAAATCCGGTTCCACCTACATCGACCTCGGCGGGGGGTAGCAACAGGAAGACCTTGCCGCAACACTTCGGAATCAGCGAGGGTGCCTGGGCTTCCGATTGCCGCGTGAACGGAGACGCGGTCACCTGCACAGAGACTCGGGGATCGTTACCCGAAACGATGGATTCGTGGACAGGGGAGGTCACGGGGACACTGTCCGGCTTGACCATGACGGGAACCCGGATAACGCGCACCAAGTCCCACTACACGGCAGTTCCCGGCTGCATCGAGACCTCCGAGGGTTCCGGGCCGGTCACTTATGTCTTCAGCCTTAGCGGCGCGGTGACGATGCGTCAGGGACCGTTGCAGTGGCAAACGACTCGCAGCGGCGATTGTTCAGGTGGGGATTCCCCAAACGTCCACGGCAACTGAAGGGACCGCCAACTGGTCAGCGATCGAGTAGGTGCAGTGATCCAGCCTGATCGGAGGTCGAGGAATCATGCGAACGCCCCTGTGCCGAATCGTCATCGGATCGCTGATGGCGATCACGCTCGGATTTGTGGGCTGTAGCGCACAGGTCCGCGACACCACCAAGCCTCCGATTTCCGAGATCGCGACAACGCCAGTTGCCTCCGCGACTGCGCCCGCGCCCATCTCCCCCGAGGTCGACACGACGTTCTTGCCGCAACGCTTCGCCGTCACCTACCGTCCCGGAGAGCCGGTGGCCTATGAATGCCGCATCACCGGGGACACGGTCACATGCACGATTCCTAGCGATCCGCTCGCCGAGGGCATCATTTCGTGGACGACGGTGATCACCGGCGCACTATCCGGGCCGACGATGACGGGAACTGCGACAACCGACGTCAAGGCCCGTCGCCGGGGCAATCCCGAGTGCATCTCCCATCAACACTCCTCGGGGCCAGTCACCTATGTCTTCAGCCCGGACGGAACCGTGGCGATTCGCCACGGACCGGACCAGTGGCAGACGACCTACAGCGGCAACTGTCCAGACAATCCGAGCGGATACTCCGAGACGGTTCAACTCTGGGAGGGAACCGGCACCTGGTCGAAGGTGGGCTAGCTGCGGTTGCGGACAGCCGATCCACCTGAAGCCATTGCAGTGAACCCGACCGCCGCCGAAAATCGAAGAACCATGCCCGCATATCTGTGCCGAACGTTCACCGGCTTGGTTGCCGTGGCATTCGGCCTCGCGGGCTGCGGCTCGAGGAACCAAACCACAACTGGTACGCCGGTCCACCCGGGTGTCGATACGACGGCTCCACCCGCGACCACGTCCTCCGAGGCCAAGAACGGCACGGAGCTGCCGCCCATGAGGCACTTCCGGATCGGCGGCGATGTCTACGGCCCAGTGCAGGACTGTCGCGTCGTTGACGATGCGGTCACGTGCACATCGAGTTGGGAAGAGCCATATCAGGCGGATTCGTACACGGGAAGCGTCACCGGGACTCTGTCCGGGCTAGTGATGACGGGAACATCGACTACAGATCAGACGGGCCACGATGCGACCGATCCCAGCTGCCTGTGGCAGATGGAAACGTCCGGGCCGATCACCTACTACTTCAGCCGGGACGGAACTGTGGCCATCCGTCAGGGACCAGGGCAGTGGCGAATGACTCACAGTGGCAGTTGTTCAGGCACGGATTCGGGTACAGACGACTCGGCTGCGGAGAGCACCGCGAGATGGACGGTGGTCGAGTAAGTAGGAGCGGAAGAAGCGTTTCGAAAACGTCGAGAAGTTCAGTTCTGCTCGGCCTGGTCGATTTGGCCGTAGGCGTAGTGTGCGGAAGGCGAACCAATGAGGAGGTTGGTGTGATCGTGTGGAGGTTGGTGTGATCGAGAAGATGTCCCGCAGCCACGACAACGTTATTGGCTTCCAGGTCAGCGGGGATGTCACCCGTGAGGACTATGACATCCTCGAACCCGAAGTTCAGACCATCGTCGATACGTCGGGATCGGTGCGGGTTCTGCTGGACATGACCAACTTCCGCTGGGAGAAGATCGAGGCCTGGGGGGCGGACCTCCGGTTCGGCAAGAAATACCACCGCTCGATCGAGCGAATGGCCCTCGTCGGTCATCACCAGTGGGAGAAGTGGCTGACTCGGCTCGCTGAGCCATTCTACGCCCAGCAGGCTCGGTATTTCGCCGACGTGGACCAGGCCTGGGACTGGTTGAACTCCTAGACCGAAGTAGCTGTCGGGCTCCCAGCATTACAGGCCTCGCCCAACCCGATGGCTGCCGGTCGCGGCAGCAGTGCCGTCCCGGGTGTGCTTGAAAAGAAAGCCGCCTTGCGCGTCAATCGCCTCGCGCAACACCTCGTCATGGGCGGCCAGCGCCGCCCGCATCTCCTCAGCGTCGGCCTCCCACCGACGGGTCGAACCCTCCACATCGGTGAACAGGAACGTCACAACCCCCGACGGCGGCACCGCCGGATCAGCGGACACCCCCGAAGCATGGCACACAGAACCCAGTCTGACCTCGAACATCGCCGGAATCCGGCCCCAGATAACCACGCCTGCTTGTCGGCGCGCGATGACGCAGGCTGCGTATAGGTATAGGCCGATTACGAGTTGATCTCGTTTGAGAGACCTCCCGCGCTGCTGACCTCTAGTTGCCGCCGTTGAGGGACAGACTGGTGTGGCATCGACATGAAGGGGTGATCGCACTGCTGATCAATGCGTATCTGTGCGCGTCGGGGATCACTATGGTCGTCGCCTTTGTCTGCAAGAGGTTCTGCCATCAACTCACGCCGCGCCCGCTTATTCGCACATCGCTTGCTGTTCTGGTTGGTGGGCTGTGGCCACTGCTGATTCTCGGCATCGTCGCATTCGGCTGTGTTGTATTGCTTGCCAACGTGAAAATGGCCACCAACCCCTCTCTCTCGGGCGCGGCTCAGATGCAAGAGGACAAAGCCGGTCGCAATCAACCCGATGACGCCAACCGGCTACCGATCGTTGCTGCCCCCCGTTAACCCCAAGTTACGACCGCCGGAATAGGTGAATCCCCAGGTTGACCTGGGGATTCATGGGTTTGGTGTGGTTTTGTTCTGGCTACGCGGCTGCGGTGAGGGGGATGGGTGTGTTCAGGAGTTGGAAGGCGCGGCGTTGGTCGGGGGTGGGGTCGGCGAGTACGGGCACGTCGGTGCTGGCGCCGTGGTAGCGGACCTGGTTGCGGGTGAGGGTGCCCAGGTGGTCGAGCAGGCCGCGGAAGCTGCGTAGCGGGTTGCCGGCGGGGTCGTGTTTGCGGGCGGCTTTGGTGTTGGCGTGGTCGGAGCGCTGCGCGGCGGCGACCGGGTTGTCCCGTTGGGGTGGGTGTTCGTCGGTGAATGTCATTGGCGCCCAGGCCTTGCGCAGGTGCCAGACCAGGTAGCAGGCGAGCATGCAGATCAGCACGTGCGCTTTGACGCGCTCGTCGAGGCGGTGGTGGATGGGTCGCAGGTCCAGGTCGTCGGTCTTGATGATGCGGAAGTCGCGTTCGACGTGGGCGAGATTTTTGTAGCTGTCCACCACGGCGGCGGGGTCGAGGGTGTCGGGGTCGATGCTGGTGCGCAGCACGTAGATGCCGTCGAGGGCGGCTTCGGCGTCGATGCCGGCCTGGTCGCGATGGTAGGTGAAGGCGGTGTCGGTGATCGTGGTGTGAAAGTGCTTGCCCATCTTGTATTTTGCCAGGGCCTTGCCGACCGCCTTGCCGATCTCGCCGGCGCCGGTGAGCCGGCCGGCCTGGACCCGGCGCGCGATCGGGGTGAGCAGTTTCTCGGTCGCGGTCAGCAGGTCTGAGCGTTTGCGGGCGCGTTCGGCCGCGAGCGCGGGGTTGCGGCAGGCGATCAACCGTTCCCCGGGGTAGTCGGGGTGGCTGATCTCGGCCAGGTCCTGGGCATCGAACAGGCTCATCTGCAGCGGCCCGTCGTCGGCGGCCAGTGTGGCGATCGCGGGGGCGCGCAGCGCGGTGATCCACCCGTAATCGGTGGCGGTGTCGGGATTGTCGTTGAGTTTGCGTAGCGCGTCGATGCGCGCGGAGGTGATCATGCCGCGATCGCCCACCAGCACCAGCCGCTGGATGCCCAGCTTGTCGCGGATCACGGTCACGATCTGGGTGAACGCGACCGGGTCGGCGGTGTTGCCGGCGAACACGCGCACCGCGACCGGGCGTCCGGCCGGGTCGGTGAGCACCCCGTATTCGATCTGCTCGCAGCCCTTCTTGCCGTCGCGGGAGTAGCCGCGCGCGGCCCGCTCGCAGTGCCGGCCGGTCACCCACGAGGAGCTCAGATCGAACAACGCCATCCGGCCCGGATTCACCGACTCGGCCAAATGCTGCGCCGCGAGTTTCTTCTCGATCTTGTCCTGTCGGCCGAGAAGCCAGTCCATCGCGGCGTAGATCTCGTCGGTGCACGCCCCGGCCACACCCAGATCCACGCCGAGGGTGGTGTCGTCCCACCAGGCCAGCGCGGACACAGTGGCACGTCTTGACGCCGTCAAGACCCGAAAACAAAACCGCAGGTAACGAACGGAACCGAATCGGAATGAGACGGAGCGAACCTGCAGGTAAATCAGCATTTTGCCTGGTCAAATCAGGGGTTCGATTCCCCTAGGCTCCACAAGGAAAACTGCATTTCTATGGACGCGGTTGCACCTCGACGCTGGGCGGCCGGGGCGACGGCTCCTGGCGCTCCGGGCGCAATGAGCGCCGAACGACGCCGAAGGTGACGGCGCCCCCGGCGAGGACCGCGACAGCGACCCCCACGATCACCCACGGGCGCTTGCCGCGGCGCTGGGCCCGGCGCGCGTCCTGCAGCGCCTGAGGCAGGTTTGCGACCACCTCCTGTGCGGCGGCCAGCTCCTGGGCGAGTGTTTCTTGGGCGGCGGCGATTTCCCGGGCCAGACGCCCCTCTTCGTATCGGCGACGCAGTTGCGACGCTGTTGACTGCGCGGACTGGACACCCAGGCCGACAACTCCTCGTGTGACGTCCACCGGTCCCACCGCCGAATAAGTCAGGCCCCGGGCCAGTCGCTCCCGTGGGGTCAGCCGGGATTCCGTCTTCGCGCTCATCTGCCGCCTTTCTGTGCCGCCGGTGGGGCCTGTCGTGACGCTAGTCCAGAGCCAGTCCGGTACCTGAACAGACTGCCACCATAGGGACGCCGACGGGCCCATTGTGCGCACGCCATGTTTTCAGCAGCGGGTGCTGTTCGAGTGACACCGGGTGCGGGCATGCCCGCGCGTAATGGCAGACTCTGATGTCGTGACTAACAGCCCCTCTCAGACTGCTACCGCAACGCTCCACACCAACCGCGGCGACATCAAGGTCGCCCTGTTCGGAAACCACGCGCCCAAGACCGTCGCCAATTTTGTTGGCTTGGCGCAGGGCACCAAGGAGTACTCGACCCAGAACGCATCGGGTGGCTCCTCCGGACCGTTCTATGACGGTGCGGTCTTTCACCGGGTGATCCAGGGCTTCATGGTCCAGGGCGGCGATCCGACCGGAACGGGTCGCGGCGGCCCGGGCTACAAGTTCGCCGACGAGTTCCACCCCGAATTGCAATTCGACAAGCCGTACCTGCTCGCGATGGCGAATGCGGGTCCGGGCACCAACGGTTCGCAGTTCTTCATCACCGTGGGCAAGACTCCGCACTTGAACCGGCGCCACACGATCTTCGGAGAAGTCACCGATCCCGAGTCGCAGAAAGTTGTTGACGCGATCTCGACGACGTCGACTGACGGCAACGACCGTCCTACCGAGCCGGTCGTCATCGAGTCGATCACAATTTCCTAAACCGGCCCGCACGCCATCGAGTCGGGCGTCCGCTCAGCGCTGTTGACGGCCCGCGTAGCCGGCCGCGGCGAGCGCGTCGAGGACCTCTAGCGGGTGCGTCCCGAGGTCCCAGCGGGAGAAGAGCACCAGTCGGCCGTCGACCGTTTCGACCTCGAGCAACCGAACCCTGCGTCCATAGCGGCGGAACTCGATGATGCGGATGATCTTGATGTCGGAGTGCTGTAATACATGCGTCAAAAACCAGCCCCGCAGCACCAAACCGCCGGGGGTGATTGCCAGCTTTGGACGCGCGCGCCACGTCAGGCCCGCAAACAAGATCAGGCCCACTGCGGCAATGCTCGTCAGAATGCGCCCCGGCAAGTCTGTGACTAGGGTCACACTCGCGATAGCCATCAAAACGCCGGCGGCCCCACAACCAGCGATTCCCGCCGCGCGCGGCTCCCATTGTGTTTGCTGCATGCGCTACTTAGCCCCTCCCACCACGGCCTATGCAGTTATCCACAAGCGCTATCAACAGTGGGGATAAATCACACGCGTGTGATTGGGTGATCGGAAAGTTGCTGGCGCATTAACAAATCAGTCCAAAGATGAATTCATTATGTCGGTGACGTTGCTCAGTGCCAGCGCATGGTGAGCAACAAACCGGTGATCATGAAAGCGAACGCGATGGCGTAGTTCCATGGGCCCAGTTGCGCCATCCAGTTGAGGGCCGTCGGGGCCTGGGTTCCGACGGCGGCCAATTGAAACACCATCAGCCAGACGAGCCCGATCAGCATGAGACCGACGAATAACGCAACGAACCACACACTCGACGGTCCGACCTTCACCTTCACCGGCGTGCGGCTGACCGCGCCGACGGTGAAATCGTTCTTCTTGCGGACCTTGGACTTGGGCATTTGATACCTCGAGATACCTCAACAGCGCGGTGAGCGGGGACGGGTGCAACGATAAGGTCTGCAGCTGCGCATAGCCTGGCTACGAGCCTAACTCACCTGGCAGGGTGACTAGGAAAATGGAGAGTCGATGAGTGACCCGCGCCGTTCACCATGGCGCTTCGGCGTCCCGTTGGTTTGCCTGCTGGCCGGGTTGCTGCTCGCCGCCACACACGGGGTATCCGGTGGCACGGAGATCCGCCGCAGCGATGCCCCCCGGCTGGTGGATCTGGTGCGGGCGGCGCAGTCGTCGGTGAATCGTCTCAACGCCCAACGCGATGCGCTGGCCGGCAAGATCGACGCGGTGCACGGGCGCTCGTCCGATGCCGCGTTGGCGGCGATGCTGCGGCGCACCGCCGAACTGGCCAGCGAGGCCGAGATGAACCCCGTGCACGGGCCCGGCCTGGTGGTGACCCTCGAAGACGCACAACGTGACGCCAACGGCCGTTTCCCGCGCGATGCGTCCCCCGACGATTTGGTGGTGCACCAACAAGACATTCAGGCCGTCCTCAACGCGTTGTGGAGTGCCGGCGCGGAGGCGATCCAGATGCAGGACCAGCGCATCATCGCAACCTCGGTGCCCCGCTGCGTCGGCAATACGCTGCTGCTTAACGGCCGCACCTACAGCCCGCCCTACACGATTACCGCGATCGGCAACGCAGCCGTCATGCAGGCCGCCCTGGCCGCCGCTCCCCTAGTGACCTTGTACAAGCAGTACGTGGTCCGATTTGGGCTCGGCTACCACGAAGAGGTCAAGACTGACGTGCAGATCGTCGGTCATTCCGAACCGGACCGGATGCATTTCGCGCAGCCGGCGGGTCCGGTCGGGTACTGAGCAGAATCAGCAAATTGGATCGGGCGGTAACCTGACACGATGCGGATCCTGGTCGTCGACAACTACGACAGCTTCGTGTTCAACCTGGTGCAATACCTTGGCCAGCTCGGCGTCGAGGCTGACGTGTGGCGCAATGACGACGCACGACTCTCCGATGAGGCCGCCGTCGCCACACGGTTCGACGGTGTGCTGCTCAGCCCGGGACCCGGTACCCCGGAACGTGCGGGTGCTTCGATCGATCTGGTTCGTGCGTGTGCCGCCGAACGCACCCCGCTGCTCGGGGTCTGCCTGGGGCACCAGGCCATCGGCGTCGCATTCGGCGCCACCGTGGACCGCGCGCCCGAGTTGCTGCACGGTAAGACCAGCAGCGTATTGCACACCAATGTCGGTGTGCTACAAGGGCTTCCGGATCCGTTCACGGCGACCCGATACCACTCGCTGACCATCCTGCCGGAGTCGCTGCCGACGGTGCTGGAGGTCACGGCCCGCACCCGCAGCGGCGTGATCATGGCCGTGCGTCACACCGAGTTGCCGATTCACGGTGTCCAGTTCCATCCGGAGTCGATCCTGACCGAGGGCGGCCATCGAATGCTGGCCAACTGGCTGGCCTATTGCGGGTGGCCGCGCAACGACACGCTGGTCCGCCGGCTCGAGAATGACGTCCGCGCCGCGGTGCGGCCGTACTTCCCCGCCGATCCGGCGGCTACTGACCGAACTTCAGCGTGATAATCCCGTCCCGGTTTACCCCGGCGCCCGCCGGCGGGTTCTGATACACCACCCGGTTGCGTTGGGAGCCACCGGCGTCGACGTCGGGGCCCTTGTCCAGCACTCCGGTCCAGCCCAGCGCGCGTAACCGCGGCTCGGCGTCGGTCCAGAACATGCCGGTCACGTCGGGCATCACAAATTGGTTGCCCTTGGACACCTGCAGCTCGATCACCGAGTCCACCGGAACTGTGGTGCCCTTAGGCGGATTGGTGCCGACTACCTCACCGGCGGGCCGGGGACTGTCCACCGAGGCCTGGCTGAACTTGGTGAAGCCGTAGACGTTGAGGTTCTTTTCGGCGAGCTCAACGGTTTGGCCCGCGACGTCGGGGAGCTCCTTGGTCTCCGGCCCCGAGCCGACGATGACGGTGATCACGTTGGTGATCGCCGACGTCTGGTTGGCCGGGGGGTTGGTCCCGATCACCTTGCCCAGCAGCTCCGGGGTCGACGGCGAGTTCGTCTGCTTGAACTTGCTGAATCCTGCGGCTTTGAGCTTGCTGACCGCGTCGGAGTAGCTCAGCGAGGAGACATCGGGCACTTCGCGCTGTTCAGGGCCGGTGGAGACGTTGATGGTGATCTCGTCGCCCGCACTCACCGAAGCATTGGCAGCGGGGTCGGTACTGATGACGTGGTCGGGCGCGATCGTCGAGTCAGGCTTTTGCAGGGTTCGCGTCTTGAAGCCGCGGTTTTGTAGTGCGGCGATAGCATCGGCGGACACCTGACCCCGCACGTCAGGCACCTGGACATCGCGGGTACTGCTGCCGAACGTGTTGAAGGCGATGACGACGACGATCGTCAGTACCGCCAGCGCGGCGACCGCGACAATCCAGCGACCGACCGAACCGCTGCTGTCATCGCTGTCTGTGTCGTCGGCAAGCTGGCGAGGTAGCGGGTCGGTGCGCGGGCCTCCGGAGCCTCCGGTCGCTGAAGACAGCAGAGAGGACCGTTCGGCGTCAGTGAAGACCTTGGGCGCCTCGGGTGTCTCACCGTTGTGTACCCGAACAAGATCGGCGCGCATTTCCGCCGCGGTCTGATAGCGGTTCTCCGGATTCTTGGCCAGTGCTTTGAGAACGACGGCATCGAGGTCGGCAGAGATGCCTTCGTGCCGCTTCGACGGTGGAACGGGGTCCTCGCGGACATGCTGGTAGGCAACCGAAACCGGGGAGTCGCCGGTGAAAGGTGGTTCGCCGGTGAGGATTTCGTAAAGCACACACCCAAGCGAATAGACATCGGATCGGGCGTCGACGGGATCACCGCGGGCTTGCTCGGGCGACAGATACTGGGCCGTCCCGATCACGGCCGCGGTCTGGGTGACGCTGTTGCCGCTGTCGGCGATCGCGCGTGCGATGCCGAAGTCCATCACCTTGACCGCATTGCTGGTGCTGATCATGATGTTCGCCGGCTTGACGTCGCGGTGGATGATGCCGTTCTGATGGCTGAAGTTCAGCGCCTGGCAGGCGTCGGCGATGATTTCGATGGCCCGCCGGGGTGGCAGCGGGCCGTCGGTGTGCACGATGTCGCGCAAGGTGACGCCGTCGACGTACTCCATGACGATGTAGGGCAGCGGACCGGCCGGTGTATCTGCCTCGCCGGTGTCGTAGACCGCGACGATGGACGGGTGATTCAGTGCCGCGGCGTTTTGCGCCTCACGCCGGAAGCGCAGATAAAAGCTGGGATCGCGGGCCAGATCAGCGCGCAACACTTTGACCGCGACGTCGCGGTGCAATCGGACGTCACGGGCCAGGTGAACCTCGGACATACCCCCGAAGCCGAGGATTTCGCCTAGTTCATAGCGGTCGGACAGGTGCTGCGGGGTGGTCATTGCGGTGTCTCGTGTGGGACCGGTGACGCACTGGGCGTCGGTGGCGTAACCGAGCCGGACTCGGCCGGCCCGTTCCGGAGTCCAGAATTACCTATCGTCCCCGGATGCGTCCAATCAAGTCGCAGGACGGGGCCGGGCCCAGAACCGCTGGGGGTCTTGCTTGCCGGCGGCGGTCCGCTCGGCGGTGGGCCACCGGTGTCGGTGACCGTCGGGGGCGGTGGTTGCTGCTCGGTGTTCGCGCGGGAATTGATCACGATCAGCACCGCGATGATGATCGCCAATGCCCCGAGCACTCCCGCGGCCCACAGCAGCGCGCGCTGGCCCGACGAGAACATGCGCCGGGCCGGGGGCGGGCGGTGACTACCAGTGGACGGCCGGGATCGACGGGGCGGAGCGCTTCGGCCGCCGGACACGGCCGCGGCCCTGGTCGTGGGGCTTGACGGAATGGCCGCCGGCGACGCCCGGCCGGGAGGCGGTGACTGGCTGGGCCGCGGGGGACGGCGACCGGCCCGCACTGCGGCCACGGCGTCGGCGAACGGTCCTCCGCTGCGGTAGCGCATCGCGGGATTCTTGACCAGCGTGATCTCGATGAGTTCTCGTACATTGGGCGGCAGCTCGGCGGGCAACGGCGGCGGCGGTTCCTTGATGTGCTTCATCGCCACCGTCAAAGCGCCGTCACCGGTGAACGGCCGCTTACCCGAAACCACTTCGTACCCAACGACTCCCAACGAGTACACATCGCTTGCCGGGGTTGCGTCGTGACCCAGGGCCTGCTCGGGTGCGATGTATTGGGCGGTGCCCATCACCATCCCCGTTTGGGTCACCGGCGCGGCGTCGACGGCCTTGGCGATACCGAAATCGGTGATCTTCACCTGGCCGGTCGGGGTGATCAAGATATTGCCCGGTTTGACGTCGCGGTGTACCAGGCCGGCGGCGTGCGCGACTTGCAGAGCCCGACCGGTCTGCTCGAGCATGTCCAGGGCATGTCGCAGCGAGAGGCGGCCGGTGCGCTTGATCACCGAATTGAGCGGCTCGCCGTTGACCAGCTCCATCACCAGGTAGGCGGTGCGGCCTTCCCCGTCCAGCTGGCTTTCGCCGTAGTCGTGGACGGCAGCGATCCCGGGATGGTTGAGCATCGCGGTGGTTCGCGCCTCAGCGCGGAACCGCTCGATGAACTCCGGATCCTGGGAGAACTCCTGCTTGAGCACCTTGACCGCAACGCGCCGGCCCAGCCGGCTGTCCACCGCCTCCCAGACTTGGCCCATGCCACCGGTGGCGATCAGGCGCTGCAGGCGGTATCTGCCAGACAGCGTCACACCAACTCGCGGGCTCATGGTCCTCCCTGTAGCGCAGCCTGGATCACAGCCCGTCCGATCGGCGCGGCGAGTGCACCTCCTGTCGCGGACAGGCGGTCGGCGCCATCCTCCACCAGCACAGCCACGGCAACTTTGGGCGTCTGTGCGGGCGCGAAGGCGATGTACCACGCGTGTGGTGGAGTGTTGCGCGGATTGCTGCCATGCTCTGCGGTACCGGTCTTGGATGCGATCTGCACGCCGGGAATGGCCCCTTTCTGCTGCGCGACCTTCTCGGCGCCGACCATCAGCTCTGTTAGCTTAGCGGCGACCTGCGGCGACACCGCGCGGCGCTGCTCATAGGGGGCAGTGGTGCTGATCGTGGCCAGGTCTGGCCCTTTGAGGCTATCGATCAGGTAGGGCTGCATCGTCACCCCGTTGTTCGCGATGGTCGCGGCAATCTCGGCATTTTGCAACGGTGTCAGCGCGACGTCCTTTTGGCCGATGCTCGACATGCCCAGCGCGGCGGCGTCCGGGATGATCCCGACAGTTGATTCCGCGACCTGCAGCGGAATTACGCCCGGGGTGCTATCCAGGCCGAACGAGTGCGCCATGCTGCGTAGCGCGTCGGCCCCGGTGAGGATGCCGAGCTGGACGAAAGCGGTGTTACAAGACAGGGCGAATGCCTGCTTGAGGGACACCGTCGGCTCGTTGCCACATGGCTGGCCACCGTAGTTCTCCAAAGTTGCGGTGCTACCGGGCAGCGGAATGGAGGGCGCCGCGGTCAACTGCTCGGAGTCGGTGGCGCCGGCCTGCAGCGCCGCCGCGGTGGTGATCACCTTGAAGGTGGAACCGGGTGGGTAGGTCTCAGCGATGGCCCGGTTGGTCAGTGGATTGTTGGGGTCGTCGCGAAGCCGCTGCCATGCTTGCGCCTGCACTTCGGGGTCGTGCGATGACAGCAGGTTGGGGTCATAGGACGGCGAAGAAACCATGGCCAAGATCTTGCCGGTGGACGGCTCGAGGGCAACGACAGCGCCCTTGCACGGCGGCCCGCCGCAGCCCTGCTGCATCGCGTCCCAGCCGGCCTGCTGGACCCGCGGTTTGATCGTGGTGTCGACGCTGCCGCCGCGCGGATCGCGACCGGTGAAGAAGTCGGCCAGCCGGCGCCCGAACAGCCGCTGGTCTGAGCCGTTCAACAGCGGGTCCTCGGCGCGTTCCAGGCCCGAGCTGGAATAGCGCAGCGAGTAGAAGCCGGTAACCGGCGCGTACACCGCGGGGTTGGGATAGACCCTCAGGAAACGGAAGCGGCTGTCGGTGGCCACGGAGTAAGCCAACAGCTGGCCGCCCGCGACGATTTGGCCGCGTTGACGGGAATACTCGTCGAGCAGCACTCGCTGATTGCGCGGGTCGGCCCGTAGCCCGTCAGCAGCGAAGACCTGGGTCATCGTGGCGTTGAGCAAGAGCAGCACGATCAACGCCATCACGGTCACCGAGATCCGGCGGAGCGAGGCGTTCATACTCTCTCGATCACCTCAGTACTGGCCGCCGCGATCGGCGGACCTTTGCGCGCACGGGTGCGCAACGGGCGTCGTGCGCTGTGCGAGATACGCGCCAGGATGGCCAGCAGCACATAGTTCGCCAGCAATGACGAGCCACCGTAGGACATCCACGGTGTGGTCAACCCGGTCAGCGGAATGAGCTGCGTTACGCCACCGACGACGATGAACAGCTGGATGGCCAGCGTCGACGCCAGGCCCGCGGCCAGCAGCTTGCCGAAGCTGTCGCGGGTCGCGATCGCCGTGCGCATGCCTCGGACGATGACGATCGTGTAGAGCATCAAAATGCTGGCTAGCCCGACGAGCCCGAGCTCTTCACCGAACGCAGCAATGATGAAGTCGGTCGACGCGGCCGGCACGGTGTCGGGCTGACCGTTGCCGAGCCCGGTACCGAAGATGCCGCCGGTAGCGAAGCTGAACAGCGACTGCACATTCTGATAGCCGTTGCCGTCGGGGTCGGCGAACGGGTTCCACCACATCTGCACGCGAATCCGGACGTGTTCGAAAACGAAATAGGCCACCACGCTTCCGGCCGCGAACAACACTAAGCCGAGGACAACCCAACTGAAGCGCTGAGTGGCGAGATAAACTATCACCAGAAACGACGCATAAAGCAGCAGCGAAGTGCCGAGATCCTTTTCGAAGGCCATCACACCAACCGAGATCACCCAAGCCGCCAACAGGGGCGCGAGGTCTCGCGGGCGGGGCAAGGTCATCCCCATGAAATGCTTTCCGACACTGGTGAATAGGCCGCGTTTGGCAATCAGCACCGCTGAGAAGAAGATCAGCAGCAAAATCTTGGAAAATTCGGCCGGCTGAATCGAGAAGCCCGGGAAGCGGATCCAGATTTTGGCGCCGTTCTGTTCGGACAGTGATGCCGGCAGCAGAGCGGGAATCACCAAGAAAACCAGGCCCGCGAGTCCGCATATGTAGCCGTAGCGCGCCAATTGCCGATGGTCTTTCAAGAAGGTGACCACGAGCGCGAACGTGACCACCCCGACCAGGGTCCACAGCATCTGCTGGGTTGCGCTGGGGTGATGGCGGCCGCTCAGCTGGTTGTTGACAAGGTCGAGCCGGCGAATCATCACGAGGCCAAGTCCGTTGAGCAACGCCACTATCGGCAACAGCAGGGGGTCGGTGTAGGGGGCGAAGCGCCTAATGGTCAGATGCGCCGACCCGAACACGAGCAAGAACATCAGTCCGTAGGTGGTCACGTCCCAGCGCAGACCACGCTCCTGATTGGCCTCGACCATCAGCAACGCGGCGACGGTGATCAATGCGGCGAAGCACAACAGCAGCAGTTCGGCGTTGCGCCGGGTAGGCAGCGGAGGCGTGACCGCGACCGGCGGCTGAAGTTGTGTCGTCATGCCACCATCCGGCAGTCGATGCCTGGCTGAAGTGGGGGCGGTGGAAGCGCGGTCAGCGTCTGCGAGGTGGTCGGCGACGTGCCCGCGGGGCCTGCCGACGAAGTGATCCCGGGGCCGCTTGTAGCACTCGTGGTGGGTGGGGCGCTGGCGCTGGAAGAGGCGGTCGTCGGTGGCGTGGTGGACGTTGGCGAGGTTGCGAGGCTCGACTCGGGTGTCCCGTTCCTGGTGGTCGGAGTCGGAGACCCGGGCGGAGATGTGGCGCGAGACGGTGGGCAGGTGGGCAGCAGGAATTCGGCCAACAGTTGCCGTAGCTGCGATTCGGCCTGGTCGAGGCTGCCTCCCGGGAGCCCGGTCTGAACCTGGACCTGTCCGGGCCGCCGCAGGTCCTGCAGTATCATCAGCTGACAGTTGGGGTGAGGTTCGGATTGGCCATAACTGATCAGGGATAGGTCGTTGTAGGCGCTGAGGCAGGCCACGTAATAGGGCTGCTGCAATGGTGCGCCCAGCAGCGACCCCTGAATTCCCCGGACGATGGACACCTCGCCGTTGTATTCGGCGACGTAGTAGTTGCGCTGGATGACCCACCACCCGATGGCCAGGCTCGTGAAAATCAACAGCAGCGCCAGTGCGATAACGATGGCCATTCGGCGCCGCGACCATCGCAGCCGATTTGGGACTTCCGGTTGTGGCGCAACACGTTGGGGGACTTCTTCGCGGGGCCTGATAGCCGAGGCGCGGCCAGCGGAGGTGTTGGGCAAGGTCAGTTGGTCGTCTTCACCTGATACCGCCCCGGCGAGAATCGGCTGGGTCTGGCCGTAGTCGTAGTCGACGACGTCGGCGACCACGACGGTCACGTTGTCCGGCCCGCCGCCGCGCAGCGCCAACTCGATGAGGCGGTAGGCAGCCTCGGCCACGTCGGAGATCTGCAGCGCCTCGAGGATGGTTTCGTCGCTCACCGGGTCAGATAGTCCGTCGGAGCACAGCAGATAACGATCACCGGCGCGTGCTTCTCGCATGGTCAAGGTGGGCTCGACCTCGTGGCCGGTCAGCGCCCGCATGATCAGCGATCGTTGCGGGTGGCTGTGTGCCTCTTCCCGGGTGATCCGCCCTTCGTCAACCAACGTTTGGACGAACGTGTCGTCTTTGGTGATCTGGGTTAGCTCACCGTCGCGCAGCAGATAGCCACGCGAGTCGCCGATGTGCACCAATCCAATGCGGTCGCCCGCGAACAGGATCGAGGTCAGTGTGGTGCCCATCCCCTCGAGCTCGGGTTCCGCCTCGACCTGTGCGGCGATGGCTGCGTTGCCGGCGCGTACCGCGGCGTCGAGCTTAGCCAGCAGGTCGCCACCCGGTTCGTCGTCATCGAGATGGGCCAGCGCGGCGATCACCAACTGGGACGCCACCTCGCCGGCGGCGTGGCCGCCCATGCCATCGGCCAGCGCAAGTAGCCGTGCGCCGGCATAGACCGAGTCTTCGTTGTTGGTGCGTACCAGGCCGCGATCACTGCGGGCGGCATATCGCAGGACCAGCGTCACGGGCGCAACTCGATTGCCGTTTTGCCGATCCGAACCGGCGTTCCTATTGGAACTCGTACCGCAGTCGTCACCTTTGCCCTGTCAAGGTAAGTGCCGTTTGTCGATCCTAGATCCTCGACGTACCATTCCGAGCCCCGTTGAGATAGCCGGGCGTGCCGCGTCGAGGCGTAGTCGTCGGTCAGCACCAAGGTCGAGTCGTCAGCGCGTCCGATCAACACCGGCTGCCCGCTGAGGGTGATGCGCGCGCCCGCCAGAGATCCTTCGGTCACAACCAGATAGCGGGCAACGTGCCGGCGTTGCCGCGAGGACAGCAGCGTGCTGCGCAACGTCAAGCCGCGGCGCACCATGACAGCCCCGGTGGGCGCGTAAATATCGGTCCGCAAGATCCGCAACACGGACCAAATGAATACCCATAACAACATTAAAAATCCGGCACGCGTCAGTTGCAGTACTAGTCCCTGCATCTGGCGTCCTCTCCGTCCTAGCGTCGTATTCCTAGCGCCCGTGACTCCGAGCACATCAGCAACGTCACGATACTGGGACGGCGGTTGCCACGGGGCGAAGCACGGCAGCGTGAGCCCGGTGGGTTTAGTGAATGCGGACGATGATCTCCGAGTGACCCAAGCGGATCACGTCACCATCGGCCAGCTGCCACTCCTGTACGGGCGCGTTGTTAACCGTGGTGCCGTTGGTCGAATTCAGGTCACACAGGAGCGCGACCTGCCCATCCCAACGGATCTCCAGGTGACGCCGCGACACGCCGGTGTCGGGCAGCCGGAACTGCGCGTCTTGCCCGCGGCCCACGATGTTGGAGCCGTCGCGGAGCTGGTACGTGCGGCCGCTGCCGTCGTCGAGTTGCAGGGTGACCGAAGTGCCGGCGGCCCCATAGCCGCCCTGGCCGTAACCGCCGTAACCGCCCGCCTGCTGGCCGTAGTCACCCGGTTGGCCGTACTCATAGTCGCGGTTGGCGGTCTCGGCGTATCCGCCGCCTTGACCGGGGTACCCCCCGCCCGGGACGTTTTCGGCGTACTGGGTGTAGTCGGCTTGGCCGTAGTCCTGCCGGCCGTAGCCGCCGCCCTGCTGATAACCCTGGTCGTACCCACCGCCCTGCTCGGGGTAAGCGGGGCGTTGTTCCGGCGGGGCGTAGCCCCCCTCGTCCTGGCGGACCGGACCGCGACCGTACTCGCCATACCCGCCATAACCCTGCGGGCCGCCGCCCGGCTGGCCGCCGCCCGGCTGGCCGCCGCCAGGAGGGCCGCCGCCAGGAGGGCCGTAGCCGCCGCCCGGGCGGTAACCCTGGTCGTAGCCTTGTCCGTAGCCAGCGGGCGCGGGAGGACGCTGCTCATACGACGGCGGGTAGCCGCCATGCCCCTGGTCAGGGTAACCGCCTTGGTCTTGGTAGCCGCCCTGATCGGGGTAGCCGCCCTGATCGGGGTAGCCGCGCTGGTCGGGGTAGCCACCCTGGCCTTGGTAGCCGCGCTGGTCGGGGTAGGCACCCTGGTCCTGGTAGCCGCGCTGGTCGGGGTAGCCGCCTTGGTCGGGGGGCGGCTGGTAGCCCTGCTGGGGCGGGTAGCCGCCCTGCTCGTGCGGATATCCACGTCGCGGGTCGGGACCGCCCTGTGGCTCTGGGCCGCCGCGTGGATCCTCTTGCGGACGCCCATAGCGGTCGTCGTAGTACTCGTCACCGGGCCGCCCCGGCCCCTGAGCCCCGTGGTAGCTCGAATTGTCAGTCATTGGTGCTACTCCTCGTTCTGCGCCGAACGCGTTATTTGATTGTGGCCGGACGGGATCGTCGACCGTCGGGCGGGGCTGTACATCGGGGTTGACAGCACCACGGGTGCGGTACTGGCCGGTACGCAGGCTCGACGACTGTTCGAACCGGACGACCACATCACCATACGTTTGCCACCCCTGTTCATGGATATAGTCAGCCAAGTACCTCGCGAAAGCGCCCGACGTGAGATCCGGGTCGGCGCCCACCTTCTCGAAGTCGTGCATACCGAGGGTAATGATGTATTCGTTGGGGGCCAAAAACCGATTTCCCTGAAGCCTCCGGACGCCGTCGCGGGCTTCGCGGCGCAATAGGCCCTCGACCTCCTGCGGGACGATGGATCCGCCGAACACTCGGGCGAGCGCATTGTCCACGGTCGCCTCGAGCTTGCGCTCGATCCGCGCAACCAGCCCCCTTCGGCTACTCATGTTCTAGCGCTCGCCCGCACCTGTCTTGGCATATCGCCGGGGCACGGCAAACGATTCGCCTGCGTGTTGTATCACCCCAGCATGGTATCGGGAGACCGCTACGCTGCGGCATTTCGGGAATTCTGAGAACTACACCCCTGCAGTTCAGAGGAGTTTGACGGCGGTGGCGGCCCATGCGGAGTGGCCGCTGGGCCCTCCGAAACGTTTGGGGAGAGTGGCTATTAGAGTGGTATGGTCCATCGGTTGTTTTCCGGGCGAGTGGCGGAATGGCAGACGCGCTGGCTTCAGGTGCCAGTGTCCTTCGGGACGTGGGGGTTCAAGTCCCCCTTCGCCCACCAACATAACTGCAGATCAAAGCCTTAAATCTAAAGGACGCCGAAGCCACGTCAAGACTCCTGTCAAGACCCGGCATAGGACGCGCACGTGGCCAGCCTCAGAATTCGCCAGCGCAGCAACGAAGCACCTAGACCTCGGTGCTGTACACGTTGAACGGCAAGCAGTCATTCTTTCCTTCAACGACCACGCCGAGGCCGTGAGATTCCAGGGGTTGGCCAACAAAACCAGCCCCGCCAAGGCGTTGGAAATCTGGGCAACCCAAACGCCCGGTGCCGACTCCTTCACGGTTGCCAGTTGGTGCACCCACCATGTGGACCACTTGAGGGGGGTCAATGAGGCAACCCGCACTCGGTATCGGCGCTACATTGCCAATGACATTGCGCCCAGCAAGATCGGGCCCCTGCCACTGGCGGCACTCACCAATGCCGACGTGGCCAGTGGCTGAACAGCCTCACCGGCTCGGCTAAGACGGCAGCGAACAAGCACGGCTTCCTGGCCGGTGCCCTCAACGCTGCAATCCGGGCCAAGCACATCTCGGCCAACCCCTGCGATGGCAACCGGTTGCGCCGCGACGCACCATCCGAAATGGTGTTCCTGACCCACGAAGAGTTTGCCTTGCTGCATTCCTGCGTTAGTGAGTACTGGCAGCCTATGGTCGAATTTCTGGTGGCCAGCGGTGCCCGCTTCGGGGAGGCCACAGCGCTCAGGCCCGCTGACATTGACCTGGCCGAGGGAACCGTGCGGCTCCAGCGGGCGTGGCGTTATGTGGTCGGTGACGGTTTCCAGCTCGGGCCACCCAAGACCAAGCGATCCATCCGCACCATCGACGTAGACCCCAGCGTCCTGGGCAACCTCGATCTAACCGGCGCGTGGGTTTTCACCAATTCCGGCAGGGGCTGGCAGGGAGGACCCGATGACCCGGTACGGGGTCCGAACTTCCACACCAACGTCTGGGTGCCCGCACTGGTGCCGGCCAAGGAGGCTGGCCTGACCAAGAAGCCCAGGGTGCATGACCTCAGGCACACCAACGCCAGCTGGCTTATTCAGGCCGGTGTCCCATTGACGGTGATCCAGCGTCACCTGGGCCATGAGAGCATTCAAACCACCTCCGACCGTTACGGCCATTTGGATCGGAAATCGTCACGGGTGGTGGCCACTGTTATCGGCAAGGCTCTCAATTCGAAGAAGGCTAAGTCGAAGCAGACGCGTCCGGTCACCGTATAACGCCAAGGCCACTACGAAGGAGCCCAAGGACCCCGACAAGGTATTGCTGACCAAGCGGCCGCGCATCCACGATCTCCGCCATACCTGCGCTTCGTGTGATCCCGACGTAAAGCTTGCGCGGATCAGGGCGGTGGCGACGATGGTGAACGGCTATCGACCAACTGGGGCCAAAATGTTCCTGAGATCGCAGGGCCGTAGGCGTCTCGCAAGGCTTGCAGCCCGCTGTAAAGTGTTTTGCCGCGCCTTGAGCCGCCGCCAATACGGCAGCGGCTTCTTCTGCGCCAGCGCGGAAAACGTCATCGTCATCAGCTCACTATTCGCCTGAGGTCGTGCCATGCGTCGCGATGCCCGGGGGTTCAGCTTCACGTGGCCCCATGTCGAGACGGAACGGCGGATACTCGTCGCGCATCAGCGAGGTGTAGGCGAGTACTCGGATGACCCACCGGTTGATGCCGATCACGAAGTCATACAGGCCCTTTGGGTAGCGCGCGGTGAACAGCAGGGCCACCACCGCGATCAGCAGCAGGCTCACTATCAGCGAGGGCAAGAGGTAGGTGACCCATCCGTTGGGGTTGACCCTGAAAACCCCCCACTCGCCGGTGAAGAAGACGGCGAGTATCAGGTAGTGCGGGATGGCCAGCAGCCACCACTTGATCAGCACCAGACCCCGATGCAGGTGCTCCGGGTAGTCCACCTCCAGGTCGGCCGGGTACTCGGAGTTGGGCCGCAGGCTGAACGGCGGGTACTTGTCGGTGCCCAGCACCGACAACGCATAGAACAAAACCCGCCAACCCCAACGCATGACACCGACATTGAAGTCGAACAACACGCGTGGGTACTTGCCGGTGAACAAGATCGCGAAGAACGCGATCACCGTGACCACAACGTAGGCGATGCGTAAGAAGAACAGGACGATGTAGTGCGGGATGGCGAGAATCCACTTGACCAGCCACTGCCAGCGTGACAGCGCGGGGTCAAGGTCACCTCGGACCCGCACCGGGTACAGCGCGGCTTCCGGTTGCATGATCGACGCTCCTTCCTAGCGCTTCGGCTCGATCACTGAGCCGCGAATCCCTCAAGTGTTTCGCAACAACTACAGCAAAACAACTACAGCAATAGGAAGCAGATCAAACACTGACTTAACGTCGGAGCCATAACGCGTTAGGCCCACCTTACCTTTGGATTGTGCCCTCTGCCTCGTGGTTGTAAGCCAGGAATAGCGCTTGGTTACGAGAGTCGCGACAGAAGGTACAGCATGCGTCTTAGCACATAACTGCGAGGAGGTCGTCGCGATGATCCGGCCCAAGCCCGTCAAACCCGGTCCCGGGCAGGAATCGGCGTGGGATTACCCGCGCCCGCCCCGCCTACCCCCTGTTCTGCGTCATCTTCTACCGGCTGCGCCGCATCCCCACCGCAGCACCTCAGTGGATCGGCGTAAGCCTTGGAGTGGTCGGTATGACTGTCCTGGTGTCGCCGAGCGGCGACCTGGACAAGGTTGGTGCGCTCCTCGGGCTCACGGCAGCTGGCTGTTTCGCGCTAGCAGGCGTCCTGGCCAGTGCCTTCTTCCCCAGCTCGAGTTTGAGCGGAACCCAACTCACCGTGGCACAGCTTTTTCTCTCCGGAATCCTGCTCGTCGCCGTCACTCCCTCGATGGACACCTCGCTGCCGCCGCCGGGAGCCGGCCCGGTCGCCGCGCTGCTGGCGTTGGGGATCCTGGCAGCTGGGTTAGGCAACGTGCTGTTTTGGCGAGTGTTGCGCCAGGCCGGACCAGTCGTCGCTGCTACGACATACCAAATGGAAACGGTAGTAGCAGTCATCGCGGGAATAGTTGTGCTGGACGAACCCTTCGGAACTGCCGAGATCATCGGCACCGCCCTGGTGTTCGCGGGCCTAGCCGCCGTGCTGCCGTTGCAATCCCGCGCCGCGCCTATGCCTGAACGAAGCGGAGGTGCGCCCGCACCACTCGGCCCTTCACACGCGCACCACTCCGCCACCCCAAACGCGCGACGACTGAGTCCACACCTGATTGAACTGCGGTGTCTCGTATCTGAAGATTCGGGAGGGATCATCGTCCTGTCTCAGCCAGTTGGGTTCAGCAAACGCAACCTGACCGCTGAGTCCAAATCGGTTGTTATTGACGCACTTTCGGCGCAGGGCCGGGCGTCCCATGCTGGCCGTCAGACGTTTACATCGAAGCCAAGGTCGATGTCGCATGCGGCATTCCCGCCGCGAGGCGCCTTCCGCCGCGCGTGAGATGACGTCAGGGATTCGTTTCCAGAGAAATGGGACAACCCGTAGGCTGCTACTCCCCGGCCTATAGGTGTGACTTCCATCGGTAAGTGGCGGGGATTTCGGGGCGGTATCTGGCGTAGTAAGTGTGTTGGTAACGATCTTTGGTGTGACATCGCGCCGGCGGCGTCGTCTGCGCTGGTGGGTGGTGTAGCGGGCGCCGTGTCCGCGGCAACGTCAACTTGTCGGGGGTTGGCGTTACCATGCCCGCATGAAGTTCGGCTACGGGCGGGTATCGACCCGCGATCAGCATCCCGAGGCCCAGCGCGACGCTTTAGCCGTCGCCGGCTGCGAACAGATCTTTCTCGACACCGTCAGCGGGAAACTGGCCCGCCGCCCTGAACTGGACAAAGCACTATTGTCGGCCAATCGGGCCGGGGATCAGCTGATCGTCACGAAGCTGGATCGGCTGGGCCGCTCGCTGGAGCATCTGATCGAGCTGGCCAATCTGCTGCAGGCTCAGACACCCCTTCGCCCACCCTCCCTCTTCGCCCGCCTCGAGCGGTGCTACGAACTGCAGGCGGATAGGCCCCGAACTCGAAAGAGTTCGTAACCTTTGTGTTTGGGGCGCCCAAGCCTCGGGCCGATCCGCTCGGAAGCCGTGGGGAGACCTCCGGCGCTCAGCTGCCGGGCTGCGTCATGGCCCACCTTTTGACTTCGGCAGTAACAGGATCAGTGATGTCATCGAATTCGGGATGCTTGTTGAGCACCGTGACGATCATCGAGCACACCGGAACGACGCGCTTGCCCTCATCCCGAGCCTCGTTGAGTGCCTTCTCGACAAGAATGGTCGCCAGGCCACGTCCACCGAATTGAGGATGGACCTCGGTGTGGTAGAAGACGCGCTGGTTATCGTGGTCGGCGTAGAAGGCGGAGCCGACGATTTCGCCCTGGATGGCGATGGTGTACTTGCCCTCCTCCGCGCTGATGGTGGTCGGCGCACCGGTCTTATCAGCCGTCATCTGTGCTCCCCTTCCTTTGTGGTATCGGGCGAGGCCGCAGCAGGGTGGTGGGCAACGGCGGGGCGGGCAGCCTAGTGACTGAACCCCGATACCCGGCGACGGCGCCGAAGCGGTCATCGGCGTCCTCCCACAATTGGCGGTGGCGAACGATCTCGTCGTGAGTTCGTCCGACAAAGTTCCACCACATCAGCAGCTCCTCGGTGAACGGCGCGCCGCCGAGCACCAGCACTCGTGCGGGTCGGTCGTCAACATTGCGAAGGTGCAGCACGGAGTTACCAGGGCTTTGGTACCCCAGATCGGCGACCGCCAAAGCGGTCCCGCCCAAGTGGACCGTGCCCAAATCGCAGAGCACGCCGTGTTCGAATACCGGATCGACGTCGATGTCCAGCCGAGCATCCACTTCGAGATCGATCTGGGCGCCCAGGAGCGGAGTGAACGTCTGCACCGGGGAACGGCTGCCGGCCAGCTCTCCGAGAAACACGCGCGCCACCGCACCCGGCAGCGGAATCGGTGCGGGCACGTAGTGGACGAAATCGCGTCCGGCGTTGCGATCGGAATCAGGCAGCGCCACCCATAACTGCGCCCCGTGCAGCACCGTGCCTGCCCGGGGTTCGATCGACACTTCGGAGTGACAAATTCCCGCGCCCGCGGTCATCAGGTTCAGCTCGCCGGGCCGGACCATGGCATGCACGCCGGCGCTGTCGCGGTGCTCCACTTCCCCACTGAACAACCAACTCGCCGTCTGCAGTCCGGTGTGCGGGTGGGGCGGGACATCCATGCTCATGGACGCGGGACCGTAATGGTCGATAAAACACCATGCACCGATGAGCGAGCGTTGTCGTTGTGGAAGTGTGCGTCGCACGCGGATCGCCCTCGGTCCACCAAGCGGAACCTCTCGCGGATGCAGCACCTCGGCGCCCGGCACCCGTGAAGCGTTGCAGGCGATTTCGGCCGGCGCCGCTTCGAGGTTGCTCATCGCCCACCCTTCGTCCTGGGCGTTGATAGCGCGCCGACACCTCGACCGTACCCCGGCCTGTCTAGTTGTCTGGCGGCCGCAGCGTTGGCTGGCCCAGCAAACTGCCGGCAGGGATGTCAGGCCGCAGAGCGGGGCCCAACTTGAGAGGTCGGCAGATGCAACACCACTGCGGCCACCGGAATGGCATCGTGTTCGCGCCGTGCCAGCAGGGCCGCGTTTTCGGGCAGCTGTCGGGAGTTGATCTCGCCGGCCGCGATCCGTCGAAGGACTTGATGGGCTCGAGCGAGCTGTTCGCGCTTCCGGTACTGGCCGCCGGGTAGTTTGACGCCGGCCCAGACGCCGTACTCCTCGCCGTGCGCGATGGCATGTTGGGCACACCGACGCTGCTGCGCCAACGGGCAGCGTCGCAGGCATTGGATTCGCGCCTCGGTGGCCGACCGCTCGTATGCGCGTGCCTTTGCCGCGCCGTCACCGCCGTCGTCGTCGGGGTAGCCGAACCATAGCTCCGGGTTGGCTGCGCAGGGGTGTCCCATGTTGGTCTCCTTCTTAAACGTGAAACGTAGGCAAAATCGTATATGCATTCGCGTCCCCCGCGCAAGAGAAACGTGACAACAACGTATATACGCAGCACCTGGCCGCAGGCTGTGTAATATCCGGCCTATGGCCGGAGCGTGCGGTGAGCCGTGAATCGGCCGGCGCGGCCATTCGCGCATTGCGCGAGTCGCGCGACTGGTCGCTAGCAGAGCTCGCCGCGGCGACCGGCGTCAGCATCATGGGACTCAGCTTCCTGGAGCGTGGCGCCCGCAAGCCGCACAAAAGCACAGTTCAGAAGGTTGAAAACGGGCTTGGCCTGCCGCCCGGTACTTACTCGCGGCTGTTGGTGGCCGCCGATGCGGAAGCCGAGTTGGCCCGGCTGATGGCCGCGCACCCACCAGCCGCCATGCCTGAGAGACGCACCGGGCCTGTGGTGGTCGATCGTCACAGCGACACCGAAGTGCTGGAAGGCTACGCCGAAGCGCAACTGGATGCCCTCAAATCCGTCATCGACCGACTGCCTGCGGCGACATCAAACGAATATGAGACGTATATTCTGTCTGTGATCGCTCAGTGCGTGAAGGCGGAGATGCTGGCCGCCAGCTCCTGGCGGGTGGCCGTCAACGCCGGCGCCGACTCGACGGGCCGGCTGATGGAGCACCTACAGGCGCTGGAGGCGACCCGCAGGGCCCTGTTGAAGCGGATGCCCACCAGTTTGAGCGCGCGCTTCGACCGGGAATGCGTGCAGTCGTCGTTGCCGGAGACGATCATCGCTGCGCTGGTCGGGGTCGGCGTCGAAGAGCTCTGGGACATCCGCAACAGGGGAGTTATCCCGCCCGGAGCACTCCCCCGCGTTCGTGCTTTCACCGATGCGGTCGAGTCGACAAGCCAAGACGAGATAGGTCAGGCCGGCAGCGAGGGGGCGCAGTGAGCCAAAGCGACGTCGAGGTGTTGAGCCGTGCTCATCAGATGTTTGCCGGCTACACGTGGCACCCGACCCTCAACGCAGGCACCGGGCATTACCGCAACCTGCTGCAGCGAGCGGCCGGCCTGAATCACGGGTTGGCGCATGGTGGTTATCAGCTCGCGGTGGACCGCAGCCGGCAACGGCTCCAATCGGCAGCCCGCACCGATGGGGCCGCCGCGGGCATCATCGCCAGGGCCCACCGGGATCGAGCGCAGGCCCGTGATCTCACCAAGAGTGTTCTCGACGAGGCCCGCGCCGATGCCACCGTTACCCCCGTGACGCCGATGGCCCAGCGCGAGGCGATGCGCCGCCGCGTGGCGCGACTGCGTGCGCAACGGGCGCACGTATTGTCGGCTCGCTTGCGGGCTCGACGTCACCTGGTGGAATTGCGGGCGTTGCGGTACAACATGTTGCGCCACCGCGGTTCCGTTCTGGGTGGGCTTCCGTCGCCGAACACCCGCGCCGCAATCGCGGTGCGCGCCGCGTTGTCACGACTCGGACGGCCATATGTCTGGGGCGCGACCGGGCCCGACCAGTTCGACTGTTCTGGACTGGTTCAGTGGTGCTATGCGCAGGCGGGTATTCATTTGGACCGCACCACCTATCAGCAGATCAACGATGGGATCCCGGTGCCCCGTTCACAAGTCCGCCCGGGTGATCTCGTCTTTCCTCACCCCGGACACGTCCAGTTGGCTATCGGCAACAATCTGGTTGTCGAAGCGCCCTACTCGGGTGCCTCGGTGCGAATAGCCCCGCTGGGCAACAACGTTGCGATTCGCCGACCTGCATGAGAAGCAATGACTGGCGGCCACATGGGCAGTACGAATAGGTTGAACCGATGTCGGAACAAGCCGGACCTTCGGTAGCCGCCATTCAGGCGCGGGAGTCAGTGCTGGCGAGCCAGCACGGGACGTCAGCCGACGCCGACCGTGTGCTGGCTGAGGTCCTTGCCAGCGCTCATGCCGCCATACGGGAGAGCATCGAGCGGCTGGACGCCATCGCCGAACAGATCGACCGCGCTGTCCTGCACCAGGCGGACCTTGCCATCGATACGCCCTTGGGCGCGCGTGAGTTTCAGAGGTTTCTGCTCGCCAAACAACGCGAGATCGCCGCAGTCGTCGCGGAGGTTCGCGAGCTTGATCACGCGAAAAAGGCTGTGTTGGAAAGCCTGCGGGCCCAGTACGGCGTCCCTGCCGGCTAGCAAGGCCCAGATCGAATCGTTAGTTCACAGCCGCGCGTCATAGTGAATTGTCGCCAGGAATGTGCCTGGGTACTGTCGCCGGGCATGGAGGGGTCGCCACACATCCTGCAGCGTCATCTGCCTAGCTGATGTCGGCATATGAGGAGCTACTTGCCGCGGTGAAATATGTCCGGGACCGCACCGGCGATCCGAACGCGTGGCAGACGGGTTTGGCGCCGGATGAGGTGGCTGCTGTGGTCAGCCCGACGACACGTCCTCAACAGCTCGACGTGATTTTGTGCAAGATCCGCCAACAATATCCAGACGTCTTCGGTGCCCGGACACCGAGCAGCGCGCCCACTAGGTCGCCACCGGGCGTACCAGCAGCACCCTCGGATCGAGACCAGGGCGACGCCGCCGAAGCCATTGCAAGTGCTGAAGCTGCTCTAGCACAACAGAATTCAGCAAGCTCTCATCTCGACATGCAAGTCATCTCGGCCATCTTGAACGCACACCTGAAGAATGTTGAGGGCAGAGAAGCGCTGACCAAGTTGCAGCGAGAAACCGAAATCGCGGTACGAACGCGATCGGACCTGGATACTCCGGCGGGAGCGCGCGATTTCCAACGGTTTCTCATCGGCAAGCTGAGAGACATTCGCGCCGTTGTCCTAAATGCCAGTCTGGATGACACCTCGAAGTCAGCGCTGATGGCCGCATGGACATCGCTGTACGGCGCCTCCAAGAGCGAACCGAATGTTCCCGGCGAACACCCGCCAGGACCGGCGACCGGTGTCGGTGCAGATGGCACTGCCCGACCGCCGACGGACGGCCCCGACACCGGATGGGATCCCCTACTGGATTCATTGTTGGCCGACGATCCGGGCCTGCTGGCCGGGAATTCCTTGGGGCCAGGTCCGACCGAGGGCGCTCAGGCTCCGCCGATGCCGATGGCGCCGGTGATGCCAACGATCCCCAACTTCGGCACGGGGCCGCTACCGGGTCTGGGCACAGCGCCAGGATCGATGGCCGATTGGAGTGCGCCGGGTGGGTTGCCGCTTCCCGGGCTGGAGGGGGATCCAGCACTGCGCGAGCTCGACGAAGAAGGGCTGCTGGAACCCCAAGACGCGGATCAGAGCACTCCCACCTCGCCAGACGAACCTGACAAAGCCGATGGGGACAAGGAATACGATGACGACGCGTCAGCCGATGAGCGCGAACCGCCACCGGCGGGTCCGACAACAGTGACCCTGCCCGACGGCGAGACGGTGACGGCTGCCACCCCACAGCTGGCCGCGGCCATCGAAGCCGCCGTCGGTGGAACGCCGATAGCAGATGCCTTCCAACAGCAGGGAATTACCATTCCCCCACCAGGAACGGTGGTCGCTGACCCCATCGACCCCTTGCAGGTGACCCCGGGAGATATAGGCATCTTCACCGACCGCCATGCCCTTGCCCTCGGCCCCGATAAAACCCTTCTCGACGGCCAAATTCAACACATCTCCACCGTGAGCGGGCCGAGCTTTCTAGGCTGGGACCATCCGCCGGCGGCGACCGCAACTGTGACCGCGCCGGCTAGGCCCGACAGACCGACACCCACCCGGCCGGCGACCTCGTCGACCACCTGAAAATAGTGAACTCGCCGGCGCGGCCGGCGGCCGTGAACAGGAGACAGCGGATGGCAGACTCAATCCATGTAGTGCCCGCGCACCTACGTCAAGCCGCTGCGCATCACCAGGAGACCGCTGACTACTTGCGCACTGTTCCGTCATCGCATGCCGCGATCCAGGAGAGCCTGGATTCGCTGGGGCCGATCTTCAGTGAACTTCGCGACGCTGGAAGGGAACTGCTTGAGCTCAGGCGTCAGTGCTACGAGCAACAAGCCGACGACCACGCCGATTTTGCGGACAAGCTGACAGTATCGGCGACGATGTGGGAACAGCACGAGCAGGATGCCTCACGTAACCTCGGCGGCATCGTCGACGGCGGTCGATGACAGACGCCAATCCCGCTTTTGACACCGTTCATCCGAGTGGACACATCCTTGTCCGCTCCTGCCGCGGCGGGTATATGCACAGCGTCGCGCTGAGTGAAGAGGCGATGGAAACCGACGCCGAGACGCTGGCCCAGGGCATCCTGCTGACCGCCGATGTGTCGTGCCTCAAAGCATTGCTGGAAATTCGCGCCGAAATCGTGGCAGCCGGACACACCCCGTCCGCGGAGGTTCCGACCACTCAAGATCTCGATGCGGCGATTGAGAAGCTGCTGGCGCACAAACTGCGCCGCCGCGATCACGCGGACTAGACAGCTTAAACGGATCCCCTATGGGCCATTGGCCTACAGCAGCCAGGTCTTGGCCGCGTCGGGATCGGGCGCGATAGCGGTAGGCGGCTCTAAGGGATTGGGGCCGAACAACTCTCGAGCGCGGGCGAGCAGGGCACGCACTTCGTCGAGTTGCTGCTGCAGCGCAGAATCAGCCATGTCCCCACGCTACCCAGGCCATCACAGCCGCACAATTCACTGACTGGATAAGGCATCGGTCAGATCCCGGTACGCTTAGCCGGTGGCGATCTTCGGTCGAATAACGGCGCGTCAGCGCCTCCGGAGAGCGACCCGGGAATCACTGACGATTCCGGCCTTCAGCTCTCCTATCGATTGCACCCCCTGGGTGACAGGCGGGCTTTGGCCTGCCGAGCTTTCGATGATCACCGCCGGAACCGCTACGCTCGCAGAGTATCTCAAGGCCGACCTGCAGCGAATCGCCAATAGCGCCAACGACGAGCTCAAGATCATCAAACGAGCGGGAATGGATGATCTCGCCCGGCAGGCCGAAGAGGCCCGAGTCATCGACGAAGCCCGCGCCCGTGCCGTTCGACGAGTCGAATCGACGATTCGTCATTTGCACGCGATGCAGGCCGAGGCGGCCGCCGGATATCCGCGCCCAAAAGTTGCCGAGCCTGTCGGACCAGATCAGGACGAGACGCAAGTCATACCGGCCGTCACGGAGGCGGTACCGGCGCTCAGTGCGCCCGCTGACAGTGGTCGTCACGACGCGGTGGTCGGTGAGGAGGAACCCGAGGCGGTTGGGCATTCAGGTGTTGGCGATGACAACGCTGCCGTGGTCGCCGCGACACCACGCGCGGAGAAGGCCGTAGCCGAAACGGAATCCGACATCGACCGGCTGAACCGATTCCTCGAGTTCGTGGTCCGACAAGAACCACGCCTCAACTGGGCGGTCGGAGACCACGTGGACGGGACGACGGTATTGGTCACCGACCTCGCCCACGGCTGGATACCTTCAGGTACCACCCTTCCTGCAGGCGTGCGGTTGTTGGAACCCGAGCGACGCACCGGCAGCGCCTCCGCACTGATCGGCGACACGACGCGCGTAGTGACTTACGCTCCCGGCGATTCTCTGCGCCGCTCGGTTGACTTCGCCGCGACGAAGTCCTCGTCGCAGCCGCGCCAACTGCTTGCCCTTGAAAATCTGGAAAGGGTGCTGAGGGAGGCCACCCGCTGGCGCGAAGGGCTGCCGCGGATCGTGAACGGGTTGGCAGAGGCCGCCGCCGCGGGCTCTAGAGTCGTCGACCAGGAAGTCGACGTGTTGCGGGTGCATCTTGATACTGCGCGCTACCAGCTTCTGGTCCAGTATCCGGGCGTGAATCCAGCGCTCCTGCTCAACTGCCTGTTGTTAGCCGCCACCGAAGGCATGGTCAGCGGGGACTCGATATCGGCGAACTATCACTTCGCCTGGTACCAGAAACTCGCTGCGCCACCGCCCGGTCGGTGGGCCGCGAAGGCCTGAGGGTTACCCCGTTCGGCGGCGTGGCGACCCCGTCAGAGGGGCGCAACCCCTGACCCCAACTATGAATTGACGCTGGTTGGAGGGGCCGACGATACTGTCACTGTGTCGGGTTCGGGCAGTCGCGCGAATCTCAGCGACAAGGATCTGGTCGAATCGGTTCTTCGGGAACTAAGCGAGACGGCCGACAAGTGGGAGGCTCTCGTCGCGGAGGCCGAAGTCGTCACTTACAGCGTCGACCTGGGTGACATTTACGCGGTCGCTAACTCCGACGGCAGGTTGCTCAAGCTGACTTTGCACCCGTGCGTGATGACCGGATATGCCCACGGCGAATTGGCCGACAGGTTAAACCTCGCGATCACAGCGCTGCGCGAAGAGGCCGAGGCTCAGAACCGGGCAAGTTACGGCGGCCCCTTGCAGTGACGGCTCGGACGGCCGACGCGACCGGGGCCGGACTGATGGGCCCCGGCTCTTTTCGCGCGCTCGCGCGCTCATCGACCGGGGCCGGGCGGACCTGCGAAGGCTTGAGCGATTTCCAACCAGCGCTGCGCATCGGGACCGTGCGCTTTGATGTCCAGGGCACTGAGCGGGCGCCTTTGGGTGACGAGGAAGCAGAAGTCCTCAGCGGAGCCAGTGACCCGCTGCGCGGCGTCGGGCGGGCCCCAGGACCAGGTGTCGCCGCCGGGTCCACGTAGCTCGATAAGGAACGGCTCGGCCGGGGCAGCCAGATTATTGACGAAGAAGGCGTAATCGCGGGTGCGCACCCCCAGATGCGCGATCGACCGTAGTCGGTCGGTGGCCGGCCGTTTAACGCCCAGGGCGTCGGCGACGTCGAGTCCGTGCGCCCAGGTCTCCATCAAGCGCGCGGTAGCCATCGACGCCGCACTCATCGGTGGCCCGAACCACGGAAGTTTGCGACCGCCGGGAACCGTCAGCAGCGCCTCGTGCAGCCGCCCCCGGGTGGCCCGCCAGTCGCCGAGCAGTTCGGGCGGCGAGAGGGCCGCCAACTCCTCGGCGCCTGCGTCGACGAAGCCGGTCGGGTCGGCGGCAGCGGCCTGAAGCAGGTCAGCGAACCCAGCCTCGTCGGTGACCGCGGTCAGCGCGACCCGGTCGGTCCACAACAAGTGCCCGATCTGGTGGGCAATGGTCCAGCCCGGCGCAGGTGTCGGCTCTGCCCAGCGTTCGGCTGGCAGTGGTGCGACCAACGCATCGAGCTCATCACTTTCGGCGCGCAGATCAGCCACGATAGGGCCAGGACCAGCCATCATTGCCTCCGACTGTCGGCCGCAGCCGTCGGGAAAATCATGCATGTACCTTAGCCATTGTTCGCTGGCGCGCCCCGGCGGCCGACGATGCTGTGCATGCCCAGCCCGGCTAGGTAGAGCCCCGAGCCGAACAGCGTGAATGCGGGTGCGTGCCCGTCTTCGGGAATCAATGTCGCAGCCACGGTGATCGAGACGATGAACGTGACCCAGAACAGCGCATCTTGCACGGCGAACACGTGTCCGCGAAGGGCGTCGTCGACGTCCATCTGCATCGCCGAGTCGGCGCACAGCTTGACAATTTGCCCGGTCACACCGAGCAAGAAGCCGCACACCATCATGACCGGTAGCAGTAGCCCGGCGCCGGCGACCTCGATGAGCGCGGATGCCGCTAGCGCACCATTTGCCGTCGCGTAGCGCCCCCAGCGGCGGATCGCCGGCGGAGTCAGCACATTGGCCAGGAAGGCTCCGACGCCTGTGGCGGCGAAGAACAGTAATGCGGTACCCAATCCCCCGGCTTCGGGACCGGTCATGTGGTGGACCAGCAACAAGATCAGCAGCGAGTTGATGCCAACCACCATCCGGTGCGCGGCCAAGCCGGACAAGGTAGCAGCGACCGTTGGGCGCTGCGCTACCGTACGCGCGCCGTGCAGCCAGCCGGTGATCACCGCGTAGATGGCCGGTCCTTGGATCGCGCGTTCGGTGTCGTCCGGGCCCAGTACCCGGGAGCCGAACCGCAACGACAGCAGCAACGCGATCGACACAGGAATTACGGCGATGAAAATAATTGCCGAGGCACCCTTATCGCCCGCGCCGATGACGAAACGTGGCACGAGCATGAAGTTGGCGCCCAGGAAGGCCGCGACGGCCCCGGACGCGGTGGCTACCGAGTTCATCGTCACTACCTGTTCGCGCGGCACGACGTGCGGCAGTGACGCCGACAGCCCGGACCCGACGAACCGGGCCAAACCGTTGGCGAACAGCGCACCCAACAACAGCGGCATGTCGCCGGCTCTGACGGCCAGAATCGTGCCGATCGCGGCGATAAGAATCAGGCGGCCCGCGTTGGCGCCGACGAGTACCAGCCGCCGATCCCAACGGTCCATCAGCGCGCCGGCGAATGGTCCCAGCAGCGAGTAGGGCAAAAACAGCACTGTGAAAGCGCGCGCAATGGCCATGGGATCGGCGGCTCGATCCGGGTTGAACAGCAGCGCTCCGGCCAGCCCCGCCTGAAAGAGACCATCACCGAATTGACTCGCCATGCGCACCTGCAGCAGTCGCCAGAAATCCGGCAAACTGCGCACCGACCGCCAAATGTCGACGGGTGCGCTTGCGTGCCTCCGGGTTTGGATCACAGAAACCGACTTCCACGATTGGATTAGCAAGCTCGCCGCGGCCGAAACCGCCCCACCAACAGTACAAATATTGGCGGCCCACGCTCGATTGCCCCGGGCGAGGATGCGCCAAATGCGATGATGGTGTAGTGCCGCCGCCCGAGGATCCAGAGGACTATGTCGCACCCGCCGCGCAGCGGGTGCGTGCGGGTACTTTGCTGCTTGCCAACACCGATCTCCTTGAACCGACGTTTCGGCGCAGCGTGATCTACATCGTGGAGCACAACGACGGCGGGACGCTTGGCGTCGTGCTCAACCGCGCCAGCGAGACCGCGGTGTACAACGTGTTGCCGCAGTGGGTCAAACTGGCAGCCAAGCCAAAGACGATGTACATCGGTGGGCCGGTAAAGCGTGACGCGGCCCTATGTCTGGCCACGTTGCGGGTCGGCGCCGATCCGCAAGGCATGCCGGGCTTGCGGCATGTAGCCGGCCGGGTCGTGATGGTCGATTTAGACGCCGAGCCCGACACGATCGCACCGCTGGTGGAGGGGGTGCGAATCTTCGCGGGATATTCGGGCTGGACCATCGGTCAGCTCGAAGGCGAAATTGAGCGGGACGACTGGATCGTCTTTTCGGCGTTGCCGTCTGACGTTCTGGTTGGGCCCGGGGTCGACCTGTGGGGACAGGTGCTGCGTCGGCAGCCGCTGCCGCTTTCGTTGCTTGCCACCCACCCCATCGACATCAGCCGAAACTAGGGCTCCTCCCCCACGTTCGGGGTCGGAACAGCCAGCGCCGGCAGCGCATCAGTATGCCGGCTGAACGCCAGGCAGAACTTCAGTGGCAGGACTGCGTGCAGCCGACGCAGTTGCCACCGCACCCGGGTCCGGCCGGTTCCTGGCGCAACGCGAAGCGTGCGCTCTGCCATGAGCCGGCGGCCAGCGTTCCGAGGGCGCCGGCGATACAGACGATCAGCACGACCAGCGCGGTGTGCGGGGACGCGACCAGCGCCACTGCACCGCCGGCGGCCAGCATCACCGCGGCCGCCAACTGCGTCGGCGCGATGGCGCGCAGCGCCAGCGCAGTGGTGTCGAGATTCTGGTAGTGCGCAAGCGACCAGGTCCCGAACCCGGCGGAAGCCACCGCCGCACACATGCACAGCACGCCCGCAATCAGCATGCGCCTCAGAATACGAGCCCGGCCACCGATCCGCGCACCCGGCTACGGCGGTGTCGGCGCCGACTTAGTGCTGCAGGAACGAGAAGTTCGGTAGCGGTGGCAGGCCGGGGACCAGGGCCAACAGGCTTGGCGTGGGCCGCTGGTTCGGCGTGGGCGCCTGCACTGGGAGCCCAACCGGCGCCGTAGCGGGTGCCTGGCCGACCGGGGCCGTAGCGGGTGCCTGGCCGACCGGGGCCGTGGCGGGTGCCTGGCCGACCGGAGCCGTACCCGGTGTCTGCCCGGGAAGGCCCACCGGCGACGTACCCGGAGCCTGGGTGGGGGCCGGCGCCGCGGCCCCGGGTGCGGTCACCCGGAATCCATTGATGATGGCGTCGGTGGCGGGTGCGTCTGCGACCGCCTGCAAACGGTCGGTGGTCACCGACAGCGACACCAGGTACTTGTCGCGCCCAGACGTGGCGATGACGTGGCGGCGGGAGGTGTTGAGGGTCATGTCGCCGTCGCGGTAAGTGCCTTCGATGACCGACGACGGAAAGCCGCCGAAATCGGCCATTGAGGCGTTTGTGGTCTGCCACGCGAGCAGTTTCTGGCTGTCGACGTAGCCGTGTGCGATGGCTTCTTTGGGATCGAAGTTACCCACCAGCTTGTATACCACCACCTGGGCATTCGAGGTGTAAATGCTATTGCCGTGCCGGTCGGCGATCACCGCGAACGCATCGGGCACGTTCGGATCGGGCACCTGAGTCCAGCGGGGGGGCACCGGCAGCGTGATGTCGAGCGCCTTGAGTCCCTGGGGCTTTTGCGCCTCGAGCTTGACACCCTTCGACTGCAGGTATTCACGCAGCGTCCCGGAGACCGCGGGAGTCACGGTCGGCGGCATCGGTGCAGCAGGCGTGGCCGCGGCCGATCCTGGTGCCCCAGGCGCCGTGGCGATAGCGGGCGGCGCAAATGGATTTGATGCCGGCGGGGTGGCGAGGAGCCTGTTGCTGGGCACCTGCCCAGGGACGGCCGTGACGTTCTGTGGCGCTGGCGCCGGGACGACGGGAGCAGGTGATGGTGCTGCAGGCAAAGGATCTGCCGATGCTTTGCCGCCCGCGAAAACCGCCACGGCGATCAGGCCAGCGACCATACCGCCCAGGAATCCCCGGTGGGCGGGGACGATCTGAATCATCTGCGTCGTTCCTTCCAATGGCTCAGTACCACCAGCCGTCGTTAGAGGCTGACTGTAACCAGTGGTCAAACGCGCTGAACAGGCTCGAAATAGAGCTGGGATGAAGCTCTGATCGGTGCGCAATGGAACCGAGATCAACCTGTGGCCGGCGGCCCCGGCGAGGCGGCCCTTATACCCTGTTCAGGTGACCGAATCCCCGACCACCGCGCCCGGGAGCAACTCTGGTGCGACTCAGACGGACTCCGATGCGCCGCCGTATCGCTACACCGCGGCGCTGGCGGGCCGTATCGAAAGCACGTGGCAGGACAACTGGGCGAAGCTCGGGACGTTCAACGTGCCCAACCCGGTCGGTTCATTGGCCCCGACGGACGGAACCCCGGTCCCGGCTGACAAATTGTTCGTGCAGGACATGTTTCCTTATCCGTCGGGGGAGGGACTGCACGTCGGCCACCCGCTGGGCTACATCGCCACCGACGTATATGCCCGTTACTTCCGGATGACCGGCCATAACGTACTGCACGCGTTGGGATTTGACTCCTTCGGGCTTCCCGCCGAGCAATACGCGGTGCAAACCGGCACTCACCCGCGCACCAGGACCGAGGCCAACGTCGTGAACTTCCGGCGCCAGCTGGGCCGCTTGGGTCTGGGGCATGACAGCCGGCGCAGCTTCTCCACCACCGATGTCGAGTTCTACAAGTGGACCCAGTGGATCTTCCTGCAGATCTACAACGCCTGGTTCGACACCGCAGCCAAGAAGGCGCGTCCGATCGCCGAGCTGATCGCCGAATTCGACTCCGGCGCAAGCCGTCTGGAAGACGGACGGGACTGGGCCACGCTGTCGACGGGGGAGCGGGCCGACGTGATCGACAGCCACCGCCTGGTGTACCGGGCGGATTCGATGGTGAACTGGTGTCCGGGGCTGGGCACGGTGCTGGCCAACGAAGAGGTCACCGCCGACGGCCACAGCGACCGCGGCAACTTCCCGGTATTCCGGAAGCGGTTGCGGCAGTGGATGATGCGTATCACCGCCTATGCCGACCGGCTTCTGGACGACCTGGAGTTGCTGGACTGGTCGGAGCCGGTCAAAACCATGCAGCGGAACTGGATCGGCCGCTCCATCGGCACACGGGCCTTGTTTTCGGCGACTATTTCCAATGGCGACCGAGTTGGCTCCCAGGTGGACATCGAGGTGTTCACCACCCGACCCGACACCCTGTTCGGCGCCACCTACATGGTGCTGGCCCCCGAGCATGATTTGGTCGACGAGCTGGTCGCCGCCACGTGGCCAGACGGGACGGATCCCCGTTGGACGTATGGTGCCGCGACGCCAGGTGAGGCCGTCGCCGCTTATCGACAAGCGATCGGCGCGAAGTCAGACCTCGAGCGTCAGGAGAGCAAGGAGAAGACCGGTGTCTTCCTGGGCAGCTACGCGACCAACCCGGCCAACGGCAAACCGGTGCCGATCTTCATTGCCGACTACGTGTTGGTCGGGTACGGCACCGGGGCGATCATGGCAGTCCCCGGCCACGACCAGCGCGACTGGGATTTCGCCCATGAGTTCGGCCTGCCGATTGTGGAGGTCATCGCCGGCGGCGATGTAACGGAGGCCGCGTATCTGGGTGACGGTGTGCTGGTCAACTCCGGTTACCTCGACGGAATGGACGTCGCGGCGGCCAAGGAAGCGATCACCGCCCGCTTGGAGGCCGAAGGCCGCGGCTGGGTGCGCATCGAATTCAAGTTGCGTGACTGGCTTTTCGCCCGGCAGCGCTATTGGGGTGAGCCGTTCCCAATCGTCTACGACAGTGACGGCCGCCCGCATGCGCTCGATGAGGCCGCGCTGCCGGTCGAGCTGCCCGATGTGGCCGACCACTCGCCGGTGTTGTTCGATCCGGACGACGCCGACAGCGAGCCGTCGCCACCACTGGCCAAGGCGACCGAGTGGGTGCACGTCGAGCTGGATCTGGGCGACGGCTTGAAGCCCTACACCCGTGACACCAACGTGATGCCGCAATGGGCCGGGAGCTCCTGGTATGAACTGCGCTACACCGACCCGCATAACTCGGAGCAGCTCTGCGCCAAGGAAAATGAGGCCTATTGGATGGGACCACGGCCGGCTGAGCACGGCCCGCAAGATCCGGGCGGCGTCGACTTGTACGTCGGAGGCGCCGAACACGCAGTCCTGCATCTGCTGTATGCGCGGTTCTGGCACAAGGTCTTATACGACCTGGGTCACGTCAGTTCTCGCGAGCCTTACCGCAGGCTGATCAACCAGGGCTACATTCAAGCCTTCGCCTACACCGACCCTCGCGGCTCATACGTTCCGGCAGAGGAAGTGATCGAACGCTACGGTCGCTTCATCTATCCCGGAGCCGACGGCGAGATCGAAGTCTTCCAGGAATTCGGGAAAATAGGTAAGAGCCTGAAGAATTCGATATCACCCGACGAAATCTGCGACGAATACGGCGCGGACACGTTGCGGGTATACGAGATGTCGATGGGACCATTGGAGGCCTCCCGGCCCTGGGCCACGAAAGACGTCGTCGGAGCCCACCGCTTCCTGCAGCGGGTATGGCGGCTGGTGGTCGACGAACAGACCGGCGAAACCCGGGTGGCCGACGGGCCCGGCCAGCAAGAGCTGGACGCCAACACGTTGCGGTCACTGCACCGCACCATCGCCGGAGTGTCGGAAGACTATGCTGCACTGCGCAACAACACGGCAGCGGCCAAGCTCATCGAGTACACCAACCACCTGACCAAAGAGCACCGTGACGCGGTATCCCGCGCCGGGGTCGAGCCGCTGGTGTTGATGCTGGCGCCGTTGGCCCCGCACATGGCCGAGGAGCTGTGGCTGCGGCTCGGCCACACCACCTCGCTCGCGCACGGTCCCTTCCCGGAAGCCGACCCCGCCTACCTCGTCGACGACACCGTGGAATACCCAGTTCAGGTGAACGGCAAGGTACGTGGACGAGTGGTGGTGGCCGCCAGCGCCGACGAGGACACCCTGAAAGCGGCAGCGCTGGCTGACGAAAAGGTCCAGGGATTCTTGGCGGGCGCCAACCCGCGCAAGGTGATCGTGGTTCCCGGCAGACTGGTCAACTTAGTCGTCTAGAAGTGGTCTGCGCCCTGACTAACGGCGCGCGGGTCGGATTACCACCTCGTGCACGTGACCGTCAGGCGGCATGGCCACCGCGTTGGCGACCGCGGCCGCGACGGTTTCTGGCTTCAGGAAGTTGGCGGGGTCGTACGTGCCACCTTCGAACGAGACGAGGTCACGCTGCATCTCGGTGTCGGTCCGGCCGGGATAGATCGTGGTCACCCGCAGGTCTGGTTCGTCGCCGCGCAGCGAGTCCGCGAAGGCCCGCAACGCGAACTTACTTGCCGAATAGGAGGCCATACCGGGCGAAACGTTGCGTCCCGAGCCGGAGTTGATGAACACCACCTGGCCAGGGGCACGTCGCAGCGCCGGCAACAGGGTCAGCGTAAGCTCCACTGCCCCAAAAACATTCACGGCGAAGGTAGCGCGCCACTCATCGATGTTCGACTCGGCCACATGGCCGGGGATGGACACCCCCGCGTTGTGCACCAGCACGTCGAGTTCGTCCACGATTTCGCACGCGGTCTCGATCTCGTCGGCAACGGTCAAGTCAAGCGGGAACGTGGTGGCGCCAAGCCGCTCCGCGACTGCGTCGAGCCGGTCAGAGGGCCTACCGGCCAGCAGCAAGGTGTGCGTAGGCGCCAGCGCTCTGGCGATAGCGGAACCGATGCCGCCACTCGCGCCGGTAATGAGTGCAGTTGGCATGTACTCCAGTTTACGGGCGTTACGAATCCCTTTGAAAGTTAGGTATTTTCACGCCTCTTTGCGCGCGGGTGGCTCTCCCGTGGGACCAGACGTCGGTTCACCGGAGGCCAGCCGTTCCAGCGGCGCCAGGGCCTTCATCAGGGTGTCAAGGTCGGGCTCGGGGAGTTGACTTAGCATCGCGGCCAGGGCGGCGCGCCGGCTGGCCAGTGACTCGCCATGAACGGCCCGCCCTCGCGGGGTGATGTCAACCAGCACCGCCCGCAGGTCGGATGGGTCACGGGACCGTTTCACCAGGCCGAGCTTCTCCAGCCGGCGGATCGCCACGGTGGTGGTGGGAGTTCGCACCCGTTCGTGGGCGGCCAGGTCCGTCATCCGAATGGGGCCCTGATCGAGCAACGTGACCAGGATCGAGAGCTGCGCCAAGGTCAAGTCTCCCGCCGCCGCCCCATTGGGGTCGCCGCGACGCAGAATCGCAAACAATTTGGACAGCGCGCGGTGCAAACCTTCCGCAAGCTGTGGCACCTCAGCCGCGGTGGATTCGCTGTCCGCCATAAGTCGGCAGTCTAACCCGATATCGGGTGCGTACAAGGTAGCTATCGCCGACTAGTTAACGGTCGTCAAAGCACTTGGGACAAGAATCGCTGTAGGCGCTCGGTCTGTGCGGCTTCGAATATCTTCTCGGGAGGCCCCGATTCCACGACCTTGCCGTGATCCATAAAAACGACCGTGTCAGACGCCGACCGGGCGAAACCCATTTCGTGGGTGACGACGATCATCGTCATGCCGTTCGCGCCAAGGTCGGCAATCAGTTGCAGAATTCCCTTGACCATTTCTGGATCCAGCGCAGAGGTCGCCTCGTCGAAAGACATCACCTGGGGAGCCATTGCCAGCGCTCGGGCGATCGCGACCCGTTGTTGTTGGCCACCGGACAGCATGCCGGGACGGGCACCGGCCTTGTGCTTCAGGCCAACTCGGTCCAGATGGATCAGCGCCAGGTCGTGCGCCTCGTCCGCGGGCAGGCGCCGCAACTTCCGCGGCGCCAGCGCAACGTTGTCGAGCACACTGCGGTGCGGGAAGAGATTGAAATGCTGGAACACCATGCCGATGCGCTGGCGGAGTTCGTTGGGGTCGTCACGCAATACCGATCGGCCGTCGAGCAGGATGTCGCCGCTATCGGGCTCGTACAAGCGGTTCAGGGTGCGCAGCAGCGTCGACTTGCCTGAGCCGGACGGTCCGATTACAGCCACTGTGCTGCCCGCCGGGGCCTCGATATCGACGCCACGCAGCACCGCCGCACCGCCGAGAGTTTTCTGAATATCTTTGGTCGCCAACGATACCGACGCCCGGCCCGCGGTGCCGGCCGTCACGTCATCTCCTGGCTGAACGTCGAGGTGTACGTGTCGGATTGCTCTTCGGGATCAACCGCGGCCCGGCCGCGGCGCAGTCGCGTGTCGATGTAGTTCACCAAATGTGTTAACGGGACAGTCAATATCAGGTAGAAGGCACCGGCGGCTACGAGCGGCGACAAGTTGCCGGTCTGCGCGTTGAGGTCGCGGCCGACTTGGAATAGCTCTCGCTGATCGGCGACCAAGCCCAGAAAGTACACCAGCGCGGAGGCCTTCAACAGCGCGATGAACTGGTTGACCAGCGCCGGCAGCACCCGTCGGACACCCTGCGGCACCACCACCAGCCGCATCGCGGCCGAATAGCTGAACCCCAGCGCGCGGGAGGCTTCCAGCTGGCCGGGGTCCACGCTTTGTATTCCGGAGCGCAGAATTTCGCCGATGTAGGCGGCGGCCATCAACCCCAACGCGGCAATGCCGAGCGGGTAGGGATTGTTGTTTGTCAGTCCGCCCACTATCGGCCCAACGCCCAGCCCGATGATGAGGATGATCACCACTTCGGGAAGACCGCGAAAGACATCGGTGTACACCCGCGCCGGCCAGCGCAGCCAGCGCGAGTGCGAGATTCCGGCGACTGCCAACCCCATGCCAAGCATCAGACCGATAACGCTGGCACTGCTCGTCAGGATCAACGTGTTGGGCAAGCCGGTGCTGAACAGGGTGGGAATGGCCTGGCGATACATGTCCCAGTCGAAAAAAGAATCACGCAACTGCGCCAGCTTGGTCTTCGGCGCGGCTGGGCCCACCGGTTCGTGGCGGTGTCGGGCGGCGATCGCGGCGAAGTCCGGCAGGGTTGGGGCAGGGGCGGCTTTGGATCCGGGTTTCCAGCCCGGCGGCAGCGTTCGTGGCACCCACTCGGAGTACAGGTTCGCCCAAGTGCCGTCGGCGATCGCGGCGTCCAACCCGGAGTTCAGCGCATCAACCAGCGGCCGGTTGTCTTTTGCCACCGCGTAAGCCACGAAACCGCCAGGGCTGAAGGTGTTCGCGACAAGCACCGCCGGGTCGCCCGCTCGCATCGTGGTTGCTGCCTCCACTGCCGGCGCCACCCACGCGTCGATCTGGTGAGTCTTGAGGCTGGCGTACACGGTGGCGAAGTCGGGATACTTCACCGGTTGCAGGTGCAACGTGTCGACGACATACGACTCCTCGACGGTGCCCTGGACCACGCCGATGCGCTGGCCGGCGGCCAGATCACTGAATTTTTTGATCGCCGAGCCGGGGGGCACGACGAGCGAGTAGTAGCCGAAGTCGTAGCCGTTGGTAAAGGCGACGGTGCGCCGCCGTTGATCGGTGGCCTTGATCGATGACGAGCCGACGTCGAAGCGCCGCGACGCTACCTGGGCGAGCAGCCCTGCGAAATCCGTGCCGACGAAGTTGACTTTCAGGCCCAGCTTGCCGGCGATGGCCCGCAACAGCTGGTTATCGAAGCCGCTGAACTGGCCGGTGGGCGTGATACAGATGTTCGGCGGGGCATCTGACAGCGTGCCGACGGTCAGCACACCCGGTGTGCCCAATCCCAGTGCGTCGGTGTTCACCGCACTCAGCGGCTTGACGTTCGGTGTCGTGTGCGGGTCGGGCCGGCCCATGGCACCGCTGTGGACCAGATCTTCGGGCAAGACGGTCGCGCTCTCCAAGCCGGCCGGCGCGCATTGATTCCTGTCGGCGGCCGCGGGCGCAGCCAGTGCAGTCAACGCGCACCCGCACACCATGAAGATCGCCGCGGCCAATCCGAGCAACTTTCTGCGGCACTTGGTGCGCCGGCCCACGCGCGAACTCATCACCGCCACCGTATCGATCGACTGGCGGCTCGGCCCGTTCAGTGCCCGTTCAGAGCGTTAGCGACGGCTCGCCGTAGACGGTATCGGCGCCGGCGAGTTCCCGAAGAGAGCCGGGAACAACGCGGCTGACGTCGTCGGGTGCGGTGAATACCCTGCGCCGAAACAGTTCGGCCAGCATGGTCTGGGCCATCAGGTAGGAGCGACCGACGCACGCAGCCCGCGCCGCTTCGGGGTCACGCCGGTGTATTGCGGAGGTCTCGTCTTCGTAGAACGGCAATATGTCCTCGCGGCTGCTTTGGTAGGTCGCCCAGAAGACGCGGGGGATGAGGTTTTGCGAGGCGCGGATCGTGGCGTGCAGCCGCGGTCCGGCGTATTCGTCGTTGACGGTGCGCCGGTACTCCACAGCGATGTCGCAGAAGACCCGCGAATCCTTGGCCGTCCGCAGCGATCGCATGAGTGCATCGAGTTGCCCGAGGATCCGCGGGGTGGGATTGGCGGCCGCGCGTGCGGACGCAATCCCGTTGAGCAGGCCGTCCAGTTCGTGATGCTCGAGGACGGTGGCTTCGTCGAACCGCTCAACGAACGCGCCACGGTGGTAGCGGGTGGACACAATGCCGTCGTGTTCGAGTTGGACCAGCGCCTCTTGAATCGGGACACGGCTGACTCCCAGGCCCAGCGCGATCTCGTTGCGGTCGACGCGGTCGCCGCTGCGCAGCTTCCCGGTCAACAGAAGATGGAGGATGTGCGAAACAATCAGGTCCTTTTCTTTGACCCCGTATTTTTTCGGCATCTTTATTCTGCGTCTCTTTCAAACCGGCGTCGGCCATCTGGCGCTGAGAAGTTTCTCATGACTTGGCGCGTACGTTCAGGTATTTGGCCGATGAACCTGCGGCGAATGTGCGGCTACCGGCTTAACGACTATCGCGCCACTTGCACAGGGCTTCCGCGGCGGTCAGGTCGTATCCCGGACCGTCGCACGCCGCGGTCAGCAGCGTGACTCCGAGTCCGACGAGGGCTTCGGCATTGGCAATCAGGCCGTCGCCGTTTCCGACCGCCGCCGAACCTTCGATGGTGGCCGGGTCTCGGCCGACGTCGGCGCAGTGCCGGCCCAGGACTTCCGACTTCGCCGGGAACTCGTCGGCGGAGGTGAAACTGTGCCATATGTCGGCGTATTCGGCGACCAGCCGCAGGGTCTTGCGTTCACCGCCCCCGCCGATCAGCACCGGGATGCCACGGGTCGGCGGCGGGTTCAGTTTGGCCAGGCGCGCCTTGATCCTGGGCAGAGCGGCCGCCAGATCGTCAAGGCGGCTGCCGGCGGTGCCGAATTCGTAGCCGTACTCGTCGTAGTCCTTTTGCTTCCAGCCTGAACCGATCCCCAGGACCAGTCGGCCGCCGGAAATGTGGTCGACCGTACGGGCCATGTCGGCCAGCAGCTCCGGATTCCGATAGGAGTTACACGTCACCAGCGCACCGATCTGAATGCTCGATGTCTGCTCGGCCCAGGCCCCGAGCATGGTCCAGCATTCGAAATGTGCGCCGTCGGGATCACCGTAAAGCGGGAAGAAGTGGTCCCAGTTGAACGCGATGTCGACACCAATGTCCTCGCAGCGGCGCACGGCGTCACGGATATTGCGGTAATCCGGGGCGTGCTGAGGCTGCAACTGCACGCCGATACGGATGGGGAGGTCAGGAGTCATACGATCACCGTAGGCTCAGCGTGCGTCGAGCACCCCGCGCAGGATGTCGATCAGCGCGCGAGGCTGGTCGCTTTGCACGGAATGACCCGAGTTCTCGACGACGTGTCCCGTGCGGAAATGCCTTGCGCGACGGCCCAGTTCGGCTGCGTCCTCGTCGCTGACGAAGCCTGACGCGCCGCCGCGCACCAGAGTGACGGACGCCGACAACGCGTCGACGTCGTCCCACAGCACGTCGAAGTCGGGAACGGTGCGGATGGCGTCGTAGCGCCACGTCCAATTGCCGTTGTCGAGCCGGCGGGAATTGTGGAACACGCCGCGGCGCAGTGCCTTCACCTCGCGGTGCGGCGCTGCGGCGATCGTCAGGTCCAGCATGGCCCGGAAGCTGGGGAATTCCCGCTCACCGTGCATCAGCGCCACCGTGCCGCGTTGATCGGCCGTCAGTTCGGCGTGCCTTTGCAACGCCGACGGGGTGACGTCGATGAGGACAAGTTCATTCACCAGGTCGGGCGCGAGCGCGGCGAGCCGTATGGCGGTCAACCCGCCCAGGGACATACCCACCACAAGTTCGGCAGTCGGTGCAAGCTCGTGGAGCACCGGCGCCAACGTGGCGGCGTTGTTCTGCGGTGAGTAGTCGCCGTCCTGGCGCCAGGCGGAATGGCCGTGACCGGGAAGGTCCACTGCCAGCGCCGGCTCACCCACACCGACGATGACGGTGTCCCAGGTGTGCGCGTTCTGCCCGCCGCCGTGCAGAAAGATGACCCGTGGGGGACCTTCAGATGAGTTAGCGCCCCAGCGCAGCGCGCTGATTCTGCCTTCGCCTGCGCCCGCCTCAACCCGCTCCACGTCCGGCAGCGGACCAGCAACACCGGCCTGCTCGGCGTTCTCGGCCAGCAGGGAGAACTCGGAAAGTCCGGCAAGTGCGTCTTCGGAGATTTCGGTCACGATCTCTGACACTAGCGCTGGCGTCTAGAGCACGTATCGACGCCGAATGCCGTGGAATCGGTCCCACATCGCGGCGGTGCGTTCTGCCGCGCTCACCACGGCGGTGTCGCTGGGGAGTATCCGCGGCAGCTCGTCGTACTTGACGGTTCGGGTGTTCAGTACGGCGGGTTCGCCCTCGAGCATGTGCCGGTAGGTCAGGTTGCCGCGTTCGAAGCCTTGGGTGTCCAGCCAGTTGTGGACACCGGAATCACGATGAGCCATGACCAGACGGATGCGGCCGTCGCGGTCGGTTTTGGTGCGGCTCGGTGTATAGCTCACCGGCCGGTACAGGTAGTCCATGCTGTTGAAGAACACACCCATGTTGGTCAGCATCCACAGCCCGTCGTGGGCGTCGAATTCGATGATCAGCGCTTCGCCGGCCGCGAGCTCCCAGTACATGTTGGCGGCGGCTCGACCGCGCTTGCTGTCGGCGGTGGTCGCATCGACATGCGGGAAGGTATTGGGGTGGTTGGCGTCGACACCTCCGTAGCTGAAGGGAAACTCGGGCCAATCCGACATCAGTCCGGTGACGAAATCACCGGCCCAGCCCATCGCCTCGACCATGCCGGCAGGTGTGGGCAACGGCTTGGGGGAGTCCATGTCGACCCGCTCGATCCGCATCTGCGCCGGGCGCTCATCCCACCGGTCGAAGCCTTGGCGGATGAACAGTTTGCGCGACCCGGGGGTGGTGGGCAGCCAGTTCGGCCCACGTTCGGGCCCCCCGATGTAGAGCTCGAATTCCCCGTTGTCGCCAATGCGGAGCTGATGGCCGAGCAGGTTGGCCTCCGGCGTGTCACCGAAGGGTTCGTGCAGCACGCCCGGCCCGGGTGTGCGTGGGCCCTGAACCGTGACGTTGAAAAATCGGGCGGTGCCGCGGGTGCCGGTGAGCCGGTAGGTGGACCGCCCGTCGATCCACGCTTGCTGGTAGGTGAAGTCAGCGCAGTCGCCACCGAGCTTGCGGGTCGGGCCGGAGAAGGTATGCAGCACCGGGTAGCGGGTGTCGCGGGTTTCGAGCGCCAGATCGAAGGCCTGGCCCAGGTTCTGCGTGAGGAAGCGGAAAGCATCGGCGCGATGCACCCCCGAAGCCGGGTTGGCGTCTTTGTAAACCTGTTCGCCCGCGCGCTGCAGTTGCGCACAGAATTCGGTCCACGCCGATCGCAACATCGCGTCGTCCGGGCCATCAGCAAAAGCCATCGAAAGCCATCCTCACGCACCCAGTCTGTCGAGCATTGCCCCGACGACATCGCATGCGCGCCGGGCGGATTCGAAGCGGCCCTCCTGGTCGATTCGGGGACCGATGAGTTCAAGATCGAAGCCGTGTGCGTAGCCGCCGGCGAGGGTTTGGGCGACGAATGCTTCGATCGGAATCGTGCCGTCGCCGGGAACGGCCCGACCCGGCAGCGCCCGGTCGCCGAGCACGTAGTCGCTCAACTGGATGAGTGCGGTGCGCGGCAGCGCGCGCTGCACCATCGTTTCGAAATCGCCTTCCGCCCAGCAGTGGAACACGTCGATGCAGATCCTCAGCTCGCCCATCTCGGCCAGCGTGATGGTGTCCCGCAGTGTATGGGCGAGATGGATGTCGGCGTACAGGCTGGATGCATTCTCGATCGCCAGCGCTACGCCGGCTGTCTTCGCGCGCGCCACGCACGGGGCGACCATGGCGCAGAACCGTTCGGCGGCCTGTTCCCAACTGAGGGCACCGCGGCCACCGGTGAGTAGGTAGACGGTGCGCGCGCCGACTCCGGCCGCGGCGTCGATGACGGTGGATAGCGCATCCCGCGCGGCCTGCGGGTCGGTGGATAGCATGCCGCCCGCGAAGATGTGACAGACCGCTTCCACGGCGTAGTCGTTGCGCTGCAATAGCATTGGAAACTGTGGATCGAGCAGTTGACTATCCAGGATGCTCAGCCGGGAAACGCCGAGTGCTGCCCAGTAAGTCTCCAGCTCAGCCAGGGGCGCGCCGCAAAAAGTGACGTTGTGAACGGACAGACGATTGTGGGCTGGCGTCATGTCATGCCCGGTTTTCGATCGCGACGCCGAATCGCTCGCGGAACGGCCGAAATTCCGCGTGCAGCGCATCGAGGTCTTCACCTATGTCGATCAGCAGTTGAGTGGAGTACCTGAATTTGCCGTAGCGGTCGCCGCTATTGTTGGCCAGGTAGGCGCGCATCGCCGATTCGGCTTCAGCCGTCGGCTCATGACCGCAAAACGTGTAGTGGCGCTGCACTGTGGCGACGGGATCGGCGATGAAGTCGGTGTAGCGGATATGCAGAATGCGCGGATCGTCCACCAACGGATTGCTCATCGTGTTGGCGATGCTGGCGCGAGTCATCTCGAGGTGTTTCTTGGCTTCGGCGTGCAGGTCGACCGGACCGACGATGCCTTCGGCGATGTCTGCCATCATCATGGTGCGCGACGCGGCGACTTGTACCGGGTCCCGGTGCAGCCAGACCATCCGGGCGTCGGGGTAGGTGTCGAACAGCTCCTTGAGCCGGAATCCGTGAAAGCCCTTCAGCACCCAGTATTTTCGTGGCCGGTTGTATTGCAGTTGTTGCAGCATGGCCTTGTGTAGCCGGTATTGCGCCGGCGGGTCGGTGGCCAGCCCGCCGACTAGCGACTGCATCGGCACCCGCCACCATGCGGTGGGTGTCATTACCCGAAAGTCGAATGCCCAGGTGCGTTCGTCTTCGGGCAGGCCGTCACCGAGCATGTCGTTGTAAGGGTGGCTGTGCAGCCATTTGGGCATCTTGGCGTTGATCTCGCGCCAGTCGGTGTCGGCTCGTTCCCGTCGGATGTCATCGGGACCGGCGAGGCCTGGTGGCGGCGACGGATACATGACTTCCCAGAAGCGCAGGGCGCGCGTGTGTGGATCGACGGACATCAGCGCGTGCATGAGTGTTGTGCCGGAACGCGGTTCGCCGGTGACGAACATCGGCGCCTCGACCACTTCGTTGCCGATCGGGTAGCGGTTGCGGTCTTCGATGAACTCGAGGCGCGAGGTCAGCAGCCAATGGCACACCTGCGCCGCTTGCCATTTGCCGTCGGCGTTCATACCGAGGCTGTTCAAATGGTGGACGGCGACGGCGAAGCGTTCCGGCAAGGTGGGGTTGCCGTAGTCGTGCAATCCTGTTTCTGCCTCCGCAGCGCCCAGCAGCTCGGCGGCGTCCAAGGGTGCGGTCATGATTGGCCTCTGCACAGCTGCATCAGTTCGTCTTCGGCCGCGCGGACGTTCGCCGCGGAAGTCTCGGCGTACCTGAGGCCGGCCATGGCACCGTAATCGAGGATTTTGGGCACGCGCAGACCCGCGTCCACGTATGTCTTGACAATCTTCGCGACCTGCCTCGGTGTTCCGTTCGGGACGACGGCCAGGATCATCTCGGGCCGCACGTCGTCCAGGAACGCAATAATCCGCTCGCGCGTGAGCACCGCCGGGTCGATGTCCTGAAAACCACGCCAATCCTCGCCCATGGGGTGCTTAAAACCGAAGCCGCGCAACGTCTCTGCGGATACCTGCAACAGGAAGGCCTTGACCAGGGGCGCCTGCAGGATCTCGGCCAGGGCGTCTTCGTCTTTGCCGATCAGACACACTTGGATGAAGCACGGCGTGATCGCCATCGGGTCGCGACCGGCGCGTTCCGCGGACGCCCTTACCGCGGAGAGCATTTCGGCGTAATGCTCCGGGGTCCAGGCGCCGGCCGGCCACCACCCGTCGGCATGGCGGCCGGCGATCTCGAGCATCCGCGGGCCGCTGGCGCCGATCCAGATCTGCGGCAACCGCCCTTCGTACGGTTCGATGTCCAATCGGGCGTGGTGCAGGGAGTAGAACTGTCCGTCGAAATCGATCGGGCCGTCGCTTTCCCAGAGCAGCCGGATCACCGTCAGCGCTTCCTCGAAACGGCTGACCGGCCGCGAGAAATCGAAGCCGTAGGGCAACGTGTTCTCGCTCTCGCCGCTGCCCAGGCCGAGGATGAAACGCCCCTTGGCAAGGTGATCGATCGTCAGCGCCGTCTGGGCCAGCATGCAGGGGTGGCGGCGCACGGTATCGACAACGGCAGTGACGATCGGAACCTTCTCGGTCAGCACCGCGGCCGCCGCCGCTACGGCCAGCCCGTCCAGGTGGCGGTGCGGCGATGGCGAGGCGTCTGCCAGGTCGGTGAATTCGGGAGTCCAGATCGAATCCGGCCAGAAGCTGACCATGTGATCGGGGAGCCAGATCGAGTGATAGCGGCCACCGTCTAGCTCTTTGAGCCGGGACAGGTCAAGGGGGAGGGTAGTGCGTAAGAACGCGGCGGGCTGAACGGTCGTCGAACCGGTTGATGGCATCTGTGCTCCTGCGCTCGCGCCCTGGGAGAGATGCTAAGCGACTGCACAGCAGTGTGTCGACGAATCGAGTGTGCGGTCTGTGCTTTGACTGTGCGTCCAGGGCGCAGATATCAAATTATTCCAACCCTCAGCGCACACTCGAAACCCTCAGCGCACACTCGTCCGCCGAGCCGCTGAATCGCGCGCAAAACGACTATCGGGTGAGGCCGCACAAAGTGACCTCACCCCACACTCGATGAAAGCGGAGGGTTTAGCCCCCGATGATGAACTCTTCGAGCTGGGCACGCGCGACATCGTCGGGCAGCTGCTGAGGCGGGCTCTTCATCAGGTAGGCCGACGCGGGGACCACTGGTCCGCCGATCCCGCGGTCTTTGGCGATCTTGGCCGCGCGCACCGCGTCGATGATGACGCCCGCCGAGTTCGGTGAGTCCCACACCTCGAGCTTGTATTCCAGGTTCAGCGGCACATCGCCGAAGGCACGACCCTCCAGCCGCACGTAGGCCCACTTGCGGTCGTCGAGCCAGCCGACGTGGTCAGACGGGCCGATGTGGACATCCTTGGCGTTGAACTCGCGATGCAAGTTGGACGTCACGGCTTGAGTCTTGGAGATCTTCTTGGACTCCAGCCGCTCGCGCTCGAGCATGTTGAGGAAGTCCATGTTGCCGCCCACGTTGAGCTGCATGGTGCGGTCGAGTTGCACGCCGCGGTCCTCGAACAGCTTGGCCATCACGCGGTGGGTGATCGTCGCGCCGACCTGGCTCTTGATGTCGTCACCCACGATCGGCACCCCGGCGTCGGCGAACTTCTTGGCCCACACCGGGTCGGAGGCGATGAACACCGGCAGCGCGTTCACGAAGGCCACGCCGGCGTCGATGCAGCACTGGGCGTAGAACTTGTCGGCCTCATCGGAACCCACCGGCAGGTAGGACACCAGCACGTCGACCTTCGCGTCCTTCAGCACCTGCACCACGTCGACGGGCTCGACGTCCGACAGCTCGATGGTGTCGGCGTAGTACTTGCCGATGCCGTCCAGGGTGGGACCGCGCTGCACCACCACATTGGTGGGCGCCACGTCGGCGATCTTGATCGTGTTGTTCTCCGAGGCGAAGATCGCGTCCGACAGGTCGAAGCCGACTTTCTTGGCGTCCACATCGAAGGCCGCTACGAACTTGACGTCGCGAACGTGGTATGGGCCGAACCGGACGTGCATGAGGCCCGGCACCGCTGAGGTTTCGTCGGCGTTCTGGTAGTACTCGACGCCCTGGACCAGCGAGGACGCGCAGTTTCCGACGCCGACAATGGCGACTCGTATCTCCGTCGACGCCCCTGGCGCCCCCGACGGGTTGTGCTCACTCATAGGGCGTTCTCCTAACCTCATAACGGTCCGTCTCGTGTCTTGGCTGATTGTTCGAATGTTGGGTTGGTGCGGGGTTTTACGTTTTCTCGGAGAGGCCGGGCATTGCTCGCTCCGCAGCGATGAGCTCGTTGAGCCACTTCACTTCACGCTCGCTGGACTCGAGCCCCAGTTGATGAAGCTGGCGGGTGTAGCGGTCGAACGAGCTACTGGCCCGCGCCACGGCTTCGCGCAGACCTTCCCGCCGTTCCTCGACCTGACGGCGGCGACCTTCCAGAATGCGCATCCGCGCCTCTGCCGGAGTCCGGTTGAAGAACGCCAGGTGTACCCCAAAGCCGTCGTCGGTGTAGTTGTGCGGGCCGGTGTCAGCCACCAGCTCACCGAAGCGCCGGCGGCCCTCATCGGTTAGCTGGTAGACCCGCCGGGCCCGTCGGACCGGCATCCCGGCCGGGGCGGCATTCTCGGCAATCAACCCTTGGGCCTGCATGCGCCGTAGCGCCGGGTAAAGCGATCCGTACGAAAACGCCCGGAACGCGCCGAGAAGACCGGTCAGCCGTTTGCGCAACTCGTAACCATGCATCGGCGATTCGATCAGGAGACCCAGGATGGCGAGCTCCAGCATCGAATCACCTCCTTTGCATGGCTGGCTACGACGGTTCGACGCCTCGCGGCATCGTATCGTTTCGATATATTTGCCACAACACCACCTGTTATTGGTTCGCTATTAGTCACGGTGCGCCGGGGTTGCGTTGCGCCGGGGGATGCGCCTCTAAGAGGGCAAATTCACCTGTTTCACGGTGCCATTACCAGCGAAGACGATGTAGCCACCACCGTAGTCGCTGGAGACGTACAGCGACAGCGACAGCGCGCCGGGCGTGGTCGGGTCCGTTGCCGGCTCGATGATCAGGTACTCGGTCTTGACGTCGGACGGCTTCATGTGGAGGGTCTCGGGGGCGCCGCGCATGATGCCCACGGCCGTCGTTATGTCGAACTTGCTCAGGTCAACGGGGACGGGCCCGTCAGCAGCGCCCTTGGCAGAACTGGTCGGATCACCCCACCCGCCGCGATAGGTGTAGGCCAGCACCCGGCGGTCGTCGGAGGGGTCGGGACGGTCAAGTACCGCGTAGGTTGGGTAGATCACCAGCCGGTAGCCCATGGTGTTTCCGAGCCTTTTACGCGTTTGCTCCATCAGCCCGGTAAGGCCGCCGACCGAATGCAGCTGGGTGGGCGGGGTCAGCACCACGGGGCCCACCCCGTCGGGTTTGGCTCCGGGATCCGTGCTGAAGTCCAGCGGGGAGCCGGTGTTGCCGTACAGACCCCAGCCGATGCCGATGCCCAGCAGCACCGACACGACGAACGCGACGGCCAGCACGCCCCACCCACTGAACTCGCCCCACCCACTGAACTTCGGCAACTTCGGCGGCGATTTGACCGCAGGTACTTGCAGCGCGGTGCTGTCGGTTTGGAGGTCGGACACCAGCGCCTGCAGGTCACCCAGCGTCACCGCCTTGGTGGCCGCACTGACTCGTTCCTGGTGCTCTTCCATGGAGAGCTCGCCGTCGTTCAAGGCGTTGTCGAGAATCTTGCAGGTGTCTTGCCGGTTGCTGTCTTTGGCACGGGTTGTAGCTGTTGCCCCACCAGCGAGCGTTGTCCCGAGCCATTTCGCCACGGGGATGATCGTAGAAGTTTGTGTCTAGTTCGGCACAGATAGTGCCGGCCGATTAGTGCGACTCGGGCCGCAACCGCTTTGGTTGCGTATCGGTGGTTCGGATGGCGACGTACTCTGGTGAACGTGCGACTGCAGCGACAAGTGGTGGACTACGCGCTCCGGCGGCGCTCACTGCTGGCCGAGGTTTACTCGGGCCGCACGGGTGTGTCCGAGGTATGTGACGCGAACCCGTATTTGCTGCGCGCCGCCAAGTTTCACGGGAAACCGAGCCAGGTCATGTGCCCGATCTGCCGCAAGGAGCAGCTCACGCTGGTGTCGTGGGTGTTCGGCGATCATTTGGGTCCGGTATCGGGCTCGGCGCGCACCGCTGAAGAATTGGTCTTATTGGCAATCCGCTTCGAGGAGTTCTCGGTCCACGTGGTGGAGGTATGCCGAACCTGCAGCTGGAATCATTTAGTCAAGTCGTACGTGCTCGGCGCGGCGCGCCCTCCCAAGGGCACCCGCGGCACACGGACGGCGCGCAACGGCGCCCGCACGGCCATTGAATAACGAAGGACGCCACGACCAGTCGTCCAGTGATGCGCGTGCGTCAGCGACTGAGCATGAGGGCAAGCAGGTAAGCAGCGATCGCCGGGACAATGATCGCCCGGATGCCGACAACCGGGACACGCCTGCGGCGCCCAACCAGCGTCGTGGGGTTCCACCCGACGACCGGTTGACCACGATCCTCCCGCCCGTCACCGACGACCGGTCGCCGCGGCGGTCCGACCCCGTCGAGGAAGTCAAAGCCGCGTTGGACGGCCCTCCGTCGAAGCCCCTGCAATGGGACGCGATCGAGGAGGTTAAAGCCGCGCTGGACAGCCGGGCGGCCACGTCTCCGCGGCGCCACCGACCAAGCCCCGGAGGCTACCCGCCGGGAGGGCCTCCAACTCCGCCCTGGCGGCGTGGTGGATCGAATGGCCCAGGAGATGGCGGCTCCGGAGGAAGGGCCGACCGGAACTGGACCAAACAGATCAACTGGTTATGGGTGCGGCGGGCGGCCTACCTCTCCGCGGCGGTGCTGGTGCTGTTGCCGATCGTCACCTTTGCCATGGCGTATTTCATCGTCGACATCCCCAAGCCTGGCAACATCCGTACCAACCAGGTCTCGACCATCCTGGCCAGCGACGGCTCGGAGATCGCCAAAATCATTCCGCCCGAAGGTAATCGGGTCGACGTCAACATCAACCAGGTGCCCGTGCACGTGCGCCAGGCGGTGATCGCCGCCGAAGACCGTAATTTCTATTCGAACCCGGGCTTTTCGTTCAGCGGTTTCGCGCGGGCGGTGGACAACAACCTCTTCGGCGCCGGCGATCTGCAGGGCGGGTCGACGATCACCCAACAATATGTGAAGAACGCGCTGGTCGGGTCGGCACAACACGGGTTCAGCGGCCTGATGCGCAAGGCCAAGGAATTGGTCATCGCCACCAAGATGTCGGGGGAGTGGTCCAAAGACGACGTGCTGCAGGCCTACCTGAACATCATCTACTTCGGCCGCGGCGCCTACGGGATCTCGGCCGCCGCCAAGGCCTATTTCGACAAGCCCGTCGAGCAGCTCACCGTCTCCGAAGGGGCACTTTTGGCGGCGCTGATTCGGCGGCCATCCACGCTGGACCCGGCTGTCGATCCAAAGGGCGCCAGGGCGCGCTGGAACTGGGTGCTCGACGGCATGGTGGAAACCAAGGCCCTGTCACCGAGTGACCGCGCCGCTCAGGTGTTTCCACCGACCGTACCGCCCGATCAGGCTCGTGCGGAGAACCAGACGACCGGGCCCGACGGGCTGATCGAGCGTCAGGTGACCAAAGAGCTGATGGATCTGTTCAACATCGACGAGCGGACCCTCGACACCCAGGGCCTGCAGGTCACCACCACCATCGATCCGAAAGCCCAGCAGGCGGCGGAGAAGGCGGTATCGAAATACCTCGACGGGCAAGACCCCGACATGCGGTCCGCCGTGGTGTCGATCGACCCCCACAATGGCGCGATACGCGCGTACTACGGTGGTTCTGACGCCAACGGTTTCGACTTCGCCCAGGCCGGGCTGCAGACCGGATCGTCGTTCAAGGTGTACTGTCTGGTCGCCGCGCTTGAGCAAGGGATCGGACTGGGCTACCAGGTCGACAGTTCGCCGCTGACGGTCGACGGCATCAAGATCACCAACGTCGACGGCGAGAGTTGCGGGACTTGCAATATCGCTCAGGCGCTCAAGCAGTCGTTGAACACCTCCTATTACCGGCTGATGCTCAAGCTCAAGGGCGGACCGCAGGCCGTTGCGGAGGCCGCGCACCAAGCCGGCGTCGCAACCAGCTTCCCCGGCGTCGAGCACACGCTGTCCGAGGACGGCAAGGGCGGACCACCCAACAACGGGATTGTGCTGGGCCAGTACGAAACCCGCGTGATCGACATGGCCTCGGCCTATGCCACGCTGGCGGCCTCCGGCGTCTATCACCGGCCGCATTTCGTGCAAAAGGTCGTCAACTCGGATGGCCAGGTGCTTTTCGATGCCAGCAACGCCGACGACAACGGCGAACAGCGCATCCCCAAGGCCGTTGCCGATAACGTCACCGCGGCCATGGAGCCGATCGCCGGCTATTCGCGTGGCCACAACCTGGCCGGCGGCAGGCCTTCGGCGGCCAAGACCGGCACCACGCAGCTGGGTGATACCACCGCGGATAAGGACGCCTGGATGGTCGGATACACACCGTCGCTGTCGACGGCCGTGTGGGTGGGCACGGTCAAAGGCGACGAGCCGCTGATAACCGCATCGGGTGCGCCGGTTTACGGCTCGGGGCTGCCGTCGGACATCTGGAAGGCGACCATGGACGGCGCTCTGAAGGGCACCTCCAACGAATCCTTCCCCAAGCCGACGGAGATCGGTGGCTACGCGGGTGTGCCGGCACCGCCGCCGCCCCCGCCGCAAGCGCCGCCGCCGTCGGTAACCGTCATCCAGCCCACTATCGAAGTGGCGCCGGGCATCACCATCCCGGTCGGTCCGCCCACGACCATCACTGTCGCGCCGCCACCACCGGAAGGCTCCAGCATCCCACCCGGTGACCCGCAAGCTCCGCCTCCACAGCCACCACCGTGACCGGCGCTGCGCAGCAGAGCGCCACCATTTCGCCCCGGCCGCTGGCCGCCGATCTGCGTAGCGCCGACAATCGCGATTGCCCCGGCCACAACGATTTTTTGGGCGGCGCCCTGGCCAACGTCATCGGAGGACCGGTGGGCCGGCATGCGCTGATCGGCCGCACCCGGGCCATGACTCCGCTGCGGGTGATGTTTTTGATCGCGCTGGTATTCCTGGCGCTCGGCTGGTCGACGAAGGCGGCCTGCCTACAGAGCACCGGCACCGGGACGGGCGATCAGCGCGTGGCCAACTGGGAAAACCAACGCGCCTACTACGAGCTCTGCTACTCCGATACCGTGCCGCTCTACGGCGCGGAGCTGTTGAGCCAGGGCAAGTTTCCCTACAAGTCGAGCTGGATCGAAACCGACTCCGGCGGTGCCCCGCAGACCCGCTACGACGGTCAGCCCGCGGTGCGATACATGGAGTATCCGGTGCTGACCGGGATGTATCAGTACGTGTCGATGGCACTGGCCAAGACCTACACCGCCCTGAGCAACCTCGCCCCGCTTCCGGTGGTCGCCGAGGTGGTGATGTTCTTCAACGTCGCGGCATTCGGGCTGGCGCTGGCCTGGCTGGCAACCGTCTGGGCAACCGCGGGCCTGGCGGGCCGCCGGATCTGGGACGCGGCCCTGGTGGCCGCCTCGCCGCTGGTGATCTTTCAGATATTCACCAACTTCGACGCGCTGGCAACGGCATTCGCGATGGCCGGACTGCTGGCGTGGGCGCGGCGTAAACCGGTGCTTGCCGGTGTGCTGATCGGATTGGGCGCCGCGGCCAAGCTGTATCCGCTGCTGTTCCTGGGCCCGATGTTGGTCTTGGGAATCCGGACCGGGCGCCTGGGTGCTCTGGGCCGCACCGTGCTGGCAACCGCCGCGACCTGGTTGCTGGTGAATCTGCCCGTGCTGGTGCTCTTTCCACGAGGCTGGTCGGAGTTCTTCCGGCTCAACGCCCGACGCGGCGACGATATGGACTCGCTGTACAACGTCGTGAAATCGTTTACCGCCTGGCGCGGGTTCGATCCCAAGCTCGGATTCTGGGAGCCGCCCACGGTGCTGAACACGGTGATCGCGGTGCTGTTCGTCGTGTGTTGTGCGGCAATCGCATACGTTGTGCTGACCGCTCCACAACGGCCGCGGGTGGCGCAGCTGGTGTTCTTGGTGGTGGCGGTATTCCTGTTGACCAACAAGGTATGGAGCCCTCAGTTCTCGCTGTGGCTGGTACCGCTGGCCGTGCTGGCTTTGCCGCATCGTCGGATACTCCTGGCGTGGATGACCATCGACGCGCTGGTGTGGGTGCCGCGGATGTATGTCCTGTACGGCAATCCGAACCGCTCGCTGCCCGAACAGTTCTTCACCACGACGGTGTTGCTGCGCGATATCGCGGTCGTGGCGCTGTGCGCGCTGGTGATCCGGCAGATCTACCGGCCCGACGAGGATCTGGTGCGGTGGGGCGGGCGTATGGACGATCCCACGGGCGGTCCCTTCGACCGCGCCCCCGACGCCCCGCCCGGCTGGCTGCCGGACTGGCTGCGACCGGCTGGGACGCGTCGCGCTCCCGTGCGGGTGTCCGGAAGTGATGACGACACCGGGGCCGAGGCAGTGATCGGCGCCAGGCAAGCATGACCCGCGCCGACGACGATGATGCCGGCGTAGCCGGGATCGGAGGAGTGGCGCCATGACCCTGGTCGCCATCCCGCTGTTCCCGCGGTTCACCGCACTCGACGCGGTGGGTCCCTACGAAGTGCTGCAGCGCATTCCGTCGATCGACGTGGTGTTCGTCGGGCACCGCCGGGGAGAGGTGCGTACGGAGAACGGAATGCTCGGCATCAGCTGCGACGCCACATTCGGCGATGTCAGGTCACCGGATGTGGTGGTGTTTCCCGGCGGCATCGGAACCCGCCGGCTGATCCACGACGACGACGTCCGCGCCTGGCTGCAGTCGGTGCATCCGAACACCACATTCACCACCTCGGTGTGCACCGGTGCGCTGCTGCTGGCCGCCGCGGGACTGCTGGATGGACTTACCGCCACGACGCACTGGCGGGCCAAGAACCTGCTCAACGAGTTGGGCGCCCGCTACGTGCCCGAACGCGTCGTCGAACACCTGCCGCAGCGAATCATCACCGCGGCAGGGGTGTCCAGCGGCATTGACATGGCATTGCGGCTGGTCGAGCTTCTGGTCGATCGGCAGGCCGCGCAGGCTGCGCAGCTGCTCATCGAATATGACCCGCAGCCGCCATTTGACTCGGGCGCCCCGGCCAAGGCCGATCAGGCGACGATGGCCAGGGCCACCGAATACCTGCACGCCCGGCAGTAACCGGGCCGCTTGATGGCCGGGATTTTCCTGGCCTGCCCGGCGTCCGGTAGCCTGGTGCGGTTGCCGACGCAGGCGACCCTCTTGCCACGGACCCACCGTGGCCGCGCAGACCAAAGGAGGTGGTGAGGTTTCCATGCGTCCATACGAAATCATGGTCATTCTCGACCCCACACTCGACGAACGCACCGTCGCGCCGTCCTTGGAGGCGTTCCTCAATGTCGTCCGCAAGGACGGCGGAACCGTCGACAAGGTCGACATCTGGGGCAAACGCCGGTTGGCTTACGAGATCGCCAAGCATGCCGAAGGCATCTACGTCGTGATCGACCTGAAGGCCGCACCGGCGACGGTATCCGAGCTCGACCGCCAGCTCAGCCTCAACGAGTCGGTGTTGCGCACCAAGGTGATGCGCACCGACAAGCACTAACAGCCATGGCCGCGCCGCGGGACCACCGTCGGTGCACCTGCGTAGGCTCAGCGAGAACACGCTCATGACATCCCCCGTCGGACAGGCGGACCCAGGAGGAAATTGTGGCTGGTGACACCACTATCACCGTTGTCGGAAACCTGACCGCTGACCCCGAACTGCGGTTCACTCCCTCGGGTGCTGCCGTCGCGAATTTCACCGTGGCGTCGACGCCTCGGATTTATGACCGCCAGAGCGGGGAATGGAAAGACGGCGAGGCGCTGTTCCTGCGGTGCAACATCTGGCGGGAAGCCGCTGAGAACGTCGCGGAAAGCCTCACTCGTGGTTCCCGGGTGATCGTTACCGGCCGGCTCAAGCAGCGTTCCTTTGAGACCCGTGAAGGCGAGAAGCGCACCGTCTTCGAGGTCGAGGTCGACGAGATCGGGCCCTCGCTGCGGTATGCCACTGCCAAGGTCAATAAGGCCAGCCGTAGTGGTGGCGGTGGCGGCGGCTTCGGAGGAGGCGGTGGATCCCGTCAGGCGGCTCCGCAGGCGAGCAGCGGATCGGGTGACGACCCGTGGGGCAGCGCCCCGGCGTCGGGCTCGTTCGGCGGCGGTGACGACGAACCGCCCTTCTGACTCCCAACAACTTCAGTAAGAAACGGAAAGAAAGACACACATGGCCAAGTCCACCAAGCGGCGCCCGGCTCCGGAAAAGCCGATCAAAGTGCGCAAATGCGTCTTCTGCTCGAAAAAGGGCCAAACGATCGACTACAAGGACACCACGCTGCTGCGCACTTACATCAGTGAGCGCGGCAAGATCCGGGCGCGTCGTGTCACCGGCAACTGCGTGCAGCACCAGCGCGACATCGCGATCGCGGTGAAGAATGCCCGCGAGGTGGCTCTGCTGCCCTTCACCTCCTCGGCGCGATAGCCGCCGAACCCCAACCGAAAGTACGAAACGATGAAGCTGATTCTGACGGCTGACGTCGACCACCTCGGTACCATCGGCGACACCGTCGAGGTCAAGGACGGCTACGGTCGCAACTTCCTGCTCCCGCGTGGCCTGGCGATCGTGGCCTCGCGCGGGGCACAGAAGCAGGCCGACGAGATCCGCCGGGCCCGCGAGACCAAGACGGTGCGCGACCTCGGGCACGCCAACGAAATCAAGGCGGCGATCGAGGCGCTGGGCCCAGTTTCGCTGCCGGTGAAGACCGCGGCCGACTCCGGAAAGTTGTTCGGCTCGGTGACCACCGGTGATGTTGTCGCGGCGATCAAGAAGGCCGGCGGACCAAACCTCGACAAGCGAACCGTCCGGCTGCCCAAAACACACATCAAGGCCGTCGGCACCCATCCCGTGTCGGTGCACCTGCATCCGGAGATCGACGTCGAGGTCGCACTCGAGGTCGTCGCCGAGAGCTAAGCGGGCGGCATTTGCTCTTTCCCGGCGGCGGCCATGATGAGCCGCCGCCGGGCTCAGTTGCGCTGCGAGCGCGTCTTATGGCTCCGTTGAGGGTGGTCGCGGACGTGAGCCCTGGCGAACTATTTATGCGGTGTGTTCCGTTAGCCGCTGTTACCGCACCGTAACGTTGCCAAAATCTGCCTGAAAGACAACACGCCCGGCGCGGTAACCTGGCCCGACACGCCGTAGAGATTCTTGTCCACACGAAATTTGTCGCGTTGTATGGCGATTATCTGCAGTGATGTCATAGCCCCCCGAATTGATCCACAGGTTCTCCACATCCCGCTCAACACAGGTGTCGACAGATATGCACACGCAATGCACAGCTTCATGAACAGCACCCCTTTCAAGCACTAGCCAGCAACGTCTAACGTCGTCCCGGCCCTAGGCGTGCGGGTGCTCTGGGGCGGAAGTGTCGGCGCCTTGACTTACGCTCTCAATAGCGGTTGTCGAATATACGTTCGGGTGCGTTGGTCAAGGGAGGAGGCAGTCCATGGCGGTCGTCGATGATCTGGCGCCGGGCATGGATTCATCGTCGCCCAGTGAAGACTTCGGCCGTCAGCCACCGCAGGATCTGGCGGCGGAGCAGGCGGTGCTGGGCGGGATGCTGCTCAGCAAGGACGCCATCGCCGATGTGCTGGAACGGCTGAGGCCCGGCGACTTCTATCGCCCCGCGCACCAGAACGTCTACGACGCGATCCTCGACCTGTACGGGCGCGGCGAGCCGGCCGACGCGGTGACGGTCGCCGCGGAACTGGACCGCCGCGGATTGCTGCGCCGGATCGGCGGTGCACCCTATCTGCACACCCTGATCGCGACCGTCCCGACGGCCGCCAATGCGGGCTACTACGCGGGGATCGTGGCCGAGAAGGCGCTGCTGCGCCGGCTGGTGGAGGCCGGCACACGGGTGGTGCAGTACGGCTATGCCGGTGCTGAGGGAGCCGATGTGGCCGAGGTGGTCGACCGTGCGCAGGCGGAAATCTACGACGTCGCCGATCGCCGGCTTTCCGAGGACTTCGTTTCGCTCGAGGATCTGCTGCAGCCGACGATGGACGAGATCGACGCCATCGCGTCTAGCGGGGGCTTGTCCCGTGGCGTGCCGACCGGTTTCACCGAACTCGACGAAGTGACCAACGGTCTGCATCCCGGGCAGATGATCATCGTTGCGGCGCGTCCGGGTGTTGGGAAGGCGCTTGCGCTCGACACCCCGCTGCCCACGCCGTCCGGCTGGACGACGATGGGCGACGTCGCGGTCGGCGATGCGTTGCTCGGCGCCGACGGGTTGCCGACGCGGGTGGTGGCCGCTACCGACGTCATGCTGGGACGGCCGTGCTACGAGGTGGAGTTCTCTGACGGGACAGTGATCGTCGCCGACGCGGCGCATCAGTGGCTGACCGAGACGCGCGCATCCCGGAAGTCAGCGCAAGCTGCAGCGGTGGGCTACAACCGCTACAAAAATCAGCGCACCTTTGCGGCGGTGCGAACGACGGCCGAGATCGCCGGAAGTCTGCGCTGCGACACTCGAGACCGGCGACTGAACCACAGCGTGGTCAATGCGTGTGCACTTGACCTACCCGATCGCGAGTTCTTGGTCTCCCCGTACACTCTCGGCGCTTGGCTTGGAGATGGCACTAGTGCCGCAGCCCAGATCACCACTGCCGATCCTGAAATCATCGTGCGGATAGAAGCGGACGGCTTCGTAGCAGTTCCATCGGGATCCGCTCAGTACCGTTATCAGCTGCGTCTGCCGGCCAACGCCGAGCAGATTCCTAGCCAGTGCGTGGTATGCGGCAAGGAGTTCGTTCCCAAAACCAGTCAGGTGCGCACCTGTGGACGCTCATGCGGTGGCCGCGCACGGTTTGTCTCTGCACCGGTGCCGAGTCCGACCTGCCTTCGCTGCGCGGGACCTTCAACAGGGGGACGGTTGTGTCGGAAGTGCCGCGCCGCTGTGGGGACATTGCAGGCGCGGCTGCGAACACTCGGCGTGCTCGGTAACAAGCACATTCCGACCGAATATTTGCGGGGGTCCGAGACGCAGCGGCGCGCCCTGCTCGCCGGCTTACTCGACACCGACGGAACCGTGACGGCGGGCGGCAGCGTCCAATTTTCAGTCACTAACCATCGGCTGGCGTCTGATGTCGCCGAGCTAATCGTCAGCCTTGGCTATCGCTGCCAAACCTCAACCAAGCGCGTCCGCGGCCGTCACGAATCGTCCAGCATCGCTTACACCCTGACATTTTCCACAGATGACGAGGTCTTCGCATTGCAGCGAAAGGCCATCGCTCACAAGGAGCGCCGGGCTGCTATCACCGGCACCGAGCGTTCTAGATCACGCTTCATTGTGGACGTTCGCCGGGTAGAGACAGTTCCCGTGCGTTGTGTCGAAGTGGACAACGCCAACCACATGTATCTCGCGGGCAATGCCATGATTCCCACTCATAACTCCACTCTGGGGCTCGACTTCCTGCGATCGTGCTCGATCAAGCACCGCATGGCCAGCGTCATCTTCTCGCTGGAGATGAGCAAGTCCGAGATCGTGATGCGGTTGCTGTCAGCGGAGGCGAAAATCAAACTCGCCGACATGCGTTCGGGCCGGATGAGCGATGACGACTGGACCCGGCTGGCGCGGCGGATGAGCGAAATCAGTGAAGCCCCACTGTATATCGACGATTCGCCGAACCTGACCATGATGGAGATCCGCGCCAAGGCGCGCCGGCTGCGCCAAAAAGCCAACCTGAAGCTGATCGTGGTCGACTACATGCAGCTGATGACCTCGGGCAAGAGGCATGAGTCGCGTCAGGTGGAAGTATCCGAATTCTCCCGCCATCTCAAGCTTTTAGCCAAAGAGCTTGAGGTCCCGGTGATTGCGATCAGCCAGCTCAACCGTGGTCCCGAGCAGCGCACCGACAAGAAGCCGATGCTAGCTGACCTTCGCGAGTCGGGGAGCCTGGAGCAGGATGCCGACGTCGTCATCCTGCTGCACCGGCCGGACGCGTTCGAGCGTGACGATCCACGTGGGGGGGAAGCGGATTTCATTCTCGCCAAGCATCGTAACGGTCCGACCAAGACGGTCACCGTCGCGCATCAGCTGCACTTGTCGCGATTCGCCAACATGGCGAGGTGAGGCGTCCCGTAGTGTAGGTTCTCAAGTGTGACTGCACTTTCTCGCGATCGACGGCACGACGGCTGCAGTTGTGCGTCGAGCGTGAGAAGTACTGATAGACAATTGAATTGGTGAGTTCGATGGCTAGGGCCAGACCGTCATCCGGGGCTACTTGCGCGGTGAGCAAGCCAGTGTGCAGCTCGTTCGGCGGCTGGCCGATGCGGCTCGGGTACGGTCGCGAGGCGGATAGCAATCACATGCGGGTCTACGAGATCTGCAGTGATGAGTGCGTCGACGAAGTTCTGGTCTTTTTCTCGGAGAGCGCACAGTTTTGCCACACACAGGTCCTCCTTGTCGAGGCACCATCCGATGAACTGAGGTTCTCCCGATGGGGCGGCCGTGTTCGGGTTCTGAACCTTGACGAGTCGAACACGCCATCCCTCGGGTAGGGCCGAGGTCTGCAGATCCACACCGTCGATGTTGAAGCCGTGAAGCTCTGCGAATGGGGAGAACTCGCCGGCCACTCCTTCGATTTCATCTGCGAGACGTACGATTTCGTCGTTATCATCGGCGATCGGCAGGACGTCGATTTCTGCTGACCGGGTGGCGTAGAAGGGCAGTTCATCTTCGGTGTAGGTACCGAGGATCGCCTGTGAGCCGACGATGATCACTTCAGTCAGGCCAGCGATTTGGCAGGCGGCCCGGATAGCGTGCTCGAGCTGGTCGCGCCGCATTAGCTGGCCGAGCGAAGCACGCGGATGCGCTGCTCATCGGAAAGAAGTCCACCCATCGGTGAGACTTCACGCATTTCGATGCAGTCACGGCTGAGGCCAGTCAAGACACGATGAATACCGGGGATATCGCCGTCGCTCAGTAGGGACTGCCAACGGTCGAGGTTGCGCATGTGAGGCTCACCGGTCACGTTGGACCGCAATCGCCGTAGATTACGTGCGATCGTGGGTTGCCATTGTGTGAGGGTGGAACGTGTGAGTTGTTTGGCCAGCTCGCGGTGAAGCTTCCATGAGCGGCGTTCTGAACGCGTCAGCTCGGGAGTGATTGATTGGCGGGTGATTTCGAGTCGATAGCCCATGCAGGACAACAGCCGGTCGAGTTGTTCATCGCTGAGTTCAACCTTGTCGGAGAGGAACTGGCTGATGCTTGGCTGATGTACGCCGCTGAGCCGGGACAGCTCAGACTGGGTAGTGCCTGTTTCGTGCATCACCGTCCGCAGCACGTCGCTACGATCACCCATGCCTTACTATAGCATGGGCTACTATAGCCCGTGGTTGCCGGTCGCCACCCGCTTGCTGACTGCCCCGGTATTCGCGAGGTGTCCAGATGCGGCGGCTAGGAAATGCAGCACTTCGTGAGACAAACCCCGCGCCATCGACGTGAGACAAGTGTGCGGAAGTCCAGGTCAACGGCACGTGCTGATGCAGCCAATCGTGGGAACCTACACCCGTTGTAGGTTCTCACGGCGCGTGGCGGAATCTCACCTATGACGGCGGACTGATGGCGGATCCGCCAAATTCGCCGGCTGGGGGGAGCGGTAGCAGAAGAACAAGAACACGACGTAGGTGACCGCCGGTTGAACTGCAACCCATTTGGCGCTGTGGCCCATGGAGACGACACCGAGCCATACGCTTGTCGCGTGAACATCAGCAAAGTCATCGCCGACGTGGCGATAGCACCTACCCGGGTCGGCATCGCGGCGGCCGACGCCGGACTCGCCGTTGCGGGCATCGCGCTCGGGTTCGTGAAGCAATCCTTGGGCTACCAAGGCTCGCAGACAGTGGACCCGATTACCGACCTATTCCCGCTGCGCGGCGCAATCGTAGGCGCCAACCGAGTTGCCGAGTTAACCGAAAACGACAGGGCGTTAGGGCGCGTTCTGGCCCGCGGCGGCCCAGCCGACAAGCTGACGCGTCCGGGTGGGGTTGTCGACCTCTTGACCGCGCCCGGCGGTTTACTCGATCGGGTCTCCGTTGAAGGTAGCTCGCTAGAGCGGATCCTGGCGCCCGGTGGGCTCGTAGATCGGCTGCTCGACGAGGACGGGCCGATCGAGCGGATGTTCGACCAGGACGGCATTATCGAGCGGATGTTCGCCGACGACGGCATCATCGACAAGCTGACGGCCAAGAATGGACCGCTCGAACAACTCACCGAAACCGCTGAAATCCTGAGTCGGCTGCAGCCCGCCGTGGAGACGTTGACGCCCACCGCCGACACCCTTGAGTCTGCTGTCGACACGCTCAACAGGATGGTCACCTCACTGAATGCCATCACAGACCGCATTCCGCGGCGGCGGTCGACGCGGCCGGCATCGAACCCGTGAGCACTACATCTGCTTCTGCTCAGGGGATGAACCATTTGACTCGTTGATGAAGCGCGCCAAACGGCTTAGCAGCCAACCCTTTGGAAATTCTGACTCCAGACGCTACCTGCCTGAGGTCCTCGACCTGGTCTCCGGGGGACGGATTGATCCGTTGGCTGTACCGACGACTGTCGTCGACTGGGGCCGGGCTCCCGCTGCTGTAGGTTCTCGCTTTGGGTATTCCATTCAGGTTCCCTTCGGGGGCGGCACTCGCCGCTGCGTGGGAGCGGCCTTCGCCAACATGGAAATGGACGTCGTACTGCGAACAATTCTGCGCAACATGACTATTCAGACAACGGATAAACCCGGCTAGAAGTCGCACAACCGCGGCGTGGCCCATACCCCCAAGCGGGGCGGCCGGATCATCGTGCGCCATCGAGGCCAAGTCGCAGGAGAGAAGCCATGACCCTCGTGATCGTTCTGACAGCTGTGTTCTTCGGCGGGATGGGCATCTTCGCCCTGGCCCGGCCTGCTGCGCTGATCCGCCCGTTCGGCATCACCCTGCCCATCCCCGAGTCGCGCGCCGAGGTGCCGCGCCGTCTACGGCGGATTCGGCCTGGCGATCGCCGGCATGCTGGCACTGGCTGCCACAGGTCACCCTGCCCGCGAGGGCATCCTCATCACGGTGGCCGCCGCCTTCGGCGGAATGGCGTTCGGTCGGTTGGTCTCCGGTGTGGTCGACCGGCCGAAGGCCTTCTACCCGAACTGGTTCTACTTCCTCGTCGAGGTCATCGCGGCGGCCGCCCTGCTGTGGGCGGCCCGGGGTCGATAGTCCAGTGGAGTGGATCTAACTCACCACGCGCCGGCTCATCGCGACGTTACTGGCTCGGCGCCATCCGTTAGGTGCTTGCACGAGAGGCCTGCGGTCATATCTGCGGCCACGTTTCTACCTGTTCATCCGCAAACAGGCCTGCGGACCAACCTCCCGCGCCTCCTAGGCAGGCCAGAGGTAGTGGCTAGGAAATGAAACGATTTATGAGACGAACCGCGTATGAAACGGCGTGAGACAAACCGAAGAAGCGCAGGTCAGAAGATCCAGATATGAAACGGAATTTGAGAACCTACACCCGTGGCAGAATTCCCATCTTCGTGACATAGAAATGGCAGATCTGCCACAATGGCGGGAATCTCGTTAGTAGCTCTAGGTATTAGCAGTGCGGGCTGGCAAAGGTTGAGATCCAAAGCGGGTGAGGCCCAAGGTCTGCGAGCACGAGGCCGAACGGCCCTATAGATGAGCGCTCGACTGCCCATAGCGTTGGTAGCCACTGCAAGCACGATGTGGCAGGAGACGAGCACATCATGTTCAAGTTCTCGCGTCTGGCAGTTAGCGCGCTCGTTTTGGGCGCGGCTTTGGCTGCACCCGTACACGCCGATCCGAGCCCGACACCGACCCCGACTCCGCCGCCTGGTGCAACGGGCCTGTGTAACGACGGCACCTACTGCTACAACCGCGACAGAAACCGTGCATGTTGGAACCACGGCGGCGTCCAGCAATGGTTCGGTTCGACTTCCGGCCAATCCAATGTCGGGCCAGTTATCGACATCGTCCCGGCGACACGGCGGTAGACGCTTTTAAGGTCACCCCACCAACGTCGGTTAGTCCGAAGTTGCTCCTAGTGTCGCGACGTGTCGGGCTATAAACCGTCCGGGTTTTGTGCGCAGTCCCCTTCTCGGGAAGGATGGACGGTGCTCAGCAAATACGGCGAGAACGCCAAGACGGCCAGCTGCGGCTGTCTGATGGCCATTTCGGCCGGATCCTGGTCTCGCCGCGAGCGCTTTCGCGGGTCACTTGCTCGCTGGCGATGATGCTGTCGGGGCCGTGGGCGCGGCGCAGGGCGCACACGATCGGCTGGGGCTCACCGATGCTGGCTGCGGCCGCTCAATGCCATTCTCGAGATGACCGCCGTACCCGTTAACGCCTATCTCGGCTTGCTGAATGTTCTTGGGCAGCAACAACACCGCAGGTCAGCATTTGCGCGCCGCAGCAATGGCGGCGGTCACGACGCAAGCGATGTCAGCGGCCCGAGCCACGGGTGGCGAGCGCATCCAGCAATAAAACCGGTCATCCGCGGGAATACCCCTACGGGTATAGGTATTATTCCACTAGTAACACAACCAACCACTACGGCGTACTCAACGGCCTCAATCCGCAACACCATGCTTTGCGCTGGATGATCCCGGGGGTTCTGGGCCGACGAGCGAAGGAATGAAAAATGACGACAGGTACTCAAGAGGTTGTCTTCAGCACGTCGGTAGCAGTGCCGTTGCAGCGCAAGAAGACCACACCCATTTCGTCAAGTCATTGGTTGGCCGACGCACCTCGCATTGTCGCCGCGTCGATGCGGCGCATGTTCCTAACGTCGATAGGGGCTGCACGCTGGGCGCGCAAAAGCTACCCAGAGCGCTCGAGCTACCTCGAGCGCTCCCTCGTGGCTCGCGAAATGTACAGGCTATGAGTACCTGCTCGATACATTTCGAGTTGGCCGCTCCTAGGTGGGGGCTGCGGTTACCCGCCGGTTCATGCACAACCGTACGGTTCTAGGGTCCGCCACGAACATGAGAAAAAGCGGTCCGCCATTTTGATGAGAATTCGCCAAACACGCACGTATTCGGGCTGGCATCCGCCACGGAGAACGCGAACCTACACGGCTGCACCCCTCCTCCGTTGAGTTGCAGCGAAGATTGACAACTGTGCGTCGATGGTTCATTAGGGGTTGCGGGGGTCACTGCTCGTCGTCGTAGAGGGCGAGTTGGTGAAACCGACGAGGGCGACGGTGTCGGGTTGGCCGACAGGATGCACGCGCAGGTTGTGCAACACGTTGGGGGTGTCGTCGAGGCAGTTGACATCGGTGTGTCCGATGAGTGCTTCCTGCGGGTAGCCTGCATCGCTGGTGGGCACGTCGTCCATCAGCCGCATCCGCTTGCCGCGCAGGCCACCAGAAGAACGCGAACGAGGTCGACCTGAGGGCTTAGGAATTAGAGCATTTAGTGAAATGAACGGCAGTGCGGTCGAACGTCAGACAGTTCGCAAACGTCCAGGCCAGCGGTTCGAGCAGATGCAGCCGAACGTGAGTAGCTACAACTCGACTACTACTACTACTTGCGTACCACAACCCGTTGATAGGTTCTTATGCGCCCAACCTGGCTGCTCGATCGCCCGTCGAGCCGAGATGCATTGAGGAGCGAGAACGAATGATGGGAAAGGCCCGCAAGATCGCGCTGACCGCGGCGACGGGGGTGACGATTTCCGCGCTGCTTGCCGCATGCGGGTCCGGCCCCAACGGCGCCGCGACGGATCCGGACAGCCCGTACCCCGACTACACCGTCACCTATCTCAAGGGCCCGCCGGACCAGGCCCACATGGAGGCCAAGGCGCTCTCGAAGAACGGGCACCGGTTCTGGATGCTCGCGGCGACCCCGCAGACGACCCAGTGGGGCGTCTACGACAACAACATCGCGCCCGTGCTGCGCATCGACTCCGGTGACACGGTCGCGATCCAGACGGTGCCTGCGGGCGGCGGGCAGGTCGCTCCCGGCATCACCGAGGGCCAGATCGAGAAGATCAACGGCGCGGTGAAGAACCGCGGGCCGCACACGGTCACCGGACCGATCTACGTCAACGGCGCCGAGCCCGGCGACGTCCTGGCGATCCACATCAACCGGATCCGGCTCCCCAACTACGCGACGAACAACACCGCCAAGGACAAGGGGCTCTTCCCCGGCAAGTTCCCCGAGGAGGTCACGAGCTACTACCTGGACGCGGACAAGATGCAGATGCGCTTCGCGCCGAACGTCTTGGTGCCGCTCGAGCCGTTCCCCGGCGTCCTCGCCGTCGGGCGCTCCGACACCACCAGCTCCTACTGCACCGACGGCAAGTGCAGCACCGAGCAGCCGGGCCCGTACGGCGGCAACATGGACCTCCCGGAGATGCAGACCGGCACCACCACGTACCTGCCCGTTCAGGTCAAGGGCGGGCTGATCTGGACCGGCGACTCGCACGCCAAGCAGGGCAACGGCGAGATCGACCTCGACGCGCTCGAGACCTGGTACCCGGAGCTCAACATCACCGTGAACGTGATCAAGCACCAGTCGCAGGACTGGCCGACCGTCGAGACGTCGACGAGCTGGGTCGCGGTCGGCTACGACGAGGACCTCGACAAGGCGCTCGACATCAACAAGTCCGAGACGGTCAAGCTGATCATGGACAAGCAGCACCTCTCCGAGGCCGACGCGACGAGCGCCATGTACAAGACCTGGAACTGCCGCATCTCCGAGGTGGTCGACGAGGTCCTCGGCACCTACTGCGTAGTCCCGAAGAACCCCGACGCGCCGCGCGCGCCGAACCTCCCGACCCACGACACCGCCACCGAGTGGGTCTCCACCGGGACCGCGCCGAAGGCGCTCGACGCCATGAAGACCGCTGCCTGGGCGGCGCTGGACAAGATGGCGAGCAACCTCGACATCACCCGCAACGACGCCTACCACCTCGCCACGATGGTCCTCGACTGCCGGATCGACCGGTGGACCGGCGGCGACAAGACCGTGGCGTGCATGGTGCCCAAGAGCATCAAGGTGCCGGAGTGAAGCTGAGCGAGGCCGGGGCCATCGCGTCGCACACGGTAGCCCCCGCCATGCTCACGTAGATCGTTCCCCGACAATTTCAGACCGCTCCCTTCAAGCTGAGAACGATCGCCGCTAGGAAGTGCAGCGCTTCTTGAGACAAACCCGCGATGCGGCAAGGCGATTGGGCTGAGCATGCCGATCGCCGAATGATGCCTTTGATCATCGTAGAAGTACATCCACTTGTGAACTGCAGCATCCCTCTGACGACATCATGACCGAACTGCTCAACGTCGAGTTCGAGGATGAGACAGGGAACATCCGCCGACCCACCCGCGCCGAGCTGCCGCCGCCAATCGCGATCACCGGCAATTCCCGCCCGACGGCGATGCTTTCGGCATCCATCGCCGCGCCCGCTCGCATTTGTCCTTCGGCGTAGGGGCCCACTACTGCCTGGGTGCTACTGCCTGGGTGCGGCGCTGGCCCGGCTGGAAGGCCGCATCGCCCTCGAGGAGATCCTGAATCGGTTCCCGGAATGGGACGTCGATATGTCGAAGGCTCGGATGTCGACCACCCTCTACCGTGCGCGGCTGGGAAACCATGCCGGCCTATTTGGCCTGAGTCGCGACGGCGACACCATCCGATCGTCATCGCGCAGAAGAGGATTCCGAGGCCGCGGCTACGTGGCCACTGGCGCGGTCATCGGAATTCGGCCCGGCGCAGTTCAGTCTCTCGCGCTCGCTGCGCCGTGGACCATCTTTTACCGGGGGTGGAGCAGCCGCGATCCGCCACGGAGAATGAGAACCTACCGCCGGCGACCGCCGTTGCTGTTGTCGCCGTGCCTCTCGCCTACGCTTCGGCCAACGCAGCGCGTTCGATTCAGGTAACGATCGCGGTGCGGAGTTTCTTACGGTGTCTCACCGGCGATCCCGGTGGCACGGAGCCCGACCACTCCGGGTGTCAGTGTTGTGCTGCCTTCCGGTTATGTGTCGGTGCGGACCGGTGGCAGCCAAAGGTGCGTTGTTGCTGGGCGGCCTGCAGGATCGAGCCGGCGGTGAGGAATGCGGATTTGCCGCGGTCAGCGGGGTCGATGGGCAGGTTGGCGGCGCGGCGCAGCACCATCAGGGCGAGCCCGCTGTACGTCGTATACGGGATGATCAGCAGATTGACGCAAGTCTCCCCGCCGTTGACCGTCATCACGTGCTGGCGTTTGTGTTCCCATCCGGGCCAGTTGAAGTCGGGCGGTCGTTGTAGCGGTGGCCAGTTGACGTTGATGGAGTCGATGTCGCCAAGCAGGGGGGTCAGGGCAGCAACGAGGGTGGGCAATTCGGTCGTGATGCGGTCTGCGCGCGGCCACCACGCACCGTCAATATCGCGGCCTAACTGGCGAGCCACGCAGAGCCGTACGGGGTTGGATCGGCTTCGGCGCCCCGGCGGATAGTTCATCGGACGTGTCGGTGTCGGCACCGAGTGCATGCGACGATCAGGGTGCTGCGCCAGTTGCGCGCGACAAATCGGGTTGGGATTAGCACCACGGGTAGGGCTGCGCAATCCACTGGGTAGTTCCTTCAGCGTCGGCATCGACCGCCCCACAGGCGCGGGGCGACGGAGGAATCACATTGCCCGTGGTTCTCACCCACTCCATAGCGGTCGACCACCGCTGACAACGAAACGGCTCACACCTGACACTACGCCGCCAGCCGCGTCGCCGGCTCCGATGGGTTTGGTCAGGTGAGCAGCGACAGCTGAATCTGCTCAGCGCCGCCACCGCGCACTGAAGCGGCGGGCCGAGATCGGCCCGGCGTCTCAGTACTGCGGCGAAGTCTCGGCCGCGGCGCTGCCGGGGACATGCACCGGCCGTACCTCACGGGCGCCAACGGCCGATCTGCCCCCTGTCGGCGACTGACGCGGATTGCGGGTAGTGTGGCAGCAACAAGTGAGGACGGGTGACATGGCCATACAGAACTGGTGCGACGCACCCCAGATTCATCCGTCGGAGGTCCGGGTTGGAGACATCATCGGCACGATACGTCCCACCGAACTGCGCTACACCGTCAAGCTGATCAGCGGGCCGCAGACAACTCCACGGCAGTGGACATTTTTCGGCCGGGACGACGATGGCCTGCAGCACACAAGCACGTTCCGGGAGGACGACTTAGTTCGCAGGTACGCCAAAGCATCATGACGGCGTCCTAGAACTCGGCCAAGGAGGTGGCGCTCTTTGCCGACCAGCTCGACAATGCCACCTCTCCGCCGCCACGATGCACGATCCGCCGCTCACGCAACATTCCTCAATGGGGCGCCGGCTAACGGCAAACGCTGCCCCGGGTCAGATTGTGAAAACTGTTCCATTGCGACGCGTTCGGCGTCATGCCATCACCACTGCGAAGTGGTGGCGTCAGCGGTCGTCGTCGGCATCTTTCGCCTTCGCTGGGCGTGCCTTTCGGCCTTCCAATGAGCGTCAAGCAACACCGCATCGGCGTCGCACTGCCACTCGCTGGTGCGCGCGATGTCGGTCATCATCCTGCTTGTCGTCTTACGCTCGTCTTCACGGGACGTTTCGCTGCGCGAAGTGACGGAGCCGCGCCTCGATGGCGCGCGCTCGTTGGCCCGCGCTGATCCGCTGCTCGGAGCCGAAATACTCGTCGATCCCGTCCACGCGAATGACCGTGATCGTCGGCGTGGCCGGCTGATCCCGGGAACTTGCGCGCCACGTCACCACGCCGCCGCGGTAGCCCCCTGCGTCGAGCCAGTTGTGCACGCCGAAGTCTTCGGTGGACAGCAGGATCCGCACCCGACCGTTGTCGGTCTGGGATTGCGCGAGATTGAGGCTGGTCTGGCGGGTTTCGATATCGATCATTTCGCTCCATCGATTCGTCAAGCAGATACCGACGTACGGTGCGCCAGTGGGGATTTCGTAGTCGATTACCAGGGCTTGGCCGTCCTGGAGTTCCCACGCGATCGGGACGAACCACGCCCCGGCCATGGCTGAGGGAGGCTGCATTGGGGGGATGGCGAAGTTCTTGGGCAGTGCGCCGAAGACCCTCGAGGGAATGTCTTTGACCCACATGGTGAACAACTCGCGGGATGCGTCAAGATGCGCGTCGAACGCCGCGATCGACTGCTCGAGTTTTTCGGGCTTGGCGAGTTCGCCTGGGTTTAGGCATTCGATGCGGATGGTGCCCTTGTTTTCGTGTTCCCAGTCTCCGTAGGTTTGGTAACAGCAGAAGGAGTCAGCACCGGCTGGGAGTTGAAACCAGTTCGTGTCACTCATCTTTTCGCGGCTGAAATGGATCTCGAACGACCCGTCATCGTTGACGACGAGGTCCTCCGAAAGCGCTTTCACCGCCTGGGCCCGGTCGTCCTTGCCGGCGTAGACGCCGAAGGTCGTCTGCGCGACGGAGCCGAGCGTGCCGTACATGCGGTAGTCGTGCGCGTCATCGATGCGCGCCGTCAGATAGAGCGTGTCGGGGTTGGAGTGGCCCCAGTTCCACGGCGAGTACTGGCCGTTGATCAGCCTCGGACGGGCTGGATCGCCGTGCAGTTGCAGTCCCATGTATTGGATGTGGCCGACGAGGCGTCCCAGCAGTGCCGCGGCGGAGCCTTCGTCGAGATCGCCCTGGGACAGGGCGAGTTCGAGTAGGTCGTCGTGCAGGTCACGGAAGCGCCCCCAGGCTGCACGAAGGAGTTCCCGGGATTCATCGGTCACGGCTGTCCTCGATTCCGTAGAAGTCGCGGTAGAACTGCAATGCGGGCCACAGTTCGTCGATGTTCAGCCCGTAGTCCTCGGCACAGTAGATGTGCGGCTTGCGCTTGGCCATGGCGCGCTCGTCCATGAACCGACTCATTTTGCGGCGGGTCTGATCAGTGAGCTCGATGCCGAAGTATTTGTAGATTTCTTCCACGCAGGACATCGGGTCACGCACCATGCGATCCATCGAAAAGTCGATGAACTGCGTTGACTTGCTTGCGTATTGGTGACGTAGTTCGACATTGCGTGCCAGCATTGTGCCGGTGCGCCAGCGCATGTATCGGCCATGGCCGTGCCAGTCGACGTCATCTTCAACCATCCCGAAGACGGTGCCGGCAAGCTTGCAGCTGGAGGCGACGATCTCGGTGGGCTCGCGGTATGTGGTGACGAGCCGGGCATCGGGGAAGACCGCCAGGATCTTGTCGATGTTCTCCATGTGCGGCGGTGTCTTGAGCAGCCAGCTCTCCGTTGGGCGTAAGCCTCCGCTTTGCATGTACTGCAGGAGCAGGCGCTGCTCCTCGTACACCCAGGTGAGGTCCTGCTCGGCCAGCCACCGGTCATAGCCTTGGCAGTTGAACATCACGTGGAAGGTTTGGCTGTGGAAGGCATACGCGTGCAATAGCGCGCATTCCTGGGCCTCCCACGCGCCAATCGGATGGGCGGCATCGAGATCGGGAGCCAGCGAGAGACTTCGACGGATCTGCTTGGCGCTGCGTTTGATCCGCGGATCGGAGTGCATCGTTGCCGGATCCAGAGGCGGATGCAGTTCATCGCACTCCCAGGTGATCGGGAAGCGGAAGCGGTCGTCTTGGCTCAACAGGTGATGGGTGATAGTCGTGCCTGTGCGGGGTGCGCCGACGAGGAAGATCGGCTTCTCGATGACCTCATTGCGGATCTCCGGATGTTGGCGCAGGTGCCCGGTAAAGAGCAGGCGCTGGCGCAACAGATTGGTGATGTGCGACGTGGCAAGGATGCGGCCAAACCCGTTGAGGCGATCCTCGTTTTCGATCGAGTCGATCAGACGATTCAGGCCTTCTTCGAAGCGCGGCTCACCGAAATCGGTCAGACCTCCCGCGCGCCGGCTGGCCCGATCCATCAGCGCGTACTTACGCAAGGGCAGCGGACGGGCCCCCAGCAGGCGCGCCACCCGGTAACCGCGATTCATGATGCGGATGGGTAGCGGTCTGGGGGGCGTTTCGATTGCGATGGTCGATCACTCCTCAACTGGGATAGGCCTCGTTGCCCCGGCCCGCATGGATGCCGGATCTCGACTCGTCGGTACCGGAGGCTCCCCGCAAGAAATGTTACGATCTGAACGTAATGAAATCAAAGGGGGAAATCAGTCAGGGCCGGCGTAGCGGGGTGCGATCGCAGGGACGGCCGCGCGACGCCCGGATCGATGAGGCAGTGCTGCGCGCGACGGTCGAATTGCTCGAGGAAGTTGGCTATAGCCGACTCACCATTCCGCTGGTAGCCGCGCGTGCGGGAGCGACCCCTCCAGCGGTGTACCGACGCTTTCCCACCAAGGTGGAACTCGTCTACGAGGCGGTGTTCCCTACGCCGCCGAGCGCGGAATTACCGTTGGCCGGCGATGTCGAGGCCGCCGTTCGGGCCCTGATAGGGGCTGCGATCGACCTGTTCAGTGCACCGGCGGTGCATACCGCGATGACTGGACTCATGGCCGAATTGCCTTCGGAGCCGGGGTTATCGGCTCGTCTGCTGAGTCGCCTTCAGGACAGTACCTACCTTCTGCTGCAGAACTTCCTCGACAAGGCGGCGGCCCAGGGGCGCGCCGCCGAGGGAGTCAATGCCCGAGTGTTGCTGGACATGATCGGTGGCACGGTGATGATGGCGATGGCCAACGAGCGAGAACTCGACGGCGCCTGGGTGGAGCAAACCACCGCACTGATCGTTAGCGGACTCGCGCGATGAGTGCCAGCGGGCCAGGCGGCGTTCCCATGGAAATCATTGCCTCAGCTCCGGCCCGGATGGGCCTAACCGAGATCGGTCAGTGGGCGTCACGTATGGAGCGCATCGGCTTTGACGTCATCCACATCTCCGAAACCATCCATAATCCATTCACCATCGCAGCAATGGCCCTGGCTCGCACCAAGCACCTGACTGTCCGGACCAGCATGGCGTTGGCGTTTCCCCGCAGTCCAATGATCATGGCGTATTCCGCCTGGGATCTTGCGAAATACTCCAATGGCCGCTTCCAGCTCGGGATCGCCTCGCAGGTCAAGGGCAACATCACCGGCCGCTTCTCCACCCCGTGGTCAGAGCCCGTGTCGCGTCTGGGTGACTACATCGAGTCGCTGCGCGCCATCTTCCACGCGTTCCAAACAGGTGAGCCACTCAACCACGCAGGGAAGTTCTACCGATTCAACCGATTACAGCCGTACTTCAACCCCGGCCCGATCGACAACCCCATCCCGCAAATCTGGACCGGTGGGGTCAACCGGAAGATGTGCGCCCTCGCCGGCGGATTATCGGACGGCCTCGTGTGTCATCCGACCAACTCGCACCCGCTGATCCTGACGGCACACACCCTTACGGCGATTGCCGAGGGCGCCCAAGCCGCAGGACGTGCGCAGGCCCCAGCTGTCGTTGCCAACCCTCAACCCATGTTGGCCGCCACCCGTGACGCTCTTGAGAAACAGCGCGAGCCGCGTCGTTCCGAATTGGCCTTCCTCTACAGCACACCTGCCTATCGTCGCCAGCTGGAGCGCTTCGGCTTGGGGGAGATCGGCGAAGCGCTCAGCCAGATGGCACGCCGTGGCGAATGGAGCCATCTGTCAAAGTACCTCACCGACGAAGTGATGAACCAAGTTCTGCCCCAAGGCACCTACCAGGAAATACCCGACATTCTGAGGCAGTGGTACTCAGGGCTCTGCACCGGACTCATCTTGCCGGTCCCCGCCGGCGACGGGCACGACCACCATCTCACTGAACTTGTCGAGCGGTGCAGGGCGATTCCGGCCTCAGGCAAGATTGCCGAATTTGGGTAGCTCCACCAAGACATCGAAATACGTTTTGGGGTAGCTGGTTTCGCGCCCATGGATGGCGCTATTCCATCATGAACGTCATGGATCTGGATGATCGGACCGGCCGCAACAGCGCAATCAAAAGATTTGCATTCGATATGCGCTCGGCTCGTCAGGTTGACCCGCGTTTAGCCGTCCACATACCTTCGAACGCAGAAGCCAGGCGTCCCTCGCCGAACAACGGAATCCGTGGAAGGTTGTAATCGCCTGTGCTCCAATGTTGTACGTCGATAATGAATGTTGTACGTCGATAATGTTGACCGCGATACGGGCGGATGCTGGAGTGTGCCGACTTATGCCTAACCGGAAAGGGACCGATGCAACATACCGAACGGCTCGGCGAACCAGGTGTTGAGGAGGGGGTGCCGTCACGAATTGACCGGCTCCGCGCCGTTATCCGGAACGACTTGCCCGCGTCGTTGGTGGTGTTCCTGGTGGCACTTCCATTGTCGCTAGGGATCGCGATTGCTTCGGACGCTCCGGTGCTCGCGGGTCTGATTGCAGCGATCGTCGGGGGGATCGTCGCCGGATGCATTGGCGGATCAGCATTGCAGGTCAGCGGTCCGGCGGCCGGGCTAACCGTCGTTGTTGCCGATCTCGTGTCGCATTTCGGTTGGGCGGTAACGTGTTTCATCACCGCCACCGCCGGTGTTTTGCAAGTCCTGTTGGGACTCAGCCGCGTTGCGCGCGCCGCACTGGCGATCTCACCGGTCGTCGTGCACGCCATGCTGGCCGGCATCGGAATCACCATCGCTCTACAGCAAGTGCACGTCTTGCTGGGCGGCAAGTCCCAAAGCTCGGCCTGGACCAATGTCACGGGTCTACCTGCGCAAATTCTCGGTGCACACCGGCCGGGACTTCTCTTGGGCCTGCTTGTGGTCGCCATTCTGATCGCCTGGCGCTGGGTCCCGGCTCGAGTGGCCGGTATTCCAGGGCCATTGGTCGCCATCGTGGTCGTAACGATTATCTCGGTGGTGTTTCCGTTCCACGTTTCCCGCATCATGCTGGAGGGCTCGGTGTTGGACGCACTGCAGCTGCCGGTGCTGCCCGACGGAAATTGGGGAGCCGTCGCGATCGCGGTAATTACCGTCACCCTGATCACCAGCATCCAGAGCTTGCTGACTGCGGTTTCGATCGACAGAATGCACAACGGTCCACGCACCGACTTCAACCGCGAGCTGATTGGCCAGGGCGCCGCGAACATTGCGTCGGGCGCAATCGGCGGGCTTCCCGTCGCCGGCGTCATCGTGCGCAGCGCAGCCAATGTGAACGCGGGCGCGAAAACTCGTGCCTCGACGATCATGCACGGGGTCTGGATACTGCTGTTCGCCCTACCCTTCGCGGGGTTGGTCGAACAGATCCCCTCCGCAGCACTCGCCGGCCTACTCATCGTCATCGGTATTGAGCTGCTGAAGCCGGCGCACATCGAGACCGCACTTCGCAATGGCGACCTCGCCGTCTACCTAGTGACCGTGGTCAGCGTCGTCTTCCTCAACCTGCTGCACGGCGTCATGATCGGACTCGCCCTGGCCGTCGCCTTGACCGGATGGCGGGTGGTGCGGGCCAGGGTCGAGGCCACGCCCGCCGGTGACGAATGGCACGTGGTCGTCGAGGGCGCGTGTACATTCCTCTCCCTGCCCCGGCTGACGGGCGTGCTGGCGTCTGTCCCGGAACGCACCACGGTCACCGTCCATATTGTGGCGAACTATCTCGATCACGCAGCGCACCAGGCGATTAGCGACTGGCAACGACAGCACCACGCCACCGGCGGAAAGGTTCAGATCAATGATGCGGTCGAGACGGGCCGGCTCGCTCGCCGCGCCACGGACCACCCAGTCGAACCCAAAGGCCATGGGAATACGGTGAATAAGCTGTCAAAAGGAAACCGCCGCGGCGTCCACCTGACCCTGGTCGAGGAGATCCCTGGCAGCCCCAAACGGAGCTAATTCGTCGATGTCCCCGCTCTTTTCGAAGCGCGCCTCCCGCCAGCTAGTCAGCGGAGCCCGCCAGCGGCGCCCTTCACGCTCGTTGACAGCCGACTTGGTCTTCAACCCCGCGACACGCGGTTGATGCTGAGCTGAATCTTGCTAGAGGCCGACATACTCACCTCCGCCGACGATGCGAGCGGCACCGTCCGTGCCTACAGCGATCTGGGCTTCGATCGACTGCTCTTCCACCCCGCCGTCTCATCCATCGACCAAGTCGATCGCCTCGTCGACGCCATCCTGTAGCCCGATGATTCGCGGAGAGGCGCGGCGCTACTTGAGGTCGGCGGCTACCCGCTCCAATGCGGCGAGGTGATCGTCGACGTTCGCCAGGCCGGCGTTCATGGTGTTCACCGACACGTGAGTCGCCCCAGCGGCTTTCCACGCGGCGATCTCGGCCGCGGCTTTGTCGCGGTCGCCGGTCCAGGTGACCCGGCCTTCCATCCCGAGGCCGCCGGCGTTTCGGCCCGCGGCTGCTGCCGCGCGCTCCACCTGCTCACGCGCGTAGTCCAGACCGGGTCCGGGGCCCATCATCGGAAACCAGCCGTCCGCCAGCCGTCCGGCGCGCTCGTAGGCACGCTCGGAGGCCGCACCGAACCACACCGGGATCGGCCGTTGGGCGGGCATTGGTGCCAGGCCCGCCCCGGTCACTGTGTGGTACCTGCCGTTGAAGGTCACCGACCGTTCGGTCCACAACTTGCGCATGATTTCGACCTGCTCTTCGGAGCGCTTGCCGCGGTTGGTGAACTTCTCGCCGAGCGCCTCGTACTCGACGGCGTTCCAGCCCAGCCCAATACCGAGCCGGAACCGCCCGCCGGTGAGCAGATCCACTTCGGCGGCCTGCTTGGCCACCAACACTGACTGCCGCTGCGGCAGGATGATGACGCCGGTGACGAGTTCCAGTGAGGTGACCGCCGCCAGGTAGCCGAACATGACGAACGGCTCATGAAACGTTGAGTCGATGTTGTAGGGGCCCTGCCAGCCCTGATGCACTTTCGGGTCGGCGCCCACGACGTGGTCGTAGGCGAGGATGTGGGTGAATCCGAGTTCCTCGACGCGCTGCCCGTACGCACGTACGACTGCGGGGTCTCCACCGAGCTCGGTTTGCGGGAACACAACTCCAATGCGCATTTGATGTTCAACCATGCCGCATCGCAACTGCTTCCCGCACAACGAAACACCGGGTCAACTGCAAGGACAGAGTAAAGAGGGGACGGTGCCGTCTTCGCGCCTCTCGGCAAGTGGTCGCTCAAAGCGACGGTTCTGATGTGGTACCCGGGGGAATGCACAACACCGTCGGACCAAACAACCACGGCCGACGTCTGAATATTTCGCTGACGGCGGGGCCGCTAGCCCCGCCGGCACCACCGGTGAGTTGGCAGATGATGAAAGCATGACCGTGAAGAAGACCAGCAACGTGCTACGGGTCGGCGAGTTTGAGCGGACGTTCGAAGGCGAGCTGTTCGCGCGCTACGACATCCCCAAGCTCCCCGACGGTTCCCAGCGGGCCGAGTTTCTGGCCGAGCATGCGGACGACATTCGCGTGGTGGTGACGTAGGGCCGGCTACAGGCCGGCTACGATCCCGCCGCGCAGTCGATCCGGGTGTGCGTCAGTGACGGCGGAAGCTGGCAGAAGCCCTCGTTGAAGAAGGCCACCGATCCCCGGGCCCCGCGCGGCATCATGCTGATGCGCACTCTCGCCGATCACTGCACCATCAGTGCGCGCCCCAACGGCACCAGCGTGTACTTGGATTACGTCACGGACACAGATCTAGTTGGAAAACAACAAGTTTGAAGCTACCGCAGACGGTACTGGCACACTCCGCTGCTCATTGGTGCCGACTCTTTGCGTGTTGAAGAAATACGCAGGGCGCATAGAGAATTGAAGGCATGTCGCATTTCGGGAGTCTCGACCACTTGATGAACACTGCCCCGTCAGCCTTTTCGTGGGTTCGCTCCCGTTCCTTCCGGCTGTGCCATTCACCTGACACATGTCCTCTAACCGAAACAGGCGTCGGCCAAACGCGAATGAACCTTCTGGAGTCGGTCCTATTGGCTGTCGTGGACGACGACCGCCAGAAAGGCGGCGGTGATCTCGGCGACCCTCGGGTCGGCGCGCAGCTGCTCGAGGGTTTCCGGCAGCGGGAGCCGCCAGTTCGGGTATTCGTCGACCGTGGCGGGCAGGTTGGGCTGCCGGGTCTCGGCCAGCGCGTCGTACGGCGAGATCAACTTCAGGCGCGGGTTCCGACCGCTCGGCCCGTGCGGAAGCCGTGGCCTGCTACCGGCCCGCTAACTCACGTCGTCGGCCAACTCGCGAGCCTCCCGCTCACTTTCGACCGAAGGCCCGGAGCCTGGCAGCGGCCTGCCGGCTACTTCCGGTGTGAACAATAGAGTGACGGCGCCCACCAGGCCCCCGAAGATCAGCATGTAGGCCGGCGCCATCACGTTGCCGGTGCCGGATATCAGTGCCTGCGCAATCAGCGGGGTGGTGCCGCCCACGGCCGATATCGAGATGTTGTAAGAGATGGCCAGGGCTCCGTAGCGCACCCTGGTGGGGAATAGTGCCGGCAGCGTTTGGGGCGCAGTGCTATCGAAGCAGAGTTCCATCAGTCCGATCAGCAGCACGCCGATGAAGATCACCGGATAGATAGTGCCGAAGCGGATGAGCAAAAACGCTGGGATCGAAGCCCCGATCAGCAGCCCGCAGCCCGTCCACATGATCGGTTTGACGCCGATGCGGTCGGACAACCTTGCGACCAGCACCACCGAAGCCATCAGGATTGTCAAGGTCGCCACGATCATCACCAGCCCGGCGGTGTGACCAACGCGGACGAACACCTTCAAGTACGTCGGCAAATATCCGGTGAGCATGAAATCGGCGACTTGAGAGGTCAATACGAGAGCCGCACAGAGCAGCAGGCGCCTCCATTGCTCCACGACTGTGTGCCGGAATTGCTGCCGGCCGCCGTCGCCCGACGCTTCGGCGCTATCGCTCGCTTCCTCGTAGGCGGGTGATTCCTCGAGCCGCAGCCGCAAATAGAGCGCGACCAGGCCGAACGGCGTGCCCAGCAGTAGCGGAATCCGCCAGCCCCAGGCCAGCATGTCGGCGTCCGACAGCCAGGTCTGCAGCGCAGTCACCAGCAGCCCGGCGAGCACGAATCCGACCAGGTTGCCCGTCGGCAAAAACCCGACCATCATGCCGCGTTTATTGTCCGGTGCCCGCTCAACGACGTAGGTCATCGCCCCGACGTATTCGCCGCCGGTCGACAAGCCTTGCAGGATACGGGCCACTACCAGCAGGATCGGCGCCCAGATGCCGATGGCGTTGTAGCCGGGCAACAGGCCGGTCATGGTGGTGGCCACCGTCATCATCAGGATCGTGATCAGCAAAACCCGCTTGCGTCCGATGCGGTCGCCTAGCGGACCGAAAATGAACCCGCCGAGCGGACGCACCACGAACGCCGCCGCGAGTGTGCTGAAGGTGGCGATGAGGTGGACTGGGCTCACACTATTGCCGGGATAAAACACCTGCGCGATCGTGGTGGCGATGTAGCCGTAGACCCCGAAGTCATACCACTCCATAAAGTTGCCGATCGCGGTCCCGGCAACGGTTTGCCGCATCGCCGGTTCGGTGACCCTGATCTCTTTGCGCGACCACTTCCTCCGGCGGCGGCGTCGCGTGTTCATCGACAAGTGGCGTACCCACAACCCACATGCGCCGAACAACTTGCGCCTCCAACGAACTTCTCGTCGATCAAGCGAAGCCCGTCGCAGCGACTTGGCTAGGCCGAAGATAGGTTGATTCCTCGCTAAGCCGCAGCTCATTTGCCTTTCAGGCTGCCGATGCGAAGCGACGAGTCCTTCGGTTTGGACTGCGGGGCCTTCTCAACATCCTCAACGTAGCGCTTCGGGTCGCGGTCCGTGATCGGCAACCCCTTGGTGGTGGGATGCGAAGCCATGAACTCGCTGTATTGCTGGCCGAGTGCTTCACGAAGGCCGATTGGCGCACTTCGACGGAAGTCCGACAGTCCTTCCCGCTCCTCTTCGCTCATATGGTCGTCGTTGGCCTGTCGGGTGTGCCCGACCGCCGCCCACCACTGTTCAGTGCCGACCCGGGCCGAGTTGGCGGCGCGCACCCCGTCGCGGATGTCGTTGTGGTCGCCGATGGCATCGAGCGTCTCGCCTTCGGCATCGTCGGTGCCGCGCTTCAGCAGTTGCGGATAGAAGATCTTCTCTTCGATGTATGCGTGTACGTCCAGCTTGTCGGCGAGCGGACGCCATACCCGCTCGAGGCTGGCCTGGTTGACCGGCGTCTGCGCCTGCAGGTAGTCCAGCTTGGCGAATTGTTCGCGAAACCAATCATGGTCGGCGAGGATCAACATGGTGATGTCAGCCATTCCGACGCCCAGCCTTTCCCCTGACCGCTACGGCTTGCGGCCATCGTGTCCCAGGATTGCAGAGCCAGTCAACCGGCTATGGCGACGCACTCGACACCATCGGTCTCGGCGGATCGATATTGCGCCGTCCGATAGCGCGAAATTCAACCGTTGGGGGCGACTGCCAGGGCTTATCAGGCTGAAGGCATCGGCAATTCATTTACCCTGCACTGCAAAGGATTCCGCCTATAACGAATAGCGGGTAATGCGTTTCTATCTATCATCTTGTACCGCAACATACTTGGCAAACTATGGGCGAGTAGTGGCCGCCTGGGTATCACGCGGTTCTGATTAGCCACGTTTGATTTCCAGCCGGCCACCGTCACCATGAAGATCAACGGGCCCGCTCGGGTAGACGCGTATGATGCGGCGAGGCGGAAATGCATGTTCGCAGGCAGCCGGACCGGCTTCGTACCCGATAAGAGCTCACCATCAGGCGCTGTTAACCGGCAGGTTGACTAGGACATCAGCAAGTCGATCGGCTTCGATCGCATGCCGCCCAGCCCCATAAGAATCAACGTCAGAGGTTGTGCCTTGCCCGAAAATCGCAGCGAGAACCTCAGCTTAGAGCCACATTTCGAGGACGTGCAGGCGCACTACGACCTGTCCGACGATTTCTACCGGCTTTTCCCGGATCCGACGCGGACCTATAGCTGTGCCTACTTCGAACGCGACGACATGACACTCGAAGAGGCGCAGATCGCCAAGATCGACCTCTCACTGGGCAAGCTCGGGCTACAACCAGGGATGACGCCGCTCGACATCGGGTGTTTGACTGCGCTCGTCTCGGTGGGCTCGAGGCCCGGCGCGTTTACCCTGCAGCGCCTCGGGTAATACCACGCGCAACGACCTGTTCGGTAGGTGTCGAGGTGCCTCGACGCAAAACCGCAGTATGAAGGACCGACCATGGGCGCCAAGCACCGCATGACCGAATCACCGGAGCGAAGACGATCGCTGAGCGGTCCGCGTGCGCGGCGCAGGATGTCGCGCTTTGCGGCGGTGTGTGGCGTCGCGTCTGCTTCGACGCTTTGTGCCACCACCTTGGCGCTGGTGGCCAACGCGGTCGAGCCCGAAAAGACGATGGAGCATGCTGCTGTGACGACCCAGGGTCCGCCGCAGGCCCCGCAGCCGGTGACTCAGGAGGGAACCCTGATCGCCGTGGCGGCGCACTCGGTGACCGCACGCAGCGCCTACGGGTACACCCAGACCTACCTCCTCACCCCGAACACCACCGTTATCACCAACGGCGGCAGCCAACCCGCCTCCGCTACTTCACATTTCACGGTCAACGACGAAGTGGATATTGTCGGGACAATCCAGGGTGGTATCGTGCTGGCTACTGCCGTGGCCGACCGCGACATGGGACACGGGGACGGACCCCCGATGGATTACGTTGAGAATCAAGCGGTCAATGTCGTGGCCGGTGGCACCTAAGTGCTAGCCGGCCAGGCTGCTGCTCATCCTGATCCGGCAACGGCGGGGTGGTCGTGCTGAAATCTCTTGTGGCGGTGTTTACTTGCCGGCCCGTGGTCATCATGCGCAAAGCAGACAGTCTCTGGGCCCAGAACATGTCATCGTCCCCGTCGCGCTGGTGTTCGCCACTCCGGTGCCGCCCTCGAAGTCGAGGTAGCTCAAGGCCCTGACGACAACACGCCCCGCTAGTCAACTCAGTGCAGCCCCGGCCTAGTCTGGAGGCGATTTAGCCACAGGAGGCACCATTGAGCGACCACGAAGTAAAAATGATCATCTTGTCGACCGACGACCTGGATGAATCGATCCGCTTTTACAGCGAAACCCTGGGGATGTCGCTGAAATTCCGCGACGGAGCCCACTTCGCGGCCCTCGATGGTGGGCCGATCACACTCGCGCTGGCGACCGCGGTGGACCATCCCATACCCGGGCAGGTCGTCGTCGGTATCAAGACCGCTGATGTCGACGGCGCGGCGAAGGCGATTGAGGCCAGTGGTGGTGGGATCGTGAAAGCCCCGTACGACGACGCACACGAGCGCCGTGCCGTGGTCTACGACAACAAGGGAAACGGCTTGGTCTTCTACAAGCCACTGGCTCGCTGAAAGACGTCCGGCGACACGGCATTTCCCGACTGACGTACTCACTACAGCACCCGTAGCCGAGTCAGCGCTCTACCTGCCTGTGCGTTCGCGGTGCTTGCACCCCGGCCAGCAGCAGGGTCGGCGCTTGCCTTCCTCCAGTTCCTCCTGGGTCCGGCGAATGCGACGGTTCCGGGTCGTCTCTTGCTTGGCAGACCGCTCAGGACACATGGTGTTATCGACGACGATGACCCGCGGCTCGTCGGGCAGTTCGGCCAGCCGTTCAAGCCTCCGGTCGAGTTCTTCGCAACGGTTGTAGGTGATCACCACCCTGCGATGCGCGGCAACGGGGTGCCTCTTCCGATTAGCAAGACAATGTCGCTAGGTAGCGACCAAATGCGCGCTGTCGTCGTGCAATTCGTCACGGCGCAACGTCATCGGAGTGAGAGTGGGGACATCGGCGCCGGCGACCACGGCGCGGGTGATGGGAGTGAGCGCCTGGAACAGCGTTGCCACCTCGTCGTCGCTGAGCGCGTCGAGCGCCGATAGGGCAAGCTCGTCGGTTGCCGACTCGATGTGGTCCTTCAGCTCCTGGCCGGCTGCGGTCAGCGACCCGTCATCGTTGAGCAGCCCCCGCTCGGCCAGCCGCTCTTCGTGATGACGCCACGCCGCCTCGTCGTAATCGCGGGTGCGCGCGATGTAGTCGCGAGGGACCCCGCCCGCCGCGGCATGCAGGACGTTGGATTCGCGGCCTGAGACACCGGCGGCGACGAGTACCGCCACGTGCGCGTCGCCGCGCTGCTCGCGCAACAACGTCGTAGCGTGCCACAGTGCGGCCAGCGGATCGTCCGGCCACGGCAGCGCCAGGTTCGCTGCGAAAAGCGGACGTCCATCGAGCGGTGCCTGGCGCGCCGCCCGTCCCGCCAATTCGGCTGCCACACCGACATTTTCGTCCGTTCCCAGTCCGTAGCGGCGCAACGCCGCCACCGCGGATTCCTCCCGGGCTCGCAACGCCGCTTCGGGACCGGCGATCTGCCACGCAGCCGGCAACGCCTTGGCGACCCGCTCGGGAGCGAAGTTATAGAAGAGCGCGGTGACCAGCTCTGGTGACGCGATGCCCAGCGGCGCCGATCGGGCGGCGAAGTAGCCCATCCAGAAGCCCCGATAACCCAGGCCGTCCAACGCCGTCCTGGCCTCGGGCGCGAAATAAGTCACGGCATGCACCGGCTCGAATCGATCGAAGAAGCGTCTCGCCAGCACCGGTTCTCTGCGCACGGTCGCAGTTAACCACCCGCTGCCGCTTATGACCAAGCACGCAGGCCTAACCCGCTCGGACAGCTCTGATGACGGCACGATGGATCGCGTCATACCCCGTGCAGCGGCACAGGTTGGAGGTGAGCAACTAGCGGACCAGAAACACGAAGCACTACAGCCGGTCCGACAGCAGTCCGCCGTGGTTGGCGGGGGTGTAAAACCCGGTCGATAGGGAGTCGAGCCATCGGCACGCGGCCGCGGCCATCCCGTTCGTGATAAGCCAGACCAGCCTTGCGCCTGCTCAGTGCGAGGGCATGACGCCGACCAGACCAAGCATCAATGCGATCCCCGGCAACAGGTTGGTCACCTGGTGTGCGACGACGCTGGCTAATAGACCGCCGGAGTACAACCGCGCCAAGGCGATCGGGATGGCCACGACTGCCAACAGGGTGGCTCGGGTGAACTCGAGATGGGCAAGGGCGAAGACCACCGTGGTGACCACGAGTGCGACCCACTGCCCCCACCGTCGATCCACTGCCCCCCAGAGCAGACCGCGGAAAATGATCTCTTCACACAGCGGCGCGATGAACACCACGATGACAAAGACAGCCACCGCCCATGGCCAGGAGGTCCTGACATCACCGAAGATCCTGCCTACGGCGGAGTTCGCGTCCGGCCCGACGATCACGGTATAGACCAGTGAAGCCGGAATCGTGATCAATAGTCCACCGAAACCGAACATCAGCCCCAGCCGCAATTCCCGCCATGACCAGTGCAGCCGCAGGTCGGTGCGCGGACCGTTACCGCGGAGCTTGGTGATGAGCAAGGCCAGCCCGGCCGCGATCACCGTGGGGACGCCCACCGCAACGGCAAGCTTGCCTGCCGACAGAGGACCGGGACCGATGAGGACAAATGCGAACGAGGCCGCGGTGAGCAGGTAGACCAGCTCGACGAGTAGGAAGGCGCCTAGACCCCAGCGGTGAGGGCGCGGTGTGGAATCAGAGACGGATGCCGGACTCAGCCCGCTCGACGGTTCAGGCGCAACGGTCTCATGGGCCGGATCCGCTTCCACCACAACGACGCTACCGCAGCCCTGGGTCGCATCGGACCCGCTGCGCCCGCCGCCCTCACTGAGTCAGCGGCTCGGGCGTTCTCGTTCGACGCCTACGTGCGAACACTTGGCTCACCAGCGCAAATCACGACTAGGGGTTTGAAATCAGTCGATTTCGTGTACAGATACCACTACTCGGATTCAGGAAGGCAAATGATGAAGCAAATTGCGGCCGCAGCGCCATCAGGCCGCCGATGAAAAAGAAAGATGAAACACGCGACCATGTACATGATCCCGATCATCTTGTGGTCGGTCGTGGTGATGACTTTGTAGATTAGGCTGCCCTTCGGTCCAAGCCGCGGCGGAAACGGCCGGCGGGCCTGCAGGCCAATGGTGGGCGGCGCTTCAGCGGTCATCAACTACCTCCAAAGGGTCCGGTAACCGGCCCCAGCATTTGCTAAGCCGCCCAAGTATTCCGAGACTCCACGACGCGGACCTAGGGCCAAACGTCCCTGAAATCACCGGATCTTGAGCGAGGCGCCTGCCGAGAAAGTAAAGTCTAACCAAGCACTGGCACAGTCGATCTCATTGTGCGGGGTGTGGTTGTGGAGGCCGATTCGCGCGACCCGAAGAGGCGGCCGTTTACCTAGTCGACTGAAATGCCTGCGCCGCAGACACTCTGATTCAGGTAACTGTGAGGTCGCTCGGTAGCTCGTCGCTCAGCACCGCCTCGGCGAGCAGTTCACCGAGCAGCGGCCCGAACTTCATGAGGTTGCTGCCGACGAACGCGACGACGCGACCGCGGCGCGCCACCGTCCAGCCGTCGCCGCCGGCATCGAGCCACGGGGCGCGAACCGTGACGCAGTCCACCTGGTCCACGGGCTGCAGCGACGGAAACAGCGCGCGCACAGTCGCCGGGTCTGGCACCTCCTGTCCGAACGCCCAGCGGCCCGTGCTGCCGAGCGGCAGCCCGTAGCCCTCCGGCGCGGACAGGCACGCCGCGCCGGCCGCGTCGGCGCCCTCGTAGGTGAAGCGAGTGTGCGGGGCGAAGTCCACGTCGAGCGGGCCGAAGAGTTCCGGAGTCTGGACTCCAGCGCAGATCAGCACACGATCGCCGCGTAGCTCGGTGCCGTCCGCGAGGATCATCGAGCCGTCGTCGGCGACCGACTCGACCTCGCCGCACTGGATGACGACCCGCCGCGCCAAGGCGCTCAACGCGCGCCGGATGCGCAGGCTGCCCCCGAGCGGATCGAGCACACCGGTCTCCCACGGCGCAGCCACGAATGGGATCCGCGCTGCGATTTCGGCCCGGTCAAGCCGGGAGAACGCCGCGCCGGCCGCCGTCATGGCCGCCGCAAAGTCATCGTCGGCGCCGACCGCGATAAAGCCCTCCGAGCCGAGCAGCCGCCCCACGCCGAACTCGGCCTCCCAGCGCTGCCAGCCGGCGCGCGCCTCCATCGCGAGCCGGCACAACGCCGGGCGCCGATGCGCGATGCGGAAGATTCGCGCCAATCCGGTGGACTGCTCGGCGAACGGCTTTCCGCGCTCGAGCACAACCGCCTGCTCCCCGCGCCGCGCCAGCTCATAGGCGGCCGCGAGCCCACATACCCCCGCGCCGATGATGACGATCACGCGATCTTCATACCCACCGCGCTTAGAAGAAGAACCCGGCGTACGGCGCGTCGGGCACCGCGAACAGCCGATCGGCCACGTCAAGTGCGGCCGGGTCGTCGGTGCGGGCCAGGCCTGCGACGGCGAGATCGCGCCAGGTTGTCCCGCCGAGCAGAACCGCGGCCAGCCCCTCGACGTCGACATGCAATTGGGGGCGCCGGTCGGTCGGTTCGGCACCGCCGCCGGTGATGGTGAAGCGGGCTGAATTGCCCGGCAACAGCGGATCGTTGACCGCTATCGTGACCGCTTCGTCCCCGGCGTATCGGCGTGCCGCCAGCGCCTTCTCGGCATCGATGACACGGAGCCACGTTTCGTCATGCACCGCGGTAACCCGCACGGCGCGCCGGTCGACCAGCAGCCAGGGCAGCGGATCGTCGACTGGCAGCATCCAGAACACCACGCGGTCAACGAGATCAAGCCCCAGCAGGAAACGCAGCAGTCCGAGATAGGCCGCCGTGGTGGGGGCGAAGAAGTCCTCGACCACGATGGTCCGCTGGTCGCTGACGAACCATTTCTCGGTGTCGACGGGACGGTAGCGGATAAAACCCGACTCGGATCCCGGCTCGCCGTGCATCGCGACATGTGAAGGCCCCGAGGATGATTCGGTGCGCATCTTAAGGCCCTGCCACCACACCTCCGGGCGATCGATGGTTCCCGGACGGGACGGGCGATTCTCGGCGTAGATCCGGGGCAGCACATCCCATGCGTCAGCCGCGTCGACCAGTCGCACCGGACCGGCAGCCCCCACATCCGGACGTAGCGCCGCCCGTGCCGTTTGAACCTCTACGGTCTGCGACGAACTCGCGACGCCGTAGCCGTACCGCCCATAGATCGTCGCCTCTGACGCCCGCAACGTTGCCACCACCTCACCCCGTGCGGCGATGTCGCACAACTGATGACGCATCAGCTCAGTGGCGATACCTTTCCGGGTGAATGACGGCAGCACCCCGATATGCGTCACGGCGGCGTGTCCCACCATCGATCCGCCGGGGAGCGTCAGCCGGCTCGTCACGGCGCCAGCGGTGCCGACGAGTTGTCCCCCGACGAATGCTCCGACGGTGCGGCCCGGCTCGAGCAGTTTGGTGATCTGGCCGGGCGGCAGGCCCGCCAACGGTGGAAACCCGACCATGGCGGCGCGAAACACGTTCGCCGCGGCGATGAGGTCGTCCTCACTGTCGAGGACCCGGATCTCGGTGGTCATGCGCCCATCATGTCTGGTGCCCTCCGCGGCAGCCCAGTGTGGTGCTCAGCGGATGGGCAAACCGGTCAGCGCCCGTGAAATCACAAGGCGCTGGATCTCGCTGGTCCCCTCGAAGATGGTGAAGATCTTGGCGTCGCGGTGCATGCGCTCGACGGGGTAGTCGCGGGTATACCCGTTGCCGCCCAGGATCTGGATCGCCTCGTCGGTGACGTAGACCGCGGTTTCGCTTGCCACCAGCTTGGCCATCGAGCCCTCGGCCGAGTCGAAGGCCTGGTTGTTGCGCGCCATCCAACCGGCTCGCCACACCAGCAGACGAGCCGCGTCGATACGGCTCTTCATGTCGGCCAGCTTGAACGCCACCGCCTGGAACTCACCGATCTTGCGGCCGAATTGTTCGCGCTGGCAGGCGTATTCGAGGGCATACTCATAGGCGGCCCGTGCCACGCCGACGGCCATCGCGCCGACCGTGGGCCGGGTGCGCTCAAAGGTCTTCAGCGCCGCCTGCCCACCCGTGGAGGCACCGGACTTGACCCGGGCGATCCGCGCTTCGAACTTCTCCCGGCCACCGAGGATGTGGTCCTCGGGCAGACGGACGTTGTCGAGCACCACCTCGGCGGTGTGGGAGGCGCGGATCCCGTGCTTTTTGAACTTCTGGCCCTGTGCCAGGCCTTTGGCGCCGGCCGGGATGACGAAGGTGGCCTGGCCGCGGGTGCCGAGCTCGGGGTAGACCGACGCCACCACGATGTGCACGTTGGCGATACCGCCGTTGGTCGCCCAGGTCTTGGTGCCGTTGAGAACCCACTCGCGGGCCGCCTCGTCGTAGCGCGCCCGGGTGCGGATGGCGCCCACGTCAGAACCCGCGTCGGGCTCCGACGAGCAGAACGCACCCAGCTTGGGTTCGTCGGGCGTACCAAACATCTCGGGAAGCCAGCGGCCCAGCTGTTCGGGAGTTCCGTTGCCCGCCAACGCCGCTGCGGCCAGCCCGGTGCCCATGATGGATAGCGCGATACCGGCGTCGCCCCAGAACAACTCTTCGAACACCGTCAACATGCCCAGACCCGTCGGCTCGGCCGCCTGCTGCGCGAACAAATCGGGGGAGTAGAGCCCCACCTTCGCGGCCTCCTGGATCACCGGCCACGGCGTTTCCTCTCGTTCGTCCCATTCGGCCGCGGCGGGGCGGACGACCTCGGCCGCGAACTGGTGCACCCAATCGCGGACCTGGATTACGTCGTCGCTGAGTTGCAGTGAAAACGTCACAGCTCTACTCCTGAAATAGTTTGGTGTTCAGAGATTTTCGGGGCTCCCGTACTGGGCGAGGACGCTGACGGTCTGGCTGACCCACGCCTCGAAGTAACGATCTTCATCGACGTTGCCGGGCAAGCGGCCGGTCAGCGCTTGCAGCGTCGCGGCATAGGACAACGACCCGATGGCGACGGCCGCGGCCGCCTCGGGATCGGGAATGTGCGTGCGGCCGGAACGGTTGGACGCGGCCAGTTCGTCGGCGAACCGCTGATAGGCGTTGTCGGTGATGACCTGCCATGTTTTCTCGTCGAGATCGCCGAGCTCGTCGGGTTCGCGCAGCATGACTTTGAGCAGATCCTCGCTCTGTTTCAGGTTGTTCCAGATCAGCTGGCCGGCGGTGCGCACCGCCTGCTCGACGCTGCCCGGCTGCCCGGCGTCGTACTGCTCTCGTGCGGCCACGATGCTGTCGATCCGGTGCGCAACTGCGGCCTCGAGCAGCTCACGCTTGGAGCCGAAGTGTTTGTAAAGCGCGCCGGATCCCGGCGCCAGGCCGGATGCCCGCTGGATGTCGGCCACGGACGTGGCCGCGTAGCCCTTGGCGGCAAAGAGCTGCAGCGCTGCTGCCAGTAGCCGACCACGTCCAGAGGCGAGCATGGTGAGAGAGTACTCACTCACCACCGGCGAGGCAAAGTGGCGCCTCCCGGGCTTGAGTGCGACTACCGCGTGCGTGCGCCAGCGCGGGCCTTCGCCAAATTCGTGCGGCGCACTCATCGCGGCACTGTCGGAGCAACGGCGGCGCGTGAGCTAGCTGACCGAGAACCCGCCGTCGAGGGCGAGCACCTGATTGGTGATCGCACGGGCCGGATCCGAGGCGAAAAACAGTACTAAAGAGCCGATCTCGCGCGGATCCTGGAAGTCGAACGGAGTCGGTCTGGTCGCGGCGTTGTTCACCAACAGCCATGGGGTGCCGACGTCTGCCGCGATCGTGGCGCCGGCCGCGATGATCGCGGCCTCGCCGACGAGGTCGACGTTGATGGCTACCGCGTCCTGACCCGCCTCGGTCAGGGCGGCAACTCGAGCCTTCGCGTTGTCAATATCGCGGTCGGCCACCACGACCGTCGCGCCGGCTTCGGCCAGCACATCGACAATTCCGGACCCGATGCCGTTGGCGCCACCGGTGACTACGGCGACGCGGCCGGCCAAGCTGAAGAGTGCGGTGTCCGCCATAAACCGATTCGTCCCTTCGTGCTGCAATTCTTTACAGCCAAGCAGTCGACCGATAATACGAATTGATCGCCGCTAAGTCCGTCCTGCTAGATCGTTGTTTAGGAAAGACCTGCCGGCTCATGAAGCGGGCCGGAAGTTTCTCAGGGAACTTCGGGTTTGATCTCCTCGATGACCCACTGCGCGTACTCGAGATATTCGTCGACGCCGCTCACTGTCGGCAGTGGCACTGCACTGACGGTTACGCCCTGTTCTGCGAGCCAACTCAGTCGGTCGATGATTTCCTGTTTGCTCATGTCCGGCCGTGCGTTGCGGTCATCGCGGACGGCGTGGCCCTCGCCGACACGGGTGGTCGTCATGCCGTGGACAACATCGAAGGGCCGGCCATCGTAGGACGGCTGAGACTTGATGAAGTCCACACGTTCGGCGAGTTTCTCCGGGGGCGTCAGGAACGACCACCATCCGGATGCGTACTTCGCGGCCCGCCGCAACGCGGCGTCCGCATCGCCACCGATCCAGATCGGCAGATGTGGCTTCTGGATCGGCTTCGGCTCGAAGGCGACGTCACTGAATGACACGTATTTGCCGTCGAACTGCGGTGAGTCGCTGGTCCACAGTTCCACGATGGCAGCGAGGTATTCGTCAGCAATACGACCGCGTTCGTGGAAGGGCACGCCCAGTAAGTCGAATTCCGGTTTCAGCCAACCAACTCCGAAGGTGACCATCATTCGGCCACTGCTCATCCAGTCGGCGGTGGCCAGCGCCTTCGCCAGCACAATCGGGTGTTGCAGTGGAAGCACGGTCACGCAGGAATTGATCTGTATCCGTTCGGTGGCTCCCGCGATGTAGGCCTGGGCCACCGTCGACTGCAGGTAGTGGGGTCCGGAGAACTCGACGTGTTCGTTCGGGATGATGAAATGCTCTGGCACCGCGACCATGTCGTAGCCCCATTGGTCCGCGAATTTGACCATGCGGGTTTGATCGGCGCCCGTCACCGCCGCTTCCCACGGTTGCATGGTCGCCTTGAGTCGCAGCATGTGCGGGAGATTGAAGACGAGCTTCACTCAATGCTCCTTATGGGAAAGTTCGGTGAAGGTGAATGGCTCTGGCGGTGCCGCCACTTCCCGGTGGGGCCGTATTGACTGTGTGACCCTGTCCAGCGGCGGGAGGCGCACGGGTGCCCGCAAATTCATTGCGCGCCTAGGTTCCAGTGTTCTCTGCTCCAGGCGCTGAATGCGGTGGATTGACGAACCAGAGACTCTCTTCGCGAAGGTGGCGGCTGCGCCAGCCCTCGGGTGTGCGGATCAGGTCGTGGTGGTAATAGCCACCGCAATAGCTCAGTTCATCCATGCCGGGCAGCTGCATGGGGTTGTAGAACATGGCCCGCACCGTCGCGGTGTCACCGGTATTCTCGAGAATCTCGATGTTGGTGATGTAGTGCATGCTCATCGGAATTGCGCCGAACCCGTTAGCCAGCCAGTCGGCGACCTCATCGCGACCCCCGGCGATGGCGCCGGCCGACGAGTAATCGATGTGCGCATCGTCGGTGAACAACGACCGGTATGTCGCCCAATCCTTGCCGTCTACCGCGCGAGCGTAGGTGTTGAGCAATGCGGTGATCTCGAGCTGGTCGGCGACCTGTTGAATATCCATGTGCGGCTGACCTATCCAGAAAGTCCGATTGCCATGCTCGCCAGGTCCCCGGCGAGACCCTGCAGCGATTACGGTAGCTCAGCCCGCTTTCTCTGATGCCGCCGAACATATCGGAGAATTGAGATTGCATCGATCGTGCACCGTGGCTATCAGGGGCGATTTGGGGAACGCCAACTCAAAACCCGTCGAATCGGGGAAGCCGTAACCGGCGATCCGCCGCTGATCACGGATACTGAAGCCATGCCAGGCCACCCGGGCAGCAACGTGCCCGACCTCTTAGCCGCGAAGCGCTGCTGCGACGCGCTGATGTCTCTCGACGAATTCGAGCCGTGCCTTCGTGGGGAAAAAAATGTTGCCTGCCGCCCTGCCGACATCAAGCCGGCATCCTGGTGTCTGCCGCTAGCTCCGCGGCGCCGTCCCGTGCCCGGCAACCCGAGGGGGCTCCGGGCCACCGCTTCGCATCGGATACCGTCCACGTCGGCTTGGCATTGCCAGCTAACTAAAGGAGCCTGACATTCCCGTGTTACCGCATGTACAGCTGCCGATGCGGGTGCTGTCACTGCGCACCATCGTCATCGTCGCCGCACTGTCGGTGATGACTCTCGTTGTCCTGCTGGGCACGTGGGTCTGGGTGGGCGTCACCAACGACCAGTACAGCCAGCTCGACCGTCGCCTCGACTCGGTCAGCAGCCTGGGCGACATCAACATCCTGCTCAACAATGCGGAGCACACCAGTCCCGATCGGCCCACGCCGGACGGCAACCTGGTGCGCACCGCGCGCATTGCCGGGGTGACCGTGTCGGTGCCCAGCAATATCGTTTTGCCCGAACTCCCAAACGGCTATGCGAACACCACCATCAACGGGGTGCAATACCGCGTCCGTACCTTCTCCGCGGGTCCGGCCTCCATAGCGCTTGCCGCGCCGCTGGCCGAAGCCCAGCATCGGATCAACGAACTGCACCTACGGGTGTTGTTGATCTGTGCCAGCGTCATCGGCGGTACGGTCGTCGTCGGCTGGGTGATTTCGCTGATCATGGTCAATCCGTTCCTGCTGCTGGCCCAAAAGGCCCGCGCCATCAATGCCCAGTCCAGCCCCGACGAAGTCCAGGTTCGCGGTGTGCGTGAGGCCGTGGAGATCGCCGAAGCGGTCGAGGGAATGCTGGCCCGCATCGGCAACGAACAACAGCGCACCAAGGCTGCGCTCGAGTCGGCCCGCGACTTCGCCGCGGTCGCCTCCCACGAGCTGCGCACCCCGTTGACGGCCATGCGCACCAACCTGGAGGTGCTGTCCACCTTGGACTTGCCCCCCGGGCAGCGTCAGGAGGTCATCGGCGACGTCATCCGCACCCAGAGCCGCATCGAAGCGACGCTGACGGCGCTGGAACGGCTGGCACAGGGCGAGCTGACGACCGTCGATGATTTCGTCCCGTTCGACATCACCGAGCTGTTGGACCGCGCGGCGCACGATGCGCCGCGCATCTACCCCGATGTGCAGGTGTCCCTGGTGCCGTCGCCCACGGTGCTGATGGTGGGGTTACCGACGGGGCTGCGCCTGGTGATTGACAACGCCATCGCCAATGCCGTCAAGCACGGTAATGCCGGCAAAATCCAGCTCACGGTGGCCAGTTCCAGCGAGGGCGTGGAAATCGCCATCGACGACGACGGCACCGGCGTCCCGGAATCCGAACGCGCCGGGGTGTTCGAACGCTTCACCCGCGGGTCGACGGCCGCGCGTTCGGGCTCTGGGTTAGGGCTGGCGCTGGTCGCCCAGCAGGCCGAATTGCACGGCGGCACAGCCTCGCTGCACACCAGCCCACTCGGCGGCACGCGACTTCTGCTGCGGCTGGCCGGCGACGGGCGTGGCCCCGCGTAAAGCTTCCACCTGAGGGCATGTGGTTCAGCGCCAAACGTGACCAAGCGTATATCTATGAGATGACCATGCCGACGACCCGCGCTACCGCGCACAACGCCGGCGAACACGGATACTGACGCGATGCTAGGCCACCTCGGCATCAACGTGCCCGATCTGTCAGCCGCAAAACACTATTACGACTCCCTGATGCCCCTTGTCGGATTCGAGCCGTTCTTTCACGCCGACGACGAATTTGCTTATAAGCCTACCGAAAACAAGCCCGGCACTTACTTGTTCTTCTACCCGGCGGCCGAGCCGGGGGAGTATTCATCGCAGCGAACGGGCCTGCAACACTTGGCGTTCATCGTGCGGCGCCGGTCCTTGGTGCACGCCGTGCATGAGCATGTCATTCAAGTCGCCGGCACCATCATCCACCCGCCTCGGTATTTCCCGCAGTACCCCGGCCATTACTACGCCACGTTCTGGCATGACCCGTTCGGGATCAAGCTCGAAGCGGTATGCCACCACGACCGCGATTAAGACGAAATGCCGGTACGGCCTGGTCGGCGCCCAGCCACGCCGGTGAAGTTATGACCGCGGACCGCGGCCCGATGGAAGACGTCGGCGGCCAGATTGATTTCTTGGGTGAAATTCGGGCGGCGACCATGCGATCGCTGTAACTGCGCGTAACGGAAATCGACGAGCTGAATTTCTATATCAAGATCAAGGCGGTCGTAGCCTTGCCCACGGTGGAGCTGCGGTGGGCCATACTCACCACCACCCCGATGAGCGCCAGCAACAGTTGCAGGTGGCTTCACTGCACAACTCTCAAGCCGCCAAAGAGCGGCCGGCAATCGTTGTGAATACAAGATCGCCCGGACCCCACTAGACTGACCCGTCAAGCACGTCTTTTTGACGAGAGCCAATGGGAGGGAAACATGTCGTGGACTGTGCAGCCAGAGGCAGTTTTGGCATCGGCAGGCGCGGAGTCGGCGATCAGCGCTGAGACCGAGGCGGCGGCTTCGGCGGCGGCGCCGGCGCTGCTTGGAGTGACGCCGATGGGCGGTGACCCGGACTCGGCGATGTTCGCAGCGGCTCTGAACGCCTGCGGCGCCAGCTACCTGGGCGTGGTGTCCGAGCACGCCGCTCAGCGCGGGTTGTTCGCCGGTACGCAGGGCCTCGCTTCCGGGGTGTACGGCGGTTCTGAGTTTTTACGCTCGTTGGCGCTGGGGGCTTCTGGATAGAGCTAGTAAAAGGGGGAAGTACGCATGCCTGATCCGGGGTGGGCTGCGCGTACGCCTGAGGACAACGATCTACTGCTCAAGGCCGGGACCGGGGTAGGCACCCATTTGGTCAACCAGACGGCTTGGACAATGTTGGCAGCCACTCATCACGCCTCAGGTGTCGCGTCGGCGATCAACACCGCCGCGACATCGGCGAGCTGGCTGGGTGCCGGGTCGGCCGCCTCAGCGACCAATGTCACCATGCTCAACGCCTCGCTGCACGGCCTGGCTGGCTGGGTCGACGTGAAGCCGGCGGTGGTTTCGACCGCGATCGCGGCCTTTGAGACGGCGAATGCCGGGATGCGCCCGGCTCCCGAGTGCATCGCCAATCGTGACGAGTGGGGGGTCGACAACGGCATCAACCCGCTTGTGCTTGGGGCATTGACCCCGCGGATCGTCTCGCTGGATGTCGAATATTTCGGGGTGCTGTGGCCTACCAATTCCGCCGTCGGGGCCAGTTACGGGGGCATCCTCGCGGCGCTGGCCGAAAGTCTGGCAATTGCGCCACCGGTCGCAAGCATGGGCGCCTCGCCGGCAGCCCCGGCGGCGGCGGCATCGGCGATAGGCCAGGCGGCCGCGGATGTCGCGGCCGGCGACGGCATGCGCGCCGCATACCAGGGCGTACAGGCGGGGACAAGCGGTGCCGGTGAGTCGGCATCGGGCGGCCAAGACCTCGCCAGTCAAGCCGGCACATTCATGGAGCCGGTGCAGTCGATGATGGGAGCGGTCCCGCAGGCCCTGCAGGCTCCAGCGCAACTGATGCAGGCTCAGATGAGTGCCATGCAGCCGCTGCAGTCGATGATGGGCATGTTCGCAAATCCCGGCGCTCTGGGCATGGGCGGGGCAGCGCCAGCAGCCTCGGCGGCCTCGGCGACCGGGGGAATTTCCGCTACCGAGGCCGGCGTATCGGCCGGCGGCGGGGGTGCGTCGCTGGGCGGCGCAGGTGTGCCTGCGACCAGCTTCACCCGCCCCGTCAGCGCCTTCGAACCCGCCACCAGCGGTCGGCCAGTGGGGTTGCGGCCAAGCGGGGCGTTAGGCGCCGAGGTCGTGCGCGCGCCGACCACGACGGTCGGCGGGACGCCGATGGGCGGTATGCCGGTGGGCCATGCAGCGGGGGGCCACCGCGGATCCCGTGACAAATCCGAACAGCCCGCAACGGTGCGGGTCGTCGACGATCGAGTGTGAAGCTGACCCGGCCAAGGGTGAATCGACAGGTAAAAATAGCCGCCATACACTTCGCTCCATGCCCCAGGCATAACGGGGGGCGGGCCAACGCAGAAGGAGAATTCCGTGACAATCAAGGTAACGCCGCAAATGCTTCGCGATACTTCGAACGCTATCCAGGCGAACATGGAGCACGCGATCGGGATCGCTCAGGGTTACGTCGCAAATCAGGAAAACGTGATGAACCCGTCGACCTGGTCTGGTGACGCCGTGACAGCCTCGCACGTGACTGCGACCGAGGTCGCTGGTGACCTGAACAAGGTCTTGACGGGTGGCACGCGTCTGGCCGAGGGGCTCAAGCAGGCGGCGGCCCTGATGGAAGCGCACGAGGCGGACTCCGCGCACGCGTTCAGCGCCCTGTTCGGCCAAGCCGGATCCTGACCCTGGCACACCTCATTTCGTAATTTCACAACCGGATTTCTGAAAGGAAGTTCACAATGTCAAACCCGATCACTTACAACCCGGGAGCCGTGGCCGATTTCGCCACCGATGTGGGTGCCCGTGCCGGCCAACTGCAAGCCATTTTCGACGACACCTCGAACCGCACAAACGCGCTGCAAGAATTTTTCGCCGGCCATGGCGCCGCGGGCTTTTTCGAGGCGCAGGCCCAGATGCTGTCGGGGCTGCAGGGGCTCATCGACACGGTGCGCCAGCACGGGCAGACGACCTCGCACGTGCTGGACGGCGCGCTAAGCACCGACCAGTCCATCGCCGGCTTGTTCTGATTCGCTACCACTGTCATCGATCACGCTGGTTGGGGGTGGAGATCGAGCTGAAGGTGGGGCAGATGCGCCGAGCGTGTGCCCCACCTTCGGTGTTTTGCCTGCCGGTTGAGGTGAAAGCGGCATGCTGACAACGACGGTCGATGGCTTGTGGGTGTTGCAAGCGGTGACCGGGGTGGAGCAAACCTGCCCCGAGTTGGGGTTACGGCCGCTGCTGCCGCGGCTCGACACCCCGGAGCGCGCGCTGCGCCACCCAGTGGTAGCCGAACTGGTGGCTGCCGGCGCGCTCGACGAGGCCGGTAACGCCGATCCGATGATTCGCGAATGGCTCACCGTGCTTTTGCGGCGCGACTTGGGGCTGCTGGTGAGCATGGGTGTACCTGGCCGTGAGCCGTCACGTGCGGCGATTTGCCGTTTCGCGAGCTGGTGGGTGGTCTTGGAACGCCACGGTGAGCTGGTGCGTCTTTACCCTGCTGGCACCGCCAGCGACGAGACCGCGGCCAGTGAGCTGGTGGTGGGCCAGGTGGAGCGGCTGTGCGGTGTGGCGGAGGTAGCGCCGCTGCGCCCGGTCACCCTGGACACCGAGCAATTACTCGAGTCGGTGCGCGACACGGCCAGCCTGCGAAAGTTTTTGCTCAGCCAGCGCCTCGACGTCGATCAGCTGCAGATAGTGACCATGGCTGCCGATCCCGAGCGCTCCGCGCACGCGACCATCGTGGCGCTACAGGCCGGTGTCGGGCCGGACGAAATGGCGCGCATCGTTGTCGGCGATTCGACGGTGGCCATTTTCGACACCCTCGCTGGCCGTGTCTGCGTAGAAAACGTCATCTCGGGCCAACGTCGCTATCAGGTTCTGTCGCCCGGGTCGCGCAGTGATATCGGTGGGGCGGTGCGGCGGCTCATCCGCCGTTTGCCCGCCGGTGAGGAGTGGTACTCCTATCGGCGCGTGGTGTAACCGGGCGGCAGCTTCTACAAGTGCGGCACCAGTGTGGTGTCGTTCCAACCGAACCGAAGAAAGTAAGTTAGTTAACCAAAGCCTTGGAATGGCAACGACTGACGCACTTGAACGGTTTGTGATCGTGTAAACGCGGTATCAGAAAGCGTGTTAGCATCGCGATCGTGACGAGCCCTTGGAATAACCCGAATATGTCGGACGAAGGTGCGCTCGGACGGGGGGATCCGTCAACGGGGCGCAACTTCCCGGATTCGGTATCTGACACTATGCGTATTACCGATCTGGCCGCACCTCGAAAGATTCCTCCAGGGTCCGGTTGGCGCAAATTCATTTATGGCGCCTCATTTCGCAAAATAAATCTGGGCGAATCGCCCAGCGAACGGCACTACCGCGATTTGCAAAACCGTATTCGGCGGCATATTCGGCGGCAGTACGTCATCACCGTTGTCTCCGGCAAGGGCGGGGTCGGGGTGACGACGATGGTCGCCTGCATCGGTGGCGTGTTCCGTGAATGCCGCCCGCAGAACGTGATTGCGATCGACGCGGTTCCGGGTTTCGGCACGCTGGCTGACCGCATCGACGAGTCGCCGCCAGGGGACTACACCGCCATCATCAATGACACCGACGTCCAAGGCTATGCGGATATCCGCGAACATTTGGGGCAAAATGCGGTGGGGCTCGACGTACTGGCGGGAAATCGCACGTCAGACCAGCCCAGGCCATTGGTGCCGGCAATGTTTTCCGGGGTATTGTCGCGGCTGCGGCGAACCCACACGGTCATGATCGTCGACACCTCTGAAGACCTTGAACACGAAGTGATGAAGCCGGTACTGGAGAACACCGACACCCTCGTGTTTGTTTCGGGGATCACTGCGGACCGGTCGCGGCCGGTGTTGCGGGCCGTGGACTATCTCAGGTCTCAGGGCTATCACGAGCTGGTCTCGCGCAGCACCGTGATCATCAATCACACCGACCAGATCACTGATAAGGACGCGCTGGCTTACTTGACGGAGCGGTTCACCAAGGTGGGGGCAATCGTTGAAGTGATGCCGTTCGATCCGTACCTCGCTAAAGGTGGGATCATTGACACGGTTCACGAGTTGAAGAAAAAGTCGCGATTGCGGCTTTTTGAAATCACCGCGGGCCTGGCCGACAAATATATTCCCGATGCCGAGCGGACGGCGCCGTGACGTCGCCGCATAAGGTCGCTTTTCCGGCCCGTTGTGCGGTCAATATTTCCTACGAAAAGCATCTATGCTCGCAAGTGTTCCCCGCCGGAATTCCAGTGGAGGGATTCTTCGAGGGAATGGTTGAGCTGTTCGACGCCGACCTGAAGCGCAAAGGTTTTGACGGCATTGCGCTGCCAGCGGGCAGCTATGAACTGCACAAGATCAACGGGGTCCGGCTCGATATCAATAAGAGCCTGGATGAGCTAGGCGTTCAAGACGGCGACACCCTGGTGTTAGTGCCCAGGGTGGCCGGCGAATCCTTCGAACCGCAGTACGAGTCGCTGTCGTCGGGATTGGCGGCCATTGGCAAGTGGCTGGGCCGCGACGGCGGTGATCGGATGTTTGCGCCGGTGACGCCCCTGACAGCCGCCCATACGGCGATCGCGATCATCGCAATGGCGGTCGGGGTGGTGGTGGCCCTCACGCTGCGGGCACGGACATTCACCGACAGCCTGATCCCGGCAGCGGTGGCCGGCGGGATCGGGGTACTGCTGGCCATCGCGACATCGATGGTGTGGAGGGGGTGGCGGGAGCGACGCGACCTCTTCAGTGGGTTCGCGTGGCTGGCGGTGGTGATGCTTGCCGTCACTGGCGTCTGCGCGCCGCCCGGCGCGCTCGGCGCAGCTCACGGGCTGATCGGCTTGGTAGTAGTGATCTTGGGCGCCATCGCCATCGGTGTGACGACTCAGAAGCGGTGGCAGACCGCGGTGGTCACCGCAGCGGTGACAGTATGCGGAATCCTTGCCGTGGTTGCCGCTGTCCGGATGTTCCGGCCGGCTTCGGTGCAGGTGCTGGCCATCTGCGTGTTGGTCGGATTGCTTGTGTTGGTCAGGATCACTCCGCTTATTGGCTTATGGGTGGCTCGGGTAAGACCTCCGCACTTCGGATCGATCACGGGCCGGGACTTGTTCGCGCGACGCGAGGGGATGCCCGTCGACACCGTTTCTCCGGTCAGTGAGGACGAATCCGAAGACGAGGACAACGAACTGACGGACATTACCGCGCGCGGCGCCGCGATCGGCGCCTCGGCGCGGCTGGTCAACGCGGTACAAGTAGGTGTGTGCGTAGGGGTGTCGATGGTGTTGCCGGCCGCGGTCTGGGGAGTGCTGACGCCAGGGCGCCCGTGGGCGTGGTTGGCGTTGGTGGTTGCCGGACTGGTGGTGGGCATCTTTATCACGCAGGGCCGCGGATTCGCCGCCAAGTACCAGGCTGTGGCGCTGGTGTGTGGGGCGTCCGCCGCAGTGTGCGCCGGGGTGGTCAAATACGCTGTTGCCGCGCCGAAAGATGTCGTGAGCGGGCTGCTATGGCCTGCGGTGGCCGTGGCGGCTTTCGCCGCATTGGGTTTGGCCGCAGCGCTTTTGGTACCGGCTGTGCGGTTTAGGCCGTTCATCCGGTTGACCGTGGAATGGGCTGAGGTGCTGGCGTTCATCGTGTTGCTGCCGGCCGCGGCAGCCCTGGGAGGGCTGTTCACGTGGCTTCGCCACTAAGCAGGGTCGCGGCGGTGACCGCCGCCGTCACCCTTGTCGCTCTGTCGGCGAATATCCCTGCCGCCCAAGCCATTACACCACCATTGGTGGATCCGGGTATGGTGCCTCCCGACGGGCCGCCACGACCCGACCAACCGATGCGCCGCGCCAATAGCTGCTCCACGCCGATCACCGTGAGAAACCCCGACGTGGCGCAGATGGCACCGGGCTTCAACTTGCTCAACATCGGAAAGGCATGGCAGTACAGCACCGGCAACGGAGTGGCCGTTGCGGTCATCGACACCGGGGTGTCTCCTAACGTGCGGCTGCCCGTCGTGCCCGGTGGTGACTACATCATGGGGGAGGACGGTCTGTCGGATTGCGACGCGCACGGCACGATCGTGAGCTCGATCATCGGGGCTGCGCCGCAAGGGATTTTGCCGATGCCGCGGCCAATGCCGGCGACCCCGGCATTCCCTCCGCCGGCCGGGCCGCCGGCGGTCACTGCGGCGCCACCGCCGCCGGTCGAGGTGCCGCCCCCGGTACCGCCACCACCGCCGCCGACGCCGGTGACGATCACCCAAACCGTTCCACCCCCACCGCCGCCCGAGGAACCGGGCGCCATGGCGCCGTCAAATGGGCCTCCGGATCCGCAGACTGAGGACGAACCCGCAGTGCCGCCGCCCCCGCCGGGAGCGCCTGATGGGGTAGTGGGTGTCGCCCCGCACGCGACCATCATCTCGATTCGGCAGTCGTCGCGAGCCTTCGAGCCGGTCAACCCGCCCCCGGCGGACCCCAACTCCGACGAGAAGGTCAAAGCCGGGACGCTCAACACTGTGGGGCGCGCGGTGGTACACGCGGCGAACATGGGCGCGAAAGTGATCAACATTTCGGTGACCTCGTGCCTGCCGGCAGCGGCCCCCGCCGACCAGCGGGCACTGGGCGCAGCACTGTGGTACGCGGCCACCGTCAAGGATGCGGTGATCGTGGCGGCTGCCGGCAACGACGGGGAAGCCGGTTGCGATAACAACTCGATGTATGACCCGCTGGACCCGTCGGATCCACGGGACTGGCACCAGGTCAAGGTTATTTCCTCGCCGTCATGGTTTTCCGATTACGTCCTGTCCGTGGGTGCCGTCGATGCCAGCGGCGCCGCGCTCGACAAAAGCATGTCGGGTCCCTGGGTCGGTGTTGCGGGGCCGGGAACCCACATCATGGGTCTGTCGCCCCAAGGTGGCGGACCGGTCAACGCCTATCCGCCGTCGAGGCCTGGCGAGAAGAACATGCCGTTTTGGGGCACCAGCTTCTCGGCGGCCTACGTCAGCGGGGTTGCTGCCCTGGTCCGGGCTAAATTCCCTGAGCTGAGCGCGCATCAGGTGATCAACAGGATCGTGCAGTCGGCCCACAATCCGCCTGCGGGAGTAGACAATAAGGTCGGGTATGGGCTGGTGGATCCGGTCGCCGCATTGACGTTCAACATTCCCTCCGGTGAGCGGATGGCCCCGGGTGCGCGGAGCCGGGTGATCACGTCCGCTCCGCCGCCTCCGCCGCCGGATCACCGGGCGCGCAATATCGCTATCGGGTTCGTCGGCGCAGTTGCCGCTGGTGTGCTGGTGCTGGTGATCGCGGCGCGGCTGCGGAGGGCACGATGAGGCCCCAGCTGACCGGGTTCAGCCCCGGCAGCAACCGACGGGTCGTCGGGGTAGGGGCGGTCTTCCTGCTCGCGTTGGTGAGTTGGGCATTGGGCGGCTACATCGGCGCGGTGATCGCCGTGGTAGTGGGTATTGCCCTGGTCTTCGTCCGATGGCGGGGTCAGCCGGCATGGTCGTGGGTCGTGTTGGGGCTGCGGGGTCGGCGCCCGATCAGCTGGGACGCCCCAATCACCGTGGCCAACAACCGATCCGGTGGCGGTGTGCGCGTGCAGGATGGTGTTGCTGTGGTGGCGGTGCAACTGCTCGGTAAAGCGCACCAAGCCACCACGGTGACCGGCTCGGTGACCGTCGAGACCGAAAACGTCATCGACATCGTCGAACTGGTGCCGATGCTCCACCAAGCGCTGGGTCTGCAGCTCGACTCGATCAGCGCCGTCACATTCGGGTCTCGGCACGGCAATATCGGGGACTATCCGCGGGTGTATGACTCGGAGATCGGCACTCCGCCGTATGCGGGCCGCCGCGAAACCTGGCTGATCATGCGGCTGTCGGTGATCGACAATACGCAAGCGCTGTATTGGCGGACAACCGTTGGTACAGCAGCTATTTCGGTCGCGCAGCGCATCGCGGGTTTGCTGCGCTGCCAAGGGGTGCGGGCAAAGGTGGCCACTGCCACCGACCTGGTCGAGCTGGATCGCCGGCTCGGGTGGGACGCGGTAACCGGCCGTGCGCAGAGGTGGAAGGCCATACGCGGAGAAGCCGGCTGGATGACGACCTATGCGTACCCGGCTGAGGCGATCACGTCGCAGGTTCTCTCACAGGCGTGGACGCTGCGCGCTGATGAGGTCATCCAGAACGCGACCGTGTATCCGGACGCGACATGCACGGCGACCATCACCGTGCGCACGCCGACACCGGCGCCTACCCCGCCCAGTGTCATCTTGCGTCGGCTCAACGGTGAGCAAGCCGCCGCGGCGGCTGCCAACATGTGCGGTCCGCGGCCAGGCCTGCGCGGACTGCGGCGCAGCCCGCTGCCGACGCATCTGGTCACTGAGATCGGCCCTTCGGGTGTGCTGATAGGCAAGCTGAGCAACGGCGATCGCCTGATGATGCCGGTTACCGATGCCGGCGAGCTGTCGCGCGTCTTCGTGGCCGCTGACGACCCGATCGCCAAACGGATTGTGATCCGCACCGCCGGGGCCGGCGAGCGGATCTGCGTGCACACCCGCGACAAGGCGCGCTGGGCTAGCGTACGAATGCCGGAGATCACTGTCGTCAGCACGCCACGGCCGGCCCCGCGAACCACCGTTAGCGTCGTGGAGTACGTCGCACGGCGGGAGAAAGCTGGCAGTGGCACGGCTGAGGGCGGAGGTATCGATGCCACGATCTCACCCGCTCCGCGGCCGGCGACCGTGATCACCATCGCCCCATCCGGCACGACGCTGCCGGAGGGACATAGGCACGGCTTCGAGGTGACTATCGAGCAGGTGAGCCCAGCGATGGTGAATATCATTGCGGCAGGGAAAAACTGGCTCGTTGAGATGGACATGTTCCGCGCAGAGAACCGCTACATCAGCCTCGAGCCGGTCAGCATGTCGATCGCCACATAGAACGTTGACAACGCGAGTTTGAGGCACAGTTTGATGAGCGCACCTAGCAGGTGGGGCAATGATCAAGGCGCCGGTGTCGAGGATGGTGTACGCAATGGATGATTTGCACACTGCCCGTGGGCATTTCGACAGAGCCATGGCGATCAAGAGCCGGCAAGGCCGGGCGGCGGCATTACCTGAGTTCGTTGCTGCGACCGACGTCGACCCGTCGATGGCCGATGCATGGTTGGGGCGTATCGCCTGCGGCGACAATGACCTGGCCTCGCTGAAGCAGCTCTACGCCACCAGCGAATGGCTGCACCGTGAGACAACGCGTATCGGACAGACGCTCGCCGCGGAAATCCAACTGGGTTCCTACATCGGCATCACGGTAACCGACGCATCGCAGGTGGGGCTGGCGTTGTCGTCGGCGCTGACGATAGTGGGGGAATACGCCGAGGCCGATAAACTTCTGGCCAACCCTGACCTACTGGATTCGTGGGCGAATTATCAGTGGCACCAGCTGGCCCGGGCATTTTTGATGTACACCACGCAGCGCTGGCCCGACTTGTTGTTGACGGCCGCCGAGGAGTTACCTGCGCAGGCGATCGTCATGTCGGCTGTGACAGCGTCGATTTGCGCGTTGGCCGCTCATGCTGCCGCGCATCTCGGCCAGGGCCGGGTCGCCCTGGACTGGCTCGACCGCGTCGACGTGATCGGGCACAGCTCGTCGTCGGCCCGGTTCGACGCCGACGTGCTGACCGCCTCGATCGGCCCGGCCGATATTCCGCTGCTGGTCGCCGACTTGGCGTACGTGCGGGGGATGGTGCACCGCCAGCTACGCGAGGAGGACAAAGCCCAGATTTGGCTTTCGAAGGCGACCCTCAACGGGGTGCTGACCGAGGCGGCCAAAGAGGCATTGGCCGATCCGAATCTGCACTTGGTCGTGACCGACGAACAAACCATCGCCAGCCGCACCGATCGTTGGGATGCCTCGTCGGCCAAAAGCCGCGACGAGCTCGATGACGACGCTGCGGCGGAGCGGCGCGCCGAGCTGCTGGCCGAAGGCCGCGAGCTACTGGCCAAACAGGTGGGACTGGCGGCGGTCAAGCAGGCGGTCTCGGCGCTGGAAGACCAGCTTGAAGTCCGAATGATGCGCCTGGAACACGGCCTACCGGTGGAGGGGCAGACCAACCACATGCTGCTGGTGGGCCCCCCGGGTACCGGTAAAACAACCACCGCTGAAGCGCTGGGCAAAATTTACGCCGGCATGGGGATCGTGCGTCACCCCGAAATCCGGGAGGTCCGTCGATCGGACTTCTGCGGTCACTATATCGGGGAATCGGGCCCCAAGACCAACCAGCTGATCGAAAAGGCGCTTGGGCGAATCATTTTCATGGACGAGTTCTACTCCCTGATCGAGCGCCACCAGGACGGCACACCAGACATGATCGGCATGGAAGCCGTCAACCAGCTCCTGGTTGCCTTGGAAGCCCACCGTTTCGACTTCTGTTTCATCGGGGCCGGCTACGAGGACCAAGTGGACGAGTTCCTCACCGTGAACCCTGGTTTGGCCGGCCGGTTCAACCGCAAGCTGCGGTTCGAGTCCTATTCGCCGGCTGAGATTGTCGAGATTGGGCACCGCTACGCCACACCGCGGGCCAGTCTGCTCGACGACGCCGCACGTGAGGCGTTCTTGGATGCGGCCACCACCATCCGCAACTACACCACTCCCGGCGGGCGTCACGGTATCGATGCCATGCAGAACGGCCGGTTCGCGCGCAACGTCATCGAACGTGCCGAAGGTTTTCGTGACACCCGAGTGGTCGCGAAAAAGCGTGCGGGCCAGCCGGTGACGGTTGAAGATCTCCAGATCATTACCGCGGCCGACATCGAGGCCGCGGTGCGCAGCGTGTGTTCGGACAATCGCGACATGGCCGCCATCGTCTGGTAGACGTCATCGAGAAACCTCTTTGTCGCCAACCGTTTCGATGTCGTTCACTTTACGTGTGGGTGGAACAGCATGTGGCAATGGCGCTTTCAATGCTGAGTGGTGGATTTCTCCGTCAGCCTCCCAATGTAAATAGTGTCGTGGACCCAGCCGGAAAAGCTTAGGATGCTCGCGGACGCTAAGTCCGCGAAGATTGCTCTCGATTAGGCGGCGAGCTAGGGCAGCGCCACGGCCAAATGAATGCAGTGTCCGGCGGTGCACCGTATCTTCCTGATCACGGTGACACTGACGCTCGCGTTGCTGACCGCGCCTCCCGCCTCGGCGATTGCTCCACCCTCGATAGACCCGGGCGTGGTCCCGCCGGATGTGACGGGACCTGACCAGCCCCTCGAACAGCGCCGCGTCTGCGGGGTGCCATTAACGTTGCCGGGTAACAATTTCCACGATCCGCCGTGGGCCAACGCCTACCTGGGGATCAGCGAGGCCCAAAAGTTCGCGACCGGTGCCGGTGTCACGGCGGCCGTGATCGACACCGGTGTGGATGCCTCGCCGCGGGTCCCTGCGGAGGCGGGTGGTGATTTCGTCGTCAACGACGGCGACGGGTTGTCGGACTGCGATGCCCACGGGACGCTGATCGCATCCATCGTCGCCGGCTTGACCCCCCGGCCCCCGGGCCGCCGATTTGAGGGGTCGGCGGCGGGCGGCAGGGGGAACCGGTGCACGGCCTCCTGTTTGGGTTAGGCGAAACAACGTCGGTTGTTAACTCGGCTCGAATCGGAAAACGGCGACCCGCCCCACCAGCGCTTCGAATTCGTCGGCCGTTCCGTCGCGCACCATCCCCGAGCGTTTGGCGAACGCCACACCGACCGGCACTTTGGTGGCAAACGCCCGCAGCACCGGCCGCGCTTCTATCGGGGTCATTTCGACGATCCGGACTTCGCGTGACCGTCGGCCCCGACTCAGCGTGCCGGTGCCCGCAGCGCGGGCGTTCGCCGCCCAGTCAGCGCCGGGATAGCCGGCCACCACGTAGAGGCCGCCCTGAAATTCGAACGGGGTCATCGGGGTGCTGCGCGGTCGACCCGACCTGCGGCCCGGCACGGTCAACACCATGGCGGGACCGGTCGGAATTCCCAGCCGTTGGACCGCCATCATCAATCTGTTCATGGGCTTGAGGTAGCGCGGCGGACGTGGTTCGGACATGTCGGGTTCCTTATCTATTTCGACCTGGCGAACCAGTCGCGGTGCTGGGACACCCACTGCGCGAACGGCAGTGCCGGCCGGCCGAGGATCTTCTCCACGTCGTGGGTCACCAGGGCGGGTTTGTCGAGTGTCTCGGCGAGCATGGCCGTATAGGCGTCAGCGAAGTCGGCGCTGAAGCCCAAGCCGATGAACCGTTGCCGTACCGCGGCATTGGGTATTTCCCGGTACTGCAGCGGGCGATCCAGGACGGCACCGATGACCTCGACCAGCTCTGAGTTGGTGAAGGCTTGCGGGCCGGTCAGCGGGATCCGCTGTCCGACAAGCTCGTCGGTAAGCAGCGCCCGCGCCGCGACCTCCGAGATGTCGCTCTCGACGATCGGTGCGGCTGCAGCCGCGGCGTATGGCCCGGTCACCACATCGCCGCTGCGGATCTGCGCCGACCACATGCCGGCGAAATTCGTAGCGAAGACCGCGGGCCGCAGGCTCACCCAGGCCAGGCCGGAGTCGACAGCGAACTGCTCAACCTCCTTGTTGCGGTCCCCCCGAAAGCGTGACGGCTGCCGGGAGAAGTCGTCGTCGGCGTTGATCGCCGACAGCGCAACCAGCTTGGTGACTCCGGCGGGCAGGCACTGGGTCACCACCGATTCCAGTTGCTCGCCCAGCGCCCGGGAGTTGAGGAATACCGCCGACGCACCCGGTAGCGCCTCGGCCGCCGAGCCGACCACCTCGACACCAGAGCGAAACCCGGAGGTCTTCGGTGTGCGGGTGACGGCCCGCACTCGAGCTCCTGCGGCGACAAGTTCGGCAACGAGGGGGCGCCCGACGTTGCCGGTCGCACCCGTTACGACGATCGTCATGGGATGGTTCCTTTCGCGGATTTTCTGCACTGCTCCAAGGACGGCGCGCAAGGTGGGAAAGTTACAGTCGGCATACGTAACTTTTTGCGGCACGAGATCGTCGAAGATTCATGAACCAGTTGCAGTCACCGAGCGACCAGGTCACCGAGGCCTGGCGCCGTCACCGCGCGTATCTGGTCAACCTCGCCTATCAGATGCTGGGAGACGTCGGCGGCGCGGAAGATGTTGCACAAGAAGCCTTTCTGCGGCTCTCGCGCGCTGATGTCAACAAAATCGACGATATCCGCGGCTGGCTGACGGTGGTGGCGAGTCGCCTCTGCCTCGATCAGGTGCGGTCGGCCCGCGCCCGCTACGAACAATTGGAAGACCCCGCTCGCGAGGACCAGGTGGCCGCGCCGGATAAATCCCAGCGCCTGAACCCAGCCGACCGGGTCACCCTGGACGACGAAATCCGGACCGCATTACTGGAAGTCTTACGCAGGCTCAGTCCCGGCGAACGAGTCGCGTTCGTGCTGCACGACGTGTTCGGGGTCCCCTTTGACACGATCGCCGAAACCGTGGGCCGCCCGATCGGCACCTGCCGTCAGCTAGCGCGGCGCGCGCGGATGAAATTCAGCACCGCACAACCGAAGTTGAACACGGTGGCCTCAGCCGAGCACCAGCTCGTCACCGAAAAGTTCATCACCGCATGCGCCAACGGCGACATCGCTGGATTGACCGCCGTTCTGGATCCGGCGGTCTGGGGCGTGGGGACGATCCTCGCCGACCCGGCGCCGCCGCCACAGATCAACCGCGGGCCACACGCGGTGGCCACCAACCTGCTGCGCTATCTGTGGCCGAAAGTGACGCTGGTCAGTGGTCCCGCCGGGCGGGGACCGGTGGTGTTGGCCTTCAGCGACCGCCGGCTCTTCGCTGTCATTGTGCTGACGATCCGCGATTGCCGCGTCAGCAAGATCGAGGCGATCGCCGACCCGTCGGCGCGGGCGGGAGCCGGTTAGCGAGACACAGTGCGATGATCCCCTTGAGGTGAAGCATGCGATACCTACGTGAGGACATCGTGCACGCACCCGCCGCACGGGTGTGGGAGCTACTGGTCGACGTGGAGGGCTGGCCGGCGTGGACGGAGTCGATGCGCGAAATACGGCGGGTCGCCGGATCCGCTCCTACCTCGAGATGGAGAGCATGGGTCTGAAGCGGGCCGCCGAGAAGGCTTAGCTCTGCTCCTCGCCCGGTCGCCGGTCCCGCGCACGGTCAGGACGCGCCGCGAAATACCCGACGACGGTCGCCGTCACCTCGAGGAACTTGCGCCGCGTGGCCGGGGCCATTTCACGGCTCACGTCGATGACGCCGCCTGGTCGTAGGTGGGGATCGAAGGGCACTTCGACAACCGGCCGCCCTTGATCGATGAACTCGCGAGCGAGCAACGCCCGGGTGCGTTTGTCGGCGTGCCCGTCGGAATCGTTGAGCACCACGATGCTGTTCTGCAACAGACTCACCAAGCCCTGATCTGCCAGCCACTCCATGGTCCTCGCAGCAGCGGACGCCCCATCCGCCCAGGGCGAGGACACCACGATCAATGCGTCCAGATCGCGCAAGACTTCCTGCGTGACCGGTGCGTCCATCGTTGAACCGCAGTCGATGACCGAGATCGTGAAATGACGGTCCAGTCGTCGTGCGGCTTCCCGGTAGATCGCTGGGTCGAGGACGCGGCGCGGACCGGATGCCGGTTCGCCGCCGAGTACGTACAAGCCGGCGGAGTTACGGCCCACCCGTGCAACCACGTCACTGAAGGAGCGCAGGTTTTTCTCAGCTGTCAGTTCCCAGAACGAGCCGGTCGATCCCGGATCGATGCGGCTGCTGAGCCGGCCGAAAGCGGTATCGGCGTCGATCGCCACAACATGGTCTTGCTTACGGAGTTCGGCAAAGAGCGATCCGATACTGGCGGCCACCGACGTTTTTCCCACACCGCCCTTGCCCAGTAGGCCGACCTTGTAGTTGCCGTGAAGGACGGTGCGGACGGCCGCTTCGAACTGGGCCTCCTGGCGTAGCGCGGGCGACGGACCCAGCTTGACAAGCCCGAAGGTGGCCAGCCGCAGGATGCGTCGCCAACCGCGGTCGGGTAGTTCGGCGGCTTCGGGGGCAGCACTGGGCGCCGGCGCGATGGCGGCCTCGGCCTGGGGCGGCCGGGGAGGCCTGCCGGCGGGAGACGGCACCGGAGGAACGGGAAAAGGGGCCACCTGCTGCGACCTTGCGGGCGGCGGGAAAGGCGGCGGGCGCGGCGGGGCGGCTCTCTGGGCAACCGGGGGAGAAGTGGGGGGCGCCGCTGCCTGAGGATCTCTGGGGTAGGGACCAGGGGGGCGCGCCGCAGGGGCGCTGGGCTGCTCGGGCTGCAGACGGTCCCGCAGGAATTCGTCGCGCTCGTTCATGGGCTCCTCGGGTGCCAGGCGATCCATCGTCGCGCGTACGGTTCGATCGCGGCAAGCTCCTCATCTGAAGAGCGCCACGGCCCAACCGCCGACGCCGGATGCGGACCAGTACCCGTCCAGTATCGGTCACGCGCTGTCGTTACTATCGCGCAAACTTAGCCCGGCTTACTGCCGTGCTGCCGCGACGCCTTTGGTCGCGCGCTGAGCACGCCCATGCGGGACCTCCGCAGCGCTGCCGGCACGTCTTGGCGTGGCCGCAGCAAACTTGCGTAGATGTTAGATCCCGCGCGTGGTCCGCTAGCGTGGTCGCAGCTGTGGGGACGATACCAGCCACGAAACAGCGCATCGGCCACGTCGCCGATCGCCGGTTGCAGCGAAATTTACGGTGCGGCCAGCCGGCAGTTAGACTTAACGAAGTTGGCATGTCAGGCGGGTATTGTCATATCGTTTTACGACTTGTCGAGACCGGTTCCAGGCCACCGTTCAGCGCTGCACGGACGCATCCCTAACAGGATCACCTCCGCCTGGGAGACAACCCATCAAGACAAGACCGAAGGGGTTTTCGCCCGCAACCTCCGGGTACGGCCCCATCGGAGCTGCTGCTAACGGCCGGGCGGAACGTTTCAGGTGGAGGGTCAGGTGCATATGACGCCCAAGCGCGCCGGGTTATATAACCCCGCGTTCGAGCACGATGCGTGCGGGGTAGCCATGGTCGTCGACATGCACGGCCGCCGTAGCCGCGACATCGTGGACAAGGCCATCACCGCTCTGCTCAACCTTGAGCACCGCGGTGCCCAGGGCGCCGAGCCCCGAAGCGGTGATGGCGCCGGCATCCTGATTCAGGTCCCGGATGCCTTCCTTCGCGAAGTGGTGGACTTCGAGTTGCCCGCTCCGGGCAGTTACGCCACCGGTATCGCGTTTTTGCCGCAATCTTCCAAGGACGCCGCCGCCGCCTGCGCCGCGGTGGAAAAAATCGCCGAAGCCGAGGGACTGACGGTGCTGGGCTGGCGAAACGTACCCACCGACGACTCGTCGCTGGGTGCGTTGTCCCGCGACGCCATGCCCACCTTCCGGCAGGTGTTCATGGCGGGGGCCTCCGGTATGACGCTGGAGCGCCGCGCCTACGTGATCCGCAAGCGCGCCGAGCACGAACTCGGTACCAAGGGTCCGGGACAGGACGGGCCTGGCCGCGAAACCGTCTACTTTCCAAGCCTTTCGGGACAGACGTTAATTTACAAGGGCATGCTGACCACCCCGCAGCTCAAGGCGTTTTACCTTGACCTGCAAGATGATCGGCTGACCAGCGCACTGGGTATCGTGCACTCCCGGTTCTCCACCAACACTTTTCCGTCGTGGCCGCTGGCGCATCCGTTCCGGCGCATCGCGCACAACGGAGAGATCAACACCGTCACCGGCAACGAGAACTGGATGCGGGCCCGGGAGGCGTTGATCAAAACCGACATCTTCGGGTCCGAAGCCGACGTCGAGAAGTTGTTCCCGATCTGCACCCCCGGCGCCTCCGACACCGCGCGTTTCGACGAGGTGCTCGAACTGCTCCACCTGGGCGGGCGCAGCCTGGCCCACGCGGTGCTGATGATGATCCCCGAGGCCTGGGAACGCCACGAGTCGATGGACCCCGCACGACGGGCGTTCTACGAGTATCACGCCTCTTTGATGGAACCGTGGGACGGCCCGGCATCGATGACCTTCACCGACGGGACCATCGTCGGCGCCGTGCTCGACCGTAATGGCTTGCGCCCGTCCCGGATCTGGGTCACCGAAGACGGCTTGGTGGTAATGGCTTCCGAGGCCGGCGTACTCGACCTTGACCCGGCCAAGGTTGTCCGCCGGATGCGGTTGCAGCCCGGCCGCATGTTCCTGGTGGACACCGCGCAGGGCCGCATCGTCGCCGACGAGGAGATCAAAGCGGAGCTGGCTGCCGAGCACCCCTATCAGCGGTGGCTCGACAAGGGATTGGTTCCGCTCGACAACTTGCCGCAGGGCGACTACGTGCGGATGCCGCACGAACGGCTTGTCAAGCGTCAGTTGACTTTTGGCTATACCTACGAGGAACTCAACCTGTTGGTGGCGCCGATGGTCCGCACTGGCGCCGAACCGATCGGTTCGATGGGCACCGACACCCCGGTTGCGGTGCTCTCGCAGCGACCGCGGATGCTGTACGACTACTTCCAGCAGCTCTTCGCCCAGGTGACCAACCCGCCGCTGGACGGCATCCGCGAGGAGGTGGTCACCAGCCTGCAGGGCACCACCGGTGGGGAGCGCGACCTGCTCACCCCGGACGAGAGCTCTTGCCATCAAATCGTTTTGCCGCAGCCGATCCTGCGTAACCACGAGCTGGCCAAGCTGGTCAACCTCAACCCGGACAACAAGGTCAACGGGCGTCCGCATGGTATGCGCTCCAAGGTGATTCACTGTCTGTACCCGGTCGCCGAGGGTGGCGCCGGGCTCGCTGCCGCCCTGGAGGAGGTACGCGCTGCGGCGTCGGCCGCGATCGCCGACGGCGCGCGGGTCATCATCTTGTCCGACCGCGAGTCTGACGAGCAGATGGCTCCGATCCCGTCGCTGCTCGCCGTTGCGGGGGTGCACCACCACCTGGTGCGCGACCGGACGCGTACCCAAGTGGGTCTGGTGGTCGAAACCGGTGACGCCCGCGAGGTGCACCACATGGCGGCGCTGGTCGGTTTCGGTGCTGCGGCGATCAACCCCTATCTGGCGTTCGAGTCGATCGAGGACATGCTCGACCGCGGTTTCATCGACGGCGGTGCAAGTGGGATAGACCGCAACACGGCGCTGAACAACTACGTCAAGGCCGCCGGCAAGGGTGTGCTGAAAGTCATGTCCAAGATGGGCATTTCGACGGTGGCTTCCTACACTGGTGCGCAACTGTTCCAGGCGGTCGGCATCTCCGAGGACGTGCTCGACGAATACTTCACCGGGCTGAGCTGCCCGATCGGCGGGATCACCCTCGAGGACATCGCCGCCGATGTCGCGACCCGCCACGGGCTGGCCTATCTGGACCGTCGCGACGAACGAGCGCACCGTGAACTCGAGGTGGGCGGGGAATACCAGTGGCGCCGCGAGGGCGAGTATCACCTGTTCAACCCGGAGACCGTATTCAAGCTGCAGCATGCCACTCGCACCGGCCAATACAAGATTTTCAAGGATTACACCCGGCTGGTCGACGACCAGAGCGAGCGGATGGCGTCACTTCGCGGACTGCTCAAGTTCCGGGGCGGTGTGCGTCCCCCGGTTCCGCTCGACGAGGTCGAGCCGGCCAGCGAAATCGTCAAACGCTTCTCGACGGGGGCGATGAGCTACGGCTCGATCTCCGCCGAAGCGCACGAGACGCTCGCCATTGCGATGAACCGTTTAGGTGGCCGGTCAAACAGCGGTGAGGGCGGCGAGGACGTCAAGCGTTTCGACCGCGATCCCAACGGGGATTGGCGGCGCAGCGCGGTCAAGCAGGTCGCCTCCGCGCGGTTCGGGGTGACCTCGCACTACCTGACCAACTGCACCGACATCCAGATCAAGATGGCGCAGGGGGCCAAACCCGGTGAGGGCGGACAGCTTCCGGGACACAAGGTGTACCCGTGGGTTGCCGAGGTCCGCCACTCCACGCCCGGTGTCGGCCTGATCTCGCCACCCCCGCATCACGACATCTACTCCATCGAGGATCTCGCGCAGCTGATCCACGACCTGAAGAACGCCAACCCGTGCGCGCGGGTGCACGTCAAGCTGGTCTCCGAGAACGGCGTGGGCACGGTGGCCGCCGGTGTATCCAAGGCACACGCCGACGTGGTCCTGATCTCGGGTCACGACGGTGGCACCGGCGCGACGCCGCTGACGTCGATGAAGCACGCCGGCGCGCCGTGGGAGTTGGGCCTGGCCGAGACGCAGCAGACGTTGCTGCTCAATGGATTACGTGACCGGATCGTCGTCCAGGTGGACGGCCAGCTCAAGACGGGCCGTGACGTGATGATCGCCGCGCTGCTCGGCGCCGAGGAATTCGGCTTCGCGACCGCCCCGCTGGTGGTTGCCGGCTGCATCATGATGCGGGTATGCCACCTGGACACCTGCCCGGTCGGGGTGGCGACCCAGAACCCGCTGTTACGGGAGCGGTTCACCGGCAAGCCCGAGTTCATCGAGAACTTCTTCATGTTCATCGCCGAAGAGGTTCGGGAATACATGGCGCAGTTGGGGTTCCGTACCCTCAACGAGGCCGTCGGTCAGGTGGGGGCGCTGGACACCACGCTGGCGCGAGCGCACTGGAAGGTGCACAAGCTGGACCTGGCGCCGGTGCTGCACGAGCCGGAGTCGGCGTTCATGAACCAGGACCTGTACTGCAGCTCGCGTCAGGATCATGGCCTGGACAAGGCGCTTGATCAGCAGTTGATCGTGATGAGCCGCGAGGCACTCGATTCGGGCAAGCCGGTGCGGTTCTCCACCACGATCAGCAACGTCAACCGCACGGTGGGCACCATGCTCGGCCACGAGGTGACGAAGGCCTTTGGCGGACAGGGATTGCCGGATGGGACGATCGACATCACCTTCGAGGGATCGGCGGGCAACAGCTTCGGCGCCTTTGTGCCGCAGGGGATTACTTTGCGTGTCTACGGCGATGCCAACGACTACGTGGGCAAGGGCCTGTCCGGTGGCCGGATTGTGGTGCGGCCGTCGGACAATGCGCCGCAGGACTATGTGGCCGAGGACAACATCATCGGCGGCAACGTGATTCTGTTCGGCGCTACCAGTGGGGAGGCGTACTTGCGCGGGGTGGTCGGCGAGCGATTCGCGGTCCGTAACTCCGGGGCGCATGCCGCGGTCGAGGGCGTCGGCGATCACGGTTGTGAATACATGACCGGCGGCAAGGTTGTGGTGCTCGGTCGCACCGGCCGTAACTTCGCGGCGGGCATGTCCGGCGGAGTGGCCTATGTCTACGATCCGCATGGTGAACTGCCGGAGAATCTCAACGCGGAGATGGTCGAGCTCGAGAGCCTCGATTCCGACGACGTCGAGTGGTTGCAGGGCATGATCCAGGCACACGTTGACGCCACCGATTCCGCTGTCGGCCAGCGCATCCTGGCCGATTGGCCCGGACAGCAGCGGCATTTCGCGAAGGTGATGCCGCGGGACTACAAGCGGGTGCTGCAGGCGATCGCCGAAGCAGAGCGTGACGGCGTCGATGTCGACAAGGCGATTATGGCGGCCACGCATGGCTGATCCGACCGGCTTCCTGAAATACACTCATCGGGAATTGCCGAAGCGCCGGCCTGTCCCGCTGCGACTGCGCGACTGGAACGAGGTTTACGAGGCATTCGATCCCGAGACCTTGCGCGAGCAGGCAACCCGCTGCATGGATTGCGGTATCCCGTTCTGTCACAACGGATGTCCGTTGGGCAACTTGATCCCGGAATGGAACGACCTGGTACGCAGGGACCGTTGGCGGGACGCCATCGAACGGCTGCACGCCACCAACAATTTCCCGGATTTCACCGGTCGGCTGTGTCCGGCGCCGTGCGAGCCGGCGTGTGTGCTCGGCATCAACCAGGATCCGGTGACGATCAAGCAGATCGAGCTGGAGATCATCGATCGGGCCTTCGAGGAAGGCTTTGTGGTGCCGATGCCCCCCGACAAGCTGACCGGAAAGACGGTCGCCGTCGTGGGTTCGGGACCGGCAGGGTTGGCGGCCGCGCAGCAATTGACCCGCGCCGGCCACACCGTCACTGTCTTCGAACGGGCGGATCGTATCGGCGGGCTGCTGCGCTACGGCATCCCGGAATTCAAGATGGAAAAGCGCGTCCTCGACCGGCGCTTGGACCAGATGCGGGCCGAGGGAACCGAATTCCGGGCCAATGTCAACGTCGGGGTCGACATCACCGCCGAACAGCTGCACGCCGACTTCGACGCGGTGGTGCTGGCCGGCGGCGCGACCGCCTGGCGTGATCTACCCATTCCCGGTCGCGAGTTGAACGGCATCCACCAGGCGATGGAGTTCCTGCCGTGGGGCAACCGGGTACAGGAGGGCGACGACGTGCTCGGGCAGGACGGGGAGCCGCCGATCACCGCCAACGGCAAGAAAGTCGTCATCATCGGTGGCGGTGACACCGGTGCCGACTGTCTGGGCACCGTGCACCGGCAGGGCGCAATCGCCGTGCACCAGTTCGAGATCATGCCGCGTCCGCCGGACGTGCGCGCGCCATCTACCCCGTGGCCGACCTACCCGCTGATGTATCGGGTATCGGCAGCGCACGAAGAGGGCGGCGAGCGGGTGTTCTCGGTCAACACCGAGGCGTTCGTCGGCACAGACGGGCACGTGACTGCGCTCAAGGTGCACGAGGTGACCATGCAGGACGGCAAGTTCGTCAAGGTCGAGGGTTCCGATTTCGAACTCGAGGCCGATTTGGTGTTGCTGGCCATGGGATTCGTCGGCCCGGAGAAGGAGGGCCTGCTCACAGAGCTCGGCGTCAAGTTCACCGACCGCGGCAACGTCGCGCGCGGTGCCGATTTCGACACGTCGGCACCCGGTGTTTTCGTTGCCGGGGACATGGGTCGCGGCCAGTCATTGATCGTCTGGGCGATAGCTGAAGGCAGGGCTGCGGCGGCGGCAGCGGACCGATACTTGATGGGTTCGACCGCGCTGCCCGCCCCGATCAAGCCGACCGCGGCACCGCTTCAGTAGTCACATCAGTCACATCAGAAACAACTGCATCAACGCCCGGCGAGTCTCCCACAGTTTGCCAGACCCCTGGTGTCTAATTTCCCGCTGTGGGCTCCATCACATAAAAGTCACATCGGAGTCCCGGATGAACGGACCGATCGCAGGAGTCATCACTGTGCATATCCACCCATTACCTCGGTCGCGGATGGGGCGAATCGCCTGGTCATGGTTTCGTCACCCGGTGAAGAGCCGCGAGTTTCCCGCTAGGCATGAGCGCCTGATTACCGCCGAAGAGCTGCTGCTGTTGGGGGTCTAACCTCCCCAGCCCGGACACCCGCGGACGCACCACGGGTTTGCTCACGTCTACGAAATTGTTACCTGGGCGGGAAAGCCCCGAAATTCGCGCAAAATCGGCTCATCGATCCCATAACCCCGAATCGCGGATTGCCTCGGCCAGTGGTTCTAAGACGGCGGGGTCGTGTGGCGGGGAGATATAGACGATGCCCAAGTCCAAGCCTTCGGCGGCCAACGCGGCCGCCTCCGCGGTGACCCGCTTATAGTTGCGGTCTGTATCCAGCCGAAGGTGGGCGGACAGGGTGATCTCTTTCGGGTCGCGCCCGATCTGCGCGCACTGTGCGGCCAGCACGTCGCGCTTGCGCGCAAACTCCTCAGGCGGACCGCCGGCGAAGTTCCAGTGCTGGGCGTAACGTGCGGTAATCGGCAGTGTGCGTTTCTCTCCGCTGCCGCCGATGCAGATTGGCGGATGCGGACGCTGCGGGCCCTTGGGCTCGTTGCGGGCGCCCTTGAGCTGGTAGTACTTACCATCGAAGTCGGTGGTCTCCTGGCTGAGCAGACTGGTCAGCACCTGACACGCTTCCTCGAACCGGTCGAAACGTTCCTTGATGGTGCCCAGCTCGATGCCATAGGCGCCCGACTCCTCCTCGTTCCAGCCGGCGCCGATCCCGAGCTCGAGTCGTCCGTTGGAAATGATGTCGAGCGCGGCGGCCATATTGGCCAGTACCGCGGGGTGGCGGTAATGGATTCCCGTGACCAGGGTTCCCAGCCGCAGCCGCTTGGTGGCCTGCGCCAGCGCGGTCAGCGTCGTCCAGCCCTCCAGGCAGGGCCCATTGCTGTCGGAAAAGATCGGGTAGAAGTGGTCGAAAGTCCACCCGGACTCGTAGACCTCGATATCGTCGGCCGCCTGCCAGACGCCCAGCATCTGTGCCCAGGTGGTGTTTTGCGGTGAAGTCTTGAACGCGAATCGCATAAGCCCCGACGGTAGTCCCGTTTCGCCGGTGTGGCATCGAGCCTCCTTGCCGCGCAATTACACTCAATCCAACGATGACTAGCGTCCTGGGAATCGACACCAAGATCACCCTGCTGGCGGCCGGACTGATCTTTCTGCTCGCGCTAATTCTCGGAGTCTGGAAGTACCGGCAGATCATGGTCTCCGACGACCGCCGCGCGCATCCGTATGTCGACATCGCGCACCGCGCGGCGTTGCTCTACTCGTTCGCGACGCTGCTGATCGCCGTCTTCGTCGAACTCAGCGCCTGGCCGGCATGGGTCAACCTGACCGCGGCGATCGTCGTCGTCTTCTTTTTCGTCGGGGCGATCCTCAGCTACATCGGCCACGGTGCGCGGCGCGACACCGTCAACCAGTTCGAAAACGCCGATCGGCGAACCGCGCTGTCGATGGCTCTCCTGATCGCCGGCGAGATCGGCGGCTTCGCGGTAATTCTCGCCGGATTTGTCGCCGGGCAGCTGCTGTGAACAGGCGGGCACACTGAAGTCATGGACCCGGTAACCGCGCTGCGGCAGATCGCTTACTACAAGGACCGGAGTCGCCACGACCCCAGACGCGTGATGGCGTACCGCAACGCGGCTGACGTCATCGAGGGTCTGGACGACGCCGCGCGGGAGCGGCACGGTCAGGCCAACAGCTGGCAGACGCTACCGGGCATCGGGCCCAAAACGGCGAAGGTCATCGACCAGGCCTGGTCCGGCCGCGAACCCGAGCTGCTGGTTGAATTGCGCTCTGCTGCTGAGGATCTCGGCGGCGGTGACATCCGGGCCGCGCTGCGCGGAGATCTGCACCTGCACTCGAACTGGTCGGACGGCTCGGCGCCGATCGAGGAGATGATGGCCACCGCGGCAGCGCTGGGCCACGAGTACTGCGCGCTGACCGACCACTCGCCGCGACTGACGATCGCCAACGGCCTGTCCCCGGACCGGTTGCGCAAACAGCTCGACGTGATCGACGGGTTACGTGACAAGTTCGCGCCGATGCGCATTCTCACCGGAATCGAGGTCGACATCCTCGAGGACGGCAGCCTGGACCAGGAACCGGAGCTGCTGGAGCGACTCGACATGGTCGTGGCCAGCGTGCATTCCAAGTTGTCGATGGATTCGGTCGCGATGACCCGCCGCATGGTGCGCGCCGTCTGCAACGGCCACGCTGACGTGCTCGGCCACTGCACCGGTCGGCTGGTCGCCGGGAACCGTGGCATCCGGCCCGAATCCAAGTTCGATGCCGAGGCGGTGTTCACCGCCTGTCGCGATCACGGCACCGCCCTGGAAATCAACTCCCGTCCCGAGCGGCGCGACCCGCCGACCCGCCTGCTGAACCTGGCGCTGGAGATCGGCTGTGTGTTCAGTATCGATACCGACGCGCACGCCCCCGGCCAGCTGGACTTCCTCGGTTACGGTGCCCAGCGCGCATTGGATGCGGGGGTGCCCCTCGACCGGATCGTCAACACCTGGCCGGCGGAGAAGCTGCTGGAGTGGACCGGGTCGAACTAAAAACGTGAAGTCAGTCGGGTAAGTGTGGCATTTCCAGCCCCGGGTCGCGGCCGACCAACACCGCGGGCGTGAGCGCGGATCTGCCATAGCGACGGCGCACTCGGTCCACTGCCGCGTCAATGTCGGGCCGGCTGGCGTCCTGGCCGAACGGCAGCTCCAGCTGCTGGGCACCGCTGCGGTCGATAGCCGATACCGCGAAGCCGACCAGCGTTAGTCCACGCTCAGACATCGCGGGCGCCGCTGAAGCGACCAGCTGCCGGGCGGCGACGAGGATGGGCTGCGTCGACGACGTGGCCGACGGCAACGTGCGTGACCGGGTCGCCCGGCTGAAGTCGCCGAACCGCAGGCGCAGCACCACCGTGCGACCGGTGCGTCCGGCGGCGCGCATGCGGGTGGTGATGCGGTCGATGAGGTTGACCACCACCGCGTCGATCTCGGCGGGTGACATGGCGTTGCCGGCGCGGCCCAGCGCCCGCTGGGCTCCCATCGAACGGCGCCGCACACCGGTCATCACCCGGCGCCGGTCGATATTGCGGGACAGTGCATACAGCTGGCGACCCATTGCTGCGCCAACCAGCGAGGCCAGCGTCGACTCGCTCAGCTCGGCGACATCGGCCACGGTGTCGAGGCCGTGGGTGTGCAGTCTGTCGGCGGTTTTGGCGCCCACTCCCCATAACCGGCGCACCGGCAACGGGCGTAAGAAGACCAGCTCCTGATCGGGCGGCACCAGCAGCAACCCGTCGGGCTTGGCTTCCTGGCTGGCGACCTTCGCGAGGAACTTCGTCCGGGCGATTCCCACGGTGATGGGCAGGCCGATGCGGTCGCGCACGTCGGCGCGCAGTCGCTCTGCGATCTGGACCGGCGTGCCGGAGACGCGGCGCAGCCCGCCGACGTCGAGAAACGCCTCGTCCACCGAGACCGGCTCGACGACCGGTGTGCAATCACGAAACACGTCGAACACGGCCGCGCTGGCGCGGGTATAGGCGGTCATCCGAGGTGGCACCACCACGGCGTGTGGGCACAGGAGTCGCGCCTGTGCCCCGCCCATCGCTGTGCGCACGCCATAAGCCCTGGCCTCGTAGCTGGCCGCAAGCACCACGCCCCCTCCCACGATCACCGGGCGGCCGCGCAAGGTCGGGTCGTCGCGCTGTTCGACGGACGCGTAGAACGAGTCCAGGTCCGCGTGCAGGATGGACGCATCACACCGCACGAACATATGTTCGCATAGCGGTGCGACAAGCCAGGCTCAGCGGGCCTCGCCGTAGATGCTGCTAACCCAGATATGAGTGAGGGTGTCGACGACCCGCTCCTCGTTGACTGCCGGTGTCTCGGCCGATAGTGCGGCCATCATCGTGCGCTCGTTCATCTGGTTCAGCGATGTCGCCAGGTCTGTGGCCGGGATGGTCTCCGGTGCGGCGCCGCGCGCTCGTTCGGCGGTGATCATGGCCGCTGTCTGGTCAATCCACTTCTGCATGAATCCGGACCACACCGTCCGCAACTCCGAGCTGGTGGCCAGTGCCTCCGTTGCAGAGCGGGCCAGCGCGCGGTGCGAGGCGAATGCGGTGAAAAACGCTTTGATGCCGTTGCGCCATACGCGACGGGGATCGGTGGGTAGCCGCTGAATTGCGCCGTCGAACTCGGCGTCGGCACCCGCGATCACCGGCTCGAGCAGCGACAGCAGTACCGCCTCCTTGGACTTGAAATAGAAGTAGAACGTCGGTCGCGAAAGGCCGGCGCCCTTGGCCAGGTCGTCGACCGAGATGTCCGCGAACGAGCGCTCCCCGAGCAGCCGTTCGGCGGTCGCAAGGATCGCCTGCTCACGGTCGTCGCCCGAGGGACGCATAGCACGGCGGCCACGCAGGGCACGAGTCTGGCCGACGGCAGTCACGGCCGCTACTTTACACAGTGTCGGAAGTTTCAACACTATGTTGACCCATTCAACGCACCGTTGATAGCGTGGGCACCATGACCGAGCACCTTGACGCCGTCATCGTGGGCGCCGGCATCTCCGGGGTAAGTGCGGCCTGGCACCTGCAGGACCGCTGCCCGACCAAGAGCTACGCCATCCTGGAGAAGCGAGCCGCCATGGGCGGCACCTGGGATCTCTTTCGGTACCCGGGAATTCGTTCGGACTCCGACATGTACACGCTGGGCTTCCGGTTCCGTCCGTGGACCGAGCGCCAGGCCATCGCCGATGGCGAGCCGATTCTCGAGTACGTCAAGAGCACCGCGGAGATGTACGGCATCGACAAGCACATCCGGCTCAACCACAAGGTTGTGAGCGCGGACTGGTCCAATGCGGACAACCGCTGGACACTGCAGATCGAAAGCAACGGCACGTCACGCACTCTCACCTGCTCGTTCCTGTTTTTGTGCAGCGGTTATTACAACTACGAGCAGGGCTACGCGCCGACGTTCCCCGGCTCGGCGGATTTCACCGGCCCGATCATCCACCCGCAGCACTGGCCCGAGGACCTCGATTACGCCGGTAAGAACATCGTCGTGATCGGCAGTGGCGCCACCGCGGTCACTCTGGTTCCGGCGCTGGCGAATTCGGGGGCCAAGCACGTGACGATGCTGCAGCGTTCACCGACCTACATCGTCTCTCAGCCGGACCAGGACAAAATGGCCGAGAGGTTGAACCGGTGGCTGCCCGAACGCATGGCGTACGCCGCGGTTCGCTGGAAAAACGTGCTGCGCCAGCTGGCGGTCTACCAGGCCTGCCAGAAGTGGCCGCACCGCATGCGAAACATGTTTATGGGCTTGGCAAAGCGCCGGCTTCCCGAGGGCTACGACGTACGGAAGCACTTCGGACCGCACTACAACCCGTGGGAGCAACGACTGTGCCTGGTTCCCAACGGCGACCTGTTCCGCGCGATCCGGCACGGGAAGGCGGAGATGGCCACCGACGCCATTGAGCGCTTCACCGCGACCGGCATCCGGCTCAATTCGGGACGCGAACTACCGGCTGACATCATCATCACCGCAACGGGATTGAACCTGCAGCTGTTCGGTGGCGCCACCGTCACCGTTGACGGGCAACCGGTGGACCTCACCAAGACCATGGCGTACAAGGGCATGATGTTGTCCGGGCTGCCCAACATGATCTACACGGTCGGCTACACCAACGCGTCGTGGACGCTGAAGGCCGATCTGGTGTCCGAGTTCGCCTGCCGGCTGCTGAATTACATGGACGCCAACGGTTTTGAGACCGTGGTGGTCGAGCGCCCGGGCTCCGACGTGGAAGAGCGCCCGTTCATGGACTTCACGCCGGGCTACGTGCTGCGCTCGCTCGACGAGTTGCCCAAGCAGGGCTCCCGCACGCCGTGGCGGCTGAACCAGAACTACCTGCGCGACATCCGGCTGATCCGGCGCGGGAAGATCGACGATGAGGGCCTGCGATTCACCAAAAATCCTGCGGCAGTGGCAGTTTAGAGCTCAGACGACAACGATACCGTCGTCGTCGCTGTAGGCGATCGCACCCGGCACGAACGTCACACCGCCCAGGCTGACCTCGACGTCGTGCTCGCCTTCCCCGGTCTTGGTGCTCTTGCGGGGGTTGGTGCCGAGCGCCTTGATGCCGATGCCGATGCCGCGCAGTGTGGCGGCGTCACGCACCGCCCCGTTGACGACCAGCCCGGCCCAGCCGTTCGAGCGCGCCAATTCGGCAATGACGTCACCTACCAGCGCGGTGTGTAGGGAACCGCCGCCATCGATCACCAGTACCCCGCCCGCACTCGGCCGCGAGAGCACCGATTTCAGCAGCGCATTGTCCTGGAAGCAGCGGACGGTGCTGATAGGCCCGGCGAATTCGTGGCCGCCGCCGAACTGGCGGAACTGGAGATCGCAGCTGCGTACGTCTGGCCCGATACTGTCCACGAGGTCGGCGGTCGGCCGGAATGGCACGGTCACTTCTGACACGCTAGCGCCTATGGTGGCGCTCAGCGCCGCCGCAGCTGCCGGATCAGCAGGATAGCCACCAGGCTCAGGCTAAGGGCAACGAGCACCGCCACCGGGGATAGGTTCGATGCGGATACCGGAACTTCGGGAGAAACCGGGTTATTGGCAGCTTCCACGGTCGATTTTGCTTGTGCCGCAGTGTCTTTGGCGGCAGCAACAAGTTCACCGTTGGTTTCTATCCGTGCCTGCATATCAAGGGGTTGCTCGGCGGGCTTTTGTGCGGGCTCCGGGCGTTTGGCAGGCGCCTTCTTGGCGGGTGCTTTCTTGGCCGGCGCTTTTTTGGCGGGCGCCTTTTTCGCAGGTGCTTTTTTAGCGGGCGCTTTTGCGGTCTTCTTGACTGCCTCGGCAGGAGGTTTCTTCTCCGGCGGAGTCGATGCGCCGCCGGGTTCGCTGTTGGGTTGATCCTGCGCGTCTGCCATGCCGCCGCTCCTTCGAGCTTTCTCTGTCGTTTGTCTAGCCCACCGGGTTCTTTTGTCCCATCATGCCAGGACGCGTCGCGGCGCCCGGATTGCCGGTCACGGTCTGCGCCGCACCGCCCATAAGGCGCCGACAGCGACGATCGCCACTGCCACGATCACGAACGGCCATACCGGGACCTCGCCGCCGCCACCGGCACCACCGGCTGGAGGTCCCGGGGTGCCGGTGCCGCGGACGGTCAGCCGAAACGACCAGGACCCGGACACGACGTGGCCATCCGCGGACGTCACCCGGTAGTTCACCGTGTAGGTCCCGGTGGGTCCGAGTGGTCGCAGGCCGATGCCGACCACTGCACCCTGCACTGTGGGCTCACCGGTGGACCACACGTTGCCGTCGGGCCCGACGACCGTCATGGCCGCGTACGTGGTCTGCAACCGCTCGTTGAAGGTGGCGCTCACCCGATCAGGACCAGTCGTGAGCACCGCATTGTCTGGCGGCTCGCTGGATATACGCGTGGCGTGCGCAGACGCCACTGGTGCGGTCAGTATTGCCATCAACAAGATGGCGCCGACCCAGGCGACTGCCAAACGTTTCATGCCCGTCGGCGGAAGAGCGCGAGGCAGAGGCCCAGTGCGGCTATGACCAGAGCCGCGCCGCCCAACAGTCGGGCGGTGTTGTCCGGTGATTTCGACTGCGGGGGTGCGGTCGCCTGGTGGGCGGGCGGAGCGGAAGTCGGATGGTGTTCATGCGGTGGCACCGGCCCGGTGGCAAGTGTCAGCACGGGCACCGGGTATTCCGGCTCACCGCCACCGGGTAGCGGCGGCTGATCCCACTTCACGACCGCCCCGTCGGAATAGGTCTGCGTAGCCGGGAAGCCGACGGTATTGGCGTCGGGCAGCTGCACCGATATCCGAAACAGCGCGAACTGGTCCACTGCGATCCCGCCGCCCAGCGTGGCCGTCCACGTCACCGAGCTGACCGTGCCGTCAGCCGCGTCGCGGTCGAGCTTGGTCGTCCACCCGGGCATGCTTTCGGCGCGCGCGGATGCCACATTGGGAAGAGCGACGGTCAGGGCGGTGGTCGCGGCGCCGGTGTTCGATTCGTTGGGCACCTGGAAGGTGACGATCGCCGTGGCGCCGCGCACCGCATTGTCGCTGCCGACATGGACGTGTGCCCAGGCCGAGGCGGTGTGCGCGGCCGAGCCGAGATAGAGCGCGGCCGCCGCGGCGATCGCGATCAGGAATCGTGAAATCCACCTGCCGTGGATTGACATGACAGGTCGCTGCCTTCCGTGTCGAGCGTGCGTGGGTTCGGTCACCGATCAGGGCGGGTCAGGTCAACCCGAGCCGGGCCATCAGGTCCGCCTCGATACCGTCGAGCTGCGAGAAGATTGCGGCGTGGGCCGCCCGACGTCGCTCGGCCGGCATGTTCTCCGCGGCGGTGACAGCCGCCGACAGATCGGTGAGCCGTTCGATGATGGCGGACACGAACTGTTTGGTCTCGGCGTCCTTGGGCTTCTTGTCTTGCACCATCCGCAATGACTTTTCCGCCGCGGCGATCCGGGCCGACAGCTGCGCGCCTTGCCCGGAGAACTGGCCGATCTGAGCCAACGGAATACCAAGCCGATCGGCGCGACGCTGGTCGATCAGCGCGCGCGCCGAGATGGCGGCCCGGTAGATCACCGGCGTGAGGATTGGCGCGAGTAGCCGAGACACCGTCAGCGTCCGGCGAATCCGCGTGGGCGACAAGATCTTGCCTTCCCGCGCAGCTTTGAGCTCGGCCTCGGCGACTTTCAACGCCGTCCGGTCGCTTTCCCGCTGCACTTTGATCTGCGCTTTGAGGGCCTTTTCCTCCGCACGCTGGGCGGATTTGAAACGGCGAGCCTCGTTCTTGGCGGCCAGCTTGGCCTCCAGCTTCGCGCGGGCCTTGATCGCACGGGCTTCGGCGCGACGCGTCGCGCGACTCTTTCGCTTGCGGAACAGGCCCATTCCCGGCCGCCTCCCCGGTATCTCGTGGACTATCGCTCTCGCGTGTGCGCGATCCGTGAGCCAACCCTAATCGGAATGGGCGGGTGGCAGCCCTCCAGGTCGGGCTGCACGGTCGATGGCAGGCCTAGGCGCCGATCTGCTCCGCGCGGCGCAGGTCGTTGACCCGCGCCATGACCTCATGCTGAGCCTCGGGGGACAACTCGGCGGCGAGCAGCGCGATACGACGCACACCGTCATCGCGCATCGTGGCCAGCCACGACAGTTCCCTGTCGAGCTTCTCGTAATACTCGTCGTCGGTGAAGTAGGCCGATTTGATGCGGAAGAAGTTGGCCAAAGCCGCCATGGTCGCTGTCGACGGGTTGGTGCGGTTGCCCGAACGTAGCTGGGACAGGTAGGGAGCCGACATCGTGATGCCCTCCGCTTTGAGCGCCGCGATCACTTCTGCGGAGGTATGCGGCCCGCGTCCTGGCGGATACACCGTGTCGAACAGGCGGTTCAGGCGGGCAGCGAACGTCGTGCTCATCGATATGACCTCCACCGGGCTGTAGAAGTGAACTATTACCTAGGTGTATTTGCTGATCATGGTAGCGGGGGTTTGTGTCCGTAACCAGGTGCAAACCCCAGCGGTTCCGGTACCCGCGTAGCTGACACTTGCCCACTCCACACTTGACGAGCGTCTAACTGATTCGCTGAGGTGTCCACTAAATCAACCAAACTCACAGTTTATCCGCAGAATTCGACATCCGGGCCAAGGTGGCGGGCCGACGACCTCGTGAATGGTGAAGCGATCAGCCGAACCGTGCTGGGCGGTCGCACCGCAACCGGCTAGCAATCCATGCTCATTGAGAGCCTTCTTTGCTGTCAGGCCCCCCAACTCATCCAAAAAACGAACGCGGGGCTGGGAAGTTGCCGGGAGTACCTCTTCGGGTGGCTGGCGGCGCACGGCCGGGTGAGGAGGTGTCGTCGACACCTTAGACGACATCCGGCGGGCTCCCCGTGGGTGAAGCTTCTGTTTTGCGCCGTCGCCGAGTTTGGGCCGCCGCCGCCGTAACTGCCGCCACTGCCACCGTCACGGTCACGGCGATGGCGACCGAGCGCCAGCCGAGCGCATTGTTGAACAGCATCCATATTCCGAACATCAGAAATAGCAGGCTGGCCAAGACGTGCAGTAGCTGCTCCGGAAGGCGCTGATGCAGCAGCATCCCCACACCAATCGCCAGGCCGTCGGCCAACACCATGCCCAGGGTCGTGCCGATCCACACGCCGGTCCAGTCGTGATCGCTGGCCAACGTGACCGTCGCCAGGGTGGTCTTGTCGCTCATTTCTGCGAGGACGAACGACGACACCACGGTCAGAAGCGCGAATCGGGGTTTGTGCGTCATCGAGACGGTCTCGTCTGCGGCCGTGCCCTCCCGCCAAGCCCACACCGCGAAAACCAGGAACGCGATCGCCGACGCGAAGGCCATCGGGCGCGCGGGCAGCGTGGCGCCCAGAAAGTGGCCAATCGTCACCGAAACGCCGTGCACCATGAACGAGGCGAGCGCCACCCCGGTCAGCACGACCCACCATCGGTAGCGCAGCGCGTAGGTCATGCTGATGAGCTGGGATCTGTCGCCGAGTTCGGCCAGAAAAATCACTCCGAGACTCAACAACGTGGCGGCTAGCATCGATGGCGACCTTTCGACACGTCGTCGATGACCAGCCGGTCATCGAACTCCGGTCGAAGGTCTCGCCCACCGGTCTGATTGGACCGGTTCGTCGGCCGGGCTATGCGCCAGTATGTCGACTCGACGATTCGGGGCTACTCCCCTTCGCTAACGGTCCCAGGTTAACGGGCAATTCCGATGTGCGCCAGGATGGCGCCTAAGTTCGGGCAGCCGTATTTGTCGATTCGAGGCCCGAATCCATTTGTTTATTGTCTTATGCCGCAAGCAGCATTGCCAGAATCGCCGTGTCGGGATGGCTGATGGGGTCGACGCCGACGCGACTCACCATGGACGTGATGGTGCCGTCGGCTTCCGCTTCGACCCAAGCCGCCCGATGCTCTAGTCCCAGATACGGCAATCCCGGCAGCAGCACACATCCCGACGCTGCGCCGGTGCATTCGGGCAACGAAGGCGTGGTTTCTGAGGGCGGATGCAGCATCAGTAACGCGGGGGGCTGATGGTCAGCGAAATACCCTGGCTGAATGGCTGATTCACCGAAGACCGTGCCCTCGGCCAGCACCAGGCCGACGGTGCCCGGCTCGGGCTCGTCAGGCAATTCCTCACGGGCTCCGAACACCGTTGTGGTGGAGAGCAACCCGGGCAGCGACGCGACCCTGACCGCGACCATGAGCAGTTGGGCCCACTCTTTCGTCGAATCAGGCCAACGCCCAGAGATCACGAACCCTTTCAGGGCACCACGAGAATGGAAGGGGGAAACCCCTATTGGCCGGTCTGACCCAGTCTCCATTTCGACCTCCGCGCGCCGCCTCCGTTTCGGATAACCACACTGGTAGCTCGAGTAATTAAGCATGCCCGCGGTTTAGGCCCCTTGCAACTCGACACGGTTACTGGCGCACATGTTCTGAAATGCCCAATCGCCGGCCGGGTAAACGGCAGGGGCGCCGCGCAATCCGCGCGACGCTCCCGCCGATCGAAACGAAGTCAGCCGGCGATCAGCCCTTTGGTCTTCGAGGTTGCGGCTGCGTAGCGGTCCTGGACGTCCGCCCAGTTCACGACATTCCAGAACGCCTTGGCGAAGTCGACCTTGACGTTCTTGTACTGCAGGTAGAAAGCGTGCTCCCACATGTCGAGCAGCAGGAGCGGGACGATGCCGAGCGGGAAGTTGGACTGGTGGTCGTACACCTGGAAGATCAGCAGCTTGTTGCCCAGTGTGTCCCAACCGAGTGCGGCCCATCCCGACCCTTGCACGGTGGTGGCGGCCGCGTGGAACTGCGCACGGAAGTTGTCGAACGATCCGAAGGCATCGTCGATGGCCGCGGCAAGCTCACCGGTCGGCTTGTCACCACCGTTCGGGGAAAGGTTCTTCCACCAGATGGTGTGGTTGACATGACCACCGAGGTTGAACGCCAGGTTCTTCTCGTTCAACAGGATCGCGGCGTGGTCGCCCTTGGCGCGGGCCTCCTCGAGTTTTTCCAGCGCGGTATTGGCGCCTTTGACATAGGTGGCGTGGTGCTTATCGTGGTGAAGCTCGTTGATCTGGCCGGAGATGTGCGGTTCCAGCGCTCCGTAGTCCCAATCCAAGTCGGGCAAGGTGTATACGGCCACGGCATTCCTTTCTTCGATTATCGTCTTGGCGCTCATTCACGCGGGGCTGCCACGCGGCGGCCAGCCATAATCAACCCTGCTCCATGACCGCGCGCACCGCAAGAATGACCGCTATGAGGCGGTAAGCGGGATACCCGCTCCGCGGGGTTCAAGACAAGACGTTCAAGACAAGACGATGATGGCGAGAACCGCCAGCAACACCAGCGCGATCAGCCCGGCGCGCAAAGTGGCGATGCTGTAGCTGTGGTTCCACGCAGGCGAGCCGGAGTACTTCGAGGGAGCCGGTGAACCCGGACCGAACGAATGCGTGGCCATCAATCGCCTTTCACCCGCACTCCCACCTCGCTCCAGTGAGGTGGGTCACAAACAACTTTTCGCGAACGCGATCATAGCGCTTTGTGGCGAGCTTGAGAAATGACGTTCTGAAGTGGGGGTTAATGCTAATCGCGGAGGTACGCGGGCGAAGGTGGAGCGGGGCGTGTGCCGCCCGGCGCGACAGGCCAACCCGCGGGTGCTTAGCAAGACAATCCATTTCGCTCGCGGACCGGTTTGGGCTGTCTATAGCACAACTCCGCCGCCCTGGTGTTATCCACAGTTAAACCTGGGTCACCGGTAGAGGCTGTAGTAATGCTTCCCTTACCCGCGAACGGCATGTGGATAAACCTGTGGAAACTGTGGATAGCGATCTCGTTGCTGAAGAGTTGCGGAGGAGGCTCGCCTATTAGGCATCTGGCAAATCTGCCGGCCGAATCGTCGCCGCTGGGATGGATTGCTTCGCTTTCCCCACAAGCGGGTGGGGGGTACCTCACTGGGGGCGTACCCCCACAGCGGGCCGCGTCCCGCGGCCCGGATCGACGGCGGGGCTAGGCTGGTCCGGTGATCCAGGTGTGCTCGCAGTGCGGCACTCGGTGGAACGTGCGGGACCGGCGACGCGAGTGGTGTCCCCGGTGTCGGGGGGCACTGATGGCGCCCTTGCCGGAGCCGGTGCCCGACCCACGGTGGGGTTCGTACGGTGCCCCGCCGCCGGCGAGATCACCCGGGGCTCCCGGGTGGCAGCGCACACCGCCGCGGCTGCCGCCCGGCTACCGCTGGATAGCGGTGCGCCCCGGCGCCGCACCGCCCGCCCGACGCCTGCGACGGTTCCGCGGTCCCACACCTCGCTATCTCGTGATGCCGCGTTGGGGTTTGTCCGACCGCGTCGAACAGGCGCCCGCAGTAGCCGAGACACCAACGCGCGCCGGGCCATCGGCCGCGATCATTCGCAGCACACTGTTCATGAGCGTTCTCGTCCTCAGCATTGCCGCCCTGGTCTATGTCGTGCGGTATGTGCTGTTGGTGATCAACCGGAACACGTTGCTGAGCTCGTGGGTGGCCATCGCCGCGGACTGGCTCGGGGTGCTGGCCAGTGTGGCCGCGATCGCGGCGGTGCTCACCGCCGGTGTGCTGCTGATCCGGTGGCTGATCGTGCGGCGGGCCGCGGTGCTCTCGCATCATGGCTTGCCCGAGCCACGCTCCGTCCGGGCGTTATGGGCCGGCTGCGTGGTCCCGCTGGCCAATCTGCTGTGGGCCCCGGTGTACGTGATCGAGCTGGCAATTCTCGAAGAGCGCTACGCCCGGCTGCGGAAACCCATCGTCCAGTGGTGGATCGCTTGGGTTTTCAGCTACGTGGTCTCCATCTTCGCCATGCTGACCAGCTTCGCCACGGAGGTCCAGGGCATCGCCAATAACACCGTCATGATGGTGTTTGCATACCTGTTTGCGGCAGCCACAGTGGCCGCCGCTGCGCGGCTCTTTGAGGGATTCGAGCGGAAACCGGTCGAACGGCCTGCGCACCGCTGGGTTGTGGTCGGCCCAGATCACCCAGATCACCCAGATCGGCCCGCCGCGCCCGCGTCCGCTGGCCCGGTTGAGTTGGAGGGGCAGGAACCGGCAGCATAGGGGTATGACGTGGGCCGACGGGGTGCTTGCCGGGCACCCCTTTGTTGTAGCCCACCGTGGCGCTTCGGCCGCTCGGCCCGAACATACGCTGGCTGCCTACGATCTCGCACTCAAAGAGGGTGCCGACGGCGTGGAATGCGATGTGCGCCTGACCCGCGACGGCCATCTGGTTTGTGTCCATGACCGGCGCTTGGACCGGACCTCGACCGGAGCCGGTTTGGTCAGCACAATGACCCTCGCTGAGTTGCGCGAGCTGGAGTACGGAGCGTGGCACGACAGCTGGCGAGCGGACGGTACGCACGGTGATACCAGCCTGCTGACGCTGGACGCATTGGTTTCGCTCGTTCTGGACTGGCACCGGCCGGTGAAGATCTTCGTCGAAACCAAGCACCCTGTCCGGTACGGCTCGCTGGTGGAGACCAAGCTTCTCGCGCTGCTGCACCGCTTCGGCATAGCCGCGCCCGCCTCCGCCGACCGGTCCCGCGCGGTGGTGATGTCCTTTTCGGCGGCCGCGGTCTGGCGGATCCGGCGAGCTGCACCGCTGCTGCCGACGGTGTTGCTCGGCAAAACGGCTCGCTACTTGACCAGCGGCGCGGCCACTGCCGTCGGTGCCACCGCCGTCGGGCCTTCGTTGCCGACGTTGAAGGAATATCCCCAACTCGCCGACCGTGCCGTCGCCCAGGGCAGGGCGGTGTACTGCTGGAACGTCGACGACTACGAAGACATCGAATTCTGCCGCGATGTCGGGGTGGCTTGGCTTGCCACACATCACCCCGGTCGCACAAAGGCGTGGTTGGAGAGCGGCCGCGCCAGCGAGACCAGCAGTTAGATCGGTGAGAGGCGTCCGCCGGCGGCGTTCGGCGTGCGGTTCCCGGCTGGCGGCGAGCCCACCTCGCGGGCGACGAAGTTTTCCAGGTCGAACAGGTTGGCGCCGGCACGATCGGCGACCCGGATAAGGGTCGTCATCAGGGCCATCTCTTCGATCTGCTCCTGCAGGAACCACTGCATGAACTGCTCGCCGAGGTAATCGCCCTCGTCGCGGGCTACTGCCGCGAGCCGGCTGACCTGCTCGGTTACCGCGCGTTCCTGGTCAAGCGCCAGCGCCAGCGCATCGCGCGGTTTGTCGAATTGATTGCGCACCGCGTCAACTCCCGGGATGTCGACGCGGACATCGCGATCGAGCAGATATTGCACCAGCATCATCGCGTGGTTTCGTTCGTCGAGCGCTTGGCTGTAAAAATGCTTCGCCAATTGCGGGAGGTCCGCGCCGTCGAAATAGACGGCGATCGCCAGGTATTGCTGCGCGCTAGTGAATTCATTGAAAATCTGTTCCTGCACTAATTCAAGGAACTTGGTCTTGGTGTCGTCATGATTGCGCATAGCAGCAGGTTATGCCAGCTAGACTGCGGCTGCAACGGAGGCTGCGCTTACTCAGGAAAGGTTTTCCTAAGTGCGACGCAAGACGCCGATATGCATTTCGTCAGGCCAGGTCTCCCTAGTAAAGCAAGGCTACCGTTAATTGCGCTTTTGATTTATAGAGCAATTACGTGGCGGCGCTCGACCCGGGCCAAAGGGGACCGCTATTGCTGTCCATCGACCGCGGCGGGCACGGGTGCGTCGGCGGCCAGCGCCTCGAACAAGCGGCTGGCCTCGTCGTGGTTCCACACCACGACCGACCCGGCGTCGCCGTTGGTGAACTCACCGATCGGGACGGTCATGGTGGTGGTGGATCCGTGCATGGCCCAGCCGAGCTGGGCCAGGTCCCAGACGTGGTCAGCCTGGTCGACGGTCAGGGCGTCGGCAGCCGCACGTGGCACCGAGTACCAGCGCCATGGATTGAGCCATACCGCGGGCCGGGCGGCGTCGTGCAACAGCGCCGACACGAACTGGCGTTGATTGGCCATCCGGTCCAGATCCGCTCGCGGTGTGTCGCGCGTCCTGACGTATCCGAGCGCATTGCGGCCGTTGAGTCGCTGGCAGCCGGCCGGCAGGTCGATGCCGGCTAACGGGTCGTTGAGCGGCGTGGTTGGGCACACGGTCACCCCGCCGAGGGCGTCGACCAGGGCGGCGAACCCGCTGAATCCGATTTCGGCGTAGTGGTCGAGACGCAGCCCGGTGGCCTGCTCCACCGTTTGGGCCAGCAGCGGCGCCCCGCCCATCGCGAACGCGGCGTTGATCTTGTCCTTGCCATGACCGGGGATCGGTACGTAGGAGTCGCGCGGTATCGACACCATCGTCGTCGTTGTGCTGGACCACAACTGTGGCACGTGTACCAGCAGGATGGTGTCGGTGCGACTGCTGCCGATATCGCCGCCAGTGGCCAGATCCTGCTGCTGTTCGGCGGACAGACCTTGGCGGCTGTCCGAGCCGACGAGCAGCCAGTTCGTCCCGCGGCCGGGCCCGGGCCGGTCGGCATAGTCGGTCAGCACCTGCTCGCGGTGCAGTCTCGTGTCGAACCAAATGGCCCCGCCGAGGACGCCGGTGCCGGCCAGCAGCAAGCCGATCAGCTGAGTCAACGCCACCACCCGCCCCCAGCGGTGCTTGCTGCGCTTGCGGCGTGCCCTGGGGGCCAGCGGACGCGGCGGAGGTTGCGACTGCGCTGACGCACGGGCCCGCGACTTAGGCGCAACCGGTCGCGGTGGGGGGCCCGGCGGAGGCGGCGTATCAGCTGCGGAGACCGGTCGCGATGGCCGGCGCAGCGGCCTGGTCTCTTCAGCCGCCTGAGGCGGCGGGCTGGATTCGCGGCGAAGCACTTGCGACGGCTCGGGACGCGCTTCGCCCGGCGAGCCGGGTCGCGGAGGCCGTCGACGGTGCGGTGGTCGGTCGCCGTTCACCTGGCTAACGTACGTGCCCGGAGCCGCCGTCACTGCAGCCGGACGCCAGCGCTTGGTTACCGGCGGGCACGCAGCCCGTTGATGAATGGGCAACCCATCAACACCCGGATGGCCTGGCGCAGCCCGATCATGTCGTCCACCGGCTTGTGGAAAGGCAGCCGGACGTCATGGTCGCCATCGGTGCCTTCGACGCGAAACCGCACGCCGTAGCGGTCGAGCCCCAGGGGGCGGACGTGCCCGCGTCGCAACGGTGCGGGCAGCCTGGACACCAGTCGCGCAAGCACGTCGTTATGTGCGGTGTCCAAGTGCCACAGCAAGCTTGACTCGACCTCGCAAAACGGGTCGGGCCGAGCTGCCAGCAGATCCGCTACGCTGACCGGCTCGGCGCCGGTGGCGTCGGTGACGACCACGGAGGCAATCTCTAACCGCAGCAGCGTGTACCGAGGCTCCTCCCCGTCAGAGGGCACGCATCTTGGGGTATCAACCTGAAGCAATACCGGGTTCGGCCACTCGGCGGCGATCAGGTCGAGCGTTTTTGTGATCGCGGCCGGGTGGAGCTCCTGCAGGCGGCCGCGCACCCATACCAGCGAACGGACTGGCTCCCGCAGCGGAAGCGGTGCGTAGTCGGTCAGCTCCAGCAGTGCTTGCGATCCCGAGACGGCGCGGTCCGTCTCGCGTTCACGATCGATGGGAAGTGCCAGGGCAAAGGATCCGTCGTGCAGCAAGTGATGCACGGGCGTGGTGACCGGGTCCTCGTGCTCGCTCCCGTCTTCTAAGGCCAGCAGTGCGCCACCGGCGCGGGCACAGGCGCTGCGAATGCGTTCGGCGGTCGTGGGGGCGGGACAGCTCAGCGGTAACACCGTTCTCCTTGGATTAGGTAAGCCTAAGTTAACTTAGACGGGATGACGCCGCAAGACTTGTTTGGCACCGCGCGCCGTTAGGGTTGAGGCGTGGTCCGCATTGCATACCTCGGCCCCGAAGGGACCTTCACCGAGGCGGCGCTGCTGCAGATCACGGCCGCCGGTTCGGTTCCCGGGCAGGGGCCGGATGGCTTGCGGCGGTTGCCGATCGAAAGCACCCCCGCGGCGCTGAACGCTGTCCGCGACGGCGGTGCCGATTACGCGTGTGTCCCGATGGAGAACTCGATCGACGGGTCTGTGACGCCCACATTGGACAGCCTGGCCATCGGTTCGCCCCTGCAAGTGTTCGCCGAGACAACGCTGGACGTAGCGTTCAGCATCGTCGTCAAACCCGGCCGCACCGCCGCTGACGTGCGTACGTTGGCGGCTTTCCCGGTGGCGGTGGCGCAGGTGCGGCAGTGGGTGGCCGCCCACCTGGCCGGCACCGAACTGCGGCCGGCGTACTCCAATGCCGACGCGGCGCGGCAGGTCGCCGATGGGCAAGCCGACGCCGCGGTGACCTCGCCGCTGGCCGCGATCCATTGGGGGCTGGCCAGCCTGGCCGACGGCGTTGTTGACGAACCCAACGCTCGCACCCGCTTCGTCCTCGTTGGGCGGCCGGGGCCGCCGCCGGCCCGCACCGGAGCCGATCGGACGTCGGTGGTTTTGCGCGTCGACAACGCGCCCGGCGCGCTGTTGTCCGCGTTGGCCGAATTCGGCATCCGCGGCATCGACCTGACCCGGATCGAATCCCGGCCGACCAGAACCGAGCTTGGCACCTACCTGTTTTTCGCCGACTGTGTGGGCCACATTGACGACGACGCCGTCGCCGAGGCACTCAAGGCGCTGCACCGTCGTTGTGCCGATGTGCGATATCTAGGGTCTTGGCCGACGGGCTCGCCCGCCGGGGTGGCGCCGCCGCCGGCGGACGAGGCGGCGCGCTGGCTGGCCCGGCTGCGGGAAGGAAAGTCTGAACAGATTTCCAGCGCCGGGGGAGTTGAGCCGTGAGCGGTCGTTTGGTGTTGCTGCGACACGGCCAGTCTTACGGCAACGTCGAGCGCCGGCTGGACACCCGGCCGCCCGGGGCGGAGCTGACGCCGTTGGGTCGTGACCAGGCCCGGGCATTCGCCCGCGGCTCGGCACGGCCGGCAATTCTGGCGCACTCCCTGGCTGTCCGGGCGTCGCAGACGGCCGCGGTGATCGGCGCCGAACTCGAAGTGGCCGCCGTCGAGGTTGCCGGCATTCACGAAGTGCAGGTCGGCGAGCTGGAAAGCCGTAACGACGACGAGGCGGTCGCGGAATTCAATGCGATATACGAGCGATGGCATCACGGTGAGCTCGACGTGCCGCTACCCGGCGGAGAAACCGGCAATGACGTGTTGGACCGCTACGTGGCCGTGCTCACCGACCTGCGCATGCGCTACCTCGACGATCATGACTGGAACGGTGACATCTTCGTCGTCAGCCATGGTGCGGCCATCCGGCTGGCCGCCGCGGTGTTGGCCGGAGTGGACGGCAACTTTGCGCTCGACAACCACCTCGACAACGCCGAATCGGTAGCGTTGGCCCCGATCACCGACGGGCGGTGGAGTTGTGTTCGGTGGGGAACCCTGACGCCGCCGTTCTACCCCGAAGCCGAGGCGAGCCCGGTCGCGGACGCGGTGCGGTCGAGCACCGACCCCATGGGCTGACGGCTGATCAAACGGCCAGCGCGACCGATTCGCCGCATCCGCAGCCGACGGCATCGCAGTCGATGACGAAGGCGTGCGGCAACAGCTCGGGGCTGAAGCAATCCGGCTCTGTGCATTCCGGCCGGCGCAGTGAATGGCGAATGATGGTGCCGTGACAGTGATCTAAGCCTGCCCGGCAGTCGCGGCAATCGGCGCTCATAAGCCGTTCATAGCACCGGCGGCGGACAAATTCGGGATGCCGCGCCCATCCCGGCAGACGCCTTGTCAGGCCCAGCCCAGTTCTTCGAGCCGGTCGTCGTCGATGCCGAAGTGGTGGGCGATTTCGTGGATCACCGTGACTGCCACCTCCTCGACGACGTCGTCGTCGGATTCGCACACGTCCAGCAGTGCCTCGCGGTAAATCGTGATGGCGTCCGGCAGGGATCCGGCGTAGTTGGAATCGCGCTCGGTCAGGGCCACTCCAACGTAGCGCCCGAGCAGTTCGGCGTCCTGCGGATGGCGGTCTTCAACGAGAACGACGACGTTGTCCATCGCGGCCGCCAGCTCGGGCGGGATCAGGTCGAGTGCGTCGGAGACCAGTTCGTCGAACCGCTGCGGATCCATCCGCACGGACACCCGGCTAGCCTCCCGGTGCGGGCTCGGCGGGCGGGGCCTCGGCCGGCGGCGCCTCGGGCGCGGACTCGGCCGGCGGCGGCGCTCCGCCATCCGCCGGTGGCGGCGCCTGCTGCGGTGCTTGAGTGGCCGGAGCCTGCTGCGTGGCTTGAGGGGCCGGCGCGCGGGGAGGCGTCACGACCGGCTGCTGCCCGGGGAGATGCTGATTATTCGGCGGGATGGGGTCGGGCACAGCGCTGGGCTGGTTTGCAGGAACCTCAACCGGCACCTGTAGCGGAATCGGTGGGAGGGTGAGCCGCTCTTCGGGAATGTCCGGCGGTGGTACCGGTGGCTGACCGTTGATCAGCAGCTCCCCCCTGGCACTGTTCACCAGCGTGGCCCAGCCCCCGGTGCCCAGCGTCGCGCCGATGCTGCAGGCGACCTCACGGCTACCCGCCGTCCAACTGGACAGTGACACGGTGGGGTAAATCAGCGTCAGGGTGGTGGTGCGCAACTTGATGGGGGCCAGGTACGCGTCCGTCATATTGGTGCACGAATCCTTGATGAACCCGTCCTGGTCGGGCTCTGCGGGCAGGGCACCGGGAAACTTCTCGGCCAGGTTGACCGTGCCGGTGACCTCCATGGCGTGCGGCGCCGCACAGTCAACCGGAACATCGATCGGCTGGTTGGTCGTCGGGTCGATGCCCAAACAGGTGCCGGCCGGCCAGACCTTGGACTGGTCGACGTCGGCGACCTTGCCCTTGAAGGCCTGTTGCTGGTTGTTGGCGCCGGGCAGCTGCAGCCCGCACAGCATGCGGCGGTCGCCGGACTGCCGCCACGCTCGATCACCGGGCCACAGCAGACTGACGGTGAACTTGCTGTTGGGATCGAACTTGGGGCCGAGATAGTTGCGGACGGCGGCGTCGCACTGCTCTTGGGTGATCTGCTGAATGCGAGCGGGCGACGGGGGAGCGGCGTTGGGCCCGTACTCGGACCCCGGGAAGGTCCGCATATCGATGGACTCGGCGACTTCGAACTTGTGGTCGTCCGCGCAATTGACGATGCTCGCCGACTCTGGGGTGGCATCCGGCCACATCAGACAATCGCCGCTGCTGGCTCGGTTGAAGGCGGCGTCGCTCTTGGTTCCGGTGCTGGGCACCGGATTGCTGCCGATATAGCCGGCGAGCCGCCCCGGCCCGGTGGTGCCGACGGGGAGCGCGGTGACCAGGCCGGCGATCAACAGGCCGCCAAGCGCGGTCAGTAGCAGCGCTCGCCTGGTCGCCGTCGCCTGCAAACTGCGCGGCCACCGGAGGCCGGCCGGCGCCTGTTCCACTTCGACGGTGGGCGCGCTGGCTTCCACAATTTCCTTCTCGGGCGCTTGCGACATCGGCTCCATTCTGACAGGGCCAGCAAAGTCGCGTGACCAAAGTTGCAGATGTGCCCCCTGGGTTGTGTCCGCGGGATGCTCTGCCATCCGACCGGAGCTGTTGAAAGTAGTCTCGGGGCCGTGATCGACCTGAAGCTGCTCCGGGAAGACCCCGATGCTGTTCGCCGCTCCCAACTCAGCCGTGGCGAAGACCCGGCGCTGGTCGACGCCTTGTTGACGGCCGACGCTGCCCGTCGGGCCGCGATTTCGTCCGCCGATACGCTGCGTGCGGAACAGAAATCCGCCAGCAAGAGCGTGGGCGCCGCGTCAGCCGACGAGCGCCCGGCCAAACTGGCGCGCGCCAAGGAGCTGGCCGAGCAGGTCAAGGCGGCCGAAACCGCCCAGGCCGAAGCCGAGGCGGCGTTCACGGCGGCACACATGGCGATCTCGAACGTCATCATCGACGGGGTGCCCGCCGGCGGGGAGGACGACTACCGCGTCCTCGACGTGGTCGGCGAGCCCGCGGCGATGGACGACCCGAAGGATCACCTGGAACTCGGGGAGTCGCTGGGGCTCATCGACATGCAGCGCGGCGCCAAGGTGTCGGGCTCGCGGTTCTATTTCCTGACCGGTCGGGGTGCTCTGCTCCAGCTGGGCCTGCTGCAGCTGGCCCTGCGACTGGCCGTCGACAACGGCTTAATCCCGATGATCCCGCCGGTGCTGGTGCGCCCGGAGGTGATGGCCGGTACCGGATTTCTGGGCGCCCACGCCGACGAGGTCTATCGGGTGGAAGCTGATGATCTCTACCTGGTGGGCACGTCCGAGGTGCCGCTGGCCGGTTACCACGCCGACGAAATCTTGGACCTGTCCGGCGGTCCGCTGCGGTACGCCGGCTGGTCCTCGTGCTTCCGGCGCGAGGCCGGCAGCTACGGCAAGGACACCCGCGGCATCATCCGGGTGCACCAGTTCGACAAGGTGGAGGCGTTCGTCTACTGCATGCCCGCCGACGCCCAGGCCGAACACGAACGGCTGCTGGGCTGGCAACGCGAGATGCTGGCCCGTATCGAGGTGCCGTATCGGGTGATCGATGTTGCCGCAGGCGATCTCGGCTCATCGGCCGCCCGCAAATTCGACTGCGAGGCATGGGTCCCCACGCAGGGCACCTACCGCGAGCTGACGTCGACGTCGAACTGCACCACCTTCCAGGCGCGCCGGCTGGCTACGCGCTACCGCGATGAAGCAGGCAAGCCGCAGACTGCGGCCACGCTCAACGGCACGCTGGGCACCACCCGATGGCTGGTTGCGATCCTGGAGAACCATCAGCAGCCCGACGGCAGCGTGCGGATCCCCGACGCACTGGTTCCGTTCGTCGGCGCCGAGGTATTGGAGCCTTAGGCGTCGACGGTCTCGCGGGCCTTTTCATGGCGGCGCTGCCGTTCGATTGTGGCGAAGTAGAAGGCAAACGGGAAGGCAAAACTGGTGAAGAAGCTGGCCGCAAAAAATAACCAAGGGCGCCGCAGACCTCGCCGATAGCCGTCGACGATGGTAAACACCGGCATCAGAATGACATTCGCGATGATGTAGTCCTGGTTGCCCGAGCCGCAAGCCGGGTTGGCGAACTGCATCCGCAGGAACTGCGGATAGCTGGCCGGCCCCGAGATCAGGTTCCCCTGCCCGTGCGCGTCGAGCACGAAGTGGACGTTGAAGTAATAGCCCAGCGCGATCGACGCGATGCCGGCGGCGTAGTACACGCATTCCAGCGGCGAGAGCCATGCCCCGCCCGCCGGTTTGGCGTACACCTTCGGGTTGGACGCGATGATCCCGCCGATGCAGGCAAGCCCGAGTAGAAAGTGGACGATGATGGAGACCATGGGCGCAGTCTCACCCGAGCCCGGAAGTTTTGTCAATAATGACATAAAGACTCTGGGGTACCTTAACGGCATGGTCCGGCCCGCACAGACGGCGCGCAGCGAACGCACCCGGGAGGCGTTGCGTCAGGCCGCGGTAGTGAGGTTCCTGGCCCAAGGTGTGGAGGACACCTCGGCCGAGCAGATCGCGGCGGACGCCGGGGTATCACTGCGAACCTTCTATCGCCACTTCAGCTCCAAGCACGATTTACTGTTTGCCGACTACACCGGACTGCACTGGTTTCGCGCGGCGCTGGACGCCAGGCCTGCCGATGAACCGGTCATCGATTCGGTGCAGTCAGCAATCTTTGCGTTTCCCTATGACGTTGAAGCCGTGACGAAAATCGCCGCGCTACGGGGTGGCGAGCTCGACCAGGGCCGCATCGTCCGCCACATTCGGGATGTCCAGGCCGACCTCGCCGATGCCATCGAGGCGCAACTGCAAAGGCGTAGCTGCACGGCATATCGGGCACCGGATGCGCGGCTACGAATCACGGTGACCGCGCGCTGTATTGCGGCCGCGGTATTCGGAGCGATGGAAGCCTGGATGGTGGGCGACGATCGATCACTCGGCGAGCTGGCGCGGATGTCGCACATAGCACTCGAGTTGCTGCGGGACGGCATCTCCGGCACGTGGGTCACTGCAGTTTCGTCATAATTGACAAAACTTTGGGTCCGTGCCAGCCTCCATTGCTGGAGGGCAGGACATGACACGGTATGACGCGATAGTTATCGGTGCCGGGCACAACGGGCTGGCCGCGGCGGTGCTGCTCCAGAAGGCGGGCCTGCGCACCGTGTGTCTGGATGCCAAGCTCTACGCCGGTGGGATGGCTTCCACGGTGGAGCTTTTCGACGGGTACCGGTTCGAGATCGCCGGATCGGTGCAGTTCCCGACGTCATCGGTGGTGATCAACGAGCTCAGCCTGGACAGCCTGCCGACGATCGACCTGGACGTGATGTCGGTAGCGCTGCGCGGTGTCGGTGACGATCCGCTGGTCCAGTACAGCGACCCGATCAAGTTGTTCACCCACCTGGGCGATGTGCACGGGGCGGACGCCGTTAACGGAATGGCGGGCCTGATGGCGTGGAGCCAAGCGCCGACGCGGGCGTTGGGCCGGTTCGAGGCGGGAACCCCCCCCAAGACTTTCGACGAGATGTATGCCTGTGCCACAAATGAATTCGAACGCTCGGCTATCGACGATATGCTGTTCGGTTCGGTCACCGACGTGTTGGACCGCTACCTTCCGGACCGCGAGAAGCACGGTGCACTGCGTGGTTCGATGACCGTACTGGCCGTCAACACGCTCTACCGCGGGCCGGCCACGCCGGGCAGCGCGGCGGCGCTCGCCTTCGGACTGGGCGTCCCCGACGGCGACACCATGCAAATGAAGAAGCTGCGCGGCGGCATCGGCGCGCTCACTTCGCATCTGTGCGAGCTTTTAGAGAGCCACGGCGGCGAACTTCGACTGCGTACCAAGGTGACCGAAATCCTGGTCGCCGACGGTCGAGTTAGCGGGGTGCGCACCGAGGCCGGAGACACATTGACCGCCCCGATAGTCGTCTCCGGCATCGCGCCCGACGTCACGCTGGGCGAGCTGATCGATCCGGCCGTGTTGCCCGCCGACATCCGGCTGCGGTATTCGGGGATTGACCACCGCGGCAGTTACCTGCAGATGCACTTCGCGCTGGAAGAAGCGCCGGAGTTTGCCGCACCCTATGAGGCGCTCAACGACCCGGCCATGCAGGCATCGATAGGCCTCTTCTGCACACCGGAAGAAGTCCAGCAACAGTGGGAGGAGTGCCGCCGCGGGATTGTTCCGGCCGACCCGACGGTCGTGTTGCAAATCCCTTCGCAGAACGACCCCGGCCTGGCGCCCGCCGGTAAGCACGCCGCGTCGGCGTTCGCGTTGTGGTTCCCCATCGAGGGTGGCCTGGACTCTGGGGCCTATGGCCACGCGAAGATCGAAATGGGCCAGCGGGTGATCGACAAGATCACACGACTCGCGCCGAACTTCGAACGCAGCATCATCCGGCACACCACGTTCACGCCCAGGCACATGGGTGTGATGTTTTCAGCCCCGGGTGGCGACTACTGCCATGGCCTATTGAACCCGGACCAAATCGGTCCCAACCGGCCCGGCCCGAAAGGATTTGTCGGTCAGCCGATCCCGGTCGACGGGCTATACCTGGGCAGTGCGGGTTGCCACGGTGGACCGGGGATCACATTCATCCCCGGTTACAACGCGGCGCTACAGGCGCTCGCCGACCGTACCGTTTAGCCAGTCGAGGCGCCAGCCGACGCTGTTCAGTGTCTAAGCGGGCGGGCCCGTCGAACCACGCGGCTCAAGGAGACGAGCGTTAGGCTACCCAAGAGCCTCACCACCACCGTGCGGGGTCTGGCGGTTCGCATGAGCAGGTGGCTGCCAGAAGGCACCCCTTCTGCATCGTCGTGAGGTGAGGATTCAGCGCCGGAATTCTCACCGCCGTAGGTGCTGAAGTACAGGAGGCAGCAGTGCTGATCGGACCATTGGCCCGGCAACTTCGTGATGTCCTTCCTGGATGCCAGCATTGCTCCGCTTTCCAGCGTCGCTAACCCCCACTTGAATTTCCGGATCTATGACGAAGGACGGGTTTCCCATCAGGTTTCGATGTGGGTGACTCGGCTCCAGCAGGAGACCACGGCGACGGTGTTGTTTCCCAACAACCCGGTCGCCCGCGAATCGGTTGCACGTTACATCGAGGCCATGAAATCGGTGTATGGCCGAATCGCCAACGGCGAAAGCGGCCGCTCTTTTGCGCGCTCGCGTGGGCCGCTAACCGCGCTGACTTAGCAGATCGTTCAGCAGCGCGGTGAACTCGTCCGGGCGCGCCGGCGTGAAGGCGGGGCTGGGCCAGGTCCCCGGCACGTCCAGGGTGATCAGCGTCGACTTGAATGGCCGACTCATGTCCAGCGGCAGCCAGCGGCGTAAGTCCGAGCTGCCCCAGATCCGGAACCGTTGCGTGAAGAGGCCCAGCCGCTGGGCTTTATACCCACGGATCGTGTCCAGTGCAACGACCTTTGATGTGCCAGACGGAAAGTGGTAGCGGCGCAATGTGATCGCCGCGCGGTCCAGCTGAACCAGGCCATCATCGTAAGACCGCCCGTAAGTCCCGTTCATGCCCGGGAACTCCGCAATTGGTGGCCCCACGCGGTCAGGCAGCGGCCGTCGTCCAATCGCCACTGCCACCCATGCAGGTTGCAGGTCAGCGTGTTGCCTTCTACCACACCGAATTTCGATAGGTCAGCTTTGAGATGGGGGCAACGGCGCTGGATCTGCCAACCGTCCAGCGTGACCGACGCCGAGTCGTCGTGGGTCTCGGCGAACCATCCGTCTGCGTAAGCGATCCGTTCGTCGGTAAGGCATTTGAAGAATGTGTACAGGTACTCGTTGTAGCCGCCGACTCGCCAAGCCCTGAAACGGGTGGACAAGAAGATGGTATTGACCCAGTCCGGTTCGTGATCGCGCAGCACGGTGCGGACCAGCTCCGGCGCTATCGCGAATCCGTACCGGACTTTTTCATCGGGAATCCGTTCCCGCACCGTGCGTTTCGGGAAGTCTAGGACCACCGTTTCCGGGCCCATAACGAGTTCGACGGGGTAGCCGATACCGTCGCAGATCTCGTCGCTTTGCGACATGATCGGCTCGAACAGCGTGCGCAGTTGTTCCAGCATTGGTTCCCCTGTGGCCGGGGCCCAACTGGCCCGCTCCGCGGCTATGACGGGCGCCATCCGCTCGGCATAGTCGGCGATGTAGGCAGACTTGCCGGTGGTGAAGATGGCCTCAACCTTCTCGGTGGGTAGCGGATGGTTAAGCGAATTCAGCGTTGCCCCAGTGAAGTCCGCGGTTGACCCGGGGATCATGAGCAGGCCGCCGTCGTGCCCGTGTGTGCGCATCTGGTCCAGGAACACCAATTGGTCGGGAAAGATGTTGGCCGGATCGCTGTGGTCGTCGTTGAGCTGACGCAACTCGGGATCCAGAAAGCATGGCGGGCCCGCCGACGGCACCACCCACGTTGCCCCCACCTGGGTGATGTACTGGCGAGCGCGGTCCATCTGCCGTTGCCGTTTCTGGACGCCGAACGACTCCTTGACGCGGGCAGGCATGTCGTAGACCATCGGGTACCAGATCGCTCCGGAGTACTGCAGCATATGCACATCGACGTGCCCGAATTCGGATGCCAGCACATCCAGATCGACCGGCCGGGCGTCGTTCATGTTGAAAATCGTTGTCACGCCGTCGGAAACCGCCAGCGCTGAATCGCCGATCGGGCCGTCGGCAGGTGCCCGCAGGGCGATGACCATGACGCCCAGGTCGCCCTTGGGGCCGCTGACCCGGTGCTTGACCGAATTGCTGGTCTCGAAGAACCGGTGAAACCCTATCTTCTGCAACTCATTTCGCAGGTCAGGCACCGGGAAGTCGGGCAGTAGCACCACCGCGTCCTTGTTGACGCGCTCGGCCAGATTCTTCGCGTCGAAGTGATCCTTGTGCAGGTGGGAGACGTACAGGTAGTCGCAGTCACCCAATCTGTCCCAATCCAGCGTGCTGTTGTCCGGGAACGGGAACCAGGACGCGAAGTAAGCGGGATTGACCCAGGGGTCGCAAAGGATGCTGCCCGCGGGAGTGTCGATCAGAAATCCGGCATGGCCTACGCTGGTGACCTGCACAAATACCTTTCGGTGGCTTTTTGCGGTAACGGTTTTTCAGCCCCCGAGCTTAGCGCGAGGCGACATCTTCGGCCTGCCACAACCGCCGGTAGTAGTCGATACGTGCCGGGTCCGGCTCGACGCCGTAGGCGGCGAAGAACTCCGCATCCCACACCCGCCCGGGATAATTCCAGCCCAACGACAGTGTCGCGACCGCGAGGTCGGCCCACCGATCGGCCACACCGAGTTCCCCGAGGTCGACATGCCCGCAGCAGCGGCCGTCGTCATCGATCAGCGTGTTCGGCGAGCAGGCGTCACCGTGGCAGACCACCGGCTGGTCGACCGGCGGCGGCTCGCCCAGGCGCAACCGGCCGGCGGGAGTCAACTTAGCCAGCCGGCCGGTCACCGACCAGTCGAAAGGGCATGACCGCACCGGCAATCGGTCATGCAACGTGCGTAAACCCGCACCGATCGCACAAACCGCGACGTCCGGTGCTGCCAGCCATCGTGGGTGCACCGCCGGGAGGCCGGGCAGCGCGCGGGTGCGCAGCCACGCCCAATCACCGTCTAGGCCCCAGCCCAGCACCTTCGGCACTGCTACGTACCGGGCCGCCCATCGCAGGCGCCCCGCTTCACCGGCGAAGTCGGCGGTGTTCGCGTTAGCCAATTTGATGAACTCGGCACCGGAGACGGCAGAGCCGACCCGGAAGGTCACGCCGCCCTCCTCGTTGACCCACACCGCACGCACTGGCCTGCCGGCGGCGAACCGGCGGACGACCGCGGGTACCGGGGGCGGGGATGACGGGAAGGCCAAGGGTTGCCTCTTTTCAGCACTTGAGGTAGCTCACAGCCGGGAGCACTAGGCTGGACGGCTGTGGAACCGGTATACGGGACTGTGATCCAGCTTGCTCGCCTGGTTTGGCGCATACAGGGTCTGAAGATCACCGTCACGGGTGTCGAGAACTTACCGAAAAGCGGTGGTGCGGTCATCGCGATCAACCACACCGGCTACCTCGACTTCACCTTCGCGGGTTTGCCCGCCTACAAACAGGGTCTCGGTCGCAAGGTGCGGTTCATGGCCAAGCAGGAGGTGTTCGGTCACAAGATCACCGGGCCGATCATGCGCAGCCTGCGGCACATCTCGGTAGACCGGCAAGACGGGGCGGCGTCCTATGAAGCCGCCGTCAGGATGCTCAAGGACGGTGAGCTCGTCGGCGTCTACCCCGAAGCCACCATCAGCCGCAGCTTCGAGATCAAGGAATTCAAGACCGGAGCCGCCCGCATGGCGGTCGAAGCGGGGGTGCCGATCGTCCCGGTGATCGTCTGGGGTGCGCAGCGGATCTGGACCAAAGGCCACCCCAAGAAGTTGTTGCGTCCCAAGGTGCCCATCACGGTGCTCGTCGGCGAACCGATTGAACCCACGCTGGGCACAGCGGAACTGAACATGCTGCTGCACTCACGGATGCAACATTTGCTGGAACGGGCGCAAGAACTTTACGGTCCTCATCCCGCCGGTGAGTTCTGGGTGTCGCGCCGGTTGGGCGGCGGTGCCCCATCGTTGGCTGAAGCGGCCCGCATGGACGCCGAGGAGGCGGCCGCCCGGGCGGCTCGCCGGGCTCGATCCGCAGGGCCGCCGGAGTAGCGATGGTGGAGCCAACCTTTCGCACTCTCGAAATCGTGGCCCAGCTGGTGGTGCTGGCCACCGGCACCCGGATCACCTACAGCGGCGAGGAAAACATCCCCGACCGGGATGGTGCCGTGGTCGCGATCAACCACACCAGCTATGTCGACTTTCTGCCCGCCGCGCTGGCCGTGCATCGTCGGCGTCGTCGGCTCAGGTTCATGATCAAAGCCGAGATGCAACAGGTGAAGGTGGTCAATTTTTTGATCAAGCACACCCGCACCATTCCGGTGGACCGCGGCGCAGGGGCGAGTGCCTACACCGTGGCTGTGCAGCGGCTACGTGAGGGGGAGCTGGTCGGGGTCTATCCGGAGGCGACGATCAGCCGCAGCTTCGAGCTCAAGGAATTCAAGACGGGCGCCGCCCGCATGGCCATCGAAGCCCAGGTTCCGATCGTCCCGGTGATCGTCTGGGGTGCGCAGCGGATCTGGACCAAGGGCCGGCCGCGGCGCCTCGGCCGCAACGAGGTGCCGGTCGCCGTGCAGGTGGGTGCTCCGTTGTATGCGGGCGGAGACATCGCGCAGACCGATGCCGCGCTGCGCGAGTCGATGACGACGTTGCTGCACCAGGTGCAACAACGGTATCCGCACGAGCACGGGGCGTGCTGGGTGCCGCGCCGGTTGGGCGGCGGGGCGCCGACTCTGGCCGAGGCTGCCCGGTTGGACGCCGATGAGGCTGCGGCGAGGGCCGCCAGCCGTACCCCGCGTCAGTCGCGCTAGGGGTGAAAGGAGAGAAGCATGGCAGAGCCGTTCTTCCGTTTTGCGGAGATGGTCGTTCCGCCCATCGTTGCCATGAACGGAACCAAAGTCACGTTCGAAGGCCTCGAAAACATTCCGGTGCGGGTCGGCGCCCTGGTCGCCCTCAATCACACCAGCTACCTGGACTGGCTTCCCGCGTCACTGGCCGCCCGTGAACGGAAGAGGCGCCTGCGGTTCATGATCAAAGCCGAATGGCGGATGTGAAGGCGGTCAACTACGTGATCAAGCACGCCCGGCTGATTCCGGTGGACCGCAGGGCGGGCCATGACGCCTACGCGGTGGCCGTAGAGCGACTGCGGCAGGTCGAACTCCTCGGGCTGCACCCCGAGGCCACCATCAGTCGCAGCTACGAACTCAGAGACTTCAAGAGCGGGGCGCCGCGGATGGCGCTGGACGCGCAGGTGCCGATAATTCCCATGATTGTGTGGGGGGCACACCGGATTTGGCCCGCAGACCATCCGAAGAAAGTGTTCCGCAACAGGGTTCCGATCACCGTCGCCGCCGGTCGGTCAGTGCTGCCGAAGGGTGACGCCGAGCGGCTCAAGGTCGCGCTTCGTCAGGCGATGAATTCACTGCTGTACCGCGTGCAGCAGGAGTATCCGCATCCCCAGGGGGCGTTTTGGGTGGCGCGGCGACTGGGCGGCAGCGCGCCGACCCCGCACGACTCCAAGGCGATCCGGTTGGCCGAATTGCAGCACCGTGCGCAGAAGTACGGTAGCGACGGTGTGACGCGACCGGGGCAGACCCAGAGCGGATTGCATTGAGCAGAACGGCTAGCTGCGAAGGCGGACCGTATCGATGACTTTGCCGGCGCTCATCGCCTGCGATGTCGACGGCACATTGTTCGACGACAACGAAACCATTACCCCGCGCACGCGCGACGCCGTGCGTGCTGCCGTTGCCGCCGGCGCGCACTTCGTCGTGGCAACCGGCCGTCCGCCGCGGTGGATACGCCCCGTCATCGAGGCGCTCGGTTTCGCGCCGATGGCGGTGTGCGCCAACGGTGCGGTCATCTATGACTCCGCGACCGACCGGGTGGTGTCGGCGCGCACGCTGGGCGTCGACACGCTGGCCGAGTTGGCCGAATTAGCGACCCGCCTCATCCCGGGAGCGGGTCTGGCCGTCGAGCGGATCGGTGAACGCGCGCATGACACGGCGACTCCTCAGTTCGTCAGCTCGCCGGGCTACGAGCATGCGTGGCTGAACCCGGACAACACCGAGGTGTCGATCAAAGACCTGCTCAGCGCGCCGGCGATCAAGCTGCTCATCCGCCGAACCGGTGCCCGCAGCGCGGATATGGCCGCCGAACTGTCCAAGCACGTCGGCATCGAGGGCGATATCACTTACTCCACCAACGATGGGCTGGTGGAGATCGTGCCGCTGGGAACCAGCAAGGCCACCGGCGTGGACGAGATCGCCGGGCCCTTGGAGATCGCCAGCGACGAGGTGGTGGCATTCGGCGACATGCCCAACGATCTGCCGATGCTGCGGTGGGCGGGTCATGGCGTGGCGATGGGTAATGCCCATCCCGATGTGCTGGCCGCCGCCGACGAGGTCACCGCGTCCAACAGTGACGACGGGGTGGGACGGGTGCTGGAACGCTGGTGGCTTTAATGGTGCGCTAGGCGGCGGTGGGGTGCGTGGGTAACGAGAAGTGTTCGGGAGGCACCGTCGGGCCGCTCGGGGATTGTGTCGACAGCGGCGTCGTGATCCCGTCGACGACCTCGGTGATGTTTCCGGTCAGCCGCTCGTAGTTCAAGGTTCCATGCTGAAAGTTCTGCGTAATCTGTAGCGGCTCTTGTATTTCCGCGCTGGTCGGCAGTCCGAGCGGGCCGCGTTCGTAGCTCAGTGAGGCCCAGGCGTCGTAGATCGCACCGGTGACCGGTTGAGGGCCGGTTTCGGGTGACCAGTACATCGCCCCCTTGGCGAAAGTGACATAGCGGGCATCACCTTCGGCGCTGTCTTCCGGCGAGGTCGGCGCGCCCAGCACGCTCTTCATGCCGCCGATCTCCTGCCAGTGCTCGTAGATCGCGCCGCCCTGCAGGGCCTTGATCAACTCCTCCGGAGGATCGTTGAAATGCGATGCGATGTCCCGGATTTCATCCATGAGCGCGTAGGCGGCGTTGCCCGGGCAGTCGGTGTTCCCGACGTCGCGGTGGGTGAAGATGGTGGGCAACGTCGCGATGGTGCCGGCCGCGAAAGTGGTGTAGTGGCTACCGGCTGACTCCAATGCCACCGTGCCCTTGGGGTCGACGCCGTCCAGGCCCAGCCGCCAGCCGAGCAACCGGCCCACGGTTCGCAGTTGGAGCGGTGTTGGCGGTACGTCGTCGAAGTTGCCGATCATCGCCACACCCCAGGTGTTGCGGTTGAATCCGCCTGTGTGGAACGCCTCGACCGCCTTGGTGAGCCCTCCGGCGCTGCCCTCGAACACCTGGCCGTATTTGTCGACCAGCGCGTTGTAGGCGATGTCGCACCAGCCCAGTGTCTTGCTGTGGTAGGTGTAGATGGCCTTGACGATCCCGGCCGATTCCAGGGGCGAGTAGTCATTGCTGCCCGCGGTGTGGTGGACGACGGCGGCGCGGATTCCGTTGTCGTACTGCGGAGTACCGCATCGCAGTGACTCGTCGGCACCCCATTCGGCTCGGCTGATGATGCTGGGGGCCTGGCCGGGCATCACGACCCCCGACGGGGGCGTCCACTGCGTTTCGACCGGTGCTTGCGGCGGGGAAATGAGGATGGCGGAGATGTTCTGCCCGAAGGGCTGTTCCTTGGATGCCGGCTTGTATCCCAGACCGTTTTCGTCGGGCGGTTCGCTCGGTGGTGCTGGGGCCGGTCGGGTTAGCGGCGCGTCGATCGGGCGGGTGACCGCGATCTGGACGGTCGTGGTGGTGCCGACGAACACCGGATCTGTGCCGCGGGGGCCTTCGACTGGTCCGCTTGGGCGGCCCGACCCTTCACTGCCCGCCGTACTCGTGGCATCGGGCGCCGCGGTTTCATACTCGGTCTGATACCAGGGCCCCCACGAACCGTCGGGGCGCTTTGCGCGCACCCGTGTCGACGTGCCGGCCAGGTCGCCAGTGAGCGCAACCAGTGAAAACGGCGTGTCCTGGCTGATTTCGCGAACCGTGACGCCGCCTCCGAGCCCGATCAGCGGCTGCTCAACGAGTTGGGTGTCGCGAGGCGGCGGCGGGCCGGGAGTGCCGCGATCGCGTGTCGTGCCCGCGACCCAGGAGACGACGACGACGGTGGCCGCGATGGCGGTGAGCAACATCGTTGGCGCGCGGCTGCGAGACACCAGGCGATGTTACGTGTGTTTCTGGTGTTACTTATGAGGCGACACGATCTATGTGTGGAGAATCTCGACGAAAATGTTCGACGGCACCGCAGAGACTGAGTTGCTGGGCGGGTCATGAGTTCCCCAAGCCCTGCGGACTCTGCGGTGCCGTCAGGTGACAGGCTCGCCAAGCTTAGATCGGCGGGATAGCCGCGGCGGGCGCGGCAGCACCGGCGGCAGCCGGCAGTGCGCCCGCGGCAGCCGGCAGTGCGCCCGCGGCAGCCGGCAGTGCGCCCGCGGCAGCAGGCAGTGCGCCCGCGGCAGCAGGCAGTGCACCCGCGGCAGCAGGCGCGCCCGTGCCGCCTTGCTGGACGCCCTGCATGATTGCCGGCATCACCATGCCCTTGAGCAGGTCGATGGCCTGACCGGCGCCCAACTGGTTGGCGGCTTGCATCAGGTCGTTGACCAGACCACCGCCGCCGGAGCTGCCCCCGCTGCCAAGGCCGGTACCGCCTATTGGGGAAGCGCCGCCCAGCGTTGACGGGTCACCGATGATCGGGTAGGTGCCGTCAAGGCCCGGATCCAATCCGACCGGCGCTGTGATCGGTACTTCGCTGGGGGCGAATGTGGGACTGCCCAAGCCGGGTGCGATGCCAGCCGGGCTGGTCAGCCCGGGGTTGGACAGTGCCGGGTTGAGGCCCGCGCCCGGGGTTGTCAGCCCCACGCCCGGGGTCGGCGACAGCGCACCCGGGATCGTCGGCAGCGCACCGGGCGCGGTGAGCCCCGGTGTCGCAGGTGTCAGGCCCGGGCTCGTCAGGGCCGGGTTGGTCAGGGCCGGGTTCGTCAGACCCGGACTGGTCAGACCCGGGTTCGTCAGACCCGGGGTGCCGAGGCCCGGCGCGCCCAACCCCGGACTGGTCAGGCCGGGAGTGCTGGTACCGGCCCCGCTCAGGGCAGACACCGGCGGCAAGTTGATCCCGAATTGCGAGAGTCCCTGCGACAGCGCGGACATCAGTTCGTTGGGCAGATCGGCGATCATCGCTGCCTGCTTGAATTCGTGGTGTTCGGGCGGTTTGTTGCCCGCGGTCGATTCGTAAACAAGAAAGTATGCGCAAGGACTCGCGACTGCCAGGGCGGCGACCGCGCTCATGGCTGTCGAAAGCTTGCGTCGGCGTCGGTTCGGCACGGAAGTCTCCTCATATCTGGACAACTAATTCGAACTGCGTGTTGTGTCGGCGTGTCCTGCCCGTCCTATCCGGCATGGACCACACAGAGTCGATGGTACGAGTGGGATTGCTGTTACTAGAGTGGTGATATTGAATCGTGAGGCAATTGCGACCTTGGCTCTAACCGCGAATTCCAGACCCCCCTGGGCCGTCTTTCCCGGACGAACCGCGACTTCCCAGGCTCGTCAAATGGGTTAGGCCCCCGCGGTCGGATACCCTAAGCAACCGATGACAGCTCGTTTCGACCTCCTCGTCGTCGGCTCCGGATTCTTCGGCCTGACCATCGCCGAGCGCGTGGCTACCCAACTTGGAAAGCGCGTGCTCGTCGTCGAACGGCGCCCGCATATCGGTGGCAACGCCTATTCCGAGGCCGAGTCGCAGACCGGCATCGAGGTCCACAAATACGGCGCCCACCTCTTCCACACCTCTAATAAGCGGGTCTGGGATTACGTGCGGCAGTTCACCGAATTCACCGACTACCGGCACCGGGTATTCGCCATGCACAACGGGCAGGCCTACCAGTTCCCGATGGGATTGGGACTGGTGTCGGAGTTCTTCGGCAAATACTTCACCCCTGACGAAGCGCGCCAGCTGATCGCGGAGCAAGCCGCTGAGATCGACACCACGGACGCGCAAAACCTCGAGGAGAAGGCGATCTCGCTGATCGGGCGACCCCTCTACGAGGCGTTCGTCAAGGGTTACACCGCCAAGCAGTGGCAGACCGACCCGAAGGAATTGCCGGCGTCCAACATCACCCGGCTGCCGGTGCGCTATACCTTCGACAACCGATACTTCAGCGACACCTATGAAGGCCTGCCGGTCCACGGTTACACGGCATGGCTGCAGAACATGGCCGCCGACGACCGCATCGAGGTCAGGCTGAACACCGACTGGTTCGGTGTACGCGACCAACTGCGCGCGGACAGTCCCGGGGCACCGGTGGTTTATACCGGCCCACTGGACCGCTACTTCGACTACGCCGAAGGCCGGCTCGGTTGGCGCACCTTGGATTTCGAGGTGGAAGTGTTACCCATCGGGGATTTCCAGGGCACGCCGGTGATGAACTACAACGATCTCGACGTGCCTTACACCCGCATCCACGAGTTCCGCCACTTCCACCCTGAGCGCGACTACCCGACCGACAAGACGGTGATCATGCGGGAGTACTCCCGGTTCGCCGAAGACAACGATGAGCCCTACTATCCGATCAACACCGAGGCCGACCGCGCCCTGTTGGCCGCGTACCGAGCGAGGGCGAAGTCCGAGACCGTGTCAGCGAAGGTGCTGTTCGGCGGACGGTTGGGTACCTACCAGTATCTGGATATGCACATGGCTATTGCCAGCGCACTGAACATGTACGACAACATTCTCGCGCCGCACCTGCGTGACGGCGCGCCCCTGACCGATGAGCCGGCCGATGACGAGGTGGCACGCACATGACCGCCGTGAGCCTGCTGTCCCGAATAATCCTGCCGCGTCCGGGTGAGCCCCTCGACGTGCGCAAGCTGTACCTCGAGGAGTCGACGACCAACGCCCAGCGCGCGCATGCGACAAGCCGCACCTCGCTGCAGATCGGCAAAGAGTCCGAGGTGTCGTTCGCCACCTATTTCAATGCGTTCCCGGCCAGCTACTGGCGTCGCTGGACGACGCTCAAGTCGGTGGTGTTGCGGGTCGAGGTGACCGGCGGCGGGCGGCTCGACGTCTACCGCACCAAGGCCACCGGTGCGCGCATCTTCGTTGAGGGCCGCCAGTTCGCCGGCGCCGCAGATCAGCCCGCCGTAGTCGAGGTTGAGGTGGGGCTGCAGCCGTTCGAGGACGGCGGCTGGATCTGGTTCGACATCACCACCGACACCGCGGTCAGCCTGGTCAGCGGTGGCTGGTATGCGACCGAACCCGCCCCGGGCACAGCCAACATCGCCGTCGGCATCCCCACGTTCAACCGCCCCGCGGACTGTGCCAACGCGCTGGCCGAGCTCACCGCGGACCCGTTGGTAGACGAGGTGATTGGCGCGGTGATCGTGCCCGATCAGGGCGTCCGCAAGGTGCGCGATGATCCCGACTTCCCCGCCGCGGCCGCCCGGCTGGGTAATCGGCTCTCCATCCACAACCAGCCCAACCTCGGCGGTTCCGGCGGCTACAGCAGAGTGATGTACGAGGCGCTGAAAAACACCGACTGCCAACAAATCCTGTTCATGGACGACGACATCCGCATCGAGCCGGACTCGATCCTGCGGGTGTTGGCGATGCACCGGTTTGCCAGGAGCCCAATGCTGGTCGGCGGTCAGATGCTCAACCTGCAGGAGCCGTCGCACCTGCACATCATGGGTGAAGTCGTCAACCGCTCGAACTTCATGTGGACCGCCGCGCCACACGCCGAGTACGACCACGACTTCGCCGAATATCCGTTGAGCGACAACAACCGTACAAGCAAGCTGCTGCACCGCCGCATCGATGTCGATTACAACGGCTGGTGGACGTGCATGATCCCGCGGCAGGTCGCCGAAGAGCTCGGACAGCCATTGCCGCTGTTCATCAAATGGGACGATGCCGACTACGGCCTCCGGGCCGCAGAACACGGATATCCGACGGTCACCCTGCCCGGCGCGGCGATCTGGCACATGGCCTGGACCGATAAGGACGACGCCATCGACTGGCAGGCCTACTTCCATCTGCGCAACCGGCTGGTGGTGGCGGCGATGCACTGGGACGGTGACGTCACCGGGCTGATCCGCAGCCACCTGAAGGCGACGCTGAAACACCTTGCCTGCCTTGAATATTCAACGGTGGTCATTCAGAACAAGGCCATCGACGACTTCCTGGCCGGCCCGGAGCACATCTTCTCGATCCTGGAATCGGCGCTGCCCGAAGTGCACCGCATCCGCAAGGAATACCCGGATGCGGTCGTCCTTCCGGCGGCGAGCGAGCTGCCGCCGCCATTGAACCAGAGCAAGGCGATGAAGCCGCCGGTGAACCCGCTCTCCATCGGTTACCGGCTGACCCGCGGAATCCTGCACAACATGACCAAGGCCGACACGGAATCCCACCGGCGCCCGGAGTACAACGTGCCGACCCAGGACGCCCGCTGGTTCCGGCTGTGCACGGTCGACGGGGTGACGGTCACAACGGCCGACGGGTGCGGGGTGGTCTACCGTCAGCGCGATCGTTCCAAGATGTTTTCGCTGCTGTTCTCCTCGCTGCGGCGTCAGCGTCTGCTGGCGAGCCGGTTCGATGAGATGCGCAAGGTGTATCGGGACGCGCTTCCCGTGCTGTCCAGCAAGCAGAAGTGGGAGACGGCTCTGTACCCCGCAACGTCCCCCGCAAGCGGGTGGTACCCCCAGACAGCAGCAGACCCTCCCAACAACAGCGAGCCAGAGCATGCCTGAATCGGCGGCCCCGCGCGGCGAAGTGGCCGCGCTGGTAGCCGTTCAGTCGGCGCTGGCCGATCGCCCCGGTGTGCTGATCGTGGCGCGAGGACTGTCTCACTTCGGGGAGCACAGCATCGGCTGGGTGGCTGTGGCGTTGGTCGGTGCGGTCCTGATGCCGAGACGACGCTGGGATTGGCTGGTGGCCGGGGCCGGCGCCTTCGTCGCACACGTCGCCGCCATCTTGGTCAAGCGGGTAGTGCGGCGCAAACGGCCGCATCATCCGGCAGTCGTGGTGAATGTCGGCACGCCGAGCCGGCTGAGCTTTCCGTCCGCGCATGCCACCTCCACCACGGCCGCGGCCATCCTGATGGGCCGGGCCACCGGCCTGCCGCTGCCCGCGGCGTTGGTACCCCCGATGGCGCTGTCACGGATACTGCTGGGGGTGCACTATCCCAGCGACGTGGCCTGCGGGATTGCCCTGGGAGCCGTTGTCGCGAGGGTCGCTGTCCGGCTGGAAAGCCGGCTGTTGGCGAATGACCAGCCGAGCGCGGGAGGTGTGGCCCAATGAGTGAAGACGTGGTGACCGGACCTCCGGCAAACCTGATCACCGGGGTGGTCAAGGCGATCCGCCCGCGGCAATGGGTGAAGAACGTGCTGGTGCTGGCCGCGCCACTGGCCGCGTTGGGCGGCTCGGTCCGCTACGACTACGCCGACGTGCTGACCAAAGTATCCGTGGCGTTCCTGGTGTTCTGCCTGGCGGCCTCGTCGATATACCTGATCAACGACGTACGCGACGTAGACGCCGACCGTGAGCACCCCACCAAAAGGTTCCGGCCCATCGCGGCCGGTGTGGTGCCCGAGTGGCTCGCCTACACCCTCGCGGTGGTGCTGGGCGTGGCCTCGCTGGGGATCTCCTGGTTGCTGACCTCGAACCTGGCGCTGGTGATTGCCGTCTACCTCGCCATCCAACTGGCGTACTGCTTCGGTCTCAAGCACCAAGCGGTGATGGACATCTGCATCGTGTCGTCGGCGTATTTGATCCGGGCGATCGCCGGCGGTGTGGCCGCCGGTATCCCGCTGTCGCAATGGTTTTTGCTGATGATGGCGTTCGGGTCACTGTTCATGGTGGCGGGCAAGCGCTACGCCGAGCTGCAAGTCGCCGAGCGCACCGGCGCCCGGATTCGCAAGGCGCTGGAAAGCTACACCAGCACCTACCTGCGGTTCGTCTGGACGATGTCGGCGACCGCGGTGGTGGTGTGTTACGGCCTGTGGGCGTTCGAGCGTGACCGCCATTCGGGGTCCTGGTTCGCGGTGTCGATGGTCCCGTTCACCATCGCGATCCTGCGCTATGCCGTCGACGTCGACGGCGGACTGGCCGGGGAGCCGGAAGACATCGCGCTGCGTGACCGGGTGTTGCAGCTACTGGCGCTGGCGTGGATCGCAACGGTCGGAGCCGCCGTTGCCTTCGGCTAGCCCAGGACTGACAGGCCTAAAGGGCCTAAATGGCGTTGTGATGCGCCGCCGGCCGGTGGTCAGGCGGGCCGGTCGGCCGCTGTTCCCGTATGACCCCATGGTGCGGATCAGCCTGTGGATCAGCGTGGCGGTGGTCGCCGGGCTGTTCACGTGGGGTAGTTGGCAGCGACGCTGGATCGCCGACGACGGGCTGATCGCGCTGCGTACGGTGCGTAACCTGCTGGCCGGCAACGGGCCGGTTTTCAATCAGGGCGAGCGGGTGGAGGCGAACACCTCCACCGCGTGGACCTACCTGATGTATCTGGGTAGCTGGGTCGGCGGGCCGATGCGCATGGAATACGTCGCGTTGGCGCTGGCTCTGACGCTGTCGGTGCTGGGCGTGGCGCTGCTCATGCTGGGCACCGGCCGGCTCTATGCGCCCAGCTTGCGGGGCCGCAAGGCCATCATGCTGCCCGCGGGGGCGTTGGTCTACATCGCGCTGCCCCCGTCGCGCGACTTCGCCACGTCCGGCCTGGAGAGCGGGCTGACGATCGCCTACCTCGGGTTGCTTTGGTGGATGATGGTCTGCTGGGCACAGCCGGTGCGGAACCGTCCGGATATCAAGGTCTTCACTGGTGCACTGGCATTCGTCGCTGGATTCAGCGTCCTGGTCCGGCCCGAGCTGGCACTCATGGGTGGGCTGGCGCTGATCATGATGCTGATCGCCGCCCGAACGTGGCGCCGTCGCGTGCTGGTCGTGGTGGCCGGAGGCTTCCTGCCGGTCACCTACGAAATCTTCCGGATGGGCTACTACGGCTTGCTGGTGCCCGGTACCGCCCTGGCCAAGGACGCGGCCGGGGACAAGTGGTCCCAGGGCATGATTTATCTCTCGAACTTCGATGCGCCTTACGCGGTGTGGGTGCCGGTGGTGCTCCTCGTGCCGCTGGGCGTGCTATTGATGGCGGCACGTCGGCGGCCGTCTTTCCTGCGCCCGGCGCTGGCCCCAAACTACGGCCGGGTGGCCCGGGCGGTGCAAAGCCCGCCGGCGGTGGTGGCCTTTGTCCTGGTGAGCGGTCTGCTGCAGGCGCTGTACTGGATTCGGCAAGGCGGCGACTTCATGCATGGGCGGGTGTTACTGGCACCGCTATTTTGTTTGCTGGCTCCGGTGGCCGTCATCCCGGTGCCGATTCCCGATGGCCAGGACTATTCGCGGGAGACGGGTTATTGGGTGGCAGGTGCCGCCGGCTTGCTCTGGCTGGGCGTGGCGGGTTGGTCGCTGTGGGCGGCGAACTCACCCGGGATGGGTGATGACGCAACCCACGTCACCTACTCCGGAATCGTTGACGAGCGCCGCTTCTACGCGCAGGCCACCGGGCACGCACACCCGCTGACCGCCGCAGACTACCTGGGTTATCCGAGGGTGGCCGCCATCCTGGCAGCGCTCGACAACACCCCGGACGGGGCGCTGTTGTTGCCGTCCGGCAACTACATCCAATGGGATCTCGTACCGATGGCCCAGCCATTGCCAGGAGATAAGACGCCCCAAAAGCCGCAGCACACGGTGTTTTTCACCAACCTCGGCATGGTCGGCATGAACGTCGGGCTCGATGTCAGGGTGATTGACCAAATCGGGTTGGCAAATCCACTCGCCCAACACACGGCGCGGCTGAAGCACGGCCGCATCGGGCATGACAAGAACCTCTTCCCGGACTGGGTGATCGCCGACGGTCCCTGGGTGAAGGTGTATCCGGGGATTCCCGGCTATCTGGACGCGCAGTGGGTCGCGGAGGCGGTGCAGGCCCTGCAATGCCCGGAGACGCAGGCGGTGCTGAGCTCGGTGCGCGCCCCGATGACCCCACACCTGTTCCTCTCCAACCTGCTGCACTCTTATGAATTCACCAAGTACCGGATCGACCGCGTTCCGCTCTACGAGCTCGCCAGGTGTGGGCTCCCCGTGCCCGACGGGGGCCCGCCACCCCCTCGCCAGTAAGCGCTCGGCAGAAGAATTTTCGACAGATCTCGAATCAATCACGGCCCGCCGCCGACAAATTGACAGAAAGATCACATCTAGGCCCTTGCCAGCTGGCAATCCCGGTCAAGCACATGCGGAAACAGGCTTTTTTTGCGCGCACGTTTGGCCTGAAAACCACTGGGTAGGAGGGCCGAACCAACATTTGGGGGACCGCCTCGATGCGACCGGATGACGAAAGGTGTGGTTGACTACACGGGCACTGCTGCGCCCAAGCGCATGCGGTCCGACTCAAATCGAGGATGCGCCCAGATGAAGGATGCGCCGAAAGGATGAGGAAGCAAGGATGACGCTTGTCGACAGGTTTCGCGGCGCCGTGGCACGTATGCCGCGACGGCTCGTGGTGGGGGCCGTAGGCACAGCCCTGCTATCGGGTCTGATTGGTGCCGTGGGGGGCTCGGCGACTGCCGGGGCGTTCTCGCGCCCGGGTCTGCCGGTGGAGTACCTGCAGGTTCCCTCCGCAGGGATGGGCCGCAATATCAAGGTGCAGTTCCAAAGCGGCGGCGCCAACTCGCCCGCGCTGTACCTGCTCGACGGTATGCGCGCGCAGGACGACTACAACGGCTGGGACATCAACACCCCCGCGTTCGAGTGGTACTACCAGTCGGGCCTGTCGGTCGTCATGCCGGTCGGCGGGCAGTCCAGCTTCTACTCCGACTGGTACAAGCCCGCCTGCGGTAAGGCCGGCTGCACCACCTACAAGTGGGAAACCTTCCTGACCAGCGAGCTGCCGCAGTACCTGTCGGCTGAAAAGCAGGTCAAGCCCACCGGCAGCGCCGCGGTCGGTCTGTCGATGGCCGGGTCGTCGGCGCTGATCCTGGCGGCCTACCACCCGCAGCAATTCATCTACGCCGGCTCGCTGTCGGCGCTGCTGGACCCGTCCCAGGGCATGGGGCCGTCCCTGATCGGTTTGTCCATGGGCGACGCCGGAGGCTACAAGTCCGCCGACATGTGGGGGCCCAAAAGCGACCCGGCGTGGGCGCGCAACGACCCGATGCTGCAGGTCGGTAAACTGGTCGCCAACAACACCCGCATCTGGGTGTACTGCGGTAACGGCAAGCCGTCAGACCTCGGTGGTGACAACCTGCCCGCGAAGTTCCTGGAGGGCTTCGTGCGCACCAGCAACCTGAAGTTCCAGGACGCCTACAACGCCGCCGGTGGGCACAACGCGGTGTTCAACTTCGACGTCAATGGCACCCACGACTGGCCCTACTGGGGTGCGCAGCTCAACGCCATGAAGCCTGAGCTGCAGTCGACGCTGGGTGCGACCCCGAACACCGGTGGCGGCACCGGTACCAACGCCGGGAACACTCAGGGCACCTAAACCCCACAGCAACGCGACTAGCGGCGGGAACCCTCGGGGTTGCCGCCGCTAGTCGTTTTCTCCGATCCACCGGCGTGTGACGTGTTTCACTACCCTGCGGGTCGGCGTCGCTGCGGCGCTGGTTAGTGTGCACACAGCGACTACACGATGGAGGGTGGACATGAGGGTCGTACGGGGTCTGTCAGCGCTTCTTCGGGTGTTCTGCGTTGCTGCGCTATCAGTCGGGCTGGTCGGTGTGACAGTGACGGCCGGACCCACCGGCAAAGCCAGGGCGGCGGGTTACGAAAGCCTGATGGTTCCCTCGGCAGCGATGGGCCGTGACATCCCGGTGGCCTTCCTGGCCGGCGGTTCGCACGCCGTCTATCTCCTCGATCCCTTCGACGCGGGCCCGGATGTCAGCAACTGGGTCACCGCGGGCAATGCGATGAACACGCTGGCCGGTAAGGGGATCTCGGTGGTGGCGCCCGCCGGCGGCGCCTACAGCATGTACACCAACTGGGAGCAGGACGGCAGTAAGCAGTGGGACACCTTCCTGTCCAGCGAGCTGCCCGATTGGCTGGCTGCCAACAAGGGTCTGGCGCCCGGTGGGCATGCCGCTGTGGGCGCCTCTCAGGGGGGCTATGCCGCGATGGCGCTGGCCGCGTTCCACCCCGACCGCTTCGGCTTCGCCGGCTCGATGTCGGGGTTCCTGTACCCGTCGAACACCACCACGAATGGTGCGATCCTGGCCGGGCTGCAGCAATTCGGCGGCGTGGACGGCAACGGAATGTGGGGCGCCCCGCAGCTGGGCCGGTGGAAGTGGCACGACCCGTTCGTGCATGCGTCGCTGCTGGCGCAGAACAACACCCGCGTGTGGGTCTACAGCCCGACCAACATGGGGGCCAGCGATCCCGCCGCGATGATCGGCCAAGCCGGCGAGGCGATGGGCAACAGCCGGATGTTCTACCAGCAGTACCGCAGCGTCGGCGGGCACAACGGCCACTTCGACTTCCCCGGCGGCGGTGACAACGGTTGGGGCTCGTGGGGGCCGCAGCTGGGTGCCATGTCCGGCGATATCGTCGGGGCCATTCGGTAGCCAGGGGCGGTCGGACGCGCGGCGCGTAGCTGCGCCAGCGAGCACCGACGGGGCCGGGCGGGTAGCCGGTACCGTGTAGAGAGTGCAGCAGAGGGCAGAACGGCCGCGTCACCACGCGGCGATGACGGGCTCGGACGGTTGGGTCGCGCGACGTCACGGCCCATCACCATTGCACCGCGAGCTTTCAAGGGATCTTTCAAGGGACCTTCCGACTCTGCTAGCAGGAGAACATGGCTACCAACGCCCGGCGTAAACGCCAACGAATCCTCGCCTGGATCGCCGCCCTCACGGTGTCTGGCGTCGTGTTGTTGGTCATCGTGGCCGTGGTGGTCTTGCTGCGCAGCCGCGAATCACCGCCCAGCGCGGTGCCGCCCGGTGTCTTGCCGCCGTCCTCCACGACCACCCACCCCCACAAGCCCCGACCCGCTTCTCAAGACGCATCCTGCCCTGACGTGCAGGTGATCACCGTCCCCGGTACCTGGGAGTCGTCCCCGCAGGACGATCCGCTCAACCCGACGCAGTTCCCGAATGCGTTGCTACATAACGTGGTTGGCCAGATCTCCGGGCAGTTCCCCGCTTCCCGGGTGGAGACGTACACCGTTCCCTACACGGCGCAGTTCCACAATCCATTGAGCGGTGACACGCAGATGTCCTACAACCAGAGCCGGACAGAAGGCTCCCGCGCGTCGGTCCAGGCGATGACCGACATGAACAACAAGTGCCCGTTGACCAGCTACGTGCTGATGGGTTTCTCCCAGGGCGCGGTGATTGCCGGCGACATCGCCAGCGATATCGGCAATGGCCGCGGACCCGTTGACGACGACCTGGTACTCGGTGTGACGCTGATCGCCGACGGTCGTCGCCAACCGGGGGTGGGCAACGATATCGGGCCCAACCCGCCAGGGCAGGGCGCCGAGGTCACCTTGCAAGAGGTGCCGGTGTTGTCCGGGCTCGGGTTGACCATGACCGGTGCACGGCCAGGTGGTTTCGGTGCGCTGAACAGCAAGACCAACGAGATCTGCGCGACGGGTGACCTCATCTGCGCCGCGCCGGAGGAGGCGTTCAGCGTGGCCAACCTGCCGAACACGCTGAACTCGCTGGCCGGGGGTGCTGGCCAGCCAGTCCACGCGCTGTATGCCACGACGCAGTTCTGGAATGTGGACGGCGAGCCGGCGACCGATTGGACGTTGAACTGGGCCCATGGGCTCATAGCAAATGCGCCACATCCCAAACATGGGTGACATGGCCCTTAGGTGGCCCGTGACCGGGGCGATCGGCGGTACCTTGTGATTTGGTCTGCCGCGATCGGCCCCTTAATATTAAGAGGAATTTAAGAGCACTGGGACTTTTGTTGCGGACCCGGTCGGGGTCGAAGCCGGCTGGGACCAGTAGGAGGCCGGCACTCCGCAGCGGGTGCCGTGCGAGGGCTGGCCCGCGGATAGATGTAATTGTCGGCATAGCCGACCTAAAACTGTTGTGACAGGAGAGCGGCATGGCGTACCACAACCCGTTCATCGTCAATGGAAAGATCAGGTTCCCGGATAACACCAACCTGGTTCGTCACGTTGAGAAATGGGCGAAGATTCGTGGCGACAAGCTGGCCTATCGATTCCTGGACTACTCCACCGAACGTGACGGTGTGGCGCGCGACATCTCGTGGTCCGACTTCAGCTCCCGCAACCGTGCTGTGGGAGCCCGTCTTCAGCAAGTCACCCAGCCTGGTGACCGCATCGCCATCCTGTGCCCACAGAACCTGGACTACCTCGTTGCCTTCTTCGGCGCGCTGTACTCCGGCCGGATCGCCGTACCGTTGTTCGACCCGGGCGAGCCAGGCCACGTTGGCCGTCTGCACGCCGTGCTCGACGACTGCACGCCCACAACCATCCTGACCACCACCGACGCCGCCGAAGGTGTCCGCAAGTTCACCCGCGCCCGGTCGGCCAAGGAACGGCCCCGCGTGATCGCCGTCGACGCGGTGCCCAACGAGGTCGCCTCCACCTGGCAGGAGCCAGAGGCCGACGAGAACACCATCGCCTACCTGCAGTACACCTCCGGCTCCACCCGCACACCGACGGGCGTGGAGATCACCCATCTGAACCTTCCCACCAACGTGCTGCAGGTGCTGAATGCCCTGGAGGGCACCGAAGGCGACCGCGGGTGCATGTGGCTGCCGTTCTTCCACGACATGGGCCTGATCACGGCGCTGTTGTCGTCGGTGCTGGGCCAAAGCTTCACCTTCATGACGCCCGCCGCGTTCGTGCGCCGGCCCGGCCGCTGGATCCGCGAACTCGCGCGCAAGCCCGGCGAGACCGGCGGGGTCTTCTCGGCAGCGCCGAACTTCGCGTTCGAACACGCCGCGGTGCGTGGCCTGCCCCGCGACGACGAGCCGACACTGGACCTGAGCAATGTCAAGGGGATCCTCAACGGCAGCGAGCCGGTGAGCCCGGCGTCGATGCGCAAGTTCTACGAAGCCTTCAAGCCCTACGGGTTGCGTGAGACGGCGATCAAGCCGTCGTACGGTTTGGCCGAGGCGACGCTGTTCGTCTCGACCACCCCGATGAATGAGAAGCCACGGGTCATCCACGTGGACCGGGACGAACTGAACAACCAGCGCTTCGTCGAGGTGGCCGCTGATGCGCCGAATGCCGTCGCCCAGGTCTCCGCCGGCAAGATCGGTGTCGACGAGTGGGCGGTAATCGTCGACGCCGACTCGGCCACCGAGCTCCCGGACGGGCAGATCGGCGAGGTCTGGCTGCACGGCAAGAACCTGGGTATGGGCTACTGGGGGAAAGAGGACGAGACTTCCGAGGTTTTCAAAAACATCCTCAAGTCGCGGATCAGCGAGTCGCACGCCGAGGGAGCCGCCGACGACGGGCTGTGGGTGCGCACCGGCGACTACGGCACCTACTTCAAGGACCACCTCTATATAGCGGGCCGGATCAAGGACCTTGTCATCGTCGACGGCCGCAACCACTACCCGCAGGACCTCGAGTACACGGCGCAGGAATCCACCAAGGCATTGCGGGTCGGCTACGTGGCCGCCTTCTCGGTGCCGGCTAACCAGTTACCCCAGGCGGCGTTCGACAACCCGCACGCCGGCCTCAAGTTCGACCCCGAAGACACCTCTGAGCAGCTGGTGATCGTCGGGGAGCGCGCCGCGGGTGCGCACAAGCTCGACTACGAGCCCATCGCCGACGACATCCGGGCCGCCATCGCCGTGGGGCACGGGGTGACCGTGCGCGACGTGCTGCTGGTGCAGGCCGGGACGATTCCCCGTACCTCCAGCGGCAAGATCGGGCGCCGCGCGTGCCGGGCTGCCTATCTCGACGGCAGTCTGCGCAGCGGCGTCGGTTCCCCGACGGCCTTCGCCAGCGCAACAGACTGAATCCAGGAATTATGGCTGACACTGAATCTGACCCTTTGGACAACGCCGAAAACGCCGACGGGGACGTACCCGCCAAGAAGGCCGACATGACGGTCCCCGAAATGCGGCAGTGGCTGCGCAACTGGGTGGGTAAGGCCGTCGGGAAGTCACCGGACGAGATCGACGAGTCGGTGCCGATGGTCGAGCTGGGTTTGTCGTCGCGGGACGCCGTGGCGATGGCCGCCGACATCGAAGACATGACCGGTGTCACCCTTTCGGTCGCGGTTGCTTTCCAGCATCCGACCATCGAATCGCTGGCGACCCGGATCATCGAGGGCGAACCCGAAGTGGCTGATGACGGCCTCGACGACGTCGACTGGTCCCGCAACGGCCCAGCGGAGCGCGTCGACATCGCCATCGTGGGCTTGTCCACCCGCTTTCCGGGCGATATGAACACCCCCGACGAAACCTGGCAGGCGCTGCTCGAAGGCCGCGACGCCATCACCGATCTGCCCGAGGGCCGCTGGTCGGAATTCCTGGAAGAGCCGCGGCTGGCTGCGCGGATCGCGCAGGCCCGCACTCGCGGTGGCTACTTGAAGGACATCAAGGGCTTCGACTCCGAGTTTTTCGCGGTGGCCAAAACGGAAGCCGACAACATCGACCCGCAGCAGCGGATGGCGCTGGAGCTGACCTGGGAGGCGCTCGAGCACGCCCGTATCCCGGCGTCGAGCCTGCGTGGCGAGGCCGTCGGCGTGTACGTCGGCAGCTCCACCAACGACTACAGCTTCTTGGCCGTGTCCGACCCGACGGTCGCACACCCCTACGCGATCACCGGTACCAGCAGCTCGATCATCGCCAACCGGGTGTCGTACTTCTACGACTTCCGCGGGCCTTCGGTCACCATCGACACGGCGTGCTCGAGTTCGCTGGTGGCAATGCATCAGGGTGTGCAGGCGCTGCGCAACGGCGAAGCCGATGTGGTCGTCGCCGGCGGCGTCAATGCGCTGATCACGCCCATGGTGACCCTCGGTTTCGACGAGATCGGCGCGGTGCTCGCTCCCGATGGCCGGATCAAGTCGTTCTCGTCGGACGCCGACGGCTACACCCGTTCCGAGGGCGGCGGCATGCTGGTGCTCAAGCGGGTCGACGACGCTCGCCGCGACGGCGACCAGATCCTGGCCGTGATCGCCGGCAGTGCGATCAACCACGACGGCCGGTCCAACGGTCTGATCGCGCCCAACCAGGATGCGCAGGCCGCCGTGCTGCGCCGGGCCTACAAAGACGCCGGCATCGATCCGCGCACCGTCGACTACGTCGAGGCGCACGGCACCGGCACCGTGCTCGGTGACCCGATCGAGGCCGAGGCGCTGGGCCGGGTGGTGGGTCGGGGGCGTCCCGCCGACCGTCCCGCGTTGCTGGGCGCGGTGAAGACCAACGTCGGCCACCTGGAGTCGGCGGCCGGTGCGGCCAGCATGGCCAAGGTGGTGCTGGCCTTGCAGCATGACAAGCTGCCGCCGTCGATCAATTTCGCCGGACCCAGCCCGTACATCGACTTCGACGCGACGCACTTGAAGGTGATCGACACGGTCACCGACTGGCCGCGTTATGGCGGCTACGCGCTCGCCGGCGTATCGAGCTTTGGCTTCGGTGGTGCCAACGCGCACCTGGTGGTGCGCGAGGTGCTGCCGCGCGATGTCATCGAGCGTGAACCGGAACCCGAGCCGGCAGTGCCTGAAACGGCTTCGGCCGAGACCCCCTCGTTCGAAGGCCACTCGCTGCGGTTCGACGAGTACGGCGAGATCATCACCGACACACCCGCGGCCGAGGAGGAAGAACCCGAGCTGCCGGGCGTGACCGAGGAGGTTCTGCGGCTCAAAGAGATCGCACTGGAAGAACTTGCGGCGCAAGAGGCCCAAGAAGGTCCCAAGCCGCCCCTTATTCCGCTGGCCGTGTCGGCGTTCCTGACCTCACGCAAGAAGGCTGCGGCCGCGGAGCTGGCGGACTGGATGGAAAGCCCCGAAGGCCAGGCGTCATCGCTGGAGTCCATCGGCCGGTCGCTGTCGCGGCGCACCCATGGCCGCTCGCGCGCGGTGGTACTGGCCCACGACCACGACGAGGCCATCAAGGGCCTGCGGGCGGTCGCCGAGGGCAAGCAGCGGCCGAACGTGTTCAGCGCGGACGGGCCGGTGACCAACGGCCCGGTGTGGGTGCTGGCCGGATTCGGGGCGCAGCACCGCAAGATGGGTAAGAGCCTGTACCTGCGCAACGCGGTCTTCGCCGAGTGGATTGAGAAGGTCGACGCGCTGGTGCAAGACGAGTTGGGCTACTCAGTGCTCGAGCTGATCCTGGACGATTCGCAGGACTACGGCATCGAGACCACTCAGGTGACCATCTTCGCGATCCAGATCGCGCTCGGCGAGCTGCTCAAGCATCACGGCGCCAAGCCCGCCGCGGTGGTCGGCCAGTCGCTGGGCGAAGCCGCGTCGGCTTACTTCGCCGGGGGCTTGTCGCTGCGCGACGCCACGCGTGCGATCTGCTCCCGCTCCCACCTGATGGGTGAGGGCGAGGCGATGCTGTTCGGCGAGTACATCCGGCTGATGGCGTTGGTGGAGTATTCCGCCGACGAGATCAAGACGGTGTTCTCCGACTTCCCCGACCTGGAGGTGTGCGTTTACGCCGCACCCACCCAGACCGTCATCGGCGGCCCGCCGGAGCAGGTGGACGCGATCATTGCCCGCGCGGAGTCCGAGGGCAAGTTCGCCCGCAAGTTCCAGACCAAAGGCGCCAGCCACACCTCGCAGATGGATCCGCTGCTGGGCGAGCTCACGGCCGAGCTACAGGGCATCAAGCCGATGAGCCCGACCGCCGGGATCTTCTCGACGGTGCACGAGGGCAGCTACGTCAAGCCCGGCAGCGAGCCGATCCACGACGTCGACTACTGGAAGAAGGGCCTGCGCTACAGCGTCTACTTCACCCACGGGGTCCGCAACGCCGTCGACAGTGGGCACACCACATTCCTGGAGCTGGCGCCCAACCCGGTGGCGCTGATGCAGGTGGGTCTGACCACGGCGTCGGCGGGCCTGCATGATGCCCAGCTGATTCCGACGCTGGCCCGCAAGCAAGACGAGGTCGAGTCGATGACTTCGACCATGGCGCAGCTCTACGTCTACGGCCACGACCTGGACATCTGGACCCTGTTCACGCGCGCCAACGGGCCCCAGGACTACGCGAACATCCCGCCGACCAGGTTCAAGCGCAAGGAGCACTGGCTGGACGTGCACTTCTCCTCCGGCAGCAGCTCAGTGATCATGCCGGGGACCCACGTCGCGCTGCCGGATGGCCGCCACGTCTGGGAGTACACGCCCCGGGGCCTGACGGATCTGCCCGGGTTGGTGAAAGCCGCTGCGGCCGAAGTGCTTCCGGACGCGCGACTGACGGCCGCCGAGCAGCGCGCGGTTCCCGGCGAAGGCGCCCGGCTGGTGACGACGCTGACTCGCCATCCCGGCGGTGGCTCGGTTCAGGTGCACGCCCGCATCGACGAGTCCTTCACGCTGGTGTACGACGCACTGGTGGCCCGGGCCGGTTCGGAATCGGTGTTGCCGGCCGCGGTGGGCGCCGGCGCGGCGATCGCTCCGGCCGCGGCGCCGGTAGCGCCCGAAGCGCCCGTCGAAGATCAAGACGCCGAGACGCTGTCGGACAGCCTCACCAACCGCTATATGCCTTCCGACATGGGCAGATGGTCACCGGATTCGGGTGAGACCATCGGCCAGCGGCTCGGCGCGATCGTCGCGGCGGCGATGGGTTACGAGCCCGAGGACCTGCCGTGGGAGGTGCCGCTGATCGAGCTGGGCCTGGACTCGCTGATGGCGGTGCGGATCAAGAACCGCGTCGAGTACGACTTTGACCTGCCCCCTATCCAGCTGCAGGCCGTGCGTGACGCCAACCTCTACAACGTCGAGAAGCTGATCGAGTACGCGATCGAGCACCGCGACGAGGTCGAGCAGCTGCACGACTACCAGAAGACGCAGACGGCCGAGGAGATCGCCAGGGTACAGGCGGAAATGGTCAGCGGCGCGACACCCAGCACCGTGGTCGCCCCGGCACCCGATCCGCAGGCGGAGCCGGAAACGCAGCCCGCCCCGCCGCCGGCGTCGGACGTTCCCATTCCGCCCCCGCCGACGGACCCGTCTGGTCCCACCGGTAACGGGGCGAAGCCCAACCTGGCCCCGGAATTAAAGGGGGCCGCGGGAGCGCTCAACCAGCAGGCGGTTGCCAAGGCGCTCAACTCCGACGTGCCGCCGCGCGACGCCGCCGAGCGGGTCACCTTCGCCACGTGGGCGATCGTCACGGGCAAGTCCCCGGGCGGCATCTTCAACAAGCTGCCCGAACTGGACGGCGACATTGCCGCCAAGATGGCGCAGCGGCTCTCCGAGCGTGCCGAAGGGCCGATCACCGCCGAGGACGTGCTGACGTCGTCGAACATCGAGGCGCTGGCCGACAAGGTGCGCGGCTACCTCGAGGCGGGCACGATCGACGGGTTCGTCCGCACCCTGCGGGCGCGGCCTGAGGGCAGCTCGAAGCCCCCGGTGTTCGTGTTCCACCCGGCCGGCGGCTCGACGGTGGTGTACGAGCCATTGCTCAACCGGCTGCCGCCCGACACCCCGATGTACGGCTTCGAGCGGGTCGAAGGCTCGATCGAGGAGCGCGCCGAGCAGTACGTGCCGAAGCTGATCGAGATGCAGGGCGACGGACCCTACATCCTGGCCGGCTGGTCACTGGGCGGTGTGCTGGCCTACGCCTGCGCGATCGGGCTCAAACGGATGGGTAAGGACGTGCAGTGGGTCGGGTTGATCGACGCGGTGCGCGCCGGCGAGGAGATCCCGCAGACCAGGGAGGAGATCCGCAAGCGCTGGGACCGCTACGCCCGATTCGCCGAGAAGACGTTCAATGTCACCATCCCGGAGATCCCTTACGAGCAGCTCGAGGAGCTCGACGACGAGGGCCAGATCCGCTTTGTGCTCGACGCCGTCAAAGAGAGCGGCGTGCAGATCCCGGCCGGCATCGTCGAACACCAGCGCACGTCGTATCTGGACAACCGGGCCATCGACACCGCGCAAATCCAGCCATACGACGGGCATGTCACCCTCTACATGGCCGATCGCTACCATGACGACGCGATCATGTTCGAGCCGCGGTATGCCGTTCGTCGACCGGACGGCGGCTGGGGCGAGTACGTGTCCGACCTTGAGGTCGTGCCGATCGGTGGCGAGCACATCCAGGCCATCGACGAGCCGATCGTCGCCAAGGTGGGGGCACACATGAGCGAGGCGCTGGACAGCATTGAGGCGGGTCGCCGCCGGAAAAGTGGGGTGGGTAAGTAGTGACAGGTGCAGAGCCTTCTCGCGCTCACACCACAGCCGAGAAGCTGACCGAGCTGCATGCTCGCCTGGAGTTGGCCAAAGAGCCCGGCGGTGAGAAGGCCGCCGCCAAGCGCGACAAGAAGGGCATCCCCAGCGCCCGCGCGCGCATCCACGCGCTCGTCGACCCGGGCACCTTCGTGGAGATCGGTGCGCTGGCCCGTACCCCCAATGACCCCAACGCGTTATACGGCGACGGTGTGGTCACCGGCCACGCCATGATCGACGGCCGACCGGTCGGGGTGTTCTCCCACGACCAGACGGTGTTCCAGGGTTCGGTCGGTGAGATGTTCGGCCGCAAGGTCGCCCGGCTGATGGAGTGGTGCGCGATGGTCGGGTGCCCGATCGTCGGCATCAACGACTCCGCCGGCGCCCGCATCCAGGACACGGCCACTTCACTGGCGTGGTACGCCGAGCTGGGCCGTCGCCACGAACTGCTCTCCGGGGTGATACCGCAGATCTCCATCATTCTCGGCAAATGCGCTGGGGGAGCGGTGTATTCGCCGATCCAAACGGATCTCGTGGTCGCGGTGCGCGACCAGGGCTACATGTTCGTCACCGGTCCCGACGTCATCAAGGACGTGACCGGCGAGGACGTCAGCCTCGACGAGCTGGGCGGCGCCGACTCCCAGGCCCACTACGGCAACATCCATCAGGTGGTGGAGTCCGAGGCCGCCGCCTTCCAGTACGTGCGCGACTTTTTGTCCTTCCTGCCGTCCAACGCCTTCGACAAGCCGCCGGTGGTGAACCCGGGACTGGAGCCGGAGATCACTCCGACCGACCTGGAACTCGACTCGATCGTGCCTGATTCCGACAATATGGCCTACGACATGCACGAGGTCCTGCTGCGGATCTTCGACGACGGCGACTTCCTCGATGTGGCCGCGCAGGCCGGGCAGTCCATCATCACCGGGTACGCGCGGGTCGACGGTCGCACCGTGGGCGTGATCGCCAACCAGCCCATGCACATGTCCGGGGCGATCGACAACGAGGCCTCCGACAAGGCCGCGCGGTTCGTCCGGTTCTGCGACGCGTTCGACATCCCACTGGTGTTCGTGGTGGACACGCCCGGCTTCCTGCCGGGGGCCCAGCAAGAGAAGAACGGCATCATCAAACGCGGCGGACGGTTCCTGTACGCGGTGGTCGAGGCCGATGTGCCCAAGGTGACGATCACGGTCCGCAAGTCCTACGGCGGTGCGTACGCCGTGATGGGTTCCCGGCAGTTGACCGCCGACTTCAACTTCGCCTGGCCCACCGCGCGCATCGCGGTGATCGGCGCGGACGGTGCCGCGCAACTGCTGATGAAGCGCTTCCCCGACCCGACGACGCCCGAGGCGCAGGCCATCAAGAGCGACTTCATCGAGGGATACAACCTGAACCTGGCGATCCCGTGGATCGCCGCCGAGCGCGGCTTCATCGACGCGGTCATCGATCCGCACGACACCCGGCTGCTGATTCGCAAGTCGATGCACCTGCTGCGCGACAAGCAACTCTGGTGGCGCGTCAGCCGCAAGCACGGCCTGATTCCGGTCTAGTCAGTAGCGCCGGTGAAGGCGCCGTCGACGAGTTCGTCGAACCGCTCCAGCGCCTCGTCGGAGTCGGCGTCGATACCGCGCAGCGGCCCCCGATCGGCGAGATACCGCTGCGCGTATAGCCGGGCGACCACTGCCTTGCGGTCACCCCCGCGGGTGGCCCGCTCCCAGGCGGCCTGCTCGGTGAGCAGCGCCCCGGCATAGACGTCGCCCATGAATTGGGCCAGCGGGAACAACCGCGCCTCGGCCATCTCCCGGTCGAGCTTCGTCCAGGCGGTGATCGCCGCATCCAGGTCCTCGACGCGGCCGGCGACCAGCCGAGTGGTTTCGTCGTCGTCGGAGACTGACACGGCGTTACGCACTCGTGTCAGCAGCGTCTCGTGCGCACGAGTCTGCTCGATACCGCGCCGCACGTCGAGACAGAGGATGTTGTCGGGACCCTCCCAGATGGTGTTCACTTGCGCGTCGCGCAATAGCCGGGCCACCGGCCAGGTCTCGATATAGCCGTTGCCACCGTGAATTTCGATCGCGTCCGACGCCGCGGTGATCCCGAGCCGGCACACCTTGAGCTTGGTGACCGGCACGGCGATGCGTTGCCGCATGCTGCGGGGCTGGCGATGGTTGGTGGCGCCGGTGCCGTCGAAAACCAGCGCGAGCGCCGCTTCGACGTCGACGATCATTTCGGCGAGCTTGCGCCGCATCAGCGGCTTGTCGATGAGCGCCCCGCCGAACGCGTGCCGCTGCCGGGCGTAACACAGCGACTCGACCAGGGCACGGCGCGCGTTACCGAGCCCGAACAGGGCGATACCGAGGCGCGCGGCGTTGGTCAGCTCCATCATGCGCCCGAGCCCCTTGCCGTCGGAGGGGCCCGCCTGAGCTTCTGAGGCACTGGGTTCGCCGGACAGCAGAAACGCCTCGGCGTCGACGAACTCGACCTCGCCGGAGGCCACCGAGCGGGTGCCGAGCTTGTCCTTGAGCCGGCGCACCCGTACACCGTTGCGCGAACCGTCGCGGCGCGTGCGAAGCACCAGGAAATTGGCGACCCCACGGGTCGAGTCGGGCGCGCCTTCGGGTTTGGCCAATACCACGAACGCCTCGCCGGCGCAGTTGGATGCAAACCACTTGAAGCCGTTCAGCAGCCACGCGGAGCCGTTAGTGCCACCCGGCCTTCGAGCCGTCGTCTCGAGCGCTCCCAGGTCGGAGCCGCCGGTACGTTCCGTCAGCAGCTGCGCCGTCTCGCCGGCCCACTCGCCGGAGGCGAACTTGGCCAGCACGTGCTCTCGCACATCGGCCGGCGCGTAGGCAGCCACCAGCGACTGGACCATGCCGCCACCAGTGCCGAGCGCGCAGCCCATCCCGATATCGGCCTGGTTGAGCAGATAGTTTGACGCGAACATCGTCAGCGACGAGCTCACCTTCGCGGTTCGCGCCTCTGTGCGTAGCGTCTGCTGAGCATCCAGGATCGCGTGCTTGGACTGGGTGAACGACGAAGGCATGACGACCTGGCTGATGTCGTGTCCCCAGCGGTCGTAGCGCTCCAGCCGAGGTGGGTTGCGGTCCGTCTCCTCGGCCCAGCGCGCCACCGGCCCGCCCATCAGCTCACCCATGCTCGTCAAGTGGCGCTCGGCGAGCGTCAGCTCGTCAGGCTGCAGGTAGTAGGCCATGGTGGACTGCAGCGTGGGATCGGCTAGGTACCAATTGAGACCGACGGCGCCGCGGTAGTTTTCCGTTTGGTAGCGCTGCGACTTTTCTTCAGTGGAGAACGGCAGCCGGTCGACGGCCTCTAAGGCGTACTCGCTCATGCCGCGACGGTATTACAGCCTCATGCGGTAGCGCGCAGCGGCCGCCGCCGGTAGGCGCCCGATCTGCTGCCGGCCTCGGCCCGGCCGGCCAGCGCGTCCCGGTCGATTATCAGAATGCTCTTGCCTTCCAAGAGGATCCAGCCGCGGGCCGTGAAATCGCGCAATGCCTTGTTGATCGATACGCGGTCAGCGCCGACAAGTTGCGCCATCTCGTCCTGGCTGAGCTCATGCGTGACCCGCAGCGCGTTGCCCTCACGTGTGCCGAAGCGCCCCGCCAGCAGCAAGAGCTGGCGGGCAACACGGGCGGCTACATCGCTGGAGACCAGCTCGACGAGTTGGTCCTCGGTGTGTTGTAGCCGCTGGGTCAACGCCTGCAGCAGCTGCTCGGCGATCACCGGCCGGTAGGCCATCCAGGCGCGCAACGTGGCACGGTCCAACCACACCGCACGAACGTCAGCGATTGCCGTAGCGGTGCAGGTACGAGGGCCAGGGTCGAACACCGCGAGTTCGCCGAAGACGTCCGCCGGGCCCATGATCGCCCGGAGATTCGTGCGGCCGCCGGGGCCCCTCAGGCTGATTTTGACCTTGCCGGCCACGACGACGTAAACCCGGTCACCCGGATCGCCCTGGGCGAAAATCGTTTGGCCCGCCTTGAATTCGGCGATATGCAGCTGCCTGACCAATGCCGACGCCGCTTCGGGTTCGACGCGACGCAATATTCCCGCCGCACTGAGGATCTGGGTCAGGATCTGATCCGCGTCGCCATGCTCGACACTGGGTGCAGTGGTCACGGAAACCCTCCTCGTCGCTATCAACGAGTCGTCGGCCCGGTGAGGAAAATCAGACGGAAATTACCGATCTGGATCTCATCGCCGTTGGCCAGCACCGCCGAGTCGACGGGTTCGCGGTTGACATAGGTGTTGTTGAGGCTGCCGAGGTCAACGACGTGGAATTTGCCGTTCTCCCTTCGGAACTCGGCGTGCCTGCGGCTGACTGTGATGTCGTCGAGAAAGATCTCGCTGGCGGGATGCCGGCCGGCGGACATGACGGGCTGATCCAAGACGAACTTCGATCCGGCGTTGGGACCCCGTTTCACAACGAGCATGCCCGAGCCGCGCGCCAACGTTGCCACATCTTCGACGACCGCGTCGGCGACGGCTGCCGAGGTGTCGAACTCCTCCTCCTCGCGGAGGTTAGCGCGCAACGCGGAGCCGAAGACGGTCGTGCTTTCCTCGGCCGCTTGACGTTGATGGCTCACGCCCCGCTCCTGACAAGCCAGGTGCGGGGTGAGGGTTGGCCGTTGTGACGTCGACATGGTGCTAGTCACGCAGCTCGCGGAAGATCCGGGGTTGCGCTTGCCGCTTGCGATGTCGGCCGGCTCGGTAGCGGTGTCCAGCCGACATACGTGAGATACAGCCCGACCAGAGCGAAAACGACGCAAAGCGCTATCCACAATGCTTGCGCGCCGATCATGCTGTTGGCTACCGAAACGAAAACCTTGGGAAAGGCCACAAGTAACAGCCCGCGCAGCACGATGAGCCAACCCAGCAGGGACACGATGATCGCTGCGGCACCCCGCCAGTATTGGTGGCTTGCGACGACGACCAGACCGAACACCAGAATGAAGGCGCCGGCGACAAAGGCCCACATGGAATTCGCCTCGAACTGCGACAGCAGTCCCTGCATGTCTGAGGCGCGCGCCACAGCCGTCACATCGATGATGACGAGGAAAGGCCCGAGCACGCGGCAGAAAAAGCGTGTCCTGGTCTGCGCCTGTTGTGAAGCGTTCATTGCCGTTCCTCCGTCTGACGCTCCGCCGTTAGTAGACACCTGTATCGGACCATTTGACCGAAGCGTCGAGATAGGGACCGAAGTCCCGTTCGTTCGGGGCGTTCGTCACGACCCGCGTGCCCAACAGTGACCTATGGCCCTCCCACATTGGGCTGTCCGGGCGCATGATCGGCGCACAGCCAACGATGAAAAAGCCAACGATTAAGGGAGTCGATGATGAAGGCCAACGTAGGCGACTGGCTCGTAATTAAGGGGACGACGACGGAGTTAGCGGATCAGCGTGGCCTGATCACCGAGGTGCACGGGGCCGATGGCGCGCCGCCGTATGTGGTGCACTGGCTTTCCACCGGCCATGAGGCAACGGTGTTTCCGGGGTCGGATGCCATCGTGGTCACCGCGGCCGAACAGAAAGAGGCCGACGAACGGGCCCGGCAGCGGGTCGGCATGCTGCAGTCCGAATTGACTCACCACGGTGGGAGCCAATAGGCGGTCCGGTTTGCCGGCTACACCGGTGCCACAAATTCAGACGTGTAGAACTCAGCCGGATTCTGGGAGTTTCCGTTCGGCCGCTCGACAATTATCCAAACGCCCGTCGTCGCGGGCGCAATGGTGTCTTGAACGGTCGCCGTGCCGCTGCCCGCCGCGTCGGTGTCGAGGCCGGTGAAAGCGGTGCCCGGATCTCCGGGGCCGCAGGTGGCCAATGGCGCCCGAGGCTCCTGGATCAGGCCGACGTCGAAGTGGGTGCCCGGCTCGGGTTCGTCATACAGGTGGACCTCCGCAATCGCCTTTGACCCCGCGGTATGTATCAGGACCGAACCGGTGGCGAGCGCCGGGCTCGGCACCATGGGGTCGACGCTCACGCGGCTGAAATCGCAACGCCGCAGATAGTTGTCCAAAACGACCGTGGTGCCGCCCTCAGCGGCCGCCTTGGTGATTTCGAATGTCGCGGCCGGGGTGATCACCACCGTGATTGCCGCCGCGCATGTCCCGAGGCGCGTCAACGTGTGCATGGGCCGCCTTTTTCCTTCGCGTGAACTGAATCACAGCGTAATAGGTATTGACCCGCAATGGATGGAATTAAACTTACAGCGCGTAATTACTTCGACGTTAATTTGGTTCGTTATTCGACCTGTGAATAATTAGTGCCGAATGGTATTCAAAAGTCCATGAAATACAACAAGTTTCGCGCGATGCTACGGCTTGATGCGGATCTGCCCGGGCGACCACCATCCGGTGCGGGTGGCCGTACCCAGGTCCAGTTGCGCCGGATGCGCGTCTGCGATGGTGTCGAACTTGCGCAGTGACCCCCAGTCGCGGCCCCAGTCGTGAGACAGGTAGGTGGACATCACATGGGCGCGCAGCAGCAGATCGGTGATGCCGAGCAGGCCGCCGTTGACGCCGTCCTCCCAGGTGTCGGTGTCCTGCTTCTTTGCGTTGTAGTCCGGCGTGATGCGGAACTTGGGGATCTCGGTGACGCCGTTGACGTGCAGCATCGGGTGCTGGCACGGGAAGGCCAGCCCGACGGCCCAGTCCATCAACACCGGCTGCGACGAGCCGACGTATTCCTGCACGGAGCGTAGTTCCGGTACCCGCGGCGGGGTCACCGCTACCCAGTCTTCCGGCGTCAGCGAGAGGTCCTCGGCCACCACCCGGACCGCAACGGCGTCAGTGGGCATCTGGGACCGGGCGAAGCGCAGGTTGCGCCATGCCTTCGGCTGTTCCCCGTTCAGGTCGTAGGGGACCAGCCGCCCGGCCGGCATCACATCACCGCCCGGAGCGGGCCTGCCGTATTCCAGCACCACCGTCTGGCCCGAGGTGTGTCCGTGCAGCACGCTGTTGCCCGCGATCGTGCCCGCGGCGGTCACCACCACCAGGGGATGCCCATTGTCCGGCTTGGGCAGCCGATACCACGCCGATGTCAGCCTGCTCTGCTGCTGGGGGCCGGTGGTGTAGGTGCCCGCCAGCGGAACCTGGCCGGGGTCAAGCCCGTAGGGCAGGGGCACCAGCGACGCGTTGATGCCCGGCGCTGTCAGCTTTTTCGGCCCATACCAGTCGTAGTCGGTGCCGGGCTGCGGCACCAATGTCTCCTGGACCGCCTCGGCCACGGTGCGATCCGGTACGCCGTTGGGGGTGAACCCGGTCGGGTTGACGCCACCCAGCGCGCCCAGCGGGCCGTAATTGCCGGGCAGCGGTGCCATAAAGCCGGCGTTGCTGTCCGGCTCGACGAGCACGTCGTCGGCCAGTGCGCAGCCTCCGGAGAACTCCCGCAAGTTGGCCCACCCATTGGAGTAGGTGGGGTACTGGCGCACGATCCCGGCGACCATCGATGCGATGAACACCAGCGCCATGAATCCGGCCGCGATCGGCACCGGCGCTGCCGTCACCGCCCGTGCCAGCCGGCCCTCACCGTGATCCCGCGACGCGAAGTGCAACCATATCGCCCAGAGTGCCGCGATCGCGAACAGTGCGAAAAACATTGTACTGACTGTGATTCCGGCGACCCTCGGCATGACGCTGTTGAACGGGACGCCGTAACTGGAGACGTACCACCAGCCATTGGTGGTGGCGAAACAAAGCGCCAACAAGAACAACACCGCCGCCAGGAACGCCATCCGGTTGCGCGACCAGCGCAACACCTCATGCGACACCAGCACCGTGGTCAGCGCGGCCATCGCCGCGCCTACCGCGGCGAACAGCCCGAAGTGGTGCACCCACTTCGTCGGCGTGAACATCAGGAAGAACATGGTCCCGAAGATGACGCCCATCAGCCGCCACGCCGGCCCGCGGGCCACACCGGGAATCCGCTTGCGGCGCAACATGATGAATACTGCGGTGAACAGGCACAGCGCGGTGATCAGGAAGCCGAATCGGCGCGACAGCGAACCGTCGACGGTGGGCAGGATGAGGTAGTAGTAGCGTAGGTTCTCCGTGTACCACGCCTGGCTGGGGCCGATCGCGGTGCGAATCCTGGTGGCTTCCAACACTGTTGACAACGTCTGGTCGGCGAACACCACAGTGAGGATGACCGACCCGGCGGCCAGCATCGGGGCCACCAGTGGCCAGGTGCCGACCAGGCGATGCCGGTGCACGAAGATCCGCAGGATCGGGCGGCCACCGGCAACCAGGGCGGCCACCGCGATCAGGCCGGTGGGTTGCACCCCCAGGGTGAATGCCGCCGTGATCACCGCCAGCGCCGCGGGCGTCAGCCGGGAGGCGCACATGGAGCGCTCGATCAGCACGTAGGTGATCAGCGAACCCAGCGCGATGATCGGCTCGGGGCGCAGGCCGTTGTTGAACGGCATCCACGCGGTGAGCAGGACCATGCCGGCCGCCCAGTTGGCGGCCGTGCTGGAGGTCACCGCCGGCCCCAGCCGGGGCAACACCTCACGGGACAGCAGCAGCCAGCAGACCAGCCCGGCGACCAGGTCGGGCAGTCGCATCCACAGGCTGCCGTCGCTGACGTGGGTCATCAGCGCCAGCAGGTTGTAGTACCAGCCGAACGGGTCCTCCGGGCTGCCGAACCAGCGGAAGTAGTTGGACATGTAGCCGGCGTGGTCGGCGACCCGGGCCATTCCGAGGATGTAGCCGTCGTCGGAGGAATTCGCGCCGATCAGATGCCACAGCAGGAAGCCGAATATCACCGTGGCGTCGACCAGAGTGAACTTCCGCCAGCGGGTCGGAATCAAGCGGTGCATCCGGCGCCCGTCCAACTGGTCCAAGCGCCACAACGCGACCAGAGAAACGATGGTGGACACGATCGCCAGCACCATCGCGGCCAGTTTCAGCGTCGTGGGTGTGGTGGAGAACCGGGTGTCGATCGTCGCCGAGAGCCGCAGCCCGGGCGGAGCGGGACCGGTCAGATCCGTGAACACCCCGACGATCTGGGGCCGCAGATTGGGATCGGGGAAGCCGCCGCGCACGGGCTTGCCCGCCGGGTCGGTCAACCCGACAAAGGTGGCGAAGGTGCCGGCGTTGGTGGAGGTGATCTCGATGCTGGAACATCCGGGGGCACCTGCGCCCCCTGCCGCCAGGTCCCGAGGCACGCTGGCGATCACCACATTGCGGTCGGTGACGTCGACGCGCTTGCTGCTGACGACGACGAACAATGCGTTGAGCGCGGCGTCCTTGCCCTTCTTGGGCGCCGTACTCAGGACCACCCCGCCGTCGGGCGGCATGTCGCGCACCACAGAGCACGGCACGGTTGCCGTCACGTCGACCGGCGCCAGCGAAATCAGCGGTGCGGTAACGCTGTTCAATTGGCCGTTTTGCGGCCAATTCAGCATCGCGGTGGTCTGCACGACGGGCAGCAGCGGCGTCGCGACCGACAGGACGAAACCGATCAGCCCGGCGATCGTCGCGACCCAGCGGGTCACCCGCACGTTCTGACCGGTGTCGCGCTGCGCCCTCGCCGCTTGGCGTTCGGAGTCGATGACGCTCATGGGAGGGCCCGAATCGGTCCTTGCCGGCTCCAGCCGGGCACGGTGATCACACCCTGGTCGACGACGGCGTTCGGTGCCTGGTCAGCCGGCACCAACCGGTGATACTGCTCAACGGACCCCCAGTCGCGGTACCAGTCGCCACGCAGGTACGTCGAGACGGTCGAGGTATACAGCATTGTCTGAGTGAACAGGAACGGACCGCCGGTCTCGCTGGCCTGCCACCCGTTCGACGACGCCGCCGTCTGTTTGTGATCGGGCAGGATGCGGTATTGCGGAAGTTCGGCAACGCCAAGGTGTTCGGAGAACGGCCGTTGGCAGGGGAAGTTCGCGGCGGTCGCGATGTCCATCAGCACCGGTGTGTCGGATCCGATCAATTGCTGCAGGGTCTGCAGCACCGGGACCCGCGGTGGCGTGAACGCGAACCACTGCTCGGAACTCAGATTCGGGTCGTAAGCGACGATGCGTGCCACGTTGGCCTCCGGGGCCGCCCAGGTTAGCGGGAACCGCAGATTACGCCACGCCGGATGCGGCCCGATGTCGATCGGCTGCACCTCCGCGAGCGGCTGGGTGGTGCCGTCGGGGCGAGCGACGCCCCACTGCAATTTCAGCGACTGCCCGTAGGTGAAGGTGCCATCCTCTTTGTACGACCAGATAGCACCGGCCGCGGAGACCACCACCAGCGGCCGGTCGCCGGTCCGCGGCGGCAACTGGTACCACGCCGAGGTCGCCCTTGCGGCCAGCGAATTCTCGCCGTAGCTGCCCATCACCGGGGTGCGGGCCGGGTCCAGGCCGAAGGGCAGCGCCGCGTGCGACCCGTTCACCCCGACCGGCCCTTTCCCGCCGGCCGTGCCCGCGGAGTCACTCATGGTGGCGTTCGGCTTGTTGGGTGACGCGTCGGAATTCACCACCCCCGGTTTGGTCACCACCGGGTCGGACCTCAGGTCACCACCCACCCCTTCGGGTTTGAAGCCGACGGGGTCGATTCCCCCGAGCGGGCCCGCGGGGCCGAATTGCTGCCCGCCAAGCGGCTGCAGCAGACCCGCATTGGGGTCTGGCTCGGCCAGCACGTCATCGCCCATCGCGCAGCTGGTATTCGAGAGTCCGGACGTGATAGCGGCCAAGTTGGCCTTGGCGGTGGTGTAGAGCGGGTAGCGGAAGACGGCGCCTTTGGCCAACGAGCCGACCTCGCTCAGGACCATGATCGTCGCGACCACCAGCAGCGGGGTGGAGGCCAGCACGCGGTTGCGCCGGTTGTCTTTCACTTCGGTGTGCCCCGCGTAATCCATGCGGAAGTGGTACCAGGCGGCCAGCAGTCCGGTGAGGATCGACAGCGTCAGGAACATCGACGTCACGGGGTGGCCGGCGATGACGGGCGGGATGTCGTACCACGGGACTCCGTAGTTGTTGACCTCGAACCAGCCGTTGACCCCCGAGGTGGCCCACGCCAGCACGAACAGCAGCGCGGTGACGTACAGCGTCAGGTTGCGGCGGTTGTGCAGGCCGATCCGGGCGAAGATGAAGGCAGTAACCGCGCCCAGGGCGCCGGCCAGTCCGGCGAACGCGCCGAACTGTACGGCCCACTTGGTCGGCGTGAACGTCAAGAGCAGCAGGCCGATCGCGGTGGTGCCGATCAACCGCCACGCAGGACCGCTGGCCAGCCCCGGCACCCGGCCGCGCCGCAGCAGCACCACCAGCACCCCGAACAGGGACAGCAGCATCACCAGCACCGCGAATCGCCGCGACATCGATCCCTCAGCGTTGCTCTCCACGGTGAGGAAGTAGTAACGCAGGAAGTCCTGATACCACGCGATCGTCGGACCGACCTTGTACTTGATGCGTGCCGACTCGGCGACCGTGGCCAGCGTTTGGCTTCGGAACACCACCACGGTGATCAGCGACAACGAGGCAGCCAGCACCGCCAGCGGGGCCAGTAACCCGTCCGTTGCGCGGCGCCGACGGATTACCTGGGCGATGGCACGGGACCCGGTCAGCAGCGCTGCGACGGCGATCAATCCCTGTGGTGCCAGCGTCGCGGTGAGCATCGCGACGACGATCGCGACCGCGGCCGGAGCCAGGTATTGCTGCGCGATCGCACGTTCTACCAGCATCCAGGTGGTCAGCACGCCGAGGGCGATCAGCGGCTCGGGCCGCAAGCCGTTGTTGAAGGGCAGCCAGGCCGCCAGGAATACCGCGCCCGCGGTGAAGACCGCGACCCGGTTGGCCGCCAGGCCGCCCTTACCCGGTCCCAGCCGGCGCAGCACCCGGTGGCTGATGATCAGCCAGCACGCGATAGCGGCCAGCGTGGCCGGTAGCCGCATCCATACGCCGGCGGTGCTCACCGAAGCCAACTTGGACAGCACCCCGAGATACCAGTCGAACGGCGCGTCCGTCGTCCCGAAGTAGCGGTAGTAGTTGGCGATGTAGCCGGCTTTCGGCGCGACCCGGGCGATGGTCAGGTTGTAGCCGTCGTCAGACGAGGTCGCGCCGATGACATGCCACAGCAGCAGCGTTGCGATCACCCCCGCGTCGGCGAGCCAGACCGCGACCCCGACGCGCCAGTGCTCACGCGGACGGTACCTGGACAGCCAGGAGATCGGGGACCTCCAGTTCACCAAGGTGTCGCGGCCGCGACTGCGACGGTCCAGCTTCGCCAGTGCAATGATGGCCGTCAAAACGGCCAATGCACCCACGACCATCGCGATCCTCTTGAGTGCGCTAGGCGCGGTGATGAACCGGGTGTCGATGTCGATGCGGGCCGACAGTCCCGGTTGGGCGGGCACTTTCAGATCCGTGAATATTCCGCCGACCTGGGGTTTCTTCTCGGACGGCAGTATCCCGGAGGCGCCGGGTATACCCATGAAATCCGCACCTGAGGCGCCGTCGTCGGCCCAGACGTGCAGCACGCTGCAGGCGCCGGCGGCCACCGCCGAGCGCTGTGCCACCGCGGCCACCGTGTCCCGGAACGCAACGACGACCACGTCTTTGTCGGCCCGCACGAACAGCCCGTTTTTGCCGGTGTCCACCCCCCCGGTGGGCAGGGTCGAGACGACCAAGCCGCCGCCGGCGGGCAGGGTGGCGATCGCCGCGCAGGGGATGGAGATGTCCAGGGCGCGCGGCGCCCCAGACACCAGCGGGGAGGTGATCTGGGTGACGTGACCGTCCGCGGTGCCCTGCGGCCACAGCACGGTCGCCGTGGTCTGTTTCACCGAAAGCAACGGGACGATCGCGCACAGCAGCAGACCCACGATCCCCGCGACGGCGGCCACCAACCGTGGGATCCGCTGCGATCGCTCATCACCATCGTGGGGCACGAGGGTCGATGGTAAGCGACGTCGCTTCGTCGGATGAGGATGCAGGGCCGCGCCGCAGGCCTGAGGTGGAGAAGGCCGGATGTCCGGACTGGTTTCTGAGTGGGCTGAGGCATCCGCACCTAACCTTTTCGGGTCGCCTGGGCGCGAGTCAGATGCCGTCAACAGTTCGTCAGGTTTTTTGGCTTAGGCCGAAGCTACTCACCCATCAATGGTGCCCGGGCGCGCCGGTACTGAAGAACATGCCCACCTGGGACAGGAGTAAGTGCCACCCGTGGTACTTCGACAAGAACAGTCCGGTGACCAACTCGACGATCATCGAAGGATTTCCCCCGCCGCGACCTCCGCAGCCGCCGTGCGTCCCCTTCGTGAACTGCTTGCCGGGCCTGTAATGGGTCTAGTGGCCGCTAATGTCGCAACGGCGCCGGGTTCCACAGACCGCTGCGCGTCGCCGTCCCCAGCAGGAGATGAGCGGGTTGGGCATCGGGGTAGTAGGGCGTGAACCGTTGCAGCGAGCCCCAATCGCGGGACCAATCATCCTTTAGATAGGTGGCCATTGTGGTCGCCTTGAGCAGTAGCTCGGTGACACCCAACGGGCCGCCGCCGTTGTTGTCCATCACCGGCGAGTTCGCTTCGGCGCCGAATCGGTCCGGCAGGATGCGCCATTTCGGGGTTTCGTCGACGCCGTTCACATGGCCGAACGGCCGCTGGCACGGGAACGCCAGGCCGACGAGCCAGTCCAGGAACACCGGGTCGTGCGAGCCCACCACCTCCTGCAGCGTGCGTAGCTGCGGAATTCGCGGCGGCGTGAGCGCGATCCAGTGCTGCGGCGCCAGGTCTTCGTCGTTGGCGACCAGGCGGACCTGGGTGGCGCTGCGCGGAATCGCAGACAGGGCCAATCGCAAGTCACGCCAGGCCGGCGACGCCCCGACGTCAGCGAACTGGAATGACCCGCCGGGGTGTCCGCTGGCCGCTTGGCCATCGGTGGCCCACTGCAACTGGACCTCGCGCGGGTCGAAGCGGCCGGCCGCGCTCACGACCAGCAGCGGCCTCGCCTTGTCGCGCGCAGGCAGTCGGTACCAGCCGGACCGCAGCCTGGCGGGCACCTGGATGCCGGACCGCCAGCTGCCCAGCACCGGTGTGCGGGCCGGATCCAGGTGGTAGGGCAGCTGAGCGCGCGAGCCGTTGATTCCCGGTGCGGCGCTGGTGCCGCCTTCGGTACCGGCCTCGCTGCCGGTGACCAGCCCGTCGTCGTTGACGAAACTACGGTCGCGCGAGCGTTCCATCACCGGGTCGGCGCGGATGTCGGCCGGAATACCGTTGGGAGTGAAGGCTTCCGATAGGCCGGCGCCCAGGGCGTCGGCCACCGATGCCGTCACCGGGGCTAGCATGCCGGCGTTGGGATCCTGCTCCACCATCACGTCCTCGGCCAGTCCGCAGGACTTGCCAGTCAACGCTTCCAGGTTTGACCGGCCCACCGACCACGCCGGGTACTGCGCGGTCATTGCCAGGGTCAGCGATACCACTTCGAAAATCACCAGCATCCAGGCAGCAATTGCCAACGGGGACTGGATGATTCCGGCCAGCCGCGCCCCATAATGGGTCTTCGGTGTTCCGTTGTGCGGAGCGACGAAATGGAACCACGCCGCCAGTAGTAGCACCAGCACGGTCAGTGCCAGCAGCATGGTGGCAAAGGCATAATGCCATGCCGGGAACGCATTCGACCACGGCACACCGAAACTGGACACATACCACCAGCCGTTGACGCTGGCGAACGACAACGCCACCAAGAACAACACCACGGCGGCGAAAACGGTGCGGTTACGCCGGGAGCGCATGGCCGCCGATGTCACCGCGACCGCGGCCAGTGCGCCCAGTGATCCGGCCAGCCCGGCGAAAACCCCGAAGTGGTGCGTCCACTTGGTCGGAGTGAACATCATCGCCAGGAAAGAAATGATGGTGATGCCGATGATGCGGCGGCTCGGCCCGGTGGCCGTGCCCGGAATTCGGCCTTTGCGCAACGACATGGCCACCGATATGCCCAGTGCGAGAACCAGCGCCAGCACGGCGAAGCGTCGGGCGACTGAGCCGTCTGGGCTGGCCATGAATAGCCGCTCATAGCGGAGGTGTTCGTCGAACCAGCTCAGGCTGGGTCCGACGGCACGCTTGAGAGCGGTGGCTTGGATCTCGCCGGCCAGCGTCTGGTCGCGGAAGATCAGGATCGCGGTGACAGTGGCCGCGGCGAGGATGGGCGCCACCAGCGGCAGCGCACCGAACTGCTTGGACCTGCGGTGCAGGATTGTCCGCAGCGGGCCGATCGCGACCAATAGCGCACCGATTGAGGCGATGCCCGTCGGCCCGGAGAACAGGGTCAGCGCGCCGATGATGCAGGCGGCCGCCACCGGGAGCAGCCTGCTGGTGGCCACCGCGCGTTCTACCGAACACCAGGTCAACAGGATGCCCAGCGCGATGATCGGCTCCGGCCGCAGGCCGTTGTCGAGCGGTAACCAGACGGCCAGGAACATGCCCGCCGCGGTCCATGCCGCGGCCCGGTTCTTCTTGACGGCGTGACCCAGGCGAGGGATGACTTCACGGCTGATCAGCCACCAACAGGTCAGCGCCATTGCCAGGGTCGGCAACCGCATCCAGATGCTGGTGGTGGTGACATGTGCCCACAACGCCAGCAGGTCGTAGTACCAGCCGAACGGGGCTTCGGGGGTGCCGAACCAGCGGTAGTAGTTGGCCATGTAACCGGCGTGCTCGGACACCCGGGCCATGGTCAGGATGTAGCCGTCGTCGGAGGTGTTGGCGCCGACGAAATGCCACCACACCAGCACGGCGATGACGAGGGCATCCAGACCGCCGATCGACCACCAGCGCGGCGGCAGGAAGCGGCGGTGCCGGGTGCCGTCGGCGGTGTCGAGCAGGTGCAGCGCCACCAGGGCGGCAACTGTCAGCACCACGCAGAGAATCATCGCGGCCAGCTTCAGCGGGGTGGGGCTGCTGCTGTAGCGGGTGTCGACGGTCGCCGAGAAGCTCAGGCCCGGTGGCTTGGACAAGTTGAGGGCCCCGGCCAGATCGGTGAACACCCCGACGATTTGCGGTCGGAAGTCATAGCCGCTTTTCTCGCCGCGCAGCGGTGAGCCGGGGTGCTCGGCATTGGGCCCTTGCTTCAGCCCGACGAATTCGGCGGTGAACCTGTCGGCGTGCGCGGTAAAGGTCAAACGCTGGCAGCTGGGGCCGAGCACCTGGCTCAACGGGGCGGCGACCACCGGCACGTTTCGCACGATCAGCACCAGGTCGCCGTTGATGCGCTTCAGGAGCAGCCCGCGGTCGACGGCCTTCGGAGCCTGCTTGGGCACCGTCGACAACAGCACCGTCTTGCCCGCGTTGGCTGGTCCGACAAGTCCGGCGGCGGCCTGGCACGGCACGGTGACGTTCAATTCGGTGGCCACGTACCCGATCAGAGGTGCCTCGACGCTTTCGAAGGTGCCGTTCTGTGGCCAGTTCAGTTGGGCGGTGGTCTGGTTGACCGGCAGCAGTGGGGTGGCGATCGCGAGAAGGGCCCCGAGTAGTCCGGCGAGGCAAGCAACCAACCGAGCGATCCGGTGATTCGCGTCCGTGTCGCTCACGGAGGTAGATGGTAGTTCTTTGACCGTTTGAGGCGAGGTGTCGGTGCTCATCAGCCGTTACGCCACCGGTTTGCGGATGGCCAGCACAAACGGGCCGACACTTTGGACGACGAAATGCGGGTCAGCGAAGAGGGCGGCCCGCAGATCGACGGTGTACCGACGGACGTTGGGCTGGTTGGGATACACGTCTTCGGCCAACCGCAGCGTGTAGTTGCCGTTCGCGCCATGGCGCATGAGAAATACCGTCGGCGGCGGCCAGGGGCACGTGTCCAGCGCGTGGATGAACTCGTCGGCGCTCTTGAGCTCGGACCATTCGTTGATCTGTGCGGCCCGCAGGTCGAACTGTGCCAGCGGGTTGGCGTAGTGCGATGTCAGCCCCTGAAATCCCCAATAGGGGTAGTAGGACAGGAAGCTGTAGTCGGCGGTCATCACCACGGTCTGATCGCGCGGCCTGCCGGTCACGTGCACGATGGTGGCGTCGATGGCGGGGTAAAACTTCTCCGAGCTCGGCGGCCGCCGATCGCCGCGCTGGCCGTTGCCGTCGGTGTCCGTGTAGGCGATGGTGAGGTCCGGCCGCAGCACGTCGGGAATGTCCTGGCTGAACGCGATCGCGGCGGCCAGCCCGACGGCGCCGGCCACCGGGACGACGGCCCGCCCCCAGCCCCGATCACGGCCCGTCGCGGCCAGCGACTGAGCGGTTTCGACGAAGCCGAATGCCCCGGCGGCAACCAGCAGCACCGTCACCGTGGGCTGCAGCCGGAACGACAACAACGTGGTGCGTGCCAGCGTGGTCAGCATCGACAACAGCGACCACAGGTAAACGGCCAGCACACCAATGGCCAGGGCGCCCGCTCGCACCGATGAACGGGCACGCACCACCAGCCACAGGGTGCCCAGCATGCAGATCGCTCCCAGCAGAGAGAACTGCAGCATCGGGAAGGTCAGTTCGGCGCCATCGGCCGGCAGGTAGTGCTGGGCGCTGCCGGCATTGCTGACGGGGCTACGGGCTGCGCGCAACAAAAACGGCAGCCAGGTCGTGCTCGCGATGGCCGCGGCGATAACAACAATGACGGTCAGCCGGCGCAGGGGGTCGAGCGCATCGTTGAAACTGCCGCCCCGCCAGCGCAAGCCGGCGAGCAGCAAGGCCATCAGCAACACCGTGAACGCGCTGAAGGCCACCAGGAGCGTGTACCAGGTGGCCGCGAAGCCCAGGAAAATCCCGGCACCGATTACCGCGGCCCACCCACCGGCTTTACGCTCGAGCGTGAAGCTGTCTTCACGTTCGAGCTCCAGCGTGCGGCTAGCTTCACGCTCGGGCCCGAGGATTACGCCAGCGTGACCCTCGGTCTCCGCTGCCACTCTGGCGTGTCCCCCGCAAGCGGGTGGTGCCCCCAGCTCGCCGGCGCGCAGACCCGACCACGTCAGCACCAGCATCGGCGGCAACAACACCGTGATCATCGCCGCGTAGGGCTCGGGGGAGCTATAGGCCAGCGTTGCCGCAGCGGTCGCGGTGGTGATGATCAGCGCGTACTCGAAACGAACCATCCGCCACCACAGCACCAGGGCGACCGCGACCGCGATGGTGATCGACGTGATGGCCCACGGCTTGTAGATCTCCCAGGCCGGTGTTCCGGTCAGCGCCGCGACCCGCCCGCCGATCCAGAACCACCCGGGCGGGTAGAACGGCGGCAGCCCGATATAGGTCATGTCGTGCAGGGCTGGGCTGTCGGCGAGCCGGGTCAGGTATTCGGTGCGGAACTGCTGGTCGACGGAGATGCCGAACAGATACAGCTTGGTGGCGCCCAGCGGCATGCCCAGCGTCACGACGGTGAACGCGGATACGAACACCAGCCCGCCGAGCTGGGCCAGCGGCCGGTAGCGGCCTCCCCGCCGCCACACCCAGCCGACAGCGACCAGACCGGCCAGGCAGCCGACCTGCCCGACGGTGGTGAGCGCGTGCAGCTGGTTGGACGACGGAAAGGCCGGCCATTGCACCCGGGCAATGGCGATCAGTGATACCACCGCGACCACAACGGATACCGCCACCGCCGCGACCATCTGGCCGAGGCTGGCCAGTGTGTGACGCATGATCAGATTGGCAGCTTGCGGAAAATGCTCCGCGGGATGTGTCGCAACACCATCATCACATAACGGAATGCTGCTGGTGCCCAAACCAATTCCTTACCTTTAGCGGCCGCGGTTACCGCGAGGTTGGCGACGTACTCCTTGTCGACGGTTAGCGGGGCTTCCTTGATATGCGCGCTCATCCGAGTACGTACCTGGCCGGGCCGGATCACCAGAACGCGAACCCCATACTCGCGCAGAGCCTCTGACAGCCCCAGATAGAAGCCGTCCAGACCCGCCTTGGTGGAGCCGTAGACGAAGTTGGACCGCCGCACCCGCTCGCCGGCCACCGTGCTCATCGCGATGATCTGACCGAACCCCTGGGCGCGCATCTTCTCACCCAGCAGCACTCCCACCGAGACCGCTGCGGTGTAGTTGATTTCGGAGATCTGCACGGCTTTGCGTTGGTTTTGCCACAGTTCTTCGGCGTCCCCGAGCAAACCGAACGCCACAATGGCCACGTCGACGTCACTATTGGCGAACGCCTGGTCGATCATTTTCGGATGACTCTCGGTGTCGGTGGCTTCGAAATCGATCAGCTCCACCGACCGTGCGCCCGCCGCCTTCATCTGGGTTACCGCGTCGTCGCGGCCCGGGTCGTTGGGCATGGCGGCCAGCACGATGCGCGCGTGCGCGTTCTGCAGGTAGCGCTCGCAGATGGCCAGCCCGATCTCGGAGGTGCCGCCGAGCAGCAGGATGGTCTGCGGGTTTCCTACGGCGTCGAGCACCATTTAGAGCAGCTCCAAACGTCGGGCCATGTCGGAGGCGAATACCCGTAATGGGTCAACCTTGCGGCGCAGGGCAATCCACTCGTCGATGCGCGGATACATGGCGTGGAAGGCGTCGGCTCTCACGCGCGAGTCCTTCGCGGTATAGACGCGCCCGCCGAATTCGAGCACGCAGCGGTCGAGCTCATTGAGAAATTGGTTGAGTCCCGGTTTGATTGGGAAGTCCACGCAGACGTTCCATCCGGGAATCGGGAAGCTCAGCGGAGCCTGGTTGCCCGGGCCGAAGAGTTTGAACACATTGAGAAATGAGTAATGTCCGGACTTTTGGATGTCGCGGATGATGCCCTTGAATTCTTCCACGGCGGTGGTGGGCACGACGAACTGGTATTGGCCGAACCCCGCCCGGCCATAGGCTCGGTTCCATTCGCCGAACATGTCCAGCGGGTGATAGAACTGCGTCAAGTTTTGGATCTTGCCGCGATAAGTGCCGGATTTGCGGTACCACAGCTCACCGATCGGCATGAATGTGTATCTGTTGGCCAGCCCGTTCGGGAAGATGTCGGGAAACGTAAGTAGCTGCGGGGCATCGAATTTCAGTGGGTTGCGCCGGAGCTTCGCGGGTAACTGCTCAATGGTGGCCAAGCTGCCCCGCGATATCGCCGCGCGGCCCAGCTTCGGGGGCGCGCTGATGGCGTCGAACCACGCACTGGAGTAGGTGTAGTTGACTTCGCTGCCGTCGCTGTGAAAGGCGATGGTTTCGTCGAGGCTGGCGGTGACGTCGCCGTCGGCGATGAAATAGGCGGTCTCGGTGGGCGTCATCTCGATGCTGGCCCGCAGGATGATCCCGGTCAGGCCATTACCCCCGACGGTGGCCCAGAACAGCCCGGAATCCTCGCCGGTGGGAGTGAGGTGGTGGATCTGGCCGTCGGCGGTGAGCAGGTCCATGCTGCGCACATGGTTGCCGAAGCTGCCTGCGCTGTGGTGGTTCTTGCCGTGGATGTCGCAGGCGATCGCGCCGCCGATGGTGACCTGGCGTGTTCCGGGTAACACCGGAACCCACAGGCCGAACGGCAGGGCCGCTTTCATCAGCTGGTCGAGATTGACCCCGGCGTCAAGGTCGGCCAGCTTGGTGTCGGCGCCGATCGAGTGGATGGTGTTCAGCGCGGTCATGTCGATCACCAGGCCGCCGCCGTTTTGCGCATTGTCGCCATAGGACCGGCCCAGCCCGCGTGCGATCACGCCCCTGCCGCCTGCGTCGGCTACCCGGGCCACCGCCTTGGTGATCACCTCGGGATCGGGCGTACGGAGCACGTCTGCCACCGACGGCGCGGTGCGGCCCCACCCGGTCAGCCGGGTGGGCGTGGTGGAAACGTCAGTGGTCAACATCGTCAAAGAGGGTACCGCCTGGCGGCTCGGCTCAGCGGATGCGGAAGATTACGGCTCGCTGCACGACGAAGTTGATCACCGTCGCGGTGCCCTGCGCGATCACGAACGCAACGGGGATCGCCCACGCCCGGTAGTGCAAAAGCGCAAGGCACAGATGGTTGAGCCCAACCTGCACCGCGAAGGTGATGGCGTAGAGAACCATGACCGCGAAGAACCGGCGGGTGCTCGGAGCCGCCTGGAATGTCCATCGGCGGTTTATCAGGTAGGCGGTGATGGTGCCGGCGATGAAGCTGGTCGCCTTGGACATGTCGACCTGTAGGCCCACCGCTTTGTAAAGCACTAAGTAGAGGCCGAAATCCACGATCCCCGCCAGACCACCGGTGATGACGAAACGCCACACCTGCGTCGTCAGATCCAGGTGCGGGCGCGGCAACGCGGAATCGGGCAGCGGAGCGACCATTGGGGGAGTCTAACGAGCCCGCCGGGCATCCCCGGGGCGCGCTAATTGGGCAGCTTGACCGCGATCAACTCGACCTGGTTCTCCCCGTGCGGCGTCGAGTAGGTCACCGTGTCGCCCGGTTGGTGTCCGGCGAGGGCCTGGGCCAACGGGCTGCGAGCGGTCAATGTCTCAGCTTCCCGCCCGGCGGGTGTCTCTTCGACGATGGAGATCACGTGCATGGTGACGACTTCACCGTCAGGGAACCGCACGGTCACCTCGGTGCCGCCGGGCAGCGTTGCCGATTCTTCTGAGCGTGACGGCCCGGCCCGCAGCCGCCGGTCCAGTTCGTTGATCCGCTCGGCGAGGACCGCCAGTTCGTCGGCGCGCTGTATCGCCTCAGCCGCGTCCCCGTGATCACTCACCATGCCGCGGTCGTTCTTGACTTCTAGCTCGAGGCGGTCACGCCGCTGCCGTAGCCGGTCCAGCTCCGCGGCGAGGTTCTCCCGCGCCGCATCTGCCGGTGATTGAACTTCGTCGCTCACGTGCGGGGACCTTTCGCCCGGTTAGTTGGCGTACCAGTGTTACACCACGACGAGGCAGCCGCCACCGTTATCGAGCAAGCGAGGCGGCTCACGCCCGCCTGGGAACCGGTATCCGCGCTAGGTCCTCGGCAATGACGAAGTCTCCATCGAATGCCTCGGCCGCCTCGTCACGGTACCGCTGGCTGTCGGTGTATCGCTGCGAGAAATGGGTCAGCACAAGCCGCCGTACCCCGCACTCAGCCGCCACCCGCGCCGCCTGACGCGCGGTCAAGTGCCCGTAGCGCGTCGCCAAGTGGGTGTCCTCGCTCAGGAATGTCGCCTCGATCACCAATAGGTCTGCACCATCGGCCAGGGCGTAGACGGCGTCGCACAGCCGGGTGTCCATGACGAAGGCGAATCGCTGTCCGCGCCGCGGCTCGCTGACTTCAGACAACTCGACAGTTCGCCCGTCGATCTCGATCGACCCGGCCCGCTGCAATTCGCCGACGGCCGGTCCCGTGATGCCGAAGCGGGCCAGCAACTCTGGCACAAACCGGCGGCCGTCAGGTTCGATCAGCCGGTAGCCGATCGTGTCGACCGAATGGTCGAGCGTCCGCGCTTCCAGCACTCCGAACGCCCCCGTCGCGACCGGACCGTCTGCCGCGACGGGCTTTTCGCGGACATCGGCCAGGTCGTGGAAGAGGCAGGCATGGCGCAACCGTGCGAAGAAATCTTGTCCCGAGGCCGGAAAGTAGGCATGCACCGGGTGCGGGACCGCATCGAGGGACAGGCGTTGCACGATGCTCGGCACACCGAGGCAATGGTCCCCATGGAAGTGGGTGAGGCAGAGCCGGGTCAGGCTACTTACCGGCGCACCGGCCAGCAGCAGTTGCCGTTGCGTTCCCTCACCAGGGTCGAACAGCAACCCCTCGCCGTCCCAGCGCAGCAGGTATCCGTTGTGATTGCGGCGTCGGGTGGGCACCTGGCTGGAGGTGCCGAGCACGATCAGCTCACGAGGCGACACTTTCCCTGCAAGTGCTTTCGGATTTCAGCGGGTCGGTTGCTGGTTCGAGCCGGATTCGGAGTTGGTGGTGATCGGCGGCGCGCTTTCTTCTTCGTCGTAATAGTCGATGACGCTGCCCCGCAGCGCGTCGAAGATCGCCACACCCTGGGCGACGAGTCCGCTGGCCACCTCGGTGAGCCCTTCGGCGCCGTTGAGCACGGTCAGATTTGCGTTGGAGAGCCCGCGTGCGGCTTTCTCCACGATCTCGGGCAGTTGGTCGATGAGGGCTTTGTCCAACGCCACCCGGTTGTGCGACGCCGCAGCCTCCGCCTGGATCTTCATCTTCTCTGCGTCGGCGACCGCCATGATCCGGACGCGTTCGGCTTCGGCTTCCGCCGGTTTGATCACCTCGCCGACCAGTTCCTGCTGGCGCAGCTCGGCAGCGCGCTCGGCCAGTTCGGTGCGCATTTCCAGGACCTCACGCTGGGACTGGGCTTCGGCCAGCGGACCGGCCTGAGCCGCTTGCGCCTGAGCCTTATCGACCTCGGCCTTGTACTGCGCCTTGACGATGGCGGTTTGACGGGCGAACTCGGCTTGCTTGCGCTGCGACTCCTGCTCGGCTTCCGCCGCCGCCTGATTCGCCCGCGCCTGAGCGATCTGTGCCTGCTGCTGAATGGCGGCGTTGTGCGGTGCCGACATCGCGTCGATGTAGCCAAGCGCGTCGTCGTCGATGGACTGGATTTGCAGGGCGTCGACGGTGAGGCCGATCCGGGCCATCTCCTCCTTGGAACCGTCGAGGACCTCCGTCGCGAGCTTTTGGCGTTCCCGGATGATTTCTTCGACGGTCATCGAGCCGATGATCGAGCGCAAGTGACCGGCAAAGATGCGGCCGGTCAACACGGACATCTGGTCTTGCTCGGACAGGAATCGTTGTGCGGCACTGATGATGCTTTCGGTGTCATTGCCGACTTTGAAGGCGATCACCGCCCTGACATTGAGGGTGATGCCCTGTTGGGTTACGCACTTTTCGGCGACCTCGGCTTCGCACATGGCCAGCGTGAGAAACCGGACCTTGCGGAACAACGGCATGATGAAGGCGCCGTGGCCGGTCACGACGCGGAACGGGGCGTTGCCCTTGGTTCGGGCGCCGGAGATGAGCATCGCCTCGTCCGGGGCGGGGACCTTGTAGCCGAGCATGTTGGACTCCTTGCAGGTTTCGCTGTTGTATCTCAAGCAATTTCGGTCGTCAATTCACGTCAGGCGAGGTCCTCCCACGGTTCGACGATCACTGTGCGGCCGCCACGGACTTCGACCACGAGCACTTTGGAGCCCTTCGGCAATGGATCGTCGGACCAAGCCAGGAAGGTCTCCTTGGACCCGCGCACGGTCACCAATACCTCCCCGGTGCCGCGGTCACCGCGGGTAGCCACGGTCAGCGTCCCGACACAACCGATTGCCGAGGCGTCGCTCACGATCGCATACTCCACCATCGGAAGGTTTGGCGTCGAGTTTCGTCGTGTTTGCTCGGGGAGCCTTAAACCGGTCCGGCGGTCAGAGTGACCATGCTGTTGCGGCTCTCGCGTGCCTTAATCCTCGACACCCAGACCCGGCCCGCGGTCGCCAGCCCGATGATGCGCTCGACCGTCTCGAACACCCAGGCCGCCGACTCCGCAATCCCCGTGTTGTCCATGATGCGCAGATCGATGACGCCCCGGTCGGCCAGTAGTTCGAACAGATCGCGCTGTGGGTCGTCGACGGCGATCAGTGTGGTGTGGTCGAACTGGTAGCGCAGCGCTGCCCTGACCTCTTTGAGGGAGTTGTCGTCCACCACCAAGCCGGTGCCAGGTTCGGTATCCGCGCAGGCGAACTCGATGTCGAAGGCCCGCTCATAGCCGTGCAGAAAGAAGCGCTTTCCTTGGTTGGCCCACGAGCGATGGCAGCAAGGCAGGTCGTCGAATAGCTTGCGCATGTGGAACCTTGCGGTCCGGCCCAGTGGCGCATCGGAACGGTGCATCGTGGCCACTCGCATGTCATCGGCGAAAATGGTGCTGCTCATTTGCCCTGTCTCCCTAGTATTTGGTGCTCGACCTGGTGAGGCCTAGCGTCCGGCTTTGGCCTTGCCGCATCCTCAAAAGGTTCTTGAGGGATTCTCAAAGGCTGACCGCGGCTACACGCCCGGAGCCGAATAAATAAGCAGCGCGCTGCCGTGAACTAAAAGGGCGGTGGGTCGCTGTTGGCTGCCAGCCGTCGGGCGTGCGCGGCTGCTTCCGCGGCGATGCGGGCTTCGTTGATGCCGCGCTCCCGGTTGATACGGGTAGCTCTGTCTTGGGCCCGGGTTCGTTGTCGGGTCGGCATCATCAGTCCACGGTTATTCGCCGGCGGTGACATGTCGGTGGGCAACACCAATGCGCCGGTCGGGATGGCCAGGCCTGGAAAGAACACTGCCCCCCAGGATTCGGTGATGTAGGTGTGGCCGCTTGGCGAGGTCCAGATCACCGTGCCGTCCGGCTCCTGACGATCCCGCCACCCGCTGTAGAAAGTCTTCAACAGGTGGTGGCACCGATTACGCGAAGGACATTTCAGCTTCCGAGACCGAGGCCAGTCTGGCACCCGGCTTTTATGTTGCAACGGTCGCTATTCCGCACGATGTGGGGCCCTAAACCGCGTTGCGGCTCAACGTATCTCTGTTCATCTGCGGTCGGTGGCCGGGGCGAGGTGGGCCATCCCGCGGAGAATCCATGGTGCGCGCCTCGCGATCGTCTCCACGGCGCGGTCCGAGCGGCGCATCGCGGTGCGACGGCCAGGAGTGGGCATTGACGCCAGTTCCGCCTCCGGCGATCCCGCCCGCGGGCCATGGCGATCGACTGCCAGCAGTTGCCAGGTGCCGGGCACGCCACGCAGCTCGACGCTGCCGCGGTCCTCGAAGCCCGTGCCCGAGCCGACGACCAGGTCACGCACGGTGCGGGAGACGAGGATGTCGCCCGCCCCTGCGTGCCCGAGGATCCGCGCCGCGATGTGTACTGCTATGCCCCCGATGTCGGTGTCGAGCAGTTCGCACTCGCCGGTGTGGATGCCGGCGCGGATCTCGATGCCCAGTGTCTCGGTGTCAGCACGCAGGGCCTCGGCGCAGCGGATGGCCTGCGTCGGGCCGTCGAACGTGGCGAGGTGGCCGTCGCCGGTGCTCTTGACCACCGTGCCGCCGAAGCGTTGCGTGAGTTCGGCGGTGATCTCACCAAAGCGCTGCAGCACCGCCCGCCACCGCTCATCACCCGCCGCCGCAGCGCGTTCCGTCGACGCGACGATATCGGTGAACAACACGCTGCGCAGGGCGCGATGTGACTGTGCCGGCGCGGCATGGCTGCCGGTGAGGAACTCCTCGATCCCGGCCAGGATCTTATCGGGCTCGGTGAACCAGGGCGCGTGCTCCGCGCCGTCGACCTCGAGGTACCGCGCGCCGGGAATGTGGTCAGCGAGGTACCGGCCCCACTGCACCGGTACGGGGTCCTCGCGGGCATGGATGACCAGGGTGGGCGCGGCGATCGTCGGCAGGATCGGCCGCACGTCGATCCGGAAGTTCGATTCCAATACCGCTCGCACCATCCCCGGGCTTGCGCACATGCGCTCGAACATGGCGAGCTGGCGCATCGACCGGACCGAGGGAAACATGACCTTCGCTGTTGCGCCGCTGCCCCACGCCGAGCGGACGGCGCGGAAGAATTCCTGGGCGCGGGCGATCTGCTTCGTCGACGGCGCGTAGTCCTCACCCAGCTCGGCAAGGACGCGCGCCCGCAGCTCGGCCGCGTCGCCCTCGATGTTGTACCAGTCCTCGGCGGCGAGCGCGAACGGGAATGAGCCGTAGAGGATCAGCGCCCGGGTTCGCTCCGGTCGTTTTGCCGCAAACGCGATGGCCTGTGGGCCGCCCTCGCTCGTACCGAAGAGGACGGGCTTTTCGAAGCCGACGGCGTCCATGACGGCCTCGATCTCGGCCGCTCGCTCTTCAAGCAAACGGACTTTGGGGATGGGGTCCGACAGCCCGTTTCCGGCCTTATCGAACATGACGATGCGACAAAATGTGGCGAGCTGGTCGAAGAAGGCCTTTAACTCGGGTATGGCCCAGAACAGCTCGACGTGGAAGACCATCGGCCCGACGAAGACGAGCTCGATCGGCCCGTCGCCGAACACCTGATACGCCAGGCTCAGATCGCCGCACTTGGCGTATAACGTTTCCGCCACGGCATGAGCGTACTGCTGTCAAGCGCTACGACTCCCGACTTCGGGCGCACTGAGAACCTCGTCGGCGTTTTATCTAATCAGTCCAACATGCGCAACGCTCACACATGCTATGGCGAGCAGGTGGCGGGCCGTCCTGGCGTCCGGGCTGGTCGAGCGCGGCGTCGCGGTGGTCTCCGGCGGTGCCTACGGCATCGACGGCGCGGTGCACCGGGCCGCGCTCGCAGCCGAGGGAGTCACGGTGGCGGTCATGGCCGGGGGATACGTTGCAAGGATTCCCGTGCCGTCGGGGTGTTGTTCGTCGCGCCAACCTGTCCAGAAGGTTTTGACCAGGTGGGTTACCGATTTGAGAAAGTACACTTCATCCGCAGACTGCCGGCCGCTCGTCCTGGCGGGCTTGCGTGACACCGAAAATTTGACCCACTCCTCGGCTTAGACTTCCGCAATGTTCTCAGAGACGCGCTATGCGATGAACGGGGACTTGCGCGTCGGCTATCGCGCGTCGGCTAAGGGCGAGCGCGACATCGTGTTCGTCGCCGCGTGGTTGAGCAACTGTGAGGCCTTCCCCGAGCTGCCGTTGTTTCAGGCCTGGCTCGAGGCGATGACGTCGCTCGGTCGAATGATCTTCTTCGATCAGCCGGGCACCGGTGTATCCGACCCTATTGATCCCAGCGTCAGTGATCACGTCGACCACGCCGGCGTCGGGCAAGCTATCGAACATGTATATGCATTCGATTCTAGCGCCGTCCACTGACACCGGTTTTGGTAACGCGGCCCAGCGCCCGGGCTAAACCCAGTACGGCACCCGGGCACGGTATTGCCGCATCGCGAAGGCCGCCAGCGCCCAACCGACGACGGTCAACACCACCACCACGACCCAGTGCCGCAATTCCTGATGGGCGCCCAGCAACGGGGCGCGAACGATATCGAGATAGTGCAGCAGCGGGTTGAGTTCGACGATGCTCGACCAGCGTCCGGCGCCCTGCTGCCGCAGGGTGTCGTCGTTCCAGATGATCGGCGTCATGAAGAACAGCAACTGCACGACCGAAAACAACAACGGACCGATGTCGCGGTAACGGGTCGCCAGGATGCCGAAACACAGTGACACCCATACGGAGTTGAGCACGATCAGCCCCAGCGCCAGGATGACCGAGAGGTCGGCCCACGACCACGGTTTGGGATAGATGATCGCAACGATGACGTAAATGACGATGTTGTGTGCGAACAAGATCATCTGCCGCCACACCAGCCGGTAGACGTGCACGCTCAGCGGCGTCGGCAATTGCTTGATCAGTCCCTCGTTGGCGACGAACACGTCGGCGCCCTCCAGAATGGAGGCGTTGATCAGGTTCCAGATGATCAGCCCGAGCGTCACGTACGGCAGATGCACTGACAGCTCGAGGTGGAACAGCTTCGAATACAAGCCGCCCATCGCGACGGCTGTGGTTCCGGTCGCGATGGTGATCCAGAACGGTCCCAGTACCGAGCGGCGGTAGCGCTGCTTTATGTCCTGCCAGCCCAGGTGCAGCCACAGCTCGTGACGACGAAACCCGTCCACCAGATCGCCTCGGGCGCGGACAAGGGTGCGCGACTGTGCCGCCGCGTCGACGAACGTCATCACAGACCTCCAGGCTTGCTGAACTGCTCACGACGTCCCAAGCGGCGCAGGCGAATCCATTCCAGCAGACCCTTGGGGTCGCGGCGGGTCACCAGGAAGAACCAGCCGAACCGAACCCACTCCTGGGCCCGCAGCTTGCGCAGGCCCGGCTGCGACAGCAGGTAGCCGCGGTTGCGGTAGGTGAAGAACCGCTTGGTGGGATCGTCGGGATATTGGGTGTGCATCCGGCCACCGAGGATCGGCCGGAATTCGGCGGACCCGCAGGGATGCAGGTAGACCGCGTCTAGGCAGGTCCCGAACGGCAGACCGGACCGCACCAGCCGCCGGTGCATCTCCACCTCGTCGCCCCGAATGAACAGCCGCAGGTCCGGGACACCGATCGATTCCAGTGTGGATGCCCGGAACAGTGCGCCGTTGAACAGCGATGCGATCCCGCGCAGCAGATCCTGTCCTTCTTCGGTGCGCAATTCGCTTGTGCGCCTGCGCCATACCAGCCCACGCCGCAACGGAAACGCCAGCCGCCGCGGATCGTCCATATTGCACACCATCGGCGATACTTCGGCCAGGCCGTATTTCTCGGCGCAGGCCAACAGGGTCGCCAGAACGCGAGAGTCCTGTGGGCGCCCGTCGTCGTCCGCCAGCCACACCCAATCGGCCCCCTGCGCCAACGCGTGCAACATGCCGAGGGCGAAACCTCCTGCGCCGCCGAGGTTTCGGCGAGACCCCAAGTAGGTGGTCGGAATCGGCTGGCCGGCAACCAGATCGCGGACCCGGCCGTCACCGGAACCATCGTTGTCCACAACGATCAGATGATCGGGCAACCGGGTTTGGGTGCTCAGCGCATCCAGCGACTTGGCCAGCTCGTCGGGACGCCGGTGGGTAACGACGACGGCGAAGACGGATTCACTCATCCCCGGATACTCTTTGTGCCAGTGGCTTATCGGCCCGAATCTGGTCCCGGGTCTCGGCCAGCACCTCGCGCACGTGCCGGGCGGCGTCCTCACCCTCGTAAGCGCGCACCACGTCTTCGATGCCGCCGGTCAGCCGGATGACCCCGTGGTCGATCCACATCGCGGTTTTGCACAGCCGAGCCAGGAACTCGTTGGAATGGCTGGCGAATACCAGGATTCCGGAACGCTCCACGAGGCTCTGCAACCGGGACTGGGCCTTCTTCATGAAGTCGGAGTCGACCGCGCCGATGCCTTCGTCGAGCAGCAGGATCTCGGGGTCGATGCTGGTGACCACGCCCATGGCCAGCCGGACCCGCATCCCGGTGGAGTAGGTGCGCAGCGGCATCGACAGGTAGTCGCCCAACTCGGTGAATTCGGCAATCTCGTCCACCTTGGCCAGCATCTGCTTTCGGGTCTGACCCAGGAACAGCCCGCGGATGATGATGTTCTCGTAGCCGGAGATCTCGGGGTCCATCCCAACCCCCAAGTCGAAGATGGGCGCCACCCGACCGGTGACCTTCGCCCATCCTCGGGTCGGTTCGTATATGCCCGAAAGTAGGCGCAGCAGAGTCGATTTCCCGGCTCCATTGTGGCCGACCAGACCGACCCGGTCGCCCAACTCAAGTGACATGGTGATGTCCCGCAACGCCTCGACGACGACCACGTTAGAGCTGTTGCGACCGATCGTGCCGCCCGCCTTGCCCAGGAACGCCTTCTTCAAGGAACGCGACTTGGCGTCGAAGATGGGAAATTCCACCCACGCGTTGTGTGTCTCGATGTGAGGACCAGGACCCGGCACCATCAACTACTTAAGTCTGCTTACAGGTACTGCCCGTGACCGGTCCCGGCGTGGCCCGGCTTGCCCATGCCCGGCGGGAGCGCGCCCTGGCGCATCTGCTCCAGCTGCGCGCGGGCGGCCATCTGCTGGGCGAACAATGCGGTCTGAATACCGTGGAACAGCCCTTCCAGCCAGCCGACCAGCTGTGCCTGGGCGATGCGCAACTCGGCGTCCGACGGCGTGGCATCTTCGCTGAACGGCAGCGTGAGGCGGTCGAGTTCCTCACGCAATTCCGGTGCCAGGCCGTCTTCCAGCTCGCGGATGCTGGTGGCGTGGATCTCGCGCAAGCGGTTGCGGCTGGCCTCGTCGAGCGGTGCGGCGCGCACCTCCTCGAGCAGTTGCTTGATCATGGTGCCGATTCGCATCACCTTGGCGGGCTGCTCGACTAGGTCGGTCAGGGAGGGCTCTTCGGAGTCCTCCCCGGGAGCCGCCACCGTCCGCGGATCGATGCCGCCGATGATCTCGACGCCGTCGTCGTGGTTGCCGGTGTCGCCGTCGTTGCCGGTACTCAATCCATCACCATCCTTTGCGGAACTAAGAGTGTGGCGCCGCGCCATTTCCGCGCCATTCGTAGATTCGCGCCTCACCGTTGTCGTAGATCAGCGCCCACGACTTCGACTTGTCTAGTGACACTAGTCCGTCGGGTACGGCGAACCCCCGGACCGTCGGCGTGCTGGTAAGGATGTACCGAATATTGAGCGCTTTAATCGCCTCAACGACCCGCGGATCGGAATCACCCCTGCGGGCGTGGGCCCAGAAGATGAAACGGTAGTAGCCGGGGCCCATCTGCTGCGGGTAGTCGTAGTGGGTCCATAAAGGGTGCAGGTCGGCAACGGCGTACATCCACGCGGTGCCGTCGGTGTTGCCGTTGCCGATCAAGGTGTCGTGCGCACCGGGCAAGGTGGCCAGATACGCCATGGCCATCAGGTCTCGCTGGTCGATCATCACCGAGTCGTATTTGTCGCCGAATAAGAATAGGTGTCGATAGAAGTAGTGCCGCGCGGTGAAGACGGTGGCCACCATCAGTACAACTGCCGTCGCCGAGGCCCACACCGGTGCGGGCTGGGGGCACCTCCCGCTTGCGGGGGACGGTTTGAACCGGTCGGCGACTCGTCGGGCGCCGGCCACCACGACCATGACGATCGCGAACAACGCAATACCGGCCATCGGCTCCAACAGCAGGGTTATGGCGGCCGAGATCCGGCGCGGATCCTTGTAGAAAAACTCGCCGAGTCCGCCGGCGAGCGCGCCGATCGGCCCACCCAGCGGGGTTCCCGCGTCGACGTTCACCACGACCAGTAGCAGCCAAACCGCCAGGGGCCACCAGAGCCTCTTGACCAGCAGAATGACCCCGCCGATGCCCGCCAGCACGATCAACCCGTACTGGACCGGGAAGTCGTTGAGATGGCGGGAGTGCTGGAAAACGGCGTCGAAGAGTCCTCGCTTCTTACTGAGGTAGGTGAGGAAAGAGTGCCCGGCAATGATGTCTTCTTGTTGCCGGACGCTGATGAACTGCGGCAACAGGATCAACCCGACAGCCGTCCCCACGCCGGCCAGCGCCAAAAAATCGGCGAGCCGGCCCCGCACCGGATGCCACAGTGCATCCAATAACCACCAGGCCAACAACAACAAGACGACGACGACCCCGCCGGTGATGTGCACCGAGAAGGTGCCGACCAGGGCCAGAATGGCCACCGGGATGCGGTCGCGGTGGCGCAACGTCGACGCGATCAACACCATCGTCGGCGCCGCGAGTCCGTAGGCCACCAGGTTGGGCATCGCGGCGACGGCGAACTCGACATAAGGGACCGCGGTAAACGAGGCCGACAGCGCGGCGGCGGTGGCCGCCGCCCCCGCGGTACGCCATTCTCCCCACGCCGGGCGCAGCAGACGCCAGGTGAGCATCGCCGCGCCGGCCGGAAACAGCCAGACTGACGCAGCTACCGAGCTCAGGGTGTAGCCGGTGGTGGGTGCCGCCCCGGTGAGCTGACAGAACACCGCGATCAGAGCGTGGAACACCGACGGGTAATACAGCGCTTGGTGCGTTTCGACGTTGCGCAGCTCACCCATGTGGGTGGACGACGCCTGACCGGTGTCCAGGATGAAGCGCACTTCGTTGGCGTGCCAGACCGCGTCCCAGGTGCTCGGGATGGATTGCCAATGGGTGATGCCGCGGTAGGCCGCGTACATGATCAGCAGAGCGCCCAACAGCACACCGGCTCCCACCGTCACCGTGGGCCAGCGACTGATCCCTCGGGCTTCGGCTTCGGTGTCGCGGTAGCGGGCGAGTAGCAGCTGCAAACCCGTCATGAGCAGGCACACCGCGGCCAGGGTGGCCACCGCAGTCCAACCGTTCCAAGGGATTCCGAGCGCACCAAAGGGAATGATGGCCAGCGCGACCACACCGTAGGTCAGCGCCGGTCCGACTGCGACAGCGACCGGCCAGCTCAGCTGAGTGATACGTGCGACGATCGTGCCCGGTGCGATCAGCAAAAACAATGCGATCAGCGTTCCGAACCAGAGCCCCACTCGACTAGTATGGCTGCCCGGGTGACCTGGCTCGGGAAGCCACCGCATGGCTTTAACGTCTGTGGCACCCGCTACCGTCACAATTTCGCGAAAAAAGCGGAAGCTCTAAGGTGGCTGGCATGGCTTACGACGTCGCCCGGGTGCGCGGACTACATCCGTCGCTGGGTGACGGATGGGTGCACTTCGATGCGCCGGCCGGGATGCTGATTCCCGATTCCGTGGCGACCACCGTTTCAACGGCTTTTCGCAGGTCCGGCCCCACCACGGTGGGTGCGCACCCGTCAGCGCAGCGCAGCGCCGCTGTCTTGGAGGCGGCGCGTGCGGCGGTGGCCGATCTGTTCAACGCCGACCCGGCGGGCGTAGTGCTGGGCGCCGACCGCGCGATCCTGTTGTCGGCGCTGGCCGACGCGTCGTCCTCACGCGCCGGCCTGGGCTACGAGGTGATCGTCAGCCGTCTTGACGACGAGGCGAACATCGCCCCGTGGCTGCGGGCAGCACATCGCTACGGCGCCAAGGTGAAGTGGGCCGAAGTCGACATCGAGACGGGTGAGCTGCCGACATGGCAGTGGGAGAGCCTGATCGGGAAGTCGACCAGGCTGGTCGCCATCGCCTCCGCGTCCGCAACGCTGGGCACGGTTACCGATCTGCGGCCGATGACCAAGCTGGTGCACGATGTCGGCGGATTGGTGGTGGTCGACCATTCCGCCGCGGCGCCTTACCGATTGCTCGACGTCAATGAAGCCGACGCCGACGTGGTGGCGGTGAACGCCGCGGCGTGGGGCGGTCCGCCGATCGGCGCGATCGTGTTTCGCGATCCGGGGCTGCTCAACTCGTTCAGCTCGATCTCGACCGACCCCAAGGCTACCGGCGCGGCGCGCCTGGAGATCGGCGCGCACCAGTTCGGTCTGTTGGCCGGCGTGGTTGCCAGCATCGAGTATTTGGCGGCACTCGACGAGTCCGCTCGCGGTAGCCGACGCGAACGCCTGTCGGTGTCGATGCAATCCGTCACTTCGTATCTGGACCGGATCTTCGACTACCTGATGGTGTCGTTGCGGTCGTTGCCGTTGGTGATGGTGATCGGCCGTCCGGAGGTGCGGATACCGGTGGTCAGTTTCGCTTTGCACAGCGTGCCCGCCGAGCGGGTGGTGCAGCGGTTGGCGGACAACGGGATTCTGGCCGTCACCAACGAGAGTTCACGCGTGCTCGACGTCCTGGGCGTCAATGACGTGGGCGGCGCCGTCACCGTCGGACTGGCGCACTACTCCACCATGGCCGAGGTCGACCAGTTGGTTCGTGCGCTGGCGTCACTGGGCTAGCCCGGCAGCGTCAGCACGATCTTTCCGGTCACCTTCCCCGATACCAGCTGTCGGTGCGCGTCGCCGGCCTGCTGGACGGGCATGCGGGCACCGATAATCGGCCGGACCCGGCCGTCGGCGATCATCGGCCACACCGAAGCCGTCACCGCTTGCACGATCTCGCTTTTGCTGTTGGGGCCGCTCACCGGCCGGGCCCGCAGCGTGGTGCCGATGATGTGGGCCCGCTTGCTGAGCAGCTTGCCGAGGTTGAGCTCGCCCTTCACTCCGCCCTGCATGCCGATGATGACCAGCTGTCCGTCGGTGGCCAGGGCGTCGATATTGCGGTCCAGGTAGGCGGCGCCCATGATGTCGAGGATCACGTCGGCGCCGTCGGTCTCCTCCCGCAGCCGGGCGACGAAGTCCTCGTCGCGGTAGTTGATGGTGAGGGCGGCGCCCAGCTCGCGGCAGAATTTCAGCTTCTCCGCCGACCCGGCAGTGACAGCCACCCGGGCGCCCAGCGCTCGTGCGACCTGGATCGCGTGGCTTCCGATGCCGCTGGCTCCGCCGTGAACCAGAAGTAGCTGGCCTTCGCTCAGGTGAGCGGTCATCACCAGGTTCGACCACACCGTGCAGGCCACTTCCGGTAGCCCGGCCGCGTCGATAAGGTCGACGCCGTCGGGAATCGGCATCACCTGACCGGCGGGAACGGCGACGTATTCGGCGTATCCGCCGCCGGCCAGCAATGCGCAGACTTGTTTCCCCACAGACCATTCGGTCACATCCGAGCCGGTTTCGGTGACGACGCCGGACACCTCCATGCCGATGATTTCGCTTGCTCCCGGCGGTGGCGGATATTTACCGGCGGCCTGCAGCACGTCGGCTCGGTTCACGCCGGCCGCGGCGACCTTGATCGTTATCTCGCCGGTCCCGGCGGAAACGTCGGGTACTTCTTGCCAGGAAAGTTGATCGGAGGATTCGGCGACGCTGGCGCGCATGCTGGCCACGCTACTAGTCGACCCTGCCGACATGCGGGTCCCGTTACCCTTATCAGCGGTGGCGTGGCAGAGCGGCCTAATGCACTCGCCTTGAAAGCGAGAGACGGCTAAAACCGTCCGGGGGTTCAAATCCCTCCGCCACCGCCAGTTCAAGAGCCCTAAAACGGCCCTGGCTGGGAAAACGCATCACTGTTGTTCACACAGGAACACCCATTTTGGTGGGCAATTGTGGGCAAAATGTGGGCACGGTTCGACCCTGTCGGGTGCTCGCAATCCACCAGCAGTTCGCGGGGGATAGGGGTCCCAGGCGGCCTCTGTTGCAAACCGGTGCGGTCATTGCGCTTCCCCCAGCCACTTTTCGACGTCGGCACGGCGATACATCACCCGTCGGCCAAGCACGTAGCGCCTCTGGGAACCAGTCAATTCGCGGCCTCAGGCGGCCACGGCCATGGGCCCCGTCGCCCGACCACGCGCCCGTCTCGGGGATCACCCGGCCCCGGCACGGGACGCCGCTCCGGTTTCCCGCATCCCAACTGGGGAAACACCGCCCCGGGCCTGGTTCCGGGGCAGTAGAGTCAGGGAAAACGACCAGGGGGTCTCGTGTTCCGTATTCCGTTGACCGTCGCAGCAGCCGCCGCGCTGGCGGTGTCTCTGGCACCGGTGGCCGCCGCCGACACCCTCGGGGCGCACTGCACCGACTGGATGAAGATTTCCGCCGACGCCACCACCGGCGCGAAGATGTTCTGCGCCGCGCCGCCGGGGACCGGTGATTACGCCCTGACGTGGACTGCGTGGTCCCACGGGGCGTGGGGCAATGCTCCCGCCGTCGGTCCGGTGGGCAGCCCGTGCTCGGCTCCCATCGGCACGTTCGGGCTGTCAAGCGACGGCTACGTCGTGTGGTGCTACGCGGGCGGGAAGGTGCTGCTGCCCGGCGGTGATGGGTACGTCCCCGCCGCCTCGTCGTCGGTCTGGAGCCTGTACTCGCCGTAACGGCACCGGGGCCGCCTGGGGGTCAGTGGCCGTCGTCCTCCGGTTCCGCCGTCATGTCATCGCGGCCCGCTATGACGTTGGAGGACGACACGCAGTTGGCGCAGCATTTGGGCCAGCAGTGGGAGGACTTCTGGGCGGAGGAGGCGTGAGCACCAAATCCGCCCGTCGGGCATCTTGATTAGCAGGTGTAATCAAGATGTTTCACAGGTTGAACTGCGAAGCCACTTGGAACAGGGCGCCCTGCAATGTGGGATCGGCGTGCAGCGCACGGACATCTCCGATCATGACTCCCACCGAACTGCGTCGCTGTCCGGTCGGATTCACCTGGCCGCGAAGGTCTGCCAGCGTCGGTAACGTCAGCGCGCCGATCCCGTACCGCGAGCCGTTGACCGTGGACACCAACTCGTCGCTTTCCACGAGCAACCGGCGCTGGGTGGCCTCGTAGCCGGCCTCTTCGCTGAATCCCATGAGGCGTTCGAACCAGTCGCCAGAGGCGGCGGGACGTGACGTTGCACGGTATCCCGACATCGTCACGCCCTTCCTCGTGCGTCCGCGCAGAGCAGCTCACGGTAGGGAATCAATCTCTTTCCGCCGCCGCCCCTTTCGCCAGGTTCGAGCAGACGCGCCTCGTCGCGGCGGTGGCTCACTCGCTCCGACTCGCGGCCGCGGGACGGCGCATCGCCGCCGCCGCGGATGACCTGGCCGCGGCGCGACTCGACGCCATCCGATTGGGCGTGGACCTGACCGAAGACCGCTAGGAGTGAATGCTGCTGGTCGGAACGGCAGCAGGCGGCGGTGAAAGTGCAGCGGGTTCGCAATGGGTGGAGTCCCGAGCCTGTCGCCGCGTGCGTCTCCTACCGCAAACACGTTTGTATCACTTTGACCCTGACACCGGAGAATGGCGCGCCGGCCGCGTCGTGGGGGGCGGGCCAGGACGCTACTACGTGCATTTTCATTTTCCGAACGAGCGCACCGATCGTCCTGTTTCAGAAGTCGACCTCCGCGTTCGATGGGACCGGCCGATCGACAACCCCGTCGACGTCGTTATTGCGGGCGCAAACGAGTCGCCGCACTTTCGCGACGCGCGAATGCCCATGCCGCGAGCACTCGTGGCGCAGCGGGCCGAGTCTTTCGCGGGGCCATAGTCGAGGTCTTTCGCGGGAGCATAGTCGAGGCGATCTAGCCGCAGACGCCGCGACGACGTCGCCCTTCGCGTTAAGCACTCGGTAGGTAGCCATGTCGGCGATGTTCCCACCGCCGTGCGTTGTCAACCGGCGGGGATCTCGGCGGCGATCCTGTCCATCAGGGCGGTGTAGCGCCGGGCTTCGGGGTCGCGCCCCGGCTTGCCGCTGCTGACCACTCCGGCGGCCAGCCCACGCGCCGGGTCGGCCCAGATCGCGATGTTGACCAGGCCGAGATTGCCGAACGCGTCGGGGGCGTTGCGCCCGAACGGTCCCCACCGGTTCGTGCCCAGGATGAACCCGGTGCCCCAGCGGGCTGGCTGCAGCCCGACCGCGATATCCGGTCGCAGCCGCCGGCATTGGGCCACCGCGCCGCGCATCGTTGCCGGGCTCATCACTCGCACGCCGTCGAGTTCGCCACCGCGACACCAGATTTCGGCGAACCGCGACATTTCGTCCGCGGTCGACACGGTGTTGGACGACGGGATGATGGTGGTCAGGAACAGCGGAGTGTTGGTGTACGGGATGATCTCGTGCACGGTTCCGCCGATCGCCTTGCGGAAGATCTGCGCGACCACCGGTGGCAATGGACGGCCGGTGGCGTGACTCGGCGCGACCAACGGAAGGTCTTTCTTGGCGACGCCGAAATTGGTCCACCGGAAGCCGAGCGGGTCGAGGATCTCGGTAGCCAGGATCTCGCGAATCTCTTTACCGGTGGCCGCGTAGACGAGCTCGCGCATCAGCGGACCCCAGGTCAGCGCGTGGTACATGTGCACCAACCCCGGCCGGTAGATCGGCCGCAATTCGCCGAGCTTCTCCTGCGCGTATTCGTGGTCGTCGGCGCGGGTGACGTCGGGCCTGGGCCCGGTGGGGAAGGGCAGGCCGGCGCTGTGTGTCATCACGTGCCGAATGGTGATGCGATGCTTGCCGTGACTGGTGAACGTCGGGATGTAGTCGCAGACAACGTCGTCGAGTGAGAAGACGCCGCGCTCGACGAGCATGTGCACGACGGTCGCCGTGATGCCCTTGGCCGCCGAGTACACGCAGAACGGTGTGTCGGTGGCGACGGGGATCTTCTCGGCGTCGGGCGGATCCGTCGGGGCATTGCCCCAGCCGTGCCCGATCGCGCGGTTGAGCACGACGCGCCCGTGCCGCCGGATGCACAACTGGATCGCAGGGTGGAACCCCGCCTGGTACCAGTGCCGCGCGGCCTGCCATATCCGTTCGACGGCGGCGCTGTCGATTTCGGAGTGGTCTTCGGCGCCGATCGCCGTCACGGAGTCCAAGTCGGCCGGGACGCGGATCCTGCCCTCTGAGGTCATGTCGCGGGTCAGGTTCGCCACGTCCGCGAGGGTACGTGGCGGTGGGCGGCGGGGGTTCTACTCCCCGGTGAACTGCGGCGGACGCTTGGCGAATGTCGCCGAGATGCCCTCGGTCAGGTCCTTGGACGGTAGGAAGGCGGCGTTCCAGGCGGCGACGTAGCGCAGGTTCTCTGCGACCGCGGAGGCGTGTTGCTGGTCGAGGACGTCCTTGATGCCGTGGACGGTCAGCGGTGGGTTGGCGGCGATCTCCGCTGCGGTGGCGTGCGCGGCGGCCAGCGTTGCCTCGGGGTCGGCGAACACATCGTTGACCAGGCCGATCTTCTCGGCGCGCGCAGCGTCGATATCCCTGCCGGTCAATGCGAGTTCGCGCAGGTGTCCGTCGTTCAAGATCATCGGCAGCCGGGCCAGGCTGCCGACGTCGGCGACGATGGCCAGTTTGACCTCCCGCACCGAGAATTTGGCGTCGGCGCTGGCATAGCGGATGTCGACCGCGGAGATCAGGTCGACGCCGCCACCGATGCACCAGCCGTGCACCGATGCGATGGTGGGGGTGCGGCAGTCGGCGACGGCGCTGATCGCGTTCTGCATGCGCCTTATCTCGGCATGAAAATCCGCGCGCGGGCGCGCCAGCGCCCCGTCGGCCAGCAGCGGGGTGAACGCCCCGCCCATCGCGGGCACGTCCAGGCCGTAGCTGAAGTTCTTGCCCGATCCGGTGATGACGATGGCTCGCACATCGCGGTCGGCGTCCAGGGCTGCGAACAGCTCCGGCATCTCCGACCAGAAGGCGGGCCCCATCGCGTTGCCCTTGCCCGGTCCGATCAGCGTCACCTGCGCGACCTGGTCCTTGGTTTCGACGGTGACGGATTCGTATGTTTGCGCCATGTCGAGACCGTAGCGTGAGGACATGCCCCGTGATTTACGACCCGGACCATATTCCCCGCCGAAGGACGAGCTGGAGAGCGCCGAAGCCACGCTCGGGGTGCTGCAGCACGTCGTGCACACCATTGCCAGCGACGACTTGTCCCGGCAGACCCCGTGCTCGGAATATGACGTCAAGCAGTTGACCAACCACCTGCTCAAGTCGATCGAGGCTCTGGGAGGCATGGTCGGCGCGGAGTTGCCGACGTCCGACGAAACCGACTCGGTGGAGCGTCAGATCATCAGCGCGGCCCGGCCGGCCCTGGATGCGTGGCACCGCCGCGGTCTGGACGGCACGGTGCCGTTTGGCAAGGGCGAGATGCCCGCCAGAAGTGCCTGCGCCGTCTTGTCGCTGGAATTCCTGGTCCACGCCTGGGATTACGCCGCCGCAGTGGGGCACGACTTTCAACCCCGCGAACCGCTGACCGAGTACGTGCTGGAGTTGGCGCACAAGGTCATCAAGCCAGAGCTACGCAGTAGGGGCGGGTTCGCCGATCCGGTGAACGTGTCCGAAGACGCCAGCGCGCTGGACAAACTGATTGCCTTCACCGGCCGCGACCCCGCCGGGGGCTAGGGGCGAGCGGCGCCTCCCCAACGAACGTGAAGCCAGTTGCACGCTGGTCGACGAGCGTGAGCCCAGCTTCACACTCGAGCGCCGGTAGTTACACGCGTTCCAGGTAGAAGTAGTAATACCGGCCGTTATCCAGGACGCCCTTGCCGTTCATGATGCCCATCACCGCGTCGTCGTCGATCTGCTTGAAGTGATCGTGCACGGGCTGGCCGTCATAGACCATCGTGGCGGTGACTTCACCGCGGAAGTCCTCCAGCCACAGGCTGGCCTCGCCCTTGCCCATCGCAACGTTGGAGAATTTGTTCCCGTCGGCGTCCACACAGACCAACGGCTGCACATCGCCGGCCGATTTGAAGGTCTTGCCGAACCAGCCGGCCTTCTCCAGCTTGCCGTTCATCTTGTGGCCGGTGCGGAACTCGCCGCCCTTCCACTCGCCGATCATGCCATCGATGGTCGCGGGCTCAAGGGTCGCCCAGAATTCGTCGAGCTCGGCGTCGGGAATGTCGCCGCCGCGTTCTTTGAACTCGGTGAACTTCTTACGGGCCAGGTCCACTGACTACTCCTTAAGGTTCGGTGCGGGCAATCCAGTCGCGGGCAAACTGCAGCAGGGCGTCGTTTTCCTCCGGCGCCCCGATGGTGATGCGTACACCGTCGGGCGCGAATGGGCGCACCACAAGGTGCGCGTTCGCCGCCTGCTGCACGAAGTCCATGGTGCGGGATCCCAGCGGCAGCCAGATGAAGTTGGCCTGACTCTGGGGCAGGGTGAACCCGGCATCGCGCAACCCGGCACTGACCCGGGTGCGCTCGGCCACCACTACGTCGGTGCGGGCCAGCAGCTCGTTGGCGGCGTCCAGTGCGGCGATGGCGGCGGCCTGTGAGACGTTCGTCACGGAGAACGGCACGAACACCTTGTCCAGCGCGGTGATCAGGTCGGGTTGGCTTATCGCGTAGCCGACGCGCAAGCCCGCCAGCCCATACGCCTTCGAAAAGGTCCGCAGCACAACGACGTTGCTGTGGGTGCGGGCCAGCTCCAAGCTGTTGGGCACCATGCCGTCGCGGATGTATTCGACGTAGGCCTCGTCGATGGCTATCAGGATGTGTGGCGGCACGGTCTCGACGAAACGGGTCAGGGCGTGCGGGTCGACGACCGTGGACGTCGGATTATTGGGGTTGCAGACGAAGATCAACCGGGTGCGGTCGGTGATAGCGGCAAGCATTGCGTGCAGGTCGTAGGTGTGGTCGGTCAACGGCACTTTGACGGCGGTCGCGCCGGCGACCTGGACCATCGGCGGATACAGCTCGAAGCTGTGCCAGCCCATCACCACCTCGTCGCCGGCCGAGGAGGTGATTTGAACCAGTTGCTGGCACAAACTGACCGAACCGCAGCCGACTGCGACGTACTCGGGAGCGAAATCCGCACCCAGGTGCTTGGCCAGCGTCGCCTTGAGCTCCACGCAGGCGTTGTCGGGGTAGCGGTTGACGTTGTCGGTGGCTTTTTCGATGGCCGAGCGGACGCTGGGCAGCGGGCCGAACACCGTCTCGTTGCTGGCTAGTTTTATCGAACCCGGCACCGTCTTGCCAGGGACGTAGACTGGCAGCCCGACCAGCTCGGGGCGTAGGCGGGCGGTCACTTCGACAGCATATGTCGCAGCTGTGTACGCTATGCCTCCGGCGGTTCCGGGAGACCGGGGAAGGGGTCGGGTACCCTCAGAAAGTCCAATGGAGGCGTGCCAGAGCGGCCGAATGGGGCTCACTGCTAATGAGTTGTCCCCCTCAAAGGGGACCGGAGGTTCAAATCCTCTCGCCTCCGCCACGGAACACAATTGAAGACAGGCGCCCGTAGCTCAACGGATAGAGCATCTGACTACGGATCAGAAGGTTGGGGGTTCGAATCCCTTCGGGCGCGCTCACTACCAGCTGATATGGGCTGGTTTGGTCTCAAGCACCGGCAACATTGTCACGGATTGTCACAACTCGTGCCAAACTCCGCGCGCCGTCGGCCAGCGCGTTTGGCTGTGAGTGCACATACGTTCGCATCGTGAATGCCACGTCGGCGTGGCCGAGCCAGGCCGCGATCACTGCGGCCGGCACGCCCTGCAGGTGCATCGTGGTACCGCAGGTATGCCGTGCGTCGTGCAGCCGGATTCGGGGCACACCGGCCGCGGTGACGGTGTTGGCCCACATCTTGGACAGCGTGTCTGGGTGATACGGCTGCCCGGCTTCGTTGCACACCACGTAATCGAGGTCGGTGTAGTCGACGCCGGCTTTCAGCTTTTCGGACAACTGCCGCTTTTTCGCCGCTTTCAGCTCGACCAACAGCGGGTCCGGAAGGGGCAGCACTCGGTTTGAGTCTTCCGATTTGGCATCATCCTGCTCGACGGCCTTGCCATCGACGCTGATTCGTGTCGGGCCGATGGTCAGTGTCTTGGCCTCGAAATCGACGTTCGTCCAGCGGAGCCCGCCGATCTCACCCCGACGCAGCCCGGATAGCGCAAGATGCCAGGCGTGGCGGTTGCGGTCCTCGCGGATCGCGCGTAGCAGGCGCTCCACCTGCATAGGCGTGTAGGTGGCGAACTTCTTCGGCTTGCCGGCCACCCGGTCGACGTGCGCCACGACGTTGCGGACCAATGTGCCGTCGTGTACGAGCTGACCAAGCACCTGCGACAGCGTGCCGAGCAAGTAGTTGCAGGACCGAGCACTCCACGGCCGTCGCTTTGTGCCGTCGGCGCGGACAACCTGTCCGTCGCGCAGCCGCCTTACGAGCTCATCGACGTGGCGGCGGGTGAGCTTCTGCACGGGCAGATGACCCAGTTCGACACGCACGGGCGCGAGCACTCCGTCATACCCGGATTTGCTCTTGGGCTTGATGCCATGCCGTGACATCAGCCAGTTCGCGCATGCTTCCTCCACCGTGAGGATCGAGGGATGCACGTAAGTGCCCTTGGCCACCTCGCCGCGGATCTCGTCGAGTGCCTCGCGTGCCTCCCTTTCGGTCGCGTAGCGCTTGCGCAACTGCTTACGCTTTCCATCGACAGTGCCGACATCGACAGTGAGTTGGTAGCGGACGACGGGCCGTCCGCTGGTGCGGCGGGTGAGTTCGATGCGTTTGATCTGCGGAGGCAGCTGGCGGCGCGCAACCATCGGTCATAGCCGCACAATTAAGGCAGCGCCATTAAGGGTCACGACGCGACCTCAGTATGCGCGGCGATGAATCGATTGATTTCAGCGAAAGTGACTCGCCTTCTGCCACCAATCTGTACCCAGGACAGCTGTCCGGAGTCGAACAGCCGATAAATCGATGACCGACTGATACGCAACGCTGTGGCGGCTTCCGGGATTGTCAGGAGCAAGCCAGCTCGAGATGGCGGGCTGTCGACCATTGAGGTGCTATCCAATCTCTTCCGATCTCGTGTCACTGCCGCTTTCGTGGTTCCCCTTGGCTCGCGGTGACTGCTTAGATTGATCATCAGCTATCGTGATCCTCTACGCATCGGTCGTGCGAAAGTTTTTTGGTCCGCTGGGCTGGTCAACCCGAGAACTGATCCCAATTCCTCCCGTAGCGGTGGGGCCGGCTACGCACCGATCGACCTCAACGCCCACGTGTTGACGTGAGTTTTCCCCGTCAGCCACCGTATGCCCGTTACCATTAGCCACCCCGAGCCCTTGTCGGCGAGTCCGCCTGCCGGATCGTTGTTTCCAGCGGGCAGGACGGCGGCCAAATCGCCGGCGGCCACGGGGAAGATCAACACATGACCACCGGCATGCCGCCGAGCATCCCCGGTGATTCCGGAGGCCCGGTCTGGACGCCAACCGCGCGCGGATTCCCGCAGATCGTCGGGATTGACTGGGAGAGAAATTGACCGCGGCCTGCCACGGTTACGGTCGCTTTGCCTCGATATCGACCGGTGGTGGCCTTCAATACCCCCGGCCGTCTCGGTCAGAACTCCAGCAATCCCGAGTGATCGGCACGAGGATATGACACATCACACGCCACGATCGGTGTGGGCCAGTGACCGTTCACCAGCCAGTCGATCACTGGTGTCGGAATGCGTTCCGATCCGACGAGCTCCTGTAGCACCGCCGTTTCGACCACGGTCTTAAGCTACCCGCGTGGCGGCAACCACTGCGGCACTCAACGCACCGCGATTTGACGTCGGCCCTCAAACCACCAGTGTTAGCGTATCCCGCGCGCACCGCAGCTGGATCTCGTGTTCGAAGTGACCCGCCATCGCCGGGCGGGAGAGTCTCGGCTACTCCGCGAAACCCTCGATGCCCCTCGGCGACGTCTTCCAGGCCCGCCACAATGTCCTCTCCGAACGACGGATTCAATTCACTATGCTCCTGGGGAGGTCTCACCCCTCATATGCTTCGTCCGCACCTTTCTCCGGAGCTTCACCGCCACCACCACTCGTAGAGCCACCTCCGCCGCCGCCCTTTCCGTCAACGGCGTGCTGGCGGCCGGTTTCCGCCTTGCAAGGCGCGAGCAGAGCAGGTGAGATCCGTTGCATACCAGCGTTTCCCACGTCGACTGGGGCGTATCTCCGCCGCCGAGCTCTCACTGACCTCGACGATGCGCTCAGACTTCACCTGGCGCTGTAGCACGTGGGTCAGCGCGTCGTTGCGCTGATTGGCGGGGGAGTGCCGATGCGCCGCTGTGGCGGAGCACCTGCCGACCTCTTCCGTGCGAGATGGGAACATCACGGGCGGTCCAGCAAACCGCTTCCCTCGGGACCGTATACAATATACTATCGCTGGTATGGCCATCCTCGGTATAGATGGGGTCAGCCATGACAAGCCGGAAGAGCACGCCATCAAACCCGGAGTTGCGCGGAATGATCTCTCTCAACGCGGCTCTCGGTCTGCGAACTGGCGAAAGCGTGTCGACGTTGACGACCAGAGCCCGATAGGTAACGCAATGGCTAGGTGGATGCGCGATCGGCTCATGATCGCCGTTGACACCATGTCGGTGCAGCGACACGGGGAGGAAGGAACGCTGCAGACGGGACGGAAATATCCGCAGTCCGACGATGAACCTGAATTGGTGAAGGCGATCTGCCTGTCCCGAGATGACCCGGATGCGTTGCGGCCCTGGCGGACTCACCAAGAATTGGGCCAGGTAGCCAACGTATGGTCAGGGGCCTTACTGTTCGCGATGCGCCGCAAACCCGAGGCGCTCGATCGCTTCGACGAAGTGTTGGCCGAAGGACCTTGCCCGTATTCGCAGGGCTTTTTTCAGCGTCATCCCCTGCCGGTACCGTTCAACGTGGCAGGCGTCAGCGTGACAATCGCGTTGAGCCGGAGCGTCGCTGCAATCTATGCAGCGGTGATGTACCAGATGAACTGCAACCTCGAACAAGCCATGCAGTCAGTGGCGCAAGCGGAACCAAGCGATCTCGCGACTGCGCTCAAGTCGAACTATGCCTTCGCGCTTGGGCGCTATGACGAAGTCATGCGGATCACACAGCGCACGGCCTGCCCCGCCGAAACACCTTTTGACGGTCTCGCATTGATCTTTCGTGGCTGCGCCATCCGTGAGATGGGAAAGCCGGCCGAATCACTGCGGCTGTTCCGCGGCGCGGAATTGGCGGCTTCCGGCAAACCGGAGATCATGAATCGGCTGAACTTCGAGATCGGCCGTTCCTATGCTGCGCAGGGAAATGTGGCAGCGGCCCGCAACAGCTACGTCTTGGTGCGCTGGTGTTATCCCGATTTCCCTGAACTCGATGAGGCAATGGCGGCTCTGGCCGCGACGACAGCCGGGAGCTGATTGCGATGTCATCGCCGCTTATACGGCCGCCGGTGGGAGAAACGGTAGGAAACAGTCGGTGGTGACTAACGGGACCTCCTTGGCGGGTGTGCCATCGGAGACTGGCACGGTCGCCACGGCGGCGTTGGCCCGTTTGGCCTCGGCTACTCGATTTTCTCTCAACCCGGTCGGAAAGCTACGCGACTCCGCGGCTCATGCCCGGCCACCGAGCCCATGACCGTAGAAGGGGCACACTGATGAACCACCCGTTACGCGTCGGCGTGCCAGCGATGGCCGTCGCAGTGGTTGTGACTTCCGTGGTCGCACTGACAATCCCGGCCGCACACGCTGACAACAAACGACTCAACGACGGCGTTGTCGCCAACGTCTACACCATTCAGCACCAGGCCGGCTGCACCAACGACGTCAAGATCAGTCCGCAGCTTCAACTAGCCGCCCAGTGGCACGCCGACGACTTGGTGAACAACCACAGCCTCGACGGAGACATCGGGTCCGACGGCTCTACTGCCCAGGACCGCGCCAACGCCGCCGGGTTCCACGGCAGGGCCGCCGAAACCGTGGCGATCAATCCGGCTTTGGCCATCAATGGCGTTGACATCCTCAACCAGTGGTACCAAAACCCCGCCGATAAGGCGGTCATGTCCGACTGTGCAAACAGTCGAATCGGGGTGTGGTCGGATAACAGTCTGGATCGCAGCGTCGTGGTCGCTGTCTACGGGCAGCCTGACGGAGTAGTCAGCGCCGGCCAGAACCCCCCACAAGCGGCCGGTCCAGCCGCTCCGCCTCTCGCCGCCGACAACACCCCGCTGGACCCCAGTCCCGACTACGATGCCACCGACGAGATCGAATTCGGCCTCAACTGGTTGCCGTGGATCCTGCGCGGCGCGTACCCACCGCCGGCCTACCCGCCGCAATAGAAATACTTCAGCCAGGCGCGGTGCAATTGGTCGTCGATCGCCCACCCGCTCAACCGATGTCAGTCGCTGCGCGCATGGAGTGGCGCATTGTCGCGAACTCCATAACTTGTGCCGCAATGCATTCCAGCTGAAGTTGCACGCGCTCGTCGGTAACGGAGCCGGCACTGTCGAACACCGGGTTCGTCGAGTTGATGGCTGCCCCCATTGGCGTCGGCCAGCCGCGCAGTGCGTGGACGATCGAACGAAGCGCGACCAGTGTCGTCGCCGTGGCCGCCCAGCCGGCTCCGCATGCGATGGTTCCTACCGCTCTACCGTCGAGGTAGGGCCGCTCGTCCTGGCTCATATCCTCCACGTAGTCCAACGCGTTCTTCACCAAGCCCGAGACGCTCCCGTGATAGCCGGGGGACGCCAAGATGACTCCGTCGGCTTGGCGCAGCAGGCCCACGAGGCGCTGTGCCTTCGGCGTACGAGTGCCGGACTCGGGCGAATACATGGGTAGATCCAGCTCGCCGGCCCCAAGCAAAACCGTTTCGGCGCCGTATGATTGGCAAGCCCGAAGGCAAGCGGCGAGGGCCTTCTCGCTGGAGGACTGCGGACGGGTTGTTCCGCCGATGCCGACAATGAGCATGGACACTCGTTCTCCTTCAGTATTGTGCCGTCAGGGTCGTCGCAATCGTCGTCCGCTGACGGCAGCCGTCAGCAGGCGCCAGGGCGTGACCGAGCCGGTGCAGCTTCGACCGCAGGTAGCGCCCGTTGTGCTTGCTGGGACGCACGACGAGCGGGACCTGCTCGGTGACCGTGAGGTCGAAGCTATGGATCCCGTGGATCTTCTTGGGGTTGTTGGTCATCAGCCGGATCGTCGAGAGCCTGAGATCGACGAGGATCTGCGCGCCGATGCCATAGTCGCGGAGATCGGCCGGAAAGCCGAGCGCGAGGTTGGCGTCGACGGTGTCCAGGCCGTCGTCCTGCAGGCTGTACGCCCGCAGCTTGTTGAGAAGTCCGATCCCGCGGCCTTCCTGTGCGAGGTAGACGAGGACGCCCGCCCCTTCGGCTTCGATCATCGCCAATGCGGCCTCGAACTGCTGGCCACAGTCGCAGCGCAGCGAGCGGAATGTATCGCCGGTCAGGCACTCCGAATGGATGCGAACCAACACATCGGACCGGTTCGCCACATCGCCCTTGACCAGCGCAACATGCTCTCGCCCGTCGGGCAGCGAGCGGTAACCGACGATGTCGAACTCACCGAACTCGGTGGGCAGCGGCGTCCGCACGACTCGCTCGACCAAGTGGTCGTACCTCCTGCGGTAGGCGATCAGGTCGGCAACCGTGATCATCTTCAGTTGGTGTCGCTGGCAGAACTGCACCAGATCGGGAACCCGGGCCATGGTCCCGTCGTCGTTCATTACCTCGCAAATGACACCGGCCGGGGTCAGTCCGGCCAGACGGCATAGGTCGACCGCCGCCTCGGTCTGGCCGGCCCGTTGCAGCACCCCATCGCGCTTGGCCTTCAGAGGGAAGACGTGGCCGGGCTGTACGAGGTCCTGCGGTCCGGCCTCCGGGTCGATGGCGACCTGAATCGTGCGAGCACGATCGGCCGCCGATATTCCGGTCGTCACGCCATGCCGGGCCTCGACCGAGACCGTGAACGCGGTCTCGAAGTTCGACTCGTTGCGGGCGGCCATTAGCGGCAAACCCATTTGATCGCACCGTGTCTCGGTCAAAGCCAGGCAGATCAGCCCCCTGCCCTCTTTGGCCATGAAGTTGACCGCGTCGGGTGTGACGAACTGCGCCGCGATGGTCAGGTCGCCTTCGTTCTCTCGCCCCTCGTCGTCACAGACGACGACCATCCGTCCCCGCCGAAGGTCCTCGAGGGCCGCAGGGATGGAGCTAAAGGGCTTCCTGGCCGTTGGGTGCGTGTCCATCTGTTCCGGTGCCTCGCCTCCGCTGACAGTTCCCACATCGGCTAACCGTTGCCCGACGGGCAGAGCACGATGCATTGGTGGTCGAACCTCTAGTACCAGGTGTAGGCCGCGATCATTACCGCCACCGTTACTTCGCAGGTAGGTGGCGGACGACGCATGGGGCTACCCGCCCGGCGCGTGTCTTCAGTGGGATAGCCGACAAACCGACATCGACCCGATCCCACCCATTCGCGCCAACGATCGTCGTCGGCTCGATTGGCGTGTCGGTTCCGTTGTCAGGCGTAGGTTTTCGTGGTGATCGACTGCAACTGCACGTAGCCCTCGACGGCTTCCCCGGAAATCTCGTAGCCGCAGCCGCTCTGCTTGGTGCCGCCGGCCGGGGTATCGGGATGCAGCGCCGGGAGGCTGTGTCCGTTGATGAACGTCATGCCGGCTTCCAGTCGGTCGGCCATGGCGAAGGCGCGCTGCTGGTCGGCCGACCACACCGATGCGCCCAACCCGTACTCGGTGCCGTTCGCGCGCGCGACGGCTTCGTCGTCCGACGAGAACTTCATGACCGGCAGGATGGGCGACATCTGCTCGGTCGCGACGATCGTCATCTCCTCCGGGGGATTCAGTACCAGGTGGGGAAGCATGAAGTAGCCGTCTTCGACGTCGGTGCCCTCGGCGTAGGAACCCAGCTGCACGGTCTCGGCGCCCGCTTTGGTCTCAGCGAGCAGTTTGGTCACCTTGTCGTACTGGCGGGAGTTGTTGATCGGCCCCATGGTCACCTCGGGCCGGGCGCCGTCGCCGACCACGAGCTGATCGACCGCGGTGCTTAGCTTTTCGACCAACTCGTCGTAGCGGCTCTCGTGCACATAGAGCCGTTTGATGTCGATGCAGATCTGGCCCGCGTCCAGGAATGCGCCGCTGACGAGCCGCCCGATCGTTGCCTCGGACAGATCGACGTCGTCGAGCAGCACCGCCGCGTCGTTGCCGCCCAACTCGAGGGTCAGCCGAGCGAGGTGGCCGGCGGCGTCGGCCATGATGTGCCGGCCCGTTTCGGTGCTCCCGGTGAAAGCGACTTTGCGCACCTTGGGATGGGTGACCAGCGCGCGGCCGACCTCGGGGCCGAACCCGGAGACGACATTCAGCACGCCCGGCGGCAGCAGCGCGGCAAGCTCGCCGAGCGCCCGCATCGTCGTCAGCGGCCCGAATTCCGGAACCTTGATCACCAGCGTGTTGCCGGCGAGCAGCGCGGGGCCGATCTTGAGGCTGGACAGGATCATCGGGGAATTCCACGGGACGATCCCGACGCACACCCCCAGCGGCTGGCGGCGCACCACCATCCGGCCCTGCTCGTCATCGACCACGCGGTCGGCGACCCATTCGGGATGTGAGCCGTACCCCACCATCGCGTGCCCGCCCATCGCGATGTCGAGCACCGACTCGGCCAGCGGCTTGCCGTTCTCGGCGGTCAGCAACTGCACCCATTCCTGTGGCGGTTCGGCGAACAGTGCGCCCGCCTTGACCAGCAGCGCGGCCCGCTCCTCGACCGGCGTCGCGCGCCACTGGGGGTACGCCGCGGATGCCGCCTCGACGGCCATGGCGGCGTGTTCGACGGTTCCGCTCGGATACTTGCCCACTTCGGTGCTCAGGTGTGCCGGATTGGGGACGCTGACCCATTCATCGGCGGTGACCGGCTTGCCAGCGATTGTCATCTGCGCTTCGACGCCCATCCGGCGAGATCCTCCTGGGGTGCGATGTTCGGCGGTAGGCCACAAAAGGGCCGGGGATAGATTTAATACTTTATCCTGTGGCCGGGCGATGGTCCAGAGAGTGGTTTCTAGCGGAGACCGGACGTTGCCGGCCCCAGTCGGGACTCGCCGGGCGGGCGAAAGCGCGCGCAGTGAGGCAGCGCATGGTGCGGTCTCAGCGCCGCCGGACTTCCACGCCGGCGGAGCTACCTGGGATGTGGTCCCGGAACGGCCGGCCAAGCCGTTGCGAAGAGACATATAAACTACAGTATTAAATCCTATGCGTTCTTCGACCCGGGAGAGGTTGACCGATGAAGCTGATCTGCGTCGAAGAACACGCGATCGACCCCGCGATTGCGCAGGCGGCACAGGCCGCCGTGCTGCGCGACTCCCCTTACATCGAGTTGCAGTACGCCCGCGATTCGGCTGCTCAGCCCAGCACGGAAGGCCGACCGAGCGTGGTGCAATTCGCCGACGCCCTCAGTCTGGGCGCCGATCTGGGCGACGGTCGAGTGCGCGACATGGACCAGCACGGCATCGACATGCAGGTCGTCTCCTACAGCAGTCCCGCCCAGTTCGCCCCGCCGGAACAAGCTGCGGCGCTCGCCGCCGCCGCGAACGACCGACTCGCCGAGGCGATAAGAGCCAACCCGGCCCGCCTCAGCGGCTTCGCCGTGTTGCCGTGGCAAATACCTCAAGCCGCGGTCGACGAACTCGACCGCGTGGCGGCTGAACTCGGCCTAAAGGGTGTACTGCTGGCCGGACGCCCCGGCGACGCTTTTCTCGACGACGCGAAATACGCGCCGGTGCTGCAGAAGCTCAACGACCTCCGGTTGCCGCTCTACCTGCACCCGTTCTTCCCCCTGCGGCAGGTTCAGGAGGTCTACTACGGCGGTTTGGAGCCGTTGGTGAGCGCCATGTTCTCCATCGGCGCATGGGGCTGGCATCACGAAGCCGGCATTCACGTCCTGCGCCTTATCCTGTCGGGTGCTTTCGAGCGCTTCCCGAACCTGCAAGTCATCAGCGGCCATTGGGGCGAGATGGTCCCGTTTTACCTGCAACGCGTCGAGGATGTGATGCCGCCCAGTGTCACCGGCCTATCCAGCACGGTCACCGAAACCTATTGCAACCACGTGTGGGTGACCCCGAGCGGAATGTTTTACGAGCCACACTTCAAATTCATCCGCGACGTCATCGGTATCGACCGGCTTATCTGGGCGGTTGATTACCCCTACCTCACTCTCGACGGCACACGGAAATTCCTGGAGAACCTGCCCATCACCGAAGAAGAGAAACACAAAGTCGCACATCGAAATGCCGAGCGGCTCTTCGGCTTCTAGGTGGCGGCTTCTGCGACCTGTTTCGACTCCGACCAGTAACCGCGCGAGCGCAACTCGTCCAAGGTAACTTTGGCGCACGTGCGGAAGTGTTCCCCAGTCACCTCCGCTGCCGCCTGGGGATCATGATTCTCGAGCGCAGCCAACATGCGTTCCCGATACACCGTCTCGATCGCCGGCCATCGCGCAGTGCTGAAGTAGAAATCGTTGGGCAGCGCGTACGCCAGGAACCGAAGAGTCAGGAGTAACCGGTCCGACGTACCCGAGTGGTTGATGATTCGTTGAAAATCGAAGATCAATGCCAGCCGCGTGGATCGATCCTGCGTGGCGGTGATGTCGGTGTGCAATTTCTGCAAGTCGCGGATCTGCTCGTCGGTGATGTGCTCGGCTGCACGTCGTGCGGTTAGCCCGAAGAGCAGGCTGACCATCTCGAAGTGGTCCGCGATGTCTTGGACGGTGAGTTTCGTGACGAACGAGCCGCGGCGGGGGATCGACTCGACGAAACCCTTGGCGGTCAGTTCGATTAGCGCTTCGCGGATCGGGAGTCGGCTGCTACCCAACTCCTCGGCAATCTGGTCTTGATCCACCTTGGCGCCCGGGCCGAGGCGACCGGTCACGACGCCTTCGCGGATGTAGTCCGAAGCCATCTCTTTGAGGCTTTGGTGGTTCCGACGGCCCCCAGGGGCAGCGTCGTGGGAGCCCCTGTTCACGTCAGAGGTGTCATCGTCGGAACCGGTCAAGTGCGACACGCCTTCCGTGTGAGATGAGGTGTCGGGCCAGCCGACCTACCGCCCTTTTAATAAGCGAGCAATTCGCATTTGAGCATATATATCGTATCACGGGCTGGTAAGTTAACCCCGGCGTCTTGACCGGTGCGCCTGGTGGGGGCTCAGAAGACGGTTTCGGCGAGGCCCGCGTGGCCCCATTCGCCCATGCCGCTGCCGCCGCCGAAGGTGTAGTGCTCGACGGCGAACGTGTCGGGGTCGACGGTGCGTGCGCCCCAGCCGAGTTCGAACAGCCAGCCGGAGGGGTTTTCGGCGTAGAAGGAAAACATGCGGTCGTTGTTGTGGCGGCCGAGTTGGACTTTGACGCTGCCCTGGGTTTGGCAGATGTCGAAGGCCGAGCCGACGTCGTCAATGCTGTTGTGTTCGAGCATGATGTGGTAGGTGCGCCGCTTGGGTTGGGGGTTGCCGAAGAAGGCCAGTGAGTGGTGCCGGGGGTTGCAGTACATGAACGCGCCGATTTTGCCCACACCGGGGACTACTCGGCGAGTCCGAGGTGGCGAAACCCAGGGTTTGGCTGTAGAACTTCTCGGCGGCATCGACGTCGGGCACGTAGGTGACGAAGTGGCCGAGCCCCTGGGTGCCGGTGACGAATCCGGTGATCGGGCGGGCGGGCCGGTAGGCGGGCTGGTAGGTCATCTCGGGGCCGTAGGCCACTTCCATGCGCACCCCGGAGTGGGGGTCGGTGAAGTGCACAAAGCCCGATCACCCGCCGGATGGCCGCTTGTTCGGGCTTGCCTTCGATGACGTTGACGCCGGCGGCGTCGAGCTGGGCGGCGATCGCGTCCATCACCTCGGCGTTGCGGACCTGCCAGCCCACATAAGAGACGTCTTCGGGTTCGTTGCCGGCCGGGTGCACGATGAACCGGTGATGCCGGTCGTCCATGCGCAGGTACAGGTTGCTGCTATCGCTGTCGGCGGTGATTTCGTGCCCGAGCACCTCTTGGGCGTACTTCGACCACACATCCAGATCGTTGGCGCTGATCCCGACGTAGGCCAATTCGTCGACCTTCTCCACGCTGATGGTTCCTTCCTTTCGTAACCCGCCGGCACCGCACCCAATCGCGCTTCTTGGGAGCGCAGGGGCCGTGCCGTCGCGGGCTTTGGGTTGTTCGTTGGGTTAGGGGCCGATGTAGTTGTCGGTGATGGTTTTGTATTGGGTGTAGGCGTCAAGTCCGGTCGAGCCGCCGAATTCGTGACCGATGCCGCTCTGTTTGTAGCCGCCGAACGGTCCGTCGATGTCGGCGCTGCCCAGGTTGTGGCTGTTGATCCACGTGGTGCCGGCTTCGAGTTGGGCGCCGATGGCCGTGGCCTTGTCGAGGTCCCGGGACCATACCGAGCTGGCGAGGCCGAATTCGCTATTGTTGGCGCGCTGTATGGCCTCGTCGGTGTCGGTGAAGCTCATGATGGGCAGGATCGGGCCCATCTGTTCGCAGCTGACGATGGCCGCTGCGTCGGGGGGATCCAAGACGAGATGGGGCAGCATGAAGTAGCCGTTGGCGGGGTCGGTGCCCTCGGCGTAGGAGCCGTGCTGTTCGACGTTGAGGCCGGCGTCTTTGGTGTCGGCGAGCAGTTGGGCAACCTTGGTGTATTGGCGTTCGTTGTTGAGCGGCCCCATGGTGACCTCGGGCCGGGTCCCATCGCCGACGATGAATTGGTCAAGCGCGGCCCGTAGCTTGGCGACCAGTTCCTCATAGCGTGATCGGTGCACGTAGAGGCGCTTGATGGCGAAGCAGATCTGCCCCGCGGCGGCGAACGCGCCGTTGGCGATGCGGCCGACGATCTGGTCGGTGAGGTCGGCGTCGTCGAGGACGAGCGCGGCGTCGTTGCCGCCGAGTTCGAGGGTGAGGCTGGTCAAATCGGGGGCGGCATTGGCCATCACTTTCTTGCCGGTCTCGGTGCTGCCGACGAACACGACCTTGCGGACGCGTGGGTCGTTGACCAGCGCGGTGCCGACTTCGGGGCCCTGCCCTGAGACGATGTTGAGCACGCCGGGAGGAAACAGCGCGGCGATTGCGGCGAGGTGGTCGAGGGTGGCCAGCGGGGCGAACTCGGGGACCTTGACGACCATGGTGTTGCCGGCCATCAGCGCGGGGCCGATCTTGGCGCAGGCCAGTCCAACGGGGAAGTTCCACGGGATGATGGCTACGACGACACCGAGGGGTTGTCTTTGAATCCGCAGGCGTCGGGTCTCGTTGTCGAGCACTTTTTCGGCAAGCCATTCGGGGTGCGGTGCATAGTAGCTCAGCGTCATGGCCGCCATCCCGAAGTCGATGAACGACTCCATGAGCGTTTTGCCGTTCTCGGCGGTCAGGACGGGGGCTAGTTCGTTGCTGCGCTGGCCGGTGAGAGCGGTGCCCTGTAACAGCAGTGCGCCGCGTTGGTCGGCTGGGGTGTCGCGCCAGGCCGGGAATGCCTCGGCCGCGGCAGCGACCGCGCTGGCCGCGTGGGCCGCCGTTCCGTTGGGATAGCGCCCGACGATGGTCTGCAGCTCGGCGGGGTTGCGGACGTCGATCAGCTCATCGCTGGTGGCGGGTTTGCCAGCAATGGTCATCGTCGGCTCGATTGGCACGTCGGCCCCTTTCTGGGTTTGAGCTTGCTCGGATGTGGTGGGAGTGGGCGGTCTATCGCAGCGGCGTAGTGCGATCGATGACTGCGCCGGACGGCTTGTAGCCGCAGCCGCTTTGCCCGGGGACGTCGGTGGCGGGACTGCCGCAACTCGTTTCGCGCCCGTCCAAGCCCATCCGGCCAGATCCTCTCGCAATACCTTGAAGCGCTGAAGCCTCATAGCTCTCTGCTATGCGGTGCGGCCAGCGCCGTGACGACTTGATACTTTATCTTGCTACTCGGCGGCGGTCCAGTGGCATTTCCGGTCCGGCCGGAGTCATGGCGCGGCGTGGTTGCGGGCCCCGGCGCACTCAGAGTTTTCGGACGATCGGCCCCGGGCGCGGCAGGTGTCGAGCGCAGTGCGCCGCTCACGCCGTGGTTGCTCCATCCGGCATAACGTGGATATTATTTACGAAATTTGTCGTCGACGGGGTGCGGTCGCAGCATGACGGCCCAGGGAAGGACCGGGAGTGCACGACCACGAATGCGATGTCGCGGTCATCGGCGGCGGCTTGGCGGGCTCCGCCGCGGCCGTTGCGTTCGCCCGGCAAGGGTGTACGGTGCGGCTGTTCGAGCGGCGCGACCTTGCGCGCGATCCGAACCGTGGCGACATTCTCCACGCCCCGACCGTTGAGATCGCGCGGCAGCTCGGGATTCTCGACCTGCTCGCGGCCCGGGGAGCGGGCAGATTGCACGGGCTGGAGTTCGTGGACTCGGCGGGAACGCTCTGCGCCGGCGCTGAAATCCGTGAGTCCTGGCTGCTCAACCACGCAGAGATGGAGGCGGTGTTTCTCGAGGCGGCGGAGAAGTCCGGCACTGTGATCCAGCAGGACCGGGTCCGCGCCCTGGAGCGCGACGGGGGCTCCCGCGGTGGCTGGCTTCTCACGACCGATGGCAGCGTGACGAGCGCCCGCGTGGTGGTGGGCGGTGACGGCGCGGACTCCCTCACCCGTAAGACGCTCGATGTCCCGGTCGAGGATGTGTACGAGTACGACAACTGGATCGTGGTGCTGCACAGCCCGACCCCGTCGTGGCTGAAGCACGATTACGGGTGGACGCTGCTGCATCCCGAGGGGACCGTGTGGATGCTCCCGACCACGCCCGTCGGACGCCACCGCGTCGTGCTCACGGTGCGCCGCGACGAAGCCCGCGACTGGATGGCCTTGAGCGAGGCCGAACTCGGTGCGCGGCTCGAGAAGCGCCACCCGGGGCTGGCCGAGCTGCAGCTCAACAAGCGGGGCGGCTCGCACGTCTACCGCATCAAGCGCACGCACGCGGCCAGCTATTCGGGACCCCGTGCCGCGCTGAGCGGTGACGCCGTGCACACCACCCATCCGGCCGGCGGCCAAGGGCTGAACATCGCCATCCAGGACTCGGCGAAACTCGCGGAGCTGCTCGGCCCCCTGCTGACCAACGACGGGGCATCCGAGCAGGCATTCACCGATGCGCTCGCCGAGTACGAGGCGACCCGGCGCCCGATCAACACGGCCACGCTGCAGGTCGCCCACATGACCGCACTGATCTCCGGCCCCGGCCAAGAGAAATACGAGCAGGCCGTCGAGTTCTATAGCAAGGCGGCATCGGACCCGAATTGGGTGTTCGAGTACATGTCCAAATTCGGCGGCCGGGTGAGCTGACATGGGAGATGCGCTGGGGCCCGGGCCATCGTGCGTCGCGAAAAAGGAAGAGACCGTGATTCATTCATCAATTGAGGAGAGCCAATGCTGACCGCGCAGGACTTCAAAGGTGTGTACGGGATTTTGGCGACCCCGGCCAAGCCGGGCGCGGATCGCTGGGACGCGACCGACACCGTCGACTTCGACGAAACGGCGCGGCTGGCCGAGCAGCTGATCGCCGACGGCTGCAGTGGTCTGCTGGCGCTGGGAACGACCGGGGAGTGCGCCACGCTCACCGGTGACGAGTTTGAGGCGTACGCCGACTGCTTGGTGTCCACCGTCAACAAGCGGGTGCCCGTTCTGGTGGGTGCGACGACGCTTGGGACTCACGAAACGGTGCGCAGGATGCGGTTTCTGCAGGAGCTCGGCGCCGACGGCACCATGCTGGGGCTCCCGATGTGGCAGCCGTGCAGCGAAGCGCAGGCAGTGAAGTTCTACGCCTCGATCAGCGAGGCATTCCCCGACATGGCAATCATGGTTTACGCCAACGAGCAGGCGTTCCGGTTCTCCTTCCCGCCGTCGTTCTGGAGTGCGGTGGTGGACGCCGCACCGACGGTCACCAGCGCGAAGGTCGGCAGCCCGCTCAGCTACGCAGAGCGGCTGGCGGCGTCGAAGAACAAGGTCAATTTCCTGCCGATCGACATGTTTGCGCTGGCGTTCGCCCAGCAGTCGCCGGACACCATGACCGCGATGTGGGCCACCGCGGCCTGCATGGGCCCGCAGCCGTGCCTCGCGCTGTGGGACGCGATCGAGGCCAAGGATTTCGAGCGTGCCGGCGACATCGCCAAAGATCTGTGGTGGGCCAACGAAAACTTCATCCCCAACAATGATTTCGACGAGTTCAACAAGTACAACCTGCAGCTGGAAAAGATCCGGTTCAACGAAGCCGGCTACTGCAATGCGGGCCCGATCCGCCCGCCGTATGACGTCGTCCCGGACGATTACGTGAAGAACGCTCGCGAGTGTGGTCGCCGTTGGGCCGAACTGGTGCAGAAGTATTCACCCCGCGCGAGCTGAAGCCAACCGGCAACCCGAACGGAAGCGAAACTGTGGCCGCACTGCCCGACATGCCCAAGCTGCCTGACGACGAAAAGCTCGTCCCCGACTTCATCGGCGCGATCGACGCCAACAACCTTGCGAGCCTGATCTTTCCGCTCTCGAAGTTCCAGCAGTTCGACGACAAGCTGCCGACGATCGTGCCCAGTTACGTCACGGGCCAGATCAATGTGGTCGTGTGGAACCTGGCGCCGGGTCAGCAAAACGACTACCACCTGCACCCCACCACCGAGCACCTGCACATCGTCATCGAGGGCGAGTGCGAGTACACGCTGGGCGACCACGAGCCCGTCATCGCCGAGGTCGGCGATGCGGTCATGGTCCCGGCCGGGATCCCGCATGGCATCCGCAATGTCAGTGACAAGCGGGCGTCCTACGTGGCCATCACCAGCCCGGGGCCCTACGAGAAGATCCGTGCCGGGCGGCCTGAGACGGGGTCGGCGTAGCGGTTCCCGACGACCGCGCCGGCGGACCGGATCTGCTACGCCCCGGTCCGCCGGCCCTTGTCATGCCGGGTTGCGCCCGACGAAGAACGCGTCGTCGGAATCCTCCGGGACGGGCAGGTCACTGGAGACCAGGGCCTGTCGCAGCATCGACATCTGGTCGGAGTGCACCCGGCCTGTCGGTGCGCGCAGCGGACCGCCGTTGTAGCCCGACAGCCAGGCCTGGTATTTCCACGCCATGCGGTGAACCGTGTTCATGCCGCCGAGCGTCGTGATCTTGGCGTTCGCCTTGCGGCCCGGGTGGATCTGCCAGTAGAGCCTCATGGCCTCCGCGTGCTTGTCGTGGCGGATCAGGTCGAACATCCGGGGGATGACCCCACCGTAGTACTCCTGGTTCGACGTGCCGCTGAACTGCAGCGGGATGAGCTGTGCCAGCGCCATGGCCACCGATTCGATCGGCTCGCTGACCACCACCCGGTCCCCCAGGCGCTCCCACGCTTCGACGAACCCGCCGATGGCCGGATGACCGCCTTCGGCCTTGATCGCCACCACGTTCGGGCAGGCGCCGACGACCCGTTCCATCAGCTCGATCGACAGGCTCGCCGGATGGATGCGCTCGAAGCCCCACAGCGGAACCGGGAAGAGCATCACCGCCATGTCGACCGCATCGCAGAACGCGCGGGTGTAGGCCTCGATGTCGGCTTCGGAGCGCGGATAGAAATGGGCAGGATACGACAGCAGCGCGAGCTGGGCTCCGGCACCGGCCGCGCGACGGGCCATCTCGATGTTGTCGTCGAGGGTGTCGAAGCTGGCATGGTGGATCACCATGGCCCGGCCGGCGGCCTCGTCGACCGCCGTCTCGACGAACCGGACGTACTCATCGGGGGACAGTGCCGTCTCCGATGCCGTCAGGAAACCCATGAAGCCGTGCGCGATTTCGAGCCGGACATCGTGGCGGATTGCCGTCTCGTTGATGTCGCGAAGGTCGTTCGTGTACGACGCGATCAGCGTGTTGGCCACGCCGCTCAAGTGCTCACGAGCCCAGTCACGAGCTTCGTCACGTGTGTATGGAAGTGCCATTCCTGCCTCTCATTTCAAAATTGCTTGGCATCTCAAAATTGCTTGGCATCGGCCAGGGTGCCGATCTGGCGACCGATCCCGCGCTCGACCGCCGCGTCATAGATCGACCTTGGCCGCGGCGATGTCCTGGGCCGCCGTCCCCACGGATTTGAAAAGAGTGACATCGGTTGCGCCCCGGGTGAATCCGCGCGCCACCACGTCCGGTAGCACCCGCGCTCCGGCAAGCCTGCAGCGGCAGGCATCGGTCACGGCCAATAGGTCACCGGATTCCTCGAACACCTGCGACGGGGAGGCATCGAACACGACGTGGTCCGCGCGATCGAAGCACGCGGGTCGAGTTCACGCAGGAAGGGACTAGTGGCGCCGACCGATACGATGTGCTGCCCAGCCTCGATCCAGTCGCCCTGATAGGCGACCGGGCCGTGTGTTCCGGTGTTGGTGGCGCACGATCACGATGTCGGCGCCGCTGACGGCATCTTCCGCTGACGCGGCTGCGATCACTCGCCGTTCCGAGCGATCTCTCCGGCGCGACGGGCGAATGCCGCCCGCCGTTGCTCGCTTCGGGCTGAAGACGCGCACTCTGCTTATCGGCCGCACGGCGGCCACACCGGCCAAGTTGGTCTCGGCTTCCAGGCCCGGAGCCGATGACAGCGACATCCGCGGCACCCGGGCGCGCCAATATCGCGTCGCGACCCCGCTGGTGGCCCCGGTGCGGAGCGCGGTGAGCAAGGCCGCGTCGATCAGCGCCAAGATCTCACCGTCGTCGGCGCGAATCAGCACGATCGAGATACCGGACACCCTTGGCCAGAGAACCGTGAAATGACTTGTAGCCCATGAGGTTACTGCGGCCAAGTGCGCCGGCATCAAGCGCAGCACCGTGCCGTCGCTCGTCACGTTGACCCGCGGCGGCATGGTGATCAGCCCGTCGTACTCCTCATGGAGCACGGACTCGACAGCATCGACCAGTCCGGGCATGTCGGCCGTCGCCCGGACGTCGTCGTCACTGATTAGCAGCGTCATTTGATCGCCAGTGGGTTCAACGGGGAACCGACCGCCCCGGTGAAGGGCAGCGGCGGGGCGACGAACATGAACTCGTAGATGCCGTCGCTCTGCGCAGTCCTGCGGAAAGCCGCTCCAGGTCGAAGATTTCGCCGACGCAGCATGCCGGCGTTGACGAGCAGCACCACGTGCAGTGGCTGGAAGATCTCGGTGGTCTGGTTCGGACGGACCTCCATGCCCCAGGTGTCGGTTGCTACGCCCGCCACCTCGTGCTCACAAAGCCACTCCGCGGCGCTGAGGTCGAGGCCGGGCGCGTCGCCACCGGCATAGGTACCCCATGTGCCGTTCGCGCGCGCCATCGCCACCGCCCCGGTCCGCACCAGAATGATGTCGCCACGGCGCGGGGCTACGCCCTCGCGGTCGGCGCAAGCGGTGAGTTCATCGGCGCCGATCGGATCGCCTGGCTCGAGCCATCCGACCCCGCGGTGTATCGGGATATCCAGGAACACACCGCGTGTCACGATCTTGTCGGCGTAGTTCTCGATCCGCAGACGGGTGTACCCCGGCTGGTGACCAGCTCCTGCCGAAAGCCGTTGTACATGGTGCCGTCGTAGAAGATATGGGACAGCGCATCCCACTGCGTCCCGCACTGGAGTGGCATGTAGATCGCGTCGTCGGCGTAGCGGATGCCCGGCAAGTAATCTTGCGCCCCGATGGCGGCGTCTCCGCCGTCCTGGAGCATCGTGTGGATCGGATTGACTCGGCCGAACGTGCCGCTCTGTGGTCCGTTCTCGTCGTACGGCAATGCGCACGAGATCACCTTGCCTTGGCGCACCAGTGCTGCCGCCCGGATGATCGCGTCCGCGTCGATGAAATTGACCGTGCCCAGCTGGTCGTCCTTGCCCCAGCGGCCCCAGTTCCGGCGGCGCAGTGCGATTTCGAGCACGTCTTCCGCCTTCAGGTCGGCCTTGAGCCGTGCTCCACTCCACGCTCCCTTTCACTTGATAACTGTGGCCGAAAGGCGTTACGTGCTCCGTTACTGCACGTCGACCTCCGGTCCCGGCTGCCCTGGCCGTCGGCGGTGCCGATCCTCTTGCCCCCGCGCCCCTTCGAGCAGCCTCACCGTCGGCTCCCCGGGAGACAGTCCGATCTCCCGAAGCGCGGCGACCGCCCGCCGATAGGTGGCCAGTGCGCTGGTTTCCGGCCCGACTGCCATGTCGATCCGATCAGCACGCGATACGCCGCCTCCGAGTACGGGTCGCGGGCCAGCACCTGCTCGGCGAAGATGCGGGCACTGTCGAATCGTGCAAGTCGAGGGCCAGACGTGCCGTTTCCAGCTCGGCCTCCTCTGCATCACGTCGAGTTCGAAGCGCCGGTCGCTCACCCACTCCAGTTCGCTGCTCTGCAAGGTACGGACCGTCCACCAGTTCGAGCGCTTCTCGCATGCGCTGCAAGCGGGCCCGCCCACCAGCGCCGGCTTCGCCGCGCGCTCGTTCGAACTGCCGATCGACGGTGTCGACGACAAGGGTATCCGACCACGCGATGTGGGATGTGGGCAACCGCTGCAGCGTCAGCCCTGCCGTCTTGCTGAGCTGGTGGACCACTTGGCGGAAGTGATTGCTCGCGTGGCTGCGGTCGCTGTCCGGGAACAGATGCATAAGATGTCGTCCCGGGCCACGCCGCAGCGGGCCGGGCAGTCAGGAAGCTCGCCAGCTCGAGCATTTTCAGCCGGCGGATTCCAACGGGCCGCCCGGTTACGTGAATGTCGGGCACCGCGCCAAACGGCTGGATCAGCACGGACGTCCCGTCCTTCGCCTCCGGGTTGCGATTGCGACCGTGGAATCCGGACCGTGGGCGACGCGACGCCACTTGGCGGCTTCGTACCGCGCCGAAGGCGGTGTCCCGCAACCCGGGAACCCGATCGAGAGCTCGTTTCAGGCCGAAGAACGAGTCCATCGAACGGCTCTCTGGTGGGCTTGGTCGGCGGCGGCCAGGGCTGCTTCCGGTCGACCAAGTCGCCGTTGCGCCTCGGCGAGATATGTCGTCGGCCGCGGGCAAGTAGCAGCAGTCGCTGCGCCCGCGACATCGAGGCGACGCAAGACGTGAGCAGCTTCGCCGCTGCTGCGACCTCGCTCTTCAGCAGCAGGGCATGGCCCAGAGCGTCTGCCCCCACTCCGTGTACGCGCGCAACCCGCTGGCCGGCTCGACTCGATCGAGTCGCGCGAGACAGCGATGGCGGCGTCGACTTCCGTCCGAGCGACAGCAACGCCTCGGCCTCGACGATCTGGAAGACCGGTTCGAAACCGAAATGGGTACGGCGGCTGTGCACGATTGCCTGCTTGCCGCTGCCAGCGCGCCCTGGTGATCGTCCTCGGCGAGTAGCAGCCACGCCTTCCAGGTAGTGCCAGAGGTCGGTGTGGATGTGCCGCTTCACTTCCTCGGGGACCTGGTCGAAAAGCTCTCGCGCCCGGCTAAGTTCGCCCCGCCAGACCAGGCCGAGCAGCGGATGCGGCGTCGTGTAGGGAGTCCGGGGCGGCCATTGGTCCTCCGACGGCAGCATCGCGACCAAGTCGTCGAGCCTGCCCTGGACCATGAGGCCCCAACTCACAAGTCGGTCCACTTCGGTCCACCGAATCCCGCGAGCCGGCTCGACCGGCTCCTCGCCCGTGGTCACCTCGAGCATGTACCGGGCCCCGGCAGCGTTTCCGGCGGTGTCGTAGCGGTCGAGCAGATCCAAGCCCTCCCTGGGCCGCCACAGCATCGTCCATGCCACGTGCGTGATCAGGCCGGTCATCGCATGGCCAGCACGTCGGCCAGTCGCCCAGCGGCATGAAGCTCGCGGATGAGCGCTTCGTGCCTCCTCGATGCGCCGAGCAGACGCGCAGCGCCGGGATGACGGCTCCCAGCAGCGCGGGTCTCCGACGTAACCTTCTGGTGCCCAATGCCTCGGCCCACCGCAGTACCGTGTCCCAGTCGCATCGGTCGATGAGTTGCCCGCAGGCCAGCTCGATGGCTGCGCACGGCGTCGTCCAGATGCCCAGCTCCAGCAGCAGCTCGGCGGCATCCTCGTAATGCGCTGCCTTGCACAATAATTCGGCATGGGCGCGTTGTAGTCGGTTGAGGCGTGCGGATCGGTCAGCTCGAGCTGCTCGCGCAGGAAGTTCCGGAAGCACGGGTGGTAGACGATGGTCCCATCCCTGGTTCCGTCCGTCGACGAGGTGGCGGGCAGATGGCGCATGCGCATCGTGTGCCATCGAGCACGGGCGCCGCTGCCGCACAGGGCGACAGCGTCGGCGACAGACACCGCATCCAGGATCGACGTGTCGAGGAGGAACTGGCGTTCCTCGGGGTCCAAGACGTCGAACACCTCGGCGGCGATATAAGAGCTGAAATCGCGCGCGGGGTCGTGGCCGCCCGGCCGGGGATCGGTTCCGAAGGCCACGGCGGCGAACCATCCCCGCGTCCGCTCCAGGCAGGCGTCGACATCGTTTTCAGTGGTCTTAGCGGTCTTGTCGTCACGCGCTGTCAGAAAGAGCTCGGCTTCGTCGGCGGTGACGGCGAGATCCTCGTCGCCGATGCGGCCGATGCGCCCGTGCAGCAACAGCCGTCCCGAGCGAGAATTTCATCTCCTGCCGGCTCAGCAGCAGCACGCGCACGCCGCCCGGGAGGCAGTAGATGAATGACTCGAGCACCGAACAGCTGGTCGGGGAATCGGCGATCACCTCACACTGGTCGATCACGATCAACAGGCGTTGCAGTTCGATGGCCTCGGCAAGCAACGCGGCCACCACCTCGGGCGTCGGTTCGCTGGCGAACGCCGCCTCGAGGACGTCCTTCGATCCCCGCGACGTGCGGCCGCAGCGCCCTCGCGAGGTACGACAGCATCCGGGAGGGTGACCGGTCGGCGCCGTCGAGCGTCAGCCACGCCAGCGGCCACTTCTCGCGGCTTGCGAACATCTGCGCCTGGATGGTCTTGCCCGAACCGGCCGTGGCGAAGACCACCAGCGCCTCGTGCTCCGTCGAGCAGCCGGGCGTACAGCGCGTCGAGCCGCGGCCGGGTGATCGCCGTGGCCGGCAAGCCCGGCGGGACCACCTTCTGCCTGACCATAGACGGCAGCGTCGGCTGTGTTGTAGCCGAATCCATTCTTCGTGGTCACCTGGCTCACCTGGCGTAAATGGTTTGGACGTTGACGAATTCGCGGATGCCAGCAGAGCCGAGTTCGCGACCAAAGCCAGAGGCCTTGACCCCGCCGAACGGGATGCGCGGGTCGCTGCGCACGAAATCGTTGACGAACACCATGCCGGCATCGATGCGTTCACCCATGCGCAGTGCACGTTCGGATCCGCGCTCCAGATGCTCGCCCCGAGGCCGTACCGCGAGGCGTTGGCGAGTTCGACAAGGGCGGCCTCGCCGTTGCGCTCGGGCGACGACGCCGGCAGGGCCGAAGAGTTCCTCGTCGAAGCCGGCCATTCCCGGGTACGCGCGTCGATGAGCAAGGTCGCCGGGTAGTACGCGCCCGGCCCCGCGGGCGGTTGCCCGCCGGCTGCGAGCCTGGCGCCGTCGCCCACCGTGGCCATCACCTGGCCGTGCAGCTCGTCGCGGAGGTCGCGGCGGGCCATCGGGCCGAGTTCGGTCCCCGGGTCGGTTGGATCGCCAAACTTCAACTCGCCCATGGCCGCCAGGCTCGCGTCGATGAAGTCGTCGTATACCGAGTCGTCGACGAGGAAGCGCTTGGCGGCTATGCAACTCTGGCCGTTGTTGAGGGTCCGGGCGGTCGCGGCCGCGCGGGCCGCGGCGGCCACGTCCGCATCGGCGAGAACGATGAACGGGTCGGACCCGCCCAGTTCGAGCACGGCGGGTTTCAGCGCGGCGCCGGCCTCGGCGCCGATGCGACGTCCGACGGACTCCGAGCCGGTGAGCGATACGGCCGCGATGCGGTCGTCGTGGATGAGGGGAGTGACCGCACCCCCCTCCACCAGCACGGTGCCGAACAGCCCCTCGGGCAGTCCCGCCTCCACCGCGAGTGCCTCGAGGGCAAGGGCCGACCCCGGCACGTTGGACGCGTGCTTCAGCACAGTCCCGTTGCCGGCCAGCAGCGTCGGAATGGCGAAGCGCAATGCCTGCCAGAAGGGGTAGTTCCAGGGCATCACGCCGAGCACGACACCGAGCGGCAGATAGCGGATCCCGCTGACCCGCACGCCCATGTCGACGGACTCCGGCCGCAGATACTCCTCGCCCCGCTCGACGTAGTGGTCCACGCAGCCGGCGCACTTCTCGACCTCCGCGCGTGCCTGCGATATCGGCTTTCCCATCTCGAGGGTGATCAGCGAGGAGTACTCGTCCAGTCGCGCGCGCAGTACCTTCGCCATGCCCTGCAGCCGCTCGGCGCGCGCGCTGACCTCCGCTGCCGCCCAGTCGCGTTGCGCCCGTCGTGCGGCATCCAGCACGCCGCCCCACCGCGACTCGTCGTAGGGCTGGTATGACTCGATCAGCTCACCGGTGGCCGGGTTGACCGTGGCGATCGCCATAGCGTCTTCTCCTCTATGAGCTCTTTGCGGCTTGCGCCGTCGGGAAATCGTCGAGGGCTCCGGGGTTTTCGAGCGAGCTGGTGTCTCCGACCGGCTGGCCGAGGTAGACGGCGCGAACCAGGCGGCGCAGTACCTTGCCGCTGCGCGTCTTCGGCAGCTCGGCCACCGCTGTCATGGTCGTGGGTACCAGGGCGGGGCCCAAGACCGCACGGACCCGCTCGGCCAGCCGCGTGGCGGCCGCCTGCAAGTCGGCATCGTCGCGCAGCACGAGGAAGACCACCATCGCCTCGCCCTTCATCGGGTCGGGCACGCCCACGACGGCGGCCTCGACGACGTCGTCGTCGTCGACCATGATCGACTCGACCTCGGCGGGCCCGACCCGCTTGCCGGCGACGTTCATGGTGTCGTCGGATCGGCCGAGCACATGCCAGAAGCCGTCGGGGTCGATGTAGGCGAAATCCCCCTGGTGCCAGATCCCTTGGTAGCGGCGCCAATACGAGTCGAGGTAGCGGTCCGGTTCACGCCACAGGCCCTTGGTCATCCCCGGCCAGGGCGCCCGGACCACCAGCTCGCCGACCTCGCCGCGCACCGACTTTCCGTCGTCATCGACGACGTCGGTTGCCACGCCAAGCGTCGGCCCGGTGAACGACATCGGCTTGACCGGCAGCGTCACACAACCGGACAGCAGCGACCCGCCGCATTCGGTGCCGCCGGAGACATTCACGATCGGGACGCGCTCCTTGCCCACGTGGCGGAAGCACCACATCCACGGCTCGAGGTTCCACGGCTCACCCGTGCTGCCGATCGCCTGCAGCCGGTCGAGTTCGTGCGCCTGGGCCCATTTCTCGCCGTGCCGCATCAGGGAACGGATGAGCGTGGGGGATACGCCGAGAACGGTGACGCCCAACCGCGAGGCCACCGACCACAGTCGATCGGGTTCCGGCCAGTCGGGCGTGCCCTCGAACATGGCGGCCGTGCCGCCGTTGAGCAGCGCGGTGGCCACGGCGAAAGTGCCCATGATCCAACCCATGTCGGCGAGCCAGAGCATCGTGCCCGTTTCGTCGAGCCCGAACCCGTGCCTGGCCTCGACGGCGACCTTGTACGGCAGCCCGGCATGAGTGTGCACGCACCCCTTCGGGCGCCCGGTGCTCCCGGAGGTGAACAGCAGCAGGCACGGGTCCTGAGCGTCCATGGAGAAGGCCTCGCGCACCGGTTCGGCATCGGAAAGCGCTGCTCTCCCAGGCGATGTCGCGGGGTGTGTGCATCGCAACCGGGTCGCCGGTGCGCTCGACGACCAGCACATGGCGCACCGGCAGCCCTTCCAGGGCGCTGTCGATGGTGGCCTTGAGGTTCACCGTCTTCCCGCGCCGCCGGAATGAGTCGCAGGTGATCACGACGCGAGCGTCGGACTCCTGCGCCCGCTCGCGGATGGCGGCCGGCCCGTAGCCGCTGAACATCGGGACCGCGATGGCACCGATCCGGGCGATCGCCAGCAGCGACACGGCGGCCTCGGGAATCATCGGCAGGACAAGGCCGACCGTGTCACCGATCTGGACGCCGAGCCGTAGCAGCGCGCCGGCGGCGCGGTCCACGGAGTCCTTGAGGTCGGCATAGGACAGTTCCCGGGTCGAGCCGTCGTCCGCCTTCCCACACGATTGCCTTGGCGTCGCCCCGGCCCAGTTCAACCCAGCGGTCGACCGCGCAGTCGGCCCAATTCAGGCGGCCCCCGGCGAAGAAGTGCGCGAACTCGGGCTCCGTCGGAGAGGTCGACGATCTCCTCGTAGGGCCGCATCCATCGGATACCGAGATCCTCGGCGGCGGCGGCCCAGTACCAGTTCGGGTCCTCCAATGACCTTCATCTTCAGCGAGACCATGTCTTTCAGGCCGTGACGAGCCGCCATCCGGCCGACCGGCGAGCGCGCGAAGGCGTCGGCCGGCGGTGTCCACACGGCTCGCAGCCGCGTCGAGATGCTTGAGTCCCATGATCAGCTCGCCCGGGTCATGACGGCATCAGGAATCCACCGTTGACCACGACGGTCTGCCCGGTGACGTAGCCGGCGTCAGCGCTGAGCAGGAAGCGCACCACGTTGGCGACGTCGTCTGCCGTGCCGATGCGGCCCAGCGGTGTGCGGCTCGCGTACGCCGCCAACTGCTCATCGGGCACCCGGCTGGCCATGGGGTGGCGATGATGCCGGGAGCAACGGAATTCACCCGGATGCCGTGCCGGCCCCACTCGAGGGCGAGGCTCTTGGTCAGCGCAACGACCCCCCCTTGGAGGACGTGTAGTGCGCACCGTTGGCCCTGCCGCTGAAGGCCAGGGCGGAGCTGATCGTCACGATGGCGCCGCCGCCTGCGTCGATCATGGCCGGGGCGAAGCCTCTGGCGCAGAGAAACGAGCCTTTGAGGTTCACCGCCACGACGGCGTCGAATGCGTCGTGGCCGAAAGTTCGAGCGCGGGAACGGAGTCCTCGACACCGGCGGAGGTGACCAGCGCGTCCACCCGACCGAAGGTGCCCAGCGTCGCCTCGACGAGCCTCTGGACCTCGGCGGGGTCGGTGACATCGGCCTGGGCGGCCGCGACCTTGGTCCCGGCCAGGGTGCTGGTGGCCTCGTCGAGCGCGGACCGGTTGCGGTCGGCCAGCATCACGTTCGCCCCGGCCGATGAGGCGGCGACCGCGGTGGCAAGACCGATACCGGACGCGCCGCCGGTGACGACGACGACGGCTCCCGCCAGTGATCCGAAAGGCGCGGGACCCGTCACTGGTCCCAACTCACGTGCAGCGCCAGGGGTAGCCGAACCGCCGAGTTTCGGGCGAAATCCGGATCGGTTCGGTTTGCCAGCCGAAGTGACGGCAGCCGCGTCGCCAGCCGCTCGAAGGCGATCCGCCCTTCCATCCGCGCCAGCGGGGCCCCGCGCACAAGTGGGTTCCACGGCCGAAAGCGAGGTGGGGCCGTCTTTTCTCGTCGCCTTTTTCGGGGCTCTCTCCGGGGCCTGGATCTCGAACCGTTCCGGATCCGGGAACACGGCCTCGTCCCGGTTCGCCGAACCGAGCGACGATGCCGACCCGCGAGCCCGCGGGTATGGCGATCCCCCCGATCTCCGTGTCGCAGTTGGCTCGCCGCGACACCATCTTCAGTGGGCCGTCGAAGCGCAGCGACTCCTCCACCACGGCGGCCGCCAGCCCGGGGTTCGCGCACAGGGCCTCCCAGTGGGATCGTTCCTGCAGCAGGTGATAGAGGCCCAGGGTGAGCATTGTGGTAACCGTTTCGTGCCCGGCGTTGACCAGTCCCATGACCTGGCCGACGAGCACCACGTCCTCGAGCGGCTCGCCGTCATAGTCGAACGTGATCAGCGTGGAGATGAAGTCCTCTTGCGGCGCCGACCGGCGCTCCTCGATCTTCTCGGCCACGTACCGCTGGAACGCCACGAATTTCCGGGCAACCTCGATGTGTTCGGCCAGCGGAAGGTCGCCGAATTGCAGCGCCATCTTGGCGGTGGCCCAATCGTGGAGTTGCACAGCGTCCTCGACGGGCACACCCAGTATCCGCGCGATGATGCGCAGCGGCAGCTGGTAGGCGAAGGCGTCCACGAACTCAGCGCCCGGGCCGGCTGCGAGCATGGTGTCGATGAGCTCGTCGGCGGTGCAGCGCACCTCACCTTCGAGCGCGGCCACCCGCCGCGGGCTGAACGCCGACATCGTCGCCCGCCGGATCTTGGTGTGTAGCGGAGCATCGAGCATCACCATCGCGCCGAGTTTGCCCGGGTCGAACCCGGTCGCCAGCACCTCCTCGACCTCCCGGGGACGCTCTTTGTATGGCTTCAACATGATGCTGCTCGAGAACGTCTCCGGATCGACGAGGACTCTGTTGACGTCCTCGTAGCGGGTGACGACGTAGCTGTTCAAAACGGGGGAGAAGAAGACGGGCGTGTCGCGGCGGGCGGCAGCCCAGCTGGCGAACGGGTAGACGGTCTCCTTCTCGTCGGCAGGGTTGTAGCTCTCCAGTTGCGGGCACGAGCGGCCCGGGGGCTCGGTGGCCGTATGGCTCAATTTCTCCGCCTTGACGTCGGGCTGACCAGTGGTTGCGTGTCCGTCGGATTCTGCGTCAGCGGTGGAAGGCGGCACGCGCCATCAGGCGTGGTTGCCCGACGCGCCGCCGCGTCAGATAAGATACAATATCCAGATTAGCTTGTCGAGGTCTCGCCTGAACGGACCGGCTGGGTGGGTTTCCGCCCCCGCCCGGGTCGCCTTGCGGCGCCCGTTTCTCGTAAGCCCGGGCTCGTTCATTAGGTGCCCGCTCCTGCCGGTGCGCTGCCCGCCGGGCGATCGTCCCGCGTTGGCGTAAGGGCGGCCCGGCGCCCGCGGGGTTCGATGTCGTCCGTCTCTACTCGACAGCGTTAATTTCGGATACTTGATATAGTGTTTCAGCCCACGTGTCGGCTGTGGGATCACGCAAAAAGGGGTGGTGGTGTTCGAAGACCCTGCGCCGACCAGCACTGACGAGCCCGTAACGCCGTGGGTAATGGGCGTGCAGGACATTCGTGAACGTGGCTGGCGCCCTGCCAGATCAGCGCAGCCCGTACCCGAGATAGGACGGTAGAAAATGGTCAAAGTCATTCTGCAGCTTTACCCGACGCTGCGAGCCGAGAGCGAGGCCGAGCGCGAACGTTTGCGCCCCCTCGGCCGCAACAACGAGCGTTTCCAGGAATTCATCGACACGCTGCCGGAGGTCGCCCAGGCGGCCGACGACCTCGGGCTCTGGGGCATTTCGACAATCGAGCACCACTTCCACTCGGAAGGCTACGAGGTCGGGCCCAACCCCACCGCGCTCGGCATCCACCTCGCGGGGCTGACCAAGCGGGTGCGGGTCGGCCAGCTCGGCTACACCATGAGCGCGCAGAATCCGTTCCGGGTCGCCGAGGACATCGCGCTGTTGGACCACATCACCAAGGGACGGTGCTTCGCCGGATTCTCCCGCGGCTATCAGTCGCGTTGGACGAACGTATTCGGCCAGCATCTCGGCGTTGCGGCCACGCTTTCCCCGCAAGGTCTGGACGAGAAGAAGCTCGCCGAGTTGAGCAGTGAGCAACTGCGCCACGAGCAACAGGTCGACCAGGTCAATCGGGACGTGTTCGAGGAGCAGGTGGACATGGTCATCGACGCCTGGACCAAGGACTGCGTCTCGTACAACACCCCCCGGTGGAAGGTCCCCTTCCCTTACGACGAGGGCATCGAGTGGGGCATGGCTCCTGTCACGGCACGGCTGGGCGCGCCCGGCGAGATCGGCGACGACGGCCGCGTCCACGGTGTGAGCGTGTGCCCCGCGCCCTACACCGATCCGCATCCTCCCGTGTTCGTGGCCAGCACGGCGAGCACCCAGACCGTCGAATACTGCGGTCAGCACGGCTTCAACCCGACCTATTTCTCCAACATCACCAAGGCCGCCAAATTCGGCCGCGCCTACGTCGAGCGCGGCGCCGAGGTGGGCAAGAAGTACGCGTACGGCCAGAACCAAGCCCTTGTCCGCTGGATGCAGACCGGTCCGACCCCCGAGGCGGCCGCCCAGGCGCTGATCGACTACGACGTGGAGATGTACAAGAACCTCTACCAGCCGCTCACGCCGGCCATGCCGTACGACCCCGACGACCCGGTCGGCAGTGTCCTCTCGTGCGGATTGTGGAGCGTCGGCACCGTCGACGAGGTTCGGCAGGACTTCGCGCGGCAGTGGGACGAACTCCCGGCCGAGTACTGCGTCCTGATTTTCCACTACCCGCACATGCCGGCGGCCAAGGTCATCGAAAACCTCGAGGCATTCATGGCCAAGATCAAGCCCGACTTGGACGCACGTGTCGAGGCCGCAGGCTATACCGAGGCGTGACCCCGGCCGAAGCCATGCGTGACCACCGCTAGCCAAATCCATTGATGCGACGACGCTGAGGAGGCGGGACATCTTGGAGCCGAAGCACTCCCCGATCGCGGGAGTCGGGTACGTGGTGGTGCAGACCGAAAAGGTGGGGACCTGGTGCGATTTCGCCGGAAAACTCCTCGGGATGATGCCGTCGGCCTTGCCGCTTCCGGCGGGCTCGTACGCCTACCGGATGGACGACCGAATGGCGCGATTCATCGTCGTCCCCGGTCCCGACTCCGTGGCGGCCGTGGGCTGGGACGTCGTCGGGCAGCAGGACTGGGAAGACCTGCTGGTCCGGCTGGACAAGGCCGGCGTGCAGACCGAGAGTGTGTCCACTGAGGAGGCGCACCAGCGCGGAGCCGGCGAGGTCTGCCGGGCACGGGACCCCTCGGGTGCGGTCGTCGAGTTCGCGCTGCGGCCGATGACCGATCCGATCGACCGCTTCGTCTCGCCAACCGGCGTGCAGTTTCGTCACCGGTGATCAGGGCATGGGTCACATCACGGCGGCCGTCGCCAACTTCGCGGAAACCGTGGACTTCTACACCGGGGTCCTGGGCTTCCACGTGCGAGAGACGATCGATCTCGCCATCCGGGCGTCGTTTTCGAGTCCGAACCCCCGACACCACTGCATCGGATTGGTAGAGGGCCACGGGGAGAACCACTTCCACCACGTGATGGTCGAGGTTGACTCGCTGGATGACGTCGGGCGTTGCCTGGACAAGGTGGCATCCGGAGCGGCGGTGCAGACCACCACCCTGGGGCGCCACTTCAACGACCTGATGACCTCGTTCTACATGGCTTCGCCCAGCGGCCTGCAGGTCGAGTACGGCTACGGGGGCCGACGCGTCAACGCGGCCGAGTGGGTCGAGAGCACGCAGGGCGGTGCCGGCGGCGCCAGCCTCTGGGGTCACCAGCCGGTGGAGTCCGCCCACCACGAGACGGTCTCCGGCGCCTTTCGCCGGGCTGCGGTTTGAGTACCGCCGGATGAACGATCACGAGTACGCGGACAGCTCGAAGATGGACGACACCCTGAGGAGATTCCAATGTCCATAACCGATGTGACGGAACCGGATTCGACGGGCCCGCTGCGTGAATGGGTGCGGCCCGACGAAGGCAAAGTCCTGAACCGGACCTACCTCGACCCAGACCTGTACCGCCAAGAGATCGAATGGATCTGGAAGCGTTCGTGGCTGTTCGCCGGACATGACAGCGAGGTAGCCGCCCCGGGCGACTACATCACCAGGACCGTCGGGACTGTGCCGCTGATCATCAGCCGCACAGCCCAGGGCGAGGTGGCGGTCACCATCAACAGGTGCATGCACCGCGGCGCTCTGGTGTGCAACCAGGAATGCGGAAACGCCTCGACGTTCCAGTGTGCATACCACGGGTGGGCGTACAACAACAGCGGCGATCTGGTCGGGGTGCCGTACCAAAAAGCGTATGGCGCCGACTTCGACAAGAGCCGGCACGGGATGCGGGTGCCCGCTCGAGTCTCGACGTACCGTGGCTTCATCTTCGTGTCGTACACGCCGGAAGGACCCACCATCGAAGAGCACCTCGGCAATGCCCGCGAGGTGCTCGACAGGTACATCGACATCAGTCCGACCGGCCGGCTGCGGCTCGACGCCGGCTACAACCGGATCCAGCTCGACTGCAACTGGAAGATGTATGTCGAGAACTCGTCGGACAATTACCACAACAACTTCGTCCACGTCTCGGCATACATGACACCGCCGGCGCGCAAGATCGCTTCGGCGATCTCGCGCGAAACCTCCAAGGGACTGGTGTGGGCCCTCGGTAACGGCCACAGCTACCTGGACTTCCGTGCCGAAGAGTTGGTGCAGGGGCTGCAGCTCCGCAGCGCCAGCGCTGCGGCCGACGAGGAGGACGAACGTCAGTACGTCGCGGCACTGGAGGCGCGGGTCGGACCCGAAAAGGCGAAATCGCTGCTTTCCGAAGGGCCCCCGACCCTCTTCATATTCCCGAACCTGTTCGTGATCCAGCAGGACGTCCGCCGGCTCGAGCCGGTCTCGGCGACCAAGTCCCACCTTTACCAGCATCCGGCACTGCTCGACGGCGCGCCCGAGTCGATCAACCGGCAGCGGCTTATCCGCCATGAGACGGCCTACGGCCCGGCAGGGTTCGTCATGGCCGATGATCTCGAGGTATTCGGCCGCGCCCAACGCGCCGTTGATCAAACGCCCGACGACTGGATGCTGTTGACCCGTGGCATTTCCCGTGAAGAGCACTGTGCCAACGGGGCGCTGCGCGGACACGTGACCGACGAAACGGCCATGCGGGGCATGTGGCGAGAATATCTGAAGCTCATGGGCCGTGATGGTGCCTGAGCGCGCGCAAAGCATTGAAAGCCAAGGAGGAACGTAATGTCGCACGCGAACACGATGGTGTCGGCGGAGGAAGTGATCGACTTCGTCGACCATGAAGCCGAACTCGCGGACTCCCATCGGCTGCAAGAGTGGCTCGCGCTGTGGAACCCGGATCGCGCGATGTACTTGGTGCCGTATGCCGGCGAGACGGAGGGACGGCTCCAAGTGGCGATCATCCGCGACGATTACGAGAAGCTATGCCAACGGATCCAACGGCTGAGCAGCGGGTCGGCGCATGCCCAGGAACCATGGTCGCGACTATGCCGGGTCATGAGTCGCACCAAGACCCGCGAAGGTGAGGACGGTTCAGTGGTGGCGTCCTCGAAATTCGTCTGCGTCGAATCGAGACCGGACCGGGAGGTCCTGTGGGCCGGCACCGCCATCCACACGGTGGCGCCGCGCGCCGACGGCGGGCTGGAACTGTGGCGCAAGGAAGTTCGGCTGGTGAACTCTCAGAAGGAGATCCCGCCGTTGGCGTTCCTCATCTGAGGATCACCGCTGCACGGGGCTGACCGGCGATCAGGCGGTAGCCGCCGGCGCCGGCTTGTTCAGAATCAGATCGGCGGCGCGCTCGGCGACCATGATCACCGGCGCGTTCGTGTTCCCGCTCGTGATCGTCGGGAATATGGACGCGTCGACGACGCGCAGCCCCTGGACTCCGCGTAGCCGCAGCTCGGGATCCACCACCGCGTTTGCGTCCGAGCCCATCCTGCAGGTCCCGACCGGGTGAAAAGGCCGAAAGGCATTGCCGCGCAAAAATGTCGCCCACTCTTCGTCGCTCTGAACGGCGTCGCCGGGCAACTCCTCGATGACTTCCTTGGCCTTCATCGTCGGGGTCGCGAAGATTTCGCGGGCCTGGCGGCAGGCGGCGATCAGGGCCTTCATGTCCTCAGCGCCCACCAGCTCGTGCTCGATCAGCGGCGTCTCCAGCGGATCGGTCGATGCCAGACGCACCGTGCCCCGCGCCGCGGGATGCACGAAACTCGGGTAGAGCATGACCCGGTTGGGAAGGATCTTGACGTCGTGGATGCTGTGGACCGGTTCCTCCCCTTCGCCTTCCCAGCCCATGCCCAGCGGCATCAGGATGTGTTCGGCCTCGGTCGGGTACTCGCCGGAGACCTGGGAGAACACGACGGCGGCCCCGCCCGAGAGGGTGATTGCGCCCCGGCGGCGCACCGCGAAGTCCACGGCGTGCTTGATCGCGCGCAGCGGCTTGAGTTCCTCGCGGAGTGTGCCGGCCTTGGTGCGATAGCGCAGCATGGCGTACGCGTGCTCCTGGAGATTGGTGCCCACGGCGGGAATGTCGACCCGCACGTCGATGCCATGCTCGCGCAGGTGCTCGGCAGGACCGATGCCCGAGAGCATCAGCAGCTTCGGTGTCACCAGCGATCCGGCGCTCAGGATCACCTCGGTGCCCGCCCGCGCCCGGTGCAAGCCCCCCGCATGGCGGTACTCGACAGCCGAAGCGCGCGTCCAGTCGAAGAGGACCCGACAGACGAGCGCGTCGGTGCGAATGGTGAGGTTAGGACGTTTGCGCACGGGTGCGAGGTACTCGCGAGCGGTGTTGCTCCGCAAGCCTTTTCGCTGGGAGACCTGGCCAACGCTGACGCCCTGCTGGCGCTCGCCGTTGTAGTCGTCGTTCAGGGTGTAGCCGGCTTCCTGGGCGGCGGCCATGAAGTCGTCGACGACCTCGAGCCGCAGCCCGACCCGCGTCACTCCGATGGGACCGTTGCCGCCCCGGAAACGGCTGGGCCCGCCGGCGAAGGTCTCCGCCCGCTTGAAGTAGGGCAGGACGTCCTGGTAGCCCCATCCCGGGCAGCCCTGGTCGCGCCATCCGTCGAAATCCGAACGGTCGCCGCGCACCCACATCATCATGTTGATCGAGGAGCCCCCGCCCAGGACCTTGCCGGCCGCCCAGGCGTCGGCCCGGCCGTTCCGGGAGGGGTCGGGTGCGCCGATGTGCTCCCAGTCGAAGCGTCTGGGCAGCCGGGCGAGCCCGGCCGGGATGCGGATCAGCGGGTGGCGGTCCCACCCACCGGCTTCCAGCAGCAGCACATGTTTGGCGGGATCGGCGGACAGGCGATTCGCGAGGACGCAGCCGGCCGATCCGCCGCCGACGATGATGTAGTCCCACTCGGTACGGTCACGGTCGCGCGGCGTCACTGAACCGTGCTTCCGTGACGGTCGCGGTCGGTCCGGCGCTCACGCGCCGCCCTTCCCGTGCCTGCTCGGTTCGCGGGCGGTGCGATCGCGACCAACTGTGGACCTCCGTGCTCCTCGACGCTTCTTGCCGAGCCGCCCGGTCGACCTTGTTCTCGACGGGCCGGCGGTGTGATGCCATAAACATTCGTGATATAAAATAGTTCTTATCACGGACAGTCGGCTCCGGCAATGCGCTCGGTCAGTATGTCCCCGTGGTTGCCCGTTTCGGTCCGAAAGTAGGTGTCCATGACGGACAAGATGGATATGAAGGACTATGTCCCCGAGTCGGGGGAGCGCTTCATCCCCGATCTTGCGTCCAAAATGAAGGTCGACGATCTCCCGTCATTGATGTTCTCCATGTCGACCTACCAGATCTTCGACGAGCAGGAGCCGACCGCGGTTCTTGCATCGGCCTCGACCGAACTCGGCCTGGTCATGTGGAACCTGGCTCCCGGTCAGGAGAACGACTACCACGTCCACCCGCAGACCGAGCACTTGCACGTCATCGTCGCGGGGGAGGTCGAATACACCCTCGGCGCAGGGCCCCCCAGGACGATGAAGGTCGGGGAGGCGGTGCTGGTTCCGGCCGGGGTCCCGCACGGGATCCGCAACGTGTCCGAGGCCCCGGCCTCGTACTTCGCCGTTGGTCCGTTGAGCGCGCCTTACGTCAAGACCCGTCTCGAGCGCCCTGAATCGGCGAAAACGGCCGGCGGCTGACGCGGCCGCGTGGCCGACGAACGGTCGGAGCCCGGATCGCAGGCAGATGCGTGCAGTAACGGAAATGAGCAACCAATGTCATTGCGTTCACCGCATGGTTGATCGAGCTCTCGCCGGGATCCGTCGTCTCGGCACGCCGGTTTCGGTGCGGCATGGGGGGACGGCCCTCGAGGTTATTCACGGTTAAAGGAGCAAGGCATGAAACTGAAGTCGGCTGCGCCCAGCCTGGACACGATCGACCTCACCGACGCGGATCTCTTCCGGCACGGTTTTCCGCACGAGGTCTTCACGGTCTTGCGCGAGCAGGCGCCGGTGTGGCGTCACCCGGAGAACTCCGGCACCGAGGAACTCGGCGGATCGTTCTGGGTGGTGTCCTCGCACGCCGACGTGAAGGCGGTGAGCACAGAGCCGGAGACATTCCGTTCGTTCGAGGGCCCCAGCATCCCGGACTGGGATCCGAACGCCCGCGGCATGATGTTGCTGACGATGGACCCGCCCGACCACACGCGGTTGCGCCGCCTGATCAACACGGGTTTCACGCCCCGGATGACCGCGATGCTCGAGGACCAAACGCGAAGCTGGGCGATCAAGATCATCGAGAACGCGCTGGAGAAGGGCGAGTGCAACTTCGTCGACGAGGTCGCCTACCCGTTGCCCATGCACATGATCGCCGACATCGTGGGCATTCCCGAGCAGGATCGCGCGCCGCTGTTCGACGTGGTTCAGGCGAACACCGAAGCGCACAACTACGGGTCCGGGCTGTCGAGGGAGGAACTTGCGGCCCGGCAGGCGGCCGCGCTGGGCCAGATGTACGCCTACGGCCGTGAATTGGCCGAGCAGAAGCGCCGGTCACCGGAGGACGACGTGTGGACCAAGCTCACCACCGCCGAGATCGAGCTGCCCGACGGCTCCACAACCAAGCTCAACGAGTTCGAGCTCGACCTCTTCTTCATGGTGTTGACGATCGCGGGGAGCGAGACCACGCGCGACGCGATCGCCAACGGTCTGGTCACACTGCTTCAACACCCCGACCAGATGGAGCTGCTGCGTTCCGACCCATCCGTATTGGACACCGCGGCGGACGAGATCGTGCGCTGGGCGTCGCCGGTCACGTACTTCCGGCGCACGGCGACGCGAGACGTCGTACTCCACGGCATGGAGATCAAAGCCGGTGACCGGGTGAGTCTGTGGTACCCCTCGGCCAACCGCGACGCCGAGGTGTTTTCCGATCCGTTCACCTTCGATCTCACGCGCAGCCCGAACCCGCATGTCGGTTTCGGCGGACAAGGCTCGCACTACTGTCTCGGCGCGCATCTCGCGAGGCGCGAGATCCGGGTGATGTTCGAAGAGCTCCTCGCCCGCACGTCGAAGATAGAGCTGCTGGCTGAACCGGTCCACACCGCGCTCGGCATCGAGCAGATGATCGCGCACTCGCTGAAGGAAGTTCCGGTCCGCCTTACGCGGCGCTGACACGGCTTGCCGCGCCGTGACTTCGAGTCCCCGCGGCCGGCAGCAAGCTCCGCGGCGCAGTTTCTCGTGATTGTCCAGAAGGGAGACGACCTGAGCGGCCAGCCTGCTAGGGCAGATGAACGCGTGGTCCTTGTCACCGGCGGCGCTACGGGCATCGGGGCGGCGATCGCGGCCCGGTTCGCCTCCGATGGCGCCACCGTGGTGGTGGCCGATCTGGAGTTGCCGGCCGAAGGGGACCCACGCATTCGCTACGAGGTGGCCGACGTGTCGGTCGCCGCTGACGTGGAGGCGTTGTTCGGGCGGGTCGCGTCCGAGTGCGGGAGTGTCGATGTGCTGGTCAACAACGCCGGGATCTGGTTTCGGCGGCCGTTTCAAGAGATCACGGTCGACGAGTGGGATCGAGTCCTGGCCGTGAACCTGCGCGGCGTGTTCCTGTGCACCCAGGCGGTGCTGCCCTTGATGGAGGCGGCCGGGACCGGAGTGATTCTCAACATCGGTTCACAGGCCGGTGTGACCGTGACCCGGGGGCAAGGTGCGCACTACCACGCCTCCAAGGCTGCGATTTCGCATCTGACCAAGGTGCTGGCCGTCGAATTGGGGCCGGTGGGTGTCCGGATCAACTGCGTGGCCCCGGGGGCGACCTTTCCCGAACCGCTGCTTCTACCCCCGGAAGTCCTGCATCAGATTCCGTTGGGCCGGGTTGGCGTGCCGGACGATGTCGCCGGGGTATGCGCTTTCCTCGCCTCGCCGGACTCCGCGTACATCACCGGTCAGACCCTGCTAGTCAACGGCGGTGCGGTCGCGCTGATGTGAGCCCGCCGCGGCGGGCGTGGACTAGCGCTAGCAGGCCGTTTCACCATCCGTCGACTCCGTCCAGTGGCCGCGCGAACGCAGCTCGGCGATCGTCGCTTTGGCACCAGCGAGGATAATATAATATATATATTAAGGTAATTTCCGGACTGCAGTAGGCGTCAGCGTGCTCGCCGGCTTGGTGCGGTGAGTTTGGTGACCCAGCGTTGAAGGAGAGAAGTGAGCACACCCGGCCCCGTCACGGAGCATGATGCGACGCTGGTCGTCGCGCACAAGGAGTCCATCGCGGACCGCGTTGTCAGGCTGAGCCTCCGCGACCCCGCTGGCGGTGCACTTCCTTGCTGGGACCCGGGCTCCCACGTTGACTTGGTGCTGTCCGATGACGTGATTCGCCAGTATTCACTGTGCGGAGACGCAACGGATACGACACAGTTCGAAGTGGCTGTACTGCGCGAACAGGCCGGCCGGGGCGGATCGGCCTACGTACACGATCGGCTGGCCGAGGGTGACCGGATCCGGGTCCGGGGGCCCCGCAATCACTTCCGGCTCGTCGACGCGCGGAATTACGTCTTCATCGCCGGGGGCATCGGCATCACGCCGCTCATCCCGATGATCCGCTCGGTTGCCGCACGCGGTGTCGCCTGGCAGTTGGTCTACGGTGGCCGCACCAGAGCCACGATGGCGTTCCGCGACCACCTGCTGACCGCTTATCCGGGGCACGTGTCCATCCGGCCCGAGGACGAGACCGGATTGCTCGATATCGCCGGCGTTCTCGCCGAAGCCGCTGGATCGGCCGACACGGTGGTCTACTGCTGTGGGCCCGAGCCGCTGCTCGCCGCCGTCGAAGCGGCTTGCGAAAGCCGCGGTATCGAACTGCACGTGGAGCGCTTCTCACCGAAAGCAGGTGCGCTAGACGGCCCGAGCGAGGCCTTCGAGATCCAGCTCGCACGCAGCGGGATCAGCCTGACCGTACCCGCCGACGTCAGCATCATCGAGGTCCTCGAAGAGGCCGGCATTCAGGTGCCGTTCTCGTGTGAAGAGGGCATTTGCGGAACCTGCCGGACAAAAGTGCTGGCCGGCACCCCGGACCACCACGACTCGGTGCTGACGGCCGAAGAACACGCGGCCGGCGACACCATGACGGTGTGCGTGTCGCGCTCCCGCTCACCGCGGCTGGTCCTAGACCTCTAGTGCACCCCGGGAATAACTGGATACTATCTACTAAATTCACATGACCTCTCCGTGAGGGGTCCGCCCGAGGGAGCGAATTGGTGGCTGCAGTTGCGGACGGGGGCTTGTCGTGGCGGTCGGCGATCGTCCGGTCTTTCGAGCCGTACGGCTTCGTACGGTTCCATCGCGAGCAGTTGCCGGCGCTCGTAGAGCGACGAGGGCATCTGGTCGCCGCCGACCTGAGGGGCGCGCCCCCGCTGGCGTTCCGGTGCGATGGGACGACGTTCACCTGGGTGGCATCGCAGCGGGGCGTCGAGGTCCGTGAGGGCGACGCGGACGCCGCGACGTTGGTGGAGCTGTCCGAAGCGACCTTCTCGGAGTTCCTGCATGAGCTGTTGACGGCACGGGGAGCGGAGAACACCGGACGGGCGAGGCTGGCCCGCGGCGAATTGGCGGGTTGGCAGCGTTGGGAGCCCGCGATCCAGTCCTTGTGCTCGGGCCGGGAGATCTACGGTCCGGCGGTATCGGAGACGCTCGTGGACCGTGCGGGCGCGCCGTTGGATCTGACCCGCGGCTTCTCGATCGATGACGACATCGATGACATGCGGCGGTTTTTCGAACGTGCGGGTTACCTGCATCTCAAAGCGGTGTTCGCCCGCGACGAGGTCGAGCGCTACGGTGCCGAGATCGAGTTTGCTCGAAAGCGGGTGACACCGGACGACCCCACGTCGTGGTGGTCGGTGACCGCGGATGGCAGCGACGTCGTGACCCGGATCAACTACCTCGCCCGGCACTCCTCCTTGCTGGAGGACCTGGCCCACGATCCGCGTTTGCGCCAATGTGCGCACATCGCCGGTCCCGGCCTGCGGGTGTGCGTCGATCGCCTCGACGGGCCGATGGTGTTCATCAAGAACTCCAACGTCGTCAAGGGCAACGGTGACCTTGTCTGGCACATCGACCCCGCACTCGGCGGCGGGCCGGTCATCTGCCCCTTCATCCAGGTCGGCATCCAGCTCGATCACGCCAACCCGGCCAACGGGCAACTGCTGGTCCTCGCCGGGTCGCACCGGTACACCAAGCACAATCTGTCCTGGGGCGACGAGGCGGGCCTGCCGGTGGTCGCAATCGAGACCGAACCGGGTGACATCACGATCCACGACGCTTACGCGCTGCACACCACGCCGCCGCCGACGGGTGACAACGCCGGCCGGCGCGTCCTCTACTACAAGTTCGCCGAGCAGAAGACGTTCGACTGGATCCCCGCCGGCTGCCACTACAACGACGGGCTCTTCGACACGGGTTCGCACTACCAGGCGGTCACCAACGCCTACAGCACGCCCTAGGCGGCGGACCCGCTCGTCGGTCCCGTCGTGCGCGCCGGCCCAACGAACGGGCCGACGCCGGCCATACACGCTCGACGCAAGGAGCGAGGCATGACGGTGAAATCGGTGGCGCCGACCCTCGACACGATCGACCTGGCCCGAGAGGACTTCACGCGCGGGTTCCCGCATGACGTGTTCGCGGTTCTGCGCGAGCAGGCGCCGGTATGGCGCCACCCGGAGACCGCCGGCGTCCGGGAACTCGGTGGCCCGTTCTGGGTGGTGTCGACCCACGAAGAGGTGAAGCGGGTCAGTGCCGACCACGTTACGTTCCGCTCATTCGAAGGCCCCAAGATCCCCGACTGGGATCACAACGCCCGCGGGATGATGCTCATCACGATGGACCCGCCCGACCACACCCGCCTGCGCAAGCTGGTGAACAAGGGGTTCACGGCCAGAATGACCGCGATGCTCGAGGACCGGGCGCGGTCGTGGGCCGCCCGCATCGTCGAGCGAGCGCTCGAGTCGGGGGAGTGCAACTTCGTCGACGAGGTTGCCTACCGGCTACCGGTGCACATGATCGCCGACATCGTGGGCATCCCGACGGCGGACCGCGAGGGGCTGTTCAACGTGGTCCGCCATGCCATCGAGGCCCAGAGCGCACAGCTGCCGCCGGAGGAGCAGCATGCGCGCATGGGCCAGTTGTTCGCCTACGCCCACGAACTGGCCGACCGCAAGCGGCAGTCGCCGGCGGACGACGTGTGGACCAAGCTCACCACGGCCGAGGTCGAGCAACCCGATGGTTCCAGGACCCGGCTCACCGAGCTCGAACTCGACCTGTTCTTCATGGTGCTCACCATTGCGGGCAGCGAGACCACCCGGGACGCGATCGCCGGCGGACTGCTGGCCCTGCTCGAAAATCCCGGCCAGATGCAGCTCTTGCGGAGCGACCCGTCGATGATGGGCACCGCGGTGGACGAGATCGTCCGGTGGGCATCCCCGGTTGCGGTATTCCGGCGGACGGCTAGAAAAGACACCGTCCTGCGCGGTGCCGAGATCAAAGCAGGCGACCGGGTCAGTCTGTGGTATCCGTCGGCCAATCGCGACGCTGAGGTGTTCGCCGACCCGTTCCGCTTCGACGTCACCCGCAGCCCGAATCCGCACGTCGGCTTCGGCGGGCACGGAGTCCACTACTGCTTGGGCGCCAACCTGGCCCGGCGTGAGATCCGGGTGATGTTCGAAGAGCTGCTGGCCCGCACGCGAGACATCGAGCTTGTCGGTGCGCCGACCTACCGGATCGGCCACATCGACATCATGACGCCCTGCGGCGTCGAGAACCTCCCGGTGCGCTTGACGCCGCGTTGACGCGCTTCGCGTGGACGCGTGGATGCGCCCGCAGGAGGTCGGCACCGACGCGCAGTCGCGGGCGGGCCGGGCCGGCACGAGCGGTGAGCCGCGCGCGCCGACACCTATGCTGCGGGGCGGCCTCCGAGATGTTCGGCGGGCCTTGACGGCTGCAAATTGGATATTATATTCTCTATTCGCGCTGTCCTGGTGGCCAGATGTGCCCGGGCGCGGAGTCGGCATACAAATCGCCGCACGGCATAGACCGCCACAACGAGAGGAATCCCATGACTGGACTGCCCCACGACGGTCGGGGTCGGGGCGTGCCCGACTGGACCAGCAAAATCTCACCCGATGAGTTCCAGGATCAACTGGTCGAGGCGGTCGTCAAGACGGCGGTCGAAATGATGAAGAAGCCGTTCGTGATTCCGGACCGCTACGACCAGAACCAGGCGCGCCTGTTCCACGCGACGTCGCTCAAATACTTCTCATACTTCGCGTGGCGGTTCCCCAGCTGGCTGCTCGAGATCTCATCGCGCTGCCCGTACCAGGATGTCCGCCGCGAGCTGATCCAGGACTGCGTGGACGAGGAAGTCGGTGACGAGGACGCCGGCGGCCGCTGCCACGTCGACGTTCTGTACGAGGAGGCCGAGGCCTGCGGTATCACCCGTGACGAAATCGCGGCAACCCCGCCTCCGCCGGTGATCCAGACCTGCATCCTCGCGCTCGACGACCTCGCCCGGACCCTGTCGTGGGAGGCGTCGTTCGCGGCGATCGCCGGGCTGGAGATCATCAACTCCAAGCCCGCGGTCGAGATGCGGATGAAGCTGATGACCGAGGAAGAGCTGGCCGAGGCGGGCAAGGCGATCTCCTCCTCGTTGCCCGAGCGGCTCGGCATTCCCAGCGAGGACCTGCTGTTCAACGCGTTGCACGCCTACAAGGACCAATTCCACGGTGGCGGCGAGCTGGAGCTGCTGGTCAAGTACGGCACGGAGCCCCGCGCCCAGCGCGAGATGATCTGGGCGGCGAAGGCTGCCGTGCAGACGTTCGCCATCATGATGGCCGAGATCGAGCGGCTCGCTCTTCAGGCCGTAGAGGGCTGACGTCACGAGGCGGGTGCCGCGATGAACCCGGCCCTTCGGCGGACCGCTTGCGCTTCGCCGAAGACCCGGGCTCAAGCGGACCGCAAGAAGCCCCGGACCGATGAGCTGACGTTCAGCCACATGGACGTCGGCGATCGGGCCTAGGTCGCTTGCGTCCCGCCTCACCTGTGCAGGCCCATCGCGCCCCGTCGAGCGGCTTGCGTAACCGCGACAGCGGCGATCTAGAGGGGATTTTGCTTCATGACCAGAACATTCATGGTGTTCAGCGCGGCCGGGCCCTTGGGTCGCCAGTGGTTGCCGGTGGCTCGTTCGGCCGATGTCGAGGACGCGCCCCTTGCCGTGCAGCTGTTGGGCGCCAGCCTCGTCTTGTGGCGCAGTCCCGGCGGGGTGGCCATCGCTGCCCCCGATCGGTGCACACACAGCAGGGGGACCCTGAGCAACGGCGTGGTGAACGATGGCTGCCTGGTATGTCCCAAGCATGGCTGGACGTTCGGTGAGGCGGGTCGTTGTGTGCACAAACCCTCGGGCCTCCCCATCACGGAAAAGGCGCATCTCAAGACCCACCCGTGCACCGAGCGATACGGGTTGATCTGGGTGTGCCTCGGCGCCCCGGCCACATCGATCATCGACCTCGCGTGGGACGGCGACGCGGGTTATCGCAGGATTCACACGGACGCCTCGATGTGGCAGGCGAATCCCGTGCAAATCATCGAAGCGCTTCTGGCGCAGCCCGATTCCCCGTACGCGGACGTCACCGCCGAGGTGCCGTTTTCCGTCCATGGTGTGTTCAGCTCTGCGGACGGGGCCCAGCATCGGCGCCTGGTCTCGTGCGCGCCCGTTGATGCGCGCAAGACGGTGGTCACGTCGGTGGTATGGAGCAGCGGCGAGGCGCGCGGTGACGACGCGCAGATCGCGGCCGAGGCGATGGCCGACCTGGATGCGGTGCGATCGGCGGCGGAAGCGCAGGGCGGCACATCGCCGGCCGCCGAGATCACCCCCGTTGAGGACGGCACCGGCTCCGCCGACTGGAAACGGCGCCTCAGTAGCTTCGTGGATCAAGCCAGCGCCTGACCCGGCCAGGCGCCGCTTACGCCTCGACCGAGGCCCGGCGGTGTCCCAGCGGCTGTTGGAGCTCGTCGACCAGAAGACCGATGCAATCCTGCCAGTCGGCAACGATGCCCACGTCCGTGTAGTCCCATATCGGTGCGCTGCGATCGGGATTGATCGCCAGGATCGTCCCCGCCGATCGCACACCCATCATGTGGTTGAATTTGCCGCTCGTGCCGATCGCCACATAAAGACGCGGCGAGATCGATCGCCCGGTGATCCCGATCTGGCTGGAGTGCGGCATCCACCCGCGGTCGGTGACCTTGCGCGTGCAGCCGATCTCGGCGCCGAGCAGCTCGTGCAACGGAGCGAGACGGTGCAGCTCCTCCGGCGCGATCCCGGCGCCGACGCCGATGACCGCGTCGGCCTCGCCGAGGCGCTCGAGGGCGTCGTCCTGGCGACGCAGGCGGATGGTGACCCGCCCCCGCGGCGCGGCGGCGATCGAGGCGGTCTCTGCCACGTGGACGCGCGGCCGTGATCGCGGCAGTACGCCGGCGCGTACGGTGGCCATCTGCACCGGTGACGTGGCGGTGATCGCGGCGACGAACAGACCGCCGAAGGCCGGCTTCCACGCCACCAACCTTCCGTCGACGACCTCCAAGTCGACCGCATCGCCGGTGAGGCCGGCACCGACCGCCGCGGCGACTCGGGCAGCGACCTCGCGCCCGAAGGCGGTCGAGCCGGCCAGGATTGCCCACGGCTGGATGTCGCCCGCCCAGCGGGCGACCGCGCTCGCGATGTCCTCCTCGACGGCGGCTCCCTCGACATGTAGCACCCGGTCGGCGCCCCAGGACCCGGCCGTCTCGGCGCCGAGCCCCGGAGGGGCCAGCACGACGATGGAGCCCGAGACCCCGGCGGCCAGGCGCGCGGCCGCGCCGCAGAGTTCGGCAGTGAGCACGTCACGGCCGGACTCGGCGATGACGGCGACGACCGGACCCGGCCCGCCGGTGGTTCCCAGGGCCGGTGGTTCGGGTGCGTGGCCGCTGTCGAGCGCGCCCCGGTCGCGCAGCGCCCGGACAGCCGTTCGCACTTGGACGGCGATCGTGGCGTCGGGGTCGAACTGGCGGGACCGTCGGACCGACAGCTGCCGGGTCTCGCCGACCACGGTCAGACTGGCGGCAGTGCCCCAGGGCCCGGGGCCAAGCTCGCCGGCCCCGAGCGTGCTGATCGCTGCGCCCTGCACGCCGGCGCGTCGCTCCGGCGGAACCTTCGCCGGCTCGCACAGGCGCTCCGCGCAGGACAGCACCGCGGGCAACCGCATTTGGGCATCGATCCACCCGTCGTCGTGCTCACAACCCACGGTGAGGACGCCTCCGTCGAGGGCGAGCGCCTTGACTCCCGACGCAAATGGCAGGTCGAGAAGTTGGGCGAGCTGCGGTGGAACCTGCCCGGTGTCAGCGTCAAGCGAGTTCTTGCCGCTGAGGATGAGGTCGAACGGGCCCTCACGCTCGATGGCGGCGGCGAGTGCAGCCGCCGTCGCGAGCGTGTCACTGCCCGCGAACGCCGGATCGGTGATGAGAACGCCCCGGATTTGGACGCCGCGGTCGATGCCCCATGCGATCGCTTCGGCCAGCGCGTCCTCGGCCGCCGGGGGACCGAGCGTGAAGACGACGATGGAGGAACCGGGACGGGTTGCCGCGAGTTCGACCGCCTTGCTCACCGCCCGGCGGCAGTAAGCGCTCATTTCCAGGACGATCCCGTCGCGAACCAGACGACCGCCCGGGCCCAGTGCCATCTCCTCGAAGGCGGGGATCTGCTTGACGAGCACCGCGAACCGGGTCAACTGCCCGCACCTCCCTTCCACCGAGAGATATTTTATCTAGTGTTCGGTCGGCTTCGACCGCGCGTGCCGGGATTCCGTTCACAGCGAGTATGGCGCCTTCTCCCAATAGGGTTGAGACCGCCTTCGTGCGCGGGTCCCGCCCGTCGCACGTGGCCGGTCGGCTACCGGCGGACCGCCGGGTTGGCGTGTCCGCTGCCGGTCACCCGTGGTTGCACGAGGAGTCGGGCCGTCGGCCTACCGGCGGAACGGCGATTGACGGGAACTACTGGACCCAAGGCCGTAAATCAGATATATAGTATCGAGCAGCGCAGCATGTTTTCCACAGCACGATTACGCACCTTCGGGTTACGTGGGGAGGGGGTGAGATTGGTCTCTACGTACAGCGCCTCCAAGCCCTTGCGCTCGGTCGGCGATTTCTTCGCGATGGCCCTCGACACGTTGTTCCTGATACCGCGACGGCCGTTCGCCTGGCGGGAGTTGCTGCTGCAGACGTGGTTCGTGGCGCGGGTGTCCATCCTGCCGACGCTGATGTTGTCCATCCCGTTCACCGTGCTGACGGTGTTCACGCTCAACGTCCTGCTGGTCGAATTCGGGGCCGCCGACTTCTCCGGAACCGGCGCGGCACTGACCGCGGTCACCCAGATCGGCCCGGTGGTGACGGTGCTCGTCGTCGCGGGGGCGGGCGCCACCGCGATGTGCGCGGACCTCGGCGCCCGCACCATCCGGGAAGAACTCGACGCCCTGCGCGTCATGGGCATCAATCCGATCCAGGCGCTGGTGGTGCCGAGGGTGCTGGCCGCCACCGTGGTGGCGCTGGCGCTGTCTTCCTCGGTGACGCTCGTCGGCCTGACCGGCAGCTTTTTCTTCGCGGTCTTCATCCAGCACGTCACCCCGGGTGCATTCGCCGCGAGTCTGACACTGCTGATCGGCCTGCCCGAAGTTATTGTGGCGCTGGTCAAGGCCGCGTTGTTCGGACTGGCCGCCAGCCTGATCGCCTGCTACAAGGGCATCTCCGTCGGGGGCGGCCCCGCCGGAGTCGGCAACGCGGTCAATGAAACCGTTGTCTTCGCGTTCATGGCGTTGTTTTTGATCAACACCATCGCGACCGCCGTGGGTATCAAGGCGACGATGTGATCCAGGCCGCCCCCAGCACGCTGTATCCCCGGCTCCGGCGCACGGTGAAGCGCTGGGTCGACGGCTGGAACCGCATCGGAGAGCAGACCCAGTTCTACGGCAAGACCCTGCGCTCGTCGGGAACCGCGATTTCGCGCTACAACGGCGAGGTCGTCCGGCTGATAGCGCAGATGAGCCTGGGCACCGGCGCGCTGGCGGTCATCGGCGGCACGGTGGTGATCGTCGCCTTCCTGACGCTGTCGGCCGGCGCGGTGGTCGCGATTCAGGGCTACAACTCGCTGGCCGGCATCGGCGTCGAGGCTCTGACCGGTTTCGTCTCGGCCTACGTCAATGTTCGCATCATCGCGCCGTTGGTCGCCGGCATCGGCCTGGCCGCCACCATCGGTGCCGGCGCCACCGCGCAGCTGGGCGCGATGCGGATCAACGAGGAGATCGACGCGCTGGAGGTGATGGGCATCCGATCGATCCCATACCTGGCGTCGACGCGGGTGGTCGCCGGGGTGATCGTGGTAATCCCGCTTGTACTGCATCGCAGTACTGATGTCTTTCTTCGCGGCACGTTTCGGCACCACCGCCGTGTATCACCAGTCGGTGGGCGTGTACGACCATTACTTCAACACGTTCCTGAACCCGACAGATCTGATCTGGTCGTTCTTTCAGGCGGTCGCTCATGGCCATGGTCGTCATGCTGGTGCACACCTATTACGGGTTACACCGCGCGCGGTGGCCCGGCCGGGGTGGGCGAGGCCGTCGGCCGGGCGGTGCGCACCTCGCTGATCTCTGCGGTGCTGGTGACGCTGTTCGTCTCGCTGGCCATTTACGGCCAGTCCGGCAACTTCAACTTCTCGGGGTAGCGGGATGCCAGCCAGGAGACGGGCCAAGAAACGGGAGGGCCGCATCCGCCCGGCGTTGTGGACGGTTGCTCCTGATCGTCGCGATGGTCGGCTTCGTGGGAGTGTGCTCGGCGTTCTTCAACGGATCGTTCAACTCCTACGTCCCGGTCACGCTGACCTCTGACCGCTCGGGTCTGGTGATGGAGTCCGGCGCCAAGGTCAAGCTGCGCGGGGTCCAGGTGGGCCGGGTCGCGGGGATCGTCGGGCGGAAACGAACCGGTGCGCCTGAAGCTGGAGATCGACCCCGACCAGATCAAGTACATCCCGGCCAACGTCCAGGCAGAGATCCGGGCCACCACGGCGTTCGGCGCGAAATACGTCGACCTGATCTACCCGCCCAACCCCAGCCGCAAGCGACTGGCCGCCGGGGCAGTGCTGCGTGTCCCGCAACGTCAGTACCGAAGTCAACACGGTGTTCCAGAACCTCGTCGGGGTGCTGCACCAGATCGATCCCGACAAGCTCAACGCGGTGCTGACTGCCTTCGCCGACGGCGTGCGCGGCCAGGGCGAGCGCATGGGCCAGGCCACCACCGCCGCCAACCAGGTCCTGCTGGCCATCAATCCGCGGATGGATACGGTGCAGCGGGACTTGCGGTCGTTCAAAGGATTCAGCGACGACCTACGGTGCCGCCGCCCAGAACATCCTGACCGTGCTGAACGCGGCGAGCACCACCAGCACCACGATCACGGACCACGCCCATGCGCTGGACACCTTGTTGCTCAACATCATCGGCTTCGCCCACGCCGGCATCAACCTACTCGCGCCCAACAAAAGCAACCTGATCCGCTCGATCAACCTGCTCGAGCCGACGACCAACCTGTTGATGAAGTACAACCCGGAGTACACCTGCTTGCTGCTCGGCGCGAAGTGGTTCCTGGACAACGGTGGCTATGAGGAAACCGGTGGCGCCAACGGGTATTCGGCGATCCTGGACGCCGGCGTCCTGCTGGGGCAACGACCCGTACCGATACCCGGACAACCTGCCGATCGTCGCGGCCAAGGGCGGGCCCGGCGGCAAGCCCGGCTGCGGATCGCTGCCCGATGCCAGCAAGAACTACCCGGTGCGCTACCTGGTCACCGACACCGGCTGGGGCACTGGTCTCGACGTGCGGCCCAACCCCGGCATCGGTCACCCCTGGTGGATCAACTACTTCCCGGTCACCCGGGCGGTGCCGGAACCACCCGCCATCCATGGCAAGGGGCCGCCGGCATCGGTCCGGTTCCTTATCCGGGGGCGCCGCCCTACGGCGCGCCGCTCTACGGACCCGACGGCACGCCGCTCTACCCCGGGGTTCCGCCGCCGCCGCCAGCACCCGGCCCGGTGCCGCCGCCCGTACCCTGACCGACTGAGGACCGAACCGTGAATCACCAGCTGCGAGGTGCCATCTGGCGCGCTTGCCGATATTCCTGTGCTGTTGCGCGCTGGGTACTTTCGCGCTGCTGGCGATCTTCGCGCAGCTGCGGTTCCAGCGGGGAAGACGTACCAGGCCGAGTTCTCCAACGTGACAGGGCTTGGAGAAGCGGCAACTTCGTCCGGATCGCCGGCGTCGAGGTCGGCAAGGTCGAGAACATCTCGGATCCGGGACAACACGATCGCAGTGGTCGAGTTCTCGGCCGACGACTCGGTGGTCCTCACCGAGGGCTGCGCGGGCGGCGATCCGCTACGAGAACCTGATCGGCGGCCGCTACCTGGCGCTCGAGGAAGGCGCCGGCGGTGTCGAGACGCTCAAGCCCGGGCAGACGATCCCGCTGTCGCACACCGAGCCGGCGTTGGATCTGGACGCGCTGATCGGCGGGTTCCGGCCGCTGTTTCGCGCCCTGGACCCCGATCAAGTCAATGCCCTCAGCGGGCAATTGATTCAGGCCTTCCAGGGGCAGGGCGCGACAATCGGCTCGTTCCTCACCCAGACCGCGGCGCTGACCAACACGCTGGCAGACCGCGATGAGCTGATCGGGCAAGTCATCACCAACCTGAACGTGGTACTGGGTTCACTCGGCGACAATGCTAAACAGTTCGACAAGGCGGTCACGTCGCTGTCCGAACTGATGAAGGGTCTCGCCGCCCGCAAGGCCGACATCAGCAACAGCGTGGCATACGGCGAACGAGGCGGCCGGGACGATCGCCGACCTGCTATCGCAGGCCCGACCGGCCTGGCAAAAGGTCATCCATGAGGGCGACCGGGCCGGCGGCCATCGCGGTCGCCGACCACGACTACCTCGATCATCTGCTCCAGACACTTCCCGACAAGTACCGCTGCTCACCAGGCAGGGTATCTACGGCGATTTCTTCAGTTTCTACATCTGCGATGTAGCGCTGAAGGTCAACGGCAAAGGGGGGCCAGCCGGTGTATGTGAAGCTGGCCGGCCAGAGCACCGGGCGGTGTACGCCCAAATGAAATCTTTTACCGAACGCAATCCGCTTGCTCATCGGGGCGGTCGGTGTCGCATTGACCGCCGGGATCGTCGTGGCGGCCCTGGAATACGACAAGTTGCCCTTCTTCTCCGGTGGCAACGACTACGCGGCCTATTTCGCCGAGGCCGGGGGGCTGCGAAGCGGTGCCGCCGTGCAGGTCGCCGGGCTTCCGGGTCGGGCAGGTGTCCAGCGTCGACCTCGACGGCAACACGGTGCTGGTCAAATTCGACGTCGCCAAGGACATCCGGCTCGGCGACCGGACCGAGGCGGCGATCAAGACCAAGAGCTTGCTCGGCAGCAAGATCCTCGAAGTCACCCCGCGCGGGGACGGCCGCCTGGGCGGGCCGATCCCGGTCGACCGCACCACCCCGCCTTACCAATTGCCCGATGCGCTAGGCGATTTGACCACTACGATCAGCGGCCTCAACACCACCCAGCTGTCCGACGCGCTGAAGACCCTGGCACAGACATTCCGGGACACCCCGCCGGATTTGAAGGTCGCGGTGCGAGGGTGTGGCGCGGCTCTCGCAGACGCTCGACAAACGCGATAGCCAACTGCGCAATCTGCTGGCCAACGCCAACAAGGTGACAGGTGTGCTGGCGCAGCGCGCCGACCAGGTGGTCAGCCTGATCGCCAACACCAATGCGCTGCTGGCCCAGCTGCGAAACGCAAAGTCAGCGCGCTCGACCAGATTTCGGGCAACATCTCCGCCCTGGCCAAGCAGCTGTCGGGATTCGTCGCCGACAACCGCGCTCAGCTGCGGCCGGCGCTGGACAAGCTCAACGGCGTGCTGACCATCCTCGACAACCACAAAGAAGAGTCCAGAACGTCGTCAATAAATTCCCGAAATACGTGATGGCGCTGGGCGAAACGGTGTCGTCGGGCCCGTTCTTCAAGGCCTACCTGGCCAACCTGGTGCCGGGCCAGTTCACCCAGCCGTTCATCGATGCGGCGTTCTCCGACCTGGGCCTGGACCCCAACGTGCTGCTGCCGTCTCAGCTGAACGATCCGCAGACCGGCCAGCCGGGCACCCCGCCGCTGCCCATGCCCTATCCGCGGACCGGGCAGGGCGGCGAGCCGAGACGCACGCTGCCCGACGCGATCACCGGTAACCCCGGTGATCCACGCTATCCGTACCGCCAGCCGCCTCCGGCGCCACCACCGGGCGGCCCGCCGCCGGGGCCGCCGGCGGGCTATACGCCGCCACCGACGCCCACCGCTCCGCGTCCCGCCCGGTCCGGTCGATGTGCACGAGTGCGTACCGCTTCCGACGCCAGGCGCGACGCCGGCGCCGCGGTTCGGGTCCAGCGGACTCACGAACAGGGGCAGGGCAGTGATCCGGTTATGCAAGGCCAGGCTCGGCCTCGCCGCCGTCCTGGTGCTCACGCTGATCGCCGGGCTTTTCACCGCGTCGCGATCCGCGGATGCCGCCCGGCATACCAACGTCATTGCCTACTTCGACAACACCAACGGGCTCTTCGCCGGTGACGAGGTTCGGATCCTCGGTGTGGCCGTCGGAAAGATCGACAAGATCGAGCCGCAGCCGCAGCGCGTGAAAGTTCACTTCTGGGTCGACGACAAGTACAAGGTGCCCGCCGACGCCAATGCGGTGATCTTGTCGCCGTCACTGGTCACCGCGCGGGCGATCCAGCTGACGCCCGCGTACACCCGGGGACCGACGATGCAGAGCAACGCCGTCATCCCGCAGGACCGCACCGCCGTCCCGGTCGAATGGGACGACTTCCGCGCAGCAGCTGCAGAAGCTGACCGACTACGCTGCAGCCCACCGAACCGGGCGGTGTGAGCACCCTGGGTGAGTTCATCAACACCGCCGCCGACAACCTGCGCGGCCAGGGCGCCAACATCCGCGACACCGATCATCAAGCTCTCGCAAGCGTTTTCGGCCCTGGGCGACCACAGCAACGACATCTTCGGCACAGTGAAGAACCTGTCGATCCTGGTGTCGGCGCTGCAGTCCAGCACCGAGCTGATGAGCCAGCTCAACACGGAACCTCGCGGGCGTGACAGCGCTGCTGGCCAACGAGCCCCAACGAGGTCGGCCAACGCCGTCAGGGACCTCAACACCGCCGTCGGCGACGTACAGCGCTTCGTCGCCGAAAACCGCGAATCACTGGGCACCACGTCGGACAAACTGGCCTCGTGACCAGGCGCGTCGTCGACAGCCTCGACGACGTCAAACAGGCCTGCACGTCGCACCCAACGGTTTCCAGAACTTCGTCAACATCTACCAACCGGCGCAGGGCGCGTTGACGGGCATCGCGGTCATCAACAACTTCGCCGACCCGATTTCGTTCCTCTGTGGCGCCATCCAGGCGGCGTCGCGCCTGGGCGCCGAGCAGTCGGCGAAGTTGTGCGTGCAATACCTGGCGCCGATCATCAAGAACCGGCAGTACAACTTCCTGCCGATCGGCTTGAACCTCTTCGTCGGCGCTCAGGCGCGGCCCAACGAGATCACCTACAGCGAGGACTGGCTGCGGCCGGATTACGTTCCGCCGCTACCGACTCCGCCGCAGGACGCGGCAGCGCCGCTCCTGCCGACGCAGGCACCGCCGGCGACGCCGGCCGAGGCCCCGACGGCACTCCGGCCCGAATCCATTGCCACGAATCCGGCCGACGGGCTGGCCGGGATGATGGTGCCGCCGGCGGGAGGCGCCATGATGCGAACCCGCTGGCTTCGCGCCGCTGCCGTCGCTGGTTGCTGCTTGCCGTGGCGGTGTCCGGCTGCGGCTGGCGCGGCGTGAACTCGCTACCGCTGCCCGGGTACCGCAGGGAGGCGGTCCCGGTTCCTACGAGATCCAGGCTCAGCTGCCGGATGTCACCAACATCCAGCAGAACTCCCGGGTCCGCGTCGGCGACGTGACGGTCGGCAACGTCACCAAAATCGAGCGGCAGGGCTGGCACGCCCTGGTGACGATGCGGCTCAACGGCGATGTCAACCTGCCGGCCAACGCGACCGCCAAGGTCGGTCAGACCAGCCTGCTGGGCTCGCTGCACATCGAGCTGGCGCCGCCCGACCGACGTCACGCCGCGAGGGCAAGCTCCACAACGGGTCGCTCATCCCGCTGTCTTCAGGGTCTGCCTACCCGACCACCGAGCAGACGCTGGCGGCGCTGTCGGCGCTGCTCAACGGCGGCGGGATCGGCCAGGTTCAGGACATCACCAAGGCGTTCAGCACCGCCTTCGCCGGCCGCGAGCAAGACCTCCGGAGCCTCATCACACAGCTCGACGAGTTCATCGCGCACCTCAACGACCAGACCGAACGACATCATCGCGCGCGACCGACAGCCTCAACAAGCTCGTCGGTCAGTTCGCCGCACAGCAAGCCCGTGATGGACACGGCGCTACGGACGATCCCCGACGCGCTGAGCGTGCTCAAGAACGAGCGAGACAACCTGGCCGAGGCCTTCGATCAGCTGGGCAAGTTCAGCGCGCTGGCGGCCGACTCGGCCAACCAGACCAAGGAGGCACTGGTCCAAGAGCTACGCGACATCGGACCGGTGCTGGAGTCGCTGGCCAACGCCGGCCCCGCGCTGACCCGCTCGTTGAGCTTCCTGGCCACCTATCCCTGGCCGAACGAGACGCTCGACAACTGGTTCCGCGGCGACTACGCCAACATCACGTTGTCCTCGACCTGACGCTGAGCCGCCTCGACTCGGGTCTGTTCACCGGCACCCGCTGGGAAGGCGACCTGACCGAACTGGAGATGCAGTGGGGCCGCACGATCGGGCAGATGCCCAGCCCCTACACCGCCGGAAATCCGTTGGTCGTGCCGTACCACCTCGACCAGGGCCCCTGATATGACCACTCGACGAGGATCAAGATCCAGCTGGCGCTCTTCATCGTGGTATCCCTGGTCGCCGGCGGCGATCATGGTTTTCGGCTACATCAAGTTGCCGGCGATGTTGGGCGTCGGGCGCTACACCGTCACCGTCGAACTGCCGCAGTCGGGCGGGCTGTACCAGCGGGCCAACGTGACTTATCGCGGCATCGAGGTCGGCCGCGTCAAGAGTGTTCGCCTCACCGACACCGGTGTTGCAGCCGTGCTGTCGCTGCGCTCCGGCGTGGCGATCCCGTCCGATCTCGACGCCGAGGTCCACAGCGAGAACGCGATCGGCGAGCAATACGTCGCGCTGCTGCCGCGCAACGGCACGTCGACGCCGCTGAAGAACGGCGACGTCATCCCGCGCAGCCGGACTTCGGTGCCGCCCGACATCAACAGCCTGCTGGACGCGACAAACCGGGGCCTGCAGGCGATCCCGCGCGACAACCTGAAGACCGCCATCGACGAGGCATACACCGCGGTAGGCGGGCTCGGCCCGGAAATCCAGCGGTTCGTCAAGGGTTCCACCGCCCTGGCCATCGATGCCCGCAACAACCTCGACCCGTTCACCGCGCTGATCGACCAGTCGCAGCCGGTGCTGGATTCGCAGACCGACACCTCGGACGCCGTCCGGGCGTGGGCGGCACACCTGGCCACGATCACCGGGCAGCTGCAAGCCCAGGACAGTGCTGTCGCCGGTGTGCTCGAAAACGGGGGCGCCGGCCGCCGACGAGGCCCGCCAGCTCTTCGAGCGACTGCAGCCGACGCTGCCGACTGCTGCTGGCCAACCTGGTCAGCATCGGCGATGTGGCGTCACCTACCGCAACGACCTCGAACAGTTGCTGGTGTTGCTGCCGCAGGGCACCGCCGCCATGCAGGGCGCTCTGGTGCCCAACCTGAACACCAAGCAGGACTACAAGGGCGCGTACCTGAGCTTCAACCTGAACCTCAACCTTCCGCCGCCGTGCACCACCGGCTTCCTACCGGTCCAGCAAATGCGAGCGCCGTCCGACCTGGGGACCGCCCGACCGGCCCGACGGCGACCTGTACTGCCGGATACCGCAAGACTCGATGTTCAATGTGCGCGGCGCGCGCAACACGCCATGCGAGACGCGCCCGGGCAAGCGCGCCGCGACCGTGAAGCTGTGCGAGAGCGACGAGAAGTACGTGCCGCTCAACGACGGCGAGAACTGGAAGGGCGACCCGAACGCCACCCTGTCCGGAGCAGGACATTCCCGCAACTGCCGCCGGGATCCCCGCCGCGGGCCGACGTTCCGCCGGCGCCCGCGCCCCCGCCGATCGCGGCCGCGCAGTACGACCCGGCCACCGGGACGTACATCGGACCGGACGGGCACGTCTACACCCAAACCAATCTCGCCCAGAACGTCCCGAAGGAGCAAACATGGCAAAGCATGTTGATACCGCCGCGGCAACTGAGCGAGCCTCGAAAGCGCCGATGACAGTACCGGAACGGCCGCCTGAGCCCATCGACGATGTGGCCACGCAGACCGACACGGAGCCTGCCACGCAGTCGGATGCCGACGGCCAGGAAGGGTCCGCAGGGTCCGACAGGTCGCCGGCCGGCGAGCGTCCGCGCTCCGGCATGCGCATGGCGTTGGTTTGGGGACCTTGGCGGCGGTGGTGCTGGGTGCCCTGGTGGTTGGTTCGGTTACCGCGCTTACCAAGAGCACCGGGCCGAAAAGCAGCGCCAGCTTTTCGTGCAGGTCGCTCGGCAGGGCGCGCTGAACTTGACCACGATCAGCTACACCGAAGCGGACGCCGACGTGCAACGGATCCTGGACTCGGCGACCGGCCGGTTCTACGACGATTTTCAGAAGCGGTCCAAGCCGTTCATCGAAATCGTGAAGCAGGCCCAATCGAAGTCGGTAGGCCAGATCACGGGAGCCGGTCTGGAATCTGTCGACGACGACAAGGCGCGGGTGCTGGTCGCCGTGCACGTCACCACATCGAACGTCGGGGCTGCCGAACAACCACCGCGGGCCTGGCGAATGCGGATCGACGTGCAGAAGGTGGGCGACGGCGCCAAGGTTTTCAACGTCGAATTCGTCCCTTGATCAACCGGGCATCAAGGACGATGTCTCCCAATGGATTTGAGGAAAGTGTGGCTGTCGACACAGATGACATGACCGACGGGAAAACCGCGGAAGCCGACATAGGCTGCGGCGACGCGCCCCAGCCGGGCGAAACCGACGAACCGACCGTGGCGGTCCCGGCAACCGACGGCACGACCGAATGTCCGGATGATGCCGCGGACGCAGTAAAGCCCGGAGCCGAAGACCCCGACCGCGGCAAAGTCGGTCTGTCGTGGATGCGTGTACTCGCCTTCGGGGTGCTGCCGGGGCTGGTGCTGATCCTCGCAATGGCCGCAGGCTTTGCGAAATGGCAGGATGCGTCTTTGCGTGATGCCGAAACGGCCCGGCTGGAATCGATGCAGGCCGCCAAGGACAGCACCATCGCGCTGTTGGCCTATCAGCCCGACACCGTCGAAAAGGATTTGGAAGCGGCCCGCGACAGGCTGACCGGCAGTTTCCGCGACTCCTACACCTCGCTCATCCATGACGTAGTGATTCCTGGCGCCAAACAGAAACAGATTTCGGCAGTGGTGACCGTCCCGGCGGTGGCATCGGTATCGGCCAGTCCTGGTCATGCGGTGGTGCTGGTCTTCGTCAACCAGACCATCACCATCGGCGCCGACGCGCCGAGCGCCACCGCCTCCAGCGTGAGGGTCACCTTGGACCGGATCGGCGGACGATGGTTGATTTCCGACTTCACGCCCGTGTGAGCTTCGGCGCCCGCCCGCTGAGCAGCCGGCGAAGGCGGCTAGCGCACCTAAGGCAGGATTAGATATTATATATCGATGTACGGGACGGATGTTTCACGCCAGGCGGTCCTGAAGCCACTGGCGGACGGTTTCTGTTCGGGCGAAGCCCCACGCTGGTTCGAGGGGCTTCTGTGGTTTTCCGACACCGTCGGCGAGGCGGTGCACACGGTCGACCTGCGGGGCTCCATGACCACCCTGCCCCTGCCCGGCCGTACTCCGTCGGGGCTGGGTTTCCGCCCCGACGGCTCGCTCCTGATCGCGTCCGCCACCGATCGACGCATACTGCGTTACGACGGCGAAACCGTCTCAACCCACGTCGATTTGAGCCAGACGGTGCCAGCCGACCTCGGCGACATGGTGGTCGACGGTCTCGGCCACGCCTACGTCGGGTGCCCGGGTGAAGGCGTCATCGTGCGAATCGACCCCGGCGGCACCGCGACAATCGGCGCCGCCGGTCTGCAGCATCCCAGCGGGATGGGCATCACCGCCGACGGAAAGACGCTGATCGTCGCTGAGTCCGTCGGCCGACGGTTGACCGGCTTCAGTATCGACGTCGACGGGACACTATCCGATCGTCGTATCTTCGCCGACGGACTGGCGGGACCGCCGAACGGCATCGCGCTTGATGCCTACGGAGGTGTCTGGACGTCGATGACGCTGGCCCACCAGTTCCAGCACATCGTTGCCGGCGGCGCGGTGACCGACCGACTCGACATCGGCAATCGGATCGCGGTTTCGTGCGCATTGGGCGGACCGGGACGACGCATCCTTTTCCTCCTGTCGAGCGCCGACACACATTCCTGCGACCCGGAGGGCTCGAAACTTTCGCGACTTGACGCAATAACGCTTGACCTACCCAGTGCGGGCTTGCCGTGACCCGGCCTACGCTGCTGCGTCCGCAACCAACCTGCGGGGAGCGGGAATGCGCGTGATGTCACGCGTCCGCACGACGGACCGGTTCTTCGACCGCGACGGCAGGCCGATCACGGCGCAACGGTGGGCAGCCCTTCGAAGTGACCCCGGCTATTGCCGCGTGGGCTATTGGGAAGGCGAGGGTGATGCCTGGATCTATACGTTCTGGCTTGGGCTCGACGTCAGCTTCGGTGCCGAGGCGGAGATGGCAGCGATCTTTCAGACGCATGTTTCGGCCTTTGGCAGTCAGCCCTATGTCGACTGGATCAGCCCCTCGGAATCACTCGACCGTGCGAGAGCCCTGCACCTCCGCGTCGTCGATTACGTGGAGCGGGGGATGCCGCCGCCGCTCTGGGATTTCCGGGGCATTTGACACGCTCTGGCACCGCTCTACCCTCGCGGGAGGTCGCAAGGATGTCTGTTCCATGCTGTGGCCAATTTGGCCGGGTGACGCGGCTCAGCGGCCGTTGGACCACCGCGGCCCGGCGGGACACACCGCTGCTCGTATGCCTGCATGGCGGGGGTTTCGACAGCCGCTACTTCGACGCGCCGGCTTGTGCGCTGGCGATTGAGGCAGGTAAGGAAGCGTTCCCGATGGTCGCGCTCAATCGTCCCGGCTACCCTGCCGACGACGAATCCGCCCGCCGCCAGCCCTCTTTCGCCCAGGCGGCGAGTATCGTGCGCGAAGCCATCAGCGACGTATGGCGACAGCTGGGCGATGGTCGCCCGGGCATTGTGCTCATCGGGCACTCGATCGGTGCGGCCGTCGCCATTCACGTGGCAACAGAGAAAAGCTCCTGGCCGTTGCTCGGGCTGGCCATTTCCGGGGTCGCCGACGTTCTTGCGCCGGCCCCCGGCGAGCTACTGCGGCACGTCCCGGCCGGCATCGTCATGAGCATGCCGCCGGACTTCGGCCGTTCGCTGTTCTATGGACCGGACTGGACGTTGAAGACGACCACCTTGGCCGACATTGCGGATCTGGGCGTGGCCACCCCGTCGGGGGACCTCGTGGAGATCAACACGAGGTGGGCGGACGACGTCCCGAAAGTAGCTCCACTCGTTGACGTTCCGGTGCATTACGTGCTCGCGGAATTCGACGGACTATGGGAAGCGTCGCCGGAGCGAGTTGGCGAGTTCGCACGCCACTTCTCCGGTGCGCCGTTTGTCGAAGCCTCGTTGTGGCGGTGTGCGGGACACAACATCGAACATCACCGGCTCGGCGGATCGTACGCCCGGGCCGTGATCGCATTCGCCGATCGCTGCGCGATGGAAACGCACCGACCGGGAGCGTTCTTCGACGGTTGCGAGGGCCGGCGATGAGTCGTCGACTTTTCAGGGCTATTGGCTCGGCTGCCCGCACTTGGGGAGCTAATGCGAAGTCGGGAATCTCCTCGTCCATGGATGTCGAGCGTCGAGTAACAACTACGAAGGAGCGCCCGCCATGAAACACCGGAAGTCGCGCGTCGCCATGCTCGTCGTAGCCGGTGTCGTCGTGACCGCGCAGGTGCCCATACCGTGTGCGCATGCTGCTCCTGCGCCTGAGGTCGAGTATGTCTACGACGTGATGGTGCGGCGGCATTACAATTTTCCTGGTAACGACGCGATCGCCTACGGCCACGTGATCTGCGGTGAGGTCGGCCAAGGTGAGAGTTACGCCGACGTGATGGGTGATGTGAAAAGGGACGTGACACCCAACGACGAATTCGCGGCGAATTACCTGGTTTCGTATGCGGTCAACCTGCTCTGCCCAGAACAGATTTGGAAGTTGCGGAACTCGGCCGCGCACTACCGGCCAGCGACGCCCTAGCCTAGCCGGGAATGCACAAGGTTAGCGAAACAGGTTGCCATGCACGCGAGCGGCTCCGGCGCCGATCCTCTGCCCGTATAGGCGGGCATCGAAGCGCCATCAACGGCAAGCGCTTCCACTTTTAGTCCACATGGCGTGGGCCGGTCGGGGCGGTGGTGATGCAGCGCTGGCTTGATAACGGGAATCCGTAACCAACGAACCCGCGGGCGAGCCGTAAGACGACGCCGGGTTATCGGAGCTATGCAGGGCGTGCACCCACGGCTCCAGCGGCTTACCGTTCAAAGCCGCGGCCAGCTCATACCGGTTGGCGCACCCATGACCCGGGTGCTGATGCGGCGCAACCAGAATCGGCCATAGCCGTCCGCGCCGATCGCCGAACACCAGATCGCGCAGTCATGCGCGCCCGGGCCGCGAACGACGTTGCTTTCAAACCGCAGCAGCTCCTCACAGTGCCCCCGCGGATCCACCACAAGACGTAGCGGTTGCGAAACCCCCCGTGCCTCCCATTTGCTTTCGGTCCCAGCGGCCCTAGAGTGCGCGTCCCCGAAAGCATCTCAGCGCACACCGACAACGCCCGGGCTGTGCTATACCCGCGCTGACACCGGCTCCGCAGTAAGCTCAACGGCCGGCGCTTCGTGGGTGCTCATTTACCCGGGCCCGCGACTCTCCTCGGCCGCCTGCAGCGGAGCCGCCTCGCCCCTACCCGTGGGCCGCTCGGCCTCCTCAGTCACCGCGCGCGGCGATTCGGCTTCCCGGATGAACTCTCGCACTGCTTTTTCGCTGACCCCGGCCAGGCGCGCGATCTCGCGCAGCGTCTCCCCCCGATCACGCATCGACCGCAGCGCCGTCCCACACGCCAGACGCTGGCCAGCGCGCCGCTGCGCGGCCTGCTCGGCCAACGCCTGCTGCCGCTCGCCCAACCACACATCGACCGCCTCGGCTCGATCGCGCGCGTCGAAGAAGGCCGCGAGATCCTCCACGTTGGCCTTAGTGCGTCGAATCACTGCTTCGGCCGCCGCGGCCGCCGCTTCGCGCGCGGCCCGCCGGGCTTCCTTGCTCACCGCCTTGTTTCCCATGCACCTCACGCTAAAGCCCCCAAAACCCTTACGCCGCACCCGAACCAAAAAATCTCACCACCGTCCCCACCCGCTATGCCCGGACCCGACCACTCACCACACCAGCCCACCGTCACTTAGGCCACCCTAACTACAACCACTCCCCGAACATCACACCTCTTGCACTCAGGGCCACGATCCGGTAACGGCCCGTTGGTTAGGGCAGCTAAGCGACGCGAATTCGTTGGGCACGGCCGTCGCATAACGCCTGAGGCGATGTGAGAGTCGACGTGTGGTGATGTCGCGGTGATGGGCTTGCACAAGCTGACCGCCGGAGACGGGTACATGTACCTGATCCGGCAAGTCGCCGCCGCAGATGCCACCGAGCGTGGACGCCCCAGCTTGTCCGATTACTACAGCACCAAAGGCGAATCCCCCGGGGTATGGATGGGCCGCGGTCTGGCGGCGCTGGGCCGGCCGGTCTCGCGCGATTCGTCGGACCCGATCGTGGCTGACCTGTGGGGAGTGGCAGCAGGGTCGCAGGTCAGCGAGGACCAGATGAAGGCGCTGTTCGGGGAAGGCTTGCATCCCAACGCCGACCGAATCACCCGTTACCTGATCGGCTTTGGCCTTGGCCAGGCGGGAGCCATCGCCGCGGCGCGACTGGGTCGCCCGTTCGCGATCAATAACACTGAGAACCAGTTCGTCACCCGGTTGCGCCAGGCCTACCGCGACTACAACAGCACCGTCGGCGCCGACGAGCACGCGAGCATCGCCGCCGACATCCGGGCCCGTCTGCGCACCGCGCTCGGGCGGGAAATGTTCACCGAAACCTACGCTCGGCCCCCCGCCGATGACCGGGAATTGTCCGGCTTCATCGCGCGCCATTCGCGGGCGGCCACCACCGCCGTGGCCGGCTATGACCTCACGTTCACCCCGGTCAAATCCGTCTCGGCGTTGTGGGCGATCGCCCCGGCGTCGATCGCGGCCGCGATCGAGCAATGCCACCACCAAGCCGTGGCCGAAACGCTGCAATTTCTCGAAGAACAGGCCGCGTTTTCGCGCATGGGCGCCCATGGTGTGGCCCAGGTCAACACCGCCGGATTGATCGCGGCGGCCTTCGATCACCGCGACTCCCGCGCCGGTGACCCCAACCTGCACACCCACCTGGTGATCAGCAACAAAGTGCAAGCCATGGGCGCCGATGGCATCCCGCGCTGGCTGGCCCTAGACGGCACCCCGCTACACCGCGCCACGGTCGCGGCCTCGGAGCTGTACAACACCCGCCTGGAAGCCCACGCGATCGCGAAACTGGGTGTCGGATTCGCCGAAACCGCTGCCAAACCCGGCAAATGGCCGGTGCGCGAAATCGTCTGCATCCCTGCCGAACTGATCGAGAAATACTCCTCGCGCAGCGCGGCGATCGAGCACCGCATCGGCCAACTGGCCAAGGCGTTCCACACCACCCACGGCCGTGAACCCACCGTGGTCGAGATGCTGGCGTTGTCCCAGCAGGCCACCTTGGAAACCCGGCAAACCAAGCATGAACCGCGCTCGCTGGCCGAACAGCGCCACGCCTGGCGCGTACAAGCCGTCGAGGTCCTCGGCAGCCAGCGAGCGCTCACCGCGATGATCGCCAACGCCACCGGTCAGGCCCTGCCCCAACAAGTCACGATCACCGATCACTGGGTCGAGGAGCAGGCCGCGGCGGTGATCGCCACCGTCGCCGCCAACCGGGCCACCTGGACGGTCAACCACGTCCGCGCCCAAGCCCAACGCGCGCTGCGTTACGCCAACCACCCCGGCGGTCCGGACCTGGTGAACCGCATCGTCGCCAGCGCGCTCGGCACCCACAGCATCGCCGTGACCAGCCACGCTGACACCGAAAAAAACGAGCCAGCGCCGCTGCGGCGGCGCGACGGCTCCAGCGTCTACACCCGCCATGACACCACCATCTACACCAGTGCGGCCATCATGGCCGCCGAGCGGCGCATCCTGGCCGCAGCCACCCTGGGCGACGGGCGCACCGTCGATGACACCAGCATCGGTATAGCGCTGGCCGAAACCCATGCCAACCACGGCGTGGAACTCAACCACGGGCAAGTCGCCCTGGTGCGCGAGATGGCCACCTCCGGGGCCCGCGTGCAACTCGCGCTGGCCCCCGCAGGCACCGGCAAAACCACCGCCACCGCGGCCCTGGCGGCCGCCTGGCGCAACAGCGGCGGCACCGTCGTCGGCCTGGCGCCCACCGCCGGCGCCGCCGAAGTTCTGGCCCACGACCTCGCCTCACCCACCGACACCATCGCCAAACTCATCGCACTGGCCGACACCGGCCACCGCACCCCCGCGCCCGCCGACGACCCGGCCCGAGTGTGGTTCGACCGCATCGGTGCCGACACCTTGCTCATCGTCGACGAAGCCGGCATGGCCTGCACCGCCGACCTCGACACCCTCATCGCCCACGCTCTGGCGCGCGGCGCCAGTGTGCGCCTGATCGGCGATGACCAACAGCTCGCGTCGGTCTCGGCCGGCGGTGTCCTGGCCGACCTGGCGCAGCGCCACGACACCGTCACGCTGAGCACCGTCGTGCGCTTCACCCACCCCGAAACCGGCACGGCCGAAGCCGCCGCCAGCCTGGCCATCCGCGCCGGCGACCCGGCAGGAATCGGCTTCTACATCGACCACCACCGCGTCCATGTCGGCGCCGAGGACACCGCCGCCGAGTTGGCCTACAGCGCGTGGGCCGCCGACCGCGCCGCCGGCCGCGACTCCATCCTGTTAGCCCCCACCAACGATCTGGTTGCCGCGCTCAACGAACGCGCCCGCCTCGACCGGCTCACTCACACCCCAGCCACCACGGGCGGCAAGGATTCGGCGGCCACCGTCACCCTGGCCGACGGGTTGACCGCCTCGGCCGGCGACTGGGTCGCCACCCGCAAAAACGCCCGCTGGCTGCGCACCACCACGCATGGCGCCTGGGTGAAAAACGGGCACCGTTGGATCATCCAAGCGGTGCACGACGATGGCTCGATCACCGTCGTCCCGCTGCGCGGTGCGGCCACCCCGGTACGGCTGCCCGCCCGCTACGTGAGCACCTGGACCACCCTGGGTTACGCCAGCACCATCAACGCCGCCCAAGGCATGACCGCCGGGCACCGCGACACCGAAGGCACCTGCCACATCGTCGGCTCTGATCGCCTGATCCGCCAACAGCTCTACGTCGCGCTGACCCGCGGCCGCACCGAAAACCACCTCTACGTCTCCACCGCCGAAGCCGACCCGCACCGCATCTTGGCCCCCAAAGCCACCCACCCCCAAACCGCCGTGGACGTCCTGACCGCCATCCTGGGCCGCGACGGCACCCAACGATCCGCCCACACCCTGGCCGCTGCCGACACCGACCCCGTCAACCGGATCCACCACGCCGCCGACATGTACTCCGACGCCCTGACCGCCGCCGCCGAACACCACGCCGGACCCGAGGTCATGGCCCGCATCGACACCGCCGCCGCCCAGCTGGGCCATCACCTCACCGACGCGGCGGCCTGGCCCGTGCTACGCCGCCACCTGGCCCTGCTGGCCATCGACGGCCACGACCCCCTGCACGCCCTACACCAGGCCGCCGCCACCCCACTGGGCGATGCGCATGACCCCGCCGCCGTCCTGGACTGGCGCTTGGCGACCCCCAGCGGCGTCGACGCCGCAGACCACGGCCCGCTGCACTGGCTGCCCGCCATCCCTGAGACCCTCACCACCGACCCCACCTGGGCCACCTACCTACAGGCGCGCGCCGACCTCGTGCGCGAACTCGCCGACCACATCCGCGCCACCGCGCACACCTGGGACGCCACCAGCGCGCCCGCCTGGGCGCGCCCGCTGCTCGACGCCCACCCCAACCTGCTCGCCGAAATCGCGGTCTTCCGCGCTGCACACCACGTCGACCCAGCTGACACCCGCATCACCGGCCCCGAACAACACGCCAACCGCTCCGCAATCATCCAGCACGCCATCCACTCCCGCCTCGACGCCGCTTTGACGCGCGCCGGCGCCGAGGCCGCCCGCTGGCGCCAACTCGCCCACACCATCGACCCCCACCTCACCGACGACCCCTACTGGCCGCGGCTGGCCATCCACCTCGAGGGCGCCGCCCGCGCCGGCGCCGACGTCCCCGCCCTACTCCACGACGCAGCCGAACACGGACCCCTGCCCACCGACATGCCCGCCGCCGCCCTGTGGTGGCGCCTGGCCGGCACCCTGGCTCCCCCCACACTGGAAGGCACCGACACCAAACTGCGCCCACCCTGGACCGCCGACCTGCACCACCTGCTGGGCACCCGCATCGCCGAAGCCGTCATCACCGACCCCGCCTGGCCCGGCCTGGTCGCCGCCGTCACCGCCGCTGCCGACTGGCCGCCGGCCGATCTGCTCGCCGCGGCCGCCGAGCACCTGCGCGACATCGTCGACACCCAAACCATCCGGGCGCACGAATACGCCCGCCTGCTCACCTACCGCGTCGAACTGCTCACCGGCCACGCCGCCACCGTTGACCCCGACATCCCCCACCCCGCCGAGCAGGCCGAAACCCTCACCGGCCAAACCGAATTCGACCTCAACGACCACCGCATCCCCGACGCCGACCTGCACGAGCCCCCGCCCGACCCCGACGACTACTCCTACGGCTTCGTCGACGAGGACCCGGGCGGCCTCGCCATGGAGGACCTACCCACCGTGCGGCCGGCCGTGCCCGCCCGCGTCGACGACATCGACATCCCGGCGCTGCGCGCCCGCCGCGACGCCGCCCACCGCAACGCCCGTCAACTCGCCGAGGCCATCCTGCGCGGTGGCGACGGACCCGCCGAACTCGCCGCCGCCACCGAACTCGCCGGGCTGCACCAACGGCTCCTCCAACAGCGCCCCTACCAGCAGGCTCTGGTCCATGCGCATGCCCGCTGGGTGCACGCCGAAGACACCGCCGAGCTGCACCGCCAACTACTTACCCAACTGGCCGCGGCGACCACCGCGGCCACCGAGCGCGGCGATCACGACGCCTGCGCCCGCTACCAGCAACACCACATCCAGATCAGCGAACAAACCGACCGGGTCGACACCGCGGTGCGCGCTACCCGCGACCGCCTCGACGCTGCCCGCAACGATCTCATCCAGACCGCCGGCGGTGTGGCTGGCATCGTCACCGGAGCTCACCTGCACGACCTTCGCGCCCAAGCGGTGCGCGCCGACGCCGACACTCTCAACGCCGCCCGCTGCCACACCCGCGCCCTCGATGACCAGCTCGCCCGCGCCGAAGCCGCCGCGGCACGTTCGCTGGCCCAAAGTCCCGCCCACACCTACGATCTGAGCGCCGACCTCGACCAACTCCAAGCCGAAGTCGACATCCTGAACGCGGCTGCCGCCGCCAGCCCCGCCGCCCTCTACACCCCGCCACCGGGCGCCCTCGACGGCCTCGACGACCCCCACCGCCAAGCGGTCACCGCGATCACCACCAATATCCACAGCGTCCAGCTGCTCCACCTGCATCCCGGCGCCGACAAAACCGCCACGCTGGGCGCGCTCGCCGCCACCGCCCACCACCACAACAAGCGCGTCGTCGCGCTGATCGACACCGCCACCGACCGCGCTTACGCCGACACCACCACCACCACCGCATCGAGCGCTACCGCGACGACCTCACCGCCAAGCACCACACACCACCGCTGGGGAGCCTGATCGTCGTCGACGAGGCCTACACCCTCACCCCCGCGCAGCTGCGCTGGCTCGCCCGCAGCGTCGGTGACACCAACAACAAACTCGTGCTCATCGCCACCGAGGACCAACAGCCCACCCACACCCTGCTCGCCGTGATCACACACGACACTGGCCGCACCCAACACCTGGGCGCCCCCAGCCCCGACTACCGCCAACCCCGCACCGCCATCGAACGCGCCGAACACCACCTCGCCACCACCAACACGCCCAGCCCCGACCGAAACCGAGCCGTTGAACTGCTGCGCCAACGGAGCCGCGTCCTCGCGCAGCTGCGCGACATCGCCACCACCGCACAGCGATTGGACTCCATCACCGAACAAGCCCGCGCCCTCACGTGCGATCGCGAACGGCGCCGAAGCAACGGCCTAGATCTCTAATTCTTTCGCAAGACAAGGGCATACGCGCGATGCCGGCAGACCCGCCGGTGTATACGCCGCTTCAAGCGGACGCGCGATGCGCCATTTACGGCGACCTCGAAATTAGCGACTCGGGCGATTCAGCGCGGCGTAGAAGGCGCGACCGAAGCGAGCATCGGCGTGAGCAAGCCGTATTCGTCGCCGCCGACGAACCTGCACTCACTGCGAGATCGGCTCACCCAAGCAGCGCAACGGCAAGTTGTTGTGTTCGGTCGCCTGCAACGGCACGTCGCGATGATTGTTGTCGCACAGTTCGCAGCCACGCTCACCGAGGACAGCGGCGCTCCGCTGCTGTTGGTCGAAGGCGGATCGTCGTTAGGACTGCGCTGCGCAGGGGCCAATGCTTTCGCAACGCTGTGCTACACGTACAACAGCCTCCGTGTTGCGCAAAGATGTGCCGACGTTCAAGCCGTCAAGCCACTGTGCGCCAGCGAGGGTCATCGAAGGGCGACTTGCCATCGATGACGCCGTCAAGCCGCAACAGCAAGCGCAAATGCGGGTTGGTCTCCGGTGGATTGGCCTTGACCACGCTAAGTCGCGCCTGCCCGCCACGCATCACCGCGGTTACATAGTCCAGCAGTGGGTCGGGAACGTAACCCAGTTTTAGTCCGTGATCGACGATTCGGATCGCCGCCGGGTTGACCACATTGTCAATCTCAGGCTCGAGGTGCAATACCCAGTCTTCCGGTAACCCTGAGATGCGGTCACTCGCGGCGTCGCAGCGGTGGCTAACACCGTGGGCCAGGAACCGCGCTTCGGTATGTCCGGTGGCGACGTCGATCGTTGGGAACGCGATCAACTCAATAGTGTCACCTTCGCGATACCCGCCAGAGGCCGACAAGATCTCCCAGGAGTCTGCATCCTCGTTCAGGTTCAACTCCGCCAGATACTGTGGCCGATCGGCGCGCTTTGCGCCGATCACTCGTTCGGCGAACGCGGAGAACAGATGGGCGCGGTGATATCGGCGACGGACGTCGCTAAAACCGATCAACGGCACAAATGACGGCGAGCTGGCTGCCGTCTCCAGGTAGGCGAATTCGAAACTTCCGTCGGCAAGTCTGTCGAGGTATCCGATCGCGCGATACGTGCCGTCCGGGTCGCGCCTGGTGACCATCAGCCGCGCATCCGTCTGCGCGGTAAAACCTGCGGTTGTTGGAACCAGCAGACCACTATGCCTCATCGATTAGTCGCCTCCGATTCACTGCAAGAACTTCAGCAACAAAACTACGAGTTACCCCTGACAAGTCCGGCACTGCTTCCACAATATCGTCGCACGCCTGGGCGCTGACCTGCGACATTTGGTTCATCCAGTGGCCACGCGCCGTAGGGCTGGCCGCCTGCAGTGCCTGCAGGGCAAGCTCGACCAGCGTCACCGGCCCCGAATCGGGGAAGCGTGTCGCTTTGCCGCGGCGGCACCACGCATCGACGCCCTCCGCGAGGGCGCGCTGGTGGACGGCCTCGCCGTAGCCGCTGCCCAGGGCACTGCCGTGATCGAAGCTGTGCGCCAGGCGCATCGCCCCACTCGGTGCCTGTACGAGTGCCCAGTTTTTGGCGTGTCGGTCGGTGTTGACGATCCAGGCGTCCAGCATCAGGTAGCCCACAAATACGTCGAACGCCGACCACGACTCGTACAGGGTTTCCGGTGGGCCGCCAAGGCCTACGAGCACATGCTGGATCGCTTCCGGGGTGTGCCCTTGGCCGGTGTCGGCGTCGAAGGTGTCATCGAACTCCTCCAATCGGCTGGCCCCTGCGCTGAGTACCCACCCGCCTGGCCGCACATCTCGGCTTATCGAGCCCCGCACCGGCTGGTTATCCCTGAGCTGTACCGATAGGGCAAGCTCTGTCGTCGCCGTCGGCACACCTACCAACTGCGCCACTTCGTACGAGATCTTCTCCGCCCAATCGTCACCGCGGACAAGAACGTCCGGCGGATCTCCTCGCTGTTCGCGCGCTCTCGAGCGCAGCAACTCCTTGGTGCGGCGCGGCTTGAACAGCCACTTACGGCCAGCATGCGGGCTGTCATCGGGTGGAATGAACCAGCGCTTGCTTTCGTCGCCGCCGGGTTCGCGTTCGCCGCGTTCCCAGCCCGATGCGGCCAGGTCGATGACGGTGAACGGCATAGCCAACCAGCGTAAACACGTCCGGCCGTTTCATGCCCGCGCTCATAGCCAGCCTGCACGATTTTGTTCCATGGCCGATACGCCAGATCGCGAACAGCTACCGGCTTTGGGAGCCTCGTGGGGCCTGTCGTGCGGAGAGATCGACGGAAGTTGTCATCGATCTTCTGGCGTGCGGCGGCCGCCTGGTCAAGACCTGTGCCCGCCAGTTGGAGTACGCAGCACCCCGCCGCGCAGATTGGTGAGATTCGTCCTGGCCTCGACCTCGCCCCGGGCGTTAGGCCGGACGTCCGAGCTTGTCACGCCCTTGTCACAATTGGCGTGATACGCCCCGCGTCACGACGAGACACCGCGAGACGGTTGCGCAGGTCAGATGGGTTTGTCCAGACGTGACGGGATACCGTGGAACCGCCTGAAACCAGGCTGTTCTGACTACGGATCAGAAGGTTGGGGGTTCGAATCCCTTCGGGCGCGCTATCGAGAACACCGGCTTACCTGCGCTGACGCGAATCGGCCGCTGTGCGCTGAACGCCTCCGAGACCCTCAGTGTCACGATGATGTCACTAGATTCCTCGAACTCGTGTGCGCAGAACTACCCGCCGGGCGTGACAACCTGCCCCAGCGTCGCGCTGGCCGCGCGCCAACGCCTCATCCTGCGAGTGGGCATAGATCTTCGCGGTGATCGACGGGTCGGTGTGCCCCAGCCACTTGGCGATCACGGCCATCGGCACTCCCCGCGAATGCAGAGCCGTGCCGCACGAATGGCGGGCGTCGTGCAGCCGGATCGGGTGCACACCGGCAGCCGCCGTCAAACGGTGCCACATGTTCGTCAACGCACCCGGCGTGTATGGTTCCCCGGCCTCGTTGCACGCAACGTAGCCGCTGTCGGCGTGCGCAGCGCCCAGCGCCAGCCGTTCCTGCGCGTAGCGAGCTGACGCACGTTTCAGCACACCGGCCATACCCGCATCCATCGGCAGCGTGCGCCGCGAGGACTGCGTCTTGGGTTCGCCTTCCACCACGCGGGAGGCGCCCACCTGAACCCGGTTGCGCTCGATGCTGAGCGCGCCGGTTTCGAAGTTGATATCGACCACATGAGCCCGGCGATCTCGCCACGGCGAAGACCGGACAGCGCCAGATACCACAAGTGGCCGTTACGGTCCTTGTCGGCCGCGCGCAGCACGAGACCTATCTCCTCGGGTGTGTAGGTAGCATCTCCCGGCGCACCCGCGCGACCTTGTACATCGGCGCAGCGACGTTGTGCGCCAAATCCCTTCTGTCGCAACCGTATGCCAGCACCAGCCGCCAGGCGTCGATTGCGGCGTTGAGCGAGCGGGCCGACCACGCCCAGCGGGTGTGGCCCTTGGCCGTCTTGGTGCCGCCGTCGCGAAGCTCGATCAACAGCCAGCCGCACCCGCGACCACACCACGCCTCGCTGATCGAGGAATTCCGAACCAATCCCGCAGATCATGCGCGTAGGCCTTCACGGTGTTCGGTGAGCGTTCGACCGCGTGCAGATGCGCCAAGAACACCTGGACCGGCTCCACCACCACCAAATCGCGATCGACCAGCGTCCACGACTGCGGATCGCCGAACGGCATCACCACCGACTGCACCCGCAGCCCAGAACACGTCACAGACACCGAAGATAACCAGTCCACAACGCATTTCCCGGTATCTGCGAACGCGTGTCGTCTACATCATGGACAGCTTCTTCACGACCTCAGATAACTGTCGAAATCGTCGAGGCCGCAACAAGTTTCTTCGCGCGGAGTGCGACCCGCGACACCGCTGATCTGTCAGTTCATCGACGAGCGCAAGGGCACGTACGGGGTCGTACCGATCTGCCACACACTGGCCGTGCACGGCGTGCAGATTGCCCCGCGCACCTACTGGGCGCACCGCGCGTCGGCGCCGTCGAAACGGGCGCTGTGGTACACCACGATCACCGAGATCCTCGGCCGGGGTCTTCGAACCCGACGCCGATGGGAGACGCCCGCCGGGGAGCCTG
>CAVVCM010000005.1:0-658576 GCA_963746755.1 uncultured Actinomycetota bacterium | reverse complement strand
CGGCCGGTCGAGCCAAGAATGTCGCGGTTGGGCCGCCGCCAGCAAGCCTGGATCGCGGAGGGCGACCGGCGGTTCAGCTGCCACCTCCGCGGCCACGGTGAGCAGGAAACGGCCATCTCGCCGCCACCAGCCGGGAAACACCGTCCCCTCAGACGCACGAACCGTCAACTCGCCCCAGCCGTCACCGCGCGGAGCTGTCAGCGTCACCTCCACGGTGCGGGTGTCCCGGCGCAGTCCGGTGCGCAACACCTTCAGTGCGCTTTCTTTCGCAGACCAGATCAGGTTCGCCGCCACGTCGCGCTCTTCACCGGCGGGGCGCGAGGCAACAAGCCGTTGCTCAGTCGCGGTGAGGAACTCGAGCACAAAGCCGGGCGTGCGCGGCTCCACTAGCTCCAGGTCACAGCCAACGGGATGACTCGACTCCGGGCCCTCGCCCGCCGCCTGCCGTGCCGACGGCCACGTCACACAGACCGCCCAACCGGCACGGTCGGTGATCGACACGTCCACCCCGAGCGGAGTTCCCTCGACGCACACGTACGGGGCACCACTAGGAGCATTGCGGATCTCGATGCCGGCGAGCGCCGTCGGGTCGGTGGGCCGGCCGGTCACCGCAGCGACGGCATGCTTGGCCACCAGCCGGCGCAGCAGATACTCGGTGCGCCGCTTGGTGAACCGCAGCCCGGCCAGGCTGGCTGCCTCCGCGGGCGCCAGCCATTGTTCACCGGCGGGCAGCGCGTCCTCGCCCAAGGCGAGCCACCTCCACCCGCTCCGATTCGCTAGGCGCTGCGCCACCGCCACCTCCGGGCACGGCCGTTGTGTCGAACTTACCGACAGCTCGCGTGTGCGTCATCCGCCGCGGGCAAGTGCGGTCGCCTGCTCGGTGGCTTCGCGGATCGGGCCGCGCCACAAGTCGCCGTGGCCGGGCGCCAGTATCTCGGTTTCCAGCAAGGCCAGCGCAGCCAGGCTGCGGACGCAATCGTCCTGGCTGTAGCTGAACACCGCCGGCAGCAGCTGCGGCCCACCGCGGGACAGCAACGGATGGCCGGTGATCAGCGCGTCGCCGCTAGCCAGCACCCCGTCGACCAGATACGAGCAATGCCCGCTGGTGTGCCCCGGAGTGGGAATGGCCATCGGGTGGCCCGGCAGCTCGCCGGCGATCTCGCCGGTCAACCGCGCTACGGTCGGGATGCCGTCGCGGACCAGGCCGCCGTTGCGAGCCACATGCGCCGCCCACAGCGCCCACCTGGGTCGCCACAGGTGCAGCGCGACGTCGACGACCGAAACCTGTTGCAGATACTCCCGTTTCGCGTGACCCACCTCGTCGGCGTGGCAGTAGACCGGAGTTCCATGCTCTCGGGCGAACCAGATCGCCGAGCCCAAGTGGTCGACATGCGCGTGCGTCAGCAGGATGGCTCGGACGTCGTCGGCCGTATATCCCAACTTCCGCAGCGAGGCCAGCACGTCGTCCCGGTCGCCGGGATAGCCGGCGTCGATCAACATGACACCGGTGTCGTCGGTGACCAGAACCCAGTTGACCGCCTCGCCGTGAGCCAGGTGCACGCGCTCGGTAACGGTTTTCAGCGCCGGTGCCATGACCGCGAGTCTAGGCACGGGGGTAGAAAAGACAGGTGGCTGAATTGAAACTTGGATACAAAGCGTCGGCCGAACAATTCGGGCCGCGGGAACTCGTCGAATTGGCGGTCGCCGCCGAGGCCCACGGCATGGACACCGCTACCGTCAGCGATCATTTCCAGCCGTGGCGGCACGAAGGCGGGCATGCGCCGTTTTCGCTGTCCTGGATGACCGCGGTCGGGGAGCGCACCGAACGGATCGTGCTGGGCACCTCAGTGCTCACCCCGACGTTCCGATACAACCCCGCGGTGATCGCGCAAGCGTTCGCCACCATGAGCTGTCTGTATCCGGGCCGGATCTTTCTGGGGGTCGGTACCGGTGAGGCGCTCAACGAAATCGCCACCGGCTACGAGGGCGCCTGGCCGGAGTTCAAGGAGCGCTTGGCCCGGCTACGCGAATCCGTGCGGTTGATGCGGGAGTTGTGGCGCGGCGACCGCGTCGACTTCGACGGCGAGTACTACCGGCTCAAGGGGGCCTCGATCTACGACGTTCCCGAGGGGGGAGTGCCCGTCTACATTGCGGCCGGCGGCCCGGCGGTGGCCAAGTACGCCGGCCGCGCAGGTGACGGCTTCATCTGCACGTCGGGGAAGGGCGAAGAGCTCTACCAGGACAAGCTGATCCCAGCGGTTAAGGAGGGAGCGGCGGCCGCGGACCGCAACGTCGACGACATCGACAAGATGATCGAGATCAAGATCTCCTACGACCCCGACCCCGAGCTGGCCCTGGAGAACACGCGGTTCTGGGCGCCGCTGTCGCTGACCGCCGAGCAGAAGCACAGCATCGACGACCCGATCGAGATGGAGAAGGCGGCCGACGCGCTGCCGATCGAACAGGTCGCCAAGCGCTGGATCGTGGCGTCGGACCCCGACGAGGCCGTCGAGAAGGTCGCCCAGTACGTGAGATGGGGCCTCAACCACCTGGTATTCCATGCGCCCGGTCACGACCAGCGCCGCTTCCTGGAACTTTTTGAGAAGGATCTCGCGCCCAGGCTGCGGAGGCTGGCCTGATAGGGCAAGCTTTCAGCGTGCCCGACGGCTCCCGGCCGGATTCTCAACCCTCCGCGATCTACATCGCGGCGCCCGAGGGGGACACCGGCAAGTCGACAATCGCGCTGGGAATCATGCACCGCCTGGCCGCGACGGTGGCCAAGGTCGGGGTGTTTCGGCCGATCACCCGGCTCGGCGAAAACCGCGACTACATCTTGGAGCTGCTGCTGGCGCACAGCACTGCCGGTCTGCCCTACGAGCGGTGTGTGGGCGTGACGTATCAGCAGCTGCACGCCGAGGTCGACGCCGCGCTCGCCGACATCGTCGACCGATACCACGCGATGGCCGACGCGTGCGACGCGGTGGTGATCGTCGGCAGCGACTACACCGATGTCGCCAGCCCCGCTGAGCTGTCGGTCAACGCTCGTATCGCGGTCAACCTCGGCGCGCCGGTGCTGCTGGTGGTGCGGGCCAGCGGCCGCACCGCCGAGGACGTCGCGCAAGTCGTGGAGCTGTGTCTGGACGAGCTGGCCGCCCAGCATGCCCATACCGCGGCGGTGGTGGCCAACCGCTGCGAGCCGTCGCAGCTGAGCGCCGTCGCCGAGGCGCTGCGCGCATTCGCCCCGCAGACCTATGTGCTGCCAGACGAGCCGCTGCTGGCCGCCCCGACGGTGGCCGAGCTGCAGAAAGCCGTGAACGGAACAGTGGTCAGTGGTGACGCCGCGCTGATGGGACGCGAAGTGCTGGGTGTGGTGGTCGCGGGGATGACCGCCGAGCATGTGCTGGAGCGGCTGGGCGACGCGGTCGTGGTGATCACCCCCGGTGACCGTTCCGACGTGGTGCTGGCGGTCGCCAGCGCGCATGGCGCCGAAGGCTTTCCGTCGCTGTCGTGCATCACCCTCAACGGCGGGTTTGAGCTGCATCCGTCGATTGCCGCGCTGGTGGCCGGCCTCCGTCTACGGCTGCCGATCATCGCCACCACGCTGGGTACCTTCGAGACGGCTAGCGCGGTGGCGTCGGTGCGCGGGCGGGTCACCGCGGGGTCGCTGCGCAAGATCGACACCGCGTTGGAACTGATGGACCGCTACGTCGATATCGCGGATCTGTTGGCGCAGCTTGCCATACCGATCCCGACCGTGACCACACCGCACATGTTCACCTACCGGCTGCGTGCGCAGGCTCGAGCGGATCGCAGGCACATCGTGCTTCCTGAAGGCGGCGACGATCGCATCCTCAAGTCGGCCGGACGGGTGCTGCAACGCGGGATTGCGGATCTGACCATCCTCGGCAACGAGCTTGCGATCCGCTTGCGCGCAGCTGAACTCGGTGTCGACCTGGACGACGCGGCGGTGATCGACCCACGCACCAGCGAGTTATCCGACCAGTTCGCCGAACAGTACGCGGAGTTGCGCAAGAACAAGGGTGTCACCGGCGAGCAGGCCGGCGAGATCATCCACGACTTGCCGTATTTCGGCACCATGCTGGTGTACAACGGCATCGTCGACGGCATGGTGTCCGGTGCCACGCACACCACCGCGCACACGGTCCGGCCGGCGTTCGAAATCATCAGGACCGCGCCGGGAGTATCCACGGTTTCCAGCGTCTTCTTGATGTGCCTGCCGGATCAGGTGCTGGTCTACGGCGACTGTGCCATCGTCCCCGACCCGACCACCGAACAGCTCGCCGATATCGCGATCAGCTCGGCACGCACCGCCGCACAGTTCGGCATCGAGCCGCGGGTGGCCATGCTGTCCTATTCCACCGGCGACTCCGGCGCCGGTGCCGACGTCGACAAAGTCAGGGCGGCAACGGAGTTGGTGCACAGCCGGGCGCCCGACCTGCTGGTGGAAGGCCCCATCCAATACGACGCCGCGGTCGACCCGTTGGTCGCGGCCACCAAGACGCGTGATTCGGTGGTCGCCGGTCGCGCCACGGTGCTGATCTTTCCCGACCTCAATACCGGTAACAACACGTACAAGGCGGTGCAGCGCAGCGCCGGAGCGATCGCGATCGGCCCGGTGCTGCAGGGCTTGCGCAAGCCGGTGAACGATCTGTCCCGGGGGGCGCTGGTCGAGGACATCGTCAACACCGTCGCCATCACCGCCATCCAGGCGCAGGGTGTCCGTGACCACTGAGAAGCCGGCGCCCGTCGTGCTGGTCATCAACTCCGGCTCGTCGTCGCTGAAGTGCCTACTGATCCAGCCGGACTCGGGTGTGTCGCTGGCGGACGGGGTCGTCGAGGAGATCGGCGAGCAGTCATCGTCGGCGCGGCTGGAAGCCGGGGACCGCCACCTCGACCGCCACGATCGGGTGGATGACCACGACGCGGCGCTGAATGTGACGTTTGAGCTCCTGGCGGACGCGGGCATCGACCTGAAGACCTGCGGACTGGCAGCGGTCGGGCATCGGGTGGTGCACGGCGGCAGGACGTTCTACCGGCCCACCATTGTCGACGACGCGGTAATCGCGAAGCTGGAGGAGCTCTCGCCGCTGGCGCCGCTGCACAATCCGCCCGCGATCGAGGGGATTGAGGTGGCGCGAAGGTTGCTGCCAGACATTCCGCACGTCGCGGTGTTCGACACGGCGTTCTTCCACAACCTGCCTGCGGCCGCAGCGACCTACGCCATCGACCGCGAACTGGCCGAGAAATGGTGGATCCGCCGGTACGGGTTTCACGGCACTTCGCACCACTATGTCAGCGAGCGGGCTGCGGACTTTCTGGGCAGACCGGTCGGCCAGCTGAATCAGATTGTGCTGCATCTGGGTAACGGCGCGTCCGCAGCGGCGATCGCCGGCGGCCGACCGGTCGACACGTCGATGGGGCTGACGCCGATGGAGGGGCTGGTGATGGGCACCCGCAGCGGTGACGTGGACCCCGGGATCATCAGCTACCTGTGGCGCGCCGCAAAGATGAGTGTTGACGAGATCGAGTCGATGCTCAACCACGAGTCCGGGATGCTGGGCCTGGCCGGTGAGCGCGACTTCCGCCGGCTGGCGGAGATGATCGAATCTGGCGACAGCTCAGCGCAATTGGCCTACAGTGTGTTCATTCACCGGCTGCGTAAGTACATCGGTGCCTACCTGGCGGTGCTGGGTCACACCGATGTGGTCAGCTTCACCGCCGGGATCGGCGAGAACGACGCGGCGGTGCGCCGCGATGCAGTGGCCGGCATGGAGGAGCTGGGCATCGTGCTCGACGAGCGCCGCAACCTCAGCGCGGGGAAGGGCGCGCGGCGCATTTCCTCAGACGACTCACCGATTGCCGTGCTGGTGGTTCCAACCAATGAAGAACTGGCCATCGCGCGCGACTGCGTGGGCGCGTTGGCTCGCTGAGTGTGCACTCAAGGCTTTGAGTGTGCGCTCAGGGTGGAAAAAGCGGCCTAGATCCCGCCCTCGATTCACACCCAAAGCCCTGGACGCACACTCGACTAGCCCTGTGCATAGATGAAGTCGCCATCCGCGATTGGTGTGCGATCGTTCGCGACATGCGGGATGCGAGAGAACCGTTTATCGGCAGCGAGGCATTGGCGTCCGGAACACTAAGTCGGCATCAACTGCGGACCCGCTACCGCGCGGTGCTTCCAAACGTCTACCTGTCGAATGACGTCCAACTTTCGCTTGAGCTGCGCATTTTCGCCGCCTGGCTGTGGTCGGGACGGACGGCGACTATCGCAGGAGCGGCCGCCGCGGCACTACATGGTGCAAAGTGGATTCCCGATGATGTTCCTGTTGAGCTCATACATACCAACGCCCGCCCACCGCGCGGCGTGGTGACGCGACGCGGTGTGTTGAAAGACGGCGAGACGCAGATCATAGCCGGGCGTGCAGTCACCACACCCGAGCGCACCGCCTTTGATATCGGCCGGCGCGGGGCCGTCCGTTCGGCTGTTGTTCGGCTGGACGCGCTCGCGCGGGCAACGGGTTTCAAGGTCGATGACGTGCTGCGTGTCGCCAAGTGTCACCCTCGCTCGCCCGGACTGCGGCGATTGGAGACTGCGCTGGATCTGGTCGACCCGGGTGCGCAGTCGCCCAAGGAGAGCTACCTGAGGCTGCTTCTTATCGACGCGGGCCTCCCTCGGCCACAGACCCAGGTACCGGTGTTGGGTGTCGACGGCATTCCGGTCGCCTATCTGGACTTGGGTTGGGAGGACTACATGGTCGCGGTCGAATATGACGGCGACCAACATCGTTCTGAGCGACGGCAATACGTCAAAGACATTCGGCGGATCGAGACGTTGGAGCGGATGGGGTGGAGCATTGTCCGGGTCGTTGCGGAGGATCGCCCCGCCGATATCGTGCGCCGGGTCCGAGCTGCGCTGGCGGCATCGAGTGTGCGCTGAGGGCTTTCAGCGTGCATTGACGGCGGGAATTCTTGCCCAATCTGCGCCTTGGACGCACATGCAAAGCCCTGGACGCACACTCGACAGTAAAAGCCCCTAGAACGTGCTAGTCGGTCGCACCTTGTTCGCCATGTCCACCAGTGCGTAGCGGTGGCGTTGGGTGGGCGCAACCCGGGCCAGGTTGCGCAGCGATGCCTCGACCCCCAGTCGCAGCCCGTGCTTGGTGAACGGGAAACCAAGGATGTGGTTGGTACTGGCCTCATTGTCCTCCAGCCAGTCCATCGCGGCGCCCAGTACCAGGGCGCGGATCTGCAGCACGCGTGGTTCGGTGGGGGGTAGCGCCTCCACGCGCCGGGCGGCGTCGCGGATGTCTTCCTCGGTGATTTCGTTCTTGGACCGGCCGGACAGCAGGGTCACCGCGCTGGTCAGGCGCGCGGTGGTGAAATGCCTGGAGGTGGGCGGCACTTCGTCCAAAGTGCGCACCGCGCCGGCTCGATCGCCTTCCGCGGAAAGCGATCTGGCCAGCCCGAAAGCCGCTGAGATCACACCGTCGTTGGTTTTCCACACGGTTTGGTTGAACTTGTGCTCGTCGGTGTTGCCAGCGAGCTCGGCGGTGGCGGCCAGCGCCAGTTTGGGCGCCCGCTCGCCGGGGAAGGTATCCAGCACCTCGGTGAAATGCGTTGTGGCGGAGTCGTAGTCGCCGGTGAGCAGCTCAGCGACGCCCCGGTACCAGACCAACCGCCATTGCCAGCCGACCCGCTCGGCCAGGTCGTCGAGCTTTCTGGTGGCCTTGGCCACATCGCCCAGGTCGAGCAGCGCGCGGACTTCCATCAGCGGCAGCTCGACTGACTCGGACAGCTCGACGCCGTCGGCATCCAATGTGCCGTGACGGGCCGCGCGCAACGAGTCCAATGTCTGCACCGGCTGGGAGAGCACCGTCGCCTGCAGAACTGGAGCGGCGACGTCGGCCGGATTGACCAGCGGCACTTGCAGTGCGGTGACGATTTCCCGGGCGGTCAGCTTCTCCGAATGGACCTGGCCGTCCAGGTACACGTCGGTATGCGCGACCAGCAAGTCCACCCCGAATGTCGAGCGGCTGGGGCTGAAGATGGTCGAGAGCCCTGGCCGGGGCACCCCGGTGTCATGGGCGACCACCTCCCGTAACACGCCCATCAACTGGGCGGACATCTCCTCGGTGCTGCTGAACCGGCGCCGCGGGTCGGGGTCGATGGCGCGGCGCAGCAACCGGCGGAACGAGTCGTAGGTGGCCAGTACCGGGTCGTCTTCGGGCAGACCCTCTACGTAACGGCCATTGCGGGTGGGCAGGTTCACCGTGAGCGCCGCCAGTGTGCGTCCCACCGTGTAGATGTCGGTGGCTACCGTCGGGCCGGTCCGCACGATCTCTGGAGCCTGGAAGCCGGGCGTGCCGTAGAGGTAGCCGAACGAATTGACCCGCGACACCGCGCCCAGGTCGATCAGCTTGAGTTGCTCTTCGGTGAGCATGATGTTCTCCGGCTTCAGGTCGTTGTAAACCAAGCCGATGGAGTGCAGATAGCTCAACGCAGGCAGGATTTCCAGCAGGTAGGCGATGGCCTCGGCGACGGGCAGTTTCTCGTCTTTACCTTGTTTGGAGCCGTGCTTGAGCGACTGCCCGCCGATGTACTCCATGACGATGTAGCCGACCGGATCCCCGTGCCGGTCGACGTGCTCGACAAAGTTGAAAATCTGCACGATCTGCGGGTGGACCACCTCGGCGAGGAACTGGCGTTCGGCCATCGCGATCGCTTGGGCCTCCGCGTCACCGGAGTGCACCAGGCCTTTGAGCACCACCGGCCGGTCGTTGACGTTGTGGTCGACCGCCAGGTAGACCCAGCCCATTCCGCCGTGCGCGATGCAGCCCTTGACCTCGTACTGGCCGGCGACGATGTCTCCGGGATTCAACTGGGGCAGGAATGAATACGGAATGCCGCAGGCGGTGCACCACCCTTCCGATGATCCCTTGCCCTCCTCGCTGGACCGGCCGACCGGCTTTCCGCAGTTCCAGCAGAACCGCTTGGACTCCGGCACCACCGGATTGGTCATCAGGGCCTCGAGCGGATCGATATCCCGCACCCGGGGAATCTCGACCAGGCCACCGCCGAGCTGTCGAACCGGCGGGAGCACTCGTGTCGCCACCGTCAACCGTTCCTGCGGTTCGCTATCGACAGTGCCGGGAGATATATGCGGAAAGTCGTCGTCGTCCGCGAAATCGGGGCGGAACAGCGCCTGGGTCGCCTGTGGCCGCGGCTCCGAGACCGGACCGGATTGGGCTTGGGCCGGCTGGGTGCCCGGGCCCACGTCTTCGGAGTCCATCGGCTCGACCATCAGTCCACATACCTCGGCGTGGGCGGGGCAGGCGCCGGACCCAGGACCGTCAGCCACTTGCGGTACAACGTGTTCCACGTGCCGTCCCTGCGGATCCGTTCGAGGGTTCCGTTGACGAACCGCACCAAACCGGTGTTGTTCAGGTTGATCCCGACGCCGTAGGGCTGGGTGGCCAGATTGGGTCCGACGATGTGCAAGTAGGGGTCTTCCTCGACCAGCCCGGCCAAGATCGAATCGTCGGTGCTGACGGCGTCGATCTCCCGCTGCTGCATTGCCACCAGGCAGTCAGCCCAGTTCACCACCGACACGATGACCGGTGGCGGGTCGATCTGCCGGATCCGGTACAGCGACGTAGTGCCCCTTGCCACGCAAACTCGCTTGCCGGACAGGTCGGCCGCCTTGGCAATCGGCGAGTCGCGCGGGGCGAGGATGCGCTGGTTGGCGTCGAGGTAGACGGTCGAGAAGTTCACCAGCTTGCGCCGGGCGCAGGTGATGGTCATGGTCTTGACGACGACGTCGACCTCGGAGCGCTGCAGCGCAGTAACGCGCTCCTCGGCCGACAGGATCCGGTACTCGACATGCGACGGGGCGCCGAAGATGTCGCGCGCGATCTCACCGGCGATGTCGACGTCAAAACCGGTGATCTCGCCGGTGATCGGGTCGCGGAAGCTGAACAGGTTGCTGCCGATGTCGAGCCCGACGATCAGCCTGCCGCGGGCGCGGATGTCGGCGACCGCGGCGTCCGCCTCGGCCTTGGTGGGGAAGGGGCGCAGGCTGGCCGTCAGGTCGCAGTCTTGAGCGGCGTCGTCCGCCGGCAGCGGCGGCTCCGGTGGCAACGTTTCCATGCCGACCGGCGTGGGCGGTGGCAGGGTCGGCACTGTGGACACCGTCAGTGATTCCGTATGCCCGCAAGCCGCTAGCGCGAGCACCGTGACGAGCACAGTGCACGCCCGCCGGAGCCTGGCCAGGCGCGTCATTATCGATACTCTTTCAGCCGAGGCCACAGGCCGAGGGCGACCGCGATGGCGGCGCCGAGGCTGAGCACCACACCGCCGACCTGGGCGCCGGACAGCCCGCTGCGCGCGTTGATGACGTCGTTGCGCAAGTGGGTGCGGCTTTGGTCCATGGCCTTGACCAACTGCTCTTCGAGCTTGTCGAACGCCGGGGTGGAGTCGTCTTCGCTGCTGCCCAGAGCGACCTGAGTGGCGGCGCGATAGTTGCCCACGGAGATGTAGGAGTTGATCCGGTCGTTGGCCTGCCGCCAGCGAAGCAGCAGTTGATCGGCGCCTTCCAGGTCGGGCTTGTCGACGGCATCGCTGCGGGACATGTACTGGTCGAGTTGCTGGTGCATGGAGTCGATGCGCTCAGAGAACGACTGCTTGCGCTTCTCTTCATCCCCACGGCGGATCAGCGACAGTGTCTCGTCGGCTCGCGCTTGCTGGGCTGTGATCGCGACGTTGGTTACGGTCTTGAGCGAGTCCGCGGCGGTGTCTTTGGCGCTACGACTGGCAGTCGTGGAAATGGTTAGCGCAGTTCCGACCCATACCACCATGACGAGAATAGCGAGCCCTCCCACCACCAGACCTGGGTTGATCCGGCGTCTGGTGCGCCGGGCCAGCCACCGGTGGGAGAACGCACCGAAGACCACAGTGGTGGCGACCACCAGAATCACCGGCGCCGGGATCTGAGTGGACGCGGTGGTTTCGGTGTCGACCCGCTCTGATGTCGCTCGGTAGAGCTGTGCCGCGTCGGGCAGGATCGTCGATTGCATCAGTCCCGATGCCTCCGACAGATACGAGGACCCGACCGGGTTGCCTTCCCGGTTGTTGGTTCGCGCGATTTCGATCAGGCCGGTATAGACGGCCAGTTCGGCGTTGATCCGGCCCAGCAGTTGGACCAACGGTTCGTCTGTGAGCCCGCTCGATGCTCTGGTCACGGCTACTGCCGCGTCTGTGATGGCCTGTTCGTAGCGCTGCCGGACGGGCGGCGGCTCAGCTTCGGCGATGAACGCGGTGGCCGCTGCGGCGTCGGCCACCGACAGGGTGGTGTAAAGCCGCCCGGCGGCGGAAGACAGCGGCTCGGTGTGGTTGAGCACCGTGGTCAGCACTTGCTGTCGGTGGGTGATGGTTGTCGAGGTGGCAAAGGCGCTGGCACCGCCGAGAGCCGCCAAAACGATTCCGATGGTCAAGATGCGGCCCGGCGTCGTCGAGATGAACCACCAGCGGGGATGCACCGGTTCGGCCGGCGACCGCGACCCCTTTGGCTCGGTCGACGGGTGCGCTAGCTCAACCGTCACGTTTGATCAGCCCTCATCTTTCGGCCACCTGGAGTTCGCTGCATGAAACTCTATAAGCGAATTCTAAGAGAATCTTCCGGGGGATGGGGGGAGGCGGACCGATTGACCAGGTGATGGCCTGCATATCCTGAACTCGTGCAGGGCGACGGTGACGGATGGGTAATTTCCGACAGCGGCGCTCACTACTGGGGTCGGTATGGTGCGGCCGGTTTGCTGTTGCGAGCCCCGCAGCCTGACGGCACCCCCGCGGTACTACTGCAGCATCGGGCGGTGTGGAGCCATCAGGGCGGGACCTGGGGCCTGCCGGGCGGTGCCCGGGACAGCCACGAGACTCCGGAAGAAACGGCGGTCCGGGAAGCGCACGAAGAGGCTGGCCTGCCCGCCGAGCGACTCATCGTGCGGGCGACGCTGATCACCACCGAGGTCCCCGGCATCGGCGGTACGCACTGGAGCTACACCACCGTCGTCGCCGATGCCGGCGAGTTGCTGCACACCTTGCCCAACCGGGAAAGCGCCGAGATGCGCTGGGTCGGCGAGGACGAGGTGACCGACTTGGCGCTGCATCCCGGCTTTGCGGCCAGTTGGCAGCGGCTGCGCACCGCCACGGCCCTGATTCCGCTGGGACCCGGCGACGAACGGCGGCAGCACCTGCCACGCACGATCGAGATCGAGGACGGCGTCTTCGTCTGGTGCATGCCGGGGGACGCCGATCAGGCGCCGTCGCAGCTGAGTCGCCGGATCAGCCCGCTGCTGCAAGCGCCGAACTGAGCCGCTGCGCCGCGGCCCGCGGGTCCTCGGCCGCGGTGATCGCCCGCACTACCACGATTCGCCGGGCACCGGCATCGAGCACCTCGGGCAGCCGCTGCGCGTCGATACCGCCGATCGCGAACCACGGCAAGGCGGCATCGAGTTCGGCGGCGGCCCGTACCAGCCGCAGGCCCGGCGCCTGGCGACCCGGTTTGGTCGGGGTGGGCCAGCAGGGGCCGACGCAGAAGTAGTCGGCTTCTCCCGTCACGGCCGCGGCGAGCTGGTCGGCGTCATGGGCGGACAGGCCGATCAGCGTCTCCGGCCCGACGATCTCGCGCGCGACGTCCAGCGGCAGGTCGCCCTGCCCCAGATGCAGCACGTCGGCGCCGGCCGCGCGGGCGATGTCGGCCCGGTCGTTGACCGCGAACAAGGCGCCATGCCGGCGGGCCGCGTCCTCCAGGATCTCGCACACCGCTAGCTCGTCGCGCACCTCGAGTGGGCCGAACCGCTGCTCGCCGGCCGATCCCTTGTCGCGCAACTGGACGATATCGACGCCACCGGCCAGGGCGGCATCGGCGAACTCGGCCAAGTCGCCGCGCTCACGCCGCGCGTCGGTACATAGATACAGCCGCGCCGCTGCGAGACGGGAGACTCGTCTATTAGCAGGTACCTGCACACCGCGACGCTAGCGCGCTAGCGTGGAACCCGAGAATTACTGGACACGGGAGTCCCGGGTAGTCACGATCTGCGGGGCTGAGAGTGGGCACAGCCAGAGCAACTGGATCTGCCCTTACCGTCACACCTGATCCGGATCATGCCGGCGAAGGGAGGCGAAGGATGCCGACTGACTCAGGGTTGCTGGCTGTCATCGGCGGCGGGGTTATCGGGCTGTCGGTGGCACGCCGGGCGGCGCGGGCCGGATGGTCGGTGCGGGTGCACCGCACCGGCGATAAGGGTGCGTCCTGGGTTGCCGGCGGCATGCTGGCGCCGCACAGCGAAGGCTGGCCGGGTGAAGAGCGGTTGTTGCGACTGGGCCTGGAATCGCTGCGGCTGTGGCGCGAAGGTGGCTTTCTGGAAGGGCTGCCGCCGGAGGTGATCACCGCCCGCGAGTCGCTGGTGGTTGCCGTCGACCGGGCCGATGTCGCGGACCTGCGCACCGTTGCCGACTGGTTGTCGGCGCAAGGGCATCCGGTGGTGTGGGAGTCGACAGCCCGCGACGTCGAACCCCTGCTGGCACACGGCATCCGGCATGGCTTTCGGGCGCCCACCGAGCTGGCAGTGGACAATCGCGCGGTGCTGGACGCGCTGTGTGCAGACTGCGAGCGTCTCGGGGTGCAATGGGCGGCACCGGTGGATGACCTGTCTCGAGTCGAAGGCGACACGGTGGTGATTGCCAATGGCATTGACGCGCCAACATTGTGGCCCGGCCTGCCGGTACGCGCGGTGAAGGGCGAAGTGCTGCGTCTGCGCTGGCGAAAGGGGTGTATGCCGTTGCCGCAGAGGGTAATTCGCGCGCGCGTGCACGGCCGGCAGGTGTACCTTGTTCCGCGTGCGGACGGGGTGGTCGTCGGTGCCACCCAATACGAGCATGGACGCGACACGGCCCCAGTCGTCTCCGGAGTGCGTGACCTGCTTGACGACGCCTGTGCGGTGCTGCCGGCGTTGGGTGAGTACGAGCTGGCCGACTGCGCCGCCGGGCTGCGCCCGATGACACCCGATAATCTGCCACTGGTGCACCGCCTGGACGCGCGAACCCTGGTTGCCGCCGGCCACGGCCGGTCCGGGTTTCTCCTGGCGCCGTGGACCGCCGAACAGATTGTGTCCGAACTGCTCCCGGTCGGAGTCCACCGATGATAGTTGTGGTCAACGAGCAACAGGTCGACGTCGACGAACAGACTACTGTCGCCGCGTTGCTGGAGTCGCTGGGCTTTCCGGACCGGGGCGTCGCAGTGGCATTGGATTCTTCGGTGCTGCCGCGATCGGAGTGGGCGACAAGGCTTTCGGGCGGCGCACGGCTCGAGGTGGTGACGGCGGTGCAAGGTGGTTGAAACCAAACTGACGATCGGGGGTCGCAGTTTCGCCTCGCGGCTCATCATGGGTACCGGGGGAGCGACCAACCTCGCCGTGCTGGAAGAGGCGCTGGTCGCGTCGGGCACCGAGCTGACTACGGTCGCAATACGCCGGGTCGACGCCGAGGGCGGAACCGGATTGCTGGCCCTGCTGAACCGGCTCGGCATCACGCCGCTGCCCAATACGGCGGGGTGCCGAAGCGCGGCCGAAGCGGTGCTCACCGCCCAGCTGGCCCGCGAGGCACTCGATACCAACTGGGTCAAGCTCGAGGTGATCGCCGACGAACGCACACTGCTGCCCGACGCAGTCGAATTAGTGCGGGCGGCAGAGCAATTGGTCGACGATGGGTTCGTCGTTCTGCCCTACACCAACGACGACCCGGTTTTGGCGCGTCGGCTGGAAGACACCGGATGCGCCGCGGTCATGCCGCTGGGTTCACCGATCGGCACCGGCCTTGGCATCACCAACCCGCACAACATCGAGATGATCGTCGCCCGGGCCGGCGTTCCGGTTGTGCTCGACGCCGGCATCGGCACCGCCAGCGACGCCGCACTGGCGATGGAGTTAGGCTGCGACGCTGTGCTATTGGCTACCGCGGTAACCCGGGCCGCCGATCCGGCGGCGATGGCCGCCGCGATGGCCGCCGCCGTCACCGCCGGCTATCTGGCGCGGCGGGCCGGACGGATCCCCAAGCGCTTCTGGGCGCAGGCGTCCAGCCCGGCGACGGAGCGGTCCGCTGTGGGGGCACGCTCCCACAAGCGGGAGGTACCCCCACCCGCCTGCGGGGGAGAGCCGGGCAATTGAACCCGAGGCTGGCGCGATGAAACGCTATGTCGCACTGGGTAGTTCGATGGCTGCGGGTCCCGGTATCCGGCCCCGCGCCTCGGGAGCTCCTTGGGGGTCGGGCCGATCCGCACGCAACTATCCGCATCTGGTCGCCGAGCGACTGAACCTCGAACTGGGCCTGGACTTTGTTGATGTCACCTTTTCCGGCGCGACGACCGCCCACGTGCTCACCGATCATCAGCGCGGCGCACCACCACAAATCGCTGCGCTGGACGGCTCGGAGAGCTTGGTCACGGTCACCATCGGCGGCAACGACGTCGGCTACATTCCGCTGCTGATGGCCGCGTCGTTGCCGCGGTCAGTGCGGCATCTGCCGGTGCTGGGCGCCCGCATCTCCGAGCTGCTGGACCGTGATGCGCGCGAACGAGCCCTTGCCGCGGTGTTCGATTCGTTGTGCGCGGTCGGCCGCGCCCTGCGTCAGCGCGCCGCAGGAGCCGGGATCTTCTTCGTCGACTACCTGACGGTCCTGCCGCCCCCGGGTGCGCCCGCTTCGCCGCTTTCGGAAACAGATGCCGATCTGGGCCGCCATGTGGCCGCCACCCTTGAGCGACTCACGGCCGATGCGGCAGAGGCAACCGGCTGCCAGCTCGTCCGCGCCGCCGCGGCCAGCCGACAGCACCATGCGTGGTCGACCGAGCCTTGGACTACGAGGCCCGGTGTGCCGCTACCGGGTCGTCCGGCCCCGCTGCACCCCAACGGTGCCGGGATGCGCGCGGTGGCGGAACTCATTGCGGCCCAAGTGTGAAGGTTAGCCGTTGCTCTGCCACCACTGGTAGAGCGCCGAGGCGTCGGTGTTGGATCCGCGGATGTAGCTCAACACCTTTTTGGCGTCATTGGTCCAGATGATCTCGGCGGCGTTCTGGTAAGTACCGCAGGCCATCTGTCCGGCGTTGGTGGTGCCGCTGCTCTGGTGCCACGGAGACGGCGATTTGGTGCTGGTATCTCCGCAAGTGCTCAGAACGTCCTCTTTGATGTTGGCGTTGAAAAAGGCATTCATCGCGTCAGTGCTGTTGAAGAGGTAGTACTTGGCCTGGACGGGCCCGCCGGGGTCGGGACTGTGTCCACAAGTGAGAGCGGCCAGTTGGTTACCGCTAATTGCCGCAGCGGTGCAGTTGTTGAGGCCGTAGCCCTTCGACATCGAAGCGGCCAGTGTATTGATGTCCGCCGGGCTACCAGTATTGGTGGGGTCTGCGGTCGCCGTAGCATTACTCGCTAAGGCGAAACTGCCCATGAACGCTGCAGCCGTCGCGGCCCGCACCGAGTTGCTGAGATGAGACATCCAATGACTCCTTAACGGTTGTCGGACCGCCCTGCGGCTGCGCTGACATCCGGGAGGGCGCATTTGCGTTGCTCACCGGAAACAGTGCTTCTGCTAAATAGGGATCGTAGGGCTGTATCGGGCAATGCAACACATTCCGCTGGAAATTGTCTGTTTGGGCATCATTCTCGGCGAAGCCTGCTCGATATCGAACGGTGTTGAAACTGCAAACCAATGAATGTTTTTCCTGCCCCATAGGGTTTTTGGGCGCAATGCCGCGCGGATAGGCCGGGAGGTGAAATTTTTCCATTGCTAGTGCCGTTGCGACTCTCCTCAGGTATGGTAAGCACCGCTGCACGCCAGCTAACTTCTCTTGACTGGAGAATCCATGACACAGCCACCGCCTCCGCCACCCCCGCCGCCTGGTTACCCGCCGCAACAGCCTGCCGGGCAAGCGCCGAACAACTACTTGGTGTGGTCCATTTTGGTGACCATTTTCTGCTGCCTTCCCTTCGGCATTGTGGCGATCGTCAAGTCGAGCCAGGTCAACGGGTTATGGGCACAGGGCCGTTACGCTGAGGCGCAGGCGTCCGCCGATAGTGCCAAGAAATGGGTGGTCTGGTCGGTTGTCGCTGGCGTTATCGTGATCATCATCAACCTGATCCTGGTTGCGATGGGTGCTTACAACGCCCAGGAGACAAATGCGGCGATGCTTGGTGCGATGTTCTAAGCGCGGGTCGCGATGATGGTGACCCGCCAAGGGTTGGCGCCGCTGAGTTTGGGCGCGCCACTGATGGTGGCCGCGTCGGCGACGTTGATGTGCGCAGCCATCTGGGTGGGTGATCCGACCACCCCGAACGGCCCGCTGCCGGTATGCCCAACCAAGGCTTTGTTGGGTATCGACTGTCCCGGATGCGGCAGCCTACGGATGTTGTATTCCCTCATGCACGGCAATCTGCTGGCGGCCGCCAGGTTCAATGCTCTGGGCCTGGCGGCGGTCGTGCTGTTGGTATGGGCGTACCTCGCGTGGACCTATGGCCGCGTCGTGGGTAGACGGATCTTGAGCTGGCAACATCATCGCTGGTCTGCGGCTGTGACACTGTCACTGGTGGTGGCTTGGCTTGCGGTGCGCAACATTCCTTTTGCGCCATTCACCGCACTGTATGTCTGATCCCGGCCTGCGTCTCCGTGTCAATCAGCGCGCAGCGTGAGCCGCGGTCTAACCTTGGGCGCAATGGCAAACAAATCAAAGACGATCCCGGCGGTGCTCGCCGCGGTCGCCCTGACCGCATTTCTGACGGGTTGCTTCCATCGGACGACTCACTCGCAGCAAGCGGCCGGCGACCCGGCTGCGGTCGAGTTCGCCACCGCGTTACACAACAAGGTCACGACCGACGCGATGATGGCCCACCTCTCGAAGTTCCAGGACATTGCCAATGCCAATAACGGCACCCGGGCGGTGGGCACCCCCGGCTACGAAGCCAGTGTCGATTATGTAGTAGAGACGTTGCGCGGCAGCGGTTTTGATGTGCAAACTCCAGAATTATCAGCCCGCGTGTTTCACGCCGACAAGCCGGAGGTGACGGTCGGCGGCAAGCCTGTGGAGGGGCGTGCGCTGGAATTCAGTCTCGGCACCCCACCGGACGGGGTGAGCGGACCGCTAGTGGCCGTGCCCACCGACGACAGCCCAGGCTGTACGGCTTCCGACTACGACAACCTGCCGGTGCAACGTGCCGTGGTGCTGGTGGACCGCGGCACTTGCCCATTCGCTCAGAAGGAAGATGTCGCGGCGCAGCGCGGCGCGGTGGCGATGATCGTCGCTGACAACGTCGACGAGCAACAGATGGGCGGCACTCTAGGGCCGAACACCGATGTGAAGATCCCGGTGGTGAGCGTGACAAAGTCCGTCGGAGTGCAGCTGCGCGCACAACCTGGGCCAACCACCATCAAGCTGAATGCGAGCGCCCGAAGCTTCAAGGCCCGCAACGTGATTGCGCAGACCAAGACTGGGTCGACAACCAACGTGGTGATGGCAGGCGCCCACTTGGACAGCGTGCCCGAAGGGCCGGGCATCAATGACAATGGGTCAGGAGTGGCCGCGGTTCTGGAAACCGCAGTGCGGCTGGGGAATTCGCCATCAGTGCACAACGCGGTACGGTTCGGTTTCTGGGGTGCAGAGGAACTCGGACTGATCGGATCGCGCAACTACGTCGAATCATTGGACTTGGACGGGCTCAAAAACCTTGCACTGTACCTCAACTTCGACATGCTCGCATCGCCGAACCCCGGCTACTTCACCTATGACGGAGACCAATCGCTGCCACTGGACGCCCGCGGCCGGCCGGTGGTACCCGAAGGCTCGGCCGCGATTGAGCGCATGCTGGTCGCCTATTTGAAGTCGGCCGGCGAGACCGCACAGGACACCCCGTTCGATGGTCGTTCCGACTATGACGGGTTCACCCTGGCGGGTATCCCCGCCGGCGGCTTGTTCTCCGGCGCCGAGAACAAAAAGTCCGAAGAACAGGCCAAGCTGTGGGGTGGGACCGCCGACCAACCGTTCGACCCCAACTATCACCAGAAAACCGACACCCTCGATCACATCGACCGCACCGCCCTGGGCATCAACGGTGGCGGCGTCGCCTATGCGGTGGGTCTATACGCGCAGGACATCAGCGGACACAACGGAGTACCGACCATGGAGGACCGCACGCGTCACGTGCTTACCAAGTCATGATCTGTCGGCTGGGTGCGACATTGCTGCTGGCGACCGGGCTGCTGGCCGGTTGCTCGTCGCCGCGGCCGGGGCCGCGGGCTGCCGCGCCGGATCTTGGTCATGGCTTGGCGGGAAAGGTGACCGCAGACCGGATGTTCACCCACCTGCGTGCGCTGCAGGACATCGCCAACGCCAACAACGGGAACCGGGCAGACGGCACACCGGGCTATGACGCCAGCGTCGAGTACGTTGCCAAAGCGTTGCGCGACAGGGGTTTCGAGGTATCGACGCCGCAGTTCGACCGGCTGTACAGCGTTTCCCCGGGTAAGCCGGCGCTGACGGTTGCCGGCCGCAGCTATTCGGTCGACCAGGCCTCGCTGTTGGTCCAGACGCCGCCCGGCGGCCTGGCCGGTCAGCCGGTCCGCCCGACGCAACCGTCGGGATGCGCAGCCAGCGATTACCCGGCCGTGGTGCCCAAGGGTGCGATTGCCGTTGTCGACGACGCGCGCTGCTCGGTGGTCGACAAGCAGAACAGCGCGGTGGCCAGGGGCGCGGTCGCACTGATCGTGCTCAGCGCCCCCGACGGCCAGGGCGCTCCACCCACGTTGTTCAATCCCGGGTACTTCAAGCAGCTGACCTTGCCGGTCGCCGTTGCCGGCCCCTACGCGGCCACCGCGCTAGCACGTGCGACCGCGCCGATACGTCTGGTGTTGGACGCCCAGAACGTCAAGATCACCTCACGAAACGTGTTAACGCAAACCAGGACCGGCTCGCCGCATGAGGTCATTATGGTCGGTGCGCATCTCGACAGCCCGCGAGGCGGCCCGGGCATCAACGACAACGGTTCCGGGGTGGCTGCGGTGCTGGAAACAGCGCTACAGCTTGGCCCGTTGCCTCCGGTGAACAACGCGGTGCGATTCGTGTTCTGGGGCGCCGAGGAGGACGGCCTCAACGGCGCCATGGACTACGTCTTCGGCATGGACCGCGATCAACTCAACAACATCGCGCTGTACCTGAACTTCACCATGCTGGGTTCACCGAATGCCGGGTTCTTCACCGACGACGGTGATCAGTCCGGTCCGCCCGGTTCCGGAGTGACATTCGCAGATGTGCCTGAAGGTTCGGCCGGGATCGAGCGCACCCTGGCCGGGTATCTGAACCTGGCCGGGAAGCGGCCTGCCGATATGCCGCTGAACACCAGGGCCGACTACCATCCCTTCATGGTCGCGGGCGTGCCGATTGGGGGCATGACCACCGGTGCTTCGCAGACGAAAACCACTGTGCAGGCACGACTATGGGGTGGCCAAGCCGGTGTTCCGTTCGACCCCAACTACCAGGGCCCCCGCGACACCGTCGACAACATCAACCGGGAAGCATTGGCGGTCATGGGTTCTGGCGTCGCATTCGCGGTGGGCAGCTATGCGGAGTCAATCGTCGGCGTCAACGGCGTCCCACCGCATGACAAGCGGCATCGCACCCGGGTGCCGTAGCCGCGGCCCCTGTTGTCGGAGGCCTCTCGCGATCCCGGTTATCCACCGGCGGTATTGCCGTGTTCGGCGCTGTCAGCGCAGTCATGCTGGCACCGCCCGCAAGCGCCGACGAGTTCTGGGGGCTATCGCCTACTCCACGGCCAACGGCGTTATAGGCGCCTCGAGGAATTATCCGACGAAAGAGGAGGCTGAAGACAGGGCCATGAGCGAGTGTGTCAACCGCCGCCCTAAAAACCCTCAACACCCCAGCAAATGCACGGTGGTAGCGAGGAGTCGTCAATGCCTTGCACTGGCGGCTGGCCCGAAGACTGGCTCATACTCCGGTGGGACTGGTGCGACAATCGAAGAAGCCGAACAGATGGCGATGTTGCACTCTAGTGCCGGCCATATCGTAAGCTCAACCCGCGGAGGACTGCGTCATGGTGTGCGGCGGCACGACCACCGATCGCGTTCTCTTGGGACTTTGAGCACGTGGTGAGGGTGTAACAGTCATGCGTAGTCCTTTGAAAGCGGTCATTCAACTAGTAACGGTCGGCGTGCTCACCGCGGTAGCCGTATTGGGATGTACAGGAAAGCAGAGCGCCGCTACGCCATCTGAGCCGCAGGTTAAAAGCATCGAGGTGTCCTATGCCGAGCTGCGGGACAAGAAATTCATCACCCGCGACGTCACACTGTCGGTCGGTGACACGCTGCAAGTAACCTTGGCCTCGAATCCGTCCACCGGCTTCAAATGGACGGCCGATACGCAAATCAGCGACCCGTCGGTCATCCAGCAAACAAGTCACAAGAGCGTCGGGCAAACCTCTGACTTGCAGGGGGCACCCGGCACCGAGGTCTGGACGTTCTCTGCGCATAAGGATGGCGCGGCCACCATCCAAACGGACTACAACCAGCCCTGGCCGGCCGGGACCAAGAAAGCCTGGACCTTCACGGCCCATGTTGCCGTGCAGTGACTGTCCCGACTTAGGTCACATTTCGGCTCGACACCCGACCGCGGGTCGCTGACCTGATGTTTTGATGGATGGTGGTGATGATTTGTTTGTTGCGGCTGCTTTTCGTGATGACCGTGCTCGGCACTGGCTGCACAGACGGAGCCCGCAACACTCACCAAGACGAAGACATGGATAAGGGAGAACGTATTCGGCGGCACCGACGGCACTGAAGCCAAGGTTTGAACGTACTTCGACAATTCGGTGTCATCACGTTCTGGGGTTGGCACGACCAGCAACTGGCTGACGACTCTCGGAAGTGGTGATCCTCCAAGGGGCCAACGACCCCAATCCCAGCGACCCAAGCCCCTTGCCCCCGCCTCCAAATAGGGCCGAGGCTCAATCCAACGGAGCAGGACTTTGCTGCATCAACAGGAAATGGAGACTCCAATGAAGAAGCGTCTCTTGCGGATAATCGGACTTTTGCCGCTGCTCCTGGCGATGACCGTGCTCGGCACCGGTGTGTCCGCCGCACAGACTGAGCCCGCGACACTCACCTGGGCGAGGTGTTGGATCAAGATCGTAGTCCCAAGTCAACCCAACTGGGAGCAAATCTACATGTGCGCGCTTGAGATCGACAATCCAAGCGCCAAAAACATCAAGCTCTCGCTCACGTTCGAAGGGCCTGAACCCGAGGTCGTCCGCTTTCCCAGTGAAGAGATAATTAAATACCCCGAGCTAGGCACGCCGGTGAGATCGGACCCCCCGGCGAGTTCGGTAACTATTCAAGGCGAAAGAAATGGCAACATCGAATTCAAAGAGATCGTGCCGATGCCCGGATCATGGCCCTAGCGCAGATCGTTCGCGCACGACCACGCTGCGCTCGGTGCCGCCGTCGCTGCGTTTGAAGTCGGGATTTAAAACGTACTTCGATAGTTCGGTGTCATCATTTGATGAAAACGTTTTGGGGGTGGCGCGAGAAGCAGTTGGCCGACGGGACCCTGATTGTCACCTCCCCGTCGGGGCAGACCTCTGTCACCACCTCGGGCAGCGCGCTGCTGTTTCCCAGTCTGTGCCGGGCCACCGGCGCTATCGCCGCACTCGAAGCCGACCTGCTCCCCGACTACCGCGGCGAGCGGACCGCGATGATGCCCAAACGCCGCCGCACCCGCGCCCAACACCGGGCCCAACACATCGCCACCGAACGCCGACACAACCGCGACGCTCGCCAAGCCCGACGAGCCGAGTGCCTGACCTACTTCGGGCCGGCCCCACCCGACGGCGACGACGACCCACCGCCTTTCTAGCGCGTAGTACCAGAGCGTCGGGCGATGGCTATTTGCAGTACGAATACCAGCCCAGCTAGTTAATAGCCGCGGCTTTCATTTGGGCTGCCACCGTTAGCCAACGGCCTTACAATGAGATCCCTTTGGTGCTGCCTGCAGCCGGTCGGGATGAGGTGCGTAATGAATAACCGCGCGCGAAATCAACGTCAGTTGGCCGGTGGTCGTTCGCGCAGAGCAATCGGGTCGCTGAGGGCGGCAATCGGGTGCGCAGCGGCGGTACTCCTGGTGGCCGGATGCACCAGTTTCGTCGATGGCCGGGCTCTGTCTATGCTCAACGACCCTTTCCGGGTCGGGGGTCTGCCCGCGACCAACGGTCCCAGCGGGATCCGTTCGAATGCACCGAGCCCGACCGGCACGGTGCTCAACACCGACCACGGGGCGATCGACAAGTTGTCGTTGCTATCGGTCAACGACATCGAGGAATACTGGAAGTCGGTGTACAGCCAATCGCTGAAAGGCACCTTCGTTCCGGTCGGCAAGTTGGTGTCCTACAACTCCAAAGACCTGGATAGTCCGATCGTTTGTCACGAAGATACTTATAAGCTCGTGAACGCTTTTTACAACCCCCGCTGCAACCTGATTGCCTGGGATCGGGGCGTGTTCATGCCCGTTGCGCAACGCTATTTCGGAGACATATCCGTCAATGGTGTTCTGGCACACGAATTCGGGCACGCCTTGCAGCACATGGCGAAACTGGTGACCAGCCAAGATCCCACGATCGTTCACGAGCAGCAGGCCGATTGTTTCGCGGGCGTCTATCTATTCTGGGTGGCCGACGATAAGTCGCCGCGCTTTACGTTGAGCACGGCTGACGGCCTCGATCACGTGCTGGCGGGGATCATCACCACCCGTGACCCGGTTATGGACACCGACAGCGAAAACGACGACGAACATGGGTCGGCCTTGGACCGGGTCAGTGCCTTCCAGATGGGTTTTATCAGCGGCGCCTCGGCCTGCGCGGCGATCAACAAGAAGGAAATCGAGCAGCGCCGCGGTGACCTGCCAAACGCCTTGCGGGTCGATCCCAACGGAGACCCGGAAACCGGTGAGATCCGGATCGACCAGGACACCTTGTCGACCCTGATGGAGCTCTTGGGAAAGATCTTCTCGCCGAACAATCCGCCGACGTTGTCCTACAAGCCGGCCAATTGCCCGGATGCCAAGGCCAGTCCGCCGGCGTCCTACTGTCCGGCCACCAACACCATCGTGGTCGACCTGCCAGGACTGGCGACAATGGGCAAGGTTGCCGACGAGGAAGAACACTCCCTGCCGCAAGGCGACGACACCGCCCTGTCGATCGTGATGTCGAGGTATGCGCTGGCGGTGCAGCACGAACGCGGCCTACCGATGCAGAGCCCGTGGACCGCGCTGAGGACCGCGTGCCTGACCGGTGTGGTCCACCGCAAGATGGCCGAGCCCATCGACCTGCCGTCCCATAACGCGATTGTGCTGACTGCCGGTGATCTCGACGAGGCAGTTGCCGGGCTGCTCACCAACCACCTGGTCGCCAGCGACGCGGACGGCACCAGCGTGCCGGCCGGTTTCACCCGGATAGCGGCGTTCCGTGGCGGCGTGATCGGGAACATGGACGCGTGCTACTCGCGCTATCCAGGATGACGGATACTGTTTCGCGTCAACCGATTTCAGCCAGCCTGGGAATCAGATGATCGCCAAGGCGGCGGATAAAACCGACGGGATCCGGGTTCCCCGGGAGCGGACCGACGTTGATCATCTCCACGCCCAGCTCCGCGTAGCGCGCGACAGTCCTGAGGGTCTGGTCGAGGTCCGCTAACGGGTCGGTTAAAAAACCGACTGTCTTGCGGATTTTGCCGGGATCTCTGCCCACCGCATCGCAGTGCCGATGCAGCACGTCGATCTTGTGCGCAAGCTCGTCAACGTCGGTCACCGTGCTGTTCCAGATATCGGCATACTGCGCAACCAGCCTTAGCGTCTTCTTCTCGCCGTCTCCGCCGATCAGAACCGGAGGGCGCCGAATCGGTTGCGGCTCAGAGATTGTCTCGGCCAGCTGATAGTGCTTGCCGTTGTAGGGCCCATTGTTGTCGCTCCACATCTGCCGGCAGATCTGCAGCGTCTCTTCGAGCATCTCGAAGCGCGCGCTTACCGGTGGATACGGAATCCCGAGAGCAGTGTGTTCGCGGTCGTACCACGCCGCGCCGAGTCCCAAGATCGACCGGCCCTGCGACAGCACGTCCAGCGTGGTGACCGCTTTGGCCAGCACACCGGGATAGCGATAGGTGACCCCGGTGACCAGCAAGCTCAGGTCGATCTTCGTCGTCCGTCCGGCCAAAAAACCCAATGACGTATAGCCCTCCAGGAAGGGATCCTCGGCGCGCCCAAGATTTTCCATCTGGAAGAGGTGGTCGGCCAGGGTGAACAGCGTCGCACCGCCCTGCTCGGCGGTCTGGGCCGCTTCGGCCAGTGTCGGGCCCAGCGTCGCTGGATCTCCTGGCAGGAAGTCGATGAAATGCACTGCCAATTCGATGGCGATTATTGCCCTTTCATTACTAGGTCAAACGTTCCAGTAGCGATAGAGCATCGGCGATGATGCGCCGCTCGGATTCGGTGTAGCGCTCCTGCAACTCACGTGCCAGCCGCTCCTCCCGCGCTTGACGGTTGCTCTCTGCCCGCTCACGGCCAGCCTTGGTCAACGAGATAACTTGGCGCCGGCCGTCTTCCGGGTCGGGCGCGCGCTCGATGAGCCCGCGTTGGCTCAACGCCGCCACGATGGCAGCCATCGACTGCGGACGTACCCGCTCCGCTCCGGCCAGTTCGCTGGCCGACGATGGTCCCTCTTTCCAGAGCCTGATGAGCACCGCGGTCTGCGACGGTGTCAGATCACCGTCGGTCGCGACATCTCTCAACCGGCGCCGCAGCCGGCTGAACACCACCCGAAGATCGCGAGCGGCCGTTGCGGCGGATTCACTGATCCCGTCCACCTCAACCACCCTAAACTAGACAGCTGAGACTGTCCAGGTTGGGCTGAATAAATCAGCTCAGCAGCCGTAGCGCCGCATCGACCGCGAGCGCGGGCACGTCGAGGGTCTTGGACCGCAAGTCGTGCCGGGCGCCGGTGATTTCGACGACCTCGGTCGGTGCGGCGACCATCGTCGCGGCGTCACGCACCTCGGCCGGCGTGCCGAAGGGATCCGCCGTCCCGCAGGTGAACACGGTAGGAACCCTGATGTCGGGCAAATGTTCGGTGCGGGCGCGCTCCGGTTTGCCCGGCGGATGGACCGGATACGAGAACAGCGTCAGCAGGTCGACAGACGCCTCCCTGGCGGCCACCACCATGGACGTCAGCCGGCCGCCGTAGGAATGGCCGCCGGCGATCAGCGGACCGCCGGCAAGGCCGCGGCACCACGCGATTGCCTCCACGATTCCGGCGCGGTCGGCGGCGGCCGAACCCGACGGTGGACCGGTGGGCCGGCGCCGCCGGTAGGGCAGGTTGTAGCGCACCGCGAGCCAGCCACGCCGAGCCCACTCGTCGCAAACCTGCTGCAGCAGAGGGGAATCCCGGTTGCCGCCGGCGCCGTGCGTGAGCACCACGATCCCGGACGGGGTGCCGGCCGGTTCGTGCGCGACACCGGCGATCTGTTCCAGGCTCATGACAGCCGAAACAGTGGGGATACCGGGCCATGGCCACCGCCCAGGGGATAGGCGGCGCGCAAGCATTCGGTGACCCATCGCTTTCCGAATCCGACCGCGTCGGGCAGGGTAAATCCGTGCGCGAGCGCGCAAGCCACCGCGGTGGCGAGTGTGTCGCCACCGCCGTGGTCATTGCCGGTAGGCACCCGCTGCGCATCGAACTCGTAGAAGTCGGCACCGTCGTAGAGCAGGTCGCAACTGCGTTGCGATGACCGCAGGTGTCCGCCTTTGACCAGCGCCCATTGCGGGCCCAGCGCATGCAGCGCCTTAGCCGCCGCCCGCTGCGATGCCGGGTCGACGACGTCGATGTCCACCAGCAGCCGCACCTCGTCGAGGTTCGGTGTCACCAGCGTGGCCAACGGAAACAGTTGATCGCGAAGAGCATTCAGGGCTGACGACGGGAGCAGCGGGTCTCCGTGCATGGACGCGCACACCGGGTCGACGACAAGCGGAACCGCCAACTCAAGCCGGCGCCAGGTAGCCGCCACCGCGCCGATGATGTCCGACGATGCCAGCATCCCGGTCTTGGCGGACTGGATACCGATGTCGTTGACCACCGCTTCGATCTGGCCGGCGACAACATCGTCGGGCACCTCGTGAAAGCTCTTGACGCCCAGGGTGTTCTGCACGGTAACCGCGGTAACCGCGACACACGCATGCACACCGAGCAGCGCCATGGTGCGTATATCGGCCTGGATGCCCGCGCCGCCCCCCGAGTCCGATCCGGCGATGGACAGCACCCGCAGCGGGGTGGTGCCCGGAGGCGGCAGCGGCAGGTAGTTCACTGCGTGATCGGTAGATACACCCGATTGCCGTGCTCGGCGAACTCCCGGGATTTCTCGGCCATGCCTTCGGCCAGGGCCGCCTCCACAGCTTCCTCGCTGTCGAGCCCATGCGCGGCCGCGTAGTCGCGGACGTCTTGGGTGATGCGCATCGAGCAGAACTTCGGGCCACACATCGAGCAGAAGTGTGCCGTCTTGGCCGGCTCGGCCGGCAGCGTCTCGTCGTGGAATTCCCGCGCGGTGTCCGGATCCAGCGACAACGCGAACTGATCGTTCCAGCGAAATTCAAAGCGCGCCTTGCTCAATGCGTCGTCGCGCTCCTGGGCTCGGGGATGGCCCTTGGCCAGATCCGCTGAGTGCGCGGCGATCTTGTAGGCGATCACCCCGTCCTTGACGTCCTTGCGGTCCGGCAACCCGAGGTGTTCCTTCGGGGTGACGTAGCACAGCATCGCGGTGCCGGCCTGAGCGATGATGGCCGCGCCGATCGCCGACGTGATGTGGTCGTAGGCCGGTGCGATGTCGGTGGCCAGCGGACCCAGCGTGTAGAACGGGGCCTCCTCGCACAGCTCCTCTTCCAGCCGCACGTTCTCGACGATCTTGTGCATCGGGACGTGCCCAGGGCCCTCGATCATCACCTGGACCCCATGGGCTTTCGCGATCTTGGTCAGCTCGCCCAGGGTGCGTAGCTCGGCGAACTGCGCGGCGTCGTTGGCGTCGGCGATCGAACCGGGCCGCAGGCCGTCGCCGAGTGAGAAGGTGACGTCGTAGCGTGCCAGGATGTCGCAGAGTTCCGCAAAGTTGGTGTACAGGAACGACTCCCGATGATGTGCCAGGCACCAGGCCGCCATGATCGAACCGCCGCGGGACACGATGCCGGTGACCCGCTTGGCGGTCAGCGGCACATACCGCAGCAGCACCCCGGCGTGCACGGTCATGTAGTCCACACCCTGCTCGCACTGCTCGATCACGGTATCGCGGTAGAGCTCCCAGGTCAGCTCGGTCGGGTCGCCGTTGACCTTCTCCAGGGCCTGGTAGATCGGCACCGTGCCGACCGGGACCGGCGAATTGCGCAGGATCCACTCGCGGGTTTCGTGGATGTTCTTGCCGGTGGACAGGTCCATGATGGTGTCGGCACCCCAGCGGGTGGCCCACACCATCTTGTCGACCTCCTCGGCGATCGAGGACGTCACCGCCGAGTTGCCGATGTTTGCGTTCACCTTGACCATGAACGCTTTGCCGATGACCATCGGCTCGCTCTCGGGATGGTTGTGGTTGGCCGGGATCACCGCGCGGCCACGGGCGACCTCGTCGCGCACCAGCTCGGCGGGCATACCCTCGCGGGCCGCGATGAACGCCATCTCCGCGGTGATCTCGCCGGCCCGGGCGCGCTGCAGCTGAGTGCCGCGGTCGCGGACCACCCCGGGCCGCGCCGGCAGCCCGGCCGTCAGGTCGATCACCGCGTCCGGATCGGTGTAGGGCCCGGAGGTGTCGTAGAGGTCGAAGTGGTCCCCGGTGGACAGGTTGACCCGCCGCAACGGAACTCGAGCGCCGGGCACCCCTTCGGCTTCGCGGTAAGCCTTGCTGCTGCCGGCGATGGGCCCGGTGGTCACGGACATCGGGTCCACGGTTGTGGACAAGGATTGAGTCATTTTCATCTCCCTACGCCGGCATTACCCGGTCAGGTTCATACGGTCGACGGCCCCGAGCCGTCCTCTCAGCGCACTCGGCGTGCGCTCCCGCGTCTTGTGGATGGTCCGCACGCGACGTTACCCCCACTTCGGAGCACTCGGCATGCGGGCGGGCCTTTATGTTAGGGCGGTAGCCGAGGGTATCCCCGAGTGGAAGGATGCAAACGTGCAACAGAGCGGGCGATCGGGTGCAGCGACACCGGCCGGGGCCCGCGAGAAGCAGCCCGGCCCGGCCGAGCCCGGCGCTGGGTACCTGAACGTCGGCGCGTTCCGCTTCTGGTTCGTCGGTCAACGCTGGGAATGGTCCGACGAGGTGGCCAGGATGCACGGCTACGAACCGGGGGCCGTCGTGCCGACGACGAAACTGCTGTTATCGCACAAGCATCCCGACGATCGTGCGCATGTCCAGGAGTTACTCGACTACGCCTTGCAGTCGGAGGAGTCGTTTTCCAGTCGGCACCGCTTCATCGACACCGCGGGCAAGGTGCACGACGCGATCGTCGTAGCCGATCGCATGCTCGACGAGTCGGGTGCTGTGCTGGGCACCTCCGGTTATTACATCGACCTCACCAATACCTTCGACGAGACCCGGCAAGAAGTGCTCGATGAGGCCCTGCCCGACCTCTTCGAGAACCGCGCGGCCATCGAGCAGGCCAAGGGCGTACTGATGTATGTCTACCGGGTCAGCGCCGAGCAGGCCTTCCGCGTCCTGCAGTGGCGGTCGCAAGAGACCAACGTGAAGCTGCGCGCGCTGGCGAGGCAACTACTCGCCGAAGTGACGACCCTGCCGTCCCCGACGGCTGCCGCGCAAAGTCAGTTCGACCATCTGTTGCTGACGGTGCACGAACGGATTGCCGGCGAGCCCGCTGGCTAACCAGCCAATACGCGAACGCGGCAGTTCGGAAACGGGTTTAATCTTCCAAGACATCTTGGGCGGCGCGTCTGCGCATCCGGCGAAAGGCATGGAGTTGTTGGCGGTCGAACACGAGGCGCATGAGGACGCTGTAGTCGTGCGCGTTAAAGGGGATGTCGACTCCAGCACCGTCGACGAGCTCAGGTCAAACCTGACCGCGGCGCTCAAGCTTGCCGCGACGCACCCCGCCCGGCTGGTCGTTGTCGACCTGCAATCGGTCGACTTCTTCGGAAGCGCGGCTTTGAACGCCGTGCTCGAGTGCCACGACGAAGGCAAGGAAAGCGGCACGTCGGTCCGTCTGGTGGCGGATCACGACAATGTGCTTCGGTCGATCCAGGTCACCGAGCTCGATCGCATCTTCGACATCTATCCGACGCTGTCCGACGCGCTGCAGCGCAACCAACGGCAATGAATGCGGCGCTGCCGACCGACCTGGCGGCTGCGGTCGCGCTTGGTGGCGAGATGGGCCGCCGGTTCGCCGAATTCGACTGGGCCGCCCATCCCCTCGGTCGACCGGATGAGTGGTCAGCCGAAGTGCGCGCGGCAGTGGCGGTGACCCTGACTTCGCGGTTTCCCATCGTGCTGTGGTTGGGGCCGGCGGATCTGTTCCTGATATACAACGATGCCTACGCGCAGATCCTGGGTGACAAACACCCCGCGGCATTGGGCCGCCCCGCGGAGCAGGTGTGGTCGGAGATTTGGGAAGAGATCGGTCCCATGCTGGCCGGCGTCGTCGTGACCGGCAAGGCGACCTGGTCGGATGACCTGATGTTGCCGCTGGTTACCGAGGGGCTCCCGCAGGAGCGGTATTTCACTTTCACCTACAGCCCCATCATCGGCAGCGACGGCGCGGTCACGGCCGTCTTCTGCGCGGTGATCGAGACGACAGAACGGGTGTTGAGCGAGCGTCGGCTCCACTTGCTGAATGCGGTGGCCAGCGCGGTCATGGACACTCACGCCATCGATGACGCCGTGAGCAGCGCCGTCGCGGTGTGCGGCGCGCAACCCTTGGACTTGCCATTCATTGCCGTGTATCTAGCCGGAGTAAGGGCGCAAGACAGCACCCTGCGCGGAGCGACGCCCTCGATCCTGCCGCTGCTGCCGAGCTCGCTGGCTGAGCTCACGGGCTGGGACGCGACACCACGTTCACGGGCCGCACACGTGGTCGACGAACTCGAGACCGTGATCCCCGGCATCGCAGAGGTTTTCGGCGAGAACTGTCCCCGGCAGGCCCTGGTGTTGCCGCTTGGCGAAAGCTCGAACACCGGGGCGGTGGTGATCGGAGCAAGTCCGCGGCGCCCCCTCGATTCGATGTACCGCGGCTTTTGCCAGCTCCTGGCCGATCAGTTGTCCTCGGCGTTGGCATCCGCCGTCTCCTACGAACAGCAGCGGCAGCGAGCCGATGCGCTGGCCGAATTGGATCGGGCGAAGACGGCGTTTTTGACCAACGTCAGCCACGAGTTCCGCACGCCGCTGACCCTGCTGCTCGGGCCCCTCGATGATGCGCTATCGGAAGCGGCGCCGGAAAGCGTCCTGGCGGATCGGCTGAGCACCGCGGGACGTAATGCGCGGCGTCTGCAGCGCCTGGTCGACTCCTTGCTCGATTTCTCCCGCATCGAAGCCGGCCGGGCGAACGCGAGGTTGGTGTGTACCGATGTCGGCGCGCTCACCGCCCATATCGCGTCGTCTTTCACCGAGCTATGTCATCGGGCCGGCCTCGATCTCGTGCTGGACTGCGCTGAAGCGCTGGCCGACATCGATCCGGGTATGTGGGAAACGATCGTCCTCAACCTCCTTTCGAACGCGGTCAAATACACTCTGCGGGGCTCGATTTCGGTCGAGGTGCGCGCCGAATTCGCGCACTGCTCAATTGCCTTGCGCGACACCGGAGTTGGGATCGCCGCCGAAGACCTGGACCGCCTGTTCGAGCGCTTCTACCGGGCCGACAACGTTCGTGGCCGCAGCGTGGAGGGCACCGGAATCGGGCTGTCACTGGTCCGCGGTCTGGTCGAGCTGCACCGCGGAACGGTGGAGATCGACAGCGAATTGGACCGCGGGACAACGGTGCGGATCCGACTGCCGCGATCGGTCTCGGGGGCAGCGGTCGATCAATCGCCTGCCGGCCTTTTGGATGAGACCAATCCGTACGTGGCCGAGGCAAGTCAATGGCTGACGTCCGTTTCGGAACCTGCGGCTGCGACGGCCGCACCCGACCGGCCCCGTCACCTGGTGCTGATCGCCGACGACAACGCCGACATGCGGGCTCACCTGGACCGGGTGCTGTCGGCCCACTGGGATACGGTTCTGGTCGCCGACGGCGAGTCGGCATTGGCCGCGACCCGGAATCTGCACCCGGACGCGATCGTGACCGATGTCATGATGCCGGGGATCGACGGCTTCGAATTCGTTGCGGCCATTCGCGCAGACCCGGCACTGGCAGCGACGCCGATCCTCATGCTGTCCGCCCGCGCCGGCGCGGAGGCCGTCAATGAGGGCTTCGCCGGTGGGGCCGACGATTACCTGCCGAAGCCGTTCCGCTCCCAGGAGCTGATCGACCGAGTGGCCTCGAGGCTGTCCGCGGTTGCCCGCGAGCGCGACCGCCAGCGGCGACTGGCCTCCGACCTGGTGCAACTCGACTCCGCGCTGCAGGGCACCGACTCGGTCGCCGGAATAATGGCCGCCTTACTGAACTCCCCATTCGGTTCGGGCGATGCCGCCGCCGTGACGATCGGGATTCTGGATGGAGAGCATCACGCCCGGTTCGAATACGCCGGCGAGGTTGCGGCGGAATTGCGCGACCGCTACCACGTGGTCGCACTCGATGCCCCGTTGGTCGGAGCTGACGTCGTACGCACCGGTGCGCCGATGGTCATCACCGACACGTTCGAACTCCCCGAGCGGTATCAGTACGCCGTGCGGGACACCGCAACCAGTGTTCGGGCGTGTGTCGCTCACCCGCTGCGGGACAGCTCGGGTTGCGTCGTCGGTGCGCTGGCCTTGCTGTGGCCGACGCCGCGCCAGTTCGACGCCGCCGAACTCGAAACCTTCGGTCGAATGGCCGAGCTGACGTCCTCGGCCCTGGACCGGGTCCGCGTCATGGCGCGCGAACACCGCATCGCCGTCGACTTTCAAGAGCATCTGCTCGACTTGGATCGTGGCTCGACCGCTGCGGTCGTGGCGGCCGTCTACCAGCCGGCGGGGGAAGCGATGCGGGTCGGCGGCGACTGGTATTCGGTCACCCCGCTGGACGGCCCGGGCAGGATCGGGATATCGGTCGGTGACGTCGTCGGACACGGCTTGGCCGCCGCGATCGTGATGAGCAGATTGCGTGCCGCGGTGGCCGCTTCCGCGCTTACCGCGGCGGAGCCGGCCGCGGTGCTGGGCGCACTGGACAAATATGCGGCCAGTGTCACGGGCGCACGCTGCGCTACGGTGGCCTACGCCCTCATCGACACCGAAGCGCAGACCGGTGGCACCACCATCAGCTACAGCTGCGCGGGGCATCCCTATCCGCTGCTGGTTCTTCCCGACCGCGGGCCGGTATTCCTGGAGTTCGGCCGGCGTCCCCCGGTGGCCGTCCAGGAGAACGACGCGGAAAACCACTCCACCGGCGCCACGGCGATAGCAGACCTGCCACCGGGAAGTTTGATCGTGCTCTACACCGACGGACTCATCGAGCGGCCGGGCGAGACGCTCGACGACGGATTCGGCCGCCTGAAGTCCGTGGCGGCGCAGTGCGCAGACCTTCCGGTCGAATCCGTCTGTGGCGAGTTGTTGTCCCGGATGACCCCGCCGGCCGGCTATCGCGACGACGTCGTGGTGCTCGCGCTACGCCCGAGCCACTGCGCCGCGCGCAGCTTCGCCACCGTGGTGCCGGCCGCGCCGGACCAGATTCCCATCGCGCGCGGCCAGCTGCGGAATTGGCTGAACACCATCGGCGTCACGCCGCGTCGGGAAATGGACATCCTGTTGGCGACCGGCGAAGCGGTCACCAATGCGATCGAACACGGCAGTCACAGCAAGCCCGGCGGAACGGTGTACGTCGAAGCCTTCTTGCGTCAGGAAACCGTGGCGGTCACCGTCAGTGACACCGGCCGGTGGGTTGGCGATTCCTCGGCCAGCCTGCGCAGCCGACGACGCGGGCGCGGGCTCACCCTGATGAGCGGATTAGCCGACCGCGTCGACACCGTCCGCACTCCCGCGGGCACCCGGGTCACGCTGCAGTTCGACCACGCGTTCGAGACCAGTTCAGCGACGACCTGACCGGCTAGGCCTGATTGCTTGGCTCCTTCGCGCTCCGTCCCCTCGCCGCTTCGCGGCTGGGCGGTACCCCCACCGCGGAGTGCATCGTCGCCAAGCTAGGCATCTTCCATCGCCTCGCCGAGTTCCTCGAGGACCTTGTTGTGGTGGGTGCTTGCCAGCAGGTGTCCGGCGGCGATGACCACAGCCACCGGCCAGTCGATGAGTTCGAGTGCCGCCAGGGCGGCCAGACCTCCGAGGTAGGCCAGCTGCTCCGGCCGGGGTATCTCCACCTGGCCCACCACCGGGACGTTCACCACGAAGGTCTCGCCCTCGCGGATCTTCTGCACCGCTTCGCGCTGGGGTGTCCCCCTGCGCGACTTCTTTTCCGCCATCATTTGCCTTTCAGTAACGAGGGGTTTGCCGACTCGCCGGGTCACACGGCCAACGTCAGACCTATGTCGACGAAGACCGATTCCGTGGCCGATCCGCTAGTTTCGTCGATTGCCTTGGTGCTGAGGGTGCCGTTACTGGAACTCTATGCGCTGCTCTGGCGCGTCGGGGTCGTGGAGATTCGGCATCCTGGTCGGCGGGCTCGCCGGTCGGCGAGGGCACAGCAGGTTGTGGTGGCTGTGTGTGCGACGTGCCCCAACCTTCCGAAACACGATTCAGGCCGGCTATCGCGATGGTCGCCGCAGCGGCTGACCCCAGACCCTGCGCCCAGCCGACTGGACCCAGCGGTGTGCAGCCGAGCAATTGGCTGACCACGGGAATGCTGATCAACGTTCCCATGGCCGCCAGCGAGCCGAACGCGGTGAACACCACCAGCGGGGCGTGGGAATCCAGCAGGGTTTGGCCCAGTTCGGCGCCCACCAGGGCGACCAGCGCGACGGTGGATGCGCGTTGTGGCCGCCCGGTGACGCTTCCCATCGCCCAGGCTGCCGTCGTGGCGGCGGCCGTGGTGACGCCACGGATGACGACCGCACGCCATAACGTGGGCTGATCGGGGCCCCGAATGCCTGTGCTGCCCGGGTCGACCGGGCCCCTGGGTTTGCTGACCGCAAGGGCGGCGGCCGGCAGCGCATCGGTCATCATGTTGACCAGCAGCAGCTGTCGAGTGTTCAGCGGCGAGGTCCCGGTGATCGCGCTACCGATGATGGCGAACAGCACCTCGCCGGCATTGCCGCCGAGCAGCACGGACACGGCCGCCTGCACCCGCTGCCAGAGCTGACGTCCTTCTCCGATGGCGTGCAGTAGCCCTTCGATACGGGCGTCGACCAGCACCACGTCGGCCGCCATGTGAGCCGGGTCGCTGCCTCCCGCGACGACGCCGATCCCGACGGTCGCGGCCCGGATAGCGGCGGCGTCATTGGAGCCGTCCCCGACCATCGCGCACACCACGCCGGCACTCTCCAGCGTCTGAACGACTTGGACCTTGTTCTCCGGTGTCATCCGGGCGAAAATCACCCGCTCGGCCACCACTCGTTCCTGGTCTTTGCGCGACAGCGAGTCCCATTCGGAACCGCTGATCACCTGCTCGGGGGTCACCGGCAGGCCCAGCTCCGTGGCAATGGCCAGGGCGGTAATCGGATGATCACCGGTGATCAGTTTCACGCCCACCCCGAGCCGGCGCAGATTCGCGAGCAGGCCGACCGCTTCGGCGCGTGGGGTATCGGACAGACCGAGGAAACCTGCCGGCGTCAACCCGTCCCGCGCGAATTCGGCGATGTCATCGGGGTTTTCCTGGATTGCCTGAGCCTGAGCCGCCGTCAGCCGCCGCTGTGCCACCGCAATCACCCGTAACCCGCTGGCGGCCATTTCAGCGACGGTTTCGTCCATGGTGGAGCTGACGTCCGCGCAGGCCGCCAAAACCACTTCGGGCGCGCCCTTGACGGTCAGCTCGCTGCCGGTGACCGAGGCCGAGAAAGACCTGCCGGACCGGAAGGGAAGGTGGGCGGTCGGTGGTGTGACCGGATTCGAGGCGTCAACGGCTGAGGCCGCTTCGACGATGGCGACATCGGTGGCGTGCACGTGTGGGTCGCCGTTGGACGCCGGGGCGGCGTGCGCGGCGCAGCGCAGCACCTCCTCGCGCGAGTAGCCCGGCGCCGTGTGGACGTGCGCCACCCGCAGTCGGTTCACGCTGAGGGTTCCGGTTTTGTCGAAGCAGACCACATCGATACGGCCGAGCGCCTCCACCGAACGCGGAACGCGGACCAGGGCACCGAACTTCGTCAGCCGTCGTGCCGACGCCGCCTGCGCCAGGGTCGCCACCAACGGCATCCCTTCCGGGACCGCGGCGACGGCGATGGCGATGCCGCTGGCCACCGCGTGGCGCAGACCCGTGCGCCGCACCAGCCCCAGCGCGCCGACCAGCGCACCGCCGGTCATGCTGACGGGGAAGGCCCGATTGGTGAGCTGGCTGAGCTGGTGCTGCAGGCCGATGTCGGATGAATGGTCGCCGGACACCAGCTCGGCAGCACGACGTTCCTGGGTGTCGGCCCCGACAGCGGTCACCAGCGCGACCGCGGTACCTGTCACCACGGTGGTCCCGGCGTACAGCATGCAGCGGCGCTCGGCGAGATCGGCGCCCGGCGTGGCCTCGGCCTGCTTCTCCACCGAGAGCGACTCGCCGGTCAGCGTCGATTCGTCGACCTCGACATCGATTTCCTCGATGATCCGGGCGTCGGCGGGCACCACCTCGTGAGTGCGCACCTCGATCACATCGCCGGGCAGCAATTGCGCCGCGAGGACATCGGTGTACACCCGCTCCCCGGCTGGACCGGTCACTACCTTCCTGGCCGGCGGGATCTGCTGGGCCAGGAGACGGTCCAGGCGGTTTTCGGCGCGCAGCCGCTGGCTAGCCGCGAGCATGGAGTTCCCTGTCAATACGGAAAAGACCAGCACCGCATCGACGGGCGAACCGAGCACCGCACTGGCCGCCGAGCCGAGCGCCAGCACGGGAGTCAGCGGGTCGGTTAACTCGGCGCGGACGGCGTTGACGAACTGCCAGAATCCGTGTGCGGGCGGTTCGACCGATGCTGCGCCCTGGCGTGCCGTTTCGAGGTCAGCGGCCGTCTGGGAATCCGGCGGGGGCAAAGCCCGACGGACGTGCTCGACCGACATGGCATGCCATTCCTGAACGGCTGCCGGGCGCGGCGCGTCCGCGTTGATGATGCCGCGTGCCAACAGGTATCCCGAGAGCAGACCTGCCGCCGCGCCCGTGGTCACCGGTCCGCGCCCTATGCCGCGGACACCGGGGATCATCAACAGCGATCCCATAGCCGTCGCGCCGGCCGATATCCCGACACCACGCCGGGCGGCGGCCTTGGCCGCGGGAAGCGCGTGCAGCACCCGCCAGGCAGCCGCCAGATCCGGCAGCAGTAGGTCGGCGTACCAGGGCGGTGGACCCTCGCCGGGCTGCGGCATCATGCCCAGCGCCACATCGGCAGACCAAATCGCTTGTGCCTCAGCTGATGCCAGCACGGCCACGGTGCGGCCCGCCTCGTGCAGACCTGCTACGGCGCGGGCCACTGCATCGTCGATGGATCTCCCTTCCAGGGGCCTGATGTCGTCGAACGCCGGTCGTAGTTCGCCCAGCGAATCGTCATCGACCGAGATCAGTTCGGATCCCGTCCGATGCGCCTCGGCAACCACGGCCGACGCCAGTGGCTCGTGGGCCAGCGCGAAAAGTGCCTCGACTTTGGAATGCGGCGCACTGGCCGCTATCCCGGGCACCGGGTGCCAACCTGGCCGCAAGCCCTTCTTCTCCGGCATCAGCTGGGCGCGGGTCCACGCGGCGGCCAGCTCGGCTTCCTGGGCACCGCGGATGCGCGCCACCCGCAGGGTCTTGGTGCACAACACCCGGGGGTCGATGACGATCGCGTCGACCCGGTCCAGGCGGCGCAGTGCCTCGGGCCGCAACGACAGGACTGCGTGCCGATCAGCCAATCCCTGTCCAAGCGCCGCGGCGAAAGCCTCCGGTGTGGTGCGGTTGGCCGCGGGGGTGGTCACCAGGACGGCGGTCGCGGCCATGTTCGGGCTGCGGGTGATGCCGCCGATCAGCCCGGCGCTGATCGCTTGGATGAGCGCGAAACGACCGGCGTCGTGCTCCAGGGGCCGGCCGCGTGGCGGCTTCAGGCGCGCCGATGCGTCGGTGTCCGGGTGGTCTGCATGGCGGGCCAACTCCGGCTCGTGCTGGCGCCAGGCTCGCGCCTCGGCGCGGCATTCGGCGGCCTTCAGCGACTGCATCAGCAGACCCACCGACAATGATGCCGGAGATAGCGTGGCCGTTTCGGCGGTTGCCACGGCCAGCGTCATCAGGGTGTCGGTTGCGGGCCGGCCGATGCGGTTCTCGACCACACGGCGCAGCCAAGGTTGGTAATCGACCGCCAGCACGCTCGCCAGGACACTGACGGGCATTCGCGGCCAGCGCATCGCTCGGCCTGTCAGCGCTATGCCGAGCCCGGCCGCGTTGGCGGCCACGGTCACGGCTCTGGTGGCCAGCACCACGCCGTCGCCCGGCAGACTTGTCGGAGGCGCCGCGGCTTTGATGGCTTTGTTTGGGCCGCAACGCTTCTCCGCGCCGTCGACAAGGCGGCACAGGTCGCGCAGCGAGGTGTCCGCACCGCTGATGCAGACGACCACACGCGACAACGGGTAGTTCAGGCTGGCCGAAGCGACGCCGGGGTGGGACCGGACTGCGTCGAGCACGAAGCGCCCGAGCTCACCGTCACCCGCGGCGTCGAGGCCGTGTACCTCGATCCAGGCGCGGTCCTCACCGCGCCAACAGCGCCGGCTCAGTGTTTCGTGGGACAAGTCGCCCGAGAGGGCCCGGGCGCCTTCTCGCAGCGGAATAGCGGCGATGTTGAGACCGGCTTCAACGAGGGCGGTGGTTGCCTGCACGCTGGTCGCGACGGCACGCAACGGCATAGATCGTCGTATTGAAGTGGCAATGCTCAAAGCTTGTTCGAATAGTCCGTACTAGTTGGTGCTGCGTAACTCGGCGGCACCCGCCCGGCGTCCGGCTGCCTTCTTGGCTGCCGACTTACTGGCGGCCTTCTGCGGCGGGGCGCTTTGGGGCTCAGGTTCCACGGGTACCGACTTGAGGTTCGCCTTCACCACCGGGGTGGCCGGCTCGTGTTTGCGGTTCAACCTCTGCAATAACAGGGCACTGCCGCCGACTGCCAGCAGCACCGGCCACTCGACCAGGCCGGCCACGCCGAGCGCGCCGAAGGCCAGCGCGGCCGCCGGCGCCGAGTGACTACCGCTGCCGACTCCGCGCTTGACGCCCTCCGCGGCTCCCGTTACGCCGCCGATAACTCCGTTCACCGCCGCGCCACCCATAGCGCCGGCGGTCGCGGTCGTCGCGGTAGCCGCGCGGTTCACCGCCTGCCCCACGCCTCGGACTGCTCCGCCGATGACACTCATGATGACTCCCTGGCTTTCATACTCTTGCCGCGAACTTGCCTAGGTCACGGGGTATACCCGCTGAACGCAAAGTTAACAGCAAAAGAAAACTGCTTTCCGCTTCTAACAAACGAAAGCCTGCCACGTTGCAAACGCGCAGACAACGCGAAGCCACCGCTAATTTCCCTGAGCTTAACCTGCGGGCGGATTGCGCCTTACCTCGATCAGCACCGGTGCGTGGTCACTGGCGGCCTTTCCTTTTCGTTCCTCCCGGACGATTGTCGCGTCTGTCACACGGCTGGCCAACGCCGGCGAGGCGAGTATGAAATCGATGCGCATGCCTTGTTTCTTCGGAAACCGCAGCTGGGTGTAGTCCCAGTAGGTGTACACCCCGGGGCCCGGGGCGAAAGGCCGTACCACATCGCTGAATTGCGCGTCGACAATAGCGTCGAACGCGCGGCGCTCCGGCTCGGAGACATGCGTGGACCCGGCAAAGAATTCGGTGCTCCAGACGTCTTCGTCTTTCGGGGCGATATTCCAGTCCCCGGCCAGCGCGATCTGCGCCGCGGGATCGTCGCGCAACCAGGCGGCCGCCGTATCACGCAGTGCGGCAAGCCAATCCAGTTTGTAGGTGTAGTGCGGATCACCCAGTGCGCGGCCGTTGGGTACGTAGAGGCTCCAGGTGCGGATGCCGCCGCAGGTGGCACCCAACGCGCGGGCTTCGGCGGTGGCGGCGACCTCTGGCTTGCTGCTCCAGCTGGGCTGGCCGTCGAAGCCGATCTGCACGTCGTCGAGACCAACGCGAGAGGCGATCGCCACGCCGTTCCACTGATTGAAGCCGACGTGTGCGACCTCGTAACCGAGTTCGAAGAACGGCAGGGTGGGGAACTGGCTGTCGGAACACTTGGTCTCCTGCATGGCCAGCACGTCGACCTCGGCACGGGCCAGCCAGTCGACGACGCGGGGCAGGCGGGTTCGAATCGAATTCACATTCCAGGTGGCCAGCCGCAGGGTGCCGTCGGGCATGGCTAGACGGTATCCCAGGTGCTGGGTCGGGCCGGGAAGTAGCGGCGACGATGGTGCAGCCGGAAACCCAGTGACTCAGCAACCCCCGTCGCGCCGGTGTCGGGGACACACACGTAGGCGCGCGTTGCGCCGCGATCCGCGCCCCAGGCCAACAGTGCTTCGCACAGGGGCGCTGCGGCTTCATTGCCGGCAGCATGTATTTCTGACAGGCCAACCCACCGCGTGCCGTCGCGTGCGTCGGTCACCGCCGCACGCGCGACCGCAACGCCTAGGTGGGTCCCGAACATGAGCTCGCCGGTGCTGACGGCGGTGAGCACGTCGACCGGAACATCGCGCCGGTACAACCCCAGCCAGGCGTCGTCCGGGCGAGCCGACAGGGTGATGGACGGCTCGGGCTCACATGAGGCCATATCGGAGATGTCGCGCACCAGGATTCGTTCCAGGTGTTCGCCCGTCAAACCGGGCGGCAACGGCAACAAGCGATCGGGAACGGCCAGTCGCGGTGTCATGCCACGACGCTCGTACCAGGCCACGATCGCGGGCACCGAACTGGCATGAGCCGAAATATCCAGCGGCACTGCTGAATTAGCGGCAAGGCCGGCCCCGCGGCCGGCCCGCAGCAGCCAGCCGTCCAGCCAGGTCTGTTCAGCGCCGGGCCACGCCGCAGCGGCCGCATGCTCAAGCGCCCGGATTCCGGAGGTGCGGACCGGTGCGTCGGTCAGTACCCGCAGCGCGACGACATCGGTGGGCGGGAACTCGACGACTGCACCCGTTTTCGTCTGCACCCGCACCACCGGATCGACCGCCAGTAGGTGTCCCACCGCGTCCGTCAGTGGCGGGACCGATCCCGCGGGGCGCCGGTAGCGAACCGTCACCCGCGTTCCCAGGTCCGGCCACGAGAACATCAGTGACCGAACGGGTCCGGTCCTTCACCCGGCAGCCACGACAGACCGGGAACGCCCCAGCCGTGGCCCTTGACGGCCCGTTTCGCGCTGCGGGCGTACCGGCCGATGAGGCGGTCCAGATACAGGAATCCATCCAGATGCCCGGTTTCGTGCTGCAGCATTCGCGCGAACAGGTCGGTGCCCTCGATAGTGATGGGTTTGCCGTCGGCGTCGAGCCCGGTGACCCGTGCCCACTTCGCACGGCCGGTGGGGAACGACTCGCCGGGAACCGACAAACAACCCTCCTCGTCGGCAGCCGGGTCCGGCATGGTCTCGGGTATTTCGGAGGTTTCCAGGACCGGATTGATGACGACACCGCGGCGGCGGTCTGCCATTCCACGGTCCTCGGCGCAGTCGTAAACGAACAGCCGCAACCCATACCCGATCTGGTTGGCGGCCAGGCCGACCCCGTGCGCGGCGTCCATGGTGTCATACATGGTGGCGATCAATTCGGGCAGGTCCGCCGGTAGTGAACCGTCGGCGGCGATCGGCACCGGCTTCGTGGGGGTGTGCAAGACCGGATCGCCCACGATGCGAATGGGTACGACTGCCATGGTCGGCTAAGCTACCGCACGCGCTTGCGCTCCGAAGCCGGCGATCCGGTGCGGCAATCGAAGCCAATCGGCCGACTCGCGGGTCTGGATGACGGCTTGAGGGTTTGGGGCGTGGTTCAATATTCGCCGAAACATGCCCTTAGGTAAGTCAAGTCATTAGAGCAGTTCGAGAATCCGCCGGAAGGGTCCAGGGGAAGCGATATGGATAGCGCCATGGCGCGGGCAAATCGATCGGGGGACGATTCTGAAATCGCCGATGGGCTCACCCGCCGCGAACACGACATCCTCGCATTCGAACGTCAGTGGTGGAAATTTGCCGGCGTGAAGGAAGAAGCCATCAAAGAACTGTTCTCGATGTCGGCGACGCGCTACTACCAGGTACTCAACGCGCTCGTCGATCGACCCGAGGCGCTGGCCGCCGACCCGATGCTGGTGAAACGGCTGCGGCGGCTGCGCGCCAGCCGCCAGAAAGCGCGGGCAGCGCGGCGCCTCGGCTTCGAGGTGACCTGAGGCGTCCGTGCCTTTGCAGGCTCTGGCAGCTTTCTGGCTACAGTGGGCTCGATGAAAGAGCGAGTTCCCGACTCTACGGGGCTTCCCCTCCGGGCCATGGTGATGGTGCTGTTGTTCCTGGGCGTCATTTTCCTGCTGCTCGGGTGGCAGGCGCTGGGTTCTTCTCCGAACTCCGACGATGACTCGGCGTCGCCGGTCTCGACCGTGACCACCACCAGCTCGCCGTCCACCTCGACGACCACCAAGCCCGCGCCGAACCAGGCCGAGGTACGCGTTTACAACATCTCTTCGAAAGAGGGCGTCGCCGCGCGCACCAGGGACCAGCTGACGGCCGCCGGTTTCAAGGTCGCCGAAATCGGCAACCTGACGGTGCCCGACGTCCTGGCTACCACGGTGTACTACAGCGATGCAGACGGCGAGCACACCACCGCCGACGCGGTGGGCAAAAACCTGGGAGCAGCCGTCGAAGAGCGAATTCCCGCAATCGCCGACCAGCCACCCGGCGTCATCGTCCTCGTAACGGGGTGACCGCGCGATAGGCTCTCGCTATGCCTAAGCTCGCCGGTTACCGCAATGCCGCCGTCACCATATCCGCACTCTCCGCGGGTACCTGCGTAGCGCTGCTGAGCGCGTGCAGTCCGGACCAGCCCCCGGCGTCGACACCGGGTACCACACCGTCGATCTGGACCGGATCACCGGCGCCGTCGGGGACCGGAACGCCCGAAGGTGCACCTGCCGCGGCACCGAACATCACCACCCATCTGAAGGCGCCCGACGGCACTGCGGTCGCGACCGCGACGCTCGAATTCAACAACGGCTATGCCACCATCACCATCGAGACGACCGGCCCTGGTCAGCTCTCACCCGGCTTCCACGGGGTGCACATCCACAAGGTCGGCACGTGTGAGGCCAACTCGGTCGCACCGGCCGGTGGCGCGCCGGGGGATTTCCTGTCCGCCGGTGGGCACTTCCAGACCCCTGGGCATACGGCGCAGCCTGCCAGTGGTGACCTGACCTCGCTTCAGGTGCGCAAGGACGGTTCCGCCATGCTGGTCACCACCACGGACGCATTCACCATGGACGACCTGCTAACCGGCCAGAAGACCGCAATCATCATTCACGCCGGTGCCGACAACTTCGCCAACATCCCGCCGGATCGCTATAACCAGACCAACGGAACACCGGGTCCCGACGAGACGACGATGAGCACCGGTGACGCCGGCAAGCGGGTGGCGTGCGGTGTCATCGGTGCCGGCTAGCAGAGCCGCCAACCGGGCTAATGCCCACATCGATTTCGCTCCCTCGCCGCGGCCGACCATCGGTGTGGAGTGGGAGTTCGCGCTCGTCGACGCGCAGACGCGCGACCTGAGCAACGAAGCCACCGCGGTCATTGCCGAGATCGGCGAAAACCCGCGCGTGCACAAGGAACTGCTGCGTAACACCGTCGAAGTGGTCAGCGGCATCTGTGACAGCACGGCACAGGCGATCGAGGATCTGCGCGACACCCTGGGTCCGGCCCGCCGGATCGTCCGGGAGCGGGGCATGGAGCTTTTCTGTGCCGGAGCGCATCCGTTCGCCCGGTGGTCGTCGGCGAAACTCACCGATGCCCCCCGCTACGCCGAGCTGATCAAACGCACCCAGTGGTGGGGCAGGCAGATGCTGATCTGGGGTGTGCATGTGCACGTCGGGATCTCGTCGGCGAACAAGGTCATGCCGATCATGTCGTCACTGCTGAATTACTACCCGCATCTGCTGGCGCTATCGGCATCGTCACCGTGGTGGGGTGGGGAAGACACCGGATACGCCAGCAATCGCGCCATGATGTTCCAGCAGTTGCCCACCGCCGGGCTGCCGTTTCAGTTCCAAACCTGGGCGGAGTTCGAAGGCTTCGTCTACGACCAGAAGAAGACCGGCATCATCGACCATATCGACGAGGTTCGTTGGGACATCAGGCCTTCACCGCATCTGGGTACCCTCGAGGTGCGGGTCTGTGACGGGGTGTCCAACCTGCGTGAGCTGGGCGCGCTGGTCGCGTTGACGCATTGTCTGATTGTCGACCTTGATCGCCGCCTCGATGCCGGTGAAACGTTGCCGACCATGCCGCCCTGGCATGTCCAGGAAAACAAGTGGCGCGCCGCCCGATACGGCCTGGAGGCGGTGATCATCCTGGACGCCGACAGCAACGAGCGACTGGTGACCGACGATCTTGCCGATGTGCTGACCCGGCTGGAGCCGGTCGCCAAGTCGCTGAATTGCGTTGATGAGCTGGCCGCGGTGGCCGACATACCACGGGCGGGTGCCTCCTATCAACGGCAGCGCCGGGTGGCCGAAGAACATGACGACGACTTGCGCGCGGTCGTCGACGCGCTGGTGGCCGAGCTGGAAACCTAGGTTGGAATGATGGTGGACCTCGAACCGATTGAGCTGGCGATGTTTCCGCTTCAGTCGGCGCTGCTGCCCAACGAAGACCTGCCGTTGCGGATCTTCGAGCCCCGCTACAGCGCACTGGTCCGGCACTGCCTCGACAGTGGCGACCCGTTCGGGGCGGTGCTGATCTCCCGCGGCCGCGAGGTCGGCGGCGGTGACTCGCGTTGTGATGTCGGCATCCTGTCCAGGATCACCGAATGCGTCGATCACGGCTCCGGCCGGTACTCGCTGCACTGCCGGACCGGGGAGCGAATCCGGGTTTCAGAATGGCTGCCCGACGATCCCTACCCGCGGGCGACCGTAACGTTGTGGCCCGATGAGCCGGGGGATCCGGTAACGCGGGCCCAGCTGCGCGATGTCGAGGACCGGGTGGTGGCCGTGTTCGAGCGGATCGCCGACGCTCGCGGCGCTGTGCTGCCGGATCGCGAACTGCTCCTGGGTCACGGCGGCTCGGGCCCTAGCGTCACGGCCGGGCAACGTCTGTTCGCGTTGGCGTCTCGCATCCCGATCGGCGCGGCCGACCGCTACACGGTGCTGTCGGCGCCGTCGGCCGCCGATCGCCTTGTCGCGCTCAGCGAATCGGTGGACGCGGTAGCCGCGATGGTGGAGTTCCAGCTCTCCGAATAGCACTGCGCGACAGGAGATTATGATGAAGGTACATCTTCAGGTCAACGGCTCGCCGGTCGAGGCGGCGACAAGCGCTGCCGACATCGCCGCGACAGGTGCCGATGGTCTGTTTACCTTCGAGGGGCAGCACGATGTGTTCTTCCCCCTGATCATCGCCGCCGGCGCGACCAGCCTGGACTTGATGACGAACGTGGCGATTGCCCCGCCGCGCAGTCCGTTGCACTTGGCGCACGCCGCCTACGACTTGCAGCTCTATAGCGGCGGCCGGTTCCGGCTCGGCCTGGGCTCGCAGGTGAGGGCTCACATCGAAAAGCGCTATGGCAGTAAGTGGGAGAGGCCCGCGGCGCGAATGGCCGAGACCATCGCGGCGATCAAGTCAATTTTTGCGGCGTGGGAAGGTCGGCGCCGCCTGGATTTTCGCGGCGAGTTCTTCACCCACACGATCATGGCGCCCAACTTCAATCCGGGCCCCAACCCGTTCGGGCCGCCCCCGGTGCTGTTGGGCGCGCTGGGTCCGATGATGACGCGCACCGCCGCCGAAGTCGCCGACGGACTGCTGGTTATGCCGTTCCACAGTGCCCGCCACTTCGCCGAACGCACCATGCCGGCGGTCAGCGAGGGACTGCGCCGCTCCCGACGAGCGTCCCAGGAGTTTGCGATCATCGCCCAGGCCATGGTCGCCGTCGGCCGCGACGAGGCCGATCTGGCGGCCGCGATCGAAGGGGTGGCATCCCTCATTGCGTTCTACGGCTCGACTCCGGCCTATCTGCCCGTGCTGGAGGTCGAGGGGTGCGCCGATCTCCAGCCCGAGCTCAACGCGCTGTCCAAGCAGGGCCGTTTCGCCGAGATGCGCCGACTGATCAGCGACCCGATGGTGGCCAGGATCGGGATCGTGGGAACTCCCGAGGAATGCGCGCAGCAGATCGCCACACGGTTCGGCGAGCACGCCGATGAGGTGTGCTGTTACTTCCCCGGCTACACGCCCCGCAGCGCCGACATCGCCGACCTGATCGGCGCCCTGCACCGGACCCCGGCTCTGCGATGAGCGCCGACGTGACGGTCGACGTCAACGCGAGCGTGGCGGTGCTCACGCTCAATCGCCCCGATCATCTCAACGCCTACACCGCCGAGATGGGCGCGCTGTTGAGCCGGGCGTATTCGGAGTGCGACGGCGATGACGATGTCCGGGCCATCGTGGTGACCGGGGCAGGTCGCGCATTCTGCGCCGGAGCGGATTTCTCGGGCGGCGCAAGTCCTTTCGACTCCCCGGCGGACGACGGCACGTTCTCGGCGTCACCGATCACCCCGGCCGCCTTCGAATTGCGCAAACCGGTGATCGCCGCCGTCAATGGCCAGGCTATCGGTATCGGCCTGACCATCGCGTTGCAGGCTGACATCCGCATCGTCGCCGATGACGCCAAATACGGTGTGGTGCAAGTCCGCCGAGGGGTGATACCCGATTGCATGTCGCACTGGACGTTGGCGCAGCTGACCACCTTGGGGGTGGCCGCAGACATACTGCTCACCGGGCGAACATTCGGTGGGGCCGAAGCCGTGGCGCTCGGTATAGCGAACCGGGTCTTGCCTGCCGGGCAGGTGCTCGACCACGCGGTGCAGGTGGCCCGCGACATTGCGGTCAACGTGGCGCCCATGTCGGCGGCGTTGTGTAAACGACTGCTGTGGGACAGCGCGATCAACTACTACACCCCGCGCCAGGTCGCGTTGCTGGAAACGAGGCTGCACCAACGGGTGATGGGCACCGCCGACGCTCGTGAAGGCGTTGCCGCATTCCTCGATCGCCGGCCACCGCACTTCACGTCGCGGCTTTCCCGCGATTGGACGGCGCTGCCCGAGCCATGAGCCGGCGGTAGCTACCCATGCCCAGGCCGCTGATTCCCGTCCAGGACATCGACGATCGCGCACTGGCACTGCTGGATTCCGAAGACGCCGGTGCGCTCAACGCCCGGCGGTTGGCCGCGGATCTGAAGATCTCGACGCGCACGTAATCTTCTCTCTGACCTCGAGCTTGCGCCGCTCCAGCCTGTTCATCTTGTCGCACAAAACTTCTCGGACAAAGCCCACAACTCGGCCGCGCGCTGCGCGTCGCGAGCGTAGGGCGCGACCGATTCGCTGATCGCGCAGTCTTCCAGATACAGCCCGCCCCGGTCGGCCAGCTCCGGGCTGACCGCGGCCCACACCTGGGTGGCCGCACCGCGGTCGGGCGTGGTGAAGTCTAGATAGCCGTCGGTCGGCTCGCCGCGCGCTGCGGTGCTGGCTGCCGCGTATTTGCGTAGTTGGGAGAAATCCGAACGGGACATGTACCGCGCCAGCGACGTGGCCACGGTGCCGGGATGGACGGCGTAGGCGCGGATTCCCAAGTCGCGCAGGCGCCGGTCGGCTTCTATCGCGTGCAGGATATTGGCTGTCTTGGACGCGCCGTAGGCGGCGAACTTGTCGTATTCGCGACGCTCCCAATTGGGGTCGTCGAAATCGACGTCACCCATGACGTGGCCTCTCGAAGACAGGTTGACGATCCGCGCATCGCCGGCGGCCACGAGTTGCGGGACAAGGAGTCGGGTGAGTTCGAAGTGCCCGAAATGATTCGTCCCGATCTGCATTTCAAAGCCGTCGTGCGTCCGGCCGAACGGGGTGAACATGACGCCGGCATTGTTCATCAAGACATGAATCACCGGTGTGATGTAGCGGATTGCGCTCGCCGCAGCGCGAACACTGCCCAGCGCGGTGAGGTCGAGGTGCACCGCCGAGGTCCGGGCGCCGGGCACCCCGGCCCCTATCCACCGGGCCGTCTCGCTCAGGGCTTCCCGGTTGCGGCCGGCCAAAATCACGTGCGCGCCCGCGGCGGCCAGCGCCCTGGCCGACTCGCGCCCCAGCCCTGACGACGCACCCGTGATCACATATACCTTGCCGGACAAGTCGATTCCATCGATGACCTGCAAAGCGGTCAGATGTCCGGTCATGCCGGCGTCAGCTGCCACAGGGGAATGACCACGCCCGCGTCACATTCGTCGTCGATGGTCCACTTGCACATCCGTCGGATCGGTTCGATGGCATCCTGCGGCATGGCGACCGCCACACTACATGCGTAGCCCAGGCTGGTCAGCCGTTGGGCGCCGAACAGCGGCAACGTGCCTCGCAGCCGGCGCTTGAGGGACTCCGGGTGTTGCTCGCGTCGTCGAGTGTGCGCCGGTGGACTTCACCGTGCGTCAAGGGCGGGAAATCAGCCAAAACACCGCCGCACGCGCACACTCGAATGCCTGGACGCACACTCGACGGCGCAGAGCTTCCTGCGCGCCGTCAGAGAACTTTGGCGAAGGCCCGTAGCGACTCCACCTGCACCGGATCCAGTGAGGGGCGCACGGTTTGGCGCGCCGCCGCGAGGTCGGCGGCCGTCACGTCGGTGGCATCGATGGAGCGCCGCATCGCGGTCAGCGCGGCCTCCCGCAGTAGTGCCACGCAATCAACGGCGCTGTAGCCGTCGAGGCCGGCGGCCACCTCGTCGAGGTCGACATCGGCGCTGAGCGGGATCGATTTCCCTGCGGTGCGCAGAATTTCGCGGCGGGCCGCGGCGTCGGGCGGTTCGACGAAGACCAGCCGCTCCAACCGGCCCGGGCGCAGCAGCGCGGGGTCGATCAGATCCGGTCGGTTGGTGGCGCCCAGGACGACGACGTCGCGCAGCGGATTGACGCCGTCGAGCTCGGTCAGCAGCGCGGCCACCACGCGATCAGTCACTCCGGAGTCGAAGCTCTGCCCGCGCCGCGGTGCCAGCGCGTCTACCTCGTCGAGGAACACCAGCGAGGGGGCGGAATCCCGGGCGCGCCGAAACAACTCGCGGACAGCTTTTTCCGAGCTGCCCACCCACTTGTCCATCAGCTCGGAGCCTTTGACGGCGTGCACGCTGAGCTGCCCGGTGCTGGCCAGAGCGCGGACCACGAATGTCTTGCCGCAGCCGGGCGGGCCGTACAGCAGCACCCCGCGCGGTGGCTCGACACCCAACCGGGCGAACGTGTCGGGATGCTGCAACGGCCACAACACCGCTTCGGTCAGGGCCTGTCTGGCCTGCGCCATGTCACCGACATCGTTGAGCGTGACGTTGCCGACGGCCACCTCCTCGCTCGCCGAGCGGGATAGCGGCCGGATGACCGTCAGCGCACCGACCAGATCCTCCTGGTTCAGCTTGGGAGGCTGGCCGTCGGTGCTGGCCCGCGACGCTGCCCGCAGCGCCGCCTCACGCATCAGCGCGGCCAGGTCGGCCACCACGAAACCCGGTGTGCGACTAGCGATCTCATCAAGATCGAGATCGTCGGTGGGCACCGGTTTCAGCAGCGACTCCAAAAGCGCCTTGCGGGTGGCGGCGTCGGGCAGCGGCAATCTCAGCTCCCGGTCGCACAGGTCGGGGGCACGCAGCCGGGCTTCGAGCTGGTCGGGTCGGGCCGTGGTGGCGATCAGTGCGACGCCCTCGGTGGCTACGGCGGTGCGAAGCTCGCCCAGGATCAGCGCAGCCACCGGCTCGGCGGTGGCCGGCAGCAGGGCGTCGACATCGGTGATCAACAGCACGCCGCCACCGTCGCGCACCGTCTTCACCGCCGAGGCCACGGCCGTCCGGCGGTCTTCGGCGGACAGCGCGCCAACCTCCGGGCCGTCCAGTTTGACCAGCCTGCGGCCGTCGCACACCGCCCGCACCAGCGTCACCTTGCCCACCCCGGCCGGACCCGACACCAGCACACCGAGGTTGGCGCCGGCCCCCAACGTCTTGAGCAGGTGCGGTTCGTCGAGCGCGAGCTTGAGCCATTCGGTCAGCTTGGCCGCCTGCGGCTGTGAGCCCTTCAGTTCCTCGACAATTGTCTCCGGACTTGCGACGTCGATCAGCTCATGCGATGACGTCCCGCCGCCGGACGGAACGCCGACGCCCCAGGTGACCAGCGAGTTGGGCTGCACGCTGACCGGTCCCGCGGGATCGACACCGGTGACGGTCAACAGCTCCGAGGTCCAGCTGATGCCCACCGACGCGGCCAGCGCGCGGGTGGCGGCCGATGTCGACGTGCCAGGGCCCAGGTCGCGTGGCAGCAGCGACACGGCGTCGCCGACGGTCACTACCTTGCCGAGCAAGGCCTGCCGGAGAGTGACCGGCGAAATCGACTGGGTTGCCAGCGATGAGCCGGACAGCGTCACCGAGCGCGCGCCGTAGACGGTGACCGCGCTGACGATCACCGCAGTGTCCTCGCGCAGCCCGGCGTTGGACAGGGTCACGTCGTCGAGTAGCGCGATGCTGACCGGGGTGTCCGGGTCGGCGAGACCGACGACCGCCGCCGTGGTCCGCGACCCGGTCAGCGATACCGCGTCCCACTCCCGGATGCCAAGGGCGGCAACGGCGCTGGGATGCAATCGGACGACACCGCGGCGGGAGTCGACGGCTGAGGTGTTCAGCCGGGCGGTCAAGGTGAGTTGACTGGCCGCGCCGGAGGCGGCGGGCGTCATGGCAGGCGCCCGCCCGGTTTGCGCAGCCCGAGCCGCGCCATCGACCGGCGGTGGGGCCGGGCCTGACGGATCGCCCGGCGCGCGGCGCGACGTTGCTTGGGTTTGTCGGCCCACGCCTCGGGGTGTTTGGCAAGCCAGCGTTGGTTGCGCACCGCGAACGGGACGTGGAACAGGTAGGCGATGATGATCACCCAGATCAACATGTAGGGGGCCAGCACCGCGGCCGCAGCGCAGATCGCCAGCGCCGCCAGCAGTGGGGCCGCCCAGTTCGGCGGCACCGCTACAGCGTGCATCTTCCTCATCGGGATTTTGCTGACCATCAGCATCGACGTCCCCGTCACCCAGATGCAGAGGAACACCGTCGATGTCCACCAGCCCTCACCGAACTGCAGTTTGAGTCCGATCAGCCCGATCATCGAGATCGCGCCCGCCGGCGCGGGCATCCCGACAAAGAATTCGTGTGTGTAGGCGGGCTGGCTGCCGTCGTTGAGCAGAGCGTTGTACCTCGCCAGCCGCAACACGACGCACACCGCGTAAAGCAGTATCGCCACCCAACCGGCCGGCGAACTCGACAGCATGGTCACGTAGAGCACGATCGCGGGTGTCACTCCGAAGTTCACCGCGTCGGCCAGTGAGTCGATCTCCTCGCCCATTCGCGACTGGGCGTCCAGGATCCGGGCCACCCGGCCGTCGAGCCCGTCCAGAATGGCGGCCGCGGCGATCAGCGCCATCGCGGCCTTCGGTTGATGCTCGAGGGCGAATTTGATCGAGGTCAACCCCGCGCAGATGGAGAGCACCGTCATCGCACTGGGCAGGATCTGCAGGTTGACCGCCCGCCTGCCGCGCGGCTTGCTGATCATGGCAGCTCGGCCAGCACGGTCTCGCCGGCGATTGCGCGCTGGCCCACTTTGACGACCGGTTCCGCTCCCGCCGGCAGATAGGTATCGAGCCGGGAACCGAACCGGATCAGTCCGTAGGTGTCACCGATCGACAGCTTGTCCCCGACCTGTGCGTCGCAGATGATGCGGCGCGCCAGCAGTCCCGCGATCTGCACGACCACAACCTCAGCGCCGCTGGCCGTCCGGATCCGCAGACTGGTGCGTTCATTCTCGGTGCTCGCCGCAGCCAGATCGGCTGACCCGAAACGGCCCGGCCGGTGCTGCATGGCGAGCACCTCGCCGCTCACCGGTGCGCGCTGTACATGGGCGTCCAGCAGCGAAAGAAAGATGCTGACCCGCGGCAGCGGCGCGTCGCCCATGCTGAGTTCGGCGGGCGGGGCCGCGGAGTCGATCACGCAAATCATGCCGTCGGCGGGCGCGACGATGGCGCCCGGCCGAGTGGGTGGCACCCGCGGAGGGTGACGGAAGAACGCTGCGCAGGCACCCGCGGTCAGCAGACCCGCCCGGCGTAGCCATCGGTAGTTGCGGCCGGCTAAGGCCAGGGCGAGGCCGCCGACGATGAACGGCCGCCCGGCCGGGTGGACCGGCGGAACGGTGGAGCGCACCAACTCCAGCACGTGTTGCGGGCGCAAGGTCGGGTCCTCGAAGGACGGGCCTTGCTGAGAAGAAGGGCTGCGGGGGCGTCGTGCCACGCGGTCATCTTACGGAGCCGCGGCGAACAGCGTGCCAGTGTTGATCCGGGTCAATCCCAGCAGTGCGGCTTAGCTCAGATCCCACACCTGCAGCTGCGTTCCGGCGGCCACTTCGACCACGTCCTCGGGGATGTCCAGCAGCCCGTTCGCCGAGGCCAGCCACCGCAAATGGTGTGACGCCGGTGGGCCGTAACTGGTGACGCTGCCGACCCCCCCTTCACGGCGGTGGAGTACTGCGCGCCGGAATTGACGCTTGCCGCGTGGCGAGGTCAACGATTCGGTGAGGACGGCTGGCCGGTGCGGGCGCTCCGGATCCGGCAGGCCCATGGCCTTGCGGAGGGCGGGCCGGATGAACACCTCGAAGGACACCAGCGCGCTGACCGGGTTGCCGGGCAGGGTAACGATCGTCGTGCCGGCCACCCGCCCGACGCCCTGCGGCATTCCCGGCTGCATCGCCACCTTGACGAATTCCACCCCCTGGTCGCCCTCGCGGCCGAAGGCGTCTTTGACGACCTCGTAGGCCCCGGCGCTGACTCCACCACTGGTGATGATCAGGTCGGCATCGTCGGCGTATCGGTCAAGGATCGCGGTGAACTGCGTGACGTCGTCTTCGGCGGTCGCGACGGCGATCACCTCTGCGCCGGCGTCGCGGACGGCGCCGGCCAGCATGATCGAGTTGGACTCATAGATCTGCCCCGGCCGCAGCGGGATGCCCGGCGGGACCAGCTCCGACCCGGTGGAGATCACCAGCACCCGTTGGCGCGGGATCACCGGCAGCTCGGCCATTCCCAGCGCCGCGGTCAGGCCGAGCACAGCCGGTGTCACGACCTGCCCCTGGCGCAGGACGGTGGTGCCGGGGGCGACGTCCTCACCCGCTCGCCGGATATGCGCGCCGGGCTGGCGGGGCTTGCGGATCGAGACGTATTGCATGCCTCCGTCGGTGTCTTCGACCGGCACGATGGCCGTCGTCCCGGCCGGCACCGGTGCGCCGGTCATGATGCGGTGCGCGGTTTTCGGTTGCAGCGTCAATGCGTCGGTGCGTCCGGCCGGAATGTCTTCGGCGACGGGCAACACCACCGGGTGCTCGGGGGTGGCGGCGGACGTGTCTTCGGCACGGACCGCGTATCCATCCATCGCGGAGTTTTCGAAAACCGGCAGCGCGAGCTGCGCGACCACGTCCTCGGCCAGGACCAGCCCTTGGGCCTCGGTCACCGCGACCATGACCGCTGGCCGGGCACGAATCAGTTCCGCTACGACACGCTGATGTTCTTCGACTGACCGCACCCGGCCATTATCGGCCCGTCAGATCGGAAACCTGACGCCGGTGAGCTCTTCGGAGACGGTCCAGAGGCCACGTTGCAGTTCCTCGTCGTGCGACTGCGCGCTGGATTCCACGAGTTTTGGGTGGCCGCGCTGCTCGAGGAAGCCGTCGGGGCCGTAGTACTGCCCGCCCTGGACCGCCGGATCGGTGGCGGCCCGCAGCGTCGGCAGGGCGCCCATCGCCGCGCTCTGGAAAAGCACCGGGCCCAGCACGCCCTTCAGCGGCTGGAAGATTCCCGGCAGGTGGCGGGCCAGCTCGGTGTTGGAGCCGCCGGGATGCGCGGCGGCGGCGATGGTCTTTGCGTCAGGCCGGGCCGCCAGCCGTCGCTGTAGCTCCTAGGTGAACAGCAGGTTGGCCAGCTTCGATTGCCCGTAGGCGGCGACCCGGTCGTATCGGCGTCCCCACTGCAGGTCGTCGAAGTGGATCGCGGCCCGGATCCGGTGGCCGAGGCTGCTGACGGTCACCACCCGCGAACCGCGCACGGCCAGCATGTGGTCGAGTACCAGCCCCGTCAGCGCGAAGTGGCCGAGATGGTTTGTGCCGAACTGTATTTCGAAGCCATCCTGGGTGACCTGCTTCGGGGTCCACATCACGCCGGCGTTGTTGATCAGCAAGTCGATGCGCGGGTACGCCCCGCGCAGCGCATCGGCTGCGGAACGTACCGAGTCAAGCGAGTTCAGGTCCAGTGCCTGCAGTGTGACGTCGGCCCCCGGGCTGGCGGCGACGATGCGCGACAGGGCGGCGTTGCCCTTCTCCAGGTTCCGTACCGCGAGCACCACGTGGGCACCGCGGTAGGCCAGGACGGCGGCTGTCTGGTACCCGATGCCGCTGTTGGCGCCAGTGACGACAACGACGCGGCCGCTCTGATCCGGCACGTCGGCCTCGGACCATTTGCGGGTCTCTTTGTCGTTGGAAGCCATGGGCCAAAACATACTCACCGGGATCGCGCGCTGCTGGGTTCGCGACGGAGCGCTGGGCGGTCTTGCCGCCCCGACGTAGGGTTGAGAACGTAATTACCGGATTGGCGCACACCGGGGTGTGCGTTCCGGATTGCGAGGCCGGCGTGGCGTTCTACCGAGCCTTATTAGGCCTGCGTGTGCTGCGGGCCTAACTTTGGCGAACAGACACAGAATCGCACGATCGCGTGTCGGAATGTGCGATTCTGTGTCTGCTCGTGGGTGTTACTGCACCCAGTAGTTGTCGTGGCGGATGAACCACTCCCGGCGCTCGTCATCGGTCATGTCGGCCAGCGCTGGGAACCCTTCGAAGTAGGCCTCCCGCGGGGCTCCCGGAGCGAAGAGCATCAGGATCGACGCCGGTTCCTCCTCCTCGTTGCGGAAGCCATGGATTCCGCCGGGCGGGACATAAAGGAAGTCGCCCTGATGTCCGTCGGCCCACTGCGTGCCGTCGTAGAGCTTCATCGTCCCGGAGAGCACGAAGAACGCTTCGGACATGGCGCGGTGAAAGTGCGCCGGGGGCCCGCCACCGGCCGGGGCGATATCGACCCGGTACAGGCCGTAGTCGCCGTCGGTGGCCTGTTGATTGGCCAAGTAGTGGTAGTTGACCCCGGAGGTCTCGTAATCGGGCGGCGAGTCGGCTCGCTTGAGCCAGGCGCTTACCTCCGGCTCGTCCTTGGTGTAGCGGGGCGGCGGATAGGGCGGCACGACGAGGGACATATTCCTAGTGTGGCCCCTCCTGTGCCGGTCGGCCGACGGGATACACGACCCCGGTGAGCTCCTCGGCGACCGCACGGAACGCCCGCCCCGTTTTGCAATGGCAGTTGGGTTCAGGTGGTGTTGAGATGGCGCAACCCGCACGACCGTTGCGCGCCGACGCGGCACGCAACCGTGCGCGCGTACTGGACGTCGCCTACGAAACGTTTGCGGCCAAAGGCTTGTCGGTGCCGATCGACGAGATCGCCCGCCGCGCCGGAGTCGGCGCGGGCACGGTCTACCGCCATTTCCCGACGAAGGAGGCGCTGTTTGCGGCGGTCATCGAAAACCGGATGCAGTGCCTCGTCGAGGACGGGTACTCCCTGTTGAAAACCGAAGGGTCCGGTGAGGCGATCTTCACCTTTCTGCGCTCGATCGTGTTGCAGTGGGGGGCGACGGACGGCGGCCTGGTCGACGCCCTGGCCGGATACGGCATCGACATCACCTGCGCTGCACCCGACGCCGAAGAGGCATTCTTGGCCGTGCTCGGCGAGCTGCTGCGCGCCGCGCAGGAGGCGGGCACGGCGCGACGGGACGTCGGCGCGCGGGAAGTGAAGGCCATCCTGGTCGGCTGCCAGGCGATGGAGGCGTACAACTCCGCATTGGCCGAGCGGGTGACCGACGTCGTCATCGACGGTTTACGCGTGAAGCGATAAGGACTGAGGTGTTCTTGCACTCGGCATGGGCGAGTGCTAAGAATGACTTGGCACTCGCGATCGGTGAGTGCTAGGTCGGGATGGTGAGACCAGCTTTGGTCGTCCGTCGCGGGCACTGCACCCGGCCAGCGTAAGTAATGGGGTTCTCGTCACCCGGTGACCCCAATTTCATTCCCAATCCGGAGGAATCACTTCGCAATGGCCAAGACAATTGCGTACGACGAAGAGGCCCGTCGCGGCCTCGAGCGGGGCCTGAACGCCCTCGCCGACGCGGTAAAGGTGACGTTGGGTCCCAAGGGCCGCAACGTCGTCCTAGAGAAGAAGTGGGGTGCCCCCACGATCACCAACGATGGTGTGTCCATCGCCAAGGAGATCGAGCTGGAGGACCCGTACGAGAAGATCGGCGCCGAGCTGGTCAAGGAAGTCGCCAAGAAGACCGACGACGTTGCCGGTGACGGCACGACGACGGCCACCGTGCTGGCCCAGGCGCTGGTCAAAGAAGGTCTGCGCAACGTTGCGGCCGGCGCCAACCCGCTGGATCTCAAGCGCGGCATCGAGAAGGCGGTCGAGAAGATCACCGAGACCCTGCTGAAGTCGGCCAAGGAGGTCGAGACCAAGGAACAGATCGCTGCTACCGCGGCCATCTCGGCAGGCGACAAGTCGATCGGCGACCTGATCGCCGAGGCGATGGACAAGGTCGGCAACGAGGGCGTCATCACGGTCGAGGAGTCCAACACCTTCGGCCTGCAGCTTGAGCTCACCGAGGGCATGCGGTTCGACAAGGGCTACATCTCAGGCTACTTCGTCACCGACGCCGAGCGTCAGGAAGCGGTCCTGGAGGACCCCTACATCCTGCTGGTCAGCTCCAAGGTGTCGACGGTCAAGGACCTGTTGCCGCTGCTGGAGAAGGTCATCCAGGCCGGCAAGCCGCTGCTGATCATCGCCGAGGACGTCGAGGGCGAGGCGTTGTCCACCCTGGTGGTCAACAAGATCCGCGGCACTTTCAAGTCGGTGGCGGTCAAGGCGCCCGGCTTCGGTGACCGGCGCAAGGCGATGCTGCAGGACATGGCCATCCTCACCGGTGGTCAGGTCGTCAGCGAAGAGGTCGGCCTCTCGCTGGAGACCGCCGACATCTCGCTCCTGGGCAAGGCCCGCAAGGTGGTCATCACCAAGGACGAGACCACCATCGTCGAGGGCGCCGGTGACCCCGACGCCATCGCCGGGCGGGTGGCCCAAATCCGTGCCGAGATCGAGAACAGCGACTCCGACTACGACCGTGAGAAGCTGCAGGAGCGGCTGGCCAAGCTGGCCGGCGGTGTTGCGGTGATCAAGGCCGGCGCTGCCACCGAGGTGGAGCTCAAGGAGCGCAAGCACCGCATCGAAGACGCGGTGCGCAACGCCAAAGCGGCCGTCGAGGAGGGCATCGTCGCCGGTGGTGGCGTGGCGCTGCTGCATGCCGCCCCGTCTCTGGACAAGCTGAAGCTGTCCGGTGACGAGGCGACCGGCGTCAACATCGTCAGGGTGGCGTTGGAGGCCCCGCTGAAGCAGATCGCGTTCAACTCCGGGCTGGAGCCCGGCGTTGTCGCCGAGAAGGTGCGCAACCTTCCGGCGGGCCACGGCCTGAACGCCGCTACCGGTGAATACGAGGACCTGCTCAAGGCCGGCGTCGCCGACCCGGTCAAGGTGACCCGCTCGGCGCTGCAGAATGCGGCGTCCATCGCGGGCCTTTTCCTGACCACCGAGGCCGTCGTCGCCGACAAGCCGGAGAAGGCGGCCGCTCCGGCGGGCGACCCGACCGGCGGCATGGGCGGTATGGACTTCTAAGTCAGTGCAAGTCCAAGTACGAGAAAAGCCCGGTCTGCTTCGTGCAGGCCGGGCTTTTTCGTGCTATTCGGGCTCCGAGAACACCACGCAGTCGTGCAGGCAACCCTTGGCCGCGCTGGGGGAGTCGGGGGCGGCGTCGCGGTGCAGCAGCGCGCGAGTGGGCACGACTCCCAAGCGCGCGGTCTCGTCCTCGGCGTCGGTTACTTCGGCACTGCCGTCGACGATCAATGAGTAGCCACCGGGCTCAGGCGGGGGCCACAGCAGGGTCACGTGGCGGCGGTGGGCCAGATTTTTCCGCGTGCGGCCGCCGATCAGCCCGACGTCGACGATCGCCCCGGGCTCGTCCGGGCCCTCGGGCAGGTTGCGCAGCGTCGGCTCGACCGTCACGGTGTGCACGCGATACCCGTCGTCGACGGTGATCAGGTACGCGAACGGGTAGTCGGGCAGAGCGGCGGCCAGCCGTTTGAGGTCCACCTTCTTCTTCGTGCGCATGATCTTCCAGGATAGGCGCCGGCCCTCACCGTGCGGAGCGCACGAGTTGTGGCGCGGTGCTAGTCCGAGGAACCCGGCAGGTTCGGTTCCGGGCTCTCCGGGTTGGGGCCGATGGTGCCGCGATCGCCCTTGAAGAATCCCGAGCCGGGGATGCCGGAGTCGCGGGGGGCGAGGCTTGCGACACCCGGATTGAAGCCGCCGGTGGCCGCGGTGGCCGAGTTGAGTAGTTCGGAGCTGACGTTGGCTGGGCTTAAGCCGCCCGTGGCATAGAGGCCGGAGCCGAGCATGCCCGGACCCGGGTTGCCCGGGCTCGTCGCGCCGCTGTCCTGGAAGAAGCCGATGTTGTTACCGGTGTTCCCGGACCCGAGATTGTGGTCGGCGATGTTTGCGAAACCGAGGTTCGCACCTTGCGTCGCTCCGGCGCCGCCGGAGGGTGCAAAAGTGAGTTGACCACTGCTGTTGAAGTGGACACCGAGGCTCTGTAGGACCTACTGCCAGGAGGGCAATTGTGCAGCGGCCGCCGACGCGTCGGCGTGGTAACCGAACATCGCCGCCACGTCTGATGCCCACATCTGGTCGTATGCGGCCTCGATGTCGGCTATTGCGGGTGTGTTCTGGCCCAACCAGTTGGTGGCCGCCAAGACCTGCTTCAACCCACGGTTGGCCGCCACCACTGCGGGCTGCACTGTGGCCGCCAGTGCCGCCTCGAACGCGGCGGCAGTGGCCGAGGCCTGGCTGGATACCGCTTCCGCCTGGGCCGCCGCCATGTTGAGCCAGCTCACATACTGGGTGGCCAGCGCCAGCATTGCCGCCGCCGCCGCACCCTGCCATGAACCGTTGGCGAGGTCCGACGTCACCGAAGAAAACGATGATGCTGACGACGCCAGCTCCTCGGCCAGCCCGTCCCACGCCTTCGCCGCAGCAAGCAGCGGCGCGGCTCCGGGACCGGCGAATATTCGTGCCGAGTTGATTTCTGGCGGCAACCTCGCAAAATGCGGGTTCGTCACCGACCCAACTTAACGGGACGCGCCGGGCTTCGTGGCGTTATCGCGTGGGTACGGGGGCGGGCTGACGACCGCGTACCAACTTACCGGGGCGGGCGTCGGTGGGCATGCCGTGTCCGGCGATCACCTCGCCGGACACGATCGTTGCGACGTAGCCGTCGGCGGTCTGGTCCAGGCGACGCCCGCCGGCGGGCAGGTCGTAACGGATGACCGGCTTGTGCAGGCGCAGCGCTGCGTGGTCGATGACGTTGAGGTCGGCTTTGTAGCCGACGGCGATGCGCCCGCGGTCGGCCAGCCCGGCCACGCGGGCCGGCACAGAGGTCAGTTCTCGGACGGCTTCGGGCACCGAGAACCGCCCCGACGCCCGGTCGCGTGCCCAGTGCGCCAGCAGGAAGGTCGGGTAGCTGGCGTCGCAGATCATTCCGTAGTGCGCGCCGCCGTCGCCGAGGCCGAGCACAACGTCGTCGCGGTGTAGCAGTTCGCCGACGGTATCCAGCGAGTTGTTCTTCAGATTGCTCGTCGCGACCAGCAGCATGGCATGGCCGTCGTCGTCGAGCAGCCGGTCGTAGGCCTCCTCCATCGGGCTCACCCCACGAGCCCTGGCCCGGGCCGCGATGCTGGTCGACGGGTCGGGTTCGTAACTGGGCTCGTCGCCCAGCGGGAAGATCCAATCCCAGGCCTGGGCCACGTACAGGATCGGATGACCGACGCCAGGCTTATCGGCCAGGATGCGGGCGCGAACCTCGGGCTTGCGCATCTCGGCCACCCGCTGCGCCAGCGGCAGGTGCGCGATCTCGCGGTAGCTCGGGTAGAGCACGAATGGGTTCGCGGTGAGCTGCAGCCCGATGATCAGCCCGATCGGACGTGGCAGCAGCTGCGCGGTAAAGAAGGCACCCGCTCCCGCCTTTTTATTGGCCTTCTCGATCATGGTGATGGCCTCTTCCCAGGTCGGATCGCCTGAATTGGCGACCATCAGCGTGAAGGTGACCGGCAGCCCGACGTCCTCGGCGACGTCGAACACCGTCTGCAGCACCGGCTGGTAGCCGCCGGCCGGAATATCGGGCACGAATTGCAGCAGGCCGCCGCCGCCGTCGACGACACCTTTGGCGATCTCTTCGATCTCCTCGCGGGCGGCGTCGTAGCTCGGGATCGGCGAACCGCTTTCGGTCTTGTGCACCATCAACCGCGACGATGCGAAGCCCAGCGCGCCCATCTCGATCGCTTCCTTGGCCAGTGCCCGCATCGTCGCGAGATCCTCCGCGGTGGCCGGCTCGCGGTCCGCGCCGCGCTGGCCCATGACGTAGACCCGCAGCGGAGAATGCGGCAGATAAGCGGCCACATCGATATCACGCTGTCGCGCCTCTAAAGCGTCCATGTATTCGGGGAAGGTTTGCCACGTCCATGGCAGACCGTCGGTCATGACGACGCCGGGAATGTCCTCGACTCCGGCCATCACGTCGACGAGTACGTCGTGGTCTTCCTGGCGGCACGGCGCGAAGCCGACCCCGCAGTTGCCCATCACCACAGTGGTCACCCCGTGCGCCGACGACGGAGTCAGGCGCTGCGACCAGATGGCCTGGCCGTCGTAGTGGGTGTGCAGGTCGACGAAGCCGGGTGTGACCAGCAGCCCGGTGGCGTCGATCTCCCGCTTGGCGGTATCGCCGTTTATCGCGCCAACCGCCTTGATGACGCCGTCTTGCACCGCAACGTCGCCGACGTACGGCTCACCCCCCAGCCCGTCGACGATGGTGCCATTGCGGATGATGAGGTCGTAGGTCACCTAAACAATCTACGACCGTGTCCGCGGATCGTGCCAGGTTCAACCGCTCCCCGTAATGTCGCAGGTATGGCCAGCACCGACCCTGCCGCTCAAGAGGCCGCCCAAGAACTTCTCCGTGACGCGTTCACCCGGCTGATCGAGCACGTCGACGACCTCACCGACGGATTGACCGACGAGGTGTCGGGCTACCGGCCGACGCCGAACGCCAACAGCATCGCCTGGTTGATCTGGCACAGCGCGCGGGTGCAGGACATTCAGCTGGCGCACGTGGCCGGTGTCGAGCAGGTGTGGACCCGCGACGGGTGGGTGGACCGGTTCGGCCTGGACCTGCCCCGCAACGACACCGGCTACGGGCACGGCCCCGACGAGGTGGCGAAGGTGCAGGCACCCGCGGACCTGCTGTCCGGCTACTACCACGCGGTGCACAAGCTCAGCCTGGAATACATCGCCAGCGTGACCGCCGACGAGCTGTGCCGCATCGTGGACACCAACTGGGATCCGCCGGTGACGGCCAGCGCGCGGTTGGTGAGCATCATCGACGACTGCGCCCAGCACCTCGGGCAGGCCGCGTACGTGCGGGGGATTCAGTAGGTTTTCACGCGCGCGATTCGCAGCTGCGATTTCCAAGGTGGTGTTGTGGCTGGCCACCACGGTTGCGCTCGCGGTGGCGATCCCCGCGGCGTGGACGCAGCTGCATGTCATCGACACCGACGGCTACGCCGCGATGGCCGAGAAAGCGGCGGGCGACCCGGCTCTGCAATCCGCCATGGCATCCGAACTGACTACTCGGGCGATGGCGCTCATCGCTGCACAGGCCGGGCACTACCCGGTCGACAGCTCGCGGGTGCACGATGCGGCCAGCGCCTTTACCGCCGGGCCGGCGTTTCCGCCGCTGTTTTACGTCCCGCGGTCGGGCCCCAACGGCGACGAATGGGTGCTTGACGTGGCCCCGATGCTCAAGGACAGCTCGCTGCAGCCGTTGTTGAGCAGCTACCACGTGAAGGTGCCCGCGAATCTGACGGTTCCGCTTACGGTGTCGATGCCGCAGCGGTGGCGGCAGGGACAGCTGAGCCGGCTTTCCACCTGGGGCCCCTGGGTGAGCATCGGTGCGGCAGGCTTAACCGGTCTGTGTGCCGTGCTGACGCTGGTCGCCGCGCGCCGCCGCGGCAAGGCGCTGACCAGCCTCGGCGTCTCCGCGCTGCTCGTGGGCGCGGCTGGGTGGGCGGGCATCCGAGATCGGCGGCCGGTACCTTAACGACGCGCTCAACCGCACCACCGGCGATATCCGCCGCATCGCCGACGTGCTGGTGGGACACGCGGAAGCCGGTCTGCACCAATGGCTCAACCTCGCGTTGCTGGCCGGCGCTGCCCAGGTGGGACTCGGGGTCGTCGTGGGCAGCCTCTTGAAGAAGGCCTAGCCGAATGTGAACGAGAAGACCTGCAAGCCCGTGCTGACCTGTATGTCGAGCTGGTCGCGGCGGGCGGCGTCGTCCTGGTTTCTGGGGGCCACGATCTGATGCAGAGTGGGTGGCCCCGCGATCGCGGTCGTGGTGGTCTTCCCGTCGCGAGTCACGGTGATGGTGCCGGTGCCGCCGACGACGGCGTAGACATCTTTGGCGGTGTAGTTCAGCCGGATGGCGGCGCCGTCACTGTCGGCGGTGGCGCCCTGGTCGTCCAGCTTCCACCGGCCGCGCAACGCGAATCGATCGTTGGCCAACTTCGCTGGATAGCTGAAAGTGGAAGTGCCCGAATTGTATTCGCCGCCGCCCCCGTAGTTTCCGGTTTTGTCGACAGCCAGGTAGGTCTCGGGTGTGAGCCTGGTGCGTGGAGTGGTGTCCGCCGTCTGTGTCGGTGCGGGTAGCTGGACGTTGGGGTTGGCGTCGACGAGCAGTTGGCGGATCAGCTTTTCGGTGACGTTATAGTCGCCTTCGCCGAACTTGGTGTGCCGCACGGTCCCGTTCGCATCGATCAGGTACTCGGCGGGCCAATACAGGTTCTGGTAGTTGTTCCACGTCGTGTAGTTGTTGTCCAGCGCGATGGGGTAGCTGATGTGCAACGCGGCGGCGCCGCTGGCCACATTGCCGGCGACACGTTCGAAGCCGTACTCGGGGGTGTGCACCCCGATGACGACGAACCCGTCGTCGTCATACCTATTGTACCAATCGACTACGTGCGGGATCGCGCGTTGGCAGTTGATGCAGGAGTACGCCCAGAAGTCGATCAAGACGACCTTGCCCCGCAGCGACGCCAGGTCGATCGGCGCGCCGCCCGGGGTGTTGAGCCACTGGGTGATCCCGCTGACGGCCGGCGCCGGCCCACACTGTTGGAGCCGGTCAGCGCCATCGGTGCAGTCAGCCAGTCGGCCGTCAATGGTGCTGCCCGGATTCAGCTTGCGCCGGATCTCGTTGGCCCCGATGCCTTTTTGCATCGCCGCGGTGTAGTCGGGGACGGCGCGCTGCAGCATCGCAGGCAGGTTGAACACCAGCGCTACAGCCAGCACGATCATCGTGATCCCGCCGGCGATCTGGATTACGCGCTGCCGACGGCGGAATGCGCGGACGCGTTCGGCGACGCCCCACCCGGCGAGCGCGAAAGCCAGCAGCGGCAGCGCAGTACCGATCGCGAACGTCGCGGTCAGGATCAGGATCGGCAGGCCGATGGACGCGGTGCCGCCGGCGACCACGATGGCGGCCAGCACGGGTCCCGCACACGGCACATACAGTGCACCCAGCGTCAGCCCAAGCCCGAAACCGCTTCTGCCGCTTCCTGGTTGACGCAACGGGATTCGGGCAAACGGTCGTTCGATCAGATGCTGCAGCGGCGAGACAATCAGTCCTAGGCCGATCAGGGTGAGCACCACCAGGGCGGCCCAATGGATCGCGTCCTGCGGCAGATGCAGCGCCGACAGCAGGGCCGAGCCGGCCAAGGTCACCACGCTGAAGCTGCAGACCAGGCCCGCGATCACCAGATACGGTCGGGCGGCGGAGCTGCTGGCTCGGGGGCTGTCCAGGCCGGAAAAGAACACCACCGGAAGCACCGGCAAAATGCACGGCGAAATGCCGGTGATCAGGCCCCCGAGAAATCCGATGAGCGCGACTGTGTGCATTGCTGCTACTCGCAAGCACCGGGTGGGTGCGCCAACCAAGCCTTACCGCCAACGCGAATCATGATTCGACTTTCCTCGCGGATTTGCCGAGCCGCAAATCACGCAATGTGCGTTATACAAATCACACGATGTGCGTTATTCTCTGGCGGTGGCGCAATTAACTTTCCAGCGGGCCCGCACCGAGGAAAATAAGCGCCAACGTGCGGCGGCACTCGTCGAAGCCGCACGCTCACTGGCGCTCGAGGCCGGCGTCGCGTCGGTCACCTTGACCGCTGTGGCCAAACGCGCCGGCATTCACTACTCCGCAGTGCGCCGCTACTTCACCTCGCATAAAGAGGTTCTGTTGCATCTCGCCGCCGAGGGGTGGGTGCGCTGGTCGAAAAGGGTGTGCGGGGAACTGAGCGAGCCGGGTCCGATGTCGCCGGCGCGGGTGGCTGAGACATTGGCCAACGGGCTGGCGGCCGACCCGCTGTTTTGCGACCTGCTCGCCAACCTGCACCTGCATCTCGAGCACGAGGTGGACGTCGAGAGGGTTGTCGAGATCAGGCGGACCATTACCGCCGCCGCGATCGCGCTCGCGGACGCGATCGAGCATGCATAATGCTTCCCGCGCACAGGACAGCCAAACTGCCGTGGCGGGGGCCGCAGGGTTATTCAGACGTCAGCCCGCAAACCTTCGCACCCAAGCAATGCGGAAGGGCTACCGCGACCAGGGAGCGGTTAGCCCCAGTTCCACACCGACATATCGCCGGGCGGGTATTGGTTGCACACTTCGGTGGCTTTGGCGACGACGCCCTTGTTGTTGAAGAAGATCTTCATGTGATTCCGCCAGCCCCACCACAGCGGATCGATCCCGTCGTAGAAGTTCTCGGAGTAATTCCTGCGGTCCGCCGGCGTCAGGGAGAAAAACCAGTGCACCTTGTCTTGGACCGCCTGCGCATACTGCTGGTGGTTGTTGTAGTCGATCATGTAGCGCTGGTAGTAGACCGGGCTGGTGTCCCTGGTGGCCGCCAGATACTGCTCGGCGTCGCAGGTGGTGGCGATCATCCGGCGAGGGATCGGAAAGTCCTCGGTGGAATCGGCTCCGGCGGTCTGGGGGAAGACCGCAGCGGCGATGCCGAGAGCGAGGAAGACGGCGCCTGCACGCAGGCTGGTACGCAGCCGAGACATAGTTGTTACGGTAACACTTTTTGAGCTTCGGCGGCCAGGTTCCTAGCGCATCTCATTATCCATCCCCATCAGGGACGATGACGTGGGCGGGATCGGGCCGCAGCTCCGGCGGGGCCTGGCTGTAGTCTCCGAAGGGGCCGTCGCGGCGCTCAACCGCAGCTCGCACGCCCTGGGTCTCGGCGGTCTTGATGAAGTCGAGAGCGTCGGGGGTGTTGCGCATCAGGCCGTCGAGGATTCCGCCCAGCGTCTGGGTCGACGCCAACCCCATGTTCTCGTAGGCCTGGTTGACGATCAGCTTCTGCGCCCGTAGCTGCGACAGCGGGATGCGCGCCAGCTCGGCGGCGATCTCGGCGACCCGAGCTTCGAGACGCTCGAACGGTACCGCCTCGTTGATCAGCTCGATTTCGGCGGCCTGGACGCCGGTCAGCGGGCGGCCGGTCAGCGAGTGCCACTTGACCTTGGCCAGGCTCAGCCGGTAGAGCCACATCCCGGTCAGATAGGCCCCCCACATCCTGCTGTAGGGGGTGCCGATCACGGCGTCGTTGCTGGCGATCACCAGATCTGCGCACAACGCGTAGTCGCTGGCCCCGCCGACGCACCAGCCGTGCACCTGGGCGATCACCGGTTTGGATGCCCGCCAGATGGCCATGAACTTCTGTGTCGGCCCCGTCTCGCGAGCGCTGACCATCGCGAAATCCTTACCGGGATCCCATTGCCCGTTGGTCATCATGCCTTCGCCCCAGTGCTGAAAGCCGCCGCCGAAGTCGTAGCCACCGGAGAAGGCCCGGCCGGCACCGCGGAGCACGATGACTTTGACGTCCGGGTCTCGCTCGGCCAGGCCGACGGCCGCCTCGATCTCGTCGGGCATGGGCGGCACGATGGTGTTGAGCTGCTCCGGGCGATTCAGCGTGATGGTGGCAACCGGGCCGGCCGTCGTGTACAGCAATGTCTCGAAGTCGGGTGTCGGCATAGCCCCAGCGAAGTCGGTCGGCGGCCCCGTGTCCAGCAGGACTCACGGATCGGGCTGGCGATTCTCCGGCGTCAACGCGTAGATTCGCCCGCCGATCTTGAGATACGGCGTCGTCAGGTAGGCCGACCCGACCACGATGGCAACGAAGACCGACGCCGCCAGAACGCCGTTCGGCCAGATCTTGCCTACCCCGATCGCAAAACAAACGATGCCGATGATCGAGGTTGTCCAGTAGTACCGCCGGCCCGCACGGCGGTGGGAGATGTAGCGGAAGCGTGCCTGCGTTGCTCCGGCCGCGATGAAGATCAGTCCGGTCGCCAACAACGTGAGTTCGATGCGTTCGATCGCTGACACGTCGACGATCTTATGGGCGTATCGGGGCCGGGGTTACCTCGAGCGACATACGATCCCTTCTAATGCGTAGCTGCCAGCGGCGACCAGAGTGGTCTGGCCGGGTGCCGGTATCCCGAACCCCTCCACGCCGACCAGGGCAATCACGGCCGCGTAGCCGTACCGGCTCAGCGCCGGTGCGAGCGATTGCAGAATTCCGGGCAACTGGGCGGTCATGGGACCAGGGGTGCCCGCAGATCGGGGTGGTTAACCGGAACGCGCAGACGTCAACATCCGCCACAGGAACGAGTAGGTCAGCGCGGACTTGAACGCGATCTGTTCGTTGTCGGCCGCGCCGGCGTGGCCGCCTTCGATGTTCTCGTAGTAAAAGATCCGGTGACCCGCGGCCTCTAACGCCGCCGTCATTTTGCGGGCATGGCCTGGATGTACCCGGTCATCGCGGGTGGACGTGGTCATCAGCACCGGTGGGTAATGCCGCGTCGCCGAAATGTTTTGGTAGGGAGAGTATTCGGAGATGAATTCCCAGTCGGCGGGATTGTCGGGATCGCCATATTCGGCGACCCATGACGCGCCGGCCAGTAGTAGGTGGTAACGCTTCATGTCCAGCAGCGGCACGTCGCAGACCAGCGCGCCGAACTTCTCCGGGTACTTGGTCAGCATGATGCCCATCAGCAGCCCGCCGTTGCTGCCGCCCCGCGCACCGAGCTGCTCGACCGTGGTAATGCCGCGACCCACCAAATCGGTTGCCACCGCCGCGAAGTCCTCGGCCACCTTGTGCCTGCCCTCGCGCATCGACTGGGTATGCCAGCCGGGTCCGTACTCGCCGCCGCCGCGGGTGTTGGCCACCGCGTAGGTGCCGCCGCGGGCCAGCCACAGCCGGCCGAACACACCGCTGTACGCGGGGGTATTGGACGACTCGAACCCGCCGTATCCGCTCAGCAGCGTGGGACCGGGGCCGTCGACGCCGTTGGGCCGTACGACGAAGTAGGGGATCGACGTGCCATCCTCCGACGCTACGAAATGCTGTGACACAGAGATGTTTTCACCGTCGAAGAAGGCCGGCGCGGACTTGATCTGCTCGAGTTGCCCGTCGCCGGTTCCGCGCATCAGCCGCGACGGCGTGACGAATCCGCTGGAGTCCAGGAAGAACTCATCGCCGGTGTGGTCGGCGGCAGCGATGACGGTGTTGGTGGCGGCCGGAATACCCAGGTGGGGGTACCTCCCGCTTGCGGGGGAGGGTTCGCGCTGCCAGGTGCCTGGCGTGGCGATCTCCACGTGGCTGGCCACGTCGGCCAGCGTGACGATCAAGAGGCGGTCCTTGGTCCACGCGTAGTGATACAACGCGGTGTGCTCGTCGGGTTCGAACAGCACCCGTAATTCGGCGGTGCCCGCGAGGAATTCGTCGTAATCGGCCGCCAGCAGCGAGCCTGCGGCATATGTCTGGGTGCCGGTGAGCCACTCGGTGCGCAGCTCGATCAAGAGCCAGTCGCGGTGAATCGACACACTCGCGTCGGTGGGCGTATCGATGCGGATCAGCTCCGGGCCGCGCAGTTCGTAGACCTCGTCGTTCCAGAAGTCCAGGGCACGCCGCAGCACGGTGCGCTCGAAGCCGGGCGTCCGATCCACTGACACAGAGACGCGGACGTCGGAGCGGGAGCCCTCGAAGACGGTCTCTGCATCGGATAAGGGTGTGCCCCGCCGCCACCGCCTGATCACGCGCGGATACCCGGATTCGGTGAGCGAGTCGGCGCCGAAGTCGGTGCCTACCAGGACGGTATCCGGGTCGGCCCACGCGATCTGCGACTTTGCCTCCGCCAGCTCGAACCCGTCGGCAACGAATTCCCTCGTCAGCATGTCGAATTCACGCACAATGGACGCGTCCGAGCCACCTCTGGAGAGGCCGACCAGTGCGCGCGTGTAGTCGGGTTCGATGACGCCGGCGCCCGCCCACACCCATTTCTCGTTGTCGGCGCGGCCCAGCGCGTCGACATCGATCAGCACGTCCCACTCAGGGGAGTCGGTGCGGTAGCTGTCGAGCGTGGTGCGTCGCCACAGCCCGCGCGGGTTAGCGGCATCGCGCCAGAAGTTATAGAGGTACTCGCCGCGACGGACCACATAGGGGATCCGGGCGTCGGTGTCGAGTACCTCGAGCGCCTCGGTGCGCAGTTGCTCGAACCTCGCGTCGCAGAATTCCGCCAGCGTCGGTTCGTTACGCGCCCGCACCCAATCCAGCGCCCCTTCATCGGTGACTTCCTCGAGCCACAGGTAGGGGTCATGGCCGTCTTCGGGCGCGGTAGCGGGTTGCGACGTCATGGACGCCATTGTGGCCCCCGGCGGTAGTGTGAGGTGTATTACACATAAGAACGAGGAGCCGAGCAGATGACTGTTTTCGCACGTCCAGGTTCTGCTGGGGCGTTGATGTCGTATGAATCCCGCTACGAGAACTTCATCGGCGGGCAATGGGTCCCGCCGGTGGGCGGCCGCTATTTCGAGAACCCCACACCGGTGACCGGCCAGAGGTTTTGCGAGGTGGCTCGTTCCGATGCGGCAGATATCGACAAGGCGCTCGACGCCGCCCATGCGGCGGCGCCGGCCTGGGGCAAGACCGCGCCCGCCGAGCGGGCCGCGATCCTCAACAAGATCGCCGACCGGATCGAGGAAAACACCGCCGCACTGGCGCTGGCCGAGGCATGGGACAACGGCAAACCGATCCGCGAGGCGCTGGGCGCCGACATCCCCCTGGCGGTGGATCACTTCCGGTACTTCGCGGGCGCGATTCGCGCGCAGGAGGGTTCCCTGTCGCAGATCGACGAGGACACCGTCGCCTATCACTTCCATGAGCCGCTCGGGGTGGTGGGGCAGATCATTCCGTGGAACTTCCCGATCCTGATGGCCACCTGGAAACTCGCACCGGCGCTGGCGGCCGGCAACGCGGTGGTGCTCAAACCCGCCGAGCAGACGCCGGTCTCGGTGCTCTACTTGATGTCGCTGATCGGCGACCTATTGCCGGGCGGGGTGGTCAACGTCGTCAACGGATTCGGCGCCGAGGCCGGCAAGCCGCTGGCATCGAGCAACCGGATCGCCAAGGTCGCGTTCACCGGAGAAACCACCACCGGGCGACTGATCATGCAGTACGCATCCCAGAACCTGATTCCGGTCACCCTGGAGCTCGGCGGCAAGAGCCCCAACATCTTCTTTTCCGATGTCATGGCCGCCCATGACGACTTCCAGGACAAGGCGCTGGAGGGCTTCACCATGTTCGCCCTCAACCAGGGCGAGGTGTGCACCTGCCCGTCGCGCAGCCTGATCCAGTCCGACATCTACGACGAGTTCCTCGAGCTGGCCGCGATCCGAACCAAGGCGGTCCGCCAAGGCGATCCGCTCGACACCGAGACCATGCTGGGTTCCCAGGCATCCAACGACCAGCTGGAAAAGGTGTTGTCCTACCTCGAAATCGGCAAGGAAGAGGGCGCCAAGATCATCACCGGCGGTGAGCGCGCCGAGCTCGGCGGTGACCTGTCCGGCGGCTACTACATGCAGCCGACGATCTTTGCCGGCAACAACAAGATGCGGATCTTCCAGGAAGAAATCTTCGGGCCGGTGGTGGCGGTGACGTCGTTCGCCGATTACGACGACGCGATCTCGATTGCCAACGACACCCTCTACGGTTTGGGCGCAGGTGTGTGGAGCCGCGACGGCAACACCGCCTACCGGGCCGGGCGCGACATCCAAGCCGGCCGGGTGTGGGTCAACTGCTATCACGTCTACCCCGCGCACGCCGCGTTCGGCGGCTACAAGCAGTCCGGCATCGGCCGGGAGAACCACAAGATGATGCTCGACCACTATCAGCAGACCAAGAACCTGATGGTGTCCTACTCGGACAAGGCGCTCGGCTTCTTCTGATGACTGCCAGCGCTCCACCGGGACCTCCACCGGGTGCAGTCATCACCGCCCCCGCCGCCGAGCTGCTGGTGCGGCTGCAGGAACGTCATGGTCCGGTGATGTTCCACCAGTCCGGTGGCTGCTGCGATGGGTCGTCGCCGATGTGCTACCCACTCGGGGACTTCCTCGTCGGGGACCGTGACGTGTTGCTGGGTGTGCTAGACATCGGGGCAGCCGGGGTGCCGGTGTGGATTTCGGGTCCGCAGTACCAGGCCCACTATCAGGGAGAGAAGCACACCCAGCTGGTCATCGACGTGGTGCCGGGCCGCGGCGGTGGGTTCAGCCTGGAAGCACCGGAGGGTATGCGGTTCCTCAGCCGCGGCCGCGTCTTCACCGATGACGAGCAGGCCAAGCTGGCGGCCACACCGATCATCACGGGTGCCGATTACGAGCGTGGCGAACGCCCGTCGGTACGCGGTCAGGTGGTGACTGACGCCGCGTCGGCAACGTGCCCCACTGGCCGGTAACCGCAGTACAGTCGTCACCGTGATCCCCCTTCCGCGTCCCTGGTTGCTGGCCAGCGCCATGCTGATCGGCAGTGCGGTCGGGTTGTTGGCGGGGGTGGCGTTCACCGTGGTGGTCCATGCAAGGATCCGCCCGGACATCGCCATCGCGTTGGTGGTCGGGATTCCCGGTATGGCCGGGCTGATGACGATCCTGTTTTCCGGACGTCGATGGGTCACGATGGTGGGCGCGTTCATCCTGGCGTTGGCGCCGGGTTGGTTCGGTGTGCTCGTCGCTCTCCAGGTGGCCTCCGGTGGCTGACAAGGATCGCGCGTCGAATCCGAAGACCGAGGCGTTCACCCCGGATTTCTCGGATTCCGAGGACACCGGTACCCACTCATGGGTCCCGGATTTTGACGACACCGGCTCGCAGCCCATTCCTGACACCACCGGGCCGGGAAAGTCGGGTGACTCCACGCCGGAGGAGTCGGCGCCGACGGGCGCTCCGGAGCAGGAGTCCGAGAAGGATTTGGGGACCGAATCTGCCGGCGCGCCGGTGCCGTCGGTCACCGTCCCCGGTCGCTACCTCTACTTGAAGTGGTGGAAGTTGGTTCTGGTGATCCTCGGCGTGTGGGTTGTGGCGGCCGAGGTCGGGCTGGGTCTGTTCTATTGGTGGTACCACATGATCGATAAGACGCCGGCGGTGTTCGTTGTCCTCGTCTACGTCGTGGTGTGCGCCGTCGCCGGCGTGATGCTGGCGATGGCGCAGGGCAGACCGCTGGTCTCGGCGCTATCGCTCGCGGTCATGTCCGGGCCGTTCGCGTCGGTCGCCGCTGCGGCTCCCCTGTACGGCTATTACTACTGCGCGCGAGTGAGCCACTGTCTCGTCGGCGTCATTCCGTATTAACGCCTCGCCCGGGCGGCCACTAGGGTAGGGGCCGTGACCCACGGTGTTGTTCAGTGAGAAGCCCCGGCCCACTAGTGTGGGCTCGTGACTTCTCACTATGACGTCGTCGTCCTCGGGGCCGGTCCCGGCGGATATGTCGCAGCTATTCGCGCCGCGCAGCTTGGCCTGAGCACCGCAATCATCGAACCGAAGTACTGGGGCGGTGTGTGCCTCAATGTCGGCTGCATCCCGTCCAAGGCGCTGCTGCGTAACGCCGAGCTCGTCCACATCTTCACCAAAGAGGGCAAGGCTTTTGGTATGAGCGGCGAGGCGACCTTTGACTACGGGGCCGCCTACGACCGCAGCCGCAAAGTGGCCGAGGGCCGCGTGGCCGGTGTGCACTTCCTGATGAAGAAGAACAAGATCACCGAGATTCACGGGTACGGCAGATTCACGGACGCCAACACGTTGTCGGTCGATCTCAATGACGGTGGCAACCAAATCGTCACATTCGACAACGCCATCATCGCCACCGGCAGCAGCACCCGACTGGTTCCCGGAACATCGCTGTCGTCCAACGTGGTCACCTACGAGGAACAGATCCTGTCCCGGGAGTTGCCCGAGTCGATCATCATCGCCGGAGCTGGGGCGATCGGCATGGAGTTCGGCTACGTGCTGAAGAACTACGGCGTCGACGTGACCATCGTGGAGTTTCTCCCGCGCGCGCTGCCTCACGAGGACGCCGAGGTGTCCAAAGAGATCGAGAAGCAATTCAAGAAGCTGGGCGTCAAGATCCTCACCGGAACCAAGGTCGAGTCCATCTCCGACAACGGTTCGCAAGTCACCGTGGCCGTCAGTAAGGACGGTAAGTCCGAGGAACTCAAGGCCGCGAAAGTGTTGCAGGCCATCGGGTTTGCGCCGAACGTGGAGGGCTATGGACTGGACAAGGTCGGGGTCGCGCTGAACGAGCGCGGGGGCATCGGTATCAACGACTACATGCGAACGAGCGTGCCGAACATTTACGCGATCGGCGATGTCACCTGCTTCCTGATGCTGGCCCACGTCGCCGAGGCCATGGGTGTGGTGGCAGCCGAAACCATCGCCGGCGCAGAGACTTTGGCGCTCGGCGACTGCCGCATGCTTCCGCGTGCCACGTTCTGCCAGCCGCAGGTGGCCAGCTTCGGGCTCACCGAGGAGCAGGCACGCGACGAAGGCTACGACGTCAAGGTGGCCAAGTTCCCGTTCACCGCCAACGGCAAAGCGCACGGCCTGGGTGACCCCAGCGGCTTCGCCAAGCTGGTCGCCGACGCCAAGCACGGTGAGCTGCTGGGCGGGCACCTGATCGGCCATGACGTGTCCGAGCTGCTGCCCGAGCTGACGCTGGCGCAGAAATGGGATCTGACCGCTAACGAGCTGGCACGCAACGTGCACACCCATCCGACCATGTCAGAGGCGCTGCAGGAGTGCTTCCACGGCTTGACCGGCCACATGATCAACTTCTGATCACCCGATGATCCGCACCGAGACCGTTGTGGGTGCCATCGGCGGTTTGGCCACCGGTTATGTCCTGTGGCTGGTAGCCATTTCGATCGGCCAGGACCTGACGGCGGTGAGCGTGTGGAGTCTGACTGTGTTGCTGCTGTCGGGTGTGCTGGCGGTCTGCGCCGGGGTTGGTGGCTGGTGGCTGCGCCGACGCCTCAAGTACCTGTGGGCGGCGTTGGTGTTGGGTCTGCCGGTACTTCCCGTGGCGCTCACGCTGGCTGTGCTGGCCGACCTCTACCTCTAACCGGCCGGGTTGTCCAACGGGATCTCAAGGGCGGTTATCGTCGCAGCCAGGCCGTCATATTGGGTTGCGAGCAAGCAGAATTCGATGAGCCGGCGCCGATCGAGGTGCGCCGCGAGCTGCTGCCAGGTGCCCTCGCTGATCGACCGGTTCTTGATCAACTCATCCGTCGCCTTCAGCAGCGCCTGTTGGCGGGCGCTCAGTATTTTTCGGGGTCCTTCGCCTTCCGGAACGTTCGGCCACGCGAAAATCGTGGCCTGCATGTTTGCGTCCAGGCCCGCTCCGCGTGCTATCCGGCGATGGTGCTGCAGCTCGTATTCGCAAGACCGCAAATGCGCGACACGCAGAATCACCAATTCGGTATCGACGCGTGGCAGCCGACCTCGCAGTAGCTGGCCGCCATAGATGGACCACGCCCAAAACAGCGCTTGGCGCTGACCGAGCGTCGTGAACAGATGCATCTCGGGCGCCCGCGTCGTGCGTGCGGCCAACTTCGCGAGCACCCAGTTGATCGGTCCCAGCTGGCGCAGCCTCCCAGACGGGATGCGACCGACTTGGCCCGCTTGGCCGTTGTGTGCCCAGCTCACGGTTGTTTCACCAGGTACGGGGACACGGTGCTGCGGTGCTCATCGAGATCCAGTGCGCGCCCCAGGGCCGGGAAAGCCCGCTGCGGGCAGTTATCGCGTTCGCATACACGGCAGCCCGCGCCGATCGGTGTGGCGATGTCGCCCGACAAGTCGAGTCCTTCCGAGTAGACGAGCCGGTGGGCGTGGCGAAGCTCGCAGCCCAAGCCGATCGCGAAGGTTTTACCGGGCTGACCATACCGCGCGGCCCGGCGCTCCACGGTGCGGGCCACCCACATGTAGTTGCGGCCATCGGGCATCTGGGCGATCTGGACCGAGATCGTGCCCGGGTTGGCGAACGTTTCGTAGACGTTCCACAACGGGCAGGTGCCGCCGCTGGAGGAGAAGTGAAAGCCGGTGGCGGACTGGCGTTTTGACATGTTTCCGGCCCGGTCTACCCGGACGAACGAGAACGGCACGCCGCGCATCGACGGCCGTTGCAACGTCGATAGCCGGTGCGCGATGGTCTCGTAGCTCACCGAGTAGAAGGACGACAACCGCTCGACGTCGTAGCGGAAATTCTCTGCGACGTCGTGGAACTGGCGGTAGGGCAGCACCGCGGCCGCGGCGAAGTAATTGGCCAGTCCCAGCCGGGCCAGCGTGTGTGACTCCTCGCTGGTGAACTTTCCCTCCTCGACCAGGCTGTCGATCAGATCGCCGAACTCGAGGTAGGCCAATTCGGCGGCCATCTTGAATACTTGCTGGCCCAACGCGAGGTGATTGCCGATTTCCAGCGTTTTGGTCTCGGGGTCGTAGCGGTGCAGCACGGTGTCACCGAGATCGATGCGCCTGTTGATGTGCACCCCGTGTACCTCGGTGAGCCTGCGGGTCAACTCACGGGCCAGGTCGCCGTGATGTAGCCGCATCTGGATCGTGAGATCTTCGGCGGCGGTGTCCAGCTCGTGTAGATAGTTCTGGCGTTCGTAGAAGTAGTCGCGCACTTCCTCGTGCGGCATTGTGATCGACCCGCTGCCACTGCTGCCGTCGGAGAACCGCTCCTCGGTGGCGGCGGCCAGCTGCGCCGTGGTGATCCGGTAGCGCCGGTGCAGGTTGACCACCGCGCGGGCCAGGCCGGGATGAGCGCTGACCATCTCGGCGACTTCGGTCGGCTCGACATCGATGTCCAGATCGCGGTCCATCGTCACCTCGCGCAGCTCGGCGACCAGCCGGGTGTCGTCGTGAGAGGCGAAGAAGGTCGCGTCCACCCCGAACACCTCGGTTATCCGGAGCAGCACCGCCACCGTCAGCGGGCGAACGTCGTGCTCGATCTGGTTGAGGTAGCTTGGCGAGATTTCCAGCATCTGAGCCAGTGCGGCCTGAGAAAACCCGCGCTCGTTACGCAGTTGGCGAACGCGTGAGCCGACGAAGGTTTTGGGCATTCCAGCCAGGGTACCTGGCGCTGCGAAGACACCGTTTGCAGAGTTGGCATCCGGATACGGCCGCGTCGCAGTTGGTATTTGATGCAGGTCGTTGGCATGATTCGCACCGGGCCCCGGGGTTAGCTTGGGGTACCGACGAGGAAACGGGGAGCAAAGCCGTGAGCCTGGACAAACAACTGATGCCGGTGCCCGACGGCCACCCCGATGTGTTCGGTCGCGAATGGCCGCTGCGCGTTGGCGATATCGACCGCATGGGCCGGCTGCGGCTGGACGCGGCCACCAGGCACATCCAGGACATCGGCCAGGATCAGCTACGTGAGCTGGGCTTCGAGGAGACCCACCCGTTGTGGATCGTCCGCCGCACCATGGTTGACCTGATCCGCCCGATCGAGTTCGGCGACATGCTGCGCCTGCGCCGATGGTGTTCAGGCACCTCGAACCGGTGGTGTGAAATGCGGGTTCGCGTCGAGGGGCGCAAGGGCGGCCTGATCGAATCCGAGGCATTCTGGATCAACATCAACCGGGAAACCCAGATGCCGTCGCGCATCGCCGACGACTTCCTGGCGGGTCTGCACAAGACCACCTCCATTGACCGGCTGCGATGGAAGGGCTACTTGAAGCCCGGCAGCCGTGACGACGCGGCCGAGATCCACGAGTTCCCCGTCCGAGTCACCGACATCGACTTGTTCGACCACATGAACAACTCGGTGTACTGGAGCGTGATCGAGGACTACCTGGCGTCGCACCCGGAGCTGTCGCAGGCGCCGCTGCGCATCACGATCGAGCACGAGGCACCGGTGGCGCTGGGCGACAAGTTGGAGGTCATTTCGCACGTCCACCCGGCCGGCTCAACCGATCAATTCGGTCCGAACCTGGCCGATCGCCCTCTTACAACACTCACATATGCGGTTGGTGACGAGGCGAAAGCCGTCGCCGCGATCTTCGCCCTGTAGCCGCAACCGGGCACTTTCGACTGCGCCGTCAATTAACTGTGTGACCTGCGGCTTTATGGTTACTGACGGGTAGCTTCTGAAACGGTTAAGTTATCGACCGACTTTGCAAGATTCGCAAAGTCGGTCGATCTCGTTGCTGAAATTGGCAATTGAAATGGGTGGACCGCCTTCAACAACCTGTGCCATCGTCGAGTTAGCACACCAGCGAAGTTGAGCACCTAGCTACCGCCGGTGAGGCCTTCAGCAACTCAGCAGTGAAGATCGTTAAGGAGTAAGCCCAATGTCTGTCGTTGGCACACCGAAAAGCGCCGAGCAGATCCAGCAGGACTGGGACACCAACCCACGCTGGAAGGACGTCACCCGTACCTACACCGCCGCGGACGTCGTCGCTTTGCAGGGCACCGTCGTCGAGGAGTACACCTTGGCCCGCCGCGGCGCGGAGGTGCTGTGGGAAGAGCTGCACGACCTGGAGTGGGTCAACGCGCTTGGCGCCCTGACCGGCAACATGGCCGTCCAGCAAGTGCGCGCCGGCCTGAAGGCCATCTACCTGTCGGGCTGGCAGGTCGCCGGTGACGCCAACCTGTCCGGCCACACCTATCCCGACCAGAGCCTGTACCCGGCCAACTCGGTGCCGCAGGTGGTGCGCCGGATCAACAACGCGCTGCAGCGCGCCGACCAGATCGCCAAGATCGAGGGTGACACCTCGGTGCAGAACTGGCTGGCGCCGATCGTCGCCGACGGCGAGGCCGGCTTCGGTGGCGCCCTCAACGTCTTCGAGCTGCAGAAGGCCATGATCGTCGCCGGTGTCGCGGGCACGCACTGGGAGGACCAGCTGGCGTCGGAGAAGAAGTGTGGTCACCTGGGCGGCAAAGTGCTGATCCCGACCCAGCAGCACATTCGCACGCTGACCTCGGCGCGACTGGCTGCCGACGTCTGCGACGTTCCGACCGTCGTAATCGCTCGTACGGACGCCGAAGCGGCCACGCTGATCACCTCCGACGTCGACGAGCGTGACCAGCCGTTCATCACCGGCGAGCGCACTCGGGAAGGTTTCTACCGCACCGACAACGGCATCGAGCCCTGCATCGCACGGGCAAAGGCCTACGCACCGTTCGCCGACCTGATCTGGATGGAGACCGGTACCCCGGACCTCGAGGTCGCGCGGAAGTTCTCCGAAGCGGTCAAGGACGCGTACCCGGACCAGATGCTGGCCTACAACTGCTCGCCGTCGTTCAACTGGCGCAAGCACCTCGACGACGCCACCATCGCGAAGTTCCAGAAGGAGCTTGCGTCAATGGGCTTCAAGTTCCAGTTCATTACGCTGGCCGGCTTCCACGCGCTGAACTACTCGATGTTCGATCTGGCCTACGGCTATGCCCGCAACCAGATGAGCGCCTATGTCGAGCTGCAGGAGCGCGAGTTCGCCGCCGAGGAGCGTGGCTACACCGCGACCAAGCACCAGCGCGAGGTCGGCGCCGGTTACTTCGACCGCATCGCCACCACGGTCGACCCGAAATCGTCGACCACCGCGCTGACCGGTTCCACCGAGGAGGGCCAGTTCCACTGACGAGGAGCGGGCTTGGTCGCGACGGGGAAGTGGAACCGAAGGCTTGAGCCACTGACGAGGAGCGGGGTGTTCGCCGGGCCCTGCCCGGCCACCAGACGCAGAGTCGCACTTTGCGGCTGAGACCATGCGAGTCTGCGTCTGTTGAGCAGTGACAAAAGTTGACAGCATAGGCCCCGCCCAGCCAACCTGGGCGGGGCCTATTGCGGTGCAAGACGATACGCGACACCGGAGAGAAAACAGTGAGCGACGCGGCGATTCAGCGGGTAGGGGTTGTGGGGGCCGGGCAGATGGGCTCCGGAATCGCCGAGGTCTCGGTCCGCGCCGGTGTCGACGTGACGGTGTTCGAGACCACCGAGGCCCTGATCGCGGCGGGACGCAACCGCATCGTGAAGTCGTTGGAGCGTGGCGTCAGCGCGGGCAAGGTGACTGAGCGGGAGCGGGACCGCGCAGTGAGTAAGCTCACCTTCACCACGGATTTGAAGGACCTTGCCGACCGCCAACTGGTCATCGAGGCGGTTATCGAAGACGAGGCCGTCAAGGCGGAGCTTTTCGGTGAACTCGACCGCGTCGTCACCGGCCCCGATGCCGTGCTGGCGTCCAATACCAGCAGTATCCCGATCATGAAGATCGCCGCAGCCACCAAGAACCCACAACGTGTGCTGGGCCTGCACTTCTTCAACCCGGTCCCGGTGCTCCCGCTAGTCGAGTTGGTCAGCACGCTGGTTACCGACGAAGCCGCCGCCGCTCGCACCGAGGAGTTCGCCAGCGCGGTTCTGGGCAAGCAGGTGGTGCGCTGCTCCGACCGGTCCGGCTTCGTCGTGAATGCGCTACTGGTGCCCTACTTGCTGTCGGCGATCCGGATGGTCGAGGCCGGTTTTGCCACCGTCGAAGATGTCGACAAGGCCGTTGTTGCCGGGCTATCGCACCCGATGGGCCCGCTGCGTCTGTCCGATCTCGTGGGGCTGGACACCCTGAAGCTGATCGCGGACAAAATGTTCGAGGAATTCAAGGAACCGCAGTACGGTCCGCCGCCCCTGTTGCTCCGCATGGTGGAGGCGGGTCGGCTGGGCAAGAAAACGGGTCAGGGCTTCTACCCGTACTGACGCGGTTGACCGGCGCCACACACGCAGCTGCAAACGGTGTCGCGATGCCGGGATAGCTCGTGGTCGTGCCGAGAGGGTCGCTCCAGAGCGTGTAGCACCCGTGCGAATAGGTTACTATGCTCGCGTTCAACAACCGAAAGGTATCTGCCAAGCATGAATGCGTTGACGCCCTTTTATGAAGAGTCGCAATCCATCTATGACATTTCCGACGAGTTTTTCGCGTTGTTCCTAGACCCGACGATGGGCTACACCTGCGCATACTTCGAGCGTGACGACATGACCCTCGAAGAAGCCCAAAATGCAAAGTTCGACCTGGCGCTAGGAAAGCTGAACCTCGAGCCGGGGATGACGCTGCTGGACATCGGCTGCGGCTGGGGTGGGGCGCTCAAACGAGCGATCGAGAAATACGACGTCAACGTCATCGGAATTACGCTGAGTCGCAATCAGTTCGAATACAGCAAGGCCAAGCTGGCCAGGATCCCGACTCAGCGTAAAATCGAGATCCGGTTGCAAGGCTGGGAGGAGTTCGAGGACAAGGTCGACCGGATTGTCAGCATTGGCGCCTTCGAAGCGTTCAAGTCGGAACGTTGGCCCGCGTTTTTTGAACGCGCGTACAACATTCTTCCCGGTAACGGCCGGATGCTGTTGCACACGATTTTGGCGTATACCCAGAAACAGATGCATGACCGCGGTGTTCCGTTGACGATGCGCGATATACGATTCGCGCGATTCATCGGCACCGAAATTTTCCCGGGCGGGCAGTTGCCGGCGCAGGAAGACATTTTCAAGTTCGCCGAGCCCGCTGGGTTCACCGTCGAAAAGGTGCAATTGCTGCAGAAGCATTATGAGCGCACGCTGAACATCTGGGCTGCCAATCTGGAGGCCAACAAGGAAAAGGCCATCGCGATCCAGTCCGAAGAGGTCTACGACCGTTTCATGCACTATCTGACCGGGTGCGAGAACTTCTTCCGCAAGGGTGTCACCAACGTGGGGCAGTTCACTCTCGTGAAGTAGCGGCCGGGGGTGGATGTTGACGCCACGTCGGCTATGCGTGCAAGTTATTTTTCCAAAGTGAACTGGTCGACGTCGGTGTACCCCTGCCGGAACAGCTTCGCGCAGCCGGTCAGGTACTTCATGTAGCGGGCGTAGACCTCTTCGGGCTGGATCGCGATGGCCGTTTCCTTGTTGGCCTCGAGTGTGGCAGCCCACATATCCAGGGTTCGTGCGTAGTGCAGCTGCAGCGACTGGATCCGAGTCACCGTGAAACCGGCCGCGGCCGCGTGCTCTTCCACCGTCGGGATGGTTGGCAGCCAGCCGCCGGGGAAGATCTCGGCCAAGATGAATTGGGTGAAGTGAACGATTTCATGGGTCAGCGTCAGGCCGCGTGACCTGGCGTCTTTGAAAGTGGGGCGCGCGATGGTGTGTAGCATCATCACGCCGTTGGGCGGCAACACCTGGTAGGCCATCTTGAAGAAGTGCGCATAGCGAAGGCGGCCGAAGTGCTCAAAAGCACCGATGGACACGATGCGGTCGACCGGCTCGTGGAACTTCTCCCAGCCCTCCAGCAACACCTGCCTGGTGCGGGGGGTGTCTATCTCGTCGAACATCTTCTGCACGTGGTTGGCCTGATTCTCGGACAACGTCAGGCCCACGACGTTGACGTCGTATTTCTCAATGGCGCGTCGCAAGGTGGCACCCCAGCCACAGCCGATGTCCAGCAGCGTCATCCCCGGCTCAAGCTTCAGCTTCCCCAGCGCAAGATCGATTTTGGCTATCTGCGCCTCTTCCAACGTCATGTCGTCGCGCTCGAAGTATGCGCAGCTGTAGGTCTGGGTGCGGTCCAGGAACAGCCGGAAGAAGTCGTCCGACAGATCGTAATGGGCTTGCACGTTTCCAAAATGCGGCATGAGCTGCACGGACATAACGAGATGAGCCTTTCTGTATGCGGAGGCGGGACGGGCAGCCAACAGCGCACGCTGCTTTACCGCCGATGCATCCCCTGCATGCTAGCCGTTGAGGCGGTCGAAGTCGCCTTACGACCCGGGTCTTAGGGTCACACGAGACGGGTGGAATCCACAAAATGCGCCAGTAGCGCCGCGGCCGTTCCTAAGCCTCAGCCAGGTCCTCATGCTCCTCGGGGCGGCACGATCGGCGAAGGATGCGGCTCTTCGCGGAACTTCTCCAGCGATCCGCCGACCTCGACGATCCCTTTCAGGGCGCTCCAGCTCAGCATGGTCAGGTAGTCGATCAGCTCGTCGCGGCTCATTCGCGGGTCCGACATCCACGAGTGAGTGGCCAGCTGCACTCCACCGACGATCAGGTAGGCCCACGGCTCCACACCGCCGGTGTCCATCCCGGCCTGTTGCATGCGGCGGCGCATCATCACCGCGAGCATGCGAGCAATGATCCGCTCGGAGTCGGCGATCACTTTGCTCTTGCTGGCCGAGCTGTTGGCCATCACGAACCGATACGGCTCGGGTTCGTCGGCCACGGTATCGACGTAGCCCCGGATGATCTCGCGGGCCAGGTCGAAGCCGTCCAGATTCGATGACAGCGCCGCGGCCATGTTGGGAATCAAGGTGGTCTGGGTGAACCGCATCATCACGGCGGTCGTCAGGTCGTTCTTGTCGACGAAGTAGCGATACAGCACCGTCTTGGAGACCCCGATCTCCGCGGCTATCTCATCCATGCTCAGGAAGCGGCCGTGTCGGCGAATCGCGTCGATCGTGCCGTCAACCAGCTCGTTGCGGCGCTCCACCTTATGTTGGTGCCAGCGTCGCTTGCGACCATCCGTCTTGACGGTCACAGCCGAGATTTGCTCTGCCACTGTCGCCGACTTCCCATTCGCTAGACGCCCTTGATACTACGGCTTGTGGGGGCCGGTTTGGGTGTGGGCGCGGGCGGATGAGCCTTCCCGAACAGTGCCGTCACACGAACTGATCGGGCCATAGATGATGGAGTGGTGGCACACAGAGCCGATACGTCGGGCTCGCCGGCGGCGGGGCTGAACTTGATGACACCGTTGACCGGGGCCCGGCGGGCTCACACGTCCTTCGCGGAATCCTTCGCCGGGGCTGATCCCGAGGCCGATGCCGAGCGGCGGGTGGCGTTGCGCCGGATGAAGATGGTGGCACTGAGTTTTTTGATCGGTGCCACCGGCGTGTTCCTGGCGTGTCGGTGGGCCCAGGCCCACGCCAGCATGGGCGCCTGGGTCGGCTATGTCGGTGCCGCCGCGGAGGCGGGGATGGTCGGCGCCCTGGCGGACTGGTTCGCCGTGACCGCGCTGTTCAGGCATCCGCTGGGCATACCGATCCCGCACACCGCCATCATCAAGCGCAAGAAAGACCAGCTTGGTGAGGGCTTGGGAACGTTCGTGCGGGAGAACTTCCTGTCTCCGCCGATCGTGGAAACCAAGCTGCGCGACGCCCAGGTTCCCGCCAGGCTCGGTAAGTGGCTGTCGGAGGCCGCGCACGCCGAGCGGGTGGCGAGCGAGACGGCGACGGTGTTGCGCGTGCTGGTGGAGCTCCTTCGTGACGACGACGTCCAGCACGTCATCGACCGGATGATCGTGCGTCGCATCGCCGAACCGCAGTGGGGGCCGCCGGTGGGCCGGGTACTGGCGACCCTGCTGGCCGAGAACCGGCAGGAGGCTCTGATCCAGTTGCTGGCCGACCGGGCGTTTCAGTGGTCGCTGAACGCCGGAGAGGTCATCCAGCGGGTGGTCGAGCGCGACTCGCCCAGCTGGTCGCCTCGATTCATCGACCATCTGGTCGGTGACCGCATCCACCGCGAATTGATGGACTTCACCGACAAGGTGCGCCGCAACCCCGACCACGAATTGCGCCGTTCGGCGACCCGCTTTCTGTTCGAATTCGCCGACGACCTGCAGCGCGATCCCACCACGATCGCGCGCGCCGATGCCGTCAAAGAGCAGCTGATGGCGCGCGACGAGATCGCCAACGCTGCCGCGACCGCGTGGAAGACGCTGAAACGGCTGGTGCTCGACGGTGTCGATGACCCGTCCAGCGCGTTGCGCACCCGCATCACCGACACGGTGGTCCGCATCGGGGAATCATTGCGCGACGACGCCGAATTGCGCGACAAGGTCGACAACTGGATAGTGCGGGCAGCCCAGCATTTGGTCTCGCAGTATGCGGTTGAGATCACGGCGATCATCACCGAGACGATCGAGCGCTGGGACGCCGAGGAAGCCAGTCGGCGCATCGAACTGCATGTGGGACGTGACCTGCAATTTATCCGGATCAACGGCACCGTAGTGGGCGCGCTGACTGGACTGGTGATCTACGTGATAGCGCAGCTGCTTTTCTAGTAGTGCTAACAACTGCTTGCAATAGCAAGCGCTTGTCCGTACGCTGGCCGTCAAGACCAGCCGTCGGACCCAGGAGTACGCAATGCCACCGGAGGAGAAGCTCTCCGCCAAGGTGTCCACCGCGGCCTCTGACATGGCCTCCGACATCGGCAGCTTCATCAGGAGCCAGCGCGAGCTTGCGCAGGTCTCCGTGCGGCAACTTGCCGAAAAGTCCGGTGTCAGCAATCCTTACCTCAGCCAGGTGGAGCGCGGATTGCGTAAACCGTCCGCCGATGTCCTGAACCAGATCGCGAAGGCGTTGCGGGTTTCCGCCGAGGTTCTCTACGTGCGGGCCGGGATTCTCGAGCCCAGCGACAAAAGTCAAGTGGGTGACGCCATCATCACCGACACCGCGATTACCGAGCGCCAGAAGCAGATTCTGCTCGACATCTACGCGTCGTTTACCCAACAAAACGAATCCATCTATGAGGAGTGTTCGACCGAATCCGACAGCGATGAGTGACAGTCCGTTTAGCCGGCGACGAATACTGCTGGTCTAAATCGCCAGAACAGGGCTTTCGCATCGCGTTAGTGAGTTGGTGATGTATGGACCATCGGCCGCGGAGGTTACTTAGAAGGAAGGACCTGACTGTTCCGGCTCAGCCGCCGGCTGAGCAGCCGCGGCCACCTATTTCAAAAGGAGACGCTTGCCCCTAGCTTCCTGACCAGACACGTAGTAACGCTGATAACGCAAACACACCATGAAAGGAAAAACCATGGCGGAAACCTCAAACATCGACGACTTGCGGGCTCCACTGCTGGCGGCCCTGGGTGCGGCCGACTTGGCCCTGGCCACGGTCAACGACTTGATCGCCAACCTGCGTGATCGCGCCGGGGAGACCCGTGCCGACACCCGCAGCAGGGTGGACGAGAGCCGCGCTCGCCTGAACAAGCTGCAGGAGGACCTGCCCGAGCAACTCACCGAGTTCCGGGATAGGTTCACCAGCGACGAGTTGCGCAAGGCCGCCGAGGGTTACCTGGAGGCAGCGACCAGTCGGTACAACGAGCTGGTCGAGCGGGGCGAGGCGGCGTTGCAGCGGCTACGCAGCCAGCCGGCCTTCGAGGACGCGTCGGCGCGCGCGGAGGGTTACGTGGACCAGGCTGTCGAGCTGACCCAGGAGGCGCTCGGCACCGTCGCATCGCAGACCCGAGTGGTCGGTGAGCGCGCGGCCAAGCTGGTCGGCATCGAGCTGCCCAAGAAGGCTCCGGCGAAGAAGGCTGCGGCCAAGAAGGCTCCGGCGAAGAAGGCTGCGGCCAAGAAGGCTCCGGCCAAGAAGGCTGCGGCCAAGAAGGTCACCCAGAAGTAAGGCCCGGGGCAGCCGGACACACGCAAAACGCTCGACTCAGAGTTGTCCTCAGGGCAACTCTGAGTCGACGTTTAGGACGGTGCCCGCATACGCTTAAGGCGTGAGCCACCTCGTGGGTACCGTCATGTTGGTCTTGCAAATCGCCGTCTTGGTCACGGCCGTGTACGCGTTTGTGCACGCAGCGCTGCAACGACCCGACGCTTATACCGCCGCCGACAAGCTGACCAAACCGGTGTGGTTGGTGATCCTCGGTCTGGCTGTCGCACTGACTTCCATCCTGGGTTTCGTTTTCGGCGTACTCGGCATGGCGATCGCCGCCTGTGCGGCCGGTGTGTATCTGGTCGACGTGCGGCCCAAACTTCTGGAAATTCAGGGTAAGTCGCGCTAGCGGGATGAAGGCCCGGCTGACGGCGCCGGTGGCGGTGCTTGCCGCCCTGACGGGCCCGATACCCGGGATTACGCCCGCGCTTGCTAACCCCGGCACCGGCGCGACAAACCCGGCCACTGTGTCGCCTCCCTTTATCGACCACACCGAGTGGACGCAGTGGCACCGCGTGAGCAGTCTGCGGGTTTTCCCGACACCGTCTGGGCGGCTGGCCGCCGGAGAGCCCGGAACCGCAGCCTTGGCCGATGAGGCCTGGGCCGAGGTCCTCGCACTGTCGCCGGATGCCGACACGGCCGGTATGCGCGCACAGTTCACCTGCCACTGGCAGTTCGCCGAATTGGCGGAACCGGGCAAGGCCAGCTGGAACCTGGAGCCGTGGCGGCCGGTCGTCGACGACACCGAAATGGCTGCGTCCGGCTGCAATCCCGGCGGTCCGGAAGAGGCGTACTAGTGGCGCGCCAACCTACCCGGGCCCAGTTGGCGGCATTGGTCGACCACACCCTGCTCAAACCCGAGGCCACCAATGCTGACGTGACCGCCCTGGTAGCCGAAGGTGCCGAACTGGGTGTCTATGCGGTATGCGTCTCGCCGTCGATGGTCCGGGTCGCGGTGCAAGCAGGCGGCGTCCGGGTGGCGGCCGTGGCGGGTTTTCCGTCAGGCAAGCACGTGTCGGCGGTCAAGGCGCACGAGGCCGCGCAGGCTGTGGAATCCGGTGCCGGCGAGATCGACATGGTCATCGATGTCGGCGCCGCGCTGGCCGGGGACATCGATGCGGTGCAGTCCGATATCGAGGCCGTGCGTGCCGCTGTCGCCGGGGCCGTGCTCAAGGTGATCGTGGAGTCGGCGGTGCTGTTAGCGGGGGCGGATGAGCGCACGCTGGCAGAAGTGTGTCGCGCCGCCGAGGACGCCGGCGCCGACTTAGTCAAGACTTCGACCGGGTTTCATCCGGCGGGCGGCGCCTCGGTGCATGCGGTCGCCGTGATGAGCCAGGCCGTCGGCGGTCGGTTGGGAGTCAAGGCCAGTGGCGGCATCCGCACTGCCGCCGACGCGATCGCGATGCTGGACGCGGGCGCCACGAGGCTGGGCTTGTCGGGCACCCGTGCGGTGCTCGACGGGCTTGGTTAGCACTCAGGCGTCAGATGTTGGCGAAGCAGGGGTCCTGGTCGCCGCCACCGGTGGGGATGGATGCGTTCTGAGTCGAAAAGTGGCTCACCACGCCGCTGGAGGTCACCTGCACGCTGTCCGCGTGGATACCCAACGGGTAGTTCTTGGTCAGGTTTGAGGTGAAATCGTCCAGCGTCGACTGCACGGACTCTTTCGGCATCTTGAAGCCGAGTGCATTGAAACTGATGATCTGCAGATTCAGGCCCTTGCCGGACACCACCGGCTTGGTCATCAGGTTGTCCAGCATGCCCTTCAGTTCGATGGTGCCGTCGGCGGGGTGGGTGGTCACGGTGTTGGTGACGAAAGGACCCAGAATGGGAATCGCGTTCTGCACCGACTCCTTGATTCCGTCAGAGGTCCAGGTGATGGTCGCATCGAGCGATCCGATGGTGCCCTTGGAGTTGGCGGTGCGCTTGAGTTGGACATCCTTGATGTTGATGTCGATCTTCATGCCCTTGGCGTCGCGGATCTGGTTGCCGGCCGTCGACGCCGAGATATTGGTGTAATGCTTCGTTGCGAGCTGCCACAGCATCAGCGGCGCGACCCCGAACGACGCGGTCGCCTGATCCTTGACCTCGCATGCCACCGCTTGGGCGACTTTGCTGTCCGCGACGTGACGGGCGTACAGCTCGGCTCCGATCAGCCCCGCGATCACGAGCGCAACCACGATGATGCAAATCAGAAGGATGGAGAGCGGGTCGCGCAGGAAACCTCGTTTTTTCTTCACCGGCGTGGGGTCTTGGTTGGGGGTGGACAGCCGTTCCGTCGGGCCCGCCGGTGGGGCGGGGGGAGGCGAGTAGCCGGGTCCCTGTGCGTTCCGGCGAGTGCCCAGCTGCTCCGTCTGGCCCGGCGCCGGACCGGGCGCGGGCGGCGGTGCCTGGCCTGGGCCGCCAGTGCTTATCTGCTCAGTAGGCCCCGCAGTGGGGGGTTGGCCGAAGGGACCTTGGTTGCCGGGACGGCCCCACGTCGACGGGTCCTGGTTCGGTGGTCCTTGCGGGTTCGTCACTTAACCGATTCTGCCCTATCAATCTGAGCGAAGTCCGACTGGTTACGGAGCACTGCGATGCTGTCGCGAGCCTTCGCCACCCTGTCGACGTCGATGTCGGCCAGCAGGAGTTGTGGCCGGGGGCCGGCCGACGCGACGACTTCGCCCAACGGCGAGGCCACCAGGCTGCCGCCCACCCCGGTCGGCGCGCCCGAGCCGGTCAGCGCTTCGCCGGGATCGGCCTGACCGGCCGCGGCGACGTAGCTCATCGAGTCGATCGCTCGGGCCCGGGCCAACAACGTCCACTGATCGAGTTTGCCTGGCCCCGCACCCCACGACGCGCAAACGGCAATCAGCTGAGCGCCGCGGCGGGCCAGCTCGGTGTAGAGCGCCGGGAAGCGAATGTCGTAGCAAATGGTCAAGCCCACCCGGATGCCGTCGACCGTGATGACCACCGGCTCGTTCCCGGCTGCGACGGTACGCGACTCGGTGAAGCCGAACGCGTCATAGAGGTGGATCTTGTCGTAGTGGGCGTCCGGCCGGTTCGGACTGCCCGGACCGGCCACTATCAGCGTGTTCTTCACCCGTCCGGCACCGGCGGGGGTGAACATGCCGGCGATCACGGTGATTCCGGAGTCGGTCGCGATCCGACGCACACCGTCTGCCCAAGGCCCGTCGACAGGCTCGGCGATGGGGCTGAGCGGTACGCCGAACCGGCACATGGTCGCCTCGGGGAACACCACCAACCTCGCGCCCGCGTCGGCGGCCTGGGCGGTGTATTCCAGCACCAGCTGCAGATTCGCTGCCGGATCACTGCCACTGAGGATCTGCGCCAACGCGATTCGCATGCGCGTTAGCTTAGGCCCGGCGACGATGCGCGCCGCTTGCGGCGCGAGGTCAGGCTCTGCCCGCGATCCACTCCGTGGTGAACCGCTGCTCTGCCTCCACCAGCTCGGCCAGCCGGGTGCCGATGAAGTTCTCCAACTTGCCGCCGATGATCGGGACACGCACCTGGACGGTGGCCCGGAACATCAGTCGGGCGCCGCCTCTCTCCGCGATCGGCGACAGCGAGGCGGTGCCGGACAGGTGCACCGGGGCGTCCACTATCGAGCCCACGACGGAACCCTTCGCCCCGCCGTCGGCGACCGGTCCCCAGGTCTCCTCGCGCCTGATGCACAGATCGCCGCGGTGCAACTGCGTGACCATCCCCGGCAGGTTGCCGCTGTGGATCACCTGCAGGGTGACTACCTCGACTGTGTCGTCATCTCCGGACTCGCCACCGACCCGCATCGACTCCAGCGTGGCGATATCAACGCCGGACTCGGCCAGCCTGGCCCGCCAATAGCGCACATCCGTGAACGCCTGATGAACCTCTTCAACGCTGCCGTCGTAATGGGCCGACAAGTCGAATGAACGCGGCATAGCAGGTCAGGCTACCGTTACGGGCCATGAAACGGAGCGGTGTCGGTTCAATGTTCGCCGGTGCGCATGTCGCCGACGCGGTGCCGCTGGCACCGCTGACCACGTTGCGGATCGGACCGATCGCACGACGGCTGATCACCTGCACCAGCACCGAACAAGTGGTCGCCGTCGTGCGGCAGCTGGACGACGAAAGCCGCAGTGGGGAGCCTCGACCGGTTCTGCTGTTTGCCGGCGGTTCCAACCTGGTGATCGCCGATACCCTGACCGACCTGACCGCAGTGCGATTGGCCAATGACGGCGTCACCATCGACGGCAACCTGGTGCGCGCAGAGGCAGGCGCGGTGTGGGACGACGTCGTGGTGAGGACCATCGAGCACGGCCTGGGTGGGCTGGAATGCCTGTCCGGTATCCCCGGGTCGGCCGGGGCCACCCCGGTGCAAAACGTCGGGGCCTACGGCGCAGAGGTTTCCGACACCATCACGCGGGTCCGGGTACTGGACCGCAACAGCGGTGTGGTGCGCTGGGTACCGGGCAGCGAGCTGGGCTTCGGCTACCGGACCAGCGTGTTCAAGCAGGCCGGCCCCATCGAGCTTGAGATTTCTTCCGTGGTACTGGAAGTGGAGTTCGCGCTGGACGCGTCGGGCCGCAGCGCACCGTTGCGTTATGGCGAACTGGCGGCTGAGTTGAACGCGAGCAGCGGCGAGCGGGCCGACCCACAAGCCGTCCGTGCGGCGGTGCTGACCCTGCGCGCCCGCAAGGGGATGGTGCTCGACGCGGCCGACCACGACACCTGGAGCGTCGGTTCTTTCTTCACCAACCCGGTGGTCGCACCGGGCGTCTACGAGCGGCTGGTCAACGATGTCAAGGAACCAATGCCGCACTACCCGGCACCGGACGGTGTCAAGCTGGCCGCCGGCTGGTTGGTGGAGCGCGCGGGCTTCGGCAAGGGCTATCCGGACGACGCGACGGCCCGGTGTCGGCTGTCCACCAAGCACGCGCTGGCGCTGACCAACCGCGGCGGCGCCACCACCGAGGACGTGATAGCGCTGGCCCGCATCATCCGCGACGGCGTCCGTGATGTGTTTGGTATCACACTGAAACCCGAGCCTGTCCTGCTCGGGTGCAGGCTGTAGCTCCGATTCCATCGGACGAGTACCCCGACCTCGAATTGTCGTGGCGGGGCTGGCCGATTTCGGCCGGTATCTTTGATTCTCGTGAGCACGTCCAGCGCCCCGCCGCCGATTAACCGGCGCGTGGCTTTGGCGACCCTCGGGCTGGGTGTGCTTGCTCCGAACCTGTTGGCCGCGTGCGCTGGCAGTGTGACCAAAAAGCTGGAGAAGAAAGAGCCGCCGGCGCCGCGCATCAAGTTCCAGCCGGCCCTGAACACCCCAGCGACCGACCACGTGGTGCCGATCGCGCCGATCAGTGTCGAGGTCACCGACGGCTGGTTCCAGCGCGTTGCGTTGACGAATTCGTCGGGCAAGGTCGTTGCGGGCGCGTTCAACCAGGAGCGCACCGTCTACACGACCACCGAGCCGCTGGGCTACGACGCGACCTACACCTGGAGCGGCTCGGCCGTCGGACACGACGGCAAGGCGATTCCGGTCGCGGGCAAGTTCACCACGGTGTCTCCCACCAAGAAGATCGACGGGGGATTCCAGTTGGCTGACGGCCAGACCGTCGGGATCGCGGCGCCGATCATCATCCAGTTCGATTCGCCGATCAGTGACAAGGCCACCGTCGAGAAGGCTCTCACCGTCACCACCAACCCACCGGTCGAGGGCAGCTGGGCCTGGCTCCCCAACGAAGCGCGAGGCGCCCGCGTGCACTGGCGCCCCCGCGAGTACTACCCGGCGGGCACCACCGTCAACGTCGACGCCAAGCTCTACGGGCTGCCGTTCGGCGACGGCGCCTACGGCGCGCAGGACATGTCGTTGCAGATCCAGATCGGTCGCCGGCAGGTGGTGAAGGCCGAGGTCTCGTCGCACCGCATCGAGGTGGTCAGGGACGAAGGCGTCATCATGAATTTCCCGTGCAGCTACGGTGAGGCCGACAAGGCGCGCAACGTCACCCGCAACGGTATCCACGTGGTAACCGAAAAATACGCCGACTTCTACATGTCCAACCCGGCCGCCGGCTACACCAATGCCCACGAACGCTGGGCGGTCCGGATTTCCAACAACGGCGAGTTCATCCACGCCAACCCGTCCAGCGCAGGCGCCCAGGGCAACACCAACGTCACCAACGGCTGCATCAACCTGTCGACGAGCGACGCCGCGGAGTACTACCACTCGGCGATCTACGGTGACCCGGTCGAAGTGACCGGCAGCTCGATCCAGCTGTCCTACTCCGACGGCGACATCTGGGACTGGGCCGTGGACTGGGACACCTGGGTCGCGATGTCGGCGCTACCGCCCCCGACGGCACATCCGCCTGCGTCGCAGATCCCCGTCACCGCACCGGTCACGCCTTCGGATGCGCCCACCCTGTCGGGCACTCCGACCACGTCCACCACTACCTCGGTGACGACCCCTACCAGCACTGGGCCGTCTAGCTCCGGCGGTTAAATCTGCTGGCCGACGCCTGGTCGCGCGGCTTCATGACGATCAGGTCCAGGTTGACGTGGGAGGGCCGTGAGGCCACGAACCCGATCACCTCGGCGACATCGGCCGCCACCAACGGGGTGATGCCGGTGTAGACGGCATCCGCGCGTTGTTGGTCGCCGTCGAAGCGGACCAGCGAGAACTCGGTTTCGACTGCGCCCGGGGCGATCTCGGTGAGCCGTACCGGTTTTCCCAGTAGCTCGCCGCGCAGCGTGCGGTGCAGCGCTCCCTGGGCGTGCTTGGCCGCCGTGTACCCGGCGCCCCCGTCGTAAACCTCAAGCGCCGCAACGGAAGTGATCGTGACGATCAGGCCGTCGCCGGATTCGACTAGCTTGGGCAGCAGCGCGCGCGTGACCCGCAGCGTGCCCATCACGTTGGTCTCCCACATCCACTGCCAATGCTCGAAGTCTGAATCGGCGATCGCTTCCAGCCCCCGAGCGCCACCGGCGTTATTGATCAACACATCAACGCGGCTCAATTTGCCCGCCAGCGCCTCGACTGCCACGTCGTCTGTGACATCGGCCACAATGGCGGTACCGCCGATATCATTGGCCAGGGCGTGGATCCGGTCGGCCCGACGCGCCACTGCGACGACATGAAATCCCTGCGCCGCTAGGGTCCGGGCTGTTGCCGCGCCGATTCCAGAGCTGGCACCCGTGACGACCGCGACCCGTCCATTCCTGACAGTTCCAGTCATCGAAATAAGTCTAGTCAGCGTGATAAATTTTTCGGTGTGCACCGCAGCGCCTTGTCCAGCACGACCACCGCGTGTCTTTTCGCGGCATGTGCGTGTTGTTGCCGCGCATTTTGCCGCTCCTGATCTCAAGCAGGTGTGGCCAAAGACCGGCCATTAGAACTCGGACAAAGGACGCTTGTGCGCTCGAACACCCTCACCCACAGCCACCATTCACCCGGCCGCTCACCTGGCACCAAGGGCCACCGGCCGGTGCGTCGTCAGATCGTGCCGCCGGCGTTGCATATACCCGACTCAGCGGCGGCGTCCGTCTTCCGGGCCATCCGGTTGCGCGGTCCAGTCGGCCGTGACGTCATCGCCGAGGTCACATCACTGAGCATCGCGACGGTCAACCGCCAGGTCATCGCGCTGCTCGGCTCCGGTCTGCTGCGGGAGCGCGCCGACCTGGCGGTCTCCGGGGCGATCGGCCGCCCGCGCGTTCCGGTGGAGATCAACCACGAGCCGTTCGTGACGCTCGGCATCCACATCGGCGCGCGAACCACCAGCATCGTCGCCACCGACCTGTTCGGCCGCACGCTAGACACGGTCGAGACCCCCACACCGCTCAGTCCCGCCGGGCCCGCGCTGGCGTCGCTGTCCGAAAGCGCCAGCCGCTACCTGAGGCGTTGGCATCGGCGCCGGCCGCTTTGGGTTGGGGTGGCGATCGGTGGCAGCGTCGACGGCGCCACCGGCCACGTCGACCACCCGCGGCTGGGCTGGCGGCAGGCACCGGTCGGGCCCGTGCTGGCCGACGAGCTGGGCCTGCCGGTATCGGTGGCCTCGCACGTCGACGCCATGGCTGGCGCCGAGCTGCTCCTCGGTATGCGGCGATTCGTGCCCAGCTCACCCACCAGTCTGTACGTCTACGCCCGTGAGACCGTGGGCTACGCGCTGGTGATCGGCGGACGAGTGCACTGCCCGGCCAGCGGCCCCGGCACCATCGCGGCCCTACCCGCCCACTCTGAGCTGCTGGGCGGCACTGGGCAGCTGGAATCCACGGTGAGCGACGAAGCGGTTCTGGCCGCAGCCCGCCGGCTTCGAATCCTGCCGTTCGTCCCCGCGGGTCGCACCAACGGGTCCGCCACCGGTATCACCGACCTGGTTCGGGTGGCTCGAGCCGGCAACCAGCAGGCCGAAGATCTGCTGGCCGAGCGGGGCCGGGTTCTCGGTGAGGCGGTTGCGTTACTGCGCGACCTGCTCAACCCCGACGAACTGGTGGTCGGCGGCCAGGCTTTCACCGAGTACCCCGAGGCGATGGAGCACGTGGAAGCGGCGTTCGCCGCACGCTCAGTGCTGTCGCCGCGCGATATCCGCGTCACCGCCTTCGGCAACCGAGTGCAGGAGGCCGGTGCGGGGACCGTGTCGCTGGGCGGGCTGTATGCCGATCCGCTCGGTGCGATGCGGCGAGCCGGGGGGCTGCACACCCGGCTGCGCGATGCCGCTCCGGACGAGTCTTCGGCTTCGTGACCACGCGTCCTGCACGCGTAAGCCAGCGGTCAGACCCGTCCTGTAAATATGACGGTGTGCGCCACGATGACGTCTTCCGGCTGAACGAACCGCGCCGGGTTGCAGTGCTGGCGGTACACACCTCGCCGCTGGCCCAGCCGGGCACCGGCGATGCCGGCGGCATGAATGTCTATGTGCTGCAAACGGCGTTGCACCTGGCCCGGCGGGGAATCGAGGTGGAGATCTTCACTCGGGCCACCGCGTCCGCCGACCCGCCGGTCACCCGCGTAGCACCCGGCGTGCTGGTGCGCAACGTGGTGGCGGGGCCGTTCGAGGGCCTGGACAAATACGACCTGCCCACCCAGCTGTGTGCGTTCGCGGCCGGCGTGCTGCGTGCCGAGGCGTCGCACGAGCCCGGCTACTACGACATCGTGCACTCGCACTATTGGCTGTCCGGACAGGTCGGCTGGCTGGCCCGCGACCGCTGGGCGGTGCCGTTGGTGCACACCGCGCACACGCTTGCCGCGGTCAAGAACGCGGCACTGGCCGACGGAGACGCGCCCGAGCCGCCATTGCGCACGGTCGGGGAGCAGCAGGTCGTCGACGAGGCGGACCGGCTGATCGTCAACACCGATGATGAAGCCAGACAGTTGATGTCGATTCATCACGCCGATCCGGCCAGAATCGACGTGGTCCATCCCGGTGTGGACCTTGATGTGTTCCGCCCGGGTGACCGCCGGGCGGCTCGGGCCGCGCTCGGGCTTCCGCTCGACGAAGACCTGGTCGCGTTCGTTGGGCGGATCCAGCCGCTGAAGGCCCCTGACATCGCGTTGCGCGCCGCCGCGAAATTGCCGGGGGTGCGCATCGTCGTGGCCGGCGGACCGTCGGGCAGCGGTCTGGCCGCCCCGGATGGGCTGGTCCGGCTGGCCGAGGACCTCGGTGTCACGGAGCGGGTGACATTCCTGCCCCCGCAGTCCCGCGCAAACCTGGCCACCTTGTTCCAGGCCGCCAATCTGGTCGCCGTGCCGAGCTACTCGGAGTCGTTCGGCTTGGTAGCCGTCGAGGCGCAGGCGTGCGGCACGCCGGTGGCGGCGGCTGCGGTCGGCGGCCTGCCGGTGGCCGTACGCGACGGGATCACCGGCACGTTGGTGTCCGGGCACGACGTCGACCGATGGGCCGGCGCCCTCGACCGGCTGCTGCGGCTGTCCGCACCGCAGGCGGAGGCGATGAGCCGTGCGGCTGCCTCGCACGCGGCCACGTTCTCCTGGGACAACACCACCGACGCGTTGCTGGCCAGCTATCGTCGCGCGATCCGGACCTTCACCGCCGAGCGCCGCGGGGTGGGCGCATGACATCTACGCCGCAGACGGTGCATTCGGTGATCGAGGCCGCGTTGCAGTCCAGCGGGCTGAACTACTCGAAGCACGGCGGGGCGTCGGGACTCGTGGTGGAACTGCCCGGCGAGCGCAAGCTCAAGACCAACACCATCTTGAGTATCGGCGAGCATTCGGTGCGCATCGAGGCATTCGTGTGCCGCAAGCCCGACGAGAACCACGAGGGTGTCTACCGTTTCCTGCTCAGGCGCAACCGCCGTCTCTATGGCGTGGCCTACACGCTGGACAACGTCGGCGACATCTACCTGGTGGGCCGCATGTCGCTGGCGTCGGTCGACGCCGACGAGATCGACCGCGTGCTCGGACAGGTGCTAGAGGCGGTCGATTCGGACTTTAATACGTTGTTGGAGTTGGGTTTTCGCTCGTCGATTCAAAAAGAGTGGGAGTGGCGGGTGTCGCGCGGCGAGTCGCTGAAGAACCTGGAGGCGTTCGCTCACCTGATCGACGACGATGGCGACGACGATTAAGAGATCGCGTGAGAGACTTGCCGGCATGGCAACCAATGCCACCCTGGTGCTGCTGCGCCACGGCGAGAGCGAATGGAACGCAAGCAACCAGTTCACCGGCTGGGTGGACGTCGACCTGACCGACAAGGGCCGGGCCGAGGCGGTGCGCAGCGGCGAACTGATGGCCGAGCACAACCTGTTGCCCGACGTCCTCTACACGTCGCTGCTGCGACGCGCGATCACCACCGCGCACCTGGCGCTGGACACCGCCGACCGGCTGTGGATTCCGGTGCGGCGCAGCTGGCGGCTGAACGAACGCCACTACGGCGCGCTGCAGGGCCTGAACAAGGCCGAGACCAAGGCGCGCTACGGCGACGAGCAGTTCATGGCCTGGCGGCGCAGCTACGACACACCGCCCCCGCCGATCGAGCAGGGCAGCGAGTACAGCCAGGACGCCGACGTCCGCTACGCCGACATCGGTGGCGGCCCGCTGACCGAATGCCTGGCTGACGTGGTGGCCCGATTTCTGCCGTATTTCACCGACGTCATCGTTCCGGACCTGCGGTTCGGCAAGACGGTGCTGATCGTCGCGCACGGCAACTCGCTGCGCGCCCTCGTCAAGCACCTCGACCAGATATCGGATGAAGAGATCGTCGGGCTGAACATCCCGACCGGCATTCCGCTGCGCTACGACCTGGACGCCGATTTGCGGACGGTGGTGCCGGGCGGCGCCTATCTGGACCCGGAAGCGGCCGCGGCCGGCGCCGCCGCGGTAGCCGGCCAAGGACGGGGGTGAGGTTGATCGGGGCCTCGATTGCGAGCTTTTGAAGGCCTGTTTGCCAAACATCGCGTGAACGGAAGCGGAACACCTATGGCGCAGGATGTGACTTGTCTGATTTTGGCCGCGCTCCGCTAGGGAAGCGTTCAAGAAGATTTGTAGGATTTTCTATGTGACCGTGTACTCGGCGCTGTTGCTGGCCGGGGTCTTGTCCGTGCTGGCGCTGGCCGTAGGTGTTGCGGCCGGGAGGCGGCTGTCGCCGCGGTCGGTCCAGCGCCGGCAGCGAGTGAGCACCGAATGGACCGGGATCACCGTCGCGCAGATGCTGCAACGCATCGTCGCGCTGATGCCGCTGGGCGTCGCGGTGGTGGATTCCCATCGCGATGTCGTCTACCTCAACGATCGGGCCAAGGAGTTGGGCCTGGTACGCGATCGGCAGCTCGACGACCAGGCCTGGCAGGCCGCGCAGCAGGCGCTCACCGGCGTCGACGTCGAGTTCGACCTGCGGCCGGCTAAACGCGCGACGGGCCGGTCCGGGCTATCGGTACACGGGCAAGCCCGGCTGCTCAGCGAAGAAGACCGCCGGTTCGCCGTGGTCTTCGCTCACGACCAGTCGGACTATGCGCGCATGGAGGCGACCAGGCGCGACTTCGTGGCCAATGTCAGCCACGAGCTCAAGACCCCGGTCGGTGCCATGGCGTTGCTCGCCGAGGCCCTGCTGGCTTCGGCTGATGATTCCGAAACCGTTCGCCGGTTCGCCGAGAAGGTGCTCGTCGAAGCCAACCGACTGGGGGACATGGTTGCCGAACTGATCGAGCTGTCCCGGCTGCAGGGCGCCGAGCGGTTACCCAACGTCACTGAGGTTGACGTGGATACGGTTGTCTCCGAAGCGATTTCACGCCACAAGGTGGCCGCCGACAACGCAGAGATCGAGGTTCGCACCGATGCACCCAGCGGCTTGCGGGTGCTGGGCGACGAAACGCTGCTGGTGACCGCGTTGGCCAACCTCGTCTCCAATGCGATCGCCTATTCGCCTCCGGGTTCGCCGGTGTCGATCAGCCGCCGCCGCCGCGGCGACAACATCGAGATCGCCGTGACCGACCGGGGCATCGGGATCGCCCTGGAAGACCAGGAGCGGGTCTTCGAGCGATTCTTCCGCGGGGACAAGGCGCGCTCGCGCGCCACCGGCGGCAGCGGGCTGGGGCTGGCCATCGTCAAACACGTCGCGGCTAACCACAACGGCAGCATCGGTGTGTGGAGCAAGCCGGGAACCGGATCGACGTTCACCTTGTCTATTCCGGCGGTCAAGCCGTCCCAGCCTGATAACGACGAGCAACCCGAGCAACCGCAGGGTCGCGAGGTGCGGCCCAACAGGTCCCAACGAGAGGAAGAGCTAAGCCGATGACCCGCGCTGGCGACGATGCAGAGCGTAGCGATGTGGAGGAGTGGCGCCGATGACTAGTGTCCTGATCGTGGAGGATGAGGAGTCACTTGCCGATCCGCTGGCATTTCTCCTGCGCAAGGAGGGTTTTGAAGCCACGGTAGTGACCGACGGGCCAGCGGCACTCGCCGAGTTCGAACGAGCCGGCGCTGACATCGTGTTGCTGGATCTAATGCTGCCCGGGATGTCCGGCACTGACGTGTGCAAGCAGCTGCGTGCTCGTTCCAGCGTGCCGGTGATCATGGTGACCGCCCGGGACAGCGAGATCGACAAGGTCGTCGGGCTGGAGCTCGGCGCCGACGATTATGTGACCAAGCCCTATTCGGCACGTGAGTTGATCGCCCGGATCCGAGCGGTGCTTCGCCGTGGCGGTGAAGACGACTCCGAAATCAGCGACGGGGTGCTCGAGTCCGGGCCGGTACGCATGGATGTCGAGCGGCACGTCGTATCGGTGAATGGTGACACAATCACCTTGCCACTCAAGGAGTTTGACCTGCTGGAATACCTGATGCGCAACAGTGGCCGGGTGCTGACCCGCGGGCAGTTGATCGATCGGGTGTGGGGTGCGGATTACGTCGGCGACACCAAGACGCTCGACGTCCACGTCAAGCGCCTGCGGTCCAAGATCGAAGCCGACCCGGCCAACCCGGTGCACCTGGTGACGGTGCGGGGGCTGGGCTACAAGCTCGAGGGCTAGGTGACTGAGTCGGTAAGAGTGCCGCCCGGGGTGCTCTAACAGATTCGAGAATGGTCCCATGGCGCATCGATAACGGAATTTTCTGCACTATCGAAGCCTCGAATCGGCTCTGGCTTTTCGCTGACCGCACCGCGCGGACTTGCCGTTTTGCACCGGCTACCGGACGAAGTGGCGCCGGGGTAGCTCAAGCAAACGCCGAGGTACGAAGCGTCGGCGTTCGACATCACCTTCGCACCGTGGCAAGCTGCCGCCGTCGTCAGCGCGGCGATCACCGCCTACTGCCCGCGATACGGCTGATATCGACGAACAAAGCAAAGGGATTCGTTTGTCGTGCCAAGGCGACCGCGCTGATCGGCGGTCCCATCGCTGCGACGTGCGCTCCTTCAATAACGTTCGCCGCTCCAGCTGTGGCGATTTCACTGGCCCAGGATGATCGCATCGGCTGCGTGAGGCCAGACGGCAGCTTGTGCCAACTAGCGCACCGCAGATGGTTGACGGTATGCGCGAATGGGGCTAGGAGGGCGGCCTGGGCGTGGCACACCTGCCACCGGCGCTCAGCTGTGGGACAGCGCTATGTGTCGTCCGTCGCGTAATTCCCCAGGGGTTGCCGTCACGTAATTCCCCAGGTGCAGGCCTCGGTGTAGGTCTTACCGGCCAGCGCTTGCGGTGTCTAGCTGGCGGGGCGGCCGGGTCGTTTCCGGGGCCGGTAGCTCGGTCCGTCCATGAGGACTTGGTGGCTGGTGTTGATCAGCCGGTCGAGCAGTGATTCGGCCACGACTGGGTTCGGGAACAGCGGATACCAGTCCTTCGGGGCGCGGTTACTGGTCAGGATCAGCGGTTTGCCAGCGATGGCCCGATCGGAGACCAGATCGTAGAGATCGTCGGACTGGGTGGTGGTGTGCTCGCGCATCGCGAAGTCGTCGATGAGCAATACCAACGGCCGGGTGTATTCGCGCATGCGTTGACCGATGGTGCGATCGGCGTGGCCGCCGGCCAGATCGGCGAGCATGCGGGCGCATTTGACGAACCGAACGTCGCCGCCGCGGCGGGCTACGTGATGCCCAAGTGCTTGTGCCACATGGGTTTTCCCTACCCCGACCGGGCCGTAGAGGATGACCGATTCGCCGGCGTCCAGCCAGCGCAGCGCGGCCAAGTCGCGCAGCATCGCGGCGGGGAGTTTCGGGTTGGCGGTGAAGTCGAAGTCTTCGAAGGTGGCCTGTTCCTCGAAGCGGGCGCGGCGCAATCGTCGTGTCAAGGCGGCGGATTCGCGGCGGGCGATTTCGTCTTCGCAGAGTACCTGCAGGAATTCCAGGTGGCCGAGCCTGCCGTCGCGGGTCTGGGCCAGCCGGGCGTCGAGGGTGTCGAGCATGCCGGTCAGTTTCAGGGTGCGCAGCGCATTGCGCAGGCCGGGTCGCGGATGGTCATGAGTAGCTCCTTGATGGTGAATTATGTTGTGGGAATGAGAGATTCGTTGACAGTCAGGCGAGCGCGCCGAACTCCTCGGGGCCGCGCAGGAACGCCCCGGCCGCGGCCGCCGACCCGGTGGTCGCCGGGTCGGTGACGTGTTCGGTGCCGGCGAGCAGGATGCCCTTGACGGTGCGGTAGGACGGGTCGCCGACCGCGATGGCGCGGGCGCAGGCGGCCTCCAGGCGGTCACACCCGTGTTTGTCGCGCAGCCCGAGGACCCCTTGCGCCGAGCGCAGGTGATGGATGGCGTTATCGCGCATGAATTCGGCGATCACCGCCTCACAGGCCGGGCCGACCAGCTCGGCGGTGCGCCGACACCAGATCGGGGTGTTCATCGTAAAGGCGATCTTCTCCGGCGGGTAGTGGTCGAAGTCGGTGGACCGCCCGCTCGGGCGGCGCACATGGGTGGCCACCACATCGGCGCCGACGAAGATCTGCACCACATCGCCGGCGGTGCGAGCGTGCACGCGTTGGCCGATCAGCCGCCACGGCACCGAGTACAACGCCTTACCGACCTTGACGTGCGTGTCCATCCCGACGGTGCCAATCGACCACGTGGTGAGCTCGAAGGCCCTGCGCGGCAAGGCGATCAACGCATCGGCTTCGATGGCCTCGAACACCCGCAGGGGTTGGGCGCCCTCCAGAGCCCGCGATTACCGCAACCCGGCCACCTCAGTGCTCCAGCGCAGCGCGTCGGCCTGCATCTGCGCCAGCGAGCTGAACTCGCGGCCACGCCAGAACGAATCCCGCACATAAGGCATCGGGCGTTCCACGCGTGGCTTGTCTTTCGGTTTGAACGCCCGGGCCGGGTCGATCAGGGTGCCGTAGTGGGTGCCCAGTTCGCCGTAGCCCCGGTTGATCTGCGGGTCATAGAGGTCGGGTTTGTCCACCCCGGTCTTGAGGTTGTCACACACCAGCCGCGCCGGGAACCCCGCCGAAGAATTCGAACGCCGCCACATGCGATGCGCACCAAGAGGTTTGATCCATCCGGATGACCGGGCGGACGAACAGGTGCGCGCGAGCACGACAGCACCATCACGAACGCCCACACCGCGACCCGCTTCGCCGTGGCCGGGTCCAACCACATGCCCAGCCGGCCGTAATCGATCTGCGCCTCACTGCCTGGATTCACCGCCCCGCGCGGCACGGTCACCCTCTCCCGAGCCGTCTCCTCGGCGAAATGTGTTGCGATCCACCGCCGCACCGACGACTCCGACGCCGCCACCTGGTGCTCGTCGCGCAACCGCTGCGCGATCGTAGCCACCGTCACATCGGCGTCCAGCCAGTCCTTGATCCGATCGTGGTGCGGCGCGATCAACGGCCACGTCGAGGACCGCGCCGCCGGATCGACCCAGTTCCGGGAACCACCCGCCCGATCAACTCCGCCCACTGCTCGGCGCTCAGTGCCTCACCGCCGGGTTCAGATACCCTCGGCGATCGCCGGCGCCAAATACTTGCGGACCGTCTTCCGATCGATGCCCAGCGCCTCCGACAATCTGCACCTGGGAGCGGCCCGCGTGCCAGTGCGGTGAACATCTCGACCAAATCGAGCACTCAAGATATTTCTCCTCGCCATCAGCGCCCCTTCCATCCGTCAGCCGACAGATGCAGAGCGAACCTTGCTGCGAGGCCCACACCGGGCAGACACACCGCCCAGGGTGGGGAATTACGTGACAGCCGGGGTGGGGAATTACGTGACGGACAACCCCTCAAACCTGGGGAAATACGTGACCGCTGACAGCTATGGCGACGGGGCTGGGCTGCCGGCCAGCATTGACGACCATGGGCGGGTTGGATTTGGTCTCATATCGCTTCCGGCGATCCGCCCGATCAATCATCTGATGGACGAAGGCCCGGTAATCATCCGCACCCGGCCGATCTCGGCGGTCTGCAGTGCCGTGGATTCCTCCGCCGCGGGCGTCGTGGTCGCCTATGAAGCCCACAGTATTGACCCTCAGGCTCGGACCGCTTGTCGTTGCAGGGCGCGTTGGTGATATCCCGCGTCGAGCAGGGGCCGATCGCGCGGACCGCAGATGCTCAAATTCCGCTGACATTTTTATGACAAGAGTTCTGTTCCCATACCTGCAGACAGTACAGTCATTTCAAACCAAACCAATGGAATTATTTACGCCCAAGCAATATAACTGCCAGTTTCATACAACCGCGACAGCTGAACTCAGCACCGGGGAGTGCTATGGATTTTGGGTCGCTGCCCCCGGAGGTCAATTCCGGTCTGATGTATAGCGGCCCCGGGGCGGGGCCGATGATGGCGGCTGCGGCAGCGTGGCAAGCGGTGGCCGCCGAGATGGAGTCTGCCGCCAGCGGCTATTCGATGGTGCTCGCGGGGCTGGCCGGTCAGGCGTGGTCGGGCCCGACGTCGCTGCTGATGGCGGCCGCGGTAACCCCGTTCATAGAGTGGCTGGCCGCCACGGGCACTTTGGCGCAGCAGACCGCCACCCAGGCTTATGCGGCGGCGGCGGCCTATGAGGCGGCGTTCGCGATGACGGTGCCCCCGCCGGTGATCGCGGCGAATCGGGCGCAGTTGGCGGCGTTGGTGGCGACCAATTTTTTCGGGCAGAACACCCCGGCGATCATGGCCACCGAAGCCCAATACATGGAGATGTGGGCCCAAGACGCCGCCGCGATGTATGCCTATGAGGCTGCGTCGCAGACCGCGAGCACCCTGACCCCGTTTACCGAGCCCCCACAGATCACCAACCCGGCCGGGCAGGCCAGTCAGGCCCAGGCGGTGGTCCAGGCCGCCGGCAACGCCACCAGCGCCCGCACCCAATCCCTGACGCAGCTCAGTTCACCCGCCGCCACGCAGCAGTTGACCTCGCCCGCGGCCACGCAGCAGCTGACCTCGCCCGTCGCCACGCAGCAGTTGACCTCGCCCGTCGTCTCCCAGCAGCTCAGCTCGCCCGCGGCGACCCAGCAGTTGACCTCGCCCGCGGCGACCCAGCAGTTGACCTCGCCCGCTGCCACGCAGCAGTTGACCTCGCCGGCCGTCTCCCAGCAGCTCAGCTCGCCCGCGGCCACCCAGCAGCTCAGCTCGCCCGCGGCCACCCAGCAGCTGACCTCGCCGGCCGCCTCCCAGCAGTTGACCTCGCCGGCCGCCTCCCAGCAGTTGACCTCGCCCGCGGCCACGCAACAGTTGACCTCGCCCACCGCCTCCCAGCAGCTCAGCTCGCCCGCGGCCACCCATCAGCCGATCTCGCCCCCAGCCTCCCAGCAGCTCAGCGCGCACGCCGCCTCCCAGCAGCCGGCCACGCCCGCCGCTACCCAGCAACTCAGCACGCCCGCCGCTACCCAGCAGCCGGCCACGCCCGCCGCTACCCAGCAGCTCAGCACGCCCGCCGCCACCCAGCAGCTCAGCACGCCCGCCGCTACCCAGCAGCTCAGCACGCCCGCCGCCACCCAGCAGCTCAGCTCGACCGCCGCCACCCAGCAGCTCAGCTCGACCGCCGAGCCCACCGTCACCATCAACGGTGTCACCTACATCGATCCAACCCTCCCGAGCACTGTCACCAACGGCCAAACCATCACCATCCAGTCCTGGCTTTGCCTACACCGTCCCAAGTGGCGGAACCACAATCCAGAGCGGCGGCCAAATCGTCGTCAACTCCGGCGGCATGCTCGCCGTCGACAACGGACTCACCGTCAACTCCGGCGGCACCCTCACCGACAGCGGCGCCATCGCCGTCAACTCCGGCGTTACCCTCAGCGACAGCGGCACCATCGCCGTCAACTCCGGCGGCTCCCTCACAGACAGCGGCGCCATCGTCGTCAACTCCGGCGGCATCCTCACCAACAGCGGCACCCTGACCGTCGCGAACGGCGGCACCCTGACCGTCGCGGACGGCGCCAACGCCTCCCTCACCAGCAGCGGCACCCTTACCGTCAGCTCTGGCGGCACCCTGACCCTCGGCACCACCGGCGGCGGCACCGGCCAGCTCACCGTTAGTTCCGGCGGCATGCTCACCGTCAACTCCGGCGGCGCCCTCAACGTCGCGAACCACGGCGCCCTGACCGTCAGTTCCGGCGGGACCCTCACCGACAGCGGCACCCTGACCGTCAACTCTGGCGGCACCCTCACCGACAACGGCGCCCTCACCATCAGCTCCGGCGGCACCCTCACCGACAGCAACGCCCTCACCATCGGCTCCGGCGGCACCCTCACCGACAACGGCACCCTCACCATCACCTCCGGCGACACCCTCACCAACAACGGCACCCTCACCGTCGGCTCCGGCGGCACCCTCACCGATAGCGGCACCCTCACCGACAATGGCGGCCTGACCGTCGCGAACGGCGGCATGCTCACCACCAGCAAGACCCTCACCGTCGCCGACGGCGGCACCCTCACCGTCGACTCCGGCGGCACCGTCACCGTCGCGAACCACGGCACGCTCACCGTCAGCTCCGGCGGCACGCTCACCAGCAGCGGCACCCTCACCCTCGACTCGGGCGGCACCCTCACCGACAGCGGCGCTCTCACCGTTAGCTCCGGCGGCACCTTCTCCGACAGCGGCACCCTCACCATCAACGGCACCCTCACCGTCAACACCGGCGGCACCCTCACCGCCAACCACACCCTCACCGTCAACTCTGGCGCCACCCTCACCGACAACGGCGCCTTCACCATCAGCTCCGGCGTCACCCTCACCGACAAAGGCACGGTCACCGTCGGCTCCGGCGGCACCCTCACCGACAATGGCACCCTCACCGTCGCGAACGGCGGCATGCTCACCGTCAATTCCGGTGGCACCCTGACCGACAGCGGCACCGTTACCATCAGTTCCGGCGGCGCCCTGACCGACAGCGGCGCCCTCACCGTCGGCTCCGCCGGCAAGCTCACGGACACCGGCGCCCTGACCATCAGCTCCGGAGGTATCCTCACCGACAACGGCACGCTCACCGTCAGCACCGGCCACACCCTCACCAACAGCGGTACCATCACCGTCGGCTCCGGCGCCACCCTCACCAACAACGGCACCCTCACCATCAACACCGGCGCCACCCTCGCCGACAACGGCACCCTCACCATCGGGTCCGGCCACATCCTCACCGACAGCGGCACTGTCACCGTCGGCTCCGGCGGCACCCTCACGAACAACGGCACCTTCACGGTTAGCTCCGGCGGCACTCTGACCGACAACGGGATGTTCACCATCGGGGCCGGCCACACCCTCACCAACAGCGGCACCGTCACTATCGGCTCCGGCGGCACCCTGACTGACAACGGCGCCCTTACCGTCAGCTCGGGCGGCAGCCTCACCGACAGCGGCACCCTCACCGTCAGCTCCGGCCACACCCTCGGCGTCGAGAACGGCGGCATGCTCACCGTCAGCTCCGGCGGCACCCTGACCGACGGCGGCACCGTGACCGTCGACTCTGGCGGCACCCTGACCGATAGCGGCATGCTCACCGTCAGCTCCAGCCACACCCTCACCAACAGCGGCACCCTCACCGTCAGTTCCGGCGGCACCCTGACCGACAGCGGCACCCTCACCGACAGCGGCACCCTCACCGTCGCGAATGGCGGCATGCTCAGCACCAGCAAAACCCTCACCGTCGCGAACGGCGGCACCCTCACCGTCGACTCCGGTGGCACCCTGACCGTCGCGAACCACGGCACGCTCACCGTCAGCTCCGGCGGCATGCTGACCGACAGCGGCACCCTCACCGTCGACTCCGGTGGCACCCTGACCGACAGCGGCGCCCTGACCATCAACTCCGGTGGCACCCTCACCGCCAGCGACACCCTCACCGTCGGCTCTGGTGGCACCCTGACCGACAGCGGCACCCTCACCATCAACACTGGCGTCACCCTGACCGACAGCGGCACCCTGACCGTCGCGAACGGCGGCACTCTGACCGATAGCGGGACCGTCACCGTCGCGAATCACGGCATGCTCACCATCAGCTCCGGCGGCATCTTCACTGACAGCGGCGCCCTCACCGTTAACTCCGGTGGCACCCTGACCGATAGCGGGACCCTCACCATCAGCTCCGGCGCCACCTTGACCGACAGCGGTGCCCTTACCATCAACTCTGGTGGCACCCTGACCGACAGTGGCACCCTCACCCTCAGCTCCGGCGTCACCCTCACCGACAACGGCACCCTCACCCTCAACAGCAACGTCACCCTGCCCGCCAGCGGCACCTCCACCACCACCATCAACGTCGGCTCTACCGGCGTCCTCAACATCAACAGCGGCAACACCCTCACCGTCGCGAACCACGGCGCCCTCACCGTCAGCAGCGGCGGCAGCGTTTCCGACAGCGGCACCCTGACCGTCAGCACCGGTGGCACCCTGACGGACAGCGGGACGGTCACCATCAACTCCGGTGGAACCCTGACCGACAGCAGCACCGTGAGCGGTGCCGTCACCATCAACTCCGGTGGCACCCTTTCCGACAGCGGCGGCCTCACCATCAGCTCGAGCGCCAACCTCATCGACAACGGCACCTTGACCGTCACCGGCGGCGGCAGCGTGTCCGACGGCGGCACCTTGACCGTCGGCACCGGCACGGCCGGCAGCGGCACCCTCAACGTCGGTACCACCACTGTCGGCGATACCGGCAACCTGCTCACCGTCACCGGCACCCTGACCGACAGCGGCACCGTCACCGTCAACTCCGGTGGCACCCTGACCGACAGCGGCACGCTGACTATCGGTTCTGGGCTCACCCTCACCGACAACGGCACCGTGACCATCAGCTCCGGCCACGCCGTCACCCTGACCGGCAGCACCATCAATGTCGGCGCCACCACCGGCAACCTGAACGTCAGCGGCACCCTGACCGTCAGCACCGGCGGCACTCTGACGGACAGCGGGACGGTCACCATCAACTCCGGTGGCACCCTGGCTGATAGCAGCACCGTCAGCGGTGCCGTCACCATCAATTCCGGTGGCATCCTGACCGACAGCGGCACCCTCACCCTCAGCTCCGGCGCCACCCTTTCCGACAACGGCACTCTCACCATCAGCTCCGGCACCCGCCGTCACCCTGACCGGCAGCACCATCAATGTCGGCGCCACCACCGGCAACCTGAACGTCAGCGGCACCCTGACCGTCAGCACCGGCGGCACTCTGACGGACAGCGGGACGGTCACCATCAACTCCGGTGGCGCCCTGGCTGATAGCAGCACCGTCAGCGGTGCCGTCACCATCAATTCCGGTGGCATCCTGACCGACAGCGGCACCCTCACTCTCAGCTCCGGCGCCACCCTTTCCGACAACGGCACTCTCACCATCAGCTCCGGCACCCCCGTCACCCTGACCGGCAGCACCATCAACGTCGGCTCGACCGGCACCCTGAACGTCGGCAGCACCGGCGGCACCGCCGGGACTTTGACCGTCGGCTCGGGCGGCACCCTTTCCGATAGCGGCATCGTCACCGTCAACACCGCCGGCACCCTGACCGACAGCGGTGCCTTTACCATCAACTCTGGTGGCACCTTGGCTGATAGCGGCACGGTGACCGTCACCGGTGGTGGGCTGCTCACCGACAGCGGTACCTTGACCAATACCGGCGGCACCATCATCGTCAGCAACGGCGGCGCCGACACCGGTGCCTTGACCGTCAGCCCTGGGGTTACCTTCACCGACACCGGCACGGTGACCGTCAACGCCGGTGGTGTGCTGAACGACTACGGCACCGTGTCGGTGGGCTCCGGTGTCACCTTGACCGACGGCGGCACGGTGACCGTCTACTCCGGTGGCACCCTGACTGATAGCGGCACCGTCACCGTGAGCTCTGGCGGCGTCCTGTCTGATAGCGGCACCGTCACGGTGAGCTCTGGTGGCACCTTGGCTGATAGCGGCACGGTGACCGTCACCGGTGGTGGGCTGCTTACCGACAGCGGTACCTTGACCAATACCGGCGGCACCATCATCGTCAGCAACGGCGGCGCCGACACCGGTGCCTTGACCGTCAGCCCTGGGGTTACCTTCACCGATACCGGCACGGTGACCGTCAACGCCGGTGGTGTGGTGAACGACTACGGCACCGTGTCGGTGGGCTCCGGTGTCACCTTGACCGACGGCGGCACGGTGACCGTCTACTCCGGTGGCACCCTGACTGATAGCGGCACCGTCACCGTGAGCTCTGGCGGCGTCCTGTCTGATAGCGGCACCGTCACGGTGAGCTCTGGTGGCACCTTGGCTGATAGCGGCACGGTGACCGTCACCGGTGGTGGGCTGCTTACCGACAGCGGTACCTTGACCAATACCGGCGGCACCATCATCGTCAGCAACGGCGGCGCCGACACCGGTGCCTTGACCGTCAGTCCTGGGGTTATCTTCACCGATACCGGCACGGTGACCGTCAACGCCGGTGGTGTGGTGAACGACTACGGCACCGTGTCGGTGGGCTCCGGTGTCACCTTGACCGACGGCGGCACGGTGACCATCTACTCCGGTGGCACCCTGACTGATAGCGGCACCGTCGAGGTCGCCAACGGCGGCCTGCTCACGGTCGACTCCGGCGGCGTGCTCACCGACAGCGGCAGCCTGACCGTCGACTCCGGGGGCTCCCTGGTTGATAGCGGCACGGTGACCGTCACCGGCGGCGGCTCCCTGGCCGATAGCGGCACCGTCGAGGTCGCCAACGGCGGCCTGCTCACCGTCGACTCCGGCGGCGTGCTCACCGACAGCAGCAGCCTGACCGTCGACTCCGGGGGCTCCCTGGCTGATAGCGGCACCGTGACCGTCACCGGCGGCGGCAGCCTGACCGACAGCGGCGGCGTCGCGGTCAATCCCGGCGGCACGCTCACCGTCAGCACCGGCGGCACCGACAGCGGCAGCCTGACGGTCAGCACCGGCGGCACGCTGGCCGGCAACGGTACCCTCACCGTCAACACCGGCGGCACGCTCACCAACAGCGGCACCCTCACCGTCGATCCCGGCATTCTCACCGACTACGGCACCGTCACGGTCGGCTCCGGCGGTACCGTCACCGTCGACTCTGGCAGCACCTTCACCGTCGAGACCGGCAGCACCCTGATCGTCGCCAACGGCGATACCGTTTACGCCAGCAGCGGCACCCTCATCGTCGGCCCCGGTGAGGTGATCACCGTCGGCCCTGGCGGGGTCTATTCCTCCACCTACATCAGCGGCCTTGTCATCATCGCCCCCGGTGTTCCGCCGGTTCCGCCGGTTCCGCCGGTTCCGCCGGTTCCGCCGGTTCCGACTCCCGCTGTGCCTTTAGAGGAGCTTGCCGCTTTGTTGGGTGGGCCGGGCCTGTCGGGAACCTCGGGAATTCAACCCGGGCCAAATGGCGAAGACGTGTTCCAGCACGCTATGGCCCAATTGGATGACGCCATAGCGGATGCCGAGAACGATCTGCGGAGCGTTCTCACTTAGACCTGAGAGCGTTGTGTCGCCCCCCAATCTTGTGGCATTCCAATAGGGGTCCGAATTGCAGATCGGCTGTTAGATTTTCTGTCATCCGGTGCTGACTAACGCCTCCTGAACCGCGCATCCCGATGACCTACCCACGACGACCCGCCGCCGCGGCGTTGACGCTCGCAGTCGCAGGGTGAGCTGGCACGATATAGCGCTTGCCCTGTGCCCCCTCGCAGACCGGCACGGCCCCGAGAAATCTGGCGCCAGCATCGTTTCAGGCACCCACACCATGGTTCACAGCGGAGCTTAAGTTTGCTGCAACTTGGCGTTTACGTGAGCTTCGCGTTAGACACGCGTTAGATACCAAATACACTCTGTCTGAGAACTCACCACGCTCTACTCAGAAAAGAGATAAAAGAGCCAGAGGTATGGATTTCGGGTTGCTGCTGCCGGAGGTCAACTCCGGGCCGATGTATTACGGCCCCGGGTCGGGGCCGATGCTGCCGGCCGCGGCGGGCTGGGGCGCGGTGGCCGCCGAGCTGGAGTCCACCGCCAGCGGCTACTCCTCGGCGGTCTCGGGGCCGACCGGCCAGGCGTGGCCGGGCCCGGCGTCGATGACGATGGCGGCCGTGGCCGCACCCTATGTGACGCGGCTGCAAACTAGCGCCGCCGCGGCGCAACAAACCGCCGGCGGCCTATGCGGCGGCGTTCACGATGACGGTGCTCCCGCCGGTGATCGCGGCCAACCGGGCGCAGTTAATGGCGTTGATCGCGATCAATTTTTTCGGGCAGAACACCTCGGCGATTATGGCCACCGAAGCCCAACATATGGAGATGTGGGCCCAAGACGGTCCACAGCCATGACATACAGCATCGTGGTCTCATCACCATGCAACAACTCTTGACAGAGTTACGCCAAAATCATATTCCTTCTGTTGCTTATCATTTGGATCTGTTCAATGGTATCGCCGGTTGAAGGGAGGGACATCCGTGAAACGTGGTGAGACGGGGCGCCACGTGAACCCCCGGAGTCCGGGCCCGGACGCCGTGTCTAGTGCTGATCTGCCATCCGCCGACCGGGGTAAGAGCTTGCTCGGGTCGTTGTCGGTGCCCCGGAGCTGGGAGATGGCCGCCTCGCAGATCGAGCCGGTCCCGCTTTCTTCATCCGTTACCAGCCATAACGCCGCCCCAGTGCCCGTTGGTGTGACACCGTGGCGCACATTTCAGGAGGCGCTGATGGCGATGATGAGCGGGCGCAGCGGCATGACCTGTGCGGCGGACCGCAACAACGGCGACAAAGACGACAAAGACGACACCGAAGGGCAGTACGCCGAGATGCAGGCCCAAGACGCCGCCGCGATTGATGGCGACGCCGGTGCTTCCTCGGCCGCGAGTACCCTGACCCCGTTTAGCGAGCCGCCGCAGTTTACCAACCCGGCTGGGCAGGGCGCCCCGGCCCACGCGGCGGCCCAAGCCGCCGGCAGCGCCACCGGCGCCAACACCCAATCCCTGGCGCAGCTCAGCTCGCCCACCGCCGGCCAGCAGCTGGCTGCGACCACCGCCACGGCCCAGCAGCTCGGCTCGACCGACGCCACGGTGCAGACCGCTGACCCCGCCACCGTCACCCCCGTCGCGCCCGGCCAAACCGCCACCGCCCCAGCCGGCAGCACCGTTACCCTCGGGAGCCGCACTACCATGGACGTCAACAGCGGCTCCGTCACCGTCACGGGCGCCGGCAGTGGTACCCACGTCGAGAACGTGCCTGTCACCATCACCGTAGGCAGCACTGTCGAAACCCTCAGTGCGTGCTACGAGGGCAGCACGGTGATCCCCGCCGACACTCACCTCACTGCCACCTCCGGCCCCATCACCCTCACCCAGTACCGTCACGTCAAGGTCGTCGTCCAGCTCGTCAGCGGTTCCGCGACCACCGGTACCGGCGCACAGACGGCCGAGGTCATAACCCCGGCACACCAACCCGCCACCGCTACCGTCGACGCCGCGGGCGCCTCGATCACCAACATCGAAGGCACTGTCACCATCACCACCGGCACCCCCGCCCCTATCCCCAGCTCGTCTGAGGCATCTGGCGGGTCGGGGCGGCATCGGCGGCAGGAGGGCTGAGCAGCTCACCAGGCCTGGCGGGAACGCAGGAATCCAACCTCGGCTCAATGCCGCTCTGCTCGGAATGGGCTCGTAACCTACCCGGTGCTGACCTCGCTGCCGACCTGGCAGGGGGCCGGTTGAGGTTAGGGACATCCGTGAAAGGTGATGAGACGGTGGGCCATGTGAACGCCCGGCGACGCCGGTATCTGCATCCACGTCGAACTTGTGCTCCCCGCGAACGCGGGGATGATCCGGAGAACCGTGAAGTTGCCAGGGCCGGCGTAGATTCCAATCGCATCTACACAGACAAGTTGTCGGGAATGTCCACGCGCGAACAGCGGCCCGGCCTTGCTGCGCTGTTCAATTACTGCCGTCGCGGTGACTGCATCACGGCTATTGGTATCGACAGGCTTGGCCGCAACGCCACCGAGGTGATGACGGCGATTCGCGAACTCCGCGATGGCCGTGACATCGTGCTGCGGTCACTACGCGAGGGGATTGATATGTACAACGCCACTGGCCGCATGGTGGCCGGGGTACTTGCGAGCCTGGCCGAGTGCGGTTGCGATGTTGTTAGCCGATTTGCCGCTGGCATGCATCCGCTGCGCCAGCTAGCGGCTGAAACCGATTGGTCAACTTGACGTAATGGTCACACCCGTCTGCTGAACCAGTCGGTAATGCAGACGGCGCAGGACGGTCTCGTCGATGCTAATGGTGAAGACGTATGACCCTAGTTTCTCTAACGGAAGTGCGGGAATGTTGATCGCGAAAGCAACTGACTGGGTTTCGCCAGGCTCAAGGTGGCGCGGCCGGCCAACGTTGAATCGGAATTGAGTGCGGAACGGTTCGCGTTCGTCCAATCCCCTTTGGACCTCGACTGGGTGCCCGTCCGCGTCCACCAGTTCGACGTCGACCGTGTGCTCCTGGTTAGTCGCCATCCACGGGACCTCAATGATAATTCCGAGGCCCAGTGAGACCGTAAAGGGTTCCGAGCGTCCGGCAGGGATGAAGGCCCGGTCTATGCCGCCCCCCGTGACGTACAACAAGTTGTTCTGCGCCTCGGCATGGTTACACAGAATTGCGGTTAATTCCATGGGTTACTCCCAGTACGACGGCTGCTGGCATGGCGGTCACACCATATCCGTTTCGGCGGTATGGCCGCCATACGGAGCGTCATGGAATCGCCGGCCGATGCCGAGTTGGTTGAGATCGGCGAGGGCAACGAGTTGCACGTACCGGCGCCGGGGGCGAGCGCGGCAGAACTTTTTCAAGTATTCGACAAGGACCCTCGCTGGGTCCCCAACAGGAAGAGACGTACCGGCACGTATTTGATGGTTGGGCGAACAAAAGGTCGACGGTCGGTCACGGCGCCGGTAGTTTGTTGCAACGTTCGGCGAGCGGTTAGACCGATTTCGGCCTGGGGGAGCAAGGGATTGAGAGATCGCCGCCCGGCTGGACACTCCTCGGCAGGTGGCGTCGAGGGGGCGCAAACGCTTCCGCGAGCAACGCCTGCTCGGACTGGCCGATCAACCCCGGGGGTGTCACCTTGACCGACGGCGCACCCTGACCGTCGACTCCGGCGACTCCCTGACCGATAGCGGCACCGTGACCGTCACCGGCAGCGGCACGCTGACTGTCAGCACCGGCGGCACCGACACCGGCAGCCTGGCGGTCAGCACCGGCGGCACTCTGGCCGACAACGGCACCCTTACCGTCTTACCGTCGATCCCGGCATTCTCACCGACTACGGCACCGTCACCGTCGGTTCCGGCGGTACCGTCACCGTCGACTCTGGCAGCACCTTCGCCGTCGAGACCGGCAGCACCCTGATCGTCGCCAATGGCGATACCGTTTACGCCAGCAGCGGCACCCTCATCATCGGCCCCGGTGAGATGATCACCGTCGGCCCTGACGGGGTCTATTCCTCCACCTACATCAGCGGCCTTGTCACCATCGCCCCCGGTGTTCCGCCGGTTCCGCCGGCTCCGCCGGTTCCGACTCCCGCTATGCCTTTAGAGGAGCTTGCCGCTTTGTCGGGTGGGCCGGGCCTGTCGGGAACCTCGGGAATTCCACCTGGGTCAAATGGCGAAGAACGTTCCATTCCGATATTGGTCTATTAGGGTGGTCACCCTCGTGCAGCGTTACTTGGCCGAAGACGACGCCGGTCTGCGACCACGCCCACGAAGACCGCTTCGCAGCCCCAACCGCACCGCCAAAAAATCGAAGATGAGGTTGTCGCGTCGCGTAAGGGGCTCGAGCGCGATGGGCACGATACCGGCGTGGCGGCGCCTAACCACCACCGACATCCGATCCGGCCGCCTGGCCGGCACGCACCGACCGGTCCGGATCGATATACGCCAGCACTATCGTCACGGTCCGGGGTTAGACCCGATCCTTGTCGGAAGTCAACAGCTTGCACCTCATCAGCGCGTGAACCCGGGCATCAACCGCGAACCCCCGCCCAAAGTGTTATCGACCCATGCTCGAAGGCCCCAACCCCAGCCGGCGCGTCATCGCGCGCCGGCCACGTCGTCGACTATTTGGTCGCCGACCGCCAGCGCCAGCGCCATGATCGACAGCTGCGGGTTCACCTCCGGGCAGCTGGGCAGGATCGACGCGTCAGCGACCCATACACCGTCGACGCCGCGCAGCCGACCGGTCTGATCCACCGGGCACACCTGCTCGTCGGCGCCGGCGGCCGCGGTGCCCGTCGGATGGAAGGCGGCCAGGTGCAGGCTTCTGGGGTTGCTTCGCCGCAGCGCATCCTGCAGTGCGGGCAGCGACGTCACTGTCATCGCGTCGGGCAAACCGGTGAGCACCTCGACAGCGCCCGCGGCGAAAAGCAGCCGGCCCATGGCCTCCATCGCAACCATGATCTTAGTGACGTCGGCGCGGGCGATGTTGTAGCGCATCACCGTCTCGCCGCGCGCTGAAAACACCGAGCCGACACCCCGATCGGCCACCATGGCGCCGAACGTCGCGACCTGAGGCGCTCGGTCGAGCCAGCGCAGCAGCTGTGCGCCGTAGCCGGGAAAAACCATCGACCCCATCCCCGGCGGTGTGGACGTCGCTTCGATCAGCACACCGTGTGACTCGTGAAGCTCGTGGACGGCGGCGCTTTGCAGCACGCCATGCCATGCGACGACGTCATCCTCGAAGCGCCCGGCAAGCATCGTCGCCGGATGCAGCGCGAGGTTTCGGCCGAGCCGTGGGTGCGCACCAAGACCGCTGCGCCGCAACAGGCCCGGGGTCTCGGTGGCACCGGCGGCCACGATGACCGTGTCGGCCAGGATGTCCAGCGCCGTGCCGTCGGGGCGGCGGGCTCGCACGCCGCGGGCGCGTCCGTGCCGGTGCAGCACCCGTTCGACGCGAGCCTGCGAGATGATTCGCGCGCCTGCCGTGCACGCCTGGGGCAGCGCGTTGAGGTGCACGCCGAATTTGGCGTTGCGTGGGCAGCCGATCGCGCACTGGCAACAGCCCCCACAGCCCGGCGCGTTGCGCGGGATGGGCGCCGCCCGCCACCCCAGCGTCGTGGCGGCATCGAGCAGCAGACGCCCGTTGCGGCCCATGATTTCCAGCGGCACCGGGCTGACCCGCAGCGTGTGTTCAACGTCGTCGAGGCGATCTGCCAGCCGGTCGGGGTCGGCCAGAGCGAGGCCGAACTCGTCGCGCCAGCGTCGCTGAACGGCCGGCGGCGGCCGGTAGCAGGTGCCGGAGTTCACGACCGTGGTGCCTCCGACCGCTCGGCCGATTGGCAGCACCAGCGACGGGCGTCCCAGCGCGACGGTGGCCCCGGCGCCGCGGTATAACCCGGCGTAGCGGTCGATCGGGTGGGTGGTACGGAATTCTTCGACCGTCCAGCGGCGTCCTTCCTCGACTACGGCGGTGTCGAAGCCGGAGCGCGCCAGGGTCCGGGCCGCCATCGCGCCGCCGGCGCCGGAGCCCACGATCACCGCGTCGGTGGTAACCACGGAGCGGCTGTCGGCCGAGGAGGTGATGTTCAGGGCGGCGTCGGGGCGCGCCACGTCGTGCTTCCGGGCGCGCGAGAGTAGTTCCGGCGCATAGGTGTCGGCGCCGTTGGCGAGCAACACGATTGCCTTCATGGCTTCGATAGCCGCACCGGCTTCCGGGTTAAGTGAAGCCACCCGGCGCAGCAACTGGTCACGTTGGTCGGGGCCAAGCCGCGACAGTGACCGGCCGGTGGTGAGGTAGCTTGCCGCGGCCAGTGACAGCAACCCGGCCCGCATGGCCAGCCGTGAAGGCGGCGGAAGCTGCGCCAGGTAGCGCTCGACACGATCGACGAGCTGCGCCGGTGCCGGGCCGCCGTATTCCTCGGGCAGCAGCGCGGTGCCGAAGGACGCGGTTGCCCGGGCGGCGAGACGGCTCATATCAGGCGTCCGAACCTTCGGCCCATCTTGATGAAGAACGGGTAGGTCGCGAAGATCGCGCCCGCCGCCGCGTGCATGGGCCAGCCGAGCTGCTCGGTTTGGACGCCGAAAACACCGCTGTTCCACATGAAGTCGCGGCCATTCTGGGCGCGGAAGGGCCGCCACAGCACTCCGAGGCCGGGCACGTTGTTGTAGAGACCGAACGACCCGCCGAAGAAGACACCAAGGGTGGCGGCTTCGGCGACATCGCGACGGTCAGAGGGCAGGCGCCGCTCGATCAGCACGCCTGAGGCAAACAGCAGCGGCGGGTCGAAAAGAAAGCTCACGTCGGAATCCTTTCGTTTATGTCGGGCGCCTCGCTGCCGCGCAGGCCGACTTCGGCATGCCCGGTTCCCAGCACCGACCAGTGCCGGTCATCGATGTCGATGTGGATGTCGGCTTGCTCGGTGTTCGTGCACACCGCCGTGGCGCCGTCGGGATCGGTGTAGCCGAGGCGCACGCATCTGTCCGGGGGCTGGTCGACCCGGATGAGCACCTCACGACCGCCGATGTGTCCCTCCAGTTGCCAGTGCTGCAGGCCGAGCGTTGTCCGCATCCGTAGCGACGGCAAAGTAGCCGCGGGCCAATCCTTTCCGTCGATGCGGAAGCGAACGAAGGCGAGCGGCGCGAGCCGGCGCAGCCCCGGCTTGTGTGACACGGCGGTGACCACCTCCAGGACGTCGCCGCCACCAAGGTCGGCGTGGATCCATCCCCAGCGTTTGGCGTTGCCGTGCCCGTAGATGTGCGCGACGCCGCCGCGCCAGCCGTCGATGCGCAACGCGGTGTCGGCGACGGTCAGTGAGCCGGTGAAGTCGGCGGTGGGGGCGATGACCACTTGAGCCCCCGGCAGCAGCTCGCGCTCCCACGTCGCGCGGGGAAACGTCCACAGCGGTATACCGGTGTCCTTCCAGGACAGGTCCCAGGCGGTTGAACCGGCGCGTCCGGCGAGCTGTTCTGCACCCACTCGGACGCCTGCGGCGTCGAACCAGGCGGTGCCGGCCGCCGGCCGGGTGGGCTCGGGGCCGAACCGCTCGGTGCGTGGTGGGCCTTCGGGTGGAAACCAGCTGACCCAGCCGTGGGCGTAGGCACCTGAATCGCGTAGGGGTGCCACCGTCTCGCAGTGAATCCACAGTCCGGCGCGCGTCACCGGGTCAGACATGGTGGCGTACCAGACTTCCAGGCGCCCGGCCTTGCCGCGCCAGCGGGGGGCTGCGGCCGATCGCATTTCGTCGTCCATCGCTCACTTCCTTCGCCGGGTTCGTCCACTATATTGGTTGAGTCAATGAACCAGTCAAGTCTCCTGCAGCCGCCGGATCGCCAGCGTGTGGACGAACAGATCGCCGCGTCGATCGCCGACGCCATCCTCGACGGCGCGTTCCCGCCGGGCTCGACCTTGCCGCCCGAGCGGGAGCTGGCTGAGCAGCTTGGTGTCAACCGCACGTCGCTGCGGCAGGGTCTGGCCCGGCTACAGCAGATGGGTCTGATTGCGGCCCGACACGGCAGCGGCAACGTGGTGCGAGATCCTCAGGCACTGACGCACCCGGCGGTGGTCGAGGCACTGGTCCGCAAGCTGGGCCCTGAGTTCCTGGTGGAGCTGCTCGAGATCCGGGCGGCGCTGGGCCCGTTGATCGGCCGCCTGGCGGCGCAGCACAGCGCGCCCGAGGACGCGGAAGCGCTGCGCGCCGCGTTGGCCGCGGTCCAGGAGGCCGATGGCGCCGCGGCGCGCCAAGCCGCCGACCTCGCCTACTTCCGGGTGCTCATCCACAGCAGTCGCAACCGCGCGCTGGGGTTGCTGTATCGCTGGGTCGAGCACGCTTTCGGCGGTCGCGAGCACCAGCTCACCGCGGCCTACGACGACTCCGCCCCCGTGGTGGCCGACCTACGCGCGATCACCGAAGCTGTGCTGGCGCGCGACGCGGCAGCGGCCGCCGCGGCGGTCGAGGCGTACCTGCACGCCAGCGCGCTGCGAATGGTCTTGGCTTACCAAGCACAAGCGACGTGAACGGGCGCGGCTACTGCGCGATGCGAGTCGCCGGGTGCACCGCGATGAGCCCTAACTTGCTGCGGCGCTTACACATTGCGGCCAGTTCCGCGTAGGCCTTGGCGCCGAGCAGCTCGGTGAGTTCGTCGGCCATGCTTTCCCACACCTGCTTGGCGCCGATATGGGCGCCCGGGTCGCCGGTGCAATACCAGTGCAGGTCGGCGCCACCGGAGCCCCAGCCGCGGCGATCGTATTCGGTGACAGTGGTTTTCAGGATTTCGGTGCCGTCGGGTCTCGTCACCCACTCCTGGCTGCGCCGGATCGGCAACTGCCAGCAGACGTCGGGTTTCATGGTCAGCGGCGCTACGCCGAGCTTGAGGGCTCTGATGTGCAGTGCGCATCCGGCACCGGCGGCAAAGCCGGGCCGGTTCAAGAAAATGCAGGCGTCCTTGTGCTTACGGGTGCGGTATTGGGGTTGCCCGTCGTGCTCGTCGAGTTCGAGGTAGCCCTTGCGGCCCAAACCCTTTTCGCGGAATTGCCAGTCGTCGTCGGTGAGCTGCTTCACGGCGTCGTCGAGCCGGGCGCGGTCGTCATCGTCGGACAAAAACGCGCCGTGTGAGCAACATCCGTCATGCGGTCGGCCCGCTACCGTGCCGTGGCAGGCCGGCGTGCCGAATACGCACGTCCAGCGCGATAGCAGCCAGGTGAGATCGGCCGCGATCAGGTGCTCGGGGTTGTCCGGGTCGTAGAACTCCACCCACTCGCGGGCGAAGTCCAGTTCAACCTCCCGTCCCGGCTCCGGGTGCGAATTCGCCACGGATCCACGTTAGACGACGATTGCGGCTGCCTGAGCCGCTGACACTCGGGCCCTTGTGGTCGTGGATTGGCGCGCCGCGGACGGGTCGCAACGCGTTCTCAAGTGCTCCCGGTTAGGTTGTTTTAGTGCGATTGGGTGTGCTCGACGTGGGTAGCAACACGGTCCATCTGCTGGTGGTCGATGCCCACCGCGGGGGACATCCCACGCCGATGAGTTCGACGAAGGCCACGCTGCGACTGGCCGAGGCCACCGACAGCTCGGGCAAGATCACCAAGCGGGGCGCCGAGAAGCTGATTTCCACGATCGACGAGTTCGCCAAGATCGCGGATAGCTCCGGCTGCGCTGAGGTGATGGCGTTCGCCACGTCCGCGTTACGGGATGCCGAGAATTCCGAGGACGTGCTGGCCCGGGTACGCAAGGAGACCGGTGTCGAGTTGCAGGTGCTCAGCGGGGTCGACGAGTCGCGGCTGACGTTCCTGGCGGTGCGCCGGTGGTACGGGTGGAGTGCGGGGCGAATCATCAACCTCGACATCGGGGGCGGCTCGTTGGAAATGTCCAGCGGCGTGGACGAGGAGCCCGAGGTTGCCTTATCGCTGCCGCTGGGCGCCGGACGGTTGACACGCGAATGGCTGCCCGACGATCCGCCCGGCCGGCGCCGGGTGGCGATGCTGCGGGACTGGCTGGACGCCGAGCTCGCGGATGCCGCCGTGACCGTGCTCGAAGCCGGCAGCCCCGACCTGGCGGTGGCAACGTCGAAGACGTTTCGCTCGTTGGCGCGGCTCACCGGCGCGGCACCGTCGGCCGCCGGACCGCGGGTGAAGAGGACACTCACAGCAAACGGCCTCAGGCAACTCATATCCTTCATCTCTAGGATGACGACCGCTGACCGCGCGGAACTGGAAGGAGTGAGCGCCGAGCGGGCACCGCAGATCGTGGCGGGTGCCCTGGTGGCCGAGGCAAGCATGCGAACGCTGTCGATTGAATCGGTGGATATCTGCCCGTGGGCATTACGGGAAGGTCTCATCTTGCGCAAACTCGACAGCGAAGCCGACGGAACCGCGCTCGTGGAGACTTCCGTGCGCGATGCTGGAGGTCGAGTAGTTGATCGGGACGGGACCCGATCGAGAGGCGACAAACCATGACCGGACCACACCCCGAGACCGAGAGCCCCGGCACTCGGCCGATCTCGGTGGCCGAATTATTGGCCAGGAATGGCACCATTGGCGCCCCGGCGGTCACCCGACGGCGGCGACGTCGGCGCGGCGACAGTGACGCGGTGACGGTTGCCGAGCTGACCGGCGAGATTCCGGTCATCCGTGACGACCACGACAAGACCGAACATGGCGGCACGGAAGCCGTCGAGGTTGCCGAACCGGCTCCACAGCCGAGTGCTGAACGCACTTCCGAGGAAGCCGTCGCCGAGCAGGTCACCGAAGGCGAGCCCAAAACCGCGTACTGGTCCGAACCCGAGCCGCGCTGGCCCAAGTCACCACCGCAGCCTCAGCGCGCGCCGGGGCCGCAGCGCAGCGCTTACCCGCGGCCCTTGCGCCCTGTCGACGCGGGCGAGGCCGAGCCCACCGGCGAGTCGGGCCAACAATCCGGCGCCGAGGGCATGAGTCCTGACCCGATGGACCATTACGCCGATATCCCGGTGGACGTGATGGACTCCGAGGTGCGCGAAGCCGAACCCGGTACAGAGGATTCCGCGTACGTGCGCTCCTACCTGCAGGCTTCAGATTCGACGCTGTTGGGCGCGCAGGACGCAGAGCAAGACGCGGAATTGCTGACTGCCGAAGTGCTCGGCGAGGAGAAACTCGAGGAGGACCTCGAGGCTCAGCATGTGCAGGCCCCGGATGTCCACACGGCGCAGGGCAGACTCGAGGCACTATGGCGCGGCAGTTTGGTCGTGTTGCAGTCGGTTCTTGCTGTCGCGTTCGGCGCCGGGTTGTTCGTGGCCTTCGACCAGTTGTGGCGCTGGAACAGCATCGTGGCTTTGGTGCTCTCGGTGCTGGTCATCCTTGGCCTGGTGGTCGGGGTTCGGGTGGTTCGCAAAACCGAGGACATCGCCAGTACGTTGATCGCGGTTGCGGTGGGGGCGCTGATCACCCTGGGGCCCTTGGCGCTGTCGTTGCAGTCGGGCTAAGCGGCACCACGCACAGTGCGCCCAGCTATCAAAGTCGGACTCTCGACTGCTTCGGTGTACCCGTTGCGGGCCGAGGCCGCGTTTGAGTATGCGGCCCGGCTCGGCTATGACGGGGTCGAGCTGATGGTGTGGGCGGAATCGGTCAGCCAGGACATCGATGCCGTCAGGAAGCTGTCTCGGCGCTATCGCGTACCGGTGTTGTCCGTGCACGCGCCCTGCCTGCTGATCTCGCAGCGGGTGTGGGGTGCCAACCCGATCCCCAAGCTGGAACGCAGCGTGCGGGCCGCCGAAAAACTGAATGCGCAGACCGTCGTCGTGCACCCGCCGTTCCGCTGGCAACGACGCTATGCCGAGGGGTTCACCGAACAAGTTGTGGCGCTGGAAGCGTCGAGCGACGTGATGATCGCCGTGGAGAACATGTTCCCGTTCCGAGCGGACCGGTTTTTCGGGCCCGGCCAGTCACTGGAACGGATGCGCAGGCGTGGCGGCGGCCCCGGTCCGGCGATTTCGGCGTTCGCGCCGTCGTATGACCCGCTGGACGGCAACCACGCGCACTACACGCTGGACCTGTCCCATACCGCGACCGCGGGCACCGATTCGCTGGATATGGCGCAGCGGATGGGTGCCGGGCTGGTTCATCTGCACCTGTGTGACGGCAGCGGTCTGCCCGCGGATGAGCACCTGGTGCCCGGACGCGGCACCCAACCTACCGCCGAGGTATGCCAAATGCTGGCCGGCGGTGATTTCGCCGGCCACGTCATTCTGGAGGTGTCCACGTCCAGCGCGCGCAGCGCCAATGAGCGCGAAAGCATGCTCGCCGAATCGTTGCAGTTCGCCCGCACGCACCTGCTGCGCTGACACCCCAGGAGACCATGAACGCGTTATTCACCACCGCAATGACACTGCGGGAGGTTGATCCGGGGGTATTTGAAGGCGAGCTGAACAAGCACTGGACCATCGGGCCCAAGGTGCACGGAGGCGCGATGCTGGCGCTGTGCGCCAACGCTGCCCGCACCGCGTGTGGCGGGGAATCGTTTCGACTTGAACCTGTCGCTGTGTCGGCAAACTTCCTGTGGGCTCCGGATCCGGGGCTGATGAGGCTGGTGACGTCGATCCGTAAGCGCGGCCGCCGGATCAGCGTCGTCGATGTCGAACTCATGCAGGGCGAACGCACCGCGGTGCACGCCGTGGTCAATCTCGGCGAGCCGGAGCACTTTCCTCCCGGCGGCCACGTTGTGCCGCTGCTGACGGCGAACCCGGTCGTGGACCTGATGGCACCCGAACCGCCCGACGACATCGCGCCGATCGGGCCCGGGCACCCCTTGGCCGGCCTGGTGCACCTGGGCGAAGGCTGCGATGTGCGGCCGCTGCTGTCGACGATGCGGCCCGGCAATGACGGGCGTCCGCCCATGATCCAGATGTGGGCGCGCCCCCGCGGCGTGGCTCCGGACGCGCTGTTCGCGCTCATGTGCGGGGATCTGTCGGCGCCCGTGACTTTCGCCGTGGATCGCACCGGCTGGGCGCCTACCGTCCAGCTCACCACGTTCCTTCGGGGCCTGCCTGCCGATGGCTGGCTGCGGATCGTCGCCACCTGCATGGAGATCGGGCATGACTGGTTCGACGAGGACCACATCGTCGTCGACAGCTTGGGCCGCCTGTTGGTGCAAGCGCGTCAACTGGCGTTGGTCCCTGCCGCTCGCCAGTAGCCGGCGTCTGCGATGCTGTCGGGCATGGCAAGAATCGCGATCATCGGCGGCGGCAGCATCGGGGAGGCACTGCTGTCGGGTCTGCTGCGCGCGGGCCGGCAGGTGAAAGACCTGGTGGTGGCCGAACGGATCCCTGAGCGCGTCAAGTACCTGGCAGACACCTATTCGGTGTTGGTCACTTCGGTGACAGAGGCGGTGGAGAACGCGACATTCGTCGTCGTTGCCGTGAAGCCGGCCGACGTGGAGTCGGTGATGGGGGAGCTGGCCCATGCGGCTACCGCAGCCGAGAACGACAGCGCCGAGCAGGTGTTCGTCACGGTCGCGGCAGGGATCACGATCACCTTCTTCGAGTCCAAACTTCCGGCCGGAACGCCGGTGATCCGTGCGATGCCGAACGCGCCGGCATTGGTGGGCGCGGGGGTGACCGCGCTGGCCCAGGGCCGGTTCGTCACCGCGCCACAGCTCGAGGGGGTCTCGGCCCTGTTCGACTCCGTAGGCGTCGTGCTGACCGTTCCGGAAGCCCAAATGGACGCCGTGACCGCACTGTCGGGGTCTGGTCCGGCATATTTCCTTTTGCTGGTCGAGGCCCTGGTGGACGCCGGCGTCGCGGCGGGTCTGAGCCGCCAGGTGGCCACCGACCTGACCGCGCAGACAATGGCCGGGTCGGCGGCAATGCTGCTGGAACGGATGGACTCCGACCGGCCAACGCCCGAGGGCGAGGCGCAGGGGATGCGGGTGGACACCGCGGCGGCGCAGCTGCGAGCGACCGTGACGTCGCCCGGTGGCACCACCGCCGCAGCACTGCGCGAACTCGAACGATGCGGATTGCGGGCGGCTGTCGACGCGGCGGTTCAGGCCGCCAAAAAACGTTCTGAGCAGCTTAGAATTACATCAGAATAATTCAAGATTTTTGAATTGATTTTCCCCCACCAGTACCAGTAACCCCACTAGTCCCGCTATTCTCCTCATTGTATGCACGTGTGGGTGCCAGCGGAGGGGAAGCCGTTGGCATTGCGCGTGCCTGACATGATTGGGTTGCGATGACGTCTACGAACGGGCCATCGGCGCGAGATTCTGCAGGTAAGGCGCGGGACACCGGTTCCGTCGATGGCCAGCAGGCCAGGACACAATTTCTTACCGTCGCCGAGGTGGCGGCGTTGATGCGGGTCTCGAAGATGACGGTGTACCGGCTGGTGCACAACGGCGAGCTGCCCGCGGTCCGGGTTGGGCGGTCCTTCCGGGTACACGCCAAGGCGGTCCACGACATGCTGGAGACTTCGTACTTCGACGCGGGCTGAGCCCAAATTGGCAGCGCGCTGACTGGCTTGCGCGCAGCCAAACGTGTGGCTTCGCGGTTACGCGGCGGTCGAGCGACGCCTGTTTGGTGTTCCGTGCATCCAGCCGGGTAAAGTGTCCGGGTCCAATCCTGCAAGCAGGTCACCGGTCAGATAGCGGAGTTCATGGGTTCAGTAATCAAGAAGCGGCGCAAGCGCATGTCGAAGAAGAAACACCGCAAGCTGCTGCGCCGCACCCGGGTGCAGCGCAGAAAACTCGGCAAGTAAGCCCGCCCGCCGACCGTCGCACGGGCGTAATGCCGCTGTCTTGCCTGGCCGCTAGGCTGTTCGAGTGGATCCGTCGAGTGGAGATGGCGCCGGAACCGGCGACACCTCGAGCAACACCGTGCATTACCCCAAAGTGGTGCTGGTTACCGGTGCATGCCGGTTTCTGGGCGGCTACCTGACTGCTCGGCTCGCCCAGAACCCGATGATCAACGGGGTGATCGCGGTGGACGCGATCGCCCCCAGCAAGGACATGCTGCGCCGGATGGGGCGCGCTGAGTTCGTCCGTGCTGACATTCGTAATCCATTCATAGCCAAGGTGATTCGCAACGGCGATGTCGACACGGTGGTGCACGCTGCGGCCGCGTCGTACGCGCCGCGGTCCGGCGGTAGCGCGGCGTTGAAGGAAATCAACGTGATGGGCGCGATGCAACTGTTCGCCGCCTGTCAAAAGGCGCCCTCCGTGCGCCGCGTGGTGCTCAAGTCGACGTCTGAGGTATACGGGTCGAGTGCACACGATCCGGTGATGTTCACCGAGGACAGCACCAGCCGTCGGCCCTTCCGCGACGGTTTCGCCAAGGACAGCCTCGATATCGAGGCATACGCGCGTGGATTGGGTCGGCGCCGGCCCGACATTGCCGTGACGATCCTGCGGCTGGCCAACATGATCGGCCCGGCCATGGACACCACGCTGTCACGGTATCTGGCCGGACCTTTGGTGCCCACCATGTTCGGCCGCGATGCGCGACTGCAGTTGCTGCATGAACAGGACGCGCTGGTTGCGCTGGAGCGTGCGGCGATGGCCGGCAAGGCCGGGACGTTCAACATCGGCGCCGACGGCATCATCATGCTGTCGCAGGCGATCCGGCGGGCCGGCCGGATCCCTTTGCCGGTACCGGGTTTCGGCGTCTGGGCGCTGGATTCGCTGAGGCGGGCTAATCGCTATAACGAGATCAGTCGCGATCAGTTCAATTATTTGAGTTACGGCCGCGTCATGGATACCACCCGGATGCGCTCGGAACTCGGCTACCAGCCGAAATGGACGACGGCTGAGGCGTTTGACGACTATGTCCGCGGCCGCGGCCTAACTCCCATTATCGACCCACATCGGGTACGCTCCTGGGAAGGTCGCGCCACAGCCTTAGCGCAGCGCTGGGGTAGTCGAAATCCAATTCCGTAGGTGGGGTCAGGTAGGTATCGTGGCGGGTGAAACCAGAGCGAATGTCATTCCCCTGCACACGAATCGGGGTCGGGTAGCGGCGCGCCGGAAAGCCGATCAACGGGCAGAGTCATCTCGCCAGCATCCCTCGTTGCTCTCTGATTTAAACGGTCGGGCGTCGGCCGAGCAGATCGCCGCTGTCGTCCGCGAAATCGATGAGCACCGGCGAGCCGCGGCTGCGGCATCAACCGCCGAGGCACCGCTCAACGATCTGGCTCAGCGTGTCGCCGCCGTTGCCGGATTCCTCCGCCAGCGCCTCACGGGCGACTACACCGTTGACGAGTTCGGCTTCGATCCGCACTTCAACAGCGCGATCGTTCGGCCTTTGCTGAGGTTTTTCTTCCGATCGTGGTTCCGGGTGGAAGTCAGCGGTATCGAGAACCTGCCGAGCGAGGGTGCCGCATTGGTGGTTGCCAACCACGCCGGAGTGTTGCCGTTTGACGGGTTGATGCTGTCGGTGGCCGTTCACGACGAGCACCCGGCGCAGCGGGACCTGCGACTGCTTGCCGCCGACATGGTGTTCGACTTGCCCGTGGTTGGCGAGGCAGCCCGTAAGGCGGGCCACACCATGGCCTGCACGACGGACGCGCACCGGTTGCTTGCCGCCGGCGAGCTCACCGCCGTGTTCCCGGAGGGCTATAAGGGGTTGGGCAAGCGCTTCGAGGACCGGTATCGGTTGCAGCGGTTCGGCCGCGGCGGCTTCGTGACGGCGGCGCTGCGCACCAAGGCGCCCATCATCCCGTGCTCGATCATCGGTTCCGAAGAGATCTACCCGATGCTGACCGATGTCAAGCTGCTGGCGCGGCTGTTCGGGCTGCCCTACTTCCCGATTACGCCGCTGTTCCCGTTGGCCGGCCCAGCGGGCCTGGTGCCGTTGCCGTCGAAATGGCGCATCGCGTTTGGCGAGCCGATCTACACCAACGACTACACCGCTTCCGACGCCGACGACCCGATGGTCACATTCGAGTTGACCGATCAGGTGCGTGAGACCATCCAGCAGACGCTGTACCGGTTGCTCGCCGGCCGTCGCAACATCTTCTTCGGCTGAGCGGCGATACGCGAAGCGCCCCGGTGGCCCCCGATGGTCAGAGACACCGGGGCGCCTTGCGTAAGAGGACTACTTGATCAGCGTGAACTGGCAGACGTCCGTGTAGTGGTCACGGAACAGGTCCGAGCAACCCCGCAGGTAATGCATGTAGGTGTCGTAGACTTTCTTGCCCTGCAGCTCGATGGCCTTCTCTTTGTTGGCTTCCAGCGCATCGGCCCAGGCGTTCAATGTGGGCACGTAGTCGGACCCGATCCGGTGGTAGCGCTCAACCTTGAAGCCGGCGTTGGACGAGTAGTGGTCGATCTGCGAGGTCCGCGGCAACCGGCCGCCGGGGAAGATCTCGGTCAGGATGAACTTGATGAACCGCAGCAGGCTCATCGGCGACGTCAAGCCGAGTTCCTCGGCTTCTTCTTGGTCGGGGACGATGATCGTGTGCAGCAGCATCCTGCCGTCGTCGGGCATCAAGTTGTAGAACTTCTTGAAGAAGGTGTCGTAACGCACGAACCCGGCGTCGCCGGCGCCGTCGGCGAAGTGCTCGAACGCACCCAGTGACACGATGCGGTCCACCGGCTCGTCGAATTCCTCCCAGCCCTGTATCCGCACCTCTTTCCGGCGGGGGCTGTCGATCTCTTCGAACTTCGCCTCGTCGTGGGCGCACTGATTTTCGCTCAGCGTCAAGCCGATCACGTTGACGTCGTACTCGGCAACGGCGTGCCGCATGGTGGAACCCCAGCCGCAGCCGATGTCGAGCAGCGTCATGCCGGGCTCGAGTTTCAGCTTGTCCAGGGCGAGTTTGCGTTTGGCGTACTGCGCTTCTTCCAGCGTCATATCGGGACGTTCGAAGTACGCACAGCTGTACGTCATCGACGGGTCAAGCCAGAGCTTGAAGAATTCGTTCGAACGGTCGTAATGGGATCGGACTGCCCCGACCGGCGGTTTCAGCTGGGTGCCACCCGTTTCACCCTGTAACGTCATTGATTCGACCCTACTTTCCGGCTGATATGGATGCAATTGCGGCGACGGTTTCTTCAGCGCCGGCGTCTTGATGTGCGGCTTCTCCAAGCATCGTGACGACGCTGGTGACCACCGGTTTTCCTTCGGCGTCCGTGACTTCGCTGCGGATCTCAGCGAGCACGGTGCCATGGGACTCGATCACCGAGTCTAGATAGGTGTCGAAGTAGAGCCTATCGTGGGCCAGAATCGGCCGGTGAAACCGGAACTTCTGGTCGCGGTGGATGACCCGGGCGATGTTGATCGGGATGCTGAATTTGGTGAAGATCTCCAACTGCACGCGCCGTCCGGCAATCGCCAGGAACGTCAGCGGCGCCACCAGCGTGGGGTAACCGGCAGCCGCGGCGTCAGCCTCACTGTAGTGCATCGGATGGTCGTCTTTTACCGCGAGCGCGAACTCCCGGATCTTCTCGCGTCCGACCTGGAAGTAGTCCGGTGCCCGGTAATGGCTGCCGATGAGTCCTTCGGCCTCTTGGGGGACTGTCATGCCGCTTTACTTTCCGCTCGAATTGTTGCTCAGCGGCGCAGCTTATCAGCGTGATTGGCGTCGCGAGGCCAGTGCGGCCAACGCGCCGCCGGCTGCGCCCAGCGCCAAGGCCGACGGAACCCCGATCCGGGCGGCCTTGCGAGCGGTGCGGAAGTCTCGGATCTCCCAGCCGCGTTCGCGGGCCAGGGCGCGCAGGCGGGAATCAGGGTTGATGGCGACCGCGGTGCCCACCAGCGACAGCATGGGCACGTCGTTGTAGCTGTCGGAGTAGGCGGTGCAGCGTCTGAGGTTGAGTCCCTCCCGGATTGCCAGGGACCGCACCGCGTGGGCTTTTCCGGTGCCGTGCAGGATCTCGCCGACCAGCCTCCCGGTGAACACGCCGTCGACCGACTCCGCAACCGTTCCCAGAGCGCCGGTCAGGCCGAGCCGGCGCGCGATCGTCGCCGCGAGCTCGTATGGCGTGGCAGTGATCAGCCACACCTGCTGGCCCGCGTCGAGGTGCATCTGCGTGAGCTCGCGGGTGCCGGGCCAGATCTTGTCGGCGATGATCTCGTCGTAAATCGCCTCGCCCAGAGTGACTAGCTCTTCGACCGATCGGCCCTCGATGAAGGCGAGTGCTTTGCGCCGGCCGGCGGCGACGTCGTTGCTATTTTCCTTGCCGAGCAATTGAAACTTGGCCTGGGCGTAGATGAATCCGATCACATCGCGATACGTGAAATAGTTGCGGGCGGCCAGCCCGCGGCCGAAGTGCACCGCCGAGGAGCCCTGCACCAGCGTGTTGTCCACGTCGAAGAATGCTGCTGCGGTCAAGTCGATCGGCGGCTGCGGTCGCCCCTCCTCGGCGGCCGTTTCTTGCATGCCCTCGAGCGCACGGGCGGCGCTGGCGTCGGCGGCGAGCGACTCCAGGTCAACGTGACTGACGTCTGCGCTGTCCGGGTCAGAGGAAGCCATCGCCAAACCTCCTAGATTGCTGTGCTGCCCGTGTCCAGTGGGTGGGCGGTATCCAACCCTATCCGGCAGATGTTCTGAGCAGGTTTACGCGCCTGGCCCGGTTGGACTTGCGATGTCGGCAGGGCACTCAGGTCAGGACCACATGGCCAGATTCGTCGCCATCGCCCCGGTGTAGTTGCCGTGCGCGGCCGCACCTGCGCTCTTCAATTGAGCCAGCGCTTCGCGCATCATCGCCTCGCCGTGAGTCCAGCGTCGGTGTGCCTCGGCATGGGCCGCCACACCTTCCCCGCCCACGCCGCATGCAGATTTCTTACGACAGAATCGATTTCGGCGAGCATGCGTTCGGCATGCCGCCCGAACTCGGCCATCCGGTGCGCCGCATCGGCCAACGCCTCAGGATCGACGCGAAACGCTTCAGCCACGGTAAACCTCGCGCAGCGCCTGTGCGGATGCGGCCTCGTTCTCCTGATAAACCCCGCCGGCCTCGGCGACCGACCGCGCCAACATCGATAAGCCCGCCTCCACTTCGCCGGCTCCGCGATGCCACAACTCCCACGCAGCGGCGAAAGCACTCCCGGATGCACCGCGCCAGCCGCCCAGCAAGGCGGCGACCTGGCTGTCGAGACCCGCCAGCTGGTTCCGCATATCTTCTTCAGCACCGCACAATGCCTGGGCGAACCACTGTATCGTCGCCGGATCGACGCGCAACGTGTCGTCAGCAGCCGCAGCGGAAACCTAGCGACTACCGGGTGGTGCCACAATTCACCCCAATGATCGAAGTCACCTCAATTACCGAGGCCACACGCCGGCCGCAGGTGCAGCTGCTGACTCGCGACGGGTGCGCCATCTGCGTGCGGGTACACGCCCGGCTCACCGAACTGGCCGGCGAGCTGGGCTTCGACCTGTCGATGACCGACGTCGATGCCGCCGCTTCGGCCGGCAACCCCGCGCTGCGGGCCGAATTCGGCGACCGGCTGCCGGTGATCCTGCTCGACGGCCGCGAGCACAGTTACTGGGAGATCGACGAACCCCGGCTGCGCGCGGATCTCGCCCGCTGATAAGGGGGCCGATGCGGCCCGGAGCGGAGCTGATCGCCGGGCAATTATTTGGTAGCCCACCTGATAAACCGATACCGTGGACAGCAGTTCAGTTACTGGAGGAAGCAAGGGAGCTGGCCAGGTGATGCTGCCGTGAGCGTCTTGCTCTTCGGGGTTTCGCACCGCAGTGCGCCGGTCTCCGTCCTGGAACAACTCAGTATCGACGAATCCGATCAGGGCAAGATCGTCGACCGGGTGTTGCAGTCGGCGCTGGTGACCGAGGCGATGGTGCTGTCGACATGCAACCGGGTCGAGGTCTACGCGGTGGTGGACGCGTTCCACGGCGGGTTGGCGGCGATCGGGCAGGTGCTGTCGGAATACTCCGGGATGTCAATGGGGGACCTGACCAAATACGCCTACGTCCGCTACAGCGAGGCCGCCGTCGAGCACCTGTTCGCGGTCGCCTGCGGTCTGGATTCCGCGGTGATCGGCGAACAGCAGGTGCTTGGCCAGGTGCGCCGCGCGTATGTCGCCGCGGAGGCCAATCGCACCGTCGGCCGGGTGTTGCATGAGCTGGCCCAGCGGGCACTGTCGGTGGGGAAGCGGGTGCATTCCGAAACCGCCATCGACGCTGCCGGCGCCTCTGTGGTGTCGGTCGCCGCGGACATGGCCGAACGCCGGCTGGGCGGGCTGTCCGGCAAGACCGCCGTGCTGGTCGGCGCCGGAGCGATGGGCGCGCTGTCGGCGGCACACCTGACCCGTGCCGGGATCGGACACATTCACGTACTCAACCGGTCGTTGTCGCGGGCGCAGCGGCTGGTCCGCAAGATCCGCGAATCGGGCGTGCGGGCCGATGCGCTGACACTCGAGCGCTTGGCCGACGCGCTGGTGGATGCCGACGTCGCGGTCAGCTGTACGGGGGCGGTGAGCCCGGTGGTTTCGCTGGCCGACGTGCACCATGCGCTGGCCGCCGCGCGCCGTGACGAGGCGACCCACCCGCTGGTGATCTGCGACCTGGGCATGCCGCGCGACGTCGATCCGGCGGTGGCCGGACTGCCCGGCGTCTGGGTCGTCGATGTGGACCGGGTGCAGCATGAGCCGTCGGCCCATGCCGCGGCCGCCGATGTTGACGCCGCCCGCCACATCGTGGCGGCCGAAGTTGCCGCCTACCTGGCGGGACAGCGGATGGCCGAGGTCACTCCGACGGTGACGGCATTGCGCCAGCGCGCCGCCGATGTGGTCGAAGCGGAGCTACTGCGCTTGGACAACCGGCTGCCCGGCCTACAGAGCGCCCAGCGCGAGGAGGTGGCCCGCACCGTGCGGCGGGTGGTGGACAAGCTACTGCATGCGCCCACCGTGCGGATCAAACAGCTCGCCAGTGCGCCCGGCGGTGACAGCTACGCCGAGGCGTTGCGCGAGCTCTTCGAACTTGACCAGACCGCCGTCGATGCCGTCGCTGCCGGCGAATTGCCACTGGTAGCAAGCCAATTCGACGCGGGCACCCGCGCACGCGGCGCAGGCGCGGCCTCGGGTGACCCCCAGCCTTCCGCCGAGTAGCCGATTGGCGAACGTGATCCGGATAGGTACCCGGGGCAGCCTGTTGGCCGCCACCCAGGCCGGCGTCGTCAGGGACGCCCTCATCGCCAACGGACACCCGGCGGAGTTGGTGATTATTACTACCGCCGGCGACCGGTCGTCGGCGCCCATCGACACGCTCGGGGTGGGAATCTTCACCACCGCGCTGCGTGAGGCCATCGAAGACGGTCGCGTCGATGCCGCGGTGCACTCCCACAAGGATTTGCCAACGGCGCAGGACCCGAGGTTTACGGTAGCCGCGATACCTGCGCGCAATGACCCCCGTGACGCGGTGGTAGCCCGCGACGGGCTGGTGCTGGCGGAGTTGCCGCCCGGTTCGCTGGTAGGAACATCCTCCCCGCGGAGGGCCGCACAGCTTAGAGCATTGGGTCTCGGTTTGGAAATCCGCCCCCTACGAGGCAACCTAGATACCAGGTTGAACAGGGTAAGCAGTGGTGATCTTGACGCGATCGTGGTAGCCCGGGCCGGTCTGGCCCGGCTGGGCCGTCTCGACGATGTCACCGAGACGCTAGAGCCGATGCAGATGTTGCCAGCACCGGCTCAAGGTGCGCTCGCCGTCGAATGCCGCGCCCGTAATGGGTTGGCGGCGGTGCTGGCGGAGTTGGATGACGCCGACACGCGCGCGTCGGTCACCGCGGAGCGAGCCCTGCTGGCCGAACTGGAGGCCGGTTGCTCTGCACCGGTGGGCGCGATCGCCGAGGTGGTCGAGTCCATTGATGAGGAAGGCCGCGTCTTCGAAGAGCTGTCGCTGCGCGGCTGCGTGGCGGCGCTGGACGGGTCCGACGTGATCCGCGCGTCCGGCATCGGCACTCCCGGTCGGGCACGAGAGCTGGGGCTCTCGGTCGCCGCAGAGTTGTTCGAGCTTGGCGCACGAGAACTCATGAGCGGAGCGCGGCAAGACCCGGCGCGAGGAAATTAACTATCAAGTGACGTGGGAGCGACAATGACGACGCGAGGGCGTAAGCCGAGACCGGGCCGCATCACATACGTGGGCGCCGGTCCGGGCGACCCGGGCCTGTTGACCACACGGGCGGCCACGGTGCTGGCCAACGCCGCCCTGGTATTCACCGACCCGGACGTGCCCGAGCCGGTGCTGGCTTTGATCGGCAAAGACCTGCCGCCGGTTTCCGGCCCGGCGCCGGCCGGTCCGGTCGCCGCGCACGCGGAAGGGGCCACCGACTCCCACCCTGGTCGGGTCCAGCCCGCGGTGATGTCCGGCGGTCCCGATATCCGCCCGGCGCTCGGTGAGCCCGCCGAAGTCGCCAAGACGCTGACCGCCGAGGCGCGTACGGGCGCCGACGTGGTGCGGTTGGTGGCCGGTGACCCGCTCACGGTCGACGCGGTCATCACCGAGGTGAACGCTGTCGCGCGTAGCCACCTGCACATCGAGATCGTGCCCGGCCTGGCGCCCACCAGAGCCGTCCCGACCTACGCGGGGCTGCCGCTGGGCTCGTCGCACACGGTCGCCGACGTGCGCGGCGACGTGGACTTCGACGCGTTGGCCGCGGCTCCCGGCCCGCTGATCCTGCAGGCCACCGCATCGCATCTGGCTGATGCGGCGCGCACCCTGATCGAGCACGAGCTGGCCGAGACCACTCCGTGCGTGGTGACCGGACACGGCACCACCTGCCAGCAGCGGTCCGTCGAAACCACGCTGGCCGGTTTGACCGATTCGGCGGTGCTGGGCGGTACCGACGCGGGGTTGTTGACCGGGCCGCTGGTGGTGACGATCGGCAAGACGGTGGCCAGCCGGGCGAAGCTGAACTGGTGGGAGAGCCGCGCACTGTACGGCTGGACCGTGTTGGTGCCCCGCACCAAGGACCAGGCCGGCGAGATGAGCGAGCGGCTCACGTCATACGGCGCGCTGCCGGTCGAAGTGCCGACCATCGCCGTCGAGCCGCCGCGCAGCGCGGCCCAGATGGAGCGGGCCGTCAAGGGCTTGGTCGACGGCCGCTTCCAGTGGGTGGTGTTCACCTCCACCAACGCGGTGCGCGCGGTGTGGGAGAAGTTCGGGGAGTTCGGTCTTGACGCCCGCGCGTTCTCCGGGGTGAAGATCGCCTGTGTCGGCGAGTCGACCGCCGGCCGGGTCCGGGCTTTCGGAATCAGCCCCGAGCTGGTGCCGGCCGGCGAACAGTCCTCGCTGGGTCTTTTGGACGACTTCCCGCCCTACGACAGCGTTTTCGACCCGGTGAACCGCGTCTTGCTGCCGCGTGCTGACATCGCCACCGAGACGCTGGCCGAGGGACTGCGCGAGCGTGGCTGGGAGATCGAGGACGTCACGGCCTACCGGACGGTGCGGGCTGCCCCGCCGCCGGCGGAAACGCGGGAGATGATCAAGACCGGCGGCTTCGACGCCGTGTGCTTCACCTCCAGCTCCACCGTGCGAAACCTGGTCGGCATCGCCGGCAAGCCGCACGCGCGGACCATCATCGCCTGCATCGGTCCCAAGACCGCCGAGACCGCTGCCGAGTTCGGTTTGCGGGTGGATGTCCAGCCCGACACCGCCGCTATCGGTCCGCTGGTCGACGCGTTGGCCGAACACGCCGCACGATTGCGCGCCGAGGGCGCGCTGCCGCCGCCGCGCAAGAAGAGCCGCAGGCGCTAGTGGCGATCGCGAGCGCGGCGGAGCCGGGCGTAGCGGGTCGCCACTCGTCAAACCTAGTGGCGATCGCGAGCGCGGCGGAGCCGGGCGTAGCGGGTCGCCCCTCATGAGATTCGGTAGCTACCCGCGGCAGCGCCCGCGCCGGCTCCGCTCAACCCCCGCGCTGCGTCGTTTGGTGGCGCAAACATCATTGGAGCCAAGGCATTTGGTGCTGCCGATGTTCGTCGCCGACGGTATCGCAGAACCGCGGCCGATTGTTTCGATGCCCGGCGTTGTGCAGCATACCCGGGATTCGCTGCGCAGCGCCGCCGCCGATGCCGTCGCCGCCGGGGTGGGCGGGCTGATGCTGTTCGGTGTGCCCCGCGACGAGGACAAGGACCCGTCCGGGTCGGTCGGCACCGACCCCGATGGCATCCTCAATGTCGCCCTGCGTGACCTGGGCAAGGATCTGGGCGAGGCCACCGTGTTGATGGCCGACACCTGCCTGGACGAGTTCACCGCCCACGGTCATTGCGGCGTCCTCGACGACCGGGGCCGGATCGACAACGACGCCACCCTGGTCCGTTACGTGGAATTGGCTGTGGCGCAAGCGGAATCGGGCGCTCACGTGGTCGGGCCGAGCGGGATGATGGATGGTCAAGTGGGCGCCATTCGCGACGGCTTGGACGCCGCGGGCTATATCGATGTGGCGATCCTGGCCTACGCCGCCAAGTTCGCCTCCGCGTTCTACGGCCCGTTCCGCGAGGCTGTGTGCTCGAGCCTCTCCGGGGACCGCCGCACCTACCAGCAAGAGTCCGGCAACGCGCGGGAGGCGTTGCGCGAGATCGAGCTGGATCTCGATGAGGGCGCAGACATCGTGATGGTCAAGCCTGCGATGAGTTATCTCGATGTGGTGGCGGCTGCGGCGGACGTCTCCCCGGTGCCGGTGGCCGCCTACCAAGTCTCGGGGGAGTACGCGATGATCTGCGCTGCCGCCGCGAACAACTGGATCGACGAGCGCGCCGCGGCGCTGGAGTCGTTGACGAGCATCCGGCGTGCCGGAGCCGATATCGTGCTCACCTACTGGGCCGCAGCCGCGGCGGGTTGGCTTTCGTGAGATGAGGCTTGCTTTGACATCACAGACATCAGCCAGGGATACCGCCCCGAAGCCGTTGTTCTACGAATCGGGTGCCAGCTGGTATTGGCTGCTGGCGGGCCCGCTCTCGGCGGTGTCGATGATTTTGATCGAAGTGTGGAGCGGCGCCGGGGTTAGCTTGCTGGTCCCGGTGCTTTTCTTGGTGATGGTGTCGTTGTTCTTGGGCATACAGGTCAAGGCGGCCCGCATTCACACCTCGGTCGAACTGACCGAAGACGCCCTGCGCCAGGGCACCGAAACCCTTCTGGTCCGCGAGATCCTCAAGGTCTATCCGGAGCCCGAAAATCACGAAGCGTCGGGCAAGGAATTGGCGAGATGGCAGTCGGCGCGGGCGCTCGGTGAGTTGGCCGGGGTGCCGCGGGGCCGGATAGGTATCGGCCTCAAGCTCACCGGAGGTCGCTCCGCGCAAGCCTGGGCGCGTCGTCATCGTCAGCTTCGGGCGGCACTGACCCCGCTGGTCCAAGAGCGGGTAGAGCCGGTCCCATCCGATGTTGTCACCGACGTCGACCTTGACGACGACGCCGGGTGAGCGCAGTGATCGCCGGATACCGGGCCCTGGTCGAGCTCGGCCTGGCCTGCGCGGCGCTCGTGGGCGCGGGAGTGAGCTGGTCGCGCTCGCGTCACACGGTTAGCGTCGCGCCCATCGCCGACGGACAGCCGTTCACCACGTCGTTGGTCTATGACCCTCAGCTACTGCTGCTGACTCTGCTGCTGTTGACGAGCGCCGGAGTGCTGGCGGTGGTCGGGACTGCCAGGCTAGGGCGTGAGCGCTCTAAGCCGTCTTCCTGATGAGCGGAAGCACCAGCTGACGGCGGCTGACGATGGCGTCAGCCAGGTCGCGGAGCGCCTCGTGTACCGAGCCCGTAATCGGAAACCTGGCCTCGTCGCGGTCGTCACTCAGCACCTCGATGACCGCCGGGCTTGCTACCAATGTCCACTCGACCCCGGCGGCGCAGCAGTCCTTTTCGAACGTGTGCAGGAACGGGATAGCAGCCGCAGCAAAGCGCGTCACGTCGCTCACGTCGAGCACCACAGGGTTTTCTCCGAGGGTGAAACGCCGAATGTACTTGCTGACCCGCTCGACATTGAGGGCGTCGATTTCGCCTCGAATGGTCACCACTGTCGCCAGGTGACGACGTTGTGCCCGAATCTGAGCGCCACCGCAGTCAAAGACGCAGTTTCCCTGTCGAGTCACCACGTCCGCGATCGTCATGAGGACCCCTCGCTCTCCGTGGCGTTCGCTGTGGCTTTGTGGGGCCGGCTGAGTGCCAACCAAACCTGTATTGGACGATAATCCGCAAGCTTAAGGAGACTGAAAGCCGCAGCTAACTCTTTGCTAAGAAGCGATTCTCGTTGTGATTTTCAATATCCGAGCAAACGTCGATGATGGACGTTGAGGGCATCGGCAACCGGCGTGACGCAATTCGGGCGGCGCAGCGCTACCACAACCTCTCACGCCATGCTGTTAGGCTGCCATGGCTGCCGGTTGCGAGGCAGGGGGATTGTGATATCGCGACGTCGCCCAGTCAGCCGAACCAAAAGGCGAACGACACAGCAGAGTCCGGACGGAAAGAGCATCGTGCGCGGCGGAGAGATCAAGGCCCTGACGGGACTCCGCATAGTCGCCGCGGTGTGGGTTGTGTTGTTTCACTTCCGACCGATGTTGGGCGATGTGTCGCCTGACTTCCGCGATGCGCTCGTGCCGGTGCTCGACTGCGGCGCACAAGGCGTCGACCTCTTCTTCATCCTCAGTGGGTTTGTGCTGACCTGGAACTATCTCGACCGCATGGGCCGGTCATGGTCGACGCGCGTCACCATGCACTTCCTGTGGCTGCGGTTGGCCAGAGTGTGGCCGGTGTACCTGGTCACCTTGCACCTCGCCGCGCTGTGGGTGATCTTCACCCTCCACGTCGGGCACGTGCCGTCACCCGACGCCGGTCAGCTCACCGCGATTAGCTATGTACGCCAGATCCTGTTGGTGCAGTTGTGGTTTCAGCCGTTCTTCGATGGGTCCAGTTGGGATGGGCCGGCCTGGTCGATCAGCGCCGAATGGCTGGCCTACCTGCTCTTCGGTCTGCTGGTTCTCGTGATCTTCCGGACGCAACATGCTACGCGGGCGCGGGGCCTGACGTGGCTGGCTTTCGCGGCGTCGTTGCCGCCGGTGGTGCTGTTGTTGACCAGCGGCCACTTCTACACCCCGTGGAGCTGGTTGCCCCGCATCGTGACGCAGTTCACCGCGGGCGCGCTGGCCTGTGCCGCGGTGCGCAGGTTGCGGCTGACCGACCGCGCTCGGCGCGTCGCCGGGTACGTGTCCTTGCTTCTTATAGTCGCCGTCGTGGGCATCCTCTATCTGTTTGACGCGCACCCGATTACCGGAGTCGTGGACAGCGGCGGGGTGGTCGATCTGCTGTTCGTTCCGCTGGTGATGACGCTGGCGGTCGGCGTGGGTAGCCTGCCGCGTATCCTGTCGACCCGCTTGATGGTGTATGGCGGGGAGATCTCGTTTTGCCTCTATATGGTTCATGAGCTGGTGCATACGGCTTGGGGATGGGCCGTGGAGCAATTCGAGCTCACGCCGCAGGATAATCCGTGGAAATGGAACGTCGTCGGCCTGCTCGCGATCGCCGTGGTTGCCTCGGTCCTGTTGTATCACTTCGTCGAAGAGCCCGCCCGCCATTGGATGCGCAGGATGGTTGACGCCCGCGCCGCCAAGCCGGGGAGAGAGCCCGGCGAGTCGGTAAGCACCAAGCTTCATCCGATCGACGGTGCGCTGGAAGCGGTTCGGGCCCGCGCGGTGTGACGGTTGCCGTTGCCCGGGTACGCGAAAGGTGCTGTGCCCAGAACGGAAACGGCTGCAGCGGGTTGACAGCGAGTGCGGTCAGTTTTCTCGTACGATTCCGTTGATTTGGATGTGGCACACGACGATGCCGTTCAGAGTGGAGGTGGTAGTGAGTCGTCTGGCCATGTTCGTCATCAGCCTGACTCTTCTGGTCGGCGTGGTCCTTGGGAGTCAGGCGCGCTCAGCACCGGCGCGGGCTTACGACATTCTCACCCTGGATTTCCGGCTGAACCACGTCGCAGTGGTCAGCGATTCCTACACCACCGGCACCAGTGAGGGTGGTCTGGGCCCGAGGTCATGGACTGCGCGCGCATGGCAGATCCTGGCTCAGCAGGGTGAACGGATCGCCCCCGATGTGGCAGCCGAGGGCAGAGCCGGCTACGCCATGCCCGGCGACCACGGCAGCATCTTCGAGGATCTGACTACCAGGGCGGTTAAGCCCGCCGATGCGCTGGTGGTGTTCTTCGGCTCCCGCAACGACCAGGGCGTCGACCTCGGGCTGCTGGCCGAAAGGGTCCGCAGCACTTTCGATCTCGCGCGTCTCCTGGCGCCGTCCGCGAGGCTCCTGGTGATCGGACCGCCGTGGCCAACCGCCGATGTTCCCGGCAATGTGCTCCAGATTCGCGACGTGCTCAATGTTGAGGCCCGGGCCGCAGGAGCAACGTTCGTCGACCCGATCGCCGAACGCTGGTTTGTCGGCAGGCCCGACCTGATCGGCGCAGATGGCGTACACCCGACCGACGCGGGGCATCAGTATTTGGCGGACATGATCGCACCGCTCATCCGCACCCAACTGTCTACGTGAGGGGTCGACTCTTCGGCCAAAGCCTCAGCGGCACAAGGCGTTGACGAAGACTTTTCAGTCTTCTGCGTGCCGCTCGTAATCCCATCGCTCCAGGCGAGCTTGCAGGTGCAGCAAGCCGAATCCGGCGACTGGCGCGGCGACCGCAATGCAGACCAGCAGCAGCGGAGTCATCAGAACCTCCATAAACCTTTCGCTGATATGACGTTCGTCTGCGACCCGAAGTTCATTACTGCTCAGCCATCTGCCAGGGCGCGGTCCGCCAGCGCGCCCATGACGGGCGCCAGCAGTTGCGCATACTCGGTCGTCACGTGGTTGTCGTCGCGGAACACCAGGGTGTCGCCGACGATCATCGGGCAGCGGTCAGGGGTGCAGAACAGGTCGGTCAAATCGGCGTAACGGCCACCGGCGCCGGTAGTTGCCGCCTGTTCAGCGGCAATCCCGTCGCTGTTGACCGCGACGGATCGCGGCGGCGCACAGGCGCCTGCGTCGTCGAGGTGGGCGGACAGGCACGTGGGCACCGATGAATGTGGATCGGCGGCAGGCCCCAACACCAGGACGGTCGCCCCGGTACTGCGCAACTGCGCCACGGTGCGGCCCAAGGTGTCGATCCACGCCGGATCGTAGGACACAAAGCCGAAGTCCGCGCCGTAGCGCCGGCTCATGCTCATCACGACCAGACGCGGGTGTTCGGCCTGCACGCGGGCCATGATCTGGCCGCGCCACTGTTCACACTCGGTGAACTCGCGGCCCAGATACGGGCTGAAAATGCGCAACTCCTGCAGCGGGCAGGTCACTTTGGCAAGCGTCTCCAGCCGCCAGTGCCGCTGCTCGGCGAGCCGCTGGAACGCCGGGTTCCACATGGCGGCATGCGAGTCGCCGATCAGGGCCACGGTCGTCGGCGAGGCGGTGTCGCCCGTCGCGCACTCGCTTTGTCCGAACCCTTGTAGGACTTGGCGCCAGGATCGCACGCAGCCGTTGACGAACACGGCGGCCTTGTCGGCGGGCGCTTCGGCAAGCGGCGGGTCCAGGTTGGACGGAACGGCTCGCAGGCCGGCGGCCGCCGCGACCGCGGCGCGGGCCTGCACGAAGGTCTGACGAACCATCGCCTCTTGCGGGCTGATGGCGGGGATGGCGCTGGGGGGTACCGCAACGATGTTGGCCCGCGGGGCGGCCACTCCATGACCCACCGGCACCGGCACCAGGTTCAGCAGCAGCACGCATGCGCAGGCCGCGGCCGCGCTGGCGGCGCCGGCCACGGCCAGGCTGGCCTTCGCCGATCGGCGCAGGGCAGCGGCGAACCGGCCGGGATTTTCCACCAGATGCAGGGTGATCACGGCGAGTCCCGCGGAAACGGCCGTCGCGGTCAGCCTGGCCGGCAGGCCGGCAGGCTCACCGAGCGACGCCGGCATCAGCAGCAACACCGGCCAGTGCCACAGGTACCACGAGTACGACACCCGGCCGATCGCGCGCATCGCCGGGCGGCACAGCAGGCGACCGGGCCCCAGTCCGCCGGTGACGCAACCGCCCCCGATGATCAGCGCGGTGCCCAGCACGGGTAGCAGCGCTGCGGTGCCGGGGTAGGGGGTGCCGGCGTTCACCTGGGTACAGGTCAGCAGGATCAAGACCAGACCGCCCCACCCGGCGATCGATGCGGTCAGCAGCGACAGCCGGCGCCACTGCCGCATCGACAGGGCCAGCAGACCACCCGCGGCCAGTTCCCAGGCACGGGTGGGCAGCGAGAAGAACGCCCAGGGGGGTGACGTGTGGGTCCACAGCACGGCCGCGGTCAACGACGCCACCCCGACCACTCCAAGGACCACCGCATACGGTGCCGCCCGGGATTCGGTCGCCCGGAATTGTCCGACGCGCCCGACGAGCCAGGCCGTCCCGATGATCAGCACCGGCCATACCAGATAGAACTGCTCCTCCACGCCCAGCGACCAGTAGTGCTGGAACGGCGACGCTGTGTTCGGGCCCAGGTAGTCGGTGCCTTCGATGGCGAACCGGTAGTTGCCGACATACAGCGCACTGGCGATGCCGTCGAGGAAGACGCTGCGCGCCTGCAACGGCGGCAGCACGACGGCCGCACCGATCGCGGTGATGATGCCAACGGTGGCGGCGGCCGGCAGCAGGCGACGGGCACGTGCGCCGTAAAAGCGGCCGAGCGCAACGGTTTTGGTGGTGGTCACTTCGCGCCACAGCAGCCCGGTGATGAGGAAGCCCGAGATGACGAAGAAGATGTCCACACCGATGTAGCCGCCGGTGACACCCGGTATGCCCGCGTGGTAGAGCACGACTGCAATCACCGCGACGGCGCGCAAGCCCTCGATGTCCGGGCGAAATCCGGTCCGCTGCACCCGCTTTTCCTCGTGCGGGGTGGGGGTATCACCCGCTATGCGGGGGCGGTGTGGAGTCTTGTTTTGCCGGAGCGTCATTTGTCTCGGCTAGGACGCCATCCAGGCTAGCTCGCCAGGCAGTTGCGTGTGCCAGTAACCGACGTCGTGCCCGCCCAAGGAGAAGCTGCCTGCCGGCGGATTCTCCAGTTGGTTGACGAATTGTCTTGTGGCGAAATAGAAGCGGTCGAAGGTGCCGCAGTCCACGCGCAGCGGAATCGAATTTAGCGCCGGCACGCCCAACACGCTGTTCTGTACCCAGTCGTCGTAGCTGTCGAACGCCCCCAGAGTGCTGCTGGTGAACGAGGTGAACAGGGCCGGGCTCACCGCGCAGATTCCCGCGGTGCGCTGCGGGCCCAGCTTGGCACCCAGGTGCAGCGCCCCATAGCCACCCATCGACCACCCCAAGAAGCCCACCCGGGAGGTGTCGAAACCCATCGAGGACAGCATCGGCAGCAGCTCTTCGAGCACCATTGCGCCGGAGTCCGTGCCCGAAGCCCTCTTGTGCCAGTAGGTGTTGCCACCGTCGACGCCCACCACCGCGAACGGCGGCTTGCCCTCTTTGGCCAGTCGGGCCAGCCCCTCCGGGACGCCCATGTCCAGGATCTGGTTAGCGTCGCCGTCCACGCCGTGCAGCGCGATCACGGGACGCAGCATCTCGGTTTGGCCGGGCGGCACGGCGATCACATAGTTGGTCTTGGTGCCCCCGCGGGCTGCCGACACAAACGAGCCGGTGAGCTTGGTCGGCAGGGTGGTGCCCGCGGTCGGGGGCTCGAACGGGGCAGGAGCTTGCGGCGGCGCCGCTTGCGGCCTGATCGGGTCCAGCAGGGCGCTCAAAGCGAACACGCCAGCGGCTCCCAGGCTGGCACCGGCGCCCATCCGCAGCACCGCCCGGCGTGTGAGGTCAGGCATGATCGCAATAATGCCGCGCTGACCGGGCGTTACCGGCCGAGCCACGCCGTATTGGAAGCATTGTGTGATCTCGTGTGATCTCGCCGTCACGAAGCGGTGACATCCGGCTCACCGGATTGCGGCCTGGTGTTCGGCCGTCAGCCACCCGTACGCCTTGTGCCGATGAGCCGTTTACCCGAGAGCCACCCAATGAAGGTCTAGGGCGGCCCCTTTGGGCATTCGGCGCTGTCAAGCCGTAGGCGGTGTGCCGGTCGTGCTTGCCTCGTCGGATTGGTCCTTTTGGTGTCTGGTCGTTGTTGTGGTGCTGGCAGCGCGACGCTAGCCGGCTGGGCAGCCTTCGCGATTAGTGCCCTCGAGCGCTTTGGGTGCATCCTCGATGGTCTTGTGCAGGACCTCCAGCACTTGTGGGTCCCAGGTGAGCGCGGTATTCCAGTCCAGTCCGGCGGCGTTGGAGACGTAGATGCTGTGGGTGTCGTCGAAGGTGTAGCAGCGCCGGTGGGGCAGTACCGGGTCGCTGATGTTCTTGGCCAGGGCACTCTGTAGTGCCACGAGGCCGTCGTTGGGCCAGACCGCGGGGTTGACTTGGCCGGGCTTGGTGAATTTGTTGCCGCCGATTAGCACGACGGGGATCTTGTCCAGCACACCGGACTGGTACTCGTTCCAGCCCTTCTTGCCCATCAGGAAGGCCTGGTTGACTTCGCGGCCGGAGCCGGCCATTAGCCGCTGAACTTCGTTTTTCATGTCCTTCATGGCGTTCTCGCAGAATGTGTCGCTCAGGCAGTCGGTCAGCGGAAGGATGCCGTTGGCGTAGTCGGATAAGTAGGAGCCCTGCCAGGGGGTGCCGATCGTGGTCAGCGAGCGGATGTGCAGCGGCGAGTTGGTGGTCGTGAGCATCCGGATCGCGGCGCGGGAGTACAGCCCGCCCATCGAGTGTGTGACGAAGTCGACGTCGGTGACGCCCTTGTCGGTGTGCAGGTAGTTCAGGAACCGGGCGAGGTGTTCGCCGGCGGTGTCGATGCTGCCGGTGGAGTTGACGGTCATGTTCTCCGGCAGTGTGACCGGGCAGGTAGCGAACGGGCCGAATCCGGTTTGGTCGACCACTTGCCCGCGGCCGGCCATCGCCGGCGAGGTGTAGACGGTGTAGCCCTGTTTGAGCAGGTATTCGCGTATGGCGGTGTCGGTGTTGCCGGCGGCCAGCCCGGTGGCGCACGCCTGGTCGGGGGTGGTGAACGGGCTCGTCGCGTCCCCGCCCGACACGATCACCACGGCCTGTGATGCCGGGCGTTTCTCGGGTTCGGCGGACTTGCTGCCGCAGCCGGCCAGCATCGTCGCCACTGCCATCACCGCGGTCACTGCCAATGTTCGTCGCACGAAGCAGCATGCTAGGACATCCGGCTAGGCCAGGTTCGCCGGTGTTGAAAATCGGGAGGGGGGCGGGCCTTCGTCGGCACGAAACCGTGGTGAAGGGCGGTGTGATGATCAGTTCACAGCTTCCAGGTACTGCTGTGCGAGTGTTCGCTGTTCGCTGGCCCAGTTGAGCGCACGGATGTTGGCAGTCACGCAGGCCGTAGTGAGAAACCTCTCGCACTCTGCCCACCCACGGCCAGCCAAGCTGCGACAACACTCAACCATCTGTCGGATGAAACATCGAGGCTAGATGTCTGCCATTTTCGACATACCATCCGACAGGGGTCCCTCGACATGCGGAAGGCGAACGCGATAGATACCAAGCCAGAACTGCACCGAGGACTGTCGCAGCGGCAGCTCAACATGATCGCCATCGGCGGTGTAATCGGCGCCGGGTTGTTCGTCGGATCTAGCGTGGCCATCCGCGCCACCGGCCCTGCGGCATTTTTGACCTACACGCTCTGCGGTGTGCTGATCGTTCTGGTGATGCGCATGCTGGGCGAGATGGCCGCCGCGAATCCCGTGACCGGCTCATTCGCCGACTATGCGGCACAAGCCCTGGGCGGTTGGGCAGGCTTCTCGGTCGGCTGGCTGTATTGGTACTTCTGGGTGATCGTGGTGGGATTCGAGGCGGTCGCCGGCGGGAAGGTTCTTACCTATTGGATCCACGCGCCGCTATGGCTGACGTCGCTGTGCCTGATGACGATGATGACCGCGACCAACCTGTTCTCGGTGTCATCCTTCGGGGAGTTCGAATTCTGGTTCGCCGGAATCAAAGTGGCGACCATTGTGGGTTTCCTCGTCCTCGGCATCGCTTTCGCCTTGGGGCTCATGCCGGGTCACGACATGGATTTCAGCAACCTCACCTCGCATGACGGATTCTTTCCCAAGGGCGTGGGGGCCGTCTTCACCGCGATCGTGGTCGTGATCTTCTCCATGACGGGCACCGAAGTCGTCACCATCGCCGCCGCCGAAAGCTGTAACCCGGAGCGGGCGGTCCACCGAGCGATGAATTCGGTGGTGGCGCGGATCGCCATCTTCTTCGTCGGCTCCGTCTTTTTGATCGTGGTGATCCTGCCCTGGAACGCCGTGGAACCCGGCACTTCGCCCTACGTCGCTGCACTCAAGCACATGAATATTCCCGGGGCTGACCAGATCATGAACGCGGTGGTGCTCACCGCGGTGCTGTCATGCCTCAATTCGGGCTTGTACACCGCATCGCGCATGCTGTTCGTGCTCGCCACCCGGCGCGAGGCGCCGGTCCAGTTGGCCAAGGTCAGTCCGCGTGGGGTTCCCGCACTGGCCATATTGAGCTCGTCGGCAGTGGGTTTCGGTTGCGTCATCATGGCATGGCTCGCGCCTGGCACGGTGTTTCTCTTTCTGCTCAACTCGTCGGGTGCCATCGTCTTGTTCGTCTACCTGCTGATCGCCCTGTCTCAGATCGTGCTGCGCCGCCGGACTTCTGCCGACCAGCTACGGGTGAAGATGTGGTTTTTCCCGGTGCTGTCAATCCTCACTTCGGCCGGAATCGCCGCCGTGCTGGTGCGGATGGCGTTCGACCACTCCGCGCGCAGTCAGCTCTGGCTTGGCCTGTTGTCCTGGTCCGTCGTAATCGTGCTGTACTTCGTCACCAAGTGGCGGCGCGGAGGACTCGCGCCCGAGACGCCGTTAACAGGAAAGGCGGCGCCTGTCGATACTGCTCACCGTCGAAAGCCGCTCCGGCGATGAGTTTTTCGACCTGCGGCACCGGCCAGCCACATCCGCTTCGGTGCCGGCTTGCAGTAAGCCCAGCTGTGATCGCACTGCGCCACGGAACTTTCGGCTCGGTCTACGCCGGCGTGACGCTGGGCGCCGAGCGCCACGCTGGCGTGACGTTCGCGGGGCTCCGAGCGCGGCCGGCTAACTCGATCCGCCCGTGCTCCACTGCCGCTCGATCGACTTGATCACTGCGGTCAGCGTAGCGTTCACCGGCGCTGCCACGCCGACTCGTGCGCCTTGGCGCGGCACCGCCCCGTTGATGACGTCGATCTCACTGACCCGGCGCGCCTCGTGGTCCAGCAGCGCCGACGGTTTGGCCTCGGGCATCTGCGCGCCGAAGGCACGGGCGTGCGCGACGGGGTCGGTGACGGCGACCGCGATGCCGGAGGCCCGGGCAACCGACCATGCCTCTGTCGCGGCCGCTTGGCTGATCGGGCCCATCTCCGGGTCGTCCATCACCTGGCCGACGGTCATCCGCGTCAGCGCGCACGGCGCGCTGTAGGCGGCGTTGCAGATCAGCTTCTCCCACTGCATGGCGGCGATGTCGGTGACCGCGTCGGCGTCGAATCCGGCGTCGGTCCAGGCTCGTGCGATCGATTCGACCGTTGTAAACGGCAGCGACGAGTAGGCGCCGAAGCGCATCGCCCGCATGGCGTTGTGATGCACATGTCCGGGAGCCACGCGCGCCGCGCCGAACCCGCTGGCGATCCCGACCGCGACCCGCTCTTGTCCGACGATGCCGGCGACGGTCTCCGCCGAGCCCAGACCGTTTTGGATGGTCAGCACCGGCGTGGCCGCGCCCAGCATCGGAAGAGCTTGCCGCGCACCGGTTGTCACGTCTGCTGCCTTGACGGCGAGCACGATCAGATCCATCGCCTCGGCCGGCGCGGCGGTGCTTGCCCGGAGCGGCAGAACCTGATCGGAGCCCGGGCCGGTGATCCGCAGCCCATGCCGGGCGACCTGATCGACGCTGGCCTGGTGGCGGTCGACGGCCAGCACGTCGTTACCCGCGGCGGCCAGTTTGGCGGCATAGATGGAACCCATTGCACCGCAACCGATTACCGCGATCTTCATCCGCGCGCTCCTTGTCGGGCCGTCAGGTCCGCGACGAGTTCGGCAAGACCGGCCTTCTGCTCGAGCCCGAATCCCGGTGCGTCCGTCGGCGCGATCCGCCCCTCGGCAAGCACGCAGGCGTCGGCATAACCGCCGAAAGGCGCAAACACCCCCGGATAAGATTCGCACCCACCCAGGCCCAGCCCGGCCGCAACGTGCAGGTTGACCAGTTGTCCGCCGTGCGGGAAAGCGAACCGGCGATCGAAGCCATGGGATTCCAGTACGTCGAGCATCCGGGTGTACTCGCACAATCCGTAGCTCAGGCCGGGGTCCATCTGGAAGATGTCGCGGCCCGGCCGCATCCCACCGTAGCGAACCAGATTGGTCACATCCGGCACCGAGAAGAGGTTTTCGCCGGTGGCGACCGCGCCGTCATAACAGGCCGTCACCGTGCGGTTGAGCTCGTAATCGAGGGGATCGCCCGGCTCTTCGTACCAGCGCAGGCCGTAGGGGGCCAGTGCGGTCGCCCACCGCGTCGCCTCGGAGCGGCCGAACCTGCCGTTCGCGTCGACCGCGACCCGCCCCGCGTCGCCGACGATCTCGATGACCGCCTCGATCCGCGCCAGGTCCTCGTGCAGCGGGGCGCCACCGATTTTCATCTTGACCGCCTCATAGCCCAGGTCGAGGTAGCCGCGCATCTCGGTGCGCAGGTGCTCAAGGCCACCCCCCGGGTGGTAGTAGCCGCCGGCCGCATACACCTCAACCGCCTGCGCGGGCGCTCGTCCGAAGTGGCGGGCGATGGCCACGTAGGCGGGCTCGTCGCTCAGTTTGGCGTTCAGGTCCCAGCACGCCAGTTCCAGGGCACCCGCGGCGGCGGCCCGGTCCCCGTGGCCGCCGGGTTTCTCGTCGTGCAGGGCACGCGCCAAGACGGCGGCCGGGTCGATCCGTCCGGATGCGTCCAGCAGCTCCTCCGGGGACGCGGCCAGCACCCGCGGAATCATCCGATCGCGCAGGATCCCGCTTTGCGCGAAGCGCCCGATCGAATCGAAGGCCACCCCGGCCATGGGCTTTCCGTCCCGGATCACATCGGTGATCACCGCGACCAGAGAGACCGTGTGGTGGGAGAAGTCGACGACCGCATTGGCTGGGCCACCGCGTCGACCACCGTCCAGGCCGACCGCCCGCTCGACGATCGCCGTGATCCGCATCACCCGGTCTTGGTGAGCAACACCGCTTGCTCGAACGGCAGCCTCTCGAAAATGCGTTGCACCCCGGGTGTTACGTGCCCTGCCGCCTCGGCCTTGGTCACCACGTGCGGATCGGCGATGCCGAAGGTCTTGCCGTTGGGGCGCATCCGCCCGCCACCCGCGGTGGTGAGGTTCTTCAACCAGTCCCGGTCCGGGCCGTAGGTCAGCAGGATCGCCACCCCGGGTTTGCCATCGACGTTGGTGCTGAACACATTCACCGGGGTGCGGTATGACTTGCCTGAGCGCCGTCCGATGTGCTCGACGATGGCGAACGGCGGGAGCCAGCCGGCCCACATCCGCTGAATCGGGTTGGTGACGTACCGGTTGAACCGGGCGAGCCGCTGCGGGAATTCCATACCGCTATCCAACTCGCAGGCGCCGCCCGGCATCAACCCGTCATTTCAGCGCCGAAGCGTCCGCCCGTGACTTTCTGGCTGCGCAGGAAGCCGACCGGCACGAGGGCGACTAGCCTGGGCGCCGGGGTGCGCAGCACCAAGGATTAGCCGTTTCTGCTACACCCTGTAGTTGAATGTGCCGCGGAGGCTGGAACACTAGTCGTCATGGGAAGCAGTGACCAGGCGACCGCACAGGCCGGGCCGGCGACAACAGCGTCGGCCCGGCTGTTCGAGGATGCCTGCATGGTCATCCCCGGCGGGGTGAACTCCCCGGTCCGAGCGTTCACCGCGGTGGGCGGGACCCCGCGCTTCATCACCGAGGCGCGCGGCTGCTGGCTCACCGACGCCGACGGCAATCGCTACGTCGACCTGGTCTGCTCCTGGGGGCCGATGATCCTGGGTCACGCGCACCCGGCGGTTGTGGAAGCCGTCACCAAAGCCGCGGCTTCGGGCCTCTCGTTCGGTGCGCCCACGCCGGGGGAAAGTCAGCTGGCCGCCGAGATCATCGGGCGGGTGGGGCCCGTGGAACGGATACGGCTGGTCAACTCCGGCACCGAGGCCACGATGAGCGCGATCCGGCTGGCCCGCGGGTTCACCGGCCGGGCCAAGATCGTCAAGTTCTCCGGTTGCTACCACGGCCATGTAGACGCGTTGCTCGCCGACGCGGGTTCCGGCGTGGCGACGCTGGGTCTGCCGTCCTCACCCGGCGTCACCGGTGCGGCCGCGGCCGACACGATTGTGTTGCCCTATAACGACATTGACGCTGTTCGGCAGACTTTTGCCCGGTTCGGCGACCAGATCGCCGCGGTGATCACCGAAGCCGGCCCCGGCAATATGGGCGTTGTCCCACCGGCGGCCGGCTACAACGCGGCGCTGCGCGCGATCACCGCCGAGCACGGCGCGTTACTGATCATCGACGAGGTGATGACGGGGTTCCGGGTCAGCCGAAGTGGTTGGTACGGCATCGATCCGGTCGCCGCTGACCTGTTCACCTTCGGCAAGGTGATGAGCGGCGGTCTGCCTGCGGCCGCATTCGGCGGGCGGGCCGCGGTGATGGAGCGGCTGGCGCCACTGGGGCCGGTCTATCAGGCCGGCACATTGTCGGGTAACCCGGTGGCCGTGGCCGCCGGCCTGGCCACGCTGCGTGCCGCGGACGACGCGGTCTACGCCACACTGGATAGCAACGCCGACCGATTGGCCGCGCTGCTCTCCGAGGCGCTCACCGATGCCGGTGTGCCGCACCAGATTCCGCGGGCCGGCAATATGCTCAGCGTGTTCTTCGCCGAGTCGCCGGTGACCGACTTCGCGTCGGCGCGGGCCAGCCAGACGTGGCGTTATCCACCGTTCTTTCACGCCCTGCTGGACGCGGGCGTCTACCCGCCGTGCAGTGCCTTCGAGGCATGGTTCGTCTCGGCGGCGCTGGACGACACCGCGTTCGACCGGATCGCCGAAGCATTGCCAACCGCAGCCCGCGCCGCCGCCCGAGAGGACCGCGCCTGATGGCTGAGCAAACCCGGGTTCACGTGGTGCGCCACGGCGAGGTACACAACCCCAGCGGCATCCTGTACGGCCGGCTGCCCGGATTCCAGTTGTCCGAAACGGGCAAGGCGCAAGCGCATGCAGTCGCCGGCGCGCTGGCCGATCGCGACATCGTCGCGGTGATCGCCTCTCCGCTGCAACGGGCCCAGGAAACCGCCGCGCCCATCGCCGCGACGCACGCCCTGCCCGTGGACACCGACCCCGACCTGATCGAATCGGCGAACTTCTTCGAGGGCCGCCGGGTCGGCCCGGGCGACGGTGCCTGGCGGGACCCGCGGGTGTGGTGGCAGCTGCGCAATCCGTTCACGCCGACATGGGGCGAACCCTATGCCGAGATCGCGGCGCGGATGACGACCGTGGTGGACAAGGCCCGCGCCCGCGGCGCCGGCCACGAAGTGGTCTGCGTCAGCCACCAACTGCCGGTATGGACCCTGCGGCTCCACTTGACCGGCAAGCGACTCTGGCACGACCCGCGGCGACGCGAATGCGCGCTCGCCTCGGTGACCACTCTGGTGTACGAGGGCGACCGGCTGGTCGACGTCGAGTACTGCCAACCGGCGGGCGCTTGATCATGTGGCGTCTGGCGATGGCCGGGGCCGTATTGGCGGCCCTTCTCCCCAGCCTTCTGACGGGCTGTTCCGGCCGCGATGCGGTAGCCCAAGGCGGCACCTTCGAGTTCGTCTCGCCCGGCGGCAAGACCGACATCTACTACGATCCGCCCTCCAGCCGTGGTCGCCCGGGCCCGCTGTCCGGGCCGGACCTGGCCGACCCCGCGCATACCCGCTCGCTCGACGACTTCGCCGGCCGGGTCGTCGTCATCAACTTCTGGGGGCAGTGGTGCGGACCATGCCGGGCCGAGGTCAGCCAGCTGCAGCAGGTGTATGACGCCACCCGCGCCGCCGGGGTGTCCTTTCTCGGTATCGACGTCCGCGACAACAACCGGCAGGCGGCGCTGGACTTCGTCAATGACCGCCACGTGACGTTCCCGTCGATCTACGACCCGGCGATGCGCACCCTGATCGCCTTCGGCGGCAAGTACCCCACCACCGTCATCCCGTCCACGCTGGTCCTCGACCGCCAGCACCGGGTGGCGGCGGTGTTTCTGCGTGAATTGCTGGCCGGGGACCTGCAGCCCGTGGTGCAGCGGGTGGCGCAAGAATCCCCGGCGGGCCAGACCACGCCGGGACGGCAATGACCGGATTCACCGAGATCGCCGCCGCCGGCCCGCTGCTGGTGGCGCTGGGCGTGTGCCTGCTGGCGGGGCTGGTGTCGTTCGCCTCACCGTGCGTGGTGCCACTGGTGCCCGGCTATCTGTCGTACCTGGCGGCTGTTGTGGGCGTTGATGAGCAGCCGCAACCGGGTGCGATCAAAGCCCCACCGTCCGCCCGGTGGCGGGTCGCGGGGTCCGCGGCGTTGTTCGTCGCCGGGTTCACCACAGTGTTCGTGCTCGGCACCGTCGCGGTCCTCGGCATGACGACCACGCTGATCACCAACCAGATCCTGCTGCAACGGGCCGGGGGCGTGCTGACCATCGTCATGGGGCTGGTGTTCGTGGGCCTCATCCCGGCCCTGCAGCGCCAGGCCCGGTTCAGTCCACGGCAATTGACGACCGTCGCGGGGGCGCCGGTGCTGGGCGCGGTGTTCGCGTTGGGCTGGACGCCGTGCCTGGGGCCGACGCTGGCCGGGGTGATCACCGTCACCTCGGCCACCGACGGCGCGAGCGTGGCCCGGGGAATCGTGTTGGTGATCGCGTACTGCCTGGGACTGGGCATCCCGTTCGTGCTGCTGGCGTTCGGCTCGGCGGGGGCGGTGGCGGGCCTGGGCTGGCTGCGCCGGCATACCAGGGCCATCCAGATCTTCGGCGGCGCGCTGCTGATCATGGTCGGTGCCCTACTGGTGACCGGGGTGTGGAACGAGTTCGTCTCATGGCTGCGCGACGCGTTCGTGTCCGACGTGAGGTTGCCGATTTGAGCACGCAAGTTGACGCGCGAGCAGACGCAGAATCGCCCAAAACGTACCGTTTTGGTGCGATTCTGCGTCTGCTCGCGCAGAAGGCGCGCAACACCTGGCGCGCGTTGACCTCGATGGGCACCGCGCTGGTGCTGTTGTTCCTGCTCGCGCTTGGTGCGATACCCGGCGCTCTGCTGCCGCAGCGCAGCCTGAACGCCGGCAGGGTCGACGACTACTTGGCCGCCCACCGGGTGATCGGGCCGTGGCTGGATCGGCTGCAGGCCTTCGACGTGTTCTCCAGCTTCTGGTTCACGGCCATCTACGTCTTGCTGTTCGTGTCCCTGGTCGGCTGCCTGACCCCGCGGATGGGCGAGCACGTCCGCAGCCTGCGCGCCACTCCGGTTGTCGCCCCGCGCAACCTGGCCCGGCTGCCCAAGCACGCCAGCTCCCAGATCCTCGCCGGCCCCGGGCAGCTGAATGCACTGGCGATCGCGGCCACCGAGCGGCTGCGCGGGTGGCGCACGGCGATCCGCCACGACGACGGCGCCGTTTCAGAAGCCGTGGAAGTATCCGCCGAGAGGGGCTACCTGCGCGAATTCGGCAACATTGTCTTTCACTTCTCGTTGCTGGGCCTGCTGGTCGCGGTGGCTGTCGGCAAGCTGTTCGGCTACGAGGGCAACGTCATCGTCATTGCCGACGGCGGCCCTGGCTTCTGCTCGGCATCGCCGGCCGCGTTCGATTCGTTCCGCGCCGGCAACACCGTCGACGGCACCTCGCTGCACCCGATTTGCATCCGGGTCAACGATTTTGCGGCGCACTACCTGCCGTCGGGGCAGGCCACCTCGTTCGCCGCGGACATCGACTACCAGTCCGGCAACGATCTGGCGGCCAACAGTTGGCGGCATTACCTGCTCGAGGTCAACCATCCGCTGCGGGTCGGCGGTGACCGGGTGTATCTGCAGGGTCACGGCTACGCGCCCACCTTCACCGTCACGTTCCCGGACGGGCAGACGCGCACGTCGACCGTGCAGTGGCGACCCGACAATCCGCAAACCCTGCTGTCGTCGGGTGTGGCGCGTATCGATCCGCCCGCCGGCGACTATCCCAATCCCGGCGAACGGCGCAAGCACGAGATCGCAATCCAGGGTCTGCTGGCGCCGACCGAGCAGCTCGACGGCACCCTGTTGTCGTCGCGGTTCCCGGCCCTGAACGCCCCCGCGGTGGCCATCGACATCTACCGCGGCGACACCGGCCTGGACAGCGGGCGGCCCCAGTCACTGTTCACCCTGGATCCTCGACTGATCGAGCAGGGCCGGCTGACCAAGGAAAAGCGGGTCAACCTGCGCGCCGGCCAGGAGGTGCGGATCGATCAGGGCCCGGCCGCCGGCACCGTCGTCCGCTTCGAAGGTGCGGTGCCGTTCGTCAACCTGCAGGTCTCCCACGATCCGGGCCAGACCTGGGTGCTGGTCTTCGCCATCACGATGATGGCCGGGCTGCTGGTGTCGCTGCTGGTGCGCCGCCGCCGGGTGTGGGTACGTCTGACGCCTGTTGTCGACGAGGCGCCGGGTACGGTGAACGTCGAACTGGGCGGCCTGGCGCGCACCGACAACTCCGGTTGGGGCGACGAGTTCGAGCGGTTGACCGAGCGGTTATTGGCGGGACTCGGCCAACCGGCCGCGGTCCCCCGCAAGCGGGTGGGGGCACCTCCCGCGTGCGGGGGAGTACCCCCAGACCGCGTCGAGACGCCCGCAGCGTCCAGAAGGAGTTCTCAGGTGGACGTCAAATGAACACAATGCACGTCAACATCGGCCTGGCGCGCTACTCCGACTGGGCGTTCACGTCGGCCGTGGTGGCCCTGGTGATCGCGTTGCTGCTGCTGGCGTTCGAGCTGGCTTACGTCGGCGGCCGCCGCGCAGACGAACGCGCCCGGGTACTGGTCGGTGCGGTCGGCGCCGACAGCACCACCCCCGGCATCGTGGAGGACGCTGACAGGCGGCCGTTCGACGAACGCGTCGGGCGGGCCGGGCTGGCCGTGGTCTACCTCGGCACCGGGCTACTGCTGGCGTGCATCGTGCTGCGCGGCCTGGCCACCCTGCGGGTGCCGTGGGGCAACATGTACGAGTTCATCAACCTGACGTGCTTGTGCGGGCTGATCGCCGGGGCGTTCGTCTTGCGGCGCCCGCAATACCGCGCGCTGTGGGTCTTCCTGCTGGTACCGGTACTGATCCTGCTCACGGTTTCCGGACGCTGGCTCTACGCCAACGCCGCACCGGTGATGCCCGCGCTGCAGTCCTACTGGCTGCCCATTCACGTCTCGGTCGTCAGCCTGGGGTCCGGGGTGTTCCTGGTCGCCGGCATTGCCAGCATCCTGTTCTTGCTGCGCACTTCGCGACTGGGTGATCCCGACCCTGAAGACCCTGCAGGTGCGCTTGCCGGCGTGGTGCAGCGGTTGCCCGACGAGCAGACCTTGGACCGTATCGCCTACCGGACCACGATCTTCGCGTTCCCCGTATTCGGCTTCGGCGTCATTTTCGGTGCTATCTGGGCCGAGGAAGCCTGGGGCAGGTATTGGGGCTGGGATCCCAAGGAGACGGTGTCTTTCGTCGCGTGGGTGATCTACGCCGCCTACCTGCACGCCAGGTCTACGGCGGGATGGCGGGACAGGAAAGCCGCCTGGATCAACGTCGCGGGGTTCGTGGCCATGGTCTTCAATTTGTTCTTCGTTAATCTGGTTACCGTGGGTCTGCATTCTTATGCGGGCGTGGGCTGACAATTAGCAACCGACCCAAGTAGCTCCGACAAGGGGGAGTGCACGTGTCCGAGCATCCAACGACGGGCGTGGGGGCGCCCGATCAACCGACAACGCAGTTGCCACCTCAGGGGCCACCCCCCGGCGAACAGCCGCCGGAGGCCGGAGGCGAAGCGCCAACCCGCGCCTTCGCCGGGTTCCGCACGGAGCGACGGGTGCCCGGTCCCGACAGGCGGGAGACGGCACAACTCACCCCACCGGTATCCGCCGGGATGCAGCACTGGGATTCCACACCGGTTACCGGTATCCCGCGGGTCGATGCGACGGCGTACGGCGCCTACTACACGGGCCCGGCCGACGCGCCGCCCGCCGAAGCCCCGCGCCGCCCGGAGCCCCTGCCTCACTCGCCGTATCCGGAACTGTCAACCAGCATGCTCTTGCGGCCGGTCAAACCGCCGCCCTCCGAGGGCTGGCGCCGGTTGCTGTATGTGTTGTCCGGTCAGCTGATCAACGTGGGCGAGAGTCCCCGGGCTGCCCGTTACAACAACCTGGTGGCCCAGGTTAACCGGCCCTTGCGGGGTTGCTACCGGATCGCGTTGCTGTCGCTGAAGGGTGGCGTCGGCAAGACCACCATCGCCGCGACGCTGGGAACCACCTTCGCCTCCATCCGCGGCGACCGGGTGGTGGCCGTAGACGCCAATCCCGACCGCGGCACCCTGAGCCAGAAGGTCCCGCTGGAGACGGCGGCGACGGTGCGTGAGCTGCTGCATGACGCCGGAACCATCGAGCGCTACAGCGACGTCCGCCGCTACACCTCGAAAGGCCCGAGCGGGCTGGAAGTGCTGGCGTCGGAAACCGATCCGTCCGTATCAGAGGCTTTCAGCGCCGACGACTACACCCGCGCCCTGGACATCCTGGAGCGGTTCTACGGCTTGGTGCTCACCGACTGCGGCACCGGGCTCCTGCACTCGGCGATGTCGTCGGTGCTGGACAAGGCCGACGTTCTCATCGTCGTCAGCTCGGGATCCATCGACGGCGCGCGCAGCGCCTCGGCAACGCTGGACTGGCTGGATGCGCACGGCCACGAGGAGCTGGTCCGTAACTCGATCGCGGTCATCAACGCGGTGCGGCCACGGACAGGCAAGGTCGACATGAACAAGGTGATCGATCACTTCGCCCGCCGTTGCCGCGCTGTCCAGCTGGTGCCATTCGACCCTCATCTGGAGGAGGGCGCCGAGATCAGCCTGGACAGGTTACGGCGGGGGACACGCGAAGCGCTCACCGAGCTGGCAGCCGTTGTCGTCGACGGGTTCCCCGGCGAGCAGCGCAACCCGGGCCTGGGCTGAGCGAGTGTTTAGCGGGGGTTGTTGTCCCCGTGGCCTAGCCGCCGCAAGAACTCCGGATCGTCGTCGGGTCCGATAACGCGCGTCTTCGGCCGGTTGGCCTGTGACCGCGCTGCACGCCAGCCGACGTAGATCAGCGTCCCCAAAATCAGGACGAGCAGCAGGTAGAGCACTCAACACCTCCTTTCAGCGAATATACCCGCGTCGTAGGCTCAGCCTGTGTCAGAAGGACCTAGCGACAACAGCACCGGGGACGGCAAGGGCGAGCGCACCGGAAACCGCGTCGTCGTCGACGTTTTGCTCTATGCGGCGGCGCGGTTGCTGCTGGCGGTCGTACTGACCGGCGTCGTCTACGGCGTCGCGCGCTTGCTGGGAGTCACCCAGTTCCCCATCGTCGTCGCCACGCTGTTCGCTCTGATCATCGCAATGCCCCTGGGTATCTGGGTGTTCGGCCCACTGCGCCGGCGCGCTACCGCAGGGCTTGCGATAGCCGCCGAACGCCGGCGACGGGAACGCGAACAACTGCAAGCCCGGCTGCACGGTGACGCTGTGCCTGACGAGGGGCCCGACGCTCGACCCGGGGCGGAGTGAGGCGGCGCTCAGCCGTTTGGCATCCGCACGACCTGTGCGGCATAGCTCAGGCCCGCGCCGTATCCGATCAGCAGGGCCAGATCGCCGGGCTTGGCCGCCCCGGTTGCCAGTAGTTCTGCCATCGCCAGGGGAATGGAAGCCGCGGACGTGTTTCCGGTGTGCTCGATGTCGTTGGCGACGACCGCGTCCGGCCGCAACTGAAGGCTCTTGGCTAGTACTTCGTTGATTCGGCTATTGGCTTGGTGAGGGACGAACACCTCGATTTCGTCGGGTCTGATTCCTGCTGCGTCCATGGCCTGCCGACCGACTTTGCCCATTTCGAATGCCGCCCAACGGAAGACCGCGCTGCCTTCAAGCCGCAGAAACGGCCGTGGGCCGGTTGGGTCCTCCGTATAGGCGATCCAGTCAATGTCCTGGCGTATGGCCGTGGCCTGTTCACCCTCACTACCCCAGACGGTCGGTCCAATACCTTGAACGGGCGTCTCGCCCACCACGACTCCAGCCGCGCCGTCGGCGAATATGAAGCAGTTGCTACGGTCGGCCATGTCCACTGTCGGGGACAGTTTCTCCGAACCGACGACCAGCAGCTTGGCGGCGCTTCCGCTTCGGATCATGTCGGCAGCCACGCCGAGCGCGTATCCGAAGCCGGCGCACCCCGCCGAGATATCGAATGCCGGCACACACGTCGTGCCTAAGGCCGCCGCGACCGCTGGGGCACAGGCTGGGGTCTGCAGAAAATGGGTGCTGGTGGCAACGATCACGCCGTCGATGTCGGCCGCTGTGAGTGAGGCGTTCGAAATCGCCTGTCGACCGGCCTCGATCGCCATAGAAGCGGCGGACTCTTCGCGAGCGGCGAATCGGCGCGTTTTTATCCCGGTTCGCGAATAGATCCATTGGTCGGAAGAGTCGATGTTCTGGCATAACTCGTCATTGGTGACCACCCGCTGCGGGCGGTAGGCCCCCACGCTGAGCAATCCGGTGTTTTTGGGCCCACTGGTCGCGGCGATCTGCTTCATTGCGGTCCTCGATCGGTGTCATCCAGCTGGTGGCGAACGGCCGTCAGTCCCGACGGCAATCCCTCATTGTTATCGGATCCGTCGATGTCTTCGGAAAGGAACGGCGCGATTGACGGAGTTGACGGTTGTTCTCCGCGCGCTTAGGCGGCTAGCGCCAACGCCGCTGCCACCGCGATCGCCCACACCACCATCGCCAGCCCGGTGTCACGCAGCGTCGGGATCAGCTCGGGCCCGCCGCGGCCGGATCGCACCGGGCCCACGGCGCGCAGGGCCAGCGGCGTGGCCACCAATCCCACGGCGCACCACGGCGTCGCCACCATCAGCACCAGGGTCGAGACACCGGCGGTCGCCAGCAGCGCCTGGTACAGGATGCGGGTGCGGGCATCGCCCAGTCGCACCGCCAGGGTGATCTTTGCAGACCGCGCGTCGGTGGGGATATCCCGCAGGTTGTTGGCGACCAGCACCGACGACGACAGCGCCCCGATTGACACCGCCAGCACCAGGCCCACCCAGTCCACCCGCAACGCCTGGGTGTACTCGGTGCCGAGCACGGCGACCAGGCCGAAGAACACGAACACCGCGATCTCACCAAAACCGGCGTAGCCGTAGGGTTTCGACCCACCGGTATACAGCCAGGCCCCGGCGATGCAGGCGGCGCCCACTACGATCAGCCACGGCGCACTGTACAGCGCCAGCGCGAACCCGGCGAGCGCGCCGACCGTCAGGCTCGCCAGCGCCGCGGTCAACACCGATCTTGGGGTCGCCAGCCGCGAGCCCACCAGCCGCACCGGGCCGACTCGGTCGTCGTCGGTGCCACGGATGCCGTCAGAGTAATCGTTGGCGTAGTTGACGCCGATGGTGAGCGCGACCGCGACAGCCAGCGCCAGCAGCGCTTTCCACCACACCGCACAGTGCTGCCACGCCGCAGCACCGGTGCCCGCGACGACCGGGGCCACCGCATTGGGCAGCGTCCGCGGCCGCGCCCCCGAGATCCACTGCCCGAAACTGGCCACGCACGCATCCTGCCGTTGCCCCACACCCGCAATCAAACCAGGGCCATGCACCACAATGGGCGGATGCTCGGAGTCATCGGCGGCAGCGGCTTCTACACCTTCTTTGGATCCCCTTCTGGAAGCAAAGCCCGCACCATCACCGTGGACACCCCCTACGGCCGACCCAGCGCCCCGGTCACGATAGGCACCGTCGGCGAGCACGAGGTCGCCTTCCTGCCCCGGCACGGTGTAACCCACGAATTCTCGGCGCACACCGTGCCGTACCGGGCCAACATGTGGGCATTGCGCAAGCTCGGGGTGCGGCGGGTGTTCGGCCCGTGCGCGGTCGGCAGCCTCAACCCCGAAAACGGTCCGGGTGCAGTGGTGGTGCCCGACCAGCTGGTAGACCGCACCAGTGGCCGTGCCGACACCTACTTCGACTCCGGCGCAATCCATGTCGACTTCGCCGATCCGTACTGCCCCACCTTGCGCGCCGCGGTCACCGGCCTGCCCGGTGTGGTCGACGGCGGCACCATGGTGGTGATCCAGGGCCCGCGCTTTTCCACCCGCGCGGAAAGCCGCTGGTTCGCCTCCGCCGGGTTCAGCCTGGTCAACATGACCGGCTATCCGGAGGCGGTGCTCGCCCGGGAACTCGAAATATGCTATGCCACAATCGCTTTGGTAACCGACCTGGACGCCGGCGTGCGGGCCGGCGAGGGTGTGAAGGCTGTCGACGTGTTCGACCAATTCAAAAGAAACATGGACCTGTTGAAAAAGCTGGTGCGCGAGGCGATCGGCCGGGTCGCCGCCCAACGCACCTGCACCCACTGCCAGCCGCACACCGGCGTCACGTTGCCCGTGGAGCTGCCATGAGGGTGTTGCTCACCGGCGCGGCCGGCTTCATCGGGTCGCGGGTGGACGCGGCGCTGCGGGCGGCAGGTCACGACGTGGTCGCCGTCGATGCGTTGCTGCCCGCCGCACACGGCCGAAATCCGGTGCTGCCTCGGGGATGTCATAGAGTCGATGTCCGTGACGGCGAGGCGCTGGCCCCGCTGTTGGACGGTGTGGACCTCGTGTGTCATCAGGCAGCGATGGTGGGTGCGGGCGTGGACGCCGCCGACGCGCCCGCCTACGGTGCACACAACGATTTCGCCACGACGGTGTTACTGGCGCAGATGTTCGCCGCCGGGGTGCGCCGTTTGGTGCTGGCGTCGTCGATGGTGGTGTACGGGCAGGGCCGTTACCACTGTGGACAGCACGGACAAGTTGACCCGCTGCCGCGGCGGCGCGCCGACCTCGGTGCCGGGATCTTCGAGCACCGCTGCCCGATCGGTGGGGAGGAGCTGGTGTGGCGCCTCGTCGACGAGGATGCCGCGCTGCGGCCGCGCAGCCTGTATGCCGCCAGCAAGACCGCGCAGGAGCATTACGCGCTCGCGTGGTCGGAGGCAACCGGCGGCTCGGTGGTGGCGCTGCGCTACCACAATGTCTACGGCCCCGGCATGCCGCGCGACACCCCGTATTCCGGCGTGGCGGCGATCTTCCGGTCGGCATTGGAAAAGGGCGAGCCGCCAAAGGTTTTCGAGGACGGCGGTCAGATGCGCGACTTCGTCCACGTCGAAGACGTGGCCGCCGCCAATCTCGCGGCGATGGCCGACCGCGATGGCTTCACCGCCGTTAACGTCTGCTCCGGGCGGCCGATCTCGATTCTGGAGGTGGCCACGGCGCTGTGCGATGCGCGTGGCGGTTCGCTCTCGCCGGTGATCACCGGCCGGTACCGCAGCGGCGACGTGCGCCACATCGTGGCCGATCCCGCCCGCGCCGCCGAGGTCTTGGGTTTCCGTGCGGCCATTGACCCGGCCGACGGCCTGCGCGGATTCGCATTCGCGCGGCTTCGGTAACCGCTTTACGTCTGCGGCGGCCGGTAGATCTTGGGCTTCTGGACGGGTATCTGCCGCGTGGCAGAGTCGTCGCCCCGGAAGATCCGGGGAGCCGAAGAAACCTGCGGTATCACGGTGGTCGGTGATTCCGTGTCCGCGCCGGGGGCAGCGGTCCGGATACGGGTGGTCGCCGCGGCCGACGGCGGGGCAGTGCGGCCCACCCGGACTCGAGTCGTCGGTGCAGCCGGGCCCTGGTGAGCGCCCGCCGGCACAGCACGCTTACGGGGGCCGCGGCGAGCTTGGCGTCGTAGGCGTCGGCCGCTGAGGTGACCCGTGATGATGGCGGCCGCGAGGATACTTAAGCCGAGCCCACACAGCGTCACGTCGAAGGTGCTGGTGATCTGCTGGGCGAGGTTGTTTCCGTAAACCGGGTGGTGCGCGGGGGAATTAGGCGATGCCGCGAACCGTGGCGTCAGCGCGAAGCCCACGACGACGCGAGCAACGCTCAGCGTAGTGACGAGTCCGCACAGCGACGTGATCAATCTCGCGGAGAGGGCGGCGTTGGCCAGATTGAGGCGCAGCCAGATCGCAAGGACCGCGGTGACCAAGTCGAACGCGGCCAGCACCATGCTGTCGTATCGCGAGAAGGGGTAATCGAGACTCACGGCGACGAAGAGGTCGGTGATCCTCATCGCCATCGACCCCAGGCACCATACCGCGATGAGCAGCAAGCCATTTCGGGCCGCTGCCCGCCAGGCACTTTCCTCGCTCGCCGACGTGTTCCGGTGGCCGGACAGTGCGAAAAGTGCTCGGGGCGCAAAAATCGCCGCGGCCGCCGCCCACGCCAGATAGCCCTCGAACCCAACCCCTGCGGTCGATGTGTTCTGCGCGATGCCGTGGAATGCGTCGATGTCACGACCGACGGGCAGGCTCCACACGATGATCCCGGCGACCAGCGCCGATGCACCGAGCGCAACGGTCGCCAGCCGCGTTGCCGTGGTGCTGTGCAGCAACCATCTGGACGCGACCAGGACGGCGACCAACGCCACCACGCCGTACACCACCGCGGTCGCAATGACCGCGATGTTCTGCTTGCCGAAGTCAGCCGCACCGCCCGTGCTTTGCAGCGCGTACCTGAGCCGCCAATACAGGTTGAAGCCAAAGCTGAGCACTGCACCAACCATCGACGCGTAGCCGATGATTCGGGCGGACCTCAGCCCACCGGTGAGCTCGTCGCCTTCTGGTACCGGTCCGGTGCGTGCGCCGGTGATCCCCGTTTGGGCGCTCAACAGCGAGCCGGCGATGCCCACCCATGCCCCAGGCCCGACACCGCCTGGCACGTTGACGGTGCCACCGAATCGGACGGTTTGGACCGCGTCGAACCCAACAAAGGCCAGCACCAGCAGTAGATAGGGGACATTGAGTCCCAGCCGAAGCCGGCCGGCCGTTTCAGGGTTGAACCGCGCGCCGGACGACCTCCAGGAACCGGCCACGGCAACAGAAACAATCGAGAGCAGCGTCACCGCGAGCAGCACCGCGAAGAGGGCAGCGTTGCTGCCGGGAATCCCGACCCCGAAATACAAATTCCACGGCAAGAACAACGCGATGACGACGAGCGCGACGGCGGTCAGGTCGTTGGCGATGTTCCATCGCCGCGCCGGATCTGCCGCCGCGGTCCGGCTCCCCACGGCCGCGGCCTGAGGGCGGACTGCGGTGGCCGGAGGTGTTCGCTGCGCCTGCCCGCCAATGGGGCCGGTAGGCGTGTCGTCGCTGTTCTGGCTCACGATGCCCCCCGGGAATCAAGGACGGTTACTCTTGGCACACGTTCGGTGGTGCAGCGAGGGGATATCCTGCCGAGCCGGCTGCACTGCTCGCTTGCGAACATATTCTCCGTTCGGCCGCCGTGACAGTGGCGCAGACAGGTCGTTGGCGCGGAGACGATCCGCGGCGACCGTCCCGTCATTCGAGAAGCTGGTTACGCTGCGCTAGTAGGCGAACCTTGTTGCCCGAATGACTGATACTGCCGACGGTATCGCAAGTGTAATGATGCCGGGACATTGCTGGCTGTGGGGTAGCCGGCCGAAGGAGAAGCGGGATGGACGTCGTTTTGGGGGTTGCGGTCACAGGCCCCGTTGCCCGCTTGGCGCTTGTGGGGCCGGGCGCACCGGGTACTGACGTGATCGACCAATCCGTCGTTGACCTCGGTGACAATCCGATCGAGAAACTGACCGAAACCGTGGTCGGGACGAATCGGCTACTGGTCGAGGAGAACCACCGGCTGGTCGGCACCCGGCTGTGCTGGACCGACGATCTGAAAGTCGCCCGGCTGCGTCAAGCGCTGGAAGATTCCGGCGTCTCCAACGTCGCGGTGCTGTCGGAGTCGCAGGCGGTGGCCGCTTTGATGCGGGCGACCGGCCGGCCCGGTGCCGCGCTGTTGATGGACGACGAGACGGCAACGCTGTCGGTGGCGGGTTTGGCTACCGGCGACGAGGGCGCACCGCCGACCGTGCTGGCCAAAGAGCCGCTCGCGGGCGCCGACGCCGCCGCCACGTTCAACACGATGATGGCCAGACTCAGCGCCCGGCCCGACGCGCCGGGCGATGTTTACCTGCTAGGCGCATCTCCCGACCTCGCCCGCGTCGCCGATCAGTTCCGCGACGCGTCGACCATGCGGGTGGAGATCGCCGACGACCCCACCTTTGCGCTCGCCCGTGGTGCCGCGATGGCCGGCGCGCCGCAAGCGGCGTTGTCGGCCGGCGATGCGACCGCGATGGCCCCGGCGGCCGGGCTCACCGGCGATGCGACCGCGATGGCCCCGGCGGCCGGGCTCACCGGCGATGCGACCGCGATGGCCCCGGCGGCCGGGCTCACCGGAGACGAGACGACGGTCGCGCCGGCATCTGAGTCCGCGGATCCGAATGCGCAGGAGCCGCAGCTGGCGTACTCGATGGCCGGCGATTCCGAGCTGCTCCCCGTGGAGATGGACGAGTACGGCCCGGAATTTGAGGAATACGACGACCTCGACGAGGCCGAGGCCGGGCCGGCGCGGCTCAACCGGCGAGCGTTGCTGATCAGCAATGCTGTCATCGCCTTCGCGGTCATCGGTTTCGCGTCGCTGGCCGTGGCCGTGACGGTCGCGATTCGTCCGACCGCGAGTCAACAGCCGGTGGTGGGACACCAGAACGCCGCTCCGGGCAAGTTCATGCCGCTATTGCCGACGCAGCAACAAGCGCCAGTGCCACCGCCCCCGGCTAATCAGCCCGACGCCGGATTCCAGGGCGGCACCATTCCGGCCCCGACGAGCGGGGGCTCGGTCCCGCAGCAGGTAGCACCGCCCGCCGTGGGCGGGCCGGGCACTCCCGGTTTCGTACCCAACCCGAACCCGGTTGTGCCGCTGCCGATTCCGATCATCGTTCCGTCCCCAGGGTGGCACCCGAATTACCCGCCGCCGACGACCACGGCGCCGACGACTACGGCGCCGACGACTACGGCGCCGACGACCACGGCGCCGACGACCACGGCGCCGACGACCACTACGGCGACGACCACTACGGCGACGACCACGGCGGCGACGACCACTACGGCGACGACCACGGCGCCGACGACCACGGCGCCGACGACAACGCCCCCGCCGACGACAACGCCGACGACAACGCCCCCGCCGACGACAACGCCCCCGCCGACGACCGCGCCGAGCACGAAGGCAACGACCCAGGCGCCGGCGCCGACGCACACGCAAACACAAACGCAGCAGACCGTGCCGCCGACGCACACGCAGCAGTCGGTGACCCCGCAGCAGCCTCACAGCGGCGGCGGCCAGCACGGCTTCTCATCGCGCCCCTAGAGTCGGATGGCATGTCCGACCCCGACGATCTGGTCACGGTGGTGCTGCCCTGTCTCAACGAGGAGGAGTCGCTGCCGGGGGTGCTGGCCTCCATTCCCGCCGGCTATCGGGCGCTGGTGGTCGACAACAACAGCACCGACGACACCGCCGGGGTCGCGCGCCGTCACGGTGCCCAGGTCGTCGTCGAGCCGCAGGCCGGGTACGGCTCGGCGGTGCACGCGGGCGTGGTCGCCGCCACGACCCCGATCGTGGCGGTCATCGACGCCGACGGCTCGATGGATGCCGGTGACTTGCCGCGGCTCGTCGCCGCGCTCGAGCGGGGCACCGACCTGGTGATCGGCCGGCGCCGGCCGGTATCCGGGCTGCACTGGCCGTGGGTCGCCCGGGTGGGCACCGTGGTGATGAGCTGGCGGCTGCGTACCCGCCACGGCCTGCCGGTGCACGACATCGCGCCGATGCGAGTAGCCCGCCGGGGGGCGCTGCTGAACCTGGGTGTCGTCGATAGACGGTCGGGCTATCCGCTCGAACTGCTCGTGCGTGCCGCGGCCGCCGGCTGGTGCGTGGTCGAGCTCGACGTCAGCTATGGTCCCCGGACGGGTGGCAAGTCGAAGGTCAGCGGTTCGCTGCGGGGCAGCATCACCGCGGTCCTCGACTTCTGGAAGGTGATTTCATGAGCGTCCTGCCGGTGACCCTGCTGGTGGTCGCCAAGGTGCCCGAGCCCGGCCGGGCCAAGACGCGGCTCGCGGCGACCGTCGGTGACCGGGTCGCCGCCGAGATCGCCGCCGCCGCGCTGCTGGACACGCTGGACGCGGTGGCCGCCGCGCCGGTGGCGGCGCGGGTGGTGGCATTCACCGGTGACCTGAACTCCGCCGCGGGCGCCACCGAGATCCGCCAACGGCTGGAGTCCTTCACTGTGATTCCGCAGCGCGGTGACGATTTCGCCGACCGACTTGCCAACGCACACGTTGACTGCGCCGATGGCTATCCGGTGCTGCAAATCGGGATGGACACCCCGCAGGTAACCGCCGATTTGTTGACCGGTTGCGCGCGTCAGCTGCTGGACGCGCCGGCGGTGCTCGGGATGGCCTATGACGGCGGTTGGTGGGTGCTCGGGGTAGGGACACCGGCGATGGCAGAATGCCTGCGCACTGTCCCGATGTCTCAACCCGATACCGGGCGGATGACATTAAAGGCGCTGCGCGCCAACGGTATTGACGTGACACCGGTGCAACGCCTGGCCGACATCGACGTCGTCGACGACGTCGCCGCGGTACGCGATGCCTGCGGACCCGCCAGCCGCTTCGCGCGAGTCACCCGCGCGGCCGGCCTGTAGCAGAACTACCAGTTCGTGACGATGATGGTGTTCAGCAGCAGGGCGCCGGCGGCGTTGAGCGCCAGCCACACACGGTGTGACCGTACCGGCAGCAGCGCCGGCGCCGCGGTGAGCCAGATGGTGAACGGCAGCCAGATCCGTTCGACCTCGGCCTTGCTGAGCATGCTCAAGTCCGCGCAGGCGATGGCGGCCAGCATGGCCAACAGCAACAGGTAAAAACCGGAGCGGCGGCGGATGGCGGCCACGTCGAACACCCGGCTGATTCCGGCGATACTGCCCAATCCGATCGCGCACACCACACACGCCAGGTTGGCCCAGCTCCAGTAGTGAAATGGCCGTTGTTGGGCGATGCCCTGCCAATACCGTTGCTGCACCAGGGTATAGCCGTCGAACCAGTAGAACCCTGCGACGGCGAAGGTCACCGCCACTGCTATTGCGGCAAGCGCTGCCGGGCCGAGCGCCCGCAGGACCGCTCGCCAGTGAGCCCAGCCCTTTTCGGAGGACACCAGGATTGCCAATGCCGGAAGGCCCATCAGCATCAGGCCGTAGTTGAGGAAAACGCCCCAGCCCAAAAGCAGACCCGCAGCGGCTGCCGTCACTGCGGGGAACCGAACCGGGCGGTGCACCGCCACGGCCAACAGTGCGATGCCCCACGCCGCGACCCCGGCGAAGTATCCGTCGGCGGAGACAGCGACCCAGATCGCCGTCGGTGCTACGGCGACGAACGGCGCGGCCCGCCGCGCAGTTTGCTCATCGGCCAGCGCGCGGACGGCGATCACCACGGCGGCCGCCGCGCTGGAACCGACCAGCAGGCACAGCAACCCGGCCCAGGCACCGCCGTGCAGGCCGATCCGGTCCAGCCAGACGAACGTCAGCAACGCACCCGGCGGATGTCCCGAGACGTGGGTGGTCCAGGAGTTCGGTTGGTAGTCGACAATCCGACTGGAGAAGGTGCGCACCGCGGCCGGGATGTCGGTGATGGAGGGTACTTCCGACAGATACTCGTCTTTTGTGGTCAACCGGCCGGCGAAGCCGCGTTGCCAGCCGTCGATCATCGCCAGTGCAAAGGCCCACCCGCAGGCGGTGGCCCAGGTACCCAGCGTCAGTACCCGCCACGAAAGACGTTGTGCCAGCAGCGGTCCCCAGACCACAGCGGCGACCGCGATGGCAATGGCCGGCCCGGTGCCCCAGCTGGCGTGGATTTCCCACTCGCCGAAGATCGGTGCGGCTCCGGCGTGTGTGGCGAACCGCTCCGGGCCGACACCGACCCGCGGTTTGACACCCCAGTTCAGCCGCGGTAGGAGAAACGCCGCCGCCACCAGCACAACCCCGACCGTGACGGCCAGTCCCTCCCGGCGAGCGATCCTCACGGTCGACCAGCCTATTGATCGTCCGCGGCGGCGAACCGGCGCACCAACGCCGTCCGGTCGACCTTGCCGATGCCGCGTCGCGGCAGCGCGTCAACGATGTGCAGCTCGCGCGGCGCGGCGGTGGCGTCCAAGCTGCGTGTCACGTGTGTCCGCAGCGCGTCCAGCGTCGGCGGTAGGCAACCGTCGCTCACCACAATCGCGGCAGCCACCCGCTGGCCCAGCCGGTCGTCGGCAAGACCGAACACCGCACACTCACTGACGGCGGGATGGGTGCACAGCGCGGCCTCGACCGGCTGCGGCAGCACGGTCAACCCGCCCGTGCTGATCGCGTCGTCGGCGCGGCCCAGCACGGTCAGGACGCCCGCATCGCCCGAATCGTCCAAGGCGCCCAGATCGTCGGTGTGGAACCAGCCCGGCTCGGCGAACGGATCAGGGTCAACCGGGTTGCGGTAGCCCTTGGCCAGCGTCGCGCCACCGATGACGATGCGCCCGTCGGTCTGCACCCGTAGCTCCACCCCGCCCAGCGGAACACCGTCGTAAACGCAGCCGCCCGCGGTCTCGCTCATCCCGTAGGTGCGGACCACCACGATGCCCACCGCTGCCGCGGCCTCGAGGACCCGCCGCGGAGCAGGTCCGCCGCCGAGCAGCACGGCGTCCAATTCGGCGAGCGCGGCCGCGGCCGTCGGGTCGGTGAGCGCCTTGGCCAGCTGCGCGACAACCAGCGACGTGTATCGCCGGCCGGGGCCCAATCGCCTCACCGCGCTGGGTAATTCGGCGACGTCAAACCCGGCGGACACGTCCAGCTCGACGGGCACCGAGCCGGCAAGCACGCTGCGCACCAGCACCTGCACCCCGGCGATATGATACGGCGGTAAAGCCAGCAGCCAGCTGCCCGGCCCGCCGAGACGGTCGTGGGTGGCCGCCGCGCTGGCGGTCAGGGCGGCGGCGGTCAGCAAGGCACCCTTGGGTGCGCCGGTGGTTCCCGATGTCCCCGACGTCACAGCCACCAGGGCCACGTCGTCGTCGATGTCTTCTCCAACTCGTAAGCCCACCCGCAAAGCACCCGACGTGCGATCGTCGTGGGGGGCCAGGGCGACCAGCGCGGGGTCACGGCCGTCGAGCACCCGTTCCAGGGCGGGCAACAGCGACGAGGCGGCCGAGCCCGGTGGGACGCTGAGCGCACGCAGGACGGCTATGCGGGGCCCTCGGCCTCGTCGGCGTCATCGAATGGCCAGCCGTGGACCGCCAACCGCACCCGTACCCGCTCGACGTCGGCCGGCGCCGGCAAATCGTCGGTGATCTGGGTGATCAACACACCGATGTCGACATCGTCGAACTCCCCGCGCCGGGCCAGCTCATGGGCCACGGCTATAACTTCGTCGCTGCTCAATCGGCGGGTTAGCAGGGCGAGCACCGGGAAGGTGTCGGTCGGTGGGATGCCCTCCGGGTATCCCACGCGTAGCCACGAGACGATCGAACTGAGGAATCCGTTCACTTCGCTACGACTCCGGTCGTGGGCGGGGTATTCGGGGGCTACGTTCGATGCTACTTCAGCTTGGCCCCCAGGAACGGGTACCCGGTGTGGTGGGCGATGAAGTCCCGGGCGATATACAGCACCCCGATGATGATCACCGCAAGAACCAGCCCGTAGATCGCCCAGGCGAGCGCAGTCAGCACCGGATTACGCGGCGGTGCGGCGCCGTCAGTGCTGATGTCTGAAGCGCCGGCGGCTTGCAGCCGTATCCCTAGTGCGAACAGAGCCGGCAGTGCGGCACCGGCGAGCATGCCGAAGAGCAGGATCTTCAGCGTGGCCTCGTAGTTGAACCACTCGCCGAACTGGCTCATGAGGCGTTCCTCGCGCTAACGGTGTCGTCGTCGGAGCCGAACCCGGGGGACGACGGGACGCCTACCTTAGCGCCCGTATCGTGAGGAGGCTGCTGGCCCGAATCGTCGAGTCCGGCGGTCAGGCTGCCTTCCCACTCGGCGTTGACGTTCTTGTGGTCGACCTTCACCCTGCGCGACCTGATGTAGATGACGGCAGAGACCGCGACCAACAGCGAGAAGCCGATAATCGCACCGGGGTATCCGCCGATGAGGTGCACGATCCAGTAGGTAAGCGCCCCGACCAAACCGGCCAATGGAAGCGTGACCAGCCACGCGACCACCATCCGGCCGGCCACGCCCCAGCGCACCTCGCCGCCGGGTTTGCCCACCCCGCTGCCCAGCACCGAACCGGTGCAGACCTGGGTGGTCGACAGTGCGTAGCCGAAGTGGGAGGACAGCAGAATAACTGCGGCCGAAGACGATTCGGCGGCCATACCTTGCGGCGATGCGATCTCGACCAGTCCCTTGCCCAGGGTACGGATGATCCGCCAGCCACCCAGGTAGGTACCCGCCGCCATTGCCAACGCGCAGCTCACAATGACCCACAGCGGCGGCATCGCGGCGCTCTTGCTGACTGAGCCATACGACATCAGCGCCAGGAAGATAATGCCCATCGTCTTCTGCGCGTCGCCGGTGCCGTGCGCCAGCGAGACCAGCGAGGCTGAGCCCCACTGGCCGCGCCGGAACCCGTTCTCGCTGCTCTTGCGCGGGACACCGCGGGTGATCCGGTAGACCAGCCAGGTGGCTATCGCCCCGACAACTATGGCCAGGATCGCGGCCACAATGGCCGGGATGAGCACCTTGGACACCACGCCCTTCCAGATCACCCCGTGCGCGCCCACGGCAGCGATTGTGGCTCCGACAATTCCGCCGATCAGGGCGTGCGAAGAACTGGAGGGAATGCCGAGGAGCCACGTCAGCAGGTTCCAGACGATGCCGCCGACCAGACCGGCGAACACCAGTTCCAGCGTCACGATGTTCGAATCGATGAGGCCCTTGGCGATCGTGGCCGCGACGGCGGTGGACAAGAACGCGCCCACCAGGTTTAGCGCCGCGGACAGTGCGACCGCTGCCTTCGGCTTAAGCGCGCCACTGGCGATGGAGGTCGCCATCGCGTTACCGGTGTCGTGAAAGCCGTTGGTGAAATCGAAAGCCAATGCCGTGATTACGACGATGACCAAGAGGAACAATTGGATGTTCACAGTGCCTGATTCTGGTGGTAAAGGGATTCCATTGTCGAATGGGGGGAGAGCCGAAGCGCGGGTGTATTGTGACTCGTCGCCAGATGTTACCTCTCAGTTAACCGGACTTTCCCTGCTGTTCACCTCGGGTATCGCGGCGTAGCGGGTGGTCCCCCGGAACCTCGACGAAGATCAGTGTGATTCCGTCCGGGTCGGTCACGTGCATCTCATACAGACCCCACGGTTCGCGGCGCGCCGCACGGGTGATCGATACCCCACGGCCTTCTAGCTCCGCTTGGGTTGCTGCGATGTCGCGGACCTGCAGCCACAGCGCGCCGGGGAAGGGTCCCCGGGAGTGGTCCGGGGAGCCGTAACCAGCAAGCTCCAGCAACGACTGACCGGCGAAAAACACTGTGCCCCCGCCGTATTCCCGGGCTATCGCCAGGCCTATCTGGTCGCGGTAGAAACTCAACGACTGCCGATAATCCGCCGGCCGGAAAAGCATCCGGCTGGCGAGGATCTCCATAGCGTCGTGTCTACCACATAGGCCGGCTCAGCTACCGGCTTCCTGGTTTGGCTGGATGCTCTGCCGCTGCATGAGTGCGTTGACCCAGCGGGGGCCGAAGGTGTCCAGCGCCTTGGCGACAATCGCGATCCGCGGTGCGATTCGCACCGGCCGGGTGCGCGCGGCGGTGACCATCCATTCGGCGGCCTCCTCTGACGTCAGCGCCGGCACCCCCGCATAGGCCTTCGTCGGTGCGATCATCGGCGTCGCCACCAGCGGGTAGTACAGGGTCGTCGAATGCACACCCTTTTGGCCCCACTCGGTTTCGATGACCCGGCTCACCGCCGACAGCGCGGCCTTCGATGCGTTGTACACCGCGAACAGCGGCGATGCCTCCGACAGCACGCCCCACGTCGCGACGTTGATGATGTGGCCGTCGCCGCGCTCGAGCATTCCGGGCGCGAGCCCGCGGATCAGTCGCAGCGGCGAGTAGTAGTTGAGCACCATGGTGCGCTCGACGTCGTGCCAGCGTTCCAGCGACTCGGCCAGTGGCCGGCGGATGGACCGGCCGGCGTTGTTGATGAGGATGTCGACTCCACCGATACGTTTTTCAACCTCGGCGACAAGTGCGTCGACGGCGTCCATGTCCGAGAGATCACACGGGATCGACATCGCGGTGCCGCCCGCCGTCGTGATCCGGTCTGCCAACGCATCCAGCAGATCCTGGCGGCGCGCGACGACGACCACCGTGGCGCCCTGGCGGGCTAACAATTCGGCCGCGGCCTCGCCGATACCCGACGAAGCCCCGGTGAGCAGGATGCGCTTACCGTCGAGGTCCACAGGCTTGATCGCGGGGCGATTGACCAGCACTTGCGGCGCAATGGGCGGTCGCATGGTCGCCAGCACTAGCTGGTCGGTCAACCGGCGAAGCGGACTCTTGCTCACGTGCGGAGTTTAGGTGGCGACGCTACGTCGCCGAGATCGAGTTAGCGCGACCTCCTCCTCGACCTATCCCGCGCCGGCGTCGACCTCGACGTTAGCTACCTAGAAATACCGCGGAAACCGGCTCCAGTCCGGCACGCGCTTCTCCAGGAAGGCGTCGCGGCCCTCGATGGCCTCGTCGGTCATATAGGCCAGCCGGGTAGCCTCGCCGGCGAACAGCTGTTGTCCCACCAAGCCGTCATCGAGCAGGTTGAATGCGAACTTCAGCATTCGTTGCGCCTGAGGTGATTTGGCGTTGATCTCTGCCGCCCACTGCACACCGACCCGCTCCAGCTCGGCGTGCTCGACGACCTCGTTGACCGCACCCATCTGGTGCATCTGCTCGGCGGTGTAGGTGCGCCCCAGAAAGAAGATCTCCCGGGCGAATTTCTGGCCCACCTGACGGGCCAGGTACGCACTGCCGTAGCCGCCGTCGAAGCTGCCGACGTCGGCGTCGGTCTGTTTGAAGCGGGCGTGCTGGCGGCTGGCCAGGGTCAGGTCGCAGACCACGTGCAGGCTATGCCCGCCGCCGGCGGCCCACCCGTTGACCAGGCAGATGACCACCTTGGGCATGAATCGGATCAGCCGCTGGACTTCGAGGATGTGCAGTCGGCCGGCGCGGGCGGCGTCGATGGTGTCGGCGGTCTCGCCGGACGCGTATTGATAGCCGCTACGGCCGCGGATGCGCTGATCGCCGCCAGAACAAAACGCCCAGCCGCCGTCTTTGGGCGACGGCCCGTTGCCGGTCAGCAGCACCACACCCACATCGGGCGACATCCGGGCGTGGTCGAGCACCCGGTAAAGCTCGTCGACGGTGTGCGGCCGAAACGCGTTGCGCACCTCGGGACGGTTGAACGCCACCCGTACCGTGGCGTCCTCGACGTGCCGGTGGTAGGCGATGTCGGTCAGGTCGCCGAACCCGTCGACGAGACGCCATGCTTGTTCGTCAAAGGGGTTGTCACTCAAGCGTGTTGAACTCCGTCCGTTGCAATTACACCGGGTCGAAACGGAAGACCGGACGGATCCCGGCCAGTGCCTCGAACTCCTCGGGGCGTCCCTCGTCAACCAGCCCGGAACGCTTCATGAAGCCGACACCAGTGGGCACTGGGGAGGGCCGCACCCGCAGCAGCGGCCTGGCCTCCTCGGCCGACAGGTCCACCATCCGGACACGCTCCCGCGTGCGCCCGCGGCTGAGCGTGACTTCCTTTGCGGCCCGGACGTTTCGGACCCAATCCGCGCCCGGGAAGCCCCCGACCACGTACCGCTTGCCGTCGACCGTCATCGGGGTAACCGACGTCGAGCGGGGAGCGCCGGTTTTGCGACCGGGTACGGTCAGCACCACCGGGCTTTCGCCGCCGAAGCTCAGGCCAAGCCGCGACATCTGGATGAACAATTTGTTCGCCGGCTTCAGCCACCACGGTGGCTTGATCCGCTGATTGTCGGACACGACAGTGACGCTACCCGCACCGCTCACTATTTCCGGCGAGCAGACGCAGAATCGCACCACAAGGCCGTCTCTCGTACGATTCTGCGTCTGCTCGCGCAGGGAAAATCACCCCACGGCGCGTCCGGCGCCTTCCCAGAACCGTGCCCGCACGGCCTTCTTGTCCGGCTTGCCCAGCCCGGTCAACGGCAGCGAGTCGACGACCACCACCCGCTTGGGCGACTGCACCGAACCTTTACGCTCCTTGACCGCGGCCTGAATCTGCACGGTCATGGTCTCGATCGCGGCGTCGTCGCGGGGCGCGTCGGCGCGCAGCACCACCACCGCGGTGACGGCCTCGCCCCACTTCTCGTCCGGCGTCCCGACCACGCACACCTGCGCGACCGCCGCATGCTCGGCGACGACATCCTCGACTTCCCGGGGGAACACGTTGAAGCCGCCGGTGACGATCATGTCCTTCACCCGGTCGACGATGTAGTAGTAGCCGTCGGAGTCCTCACGGGCCATATCGCCGGTGTGCAGCCAGCCGTCTCTAAAAGTTCGCGAGGTTTCCTCAGGTAATTTCCAGTAACCGCCGGCCAACAGCGGTCCGCTGACACAGATTTCGCCCGGCTCGCCCTGCGGTACCGGCTTGCCGTCCTCGCCCAGCAGCGCCACACGGGCGAACAGCGTCGGACGCCCGCACGAAGTGAGCCGCTTGTCGTCGTGGTCACCCTTGGCCAGGTAGGTAATGGCCATCGGCGCCTCGGACTGCCCGTAGTTCTGGGCGAAGATCTTGCCGAACCGACGGATCGCCTCGGCCAGCCGCACCGGGTTGATCGCCGACGCGCCGTAATAGACGGTCTGAAGCGACGACAGGTCCCGGGTGTGCGAATCCGGGTGGTCCATTAGCGCGTACAGCATCGACGGCACCACGAACGTGGCCGTAATCCGCTTCTCCTCAATGGTTTTGAGAACTTCGGCGGGGTCGAATTTGGGCAGCACGTACATTTCGCCGCCCTTGACCAACGTCGGCAGAAAATACGCCGCGCCGGCATGGGAGAGCGGGGTGATCATCAAAAACCGCGGCTCCTCCGGCCATTCCCATTCCGCAAGTTGGATCATCGTCATGGTGGAGATCGACTGCGCGGTGCCCATCACGCCCTTGGGCTTGCCGGTGGTGCCACCGGTGTAGGTCAGGCCGATGATCTGGTCCGGCGGCAACTCCGCGGCGACCAGCGGCTGCGGTTCGTACTTCGCCGCCTCGGCCGACAGGTCGACAGCAACACCTCGCAGCGCCTCGGGCACCGGACCGATGGTCAAGATCTGCTTGAGCGACGGCACCCTTTCCAGCAGCCCCAGGGCACGCTCGACGAACATCGGATTGGGGTCGATGATCAGCGAGCTGATGCCGGCGTCGGACAGCACGTAGGCGTGATCGTCCAGCGAACCCAGTGGGTGCAGAGCGGTGCGCCGATAGCCCCGGGTCTGGCCGGCGCCGATGATGATCAGCACTTCGGGACGGTTGAGCGACAGCAGACCGACTGCGGCGCCGGTGCCCGCACCCAACGCCTCGAAAGCCTGAATGTACCGGCTGATCTTGTCGGCCATTTGGCCGCCGGTCAGCGTGGTGTCGCCGAGGAACAACACCGGCTTGTTCTTGTGGCGCTTGAGCGCGCCCACCAGCATGTGACCGTTGTGGGTCGGGTTGCGCAACAGCTCGTCACTCATGCGGCAAGACTAGAACGTGTTGCAATTCTGGTCAGCCGCGCCCTCGGACACCGCCGGGATCACTAGGATCGCTGCACATGGCCGATGCTGATCTCGTCGTCACCGGAACCGTGCTCACCGTCGATGCCGCGCGGCCCACAGCCGAGGCGCTTGCCGTCGCCGACGGGCAGATCATCGCCGTCGGCAACCGGTCCGATGTGGCCGAGTTCATCGGCGCGGACACTGCAACCATCGACGTCGGCGACGGCTGCGTCATGCCCGGATTCATTGAGGCACATGGCCATCCGTTGATGGAGGCCGTCGCGCTGTCGGACCGGATCGTTGACATCCGGCCGGTCACCGTGCGCGACGCGGATGACGTCGTCGCAGCGGTTCGCCGCGAGACGGCCGCAAGGGGAGCGGCCGGCGCCTACCTGAACGGCTGGGATCCGCTGCTGCAGCCCGGGCTTCCCGAGCCGACGTTGAGCTGGCTGGACGACATCGCGCCGGACGGGCCGCTGGTGATCATTCACAACTCGGGGCACCAAGCCTTCTTCAATTCGCGCGCCGCCAAGCACGCCGGGCTCACCCGCGACACCCCCGATCCCAAGGGCGCCCGCTACGGACGCGGCGCCGACGGCGAACTCGACGGCAGCGCCGAGGAAATCGGCGCGGTGTTCCCGCTGCTGGGCGGGGCCATCGAGCCCAGCAGCTACCCGGCGATGCTGCGCGCCGAATGCGACCGGCTCAACCGCGCCGGGTTGACCACCTGCTCGGACATGGCGTTCGATCCGGCCTTCCGGCCGCTACTCGACCAGCTGCGCGGCGAGTTGACGGTGCGGCTGCGCACCTACGAAATGTCCAACCCGCAGATGTCCACTCACGCGACGCCCGGCGAGGGCGACGACATGCTGCGCCAGGTCGGCATCAAAATCTGGGTGGACGGCTCACCGTGGATCGGCAACATCGCGCTGTCCTTCCCGTACCTGGACACCGCCGCCACCCGCACGATCGGTGCGGCCGGCTCCTGCGGACACGCCAACTACACCCGCGAACAGCTGGCAGAGATCGTCGGCGCCTATTTCCCGCTGGGCTGGCAGATGGCCTGTCACGTGCACGGCGACGCCGGTGTTGACACCATTCTCGATGTCTACGAAGAGGCGCTGCGCCGCAATCCGCGCGAGGACCACCGGTTACGGCTCGAACACGTCGGCGCCATCCGGCCCGACCAACTCCGCCGCGCCGCCGACCTGGGTGTCACCTGCAGCATTTTCGTCGACCAGATCCACTACTGGGGTGACGTCATCGTCGACGGTCTGTTCGGACCGGAGCGCGGATCCCGTTGGATGCCGGCGGGATCCGCGGTGGCCACCGGTATGCGCATCTCGTTGCACAACGACCCGCCGGTCACCCCTGAGGAGCCGCTGCGCAACATCAGCGTGGCCGCGACCCGCACGGCGCCCAGCGGCCGGGTGCTGGCACCCGAGGAGCGCTTGACGGTCGAGCAGGCGATCCGGGCGCAGACCATCGACGCCGCGTGGCAGCTGTTCGCCGACGACGTGGTCGGCTCCCTGGAGGTCGGTAAATACGCGGACATGGTGGTGCTCTCGGCCGATCCGCGGACGGTGCCGCCCGAGCAGATCGCCGACCTTGAGGTGCGAGCGACGTTTCTGGCGGGCCGCCAGGTTTTCCAGCAGTGACACCGACGTGTGCGGACCTGCTCGACCGCCTTCATGTCGTCGCGCTGCCGATGCGGGTGCGGTTCCGCGGCATCACCACCCGCGAAGTCGCGCTGATCGAGGGCCCCGCGGGTTGGGGAGAGTTCGGGGCATTCACCGAATACGGCCCGCACGAGGCCGCGCACTGGCTTGCCTCCGGAATCGAGGCCGCCTACCGCCAGCCGCCGCCACGACGACGCGACCGCATCCCGATCAACGCCACCGTGCCCGCCGTTGCCGCCGCCCAGGTGAGCGAGGTGCTGGCCCGGTTTCCGGGGGCCCGCACGGCCAAGGTGAAGGTCGCCGAGCCCGGTCAGACGCTGGCCGACGACGTCGACCGGGTCAACGCCGCGCGGGAACTTGTGCCGACCGTGCGGGTGGACGCCAACGGCGGCTGGAGCGTCGATGCGGCGGTGCAGGCCGCAGCCGCCCTGACCGTCGACGGCCCGCTGGAGTATTTGGAGCAACCCTGCGCGACCGTGGCCGAGCTCGCCGAGTTGCGCCGGCGGGTCGAGGTGCCGATCGCCGCCGACGAAAGCATCCGCAAGGCCGACGACCCGCTCGCCGTGGTCCGTGCCCGTGCCGCCGACATTGCGGTGCTCAAAGTTGCTCCCCTGGGCGGGATTTCGGCCCTGCTTGATATTGCCGCGCAGATCGACATCCCGGTCGTGGTCTCCAGCGCGCTCGATTCGGCGGTGGGGATCGCCGCCGGGTTGACCGCCGCCGCGGCGCTGCCGCAACTCCGCCATGCGTGCGGGCTGGGCACCGGTGGGCTGTTCGTCGAAGACGTCGCCGTTCCCGCCGGGCCCGTCGACGGTTTCCTGCCGGTCGGGCCGGTAACGCCCGATCCGGCGCGGCTGCACGCGCTGGGTGCGCCGCCCGAGCGGCGCCAGTGGTGGATCGACCGGGTCAAGGCGTGCTATCCGCTGCTTGTACCGTCGTGCGGGTGATTAACCTGGCTTACGACGACCGAGGCTCCGGTGAGCCTGTGGTCTTCATCGCCGGCCATGGCGGCGCCGGACGGACCTGGCACCCGTATCAGGTTCCCGCGTTCCTCGCGGCTGGATACCGTGTCATCACCTTCGACAATCGCGGGATCGGCGCCACCGAGAACGCGGAAGGCTTCACGACCCAAACCATGGTCGCCGACACCGCGGCGCTGATCGAAAAACTCGACGCCGCTCCGGCCCGCATCGTCGGGATGTCGATGGGCGCTTTTATCGCTCAGGAACTCATGCTCGCCCGGCCCGAGCTGGTCAGCGCCGCGGTGCTGATGGGCACTCGCGGCCGCATGGACCGTGCCCGAGAATTCTTTCGCGACGCCGAGGCCGAGCTGAACGACTCCGGTATCGAGCTGCCTAGCGCATACGACGCGAAAATCCGCTTGCTGGAGAACTTTTCGCGCAAGACGCTCAACGATGACGATGCGGTCGCGGACTGGATCGCGATGTTCAGCACCTGGCCGACCAAATCCACCCCGGGAACGCGTTGCCAGCTGAACATCGCCCCCTACAGCAACCGGTTACCCGCCTACCGCGCCATCGCCGCGCCGGTGCTGGTGATCGGCTTCTCCGACGACGTGTTGACGCCGCCCTACCTGGGACGGGAGGTCGCCGACGCGCTGCCTAACGGCCGTTACCTGCAGATCCCCGACGCCGGTCATCTCGGGTTCTTCGAGCGGCCCGAGGCCGTCAACGCGGCGGCGCTGCAGTTCTTCGCCAGCGTCAAGGCCTGACCTCCAGCAAGCTGTGACACGCTGTATGAGTGAACCCCTCGACGACACAGGCCCGCGTCGTCGTTGACGAGCTGATCCGCGGCGGCGTCCGCGATGTGGTGCTCTGCCCTGGGTCGCGGAACGCTCCGCTGGCGTTTGCCTTGCAGGACGCCGACCGGTCCGGCCGGATCCGGTTGCACGTTCGGATCGACGAGCGCACCGCCGGTTATCTGGCCATCGGCCTGGCGATCGCCGCGGGCGCGCCGGTGTGTGTCGCCATGACGTCCGGCACCGCCGTGGCCAATCTCGGCCCGGCGGTGGTGGAGGCCAACTACGCGCGGGTGCCGCTGATCGTGCTGTCGGCCAACCGGCCCTACGAATTGCTGGGCACCGGGGCCAACCAGACCATGGAGCAGCTGGGCTACTTCGGCACCCAGGTTCGCGCCACCATCAGCCTGGGCCTGGCCGAGGACGCACCCGCGCGGCTGGATTCGCTGAACGCCACCTGGCGATCGGCCACCTGCCGAGTGCTGGTGGCCGCTACCGGCGCTCGCACTGCTAACGCCGGCCCCGTGCACTTCGACATCCCGCTGCGCGAACCGTTGGTGCCGGATCCGGAGCCCCACGGCGCCGTAATCCCACAGGGCCGGCCCGGCGGCCTACCGTGGACCTACACGCCGCCAGTCACCTTCGACCAGCCGCTGGAAATCGACGTGTCACCCGACACGGTCGTCATCGCCGGACACGGCGCGGGCGTGCACCCCAACCTGGCGCACTTGCCGACCGTCGCCGAGCCGACGGCGCCGTGTCCGCCATCCGGGGGCAACCCGCTGCACCCGCTGGCACTGCCACTGCTGCGCCCGAAACAGGTGATCATGCTCGGCCGCCCGACGTTGCACCGGCCGGTGTCGGCGCTGCTGGCCGACCCTCAAGTGCCGGTGTACGCGCTGACCACCGGACCGCGCTGGCCGGACGTCTCGGGTAACTCGCAGGCCACCGGGACGCGGGCGGTCACCGCAGGGACACCGAACCCGGCGTGGCTGCACCGCTGTGCGGAGGTGAACCGGCATGCGGTCGCCGCGGTCCGGAGTCAGCTCGCGGCGCACCCGCTGACCACCGGCCTGCACGTCGCGGCAGCAGTGGCGGACGCGCTGCGGCCGGGAGACCAGCTGGTGCTCGGGGCGTCCAATCCGGTCCGCGATGCGGCGCTGGTCGGTTTGAACACCCACGGCATCCAGGTCCGCTCCAACCGTGGAGTCGCCGGTATCGACGGCACCGTATCGACGGCGATCGGGGCGGCTTTGGCATATGAGGGGCCCCACGAGGGACGCACGATCGCGCTGATCGGCGACCTGACGTTCGTCCATGACAGCTCCGGGCTGCTCATCGGGCCCACCGAGCCGACACCGCGCCGGCTGACGATCGTGGTTTCCAATGACAACGGCGGCGGCATCTTCGAACTGCTCGAGCAAGGCGACCCCAGGTTCTCCGACGTGTCATCGCGGGTCTTCGGGACCCCGCATGACGTCGACGTGGGCGCGCTGTGTCGCGCCTACCACGTGGAGAGCCGGCAGATCGAAGTCGACGAGCTGAACGCGGCCCTCGACGAACCTGGAGCCGGTATGCGGGTGCTGGAGGTCAAGGCGGACCGGTCGTCGCTGCGACAGCTGCACGCCGCCATCAAGGCGGCCCTGTGATATCCCCAAAAGTATTGGGGCGCATTCTGATTCATGGCCGCATTGATGAACCGCCGACAACCCGGGCGCGAGTTGTGTTGCGGTGGGCCCGGATCGCGGTGCTGATCGTGACCGGTTTGGTCACGCTGCAGTCGGTGCTGCTGGTGGCCGGCGCCTGGCGCGACGACCTTGCGATCAAACACAATATGGGCGTCGCGCAGGCAGAGGTGCTCAGCGCCGGGCCGCTGCGCTCCACCATCGAATTCGTCACACCAGAGCGAGTCACCTATCGCCCCGAGCTTGGCGTGCTGTATCCGTCCCACTTGTCGACGGGTATGCGGATTTATGTCGAATACAACAAGAACAATCCGAACTTGGTTCGGGTGCAGCACCGCAACGCCGGGTTGGCGATCATCCCGGCAGGATCCATCGCGGTGGTGGGCTGGCTGGCTGCGACGGTCACGCTGGTCGCTCTGGCACTGCTGGACAAGTGGCTGGACCGTCGCCCCGAGGCCAGGACCGGGCCGGGCCCAGCCGGGTCCTAAAAGCGTCCAACCTGCAAATTTCGCGCGACGTATGCCCGCAGGCAACCTTATCGACAGCCAGCGCTGACACTGTGGTGGTGTGCGCGTTGCGATCGTCGCCGAATCGTTCCTCCCGCAGGTCAACGGTGTCAGCAACTCGGTGCTCCGAGTACTCGAGCATCTGCGTCGAACCGGTCACGAAGCCCTCGTCATCGCCCCCGACACCCCGCCCGGTGAAGCCCCTGCCGCGCGCATTTACGACGGCATCCGTGTGCATCGAGTGCCGTCACGGATGTTTCCGAAGGTGACCACGCTGCCGCTAGGTGTGCCCATGCCCCGGATGGTGAGCGTGCTCCGCGGATTCGATCCTCACGTTGTGCATCTGGCTTCGCCGGCGCTGCTCGGCTATGGCGGGCTGCGAGCGGCCCGCTGGTTGGGGGTGCCGACGGTGGCGGTGTATCAAACCGACGTACCGGGTTTCGCGGCGAGCTACGGCATTCCCATGACGTCACGGGCGGCGTGGGCATGGTTTCGCCACCTGCACAGCCTCGCCGACCGCACCCTGGCGCCGTCCAGCGTGACGATGGAAACGCTTGTCGCCCATCGGTTTCCGCGCGTATACCGATGGGCGCGCGGGGTCGATGTGCTACGGTTCGCGCCGTCGGCGCGCAGTGAGGTGCTCAGGCGCCGCTGGTCGCCGGATGGCAAGCCGATCGTCGGTTTCGTGGGCCGGCTCGCGCCGGAGAAGCACGTCGATCGGTTGATCGCACTGGGGGCCGGCGATGCGGTGCAACTCGTTATCGTCGGCGACGGGGTAGACCGAATCAAGCTCCAAGCGGCAATGCCCACAGCGGTTTTCACCGGTGCGTTGTATGGCGAAGACCTCGCCGCGGCGTACGCAAGCATGGACGTCTTCGTGCATCCCGGCGAGCACGAGACGTTCTGCCAGGTCGTGCAGGAAGCGCTGGCGTCGGGGCTGCCGGTGATTGCCCCCGACGCCGGCGGCCCGCGTGACCTCGTCACGCCGTGCCGCACCGGGCTGCTGCTGTCCGTCGACGAGTTCGAGGCGCGGCTGCCCGCCGCCGTCGCCCACCTGATTCAGGAACGGCAACGCTACGCCCTGGCTGCCCGGCGCAGTGTGCTCGGCCGCAGCTGGCCGGTCATCTGTGACGAGCTGCTCGGCCACTACGAGGCGGTGCTGTCGCCGTTTGCCCGAAGGCGACTGTTCGCCAAGCGGTACGCGCAGGGGCAGTGACAGCTGAGGCCCGATTGCCCGCCTCGCCCCCCGGCCGCTGCGCGGCTGGGGGTACCCCCACCTCACCCGCTCCGCGGGCTGCATCGTCGCCGGGCGTAGCGTCTCCGTCGTGAGTCGCGCGGCCTTGGACAAGGACCCCCACGATGTCGCGTCGATGTTCGACGGCGTCGCCCGCCGCTATGACCTGACCAACACCGTGCTGTCGCTGGGACAGGACCGGTACTGGCGGCGAGCCACCCGTTCGGCGCTGGCGATCCGGCCCGGTGAGAAGGTGCTGGATCTGGCGGCGGGCACTGCGGTATCCACCGTCGAGCTGAGCAAATCCGGGGCGTGGTGTGTGGCGGCCGATTTCTCGGTCGGGATGCTGGCGGCAGGTGCTGCGCGCAACGTGCCGAAAGTCGCCGGTGACGCCACCAGTCTGCCGTTTGCCGACGGCGCATTCGACGCGGTCACCATCAGTTTCGGGTTGCGCAACGTCGTCGACCCGCAGGCGGCGCTGCAGGAGATGGCGCGCGTCACCCGGCCCGGCGGCCGGTTGGTGGTATGCGAATTCTCCACACCCACCAATGCGCTGTTCGCCACCGCCTACAAGGAATATTTGATGCGGGCGCTGCCGCGGGTGGCGCGGGCGGTGTCCAGCAATCCCGACGCCTACGTATACCTGGCGGAGTCGATCAGAGCATGGCCCGACCAGGCGACGCTGGCACACCAGATTTCACGGGCCGGATGGGCGGCCGTACGGTGGCGCAACCTGACCGGCGGCATTGTGGCTTTGCATGCCGGCTACAAGCCACTACGGTGACGAGGATCTAGTGAGCACCGGCCTGTTGCACGACGCCCACTTGTTCGGGGCAGTAGTGGTCAATCGCGGCCCCGAGGAACTGTAACGATTGCCCCTGGGTGGTGCCGCGCGGCAGGTTGCGCTGGATAAAGGTGGCCGACTGGTACGCGTCGTGATCCACACCTCCGGCCAGTCGGTCGCAGCTGATCTTTCCGAGCCACGCGAGGTAGTCCTGCGGGCCGTAGACGCCGTAGCCGTTGACGGTGTTCTTGAAGTCGGTGTCATAGTCGGCCTGCGCCGGCGCGGCCAGCGCGATCGCGGCGGCGGCCACGGCGCCGATAGTAGCCAGCCTCGTTCCCCTCATCAGCCGAACTATACCCGTCACGACTTAGCGGTATGAGCCGATCAGCCCAAGTGCGCCGATAGCAGCCAGCCGCCGGTCGACTTCAGGCCGTTGGGTTCGTCGCGGAGTTCGACGAACGGCAAGTCGAAGGAGCCCTCAGGCAGCCTGGCGTAGAGCCGGGCCGGCCGGATCTCGTCGACGACCCAGTATTTCGACACCGCCTCGCGCAGCTCGCCGGCGGTGACCGCGTTGATCGGCCCCTCGGGCACGGCCGCCTTGTCGAAGACCAGGGCGAAGTAGGACGCACCCGGTGCGGCAGCCCGGCTGATCGACTGCTGGTAGCCCTCGCGTGCCTCGACCGGGATGGAGTGGAACAAGGTGGAATCGACGATCGTCCCGAACCGGCCGTCATACCCGGTGAACGACGAGATGTCGGCCACCTTGAAGGTGGCATTGGTCAGGCCGCGTTTCTGCGCCTCGCGCCGGGCCAGCTCGACCGCGGTGGGCGACAGGTCCAGTCCTGCCGTGGTGTGCCCTCGCTCGGCGAGCGCCAGCGAGATCGCGGCCTCGCCACAGCCCACGTCAAGGACGTCCCCGTGAAACTTGCCCGCCTCGATCAGGGCGGCCAGCTCGGGCTGTGCGACGCCGATGCTCCACGGCGGCCGCACGGCCTCGCCGAACATGGCGGACTGGCCGCGGTAGGCCGATTCGAACTCGAAATCCGTTGGTTGAGTCATGCTCCTAGATATATCAATCGTCCTGATATATGTCAATAGGGTTGATATGGTGCCTACGAATGACCGCTCGTCGGCCAGATTGATGGCTCAGCTGAAGGGCTTTCGGCGATCGATCAGCCGTGACAGCCGCCCGCCGCCCCGCCAGGCCCGCGCCACCCAGTCGGCATCGTCGTCGGTGACCAGGTTGGCCATCACCCGCACTGCGATGGTCATCAGTGTCGTGGAGCGCATCGCGATCGGCCCGGTGGTGGGCAGGAATCGCTGGAAGGTCAGCAATAGCGCCAGCCTTCTGGCAACCGAAAATCCGCGGCCGTAGTGCTGTTGCAGCAGCGACGGCCACGCCTGCGACAGGTCGCGGCAGTCCAGCAGCTCGGCGGCCAGCCGCCCCGTTTCCAGCCCGTAGTCGATGCCTTCGCCGTTCAGTGGGTTGACGCACGCCGCGGCATCGCCGATCAGCATCCAGTTGGGCCCGGCCACCCCGGAAACCGCGCCGCCCATCGGCAGCAGCGCCGACGACACCGCCCGGGGCTGGCCGGTGAAGCCCCATTCGTCGCGGCGCAGGTCGGTGTAATAGGAGATCAGCGGCCGCAGCGCCAGATCTGCCGGCCGTTTTGCCGTCGACAATGCTCCGACGCCGATGTTCACCTCGCCGTTGCCCAGCGGAAAGATCCAGCCGTAGCCGGGCAACACGGCGCCGTCGGGGGAGCGCAGTTCCAGATGTGACGTCAGCCAGGGGTCGTCGGCCCGTGGAGTGGTCAGGTAGCCTCGGGCGGCGACGCCATACACCGTTTCCTGATGCCAACGCCGGCCCAGCTTGCGGCCCAGCGAAGACCGGGCCCCGTCGGCAACGATCAACTGGCGGCAGCCCACCTCCGTGCCGTCGGCCAGCGTGAGCGATACCACCCGTCTCGACGAGTCATGGTGTGCGGCGACGGCTTTGGTCCCCAGCAGCATCCGCGCCCCGGAATCCTCGGCGCATTTGCGGATCCGGTCGTCCAACTCGAGGCGGGCCACCGCGCTGCCGGTCGACGGGAACGACGGGCCCGGCCAGTCGACTTCCACCTCGCCGCCGAACCCGCTCATCCGCAAGCCCCGATGCCGGATGCGGGTGCCCAGCCACTCACCCAGCCCGAGTCGTTCCAGCTCGCCGACCGCGCGCGGGGTCAGCCCGTCACCGCACGCCTTGTCGCGGGGGAAGCTGGCGGAGTCGATGACGAGCACGTCGCTGCCGGCGCGCGCGGCCCAGGCGGCGGCCGCCGAACCGGCGGGTCCGGCGCCCACGACAACCACGTCGGCTGTGGCCTCCACGTCCCCCAGTATGTTGGTCGGGTGAGAACTCCGGCGACGGTGGTAGCGGGCGTTGATTTCGGCGACGCCGCGTTCGCAGCGACCGTACGTGACGGTGTCGGGCGGATAGAGCAGCTCATGGATGCGGAGCTGCGCAGCGCCGACGAGGTGATGACCGACTCGCTGATGCACCTATTCAAGGCCGGCGGCAAGCGGTTCCGGCCGCTGTTCACCGTGTTGTCCGCGCAGATCGGGCCGAACCCCGACGCCGGGGAGGTGACAATCGCCGGCGCGGTCATCGAACTGGTGCACCTGGCCACGCTCTACCACGATGACGTGATGGATGAGGCGGAGGTCCGCCGCGGCACGCCCACCGCCAATGTGCGCTGGGGCAACAACGTCGCGATCCTGGCCGGGGACTATCTGTTCGCCACGGCGTCCCGGCTGGTATCCCGGCTGGGGCCGGAGGCTGTGCGGCTTATCGCCGAGACGTTTGCCCAGCTGGTCACGGGGCAGATGCGCGAGACCCGCGGCATCACCGAAGGGGCGGATTCCATCGACCACTACCTGAAAGTGGTGTATGAGAAGACGGCGTGCCTGATCGCCGCGGCGGGCCGATTCGGCGCGATGTTCGCGGGCGCCGACGATGATCAGGTGGAGCGGCTGAGCCGCCTTGGCGGCCTTGTGGGCACCGCTTTTCAGATCTCCGATGACATCATCGACATCGATAGCGACTCCCACGAATCCGGCAAGCTACCCGGAACCGATGTGCGTGAAGGGGTGCACACCCTGCCGATGGTCTACGCGCTGCGAGAACCCGGGCCCGAGGCGGCGCGGCTGCGCGAGCTGCTGGCAGGGCCCATCGACGACGACGAAGCGGTGGCCGAGGCTCTGGCGCTGTTGCGGGCATCTCCCGGCATGGCGAAGGCAAAGCACTTTTTGGCGGAACATGCGGCGCAGGCACGCCAGGAGCTGGCCCTTTTGCCTGACGTTCCCGGTCGGTACGCGCTGCAGACGCTGGTCGACTACACCATCAGCCGGCACGGCTAGCGCTAGTTGCCGCGCGTCATCGAACGTCGCGGAACCCGGAAGGGCATCTCGGGCGTTCACTTAGCTGTAGTGCGCAGAAACTCGAGTGTTCGTAGGAGGACGGTGATGACCTGGCATCCGGGTGCCAACAGGTTGAAGACCTTCCTTCTGTTGGTCGGCATGTCCGCGCTGATCGTGCTTGCCGGCCGCTTGTTCGGTACGACGGCCATGTGGCTGGCGGTGCTCTTCGCTGTCGGCATGAACGTCTATGTCTACTTCAACAGCGACAAGCTGGCGCTGCGGGCGATGCATGCGCAGCCGGTTTCCGAGGTACAGGCGCCCGCAATGTATCGGATCGTGCGCGAGCTGGCCACCGCGGCACACCAGCCGATGCCGAGGCTGTACATCAGCGACACCAACGCGCCCAACGCGTTCGCCACCGGCCGCAACCCGCGCAACGCCGCCGTGTGCTGCACCACCGGCATCGTGGAGATCCTCAACGAGCGTGAGCTGCGCGCCGTGCTGGGACACGAGCTTTCGCACGTCTACAACCGCGACATCCTGATCTCCTGTATTGCCGGCGCAATGGCGTCGGTGATCACCGCGCTGGCCAACATGGCGCTGTGGGCCGGCATGTTCGGCGGCAACCGTGACGGCGAGAATCCTTTTGCGCTGCTGCTGGTTTCGTTGCTGGGCCCGATTGCCGCGACGGTGGTGCGGCTGGCGGTGTCGCGGTCGCGCGAGTACCAGGCAGACGAATCGGGCGCCGTGCTGACCGGCGACCCGCTGGCCCTCGCGTCGGCCCTGCGCAAGATCTCCGGCGGGGTACAGGCGGCCCCACTGCCGCCGGAGCCCCAGCTGGCCAGCCAGGCGCACTTGATGATCGCCAACCCGTTCCGCGCCGGCGAGCGGATCGGATCCCTGTTTTCGACTCACCCGCCGATCGAGGACCGCATCCGCCGGTTGCAGGCCATGGCGCGGGGCTGAAGCGCGGCAACTAAGCAGCGGCTTCGGGCCTTTCGGATTCGACTGGGGGGGCGCGGTGGGCGCGGTGGCCTGCATCGGTTGCCCCCTGGATCCGAACCGTGCCACCCGTGGCGCAATGTCGTCGCTGCCAGTCGGCGATCGCCTGATGCGCAGCGTGATCGAGGTAATGGACCGAAATATCGACCGTCACCGTGGCGCCTTCCGGGACCGATGCCAGCACCCGCGTCAGCCGTGGCAGGGCCAGGAAGGTGCATGCCGCGCCCTCGACGCTCACGTGCCATTCATCAGCTACGGGCCTGGCCTCGATCCTGGCCCAGATCACCCGCCATCCGGTCAGCGCGATGGCCAGGGCGAGGCCGATCATGACGCCGTGCAGCAGATTGAGGAAGACGACGCTGACGGCGGTCACCACGTAAACGGCGAGATCCCCATGCTTCTTTGCGGTTTCGATGTGGGCCGGCTGCAGCAGCTGGATTCCGATGACGATGAGCAGGCCGGCCAGTGCTGCGGTTGGGATCTCGTCGACCAACCCGGCAAACGGGATGGTGAACAGCAGAATCCAGATACCATGCATGACCGCGGAGGCGCGGGATTTCGCGCCCGCGTTCACATTGGTGGAGCTGCGGACGATGACACCGGTGACCGGGAGCCCGCCGATGGCCCCCGACACGATGTTTGCGGCTCCCTGTCCGATCAACTCGCGGTCGAAGTTGGTGCGTGGCCCGTTGTGTATTCTGTCGACCGCCACCGCTGACAGCAGGCTCTCGACGCTGGCGATGAGCGCGACGGTTATCACCCCGATTGCGACAGCGCCCCAGTTGCCGTCGGGAATTTCAGGCAGCCGCAGCGCATCCAGCGGCGACCCCTCGAGGTCAACCCGCCTCACGTTGAATCCGAAGACCACCGAGATAAGCGTCGCGGCCACGATGGCGACCAGTGGGCCCGGAATACGGCGCACTTTGCCCGGAACCCACCGCCAGGCGATCAGGATCACGATCACGAGTACGCCCAGGGCGGTCCCGGGCCGATGAGCGCCGATAATTTGACCCGGCAGGCCAATGAGGTTGTGCCAGGCCGTGCTTTTGGACTTTCCGCCCAGCAACACGTGAGCTTGCTGCAGTGCAATGGTGATTCCGATGCCGGCCAGCATGGCGTGCACGACGACGGGTGAGATCGCAAGAGCGGCTCGCGCAACACGGCTGAGACCCAGCAGAAATTGGACCACGCCCGCGGCACCGGTGATCAAACACGTTACGCCCCAACCGAAATTCGAAACAAGGTCGGCAACAACGACCGTCAGACCCGCTGCGGGGCCACTGACCTGCAGCGGTGATCCGCCGATGGCTCCGGCGATGATTCCCCCGACGATCGCGGCGATCAGGCCGGCCAGCACCGGGGCGCCCGAAGCGATCGCGATCCCCAGTGACAAGGGGAGTGCTACCAGGAAAACCACGAGCGACGAAGGCAAGTCATGCCGGATAACCGATCGCATCCGGTCGATGCGTGACTCCTTGACGCCCTGGTCAACACCTTGACCGCCGAGCTGTTTGATGTTTTGCATCGGTCGCGTCCCTCGTTAGGTGTTAGCGGGGGATGTTCCGATATCCGGCCCGTATTTGCTTAGTTACGTCGGCGTAGCTTGTTGGCGCACAGAAGATTACGACCGACCGGCCCGCAGGGTGGCGGCCGGGAACGCCTGGCTACCTGGTTCGACGGTATTTTGCTGGCAAAGCGGGGTCAAGCTAAGCCGCCCGGCCCATATCGAATGCAAATTTTTTCGTTACATCGGGCTAACAGGCTCGTCAGAACCCGGAGCCGTAGACCTCGTGGCCGGGGACCTCGACCATCAGGCCCCGGTAGGCCTGCTCGACGCTCGAGGCGTGGTTGATCACCGCGTCGACTTCGCGGGCGATCGGCATGTTCAGGCCGTGTTCATTGGCGAACTCCATGATCACGCTGGCGGCTTTGACGCCCTCGGCGACCTGGTTCATCGATGCGATGATCTCGTCGATCGGCTTGCCGGCGCCGAGTTGTTCACCGACATGACGGTTGCGGCTGCGCTGGCTGGTGCAGGTGACGATGAGATCGCCCAGACCGGCCAGTCCGGGGAAGGTGTCGGGATCTCCGCCCACCGCGACACCCAGCTTGGTCATCTCGCGCAGCGAGCGAGCCATCACCATGGCACGGGTGTTTTCGCCGATGCCCAGCGAGTAGCCCATCCCGACGGCGATGGCGAAGACGTTCTTCAGCGCGCCGGCCATCTCGACGCCGACGACGTCGTCGGTGGTGTAGACGCGGAAGCGCCGGGTTTGGAAAAACGCCGACAGCCGGGTCGCCAGATGCTGGTCGGGCATCGCCAGGACCGCGGCGGCGGCGTAGCCCTCGGCCACCTCACGCGCGATGTTGGGTCCGGCCAGAATGCCTGCCGGATGACCGGGCAGCAGCTCTTCGATGATCTGCGACATGCGCATGTTGGTGCCCTGCTCGAGCCCCTTGACCAGTGACACCACCGGCACCCACGGCCTCAGCTCCCTGGCCAGCTCGGTCAGCACCCCGCGGAACCCATGCGAGGGAACCCCCATGACGACGACGTCGGCGGCGTTGGCTGCCTCGGCGAAGTCGGTGGTGGCGCGCAGGGTGTCACTCAGGATGACGTCGTTGCCGAGGTAGCGGCTGTTGCGGCGACTGTCGTTGATGTCGTTTGCGGTCTCCTCCGAGCGCACCCACTGCAGCGTCGGTCCGCGGCGTGCACAGATGGACGCCACTGTGGTTCCCCAGGAACCGCCACCGAGGACAACGACTTTGGGTTCCCGCTTCTCAGGTGCCATGGCGATCAGCGTATTGCCGACACCTGAGATTTAGAAGCAGTTTACGAACTCCCGCCCGCGTGCCGGACGGGTTGTAGTCGAAACCAATGACCTCATACCAGGGGACTTCGGTCCCTACCCTCACCGCGCGACGTGCCGGATCGTCAAAAGGAATCCAATACGAGGAGGAATTATGCCCACACGCCCTCATTGCGGCCGGCCGTTGGCGCTGGTGTCGGCTGCTGCTCTGGCGGCGTTGGTTGGGTCACCAGGCATCGCATCTGCCAATGACGGGCGTCCGGAGGCCAACCCCGAAGAAAGGGCTGCGGCCATGATACGGCCGGCCGTCATGTACCTCGCCGGCCAAGGTTACGGCCTCGTCCGGCTGCCCGACGGCAAAATCTTGTCTCAATTCGGCCAGGGTTCCAATATGCCCTTCCTCGCAACGTGGAACTGCACCGCTTTCGTCGTCAATCCCAACGGTTGGGTGGCCACAGCGGGCCACTGCGTCGATCCAGAGGGCGCCAAGCTGCTGATACTGAAGCGGGCTGCCACCGAATACATCAGCCAATTCCCGGATTCGCCCGAATCGCAGGACCCGTCCGCGACATTGGAGTGGCTTCAGCAAAACGCACGGGTTGAAGGCAACACCTCCGACCGGGGTCCCGAGATCGGTCTCACGCTGTTGTACGGCACCGGCACAAACATCGCCGGAAAGGTTCCCGCCAATCTCGTGGATTTCCGGCCCCTCGGCAAAGGCGACGTCGCTCTGCTCAAGGTAGATAAGCACAACCTGCCGTCGTCCGAACTGGCTACCGACGCCGACGTCAGCATCGGCACCTCGATTCTCACGGTGGGTTACCCGGAGAGCACCCAAAACATCACCGGTCCTTCGCTGGACCCGACGAACAAGAGCGGCAAGGTCAGCAAAAAGTCGGCCATGGGATCTAATCCCGAGTATGAAATCGACGCCGCGGTCACCGAAGGCATGAGCGGCGGTCCCACCATCGAGCTCAACGGCAAGGTGATCGGGGTGAACAGCTTCGCCCCCGTCGGCGAATCACAGGCCTTCAACTTCATCGCACCCGCAGACAGTCTGGCGGCGATATTGGCCAGCAAGGGTGTCAAAGCGATGCTTGGACCCGCCGACGTCTACTACCGCAAAGGGCTCGACCATTACTACTCCGGCCACTACACCGAAGCGATTGACGATTTCGACCTGACCTTGTCTATGTCACCGGACTATCCCGGGCTGCTCGAGCTCAAGACGAGCGCGGCCAACTTGCGCCATCAGTACGGCGATGCATCGGTGCTCAGCGGCACGAAACTCTTGTGGTATGTCGTCGGAGGCGTTGTGCTGGTGCTCGCCGCCGGCGCCGGTCTGACCTTCATGGTGGCGCGAAGCCGTTGGCACCTTTACAGTCCGGCGAAGGTGTCCGGCTTGCGGCTGGTTCCGGGCGCACCGGCCGATACCGCGAAACCGGTCCGTGCACAGGCGGGCATCAAGACCGGCGCCGCCCAGCTCATCGGCGTGGTCCCCACGCACGAACCGGCGACGGCGGAAGCCCATTTCTGTTCCAGCTGCGGAGCCGAACATCATCCCGCCGAAAAGTTCTGCCCGAACTGTGGGAAGCAAATCCTTAGTAACGAATCCGCGTAGAGGGCCGACCGAAGTCGCTAGCGCCTACCCCGCCAGCGCCGCCCGGTCGGCAACTCGGCCGAACACCATCGCCTCGTCAACGCGGTCGAAGCGGTAGTCGATGGCATCGGCGAGGTAGTTCTGCCGCACATTCCACGGCCGCTTGGTGCCCGACTTGGGTAGCGCGTGCAGCGACCGCAGCACGTAGCCGGCGTTGATGTCCCATGACGGCTTTTCGGCCATCGGCTGCTCGCCAAGGTGCGGGTAGGCGTGGGTGTAGCCGTGAGCGGCCATGTGCGCCAACAGCTTTGCCGTTGCCCGGGATGTGATGTCGGCCCGCAGCGTCCAGGACGCGTTCGTGTAGCCCACACACCAGAACAGGTTGGGCACGTCTTCGAGCATGTGCGCCTTGTAGACGAAGCGGTCGGTGGGGTCGACCTGGACGCCGTCCAGGCTGATCGCGACCCCGCCCAACGCCTGCAGCTGCAGGCCGGTGGCGGTGACGATGATGTCGGCGTCGAGGTGCCCGCCGGATTTCAGCGCGATCCCGGTGGCGTCGAAATGGTCGATGTGGTCGGTGACCACCTCGGCGCGGCCGGCGGTGATCGCGTTGTACAGGTCGGCGTCGGGGATCAGGCACATCCGCTGGTCCCACGGGTTGTACCGCGGCTTGAAATGGGTGTCGACGTCATAGCCGGCGGGCAGGCTGTTGATGGCCTTGCGCCGCAGCAGCCACCTGACAAAGCCCGGCGCCTTGCGGGACAAGGCAAAGAACACCGCCTCCGTCAATGCGCTGTACATCCGGATAACGAGGTGAGCAGCCTTGCGGGGCAACAGCTTACGAGCAACGGCGGCGAGCTTGCCGTATCTTGACGCCGAGATGAGATAGGTTGGCGAGCGCTGCAGCATCGTCACTTTGGCGGCTCGTTCTGACAGTGATGGGAGCAGCGTGACCGCGGTTGCCCCGCTGCCGATCACCACGATCTTCTTGCCGGTGTCGTCCAGGTCTTCGGGCCAGTGCTGGGGGTGCACGACGGTGCCGCCGAACTTTTCGATGCCGGGGAATTCAGGCGTGTAGCCCTCGTCGTAGTCGTAGTAGCCGCTGCCGAAGAACACGAACCTCGCGCGGTAATGCTTTGTTTCGGTCGCCGTCTTGCTCGACGGTGACCGTCCAGGTGTCGGTGGACGAATCCCAGTCCGCGCAGCGCACGTAGCTGTTGAATTGAATGTGGCGGTCGATGCCGTACTTGTGTGCGGTGGCGGTCAGGTACTCGCGGATGTGGACGCCGTCGGCGACGCCTTCCTTCCGGGTCCACGGCTCGAACGGAAAGGACAGCGTGAAGATGCTGCTGTCGGAGCGCACGCCGGGGTAGCGGAATAGATCCCACGTCCCGCCGATCTGCGCCCGCCGCTCCAGGATGGTGTAGCTCAGGTGCGGGTTGCGCTCGGTGATCCGGTAGGCCGCGTCGATGCCGGAGATGCCGGCACCGATGATGACGACGTCGAAGTAGCCGTCGTCTTGTTTGTTGGTGTAGAGAGAACCGTCGGCGGCCTCCTGGGGAGTCACGGCCATCGTGAACCTCGCTTTAAATTGTGGGACTCGTCACCAGATTAGGCACCCACCGGTTGATCGAGCCAGGTGGGCACACTTGCTCACGGGCCGGATCACGCTTAGCCGGACGAGCGCTTTGCCGGCACGCCTGCTACCGGTAGTTAACGAACTGCAGCGCCACGTCCAGGTCCGCGTTCTTGAGCATCGCGATGACGGTCTGCAGATCGTCACGCTTTTTGCTGGTGACGCGGATCTCGTCGCCCTGGATCTGGGTTTTGACGTTCTTCGGCCCGTCGTCGCGGATCAGCTTGGTGATCTTCTTGGCGTTCTCGCTGCTGATGCCTTGCTTGAGGGTGCCGGTGATCTTGTAAGTCTTGCCGGACGCCTGCGGGTCGCCGGCGTCAAAGGCCTTCATCGAGATGTCGCGGCGGATCAGCTTCTCCTTGAAGACGTCGACGGCAGCTTTGACGCGCTCCTCGGTGGACGAGGTCAGCTCAATGGCCTCGTCGCCCTTCCACGCGATCTTGGTGTCGGTGCCGCGGAAGTCGAAGCGGGTGGCCAGCTCCTTGGCGGCCTGGTTGAGTGCGTTGTCGACCTCCTGGCGGTCGATTTTGCTGACGATGTCGAACGATGAGTCCGCCATTCGATCCGTCCCTTCATCCGGTGATAGCCGTTTGTGGCCTGTCTACCCGCTCGTTGTACCCTGCTAGGCGGCAGGTTGCCCGAGCGGCCAATGGGAGCGGACTGTAAATCCGTCGCGAAAGCTTCACAGGTTCGAATCCTGTACCTGCCACCACCAGGTCAGGGGCTTTTTGTCCCGACCGCAAGGGGTTTGAGCTGGTGACCCGTCCGCGGCCAGTGCGCAGTAGTTTGAGCGGCGGCATCGAAAGCGGCGGCCACGGCTCCCAAGTCGTCGGGGTACAGGTGGCCGTAGCGGTCCAATGTCAGCGTCGCGGTCTTAGCCCCGACGGACTTCGTTGCTTTGGCGAATGTGTAGCGCGCCTACCCGGCTGGTTTCGGATACCGGCATTGCTTTTCCTCCCCATTTCGGCGACCGCAGACGGTAATCGATATTTGATGCATGGCATCTCGCGGTCCTGCGATCCACACCTCAACTACGGGGTCGAACACCTTGAAGCGGACTGAACCCATCTGCCGCCGTGTTCGGTGTGAGGCGAAGAGACGGACCGCTTCACGTTGACTACCGCACACGCCAGTCAGAACTTTTGTGCGCGCCGGACCCCTTTTCCAGCGCGACATCTGTCGGGCAAGGACTAGGCCATTCGCGGTCCTAGCAGCACACGTCCATGACGGGCGCATCGGTCCAGCGGCATGCTGCGAATCCTTCAGCCGCGTCCGTGTTTGTTCCTATAGATTGGCCTCGCCGGTGTGTTCTTTGGAGCTTTCATGGGAGAGTGCGCCGTCCAATTCAGGGCGGTAAGAGGCAAGGAGAATTAGCTATGGCAGCACAGAGGCGCTATGGCCGGTTTATGGGCACAGCGCTAGTAGGTGGTCCGCTTCTGGTCGTCGGGCTCGTCTGGGCCGGCCCAGCGCAGGCTGACGAGACCGCTTTTCTCGACCACCTGCACAACGCCGGTGTCCATGCGGTCAACGGTGGCGGTGACGCGGAGCTATTGCAGATGGGCCAGGACATATGCACCCAATTGGCTTACGGCGCTTCTCCCCAGCAGCTGGAGGCCCTGGCGGTGCAACGTTCCGACAGCAGCCAGGGCGCTGGTGGGATCGATCCCCAACAAGCCAAAGACATCGTTGGCTACGCCCTGGTCGATCTGTGTCCAAATGCCTAGCCGTGACCTAATCAGCATGTTCACGCGACATTAGTCGCCCTGGCGCTCGAAGCATGAGGGCGTCACAGCAAACCGCGAAAGAGCCACTACAGCAACCGGATTCGTCGGTCGTGACAAATCCGACGTGTCGTGATGTTGAGCCTGGTCACCATCGGGTTCGGGGTCGACTTCTGGGCGTGGGCGCTGCTGAGTCCGCTCGGTGCTGCGACGACTCCTCGGCACCGTCCGCTGTCTGCCACATGGCAGGCGGCGGCTCTGTACTCGGTGGCGTTCGGCGGCTATGTCGCGTTCTCGGTTTACCTGCCGTTCCGTCCGCGTCCATCGAGGCCAGCAGCCGGCCCCCCGCGGATTTCATCCCGTACGGTCGAAGAAGCCCTGTCAATCAGGCCGGCGTTGCGATTGTCCGAAGAGTGCTAGGCGAACCCAGGGTTCGGAAGCCGGGGCCGCGAGGTTTGGCGACGTCGCTGCACGTCGAAGCAAGTTGCTGTCGCACGAAGGAGTTTGTCAACGGTGACCGATCCGACCACACCAGTGGCGGACGCGTCTAACCGTCGGTCATCGGTATCCGTGCGTGGTCGTGGCAGCTGGCTGCGGTGGGGGTGGCTGTCGGTGTGGGGCCCCGGGCTGGTGGTGATGTTCGCCGACACCGACGCCGGCTCACTGATTACAGCGGCTCAGTCCGGTGACCGGTGGGGCTATCGCATGGTCCTACCGCAGCTGATTTTGATGCCGATCCTCTATGTCGTACAAGAAATGACCGTGCGGCTGGGAATCGTCACCGGTCGCGGACATGGCGCGTTGATCAGAGAGCGGTTCGGCCGCGGCTGGGCGTGGGTTTCAGCGTTTACGTTGTTTGCCTCGGCGATCGGGGCGTTGCTGACGGAATTCGCCGGCGTCGCCGGGGTTGGTGAACTCTTCGGTATCACGCGGTGGGTGAGCATTCCGGTCGCGACCGCCGCGCTACTGGCACTCGCGTTCACCGGCAGCTACCAGCGCGTCGAGCGCATCGGCCTCGCTTTCGGCGCGGCCGAATTGGCGTTTCTGGTCGCCATGGTCATGTCCCGGCCGCAACCGAAAGCGCTTTTAAACGGCTTGTCGTCGATGCCGCTGGGCAACCCCTCCTACCTGTTGCTTGTCGCGGCCAACGTCGGCGCGGTCATCATGCCCTGGATGATCTTCTATCAGCAGGGCGCGGTGGTTGATAAGCAGTTATCGGTGGCCACGATCCGCCAGGCCCGCTACGACACGGTGACGGGCGCGGTGCTGACCCAGCTGATCATGCTCGCGGTAGTGATCACCGTCGCGGCGACGGTCGGGACACACAGTGGCGGTGCGACATTGCAGACCGTCGGCCAGATCTCGCAGGCGCTCACCCCCTTCCTGGGCCATGTCGGCGGCACCGTCTTGTTCGGTCTCGGCATGCTCGGCGCGGCGCTGGTCGCCGCAATCGTCGCCTCCCTCGCCGGTGCGTGGGGACTCTCGGAGGTCTTCGGGTGGCGGCATACGCTCAACGAGCGGCCCAATCGCGCCACCGCCAAGTTCTACGTCACGTATGCGCTTGCCCACGTCGTCGGCGCTGTGCTTGTCCTGGGCAGCGTCGACCTGGTCAACCTTGCCGTGGATGTTGAAGTCATGAACGCCTTGCTGCTACCCATCGTGCTGGGCTTGCTGCTGGCGCTGGAAGCCAGAGCGCTACCCGAGCAGTGGCGTATGCGCGGACTGCACAAATACACCACCCGCGCGCTTTGTCTCGTTGTCATGGGTTTCGGGGTCTATATGGTCCCCCAAGCCCTCGGGTGGGTCTAAACGTGCGGCACCCTTCTGACAAGAAAGTTGTGAGCGCTCGGAAAGCTTTGGCGACAAAAGCAAGTCATCAATGGCCGGTTCCGTCGCGGCGACCCAAATTGCAGAGCAGGCTTCGACAATCGGCCTCTGAAGGCTACATCATGAAATCGGAGTCGGGTCCACCGTTAATAGCACTGGGCCGTCACTTTCCCTAATTAACGCCATGCCAAGGGATCTGAGCTGCAAGCAGCTAGTGGCTCCCTACATAGCTGGGCCGGGTCCCTCGATTCCTGGGTTCGAAGTGCCGAGGGTCCGCATTGGACGTGGGGTGAGCAGTGACTGGTGCGAACCGCGGAGCTCTGCCGCGAGGTCGTGTTCGAGCGCCGGGACCTCCAACCCGCGACGGCGCAGCTGCCGGTCCAGCGCGGCGATGAACAAGCCCTCGCCCTTGCGGCGGCACCCCAGAACGGCCTGCTCGTTCATGACATCGCGAGTGAGAGCGGCGGCCGGACAGGACGCGACCACCTCCAGCGAGGCGCGCAGATCCAGCGTCGTGGTCACTCCACACGATGGCGAGGCACCGATCCCGACGATGCCGGCCACCGCGATCCCGGAGCGCTGGTAGTCGGCGACATCGCGAGCGACCCGCCGCGCCAGCCGCCGGTAAACAAGGCGGGTCCAGACTACAAACGCGCGTAGCAGCAGACCCCGTAGTGGATACAGCACGCCGCCCTTGGAGTGGTAGAGCAGCAGGCTGTGGCGTTTGAGTACCCCGCCCCAGGCTAGCCGCTCCGGGCACGGCAGCTGGTGAATCCCATAGCCTGCGCTGATCAGTTCCTCGACGGCCTCGGGCACCGCACCAGGTCGCGTAGCGCCCCCCGCATAGCGCGTGTTCTCGTTCAGCAGGCAATGCGACACCAGCACAACCCGCCGGCTGCGTTCATCGCGGAGCTGGTCAAGCAGAAGCCGCGCTTGGGGCGGCGTCGATCTACCGCGCATGATCCACACGCTATCTCGGCTCAGGCGGCGTGGAGCAGCTTTCGACCGCTGCCCACCCCGGCCGATCGGCCGCCATCTAAGCGGTCACCGTCACAGAGCCCGGAAATGCCGCCGGACACACGGCTCAGCATGGGGCACCGGCCCCGGGTCGACGTCGTGAACCCCGGGCGATGCCGGCAATCGCGGGACTTCCGCCCCTAGGTCTGGCGTGCCACCGACGGTTACCGTCGGCGCTACAGCTAGACGATCGGCACATCAACTGGGGGTGACCATGTATCAGGTTAAGTCGTTATTGGTTGTGGCGTGCACGGCCGCGCTGCTGATGGCGGCGTGCTCGAGTCACCCGGCGCCGCCCGGATCGCCATCCACCCTCGCCGATTCCACCCGAGCAAATGCGTTGTCGGCCATGCATGGTGAGGCGCTCGCTCATGCGAAGTATCTGGCTTACGCCACCCAGGCGCAGCAGGCCGGGCGGACCCGGGCAGCGCAGGACTTCACCGACGCCGCTCAGACCGAGCACATGGATCACTTTGCGCGCGAGGCCGACCTGATCGGGCTGGGCAGCGACATCGCGGCCAACCTGCGTGACGCGATCAACGGCGAGACCAACGAGGCCAACACCATGTACCCGGATTTCGCCAAGCAGGCCACCGCCGACAACGACCCGGCCGCTGCGTCCGCTTTCAGCGAGATCGGCGCCGACGAGGGGGCCCACCTCAAGGACTTCCAGACGGCACTGAACGCGCTGGTCAACCCGGGCAGTGGTGCGTCGGTACCCGCCGGCGCAACGCCGGCACCGGCGGCCATCACGGCGGGGCCCCCGCGGTCGGCCGGGACCACGCTGGCGAACCTGCGCACGGCGATGCGGGGTGAGGCCTTCGCCTACGCCAAGTACATGCGTTACGCGGATCAGGCGCGACGAGACGGCAACCCGGCGGTGGCGCAGCTGTTCACCAACACCGCCAACGTCGAGTTGAACGAGCATTTCGCAATGCTGGCCACGCTGGCCGGGTTGGTGGCCATCGACACCAACGCGAACCTGCAAGATGCGATCAACGGTGAGCAGCACGAGGCCGACGTCATGTATCCCGACTACGCCCGCCAAGCCGAGCAGGCGGGAAACCCCCAGGCCGCCAACCTGTTCCGGGAAATCGCCAGCGACGAGAAGTCCCACCAGCAGACATTTCAGACGGCGCTGACCGCGTCATGACCAACCCGGCATGAACATCGAGCTCGGGCGCCTGCGCGCGTTTTCGCACGCTGTCGGAGCATCAGATGGCTGAGGCAGGAACTGACACCGCCCTGTCTGGGCTAACGGCCCAGGAGGCCGCGCGCCGGCTGGCGGCCGACGGTCCCAATGAGCTCGCGGCCCAAGAGCGGCGGAACCTGCTGCAAGAGGCCTGGGACGTTGTCCGCCAGCCCATGCTGCTGTTGCTGCTCGGTGCCGGCCTGGTGAACTTCCTGTTGGCCGAGCCGCTGGACGGCATCATGCTGATGGGTTTCGTTGTCGTCGTCATCACGATTTCGATCTATCAGGAGCACAGAACCGAACGGGCGTTGGCCGCGCTGCGTGACCTGTCGTCGCCGAGGGCGCTCGTGGTGCGGGACGGGACGCAGGTACGCATCGCCGGCCGCGACGTTGTGCGAGGCGACGTGGTCCTGCTCGCGGAGGGTGACCGGGTCCCCGCCGACGCCGTGCTGGTGGAATGCGCGAACTTCTCGGTTGACGAGTCGGCGTTGACCGGCGAATCCGTCCCGGTCCGGAAGGTGCCGATCGAGCCTGCGGAGGTCCGGGCGGCCATGGGCCGACCTGGCGGTGACGCGACGCCATGGGTGTTCTCGGGAACGCTTGTGGTCAAAGGTCACGGCATTGCGGAGGTCAAGGAGACCGGCTCAGGCACCGAGCTGGGAAAGATCGGGACGGCACTGCGCACGATAGAGCCCGAGCGGACTCCGCTGCAGCGGGAAATCGACCGCCTCGTAGGGATTCTGGCCGTTCTTGGTGTGGCCGTCGCGGTTATCGTCGTGATCGTTTACGGACTGACGCGTGGCAACTGGCTTGCTGGCGTGCTCGCCGGCATCGCGACCGCGATGGCTCTGCTGCCGGAAGAGTTTCCGGTGGTCCTCACGGTTTTCCTGGCACTGGGCGCCTGGCGAATGTCGCGTAAACAGGTTCTCACCCGGCGTCCCCCGGTGATCGAGACACTGGGATCGGCGACCGTCTTGTGCGTCGACAAGACCGGCACCTTGACGCTGAACCGAATGACCGTGCGCCAATTCATCGTCGACCGGCAGGCGTACACCCTCGACGAGGGCCCGCTACCTGAGGTGTTTCACACCATCGCGGAGTTTGCCGTACTGGCCTCGCCGGTTGATCCGTTCGATCCCATGGACAAAGCGTTTAGGGAACTTGGCGAGAAGTACCTGTCCGGAACCGAACACGTGCACGCCGAGTGGGAACTGGTGCGTGAATATCCGCTCTCGGAGGAGTTGCTCGCGCTATCCCACGTCTGGCGCTCGCCCGACGGGGGCAAGTACGTCATCGCGGCCAAGGGTGCACCCGAGGCGATCGGTGACCTCTGCCACTTCACCGCCGACGAACTTGCCGCGCTCACCGCCGATGTCGAGCGAGCTACGGCTAACGGCCAACGGGTCCTGGCGGTGGCCTGCTCTCATTTCGACGCTAATGCCGCGTTACCGGCCGAGCAGCACGACTTCGAGTTCGAATTCCTGGGGCTGGCCGGTCTTCATGATCCGGTGCGGCCGGGCGTGGCCGCTGCGGTCGCCGAATGCCGGCGCGCGGCCATCCGCACGATGATGATCACCGGCGATTATCCCGGCACCGCGTTGGCGATTGCCCGCGACATCGGCTTGGACCATGCCGCCGGCTGCATCACCGGCCGGGAACTCGAAGCGATGTCGGATGACGAGTTGGCTCGCCGCATCCGGTCAGTCAGTGTTTTCGCGCGCATGGTGCCCGAGCAGAAGCTTCAACTCGTCCGCGCTCTGCAAGCCAACGGCGAAGTGGTTGGGATGACCGGCGACGGCGTCAACGACGCTCCGGCGTTGCGAGCGGCCAACATCGGCATCGCAATGGGAGCGCACGGCACCGATGTCGCCCGCGAGTCCGCCGCTCTGGTTATCACCGACGACGACTTCACCTCGATCGTCGGGGGTGTACGTCAGGGCCGCGGCATCTTCGACAACTTGCGCAAAGCGATGTCCTATGTGATCGCTGTCCACTTGCCGATTGTCGGCATGTCGCTCGTCCCGGTTTTCGTCGCCGGCTGGCCGCTGGTGCTGCTGCCTGTGCAGATCGCATTCCTTGAGCTCATCATCGATCCTGCGTGTTCGGTGGTGTTCGAGGCCGAGGAGATCGACCCCAAGATCATGGAATCGCCACCGCGCGGGCTCAATGAGCCGATGTTTGGTGCACGGGTGCTCACCATTGCCGCGCTGCAAGGTTTTTCGGTATTCGCGGCCACGCTTGGCATTTTCTTGTGGGCAGTGCTCAACGATCGCCCCGACGATGTGGTCCGCTCGATGACCTTCGTCGCCCTCGTCGTCGGCAATCTGGCATTGATCCTGGTGAATCGGTCGTGGCGGCTGCCCGTCTGGCGAACGTTCCGGGAGCGGCGCAACCGCGCCCTGAAGTGGATACTCGCTGCGACGGGTGCGCTGCTGGTCGTGGTGCTGACACTTCCCGGATTACGCCACGCCTTCAACTTCGGCCCAATAGCACCGCGGGACTGGGTCGTCGTGATCGGGGCCGGGTTGGTCGGTGTCGCTTGGTTCGAGATCTACAAGACGGTCGTAGCGCGACGCTGACAACCTCGCCTGAACGACCGCTCCCGCTACTCGTTTGGTAGGGGCCAAGGTCACCGAAGACTGTTTCTCTTGGTTCTGGTGAGCGCCGGGTCGGCAGTGCAGATTGGGACGAAGTAGCAGCAACTCAGACCGGAACGGACGTGTCAGCACTTCAGGAAGTTTTCTTCGAGTCCGATGGTGTGCGGTGTGCGGCGGACCTGTACCAGCCGCGAATCGTCGACAACAAGCTGCCCTGCGTGGTGATGGGGCATGGCGGCAGCGCTACCAAGCGCCTTGGCCTGCCTGGGTACGCGGAGAAGTTCACGACGGCAGGCATGGCGGTGTTGGCATTCGACTATCGATGTTTCGGAGCCAGCGAAGGCGAACCTCGCCAAGTCATCGATGTTGCCAAACAACAGGACGACTACCGAGCGGCGGTGCGATACGTGCGCAGCCGTGACGACATCGACCGGGACCGGATTGCTCTGTGGGGGACATCGCTGAGCGGTGGTCACGTGCTGGCGGTCGCCGCCACCGATCCACATATCGCCGCGGTGGTGTCGCAGGTGCCCGTCATCGACGGCTGGCATCGCGGCCGCACGGTCCGCCAGCGGCTCAATTGGGACGTCACCTGGCGGACAGTGCAATTCACCGCTGCGGCGGTGCGCGATGTGGTCGGCGCGAAGTTGGGTAAGCCGCCATATCTGGTTCCTGTGGTGGCCGGTTCCGGCGAGGTCGCGGTATTCACCGAGCCCGAGGCCGGTGCCGCGTTCGAAGCGCTCGGCGGCGAAAGCGTCGGCTGGCGGAACGAGCTCGCCCCGCGCATGCTGTTCGCCCTGCCCCGCTACCACAAAGGCACGGCGGAGAAGCTGCATATGCCGGTTCTGATGTGCTTGGGGGACCACGACCTGCAAGCGTCACCCAGGTTCGCGGCGCGCATCGCATCGCTGATGAACAATGTTGAGCTGCGGCGTTATCCGGTAGGTCACTTCGACGTCTATACGGGAAGGCTGTTCGAGGAGATCAGCTCAGCGGAGGCGGATTTCTTGCACCGCCACTTGATTGCAACTTCCTCTACAAACGGCGCACGCGATTCATGACGAGCTGCAATGCGAAGGTACGGCAGGCCACGACGTATTCCTGCGCGGTGTGGGATGCACGACGAGCCGCCAAAGAAGGCCGGCCGGGCATCGAGCGACGGCAACTGGATCGGTTGCAGGACCTCCTGGCTTACGTGCGAGCTCACTCGCCTTACCTCGCAAACCTTTACCGCGATCTGCCGTCACCGTTGACGGACATCAGGCAGTTACCGGCTGTCACCAAGTCAGAGATGATGTTTCACTTCGATGACTGGGTGACCGATCCTGACGTCACCCGAAAGGACGTCGAAGCCTTCATCGCCGATCCTGAGCTTGTCGGACACGATTATCACGGTCGCTACGTGGTCTGCACGACCTCCGGAGCGACCGGAACCCCCGCGATCCTGATGCACGACCAACGAGCCCTGATGATCTACAACGTGCTCGGCTATATCCGTTCACTGCCTGTGATGTTGTCGTCCCCGGCGAAGTTGTGGACACTACTGCGCGGTAGGGCCAGGCTCGCCGCCGTCTTCGTCACCGGCGGCCATTTCCTCGGCAGCACGATGATGACCAGACGCCACCGCGCCATGCCGTGGCGGGCCAGGACGCAGCGGCTCTTCTCTGCGATGACTCCGTTACACGAACTGGTGAAGGAACTCAACGACTTTCAACCCGTGATGCCCGGTGGCTATCCCAGTGTGCTGGAAGCACTGGCGGAACAGAAGCGGTCGGGCACTCTTCGGATTCATCCGGTGCTCATCAGTGCTGCCGGCGAAACTCTCACCGCCGCGGCACGTGAGCAAATTGCGACAACCTTCGGGTGTCGGGTGAGCAACTATTACGGCTCGTCCGAAGCGGTTGGCCTGACCTATGAATGCGCCGCCCAGGGACTGCACGTCAATAGCGATTGGTACATCGTCGAACCCGTTGACGACCAGGGCGATCCGGTACCCGCCGGCCAGTTGTCGCACGGTGTCCTCGTGACGAATCTAGCCAACAGAGTTCAGCCGATCATTCGCTATGAGATGGGCGATCGGGTAGTCATGAGTTCTGAACCATGTCCCTGCGGCACTGTCTTCCCGCGGATCGAGTCACCGGGCGTACCTACGACATCTTGTCCTTCCCTACGAATGGGAAGGTCGCCCAGGTGATCCCGTTAGGCATTGCCACTGTCGCCGAGGAGACACCAGGCGTCCTGGGCTGCCAATTGATTCAAACCGAACCGCTCAAACTCGTCGTGCGGCTGGCAGCCACGGACCAGCGCAAACAGGCAATGGTGTGGGAAGCACTGCGAAAACGACTGGCGGCCTACCTATCTGAGCAGGGGGCTACCCACGTGAGCATCGAGAAGGCCGCCGGACCACCGGAATTGCATCCGCTCAGCGGAAAATTCCGGCAGGTGTACTCGCAGGTGAGGTGGTAGCAAACCGCTATGAGACCGTTGCCACCTCGCCAGCGTATATACCTTGCTGACGGCCGCGCGCTTGCCTACACCGAGTGGGGAGATCCAGACGGAGTACCAGTGCTCGAGTTCCGTGGCTTGCCTAGTTCTCGCATGGGCGACGCGGTGGATCTCGACGTGATAACCGGTGCGGGGGTGCGACGCATCACCGTCGACCGGCCCGGCGTCGGCTACTCGGACCCGCAGCCCGGTCGGGTGCTGCTGGACTGGCCCCATGATGTTCGCGTTCTCGCCGACCACCTCGGACTGGAACGCTTCGCCGTGCTTGGCACATCCGGTGGAGGCCCGTACGCGGCGGCGTGCTGCTATGCCCTGCCGGATCGGATCGTTCGCGCGTCGTTGGTCAGCACAGTGGGCCCGCCAGATCGGCGAGGTGCCTTCGAAGGAATGAATCGAGGAGAGGCCCGCACTATGATCCTGGCTCGACGCGTGCCGCTGCTCGCACGCTGGCTTGTTGGTACAGCGGTCTTAGCCGAACGCCACCGCCCCGGCGCCGTTTATCGGGGATTGATCAGGGCACTCCCTGAGGTGGACCGGAGAGTCGCCTCGCAGCCGGCCGTGCGCCAGAGTTTGACGGATTCGTTCGCGCTGGCTTTCCGCCAGGGCGTGCGCGGGCAGGTACGAGACTGGGCCATCATCGCCACACCGTGGGGATTTCATCCCGAGGACATTCGGGTTCCGGTGCACCTGTACCACGGTGGTCTAGACGACCGTGCCCCATGTCACCACGCGCGCAATCTCGCCGACCGGTTACCCAAGTGTGAGATGAGCGAGTATCCAGGCGAGGGGCACATGCTCGTTTTCTCGCACGCCGAGGAGATCCTGATCGCGACCGTAGACAAGCTGGCGTGACTCGGCTGCAGACCTGCGCCCTACCCGGGGTGACTACGGGTCCGTGTCGAACTCGATGGCCAGACTCTTTGGCCCGCTCAGGCTCACCATCGGCTTCCATGGCACCGGCCCGGCAGTGCGGGGGTTTAGCATCCGATGGGCCAGGACGTTGAGCGCTTCGGCAATCTCGCGCCTGGCCAGATTGGCGCCCAGGCAGTAGTGGATGCCGCCGCCAAAGGTCAATATCGGCGGTGCTCCCTCGCGAGTGATGTCGACGCGGTCTGGGTCGTCGTACACAGCCGGATCACGGTTGGCCGCAGCGGTATTCACCATGACCATCGTGCCGGCGGGGAATACGTAGCCGTCGAGCTCGGCATCCTCGACGACCAGGCGAAGCGTTCCGCAGGCGATCGGCGAGTGGCGCATGGTTTCCTCGACCGCGCGCATGGCCAGTTCGGGATTCTCCTTGAGCAGCTCCCACTGCTCCGGATGCTTGCACAGGACGTGCACCGAGGCGGCCACCTGGTTACGCGTGGTGTCCGTACCCGCCAACAGCAGGCCTCCCGCGAGCATGCGCAGTTCGGCCGCGTCGAGGCGATCGCCGTCATCCTCGGCGCGAATCAGATCGGAGAGCAGGTCGTCGGTCAGGCTGTGTCGCCGTCGGGCAACCATGTCGTCGACGTAGTCGTCGAGCTGCCCCCACGCGCGCATGACCACAGGCTCCACTTCGCGGAGATCCACCGTGAAGCTGAAGGCTTTGAAGACGTCGTCGGCCCACAGAGAGAACTGTTCCAGTCCTCGAGGGGGGCCCCCAGCAACGCGCAGATGATCGGGACGGGGTAGGGGCGAGCGATGTCGGTGACGACGTCACAGCGGCCGGCGTCAGCGACCTGATCGACCAGCTCGTTCATCACGTCGACCATGGTGTCGTGCAGGCGGAGGATCGCTCGGGGCGTGAATGCCTTGGAGGTCAGGCTGCGCAGCCGATGGTGCGCGTCCCCCTCGAGGCACAGCAGGCTGTTGAGCACCTTGTCCCACAACGGGCCCGAGGTGACGCTCTGGACGAGCAGATTTATGCCGGGTGGGATCTGGAACCGGGTATCCCGAAGCACGGACCGGACGAGTTGGTAGGAGAGGACTTCGGGTCCGTGCGGTCCCAGCGCGACGGGAGCCTGCCGCTGCGCCGCCTGCAGGCGGGGATATACCTCGGCGGGGGTTTCCTCGTCGTCGTACACCAGCGTCGGCAGGTCGGCGTCGAAAATGCTTGTGGGAGCGGTACCGACGGTCATGGCGGTCTCCTGGGGTTCCGCAAGGGTTGGTCTCGCGGACGAATTCCTTATAATGTATGGCCACCGCCGGTGGGTGTCAACGACATCGGTTGCCGAGCAGGGAGCTTGACCTTGCCGGGTGGACCATTTTGCCGGCGCTTTTTGCGACAATCGCCATACATATAACAGAACATGTATCGCCAAATCGACGCTCCGCTCGGGCGCGGCTCCCGAACGGCGATCCGACCCGCGATGCGATTCGTCGTGAGATTCTTTGCTGGTGTCCGCGGCGGATGCGCCATCGGGAGTAGCGGCCTTCCTGTTCACCGACGTCGAGGGTTCGACCCGTCGGTGGGAGGCTGACGCCGACGGCATGCGGGTGGCCCTGGCAGCGCATGAGGAGGTATTGCGCGGCGCGATTGAGGCGCATGGCGGCTGGCTGTTCAAGCACACCGGTGACGGCGTGTGCGCCGCGTTCGTCTCGCCGGCGGGTGCGGTTGATGCCGCGGTGGCCGCGCAGCGGGCGCTGGAGTTGCCGGTTCGGATGGGCTTGGCGACAGGCGAAGCGGAGTTGCGGAAGGCGGACTACTTCGGTCCGGTACTCAACCATGCCGCCCGGGCAATGGCCGCCGGCCATGGAGGTCAGATCCTGCTGGGTGAGCAAATCTACCAATCGTTGGCCTGCGCGGGCGAGGCGATGACCGTCGCGGCCATGGCGACCTACGCATACGACCAAATCGGCCAGGCCCGAACCGGACTCAGCTCTTAATTGCCGTGCGGGTCGGCGGTGTTCAGGGTCGCCACCACCTGGTCGTAATCGCCGCGGGCCTCGGCGTAGCGAAGGGACTTGACGCGCTCTACCTGGATATCCTTGGCGTCGGGTTCGGTTTCCAGCAGGTGCATAACCTGGTCGGCGAATTCGTCGAGTGGTATCGCGAACTCGCTTTCCTGTTGTCCGGGAAGCAAATTGGTGCGCATGGCAGGTGGCTCGAGCTCTTTGAGCTTGACCGTGGAGTCGGCCAGCTGCAGACGCACCGACTCGGTGAGCATGTGAATGGCAGCCTTGGACGCGTTGTAGCTAGGGGTGACCTTCAGCGGCGCGAAGGCCAGGCCCGACGAGACAGTGATTATGGTGGCGTCTGGCTGCTTTTGCAGGTGTTCGATGAACGCCGCGATGAGGCGGATGGGCCGCCGAGCACATTGGTGGTGATGATCGACTCGGCGGATTCGAGGAAGGTCTCGGGGTGATGCCAGTCCTCGATCTTCATGATGCCGGCCATCGCGATGATGACGTTGAGGTCGGGGTGGCGCGCCAGCACCTGGCTGCCAGCCGACCGCACACTCGCGGCGTCGGCGGTGTCGATCTGCACCGTGTCGATACCCGGGTGCTCGGCGGCGATCCGCTGGAGCAGTTCGGTCCTGCGGCCTCCGATAATCACGGTGTTGCGTGTCATCGCATCCTGGGAGGACGTCCGTCAACAGCCGCTTTCGCGTGGCGTTCTCGCTAACGCGGCCTGAGACAAAAACAGAACTGGCGCCGAATACAGGACACTGAGAGCGCACGTGTCGCGTTGGCGCGCCGACTTGGCCTACGGTCCTTTTGTAGTGGCAGAACCCCGCTCCATGGATTTTCGGGAGGTTGAGTGGTGGACCGATTGAGCCGCGACCGGATCATGGCGATCGGCGCAGGCTACTGCGCATCGAAGGTATTGCTTACCGCGGTTGGACTCGGGCTCTACACCGAACTCGGCGACCAGGCGATGACGGCGGACGCCATCGCCGAACGCTTCGGACTGGTTAGACGACCGGCGACAGACTTCCTCGACGCTTTGGTGTCGCTGGACTTGCTCGAGCGCGACGGCGACGGAGCCGAGGCCCGCTACCGCAACACGCCAGCGACGGCGCAGTTCCTGGATGAGGCCAGCCCCGAGTACCAGGGCGGCCTGCTGAAGATTTGGGACGAACGCAACTATCGCTTCTGGGCGGATTTGACCGAGGCACTGAAGACGGGGAAGCCGCAGAACGAGGTCAAGCACTCGGGACGCCCCATGTTCGAGACGGTCTATGCCGATCCCCGCCGGCTCGAGGTCTTCGTCAACGCCATGGACTCGGCATCGCGACGCAACGTCGAACTCCTCGCCGAACGCTTTCCGTTCGAGCGCTATCGGAGCCTTTGCGATGTGGGCGGCGCCAATGGGCTCTTGTCGCGGATCGTTGCCACGGCCCATCCGCACCTGCAGTGCGTCAGCTTTGACCTGCCCGCCGTGACCGAGATCGCGCAACGCAAGCTGACGGAGCAGAGTTTAGGCGACCGCGTGCGCGCAGTCGCTGGCGACTTCTTGGCCGACCCGCTGCCGGTCGCCGACGTCGTCACTATGGGCCAGATCCTGCACGACTGGAACCTTGACCACAAACGACAGCTGATCGCGAAGGCCTACCAGGCCCTGCCCGAGGACGGGGCTTTCATTGTGATCGAGACACTGATCGACGACGCGCGACGCGAGAACACGGAGGGGCTGATGATGTCGCTGAACATGTTGATCGAGTTCGGTGACGCCTTCGACTACTCCGGTGCCGACTTTCGGGAGTGGTGCAGCGCGGCCGGATTCCGGTCGTTCGACGTGATCCCGCTTGCCGCGGGCTCGAGCGCGGCTGTCGCCTACAAGTAGCAGAAACTCGCCGGCTTGTTTCGAGAAGGCACCCACGGGCGGCGTGACGCTTGCCGGTCGGCGTTCTCTTCGCCGACGTCCGCGACTCCACCGCGCTGGCTGAGACCATGCCACCCGACAAATGGCCGCGGAATCACGTTCGCCGGCTGAGCGTTCGAGCGTTCGCGCCTTGGAGCCAAAGCTCCGTCAAGGCTCGTCGCCACCCCTAAATCACGAAAGAAATTGGTGCACTTGCTACTTGGAGCAACCATATGATGCGGCGACGGCAAATCCGCCTGCGGATGAACGTCGTTGACGTTTCCAACGGCGTGGAGAATGGCGGCCTTTGTCGTAGGCCCGAAGCCAGTCACTGCTGTCAACACCGGTCGTACAATTGTGGCTATGACCAAAACCACGCCTGCTGCGCTGCCGCCTGGACCTCGCCTTCCCCGGTCGGTGCAGGCCGCAGTGATGTTGTGTCACGGGCCGAGCTTTGTGGCCGCCTGTCGGCGCCGTTATGGCGGTGTTTTCACGGTGCGTGTCGCGGGCGTCGGCACGATGGTGTACGTGGCCGATCCGGCCGCCATCAAGACGGTGTTTGCCGGCGACCCGCGTGTCTTTCATGCCGGTGAAGCGAATTCGATGTTGAAGGGATTGCTCGGGGATAGCTCTTTGCTGGTGATCGACGACGACGTCCATCGGGACCGGCGCCGTCTGATGCTGGCGCCATTCCACCGCGACGCTGTCGCGCGCCAAGCCGGCCTGATGGCCGAGATCGCTGCGGCGAACATCGCCGGGTGGCCAATAGGCAAAAGCTTCGCGGTGGCGCCCAAGATGTCGCAGATCACCCTCGAGGTGATCCTGCGGACGGTCATCGGCGCCACCGACCCGGCCCGGCTGGCCGCCCTGCGTAAGGTCATGCCGCAACTGCTCAACGTGGGTCCGTGGGAGACGTTGGCACTCGCCAAGCCGGACCTGCTGCGTCACCGCTTGTGGGGCGGGCTGCGTCGGCGAATCGCGGCAGCCGACGAGCTGCTCTACGCCGAGATCGCCGAGCGACGTGCTGACCCCAACCTGGCCGCACGCACTGATGTGCTGGCCATGCTGGTCCGCGCCGTCGACGACGACGGGCGCACCATGACCGACCGCGAGCTGCGTGACCAGCTCATGACGCTGCTGGTGGCCGGGCACGACACCACCGCGACGGGGCTGGCCTGGGCGCTGGAGCGTCTGACTCGCCACCCGGCGGTGTTGGCCAAGGCGGTGGCGGCGGCCGAGGCCAGTGCGGCGGGCGACCCGGCCGGCGACGAGTATCTCGACGGCCTGGCGAAGGAGACGTTGCGGATCCGTCCGGTGGTGTTCGACGTGGGCCGGGTGCTCACCGAGCCGGTCGAGGTGGCCGGCTATCGGCTGCCGGCCGGGGTCATGGTGGTCCCCGGAATTGGGTTGGTGCACGCGAGCGCCTCGGTGTATCCGGATCCGGACCGCTTCGACCCTGATCGGATGCTCGGCGCGACTCTGAGCCCGACTACCTGGTTGCCGTTCGGCGGCGGCAACCGCCGCTGCCTGGGTGCCGGCTTCGCCATGGTCGAGATGCGGATCGTGCTGCGCGAGATCCTGCGCCGGGTCGAGTTGAGCACCACCACCGCAGCCGGTGAACGTCAGAAGCTCAAGCACGTCATCCTGGTGCCGCACCGCGGCGCGCGCATCGGTGTCCGGGAGATCAGGGACGTCCCCGCACCATCGCAAGCAGCAACCCAGACGCCAGCGCAGACCCCTGAGTGCCCAGCCGCTCACGGCACCCTCCCGTCGGGCGCCTCGATGTTCAACTAGATCGGCAAACGCACTGTGCGAGAGTATTTCTCGTGCCGACCCTGCCTTTGCCTGTACAGGGTCGTGCGCCGGACTTGGTCCGCCACCACCTGGCGGCAACTGATTTCCTAGGACGTGACCGGCGCCGAATAGATCGTCCGGCCTTCCTTGATCGTCTCGACGACCTTGATGTCTTTGATCTGCAGCGGGTCCACGGTGAGCGGGTTGTTGTCCAGAATCACCAGATCCGCGAGCTTGCCGACCTCGATCGAGCCCTTATCTTGCTCCTCGAAGTACTGGTGCGCGGCGTTGATGGTGATGGCTTTCAACGCCTCCAGGGGCGTCACGCGCTGATCTTCGCCGATCACCTGCCCGCTACGGGAGACGCGGTTAACCGCTGTCCACACAACGAACAACTGGTCAAGTGGCGTGACGTTGAAGTCGGTGTGATTCGTCGGACGTAGGCCCATGTCGATCGCGGCCCGCATCGGACTGAGGAAATCGGCCTGCGCTTTGCCGCGCAGATGGACATGCGTATCACCGAAGTAAAACGCGTGCTCGGTGAAAAACGATGGGATCAGGTTGTACTCGATGTATTTGTCGAGCTGGTCGCGCCGTACGAACTGGGAATGAATCACCGTGGTGTGGCGATCCCTGCCGAGATCTCCGGCTGCGGCGAACTCGTGCGCCTCCAGCAGCACGTCGATGGCGGCGTCACCGTTGGCGTGAATATTCAGCGGCAGCCCGAGGTCATAGACACGTTTGAACCAATCGTTGACGGTGTCCTGGGAGAACGGCAGCTCGCCGGTCCAGTTCTGCTGTCCGTCCGGGCCGTCGACGAGATACGGGGTCGTGAAAAATGCGGTCCTTCCCTGCGGGGAACCGTCGAGCGTGATTTTCACGCCACCGAGCTTGACGCGATTGCGGTAGGTGCCGAACGTGTCGGGAGGGTTGTCCTCGAGGATCGCCCCGAGGTCGAGGATGAACGGGTACGCGACGACGTCGATGAGAGAGGCGCCTCCCGCGGCCGCCCGCTGCATGATCGCGATGTCCGTCGCGTGGGTCGCCCCTTCGTGGGCGGTGGTGATCCCGGCTGCCGCATAGAGCATCTGGCCGGCGACGCTCCACTCGATCTCCTGCTCGCGCGTTGGCTTGGGCAGGGCAGCGAAGATCGGCAGGAATGCGGTTTCCATCACCAGCCCGTCGGGTTCATTCGAGCCCTCCCGGCGCACGATCACGCCGCCCGGCGGTGTCAGCGTGTCCGCCGAGATGCCGTACTTTGCCAACGCAGCAGAATTGAGAACCGCGCCGTGCAGGGAAACGTGCCCGACCATCACCGGGTTGTCCGGAAAATCCCGGTCGAGGTCGTCTCGATGCAGGGTGCGGCCCCCGGGCATGATCGTCTCGTCGTAGCCGTAGCCCATGATGAGCTGTCCCGCGGGGATGTTTCGCGCGTCGCGGAAGTTCTTCAGCTCCGCGACAATGGTTTCCACGTCTGTGCCGGGACCCGCCGGCGGTGCGAAAACGTTGACCTGGTTAGCCACCGTCAGCGCATTGATGTAATGGCTGTGCGGGTCGATGAAGCCGGGCAGCAGCGTCTTACCGCCGAGGTCATGCATGCCTGTTCGCGGCCCACGGTGATGCCGGACCACCGTGTCTTCGGTCCCGACGGCCAAGATACGTCCATCCTTGACGGCCACCGCCTCGGCCGTCGGCTGCGCGTCGTCAATCGTGACGATGTCGCCGTTGAGGAAGATGGTGTCGGCGTCGACGGTCATGACGACCTCCTTTGGCAGGCGGCCAGTCTAAGCCTGATTCCACCGATGAATTGTTTGTTTGTCGGGGTGTCGAAATGAGGAAAGTGCCCTCTGAGCTGGGATGATTGATGTTCTTCAGGCAACAATCGGTCCAGTTCGAGAAAGGCACTTCCAGTGCAAGTGTCCCACAGATTCGCCGCTGACTCTGCTGTGTTCGACGAGGACAATCTCGTGTCCTGCGCGGGCCTGGTCCCGGTGATGGCCCTGGCCGAGCAAGCAGGCCTGACACGGTTGTTGGACAATAAGATTCACATCGAGTCGACGCGGGTCAAGTCCGGGGCAGCCAACCCGGCCCCGAAACTGGCGACCCTGATCGCGGGCATGTGCGCCGGCGCGGACTATATCGACGATGTCGACCTGGTCCGCGCCGGCGGCATGAAGACCCTTTTCGGGGCGGTGTATGCCCCCTCTACCGTGGGAACCCTGCTGCGCGAGTTCACCTTCGGTCACGCCCGCCAACTTGACTCGGTACTGGCCGAGCATCTGGCCGGCCTGTGCGAGCAGGTGAGTCTGCTGCCTGGACCCGATGTGCGCGCCTTTGTCGACATCGATTCGCTGGTACGCCCGGTCTACGGACACGCCAAACAGGGCGCCTCCTACGGACACACCAAGATCGCCGGCAAACAGGTCCTCCGCAAAGGACTGTCCCCGCTGGTCACCACGCTGAGCACCGACACCGCCGCACCGGTGATCACCGGCATCCGGCTACGAGCCGGCAAGGCTAACTCCGGTAAAGGGGCCGCCCGCATGGTCGCCCAAGCGCTGACCACCGCCCGCGCGGCCGGAGTCAGCGGACAGATCATCGTCCGTGGTGACAGCGCCTACGGATCACGGGCAGTGATCCGGGTGTGCCGCCGCTATGGTGCGGTGTTCTCCCTGGTACTGACCCGCAACGCGGCGGTGCAACGCGCCATCGACGCCATCGACGAGCACACCTGGACTCCCGTGCGCTACCCGGGTGCAGTCCGTGACCCCGAGACTGGGGGCTGGATTTCTGATGCCGAGGTCGCCGAAATCACCTACACCATGGCCGAATCCGGCACCTACCAGGCGGTCACCGCCCGCTTGATCGTGCGCCGCGTCAAAGACGCCACCCAACCCGAAGACGGCCTGTTCCCGATCTGGCGTTATCACCCGTTCTTCACCAACTCCACCGAGTCGGCCGCCAACGCCGATATCACCCACCGCCGCCACGCCATCATCGAAACCACCTTCGCCGATCTCATCGACGGGCCCCTGGCCCACATACCTTCAGGACGCTTCGGTGCCAACAGCGCCTGGGCCGTCTGCGCGGGGATCGCCCACAACCTGCTACGCGCTGCAGCGACCCTGGCCGGCGCCCGTCACCGCACCGCCCGAGGAGCCACCCTGCGCCGACACCTCGTCAACGTCCCGGCCCGCCTGGCCCGACCCCAACGCAAACCGATCCTGCACCTACCCACCCACTGGCCCTGGGAATCGGCATGGAACACCCTGTGGCACAACATCATCGGCTACAAATCCAGCGCCTGAACCACCATCCACCCGCCCCGCCAACCAGGACCCAACAGGAAAAGCTGGACAGACCAGCGGCCCTGTCACGCCCACCACCAGCCAACATCAAGATCAACAACTCAACCGCCAACCGCAGCGTCTATCGGTGGAATCAGGCTAAGCCACTCAAACATCCTTGAGTTGCACGGTCATTGATCTTCAGTTGGCACAGCCAACATGGCAGCAAGTCTTGAGCGTCTTGGGGATTTCGCCGTCGAACCTTGGTGTCGGCCGAAAGTAGGGCGCAAGTAAGATTCCGGCGCCGGGGGTGTCACCATAGGGGTTGTGTGCTGTGGGCGCTGCGATGTCATCGGTCATCGCTTTCCCCACCAATGGCTCTGAATGGCGGCCGGCCGGCCGGCCGCCGCGGATAGGCGACAGTACGGCCGATGCGGGTGGATTTACGACTTTTCGCAAAGTTGACCCGCCGTGGGACGGCTGCTTTCTCGACAGTCCGGTCCACGGCCCCTGCGGTTTAATATGGGCCGGGGACGAGCGCCACGACGGGAGGCATATGCCGAGGTCCCGAGACATACTGCAGCGCTTTCGATCCGCTGGGACCCCTGGAGCTGCCACGGCGACCGGTGTGCCGGCAGACCGGGTGGCCGAGCTGTCAGCCGAGCTCGAGCCGGTGCTGGCACGGCTCGCCGCGGTGCAGGAAGAAGCCGCGCGGATCCGTGCCGAGGCGCAGCTAGAAGCCGAGCGACGTCGGCAGGCCGAGGGCGAGCGAAGCCAGTGCTCTTGTCGCCACCGCCCACCGGCAGGCGGCGGCCGAACGCGCAGACGCCGCCCTTCGCCTCACCCGGCAGGCCGAGGAAGAGACTGCGGCGACCCTGGCTGGCGCCGAGCGGGATGCCGTGACGGTGCGCCGCCGCGCCGCGGAAAGGATGCCGGCCTACGTCGAACGGGTGGTGTCGGCGGTGAAGGCCGCGTTGGACACGTCAGAGGAGCACGCGTCATGAGCTCGTCCTGGGTCGCGGGGGTGGTCCGCGCCAAGGCGCTGGCCCGACGACGTATGGGTGCGGCCGGAGCGCGAGCGGTTGCGACGTCGCCGGGACTCGGTCCGGCGGTGGCCGCCCTGGCTTCGTCGCCTTACGGGCATGACGTGCGTCCGGGGCAGAGTCTGGGCGCCGCTCAGCACGCGGTCGCCGCGTCATTGCTGTGGAATATGCGGGTGCTTGCGGGGTGGCTTCCCCGCGGGCACGTGGACGTCGTGCGCCTCTTCGCAGCGGGTTTCGAGGTGGCCAATCTCGACGAGCACCTCTTTACGCTGCAACACTTTTCGACACCTCGCGGCGAGCCCGCAGATCCGCCCTACTCGCTCGGGATGCTCGAGACTTCTTGGTCGCGGCTGTCGTCGACGACCACACTTACCGGGATCGCGGAGGTGCTCGAAACGTCGCGCTGGCAGTTGCGAGGTTGCGGCACACCGCGTGAGATTCATCTCGGACTTCGCCTGGCCTGGGCAGATGCCGTGGTCGCGGGTGTGCCTGAGGCTGCCGGGTGGGCGCGGGCCGCAGCCGCGCTGCTCGTGCTCAAGGAGGTCGCTCCTCGAGGGCCGTAGGCTTACCGAGCCGCTGGCGCTGCGCGCGTCGTACGTGCTGGGACCGGCGTTCGTCGGTGCGTTGGCGCCCCGCCTGGTCGACCTGGCGGGGCTGCGGGAGCGTCTCCCGTCCGGCGCCAGGTGGGTGCTCGACGGCCTCGATCAGGGTCAGGACCTCTGGCGCGGGGAAGCCGCGTGGTGGCATCGGGTCGAGCGGGACGGGTTCGCGTTGCTGCGCGGTTCCGGCTACGACCGGGGTCCGGTGGTCGGCGCCCTCGCGGTGTTGGCCGTCGATGTCTGGCGGGTTCGTGCGGCGCTGGAAACAGCGGCGCGGGGTGGTGCAGGACCGACGCTCGAGGCCTTCGATGGGGTGGCGTGAGGCCGCTGCGCCGGAGCGCATGCGGCGGGTGGCTCTGGTCTGCCCCAGCGCGGTGCTGCGCGACATGCTCGTGCGCGTTGCGGACGCCGGCGTCGTCGACATCGATCGCACGACCTCGGGAGCCGAGGCCGCCGGACTCCGCGGCGCGCGCCCCGGCGAATCACCGGAACCACGGTTGTGCGCCACCGCACCCGAGCTCACCGACCTCGAGCGTGCCGGCCGCGACGATCTGCTCGCCGGGGAGGCCGAACTAGTGTCGTACGCCGACGAAGCGGTCATCCGCGACGAGGTCGCCGCTCTGGCCGGCTGGGTTCCGGCCACGGAGTTATCTCCCCTGACCAGCCGACTGGCGGATGTCGGTGCCGGCGTCGTGCCGATCCCGGCACCGCGTGGCGTGGACCCCCCGACCTTGCTGCACCGCGGAAAGGGCATGCGGCGGTCGTTCACGCCGCTGGTCGAGACGTACGGGACGGTGCCCTACGCCGACGTCGACCCCAGCGTGCTCGCCGGTATCGCCTACGTGCTGATGTTCGGCATGATGTTCGGCGACGCCGGACACGGCGCCCTGCTCGTGGTTCTCGGATTGCTGATGCGCGCCGGAAGACCGCGCGCCTTTGCCCGGTTCCGCAAAGGCTGGCCATTCGTCGCCGGTGCGGGGCTGGCCGCGATCGTGTTCGGGCTGCTCTATGGGGAGTTCTTCGGTCCCACGGGAGTGGTTCCCGTGCTGTGGCTGGCCCCGCTCGACAAACCGGTCACGTTGATGGCTGTCGCGTTGGGTGTGGGCGCGGTGTTTCTTGCCGGTGCCCAGATCATCGGCACGGTCAACCGCTGGCGCGAGGGAGGGTGGCCGGTGGCGCTGAGCGCCTCCTCCGGAATCGCCGGTGCGGCCCTGCTGGCCGGCCTCGGCCTGATCGTGCTCGGGGCGAGTGGCCGACTCGGATGGCTCATTATCGCCGGCGCCCTCATCATGGCGGGCGGTGTCACCCTGTCCTACATCGGATTTCTGGCCGCGGCCGGTGGCGGCGGTGCGGGCATCACCCAAGCCTCCGTCGAAGTCTTCGACGCCGTGATGCGGGTCGGCACCAACCTGATCTCCTTCACCCGCCTGGCAGCATTCGGTCTCACCCATGCGGCACTCGGAATGATCGTCTGGGACGGGACTGTCGCGCTGGCCAGGTCAGGTGGCGTCCTGGTGGCCGCCGCTGTCATCGTCTTCGTCGTCGGGAATGTGCTCGCTTTCGGCCTCGAGGCACTCGTTGCCGGGGTGCAGGCTCTGCGTCTCGAGTACTACGAGCTGTTCTCCCGGATTTTCGTCGGCGAGGGCCGACCGTTTCGGCCCTGGCACGTCCCCACCGATCGCAGCGGTGAGTTCACGAACAGCTCGGTAACAATCGGCGCTACCCTCGGGAGAAAATCATGATGATCTGGGTTCTTGCCCTTCCCGTCCTCGTCGCCGCGTTCGCCGCGACCAGCCGGTTGCTGAGGCGTCGAGGGCGGACCGCCGTGCGAATCTTGGTCGGCCTCAATGCCTTTGTCTTCGTCGGCGCACTTGTGGCGATCGCTTTTGTCGCCAACGCCGGCCCCGGGGTGGCCGAGGTGACCACGACCGCAGCGCAAGGGGGCGGATCCGGGTCCTCGTCGTCGGCCGCGCTCCTCGGCGCTGCCATCGCCGTGGCGGGCTCCTCCCTCGGCGCTGCCATCGCGGTGGCCTACACCGGTGCCGCCGCGCTGGCGGCGATGAGTGAGCGGCCCGAGTTGTTCGGCCGCGCCATGGTCATCGTCGGACTGGCCGAGGGAATTGCGATCTACGGCCTCATCGTCGCGATCATCCTGATCGGCAAAGGGTGAGCGAGATGGGACGCGTCGCCGTCATCGGCGAGCAAACCGAGGTATCCGGCTACTCGCTCGCCGGCGTCCTCGTCCTGCCGGCCGAGGGCGACGACGCGGTCCACGGCGCCTGGGGCAGCCTGCCCGACGACGTTGCGGTCGTCATTTTGACTTCCCGGGCGGCCCGCACCCTGGGCGATGCCCGTACCGCGAAGCTGCTCCCGTTCACGGTGGTCATGCCATCGTAACCACGGCCCCGATACCTGACCTGGTCCATCCACTCGCCCCCGTCCGAGAGGAGCTGTTGGCACGGGCGCGAGCCGATGCCGAACGCGCGCTCGCAGAAGCCGACGCCGACGTCGCCGCGACCTTGGCGGCGGCGCGCAGCGAGGCGGACGCCATTCGCGACGCGGCGCGCGCAGAGGGGGAATCCGACGCCGCGGCGGTGCTCTCCGCGAAGCGTGCGCGGGCTCGACGCCAGGCCCGGGCGGTCGTGCTGGCCGCGCAACGGGAGGCCTACGACGAACTGCGTTCCCAGGTCGTGCAGGCCTTGTCCGCCATCCGGGACGACCCCGGTTACCGACCGTGGCGGGACCGTCTGGCCGAGCATGCCCGGACCGTGCTGGGATCCGACGCCGTGGTGAGCGAGGCCCCCGAAGGCGGGGTGCTCGGCGAGGCGAACGGTCGGCGAGCCAGCTACACCCTGGTGGGACTCGCCGACCAGGTGATCGACACGATGGGTGCCGAGGTCGAAGGGCTCTGGTCGTTGTGAGCGCACAAGTGTCCCGGGTATCGGGCTCGCTGGTCGAGTTCGAGGGTCTGGCCGGGGTGGCCATGTATGACGTGGTGCTGCTCGGCGAGCGCCAGCTGCCGGGAGAAGTGGTTGCCATCACCGATCGCCGGATCACCGTGCAGGCGTATGAGGACACCGGTGGCCTGGCCCCGGGCGCCCCGGTCGTTGTTCGCGGCGCGCCACTGTCGGCGGAACTGGGCCCGGGGCTGCTGGGCTCGGTGTTCGACGGGCTGCTGCGCCCGTTGTCCGGGGCCGGAACCTGGCTGGTTCCGGGCGCGGCACCAGAGGCGGCCGCCGAGCGGAGGTGGCAATTCACTCCCTCGGTCGCCGAAGGCGCCACCGTATCGGAGGGTGACGAGCTCGGCTCGATCGGTGGCGACACTGCGGTGCCGCTGCGGATCCTGGTCCCTGCCGGCATCACCGGTGTGGTGCAGCACATCGCGAAGGCGGGCAGCTATGCCGCGGATGCGGTGGTTGCGACGGTTGCCGGGGTCGACGTTGCGCTCACCAGCAGGTGGCCGGTGCGGCGTCCCCGGCCGTACCGCGAACGCCTCAACGCCGAGGAGGGCCTGCACACCGGGCAGCGGGTACTCGACCTGCTGTACCCGGTGGCCCGCGGCAGCAGTGCCGCCGTGCCGGGCGGATTCGGTACCGGTAAGACGCTGCTGTTGCAGCAGATCGCCAAGTGGTGCGACGCCGATGTCATCGTCTACGTCGGGTGCGGCGAGCGCGGCAACGAAATGGCCGATGTGGTCGCCGAGCTCAGCGTGCTCGAGGATCCTCGCACCGGTGACCGGCTCAGTCGCCGTACGGTCATCATCGCGAACACCTCGAACATGCCCATGATGGCGCGCGAGGCCAGCATCTACACCGGTGTCACCGTCGCCGAGTACTTCCGGGACATGGGGTATCACGTCGTGCTCATTGCGGACTCGACGTCGCGCTGGGCGGAGGCGCTGCGGGAGTTCGCCTCCCGGACCGGGGCCTTGCCGTCCGAGGAGGGGTATCCCGCGAGTCTCGCGTCGGCCATGGCGGCGTTCTACGAACGGGCCGGGCACGTCGTCACTCTCGGTGGACGCCGGGGGTCGGTCACCATCATCGGTGCGGTCTCGCCGCAGGGCGGGGACATGACCGAACCGGTGACCGCGCACACGCAGCGGTTCGTCCGTTCGGTGTGGATGCTCGACCGGGACCTGGCCTACGCGCGGCATTACCCGGCGGTTGCGTGGTCGGGATCGTTCTCCCGCGACGCCGAAGCGCTGAGCGTGTGGCATGCGCAGCAGGGAGATCCGGCGTGGGCGCACCGCCGGCAGCGGGTCAGCGCGTTGCTCTCGGACGCCGATCGGCTCGGCGCCCTCGCCGATCTGGTCGGCATCGGCGCCATGCCGGGTGCCGAGCGCATGGTCATGCTGGCCGGGCGGCTGCTGCGCGAGGGGGTGCTGCAACAGAGCGCGTTGAGCCCCAATGACGTCTTCTGTTCCGCTGCCAAGGGTGCGGCGCTGGTCGAAGCCGTCCTCACGGTCATCGACCGATGCGACGCGCTCGTCGACTCGGGGGTTCCCGCTACGGCGATCGAGGAGCTGGACTTCGGCAGCGTGCTGCGTGCTGCGCCGGAAACCGGCCCCGAGGACTTCCGGGGAGTCCAGGAGCATCTGGAAGCAATGTTGACTCGACTCGGGGAACTGTCATGAGTACGAGTACGTTCGGCGCGCTCGAGTACACGGATGTGGCCGAGCTGCGAGGGCCGCTGCTCGTCGTCCGTGGCGCGTCGGGTGTGGGCTGGGACGAGTCCGCGCGCGTCGAGCTCGGTTCCGGGGAGGGTTCTGGGGAGGTGCGCAACGGGCTCGTCCTCGAGGTCGACCGCGACCTGGCGGTGGTCCAGATCCTCGAGGGAACCGAGGGTATCTCCCCCGGCGACACCCGTGTCCGCTTCGCCGGGGAGACCCTGCACATCCCGGTGGGATCTGGCTGGCTCGGACGGGTCTGCAACGGCAGGGGAGAACCCGTCGACGGCGGCCCACCGATCTTCGGTGCGCGGCGGGCTCCGGTGTCGGGTTTCCCGCTCAACCCCACGCACCGCGAGCCGCCTGCTGAGCCGGTCATCACCGGGGTCTCGGCCATCGACGCGCTGACCACCGTGGTGCGGGGACAGAAGCTGCCAGTGTTCTCGATTGCCGGGCTACCGCATCTCGAGCTCGCGACACAGGTCGCCGCGCAGGCCACCGCGGGTGATGAGCCCTTCTCGGTCGTCTTCGCGGGCATGGGCCTGACCCACCTCGACACGGCCGCTGTGCGAGACGCCCTCGAGGCGCGCTCGGCGGCCGGCGAGCTGGTGTTGTTGCTCAATACGGCCGACGACCCGGTGGTCGAACGAATTCTGACACCGCGGCTCGCGCTCACGGTCGCCGAGTATCTCGCTTTCGACATGGGCCGGCACGTGCTTGTCGTGATGGCCGATATGACGGCCTACGCGGAGGCGCTGCGGGAGGTGTCCGCGGCCCGCGGCGAGATACCCGGCCGCCGGGCGTATCCGGGCTACCTCTTCAGCGACCTCGCCTCGCTCTACGAGCGGTGCGGCCGCATCCGTGGTGTGCCCGGGTCGGTCACCGTGCTTCCGGTGTTGACGATGCCCGCCGGGGACATCACCCACCCGGTTCCAGACCTCACCGGGTATATCACCGAAGGCCAGATCGTGCTCTCGGCCACGATGCAGGACGCCGGCATCTACCCGCCCGTGGAGCCACTGAGCTCGCTGTCGCGACTCATGCGCAAGGGTGCGGGACCAGGACGGACCCGGGACGATCACCTCGACGTGGCCGCTCAGACCCTGGCAGCGTTGGCCCGGGCCCGGCAAGCGCGTGAGCTGGCCGAGTTGATGGGCGAGGACGCACTCAGCGCCACCGACCGCGCGTATCTGTCCTTCGAGCACGCGGTGGAGCAGCGCCTGCTCAACCAGCGCCGCGACGAGGCGCGGACGCTCGACGAGACACTCGACCGCGCCTGGGAGGCGCTGCGGGTTCTGCCGCGCCGGGAGCTCACGATGCTGCCGAACTCAGTGCTCGACGCCCGGTACGCCGACCCTTCCGCGGGGCGGTGAGCGTGATGGCCAAGATCCTGCACATGCCCCCTGGACGGGCCGGTCGCCTGTGGCTGCAACATCGGCTGTCCACCGCGCAGCACGGCGCGGATCTGCTCGACCACAAATTAGGGATCCTGCGCGCCGAGCGGGAACACCTCGCGCTGGAACGGGACAGGATGGCTGCCGGGTGGGAGTCGGCGAGCCGGGAGGCGGACAACTGGCTGTTGCGCGCAGTTCTGCTCGGCGGACAGCGGTCGGTCCGGCTCGCCGGCGCACCGGCGCCCGCCGATGTTCAGATCCTCTGGGAGCAGTCGATGGGCGTGCGCTATCCGACCGAGGCCACCTGCACGGTGCCGGACCCCGCGCCGGATGCACCGCCCCCCAGCAACGCCGCGCTGGTCACGGCACGTGACTGCTATCGACGTGCGGTGCAGGCCGCCGTCCGGCAGGCAGCCCTCGAGACGGCTGTCCGTGTACTCGAGGCGCAGGAGACGGCCACTCGTCGCCGACTCCGGGCCATCGAGGACCGGTGGATACCGCGCTTGCAGCAGGCGCTGACCGAACTGCAGTTCAAGCTCGAGGAAGACGAGCACAACGACGCCGTGCGCTTGCGCTGGGCGGCGGGCAATCGCGCCGGCGCCGAGCGAGGCCGCGGCAGCAGAGGAACGCCATGACGGCCCCCATGTTCCACAAGGTCCTGGTCGCGGTCGACGACTCACCGGCAGCGCTGGCCGCGGCCCGCGCCGCGGTCGACTTCGCGGCGCGCACCGGCGCACAGCTTCGTTTCGTGCACGTCACGAGCGACGGCAAACTCCTGCGTGCTCTCGCCAACAGGGGACACGACAGTCAGCTGGCAACCAGACGCCACAAAGCTGCGGTGGCACTGCTGCACCATGTCGGTGCCGAGGCCGAACGTGCGGGAATCCAAGCCGAGACCAAACACCTCGAAGGTGACCCGGCCGCGATTGTGCTTGCGGAGGCGAACGATTGGGGCGCCAACCTGCTCGTCATCGGCCGATCCGATGTACGGGGAGCCGGCCGACCCTACGTCGGTACGCTCACCCGCCACGTTCTCGAGCTGGTCGGCATTCCTGTTCTGGTCGTCCCGCGCCCGACATGACCACACGGAATCTCCGCCTCGACTTCGATCCCGGCGGCTCAGGCCTGAGGTTGGTCAATCAACCAGTCGGCCATAACCCTTCGGCTACGCCTAGCAACGATATCGATCAGCTTGCCGCTGCCGGAGTCGGCGATTCCCGTGGCGAATGCCGTCGAGTGCTTAGCATTCTGCCCCCCACCATTGCGCTTTCCGGGTGTGGTGACATTGTTGAGTCATGGGTACTCCGGATGGCGCCATGGATGCGTCGGCAGGCGAATACAGCGTGGATGACGACAATCAACTTCAGCCAGAGGACACCCTCATAGACCGCGGCGTCGACGACGTGCTCGATGAGGGATACTCGCCGGCCGAGCGGGCGTACGGACATGGTTCCTACCGCTCGACGCGCGAAACCTTGGACCAACTGCTTGCCGAAGAAGAGCCCGATCCGGCAACGCGGATATATGACCCGTTCGACGAAGAGGAGCAACAACGCTCCGACGACGCCGAGCGGGAGGCCGAATTTCCACGGCGAAATGAGGTTGGACGCGCGCGAGCAGGTCGACTTGTCGCCCCGGACCAGGGATTTGGCGAAGACGTAGACGCGGAGCTGTCGGCCGATGACGTCGGTATCGACGGAGGCGCGGCATCGGCCGAGGAGGCCGCCGTTCACATCATCGACGATGAGGAGTAGCCGGCCTCGCGCGCTTACTCAGCTGAAGAACAGGCGGCCGCTCACCAAAGCGGACACGACCAGAGCGACAACAGACCCGGAGCATGTGGAGGCATTCGGCGGCTTGGCTGCTTGACTCAGCCGGTGGGTACCTCGTCGGTCCATACCCGGAAGCTCGTCAATGTGTTGGGGCCGAACGTGTTGCTGAGTGCGACGTCGGCGGCGTCGCGGCCACGCGCGATCAACACCCTGCCGATGCGCGGGGTGTTGTGGCGCGCGTCGAAGGTATGCCATTGCCCGCCGAGGAACACCTCGAACCAGGCGGAGAAGTCCATCGGAGCGTCCACCGGCGGCACGCCGATGTCGCCGAGGTATCCGGTGCAGTAGCGCGCGGGGATGTTCATGCAGCGACAGAAGGCCACGGCGAGATGCGTGAAATCACGGCAGACGCCGGTCCGGTCGTAAAAGGCTTCCAGCGCCGTGCGGGTCATGCGCGCGTGTTGATAGCCGAACGTGAGATGTCTCTGAACGTAGTCGCAGATTGCCTGAACGCGGCCCCATCCCGGTGGCGCCTGCCCGAAGAGATTCCACGCCGTCTCGGACAGCCGATCGGTTTCGCAATACCGGCTCCCGAGCAGGAAGACAAGGGTGTCCTCGGGCAGGTCGGGCACGGGAATCTGTTGCGCCTGGGGAACGATGGCGTCGGGGACACCAGTATCGTTGACGAGCGCATCGGCCGAGATGCGCGTGCGGCCCTTGGGCGCAACAATGCGGGTGCACCAGTTGCCGAAGCCGTCACGATAGGCGGTCATCGGGACCGGCGGGTCGACGATCAGGTCGTCATGGCCGACGAGATCGGACACGCGGGTGAAGTGGACGTTGAGGTTGAATATCATCGGGGTTGGCTGCGGGCAGTCGTAGATCATTTCGAAGCCGACGTGAATTTGCATCATTAGTCTCCGGTATTCGCCAGGTGAGGTCGCGGATGGCGGGCGGCGTAGGTGGTGGAAAGGGTTCTCCCCTGTGCTATTTGGTGCAGGGCGGAGGGCGTGAATGATGGCGCGCTCAGCCGGCACGTGCCGTGTGTAACGAATCGATCAGCACGCGCCGCAACGCGATCCAGCGTCGGCCCGCGGCCAACACGATGCCCTGGTTGACTTCCAGCTCGATTCCCACGTATTCGCTCTGCGCGAAGCGCCGGCGCAAGTGCGAGGTCAATCCGTCTCCTTTGCCGGCATAGGGGTAATTGCGGCGTACGCGAAGCTCCGGGGCGAGTGCCACGAGAGATTCCTTCCAGTGGGCGCACATCTCGGCCTCCCCGCGCCGACCGGGGTGGTAGAGCAGACCCACGTCGGCGCCGCGCACCCTGCCGTCCAGCTCCGCGGTAAAGCTGTGTGACGAAATGTGGATCACGCGATGGCCGCGCGACACCGCTTGGCTGACGAGACGCTCGACCTGCACGCGATAGGGCCGGTAATGTTCTTCGACGATCTGCGCTCGGGTCTCGGCCGGCGCGCCGCGGGTCGCCGCCGAAAAGAGTTGTGGGTGGCCGATCGAGCGATTGAGATCGATAAGCAGACGGCTGGTAGTCGAAGCCACGAGCGGCGCCCGGCTGGTACTGGCGAGTGACTTCGCCATGACCAGAGAACCGGGATCGTGCCCCCGGTGGGAATCCAGCAGCGCCCTTTGTCCCCGAAACAGCGGCCGATAGGGCGCGGGTATCCGATTGCCGCCGTGTTCACAGGTGATGATGAAGGTATCCATGGTGACGACCCGTCACCAGCACAACTCGGGCAGATGGCGAAACACCTGGCGCACACCTTCGCCCCATTCCTGGCTGAGGGCGGTGAAATAGGGGTCCCCCTCATCGAATCGCCGCCGCTGCTGCACTTCGAGGCTGTCCCGTTCGTAGCAGATCAGGTCGATCGGCATGCCCACCGACAAATTGCTGCGCATGGTCGAATCGAAGGACACCAAGACACACTTGGTGGCGTCCGCAAGGGGCGTGTGTTGCGTAAGTACGCGGTCGAGGATCGGCTTTCCGTACTTGGTTTCACCGGTCTGCAAGAAGGGCGTGTCGGTCCCCGCTTCGATGAAATTGCCTTCAGCATAGGTCCGGAACAGCCGTATCGGCTCGCCGACGATCTGCCCACCGACGATGAACGAGGCATTGAAGCGGATGTTGTTCTCTTCCAGGTACCCGGCGTCGCGTTTCTCGATATCGCGCGTCGCGTCGGAGACCAGCCTCACGACGTCGAACATCGTCCGGGCGCCCAAGAGGTTGGTGGCCGCGTCGCCGTCAGCGCAGCGCTGCGTCAATACGCTGATGACGGCCTGAGTTCCGGCCAGGTTTCCCGAACTCAGCAGAACGATAACGCGGTTGCCGCGACGCTCGAATACCGTCATTTTGCAGAACTTGGCGAAGTTGTCGGTGCCGGCATTCGTACGGGAGTCCGAGGCGAAAATCATCCCCTTGTCGAGCATTACGCCTATGCAGTACGTCATGGGATGCGCCTTCTGTGCAATCGAACTCCCGTTCATAATGCCACGTGCTTCTGGCTGGTGGCGGACGCGCAGGTGAGCGATTCCCAATCCGGATTGATCCGGCCCCGATGCCTTCGAGAACACCAAGCCTATGCCGCTCGGCGTCCGGCAGCGGGTAACGACGAACCTGTCTCCCGAATTCACGCGTGGGTCGCTGGCCACGCTGGACCGGCTGCCGCCGAAGCTGCGCCGAGACCCGCTGCGCTTCAACGTCTCTGCGCTATTCGCGATGTCCGACATTTTTCCCAACTATCGAGACTCATTCGTCCGCCTGAAAGGCCGTACCGGGGTTGTGGCTGGCGTCGAGCTACGGGCGGGGCCGGGGGCTTCACCGGGGCCATGATGACTGGGATGCTGGCGGCCCGCGCCTGCATGAAATCACAAGGGGGACAAGGTCCATGATGGTGGCCAGACCGCATCACGCAATCGACACATGGCCAGAGCGCGCCAGGACGTAGTCGCCCCCGTTACCCGCAACTCCACACGACAGCGGCGCTGCTACGCGATTACCCGACAACGGGGCGCGGTGTCCCACGAGGTCGCGGCCGGACAATCGCTCTCAATGAGCCTGGCCGCGCATCTCGGGCTTTCATCGGGGCCACCCCAGCCTCTGATTTGGCCAGGGCCGCATAGCAGGCACGTCGTATGACCGCCGCGACACGTTTTGCCCCCAACAAGGGACCTTGTCCTCTAGCCGTGCACGGGCTCTGGTCGGAGACTGGGGTGTCTTGAGCAGAAGGGTTTCTGCAGAGTGACTGAAGGAGCGGGAAGGAAATGACCGGAAGCGATCGAACTGTGGTTCGGCACCAAAGCGGAGTATCGGTATACACACTGCCGCAGGCTTTCCAGGAGACCGCGGCTTTACTGCCGGACGCGGTCGCCATCCGCACGGTCGGCAATGAAGTCGTCATCACTTGGCGCGAGTACGCCGATTGGGTGCGGAAAATCGCCACCGGGCTGGCGGCGCTTGGTGTCGAACGCGGCCACACGGTCGGTCTCATGCTGCGCAACCGTCCGGAGTTCCACTTGGCGGACACCGCCGTCATGCATCTCGGCGCAATTCCGTTCTCGATCTACAACACCTCGGCGCCGGACCAGATCCGGTACTTGTTCGCGAATGCCGAGAACAAGATCTTGTTCACCCAGAAAGAGTTCCTGCCCGCGGTGGAGGCGGCCGGGTCGGATCTTGCTCACGTGATCGTCGTCGACGCCAAAGTCAACGGCTGCCTGAGTCTCGAAGACCTCGAAACTTTGGGAAGCAATGCCGATTTCGATTTCGATTCGGCGTGGCGCGCGGTCCGGCCAGACGACCTCGCAACGCTTATCTACACCTCGGGAACCACCGGCCCGCCCAAGGGCGTCGAGCTTACCCACGCCAATGTGATGGCCGAGTTCTCGGCGATCGTGGAGCTCGTTGGGCTTCGGCCAGCCGATCGGATCACCTCATACCTGCCGCATGCGCACATCGCTGACCGGGTCACCGCGCACTACGCCAACATGGTCTTGGGAGTGCAGGTGACCGATGTCGCCGACGTCAAGGCGATCGCCGAGGCGCTGCCGGATGCTCGCCCCACGGTGTGGCTGGGGGTGCCCCGAGTGTGGCAGAAGATCAAAGCCGGGATCGAAACGAAACTTGACACGGAGGCGACCGGGCCCAAGCGGCGGTTGGCGCTATGGGCCATCGACACCGGTGTGCACGCTGCCCGCCAGACATTGGCCGGCAAGTCCCTGTCCCCGTCACTTGCCATCCGCCGTAAGATCGCCGACCGCCTCGTGCTGGCCAAGGTGCGCGACGCGCTGGGCCTGGACGAGCTGCGATGGGGAGTAACCGCCGCCGCACCCATACCCGTCGAAACACTCGAATTCTTCTGGGGTCTGGGCATCCCCGTCTACGAAGTGTGGGGGGAGTCGGAGAACGTCGGCGGCGCGACCTCCAACCGACCCGGTATGAACAAGGTCGGTTCGGTCGGGACGGCGCTGAGCGGCGTCGAGATCTCGGTGGCCGGCGACGGCGAACTGCTGATCCGCGGGCCGATCGTGATGCGAGGCTACCGGCATCAGCCGGAGAAGACCGCCGAAGCGATCGACGCCGACGGCTGGTTGCATAGCGGTGACATCGCCACCGTCGACGCACAAGGTTTCATCACGATCGTCGACCGGAAGAAGGAGTTGCTCGTCAATGAATCCGGCAAGAATCTCTCCCCCAGCAACATCGAGATGGCGATCCAGGCCGCGTCCCCGTTGATCGATCAGGTGGTGGCGTTCGGGGATGCACGGCCGTACGTGACGGCGTTGATCGTCCTCGAGCGGGATGCCGCCGCCGCGCAGGCCGCAGCGCTCGGCATGGCCGACACGTCGGCGGCCGCTTTCGCCCAACATCGCGAGGCGCGCGAAATGCTCACCGCCGCTGTCCTCGAGGGAAACGCCAAACTATCCCGCGTCGAGCAGATCAAGCGATTCCTCATCGTCGGCACCCCGTGGGAGCCGGGCGGAGACGAACTCACCCCGACGATGAAACTCAAACGCAGGCCGATCGCCGAGAAGTATTCCGCGGACATCGACAAGCTCTACACCGCGACGCCCGGGCCGGACGTCATCAACTTATCCAATCGCAACTGAACCTCGCCTCCGGATGTCGCGCCGTATAGGGTCGGCCAAAGCCGACGACAGACCTGTGTCGGATCGTCGTGTTTTCAGGTTGGTGTGCGCGGGTCGCTCTACGCTGTCGCCATGAAGCGGCTGTCTAGTCTCGATGCGGCGTTCTGGTTCGCTGATACTCACGAGTGCCCACTACACATTGGGGCACTGACAATTTGTGACCCCTCCGAGGTGCCGAACTTCAGCTTCGATGCGGTCAGAGATCTTCTCGCAGCTCGCCTTCCAGAGTTGCCGGTACTGCGCCACCGGGTGACCGGCGCGCCGCTTGGCCTGGACAGGCCATGGTTGGTCGAGGACACCGAACTCGACATCCACTATCACATCCGCCAGATCGCGGTGCCCTCACCCGGAGGACGCCGCGAGCTCGACGAGCTGGTCGGCCGTCTGATGTCCTACCCGCTCGACCGCACCAGGCCGCCGTGGGAGCTGTGGTTCATCGAGGGTGTCGAGAACGGGCGGGCCGCGACCTTGACCAAGATGCATCACGCCCTGATCGACGGTGTGTCCGGCGCCGGGTTGACTGAGATCATGTTCGACGTCACGCCCGAACCGCGACCACCCGCCGTCGCGGCCGGCGCATCATCGGTGGGGTCCGGCATGCCCGGATTCGAGTGGCGCGCGCTTGGCGCGATTTTCAACGTCGCGGTCATGACGCCATACCGCGTGCTGCGGGTCGTCCAGCAAACGCTGTCTCAACAGCTGGCGGTGCGTGGACTGGCCAACAAACCGCCGCATTTCTTCGAAGCACCCTCGACGCGTTTCAATGCCGACCTCACGCCCGAGCGGCGAATCGCCACGAGCAGTCTGCCGCTGGATCGGCTGACGGCGGTCAAACGGGCCTATGGTGTGAAGCTCAACGACGTTGTGCTCGGGCTGGTTTCGGGGGCGATGCGCCGTTACCTGCAAGACCGGGGAGAACTCCCCGAGCGGCCACTGGTGGCCCAGGTTCCGATATCCACCCACCACGACAACAAAGAAACCGGCAACCAGATCGCCTCGACGACGATCAGCCTGGCCACCGACGTCACCGACCCCGCCGAGCGGCTAAAGACCATCTACGGCAATTCCCAAGGCGCCAAGGAGATGGCCAAGGCGCTCACCGCCCATCAAATTATGGGGCTGACGGATACGACACCGCCCGGCTTGTTGGGGCTGGCGATCCGGGCATACACCGCAAGCCATCTGGGCGGGCACGTCGCTCCGATAAACGTCGTGATCTCCAACGTTCCCGGGCCCGACCACCCGATCTATCTGGCGGGCGCGGTCGTCGAGCGGCTGGTGCCCATGGGACCGCTGATGCTGGACGTGGGATTGAACATCAGCTGTTTCAGCTACCAGGGATCGATCGATTTTGGTTTCGTCACGACGCCAGAGATCGCCGACGACATCGACGAACTCGCCGACGCCATTGAGCCGGCCCTGCAGGAACTCGAAGAAGCTGCCGGTCTCGGGTCGGCGCCCTGATCAGAAATTCTCCGGCGGCTTTGGGAGGTGCCAGATGGCGGACCGACGGCGGCTCGGCGTCCAGGATGCACTGTGGCTGGAGATGGACCGCCCCAACAACCTCATGGTCGTCGATTCGGTGGCTTGGACCGCAGACCCGCTCGACTGGAGCCGGGTGCGCCAGGTCATGGAGGAGCGACTCACCACCCGCTATCCGGTGTTCCGCAGCCGGGCGGTCAAAGACCGCGACGACTCGTGGTGGTGGGAGGTCGACGACGACTTCGACTTCTCCGAACACGTCACGATCGTCGACCTGAAGGACCCCGACGATCCCCGTGAGCTGCAGGCGCTCGTGGCGAGTCACCGCACCGAGATGCTCGAGCGCGGCCGGCCGCTGTGGCAGGCCATCTGGGTGAACCGCTACCGGGGCGGTAGTGCCGTGATCCTGCGGACGCACCACGCCATCGCCGACGGCATGCGCATGGTCGAGTTGACGATGAGCCTGTTCGACGCGTCGCCCGAGGGCGGTCCCGTCCGCGGCCCCGGCATCGAGCAGCACGCGGCGCATCCCCGCCCGCCGGGGCAGCCGATGGCGGACCGGGTGCGGTCGGGAGCCGCCAGGGCGGCGGGGCAGGCGACAAAGACGGCGCAGGGCGCGGTGTCGTTCATCGGGGAGGCGCTGAGCGACCCGTTCAGCCGGGCGACGGACGTGGCGGGCGTGGCCGAGGCCGCCAGCGAGCTGCCTCGGCTCATCGGTCGCGGCGCCGACTTTGGTCGATTGGCGCTGCGGAACCCGGTGGGGGTCGGCCACACGATCATCACGTCGGCGTGGGCGACGGTGTCCGATCTCGCCGAGTCCATGCGCTCGACCATGCGGGCGGCGGTGCCGGGCAGCGGCGCGCTGGTCGATCTGTTCTCCGCCGCACCGGGTGACGTGGACACGGTGCGCAAGCTGCTGGTCGGTACCCGCAACGACACGACGCTCTGGACGGGTACGGCCGGCCACGACAAGGGCGTGGCGTGGTCTGAGCCGATCTCGCTGGCCGAGGTGAAGGCCGTGGCCAGCGCGAACGGGTGCACGGTCAACGATGTGCTGGTGACCAGCGTGGTCGGAGCGTTGCACCACTACCTCGAGGCCCACCACGCCCGCTGCTCGTCGGTGACCTTCATGATCCCGGTGAACCTCAAGCCGATCGACCTGTCATTGCCCGATAACCTCGGCAACGAGTTCGCCCTCGTGCAGCTCGAGCTGCCGACGGATCAGCCTGATGCCCTGCGGGTGCTGGCCGTGGTCAAGCGGCGGATGGACCGGATCAAGCACGGCCACGAGGCGGCCGTGGCGTTCCGCATGCAGGAGGCCATCGCCGGGTTTAACCGCGGGTTGTACGAAGCGTCGGTGGACCTCTTCACCAACCGGACGCTGGGGTCGCTCACGAATGTGCCCGGTCCGCCGATGCAGGTGTACCTGGCCGGCAGCAAGGTGGAGGGGATTGTCGGCTGGGCACCCGTGTCGGGCAACCAGCCCATGAGCTTCACGATCTACAGCTACAACGGCACGGTGATCGTGGGCATCGCCTGCGACAAGACGCTCGTGCCCGACCACGAGACGATCGTCGACGGCTTCTCCGCCGCCTTCGACCGGCTAGTCGCGGCCACCGCCGGCGCCACCCGCTGAACCCCATCAGGGTCCGTCACCGAACTGCGGTGTGCGGCCTTCAGGCCACGTGTTTGATCAACCCGAGTTCGCGAGCACGGGCGACCGCATCAGCGCGATTGTGCACACCCAGCTTTTTATATGCACGCTCGGCGCGTTCTTTGGCGGCGGAGCGAGAGATCCCAAGCTTGTCGGCGATCAGCGCGAAGGTCATCTTCGTCGGCAAGTAGCGGAGCACTTCCAGTTCGACCGCATGAACCGAGGCCGCCACCGCCGCCTCGTCTGCCTTCCGGTGCGCGGCATCGATCGTCGCAGCAGAAGCCGCCACCGCCTCGTCCGCTTTGCGGTGCGCGGCATCGATCGTCGCAGCAGAGGCCGCCACCGCCTCGGCTTGCGCGGCGTACGCTTCGTCGATCACGCGGGCGGTGTCCTCCACGGCAGCGAGTTGCACGCTGACAAGCTCCTCGGTCCGTTCTCCGATGAAGCCCTCGCTGAACACGACCCCGCCCAGATCCGCGATCGAATCGAACAGCGGCCTCGCCCATCGATGCTCCACCAGGATCAGGGCCAGGCCCGAACCCGGGATAAGCGACTCCGCCAGAGCCTGGGCTCGCACGCTCTGCAACACCTCGACGCCACGGCCCTCGAACATGGCGAACACATCGAAGGGGTTGAGTTCGGCGCCAGCGATCAGCAGGTCACCGAAATCCTCGTCGGCGATCTCCACGCGCGTCAGTGATCCGCCATCGTCCATCGTCAGCACGAGCACGTCGAGCAGGCGAAGCACGCCATGTCCTTGTAGCTTGTCGATCTCCTCGATGATGGTGCTGACGAAATCGACCCTTGGTTTGAACCCGACCGCGATCAACTGCGTCGGTCCAATCGTGCTGACGTCTGTTCCGGCGTCCACCGCGTCCTCGTTTCTGCAGCGGCCGTGGTCAAATTCGCATGACGATCGGTCCCGGGCCGCTACCGCTAATCGTCCAACAGGGTTGACCGAACGATAAGGGCAATAGGTCACTGGGTAGCGGCCCGAGCGATACGTTTTGCACGCGCACCGGAGAGCAGGTCATGACCCGTGGGAGTCAGACCGCGCAACAGGTCGTCCGTACGGCGTTCAGCGCGATCGACAAGTCCGCCCCGACCGTGGTTTCGCGATGGAAGAACAAGATCCTCAATCCGTTGGTCGCGGGTTCGAGCCCCGCCCGCCCCACTGAACCGCCGCGCAGAAGAGCCCCCACATCAGAGCCTATTTTCAAGATCGTTTTCTGGCTGATCGGTTTTTCATCGTTTACGGGGCCGTGTGGCAGGCCCTAGGCGGACGGCGCGCGCCGACCGGCACGTTCGGCGAATGCGCTCTCGCACACAGAGAGGTTTTCGATATTTGAGACCGGGCTGCACTGTGCCTCGGGCTGGCGGCAGCAGGGGTTTGACTCTGGGTGCCGCCAGGTTGGCGGGGGTGGTTGTCCGCGCAGCGGCGAGAACACGGCCGCGGCCTGGGGCATCCGGGCCGCGGAGAACATCCAGCGACCGCGCTGACGGCTACCCGTGTCTCATACCGCGGACCAGCTGGCCGCCGATCAGCACGACCGCGAATACACCGCCGGTGATTCCCGAAATGAGCAGTGGCAGTTGGCCGTCCGAACCCCACAGGAAGCCCGCCCACAACCCCGCCACCAGTACACCCAGGCCGGTGCCGCCCTGGAACACGCCCTGCGCGCTGGCCTGATACTCCTGGCCGACAAGCCCCGAGATCCAGGCCTTCCCGACACCGTCGGTGCACCCGGTGAACAGTCCGTACGCACCGATCAGCAGCCATGCCGTCACCGTGTCGGTGGTCAGTCCCAGCCCGATATAGCCGATTGCGAAGAATGCCAGACCGAAGCCGAACAAAGCCGGTCTGCCGACGCGGTCGGCGAGCGATCCGGCCGGGTAGCTGGCCAGGGCATACACCGCGTTGTATCCGACGTAGGCCAGAATCACCTCCACCACCGAGAAGCCAATCTCGTTGAGCCGCAACAACAGCAGGGCGTCGGGAAAGTTCACCACACTGAAGCCCATGAGGAGTGCGGTCACCCGCCAGTACGGCCGCGGCAATGTGCGCACGCCGGCCCACATGGACTGCCGCTGCGCTCGAGGGACGGGACGGCTGCGCTCCCGCACGAAAAAGATGAGTGCCACGCTCAGGACGGCGGGCACGATCGCGACATACAGCAGCGGCGCGATCTGGTGGTCGAGCAGCTCGTAGCCCACCAGCCCCAGCAGTGGACCGACGACGGCGCCCAAGGTGTCCATCGTGCGGTGGAAGCCGAACACCCGGCCGCGCACCGCCTCGTCCACCTCGTCGACCAGCAGTGCGTCCCGCGGCGCGCCGCGGATGCCCTTGCCGAGCCGATCGACGACGCGACCCGCGAGCACACCCGGCCACGCCCCGGCCACCGCGATGATCACCTTGCCGAGCGCCGCCATCCCGTAACCGGCGGTGATCAGTGGGCGTCGCGCAAACCTGTCGCCCAGCGGGCCCGCCGCGAGTCTTGTGAGCGAGGCCGCGCCCTCGGCCGCGCCCTCGACGGCTCCCACCACGGACGGCGGCGCACCCAGCACGGCCGTGAGGTAGATCGGCAGCAGCGGATACAACAGTTCACTGGCGGTGTCCTGCAGGAACGAGACTGCTGAGAGCACCCGCACGTTGCGGGTGAGCCAGCTGAGCCCCGAAAGTCTCGGTCGCATCAGTTCCTGCCTCACGGTCGTCAGCGTATGCAAAGCCGTCTGCGCCGTCCTGCTATTGCGGTTTCACACGCGGAAGGTCGCTAATTCGATCCCAGCCGGTACCACCACCCCTGATCTGCTCATCTTCAGCTCGCTTCAGACCCTGATTTATCTTGCGTGTCCGATCCTGTGAGCTGGTCGAGGAAATCCGCTACCGCGTCCAACTCGTGGTCGTACAGATCGGCGTAGATGTTGGCGGTGACTGTCGGGGTGTGGCGGCCCATGGGCTTCTGCACGTACCGCAGGTCCGCCCCGGCCGGCCTGGCCGGCAACGCATACGTATGGCGCAGGTCATGGATGGTCAACGGTGCAAGACCGAGGTTCTCCAGGGCAGCTGCCAGTCAGGCGCACGAGTTGGAGCAGAGTCTGGCCGACGCGATCGACCACACAATATGGCTGTGTTTCGGATCGGATGAGTCAATTCAGGCGGACTGACCGCAATGAGTACCGCCGAGACGCCAACCTTTGTGGAGCATGACAACTGAGGAATGGACGGTGCGACTCGGTTGGGGTCACCGCGATTGGTCGGCTACCTTCACTCTGACATCGAGCCTGTTGGATTGTCGCGTACAGCGCTTTCGTAGTGAGCCCGCACGTTGGTCCAGAACGCGTCGCTCAGACCCAGTGCCCGCGATAACCGCATCCCGATCCCGGAATTGATGGCACGCTCGTTGCGAATGATCTCGTCGACATGCTCGACAGGAACCCCCTGGGCCGAGCAGAGCTCGGCTCGGGTAACGCTCATCGGCTCCAGGAACGGTGGCGTCTCAGCTGGGATGTAAACGTGGCCTGATGAAGGTTCCGCTCCTTGGTGATGTTTCCTTGGTGATGTTATGCGATGGCTGCCGAATCGGTTGGTGTGATCTAGGGTTTGGGGTCCGGTGCCGAGTTCGCTCAGATTTTCCAGATCTTCGAGGGAACCTACGTCCGACTCCTTGTCCACCGCCGGTAAGATACGACCCTCTATTCTTCGAGAGTGGATCATGCAAGTGAGCGCGGGCCCGGGGCCGGTTCGCCGCGGGCAGGAGGACCGGGCCTTTCACGGACCCTTCGTGACCGCACAGCGCAGGCGCACCGTACCGCCGAGGCGGCCATGCGTCTCGACTTCGGCCGCCCCGATGCGTCGGAATACCTGGCTGTGCTCAACGGCTTGCTGATCTTCCACACTGCAGTGGCGGAGTTCAGCCGGGAGACGGTCGCGAGAGAGCTCGGCCCGGACATAGCCCTGCTGAGCCGGGCGCAGGCGCTGCGAGCAGATATCAGGTTGATGTCGGAGCGGCTGCCGGCCGCGGCTGATGAGGCCTGCGCTTCTCACCACGGGCCTGTCTTCGCGAATCAGCTGCGCGGAGGCCGCGAGGAGAGGATCGGCGCGGCATACGTCGCGGCCGGATCAGTCCTCGGCGGGCGCGTGATCGCTGCGAATCTCGCTGCTTCCGGGTGCGGTGACTTTCCGCGATCCTTCTTCGCCTCCGACAGGCTCGACCTCGGCCGGCTCTGGCGTCACTTCAAGACTGAACTGGATGTCTTCGGCGAATCCGGAGCGGACTCCGCCCGGGTCATTGCGGGCGCGCTGGCTGCTTACGCGTTGATCCGCGACATTCTGAGCTGGCCGGATGCCTCGCCGGGACCGGCCTGATGACTGCCCAAGCGCATCCGAGCGCGCAGGCTCTGGCCGATTGCGCGAGTGAGCAGCTGCACCTGTCCGGCCGAATTCAAGCCCATGGAGTGCTGGTTGCCGCCGATCTGCAAGATCGCCGCATCACGTACGCCAGCGCCAACACGCCTGAGTTGATCGGGGCGGAGCCGGATCAGCTTTTCGGTTCGCCGGTGCTGAGCATCTTCTCCCCCGATGAACAGCAGCGGCTTGAGCAGGCGATCGAGCAGACTGGCTACCGGCCTTCGTCGCCTGATCTGTATGGAATGCGCCTGGCAGCTGCATTCGACGGCAAGGTCGATGTGATTCTGCATCAAGTCGGCGGGCAGATCGTCATCGAGATCGAGAGGGCGCACGGGGACGATCAAGCCAATCTCGTCCCGGTTCTATATGCCTCACAGGCGATCGGCGAGGCGACGAGCGTGCCCGAAGTTGAGGAGGCCGTTGCGAGCGCAGTGCGCACACTGACCGGATTCGACCGCGCGATGGTCTACCGGTTCCATGAAGACGAGCACGGAGAGATCGTCGCTGAGGATCGTCTTCCAGGACTGGTCCGATACCTCGGACATCATTTTCCGGCGAGCGACATTCCGCTCCAAGCCCGCCAGATTTACACCCGCAAAGCGTCGCGCTACATACCCGACGTTGACGGGGGCGACGTCGCCGTGATTGCATCGCCGCGCATGGCCGGCACGAGTCTTGACCTGAGCCGCGCTGCGCTGCGCAGCGTTTCCCCCCTCCACCTCGAATACATGCGCAATATGAATACAGCAGCGAGCGTTTCGTTCTCCATGGCCGACGGAGGCCGGCTGACAAGGCTCGTCTCGTGCATATCTGAAAACCCCCGATCGCTCTCGCGCTCGAGGCGTAGGTCGTGTGAACTGGTAGTCCTGCAGGCAAAACTCCAAGTCTCGGCAGCTGAACAGATCTCCAGACTGAGCGATGCGGCCAGCCGCGAATCTATCCGGACCCGGCTCAGGGCGGCGATGCAGAGCGCGCCCGCTATTGCCGAGGGACTCACGTCGGCTTCCGGTGACCTGCTGGAGCTCTGCCAGGCAGACTGCGCAGCTGCATGTGCGGACGGGCAATACCGGTCGATTGGCGCAGCGCCATCCGAGGATGCCGTGCGAAGACTCGCGGGCGAAATCCGCGCCGCCCGGTCCCTGGGCGCGCCCTGGGCCACCGACCGCTTGCCGCAATCGACAGCTGACTCTCTCGGTGCGGTTGGCTGCTTGTTCGTCGCACTCGGCGCGCCAGATGACTTCGTGGTCTGGTTGCGGCGAGACCGTCCGCAGCAGCTCCGCTGGCTGGGGGATCCGCACACTCACTACACCGGATTGATCAATCCGAGGAAGTCGTTCGATACCTGGCTGGAGCGAGTCAGCGGCTCGAGTGCGCCCTGGACAGACGCCGACCTGCAGGCGGCACAACTGCTGGTATATGACGTCGAATCGGCCCAGCTGAGCCGAGCCCAGGCCAAACTTGCGTACCTCAGCCTGCACGACCCGCTGACTGGGCTACCAAATCGCCGCCATCTGAGCAGCGTAATGGCCGCCATGCTGGCACGAGCAACACCAACTGATCCGGTGGCCGCCATCTTCATCGATCTCGACCGCTTCAAGGAAGTCAACGACGAGTACGGGCACGAAGCAGGCGACTGCGTGCTGCGCGAGGCTGCGCGGCGCATTGCCGAGGTAACCCGCGCCCGGGGTGATGTCGTGTGGCGGGCCGATGCGGGGAACCCGCCCACGGTCAGGCTCGGCGGTGACGAGTTCGTCGTGCTGCTGCCGGGGGCAGATGCCGAGGGCGCCGCACTGGTGGCTGACCGGATCCGTCAGTCGCTGCTCGAGCCGATTGCAATCAGCCCAGACCTCCAGCTGACCATCAGCGCGTCGATTGGCGTGGCACTGGCGGCAGAGCCCGAAGAACCGCACCATTTGCTGAGACGGGCCGACGCTGCAATGTATGAAGACAAGCGGCGGCGCCCACGGCCCACCGCCGAAGCCGAATGATCAACTAGCTCCTCGAGGGGCCGCCTGCGTCTAGACGGTATGGGCAGGCTGGGGCCTCGCCACATGTGAACGTGGGTTGCCGACAGGGTGGTCCTGGCCGGTAGAGCCACAGATGTGGATGGAGGCCCCAGTGAATCGTCATCGTACGAGTGTTGGTTTGGATGTGCACGCACGATCGGTCGTTGCGTGCGCTTTGGATGGGGATACCGGTGAGGTGTTGGAACGGCGGTTGACTCCGGATTACCGGGAGCTCTTGGACTGGCTGGGGTCGCTGCCAGGTCGGGTGGCGGTGACCTATGAGGCGGGTCCGACCGGGTTCGGGTTGGCGAGGTTCTTGCTGGCGGCGGGGGTGATGTGTCTGGTTGCCGCGCCGTCGAAGCTGCAGCGACCATCGGGCGATCGGGTCAAGACCGATGTCCGTGATGCCGCGCATCTGGCCCGATTGCTGCACCTGGGGCAGATCGTGGACGTGGTGATCCCCAGCGCTGAGCAGGAAGCCGCCCGCGATCTGGTCCGAGCCCGCGAAGATTGCCGCGGGGATTTGATGAGTGCCCGCCACCGAGTATCGAAACTGCTTCTGCGCCAGGGGATCATCTACAGCGGCGGCCGGACCTGGACGGGCAAGCACGAGACGTGGCTGCGGAGGCAACGCTTTGATGCGGTTCCGTTGCAGCTGGCCTACGACACCGCATTGGACACCATGCCGGCCACCGTTGATCGCCGCGACCGCCTCGATGACGCGATCGCAGGGATGGCCGCTGACAGCCCGTTCACCCCGGTGGTGACCCGGCTGGGCTGTCTGCGCGGGGTCTCCACGTTGACCGCGTTCGGGCTGGCGGTGGAGATCGGCGACTGGGACCGGCTGACCGGCCGCTCCATCGGGGCCTACCTCGGGTTGGTGCCCACCGAGTACTCCTCGGGGGCCTCACGGTCGCAGGGGTCGATCACCAAGACCGGCAACGGCCATGCCCGCCGGTTGCTGATCGAGGCGGCCTGGCATCACCGCCAACCGTATCGGCCCGGGGTGGATCTGCGGCGCCGCTGGGACGCTGCCAGCCCGGCTGCACGAGCCCGGGGCCAGCAGGCCAACCGGCGGCTGCGCCACCGCTGGGAAGCTTTTGACGCCCGCAAGAAACGTCCCGTGGTCGCCAACACCGCGATCGCCCGGGAGCTTGCCGGCTGGTGCTGGTCGCTGGCGGTGCTCGACACCTGAGCACGGCCTACCCCTAATTGTCCGAACGATACCCATGGTGGTGACGGCAGCGCCTGGGAGTGACCCGCGAACGCCCTATGAGCAATCACCCTGCACCGCAGACGATTACGCTCGACCTCTAGACCCGCGATCCACTCCAGCAGAACAGTCCGTCCTGCGGTACCCAACCCGCGCATATCAGACTTGACACCCCGCGTCGACAACATCGACACGCTCGTTCACCATCAGATTCGTTCGGCAACGGAAGCGGGCGCCACGACGACGGTCATGGCGCCCGCATTCCCCTGCGCACTTGATGCGATGAAGGGGCGGGGCCTCCGCTCCTCGTGACGTTCCCGGCGGATGCTGGGGGTGTTCACTTTCACGAATCATGGGAGGCCCCTATGAACGAGTATGACGGCAAGCAGTTCGTCGGGATCGATCTGCATCGGCAGCGGTCGGTGATCGTGCGCCAGGCCGAGTCCGGTGAGCAGCTCTCGGCGGTACGGATCGTCAACGACCCGGTCGCGTTGGGACTGCAGCTCGAGGACGCTGGCGCAGACCCCGAGGTGGTGCTCGAAGCAACGTACGGGTGGTATTGGGCGGTCGATGTGCTGCAAGCCCACGGAGCGCGAGTGCATCTGGCACACCCGTTGGGAGTCAAAGGGTTTCGGTACCGGCGAGTGAAAAACGATGTGCGCGACGCCGGTGATCTGGCCGATCTGCTGCGGATGGGCCGACTGCCCGAGGCCTGGATCGCACCACCGGCGACACGCGAGTTACGGGAGCTGGTGCGCTATCGGGCCAAGCTGGTGGCGATCCGATCCGGACTCAAAGCCCAGGTCCATGCCGTACTGGCCAAAGCCGGCGTGTTGATCGCGGTGTCGGATCTGTTCGGAGTCGGTGGTCGAAAACGACTGGCCAAGGTGGCACTGGCTGACGCCTACGCCCAGCGGGTCCGCTCGTTGCTGGAACTCATCGATGTCCTCGATGGCCATGAGGCGCGGTTTGCCGCGTTGATCACCAAACGGCTCGACGCTGACCGCGGCTATCAAGCCATCCAGCAGGTGCCCGGGATCGGACCGACACTGGCGGCGGTGTTCGTCGCCGAGATCGGTGACGCCCAACGCTTCACTGGCCCAGCCCAACTGTGCTCCTGGGCCGGGCTGACCCCGCGCCACCGCGAGTCCGACGCTGTCGTGCATCGCGGGCATATCACCAAACAGGGCTCGAAACTGGTCCGTTGGGCGGCCATCGAGGCGGTGCAGCGTCACCCCACGACGGCCAAGATCGCCGCCGATAAAGACCGTATCGAAGCCCGCCGCGGCAAAAACATCGCCAAGGTTGCCGCGGCACGCAAACTGCTCACGCTGGTCTACTACGGGTTGCGCGACGGCCATATCCGCGCGCTCGACCGAGACAAGGCAGCGTGAGCACTCCGGACGCAACCCGTGCGCGGCCGCTTTTTTGTCTGACCCCCAATCGGCGTGGTCGCCCACTTGATTGACCCCACGTGTTGCTACCGCACCGCTCCATGCCCACACCAGATGGGCGAAGGGATGACCGGCAGCCGGAAAAGTCCGGCCCTGCCCCAACGTATCTGCACCATCACTGCTTTGGAGAAGGCCCACAACCAAACCCAAATCCCCGAAACCCGCTGATCTTCCGAGCTCCGCCGACAGCATGCTTCGGGTAAGGCCCGGCATCAAGACCGTTCGTCCTCGCTACGCTGCGGGCGCTCCGTCTTGACCCCAGCCCTTACCCGACGTCGCCCACACGGAGGCCGAAAACCAGCAAAACAACTGGTCGATAACCAGTTGACAGGCCCCCGCCCCTTCAGGGATGACAAAATGAACTACATATCTGGGCGTATCTGACAATAGTTTCAGGTGTTATGCGGGCTCGGGCTTCCGAGTTGACGAGGACTTGTCAGTCGTAGCCAGGCAGACCGGGGGTCCGCCGCCGCGACAGGCGGTGCGGCAAGCGCAGACTGAAGCGTTGGCTGCCAAGATCCGCTGTCGTGCCGTGTGAATTTTGGCTCCAGTTGCATGCCGGGTCGTCGCTGTAGGTCGCGCGCTCACCCGCCGCCGCGGCTCGGGCGGGCCTTGATCGCGTCCTGGGAGACGTAGACATCGAATTCGCCGGGCGCGGAGATGACGGCGTTGCCGTATGCGGAGCGTATGAACGGCTTGGTCCACCACTTGCCGTCGCGCATGTCGGCGAAAAAGCTCCCGTCACCGCCGTTCAGCAAGATCTGACGCTGTGTCGGCGAAACCCCGTCGAGGCGTTCACCAAACAGACGGGTCACCTTGTAACCGGAATGCACGCCGAGGACATTCACCCAGTGGTTGAGCTCCACGATGTCGGCTTGTAGCGCCCACATGTCGCCTTCGACCTGATAGGTCTGGCGGGTTTGTGTGTTGCCCTTATCGTCATAGAGCGTGAGATCCACGCTGAGGCTGTGCGGGGCGTTGCTGATCGGCGTCGCCACGACGTGGGCGGCTTTGATTTCGCCAGTCAGGCCCAAGTAGGTCTGCACAAGCGTGACGAACCAGAGCATCAGAAGCGAAACAACCAGCAGTGCAACACCACTGATCGCGCGTCCCGGTCGGAGCCGCGGCCGGATCCGCAGTCGGCGCCGGCCCGGCGCCTGCACCGCCGGATCGTCGTCGGATCGCATCACCCGGCGCAGCCCGACCACCGATGACAGCAGCATCACCACAGCGCCGACCGCCACAACTGCCAGCAGAATCTGCGGCAGCCCAAACTGCTGAGGGAAGGTCATACCGTAGTTGTACCCGCCGAAATGTCAACACGCGGCTATCTCGACGATGCTTGTCGGCGTGCGGACATTGTGGGCCAAGCTGATCGGATGGTTGTCTAGTGACCAAACCAGGAACTGATCGCCCCACGCCTGCGCGGTTCGGTCGAAGCGGGCGTCGGCGGCTGGGTGACATTGTTTGCGTTCCCGAGGACTGGCATGTCCGGTCGGAGACAAAAAATCTGCCGGGCGCACAACGCCCTCGTGGCAAGGACTCCCACTGGACTCGTGGGCCTTACGGCCCGTCACGACGAGGCATTGCGGCCCTAGATACCGCTAGCTGCAACTGATCGACTCAATGTGAGTTCGTTTCGCCATCGCCCGCGGTGCGTGACGGTGGTGGCGTAGATGCGGACGTTTGTAGGCCGGGAGGATCAGTGGTGATAGGCGGTACGGATTCTGTGGCCGTGCGGTGGCAGTCGCGGCTGCGCCCGCTGATCGAACCGGCCCTGGTAATACTCACGGTGGCTGCGCTGGCCGGCGGCGGGATCGCGTGGCTGGCCAGTTGGCGCAATATAGCCGACGGATTCTGGATCGCCGGCACAGTCCTTGCGGTGCTGCCGGCGTTTGTATGGGTTTTGGCGGCGTTGCGCCGGGGACACGTCGGTGTGGATGTCATCGCGGTGCTTTCGCTGGTAGGCACCCTCGCAGTTCACGAGTATCTGGCGGGGGCGTTGATCGCGGTAATGCTGGCCGGCGGCCGTGCGTTGGATGCGGCGGCTGGGCGGCGCGCCTCCCACGATCTGCGGGCCCTGCTGGAGCGGGCGCCACGGTTCGCACGGCGACGCGTCGGCACGCAGGTCAGCGTGATTCCGCTGGCTGAGGTGGCAGTCGATGATCTGCTGGTCGTCGGGCCCGGTGAGGTGGTGCCGGTGGACGGGCGGATCGTCGACGTCGTCGCGGTGCTGGATGAGGCCGTGTTGACCGGTGAGCCACTGCAGGTCGAGCGTGGTGTCGGCGAACCGGTACGCAGCGGTGTGGTCAACGCCGGCGGCGCGTTTGAACTGCGCGCCACGGCCACAGCCGAGGACAGCACCTACGCGGGCATTGTGCGGCTGGCCCAGCAGGCCGGCGCGGAGAACGCGCCGATCGTGCGGTTGGCCGACCGATACGCGGCGTGGTTCCTGCCGCTGGCGCTGCTGCTCGCCGGTGGGGCGTGGCTGGCCAGTGGGTCAGCCGTGCGAGCGGTGGCGGTGCTGGTGGTGGCGACCCCGTGCCCGCTGCTGCTGGCAGCACCGGTGGCGATCGTCTCGGGCCTGTCGCGGGCGTCGCGTGCGGGGGTGATCATCCGCAGCGGCAGCGCGTTGGAAAACCTCGGGCATGCAACGACTTTGGTTATGGACAAGACCGGCACCCTGACGATGGGACGTCCGGTAGTCGTGGACGTGGTGGCCGCGCCCGGGGGTGAGGCGACCGAGATGCTGCGGCTGTCCGCGTCGGTGGATCAGCTTTCCCCGCACGTGCTGGCCGAAGCCATCGTGGCCGAAGCGCTGGCCCGCGGCCTTCAGTTGTCACTGCCGGCCAATGTGCTCGAAGAACCTGGCCGCGGCGTCACCGCCACCATCAACGGGCGCCGGGTGACCGTCGGAAAACTGCCCGCTGACATGGTGACCAGCGCGTGGGTGCGGGGAGTGGTCAACCGGGCCCGGCTCGACGGCGCAGCGATCGCCTGGGTGTGCATCGAAGGTGAGCCGGCCGGTGCGGTGTTGTTGCGGGATCCGTTGCGCCGCCACGCGCCTCGCACGGTGCGGCGGTTGCGTGCGGCCGGGCTGAACCGCTTGGTGATGCTCACCGGCGACCGCGCCGAGCCGGCCCGCGAGGTCGCGACTGTGCTGGGACTAGATGAGGTCTACGCCGAACAGACACCCACCGACAAGGTCGCCGCGGTGCGCGCCGAGCGGGAACGGGCGGTGACGGTGATGGTGGGCGACGGGATCAACGACGCGCCGGCACTGGCGGCGGCGACGGTGGGGGTGGCGATGGGCGCGCGGGGAGCCACCGCGTCCTCGGAGGCCGCCGACATCGTGTTGACCTCCGATCGTGTCGACCGCCTCGCCGATGCGATGGATATCGCCCGCTGGTCGCGGCGCATCGCCGTGCAAAGCGCCGCGGTCGGCATGGGCCTGTCGCTGTTGGCCATGGCGATCGCCGCGCTGGGCTGGTTGCCGCCGGCGGCGGGTGCGCTGCTGCAAGAGGGCATCGACGTCGCGGTGATCCTCAATGCGCTGCGGGCCCTACGCGGAAACCCGGCCACCGAGGTGGCGTTGCCCGCCGACACCGAGCAGATGCTGCACCGTTTCGCGGCCGAACACGACGAACTGCGCGACACCCTCGGGCTGCTGCGCAGCAGCGCCGATCGGCTGGCCAGCGGTCCCGATGCTGCGGCGTTGGAGTCGCTGGTCGCCGCGTACGCCTTGCTCACCGACCGGATTTTGCCCCACGAACGCGCGGAGGAAACCCAGCTGTATCCGGCGTTGGCTCGCCCCCTGGGCAGTGGCGAGGTCACCGCCACCATGAGCCGCACCCACGCTGAGATCCAGCGCCTCGCTGATCGCATCGGCGCGCATGTGGGTCTGGCGCAATCGGCAGGCGCGGTTCAGCCCGACCAAGTCGATGACCTGCTGGCGTGCCTGTACGGCCTGTACACGCTGCTGCGGCTGCACTTCGTTCAGGAAGAAGAAAGCTACTTCACCCTCAGTGATGACGAGCCCACGACGCCCGAAACCGCCCGAGCACCGCGCCCATCAAAGCGAGCCGACTCCGCGGCGACGCGGTAGATCAACCACGATGGGTCCGATAAGCGCGGTCTTGATCGGGATCTTGGTGGCGGTGATCGTCACTGCAGTGTGGCTGGCGCGCAACCGATATCGGCTGCAAACAGCGGCAGCGCGGATGCGCGACGCGGTTCAGCGGTTGCTGACCAGGCATCTGGGAGATGGTGGGCGGCGTGGAATACGCTGGGCAACAAGGCTGTTCGGTGGGGCCGCGCTGGGGGTGCTGACAATCGGCCTGATAACTCTGTGCGGCCTGTCCGCGCTGTTAGCCTACGTGTCCGACAGTGTCCGGGAATACGACGGAATCACCCTGGTGAACGGCCCATTGTGGCCTGGCCGGCCGCCCACCGCGAGCCCTTACTGACCACCGTGATGCACACATTGAGCACGGTGGGCAGCCCGGCTTCAGCGGTCGCGGTAGCTGTGATCGGGTGCGCAGCGGTGTTCGCCAAGCACCGCCAGGGAGCGGGTCCGATCTTCCGGGGAAAGCGCCTCAAGCTTGTCGGCGCCGGCAATGATCGCCCTGGTTTGGTAATCCCATACCTGAGCGAGTGTGGGGAAATGCCAGTCGTCAGACATCGGCTTCCTCGTGGTGGGATCGCTGTTCATCTCGCTCCTGGTGTCGTGGTTTTCGCGTCGGACCGCCCGGCTCGTGGGCCCCAGGTCCAGCCCGCCAACTCCTCGAGCCGTACTGCGCGATCGGGGTCGAGCATGCCCCGCGTGAAGCGGTTGCATTGGTCGAGGACCCACGCGCCGAGCCGGTCGCCGTCGGGGTGGTGTGGGAGCGCGGAACCCGGGCGTCGCCGTGATGGCGGACGTAGTTCAGGAGCGCACTGAAATGTTTCTCCCACTGTTCGGCGCGGACACGGGACTCGACCCGTTGCCATCCGCGACCTGTCTCGCCCGTCGTCGACGCCCCTGGGCGTTCCCGGCGGTCTTCGCCGGCGCCTTCTGTGAACCATCTGTCGCAGGCGGGTTGGATCTCGTCGGGTCTGACGAGAATTCCTTCGCTGACCGCCCGCAGCGGTTGGCGTTTGAGTTTCTCGTCGGTCCGGTTTGTGGTGACGGCGAAGTTCAACGTGCGCTGGTCGTCATGCCCGAGGTCTTGGTGCGAGACGCGTTGATGAAACCACTCGAATACTTCGCGGAATCGGTCCTCGAGGCGGTCGTCGGCTAGGCAGTCGGGATGGATGCGGACCGATAGTGTGTGATCTTCATCACTGTCGTGCCGAGATCTTGAGCTGTACGCCTATTAGGCACACACTGGCGCCATGGCGAAAGACTCACGTATTGCGGTTCGCCTGACTTCCGAGCAGGACGAACTTATCCGCCGCGCTGCCGAGGCGGAGGGGACCGACCTCACCAACTTCACCGTGACGGCGGCGCTGGCGCATGCGCGAGATGTTCTCGCTGACCGGCGGCTATTCTTGCTCGACGATGCCGCGTGGACGGAGTTCCTGGCAGTGCTGGACCGTCCGGTATCGCATAAGCCGCGACTGGAAAAGTTGTTGGCACAAGCGCCAATTTTTGACGCCGAGTGAGCGGGTACAGCAGACCGCGACCGATCCGCGAGGACGACGAGACCGCCAGCTTCGACAGCGGTGAGCCGAGTCTGGACAGGTATCTGCAAACAAGGGCGCTCTCAAATCATCTGCAGGGTGCGTCGCGCTGTTATGTCACCTGCCGCGGCGCCCGGGTTGTTGGGTATTACGCGCTGGCCGCCGCCTCGATCCAGCATCGCGACACGCCGGGCAAGGTACGTCGCAACATGCCTGAGCCAGTGCCGGCGATTCTGTTGTCCAGGTTGGCCGTCGACCGCAAGGACCAGGGACTTGGCCTCGGGAAGGACCTTCTGCGGGATGCGATCGTGCGCTCTGTCGAGGCAGCTGACCTTATCGGAGCTCGCGCTCTGCTGGTTCATGCTCTCAACGACAATGCTCGCGAGTTCTACGCACACTTTGATTTCGAGCCCTCGCCGACCGACCCGCTGCATCTGATGCTGCTGATCAAGGACGCGCGCGTGGTTCTCAGGGGTGATTGAGCAGCCATGGCGGACGAAACGACGATATGGGGAGCCGGCGTAACCGCATGCACGACGCTGACAAGCGGATGGGGCGGCTACTGGCTGGCTGGCCGCAATGAGCAGGCGAGGGATGCCCGCGCCGCCGCGCGTGAAGTAGCTTGCCGATCCGAGCCACCCACGAGTCTCTACTCCGGCGGCCTTCAGCGCGGACCGACACTTTGTCACGGATTGCCACAACCGGCGGCTGCATCAGTGTTTGCGCCGTACCCGTGAAGCCTCGACAAGCCCCGACTGCACCAGGGCGTCCTGGACGAACCGCTGCACCGACCGCGACCGGAAGAACCCGGTGTGGCCGCCTTTGTACCAGACGATCTCGGGTCTGCCCCAGTGTTCCCACAGCAGGGTCACCTGCTCGCGTGGGTGCACGAGCCGGTCGGCGACACCGGCGTAGATGAAGCGGCCCTGCATCGGCACCCGGGGACTGAGCGCAAGCGGCGAGATCATCCGACCGATGGGCTTCGCCAACGTCAGTACTTGACGGCGCGGATCGTTGCGGCCCAGACCGGCGTGGCGGCCGAGCAGGTCGACTAGATCGACGACCGGGACGCCGAGAATCGCGCAGGTGAGACCATCGTCGAGGCTGGCGACTAGCGATGCGAGGTAACCCCCCAGGGAAAGACCGTTCAACCCGATCGGTGTTTCAGGCTCCTGCGACCGGATCCAGGACAGCAGGCGCCGAATGTCCCACACCGCCTGAGCCGCGGCGTGCACGTTGTCGAGTAGGTTCCCACCAGGAAACACCGCGCCCTTCGGCAGCCCGCGCGCACGGGGGCCGTGCATGGGCAGGACGGGAAGCGCGATGTTCAGGCCGAGATCGTCGTGCAGCTGCCAGGCCCTAAACAAGGTGAGATCGAGGGCGGCCCGGCCCATCTGGGCGCCGTGCACGCACACCAGCCATGGTCGTGGCTCGTGGTGTCGCAGCATCAACGCGTACACCCGGTCGTTGGCGGTGTAGCCCAGCCACCGGTCCCGGCCCGGTTCGCCGGCATGCGGCTGGTACCTGCTGTCGAAGGAGATGCGCTCGTAAGTGCGCCCCCGGTTCTGCACGGGCCTGACGGTGACGTCGGTCAGCGGCGGGGGCGTCGCGAAGAACCCTTCCGGGTTCTGAAGCCACCCCTTCTGCCCATACCGCTCGAGAGCCGCGATCACTTCACCTCTAACTTGCGCGACTGCATCCGGGTCCGCGCTGACCGGCCGGACCGACCGGAGCCCCACCAGTACGATCTCGTCGAGGAACGCTTGCGTCGCAAGCGAAATGGTGGGCCGTGCCACCGGAAGCTCGTCGGGCTCACGATCGAGATACCTGCCCCAGGACCGAGCGTAGAAGCCGCCGGTCCTGGTGAACGGCCGAAGCACCTGCGACAGGGGACCGGCACTACCGCGCCGCCGGTCAGGCACGCCACGTCCCCTGTGGTCGGCATCGTTCGCTGCGGCAGCCGAGGCGCCTGCCTGCTGGATGTCCTGCATCTAATCTCCACTTCGCCGGACACGGTTTGGGCACGAGATCGGGTCTTTAGTCAGCCTGGTGCCGGTGACCCGGAGTCGTCGCCGACGGCGATGGTCTCGTCGAAGCCCTCCCGCAGGCACCCGAGCAAGGCGTCGTAATCCGGCACCGCACTGGTGTCGATATTGATCCCGATATCGCAGGAGTCTCCGTAGGAGATCAGGGTGATGTTGACTGCCGCCCCGATGGTTGGTCCGAACGCGAAGAAGCCGGTGAGTTTGGCGCCGGCCAGGTAAATCGGCACGGGGCTGCCAGGCAGATTGCTCGCCAGAAAGTCGATGTGCTTGAGCATCCCGCCGATGAAACCGGCGGGCAACAGGTTCAGGCCCTCGGCGATGGTGTCGGTGGCCCGATTCGACGGCTCCTCCCGGGCTGTTTCGACGATACGGTGCACCATCTGCATCCGTATGGCTGGGTCAGCTTCCGCCACCGGCAGCGTCATTCGGCGCAGCGTGATCCGGTTGCCCCATCTCTGAGCATCCGCTGCGGTTCGGATGTTCATCGGCATGGTGACCCGAAGCGACTCCACGGTCGTGCCGTGGCGCTCATGGTAACGACGCAGGCCCCCCGTTACGGACGCGAGAAAGGCGTCGTTGAGGGTTACCTCGACGTTCTTGGCCGCCCTCTTCAGGGCATCGAGGGGGATTTCCATCGTGGCGAGTCGGCGGACCATGGCCCGCTCGCGCATCACTGGCGACATGGTGTCGGGAATGGGTGCAGCAAACCGGTAGACAGAACGTGTCATGGCGACGGCACCACGGGCCGTGCCGATTGGGTGACGTGCGGTGTGCAGCAGAGTCGGTACGGTCGCTTCGGCTCCGCGGCGGGCACGATGGGCGGCCCGCCCAACCATCGACCGCACCGCGCCGGTGATCACCGCCCGCCTGTCCAGCGTCTCACCGAGCGGCGCCGGCGGCATTGGCCCTAAGTCACCGGACTCGCGTTGCATGTCGAACAGCACGCCCAACATCTGCATGCCACCCACACCGTCTGACAGCGAGTGATGGATTTTCAAGACGACCGCGGCTTCATCCCCGGCCATGCCTTCGACGAGGGTGAACTCCCACAGCGGACGTTGCCGGTCGAAGGTGTCCATCGCCGCCAGCCGGGCCAACTCGAGCACCGCGTCCCGGGTTCGCGGCTCGGGCGCGTTGACCCTGCGTAGGTGCCAGCTCAAGTCGAAATGGTCATCGTAGACCTGCCTGGGGGTGGCCAGGCGCAACGGGGACTCGACAACGCGCTGGCGCAGCGACACCATCGAGCGAGACGCACGGTCGACACGCTCAACGAGCACGTCCCAGTCGGGCGACTGGTCAAGCCAGAAGGCAGCGACGACAGTTGAGCGCAGCGTCGGATCGCGCTCCATGTACCACGCGAATGCATCAGTTGCCTGCATATAGGTGCTGACGGCTACCACCACAAAGTCGACGCTAGGACCCCATCAGCCGGCGCGAAAGAGCCAAAGGTCCCGGTGACGGTCGGTCGTGACTTCGCCTTACCCGCCTGGTTGCGCGGACGTGGTGTCGAAAACAATTACCCGGTTGACCCAGCCGCTGTGGCCTGCGCCGCCATGGAACCGGCAGACCGTTTCGCACCCCGAGCCGATCGTTGCTCAGTAACATCGGCGTGTGGCGCACGCGGGCCTTGGTTGGTAGGCGGCGACGCTACTGCGGCGCAAGACTGCTCAGCTTCGCACGGTAGGCAGGTTGTGCCTCTTGGCGGCCTGTGCGAGCCGCTCGTCGAATGACGCGACGCTCGCGGTGGCATCCTCCGCGGCGAGCAGGACGCAACAGTCCGGCATCGTCAGACCGGTGGTCGCGCGCAGCCGGACGAGCCGAACCGCTGTATCGGCGCGCAAGGGTAATTCCTGGACCTCGAGCGCGTGAAGCGCCGCCAGGGCCGGCTGCAGGCGCCCATCACGGAAGGGCGGGACGAGGACTTCGGCCAGTGTGAGCGAGTTGACGGCCAGATCATCGTCTACCGCTTCGGTCAGTAACTGTTCTGCAGCCGCATGGTGGTTGTCTTCACCATCGAGAAAGGCAATGAGGACGCTCGCGTCGAGGATGATCACGCGGGCCAGTCCTCGCGGAGTTGCTCGAGTTAGTCAGGTCCGTAAACGCCCTTCAGGCATCCGCTGTAGGTGCGAACGGCGTCTGTTGGGCGGCACGGTGACCCTCCAAAGCTAGACGCACCAGCAGCTGAGCACGCCCGAGTGACCTCGGCGCAGCGGCGAATAAGTGAGCCGTCCGGGACAGCTGTCGACACTTCCACGCAACTCCGTGGGGCGTCGTAGTCCTGAGCCATCGTTGAGCCACATGGGGGTTCAGCTGGACGGCGACCCGTAGAGGCCGGGCCCGGTGATGGCGAGGTGCTCGAGAAACGAACGAGCGGCGTCGTAGGCCGCCTCGATGAGCGCGTGGGTCTGCGTGAAGTCGAGTGGCGACACGAGATAGGGGACGGGGCCGGGCAGGTACACGACCGGAATCTCGACGGCCACGAGCGAAGCCCCCAGCACCGATTGTGAGCGCATTGTCGCCATCAAGGTGAACAAGAGCACCTCGGCGAGGGTATCGGGCGAGGAAGTCGGTGATGACCGCGGCAAGCCCGGTGTTGGGGAACAAGTGCGTCTTGGTGCGTTGCAGGGTGCGGACCTGGGCGAGCAAGCCGCCCGGGAAGACCTGTTCGCGCGTCACCCGTGCCCACATGTGCGACAGGCGGTTGGCGGCGCCCTTCGGGTCGGAGGCGACGACGGCGCCGTTCAGCGACCCGACGGACGTACCGGCGATGAGGTCGGGGGCAACGTCGAGTTCGCTGAGCGCTTGCAGCATGCCGACTTGGATCGCGCCGAGGCTGCCGCCGCCGCCCAGCACGTAACCAACGGGCCGGGACAAGTTCACGAACTCTATGTCCACCTCCTTGTTCGGGCCGGGGCAGGCGAGCGAGCATGCCGTCCGCCTCGACCGGCGTGGCGCAAACCCCGGCGCCGCAGGACACAAACGCCGCCGACGCCGAGGGGCCCGGGGTCATGCTGCCGATGGTGAGCCGACTGACAAGAGCTACCCGGCAGCGCCCAGCGTGCCCGATTCAGCTTCTGCAACAATCAGTTTCAACAATGCTAAGGTGCCGAGATAGAGCCTCACGTTGCTAACGTTCTTCGAATTGGCAATGAACTCCCCCCTTGCAACCCGCGACAAGTAGTAGCTGGCATTCTGCCGAAGCTCACGCACACCTATCGACTCCATGCGCTACATGGTCGCGCATTTGGTCGCGCCGCGGTCGGCCGGACTTCAAGTTCGTGCTCTGCACAACCGATGAAGCGATGGACGCCGGCGACGACGAGACCGAATCGCTCCTCGAGGAGGGCTGGCCACCCGAAGACCTCGAACGGCGCTCACTTCTGTACGCGCAGCCGCACCATCCGCGTCGTCGAACTCTCGTCCAACTCAACGACGTCGGACCGCGAACGCAGGAAATCGCTGAATGACCGGAATCCCAAAGACTTCTCGCTGAACGACGGGTCCATCCGCTTCATCTGCGCCTTCACCGCGGAGTTGTGCAGCCAGTCGACGTCGTCTTTCTCCAGACCGATCTGCAGCGCGCGCGTCAGCAGCGCGGTGGCGGCGGCCTGCGGGTCGGGCGGCTCCGGCTCCTCGGGCTCGGCCGTCTTGGTGCGCCCGGTCCGTCGCTTCGGCGGGGCTGCCTCGGCGCCGGCGTCGGCGGGCACAGGTTCGGGCTCGAACACCGGAACCCCCGGCAGCGCGTCGTAGATGACGAAGTCGTCGCAGGCCGCCGCCAGCGCCCGGCTCGACGCGCCGGCCACACCGATGCCCACCGCGTACCGGCCGAGCCTCTTACAGCGCTGGGCCAACGGGATGTAGTCGGAGTCGCCGGCCACGATCACCACATGGGTCAGGTCGGGCAGCCGGAACATGTCCTCGACCGCGTCGACGGCCAGCCGGATATCGGCGCCGTTCTTGCCGTAGGCCGCCGCGGGAAACAGTTGCACCAGATCGACCGCGCGGGCCACCAGCTGTCCGCGGTACCCGGCGTTGACGTCCGCCGACCAGTCCGCATAGGCGCGGGTGAGCACCAGCGTCCCGAACGACGACGCGAAGTCGAGGATCGCGCCGACGTCGACGGTGGCCCGGGCCTGTCTTTCGGGATACTGCTCGAGCCCCTTGGCCTTGTCCCGCTGGAACGAGTTACGCCCATTCACCTGGTCGTACCGCGAGATCACGATGTTGTCGAAGTCGAGGTAGACGGCCACGCGGGCTGTGCCTGGTTCGGTCATACCCTCTATCTTCTCCGACGCCACTCGCGTTCATCGCCGGACTCGTAGGTCACGCGACATCGATGCCGAGCACGGTCGTCGGACTCGGGCGAATCGTCGCCAGCCACTACCCCATGTCGGCCGTCGATATCAGCAAGGAGCTGCTCCTGGATCGCCACATCTAGCCGGACGAGAGTCGGGCATCGGCGATTTCGCCCGGAGGTCATGGTGGCGACGTCATAGGTTGGCTTGCCCTAGTCGGGATGAATTTGCGAGCGTTTGCAGGGCGGAAGCGCTCACGAGTTTCACCGGCACTCAGACAACGACGTCGGCTCGGTGAAGTCGAGTGTTGGCGCCCTGCGCATGAACGCGCACGCGAAGGCGGTAATTGGAATCAGGTCGAGCGGAGCCGAAAAGCCTTGAGCCCACTGGACATCGAACTGTCACAGCTGAATCTGTGATGTCAGGGTACGTGAGTCCGGCTCTCGCAAACGTCGCGTGCACCGTACGCTTTCAGCCCGCGCGGTGCGCACAATGTTGTCGGCAGTGAGGAACGGCTCAGTATCCCGTTCTGCGCCAGCGATGGGAAGGTTGGCGGCTCGACGCAAGACCATCACAGCCAAGGTGGCGGACGTCCGGCTCGGCACCACCATGAGCTTAGCCAGCGCCTTACTGCCAGTGATCGTCATGACGCGTTGGGCGATCGATCGGCCGGAGTCCGCCATCCGAGGGCGATTCAGCGAGTCGAGATCAGGTGAGCCGGCCAACGACGACCAGTTGACGCTGATATCGATGACTCGACCTAATCGTGTGAACAGGGCGTCAGTCAGCTCGGGAAGCTCGCTCGCTAACGAGGCCGTATGCGGCCACCACGCGCCGTCAAGGTCGCCGCCTAGTTCGAACGCCAACGTAACCCGAACCGGGCTGGCCAAGCGCCGACTACGCGCCGCATTGTTCATCGGGAATCCGTTGTCGCGACCAGAAGAGTGGGCACGGCAGAGTCGGTAAAACGAAAGTAATGCAAGGGTTCTGAGAAGGCCCCAGGCAGCCGAACCGACGTCCCTGCAAGGGGAGGAGCCGCTGATGCCCTGCGATTCATGAAAATTCCTTCACGTCGAGTCGACCCGGCACACGAGAGCAGTGATCGAGAAACGAATCAAATCTCAGGTGATCGCTCTCGGCCGTTGTCATGCCTCAGGATTACCGTTGGTTACGACACGGTTCACCATGGACGCTACACCCGGCGCGGCCGCGGCGCGCTTGCGCACCAAGCTGCGGGCTGGCGGCATCTAGTGGTGTGTCCTGGATTTAGCTGACTTTTTCGAGGGCGATGCGTCCGCGGGCGACTTTGGCGAGGATGGATTCTGCGGTCGCTGTCCACACATAGGGCCGTGGGGCGTCGTTGTGTGAGTCGATGTATTCCTGGATCGAGGCGATCAGGTCGGGAACGGAGTGAAATGCCCCGCGCCGCAATGCTTTGTCGGTCAGCTCGCGGAACCAGCGTTCGGCCAGGTTCAACCAGGATGAGGATGTCGGGGTGAAATGCAGGTGGAATCGGGGATGATTGTTCAGCCAGGTGCCGACGTCTTGGTGTTTGTGGGTGGCGTAGTTGTCGCAGATCAGGTGGATCGCCAGGTCTTTGGGCACCTCGCGGTCGATGGTCTTGAGGAACTTCAACCACTCCTGATGCCGGTGGCGCGGCATGCATTGCCCGATCACCGTGCCTGTCAGCACGTCCAGTGCGGCGAACAGGGTGGTGGTGCCGTGCCGCTTGTAGTCGTGGGTCATCGTCTCGCCCCGCCCCTTGACCATCGGCAGCGACGCCTGCGTGCGGTCCAATGCCTGCACCGAAGACTTCTCGTCCGCGCATAACACGATCGCCTTCTCGGGGGGGTTCATGTACAGCCCGACGACATCGACCAGTTTCTCCTCGAAACGCGGGTCGTTGGACAGTTTGAACGTCTGGACTCGATGCGGTTTGAGCCCCCGCGCATGCCACACCAGCTGCACCGTCGACTTCGACACCCCTGCCGCAGCAGCCATCGTCCGACAGCTCCAATGGGTTTCACCCTTGGGCCGGTAGTTCTGTGTCAGATCGACGATCTCGTCGATCTTGGATTGCGGGATCGACGGTTTACGGCCACGACCCTTGCGAACCTGACCCAACTTCGCCAAGCCCTCCTCGCTGAACCGGTCACGCCAACTCTTCACCGACGCCGGCGACACTGACAACGACGCGGCGATCGCCGTGTTGGCCATACCATCAGCGGCCATCAGCAGCGCCTTGGCCCGCACCACCTCCCGATGCGCACCCGATTGCGACCGAGCCAACGACTCCAGCACCTCACGTTGTCCTGCCGACATCTCCAACGCAGGCACGGGTTGTCTCATGCCGAAATCATATCGAACCTATAGCCACTTTATTGCAGGACACACCACTAGCCCCCGCTGGTTCGGCGGCTCAGGACAAGCGGTCCGGCCTCGTTGCTCGTGCTAGGCTGCATCAGGATGTTTGATACATCCTTTCACAAATGAGAGAAGTTGAAGGTATGCCACAGGGAACTGTGAAGTGGTTTAGCAGCGAAAAGGGCTTCGGGTTCATCGCTCCTGACGACGGGGCACAAGATCTGTTCGTTCACTACAAGGAAATCAGCGGGAGCGGTTTTCGATCACTTGAGGAGAACCAACGGGTTCAGTTCGACATCGGCCAGGGGACCAAGGGTCCTCAGGCGGTCGGCGTTACACCCGTCTAGCCACCTCTTCGTCACCCGTGGGCTGGTAGGCAGTGTCCTACCAGCCCACATTGCGTTCAGATGCGACACATCGGGAAGCGTACGATCAGAGAACCGGGACCACGCAGGCCCCATACGAAAGGGTCTGTAATGTCTGAAAATCCCCGCGACAATCTCTGAGCAAGAAGTCAACTCAGACGCTCAAACAGAAGCGCGCCGCCAAGCGCGCCCAACCCGATCATGCAACGTCGGGTTTCGACTTACCGAAGGCAAAGCAGCGCTGAGAATTTTCGCCCGGCGCTCAACTAATCCCGGTTCTAAAAGGCCCACGCTGCAACGTATTCCGATGTGGCGGGACTTCCCACACCGTTGGCCGCACCGCCCGGTCGACGGTTAACTCGCGGCAAGGATACAAGATGTAGAAGTCCGTGCCAGCACAGCAGCCGTCGAATAGCGTTGGCAGCGTGTAGAAACGGCGATAATGATCGCTGCTTAGCGACGCGCACCAACTCTACTGTCAGCGGTCACGTATTTCCCCAGGTTTGAGGGGTTGTCCGTCACGTAATTCCCCACCCCGGCTGTCACGTAATTCCCCACCCTGGGCGGTGTGTCTGCCCGGTGTGGGCCTCGCAGCAAGGTTCGCTCTGCATCTGTCGGCTGACGGATGGAAGGGCGCTGATGGCGAGGAGAAATATCTTGATGCTCGATTTGGTCGAGTTGTTCACCCACTGGCACGCGGGCCGCTCGCAGGTGCAGTTGTCGGAGTCGCTGGGCATCGATCGGAAGACCGTCCGCAAATATTTGGCCCCGGCGATCGCCGACGGTATCGAACCCGGCGGTGAGGCACTGAGCGCCGAGCAGTGGGCGGAGTTGATCGGCGGGTGGTTCCCGGAACTGGGTGATCCGGCGGCGCGGTCCTCGACGTGGCCGTTGATCGCGCCGCACCACGATCGGATCAAGGACTGGCTGGACGCCGATGTCACGGTGGCTACGATCGCGCAGCGGTTGCGCGACGAGCACCAGGTGGCGGCGTCGGAGTCGTCGGTGCGGCGGTGGATCGCAACACATTTCGCCGAGGAGATGGCTCGGGAGAGGGTCACCGTGCCGCGCGGGCCGGTGAATCCAGGTAGTGAGGCGCAGATCGATTACGGCCGGCTGGGCATGTGGTTTGACCCGGCCACGGCGAAGCGGGTCGCGGTGTGGGCGTTCGTGATGGTGCTGTCGTGTTCGCGCCACCTGTTCGTGCGCCCAGTCATCCGGATGGATCAAACCACTTGGTGCGCATGCCATGTCGCGGCGTTCGAATTCTTCGGCGGGGTTCCCGCGCGGTTGGTGTGTGACAACCTCAAGACCGGGGTGGACAAACCCGACCTCTACGATCCGCAGATCAACCGGTGCTACGCCGAAATGGGCACCCACTACGGCGCCCTGATCGACCCGGCCCGAGCGTTCAAACCCAAAGACAAGCCACGCGTGGAACGCCCCATGACTTATGTGCGGGATTCGTTCTGGCGTGGCCGCGAGTTCGGCTCGCTGGCGCAGATGCAGGCCGACGCGCTGCGCTGGAGCACTGAGGTGGCCGGGTTGCGGTATTCGCGGGCGCTGGAGGGCGCCCAACCCCTGCGGGTGTTCGAGGCCATCGAAGCCGATGCGTTGATCGCCTTGCCGCGCAGGGCCTTCGAGCTCACCACGTGGTCGATTGGCACCGTCGGGGTGGACACGCACCTCAAGGTCGGTAAGGCGTTGTATTCGGTGCCGTGGCGGCTGATCGGGCAACGCCTGCACGCTCGCACCGCCGGCGATGTGGTGCAGATCTTCGTCGGTGCCGATGTGGTGGCCACCCATGTGCGCCGCCCGAGCGGGCGTTCCACCGACTTTTCCCACTACCCGCCGGAGAAGATCGCGTTTGCGATGAAAACCCCGATCTGGTGTCGGCGCACCGCCGAGCTGGTTGGCCCGGCCTGTGAGGCGGTGATCGCCGAATTCATGCGCGATAACGCCATCCATCACCTGCGCTCGGCGCAAGGGGTGCTCGGGCTGCGCGACAAACACGGGTGTGAGCGGCTGGAGGCCGCCTGCGCCCGCGCCATCGCCGTCGGCGACCCGTCCTACCGCACCATCAAGGGCATCCTGCTCGCCGGCACCGAACACGTCACCGACCCGGCGACCACCGGGTCGGCGGCCGCGGCCGGGGCGTTCCTGCGCGGCCCCGAGGAGTTCGGCGCGCTCGCCTGACTGTCAACGAATCTCTCATTCCCACAACATAATTCACCATCAAGGAGCTACTCATGTCTATCTGCGACCCGGCGCTGCGCAATGCGCTGCGCACCCTGAAACTGTCCGGCATGCTAGACACCCTCGACGCCCGGCTGGCCCAAACCCGCGACGGCGGGCTCGGCCACCTGGAATTCCTGCAAGCACTGTGCGAGGACGAGATCGCCCGCCGCGAATCCGCCGCCCTGACACGACGATTGCGCCGCGCCCGCTTCGAGGAACAGGCCACCTTCGAAGACTTCGACTTCACCGCCAACCCCAAACTCCCCGGCGCGATGCTGCGCGACTTGGCCGCGCTGCGCTGGCTGGACGCCGGCGAATCGGTCATCCTCTACGGCCCGGTCGGGGTAGGCAAAACCCATGTGGCCCAAGCACTCGGGCATCACGTAGCGCGCCGAGGCGGGGACGTCCGGTTCGTCAAATGCGCCCGCATGCTCGCCGATCTGGCCGGTGGCCACGCCGATCGCACCATCGGTCAACGCATGCGCGAATACACCCGGCCGTTGGTATTGCTCATCGATGACTTCGCGATGCGTGAGCACACCACCACCCAGTCCGACGATCTCTACGATCTGGTCTCCGATCGGGCAATCGCTGGCAAACCCTTGATCCTGACCAGTAACCGCGCCCCGAAGGACTGGTATCCGCTCTTCCCCAACCCAGTCGTGGCCGAATCACTGCTCGACCGGCTGATCAACACCAGCCACCAAGTCCTCATGGACGGACCCAGCTACCGGCCCCGGAAACGACCCGGCCGCCCCACCAACTAGACACCGCAAGCGCTGGCCGGTAAGACCTACACCGAGGCCTGCACCTGGGGAATTACCTGACGGCAACCCCTGGGGAATTACCCGACGGACGACACTCTACCGCCGCTAACAACGCCGGACGTGCGAATGCTTTTCGACGTGCGCGGCGCCGTGACGTCCCCGGAGCGCCCGGACCATCGAAAGCGATCTCGGCGAACCGGGTGGGAATGCTTGAAAACCCGGAGAATCCGCGTCGGGGCCATTATCGGCACGTTTGGCCGCCGTGGATTCGAAGCCGGCGATGGATTGATTTATCGAGTCACCAAATCAGGCAATTGAACCCAAATCAGGCAATTGAACCCTGAGGCTGAGCAAAAGATGTTGGCGTACTGCTACTTTGGGTGGCGCTCTCTTCCGTTGACAGCAAACCAGGCTGGGCACGGAGATCGCCGACGTTTCCAGCGGCGTGGACGAAGGGTATTTCTCGTCTGCCAAGCCGGTCTCAGTGGTTTGTTCCCACTGAATGAGTCCAGCTTGTTTTAGAGTCTCGTGGCCCGATGTCGGGCTAGAAGGGACGATGAACCTTATGGCTGGTCGGAAGCGGCATTCCGCGGAGGACATCGTGCGCAAGTTGCGCCGAGCTGACGAATTGGCTGCTGAGGGCAAGACGGGCGAGGAGATCGCCGCCGAGCTGGGGGTTTCGGCGGCCACCTCGTACAACTGGCGCCGCGCTTACGGCGGGATGGACACCGACGCCGCCAAAGAACTCAAGGAGCTGCGTGAGCAGAATTCCCGGTTGAAGCGGCTGCTGGCCGACGCCGAGCTGGAAAAAGACGCCTTGCGGGAGGTCGCGAAGGGAAAATTCTGAGCCCAGCCGCCAAGCGGCGCGCCGTCGACATGCTCACGACCACATTGAGCATGTCGGAACGGTTGGCGTGCAAGGCGGTTGGGCTGGCCCGCTCGACGTATCGGCGCCTGCCACTGGCGCAGACCCCGGCCGATCCCGACGCCGAAATGAGGGCCTGGCTGCGCGCCTACGCCACCAAACACCCCTGCCACGGGTTCCGGCGGGCCTGGGCGACGCTGCGCTACGACGAGGGCCGTGAGGTCAACAAGAAGAAGGTCCACCGCCTGTGGCGCGAGGAGGGCCTGCAGGTGCGGGTGCACAATCCGCGGAAGCGGGCCGGAGTGTCCTCGATCCCACCGATCGGCGCTGATGCCCCGAAGGTGGTGTGGGCGATCGATTTCCAGTTCGACTCCGCCGTCGACGGTAAGGCGATCAAGATCGCGTCGATGATCGACGAACACACCTGCGAGTCGCTGCTGCACATGGTCGAGAGATCGATCACCGCCGAACATCTCGTGACCGAGCTCGAAGGAGTGTTCGCCGCGGCCGGCGGCCCGCCGAAGATGCTGCGGATGGACAACGGTCCGGAGTTGGTTTCTCGAGCGCTGCAACGGGTCTGCGAGCACAAGGTCGGGTTGTGCTATATCCCGCCCGGAGTGGGACAACGGATACATCGAATCGTTCAACAACCGGCTCAGGAATGGAGTGCCTCAACCGCAACCACTGGAACACCCTGTTCGAAGCCCGGGTGGTCATCGGCGACTTCAAACACGACCACAATCACCGCCACTGGCACGGCTACCTCAACGACGTACCACCCGCAGAGTTCGAAGCCGCGTTCTACGCTCCGAAACGGACCGACCAAACCCTGGTCGAAATCCGATAGTTCGAGCCTCCATCAGAACCAGGGTGACACCGATCGTAGAATTGCGTCTATGGGCAAAACCACATCTACCGCGTTGCCCCCTGGACCTCGGTTTCCCCGGGCGGCGCAGGTTGCACTGCTGCTGCGCCACGGTACACGCTTTTTGACTGCTTGTCGGCGTCGCGACGGCAGCGTGTTCACGCCGGGCGTTGCCTTTTTGACTGCTTGTCGGCGTCGCTATGGCAGCGTGTTCACGCTGCGATTCGCGGCAATCGGCACGCTGGTGTATCTGGCTGACCCCGCCGATATCAAGACGGTGTTTGCCGGTGACCCGAGCGTCTTTCATGCCGGTGAGGCGAACTCGGTTTTGAGCGGGCTGCTCGGGGACAGCTCTTTATTCGTGATCGACGAAGACGTGCACCGCGATCTACGCCGTCTGATGCTGGCGCCATTCCATCGCGACGCCGTCGCGCGCCAGGCCGGCCTGATGGCCGAGATCGCCGCGGCCAACATCGCCGGGTGGCCAGTAGGCAAAAGCTTCGCGGTGGCGCCCAAGATGTCGCAGATCACCCTCGAGGTGATCCTGCGGGCGGTCATCGGCGCTACCGACCCGGCCCGGCTGGCCGCGCTGCGTAAGGTCATGCCGAAACTGCTCAACGTGGGTCCGTGGGAGTCGTTGGCACTCGCTAAGCCGGACCGGTTGCGTCGCCGCCCGTGGCGAGGGCTGCGTCGGCGAATCGCCGAAGCCGACCGTCTGCTCTACGCAGAGATCGCCGACCGGCGTGCCGACCCCAACCTCGCCGAACGCACTGATGTGCTGGCCATGCTGGTTCGCGCCGCCGACGACGACGGGCGCACCATGACCGACCGCGAACTGCGTGACCAGCTCATGACGCTGCTGGTGGCCGGGCACGAGACCACCGCGACGGGGCTGTCCTGGGCGCTGGAACGTCTGACCCGCCACCCGGCGGTGTTGGCCAAGGCGGTGGCGGCGGCCGAGGCCAGTGCGGCGGGCGACCCGGCCGGCGACGAGTATCTCGACGCGCTGGCCAAGGAGACGTTGCGGATCCGTCCGGTGGTGTTCGACATGGGCCGGGTGCTTACCGAGCCGGTCGAGGTGGCCGGCTATCGGCTGCCGGCCGGGGTCATGGTGGTCTTCGCAATCGGTCTGGTGCACGCGAGCGCCGCGGTGTATCCGGATCCGGACCGATTCGACCCGGATCGGATGCTCGGTGCCACCCTGAGCCCGACCACCTGGTTGCCGTTCGGCGGCGGCAACCGACGCTGCCTGGGCGCCGGCTTCGCCATGGTCGAAATGCGCGTGGTGTTGCGCGAGATCCTGCGCCGGGTCGAGTTGAGCACCAGTACGGCAGCCGATGAACGTCAGAAGCTCAAGCACGTCATCCTGGTGCCGCACCGCGGCGCGCAAATCGTCATCCGGGGGATCAGGGACGTCCCGTCGGCGGTAAACACGCCAGCGCAGACGCCTGAGTGCCCGGCCGCTCAAGGCACGTCGGCGCCGAGCGCCAGTTAGCTATATGCCGTAGTCGGGCAGCTCGAAGTCGTCGCGCACGCTGCCCGCGAAAAGTGTTGCCAGGGGCCCGAAGTTCATGGTGCGCATCGCCAGATTGCGGAACCACAGGCCGAATCGGGTCCGGGTGGCGAAAAACCCGATGTACCTCGCCGCACCCGCTTGCTTGCTCTTGATGAAGGGACGCAGGCGCGCCTCGTAGGCATCGAAGGCACGGCGGTGGTCGCCCGCGGCGCGCGCGAGCTCGCCGGCCAGCACGTACGCCTCGGTCATCGCCAGGCCGGTGCCCTCACCGCCGAGCAGCGAAATACACCCGGCCGCATCGCCGATCAGCAGGACCCGGCCGCGCGACCAGCGATCCATCCGGATCTGGCTGACGACGTCGAAGTACAAGTCATCGACGTCGTCGAGTGTGGCCAGGATGTCCCGGCATTCCCAGCCGGCGTCGCCGAACTGGTTGCGCAGCTGATCTTTTGGTGCCGCACCGGCGCTGTCGTGCTCGGCGCGAAAGATGAACAAGAACATGGTGCGGCCGCCGCGCAGCGCGACACGCCCCACCTGTCTACCGGGAATGTTGTAGAGGACGTAGCTCAGGTCGTCGCGGGGCCGGTAGCCGTCGACCACGCAGGCCGCGACCTTGCAGCCCAGGTAGTGCTCGAAGTCCTCCTCGGGCCCGAAAACCAGGCGACGCACGTTCGAGTGCAGTCCATCGGCGCCGACGACCAAGTCGAAATCGCGCGGCGCACCCTTGCCGAAGGTGAGTCGAACACCGTCACTGTGCTCGTCGATGGTGGCGATGCTGTCACCGAAGATCGTTTCGACCTCGTCTTCGATCGTGGCATAAATCGCGGCGGCCAGGTCGCCGCGGGGCAGGCTGGTGAAGTCTTCGCCGATCATGCGGCGAAAGACGTCGACACTCACGTTGGCTTTGACCTCGCCACCGGAGCCGACCGAGCGGAGCCATTCGATCTGGTACCCGGCGGTGCGGACCGGGTCTTCGATGCCCATGCGTTTGGCCACTTGGTAGCCCACGCCCCAGAAGTCGATCATGTAGCCGCCGGTGCGGAATTTCGGCGCCTGCTCGATCATCGTCGGGGTGTGGCCGGTGCGATGCAGCCAGTGGGCAAGCGCCGCTCCGGCCACGCCGGCACCGCTGATAGCGATCCTCATGGTGAGGTCTACGCTCGCACCCACTGCCATGCGGTGTCCAGTCGATCGCGGTCATACGTCTGCAACTCACCGCTCATACTTGTGGAATTGCGCGCACTGGAAAGCAGCATCGCGCAGCTGATCGAGGCCGCGAAGGTCGACTGCGGTGGCGGTCCTGGCGCAGATGCGTTGTGCTCGAACGATTTTCCCAGGCCGGTTGGGGCGCCTGAGGCTGGGTACTTAGTGAGTCGTGACCGCGAGCTCGGGTGTGCCGCCGATGGCTAATGCGCCACGGGGCACCTGCCCCGGTAATCGACCTGCCAGTGCTTTATGCCGTTGATGAAGGCGGACCGCAGCCGCTCGGGGTCTCCCACCGGGGTCAGGTCGGGCATGTGGTCGGCGATCGCATTGAACATCAGGTCGATCGTCATGCGCGCCAGGTTGGCGCCAATGCAGTAATGCGCTCCGGTGCCGCCGAATCCGACGTGCGGGTTGGGGCTGCGCAAAATGTTGAAGGTGAATGGGTCGTCGAAGACCTCTTCGTCGAAGTTGGCCGACCGGTAGAACATCACCACCCGCTGGCCCTTCTTGATCCGCACCCCGCCGAGGTCGGTGTCGGCCAGCGCGGTCCGCTGAAACGCCGTGATCGGAGTGGCCCACCGAATGATCTCGTCGGCCGCGGTCTTCGGTCGCTGCGCCTTGAACAGCTCCCACTGGTCCGGGTAGTCGGTGAAGGCCATCATGCCCTGGGTGATCGAGTTGCGGGTCGTCTCGTTGCCGGCGATGCCCAGGGTGACGACGAACATGCCGAACTCGGCCTCGGAGAGGCGCTGGCCGTCGGCGTCGGCCTGGATCAGCGTCGTGACGATGTCGTCGGTGGGCTCGTCGGCCCTGCGGGCCGCCAATTGCATGGCGTACCACATCAATTCGCCCGCCGAAGTCAGCGCGTCGTTGTCGGCGAACTCCGGGTCGTCGCCACCGACCATCTTGTTGGACCAGTCGAACAGCTTGTCCTGGTCCTCCGGTGGCACCCCGAGTAGGCCGGCGATGGCCTGCAGCGGCAGTTCGCAAGCCACCTGCAGGACGAAGTCGCCTGACCCTTGCTCGACGGCTTGGGCGGCGATGCGCTGTGCCCGCTCCGCCAGGTCGGCGCGCAGCCGCTCGACCGCCCGCGGGGTGAAACCGCGGGCGACGATCTTGCGCAACCGGCTGTGTTCGGGGTCATCCATCATGATCATCGACGCCCGGCCGGCCTCGATCTGATCCGCCGCCCACTCTTCCCGATAGCGCGGCACGATCGACTTCTCGGCCGACGAGAAAACGTCGCTGCGCAGCGAGACCTCGCGGATATCGCGGTGCTTGGTCACCACCCAGTAACCACCGTCGCCGAACCCGCCTTGATCCGGTGGCTGCTCATTCCACCAAATCGGCGCCGTCCCGCGCAGCTCCGCCAACTCCTGCACCGGTAGCCGGTGGGCGTAGATGTCGGGATCGGTGAAGTCAAAGCCCGGCGGGAGGTTCGGAGTGGCGATGGGATTGCTCCTCGGGGATCTCTGTGGCGCGGTTGCTGGGCAGATGCGCTGGGGAGATGCTAGCGCCGACTTCGACCTGCGCATACGGATACGAGCAAATCGACCAGGCGAACCGGACTCGGCCCTTAGTTGCGGTGCGGGTCGGCGTTCAGGGTCGCCACCATCTTGTCGTACTCGCCGCGGGCCTCGTCGTAGCCATCGAAGTCGTCGAGCGCCGCGTGGACGCGCGGGCATCCCCAGCCCGTGTCACCGAACTGCTTGCGTTGCTGGTCTTTTGGTGAGACGCCACGGCTGTCGTGCTCGGCGGGGACACGAACAAGAACATGGGATTGCGGCCGATTGACGTTAGCCCTGGCCAGGACCGGAGGAGTAAGGTCAAGGGACTGGGACCAACCAGGCCCCCATATGAAGGGCAACAATGTCAGATAAGTCTCCCCGACAGACGATGACGAAGAAAACCGGTAAGTCCCTCAAGCAAAAGCGCGCGGACAAGCGCGCCAAAGCTGAGCACTTATCTGCAACCGAGGCTCAGCTGCATTTCAAAATGCACTGAGGCGCGATTGGCGCGGTTCCGTCAATCCGTCCACCTAGCGAAGGCTGCAGTCATGACGCCACCTCGCCACACCGACCAACTTCTGCTCGGCTAGATATGGCGATCCGGGAGCGACTGCTCGGTGCCGTCGACGGCTACCGCGGGGCAGCGGCCGCGGACCGTCTGTGCGAGGCCTGCGTGTCCCTCTTCGACATGGACGCAGCAGCCATTTCGGTCATCTTCGATGGCGCCGCCACCGGAACGCTCGGATCCAGCGGCGCGCCCGCTCGGATGTACGACGAGCTTCAGTTCACCCTCGGCGAGGGCCCATGCGTCGACTCCATCACCCAACGGGCTCCCGTCCTCGTCGTCGACCTCGCAGATACCGACGACCGTCGCTGGCCCGCCTTCGGTCCCGCCCTGCTCGCCCACCACGTCCGCGGCGTCTACGCCATGCCCGTCATCGTCGCCGGCGAATACGTCGGCGACCTCGACCTCTTCCGCCATAAGCCCGGTCACCTCGACGGTGAATACCTCACCGGCGCCGTCGTCGCCGCCGAACTTGCCGCCATCCCCGTCCTCGACTTCCTCGACGTCGACCTCCAGGCCGCCGTCGACGACCCCAACAGCAACGCCTGGGCCGAGTTCAACGCCCTCGCCCGCATCGAGGTCAGCCAGGCCACCGGCATGCTGGTCGCACAACTCGAGGTCGATCCCGCCGAGGCCCTGGTCCGACTCAGGGCCCACGCCTACGCCACCGGGCGCACCGCCACCGACGTCGCCCGCGACATCCTCGCCCGCCGGCTGAGGCTGGAGGCCGACTGATGCGCGAATCGAAACACGAAGGACGGAGGTCAAGGTGATCAACACCCCTCGCGAAACCCGGGTACTTGACGCTGTCGTCTCGCTCGTCGACAGCCTGCTGGACGACTTCGACGTCGTCGACCTGCTGACCGAGCTCACTAAACGATGCACCGACCTGCTCGAAGTCGCTGCCGCCGGTTTCTTGCTCGCCGACCCGCTCCAGCAGCTCCACCTGCTGGCCGCGACCTCCGAGCAAGCCCGCGAATTGGAACTCTTCCAACTGCAGGCCGATCAAGGGCCCTGCGTCGAGTGCTACGTCACGGGCCAACCAGTGTCGATCGCCGACGTGCGGGCCGAAGCAGACCGATGGCCGCAGTTCGCGTCGGCGGCATACGACGCCGGCTTTGCCTCCGTGCACGCCTTGCCGATGCGCGCCGGGGGCTTCGTGTTGGGCGCGCTCGGCCTGTTCGGGAACCGCCCCGGCGCGCTCACCGACGCCGACCTGCTTGTTGGTCAGACCCTGACGCACATCGCTTGTGTCGCGATCCTGCAGGAACTTCCCCCCAAACCCGCGACGGTGTTGTCGCAACTCCGGGCCGTCCTGGCCAACCGCATCACCGTCGAGCAGGCTAAGGGCTTCCTCCGCGAGCGTCTCGACGTCCCCGTGGAGGAGGCCTTCACACTGATGCGGACCTACGCGCACCGCAACCGCGAACACCTGACCGACGTGGCCCGGCGCTTGGTTACCGAGCGACATGGCCGCCCGACGCTGCTGGCGGCGCTGACCGAGCTCGCGGCGCTACCGGAGTGACGTCAGCGCTGCCGCGCCTGGGCGCGCCGCACCGCCTCCTGCACCAGCCGCCCGGCAACGACGCTCGGCTTGACGTTCTCGCTTTGACTGATCTGGGTGAGCCGATCGAAGGCCTCTGCCGCGCTGACACCGGTCCGGCTGCGGATGATGCCGATCGCCTGATCGATAACCGCTCGGCTATTCACCGCACGCTGCAGTCGATCAGTACTCTCCCACACGCTGGCCAGGAGCTGCGCGTGGTAGACCGACACCGCCGCGGGGCCGGCGAACTGCGAACCCAGTTGCACGGCGTGCTCGGCGAACGCGTCGCGGCTATGCGCGTAGGTATTGATCGCGCCGATCACCCGTTCGCCAACCGTCAGCGGCAGGGCCAACGTGGAATGCACGCCCATCCGGGCCACCCGACCACCGAAGCGCGGCCACCGACTGTCACTTCCCAGCGATCCACTGACAGCAAGCCGCCGTGAGTCCATGCAGGTGAGGCAGGGCCCCTCGCCGAGGTCCTGGTATTGGACGGCATCGATCTCTGCGACGAACGCCGCCGTCACTGCCCATGTAAGGATCCGCGGTCGGTCATCGCCAGACCTGATCAACGTCACTCCGGCGCCGTCCGCGCCCGGAATGGCTCGAACCGCGAATTCGGCTACATCCCTCAGGATTTCGCTCACCTGGCGCGCGTCGGCCACGATCCCGGCCACCCCGGTCAACCCTGCATGCAGATCGACTTCGTCGGCTTCCATCTGTACCGGTGAGAGTTCCGGCTGCGATGGCGGCGTGCGGTCGGGCTGGGCGTCGTAGTCGGCCATGATTACGGCAATTCTAGTCGGCTCGGCGCGATAAGACGATCAGTTCACCAGCGCCAACGCGTGCGCGCGACCATGGTGATGACGACGCCCAGCAAAGCGACCGTCAGAGGCTGTCCCGTCGCTCTGGTCAGCACGTAAAGGACCAACAGGGAACAGCCAAGCGCGGCCGTAGTCCGAGTCGCCATCCGCAGCCGAAGCAGCCCAGGATCGGAGCCGATCACCCAGTTGTGCGCTCGTTCGTAGAGAACAGGGCGGATTCAATCGGTGGTCGCAACACCTGCTTGGTGAAGCGAGTGTAGGTGTTCGCTGAAGGCTTCTGCAGGGGTGCGCCATCCGAGGGTTTTGCGTGGTCGGGTGTTGAGGGTGTGGGCGATCGCGGCGATGTCGTGTGCGTTCCAGCGAGACAAGTCGGTTCCCTTCGGAAAGTATTGCCGCAACAGGCCGTTCGTGTTTTCGTTGGTGCCGCGCTGCCATGGGCTTTTGGGATCGGCGAAGTACACCTTGACGCCGGAGGCGATCGAGAACTGGGCGTGAGCTGATAACTCTTTGCCGCGGTCCCAGGTCAACGACAGGCACACCTGTTCGGGCAGTGTGGTGATGGTTTGAGCCAGAGCGGTGGCCATTGTGAGGGCGCCGTAGCCAGCCAGAGCTGGTCCGTTTTTGGTCCGCGGAATGACGCCGTAGCCATCCTCGCGTGGGAGATGGATCAGCATCGTGAATCGGCTGCTGCGCTCCACCAGGGTGCCGATCGCGCTGCGTTGCAATCCGATCAGAAGATCACCCTCCCAATGCCCTGGTACGGCGCGATCGGCGACCTCCGGTGGACGTTGGCTGATCAACGTCTCTGGGGTGACATGGGCCCACGCCTTTTGCCGGGTCCGTGCCCGTGGCACCCGCAACGCTCTACCGCGGCGCAGGCAGCTGACCAGGTCCCGCTTGAGCGCGCCGCGTGCTTCGACATACAGCGCCTGGTAGATGGCCTCGTGGCTGATCCGCATAGTCTCATCATCGGGGAAGTCCAGGGGCAACCGGCGAGCGATCTGTTCGGGACTCCACGCCGTCACCCAGGCCCGATCACCGCGGTGGGGCTTGTTGCGGCCCTTCCACGCCGTGCCGGCGGGCCCGGCCACGACCTGGCCATCAGCACCGCGAACCACCCCCGACAGCTTGTCCTGGACGTACTGGCGTAGCCGGTCATTGGCGACCAGCTTGGCCGTCTTGGGTCGCCGTGTTATCCGGTGGCCCCCTCTCGTCTGCCGGACATCACGTGGTTACCCGAACTGCGTCACGGCGGCCAAGCTAGTCTTCGACATCGTGACAGCGCCGATGCGGGCGAAGCTGGCTGATGGTCGTGACCTGCTGTTCTTCGCGTTGCCCGGGCACCGTCCGGCGCCGGTCGAAGATCGCAGGCCGCTGCCGGCGCGTGTCACTGACCAATCGCAGTTGCGGTACGACCGGACAACCGGGCAGTGGGTCATCATCGCGGCGTTGCGCCAAGACCGCACCTACAAGCCGCCTGCCGACCAGTGCCCACTGTGTCCGGGGCCGACCGGGTTGACCAGCGAGGTGCCCGCCCCCGACTACGACGTCGTCGTCTTCGAGAACCGGTTCCCAAGCCTGTCCGGTGCCGGTGGGCAGACGCCTGCGCCCGCCGGTGACGGCTTCGTGTCCGCTCCGGGGCATGGCCGCACCGAAGTGATCTGCTTTTCGGCCGAGCACACCGGATCCTTCGCGGAGCTGGAACCGGCGCATGCCCGGCTGGTCGTCGAGGCGTGGCGGCATCGCACCGCCGATCTGATGGCCGCGCCGGGTATCGAGCAGGTGTTCTGCTTCGAGAACCGCGGCGAGGAAATCGGGGCGACACTGACCCATCCGCACGGTCAGATCTACGGCTATCCTTATTTGACGCCGCGCACTGCCGCCATGCTGGGGCAGGCGCGCGAACACCGAATGCGTCACGGCAGCAACCTGTTTGGCGACCTGTTGGCGCGCGAGGTCGCCGACGGCAGCCGCGTTGTCGCGCGCACCGAGTTGTTTACGGCGTTCGTGCCGTTCGCGGCGCGCTGGCCGGTCGAGATACACATCTACCCGAACAGGTTCGTGCGCAACCTTGTCGAACTCGACGATGCCGAACTGAACGGATTCGCCCAGATCTACCTCGACGTGTTGAGGCGGTTCGATCGGATGTATTCGGCTCCGCTGCCCTATATTTCGGCGCTGCACCAGTATGCCGACACCGACGCCCAGGCTGACGGTTATTGCCACGTCGAGTTGATGTCGATCCGGCGCAGCGCCACCAAGCTCAAGTACTTGGCGGCCTCCGAGTCGGCGATGGATGCGTTCATCTGTGACGTCACGCCGGAAAGTGTGGCTTCGCGGCTGCGAGAAATCGGATGACGGTCCGGTACGCCGCACCCGGGCGGATCAACCTGATTGGGGAGCACACCGACTACAACATGGGGTTCGCCCTGCCGATCGGACTACCGCAGCGCACCGTGGTGACCTTCACGCCCGACCTTAGCGATGTGATCACCGTGGGCAGCGATCGCGCGGACGCCCCTGTGCAGATCCCGGTCGACACCACTCCCGGTGCGGTGGCCGGCTGGGCCGGTTACGTGGCCGGGGTGATGTGGGCACTGCGTCAATCCGGCTACCCAGTGCCCGGTGGCGCGATGTCGATCACCAGCAACGTGGAGATGGGGTCGGGCCTGTCTTCCTCGGCGGCATTGGAATGTGCGGCGCTGGGCGCGATCGCGTCGGCCGCCGGTGTCCGCATCGACCGGATCGAACAGGCGCGGCTTGCCCAGCGCGCCGAAAACGATTATGTTGGCGCCCCAACGGGTTTGCTTGACCAGCTGGCCGCGCTGTTCGGGGAGCCGTCGACGGCGCTGCTGATCGACTTTCGCGAGCTCACCGTCGCGCCGGTGGCCTTCGACCCGGACGCTGCCGGTGTTGCGCTCATTCTGATCGACTCCCGGGCCCGCCATCGTCATGCTGGTGGCGACTATGCGGCACGCCGCACGTCGTGTGAGCGAGCGGCCGCCGATCTAGAGGTGTTGTCACTGCGTGAGGTCCAGAATCGCGGGACCTCCGTCTTGGCTGCGGTGACCGACCCGGTCGACGCCCGTCGCGCCCGTCATGTGCTGACCGAGAACCTCCGGGTACTCGATTTCGTTGCAGCGCTCGGTGATTCTGACTTCGCCGAAGCCGGGCGGATCTTCACCGCCTCGCACGCGTCCATGCGTGACGATTTCGAAATCACCACCGAGCACATCGACCTGATCGCCGACACCGCGGTGCGCGCGGGTGCTCTGGGTGCGCGCATGACCGGCGGCGGCTTCGGGGGCTGTGTGATCGCGTTGGTGCCCACCGAGCGGACGGAAATGGTCGGCGATGCGGTGCGACGGGCAGTGCGTGATGCCGGATTTGAGCAGCCGGTGATCACCCGAACCGGTGCGGCCGCGGGCGCGGGGCTGTGTGAGTGAGCGAGCCGATCGGTCACGTCGACGTTCGGGCATACGCCGAACTCAAAGACTTTTTGGCACCCGATTCGCGTGGTGTGACGGTGCGCCGCCCGTTTCGGCCCCACCAGACCGTCAAGGACGTGTTGGAGGCGATGGGCATTCCGCACACCGAGGTCGACCTCATCCTGGTGAATGGGTTTCCGCAGGGCTTCAGCTACCGCCCGAGCATCGGCGACCGGATCGCCGCCTACCCCATGTTCAAAGCACTGGACGTCGGCTCGACCGCCAGACTGCGGCCGGCGCCGTTGCACGATCCGCGGTTCGTCGTCGACGCCAACCTCGGCCGGCTGGCGTGGCTGCTTCGACTGCTTGGGTTCGACGTGTGGTGGTCGAATGACGCCGATGATCAGACTCTGACCGACATCAGCGGCGAGCAGCAGCGGATCCTGCTGACCCGCGACCGCGGCTTGTTGAAGCGTCGCGCTGTCACGCATGGTCTGTTCGTTCGCTCCGATGATCCCGAGAAGCAGGCCCTCGAGGTGATACGGAGGCTGGACCTTAGGCAGCGGCTGGCGCCGCTCACCCGGTGCGTGCGCTGCAACGGAAAGTTGACCTCGGTTACCAAAGACGAGGTGATCGATCAGCTCGAGCCGCTGACCCGCCGGTACTACGAAGAGTTCAGCCGCTGCGCGGAATGCGGGCGGATCTATTGGCCCGGATCACATTACGAAAAGCTGGTCCGGCTCGTCGAAAGAATCCGCGAGCAACTTTGAGCTACCGGGCCCAGTACTACCGGGCCGGGGTGAACCGGACCGCAGCCAGATGGAGCCGCTCGACCGCCTCGGTGAACTCATCCCGTGTCGGTATGCGGTGGTCGCGGAATTTCAATCCCATCATGCGCTGTGCGCGCTGCACGCCATAGGATTCGGCGCAGCGCAGGAAGAGGTCGGAGACGACGGCGCGGTCGCGGATGAGCTCGCCATGCATAGCGGTTGTCTTGCCGTCGTAGACGACTTGCGCGTCAGCGCCGTCGCGGAAGTTCTGCTTCCACGTAGCGCCGGTCAGCGCATAGAGGTCACTGTCGATCACGTGGGCACTCAACGGAATTGAATACGGGCGCCCCGTCTTTCGCCCGGTGAAGCTCAATATCATCAGCTGCTTGCGTGCGGGGCCGGCGAGCGGAGTGCGCAGCAGGAAGCCCAGCATCGGGTTGACGAGCCGCAGTAGTGCCGACGGTGGGTGTGCTTCGTCTATCGGAAACGACTGTTCTGCCATGACAAACACGGTAAGGCCAATCGGGGATCGCTGCGTAGCGATTTCAGTGAGGCTGCGTTGTCGTCGCCGTTGAGCGGCGCGCCGCGGAGCGTGTTCGGCTCCGCGGCACAGTCCGGCTCCCAGAGTCAGGCGGTGATGGTCGTTTGGTCGTCGATGACTCTGGTGGCGTCCATTAACGGGACTTGATCGCTCTCCAGGCCAACGGCGTTGAGCTGGAGTACAAACACCGCGCCCTGGCTGGGAATCACCACCGTTTTCTGCGCGACGACCCGTGTCGTGCCGTCCTTCTGGTACGTGCCGCCTAGCTGCCACGCCTGGAATCCGCCGAGTGTGGACGCCTTTCCGTTGCTGCCCTCAAATCCTGGCAGGTTCTGCAGCTCGCCCGGGGCGTATTCGATGATCTTCGCCGGGTCAACGTCACCGGTGAGCTTGGAGACGAGCGCCGAGATGGTCGGTGGGTCGGAGGGATTGGCGGGCTGGTCCAAAACGATGCCGCCGTAGGACGTATTGATGCTGTCGCTGACCTTCCACCCTGCGGGCAACGGCAGATCGATGGTGGGGGAGCCGGGATCGCCTCGCTGGACGGGGGTTTCCGTGATGTGGTTGTCCTTGACGTAGGCGGCGATGGTGTACTTGGCACCCGCGGCCGGTGCCGTGCTGGTTCCCGACGACGTCGTCGATGTGGATGTGGATGTGGATGTGGATGTGGACGTGGATGTCTTATTGCTGGGTTTGTTGTCGGAGCCGCAACCAACGAGCGCCAAAATCAGCGCCACGGTAATGGTTGCTGCGGTCAAGTGTTTCATCAATCAAATCTCCCGAAAAGTGAGCCGGTAACTGCACCGGCCGCGCCCCGGACTGAGAGTAGCCGAAATGGCGCGCAACGTTGCCAGGATCTTTTGAATATTTTTGGCGGACGCGTGGCTGGCCCGCTAATCGTTATCGAATTCGTCTCGAAAACACCCACGCGAATACACAGTTATCCAGTAAAGAGACAGGTATGCGGTCACGAAGGGCCCTGATCGCGCTTGTCGCGGCGTCGGCTGTTTTCATGGCGTTCGTTGCGGCGGCTCCGCCCATTGCTTATGACGGTGCACCCACATTTGTGGCGAATCCGGTCAACTACGTCGAAACGCTCATCGGCACCGGGACGGGCGGTACGACGGTGGGGGAGATCAACAACTTTCCCGGCGCCGCTGTGCCGTTCGGAATGGTGCAGTACTCGCCGGACACCGTTGGCGACTACGCCGGCTACAAATACGAGAACCCACGCTCGACCGGGTTCAGCATGACCCACGCCTCGGTGGGATGTCCCGCGTTCGGTGACATCTCAATGCTGCCGACCACCACCGGAATCGGGTTGCAGCCCTGGAGCGCCTGGGAAAGGATCGCCCACGACGACACCGAGCAGGGTGTGCCGGGTTACTACACCGTGCGGTTTCCCGCCACCGGCGTCACCGCGGAACTCACCGCCACTGCGCGCACTGGCGTCGGCCGGTTCAGCTACCCACACGACGGCCGTCCCGCTCTGTTCCACGTGCGCTCCGGCGCGTCGCTAGCGGGCAACTCCCGCGCCACCATCCAGATCGGCGAAGACAACACCACGATCACCGGATGGGCCACCAGCGGCGGATTCTGCGGCAAGAAGAACACCTACACGGTGTATTTCGCGATGAAGTTCAGCCAGCCTTTCACCTCCTACGGTGCCTGGGATGGCTATGAGGTCTCCGCCGGCGCCCGTAGCGCGAATTCGCCCTACAGCGGCGGGTACGTGGAGTTCCCGACCGGCTCGGTGCTCGAGGTGCGGACTGCCATCTCCTACGTCGGCATCGACGGAGCGCGGGCCAACTTGGCGGCCGAGGGCGCGCCAAGCTTCGACGACGTTCGCGCTGCCGCAGCGAGGGAATGGAACGCCACGCTGTCCCGCATCTCGGTGGCCGGCAGGAATGTCAACAATCTGGAGACCTTCTACACCTCCCTCTACCGATCCCTCCTGCACCCCAACACCTTTAACGACGCGGACGGACGCTACATCGGATTCGATGGCTTCATCCACGCCGTGGCCGCGGGACACATGCAGTACGCCAACTTCTCCGACTGGGACACCTACCGATGCCTGGCAGCCTTGCAGGCGCTGCTTTTCCCGGAGCGAGCCAGCGACATGGCCCAATCGCTGGTCAACGACGCCGAGCAGAGCGGAGCGCTTCCGCGCTGGGCGCTCGCCAATGCCGCCACCGGCGAGATGACCGGAGACAACGTGGTACCGCTCATCGTGAACTTCTTCGCCTACGGCGCCAAGGACTTCGACGCCGAAAAGGCGCTGCGTTACATGGTGAATGCGGCGACGAAAGGCGGTGTCGGGCTTAACGGTTACGTGGAGCGACCGGGCATCGACACCTACTTACAGTTCGGCTACGCACCGCGCATGTCCGAGTTCCGCACCGACGGCTGGATCGCCGACGCGTCGATCACACTCGAGTGGTCGGTTGACGACTTCGCAATCTCGCGATTCGCCGACTCGCTCGGCGACACGGCGACCGCCGCCGACTTCCAGAACCGGGCGCAGTACTGGCAGAACCTGTTCAATCCGACCACCGGGTACATTTCGCCGCGCAGCTGGACCGGATCCTTCCGCGCCGGCCCGGGGTTCGTGGACTCCCCAGGGAATTTCGGCCAGGACGGATACGACGAGGGCAACGCCGAGCAATACGTCTGGTGGGTGCCGCACAATGTCGCCGGCCTGGTGACCGCTCTCGGCGGCCGCGGGGCAGTGGCCGGGCGGCTCGATCGATTCACGAATAAGCTCAACGTCGGTCCCAACGAGCCGTATCTGTGGGCCGGCAACGAGCTGGGCTTCGGGGTGCCGTGGCTGTACAACTACATCGGTCAACCGTGGAAGACCCAGCACACGGTCGACCGGGTGCGCGGGCTGTTCGGTCCGACGGCCGACGGCGAGCCGGGTAACGACGACCTGGGGGCGCTGGCCAGCTGGTATGTCTGGGCCGGCCTCGGCCTGTACCCGAGCACCCCGGGAACGTCGATCCTCACCGTAGGCGCACCGCTCTTCGATCGTGTCGTAATCGCGCTTCCGGCGGGCAAATCCATCCGGATCTCCGCCCCGGGTGCGTCCAGGGCACGCCACCTGAAATACATCAGCGGCCTGAAAATCGACGGCCAGGCCACCGACCACACGTGGCTGCCGGACTCGATTATCCGCACCGGTGGCGAGCTGACGTTCTCGCTTGCCGCCTACCCCGACAAGGTTTGGGGCACTACGGAATCCAGCGCGCCACCGTCGTTTGGTGCGGGCAGTTCGGCGGTGACCGTTAACGTCTCAAGCCCCGTCGTCACGATCGCGCCGGGAAGCACGGGGACCGTGACCCTCGACGCTCAACGGATGATCGATGGCGCCGGCGGCTACACCATCACCGGCACGTCCTCCGACGTCGGGATTACCGTGGCAGCTGCGTCCGGGCAATTCGCCTCCGACGGATCGGCTACCGTTACCGTCCCGATCACGGTGGCGCAGTCAGTGCCCGAGGAGTACTACCTGGTGTATCTGACCACCACGGTCGGCCAAAGCGTCCGCAGGTCGATCGTCCTCGTGGTCGCCCAAGCCAAATTTGACGAATCCTGACCGGCCCGTCAGATCATCTCGTTCTTAGTTAGCCACCGCATCACCGGCCACCCGACGAATACCGGTAGCCAGCAGGTGAGCATCCGATACAGCAAAACGGACGGCACACCGATGGCCGCCGGCACACCGAAGGCGGCCAGACCACCGATCAGTGCGGCTTCGACGGCCCCGACGCCGCCGGGTGTCGGTGCGGCAGAGGCCAGCGTTCCGCCGACCATCGTGACCACGGTGACGGTGACGAATGTCGTGCCGCCGCCGAAGGCTTCGATGCTGGCCCAAAGCGCCAGCGCTGCACCGAGAGTCGTTCCGGCACAACCGAGTACGATCAGCCCCAGTCGTTTCGGCTCACGGGCAAGCTCGACGAGGTCGCTGGTTACCTCGTTCAGCTTTGGACGCACGTCCGTCGCCAGCCAGCGCCGCAGCCTGGGCACGAACAGAAAGGTGCCGACGATGCCCAGCGCCACACCCGCGATCAGATACAGCACCGTGGCATTCGGGACGAAATGAGAGAGGTCGGTCGACGCGCCCGCAACGGTGCTGAACAAGATCAGCAGCATGAGGTGGACGATAACCTGCACTGATTGCTGCAGCGCCACCGCCGCGGTGGCCCGCAGTGCGGACAGACCCCCCTTCTGCAAGAACCGTGTGCTGAGCGCGAGCCCGCCCACGCCGGCCGGGGTGGTGGTTGCGGCAAAAGTGTTGGCCACCTGCATGATCGATAGCTTCCAGAAGCTCACCGACCCGTCGGCGCAGGCCCACAAGGCGGCTGCCGCGCCGAGATACGTCAGCGCCGACACCGCCAAGCCCAGCAGCGCCCACCACCAGTTCGCAGTCCTCAACTCGGAAAAGAACGTCGGCACGGTGCTGATGAAGGGATACGCGACATAGACCAGCGCGCCGAAGAGCACCAGCTGAATGATCTGGCTGCGGCTGAACCTGGTGATGTTTTCGGGTTTGATCTGATCGGCGCCGGTTTGACGCTTCACCTCCGCGCGGGCCTCGGAGATCACCGCCCCGGCGTCGGGTACCGACCGCCGGATTGCTTTTGGCACAGCAACTTTCGTCAACCGGCGCGATGCGGTCAGGATGGTGTCCTTGCCGAAAACGTCGATCGCCGCGTCCACCGCGGACTCCGCGTCATACAGCCCTGACGTCGTTACCAGGAGCTGGGCGATGTCGGATTGAAGTTGGGCGTCGGTGGCGCCGTATTCGGCGCTGCCGAAGCCGCCGAACAACACGGAGCCGTCGTCGACCGTGATTTCTTGGCTGCGCAGGTCACCGTGCGCGATCTGGTTGTCGTTCAGGACTCGCAGCGATTCCCACAGCCGGCCAACCGGTGTAGTCTTTGCACATTCGTCGAGCGGAGTCCCCCGAACGGGCTTGTGCGCGAACAACATCCATCCCCGGTCCAGGGGGGCGACGGCGATCGTCGAGGTGTTGGCGACGCCCGCGTCGCCGATGGCAATGGCCATCAGGCCGCGATGCTCGACGGCGCGGCGCATCGAGGCTACCAGGGGTGCGGTCTCACTGCCCCGCAGCCGCAGCTTTAACCAGAGCTGGAGCAGTGCGCCACCGCTGCGCTGATGCGGGCCGTACAACTCGATGGCCGCCGAGCAGTCGGGATCCTCCGACGCGGCCGAAAGAACCAGTGGCCCGGGTCCGGCCGGCCGGACCACCCTAAGCCCGGACACGATGAATCCGCGTTTGGCCATGGCGCGAACCGCACCGTCCAGCGGCACCTCAAGAGCGGGAGTGCCGACAACCAGCACCACCAGCGCGCCGACGATCCACCCGACCGCCAGGCCCACCAAAGAGCGGGCCGGGACTATGGCGCTGACCACGAGGTGGATGGGCACGAAGGCCAGCAGCAGCGTCCACCACCAATGCCGCCAGCGCGCGGGCAGCCAGGGCCCCGAAACGGTCAGCACTGCCGCCAGCATCGCGATCCACCGCGGGTCATCAAGGAACTGCGCTGGCAGAGTGCTGAGCCGGCCGGAGACGTCGAAGTGCCATCGAGGTGCCGCGATGCGGGTGCCGCTGATCGACAAGAGAATGATGGCAATCAACCCGGCGGCTGCATATGCGCCCAGCAGTTTCCATTGCCTGGCGATGATCAAGCCGATCAGGATCATGAACGGCAACGCCACAATCGCGAATCCGTACGCCAGGTAAACCACATCGGATTGCGTGGGCGACAAGACCCCGACGATCTGCGAGACGGACTTCTCGAGTGCTATCCACTGAGGGCGAGTGATCACTGAACTTGTGATCACGATTGCGAGGAAGGCCGCGGCAAGGACTAGCCGCACGATGTCGTTGGTCCGCCGGGCCAGTGGTTGCAGCAGGCTGCCGGAAACGCTGATGTCACGCCCGTCAACTCGCATGTTGTAACGATCCTTCGGATCCGCTCGGCACCGCTCGGAGCGGCTCGCCGACAACTTAACCGGATAACTCCGCGCCAGCATGCATGAACCTGACGGCCGGCCGGTTCACAACCAGCGCGCGTAGGGTCACCTACATAGGCGTGCTAGCGAATTGGAGGACTTGGGCGTGGCCAGAACCGACAACGACACTTGGGAGATCACCGAGAGTGTGGGTGCGACCGCGCTGGGCGTGGCGGCGGCCCGCGCGGCGGAAACCGAGAGCGAGAACCCGCTGATCAGCGATCCGTTCGCCCGGGTGTTCCTCGACGCCGCCGGAGACGGGATGTGGAACTGGTTCGCGGCTCCCAACCTGCCTGCCGAGATCGCCGAGGCCGAACCCGACCTGCAGCCGCGGATGCAAAGAATGGTCGATTATATGGCCGCGCGGACGGCGTTTTTCGACCGGCTCTTCCTCGATGCGACCCGCGCGGGCGTGCACCAGGTGGTGATCCTGGCGGCAGGTTTGGACTCGCGGGCGTGGCGGCTACCGTGGCCCGACGGCACCACGGTCTACGAACTCGACCAGCCGCGGGTGTTGGAATTCAAGTTGTCAACGTTGCGCGATAGCGGTGCGCATCCGACGTGCAACCTGGTTCATGTTCCGGTCGACCTGCGCCACGACTGGCCGGCCGCGTTGCAGGAGGCCGGTTTTAACGCCTCGGCACCGAGCGCCTGGTCGGCTGAGGGGCTGTTGCCGTTTTTGCCGGCGGCCGCTCAGGAGCTGCTTTTCGAGCGGGTTCAGGCGCTCGGCGCCGCCGGCAGCCGGATCGCCGTGGAGGCGCCCGGCCCCGACTTTCTCGACGAAGATGCCCGCGCGAAGCAGCGTGAGACCATGCAGCGGGTGCGCGATCTGATGGCCAAACTGGAGCCGCAACGTGAAATTCCCGACGTCCAAGATCTTTGGTACTTCGAGGAGCGCGAAGACGTCGGTGCCTGGTTGCGTCGCCACGGCTGGGACGTGACGGTGACGCCGGCCGACGAGTTGATGGCCAGTTACGACCGCAGACCCCCCCAGGACGCGGAAGACGCAGCCCCGCAGACGTTGTTTGTGGCAGCGGAACGGGCGGGGACCTAGCGGCCCGGAGACTCAGTCGCTGAGGCCGAACAGCGGCCGACGATCCCACGGCTCACCCCCAGGTCAGCCAGCCCTGCGTCGCTCTCATCGCGCTGGTCCTCCGGCCACACCTCGACCCCCGGGGAGCTCCATTCCGTAAGTCGCCTCCGGCGTGACGAACTGGTGCAGATGCGAGTCGGTCCACCCGATCGCGGCCTGCAGCAGCTCGTGCAGCTCCGGCAGGGTCGCCGACGCGGGCACGTCGAGCACCCGGGCGACGGTCGGCTCGACCTCGCGCAGCATCACCCGCAGGCGTGTGGTCTTCACCGCTGCGGTTCCGCATCGGCGGACGACGTTGCGGCGCAGCACTTCTTGTACTTGCGACCCGACCCGCACCAGCACGGCTGGTTGCGGCCCGGCGGCCAGGAGACCACACTCGGGTCGGCGTTCGCCGCGAGTTGCGCGGCATAGCCGGCCCGGGCCTCAGAATCGGGCTGCTGCCCCTGTTCGGCGCACCACGCGGTGAACGGCGCTACCCGCACCGGCGCGATCGCCAGCCCGGGGATGCCCTCCTCCGAGAGCTCGACCAGCTTGTGCTGCATCGCCCGGCAGTAGTGGCGGTGCGGTATCGGCCCGTTCGGGCCGGCCACCAGATCACTGTCGGCCAGCTCCGGCCACAACTCCACCGCCTGCTCGTAGTCACCGGCCGGCAGCCACGCCAACGCCACCATGCCGACCGTGTCGGGGTCGGAACCACTAGTGGGTTCCAGCTCAGGCTCGGGTTCCTCCAGCCACCGGGATCGGGTCTGCTCCTGCTCGCGCAGGAACACCGCCGCCTGCTCCTGCAGCGCGTCGGCGCGCCGGCCCAGGCTGTCCAGGCTGTCCTGTCGCAGATCGGCGAGCTGGTCGACCAAACGTTCGGGATCGCCGGTGCGCAGCGCCAGTCGCAGGCCGTCGGTGAACCAGTCCAGCGCCGCGTCATGCTGACCGGCGGCGGCGTACTCGAGCCCGGCATTGTTGTACAGCCACACATCGTCTGGTGTGTCGGCCCGCACCGCCGCCCAGATCGGTTCTGCCTCGGCGACCCGGCCGGCCCGCATCAGGATGTCCGCTCGCAGGCACCGCGGGTCCGGCTGCATGTCGAGCCCGGCGTCGACGGCCGCGTCCGCCGCGGTCAGCGCATCCTCATACCGTCCCAGCGTTTGGTACTCCGTCGCCAGCTCGGAGTACAGCTCGGCCAGGTCGAATACTTCAGCCGCCTCCGGATCGGAGCCATATGTCCGCACCGCTCGCTCCAGCACCGCCGCGTACGTCGCCGGATCCCTCGGGCGCGCGGTGGCAGCCGCATACAACTCCCGCTCCAACCGATCCACCAGACTTGTCATGGCCCGCATCCTGCCCCACCGCGACGACACAAACTGCGCGAGGTGACTGTCCCTGGCGCCGGGTCCCGCGCTGTCAGCGGCCTGCCGACAAGTTAATCCGTTGATGGGTGGCGCCCTTCGCCAGGCGACCGCCTTTGATGATGGCGGTGAACGCCTCGTCGGGTCTGGCGATCAGCGAAATGTCGGCGACCGGGTCGCCGTCAATGAGAATCAGGTCGGCCAAGGCCCCTTCGGCTACGACCCCCAGGCGTCCCGGGTAGGGGTTGCGCGGTCCGGACATGGCCAGTAGCTCCGCGTTGCGGATCGTCGCCTGCTGCAGCACCTCGGCGGGTGTGAACCAGCGGGTGAGCTTTGCGAGCTGGGCGCCTTGCCGGCTGGCGAGCTTGGCGTCGAACAGTGTGTCCGTCCCGAACGCGATCTTGACCCGGTGCTTGATCGCGAGTTGATACGCGGTGTCGGTGCCGGCAGTCATTTGCAGGAACTTCACCTGGTTCGCCGGGGGCAGCGGTACCGCGTCCTCGTCGTCGAGAAACGGCTGCAGGCACCACCAGATGTCTTTTTCGGCGAGCAGCGCGACGGTCTCTTCGTCGATGAGGTGGCCGTGCTCGATACAACGGACACCGGCGGCGACGGCGGTACGGATCGCGCGGGGAGTGTAGGCGTGCACGGTGACATAGGTGCCCCAGTTCTCGGCGGCCTCCACCGCCGCATGGATCTCGGACTCCGTGAACTGGGCAACGTCGAGCGGGTCGTAGGTCGAGGCGACGCCTCCGCCGGCCATCAGCTTGAGCTGTGATGCGCCGCGCCGCAGCATCTCGCGGGCGCCACGCAGCACCTCGGCTTCGCCGTCGGCGATAACGGCCGCACCGATGATCTCCCCATAGCTCAGGTGGCCGCACACGCCGCGCGGCACCTCGTGGGGCAGCCGGAAGTCGCCGTGCCCGCCGGTCTGGGAGATGAAGCCACCCGCCGGGAAGATGCGCGGGCCAAGGATCGCGCCCTCGTCGATGGCCTGCTTGATCCCGAACACCGGCCCGCCCAGATCGCGGACCGTGGTGAATCCGCGCAATAGCGTGTCCCGGGCGCTGACGACGGCTCGGGCGAACACGTAGCCGATCTCGCTGAGCTGCGCCACCTGCGCCGGGATGGTGGTGAATGCCGCATGCCAGTGCGCGTCGATCAAGCCGGGCATCAGTGTTTTGCCGGTGCCGTCGATGTTCAAGCCCGAGGACCCCGAAGACACTGCCGAGGCTGCCGGCGCGACCGACGCGATCAGCGCGTCCCGGACGGTGACGTCCATCGGCCCGGTGATCCGGCCGTCGACGCTGTCGAAGACATTGACGTTCGAAATGCGTAGGTCGTGTGTTTCCATGCCGGGCTCCTCGTCGAGAACAGGCACCTGTTCCAGTAGGTTACGTCCGCCACGTGCTGCTGCTGGGTTTTGCCGGTTGGTGGCATAGTGATGGCATGAAACGCATACGGCTGAGCACGACCGTGGATTCCGAGCTCCTGGGCAGTGCACGCCGCTTGCGGTCGGGGATCACCGACGCCGCCCTCATCGATGAGGCCCTCGAGTCGCTCCTCGCTCGGTACCGGTCCGCCCAGCTGGACGCCAGCTATGTCGCCTATGACGAGCACCCAGCTGAGGAACCGGACGCGTGGGGTGACCTGGCATCGTGGCGGCGAGCGGCGGGCGGCTCGTGAGTGCGCTGCCGGCTCGGGGCGAGGTGTGGTGGTGTGAGTTGGCGGAGATCGGCCGGCGCCCGGTCGTTGTCCTGTCCCGTGACGCGGCAATACCCCGCCTTCGACGTGTCCTCGTCGCGCCATGCACGACGACCATCCGGGGACTCGCCAGCGAGGTCGTCCTTGAACCCGGTTCCGACCCGGTCCCGCGCCGGTCGGCGGTCAACCTGGACTCGGTCGAAAGCGTCTCAGTCGCGGTCTTGGTCAGTCGCCTTGGCCGGCTTGCCGACACTCGGATGCGCAAGATCTGCGGAGCCCTTGAGGTTGCGGTCGACTGCTCTGGTTGACGCCTAAGGGTGAAGCGCCGCAGTCGTAATGTCGTCGACTTGGTCAACGAATGACCCAGTCGCCCTGCTTAGCGGTGTCGGCGAGACGGTGACCGGCGGCAACCGCGGTTTTGGGCAGCAGGTCCGCATCCAGTACCCCCGGCCACGGGACCGTTTTGTTGATGAGGTTCTGATACCAGGTCATGCTCGCGATGATGCCAGGGGGCACCGACAACTTTCGGCGGCCGAGAGTCCGGGCAGTGTGCGCAAGCGTCAGTCTAGTCTGGCATTGAAAAAGTTGTCTAGCCGCCGCTAGACAGATAGTATGCCAAGGCGAACGGAGATCATCAAAAGAATCACAAGTGCCGCGAAGGCGGTCGGGATGACGTTCGAGATTAAACGCGAGGGCGCTAATCACACCATCTACAGCCTCGATGGCCTCACGATCGCGGTTGGCCGCCACAACGAGTTCGGTCAGCGATACGCCGAGATGATCTACAAGCAGTGTGAGCCCAATCTTGGGAAGGGAGGTGGAAGTGAAGACTTATCACGCGAACGCCAGCCGCGACGGCCGTTTCTGGCTGGTGCATATCCCCGAAATCGACCAGTACACCCAGGGGCGCAGCCTGGCCGAAATCGAACCAATGGCCCGCGACTTGATCGCGCTATGGCTCGATATCCGCGACGATTCGTTCGACGTCGAGATGCATGTGGAGCTACCCGATGATGTGAAGCGTCACCTGCAACTCGCAGCCAAGTACGCCACGGATTCCGCTCACGCGCAGGCGCAAGCGGCTCGCGAACGTCGCATCGCCGCACGAGAGTTGAAGGCGAAAGGGTTAACCGTACGCGACATCGGCGCGGCACTTGGCGTCTCGTACCAGCGCGCTCAGCAGCTCGTGTCGACATGACGGCGTACGTTGTTGTCGTGCCTTAACAGGATTGTTGGCACCACCCCGCTTTCGCATGCGCCCAACACGAGATTCAACCGAACAGCTGTAACCGGCTGCCGAAGCCCGCCCGCCCACACCGCCCGCCGAGCAAGCGCTGCCCGCGCCCCGTCCTCCAGGCTGACGTTGGGCGAGGCCATCTCCAGCAGGTTGAACTGCGAGGCAACCTGGAACAGCGCGCCTTCGAATTCGGGTTTCGCATGCAGCGCCCTGGCGTCGCCGGCGAGACAGCGGACCGCCCGCAAGGTTTCCGACATGCGGCTGATCTCGAAGCTCAACGCGTTCGTCGAGCGGTCGCAGTCGCTGCTGTAACCACCCATGCCTCGGCCGCCGAGGACATGTCAGCACATGTCGGTAGATTGACCTTGCTTCACGAGACGCCGTCGACAAGCTCCGACTGGACGGCGCGCCAACCCCACGCTCTTGGGTGGCTCGGATGACGAAGCGACCCGCACCAACCGGTGCCGGCAAGAGCGCCTCCGAGCGGAGGCTCGGCATTCAGGAGTAGTGCAATGCCCTACGGGATTAGCGAAATCGATCGGTCGTGCGGGTCGTATGGCCCTGGGCACCAGGTGCATTGGATACAGGCGAAGAAGTCGTGGGAGGAAGGGCCGGAGATCACCGTCTCAAAGCTCGTGGTTCATGCCGACGGGCTGGTGGACCTCAAAGGCCCCGAACTAGAACTGACGATGTGGAATCACGACCCTGACCGACTGCGGTCAGTGTTGAACGACCACGACCGCCGTGCGGATTGGAAGCCGCGATTCCATGTGCTCGCTGTGCCCGGACCCTCCGGTTACCTATTCAACTTGGCAGCGTTGCACCAACGAACGCCGTGCCATCCGGGTGCGCGCCGGGCCGCGGGAGAGCCCACCTCGGATTTCGTCGTGCGGGCAGCGAGGGAAGATCACGGCGTCACGGTGCCGTTGCGGAGCCTGCTCGCCCCAGATGTGGCAGCGGGTCAGGAGAAGAACGAACCACAGGTGGACACGTAGCGCAACCGGTCGAGTACCGTTCCCGCATAACATGGTTCAACCTGATATCAGATGCGATAGCGCTTTTGAAGGTGATAGATGTCTCCGAAGATGGCTCGGAGCCCGGCCTGAAACCGCGAGTACAGCGCGGTAGGCCATCAATGTTCCGCTGTTCCCGATCGCGGGCCGGGAGGCCACCACTACGACGGTATCGGCGAGGTATCGTCCACTCCACTCCTTGTTGTCGACCACATCGAAATCCCACGTGATGACCAGCCGGTCACCATCAAGGTGCGCCCGACGCCGGCGAGCGAGCCGTGCTGCCGCTTGACGCTCGTCCCAGTTTAGGGTCGATCACGCGATCATGAGGCGCTCGTGCCGTGTCGGAGCCGCTATGCGGACGTCTTGATCGGGATCTCCGCGAGCTCATCGCGGATACTCCGGGTGAACTTGTGCCATGTGCCCGGTGCGTCGGCGAGCTCCTCGGCCTGCCGCCGCAGACTCGCGGGCAGGGGGACGTTCTCCTGTGCGAACACAGCCAACGCCGCAGGAATCGCGAGCTCGGATTACCCGAACCGGTGGTATCGATCGACGACTTCACTTAACCGCGGCATGGCGTCACGCAGCGCGGTCGCCAGCTCGTCAACATCGATCGCCATATCAAATCCTAGCTGCCTAGATCCGCGCGATTCAGTGGCACGGCATGTCGCCGGCCCTGTTTGTCCAGATAGACAACGCCCCTGCACCGTCGAAGCCCTCACGGCCTCCTTGCCTTTCCGCGCAAACCATGATGGACGGGGCGAGCTTGATCCGGGAGTCCGAAGGCCGAGGCAGACAACTGCGTCGTGGTGCGTGTCAGATTTGGGGATAATCGCCGTCGTGGCGGCGAATCGTATGAACCGCGAGCAGTTCTTCCGCGTCGTGTCCGGGCTCGACGAGGATCGCCTGCGGAAGGCACTGTGGAACCTCTACTGGCGCGGCACGGCGAACATGCGGGAGCGTATCGAGGTCGAGCTTGCAAGCGACGGGCGCGCTCGGCCGCCGCGTCCCGTGAAGGCGCCGGTCGATCCGGAGACGGTGCGGGACGAGGTCGACGATTTCGTGTCGCTGGCCCGATCGGGCGCTTACCTGGGTGGGGACCGGCGGGTGTCGCCGCGCGAGAGATCACGCTGGCGTTTCACCTTCAAGCGGCTTGCCACCGAAGGTCAGGACGCGCTGCGTGCCGCGGATGCGGGGCCTGCAGTGTCCGCGCTGGAGCAACTGATCGACCTCGCGTGCGAAGCCCACGATTACGACTACTTCCGCTCCGACGATCCGGTGGCAGCAGCGGGCTTCGTCGTGTCTGACGTGGCAGCGGTGTTGTGGGCGTCGACCTGGGAACGCTACGGGTTCCAGGCGTTTGCCGAAATGGCTGCGCCGCAGTTGATTCGGTGGGAGTCCAGGTACGGCTGGACCCGTTACGGCGAGGGGCCGGTTGCGGCGAAAGAGACCTCGCTCGCCGTCGTGCTCGCGCACATGCTCCGAGTTGCCGACACGTGGGAAGGCTTCGCCGAGCAGTACGTGCGGGCGCTGGACAGGCTGTGCGACCGCGGCGCATCGACGGGCCGAGTACACCGTTTCGTCGCGACCGAGCAGGAGCGAGCCAGCGCGCTGGCGGAATGGCACGGCCTCCTGCTGGAAAACCTCGCGGACACCGAGGGCGGCCCGCTCGACCGGATCGTCACCCACGCCGCGTTGGGCGGTCCGGAGCAGACGTTTCTCTGCGCGCGGCTCGCGCACCGACGCGGCAACGCCGACGTCGCCCGCGACCTGGTGGCGCGATGTCTGCGAAAATTGCCCGGCCACAAGCACTTCCACGAGTTCGCCACCGAGATGGGCGCGACGACCCCGGGGTGAGCACCGCCTGGTCGGTTACTGCACGCCGAGCGCGGCGCGCAGCCGGTCAGCGTCCATCCCGCCGCGCGCGGCTGCACCGGTGGGGAACGTGTCGAGGAGCTTGATCAGGTCGCCGCGTCGGGTGGGGTCGTCGGCGGCCTGCCGCGGCGTGTGGCCGTCGAGTGCGGGGATGGGCTCATCGAGCCAGCGGGTCTCGTAGTCGCGGACTAATTCCCCGAGGAGCGCGGCCAGCTCGGGGTCGTCGGGGTCGAGCGCGCCTTTGTCGGTAACCGGCATCTGCTTGGCCAGCTCGGCGGCCTCGCGGACGTCGCGCAGCGGGCGGCGAACGTCTTCGAGCACCTTCATCGCAGGGTCGAGGCGCGCCAGCGTGGCCAGCACACGGTCCATCCGCTTCTCGCTGTTGGTCTCCACCCGCAGCGTGTCGCCGTCCAGGACCGACGTGGCACGGATCCGCTCCATGCCGTGGGTGGTGACGTGCTCGAACCAGCGCGGCGGCTCCTCGCCGTCGTCGCGGTCGTAGGTGTCGTCGAGCGCGGCCGCGATCCCGGCCGGGTCGCCGACTTGCACGGTGGCCTCGCAGATGACCAGCGGATCGCCCTCGGTGTTGACCAGTGTCGGCGGCGCGAACCGGCGGGTCAGCTGCGCCACCAGCGTCACCGGGTCGGGTTCGTCATCGAGCAGGTCGATCAGCGCGTCACGCTCGCGCAGCGCGACCGGCTCGATCCCGCCGAAGAACGCCATGATGTCCCCGGTGGGCACCACGCGTGCGCAGATCAGCTGACCGGTCTGCAGCTGGCGGCTGGCCGCCCGCTCACGCACCTCGTGGGTGTCGCCGGTGCGCACGTCGCGCACGGTCATGCCCTGGCCGCGCTGCACCTGCTCGACCTCGAACACCGACCGTTCCACCAGCAGCCATTGCTCGGCCAGCAGCCGCTCGTCGTCGGGCAGCAGCGAACCACGTACCTGAAGGAACTCCGCGAACGCACCGCCCTCGAACAGCACCGCATCCAGCACCAGCGGATCGGCCAGCGCCGCGGCCAGCGCGTCGGGATCATCGTCGGCGTAGCGGCGGCGTTCGTATCCCACCTCGGCCAGCAGGTCGTTCCATCCGCTCATCAGCGCGTGCTGGATGGCCTTCATGTACAACCAGCCCACCCGCTCGGCCAGCGGCAGCTCCTCGCGCCCGAGATGGCATTTCTTGTACTTGCGGCCGGACCCGCACCAGCACGTCTCGTTGCGGCCGAGGTCGCGGCGCGGCTCGGCGCGGTGCTGCCCTAGTAGCTCCGCCAGCGGGTGGTCCGGCCCGGCGCCGGCGCGGCGCAGCAATGCCAACCCGCGCTCGACGTCGCCGCGATCGGAGGCAAAGCGGGCCAGGTCGAGCAACGGCAGCGGCCAATCCGGATCCATCGACTCGGCCGCCAGCAGCTCGCGTTCGGCCGCTTCGACGTCGCCGATCCGCTCCAGCGCCACCGCGCGCAGCCACCGACACGCCACCCGCGCCGCGCGCGGCACCTTCGACTCGAGCACCTCGGCGAACATCCCCAGCGCAGCCGCCCCGCCGCGGCCGGCGCCGACCGTCTCGGCCACCAGCAGCTCAGCCAGCAGCGGATCGTCAAGCGCGGCCCCGAGCCCACCCACCAGATCGGCGAACCGGTCGTCCTGGGGCCCCGTCGCGTCCTCGCCGGCTGCGGCCAACGCCTCCTCCGGCGGCTCGTCCGCGTCGGCGGCGTCGATTAGCAGCAGCGACATCTGGTCGTACAGTTTGACCAGCGTGTACAGCACGACGGCGTCGTCGGGGTCGAGGTCATGGCGTTCGGCCAGCGCTGCACACCCGCGCTCGAAAGACCAACGGTCGAAATCGAACCCGTCGGGTGCAAGCCACTCGCCGCGATGTGCCAGACCGTAGTCGTCGACGATCTCGCACAGGGGCGCCAACGGCTCGGTGAACACCTCCGGGTCCTCGACGCACGCCGTCCACACCGCCGCGTCGAAGTACACCGGCTCCTCGGCGTCGAGCATCGCGGCCAGCCGGGCGCCCACCGTCGACTGCGCGAGCGCGGTGACCCGCTCGACTACCAGTCCCCGTTCGGTCAGCCGCACCCCGACCAGGTCCCCCTCGGCAGCCCCCAACGCCCCCAGCGTGCCCGGGGCCAGGAGCAGCGCCCCGAGCGGGTCGACCACCTCAGCCGGGATGCCCCGCTGCTCGAGCAGCTCCTCGTCGAACCCGGCGAGCACGACCCGCGCCGCCGACCCGTCGGCGAGCCGCCGGTACTGCTCGTGCTCGCAGAGCACGGTGATCGGGTCCAGATCCGGGGTCACCGTGAGAATGTCGTGGGCTAACTCGTCGGCGCCGAGCCGGTGCGTGAACACCCGCCCGGCCAGCACCGCCGGCAGCCACACCCACCGATCATCAACTAATTGACGTGCAGGACAGCAGATTTCATCGAGAACATCGTTCAGTACGGCATCCGGATCGGCCACGCCGCTGTCGCGCAGTCGTCGGGCGATGTCGTCCTCGTGCGATGGGCCGTGTTTGGCCAGAATTCTCGCAAGGGTCTGGGTTGCGTCAAACTTTTCCGGCACGCCGACCACCCTATGCCACGGCTTGCGCACTACACCACCGCCGCTCATGGGTTGAAAGATGCCCGCACTGTTCGCAACTGGGTCGAGCGGCAGGCCGAGCCCCGCGAGCATCACGTCGTCGGCCGACCGCCGTGGTTTTTCGGGCAGTCAGGGCTACCGAATCCATCTGCAGCCCGACGGTAGCTGCTGCCTTCCGCTGGTCGCCCAATCCTCAACCCGACGACGCAGCGCCAGCGGTCGTGCTCGTAACCCGACCCGTCGGCAAGCCGAACGGGTGGTGTGCGCGGCGGTAGGAACATTCCGCGACGGGCGCCTCGGCCCTCACGCCCAGTGTTGTCGCTGAAAAGTCGCTACGAGATCGGCAATTCGCATAGTGGTTCGGCAGCGTGACTGGTGGGACGGAGGTGACCAAAACCGGCCGGATGCCGACGCCACTAGCTCATTTCCATCTTCGTCAGCGTGCCCCTGCTTCGCGAGTTGAACGTGGCCGGCCGCCGTCCTCGCCGCGGCCGGCGTGCTCACGCCATTTTCGGTATCCACGCCGCGTAGCAACCGCGCCGACGACGGCGGTCACGCACCACACCACTATCGCCGAGTAAGCCAACGGCGACGACGGATCCCCGATCGAGGCGCCCAGCGCGGTGTAGACGAATGCCCGCGGCGCCGAACCGATAAACGAACCGACGGCCATCTGCCACAACGGAACTCCGAAGGCCCCGAACACATAGGAGGCGAACGCATCGGATATGCCGGGGATGAAGCGCTGGCCGACGACCGCCCACAGTCCGCGTCGTTCGATCAGCGCGTCGATGCGGTCGGCGCGTTCCGTCCCAAGCAGGGCCCGCGCGCTGTCCCGGCCAGCTCGACGGCCGATGGGGCTCGCGACGATCGCTGTGCCCACTGTCGCGCCCAGCGTCACGAAGATGCCCAGCACAGGACCGAACAGAAGCCCGCTGCCCGCGGCCAGAATCGGGCCCGGCACGAACAACGCGCCGAGGACGGCCGACACCACGACGTAGGCCAGCGGCGCCGCCGGCCCCGTCGCCGAAATCGTTCGCTGCACCTGCTCGACGTCGATGACTCGCGTGACGGCTACGAGGTAGGACAACCCGAGCAGGAAGCCGGCGAACACGGCGAGCCGCACGATGTGGCGTCGTCGGGATGTCGGTGAAGAACTGTCGTTGTCAACCATGCTGACCGCGATTCTTCCGCACCGGCAAACGGCGACGCCGTCGTCCCTGGCTTGTCGGACCCCCAGTGGACACTCGGCTTCATCGACGCGACGTCGGAGATCGCGTCAAAGGGGACGGGGGCGACATGGGGAACAGGGCGAACTTCGTCATTGTGAAAGATCAGGATTGGCAGCTCTATTACTCACACTGGGCCGGCGGTCGCATACTCGATGCGCTGATCGGTGGTCCGGAACTCGCGCTGCGGGTCCGGCAGGGCAAATCGTTAAGCTCGCGAAGCTGCTGGCGCCTGTAGGACCCGGTCTCGTGGTAAACGACGATGCTGTCGCTGATTGTGCCGTCAGTCCAACCGAAACTGAGTGGGCCCGCTTCGTCCACGCATGGAATGTGCTAGGGACAGGCCGTGCTGAATCAGCCTGGGCACGGGCTAGCGGAAGTGGACGCACCAACGCATCATGATGCGCTGATGCTAGGATCGGGTGTGCGCACCACCGTTGATCTCCCTGACGACCTGCACAAACAGGCGTTGGCGATTGCGCGGGACACTCACCGCACGTTGAGTGAAACCATCGCCTACCTCATTCGGCGCGGCTTGGGGGCCGGGGGCACCGCCGCGATCTCCAGAGACCCCAGGACCGGGTTGCCTCTGGTGAGCGTCGGTACGGTCGTGACTTCCGAGGACGTCCGCTCGCTGGAGGATGAGGAGTGACGGCGCTGCTCGACGCGAATGTGCTCATCGCACTGGTCGTTACCGAGCATGTGCATAATTCCGCCGCCACGGAGTGGTTATCGGCGTCCGACACAGGGTTTGCGACGTGCCCGATCACACAAGGAAGTCTTGTTCGATTCCTGGTGCGGATGGGGCAATCTGCGGCAGCTGCTCGGGATGTCATCAGCGCAGTCGAGGGCGCGAGCCGCCACGAGTTCTGGCCCGACAGTGTCTCTTTCACCGATGTAGAGGTCGGTGGTGTGGTCGGTCACCGGCAGGTAACCGATGCCTACCTTGCACAGCTCGCACGAAGCCGCAAAGCCCACTTGGCGACTCTCGATAGCGGCCTCGCGCACCTGCACGGCGATGTCGCGGTTCTCATTCCCACGGCACCCTGATGTCCAAAGGCCAGATCGGCCGGTGCACTGCTCGGGATGACCGCATTCAAGTAGTAAATGCTGTGGCCTGCAGCCGCTGTCGTAGCCCACTCGCCCGCACTGCCCGACGCGCGATCGCAGCCCGTAGCGAAGCTTCGGAACCGACTACCCGGACTTTGGCCTTGGCTCGGGTGACCGCGGTATAAAACAGCTCTCGGGTCAGCAACCGCGAATCCTCCGGCGGCATCAGCACGGTCACCTCGTCGGCTTGGCTGCCCTGGCTTTTGTGGATCGTCATGGCGTGCATCGTCTCGACGTCGCCGAGGCGGCTGGTTGCAAAGTTCAGCGGTCCGGCCGCGCCGGCGATGACGGCCCGTAGACCTTCCGGGCCGGCCACGGTTACCCCGGTGTCGCCGTTGTAGACGCGCAGCCCGTAGTCGTTCGCCGTCACCAGCAGCGGCCGTCCTGCATACCACTCTGACCAGGCCGGCTGGCCCGTTTCCTCGGCAATCCATTTCTGTACCTGCCCGTTCCAGTGCGCCACGCCGAAAGGCCCCCGCCGGTGCGCACACAGCAACCGGTGCTCGTCCAGCGCCGACAACGCGATGTCGACCGCGCCGAGCACAGCAGCTTCTCGCAGCCGCAGCGCATGCGGCACCAGGATCGAGTGCAACCGCTGCGTCGGGTCGTCATCCTCAACGAACTCAATGTGCTCATCGCCCGACCGCAGCAGCGCCAGTACCTGATCCGCATCGCCAACCCGGATCGCATCGGCCAGCGTGCCGATCGATTCTCCGAACCGGTGCGAGGTCCGCAGCGCCGCCACCCGCACGTCGTCCCGCGCCGACAGTCCTTCCACAAGGTCGGCGAGCACCGCGCCCGCCTCTACCGACGCCAGCTGGTCGGCATCGCCGACCAGGACCAGCCTGGTGTCCGGGCGCACGGCCTCCAGTAGCCGTGCCATCAGGGTCAGCGACACCATCGACGTCTCGTCGACCACAATCACGTCATGTGGCAACCGATTTCCGCGATCGTGCCGAAACCGCGTTGAGGTATCCGGCTTGGAACCGAGCAACCGATGCAGCGTCACCGCATGCAGTTCGCCCAGCCGCTCTCGGTCGGCGGTGGCCAGCTTGGCCACCTCATGCGCCACCGCCTCTTGCAGCCGGGCGGCCGCCTTGCCGGTGGGCGCGGCCAGCGCGATCCGCGGCCGCGCCATCCCCGACAGGTCCGCCTGCTCGGCCACCAGCGCCAGCAGCCGTGCGACAGTCGTCGTCTTACCGGTGCCGGGTCCGCCCGTGAGCACCGTGACCGCTTGCGACAGCGCGATTTCGGCCGCTTCGCGCTGTTCCTCGAACCCGGCCGGGAAAAGTCGCTCGGAGGCGGGCAACTCCACTGCCGGCCTGGACGCCAGCAACGCCAGCAAGTCGTTGCATACCTGCGTCTCCTCGAGCCAATACCGGTCCAGGTAGAGCAGCCGGTCGTCATAGAGGTGCAGCACCGGCGGCTCACCGAGCAACGGGCTCGCCCGTACCGCCGCCAGCCACGCCACACCCTCGGGCCACGGCAGCTCGGCGGCGCCCACCACCCCTGCGACCGTCGACAGGTCCACACACACCGATCCGCCCCGCAGCGCGCGCACCACCAGCGCTACCGCCAGCGCCACTCGCTCGTCGGGCTCCTTGCCCAGCGCGCAAACCCGATCCGCCACCAGCACATCCGAGACATCGAGCACACCGGCCTCGTTGAAAGACCTGAGGACGCCGGTAGCTGCGATGGCGACCTCGACATCGGCATTGCTCATGTCTCGGCTTCCGCTCGCTCCGGTCCTCGCTCGTTCCTCGCAGCGATCCTCACTCGCGGCGCCTTCGGGCGTCACGCCGCCTGCCTCCCCTCATCGAGCAGATCTGACAACGCCGCCACCAGCTCAGCCGGCGGGCTCCAGCTGAACACGCCGGCCGGGTGTCCTCCGTAGACCGGCGTGTCGATACCGCACATGCCCCGCACGAACAGATACAACACCCCGCCCAGATGCCGTGCCGGATCGTAACCGGACACCCGCCACCGCAGAAAGCGATGCAGCACAACGATATACAACAGCGCCTGCAGCGGGTAGTCAGAATGCAGCATGGCCTCGGTCAGGCGCGCAACGCCGTAATCGGCCGCGGTGTCGCCGAGATGGTTAGTCTTGTAATCGGCTACCAGATAACGCTGTCCGGGCAGCCGTAGCACCACGTCGATCGACCCGGCCAAATACCCCCGCAGCGACTGGCCAGCCAAACCGGCGGCCATCAGCCGATCGGCGTACGGCGCCAGCGGATCGCCTTGGGGCAGATGCAACCGCAGCAGCTCACCGACATCGGACACCGACACATGCGGAGCAGCGCCGCGTAGATCGCCTCCGGCCAAGGGAATCTCGAAATCCAGCTCGCGCAGCCGGTCCCGCACCCCGATCTGCCGCAGCGTCACGCCCCCCGTCAATGGGCCCAGCGGTGTGTCGTGCATCGGCACCAATGCGGCGGCCAGTTCAGCCGCGTCGACGTCAACAGGCCACCAGGCGCAGTGCCGTCGCACCTGCTGCTCCAGCTCGCCGGGCAAGTCGGGAACACCGGGGTCGGCCGTCTCCATTACCGCGTGCACCAGGGAACCGAACGCCGCACCGGCGGGCATGGCCGCCAGTGGCGATGCCAAATCTATGACGTCGTGCCCGGGCGCAGGCGCCGTGACAACGACTGCCTCCACCTCGTCGTCGCGTACGCCAACTTCGGGCTCGCTGGTGACGCGTACCGCTGCAACCTCTTCCGAGCCACGCACCAGCGCCGAATACGAGGTCCGCCGCCAGCTGGTGTCGATCGCGCGGTGAAAGTGCCGTACCTCCAAAGCGCTTGTCCGTAAGAGCTTTTCTACCGCAGCGTGGGCGGCGATCACCGATTCCTCCACCGACGGCCCACCCGCTGCCTCCCACCGCTTGAACACCGTCCAGGCATCCTCGTCGGCGACGCGCGGCGCGCACCGCTCCCGTACCTCGGACTCACCCTTGCCGCGGCCGCGCAGCAGCCGCGACAGCCCGCCGCTGACTTCGTCTCTGGTCGGCGCCCACCACGCCACCACTTGCGAGCGGGCCCGGGTCAGCGCGACGTAGGTGAGCCGGATGTTGTCGCGCGCGGCCTCGATGCGGTTCAGCTCCTCGACCGCCTGCCGCTGAAGGCTGTGCCCCTTGCCGCCGATGTACAGGCAGCGGGTGTCGGTGCCGTCGTGGTAAAGCAAAATGTCGTCGCTGCGGACATGGCGGTTGAATGCGAACGGCAAATACACGATCGGAAACTGCAGGCCCTTGGCCACGAAGACGGTCATGATCTGCACCGCCTGGGCGTCGCTGTCCAGGCGGCGGTTGCGTTCGGTCACACCGGTGCGGGTGTCGCACTGGTGCCGTAGCCAGTCACGCAGCGCCGACAGGCCGAGCCGCTCCCGATGCGCGGTTTCATGCAGCAGCTGCGCGATGTGCGCCAGGTCGGTCATGTGCCGCTCGCCGCCGCGCTGACCGAGCACCCGGCGGCCCATGCCACCTAGCTGGGCCGCCTCGAACACCGCTGCCACGCCGCGCAGCCGCGCGTGGTCAACCCACTCGCGCAGCGTGCCCGCTACCCGGTCGGTCAGCGCATCACCCTCGGCGGCAAGCGTTTCCGCAGTCTCGCCGAAGAACGTCGTGCATGCGGCGGCGCGGACCAGCCCGCTGCGCTGGGGCGCATCGAATGCCTCCAGCAGGCAGAGCCAGTCCTTGGCGGCCGGCGAATCGAATACGTCGGTATCGCCGGTGTAGATCGCCGGGATACCCGCCGCGGCCAAGGCATCTCGGCAGGCGCGCGCATCTCGGTGTTGTTCGACGATCACCGCGATGTCTCCGGCCCCGAGGCGACGGCCGTCATAGGTGGCGCCGCTGGCCAGCAGCGCAGCGATGTCGGCGGTCAGGTCGGCGGGAATGTGTCGGCGCAGCGTGTCGATCGGAATGTTGTCGGTATCGCGGTAGCCGACGGTATGGCGTTTGACCACGCGCAGCCGAAACGGTGCGTTGTGCGGCGCGCCGGCCAGCCGGTGCCCGTCGTGATGTGCGTCGACGTCGCGCACGACGATATCGGGGTGGCCCAGCGTCGCGCCGCCCAGCACGGTCTGCAGGCTGTCGACGAGCACCTTGTCACTGCGCCAGTTGACGCTCAACGTGTATCGGATATCGGCTGTGCGGGCCGCCTTCAGGTAGGTGTGGATGTCGCCGCCGCGGAAACCGTAGATGGCCTGCTTCGGGTCGCCGATCAGGATCAGCGTCGACTGGCCGCTGAACGCGCACTCGAGCACCTGCCACTGGGTGGGGTCGGTGTCTTGGAACTCGTCGACCAGCACGACCCGCCAGCGCCGCCGCATCCGGTCGCGGGCCGACGAGTCCGCGGGCTCAAGGGCTTTCGCCAAACGAGTGAGCAGGTCGTCGTAGCTGAGGATGCGCAGCCGGCGCTTGCGATGTTCGAGTTCTGCGAGTACCTCGGTGGCGAAGCGCAACCGGACACTGGCCTCGCTGTCCGGATCGGGATCGATCGGGCGCAGCTCGGCGCACGGGTCGCCCACGACCGCGCGGGCCAGGTCGAGCGCCTGTTTGTAGCTCAGCGCCGGATCCTGTTCTTGACTCCCGAAGTCCGCGAGGTACAGGTCGTCGACGATCTCGGCGACTAGATCCTCGAGGCTTTCCTCCAACCTGACGCCGGCAGCGGTATCACCTTCTATCCCAAGTGATTTCAGCACAGATCCGCAGAACTCATGCGTGGTGGCGATGGTGGCCGCATCGAAGTTCGCCAGCGCGTCGCGCAGCCGCGCTCGTCTGATCGTGCGTTCGTCGTCGCTGCCGCGCGCCAGGTGCTCGACGAGGTCACTGAGGTCACAGTCAGCCGGCGCGCGACCCTCGAGTACCGAAACCGCCTGCGAGATCTGGTCGCGCACCCGTTCGCGAAGCTCGCGGCTGGCCGCACGGTTGAAGGTGATCAGCAGCATCTCGTCGAGTGTCATCTCGGTCTCGGCGAGGTAGCGGGTGACCAGACCGGCCAGTGCAAACGTCTTGCCGGTGCCGGCACTGGCGTCCAGCACGGTGGTGGAGCCCTGTTTCGGCAGCGGGCCCATCAGGCTGAAGCGATCCATCAAAGGCTCCCTTCGGCGGCCAGCACCGGCAGCCACAGCCGGGCGGCGAGCGCGCCCAGTCGGGTGTCCTCGCCGGGGATCTCCTCGCCCGGGCGCGGCGGACCCAGCAGCCTGTCCAACGCAGAGTTCTCGCCCCAAACCCGTACGTGGGCCCGCTCGGCGTTCTCACCGGTATGGGAGTTGGTGGTCTCCCACTTTGCCCGGGCGGCCGCTTCCGGATCGTCGTCGTCGCGGCGTGCCTCGGCCCACGCGCACGACGTCTTCAGCGGCAGCGGCAGCGGCTCGCGCCTCCCCGCGTCGTACAACGCCACCAGGTCCCGCGATATGGCCACCGGGTCCGGCGGCGGCGCGAACAACCGCGTCGCAATCCGGTTTCTGCTCTTGCCGCGGCCGATGCACAGCACCGTCCAATCGCGGCCCGGATTTCCGGCCGCCAGTGCGACCAATCCGATCCACGCCGCGAGCAGATGCTTGGGCGCCAGCTTCGAGTAGGTCACCGACACCGTGCGCTCGCCGAACACCGGTGTGACGGTCCCGGTGAGACGGCGCCCACCACCGAGGTCCACGTCGATGTCGTGCGCATCGCCGCCGATCGCCCCGTGCTGCAGCGCGGCTGCCGCCAGATCGCGCGCTCGATCGCGGATTTCCTTGGCCTTGCGCACACCGAGCCGCCCGGGCGGTAGGGTTCCGCGACGCCACTCGGTGTGGGCGGCGGTGTCCGGATGCATACCGCGCAGCATGTCGCGCAGCATCCGGTTGCCGACCGTCCACTCTTCCAGCGGATCGATCTCGACGGGCATCGCGTCTTCGACTCCGTCGACGTCCCATGGCAGTGTGCAGTCGAGCGCGCGGAAGAATCCTTTGGCCGGGTCTTTGAAGAAGTCGAGCAGGTCGGCGAGCGCGACGTCTTCGGCAGGTGGCGCGGGTAGTGGTGCTGTGATGAACGGTGCTGGCGCGCAACGCTTTCCAGTGGCGGCCCGGGCGGCGGCCAGCGCCGTGGGATCGAACGTGAATGGCGTGCTGGGCACCAGCTTTCCGGGTTGCACGTTTTTGACGTCGAACGGCTGCAACGGGTGCTTGACCACGATGTTCTCGCGAACCGGCTTTTCCGTGGTCTGGTCGAGGGCGTCGAGCAGCTCTGCCAGAGGCACCGCGGGCGGATACGGGTGACCGGTGTGCTCGTCGTTGCCGGTGTAGGTGATCACCAGCGTCTCGGTGGCCGCGCACGCGGCATCCAGCAGCAATTGCCGGTCCTCGGAGCGGATGTCACGCTCGCCCGTCATCGGCTTACGTGCGAGCACGTCGTCGCCGTCGGCGACGTTCAGCCGCGGGAACACCTTGTCGTCGAGTCCGACCAGGCATATCACCCGGTGCGGCACTGAGCGCATCGGCACCATGGTGCATACGGTCAGCGTGCCGGTGCGGAAGTTGGCCCGGGTCGGGCGGCCCGCCAAATGGGCGGACAGCAACGCGCGTATGTCGGTTAGTCGCAGCAGCATCGAGGTGCGGCTTCCGGCCTGCCCGACGACGTTGGCGAATTCGGATTGCAGTTGCGCGTCTTGCCAGGCGTCGGCGGAGCGGGCGAGCAGAGCGACTCCTTCGGTCAAGGTGTCCAGCCACTCGGCTAATGGCTTTGTCCCGCTGAGCCGTTCGGCGATGTGGTGCAGCCGGTCGACGTATTCGGCCAGCCGGCCGGCCAGCTCTATCTTGTCGCTGCCGACGTTGTCGAGCGGCAGTGCGGTGTCCAGCCAGGCCTGCGAGTCGTCGGACATCGCGACGCCGGTGAGGATGCGGTCCAGCCCGAAGCGCCAGGTGTTATGGATGATGTGGTCCAGCCCGTACGGCGCGCGATGCTCTTTGTCGAATCCCCACCGGATGTTCGCTTCGCGCACCCAGTCGGTGATCTTGTCGAGGTCGTCGTCGCTGAACCCGAAGCGAGCCCGCACCGGCGCCGCTTGCGCGAGGTTGAGCACCTGGGTGGCGGTGGCGCGGCTGCCCGCGATGCTCAGCAGCTCGGCCGCCACACCCAGCAGCGGGTTGGTCTGCGTCAGGGAGCGGTCGGCCAGCCTGACCCGCAGCTGGTGTGCGGGGTGGCCGCCACCGGCGGTGTCGCCGAGCCCGAAGCCGGCGACAATCAAGGGCGCGTAGGCCTCGATGTCCGGGCACATCACCACGATGTCGCGGGGCTCCAGCGTCGGGTCGTCCTCCAGCAGGCCGAGCAGAACGTCGCGCAGCACGTCGATCTGCCGCGCCGCGCCGTGACAGCTGTGCACCTGCACCGACCGGTCACCATCGGACAGTTCGCGGCCCTTGGGCCTGACCGCGTTGGCTGCGATGTCGGATTGCAGCCAGCCCAGCAACGTGTTGGCTCTGGCTGTGCCGCCCGCAACGCCTATGAATTCGTCGGTCGCGCGGCCGTCCGGCAGTGCCCGTTGCAGTTCACGCACGTCGCGGCCCAGCGTTTCCAGCAGCGGATGGTGGGCCGCGTACCGGCTGCGGTCGTCGTGTCGCGCCACCACGCCATGGATGCCGGCGAGCGCCTGCCAGAGCTGGTCGCTGGCATGCGGCAGCCACAGGTGCAGATCCTGGTGGGTGGCCAGCGCGTCGAGCAACTCCACGTCGGTGCACGCCAACCGGGTGTGTCCGAACAGCGACAGCCGCGCCGGCAGGTCGGTCGGCCCTTGGCGTAGCCGGGCGATCGTCTTCTGGTGGCGGATGTGCGGGGGATCGGCGGGGACGCCGGCCACCAGCACTCGCCAGAGTTGGGGTTGCCAGGCCAGGTCGGTGTCGAGGTCACCCACCTTGCCGTCCAGCCAGTCGGCCAGCAGCTGCGGACGCTGCCGGGCATACGAGGCGAACAAGCCGGCCAACCGGCGCGCCACCGAATACCGCCTGCCGCGCCGCAATTCAGCCTCGGGACCCGCATCGAAGTGACCCAAATGCGTTGCCAGCGTGCGGCACCAGGGTTGATCCAACGAGCAGTCGATGACTTCCAGCAGCGGCCATGCCAAGGCGTCCGGCGACCACGGATCGTCGTCGACCGTTCCGGTTATCTCGGCGATCAAGGAGCCAGGGCTGCGAAACGCCACGCCCGCGCACACCCCGTCGCCGCCCCGACCACGGCCGAGGACGTGCGACAGCCGCTGACTGAGCCAGCGTTCTATGCCGCGCGCCGGCACCAGCACGAGCTCTTCCGCGAACGGGTCGCACAGCGGCTCGGCCAGTAGGGCGCCGAGACCGTCGGCAAGAAGATCGGTGCGCTCGGCACGGTGGAGATGAAGCGCCATCGCGGTGCCACGATAGACCTGGACACCGACAGCGGTGGGTGCTTATGGCGGACGAGTTTTCCCAAAAAGGAGGTACAGCATGGCCCACCAGACGCCGCGCCTCACGCCCAAGTTCGTCGACGCCCTGGGATACGCGGCCCGCAAGCACGCGTTGCAGACACGCAAGGCCAGCGAAGTCCCGTATCTCGGGCACCTGCTGTCGGTGGCTGGGTTGGTCATCGAGGCCGACGGCACCGAGAGACAGGCCATCGCCGCGTTGCTACATGATGCCGCCGAGGACCAGGGTGGGGAACAGACGCTGGCCGAGATCGGTCAAAAGTTCGGCGCGGATGTGGCGTCGATCGTCGCCGAGTGCAGCGATACCTTCCAGACTCCCAAGCCGCCCTGGCGCGAGCGCAAGGAACGCTACATCGGCCACCTGCGTGAGGCATCGGACGACGCCACGCTGGTCTCGCTGGCCGATAAGCTCGACAACGCACGTGCCATCCTGCGTGACTTCCGCGCTCAGGGAGACGAGGTGTGGCAGCGGTTCACTGTGCAGGATCCGCAGCTACACCTGTGGTATTACCGGTCGCTGCTTGAGGTGTTCAGCCAGCGCACCGACAGCTGGATGGTCGGCGAGCTTCGCGACGTGATCGAGGCGCTCGAGCAAGCGATAGACCGCCAGAGCGCTTAGCGACAGGAGGGGACCAGATGGAAGCTTGGGACGCGATCTGTGCTCGGCGCAATGTGCGGCAATACAAGGCGGAGCCGGTAACAGAAGCGGACCTCAACCGTATCGCCGAGGCCGGGTGGCGGGCGCCCTCGGCGAAAAACCGTCAGCCGTGGGACTTTGTGATCGTCACTGACCGCGCTCAGCTTCAGGAGCTGTCAACGGTCTGGCAGGGCGCCGGTCACATCGCCTCGGCGGCGGCCGCGATCGCATTGGTTGTGCCGGTGTCGCCGGACGATCGCAGACGCCTGACAGACTCCTACGACGCCGGCCAGGCCACGATGGCGATGATGATCGCGGCCACGGACCTGGGGATCGGGACCGGTCATTCGTCGGTGGGGGATCAGGAGAAAGCACGCGCCATCCTGGGTGTCCCCGACGACCATTTGGTGGCTTTCTTGCTCGGTATCGGATATCCGGCCGATCGTCCGCTCACCCCAATCCGCAAGCCGAATCGGCGGCCCTTTTCCGAGGTCGCCCATCATGGGCGGTGGTGATCCACGGCTCATCGCGGTAGCGACGCAAACCCCTGCACCTTTGCGCTCGGCTGTGCGAGGCTGGGACCATGGTCGGCGTCGCGGATGCGATCGGGTGGGTAAGTAAGCAGATCATGGACCGGGTGCCCAAAGCGGACCTGGACCAGCGCGACCCGGATTTCATCCGTGATCAGCTGCCGGGCACGTGGCTGCTGGCGTCACTGTATTTCCGCGCTGACGTCCGCAGACTCGACCGCATACCGCCCGAAGGACCGGTGTTGCTGGTCGGCAACCACAGCGGGGGCAACGTACCGCCCGACACGTTCGTCTTCACGTTGGCGTTCTCCTCGTATTTCGGGGTGGAGCGCCCGTTCTATCAACTCGCGCACAACCTGGTCACCCTGTATCCGCCGCTGCGCTGGCTTCGCAAGTTCGGCACCGTGGCAGCCAGCCCCGAAAATGCCCGGCTGGCTTTGGACTCCGGCGCAGCCGTGTTGGTATATCCGGGCGGCGATTACGAGGTTTACCGCCCGTCGTGGCAGCGGCACGTCGTCGACTTCGGCGGCCGCAAAGGCTTTGTGCGGCTCGCCCGCGAGACCGGCGTGCCAATCGTGCCGGTGGCCAGCGTCGGCGGCCAGGAGACGGCGTTGTTCCTCGGACGCGCCCAGTGGCTCGCCAAGCTGTTGCTGCTCGATAGGCTTGTCCGGCTCGAGAGTGTGCCCATCTCGCTGGCGCTGCCATGGGGGCTGAATGTCAGTGACCTGCTGGGGCATATTCCGCTCCCTGCCAAGATCGTCATCGAGGTGCAGGAGCCGATCAAGGTGCACGACGACGACCAGGCGGTGTACGACGAAGTGATCGCCAGCCTGCAGGCGGGCGTTGATCGGCTGGCCGCCGAACGTCGATTCCCGGTGATCGGCTGATGCGCGTCGAACGGCGGATCGTCGTCAACGCGGATCGCGACACTGTCTGGAAGGTGCTCAACAACCCGGATCGCTATCCGTCTTTCCTCCCGCACCTGGAGCGTTGGGAGACGCTGACCGAGGGCCCGGTCCGAATAGGCGCCCGCTACACCGTGTTGTGGAAGATCGGCTCGATCGCGGTAGGCGGTGTCGCCGAGGTGGTGGAATTCGACGCGGCCCGCGATCTGGCCTGGATCAACATCACCGGTGTGACCCAGCGCGGCCGGTTCCGGTTGCGCGATGCCGGTCCGGGTCGAACCGTCGTGACGTTCCGGCTTGCCTACAACTCAGAAGGCGGGCTGCTCGGCCTGATCGCCGACCGTGTTGCAGCGTTCTGGGTCGGCCGCTCACTCGACGAGAGCCTGCAAAACCTTCGGGGCCTTGTCGAGTCGTAAGCTCGTGACCGCGCCTGAGCACCGGGGCGACTACGGAATCGACGGGTCATTCCACACCTCTCGGCGCGCGGACAGGCGATGGCATCGGCGCCCAGCCCTGTCCTGGCGGTGTGGGCCGGGATCGGCTGGGCACGTGGCAAGCGGCTGACAGCGGCGCTGGCGGCAGCGTCAGCCGTCGGGCTCATCGCGGCGACGGCCTCGTATATCTACGCAACGCGAGCCGGCAAGTTCGTCGTGTGGGACCGGGTCCTCGACGATCTTCGGCTACGGGGCGATGAAACCGTGCTCGACCTCGGCTGTGGCCGCGGTGCGGTGCTGCTCGCCGCGGCCAGGCGGTTGCCGCGGGGCCGTGCGATCGGCGTCGACCTGTGGCACGCCGACCAGACCGACAACTCACAGCAGGCCACATTGACCAATGCGGCAGCCGAACACGTCGCCGATCGCATTGAGGTGCGCACCGCCGACATGACCGCTCTACCGTTGGCCGACGAGAGCATCGACGTGATCCTCAGCAGCCTGGCCATCCACAACATTCCGACACGCACCGGTCGGCGGCAGGCGCTAGACGAAGCGGTTCGCGTGCTGCGGCCGGGCGGTCGGCTCGCCCTCGCGGACCTATGGGAGACCCGTCACCATGCCGCGCATTTACGTGTACTTGGCTGGCGCAATGTGCGGCGCCGCAACCTCGGATGGCGCATGTGGTACGGCGGTCCCTGGTTCTCCACGCGCCTGGTCACCGCCCTAAAGCCGGGGTGAACCCGGCTGAGTCCGGCGTGCATGCTTGGGGACTATGGACAGAAATGAGATCACCGAACAGATCGTCGTTGCGCGCCTCGAGCAAGGGCTGACCTGGCAGCAGCTGGCCGACGCCATCGGCAGGCCGGTGGTATGGACCACGTCGGCGTTACTCGGCCAGCACCCGATTCCCGCCGAGCTCGCCCGTGTCCTCGTCGAGATGCTGAAGCTGGACGAGTCGGTGGTGCCGGTGCTGGCGACCCCACCCATGCGTGGCGGGTTGCCCACCGCAGTGCCGACCGACCCGACCATCTACCGCTTTTACGAGGCCCTTCAGGTGTATGGCGGCGCTATCAAGGAGCTGATCCACGAAGAGTTCGGCGACGGCATCATGAGCGCGATCAACTTCAGCGTCGACCTGCAGAAAAAGCCGCACCCGTCGGGGGATCGCATCGTGGTGACCTTTGATGGCAAATTCCTTCCTTACCAATGGGTTTCGGCGGAAGCCTAAATGGCGGACCAGTGCTTTGAGCAGCCGAAACCCGTAGATCTCGTTCTCTCCGGTGGGGGTGTGAAGTTCATCGGCCTGGTCGGCGCGGTCGGCGGGCTCATGGACGCCGGGTACTCGGCCTATCGCGTGTCAGGCGTCTCGGCGGGATCAGTGGTCGCGGTGATCTCGGCGGCCGCGTCCCAGGGTGATCAACTGACCAGTGAGCAGATCAAAGAGCTCGCGCTGTCGGTGCCATTGCGCAAATGGCGCGACACAGGGCCGGTTCCCGTTCTGGGTTCCGCATGGGGGTTGGTACGAGACACGGCCATGTACCGCGGCGATTTCGCGCACGACTGGATTCGTAGCGAATTGAAGAACCTGGGTGTGACCACGTTCGGTGATCTGGCTCTCGACGACGAAGAACTGCCCAGGGAACGGCGCTACAAGGTGGCAATAACCGTCGCCGACGTGACCGCGGCGCAGCTGGTACGACTGCCGTGGGACTATCACCGGCTCTACGGGCTGGATCCCGACGACCAGCCCGTCGCCGACGCGGTCCGCGCCTCGATGGCGATCCCGTTCTTCTACCCTCCGGTAACGCTGACCAACACGACGGGGTTGACGTCCAACCTGGTCGACGGTGGCGTGCTGTCAAATTTCCCAGTCGACTCACTGGACCGCACCGACGGCAAACCGCCACGCTGGCCCACCTTCGGGATCACAGTGATGCCCAAGCTCGCCGAGGGCGTAGACCAAGTGTTCCCCGCATTGCGTCCGCTGCGTTTCCTCAAACAGTCCGCCCTGCTGCAAAGCCTCTTCACCACCATGTTGGTCGGCCACGACCAGGCCCAGTTGAGCCTGCCCTGGGTCAGTTGCCGCACCATCCCGATTGCCTCCACCGACGTGAGCGTTCTCGACTTCGGCATTTCCAGAGGCCGCCTGGAAGAGCTCTACGACAGAGGCTATGCGGCGGCCCAAAAGTTCCTGTCCACCTGGGATTGGCCGGCATACCTGGACCGGTTCCGGTGAACCGTCATGCCGCCGCGGGTGAAGTGACGGCACGTCATGCACATGTCACACTTGCGGCGAGGAGGCGATGGGAACGCGGTGGCCAGGTATTTCTCCGGCCACCGCGTTCGTCACATTCAGCGCTTACAGGCCGAACTCGGCTTCTATCCCGTCGATGCCGGCGCGGATGGCCTTGAGCGCATCGGCCCGGGCGCGCAATTTGGTGGCGGCGTGGGCATGTTGGTGGAGACCGGCGAATTCCCGCGCGGCTTCTTCGGCGCGGGTGATCACCATCTCGGGCAACGCGATCTCATCGACAAAGCCGGCGGCGAGGGCGGTTTCACCGAAAAACGTTTTAGCCAGCCCGGTGGCTTGCTGGTATGCCGACCGCGTCAGCCGCAGCTTCATGATCTCCAAGGCCGCGTAGGGGATGATCATGCCGATCGCGACTTCGTTGGCCTGGATGTTGTATGCGTGGGCGGCCACCCGGTGGTCGCCGGACGAGAGCAGGAACGCTCCCATCGCGATCGCATGGCCGGTGCAGGCCATCACCACCGGCTTCGGGTAGGACAAGAGTCGATACGCCAGCTCGAATCCACCTCTCAGCATGTCGATCGCGGGCTGCACCTCGCCCGAGGTCAGGATCTTCAGGTCGAAGCCGCCACTGAACACCCGGTCATTCCCGGTGATCACCACCGCCCCGACGTTGTCCCGGTCGGCCTGGTCGATCGCGTCGCCCAGGCCCTGTTGCATCGTCGGGCCCAGCGCATTGACCTTGCCGTCGTCCATCCTGATGACCGCAATGGAATCCCTATTACCGTAGTGGACCGGGCCGCTCATGGGTTGCTCCTCGCCGTCACGCGGGCTGGCTTTGGTGTTTGCCCAGCTCGTCTTCGGCGTTACCCCAGCGCAGGCTGACGTCGGTAGGCTCGTCGAGCTGGCGGGTGCGCCATCTGTCCTGAGTTTCTCGTACCGCGTCGTTGATTCGTTCAATCTCGCTGCGGAACACCTCGGGACGGGTTTCCTTGCTTGCGTAGTGGAAGTAGGTCAGCAGCCCGCGCAGCAGCTCCAGCTTCTGCTTCTCCCGCTTCGCCAGGTCATGAGTCGTCATCAACTCGATGCGCTGGACGGGCGGCAAAGCATCCCAGTCCAGCACCACATTGGTTTCCAGCGGCGCACGCTCCCGCTCCCAGAACCGCCAGCTGCGCGGCTTTTCGGGCCGGTCGTAGTAATTCACGGTCCCGGTGAAGCGCGATTCGATGCCACTCCCGATTTCGGCGCGGTCCAATGCCGAATCCCACACCGTGCGCCATTCCTGGCCGGGCGCCAATACCGGCAACTCGTGGGGGAGCCGCAGTTCGACGACGTCGGCGTAGCCGTCAGCGGCATTTTCGTATTGGGCGACCGTCGGGGGATTCACAAAAGAAAACCCGATGTCGTAGGCCGCGGTCGGGCCGAAATTTCTCACCACAAGTTCGATCACGTGCCAGTCAGCGGGATGCGGTTCCATGAACATCGCAACATGCGGCCTGATCTGCTCCGCGGCCAAGCGACGGTTGCGAGTGATCTGCCGGTTTGTGAAGACCAGCGTGATGACAGCGAGCGCGATCGCCGCCCACGCCGCCCACGCTATCCAGGTGCTGGACCCCACGTGCGTGACCCCGTGCCAGCTGTCCTGGATCCACCCCATGGAATCCACCTTCCGCTTATATCACAGGGCTGCCCGCGGGATTGTCGTGACCAAGCGATCACCCAGCCCGTCAGCCGCCCATCAGCATTCGCCAATGGCCGAGATCTGCGGCTCGATACACATAGTTGGAGCGCTTGACCTCTGACAGCGAAGCGCTCGGCTCGGCCGAATACCAGTGCCCCGGGAACACCGTCGGGTCACCGGGAAGCGCCGCGAGCTGCTGCAGGCTGCGGTACATCTCGTCGGAATCGCCACCGGGAAAGTCCGTGCGTCCGCAGCCCTCCAGGAACAACGTGTCACCGGCGACGAGGCGGCCGTCGAGCAGAAAGCACTGGCTGCCGGGCGTGTGGCCGGGAGTGTGCAGCAACTCGATTTCGATATCGCCAACGCTGATCTTGTCGTGGTTCTCATGGGTGGTGAGGTCGCTGAGACTGATCCCGGTAACCCGCGAAACCCACAGCGCCTCATGGGTATTTACGTGCACCGGCACCGGTGCTCTTTCCAGCAGCTCGGCCAGGCCGTTCAGTTGAAAGCCCATCATCGATCCGCCAACGTGGTCGGGGTGATGGTGGGTCACCAGCACCCCGGACAGGTGCATGCCGTCGGCCTCCAGCGCGTCGAGTAGGTTGCCGGCAGCGTACGCGGGGTCGACCACCACGCAATCCCCGGTTTGACGGTCACCGATCAGGTAGGCGAAGTTGCGCATTTGGGTCGCAAACATGTCGCCGGCAGCGAAATCGCGACCGGAGAGCAGTTGACGGAAGTACAGCCGGTCCTGTGACACGTGACCAGACTATTTCAGGGCACGGCCGACGGCGCGAACACGACCGCATTGCCCTGCAAAACTTTGCCGGACAACGCCGGGAACCACCCGGTTGGGCTTGTGTCCAGTGGGTATTGTTGGCGCATGAGGAAGAGGGTCGAAATCGAGATCGACGACGATCTACTCCAAGAGGCCATGCGCCGTTTCCACCTCGCTGACGCACGCGAGGCCGTCCATCTCGCGTTGCGGACCCTGCTCAGTGAGGGCGATGCCGTTGAGGAAGATGACGAGTACGACGAGTTCAGCGATCTCAGCGCGTGGCAACCTCGCCGCAGTAGCCACAGCGACTGACCCTTCTCGTCCATCCGTCCCGTCAATCGTCGGAAGACTCCATAATCCCGACCAGCTCCATAGGGCGTAGCCCGTGGTTTGGTGCCGTTGCGAGCCAGGCTGTACCCTCTTTTAGGCCCGCGGCACGACTGGTCGCTTCGGGTGAACGGCCCCCTTAGCTCAGTCGGTAGAGCGTTTCCATGGTAAGGAAAAGGTCAACGGTTCGATTCCGTTAGGGGGCTCGGCGGACGCCGAGCAGGCTGGCGGCGCGTACGAGGCGATGTAGCTCAGTCGGTTAGAGCGAACGACTCATAATCGTTAGGTCGCCGGTTCGAGTCCGGCCATCGCTACAACACAACAACATGACTTTGAGAGAGAACGGACATGGCTTCCAGTACCGACGTGCGGCCGAAGATCACCTTGGCGTGCGAGGTGTGCAAACACCGCAACTACATCACCAAGAAAAACCGCCGGAACGACCCGGACCGCTTGGAGCTGAAGAAATTCTGCCCAAATTGCGGCAAGCACCAGTCCCACCGCGAGACACGGTAGCCGCCCGCGCGCATTTACCGAATCGAACTAGGTAGGTTCTAGAGCCGTGCCGTTGACCACAAACATCGTCGGGATGCATTACCGGTATCCCGACCACTATGAGGTGGAGCGGGAGAAGGTCCGCGAGTACGCGGTAGCCGTGCAAAACGACGACGCCGCGTTCTTCGAGGAGAAGGCGGCGGCCGATCTCGGCTATAAGGGGTTGCTGGCCCCGTTGACGTTTATCTGTGTGTTCGGCTACAAGGCGCAGACGTCGTTTTTCAAACACGCGAACATCGCGGTCCAGGATGCGCAGATCGTCCAGGTCGACCAAGTGCTGAAACTCGAGAAGCCGATCGTAGCGGGTGACAAACTGTACTGCGATGTGTACGTGGATTCGGTCCGTGAGGCGCACGGTACCCAGATCATCGTGACCAAGAACATCATCACGAACGAAGACGGTGACATTGTGCAGGAGAGCTACACGACCCTGGCGGGCCGTGCCGGCGATGGAGATGAGGGATTTTCTGATGGCGCTGCGTGAGTTCAGTTCGGTGCAGGTGGGTGACCAGCTTCCAGAGCGGACCTATCCACTGACTCGCCAGGATCTGGTGAACTACGCGGGTGTTTCGGGCGACTTGAACCCGATTCACTGGGATGACGAGATCGCCAAGGTCGTCGGGCTCGATACCGCGATCGCTCACGGCATGCTGACCATGGGACTAGGCGGGGGTTACGTCACGGCGTGGGTCGGCGATCCGGGTGCGGTTACCGAGTACAACGTGCGGTTCACCGCCGTGGTGCCGGTGCCCAACGACGGCAAGGGGGCTGAGCTCGTGTTCAGCGGCCGGGTCAAGTCGGTCGATCCGGACAGCAAGTCGGTGACGATCGCGCTCACGGCAACCACGGGTGGCAAGAAGATCTTCGGCCGGGCCATCGCGTCGGCGAAGCTGGCCTAGCGGATGGCTCTCAAAGTCGATATCCGCGGGATGAGCTGGCAGTACCCCGATTACTTTGAGGTGGGCCGCGAGCAGGTTCGCCAATTCGCACAATCGATCAAATGCAACGATCCGGCTTGCTTTGACGAGGCCGCGGCCGCCGAGCTGGGCTACGACAGCATCATTGCACCGATAACCTTCGTGTCGATCTTCGCGAAACTTGTCCAAAACGATTTCTTCCGGAATGTCGACGTCGGCATGGAGACCATGCAGATCGTCCAGGTCGACCAGAAGTTCGTGTACCACAAGCCGGTATGTGTCGGCGACAAGCTCTTCGCCCGCATGGACATTCATTCGGTAAACGAGCGTTTCGGCGCCGACATCGTGGTCACGAAGAACGTCTGCTGGAACCAGTCTGGCGATTTGGTCCTGGATTCCTACACCACCCTGATGGGACATGAGGGTGACGACTCCATCCAGCTGAAATGGGACAAGGAATCCGGGCAGGTCATCAGATCCGCGTGATTAGTATCTGACTCCTGCGCCAATGTACACTCGGACCTCGGGGTTTTCCCAGCATCAGCGCGTTTCCCGTGAGTCGAACGAGCGGAGCCGGCGACTGGAGTGAGACGAACGAACAGTCTCACGTCAGTTCGCGGTCACCGAACGGAAGGCGCGCGTGTCATGTAAGCCCCGGTAGGTAAGCGCAGGTTGGCCTGTCAACCGCGAAGGGGCGTAGCTCAACTGGCAGAGCAGCGGTCTCCAAAACCGCAGGTTGCAGGTTCAAGTCCTGTCGCCCCTGCTGAAGACGAAGGCGTGCCATGGTGGACACTGGAAGTGTGCCCCACCACCGTGGGACGGCTTGCGGGATACTAGCAAACAAAGGAGCATGCGGTGAGCGACGAGGGCAACGCTGCCAACGACGCCGCAAGCGACGGCGGCGACGTCGAGGACGGCCGCGCGAGCGGCGGTCGGACAGCCGTGGTGACAGAAGCTGTGATGCGGCCGCAACGCCCTACCGGCAAGCGGTCCCGGCAGCGCGCGGCCGAGGCCGACGAAAACGTCGACGTAGAGTCGTCGGACGAGGTTGAGGTCTCCGAGGAGCACAAGGCCAAGAAGGGCGCCAAGGCCAAGAAGGCGAAGGCGGCCAAGAAACCGAGGAAATCCGGAGACCGTTCGGCTAACCCGATCGTGTTCGTCTACAACTACCTCAAGCAGGTCGTTGCAGAGATGCGGAAGGTGATCTGGCCGAACCGCAAACAGATGCTCACCTACACCTCAGTGGTGCTGGCGTTTCTGGCCTTCATGGTGGCGTTGGTCGGCCTCGCGGATTTCGGCCTGACCAAGCTGGTGCTGCTGGTATTCGGCTGAGCTTTCAAGAGTGACAGAGAGGACTAAAACCGTGACTACCTTCGACGGTGACACGTCCGCGGGTGAAGTGGTCGACGTGCAAGAGGTCGCCGAGGCCCCCGAGCCTGAGGTTCACGCGGAGCCGGCTGAAGAGGTCGACCCGGCCGCCGCGCTCAAAGCGGAGCTGCGTAGCAAGCCCGGCAACTGGTATGTCATCCACTCCTACGCGGGATACGAGAACAAGGTGAAAGCCAACCTCGAGACGCGCGTGCAAAACCTTGACGTGGGGGACTACATCTTCCAGGTGGAGGTGCCCACCGAAGAGGTCACCGAAATCAAGAACGGCCAGCGCAAGCAGGTCAACCGTAAGGTGCTGCCCGGCTACATCCTGGTGCGCATGGATTTGACCGACGACTCGTGGGCCGCGGTGCGCAACACCCCAGGGGTTACCGGTTTCGTCGGCGCGACGTCGCGTCCGTCGGCTCTCACGCTCGACGACGTGGTGAAGTTCCTGCTGCCGCGGGGGTCGGCGAAGAAGGCCGCCAAGGGGGCCGCCAGCACCGCCGCCGCCACCGAGGCGGGCGGGCTGGAACGTCCCACCGTCGAGGTCGACTACGAGGTCGGCGAATCGGTGACGGTCATGGACGGGCCGTTTGCCACGTTGCCGGCCACGATTAACGAGGTCAACGCCGAACAGCAGAAGCTCAAGGTGCTGGTGTCGATCTTCGGCCGCGAAACGCCGGTGGAATTGACCTTCAGCCAAGTTTCCAAGATCTAACCGGCGGACGCATAAACCAGGAAGGAACACCAACATCTCATGGCCCCGAAGAAGAAAGTCGTCGGGCTGATCAAGCTGCAGATCCAGGCCGGGCAGGCCAACCCCGCCCCGCCGGTCGGTCCCGCGCTCGGCCAGCACGGCGTGAACATCATGGAGTTCTGCAAGGCGTACAACGCCGCCACGGAGAACCAGCGCGGCCAGGTCATCCCAGTGGAGATCACGGTCTACGAGGACCGGAGCTTCACTTTCGCGCTCAAGACACCGCCTGCGGCCAAGCTGCTGCTCAAGGCGGCCGGCGTGGGCAAGGGCTCGGCCGAACCGCATAAGAACAAGGTCGCCAAGGTCAGCTGGGACCAAGTTCGCGAGATCGCCGAGACCAAGAAAGCCGATCTCAACGCCAACGACATCGACGCAGCCGCCAAGATCATCGCCGGTACGGCCCGGTCGATGGGCATTACCGTCGAATAGTTTGACCAGCGTGGGAGGGCCAGCTTCGGCCCGCTTGACGACCACGACCCAACACCCGATTGGATGAATCAATGAGCAAGAACAGCAAGGCATACCGCGCCGCCGCCGAGAAGGTGGACCGCAGCAACCTGTACACCCCGCTGCAGGCGGCCAAGCTCGCCAAAGAGACGTCATCGACCAAGCAGGACGCGACCGTCGAGGTGGCGATCCGGCTCGGCGTCGACCCGCGCAAGGCGGACCAGATGGTGCGCGGCACGGTCAACCTGCCCCACGGCACCGGTAAGACCGCCCGAGTCGCGGTGTTCGCAGTCGGCGACAAAGCCGAACAGGCGCAGGCCGCCGGTGCCGACGTCGTCGGCAGCGATGATCTGATCGAGAAGATTCAGGGTGGCTGGCTGGACTTCGACGCCGCGATTGCGACCCCTGACCAGATGGCCAAGGTCGGTCGCATCGCTCGCGTGCTGGGTCCGCGCGGCCTGATGCCGAACCCCAAGACCGGCACCGTTACTCCCGATGTCGCCAAGGCAGTGGCCGACATCAAGGGCGGCAAGATCAACTTCCGCGTCGACAAGCAGGCCAACCTGCACTTCGTCATCGGTAAGGCGTCTTTCGACGAGAAGGCCTTGGCCGAGAACTACGGTGCCGCGATTGACGAGGTGCTGCGGCACAAGCCGTCCGCGTCAAAGGGCCGCTACCTGAAGAAGATCACCGTGTCGACGACGACGGGCCCGGGCATTCCCGTGGACCCATCCATCACCCGGAACTTCGCCGAGGCGTAAGTTCCTCCGCGAGCTGAGGGCACTCCCCCCAAGCGGGAAGCACCCCCACCCGCTTTGCGGGGGAACGCCGAATCGCACAAATATCGCTCCGGCGATGCGATTCTGTGTCTGCTCGGCAGAGTTGGCTAACCCCCGCACTCGGCGATACGCCGCCGCAAGAAGTTGCGGCCCGGATCAGATCCGTTGGCTTTCAAGGCCATGCGGTACCAGGTGACAGCTTCAGCGGGCCGGCCCGCGCGCCGAAGCAGGTCGGCGCGCACCGTCGCGACGAGATTGGAGCGGCCAAGCCGGGGATCGTGCGCCACCTTGTCCAGGGCGTCCAGACCGGCGTCGGGACCGTCGCGGAAACCCACCGCCAGCGCACGATTGGCGCGCACGACCGGCGAGTCGGTCAGCTGCACTAGCCGGTCATAGGCCGCGCAGATGGCCGGCCAGTCAGTCTGGTCCCAAGACGGTGCCGTCGCGTGCACTGCGGCGATCACCGCTTGCGGCAGATAAGGCCCCGTCGATCCCTGGGCCTGTCGCAACCGGTCCAGCCCGCGGGAGATGCGGCCGCGGTCCCAGCGGCGCCGGTCCTGATCCTCGAGCGGCACCAGCATCCCGGTGTCATCCACGCGGGTTGCTCGCCGCGAATCATGCAGCAGCATCAGGGCAGCCAAGGCGTGCGCCTCCGGCTCGTTCGGCATCAGCGCGCACAGTTCACCGGCTAGGCGGATCCCTTCGTCGCACAGTTCGTCACGGATTGCCGACGGGCCCGCGGTGGACCAATACCCCTCGGTAAATACCGAATACACGCAACTGAGCACATGTGGTGTGCGCTCGGGGAGCAGCTCGGCGGGCGGCACCCGTAGTGGGATGTTGGCGCGCCGAATCTTGTTCTTGGCGCGCGTGATCCGCTGGCCGACGGCCGCCTGCGTCTGTAGCAGTGCGCGGGCGATTTCGCTTACGGTCAACCCGGACACCAACCGCAGGGTGAGCGCCAGTTGCGACTGCCGGTCGAGTGCCGGATGCGCACAGGTGAACATCATCCGGAGCTCGTCGTCGCGAACCGGATGCGGTTCGGTGTGATCGGTACGTGCCCTGATCTCCTCGAGCACGGCTGCCAATTCCTTTCCGGGGCGCGCAGATTTGCGGCGCAGACGGTCACGGGCACGGTTGCGGGCGACGGTCACCAGCCACCCGCCGGGATTATCCGGCACACCGTCGCGGAGCCAGGTGCGAAGCGCCTCGGCGCAGGCTTCCTGGACGGCGTCCTCAGCGACGGTGAGGTCGCCGGACCACCGCGCGAGCGCGGCGACGGCGGGTCCCCACTCCCGGCGAAAGACGCCGTCCAGGTTCGCCATTCGCGAATCTATAGCCCGGACACCCCAGCCAGGTGCCGCAGCTCCACGGCGGAAGCGGGGATCATCTCGGCCAGTTTGACGGCCTCGTCGCGATCCGCGGCGCCAAGCAGGTAGAAGCCGCTGGCCACTTCGGCGCCTTCCACGTACGGTCCGTCGGTGACAAGGGCTTCGCCGTCGCGCACCCGCACCGTCGTCGCCGTGGTCCGTTCGTGCAGTGCGGCGCCGCCGATCACGTGATCGCCCGCGGCGGTCATGAACTCGCCGTGGCGTGCCGCCACGGCATTCCACTCCGGTGTGCCAGGCGTGTGTGCGGATGCGGGTGGTTCCAGCAGCAGCGCTAGCCAGTCGCTGCCGGTGAGCTTGCGTGACGGTTCAAATGAGTGGACCACCGGCCACACCTCCACGGCGCCGTACTTGGCTACCGGGATGTCACGCGCCAACGCCAATGCTTGGTCGAGGTTTTCGGCTTCGAACACGTAGTAGCCGCCTGCCACCTCGGCGCCTTCGGCGAATGGGCCCTCGGTGATGGTCGGTGCATCCGGACCCCCGGTGATGCGCACTCCGGTCGCCGCCGGCAACAGGGCATCGCCGGCGCGGATCGCCGAGGCGGCTTTGGCATGAAAGTTTCGATAGGCCGTCATCTCGGCGGCGCCTTCGTCCGGCGTGCGGTCGCGCTCCTCGCGGATCAGTAAGGCGAAGTACTGCATATTCGTCACCTCCGGTAGTGAGCGAAACCCTGCGTCTCACTCTCTACCTATTCGACGAACGGCGCAGCTCTAATGCGACAACCTAGGCGACAGCGCCCGGCTTGAGGTAGGTCACCAGGCTGCAGTCGAGCATCTCGTCGGTGAAGTAATGCTCGCAGCCGCGCAGGTACTTCATGTAGCGGTTGTAGACCTCTTCGGAGGTGACCTCGATGGCCTTCTCCCTGTTGGACTCGAGCGTGTCGCCCCAGATTCGCAGCGTCTTGATGTAGTGCGGGCGCAGCGAAAGCGGTTCGGGCACAACGAAACCCGCCTTCTTGCCGTGTTCGACCATCATCTCGGTCGACGGCAGCCGACCGCCCGGGAAGATCTCGGTGATGATGAACTTGATGAACCGCGCCATCTCAAAGGTGAGCTTCTTGCCGCGGGCCGCCATCTCGAAGGGGTGGTAGCTGACGCTGCTCTGGACGGTCATCCGGCCGTCGTCGGGCATGATGTCGAAACATCGCTTGAAGAAGTCGTCGTAGTTCTCGTGCCCGAAGTGCTCGAAGGCCTCGATCGACACGATGCGGTCGACCGGTTCGTTGAAATCCTCCCAGCCGTGCAGCCGCACCTCGCGCGAGCGGTTGGTGTCGAGCTCGCCGAGCACCTGCTCGCAGCGGGCGTGCTGGTTCTTGGACAGCGTCAGGCCGATGACATTGACGTCGAAGCGTTCGACGGCGCGCTTCATGGTGGTGCCCCAACCGCAGCCGATGTCCAGCAGCGTCATGCCCGGCTTGAGGTCCAGCTTGTCCAAGTTGAGGTCGATCTTGGCGTACTGGGCCTCTTCAAGCGTCATGTCGTCGCGCTCGAAGTAGGCGCAACTGTAGGTGCGGGTGGGGTCCTGGAACAGGGCGAAGAAATCGTCGGAAACGTCGTAGTGCGCCTGAATGTCTTCGAAGCGCGTCCGCGTCTTCGTCGGGCTAGTCGGTTGCTCAGCCATGTTCGTCCTGTTCTCCTGGATGAAGTTCACTGCCTATAACCCACGCACGCATCGAGAGGTGGTGTGACGTGCAACGATACCCAATCTAGAGGTGCCATTTAACCGGGGTGGGCGCTGCGCGTCCGGAGTCCGACCGCCCGTACGAGCTTTACTTTTCCAGCGTGAACTGGTTGCAGTCGATGTAGCCTATCCGGAATGCCTTGGCGCAACCGGTCAGGAACTTCATGTAGCGCTCGTAGACCTCTTCGGACTGAATCTCGATGGCCTCATCCTTGCGCGCCTCAAGGGCCTCGGCCCACAGGTCAAGGGTCCTGGCGAAGTCCGTCTGCAGCGACTGGACACGGGTCACGTTGAAACCGACCTTCGTCGCGTGCTCCTCGACGGTCTCGATCATCGGCAGCCGGCCGCCCGGGAAGATGTCGTTCACGATGAACCTGATGAACTTCGCCATCTCCATCGTCAAAGGTATGCCGCGCTCCATGATCTGTTTGACGTGCAACCCCGTGATCGAGTGCAGCAGCATCAGACCGTCATCCGGGATGGCGTTGTAGGCGAACTTGAAGAAGTCGTCGTAGCGGTGGAAGCCGAAGTGCTCTAACGCTTCGATGACGACAATACGGTCCACCGGCTCGCTGAACTCTGCCCAATCCCGCAGCAGTACCTGGCGCGAGCGGTTTGAGTCGATACCGTCGAGCACTTGCTGGCAGTAGGCATGCTGATTCTTGGACAGGGTCAACCCGACGACATTGACGTCATACTTCTCGACGGCGCGCTTCATTAGGGAACCCCAGCCGCAGCCGATGTCGAGCAAGGTCATCCCCGGCTCGAGTCCAAGCTTGTCGAGCGTCAGGTCCAGCTTGGCGAGCTGGGCTTCGTGCAAGGTCATGTCCTCGCGGGGAAAGTACGCGCAGCTGTAGGTGCGAGTCGGATCCACGAACAGCGCGAAGAATTCGTTCGACAGGTCGTAGTGCGCCTGTACGTCGTCGATATTAGACCTTGTACGCGTGGCGCCCGCCAGATTGTCAGACATACGTCCTCCCGAGGGGACAGCCACCTGGAGGTGGCCATCGTCGGGGACCCTACACGTCGCCGGTCGGATCCTCCGCATTTGAGGACGCTAGGGCTTAAGTTTTTTCGCTACTTTTCCAGGGTGAATTGGTTGACATCGGTATGGCCGGTCCGGAATGCCTTGGCGGAGCCGGTCAGGTACTTCATGTATCGCTGGTAGACCTGTTCGGACTGGATCTCGATGGCCTCGTCCTTGTGTGCCTCCAGCGCCGCTGACCATAGACCGAGGGTCCTGGCGTAATGCGGCTGCAGCGACTGGCGGCGGGTCAGCGTGAAACCCGCCTTCGCCGAGTGCTCCTCCACTATCTCGATGGTGGGCGCGCCACCGCCCGGGAAGATCTCGGTAAGGATGAACTTGAGGAAGCGAACCATCTCGATGGAGGTCCGCAAGCCCCGCTCGCTGAGCTGATCTCTGGTCAACCCGGTGATCGTGTACAACAGAATCCTCCTGTCAGCAGGCAGGACGCTGTAGGACATGGTGAAAAAGTCCTTGCGATCGCGGCCGAAGTGCTCGAACGCACCGATCGACACGATCCGGTCGACGGGCTCATTGAGCTCTTCCCAGCCGTGGAGCAACACCCGCCCGCTGCGCGGGCTGTCCATCTCGTCGAATGACTTCTGCACGTGGGCGGCTTGGTTCTTCGTCAACGTCAGGCCGATGACGTTGACGTCATACTTCTCGATGGCCGGCGCATGGTGGTGCGCCCCAGCCGCAGCCGATGTCCAGAAGCGTCATGCCGGGCTGCAGTCGCAGCTTGCCCAGCGACAGGTCGATCTTGGCGATCTGCGCCTCTTGCAGCGTCATGTCGTCGCGCTGGAAGTATGCGCAACTGTAGGTCTGGGTGGGATCCAGGAACAGCCGGAAGAAGTCGTCAGATAAGTCGTAGTGTGCCTGTAGTACCTCGGCGAAGTGCGGCGTCAGATCCTTGGCCATGCGGCGCTCCGCCGTTCTGGGCCGGGGGGACGGCCCATCGGGGCTAGGCGAACGCACCGAAGATTCCCCGTGCCTCCTTGAGGCCTATCCGATTCGGCGCCGCGCCAAACCCCGGGCGACTTCGCGGTCGCGCTACTTGGTGAGCGTGAACTGGGCTACGTTGATGAGCCCTCTACGGAAGCGCTCCGCACACCCGGTCAGGTAGTGCATGAAGTTGTCGTAGACCTCTTCGGACTGGATGGCGATGGCGCGGTCTCGGTTGCCCTCCAGGTTGGCCGCCCATGTGTCCAAGGTCCGGGCGTAGTGGGGCTGCATTATCTGCATCTGCTCGACGGAGAAACCCGCGGCCTGCGCATTGTCGACGATATCGGGCTCGGAAGGAACTTCGCCGCCCGGGAAAATCGACTCGCGCAGGAATTTGAGGAACCGTATGTCGCTCATCGTCACTGCAATGCCCTGTTCGTGCAACCACCGACGGTCGTAGGTGAACAGGCTGTGCAACAACATCCGGCCGTCGTCGGGGAGGATGTTGTAGGAGCGTTCGAAAAACGCGCCGTAACGCTCCTTGTGGAAGGCATCGAAGGCCTCGAAGGAGACGATCCGGTCAACCTTCTCGTCGAACTCTTCCCAGCCCTGCAGCCGAGCTTCGGCGTGCCGCGTCGTTCCGATGGCGGCCAGCCTGGCCTTGCTGCGCTCGCAGTGGTTGCGGGACAGGGTGAGTCCGATGACGTTGACGTCGTACTTTTCGACGGCGCGGACCAGCGCCCCGCCCCAGCCGCACCCGACGTCGAGCAGCGTCATCCCGGGCTCGAGGTTCAGCTTGTCCAGCGCCAGATCCAGTTTGGCGAGTTGCGCCTCTTCCAGCGTCATGTCGTCGCGCTTGAAGTATGCGCAGGTGTAGACCCAGGTGGAGTCGAGAAACAGCCCGAAAAAGTCGTCGGAAATGTCGTACGCCGCTTGCGAGTCTTCGTAATACGGTTTCAGCTCGGCCATGTGCGACAACCTCCTTCGCCAACCTTATAAGCCCGCGACATCCGCCGAAATCGCAGGGAAAAGTCTTTACCTAATGTGTTTGGCTCAGCGCCTTGGCGAAGTTGCTCGTCAGCGCGCTGATCACCTGATCCCACAACTGCTGTGGCAGATCATGGCCCATTCCGTCGAATAACACCAATCGGGCACCGTCGATGGCTTTGGCGACCGCGCGGCCACCAAAGGGTCGCATCAGCTTGTCGGCCCGGCCGTGGATCACCACGGTCGGGGCGACGATGCGCCGGTCGTAGTGCACCAGGCTGCCGCTGCCCAGGATCGCGCCGAAATGCCGGGCCACGCCTTGTGGGTAGTAGCTACGGTCGTATCCCTCGGCGGCTTCGGCGCGGGCCTGCTCTTCGGGCATGCGGTAGTGCGGGCTGCCGATGGCATTGCCGACGCGCACCGCATTGTCGATGATCGCCTCACGCGGCGAGTTCGGCGGCGGGCCCGTGAGGAGCGCCAGCAATGCGCGCGGGTCCGGCGGCGGCAGAAACGGTGAATTGTTGCTGGAGAACATGACTCCCAGGGTTTTCGTCCGCTCGGCAAATCGCGCTGCGAAGATTTGGGCGATCATGCCGCCCATCGACGCCCCCACGATATGGGCGTGCGTGATGTCCAGGTGATCCAGCAGGGCCGCGGCGTCGTCGGCCATGTCCTCCAGCGTGTAAGCCGCCGTGCTGCGCAGACCGAGCCAGGAGCGGGCCAACCGCGTCACCAATTGCTGCCCCGAGCTGCGATGCTGGATCTTGCTGGACAGGCCGACATCCCGGTTGTCGTAACGGATGACACGTAGTCCGTGGCTGACCAGCTTCTCGCAAAACGCGGTCCGCCACAGCAGCAGCTGGGCGCCCAGTCCCATGATCAGCAGTACGGGCGGGTCGTCGATGTCGCCCATGTCCTCGTAGTACAGCTTCAAATCGCCAGAAGGGGACCCTAAAATGGCATGGCCGCTGCGGATCTGCATCAAACCGCCCCTAGACCTCGATGTCGGTCTCATACTCGCGGCTGACCTCGACCATGAAGTTCGCGAAGTAGCCCGTCAATTGCGGATCGGACATCATCTGCCATTTCGGTGCCAGTAGTTTCATATACCGCTCTACGTATAAGAACTGCTTGCCGATCAGCACCAGTTCGCGGGGCAGCTTGACGTCGTAGGCATCAGCCAGTGCCGACAGCTGCCGGCCGATGTCGGCATACGACAAATCGCCCAGCGTTTGCACGGTCAGCGGAGTGGCGAACTTTTCCAGGTCTTTGGCGGCCTGGGCCTCGGGTTTCATGATTCCGACCGCGCCCATCAGCACGACGATCTTGCCCGCGGCGGCGTGGTCCTTTTTGACCAGCAGCGCATACACGAGTTCGCGCAGCAGCCAGCGGGTGCGGGGATCGATACGGCCCATGATCCCGAAGTCGAAGAACACGATGCGGCCCGCCTCGTCGACATACAGGTTGCCCGCGTGCAAGTCGCCGTGGAACAGGCCATGTCGCAGACCGCCCTCGAACAGACTGAACAGCAACGCCTTCACCAGCTCGACGCCGTCGAACCCGGCCTTGCGGATCGCGGCGACGTCGTCGATGCGGATGCCCTGCACCCGTTCCATCGTCAGCACCCGATCGGTGGTGAAGTCCCAGTACACGACCGGCACCCGGATGTTGCGGCCCAACGGTGAGGCGTGCAGGTGCGAGACCCAAGCCTCCATCGACTGCGCCTCGAGGCGGAAGTTCAGCTCTTCGGCGAGGTTGTCGGAGAAGTCGGCGACCACGTCCTGCGCGGACAGCCGGCGGCCCAGCTTGGCCAGTTCGACGGCTTGGGCGAAGCGCTGCAGGATCTGCAGGTCGGCCGCGACCCGGCGGCGGATGCCCGGGCGCTGGATTTTGACGACGACCTCCTCGCCGCTGTGCAGGGTCGCGTAGTGCACCTGGGCGATGGACGCCGACGCGAACGGCGTTTCGTCCCACTTGGCGAACAGCTCCGAAGGGTCGCGGCCGAGGTCCTCGACGAAGAGCTTGTGTACCTCTTTGGGGTCGGCGGGCGGCACCCGGTCGAGCAGGCCGCGGAATTCGCGGGACAGCGATTCACCGAACGCGCCGGGGCTGGACGCGATGATCTGTCCGAACTTCACGTACGTCGGCCCCAGATCGGCGAAGGCCTGCGGAAGTTGCTTGATCACCTTCTGCTGCCATGGGCCTTTACCGGGCAGCTTGGTGACGACGCGAGCGGCGGTGCGCGTGACTTGCCACCCAGTGACTGCTACCCGGGCCGCCTCGACCGGCAGGGGCACCCGGTCAAGCTTGGCTACCTCGCGGTGTTTGGTAGAACTCATCTGTGCAGTGTGCCAAACCGGCACTGTCAAGTCCCAATCCTCTACTGGGGACGCTCACTGCTTCTCCAAGGCGTGACCCACGGCCGTGGTTCCCAGTTCTCGCGTCCCGCGATCAGCTCGTACATGGTGGCGCCGTCAATGGTTTCCCGGATGATGTCGGCGTGCCCGGCGTGCCGGGCCAGCTCGTTGATCACATGAAGGATCACCCAGCGCACCGACCAGGCCTCCTGGTTCTTGGGAAACCAGGGGATGTCCCGCGGAACGGGCACCGCGGCGTCGAGGTCAGCGGCCTCCACCAGCCGCAGCGATGTCGTGTTCTGGGCCTCGAATGCCCGCAGCAGCCCGGCCAGTGTCTCGTCGGGCCGCATCACATGCTGGTCTGCGAATTCCTTGGCGATCTCCTCGAACGGGCGATTGTCTTTCGGCGGCGCGTCCGGCGCGGCGGCGACTCGTGCCATCCAGCTGCGTTGGAGCCGGGTGGCGTGCTTGACCAGCCCGCCGATCGATAGCGCGCCGGCCGACGGTGTGGAGCGGGCCTGTTCGTCGGTGAGCTCGTAGGAGACCGCGAAATACGCGCTCTGGTGAAACGCCAGGAACTCGCGCAGGGCACTGCGTTCGTCGGCCACGGGCCGGGCGAGGGCGGGCATTCCCAGATATTAGTGAGATCCGCGGTCCGCTGCGCCGTAAAGTGCGGGGATGCAGGTGCTTTCGGCGGAGTCCTGGGAACTGTTCGTCGGGCTGCCGGATGCGCCGCTGCAGCTGGCACGTGTCACCGTTTCCGAGTGCGCGGAGCCGACGCTGGTCCGCATCGACGGCGAGGGTTTGAGCGGGCAGGCCGTCGCCGAGATCGGCCAGGAGATCGTCGAGGTTCCGGTCATGGTGGAGCGTCCGGTCGTCGGTGAGCGGCGCGCCGCGAGGGTGCACGCCGGCCACACCAGCACGCCGTTCGAGTTCATCGTGGCCGAGCCCGGGTGGACGATGTTCATGGTCAGTCACTTCCACTACGACCCGGTCTGGTGGAACACGCAGGGCGCCTATACCAGCCAGTGGGCCGAAGACCCGCCGGGCCGGGCCCGGCAGACGAACGGCTTCGAGCTGGTCCACGCGCATCTGGAGATGGCTCGCCGCGAACCCGAGTACAAGTTCGTGCTGGCCGAAGTGGATTACCTCAAGCCCTACTGGGACACCCACCCCGAGGACCGCGCCGACCTACGCGGGTTCCTCGCCGAAGGCCGCGTCGAGGTGATGGGCGGCACGTACAACGAACCCAACACCAACCTCACCAGCCCGGAAACAACGATCCGAAACCTGGTGCACGGCATAGGGTTTCAGCGTGAAGTCCTGGGTGCCGACCCGGCCACCGCGTGGCAGCTCGACGTGTTCGGCCACGACCCGCAATTTCCCGGGATGGCCGCCGATGCCGGCCTGACGTCCAGTTCGTGGGCCCGGGGCCCGCACCACCAGTGGGGTCCGGCCCAGGGTGGTGACCAAGCTGGCGGGGTCGACCGCATGCAGTTCTGCAGCGAGTTCGAGTGGATTTCGCCGTCCGGCCGCGGCCTGCTCACCCACTACATGCCCGCGCATTATTCGGCGGGCTGGTGGATGGACTCGTCGACCACCCTGACCGAAGCCGAGGACGCCACTTATGTGCTCTTCGATCAGCTCAAGAAGGTCGCGTTGACGCGCAATGTGCTGCTGCCCGTCGGCACCGACTACACGCCACCGAACAAGTGGGTCACCGCCATCCACCGCGACTGGGCCGCGCGCTACACCTGGCCGCGATTCGTCTGCGCACTGCCGCGGGAATTTTTCGCGGCGGTGCGCGCCGAACTGGCCCAGCGCGGCGGTGTGCCGTCGCCGCAGACCCGCGACATGAACCCGATCTATACCGGCAAGGACGTGTCCTATATCGACACCAAACAAGCCAACCGGGCCGCCGAGAACGCCGTCCTGGACGCCGAACGTTTCGCCGTGTTCGCCGGGCTGATGACCGGCGCCGAGTACCCGCAGGCGGCGCTGGCCAAGGCGTGGGTCCAGCTGGCTTACGGTGCGCACCACGACGCGATCACCGGCTCGGAGTCCGACCAGGTCTACCTCGACCTGCTGACCGGCTGGCGGGACGCATGGGAGCTGGGCCGCACGGCCTGCGACAACTCCCTGGAATTGCTGTCCAGCGCTGTTGAAGGTGATGTCGTCGTGTGGAACTCGCTGACCCACCAGCGCACCGACATCGTCACCGCGCGGCTTGACCGGCCCCTTGGCGCGGGGTTGCGGGTGCTCGACGAGGGCGGCGCGGAGCTGCCCGCGCACGTCGAGCACGACGGCCGGTCGGTGACGTGGCTGGCGCGCGATGTGCCGTCGTTGGGCTGGCGGGCGTACCGGCTGGTTCCCACTGATGAAGGAGCCGAACCGACCGGGTGGGAACCGGTGGCGGGCTCAGAGATCGCCAACGAGCACTACCGGCTGGCGGTCGATCCCGCGCGCGGCGGGGGAGTCGTGTCCCTGATGCAAGACGGCCACCAGCTCATCGCCGACGGCCGGGTGGGCAACGAACTTGCCATCTATGAGGAATATTCGTCGCATCCGACGCAGGGTGAGGGCCCATGGCACTTACTGCCCAAGGGGCCGGTGGTGTGTTCGTCGGAGTCGCCCGCGCAGGTGCAGGCCTACCGCGGCCCGCTCGGCCAGCGGCTGGTCGTCACCGGCCGGATCGGCAGGCTGCTGCGCTACACCCAGACCCTGACCCTGTGGCGCGGCGTGGCACGGGTGGACTGCCGCACCACCATCGATGAGTTCACCGGCGTCGACCACTTGGTGCGACTGCGCTGGCCGTGCCCGGTGCCGGGTGCCATGCCGGTCAGCGAGGTCGGGGACGCTGTCATCGGGCGGGGTTTCGCCTTGCTGCACGATGGAGGGCGTTCGCTGGACACCGCGCAGCACCTGTGGACGTTGGACAACCCCGCCTACGGCTGGTTCGGCCTGTCCTCGACGGCCCGGGTTCGCGTGGGAAGTGACGCGGTGCGGGCGGTATCGGTTGCCGAGGTGGTATCGCCGGCGGAGACGATGTCCGGACCGCTGGCGCGCGAGCTGATGGTCGCGCTGGTCCGCGCCGGCGTCACGGCCACCTGCAGCGGCGCCGACAAGCCGCGCTACGGCCACCTCGATGTCGACTCCAATCTGCCCGACATGCGGATCGCGCTGGGCGGACCCACCCGCAACGCCTTCACCAAGGCCGTGCTGGCGCAGGCCGATCCGGTGTACACCGCCGAACTCGACCGCCAACTGGCCAAGACGGGCCAGGCCAGGGTTTGGGTGCCGGCCGCGACGCCGCTGGCGGAAGTCTGGGTGCCCGGCGCCGACCTGCGTCCGCTGCGGGCGTTGCCGGTGCTGGTGATCGATGGCCGCGACAAGAAACACCTGCGGGCCGCGATCGCGTCGGTGGCCGAAGACCTCGGCGACGCGGAGATCCTTATCACCCAAGACGCGCAGCAGGCACCGTCAGGGATGGAGCCTTTCGAAGGCCGCACCGTCGCGCTGCTCAACCGAGGGGTGCCCAGCTTCGCCGTCGACGCCGAGGGCACCCTGCACACCGCGCTGATGCGCTCCTGCACGGGCTGGCCGTCGGGTATCTGGATCGACGAGCCACGCCGCACCGCACCCGACGGCTCGAACTTCCAACTGCAGCACTGGACACACGTTTTCGACTACGCACTGGCCTGCGGGCAGGGTGACTGGCGGCGTGCCGAGATCCCGGTCCGCAGTGCGCAGTTCTCCAACCCGCTGATCGCCGTCCTTTCCCGCCGACGACGGGGCGAGCTGCCGCCGGTTGGATCGCTGCTGCACGTCGACCCCGCCGGCTCGGTGCACCTGGCAGCGCTCAAGGCCGCCGGCAACCCGCTGGCGGGCGGCAGCGTCGAGCCGGTCGACCCGACCGCCGTGGCTTTGCGGCTGGTGGAAACGACCGGGGCGGGCGCCCGGGTTGCCATCGGCTCCGAGTTCGGCAAGGTCAGCGCACTACAGCGCGCTGACCTGCTGGAAAAGCCGCGCAACGGCGATCAAACCGTCGACCTGCACGGCTACCAGGTGGCCACCGTGCTGGCCCGGCTCGAGATGCCCCGGGTGCTTACGGGCTCCACCGTGCTGGCCCCGCAAGCCGAGACGGCCCAGCCGCTGTACGCGCGCTATTGGCTGCACAACCGGGGCCCCGCACCACTCGGCGGGCTGCCGGCCGTCGCCCATCTGCACCCTGCGCTGGTGACCGCCGAGCCGGGCAGCGAGGTGGTGTTGCGTCTTACTGCGGCCAGTGACTGCAGTGATTCGGCGCTGGGCGGCGCGGTGGCAGTGGTGTGTCCGAACGGCTGGTCGGCCACCCCCGCCGAGCTGCCGTTCACGCTGTGCAGCGGCGCGCACCGGGAGACCGACGTGGTGGTGTCGGTCCCGGACCGCACAGAACCCGGGCTGTATCCGGTCCGGGCCCAGCTCTGCATAAGCGGCGACAACGTCCCGCCCGCCTGGCGCCAGGTGGTCGAGGACGTGTGCGTGGTGGCAGTCGGTGGGGGAGCTGCCGATCTCGGGGGGCTGGTCTACCTGGTCGATGGGCCCGCCGAGATCACGCTGACGGCCGGCGACGCCGCGCGGCTTGCCGTCACGGTCGGCACGCACGCCCGGGCGGACTTGGCGCTGGAGGCGCATCTGATCAGCCCTTGGGACACGTGGGAGTGGATTGGCCCCGCCACGCTGGGCACGGTTCTGCCCGCCCGGGGGAGGGTCGATCTGAGCTTCGAGGTAAACCCACCGGCGTGGCTGAACCCGGGCCAGTGGTGGGCCCTGGTCCGGGTCGGCTGCGCCGGCCGGCTGGTCTACTCACCGGCGGTGAAGGTGACCGTGACATGAGCATCCACTCGGTTGCCACCGTCGCCGGCAGCGCCGTTTTGGTCGATGAGGTCGACGCGGCCGAATCACGGCTGCGCGACGGACCGGGTGCGGCCGCGCTGCCGGCCAGCGGCACCAGCGAGGGACGCCAACTGCGACGCTGGCTGACCCAACTGATCGTGACCGAGCGGGTGCTCGCCGCCGAGGCGGCCGCACGGGGCCTGACCGCGCGCGACGCGCCGACCGAGGCCGAGCTGCTGCCCGACGTGACGGCCCGGCTGGAAATCGGCAGCGTAGCAGCGGCCGCACTGGCCGATCCGCGCGCGCGGGCGCTGTTCGCCGACATCACCGCCGCGGTCCAAGTCACCGACGACGAGGTGGCCGACTACCACGCCCGCAACCCGCTCCGGTTCGCCGAACCGCGTCCGGGCCGGCACGGCTGGCGGGCCCCGGCGCTCGTCGGCCCGCCGCTGGGCAAGGTGCGATCGGCGATCATCGAGCATCTTCGGGGCGCCGCACGGCGACGTGCCTTCCGCGTGTGGCTGGACGCACGCCGGGCCGTGCTGGTGCAGCTCGCTCTCGGCTACGAGCATCCCGGCGACCCCCGCCAACCCGACAACACCCACAAGCACTGATCGCCATGCTCACCCTCTGCCTCGACATCGGCGGCACCAAGATCGCCGCCGGATTGGCCGACCCCGGTGGCGCGCTGATGCACACTGCCACCCGTCCCACCCCGGCCGGCGCTGCCGCCGAGGAAGTTTGGGCCGCCGTCGCCGCCGCGATCGCCGACGCGTTGCGCGCGGCCGACGGGCCCGTGTCTGCGGTGGGCATCGCCTCGGCCGGCCCCATCGACCTGCACGCCGGCACGGTCAGCCCGATCAACATCGCATGCTGGCGTCGCTTCCCGCTGCGAGACAGGGTCGCGGCCGCGGTGCCAGGTGTGCCGGTATGGCTGGGCGGCGACGGCGTGTGCATGGCGCTTGGTGAGCACTGGCTTGGAGCGGGAAAGAGCGCAGGCCGTGGTGCGCGCTTTCTGCTGGGCATGGTGGTGTCCACCGGCGTGGGCGGCGGATTGGTGCTCGACGGCATCCCCTACACCGGACGCACCGGCAATGCCGGTCACGTCGGTCACGTGGTGGTCGAACAGGACGGCGCGCCCTGCGCGTGCGGCGGCCGCGGCTGCGTCGAGACCGTCGCGGCCGGCCCGTCGATGGTGCGCTGGGCGCGGGCCAACGGTTGGTCCGCGCCGCCCGGCGCCGGTGCCCGGGACCTGGCCGCCGCGGCGGCGGCCGGGGACCCGGTGGCGGAGCGGGCATTCCGTCGGGGCGCTACCGCGCTGGCGGCGATGATCGCGTCGGTCGCGGCGGTCTGCGACCTCAACCTCGTCGTTGTGGGGGGAGGCGTCGCCAAATCCGGTCGCCTGCTCTTTGACCCATTGCGCACGGCGTTGGGCGACTATGCCGGGCTGGACTTTCTGGCCGGCGTGCGTGTGGTGCCGGCCGAGCTCGGTGGCGAGGCCGGTCTGGTCGGTGCGGCCAGGCTGGCGGGAATCAGCCAGCCGCCGGTGTAACACCAACCGCCTTGCGCTGCATGTATTTTCGTCCCCAGTCGCACAAGCTCTCCAAGACCGGAGCCAGCGTCATGCCGTATCCCGAAATCGAATAGTGCACGCAGGGCGGCACCGTACGGGCGTCGTGGCGCTCGATGATCCCGGCACCAATCCGCTTTTGGCCCGACTCCCCGACGATTCCTTCCGCTTGGCCCGCGGCGACGCCAGCCGGCTGCTGGGCAAGGTGATGCCGTTTTGGTATTTCGCCACCCTGCTGCTGTTGACGCTGGCCGCCATTAACAGCGGGGGAGTCGCCCGCACCTGTCTGGCATCGCCGCGGCCCTGATGGCCGCCGTCGTGCTACTGACGGTGACGCTGCTGGTGCCGATCAACAACCGCATCGCGGCACGGCTGGCCAGCGGTGAGCTGTCGCGTGAGCTCGCGGCCCGATGGGATCGGCTGCACTGGCTGCGGGTGGCGACCCTGGGGGTGCTCTTTGTCATGTTGACCATCGCGGTCACCTGAGCTGTGGACCGTTTTGGCTGACCGCGGTTGGTCAGGCTATTGTGGTTGCCGATCCACCGAAGACCGTCGGTCACCGAGAAATCGGTTGAAGGTCCGGGAACATCCCGGCGGCCCACGCAGGAGGACGAGGCATCAGTGCCGGCTTGCGCCGGCCGTATTTCAACGCCCCGGCCGCTTCCTGCGCCGGGGCGTTCGTCGTTCCCCGGTGATCACAGACGACAAGTCGCATGGCTTTCACTTCAGGAGGTATGCATGGCCAGGGCTGACAAGGCCACCGCCGTTGCAGACATCACAGAGCAGTTCAGGAGTTCGACGGCGACCCTGATCACCGAATACCGCGGTCTGACGGTCGCCAACCTGGCCGAGCTGCGCCGTTCGCTGAACGGGTCGGCCACCTACTCGGTGGCCAAGAACACCCTCATCAAGCGAGCGGCCTCGGAAGCCGGGGTCGAGGGCCTCGACGAACTGTTCGCCGGCCCGACGGCCATCGCGTTCGTCACCGGTGAGCCGGTCGACGCCGCCAAGGCCATCAAGACCTTCGCCAAGGAGCACAAGGCGCTGGTCATCAAGGGCGGCTACATGGACGGCCGCCCATTGACGGTCGCCGAAGTCGAGCGCATCGCCGACCTGGAGTCCCGCGAGGTGTTGCTGGCCAAACTGGCCGGTGCGATGAAGGGCAACCTCGCCAAAGCGGCCGGCCTGTTCAATGCGCCGGCCTCGCAGATCGCCAGGCTCGCCGCCGCACTACAGGAAAAGAAGGCCACAGAAGCTCCCCCACCAACCGCACCCACCGAGACGCCGGCTGAAGCCGAATAACCAACCCGAAACCAGGAAGGACCCACACCATGGCAAAGATGTCTACCGACGACCTGCTTGACGCGTTCAAGGAAATGACCCTGCTCGAGCTCTCCGACTTCGTCAAGAAGTTCGAGGAGACCTTCGAGGTCACTGCGGCCGCTCCGGTCGCTGTCGCCGCCGCCGGTCCGGCCGCCGGTGGCGCGCCCGCCGAGGCCGCCGAGGAGCAGTCGGAGTTCGACGTCATCCTCGAGGGCGCCGGCGACAAGAAGATCGGCGTCATCAAGGTTGTCCGTGAGATCGTCTCCGGCCTGGGCCTCAAGGAGGCCAAGGACCTGGTCGACGGCGCACCCAAGCCGCTGCTGGAGAAGGTCGCCAAGGAGGCCGCCGACGAGGCCAAGGCCAAGCTGGAGGCCGCCGGCGCCACCGTCACCGTCAAGTAGTTCACTTCGCGCGAGCCCCCGGAACCCGCCTTTGTGGCCCGTGGTTCCGGGGGCTTCGTGCACTCAGCCCGCGGGCATCGCCGACTGCCGCGACGCTGTCACTCGCTCGGGTGAATCCCCCAGAGCAACAAGCAGTTTCAAGGTCATCGAACCAAGCACCGGTGCGACGGCCGCGCCGTTGTCCCCGTAGTAGCCGGCCAGTTCGAGCATCACGAACCCGTGTATCAGCGCCCAGAACTGCGCCGCTGTGGCCACGACCGCCGCGTCGTCAGCGGGCGAACCGTCGCCGATCCGCCCCGCCAGCATGCACCGGTGCACCCCGCGCACCACATGCGCGAAGCTGGGGTAGCGCTGCTCGATCTCGGCGACCGTCAGCGTAAGGATGTTGGTCGCTGGCGCATTGATGCCATGTGCGCTGGTGCTGCCGAACATCAGCCGATACATGTGCGGGCGCCCGATGGCATAGCGCCGGTAGGCCGCACCGATGGCAAACAGGTCGGCGACCGGGTCAGCGGTCTCCTGCACCTTCAGCGCGGCATCGAACTGCCGCAGGCCCTCCTCGGCGACCTCGGCAATGAGCCCACGCATCCCGCCGAAATGGGTGTAGAGTGCCATCGTCGAGGTCCCCGCCGCGCCGGCGACCTTGCGGGTCTGCAGCGCGTCGGGTCCGTGCTCGTGGAGCAGGTCGACCGCGGCGGACAGCATCTCGTCGCGAACGCTGCGTTGCCCTTGTGAAGGACTACGTGAAATCATCTCTGAAGCCATCGTTGCCCATTTCTCAGCTGCGGCGTACGGTTCCTATAACAACGTCATATCAATGTTATAGGAGTTCGGAGTTATAGGAGTTCGGACGTGACTACCAGCCAGACCGTCGACGCCGGCAACCCCTATCTCGAGGGCTTCCTGGCGCCGGTACACACAGAGGTCACCGCACACGACCTCCCGGTCACCGGACACGTCCCCGAACACCTCGACGGCCGCTACCTGCGCAACGGGCCCAACCCGGCCGCTGAGGTCGACCCGGCCGCCTATCACTGGTTCAGCGGCGATGGGATGGTGCACGGGGTCGCACTGCACGGCGGGCAAGCCCGCTGGTATCGCAACCGCTGGGTGCGCAGCCTGTCAGTGTGCGCCACCCTCGGCGAGCCGGCACCCGGCCGGCTCAACCCGCGAGCGGGCATGCTGAGCCTGGGTGCCAACACCAATGCGTTGAGCCATGCCGGACGGACCCTGGCTCTCGTGGAGGGCGGCGTCGCCAACTACGAGCTCACCGACGAGCTGGACACCGTCGGGACATGCGACTTCGACGGCACCCTGTCGGGGGGCTACACGGCACATCCGCACCGGGACCCGCAAACCGGCGAATTGCACGCGGTGTCTTACTCTTTCGCGCGCGGACGGACTGTGCAGTACTCGGTGATCGACGCCGGGGGCCGGGCGCGTCGCACCGTGGATATCGAGGTGAGCGGGTCGCCGATGATGCACGACTTTTCGCTGACCGACAAATACGTGGTGATCTACGACCTGCCGGTGACGTTCGACCCGTCGCAGGCGCTGCCGGGGAAGATGCCGCGCTGGCTGCGTTTACCGGCACGGCTGGCGCTGCAGTCGATGATCGGACGCGTCCGGGTACCGAGCCCGATCAACGCGATGATGAACCGCAAACCGCAGCACTCCGACCGGATGCCCTACGCCTGGAATCCGCACTACCCGGCGCGCATCGGGGTAATGCCCCGCGAGGGCGGCAATGGTGACTTGCGTTGGTTCGACATCGAACCCTGCTACGTCTACCACCCCCTCAATGCCTACTCCGAAGATCGTGACGGCGCAGAGGTTCTGGTGCTCGACGTTGTGAGCTACCCACGGATGTTCGACCGTGATCGGCGCGGCCCTGGTGACAGCCGGCCTTCGCTGGACCGCTGGACCGTCAACCTGGCGAGCGGCGCGGTGAGGACCGAACGTCGCGACGATCGGTCGCAAGAATTCCCGCGGATCAACGAAACCCGACTGGGCGCCAAGCACCGCTTCGGTTACACCCTCGGCTTCGAGGGCGGCTACCTCTCCGGTGGGCTCTCGGCCATGTCGACCTCGCTGTACAAACACGACTACGCGTCCGGGTCTTGCGACGTCGCTTCACTGGATCCCGACCTGCTCATCGGCGAGATGGCCTTTGTGCCCAACCCCACGGCCCGTGCCGAAGACGACGGCGTTCTCATGGGCTACGGCTACCACCGTGGCCGTGACGAAGGTCAACTGCTGGTGCTGGATGCCCAGACGTGCGAGTCGATGGCCACCGTGCACCTGCCGCAGCGGGTTCCTCTGGGTTTTCACGGCAACTGGGCTCCGGCCGGCTAACACGCGCGTTGAATAGTGTGGTCCCCGCCCGCAGCGGTGGGATCTCAGCTCAGCCAATTTTCTCGGCTGTGCTGGACAACCCCTGATGCCTTCCGCCAAGGGTGCGCTACAGTGACTCATGCCACACAAAAGAGCAGGTGGCGGGCATGAGCGTCAACGGAAGGATTCCCATGGGCGTCGCTATTGAGGTCAACGGACTAACGAAGTCCTTCGGGCCGTCCAGGATTTGGGAAGACGTGACGATGGAGATCCCTGCCGGTGAGGTCAGCGTCCTGCTGGGTCCGTCGGGTACCGGCAAATCGGTGTTCCTGAAGTCCCTCATCGGTCTGCTGCGGCCGGAACGCGGCTCGATCGTCATCGACGGCACCGACATCCTCGAATGCTCGGCCAAGGAACTGTACGAGATCCGCACGCTGTTCGGCGTGATGTTTCAGGACGGTGCGCTGTTCGGATCGATGAACCTCTTCGACAACGCGGCCTTCCCGCTGCGCGAACACACCAAGAAAAAGGAAGGCGAGATCCGTGACATCGTCATGGAGAAGCTTTCGTTGGTGGGCTTGGGCGGTGACGAAAAGAAGTTCCCCGGCGAGATTTCCGGTGGTATGCGTAAGCGTGCCAGCCTGGCGCGGGCTCTGGTTCTCGACCCGCAGATCATTCTGTGTGACGAGCCCGACTCGGGTCTGGACCCGGTCCGTACCGCCTACCTGAGTCAGCTGATCCTCGACATCAACGCCCAGATCGACGCCACCGTGCTGATCGTGACGCACAACATCAACATCGCCCGCACCGTGCCGGACAACATGGGCATGTTGTTCCGCAGGCATCTGGTCATGTTCGGCCCGCGTGAGGTGCTGTTGACCAGTGATGAGCCGGTCGTGCGACAGTTCCTCAACGGCCGCCGTATCGGGCCGATCGGCATGTCGGAGGAGAAGGACGAGGCGACCATGGCCGAAGAGCAAGCCCTGGTCGATGCGGGTCACCACGCCGGTGGTGTGGAGGAAATCGAGGGCGTGCCGCCGCAGATCGTGGCGTCGCCCGGGATGCCGGAGCGTAAGGCGGTCGCCCGGCGCCAGGCCCGGGTGCGCGAGATTCTGCACACCCTGCCCAAGGAGGCCCAGGCCGCGATCCTCGACGATCTCGAGGGCACCCACAAGTACCAAGCGCACGAGTTCGGCGGCTAGCGCGCCAAGCGCCGACCCCGGAGAATTCGGCGATAACTTGGCGTAACTTGCCGCCGCGCCCTCTTGACGGAACGGCCTAAACGGGCCAATCTGTTGAGCAGCATGTATCCAGCGGAGAGTCGAGATGCCAGCCAGCGCCGATGTCCCCTGGATGGGCAGTTGAGGAATGCGCGGTCCTGCGCTATTGTTGGACGTTGCGCTGGCTACCTCCTGCCCACCTCACCCGCCACTTGACACCGTGGTCTAAGCCTGAGTCCCCTCTGCGGCTTAGCTATTTATGTGCGCGTGAGATCCGGACAGATCGTGCGCCGGCCTAACCGACACAATTCGCGACGAACAGGCCGGTGGCCCCGGTTCTCGTGACTCGCACGAGGTGCTGGAAGGATGCATCTTGGCAGATTTCCGCCAGAACAAGACGGATCGCCCACAAAGTTCCTCTAATGGAAGTTCCTCTAATAGCTCCGTGCCCGGAGCGCCTAACCGAGTTTCCTTCGCCAAGCTGCGCGAACCGCTAGAGGTTCCGGGCCTGCTTGACGTGCAGATCGACTCGTTCGAGTGGTTGATCGGCTCGCCGCGTTGGCGTGAGGCCGCCGCGGGCGGTGGGGACGTCACTCCGGTGGGTGGCCTCGAAGAGGTGCTCTACGAGCTCTCGCCGATCGAGGACTTCTCCGGCTCGATGTCGCTGTCGTTCTCCGATCCCCGTTTTGACGAAGTCAAGGCGCCGGTAGACGAATGCAAAGACAAGGACATGACGTACGCGGCTCCGCTGTTCGTCACGGCCGAGTTCATCAACAACAACACCGGTGAGATCAAGAGCCAAACGGTGTTCATGGGTGACTTCCCGATGATGACCGAGAAGGGCACATTCATCATCAACGGGACCGAGCGCGTGGTCGTCAGCCAGTTGGTGCGCTCACCCGGTGTGTACTTCGACGAGACCATCGACAAGTCCACCGAGAAGTTGCTGCACAGCGTCAAGGTGATTCCAAGCCGCGGCGCCTGGCTGGAGTTCGACGTCGACAAGCGCGACACCGTCGGTGTGCGTATCGACCGCAAGCGCCGGCAGCCCGTCACCGTGCTGCTCAAGGCGCTGGGCTGGACCAGCGAGCAGATCACCGAGCGGTTCGGTTTCTCCGAGATCATGATGTCGACGCTGGAGAAGGACAACACCGCCAGCACCGACGAGGCGCTGCTGGACATCTACCGCAAGTTGCGTCCGGGCGAGCCGCCGACCAAGGAGTCCGCGCAGACCCTGCTGGAGAACCTGTTCTTCAAGGAGAAGCGCTACGACCTGGCCCGCGTCGGCCGCTACAAGGTCAACAAGAAACTGGGGCTGCACACCGGTGAGCCGATTACGTCGTCGACACTGACCGAGGAAGACGTCGTCGCCACCATCGAGTATCTGGTGCGCCTGCACCACGCTGCTCAGGATGGCCAGCCCGCAGTTATGACTGTTCCGGGCGGTGTCGAGGTTCCGGTGGAGACCGACGACATCGACCACTTCGGCAACCGCCGGCTGCGTACCGTCGGCGAGCTGATCCAGAACCAGATCCGGGTAGGCATGTCGCGGATGGAGCGGGTGGTCCGGGAGCGGATGACCACGCAGGACGTCGAGGCGATCACGCCGCAGACGTTGATCAACATCCGGCCGGTGGTCGCCGCGATCAAGGAGTTCTTCGGCACCAGCCAGCTGTCGCAGTTCATGGACCAGAACAACCCGTTGTCGGGCCTCACCCACAAGCGTCGTCTGTCGGCACTGGGCCCGGGTGGTCTGTCGCGTGAGCGTGCCGGCCTGGAGGTCCGCGACGTGCACCCCTCGCACTACGGCCGGATGTGCCCGATCGAGACCCCGGAAGGGCCCAACATCGGTCTGATCGGCTCGCTGTCGGTGTACGCGAGGGTCAACCCGTTCGGGTTCATCGAGACGCCGTACCGCAAGGTGGTCGACGGTGTGGTCACCGACGAGATCCGCTACCTGACCGCCGACGAGGAGGACCGTCACGTCGTGGCGCAGGCCAACTCGCCGCTCGACGCCGACGGCCGGTTCGCCGAGCCGCGTGTCCTGGTTCGCCGCAAAGCGGGTGAGGTCGAGTATGTGTCCTCATCCGAGGTGGACTACATGGACGTCTCGCCACGCCAGATGGTGTCGGTGGCCACCGCGATGATCCCCTTCCTCGAGCACGACGACGCCAACCGTGCCCTGATGGGCGCCAACATGCAGCGCCAGGCGGTTCCGCTGGTGCGCAGTGAGGCGCCGCTGGTGGGCACCGGTATGGAGTTGCGCGCGGCGATCGACGCCGGCGACGTCGTCGTCGCCGAGAAGGCCGGGGTGATCGAGGAAGTGTCCGCCGACTACATCACCGTGATGGCTGACGACGGCACCCGGCACACCTACCGGATGCGCAAGTTCGAACGCTCCAACCACGGCACGTGTGCCAACCAGTCGCCGGTCGTGGACGCCGGAGACCGGGTCGAGGCCGGCCAGGTCGTTGCCGACGGTCCGTGTACCGAAAACGGCGAGATGGCGCTGGGCAAGAACCTGCTGGTGGCGATCATGCCGTGGGAGGGCCACAACTACGAGGACGCGATCATCCTCTCCAACCGGCTCGTCGAGGAGGACATCCTCACCTCGATCCACATCGAGGAGCACGAGATCGACGCCCGCGACACCAAGCTGGGTGCCGAGGAGATCACCCGCGACATCCCGAATGTCTCCGACGAGGTGCTCGCCGACCTCGACGAACGCGGCATCGTGCGGATCGGTGCCGAGGTTCGTGACGGCGACATCCTGGTCGGCAAGGTCACCCCGAAGGGGGAGACCGAGCTGACGCCCGAGGAGCGGCTGCTGCGGGCCATCTTCGGTGAGAAGGCCCGCGAGGTCCGCGACACCTCACTGAAGGTGCCGCACGGCGAGTCCGGCAAGGTCATCGGCATCCGGGTGTTCTCCCGCGAGGACGATGACGAATTGCCGGCCGGTGTCAACGAGCTGGTGCGTGTCTACGTGGCCCAGAAGCGGAAGATCTCCGACGGCGACAAGCTGGCCGGGCGGCACGGCAACAAGGGCGTGATCGGCAAGATCCTGGCGCAAGAGGATATGCCGTTCCTGCCGGACGGCACGCCGGTGGACATCATCTTGAACACTCACGGTGTGCCGCGACGGATGAACATCGGCCAGATCCTGGAGACCCACCTTGGCTGGTGTGCTCACAGCGGTTGGAAGGTCGACACCGGCAAGGGAGTTCCGGATTGGGCTGGCAACCTGCCGGAAGACCTGCTGCACGCGGAGGCGAACGCCATCGTGTCGACACCGGTGTTCGATGGCGCCCGGGAGGCGGAGCTGCAGGGGCTGCTGTCCTGCACGCTGCCCAACCGCGACGGTGAGGTGCTGGTGGACGGCGACGGCAAGGCGGTGCTGTTCGACGGCCGCAGCGGTGAGCCGTTCCCGTACCCGGTGACCGTTGGCTACATGTACATCATGAAGCTGCACCACCTGGTGGACGACAAGATCCACGCCCGCTCCACCGGCCCGTACTCGATGATCACCCAGCAGCCGCTCGGTGGTAAGGCGCAGTTCGGTGGCCAGCGGTTCGGTGAGATGGAGTGCTGGGCCATGCAGGCCTACGGTGCCGCGTACACGCTGCAGGAGCTGTTGACCATCAAGTCCGACGACACCGTCGGTCGGGTCAAGGTCTACGAGGCGATCGTCAAGGGCGAGAACATCCCGGAGCCGGGTATCCCCGAGTCGTTCAAGGTGCTGCTCAAGGAGCTGCAGTCGCTGTGCCTCAACGTCGAGGTGCTGTCGTCGGATGGTGCGGCGATCGAGCTGCGCGAAGGCGAGGACGAGGACCTGGAGCGGGCAGCGGCCAACCTCGGAATCAACTTGTCCCGCAACGAATCCGCGTCTGTCGAGGATCTTGCGTAAATCAGCTGGTTACTAATCCCGCAAGGGGAAAGGGAGTTACGTGCTCGACGTCAACTTCTTCGATGAACTCCGCATTGGTCTGGCCACCGCGGAGGACATCAGGCAATGGTCTTTCGGCGAGGTCAAGAAGCCGGAGACGATCAACTACCGCACGCTGAAGCCGGAGAAGGACGGCCTGTTCTGCGAGAAGATCTTCGGACCGACTCGCGACTGGGAGTGCTACTGCGGCAAGTACAAGCGCGTCCGCTTCAAGGGCATCATCTGTGAGCGTTGCGGCGTCGAGGTGACCCGCGCCAAGGTGCGTCGCGAGCGGATGGGTCACATCGAGCTGGCCGCGCCCGTCACGCACATCTGGTACTTCAAGGGTGTGCCTTCGCGGTTGGGGTACCTGCTGGACCTGGCCCCCAAGGACCTCGAGAAGATCATTTACTTCGCCGCGTACGTGATCACCTCGGTAGATGAGGAAATGCGGCACAACGAGCTGTCGACGCTCGAGGCCGAAATAATGGTGGAGCGCAAGGGCGTTGAGGATCAGCGCGACGCTGACCTGGAGGCCCGGGCGCAGAAGCTGGAGGCCGACCTTGCCGAGCTGGAGGCCGAGGGCGCCAAAGCCGATGCGCGGCGCAAGGTTCGCGACGGCGGCGAGCGGGAGATGCGCCAGCTCCGCGACCGTGCGCAGCGTGAGCTGGACCGCCTCGAGGACATCTGGAACACCTTTACCAAGCTGGCCCCAAAGCAGCTGATCGTCGACGAGAACCTCTACCGCGAAATCGTCGACCGCTACGGCGAATACTTCACCGGCGCCATGGGTGCGGAGTCGATCCAGAAGCTGATCGAGAATTTCGACATCGACGCCGAGGCCGATACGCTGCGTGAGGTCATTCGAAGCGGCAAGGGGCAGAAGAAGCTCCGTGCCCTCAAGCGGCTGAAGGTGGTGGCTGCATTCCAGCAGTCGGGCAACTCGCCGATGGGCATGGTGCTCGACGCGGTGCCGGTGATCCCGCCGGAGTTGCGCCCGATGGTGCAGCTCGACGGTGGCCGGTTCGCCACCAGCGACCTCAACGACCTGTACCGCCGGGTGATCAACCGCAACAACCGGCTCAAGAGGCTGATCGACCTCGGTGCTCCCGAGATCATCGTCAACAACGAGAAGCGGATGCTGCAAGAGTCCGTGGACGCGCTGTTCGACAATGGCCGCAGGGGGAGACCTGTCACGGGACCCGGCAACCGTCCGCTGAAGTCACTGTCGGATCTGCTCAAGGGCAAGCAGGGCCGGTTCCGCCAGAACCTGCTCGGTAAGCGCGTCGACTACTCGGGCCGCAGCGTCATCGTGGTCGGCCCGCAGCTCAAGCTGCACCAGTGCGGTCTGCCCAAGCTGATGGCGCTGGAGTTGTTCAAGCCGTTCGTGATGAAGCGGCTCGTCGACCTCAACCACGCGCAGAACATCAAGAGCGCCAAGCGAATGGTCGAGCGTCAGCGTCCGCAGGTGTGGGATGTCCTCGAAGAGGTCATCGCCGAGCATCCGGTGCTGCTGAACCGCGCACCCACCCTGCACCGGCTGGGTATCCAGGCCTTCGAGCCGATGCTGGTGGAAGGCAAGGCAATCCAGCTGCACCCGTTGGTGTGTGAGGCGTTCAACGCCGACTTCGACGGTGACCAGATGGCGGTGCACCTGCCGCTGAGCGCCGAGGCACAGGCCGAGGCGCGCATTCTGATGCTGTCGTCGAACAACATCCTGTCGCCGGCGTCCGGCCGCCCACTGGCCATGCCGCGACTGGACATGGTGACCGGGTTGTACTACCTGACCACCGAGGTCGAGGGCGACACCGGCGAATACCGGCCGGCCGCCGGAGACCGCCCCGAGTCGGGTGCGTACTCCTCGCCGGCCGAGGCGATCATGGCGTTCGACCGCGGTGTGCTGTCGGTACGGGCCAAGATCAAGGTGCGGCTGACCCAGCTGCGTCCGCCCGCTGAGATCGAGGCGGAGCTGTTCGGCGCCAATGGCTGGCAGCCGGGGTATGCGTGGATGGCCGAGACCACGCTGGGCCGGGTGATGTTCAACGAGCTGCTGCCGCATGGCTATCCGTTCGTGAACAAGCAGATGCACAAGAAAGTGCAGGCTGCCATCATCAACGACCTGGCCGAGCGCTACCCGATGATCGTGGTCGCGCAGACCGTCGACAAGCTCAAGGACGCCGGCTTCTACTGGGCGACCCGCAGCGGCGTGACCGTGTCGATGGCCGACGTGCTGGTTCCGCCGCGCAAGCAGGAGATCCTCGACCACTACGAAGAGCGGGCCGAGAAGGTCGAAAAGCAGTTCCAGCGTGGTGCTTTGAACCACGACGAGCGCAACGAGGCGCTGGTGGAGATCTGGAAGGAAGCCACCGACGAGGTCGGCCAGGCGCTGCGGGAGCACTACCCCAGCGACAACCCGATCATCACGATCGTCGACTCGGGTGCCACGGGTAACTTCACCCAGACCCGCACGCTGGCCGGCATGAAGGGTTTGGTGACCAACCCCAAGGGTGAGTTCATCCCGCGTCCGGTCAAGTCGTCGTTCCGCGAGGGCCTGACCGTGCTGGAGTACTTCATCAACACCCACGGCGCTCGAAAGGGCTTGGCCGACACCGCGTTGCGTACCGCTGACTCGGGGTACCTGACCCGTCGTCTGGTGGACGTGAGCCAGGACGTCATCGTCCGTGAGCACGACTGCCAGACCGAGCGCGGCATCATGGTGGAGCTGGCCGAGCGTCAACCCGACGGTACCCTGATCCGTGACCCGTACATCGAAACATCGGCTTACGCGCGGACTCTCGGCACTGACGCGGTCGACGAGGCCGGCAACGTCGTCGTGCGGCGCGGTGAGGACCTGGGTGACCCGTCGATCGACGCCTTGCTGGCGGCGGGCATCACGCAGATCAAGGTGCGCTCGGTGCTGACCTGCACCACCGGCACCGGCGTGTGCGCGACCTGTTACGGGCGGTCGATGGCCACCGGCAAGCTGGTCGACATCGGTGAGGCCGTCGGCATCGTGGCGGCCCAGTCCATCGGTGAGCCCGGCACGCAGCTGACCATGCGTACCTTCCACCAGGGTGGTGTGGGTGAGGACATCACCGGCGGTCTGCCCCGTGTCCAGGAGCTGTTCGAGGCCCGCGTGCCGCGCGGCAAGGCGCCGATCGCCGATGTCACCGGCCGTGTCCGTCTCGAGGAGGGCGAGCGCTTCTACAAGATCACCGTCATTCCCGACGACGGTGGCGAAGAAGTGGTCTACGACAAGCTCTCCAAGCGGCAACGGCTGCGGGTGTTCAAGCACGACGACGGTTCCGAACGGGTGCTCTCCGACGGTGACCACGTCGAGGTGGGCCAGCAGCTGATGGAAGGCTCCGCCGACCCGCACGAGGTGCTGCGGGTGCAAGGCCCCCGCCAGGTCCAGATCCACCTCGTCCGGGAGACCCAGGAGGTCTACCGCGCTCAGGGTGTGTCGATCCACGACAAGCACATCGAGGTGATCGTCCGCCAGATGCTGCGCCGGGTGACCATCATCGATTCGGGCTCGACGGAATTCTTGCCCGGCTCGCTGATCGACCGTGCGGAGTTCGAGGCGGCGAACCGGCGGGTGGTGGCCGAGGGCGGCGAGCCCGCGGCCGGCCGTCCGGTGCTGATGGGTATCACGAAGGCATCGCTGGCCACCGACTCGTGGCTGTCTGCGGCGTCGTTCCAGGAGACCACGCGAGTGCTGACCGATGCGGCGATCAACTGCCGCAGCGACAAGCTGCAAGGTCTGAAGGAGAACGTGATCATCGGAAAGCTGATCCCGGCCGGTACCGGTATCAACCGGTATCGCAACATCCAGGTGCAGCCCACCGAGGAGGCCCGCGCTGCGGCGTACACGATCCCGTCCTACGAGGATCAGTACTACAGCCCGGACTTCGGCCAGGCCACCGGTGCCGCGGTTCCGCTGGACGACTACGGGTACAGCGACTACCGGTAGTTATTGGCGCGAAAAGCCCCGGGTCCGCCCGGGGCTTTTCGCGCGCATCGAGGCTCCCGCGCCGAACGTGAAGCTGGTTTCACACTCGAGTTCGAACGTGAAGCTGGCTTCACGCTGAGGCCGTGATTCTCACTACACTGGCTACGTGCTCATCGGTTCGCATGTCAGCCCGCAGGACCCGCTGGCCGCAGCGGAGGCCGAGGGCGCTCACGTCGTGCAAATCTTCCTCGGCAACCCACAGAGCTGGAAGGCGCCCAAGCCGCGCGAGGACGCCGCTCGCCTCAGGGCTGCGGCCCTGCCGGTGTACGTGCATGCGCCCTACCTGATCAACGTCGCGTCGGCGAATAACCGGGTCCGGATCCCGTCGCGCAAGATCCTGCAGGAGACATGCGACGCAGCGGCCGACATCGGCGCCGCGGCGGTGATCGTCCATGGTGGCCATGTCGCCGACGACAACGACCTCGAGGAGGGGTTCCAGCGCTGGCGCAAAGCGCTCGACCGGTTGGAAACCAAGGTTCCCGTTTACCTGGAAAACACCGCCGGCGGCGACCACGCGATGGCGCGCCATTTCGACACCATCGCCCGACTCTGGGATGTCATCGGCGACACCGGGATTGGCTTCTGCCTGGACACGTGCCACACATGGGCGGCGGGTGAGGCGCTGGTGGATGCCGTGGATCGCATCAAGGCCATCACCGGTCGCATCGACCTGGTGCACTGCAACGATTCCAAGGACCCTGCGGGCTCGGGTCGTGACCGCCACGCCAACTTGGGCAGCGGCCAGATCGATACCGATCTGCTGGTAGCGGCGGTCAAGGCCGCCGATGCGCCTGTTATCTGCGAAACCGCCGACGAGGGCCGCAAGGACGACATCGCGTTCTTGCGCGAAAAAACAAGCGGCTGACTTCCAGGCCGGCGCGCTTAACGTTGAGCTATGCTGCGCCGGCTTGGCCGTGCTGCTCGGGGTCGTCCTGGTGATCGCCTGCTGTTCGCTGAGGGGGCAGACGCCGCCGTCGGGCTTCGTGAATGGCACCATCCTTCACACCATCAATGTCGGCGGACGCGAGCGCGTCCGTCGGTGCTGCGGGTGAATGCCTTGTGGCGCAAAATCAATCAGTGCTGCGGCGCCCCGATCGCGACGACCAGCGGTCTGGTGAGCACGTCGAGCGCCGGATGCGCCAACAACCGCAGTGTTGTGCTCGTTACCGTCGACGGCGGCGGCCACAAGTGGCCTCCCTTCGCTACCGCGCATTCGCGCTAACGAGCGCTGACGTTACATCTCTTGTGCAGTTGTTGAAAAAATGTAACATGAGTGGCATGCCAGATACCCATGCCGTCACCAACCAGGTTCCGCCCCTGGAGAACTACAACCCTGCAGCCTTCCCGGTGCTCGTCGAGGCATTGATCCGCGAGGGCGGGCAGTGGGGCCTGGACGAGGTGAACGAAGTTGGCGCACTGTCCGGATCGAAGCAAGCGCAGCGCTGGGGTGAGCTCGCCGACCGCAACCGCCCCATCCTGCATACCCACGACGCCTACGGTCACCGCGTCGACGAGGTGGAGTACGACCCGGCCTACCACGAGCTGATGCGCGCGGCGATCGCCCACGGCCTGCCCGCCGCGCCGTGGGCCGACGACCGCCCGGGTGCGCATGTGGTGCGCGCCGCCAAGATGTCGGCGTGGAACTGCGAACCCGGGCACGTGTGCCCGATCTCGATGACCTACGCTGTCGTCCCGGCCCTGCGCTACAACCCCGAACTGGCAAAGGTTTACGAGCCGCTACTGACCAGCCGCGAATACGACCCGGAGCTCAAGCTGGCCACCACCAAACCTGGCATCACCGCGGGCATGTCGATGACCGAGAAACAAGGCGGCTCCGATGTGCGTGCCGGCACCACCGAGGCGACTCCCAACGGCGACGGCACCTACCGTCTGACCGGTCACAAGTGGTTCACCTCGGCGCCGATGTGTGACATCTTCCTGGTACTGGCGCAGGCGCCGGGCGGGCTGTCGTGCTTCATGCTGCCCCGGCTGTTGCCCGACGGCACCCGCAACCGGATGTTCTTGCAGCGGCTGAAGGACAAGCTCGGCAACCACGCCAACGCCTCCAGCGAGGTCGAATACGACGGCGCGATCGCGTGGCTGGTCGGCGAGGAGGGCCGCGGCGTTCCCACTATCATCGAGATGGTCAACCTGACCCGGCTGGACTGCACCCTGGGCAGCGCCACCAGCATGCGCACCGGCCTAACCCGCGCGATCCACCATGCCCAGCACCGAAAAGCCTTTGGCTCCTACCTGATCGACCAGCCGCTCATGCGCAACGTGCTGGCGGACCTGGCCGTGGAGGCTGAGGCCGCCACCATGGTCGCGATGCGGATGGCCGGCGCCACCGACAACGCGCTGCGCGGCGACCAAAAAGAAGCGCTGCTGCGCCGAATCGGCCTGGCGGCCAGCAAGTACTGGGTGTGCAAGCGCTCCACCCCGCATGCCGCAGAAGCGCTGGAATGTCTGGGCGGCAACGGCTACGTCGAGGATTCCGGGATGCCACGGTTGTACCGCGAGGCGCCGCTGATGGGCATCTGGGAGGGGTCGGGCAACGTCAGTGCGCTGGATACGTTGCGCGCCATGGCAACTCGCCCCGAATGCGTCGAGGTGCTGTTCGATGAGCTGAGCGAGAGCGCCGGCCAGGATCCGCGGCTGGCCGCCCACGTCGAACGGCTGCGGTACGAGCTAACCGACTTGGACACCATCGCCTACCGCGCCCGCAAGGTCGCCGAGGACATCTGTCTGGCGCTGCAGGGCTCGCTGCTGGTGCGCCACGGGCATCCCGCCGTTGCCGAGGCCTTCCTGACGACCCGGCTCGATGGGCAGTGGGGCGGGGCGTTCGGCACCATGCCGGCCGGACTTGACCTTGCGCCGATTTTGGAGCGAGCCCTGGTAAAGGGCTGACTCCCAATATGACTCACGCGATCAGAGCGGTCGACTTCGACAACCTGAAAACGATGACCTATGAGGTCACCGACAGGGTTGCGCGGATCACCTTCAATCGGCCGGAAAAGGGCAATGCGATCGTCGCAGACACGCCGCTGGAGCTCTCGGCGTTGGTCGAGCGTGCCGATCTTGACCCGAACGTGCACGTCATCTTGGTGTCTGGTCGCGGCGAGGGTTTCTGCGCGGGCTTCGACCTGAGCGTCTATGCCGATCGCACCGGCTCGGCGGGCGGCGTGACCGGTCCTAAAGGCGCCTACCAGGGCACCGTGCTGGACGGTAAGACTCAGGCCGTCAATCATCTGCCGAATCAGCCGTGGGACCCGATGATCGACTACCAGATGATGAGCCGCTTTGTGCGCGGGTTCTCCAGCCTGATGCACGCCGACAAACCGACGGTGGTCAAGATCCACGGCTATTGCGTGGCCGGCGGCACCGACATCGCTCTGCACGCCGACCAGGTGATCGCCGCCGCCGACGCCAAGATCGGCTACCCGCCGACGCGGGTGTGGGGGGTTCCGGCGGCCGGCCTGTGGGCGCACCGGCTCGGCGACCAGCGCGCGAAACGCCTACTGTTCACCGGCGATTGCATCACCGGCGCGCAAGCCGCCGAATGGGGTCTGGCGGTTGAGGCGCCGGACCCAGAAGACCTCGACGAGCGCACCGAGCGACTCGTACAGCGGATCGCGGCGGTGCCGGTCAATCAGCTGATCATGGTCAAGCTCGCGCTGAATTCGGCTCTGCTGCAACAAGGTGTGGCCACCAGCAGGATGGTCAGCACCGTGTTCGACGGTGCTGCCCGGCACACCCCGGAGGGGCACGCCTTCGTCGCCGACGCGGTCGAGCATGGCTTCCGGGATGCGGTGCGGCATCGCGACGAACCATTCGGCGATTACGGCCGTCAAGCATCCGGGGTGTAGGCCATGCCCAACATGACGGCCCGGTCGGTGGTGCTCAGCGTGCTGCTCGGTGCCCACCCGGCGTGGGCCAGCGCCAGCGAATTGATCAGTCTGACCGCCGATTTCGGCATCAAAGAGGCGACGTTGCGGGTCGCACTGACCCGCATGGTCAGCGCCGGCGACCTGATCCGGTCCGCCGACGGCTACCGGCTTTCGGATCGATTGCTGGCCCGCCAGCGCAGGCAGGACGACGCTATGCGCCCACGGACCCGGGTCTGGCGCGGCGAGTGGCTCGTAGTGATCGTCACCACCGTGGGCACCGATGCTCGCGCCCGGGCCGCACTGCGAAACACGATGCACGACAAGCGCTTTAGTGAGCTGCGGGAAGGGGTGTGGATGAGGCCGGACAACCTCGACCTGGATCTGGATCCGGATGTGGCGGCCCGGGTCCGGGTCCTCAAGGCCCGCGACGACGCCCCCGCTCAGCTGGCCGCCGAGCTATGGGACTTGCCCGCGTGGGCGGAAACCGGCCACCGGCTGCTCGGCGAAATGGCCCAGAAGAGGCGGGCGTCAGACGTGCCCAGCCGGTTTGTGGTGGCCGCGGCCATGGTGCGCCACCTGCTCACCGATCCGATGCTGCCGGCCGAACTACTGCCCGCCGATTGGCCCGGCGCCCGGCTGCGCGACGCTTACCACGACTTCGCCACCGAGCTGGCGCAGCGACGTGAACCAACCCAACTCGTGGAGGTGACATGAGTGATCCGGTGCGGGTAGAGCGCAATGGCCCGGTGACCACGGTGATCCTCAACCGGCCAGGCGCGCGCAATGCGGTCAACGGCCCGACGGCCGCCGCGCTGTACGCGGCGTTCTCCGAATTCGACCGCGACGACGCCGCGTCTGTCGCCGTGTTGTGGGGCGATGGCGGAACCTTTTGTGCCGGAGCCGATCTCAAGGCCTTCGGCACACCCGAGGCCAACGCCGTGCACCGGACGGGCCCGGGTCCGATGGGGCCGACACGGATGGTGCTGTCCAAACCGGTGATCGCCGCTGTGAGCGGGTACGCCGTCGCCGGGGGTCTGGAGTTGGCCATCTGGTGTGATCTGCGGGTAGCCGAGGAGGACGCCGTGTTCGGGGTGTTCTGCCGGCGATGGGGGGTACCGCTCATCGACGGCGGCACCGTGCGACTGCCCCGGCTGATCGGACACAGCCGCGCGATGGACATGATACTCACCGGCCGCGCCGTGGCGGCCGACGAAGCGCTGGCGATCGGGTTGGCGAATCGGGTGGTGCCCAAAGGGCAAGCGCGCCAGGCGGCGGAGGAACTGGCGGCTCAACTGGCGGCGCTGCCGCAGCAGTGCCTGCGGGCCGATCGGCTTTCGGCGCTACATCAGTGGGGCGCAACGGAATCCGAAGCGCTCGACGCCGAATTCGCCAGCATGTCGCGGGTTGCCGCCGAGGCCATGGATGGGGCCGGGCGGTTCGCCGCGGGCGCGGGGCGGGGCGGCGCGCCCGCAGGGTCGTGACCGAGTGGCGGCAGTCAGCTGCCTTTGTTGATGGTGTTGCCCGAGCCGAGGTTGTCGACCTTGGGGTCACCGTCTTTGTAGGTGATGGTGTTGTCGAGCCCCAGCACGGTGATGCGGGTATTGACCTTGTCGATGGTGATCTTGTTGTTCGTACCGCCGATGGACACCGTCGCGCAGGTGCCCGTGATGGTCAGCGTGTTGTCGGAACCGCCGACGTTCAGTGATTTGCCATCGGCGCAGTCCAGGGTGGTAGTTGTCCCCATAGATCCGTAGTTGATCGTGTTGCCGATCTCGATTGACGCGGTGGTGCTCGCCCCGCTCGTGCCTGTCGTCGGCGCCGCTCCGCCACTCGTCGTCGTCGTCGGGCGGCTCGTCGTTGTTGTCGTTGTGGAGCCAGCGGGCGGATTGGCCGTCGAACTGCAACCGGCCAACAGGAGTGCTGCGACGGCCGGTGCCACGGCGAGCGCGGCCAGCCTGGATGAGTAGTCAATGATGTGGGCGGGCATTGTTCCTCGATTTCCCTCGATTGGATGGCGGTGCCGTGCCTCAGCCTGGCACCTGCTGGAGCCGGTTGGTCATGCCCAGTTCCCGGCCGCGGTCCCAGATGAACGGCTGGCCGCTGTGGTAGAACACCGTCTCGTCCCAGCCGTAGACGGTGATGTCGTGCGAGATCGAGTCGGCGACGACGGTGTTGGACGAGCCCATCACCGTCACCGCATAGCAGTTCCCCAGCGCGGTGACGCTATTACGCGTGCCATTGACCAACAGCGTCGAATCGTTGCAGTCCAGCGTCTGCTCGATGCCCTCCCCGATAACGTGGGTGTCGCCGTTCTTGGCGTGCGCGACCGGTGGTGGGGCGGCGGGGCTGGCAGCGATGGCGATGACACAGGTAGCCAGCGACCCGGCGACGGTTGTCCAGTTCACTGCGGGCCCCCTTCGCATTGCGGGTGATCTGCTCGAATGAGCCTTGAATGAGACTACGTGCATTCGCCTGCCCGATGGCAGACTTATTTGCATTTACCGGGCCCGCATGCCCCGCTCTGGCGCCGTAGTATCACGGCCGGCGTCAACTAGAGTCATTAGTTAAGCGTTACGTTCACCGCGAAGTGAAGTGTGGTGACCCGAACCCGACCATCGCAATCGAAGGGCAACCGCCATGGCAGCTCAGCCGGAACCGCCGTCGGCGGCTGGGCGCCAGCGTGCGGGGAGAGCCGCCTCCCGCCCGGCCAGGCTGAGTCGCGAAGGCATCGTCGACGGCGCACTGACTTTCCTGGACCGGGAGGGCTGGGACGCACTGACCATCAACGCGCTGGCCACGCAACTGGGGACCAAGGGACCGTCGTTGTACAACCACGTGGACAGCCTGGAGGACCTGCGCCGCGCGGTGCGGATCCGGGTCATCGACGACATCATCACGATGCTGAACAGGGTCGGCGAGGGTCGTGCCCGCGATGACGCGGTGCTGGTCATGGCTGGTGCCTACCGCAGCTACGCTCATCACCACCCCGGTCGGTACTCGGCGTTCACCCGGATGCCATTCGGCGGTGATGACCCTGAATACACAGCCGCCACCAGGGGCGCGGCCGCACCCGTGATCGCCGTGCTGTCCTCCTACGGTCTTGACGGTGACGAGGCCTTCTACGCGGCGCTGGAGTTCTGGTCTGCACTGCACGGCTTCGTGTTGCTGGAAATGACCGGTGTCATGGACGACATCGACACGGATGCCTTGTTCTCCGACATGGTGTTGCGGCTGGCGGCTGGTCTGGACAGGCGCACCGCAGGCGACGGTGCCAGGGGTTAGGCCGCCGCTTTGACCTGCAAGACCGGCGGCGGGTATCGTGGATGCTCGTGCCTGGCGGCTTACGGCGCCTAACCGTAAGGAAGTGGATGCCGGGCAAATTCGCATGTCCATGATGCATCGGGTCTCTTCCGGCGCGCAGCGCGTGCGACACACCCGGCCGCGGGGTAGTGCGGCTAGGCATAACTGCAGTACGAAGACTTGAAAACCGCCAAGAATACGTCGAACATCAACAGAGAAAGCCGGTAGATGCCAACCATTCAGCAGCTGGTCCGTAAGGGTCGCCGCGATAAGGTCGCCAAGGTCAAGACCGCGGCTCTCAAGGGCAGCCCGCAGCGCCGTGGCGTATGCACCCGCGTGTACACCACCACTCCGAAGAAGCCGAACTCGGCGCTTCGGAAGGTCGCGCGCGTGAAGCTGACGAGTCAGGTCGAGGTCACGGCCTACATCCCCGGCGAGGGCCACAACCTGCAGGAGCACTCGATGGTGCTGGTGCGTGGTGGCCGAGTCAAAGACCTGCCCGGTGTGCGCTACAAGATCATCCGCGGTTCGCTCGACACCCAGGGAGTCAAGAACCGCAAGCAGGCTCGCAGCCGTTATGGCGCCAAGAAGGAGAAGAGCTAATGCCGCGCAAGGGGCCAGCGCCGAAGCGCCCGCTGGTCAACGACCCGGTCTACGGGTCGCAGTTGGTCACCCAGCTGGTCAACAAAGTTTTGATGCAGGGGAAGAAATCCCTGGCCGAGCGCATTGTATATGCAGCGCTCGAAAATGCCCGCGAGAAGACCGGCACCGATCCGGTGATCACGCTCAAGCGGGCTCTGGACAATGTCAAGCCGGCCCTGGAGGTGCGCAGCCGCCGCGTTGGTGGCGCCACCTACCAGGTGCCGGTCGAGGTGCGTCCCGATCGGTCCACCACGCTGGCGTTGCGCTGGCTTGTCAGCTTCTCGCGGCAGCGTCGGGAGAAGACCATGACCGAGCGCCTGGCAAACGAGATCTTGGATGCCAGCAATGGCCTCGGGGCCGCCGTCAAACGACGTGAGGACACCCACAAGATGGCCGAGGCAAACCGCGCCTTCGCGCATTACCGCTGGTGACAGCCCCGGCGATGAGGCCGGAGGCAAGAAAGACAGCTAACTAAGCAATGGAAAGAGTGGGAAGACTTCTGTGGCACAGAAGGACGTGCTGACCGACCTGACGAAGGTCCGCAATATCGGCATCATGGCGCACATCGATGCCGGCAAGACGACGACGACCGAGCGCATCCTCTACTACACCGGCATCAGCTACAAGATCGGTGAGGTGCACGACGGCGCCGCCACCATGGACTGGATGGAGCAGGAGCAGGAGCGGGGGATCACCATCACCTCCGCGGCTACCACCTGCTTCTGGAACGGCAACCAGATCAACATCATCGACACCCCGGGGCACGTGGACTTCACCGTCGAGGTGGAGCGCTCGCTTCGCGTCCTCGATGGCGCCGTGGCCGTCTTCGACGGCAAGGAGGGTGTCGAGCCGCAGTCCGAGCAGGTTTGGCGGCAGGCCGACAAGTACGACGTCCCACGCATCTGCTTCGTCAACAAGATGGACAAGATCGGCGCCGACTTCTATTTCTCGGTACGCACGATGGAGGAGCGCCTCGGCGCCAACGTCATCCCGATCCAGCTGCCGGTCGGCTCTGAGGGTGACTTCGAGGGCGTCGTCGACTTGGTAGAGATGAAGGCCAAGGTGTGGCGGGGCGAGACCAAGCTCGGCGAGACCTACGAGACCATCGACATCCCTGAGGAACTTCAGGAGAAGGCCGACGAGTACCGCACCAAGCTGCTCGAGGCGGTCGCCGAGACCGACGAGGTGCTGCTGGAGAAGTACGTCGGGGGCGAGGAATTGTCGGTCGAGGAGATCAAGGGTGCGCTGCGCAAGCTCACCATCAGTTCCGAGGCCTACCTGGTGCTGTGCGGTAGCGCGTTCAAGAACAAAGGCGTGCAGCCCATGCTTGACGCCGTGATCGACTACCTGCCTTCACCGCTTGACGTGCCGCCTGCCGTGGGCCACGCTCCCGGCAAGGAGGACGAGGAGGTCACGCGCAAGCCGTCGACCGACGAGCCGTTCTCCGCCCTGGCGTTCAAGGTCGCCACGCACCCGTTCTTCGGCAAGCTCACCTACGTGCGCGTGTATTCGGGCAAGGTCGATTCGGGGTCACAGGTCATCAACGCCACCAAGGGCAAGAAGGAGCGGCTGGGCAAGCTGTTCCAGATGCACTCCAACAAAGAAAACCCAGTGGACACGGCCAGTGCCGGCCACATCTACGCGGTGATCGGCCTCAAGGACACCACCACCGGTGACACCCTGAGCGACCCCAACCAGCAGATCGTGCTGGAGTCGATGACCTTCCCCGATCCGGTGATCGAGGTGGCGATCGAGCCCAAGACCAAGAGCGACCAGGAGAAGCTGAGCCTCTCGATCCAGAAGCTCGCCGAAGAGGATCCGACCTTCAAGGTGCACCAGGACGTCGAGACCGGCCAGACCGTGATCGGTGGCATGGGCGAGTTGCACCTGGACATCCTGGTGGATCGGATGCGCCGCGAGTTCAAGGTCGAGGCCAATGTCGGCAAGCCGCAGGTGGCCTATAAGGAGACCATCAAGCGGACAGTCGACAAGGTCGAGTACACCCATAAGAAGCAGACCGGCGGCTCGGGCCAGTTCGCGAAGGTGCTCATCGCCATCGAGCCGTTCAGGGGCGAGGACGGTGCGACCTACGAGTTCGAGAACAAGGTCACGGGTGGACGCATCCCACGCGAGTACATCCCCTCGGTGGACGCCGGCGCGCAAGACGCCATGCAGTACGGCGTCTTGGCCGGCTACCCGCTGGTGAACCTGAAGGTCACGCTGCTCGACGGCGCTTTCCACGAGGTCGACTCGTCGGAAATGGCGTTCAAGATCGCCGGTTCACAGGTGCTGAAAAAGGCTGCGGCGCAAGCACAGCCAGTCATCCTGGAACCGATCATGGCCGTCGAGGTCACCACGCCCGAGGACTACATGGGTGACGTGATCGGCGACCTGAACTCCCGCCGTGGCCAGATCCAGGCCATGGAGGAGCGGGCAGGTGCGCGCGTCGTCAAGGCGCACGTGCCGCTGTCGGAGATGTTCGGCTACGTCGGCGACCTACGGTCCAAGACTCAAGGCCGGGCGAACTACTCCATGGTCTTCGACTCGTACGCCGAAGTGCCGGCGAACGTGTCGAAGGAGATCATCGCGAAGGCGACGGGTCAGTGACCGAAGACGACGGCGAGTAAGCGAAGCTTACGAGCAAGGAGTCGAGCGGTCAGCACGGCCAGCAACGGAGTAACCTTGCCGGGTCACAACCGCGGCACAACTGAAAACACCAAACTGCTTTAACAAGCACCAACAAGTCCAGGAGGACAAACAAGTGGCGAAGGCGAAGTTCGAGCGGACGAAGCCGCACGTCAACATCGGGACCATTGGTCACGTTGACCACGGCAAGACCACGTTGACCGCGGCTATCACCAAGGTTCTGCACGATAAGTTCCCGCAGCTGAACGAGTCGAAGGCGTTCGACCAGATCGACAATGCGCCCGAGGAGCGTCAGCGCGGTATCACCATCAATATCGCGCATGTGGAGTATCAGACCGAAAAGCGTCACTATGCCCACGTCGACGCCCCGGGTCACGCCGACTACATCAAGAACATGATCACCGGCGCCGCCCAGATGGACGGCGCGATCCTGGTGGTCGCCGCCACTGACGGCCCGATGCCGCAGACCCGTGAGCACGTGCTGCTGGCTCGTCAGGTCGGGGTGCCCTACATCCTGGTCGCACTGAACAAGGCCGACATGGTCGACGACGAGGAGCTGCTCGAGCTCGTCGAGCTGGAGGTTCGCGAACTGCTCGCCGCTCAGGAGTTCGACGAGGAGGCCCCGGTGATCCGCGTCTCGGCGCTCAAGGCGCTCGAGGGTGACGCGAAGTGGGTCGAGTCCGTCGAGGAGCTGATGAATGCCGTTGACGAGTCGATCCCGGACCCGGTCCGTGAGACCGAGAAGCCGTTCCTGATGCCCGTTGAGGACGTCTTCACCATCACCGGGCGCGGCACCGTGGTCACCGGTCGTGTCGAGCGCGGTGTGATCAACGTGAACGAGGAAGTCGAGATCGTCGGCATCAAGCCGACCAGCATGAAGACCACGGTCACCGGTGTGGAGATGTTCCGCAAGCTGCTCGACCAGGGGCAGGCCGGCGACAACGTCGGTCTCCTGCTGCGTGGTATCAAGCGCGAGGACGTCGAGCGCGGCCAGGTTGTGGTCAAGCCCGGCACCACCACGCCGCACACCGAGTTCGAGGGCCAGGTCTACATCCTGTCCAAGGACGAGGGCGGCCGGCACACGCCGTTCTTCAACAACTACCGTCCGCAGTTCTACTTCCGCACCACCGACGTGACCGGTGTGGTGACGTTGCCGGAGGGCACCGAGATGGTGATGCCCGGTGACAACACCAACATATCGGTGAAGCTGATCCAGCCCGTCGCCATGGACGAGGGTCTGCGATTTGCGATCCGCGAAGGTGGCCGCACCGTCGGCGCCGGCCGGGTCGTCAAGATCATCAAGTAGGTCTAGACGGATTCAGCGATAAAGCCCGGATTGCCGATTTCGGCAGTCCGGGCTTTATGCGTTGTCGTTCCAGACGAAGCTGGTGGAAACCGCGCGGCGGACTCGGCTACTATCTCCTCATAGCGAGTTGATGGCCCTCTGGGTGGCTGGGAGGTTCGGATGTCGTTCGTGTTCGCGATGCCCGAGAATGTCGCCGCAGCGGCGACGGATTTGGCGAAGATCGGTTCGACGATCAGCTCCGCCAACTCGGCGGCGTTGGGCCCGACGTCGAGCGTGCTGGCCCCGGGTGCCGACGAGGTCTCGGCCGGTATCGCGGCACTGTTTGGTGCGCACTCGGAGATGTATCGGGCGCTTAGCGCCCAAGCCGCGGAATTCCACACCCAGTTCGTGCAGCTGATGAATGGCGGCGCGGCCCAGTATGCCGTCACCGAGGCCGCCAACGCCTCGCCCCTGCAGGCCGCGGCAGCACCGGCTTCGATGGCGGCCCAAGTGCCGGCGGCAACGGCCGGAGTCGGGGGTGGTTCGGCGCCGGCCGCACCGGCGGCACCCGTGGCGGCGGCGGTTGCGCCGGCCTCGCCGGTGCCTCCCGCACCGGCCAGTACGCCGGTAGCGGCGGCTCCGGCGGGATGGGCGGCGGTTGCCCCGGCCAGCACGCCGGTTGCGGCGATGCGGGCGGCAACGCCGGCTTATTCACCGGCGGCCGCGGAACCGTCGGCGCCGGCACCGGCCAGCACGCCGGTTGCGGCGATGCGGGCGGCAACGCCGGCTTATTCACCGGCGGCCGCGGAACCGTCGGCGCCGGCACCGGCCAGCACGCCGGTGGCACCGGTGCAGGCCGAGACGCCGGAAGTCTCCCCGGCCCCGGCGGTGCCGGTATCGGCCCGCACGCCGGTATCGGCCCGCACGCCGGTATCGGCTGAGGCCGGCGTATTCTCCGGCAACGCCGCCCTATTCTCCCGCGACGGGAGCGCCGGCGGGGTCTGCGGCACGCCCGGCGGTAACGGTACGACCTGAGGCGGAGTAAGGGGCAGGCGCAGTTTGCGCGTACGGCACTCGCGGCGGTCCGGCGGGCGCTAATCTGACACGAACTTTCCTGCAAGCCTGAGGAGAAACACGTGTTGGCGCGCTACCTGAAGGCACAGTTGGTGGTTTTGCTGTGCGGTGGCCTTGTCGGGCCGATTTTCTTGGTCGTCTACTTCGCCCTCGGGCTCGGCAGCCTGCTGCAGTGGATGTTCTATGTCGGTCTGCTCATCACCGTGGCTGACGTGTTGATTGCCCTCGCGTTGGCCAACTATGGGGCGAAATCGTCGGCGAAGACGGCCGCGCTCGAGCAGAACGGGGTGCTGGCGCTCGCTCAGATCACCGGGGTCACCGAGACGGGGACGTGGATCAACAACCAGCAGGTGGTGAAGGTGCATCTGCACATCGCCGGGCCCGGCTTTTTGCCGTTTGACACCGAAGACCGGGTTATCGCCAGCGTCACCCGGCTCGGCAACCTCAACGCCCGCAAGGTCGTGGTCCTGGTCAACCCCACCACGGGCGAATACCGAATCGACTGGGAGCGAAGCGCTTTGGTTAACGGCCTGGTGCCTGCACAGTTCACCTTGGCCGAAGACAACAAGACCTACGACCTGAGCGGGCAAGCCGGCCCGTTGATGGAGATCCTGGCGATCCTCAAGGCCAACAACGTTGCACTGGACCGGATGGTCGACATCCGGTCGAACCCGGTGCTGCGCCAGCAGATTCAGGCGGTGGTGCGCCGCGCGGCCGAACAACAGGCACCGGCAGCCCAGCCGGCACCGGCCGCCCAGCCCGCATCGGTCGTCACGCCGCCCCAACCGTCGATCGCCCAGCGGCTTCAAGAGCTGGAGACGCTGCGTGCCGGCGGTGCGGTGACCGATCAGGAGTACAACGGCCGGCGGGCCCAGATCATCTCCGAAATCTGAGCCGGGCGAAACCGCAGGCGACTTAGAACACGTTTCAGTTTCGCTGCTAGCCTGGCTGCGTCTATAGGGCGTCAATACGGCGTTGGGAAAGGGCTAGATGTGGCTGGACAGGCTGGATCACTGCAAGGGCGGGTGGCATTTGTTACCGGTGCCGCCCGTGGCCAGGGGCGCTCGCATGCGGTGCGGCTTGCCGCCGAAGGCGCCGACATCATGGTGCTGGATATCTGCGCGCCGGCGTCGGACAGCCTGACCTATACGCCGGCCACCCCAGAGGATCTGGCCGAGACCGTTCGCTTGGTGGAAGGCGAGGGCCGCAAGGTGTTGGCCCGCGGAGTCGACGTCCGGGACGACGCTGCGCTGCGGCAACTGGTGGACGACGGTGTCGAGCAATTCGGCCGGCTCGACATCGTGGTGGCCAATGCCGGAGTGCTGGGGTGGGGCCGGGTTTGGGAGCTCACCGATGAGCAGTGGGACACCGTCATCGGAGTCAACCTGACCGGCACCTGGCGCACGCTGCGTGCCACCGTGCCCGCGATGATCGAGGCGGGCAACGGAGGTTCCATCGTGGTCGTCAGCTCGGCGGCGGGTCTGAAGGCCACGCCGGGCAACGGCCATTACTCGGCCAGCAAATACGGACTCACCGCGCTGACCAACACGCTCGCGATCGAGCTCGGCGAATACGGCATCCGGGTCAACTCCATCCATCCGTACTCGGTCGACACTCCGATGATCGAGCCGGAAGCGATGATGCAGATATTTGCTGAGCATCCCAGTTTCGTGCACAGCTTCCCGCCAATGCCCTTGCAACCTAATGGCTTCATGGCACCCGATGAGGTATCCGACGTCGTCGTCTGGCTCGCTGGTGACGGCTCGGGCACACTGTCGGGCACGCAGATCCCCGTCGACAAGGGCGCCTTGAAGTACTGACAGGCGATCGTGTATGAACTCCACGTGACCAGTAAGGGTTCTGACATAGCCGCTGACAAAGGCATCATGATCGTCGGCGGCGGGCTTGCCGCTGCCCGGACCGCCGAGCAACTGCGTCGATCGGAGTACTCCGGCCGCATCACGATCGTCAGCGACGAGGTGCATCTGCCCTACGATCGCCCGCCGCTGTCCAAAGAAGTGCTGCGCAAAGAGGTCAACGACGTCGCCCTCAAACCACGCGACTGGTACGACGAAAAGGACATCACCCTGCGACTGGGATCGGCCGTCATCAGTCTCGACACCGCAGCGCAAACGGTGAAGCTGGCCGATAAAACCGTGCTCGGCTACGACGAACTCGTCATCGCAACCGGGTTGGTGCCGCGGCGGATTCCGGCGTTTCCGGATCTGGAAGGTATTCGGGTGCTGCGCTCGTTCGACGAGAGCATGGCGCTGCGCGAGCACGCGTCCGGCGCGCAGCGCGCCGTCGTCATCGGTGCCGGCTTCATCGGCTGCGAGGTGGCGGCCAGCCTGCGCAGCCTGGGGGTGGACGTGGTGCTGGTTGAGCCGCAGCCGACCCCGCTGGCAGCGGTGCTCGGCGAGCAGGTCGGCGAGCTGGTGGCGCGGCTGCATCGCGCCGAAGGTGTCGACGTCCGTCTCGGTGTGAGTGTGGCGGAAGTGCGCGGTGAAGGCCACGTCGACACTGTTGTGCTGACCGACGGCACCCAGTTGCCGGCCGACCTGGTGGTCGTCGGCATCGGCTCACATCCGGCGACGGACTGGCTGCAGGGCAGCGGCATCAAGCTCGACAACGGCGTGATCTGCGACGGGGCCGGACGCACCAGCGCGCCGAACGTGTGGGCGCTTGGCGACGTCGCGTCCTGGCGCGACGCGACGGGACACCAAGCGCGCGTGGAACATTGGAGCAATGTCGCCGATCAGGCCCGTGTCGTGGTGCCCGCGATGCTGGGGCAGGACGTGCCGTCGGCCGTGGTCGTTCCGTACTTCTGGAGCGACCAATACGACGTCAAGATCCAGTGTCTGGGAGAGCCGGAAGCCACCGACATCGTCCACCTCGTTGCGGACGACGGCCGCAAGTTCCTGGCCTATTACGAGCGCGACGGAGTACTGGTCGGGGTGGTCGGCGGTGGGATGCCCGGCAAGGTGATGAAGGTCCGCGCGAAGATTGCCGCGGGCGCACCTATCTCCGAAATGCTGGGCTGACTCGCTGTCGGGAGACCGCATGCCTGAGGTGGCGATACTCGACGATTACGCCGGCATGGCCCTCGACCTCGCCGACTGGTCGCCAGTGCAAAGGCGGTCCAACGTAACCGTTTTCGGCCGACACCTTTCCGAGGCTCAGGCTGCGGATGTGCTCCGGCCGTTCGACGTGGTCTGCACCCTGCGTGAGCGTATGGCGTTTCCGCGCACGCTGATCGAGCGGCTGCCGAACCTGAAACTGATCACCATCGTCGGCAAGAGCCTGCCCAACCTGGACTTGGCTGCGGCCAGCGACCACGGCATCCTGGTCGCCCACTCGAACTTCGCCCACCCCAGATTCAGCTCCGTCCACGACGCCACACCCGAACTCGCCTGGGGGCTGATGATCGCGACCGTGCGCAATCTGGCCGAAGAGCATCGGCGCATGCGTGACGGCGCATGGCAGACCACCACGGGTCTGACGCTGTCGGGCAAAACGCTCGGACTTCTCGGTCTCGGCAGGATCGGCAAGCGCATGACCGAATACGCGAAAGTCTTTGGCATGGAAGTCATTGCGTGGAGCCAGAATCTTACCGAGGAGGCCGCGGCGGCGGTCGGCGCTCGCCGGGTCGAAAAAGCCACCCTCTTCGCGGAATCCGACGTGGTGTCCATCCACCTGGTGCTCTCGGAGCGCACGCGAGGTCTCGTCGGTGCACCCGAGCTGGGCCTGATGAAGCCAAACGCCCACCTGATCAACACTTCCCGGGGACCGGTCGTCGATGAGGCCGCTCTGGTCGCCGCGCTCAGGGCGGGGCGTATCGCCGGAGCCGGGCTCGACGTCTATGACATCGAACCGCTTCCGGCCGACCACCCCTTGCGACTTCTTCCGACTGTGACGCTGTCTCCCCATCTGGGGTACGTCACCCGCGAAATGCTCGGTGCCTTCTACGAAGACACCGTAGAAGCCGTGCTGGCCTGGCTGGACGGGACACCGATTCGGATCGCCAACCCTGAGGCGTTGCGACGCCCCGATCGCAGTTAGTGCCAGTGCACCGGGGGGCCGTGCGGATGGCATTCGCCGAGAATCTCGAGCTCGCCACCCGGCCAGCTACGGGCTCGCACCAAAAACCTGATCGGCGCGCCAGGCCCGTCGCGGTAGGGCTCCAGGGTGAGGTGGGCGAACGGCGAGCGGTCATCGGCCTGCCCGGCCAGCGCGTACACCCGGTCTCGGACCGCATCCCGTTCTTCGGCCGACAGATACTGCCAGGTGATCGAATGCCACAACACGGTCAGAGCGCCGTTCGCCAGTGTCAGGCCGGCGACCGCGTCGGCCGCCGTCTGGCGCTCCAGCCGCGCCGGAACGCTACGGGCCACCGCGATGGCGCCGCGCAGCCGGTCAAGCCGGGCGTCCTGGTCGGGCCAGACATAGCTCAGCACGGTCATTTCCCCGTCGGCAGCGGTGACGTCGATGGGCGCAATGTCGTACCCACGGCGCTCGACGATCCGCACCCCACCTTCGGGCGGCAGCGCGCCGTGCCACGCGTCGTCGATGACCACCGGCGAGTCGACCGGTCCCCACTGAGTGTCGGCAAAGCGGTAACGGTAATGGTCCGCCCGCAGGTTCAGGCCGGCGCTCGATCCGATCTCGAAAAGCCTTACCGGAAAACCGGAGTCGCGATCAAGGCGCAGCAATCCGCCGATCAATGCGGCGGACCGGCCCACCTCGTTGGTCTGTGGTGGCTGATCGAGAGCCGCACGCACCGAATCAAAGTGGTTGGCCGCGGCGCCCAGGATTTCGGGCCAGGCGGACTCGGCGTCCCAGGTGCCGCCGGTGCTCGGATACCGGCGTCGCAATTCCGGGGCACGTCCGTCGAGCACCAGCCGGTGCAGCCCGCCGAGCAGCCGAAGCGGCACCGCATGCCGCGACGGATCGTCCTCGTGCCCGGACAAGATGGTCGCAAAGACGCCGTCGGCTTCGACGTCCTGGGCCACAAGCTCAAACAGCTCGCCATACATCGGAGAGCCCGAGCCGGCGCAGAACCGCCCCTGCGACCGCAGGGTGTGCAGCAGGTGGTCGCGCTTCATCGATCCGACCTGCCCAGCCCGGCGCCGACGACGTCGAACGCGTTGCCGAGTGCCACCGGCAACGGGACGGACTCGTCGCCCAGCCAGTGCTCGTAGGCCGATAGCGCTACCCCGAGCATCGTCCAGGCGAGGGTCTGGGGCAGCAGGTCGGTGGTCTTGCAGTCCGCCCGGCGGGCTACGAACCCGGCGATTACCTCGCGCCAGCCGGCGTACATCGTCATCGAATAGGCTTGCAGCTCGGCGGTTTGCAGGATGACCCGCATGCGCTGGCGGTGCCGGGCGGTCTCGGACTCGTCAAAGGTGTTGAATGCCAACAGTGCCGCGCGCAGCGCCTCGCCCAGCGGCACTCGCGGATCGACGTTGTCGAGCAGGTCCCGCAGGTGCGCGAGGTGGGTGTCGAAATCGCCCCAGGGGATGGCGTTCTTGGACGCGTAGTAACGGAAGAGCGTCCGGCGCGAGATGCCGGCGGCGTGTGCGACATCGTCGACGCTCACTTCGGCAAAACCGCGGGCGGTGAACAGTTCGATGGCAACGTCGGTGATGTGGTGTGGTGTCGTCGAGCGGCGACGGCCCACCCGCGGCTGCGGCATCATCAGACCCCGCCCTTCCATTTCGGCACTCGATGCCATATTCTGACGACGATTGTGACTGGATCGACCCATCGTTGTCGAGACCTGACGAAAGGCAAAGCCCCGTGGACCACGAGAACAGCACCGAGACCGAGCTCGTCACCGAGACCCTGGTTGAAGAGGTGTCCATCGACGGCATGTGCGGGGTCTACTGACCGTGCCTGCCCCCGCGCAGGCTGCGGGCGCGACACGCCTGTTCGACCCCGATCGCGGCTGGCGGTTGCACCCACAGGTGGCGGTTCGGCCAGAACCGTTCGGTGCATTGCTCTATCACTTCGGCACCCGCAAGCTGTCCTTTCTCAAGAACCGCACCGTCCTCACAGTGGTGCGGTCGCTGGCCGACCATCCCGACGTTGGGTCCGCCTGCCGCGCGGCGGGGATTGACGACTCGGGGCAGGGACCCTACCTGCACGCGCTGGGTGTGCTGGCCGATTCCAACATGCTGGTGCCGCAGGAGGACCAATGACTGTGCCTGTCACGGGTAGAGTCCCCGCTCTCATCGAGCAGTTCGAATGCGGGCTGGATGCGCCCATCTGCCTGACGTGGGAGCTGACGTACGCTTGCAACCTGGCCTGCGTGCACTGCCTTTCGTCCTCGGGCAAACGCGATTCGCGAGAGCTGTCCACCCGTCAATGCATGGATATCATCGACGAGCTGGAACGCATGCAGGTGTTCTACGTCAACATCGGTGGCGGGGAACCGACTGTGCGCCCGGACTTTTGGGAGCTCGTCGATTACGCTACCGCGCACCACGTCGGTGTGAAGTTCTCCACCAACGGGGTCAGGATCACTTCGGAGGTTGCCGCGCGGTTGGCCGCCAGCGACTACGTGGACGTTCAGATCTCGCTCGACGGCGCCACCGCCGAGGTCAACGACGCCGTACGCGGCCCCGGGTCATTCGCCATGGCGGTGCGCGCGCTGGAGAACTTGGCCGCCGCGGGCTTTTCCGATGCCAAAATCTCCGTCGTGGTCACCCGGCACAACGTCGACCAGCTCGACGAATTCGTCGCATTGGCAAGCCGGTACGGCGCCACCCTGCGGATCACCCGGCTGCGCCCGTCGGGACGCGGCGCCGATGTCTGGGAAGATTTGCACCCCACCGCCGCCCAGCAGGTCCAGCTCTACGACTGGCTGGTTGCCAAGGGTGAGCGGGTGCTCACCGGTGACTCCTTCTTCCATCTGTCGCCGCTGGGCTCCTCCGGCGCTCTGGCTGGCCTGAACATGTGCGGAGCCGGCCGGGTGGTGTGCCTGATCGACCCCGTGGGCGACGTATATGCCTGCCCGTTCGCCATCCATGACCGCTTCCTGGCGGGAAATATTCTGGCTGACGGGGGCTTCGACAACGTCTGGAAGAACGCTCCGCTGTTTCGTGAGCTACGCGAGCCGCAGTCGGCGGGCGCATGCGGAAGTTGCGGGCATTACGACAGCTGCCGGGGCGGCTGCATGGCAGCCAAATTCTTCACCGGCCTGCCGACCGACGGCCCGGATCCAGAATGCGTGCAGGGCCACGGCGCGCCGGCGCTGGCACAGGAGCGCGACACGCCGCGGCCCCGTGTCGACCACTCCCGGGGCCGGCCAGTCGGCGCACCGGTGCTCCTTACGCTGTCTATGCGACCACCCGCGCGCCTCTGCAACGAAAGTCCGGTGTAGCTATGGCTGAAGCGTGGTTTGAAACGGTCGCCATCGCCCAGCAACGTGCAAAACGGCGGTTGCCGAAATCCGTTTATTCATCGCTGATTTCAGCCAGCGAAAAAGGAATTACGGTTTCCGACAATATCGAAGCATTCAGTGAACTCGGTTTTGCGCCACATGTCATCGGTGCGCTGGCAAAGCGCGACTTGTCGACGACCGTTATGGGTCAGGATATTTCGCTTCCGGTAATCATTTCCCCTACCGGGGTCCAGGCGGTCGATCCGGATGGCGAAGTGGCCGTCGCGCGGGCTGCGGCGGCGCGCGGAACGGCGATGGGACTGTCCTCGTTCGCCAGTAAGCCGATCGAGGACGTCATCGCCGCCAACCCCAAGGTCTTCTTCCAGGTGTACTGGCTCGGTGGGCGCGACGCGATCGCCGAGCGTGTGGAACGAGCGCGTCAGGCCGGCGCGGTCGGTTTGATCGTCACCACGGACTGGACGTTCTCGCACGGCCGGGACTGGGGCAGCCCCAAGATCCCCGAAGAGATGAACCTGCGGACCATGCTGTGGTTGTCACCCGAGGTGTTGACCCGGCCACGCTGGCTGTGGAAGTTCGGCAAGACGCTGCGGCCACCGGAGCTGCGAGTGCCCAACCAGGGCGGCCGCGGCGAGCCCGGCCCTCCCTTCTTCGCCGCCTACGGGGAGTGGATGGGCACGCCGCCGCCGACCTGGGAAGACATCGCCTGGCTACGTGAACTATGGGGCGGACCGTTCATGCTTAAGGGCGTGATGCGTGTCGATGACGCCAAAAGAGCAGTGGACGCCGGAGTTTCGGCGATTTCGGTGTCGAATCACGGTGGCAACAACCTGGACGGCACGCCGGCCTCGATCCGCGCGCTGCCCGCGATCGCGGCGGCGGTCGGCGATCAGATCGAGGTGTTGCTGGACGGTGGCATCCGGCGCGGAAGCGACGTCGTCAAGGCCGTAGCGCTGGGGGCGCGCGCGGTGATGATCGGCCGGGCGTATCTGTGGGGCTTGGCCGCGGCCGGCCAATCCGGCGTGGAAAACGTCCTCGACATTTTGCGCGGGGGCATCGACTCGGCGCTGATGGGTCTGGGGCATTCCTCGGTTCACGACCTCAGCGCCGACGACATCCTGGTGCCGCCCGGTTTCGTTAGGGCGATGGGTGTGCCTTCCGCTGCGGACGCTGGGGACGCCTAGCCGCGAATTCGGGCTATCTCGGGCAAATTTACCTGGATAACCCGCGTCGGCGAGACTCGTGGTACGCGCGAGGCAACCGTGACGAAAGAGCCACAAATTTCGACTGATCGATGAACAACCCAGAAAAAAACTTGTTTTCAACGGACAACAATTGGTGCACGCCAGGTGAATTCGTCCTACCATCACCGAGTGCCCGTACTCGGCGAATTAGGAGCGGCGACTTCGAGCCAGCTATCAAGCACCTCGCCCTCGATAATGATCCCGCTGGGGTCGACCGAGCAACACGGTCCGCACCTGCCATTGGACACCGACACCCGGATCGCGACCGCAATCGCCCGGGGAGCCGCGACGCGCCTCGGGCACCAATGGCTGGTAGCACCGGCCATCTCCTACGGCGCCAGCGGGGAGCACCAAAGTTTCGCCGGGACGATCTCCATCGGTACCGAGGCGTTGACGATGCTTCTGGTGGAGTACGGCAGGTCGGCCGCCAGCTGGGCCCGGCGCCTCGTTTTCGTCAACGGCCACGGCGGCAATGTCGACGCGTTGAACAGCGCCGCGGCCACGCTGCGCGCCGAAGGCCGAGATGTCGGATGGTGCCCATGCCTGGCCGCCGGCGGCGACGCCCATGCCGGTCATACCGAAACATCGGTGTTGCTGCATATCTCGCCGACCGACGTGCGCACCGATCGGTGGCTCGCCGGTAACCGGGCGCCACTGCCCGAGTTGCTCGGATCGATGCGCAGCGGGGGAGTCGCGGCGGTCAGCCCGGTAGGCGTGTTGGGAGACCCGACCACCGCGACCGCTGCCGAGGGCAGGCGCATCTTCGCCGAGATGGTCGACGGCTGTGTCCGTCGAGTCACCCGGTGGTTGCCCGGGCCCGACGGGATGCTGACATGAATCAGCTCCGGCTACCGGACGGGTTCGCCGTCCAGGTCGATCGCCGCGTGCGGATACTTGGCGACGGCTCGGCCCTGCTCGGCGGTTCGCCGACCCGCCTGCTGAAGCTGGCTCCGGCTGCCCAGGACATGCTGTGCGAGGGCCGACTGAAGGTTCGCGACGATGTCAGCGCCCAACTGGCCCGCACGCTGCTGGACGCCACGGTGGCCCATCCCCGGCCTGCGGGCGGCCCGTCGCACCATGACGTAACCGTGGTAATTCCGGTGCGGAACAACCCTTGTGGTGTGCGGCGCCTGGTCAGCTCACTGCGCGGGTTGCGCGTCATCGTGGTGGACGACGGTTCGTTCCCCCCAATCGAGGCGGAAGACTTCGTCGGCGCGCACTGCGACATCCAAGTGTTGCGCCACCCTCGTAGCAGGGGCCCGGCGGCGGCACGCAACACCGGGCTGGCCGCCTGCACGACGGACTTCGTCGCTTTTTTGGACTCCGATGTCGCGCCGCGCCGGGGCTGGCTGGAAGCCCTGCTCGGTCACTTCTGCGATCCCACCGTCGCCCTGGTCGCACCACGCATCGTCGGCCTGTCGCACACTGAGAATGTGGTGGCGCGTTATGAGGCGGTGCACTCGTCGCTCGACCTCGGTGAACGGGAAGCGCCGGTGTTACCCCACAGCACGGTGTCCTACGTTCCCAGCGCGGCGATCATCTGTCGCCGCTCAGCGATCCGCGACGTCGGCGGGTTCGACGAGACGCTGCAGTCCGGCGAGGATGTCGACCTGTGCTGGCGGCTCATCGAAGCGGGCGCCCGGCTGCGTTACGAGCCGATTGCGCTGGTCGCCCACGATCACCGCACCGAACTACGGGGTTGGCTTGCGCGCAAGGCGTTTTACGGCGGCTCGGCGGCTCCGCTGTCGCTACGTCACCCGGACAAGACGGCACCGGTGGTGATCTCCGGCTGGGCGCTGATCACCTGGATACTCATGGCGTTCGGGACCAGCATTTCTCAGCTGGCGTCGATCGTCGTCGCCGTCCTGACGGGCCGCCGGATCGCCAAGGCGATGCGCAATGCCGAGACTTCGCTGGCCGATGTGGTGGTGATCGCCGCCCGCGGCCTGTGGTCAGCGGCGCTGCAGCTGGCGTCGGCCCTGTGCCGGCACTACTGGCCTCTGGCATTGCTCGCCGCCACGATGTCGCGCCATTTCAGACGGGTGGTGTTGGTCGCGGCCGTCATGGACGGCGTGGTGGACTGGCTTCGCCGCCGGGACGCCATCGGTGACGATGCCGAGCCGATCGGGCTGCTGACCTACCTGTTGCTCAAGCGCGTCGACGACCTGGCATACGGTCTCGGGTTGTGGTGGGGTGTGTTGCGGGAACGCAACCTGCGCGCGCTGAAACCGCAGATTCGAAGCTAGCCATCCCTTGACCACAGCTGTCCCGCACAGCGACGTGCTGATCGTCGGCGCCGGCAGTGCTGGATCGGTTGTTGCGGAGCGTCTTTCCGCCGATCCCGGGTGCGCGGTGACCGTACTCGAGGCGGGGCCGGCACTCGCCGATCCGGGATTGCTTGCGCAGACCGCTAATGGGTTGCAACTACCGATAGGGGTCGGCAGTCCGCTGGTCCAGCGGTATCAGACCCGGCTCACCGATCGACCCGTTCGCCAGCAGTCGATCGTGCGCGGGGCGACGGTCGGCGGTTCGGGCGCAATCAACGGCGGCTACTTCTGTCGCGGCTTGCCGCGCGATTTCGATCGCACCGCGATACCCGGCTGGGCATGGTCCGATGTCCTCGACAGCTACCGCGCCATCGAGACCGACCTCGATTTTGCCGGTCCCGCCCACGGCGACAGCGGCCCCATCTTGGTTGGTCGAACCCATGAAATGACCGGAACCACCGAATGTTTCATCGCTGCCGCGGAGCGCGCCGGGTATCAGTGGATTGCCGATCTCAACGACTGTGGGCCCGAACCGGTTTCGGGAATAGGTGCGGTCCCGCTCAACATCGTCGACGGTGTGCGTATCGGATCGGGTGCGGGATATCTGATTCCGGCTCTGGCCCGATCGAATCTGACATTGCTCGCACAGACGCGGGCAGTGCGGTTACGCTTCGCCGGCTCCGTCGCAGTGGGCGTCGAAGCGGTCGGCCCGGAAGGCCCCATCACCTTCGGCGCTGACCGAATCGTGTTGTGCGCCGGTGCCATTCAAACGGCGCAGCTGCTTATGCTTTCCGGCATCGGAGAAGAAGAGATGTTGCGGACCGTCGGCGTACCGGTGCTGGCACCGTTACCGGTGGCAACGTCTTTCAGTGACCACGCCGAGTGGGTATTGCCGACCAATTGGACGGTGGCTCCCAGCCGGCCTGTGCTGGAGGTTGTGCTCGGCACGGCTGACGGTCTTGAGATCAGGCCGTACACGGGCGGATTCGTTGCGATGACCGGTGATGGCACCGCGGGGCATGCCGACTGGCCGCACATCGGTGTGGCGCTCATGCAGCCACGGGCGCGCGGGCGCATCACCCTGGTCTCGCCAGATCCCGGCGTGGCACCCCGAATCGAGCATCGCTACGACAGCGAGCCCGACGACGTTGCGGCGCTGCGCCGGGGCAGCGAGTTGGCCCGCGAATTAGCTAGTACTGCAACATATGTCGGAGCACCAGTATGGTCCACGTCGCAACATCTTTGCGGTACTGCCCCGATGGGCACCGACGGCGACCCGCGGGCCGTCGTCGATCCCCGCTGTCGGGTCTGTGGCACCGAGAACCTGTGGGTGATCGACGGCTCCATCCTGCCCGTGATCACCAGCCGCGGTCCGCACGCAACCATCGTGATGCTCGGGCACCGGGCCGCACAATTCGTTCAGTGAATCGGGTTCAGGCTCGATGCCGGCCGGATGCCATCCTGCGTACCGGGCGTAGCTGCCGACCATCGTGCCCGGGAGCCCACAGCCCGATCAGGACCGCAGCGACGGCAACGATCACGGCCATCACCGTCGTGGAGGCGTGCCGGGCCGTCAGCAACGCGGCTTTACTGACCAGCGATAAGATCACGTACAGCGGGTAATTCACCGCGACCTCCTGCACGAAATCGCATTCGTTGCCCGCGGCCATCATCTTGTCGACGTAGATTTTGGCCAGCTCGTCGACCCGGACCTTCAGCGCCCGCATCGCCTTCGGCCGAAACCAGTCCGCACCGCCCGATGCTGCGGGTCATCCATATGGATCAGCGAGCGCAGCCCCATCCCGGCGTCCAGCTGGGTGCGCGAAATCGTCGGCCTCAGCGGTGGCAAGCAGCGGCCGCGGCTCACTGAGGAACAGGTCATTGGCACGCTCGATGTCCATGATGTCGGCGTGTTTGGTGATCGCCCAGAACGGTCGGTACGGCGGACAGTCGACCAACGACACCGGTGCATGGGCGCGCAGATGGGTCAGGGCCGCGTGTAGCCGCGGCTCGTCGGCGTAGGCGGTGGGGTCGGCGAACACCTTCGCGGCTTGGACTGATACCGGGTCAACTATCGGTATGCTCATTGCTCTCCCACGTGGTTCTGGGCCTGCTCGCAGCCGGCCGCAAAATTTCCCGACGTGTGCCAGTCTGAGCTTCGGTGATCGGCGCCTCAAGCGAGGCTCTGACCAGTGCATTGACCGGCCGGTGAAACCATGTCCCGGACCTTCGCCCGAGATTTGGGCACAGATTTTGTCCGGGCCATGATCTAGGGCATACTGTTCAGGTTGCCTTGGGGCAGGTTTGCGCCTGGCCGGGCATACGACCAGCGCCCAAACGGGTGCGTCCGGTCCCATCCTTGGAGCGCGACTAATTTCGGTCGCGGACAAGGCTGCGTGAGGGTGACACACCCGACCGCGGGGGCCGGTGGACCACGACAGGTAAACAGCGGCGCAGTATCCGGCGCGACGCTCGAGCGGCCTCATATCGGCCGGGTCGAATCGGCGCGCTGGGGGCACCAGGTCCGGACACGGACCTCAGTTTGGAGTGAGGGTAGGAGAAGCGTGGCGGGACAGAAGATCCGCATCAGGCTCAAGGCCTACGACCATGAGGCTATCGACGCGTCGGCGCGCAAAATCGTCGAGACCGTCGTCCGCACGGGTGCCAGCGTCGTAGGTCCGGTGCCGCTGCCGACCGAGAAGAATGTGTATTGCGTCATCCGCTCTCCGCATAAGTACAAGGACTCGCGGGAGCACTTCGAAATGCGGACCCACAAGCGGCTGATCGACATCCTCGATCCGACGCCGAAGACCGTTGACGCGCTGATGCGCATCGATCTTCCGGCCAGTGTCGACGTCAACATCCAGTAGGAGATCCAGATCTCATGGCAAGAAAAGGCATTCTGGGTACCAAGCTGGGCATGACGCAGGTGTTCGACGAGAACAACAGGGTTGTGCCGGTGACGGTGGTCAAGGCGGGGCCCAACGTGGTGACGCGCATCCGCACCCCGGAGCGCGACGGCTACAGCGCCGTGCAGTTGGCCTACGGCGAGATCAGCCCTCGTAAGGTCAACAAGCCGGTGACCGGTCAGTACACCGCCGCGAGCGTCAACCCGCGCCGGTACCTGGCCGAACTGCGGCTGGACAACCCGGACGCGGCGGCGCAATACGAGGTCGGCCAGGAGCTGACGGCGGAGATCTTCGCAGACGGCACCTATGTCGACGTAACCGGAACCTCGAAGGGCAAAGGGTTCGCGGGCACCATGAAGCGCCACGGCTTCAGCGGTCAGGGTGCCAGCCACGGTGCCCAGGCGGTACACCGTCGCCCGGGCTCCATCGGCGGCTGCGCCACTCCCGCCCGGGTCTTCAAGGGCACCCGGATGGCGGGGCGGATGGGCAATGATCGGGTCACCGCCCAGAACCTGTTGGTACACAAGGTCGATACCGAGAACGGCGTGCTGCTGATCAAAGGTGCGGTCCCCGGCCGCAACGGTGGACTCGTGATGGTCCGCAGCGCGATCAAACGAGGTGAGAAGTAATGGCGCAGAAGATCCTGGAAATTCAGGTCAAGACGCCGGACGGCAAAGTCGACGGCTCCATCGAGCTGCCGGCCGAGTTGTTCGACGCCCCAGCCAATATCGCGCTGATGCACCAGGTGGTCACCGCACAACGGGCGGCGGCGCGCCAGGGCACGCACTCGACCAAGACACGCGGCGAAGTCAGCGGCGGTGGCCGCAAGCCCTACCGGCAGAAGGGAACCGGTCGTGCCCGCCAGGGTTCGACACGGGCTCCGCAGTTCACCGGTGGTGGCATCGTGCACGGCCCCAAGCCGCGCGACTACAGCCAGCGCACACCGAAGAAGATGATCGCCGCGGCGTTGCGCGGCGCACTGTCTGACCGGGCACGCAACGGACGCATCCATGCAATCACCGAGCTGGTGTCGGGTCAGACGCCGTCGACGAAGAAAGCCAAGGCATTTCTGGGCACGCTGACCGATCGCAAGCAGGTGCTAGTCGTGATCGGACGCAGCGACGAGGCCGGCGCCAAGAGCGTGCGCAACCTGCCCGGTGTGCACATCCTGACGCCCGACCAGCTCAACACCTATGACGTGCTGCGCTCCGACGACGTGGTGTTCAGCGTTGAGGCGCTGGGCGCCTACATCGCCGCAGCAACACGCAGCGGTGCTGACGACAAGGATGTGGAGGTTTGCACCTGATGGCGACCGTCACTGACCCTCGCGACATCATCTTGGCTCCGGTCATCTCGGAGAAGTCCTACGGGCTGCTCGACGACAACGTGTACACCTTTGTGGTGCGCCCCGATTCGAACAAGACGCAGATCAAGATCGCCATCGAGAAGATCTTCTCCGTCAAGGTCGCATCGGTGAACACCGCGAACCGGCAGGGCAAGCGCAAGCGCACCAGGACCGGATACGGCAAGCGCAAGAGCACCAAGCGGGCCATCGTCACGCTGGCGCCGGGAAGTAAGCCGATTGACCTGTTCGGAGCGCCGGCCTAGCCGCGCGAGAGAAAGACCTAACTAGACATGGCAATTCGTAAGTACAAGCCGACGAGCCCGGGCCGTCGCGGCGGCAGCGTGTCCGATTTCGCCGAGATCACCCGGTCCACGCCGGAAAAGTCGTTGGTGCGTCCGCTGCACGGTCATGGCGGGCGCAATGCGCACGGCCGGATCACCACCCGCCACAAGGGTGGTGGTCACAAGCGCTCCTACCGGGTGGTCGACTTCCGCCGTAACGACAAAGACGGAGTCAACGCCAAGGTCGCGCACATCGAGTACGACCCCAACCGGACCGCCAACATCGCGTTGCTCCACTACCTTGACGGCGATAAGCGCTACATCATTGCCCCGCAGGGACTTTCGCAGGGCGACGTGGTGGAATCGGGCGCGAATGCGGATATCAAGCCGGGCAACAACCTGCCGTTGCGCAACATCCCGGCCGGTACCGTGATCCACGCCGTTGAGCTGCGGCCAGGCGGTGGCGCCAAGCTCGCGCGGTCGGCCGGGTCGAGCATCCAGTTGCTTGGCAAGGAAGGCACTTACGCGTCGCTGCGTATGCCCAGCGGTGAGATCCGCCGCGTCGATGTGCGCTGCCGCGCCACGGTCGGTGAGGTCGGCAACGCCGAGCAGGCAAACATCAACTGGGGCAAGGCCGGTCGTCTGCGGTGGAAGGGCAAGCGCCCATCGGTCCGCGGTGTGGTCATGAACCCGGTGGACCACCCGCACGGTGGTGGAGAGGGTAAGACCTCCGGTGGTCGGCACCCGGTGAGCCCATGGGGTAAGCCCGAGGGCCGCACCCGCCATCCGAATAAGGCCAGCAACAAACTCATCGTCCGACGCCGGCGCACCGGCAAGAAGCACTCGCGCTAGGAAGTTTCAGGAGTAGCCATGCCTCGCAGTCTGAAGAAGGGCCCGTTCGTCGACGACCACCTGCTCAAAAAGGTGGACGTGCAGAACGAGAAGAACACCAAGCAGGTCATCAAGACTTGGTCGCGGCGTTCGACGATCATTCCGGACTTCATCGGCCACACCTTCGCCGTACACGACGGACGCAAGCACGTCCCGGTGTTCGTCACCGAGGCGATGGTCGGTCACAAGCTTGGTGAATTCGCGCCGACGCGCACCTTCAAGGGACACATCAAGGACGACCGGAAGGCCAAACGGCGATGACCACAACTGAATTTCCGTCGGCGGTCGCCAAAGCACGATTTGTGCGGGTGTCGCCGAGAAAGGCGCGCCGGGTGATTGACCTGGTGCGTGGCCGCTCGGTGGCCGACGCGCTCGACATTCTGCGCTGGGCGCCGCAGGCCGCCAGTGAGCCGGTGGCCAAGGTGATCGCCAGTGCCGCGGCGAACGCGCAGAACAACAACGGTCTTGACCCGGCGACTCTGGTGGTCGCCACCGTCTATGCCGACGAGGGGCCGACCGCCAAGCGCATCCGTCCGCGCGCCCAGGGGCGCGCGTTCCGGATCCGCAAGCGCACCAGCCACATCACGGTTGTGGTGGAAAGCCGGCCGGCAAAGGATGAGCGGTCGGCGAAGTCGACGCGGGCCCGTCGCGCCGAGGCCAGCAAGGCCGCCGCGAAGGCACCGGCCAAGAAAGCTTCCGCCGCGAAAGCTCCGGCGAACAAGGCCCCCGCCAAGAAAGCGCCGGCCAAGAAGGCGCCAGCCAAGAAGGCGCCAGCCAAATCCGCGGAAGCCGGCACGGCCGCTTCTGAGACTTCGCAAGCGAAGGGAGGCTCAGAGTAGTGGGCCAGAAAATCAATCCGCACGGTTTCCGGCTAGGCATCACCACAGACTGGAAGTCCCGCTGGTACGCCGACAAGCAGTACTCCGAATACGTCAAGGAAGATGTGGCGATCCGGCGGCTGCTGTCCACCGGCCTGGAGCGCGCCGGGATCGCCGACGTGGAGATCGAGCGCACCCGCGACCGGGTCCGGGTGGACATCCACACCGCGCGTCCCGGGATCGTCATCGGGCGCCGCGGCACCGAGGCCGACCGCATCCGTGCGGACCTGGAGAAGCTGACCGGCAAGCAGGTCCAGCTCAACATTCTCGAAGTCAGAAACCCGGAGTCGCAAGCACAATTGGTGGCCCAGGGGGTCGCCGAGCAGTTGAGCAACCGGGTGGCTTTCCGCCGCGCAATGCGCAAGGCCATCCAGTCGGCGATGCGTCAGCCCAACGTCAAGGGCATCCGGGTGCAGTGCTCCGGGCGTCTCGGCGGCGCGGAGATGAGCCGCTCGGAGTTCTACCGCGAGGGCCGGGTGCCACTGCACACGCTGCGTGCCGACATCGACTACGGCTTGTACGAGGCCAAGACCACTTTCGGCCGGATCGGCGTGAAGGTATGGATTTACAAGGGCGACATCGTCGGTGGCAAACGCGAATTGGCCGCCGCCGCGCCCGCGGGCGCCGATCGTCCGCGTCGCGAGCGCCCGTCGGGCACGCGTCCACGGCGCAGTGGGGCATCGGGCACCACGCCGACCAGCACTGAGGCTGGACGGGCCGCGGCGAGCGGCGAGGAGTCCGCCGCGTCGGAAGGCGCGCCTGCCCTCGAATCGCAGAGCACGGAGAGCTGAATCATGTTGATTCCACGCAAAGTTAAACACCGTAAGCAGCACCATCCCCGCCAGCGCGGCATCGCCAGTGGCGGCACGGAGGTGAACTTCGGCGACTACGGCATCCAGGCCCTTGAGCACGCGTACGTCACCAACCGGCAGATCGAGTCCGCGCGTATCGCCATCAACCGGCACATCAAGCGTGGCGGCAAGGTGTGGATCAACGTCTTCCCTGACCGCCCGCTGACCAAGAAGCCCGCAGAAACCCGGATGGGTTCGGGTAAGGGCTCCCCGGAGTGGTGGGTGGTCAACGTCAAGCCGGGCCGGGTGCTGTTCGAACTCAGCTACCCCAACGAGGCGGTGGCTCGGGCGGCGCTCACCCGGGCAATCCACAAGTTGCCGATCAAGGCACGCATCGTGACTCGAGAGGATCAGTTCTGATGGCAGTGGGAATTTCGCCTGGCGAACTGCGTGAGCTCACCGACGAGGAGCTGACCGAGCGTTTGCGCGAATCCAAGGAGGAGCTGTTCAACCTGCGTTTCCAGATGGCGACCGGACAGCTCAACAACAACCGCCGGCTCCGCACGGTGCGTCAGGAGATCGCACGCGTCTACACCGTGCTGCGCGAACGAGAACTGGGTCTGGCTTCCGGGCCCGAGGGTAAGGAATTGTGATGGCAGAAGCGAAGGCCGCCAAGGCTTCCAAAGCGGCCCCGAAAGCCGCCACCAAGCAGGCCGCTCCCACGGATGCCGGGTCGAAAGAGAAGGGCCCCAAGCACACTCCGCGCACACCGAAGACGCGTGGCCGGCGCAAGATGCGCATCGGTTACGTGGTGAGCGACAAGATGCAGAAGACCATCGTGGTCGAGCTGGAAGACCGCGTACGTCACCCGCTGTACGGGAAGATCATCCGTACCACCACGAAGGTCAAGGCGCACGACGAGAACAGCACCGCCGGCATCGGCGACCGCGTCTCGCTGATGGAGACGCGTCCGATGTCGGCGACCAAACGTTGGCGGCTCGTCGAAATTCTGGAAAAGGCGAAGTAAGGCCTCGTAGCCCCAGCGGTAAAAGGCCCGGTTTCCGGTGTAGTCTTCACGCGACGTTCGGCTGGCAAGTCCGTTACGAGAGTGAGGCTGGCGATGGTGACTGGGTCGTCCGAGTTTAATGGCACCATTGAGCTCGATATTCGGGATTCCGAGCCGGACTGGGGCCCGTACGCCGCACCGACTGCCCCGCAGAACTCGCCGAACATCCTTTACCTGGTCTGGGATGACACCGGTATCGCGACCTGGGACTGCTTCGGCGGTCTGGTCGAGATGCCCGTCATGACGCGGATCGCCGAGCGCGGTGTGCGATTGTCGCAGTTTCACACCACCGCGCTGTGCTCGCCGACCAGGGCGTCCCTGCTGACCGGTCGCAACGCCACCACCGTGGGCATGGCCACCATCGAAGAGTTCACCGACGGGTTCCCCAACTGCAATGGTCGTATTCCGTTCGACACCGCGCTGCTTTCCGAGGTGCTCGCCGAACGTGGTTACAACACTTACTGCATTGGCAAGTGGCACCTGACGCCACTTGAAGAGTCCAACCTGGCGTCGACGAAACGGCACTGGCCGACCTCCCGTGGCTTCGAGCGTTTCTACGGCTTTTTGGGCGGTGAAACCGACCAGTGGTATCCCGACCTGGTGTACGACAACCATCCGGTGAACCCCCCGGGCACACCGGAGGACGGCTATCACCTTTCGAAGGACCTCGCCGAGAAGACCATCGAATTCATCCGCGATGCCAAGGTGATCGCGCCGGACAAACCATGGTTCAGTTATGTGTGTCCCGGCGCCGGGCATGCGCCGCATCACGTTTTCAAAGAATGGGCGGACAAGTATGCCGGCCGCTTCGACATGGGCTACGAGCGTTACCGCGAGATCGTGCTGGAGAAGCAGAAGTCGATGGGGATCGTGCCGCAGGACACCGAGCTGTCACCGGTGAACCCGTATCTGGACGTAAAGGGCCCGTCGGGCGAGCCGTGGCCGTTGCAGGACACCGTGCGGCCATGGGATTCGCTGAACGACGACGAGAAGAAGTTGTTCTGCCGGATGGCCGAGGTGTTCGCCGGTTTTCTCAGTTACACCGATGCGCAGATCGGCCGGATCCTGGATTATCTCGAGGAATCCGGGCAGCTGGACAACACCCTCATCGTGGTGATTTCCGACAACGGGGCCAGCGGTGAGGGCGGTCCGAACGGATCGGTCAACGAGGGCAAGTTCTTCAACGGCTACATTGACACCGTCGAAGAGAGCATGAAGCTATTCGACCACCTCGGTGGCCCGGAGACGTACAACCATTACCCCATCGGGTGGGCGATGGCCTTCAACGCGCCCTACAAGCTCTACAAACGGTACGCCTCCCATGAGGGCGGCATCGCCGACACGGCAATCATCTCGTGGCCGAACGGAATTGCCGCACGTGGGGAGATCCGCGACAACTACGTCAACGTCTGCGACATCACCCCGACGGTCTACGACCTGCTGGGCATGGCACCGCCCAAGACTGTCAATGGCATCGCGCAGAAACCACTGGACGGTGTGAGTTTCAAAGCGGCCCTTGACGATCCGGCCGCCGACGCCGGAAAGCAGACCCAGTTCTACTCCATGCTCGGTACCCGTGGGATCTGGCATCAGGGCTGGTTCGCCAACACTGTGCATGCGGCCACACCGGCCGGTTGGTCGCATTTCGATGCCGATCGCTGGGAGCTCTACCACATCGAAGCCGACCGCAGTCAGTGCCACGACCTGGCGGACGAGTTGCCGGACAAACTTGAGGAACTCAAGGCGCTGTGGTTTTCCGAGGCCGCCAAATACAACGGTCTGCCGCTGTCGGATCTCAACATCGTGGAGACGATGATGCGGTGGCGGCCTTATCTGGTCGGCGAAAGGTCTACTTACACCTACTATCCCGATTGCGCGGACGTCACCCTCGGCGCCGCCGCCGAGATTCGCGGCCAGTCGTTCTTGGTGTTGGCCGATGTGACCGTGGATACCACCGGCGCCGAAGGAGTGCTGTTCAAGCAAGGCGGTGCGCATGGCGGGCACGTGCTGTTCATCCAAGACGGGCGCCTGCATTATGTCTATAACTTCCTCGGTGAGCGGCAACAGACGGTTTCGTCGTCCGGCGCGGTGCCGCTGGGCAGACATGTGCTCGGCGTTAGCTATTCGCGGACCGGAACCGTGGCGAACAGCCACACGCCGCTCGGCGACGTCTCGTTGTTCGTCGATGACGAAGTGGTCGGCACGCTTGCGGACGTGAGAACCCACCCCGGAACATTCGGGCTCGCGGGTGCCGGCCTCACCGTCGGGCGCAACGGCGGGTCGGGAGTATCCAGCCGCTACAAGGCGCCGTTCGCGTTTACCGGTGGCACCATCGCCCAGGTCACCATCGATCTGTCCGGCCGACCGTATCGAGACGTGGAAAAAGAAGTTGCGCTTGCGTTTTCGCGCGACTGACTTATCGGCGTGCTACAAGTCCGCGGCGCTCGGGACGGCCGGCCTGCTGTGCCTGTCGGCAGGTCTGGGCGTGGGCTGCGAGAAAACCACCGGCGGCACGGCCATCGGGACCAGTGGGACGGTTTCGTCGACAACGACGTCTGTGACAAGCCCGGCCGCACCGAGATTGTCTGACCCGGCCGAGCCAGTGCCCGGCGTCGAGACCACCCTGCCCGACCACATTCCACCCAATGCCCTGGTGTGTTTCCCACCGCCCACCGGTGATGGCCGCTTGACCATGGCTTCGGTGTCCGATCCGGTCGCGCCCAAGGTCACGGTCCCGCTGCCGGACGGCTGGGATTCGGCCCCTGGCACTGGCGACGTGGCATTGACGTCGACCGGACCCGACGGCATGTCGGTGCGGGTGACCATCACCCCGACGGACCTCGATCCCGGGGGGGCATTCTTGCGCTACGCCACCGACCTGCGCACTTCACGGCCAAGCGTCAAAGTCGCCGTCACGGCGGCTCAGTTCTGCGGCTACAGCAGCCAGCTGCTGAGCGGTACCGTCGGAGGGCCTGGGGGAGTTGACCTCGCTGACCGCATCACCCACATCTGGACGAACACCAAGGCATACCTGGTGGCCGTCCACTTGGAGGGGCCCGCCGGTGCGCCCGGCTTTGATGCGGCCAAATCCAGGGTGATGCAGCAATTCGCGGTCGTTATCCCCTGAAAAGTCGCGTTTGCACTGCTAGCATCTGCCCCCGTGATGCCTCAATGACCGCCGGACTTCCGGCGTCGCCGGCGTCATCCGGGGCACGAGGACGGCAGATCGCGATCGCTTTCGGGGTTGTCGCGGCCGTCATCGTTATCTACGTCCTGTCGCTGATTGCCGTGCAGGTGCGCCTGGAGAAGCTGGATACCGTCGCGAACCGCCTGATGGTGAATGTTCTTTTGTATCCCAAGGATTCGTCGTACGACAAAAATTTTGGTGTGCTGACCACCGACGCGGCCGTGCGGCTGTATCCAGACGACGACCTGGGCGACCTGCAGTACCCGGTAGGAAAAGCGCCCGCGCTCTACCCGGAACCCGAGAGGTGATCATCAATGGCTCATAGCGCTCCGCCGGCACCTCCTCCGACGTCTCCACCCACGCCGCCGCCGATCCAGGTGCCGGAGCGCAAGTCGCGAGTTCTGCGCGTAGCAATCGGTTTTGGCATTGTCGTGAGCGTCATGGTGATCTATGCCCTGTCGCTCGTTGGGGTCCACCTGCTGGCCCAATCAACGGGGCCGCTCCCTCCGCCGGACGTGAACACAACCAACGACACGGTGGTGCAGGTGCGCCTCGAGAAGCTGGATACCGTCGCAAACCGCTTGACGGTGGATGTGCTTGTCATTCCCGAGAATTCGATGTTCGACCAACGCCTTGGTGTGCTGACCACTGAGACTTCGGTGCGTCTGTATCCCGAAAACGATTTGGGAGACCTGCAATACCCGGTAGGAAAGGCGCCGGCACAAGTCAGCACTATGATTGAGGCACATGGCGATCCCGGCAACTGGCCATTCGACACATACAAAACCGACACCATTGCCGCCGATGTGCTCGTCGGGTCCGGCGAGGCCCGCCAGTACATACCCGCCCGCGTCGAAGTAACCGGATCGTTGGATGGCTGGGACGTCACCGCCACCCGCAAGCGCGACCCCGACACGCCCGGAAGCTCGGACCGCGTTGATGACGTAGTTCTTGACGACGTAGTTCTTACCTTGCGCAGGTCCAAAGGCCCGCTGATCTTTGACTTGGGGCTGTGTCTGATCCTCATCGCCCTGCCTGTGCTGGCATTGTGGGTGGCCATTCCGATGGCGTTGGGCAGGACGTCATTCTTGCCGCCGTTCTCAACCTGGTACGCCGCGATGCTGTTCGCCGTTGTTCCCCTGCGTAACTTCTTGCCGGGTTCTCCGCCCCCCGGCTCGTGGGTCGACCAAGCCGTCGTGCTGTGGGTGCTGATAGGACTGGTCTCCGCGATGGCCTTGTTCGTCGTCGCCTGGTGGCGGCAACGTGATCGAAAGTCGCCGAAAACGGGCTGATAAGCGCTTAGTTCGGGGTCGTCATAGGCTGAAGTAGTGCTCACCGAGCTGGTTGACGTGCCGGGCGGATCTTTCCGCATGGGCTCGACGAGCTTCTACCCGGAGGAAGCGCCAATCCACACCGTGGTCGTGGAGTCCTTCGCGATGGAGCGGCACCCGGTCACCAACGCGCAGTTCGCCGAATTCGTCGCTGCCACAGGCTACGTAACGGTCGCTGAGCAACCAATCGACCCGCGGCTTTACCCGGGAGTCGATGACGTGCGGGCCGGTGCGATGGTTTTCCGCTCGACGCCGGGCCCGGTCGACCTGCGCGACTGGCGGCAATGGTGGGAGTGGGTGCCAGGCGCTCACTGGCGCCATCCGTTCGGTCCGGACAGCGATGTCGCGGAGCGGGCCGATCATCCGGTAGTGCAAGTGGCGTATCCCGACGCGGTCGCTTACGCGCGCTGGGCTGGGCGGCGCCTGCCGACCGAGGCCGAATGGGAGTATGCGGCGCGTGCCGGCAGCACGACGACCTACGCCTGGGGGAATGAGGAGAAACCCGACGGTCGGCTGATGGCCAACACCTGGCAGGGCAGTTTTCCGTATCGCAACGACGGTGCCCTCGGCTGGGTGGGAACATCGCCGGTGGGGACCTTCCCGCCCAATGGGTTCGGTCTGGTCGACATGATCGGCAACGTGTGGGAGTGGACCGCGACCGAGTTCTCCGCGCACCACCGGCTCGACCAGCCACCGAAGGCCTGCTGCACACCGTCCGGGCCTGCGGACCCGAGCGTCAGCCAGACGTTGAAGGGCGGCTCGCATTTGTGCGCGCCGGAGTACTGCCATCGCTACCGGCCGGCCGCACGGTCGCCGCAGTCTCAGGACACCGCGACCACTCACATCGGGTTTCGCTGCGTCTCGTAGTTCCTCGACGCTGCGGGCATTTCTTTGTCGGTGGACCCGACTACTATCGAATGTATGTTCGAGTATTGGTACGCCTCTCGTCCGACGCCGGAGTCGGCGGTGTTGCTGGATCGGGTGGGCGAGGCTGCGCGGATGGAGGCGCGGGCCGCTGCCGAGCGGTTGGTGGCGATTGGGGAGTTGTTTGTGCTGCGCTGCCGCGATTCGGGGGAGCGGGAGGATTGGGCCGCCGATGCCTGGGAGGCGGTGGCCGCGCAGGTCGCGGCCAGGCTGAACTGCAGTGTGGCGATGGGGTCGAGTTACCTGCGGTATGCGATGGCGATGCGGGACCGGCTGCCGCAGGTCGGCAAGGTGTTTGAGGCCGGCGACATCGACTACCGGGCATTTCAGACGATCGTGTTTCGCACCGATTTGGTCACCGATGCCGACGTGCTGGCGACGGTCGACGCGCAGCTGGCGGTGCTGGTGTCGCGACGCCCCTCGCTCACGCGGGGCGGGTTGGCCGCGGCGGTCGATCAGGTGGTGGCCACGGTGGATCGCGATGCGGTGCGCCGGGCGGCCAAGGCGGCCACGGATCGCTATGTGGATGTGCAAGCCAACGACTCGGGGATGGCTTGGCTGACCGGCAGTGTGTTCGCTCCCGACGGGCAGGCCCTGGATCGTCGGCTTGGGGAGCTGGCGGGCAGCGTGTGTGAGGCCGATCCGCGCACCAGCGCGCAGCGGCGCGCCGATGCGCTGGGGGCGCTGGCCGCCGGCGCCGATCGGCTGGTGTGCGGTTGCGGATCCACCGACTGTGGCGCGGCCGCGCCGGTGCGGGGCAGCAGTGTGGTGATTCATGTGGTCGCCGAGCAGACCAGTATCGACGGCACGGGATCCACCCCGGGTGTGCTGCCTGGGGTCGAGGGACTGATCCCGGCCGAGCTGGTCGCCGAGCTGGCCAAGTCCGCCAGGCTGGTGCCGGTGATCACGCCGGCCGGCGCCGAATCCCACTACGTTCCCTCGGCCAAACTCGCCGACTTCGTCCGGTGCCGGGACCTGACGTGCCGGGCGCCGGGCTGTGACCGCCCCGCCATCGACTGCGACCTGGACCATACGATCCCGTACGCCGACGGTGGCGCCACCCACGCGTCGAACCTCAAATGTCTATGCCGCCTTCATCATCTGCTGAAAACGTTCTGGGGGTGGCGCGACCAACAGTTGCCCGACGGCACGGTGATCTGGACCCTGCCCGACGGGCACACCTACGTCACCACCCCGGGCAGCGCGCTACTCTTCCCAACCTTGTGCGCCCCCACCGGTAACCTGCCTGTCGGCCAAACGGCCGGTGCCGAGCGCTGCGGCGACCGCACGGCCATGATGCCGCTGCGCACTAGGACCCGCGCCCAAAACCGGGCCCACCGCATCGCCACCGAACGCCGACACAACCGGATAGCACGCCAAGCCCGCCCAGCCGAATGCCTGACCCACCTCGGACCCGCCCCACCCGACACCAACGACGACCCGCCGCCTTTCTGATATGGGGTGCTGGTTTATCAAGGAGCGAGCAACTACCGCCGCTGGCCGCCGAAGATCACGCCTGCGATGTCTGCGCAGTGGTCTACGCGGAGACTCGGATCGACGACGCGGTCAGCGCCATCGCCGACCTGCCTGACGCGGTCCGGGAGGTCGTCTGCGCGATTCCGCCCAAGGTGCGACAGGTGCGGCCTGGCCCTGGTGTTTGGTCGGTTGCCGAATACGTCTGCCATCTGCGCGACGTCTATGTCAGCTTCACCATCCGGCTGCACCGCGTCCGCACCGAGCGACAGCCCGCCTTGGAGCCGCTGTTCAACGATTTGCGGGCCCGTCGTTTCGGGTACAACGATTGCGACGTCGCTGCCACGCTTGACGAGCTGGCGGCGGCTGCGGCGGGTTTCCGCGAGGAAGTCACCCGCACGGCAGAACATGACTGGGACCGCGTTGCGACCCGCTTGCCGGGCGAGCAGCGCACTGCGCGCTGGCTCGTACGCCAGGCGATGCACGAAGGCGTTCATCACCTCGGCGACATCCAGAGGATCGGCAAAACACTTCGTGCAACGGCACCGGACCCCGGACCGCATGTGACGGTGATGTTCGCCGGATGCGGTGACGCGTTCGGCAGTGGTGGACGTTGTCAATCGTGCATCGTGGTCCGCGCGGGTGAGCTTCCAGCGATCCTGCTTGATTGCGGCCCGACCAGCCTGGTCGCCCTCAAACGTCAGGGTATAGACCCCAATACTGTTGGGGCGGCGCTGCTTTCGCATCTTCACGTCGACCACTTCGGCGGGCTCCCACAGCTCATCCTGGACGGACAATTTCGCCGCCGCGTCGCTCCGCTGACCGTCGCCGGCCCAGTGGGAACAGTCGAGCGGCTCACCGCCGCGCTCGAACTCATGTTCCCCGGCGCATCCGCGGTGCGGCGCCGGTTCGACGTGGACGTGGTCGAACTGCGACCCGACACCGCCTCGACTAGGATCGGAAACGCAGTCGTGCAGGCGGTCGAGGTAGACCATGGTATGCCGACGCCATCCCTCAGCCTGCGCGTCGAGGTTGCCGGCAAGACGATCGGCTACAACGGCGATACCGCGTGGACCGACGCCCTGATCGATCTGGCCAGCGGCAGCGACGTGTTCATCGCCGAGTCCTATTTCTGGGACAAACCCGTGCCCTACCACCTACGCCATGCAGACCTGGCCACACATCGCAACCAGCTGGTCAGCCGGCGGATCGTCCTCACCCATATGTCCGACGACATGCTGTCCCACGCAGGTGAAGCCGCCTTTGACCTCGCCTACGACGGGCACGTCATCAACCTCTGATCCCGCTTGCGTCGCGAATTTGGCTCTGAGCTGGTCGTCCCCTAGACTCTAGGGGTTGCCTTGGGCAGACCTCGGCCGGTACGTGCAAGCGTTATCGGCCCCGCGTGCCCTTCGGCGGCAAAGACCGCGCACGTCAGGTTTTTGGTGGGTCATGCTCGCCGAATGCTCACCGAGGTGAGTTCTCCTGCCGTGCACACGCAACCAGGTCAGGAGATCGAGTGATTCAGCAGGAATCGCGGTTGAAGGTCGCCGACAACACCGGCGCCAAGGAGATCCTGTGCATCCGGGTGCTCGGTGGTTCGTCGCGACGCTACGCCGGCATCGGTGATGTCATCGTCGCCACCGTCAAGGACGCCATTCCCGGCGGCAACGTCAAACGCGGGGATATCGTCAAAGCCGTCGTGGTACGCACGGTCAAGGAGCGCAGGCGTCCCGACGGTAGTTACATCAAGTTCGACGAGAACGCGGCGGTGATCATCAAGCCCGACAACGACCCGCGCGGCACGCGTATTTTCGGACCGGTCGGCCGCGAACTGCGCGAGAAGCGGTTCATGAAGATCATTTCGCTGGCCCCGGAGGTGTTGTAGATGAAGGTCCACAAAGGCGACACCGTTCTGGTAATCGCGGGCAAGGACAAGGGCGCCAAAGGCAAGGTGCTGCAGGCCTACCCGGACCGTAACCGGGTCCTGGTCGAGGGCGTCAACCGGATCAAGAAGCACACCGCGATTTCGACCAACCAGCGCGGAGCTCGCTCGGGCGGAATTGTCACCCAGGAAGCCCCGATCCACGTCTCCAACGTGATGGTGGTCGACTCGGACGGTAAGCCCAGCCGAATCGGCTACCGGGTAGACGAGGAGACCGGCAAGCGGGTCCGTATCTCCAAGCGCAACGGCAAGGACATCTGATGACCACTGCAGAGAAGGTTCAGCCGCGCCTGAAAGACCGCTACCGCAACGAGATCCGGGATTCGTTGCGAAAGCAGTTCAGCTACGGCAACGTCATGCAGATCCCGACCGTGACGAAGGTCGTCGTCAACATGGGCATCGGCGAAGCGGCGCGGGATGCCAAGTTGATCAACGGCGCGGTCAACGACTTGGCGCTGATCACCGGGCAACGGCCGGAAATCCGTCGGGCACGGAAATCCATAGCGCAGTTCAAATTGCGCGAGGGCATGCCGATCGGCGTCCGGGTTACCTTGCGCGGAGACCGGATGTGGGAGTTCCTCGACCGCCTCACCTCGATCGCGCTGCCACGTATTCGCGACTTCCGCGGGCTTTCGCCCAAGCAGTTCGACGGTGTCGGCAACTACACGTTCGGGCTGGCCGAGCAGTCGGTGTTCCACGAGATCGACGTGGACAAGATCGACCGGGTCCGCGGCATGGACATCAACGTCGTCACCTCGGCGACGACCGACGACGAAGGACGAGCGCTGTTGCGGGCCCTCGGCTTTCCGTTCAAGGAAGAACCTCAAAGGGGAGCATGAGCGATGGCTAAGAAGGCATTAATCAACAAGGCGGCGCAGAAACCCCGGTTCGCGGTGCGCGCCTACACCCGCTGCAATAGGTGCGGCCGCCCGCGTGCGGTGTACCGCAAATTCGGGCTGTGCAGGATCTGCCTGCGCGAGATGGCGCACGCGGGTGAGCTGCCCGGCGTGCAGAAGAGCAGTTGGTAATAGGTCCAGAACAGTTGCGCGGTAGGCCCGGACCGGGAACCTCCGCGAGAAAGGTGACACGGCTGTCATGACGATGACGGACCCGATCGCAGACTTTTTAACACGTCTGCGCAACGCCAATTCGGCGTATCACGACGAAGTGGCTTTGCCGCACTCCAAGCTCAAGGCCAACATCGCCCAGATCCTCAAGAGCGAGGGGTACATCAGCGATTACCGGACCGAAGACGCTCGGGTCGGCAAATCGCTGATCGTCCAGCTCAAGTACGGGCCGAGCCGGGAGCGCAGCATCGCCGGTTTGCGCCGGGTGTCCAAGCCGGGCTTGCGGGTGTATGCGAAATCGACCAACCTACCGCGGGTGCTCGGCGGCCTGGGCGTGGCGATCATCTCGACCTCCTCGGGCCTGCTGACCGACCGTCAGGCGGCCAGACAGGGCGTGGGCGGCGAAGTCCTCGCGTACGTGTGGTAGTGGGAGAGGCAGCGTTAACAGAGATGTCGCGTATTGGTAAGCAGCCGGTTCCGGTCCCCGCCGGAGTTGACATAACGATCGATGGCCAGAAGGTCTCGGTCAAGGGACCCAAGGGAACCCTGGATTTGACGGTCGCCGCGCCGATCACCGTGTCGCGCAACGACGACGGTGCGATCGTGGTCAGCCGTCCCAATGACGAGCGGCACAACCGGTCACTGCACGGGCTGTCGCGCACGCTGGTGTCCAATCTGGTCACCGGCGTGACACAGGGTTACACCACCAAGATGGAGATCTTCGGGGTCGGCTACCGGGTGCAGCTCAAGGGCTCCAACCTTGAGTTCGCGCTGGGGTACAGCCACCCCGTGCTGATCGAGGCCCCCGACGGCATCACATTCGCGGTCCAGTCACCGACGAAGTTCACGGTCTCCGGGATCGACAAGCAGAAGGTCGGCCAAATCTCGGCGAACATCCGCCGTCTGCGCCGTCCCGACCCGTATAAGGGTAAGGGCGTGCGCTACGAGGGCGAGCAGATCCGCCGCAAGGTCGGAAAGACAGGTAAGTAGTCATGGCGCAATCACAAGCTGACACCGCCGCGCGGAAGCCGGTGGGCCAGAGTGTATCCGCAACTCGGCGGGTCGCTCGACTGCGTAGGCACGCGCGACTGCGCAAGAAGATCTCGGGTACCTCGCAGCGTCCGCGGCTCGTGGTGCACCGGTCCGCGCGACACATTCATGTGCAACTGGTCAACGACGAAAACGGCACCACGGTGGCCGCTGCGTCGTCCATCGAAGCCGACGTGCGCGGCCTGCAGGGTGACAAGAAAGCCCACAGCGTGCGGGTGGGCCAATTGATCGCTGAGCGTGCCAAAGCCGCCGGCATCGACAGCGTGGTGTTCGACCGTGGCGGATACACCTACGGCGGACGGATCGCAGCGCTGGCCAATGCCGCACGCGAGAACGGATTGAGTTTCTGATGATGCAGACTTTGAACAAGACGGGAAGGACCGCATAATGGCGGAGCACTCGGCCGGAGGGCAAGGCGCCCAAGACAGCCGTGACGCACGCGGTGACCGTGATACCCGGGGCCGGCGCGACAGTGGCGGCCGTGGCCGCGACCGCGACGGCGACAAGAGCAACTACCTGGAACGGGTCGTCGCCATCAACCGCGTCTCCAAGGTGGTCAAGGGCGGTAGGCGATTCAGCTTCACCGCTTTGGTCATCGTGGGCGACGGCAAGGGCATGGTCGGCGTCGGCTACGGCAAGGCCAAGGAAGTACCGGCCGCGATCGCCAAGGGTGTAGAGGAGGCACGCAAAGGCTTCTTCCGAGTCCCGTTGATCGGCGGCACCATCACGCACCCGGTGCAGGGTGAGGCAGCCGCCGGTGTGGTGCTGTTGCGCCCCGCCAGCCCGGGTACCGGTGTGATCGCCGGCGGTGCGGTACGCGCGGTGCTGGAATGCGCTGGCGTGCACGACATCCTGGCCAAGTCATTGGGCAGCGACAACGCGATCAACGTGGTGCACGCCACCGTCGCCGCACTCAAGCTCCTGCAGCGTCCCGAAGAGGTGGCCGCTCGCCGCGGACTGCCCATCGAGGACGTCGCCCCCGCCGGGATGCTGAAGGCGCGACGAGAAAGTGACGCGCTGGCCAGTGCGGCCGCGGCACGAGAGGCAACAGCACAACCATGAGCACTCAACTGAAGATCACCCAGGTGCGCAGCACCATCGGGGCCCGCTGGAAGCAGCGCGAGACCCTGCGCACCTTGGGGCTGAGGCGGATTCGCCATTCGGTGATCCGCGAGGACAACCCAGCGACCCGCGGCCTGATCGCGGTGGTGAGCCACCTCGTCGAGGTGGAGCCCGCCGATGCTGCCACCGGAGGTAAGACCAAATGACGATCAAGCTGCACGATCTACGGCCCGCGCGCGGGTCGAAAACCGCCCGCACCCGCGTCGGTCGGGGTGAAGGTTCCAAGGGCAAGACCGCCGGCCGTGGTACCAAGGGCACCAAGGCCCGCAATCAGGTCCCGGTGACCTTCGAGGGTGGGCAGATGCCGATTCACATGCGGCTGCCCAAGCTCAAGGGATTCCGGAACCGGTTCCGCACCGAATACGAGATCGTCAACGTCGGTGACATCAACCGGCTCTTCCCCCAGGGCGGTTCGATCGGTGTGGACGACTTGGTGGCCAAGGGTGCGGTGCGCAAGAACTCTTTGGTTAAGGTCCTCGGCGACGGCAAACTGACCGTGAAGGTCGACCTATCCGCGCACAAGTTCAGCGGCAGTGCACGCGAGAAGATCACCGCCGCGGGGGGCTCGGCCACTGAGCTGTGATCAACCCAACCGCGGAATCACCTCTGCGGCAAGGCGTTCCATCTGCTCGCGGTTCTCTGCAACATCGGCGTCGACGGGATTGAGCAGCAGCATCTCGGCGCCGGCGTTCACCACCTCACGCAGCCCGCGGACCACGTCGTCGGGTGTGCCCGATACCGGAACCGAGTCGATGCCGGGCATTTTGCCGTAGATGCGCCGCAGCCCGGCAAGCACTCGCTCGCGGGCCCGCGCCGCATCGTCGTCGATCATCAAATAGACGCGTTTGCCGATGGTGAAGTGCGCGGGGTCTTTCTGCTGTTCGTCAAGTTCACGGCGCACCACGGAGACGGCTCCGGCGAACGCTTCGGTGGTCGACGAGCCGGCGCCCAGGAACGAGTCGCCGTGGCGCACCGCCCTGGCCAGGGCCTTGGGGGCCAGGCCACCGAACCAGATCGGCGGATGTGGTCGCTGCACCGGCTTGGGCTGGATGGGGAGGTCATCGACGTCGCGGAACCGGCCATGGAACGTCAGCCTGGGTTCGTCGGACCAGGCCGCCTTCATCAGCTCCAAACCCTCGGTGAAATACGAGATATAGGTGGCCTTCTCCACGCCGAAGGCGGCGAACTTGCGAGAGCCGCCGCCGGATCCGACACCGATATCCAGCCGACCGTGGCTGAGCCGGTCGACGGCGGTCGCTGCCGCGGCCAACTGAAGTGGATCATGCAACGACGTCACCAGGACGGCGACCCCCAGGCGCAGTCGCTCGGTGCAGGCCGCGCAATATGCCAGCAGCTCCAACGGCGCCAGCAGCGGCGCCTCGCCGATGATCTGCTCGAGAACCCAGCCTCCCTCGAAACCGAGCTCCTCGGCGCGGGCAAGATACGAGCGCAGCCCGGCCGCGTCGAAACTATCCGTGTCGAGTTGTGGGATAGCGATCGACAACCTCACTTGACCACCGTACGGCGGCCGGTCGGTACCCTGCACAATATGTTCGCCTTCTTGCCCTCGATTCCCGGCGTCTTAAGTTGGGGGCACGACCTCCGCGCGCTGGCCGGGCGCGTCGATACCGCCCGCCACCACGGCGTACCCAACGGGTGCGTGCTCGAGTTCGACCTGCGCTCGGTGCCGCCGGAGACGACGGGCTTCGATCCGCTGGCGATCATCACCGGCGGTGGCCGGCCGATGGCGCTGCGCGACGCGGTCGCCGCCATCCACCGTGCCGCCGAGGACCCGCGGGTCGCCGGGCTGATTGCCCGTGTGCAGCTTGAGGCGTCGCCGCCGGCGGCGGTTCAGGAGCTGCGCGAGGCCGCCGCAGCTTTCAGCGCCGTCAAGCCGTCACTGGCCTGGGCGGAGACTTATCCCGGCACGCTGTCTTACCACCTGGCCTCGGCGTTCGGTGAGGTTTGGATGCAGCCGTCGGGAAGCGTCGGGCTGATCGGATTCGCGAGCAACGCCACCTTCCTGCGCGATGCGCTCGACAAGGCGGGGATCGAAGCCCAATTTATCGCGCGCGGCGAATACAAGTCGGCGGCAAACCTCTTCACCGAGCACGGCTTCACGAAGGCCCACCGCGAGGCCGTTACCCGGATGTTGGCAAGCCAGCAAGAACAGGTGTGGCAGTCGGTCGCCGAATCACGCAAGCTGGACGTTGGTGATCTTGATGCGTTGGCTGACCGGGCTCCACTGCTACGCGATGACGCCGTGGCCTCCGGTCTGGTCGATCGCATCGGATTCCGCGACGAAGCCTATGCCCGGATCGCTGAAATGGTTGGTGTGGAGGGTGTTTCACCTGAATCAAGCGATTCCGACGATAAGGCTCCGCCGCGGCTGTACCTGATACGCTACGCCGGTGCCGCCCGGTCCCGGCTGGCCCCACCTGTGCCCTCGGTTCCCGGCCGCCGGTCCAAACCGACGCTGGCCGTAGTCACGGTCGACGGCACGATTGTCAACGGCCGCGGCGGGCCTCAATTGCTGCCGCTCGGCCCTTCCACCGCCGGCAGCGACACCATCGCGGCGGCACTACGGGAGGCCGCCGCCGACGACTCGGTGTGCGCGATCGTGCTGCGGGTGGACAGTCCCGGAGGCACGGTCACCGCGGCGGAGACCATCTGGCGCGAGGTGAAAAGGGCTCGCAAACATGGCAAACCGGTGGTGGCGTCGATGGGTTCGGTCGCCGCCTCCGGCGGCTACTACATCTCGATGGCCGCTGACGCGATCGTGGCCAATGCGGGAACAATCACCGGTTCGATTGGTGTGATCACCGGCAAGCTGGTGATTCGCGATCTGATGGATCGGCTGGGAGTCGGGTCAGATACCTTGCGCACCAACGCCAATGCCGATGCCTGGTCGATGGACGCGCCGTTCACGCCGGAGCAGCAGGCCCATCGAGAGGCCGAGGCGGACTTGTTCTACAGAGATTTCGTCGAACGGGCCGCCGAAGGCCGCAACTTGACTACCGAAGCGCTTGATCGTGTTGCCCGGGGACGGCTGTGGACCGGAGCCGATGCTCTCGAGCGCGGCTTGGTCGACGAACTCGGCGGGTTTCGAACGGCAGTGCGCCGAGCCAAAGTCCTGGCCGGCTTGGACGAGGACATCGACGTCCGCATCGTCAGCTATCCGGGTTCCTCGCTGCTAGGCATGGTGCGACCCCGAGCCTCGTCCCAACCGGCCGCCGTGTCGCTGCCGGATGCGTTGGGGGCGCTGCTTGGCCGCACGGTTGCCGGCATCCTGGAGAACGTCGGGCAGACGTTGAGCGGTGCCAGCGTGCTGTGGCTGGGCAAGTCGCGCTTCTGAGCGGTTGCTAGCCGCTAAGCCTGCCGCTGATGAAAATGATTTCACCGAGCGGGTCGTCGTTTTCCGGGGCGGGCACGTCGATTGCGTGGCGCTTGAACAGTTCCGTCCGCGTCACCCCCTCGACGTCCCAACCCTTGGTCGACAGATAGCCGACGACGTGGTTGCGTTCGCCGGCATAGACCAGCGACGCCATGTCGATGTCCACGCCGTGCTCCCGGAATGGACCGGACATCTCCCGCACCTTCTCGGCGTCGAAATCCACAATGCCGGGCACAAATTCGGTGGCGATCGTGCTCCCGGGCACGCTGAGCGCGGTGATGTTGTCGAACAACCCGTCTTGGGCCTCCGGTGGCAGGTAGATCAGCAGACCTTCGGCTAACCAGGCTGTCGGCGCTGTCGTATCGAATCCGGCCGACGTTAATGCGGTGGGCCAGTCTGCGCGCAGATCGATGGGGATGGTGCGCCGGGTCGCGGTGGGTTCGGCGCCGATACCGGCCAAAGTGGTTGTCTTGAACTCGATCACCCGCGGCTGGTCGATCTCATAGACCACAGTGCCGGTCGGCCACGGCAACCGATAGGCGCGTGAGTCCAACCCGGACGCGAGTATCACTACTTGACGCACCCCGGCGCCGGTGGCGTTGATGAAGTAGTCGTCGAAGTACATGGTGCGCACCGCCATTCCGTCGACCATTGCCTGCATACGCACCGGCGAAGCGTTCTCGATCGCACCGATATCGAGATCCCCATTCATCATCTTGGTGAAGAAGTCCACCCCCACCGCGCGCACCAGCGGTTCGGCGAAGGGATCGTTGATCAAACCGCGGGGATCCTTCGTCGCCATGGCGCGTCCGGCCGCGACCATCGTTGCGGTCGCGCCCACGTTGGACGCCAGATCCCACTCGTCATCGTGAGCGCGTGGCATGAGAAAACCCTAGCCAAACCCTATTTTAGGGTCGCGGCGACATAGCTCATATCGCCGAAGGCGGCCGTCATCTCCTCGGGAAACTCAAACCCGTTCTGCGCATACAGTTCCCTGACCGCTTGGGCCGTCACCTGCCAGCCGTGGCCGGTCAGGTAGTCGACGACGACGCTGCGCTCGCCCCGATAGAAGAGGTCGGCCGCGTCGAGGTCGAAACCGGCGCGCCGCCACCGCTCGGTGATGCGCTGCAAGCGCTCATCGGTGAATGCGTTCGGGTCGGGTATGTGTTCGGTGGCCAGCCGGCTGCCCGGCGCGCTGAGCGCGGTGATGTTGTCGAACAATCGGTCCTGAGCATCCGGCGGCAAGTAGGGCAATAGACCTTCCGCGCTCCACGCGGCCGGTTGGTTGACGTCGAAACCGCCCTCCCGCAAGGCGCTAGGCCAGTCGTCGCGCAGGTCGATGCTGATCGCACGGCGGTCGGCGGTGGGGGCGGCGCCGAGGTCGGCCAGCGTGTTGGTTTTGAACTCAATGACCTGGGGCTGGTCGATCTCGTAGACCACCGTGCCCACCGGCCACCGCAATCGGTAGGCCCTGGTGTCGAGGCCGGAAGCCAGGATCACCGCCTGCCGTACGCCGTCTTCCGTGGCGCTGGTGAAGAAGTCGTCGAAAAACCTTGTTCGTACCGCGATCTGCTCAGTCCTGGTTTTGCGGTTCAGCAGCGGGTCATCCTCGAAATTGATCTCCCCGTCGATGATGCGAACGAAGGGGCCCAGGCCCACCGCGCGGACCAGCGGATCGGCCAGTGGATCGTCGAGTAGCGCAGCGGGTCCCTGCGACGCCAGCGCACGTGATGCCGCGACCATGGTGGCGGTCGCGCCCACGCTGGATCCCGGGCCCCAACTGTCGCCGTCAATACGTCCTGAGTTGGTGCTCATCCGGATACTCCTATTTGTTCCAGAGTGCCGCTGACGTAGCGCATGTCGCCCATGCGCACATCGTCGTCCTGCAGGGGCGGAAGGCCGTTGGCCGCGAACAGCTCTCGGATAGTGACACCGTTCAAAAGCCAGCCGCGATCCCTCAGGTAGGGAGCCGCCTCGTTGCGGTCGCCGAAGTAGACGAGCCCCGCCATGTCCAGATCGAATCCGTGCGCACGCCAGCGTTCGGAGATGGTCTGCATGCGTTGCTTCATTTTCTCCTCGTCACCGGGCTCGGGGTTGGGCGCGCTTTCGGTGGCGAGCCGGCTGCCCGGTGCGCTGAGTTCGGTGATGGTGTCCAGCAAGCGGTCCTGCGCCTCGCCAGGCAGGTAGCCGAGTAGGCCCTCGGCGCTCCACGCGGTCGGCTGGGCCGGGTCGAATCCGGCGGTGCGCAGCGCGGTGGGCCAATCGTCGCGCAGATCGACGGCCACCACCCGCCGGTCGGCGGTGGGCGTGGCGCCCAATTCGGCCAGCGTTCGGGATTTGAATTCGATGACCTGTGGTTGATCGACCTCATAGACCACCGTCTGCGCCGGCCACGGCAGCCGGTACGCGCGAGAATCCAGGCCGGAAGCCAGAATCACGACTTGTGTGATGCCCGCCCTCGTCGCTTCGACGAAGAACTCGTCGAAGAACTTGGTGCGCACCGCCATGTTGTCGGCCATGCGCGACATGGCCCCGGCGGATGCCGTCGCGCCGTCGTGAACGTCGTTTAATTCGGTTGGGTCCAAGTCGCCGCTGGCCAGTCGGGCGAGCAGGTCTACACCGACCGCTTGGACCAGCGGCCCGGCGAACGGGTCCTGGATCAGTGGACGATCGGCGCGGGTCGCCATGGCCCGGGCAGCCGCGACCATGGTCGCGGTTGCCCCGACGCTGGACGCCAGGTCCCAGGTGTCCCCCTCATACCTAGAGCCGGTGGAAGTCATGTCTTTCCCCAATCGGATGTAGTCGGTCCATCCCAGTTGATACTTAGCCAATATAACAAGCTTCTTCCACTGTACGCCGTCGCCGATTCGCGGCAACCTTGACTGATGGCGTACGCGGCAGCGGGTAAACGGGTGCTCATCACGGGTGCTTCATCGGGCTTGGGGGCGGCCCTGGCCAGACAGCTGGCCGCGCAGAACGCGGTGGTGGGGCTGATCGCCCGCCGGCGGGACCGCCTTGGCGAGGTGTTGACCGAGTGCCAGGGGACCTCGCCGGGATCGGCGATGTGGGTGGCCGACCTGGCCGACGCCTCGGCGCTGCGTGACCTGGCGCTACGGGCTTGGGATGCGCTCGGCGGCATCGACGTACTGGTCAACAACGCCGCCATCCCCAAGCGGCGGCCCGTCACGGCCTTGGATCCCGGCGAGGTCGAGGACGTCATGCGGGTCAACTTCTTCGCCTCGATGCGGCTGACGCTGGCCCTGTTGCCCCGGATGCTGGCGCGCGGGACGGGCTTGATCGTCAACGTGTCGAGCGTCGGCGGCCGGCTCGGGATCATCCACGAAACCGCCTACTGCGCAAGCAAGTTCGCGCTGTGCGGCTGGAGTGAAGCGATGGCCGTCGACTTGGCCGGCAGCGGGGTTTCGGTGAAGCTGATCCAGCCGGGCCCCGTCGACACCGAGATCTGGGATCGGCCGGGCAACGAGGAACCCCTCTACCGCGGGCCGAAGGTGGCGCCCGAGGTGGTGGCCGGCGCCATCATCGATGCGTTGGGAAGCGACCGATTCGACCATTATGTGCCGGACATGAAAGCAGTCGTCGACGCGAAGAACGCCGACCTCGATGCGTTCATCGCCGGTTCGGCGGCGATGGCTCCACGATGAAGGCTCTGGTCTATGGCGTGCCACCGGAGCCCTTTGCGGTTCCCGATAACGCCAATCGGCTGACCCAGAACTTGTCCCGCACCCCGACCGCCCTTCGGCAGGTCCCGGATCCGCAACTGCTGCATCAGGATTGGGTGATCACCCGGCCCCGGCTCACCGGCATCTGCGGATCGGACTCCAAGCAAATCCTGATGGACTTCGGCGAGGGCGACGCCGACAACGCCATGGCCGCGTTCTGTTCTTTTCCGCAGGTCATGGGCCATGAGGTGGTCGCCGACGTGATTGCGCTGGGTCCGAAGGCCCGAGGGCTGCAGGTCGGACAGCGGGTCGTGCTCAACCCCTGGTTGTCGTGCGGGCCGCGTGGCATCGAGCCGGTTTGTCCCGCCTGCGAAACAGGTGACTACAGCCTCTGCTGGAGCTTCACCGACGGCGACATCAAACCCGGCATCCACACCGGGGTGTCCGCCGATGTGACCGGTGGATACGCCGAGCTGATGCCGGCTCATGACAGCATGCTGTTCGGCGTCCCGGAGTCGATTCCCGACGAGGCGGCCGTGTTCGCCGACCCGTTTTCGGTGTCCCTGCACGCGATCACCCGCCACCCGCCGCCGCCCTCGGGCCGGGCGCTGGTGTATGGGGCCGGCTCGCTGGGCTTGTGCGCGGTCGCGATCCTGCGGGCGCTCTACCCGGATGTGGCCGTCGCTGTGGTGGCGCGCTTCGAAGCCCAGGCGGAGCTGGCCCGACGGTTCGGTGCCGCCTTGGTGCTGGCGCACGAACCGCGCCTGGCTGTCATCGAAGAGTTGGTCGCCTGGGGCGGTGGCCGGCTGCGGCAGCCGCTGCGAGGTCTGCCGATGGCGCACCCCGGGGCGGTCGAAGTCGTCTACGACACGATCGGCAAGCCGGAGACATTCGAAGTCGGGGTGCGGGTGCTGTGCTCCCGGGGGACGCTGGTGAAGGCCGGTGTCCATGCGCCCGGCCGGTGGGAGTGGAGCCCGCTGTACTTCAAAGAGATCAGCTGGGTCGGTTCGAACGCCTTCGGGATCGAGGAGGTCGAGGGCCGGCGCAAGCACGCCATCGCGCACTACCTCGACCTGGCCGACGCCGGCCGGGTGGACCTGCGCCCCATGCTCACACACACCTTCCGGCTAGAGCAGTGGCGCGACGCCTTTGTGGCGATCGCCGACCAAGGCGAGAGCGGCGCCGTGAAAGTGGCCTTCGACCAGCGCGATGAGTAAGCTGCCATCGTGTCGTGGCGTCATGTATTTGCTGACACGATGTATCGGCTGGGTCGGCCGATCTGGGACACACCCGTCCCGGAGGAAATACACGCCGTCACCGAGGGGCCCGAAGCGTTGCCGCCGGGCAGAGCGCTCGATCTTGGTTGCGGCACCAGCGGCAATGTGGCCTATCTGGCCCAGCACGGCTGGGAGGCCAGCGGCGTCGATTTCTCCGCGGCCGCAATCAAAAAGGCCGAAAAGGACGCGGAGGGCCTGGCGGGGGCTGCTTTCGTCGAGGGCGATGTCACCAAGCTCACCGAACAGGGCATCATCGGCCCGTTCGACCTGGTGATCGACAACGGCTGCTATCACACCCTGTCGGCTGCCGACAAGGCTCGCTACGTCCGCGAAGTCGCCGCCGTCACGAAGCCCGGGGCGCCGCTGCTGATGTGGGAGGGCATCAGACTAAGACCAAACGAAATCCCGGAGCGGTTCAGCGCCGACTTCGCCGTCGAGCAGATCACCGAGAAGAACTTCGTGACCAAGCGGTTCGGTCGACAGATCACCATTGATGCCCACTGGTACCGGCTACGCCGAAAACCGCCGACATGAGCGAGCGCTCAACGTAAACCACAACTGCCGTCGCCCGTAAACGGTATGACTGTCGACTGCAGACTAGGTGCCTGCCTACCTGGCATACCTGCGCCGCGGTCGGCGTTGGCCACTCCGCTCACGGCGCGACGCGTTGTGCTCCACGTTGCGCACTTCCCGGATTGCGATATCGATGGCACGTTCGACTGCCACGCGTAGCTGTTCGGCGGTATCGCCTTCTTGCAGGCGAACGAGTGCAGCGGGCTAAGTCGGCGCACCCACTATCTGATGCCCCAGATGAGCGCCCAGGCAGCTGCCCGCGCGATCCTGCGCGGTGTGAGCCATAATCGGCCGCTGATCGTGTTTCCCTTTGCGGTTCAAGTCATCTGGCACTTGTATCGACGACTTCCCGGCCTGTTTTATCGGATCAACGTCCATCGTATGAGACTGTTTCGCAGCCTTCGAGCCGGCTTAGCATGTGCTAGCATGCATGCATGCGTACCACGGTGGAGATCACCGACGAGCAGCATCGCGCGTTGAGCGCGATTGCTCAGCGCCGCGGCGTCCGTGGCTTCTCGGCCCTCGTCCAGGAAGCGCTGGATGGGTATCTCGCGAATTTGAACGCCGACGAGGTGGACCTGCTGCTCGGACTCGAAGGCATCCTCTCCGAGTCCGACGCGCAAGAGATACGTTCTCGCATCGTCGACGTGAGAACCACATGGCGGGCCTCGTAGTAGTCGACACCGATCTCGTGATCGACTTCCTTCGCGGCAAGGGCCCGGGGGTGCGGTTGGTCCGCGAGTTGATCGTCAGCCATCGCCTCCGTGTCACCGCGATAACCGCGTTCGAACTGCGTGTCGGGGTGGGTTTCTTGGCGCGCCGCGATGACATTCTCCGGCTCGTGCGCTCGCGGACCTTCCCGCTCGACTCAGGGAGTGCGCTTCGCGCGGGCGAATTGGCTGCAACGCTACGAGGAACCGGCCAAGAGATCGGGCTGGCGGACTGCTTGCAGGCGGGCATCTGCTTGAACTTCGACTTGCCGTTCGCCACGCGCAACCGCAAGCACTTCGACCGGGTGGAGCGTTTACAGTTGCTCGACATCCCTGCCGGGTAGGTCGTAGAGGACGAGGGCTAGAGGTGTGGGCTCTCGCCCAGCCCAAGGGGCGGGAACCCGAACTGGCGAGTGGCTACCCGGCGGTGCAAGAACAAGTTGGTCGTCGACCACGAGACCAATACCGCACGTCGTAAGCACCGGGCTGCTCGATGAGGGGTTGCTGAAATCGCCCGGGGGTGGCGGTGGACACCGCCGGCAACGTCTACGTCACTGACGCCAACCAGGTGCTGAAACTACCGGCGGATAAGCCGGACCGGTGAATCGGGGTTGGCCTACGTTGATTGGTGCCTCGACCAACCGGGGCGGGGCTCGGTAGTTTCAACGTCCTCCGCCGCAGGCACTCCCCGAAATCGAACGTTTTCAAGACGTGCAGGGCTTGAGTCGTGGACCTGTGGACCTCCGCGCACCGCAAACCAGTCCCGATTTGCCGGTGGCGCAGGAACAGTTTCGCGATGGCTGAGCTGCTGGGACGTCCGCGGGTACCGACGAGCCACCAGAAGGTCAAGGACACCAGCGCCAGCAGCTACATCGGATTTGCCCGCAGATAGCTATAGACCATGCCGAAGTTCCGGTTCACGTCCTCGGGAATGGCAACCGGGCCGCCGAGAGCGCGTGCGCCCCAAACGATTTGGGCAGTGCGCTCAACCAGCGCGGTAACATGCAGGACCTTGTCGGGCCGGGGGCCGACGGCCACCAGGCCATGGTTGGCGATCAGGGCGGCGGCCCGGCCCTCGAGCGCTTTGACCGCGTTGGCACCAACCTCGGGCGTGCCGGACGCGGCGTACTCGGTGCACAAAACGTCGCCGCCGCAATAGACCGCGAACTCGTCGATACAGGCCGGGATCGGCTCGTGGGCGATGGCGAACATGGTCGCCCACACCGGGTGACTGTGAATGACGCTGCCGATGTCGTCGAACGCCTTGTAGCAGGCGAGGTGCAGCTTCATTTCCGTCGACGGCGATCGACCGTCCACGGCTTGCAGCACAGTTCCCTCGGGATCGACCACCACGAGGTCGTCGAGCTCCATGTCGCGATAGTCGACGGACGACGGCGTGATGACGATGTTGCCGTCGGAGCGCCGCGCCGAGATGTTGCCGGCGGTCCCCTCAACGAGACCCCGGCGCAGCATGTCCTTGGCCGCATCCAGCACCGCGGTTTCCGGGTTGTCAACGAATTTCATGAGCCCAGCACCTCCGGGTTGACGATATGGGCGGGCATGTGGCCGGACAGCAGCGCCTCTAGGTCATCGGCCACCATCTGCGCCTGCCGAGCCTCAGTGTTCCAGGTGGCGCCCCCGATGTGCGGAGTCAGGACGACGTTGGGCATACCCACCAGCGGGTGATCCGTCGGCAGCCATTCGCCGGCGAAGTGGTCCAGGCCTGCTGCGGCCACCTTGCCGGTGAGAAGCGCATCGACCAGCGCATCGGCGTCGTGCAGCTGGGCTCGGGCGGTATTGAGGAAGACCACGCCGTCGCGCATGGCCGCGAACTCCCTCGCGCCGATCATCCCGGCGGTGTCGTCGGTGACCGGTGCATGCAGGGACACCACGTCGGCCTCGCCCAGCAGCTCGTCGAGGCCGTGCCGGGCTTCGTCGTTGTAGGGGTCGTGCGCGATGACCCGCAGACCCAGCCCGGATAGCCGCCACTTCGTAGCGCGACCGACGGCTCCCAGCCCCACCAGCCCGGCGGTGAGTCCCGCGATCTCGGCGCCGCGGAACCGCTGATAGGGGATGCTGCCGTCGCGAAAAATGTTGCCGCTGCGGACGTCCGCGTCGGCGGGCAGCAGGTGACGGGTGGCGGCCAAGAGCAGGGCCACCGTCATCTCGGCGACCGCGTCGGCGTTGCGGCCCGGGGTGTTGAGCACCGGGACACCGGCGGCGGTGGCCCCTGGGATGTCGACGTTGTTGGGGTCCCCGCGGGTGGAGGCGATCGCGCGCAACCCCAGCTCGAACACGGGTCCGCGCACCGAGTCGCTTTCCACCACAACGACATCGGCGGCTTCGCCGGCGATCCGGTCGGCGAGCTGCTCGGCGCTGTAGATCCGCAGCGGCCTCTGATCGATCCACGGGTCGTACACCACGTCGGCCAGCTGCCGGAGCTTCTCGAACCCCGGTCCGCGCAGCGGCGCCGTCACCAAGGCGCGTGGTCTAGACGTCACGAATGCCAATGCTGGCGTACGGTGACGCCCGTGTCACGTGAAGACGTCACAATCGGCATTGACATCGGCAGCACCGCGGTCAAAGCGGTAGCCGCCGACGCCGACGGCCACGTGACGGCGCGGGTTCGGATCCCCCACCAGTTGCGGGTGCCGGCCCCCGACCGACTCGAGCACGACGCCGACGAGGCATGGCGGCGAGGTCCGTTGGCGGCCCTGGACCAGCTGGCCCCCGGGCCGAATGTCCGGGCGGTGGCCGTTTCGGCGATGGTGCCGTCGCTGACGGCCGTCGATGCCATGGGCAGGCCGATCACACCCGGCCTGTTGTACGGCGACAGCAGGGGCCGGGTGGCTGGCGCTGCCGCAACAGAACCGGACCAGCCGCTCCCGTCAGTGGGCGAGACCGCCGAGTTCTTGCGCTGGACGGTCGGCCAAGCACCCGACGCGGCCGGGTACTGGCCGGCGCCGGCCGTGGCTAACTACGCCTTGGCGGGCGAGTCGGTGATCGACTTCGCCACTGCCGCCACCGCGTATCCCCTGTTCGATGGGACCGGCTGGGATCCAGTGGCGTGCGCCGGCTGCGGCGCGACCGTCGAGCAGATGCCGCGAGTCGACACGATCGGGGCGGCTGCTGGGCAGGTGCGTCAGACGGGAGCCGTATTGGCGATCGGCGCTATCGACGCCCTGTGCGAACAGATCGTGGCCGGCGCCGACCACGACGGCGACGTGCTGGTGCTCTGTGGCACCACGTTGATCGTATGGACGACCATCGGCGAGGCCCGGCAGGTGCGGGGTTTGTGGACCATTCCGCACACCGCGTCCGGGAAGAGCCAGATCGGGGGAGCCAGCAATGCCGGCGGGCTGTTCCTCGGCTGGGTGGATCGCGTTGTCGCACCGGCCGGCCCGGCGGCAGTGGATCCTGGGCGGGTGCCGGTGTGGTCGCCCTACATACGCGGGGAGCGCACGCCGTTCCACGACCCGGATCGTCGGGCTGTGCTCGACGCCCTGGATCTGACCCATGACGCGGCCGCGCTGCGCAGGGCCGCCTACGAGGCGTCCGGCTTCGTGGTCCGGCAGCTCATCGAGCTGAGCGGAGCTTCGGTGTCGCGCATCGTGGCCGTGGGGGGCGGCACCCGCGTGCGGCCGTGGATGCAGGCCATCGCCGATGCCACCGGGCGGCCGGTGGAGGTGTCGGGGGTGGCCGAGGGAGCGGCGCTGGGAGCGGCTTTCCTGGCGCGCATTGCAGCCGGCCTGGAAACCACGATCGCCGATGCCACGCGGTGGGTCTGTACCGAGTGCATCGTCGAGCCCAATCCCGCCTGGGCGGTAGCGATCCAGGACCGATACCAACGGTTCCTGGAGCTGGGAAACCGAAGATGTAGCGCGATACCTCCATCGGCGTTCTAGGCTTGTGCCATGACTGACCACGACCGCAAAGCTGCCCGTCGAGAGATCGCCGACGCCCTGATGAAAGCTCTTGAACGTCGGCACGAAATAGCCGACGCCGTGGTGGAGTCCGAGAACAAGGCGGCCGCGGTCGAGGCGATCGCCACGTTGCTCGACACGTCCCGCGCCGCCGCCGAAGCGGTAATGGGCATGTCGTTCGATCAGCTCACCATTGACTCACGTAAAAAGATCCTCGCCGAGCTCGAAGACCTGAACAAACAGCTGAGCTTCACGCTCAAAGAGCGGCCCGCAAGCTCGGGCGAGACCCTGGAGCTCCGACCCTTCTCCGCCGAAGAGGATCGCGACGTCTTCGCCGCCCGCACCGAGGATATGCGATCCGCCGGCGACGGCTCCGGGGGACCGGCAGGCGAGATCGACGACGAGATCCGGGCGGCGCTTGGACGTGTCGACGACGAAGAGGCCGCGTGGTTCGTGGCCGTCGATTCAGGTCAGAAAGTCGGGATGGTGTTCGGTGAGCTGATCCACGGCGAGGTGGATGTGCGGATCTGGATTCATTCCGATTACCGAAAGAGGGGTTACGGTACCGCCGCGCTGCGCAAGTCCCGCTCGGAAATGGCGTGGTGTTTCCCCGCCGTCCCGATGATCGTGCGCGCGCCGGCCGCCGAACCCGCCTAGCGGCGATCGCAAGCGCGGCGTAGCCGGGCGCAGCGGGTCGCCGCCATCCGGCCTAGCGGCGATCGCAAGCGCGGCGTAGCCGGGCGCAGCGGGTCGCCGCCATCCGGCCTACCGGCGATCGCAAGCGCGGCGTAGCCGGGCGCAGCGGGTCGCCGCCATCCGGCCTAGCGTAGCGTTGCGGTGACGGCGACGATGTTGCGGAACTGGGCCATCTCATCGTCGTCGGGGAATTTCAGGCCGTAATCGCCGAACAGATCACGCCGCGGTCGTGCGCTCACCTGCCATCCTCGATCGGTCAGGTAGTCAACGACATTGGTGCGCTCGCCCTCATAGAAAAGTCTCGAGAGGTTGATGTCGCAGCCGAATTTGGCCCATCTGTCATTGAACTCCTGCGCACGTTGCGTCATCGTCGCGCCGGAGTCGGGGTGGTATTCGGTGGCCAGCAAGCTGGCGGGCGCGCTGAGTTCGGTGATGTTGTCGAAGAGCCGGTCCTGCGCTTCGGGCGGAAGGTACATCAGCAAGCCTTCAGCGCTCCACGACGTTGGCCGCGTCACGTCAAATCCGCTGCGCTGCAACGCCGCCGGCCAGTCCTCGCGCAGATCGATGCTGACCGTTCGCCGGTCCGCGGCCGGGGCGGCGCCCAGATTCGACATCGCGCTGCTCTTGAACTCGACGACCTTGGGCTGATCGACTTCGTAGACCACACTCCCGGGCGGCCAACTCAGCCGGTAAGCGCGTGCGTCGAGGCCGGCGGCCAGAATCACCGATTGGCGAATTCCGTCGCGGGCGCCATTGAGGAAGAAATCGTCGAAGAAGCGGGTGCGCACCGCGATCGAATCGGTCTCCAGCGCCATGTCCTTTGCGCTGCCTTCATAAGCCTCGGATCCGACGATGTCACCGTCGACCAGGCGGCGGAAGAAATCCAAGCCGACCGCTCGCACCAATGGCGCCGCGAACGGGTCGTTGATGATCGGGTTAGCCCCCTCGCTCGCCAGTGCGCGGGCCGCGGCGACCATCGTGGCCGTGGCACCGACGCTGGAGGCTAAGTCCCAGCTGTCTTGATCAGTGCGCGTCATGGTGCTCCTATTTACTTAGCAAATGCAACGAGCCAACAAAACTTTACGCCTCGTTGCTGACCGCTTCCTGGGTTTTTCGGGTGCTGCGGTACGGCCTTTTAAAGGCCCTTGACCAGACCTGCCCAGATCAGCTGTTAGTCTCGTACACGATTTGACGCGCGACGCCGTACGTCCTGGCCTGCGGGTGTTGGGCGCGTGATGCAGGATGACCCCCGCGCAGGAGGAAGAGTGCTATCGGCTTTCATCTCATCGCTGCGGACAGTCGACCTGAGACGGAAGATCCTCTTCACGCTTGGCATCGTTCTCCTCTACCGGCTCGGCGCCGCGCTGCCGTCTCCCGGCGTCAACTACCCGAACGTCCAGCAGTGCATCAAAGAGGCCAGCGGCGGCGCGGCCGGACAGATTTACTCCCTGATCAACCTGTTCTCCGGTGGTGCGCTGCTGAAACTGACGGTGTTTGCGGTCGGGGTGATGCCGTACATCACCGCCAGCATCATCGTGCAGCTGCTCACCGTGGTCATCCCTCGATTCGAGGAATTGCGCAAGGAAGGCCAATCCGGCCAGGCCAAGATGACCCAGTACACCCGTTACCTGGCTATCGCGCTGGCCATCCTGCAGGCCACCAGCATCGTGGCGCTGGCGGCCAACGGCGGGCTGCTCCAGGGCTGCTCGCTGGACATCATCGCCGACCAGAGCATCTTCACGCTGGTCGTCATCGTGATGGTGATGACGGGTGGTGCGGCGCTGGTGATGTGGATGGGTGAGCTGATCACCGAACGCGGCATCGGCAACGGTATGTCCTTGCTGATCTTCGTCGGCATCGCCGCGCGCATTCCATCTGAAGGCAAGACCATCCTGGACAGCCGCGGCGGGGTCATCTTTGCTGCCGTCTGCGTCGCCGCGCTGATCATCATCGGCGGTGTGGTGTTCGTCGAGCAGGGCCAGCGCCGCATCCCGGTGCAGTACGCCAAGCGCATGGTGGGCCGGCGCATGTATGGCGGAACGTCTACGTACCTGCCGCTCAAGGTCAACCAGGCCGGAGTTATTCCGGTCATCTTCGCGTCGTCGCTCATTTACATTCCGCATCTGATCACCCAGCTGGTCCGCAGCGGCAGCGGCGGTGTGGGCAACAGCTGGTGGGACAAGTTCGTCGGCACCTACCTGTCCGACCCCAGCGACCCCGTCTACATCGGCATCTACTTCGGGCTCATCATCTTCTTCACGTACTTCTATGTGTCGGTCACGTTCAATCCCGACGAGCGTGCCGACGAGATGAAGAAGTTCGGCGGGTTCATTCCCGGCATACGGCCGGGCAAGCCGACCGCCGACTACCTGCGTTATGTGCTGAGCCGGATTACCCTGCCAGGCTCGATCTACCTCGGCGCGATCGCTGTGCTGCCCAACCTGTTTTTGCAGATCGGCAATGGCGGAGCGGTTCAGAATTTGCCGTTCGGCGGTACCGCGGTTTTGATCATGATTGGCGTCGGTTTGGATACGGTCAAACAGATCGAGAGCCAGCTCATGCAGCGCAACTATGAAGGGTTCCTGAAGTGAGAGTCGTTTTGCTGGGACCGCCGGGGGCGGGCAAGGGGACGCAGGCCCAGAAGCTCTCCGAGAAGCTCGGGATCCCGCAAATCTCCACCGGTGAGCTGTTTCGGCACAACATCGGCAACGGGACCAAACTCGGCCTGGAGGCCAAGCGTTACCTGGACGCCGGTGACCTGGTTCCCTCGGACTTGACCAATCAGCTCGTCGACGACCGTCTCAGCGATCCGGATGCGGCCAACGGTTTCATTCTGGACGGGTATCCGCGGTCGCTGGAGCAGGCCAAAGCGCTGCACGAAATGCTCGAACGCCGGGGCACCGACATCGACGCGGTAGTGGAGTTCCGCGTCTCGCAGGACGAGTTGTTGCAACGGCTCAAAGCGCGTGGCCGCGCCGACGACACCGACGACGTCATCCTCAACCGGATGAAGGTCTACCGCGACGAGACCGCGCCGCTGTTGGAGTACTACCGCGACGAATTGAAGACCGTCGACGCCGTCGGCACGACGGATGAGGTGTTCGCCCGCGCCCTGCAAGCGCTGGGCAAGTAACCATGAGCCCGCTGGCACGGCTGCGGAGTCGCAGGGTCGTGCCGCAGCGCAGTACCGGTGAACTCGACGCGATGGCGGCGGCCGGCGCCGTGGTCGCAGCCGCGCTGCACGCGGTCCGAGCGGCCGCGGTCTCCGGGGTGTCGACCCTGAGCCTCGACGAAATCGCCGAGTCGGTGATCCGTGAAGCCGGCGCGATACCGTCATTCCTGGGCTATCACGGTTACCCGGCGTCGATCTGTGCGTCGGTCAACGACCGGGTTGTTCATGGGATCCCGTCCGCCGCAGAAATATTGGCACCCGGTGACCTGGTATCCATTGACTGCGGCGCGGTGCTGGACGGCTGGCACGGTGATGCCGCGATCACCTTCGGGGTGGGGACCCTCGATGCGGCCGACGAAGCGCTCTGTCATGCGACCAGGGAATCGCTGGTAGCCGGAATTGCGGCGATGGTGCCCGGTAACCGGTTGACCGACGTCTCGCATGCCATCGAAATGGGTACGCGTGCGGCCGAGGTCCGCTACGGACGTGCGTTCGGGATCGTGGACGGATACGGGGGCCACGGCATCGGCCGGCACATGCACATGGATCCGTTCTTGCCCAACGAGGGCTCTCCCGGGCGTGGCCCGCTGCTGGCCCCCGGCTCGGTGCTGGCCATCGAACCGATGCTGACTCTCGGAACAGCCAAAACCGTGGTACTCGATGACGAGTGGACGGTCACTACCGCCGACGGGTCACGTGCGGCACATTGGGAGCACACCGTCGCGGTAACTGACGCCGGGCCGCGCATCCTGACCCTGGGGTTGGAGCCTTTGAACTAAACACCCACTCGACTCGTGTCAGTAGTCGGAGGTGATCGAGTGACTCGCCTGGCCGGCACCGCGGGCTGCCGAAGCCGCTCTGATGAAGGCGCTCTACGACGAGCACGCCGCGGTTTTGTGGCGTTACGCGCTCCGGTTGACGGGGGATGCCAGTCAGTCCGAGGACGTCGTCCAAGAGACGTTGTTGCGGGCATGGCAGCATCCGGAAGTCATCGGCGACAGCGAGCGGTCAGCGCGGGCGTGGTTGTTCACCGTCGCTCGCAACATGATCATCGACGACCGGCGCAGCGCCCGGGTCCGCAATGTCGTCGGTTCGACAGACGAAGCGGGCGCACCTGAACAGTCCACGCCGGACGAGGTGAACGCGGCGCTGGACCGGCTGCTGATAGCCGACGCGATGGCCCAATTGTCCGCCGAGCACCGGGCTGTGATCGAACGGTCCTACTACCGCGGTTGGACCACCACGCAGATTGCTGCAGACCTCGGCATCGCCGAAGGAACAGTGAAGTCGCGACTACACTATGCCGTGCGGGCGTTGCGGCTCACTCTGCAGGAACTTGGAGTTACTCGATGAGGGGCTTCGAATACTTGAGGGGTGATGAGGAGATGGATGACATGAGGACGCCGCTATCACGTGTCGGCCCTCCGGGCGACCGCTACGCGATGTGGGATGCCGCATACGTGTTGGGATCGTTGTCTGCCGCCGACCGCCGCGAATTCGAGGCGCATATGGCCCACTGCCCGGCCTGCCGGGAGGCCGTCGCCGATCTGAGTGGCGTGCCGGCCCTGCTTTCGCAGCTTGACCGCCACGAAGTGGCCGCCATGAACGAGTCTGGCCCTGCAGCTGAGTCTTTGCCGGAGACACCGGAGATGTCGCCGGAGTTGTTACCGTCGTTGTTGGCAACGGTGCGCCGGCGCCGGCGCCGCACGCGGGTGGCGACCTGGGTGGCCGCGTCTGCCGCGGCCGTGGTGCTGGTAATCGGCGTGTTCGTTGGTGTTCAGGGATATTCCTCGACCCATCCGCAGCAGGTGACCGCATCCTCGCAGCCGATGGCACAGGTGGGTACCACCCTGCTGAACTCGACGGTGCAGCTCACCAGCCAGCACTGGGGGACATCCATCAACCTGAGGTGCGTCTGCCTGGCTCCGCTGAACGCGCACCATGACACGCTGGCGATGGTCGTGGTGGGTCGCGACGGCAGCCAAACCCGGCTGGCGACCTGGGTGGCCGAACCCGGCCACACTGCGACGCCCGCAGGCAGCATCTCGATGCCGGTCGAACAGATTGCCGCCGTGCAAGTGGTTGCCGCCGATAGCGGCCAGGTTCTGCTGCAGCGTTCGCTCTAAGGATCTACACACGCTTGGGTCGCAAGTGCGGTAAGAAAGGGCGTGGCTGCCTCAAGACCTCGGAAACGCGACCCGATCGCCGCGGCACGGTCCAACTGGGAGCGTGCCGGGTGGGGCGATATGTCGCAGGGCATGGTCGCGGTCACCTCGGTGATGCGTGCCCACCAGATCCTGCTTGCCCGCGTTGAGACTGCGTTGCGTCCCTACGACTTGAGTTTCTCCCGCTACGAGTTGCTGCGGTTGCTGGCGTTCAGCCGGACAGGAGCGCTGCCGATCACCAAGGCGTCCGACCGGCTGCAGGTTCATGTCACCAGCGTGACGCACGCAATCCGCCGACTGGAGGCCGACGGGCTGGTTCAGCGGGTGCCGCACCCTACCGACGGGCGCACCACCCTGGTGCAGATCACCGATCTGGGCCGCTCCACGGTCGAGGACGCCACCGTCACGCTCAACGAGCAGGTGTTCGCCGACATCGGAATGGACGCCGACGAATCGCAGGCTTTGGTGTCGTCCATCGAAACGTTGCGGCGCAACGCGGGCGACTTCTGAATCAGCTTGAATCAGTTCGAGCGCAGCATTTCGATGACCGCGCTGAAGTCCAAATCGGCGTGGTCGGCGGCCAACTCGGCATAGATTTCGGCGGCGTGACTCCCCAGTGGCGCCGCCGAACCGGTTGAGGCCACCGCGTCCATTGCCAGGCCGAGGTCCTTGTTCATCAGTGCGGTCGCGAACCCCGGCTTGAAGTCGTTGTTGGCCGGCGATGTCGGCACGGGGCCCGGCACCGGGCAGTTGGTGTGCACCGCCCAGCAGTTCCCGGTCGCGCCGGTGATGACGTCGAACAGGGACTGCGCCGAGAGCCCGAGCTTCTCGGCCAGTACGAAGGCTTCACCGATGACAATCTGCTGCACTGCCAGCACCATGTTGTTGCACACTTTGGCGGCTTGTCCGGCGCCGGCCGCGCCGCAGTGAATGATCTTGCCCGCCATCGGCTCCAGCACCGGCCGGGCGCGCTGCAGCGCGGATCCGTCGCCCCCCACCATGAACGCCAGGGTCCCGGCCGCCGCACCCTTTACGCCGCCGGAGACCGGCGCATCCAGCTGCGGAACACCGTGCGATTCCGCCAGCGAGTGCACCTCCCGGGCATCGTTGACCGAGATGGTGGAGCTGTCGATGAACAGCGCGCCCGCTCGCGCGGCGGGCAAAATCTCTGCGTAGCAGCTTTTCACCACTTCGCCGTTGGGCAGCATGGTGATGACCACGTCGGCCCCGGCCACCGCATCGGCGCCGCTGTCGAAAACAGCAACGCCCTTTGCGGCCGCGGCGGCCGCCGCCGCGGGCACCGGGTCGAACCCGCGCACGATTTGGCCGGCGGCAACCAGATTCGCCGCCATGGGCGCACCCATGTTGCCCAAACCTAGGAAAGCGATCGTGAAAGGCTCAGTCATCTCGGACCTTTCTATGCGGTTTTGCGGAACCGCGCGGCTTCGGCCCGACCGATGACCACCCGCATGATTTCGTTGGTTCCTTCCAGGATTCGATGCACCCGCAAATCGCGGACGATTTTCTCGAGACCATACTCGCGCAGGTAGCCGTAGCCGCCGTGCAGCTGTAGGGCTTTGTCGGCGACCTCGAAGCACGTATCGGTGACGTAGCGCTTGGCCATCGCGCACAACTCGACCTTGTCCGCGTCGTCGGCGTCTAACGCACTGGCGGCCCGCCACAACATCATTCGCGACGTCTCTAGGCCGGTAGCCATGTCCGCCAGGGTGAACCGGATGGTCGGCTCGTCGAGCAGGGGAGAGCCGAACGCCTGCCGTTCGCGAACGTAGGCTCCGGCTTTGTCGAAGGCGGCCTGCGCGCCGCCGAGCGAGCATGCCGCGATGTTGAGCCGACCGCCGTTGAGGCCGTTCATCGCGATGCCGAAGCCGGCACTCTCGCCGTCCGCGCCGCCCAACATCGCGTCGGCGGGTACCCGGACCCCCTCCAAGATCACCTGCGCGGTGGGTTGGGCATGCCAGCCCATCTTCTCTTCCAGCGCACCGAAACTCAGCCCCGGAGTGCCCTTTTCGATGATGAAGGTCGATATGCCGCGATGGCCCGGTTTGTCTGGGCCACCGGTTCGTGCCATCACCACGTATACATCTGAAGCGCCCGCGCCGGAAATGAACTGCTTGACGCCGTCGAGCACGTAGTCGCCGCCTTGTTTGACGGCGCGGGTGCTCAACGCGCTGGCATCGGACCCGGCGCCGGGCTCGGTCAGGCAGTAGCTGGCAATGACATCCATCGAGGCCAACCGCGGAACCCAGGCCTTGCGTTGTTCGTCGGTGCCGAAGCTGTCGATCATCCATGCGCACATGTTGTGGATGGACAGGAAGGCGGCGGTGACCGGGTCTGCGATGGCCAACTGCTCGAAGATGCGCACCCCGTCGAGGCGCCGCAGCCCGCTGCCGCCCACGTCGTCGCGGCAGTAGATCGCCGCCATCCCGAGTTCGGCGGCTTCGCGCAACACGTCCACCGGAAAGTGCTTGGTGGCATCCCATTCCAGGGCATACGGGGCAACTCGCTTGTCGGCGAAGACCGCCGCCGTCTCGGTGATCACCCGTTCTTCGTCGTTCAGGGCAAGGAATTGCATGGAGCCGCCGGCCCTAGTTCATTGTCGGGATGACGAATTCGGCCCCGTCTTTGATGCCGGATGGCCACCGGGACGTGACGGTTTTGACCTTGGTGTAGAACTGGATCGACGCCGGGCCGTGCTGGTTGAGGTCGCCGAATCCGGAGCGCTTCCAGCCGCCGAAGGTGTGGTAGGCCACCGGGACCGGGATCGGCACGTTGACACCGACCATGCCCACCTGTACCCGGGCGGTGAAGTCGCGGGCGGTGTCGCCGTCACGGGTGAAGATCGCCACACCGTTGCCGTACTCGTGCTCCGAGGGCAGTCGCAACGCTTCTTCGTAATCACGCGCCCGCACCATGCACAGCACCGGCCCGAAGATCTCGTCGGTGTAGATGGACATGTCGGGGGTGACGTGGTCGAACAGGGTCGGCCCGATGAAGAAGCCGCCTTCGAGGTTTGCGTCACCGAAGGACAAATCGTCGCTGCCGCGTTCGCGGCCGTCGATGACTATTTCGGCACCGGCGGCCACACCTTGATCGATGTAATCGCGTACCCGTGCCATCGCGGCCTCGGTGACCAGCGGGCCGTAGTCGGCCTTGGGATCCAGGCTGTGCCCCACGCGCAGGTCGTTGATCCGCTCAATCAGCCTGGCGCGCAACCGTTCTGCAGTTTGCTCGCCGACCGGCACCGCGACGCTGATCGCCATGCAGCGTTCGCCGGCGCTGCCGTAACCGGCGCCGATCAGTGCGTCGACGGCCTGGTCGAGGTCCGCATCGGGCATCACGATCATGTGGTTCTTGGCGCCGCCGAAGCATTGCGAGCGTTTACCGTTCGCCGCTGCCGTGGAGTAGATGTACTGGGCGATGTCGGAGCTGCCGACGAAACCGACCGCTTTGATGTCGGGGTGGGCCAAGATGGCGTCGACGGCTTCCTTGTCGCCGTGTACGACCTGAAACACGCCGGGGGGCAGGCCCGCTTCGAGGAACAGCTCGGCCAGCCGCACCGGAACCGACGGATCACGCTCACTTGGCTTGAGAATGAACGCATTTCCGCACGCGAGGGCGGGTCCGGCTTTCCACAGCGGGATCATCGCCGGGAAGTTGAACGGGGTGATACCTGCGACCACGCCCAGGGGCTGACGCAGCGAGTAGACGTCGATGCCCGTGCCGGCGCCTTCGGTGTAGTCACCTTTGAGCAGGTGCGGGATGCCGACGCTGAACTCGACGACCTCGATACCGCGTTGGACGTCCCCGCGTGAATCGGGCACCGTCTTGCCGTGCTCGAGCGAGAGCAGCTCGGCCAGCTCGTCGATGTTCTCGTTGACCAGCTGGATGAACCGCATCATCACCCGGGCCCGTCGCTGCGGGTTCCACGCGGCCCAGTCCTTTTGGGCCTCGACCGCTGATGCCACCGCGGCGTCGATGTCGGCCTTGCCGGCCATCGGGACTTTCGCCTGGACCTGGCCGGTGTTCGGGTTGAAGACGTCAGCGGTGCGGCCGGACTGGCCGGCGGTGCGCTGCCCACCGATGAAATGCGGAATCTGCGTGGTCATGGGTGTCCTCGAGTACACAAAAAGAATGGCTTGATACTAGGATATCCTAGTAACTGCCCTTGATGCCGGCAAGTCGGGTTAGCCTTTACCCCTTATGCAGACTATTGAGGCCGACTACCTCGTCATTGGCGCCGGCGCCATGGGGATGGCATTCACCGACACCATGGTCTCTGAGACCTCTGAGACAGATGTACGCGTGGTGCTGGTGGACCGCAACCACCAGCCGGGTGGGCACTGGACCATGGCCTACCCCTTCGTGCGGCTGCATCAGCCCTCGGCGTTCTACGGCGTCAACTCACTAAACCTTGGTAGCGACACCATCGACCGAGTCGGCTGGAACAAAGGGCTCTACGAATTAGCGACCGCCGGGGAAGTCTGCGCGTACTACGACCACATCATGCGTCAGCAGCTATTGCCCACCGGTCGGGTCACCTACTTCCCGATGAGCGAGTACCTCGGCGATGGCCGCTTTACAACGCTGGCCGGAACCGATTACACGGTCAACGTGGCGCGCCGCATCGTCGACGCCACCTACATGCGCGTCATGGTTCCCTCGATGCGCCCGCCGCCCTACCAGGTCGCGGTTGGCATCGAATGCATCCCGCCGAACGACCTGCCCAGACTTGCCGCCCGCGAACGCTACGTCATCGTTGGCGCGGGCAAGACCGGCATCGACACCTGCCTGTGGCTGCTGGGCCAGGGCATCGCGCCGGATCGGCTGACCTGGATCATGCCCCGCGATTCCTGGCTGCTGGATCGCGCGACGATCCAGCCCGGGCCGCTGTTCGCCGATCGCATAAAAGCCAATTTCAAGGCGCAACTGCAGGCCATCAAGGACGCAGTGTCGCTTGAGGATCTGTTTGCGCGGCTTGAGGATGCCGGTGTCCTGCTGCGGATAAATCCGGCGATTCGGCCCACCATGTACCGCTGCGCGACCGTCACCCGGGCCGAACTGGAGCAACTGCGACGCATCACCGACGTCGTGCGCATGGGGCACCTGCAACGCATCGAAGCCGACAGGCTGGTTCTCGACGGTGGCGACGTAACCATAGACACCTCGGCGCTCTACGTCGACTGCACCGCCGATGGAGCCGAAAAGATTTCTGCCACAGCAGTTTTCGATACCGGACACATTACGCTACAAAGCGTGCGCGGATGCCAACAGGTCTTCAGCGCAGCTCTTGTCGCTCATGTCGAAGCCAGTTATCCAGATGACACAGAAAAGAACCGGCTCTGCATACCAGTGCAGCACCCCGACACCGACCTGGACTGGGTGCGCAATACCCTGTCCGACTACCGCAATCAACTGCGCTGGTTCGACGACCCGGAATTGACCGCCTGGCTCTCCGGGGCGCGGCTGGATCTCTTCGGTCATCTGATCGGCCATCTGCTGGAGCCAGCATCAGGCAAGCCCCGGGTGCGCGACCGGATCCTAAGTATGACGAAGTCGGCGCTATCGGCCACCGCCACGAAACTCGGCGAGCTGTTGAGTGAGCAAGTGGTGGAGGTGCGTGGCGGCGCGACCATGCCTAGCCGCGGTGCCTGAACTCTGGGCGACTTTGTCGCCGATCAGCCGACCCTGAGCGTTATGGCCGTCGCCCGCTTGGGGGAGGGGGCTATTTCGCGGATCGAATGCCTGCCCGAGTTTCATCAGCCTCCGCTTGTCATCAGCACTTCGCGCGGTCGGCGCCATCGTATCGTCACCGAACGCCAAAGAAGGCGGATTTGCGTCACCGCAAACGAGCAGCCGCCGCCAGCCGTGCCAGTGATCTGGTAGCTGTCGCCGGTCTTGGTGGCACTGGCGTTTTCGCCGGACACACCTTCGGTGAAGCTCATGACCACACCGTTGACGGTGCCGAGGCCGGCGTTGTGGACTACCGATGCGTTCGGCGCATACCGCCAATGAACGTTTGCGTCTCCTCCCAGGTGGGCAGGAGGCCGGAGGCGCGCACTTCTTCGAAGCTGGGGGCTGCGGCATCGCGGTCGGACAAGCTGGCAGCGGCGCCGTCAACCAGCGGCCAGTCGACGCCCAGGGCCGGGTCGGTCGCGCAAATGGTGTGCTCGCGCTGTGGGTTGTACTCCGCCGAGCACAAATACATCACCGTCGAATTGTCTTGCAGCGCAAGGAAGCCGTGTGCCAGACCTTCGGAGATGTAGATAGTCCTGTGCTCATTGTCGTCGAGCAGAACCGAGTCCCACTGGCCGAACGTCGGTGAGCCCAAACGTATGTCCACTACAACGTCGAACACCGAGCCCGACACGCAAGTGACGTACTTGGCCTGGCTCGGTGGCAGCTGGGCGAAGTGCAGGCCACGTAGCACACCCGCCGACGACACCGAACAGTTGGCTTGCCGGATGTCCAGGCGATGACCGGCGAAAGCGGTGAACGCACGGTCGGTAAGCCATTCGAAGAACAGGCCGCGGGAATCGCCATGGATGGTAGGGGTGATTTCCCAGGCGCCGGGGATGGCGAGTTCGCGAACTTTCATCTCACTGACCACGCTCTTCGTAGCGGGCCTCCGCGGCGTCCTTCAAAGGGCGCCACCACGATTCGTTGGCGCGGTACCAGTCAATGGTGGCACGCAAGCCCTCTTCGAAGTCGGTATGCTTTGGGGCCCAACACAGTTCGTCGCACAGCGTCGACGGGTCGATGGCGTACCGCAGGTCGTGGCCGACGCGGTCGGTCACATGGTCGAAGTCGTCGGGTTCGCGACCCATCATCTTCAGCAGCGTGCGCAGCACGGTCAGGTTGTCATGCTCGCCTTCGGAGCTGATCAAATACGTCCGGCCGATCTTTCCTTTGTCGAGGATGCGCCGCACTGCGCTGTTGTGGTCGTCAACGTGGATCCAGTCGCGGACGTTGGCGCCGCTGCCGTATAGCTTGGGCCGCCGGCCGGTGAGCACATTGGTGATCTGGCGCGGGATGAACTTCTCGACGTGCTGATACGGCCCGTAATTATTGGAGCAGTTCGAGATGGTCGCGCGCACCCGATATGACCGCACCCAGGCCCGGACCAGCATGTCGGCGGCGGCTTTAGTCGCAGAATACGGACTCGACGGGTTATAGGGCGTCGACTCGGTGAACCGCTTGGGGTCGTCGAGCTCTAGGTCGCCGTAGACCTCGTCGGTCGAGATGTGGTGCAGCCGCACGCCGTGGCGTCGCACCGCCTCCAGGATGGTGAACGTCCCGACCACGTTGGTGTGCAGAAACGGCTCCGGGTCGTCCAGCGCGTTGTCCACGTGGCTTTCGGCGGCGAAATGCACGACCGCGTCGGACTCGGCGACCAGCTGGGAGACCAGCTCGGCGTTGGCGATGTCGTCCTCCACCAGCCTGATGGCATCCTCGACGTCGGCCAGCGACTCGCGCCGACCGGCGTAGGTCATGGCATCGAGCACCGTCACCGAGTCTTCGGGGTGCTCGCGAACGGTGCTGTGCACGAAATTGGCGCCAATGAAGCCGGCGCCGCCGGTGACCAGTAACCGCATGGTCAAACCCTAACCGAGCGGATTGGTCAGCTTGCGGGAGTTAGCCCCAGCGGTCCGGCCAATTCGCTTAGCGCGGGTAGTAGCGTGTCTTCGTTCCAGCCGCCCAGCACCTGGATCGCCACGTGGTCGGCTCCGGCTTCCAGGTGTTCGTTGAGCCGTTGCGCGATGGCCTCGGGGGTGCCGTAGGCCACGACCGCGTCAATCAGCCTGTCGCTGACGGGCTTGCGTACGTCGGCTTCGGTGAACCCCAGTCGCAGCCAGTTGTTCACGTAGTTGCTCAGGCCCAGATAATGTTCGACGGTCTCGCGGCCAACCGCGCGGGCTTCCTCGGCGTCGGTGGTGAGCACCACCTTGTGCTCCGGTGCCAGGAACACTGTGTTCCCGACCAGTTCGCGCGCCTTGGCCGTGTGCTCCGGGGTGGTCAGATAGGGGTGCGCGCCGGCGCTGCGCTGCGCCGCTAGCCGCAGCACCCGCGGCCCGAGCGCCGCGAGCACCCGACGGCTGGTCGGCACCACCGCCGCGTCGAGATCGTCGAGGTAACTGACCAGTGCGTCGTACGGCTTGACGTACTCCTGGGTGTGCTCGCGGTGGCCCACCCCGATGCCCAGCAAAAACCTTCCCGGGTGGGCGCTTTCGATGCGCGCGAAGGACTCGGCGACAGCCGGGGCCGGCGCGGACCAGATATTGACGATCCCGGTGGCCAGTTGCAGCGACGTGGTCTGTGCCAGGGCTGGGTCGACCCAGGGCAGCTCGGCGTCCGGTGAGCCGCCAATCCAGGCGGCGCCGTAGCCCAGCGATTCGATCCGTGCGGCCAATTCGGGGGTAATGGAGCGGGTAGGCAGCCATACGCCGAACCGGCCCAGGTCGAGTTTCAGTGATACTGCCTCGCTCATCTAGGTCCCCCTCCGCGTCTGCTTGCTCAAGACTGAGTCAGTCCGAGCGGCCCCGCCAGTTCAGCCAGCGCCGAGACCAGGTTTTCATTTTTGGTGAGGACCTGCACAGGGACGTGGTCGGCGCCGGCGTCGAGGTGCTGTTTTAGCCGCGCCGCGATCTGGTCAGGGGTGCCATACGCGACCACCGCGTCGACCAGGCGGTCGCTGCCCGGCCGGGCGACCTCTTCGTCGGTGAAGCCCAGCCGTTTCCAGTTGTTGCGGTAATTGGCCAGATTGAAGTAGATATCGAGCGCCTTGCGGCCTACCGAACGCGCCTTCTCGGTGTCGGTGGTGAGCACCACCTTGTGTTCGGGCGCCAGGAACGCCGACGGGCCGATCAGTTGACGGGCCTGCGCGGTGTGCTCCGGGGTGGTCAGGTAGGGGTGCGCTCCGGCGCTGCGCTGAGCGGACAGCTTCAGTACCCGAGGACCCAGGGCCGCCACCACGCGTCGGTGGGCCGGCACGCCGTAGTCGTCGAGCCTGTCGAGGTACTCCACCAGCGCGTCGTAGGGCTTGCGGTACTCGCTGTGAGCCTCGGGGTGGCCGACGCCGATTCCCAGCAGGAAGCGGCCTGGATAAGCCTTGTCGATGCGGTGGAACGATTCGGCGACCGGTTTGGCGGGCGCCGTCCAGATGTTGACGATGCCAGTGGCCACCTGCAGAGTGGTGGTCGCTTGCAGGATGGGCTCCACCCAGGCCAGCTCCGCGGGCGGAGAACCGCCCACCCAGACGGCCCCGTAGCCCAGGGATTCGATTTCTTTGGCTTGCGCAGGTGTCACGCCGCGTCCGAACGATCCAAACCGGCCGAGATTGGGCTTGCTCGCTTTGGAACTGGCATGGGCATCGGTCATGCTGACTCCAACCGGCGGTGTTCTACTGCTATTCCGGCAGGGCTATATCCCCCTCGGGATCCACACCGGCGCGGATCTCCAGCGGCAGCAGCACGATGAACCGCGTATCGCCGGGGACCGATTCCACGCGCAGATCCCCGCGATGTTTCTTGACGACGATGTTCCACGCCAGATCCAGCCCCAGTCCGGTGCCTTCGCCGAACGGTTTGGTGGTGAAGAACGGCTCGAAGATGTGCTCCCGAACGCCGTCGGGGATCCCGGGCCCGGTGTCGCAGATTTCGATCCGGGCCATCTTCTCGCCTTCCCTGCCGGTGCGGATGGCCAGCGTGCCGCCCCGATCGCGCATCGCGGCGATCGCGTTGTCAATGATGTTGGTCCATACCTGGTTGAGATCGCCTGGATAGCAAGGGATTTCGGGAAGCAATTGGTCGAATTCCTTGACCACCGTGATGGCTCCGGACTTGTCCTTGCCGGTGTCTTTGCCCAACCGGTCGGCGAACATCACCAGCGTGCTGCGCAGCAGTTCATGCACATCGGCCACCTGGAACGGCGCCCGGTCCATCTGGGAATACTGCTTGGCGTCGGCCACCAACGCCGAAATCCGTTTGCTCGCTTCGGAAATCTGGTTCAGCAGTAGCTCGCCCTCGATGGTGTAGCTCAGCCAGCGGATAGCCTTCTCCAACGACGTCGACGCGTCGAGGTCGTCGGTAGCCGCGGAAATCCGCTCCAACCAATCGGTGTCGATGCCGCCTTCGACGAATGTCGGCGCGATATCCCATCCGCCGTCGATGCCGTGGTCGGCAAGCCACTCGCCGACGCCATCCTCGGAGTCGGCCGTCTCGATCGCGCTGAGATGCTGCGACGTCGACTTCGCGACTTGCTCGGCGACCTCTTCCTGCAGCCGCACCAGGGCACGCAGCGCCTGGGGTGTCACGGTGCCGTCGGCGAGCATCGCAAGTTTCTGCCGCATTCCCGCGACCCGGTCGCGCAATTCGGCCGCGGCTCGCGCGGTGGCGGCGGCGGGATTGTTCAACTGATGGGTCAGCCCGGCCGACAACTGGCCCAAAGCCAGCAGCTTCTCCCGGTTGTCGATGATCCGGCGAGTGCGCTCGGTGCCCACCGCGATCCCGTCGAGCAGGTGCACCGCCATCGGGAACTGGTCCTGCATGAACCGGGCGAATGCGGGTGCCTCCATCACGAAGAACCGCGACGGCTTGGTCACGTGCACCGAGGTGCTGTAGGCCTGCTGCTGCTCGCCGGTGAACGCCTGCCAGGCGCCGCAATACACGCCGCGCTGCGAGGTCCGGTTGGTTTCGATGTCCTGCCCGCCGGAAAGCTTGGACATCGCCAGCTCCCCGTCGATGAGGACGTAGAAGCAGGTCGCCGGTTCACCCTCGACGCAGATCGGTCCCGGTTCGTAGTGCTCGATGCGCCCGTTGGCGCACAACGTCGCGAGCTGCTCGTCGGTGAGCGCCTCGAACAGGAACAGGCTGCGCAGCTCGTCGGGCTCACACGGTGATTGGGTGGTCATGCCCCGAACCCACTAAGCCTCGGACAGGTAGCGGTGGACCAGCATCACAGCCATCGATCCCTCGCCGACCGCGGCCGCGACCCGTTTGGCGGACGCCGACCGCACATCGCCGGCGACGAACACGCCCGGCACGCTGGTCTCCAGGTGGTGGGGTGGACGGTCCAAGGTCCAGCCGCAGACGTTCCGCAGATCCGGGCCGGTGAGAACGAAGCCGTGGTCGTCACGGGCGAGCACTCCGTCCAGCCACTCGGTGCGCGGTGCGGCGCCGATGAAGATAAACATCCGGCCGCAGCTGACTTCCTCGGTGTCGCCGGTCCGGTTGTCGATCAGGGTCAGCTTCTCGAGGTGGTCGGTTCCCTTGGCCCCGTGCACTTCGGTGCAGGTGCGAACGGTGATCTTGGGGTTCTGCTCGATCTGCTGGATGAGGTAGTACGACATCGACGCCGCCAGCGATGCGGCGCGGACCACGATGGTCACGGATTTGGCCTCACGGGACAGGTGCATGGCGGCCTGGCCGGCCGAATTGGCCCCGCCGATCACGTACACCTCTTCGTCTTTGCACTCCGATGCGATGGAGGTGGCCGCGCCGTAGTAGACGCCGCGGCCGGTCAACTCGGTGCACCCCTCTGCGGCCAGTTGGCGGTAGGCGACGCCGGTGGCCAGGATGACCGCGTGCGCGTCGATGGAGCCGCCGTCGGCGAACCGCACGGTGCGCTTGGATCCGTTCACTTCCAGTGCGGTGGCCGTGCGGGCGGTGATGAGTTCGGCACCGAACTTTTCCGCCTGCTTGCGTGCGCGTTGGGCGAGCTGGCTGCCCGACACGCCGTCCGGGAAGCCGAGGTAGTTCTCGATCCGCGAGCTCTGCCCGGCCTGGCCGCCGGTCGCGGTGCGTTCGATGAGCACCGTGCGCAGGCCCTCGGAGGCGCCGTAGACGGCCGCGGCCAGCCCGGCGGGCCCGCCACCGATGACGACCAAGTCGTAGAACTCCTGCGACGGCGTGGTGGTCAGGCCCAACGTATCGGCGAGTTCTGCGTCGGTGGGTTCGACGAGGGTGTCGCCGCGTTCGGTGACGATGACCGGTAGCCGCAGGCCGTCCTCGCCGGCGGCCTGCAGCAGTTGCTGGCCGGCGGGCTCGTCGGCCATGAACCAGGTGTAGTAAAGGCCGTTGCGGGCCAAAAAGTCGCGGACCTGCCACGACCGTGCCGACCAGCGGTGCCCGATCACCTTGGTGTGCGGGATGGGGTGTTCCGGCCCCCGCTTCCAGGCGTCTAACAGCGCGTCGATGACCGGATAGAGCTTCTCCTCCGGAGGATCCCACGGCTTGAGCAGGTAATGGTCGAGGTCGACGACGTTGATCGCGTCGATGGCGGCGTGGGTGTCGGCGTAGGCCGTGAGCAGTACCCGCCGCGCAGCGGGATATAGATCCATCGCCTGTTCGAGGAACTCGATACCCGTCATCTGCGGCATTCGGTAGTCGGCGATGAGGGTTGCGACAGTTTCGCCGCGCAGTTTGAGTTGCTTGAGGGTTTCCAGGGCCTCGGGACCCGTTTCCGCGCGCACGATCCGGTGGTCTTCGCCGTAACGGCGGCGCAGGTCCCGGGCTACCGCGCGGGATACGGCGGGATCGTCGTCGACGGTCAGCATCACGGGTTTGCGCGGCTGGCCAACGGGGGGTGCGGGGCTTGTCATCGGCGTTAAGTATGCGCTCGTCAGCGGCCACGCGGGTGGTGAGAGATGGCGGCCTCAATCCGCGGATAGCGGTTTTGGCTGCAATTTTGGTCGAGCCGAACAACCAGGTATCGTGGAGCAACGGTGCGGCATTCGTGCCGGCTTTTGTGTGCCCAGTCCCTAGGAATTTCCTGTCACCGGCTCACGTTTTAAGTCGGTGCTGAATGTTGCGCCGACCGGGCGCAGCCGAGAACGAAACCAAAAGACGAGGATTTCTACGAAGTTATGGCCAAAAAGGACGGCGCCATAGAGGTCGAGGGCCGCGTGGTCGAGCCCCTGCCCAATGCGATGTTCCGCATTGAGCTGGAGAACGGTCACAAGGTGCTTGCCCACATCAGCGGCAAGATGCGGCAGCACTACATCCGCATCCTGCCCGAGGACCGGGTGGTGGTGGAGTTGTCTCCCTACGACCTGTCCCGGGGCCGCATCGTGTACCGCTACAAGTGACGAAAAGCCCGAACCACACAACCGACGAGTAAACAGAACAGGATCGAAACAGCCGTGAAGGTGAACCCGAGCGTCAAGCCCATCTGTGACAAGTGCAGGGTGATCCGTCGGCATGGGCGGGTCATGGTGATCTGCTCAGATCCGCGCCACAAGCAGCGTCAGGGCTAGTTGCCGGACAATCAGTCCTAGCCCATCTGGCGCGTAACAACTGAATGTAGACCTCTCAGCACCAATGAGCGGCTGGCATCTATAGAGATGGGCCGGCTCATCCACGCCCGGACGGAGGCCGGGCCCCGATAAAGCGGGAACGGGCTGGGACCAGACCTCCGCTTGAGATAAGAGGAAACGCCACCCATGGCTCGACTAGTCGGCGTCGATCTGCCGCGCGATAAGCGGATGGAGATCGCCCTGACCTACATCTTCGGCGTCGGCCGTACCCGGTCGAACGAGATCCTGGCAGCCACCGGCATCGACCGCGACCTGCGCACCCGGGATCTCACCGACGATCAGCTGACCCACTTGCGTGACTACATCGAAGCCAACCTGAAGGTGGAGGGTGACCTGCGCCGCGAGGTGCAGGCCGACGTCCGCCGCAAGATTGAGATCGGCTGCTACCAGGGTTTGCGGCACCGCCGCGGCCTGCCGGTGCGTGGCCAGCGGACAAAGACCAACGCGCGGACCCGCAAAGGCCCCAAGCGCACCATCGCAGGCAAGAAGAAGGCCAGGTAACCCATGCCACCGAAGAAGGCAAGTGCCGCTCCCAAGAAGGGACAGAAGACCCGCAGGCGGGAAAAGAAGAACATCCCGCATGGCGCCGCACACATCAAGAGCACCTTCAACAACACGATCGTGACGATCACCGACCCGCAGGGCAACGTCATCGCCTGGGCGTCGTCGGGCCACGTCGGCTTCAAGGGATCCCGGAAGTCGACCCCGTTCGCCGCGCAGTTGGCCGCCGAGAATGCGGCGCGCAAGGCCCAGGAACACGGCGTGCGCAAGGTCGACGTGTTCGTCAAAGGCCCGGGCTCTGGCCGGGAGACCGCGATCCGGTCGCTGCAGGCCGCCGGTCTGGAGGTCGGCGCGATCTCCGACGTCACCCCCCAGCCGCATAACGGCTGCCGCCCGCCCAAGCGACGCAGGGTCTAGGAGGAAAAACAATCCATGGCTCGTTACACCGGACCTATCACCCGCAAATCGCGCCGGCTGCGCACCGACCTCGTCGGCGGCTCCCAGGCGTTCGAGAAGCGTCCCTACCCGCCCGGCCAACACGGCCGCGCACGGATCAAGGAAAGCGAATATCTCCTGCAGCTGCAGGAGAAGCAGAAGGCCCGCTTCACCTATGGCGTCATGGAAAAGCAGTTCCGCCGCTACTACGAAGAGGCCGTGCGGCAGCCCGGCAAGACGGGTGAGGAGCTGCTGAGGATCCTGGAAAGCCGGCTCGACAACGTCGTCTACCGCGCCGGGCTGGCCCGCACTCGCCGGATGGCCCGTCAGCTGGTCAGCCACGGGCACTTCACCGTCAACGGCGTGCACGTCAATGTCCCCAGCTACCGGGTGTCGCAGTACGACATCATCGACGTGCGGGATAACTCGCTCAACACGGTGCCGTTCCAGATCGCGCGGGAAACGGCGGGTGACCGCCCGATTCCGAGTTGGCTGCAGATCGTGGGGGAGCGCCAGCGCATCCTGATCCACCAGTTGCCCGAGCGGGCGCAGATCGACGTGCCGCTGACTGAGCAGCTGATCGTCGAGTTCTACTCGAAGTAGGCGCAGTCTTCCGCCACTGCGGCCGCAGCGGCGGAACACCTAAGCGGCATCAAATAGCGGGTGCCGAGAAGGAGAAATAGAAAACACCATGCTGATCTCACAGCGACCCACACTGTCCGAGGAAGTCCTCACCGACGACCGCTCCCAGTTCGTTATCGAACCGCTGGAGCCGGGATTCGGTTACACCCTTGGCAATTCGCTACGTCGTACGCTGTTGTCGTCGATCCCCGGCGCAGCCGTCACCAGCATTCGCATCGATGGCGTGCTGCACGAGTTCACCACCGTGCCCGGGGTCAAAGAAGACGTCACCGCGATCATCCTGAACCTCAAGAGCCTGGTCGTGTCCTCGGAGGAGGACGAGCCAGTCACCATGTACCTGCGCAAGCAAGGTCCGGGTGAGGTCACCGCCGGTGACATCGTGCCGCCCGCCGGTGTCACAGTGCACAACCCTGACATGCACATCGCGACGCTGAACGACAAGGGCAAGCTCGAAGTCGAGCTCGTCGTCGAGCGTGGCCGCGGCTACGTCCCGGCGGTGCAGAACCGGGCCTCTGGCGCTGAAATCGGCCGGATCCCAGTCGATTCCATCTACTCGCCGGTGCTCAAGGTGACTTACAAGGTGGACGCCACCCGGGTCGAGCAGCGCACCGACTTCGACAAGCTGATCCTGGACGTGGAGACCAAGAGTTCGATCAGCCCCCGCGACGCTCTGGCATCGGCCGGTAAGACCCTGGTCGAATTGTTCGGCCTGGCACGCGAACTCAACGTCGAGGCCGAGGGCATCGAGATCGGGCCGTCGCCAGCGGAGGCCGACCACATCGCGTCGTTCGCGCTGCCGATCGACGACCTGGATCTGACTGTGCGGTCCTACAACTGCCTCAAGCGCGAGGGTGTGCACACCGTCGGCGAGCTGGTGTCGCGCACCGAGTCCGACCTGCTCGATATCCGCAACTTCGGTCAGAAGTCCATCGACGAGGTGAAGGTCAAGCTGCACCAGCTGGGACTGTCGCTCAAGGACAGCCCGCCCAGCTTCGACCCATCGCAGGTCGCGGGCTACGACGTCGCCACCGGCACCTGGTCCACCGAGGGTGCCTACGACGACCAGGACTACGCCGAAACCGAACAGCTCTGAAGCCTTTGAGAATCATCTAGACAGGAGCGTCAGCAATGCCCAAGCCCACCAAGGGCCCTCGCCTCGGCGGGTCATCTTCGCACCAGAAGGCCCTTCTGGCCAACCTGGCCACGTCGCTGTTTGAGCACGGCCGGATCAAGACGACCGAGCCGAAGGCTCGTGCGCTGCGGCCGTACGCGGAGAAGCTGATCACGCACGCGAAAAAGGGCACGCTGCACAACCGTCGAGAGGTTCTGAAGAAGATCCGCGACAAGGACGTGGTGCACGCCTTGTTCGCGGAGATCGGGCCGTTCTTCGCGGATCGCAATGGCGGATACACCCGCATCATCAAGGTCGAGGCGCGTAAGGGCGACAACGCTCCGATGGCCGTGATCGAACTGGTGCGGGAGAAGACGGTGACGTCGGAGGCCGACCGGGCACGTCGGGTGAAGGCTTCGAAGAAGGCTTCTGCTGGTATAGAAGCACCCGTGGCGGCAGCGGCGGCACCTGAGGCGGCGGTCGAGCCTGAAGCCGCGGTCGGCACGACAGCCGAGGAGATCGCTGAGCCCGCCGAGGCCGAGGTCAGCGAGGCCGAGTCTGAGGCCGCCGACGAGGCCGAAGGGGCCACCGAGGATTAGTGAGGACGTCCGTCTGCGGCTCGACATCGCTTACGACGGAACCAGTTTCGCAGGCTGGGCAGCTCAGGCCGGTCAGCGTACCGTCGCCGGAGTTCTCGACGAGGCGCTGACGACAGTCTTCCGCGCCCCGGTGCGGCTGCGCGGGGCCGGGCGTACCGATGCGGGAGTCCATGCCACCGGGCAAGTGGCCCATGGGGAGGTGCCTCTCGTCGCGTTGCCGAATGCCTATCCGCGCTCACCGCGCGCCGGCGACGCGGAGTTCCTGCCGCTGGTGCGGCGTCTGAGCAGGTTCTTGCCTCTCGATGTCCGGGTCCTCGATATCGCGCGCGCCCCAGCGGGTTTCGACGCCCGATTCTCGGCGCTGCGGCGTCACTATGTGTACCGGCTGTCGACGGCACCCTACGGTGCGGAGCCGCAGCAGGCACGCTACGTCACCGCCTGGCCGCGCGCCCTGGACGTGGAGTCGATGGCCGCCGCATCGCGAGATCTGTTGGGATTGCACGATTTCGCCGCGTTCTGCCGTCATCGCGACGGCGCCACCACCATCCGCGACCTGCAGCGGCTTCAGTGGTCGCGCGACGGCGACTTGATCACCGCGCACGTCACCGCCGACGCTTTCTGCTGGTCGATGGTGCGGTCACTGGTCGGGGCGCTGCTGGCCGTCGGCGAACACCGGCGCCCGGTCTCCTGGTGCCGTGAGTTACTCACCGCCACGGACCGGTCCAGCGATTTCGCCGCCGCGCCGGCACATGGGTTGACGCTGATCGGCGTCGACTACCCCACCGATGACCTACTGGCCGCGCGCAACGTGATCACCCGGGATCTGCGCTCGCGCTAAAGCTTGCCCGCAACAAAACTTGCGGCCTGGTTGGTCAACCCGGGTACGTAGCCGGTATGCGCGCTCCACTGGTTGCCATCCGAGCAGATGGGGTCGCCCTGGTTACACAAGTCGATGGTCTTGCCGTCGAACTGCGGGGTCAGGGCCCCCAGCAGTCCGCCTGCGCGGCCCGACGGGTTCCCGAAAAGGGCGACCGCTACAACATGATCGGCCGCATCCGGCGATAACGGCTGGTTGAAGCCGAGGCCGGGTACTGGTGCGGCGGTGACGATATCGATGACGGCGGCACCCTGCGAGTACCCGCCGAGCACCAGTTTCGTGTTGGGGCAGTTGCCGGCCATCTGCTGGACGTGGTTGCTGGCGTCATTGGCGCCGTCCGTGGCGGCCAAAAAGTCCTTGTTGGCCGGGTAGTTCACCCCGTACGCGGCAACGTTTCTCCTGGTCCGCTGACGCAGCGAGCTGATGAAGGCCCCGCCCACCCGGCCGACGCCGGGTGGCTCGTCGGTTCCCCGGGCGAACACCACCTCAACGTCCGGGCACGACGCCGAAGCGCGAGGTGCCAGCGGCGGCGCGAGCAACAACGCGGCCGCTGCCAAAAACGCGGCGGCGGCAAGGCTCACGAAACGTTGTGCGCGTGGGTTTATCGCGACAAGCCTCATAACGCGATGTTACGGGCTTGTTGACAGCGCGTCAGTGGACCGCCGCGATCAATCCGGGCGCGGGCGCGGCAGTCGCGGGTGCGGCTGGGACGGAGCCGTGGATCGACGGGCTGTACCCGGGCGGCTGCTGGCCGGGGGTCTGCGGGGCGTACGCGGGCATCTGCGGCCCGAATCCGAACACCTGCTGGCCGGACCCCGCCAGAAGCTTGGACGCAACAAACGTCGCCGCCTGGGTGGTGTACACCGGGACGTAGCCCTCGGTGTGCCCGTTCCACTCGTTGCCGGGACCCGCGTGACAGATCGGGTCGGTGGGGTTGCACAGGTCGATCACCTTTGAACTGAACATCGAGCTCCGGGTAGCCAGCGACTGGCCGGAACGGTCGGCCACATCGCCGAAGACGGCGACTGCTGCCACGTTGTTGGCGTACTCGGCCGGTAGTGCGCTGCCCCAGCTGATGCCGCCGATGGGAACCCCGCTCACGATGTCGATGACGTCCGCGCCCTGCGAGTAGCCGCCCAACACGATCTTGGTGTTCGGGCAGGACGACGCCATGGACTTGACGTGGGAAACGACGTCGTTGGCGCCGTCGCCGGTGTGGATCTGCAGCTTGCTGGCGTTGTAGTTCACGCCGTATGTCCCGATGTTCATGCCGGGGGTCTGCTGGCGCAGCGAGTCGGCGAAGGCGTCGCCGACCCGGCCGAGGCCGGGAGGCTCGTTGGTGCCCCGCGCGAAGACGACCTCCGCGTCGGGGCAGTCGGTGGCCGACGCGACCGGAGCCGTGCCGGGGGTCATGAGGAAGCCGGCGGCGGCGGCCAGTGCGGCAGCAGCGCCCAGCAGACGACGCATGCGGTGAAAAATCACGCCATGATTTTACCCGCAGCCGGCAGGGGTCGAAACTTCGCTGACCTGTGGATGGATGCTTTCAGGCCGCCGGCTGGCGGTCTACCGTGAGCGGAACGGGTTGGAATCTTGGGGGGTCAGTGCAGCGTCAGCCGACGACGTGGCTGCACATCAGCGGTTACCGATTTCTGCTGCGTCGCGTCGAGTCCGCGTTGCTGAGCGGCGATGTTCACGCGGCCAGTGGACGGTTGCGTGCGCAGACGGCTTCGCTGACGATCGGGTGCGTCCTGGCGGCGATCGCCATGGCGGGATGTGCGTTTCTTGCTTTGCTGCGGCCCCAGGCGGCGCTGGATCGTGCGCAGATCGTGATGGGTAAGGAATCCGGAGCGCTGTACGTGCGAGTGGGCGATACCTGGCATCCGGTGCTGAACCTTGCCTCGGCGCGGTTGATCGCGGCGACCGCCGCCAACCCACAGCCGGTGCGCGAGTCCGATTTGGGCCGCACCAAACGCGGTCCGCTGCTGGGTATTCCGGGTGCACCTCAGTTTCTTGGCAAGCCGCTGTCAGGAGATGAAGCGGCCTGGACAATCTGCGATACGGACGGCAGCGGTGCAACGACGGTCATCGTCGGGCCCGCTGGGCGCTCGTCGGTACGTCGCCTGACTTCCGGGCAAGCCATCCTGGTCGCACCCGCTTCGGGTTCGCCGGCGTATCTGCTCTACAACGGACAACGGGCTGTGGTGGAACTCGCCGATGGCGCGGTTTCCCGTGCGCTCAGGCTCGAGGGCCGGGCACCGCGGCTGGTCTCGCAGTCGTTGCTGAACGCCGTCCCCGAGGTGCCGCCGATCACGGCTCCGCGGATCCACGGCGAGGGCGACAAGGCCGGTCTGCCCGGATTTCCGATCGGCAGTGTGTTGCGCATCACACGGGCCGACGGTGATGAGTATTACGTGTTATTAGCCGACGGGGTCCAGCGCATCGGACAGTTGGCCGCGGATCTCCTGCGCTTCCGCAACTCCCAGGGCACCGCCAACACCATCACGGTGGCACCCGATGCGATCCGCGCCGCGGGAATCGTCCACGCGCTGCCGGTGGCCAGTTTCCCCGATCGGGCGCCAACGCTGTTGGACGGTGGCAGCACCTTGTGCGTCACGTGGGAGCCTGGGCAATCCGGCCAAACCGGGGTCGCGTTCCTCGCCGGGAGCCGACTGCCGGTGCCGGTCGGTCAGACGCCGGTGACCTTGTCGCAAGCCGATGGCCGTGGTCCTGCGCTGGACGCCGTGTATCTGCCGCCCGGCCGGAGCGCCTACGTGCGGGAAAATGGACGAGCCGGCACGCGATACCTGGTCACCGACACCGGAGTGCGATTCGGGGTCCACGACGACAACGCGGCACATGACCTGGGTCTTGCAGCGGCGAACCCGGCGCCGTGGCCGATCTTGGCGACCCTGCCAACCGGACCGGAATTGAGCAGGCAGAACGCGTCAGTCGCCCGGGACGCTATTGCAGGATCCCCGTAACCGGCCCCGGACCGCGCCGGTGGCCAGGGCTATCGCCAGCGCAACAAGGCAGATAGCGGCGCCGCGCAACGCGGTGTCCCGGGCGTGAGAATTCGGCGGTTCGGTGGGCGGCGGTGTGGTGATCGGCACGGGTGCCGGTGCTGGTTTGGCGACACCACCGGGCGGACCCGAATCAGTGCTGACCGCAGCCAGGGCATCGATGGTGCCGTTGCCGACGAGCGGATCCCGTCCGGCGGGCGGGTGATGCGCCGTCTGCTCGATGCGCTGCATCACCTGCCGGGCGGTCAATGCCGGGAACCGGGCACGGATCAGCGCGGCCAGCCCGCTGACCACCGGCGCGGCATAACTGGTGCCGGATACGGGTTCCGCACCAAGGGAAGTCACCGCTTCGCCAGGGGCGGCGACGTCAACCCAGGGCCCGGCGAGGGTGAATGCCGACGGCGTCCCTTCGGCGTTCACCGAACCGACGGTCAGGACATAGTCGTCGTACCAGGCCGGGCTGACCGCGACCGTAAGGGTCTCCCAGGTGGCATCCGACCGCTGAGGCGGACATTGTGCGGAGCCGCCGGTATTGCCCGCTGCGGCCACGACGACAGCATTTTTGACGTCCACAGCGTAGGCCAGCGCGGCGCCCAGCGCGCGGTCATCGAGCGCCGACCCGACCGGAACGCACGCGACCGAGGAAATGTTGATCACCGATGCGCCGAGATCTGCGGCCGTCCGGACCGCTTTGGCCATGGTGTCGACGTCACCGACCCCGGCGCGGGACCGATCGCCGGCGGGAGCGAACTTCGCGCTGGACTGGCGGATGCTGATCAAGGTGGCCTCGGGTGCCACCCCGTTGAAGCTGTCGTCTTCCGAATCCGTTGCGGCAGCGATGATTCCGGCTACCAGAGTGCCGTGTGCGTCGCAATCCTGGGTGCCGTCACCGGTGGACACATAGTCACCGCCGGGCACCACATCGGGCAGCCTGCGGTGCCGCGAAACGCCGGTGTCAATGACCGCGACCCGTTGTCCCGCGCCGCGGGTGAGCTGCCAGACCCGCGACAGGTCGATGAGGTCTGTGAGCTGGTTACGGTCTGGTCGCGGGTCCGCCGCGATCGCCGTGCAAACCTCGCGTTGCACCGTCGGCCACGGTGGCGCCGGCAACCCTGGCTTCGGGAGCCACCTGTCATCGACCTCGGGCGGCGAAACCGCTAGCGCAGGCGGCGTGCCGAGCTGGAACAGCGCCGCCAGCGCCGCTACCACCAGCAGGCGCGCGACGCGCGATGTGTTCAATTCAGGATCAATCCCCGGACCGCGCCATAGGCGCCACATATCCAGCAGGTCAGCGGAACCATCGCGACCAGTGCCAGACGCTCCAGCAGCTCGGCGCCTCGAAGGAACAACGGTGCGAACGATATTGCCGGAGCGACAAAGCCCAGGTACACCGCTGCGGCGGCCAGCATTGCTGTCGCCGCGGCGACCCATGGTCCGTGCTGCGGCGCGCGTAAGGCGGCGACACCGAAGGTTGTTCCGGCGATGACGATTCCGCTGACAACGAGCACCAGCATCCTTCTTCTGTTACCACAACGAGAACGTAGTAGCAGCAGCGCGCCGGTGAGGGCGCCAAAAGCGATGCAGCACAACCGTGGTGCACCGGCGAGCACGGTGACGACGGCGCCGACGGCGGCAGACGACGAGAACGCGGCGAGCAGGCTGGCCAACCAGGCGTCGGCACGGATCGCTTTGGTGGCCAGACAAGCTCCGCTTGATTCGATGTCGTCCACGGCCGGTGTGGGCGGCAGCTGAGGTGATAGTCCCGCCAGTACGATCGACACCCGCGCCGCGACCCCGAGCAGACCGAGGGACACCAGCGCGGACACTGAACCGACAGCGCGCAGCGGGACGGCGGTGATCATACCCACCAACGCGGCTACGGCGATGACCATCGCAAGGCACGATACGGCGGTCAATGTGCCAACGCCGCAGGCTGACGCCCGCAACGCCAACACCGAGGTGAGGGCCGCCGCCGTCGCAGCCAGCAATACATTGGGGATACCGGGGGCACCGGGCACCGCCAGGAAGCCGGCAACCGCCGCAAATACGGTGGCGATCACGCTCAGCGTGAGCCCGGCGATCGGGTCTCGATAGGCACGGTGTGCGATCACCGCAAACAGGAGGGCGACCAAGCCCGCCAGCGCCGCAACGCCGGCGGTGGCACCGATGCCACGCGAAGCATTGGCGCTGACGCTGTTCCGGATGAGCACCAGCCCTCCGATACCGGTCAGGCAGGTTGCGGCCACTGCGCCGGTGAGCCTGGTCGCTCCCTGGCGTTTGGGGTAACTCCAGGGCTGGGTCGCTGCGTCCAGCGTCGCCGATACGGCCTCGGCGACGTCGTCGTAACGGGCAGCGGGCAGCGGGGGCGAGGACCGGCTCAGTACCAGAACAGCGCCATCTCCGATACCGTTCTGTGCCAACGTCATCGCCGGATCCAAAGCAGAAGCCCCGGGCGGAGACAAGTGGTAGCGCTGGGCCTCTAGATCGTTGTGCGTGTCGCGAACTTGCAGGATGTCGACGATTGACGGAATCAAAATGGCGACGGGAATTCCGGCGGGCAGGGCCAAGTCGACGACGGCAGCGCCAGAATGAACCGACACACGGTGCAGCCCCGGATCGGATGCAGGCAACAGTGACCCCTTCAGTCGGATTACCGGGACAATAGCCAGTTTTCGATTCCCGGATATCCGGCTGTCCACAGGTGACTTGTCGCCGATTCCGGCGCTGCTTACCGTCGTCGAACGGGGAGGGACGAGATGACTCAGGGTTTCGCGCCCGTGGTGCGACGGCTGCCGCCGGCGGTGCCGACTGCGGATATCACTGTTGAGGCGCCGCCCGATTTGCCGTCGCCGGTATCCCCCAGCCTGGTGCCACGCCTGGTGCCGGTTGTGATGTCCGCGGCGAGTATGGGCGTCATGGCGGCGGCGTTCGTCCCGGGGTCGGCCGTTGCCCGCAACCCCATGTTCATGGCATTCCCGATGATGATGCTGGTTTCGACGGTGGTAACCGGGCGCGCCCGCCGGCGGGGCGGCGGTATCGACGCCGACCGCATCGAATACCTCGGATACCTGAGTCGACTCCGCAAGACGGTCACCGAAACCGCCGTGGCACAGCGCCGGTCACTGAACTGGAGTCATCCCGACCCCGATACGCTGTGGACGTTGATCGGCGGCCCGCGGATGTGGGAGCGGCGAAAGGCTGACCCCGATTTCTGTCTTGTGCGGGTCGGCGTGGGAACCCGGCCCCTTGCAACCCGTTTGGTGGCCCCGCAGACTTCGTCCGGGGAGCTTTCGGATCCGGTCACCGCTATGGCCGTGCGTCGCTTCATTGACATGCATTCGACAATCGCTGCGCCGATCACGATCGGCTTGCTTGGAAGTGCGATCGTGACGATCGACGGCGATGCGACCTCGGCGCGCGGCGTACTACGCGCGATGATCTGCCAATTGGCCGTGCTGCACCCTCCGGACCAGTTGCTGATCATTGGCGCGATCAGCGACCGGAATCGCGCTCATTGGGATTGGCTGAAATGGTTGCCGCACAATCAGCATCCGGCCGACTTCGATGAGGTGGGTTCCGTGCGCATGGTGTATCGGAGTGCGGCGGCGGCAGCGTATGCGCTCGCCGGTGTGCGACTGCCGCAGGTGGTGGTGGCCGACCTGGATGAGGGCGCCGACGGGATCACGGGTGTAACCACTCTCGAGGTCGGAACCGGCTGCCGCGGTGCGCCGTTGACGATCAGATGGGCTGGGGAGGCTCAAGCGTTGCTGTGCCCGGACCAGATGGATCCCATCGACGCGTTGATATGTGCCCGCCGGCTCGCCTTGTACCGTGTGGGCGCGGCGTCGGCCCGGGACGGGGGCCCGGGCTGGCCAGGTCTGGTCGGGCTCGGCGGTGTGGCTCGTCTCGACCCGATCGCGCTGTGGCGCAGCCGAGAGCATCACGATCGACTTTGTGTTCCTATCGCAACCACGGGCGACGGCACGCCGCTCGAGCTGGACATCAAAGAGCCTGCCGAAAACGGTATGGGACCGCACGGGCTCTGCGTCGGCGCCACCGGGTCGGGCAAGTCGGAGCTGCTGCGCACCATCGCACTGGGCATGATGGCGCGCAACTCTCCCGAAGTGCTCAATCTGCTCCTCATCGACTTCAAGGGAGGCGCAACGTTTCTCGATTGTGCATGCGCTCCACACGTGGCCGCGGTCATCACCAACCTCGCCGAGGAAGCGCCGCTGGTTGCCCGGATGCAAGATGCTTTGGCCGGAGAGATCAATCGCCGGCAACAGCTACTGCGGACGGCAGGCTGTGTCAGCGTCGCGGCATATGAACGTGCGCGCCGGGCCGGTGCCCCCTTGACCGCCCTGCCGACGTTGTTCGTCATCGTTGACGAGTTTTCCGAATTGCTCAGCCAGCATCCGGATTTCGCCGACATGTTCGTGGCGATCGGTCGGCTCGGCCGGTCGCTGGGTATGCACTTGCTACTGGCCAGTCAGAGGCTCGATGAGGGCCGGCTGCGGGGACTGGAGGCTCACCTGTCTTATCGGATATGCCTGAAAACTCTGTCTGCCAGCGAATCGCGCACCGTTCTGGGAACACTCGACGCATACCAACTGCCGAACGCGCCCGGTGCGGGATTCCTGCGTACGAGCGGCGGCGAGTTGCTTCGCTTTCAGGCCGCGTTCGTTTCGGGGCCGCTGCAGTCCGACACGCTGCCTTGTGCGCCGACGGTGACAGCGCCTTCAGTGCGGGTGTTCAGCACCCGGGCGGCTGGAACGGTCAGCCGCGCGGTCGAGACGGGCGGATCGCCCGCACCGACCGTTCTGCAAGCAGTCATGGATCGGCTGTCCGGACATGGACCGCCCGCCCACCCGGTCTGGCTTCCGCCCCTCGGACCGGCACCGGCACTGCAGACTTTGCTACACGATGCCGCATTCGCACCGGCCGGCCTGAAAGTTCCCATCGGCATTGTCGACCGCCCATTCGAGCAGTGCCGGACGCCCCTGATGGTCGATTTGTCCGGAGCCGCAGGCAATGTGGCGGTTGTCGGAGCAACGCAATCGGGCAAGTCGACTGCGCTGCGCACGCTGATCACGGCGCTGGCGGCCACTCACGATCCGAGTCAGGTGCAGTTCTATTGTCTGGACTTCGGCGGCGGAACGCTGAAGTCGGTACACGAGTTGCCACACGTGGGCGCGGTCGCTGGGAGGGCCGAATCGCGACTCGTCGGGCGGATCGTCGCCGAATGCGAGTCGGTCGTGCGCTCTCGGGAGGCCGCCTTCAGTGACCACCGCATCGATTCGATGGCCCAATACCGCCAGCTGAGGGGGCAGCACGCGGTGACGGACAATGATCCGTTCGGTGACGTTTTCCTCGTCATCGACGGCTGGGCAGGCCTGCGACACGAGTTCGAAGCGCTGGAGACATCGATCACTGCCCTTGCGGTCCAGGGACTTTCGTTGGGCGTGCATGTGGTGTTGTCGGCATCGCGGTGGGCCGAGATCAGACCGTCGCTGAGGGACCAGATCGGCACTCGCATCGAGTTGCGGCTGGGTGATCCCGCCGATTCTGAACTGGACCGCAAGGCTGCGCCGCACGTGCCGCATGACAGACCGGGCCGGGGTCTTTCCCGCGACGGGCTGCACATGGTGATCGCTCTACCCATTGCCGGGATCCCTCCCGGTGAATCAGTTGCGCTGCCAATACCGTTGCTGCCGAAGCACGTAGAGCGCGACACCGTCGTACACCGTGCTGGTGCCGAGCTCGGCGCGTGCATCCTCCTGGGTCTCGAGGAGCGCCGGCTGCAGCCGGTGGCAGTCGATTTCGAACAGCATTCCCATCTGCTGGTATTCGGAGACAATGAGTGCGGGAAGACCGCCACGCTACGGACCCTGTGCCGAGAGATCGTTCGGACGAAGACCGCCGCTCAAGCCCAACTGTTGATCGCCGACTTTCGGCGCTCGCTCCTCGGCGTTGTCGACTCAGAACATCTGCGCGGGTATGCCGTGTCACCGACCGCACTGGGTGCGTTGCTGCCGGGTTTGCTCGATCTCCTGCAGCGGCGGCTGCCCCCTCCCGACGTGAGCCAGGCACAGCTGCGAGCCCGGTCCTGGTGGTCCGGCCCAGATATCTATGTCGTAGTCGATGACTACGACCTCGTCGCCACTCCGGCAGGCAACCCCCTCGCGACGATCGTCGAATACTTACCGTACGCAAGGGATCTGGGACTGCACCTGGTCATAGCCCGGCGCAGCGGTGGAGCCGAGCGCGCGCTGTTCGAGCCACTACTGGCAGGCCTGCGCGACCTCGGCTGCCTGGCGCTGATGATGAGCGGACGTCCAGACGAGGGCGCACCATTCGGTTCCGGCCGACCCGCCCGGTTGCCACCGGGCCGTGGCTTCCTGACCGCTAGGGCCGGCGACGAACAGCTCGTCCAGGTGTGCTGGTGCCCGCCGTGAGCGGACACCGCGCCATGATCGAAGCCGGGCCCGGGACCATCCGCCGGTTATGTTGCAGCACAAGCACGTTCGCCGATAACGAGATGTCGGAGATCATGACCGCGGCGCTGGGCGCGATAGACGATCAGGTGGCGCTGGTGGGCGGGCGCCCGGTAGCCGTCGAGTCGCTGTGGAGCGCCGCGCTGCGGGCGGTGCACAGCGGGAGCCCGGACGCACACGAGGCGATGGTCCTCGTGCATCCGTCGTGGTGGTCGTCGTCACGTGTCGGCATGGTGACCGCGGCCGCGCAGGCCGTGACCGATGATGTGCTGGCGCGCCCACGGTCGTGGCTGCTGATGCAGGCATCCGATGCCGAACCGGAAGCGACGGTGGTGGTGGAGGTCGCCGAGCGGTTGGTGGTGATAGCCGGCGCCGAAGTCGTCGCTGTGCCGCGCGGGACGGAACCACAACTCGTTGCCGAAGAGGTCGCGGGCAGCATCGCAGGCATGGCGGCGGCGGTCGTGCTGGTCGACGCGCCGAGCACGGTCGCCGACGCGCCGGCGCTTGCGACGTTGATCGCCGAGGCGGTGCGCAGGAGTGGGCAGACCGTCGTGGAAATCGACGACGTCCGGCTGGCCCGGCTGACCCTGTCAGCCATGTCGGCCGTGTCGGCCGTGTCGGTGGAGAATGAACCGTCCGAGCCTCCGTCCGCCACACGTGCCGGTGATGTTCGATCACGCGCGCGGACGCTCAGCGGGCTTGGGGCCGCCGCTATCGTCCTGGCCGCTACAGCGCCTGTTGTCCTGACCGTCGGTCGGCACGGTGCGGTGCCCGCGAAGCAGGTGCAGACCGCACCGACAACATTCCTGGTGGAAGGTCGGGTGGCGCTGACGGTGCCGGCGAACTGGCCGACGCAACGGGTGGTCGCCGGGCCGGGTTCGGCGCGGGTACAGGTCACGTCGCCGTCAGATCCTGAAGTGGCCTTGCACGTCACACAGTCGCCGGTCGCCGGCGAAACGCTGAGTGGCACCGCTGAGCGGTTGAAACGCGCGATCGACGCGGAGCCGGCCGGGGTGTTTGTCGACTTCAACCCGTCGGGAATCAGCGCTGGCCGGCCCGCGGTGACCTACCGCGAAGTGCGTGCCAGCCATCACGTGCGCTGGACGGTGCTGCTTGACGGGCCGGTCCGGATCAGCGTCGGATGTCAGAGCCGGCTCGGCGATGAGGACGCCGTCCGCAATGTGTGCGAGCAGGCGGTGCGATCCGCCCACGCGATCGAATGAGCTCCGAAATTGGGGGGAACCAAACGGGGCTCGGCGCAGTCGGATCAGGTATGAGTGCACCGAACACACTGAGCACCGACTTCGACCTGATGCGGTCGGTCGCGGCTACGACGGACGCCCGCAACGAAGAAATCCGGGCGATGTTGCAGGCATTCATCGGCCGCATGAGCAGCGTGCCGCCGTCGGTGTGGGGTGGACTCGCGGCTGCGCGGTTCAAAGAGGTGGTGGATCGCTGGAACGCTGAGTCGCTGAGGCTCTACCACGTCCTGCACACGATCGCGGACACCATTCGGCATAACGAGGCCACGCTGCAGGAGGCCGGCCAGAACCATGCAAACCACATCGCCGCCGCCGGCGGGACCCTGTGAACCGAGAGGATCGGCCGTGGACCCAGTGCTCTCTTATAACTTCGGGGAAATCGAATACGTGGTGCGTCAGGAGATCCACACCACGTCGGCCCGTTTCAACGCCGCGCTGGACGGGCTGCGATCACAAATCGCCCCGTTGCAGCAGCTCTGGACCCGCGAAGCGGCGGCCGCGTACCAGGTTGAGCAATTGAAGTGGCACCAAGCGGCGACCGCGCTCAACGAGATACTGGTCGACCTTGGAAACGCGGTACGCGACGGCGCGGAAGAGGTGGCGAACGCCGACCGCCGGGCAGCCGGCGTGTGGGCACGGTAGCCCCAGGTAGGCACCGAGCGGCGGTAGCCGCGCCTATGGACCGCGCCTATGGACCGCGCCTATGGACCGCGCCTATGGACCGCGCCTATGGACCGCGCTAACTGTGGGTCCCGGCGGAGGAGAGCCGTCGGGACCACACAGTCATTTTGACCTGCAGGGATGCCGGTCGGTAAGCTGCTCGGTTGGCGTGCGGTACGTAGGGGCCTCGGGTCAATGTCGGTCGCCGAGACCAACCCCACCGTTTGACGCCTGACCGGCACCCGGCTCCACCGGGATCCACCTCGAGAAGAAGAAGGTAAGCGCTGTGCCCACCTACGCGCCAAAGGCGGGTGACACCACGAGGTCGTGGTACGTCATCGACGCCACGGACGTGGTGCTTGGCCGCCTTGCCGTCGCGGCAGCCACCCTGCTGCGCGGCAAGCACAAGCCGACGTTCGCCCCCAATGTCGATGGCGGTGACTTCGTCATCGTCGTCAACGCCGACAAGGTCGCCATCAGCGGCGAAAAACTGCGAGACAAGCTGGCTTACCGCCACTCGGGGTATCCCGGCGGCCTGCACAAGCGCACCATCGGCGAACTGATGCAAAAGCACCCCGAGCGCGTCGTGGAGAAGGCGATCGTCGGCATGTTGCCCAAGAACAAGCTCAGCCGACAGATCCAGCGCAAGCTCCACGTCTACACCGGCCCGGAGCATCCGCACGCCGCACAGAAGCCGGTTCCTTACGAGATCAAGCAGGTGGCCCAGTGACCGAAACAACCGAGGCCGTAGACGACTCAGCAGCCCCGGAAACCCCGGACGCCCCCGCAGCGCCGGCCGAGACTCCGGCAGCCGCGCCGTCCGAGGCATACGTCTTCGAACGGCCCATCCAGACCGTCGGCCGCCGCAAGGAAGCCGTGGTGCGGGTGCGCCTGGTGCCTGGCACCGGCAAGTTCGACCTCAACGGCCGCAGCCTGGAGGACTACTTCCCCAACAAGGTGCACCAGCAGCTCATCAAGGCCCCGCTGGCCACGGTCGAGCGGGTGGAAAGCTTCGACATCTTTGCCCTCCTGCACGGCGGCGGCCCATCGGGTCAGGCCGGTGCGCTGCGCTTGGGCATCGCCCGGGCACTGATCCTGGCATCTCCAGGGGACCGGCCCGCGCTGAAGAAGGCCGGCTTCCTCACCCGTGATCCGCGCGCCGTCGAGCGCAAGAAGTACGGCCTGAAGAAAGCGCGCAAGGCGCCCCAGTACAGCAAGCGCTGATCAGCGGTCGCTTTCTGGCCACAGCGGTGCATCGCTGTGCGCAGTTGTCGGCGTGTCTGCGCACAAACGCGCCCTGTTTCCGTCAGAAATGAACGGGCACGTTAGGTGTCAGACCGTCAACTGTGAGAGGTTTACCGCATGGGTCGACTATTCGGCACCGATGGTGTTCGTGGGGTCGCCAACCGCGAGTTGACCGCCGAGCTGGCGCTGGCGCTGGGCGCCGCGGCGGCGCGGGGCCTGGCGAGTTCGGGTGCACCGGGCCGGCGTGTCGCCGTGATCGGTCGCGATCCGAGGGCCAGCGGCGAAATGCTGGAGGCCGCCGTGATCGCCGGGCTGACCAGTCAAGGTGTGGACGCGCTGCGGGTGGGGGTGCTTCCGACGCCCGCGGTGGCGTACCTGACCGGCGCTTATGACGCCGACTTCGGGGTGATGATCTCGGCGTCGCACAACCCGATGCCTGACAACGGCATCAAGATCTTCGGACCCGGCGGCCACAAACTGGACGACGACACCGAGGATCAGATCGAAGCACTGGTCGCCGCCAAACCCGGGGTGCGGCCGGTCGGCGCCGGGATCGGTCGCGTCATCGATGCGGAGGACGCGGCGGAACGCTACCTGCGCCAGCTGAGCAAGGTCAGCACGCTGCGGCTCGACGGCCTGACCGTGGTGGTCGACTGCGCCCACGGCGCGGCGTCGTCGGTGGCGCCGCGCGCCTACCGCGCGGCCGGTGCGCGCGTCATCGCGATCAACGCCGAACCCAACGGGCTCAACATCAACGACGACTGCGGCTCGACGCACCTGGATTCGGTGCGATCAGCCGTCATCGCCCACCGCGCCGACCTGGGCCTGGCCCATGACGGGGACGCCGACCGGTGCTTGGCCATCGACGCCAACGGCGAACTCGTCGACGGCGACGCGATCATGGTCGTGCTCGCGCTGGCGATGCAGGAGGCCGGCGAACTGGCTTCCCACACGCTGGTGACTACCGTGATGAGCAACCTCGGGCTGCACCTGGCCATGCGCTCCGCCGGCATCAAAGTGCGCACGACCTGCGTGGGTGACCGCTACGTCGTGGAGGAGCTGCGGGCCGGCGACTACAGCCTCGGTGGCGAGCAATCCGGGCATATCGTGATGCCCGCGTTGGGCTCCACCGGAGACGGCATCGTCACCGGGCTGCGATTGATGAACCGCATGGTGCAGACCGGGTCGTCACTGGCCGATCTGGCCTCGGTGATGCAGACGTTGCCGCAGGTGCTGATCAACGTCGAGGTCGCCGACAAGGCCACCGCCGCCACCGCGCCTTCGGTGCAGACAGCGGTTGGCCAGGCCGAGGCCGAACTGGGCGACACCGGTCGAATCCTGTTGCGCCCCTCCGGAACCGAACCGATGATCCGGGTCATGGTGGAAGCGACTGAAAAGGACGTTGCTCAGCGGGTCGCTACCCGAGTCGCCGAAGCGGTGAGCGCCGCGCGCTGATCCGGAACCCCGACGCGCCGCCGGGCGTCGGATTAGGCATGAGCGAACGTACTTTTGCCAGTACCGAGGTTGATGTCGCCGCGCTGCATAGGGTTGCCGACCAGTTCGGTGCTGCCGCCGAACTCATCGACGGCCCGGTAAGCGATCACCTTTCCAGGCTGGCTTTCGGCGGAGCCAGCGCCGGCCGGGCGCATACCGCGCGCGGCGATGCGCTGCGTGTCGAGCTGGAGCGACTGGCGGCCGAGCTGTCGCAGTGGTCGCGAGCGTCCGTCGAGATCGCCGCTGCTCTGCGGGCCAGCGCCGACCGCTATGCCGACGCCGAACTGTATGCCGCGGCGCGGATCGCCTGATCGTGGCCGACCGGTTAGACGTCGCCGACCGCCTCGCTGAGGGCCGACCTGCCGTCGAGCACACGCAACGTTACGTGCAGGCCTGCCATGCGCTCGGCTACCAGCATCCCGACCTGACCTCGCACCCGTCCCAGATCCGCGCCTGGTACGACAGCGAAGACGGTCTGGACCTGCGCGCGCTTGACCGTGATTGCGTGGAACTGCGGGCTGCGGGCGTGGCGGTCGCCGAAGCGTTGCGGGTGCAGCGTGCACAGGTTGCCGAGCTGGCCGCGGCGTGGACGGGGCCGGGCGGGGACTCCGCGGTTCGGCTGGTGGAGCGTCATTGCGACGCCGCAAACACGGTGGCCAACGACCTGCGGGCGGCGGCGCAGCGGTGCGAGTCACTGCGCGACAACCTGTGGTATCTGGTCGACTCCAAGGTCGCGACTGCCATCGCCGTCGACGATCGCACGCAGGCGCAGCGGCAGGCGTGGTTGGCTGCCGCCGCTGCCGTGACGACGGGTTCGGGGGACCGGATGGGCTCCGAGGAGCTGGTGCGCCAACAGGTAATGCCATACGTGGACAACGACGTTCGCGACGACTGGCTGACCACGATGCGGTCTGCATTGGACGGGGTGGCGACGTCCTTCGACATGGTCACCGACAGGATGGCCGCCGCGCCGGCGGCGCACTTTGAGTTCCCCGGCGATCTCAGGACGGGTCACCAGCCGTTGCAGCCTGCCCCGCCGAGCACGCCGGCACCGGCGGCAGCGGTCGCCCCCGCGGCTGCGGCGCCCAGCCTGCCGGTGGATCCGGCGCCAGCGCCGAGCCCGGCGATTGCAGCGCCGGCTCCGACCGCTACCGCTCCGGACTGGGGGACTGCACTCGGTGATGCTTCGGGCATGCCCGCGGGCGAGTTGGGCGGCGGACCGAGCGGTCTCGGCGGTCTTGCCGGGCTGGCCAGCCGGATTGTCGATGCGATGGGTGATCTGGTCGGTTCGGCGGCTGACGAGTTGGGCGCTGAGGACCCCTTCGACGAGGATCCCTTTCACGCTGACGACGAGCACGACGTTGCTGACGACAAGCCCGACGAGCCTGAAGAGACCAAAGAGGTCGACGACATCGAAGAGGCCGAGCCCGGTGAGGAAGACCAACCGGCGGATGCGCCGACGCCACCGGACGGGCCGCCACCGCCGGTTGCTGTGGCCGCGCCGGTCGAGGCATCACCACCGATTGACCAACCACCACCGATTGCCGCGCCCGCGCCGGTGGCCGCGGCGCCGTCCGGCGAACCGGTACCTCCGGCCGAAGAGGAATCAACACCGTGCGAAATCGCCGCGGATCAGCTTCCCCAGGCAGGACAGTGATGGCTCAGGGTCCCAGCTGAAGTACTTCCTCGACATAGCGCACCGATTCGTCATGGTCGCCGGCCAATGGGCTCACCAACAGCGTCGTCACGCCGGCCTCGGCGAAGGCGGCCAGGCGTTCGGCGATGAATCCGCGGGGGCCGACCAGCGCCATGCCACGCACCAATTCGTCGGGCACCAAGTCGATCGCCTCACGCTTACGCCCGGACAGGTACAGCTCCTGGATTTTGTCCGCGATCTCTCCGAACCCGTAGCGCGTCGCCAGGTTGTGGTAGAAGTTGCGGCCCTTGGCGCCCATGCCGCCGATGTAGAGAGCTAGCTGCGGCTTAACCCATCCCAGCCGCTCCTCGACGTTGTCGCCGATGGCCACCGATGTGTGCACCATGACGTCCAGCGGGCCCAGCGCGGGATCCCGTTTGGCGGCACCGGCCGCCAGCGCCTCGCCCCACACCGAGTGGGCTTTCTCCGGAAGATAGAAAACCGGCTGCCAGCCCTCGGCGATCTCGGCGGTGAGTTCGACGTTCTTCGGGCCCAGCGCCGCGATCGTTATCGGAATACGTTCCCGCACAGGGTGATTGATGAGCTGCAGGGGTTTGCCCAAACCTGTTCCGCGGTCCGCCGGCAACGGGATCTGGTAGTGCTTCCCAGTGTATTGCAGCCGTTCCCGGCGCCACACCGCCCGGCAGATCTCCACGATTTCGCGGGTGCGGCCCAGCGGGGCGTCGAACGCGACGCCGTGAAACCCCTCGATCACCTGAGGTCCGGACGTGCCGATCCCGAGACGGAACCGTCCGTCGGACACGAAATCCAGCCCCGCGGCCGTCATCGCCAGCAGCGACGGCGTGCGGATATAGATGGGAAACACCCCTGAGGCCAATTCGACGGTGTTTGTCTTAGCGGCGAGGTATCCGAGCTGGCTGACGGCGTCAAAGGAATACGCCTCGGCCACGACCGCGACGTCGATGCCGGCCTTCTCGAGTTCGACGACGCGGTCCACGGCTTCATGAAAGCCGCCCGAGTAATCCAAAGCGATCCCGATTCGCACCAACGACAGATACCACGGCGAGCCCGGCGCACCGCGGCCGGGCGCGTCACTTCAGCAGCGCGACGATCTTCTCTTCAAGGGGCACCGGTGGGGCCTCAGGGTCCACCGGATCAGTCCTGGGCAGGTGCACATCGGGATCGGCGAAGTCGCGGTACGCCTTATCGCCACCGAGTGTGTAGAGCAGGTAACCGGTCAGCAGCGCCCGGACCGATCGCTGCGTGTGCCGGTGCGGGCCATCGAGTCCGAACACTCTCGTCAGTCGCCGGCCCTCGACCAGCCCGCCGGGTTGGGCTTTGCTGACGATGCGCAGTGTGGCCGTGTCCCACACCCGGGAAAGCGCCAGCGCGTTGGAAGTCAGCGTTTTTGGGTCTCCCGGCGCGGTCAAGATCAAACCCGGGACCTTCAGCGTCGCGGCGGGCTGCTCGGCCGGGGGACTGGTGACGGTTGGGAACATCGCTACCACCGAAGCCGGCTTGGCCGGCATTCCGGCCGCGGCGAACACGGCGGCCGAGCCGCCGAAACCGTGGCCTACCACGCCGAGCTTGGCGGGATGCACGCTGATCTTGCCGGGCCCCAGCCGCACACCCGACACGATGTCGAGGCCGGTGCCGAGATCGAAGGCGAAGTTCAGCACCGAAGGAGCCAGGCCCCGCTGGGTGTCGGGAGCGCCGGCCACGATGCCCCACGACGCCAGATGCTCGAGCAGGCGCGAATAGCGAGCGGTACCGGTGAGCCAGTCGTGGCCGAAGGCCACGCCGGGCAGATTCAGCCCGGATTCCGGGGTGTACACCACTCCTGGGAGACCGGCAAAGGCCAGGTCACCACGCAAAACCCGATGCGGACCACGGCGGCTGAGCGCTGCGACGAGCTTGCGAATGCGGGCCACCCGTCGACGTTAGCGCATCGCCGTGGTGCGCCGGGGAGGCAGAACGGCGCTCAGCGCTGCTTAAGCCGTGACCTCGATAAAACCCACACGCCAGAGCACCGCGTACACCTGGCGCAACGGAATGCACAGCAAACGGGTGGTGGCGTCCACCAGGGGGTCGCCGCCGCCGATCGGCGGTTGATGACGTCGCTTCGATGCCTGTTTGGGCGCCGGCTCTAAGGTCAGCGTCGGCGCGGGCGGCGTGCTTACCACATCGTCGTACAGAACAGCAGTCATGATTTTCTCCTCGAAGTTTGGGCGCGGCGCGAAGATCAGAACTAATAATTTTCGACGCGAAATACTATTTGTTAACGTTGGCTGACCGACTGGTTATGCGGCGGTTTACTAATAGCTGGATTATCGGCATTGATGTCTGCGAAAAAGCTCATCGTCAAAGAACAGTTGCGCGGAGGTGCAGCGATCGACCGTCTTGGCGAACCGTTATTTACCAGCGCTATTCACCTGTATCGGTTGCTCCACAACTTCGTGCAATCGTGATCAGGCGGGCGTCAAGAACGTTGTCCTTTCCGCTGGCTTCGGTGGTTGCCAGCCTTAGCCGATATTCAGAAGTCTAAGTCGGCGCGTCGCTGGTGCGATGACGCAAATGAAAACGTCACAAATACAACAGGTGAAAAGAGGTCCCATCATTTGTGAAGATGATATGAATTGAATTGAATCCGGAGCGGATCACCGCCGGCTGGGGGCGGCCGCCGTCGCGCAGGCGCAATCGGCGCCGTTAGATGTAGCGAGGTCCTCGAGGCGCTGGTCGGCCCCGTGCAGACGTCCCTGCCGGGATGGCTGCACTACCCTGGTCAGAATGTGCGGAATTGTCGGCTACGTCGGGCAGCAGCCTGCCTGCAAGGTCGTCATGGACGCGCTGCGCCGGATGGAGTATCGCGGCTATGACTCGTCGGGGATCGCGTTAGTCGACGGCGGCGGGAGCCTTATCGTGCGTCGTCGCGCCGGCCGGCTCGCCAACCTGGAGGAGGCGGTGGCCGAAATGCCGTCGGTGTCGCTGACCGGCACCACCGGCCTCGGCCACACCCGCTGGGCCACCCATGGACGTCCCACCGATCGCAATGCGCACCCGCACACCGACGCCGCCGGCAAGATCGCCGTCGTCCACAACGGCATCATCGAGAACTATGCAAATCTGCGCCGGGAGCTAGAGGCGGACGGCGTGGAGTTCGCCAGCGACACAGACACCGAGGTTGCGGTGCACCTGGTGGCGCGGGCATACCGGCACGGTGCGACCGCCGGTGATTTCGCCGCGTCGGTGCTGGCGGTGCTGCGCCGGCTGGGGGGTCACTTCGCGCTCGTGTTCGCCAATGCCGACGAGCCCGGCACCATCGTCGCCGCCCGCCGCTCGACACCGCTGGTGCTCGGGATCGGCGACGGCGAGATGTTCGTCGGCTCTGACGTGGCGGCGTTCATAACCCATACCCGCGACGCCGTCGAACTCGGTCAGGACCAAGCCGTGGTGATCACCGCAGACGGCTACCGGATCACCGACTTCGACGGCAATGAAGATGTCGAATACCGCGAGTTTCATATCGACTGGGATCTGGCCGCCGCCGAAAAGGGCGGCTACGAGTACTTCATGCTCAAGGAGATCGCCGAGCAGCCGGCTGCGGTGGCCAACACCCTCCTGGGGCATTTCGTCGACGGCCGGATCGTCCTCGACGAGCAGCGGCTGTCCGATCAGGAACTTCGCGAGATCGACAAAGTATTCGTGGTCGGCTGCGGCAGCGCATACCATTCCGGCCTGCTTGCCAAATACGCGATCGAGCACTGGACTCGGCTGCCGGTGGAAGTGGAGCTGGCCAGCGAATTCCGGTACCGGGACCCCGTGCTGGACCGCTGCACGCTGGTGGTCGCCATCTCGCAGTCCGGTGAGACCGCGGACACGCTGGAAGCGGTCCGGCACGCCAAGGAGCAGAAGGCCAAGGTATTGGCCATCTGCAACACCAACGGCTCGCAGATCCCGCGCGAATGCGACGCGGTGCTGTACACCCGCGCCGGCCCGGAGATCGCCGTGGCCTCGACCAAGACGTTCCTGGCGCAGATCACCGCCAACTACCTGCTCGGCCTGGCGCTGGCGCAGGCCCGCGGCACCAAGTACCCCGACGAGGTCGAGCGTGAATACCGGGAGCTGGAAGCGATGCCGGACCTGGTGGCCCGGGTGCTCGCGACGATCGAGCCGGTGGCCGCCCTGGCGTATCAATTCGCCCAGTCCCCGACGGTGTTGTTCCTGGGTCGCCACGTCGGCTACCCGGTGGCGCTGGAAGGTGCGCTGAAACTCAAGGAACTGGCCTACATGCACGCCGAGGGATTCGCCGCCGGCGAGCTCAAGCACGGCCCGATCGCGTTGATCGAAGACGGTCTGCCGGTCATCGTCATCATGCCCTCGCCCAAAGGGTCGGCCGTGCTGCACGCCAAGCTGCTGTCCAACATCCGGGAGATCCAGGCCCGTGGCGCGTTGACCATCGTGATCGCCGAAGAAGGCGACGACACCGTGCGGCCCTATGCCGATCACTTGATCGAAATACCTTCCGTCTCAACACTTCTACAGCCGCTGCTGTCCACCATTCCGCTTCAGGTGTTCGCCGCGTCGGTGGCACAGGCCCGCGGTTACGACGTCGACAAGCCGCGGAACCTCGCCAAGTCCGTCACCGTCGAATAGGCAGTGCGCCTTGCGCCGTATGGTCGCGGGCAGGCAGCCGTTGAATTACATTCCCTCCTGCGAAAGCATTTCCTGCAGTCAGCGGCGGGGATGGCCGTGTCGAACAGGGAGCGGAGCATGCGAACGACGGTCATGAAGTTGAGCATGGTAGGTCTAGTCGTGGTCGTTCTCGGGGCATACGTTGCGACGGTTGCGCTCTATACCCACAGCAGTGCGGCCCGCCCCCAGGCTGAAAGCCCTGCTGTCAGCGACGAGACCACGGTGACGATGGATGTGCAAGAAATTCAGGCGAACTACAGCGTGCTCGTTGCCGACCTGACTGTTTCACCCGCAGCTAAACTGTTGGATCCGGTAGACCACCATCTCAACGAAGACCTCAGTCTCAGAGTCAGATCCGTAGCCACACCCACCCGCCGCGCCTGGACAAAGGGCATGCTTCCCGGTACTTTTCCTGTTCCGCTGACCCTCGCCGGTCAAATCAACCGGTGGCCCTTCGATCACTACCATTCGGGACCGGTCGAGGTCGAAATCTTCCACGGCGGCCAGGCTGTACCCGATCGCGTGCCGGTGAAGTTCGTCAACCACCTCTCCGGTTGGGACGTCGGTGCCAGCAGAGCCAATGAGTTCGGCCCGTACCGAGTGACTTTGCGGCGCTCACTGTCCGCGGCGGCGTTCGGCATGGTCATACTCGGGGTTCTGATCGCGATCGCCGGCCTGGGCATGTTCGTCGCGGTCCAGACAATGCGTAACCGGCGAAAGTTCCAGCCGCCCATGACAACGTGGTATGCGGCGATGCTCTTCGCGGTGATTCCGCTGCGAAACGCGCTCCCCGGATCACCGCCGTTCGGAGGCTGGATCGACATCACAATCGTTCTCTGGGTGCTTGTCGTGTTGACGATCTCGATGCTGCTCTACATCAACTGCTGGTGGCGACATCTGAGACACGATGCGCCCGCGCCGGCGAAACCGGTCCAGTCGCTAGCGAGTAGCTGAGGCCCGCCGCTCATGAGACTCGGCATCGTTGGTCAGGTGGTCTTCTTCGTTGCGGCTTATATCACCACGATTGCGCTCTACGCCCACAGCGCTTGTGGCTGCCCACATCAACTTACCGAAGGCCAGCCGACGGCCGACGGGACCACGGTGACAATCGATTTGGTAGAGCTTCAGCCGACGAAAGGCGTGCTGACAGGCAATGTCACCGTTGTACCAGGACCTGAGCTGATGGATCCGGAAACCCACGGTCTCAAGGAAGACCTCAGCTTCGCCATCCACTCCGCGGTGACGCCCACCAAACGAACGTGGTCGAAGGGCATGCTGCCGGGTGTTTTTCCGGCCCCACTGACCATTGCCGGTGACCCCTTGGATTGGCCCTTCGATCGCTACCATTCGGGGCCGGTCACGGTCGATCTTTTCCGCGGCGCAGCGCAAGTACCGGAACGGGTGTCGGTGACGTTCATCGACCGTATTCCCGGCTGGAGGGTCGACATCCCCGCTAGCAGCAAAGCCGGTCTGCCCGCGCCGTACCGGGTGCAGTTGCATCGGTCGCCAAGCACCGCGGCGTTCGCCGCAGTCATCATCGGTGTCTTGATCGTGCTTGCCGGCGTAGGCATCTTCGTCGCGGTCCAGACGGCGCGTAACCGGCGAAAGTTCCAGCCGCCGATGACAACGTGGTATGCGGCAATGCTCTTCGCGGTGATGCCGCTGCGGAACGCGCTTCCCGATTCGCCCCCGATCGGATCGTGGATTGACGTCACAGTCGTTCTCTGGGTCATCGTCGCGTTGGCAATCTCGATGCTCCTCTACATCAATTGCTGGTGGCGGCATCTGAGCCAGGACGTCCCCACGCCGGCGAATCCGGCCCCGTCACCGTCGAGTAGCTGAGACGCGGCGGGGCCGTTTGCCGCCTAAGTTGTACGACGCGGCGCCAAGCATGCGAAGGTTGATGTCGTGGCAAATGCACCGGTGGGGGCACGGCTGCGCAGCATGGGGCTGGCGGTGTGGCATTTCGTCAGCGGTGCGCCGCTGACCTACGGCTGGCTGTGCGTGCTGATGATCACGACGATCATCCAAAACCAACTCACCGGCAAGCAGTTGAATGCGATGCTGCTGCACCGTTCCACTAACATCCACGGGTTGGGCGGGGATCCGCTTGATGTGCTGTTCTCCAGCCTGCTGTGGATCGACGGCAAGAACTTGGAGCCGTACCTGCTGCTGTTCACATTGTTCCTCGCGCCAGCTGAGCACTGGCTCGGTCAGCTGCGCTGGCTCACTGTGGGATTGAGCGCCCACATACTTTCCACCTATATCAGTGAAGGCGCGCTCTACTTTGCGATCGAGGAGCACCATGCGTCGGAAAGACTGGTGATGGCTCGCGACATCGGGGTCAGCTACTTCCTGGTCGGCGTGATGGCGGTGCTGACCTATCACATCGCCCGGCCGTGGCGCTGGGGCTATCTCGGGGTCCTGTTCGTCATCTTCGGTTTTTCGCTGATCACGATGGACCGTGTCGAGCTGAACTTCACCGCGATAGGGCACTTCACTTCGATCCTCATCGGCCTCGGCTTCTATCCGATGACCCGCATCAAAGACGGCAGGCAGCTGAGCCCAGCGAAACTCAAGGCCATGCTGCGACGACGTCGCTCCCCTGAGGCATCAGCCTGACGGTGGGCGTCGACGCCTCGCGCGCGGTGCTGCCGTCGGAGATAATCGACCGAATGCGACAGCAGGTGCGTGCGCTCTACGGCGCCTCTTTGTCCCCGGACGCGACCGCATTCGCGCACATCATTGACGACGGCGGCTACCCCCGTGCGGTGCAGCGCTTTTTGCGCGGCTGGCGGGCCAGCTCGTCACGCGATGTCGAGCTTCCCGTCGAGGGCCCGGTCTCTCGTGTGATCCACTCCGCGGACGGTCAGTGGCTGGCATGCGAGGTGGCACCCGAGGGGGGCACCCGCACCCAGATCTGGGTTGTCACCACCGATCCCGATGACCGGATGGCCCGGCGCATCGACGGCGAAGAATCCGGCACCGCTGAGCTGATCGGTTGGGATGGCATCCGGGTGGCCGCAATCCTGACCGGTGAGGACGGAGTTGGGCAGTCTTGTCTGATCGATCCGGCCGACGGCCACTGCGCCGTGTTGGACCGCCGAACCGGCGGGCGACTGGTCGACGCCTGGGCGGGAACGTCACTGATCCGGGTCGGCCCGCGCGGCTATCGCGAAATCATCATGCTGCACGGGCAGACCGAAATCGCCTTGCTGCCATCCGATCCCGGGTCTACGACTGAGGCCGGCGCAATCCTCGACGACCACCATCCGCGCCGTATCCGCTACGGCCCGACCGGCGAGCTGACCAAGCTGTACTACCCGGCCAAGAATTACCTGGCCGACGGGCGCACTCCGGCGCACGGCGGGGGCCATGTGGAGGGCCGCGGCTACGTCCGGGCGCTGATCCGCAGCGACAATGGGTGCGGGCACGCCCGGCTGCTGGAAGTGACGGCCACGCCGGACGGGGTCACCTACTTCGTGGTGGCCGAGCGTCCGGACTGCGATCTCGATGAGTTCGTTGTCAGCGACGACTCGTCCACTGTGGCATTGTTGTGGAACTTGGCTGGCCGCAGCGAGTTACAGATCCTGGAATACGCCGACTACACGCTGGCCGATCCGATCCCGCTGCCCGGCATGGTCGCAAGCGAGCTGTCCATCAGCGCGGGCGGCTCAATGGTCGCGATGACCGTCGAAGGGCCGTCTCTGCCGCGGACCGTCGAGCTGGTCGATCCGCGTTCGCGGCAATGGGAACCCATTGACCGAGAACCCGCGCGCGGTCCGGTAATCACCGGATTTTCCGCCCCGACGGCACCGGAGACGATCACCGCGCGCGACGGGCTGAGCCTCAACGCATGGCTGTACCGGGCCGCGGGCGGTACCCAGGCGGGCGCGGTGGTGTACCTGCACGGCGGTCCGGAAGACCAGTCCCGGCCCGGCCATAGTGAAATCCTCGCGCAGCTGGTCAACGACGGCATCACCGTGCTGACGCCAAATGTCCGCGGCTCCGGTGGTTTTGGCCGCACGTTCGTGCACGCCGACGACAAGGAAAAGCGATTCGCAGCCATCGACGACGTCGCCGACTGTGTGCGCTTCCTGGTGGATAACGACCTCGCCGACCCGGCGCGCATCGCCTGCGCGGGCTGGTCGTACGGCGGCTACCTGACCATGGCAGCCTTGACTTTTCACCCCGCCTTGTTCGCGACCGGCATCACCATCTGCGGGATGAGCGATCTGGGCACGTTCTATCGCAACACCGAACCATGGATCGCCGACGCGGCGTATCCGGAGTATGGCCACCCGGTCAACGACCGCGAGTTGCTCGAGCGGCTATCCCCGCTGCGCCGGGTCGATGCGTTGACCGCGCCGTTGCTGGTCGTGCATGGGGCCAAGGACACCAACGTGCCGATCAGCGAATCGGAACAGATCGTCGACGCGTTGCACAGGGCCGCTCGCCAGGTGCGCTACCTGGTCTTCAGCGACGACGGACACGGGATCGTCAAGCGCGAAAATCGAGCGGTGCTGGCCGAGACCATGAGTGGATGGCTGACCAGGGCATTCGACACCGCTCAGCGCCGCGCCTAGGTCCGGGAGCCGTGCCGTAGCCAAGCCACACTGGATTGAAAACGTTTGCGCAGCAAACAAACCCCAGCGGCCATCATCGGCACCGATCCGGCTGGCCTCGGCCGGTTCGCGGTGTCCAGCCCGACTGGTTCAGCGTGGCGGTTTTGAACGTGGAATGCTGGCGTTGATGCGGCATTACTACTCCGTAGACGCGATCCGCCAGGCCGAAGCGCCGCTGCTGGCCAGCCTGCCCGACGGCGCCCTGATGAGACGCGCGGCCTTCGGGCTGGCCACCGAGATCATCGGCGAGTTGAAGGCTCGGTCGGGCGGGGTTGCCGGCCGCCGGGTATGCGCGGTCGTCGGCTCCGGGGACAACGGCGGTGACGCGCTGTGGGCGGCGACCTTCGTGCGCCGTCGCGGCGCGGCCGCCGACGCGGTCCTGCTGAATCCGGAGCACACCCACCGCAAGGGGCTGGCGGCGTTCACAAAAGCCGGCGGCCGCATCGTGGAACGGGTTTCGCCGACAACCGATCTTGTCATCGACGGGGTGGTCGGCATCTCCGGCTCGGGTCCGCTGCGACCGGCCGCGGCCGAAGTGTTCGCTGCCTTGAACAGGCAGGGTGACGAAGCGATGCCGGTAGTTGCCGTCGACATCCCCAGCGGAATCGACGTGGCGACCGGGGCGATCACCGGCCCCGCGGTGCACGCCGTGCTGACCGTCACCTTCGGCGGGCTCAAACCCGTGCACGCGCTCGCCGACTGCGGCCGCGTCAGGCTGATCGATATCGGACTCGACCTGCCGGACACGGACGTGCTGGGCTTGCAGGCCGCCGACGTGGCCGCGCGCTGGCCGGTGCCCGGTCCGCACGATGACAAGTACACCCAGGGCGTGACCGGGGTGATGGCCGGCTCGTCGACGTATCCGGGCGCCGCCGTGCTGTGTACCGGTGCCGCCGTCGCGGCCACTTCCGGCATGGTCCGCTACGCCGGCAGCGCGCACCGCGAGGTGGTCGCCCAATGGCCCGAAGTGATCGCGTCGCCCACCCCGGCGGCGGCGGGACGGGTGCAGGCCTGGGTGGTCGGGCCGGGGCTGGGCACCGACGAAGCCGGGGCCGCCGCGTTGTGGTTCGCGTTGGAAACCGACCTGCCGGTGCTCGTCGACGCCGACGGGCTGACCATGCTGGCGGCCCACCCCGATCTGGTGGCCAACCGCACCGCGCCGACGGTGCTGACTCCGCACGCCGGCGAATTCGCCCGTCTGGCCGGGGCGCCGCCCGGGGACGACCGCGTCGGCGCCTGCCGCAGCCTCGCCGACACGTTCGGCGCCACTGTCCTGCTCAAGGGCAACGTCACCGTCATCGCCGACCCCGGCGGCCCGGTCTACCTGAATCCGGCCGGGCAGTCCTGGGCGGCCACCGCCGGGTCCGGCGACGTGTTGTCCGGGATGATCGGCGCGCTGCTGGCGTCCGGATTGCCGGCTGCCGAGGCTGCTGCGGCCGGGGCGTTCGTGCACGCCCGCGCGGCGGCGCTGTCCGCCGCCGACCCAGGCCCCGGTGACGCGCCCACGTCGTCGTCGCGAATCCTTCACCACATCCGGGCCGCCCTGGCTGCCCTGTAGCACTCAGCCACCCCAACGAAAGGATCCACCGTGTCCCGCAGCCACCCGTCCGTGCCCGCGCATTCGATCGCTCCCGCTTACACCGGCCGCATGTTCACCGCCCCGATTCCGGCGTTGCGGCTGCCCGAAGAGTCGATGGATCCCGAAACGGCCTACCGCTTCATCCACGACGAGCTGATGCTCGACGGCAGTTCGCGGCTGAACCTGGCGACCTTCGTCAGCACCTGGATGGATCCCGAGGCCGGGAAACTGATGGCCGAGACGTTCGACAAGAACATGATCGACAAGGACGAATATCCGGCGACCGCGGCCATTGAGCAGCGATGCGTATGCATGGTGGCCGACCTGTTTCACGCCGAACACCTGCGCGACGACGACCCCTCCAGCGCCGTCGGGGTGTCCACCATCGGCTCCAGCGAGGCGGTCATGCTGGGCGGGCTGGCGATGAAATGGCGCTGGCGCGCAAAGGTTGGCTCCGGAAAAAAGGGAGGTTGGGAGGGCCGCACCCCCAATCTGGTGATGGGCTCCAATGTCCAGGTCGTCTGGGAGAAGTTCTGCCGCTACTTCGATGTCGAACCCCGCTATCTGCCGATGGAGGAAGGCCGCTACGTCATCACCCCCGAACAGGTGATCGACGCCGTCGACGAGAACACCATCGGCGTGGTGGCGATCCTGGGCACCACCTACACCGGTGAACTCGAACCCGTCGGCGAGATCTGCGCGGCGCTGGACAAACTGGCAGCCGGCGGGGGTGTTGACGTGCCGGTGCACGTCGACGCCGCCAGCGGGGGCTTCGTGGTGCCGTTTTTGCATCCCGACGTGATCTGGGATTTCCGGCTGCCCCGGGTCGTGTCGATCAATGTCAGCGGCCACAAGTACGGGCTGACCTACCCGGGCATCGGATTCGTGGTGTGGCGCAGCAGTGAGTACCTGCCCGAGGAGCTGGTCTTCCGGGTCAACTACCTGGGTGGCGATATGCCGACCTTCACGCTGAACTTTTCCCGCGCGGGCAACCAGGTGGTCGGCCAGTACTACAACTTCCTGCGGCTGGGGCGTGACGGATACACCAAGGTCATGCAGGCCCTGTCCCAGACGGCGCGCTGGCTGGGTGAGCAGCTGTGCGCCGGGGAACATTGCGAGCTGATCTCGGACGGTTCGGCGATCCCGGTGGTCAGCTTCCGGCTTGCCAGGGACCGCGGGTACACCGAGTTCGACCTCTCCCACGAGTTGCGGAGCTTCGGGTGGCAGGTGCCCGCCTACACCATGCCCGACAACGCCACCAACGTCTCGGTGCTGCGCGTCGTGGTGCGCGAAGGACTCTCCGCCGATCTGGCCCGGGCGCTGCACGACGACGCCCGCACCGCGCTGGCCACGCTGGACAAGCTCAAGCCGGGCGGACACTACGACGCCCAGCACTTCGCGCACTAGCCGCTCGCCGGAACCCCGCGGCGGTTTGGCGAGTTGTCGCTTGAAGGCGGGAACATTGTGTGTCTGCCGGCAGCGGGACTTATGTGGCACCTGCGACCCGTGCGACGAATTTGACTAGCGGTGTGTTGGTCGCGGTGGCGCTTGGATCAGCGTGCCCGAACGGTTCTGGGACAATGTCGGCAGCGAACTGACTCAACAGATGGGGAGCACTACTTCGTTGGCCGTTACGCCGATATCCCTGACGCCGGGCGTCCTCGCCGAGGCCGTCGTGGACCTGGGTGCTATCGAGCACAACGTGCGGCTGCTGTGCGAGCACGCCGGCCGCGCGCAGGTGATGGCTGTCGTCAAAGCCGACGGCTATGGCCACGGGGCCACCCGGATCGCCCGCGCGGCATTGGCCGCCGGAGCGGCCGAGCTGGGTGTCGCCACCGTCGACGAGGCACTGGCACTGCGGGCTGACGGAATCACCGCGCCGGTGCTGGCTTGGCTGCACCCGCCCGGCATCGACTTCGGGCCCGCGCTGCTGGCCGATGTGGAGATCGCCGTGTCCTGCCAGCGCCAGCTCGATGAGCTGCTGGACGCGGTGCGCCGGACCGGCCGGACCGCGACGGTCACCGTCAAGGTCGACACCGGGCTGAATCGCAACGGTGTACCCGCGGCGCAATACCTGTCGATGTTGACCGCGCTGCGCCGGGCCGCCGCCGAGGACGCCATCCGGCTGCGTGGACTGATGTCACACATGGTGTACGCCGACCAACCGGACAATCCCATCAACGACGTTCAGGTCCAACGGTTCAGCGACATGCTGGCGCAGGCGCGCAATCAGGGCCTGCGGTTCGAGCTCGCGCACCTGGCCAATTCGTCGGCCACGCTGTCTCGTCCCGATCTGGCCTTCGATCTGGTGCGGCCGGGTATCGCGGTGTACGGTCTCAGCCCCGTGCCTGCGCTCGGCGACATGGGGTTGGCGCCAGCGATGACGGTGAAATGCCCTGTGGCGCTGGTGAAGTCGATTCGCGCGGGTGAGAGCGTCTCGTATGGACACACCTGGACCGCGCAACACGACACCAATCTGGCACTGCTGCCGATCGGCTACGCAGACGGCGTTTTCCGGTCGCTGGGCGGACGCCTGGAGGTGTTGATCAACGGCAGGCGGCGGCCCGGCGTGGGGCGGATCTGCATGGACCAGTTCGTCGTCGACCTGGGCCCCGGGCCGCTCGATGTAGCCGAAGGCGACGAGGCGATCCTGTTCGGGCCCGGCGGCAGCGGTGAACCCACCGCACAGGACTGGGCCGATCTGCTCGGCACCATCCACTACGAAGTGGTGACCAGCCCCCGGGGGCGCATCACCAGGACCTACCGCGAGGCGCAAACCGTTGAGCCCTGATGACACCCGCAAGCGCCACAAGGGCAGGGCTTGGCTTGCGGGGGGCGCCGGGCTGACCGCCGTCGCCACCATCGTCGGAGCCTCGGCCCGCCGTTCGATGACCCAGCGCGCCGCCACTGTCGACGACCCTTACGCCGATGAGGATTTCGAGAGGTTGGACAGCGACCGCAGCTATGTGGTGACCACGCCCGACGGGGTGCCGTTGGCAGTCCGCGAAGCCGGCCCGGCCGATGCCCCGCTGACCATGGTCTTCGTCCACGGATTCTGTCTGCGGATGGGCGCCTTTCATTTTCAGCGGACGCGACTCCCGGATCACTTGGGTCCGCGCGTCCGGATGGTCTTCTACGACCAGCGCGGGCACGGACGCTCCGGCGACGCCTCGCCCGAGACCTACACGCTCACCCAACTCGGCAAGGACCTGGAAAGCGTGCTCAAGGTGATCGCGCCGCGTGGGGTGATCGTGCTGGTCGGCCACTCGATGGGCGGCATGACGGTGTTGTCGCATGCCCGGCAGTACCCCGACCAGTACGGACGTCGGATCGTCGGCGCTGCGCTGATTTCCACTGCCGCCGAAGGGGTTACACGGTCGCCGCTGGGCGAGATCCTGAAAAATCCGGCGCTGGAAGCTTTCCGGTTCACCGCCAAGTCCGCACCCAAGCTGATGCACCGCGGCCGCAACGTGTCACGGTCACTGATCGGCCCGGTTTTGCGGGCCGCGTCCTACAGCGACCTGCACGTCAGCCGGAGCCTGGATGCGTTCTCCCAGCGGATGATGAACGGCACCCCGATCCCCACCATGGTGGGCTTCCTGGATGCCCTGGAAACCCACGACGAAGCCGCTGGGCTGTGGACCTTGCTGCGGATCCCGACCCTGATCGCGTGCGGTGACCACGACCTGCTCACCCCGGACGAATATTCGCGGAAGATGGCGGCCTCGCTGCCGTTATCGGAGCTGGTCATTGTCGCCGGGGCCAGTCACCTGGCGCTGCTGGACAAGCCCGACGCCATCAACGACGGGCTGGTCCGGTTGGTCAAGCGGGCCGCCCCGGGCAGGACGGCGTTAGCGGTGAAGCGAATGCGAGAACGGTTCCGGCGCCGTGGCTAAGCAGAGCGGGGGCACGGCCACGCTGGAAAGCGTCGAGGACACCGTTGCACTGGGGTCGCGGCTTGGCGAGCAGCTGCGGGCAGGCGACGTGGTGGTGCTCTCCGGTCCACTCGGTGCGGGAAAGACCGTGCTTGCCAAGGGTATTGCCGCAGCGATGGACGTCGACGGCCCGGTCACCTCGCCGTCGTACGTGTTGGCGCGGGTGCATCCACCGCGGCGACCCGGTGCGCCGGCGATGATTCACGTCGACATGTACCGGTTGCTCGACCACTCGGAGCACCAAGGCGCCGGCCTGCTGGGTGAGCTCGACTCACTGGACCTCGACAGCGATCTCGAGGACGCGGTCGTCGTGGTGGAGTGGGGCGAGGGGCTGGCCGAGCGCCTCTCCGAGCGTCATCTCGACATCCGTCTCGAGCGGGTCAGCCACTCCGATGTGCGGATCGCGACCTGGCGGTGGGCCTGTACCAGGAGTGATTCATGAGCCTTGACGTGAGCCTTGTCCTCGCGCTCGACACCGCCACCCCGGCCGTGACGGCCGGAATCGTGCGGCGTGACGATCTGTCGGTGCTGGCCGAGCTGGTCACCATCGACGCCCGGGCCCACGCCGAACGGCTCACTCCGAACGTGCTGGCCGCCCTCGCCGATGCCGCGCTGACAATGAGCGACCTCGACGCCGTCGTGGTGGGCTGTGGTCCCGGCCCGTTCACCGGTCTGCGGGTCGGGATGGCCACCGCCGCCGCCTACGGGCATGCGCTGGGCATCCCGGTGCGCGGCGTGTGCAGCTTGGATGCCATCGGGGTGCGAACTACCGGCGACATTCTGGTGGTCACCGACGCCCGCCGGCGCGAGGTCTACTGGGCCCGCTATCGCGACGGCGTCCGCACCGACGGCCCGGCGGTCAACGCCCCGGCCGACGTCGACCCCGGCACGGCGCGGGCGGTCGCCGGCTCGCCGCAGCACGCGGCACTATTCGACCTGCCGCGATGCGAGCCCGTCTATCCCACGCCGGCCGGCCTCGTGGCATCGGTGACCGACTGGTCCGCCCACCCGGCGCCGCTGGTCGCGCTGTACTTGCGCCGGCCCGACGCCAAACCGTTGGCGGCCCGGCCATGACCGCCTACAGCGAGCCGGTGACCATCGGCGCGTTGACGCCCGCCGACGCGCAGCGGTGCGCCGAACTCGAGATGCAGCTCTTCGACGGCGACGACCCGTGGCCCGCGGCCGCATTCAACCGGGAACTCGCCAGCCCCCACAACCATTACGTGGGCGCGCGCGCCGCCGGCACGCTGGTCGGATACGCCGGGATCTCGCGGTTGGGGCGCAGACCGCCGTTCGAGTACGAGGTGCACACCATCGGGGTGGACCCGGCATACCAGGGACAGGGCATCGGCCGCCGGTTGCTCGACGAGGTGCTGGATTTCGCCGACTGCGGCGTCGTCTACCTGGAGGTCCGCACCGACAACGAGGCGGCCATTGCGCTGTACCACAGCGCGGGATTCACCCGGATCGGCCTGCGCCGGCGCTACTACCGAGTCAGCGGCGCCGACGCTTACACCATGCGCAGAGAGGCTCGGAAAAAGCTATGACGATCATCTTGGCCATCGAAACCTCTTGTGACGAAACCGGAGTCGGCATCGCGCGCCTCGACACCGACGGCACCGTGACGCTATTGGCCGACGAGGTGGCATCCAGCGTCGACGAACACGTCCGCTTCGGCGGCGTGGTCCCCGAGATTGCCTCACGGGCGCACCTGGAGGCACTCGGGCCCACCATGCGCCGCGCCCTGGCGACTGCCGGCCTGGAAAGGCCGGCAAAACCCGACGTCGTCGCCGCCACTATCGGGCCCGGGCTGGCCGGCGCCCTACTGGTGGGAGTGGCGGCGGCCAAGGCATATGCAGCTGCCTGGGGCGTGCCGTTCTACGCGGTCAACCACCTGGGCGGGCACCTGGCCGCCGACGTCTACGAACACGGACCGCTGCCCGAGTGTGTGGCGCTGCTGGTGTCCGGGGGACATACCCATCTCTTACATGTGCGATCCCTGGGCGAACCGATCATCGAACTGGGCAGCACCGTCGACGATGCCGCCGGCGAGGCCTACGACAAGGTGGCGCGGCTGCTGGGGCTGGGTTACCCGGGCGGCAAGGTGCTCGACGACCTGGCCCGCACCGGCGACCGGGACGCCATCGCATTCCCGCGCGGCATGACGGGCCCGGCCGATGACCCGTACGTGTTCAGCTTTTCCGGCCTCAAAACCGCGGTGGCGCGGTATCTGGAAAGCCACCCGAATGCGGTGAGCGCCGATATCGCGGCCGGGTTTCAGGAAGCGGTCGCCGACGTGTTGACCCGCAAGGCGGTGCGTGCGGCGAGCGGGCTCGGCGTCTCGACTCTGCTGATCGCCGGCGGAGTGGCCGCGAATTCGCGGTTGCGGGAGTTGGCGGCGCAGCGCTGTGCGGCGGCGGGCCTGACGCTGCGGATCCCCAAGCCACGGCTGTGCACCGACAACGGGGCGATGATCGCTTCGTTCGCCGCACATCTGGTGGCCGCGGGGGCGCCACGGTCACCGCTGGACGTGCCGAGCAACCCCGGCCTGCCGGTCGTAAAAGGGCTGGTCACCTGATCGCTGTTGGCGAACACGCGGGAAGCAGCGAGGCGGCCTTGAGTGCTAGCACTCTCATGTATAGAGTGCTAGGTGGCAATCGGACGTACCCCTGTGCCGGCACCCGCAACGTCGGCGCGAGGGCACGCACGAATGCCGGATCCCCTGATAAACGGTCGGTTCGGGGCAGGCCCCGGACCGACCGCCAACGCCGGTTCGGGCGACGTCCCGGACCCCTTACCAACACCGTCCGGGGCCTAGGCCCCGGACCGCTACAACACAGTCCGGGGCGCAGGCCCCGGACCCGATCTAACTAGTGGAGGGCTCCAATCGTGGCGAAGGTGAACATCAAGCCACTCGAGGACAAGATTCTCGTGCAGGCCAACGAGGCCGAGACCACGACCGCGTCCGGTCTGGTCATTCCTGACACCGCCAAGGAGAAGCCGCAGGAAGGCACCGTCGTCGCAGTCGGCCCTGGCCGGTGGGATGAGGATGGCGAGAAGCGGATCCCGCTGGACGTGTCGGAGGGTGACACCGTCATCTACAGCAAGTACGGCGGCACCGAGATCAAGTACAACGGCGAGGAGTACCTGATCCTGTCGGCACGCGATGTGCTGGCTGTCGTTTCCAAGTAAGAACCGTGTTCCGCCCCGGCGATCCCCGTGTCCAACCACGGGGATTATCCGGGGCGGCATGCGTTCGTAGCCGGTGTGAAGGAGCCTGATGAGCAAGCTTATTGAGTACGACGAAACCGCGCGTCGCGCCATCGAGGCGGGCGTGAACACGCTCGCCGATGCGGTCCGGGTGACGCTGGGGCCCCGCGGCCGGCATGTGGTGCTGGCCAAGGCATTTGGCGGGCCCACGGTCACCAACGACGGTGTCACCGTCGCGCGTGAGATCGACTTGGAAGACCCGTTTGAGAACCTTGGCGCCCAGCTGGTGAAGTCGGTGGCCACCAAGACCAACGACGTGGCGGGCGACGGCACCACGACTGCGACCGTGCTGGCGCAGGCGCTGATCAAGGGCGGCCTGCGCCTCGTTGCCGCCGGGGTCAACCCGATCGAGCTCGGCGCGGGAATCAGCGAGGCGGCCGACGCGGTGTCTGAGGCGCTGGTTGCGTCGGCCACCCCGGTATCCGGCAAGGAGGCGATCGCGCAGGTGGCGACGGTGTCCTCGCGCGACCGGCAGATCGGTGAGCTGGTCGGCGAGGCGATGACCAAGGTTGGCGCCGACGGCGTGGTCAGCGTCGAAGAATCCTCGACGCTGAATACCGAGCTGGAGTTCACCGAGGGCGTCGGTTTCGACAAGGGCTTCTTGTCGGCGTATTTCGTGACCGATTTCGACTCCCAGCAGGCCGTTCTCGAGGACCCGCTGATCCTGTTGCACCAGGAGAAGATCAGCTCGCTGCCCGACCTGCTGCCCATGCTCGAGAAGGTCGCCGAATCGGGCAAACCGCTGTTGATCATTGCCGAGGACATCGAGGGCGAGGCCCTGGCGACGCTCGTCGTCAACTCGATTCGCAAAACGCTGAGAGCGGTGGCGGTCAAGGCGCCGTTCTTCGGCGACCGGCGCAAGGCATTCCTCGAGGACCTGGCGGTGGTCACGGGCGGGCAGGTGATCAATCCTGACGCCGGCCTGCTGCTGCGGGAGGTCGGTGTGGAGGTGCTGGGCTCGGCGCGGCGTGTGGTGGTCAGCAAGGACGACACCATCATCGTCGAGGGCGGCGGCTCCGCGGAGGCGGTTGCCAACCGCATCAAGCAGCTGCGCGCCGAGATCGAGAACAGCGACTCCGATTGGGACCGGGAGAAGCTGCAGGAGCGGCTGGCCAAGCTGGCCGGTGGGGTGGCCGTCATCAAGGTGGGTGCCGCCACCGAGACCGCGCTCAAGGAACGCAAAGAAAGCGTCGAGGATGCCGTCGCGGCGGCCAAGGCCGCTGTCGAAGAGGGCATTGTCGCGGGCGGCGGGTCGGCGCTCATTCAGGCCCGCACCGCGTTGAAGGAATTGCGTGCGTCGCTGGCCGGCGATCAGGCACTGGGGGTCGACGTGTTCTCCGAGGCGTTGGCAGCGCCGCTGTACTGGATCGCCACCAACGCCGGGCTGGATGGCGCGGTCGCGGTCAACAAGGTCGGGGAGTTGCCCGCCGGGCACGGACTGAACGCCGAGAAGCTCAGCTATGGCGACTTGGTCGCTGAGGGTGTCATCGATCCGGTCAAGGTGACCCGGTCCGCGGTACTCAACGCGGCGTCGGTAGCCCGGATGGTGCTCACCACCGAGACGGCGGTCGTAGAAAAGCCCGCCGACAATGACGAGCACGGCCACGGTCACGGGCATCACCACGGTCACGCGCACTGAGGCAGTCAGCTAACGAAGACCCCCGGCCTTCACCCGGGGGTCTTCTTCTCAACTTGTCAGTTTCGAGGGCGCAGCTAGAGACTGAGGAGGACCCGTGATCCGTCCGGACGCTTCACGGAGACTTCGAGTTCACCGCCTGTCGCCTCAACGTACTTGCGGAGAGTGTCCACACGACTAGTGCCCAGCTCGCCATGCTCCATCTGGGAGACACGGTTCTGGCCGACGCCAATAACCGCAGCGAGGGTCGTCTGAGTGAAGCCAGCGGCCTCGCGCAGTTCTCGGAGACGATACTGGGCAACTTCTCGGTCCATCTCAGCCTTGATCGCGTCAATACGGGTACGGTTGCCCGGACGACGACGGCGCATATCATCGAGAGTGGTCATCGTTTCTTCCCTTTTCTTGCCTTCGGAATCACGGCTTTGGCCGCTTCGGCTTGCTCGTTGTGCAGACGCTCCTGGTGAGCAGTGAACAGATCATCGGCAATGGGAATGGTGCTTGGCATACCACTTGGACCAATTCCGCACCTAGCACACAGTATCAGGTTTAACTGATATCAGCTAGAAATGATTCCCGGGCTGACCCGGCACCGAAGGCTTCGGCAAGTCTCCGCGGACTATCCAATGTCTGCGGGCATGGCTTATCGAACACCACCGAGACGGCGATTGTCGAGAAGCCTGCCGAGGCAGAAGGCCACGACCGCCACGGTCACGGCCACCATCACTACCATGTAGTGCCAATTAGGCCGACCGGCGGATGCCGCGCGCGCGGCCGATGTCGCCCTTCAGAAGTAGGTCGCGCTCGGATTCGGACAGGCCGCCCCAAACCCCGTAGGGCTCAACGACTTCCAGCGCGTGGGAACGGCACTCCTGGATCACCGGGCACTGGCGGCACATCTCCTTGGCGCGCTGCTCGCGTTGCATGCGGGCGCGGCCGCGCTCACCGTCGGGATGGAAAAACATCGACGAGTCAACGCCGCGGCACAAGCCCTGCAGTTGCCAGTTCCAGATGTCGGCGTTGGGCCCAGGTAGCTGCTCTGGCTGTGGCATTGGTGTCCTTCTCTCTCTGCACGGCACGCCCAAGTAAGGTCAGGTTCGCGAAGCGATTGTGCAACTGAATTTGAAGTGGCGTCACCGATGACTACCCGTCACTCGTAGACGTTAGGGGCGACGGCGATTTTCCGTCAATAGCCACTTAGCCCGGCAAAATATGTAAGCGGTGGAGCAGAATTAACGCTGCGTTCATCTGCGACGCATTTGCGGAACGAGAACCGTGCTAGCAGGCACTTGACCAGACTGAGATTTCCCAGCTCAGCGCACGTGGGAGGGGTAGGTGCAATTAGTACACCGGCTATAGTGATTAACAGTTCGGTAACAAGAACACCACAAACTGTTTACTACTATCGTTGTGATTGAAATCCGTCACACTTCCGTGATTGAACGAAAGTTGGCCGACGCGGCCTTCGGAAACCAGCCCGGCAGCTGGCCGCTCCCGACGGCGACTACACCGAACGAATTGTGGCTGCGAGCCGTCGCATGCGGCGGGCAGGGTCGCTACGGCAGCGCCTATCGCGATCTGGCGGTGCTGCGGCGTAGCGCTCCGGCCGGAAGCCTGGTGTCGTTGGCCCACAGCACGCAGGGATCATTTCTGCGCCAACTCGGTTGGCACAGCGTGGCGCGGGGCTGGGACGGGCGTGCCCTGGCGCTGGCCGGCACCGACCCCGAGGCACGTGCCGATGCTTTGATCGGGCTGGCGGCCGACGCGCTGGGCGCCGGCCGCGTCGCGGCCGCGGCGACATTGTTGACTCGCGTGGGCCGTGTGCTGACTCCGGGGCCGGCGGTGCCCGACCGGCTCCCGGTGCGCCGACAGTGGGTGGCCGCCGAGCTGGCGATGGCCCGCGGCGAAGGTGAGGTCGCCGTCCGCCATGCCACCGAAGCGGTGGAGCTGGCACGGGCCATGGTCGTCCCATCGGCGCGACACCGCGTCAAAAGCGAGGTGGTGCTGGCCGCCGCACTGTGCAGCGCGGGCATCACCGAACGCGCCCGTGCGGTCGCGGAGGAAGCCCTGGACGCCACCGGCCGATTAAAATTGGCACCCCTTCGTTGGGCGTTGTCCTGCTTGCTGATTGATATCGGAAGCGCCACGTTTTCAGCACAACAGCTGCACGAAATTCGCGATGTCTGTGCAGGCCAGGTGCGGCGCGCCGGTGGGACGTGGCGTTCCGCTTGAAACGGCCTTGGGGCCGTTATTGTCATTGCGTCAGTTAGCCCGTGATGTGTCCCGTTCGTAACGTTGGAGATACCGCCGTCGATGACAATGCAAGGGGAACGTCTCGACGCTGTGGTTGCGCAGGCCGTAGCGGGAGACCGCAACGCCCTACGGGAGGTGCTGGAGACCATCCGTCCGATTGTCGTGCGATATTGCCGCGCACGAGTCGGCACAGTCGAGCGGCGTGGCCTGTCAGCGGATGACGTCGCACAGGAGGTGTGCTTGGCAACCATTACGGCGCTGCCGCGTTACCGGGATAAGGGACGTCCGTTCCTTGCCTTCCTGTACGGCATTGCGGCCCACAAGGTAGCGGACGCCCATCGGGCCGCCGGCCGTGATCGTGCCTACCCCGCCGAATCGATTCCCGAGCGTTGGTCGTCCGATGCGGGCCCCGAGCAGAGGGCCATCGAAGCCGATTCGGTCAGCCGGATGAGCGAATTGCTCGAGATATTGCCCGCCAAGCAGCGCGAGATTCTGATCCTGCGCATTGTCGTCGGCCTGTCCGCCGAGGAAACCGCCGCCACCGTCGGCAGTACCACGGGAGCGGTCCGAGTAGCCCAGCACCGTGCGCTGTCACGGCTCAAATCCGAGATCGTCGCGGCAGGTGACTATGCCTGATTTTGGTTACGCATTCCCGGACCAACCGGCCCTGGATGAGTTCGCTCGCACCGATCTGCTCCTTGACGCACTCGCCGAACGTTCTCCGGTGGATATCGACGACCCCGACGTTGACGTGCTGGCTACCCTGCTGGAGGACTGGCGCGACAACTTGAGGTGGCCGCCGGCCAGTGCACTGGTTTCCCCGGAAGAGGCCGTCGAAGCGTTGCGCACCGGAATAGCTGACCGTCGGCGCAGTCGTCGTGGCCTGGCGACGGTCTTGTCCGTTGCCGCGACGCTGTTGGTCCTGAGTGGCTTCGGCGCCATGGTGGTCGAGGCCCGTCCCGGAGACACGCTGTATGGGCTGCACGCGATGTTCTTCGAGCAGAAGCGGGTTAACGAAGACCACATCGTGTTGTCCGCCAAAGCCGATCTGGCCAAGGTGCAGGAGATGATTGCCCGAGGCCAATGGGATCAAGCCGAGGATCAGCTGGCTGAGGTCAGCAGCACCGTGCAGTCGATCAACGACGGGGTCAGCAAACACGACCTGATGAACCAGGTGAATGAGCTGAATACCAAGGTCGAATCACGCAACCCGAACGCCACGCTGCCGCCCCCGGCCGCCTCGACCCCAACGCCGGTGTCACCGACTGCGACGACCTCCCCGTCGCCCAGCCCGTCGCCGAGCGAATCACTTAGTTCGTCGCCGAGCCCATCGCCGACCCAGTCTTGGAGCCGGCACCGCCGTCATGGCCAGACGCCCGCTCCGTCTTCGGAAATCCCCGACACTCCCTAGCCCTAGCCAGGGTCCGTACGCGCTGTGCGCTCAGTGGCGCCGGTGAAACCCGTCCGCGTCTGAGGTCGCTTCGTTGAGCGAGGCGTCGGCGTATCCGCGGCAGTAATCCCACGTGACGTAGGCGTCCGGTTCGGGGTCGTAGGCGGGCTCGTGTGGACGGACGGTGCCGTCGATCAGCAGCTGCAGCAGGTTGGCCCGCAACATGTCCCAGTCGTGATAGTGATCTTGCTGGCACTCATCGCAGCACACCACGAGACCGCGAATACCTTTGTGCGCCAACAGGGCCTCATAAACGGCCAGATCGGCCAAGTCGGCCTCGACCGCCATCCGCTCTTGCTGATCCAGGGGCTGCCCTGGCTCGACGGCGTCCAGCGCCGCCGACGGGTCGCAGGGGTCGTCGGCGAAAGGGTCGGGCGGCAAACCCGGTGGGAGGTGGTCGCGCACGCCTCTAGCCTACGCAGCCGGGCCGGGATAACGCCAGCAGGGAGATACCCGCCGTTTCCGTGCCGTTTGACGCCCCGGCGCGCATCGTCGCCGGAGGCCGGCGAGCCGATAGGATGGGAATCTCACTCCGCATCGTATGGAGGATCCCACCGATGTCACGTGGCATGTCCCGCCTAGAAGACAGCTCCGAACTGGTCGCCAGCCCCTACATGCCTGTCGGCGGCCTGGGCGATCCGGTGCCGACCGGGGGCGACAACCCCTACAAGGTGGCGATGCTGGGGCTTACCTTCGACGACGTCTTGTTGCTGCCCGCGGCTTCCGACGTGGTGCCCGCTACCGCGGACACTTCCAGCCAGCTCACCAAGAAGATCAGGCTCAAAGTGCCGCTGGTCAGCTCCGCGATGGACACCGTCACCGAGTCGCGGATGGCCATCGCGATGGCCCGGGCGGGCGGTATGGGTGTGCTGCACCGCAACCTGCCTGTCGCCGAACAAGGCGGCCAGGTCGAGATGGTGAAGCGCTCAGAGGCCGGCATGGTCACCGATCCGGTCACCTGCCGGCCGGACAACACCTTGGCTCAGGTCGACGCGCTGTGTGCGCGGTTCCGGATCTCCGGCCTGCCGGTGGTCGACGACTCCGGTGCGCTGGTCGGCATCATCACCAACCGCGATATGCGGTTCGAGGTCGACCAGTCCAAAAAGGTCGCCGAGGTGATGACCAAAGCTCCACTGATCACGGCTCAGGAGGGCGTCAGCGCGGACGCGGCGCTGGGCCTGTTGCGGCGCAACAAGATCGAGAAACTGCCCGTCGTCGACGGCCGCGGCCGGCTGACCGGGCTGATCACCGTCAAAGACTTCGTCAAGACCGAACAACACCCGCTGGCCACCAAGGACAGTGACGGCCGGCTGCTGGTGGGCGCCGCAGTCGGCGTCGGCGGCGATGCCTGGGTCCGCGCGATGATGCTGGTCGACGCCGGGGTTGACGTGCTGGTGGTCGACACCGCGCACGCGCACAACCGGGTGGTGCTCGAAATGGTGGGCAAACTCAAGGCCGAACTCGGCGAGCGGGTCGAGGTGATCGGCGGCAATGTCGCTACCCGCGCTGCGGCCGCAGCCTTGGTCGATGCCGGCGCCGACGCGGTGAAGGTCGGCGTGGGACCGGGGTCGATCTGCACGACCCGGGTTGTGGCCGGCGTCGGCGCACCGCAGATCACCGCGATTCTCGAGGCCGTCGCGGCGTGCGGCCCGGCGGGCGTGCCGGTCATCGCCGACGGCGGGCTACAGTACTCCGGCGACATCGCCAAGGCGCTGGCCGCCGGTGCGTCGACGGCCATGCTGGGCTCGCTGCTGGCTGGCACCGCCGAGGCGCCCGGCGAGCTCATCTTCGTCAACGGCAAGCAGTTCAAGAGCTATCGGGGCATGGGGTCGCTGGGCGCCATGCAAGGCAGGGGTTCTGCTGGAGGCGGGGGTAAGTCCTACTCCAAAGACCGCTACTTCGCCGACGACGCGCTTTCCGAGGACAAGTTGGTGCCCGAAGGGATCGAGGGCAGGGTGCCGTTCCGCGGTCCGCTGTCGTCGGTGATCCACCAGTTGACCGGCGGTCTGCGGGCGGCGATGGGTTACACCGGTTCGCCCACCATCGAGGCGCTGCAACAGGCGCAATTCGTCCGGATCACGGCCGCCGGCCTGCGGGAGAGCCACCCGCACGACGTCGCCATGACCGTCGAAGCACCCAACTACTACGCGCGCTGAGGCCCACATGGTCGAGATCGGGATGGGCCGTACTGCCCGCCGCAGCTATGAACTCAGCGAAGTCAGCATCGTGCCGTCGCGGCGCACCCGCTCGTCGCAGGACGTCTCGACGGCCTGGCAACTGGATGCCTACCGGTTCGAGATCCCGGTGGTGGCGCACCCGACCGACGCTCTGGTGTCGCCGGAGTTCGCCATCGAGCTCGGCCGGCTCGGTGGGCTGGGCGTGCTCAACGGCGAGGGACTGATCGGCCGCCACGCCGACGTCGAGGCCAAGATCGCACAGCTCGTCGAGGCCGCCAGCAAGGAACCCGAGCCGTCGGTGGCGATCCGGCTGCTGCAGGAGCTGCATGCGGCACCGCTGGATCCCGACCTGCTGGCCTCGGCGGTGGTCCGCATCCGTGAGGCCGGCGTGACCACCGCGGTGCGGGTCAGCCCGCAAAACGCCCAGTGGCTGACGCCGGTGCTGGTCGCGGCCGGTATCGACCTGCTGGTTATCCAGGGCACGATCGTCTCCGCCGAGCGGGTGGCCAGCGACGGTGAACCCCTGAACCTGAAGACGTTTATCTCCGAGCTCGACGTGCCGGTGGTCGCCGGCGGCGTGCAGGACCACCGCACCGCGCTGCATCTGATGCGTACCGGTGCCGCCGGCGTTATCGTCGGCTACGGCTCCACCAGGGGGGTGACCACCACCGACGAGGTACTGGGCATCAGCGTGCCGATGGCCACCGCGATCGCCGACGCCGCCGCCGCGCGCCGCGAATACCTCGACGAGACCGGCGGCCGATACGTGCATGTGCTGGCCGACGGCGACATCCACACCTCCGGCGAGCTGGCCAAAGCGATCGCCTGCGGTGCCGATGCGGTGGTGCTCGGCACGCCGCTCGCCGAATGCGCCGAGGCGCTCGGCGAAGGGTGGTTCTGGCCGGCCGCAGCGGCGCACCCGTCGTTGCCGCGCGGGGCGTTGCTGCAGATCGCCGTCGATGAGCGTCCGCCGATGGAGCGGGTGCTGGGTGGGCCGTCCGACGATCCGTTCGGCAGCCTCAACCTGGTGGGCGGTCTGCGCCGGTCGATGGCCAAGGCCGGTTATTGCGACCTCAAGGAGTTCCAGAAGGTCGGCCTGACCGTCGGCAGCTGAGCCCGGCGCGCTGGTTTATTACCGGCCGGTAAGGCCATACTGGTGCGATGAAGCCGGATTACGACGTCCTGATCATCGGTTCGGGTTTCGGGGGCAGCGTTACCGCGCTGCGGCTGACGGAAAAGGGCTATCGCGTTGGGGTGTTGGAGGCCGGCCGCCGCTTCTCCGACGAGGATTTCGCCGAGACATCCTGGCATCTGCGCAAGTTTCTGTGGGCGCCGAAGCTGGGCTGCTACGGCATCCAGCGCATCCACTTGCTGCGCAACGTGATGATCTTGGCCGGCGCGGGAGTGGGCGGCGGGTCGCTGAACTACGCCAACACGTTGTACGTGCCACCGGAGCCGTTCTTCGCCGACCAGCAGTGGTCGCACATCACCGACTGGCATGCCGAGCTGATGCCGCACTACGAGCAGGCGCAGCGGATGTTGGGTGTGGTGAAAAACCCGACCGTCACCGATGCCGACCGCATCGTCAAGGAGGTCGCCGACGAGATGGGGTTCGGCGACACGTGGGTGCCGGCGCCGGTCGGGGTGTTCTTCGGTCCCGACGGCACCAAGGCACCGGGCAAGACCGTGCCCGACCCGTATTTCGGCGGCGCCGGCCCGGCGCGCACCGGCTGCCTGGAATGCGGCTGCTGTATGACGGGCTGTCGCTACGGTGCCAAGAACACCCTGCTGAAGAACTATCTTGGTCTCGCGGAATCAGCAGGGGCACAAGTGATTCCGATGACGACGGTGAAAGGCTTCGAGCAGCGGTCGGACGGTTTGTGGGAGGTCCGTACCGTTCGCACTGGCAGCTGGCTACGCAGGGACAGGCGCACGTTCACCGCCACGCACGTGGTGCTGGCTGCGGGCACTTGGGGAACTCAGCATCTGCTGTTCAGGATGCGCGACAAAGGGAAACTGCCCGGGCTGTCGGAAGAGCTGGGTGTGCTGACGCGGACCAACTCCGAGTCGATCGTCGGTGCCGGGCGGTTGAAGGTCTCACCCGACATGGACTTGACCCATGGGGTGGCGATCACGTCGTCGATTCATCCGACGTCGGACACGCATATCGAACCCGTCCGCTACGGCAAGGGCTCAAACGCGATGGGGCTGCTGCAGACGCTGATGACCGACGGGCGAGGACCCGAGGGCAGCGACCTGCCGCGCTGGCGGCAGTTCATTCGCACCGCTCGCGAGGATCCGCGCGGCATGCTGCGGATGCTCAACGTCCGACAGTGGAGCGAGCGGACGGTGATCGCGCTGGTGATGCAACATCTGGACAACTCGATAACCACGTTCACCAAGCGCGGGAAGCTGGGCATTCGCCGGTACACCAGCAAGCAGGGGCACGGTCAGCCGAACCCCACCTGGATCCCGATCGGCAACCAGGTCACCCGCCGCATCGCCGCCAAGATCGACGGCGTGGCCGGCGGCACCTGGGGTGAACTGTTCAACATCCCGCTGACCGCGCACTTCCTGGGCGGCGCGGCAATCGGCGACACTCCCGAGCACGGGGTCATCGACCCGTATCAGCGGGTCTACGGCTACCCGACGTTGTCGGTGGTGGGCGGCGCGGCGATCTCGGCGAACCTGGGCGTCAACCCGGCGCTGTCCATCGCCGCGCAAGCCGAGCGGGCCGCCTCGCTGTGGCCGAACAAGGACCAGGACGATCTGCGGCCGCGCCAGGGCGAGGCGTACCGCCGGCTGGATCCGATCACGCCCGCGCACCCGGTGGTACCCCTCGACGCACCGGGTGCGCTGCGTTGGCTGCCGATCGATCCGGTCAGCTCGGCCGGGTGATGCGTCAGCTGGCAATCGCCTGGAGCGGTGCGCCGCTGACCACCCGGCTGCGCTCGCCGTGCACGTTGACGGGCACATCGCCCATCAAGGTGACCCGGTGCATCAGCCGGGGCCGGTTGTCATAGTCGTCGATCGCCCGGTGCTGGGTTGCCCGGTTGTCCCACATGGCAACATCGCCCGGTGCCCAGGTCCAGTGAATGGTGTTCTCGGGCATGGTGATTCGCCGCTGCAGCAATTCCAGTAGCATGCTTGACTCGTGGCTGTCCAGGCCGACGAAGCTGCGCACGAAATCGCCGGCCAGCAGGGTGCGTTCACCGGTCTCCGGGTGCACCCGCACCACCGGGTGTTCGGTCCGAAAATCACGTTTCTCGAAGGCCTGCCGGAACGCCCGCTGGGCGTCGGTCAGCGATGCCTCCAACTCAGGTGTCACGTAGTCGTAGCGGTTGGTGTGTAGCGCCCACAGGTTCTCGACGAGGCACTTGAGCGGTTCGGGCAGCTGCTCGTAGGCCGCCGCGGTGGATGCCCACAGGGTCGACCCGCCGTAGCTTGGCAGGGTGACCGCGCGCAGGATCGAGGCCGCCGGGTAGTTCGCGGCGAACGTGACGTCGGTGTGCCAGCGGTTGGCCTTGCCGTATTCGGAGTTGATCGGGGTGATGACCGGCGCGTTCTTCGCGGCCAGGACGGAGGCGGCCGGGTGGCCGATGGGCGTGCCCAGCAGACGGGCGAACGCGAGCTGCTGCTCATCGTCGAGATGGTGCTGGTGGCGGAAGAAGATCACCTTGTGGGTCAACAGCGCCCGGTGGATCTTCTCGACCGTGGCCCGGTCGAGGTTGTCCCCGAGGCGCACTCCGTCGATCCGGGCACCGATACGGCTTCCCAGCTTGGTGACGGTTACCTGGTCTGTCATTTTTGTTGTCCTTCGACCAATTCTCATGTAGTCAACTGACTACATGAGGTAGTGTAGTCATATGACTACAAGTTCGGCAACTAGCCGCGGGAAAATGCCCTCCGGGCGGGAAGAGGTGGTCGCGGCGATCCTGGAGGCCGCCACCGATCTGTTCGCCGAACGGGGTCCGGCCGCGACGTCGATCCGCGACATCGCCGCTCGATCGAGGGTTAACCACGGACTGCTGTTTCGTCACTTCGGCACCAAAGAACAACTGGTCGGTGCCGTGCTCGATCACCTCGGCGCGAATCTGAGCGGTCTGCTGAACTCCGGTGCGACCCCCGACGTCGTCGACCCTTTGCTCGAGCGGCAGATGCGGGTCATGGCCCGGACCGTGCTCGACGGGTATCCGGCCGGGCAATTGCAGAAGCGCTTTCCCAGCGTCGCAACCATGCTCGACTGGGTGCGGCCCCTCCACGATAACGACACCAGTGCACGGCTGGCGGTTGCCAATGCCGTTGCGCTGCAATTCGGTTGGCGGTTATTCGCGCCTATCCTGCGTTCGGCGACCGGGCTCGACGAGCTCACGGACGCCGAATTACGGCAGGCGGTGCGTGCCGAGGTGGCCCGGATCCTCCAACCTCACTGATCCGGACATGGCCCGCCGATGTACGGGCTCGCGGCCCGGGGGTTGCGGTGGTGGGGCAGTAGTGGCGAACGCGTGGCTTTGAAACTGCATCGCCAGCACCAGGTCGGCCTGCTTGATCACTTGCGCGGGGTAGAGCCGCACATAGGCCTCGTGCAGGTGCAACGGGTAGGTCGTGCTGCGCCGACACGTCGTTGACGGCACCCAGACCAAGAACATGCGCCGAATGGCGCGGATGCGGCGCGGCGCGGGCCGCGGTGTGATTCCCAGTGATGGTCTACGTGCCCGCCGAGATCGCTCGGTGGCGTTGCGCGCGGTGCTGCGGGAACGGGGCCGGGATCGCGCTGCTGTGGAATCGGCGCTGCTGGGTGATGTGCCGACGCTGTGGTGAAGCTGCGCGTTGTTGCGTGTTAGCCGGCGACGGGGGTCGGTTTCGGGTGGTGGACGTGGATAGAGTCGAGTCGGTAGAGGGTGGTGTAAGTGGCCCGGTAGACGGCCACGATGTAGCCGCCGGCTACTGAGCTGGCCAGGTGGGGACCGAACGTTGGCTGGAATGCTTCTTGGGCGTCGGCGATGGCGTGCAGTGCGATGTTGGCGTCGTCAACGGTGTGGAACTGCAGCCCGGTCGCGGCTTCGCGTGTTCCGGTGGGGTAGATCTTTAGTTCGCGGATCTCGATGCTGGGCTTGGCATCTGGTGGGATAGCAGGCGAGATGGTCACCGCATGCATGGCTGGAGCGCGTCGTCGGAGGACTAGGCGTGTTCGTGTTCCGGCGGTGAGCGTGCCGACGCGCAGCAGCGAGGAGTTGAACAGGTACGTTTCGTGCTGAGGGCCTCTGTAGTCGATCCACTTGACGGCAACGCGGTGCCCTTCGGCGGCGACGATGAGGCCGTGGATGGTGTAGTGGGTGTAAGCGGAGCACCGGTCGATCATGGTGTCGGTGTCGGCGGCGCTGACAAGCTGGCCGACGCGCAAGTCGTTGGCGTTCATGGTTGTCGTCCTTCGACCAATTCGGATGTAGTCAACTGACTACATCGGGTAGTGTAGTCATATGACTACAGCTTCTGCAACAGGCCGCGGGAAAATGCCCACCGGGCGGGCAGAGGTGGCCGCGGCGATCCTGGAGGCCGCCACCGACCTGTTCGCCGAGCGCGGTCCGGCCGCGACGTCCATCCGCGACATCGCCGCTCGATCGAGGGTTAACCACGGATTGGTGTTTCGTCACTTCGGCGCCAAGGAACAACTGGTCGGTGCCGTGCTCGATCACCTCGGCGCGAATCTGAGCGGTCTGCTGAACTCCGGTGCGACCCCCGACGTCGTCGACCCTTTGCTCGACCGGCAGATACGCGTCATGGCCCGCACCGTGCTGGACGGGTATCCGGCCGGGCAGCTGCAGAAGCGTTTTCCCAACATCGCAACCTTGCTCGACTGGGTGCGGCCCCTCCACGATAACGAGACCAGCGCGCGGCTGGCGGTCGCCAATGCCCTTGCGCTGCAATTCGGTTGGCGATTGTTCGCGCCTATCCTGCGTTCGGCGACCGGGCTCGACGAGCTCACGGACGCCGAATTACGGCAGGCGGTGCGTGCCGAGGTGGCCCGGATCGTCGAACCTCACTGATTTCGGGACATGGCCCGCCGGTGTACGGGCTCGCGGCCCGGGGGTTGCTGCGGTGGCGCCAGTAGTGGCTTGCGCATGCGCACCGCAAAGGTCGTCGGCGAATCGGCGTTCAGTGCGACCTCTTCACCGGCGTGCCGGATGGTCAGCTCGGCACCGGGCCCGTCACGCACCGTGTAGGTGACGTCGGAGTGGCTGACGTCGACAGTCAGCCGGAAATCTCGCCACCGCAGCCGGAACTGCAGCCGCGAAATGCCATCGGGCAGCCGGGGATCCAGCGACAGGATGCCCTCGTCGTCGCGCAGGCCACCAAAGCCTGCCACCAGTGCCGTCCAGGCACCGGCCAGAGAGGCCATGTGCAACCCGTCGCGGGTGTTGTGGTGCAGATCGCGCAGGTCGATCAGGGCGGCCTCATAAGCGTAGTCATGGGCCAGCTCCAGATGCCCGACCTCGGCGCACATCACCGCCTGAGTGCAGGCGGACAGCGACGAGTCGCGCACCATGCGTCGCTCGTAGTAGTCGACGTTGCGCGCCTTCTGTTCGGGCGCGAACGCGTGGCTCCGCCACTGCATCGCCAGCACGAGGTCGGCCTGCTTGATTACCTGGGCCGGGTAGAGCCGCACATAGGCCTCGTGCAAGAGCAACGGGTAGGTCGTGTTGGCTTCGAAGTCCCACTCGGCAAGGGTGGTGAACCCTTCGCACTGCTGATGGACACCCAACTCCGCGTCGTAGGGAATGTTGACGGCCTCAGCCGCGTCGCGCCAGGCGGCCGTCTCCTCGGTCGTGACACCCATCGCTTCTGCCGCCTCGGGATGGCGGTTGCAGGCATCGGCGGCGGTGAGCAGATTGTGTGCCGCCATCAAATTCGTGAAGACGTTGTCGCGGACGATCGCCGTGTACTCGTCGGGGCCGGTGACACCGTCGAGATGCCAGACGCCGTGCCGGTCGTGGTGTCCGAGCGAGAGCCACAGCCGGGCGGTCTCGATGAGTACCCGAAGGCCGCAGTCCTCCTCGAGTGAGTGGTCGCCGGTCACAGTGCGGTACCGCTCGAAGGCCATGGCGATGTCGGCATTGATGTGCCAGGCCGCGGTCCCTGCCGGCCAGTAGGCCGAGCACTCCTGCCCGCGGATGGTTCGCCAGGGGAAGCTGGCACCGTCGAGGCCGAGTTCGGCCGCCCGCTCCTTGGCGAGTGCCAATGTCGACGCCCGCCACCGCAGCGCGTCGGCGACTGCATGCGGCGCGGTGTAGGTCAGCACCGGCAGTACGTAACCCTCGGTGTCCCAAAAGGCGTGGCCGTCGTAGCCGGTCCCGGTGAGCCCCTTGGCAGGAATCGCACGGCGTTCGGCGCGCGCACTGGCCTGCAGCAGGTGAAATAGCCCGAATCGCACCGCTTGCTGAGCTTCGGGGTCGCCCTCGACCTCGACGTCCGCGCTGTCCCAGAAGGCGTCGAGGTAGGCCCGTTGCGAGTCCAGCAGCCCCTGCCACCCGCTGTAGCGGGCGCCGTGCAGTGCCCCGGCGGTCTGGTCGCGCAGTGCCGGGCGGGAACGCATCCTCGACCAGCCATACGCCAGGTATTTGACGATGCGCAGCTGCTGACCGGCGCGCAGCCCGCAGATGATGGTGGTGCGGGCCAAATCGGGACGCGCGTCGGTGGTGAACTCGATCCGTCCGGGAACCTCGATCTCGTGATCCATCGCCGCGGCCATCATCAGGGCGCTGGCCCGGGTCCGGTGCATGAGAAGTGCTCCCCGGTCGGTGTTCTCGTGGTCGACGGCCTCCAGCGGGTTGTCCAGGATGGCCGACACCCGCGGGTCGCCCGAAGTTTCCGGTTGGTCCTCGTTGGTGACGAGTTCGGACTGCACCGTCACGCGGACGAATTCGTCGACCGCCTCGACGACGTACTCGATGGCCGCGACGCTGCGGTGGGCCAGTGACACCAGCCGGGTGGACACCACTTTCACCTGCTGGCCAGCCGGTGAGCGCCAGTGCGCGCGGCGGGTCAGCGTCCCGGCGCGCAGGTCGAGAACCCGCTCGTGGGAGATCAATTCGCCGTAGCGGACGTCGAACGGCTCGTCGTCGACCAGCAGGCGCAGGATCTTGCCGTTGGTGACGTCGACGATGGTCTGCCCGGCCTCTGGATACCCGTATCCGGCTTCGGCGTACGGCAGCGGCCGCACTTCGTAGAAGGAGTTCAGATATGTGCCCGGCAGGCCATACGGCTCGCCCTCGTCGAGGTTGCCGCGCAACCCGAGGTGCCCGTTGGACAAGGCGAACAGGGATTCCGACTGGGCCAGCAGGTTCAGATCGAGCCGGGTCTCGCGGACGTGCCACGGGTCGACGGGGAAGGATTCCTCGGTGATCATGACTGCAGCAGTTCGGCGAGATCGGTCACCACCACGTCGGCGCCGCTGCGGCGCAATTCCTCGGCCTGGCCCACTCGGTCGACGCCCACCACGCAACCGAAGTTACCGGCACGGCCGGCCTGCACGCCTGATAGGGCGTCCTCGAACACGGCCGCGGCGTCGGGGCCGACGCCCAGCAACTGTGCCCCGCGCAGGTAGGAGTCGGGGGCCGGCTTGCCGGCGATGTGCTCTTCACGCAGCGTGATGCCGTCCACCCGTTTATGGACTAACTGGTCCAGACCGGTGATCTCGAGTACGTCGCGGGTGTTAGCGCTCGACGACACCACCGCGATACCCAGACCCGCGGCCGAGACCGCCTCCAGGTAGCGCCGCGACCCGTCGAACACCTCGACGCCGTCCTCATGCAGGACCTGCTGGAACATGGCATTCTTGCGGTTGCCCAGGCCATATACCGTCTCGGCGTCGTCGGGGTCATCCGGACTGCCGTCGGGCAGATCGATTGCCCGGCTGTCCAGAAACGACCGGACCCCGTCTTCGCGTTTCTTGCCGTCCACGTATTTCCGGTAGTCCGCAGCCGGATCGAAAGGGACGAACTTCTCTCCGGTGCGCTTGGCCCGTTCGGACAGGTAGGCGTCGAACATGGCCTTCCAGGCCTTGGCATGCACGCTGGCGGTGTCGGTGAGCACACCGTCCAGGTCGAACAGACAGGCACGCACCTTCTCTGGCAGACCCAGCACGGTGGACCTCACTCTCTGGTCTCGGGGGAATGGTTGAGCGATACCCACTCCACCATGCCGACATGCGTGTCGCCAACGATCACCGGCTGCTGCGACGCCGGACCGGTAGCCAGCATGCCGCGACTGGGACCGTGGTGACCAATCCGAGCGCGAGTACTCCCGCTATGTGGTGGTGCTGGCCACGCATGGGGACGGCCATGATGAGCATGGCGCCGAAGCGCGCGGACTTCGCGGTGAGATTGAAATCAAGGAAAAGTCGGTTCGCGAGCGGGGCTCTTGCCGATCGGAACAGAAAAAGGGCCCAGACCACGTAGACGGTGGAGAACATGACGGCCACAGGGTCGGCGCTCTCTCCCCAGTTGAAGAGTTGGGCGAAAAACGACGGCAACGCGTCGAGGTTATGCGTAGTCGCGAGAATGAGATTAGGGATGAAGAAAAGCAGATACCCGGCGGCGGTCAGTCGAAACATCACAGGCAGCCAGCACGCCGCACGGCTCGGTTGAGTATGCTTCATACGATTGCGCTGGCGACGCCCTGGATGGCTCGAAGTCGCCCATCCGCCAAAGCTTGCGTGAGGTTTTCGACTTTCCGCTTGAAGTCGGTGACGAACGCGTGCAGGCCAAGCGGGTTGGCAGGTTGGGCCAGCATTGCTTGCATGAGCTCGATCGCCTGCTCCGTGAGATCGTTCCAACGCTCGATCTTGAACCCGGCGGACTCGACCACAGCACGCAACTCATCGGAGGTAACCAGATGGCTGCGTTCGGGCTGGTCGGCCCACGGCAGTGGATAATCGAGTTTGCCGCGCTCGCCAATTGCGATGTCCCACAAGCCAAGCTGGCCTTCCTTTGCCATTACCCGACGCGCTTCGGAGTAGAGACGCCCCTTGTCAGCCACGTTCATCTGAACATGCTGGCTGATAACGACATCGAAAATTCCGTCGGCAAAAGGAAGTTCGGTCACATCTGCATGATGAACGGATATCCGGTCGTCCAAGCCGACAAGGCGATTGAGCCAACGTGCAGTCTCACAGTATTCGTCGGTCAGGTCCACGGCGGTAACCGGGCAGCCACAATGGTGGGCGACGTAGCGGGCGGTGCCGCCGATGCCGCTGCCCGCGTCGAGCACCTCAGTCTCACTCGTGATTTCGACCAGATCCACCAGTTGGCTGGTGGCGTAACGGCCCATGGTGTGGAAGTCGTCTAGCAGTCCCAGGTCGGCGGGTTCAAGGCGCTCGAGGTCTTTGCCGGCGGTGATCAGGGCCTGCTCGATGTTGTGCCGCGACAGCCTAGTCGAATACTGGGCCTGGATGAGATGGTTCATCGGATTTCCCTCTCCAGTTGGTGTGCCGGCTCCCAGGACGGTAGAAGCCAGCCGACGGCGATCGCGGCGCCCAACGCGATGCCGGCGCAGACCAGCGTGCTTACCTGGAGGCCGTCCAGGAATGCGTGGTTGACAGCGTCGCGGACAGAGCTAGCCCGTTGCGCAGGTAGCTGTTCTATCACCCTGTGCGCCAGAGCCATTGAGTGGCTCATCGCCTCAGCGGGCAGCCCCGTCAACCCAGATGCCGCGCCGAGGTGTTCGGAGTACACCGATGCAAAGATGCTTCCGGCGATGGCAACTCCGAGGGTCCCCCCCAGTTCACGCGTGGTGTCGTTGACGGCCGATCCGACACCGGCCTTGTCGGCGGACAACGATCCCATGATCGCCTCGGTGGCCGGCGCGGTCGTCAGACCCAGGCCACCGCCGAGCAACACCATCTGCATCGCGATCTGGGTGTAGGGGGTTGCCCCGTCCGCCGTGGACGCCCACGCCAGCCCGGCCGCGAACACTGCCAGGCCGGCAGCGACGACGGCCGTGGTGCCGACGCGTTCGACCAGCCGGGGACCCAGGATGCTGGCCAGCGCGATCGATCCGGCAACCGGCAGCAACCGCACACCGGTCTCAAATGCGCTGTATTCCTTGATGAATTGGAAGTACTGAGTGATGACGAAGATGAAGCCGAACAACGTCAGAAAGCCGGCGGTCACTGCGAGGCTGCCGCCCGAGAACCGACGGTTGAAGAACACCGAGACGTCCAGCATGGGATGGGTGCTGCGCCGCTCCCACAGCGCGAACCCGGCGAGAAGGACGGCGGCCACCGTGAACCCGGCAGCAGCCCGGGCGCTGGCCCATCCCCACGAAGGCGCTTGGATGACGGTGTAGACCAGCGCGGTGACGCCGGCCGCGGACAGCATCAATCCGGGAATGTCAACGCGCGGCGCACCGGGATCGCGCGAGGTCGGGACGAACAAGTCACCGCCGATGATGGCCAGCGCCGCAATGGGAATGTTCACCATGAAGATCGAGCCCCACCAAAAGTGTTCGAGCAGCCAGCCGCCGGTGATCGGTCCCACGGCCACCCCGACACCCACCATGGCCGCCCACAGTCCGATCGCCTTGGCGCGAGGTACCGGATCGGTGAAGATGTTGGTGATCAGCCCCAGGGTGGTCGGGAAGATCACCGCGGCGCCCACGCCCATGGCAGCGCGCGCCGCAATGAGCTGATCCGCCGAATTCGCCTGCGCCGCAACGGCGGATGTGATCGCGAAAAGTGCAAGGCCAGCGCTGAGCCAGCCACGCCTGCCAAAGCGGTCGCTGAGGCTGCCGGCCGACAACAACAGGCCCGACATGACCAGGGTGTACGCGTCGACGATCCATTGCAGCTGCGCGGTGTCGGCGTCGAGTTCGCGCGACAGTGTGGGCAGTGCGACGTTGACGATGGTGGCGTCGACGCTGATGACGAAGACGCCGAGGCAGATGACGGCAAGCGCGGCGATCGGGTGATTGCGGAACACTGGGTCGGTACGCATGGACAAGACAGTAAATCTAATAGACAAATAAATCAAGTAATTAGTTGAAAAAGACGTCTTTCGCTGGTAAGGTGACTATGGTGCCGCCCCGCAGGAACTACAACCAGAACTGCCCGATCGCGCGCGGGCTCGACATCCTGGGTGAGCGGTGGACATTGCTGATCCTGCGCGAGCTCGTCGGCGGACCCCGCCGCTACGGTGACTTGCGCGCGGAGCTGCCCGGTATCGCCACCAATCTGCTCGCTGAGCGACTCAAGGAACTACAAGACGCCGGTCTGGTCGACCGCGCCGACTTGCCGGCCCCGATCGGCCGAACCGTCTACACCCTCAGCGACCTCGGCTGGCAGCGGGTGCTGCCGATCTTGCAGAGCATCGCGTGGTTTGGTCTTGATCGGTTAGATCCGGTCGGGGATGGCCCGGTATCGCCGCTGAACGGCTTCCTTGCCGGAATACTGCTGGGGTTCAACTCGGCTAGCGCAGCCGGTGTGGAGGCGACGTACCGCGCCGAGATCGACGGCCGCCGTTTCGAGTTCGCCGTAACGCATGGCCGTCTCGCGGCCGCTCACGGCGAACCTGCGGTGACTCTCACCGCCAGCGCGGCGGATCTCGTCACTGCCCGTCTCGGGGTAGGCGAAGCCAAGCGCACGGCAGCGCTGCGCCGAATCAACTTCGACGGCAAGCAGGATGCCATCGACACGGTGCGTCACGTGTTTTCGCTGTCGGTGGGCTCGTAAATTATTTGCTCACATTAGCGGCCATTGCATCGGCGATCCGGCTGCCTTCATCGGTGATTTTCTGGCCGCATGCCTCGACGTCGAGAACCACGTTGGATACCGCGCTGAGCACCCGCTGACACGTCCCGCCACCCTGCCTGGTGATCAATTGCGTGATCTTCGGGGCGTCACCGGTGAGATCCCCGAAGGTAAACGTAAGTGTTTGACCGGAGTTCGTCGTTTCGGTCACGGTTTGCCCGGCGCAGGTCTTCCATCTGGTCGCCGACTCCCGCACGAACGCGTCGGCCTGGTCGGCGGATGGAAACGCCACCGCGCCTTGTGATCAAGATGTTTTCCGGTTTGATATCGCGGTGCATCACCCCGGCGGCGTGCGCGGCATCCAGGGCCGCGGCGACCTGGCGCACAATGGCGACCGCGCGTGGCGGGGGCAGTGGCCCGTAGCGTTCGAGCAGGGCCCCGGCATCGGTGCCCTCGATGAATCGCATGTCGATGAACAGCTGGCCGTCGATTTCGCCGTAGTCGTGGATGGGCACCACATGGGGTTCTTGCAGCCGCCCGGCGGTGTGAGCCTCGCGCTGCATCCGCTCGCGAAACACCGGATCGGAGCTGACTTGTGCCGACATCAGCTTGACGGCGACCACCCGATCCTTGACGGTGTCGTGAGCCTCATACACCTCACCCATCCCGCCGGGACCCAGCAACCGCCGCAACTGATAACGCCCAAACTGCGAGCCCGCCCGCGAACCCTGCCCGGTCTCGCTCATCGCCGACTCCTCAAAGCCACCACCAGGGGCAGCGCTGCCACCCCCGATGTGTCAACGATGACGTCAAGTCTTCGGTGATCCGGCCGCTGAAAAACCTGGGACTCATAGACCAGCAGGGACGCCAAGCGCACAACGGCCATCCGCTGGGCAGCCACTAAACTTGCGGTGTGGCGAAACCTGGTGATCTCGAAGCGGCAGCGCCGCGACCGGTGTTGGTGGTCGACTTCGGCGCGCAGTATGCGCAGTTGATTGCCCGCCGTGTCCGAGAGGCGCGAGTTTTTTCGGAGGTCGTCCCGCATACCGCCTCGATCGAAGAGATCAAGGCCCGTCATCCGCTGGCGCTGGTGCTTTCCGGCGGACCGGCCAGTGTCTACGCCGAAGGCGCTCCACAACTCGATCCGGCGCTGTTCGATCTCGGTGTGCCGGTGTTCGGCATCTGCTACGGGTTTCAGGCCATGGCGCAGGCGCTGGGCGGGACCGTCGCCCACACCGGCACCAGCGAGTACGGCCGCACCGAGCTGAAAGTCCTTGGCGGCGAGTTGCATTCGGAGCTGCCGGGTGTTCAGCCGGTCTGGATGAGCCACGGTGACGCGGTGACGGCCGCACCGGACGGATTCGAAGTGGTGGCCAGCAGCCCGGGTGCTGCGGTGGCCGCCTTCGAGAACCGGGAGCGGCGCCTGGCCGGGGTGCAGTACCACCCGGAGGTGATGCACACCCCGCACGGGCAACGGGTGCTCAGCCGCTTTCTGCACGACTTCGCCGGGCTGGGCGCGGACTGGACGCCCGCCAACATCGCCACTGCGCTGATCGAGCAGGTGCGTGCCCAGATCGGCGACGGCCATGCGATCTGCGGACTGTCCGGCGGGGTGGATTCCGCGGTGGCCGCGGCGCTGGTGCAGCGTGCCATCGGCGACCGATTGACCTGCGTCTTCGTCGACCACGGGCTGTTGCGCGCCGGCGAGCGTGCGCAGGTGCAGCGCGATTTCGTGGCGGCCACCGGCGCCAATCTGGTCACCGTCGACGCCGCCGAGACGTTCCTCGAGGCGCTGGCGGGTGTGACCAATCCCGAAGGCAAACGAAAGATCATCGGCCGCCAATTCATCCGGGCCTTCGAGGGTGCGGTGCGGGATGTTGTGGGCGACACGGGATCCGGCGTCGAGTTCCTGGTGCAGGGCACGCTGTATCCGGACGTCGTGGAATCCGGCGGTGGCAGCGGCACCGCGAACATCAAGAGTCATCACAACGTCGGCGGTTTGCCCGGCGACCTGAAGTTCAAACTCGTCGAGCCGCTGCGGCTGCTGTTCAAGGACGAGGTGCGCGCGGTCGGGCGGGAGTTGGGCCTGCCGGAGGAAATCGTGGCACGCCAACCCTTTCCGGGACCCGGTCTGGGCATCCGGATCGTCGGCGAGGTCACCGCGAAGCGGCTGGACACGCTGCGGCGCGCCGACTCGATCGCGCGTGAGGAGCTGACCGCGGCGGGCCTGGACAACCTGATCTGGCAGTGCCCGGTGGTGCTGCTGGGTGACGTCCGCTCGGTCGGTGTTCAGGGCGACAACCGCACCTACGGACACCCGATCGTGCTGCGGCCGGTATCCAGTGAGGACGCCATGACCGCCGACTGGACCCGGGTGCCCTACGACGTGCTGGAGCTCATCTCGACCCGCATCACCAACGAGGTCCCCGAGGTCAACCGCGTGGTGCTGGACATCACCAGCAAACCGCCCGGCACCATCGAGTGGGAATAGCTAGTCAGCGAACTCGCGCTTGCCGTAGGCGATCGTTGCCGCGTTCCAATTCCCGCCCGCCTCGCCGACGAGTCGCCGGGCAATATCGAGATCGCCGGCGCCGGCGACCAGGATCAAGGTGTGATCGGTTGTGGTGACAGAGCCCGCCGGTAATCGGTTGTGGGCAGCCGAATCGGCCACGAGCGCATCGCGGAAGCGCTCGACGTCGATGCCGGGCACAGTGATGGTGATCGCGTCGGCTCCGGGAGCTTGCTGCGGCAGGTAGTCGAAGGTCAGCACCGCTTTCTGGTTGAACTGGCGGCGCAGCGCCTCGGCAGCGGCGTGCACCGTGGACTCGTCGGCCCCGCACAGATGAAATTCCCGTGAGCGCTCATAGGTTGCCCGCTGCAGCTCGGTTGACCAGGACACCCCGTCGATCAGAGTCGATCCCGTCACCGTCGCGCCGTGCTGGGCGATCGTCAGGTCGGCTTGCATCTCGAAGAGCGCCAACCCGTTGTGCAATTGGTCGGCGTGGGGATCGGTGATGACGGCGGTGTTGTCGGTGGCGAATAACTCTGCCGGTTGACAGGCTCCTGGATTTTCTGGAGGGTCTCCTCGGGCCGGCATTGGCGCCACAAAACACCACGAAACGCCGGCGGAAAACACCACGAGCCACACCAGCACCGAACGCATAAAGCAGCCTCTCACGTTGCTTGACGGTTGTCAGAGGGCGGGTGTTTACTCGAAATGAATCGAACAAACATTCGAAAATAGTCACGCCGGAGTGGTTCTAGGAGGCTAGTCATGACTGCGGCTTTCGCCTCCGGCCACCGGCAGGAAACCCGCGCTGAACAGCTCGAATCGCTTCGCCGACAGATGGCCGTGCTGTCCGGACAAGTGGTCGCCCGCGCTGATGACCTGCTGCCGGAATCGGAATCCCAGCTGGCGCTCCCGCAGTGGCTTGCGGATTCGCTGCCGGTGCCATTGCCGCGGGGAACGGTGGCGGTGTGCTCGGGTGCCCGGTCACTGCTGTTGAGCATGGTGGCCGCGGTAACGGCGGCGGGAGGCAACGCGGCTATCGTCGGCCAGCCGGATATCGGACTGCTGGCCACAGCGGAGATGGGGGCGGATCTGAGCCGGCTCGCGGTGATACCGGATCCCGGAATCGATCCGGTGGAGGTGGCCGCGGTGCTCATCGACGGCATGGATCTGGTGGTCCTCGGTCTGGGCGGGCGTCGGGTGTCGCAGACACGGGCGCGGGCAGTGGTGGCCCGTGCTCGCCATAAAGGTTGCACCCTATTGGTCACCGACGGCGACTGGCATGGGGCGCCGACGCGGCTTGCGGCCCGGGTCTGCGGCTACGAGATCACGGCGGGTAGCCGCCCCGGGTTCGGACGGATCAGCGGGGTGCGGCTGCAGGTCAGCGGCGTGTGTGCGGGACGGACGATTGGCCGGGTGCGGGTTGGGTGAGCTCTGTGGGTTCTCGAGTCCTGGCGATCTGGTGCATGGACTGGCCGGCGGTCGCGGCGGCGGCGGCCGCGGGTCAGTCCGCGACCGCTCCGGTCGCGGTCACTTTGGCCAACCGGGTGATTGCCTGCTCGGCGACGGCACGTGCGGCCGGAGTGCGACGAGGGTTGCGCCGCCGGGAGGCGGCGGCTCGTTGCCCGCAACTGCACGTCGCGACCGCCGACGCTGACCGCGATGCCCGCTTTTTCGAAGCGGTTATTGCGGCGGTGGACGATCTGGTGCCCCGCGCCGAGGTGCTGCGGCCCGGGCTCTTGGTGTTGCCGGTGCGCGGGGCGGCCCGCTATTTCGGGTCCGAGGCCCACGCCGCGGAGCGGCTGATCGACGCGGTGGCCGCGGCCGGCGCCGAGTGTCAGGTCGGGATCGCCGACCAGTTGTCCACCGCGGTCTATGCCGCGCGGGCAGGCCGCATCGTCCAGGCGGGAGGCGACGCGAAGTTTCTGTCGGTGCTGTCGATCCGCCAACTTGCCACCGAGCCGAGCCTGTCCGGTCCGGGGCGAGAAGAACTGACGGACCTGTTGTGGCGGATGGGGATTCGCACCATCGGGCAGTTCGCCGCACTGTCTCGTAGTGACGTGGCCTCCAGGTTCGGCGCCGACGGGGTGACCGCGCACCGGTTGGCCCGCGGTGAACCCGAGCGGGGACCGTCCGGGCGGGAACCGCCGCCGGAACTCGAGGCCGTGCGGGACTGCGATCCGCCGATCGACCGGGTGGATGCCGCGGCGTTCGCCGGGCGTTCGCTGGCCGGCGCACTGCATCAGAGGCTGATGGCCGCCGGGGTGGGATGCACCCGGCTGGCCATTCATGCCGTCACCGGGGGCGGTGAAGAACGCAGTCGGGTGTGGCGGTGCGCCGAGCCGTTGACCGAGGACGCCACCGCCGACCGGGTGCGCTGGCAACTGGACGGGTGGTTGAGCAATCGGACAGCGCGCGACCCCCGTCCCACCGCGGCCGTGACGCTGTTGCGGTTGCAGGCGGTGGAGGTGGTGTCCGCCGAGGCGCTGCAGTTGCCGTTATGGGGTGGTCTCGGCGAAGAGGACAGGCTACGAGCTCGCCGAGCGCTGGTGCGGGTGCAGGGCTTGCTCGGTCCGGAGGCGGTGCAAGTGCCGGTGCTGTCCGGCGGTCGCGGGCCGTCCGAGCGCATCACGTTGACCCCGCTGGGCGACGAGTCGGTACCGCAGGCCGACCCGAGTCTCCCGTGGCCCGGTCGACTGCCCGAGCCGTCACCGGCCGTGTTGCTCGACGACCCGGTGGAACTGCTTGATGTCCAAGGGAATCCGATACGGGTGACCAACCGGGGGATGTTCTCCGCCGACCCGGCGCGAATGATCATCCACGACCGAGACGAGCGGCTGTGCTGGTGGGCCGGACCTTGGTCGGTCGACGAGCGGTGGTGGGATCCCGACCTGGGGAAAGGCCGCACCGCCCGCGCCCAGGTATTGCTGGAAAGCGAGCGGGCGTTGCTGCTGTGCTACCGCCAGCGGCGCTGGTACCTGGAGGGAAGCTATGAGTAACGTTGCGCTCCAACGTATTCGGAGTTATCCCGTGGCACGCAACGCCTCGGGCGTCAGGTCCTTGAGCGAGGGATACCCGTCGACGGCCATGATCAGGTCGGCTTCGGCCAGCAGCGAGCGCAGTACGTGCACGATGCCGTCGACACCGCCGAGCGCCAGACCGTAGGCGTAGGGGCGGTCGATCCCCACTGCGGTTGCTCCCATCGCCAGGGCTTTGATGATGTCGGCGCCGCTGCGGATGCCCGAGTCGAACAACACCGGCAGCCCGTCGGCGGCTTCGGGCACTCCCGGCAGGCAATCCAACGTGGGCAGCCCGCCGTTGGCTTGGCGGCCGCCGTGGTTGGAACAGTAAATGCTCTCGACACCAATGTCTTTGGCGCGGCGCGCATCGTCGGGGTGACAGATGCCCTTGACCATCAGCGGCAAGCTGGTCTGGAACCGCAGCCACTCCAGGTCGTCCCACCTGAACGGGCCACCGAAGATCGGCAACTTGCGCACCGCCGCTTCGTTGGCATCTTCGCCCGGTTTCAGGGCCGGCGCGGAAAACCGGATCGCTGGTGTAGTTAGCCAGGCATCCACTGGGCACCTGGGGGTAATTCCCGCCGCGCAGATCGCGGGGCCGCCAGCAGTCCGGCACCCCACGCCGCGCGCATGAACTCGATGCGATGAACCTTCATGAGCTATCACCTACCCGATGTGCAAAAGGCCCAACCCGTTCGATGAACCGGTCGAAGAACGCCGCCGGGTCAACGTCGACGCCGATCAGCGCGTTGGGTTCTCGGTGACCCGACCAGTCGGTCACCGTCATGCCGCGGGTCAGGGTCCCCGTCAGCTCGATGTCCACCGTCGCCGGACGGGTCGCGATGAGGTCTGGATCCAGCGCGATTGCGGCGGCCAGCGGATCGTGCAGATGCGCCTGATATCCGTGTCCCTTGTCGTAGTAGGCCTCCGAGTAGAACCGCATCGCGTCCTCGATCACCCGGATCACCGGATTGGACGCCGTCGACCGGGTGCCGCGCTCGTCGCGCACGCTCATCACCGTTGTCGTCGACTCCGCGGTGGCCGCCAATCTCGCGAGGTGCTCCGGCGTCATCGCGACCTTGCGGGTCAGATCCAATCCGCACAACATCGGAAGTTGTTGCTCCCCGACAGCTTCGACAGTCCATGCCGCCAGGACCTCGGCCGCGGCCTCGGGGTCTACGCTGATGTTCCATTCCGCTACTGCCGTGGTGTTGCCGCGGTGATCGTAGGACCCGCCCATGATCACCAGCCGGCGCAGCAGCGTCGGGAGCGCGGGTTCGGCGCGCAGCGCCAGCGCCAGATTGGTCAACGGGCCGGTCGCCACGCCGATGAGCTCGCCGGGAAAGGCGTGCGCCGCGCGCACCCAGGCGCTCGCCGAGTCGTAAGCGGTGAGCCGACGATCGGTCGGCGGCAGTTCGGCATACCCCAATCCCCGGGGGCCGTGGACTCGTGAGGGGAGACGCGTCGGGCCGGTCAGCGTTTCATCGGAACCCTTGGACACCGGCACGCCGCTGACCCGGCACAGCTCGAGCAGGCCCAAGTTGTTCTCGCAAACCTGTTGTACCGCAACGTTTCCATTGGTCGAGGCGATGCCCACCACGTCGGCGTCCGGGCTGGCCAGCAGGTACACCAACGCCAATGCATCGTCCACGCCGGTGTCGACGTCGACGAAAACGGGGTTCACCGCGGCCACGATACGCCCAGCACTCAATGTCACCGGGAAGCGAAGGTGACCACCAGGGCGTCGCGCTGCGCCGGCGCGGGGACTACCAGTGCACGCCGGGCACCAAGCGCGCCAGTCGTTTGACCGGTCGGGGTGTCCGGATACCACCGGTGACGGCGCGGACCGGCCGCCTGGGCTTGCGTCGCGAGGTCGGAACCGGGTCGACAGGCAGTCCGCGCGCCGCAGCCGAATCAGGGTAGCCCAGATAGAGCTGATGCAGAATCCGCCGAGAAGTCCTCGGCGCGAAGTAATTGCCGGCTTCGGCGAGCGTGCCCAATGGGGTGTCGATGCGCGCCGGCTTCTCGACGAGGCCGCGCACCACCATTGCCGCCGCGCGCTCGGGGCTGATCGCCGGCACCGGGTTGAGCCGGTGTGACGGCCCGATCATCGGGGTTCTGACCAGCGGCATATGGATGTTGGTGAACGTGATGTGATCGGACAGCATTTCGGAGGCCACCACGTCGGCGAACGCATCCAGCGCCGCCTTGGTCGGTAGATATGAGCTGTACTTGGGATTGCGGGCCTGCACGCCGGCGCTGGAGACGTTGACGACGTGACCGAACCGGCGCTCCCGCCAATGCGGCAGCAGCGCCAGCACCATCCGCACCGCGCCAAAGTAGTTGACCGCCATGACCCGTTCGTAATCGTGCAACCGTTCGGTGGAGTTGACCACCGAGCGGCGGATCGACCGGCCGGCGTTGTTCACCAGATAATCGACGTGGTCGAAGCGGCCCAGGATGTCTTTGATGGTGTGCTCCACCGAAACCGAATCGGTGACATCGCAGGTGAAGGCGTGCGCGTCACCGCCGCCCGCGCGGATCTCGGCGACCAGCCGGTCCAGCGCCACGCCGTTGCGGGCCAGCGCGAACACCGTCGCGCCGCGCTCCGCGACGGCGATTGCCGACGCCCGGCCAATGCCGCTGGATGCGCCGGTGACGATGACGTGCCGGCCCACCAGCGGCCCTTTCGGATCATCACGGCGCGCACGATCCGGATCGAGGTGCTCGGCCCAGTACCGCCATAGCTTGGGCGCATAGCCGGCGAATTCGGGTACGTTTATGCCCATGCGCTGCAACGCGTTTCGGGTATTCTCGCTAACGAACGTGGGTGCCAGGTCGACGAGGTCGAAAACCTCGGCGGGGATCCCGAGCTGGGTGGCCACCATGTTGCGCAGCACCTTGGCCCGGCCGCGCACCTTCAGCACCGGGGCGGCCACCGAACGGGGTAGCGATCCGCGCACCGGCGGCAATCCGGCCGCCTTGGCGACGCCGCGGTAGATGCCGCGCAGGCCAATGGTTTTGACAGCGGTGAGGTGGAACGTCTGCCCGTCGCGACCCTCGGCATGCATGAGTGCGACGAGCGCGTCGACGACGTAGTCGACCGGGACGATGTTGGTGCGCCCGGTGTCGGGCAGCAGGACGGGAGTCAGCGACGGCAGCACGGCCAACTTGGCCAGCACGCCGAAGAAGTAGTACGGCCCGTCGACCTTGTCCATCTCGCCGGTGCGTGAATCGCCCACCACCACCGCCGGGCGGTAGATGCGGTAGCGCAGTTCGGGTGCCGACCGCACCAGCAATTCGGCTTCGAACTTCGTCTGGTGATACGGAGTCGGCAGTTGCTGGCCGACGTCGAAGTCGTCCTCGGTGTACTCGCCGGCGAAGTCGCCTGCCACGGCGATCGACGAGACATGGTGAAGTGTGGCGCCCAGCCGCTGCGCCAGTTCGATGACGGCGCGGGTCCCCTCGACGTTGGTGACCCGCTGTTCGGCCTCGCTGGCGGTGATGTCATAGATCGCCGCGCAGTGCACCACATGGTCGATCTCGCCCAGCTCGGCGATGATCTCGTCGGTCGGTACGAGCGCCGTCAGGTCTGAAACCAGCGGTTTGGCTCGCTCACCCCACTCGGTCGCCAGCCGCTCGAAGCGGCCCAGCGATTGCCGTCGGACCAGCACCCACACCTGCGCATCGGGCCGGGTTTCCAGCAGACGAGAGACGACGCGGCGACCAATAAACCCGGTACCGCCGGTAACGACATACCGCATGCAGCCATGGTGGCGGCTCGCAGCCGCACTCGTCAACTCCGATCAGCTTCTGAAGTCGCGGATGCCGTCCCAGTCCACCAGCCTCCAGCCGTTTACCGGATTGCCGGTGATCACCACGCGGCCGATGTTGGGCAGTGGGTGGGTGGTCGCCAGGCTGTCCTTGCCGTTCTTCGTGTTCATCAGCGTCCAGTACATGATGGCGTACAAGTGCGAGAACACCACCGGCTTGTTGTGGCCGCTGCTGTAGATCTTCTGAATGGCCGCGGTGAATCGTTCGTTGAACTCGTTCCCGTTCACCCCACCCGGGATGCTGTTCTGCCGGTCTCCGTGGAGCCAGTCCGCCGGCGCCAGCAGATACGTCGAGGCGGCCATTGACTCGGGTTTGCCGTTGTACCAGCCGGCGTTGATCTCTTGCAGACCGGGCAGAACCTGTACCTGCTTGCCGAGTTCGCCGGCCAACGGCGCAGCGGTTTGCTGGGCTCTCACCATGGTGGAGGCGTAGATGCCGTCGAAATCGTGGTGTGAGTGGGCCACCTGTTCGGCCTGACCTTTGCCCTCGGGGGTCAGGCCCGGACCCGGCACATCGGTGTTGATCATCCCGTTGGCGTTGGCCTCCGACTGTGCGTGCCGGATGAACGTCACCGTAATGCTGCGCACCTGCGGTGATCCACCGCAGGCACCGACGATTACCGTTGCGGCCAGCACGGCGACTGCCTTTGAGGCCTTCCGAATCAAGCTGCGCTTGGGCATGGCGATAGCCTGCCCTGCCGACGACCTCGGTGGGAAGGGTTTGCGATGGTTAGGTGCAGAAATCCTCGAAAGGAGACTCCTATGGCGATTGACCCGAGTGCCGTCGGTGCGACGACCGAACCCATGTTGTTCGAATGGACCGACCGGGACACGCTGCTCTACGCGCTCGGTGTCGGCGCCGGGACCGATGACCTGTCATTCACCACCGAGAACAGCCATGACATCACCCAGCAGGTGCTGCCGACATATGCGGTGATCTGCTGCCCGGCCTTCGGAGCGGCGGGCAAGATCGGGACGTTCAACCACGCCCTCCTCTTGCACGGATCGCAGGGCATCCGGCTGCATGCACCGCTGCCGGCCGTGGGGAAGCTGTCGGTGGTCTCCGAGGTCGCCGACATCCAGGACAAGGGCGAGGGCAAGAACGCCATCATCGTGCTGCGCGGCCGTGGCACCGACCCGAAATCCGGCGAGCTGATCGCCGAGACGCTCACCACGCTGGTCATCCGCCAGTCGGGCGGGTTCGGGGGAGAGCCGGGTCAGCGGCCGGTCGCACCGGAATTTCCGGACCGCGAGGCCGACGCCCGCGTCGCGCTGCCCACCCGGGAGGATCAGGCGCTGATCTACCGGCTCTCCGGTGACCGCAACCCGCTGCACAGCGATCCCTGGTTCGCCCGGGAGCTGGCCGGGTTCCCCAAGCCGATCCTGCACGGGCTGTGCAGCTACGGCGTGGCAGGCCGCGCGCTGGTCGTCGAGCTGGGCAAGGGTGTCGCGGCCAACATCACCTCGATCGCGGCGCGGTTCACCTCCCCGGTGTTTCCCGGCGAAACGTTGACCACGCTGATCTGGCGCACCGAGCCGGGCAAGGCGGTGTTTCGCACCGAGGCATCCGCGCCCGACGGTGCCGACGCCCGGGTGGTGCTCGACGACGGCGAGGTGGAATACGCGCAGGCCTAGCGCTTAGGTCACGCGGCCGTCACTGAGCTGCCGTGCCAGCCGGTCGGTGAACTCGCTGACCCGTGCGGGAGTGTCCAGCGCGAACAGCGCGGCGGTGGCACGGTCACCGTCGTCGTTGTGGCGCACCAGGATTGGCACACCGTCGTGGCGGATCGCGTCGAACGCGTCCTCGTCGGTGATGTCATCGCCGAGATAGACCGGCGTCAGGGAAGCCGAACTGGCCTCGGGTAAGCGATCGAGCACCCAGCGAAGCGTTTTCCCCTTGTCCCAGTCCATATCCGGACGCAGCTCGATGACTTCGCGACCGGTGGTCACCCGAAGCCCGTCGCGCCGGCCCGCTGCGCGCACCCCAGCCGCCACTTCGCCAACGCGGTCGCGTTCGGCGTTACGGTAGTGCACCGCAACCCCAAATCGCTTGTGCTCTACAACAACACCGGGAATCGACCTGAGTTGGTCGCGGAGTTGGTCGGCGGCCTGCTCCAGTAGCGGTATGGCCGCCGCCGCGGCCTCGTTTTGGTGGTGTGTTCCGTCGGGAGCGGTCAACTCGAAACCGTGACTGCCGGCATACCAGATGCCGGACACGCCAACGCGCTTCGTCACGTCGGCGAGGTCGCGGCCGGACAGCACCGCGACCGGACAACGCGCGGCCAACTTCTGTAGCGCCTCGGTCGCGCCGGCGACGGGCCTGGCCGCGTCCGGATCGTTGACGATGTCCGACAGCGTGCCGTCGAAGTCGAAGAACACCGCCGGTGGCCGGGAAGTGAAGTCGGCGGGCCCCTCCAGGGCCTGCAACGCATCGGGAAGCTGCGACATCCGCCGGTCCCCGGTCCGCACGGTGACTTCACTTAGGTTGGCGACCACCGCGTCAGCGCCGACACCAAGCAGTGCGTCGCGCTGCCCCGTCCGGTCGACACCGATGACCAACGCGAATCCACCGGCGCGCCCGGCCTCGACGCCCGCGGCATCGTCAGCGACGACGACGCAACGGCCCGGCCGCACCGCCAGGCGGTTGGCCGCTTCGACCGGGCTGTCGGCCTGCACGGCGAACAGGTCGCCAATCCCCCATGCTTCCCCGCGGTTGTCCGACGTAGAAACGGCGGCGCCGACCCCGATCTCCTGCAGTTGCCGGACCAGCGTCAGCGTGGAGTGCAGCGCGCTGCCCTCGGCACTCGCCACCGTGTCGAGGTCGAACAACACCGCGTCATGGCGGCGCGGGTCGATGATGACCGACCCCAACTTTGGCATGACCAACCTTCTCACAGCGGTCAGCTCCGTTGAGACTGGGTCAGTGACGCGCTTGTTCCGGCGCGAAGGGCCGCGCCGTTGGTGCACGCCCGGCAATCGCACGCGACGAACGCCTGCGTCGGTGCTCTTTGCCGAACAGCAGCACGGAGTCTTGGCTGAGCGCCACCAGTCGCGCCATGCCCAGTTCGATGCCGGCGGCCAACTGCTTGACATCGAACGTGCTGTCTTTTTCGGCGGTGATGCCGAATACCAGTTCGTCGCCGTAGCTCAGCACCGCAACCCCCGTGCTCAGCTGCACGGCGGTCGGCGGGATCGGCAGCAAGCGCTCCATCGTCTGGCCCATCAGCCGTAGCCGATGGCGAGGTCCGGGCAGGTTGGTCGCCAACGTCACGATGCCGCGCTGTGGAAGCCGCGACAGCAGTTGTACGACGCCGCTGCGCAATATGGTCGGCAAGGAATTGATCGCCGACTCCACGATGCCGCTGGCGGGCGGGTTGGCCTGCCCGGCTTTCCATCTGGTGTGCACGGTTTGCAATCGCTGAACCGGGTCGTCATGTTCGACGGGCAGATACGGCAGCATGACCGAACGGGCCGGTATCGGCACCAGGGTGCGCAGTGAATCCGCCCGCGGTTCTTCGCCGCGGGCGAGTAGAACCGTCCGGAACCCCTCGGTGATGGCAGCGAGCGCAACGTCGTTAGCGGTCACACCGAACTTGCGGCAGACGTGGTCGACGTCGGCGATCGGGACTCGCACCGTGCTGTATCGCCGCAGGGTGGTGACGCGGTCGATCGGCGACGTCCGGAGCGCCGGCCAGATCGCGCTGGCGAGGGTGCTCGTGACAGTGCCGGCGACGGACGAAGCACGCCACAGCGCGTCGACCCAGCTCTGATTCGCCGTCGGCTGCGGCGAAACCTGTTTGGGCTCCGTGTGATTGGCGAACATGTCACCCTCGGTGTCGTCGCAGAGCCGGGTGAGCAGATGGGCGGCGGAGTTGCCGTCGAGCAGGCAGTGATGGGTCTTCATCAAGATCGCCCACCGGTTGCCCTTCAGGCCCTCGATGACCCAGCACTCCCACGGTGGACGATCCAGGTCGAGGGGACGCTCCAGAGCAAGCGCGATGGCCCCGGAAAGCTGGGTGTCATCTCCGGGACGGGGAATCGCCACCCGGCGGACGTGATGGGTCAGATCGAATTCCGGATAGTCGATCCACTCCTGGCTGAACGGGTTGGACCGCAGCAACTGTGTGCATCGCGGTATTGACGAAACTCGTTCTGTCAGCAGATTTTTGAGCAGTTCGTAGTCGGGTGCGGCGCCGTCGACGATGGCGACCGCGCCGATCGCCAGGCTCGCGTGCTGATCCGGATCTTGAGCTCGCAGGAATGCCGTGTCCAGTGTCTGCGCCATGCTCAGCCCCCGCCGTCAGTTTTTTGCACTTGTACCAGTATCTGTGCGGCGCCTCTTCCACGGTAGGCCCGCAACGTTAAGAACGTGTTGGGAAGTTGAAGTTCCGTTTAACAACCCGGCATCCATCGCACATACTTTCGATATACTGTCTCCGGTGGGCTGGTCCAACGGGCCGCCGAGCTGGGCGGAAATGGAGCGGGTGCTCGATAGCAAGCCGCGCCATGCCGGAGCACCTACTGGGCCTGAAGAGGGGGGTCCCCTGTCGCGCAAGCGCGCGACGTACCAGCCACCAGAGGACGCCCGGATGGCCCGCTCGTCCGTCCCGTATGCCGAGCTGCATGCGCACTCGGCGTTCAGCTTCCTGGACGGGGCCAGCACGCCGGAGGAGCTGGTCGAGGAGGCCGCCCGGCTGGATCTGCGCGCCCTTGCGCTCACCGACCACGACGGCCTGTACGGGGCGGTGCGGTTCGCCGAGGCGGCCGCCGAGCTCGACATACGTACCGTGTTTGGTGCCGAACTGTCTTTGGGGTCGGGTGCCCGCACCGAGACGCCGGATCCGCCCGGCCCGCATCTGCTGGTGCTGGCCCGCGGTCCGGAAGGTTACCGACGGCTGTCGCGGCAATTGGCCGCGGCGCATCTGGCCGGCGGCGAGAAGGGCAAACCGCGCTATGACTTCGACGCGCTGACCGAGGCTGCGGGCGGGCACTGGCACATCCTGACCGGATGCCGCAAAGGCCATGTACGCCAAGCGCTTTCCGGGGGCGGTCCGGAGACGGCGGAACGGGCGCTGGCCGATCTGGTGGACCGGTTTGGGGCCGGCCGGGTCAGCATCGAGTTGACCCATCATGGTCAACCGCTCGACGACGAACGTAACGCAGTGCTGGCCGGACTGGCGCCACGTTTCGGTGTGGGCGTCGTCGCCACCACCGGGGCGCATTTCGCCCATCCGTCGCGCAGCCGGCTGGCCATGGCGATGGGGGCGATCCGGGCCCGGCAGTCGCTGGATTCCGCCGCCGGGTGGCTGGCCCCGCTGGGTGGTTCGCACCTGCGGTCCGGTGAGGAGATGGCCCGGCTGTTCGCGCAGCGACCCGAAGTGGTGACCGCCGCCGCCGAGCTCGGCGAGCAGTGCGCGTTCGGGCTGGCGCTGATCGCGCCGCAGCTGCCGCCGTTCGACGTGCCCGACGGCCACACCGAGGACAGCTGGCTGCGGCAGTTGGTCATGGCCGGAGCTCGCGACCGCTACGGACCGGCCGAGAGCGCGCCGCGCGCGTACTCTCAGATCGAGCATGAAATGAAAGTCATTGCCCAGCTGAGCTTTCCGGGTTACTTCCTGGTGGTGCACGATATCGCCCGGTTCTGCCGCGAGAACAACATCCTATGTCAGGGCAGGGGATCGGCGGCCAATTCCGCGGTCTGTTATGCCCTCGGCGTCACCGCCGTCGATCCGGTGGCCAACGAGCTGTTGTTCGAGCGCTTCTTGTCGCCCGCCCGCGACGGGCCGCCCGACATCGACATGGACATCGAGTCCGACCAGCGCGAAAAAGTCATCCAGTATGTCTACGACAAATACGGCCGTGACTACGCCGCGCAGGTCGCCAATGTCATCACCTACCGGGGGCGGATCGCGGTGCGCGACATGGCCCGCGCCCTGGGCTTCTCGCAGGGGCAGCAGGACGCCTGGAGCAAGCAGATCGGCCACTGGAACGGACTAGCCGATTCTCCCGACTCGGATGTTCTAGAGGGCATCCCGCTGCAGGTGATCGACCTGGCGACCCAGATCCGGAATCTGCCGCGGCATATGGGCATTCATTCCGGCGGCATGGTGATCTGCGACCGACCGATCGCCGACGTGTGCCCGGTGGAGTGGGCGCGCATGGTAAATCGCAGCGTCCTGCAATGGGACAAAGACGACTGTGCGGCAATCGGTTTGGTCAAGTTCGACCTGCTGGGGCTGGGTATGCTCTCGGCGCTGCACTATGCCATCGACCTGGTCGCCGAGCACAAGGGGATCGAGGTGGACCTGGCCAGGCTCGACCTCTCCGAACCGGCGGTGTACGAGATGCTGGCACGCGCCGATTCCGTCGGGGTGTTTCAGGTAGAGTCGCGGGCGCAGATGGCCACCCTGCCGCGGCTTAAGCCGCGGATCTTCTACGACCTGGTGGTGGAGGTCGCGCTGATCCGTCCCGGGCCCATCCAGGGCGGGTCGGTGCACCCCTACATCCGGCGGCGCAACGGCATGGACCCTGTCGTCTACGACCACCCGTCCATGGAACCGGCGCTGCGCAAGACGCTGGGAGTGCCGCTTTTTCAGGAACAGTTGATGCAGCTCGCGGTCGACTGCGCCGGTTTTACCGCCGCCGAGGCCGACCAGCTCCGTCGCGCCATGGGCTCCAAGCGTTCGACCGAACGCATGCGACGGCTGCGCGGCCGGTTCTACGACGGCATGCGAGCACTGCACGGCGCCACCGACGAGGTGATCGACCGCACCTACGAAAAGCTGGAGGCCTTCGCCAATTTCGGCTTCCCCGAAAGCCATGCGCTGTCCTTCGCGTCGCTAGTGTTCTACTCGTCGTGGTTCAAGCTGCACCACTCGGCGGCGTTCTGCGCGGCGCTGTTGCGCGCACAGCCGATGGGTTTCTATTCGCCACAGTCACTGGTGGCCGATGCGCGCAGGCACGGTGTGGCGGTGCACGGCCCGGACGTCAACGCCAGCCTGGCGCACGCCACCCTCGAGAATGCCGGAACCCAGGTCCGCCTGGGGCTGGGCACCGTCCGTCATATCGGCGACGACCTCGCCGAGCAGCTGGTGCAGGAGCGAAAAGCCAACGGCCCGTATGTTTCTCTGCTGGACCTGACCGCCCGGCTGCAGCTTTCCGTTCCGCAGACCGAAGCGCTGGCGACGGCCGGAGCGCTGGGCTGCTTCGGCATGTCCCGGCGCGAGGGGCTGTGGGCGGCCGGGGCGGCCGCCACGGGGCGCCCGGGCCGGTTACCCGGGGTGGGCTCGTCGTCGCACATCCCGGCGTTGCCCGGGATGAGTGAGCTGGAGCTGGCCGCCGCCGACGTGTGGGCCACCGGCATCTCCCCGGACAGTTATCCGACGCAGTTCTTGCGGGCAGACCTGGACGCGATGGGGGTGGTGCCCGCCGAGAAGCTGGGATCGGTGCCCGACGGCGACCGGGTGCTGATCGCCGGTGCGGTGACCCATCGGCAGCGGCCCGGCACGGCCCAGGGGGTGACGTTCATCAACCTCGAGGACGAGACCGGAATGGTCAACGTGCTCTGCACGCCGGGGGTGTGGGCGCGGCATCGCAAGCTGGCGAACACGGCGCCGGCGCTGCTGGTTCGCGGGCAGGTGCAAAACGCCAGCGGCGCGATCACCGTCGTCGCCGAGCGGTTGGGCCGCATCACCTTGGCGGTGGGTTCGAGGTCCCGCGACTTCCGCTGAGGCTCCGCGAAGCCGCGCAGAATGCCAGCAATCCGCGGCGTAGCGTACAAACACGCGCGCTCGGCGAGGATGGTTCAGCCCGCGGGCGTGGTCCACACCTTGGTTGGGGTGATCGTCAGCCGGGTGCTGTAGGAGCCCATCGCCTCGGTCAGGCCGAACTTCGCGGCGTCCTCGCTGTACTTCGCCCAGTACGGCTCGTCCGCCCGGCAGTCGACGTCGGTGGCGTCCACCGTCGCGATCCCGCCGACGACGATGATGCCGCCGCCATTGCCGTCGGAATCCAGGTTCAGGCTCACCTGGGGACGCGCCTTGACGTGGGCCACCTTGGCCGCCTGCGGCATCGAGTACACCGTCAGCTTGGCGCCATCGAAGTAGAACCAGATCAGCCGCGGAACCGGCTGTCCCGATTTGGCGACGGTGGTCAGCCACCCATAGTGATCGGACGTGAGCCTGCTGGAAACCTCTTGTGTCAGTTCGACGCTCATGAGCCGAATGTAGCCCGGCGACGATGCGCGCCGCCGAGGCGGCAGGAGGTGGAGGCTCCCCCAGCCGCGGAGCGGCGAGGGGGAGAGGCGGGCAACCGGACGATAGTCTCCACACATGACCCTCACCCTGTCCCTCGACGAAGTCCTCACCACCACCCGCTCTGTCCGTAAGCGCCTTGACTTCGACAAGCCGGTGTCGCGCGAGGTGCTGATGGAATGCCTCGAACTGGCGCTGCAGGCGCCTACCGGTTCCAACGCGCAGGGCTGGCAATGGGTGTTCGTCGAGGACGCCGACAAGAAGAAGGCGATCGCCGACATCTACCTGGCCCACGCCCGCGGCTATCTCAGCCTGCCGTCGCCGGAGTATCCCGAGGGCGACACCCGCGGGGAGCGGATGGGCAAGGTCAGGGATTCGGCGATGTACCTGGCCGAGCACATGCACGAGGCGCCGGTCCTGCTGATCCCCTGCCTTCAGGGCCGGGTGGAGCAGGCGCCGCTGGGACTGAGTGCGTCATTCTGGGCGTCGCTGTTCCCGGCGGTCTGGAGCTTCTGCCTGGCGCTGCGCTCCCGTGGGCTGGGCACCTGCTGGACGACGCTGCACCTGCTGGGCGACGGCGAGAAGCAAGCGGCCGAAGTGCTCGGCATTCCGCACGACAAGTACAGCCAGGGCGGGCTGTTTCCGATCGCCTACACCAAGGGCACCGACTTCCGCCCCGCCAAGCGGCTGCCCGCCGAGCAGGTCACCCACTGGAACACCTGGTAACTACACAGCTCCGGAGTAGCCGTGCTGGCGCCACGCCTCGTAGACGGCGATCGCCGCGGCATTGGACAAGTTCAGCGAGCGTCGGCCCGCCAGCATGGGGATGCGCACCTGCTGGGTGATGTGCGCGTCGGCCAGCGTCGCCGCGTCCAGCCCGGTGGGCTCGGGTCCGAACATCAACACGTCGCCGGGGCGGTAGCAGACGTCGGCGAATGACGTCGGCGCGTGCGAGGTGAATGCGAACACCCGCGCGGGCGACAACGCATCCCACGCCGCCCGCAGCGACGAATGAACGGTGACCGACGCGAGGTCGTGATAGTCCAGTCCGGCCCGTCGGAGTTTGGGTTCGGACAGGTCGAACCCCAGCGGCTCGACCAGATGTAATTCGCATCCCGTGGCCGCCGCCGTCCGGATGGCGTTGCCCGTGTTGGGCGCAATGCGCGGGGAGTGGAACAACAGCCGGAACACAACAGGGCATCCTCTCGCCGTGCGGGGTACTGGGAAGGCTACGTCTATCGAGGTCAACCCTGGAATCGACCTCGATAGAGCGTCAGCGCGAGATCATCCAGCAGTGGGCCGACATGAACGGCCACGCCCGATCAAGCCGATAGGGGATGCTAGCCAACAAATTTCAAAACGCTCAGCGATTCGTTCGATGTTCGCACAGCCGTTCCAGCCACTCGGTAACCAGGCTGCTGATGTACGTGCGGCCTTCGTCGATTGTCATGTGCGTTTCGGGAGGTGCGGCCAGCCGGGCGACTCGAAGCCGTCTATGCAACGGGTTGGGATAGCACCGCGACCACTTCTTGCAATGGGTCCGAGCTTGTTGATACCGCGCCGACATAGGGGTGTGCCAGTTCAAGGACGAGTAAGAGGTTAGTGGCGACGATGAGGCCGACGATGGCCACCATCGGGTAGTGCAGGATGGGTTTTTCGACCCGTAGATGATCACGGTGCCGAGGACCAAACTGCTCGTCAGGAAGATGACCGCCCAGAACGGCCAGGGGAGTCCGGCGTCTTCGCGGGCGGTGAGTAGTCGGACGGTGCGTGCTTGGCTGATCTTGTCGAGGTTGGAATACGTCGTCGCGAGCAGAGTCTTCTGGGTGTCCGTCTTTGCGGCTACCCCGTCGTAGGCCGTGTATAGGCGGGACAGGGCGGTGTCGGCATCTGGTGATCGATTATTCCCGGCTTGCGGCCATTCAACGATGGCGGCTTGCTCGTACGCCAGCAGACTGTGCCGAATGCGGTCTTGATCCGCCGTCTCGAAAACGACCGCATCCCTTGCCATTTGCACCCCTGTTGCGCCTTCGGCGCGTGCGTTGCCGTCTGCGGTGTTGTTCTGACCCCACATGGAGGAGACGACGAATCCGACGAAGAAGGCATAGACGAAGCCGATGAAGCCATAGGTGAACTTGGTGACGTCGCTGTGCGCGTCATCCTTGAGGACTGGGAACCGCCGACGCACGTACCTCTGAATCAACGCCGCTCCGCCTGCGATGAGCACGATTAGGCCGATGAGCAGCAGCCACGACGGGATGTAGTTCACTATCCACCAACTCATCAGCGGTCTCCCAAACGGTCCGACGGCAAAGCGGATGCGCCGTTCGACTGTAGGGCTCGATTGCGCTCGTCGAAGCGCGAACCGACGAAGTCCGGAGAGAGGACCCGAACCGTCGCGAGAGATACCCAGCGGCCAGCGGGACGCCCAGGAAGACAAAAACGGACTTGGCGATCTGGCACGGCGACGTTCCGACGGTGGTCTGCGCCAAGCCTAGCCAACCGGAACATCTGCTGATCATGACAAAGCCGTCCCCGCCAGTCTGCACTCCCGCGTTTGCCAGGGTTGTTTGCCGCGGTACGGCACTGCCCCGGTGGGCTGTGTCTGCTCAGTAACGATTCTGGTGACCTGGGCCGCGTGCTGTCATACTCGTCGGATTGCCACGTTTACACGCTCGCGCCTATCTGGCGTGGGACGGGTGGAATAAAGCAGGAAGTCTCATGAGCCTCTCGTTTCTTTCAGCGCTCAGTGTCAGCGCAGCGGCCGGTCGCGCGGCCGTGACGACGTGACCATGTTCGCCCGCCCGACCAACCCGGCCGAGGCGGTTCCGTCCGAGTCCTCGCAAAACCGCGCCGCCGAAGCGGCGCCGGCCAAACGCCCGCCGGCCTGGTCGCCGACTAACTGGCCGGTCCGCTGGAAAGTCCTGGCGATTGTGCTGGTACCGCTGGTGCTGGCGACGGTTTTCGGTGCGCTACGGGTCGAAGGCGCGATGGCCAACTCCCGGGGTCTACGGCTGGCCGCTGCCCGCGCCGACGTGCTACCGGTGATCACGAAATACATGTCGGCATTGGATGTGGCGTTACTGGCGAGCTCCACCGGACGCGACGTCGAGGGGGCCAAGAAGAACTACGAGGCGCGTAAGTACGAGCTGCAGACGCGGTTGGCGGACACCGACGTAACCGCCAACGTCCGATCCGGAGTGAGCACCCTGCTCAAGGGCGGTCAGGCGCTGGTGGACAAGGTGGCAGACAACACCATCGGTTTGCAGGACAGGGTAACCACCTACGCGCCGATCCTGTTGACGGCCGAGGACGTCATCAACGCATCGGTGCGCGTCGACGACGAGAAGATCCGCGCCCAGACACAAGGCTTGAGCCGGGCGGTCGGGGCCCGCGGCCAGATGACGATGCAGAAAATCCTGGTAACCCGCGGAGCCGACCTTCCCGGGCCGCAGTTGCGGACCTCGATGATTACCCTGGCCGGCACCGAACCGTCGACGCTGTTCGAGATGAGCGAAGTGCTCGGCGCCGGTTCGCCCGACGCCAAGACGCTGCAGCAACAGACGGTGAACCGGATGGCGATCATGTCCGATCCGGCCAGTGCGCTCGTCGACAACCCCGAACTGCTGCGCTCGATCCAGACCACCGACGAGATCGCCGAACAGGTCATCAAGGACACCACCTCGTCGGTGACGAAGTCGGTGCATGCACAGGCCACGGATCGGCGCAATGCCGCGATCCTCGACACCGTCCTGGTGCTGGCCGCCATGGTGATCGCGCTCGTCATCGTGCTGCTGGTGGCGCGCGCGCTGGTTCGCCCGCTGCGCGTGCTGCGTGACGGTGCGCTAAAAGTCGCCCACACCGACCTCGAGCAGGAGATCGCCCGGGTCAAAGCCGGTGGAGCCGAGACGATCCCCGCGCCGCTGCCGGTGTACACCACCGAGGAAATCGGCCAGGTCGCCCACGCGGTCGACGAACTGCATGCGCAGACCCTGCTGCTGGCCGGCGACGAGGCACGATTGCGATTGCTGGTTAACGACATGTTCGAGACCATGTCGCGGCGCAGCCGTTCGCTGGTCGACCAGCAGCTGTCGCTCATCGACCGGCTGGAGCGCAACGAAGAGGATCCCGAACGCCTTGACAGTCTGTTCCGGCTGGACCACCTCGCGGCCCGGCTGCGCCGCAACAGCGCGAATCTGCTGGTATTGGCCGGCGCACAGCTCGCGCGTGACCAGCGCGACCCGGTGCCGCTGTCGACGGTGATCAACGCGGCGGTGTCCGAGGTTGAGGACTACCGCCGCGTCGAAATCGTCGTGCTGCCTGACTGCGCGCTGCTCGGCGCGGCGGCGGGCGGTGCTATTCATCTGTTCGCCGAGCTGATCGACAATGCCCTGCGCTACTCGCCGCCGACGACGCCCGTCCGCATCTCGGCGTCTCGTGGCGGCGACGGAGGAGTGGTGCTGCGCATCGCAGACTCCGGCCTGGGCATGAACGACGCCGATCGGCGCATCGCGAACATGCGGCTGCAGGCCGGCGGTGAAGTCAGTCCCGACAACGCCCGCCACATGGGCCTTTTCGTGGTCGGCCGGATCGCGGCCCGGCACGGCATCCGGGTCGGGCTGCGCGGCCCGGCCGCCGATGAGGCGGGCTCGGGCACCACGGCAGAGATCTACCTGCCGCCGACGGTGCTCGAGGCCGTGACCGCGGCCGAGCCGGCAGCGCTCCGACACATCCGGGCGGTCTCGTCGCCGAGCGCCGAAAACGTCAGTGCGATCGCTGCGCCGGAGGCTGCCGGCGAGGCCACCGGGCAGCACGCTGGCACGCCCGGGCCGGCAACCGAGAACGCTTCCGAAGGGTCCGGACCGCCGGTCACGTTGTTGCCGCGTCGCAATCCGGGTTCCAGCGGCATCACCGAGGTTCCGGTCCAGCCTGCCGAGCAGCAGCCCCAGCGGCACCGGCGTGAGCTGCCCACTCCCTGGTGGGAGAGCGGGCCCAAGACCGCACCGGCGCCGGAGTCGGCATCAGAGCCGGCCCGAGCGGTATCGGACACGTCGGCGTTCTTTGCTGCGCGGTCACGGGACGCCGACAAGCCAGCGGGAACCCCGGCCGCCAGCGCACCAGCCCCGTCAAAAGACCCGGCAGGTGCGGGCGATGATGACGTGATCTACCGCCGGATGCTGTCTGAGATGCTGGGCGATCCGCACGACCTGGTTAACAGTCCCGACCTGGATTGGCAGTCGGTCTGGGACCGCGGCTGGACGTTGGCCGCCGAGGCCGAGGACAAGCCCGTCGAGTCGCGCACCGCCGACCACGGGTTGCCGGTTCGCACGCCCGGCGCCAGACTGGTCCCCGGCGCGGCCAACGGAACAGGTTTGTCCGAGCACGATGAGCCCGCCGAGGAGGACCAAGCATCAAACGGCGGATCCCATTCCGGCCGGGAGCCGCAGCACGCGGCTGCGGTTCGCGATCCCGAGGCGGTTCGCGCCTCCTTCAGTAGCCATTTCGGTGGCGTGCGCACCGGACGGTCGCATGCCCGCGAAACGAGTCAAGGGTCCGATAAGGAATGACCTCACCTGGCAACTCGCTGGACTGGCTGGTGACGAGGTTCGCCCGCGAGGTCCCCGGCGTGGCGCATGCGTTGCTGGTATCCGTCGACGGGCTGCCCATCGCCGCCAGTGAGCACCTCCCGCGGGAACGCGCCGATCAGCTGGCCGCGGTGGCCTCGGGGCTGGCCAGCCTCGCCACCGGCGCCGCGCAGCTATTTGAGGGCGGCGAGGTGCTGCAGTCGGTGGTCGAGATGCAAAACGGGTACCTGTTGTTGATGCGTGTCGGCGATGGCTCGCACCTGGCCGCGCTGGCTTCGACGTCGTGCGATATCGGTCAGATCGGCTACGAGATGGCCATCCTGGTCGAACGGGTGGGGGGCGTGGTGCAGTCCACCCGCCGGTCCACTGTCTCGTGAGCCGCGATGGACCGACGCGAACCCCGGCCGACCACCCCTAAGGCGAACCTGGTCCGCCCCTACACCCTGACAGCGGGACGGACCGACACCAACATCGACCTTCCCCTGGAAGCGCCGATTCAGACGTTGCAGTCCGGCCTGGCTCACCAATGGCCACCCAACGATGTGAGAGGCAGCATCATCCAACTGTGCGTCGACAGCCCGTCGGTCGCGGAAATCTCGGCCCGGCTGGATTTGCCGCTCGGGGTCGCGCGCGTCCTGGTCGGCGATCTCGTTCTGTCCGGTTACCTTCGGGTGCATAGAACGTTGTCCGAGCGTTCGACCTGCGATGAGCGCCACGAACTCATAGGAAGGACCCTGCGTGGCCTTAAAGCACTCTGAGGCGCACTCTGACTCCGGAGCCCACGCGTCGACGAAAATCGTCATCGCGGGCGGGTTCGGTGCCGGCAAGACCACGTTCGTCGGGGCGGTCTCGGAAATCATGCCGTTGCGCACCGAAGCGATGCTGACCGACGCGTCGACCGGCGTTGACATGCTCGAGGCCACCCCGGACAAGCGGACCACCACCGTCGCGATGGACTTCGGCCGGATCACCCTGGCGGAGGACCTGGTGCTGTACCTGTTCGGTACCCCGGGTCAGCGCCGGTTCTGGTTCATGTGGGACGACCTGGTACGCGGTGCCATCGGCGCGATCGTGCTGGTCGACTGCCGGCGCCTGCAGGACAGCTTTGCCGCGGTCGACTTCTTCGAGCACCGCAACCTGCCGTTCCTCGTCGCGGTCAACGAGTTCGACGGCGCGCCGCGCTACCCCGTTGCCGAGGTGCGCGAGGCGCTGGCCTTGCCCGCGCACATTCCGGTGATCACGGTCGATGCCAGGGATCGCAAGTCGGCGACCGACGCGCTGATCGCGGTCAGCGAATACGCACTGCAAAGCCTGGCCGCGAGCTGACCGCTTCGCCGCAGTGGGTCGATCGCGAGTTTGCGGGCCACGATTTCCGCGATGAAGACCTCAGTCGGTTGCGCACCGAACGGGCCGTGTTCAGCGAATGCAATTTCAGCGGCGCCAACCTGGCCGAGTCGGGGCACCGCGGATCGGCGTTCCGCAACTGCACGTTCGAGCGGACATTGCTGTGGCACAGCACTTTTACACAGTGCAGCATGCTCGGCTCGGTCTTCGTGCGGTGCCGGCTGCGGCCGGTCACGTTCGACGAGGTGGATTTCACGCTCGCGGTGCTCGGCGGTAACGACCTTCGGGGCGTCGACCTGAGTGGCTGCCGGCTGAGGGAGACCAGCCTGGTTGAAGCCGACCTGCGCAAGGCCGTGTTGCGCGGCGCCGACCTCAGTGGTGCTCGGACCACCGGCACCCGCATGGATGATGCCGACCTGCGGGGCGCGACCGTGGACCCGTCCTTGTGGAGAACCGCCTCACTGTCGGGTGCCCGCGTCGACGTCGACCAAGCGGTCGCGTTCGCACTGGCTCACGGGCTTTGCTTGAACGGGAGCCTGGACGGCTGACCGGGAGTAGCCCGGGTCAGTGCTTGAGCCGGATGCGCCACCGCACGAGGCCGGTATAAACGACCGACAACACCGCCAGCATGCCCATGTCGAACAGCCAGGTTGCCGAGGTGTGCTTGAAGTGGCTGTCCCTGGGACTTTGCGGACCGGGCGCCACCGTCCATAAATCGACCGTCGACGCCTGCGCCGCGTACCCCCACCGCGACGGCACCACCCACGACAGCTGGTCAAGAAAGATCCGGTTGGTCACGGGCACCATTCCTCCGGAGAGCACCATCTGCATCATGAGAGACACCACCAGCAGCGGCATGATCTGCTCATTGGAGCGCGCCAGCGCCGACAGCAGCAGGCCGAGCATCGCCGCGGCCACACACGTCGCCGCCACAGCGACGAACAGCTCGAGGGTGGCATTACCGAGCAGGAGGGCCGGCCGAGTCGGTGTGCCCTTGCCCAGCACCACGATCGCGGTGGCGATCGCTGCCTGGACGATGGCGAACACGCAGAAAACAGCGATCTTGGCGAGCAGATACGCGGTGGTCGACAGTCCGACCGCCTGCTCTCGTCGGAAGATCGGACGTTCGCCGATGAGGTCGCGGATCGTCAGCGCGGTACCCATGAACGCAGCGGCCATGGTGAGCAGTGTCAATATCGTCCCGGCTTCGCCGGCCGACTCACTTGTCGGGTCGGCGAAGCCGAAACCGGTCTGGCCGGGAACGGTCAGCGACAGCGCACCCATGATGAACGGCAACAGCGCCAGAAACACGAAGTAGGCACGGTCGGAGACGACCAGGCGAACTTGGCGGCGGGCGATGGTGAAGAACTGGTGGCGCATGCTGGTGCGCGCCGGGGCACCGAGATCGGCCGGTGCCTCCGTCTGCGTGGGTGGCGGGGGTTTGTTCTGGGCCAGAAAGCGGCGATTGGCTTCGTCGGGGTCGGCACCCACCTTCGCAAAGATCTGGGCCCAGTTGGTTGTTCCCATGGCGTCACCGATGTTGTCGGGGGCGCCCAGGAACGCCGTCTTGCCGCCAGGGGCCATCAGCAGCACCTGGTCGCAGATGTCGAGGTAGGTCAGCGAGTGGGTGACCACCAGCACCACGCGACCGGCATCGGCCAGCTGCCGCAGCATCGTCATGACTTGCAGGTCCAGCGCCGGGTCCAGACCCGAGGTCGGCTCATCGAGGATCAGCAGCGACGGTCCGGTGAGCAGCTCGAGTGCGACCGAGGCGCGTTTGCGCTGGCCGCCGGACAGCTTGTCGACCCGGGTGTCCGCGTGCTGGGTCAGCCCCAATTCATCGAGCACCTGGGCGACGACCTGTTCCCGATCGGCCTTGCTGGTATCGGGCGGCAGGCGCAGCTCGGCCGCGTAGCCAAGCGCCTGGTTGACCGTGAGCTGGCGGTGCACGACATCGTCCTGGGGGACCATCCCGATCCTGGTGCGCAACGACGCGTACTCGGTGTGGATGTCATGGCCTTCGAAGGTGACCGAGCCCGCGGTCGGGGTGGCGTATCCGGCGATCAGCCGGGACAGCGTGGTCTTGCCCGCGCCGGACCCGCCGATAAGTGCGGTCAACGTGCCGGGGCGGGCGGTCAGCGAAATTCGTTCAAGCAGATTCTTCCCATCGATGCTGAAGTCGACCTCGCGCACCTCCAGGCCGCCGGAGCGTGTCGCCGCTTCCTGGCGGCGAACCAGGATGCCCCCGGTGAACACCAGGTCGACGTTGCCGATCGTGACCACATCGCCGTCGGAAAGCACCGCGGATCCGACCCTGAGTCCGTTGACGAAGGTCCCGTTGATGCTGTTCGCGTCGCGGATCTCGGTGCCTATCGGCGCCGGAGTCAAGAAAGCGTGATGGCGCGACGCCAGCACGTCGTGGATGACGATGTCGTTGTCGAGCGCGCGACCGATCCAGGCGGCGCGCCCGGCTGGTGGCTCCCGATCGGATTCGGGCCCAAGGGGTTTCACTCTTGTGGTCGGGACCTCCGCGAAGTCGCCGCTCACGCCGATCTGGGTGGGTTGATCCAGCTCCGAGGAAGGCTCTGATTGCGTCCCACCCTGCGGTACCGCCTGGGTCGCAGCGTTCGGCCGCACGATCGGAACGGCGGTGGTGCGCCCCGGGTCTTCGGGTTGGTATGGGCGCGGCGGCGCCTGGGCGGCTGGTGGAGGTTGGCGAGGTGGTGCGGGTGGTCGGCGCGACACGGGGCCCCGCTGCGCACGCACGGGCTGGGAACCACTGGGCGGCGTGATGACCGGGATCGACTCCGTCGTCGGCGGCAGCAGACCGACATTGCCTTGGTGATGTCCGACTTCGAAGGTGATCCGCGGACCGTCGGGCTTGCCGATATTGATGGTCTGGCCGTCCTGGATGTCGAGCATGGGGACCCGCTGGCCGTTGACGAAGACCCCGTTAATGGAATTGTTGTCGACCGCAATCCACCTGTCTTCATCGAATCGCAGCAGCATGTGCGCGCGGGCTACTAAGGGATGCGCTACGCGCAGGTCTGCGCGCAGGTCGCTTCCGACGACCACGTCGCGGCCCGGCGCGAAGTTACCTTCCGATCGGTCAGATCGAACGGTGAGCACGGGCTGCGCAGGTCGGGTCATGTTAGCGACGCTTGAGCCGGATCTTCCACCACACGATGGAGCTATAGGTCACGCACAACACACCCAACATCGCCATGTCGAACAGCCATGCGCTCGCCTTGTGGTCCCAGTGCTGGTCTTTCGGGTCGGTCGGGCCCGGTATCAGCCGGTGGGTGTCGATCGTCGACGCCGACGCCGCGAAGCCCCACCGGGCGGGCGTGGCCCACGACAACTGGTCGAGCAGGATCCGGTCGGTCACCCAGATCATGCCGCCGGAGAACACCAGCTGAGACATGATCGACACAACCAGCATCGGCATGATCTGGTCTTGCGATTGGGCGAGCGCCGACAGTGCCATGCCGAGAAGCGCCGAAGTCACACAGGTCGCGGCAACGGTGACGAATAGCTCGAATCTGACGTCTCCCAGCAGCACGGCGTCGGAAAGCGGCTTGCCCCAGCCGACTACCGAGATCGCAGTGGCGATCGCTGCCTGAACGATCGCAAACGCGCAGAACACCACGATTTTGGCGCCCATATAAGCCGCCGTCGATAGGCCGACCGCCTGTTCGCGGCGGAAGATGGGACGCTCGCCGATTAGGTCGCGGATCGTCAATGCGGTACCCATGAACACCGCGCCGACATTGAGCATGACCAGGATCTGGTCGGGCTGAGCGGGATTGTTGCCCATCGGGTCCGACATGCCGTATCCGGTCTTGCCGCGAACGGTGAGGGTCAGGACACCGATGAGGAATGGCAACAGCGCCAAGAACACCGTGTAACCACGATCGGAGACGACCAGCCGTATCTGACGGCGCGCAACCGTGGAGAACTGGCGTAACACGTCGGAATGTACCGGCTCGCCCAAGTCGCCCGGACGGGACTCGGATGGGGCCTCCGGCGGCTGCTTGTTCTCGGCGAGGAAGCGACGATTGGCCTCGTCCGGGTCGGCTCCTACCTTGGCGAAGATGTCGGCCCAGTTGCTGGTGCCCATCGCCGCACCGATCTGGCTGGGCGGGCCCAGGAATGCCGTCTTGCCGCCCGGGGCCACCAGCAGCAACTGATCACAGACGTCGAGGTAGGACACCGAGTGCGTGACCACCAGCACCACACGGCCGGCGTCGGCGAGTTGGCGCAGCATCATCATGACTTGGCGGTCCAGCGCCGGGTCAAGGCCGGTGGTCGGTTCGTCCAGGATCAGCAGCGACGGTCCGGTCAGCAGCTCGAGCGCCACTGAGGCGCGCTTGCGCTGGCCGCCGGACAGCTTGTCGACGCGGTTGTCGGCGTGTTTGGTCAGCTCGAGTTCCTCGAGGACCTGAGCGACGACCTGGTCTCGGTCTGCCTTGCTGGTGTCCGGCGGCAGCCGCAATTCGGCGGCGTAGCCAAGGGCTTGGTTGACCGTGAGCTGGCGGTGCACGACGTCATCCTGGGGGACCATCCCGATCCTGCTGCGCAACGACGCGTACTCGGTATGAATGTTGTGGCCCTCGAAGGTCACCGTGCCAGAGCTGGGGCTGGTGTATCCGGCGATCAGCCGCGACAGCGTGGTCTTGCCGGCGCCGGAGCCACCGATGATGGCGGTCAGCGTTCCGGGACGGGCGGTCAGCGAGATGTGGTCGAGCAGTTGCTTTCCGTCGATGGTGAAGCAGACCGAGTTGACTTCCAGGCCGCCGGTGCGCGTCGCGGCTTCGGTGCGGCGGACCAGGGTGTCGCGGGTGAACACCAGGTCGACGTTTCCGATGGTGACCACGTCGCCTTCGGTCAGCACCGCGGACCCGACCCGCACACCGTTGACGAATGTTCCGTTGACGCTGTGTGAGTCGCGGATCTCGGTGCCCAGCGGTGTCTGGATCAAAAACGCATGATGGCGCGACGCCAGAACATCCTGGATGACGATGTCGTTGTCGGTGGACCGGCCGATCGTGACCGCGCCGGCCAGCTTCTGCAGCGCCCCGGACCGAGAAGGCAACAGCGCGTGGAACATCTTCGTCGCCAGGTTCGCCACCTCTGGTGCCTTGGCGGCACTGGGTCGTGACATCTGGGTCGGCGGTGACGCGTGCGAGGACCCCAGCGGCCCCGCGGCTGGCATCTGCGGGTGCAGCTGGTGATTGGGCGGTGGTGGCGCCAGGCTGGTCGGAGGTGCGGGTGGCCGCGGCCCGCCGCTGCCGGCCGGATACATGGGTTCGCCGTAGGGTCCCGGCGGTGGCGAGGACGGGCCCGGATGCGGTCGCGGCGGTGGTGCTGCGGTCCGAACCGGCGACCGCCCGGGGCCAGGCGCAGGTGGGGCAGGGGCAGGTGAAGCCGACCATGCCGCAACAGACGACTGTGCCGCCCCGGCTGGAAGGCGGATCGACTCGGTCTTGGGCGGGCGCCCGGCCATCCCCTGGTGGCGCCCCACTTCGAACCTCAGCATGGGTCCGTGCGGATTGCCGATGTTGATGCACCGGCCGTCGTGGATGTCGACCACCGGCACTCGCCGGCCGTTGACGAAAGTCCCGTTGAGCGAACTGTTGTCGATTGCCAGCCACCTGCCCTGGTCGAAGCGCAGCAACAGATGGGCCCGTGAGATCAGCGGGTGCGTGATACGTATGTCGGCGCGGAGATCGCGCCCGACCACCACGTCATTGCCCGCGGCAAAGGTGCGTTCCGACCCGTCATGACGAACAGTTAACGCGGGCGGGGCCGGTGCACTCATTGCCACAACTGTAGCTTGCAGATTCGCTGTTACCCGGTGGCGTCGGGCGCACCCGTGATGACGCAGCGGGTACGGCTGTAGATCGTGGGCATGCACTGATTGCAGTGCGTACAGGCCGAACGCACGCTGTGCCGGGTGCCGTCGGCTGCGATCCGATTGATCAGATCCGGCTCGGCCAGCAGCGCCCGGGCCATCGCGACGAACTGGAATCCTTCCGCCATCGCCAGGTCCATCGTCTCCCGGTTGGTGATACCGCCGAGCAGGATCAGCGGCATCGTCAGCTCGGCGCGGAACAGCTTGGCGTCGCGCAAGAGATAGGCATCGCGATACGGGTACTCGCGGAGGAATTTCTTGCCCGTCATGCGCATGCCCCAGCGCAGCGGCGGTTTGAACGCGCCGGCGAACTCCTTGAGCGGTGCATCGCCCCGGAACAGATACATCGGGTTGACCAGAGAGCTGCCCGCGGTGAGTTCGATCGCGTCCAGCCCGCCGTCGTCCTGCAGCCATTTGGCGGTGGTCAGCGCCTCTTCGGTGGTGATGCCGCCACGGACACCGTCCGTCATGTTGAGCTTGGCCGTGACCGCGACCCGTCCCGCCCCCTGCATGTCGACGGCGCGGCGGACGGCCATCACCAGCCCGCGGGCCACCTTGGCCCGGTTCTGAAGCGATCCGCCGAACTCGTCGTTGCGACGGTTGATCAGCGGAGACAGAAACGAACTCGCCAGGTAGTTGTGGCCCAAATGGATTTCGACGGCATCAAAGCCGGCGTCGATGGCGAGCAAGGCGGCGTTGGCGTGCGCTGCTATCACGTCGTCGATGTCCTCGCGGGTCGCCTTCTTGGCGAACCGCATACCGAGCGGATTGAAGAACCGCACCGGCGCCAGCGCGGTGGCCTTGTTGGAGCGGGCATCGGCCACTGGGCCGGCGTGACCGATCTGCGCGCTCACCGCAGCGCCCTCGGCGTGGACCGCCTCCGTGAGCCGGCGCAACCCGGGCACCGCCTCCGGGCGCATCCAGAGCCCGGTGCCACTGGTGCGGCCGCCGGGGGAGACCGCGCAATAGGCGACGGTCGTCATACCGACCCCACCGGCGGCGGGCAGCCGGTGGTACTCGATCAGGTCATCGGTCACCAGTGCGTCGGGTGTGCGCGCTTCGAAGGTTGCGGCCTTGATGATGCGGTTACGCAGCGCTACCGGGCCCAACTTGGCCGGTGCTAATACGTCCGGAGGAGTAGACATATCGGGAGCCTAGTGGGCTTGGCAAGCGCGGCTGTTTAGTGTCCCTGCCGAGCGCAGCGGGTCGCCATCGTTGGCACCGCGGCGGGCGTGCCAGACTGTCAGGCGTGGGCGCAATCACGCTGGACGGCAAGGCCACCCGCGACGAGATTTTCATCGACCTGAAGCAACGGGTGGCTGCGTTGACCGCATCCGGTCGCACACCCGGACTGGGCACCATCCTGGTTGGCGACGACCCCGGGTCGCAGGCCTACGTCCGAGGGAAGCACGCGGACTGCGCCAAAGTGGGCATCACGTCGATCCGTCGCGACCTGCCCGCCGACATCAGCACGGCCACGCTCGCCGACACCATCGACGAACTCAACACCAACCCCGGCTGCACGGGTTACATCGTGCAGTTGCCGCTGCCGCGGGGCCAGTTGGATGAGAACGCGGCACTGGAGCGTGTCGACCCGGATAAGGACGCCGACGGACTGCATCCGATGAACCTGGGCCGGCTGGTGCTCGGCATTCCGGGTCCGCTGCCGTGCACCCCGCGCGGCATCGTGCACCTGCTGCGGCGATACGACATCGAGATTGCCGGGGCACACGTAGTCATCATCGGCCGTGGTGTGACGGTCGGTCGCCCGTTGGGGCTGCTGCTGACCCGCCGCTCCGAGAACGCCACGGTGACCTTGTGCCACACCGGAACTCGCGATCTGCCCGCGTTGACCAGGCAGGCGGACATCATCGTGGCCGCCGTCGGGGTACCGCATATGCTGACCGCCGACATGGTGCGTCCCGGCGCCGCGGTCGTCGACGTGGGCGTCAGCCGCACCGAGAACGGGCTGGTCGGCGATGTGCACCCGGATGTGCGGGAGGTCGCCGGCCACGTGTCACCGAATCCCGGCGGCGTCGGCCCGTTGACCCGAGCGTTCCTGCTGACCAACGTCGTCGAGCTGGCCGAGCGGGAATGAGCGCGCGGGCCATTCGACGGGGTCCTGCCAAGACCTTGCTGCAGGTCCAATGGCCGATTCTGTTGGTGGGGCTGATCTTCGCTACCGCGTTCGTGCTGGTGGGTGCGAACTTCTGGCGGCGTGGTTCGCTGCTGATCGGCATCGGTGTCGGCGTGGCGGCCGTCTTGCGATTCGCATTACCCGAGGAGCGGGCCGGCCTTTTGGTAGTGCGCAGCAAAGGAATCGACTTCATGACCACCGCAACGGTCGGCGCGGCGATGGTCTATATAGCGTCGACGATCGACCCGCTGGGCACCGGTTAGATTCCGGGCACTCCCGGGATCTGCCCTGGCATTCCCGGGATTTGCCCAGGCATTCCCGGCATTCCGGGCATCTGCGGCACGGCGCCGGAGAAGTTGCCGCTGGCTATGTTTGCCATCTCCTCGGGGCAGTACATCTGTATCGCGATGGTGGTGAACATCTGGGCCATCTGCGGGGACATGCCCTTGTTGGCGACGCGGGACGCGGCTGCGGCGAAGTTCCCGCCCGGCTGGGCGAGCATTGGGCAGATGGATTGGCCCACGGCCATCGCGTTTCCCGGTTCGCCGAAATCGATGCCGGAGTGGTTCAGCGAGTCGATGAAGTCGTCGTCGACTCCGTCCGCCTCGGCCGGCGCCGCGAATGCCGCGGCCATGGTGAGCAGGCCGGCGGCAGCGGCCAATAGGCGAATCGTCAGGGGCTGATGACGAAACAGCCAGACCCAGCTGTGAGTTCGTGCCAGTGCCTTCATGCCAGCCTCCCCATCTGTCCCGGAGTGCACCGAGGGCACTCGAATCACCTTAGGAACTCTGCGCTATGACCGTCACGTTTACGACACGGTGCGATAAAGGTTCGCACAATAAGCGTTTCGTAAGTGCTGCGCGGCTTGGGCGTCATTTATTGGGCGGCTCAACAAGACACGGGAACCGGTCGGCTGGCGGACGGATCGAAGCCGCACTGTGATCCGACACGGGCCGACGACACCGGACTTTTGGGTGCGAAATGGTTCAGAATCCGGCCCATGACGACGAATTGCAGCCGTCCGCTGGACCATGGGATCTCTCGCCAGACGTTTCTTCGCGGCGCCGTTTCGGCGTTGGCGACCGGAGCGGTGTTCGGGACCGCACGCGCAGCGGCAGACGCCGGTAGCGCGTGGGCCAGTCTGGCCTCCTCCATCGGCGGCAGTGTGCTGCTGCCGGCCAGCGGCGCCCAGTTCTCCACGGCCAAGCAAGTCTTCAATTCGTTCTACAACAGCTCGAATCCCACTGCAGTAGTGACGGTTTCATCGCAGGCGGATGTGCAGAAGGCGGTCGCGTTCGCGGCGGCAAACAATCTCAAGATCGCCCCCCGTGGCGGTGGGCATTCGTATGTCGGCGCGTCAACCGCCAGCGGCACAATGGTGCTCGATCTGCGCGGGCTTCCTGGCGGCGCGAACTTTGACGGTGGCAGCGGCAACGTTACGGTCACCCCGGCGACCGCTCTGTATGCGGTCCAGCAGGCGTGTGCGGGCGCTGGGCGGGCGGTACCCGTCGGCACCTGCCCTACCGTCGGTATGGCGGGACTTGCGCTCGGCGGCGGGATCGGAGCCGATTCCCGGCATGCGGGCCTGACCTGCGACGCGCTGCGGTCGGCCACGGTGGTGTTGCCCAGCGGCGACGTGGTCACCGCGTCCGCCAACGACAATCCCGATCTGTTTTGGGCACTTCGTGGTGGTGGCGGCGGCAATTTCGGGGTGACGACGTCGATGACTTTCGCGACCTTCGCAACCGGCTCCAGCGATCTCGTCCGGCTCGACTTCCCACCGTCGTCGGCGGTGCAGGTGCTCACCGGCTGGCAGTCCTGGCTGGCGGGGGTCGACCGGAACACGTGGGGAATGGTCGATCTCTCCGTCGGTTCCTCCCAAGCGAATTGCCATCTGCTGGCGACATCCCCTGCGGGCGCCGGCTCGGGCGTCGTTGACGCGCTCAAATCTGCGATTGGTCTGGCACCCAGCGCGGTTCAGAACAAAACGCTCAGCCATATGGATCTGGTGCTGTATCTGGCCGGTGGCAGCTCGACAAGTTCACCTCGCGCCTTTGTGGCCGGATCCGATGTCATCGGCCCGATGACTTCTGCTGCGGCCCGCGCCATTGCCACCGCGATCGGGCAGTGGGCGGCCGCCGGAGCGGGAAAGGCATCGGTTCTCATCGACCCGCTGGGTGGTGCGGTCAGCGACGTAGCTTCGGGAGACACTGCCTTTCCGTGGCGCACACAGTCCGCCATATTGCAGTGGTACGTCGAGCCCGCCAGTAATGAGGCCACCGCCGCGAACAAGTGGCTGAGCTCCGCGCATCAAGCGGTACAACAGTTTTCGGTGGGCGGCTACGTCAACTACCTTGAGGCCAACATCTCGCCGGCGCGCTACTTCGGCTCAAACTTGTCGCGGCTGACGACTGTGCGGCAGAAGTACGACCCGAACCGGGTCATGTTCTCCGGGCTCAATTTCTAGCTAAACCACTTGCGCCACACTGGTTTCACCTGTTTTCAGGGCGGCGTTTTTTGTCGGTAGGCTCCGATAGTTTGACGGTGTGAGTTCTAACGGGCTTGTTGATCTCGGGGCGATGTCGGCGGCTTTTGATGCGCTGGATGCCGCGTTGGACAAGGTGGCCGGGTATGACGTCGACGCATTGGCCACCAACGACCAGTTGGCGGCGTTGGAGCGTTATGAGCGGCTGCGCCGGCGCATCCCGGCAGCCGAACATCCGCTGATCAATTCCCTTGCCCGCCAAGCCACCCCCGAAGAGCTGGGCGGCAAACTGTCCCACGCGATCGCCGAGTGGACGCTGATCAGCCGCGCCGAGGCATCCCGGCGCATCCGCGAGGCTGCCGACCTGGGACCCCGCCGGGGACTGACCGGTGAGCCGTTGCCCCCGATGCTGGCCGGTACTGCGGCCGGACAGCGGGCCGGGAAACTCGGAGCCGGGCAGGTCGCGGTGATCCGCCGCTTCTACCACCAGCTGCCGGGCTGGGTTGACTTCGCCGCCCGCGAGCACGCCGAAGCCCAACTGGCAAAGTTCGGGTCGCAGTTTCGGCCCGAACAACTCGCCGGGCTGGCCGACGGGCTGGCCGATCGGCTCAACCCCGACGGCACCTACACCGACGAGGACCGCGCCCGCCGACGCGGCCTCACCCTGGGCAAACAACACGCCGACGGGATGTCCGAGTTGCGCGGCTTGCTGACCCCCGAAGCCCGCACCACCCTCGAAGCCGTGCTAGCCAAACTGGCCGCCCCCGGCATGTGCAACCCGCTCGATGACACGCCCTGTGTGGATGGCGCACCGTCTCAGGAAGCCATTGAGCGTGACATCCGCTCAGTGAGCCAACGCAATCACGACGGACTGAACGCGGCACTCAGAGCACTGCTGGCCTCCGGGGAACTGGGTCAACACAACGGGCTACCGGCCTCCATCGTCGTCACCACCACCCTCAAAGAGCTGGAAGCCGCCGCCGGACGTGGCCTGACCGGTGGCGGGACCCTGCTGCCGATGAGTGACGTGATCCGCCTGGCGCGGGACGCCCGCCATTACCTGGCGATCTTCGACAAGGGCAAAGCGCTGGCGCTGTATCACACCAAGCGACTCGCGTCTCCCGCCCAGCGGATCGTGTTGTACGCCAAGGACCGCGGGTGTTCAGCTCCGGGATGCACTGTGCCCGGCTACTACTGCGAGGTCCATCACGTCACCGACTACGCCAAGTGCCGCACCACCGACGTCAACCAGCTGATCTTCGGCTGCGGACCCCAACACCACCTCGTCCAACCCGGCGGCTGGAGCACCCGCAAGAACGAGAGGAGTGACACGGAGTGGATTCCCCCGCCGGCCCTAGACCGCGGCCAACCCAGAACCAATATGTTTCATCACCCCGAAAAGCTTTTGCGCGACGCGGGTGACGACGACGAGTGGTAACGCTGGCTACCCGGCCAAGGTCGCGCGGATGCACACAGTGACATAGGGCAGCGCCAAGCCGGTCGAATTCGCCAGCGCCGAATGGGTGGCCAGCAACTCACGCACCTGGTCGAGTGTCCTGCTGCGGACCTCGGCCGGCGAGGTAATGCAGTAGCTGCGGGACGCCACCAAATCGATCAAGGCTTGCGGCGTAAGGTAATTGGTCCACTCCACGCGGTGACGCTCCATCGCGGTGAACGGCGCGGGCAGCATCACGTCAGTGCGGCGCGGGTCGTCATCGCTACCGATGATCCGGCCCAGCTCGCGCACCCAGCCAAGCCGTTCGTCGCGGGTGTTCCATACCAGGCCCACCCGCCCGCCCGGCCGCAGCACGCGGGCCACCTCGGGAATCGCGCGCTCGGGATCCACCCAGTGCCATGCCTGTGCGACCAGCACGGCGTCAACGCTGTTGTCCTGCAGCGGAATCTCTTCCGCGGTGCCCAGCAGTGCGCGAGTTTCCGGCAGCGAGGTACGCAACACTTCCAGCATGTCGGGAATCGGGTCGACGGCCACCACGTCCAGGCCGCGTTCCACCAGCCGGGTGGTCAGCTTGCCGGTACCCGCACCCAGGTCGAGCACCGCGCGCGTACCGACCGGCAACAGCCAGTCGATTGCCTCCGGTGGATAGGACGGACGCCCACGCTCATAGGCAGCGGCCGCCGAGCCGAACGACAGGGAGCGGTCATGCCCGGAGCGGGTCACCGTCGATACGTGCCTTCGTTGTCGGCCAAGACGAGCGTTTTGCGGATCAAGTCGCCGACCGCCTCGGATTCCACGAGGAAGCCGTCGTGCCCGCAGGCGGAGTCGACAACCTGCATACCGGTGCACCCGGGCAGCAGCTTGGCCAGCTCCTCCTGCAAGCGCAGCGGGTAGAGCCGGTCGGAGGTGATGCCGCCGACCACAACCGGTACCGGGCAGCCACGCAAGGCCTTGCGTACTCCGCCACGGCCACGGCCGACGTCGTGGCTGTTCAGCGCCTCGGTCAAGACCACGTAACTGCCGGCGTCAAAGCGGGCCAACAGCTTGTCGCCCTGGTGCTCCAGGTAGCTTTGCACCGCGTAGCGGCCACCGTTCGCCGGCTCCTCGTCGTTCTGCGTGCCATTGCCGAAGCGGGTGTCGAGATCGACTTCGCCCCGGTAGGTCAGGTGCGCGAAGCGGCGGGCGATCGTCAGTCCCATATCGGGTCTACGCCCGGTGTCGTGGTAGCCGCCGCCCTGCCAGTTCGGGTCTGCCTTGATGGCCGCGATCTGAGTGGTCTGCGTGCCGATCTGATCGGCGGTGGCGCGTGCTCCAACCGCCAGCAGTAGCCCGGCCCTGACCCGGTCTGGGTGGCTGACCATCCATTCCAAAGCCCTTGCACCGCCCATGGATCCGCCGACGACGGCGGCAACCTCGTTGATACCCAGCGCGGCCAGCGCGGCGACATCGGCCTCCACTTGATCGCGCACCGAAATCGACGGAAATCTTGAGCCCCACGGCTTTCCGTCCCGCGCCAGCGAGCTGGGCCCGGTGGAACCACGGCAACCGCCCAGCACATTGGTGGCGACCGCGCACCAGCGGTTGGTGTCGATGGGCGCCCCCGGTCCGGCCACCCCGTCCCACCAGCCGCCCGTGGGATGTCCGGGTCCGGCGGGCCCGGTGATGTGCGAGTCACCGGTCAGCGCGTGCAGCACCACCACCACGTTGTCCCGGGTCGGCGACAACTCACCCCAGCGCTGGACGGCGATACAGACATCGTCGATCACCGCACCGCTTTCTGTGGTCAGCGAGCCGATGTGGACGAAGCCGATCTCGCCTTCGGCGGGCAGCGTTTGGGTGGGGACTTCGAAGATCGTCATGGCGGAGCTCCTCAGAACGCGGCCACAGCCTGCGGGTCGTTGCCGGCGCCGGCAAGTTGAGCGGTCGCACCATATTTGCGTGCCGCGGCGAATCCGAGCTCCAGGTCGGCCAGGATGTCGTCGATGCCCTCGATGCCGACGGCCAGCCGCACCAGCCCCGGGCTGACGCCGGTGCTCAGCTGTTCCTCGGGGGTCAGCTGGGCGTGGGTGGTCGACGCCGGGTGAATCACCAGCGAGCGTACGTCGCCGATGTTGGCGACGTGACTGTGCAGCTTCAACGCGTTCACGAACGCCTTCCCGGCCTTGACACCGCCGGCCAGTTCGAACGACAGCACCGCCCCGGTTCCCTTGGGCGCCAGCTTCTTTGCCCGGTCATGCCATGGCGAGCTGGGCAGTCCCGCATAGTTGACCGACAGCACGCCATCATGGCCGGCCAAAAACTCGGCGACGCGTTGCGCGTTGGAAACATGGCGCTCCATTCGCAGACTCAGCGTTTCGATGCCTTGGGCCACCAGGAATGCATTGAACGGCGAAGCGGCCGACCCGAGGTCGCGCAGCAGTTGCACGCGCGCCTTGAGCGCATACGCTGGCGGTCCGAGGTCGGCGTACACCACGCCGTGGTAGCTGGGGTCGGGTGTGGTGAAGCCGGGGTAACGGCCCTGCGTCCAGTCGAAAGTGCCGCCGTCGATGATGACGCCGGCGATCGCGGCGCCGTGTCCGCCCAGGTACTTGGTGGCCGAGTGCACCACGATGTCGGCGCCGTGCGTGAAGGGCTGGATCAGGTACGGCGTGGCGATGGTGTTGTCGATGATCAGTGGTACACCGTTGGCGTGGGCGACCCCGGCGACCCCGGGGATGTCCAGCAGGTCGATCTGCGGGTTGGAGATGGTCTCGCCGAAGAACGCCTTGGTGTTCGGTCGTACCGCGGTCTGCCAGGAATCCAGATCGTCGGGATCGTCGACGAAGCTGACCTCGATGCCGAGCTTGGCCAGCGAATAGTGGAACAGGTTATAAGTGCCGCCGTAGAGCCGTGGACTGGAGACAATGTGATCCCCGGCACACGCGAGGTTCAATATGGCAAATGTCTCAGCCGCCTGTCCCGAACTCAAGAAGAGCGCGGCCACCCCGCCCTCGAGCGCGGCGATGCGCTGTTCGACCACATCGGTGGTCGGGTTGCCGATCCGGGTGTAGATGTTGCCCGGAACCTCGAGGCCGAACAGGGCGGCGGCATGTGTGGTGTCGTCAAAGGTGTAGGACGTGGTCTGGTAGATCGGCAGCGCACGGGCGTTGGTGGCCGGGTCCGGTCGCTGACCGGCGTGGACCTGCTTCGTTTCAAATGACCAGTGCGCGGTCGGATCGATGTCGTCGTTGCTGGTAGTGCTGTTGTCGGGGCTCACGTGAGTTTGCTTTCTGCTCAGAAAGGGGCCAATCGGGTATCGGGGGTGCTCGTAGCCGCATGAGACGTCACCACTGATGACGTCAACCGGCGGCCGCCGGCTAACAACGACACACGACTCGACACATGGGCCGATCCGACGTAGCTGGACAGATGTACATCACGTTTTCCCCTCTAGTCAGGGGGTCCGTTATGGCGGACCCGCGCTTGCCGCGCAGCCGGCTGGGCTACTAGACCTGGTCATCACCCGGGGCACCCCACCGCGGTTGGAGGGTTGCCGGCCAGCAAGCCGGGGCTTAGCGCTGGCGCTCATGACCTATACGGAGAGTATCTTACGACACCGACTCGGTGCCAATGGGTCGTTTCACGGGTCCTTACTGGCCCGTGAAGGCTCCTTGTAGGCTGGCCTCACGAGCAACCGCTCGCCCATGCTCCCTGCTCGATGAAGGATTCGGACACAGATGTCCAACGAAGGCAAGATCAAAGTCCAAGGCCCCGTCGTCGAGCTCGACGGTGATGAGATGACCCGCGTCATCTGGAAGCTCATCAAGGACATGCTGATCCTGCCGTATCTCGACATCAATTTGGAGTACTACGACCTGGGCATCGAAAACCGCGACCGCACAAACGACCAGGTGACGATCGACGCCGCCTATGCCATCAAGAAGCACGATGTAGGCATCAAGTGCGCAACCATCACCCCCGACGAAGCCCGCGTCCAGGAATTCAACCTGAAGAAAATGTGGCTGTCGCCCAACGGCACGATCCGGAACATCCTCGGCGGCACGATTTTCCGCGAGCCGATCGTGATCTCGAATGTTCCGCGGTTGGTTCCGGGCTGGACCAAGCCAATTGTCATCGGCCGTCACGCTTTTGGTGACCAATACCGGGCGACGAACTTCAAGGTCGACAAGCCCGGCACCGTCACATTGACTTTCACGCCCGCCGACGGCAGCAAGCCGATGGTGCACGAGGTGGTGTCCATCCCCGAGGACGGCGGTGTCGTGATGGGGATGTACAACTTCAAGGAATCCATCCGCGATTTCGCCCGCGCCTCGTTCGCGTACGGCCTGAACGCCAAGTGGCCGGTGTATCTATCCACCAAGAACACCATCCTCAAGGCCTACGACGGCATGTTCAAAGACGAGTTCCAGCGCATCTACGAAACCGAATTCAAGGACAAGTTCGAGGCCGAAGGACTCACATACGAGCACCGGCTGATCGACGACATGGTCGCGGCGTGCCTCAAGTGGGAGGGCGGCTACGTGTGGGCCTGCAAGAACTATGACGGTGACGTCCAGTCGGACCTCGTCGCGCAGGGCTACGGCTCACTGGGACTCATGACGTCGGTGCTGATGACGGCCGACGGCAAGACGGTCGAGGCCGAAGCCGCACACGGCACCGTTACCCGGCACTTCCGCCAGTATCAGGCCGGCAAACCGACCTCGACGAACCCGATCGCCTCGATCTTCGCCTGGACGCGCGGACTGCAGCACCGCGGCAAGCTGGACAACACGCCGGAAGTGGGCGAGTTCGCGCAGAAGCTGGAGGACGTCGTCATCGCCACGGTCGAGAGCGGGAAGATGACCAAGGACCTCGCCATCCTCATCGGTCCAGACCAGGAGTGGCAGCAAAGCGAGGAATTCCTCAATTCGATCGCGGAGAACCTGGAAAAGGAGCTGGCTAACTAGCCGATGGCTTGTTGACGGCCCGAATCGCCGGGTTTGCACTCCTCGATGAAGTTCATGATCAGTTCGGCGATGCGTTCCGGCGCCTCGAACATCGGAACGTGGCCCACGCCATCGACCGCGGTGACCTTGTGGTTGTCGGGCAGGTGGGTGGTGAAATGTCGGCTGAACCTGGGTGCGGGGATGATCCGATCCTTCTCGCAAATCACCAGATGCGCCGGGACGGCGTTCTCGGCAAGCTCCCGCAAACCGTGCAGCAGCAGCGCCTTGACCAGCAGCTGGATGTAGGCGGGGCAGTGCGCGACGTCGTCGATGCAGCCGAGCAGTTCGGCGTCGCTGACCCCATCTGGCGATGCGCTGATCGCATAGGTGGCTAACCGGCGGCTGAACGGCAGGCGCATCACCCGCGGCCCGAACAACCAGGCCAGCGCCAACAGCGGAATACCCAGGATGAACTTGCCGATCACCTCGAACTTGGCCGGGCTCCAGCGCGTCCATCCGCCCGCCGGCGCGATGCCGGTGACACTGCGCGCCCGGCCACGCCGCTCGAGTTCGAATGCGACCCAGCCGCCCAGTGAATTGCCGACGATGTGGGCCGTAGTCCAGCCCAGTTCGTCCATCTGGCGCTCGAGGTGGTCGGCCAGCACCGAGGAGCTCAGCAGCCAGGTGCCCGCGGACGGCCCGCCGTTGTGGCCGGCCATCGTCGGGGCGAATACCTCATACCGGCCGGTGTCGGCCAAACGCTGGGCTACGCCCTCCCATACCGCCTGGGACAGGAGGAACGGGTGCAGCAGCAGAACCGGCTCTCCAGAACCAACGTGGATCGGTGGACGAGTCCCGATATTGCTCCCCATACTGCCGACACTAAAGGCGGTACCGCCGGTACCGCAACCAACCGACGCCGGCCAACCCCGGTCTTTGCGGGCCCGGTGGCCTCGCGTGAAAAGATCGGGGCATCATGAGCACCGCTACCGGATCCAGCCGGATTTTCTCCGGCGTGCAGCCCACTTCTGATTCGCTTCACCTGGGTAACGCTTTGGGTGCCATCACCCAGTGGGTCGCACTGCAGGACGACCATGACGCGTTCTTCTGCGTGGTCGATCTGCACGCCATCACCATCGCGCAGGATCCCAAGGCGCTGCGAGGCCGGACGTTGATCACCGCCGCCCAGTACCTGGCGCTGGGTATCGACCCGGGCCGCAGCACCGTTTTCGTGCAATCCCACGTGCCGGCCCACACCCAGTTGGCGTGGGTGCTGGGCTGCTTCACCGGCTTCGGACAGGCATCGCGAATGACGCAGTTCAAAGACAAGTCGACGCGTCAGGGCGGCGAGGCCACCACCGTGGGCCTGTTCACCTACCCGGTGTTGCAGGCCGCCGACGTGCTGGCCTACGACAGCGACTTGGTGCCCGTGGGCGAGGACCAGCGCCAGCACCTCGAGCTGGCTCGCGACGTGGCCCAGCGGTTCAACAGCCGTTTTCCGGACACATTCGTGGTTCCCGACATGCTCATCCCCAAAGTCACCGCCAAGATCTACGACCTGGCCGACCCGACGTCGAAAATGAGCAAATCGGCGGCCACCGATGCCGGATTGATCAACTTGCTCGACGATCCCGCAGTGTCCGCCAAAAAAATTCGCTCGGCGGTGACTGACAGCGAGCGCGAGATCCGCTATGACGCCGATGCCAAGCCGGGCGTGTCCAACCTGCTGACCATTCAGTCGGCGGTTACCGGGGTCGGCATCGACACGCTCGTCGAGGGCTATGCCGGGTGCGGCTACGGCGACCTGAAGAAGGACACTGCCGAGGCGGTCGTCGAGTTCGTGAGCCCAATCAAGGCCCGGGTCGACGAATTGATAGCTGATCCAGTCGAATTGGAGGCCGTACTCGCGGCCGGAGCGGAGCGGGCCCACGATGTGGCCAGCAAAACCGTTCAGCGAGTATACGATCGGTTAGGGTTCCTTCCGCAACGGGGATAGGTTTCACCATGAGCGAGTCGGCCAAGCCAGGGATCCTTGATCGGCTGCGGGCCCGGTTCGGATGGCTCGACCATGTCGTGCGTGCCTACCAGCGCTTCGACGGTCGCAACGGCGGGTTCTTTGCAGCCGGCCTCACGTATTACACGATCTTTGCGCTATTTCCATTGCTCATGGTCGGTTTCGCGGTCTTCGGATTCATGCTGTCCCGGCGGCCCCAGTTGCTGAGCACGATCGACGACCACATCCGGTCCCAGGTGTCCGGTCCGCTGAGTGATCAGCTGCTCGACTTGATCAACTCGGCTATCGCCGCGCGGGCGTCGATCGGCGTCATCGGCCTGGCGACCGCGGTTTGGGGGGGTCTGAGCTGGATATCGCACCTGCGGCAAGCGTTGACCGAGATGTGGTGGGAGCAACGCATCGACTCACCGGGCTTCGTGCGCAACAAGCTTTCCGATCTGATGGCGATCTTGGGGACGTTCGCGGTGACCATGGCGACCATCGGTCTCACCACTCTCGGTCACGCCGCGCCCCTGGCTGCGCTACTGAAATGGCTTGGCATACCGGAGTTTTCGGTGTTCGACTGGCTCTTTTGGCTTGTCTCGATAGTGATCTCGACGTTGGTGTCGTGGCTGCTGTTCGCCTGGATGATTGCCCGGCTGCCGCGCGACAAGGTCAGCTTGGTCGATTCGATGCGGGCCGGGTTGATGGCGGCGATCGGCTTCGAACTGTTCAAGCAGGTGGGGTCGATCTATCTGAAGGTGGTGCTGCGCAGCCCGGCGGGTGCCACCTTCGGGCCGGTGCTGGGTTTGATGGTATTCGCTTATATCACCGCGTATCTTGTTCTGTTCTGCACCGCTTGGGCGGCGACAGCATCCGATGATCCGCGTGCCCGGCACGTCGGCCCTCCCGCGCCTGCGATCATCGCCCCACGAGTGCAACTGGACGAGGGACTCAGTACGCGTCAGACGCTGACCGCGATGGCCTTGGGCGCCGTTGGCGCGCTGGCCTTTTTCCGGTTAGCGCGTTGGCCGCGTTAGCTGGTCAGCTAACTGCTCCTGGCATTGTCGGAAGCCACGCGCATCTGCTCGGCGAAGATGGTAGCGCCCACCATGACAATCGCGAAACCACCCGCGGCGACCGGGGTGAAAAACGCGGTGAGACCTACCAGCCGGGGTAGCAGAACGCCTACGGTGCTGAGCAATTCGCAAAACGCGGTCACACGGATCACCGGCAGCGGAAACGGCGTAACGCCGGTTTGCCCACTCGCGATGAGTCGGTCCTTGGGAAGGCTGATCTTTGCCAGGCCCGATACGGTGAAGATCGCGGCAAGCGCTATTTGCAACGTCCATAGCAGCGCATCCGTCATGACCTCCTACGTTGATGGCGATTCACATGTATGACGCGGTAACGGAGCACCCTGTGACATGCCGCATCGAGAACGTACGGAGTTCGGTCGCTCGAAACCTCGATCGGCTACCGTCTGCTCGCCAGTCGCCGCGCACCATGACGGCGGCGACCTGTAAATCACGGTCCAGCACAACAAGACTGGCGTCATAGCCGGCCCGCAGTCGGCCCACATGCTCAAGGCCGAGAGCCCGCGCCGGCGTCGTCGCGGTCATGTGCACCGCGGCTACCAACCCCGCGAGCCCGGCCACGTTGCGAAAGAGCTGATCCATAGTGGCGGTGCTGCCCGCGATCGTCGACGTTCCGCGCACCCGCGCCACACCGGATACGACGTCGATCGGCGCCGCGCCAAGCCGAAACTCTCCGTCCTCGCAGCCGGCCGCGGCAATGGCATCTGTGATCACGGCAACCCGGCCGGGTCCGGCGGCCTCGATCACTGCCTGTGCCACGGCCGGGTGCACGTGCACGCCGTCGGCGATGAGCTCGACGGTCACGTCCGGATCCTGCAGCAAAGCGAGCGCCGGTCCGGGCTCGCGGTGGTGCAGCGGCGGCATCGCGTTGAACAGGTGGGTGCCGACCGTGGCGCCCTGGGCGATGGCTCGTTCGGTCTGTTCGTAGGTCGCATCCGTATGTCCCACCGCCACGACAACTCCCGCGTCGAGAAAACGCCGGATGGCCGCATCGGTTCCCGGCAGCTCGGGCGCCAGCGTGACCATCCGGATCGCGGCGCCGCCCGCGGCGAGCACGGCATCGATTTCGGCGGGGTCCGGATCACGCATCTGGGTGCCGTCGTGCGCGCCGCAGTGTGCCCGGCTCAGCCACGGGCCCTCCAGGTGGATGCCGGCGACGGTGCCCTGCCAAGCAGCTTCGGCGAGCGCGCGCACCCCGGCGATCAGCTCGCCGGGCGAGGTAGTCACCAGGCTGGCCAGCGTCGTGGTGGTGCCATGCCGCAGGTGAAAGCCCGCGGCATCGGCGATGCCATCGATGTCGGTATACGAGGCTCCGCCCCCGCCGTGCACATGCACGTCGATAAAGCCAGGCACCACAGTGCAATCGGGAAAGTCTTTGTCGGGTGGCCGGGGCGGTGGGCCAGCCCCGCAGCCCCGAATCCGCCCGCCGGACGTCTCTAACCATCCGGGCCGGCAGATCTGCCCGTCGAGGACCATGGTGCCCGCGCAGATCAGGGCCACCGTCCGCCGTTCTCCCAGAAGTGCCGGATCTCCTCGAGCTGACGGCCCTTGGTCTCCGGCGCATACCGGTAGACGACGCCGAAAGCGACCACCGCGAAAAACGCGAATATCGCGAAAGTCCCTGCGCCGCCGAGTGAATGCAGCATGGTCAGAAAAACGGCGGCGACGATCGCGTTGGCCACCAGGTTGGCGGTGAGCATCGTGCTCGACCCGATGGACCGCAGCCGGGACGGGAAGCTTTCGCTGGCGTACACCCAGCCCAGAGAGCCGAAACCCAAGGTGAAGCCGATGATGAACAGCAGCACGCCGGCGAACCCGAAAATCGCGCCGCCGAGACCTCGGGCGAACACGACCATCAGCACGGCGTCGGCGGCGATCATCATGGCGATGCCGGACAACAGGATTGGGCGCCGGCCCAGCCGGTCGACGAGAAGCAGCGAGGTGCACACGGCCGCCAAACCGGCGACCTGAACCAGTGCCGGCAACCCCAGCAGCGCGAAATTGCCGGTGAAGCCCATGGCTTCGAATATCCGTGGGCTGTAGTAGATGATCGCGTTGATGCCGGTGATCTGGATCAGAAAGCCGAGTGTGATCACGAAGATGGTGGCCCGCAAATACGGTTGTCGCAGCATCTCGGACATGCCGCCACTACCTTCGCCCAAAGCGCGGCCGATCTCGGCAAGCTCTTCTTCGGCGTTCGCGGTGGGCTCCACGCGCAGCAGCGCCACGCGGGCGTCGTCGACCCGGCCCTTCAGCAGGTACCAGCGAGCGGTATCGGGCATCCGAACCAACAACGGCAGCAGCAGCGTCGCGGGTACGGCGGCCAGCCCCAGCATCCACCGCCAGCTGTGTGCGCCGGCCAACAGGTAACCGGTCAGGTAGCCGAGGATGAGTCCGCTGACGGTTGCCAGTTGATAGGACGTCAGCAGCGATCCGCGCACCGCTGCCGGAGCCGATTCCGCCACGTATACCGGGACGACCACCACCGACACGCCGATGGTCAGACCCAGCAGGAATCGTGCCACCAACAGCATCGGCAGCGAGACCGAGAACGCACCCAGCAGCGCGAACATTGCGTAAGCGACGAGGATCAGCACCACCGACTTTTTTCGCCCGATTGCGTTGGCGAGCACGCCGGCACCGAATGCTCCGGCGATCTGGCCGATCACCACCATCGTCGTCAGCAGTTCTTGTTGCCGTGTCGTGAGTCCGAAGTCCTCGGTGACGAACAGCTGCGCGCCGGCGATGATGGACAGGTCGTAACCGTAGATGACGCCGACGCTGGCGGCGGTGAGCCCAACCAGCAGGCCCCGCCGCGACGGGCGCGGCGACTCACCGGCGGTGTTGGGGTTCAACGATGTTGCGGCCGGCGGTTCATCGAGCGTGCGACCATGATCAATCCAAACACGATGATCGCGCCGAAGACGGCCACGCCCACCCGAATCGGCAGTGTGTCCGCCGACGGCATGATCCCGGCGGCCTGGGCGCCATTGCCTTGCCGGTCGGCGGCACTGTCGCGCTTGGCGGGCATCAGCGAGGGATCGGGTTCGGTCAGCGTGCCGACTTGGGTGCCCTGCGGGGTGCTGAACCCGTAGTCCAGCAGGTGCGCCGCCTGTTGCCACGGAGCGATCGGCTGCCGCGTCCCGTGCAGTAGCACCGCCACCAACCGTCGTCCGTTGTGGTTGGCCGCGCCCACGAAGGTCTGGCCGGCATCGTCGGTGTAACCGGTCTTTCCGCCCAGCGCGCCGGGATAGTTGTAGAGGAGCTTGTTGTCGTTTTCCAGCTCGTAGCCGGGGTGGTCGCCGTGGCCGGGGAAGTCGAAGGTCCGGGTCGCGACGATGTCGGCGAAGACGGGGTTCTGCCAGGCGTAGCGATAGAACAGGCCGATGTCGTAGGCCGAGGTGCTCATGCCGGGACCGTCCAGTCCGGACGGCGTCGCCACCCGGGTGTCGCGGCCGCCGAGTTTGGCGGCCAGCACGTTGATCTTCTGCAACGCCGTCTGCATACCGCCGAGCTGCACGGCCAACGCGTGCGCGGCGTCGTTGCCCGAGTGCATCAGCAGCCCGTGCAGCAGCTGGTTGACGGTGTACATCCCGCCTTCTGTCACGCCGACCTTGGTGCCCTCGGCGGCGGCGTCCTCGGCGCTGCCGGGCACCGACTTGTTGAGGTTGAGGTTGTTGATGGACGCCATCGCGGTCAGCGCCTTGATGATGCTGGCCGGGCGGTGACGGCCGTGCGGGTCGCGGGCGGCGATGACCGCACCGCTGTCGAGATCGGCCACCAGCCACGCGTCGGCGGACACGTCGGTGGGCAGCGGCGGCGTATCGGGCGCGGCGAGGATGCCGCAGCTGCCCAGTGCCTCGCCGCCGACCGGCTTGGGCGGCACCGCCAGCGGGATCGGCGGGTCGCCGGCTTGCGGCACCTCCGACGAATCCACCGCGGGTGGGGTGTTCACCTTGTACGGGCAGTTTGCCGGCGCGGCATTGGGTTCGGCACCGGGCTCAGCCTTTCCGATCGGGATAGCCGTCGGCGCACCCAGCACCGCCGGGGCGGCCATCATGAAAATCGCCGCTGCCAGGCATGACGCGGAACGTAAGAAGGTCATCGTCTGTGCAGAGTAGGCGATCGGAGGCCCGATCCCGGGGAGCCGCGCTGTGACTGGTGGGACGGAGGTTACAAGCTCATCGGCAAGAGCCTTGGTCTCCAGGCCCCGACTGTGACCGGCAGGAACACAGCCGAACCATTACGCTGGCATGCGGTCAGCGTGACAACAGCCAATCCCCTGCCGATGTCCAAAAGGGTTTGCCATTCCAAAAGATCGTTCGTGGTCGAAGTGGTGGGGCCGGCGCGATGGCGCTAGTGGTGCGTCTAGTCCCGCTCCGCGATCGCTGAGATATCTGCTCAAGCAAGTGGAGAAGGGAACCCAGGTTCGGCGCTCCGGGCTTGATCTGGTGTTGGCAGAGCTGAAGCTGCATCGTGACGCCACACCCGATCCCGACCTCCGGTCCGCGCTCGCCTGGCTTTGCAACGCTGTATCGCGGTTCGTGCACAACCCGACCGCCCCGCACGCTCGGGAGGTTGTGATGGCCGCCGACGCGGTCAAGCGGGTCCCCGCCGCTGCCTATCTGGGGAATAGGTAACCGCTAGAGCCTCTTCCAGGCCTCGGTAAGCACACTGCGCAAAATGGATTCGATGGTGTCGAACTCGGCCTGACCGCTGATCAGCGGGGGCGCCACCTGGATGACGGGGTCGCCCCGGTCGTCGGCGCGGCAATAGAGCCCGGCTTCAAAGAGCGCGGGGGAGACGTAGCCGTGCAGCAGCCGTTCGCATTCGGAGTCGCTGAACGTTTCCTTGGTCGCTTTGTCCTTGACCAGTTCGACGCCGTAGAAGTACCCCTCGCCGCGCACGTCACCGACGATGGGCAGGTCGTACAACTTCTCCAGGGTGGCGCGGAAGGCGGACGCGTGCTGCTTGACGCGATCGCCCAGACCCTCACGTTCGAAGATCTCGAGGTTGGCCAGCCCGACGGCTGCCGAAACCGGGTGGCCGCCAAACGTGTAGCCGTGCGGAAAGACGGTGCTGCCGTCGTTGAACGGCTCGAACAACTTCTCGCTGGCGATCATCGCGCCGATCGGTGAGTAGCCCGACGTCATTCCCTTGGCGCAGGTGATCATGTCGGGCACGTAGCCGAAGTCGTCGCACGCGAACATCGACCCGATCCGGCCGAACGCGCAGATCACCTCATCAGAAACCAGGAGCACGTCGTACTCGTCGCAGATCTGGCGCACCCGTTCGAAATAGCCCGGGGGAGGGGGGATGCAGCCGCCGGCGTTTTGCACCGGTTCCAGGAATACCGCGGCGACCGTCTCGGGTCCCTCGAACTCGATCGCCTCGGCGATCCGGTCGGCGGCCCACTGCCCGAAGGCCTTGACGTCGTCGGCATACGGTTCGGGCGCACGGTAGAAGTTCGTGTTGGGCACCCGGAAACCGCCCGGCGTCACCGGCTCGAACGGCGCCTTATACAAGGGAAGCCCGGTGATCGCCAGCGCGCCCTGAGTAGTGCCATGGTAGGCGATCGATCGCGAAATCACTTTGTGCTTACCGGGTTTGCCGGTGAGCTTGAAGTACTGCTTGGCCAGTTTCCACGCGGTCTCGACGGCCTCGGTGCCGCCGGTGGTGAAGAACACCCGGTTCAGGTCGCCCGGGGCGTAGCGCGCGAGGCGCTCGGCGAGCTCGATCGCGGTCGGGGTGGCATATCCCCACAACGGGAAGAACGCCAACGTTTGCGCCTGGCGGGCCGCGACCTCGGCGAGTTCGGCGCGGCCGTGACCGACCTGCACCACGAACAGCCCGGACAGCGCGTCCAGGTAGCTTTTGCCGCGGTCGTCGAAGATGGTGACACCCTCGCCGCGAGTGATGATCGGCGGCGTGATGCCCGCGCCGTGCCGGGCGAAGTGCAGCCACAGGTGTTGTGTCATCGTCGCGAGCGTAACGCCACTGCGGGTTCTCGGCGTCGGAAGTGTCGGTAGCGTTACGCTCGGGCCATGACCTCAGCGCAGGAGGTCGCCCAATTCGAAGCCTTGCGGCCGCATCTGATGGCGGTCGCCTACCGGCTGACGGGCACCGTGGCCGACGCCGAGGACATCGTGCAGGAAGCCTGGCTGCGCTGGGACGCGCAGCACAAAGCGATCACCGACCTGCGGGCGTGGCTGACCACCGTGGTGAGCCGGCTCGGCCTGGACAAGTTGCGGTCGGCCGCCCATCGTCACGAGACCTACACCGGAAATTGGCTGCCCGAACCGGTGGTCACCGGTTTCCCAGGTTCTCAAGAAGCCGATCCGCTGTCTGCCGTGGTGGCCGCCGAGGATGCCCGGTTCGCGGCGATGGTGGTGCTAGAGCGCCTGTCTCCGGACCAGCGGGTCGCCTTCGTGCTGCACGACGGATTCACCATGCCCTTCGCCGAAGTGGCCGAGGTGCTCAAAACCAGCGAACCCGCCGCCCGGCAGCTGGCGTCGCGGGCCCGCAAGGCCCTGACCGGGCACGCGGCGCAGCCGCCCTCAATATCCGGGCAACCCGATTCCTCGCACAACGAGGTGGTCGGCCGGCTGATGGCCGCCATGGCCGCCGGCGATGTGGACACCGTGGTGGCGCTGTTGCATCCGGACGTGACCTTCACCGGCGATTCGGATGGCAAGGCGCCCACCGCCGTTCAGGTTATCCACGGGCGGGACAAGGTGGTCCGGTTCATGCTCGGTTTGGCCCGCCGCTACGGCCCCGCGTTTTTCTCGTCGAATCAGCTGGGGCTGGTCAACGGTGAACTGGGCGCTTACACGGCGGGAAGCCCCGGTGGTGACGGCTACCGCGAAATGCTGCCGCGCATCCTGGCGATCACCGTGCGTGAGGGAAAGGTCTGTGCCCTATGGGATATCGCCAACCCCGATAAGTTCACCGGCTCTCCGCTGCGGTCTCGGTCGCCCAGGGAACGCGGCAGGCGTCACCGGAACTGAAGCCCTGCTCGGTGATGCCCAGCGCGGAGTTCATCCGCGCCCGCATGTTCTCCACCCCGATCTGATAGGTCAGCTCGATCACTCCGGCATCGCCGAAGCGACCTCGCAGGTCGGCGACCTGCTCGTCGGTGACCGAATGCGGATCGGTCGTCATCGCGTCGGCATAGGCGATCGCGGCGCGCTCGTCGTCGCTGAATGCCGTTGAGGTGGCGTAATAATCGATGTCTTTGAGCCGCTCCATGTCCAGGCCGTCCAGGCGCTGCAACATGGACCCGAAATCGACGCACCAGGAACAGCCGATCGCGCGCGCCGTCCAGAACACCGCAAGCTCGCGCACGCTGACCGGCAGCGTTTTCGACGCCCGGTCGATCATGGTCTCGTGCACGGCGCCGGCGATCATCAGTTTGCGATGATGCGCGGCCACGGCGAACGGTTCGGGAACTTGGCCGTAGCGCCGCTTGGCTACCCGATACATGGCGCGGGTCAGCAGTCCGGCGCGCTGCGGTGGGAGGGGCTCGATGCGGGTTTTCTGTGTCATACCCGTCAGACGAGGCAGCCCCCGAATGTGTGACGACTCTCCCGAGCGCGAACGCGCGTGTCTGCGCGGCAACACGCCGCAAACGGCGGCATTTTTCGCACGCTCGCCGCTGAGAGCAAGGCCACGCGCTCAGCGCGAGAACATCAGCGCGCGCTTGACCTCTTGGATCGCCTTGGTGACTTCGATGCCACGGGGGCACGCGTCGGTGCAGTTGAACGTGGTCCGGCACCGCCACACGCCGTCCACCTCGTTGAGGATGTCGAGGCGCTCGGCCGCGGCCTCGTCGCGGCTGTCGAAGATGAAGCGATGTGCGTTGACGATCGCCGCCGGGCCGTAGTAGCTGCCCTCATGCCAGAACACCGGGCAGCTGGTGGTGCAGGCTGCGCACAGGATGCACTTGGTGGTGTCGTCGTAGCGGGCGCGGTCGGTCGGGCTCTGGATGCGTTCTCGGGTCGGCGGGTTGCCGCTGGTGACCAGGTATGGCTTCACCGCGCGGTAGGCGTCGAAGAACGGCTCCATGTTGACAACCAGGTCCTTTTCCACCGGCAGTCCGCGGATGGGTTCGACCGTGACGGTCAACCCTTTTCCAGGCTTATTCGGCTTTTGAGGCAGCAAATCGCGGATCAGCACTTTGCAGGCCAGCCGGTTGACACCGTTGATGCGCATGGCGTCGGAGCCGCACACCCCGTGGGCACAGGATCGCCGGAAGGTCAGCGTCCCGTCCAGGTAGCTCTTGATGTAGATCAACAGGTTGAGCAGCCGATCGCTGGGCAGGCACGGCACCCGAAAGCTTTGCCAGCCAGCGGTTTTCGTGAAAGCCTCGGGCTGGTCGGGGTTGTACCTGGCGATCTTCACGGTCACCATCACCGCGCCCTCGGGGATGGGCGGCAGGGGGCACCTCCCGCTTGCGGGGGAGGGCGGTTCCAGCGCAGTCTCGGGTGCCCCTTCCGGCTCGAAGGCATCGCCTTTGGTCATCAGTACTTCCGCTCCTTGGGTTCGTAACGAGTCTGCACGACGGGCTTGAAGTCCAGCGCGATGTCGCTAAGCAGATCGGTGCCCTGCTTGTAGGCCATGGTGTGGCGCATGTAGTTGACGTCGTCGCGGTTCGGGTAGTCTTCGCGGGCGTGGCCGCCGCGGGACTCCTTGCGGTTCAAGGCCCCGACCACGGTGACTTCGGCCAGTTCCAGCAAAAAGCCCAACTCGATGGCTTCGAGCAGGTCGCTGTTGAAGCGTTTTCCTTTGTCGTGCACGGTTATTCGAGAATACCGTTCCTTCAAGGCGTGGATGTCGGTGAGCGCCTGCTTCAGCGTCTCCTCGGTGCGGAACACCGCGGCGTTGTTGTCCATCGTCTGCTGCAGGGCTCCCCGGATATCGGCGACGCGCTCGTTGCCGTGCTCGGAGAGGATGTCGCCCACCCAGCCGACGACCATCGCCGCCGGGTTCGGGGGCATGTCGACGAAGCCGTGTGCCAAAGCGTAGTTGGCCGCGGCGATGCCGGCCCGGCGGCCGAAGACGTTGATATCCAGCAGTGAGTTGGTGCCCAGCCGGTTGGCGCCGTGCACCGATACGCACGCGCACTCGCCGGCCGCGTACAGGCCCGGAACGACGGAAGTGTTGTCGGCCAACACCTGTCCGGTGACGGTGGTCGGAATGCCGCCCATCACGTAATGACACGTCGGATAGACCGGGACCAACTCGTGCACCGGGTCCACGCCCAGATAGGTGCGGGCGAACTCGGTGATGTCGGGCAGCTTTGCCTCCAGCACATCCTCGCCGAGGTGGCGGACGTCGATGTAGACGTAGTCCTTGTGCGGGCCGGCGCCGCGGCCCTCCAGGACTTCCAGCACCATCGAGCGGGCGACGATGTCCCGCGGTGCCAGATCGACGATCGTCGGGGCGTAGCGCTCCATGAACCGCTCTCCCTGGCCGTTGAGCAACCGGCCGCCCTCGCCGCGCACGGCTTCGGAGATCAAGATGCCCAGGCCGGCCAGGCCGGTCGGATGGAACTGGTGAAACTCCATGTCTTCCAAAGGAAGTCCCTTGCGGAACACGATGCCGATGCCGTCGCCGGTGAGGGTATGGGCGTTGGAGGTCGTCTTGTACATCCGGCCCGAACCGCCGGTCGCGATCACGACGGCCTTGGCGTGGAAGACATGGATCTCGCCGGTGGCCAGCTCGTAGGCGACCACGCCGGTGGCGACCGGGCCGCTCGGCGTCTGGGTGAGCACCAGGTCCAGCGCGTAGAACTCGTTGAAGAATTGCACGTCGTGCTTGACGCAGTTCTGGTAGAGGGTCTGCAGGATCATGTGGCCGGTGCGGTCGGCGGCGTAGCAGGCCCGGCGCACCGGGGCCTTGCCGTGTTCACGGGTGTGCCCGCCGAAACGGCGCTGGTCGATGCGGCCCTCGGGGGTGCGGTTGAACGGCATCCCCATTTTCTCGAGATCGAGCACCGCGTCGATGGCTTCCTTGCACATGATCTCCACGGCGTCCTGGTCGGCGAGGTAGTCGCCGCCCTTGACGGTGTCGAACGTGTGCCATTCCCAGTTGTCGTCTTCGACATTGGCCAGCGCGGCGCACATCCCGCCCTGGGCGGCGCCGGTGTGGCTGCGGGTGGGGTACAGCTTGGTCAGCACCGCAGTACGAACGCGCGGACCCGCTTCTACCGCGGCCCGCATCCCGGCACCGCCCGCGCCGACGATCACCACGTCGTATCGGTGTTGGGAGATCACCGGTCGCCTTTCACGAGATGTTCGGGTCGAAGGTCAGCACTACGTAGGTGCCCAGCATCAGCGTGAACAGCATCGACAACGCCAGCAGTGACTTCAGCCAGAATCGGGTGCTGTCTTTGCGGCTGTAGTCGTCGATGATGGTGCGCAGCCCGTTGCCGCCGTGCAATTGCGCCAGCCACAACAGCAGCAGGTCCCAGGTCTGCCAGAACGGCGAAGCCCAGCGCTGCGCCACGTAGTTGAAGTCGATGCGGTACACACCGTCGTCCCACATCAGCATCACGAACACGTGCCCGATCGCCAAGAACACCAGCGCGACTCCGGAAAACCGCATGAACAGCCAGGCGAATTTCTCGAAGTTGGGGATTCCGGCGCGGCGCCGCGGGGAGCGCGGATTGTCGAGGCTGGCGGGGCGGTCGTGGCTGCGCTGCCTGACCGGTGCTATCTGGCCTCTTTGGGATGGGGGGCCGGGCTGAAGGTCGGGGGTGCTCATCGGAAGTGCTCCATCATGTGGATGCCCAGCACCACCGCCGCCGGCACCATCAGCAGCAGGTAGACCACGCCGACGATCCACAGCATCAGCCGCTGGTAGCGGGGGCCGTCGGCCCAGAAATCGATTAAGATCACCCGGATCCCGTTCAGCGCGTGGAAGAGCACGGCGGCGACCAACCCGAACTCCATCAGGCCGACGATCGGGGTCTGGTAGTCATGGATCACCGCGTTGTAGGTCTGCGGACTGACCCGCAGCATCGCGGCATCCAGGACGTGGACGAACAGGAAGAAGAAAATCGTCGCGCCGCTGATGCGATGCAACACCCACGCCCACATGCCGGGGTCTCCCCGGTACAGGGTCCGTGGTGGCCGCCGCTTGCGCGACGGTGCCGATACCTTTGCCGGATCCGCGGTTGCCGCCTGCGTTCTCACCCCGGTCCTCACCGCCTTCTCGGACGTTAAACGACACTCACGCCGGGCACTTGAGCTTAGCTCTATTCAGGTGGCGCTTGCGCCAACAGTCCGTCAACCGAAGTGCCGTGTCAGGGCTAGGGTGACAGTCGTAATTCGCCCATGGGTGAGCGGAGTTGCCGTATGCCTGATATCGACTGGAATATGCTGCGGGACAAAGCAATCCACGCAGCGGCGGGCGCGTATGCGCCGTATTCGCGCTTCGGAGTCGGCGCGGCCGCGGTGGCCGACGACGGCCGTCTGGTCACCGGATGCAATGTGGAGAACGCCTCATATGGCCTTGGTCTCTGTGCCGAGTGTGGCGTGGTGAGCGCCCTACATTCCACCGGCGGGGGCCGGCTGGTCGCACTGGTGTGCGTGGATTCCCACGGGTCGCTGCTGATGCCGTGCGGGCGGTGCCGTCAGGTGTTGCTCGAGCATGGTGGCCCCGGGCTGCTGATCGACCATCCGGCCGGACCCCGCCGGCTTGGCGACCTGCTGCCCGACGCTTTTGGTCCCGACGATCTGGCCCGGGGACGTTCGTGACGGATTCCGCATTCGATGCGCCGACGGTGATCAGGACCAAGCGCGACGGCGGCCGGCTCTCCGATGCCGCCATCGACTGGGTCATCGGCGCATACACCGAAGGGCGGGTCGCCGACGAGCAGATGGCGGCGCTGTTGATGGCGATCTTTTGGCGTGGCATGGACCGCGGCGAGATCGCCAGGTGGACGACGGCGATGGTGGCGTCGGGCGAAGTGATGGATTTCCGCGATCTGCGCATTGGCGGCAAGCGGGGAAAGCCACTGGCCACCGTGGACAAGCATTCCACCGGTGGCGTCGGAGACAAGACCACACTGGCGTTGATACCCATCGTCGCCGCCTGCGGTGCCGCGGTGCCCAAGGCGTCCGGCCGCGGGTTGGGCCATACCGGCGGCACCCTCGACAAGCTGGAATCCATCGCGGGCTTCACCGTAGAGCTATCGATCCAGCGAGTGCGCGAACAACTGTGTGACGTCGGCGCGGCGATTTTCGCCGCCGGCCAGCTGGCGGCAGCCGACAAGAAGCTGTACGCGCTGCGCGACGTCACCGCCACCGTCGAGTCGCTGCCGCTGATCGCCAGCTCGGTGATGAGCAAGAAGCTGGCCGAGGGGGCGGGCGCGCTGGTGCTCGACGTGAAAGTCGGCTCCGGGGCGTTGCTGCCCGCACGGGCACAGTGCCGCGAGCTGGCCCACACCATGGTCGAGTTGGGCGCCGCACACGGGGTGCCCACCCGCGCGCTGCTGACGGACATGAACTGCCCGCTGGGCGCGACCGTCGGCAACGCCCTCGAGGTTGCCGAGGCGTGCGAGGTGCTGGCCGGCGGCGGCCCGCCCGACGTGGTGGAGCTGACGCTGCGGTTGGCCGAAGAGATGCTCGAGCTGGCCGGCATCGACGACCGCGATCCCGCCCAGACGCTGCGGGACGGAACCGCGATGGACCGTTTTCGTCAGCTCGTCGCGGCCCAGGGCGGTGATTTGTCGGTACCGTTGCCAATCGGTACGCACTCCGAGACCGTGACCGCCGGCCGGGGCGGCACAATGGGCGATATCGACGCGATGGCGGTAGGGATGGCAGCTTGGCGGCTCGGTGCGGGTAGATCCCGTCCGGGAGAACGGGTGCAGCTGGGCGCCGGTATCAGGATTCACCGTCGTCCGGGCGAGCCGGTCGCGCCCGGTGAGCCGTTATTCACCCTGTACACCGAGACCCCGGAGCGCTTCGGCGCCGCGATGGCCGAGCTGGACGACGGCTGGAGCGTCGGCGGCACACCGCCGGTCTCGCGACCGCTGATCATCGATCGGATCGTCAAGTGAGGACACCACTGGATCTGGCGCAGATCCGCCAAGCACCCAAGGCCCTGCTGCACGATCATCTGGACGGCGGGCTGCGCCCGTCGACGGTGGTGGACGTCGCCGGCCAGACCGGCTACGACGGGTTGCCCACCACCGATGTCGACGAGCTGGCGACGTGGTTTCGCACCCAGTCGCACAGCGGCTCGCTGGAGCGCTACCTGGAGCCGTTTTCGCACACCGTGGCGGTGATGCAGACACCCGATGCGCTGCATCGCGTGGCCTACGAGTGTGTGGAGGATCTGGCCGCCGATTCGGTGGTCTACGCCGAGGTGCGATTCGCGCCCGAGTTGCACATCGACCGTGGGCTGTCCTTCGACGAGATCGTCGACACCGTGCTGGCCGGCTTTGCCGACGGCGAGAAGGCCTGTGCCACCGCGGGCCGACCGATTATGGTGCGCCTGTTGGTCACCGCCATGCGGCACGCCGCGGTGTCCCGGGAGATCGCCGAGCTGGCGATCCGCTTCCGGGACAAGGGGGTGGTCGGATTCGACATCGCCGGCGCCGAGGCCGGCAACCCGCCGACGCGGCACCTGGACGCTTTCGAGTACATGCGAGACCACAACGCGCGCTTCACCATTCACGCCGGTGAGGCGTTCGGGCTGCCTTCCATCCATGAGGCGATCGCGTTCTGCGGCGCCGACCGGCTGGGTCATGGAGTGCGTATCGTCGACGACATCGACGTCCTCGCCGACGGCGGCGTCCGATTGGGCAGGCTGGCATCGATCTTGCGGGACAAGCGAATTCCGCTGGAGCTGTGCCCCAGCTCGAACGTGCAAACGGGCGCGGTCAAAAACATCGCCGACCACCCGTTCGATCTGCTGGCCCGCACGCGGTTTCGGGTGACCGTCAACACCGACAACCGGCTGATGAGCGATACCTCGATGAGCCTCGAAATGTACCGATTGGTGGAAGCTTTCGGCTACGGGTGGAGCGACCTCGAGCGGTTCACCATCAACGCGATGAAGTCGGCGTTCATTCCTTTCGACGAGCGGCTGGCGATAATCGACGAAGTGATCAAGCCGCGGTATGCGGTGTTGATCGGCTAGCTGGCAGCATCGATGTGCTAAAGCGGCTGTGCACCCGTACGCGAAGATTCGAACACTGAACCCGAAAATTCATCCGCTCGATTTTTCGGCCACTCCCGCGTACTCGCCGATGAAGCCGTTGTGCACCCACCACCTGGGGTCAGTGTGCTCGAAGATCTCCTCGCCGAGGACGCGATCGCGCACCGATCTCCGCACCGGGAACGGATTCATCCCTGTCTTGTATTCGATGCCAACCATGGCCGGCGCAGTCGACCGGCCCCGCCTGGGCACCAGCTCGAAACCCGCGCGCTGGAGGATAGTGTTTAATTCGGCGGGGCGAGGGAATCGCCGAAAGTCGTGGTTGGGCTTGTGCAGACCGAACACGAACAGCGGCCCGATCGTGACGAAACAAAGCCATGTGAACAGGTTGCGATCTGGTGCGACATAGAACATGCGGCCGCCGGGCTTCAGCGCGCGAAATACGCTGTCCATCAGACGGCGGTGCTCTGTGCAGTGGTCGAGGATTCCGTGCAGGTAAATAAGGTCGAATCGACTGGCCGCCAACACATCCGCGTTTCGTGCGTCGCCGGCAATGAAGTCGACACTGGCCGTGTCGGCAAAGTACTTGCGGGCTGCGGCGATCGCCTTGTAGTCGACGTCGATACCGACGATGTCCCAGTCGCGCAAATCCGGATATCGGTCGAGCAATCCTGCGATCGCTCCGCCGCTGCCACAGCCGACCACTGCCATCTGCGGGCGTCGATCATTTATGGATGGTAGGTAGTCGTGTAGGAAATTCCATGCAGCGTAGTCGATTTCGCCGACCATTTCTGCGGTGAAACGCCACTGCTCGCTGACGTCGGCGTTGGAGAAGTAGCGCACCCCACGCTCGATCGTGCCGTTGCCGATCCGCATCAGCACGCGATCGAGCATCGAATAGCGGTACTCGGGCTCGCCCGATGCGTCGTTGACCCGTTCACGATCGAGAAACTCGAAGTAGGTCCGCTCTTCGGGTTCCAGCGGCGCTTCCCACGATTGGGCCTTGCCGAGTACACGTTCCCGAATCCACGAGTCGATCACGCGGCTGTAGACGATCTTGTCGAACAACATGAGCTGATGGCCGCCGCCGGGCATCATAAAAAAGTCTTTGGTCCCGCCGATTCGCTCAAAGCATGCCCGGCAGTGCTCGGCGCCGACGATTTCGTCGTACTCGCCGCAGGCGATCAGGACAGGTTTCGTGTTGGCGGAGGCGGGCCGTGGCGGCACATAGTTGAACACCGAGTGGTAGCTCTTGAACCCATAAGACCAGACGTAGAGCGGGTCTTGCTTCTTCGCGTGCAGCAGCTCGGGGTCTTCTTGGTAGGCGGCCTTGAAGTCGACGAATCGCCGCAGCGGGATCGGCAGCCGATCGCCCAACTTGTCGGCCAGGTATTTCGCTGGACGCGACTGGAACAACCGGATCGCCGGGCTCATTGGCGCCTCGTGGTTCAACAAGATGTTCATGCACACACCAGCAACCACGGCCGGGCACGCGTCGAGGGCGTGAAACGCGACTTCGCCGCCCTGGCTCGCGCCGTGCACGACAACGGGCAAACAAGTGCGTCGTGCCGCGTAATCGGTGACTGCCCTGGTGTCTTCGAGGAAGGCCTCGAAGCTGAACACGCCCGCTTCGCCTTCGGTGCGGCCGTGCCCGGTCAGGTCGAACGAATAGACCGCCGCCCGAAAGTGGTGGCGCATGTGCTCGGCGAACGCGTCGTAACTCTCGCTGTTCCCGGCGGTGCCATGTACTAGCACCAAGACATAGTCGGCATTGTCGTTGTCGTAGCGGCGCACGAAGATACGTCTGGCGCCGGACCCCGTCACAGCGTCTTCGACCATCGGCGGCTCTGCCGCAGTGGTGACGTTCTGGGTCATCAGCGGCGCCTCGAATCCAATCCTTCGGTGAGGCGGGCGGCGAGCATCTGGGCGATAGCGTCGAAGTCGCCGCGGAAGTCTGAACTGTCGGACACGAACGGGCGCTGCATCGACATGCCCAGCAGCACGATTTCGACGAGACGCACCGACTCGTCGATCAAGCCCTGCGGCGCATCGGCACCAGCGATAGTGCGCAGCGCCTCACCGAACTGCCGACGCTGAGTATCGCGATAGTCGACATACGCAGTCCGCAAGAACTCGTTGTGGTTGGCCGCGGCGGCGAACTCGACCATGAACGTGACCGAGTCGAGGTTGTCGATGAACAGTGTGTAAAGCAGACCTGCCGCCTCGGTCAGACCATCACGCACGGAGACTCCGTGCGACAGTTGGGCCGACGCCGTGGCGAACATTGTCTTAGCCATGTCGCCAATCGCCGTCTGAAAGAGTTTTTCCTTCGTCTCGAAGTGATAGTGCAGCAGCGTCTGCGAAACGCCGGCCTTTGCCGAGATCAGCTTCATCGAAGACTTTTCATACCCGTACGCGCAGAAGCACTGCATCGTGGTCTGCAGGATTCGCTGTCGGGCGTCGCGGGCGGTGACGGCGGAACCAGCAGCGTCCTCAGCCTTCGAAACTGTTGCGGTCAACATCGACTCCTCTCGTCATTTTCTTCGCTCCCCAATAGGGTACTGCCTGATCGATCAGTCAGGCAAGTGGTGACGCGACTGGGGAGTAGTCCGGATGCCGGTTACGGGTACAGAGCAAGCAACGCTGCGGATCCATCCGGCTGCCCGGGATCGAGGACCCGGACCGCGATACCCTTTTGACTGGATCGGGCCCGAAAGAAGGACCTGCTATGCATGAGGCTCTCTTGTCCAAGAAGATCACTTTGACCTTCGACAACGGCCCGACCCCAGGTGTCACCGATCGGGTTCTCGATATACTCGCCCAGCGTCACATGTCCGCCATATTCTTCGTCGTCGGAGCGAATATTTCTTCGCCGGCGGGACATCGGCTCATAGCGCGTGCTGTGCGTGAGGGGCATCGGATCGGCAATCACTCCTTCACCCACGGCCTACCTCTCGGCGAGCTCTCTCCTGCGGAAACTATTCACGAAATCCGTAGCACACAAAAGCTTTTGGACGATTTCGATGATATCGATCGCTACTTTAGACCGTGGGGAACGGAGGGCTCACTCGAACGGCGCTGCCTGAATCAGACGGCGGTCGAATACCTCATCGCGGAAAACTACACCTGCGTCCTGTGGAACAGCGTCCCGCGCGACTGGGCCGACCCCGGCGGATGGGTCAGCCGAGCGCTCGCCGATGCCCGTAATCATCAGCACACCGCGGTCGTACTGCACGACATACCCACCGGCGCCGTGGAGCATCTGCCAAGATTCCTCGATGAACTCACATACTCCGGTCTAGAGGTCACCACACAACTCCCCGACGATTGCGTGCCGATCGTCCGCGGTCGGATGCGAACACCCATCGATCACCTCACGGCAGAGGCCACAATCGCCGCGGATCTGCGACCCGAGTCCCAGAGACTCTCAAGCGGACCCCGCGGCCTCGAGCGCCGAGCAGACCAGGGACGGTGATCGGTCAGAACAGCGGCGGCTCGTCGCGACGGTGTGTATCTGGACTCGGGTGCCACCTGCGTCGTATTCGGTTGCAGCTCGGTCGACGCTTCACAACGGGTCAACGGCCAGCTGGTCAAGTGGGAAAAGGGCGACTTTTTGACGCTGCCCGCCGGTACCCGTTCGGTGTTCTACGCCGCCACCGAGACGGCCATGTATTGGGTGCACGACGAGCCCTTGCTGCGCTACCTGGGCGCCGACGCAACCCACCCGCGGTTCCGCGCGACCAAGTTCTGCCGTGCCGATGCGGTGGCCAAGTTGCAGGAGATCGCCTCGCGCCCGGGCGCCAACGAGAAGAGCCGGGTCAGTGTGTTGCTGGCCAACGCCAACCAAGAGCAGACGCTGACCATCACCCACGTGCTGTGGGCCATGTTCGGTGTGCTGCCCCCCAATCAGGTGCAGCGCCCGCACCGGCACCAGTCGGTCGCACTGGATCTGATCCTCGATGCGCCGCCCAGCGGCTGCTATACCCTGCTGGGCACTCGGCTCGATGAGCACGGCGACATCGTCAACCCGATCCGGGTTGCGCCTTCACCACCCCGCCGGGGATGTGGCACGCCCATTACAACGAGACCGGCGAGCCCGCACACCTGATCCCGATTCAGGACGCCGGGCTGCAGACCCACCTACGCAGCCTGGACATCAAGTTCACCCAGCGCCGCGACCTTGTCGCCGGCTGACCCGCGGCGACTAGTGTGACTGTCGAGCAGCGCGGGGTCCAGGTTCGGGAGGGCTGACATGAAGTTGCCCCTGCTGGGCCCCGTGTCGCTCACGGGCTTTAAGAACCCCTGGTTCTTCCTGTTCCTGCTGATCGTGCTGTTGGTGGTGGGAATCTATGTCGTATCGCAATTCGCCCGGCGTCGGCGGGTGCTGCGGTTTGCCAACATGGAGGTGCTGGAGCGCGTCGCGCCGGCGCACCCCAGTCGGTGGCGGCACCTGCCGACGATCCTGCTCGCCACGTCGTTGGTGCTGCTGACCACCGCAATGGCCGGGCCAACCTCCGACGTGCGGATTCCGCTCAACCGTGCGGTGGTGATGTTGGTCATCGACGTTTCGGAGTCCATGGCCGCCACCGATGTCGCTCCGGATCGGCTGACCGCCGCCAAGGAGGCCGGCAAGCAATTCGCCGACGAGCTGACGCCGGCCATCAACCTGGGGCTGGTGCAGTTTGCGGCCAACGCCACGCTGCTGGTCCCGCCGACGACGAACCGCGCCGCGGTGAAAGCGGCGATCGACAGCCTGAAGCCGGCTCCCAAGACCGCGACGGGCGAAGGCCTTTTCACCGCCCTGCAGGCGATCGCGACGGTCGGCTCAGTGATGGGCGGCGGCGACGGTCCGCCACCGGCGCGCATCGTGCTGGAATCCGACGGCGCCGAGAATGTGCCGCTGGATCCCAACGCCGCGCAGGGCGCGTTCACCGCGGCCCGGGCCGCCAAAGCCGAGGGGGTGCAGATATCGACGATCTCCTTCGGTACGCCCTACGGCACCGTTGAGTACGAGGGCGCCACCATTCCGGTTCCGGTGGACGATGAGACCCTGCAGAAAATCTGCGAAATCACCGATGGCCAGTCGTTCCACGCCGACAGCCTGGAGTCGCTCAAGCAGGTCTATACGACCCTGGAGCGCCAGATCGGCTACGAAACCGTGAAGGGCGACGCCAGCCTGGCCTGGACGCTGCTGGGCGCCCTCGTCATGGCCGGCGCCATATTGGCCGGTCTGTTGCTGAACCGCAGGCTGCCCTCCTGACCGATCAGGTCGGAAGCCGCCGGTTGATCAACAGGGCCAACGCCGTCGCGATCAAGGCGGTGATGACACCGAGGCGCAGCCACCCGGAACTGCCGGGCCCGGGCACGGTGCGATAGCCAATCTCGTTCTCGACGGCGTTGTAGCTCTTGTTGAGCTCGCTGATGTTGGTGGCGGTGTAGGACTGCCCGCCGGACAGCTTGGCGATCATCTTCATCTGGTCTGTTGAGACCGGGACAGCGACGCGTTGTCCGTCCATCTCGATCTCGCCGGTCTTGGTTCCGAACGAGATCGTCGAAATGGGCACCCCCTCATCCTTGGCCAGGCGCGCCGCTGTGTAGGCACCGTCATGGGGATCGCTGGGATCTGACGGTTTGTTCTCGCCGCCGTCGGATTCCAGCACGATGCGGGCCGGTGGCGGATTATCGCCACCGGTTACGTCCGAGGCTCCGATCGCGTGCAGGGCGGTCAAAATGGCCTCACCGGTTGCCGTGCTGTCGGCGAAGTCGAGTTTTTTCAGCGCATCAAGCGTTGCCTGGTGCTGCGGTGTTGGCGGCACCAGCAGGTAGGGCGTTCCCGCGAAACCGACCAGTCCGAGATTGATGCCCGGCGTCAGTTGACTGGCGAACTGGCTGGCCGCCTGTTCGGCGGCCTTGAGCCGGTTGGGTTCGACGTCGGTTGCCCGCATGGACTGCGACATGTCGATGACCAGCATGATGACGGCGCGGTTGCGCGGTATGCGCATGTCGTGGGTGGGGGTGGCCAGCGCGATGGTCAACAAGATCAGGCCAAGCAGCGATACCGCGACCGGAACGTGCCGCCACCGCGATTGCGGCACCGCCGCCTCGGTGAACCGGCGCAGCCGGCGCCGGCGTCGGGTCTGGACGAGAACGTAGACGGCCAGCAGCGCCAGGGGGACCAGGGCGAACACCAGCATGCCCGGACGTTGGAAGCCGTACAGAGGCAATGGGCCGATCCCGGGAAGCGACACGTGGCTTACCTCCCCGTCTGGCCGCCTCTGGACCGACGGCGAACTGCCGCCAGTAAAGAGCAGTCTTGAGGGCCCGTCAAACGCGCGACGCTATTCGCGCCGTAGCCGCCCGTCGACGAATTGCTCCAATTTCTCCCACTCGCGTACCGCTGCGGCGTACGGGGGTGTGGGTTTGCTGACCGAGTCGGGCTCGAGCACGTAGGCCACCAGCTTGCCCAGGGGGTGGCCGGTCTCGAGCGCCGTGTCTACCGTGTTCTCTTCGGAGTAGTCGCCGATGTCGCGGAGCAGCTCGACGGCCAGGTCGAGCTGCTCACGATCCACGGCGTCCGGCCCGTCGGCAAAGTCGTCAGCCAGCCCGCTGAGCACGTAGATGTTGTCGTCGGTGACCCCGACCGCCAGTGAGCCGTCGGTTGCGGCGGTACGGATGTCGTCGTAGGTGCTCAAATCGGCCAAGTCGTGGTCGTGCTCGTCGGCGAGGTAGCGGGCCAGCGCCCGCTCGGAGCTGAATACGCTGATCCGTCCGTTGCGGCCGAGGAAGATCGGGCGATCGTCCAGGTAGCACCGAAGCGTGCAGAAGGTGCCGGAACTCGTCATGATCCGAATGGGGTCGATGCCCACCTGCAGCCAGAAATCCTCGTCGCTGCCCAGCACGGCGGTGTCGCCGGCCGCGCGGGCTTGCTCGTCGTCTTCGTCGGCGTCCTCGTCCTCGTCTTCGGTGTCGTCGGCCGCGGAGTCCTCAGGGGACTCCTCAACCGCCTCCTCAGCGTCCTCGTCCTCGGCGTCTTCGGCGTCTTCGGCGTCTTCGGCGTCTGGCTCCTCGTCTTCTTCGCGTTCTTCGGCGAGTTCGTCGGCGGCTTTGGCCGACAGCGCGGCATCGACCTCGGGAGTGTCGACGATGTCGTCGATCGCGCTGAGCACGTCGTCCCAGCTGCGTCCGATGACCTCGGCGATCGAATTCCAGCGTTTGAGACCGGCTTTGCCGGTGAAGTGGTCGATGCCGCCCGAAACCGTCCCCAGATTGGGATTGCCATTGAAGAACTTCGACACCGCCGCCAGCTCGCACACCGAACCGATGGACGACACGACTGCCAGCGTGGCTGCCAGCGCAGTCACCGACTCCTCGGTCGGCTTCTCCGACACCAGCTCCTCAACGGCGACCAGATCGAACTGCTTGTCCTCGACGGGTTCGAATTTGTGCGCGTGTGCCGAGGTCAGGTCCTTCCACGCCGGATGGTCGACCAGATCGTTGTCGGCGTCGGAACGCACGAATGCGACCAAGTCGGTAACGGACTCGAAGCCGTACAGGTCCTCGTCCTTGCCGAGAAAGGCCTCCCACTCGTCGCCGGCGTCACGCCAGCGGGGTGCCCAGATGGTGTAGCGGTCACCGGCGGACAGGCTCAGGCGGACGGGCACAAGGTCAGCAACCATGCGGCACAGAATAGCGACGGCCGGCGAAGGTGCCCGGCGCGGTAGTGGCTAGCCCGGCGACGGCGAGCGCCGGAGCGGCGCGGCGTGGGGGTCCCCCGCTTGCGGGGGAGAGCCGGGCCATCGGGCCATCGGGCCTAGCCGCCCCAGATATCGGTGATCACCGGAGCGTTGGCCGCATAGCCCGTTTTGGGCAGCCCGTACATCTGCTCACATGTGGAAAGCACGTTGTAGTGGCTGATCTGCTCGGTGTAAGTGCCGGGCTTTACATGCGCGCCGTAGAACACCGTCGGGATCTGGTTGCGACTGGAGTTGTCGTCCTCGTCCCAGGTCACGATCAGCAGGCTGTTGTTGGCCATCGCCCAGTTGGCGTACCCGGAGAGCTTTTGGTTCAGCCAGGCATCGCCCTGGGCGATCGACCCGTCGTGCATGTTGTTGTCGTTGTCGGGAATGACAAACGACACGGTCGGCAGGCTGGCGTAGTTTCCCATCGGAAATGCGGCGAACGGCAGCGATGTCGTCGGCGGCACATTGGTGAAGTTGGCCCAGGGCACGTGCTTGCGGGCGTACTTGCCCGCACTGCACACCGGTGAGCCCACCGCGGGCAGGCCCTCGGAAAATCCGGCGAATGTGTAACCGGCAGCGAGTAATTCGGACGCCAGGTTGGGAGCCGCGCCGGCGTTGACCGGGCACACGTCCTTGGTTACCCCGAATGTGTTGCCGGCGAACAGCGCCAAGTAGTTCGGCTCGCTGGGATGTGTTTCGGCGAACGACTGAGCCATATTGGCGCCGCCCGAGGCCAGCGCGTTGATGAACGGCGCCGACTTGTTGCCGATGATCCTGGTTTGGGCGCGGTTCTCTTCCACCACGATGACCACGTGCGCCGGTTGCGGAATGGCACCCGCCGCGAGTTCCACACGCGGGGTCAACGGGCCGGCCAGCAGTCCCGTCAACGCCACCGCGCCGACCAGCCGCAGGGCTCGATACGCGCTGCTCATCGGCCTTGTTAGACCCTTAATTCGGCTCAACACGCGGGGAGTATATGGACGGATGTGGCATGCCGACGGCGGCCACGCGGGCGTGTCAGCAGCGCGTTAAGTAAACGGAGCCCGATTGTTATATAGGGTCAGATCCCGTGGACCTGTACGTGGTTGACCACCCGCTGGCGGTCGCCCGGCTAACGACGTTGCGCGACGAACGCACCGACAACGCCGGCTTCCGGGCCGCGCTGCGCGACCTGACGGCGATGCTGGTCTACGAGGCCACCCGGGACGCGGACCGAGAGACCTTTCCGATCCGCACGCCGCTGGCCGAGACACTCGGAGTGCGTCTGTCCAACCCGCCCCTGTTAGTGCCCGTGCTGCGCGCCGGACTCGGCATGGTCGACCAGGCGCTTGCGCTGTTACCGCAGGCCCGGGTCGGATTCGTCGGCGTCGCCCGCGACGAGGAAACCCACCAGGCGAGCGGGTATCTCGAGTCGCTGCCCGACGACCTGACCGACCTACCGGTGATGGTCCTTGATCCGATGCTGGCCACCGGCGGGTCCCTGAAACACACCACCGGGCTGCTGCTGCGCCGTGGCGCCGCGGAAATCACTGTGTTGTGTGCGGTGGCCGCACCGGAAGGCATCGCCGCCCTTGAGGCCGTTACTGAGAAAAAGGCACCGAACGCGCGGCTTTTCACCGTGGCCGTCGATGACGGGCTCAACGAGATCGCCTATATCGTGCCGGGTCTCGGCGATGCGGGCGACCGTCAGTACGGGCCACGCTAGCTAGCTCACCAACTCCGTACCGCGGCGACCAGTTCGTCGCGCAGCCCGCGGGCCCGTTCCCGGGCAGCTGGCAGCTCGCCGGCCACGGCGCAGCGAATTTCCACGTAGCACTTCAGCTTCGGCTCGGTTCCCGAGGGCCGCACCACCACCCGCGCCGACGCCGCATCGTCACCGCCGGTGAGGATCAGCGCGTCGGTGATATCGGTGATGGTCGCGGTGAAGCCGGCCAGCCGACTCGGCGGGGTTGCCCGTAGCCGCTGCATCAGTTCGGCAGCCTCCGCGGGATCGGCGACCCGACGCGACACCGCCGCAACATCGTGCACGCCATAACGCCGGGCGAGCTCATCGAGCATGTCGGGCACCGAACGACCCCGGTTTTTCAGCGCGGCCACCAGATCGCACACCAGTACCGCGGCGCTGATGCCGTCTTTGTCGCGCACGGCGTCCGGGTCGACGCAGTGCCCGATCGCTTCCTCGTAGGCGTACACCAGGGTGCCGCCGGGAAGATCCGCGTCGGCGCGGGCCAGCCACTTGAAACCGGTGAGGGTTTCGACGTGGACCGCGCCGTGGTGCGCGGCGATGGCCGCCAGCATCCGCGACGACACCACGGTGCTCGCCACGACTGGAGTTTGGGCGGGTCGCGGGTGAGACAAAATGTAATCGCCGAGCAGCCAACCGGTTTCGTCGCCGGACAACATCCGCCACCCCGACCCTCCGGATAATCCAGTGGGTATGCCGACCGCGCATCGGTCGGCATCGGGATCCAGGGCGATCGCGACGTCGGCCCCGACCTCTGCGGCCACGGCAAGCAGCGCATCCGTGGCGCCAGGTTCCTCGGGGTTCGGAAACGCGACGGTGGGAAAGTCGGGGTCCGGTGAGAACTGGGCTCCGACGGTGTGCACATGGTCGAAGCCGGCACGCCGCAATGTTTCGACGGCCACCGCACCGCCCACCCCGTGCAGCGGTGTCAGGGCGACTCGCACCGAACCGGCCGCGCGGCGCACCCCGGCGGCACGCCCGATGTAGCGCCCGACCAGATCGGTCTCGGCGGGTTCGACGGATTTGCGGGTGATCTGGTCGGCCGGGGGAGCGGCGGCCATCGCCGATTCGATCTGGCGGTCGGCGGGGGAGACGATCTGGATGCCGCCTTCGAAGTACACCTTGTAGCCGTTGTCGGTCGGCGGGTTGTGCGAGGCCGTGATCTGTATCCCCGCGGCGGCGCCGGTGTGGCGCACGGCGAACGCAACCACCGGCGTGGGCACCGGTCCTGGCAGAAACAGCACCGAAAACCCCTCGGCAGCAAGCACTTCGGCCGTGACGGTGGCGAAGACTGCCGACCCGTGCCGAGCGTCGCGCCCCACGATCACCGACGAACCGGCCAGGCCACGACGCTTAAGCACCTGTGCCACCGCCCAGGTGGCGCGCGACACCACCGCGACGTTCATGGCGTCGGGCCCACCGCGCACCGGTCCGCGCAGGCCCGCGGTGCCGAACGTGAGTGGGTGGGCGAACCTGGCGGCGAGTTCCTCCCGACTACAGGCGGCGAGCTCGGCGGCCGTCGTCGGGTCGGGATCGTGCGCGATCCATTCCTCGGGCGTCATGAAAGTCAAAACCGGGCGATGCGCTCGATGATGGTGGCCAGCAGAGCGCCCATCCGGGTTGCTGACACGGCCCCGGCGGCAAGCACCCCGGCGTGGCTCAGCGGCTCGCCGCTGATCCCGGCGGCCAGGTTGGTCACCAGCGACACACCCAGCACCTCGGCGCCGGCCGCACGGGCCGCGATGGTCTCGTGCACCGTCGACATGCCGACCATGTCGGCGCCCAACATCCGTAGCATCCGGATTTCCGCGGGTGTCTCGTAGTGCGGTCCGGGCAGGCCGGCGTAGACACCTTCGGTCAGTTCCGGGTCGGCCTGGCGGGCCAGCTCGCGCAGCCGCGGTGCGTAGGCGTCGGTCAGGTCCACGAACTGTGCGCCGACCAACGGCGAACGCGCGGTCAGGTTCAAGTGGTCACTGATCAGCACCGGCTCGCCGATCGCCATGTCCGGGCGCAGTCCACCGGCCGCGTTGGTGAGCACGACGATGCGCACTCCTGCCGCGCAGGCCGCCCGTACCGGGTGCACGACATGGCACAGGTCATGACCTTCGTAGGCGTGCACGCGACCGACCAGCACCAGCACCCGGCGTTCAGCGATGCGCATCGACAACAGTTCACCGCTATGCCCGACGGCGCTCGGCGGTGCGAACCCGGGCAGTTCGGCCTGGGGTAGCACGGCGGTCGGGGACCCGAGCTCCGCAACCGCCGGCGCCCAGCCCGACCCGAGTACGATGGCGACGTCGTGTTCACCGATCCCGGTGCGCTCAGCGATGACTTGAGCCGCCCGCTGCGCGAGTTCGGCGGGAGCGAGCGCGGGGTCGGCCACAGTCGGCGAGCTTAGCGCCGCTGAGGTGAGCGCTGGTATATGTGAGGATCTGCCGTATGAATCTTCGTTGGTGGCCGGTTGTCGGCCTGGTCGTCGCCGTTGCGGTGTCTGCGGCCACGATCACGAGCGGCCCGGCAGCGACTGCAGGAGCCGACGGGTGTTCCGATGTCGAACTGGTATTCGCCCGCGGTACCGCCGAGCCGCCCGGTTTGGGGCGCGTAGGTGATGCGCTGTTCGCTGCGCTGCAGTCGGCCCTCGGCTCGCGCAGCCTGCAGGCGTATGCGGTGAACTATCCGGCCAGCTATAACTTCTTGACCACCGGCGACGCCGCCAACGACGCACGGGATCACATTGCCTGGATGGCCGACCAGTGCCCGGCGACGCGCATCGTGCTCGGTGGCTACTCGCAGGGCGCCGCCGCGGTCTCGATGCTGGCGGGGGTGCCACCCCTCGGCGCACGCATCGGCAACTTCGGATCGGCTCCACCACTGGATCCCGGTCTGGCCGGCAAGGTCGCGGCGGTTGCGGTGTTCGGCAATCCCGGCGACCGCTTCGGCACGCCCCTTTCCTCAACGGGTCTGTTCGCCGGCCGTGCCATCGACCAGTGCAGCTCCGCTGATCCGGTCTGCACAGTCGGCGCCCGCGACCCCTCCGGGCACAGCGACTACGAGTCGCCGCCCTACCCCGGCCGGGCTGCGCGATTCGTCGCCGGACTGGTGTAGCCGGCGCCGGCGGGCGACGGTGAGATACTGCGAGAATGCCCACAGCCCCGTTAGACAGCGTCGAAGATGTCGTGCGGCGTCGTGGTGCCGATCTGGTCGAGTTGTCCCACGCCATCCACGCCGAGCCCGAGCTGGCGTTCGCCGAATATCGCAGCTGCGCCAAGGCGCAGGCGCTGGTCGCCGAACGCGGTTTCGAGATCACCCCGGCCGCCGGTGGTTTGGACACCGCCTTTCGCGCCGACTTCGGCAGCGGACCGCTTGTCATCGGGGTGTGCGCCGAGTACGACGCGCTCCCCGAGATCGGACACGCCTGCGGCCACAACATCATTGCGGCGTCGGCGGTGGGCACCGCCCTGGCGCTGGCGGAGGTAGTCGACGACCTGGGCCTGCGGGTGGCGCTGGTGGGAACGCCGGCAGAGGAGGCCGGCGGCGGTAAAGCGCTGCTGCTGCAAGCCGGGGTGTTCGACGACGTCGCGGCGGCCGTGATGGTGCATCCCGGGCCGACCGACATCGCCGGGGCCCGCTCACTGGCGCTGTCCGAAGCGATCGTGCACTACCGTGGCAAGGAGTCGCATGCAGCCGTTGCGCCGTATCTGGGCATCAACGCTGCCGACGCCGTGACCGTCGCACAGGTGGCCATCGGGGTGCTGCGGCAGCAACTTGCGCCGGGGCAACTGGTACACGGGATCGTCACCAATGGCGGGCAGGCGGTCAACGTCATCCCCGGGCACACGACGTTGCAGTATGCGATGCGGGCGCTCGAATCGGATTCGCTGCGAGAGCTGGAGGGCAGGATATACGCGTGCTTTGCCGCGGGCGCACTGGCCACCGGCTGCGAATATGAAATCGACAACCCGGCACCGCCATACGCCGAGCTGAATCCCGATCCATGGCTGGCCGACGTCTGCCGGGACGAGATGCGCCGGCTCGGACGCGAGCCGGTGGCACCCGAGGTCGAGGCGGGGCATCCCATGGGCAGCACCGATATGGGCAACGTGACGCAAGTAATGCCGGGGATCCATCCGATCATCGGGGTCGACGCCGGCGGTGCCACGGTTCACCAGCGCGCCTTCGCCGCTGCCGCCGCCGGTCCCAGCGCCGACCGCGCGGTCGTCGACGGCGCGATCATGCTGGCACGCACGGTCGTCCAGCTGGCCCAAACGCCTGCCGAACGCGACCGGGTCATGGCAGCGCAAGAGCTCAGACGCGGCGGGGCACAAGCATGAGCCTCGCCGACACCGCCGAATCCTGGTTGGCCGCGCATCACGGGGACCTCGTCGAGTGGCGCCGGCACATTCACCGCTACCCGGAGTTGGGCCGGCAGGAGTATGCCACCACTCAGTTCGTCGCCGAGCGGTTGGCCGAGGCGGGGCTCAACCCGAAGGTGCTGCCCGGCGGCACGGGGCTGATCTGCGATATCGGCCCCGAGCGTGAGCCGAGGATCGCGCTGCGGGCCGACATGGACGCGCTACCCATGGCCGAGCGGACCGGCGCCCCGTATGCCTCGAACATGCCCAACGTCGCGCACACCTGTGGCCATGACGCGCACACCGCAATCCTGCTCGGTACCGCGCTGGTATTGGCGTCCGTGCCGGAGCTGCCGGTCGGGGTGCGGTTGATCTTCCAGGCTGCCGAGGAGTTGATGCCCGGCGGCGCGATCGACGCCATCGCGGCCGGTGCGATAACCGGGGTGTCGCGGATCTTCGCCCTGCACTGTGACCCCCGACTGGAAGTCGGCAAGATCGCGGTCAGGCATGGCCCCATCACCTCGGCGGCCGACCAGATAGAGATCACGCTTTATTCGCCGGGCGGGCACACGTCGCGGCCACACCTGACCGCCGACCTGGTTTACGGACTGGGCACGCTGATCACCGGGCTACCCGGGATACTGTCGCGCCGCATCGACCCGCGCAACGGCACCGTCTTGGTGTGGGGCGCGGTCAACGCAGGAGTGGCCGCCAACGCCATTCCGCAGGCCGGCGTGCTGTCCGGCACGGTTCGCACCGCGAGCCGGCACACCTGGCTTGAGCTCGAGGGCATCATCCGCGAGACCGTGTCCGCGCTGCTGTCGCCGCTGGCCATCGAGCACACGCTGCAATACCGGCGCGGCGTGCCGCCGGTGGTCAACGAGGAGGTCTCCACGCATATCCTCACCCGCGCGATCGACGCCATCGGTCCCGACGCGCTGGCCGATACCAGGCAGTCCGGCGGTGGTGAGGATTTCTCCTGGTATCTGGAGGAGATCCCCGGCGCTATGGGTCGCCTGGGCGTGTGGTCAGGCCAGGGACCGCAGTTGGATTTGCACCAGCCGACGTTCGATCTCGACGAGCGAGCCCTGGCGATCGGACTGCGCGTGATGGTCAACATCGTCGAGCAGGCGGTCGCGTTCTAATCGCGAGCGCGCGTGTTTGTACAACGACACGCCGCGTTGCGCGGCATTCTGCGCGCGCTCGGCGTAGTGAATTGTGGGCACCCCGTCGCGTCTCGACGATAGCGGGCATGAATGCAGAGCTCAGCCGGCTGCTAGACGTCCAAGGAGGAGTGGTCACGTCTGCCCAGGCGCTGACACTCCTGACTCGTCGCGGGTTGGAGGCAGAGCTGAATACTGGTGAGCTGCAGCGAATCTGGTACGGCATTTACGGCCGCGGTGAAGCGACCATCGCGTTGCGACTGCGCGGACTGGACTTGGCGACTGGTACTACGGTCGCGGCATGTTTGGGTACCGCCGCCGCCGCGTACGGCTTCGATACCGAACGAACCGCGAATCTGCACGTGTTAAATCCCTGCGGTCGGCGACTGCGATCGACTGACGGTCTTGTCGTGCACCGGCGTGAGGGAGCGCCGATAACCGTGGTCGCGGGGCGGCCCGCCACCACGCCCGCGTGGACGGCGATCGAGGTCGCCCGCGGCTTGCGTCGGCCCAGAGCGCTGGCGACGCTCGACGCTGCCCTGCGCAGCGGCATGTGCAGCCGCGACGACCTGGACGAAGCGGTCGCCCCACAGTCCGGCCGTCGTGGCATCGTGACCGCGCGCGGGTTGATCGGCTTGGCCTCCCCGCTGGCGGAGTCGCCGATGGAGAGCGAGGCGCGTCTAGCCATGATCGACGGTGGGTTACCGTCGCCGGTGCTCCAATACGAGATCGTGGACCTCCAGGGTTACACCTGGCGGCTCGACTTTGCCTGGCCCGAGCTTCGCGTCGCTGCCGAGTATGACGGCGTCGACTGGCACAGCGGGCCGGACGCATTTCTTCGGGACCGCCGCCGTAGTGCGGCATTGCAGGACCTGGGGTGGGTGGTGGTGCCCATCGTGGCCGCGGACGTCAGGTATCGGCGCGTCGAACTCGTCCGGCGGCTCGAGACACGATTGGAACGTGCCCGGGCCGCGTGACGCCATCGCGAAGGTGCGCAGAATGCTACGTCTGACGGCGTGTCGGCTGGGGGTACCACCCGCTTGCGGGGGAACAAACACGCGCGCTCGGGGAAAACTAGCCGGTCCCCGGGCCGATGTTGCGGGCCGGGCGAGTTCGCAGGTCGTGTACGTAATCACTGGGCGCCCCGGCGATTTCGGCGGCATCGGCCATCACGCCCAGGTACCGCGCTGACGGCAGGCCGCCCTCCCAGGCGTCCAGCACGTACAGCCACGCGAGCACGGGATCGGTGGTGGTGTCCGACGATATGCGCTCGACCCGGCAGCGGATCTTCTTGTGGACACCGAACTCCGAGCCCTCCCACCGGTCGAGGTTCTTCTCGTCCGCCGGCGTCATGTCGTACAGCACGACGAACACCCTCGAATTCGGATCCTCGACGACTGTGGCCAGCGCGCCTTCCCAGCCGATGTCCTCGCCGCCGAACGTCAACCGCCACCCGTGCAGCCAGCCGGTTCCGGCCACCGGCGAGTGGGGTGCACGGCCCAGCATCTGCTCGGGATCCATGTTCGACCCGTAGGCGGCGTAGATCGGCACGGGGAAAGCTTAAACGGCAGACGTTTGATCGGTGTTCACCCGAGGCACACGCCGTGCTGCGGCCCGCCCCGCCGGACGGTTAGGTTAGGGCTGTGGTGACCCGCATCGCAATCCTCGGTGGAGGCCCGGCCGGTTACGAAGCCGCGCTTGTCGCCGCCACCTCACATCCCGAGACGCACGTCTCCGTGATCGACTCCGACGGCATCGGCGGGGCGGCCGTACTGGACGACTGCGTGCCGTCCAAGACGTTCATCGCCTCCACCGGGCTGCGCACCGAACTGCGCCGAGCGCCTCACCTGGGCTTCGACATCGACATCGAAGACGCCAAAATCTCGCTGCCACAAATTCATGCTCGAGTAAAGAACCTGGCCGCTGCGCAGTCCGCCGACATCACCGCCCAGCTGCTCGGCATGGGTGTGCACGTCATCGCCGGCCGGGGGGAGCTGATCGACCCCACGCCCGGGCTGGCCCGCCACCGCATCAAAGCAACCTCCGCCGACGGCACCACCAGTGAGCACGACGCCGACGTCGTGCTGATCGCCACCGGCGCCAGTCCGCGGATCCTGCCGACGGCGCGACCGGACGGCGAGCGCATCCTGACCTGGCGCCAGCTCTACGACCTGGAGGCGCTGCCCGACCACCTCATCGTGGTGGGCTCGGGGGTCACCGGAGCGGAGTTCGTCAGCGCCTACACCGAATTGGGCGTGCCGGTGACCGTGGTCGCCAGCCAGGACCGGGTGCTGCCCTACGAAGATGCCGACGCCGCGCTGGTTCTGGAGGAGTCGTTCGCCGAACGTGGCGTCCGCCTGGTCAAGAACGCCCGCGCAGCGTCGGTCACCCGTAGCGACACCCGTGTCTTGGTCACGATGACCGATGGCCGCACCGTCGAGGGCAGCCACGCCCTGATGACCATTGGGTCGGTCCCCAACACTGGCGGCCTTGGCCTGGAACGGGTCGGCATCGAGCTGGGGCGCGGAAACTACCTGACCGTGGACCGGGTATCGCGGACATCGGTTCCGGGTATCTACGCCGCCGGCGACTGCACCGGCCTGCTCCCGTTGGCGTCGGTCGCGGCCATGCAGGGCCGGATTGCGATGTATCACGCGCTGGGCGAGGGCGTCAGCCCGATCCGGTTGCGCACGGTTGCGGCGACGGTTTTCACCAGACCCGAGATCGCCGCTGTCGGTGTGCCGCAATCGGCGATCGACAACGGTTCGGTGACCGCCCGGACCATCATGCTGCCGCTGCGCACCAACGCGCGCGCGAAGATGTCGGAGCTTCGGAAAGGTTTCGTCAAGATGTTCTGCCGACGCTCCACCGGCGTGGTCATCGGCGGCGTGGTGGTGGCACCGATCGCCTCCGAACTGATCCTGCCGATCGCCGTCGCCGTGCAAAACCGCATCACCGTCAACGAGTTGGCGCAGACGCTTGCCGTTTACCCGTCGTTATCCGGCTCGATCACCGAGGCCGCCCGGCGGCTGATGGCCCATGACGATCTGGACTGAAGGACGCGTCACGGGCACCGAACCGGCTAGCCTTGGTGGAGCACGTCCTACTGACGAGTAACCGACAGGAGTTCCCCGATGAGGAGGCCTCTGCCGTGAGCGATGTGATGCACACGCCCAGCGAGCAGAACTGGCCGGCTTCGTTGCTGGGACCGCAGCAACGCGAGGCGGCCTGGGAGCGGCTCGGCACCGAACAGTTCGACGTGGTGGTCATCGGCGGGGGCGTGGTGGGCTCGGGGTGCGCGCTGGATGCCGCCACGCGCGGGCTCAAGGTGGCGCTGGTCGAGGCGCGCGATTTCGCCTCGGGCACGTCGAGCCGCTCGTCGAAGATGTTTCACGGCGGGTTGCGCTACCTCGAACAACTGGAATTCGGCTTGGTGCGCGAGGCGCTCTACGAGCGTGAGCTGTCACTGACCACGCTGGCGCCACATCTGGTCAAGCCGATGCCGTTTCTGTTTCCGCTGACCAAACGCGTGTGGGAGCGTCCTTACATCGCCGCGGGCATCTTTCTTTACGACCGGATGGGCGGCGCGAAATCGGTTCCGGCGCAAAAGCATTTGACCCGCGCCGGTGCGTTGCGATTGTGTCCGGGCCTGAAGCGCAGCTCGTTGATCGGCGGGATTCGCTACTACGACACCGTCGTCGACGACGCCCGGCACACCATGACCGTCGCGCGCACCGCCGCGCATTACGGCGCAGTGGTGCGGTCCTCCACGCAGGTGGTCGCGTTGCTGCGCGAAGGCGATCGGGTGACTGGCGTGCGGGTCCGCGACTCCGAGAACGGCGCGGCCACCGAAGTCCGCGGCGCCGTCGTGGTCAATGCCACCGGGGTGTGGACCGATGAGATTCAGGCGTTGTCCAAGCAGCGCGGCCGATTCCAGGTACGCGCCTCCAAGGGCGTGCATGTGGTGGTGCCGCGCGACCGCATCGTCAGCGACGTCGCGATCATCCTGCGCACCGAGATGTCGGTGATGTTCGTCATCCCATGGGGGAGCCACTGGATCATCGGAACCACCGACACCGACTGGGACCTCGACCTGGCCCACCCCGCGGCCACCAAGGCCGACATTGACTACATCCTGCAGACCGTCAACACCGTGCTGGCCATCCCGCTGACGCATGCCGATATCGACGGAGTGTATGCCGGGCTGCGGCCGCTGCTGGCCGGCGAAAGTGAGGAAACCTCCAAGCTCTCCCGGGAGCACGCCGTGGCGGTGCCCGCCCCGGGCCTGGTCGCCATCGCCGGTGGTAAATACACGACGTACCGGGTGATGGCCGCCGACGCGATCGACGCTGCGGCTCAGTTCGTTCCGACCCGGGTGGCGCCGTCGATCACCGAGAAGGTGAGGCTGCGGGGTGCCGACGGTTACTTCGCGCTGATCAATCAGGCCGAACACGTGGCCGAGCGCCAAGGTTTGCACCCCTACCGGGTGCGCCATCTGCTGGATCGCTACGGTTCGCTGATCGGCGACGTGCTGGGTTTGGCGGACGTAACTCCCGATCTGCTCAATCCGATCAAAGAGGCGCCGGGCTATCTGAAGGTGGAAGCCCTGTATGCCGTCACCGCCGAGGGTGCCCTGCATCTGGAGGACATCCTGGCCCGTCGGACACGCATCTCCATCGAATACCCGCACCGCGGCGTTGACTGCGCCCGGGAGGTTGCCGACGTGGTCGCGCCCGCGCTGGGTTGGACCGCGGAGGACATCGAGCGTGAGGTCGCGAACTACACCGCGCGGGTGGAGGCCGAGATACTGTCGCAGGCCCAGCCCGACGACGTGTCGGCAGACGAGTTGCGGGCCAGCGCACCGGAGGCGCGCGCCGAGCTCCTCGAGCCGGTACCGCTCAATTGAGGCCCGCGCCCCTTCCCGTGCGGGACGGACTCGGCCCGGCACGGGTGCGGCTGCTTGGCGGACCGGTGCTGGCCGAGCTGACGGCCCGGTTTGGCGCGCCGGCCCGCGTTAAGGTCCTGGCCGGCCAAGTCGTCGACGCCGACGGCGCCGTGGTCGACGACGCCACGGTGCTGCCGGCCGGGTCGAGTGTCTACCTCTATCGCGAGCTGCCTGACGAAGTGCCGGTGCCCTTTGACATCCCGGTGATCTATCGCGACGCGGACATCGTGGTCGTCGATAAGCCACACTTTTTGGCGACCATGCCGCGGGGACGGCACGTCGCGCAGACCGCGCTGGTGCGGCTGCGTCGGGAACTGGGACTGCCCGCGCTGAGCCCGGCGCATCGGCTCGACCGGCTGACCGCCGGGGTGCTGCTGTTCACCACCCGGCGCGAGGTGCGCGGCGCATACCAGACGCTGTTCTCCCGGGGCTTGGTGAGCAAGACCTATCTCGCGCGGGCCGCCGTTGATCCGGCCCTGGTCTTTCCGCGGGTTGTGCGCAGCCGGATCGTCAAGCGCCGGGGTCACCTGCAGGCCGTCAGCGAACCGGGTGTGCCCAACGCGGAGACCCGAGTGGAGTTGATATCACCGGACGGTCTTTACCGGCTGACGCCACGTACGGGACGCACCCACCAGCTGCGGGTACACATGGCCTCGCTAGGGCTACCGATCGACGGTGATCCGTTGTATCCCAACGTCATTGACGTGCCGGCTGACGACTTCACCGCGCCGCTGCGGCTGCTGGCGCGGCGCATCGAGTTCAACGATCCGGTGACGGGTGTGCGACGTGACTTCGCCAGCGGCCGAGCGGGCCCGTAGCTGACGGCAGTTGCGCCGCGGCGCCTCGGTGACCGTCTGAAAGGTCCCAACGCCCGGAAAAGGGCCCTACGGCCACTCCGTTGGGGGACCAAGGCCTCCTGGCTAATATCTCTCTGCTGGCTAGCGTCATGGGTATATCGTTCGTCACAGCCGTTACTCGAACGAGGAAGGATCTGGGGCCGCACGTGAGGCGTGTCGATTCGCAATGTTCCGGGGATTTTCGTGGCCTAGTCAACACAACTTTGCTGGGGCGTTCTCAGCGTAGGCAGTGTGAGATGTCATGGATTACCTAGCGTTGCCCCCGGAGGTCACCTCCACGCTCATCCACTCCGGGCCCGGAGCGGGCTCATTGATGGAGGCTTCCGGTGCGTGGCAGCGCCTGGGCATCGAGTTGGAGAACACTGCTACCGCCTATGCCTCGGTGTTGTCGTCACTGACTGAGGCCTGGAACGGTCCGTCTTTCTTGGCGATGGTGCAGGCCGTCGAACCATACCTAACCTGGTTGCGCAACGCCGCCCAGCAGGCCCAGCAGACAGCCGCCTCCGCGCAGGCCGCCGCGGTGGCATTCAGCTCCGTTCGGTCGACGGTGGTTACTCCCGCACAGGTCAGTGCCAACAGGACGCGGCTGGCGCAGTTGCTGGCCACCAACCAGTTCGGCAAGAACGTCACGGCTATCGCGGCAACCGAAGCCCAGTACCAGGACATGTGGGCGAACAACTCGGCGGCGATGGGTCGCTATCAGGCGGTCTCGGCGCAGGCTGCCACGCTGCCGCAGATATCGTCGCCGCCTGCGATCGCAAACCCGACGGGGGTGGCTAATCAAGCCAGCGTGGTGCCTGCGACTACCGCTGCCTCTCCGATTACCACGAACTTGACATCACTGCTGGGGGCGTCCACCGCCACCGGCTTCGACCCCAACACCGGCTGGTTCGGGCTGGCGAATACCTGGGGGAACCAGTTCATATCGTCCGGATTTCCCATCAACCTGCTCCAGTATTTGGCGCAATCCACTTCGGCCCAGGCACTTCAGGGTGTGACCGGCGAAGTTGGTCAGGGCCTAGAAGAGGGTATGGGAGCTGGGTTGGGACCCTTGGGTGCGATCGGCGCGGGACTGGAACAAGCGCCGACGGCGGCGATGGGCGTTGGAGTGTCGCTGGGCAAGCTGACCGCGCCGCCCGCTGTGGTGGGGATCTTGCCCACTTCGCAGGCGCCGGTCCAACTCGCCTCGGCGGTATCGCCCCTTCCGGCGGGCGAATCCGGATTTCCCATGATGCCGCCGATAATGCCGCCGCCGATCCAGGCAGGCAGTGGTTGGCGCAAGCGGAAGCCCCAAAAACACGAGGATCTTGAATACGGCGCGGAGCTCAAAGGCAAAGTGATGCCTCGACCGCCATCGGCGGGATGAGAGCCGACAATGGTGCCCCAAGACTGCGGACGCCGAATGCCACGACCGGGCGGGTCAACAGCGACAAGCGGTAGAGCTTCGAGATGGCTTGTCCGGTAATGGATTCGGGAATCGTCGTACAGGCCGACGCGCCGTGTACGGCCTACCCGGGTTCTTCCCCAAGGTAGTACGCCATGGATTTTGGGATGCTCCCCCCCGAGGTCACCTCGGCGCTGATTCACTCCGGACCTGGTGCGGGATCGCTGATCGCGGCTTCCGCTATGTGGCACCAGCTGGGAACCGAGTTGGAGGACTTTGTTCGTGGCTACGCCTCGGTGTTGTCGTCACTGACTGAGGCCTGGCGCGGTCCGTCGTCGATGGCGATGGTCAAAGCTGTCGAGCCCTATCTCGCCTGGTTGAGCGTTTCCGCCCAGCAGTGCCAGCTAATCGGCTCCTCGGTGCAGACGGTCGTGGCGGCATTCGAGTTGACTCACTTCACGGTTGTTCATCCCTTACAGGTCAGTGCCAACCGGACGCGGCTGGCGCAGTTGCTGGCCACTAACTTTTTCGGGATCAACCTTCCGGCGATCGCCGCAACCGAGGCGGAGTACGAAGCCATGTGGGTGAACAACTCGGCGGCGATGTATCGGTATGCCGCAACTTCGGCAAGCGCTGTCGTGCCGCCTCAGTTTTCGTCGCCACCTCCGATTGCCAATCCGACGGGGCTGGCTACCCAAGCCAGTGTGGCTCCCGTTGCTGCCGCTACCTCGCCGGTATCCACGACCTCATTGTCGCTGTCCAGCGCCAGCGCCAACTCCCTCGTCAACAACGGCTGGTTTTTGCTAGCCAATACCTGGGGAAACCAATTTATCGCGAGCGGATTCCCCATTAACCTGCTTAGCTATTTGGCGCAAGCCTCTGCTGCCCAGTCTCTTCAGGGTGTGCATGGCGAAGTTGGCACGGGCCTCGCCGAGGGGGAGGCGGCATTGGGCGCGGGCGGGGCAGCGTTGGGTGGGATCGGCGCCGCTGGACTGGGAGAAGCGCCTATGGCGGCGGTGGGTGTTGGTGTGTCGCTGGGCAAGCTGACCGCGCCGCCCGCTGTGGTGGGGATCTTGCCCACTTCGGAAGCGCCGGTACAGCTCGCGTCGGCGGTATCGCCGCTTCCGGCAGGTGAATCGCGGTTGCCCATGATGCCTCCGCTAATGCCGCCGCGGGTCTCGACAGGCAGTCGTCGGCGCGCCGGGCGAGACTACGAAAATATTGAATACGGGTTGGAGCTACCGGGGACGGTGATGCCCCGACCGCCGTCGGCCGGATGAGCATTGCCACTATCCCGCATTTTGGGGCCTGCGGTGAGCCAGGGTCCGTCGCGGTTACCAGTGCCCCCCGAATTGAGGACTCAGGTCACTAGAAAGGACCGGCACGCTCGGGTCAGCATGGTGGGCGTGACTGACTTCTCTTCTGCGGGTTCGATCCCGATCTCCACCATCACCGGCGACCCCGTGGCGCGCGTCGCCGCCGACGCCACGCTTGCCGACGTCGCCAAGGCGATGGTGGCCCGCGACGTCGGAGCCATCGTGGTCGGGGACGACGCGCGGCCCGCCGCGCTGGTCAGCGAGCGCGACATCGTTCGGGTGGTGGCCGCCGGCAAGGACCCCGCTACCGCGCCGGCCATCGCCGTGGCCAGCACCAAACTGGTGTGGTGTGACGCCGAGGCCACGGTTGACCAAGTCGCGGCCCGGATGATGGACCGCTACATCCGCCACGTGCTGGTGGAGCGCGATGGCGTGCTGGCCGGCATCGTCTCGGCACGCGACCTGCTGGGCATCTACACGGATTTCGATTCGGAGTGAAGCGGCGATCGGTGGCCGCCTTGGTCGGCGGGAGCCTGGCCGGGCTGACGGGTTGGGATCTGTTGCAGCGCCGTCACACCATCTTGCGCAACTTCCCGATCGTCGGGCACCTGCGGTTCCTGCTCGAAGCGGTCGGCCCGGAGCTGCGCCAGTACATCGTCACCGACAATGATGCGGAACGGCCGTTCAGCCGCGATCAGCGTCGCTGGGTGTACACATCGTCGAAGTTGGGCAACCGATACTTCGGCTTCGGCACCGATAACGACCTGGAACGGGTCCACAACTACCCGATCATCAAGCACGCGGCGTTCCCCGTGTCGGCCACCGATGGCCAACCCGAGCATCCGGACCCGGCCATGCCGTTGCCGGCGGCGAAGGTGCTCGGCGGCGCGCGGGGCCGGGCCAAGGCTTTCCGGCCCCCATCGTTGGTCAACATCTCTGGGATGAGCTTCGGGGCGCTGGGCGGCGCGGCCATCACCGCGCTCAACAAGGGCGCGGCCATGGCCGGTGCCCTGCACACCACCGGCGAGGGCGGGGTGTCGCCCTACCACCTGGGTGGCGGCGATCTCGTCTGGCAGGTCGGCACCGGCTACTTCGGTTGCCGCAATGATGACGGCAGCTTCAGCCTTCCTCGTCTGATCGACCGGGTGGCGGCTACCCCATCGATCCGGGCCATCGAGATCAAGCTCAGCCAGGGCGCTAAGCCCGGCCTGGGCGGCATGTTGCCCGGCGCCAAGGTCACCCCCGAAATCGCCGCCATCCGCGGTGTTCCGGTCGGGGTGGACTGCAAGAGCCCGGCCGGCCACTCCGCGTTCCGCGACGCCGACGGGCTGCTCGAGCTGGTGGAGACCATCGCCGCCGAGACTGGTTTACCGGTAGGCATCAAGTCGGCGGTCGGGGAAGAGCGGTTTTGGCTTGACCTGGCCGCGCGCATGGCCCATACGGGCATGGGCGTCGACTTCGTGACCGTCGACGGCGGCGAAGGCGGCACCGGCGCGGCTCCGTTGGTCTTCAGCGACCACGTCGCCCTGCCCTTCAAGTGGGCTTTGCCTCGTGTCTACCGGGCCTTCGCCGAACAGGGACTGCACCACGGGGTGGTGTTCATCGGCTCGGGCAAGTTGGGCATCCCCGAGAACGCCCTGCTGGCCGTGGCCGCGGGCTGCGACATGATCAACGTCGGCCGCACCGCCATGTTCTCCATCGGTTGCATCCAGGCCCAGCGCTGCCACACCGGCCGCTGCCCCTCCGGCGTCGCCACCCAGTCAGCATGGCTGCAGCATGGCCTCGACCCGGACCTGAAGTCGGTGCGCTGCGCTAACTACCTCGCCACCCTGCGCTTCGAACTGCTGGAGCTGGCCCGCACCTGTGGCTACGTCCATCCCGCCCTTGTGCCGCTGGACGCGATCGAACTTCTTGACGTCGACCTCAAGACGGTGCAAGTCGACGAGTTGTTGGACTACCGGCCCGACTGGGGTATGCCCGGCCCGGCCGACATCGAAGCCGTCACGCGCCTGATGGGGTAGTGGGCCGGCCGCGCCGGCGGTCAAGACCGCGCAGGATGAGTTTGCGGGCTTCGCTGACCCATAGCACCGTGCTGGCCACCCCTATGCACACCAGCCACTGGTTCAGGGAAAGGGGCGTGGTGGTGAAGGCCGTGTTGAGGAAGGGCAGCTGAACGACGGCCACCTGCAGCAGCGCCGATAGCGCAATCGCCGCCCATAGCCACCCGTTGGCGAAGAACCGGTGAAAAGCGGTCTGGGTCTCGGAGCGGGCGTTGATGGTGTTGAACAACTGGGTGACTACCAGCACGGTGAAGCCCGCGGTGCGGGCGGTGTCGAGGGACGACGGCATGGGGCCGCCGGGCGCATACAAGTGGATCGTGATGAGTGTCGCGGCCGCCACGGCCGCGCCGATCACGATGATGTTGTGCCACATCCGCGCATCGATGACCCGATCCGAGATCGAGCGGGGCGGCCGGCTCATGACGTCTTCGGTTTGGGGGTCCACACCCATGGCAAGGGCCGGCGCGCCGTCGGTGAGCAGGTTGATCCAAAGAATCTGAGTGGCCAGCAGCGGCAGCGCGACGGTGTGGCCCTGCGACAGACCGATCACTTCGGCCAGCACGACGCCGAAAAAGACGGTCAAGACTTCCCCCATGTTGGACGACAACAGGTAGCGCAGGGACTTCTTGATGTTGGAGAAGATGCCCCGGCCTTCACGAATGGCCGCCACGATGGTGGCGAAGTCGTCGTCGGCGAGGATCATGTTCGCCGCTTCCCTGGCGAGTTCGGTGCCGGTCCGGCCCATGGCGATGCCGATGTCGGCTGCTTTCAGCGCGGGCGCGTCGTTGATGCCCTCGCCGGTCACGGCGACGATTTCATGCTCGGCCTGCAGGGCGCCGATGATGCGCAGTTTGTCTGCCGGATTGACTTGGGTGTACTGCGAATGCTGGCGCACCGTTTCCCGGAGCTGATCGTCGTCCAGGGCGGCGAGCTGCGCGCCCGACACCGCCGACTCCTTGTCCTCGATACCGAGCTCGCGGGCGATTCGCGCCGCCGCGAGGGGATGGTCGCCGGTAATCATCACGACCCTGACCCCGGCGCGGTGCGCCTCGGCGATGGCTCCCGCCGCCTCCGGGCGAGCCGGATCGGTGCTGCCCACCATGCCCAGATACACCAGGTCCCGTTCGAGACAGTCGCGACTGACTCGATCGTCAAGGGCGGCGTCGAGCGAGCGGTACGCGACGGCCACGGCGTGCAGTGCGTCATGGGTGAGCCGCTCGGCATCGTCCCGGACCGTCGCCCTTGTCGAGTCGTCGAGTAGGGCAAGCCGATCACCGATCTGCAGGTATGTGCAGTGATCGAGCACCGCATCGGGTTCGCCCGTTGTCACGACCGCGGTTGTTCCGCCATCGGACGCGAGAGTCGTGGTGACGTTGCGTTCGGGCGTGGAGGTGACGTCGCGGAGCCGCCGGAAGCGCCTGGTCCGGCCGGTCTTCATCTGGGCCACCAAGAAGGCCGCGTCGATGGGATCGCCCTGAATGGTCCACCGACCGTTGTGCTCGTGAAGCGTGGCGTCGCCGGCAACGCTGCCCCCGTCGAGCACCAGCGCGGCCTGGCGCCACAGGTCGTCCGTCTCCTGCAGCGGCACCCCCTTGTGCTCCAGCCGACCCTCGGGCCGGTACCCGGCGCCGGTGACCGACACCTCGCCCACCGGGGTGACGACCCGCACGATCGTCAGCTCTCCCGTCGTGAGGGTGCCGGTCTTGCCCGAGCAGACCACCGAGGCCGACCCCAGGGTCTCCGCGGAAGAGAGTTCCTTGACGATCGCGTTTTGACCGGCCATCCGCCGCATTCCCAGCGCGAGAACCACCGACATGATGGCGGGCAGTCCCTCCGGCACGGCGGCCACGGCCAGCGAAACGCCGAGCAGCACGGCCGCGATCACGTCCTCGGCGCTATGGATGCCGAAGACGAGGAAAATGGTCGCGATCACCATCACGGCGATCACCAGCACAGCGATCCCCAGCAGCCGACTGGCTCGGGCAACCTCACGCTGCAGCGGGGTCGCCTCGTGGTCGACGGTGCGCACCAGGCCGGCGATTTGACCCGTCTGCGTTGCCATCGCGGTGGCGGTGACGACCGCCCGCCCGGCACCCTTGGTGACCGCGGTGCCCTTGAACACCATGTCGGCTTTGTCGCCGAGCGCCGCCGGTTCCGCCAGGCTCTGGGCGTCTTTGAGCACGGGTTCGCTCAGGCCGGTCAGCCCGGCCTCGGATACCTCCAGCCCGGCGGCGGACAGCAGCCTGGCATCGGCCGCCACGGCATCCCCCTGGGCAAGCAACAGCACGTCGCCGGGCACCAGTTCGCTCGCGGGAATTTTGCGTTGCGCCCCGTCGCGCACGACGGTCGCGGTGGCCGCGGTCATCCGCGCCAACGCATCGACCGCGTGCTCGGCCCGCGTTTCCTGCACGTAACCCAGCACCGCGTTGAGGACGAGGATGACGGCGATCACCACAGCGTCGACGGGCCAGCCGGTGGCCCCGTCGACCGCCCAGACCGCGAGCGAGGCGATAAGGGCGGCCAACAGCAGGTAGATCAACGGGCTGCGGAACTGGGCGACGAGCTTTCTCCACGTCGGCACCGGCGGGACGCTCTCGATATCGTTTTGGCCCACCGCGGCGAGTCGACGGGCGGCCTCCTGCCCGGTTAATCCCTGTTCGGGGTCGGTTCCGAGCCGTTCGACGACGACCGACGCGTCGAGAAGAGCAGGATCGGGGTCGAGCAGTGCGCCCAGCACCGAAAGGCTGGTCTCCGGCCGGTCGGGCGACCGGATGCTCATCGGGTGGTTACCTCACGGTGCTTGGCGACTGAATTTTTCGGCGAGTTTCCATCATGCGGTTGCGAACGACGTGTTCGACGAGGATGGGCACGAAGGTCTGGACCGGCGCGTCGACGAATTGTGCGGCGGCCTCCTCACACCAGCGCTTGATCTGAGCGGTCCGCTTCTCGTCGCCGAGCCCCTCGTGACGGGCCAGCTTGTCTGCCACGTCGGCCACCGATCTCGCGACACGGCTGGCCGGCGCAACGTCCGTGTCGGCGGGTACTTGTGCCTGCTCCAGCGCTTGCCGGGCGACCTCTTCGCTGGCGTCCGGCCGGATCACCTGCAGTGTGACGTGACGACCGTCCTCCCCGATCAGGATGACACTGGCCGGCTCGTCGCTGGTGAAGCCCAGCAATTCGATCGTGTGGCCGGCGATCTGCACCAGTGGCGGGGTCTCCTCCCAGCCATTGCGGCGGTAGCCCACCATGACGACCTGCCCCAGCCGGTCGGACACCGACGCCACCAAGTCCGGTAGCTCGCCGACCAAGTTCGACGACCGCGGCCACCACGCCCCGTCCAGATGCTCCGACACGGCCCGATAGGGCTTGAGCTGCAACCGATTTTCCCGCTCCACTTCAACCACCTCTTGCTGATTCTGCGGATAGCCATACGATCCGTGAGCAACGGTAGGGCCATCATCACTAACCCGCGACCCGAGCGGTGCTGCGGGACAGAGTTGCCTGTTCTTTCGCACCCCCAAATATTTCACACCCCCAAATACTGGTCAGCGCGACTGGGAACTAACAGGGTCTACGGCACCGAGCAGCTGTGACCTTCTGCCCTTTCCGTAGTGGCGATCAGTCAGCCGACTCGCCGCTGCCGAGGAACCGTCGCTGCACGGTATGCGACGCACGCAGAAGCAACTCGGGAGCCACCACGGACGCCAGGCTCGCGACCCCAGCGGCCAGCAGGGCCTGACTCCAGGCGAACGGGTCCACGGGGGTGCAACCGAACACCTGGCTGAGCCCTGGGGTGCTGACCACTAGCAGGAGCGCGCCGAGGGAGCCGACCGACGTCAGCACCACCAGCGGAGCCTGCGAGTCGACCAAGGTCTGGGCGAGTTGCGTGCTGACCAACGCGATCAACGCGACCGTCGCCGCGCGGCGCGGCGTGCCGGTCACGCTGGCCATCGACCAGCCCAGCGTGGCGCCGATCGTGGTGGACGCACCACGAATCCCGATCGCCCGCCACATCGCCGCCTCATCGCGCTCAACGTCTGCGGTGCCCTTCTGCGGGCTGACGGCCAATGCCGCGGCGGGCAGGGCGTCGGTCAGCATGTTGACCAGCAGCATTTGGCGGGCGTTGAGCACCGAGCGTCCGGTCAGGATGGTGGTGATCAAGGCAAAGCACACCTCGCCGAGGTTGCCGCCCAGCAGCATCGACACCGCCGACTGCACGCGCCGCCACAGCTGCTGGCCTTCGTCGAGGGCGTCCAGGAGCGCCTCGATTCGCTCATCGAGCAGCACCACGTCGGCCGCGGTGCGGGCCGCATCACTGCCGCGGGCGGCCACCCCGATGCCCACGCTGGCCGCCCGGATCGCGGCGGCGTCGTTGACCCCGTCGCCGACCATCGCTGTGACCTGCCCCGCCCGCTCGAGGGTCTGAACCACGTCGATCTTGTGTTCCGGCGTCATCCGCGCGAAGACCACTCGCGACGTGACGGCCGCGGCCCGCTCGTCGGCGGACAGCGCTTCCCAGTCGCTGCCGGTGATCACCTGCTCGGCAGTGACGTCGATGCCCAGCTCGCGGGCGATCACGGCCGCGGTCGTGGGATGGTCACCGGTGATCAACCGGACCCCGATATCGCGGTCGGCGAGTGTCTTCAGCAGGGCCCGGGCCATGGGTCGCGGGGTGTCGGCCAATCCGAGCAGACCGACCGGGGTGAGCTGGGACCTGCACAGGGCCTCCAGCCGGTCGGGATCGGCCGCGGCGGCCGCGGCTTGATCCGGGCTGAGTTGACGCTCGGCCACCGCCAGTACTCGCAAGCCGTTGGCCGCCATCTCGTCGATTTGCTGCGTCAACGGTTCAATCCTGGTTTTGGGGTCGTGGAGCAATGCCGACGAGAGCACCTCGGGTGAACCCTTGATGGTCAGCCGGGTGCCGACGAGGGCCGCCGCGAACGGGCGGCCGGACTGGAACGGCAGGAACGCGTCACGGGTCTTCCGCGATTGCGTCGGCGCACCGTCGCCCCAAAGCGAGGGGTCCTCGGCCGCCTGGTTGATCGCGTCGTCGGTGGCATGCTCGACCCGGTGGGTGTGCCTGGCGTAGCTGGTGCTCACCGCCGCATCCAGCACCTCTGCGGGGGTGAAGCCCGTCATCGGGTGCACCGCTTTGACCTTCAACCGGTTTTCGCTCAGCGTGCCGGTTTTGTCGAAGCACACCACGTTCAACCGGGCCAGCGCCTCGACCGAGTGGGGGTTGCGGATCAGCACCGATTCGCTGGTGAGCCGGCGCGCGGCGGCCAGCTGGGCCAGTGTCGCCACGAGCGGCAACCCTTCCGGAATGGCGGCGACGATCAGCGTGACCGCGCTGGACACGGCCTCGCGCAACGGGGTGCCCCGCGACACGCTGAGCAACCCCACCAGGCCCCCGCTGGCCACACTGAACGGGAATGCCCGGCGGGTGATATGCCGCAGCTGTCGCTGCAGGCCGATCTCCTGCAACTTCCTGGGAGCCATTGCCAGCGCCCGGCGCATCTCCGAGCGCGAATCGACCGCGGTCACCACGGCCACCGCCGTGCCGGCGACCATCGTGGTGCCGGCATAGAGCATGCATGTGCGTTCGGCCAGCGGGGCGCCCGGCGTCGGTTCGGTCTGCTTGGCCACCGGCAGCGACTCGCCGGTCAGGGTGGATTCGTCGACTTCGACATTTGATGCGTGCAGCAGCCGGGCGTCCGCAGGGATCACCTCGTCGGCGTGGACTTCGATGATGTCGCCCAGCCGCAGCCGCTTGGTCGGCACTTTCTCGCGGCGCTGCGCTTCCAGCGGGCCGACACGCCGCCGCGCAGGCGGATCCTGCACGGCCAGCAGGCGATTCAGCGTGCGTTCGGCATGCAGCTGCTGCTCCGCCGACAAGGCGGCGTTGACCAAAAGGACGCTACCCACCAGGACCGCATCCAGCGGCGAGCCGAGCAGCGCGCTGGCCAACGCGCCGGTGGCCAACAGCGGGGTGATCGGGTCCGACAGGTCGCCGCGCATTTCGCCGGCGAAATCGCGGACAATTCCCCACGACGCCACGGTCGCGCCGTGCAGCGCGCGAACCGGTGGCAGCTTCTGCCACGATGCGGATGGTTCCTCGTGATGTTCGTCGGGAGGGCGGGGCAGCAGCCGCTGCACCTCCGCAGCCGGTAGGCCGTGCCAGTCATGGCTGGTTTCGGGCTCGGGTAGCGGGTCCCGGAGGACCTTCACGGCCGCCCGGTATCCGAACCACAGGCTGGCGACCATGCCGACATTGACCGATGCCGAACTACGCCCGGGCACACTGGGAATCAACATCAATGCGCCGATCGCCGAAGCCGATGCCGACAGCCGGACGGCACTGCCGGTAGCGGCGCGCGCGGCGGGCAGCGCGTGCAACACACGCCAGGCGCCGGTCAGGTCCGACACGAACACGTCGGCACCCCACGGCGGAGGATGGCCGTCCCGGAGCACGCCGATCGTGACGTCGGACCGATGCGCGGCCCGCATCTCCGACGTGGTCAACAACGCCACGGTGGCGCCGCCGGCCTTCAGTTCGGCGACAGCTGCCGCCACCGCGTGGTCGATCGACCCATCTGAGGGATATAGTTGGTCGAAACCTTGTGCCAGAGAACGTAATCCGTCGTCATCGAGGGAATAGACCCGCGGCTGCGACTGTCGCGCTTCGGTAAGCACCGCCGCGGCAAACGGATCGCGAACCGGGCTGATCAGCGCTTCGCCGGAGCTGCCGGCTCCGGGAATAGCAGCCAGCTTGTGCCATCCGGGCTTCAGGCCGTCATTGTCGAGTGCGGCTCGAACCGCTTCCCAGGCATGGGCGCGTACCGAATTCTCCACCCCCAGAACGCGGCTGACCATCAATTCGTCGGTGTACAGCGCTCGCGGGTCGATCATGATCGCGTCAATCCGGTCGAGTGTCCGCAGGGTACGGGGACGCAGCACCAGCGCGTCGTGACGGGTAGAAAGGCCGTGGCTCATCGCACAGCCGAATGCCTCCCGGACGGTGCGCAACGGCTTTGGGACGGCAGCCAGCGCGGCGGCACCGGCCGTGTCGAGGTTGCGTGACAGCAGACCGACCACAGCGGCGGCGCCGATGCCGGCCAGACCGATGCGGTTGGCGTAGCGTTCCGCGGGCCCGTCGGGCGGACTCGGGCTGCTTTTGGGTGTCAAGGCCACGTCGTCCGGCATCGGCTGGCTGGCCAGCCCGGGCTCATGCCGAGACCACGTCAGCCGACCGTTCCAAGCCTCGGCCACCAGCATTGTGCGGGTGGCGGCCTCCGCGACCGCCGCCGTCGGCGACACCGTCAACGCGGCCGTCGCGGCGTTGACGAGGCCGAACAACACATCGGTGGCCTCCGGCCCGAGTCGTCGCTCCAGTTCTCGGCGCACTCGCGGCAGGTGATCGGCCACCGTCGGCGGCACGGCCACCAAGTCGGGCAGTCGAGGCAATCGCAGCAGGCTTCCGGTCAGTGAAAGGCCAAGGCTCACAGAGGCGGCGGTGGCTGCCACCATTCGCGCCATCAGTAGCGCATCATCGCCCGGCAGGCTGGTCGGGTGCTGTCGCGCGGCACGCGTCCGGTCGCGTCGTTCGGCGTCGGCGACGATCCGGCACAGCTCTGCCGCCGACGGTCCGTCGGCGGCATCGGTGTCCAGGGTGACCACTAGCCGCGCCAGGGTGAAGTTCAGGAAGGCCTGCCGCACGCCGGGCGTTGCGCGGACGGCCGCCAGCACGTCGGCGGCGATCACCGAGGCATGTTCACCCTCGAGGCCGCGCACCTCGATCCAGCGCCGCGGACCGTTGCTGCTACTACGCCGTGTCGGCGGCCCACCTATCGCCTCGATCGTCACCCCCGCCGCCGCGCGGCTCAACGCCGAAACGTCCGGCGCGGCACGCGCCAATGACCTGCCCATGCTCGCCGCGACGCTGCCGCCCAACAGGGCGGTGCCTGCGGCCGTGCCCGCGGCGACAGCGCTCGCGGTAACCGCCATCCGGGTGCCCGCGGCGGCGGCCCGCAACGGAGCTGTCAGCAGGCCAACCCCCGACAGTCCACGTCGCGTGATCACTGCATTCTCCCAGCACAAGCCAGCCCGCCAAGGCGTGCCGCTAAGCGGTCACGCCCTTCTACGGTGGACATGTAAGGCACCTGATCAGTACACACGTTTCTTGGTTGAAATTGTCCGAGTGCCCTCGGCGCCGTTGCGGTAACCCCCGCAGCTTAACCGGCAGCGGCGTCACGGGGCAGGAGCCGTTTGGGTCCACTTTAGGGTGGCTTTAGTCACTTGTGAAAAGCTCTCGAGCCGTTACCGTTGCGCTCAAAGGGATATCGCGACGGGCTCGGAGAGGCATCACATGCGAACCGCCTACCACAAGCAGCTAGCCGATTTGACCACGCACCTGGGAGAGATGTGCGGCCTGGCCGGGGAAGCCATGAAGCGCGCAACCCAGGCACTGCTAGAGGCTGACATTGACGCCGCTGAACAGGTGATCCGCGACCACGAGCGGATGGTGGCGATGCGAGCGCAAGCCGAAAAAGAAGCTTTCGCGCTGCTGGCGTTACAGCAACCGGTTGCCGGTGAGCTGCGGGCCATCTTCAGCGCTATACAGATCATCGCCGACACGGAACGAATGGGTGCGTTGGCCGTGCACGTCGCCAAGATCGCCCGGCGCAAGTATCCGAAGCAGGTGCTTCCCGAGGAAGTCCGTGGGTGCTTCGCTGACATGGCCAAGGTGGCGATTGTGTTGGGCGACAGCGCAAAACAGGTGCTGATATCCCGCGACCCGCAGCAGGCCGCCCAGCTTCACGAACAAGACGACGCCATGGATGAGCTATATAGGCAGCTATTCAGCGTACTGATAGATAACCATTGGAAGCACGACATCTCGGTGGGTGTGGAAACGGCGTTGCTGGGCCGCTTTTACGAGCGCTTCGCCGACCACGCAGTGGAAGTCGGCCGCCGCGTCATCTTCATGGTCACCGGCGATTTACCTGCCGAGGACGAGATATCCACCTACTGAGGGCCGCTGGCGATCACGCCGCTGAGAGGATGGCCTCGTGCAGGTCGCGCCTAACATCCAGGGTCGCGTATGGCGCTGCGGTAAACAGCAGGACGACTTCGAGTTCGACAAGATTTCCGGTTACCTCAGCGAGCCCGACAGCCTAGTGTGGGTCGATTTGTGCGATCCGGACCACGACATGCTGCGCGACCTGGCGGCCGAACTCGGTCTGAACGACTGGGCCGTCGAAGACGCTGTGGCGGCAGCGGAGCGCGTCAAAGCCACCGCCTACCCCACCCACACGTTCTTCACCGTGTACGCCATGGACGTCGTCGCGGACGCCGCCGACAACCCACAGCCGATTCTGTCGATGCGCCGGATTTCGGCGTTCGTACTTCCCCGGGGTCTGATCACGGTGCGCCTGACGCCCGACTTCGACATGGGCCGGGTCACGCGGCGATGGGATGAGATCGGCGGTCAGCAGTACGGTGTCGGCGCATTGGTGCACGGATTGCTCGACGTCGTGGTCGACAGTCATTTCGCGGCCGTGGAGGCGCTGGACGACTGCGTCGAAGCCATCGAGGACGAGCTGTTCGACGGCGAGTCGCCCAAGGGAAGCTTTCAGCGACGAACATTCCAGATGCGCAGAGACCTCGTGAACTTGCGGCGGGTAGCGCTACCGATGCGGGAAGTCGTCAACTCCATTCAGCACCACCGCCTTCATGCCGAGGCCGCCCGCGAACTCGACCCGCTTTACGCCGACTTGTATGACCACGTGCTTCGGGTATCGGAATGGACAGAGTCGCTACGCGACATGATCACAACCATTTTCGAAACGAACCTGTCCCTGCAAGACGCCCGGCTCAACACCGTCATGAAGAAGTTGACCGGGTGGGCGGCCATCATCGCTGTCCCGACCGCGATCACGGGCTATTACGGCCAAAACATCCCCTACCCCGGCTTCGGCACGATCACGGGTTTCATCGCCAGCACCAGCGTGATAGCCGTTCTGATGGTGGTGCTCTACGTGATGTTCCGGCGTCGCGACTGGCTCTGACCTCCCCTGCCTGACCAGTAGTTGAAGAGAGTGAAACAAACCGGTTTTCCCCATGCGAACGGGCCGGAGCACATGACATCGTTGACCCGGTCGTCACCCGACTTATGGAGAGCCCTGCTGCAATGTCGTTAACACCGATTACGCCGGACTCAGCGGCCCTGAGCACGGATCGGGTCGCCGCGGCCCCCGTCGACGAGGTCCTGCGCTGGTTGGACAGCTCGGCCGCCGGATTGTCCAGCACCCAGGCGTCTGCACGGCTGGCGCGCTACGGCCCGAATGCGGTGCGGACCCATCACGTCAATCCCCTTGCGGTGCTGGGTCGTCAACTGCGCAACGCGGTGCTCGTTTTGTTGGCCGGCACCGCGGTCGTCTCATACTTCCTGGGCGACAGCATTCAGGCGGTCATCATCGGCGTGATCCTGGCGGCCAGCGTAGGCCTGGGCTTCATCAACGAGTACCGCGCCGAGCGGGCCGCCGCCGAGTTGCATGCCGGGGTGCGCCACAACGCCGTGGTGCGCCGCGACGGGGAGTTCGTCCCGCTCAGCGTCACCGCGCTTGTGCCGGGCGATGTGATTCGGCTGTCGCTCGGCGAGGCCGTACCGGCCGATGTCCGGCTGATCGATGCCAGCGGTCTGGAATGCAACGAAAGCATCCTGACCGGCGAATCGACCGGATCGGAGAAATCGCCGCAACCGGTCCCAGCCGGTACCGAACTGGCCGACGCCACCGACCTGGCCTTCATGGGCACCATCGTCAGCGCCGGGGAGGGCACCGGAGTCGTGTACGCCACCGGGAAAAACGCCGAATTCGGCCGCATCGCTGTGGGTTTGGACGAGCGGCCACCCGAAACCGGCTTCCAGGTGGGGCTGCGCCGGTTCTCCTACCTGCTGCTGCAAGTCGCGATCGCGCTGATGGTGGTCATCTTGATCAGCAACCTGCTCTTGCACAAGCCGGTCATCGACTCCGTGCTGTTCTCCCTGGCGATCGCGGTCGGTATCACCCCGCAGCTGCTGCCGGCCGTCGTCAGCACCGGCCTTGCCACCGGATCGCGGCGGCTGGCCAAGGCGAAGGTCCTCGTCAAGCGTTTGGTGTGCATCGAAGACCTCGGCGACATCGACATCTTGATCACCGACAAGACCGGCACCTTGACGGAAGGCCGGATCCGCCTGGTCGACACCATCGACCCCGCCGGTGCGCACAGCGAGTCGGTCCGGCGCCTGGGGCTGCTGGCCACCGATGTGGACCCGGAAGCCGGTGGCGCCAGCGCCAATCCGCTCGACGCCGCGCTCTGGGAATCCCCGCAGCCACAACGACTGGTGGGCGGCGCTGCGCACCGGGTCGCGATGTTGCCGTTCGACCATGAGCGCCGGGCGACGTCGGTGCTGGTTGATGACGACGGGAAACGCGTGCTGGTGGTCAAGGGCGCGCCCGAACAAGTGCTGGCCCAATGCCAGACGACAGCGGCGGCGGCGCAGGAAACCCTCGCGTCCTTATTCGCCGCCGGGCGCCGGGTGGTGGCCGTGGCCGCCAAACCCGCCGCCGCATTGACGACGGTCACCCCGGCTGACGAGTGCGATCTGTTGTTGGCCGGGTTTTTGGTTTTCGCCGACGAACCCAAACCGGCCGCACGGCAATCCCTGTCCGAACTGGCCGACCTCGGAATCGAGCTGAAGATCGCGACCGGTGACAATCCGCGGGTCGCCGAAAAGGTTTGCGCCGATCTGGGTTTGGCGTCCAAGGGCACTATCACCGGCGCACAGTTGGAATCCCTCGACGACGACGAGTTGGCTGATGTCGCGCAAAATCACACCATCTTCGCGCGCATCTCCCCGGAACAGAAGTCACGCCTGATCGTCGCGCTGCGGCGCAACGGGCGAGCGGTCGGCTTCCTGGGTGACGGTGTCAACGACGCACTGGCGTTGCATGCCGCCGATGTGGGAATCTCGGTCGACAGTGCCACCGATGTCGCCAAGGATGCGGCCGACGTAGTGCTATTGGAAAAAGACCTGGGCGTGCTGGCTACCGGCGTGGCAGAGGGCCGGCGGATTTTTGCCAACACCATCAAGTACGTGCTTATGGGTACGTCGAGCAACTTCGGCAATATGTTCAGCGCGGCCGCCGCCTCGGCACTGTTGCCATTTCTGCCGATGCTGCCCAGTCAGATCCTGCTGAACAATCTGCTCTACGACAGTTCGCAACTGGCGATCCCGACCGACCGGGTCGACGAGGAGCAACTGCAGGCACCGTCGCATTGGAATGTCGCCTTCATCCGCCGGTTCATGCTGATTTTCGGCCCGATCAGTTCGCTGTTCGACTTTTTGACGTTCGGGCTGATGCTGGGCGTACTGCACGCTCATGCCGTCGAGTTCCGAACCGGCTGGTTCGTGGAATCGCTTGCGACGCAGACGTTGATCATCTTCGCCATCCGCACCCGCATGGTGCCGTTCTTCCGCAGCCGGCCCAGCACGCTGCTGGCGATCACCAGTCTCACCGTGGTCGCTATCGGCGCCGTGCTAACGATCTCGCCGCTGGCTCACACCCTGGGCTTCAGGCCGTTGCCGTGGCAGTTCTTTGCCGTGCTGGGCACCTTCGTCGTCACCTACCTGGCCCTCGTGGAGCTCGCCAAGGTGATGTTCTATGCCGAGCCGATGCACCCCGTCGGGCAGCCACGTCGCACCCGCGGACGCGCTCATCGGATTCGGCGGCGCGCCGCGCGCTTCCACTACTTCAACGGCGTTCCGCCGCGTGCGCGGAAGTAAGCGGTCTATTCTCACCACGGCGACGCTATCCGTCTCACAAGGAGTCTCGTTATGAGCGAAGAACACGCGCTGGTCATCGTTGCCGGTTATCAGGAGCTCGACTCGGCTCGCCGAGACTTCGAAACCCTAACCGATCGAACCAAGGACAAGCGCATCCCGCTGCGGGGTGCGGTGCTGATCGGCAAGGACGCCGAGGGCAATCCCGTCCTGGTCGACACCGGCAACCGCCTCGGCCGGCGGGGCGCCGCGTGGGGCGCCGGGGCGGGCCTGGCGGTCGGCTTGTTCTCACCGGTGTTGCTGGCGTCGGCTTTTGGGGCGGCGGCGGCTGCCGCGGCCGGAGCGTTGGCGGGCACGTTCGCCAACCATCGGATCAAGAGCGGACTGGCCGACAAGATCGGGCAGGCGCTGGCCGCGGGCAGCGGCGTGATCATTGCCGTCGTGTCGCCGCAGGGCCGGCTGGCAACCGAGCAGGCGCTGGCGGGCTCTCCGATGAAATCGGTTGCCGAGCTGAGCCGTTCGACGCTGAGAAGCTTGGGTACGGCGCTGGAGGAAGCGATGGGTAAGTTCAACCCGGACCGCACCAGGCTGCCGTTGCCGCGACGCGGCTTCGGCGGGACGATCGGTCGCACCATGGCGGAGTCGGTCGGTGACTGGACGATCGTTCCCGGACCCAAGGCGCCCGACGGTGCACCCAATGTGCTGATCGTGCTGATCGACGACGCCGGGTTCGGCGGCCCGGATACCTTCGGCGGCGCGATCCGAACCCCGACGCTGACCCGAGTGGCGCGAAAGGGATTGACTTACAACCGCTTCCACCTCACGGCGGTGTGCTCCCCGACCCGCGCGGCCCTGCTGACCGGGCGCAACCACCACCGGGTGGGCTTCGGATCAGTGTGCGAGCTCCCAGGGCCCTTCCCGGGCTATTCGACGGTCAAGCCGCAAAGTTGCGCGTCGCTGCCGCGCATCCTGCGCGACAACGGTTATGCAACCGGCGGTTTCGGCAAGTGGCACCTGACCCCGGACAACGTCCAGGGGGCGGCGGGGCCGTTCGACAATTGGCCGCTGGGCTGGGGCTTCGACCACTTCTGGGGGTTCCTGACCGGCGCCGCGGGTCAGTACGACCCCATCATCACCCAGGACAACTCCGTGATCGGCGTGCCACAGGGCAAGGACGGTAAGCCCTACTACTTCCCCGACGACCTCACCGACCAAGCCGTCGAGTGGCTGCACAGCGTGCGGGCCCAGGACACCGAGAAGCCGTGGATGATGTATTACGCGACCGGCGCCACCCACGCTCCCCACCACGTGTTCGCCGAATGGGCCGACAAGTACCGTGGCCACTTCGACGAAGGCTGGGATGTCTACCGGCGCAACACATTCGAACGGCAGAAGCAGCTCGGGGTCATTCCGCCCGACGCTCAACTGACCGAGCGGCCCGACCTGTTCGGAGCGTGGGACAGCCTGTCGGACAACGAAAAGAAGCTCTATGCCCGGCAGATGGAGGTGTTCGCCGGGTTCTCGGAAAACGCGGACTGGAATGTTGGCCGGCTGCTCGACGCGATTGAGGATCTCGGCGAATCAGACAATACATTGGTCTTCTACATCTGGGGCGACAACGGCGCCAGCATGGAGGGCACGATCACCGGGTCGTTCAACGAGATGACGTTCTTGAACGGCTTGCTTCTCGACGCCGACCATCAATTGGAGCTGATCGAGCAATACGGTGGCGTCGAGGCGCTGGGCGACGAGTTCACCGCGCCGCATTTCGCGTCGGCGTGGGCGCACGCCAGCAACACCCCGTTTCAGTGGGGCAAGCAGATGGCCAGCCACCTGGGCGGCACCCGCGATCCGATGGTGGTCGCCTGGCCCAGCCGGCTGCGGCCCGACACGGAAGTCCGCTCCCAGTTCGCCCACTGCATCGACATCGCGCCAACCGTGTTGGAGGCCATCGGCTTACCGGAGCCGACTCATGTGGACGGTGTCGAGCAGGAACCCATGGACGGAACGAGTTTCGTGCATACCTTCGACGACGCGACGGCCGAAGAGCGCCACACGGTGCAGTACTTCGAAAACTTCGGCAGCCGCGCCATTTACCAAGACGGGTGGTGGGCCTGCGCTCGACTCGATAAGGCGCCGTGGGATCTGTCGCCGCAGACGCTGCAGCGGTTCGCGCCCGGCAACTACGACCCCGACAACGATGTGTGGGAGCTGTACTACCTACCCGATGACTTCTCGCAGGCCAACAACCTGGCGGCCGAGCATCCCGACAAGGTCGCAGAGCTCACGAAGCTGTGGTGGGCCGAAGCCGAACGAAACCGGGTGCTGCCGCTGCTGGGCGGTATCGCGGTGATGTTCGGCAGTTTGCCGCCCTTGCCCACCACCACCAGGTTCACCTTCAAAGGAGACGTGCAGAACATTCAGCGGGGCATGGTGCCGCGCATCTTCGGCCGCTCGTATGCGATCGAAGCATTGCTGCAGGTCCCCGACGGCGGCGCGCAGGGCGTGATCGTCGCCAATGGCGACTTCATTGGCGGTTTCGCGCTGTGGGTCGACGAACAGCGGCGACTGCACCACACCTATTCCTATCTCGGGGTGGATACCTACAAGCAGGTGTCCACCGAGCCGATCCCCACCGGTGATGTCACGGTGCGGATGCTGTTCGAATCCGAGCAACCGGTCGCCGGCTCCGGTGGTCGGGTGACGTTGTGGGCCAACGATCGGCGCATCGGCGAGGGTGAGCTGGCCAAAACGGTGCCGCTGGCCTTCACGTCCTACGCCGGGATGGACATCAGCCGCGACAACGGCCTAGTCGTTGACCGCGACTATGAGGACAGGGCGCCGTACGCGTTCACCGGAACGGTCAAAGAAGTCATCTTCGATCTAAGGCCTGTTCACCAAGAAGCCGAAAAGGCCTTGCACGAGCACGCCTCGGTCCAAGCCGTCGGACAGGGCGCGGCGGGCTGATCAGTGCGGGCCCGGGACGCCTTGCAGAGCAGTCAGACCACTCTGGATTCCCAGAGCGACCTGGTCCGCGACAGGGCGTTCGCCCCTCTTGACCGCCTTCGGGCAGCTGCAGCTAAGGGCATTGAACGGGCTGGGGTCTGCGCCGGCCGATGCTGCTACGGCCACCGCGACCGCGGCCGCGGCGCTTACCAATACTTTGGTGATCACCATAGGTCTCCAAGATTGTGGCTGTCTGAGAGACTATGCGATGGCGGTCTCGGACGGATGCCGACTCGATCTCGAAGAGGCCGAGTCAGGACTGAAAATTACTGCACCATTGCCGGATCAGACAGGCCCTGCTGGAGTCCCTGGTCGATCTTGTCCGTAAGAATCGGGCTGCCGGGCGGAGCCGTCTCTTGGCAGCTACAGCTGAGGGTACTGAACGGGTTAGGGTCGGCGCCTGCCGAGGCTGCAGCCCATCCCGCAGCTCCAAGAGCGATAACAACGCCGACCAAAAGTTTCGCAATCATTTGGGCGTCTTCTCCCCGATAGTTTCCGACGCTGATTTTACGCGCACCGGCGTCACGGGACTGTCAACTAGCTGTAAATTCTCAGGACGCAGCCACGTAGTTCGGGCAGTACGCCCGTATGCTCACGCCGACGAAGTAGCCGGCGTGATACCCGTCCAGGTGGCTGCTATTCAGGACGTCGTTTGCGACCTGCTCCGGCGTTTGGCCGAGATCGAGTTCGTGGCAAACCAAATGACCGGAATTGATTGCGGTTTGGCGTGACTCGTAGGTGATGCCCTTGGCCTCCAGCGCTGCTATGAAAGCGTCATCGTTAGGGTCAGCCTGAGCGGTCGGAGCCACTGCCAGGGAACCGAGCAGCCCGACCACCGGGACAACGCCGGTAGCCAATAGCGCTCGCAGAGCGCTGGGCTTGCGTACGTGGGTGCTCGTCATCTCTGATACTCCAGTGGAACAGAAGCGCCGTTGTTTGCTGATAGCCGGCCAGCCCGAATGCTCGCACGTTACCGCGTCGCACGATACAAGATCGCTGTTATTGCGATCGCTGCCACACGAGGCTTGGTTGCACCGCCGGACACTGTTTACCCGTACGTCGCCGTCAATTTACGAATGCGATCGGTAATTTGACGACATGCCCTACGCGCGATGGTTGTGGTTCGCTCTGGTGGCGGTGTGTGTCATCGGCTGTGGCGTGCGGCATGTGTCGGCGGCCAGCGCTCGAGATGCGTTTGGCACCTTTCATTCCGGCGGCATGGACCGGACCTACCGGTTGCATGTGCCGCCTGGGGATCCTGTCGGTTTGGTGCTCAGCCTGCACGGTGGCGGCGGTACCGGGATCGGACAGCAGGGGCTGACCAACTTCGACAGCGTTGCCGACGCCCACAACCTGTTGGTGGTCTATCCCGACGGTTACGACAAGAGCTGGGCCGACGGGCGAGGAGCGTCGCCGGCCGATCGCCGTCATGTCGACGATGTCGGTTTCCTGGTCGGGCTGGCGAGCAAGCTGCAAGACGACTATGACATCGCCCCCGGGCATGTCTTTGTCACCGGGATGTCCAACGGTGGCTTCATGTCCAACAGGCTGGCGTGTGACCGCGCCGATGTCTTCGCCGCGATCGCGCCCGTGGCCGGCACGCTGGGCGTGGGCGTGGGCTGCAATCCGTCGCGACCGGTGTCGGTCTGGGAAGCCCACGGAACCTCCGATCCGCTGGTGCCTTTCAACGGTGGAGACGTGCGCGGACGCGGCGGAGTCAGCCACTCCATCTCGGTCAAGAACATGGTGGACAAGTGGCGTTCGACCGACGGCTGCCAAGGCGATCCCTCGGCGCAGGTGTTGCCCAACGTCGGGGACGGCACCGTCGTCCACCGCTTTGATTCCACGCCATGTGCGGCGTCCACCGAAGTGGTCTTCTATCAGATCGACACCGGCGGGCACACCTGGCCGGGCGGCAAGCAATACCTGCCGAAGGCGATCATCGGGCCGACCACTCGCGCGCTCGACGGGTCGGAAGCCATTGCGGAGTTTTTCCTGGCGCACGCCCGGGACTAGGTCTGATTGCTTGGCTCCCTTTCACTCCGCTCCGCGGAGTGCATCGTCGCCAAGCTAGGCCGGTTCAGCGCTGGCAGGTCGGGCACCAGTAAGCCACCCGCTCCCCGGTGTCGTCGTAGTTGATGCGTGTGCCGCAGCGACGGCAAGTCTGCCCAGCTCGCCCGTAGACCCACAGCTGCCGTCCCGGCCGGGTGTCACCGGTGGTGCAGCGATTCCAGCGGAAGCGGTTGAGCCACAACATGTCTCGGGCGCGGCAGACCAGCCGACGCGGATCGGTGACCGCGCTCACCGGCACGGTAGGCAGATGTCCGCTGACGAAACACAGCTCGTTGCAGTAGACGTTGCCGATCCCGGCCAGCACCCGCTGGTCCAGTAGCGCCTCGGCGACCGGCCGGTCCGGGAGTGCCCTGAGGTTGGCGGTCGCAAGCGCAGCGTCCCAGTCCGCGCCCAGCAGATCGGGACCCAGGTGCGCGACGACGTCGCCATCATGGTCGCGCTCCAAAATCTCCAGCACCCCCAGGTCGACCCCGACCGCCCGGACCGTGCCGGCTTCCAAGATGATTCGTGCCCGGTGGTCCACCCGCACCGGGCGGTTGTCGACCCGCCAGCTGCCATCCATCTTCAGATGCGAGTGAATGCTGGCCGGTCCGACTCGGAGGAACAAATGCTTCCCCCGGCTGAACACCTCGTCCACGACTTGTCCGGTGAGGTCGACGGTGGCGAACCGCGGTACCCGGACATCGCAGCGCGTCAGCGTGCACCCGAGCAGATGCTGTCGCAGCATGGCCGCGGTATGCCAGACGGTGTCGCCTTCGGGCATGGTTACCGCAGCCGCATTCCGCGTGGTGTGCGAGCGAATCCGGCCTCAACGAGTCCGCTCAGCGCCGTGGACTCCCGGCCGCCCGAGCGTGGCTGCAATGCCGGCACCCCATCGATGCGTTCGACCAGGATCGAGGCGACGCGCCGGGAGGCGACCAAGTCGGCCAGCGCCATGGCGGCCGCGTGGTGGGCCGCGGGGTCATCGGTGAAGGTCAGCAGCGACCGCCCGCCGCGCTCGAGGAACCAGGCCAGGTCGCCGTCCACCAGCACGACGAGCGCCCCGGCCTTGCGGCCCGGCCGTGCCCCGTCGCCGATCGAGGCGGGCCAGGGGAGCGCGGCACCATAGGGGTTGGCCGGGTCGGCGGCCGCCAGCACCACTGCCCGGTATTCCGGCCGCTGCGGGTCGACACCGTCGCTGTAGCTGCGCAGCCGGTCGACGGTCGACGCGACGGCGAACTGCGCGCCGCCCAACGATTCGATGAAATAGCCGCGCTGGCACCTGCCGGCGTCCTCGAAGGTGCTCAGCACCTTGTAGAGAGTGGCGAACCCGCCGGGGACACTTTCGGCCGCTACCGCGCCTCTGGTCAGCACCCCGTGGCGGCTCAACAGCAGCTCGGCCTGGGAGTGGGCGCGCAACGTGGAATCCGGCTCGGGAGCCGGCAAGGCTGACCATCGCCCGGCCACGGTCGGATCGGTAGTGCGCGACTGCGCGCGCGCGACGCTGTATCGGCTCAGGCGCGGCGGGCGATGTGCCCGGTGCGCCGGGGCGGAGCGCTTGCGGGCGCCCGTTCCGCTCAGCAGGGCGCGCACCGGCGCGAACGTGTCGCCGGTGACGCAGCCGGCCCAGATCAGCTCCCACAGCGCGGCTTTGAGCTCCGTGTCGGGGAGCCCGCTCTGCGCGAGCTGGCGGAAGAAGTACGCGCCTCCGCCGGCCAGCGTGTCCAGGATCGCGCGGTGGGCGTCGGTGAAGTCGATGTCGGTGGGCCCGGCCAGGGTCAATGCCACGGAATCGCTCGCGTGCAGCGCGATCCAACCGTCGCTACCCGAAATCGAACCGGCACCCGACCAGGTGACCTCCCCGGTCGCGAGCAGTTCGTCGAGCATCGCGGGGGAGTAGTCACGGACCCGCGGCGCCAGCACCAGCGGTTCGATCGCCGAGGCCGGCATCCGAACGCCGGACAGCTGATCGATCACGGACACCAGTCCGTCCAGGCCGCAATGCCCCGAGGAGCCCAACGAATCAGCCGCGCCCACTCGGTGCCAGGCCGGCAGGAACCGCCCGTACGCGGCAGTGCTCACCGGTTCTACCTGGGCCCGCAGCGCCGCCAGCGAGCGCCGCCGCAAAATGCGCAGCACGTCGGCGTCGCACCACTGCTCGCCCCCGGCCGCTTCCGGGGCGGCGACGAAGTCACCACGCACCAGCCGGCCGTCACCGGCCAGCCGGCCCAGCACGTCGGCCGTCACCCGCAGTCCCAGGCCAAACCGGGCGGCGGCCTCGGCGGTGGTGAACGGGGTGTGGGTTCGCGCGTAGCGGCCCAGCAGCTCGCCCAGCGGGTCGGCCACCTCCTCGGTGAAGGTGGCCGGCACGCCCAGCGGAACCGCAACCCCGACCCCGTCGCGCAGCCGACCGATGTCCTCGATGGCCACCCACCAGCCGCGACCGGCGAACGACACCGTCACCGCGCGCCTGGCCGCGCGCAAACCTTCCAGCCAGCCGCCGACGTCGTCGACGCTGGCCCGGGCGGCCACTTCCGCTTCGGTCAGCGGGCCCAGCAAGCGCAGCAGATCCGCGACCGCTTCGGCATCGCGGGCGGCCCGGTCGCCGGACAGGTGTTGCAACTGCCGGCCGGTCGCCGCGATGACCTCCGGATCGAGCAGCTCGCGCAGCTCCACCCGGCCGAGCAGTTCGGCCAGCAGCGTGGCATCCAGCGAGAGCGCCGCGGCCCGGCGCTCGGCCAGCGGGGTGTCGCCCTCGTACATGAACGCGCCGACGTAACCGAACAGCAGTGACGCCGCAAACGGCGAGGGCCGTGCGGTCTCGGCCTCGAGCACCCGCACCCGTCGCTGGGCGATGGCGGCCATCAGCTCGACCAGGGCCGGGACGTCGTAGACGTCCTGTAGGCATTCGCGGATGGTCTCCAGCACCACGGGGAAGTCGGGGTATTTGCGGGCCACATCCAGCAACTGGGCCGCGCGCTGGCGCTGGTGCCACAGCGGCGAGCGGCGGCCGGGGTGCCGGCGCGGCAGCAGCAGAGCGCGGGCCGCGCACTCCCGGAACCGCGACGCGAACAGCGCCGAACCGCCCACTTCGGCGGTGACGATGGGATCGATCTCGTCGGCGTCGAATACGAACAATTCCGCACCCGGCGGGGCGCCATCTCCGCCGGACAGATCAGTGTCGGGCAATCGCACCACGATGCCGTCGTCGGAGGCGGTGGGTTTCTCGTCGATGCCGTAGCGTTCGCGCAGCCGCCGGCCCACTGCCAGCGCAAGTGGTCCGTTGACCCGCAGCCCGTACGGCGAGTGCAGGATCACGCGCCAGTCGCCCAGTTCGTCGCGGAACCGCTCGACCAGCAGAGTGGTGTCGGTGGGTACCACCCCGGCGGCGGTCCGCTGCTCCTCGAGCAGCCCCCACAGGTTGTCAGTCGCATAGGCGTCGAAACCCAAACCCGCACATCGTTTGTCGAATGCTTCGCGGTCCAGCCCGGCCAGTTCGCCGGTGAACGCGCCGAGCGCGGCACCCAGCTCGGCCGGGCGACCGACATCCTCACCCCGCCAGAACGGCAACCGGGCCGGCTGGCCGGGCGCGGGAATCACCAGCACCCGGTCGTGGGTGATCTCGGTGATCCGCCAGCTGGTGGCGCCCAGCGAGATGACGTCACCGGGACGCGACTCGTAGACCATTTCCTCGTCCAATTCGCCTACCCGCGAGGGCTTTTCGGAGTCTTCAACACTAGAAGCCAGGTAGACGGTGAACAGGCCGCGATCGGGGATGGCGCCGCCGGAGGTGACGGCCAGCCGCTGCGCACCGGGCCGCGCGGTCAGCGTGCCGGTGTCGCGGTCGTAGACCAATCGCGGTCGCAGCTCGGCGAACTCGGTGGACGGATACTTGCCGCTCAAAAGGTCCAGGGTGGCCTCGTACACGCTGCGCGGCAGCGTCGCGAACGGGGCGCTGCGGTGCACCGTGTCGAACCACCGGTCGGCGTCGAGCGGTTCCAGCGCGGCCGCCGCCACGGTGTGTTGCGCCAGGATGTCGAGGGGGTTGGCGGGCACCCGCATGGTCTCGATCTGGCCGGCGAGCATCCGCTGCACGGTCACCGCGCAGCCGATCAGGTCGGTGCGGTGCTTGGGAAACAGCACCCCTTGCGAGACTTCGCCGACCTGATGTCCGGCCCGCCCGATGCGTTGCAGGCCGCTGGCCACCGACGGCGGTGCCTCCACCTGGATCACCAGGTCGACCGCACCCATGTCGATGCCCAGTTCCAGGCTCGACGTCGCCACCACCGCCTTGAGCAGTCCGCGTTTGAGGTCCTCTTCGACCAGGGCGCGCTGCTCCTTGCTGACCGAACCATGATGGGCGCGGGCCAGCGCAGCGTCCGCACCTAACGTCTGGCCTTGTTGTTGGCTCGAGCCCATGATGTGCGCCGGCGCCCCACCCGGCACCCGCGGGTTGGTGTCAGTCGCGAGCGCGATGCCACGGCGTTCGGCGTGAATTTCGTTGAGCCGCGAGGTAAGTCGTTCGGCCAATCGCCGCGAATTGGCGAACACGATGGTCGAACTGTGCGATTCGATGAGGTCGACCAGGCGCGTCTCGACGTCGGGCCAAATGGTGTTGTTCGGCAGGTTGGCCATATCGGGCACCGGTACCTGCACCGTGAGCTCGACGGTCTTGGCCGCGCGCGGAGCGACGATGGTCGTCGGAGATTGCCCGGACAGGAACCGGGCGAGCTCCTCGGGCGGACGCACGGTCGCCGACAAGCCGATGCGCTGTGCGGGCCGCCCCTGACGCAGATCGTCGAGCCGCTCGAGCGACAGGGCCAGATGCGCGCCGCGCTTGCCGGCGGCGATGGCATGTATCTCGTCGACGATCACCGTCTGCACACCGGTCAGGGTGTCGCGCGCGGCCGAGGTGAGCATCAGAAACAGCGACTCCGGGGTGGTGATCAGCACGTCCGGAGGCCGGGCGATGAGCTGGCGGCGCCGCGCGGGCGGGGTGTCACCGGAGCGGACCCCGACGCTGATGTCGGGTGGCGGCAGGCCGCGGCGCTCGGCGATCCTGGTGAGTCCCGCCAGCGGGGTGCGCAGGTTGCGCTCGACGTCGACCGCCAGCGCCTTGAGCGGGGACACGTACAGCACGCGTGTGCCTCCGGGCCGGTCCGGCCCGGAAGGCAGAGCCGCCAGGCTGTCGATAGCCCACAGGAACGCCGCGAGCGTCTTCCCGGATCCGGTCGGCGCGATCACCAGGGTGTTGTCGCCGTCGGCGATGGCGTCCCAGGCCTCGGCCTGGGCAGCGGTCGGCGCTGCGAAAGTGCTGGTGAACCACTCGCGCGTGACGGCGCTGAACCGGCCTAGCGGGTCAGGCGGCTGGGGTGCAGAACGCGTGGTCACCTAGCCATGGTGCCAACGAACACCGACAAATCCGAGACACAAACGTCAACTTGCTGGCTATTGCTGCGTTAAGTATCGCGCCGTCTCCATCGCGTGGGCCAGTTCGGACGGTATCTCGGGTACCCGGGCGATCGCGTCCAGCAGTGTGTGCGCGCAGGCATCGGCAAGCCGATCGGCGTCGGTGGTGGGGTCGATGATTCGCTGCCGACATATTTCGAAGGTGAACGCCAGCCAGCCTTGAATGATCACCCGCAGGTCCCGCTCGACATCCGATTCCAGCTTTGCCTCCTGCACCCCGCTCACGACCTCGGCGATGCGGCTCATAATGTGCTCCATCTGGCGGTTCTTGGCATCGTCCTCGACGCCCAGCAGAACCGGGTCAGACCGGCCCAGACCGACGTATGCAGCCCACGCAGCCTCCGGATTCTGCTGGTGGTACGCCATGTAGGCCAGCACACCGACCCGCACCTCTTCGAACATCGTCATGCCGGCGAGGGGCGGGTCGTTGGTGGCCGCGTACAGCCGATCGGCCTCGTCTTTGACCACTGCGGCGAAGAACGCCCGCTTGTCCGGGAAGTAGTGATACATCAGCGCGCGGGACACTCCGGCGCGTTCGGCGATCTCGTCGATGCGGACGTCGTCATAGGGTCGCTTCCCAAAGACTTCTGCCCCCAACGCGAGCAGCTCGGCGCGTCGATCCGCGGGGGATAGCCGCCTTCTGGCTGTCGGCATGCGTCAGATAGTACTCATCGGGTATGAGACGTCGGCTACATTGCGTTCATCCGAACTCCACGCCCTGGGCCAGCGGTAACTCGCTGGAGTAATTGACGGTGTTGGTGGCGCGCCGCATGTAGGCCTTCCACGCGTCCGAGCCAGACTCCCGCCCGCCACCGGTCTGCTTCTCGCCGCCGAACGCGCCGCCGATTTCAGCACCGGAGGTGCCGATATTGACGTTGGCGATACCGCAGTCGGACCCGTCCAGGAAACGTTGCGCCTCCCGCAGGTCGGTGGTGAAAATGGCCGACGAAAGTCCTTGTGGCACATCATTGTTCAGCGCGATCGCCTCATCCAGGTCGTCGTAGGTCAGCACGTAGAGGATCGGCGCGAACGTCTCGGTCGCCACGATGGCGGTCTGTGCGGGCATCCGCACCACGGCCGGCGCCACGTAGTAGGCGCTGGGATGACCCTCCTCGTGACGGTCACCGCCGACAACCTCGCCGCCGTCGGCGCGTGCCTGTTCCAGGGCTCCCACCATGTCGCGGTAGGCGGTTTCGTGGATGAGCGGCCCGACGAGCGTGCCCGGGGCCGACGGGTCGCCTATGGGCAGTTGCCGCAGGGCGGAGACGACGCGCGCCACCACCTCGTCGGCCACGCAGCGATGCACGATGAGCCGGCGCAGGCTGGTGCAGCGCTGCCCCGCGGTGCCGGCCGCGGCGAACACGATGGCGCGCACCGCCAGGTCCAGGTCGGCCGACGGAGTCACGATGGCCGCGTTGTTGCCGCCCAGTTCGAGCAGCACCCGCCCGAAGCGCGCGGCCACGGGTGGACCGACCGCCTGCCCCATCCGCACCGAACCGGTCGCGGACACCAACGCGATTCGGGGATCGTCCACCAGCTGCTCACCCAGGTCGCGTTCGCCGGTGACCAGACCGCTCACCGCGGGCGGGGCGCCGACGTCGGCGGCCGCCCGGTCGATCAGCGCCTGACACGCCAGGCCCGTCAACGGCGTCAGTTCCGAGGGCTTCCACACCACCGTGTCCCCGCACACCAGCGCCACCGCGGCGTTCCATGCCCAGACCGCAACCGGGAAGTTGAACGCGGTGATCACCCCGACCACACCTAGCGGATGCCAGGTCTCGGCCAGCCGATGCCCGGGGCGCTCCGACGCGATGGTGCGGCCGTAGAGCTGACGCGACAGGCCGACGGCGAAACCGCAGACGTCGATCATCTCCTGCACTTCGCCGGCCGCCTCGGAGGTGATCTTGCCGACCTCGAGGGTCACCAGTGTCGCGAGGTCGTTCTTGTGTTCGGTGAGCAGCTCGCCGAGGCGGGCCACCAGTGCGCCGCGCGCCGGGGCCGGTGTGTTTCGCCATGCCGAAAACGCTTGGGCGGCCTCGGCGATCGTTCGGTCGGCCTGCTCGGGTGTGGTGTGCGCGACGGTGAACAGCACCTCGCCGGTGATCGGTGTGCTGGCGGGCAGTCCGTGCCCGCCCGGCTCACCGAGACGGACGTCAGCTCCGGTTGCCTGCAGGGCACGACGTGCCCGGGTGCGCAACTCGTTGGCGGTCGGCAGCTTCACCGCGGTACCTCCTGGGATAGCGCTTCGTAAAGTGCATACGGGTCATAAATATCGCGGCCGATAGCCCCGGCCAGCCACTGCATGTCGTAACCGGAATCGTCGGCGACATCACCGGCTCGGGTATCCCGATCCAGGTTCGAGCGGAAGATGCCCGCCGCCGAAGCCGGCAGGAAGTCCTCATAGACGATGGGTGTCGACGGGACACCGCCACGGTAGTAGGCCAGTCCGTCGGCGGCCATCTCCTTGTCGGTCGACGGGAAATAGTGGCTCCACACCTGGGCCGGGTCGGCTTCCCCGACGAGCTGAGCCATGGCGGCGTCGTAGCGCCCCCGCCCTCTCGGGGTCAGCGCGACACCGCGCGCCTCGACCTCACCGAAGCGCACCCGCAGATTTCCCGGGCGCAGCGTGCCGTCGTGAGCGCGAAACAGGCACGGTTCGGCGAGTGCGCGGAAAGAGGTCTGGCGCAACAGCACCGCCGGTCCTTCGGTGCGGGGCGGGCCCTGGATGGTATCGATCATCGCGATGCCGCGCCGGGTCATTCGTTGGTATAGATCGTCGATGTCGAGGACTCGCGGTGTCAGGTGGTTGATGTGGGTGGAGCCGACCCCGGCGATGTCGGCGGCCACCGCGGACACCCGCGACAACTCGTCGTACCAGGACTTATCGATCGGCTCACGGGATAGCGCAAACGCTGCCACCGCCGCCGCGACGAAAGACTGCGCCTCGTCGGCAGCACAGCCGCCCTCGGCCGCGATGATCCGCGCCCGGGCCAGCAATGCGGGGTCGAACAGTTGGCGATGCGCGAGGAAGGTCTGGATGCGGGTACGCAGCTCCGCAGTGAAGTAGCGGAGGTCCCGGGTGGCCAGCATCGAAGTGAACACGCGAAATGGGTTGAGCGCCAGCTCGTTTGCATCGACAGGTCGGAAGGCTGTTGACACCACCGGAATCGGTGACGCGGCCGAGCGCAGATCGTAGTAGCCCACCGGCAGCATGCCGAACGCGGCGAACAGCTCGGCGACGGCGGCCAGTTCGGCCGGGCTGCCCACCCGGATGGCGCCGTGCCGCTCAGCGGTGACCCGCTGCAGCGAGCCGAAACGTTCGGGATCGTGATGGCGCGCCACATAATCGGCGTTGACCTCCCCGCTTACCTCGACCAGCGCCGCGTAAGCCGGCACCTCACCGGCGTACATGGCCGACAGCCCGGCCGCGAATAGCGCACGCAACTGCCAGGTCACGAGCCTTCTCTGTCTTTTTGGAGCGCTCACGCGCTGCCGTCGCTGCGATAGTCTCCGGCCATGACTGAGACGCTCGACGACATCGACCGGATCCTGGTGCGCCGGCTGGTCGCCGACGGACGCGCGACGTTGGCGGAGCTGGCGGCGAGCGCCGGACTGTCGGTGTCGGCGGTCCAGTCGCGGGTGCGTCGGTTGGAGTCTCGCGGCGTGGTGTCGGGGTATTCCGCGCGGATCGACCCGGAGGCGGTCGGGCACCTGCTCTCGGCGTTCGTGGCCATCACTCCTCTGGATCCTTCTCAACCCGATGATGCGCCCGCCCGCCTGGAACACATCGAGGAGATCGAAGCGTGTCACTCGGTGGCCGGCGAAGAAAGCTACATCTTGCTGGTGCGCGTGGAGTCGGCGCGAGCGCTCGAGGACCTGCTGCAGCGGATCCGGACAGCCGCGAACGTCCGCACACGAAGCACCATCATCCTCAATACTTTTTACAGCGACAGGCAATACATACCATAATGTTTCCGGTTCTAGCGCCTTAGATCCGTAAAAAAACGCTAATATGACGGCATGGCTGCCGCTGCGAGTCTGCAGACGGAACCCGACCGGGTCCATGAGGTGCTGTCGCTCAGCATTCTCGTCGACGGTCTGGACCTGGTACTCGATCTGACGGCCTCGGCCGGGTCCTATCTGGTCGACGCCCGAGACGGTCGGCGTTATCTCGACATGTTCACCTTCGTCGCGTCGTCGGCGCTGGGCATGAACCATCCGGCACTGGCCGACGACGAGGAGTTCCGCGCCGAACTCGTGGCGGCCGCGCTGAACAAGCCGAGCAACTCCGATGTGTACTCGGTGGCGATGGCCGGCTTCGTCGAGACCTTTGCCCGGGTGCTGGGCGATCCGGCGCTGCCGCATTTGTTCTTCGTCGAAGGCGGCGCACTGGCGGTGGAGAACGCACTGAAGGTGGCGTTCGACTGGAAGAGCCGGCACAACCAGGCACACGGCATCGACCCCGCACTCGGCACGCGGGTGCTGCACCTGCGCGGCGCATTCCACGGCCGCAGCGGCTACACCCTGTCACTGACCAACACCAACCCGGTCAGTGTGGCCCGCTTCCCGAAGTTCGACTGGCCGCGCATCGACGCTCCGTACATCCGGCCCGGGGTTGATATGGACGCGGTGGAAGCCGAGTCGCTGCGCCGGGCCCGCGTGGCTTTCGAGACACACCCGCACGACATCGCATGCTTTGTGGCCGAACCCATCCAAGGGGAAGGCGGCGACCGGCACTTTCGCCCCGGGTTCTTCGCGGCGATGCGCCAGCTGTGCGACGAATACGACGCCCTGCTGATCTTCGACGAGGTGCAGACCGGCTGCGGCCTGACCGGAACTCCATGGGCCTACCAGCAGTTGGGCGTGCAACCCGATGTCGTCGCGTTCGGCAAGAAGACGCAGGTGTGCGGAGTCATGGCGGGCCGCCGGGTCGACGAGATCGCCGACAACGTGTTCACGGTCGCCTCCCGGCTGAACTCGACGTGGGGCGGCAACCTGGCCGACATGGTGCGGGCCCGCCGCATCCTGGAGGTGATCGAGGCCGACGGATTGTTTGACCACGCCGCCGAACACGGCGCCTACCTGCGAGCCCGGCTCGACGAACTCGCCCGCGACTTCCCCGGTGTCGTGCTCGATCCCCGCGGTCGCGGCCTGATGTGTGCGTTCAGCTTGCCGGGCACCGCCGATCGCGACGAGGTGATCCGCCAGTTGTGGCAACGCGCCGTGATCGTGCTGCCCGCTGGTCAAGACGGCGTCCGGTTCCGCCCGGCGCTGACCGTGTCGCGCGCGGAGATCGACGCGGCGATTTGTGCCGTACGCGGCGCATTGGCGGCTGTGACCTAGGACTTAGGCGGTTTACCGAGGTTTGCCGGTGGGTATCTATAGCCGTGTGCTTTCCGCCAGTACCAGCGCGACAACGTGGTCGGGACAGATTGTCCTAGCGCGGTAACTAATGCGACGTAGCGAACGATGAACTAAGCCAGACGGGCCAAGACGGGGCCAATACAGGCCAAGACGGTGGATGTGAGGGCGAGGATGCAGAAGGCGGATGAGCGATCAGGTGGTGATCGCCTGGGACAGGAAGACGGCGAGGTGCACGACGCCATCCGGTTTGCAGTCCTGGCCGCGGCCGCGGCGGTCGGCTTCCTGGTCATGGCTGCGCTGTGGGTGAGCACCTGCCCGGGAATGGGCGTCGACACGGCGGCCTGTGGCGCGCCCCAGCGGACGCTGTTGGCGCTCGGCGGTCCATTGATCGCGTTGGGCGGGGGGCTCTGGGCGTTCTTGCGCACCTACCGCGTGTGGAAGGCCCGGGGTACGTGGTGGGGGTGGCAGGGCGCCGGCTGGTTTTTGTTGACGCTGATGGTGCTGATGGTCTCCATCGGCGTTGCTCCGATTGCCGGTCCGGTATTGGCCCTCTGACTCTGTCTTCGACGTCGGCTCGACGTCTTGTCTAGAGGTCTCGCCAACGGGTCCCGCGAGATCTACCGTTGATGGTGCAACCCGTATTGAGCTGCGAATAAGTCCAACATCTCCCCTAGGAGCAGCCATGGGAGACACCTATCATGACCCCGTCGACCATCTGAGGACAACGCGGCCGCTCGCCGGCGAGTCGCTGATCGACGTACTGCACTGGCCGGGGTACTTCTTAGTCGTAGCGGGCGTGATCGGAGCTTGCGGCAGCCTTGCGGCCTTCGGCACCGGACATCACCACGAGGGCATGACCGCAGGCGTGATCGCCGTCGTCGTCACGATCTTTGGCCTGGTGTGGCTGGCAGTAGAGCACCGGCGGATACGCAGGATCGCGGATCGCTGGTACGCCGAGCATCCCGAGGTGCGCAGGCAGTGGCCGGCCAGCTAGGCGAGTCGTTCGGCTTCGAATAACCAAAAACGCCAGACTTTTTCGCTTTCCATCTGAGCGCTGGGGAAGCTCGGGAGTTCTGGCACGGTCGCTACCTGCCCCAAGGCCGTGGCGACCCGGCAACCGGAATCGTTTGCGGCGAAATTTTGCCGGAAACCCAAATCCGGGGTTACTGGGCTCGTTGAGCGGGTATCAGGTCTGCACCATGATGAGTGCCGGAAGGGTTGCGTTAGCGTGGTCACCCCATCATGGGGGACAGAATCACGAATACACCGACATAGATGCCTACTGCGAGAACTATCAATACGACCAGCGTGATCCCGGCGATTACCGCGACGCGCCTAAGCCGGCGCGTCCGGACTGTGTCGGTCGTGTCAGGCGCGTCCATACCGGGCGGGATACCGGGCGACGGTCATGACTAACCGGCTCGAGCGGACGGTCCACGGCGGGCTGCGAAGCAGTAGTAGTGTCAGTCAAACATTGCCGGGAGACCATATGAACGATGCGGGATTGCGCGCTATCAAGCGTCCACGCGGCCACCGCGCCGTCGAACTACACGTGGCGGCACGTCTGGAGAACCTCGCGATGCTGCGCACGCTGATCGGTGCCATCGGCACCTTCGAGGACCTGGATTTCGATGCTGTGGCGGACCTGCGGCTCGCGGTAGACGAAGTGTGCACCCGGTTGATCCGCTCGGCGACTCCGGACGCGACGCTCGTCGTCGTGGTCGATCCGCAAGACGACCAATTGGTGGTGGAGGCTTCCGCGGCATGCGACACCCATGATGTGGTGGCGCCCGGCAGCTTCAGCTGGCATGTCCTGACGTCACTGGCCGACGACGTCCAGACTTTCCACGACGGTCGCGAACCCAACGAAGCCGGCAGTATCTTCGGTATCACGCTGACAGCGCGACGGGCGGCCGCCAGCAGGTGACAGCGCGAGCTGGCGGCGGTTCGGCATCGCGCCCGAACGAATACGCCGATGTTCCGGAGATGTTCCGCGAGTTGGCCAACGTCGCCGCCGACTCAATGGAATTTCAGCGCCAACGGGACAAGATCGTCGAGCGCTGCCTGCCGCTGGCCGATCACATCGCCCGTCGGTTCGAAGGCCGTGGGGAACCGCGTGACGACCTGGTTCAGGTGGCACGGGTCGGACTGGTCAACGCGGTGGTCCGCTTCGACGTCGAGGCGGGGTCGGACTTCGTTTCGTTCGCGGTGCCCACGATCATGGGAGAGGTCCGCCGTCACTTCCGCGACAACAGCTGGTCGGTCAAGGTCCCGCGGCGCCTGAAGGAACTGCACTTGCGGCTTGGCGCCGCCACCGCCGATCTGTCGCAACGGCTCGGCCGGGCGCCCACGGCAACCGAACTCGCGTCAGAGCTGGGCATGGACCGCGACGAGGTCGTCGAGGGCCTGGTGGCGGGCAGCTCGTACAACACGTTGTCCATCGACAGTGGTGGCGGCAGCGATGAGGACGAAGCCCGCGCAATTGCAGACACTTTGGGCGACGTGGACACCGGCCTTGACCGGATTGAGGACCGGGAGGCGCTGCGCCCATTGCTCGAGGCGCTGCCCGAGCGGGAACGAACGGTATTGGTACTGCGGTTCTTTGAGTCGATGACACAAACCCAGATCGCCGAGCGGGTCGGCATCTCACAGATGCACGTGTCCCGGCTGCTGGCGAAGTCGCTAGCGCGGCTGCGGGACCAGCTGGAGTAGGGGGCGGGGCCCTGCGTCTTCGACCCCGACCAATTGCAGTAGCGGCTCCCTTCTCTGCGAGGTCACCGGCAAGATGCCGTCGGGGTCGCAGACACGCAGCAACCTCAGCAGGTGCTGACGCTGGAAACAGGGAATTCACCCTCCCCCCGGCGCCCCTGACGTGATCCGGACGGCTGTGAACTCAACCTGACCTGAACCCCACCCGCAGGTGGGCCGGGCCGACAGTGGTTTCACTGTTGATTCAAAGAATGCCGGCCTGCGGGCCGTCATTCCGCGGGTTCACTTGATTTCGGCGAGCAACGTGCCCTGCGTAATGGCGGCGCCGGCCTCGACCGCAAGTCCGGTAATGGTGCCGTCCTTGTGCGCGGTGACCGGATTCTCCATCTTCATCGCCTCGAGGACCACCACCAGGTCCCCGACGGCGACCTCCTGTCCTTCCTCGACGGCGACTTTCACCACCGTGCCCTGCATGGGCGCGGTGACCGCGTCGCCGGAGGCAGCGGCGCCCGCATGCGACCCGCGCTTGCGCGGCTTGGGCTTCTTCCGGACGACACCCGCCGGGTCGCAACCGCCGCCGGATAGCGCGAGGTCGCCGGGCAGGGAGACCTCGAGACGACGGCCGCCGACCTCCACGACCACCTTCTGACGTGGCCGGGCGTCCTCCTCCTCACTGGGCTCGGAGCCGGTGAACGGCTCAACGGTGTTGTTCCACTCGGTCTCGATCCAACGGGTGTGTACCGAGAAGCCATTGTCGTCGCCGATGAACGCCGGATCCGATACCACGGCGCGGTGGAAGGGAATGACCGTGGCAAGGCCTTCGACCTCGAACTCGTTCAGCGCACGCCGGGCGCGCGCCAGCGCCTCCTGACGGTTGGCGCCGTACACGATCAACTTGGCCAGCATCGAGTCGAACTGGCCGCCGATCACCGAGCCGGTCTCCACACCGGAGTCCAACCGCACTCCCGGACCGGTCGGCGGGTGGAATTTGGTCACCGGCCCAGGGGCGGGCAGGAAGTTGCGCCCGGCGTCCTCGCCGTTGATCCGGAACTCGATGGCGTGCCCGCGGGGCGTGGGGTCCTCGGTGATGTCGAGCTTTTCGCCGTTGGCGATCTTGAACTGCTGCAACACCAAGTCGATGCCCGCGGTTTCCTCGGTGACCGGGTGTTCGACCTGAAGGCGGGTGTTGACCTCCAGGAAGGAGATCAGGCCGTCCTGGCCGACCAGGTATTCCACCGTTCCGGCGCCGTAGTAGTGGGCCTCTTTGCAGATCCGCTTCGCCGAGTCGTGGATCTCCTTGCGCTGGAAGTCGGTCAGGAACGGGGCGGGCGCCTCCTCGACCAGCTTCTGATAACGGCGCTGCAGCGAGCAGTCGCGGGTACCCGCGACGACGACGTTGCCGTGCTGGTCGGCGATCACCTGTGCCTCGACGTGGCGCGGCTTGTCGAGGTAGCGCTCCACGAAACACTCGCCGCGGCCGAACGCGGCCGTTGCCTCACGGACGGCCGACTCGTACAGCTCGGGAATTTCTTCCATGGTGCGGGCCACCTTCATGCCCTTGCCGCCACCGCCGAACGCCGCCTTGATCGCGACCGGCAGACCGTACTCCCGGGCGAACCTCACTACCTCGTCGGCGTCCTTGACCGGGTCGGGGGTGCCCGGCACCAGGGGAGCCTGGGCACGGGCGGCGATGTGGCGGGCGGTGACCTTGTCACCGAGGTCGCGGATTGACTGTGGGCTGGGGCCGATCCAGATCAGGCCGGCGTCGATGACCGCTTGGGCGAAGTCGGCGTTCTCCGACAAGAAGCCGTAGCCGGGGTGGATGGCGTTGGCGCCCGATTTGGCCGCCGCGTCGAGGATCTTGCCGAAGTCCAGGTAGGACTCTGCCGATGTTTGACCGCCCAGAGCGAACGCCTCGTCGGCCAGACGCACGTGTGGCGCCTCGGCGTCAGGCTCGGCGTACACCGCCACGCTGGGCAGGCCCGCGTCACGGGCCGCCCGGATCACCCGGACAGCGATCTCGCCGCGGTTGGCGACGAGCACCTTGGAGATCCTTGAGCTGGCGTGACTAGCCACTGCGCCTCCCTGTTTGACATATCTGTAGACGTCTTCTGCGGGGTTTCTCTAAGAGAATTTCTTACACCGACATCGGGGGAAGTCTAAGCGCCGTGCCGTTAGGCCGGTGAGGCGGTGCCGATTTCAGGCTTTTGGGGAGGCCTCGCGCAAGCGCCGCTTGATGCGGGCGAGCATCGCCGACATGCCGCGTAACCGCAGCGGGCTGATCAGAGCGGCCAGGCCCAGATCGGTGTAGAAATCTTCGGGCACCGCCAGGATGTCGGCGGCGGGTTGTTCGTCAAGGCCGGCGGCCAGGATCGACGCGAACCCGCGGGTGGTCGGCGCTTCGGCGGGCGCGCTGAAGTGCAGCCGCACCCGGTTTGGGTCGCTGGCGTCGACGGCCAGAAACAGCGGGGTCTGGCACTCGGGCACCGGCTCCATGGCCTGCTCTTCCAACTCCGGAGGGAGCGCGGGCAGCTCGTCGGCGAATTCCAGCAGCAGCTTCAGCTTGTCTTGGCCTGAAACTTCGGCGAAGTCGGACACCACCTCGGCCAGCGGAGCGGGCAGAGTCATCAGACAGGCACAGCTCCCGGGCTCTCGCCCGCAACGATCGGCACGCGTACGGTGTTGCCCCACTCGGTCCAGGACCCGTCGTAATTGCGCACTCCGGGCTTGCCCAGCAAATGCGTGAGCACGAACCAGGTGTGGCTGGACCGCTCGCCGATGCGGCAATAGACGATGGTCTTGTCGTCGGGGTCGAGGAAGCCATAGAGCTCTTCGAGCTCCTCGCGGCTGCGGAACCGCCCGCTCTCGTCGACCGCCATGCTCCACGGAATCGACCGGGCGGTGGGGATGTGGCCGCCGCGCAGCACGCCTTCCTCGGGGTAATCGGGCATGTGTGTGCGCTTGCCGGTGTACTCGTCCGGCGAACGCACGTCGATCAGCGGCTGGCTACCGAGATTGGCCAGCACGTCGTCTTTGAACGCACGGATGGGTTCGTCGTTGCGCGCCACAACGGGATAGCCGGTCGACGTCTTGGTGGGGACTTCCAGGGTGGTCTCCCGGCGTTCGGCCAGCCATAGGTCACGCCCACCGTTGAGCAGGCGCACATCGGGGTGGCCGAACAACGTGAAGACCCACAGCGCATAGGCCGCCCACCAGTTGCTCTTGTCGCCGTAGATCACCACGGTGTCGTCGCGGGAGATGCCCTTGCGGTTCATCAAATCGGCGAACTGCTCGGAGTTGATGTAGTCGCGGACCCTGGGGTCGTTGAGGTCGGTGTGCCAGTCGATCTTGACCGCGCCGGGAATATGACCGACGTCGTAGAGCAAGACGTCCTCGTCGGATTCGACGATCACCAGGCCGGAAGCGCCCAGATGGGCCGACAGCCAGTCCGCGGTGACCAGCCGTTCGGGGTGGGCATAGGCCGCGAGAGAGGGGCTTGGATCGGGGGGTAGCGACACACCGCAAAGCCTACCCACCCCGATACGTTCGGGATCTAGGTGAGCGGATTGTCCGCCCACAGTGCGGCGATGGACAGGCCGGCACGGCCCAGCAGCGACCGTGTCAGCGGCAGCCCGATCCCCACCACGGCCGACGGGTCGCCGTCGACGCCGTCGATAAACCACCCGCCGAGGCCGTCGAGGGTGAATCCGCCGGCGACCCGCAACGATTCCCCGGACGCCAGGTACGCCTCGATGTCATCGGGTGATGGTGTTCCGAAACGCACTGTGGTGATTGATATTTCCGCATCGTCAAAGACAATTCTGTTGTCCTGCAACCGGATAACGCAGTGGCCGGTGTGGAGTTGGCCGGCGCGCCCCGCCATGGACTGCCAGAGTTGGCGTGCATCGGCGACCGATTGCGGCTTGCCGCAGAGCCGGCCGTCCAGGTAAAACATCGAATCACAGCCAATGACAACGCAATCGGCGCCGATGGTGCTATTCAGCTCGCCAGTCACCTGCTCGGCTTTGGCCCGGGCGAGCGCGCAGACCACCTCATCGGGCGGCACATGCGGCCCCAGCCCTGCGACGACCGCATCTTCGTCGACGCCGGACACCCTGACCAGCGGATCGACACCGGCTTGGCGCAGCACCTTGAGCCGGCCCGCAGAGGCCGACCCCAGCACCAGTCGGGTCACTGCTTCATGTGGGTCATTTGCTGCATGGTGAGCCGCTGGTAATTGGACATCGCAAAACGCAGCCGGTCGACCGGAAGCCCCCAGCGGGTGCGCTCGGGTTGTGCCGGTTGGGGCGCACCGCCGGCGCTGCCCAGCACGGCGATCAGCGCGGCCAGCTCCTCGGTGGTGGGTTGCCCCTTGAGTATCTGGATGTGCGGCTCGTGTGGTTGCTGCGAGTTGTTCTCGTCGGTCATAGCTGGATTGTTCGTCTCACTCCCGTCGCTCGCTCCGCTCGTTCGACTCACAGGGGTATGTTCCCGTGCTTCTTGGGGGGCAAATGCGAGATCTTGCGTTCCAGCAGGCGCAGCGCCGTGCCGATGTAGCCGCGAGTGTGCGATGGCGGGATCACCGCGTCGACGTATCCCCGCTCGGCGGCCACGTAGGGGTTGACCAGGGTGTCCTCGTACTCCTGCTGCAGCTGTAAGCGAAGCGCATCAACATCCTGGCCGTCCTCGGCCGCTTCCTTCAGCTTCTGGCGGTAGACGAAGCCGACGGCGCCGGAGGCGCCCATCACCGCGATCTGCGCGGTCGGCCAAGCGATGTTGACGTCGCAGCCCATGTCTTTGGAGCCCATCACGCAGTACGCGCCGCCGTAGGCCTTGCGGGTGATGACGGTGATCTTGGGGACGGTCGCCTCGCCGTAGGCAAACAGCAGCTTGGCGCCGCGCCGGATGATGCCGTTGTATTCCTGGCCGGTGCCCGGCAGGAATCCCGGAACGTCCACCAGCATGACGATCGGGATGTTGAAGCAGTCGCAGGTGCGCACGAAGCGGGCCGCCTTCTCCGAGGCGTCGATGTCCAGGCAGCCGGCGAAGTGCGTCGGCTGGTTGGCCACGATCCCGACCGGCCGGCCCTCGATACGACCGAATCCGACGACGATGTTCTGGGCATAACCGTTCTGGATCTCGAGGAACTCATCCTCGTCGAGGATGCGGGTGATCACCTCGTGCATGTCGTACGGCTGGTTGGGCGAGTCCGGGATCAGCGTGTCCAACTCGATGTCCTCGGCGGTGAGGTTGTCCTCGATGGGCCCTTCCGGTGCCGCATCGGCATACCGCGGCGGATCGGTGAAGTTGTTGGGCGGCAGGTAGCTCAGCAGCTCGCGCACCCAGTCGAAGGCGTCCTGTTCGCCCGTTGCGACGTAGTGCGCGGTGCCGGACTTGGCCATGTGGGTGTGGGCGCCGCCGAGCTCCTCCATGGTGACGTCCTCGCCGGTGACGGTCTTGATGACGTCGGGTCCGGTGATGAACATCTGGCTGGTCTGGTCGACCATCACCACGAAGTCGGTCAACGCGGGGGAGTAGACGTGTCCACCGGCGGCGGCACCCATGATCAGCGAGATTTGCGGGATGACGCCGGACGCCAGGATGTTGTTGCGGAAGATGCGGCTGTACAGGCCAAGGGAGACGACGCCTTCCTGGATGCGCGCCCCGGCGCCGTCGTTGATGCCGATGAGCGGACGGCCGGTCTTGATCGCCAGTTCCTGGACCTTGACGATCTTCTCGCCGTACACCTCGCCGAGGCTGCCGCCGAACACCGTGGCGTCCTGGCTGAAGATGCACACGTCGCGGCCGTCGATGGTGCCGTAGCCGGTGACCACGCCGTCGCCCAATGGGCGGTTTTTCTCGAGGCCGAAGTTGGCGCTGCGGTGCCTGGCCAGCGCGTCGAGTTCGACGAAGGAGTCCTCGTCCAGCAGGGCATAGATGCGTTCGCGGGCGGTCAACTTGCCCTTGGCGTGCACCTTCTCGACGGCGGCCTCACCGACCGGATGCAGCGACTCTTCTCTCCGCTTGTGCAGCTCGGCCAGCTTGCCCGCGGTGGTGTGGATGTCGATGGTGTGTTCGGCGGCCGGCTCGGCGGTGTGGTCGGTAACGCTGGTCATGGCAGTCGATGTTATCGGCAGCCGCTGCGCCGGTGTTTAGGCTGGGCCGGGTGACGGACCGCGATCTGCTCAGGCCACCGCTGGATGCGGCCGCGCTGCGTGCCGAGCTGATCGGCACCGGACTGGGCTGGCGTCGACTCGACGTCGTCGAGCAAACCGGTTCCACCAACGCCGACCTGCTGGGGCGAGCGGCATCGGGGGACGACGTTGCCGGGGCGGTACTGATTGCCGAGCACCAGACCGCCGGTCGCGGACGGCACGGCCGCGGCTGGTCGGCCACCCCGCGAGCCCAGATCACGATGTCGGTCGGTGTCAGTGTCGTCGACGTCCCGACCGCCGGGTGGGGCTGGCTGCCCCTGGCCACCGGGGTGGCAGTGGTCGACACGGTGGCCCCCCTGCTGGAAGCGACCGGGGTTCAGGTGGGCCTCAAATGGCCCAACGACGTGTTGGCCGGCGGCCGCAAACTGGCGGGCATCCTCGCCGAGGTTGCGCGGCCGGTGGTGGTAATCGGCCTGGGGCTCAACGTGACTGCGGCCCCCGAGGAGATCGACGGTCCCGGGGCAACCTCGTTGCTCGACCTCGGCGTGGCGGCGCCCGACCGTGGTCGGCTGGTCTGCACGCTGTTGCGAGAACTGGGAAGGCGGATCGTGGCCTGGCGGGCCGCGCGCGGAGCCGACTGGGGGCTGGCGGCCGACTACCGGGCCCGCAGCCTGACCATCGGCACCCCCGTGCGCGTTCACCTGCCCGGCGGCAAGGAACTCGTCGGCACCGCAAGCGGCATCGACGACCAGGGCAGGTTGTGCCTAGAAACGGAAGGGGCAACCGCCGGACAAACCGCCGTGGTCGCGGCCGGTGACGTCGTGCATTTGCGCTAGATATGCGTGGCTCGCGGCTTATCACAGCTAATGTCGGCCAGCGTGAGCTATCCGGATAATGTCCTGGCCGCCGGCGAGCACGTTATCGTGCACCGCCACCCGCACTGGAAGCGCTTGATCTGGCCCGTCGTGGTTCTCCTCCTGACGACCGCACTGGCGGCGTTCGGGTCCGGGTACCTCAACTCGACGCATTGGGAGCAGCTGGCCAAGAACATCATCCACGGCGTCATCTGGGGGATCTGGTTGGTGATCGTCGGCTGGCTGACACTGTGGCCATTCCTGAGCTGGCTGACCACACATTTCGTCGTGACCAACCGGCGGGTGATGTTTCGGCACGGGGTACTCACGCGCACCGGGATCGACATCCCGCTGGCGCGGATCAACAGCGTCGAATTCCGGGACCGGCTTTTCGAGCGAATGTTTCGCACCGGGACGCTGATTATCGAGTCGGCGTCACAAGACCCGTTGGAGTTCTGCAACGTTCCGCGCCTGCGTGAGGTGCACGCGCTGCTGTATCACGAAGTTTTCGACACCCTCGGTTCGGAGGAGTCGCCCAGTTGAGCCCGGCTGGCCCGGTTGCGCCAGGCGCGCAGCAGGGTGACGTTGCCGCCCTCGAGGGTGTCCTCGAAGACTTCGGCGATCCCGCCCGCGGTGAGGGCCGATTCCAGCGCCTTGTCGGGGTTGCGCGCGAACTGGTCGGGGAACACCCAGCGCCGGAACGCCCAGAAGCGGAAGGCCATCTGCAGCAGGTTCCCGATGATGTACGCCGAGATGAAGTCGGCGAGGTTTTCCACGGTCAGTGACACCATCGGCACTCGCAGCTGCAGGACGTAGCTGGAGAACCACAGCGGGGCCATGCTCAGCAGCACCCCCACGCCGCTGAATGCGAAGAACAGCAGCGCCTCGTGGTGGCGCTCGCGGCCGCCGCGGTCGCGGAAGCTCCACTCGCGGTTCAACACGTAGGACGCGATGACCGCGACGATGCCGGCGATGACCTTCGCGGTCACCGGCTTGGACTCGAGTACTGTCAGCTTCAGCGTGTAGAAAATCGCCGAGTCGATAATGAACGTGGTGCCGCCGACAATGGCGAATTTGATCAGCTCGTGGTGGCGCAGCAAATAGGGCTGAAACACCGCTGGCAGACGCCCGATTGTGGCTTCGGCAAAGGACACAAGTCGCCAGTGTACGGATGGACACAAAAGCGACGCAAAATTGTATATAACGATTCGGTGTCACTGCCGGTCAACACGCCTCGGCGGCCATGACACCATGATGGCCGTGCCGAGTACACGCCAGCCCGGGGCCGCGCCCCGAGTCGCCATGGTCGGTGGCGGTCAACTTGCCCGGATGACCCACCAGGCCGCGATCGCGCTGGGCCAGACCCTGCGGGTGCTGGCCACCGCCGCCGATGAACCGGCCGCTCAGGTCACTCCCGACGTGGTGATCGGCTCGCATACCGATCTGGAAGATCTGCGCCGGCTTGCCGCCGGAGCCGACGTGCTGACGTTCGACCACGAGCACGTCCCGACCGAGCTGCTGGACAAGCTGGTTGCCGAAGGCGTCAACGTCGCCCCGCCGCCGCAGGCCCTGATGCACGCTCAGGACAAGCTGGTCATGCGGCGGCGGCTGGAGGCGCTCGGCGCCCCGATTCCCCGTTACGCGACCGTCGGGAAGATCGACGAGCTGGACGCGTTCGCGCGCGGCCTGGAGATGTCGAAAGACGCCCCGCTCGTGCTCAAAGCCGTCCGTGGGGGTTATGACGGCCGGGGGGTGTGGATGACCCGCGATCTCGCGGACGCCCGCGAGATCACCGGCAAATGCCTGGCCGAAGGGGTGCCGGTGTTGGTCGAGGAGCGGGTACAACTGCGCCGCGAACTGTCGGCGCTGGTGGCGCGTTCACCGTTCGGCCAGGGCGCGGCGTGGCCGGTCGTCCAGACGGTGCAACAGGACGGGATCTGCGTGCAGGTGATCGCGCCCGCGCCGGGGCTGCCCGAGGAGCTGGCCGCCGCCGCCCAGCAGCTGGCGTTGCGATTGGCCGCCGAACTCGGTGTCGTCGGCGTGTTCGCGGTCGAGCTGTTCGAGACCACCGACGGTGTGCTGCTCGTCAACGAGCTCGCGATGCGGCCGCACAACTCCGGGCACTGGACGATGGACGGGGCTCGCACCAGCCAGTTCGAACAGCATCTGCGCGCGGTACTGGACTACCCGCTCGGCGACACCGGCACCACCGCACCGGTGACGGTGATGGCCAACGTCCTGGGCGCCGCGCAGCCGCCGGCGATGACCGTCGACGAGCGGCTACACCATCTGTTTGCGCGGATGCCCGACGCCCGGGTGCATCTCTACGGCAAAGGGGAAAAGCCCGGCCGCAAGGTCGGCCACATCAACTTTCCCGGTACCGATGTGACCGACCTCACGCTGCTGCGGGAACGCGCCGCGCTGGCGGCACACTGGTTGGCACACGGGCAGTGGACGGACGGATGGGACCCACATCGCGCCGGCGACGATGCGGTGGGGGCACCGCCCGCTTGCGGGGGACGAAGCGATGGGGAGGAGCGGCGGAGATGACCCAGCAACAGCCCCGGGTCGCAGTGATCATGGGCAGCGACAGCGACTGGTCGGTGATGGCCGATGCGGCGGCGGCGCTGGCCGAGTTCGACATACCGACCGAGGTTCGGGTGGTCTCGGCGCACCGCACTCCGGCCGTGATGTTCGACTACGCGCGCGGCGCGGCCGACCGCGGCATCGAGGTGATCATCGCGGGTGCCGGCGGCGCCGCCCACCTACCCGGGATGGTCGCCTCCGCGACGCCGCTGCCGGTGATCGGGGTGCCGGTGCCGCTGGCGCGACTGGACGGCCTGGACTCCCTGCTGTCGATCGTGCAGATGCCGGCAGGTGTTCCGGTGGCCACGGTGTCTATCGGCGGCGCGCGCAACGCCGGCTTGCTGGCCGTGCGCATTCTCGGGTCATCCGACCCGGCGCTGCGGGCCCGGGTCGTCGATTTCCAGGCCCAGTTGGCAGAGAGCGTGCGGGCCAGGGATGAGGCGCTGCAGCAGCTTCAGGGTAAAGTTACCGGCGAGTAGCAAGGAGGCCACGATGGCTGGTTGGGCCGGAAATCCGACGTTCGATTTGTTCAAACTGCCCGAGGAACACGACGAATTGCGGGCCGCGATCCGCGCGTTGGCGGAAAAGGAGATCGCTCCGCATGCCGCGGATGTGGATGAGAATTCGCGGTTCCCGCAGGAAGCGCTGGAGGCGTTGAATGCCTCCGGCTTCAACGCCGTCCATGTGCCGGAGGAGTACGGCGGCCAGGGCGCGGACTCGGTGGCGGCGTGCATCGTCATCGAGGAGGTCGCCCGCGTCGACGCTTCCGCTTCGTTGATTCCCGCGGTGAACAAGCTGGGCACCATGGGGCTGATCCTGCGGGGCTCCGAGGAACTGAAGAAGCAGGTCTTGCCGTCGATCGCCGACGGCACCGCGTTGGCCTCCTATGCGCTGAGTGAGCGCGAAGCCGGCAGTGACGCGGCGGCGATGCGGACCCGGGCCAAGGCCGACGGCGATGACTGGATTCTTAACGGCGCCAAGTGCTGGATCACCAACGGCGGCAAGTCGACCTGGTACACGGTGATGGCGGTCAGCGATCCGGACCAGGGCTCGGGCGGCATCTCGTCGTTCATGGTGCACCGCGACGACGAGGGGTTCACCGTCGGTCCCAAGGAGAAGAAGCTGGGGATCAAGGGTTCCCCGACCACCGAGCTGTATTTCGAGAACTGCCGCATCCCGGGCGACCGGATCATCGGTGAGCCGGGTAGCGGCTTCAAGACCGCACTGGCGACGTTGGACCACACCCGGCCCACGATCGGCGCCCAGGCGGTCGGCATCGCCCAGGGTGCACTCGACGCCGCCATCGCGTACACCAAGGAGCGAAAGCAGTTCGGCCGCCCGGTCAGCGACAACCAGGGTGTGCAGTTCATGCTCGCCGATATGGCGATGAAGGTCGAAGCTGCGCGGCTGATGGTGTACCAGGCGGCCGCTCGCGCGGAGCGCGGCGAACCAAACCTGGGCTTCATTTCCGCGGCCTCGAAGTGCTTTGCCTCCGACGTCGCGATGGAGGTCACGACCGACGCGGTGCAGCTCTTCGGCGGATACGGCTATACGCGGGACTTCCCGGTGGAGCGGATGATGCGCGATGCCAAGATCACCCAGATCTACGAGGGCACCAATCAGATCCAGCGCGTGGTGATGTCGCGGGCGCTGTTGCGCTGATTGTTCCGCGCGGCCTGGTGGGAAAGCTCAGCCGCACCGAATAGGATCTGCCACGGCAACCATTCATTGAAGACCCCCTGGCCCCGGTAAGACCCTTTGCTCAGCCGGTGCGCCAACGCCGACTCTCCGTATGGCCTTGACTTCCCATGCGCATCCTCGGATGGCCGGCAATTGATGCCGGTGCGCGCTCCAGTCACCCCGACGGCGAGTTGGCAGTCATTGTCGTTGCTGTTGGGTCGTTGCTGTTGGTTGAGGACGACCGCGCCGAGGCGGTACTCGTGGAAGACCTGATAGCCGACGCGGTCTCCGATATCCGGGTGGTGTGGGTTCAGTCGATGGCACACGAGCGCGGTGTCGAATACATCGGGTTTGCGGTCGACGGAGCCAAACGCATGCAGTCGCTGATCAACGACCTGCTAACCTTCTCCCGAGTCGGCCGGCTGAACACCTCGGAAACCGAGGTGGACCTCGACACGACGCTGGACACCGCGCTGGCCAACCTGGCCGCCGCCATCGAAGAATCGGACGCCGAAATCGTGCGCCCGCAGCAGCCTCTCCCGCAGATCGTCGGAGATGCGATGCTGCTGACGATGCTGTGGCAAAACCTCTTCGGCAATGCGGTGAAGTTCCGGCATAAAGATCGCCCACCCCGCGTCGTCATCGAGTGCGAACAGGGCACCGGCAATCACGACGGCGAATGGTTGTTGAGCGTGTCTGACAACGGCATCGGCATTCCAGATGAGTTCTCCGACAAGGTCTTCGTCATCTTTCAACGGCTGCACGGCCGGGAGGTGTACGCCGGAACCGGTGTCGGCCTTGCGCTGGTGAAGAAGATCGTCGAGCACCATGGCGGCACCGTCTGGATCGACCCGTCCTACACCGATGGAACCCGGTTCAACTTCACGCTGCCCGTCCCCGTGGACACGGCAGACTCAACCGCTTTGGAAGGAGCGCAAGCATGACATCGGCCGGTAGGGCAATCGAAATCCTGCTCGTCGAAGACGACCCGGGCGACGAACTCATCACCCGAGAAGCGTTCGAGGACAACAAGCTAGCGACAAAGGGTCGCTAGACAACCGGCTGCATGTCGCGCACGACGGAGAGGAAGGCCTGGACTTCCTCTACCGGCGCGGTGAGTACGCCGACTCGCCACGGCTCGACCTCATGCTGCTTGATTTGAATCTGCCGAAACGAAATACGATGGCCGCCGTGCTCACGACCTCCTCGGCCGAGGAGGACATCCTGCGCAGCTACCAACTGCATGCCAACGCCTATGTCACCAAGCCGGTCGATCTCGACCAATTCATCAACGCCGTCCGCTTCATCAACGCCGTCCGCCAGATCGACGAGTTCTTCATTCAGGTCGTGCGGCTCCCGCAAGTCTGAAGGTGCCCGGCGCGTGGCTCACGTCGATTCCGAATGCCGCCGTGACAGCCAGGTGATCAGCCGCCCCAGGATGATCAGCAGTAGCAGGAACACGATCAGCAACAAGGCCGCGTCGTAGGACAGGTCCTGGGACGATTTCGACGGCAGGTCATAGAACGTCCAGATCGGGTAGGTCAGGTAACCAACCGGCGAGTGGCTGAGTTGTCCGGTCGGAAGCGAATTCGACCAGCCCGCCGTGTACAGCAACGGCGCCGTCTCACCCATCGCCAGCGCGAGTGCGAGCAGCAGACCGGTGACGATTCCGGGCATTGCCGACTTCAGCACGATCATGCGCAGGGTCCAGCCGAATGGCAGCCCGAGAGCCTCTGCCCCTTCCCGGTACGACGTCGGCACCTGATGAAGCGCGGACTCGGTGGCCTTGGCAATGTACGGAATGCTCATCACCGACAGCACCAACACCCCGGCCGCCAGGGAAAACCCCCAGCCGAAATACACCACGAGTGCCAGATAGCCGACATAGCCGAGCACGATGGACGGGATGCCGGAAACGACCTCATAGGCGCCGCGCAGAATCGACCGCGTTCTGCCGGTGGCGAATTCGGAGAGATAGATCCCGGTCAACACGCTCACGGTGCCACCCACCAGCAGGACCCCGATACCCAAGACGGCGGTACCGACGATGGCATTGCGGAGGCCACCACCGTTTCCCCGCGTGTCCTGCACCAGCACGCTGAGGTGGAACACCGGCCAAGCGCGGCTGACGACTTTGATCAGCATCCACAACGTCGGGGTGATCACCACTGCCAGACAGCAGAAACATGCGGCCCAGAACAGCGCGTTGACGATCTTGCGCCGAGTGGTGACCGACCACGATCGGGCGGCCGGCGTCGGTATCCGCCCAGGCCCCGGTGATGTCGTCGCAGTGGACTCGCTCACTTCAAATACCTCGGCCCACCGGTAGCGCGGTACCCGACGCCCGGCGCACCAGCGCACGAGCGGCCATATTCGTCAGCAACGTGATCACCATCAGCACCAGACTCACCTCGGCGAGGGTCTTCACGGCAAAGTTTGTGGAGTCGGTCAGCGCCGAATCCAGCTGCGACACAACGGTGGCGGCGATGGTGGTCATGGTCGAGTAGATGTTGGTGGGCATCGCACCCAACTCTGCACCGGACACCATGGCGACGGCCATCGTCTCGCCCAGCGCACGTCCGAGTCCCAGGACCACGGCGCCGATGATGCCGTTGGACACCCACGGCAGGGTGACCCTTCGGACGCATTCCCAATCGGACATCCCCAGCGCGGTCGCGCCCTCGCGGGGCAGTGACGGCACCTGCTGGATCAGGTCACGGGTGGTGCTGGCGATGATGGGAATGATCATCACCGCCAGCACCAGACCGGACACCAACATGCCTTCTCCGTTGCCGGGGTCGCCGCGGAAGTAGTCGAGCACCGGCACATCGGGAGCGTTGCGGGCGATCACGGGAGCGATGTGGTGGGCGATGAACGGTCCGAACGTCATCGCCCCCCACAGTCCGACGACGACACTGGGGATGCCGGCGAGCAATTCGAGTACCAATCCGACGGCCGAGGCGAGACGTTTCGGCAACCGGTCCACGATCGCCAACGCCGCTCCGATGGACACCGGCACCGCGATGACCAGGGCGATCGCAGAGCTCGCCAGAGTCCCGACGATCAGCGGCAATGCCCCGTAGTAGGCGCCGACCGGATGTGGGACACCGTCGCTGACTTCGGTCTGGCCGTAGGTGTCGCCCGGGTTCCATTCCGTGGCGGTGAAGAAGTGCAGCCCGTTGAGCCGGATCGCAGGCAGCGCCTCGACAATCAGCGTCGCCAGCACGAACACGAGCGCGAGCAGCGGGATCACCGCACTGACCCCACCGGCCCAACGGACGACGAAGCCCTTGCGGCTCACGTCACGGATTCTGTCCAGCGCGCGCCGGAAGACGGTCGACCCGCCCGGCGCGGGCTGTTGCCCGGACAGCCCGGAAGGCATAGTAAGGGTCACCGGGGTAACTAGCCGGCGATCTTGGCGATCTGCGCGTCGGACAACTTCACCACCGCGGCCGGCAGCGGCTGAAGGTGAAACTTGTCCAGGAACGAGGGACCGCTACCGTCGGTGATCGCCCAGTGCAGGAACGCCTGCAGCGTCTGCGCGGTGGCGGCATCCGTCTGGTTGGCCTGGACGATGGCGTACAAGTAGTTGACAATCGGGTATCCGTCAGCAGCGGGCCCGTTGATCATCGAAATCGCCTGGTTCGACGGGGTCTTCGAGACGAAGCCGGCGGCCCCGGCCGCAATGCTTTGGGCGTCGGGCAGCAGGTAGTTACCCGAGGCATTGCCCAGCTGGGCCTCGCCCAGTCCCTTCTCCCGGGTCTGGTCGAGGTAGCTGATGCCGATGTAGGCCACACAGCCGGGGGTCTCGGCGCAGCCGGTCACCATGCCGCCGTTGCCGTGCTCGCCCAGCGCGCCCGGCACCGCAGGGAAGTCGACGGTGGTGCCGAAGCCGGGGGACTTGCCCCAGCCGTCGGGGTCCTGCTTCGACAGATACTGGGTGAACAGGAAGGTTGCACCGGACCCGTCGGACCGGTGTAGCGGAACCACCGTGGTGCCGGGCAGGTTCACCCCGGGGTTCAGCGCGGTGATCTGCGGGTCGTTCCAGGTTTTGATCGTGCCCTGGTACATGGCGGCCAGCACCTTGCCGTTCAGCTTGAGGTGCTCTGTGACACCGGGCAGGTTGTAGTTGACCTGCATGGCGTCAACGGCCAACGCGACGTTCATCAGCCCTTTGTGCTTGGCCATGTCGCCCTCGGACAGGTAGGCGCCGGAGGCGCCGATGGTGACCGTCCCGGCAATTGCCTGGGAGATCCCGGCACCCGAACCGGTGTCCTGCGTAGTGATCGTGACGTTCGGGTATTTCGAGTGATAGGCCGGAGCCCACAGATTGATCAGCGGGTACAGCTCCGTGGCACCGGTCTCCGACAACGTCACCGGTGACGTCGCGGGCGTGGTGGCGACGGTTCCGGCGGGGGCCCCGGGGGTCGACGATCCGCCTGTCGAGTTCGAACTGCACGCTGCTGCGACCAGGACCACCGGTACAGCAACCAACGCCGTGCGCAACCGAATTTTCACGCTCCTCGCCTTTCTTTTCCGCGATTTAACTCTGTGGCCGCGACTGCCTCCGTGGCCCCGACGACGAGACCGAGGAGCCTGCGGTCGCCGAACAGTCCGGAGACGTAACGCGCGGTTTCCGCATGCTGCGGTGATAGGAACAACTGTTCGGTAGGTCCTTCCTCGACCAGCCTGCCGTCAAAAAATAGGGCCGTCCGGTCACCGACCCGGGTGGCCTGGGCGAGATCATGGGTCACCATGACCACGGTCAGCCGGTTGGTGAGCGATCGAATGAGCTCTTCGATCTTCTCGGTCGTGGCCGGGTCCAGTGAGGACGTGGGCTCGTCGAGCAGCAGCACCTCCGGGTTCACCGCGAGCGCACGGGCCAGGCACAACAATTGCTGCTGACCACCCGAGAGCCGGAACGGGGAATCACCGAGCCGATCCTTGACCGCATCCCAGAGCCCAACCTCGGTGAGTCGACCCTGCGCAACGCTCTTGAATTCCTTGCGCGGCACTATCTTGTGAGCGCGCACGCCGGCAACGACATTGTCCATGATCGACATGGGAAACGGATTGGGACGCTGGAACAGCATGCCGACTCTGCGGCGAAATTCCATCAGGTCGCGGTCCTTGAAGATGCTGCGCCCGCCCAACAGAACATCACCGCTGTAGCGGTATCCGGAGACTTTGTCGTTCATCCGATTCAGGGTGCGCAGGAAGGTCGTCTTACCTGAACCGGTCGGTCCCAGTAAGCACATGACTGCACGCGCGGGAAAGTCCAGGCTCACCCGGTCGAGCACGGTTTTGGTGCCGAAACCCAGGGTGAGGTTCACCGCCCCCATCGCCGGAGCAGCGCCATCAGCATCAACGGCATCGGTCTCGGCGTCGGGCTGTTCACGGTCCATCAACATCCGATGCTATGTCGTGACGCCACACTCGGGGTCAATCGCAATAACCCTCCGGCCATCTTCCAAGGGTCTTCCCAGGGTTTGTATATTCACGCTGGGTTCACAAATTTGTTGCCGAACAGCGACTCATCAGGTGCCACGGAACATGGTTCCGCGTTTCGGCTTCACCCGGTGGCAGAGTGGGGTGTGTTCGTCGCCCTGTTCAGAGAGGGGTTCTGTGAAGGTCAACCGATCTGGTGCCGCGCTGAGCCTGCTGGCTGCCACCACACTTGTGTTAGCGGCATGCGGTAGCAACACAAACACCTCGTCGTCTGGCTCAAGCGCTACGTCGGCCCCGGTGCACTGCGGCGGCAAGAGGGTACTCAAGGCCAGCGGCGCGACCGCGCAAGAGAACGCGATAGCACAGTTTGTCTACGCCTATGTCCATGCGTGCCCGGGGTACACGCTGGACTACGCGGCAATCGGCTCCGGCGCCGGGGTGAAGCAGTTCCTCAATAACGAGACCGATCTGGCGGGTTCCGGCGTGCCGTTGGACCCATCGAAGGGTGAGCCCGATAGGGCGGCGGAGCGATGCGATTCGCCGGCGTGGGACCTGCCGGCGGTATTTCAACCGATCGCGGTCACCTACCACATCAGCGGGGTGAGTTCGCTGAAGCTGGACGGGCCCACGACCGCGAAGATTTTCAACGGCAGCATCACCAGCTGGGATGACCCGGCGCTCAAGGCGCTCAATGCAGGCACCGACCTGTCGTCGGTGCCCATTCACGTCATCTTCCGCAGCGACAAATCCGGTAACTCGTTCAACTTCCAGCAATACCTCGAGGCCGCATCCGACGGTGCGTGGGGTAAAGGCGCCAGCGAGAACTTCCTCGGGGGTGTCGGGGACGGCGCCGCCGGGGATGATGGCACGTCGGCGGCCCTGCAGAACACCGACGGGTCGATCACATACAACCAGTGGTCGTTCGCGGTGGGCAAACAGTTGACCATGGCCCAGATCATCACGTCAGCGGGTCCAGACCCGGTGTCGATCACTACCGACTCGGTCGGCAAGACGATTGCCGGGGCCAGGATCACGGGGCAAGGTAATGACCTGGTGTTGGACACGTCGTCGTTCTACAAGCCGACACAGCCCGGTGCTTACCCGATCGTGGAGGCGACCTATGAGATCGTCTGCTCGAAGTATCCCGATTCCGCGACTGGCACGGCGGTAAGGGCGTTTATGCAGGCCACAATCGGTCCGGGCCAAGATGGTTTGGAGCAGTACGGATCCATTCCGCTGCCGAGCGCGTTCCAATCAAAACTGACGACAGCGGTAAATGCTATCTCTTGATCAGGTGAAGGGAGCTCGACGGTGAGCGACAGTAAGCCGGGTTCGCGGGTGGGGTCGCGGTTTGGGCCCTATCAGCTGAGGCGGCTGCTGGGCCGCGGCGGGATGGGCGAGGTTTATGAGGCCGAGGACACCCGCAAGCACCGGGTGGTGGCATTGAAGCTGATCTCGGAGCAGTACTCCGCGAACCCGTTGTTTCGCGCGCGGATGCAACGCGAGGCCGAGGCCGCGGGGCGGCTGACCGAGCCACATGTGGTGCCGATCCATGACTACGGCGAGATCGACGGGCAGCTGTATTTGGACATGCGCCTGATCGAAGGCACCTCTCTGCGCACCATGCTGACGCGCGATGGTCCGCTGGCGCCGGCACGGGTGGTGGCCATCGTGCACCAGATCGCCGCCGCGCTGGACGACGCGCACGCCGCGGGCGTGACGCACCGCGATGTCAAACCGGAAAACATCCTGATCACCCGCAGCGACTTCGCCTATCTGGTGGACTTCGGTATAGCCCGCGCCGCCGCCGACCCAGGGCTGACCCAGACCGGGACCGCGATGGGAAGCTACAACTACATGGCTCCGGAGCGGTTCGCCGGCAATGACGTCACCTACCGCGCCGATATTTATTCGCTGGCGGGTGTGTTGAGCGAGTGTTTGACCGGGTCGCCTCCATATGGGGCCGACAGCATCGAACGCTTGGTCGCCGCGCATCTGATGGAGCCTGCCCCGCGGCCGAGCCAGCTGCGACCCGGGAGGGTTCCGCCGGCTTTAGATCAGGTGATCGCCAGAGGCATGGCCAAAAACCCCGAGGAGCGCTATGCCACCGCCGGTGACCTGGCCGCCGCCGCCCACGACGCGCTGACCACATCCGAGCGGCACCAGGCCGCCACGATTCTGCGGCAAGGTGAGACAGCAACATTGCCGGCCGGCGTCGCCGAGACCGGGCTGGCCGGCGTCGAGGCCTTGACCCAGGCTAGGGCATGGTCACGAACGTCAAACCCACCCGCCACCCAGCCGGCGTGGACGCCGCCTCCCGCCGCCGGCGGCGCCAGCTGGCGCAGCCCAACTAGCACCCCGCCCTCCTTCAGCCCTGCGGGCCCACCGGACTTTAGCCAATCACCCCGCGCACAAGCAGAGCCCCGCCACAAACGCAAGCTGTGGATCCTCGTCGGCGCGGCAGTGCTCCTCGTCATCGCCGCCATCGGGGTCACCGGATACCTGGTAACCCGGCCGTCGCACCCATCGACACCGGCGTCTGGACAAACCGTGCTGCCGTTCACCGGCATCGACTTCCGCCTCTCCCCGGGCGGGGTGGCGCTGGACAGTGCCGGCGACGCGTACGTCACCAGTGAGGGCATGTACGGGCGGGTGGTGAAGTTGGCTGGTGGGTCGAGCACCACGACGGTGCTGCCGTTCACCGGCCTTTACCAGCCGCAAGGGCTAGCGGTCGATGCCAACGGCACCGTGTACGTCGCCGACTTCAACAACAGGGTGGTGAAGTTGGCGGCCGGGTCGAACACCCCGACCGTGCTGCCGTTCACCGGCCTCAACTACCCCGAAGGTGTAGCGGTGGACGCCCAGGGCAGCGTCTATGTCGCCGACCGGGGCAACGACAGGGTGGTAAAGCTGGACGCCGGGTCGAACACCCAGACCGTGCTGCCGTTCACCGGCCTCAAGAATCCCGATGGTGTGGCGGTGGACACCGCCGGCAATGTCTATGTCACCGACACCGACAACAACAGGGTGCTGAAGTTGGATGCCGGGTCGAACACCCCGACCGCGCTGCCGTTCACCGGCGTCACCGTGCCCTGGGGTATCGCGGTGGACAGCGCCGGCAACATCTACGTCACCGAACACGACAACAACCAGGTGGTGAAGTTGGCGTCCGGGTCCAGCACCCCGACCGTGCTGCCGTTTACCGGACTCAACACCCCCTTGGCGGTGGCGGTGGACAAAAGCCGAAACGTCTATGTCGCCGACCGCGGCAACGACCGGGTGGTCAAGCTGACGCCCTGAGGTGGCGAAGCGTTACGAGGCGGTCTGCGGTGCGGTGAGAAGCAGGTCGTTGTGCTGCCCCGGCGCAGGCGGGGGATCGGTGGCCGCGGCGTCGAAGCTCGAGTAGCGCGCCGGGGTCCGGATCACCGTGACCGCGTCCTCACCGCTGCCGACCTGCAGGGCCAGCTCGTTCTCGGCGAACAGCGGGGTGTCGACCACCTGTTTCCAGGTGTAGGCATGGCAGGCCATCAGGCCGCCCTCCTGTAGCAGCTCCACCCATTCGGCCGCGGTCTTGGCGGCCAGTGCCGCCTGAAGTTCTTCGGTCAGCTCCGGGTAGTTGAGCGCTCGCGCGCGCTGGTCGATGAATCGCTCGTCGTCCAGCAGGTCGGGCCGGCCGATGATCTCACACAGCTTCTTCCAGTGCTTGGGCACATACGCGCTGATCACCAGGTACCCGTCGGCGGCCCGGAATGCATCCGATGGCTGGGTGGCAAAGCCGACTCCCTTGCGCCGCTTGGGCTTTGGCTTTGAATCCGACCCCGCATCTGGCTTAGCGGCCTCGCTTGGCTTGTTCAGGTGGATGGTCAGCTGACTGGCCTGCAGGCTAACCGCGACGTCGTACATCGCGACCCGCACGACGTCGGCCACCCCGTGGCGCTCACGGTTGAGCAGTGCGGCCAACACCGCCTGGGCCAGCACGTGACCGCTGGCGGCGTCGACGAGTTGAAAAGGGATGATTTGGGGTTTGCCGGTCGGCGTGGGCATCCCGGTGGTCATGCCCGACTCCGCGGCGACCATCAGGTCGACGCCCGGCCGGCTGCCGTACGGGCCATTGCCGCCGTAGGCCGAAAGGCGCGCGTAGATGAGTCTGGGATTGCGTGACCGCAAGTCGTCAGGGCCCAGGCCCATGCGTTCCATGACCCCGGGGCGAAACCCTTCCAGCACCACGTCGGCGGTGTCGACCAGCCGCAGGATCTGCTCCTTGGCGTCGTCGCGGGTGAGGTCCGCCACCACCGACTTCTTGCCCCGGTTGTGGGGCAGGAACAACGTGGCCAGCGGCGGGCGCCCCGGAAGGACAGCGGTGATGTGCCGGGCGGCCTCACCGACGGGCGCCTCGACCTTGATGACCTCGGCGCCCAGGTCGGCCAGCACCTGCCCGGCCATCGGTCCGGCTATGTTCTGGGTGAAGTCGAGTACCCGGTATCCGTCAAGTGGCTTGGGGGGCTTGCTGTTTGGCATGTGCGGCCTTTCTTACGCTGTCTTGTTCAGCACCGCGGTGCAGTAGTAGTTCTGCGCGAAGGGCGCATCCGCACCGGTGGGCTGCAGCGGAAACCCGTTGTCGGCCAGCAGCTGATTCAGTGGCGTGCGAACCGGCTGCCAGCCACGCTCTTCCAGGTAGGTCGCCACGTCGTTGCGTTCGCCGGGGAAGCCCAGATTCTCGAGCTCGACGTCGAGACCGTTCTCCCGCCACTTCCCAGTGGCGGCGTTCAAGGCCTGCTGGTTGGCGCCCGAATTCAGAAAGGCTTCGGCCACCAGCTGACTACCGTCGGCGCTGAGCGCGGTGATGTTGTCCAGCAGCCGGTCCTGGGCGTCGGCCGGCAGGAAGCCGAGCAGGCCCTCGGCGGCCCAGGCGGCGGGCCGTCCGGTGTCGAAGCCGGCCTGTTGCAGTGCCGACGGCCAATCGTGGCGCAAGTCGATCGGGACGGCCCGCACGTCGGCCGTGGGTAAGGCGGCGAGCTTGGCGATGGTGGCGGCCTTGAATTCGATGACTTGCGGCTGGTCGATCTCGAATACGGTGGTGCCGGCCGCCCAAGCCAGCCGATATGCGCGCGCGTCAAGACCGGAGGCCAAGATGACCACCTGGCGGATGCCCGCGGCCCCCGCCCGGGAGAAGAACGCGTCGATGTAGCGCGTGCGGGCGGCCAGCATGTCGGTCATGCGTTGCATACCCCACGGGGCACCGGGGACGTCGACGTCAGCGGAATCGAACTGGCCGGCGGCCCACCGGGTGAAGAAGTCAACGCCGACGGCGCGCACCAGCGGCTCGGCGAACCGATCGTCGATCAGCGCGTCCCGGGTGGCCCGGGCTCTTCCGGCGGCCACCATGGTGGCGGTGGCCCCCACACTGGTCGCCAAATCCCAGGTGTCGTTGTCGGTACGCGCCATCGAGAAAGTCCCCTTCCGATCTACTGGTTAGCCAGAATAACTACAAGCGCGCCGGCGCATCCCGCGGCACGGGTGCCGGCGGCACACGGTGACCAAAGACCCCTGCCGGTGGTGGCGTTGCGCCCTTATCTCTGGAAGGACCCGGCGGCAGCATCGACGTGTGCAGACGACGACGGGGTGGGTCAGGCGCGCGGGCTTGGAAGCCTGGTCACTGCTGCTGTATGCGCGGTCCGGGGCGGTGCGGTGGTTTCCGCCCACCGGGGTCTTGCCGGTGCTGCGGGCGCTCGACCGCTACGGCCTGCTGGGGGCGGCGACGGTCCTCACCGCGGCCCGGGACCGCGACGGGGTGGCGCTGATCGACGAGCGTGGTCCGCTGAGTTTCGGCGATCTGGACAGCCGGACCAACGCGTTGGCTAACGAGTGGCGCCGCCGCGGGCTTGGCCCCGGTGCCAGTGTGGCTATCTTGGCCGGTAACCACCGAGGCTTCCTGGAAGCCGTCTACGCCGCCGGCAAGTGCGGCGCGGGTGTCCTGCTACTCAACACCGGATTCGGCAGCGCGCAACTCGCCGACATGGTGACCCGCGAAGGCGTCGACCTTTTGGTGTACGACGAGGAGTACAGCGCCGTCGTCGCGGACGTCCAGCCGAGGCTGGGCCGGATTCGGGCCTGGACGCAAACGCCAGCTGCCGAAAGCCTCGATGCGCTGATCGAGCAAGGCGACAGGCACCCGCCACCGCGATCCGGTGGTCGGCCCAAGATCATCATTTCCACCAGCGGGACGACCGGAGCCCCGAAGGGTGCCGCGCGCTCGGAGCCCTACTCGCTGATACCGGTCGGCGGCCTGCTCGGCAAGGTGCCGTTTCGTTGCCGGGAAGTCACCGAATGCTGTGTGCCGCTGTTTCATTCGCTGGGTTTCAGCCATGCGATGTACGCGATGGTGCTGGGCTCGACGCTGGTACTGCGCCGCGAGTTCGATCCCCTGAAGACCTTGACCAGCGTGGCCGCGCAGCGGGCCAGCGCCATGATCGTCGTGCCGATCATGCTGCGGCGCATTCTCGATCTGGGTCCGACAGCCCTCGCCGACCACGATTTGTCTTCGTTGCGCATCGTGTTCGTCGGCGGATCCCAGCTTGGTGCAGCGCTGGCCACCCGCGCGCTCGAGGCGCTGGGGCCCGTGGTCTACAACATGTACGGATCCACCGAGGTCGCTTACGCCACCATCGCCACGCCCGCCGATCTGGCCGTCGAGCCGGGATGCGTCGGTGCGGTGGTGCCGGGGTCGGTCGTCAAGATTTTCACCGACGGCCTGCACGAGGCTGCCCCGGGCGCGGCGGGGCGGATCTTCGTCGGCAACGTGCTGGCCTTCGAGGGATACACCGGCGGCGGCACCAAGGAGTCGATCCAGGGCCTGATGTCCACCGGCGACGTCGGTCATTTCGATCGGGCCGGCAGGCTGTTCATCGACGGGCGCGACGACGAGATGATCGTCTCCGGCGGGGAGAACGTGTACCCGGGCGAGGTCGAAGAGGCGCTCGCGCATCATCCCGGCATCCTCGACGTCGCGGTCGTCGGCGTCGACGACGAGGAGTTCGGGCAGCGTCTGCGCGCCTACATCGTGGTGCGGCCGGGCGCATCACTGACCGAGCAGGACGTCAAAGATTACGTCCGAAATCGGTTGGCCCGCTTCAAGGTTCCGCGTGATGTGCTCGTTGTCGATGCGCTGCCCCGCAACGCGGCCGGCAAGGTGCTCAAACGCTTGCTGAACAACCAGGCAACCGTAAATAGGCCAGATTAGGGGCTTCGGCACGGATCCATTACGGGCGGGTGTCAAGGCATACGAGCTTGCCGCGTTTCCTCTACCATGGCGCAGTGACCGCTCCCCAGGCCTTCTCCTTGGCGCGGGCCGAAGAATGCCGGATCGCCGCGACGCGGGACGCCGGGTGGCAGGCCGGTGCCAGGTGGGCGCGGCGGTTGGCCTGGGTGAGCCTGGCCGTGCTGCTCGTCGAGGGCGCCGTCGGTCTGTGGCAGGGCCTGGTGGTCGGGTCCGTCGCACTGACCGGATGGGCGCTCGGCGGCGGTTCCGAGGCGCTGGCCAGCGCGATGGTGGCATGGCGCTTCAGCGGCCCTCGTCGTCTGTCCGAGGCCGCCGAGTCGCGCGCACAGCGCGGCGTTGCGGTGTCGTTTTGGTTGACCGCCCCTTACATCGCCGCCGAGTCGGTGACCGACCTAATCGATGGGCACCATGCCAACACCTCTGTGATCGGCATCGGATTGACGGCCGTCGCGTTGCTGCTGATGCCGATCCTGGGCTGGGCCAACCACAAACTGGGCGCGCGGCTGGGATCGGCGGCCACCGAGGGGGAAGGGACCCAAAACTACCTGTGCGCCGCCCAGGCCGCCGGGGTGCTGGTCGGCCTTGGCGTCACCGCCGCCTGGTCCGGCGGTTGGTGGTTCGACCCCACGGTCGGCTTGGTCATCGCCGCGCTCGCGGTGTGGCAGGGTATCCGGTCATGGCGCGGTGAGGACTGCGGCTGCTGACCGGCGGGCTCAGTTTCCGCGTGGCGACCCGCTGCGCCCGGCTTCGCCGCGCTGGCGATCGCCACAGTTTCCGCGTGGCGACCCGCTGCGCCCGGCTTCGCCGCGCTGGCGATCGCCACTAGTCCAGGCGGTAGCGGATCAGCCGGGAGCTGTTGGCCACCACCGCCACTGACGACGCGTTGTGCAGGATCGCGGCCAGCACAGGAGACAAGGCGCCGCCCGCGCCGATGATCAGCCCGGCCGCGTTGACGGCGATGGACATGCCGTAGTTCTGGCGGATGACGTCGACCGCCCGGGCGCCCAGGTCCCGCACGTCGAGCAGCCGATGCAAATCGTCATTGGCCAGCGCCACATCGGCGGTCTCGACGGCGACATCGGTTCCGGCCAGGCCCATGGCGATCCCGATATCGGCGGCCGCGAGCGCGGGGGCGTCGTTGATGCCGTCGCCGACCATGCCGACGACGAAGCCGCCGTCCTGCAGGTCGCGCACCACCTCGAGCTTGTCCTCCGGCATCACCTCGGCGCGCCATTCGTCGATTCCGAGTTCATCGGCGACGACCTTGGCGATGTCCGGGTGGTCGCCGGTGAGCATCACGATCCGGCGAACGCCGCCGGCCTGCAATCTCTTCAGCACCTCGGCCGCCTCGGGCCGCACTTCGTCGCGCAGGCTGATCAGCCCCACCAGGGTGCCGTCCACCGCGAGTAGCAACGGCGTCTCGGCCTGGCGTCGCAGCTTGCCCACCCATTCCGAGGCCTTCTTCGACACCTTCACTTTCTCGGCGCGCAGCAGCGACGGACTGCCCAGCAGCAGGGTCCGGCCGTCGGCCCGGGTCCGCATGCCCAACCCCACCAGCACCTCGCACTCCTCATGCGGCGGGATGCTGATACGGCGTTCCTCGGTCGAGCGGATCACCGCCTCGGCCAGCGGATGGCGAGAGTGGATCTCCGAGCTGGCCGCATACGCCAGCACTTGCTCGGGCTCCCAGTCCTTGTGCATAGCAATGATATTGGTGACCACCGGACGCCCGACGGTCAGCGTTCCGGTTTTGTCGAACACGATCGCGTCGACCCGGGCCGCCTGTTCGAGGTGGGATCCGCCCTTGATGAGGATGCCGCGGCGCGCACCGTTGCCGATGGCGGCGCTGATTGCGGTGGGCGTGGACAGGCCCACGGCGCACGGGCACGCGATCAGCAGCATGGTCATCGCGCGCCGGACATCCCCGGTGACCAGCAAGGTGATGGCGGAGACGATGAACGAGGCGGGAACGAAGCGGCGGGAGAAGTTTTCGCCGACGGTTTGGATAGGTGCGCGGTCGTGCTGCGCCTCTTCGACGCGGGTGATGATGCGCCCGATCGTGGTCTGGTTGCCGACGGCGTGGGCGCGCACCACCAGCCGTCCGCGCACCACGACGGACCCGGCGTGCACGCGCGCCCCGACCATGATGCTGACCGGCAGGTTTTCCCCGGTGATCGCCGACTGGTTGACAATCGCTTCGCCGTCGACCACCTCCCCGTCCACCGGTATCGCGACGTGGTCGTGAACCACCACCTCGTCGCCGATCTGTACGGTGTCGATCGCCACTTGCACTTCGGTGCCCGCTTGCACGCCGTCGGTCAGGCGAATCCATGCCGTGTCCTGGCTGCCGCGCAGCAGCTGCGAGATGGCCCGCCGGGTCCGTCGCAGGGTCAGATCCTGCAGGTATCCGCCAATATTGAGCAGCCACAGCACCGTGAGTGCGACCACGTTTTCGCCCAGCAGCAAGCTGGCCAGCGTCGCTGCCGAAACCAACGTGTCGGTACCGGTCTTCCCGGAGCGCAGCGAGCGCAGCGCGCCGCGCAGGAACGGGTAGCCGGTGAAGATGGCTATACCGCTGGCCGCCATCTGGCCGCTGGGTCCGAGCAGCGGCGGTCGTGCGAACACGTAGCGGCGCACGCCGAGTAAGGTCAGCGCTACGCCGCCGACGACCATCCGCAGCACATCGGCGTTGCGGATCTCCGACGAATGCGGCTCGCGCGCCGGGATCAGCTCGGATGCGACTTGTGCGGCGCCGCTGATCGCGGCCAGCACCGAGGAGCGGTCGCAATGCCGCGGCGAATACCACACGACGACCGACCCGGTGCGCGGATAGGCGTGCACGACGCGCACACCGTTCTGCTGGGCAACGGCTTCTTCGACCGCCACAGCACGCCGGGAGTTGCCCCGTACCCAGTCAACGGAAACCCGCATGCGTCCCGCCGCATCCGAAACCACCGCCAGGGCAGGGTCGTCGGTTGTTGCGGCTTCTTGAGTAATGGCGAGCGTCATGTCGAGGAGATCAGTGTTCGTGGTCGTGGGCGTTTCCGACGGCAGGAGTGGGCGCCTCTTCGCCGATGCGCTCGCGAGCTTCGGCCATCACATCCGAAATCTTCAGCCGGGCAGACTCGGCGGCCTCCTCGGCCTTGCGGGTCCCGCGCAAGCCCAGCTCCGCCGCCGATACCGCGGTCGCATGCAGCGGAGCCTTGGCCGCGGCCTTGCGCACCAGGTCGTAAGCGGCCGCGCCGACCGCGCCCGTTACCACCGCGGCGGTCGCCTTTGCGAGCAGTCCGTGCACCATCACCTAAACCTTCCTCTGACGTATCTTGGGCAAGTCCTGCCGACGTTAACATTGAAATATTGCGATATCAACATGTATCTGGGGATGCCGTGTGGATGTGGGCTGCCTGATTCACAGAACCCGGGTGACCTTTTCGGTCTCGATTCTGCGCTTCATCACCGACGGATCGGGATTGGCCACCTGGACTAACGACGCGCCGACGGCCATGATTGCCAGCAGGCCGTCCACCAGCTCGGCGGGGTCCGACCACGACGCGCTGGAAAGCACCCGGTCCATTGCCGTCAAAACCCTTGTTGCAGAGGAGCTTTCACACTCAGCCAAGACCTCGTCGACCGATCGGCCGGCCAGCGCCGGACCCGGATGGCGTTCGGGAACGATCTGGTCGCCGTGCACCCGCACGGCGGTGGCATAGTCGGTCACACCGACCGGCAGGTCGGGTGCCGGGCGGCCGAATGGATCCAGCGACAGCACCGCCACCTCGCCGCCGAGCGCTTCGATGTTCAGGGCAGCTGTGATGTCTGAGGCCTCGTCCAGCCGCTCCGCGGTGCACAGTGCCACGTCAGCCGGGCCTTCGAGCACCACCTCGGCGCCGATCCACCACACCCCGAACAGCACGGCCGCCGTCTGCCAATGCGCGGGCAGCAGGGTCGCGACCCGGCTGGCCGGTCCGGCGCCCAGTTCGTCGCGTAACAGGTTGCCGGTCTTGGCGGCCCAGTTGGCCAGTGTCACCGCGGACAATTCGATGCGCTCGCCGGTGGCATCGTCGTAGTAGGTGATGCGCGGACCGACCGGGTCGGCGCGCAGCATCGGATCCAAAATCGCCCCGGTCAGCGTGGTCAGTTTATGCACTCCGGCTTGTCGGAACCGGCGGTCAGAATCGGCGAGGGCGGCGGAACGTTCGGGTCGGCCGACGAACCGGCGTTGGACGCCCCGGCGGGTACTACTTGAGAGTCGGGGCCGCCGCCTCCAAGCCCGGAGCCCGGGCCGCTGTAGTCGTTGGCCAGCACCACCCGGACCGATCCCGGTGCTATCGATGCGTCGGCGACGACCGGCAACCCGCCCAGTTCCTTGGAGACCTCTTGTGCGCCCAGGTCGTCGGTCTTGGCCGCCCGCACCTGGCTGCCCTTGACGTGGCCGCCCTCGTTGTTGGCGACGGCACCGGTAGTAAATCCCTTGGAGCGCAACACTTCTGACACCGACGCTGCCAGCCCGTTGATGTCGGTGTCGTTGACCACGCTGGCGGTGGTCTTGGCCGGCGTGTAGGCCAGTTCCTCGGTCTTGCCCTGATCCTGGTCGTGCAGCAGTCCACCGACCCAGTCGGCAACCTGATGCGGATCGACCCGCACCACGCTTTGCATGCCGTCGTCGCTCCAGCCGGCCCCGTCGAGCACCGGAATGGTGGCGAAGGCGACGTTACCGCCGGCCAGCTTTTGCAATTGCTGTACGAAATCCATGATGTTCCAACCGGAGGAGAGCACCACCGAGCGCTGGACGGCGGCTTCCAGTCGGTTCAGCGTGGTGGGGCTGGACAGCGTGTGGCCGGAGATGACCCGATGGGCCAGTGAGGCCATCACCACCTGCTGGCGCACCACCCGGTCCAGGTCACCGCGTGGCAGCTCATGGCGCTGGCGGACGAAGCTGAGCGCCTGGGGGCCATCGAGTCGCTGCGGGCCGGCCGGAAAGTCGGCGCCCGAAAGTGGTTCGAACACCGGTTCCTTGAGGCAGACGTCCACGCCGCCGAGCGCGTCGGTGATCAACGAGAAACCGAGCAGCCCGACCTCGGCGTAGTGATCGACGGTGACCCCGGTGAGGTCGGCAACGGTCTTGATCAGGGCCTCGCGACCGGCCTCGGTGCCCCGTGCCGCGGCGTCCTCGGCGGAATCGCCGGCCTTGACCAGGTTGACGCGCTTGGCTTCTCTGGTTTGGCCATAGACGCCGTTGATCTTCGTCTTGCCCAGGCCGGGGGCCGCGACGTAGGAGTCCCGCGGAATCGAGATCGCGGTCGCCGACTTCCCGTTGTTCGGTATCCGGATCAGGATGATCGTGTCGGTGTTGGTGGCTTCCTCGTCGCCGGCGCGCAGTGTCGCCAGCTCCTCGGCGGACAGCGGGTTGCCGTGCGCATCGGTGCGGCTGTCGAGGCCGACCAGCAAGATGTCGATCGCGCCGTCATCGCCGCCCTTGCCCAGCGAGGGCGCGGACATGTGGAAGATGCCGTCTTCGAAGGACCGGACATTGCTCCACGCGATCCCGGTGCCGAGAACGACCACAACCGTCAGTGCAGTGGTAACCACACGAACCACACGTTGCACAGGCATCCCACTAGGTTACTTGTGACACAGCCGCTTCGCGGGTAAGCGAACGGCGGCGTGGCCCGAGCTTTCCGGGGCGTGCCAGACTCGAACCATGTCAGGCAGGATCGTGATCACCGGCGCCGGCGGTCAGCTGGGAAGCCATCTGGGCGCGCTGGCAGCCGGTCAGGGCCGCGACGTGCTGGCGCTGACGTCGTCGCAGTGGGACATCACCGACCCCGCCGCCGCCGAGCGGATCGTCCGGAGCGGCGACGTGGTGATCAATTGCGCGGCCTACACCGACGTCGATGGCGCCGAGAGCGACGAGGCGGGCGCGTACGCGGTCAACGCCGCCGGCCCCGAACATATCGCCCGGGCCTGCGCGCGGACCGGCGCCCAGTTGATCCACGTCTCCACCGACTATGTGTTCAGCGGTGACTTCGGCGGCGCGGTGCCCCGTCCCTACGAGCCCAGCGATGACGCCGCGCCGCTGGGGGCCTATGGCCGCAGCAAGCTCGCCGGTGAGCAGGCCGTGCTGGCGGCGCTGCCGGAGGCCGTCGTCGTCCGTTCCGCCTGGGTCTACACCGGCGGCGATACCGGCAAGGACTTCGTCACCGTCATGCGCCGACTGGCGGCCGGTGAGGGTCCGGTGAACGTGGTCGACGACCAGGCCGGGTCACCCACCTACGTCGGCGACCTGGCCGCCGCGCTGCTGCAGGTGGCCGACGATCGGGTGCCCGGCCCGATCCTGCACGCCGCCAACCAGGGAGCGGTCTCTCGATTCGACCAGGCCCGCGCGGTGTTCGAAGAGTGCGGCGCCGACCAGGCGCGGGTGCGGCCGGTCAGCACCGCGGAGTTTCCGCGGCCGGCACCGCGGCCTGCCTACAGCGCGCTGTCGAGCCGGCAGTCCGCCGCAGCGGGCCTGAGGCCGTTAAGGCCCTGGCGCCCTGCGCTTGTCGCGGCGCTGGCAGCATCTGGCAGCACTGCCGCGGCCGATCGACCGTTACCCTCTACGCGTGACTGACGTCCCGCCGGTCGTGACGGTGACCTACTCGCCGGGCCCGCACCTGGAGCGTTTCCTGGCCTCCTTGTCGTTGGCCACGGAGCGCCCGGTGTGCGTGGTACTGGCGGACAACGGCTCCACCGACGGAACCCCGCAGACGGCGGTCGAGCGCTATCCGAACGTGCGGCTGTTCCACACCGGGGCCAACCTCGGGTATGGCACCGCGGTGAATCGCGCGGTCGCACAGCTAGACCGCGACGAGGACTGGGTGATCGTGGCCAACCCGGACGTGCAGTGGGGCCCGGGCAGCATCGACGCTCTGCTGGACGCGGCGGCCCGCTGGCCGCGCGCCGGTGCGCTGGGCCCGCTCATCCGGGACCCCGACGGGTCGGTGTATCCGTCGGCGCGCCACCTGCCCAGCCTCGTCCGGGGCGGCATGCACGCGGTCCTCGGGCCGTTCTGGCCGCGCAATCCGTGGACGACGGCATACCGCCAGGAGCGGCTCGAGCCCACCGAGCGGACAGTGGGTTGGCTGTCGGGATCGTGCCTGCTGGTGCGCCGGTCGGCCTTTAGCCAAGTGGGCGGATTCGACGAGCGCTACTTCATGTATATGGAAGACGTCGACCTCGGCGACCGGCTCGGCAAAGCCGGCTGGCTGAGCGTCTATGTGCCGTCGGCGGAAGTTCTGCACCATAAGGGCCACTCCACCGGGCATGACCCGGCAAACCACTTGGCGGCGCATCACAAAAGCACCTACATTTTCCTGGCCGACCGGCATTCTGGTTGGTGGCGTGCTCCGCTTCGCTGGACGCTGCGGGTCTCGTTGGCGGTACGTTCCCACTTGATGGTGCGCAGTTCACTGCGCAGTCGTAGACGGAAACCGGCAGAAGGGCGGCACTGAGTTGGCTAACCCTTTGGCTGGCCCCGAAGTCGACGCGGTGATCCTGGTCGGTGGCAAGGGCACCAGGCTGCGGCCGCTGACACTGTCGGCACCCAAGCCCATGCTGCCGACCGCCGGGCTGCCGTTTCTCACCCATCTGCTGTCGCGGATCGCCGCCGCGGGCATCGAGCACGTGGTCTTGAGCACGTCGTATCAGGCCGGGGTATTCGAGGCGGAGTTCGGCGACGGCTCCAAGCTAGGTCTGCAGATCGAGTATGTGACTGAAGAGAAACCGTTGGGGACCGGCGGCGGCATCGCCAACGTCGCAGACAAGCTGCGCCACGACACCGTGATGGTGTTCAACGGCGACGTGCTGTCCGGCACCGACCTGGGCCAGCTGCTGGACTTCCACAAAACCAACCACGCCGACGTCACGCTGCACCTGGTGCGAGTGGGCGACCCGCGGGCATTCGGCTGCGTGCCCACCGACGAGAACGGCCGGGTCACCGCGTTTCTGGAGAAGACGCAGGATCCGCCGACCGACCAGATCAACGCCGGCTGCTATGTCTTCGAACGCAAGATCATCGACCGGATTCCGCGTGGCCGTGAGGTATCGGTCGAACGCGAGGTGTTCCCGGCGCTGCTCTCCGACCCTGACGTCAAGATCTGCGGCTACGTCGACGCCACTTACTGGCGGGACATGGGCACACCGGAGGACTTCGTTCGGGGATCGGCGGATCTGGTGCGCGGGATCGCCCCGTCACCGGCTCTGCACGGCCACCGCGGTGAGCAGCTGGTACACGACGGCGCGGCGATATCTCCCGGCGCGGTGCTGATCGGCGGCACGGTCGTGGGGCGGGGCGCCGAAATCGGCCCCGGTGTCCGGCTGGACGGCGCGGTGATTTTCGACGGCGTCAGGGTCGAGGCCGGCAGCATGATCGAGCGCTCGATCATCGGCTTCGGTGCGCGTATCGGTCCGCGGGCGCTGATCCGCGACGGTGTGATCGGCGACGGCGCCGACATCGGTGCGCGCTGCGAGTTGCTGCGTGGCGCCCGGGTGTGGCCCGGCGTCTCGATTCCCGACGGCGGGATCCGCTACTCGTCCGACGTCTGAGCGGTCTTGCGTCGAGATCGACGCTACGGTGACGCCTACTCTTTTCCGCGCTGCCGTCGATCTCGGTGGCTAACGACTGCGGGCCCGAGCCACCAGGTACGCCAGCGCGTGATCGGCGCCGGGCGGCAAAGCGTCGACCGGCCACCACCGCAAGTCGTCCGACTCGTCGCTGATCGCGATCTGCGCGCCGACGGGCGCGTGCGCCACGAACTGCAAGTCGAGGTGGCGGGTTGGCACGCCCAGCGAGCAGACGACCGGGTGGACGTGCACGGCGGCCAGTTCGGGGGCGATGCGCAGACCGGCGATACCGGATTCCTCGGTGGCCTCGCGCAATGCCGCGGCGACGATGTCGGTGTCGTCATCGTCGCAGTGCCCACCCAGTTGCACCCAGCGGCCGAGGCGCGGGTGCAAGGTCAGCAGCACCTGGCTGCCGGTGTCGTCGAGCACCAGTGCCGAGGCGGTGACGTGGCCCGGCACGCAGTCGCGCCGGCAGGCATCGGCACGGCCGAGCACGAAGGCCAGGACGGCGTGGCGCAACGAATCCTGGGCCGGATCGGGGGCCTGCCAGTCGGACAGGATCGAGATCGCCGACTGTCGAATATTCGTGGGCAGGATACTCACCGGGATCCCCGCCGCTTCCTGCGGTCCCGAAGCGACATCCACGCCGCGCGACACTCCGCCACCACCTCGGCCGAGAAGCCCAGTCCATCGATCAGAACATGACGGTCGACGACGTCGAGCGCCTTTTCGATTTCGTTGGCCTTCAACAGCAGATCGACGTCGCAGGCCAGTTCGGCGCGGGCATGCGCGGGTGGTGGAATGGGCAGCTGCTCGGCTTCTGCGGGTTCCAGCTCCAAGATGCCCCCGCCATAGCTGCGGCCCATGATCTCGGCGAACGCGAACGTCACGCTGTTGTGGAACACCGCGGCCAGTGCGGTCGCATCGATGTGTGGGGCAAGCCGGACCCGGTGCACGGTGTCCGTGCTCGTTGCCGCGGCGGCGTTGACGGTCAGCCGCGGCGCCAGGTGGATTTGGCGCAGCATGAACAGGTCGGGAATCCACAGCGACGGCGTGGTCCACCAGGGCTTGCGGACCGAGCACTTGTAGCCGCGGTGGACGCCGGCGGCTTCACCGGCGTCGATGTGTGCGACCAGAGCGGGATCGGCCGGGTCGCGCGGCGCGTTGAGCAGCCAGCTCCGGTGCCCGGCCGCGACATCGCTTGCCCGGCAGTCGGCGTCGTAGACCAGGCCGCACAGTTGGGCGCTGCGCGACACGAGCGGCACGCAGTGGGGCATGAGTCCGAGTTCATGGGCTTGCGCATCGGTGAACGTGAAGAAGCTGTTGCGGCCCGTCACGATGCCCACATCCACGTCGGCGACCGACCCAAGCCGGGTCATGGCGTCGGATCCGTTGAGTGCTCGCAGCAGCCGGATCGCGGCGGGGTCCAGAAAATACTTGGTCCACTTCTCCTTTTCGTGCAGCAGCGCGGGCCCCGGACGAACGTGCTCGACGTCAAGGTCGGCCCCTGTCATTGAGGCCAGCGCATCGGCATCGCTGAGGTGGACGGTGCGTATCCGTGCCGGGCCCGGGCCGGCGACACCGCAGAACAACACGACTTCTTGCAGGACGCCGTCGAACACCAATCGCTCGAACGTCAGCAGAGTGATCTCGCGGAATCGGCTCAGCAGAAACTCGCGCAACTGTGCGGCATAGGTGACTTGAAGCAACTCGGCCGGAAGCACCAATCCGACGCGTCCGCCGTCGCGCACCAATACCATGCTCGCCACGACGAACGGGACCCAGGCATTGGTCAGTCTGGTGGGGCGCAGACCCTCGCGCCTCATCAGGTCCAGCGCCGGATCTCGCTGCTCGGATGCCCAGTTGCCGAAACGGATGTAGGGCGGGTTGCCCGCGACCCCGTCCCAGCCGCCGGCCTCGGTGGTGGTCAGCCAGGTGAACAGATTCTCGGCGTCGACGGGCGCGAACTCCCGTGACTTCACCGCTTCGGCCGCGATGAGCTCCACGCCGTGGACCCGGCCACTGAGCTGGGCCAGCTCGCGCAGGATTGCACCGTCGCCGCAGGAGGGTTCCACAATCTTCGGTCCCGCTTGGCGAACCCAACGGGCAAGGAAGCGGGCCACTGGTGCCGGGGTGTAGTAGCCGCCGCGAACCTTGTCGGCCGACGCCGCCGCCTTGCCCGCGAACGTCTTCATGGGCTCAAGTATCACTTGCGGATCAACAAATCCCCGGCGCCGGCCGGGTCGCGCAACCCGGTCGGCTCCGCGGCGTAGCCGATCGCGATGGCCCCCAACGGCTCCCAATCGGCGGGCAGCTCGAGCTCGGCGCGGACCAGGTCGGCGGCAAAGATCGTCGAGCCGATCCAGCAGCTGCCCAGCCCCCGCACCGCCAATGCGACCAATAGGGCCTGCACGGCGGCTCCGACCGCGACGGTGAACATCGTGTGCTCGGCCTCGGTACGGTCGGCATCGGGATACGCGTGGGCACCGTCGGGGACCAACATCGGGATGACGACTTCGGGTGCGTCGTAGAGGATCTGGCCGCGCGCCACCAACCGTTCGATGGAGTCGACGGACTTGCCGTCACCGGCGAGGTCGCAGCGCCACTTGTCTTTCATCCGGTCCAGCAGCCGGGTCCGGGTGGCCTGGGCCTGCGGCCAGACGAACCGTACCGGCCGGGTGTGGTGGGGGGCCGGCGCGGTGAGGGCCTCGGCGACAGCGGCCTCGACCAGCTCGGGCGGCACCGGCTCGGCACTGAACCGGCGCACCGACCTGCGCAACAGCTGAGCCTGCCGGTGACCCATGTCGATGGCCTCGGCGGTGCCGAGCCAGAACAGGTCTTCGTCGCCCGGTCGCAACAGTTGCCGGGCCGTTGAGCCGTCGTCGGTCACGTTAAGCCCGCGCACCACGGCCACCGGCATGGCGGTCAATTTGCCCTTCACCAGATCGGCAGCTGCCGCAACCTCGTCGGCGACCGCAACCTCGGTGACAAGCAACTCGTTGCCGTATCGATCGACGGCTCCCGAATAGCTGTGCAGTACAGCCAGACCGGCCGCGCCGACCGCCGCGTCGATCTGCCCGTTGCGCCAGGCGCGGCCCATCGTGTCGGTGATGACCACGGCAACCTCGACGCCGAGCCGCTCACGCAGCCCGCTGCGCAGCGCTGCGGCGCTGGCGTCCGGGTCGACCGGCAGCAGCGCCAGCTCGTCCCGGCCGACATTGGATCCGTCCACGCCGGCGGCGGCCTGGACCAGACCGAGCCGGTTCTCGGTGATCAAGGTGCGGCCTTTGCGTGCCAACACGCGTACCGCTTCGTCGTCGACCAGCTTGCGCCGGAGTTGATCCCGCTCCTCGGCGTCCTGTGGCGCCGGTACCAGCCGGCCCTCGCATTTGGACACCGCCTTGCTGGTCACCACCACGACGTCGCCGTCGCGCAGCCAGGGTGCGGCGGCGGCGACGGCCGCGCTCAGATCATCGCCGGGCCGGAATTCGGGGAGCCCGGCGACGGGCAGGATCTCGATAGTCGCAGCGGTGCCGTGGTCGCCGCCCGGCGGCTTGGTCAAATCGGGGGTCAGACCCGAGCCGGTCACGCCGTCACACCCGCAAGGTCCAGCCCGGCGCTGACCATCTCAGCCGTCGCCTTCGGGTCGGTCATCAACAGCGGTATCGAGCGCACCGCGACCCCCTCGATGTCGGCCTCGTCGCCCTCATGCACCAGCCAGTAGTCCAGGATCCCGGTGCTGCGGCGCGCCCCGTAGTGCCGCCCAACCGCCTCCGCGGTGGACTCGACTCCGATCACGGAGAGGCATGCATCGGCCATGCCGCGCAACGGTTTTCCGCCGATGATCGGTGAGTAGCCGACGATCGGGGCGGTCGCCGCCCGCAACGCGCCGCGAATGCCGGGGACGGCCAGGATGGCGCCGACGCTCACCACCGGGTTGGACGGTGCCAGCAAGATCGCATCGGCATCGGCAATGGCCGCTAGGGCTTCGGTTGTGGCGCTGGCCTTTTCGGCGCCGATAAAGGCGAAGCTGTGCGTGGGCACCTGAGCCCGGTAGCGTACCCACCACTCCTGGAAGTGGACGGCCCGCCGGCTGTCGTCGGCCGGATCGGTGATCACCACGTGCGTCTCGCAGCGGTCATCGCTGGCCGGCAGCAGCCGTGCATCCGGGTGCCAGCGGTCACACAGCGCCGTGGTGATCTGCGACAGCGGGTAGCCGGCCCGCAGCATCTGGGTGCGCACCAGATGGGTGGCCAGATCGCGGTCGCCGAGTCCGAACCAGTCGGGCTGTACGCCGTAGCGCGTCAATTCCTCTTTGGCGTGCCAGGTTTCGTCGCGGTGACCCCACCCGCGTTGCGGGTCGACGCCTCCACCTAAGGTGTACATGCAGGTGTCCAGGTCCGGACAGACACGCACTCCGTGGATCCAGGCGTCGTCGCCGACGTTGACGATCGCGGTTAGCTCGTGGCCGCTGTCTTCCGTATCTTGGCCCTGTTGCGTGTTGAACTGACCCAGCCCGAGTAGCTGCTGGACGCCCAGCAGGAAGCGGGCGCCGCCGACCCCACCGACCAGAACGGTGACCTTCACATCGCACGACAGTACTGCCCGACGACGATGCGGTCCGCGGGCCGGGGGCACCCTCGCTCGCGGGGGAGTGGGGCGCTTCAGTCGGGGCCCGACGCCAGTGCGCTAGCGGGCGTATCTCGACAACCTCAGCAGGGAGTTTCGGGCAGTGTGATCGACACGCCGAAGGCCGGAAACTACAGAAACGCTGAAATTCGGTCACGAGATGATATGGAAATGCGCTTTAGTGCTTGACCCGGCAGATCAACCCGTGTCTAATCACAACAGTGTCATTTCCCGGTTGGCCGGCCGATTCCGGTGTCGCAGGCCGAGATTCGATCACTTGTTCGAATTGTCTGTACATCAGAACAGTGGAAATCACTCACTCTCTCAATCACGCTGAGGAGGCGGACGACCTCATGTCTTATGAGCATCTTCGGGGCGTTACGGCAGGCACACCGCACATCGCTATTGGCTCGGCACCGCCGGCACCTGTTCGGCCGCATTTGACTGTGGTTCCTGATGCGCCAGTCGCATTCGAGCCCGAGCCCTTGGCGCCAACCGCCGACCAATGGCAGGACCGGGCGCTGTGCGCACAAACAGATCCCGAGGCCTTCTTTCCCGAAAAGGGCGGCTCCACCCGCGAGGCCAAGAAGATCTGCCTGGGTTGCGAGGTACGTCACGAGTGCCTCGAGTACGCCCTGGAGCATGACGAGCGCTTCGGCATCTGGGGCGGTCTATCCGAACGGGAGCGCCGCCGCCTCAAGCGCGGCGTCATCTGACGCACGGCGCACAAGGTTATTCGTCGTCGATCGTCGGGTCGATGACTGAGGGCTCGACGTCGAGGTAGATGGCCACCTGGGCCACCAGGATCTCGTGCAGCAACTCGCCGAGTTCGACGGTGTCCTTGGCTCGACGCTCAATCGGCTTGCGGAACAAGACAATTCGTGCCCGCGTGGCGTCACCGCGGACGTCGACGCCGGCCGGGATCAACCGGGCCAGCGGGATCGGTCCGTCGGCGATGACCTCGGGCGGCCACTGCACGCTGTCGGGGTCTTTGGCTGCGATGCGGGGGATCTCATCGACCGCCACGTCAAGCTCCGACAGTCGGTCCTGCCAGTGCCGCTCGATCGGCTCATAGGCCTCCAGCACTGCCATGTCGAACCGCTCGGCCCGGCTGCGCCAACCCGGCACTGTCGGTGGCAGCAGCGGACCGCGCATCTCGCGGCCTCTTCGGGAGGATCGGTGAGACGCGGATCGGCGCGCAGCCGATCCGTCCTGAGACCGATCACTCCGCGGGGAGCTGCGCGAATCGCCCACGCGCCGATGGTAACGGTTGAACATCGGGGGTCGACCGGATGCGCGTGTCCGTCGCTTCGGCGGCGTTTCCGCACGATAGCCTTTCGGTCGTGAACGTTCCCCGTCGCTGCTGCCGGCCCGGGTGTCCGCATTATGCAGTGGCGACCTTGACGTTCGTCTACTCGGACTCGACGGCAGTGGTAGGTCCACTCGCCACCGCCCGGGAACCGCATTCGTGGGATCTGTGCGTCGGCCACGCCGGCCGGATCACCGCGCCCCGCGGATGGGATCTCGTGCGCCACGCCGGTCCGCTTCCCACCCATCCAGACGAGGACGACCTGGTCGCCCTGGCGGACGCGGTGCGCGAGGGCGGCCCGGGCGAGCGGAGCGTGCCCTATGGCGGCACCGGCTCGCCACTGAACGGCTTTCCCGCGCGAGCGGGAAGTGTCTCCGCCGATCCGCAGATTCATCACACCGGATCCCAGGCCACCGCGCCGAGCAGTGGCCTGCTCGCGCCGCCCGAGCGTCGTTCCGGCCGGCGCCGCGGACACTTGCGCGTATTGCCCGACCCCACTGACTAGCAGTGTCTAGCGCCGCGCGGAACTCGCGCACCGCGGCAGTCGCTGTTTCCCCGGGGCCGATAGGCTGACGGCCAAGAGGCAAGGAATCCATGGCGTCAGGAGGCCCCCGCATGTCTCGGCCCGCCGCGACTGTCCACCGTGTCGTCAAGGCATATGACGTGCGCGGGCTGGTCGGCGACGAACTTGACGAGCCGCTGGTCACCGACCTGGGGGCGGCCTTCGCCAAGTTGATGCGTACCGAGGGTGCGCGGCAGGTGGTGATCGGGCGCGACATGCGGGACAGTTCACCCACGCTGGTCGCCGCATTCGCGGCCGGCGTAACCGCCCAGGGCCTGGACGTGGTGCGGATCGGCCTGTCGTCCACCGATCAGCTCTACTTCGCCTCGGGGCTGCTGAACTGCCCCGGCGCGATGTTCACCGCGAGCCACAACCCGGCGGCCTACAACGGGATCAAGCTGTGCCGGGCCGCCGTGTTGCCGGTGGGAGCCGACACCGGGTTGAGACTCATCAGCGACGAGGTGATCGCCGGGGTCGAGCGCTATGACGGGCAACCCGGAACCATCACCGATCGGGATGTGCTGGCCGACTACGCAGAATTCCTGCGTTCGCTGGTGAACACTTCCGGGCTGCGTCCGTTGCGGGTGGCCGTGGACGCCGGCAACGGCATGGCCGGCTTCACCGCGCCCGCGGTGCTCGGCCCGATCGGCTCGATCACCTTGCTGCCGCTGTACTTCGAGCTCGACGGCTCTTTTCCCAATCACGAGGCCAACCCACTCGATCCGGCTAACCTGGTGGACCTGCAGGCCTATGTGCGCGAGACCGGCGCCGATATCGGACTGGCCTTCGACGGGGACGCCGACCGCTGCTTTGTGGTCGACGAACGCGGTCGCCCCGTGTCGCCGTCGACGGTGACCAGCCTGGTGGCCGCCCGCGAGCTGGGCCGGGAGATCGGCGCCACCATCATCCACAACGTGATCACGTCCCGCGCGGTGCCAGAACTGGTCGTCGAACGCGGCGGCACCCCGCTGCGCTCTCGGGTCGGACACTCCTATATCAAGGCGCTGATGGCCGACACCGGTGCGATCTTCGGCGGCGAACATTCGGCGCACTACTACTTCCGTGACTTCTGGGGCGCCGATTCCGGGATGCTGGCCGCGCTGCATGTGCTGGCCGCCCTCGGGGAGCAGGACAGGCCCTTGTCGGAGCTGACCGCCGACTACCAACGCTATGAATCGTCGGGCGAGATCAACTTCACCGTTGCCGACGCGCCGTCCTGTGTGGACGCCGTGCTGAAGTCTCTCGGCACCCGGATTCAGTCCATCGATCACCTGGACGGGGTGACGGTGGATTTGGGCGACGGCAGCTGGTTCAACCTGCGCAGCTCCAACACCGAGCCGTTGCTGCGGCTCAATGTCGAGGGACGCAGTGTCGAGGACGTCGAGGCGGTGGTTGCCCAGGTCAGCGCCGAGATCGCCGCCCAATCGGAGCGCGCAGAGGCCACACCGTGAACGCCGCCCGGGCGATCGACCTGGAAGACACCGAGGGCCTGCTCGCCGCCGACCGGGAGGGCCTGCTGCGGGCCGCGTCGTCGGCCGGGGCGCAGGTGCGCGCGATCGCCGCCGCGGCCGACGAAGACGCACTGGATTTGCTGCGGACTGACGATCGGCCGCGCAGCGTGATCTGGGTGGCCGGCCGCGGTACCGCCGAGACAGCCGGGGCCATGCTGGCCGCGACGTTAGGCGGTGCGGCTTCGGAGCCGATCGCGCTGGCCGGCGAGGCGCCGCCGTGGATCGGTCCGCTTGACGTGCTGATCGTCGCGGGCGACGACCCCGGCGACCCCGCACTGGTCACCACGGCCGCGACCGGGGTGCGCCGCGGGGCGCGGGTCGTCGTGGTGGCACCGTATGAGGGGCCGCTGCGGGACTCCACCGCCGGACGGGCGACGGTGCTGGCACCGCGGTTGTGGGTTCCCGACGAGTTCGGATTGTGCCGGTACCTGGCCGCCGGCCTGGCCGCTCTGCAAACCGTGGACCCCAAACCGGGCATCGATCTGAGGTTGCTCGCCGACGAGCTGGATGCCGAGGCGCTGCGCAACAGCGCCGGCCGTGAGCTGTTCACCAATCCGGCCAAGACAATCGCCGCGCGCATGGCCGATCGCCAGGTGGTCCTGGCCGGCGACTGTGCCGCGACGCTGGCGCTGGCCCGCCATGGCAGTTCGGTCCTGCTGCGGATCGCGCACCGGATCGTCGCCGCCACCGGGGTGGCGGATGCGCTGATGGCACTGCGCGCCCCCGAAGGTTTCGCCGAGGCCCCTTCTTCGGTGGACGCTCTTTTTCACGACGAACAGATCGACGGACCGCTGTCCGAGCGACCGCGGGTGCTGGCGCTCACCTTGGCCGCGGAGCGGACGGTGTTGTCAGCCCGCGTCGCCGGGTTCGACGACGTCGACCTGGTCACGGCCGAGGACGTGCCCGACGTGCCGGATACTTCCGGCGGCTCGGCCGGGCCTGGCGGTGCGCGCACGCCGACCGGTGCCGGGAGCGCCGAGCAACAACTGGCAGTATTGGCCGTTCGAATGGAGATGGCCGCCGTTTACATGCGACTGGTGCGGGGATAATAAAGACAGTGGAACTGCTTCGCGGGGCGTTGAGGACATACGCGTGGGGATCGCGCACCGCCATCGCCGAATTCACCGGGCGCCCGGTGCCGGCGGCTCACCCGGAGGCCGAGCTCTGGTTCGGCGCACACCCGGGTGACCCGGCCTGGCTGGAAACCGGCAACGGCGAAATCTCGTTGATGGAGGCGCTGGTCGCCGACCCGGAGGGGCAGCTGGGCCCCGGGTCACGTGCCCGGTTCGGTGACGTGCTGCCGTTCCTGGTCAAGGTGCTGGCTGCCGACGAGCCGCTGTCGTTACAGGCTCATCCCAGTGCCGAGCAGGCGGCCGAGGGCTACCTGCGCGAGGAGCGGCTGGGCATTCCGCTGTCCTCGCCGGTGCGCAACTACCGGGATACGTCTCACAAGCTCGAGTTGCTGGTGGCGCTGCAGCCGTTTGAGGCGCTGGCCGGATTCCGTCAGGCGTCCCGCACCACCGAGCTGCTGCGGGCGTTGGCCGTTTCCGACCTCGACCCGTTCATCGATTTGCTGAACGACCAGTCCGACGCGGACGGTCTGCGCGCGCTGTTCACCACCTGGATCACCGCGCCCCAGCCCGATATCGACGTGCTGGTGCCCGCCGTGCTGGACGGCGCCATCCAGTACGTCAGCTCCGGAGCAACCGAATTCGCGGCCGAAGCCAAGACGGTCCTGGAACTCGGCGAACGCTACCCCGGCGACGCCGGGGTGCTGGCGGCGCTGTTGCTCAACCGCATCAGCCTGGCCCCGGGCGAGGCCATCTTCGTGCCGGCCGGCAACTTGCACACGTATCTGCGTGGTTTTGCGGTGGAGGTGATGGCCAACTCCGACAACGTGCTACGCGGAGGCCTGACCCCCAAGCACGTCGATGTGCCCGAGCTGCTGCGGGTGCTGGACTTCGCCCCCAGCACCGAGGCGCAGCTGCGGCCGCACATCCGGCGCGAAGGGTTCGGACTGATTTACGAAACCCCCACCGACGAGTTCGCAGTCGCGCTGCTGGCGCTTGAAGGCGAGTATCTCGGCCACGAGGTCGACGCGTCGTGCAGTCACGAGGGTCCGCAGATCTTGTTGTGCACCGAGGGTTCGACGACGGTGCACGGCAAGTCCGGTTCGCTCACGCTCAAACGCGGCATGGCCGCCTGGGTGGCGGCCGATGACGCCCCGATCCGGCTGGTTGCGCGGGAGCCGACCAAACTGTTCAGGGCGACTGTAGGGTTGTGACGGCTCGCCGCCGTTCTCGGATGGCCTGCCGGCGCTCGCCCAGCCACAGCCGAATGTTGTGTGCGATGGCACGGCCGACTATCCGTGGCGGCGGGATCATATAAAGGCTGTCGAGCAGCGAGAACCGGCGCAAAAACCATTCCGCCAGGACGGGTTCCGTCTCAGCGGCGCCGAGGAATTGGTCGAACAGCGCACCCGACGGCCGCCACCACCAGGGGACGGGCCCCAAGGTGGCGGCGTGGTGGAAGGTGACGTCGCCGATGGCGTTCATCATCCACACCGGGTAGGTGGTCTTGGCGGTGGCCCGGTTCAGTGCTGCGGCCAATTCGTCATCCGGGGATTGCAGGGCGCGTCGCAGATGACCGGCCTGCAGGGACGTCATCGTCATGCCCTGCCCGAAGGTGGGGTTGAAGCTGGCTACCGCATCACCGAGGGGGACGATGCCGGCCGGAAAGCGGTCCAGCTTGTCATAGCGGCGCCATCTGCTGGCCGGGAAGGCATGGAATGCCGGGTCGCCGAGGGGTTCGGCCTGCGCCAGCGCGGCGTTGAAATGTGCGGGAAGCAGCTGTTCGGCGAGCGCCAGCATCTCGGGGAACGCCCTTGGCGGTTTGACGTCGGCCACCCCGAACGTGGTGAGCACCCAGGTGCCGTCCTCGTAGCACAGCATGCCCAGCCCGAGCGACTGGTCGTGGGAGGCCCCGGCGACAACCACCTTCTCGGCGATCAGGCCCTCCGGGATGCGGAACTGCTGAGTGGCGTAGTTGATGCCGATGTCCACGGTTTCTTCGGCCGGGCGCGCATATCCCCATTGCGTCAACCACACCGGCAGCCGGGTGCCCCGGCCGGCCGCATCGACGATGAGGTCGGCGCCCACAAACTCATGGCCCTCCGGGCCTTCGGCATCCAACAGCACACCGGTCACCCGCTGCTGCGCGCGGTCGAACCGCGGCTCGGCCACGGAGCGCCGCACGATCTCGACGTTGGGTATGTCTTGGACTCGTTTGCGCAACTGCCACTCCAGATGCGGGCGGCTGGGCACGTAAGCGGTGAATTCGTCGCGCAGCGTCTGCCCCGTCCCGAGGACATGGCCCGCGGCGCCCAGGTGGATGCAGTCCGGCCGGTTCTCCAGCATGGGCACACCCGCGGCCACCATGTTCTCCAGCAGGCCGGGGAACAGGCTCTCGAACTCCATTGCCCCACGGGCCATCAGCAGATGTAGATGCCGGTCCTGAGGGACTGTCGCGCGGTTCGCCGCTGTGCTCGGCAACTCGTCGCGCTCATAGACGGTCACCCGGGAATAGGAGTCCGCCAGCACCCGGGCGGCGCACAGACCGGCGATGCTGCCCCCGATGACCACCGCGTGGTCCCTCGTGTTTTCTTTGCCGTCCGGCATCTCCGCAGAGTACCCAGTACTGTGCGGTCCAATGAGCGACGAAAGGGCGGGTGGATGGCCAATCGATGGCGCATGAAGTCGGTTGAACAATCGATCGCCGATACCGACGAGCCAGACACCCGGCTACGTAAGGAACTGACCTGGCGGGACCTGGTCGTGTTCGGGGTCGCGGTGGTGATCGGTGCGGGTATTTTCACGGTTACCGCGTCGACGACCGGCGACATCACCGGCCCGGCCATCTGGGTGTCGTTTGTGATCGCGGCGGGCACGTGCGCGCTGGCGGCGTTGTGCTATGCCGAGTTCGCCTCGACGCTGCCGGTGGCCGGCAGCGCGTACACCTTTTCCTATGCCACCTTCGGTGAATTCCTCGCCTGGATCATCGGTTGGAACCTACTGCTGGAATTGGCGATCGGCGCCGCCGTCGTGGCCAAAGGCTGGTCGAGCTATTTGGGCACGGTGTTCGGGTTCGGTGGTGGCACAGCCAAATTCGGACCAGCGCAGCTCGACTGGGGAGCGCTGCTGGTCGTCGCGCTGGTGGCGACCCTGATCGCCCTGGGAACAAAGTTGTCGTCGAGGTTTTCCGCGTTGATCACCGGCATCAAGGTTTCGGTGGTGGTGTTTGTCGTCGTGGTTGGCGCCTTTTACATCAAAAGATCCAACTACTCGCCGTTCATTCCGGAGCCGCAAGCGGCACACGACGCGAAAGGCATCGATCAGTCGGTGTTGTCCCTGCTAACCGGCGCGCACAGCAGCCACTACGGCTGGTACGGCGTATTGGCGGGGGCATCGATCGTCTTTTTCGCGTTCATCGGGTTCGACATCGTGGCCACCATGGCCGAGGAGACCAAGCATCCTGAGCGCGACGTCCCGCGGGGAATCCTGGCCTCGCTGGGGATCGTGACCGTGCTCTACGTCGCGGTGGCGATCGTGCTGTCCGGCATGGTCTCCTACACCCAGCTCAAGACGGTCCCGGGCCGAGGCCAGGCGAATCTGGCCACCGCATTCACCGCGAACGGGATCCACTGGGCGAGCAAAATCATTTCCATTGGGGCGCTGGCCGGATTGACCACCGTGGTGATGGTGCTGATGCTCGGCCAGTGCCGGGTCTTGTTCGCGATGGCGCGCGACGGGCTGTTGCCGCGGCAGCTGGCCAAGACCGGTTCTCATGGCACTCCCGTCCGGATCACCGTGCTGGTCGCGGTGGTGGTGGCCGTCACCGCGTCGGTGTTTCCGATCACCAAGCTCGAGGAGATGGTCAACGTCGGAACGCTGTTCGCGTTTGTCCTGGTCTCAGCCGGCGTCCTGGTTCTGCGCCGGACCCGGCCGGACCTCGAGCGCGGCTTCCGGGCGCCGTGGGTGCCATTTCTTCCGCTTGCCTCGATCGGCGCGTGTTTGTGGCTGATGGTGAACCTCACCGCGCTGACCTGGGTCCGGTTCGGCGTCTGGCTGGTGGTGGGAATCGCGATCTATGTCGGCTACGGCTACCGGCACTCAGTGCAAGGTCGTCGGGATGCTGGGCAGGCCGAGCCCCGAGCCGCGCTCGAAGCCGATCCGAGCAGCCCGGTGCCGTAGAAACCCGCGATCTGCTTTACAAAATAATGCTCTGTGTCTAGACGTAAGACGTAATCGGCTGTATTGTCCAATCTCAGCGTGGTGTGACTCACAAGGAGGTTTGGCATATGACCACACTGAGGCCGCAGTCGGAAGTAGCTGAGGCGCCCCTCTGGCGGGATAAGAAGCGACATCTATGGCTCATGGGGCTGATCGCCCCCACGGCGTTGTTCGTGATGCTGCCGATCATCAGGGGGCTGAACCAACTCGGCTGGCACGCCGCCGCGCAGGTGCCGCTGTGGATCGGGCCCATCCTGCTCTACGTCCTGTTGCCGATCCTGGACTTGCGCTTCGGGCCCGACGGGCAGAACCCGCCCGACGAGGTGATGGAGCAGCTGGAGAACGACAAGTACTACCGCTACTGCACCTACGTCTACATCCCGTTCCAGTACCTCAGTGTGGTCATGGGCGCCTACTTGTTCACCGCCTCGAACCTGAGCTGGCTGGGCTTCGGGGCTGGTTCAGAGGGCGCGTTGAGCTGGGCAGGGAAGCTGGGCGTGGCGCTGTCGGTCGGCGTCCTCGGCGGCATCGGCATCAACACGGCTCACGAGATGGGGCACAAGAAGGATTCGCTGGAGCGGTGGCTGTCCAAGATCACCCTGGCGCAGACCTGCTATGGGCATTTCTACATCGAGCACAACCGCGGTCACCACGTACGGGTGGCCACGCCGGAGGACCCGGCGTCGTCGCGCTTCGGCGAAACCTTCTGGGAGTTCCTGCCGCGCAGCGTATTCGGCAGCCTGCGCTCGTCGTTGCGGCTGGAAGCGCAGCGGTTGCGCCGGCTGGGCAAGAGCCCCTGGAACCCCAAGACGTATCTGTCCAACGACGTGCTCAACGCCTGGGCGATGTCGGTGGTGTTGTGGGGTGTGCTGATCGCGGTGTTCGGACCGGCGCTGATCCCGTTCGTCATCATCCAGGCGGTCTTCGGGTTCAGCTTGCTGGAGGCGGTCAACTACCTGGAGCACTACGGGCTGCTGCGACAAAAGAACTCGGGCGGGCGCTACGAGCGCTGCGCGCCTGTGCACAGCTGGAACTCTGACCACGTGGTCACCAACCTGTTCCTGTACCACTTGCAGCGGCACAGCGATCACCACGCCAACCCCACTCGCCGGTACCAGACGCTGCGCAGCATCGAGGGCGCGCCGAACCTGCCGAGTGGGTACGCGTCGATGATCTCGCTGACCTACTTCCCGCCGCTGTGGCGCAAGCTGATGGACCATCGGGTGCTGGAGCACTACGACGGCGACATCACCAGGGTCAACCTGCAGCCGCGCCTGCGCGAGAAGCTGCTGGCCCGATACGGGGCCCCCGAAAAGGCCCCGGCATGATGGCGGCCTACCAATGCCCGGTCTGCGACTACGTCTACGACGAGGCCAAAGGCGAAGCCAGGGAAGGTTTTCCGGCGGGCACGCGGTGGGAGGACATTCCCGACAACTGGTGCTGTCCGGATTGCGCGGTGCGCGAGAAAGTCGACTTCCAACAACTAGGAGCAAACGCATGAGTGACTACAAGCTGTTCCGATGCCTCCAGTGCGGCTTCGAGTACGACGAGGCGCTGGGCTGGCCGGAAGACGGCATCGCGCCCGGCACCCGATGGGACGACATTCCAGAGGACTGGAGTTGCCCGGACTGCGGCGCGGCAAAATCCGACTTCGAGATGGTGGAGGTCGCGCGGGCGTGAGCACTATTGTCGCGCCTGTGAAGCGGATGCCTTACGCCGAGGCGTCGCGCGTCCTGCTGCGCCACTCGGTGCTGGATGCGATGCGGGATCTGCTGCTGACTCGGGACTGGTCTGCCATCACGCTGTCGGATGTGGCCCGCGCCGCGGGCATCAGCCGGCAGACCATTTACAACGAGTTCGGTTCGCGGCAAGGCCTGGCGCAGGGTTACGCCCTGCGCCTGGCCGATCGCCTGGTCGACACCGTCCATGCCGCCCTGGACGCCAACGTCGGAGACATCAACGAAGCGTTCCTGCAGGGTTTTCGGTCCTTCTTTGCGGAGTCGGCGGCCGACCCGTTGGTGATCTCCTTATTGACCGGTGTGGCCAAGCCCGACCTGCTGCAGCTCATCACGACCGACAGCGCGCCCATCATCACCCGGGCGTCGGAACGGCTGACCACGGCATTCACCCAGAGCTGGGTGGCCACCAGCGATGAGGACGCCGGTGTGTTGGCACGCGCCATCGTCAGGCTCTGCCTGAGCTATGTGTCGATGCCGCCCGAGGCCAACCTGGGGGCACCTCCCGCCCTTGGCGGGGGAGACGTCGCGGCGGACCTGGCCCGGTTGATGGCGCCCTTCGTCGAGCGGCACGGCGTCATCAACCTTCCCTGAACCTTCCCTGATCCAAGGTGTGGACGGACCCCCGACTACAGTGGCGGAAGAACATACCTAAGCTAAGTACCGCTTGGTCCGGTGAGCCTGCAGTAAGGATGAAACAACGCTATGACGACGACCGAAAATTCGCTGACCCCCGACGTTCGTAACGGCATCGACTTCAAGATCGCCGATCTCTCGTTGGCGGATTACGGTCGCCGGGACATCGAGCTCTCCGAACAGGAGATGCCGGGCTTGATGTCGCTGCGCCGTGAGTACGCCGAGGTGCAGCCGCTCAAGGGAGCGCGGATTTCCGGCTCGCTGCACATGACCGTGCAGACCGCGGTGCTCATCGAGACCCTCGTCGAACTCGGTGCGCAAGTCCGGTGGGCGTCGTGCAACATCTTCTCCACTCAGGACCACGCCGCTGCGGCGGTGGTCGTCGGCAAGCACGGCACCCCGGAGGAACCGAAGGGCGTCCCGGTGTTCGCCTGGAAAGGCGAGACGCTTCAGGAATACTGGTGGGCCGCCGAGCAGATGCTGACGTGGCCTGATGTTGAGGGCGCCGCCGCGCCCGCGAACATGATCCTCGACGACGGCGGCGACGCCACCATGCTGGTGCTGCGCGGTGCGCAATACGAGAAGGCCGGCGTGGTGCCGCCCGCCGAGGATGACGACCCCGCCGAATGGAAGGTCTTCCTGGACCTGTTGCGTCGCGGCTTCGAGACCGACAAGGACAAGTGGACGAAGATCTCCGAGTCGGTCAAGGGCGTCACCGAGGAGACCACCACCGGCGTGCTGCGGCTGTATCAGTTCGCCGCGGCCGGCGATTTGGCCTTCCCGGCGATCAACGTCAACGACTCGGTCACCAAGTCCAAGTTCGACAACAAGTACGGCTGCCGCCACTCCCTGATCGACGGGATCAACCGCGGCACCGACGTGCTGATCGGCGGCAAGCGGGTGCTGATCTGCGGTTACGGGGACGTCGGTAAGGGCTGTGCGGAGTCGGTCAAAGGCCAGGGCGCGCGTGTTGTCGTCACCGAGGTCGACCCGATCAATGCGCTGCAGGCCCTGATGGAGGGCTACGACGTCAAGCGGGTCGAGGACATGATCGGCGAGGCGGACATCATCGTCACCGCGACCGGCAACAAGGACATCATCACCCTCGAGCACATGAAGGCGATGAAGGACAAGGCGATCCTGGGCAACATCGGTCACTTCGACAACGAAATCCAGATGGCCGCCCTGGAGCGTTCCGGCGCCACCAGGACGAACATCAGGCCGCAGGTCGACGTGTGGACCTTCCCCGACACCGGCAAGTCGATCATCGTGCTCTCCGAGGGCCGGCTGCTGAACCTGGGTAACGCCACCGGTCACCCGTCGTTCGTGATGAGCAACAGCTTCTCCAACCAGGTGATCGCGCAGATCGAGCTCTGGACGAAGAACGACGAGTACGACAACGAGGTGTACCGGCTGCCCAAACACCTCGACGAGAAGGTGGCCCGCATCCACGTCGAGGCCCTCGGCGGCGTGCTGACCAAGCTGACGAAGGAACAGGCCGACTACATCGGCGTCGACGTCGAGGGCCCCTACAAGGCGGACCACTACCGCTACTGAGCCTGGCTTGTTACGTCGAACGTGAAGCCAGCTTCACGTTCGACGCCGAGCGCAAAGCCAGCTTCACGTTCGCGGACCAACATCGGCGATAGGCTCTCGCCGTGCTGATCGCGATCGAAGGGGTTGACGGCGCGGGCAAGCGGACGCTGTCGGAGGGTCTTCGCAAGTCTTTCCAGACAGCCGGGAAATCGGTTGCCACGCTGGCGTTCCCGCGTTATGGGCAATCGGTGACCGCCGACATCGCGGCTGAGGCGCTGCGCGGCGAGCACGGTGACCTCGCGTCATCGGTCTATGCGATGGCGATGCTCTTCGCGCTCGACCGCGCCGGGGCGGTCGAAGAAATCGAGGGGCTGCGTCGCAGCCACGACGTGGTGATCCTGGATCGCTACGTCGCCTCCAACGCCGCCTACAGTGCCGCACGCCTGCATGAGGACGCGACCGGGGCGGCGGTGGCCTGGGTGCACCGGCTCGAATACCAGCGGCTGGGGTTGCCCCCACCCGACTGGCAGGTGCTGCTCGCGGTGTCCGCCGAGCTGGCCGGGCAGCGCGCCCGCCACCGGGCCCGATCCGAGCCGGGCCGGACCCGCGACAGCTACGAACGCGACGACGAACTTCAGCAGCGCACCGGTGTGGTGTACGCCGAGCTGGCAGCCGCGGGGTGGGGCGGACGCTGGCTGGTCGTCGATGCCGACGTCGATCCGACCGGGCTGGCCGCCACCCTGACCGGCGCTAAAAACGTCGCTGGAGCCGTCCGAAAAGGCGCGCCGGGGCCGCCAACTAAGGGAAATTGACCCTAATTGCATCCATATTTGCCCATCAGCGCAAGAAACGCCCGTGTGGCGCCCCAGTTTTGTCCCCATCTGGTGACACCATGGACTCCATGAGGCAAAGGATTTTGGTCGTCGATGACGACGCTTCGCTAGCCGAGATGCTCACCATCGTGCTGCGTGGGGAGGGTTTCGACACCGCGGTCATCGGTGACGGTACCCAGGCCCTGACTGCGGTGCGCGAACTGCGCCCCGATCTGGTGCTGCTGGACCTGATGTTGCCCGGCATGAACGGCATCGACGTGTGCCGGGTTTTGCGCGCCGACTCCGGCGTTCCCATTGTGATGCTGACCGCCAAGACCGACACCGTGGACGTGGTGCTGGGCCTCGAGTCGGGCGCTGACGACTACATTATGAAACCGTTCAAGCCCAAGGAGCTGGTTGCCCGGGTACGGGCGCGGCTGCGGCGCAACGATGACGAGCCCGCCGAGATGCTGTCCATCGCCGACGTCGAGATCGACGTGCCGGCACACAAGGTCACGCGAAACGGCGAGCAGATCTCCCTCACACCGCTGGAATTCGATCTGCTGGTCGCGTTGGCACGCAAACCGCGGCAGGTGTTTACTCGTGATGTGCTGCTCGAACAGGTGTGGGGGTATCGTCACCCGGCGGATACCCGCTTGGTGAACGTACACGTCCAGCGTCTGCGGGCCAAGGTTGAGAAAGACCCTGAAAACCCGACCGTGGTGTTGACCGTTCGAGGAGTGGGATACAAGGCCGGACCTCCGTGACCGTCGGCGACGATGCAGAGCGTCGTCGCGATGGGGTGGGGGCACCACCCGCGTGCGGGGGAGAGCGGCGCCGGTGATGTGGAGCTCGCGGCGACGCACTCGGAGCCGCTGGGGGCGCTCCGGCCCCATGACTCGTGGCATGGGTGCGGTGAGTCGGGTCGTGGCCATTGCCTGGCGCCGATCGTTGCAGCTGCGAGTGGTGGCGCTGACGCTAGGGCTGTCATTGGCAGTGATCCTGGCGCTCGGCTTCGTGTTGACCAGTCAGGTCACCAACCGTGTGCTCGACGTCAAGGTCAAGGCCGCCATTGAACAGGTCGAGCGGGCGCGTACCACCGTCGGTGGGATCGTCAGCGGCGAGGAGACGCGCTCGCTGGACAGCAGTCTTCAGCTGGCCCGCAACACGTTGACATCGAAGACGGATCCCGCCGCAGGCGCCGGGCTGGCCGGTGCATTCGACGCGGTGCTGATGGTGCCGGGCGATGGGCCGCGCGCGGCGACCACGGCCGGGCCCGTCGATCAGGTGCCCCAATCGTTGCGCGGCTTCGTCAAGGCCGGGCAGGCCGCCTACCAATACGCCACGGTGCACACCGACGGCTTCTCGGGTCCGGCGCTGGTCATCGGTACGCCGACGTCGTCGCAGGTGGCCAACCTGGAGCTGTATCTGATCTTCCCGTTGAAGAACGAGCAGTCCACGATCATGCTGGTGCGCGGCACGATGATCACCGGCTTCGCCGTGCTGCTGGTGCTGCTCGCCGGGATCGCGCTGCTGGTATCCCGCCAGGTAGTGGTGCCGGTACGGTCGGCATCGCGGATCGCCGAACGGTTCGCCGAGGGACATCTGTCCGAACGGATGCCGGTGCGCGGCGAAGACGACATGGCCCGGCTGGCGGTGTCGTTCAACGACATGGCGGAGAGTTTGTCCCGGCAGATCACCCAGCTCGAAGAGTTCGGCAACCTGCAGCGCCGTTTTACTTCCGACGTCAGTCATGAGCTTCGCACCCCACTGACCACCGTGCGGATGGCCGCCGACTTGATCTACGACCACATCACCGACCTCGACCCCACGCTGGCGCGGTCGACCGAGCTGATGGTCAGCGAGCTGGACCGGTTCGAGTCGCTGCTCAACGACCTGCTGGAGATCTCCCGGCACGACGCAGGCGTGGCCGAGTTGTCCGTCGAGGCGGTCGACCTGCGCACCACGGTGCAAAGCGCGCTGAGCAACGTGGGCCACCTGGCCGAAGACGCCGGTATCGAGCTGCTCGTCGACATGCCCACCGAAGAGGTGATCGCCGAGGTCGACACGCGCCGGGTCGAGCGGATTCTGCGCAACCTGATCGCCAATGCCATCGACCACGCCGAGCACCAACCCGTGCAGATCCGGATGGCCGCCGACGAGGACACCGTTGCCGTCACCGTCCGCGACCAGGGGGTGGGACTGCGGCCCGGCGAGGAGAAGCTGGTGTTCAGCCGTTTCTGGCGGGCGGATCCCTCGCGGGTCCGCCGGTCCGGCGGCACCGGGCTGGGTCTGGCGATCAGCATCGAGGACGCGCGACTGCACCAGGGCCGGCTCGAGGCATGGGGCGAGCCCGGCCAGGGCTCCTGCTTCAGGCTGACGCTTCCCCTGGTTCGCGGCCACAAGGTCACGACGAGCCCGCTGCCGCTAAAGCCGATTCCGCAACCGGTTCCGCAGCCCACTGCGCCTGAACGCAAAGACCCTCAGCGGCAACGCGAGCACGCCGAGGGGAGCGTGTGATGCGGCGGCGAGTGGGGCTGCTGTTGCTCGCGGTGCTGCTCGCCGGCTGTGCCGGGGTGCCCAGCACATCGGCCCCGCAAGCGATCGGCACCGTCGAGCGACCGGCGCCGTCGAACCTGCCCAAGCCGACCCCGGGTATGGACCCCGACGTGTTGCTGCGCGAATTCCTCAAGGCCACAGCCGATCCGGCGAACCGGCACCTGGCGGCCAGGCAGTTCCTCACCCAGTCGGCATCCAACGCATGGGACGACGCCGGTAGCGCGCTGCTGATCGACCACGTGGTATTCGTCGAGACCCGTGCTGCCGAACGGGTTTCGGCGACCATGCGGGCAGACATCCTGGGTTCGCTGTCCGACATGGGCGTGTTCGAGACCGCTGAGGGCGTGCTGCCCGACCCGGGCCCGATCGAGTTGGTCAAGACGTCCGGCGGCTGGCGAATCGACCGCCTGCCCAACGGGGTCTTCCTGGACTGGCAGCAGTTTCAGGCGACCTACAAACGCAACACGCTCTACTTCGCCGACCCGACCGGCAAGACCGTGGTTCCCGATCCGCGCTATGTCGCGGTGCCCGATCACGATCAGTTAGCCACCGAGCTGATCTCCAAGCTGATAGCCGGGCCGCGGCCCGAGATGGCGCACACGGTTCGCAATCTGCTCGCTCCACCGCTGCGGCTGCGTGGACCCGTGACCCGGGCCGACGGCGGCAAGAACGGAATCGGGCGCGGTTACGGTGGCGCGCGCATCGATCTGGAGAAGCTGTCCACCACCGACCCACACAGCAGGCAATTGCTTGCTGCACAGATCATTTGGACACTGGCCAGGGCGGACATCAGGGGCCCGTATGTGATCAACGCCGACGGCGCACCGCTGGACGACAGGTTCGCCGAGGGCTGGACCACCTCCGATGTCGCCGCCACCGACCCTGGCGTGGCCGACGGTGCGGGTGCCGGGTTGCATGCCCTCATCAATGGCTCACTGGTATCGCTGGACGGACAGCGCTCCACCACGGTGCCCGGGGCCTTCGGCCGAATGGGGGACCAGACCGGCGCCGCGCTGTCCCGCAGCGGGCGGCAGGTGGCGTCCGTGGTGACGCTGCACCGCGGCGCCCCGGACGTGGCGGCGTCCTTGTGGATCGGCGATCTCGGTGGCGAGGCGGTCCAGTCCGCCGACGGACACAGCCTGTCGCGGCCCAGCTGGTCACTGGATGACGCGGTCTGGGTAGTGGTGGATGGCAACAACGTGCTGCGGGCGATTCAGGAAACTGCGTCGGGGCAACCCGCCCGTATTCCGGTGGATTCCGCGGTGGTGGCCAGCCGATTCTCCGGGCCGATCACCGACCTGCAGCTGTCCCGGGATGGAACGCGTGCCGCGATGGTGATCGGGGGCCAGGTGATCCTCGCCGGTGTCGAGCAGACCCAGGCCGGGCAGTACGCCCTTACCTACCCGCGGCGGTTGGGTTTCGGCCTGGGGAATTCGGTGGTGTCGTTGTCCTGGCGAACCGGTGACGACATCGTGGTGACCCGCACCGACGCCACGCATCCGGTGTCTTACGTGAACATCGACGGGGTGAACTCCGACGCGCCGGCCCATGGTTTGCAGCTCCCGGTGTCGGCGGTTGCCGCCAACCCGTCGACGGTCTACGTCGCCGCTCCGCAAGGGGTGCTGAAGTATTCGGCGTCGGCCGATGGCCAACAGGGCTGGTCGGAAGTGTCCGGACTGACGGTGCCGGGGGCGGCGCCGGTGTTGCCGGGATAAGCGCTGGGCAAAGCGTGTCGGCCCAGTCCGCCACACTGGGCCGGTGCTCGACCTCATCCTGCCGCTGGAATGCGGTGGCTGCGGGGCGCCGTCGACCCGCTGGTGTGCGGCCTGCGGCCTAGAGCTGTCGGTGGCTGCCGACCAGCCGCATGTGGTGAACCCTCGCATCGACCCACAGGTGCCGGTGTTCGCACTCGGCCGCTACGCCGGTGCCCGTCGGCAAGCCATCCTCGCGCTGAAGGAGCACGGCCGCGGCGATCTCGTCGCGCCGCTGGCGCGCGCACTGGCCATCGGTGTGCACCGGCTGCTGTCGTGGGGAATCGTCGAGACCCCGCTGACCATCGTGCCCGCCCCGACACGGCGTTTGGCGGCGCGCCGGCGCGGCGGTGACCCCGTCGCCCGGCTGGCGCGGGCCGCGGTGGCCGGGCATCCGGATATCGCCGTCACACCGGCGTTGCGGACGAAGGCGCTGGCCCGCGACTCGGTGGGCCTTGGCACCGCCGCCCGCGAGCGCAACATCGCGGGGCGGGTATTGCTGAGCGGTCGCCGGCCGCGCACCGAAGTCATGATCGTCGACGACATCGTCACCACCGGGGCGACGGCACGCGAATCGGTGCGCATCCTGCGCGCCGCGGGGCTCCGGGTCGCCGCGGTTCTGGCGATTGCGGTCGCGTGAATCTGCCAAGCCCGCGCAAGGACCAATAAACTTGCCAAGAGGAATGTGAAGAACTCGCAACAGCTCAGGGAAATTAGTGGCATCCGCAGGCGAACACGAGCTAACGTCGAGGACAACGTTCAACGACTCACTGGTCGCGATATTTCCAGCTTGAGACCCCACTCGCGGGAAGGGGTGAGTATCCGACACCTTGCCCCGGCGGGCAGCCTGCGGCCGCAACCGCTCTAACCCCGTCGGCGCGTCTTCTGCAAGCCGGGCACGCAGGGAGCGTGCGACGTGAAAGAGAAACGAGTTGTCACGTATGTCAAGGCTATCCGTGGATTCCGGTCAGATTCTGGACCAACCGCCGGCAGAAACCGACGGGCAGGCCGAACCGACAACCAACGCCGAAGTCGTGTTCAAGGGCCGCAACGTAGAAATCCCCGACCACTACCGCGTCTACGTCTCGCAGAAACTCGAACGCCTCGAGCGGTTCGATCGCTCCATCTATCTTTTCGACGTCGAGCTCAAACACGCGCCCAACCGGCGGCAGCGCAAATCGTGTCAACGCGTGGAAATCACCGCCCGGGGCCGTGGGCCGGCGAGCCGGGCGGAGGCCTGCGCCGACAGCTTCTACGCCGCATTCGAGTCCGCGGTCGACAAGCTGGAGAACCGGCTGCGCCGCGTCAAAGACCGCCGCAAAGTCCACTACGGCGACAAGACCCCGGTGTCGCTGGCCGCCGCCACTGCGGTCGTGCCGCCGCCCAAACGGGAACACGGCGCACCGGAGACGCCGCCCGTCGACCACGACGGCGCTGATGTCCACGAGCCCGGACGGATCGTACGGACCAAGGAGCACCCGGCCACACCCATGACGGTCGACGACGCGCTCTACGAGATGGAGCTCGTCGGGCACGACTTCTTCTTGTTCCACGACAAGCAGACCGAACGGCCGTCCGTCGTCTACCGCCGCCACGCCTACGATTACGGTCTGATCAGGCTCGCCTGACATCAGTACTGATCCGCGGAAGCCGACGTTCGCCGGCTTTGCGAGCGTGTCACCTACGATGGATGGCGCCTCATGCTCAAACATTGACATCCGACGGGGGACATAGCTGTGCTGTCGAAGTTGCTGCGCCTTGGCGAAGGTCGCATGGTCAAGCGTCTCAAGCGGGTGGCTGAGTACGTCAACACCTTGTCAGACGAGGTCGAGAAGCTAACCGACGCCGAGTTGCGGGCCAAGACCGATGAGTTCAAGAAGCGGCACGCCGACGGCGAAAGCCTCGATGACCTGCTGCCCGACGCCTTCGCCGTGGCGCGGGAAGCGGCCTGGCGGGTGCTCGACCAGCGCCCGTTCGACGTGCAGGTGATGGGCGCGGCGGCGCTGCACTTCGGCAATGTCGCCGAGATGAAGACCGGTGAAGGCAAGACCCTGACCTCGGTGTTACCGGCCTACCTCAACGGCATCGGCGGCAAGGGCGTGCACATCGTCACGGTCAACGACTATCTGGCCAAACGCGACAGCGAGTGGATGGGCCGCGTGCACCGCTTCCTCGGTCTGGACGTCGGCGTCATTCTCGCGCAGATGACACCCGATGAGCGCCGCGTGGCCTACCACGCCGACATCACCTACGGCACCAACAACGAGTTCGGCTTCGACTATCTGCGCGACAACATGGCGCATTCGCTCGATGAGCTGGTACAGCGCGGGCACAACTTCGCCATCGTCGACGAGGTCGACTCCATCCTGATCGACGAGGCCCGCACCCCGCTGATCATCTCCGGTCCCGCCGACGGCGCCTCCAACTGGTACACCGAGTTCGCCCGGTTGGCGCCGCTGATGGAAAAGGACGTCCACTACGAGGTCGACCTGCGTAAACGCACTATCGGCGTGCACGAGGTCGGAGTGGAGTTCGTCGAAGACCAGCTCGGTATCGACAACCTCTACGAGGCTGCCAACTCCCCGCTGGTCAGTTACCTCAATAACGCGCTGAAGGCCAAGGAACTGTTCAGCCGCGACAAGGACTACATCGTCCGCGACGGCGAGGTACTCATCGTCGACGAGTTCACCGGTCGTGTGCTGATCGGCCGCCGCTACAACGAAGGCATGCACCAGGCCATCGAGGCCAAGGAGCACGTCGAGATCAAGGCCGAGAACCAGACCCTGGCCACCATCACGCTGCAGAACTACTTCCGGCTCTACGACAAACTGGCCGGGATGACCGGCACCGCCCAGACCGAGGCGGCCGAGCTGCACGAGATCTACAAGCTCGGTGTGGTCACCATCCCGACCAACAAGCCGATGGTCCGCACCGATCAGTCCGACCTCATCTACAAGACCGAGGAAGCCAAATACATCGCGGTGGTCGACGATGTCGCCGAGCGCTACGAGAATGGCCAACCGGTCCTGATCGGCACCACCAGCGTGGAGCGCTCGGAGTATCTGTCGCGGCAATTCACCAAACGGCGCATCCCGCACAACGTGCTCAACGCGAAGTATCACGAGCAGGAGGCCGGCATCATCGCCGAGGCGGGCCGGCGTGGCGGCATCACCGTCGCCACCAACATGGCCGGCCGCGGCACCGACATCGTGCTGGGCGGCAACGTCGACTTCCTCACCGACCTGCGGCTGCGTGCCCGCGGTCTGGAACCGGTGGAGACGCCTGACGAGTACGAAGCGGCCTGGCACCAGGAACTGCCCAAGGTCAAGGAGGAGGCGTCCAAAGAGGCCACCGAAGTGATCGAGGCCGGCGGTCTGTACGTGCTGGGCACCGAACGCCACGAGTCGCGACGCATCGACAACCAGCTGCGCGGCCGTTCCGGCCGGCAGGGTGACCCGGGGGAGTCGCGCTTCTACCTATCGCTGGGCGACGAGCTCATGCGCCGGTTCAACGGTGCCGCGCTCGAGGCAATGCTCAACCGGCTGAACCTGCCCGACGACGTGCCGATCGAGGCCAAGATGGTCACCCGGGCGATCAAGAGCGCCCAGACCCAGGTGGAGCAGCAGAACTTCGAGGTCCGCAAGAACGTCCTCAAATACGACGAGGTGATGAACCAGCAGCGCAAGGTGATCTACGCCGAGCGCCGCCGCATCCTCGAGGGCGAGAACCTCAAAGAGCAGGCGCTGGACATGGTCCGCGACGTGGTCACCGCCTACGTCGACGGCGCGACCGTCGAAGGCTACGCCGAGGATTGGGATCTGGACGCCTTGTGGACGGCGCTCAAGACGCTTTACCCGGTAGGGATTGACCACTTGACGCTGACGCGCCAAGACGGGGACTCCGACCTCGACGACCTCACCCGTGAGGAGTTGCTCGACGAGCTGCTCGCCGACGCCGAACGTGCTTACGCCACAAGGGAAGCCGAACTCGAGGAAATCGCGGGCGAGGGTGCGATGCGTCAGCTGGAACGCAACGTGTTGCTCAACGTCATCGACCGCAAGTGGCGCGAGCACCTCTACGAGATGGACTACCTCAAGGAGGGTATCGGGCTGCGTGCGATGGCGCAGCGCGATCCGCTGGTGGAGTACCAGCGCGAGGGCTTCGACATGTTCACGGCCATGCTGGACGGCCTGAAAGAGGAGTCGGTCGGGTTTTTGTTCAATGTCACCGTCGAGGCGGCGCCCGCCCCACAAGTGGCGCCAGTGGAAGCACCACGAGGGCTCGCCGAATTCGCAAAGCAGTCAGAGGCCGTCGCGGCTGGTGACCAGCAAGGTGCTGCGGCCACGGCCGTGCATGAAGAGGCTCCAAGCAGGCTGCGCGCCAAGGGGATTGACGACGAGGAGCCCGCCCTGACTTACTCCGGCCCGTCGGAGGACGGCTCGGCGCAGCTACAGCGCAACGGCGGTGGGGCGCAGAAGACGCCGGCCGGCGTCCCTTCCGGCGCCAGCCGGCGTGAGCGGCGTGAAGCAGCGCGGCGGCAAGGTCGCGGTGCCAAGCCGCCGAAATCGGTGAAGAAGCGCTAGCCGCCCGGCGACAATGCAGGCCGGAACGGCCTGAGGTGAGGGCACCACCCGCTCGCGGGGGAGAGCCGGGCGATCGGGCCTAGCGATTTGAGGCAACGCCTCATGCGCCCGCCCAGCGGCGGACTACTTAGAAATACCTATTGCGCGCTGGGCGAAGTCGATCTGAATGACCTATAGGCGAAAGTGCCTCTGCGGCGGACAATCAGGCCATGAAGCGTTATTTGACAATCGGTTACGGCGCGGCCAGCTACCTGGTATTCGTGCTGGCCTTCTTGTATGCGATTGGTTTCGTCGGCAACCTCGTGGTCCCACGAACTGTGGACCACGGGATCACGGCACCGATCAGCCAGGCGGTCGCGGTCAACGTGGTGCTGCTGGGTGTGTTCGCCGTCCAGCACAGCGTCATGGCGCGGCCGAGTTTCAAGCGGTGGTGGACGCGATTCGTGCCGCCCTCGATTGAACGCAGTACCTATGTGTTACTGGCTAGCGCGGTGTTGCTCCTGATCTACTGGCAATGGCGAACGATGCCGGCGGTGATTTGGGACGTGCGACAGCCCGCCGGTCGCCTGGTGCTGTGGGCGTTGTTCTGGCTCGGGTGGGTGATCGTGTTCGTGTCGACGTTCATGATCAATCACTTCGACCTGCTCGGCCTTCGGCAGGTGTATTTGGCTTGGCGGGGAAAGCCTTACACCGAACTAGGTTTTCAAGCTCGATCGCTGTACCGGCTGGTGCGTCACCCGATCATGCTCGGCTTCGTCATCGCTTTCTGGGCGGCGCCCACGATGACGGCCGGGCACCTGCTTTTCGCGGTCGGCACCACGGGCTACATCGTGCTCGCCCTGCAGTTGGAAGAGCGCGACCTCGTCGCCGCGCTGGGTGATCAATACCACGACTACCGCCGCGAGTGTGTCGATGCTGCTGCCGAGGCCGCGCCGGCTGCCGCCCGGAGCGGGGGGCCAGAACTAACTTTCGAGGAGCTGGGCGATCCGTTCCAGGGTGGCGGGCATGCCCTTTTCGGTCTGCTTGGGAATCGAACCGCTGGTGATCATCCGCTTCTGCTTGTCCTGCGACACGTCCCAGGTTTCGCGCACCAGCGTGCCGCCGTCGGCTGGGCTCAGCTCGTAACGCCAGATGCGGCCACCGATCAGACCGCCCAGCCCGGTGGTCTGCCACGCGATGCGGCGGTCCTGTTCGTATTCCATGACGGTGTTGGTGGTGCGGTAGGGGATGAACAGCGTCTCCTTACGCCCCCGCATCGCCATCCCGAATTTCGAGCCCTTCGTTAGGGGTACCGATTTTTGCGCAGCGTGATTGACCGAATCCGAACCGTCGAAACTGGCATGTTTGCCGGCATCGGCCAGCAGCGAGAAGATCTCGTCTGGCGGCGCCTTGATGACTCGTTCGACGCTGACTGTGTTTCCGTCCATCCGCTTACCGTAGCGCGGCTCACCTGCATGAGATTCGCCGTTGCACTTCTGTCTCGGCGCCATTTTCAAGGATTGACGGTATGGATGTCAAGGAGGTGTTGCTGCCGGGCGTCGGCCTTCGCTACGAATTCACCGGTCACAAGGGCGACCGGATCGGCGTCATCGCGCGGCGAAGCGGCGATTTCGACATCGTCGTCTATGCCCGCGACGACCCTGACGAGGCCCGACCGGTCCTGCACCTCAGCGACGAAGAGGCCGAAGCCGTGGCCCAGATCCTGGGCGCGCCGCGGATCGCCGAGCGGTTCACCGAGCTGGCCCGAGAAATACCCGGACTCGAGACCGGGCAGATCCACATCCTCGCCGGTAGCCCCTTCGTGGGCCATCCGCTTGGGGACACCCATGCCCGCACCCGGACCGGGGCGTCCATCGTCGCCATCGTGCGCAACGATGAAGTGCTCGCCTCGCCCGGCCCGGACGAAATGCTGCACGCCCAAGATGTTCTGATCGTGATCGGCACCGACGAAGGCATCGTCGGTGTCGAGCAGATCATCGACAAGGGTTGAGCCGGTGCAAGTTTCGGGGGCGCTGCTGTTCGAACTCGGCGCTCTCCTGACCACGCTCGCTGTCTTCGGTGCCGCCGTACGCCGATTCGCGTTGTCCCCCATACCGGTGTACCTGCTGGCGGGTCTGTCGCTGGGCAAGGGCGGCATCTGGCCGGTAGCCGCCGCCGGCGACTTTATCACCACGGCGGCCCGCTCGGCGTCGTGTTGCTGCTGCTGACCCTGGGGTGGAGTTCTCCGTCGCCGAGTTCGCCAGCAGCATGCGACACCACCTACCGTCCGCGGGTGTTGACATCGTCCTCAACGCCACCCCCGGCGCGATCGCCGGCTGGCTGTTGGGATTGGACGGGGCGGCCATTCTGGGCCTGGCCGGGGTCACCTACATTTCGTCGTCGGGTGTCATTGCGCGGCTGTTGGAGGACTTGCGCCGGCTCGGTAACCGGGAAACACCGGCAGTGCTGTCCGTGCTCGTCCTGGAAGACTTCGCGATGGCGGCCTACCTGCCACTGTTCACGGTCCTGGCGTCGGGTGGCGGGTGGCTGCACGCCGTCGGAGGCATGGGAGTGGCGGTCGGCGCTCTGTTGGCGGCCTTTGCCACTTCCTACCGCTGGGGCCACCATATCGGCCGGCTGGTGGAACACCCCGATTCCGAGCAACTGTTGCTCAGAGTTTTGGGAGTCACCCTGATGGTGGCGGCGCTGGCGGAAATCGCTGCACGCGTCGGCCGCCGTGGGCGCGTTCCTGGTAGGCCTCACGCTGACCGGTGAAACCGCAGACCGGGCACGCAAGGTGCTGAACCCGTTGCGTGATTTGTTCGCCGCCATCTTCTTCCTGGCGATCGGTTTTGCAGTTGACCCGCACGAGCTGATCCCGATGCTTCCGGCGGCACTGGCGTTGGCCGCGGTGACCGCCGCAACCAAGGTGGCCACCGGGGTCTTCGCTGCCCGGCGCGACGGAGTGGCGCGGCGCGGGCAGCTGCGCGCGGGCACCGCGCTCATCGCCAGGGGCGAGTTCTCGCTGATCATCATCGGATTGGCCGGTACGTCGATCCCCGCGGTCGCGGCGCTGGCGACGGCGTATGTCTTCGTCATGGCGATCGCGGGTCCAGTGCTGGCTCGTTATACGGGCGGTCCGTCCCCCGCAAGCGGGTGGGGTCCCCGCACCGCAGGGGAGTACCCCCAGCCGGAGGGCGCCGGACCTCCGAACTAACCGGCACTCTCGGCTGTCAACCGATGTGCAGGGCCACCACCAGCCACCGGGTTGCGCCGCCGACAGGCACCCGTTCCACGCGGCAGGCGATGGCGTGCATCCGGTCACCACGGCTGTAGGAGCCGAAAACCTCGGCTGCGGTTTCCGGGTCGCGGTGACCCGCCGGTTGCAGCCGCATCCGGCGCAGCACCGCGGCACCATCGCGTCCGGCTGCGAGTCCGGTTGCCGCACGGCCAACCGAGACCACGGAATCCACCAAGCTGGGCGCCAGCATGGGCCGCAGCTGGGCGGCGGGACGGCGGCGGTCGATGACTTCCAGCACTCGGCGCAGTGCGGCGTCGGCGAAAATCGCCGCCTGACGCATCGACGCTGACATGACGTTGCCGACGTTCGCCGTCGGCGGCTGTCTGCCGGGCTGCCCGGTGCGAGGCCGGCGCGGCGCATGGGCGCTGCGGCGACGCAACGGTGTGTGGGGTGATTGCCGGTACTGGGGGACGTTTCGCGGCACGTCTTGTGTCGGAGGCTCGTAGTCGACGACGGGCGTGACGGCGAAAGCTTCGCGGCCGAAAGGGCTCACGACAGGACTAGTGTTCAACGCACACTCTCCAACTCATTAGTCGAACGGGGAGCCTGCTGGAGAGTGGCAGACAGTGGTTTGTCAGTGGTCATCATGGCACAACTCGACGCACGCGTACCCGCGCTGAGCTGTGGGCCGGCCAGACGATTACCGTGGGCCAGAACATCGGTCCACCCGAGGAATTGAGGGCGAATTGACAAGGAGGACAGTGCCGTAATGGTGGCTCGGTTGTCCCCATCGGACGCGTCCTTCTATCGGCTGGAGAACACCGCCACCCCGATGTACGTCGGGTCGCTGTCTATCCTGCGCCGTCCACGCGCCGGATTGAGCTACGAGACCTTACTGGCCACTATCGAGCAGCGGCTGCCCCAGATACCGCGTTACCGGCAGAAAGTCCGGGAAGTGCGGATCGGAGGGGCGAGGCCGGTCTGGATCGACGACAGCGACTTCGACATCACTTATCACGTAAGGCGGTCGGCGCTGCCCTCGCCGGGCAGTGACGAGCAGCTGCACGAGCTCATCGCGCGGCTGGCCGCGCGGCCGCTGGACAAGTCGCGGCCGTTGTGGGAGATGTACCTGGTCGAAGGCCTGGCCAAAAACCGGCTCGCGCTATACACGAAGTCGCATCAAGCGCTGATCAACGGCATGACGGCGCTGGAAATCAACCATGTCATCGCCGATCGGACGAAACGCCCGCCACCGTTCCCCGAAGACATCTGGGTACCGGAACGCGACCCCGGTAACACTCGGTTGGTATTGGGCGCCATCGGCGACTGGTTCGTTGGACCGGGCACGCAGTTGCAGGTCGTCGGGTCGGCAATAACCGGGTTGGTGACGAACCATGGTGAACTCCTTGACGCCGGTCGCCGGGTCCTCGATTTCGCGCGCGCCGTGGCGCGTGGCACCGCGCCCAGTAGCCCGCTCAATGCCACCGTTTCGCGCCATCGACGGTTCACGGTCGCTCGCGGCAGCCTTGAGGATTACCGCACCGTGCGTGCGCGCTATGACTGCGACGTCAACGACGTGGTGCTCGCCGTGATCGCCGGCGCACTGGGCAACTGGCTGTTGTCACGCGGGGAAGCGGTGTCGCCGACCGCGACGGTCCGGGCGATGGCGCCGCTTTCGGTCTATGCCGATGGCCAACTCGACGCAACCGGCCCCGGTCAGGCCATCAGCCAGGTAATGCCGTTTCTGGTTGACCTGCCGATGGGGGAGCCGAATGCCGTGGTGAGGCTGTCGCAGATCGCTCATGCCACAGAGTCGAACCCGACAGCGGGCCGCCTGGTCGACGCCAGAACGATCGTCACTCTGTCGGGTTTTGCCCCACCCACGTTGCACGCCATGGGCATCCGGGTCGCCACTAGTTTTCCAAGCTTTTCGAAGCGGACATTCAATCTGTTGATCACCAATGCCCCCGGAGCTCAGTCGCAGATGTATATCGCCGGTACCAAGTTGCTTGAGACCTACGCTGTGCCACCGCTGCTGCACAATCAGGCGTTGGCCATCAGTGTGACGTCGTATAACGGCATGCTGTATTTCGGGATCAATGCCGACCGCGAAGCGATGAGCGACGTCGACCTGCTCCCAGGCCTGTTGAGCCAGTCGCTTGAGGAACTCCTGGAAGCTTCCCGGTAGCAGTCGGAGGTGATATTGCTGCGTGGATCTATCATTCGTTGATGTGAGCACCGCGACAAACGACGGCGCGTCGGCAAAGGCGAAGAAAAAGAAATCGACTAGGCCGGCGGCACGTAAGATTTCCAACGCTGTCTACCGAGCCGAATTGTTCCGGCTGCAATCAGAATTTGTGAAGTTGCAGGAGTGGGTACGCCATTCCGGTGCGCGTCTGGTGGTCATCTTCGAGGGCCGCGACGGAGCGGGCAAGGGCGGCGCCATCAAACGGATCACCGAGTACCTCAACCCGCGGGTCGCCCGCATCGCCGCGTTGCCCGCGCCCGGCGATCGGGAACGCGGCCAGTGGTACTACCAGCGCTATATCGCCCATCTGCCCGCCAAGGGAGAAATCGTGCTCTTCGACCGGTCGTGGTACAACCGCGCCGGCGTCGAGAAGGTCATGGGATTCTGTACGCCGCAGGAATATACGCTGTTTTTGCGGCAGACCCCGATCTTCGAACACATGCTGATCGACGACGGGATTCTGCTGCGCAAATATTGGTTCTCGGTTTCCGAGGAGGAGCAGTTGCGCCGGTTCAGGGCGCGGCGCAGCGATCCCGTCCGGCAATGGAAACTCAGCACGACGGACCTGGAATCGGTGTTTCGCTGGGAGGACTATTCGCGCGCCAAGGACGAGATGATGGTGCATACCGATATACCGGCCAGCCCGTGGTATGTCGTGGAATCGGATATCAAGAAGCACGCCCGGCTCAACATGATGGCCCATTTGCTGTCCACGATCGAGTACCAGGAGGTAGAACAGCCCAGGGTCAAATTGCCGAAGCACCCGATGGTGAGTGATAACTACAGACGGCCGCCGCGTGAGCTCTCGACGTACGTCGACGACTACGCGGCCACGTTGATCGGGGGCTAGTGGCGATCGCAAACGCGGCGGGGCCGGGTGCAGCGGGTCGCCACCATGGGGCTGTGGCGATCGCAAACGCGGCGGGGCCGGGTGCAGCGGGTCGCCACCATGGGGCTGTGGCGATCGCAAACGCGGCGGGGCCGGGTGCAGCGGGTCGCCACCATGGGGCTGTGGCGATCGCAAACGCGGCGGGGCCGGGTGCAGCGGGTCGCCACCATGGGGCTGTGGCGATCGCAAACGCGGCGGGGCCGGGTGCAGCGGGTCGCCACCATGGGGCTGTGGCGATCGCAAACGCGGCGGGGCCGGGTGCAGGCCGATGACACGCGTCTATATCCCGGCCACTCTGGCGATGTTGCAGCAGCTCGTCGCTGACGGCTCGTTATGGCCGGTCAACGGCACCGCGTTCGCGGTCACGCCGGCGTTGCGCGAGGCCTACGCCGAGGGCGACGATGACGAGCTCGCCGAGGTGGCACTGCAACAGGCCGCGCTGGCCTCGCTGCGGCTGCTGGCGGCTGACGCCGGTGCCGCCAGCGATAAGCTGCCACCCCGGCGCGTGGTGCTGGCCGCCGAGGTCGACGACGCCAAGCATCGTCCTGATCTCGATGACGCCGTCGTCAGACTCGGTGCGCCCGTCCCGATCGACCACGTGATCGCCGCGTACGTTGACAACGCCGCCGCCGAGGCGGCCGTGACAAAGGCTATTGAGTTCATCGACGCCGCTGATCTGGGCGACGAGGATGCTGAGCTGATCGTCGGCGATGCTCAAGATCATGACCTGGCTTGGTATGAAACCAGGAGCTGCCGTTCTTGCTTGAGCTGCTTTAGCCAGGCGACGACCTGTTTGGTGAAGTCACACTAGCCCCATGCGTCTCCGCTGGAGACCACAAGTTTTTTGCCCGCCTCACACCGACAAGTCCGTGGCGCCATTTCGACAGCTGGACTGTCGTCGGAGCCGGGCAAAAAGTCGGTACCTATCTTCTACCGAGGCCTCTGTGGCAGATGTGCCTGTAGCGGCGTAGGTCGTGAATCGGGGCCGAGCACGCGCAACGTGACGCACCCGAGCCGCCAGGCCTAGATACGCTACCGTAGGTTACGGTAGCGTAGCCTTTGTGCGAGGGGCGTGGAACCGCCCCAACGTGAGCGGAAGCTAAACGCCGCATCGTGAGCAGGAGCTTCCTATGAGCAAGAAATACGCATCAATCACCGCCAATGTCGTCGACACCAAGCGAGCTGTCGTCGCTGGCACAGACAGGCATCCCGGCTGGCACGCGCTGCGCAAGATAGCTGCGCGCATCACGACGCCGCTGTTGCCCGACGATTACCTGCATTTGGCAAATCCGCTGTGGTCGGCGCGGGAATTGCGGGGCCGCATCCTGCAGGTCCGCCGGGAGACCCAAGATTCCGCGACCCTGGTGATCAAACCGGGCTGGGGTTTCAACTTCGACTACCAGCCGGGCCAGTACATGGGATCGGGCTGCTGATCGACGGCCGCTGGCGCTGGCGGTCGTATTCGCTGACGTCGAGCCCGACAGCGACGTCCGGATCACGGCGCACCGTGACCATCACGGTGAAAGCGATGCCCGAAGGCTTCCTCTCCACCCACCTGGTGGCCGGCGTCCAGCCAGGGACCATCGTCCGGCTGGCCGCGCCGCAAGGCAACTTCGTACTGCCTGACCCCGCGCCGCCATCGATTTTGTTTCTCACCGCGGGATCCGGGATCACGCCGGTGATGTCGATGCTGCGAACCTT
>CAVVCM010000004.1:0-996678 GCA_963746755.1 uncultured Actinomycetota bacterium | reverse complement strand
CTCCGGCCGACCTCGAGCGTGCCAAGACGCTGTGCGCGGGCTGCCCGGTCCGGCGCCAGTGCCTGGCGGCGGCGCTGGACCGGGCCGAACCCTGGGGTGTGTGGGGCGGCGAAATCTTCGACCGGGGCTCGATCCTGACTTACAAACGTTCGCGCGGACGTCCCAGAAAAGGCGTAGTCGCTGCTTAGGCGGCGAAAGTGCAACTGCCGTCGCCCGCTCTCGAGAAACGTGTCGGCAGTTGCACTTTCGCGACGTCAAACGACCGCGCAAAATTAAACGACCGCGGTGTCGGGCTCGGCGAAACCGGGGATCAGTTCTTCCGACAGCGCCTTGATCGGCACATGCGCATCCAGCTGGCACAGGATCGCGGCCACCGCCGCGATGACACGCATCGGAATCGCGAGCTTGGGCGGCAGGTCCATTTGCCGTGCCGTCTTGATTTGGGACACCGACCGATCCATCTGACCGATGGTCATTTTTTGCAGCCACTTACGGGTGTAGTGGAAGACATCGACCTCGATGGGCTCGACGTATTGGCGCAGCATTTCATCGATGTCGCGTACCGACACCTGGTGGCCTTTCTGGATGAAGCCGACCTTCTCCATCGTCGGCAACAGCAAGTCATAGTTCTTGTCGCGGGCCAGTCGAATCGTCATCCCGAGCTCAACGGGATAGCCGCCGGGCAGGGGTGCCACGGCGCCGAAGTCGATGACGCCCATCCGGCCGTCGGGCAGCAGCATGAAATTTCCGGGGTGCGCATCGCCGTGCAGCATCCCCAGCCGGCGCGGTGCGTCGAAGGTCAGTTCGAGTAGGCGGGTGCCGATCAGGTCGCGCTGCTCGGGAGTTCCGTGGCGGATGATTTCGGCCATCGGCAGGCCGTCGATCCACTCCTGGACCACCACCTTGGGCGCGCTGGCCACGACGTGCGGTATCGCGAAGTGCGGGTGGCCCTCATATGCCTTGGCGAAAGCGCGCTGGTTGTCGGCCTCCAGCCGGTAGTCGAGTTCCATCTCGGTGCGCTGGATAAGTTCGTCGACGATGCCTTGGACGTCGGCGCCCGGGGAGAGCTGTTTGATCACCCCGACCATCCGTTGCATGGTTTTGAGGTCGGCGCGCAGCGCCTCGTCGGCGCCCGGGTACTGGATCTTGACGGCCACCTCGCGGCCATCGGACCACACCGCTTTGTGCACCTGGCCGATGCTGGCCGAGGCCACCGGCTTGTCGTCGAACGAACTGAACCGGTCCCGCCACTTGGTGCCCAGCTGTGCGTCGAGCACCCGGTGCACCTTGTCTGCGGGCAGCGGCGGGGCGTCCTTTTGCAGCTTGGTCAACGCCTCGCGGTAGGGCTCGCCGTACTCGTCGGGAATGGCGGCTTCCATCACCGACAGGGCCTGGCCCACCTTCATCGCTCCGCCCTTGAGCTCACCCAGGACGGTGAACAGCTGGTTGGCGGCTTTCTCCATCAGCTCGGCCTGGACTTCGTCTTTCGATTTGCCGGTCAGGCGTTTACCGAAGCCGAGCGCTGCCCGGCCGGCAAAGCCGACCGGAATGCTGGCCAGCTTCGCGTTACGCGCAGCACGGCCGCGTTTGATGTCTGCCACACATCCATCATCCACGACGGTCAGCTCGTCTGTGCTGTTGATCTCGCAACAACTGGCTCCCAGGGCGCGGCCGGTGCGCAACTGACCAGCTCGGTGAACGTGGGCTGAACAGCACAAGCTGCGTGTTTCTTTGCGTCGCCTTGTCGGCCATGGAGCTCTAGGTTGTCCCTTTGCAGGTTGCAGTCCTGCGACTCATCGAAACGCGCATCCGAAGGGTGGTCTGAGAAAAGCCATGGCAGCAAAGCAATCGCAGCACGACGCCGCAGATTCCTTGTTCAGGGCGATCATCGAAACGCTGGACAAAAACCGGGAAGAGGGCACCTTGACTGGGGCGATTCTGGAGGAACTCGCCAGAGCGTATGCATCGGTGGCGACGAACGTCCCGGAACAGGGACGACTGGGGTAAAAGCCAGCGACCCAGCACACCTGCGTCAGCACGAGCACAGCGGATGCCGGGTCCACTGACGCGCGACGATAGCGCCGGCGCCCAGATCGAACTCCAGGGTGGCGTTCAACGTCTGGGGCGGCCCTGGATCGGGTACCGCCTCCTGCCCGCGCACGGCCGCGATCACCCGGTTCACCTGGCTGAGTGCCAGCGCCGCGGTCGCCAGCAGGGTGGCCCGATCGGCGACTCCGACGGTCTCCCGCAGCTGCGCGGAGATGGCCGGCCACGCCGCGTCGCGGTCCCTGCGGTGCAGGTCCGCACAGCCCAGGCAGCTGGTCACGCCGGGAATGACCAGCGGACCCACCAGCCCGGTGCCGTCCCGTACCCGTACCGGAAGGTGCGGGACGCCCTGGCTGTGCAGATCGCGCACCATTCGCGGGTCGGCGACCAGGTAGTCCGACAACACCACCAGATCAACGGCGGTGGCCGACACCGCGGCGTGCGGTTGGCTGCTGTGCGCAATCCGGGCCCCCGAGCAGCGCAGCGCCTCCACCAGCAGCTCCGACAGCGGCCCGCGGCCGTGAATCCGGATTGACGCCGCCCGACCGCGCGAGTGCCCGCATTCGGTCGCGACACCTGCGCCTACCAGTTGCGCGACCAGGTTTGTCAGGCCGTCAGCGTCTTTTAGGCCGCGGTTGACGGCCAGGCGATGCAGCTCGGGTAACGGCGTCGGTGATCGCATGGACCGCAGTAATGTGGCCAGCTCCGCCGCGGCCAAGCCACACGGTGGACGGACCAGCACGGCGCGGCGGGGATCCCAGCCCACCTGAACGGCACCGTCGGGTCGCAGCAGGACCGGCATCGCCGGGTCCAGCGCATACGTGGAAAGCACGGGCGGCGACATGAGTTGAAACTGTGCCACGCCGGAGGCAAACGCCCCGCTCAGTTATCCACAGAACCGCCATCTGCGCCGGGGTCTTCGCTACCGCGGTCCTGCTCGAGATTGGCGATCGCCTCGTCGATACCGCTGGTGTCCCCACCGATGACCCGGTCGATGAACCCGGCCGGCTCATCGAGATCGTCCGCGCCGGGCAGCAGATCCGGGTGTTGCCAGATGGCGTCGCGCGCGTCCACACCGACGGCCTGGGTCAGGCGCTCCCAAAGCGCGGCGGCTTCCCGCATCTTGCGCGGCCGCAGCTCCAGGCCGACCAGCGTCGCAAACGTCTGCTCGGCCGGGCCGCCGGTGGCCCTGCGCCGGCGCAGCGTCTCGCTCAGCGCTGCCGCACCCGGAATCCGGTCGCCCAGGGCCGCGGTTACCACCACCTGCACCCAACCTTCGACCAATGCGAGCAGAGTCTCGAGGCGTTCGAGTGCCTGTGTCTGCGCCGGTGTCGCCTTGGGCTCGAATACTCCCTGCCCGAGCAGGTTTTCGATGGCCGCAGGATCGGACAGCGACGCCGGATTGAAGTCGCGTGCCAGCTCCTCGATTCCGGTCATGTCGAACTCCATGCCCATCGCGTAGGCCTCGACGGCGCCCAGCAATTGACTGGACAGCCAAGGCACGTGACTGAACAGCCGATGGTGCGCGGCCTCCCGCGCGGCCAGGAACGTCAGGATCTCGCTGCGTGGCTGGTCGAGTCCGGCGGCGAACGACTCCAGCGCATCCGGCAGTATCGCGGCCACACCCTTGGGCCCCAGCGGCAGACCGATATCGGTCGACGTCAGCACCTCGCGCGACAACCGGCCCAGTGCCTGGCCCAGCTGTGAGCCGAACGCCATACCGCCCATTTGCGACATCACCGCCAGCAACGGGCCGGCCATGCTCTTGGCTTCCTCGGGCAGCGACGATGCCCACACCGTCGAAATCTGTTGGGCCATCGGATCGCACAGCCGCTTCCAGGTCTCCAGGGTGTTGTCGACCCAGTCGATGGGGGTCCAACCCACCGCCTTGGTAGTGCCCGCGGGCAGTGCCGTGGCGCCCTCTAGCCAGGTTTCGGCCAGGTGTACCGCATCGCCGATGGCCCCGTTTGTGGTGGCCGGGATCGGCGCGACAAACCCGATCGAGCTCGACGCGACTCGTCGCGCCAATTCGTAGTTGACCGGTCCTGAAGTCTTGCCCCCGGCCATGACGGTGCCCGCGCTGCCGAACATCTGACCCAGTTGGGTGAAGATCTGCCCCAGGTCGCCCATGCCGAAATCGCCGCTCATGCCGAACGCGCCCAATGGGTCGGATGCGCCCGAGCCCGAATCGGGATCGTTCTTCCCGTGCTTTGCCTCGGGGTCTTCTCCGGAGGAGAAGCCGAAAGGCAGGTCAGCCATGACGTCAACGGTACTCACCACTGGAACAGAACGGGCGATGTCGGGTCAAGCTTGTAGCTGAACGACGCGTAGCGGGCTCCGTCTAGTGTAAGCGGCGTGAACAGGCGGATTCTGACCTTGATGGTCGCGCTGGTGCCGATCGTGGTCTTCGGCGTGTTGCTCGCGGTGGTGACGGTGCCGTTTGTGTCGCTGGGCCCCGGCCCCACCTTTGACACGCTCGGCGAAGTCGACGGCAAGCAGGTAGTCGCGATCGTGGGCACCCTGACGCACCCGACAACCGGCCACCTCAACATGACGACGGTGTCCCAGCGCGACGATCTGACGTTGGGCGAAGCCCTCACGCTGTGGCTTTCGGGACAGGAACAGCTGATGCCGCGCGACCTCGTCTACCCGCCGGGCAAGTCACGGGAGGAGGTTGACAAGGCCAACAACGCGGATTTCAGGCAGTCCGAGGACAGCGCCGAGTATGCCGCACTGGGATACCTGAAGTACCCGCCCGCGGTGACGGTCGCGAAAGTCAACGATCCCGGTCCCTCGGCGGGCAAGCTGAAGTCCGGCGATGCCATCGACGCGGTCAACGGCACCCCGGTAGCCAATATCGAGCAGTTCACCGGATTGCTGAAGAACACCAAACCCGGCCAGCTGGTGACGATCGACTTCCGCCGCAAGAACGAGCCGGCCGGCGTGGCGCAAATCACGCTGGGCGCAAACAAAGATCGCGACTACGGCTTCATGGGTGTCGCGGTACTCGATGCGCCCTGGGCGCCGTTCGTGGTGGACTTCAACCTCGCCAACGTGGGCGGGCCGTCTGCCGGGCTGATGTTCAGTCTGGCGGTCGTCGACAAGCTGACCACCGGCAACTTGGCCGGTTCGAAGTTCATCGCGGGGACCGGCACCATCTCCGCCGACGGCGAGGTCGGCCAAATCGGCGGCATCACGCACAAGATGGTCGCCGCCCACGCGGCCGGCGCCACGGTGTTTCTGGTACCCGCAAAGAACTGCTACGAGGCGAGCTCGGACAATGCGTCCGGCATGCGCTTGGTGAAGGTCGAGACCCTCAGCCAAGCGGTTGATGCGCTGCATGCACTCACCTCGGGGGGTCAGCCGCCAAGCTGCTAGCCCGCCGACGATGCAGACCTCGTAGCGGTCTGAGTAGAAGGCGGGCAGTCCAGCACAGCCCGTGATCCCGCGGCCTTGCAGTGCGTACAGTTGTGACCGACTAGACAAATGTGTGGCAACCACAGCAAGCGGCCAGGAGCCGTCCAGCAGCACGGCGCCAGCGAAACCGACGCCGGCAAGATCGATCAGGGAGCGTAGCCAGTGGGGATGCGGCCCACCGCAAGGATGCCGAAGCTAACTCGGCGTAGCCGGATTCTGATCCTGATCGCACTCGGTGTGATCGCTTTGCTGCTCGCGGGTCCGCGGCTGATCGACGCGTACGTCGACTGGCTGTGGTTCGGTGAGCTTGGGTACCGCTCGGTGTTCACCACCGTGCTGGTCACGCGCTTCGTGGTCTTTTTGGTAGCCGGTCTGCTGGTGGGCGGCATCGTGTTCGCCGGGCTTGCGGTGGCCTACCGCACCCGCCCGGTATTCGTGCCCAGTAACGACAACGATCCGGTGGCGCGCTACCGCGCCGTCGTCCTTTCCCGGCTGCGACTGGTGGGCGTCGGAGTCCCGGCGGCGATCGGCCTGCTGGCCGGCATCATCGCCCAAAGCTATTGGGTGCGGATCCAATTGTTCATGCACGGCGGGGACTTCGGCATCAAGGATCCGCAGTTCGGCAAGGACCTCGGTTTCTACGCGTTCGACCTGCCGTTCTACCGGCTGCTGCTCAGCTACATATTCGTGGCCGTGTTCCTGGCGTTCCTGGCCAACGTGTTGGCGCACTACATCTTTGGCGGCGTTCGGCTGTCCGGGCGTACCGGCGCGCTGAGCCGCTCGGCGCGGATCCAGCTGGTCACCCTGGTCGGGCTGTTGGTCCTGCTCAAAGCCGTCGCCTATTGGCTGGACCGCTATGAGTTGCTATCGCACAGCCGCGGCGGTAAGCCATTCACCGGTGCCGGATACACCGATATCAACGCCGTGCTGCCGGCGAAGCTGATCCTGATGGCGATCGCGTTGATTTGCGCCGCCGCGGTGTTCTCCGCGGTCATCCTGCGGGACTTGCGCATTCCCGCCATCGGCCTGGTTTTGTTGTTGCTGTCGTCGTTGATCGTGGGTGCCGGATGGCCGATGATCGTCGAGCAGATCAGCGTTAGACCCAATGCCGCGCAGAAGGAAAGCGAATACATCAGCCGCAGCATCACCGCGACGCGGCAAGCGTACGGCCTGACGTCGGACGTGGTCACCTATCGCAATTACAGCGGCGACGCCCAGGCCACCGCCCAGCAGGTCGCGACCGACCGCGCGACCACCTCCAACATCCGGCTGCTCGACCCCACGATCGTCAGCCCGGCCTTCACCCAGTTCGAGCAGGGCAAGAACTTCTTCTACTTTCCCGACCAGCTGTCCATTGACCGCTACATCGACCGCAACGGCGCATTGCGTGACTATGTCGTCGCGGCCCGTGAACTCAACCCCGACCGGCTGATCGACAACCAGCGTGACTGGATCAACCGGCACACGGTCTACACCCACGGCAACGGGTTCATCGCCTCGCCGGCCAACACGGTGCGGGGGATCGCCAACGACCCCAACCAAAACGGTGGCTACCCCGAGTTCCTGGTCAACGTCGTCGGCGCCAATGGCGGCGTGGTATCCGACGGTCCGGCACCGCTGGACCAGCCACGCATCTACTACGGACCGGTCATCTCCAGCACGTCCGCCGACTACGCGATCGTGGGACGCAACGGTGCGGACCGGGAATACGACTACGAGACCAGCACCGAAACCAAGAACTACACCTACACCGGACTCGGGGGAGTTCCGGTCGGTGACTGGTTATCCCGCAGCGTGTTCGCCGCCAGGTTCGCCGAGCGAAACTTTTTGTTCTCCAATGTGATTGGCTCCAACAGCAAAATTCTGTTCAACCGTGATCCGGCGCGGCGGGTGGAGGCGGTGGCGCCGTGGCTGACCACTGACAGCGCCGTGTACCCGGCGGTCGTCAACAAGCGACTGGTGTGGATCATCGATGGCTACACCACATTGGACAACTACCCGTACTCCGAACTCACCTCCCTGGAATCGGCGACCGCCGATTCCAACGAGGTGGCGTTCAACAAGCTGGTGCCCGACAAGCAGGTCTCCTACATCCGCAACTCGGTGAAGGCAACGGTGGATGCCTATGACGGCACCGTCACGCTCTACCAGCAGGACGAACAGGATCCGGTGCTCAAAGCCTGGATGCAGGTCTTCCCCGGCACCGTCAAGCCCAAGAGTGACATCACCCCCGAGTTGGCAGAGCATCTGCGTTATCCCGAAGACATGTTCAAGGTGCAGCGGATGCTGCTGGCCAAATACCACGTCAACGATCCCGTAACGTTCTTCTCCACTTCTGATTTCTGGGACGTGCCGCTGGATCCGAACCCGACGGCCAGCAGTTATCAGCCGCCGTATTACATCGTCGCGAAAAACATTGCAAAGGGTGACAATTCGGCGGCGTACCAGTTGATCAGCGCGATGAACCGGTTCAAGCGCGACTATCTGGCCGCCTACATCAGCGCCAGCTCTGATCCCGCGACCTACGGCAAGATCACCGTGCTGACGATTCCGGGCCAGGTCAACGGTCCAAAGCTGGCCAATAACGCCATCACCACCGACCCGGCGGTGTCCCAGCAACTTGGGCTGATCGGGCGCGACAACCAAAACCGGATCCGGTGGGGCAACTTGCTCACGCTGCCGGTGGGCCAGGGGGGACTGCTCTACGTCGAACCCGTCTATGCCTCGCCGGGAGCCAGTGATGCCGCGTCGTCGTACCCGCGGCTGATCCGGGTGGCGATGATGTACAACGACAAGATCGGATTCGGCCCCACGGTGCGTGATGCGCTCACCGGCCTGTTCGGTCCCGGCGCGGGTGCGGCCGCAACGGGGATCCAACCCACCGAGGCCGGTGCACCCGCGAACGCGCCCGCGAGCCCGCCGACGCCGGCCGCGACACCGGGATCGCCGCCGGCGTCGGCGGTGCCGCCGGCTCCGGATGGCTCGGTGACGCTGTCTCCGGCCAAGGCCGCCGCCCTGCAGGAGATCCAAACGGCGTTAGGCGCGGCGAAAGACGCGCAGAAGAAGGGCGATTTCGCCGCCTACGGGTCGGCGCTGCAGCGGTTGGATGACGCGATCACCAAGTACAACAACGCCAAATAGGCTGGGCGGGCCGCCGTGAGGGTGCGTGTCTGTTCCCCCGCAGACGGGCGGTACCCCCAGCCGACATGCCGGTACGGATGACATTCTGCGCACCTTCGCCGGGCGCGCGCGCCAGCTCGCCAAGGCAGCCGTCTACCGCGCACCCGAGGGCGAGGTCGAAAATTCGGCGAGCCGGCGGACAAGTTGGCCTGACTTACGGCAACCCGGACTGGATGGACGACATCCGGCAGCGATACGGGCTGAACCCGCCCTCGCACTGAGCCTGATTCAGGCACCGCCGGCCAGCCCGCTGAGCCCGCGATTTGGCCGCCGTGACACCGGTTCGGTAACCTGGCATTCACCAACGCGGGGTGGAGCAGCTCGGTAGCTCGCTGGGCTCATAACCCAGAGGTCGCAGGTTCGAATCCTGTCCCCGCTACCAGCGGAAATGACCCCAGAGTGCGACCTCTGGGGTCATTTTCATGCCCGATGGCCACGGATTTGGCCACATTAGCCAGACTTACTAGTTAACCCGCCGCCGCCTTTATCGGCTAGATCCCACCCTTTACCGGGGCGGTTTGCGGCTACCTGCTCTGCAGTGTCTGGGGTCGTCGTTTGCCAAAAAGGGGTTTTACGGGAACTTCACTGCCAAACAGCTGCAAACCGTTGGGGGCGTGCTTGCCCGGGACGGGTTAGCTGTCAGTGTGGCAGGTGCACCACCCGAACCGTTAGGCCAGGGGTGTTGGCCAGTCGGCGATCATCAGAAAGCAGGTCGGCGCCAAGGTGCTCGGCGATCGCCACGTACACGGCGTCAGCGAAGGTGACGTTTGCACGTAACCGCCACGCGTCGGCGGACAACCCGCGGACCTGGGTGATGCGCAGCAGCCAGCCCATCAGCGCATCGATGGCCTGGTCGATCTGGGCGTGTGTCGGGATGCGGTTGAGGTCCCATCGGCGCAATACCGACCCGCACTTCGCGAAGAACAGCTCGGGCACCCATGGCACTGCGTCGGCCGGCAACAACGCTCGTAGCGCTTGGCCGCGAAGCGTATCGGCTGCCAGCTCGGCACCAGCGGAGGCGTCGATGACAACCGGGTTCACACCTCGCCAGCGGCGCGCGCTTGGGCGAGGGTGTCAGCAGCCCGTACCCCGGGGTCGACAGGTTCTCCCGCCTGACGGCGGGCACATGGCCCAGGCCGCCGATATGGTCACTGTGAGCTGGGGCGACAGTCAGCAGGTCGACGTCGACGTCGAGTGCCGCCGAATCACGCTGCGGGCACTCGGCCGCTCGGCACTTGGGATCGATCTGGACGAGCGAGCCGACGCGATCGCCGAACCCTTGCGGGCCGCCCTGGGCTATGTCACGGCGCGGGTGACCAGTCCGGTCAAGCCACCCCGCTGGCTGGCGACCCCTGCTCGCCGGCGGGCGCGCGCCGCGGCCGCCACGCTGTGCCGGCTGGCCGCAGAGATCCTGCGGGCCTGCCGCGCTGACCCCACCCGCGACTGCCCGCTCGTGCACGCACTGCTCGCGGCCCTCGCACCGCGTTACGATCCGCACGAGCGCACCATGGCCCCGCGCTGCCGCACCTGTTCCAACGACGACGCGGTGTGTGGCGATGGTCAGTCATCAGCGCCAACGTCGTCGGCCGAATCCTCAACCGCACCGTCGAGCGCTGCGACTTACGCGATGCCGCCGGGGAACCGCTGCGCTTCACCGCCCACGACTTCCGCCGCATGTTCGCCACCGAAGCAGAACGACGGGCTCCCAGTCCACATCGTCGCCCGTCTACTTGGGCACGCCAACCTGAACACGAGCCACTCCTACATGGTGGTCTTCGATGACCAGCTCGTGCGCACCTATCGCGCCTTCCTCGACGAGCGGCGCGCCCAGCGTCCCGAGGCCGAATACCGCCAACCAACCGATCAGGAATGGCGCGAGTTCCAACAACACTTCCAGGAACGAAAGCTCGAACTCGGAGAATGCGGACGTCCCTATGGAACCAGCTGCAAGCATGAGCACGCGTGTATCAGATGCCCGAGCCTTCGACTGGACCCAGCCGCGCGACCACGATTAATTGCCATCATCGCCAACCTGAAAGCACGAATCGGAGAAGCCCGGATCAACGGATGGCTCGGCGAAGTCCAAGGACTTCAAGTCAGCCTCGATGCCGCCGCGAACAAACTGGCGAATCTGGAGTGGTTGGGCAATCAGCGAGGCACGGACCCAGTCAGTCTTGGAATCCCGATCATCTCCGACCCGTGAGGCGAAGACTGGCAATATCTGCGAGCAATTTGTGCGCCCACACTGCGGCCACAAGCTATTCTCAGCGTCACCGCAGCTAACCGGAGATTGCCGTCGATAGCTGCGCGGCATAAGGAGTCAGGCTCATGCTCGAGGTGATCGACAAGGGGTTTTGCAGCGAAGCTCACCCAGCGCCGCTCCTCTTCGTCCATGGCGGCTGGCATGGAGCTTGGTGCTGGGACGAGCACTTTCTAAGCTTCTTCGCGGACAAGGGTTATCGCACGCTGGCTGTAAGCCTTCGGGGCCATGGGAACAGCGCAACACCAAAGCCCCTGCGCACCTGTTCGCTCGCCGACTACGTCGACGATGTCGGGTCAGTTGCCGACAGCTTGCCCGCAAGGCCGGTCGTGATCGGCCATTCGATGGGCGGTTTTGTGGTGCAGAAGTATTTGGAGTCGCGCGACGCTCCCGCCGGCGTGTTAATCGCATCTATACCCCAGCGCGGAAGCTTCGGATTCACGATGCGGGTGATGCGAAGGCATCCGTGGCTGACCACGAAAGGTCTGCTTACGGGCGACTCATTGCCGCTCGTGGGTACCGCGGAGCTTGCGCGCGAAAGTTTCTTCTCGGCGCGGGTTCCCGAGTCGGACGTCGTGCGATACGCTGCGCGGCTCAACGGTGAGAGCCAAAGAGTCGCACTCGATGCGATGGTATTCCTGCCCAGGCCCAAGCGGGTGACCACGCCGTTGCTCGAGTTGGGCGCGGAGTGTGACCGCAGCATCCTTCCGAAGGAAGTGCGCGCGACGGCACGTGTGTATCGGACCGAAGCAGAGATCTTCCCCGAGATGGGTCATGACATGATGCTGGAGCCTGGATGGGCTGCTGTAGCCGAACGAATCCACACATGGCTCGGAACGCGTGACCTGCGTCCCGACCACGGCGGATCGGGCGAAGAGGTAGCTAGCCAGTAGCGCTAGTCCGGTGAATGAGGCATTCGTCGCGGACGCGGCTATTGAACGATTCGACGTAGCCGTTTCGAGACGGTCCGCGGGGTTGCACACCGGCGAGTGCGAGATCCGGGGCGATGACATCGGTGGGATCGCCGCGCACATCGGTGCGCGCGTGAGTGCACTGGCCGGACCCAACGACGTGCTCGTGTCCAGCACGGTGCGCGACCTTGTGATCGGGTCAGGACTTCAATTCGGTGACCGCGGCGCTCATCAGCTCAAGGGCGTGCCCGGCGAAATGGCGTCTCTTCGGCGTCGCTTCACCGTAGGGTGGGCTTCGGCGGCAACTCAATTCGCGTGCCGCAAGCGCTTGTGCACCCGGTGACTTGTGTTCGGGCACTTTTGCCGGGTAGAACACCTCATGCACGCCCGCCAGTTCTTGGATTGCCCGCCGTGGACAGTGCGCTGATGCCGCGACCTGCGGCCACATGACGTGGTTTTGCTGCGTGCTCACAGCGTTTTCCCAGCATAATGGATGCTGGGAGTGAAGGTGACAGACAATAAGTGATTAACGCCGCGTCAATAGCGCCTTTTTCTGCTGCTAAACGCCCTATCGTGGGGCCGATCGGGGTTAGTCTTACCCCGAGATCGGTGGTGCTGGCATGACGGCCGCGTTGGCGTGCATGACCTGTGGCGCAGAATTGCGGTCGAGCGCGAAGTTCTGCGACGAGTGCGGGTCGCCGACGGCGGTGTTCGGCACACCGGCGGAGTACAAGCAGGTGACGGTGCTGTTCGCCGACGTCGTGCATTCCATGGACATCGCCGCGGCGGTGGGGGCCGAGCGGCTGCGCGAGATCATGGCTGAACTCGTCGAACGCTCGGCCGAGGTGGTACGGCGCTACGGCGGCACGGTCGACAAGTTCACCGGCGACGGGATCATGGCGGTGTTTGGGGCGCCGGCGGCGTTGGAGGACCATGCTGTGCGGGCGTGTCGTGCGGCATTGGAAATCCAGGACGAACTCGCATGGTTGGCCGTGCAGGTTCGCGATCATGACGGGGTCGAACTGGCCTTGCGTATAGGGCTCAACTCGGGTCAAGTAATCGCTGGCGAAGTCGGTTCGGCTTCCTTGGGCTACACCTCTATCGGCGAGCAGGTGGGGATGGCTCAGCGAATGGAATCGGTGGCCCCATCGGGTGGGGTGATGCTCAGCGCGTCCACCGCACGGCTGGTTGATGGCGCAGCGGTTCTCGGGGAGCCTGAGCTGGCACGGATCAAGGGTGCCGATGAACCAGTCGTGGCACACCGCCTGTTGGGCATGGGCGAACAGCACCGCAGGATCAGTTGTGCTGAGTCGAAGTTGGTTGGTCGGCGGTGGGAGATGTTCGCCGTCGGGGACTTGTTGGACCGCGCCATCGACGGCCACGGCGCGGTGGTCTGCGTGGTGGGGTCACCGGGCATCGGCAAGAGCCGTCTGGTGCGTGAAGTTTCGGCGATGGCAGATACCCGTGATGTTGAGGTGTTCACCACCTCCTGCGAGTCGCACACGAGCCAGGTCCCCTTCCATGTCGTGGCGCGCCTGTTGCGCGCAGCCACCGGCGTCGAGGGACTAGACGGGCAGGCCGCCCGTGACCGGGTACGCGACGGGATTCCTGAGGCAGACCCGGAGGATGTACTGCTGTTTGAAGACATGCTGGGCATCGCTGACCCCAATGCTCCCTTACCGGCGATTGATCCCGATGCTCGTCGAAGACGGTTGACCGCGTTGGTGAACGCCGCGTCGTTGGCCCGAGAAGCCCCGACAGTCTATGTCGTTGAGGACGCCCATTGGATCGATGCGGTTAGCGAGTCGATGCTGGCCGATTTCTTCTCGGTGATCCCGCAGATGCCCTCGCTGGTGCTGGTCACGTACCGCCCCGAGTATGAGGGTGCGCTCACGCGGGTGCCCGGCGCACAGGCGATAGCCCTTGGGCCGCTGAGTGATCCGGAGACCGCAGCACTGGTTTCAGAGTTGCTCGGGCAAGATCCCTCGGTTGGTGCACTGGGCCAGAGGATCGCCGAGCGGGCTGATGGTAACCCGTTCTTCGCCGAGGAAATGGTGCGTGACCTGGCAGAGCGCGGTGAGTTGGTAGGAGAGACTGGGGCATACATTTCGATGGCAGAGGTTGCTGAGGTGAGCGTGCCTGCCACGTTGCAGGCGACCATCGCCGCGCGCATCGATAGGCTTCCGCTAGAAGCAAAACGCACCTTGAGCGCGGCAGCGGTCATCGGGTCGCGGTTCAACCTGGACCTGCTGACACAACTAGGCGTCGAACCAGCCGTTGACGAACTGGTGGCAGGCCAGTTCATCGATCAGGTCAAGTTCACCCGCCGACCCGAGTATGTGTTTCACCACCCGTTGATTCGCGCGGTTGCCTACGAGGCTCAGCTCAAGTCGGATCGCGCCGAGATGCACCGGCGGCTCGCCTTCGCCATCGAAGAACGCGACCATCACTCGGTCGGCGAAAACGCCGCCCTGATCGCCGAACACTACGAAGCGGCGGGCGATCTGCATTCGGCTTATGCCTGGCACATGCGCGCCGGTGCCTGGTCCAACAGCCGCGATATACGCGCCGCACGGATCAGTTGGGAACGCGCGCGCCGGGTGGCGGACTCGTTACCGGTCAACGATCCTAGCCGCACCGCGATGCGTATTGCCCCGAGAACGGGGCTGTGTGCGAGCACGTGGCGTGTCGGGCTCGGTGTTGCCGACACTGGTTTCGATGAACTTCGTGGATTGTGCGGCAGCGCTGGCGATGACATGTCGCTGGCAATCGCGATGTACGGGCAAGTGGCGGGGCTGAACTTCGAACATCGGCACCGCGAAGCGTCGGAGCTAGCTTCCGAACAGTTCAGACTGATTAAGGAAAGCCCCAACTCTCTAAGGGGGGTTGCCGTCCTCCACGGGGCAGTGGTAGCGAAGTTGTTCGCTGGTGAAGCTGTGGAGGCATATCGATTAGCGCAGTGGACCATCGACGTGGTCGGCGGCGACCCGCTGAGGGGCAGGAAGCCAGGTTTTCCTTCCCCGTTGGCAGTGTCGTTGTTCTATCGCGGAGTGGCGGGATGCAGCTTGGGTTGTCCTGACTGGCACGACGACATGCGAAGCGGTATCGCGATGCAGCGTTCCGTCGACGCACACGGGGTGCCCCTGTCGACGTTTATCAGCATCGCTTACACCTTCGGCATTTTGACCGGGGCGCTGCTCGCCGACGACCACGCAGTCCAGGAAACCACCGAAGCTGTGCGGATTGCCGAAGAGGTCGGCGACGATGTCGCCCTTGAAATTGCCCACATCGCTCAAGGCCTGGTCTTGAGCCGCCGCGCCACGGCCGCCGAACACGACGGGGCACTCAAGTCGCTGCGCCGGGCACGCGACGCCCAAGTACTCCAGCGGATGTTATCGACCGCAACGATGGCGGATGTCCGAATAGTGGAATTGACCGCCGAGGGGGGAGACGTCCAAGGCGCGATCGAAAGTGCACGGTGCATTGTCGATCAGCTCTTCGAGACCGGCGAGAGGTTTACACGCGGTGCTGCGACCGCTGCATTGGTTGAGTCGCTGCTCCGTCGGGGATCGGATACCGACATGCAGGAAGCGGCCGCCGCAATTGAACGGTTGGCCGCCGTGCCAACCGACCCCGGATTTGTCGTGAACGAAATTCCGTTGCTGCGCACCCGCGCGCTGCTGGCCCGCGCCCAAGGCGACGAGACCGGCTACCGCGACTATCGGGACCGTTACCGCGCCATGGTGACATCGCTGGGCTTCGAGGGGCATATGAAGTGGGCCGAGGTGATGCCATGACGGCGGTCGTTTAGGCCTCCGGTCGCTCATTACCGAAGTCCACGCAGTCTCAGAACCAGTATTCTAGATCTTTCCAAAACTTGACACCCACGCGCGCGGCACTACAGATAATCGGGGTGTCCGTTATGACAGTCTGACCTTTACGCCGCCAGAAAAAGCGGAATCGTGTAGCTCGATAGTGGCCGGCTGAGCACCCTCCGGCACATCGAAAGATACTTTTGCCTGGACCTGGTTACCAGGGTTGATATCGGTCTGGATCGCCTGATTGATCCACATGTCGGCGTTGGAGTCCGGAGAGTATTGACGGCCCGCACTGTCGATTAACTTCTGGTTGGCGGCAAAGAACGACTGTGACCGGTCACCGATGTTCTCGACCGTCATCGACACGATCACATACACGCCCTGGGCGGTCGCCTGCTCATAGGGATTGGAGGCCGAAGACCTGCACGGCGGCTGACTTTCCTTTCAGGACATGGAATCCGCGGTCGATGAGTCCGGGCGGCCGGGAGGCTAAGGCATCGATGCACGGCTGGGTGAGAAGGATCGCGTCGCCGGTGGTTTTGGTGAGTTGCTCGACGCGGGCTGCCACGTTGACGGTGTCACCGATGAGGGTGAACTCGAGCTTGCCTCCGCCGCCGATGGTCCCGGCGATCACCACACCGGTGTTGATCCCGATGCCGATGCGAAGCTCCCCACCGAATCGCTCGGCGACACGGCGGTGAATCAACAGAGCGACGTTCACCGCGGCGTCGGCATGATCGGCAAGGTCGTTGGGGGCGCCGAAGACGGCCAAGGCGCCGTCGCCGAGGAACTTGTTGACGTGCCCACCGGCGGCGACGACGGCAGGCACCACGATTTCGAACAGCGCGTTGAGGCGTGCGACCGTGTCCTCGGCAGAGTTGGCCTCGGCGAACGGGGTGAAGTCGCGGATGTCGACGAACATCACCGTTACTTCGCGGCGTTCCCCGGTGAAGACGTCGTGGCCCTGCTCGAGTAGCCGCGCCGCGAGGGCCGGGTCGACGTAGGTGCCGAACGCGGCCTGAAGTCGTTGTCGCTCGGCCAACCCCGCTTGCATCTGGTTGAACGACGCCGCCAACGCTCCCAGGTCGTCGTCCTGAACTACCGGCAGGCGTTGGCGATAGTCCCCTGCCGCAACACGTTCGGCACCTTTGGCGAGGTCACGAATGGGTTGCAGAGATGGTGAGAAACCAAGGCCGACGGAGATCGGCACCGCGAATACAACTGTCAATGCACACCCGATCGCGACGGACAGGATCGCGGCATCACTGACCGGAGTGAACACGGCCGCTAGCCATGCGCCGCCAACGCCGAACGCAAACGCGACTGCAAGTACGGACACGTTTGACCGCGCGGCAAAAGTCGGGCGGGAGCGCGGCAGCGAATCGCCGATGCCGGTGTCACCGGCGAGGGCGATCCTGGGCGGCCGCATTATTGCCTCCGCAATGCTGTGGAATGCGATCAGCTGGACCGCTACTCCGACGACGGCGCCGAGGATCCCGTACTGGACCAGCCGTGACCAAGTCGCTCCTGCGATCACACCGACAACGACGGACAATACGGCGGCCCATACGCCAGTGGCCCACACCGTTCGGGAAGACGCCCTCCGGGTCCAGATATAAGTGCCCTCAAGGGCGGTGGCTCGATCGACGTCGTGGCCCGCTGCCCACTGCTCCACAGGGCGTGCCCATCGGCGCTCCGGAAGAACCATGATGCATACGAGCATCAGCACGGCGACAACCGTTACAGCCGCCGCCTCAACGTAGCGACCGGACTTTTCAAATCGCAACGATCGGGAACGATAAAAGATGAGGTAGACCCAGAGCGAAATGAGAAACGCCACACACGCAACAAGCCCACCCATACCTCGCCCCGTACCGATCCCACGTCCACTGCCAGATACGATCCATGCTGGGAGACTAAATGGCTGGCCTCTTTGTCATCGGTGTTTGAATGCGCGTCCATATCGCGCGGCCGACGGCTCTGATACCCACGCGGCATCGTCACACTGCTGGCGAATGACGTGCTGCCGGTGACAGCTTCGCGAAGGTGTGGCGCGGACGCCGAACACAGCAGCGACGCTGCCCGGCCCCGTAATTTTCCCCTGCATTCGAAACGACATGATGTACGCGCTCGCCAGTTACGCCTGTACGAGGGTGTTCGCCGGCCGAGTGCTTCGCAGTTTCAAAACTAACGTTGCGGGTTTCTCGAAAGCCGCAGCGAAAGTGTTGGGGGCGAGGGTAATCGCGGCAGAGGTTTCATTCGCCTCCGCTTAGCTACTGAGGTCAACCCGCGCGTCGGTCGCTTGGTCGAGGCCGAAGATCTGCACGGCGGCTGACTTTCCTTTCAGGACATGGAATCCCCGGTCGATGAGTCCGGGCGGTCGAGACGCCAGGGCGTCGATGCACTGCTCGGTGAGAAGGATCGCGTCGCCGGTGGTTTTGGTGAGTTGCTCGACGCGGGCTGCGACATTGACCGTGTCACCGATCAAGGTGAACTCCAACTTGCCCCCGCCGCCAATGGTGCCGGCGATCACCACCCCGGTGTTGATCCCGATACCGATGCGAAGCTCCTCGGCGAACCGCTCTGCAACCAGACGGTGAATTAGTACAGCGGCCCTCACCGCGGCGTCGGCGTGATCCGCGAGGTCGTTGGGGGCGCCGAAGACGGCCAGGGCCCCGTCGCCGAGGAACTTGTTGACGTGCCCACCGGCGTCGACGACGGCAGGCACGACGATCTCGAACAGCGCGTTGAGGCGGGCGACCGTGTCCTCGGCAGTGTTTGCCTCGGCGAATGGGGTGAAATCGCGGATGTCAACGAACATCACGGTCACCTGGCGGCGCTCCCCGCTGAAGACATCGTCACCCTGCTTAAGCAGCCGCGCGGCGAGGGCCGGGTCGACGTAGGTGCCGAACGCGGCGTGGAGTCGTTGCCGCTCGGCCAAACCGGCCTGCATGCGGTTGAACGACGCCGCGAGCGCTCCGAGGTCGTCGTCTTGAACCACCGGCAGGCGTTGGCTGTAGTCGCCTAACGCAACACGTTCGGTTCCTTCGGCGAGGTCGCGAATGGGTTGCAAGGACGGTGCGAAGACGGCGCCGACGGTGATCGGCACGGTGAAGCCGATTGCCAACACACAGCCGATCACGATAGATAGCACAGGGGCATCGATGGCCCGAGCGAACACGGCCGCCAGCATCGCGCCTGCTGTGGCGTTCGTGAACGCGACTGCGAGCACGGATATCTTCGACCACGCGGCGAAAGTTGGTCGAGACCGGGGGAGGGCGTCACCGATCCCCGTGTCACCGGCGATGGAGTCCCGGACTGGCCGGAGCCCTCCTTCCACGTAGCTATGTACAGCGATGAGCTGGAGGGCTGCTCCCATGACGGCGCCCAAGATCGCGTACTGAACGAGCCGCGACTCGCTTGCCCCGGCGAGCGCACCAACACCGACGAACAGCAGTGCGGCCCAAACCGTGCAGACCCCGACAGCTCGGACCACCGCCCCACGAGCGTAGGCATAGGTCGAGTCCAACGCCCTCGCCGGATCGACCTCCTGGCCGGCGGCCCACTGCTCAGCAAGGCGGAGCCCGCCCAGGCCGGGAAGAATTACCAGGTACTGCATCAACAGCGTGGCTGCAACGGTGATGGCGGTCGCCTCGACATAGCAATCGGACTTCTGAAAAGCGACAACAACAAGCGACCAAACAAGGAAGACCGGAAGCCCCACGATGTGGCTGACCGCGAAGCACGCCCACGAGTACCTCGCACCGTGTCGATCCCAAACCCACTGCCAAATGCGGTCCATGACGGGAGACTAAACGGCGAGCCACCTGGTCATCCGCATTTAAGCGCGCATCTGTATCCGCCGCCGACGGCTCGGTTATCCGCGCGGCAACCTTTGTCTTGTTTCGGTGGCAACTTTCGAAGGCGTGGGCGCGGAAGCCGAACACAGCACCAACGGTTCGGCCGTGTAATCGGCCCGCCATTGCGGAACGACCGGATGCGCGCTCGCCAGATACGCCTCTACGAGGGTGTCCTCGGTCGGGTGCCCGGAAGTATCAAAACTAACGTTGTGGGTTTCTCGAAAGCCGCAGCGAAAGTATCGGGGTCGCGAGGGTGATCGCGGCAGACGTTTGACCCACCTCCCCTTAGCGGTTGAGGTCAACCCGCACGTGGGTCTCTTGGTCGAGGCCGAAGACCTGCATGGCGGCTGACTTTCCTTTCAGGACATGGAATCCCCGGTCGATGAGTCCGGGCGGTCGAGACGCCAAGGCGTCGACGCACTGCTGGGTGAGAAGGATCACGTCGCCGGTGGTCTTGGTGAGTTGCTCGACGCGGGCTGCCACGTTGACGGCGTCGCCGATGAGGGTGAACTCCAACTTGCCCCCGCCACCGATAGTTCCGGCGATCACCACGCCAGTGTTGATCCCGATGCCGATGCGAAGTTCCCCGCCGAACCGCTCGGCGACCAGACGATGAATCAGCACAGCGGCTCTCAGTGCGGCGTCGGCATGATCGGCGAGGTCGTTGGGGGCGCCGAAGACGGCCAGCGCGCCGTCGCCGAGGAACTTGTTGACGTGCCCACCGGCGTCGACTACGGCAGGCACGACGATCTCGAACAGCGCGTTGAGACGCGAGACGGTGTCCTCGGCCGTGTTGGCCTCGGCGAACGGGGTGAAGTCACGGATGTCAACGAACATCACCGTCACTTCGCGGCGCTCACCAGTAAAGACATCGTCACCCTGCTCGAGCAGGCGCGCGGCTAGGGCAGGGTCGACGTATGTGCCGAACGCGACCTGGAGTCGCTGCCGCTCAGCCAACCCCGCCTGCATCCGGTTAAACGAGGCCGCCAACGCACCGAGATCGTCGTCTTGAACCACCGACAGGCGTTGACTGTAATCGCCCGCCCCCACCCGGACAGTTGCTTCGGCGAGGTCATGAATAGGACGCAGGGACGGCGAGACGATGGCCCCGACGGTGACCGGCACGCCCCAGACAAGCGTCAACGCGCCCGCGATCACAACACAAAGCAATGGGACCTCACCCGCCCGATCCAGGACGACCCCCAGCGTCGCGGCTGTTCCGGAGAACAAAAATACGGCGCCCAGCACCGAGAGTTCCAGCCACGCGCCAAAACTGGGACGAGAACGCGGCAGGGAATCGCCGATCGCCGTACCCCCGGCCAGAGCGGCTCGGGCGGGTCGCAATGCTCCTTGCGCGAACGCGTGCACGGCGACCAGGCCCCCGGCGAGTCCTAAGGCGGAGCCCACGATCCCGTATTGAACAAGGCGCGACCCGGTTGTTCCGGCGACCAGACCTACAACCACGAAAAACATTGCGGCCCAAACAGTCATTAACCCTAAAGTGCGAACAACCGCCACACGAGTCCAGGTGTAGGTGTCTTTGAGTGCTTCCGCTCGATCGACCGCACCCCCATCTGCCCATCGTTCAGCACGGCGGAGCAGTCGATTTCCGGGAAGGACCAGCATGAACGCCAACACCAACACGGCGACGCCGGCGATTACGGACGCCTCAACGTAGTGACTCGACTTCTCGAAAGCGACAACACTCCACGACCAGACGAGGTAAACGGGCAGTCCTGAGGCGAACGTCAGTATCCAAACCGCCCACGAGTACCGCGCCCCGTACCGATCCCACGCCCACTGCCAGATGCGATCCATGCCGGGAGACTAAACGACTAGCCAACCTTGTCATCCGTGTTTGAACCCGCATCTAAATCGCGACCGGCGGACGGCCGAACACAGCAGCGACGATGGCCGCCCGGTAATCGGGCCGTCCGCTGCGAAACGACCTCATGCAGGAGCTCGCGAGATACACCTCCACGAAGGTGTCCTCGGTCGGTTGCCTGGGAGTATCAAAACTAAAGAACTGAGACACCAGCGTCGGATACTCCTGCCATGTCTGAAGTCCCATGTCACGCCGTCTCAGAAGTTGCCGCAAAACTTCTGTCGCATAACCTTATGTTATGATACTTTTGAGATTAAAATGGGGTCATGTCTCTCGCCGCAGCCACCCCCATCAGCGTTCAACTCGGATACGCCCGCGTCAGCACCGGGCTCCAGTCCCTAGACCAACAGCTCGACGCCCTCGCCGCAGCCGGCGTGAACCCGGATCGGGTCTATACCGACAAGCTGTCCGGGACATCGACACGGGAGCAACGGCCTGGGCTCGCCGCTTTGCTGGACTATGCCCGGCCGGGTGACGCAATCGTAGTGGTTGGTATCGACCGGCTCGGCCGGAACGCCGCCGAAGTGATGATGACCATTCGCGAATTAGGCGAGCGTGACATCGTGCTCCGGTCGCTACGCGAGGGGATTGACACCTCAAACGCCACTGGCCGCATGGTCGCGGGCGTGCTGGCCAGCCTTGCCGGACTTGAACTTGAGTTCGGCCGCGAACGGCGTAGTGCGGCGCGGGAAGCGCGTCGAGCACGCGGCCAGCACATCGGACGACCCAAGGCGCTTGACGAGAAGAAAGCCGCTCTGGCAAAGCGGATGCACGTTAGCGGAGAATCGGCCGGCACCATCGCAACCACGCTGGGTGTCAGTCGAGCCACGGTGTACCGCGTGCTGGCCGAGCAGACTGATGACGAGGACTAACCGCCCCTCGCATTCACCGGCACAGGCCGATTCAATCCCAGGATCGCGCACCGCTATCAGTGCAGCTCAGAGGCGGTGAGCGGTGCCGTCACGGTGGAGGTCGGCGAGCATGGCCGCCAGCGGGTGGGCGCGGTCCAGGTCGGTGCTGCGGTAGGTGGCGACGATTTGCACGCGGCGAGCGCCGAAAATTGTTGTGCTGCAATGCAGCGCGCAACAGTTAACTGGTAACGGTGCGTGTTCAAGAGGTGCGAGTTGCCGCTTGTGTGTCACATTCGAGGTTTGTGAGCCATTCGGCTTGGTCGGCGGCGATACGTGGTGGGTGATCTCCGTAGAAGGGTTGGAAGTGGTCGATGTCGTATCGTTTCACCACGGCGTTGGCGACTCGTTGTGCGAGCTGGTCGACGGCGCGCGGTGAAACGGTTAGATCGCGGTCTTCCAGCTTGGATAAGGATTGGGCAGTTGAGTTTTCGCGCGTTGGCCAGCGGGCGATAAAGCGAGTAGCCCGGCACCGGCGCGGCTCGGACCTCGTTGCGCCAGGGCGATCCGGGTGCAGTGATGGAATGAAATCCGTCGAGCTCGCCGGGGAATGTCAAGACGCCGTGGCAGCCAGGTTGGGCGGCTACCGGAACCAATGCGTTGCCGATGATGTCTTTGATCGCCTGGGTGGTCATCCATGCCGCGTTTCGCGGCTGTGTCAAAAGGCCGCGATTGGATCGCCACCGGGCATCGAGGAGTGGGCAGAGCAGGATCGCGCCCGCTATGCGGGGGTCTGTCGTGGCCGCGGTGAGTGCGGTTCCGGCGCTCATGGAGTAGCCCCACACCACGATCCTGTCCTGGTCGATCCCGCCGAGGGTTCGCGCGAAGGCGACGGCTGCGCGGCGGTCTTCGAGTTGCTCGTAGGGCCGAATTAGTTGGCGGGGTTCACCTTCGGAATCGCCGATGAACCGGTGATCGTAGACCAACACGGCGGTCCCGGCGCGTGTGAATGCTTCGGCGTAGGGTGGCAGGCCGTCGTGACGGGTCAGCGAGAAGCCGTGGGCCATCACAACGCACGGCACGTCGTTGTCGGTGTCGGTTGGGTAGTAGAGCCATGCTACGCACTTCGCGCTACTAGAGGCGAAGGCGACCTCGATGCGGTCCATGGACGTACCGGCTTTCGTGGGGTCGACTATGCGGTGGTGGGAATGAAGCGGCGCAGCTTGCCGGTGATGGGGTGGCGGTCGAGCCGCTCGACGGTCCGCACCGTAACCGCAGGATCACGCAGTCCGCTGTCGATGAGTGCCTGGCGCAGTCGGTCGGCAAGGCCGTCGAGGTGCAGACCGTCGGTTGCGACAGCGAACAGGTCGATGCCGCAGCGGGTTTGGCGCACCTGATAGTCGATGACCTCGGGTGTCTTGACCATAACCGATCGGATGGCGACGGGATGGACGTCGACGGTGTCGTAGTGCAGCACGTCGTCGTTGCGGCCTTGCACGCAGGCGCGCAGGTAGCCGTGCTCGGCGGCATCCGGCTGGCGGATGAAGATGTCGGTGAGTTCGTAGCGGATCAGTGGCTGGGCCAGGTTGTAGAGGTTTGTGACAAGTACTTTCGCCGACGGCTCACCTGCCGCGACGGGCCTGTTGTTGGCGTCGACGAGCTCCACGATGCACATGTCGGTGTTGAAAGCCAAGACATTATCGTCGGGACCGGTCTTGCCGACCAAGCCTTCGGTGGAGCCGAAGCCGTCAAAGACTGGTACGCCGAACGCTTCCCGGATCGCCGAGCGCATCTCGGGCAGTAGCGTCTCACTTGTCGAGCTCACCTGTGCCGGGGTGATCCGTAGGCGCCCGGCGCGCGCTTCGGCGGCCAGCCGGGCCAGCATCGAGGCATACCCACTCAGCAGGGGCGGCCGCAACTCATTGAGCCGCTCGACAATCTCCCCGAGCGGCAACGTCGCCGGCACTAGATCCGACCGCACAGGCGAATCGGCGTCACAGGTCAGCGCGGCCACCATTCCCGTGGCATGCACGGCTGATGCGGCCGCGACGAACGCGATGCGCGGCGGCTCGTGCGGCGTATCCGCGGCCAGGGTGGTGCCGATCGGTTGGCGGGCCACTGCCGTGGTAAAGGAGGTGACGGCTGCCCTGTCGAGGACGAACACCCCGCGCCGACCGGAACATCCGCCGGAGGCCAACGCGATGTAGTTGTCGAGTATCACGACCGGGTCGGCGCCGGTGGCGGCAACTGCCGACTCAGCGTCGCTGGTCGTGAGGCGGCGGTCGGTGAACACGTCGTCGAGGGAATCCATCATCTGCATCTTGGTCATCACCGGCAGCCCAGACAGGTCGGTCGGGTCCACCGCGGTGATATCGATCCCGGCGAGGCGGCGGCCGTGGAAGGGAGAGTGCTCGACGGCGTGCCCCAGCAGCGTGGACAGACGGTTGCGCTGTTCGCGCGTGATCTGTTCGGCGCTCCAGGTCAGGCGGGCGAGCTGCTCGGCTTCTGCAGCGCGCATTGCAGCCAGAATGTCGTCGCGGAACCGATCCCACGCTTTGTGGGCGGCGCTCATCGTCGACGTCCTCGCGCCGCAGTCGGCACCGTGGTGTCCAGCAGAGCAAGGGCGCGCAATAACAGCTGCTCCACATCAGTGTCGGGCAGGGCATCGGGGTTGGCGGCCCGTTCCAGCGCGACGCCCACAGTTCCCGCCTGCATAAACTCGGCCATCGAGCGAACTGGCACGGGAGGCACGAGACCGATTGGCTCGTAAAGGCTTTCCAACACCGACGCGATTCCCTCCACCGTGCGCGCATGAGCTGCGGCATAGCGGCGGTTGAGCTCGACATCACGCATTGCAATCGCACGGAACTCCGCCAACAGGTACGACCATCCCGGCTGCGCCGCCGCGTCCTCTTGAGCCACCCGCATCAGCTCGCGCAGACCATCGGCGCCGCTGAATTCTGCGGTGATCCGCTCATTCTGCGAAGCCCGATCCTGGATCCGGCGCTCTAGCAGAGCGAAAAACATGTCTGCCTTGCTGCCGAACTGCGAATACACGACACCGCTCGAGAACCCGGCGTCATCGGCGATCGCCTCCAGGCTGGCGCCGGCATACCCGCGAGCCAAGAACACCCGCCGTGCCGCCGCCAGGACGGCCTCACGGTTGCGCGCGACCTGCTCCGCCCGCCGTAACCTCGACATACCGGAGATTAGATAATACTGCTATTCAGATGTCAATACTATCTGGACTGTCAGAACGTAGTCGCCGAACCAAGAAGGCGTCACCATTGGAGTGAACCGGCACCGACCGTGAGTCCGTTCGGTGCGGTTGCAGCCCACCGCCGTGTCGTGCTCGTCTCGAAAGACGGTTATCGAGCGGCTCGATGGCAAGGACGCGCAAGCGCTAGCACTGGATCCCGACGCGCTGGGCTACCGAACCGTTGTCGAAATCCCGTCGTATGAAGAAGTATCCGCGATAAAGGCTGGATCGCTGTCCCGAGCTCTCACGGCGAATTGGAGGGGGTCTTGTCATAATCCCATGTCGCACAAAGCAACTCGCTAATTTCAGTCCGATAAGCGAAAGTATGTGATGTTATCTAGCCTGTCGCCGCGCACAGGAATTGCGCAGCGGCGCACGTGGTGACGTCGATACGTGAGGGACAGCCACTCACACACGGCGCCCGCCACCGGTTGCCGACGAGTCGATGGCATCGCTACGACAAGATGCGCCGGTTCCCGACCGGTCTCTGATTCTGGGCGACGCGTTATGCAGCTTCAATCCCATCTACGGCCAGGGAATGACCTGGGCCACGCTGGAAGCAGTGGCACTCCAACGTTGTCTTCGCCAACTGAGATCGGCGCCGGTCGCTAATTGCCAAGCGCCGCCGACGATTTTGGCCGTCGCATCAAAGTAGGGTCGTGCTAGATCGCTTTGGCCCCTCAGCCTGCCCGAGGTTGACGGGCCACGGCCATTGCGCCATCGCGCTTCCCGCTACGCTAGGTTGTATCTTCACTGTGACGAAAAGGTGCCGCGGATTAAACCACCACCTAAACGCCGGCGCCCGACGCTGCTTTGCGGGTACACCGCTTGGGTGTAACGACACCGATGATTCTAGAGGGTGGCGATCGACCTCGCGTGGAATAGGGTTCGATCATGTGGCGACGGCGTTTCTGTGGCGGCTTGATCGTGGTGACCGGCCGTGTCGAGGTGGGTCCGGGTGGCGTCGGGCGGTGGCGCTGACCGTACCGACGATGCGGGGCCGTCCGAGGTTGCAGATCGGAACGTGATTCACGGGGCACCGCGCTGGCATGAGGTGCAGGCGGACCGCGGGATAGCGGCATGGCTGATCCCTCGGCCTTTCTTTCGAGGCGTCGCACTGCGAACCGTGCACGGCCAACACACGGCCTCGAAGTCGGTACTGCGCTCACCGTCGAAGCCACTGAACCCGTGATCGCTGTGATTGCCCCAACGTGTGAAGGCGGTCAAGAGGCAACGGTGTCGTGCGCTCGGAAGACAAATCAGTGGGCGCGGCTGAGCCGTCGCTTGCCGACAGCGGTCTACTCGGTGCTTTAGCGCGCGGCGATCGGGACGCCGCGACTGCTGCTCTACCCCCCCGGGATTTGCCCGGGTCGTCATCAATTCTCGGTGAGTTGGCCACGGATTTGGCCACAGAACACGGTGAAAACGATCCGAACAAGCGCGACAGGGTGAAACAGGCTGGACGGGCTGAACGTTACTGACGTGCAGATATGAGACCGATCGCAACGTGAGAGACCGCGACCGGCTAGCTCATAACCCAGAGGTCGCAGGTTCGAATCCTGTCCCCGCTACCAGCGGAAATGACCCCAGAGGTGCGACCTCTGGGGTCATTTTCATACCGTATGGACACGTATTTGGACACATTAGCTTGACTTACTAGTTAACTGGGTATCGCCTTAAGCGTCTGGATCCGACCATTTGCCAGTGATGATTGCGGCAGCCTACTCCGCGGCGTCTCGGTCATCGTTTGCCAAAACGCGATTTTACTCTGAAGCTCACTGCGAAAACCCCTGAAAGCCGGTCGCCCAGCAGGCTCGCGCTGCGTCCTGGTCCCGGGACGACGCCGGACGGGTGTGACACAAATTGACGTGAGTTCCCTTAGCTCCTCGACTGGAAATGCGGTTTCACGGTCCAGACTTTCGAGCGTTTGACGACAACCGCGTCGACGTCCGGCCGGCGGAACCGTCGTCTGGACAAACTCGACCTGGGGGCCATGGCTTCCTGAGGTGGCGTGGCAACTAGCGAGCCAGTCCGAGGAACACCATTAAGGACCGCTCGATGTCCGCCATGAGCGCCGAGGGCGCCCGACCGATACGCGCGCCAAGGTTTGACCGGCGCACGCTCGTGATCTTGTCGATCATCGCGAAGCTGGGCTCGGTGATCTTTGTCGTCTCGTCGTTGGGCACGGCGACTCTGGATATCGGCGTGTCGGTGACGGTCGTGGTCAGCGGGATGACGACGACCGAATCTGTTGCCGAAAACAGGTCGTCCTGGACGATGATCGCCGGGCGTGGCTTGGCTGCGTAGACACCGCCGGAGACGGTCCACAGCTCGCCACGATTCACGTGTCGTCGTCCAGCGAACCGAGAGCGGAGATCGCCTCGACAAACTCCATGTCGTCGCTGTGTCGGTCAGCCTCCGCGAGCGCCAGCGCCTCGCGGTGTGCTTCAGCGGCGAACTCAGCTGAGCGGACATCGGGCACCCACACCTGGATGGGGCGGTAGCCCCGCAGGCGCATGCGCTCGCGATACTGGCGGGCTCTTCGCGTCGATGAGCTCATGTTCCGAGTGTTTCATGAAACGCTTATTGCATGCAACGCATGTTGTGCATGCCACTCACACAAGACCAACCGGCGTGAAAGCCCGAGGTTAACGGCTTCATTCCCCGAGTGTTCTTTGTTCTTAGGTCGCCGCACTTCTTGCCTGCCGACCACGCCTGGTGCGTGGCCACCGAGGTCGACGACGACTAGACTTTCATCGGGGGTTCACACGAAATCGTCAACGAGCTCTGCGCATCCGAGGTGTTCGAGGTTCTCGAGATTGCACCCGACGCCCCGTGTGAAGATCTCGTGAATCGTTAACCCGCGCCCCACCGCCGGCATGCGGTTGCTCGGGAATGATCGCCGTGGCTTTGCCTCGGTGGGCGTCGACGCGTCAGGGGCGGGGTCACGCCGTCAATTCAACGGCGCTGTAACCAAAGTCGGCGACGATGCGCAGATTGCCGCCCAGTGCGGCCGCGTCGAACTGCAGCGTGCCCAGCTCTGTGGTCGACATTTCCGTCGCACCGCGACGATCCTCTAAGGCGCCGATGCGTAAGAAACTCCCTGCCTGCAACCATTTTACCAATTCGAAGGTAGTCTATTGCCATGCATGTGACAGTGGACCGCCTAGGACGGCTGGTCATTCCGAAGGCACTGCGCGTCGCGCTGGGGATCACCCCTGACACGCAGCTCGAACTGATTCCAGACGGATCTGGTCTGCGGATTGAGCCCGTCCAGCGGCGTGTTCGGCCGATCGAGACGCGAGACGGTCTTCCCATACTCGGCCGCGTTGAGGGCGCGGTTCTAACGGATGATGATGTGCGCCGATTTCGCGATGACATCCAACGGTGACCTTTGGGCATGCGACACCAGCGTTGCCGTCGCCGCTCTCGATCCGACCCACGAAGCCCACTTGCCCTGCCGTCGGGTCCTTGTTCAACGCCGCCCTGCGCTCGCGGGTCATGCGATGTTCGAGACGTATTCGGTCCTCACTCGACTTCCCCTTCCGCTACGCTTGAACGCGGCTCAAGCGGCCTCGGTACTGGTGGAGGCTTTCCCGGCAGAGTGCTGGCTCGCTGCAAGCGCTACCGGCGATCTTTTCGAGCGGCTTGCCGACCTCGGCATTGTCGGCGGATCGGTCTATGACGCTCTCGTCGGCCATGCCGCCTCGACGAATCGGCGCATCCTGCTCACCCGCGATCATCGGGCAGAGCGCACATATCGCTTAATCGACGTGCAATACCAGTTCGTCGACTGACCACTTGACCGCACAGGTCGGCGCGCCTGCCGCAAGTTGTCGGACCCCTTCGGAAGACTTCGGCGCATGAGCAGTCGCAACCGCGAGAAGCGGGCAGCCAAGCGCAGGAACCGGCGCCGGGCAGCCCCGAACCACGAGCGCGTCGGGCCCGATCCGGGACCGGATCGCGCGATTCTCCTCGAAAGCCTTGTCGTGGCATTGAGTACGGCTGCCTCCTGCTTTCCCGACCACGCGCCGCGTCATGCCTGCGAACTGCTGCGCGAGTTCGCGGCCTTCGCGCGCGAACTCGACGTCGCGGCTGACCTTGCCATGAACGAAGCCATCAGCGCCGCGTGGAAGCACGGCTGGCAACCGTCCGACTTGCACGAAATCGCCCGCCGCGAACTGAAGCCCGCGGAGGTCCGCTACCTTGACGAGGCCATCGTCGGTGAGAGTCGGCGCTACGCGCCAGCGACATTGCACCCGGATTGGCGTGCCGATATCGGCAGGCTCTCGGCCGCAGTCGGCGCAGGTGCACAACCGCCCCAGATGTGGCGCTGGGCGGCGTCGCACGGGATCGACCGGCGCGAAGCCCTGGCCGTCGTCCTCAAACTCCTGAATCTTCTCGGCAGACTCCCGGTGCTCGAGGTGCTCCTGCCGCTGCCTGGCGCGCACCGGCACGCGGCAACGGTGGTGAACGATGCTGACGAAAAGGCTCTCGGCAAGGTCCGCGCTCTGCTGGCAAAAGCCGAAGCCACCGAGTTCCCGGACGAGGCGGAGGCCCTTTCGGCCAAGGCCCAGGATCTGATGAGCAGGTACTCGCTGAACGAAGCGCTGGCCCGCCGCGACCGTGGCAGCAAGCCGGCTGCGGCTGCGCGACGGATCTGGATCGAGAACCCATACGCCACCGCCAAGGCGACGCTGGTGCAAGTGGTCAGTGGGTCCAACCATTGCCGTGCGGTGTTTGCCGAGCGCCTCGGATTCGTCACGGTCATCGGCTGCGAAACCGATCTGAATCTGGTTGAGCTGCTCACCACGTCGCTGCTCGTGCAAGCCAATCGAGCTATGCTCAGCGCGGGACGCCGCGGCAGCACGCAAGAACGTTCCAGGACATTTCGCCACTCGTTTCTCGTCGCGTACGCCCAGCGCATTGGCGAACGGCTCGACGGTGCGAGCGCATCGGTCACCGCGGAGGTCAAGCGGGACGCTCGACTGCTTCCGGTGCTGGCGGCCAACAGCCGGGCGGCCGACGAACTCACTTATCGCCTGTTCCCGTCGACGGTGCCGCGCTCGGTGGCAGTGTCCAACGGTGCCGGCTGGGGCGCCGGCCGCGCGGCGGCGAACATGGCCGTGCTCGACGCACGCGATTCGATAGCCGGGTAGTCGCGCGCCTACAGACAGTCTTCAGCTACTGTCGCCGCGGTGCCGATCGCGGGAATGCCAGCCTCCCTGTCGGTGGAGCGAACAGTGAGAACCCGCCCGCTTGCGCGACACCCGGCAGCAGGTCAGAATTTTGACCTATGGCCGAGGTTATGCCCTTCTCAGAAGCGACAGCCCACCTGTCCGAACTGGCCGAACGCGTCGAACTCGAGCATGCGCGTTTCCTCGTCACGCGCAACGGACGGCCGTCATTCGTACTGGTGAGCCCCGACGATCTCGACGCACTCGAAGAGACGCTCGACATCCTGCGGGATCGCGAGCTTGTCGCCTCGCTGAAGCGATCGCAAGAAGAGGCCGCTCAGGGTAGATCGCGGCCTTTGCCGTCTGCGTGAGTTCTGCGCCGAAGGACCCGTACGAGCTTCGCATCACTCCTGAGGGACTCCGTCACCTGGACCGTCTCCCGGCGAAGATCCGCGACGCAGCGCTGGCCGCGCTACATCGCACCATCCGTGAAGACCCGCACCGGCTCGGCAAAGCGCTGGTCGGCGAACTCGCCGACCTTTTCTCGGCGCGACGAGGCGACTACCGGATCGTCTACAGCATCGACGACACGGCCAAGACCGTCATCGTGCACAGGATTCAGCATCGAGCGTTGGTGTATCGCCGACGGTGACCCAGATCCGCGGACTGCGGCGACAGTGGCTCCCCTTGGCATGCGTTGCACAGATCAGAAAGAGGCGGTCTTCCCGGCGAGCGCGCCTGAACCTGTCGGTGGGATTCTCTACTGTTTCGGTGATGGACTATGCGGCGATCGACGCGCTGCGGGAACGACACCCCGCTTGGCGACTGCTGCGTGCCGGCAACTCCGCACTGATCCTCTCCTTCCTCGGGGAGTTTTTCGTCGAGGGCAACCGCGGCGCCTGCCCAGCAAGCGAGGTCGCGGCGGAGTTGGACGCCCACCTACATGCGCTGAACGCTGAAATCTCCACCGAGAACGGGGAGGAACGGTTTCCGAAGGACGCGCGGTCCTATCTGGAGGACTGGGCGGCCACCGACACCGCGTATCTGCGGCGGTTTTATCCGCCTGGCGACGACGAAGTGCACTATGAGGTCACCCCGGCGTTCGAGAAGGCTTACGCGTGGGTGATGACCCTCAAAGGCAGGTCCTTCGTGGGGACCGAGTCCAGGCTGCACACCGTGGTCGAGCTACTGCGACAGATCGTGCACGGAACCGAAGTCGAACCCGACGTCCGGTTGGCCGAACTGCGCCGCCGGCGCGACGAACTCGATGCCGAGATCGCCGCCGTCGAAGCCGGCGTCGTTACCGTGCTGGACGCGACCGCGGTCCGCGACCGCTACCAGCAGCTCTCCGCGACCGCGCGGGAACTGCTTGCGGACTTCCGCGAGGTTGAAGAGAACTTTCGGCTTCTCGACCGTGCCGCGCGAGAAAAGATTGCGGCATGGGATGGCTCCAAGGGCGAACTGCTTGCCGAGTTGGTCGGAAGCCGCTCTGAGATCGCCGGCTCGGACCAGGGGCGCAGCTTCCAGTCGTTCTACGACTTCCTTCTCTCCGAATCGCGTCAAACCGAACTTGCGCAGTTGCTCGCGAAGGTGTCAGCCCTCGACACGATTGAAGCCGATCACCGCATTCGCGGCATTCACCACGACTGGTCCGAGGCTGCCGATCGGGCGCAACGCACGGTCCGCCAGATTTCCGAACAACTGCGCCGCTTCCTCGACGACCAGATCTGGCTGGAGAACCGGCGCGTTCTAGACCTGGTTCGCTCGGTGGAAGGCGTTGCCCTTGAGCTCCGCGACAATCCCCCGATCTTCGGGCTCGACGTCGATCAGCCGGGCATCGAAATTGCGCTGCCGTTTGAGCGCCCGCTCTACCAACCACCCGCGGCGGTGACGGTTGAGAGCCGAATCGTGGTGGCCACCGAGGAGGTCGACGCTGAGCTCCTCTTCAATCAGACGTTCGTCGACCAGGCGCGTCTGGTCGAGATCGTCCGAAGCGTTCTGCCCGAGAACTCCATGGCTCTGTTGTCCGACCTGATCGCGATGCACCCCGTCGAGCAGGGCGCGGCGGAGATCGTCGGCTACCTCGCGCTCAATGACGAAGACGTGACAGTCGATATGGATGACACAGACGAGACTTTGCTGGAGTACTCCGACCCGGCCGACCCGGAGATTACCAAGCGAGCGAGGCTGCCGAAAGTGACGGTGAGGCGGCGATGAGCAATGAACACGCAGTCGCTAGCGCGATCATCCGGCTGATGCAGGGTGTCGTCTACCGCGAATCGGACGAGGACACCTGGCTGACGCTGGAACGCCTGGGCGCCGGTGTCCGAGACCATTTCGCCACCATCGGCGTCGACGTGGTCGTCGATGACGCCGAGGGCTATGCCTACCTTCGCTCCCGGCCCGAGGAAGATGGCGATGAGGCGCTCCCGCGTCTGGTGCGACGGCGCGCACTGACCTACAACGTCAGCCTGCTGCTGGTGTTGCTGCGCAAGCGGCTCGTCGAGTTCGAGACGGCCGGCGGCGACGGCCGGCTGGTCCTCACCACCGATCAGATCGTTGAGATGCTGAGGCTCTTTCAGGCCGAGTCCACCAATGACGCGCGCGTCGTCGACCAGGCCGAGACGACGATCAACAAGGCGCGCGAACTCGGCTTTCTGCGGCAGCTACGCGGCCAAACCGACCATTGGGAGGTGCGGCGCATCCTCAAGGCCTACGTCGGCGCCCAGACCTTGTCGGACTTCGCGGCGAAGCTGCGGGAGTATGCCGGAGCGGCGGTCGGCGATGAGTGACGGACTCTTCTCGATGGTCGGACTCGGGGATACCCGAAGGGCCGGCTACCGGCTCCAGTATGCGGAGGTCTTGAACTGGGGCACGTTCGACTCCCAGGTCTGGCGGTTCACTCCCGATACCGAGACGGCGTTGCTCACCGGGGATATCGGCTCCGGCAAGTCGACGCTGGTCGACGCGCTGACAACATTGCTGATGCCGTCCCACAAGGCCGCCTACAACAAGGCCGCGGGCGCAGAGGCCAAGGAACGCACCCTGCGGTCCTACGTCGAAGGCCACTACAAGTCCGAGCGAAACGAGGCCACCGGACGGTCGCGTGCCAAGGGCCTGCGCGAGAACAGGCGGGCCTACTCCGTGGTTCTCGGAGTGTTCACCAACCACGGCTACGACGAGACGGTCACCCTGGCGCAGGTCTTCCAGCAGCGCGAAAGCACCGGGCAGCCCTACCGCTTCTTCGTCACCGCAACCAAAGCGCTCTCGATCGCAACGGATTTCGCCGACTTCGGCACCGACCTACGCGATCTTCGCAAGAGGCTGCGCGCCACCGGGGCGGAGATCTTCGACGAATTCCCCAAGTACGCGACCTCGTTGCGCCGCCTGCTCGGGATCCGATCGGAGCAGGCGCTCGAGCTGTTTCACCAGACCGTTTCGATGAAGTCGGTCGGCAACCTCAATGACTTCGTGCGCGACCACATGCTGGAACCGAGCGACTCGACTGACCGGGTTCGGGACATCATCGCCCATTTCGACGACCTGACCAAGGCGCACGACGCCGTCAAGCGTGCGCGCGAGCAGCTTGAGGCGCTCGATCCCGTCGTGGTGACCGCGGCCAAGTACGACGCCGCACTCGCGGAGCGCGAGTCGTTGGAGCGCGAGCGATCCGCGGTCCGGCTTTTCGTCGCCGAGCTTCGCTCCGGTCTGCTCGGCGACGAGATCGCCCAGCTGGAGGCCGAGGGTTTGGGCCTGTTGAAGGAGCAGGACGCCGCTAAGGCCAAGGAGCAGAAGCTCAAACACGAACACGACGCCCTTATCGAGGAGCGCGCCAGGGCCGGCGGGGACCGCATCGGCGAGTTGGAGCGACTCACCGAGGAGGCCCGTGCCCAGGCCCAGAGCCGCCGTCAGGCCCGGACGCGGTTCGATGTCGCCGTCGCCGAATCCGGGCTGGAACCGGTCCTCGGCAGCGAGGGTTTCGCGGCCCTGTCCGCGCTGGCCTCCGCCGAGCGGTCGCGGCTCACCGCGGAGAAGGGAGCGCTCGATGCGGCCACGGCCGACGCGATCGGGCGGGAGCGGGATTTTCAACGGCAGTGCGGCCTCGTCTCCGAGGAACTCACGAGCCTGGAGCAACGCACCAGCAACCTGCCCGTCGAGCAGGTCGAGGTGCGCGCCGAGCTGTGTGCGGCCCTCGGGCTGACGCCGGACGACCTTCCGTATGCGGGGGAACTGCTTGACGTGACCGAGGAGCACGCCGAGTGGCGGGGCGCCGCGGAGCGGGTGTTGCGAGGGTTCGCTCTGTCGCTGCTGGTGCCCCAGCAGCACTACGACGCCGTCGCCGGATGGGTGAACGGCCGAAGGCTCACGTTCCATGCGCGCGGCGGCAAGCCGTTCGGGGCCAAGCTTGTCTATGAAAGGGTTGCCAGACAACGGGTTCCGCTGCAATCGCCGGGGCACGAGGGGCTTTGGCTCGCCGACTGCATCGAGGTCAAGGACGGGCCTTTCCATCAGTACCTCGTGGACGAGCTGACGAAGCGGGCCGACTACCGATGCGCGCCGAGCCTTGAGGAGTTCCGCCGCCAGCGGCGCGCCGTGACCCGCGAGGGTCAGGTGCGTTCGGGTGAGCGCCACGAGAAGGACGACCGGCACCGCGTCGACGACCCCCGTCGCTGGGTCCTCGGCTGGGCCAACGAGCGGAAGATCGCCGCGCTTCGCGACGAGCTCGCCGGGCTGGAGGAAAAGCTCGCGAAGGCCGCCACCGAGTTGGCGGGGCTCGATGCGCAGCGGGATGCGGTGCAGGCAAAGCTGCAAGCCCTCGCCCGCCTCGAGGAATACCACTCCTGGAACGACCTCGACGTCGATGAGGCCCAGGCGCGCGCACACGACCACGACGCCGAACGCGTCCGGCTGCTGGCCGGCTCTTCACGACTGGAGGAGATCGCGCGGGCCCTCGCCGACAATGACGAGGAGGCCAAAGCCGTGGGGGAGTCGATCGACGAGCTCACCGGCCGGCTCGCCACCACGGCGGTAGCCAAAAGGCAAGCGGAGCAAGCAAAGAAGCGCGACGATGAGTTCATCGCGACGCAGCCAGATAACGAGCTGGCGGTCGCCCGCGCGTCGTACGCCGCCCTCGACGAACGCCTCGGAAAGAACCGCCCGGTGCGGGCGGCGGACTGCGCCGAGGCGGAGGTAGCGCTGTCGGCGGATCTCCATCGGCGCATCGAGCGCCTCACCGGCCAACTCAACGGCCATGCGCTGAACCTCGGCCAGTACATGAGCGAGGTCTTGCGTCGCTGGCCCGAGCTTCGCGCGGACATGGACGCCAATGTCGAGGCCCGCCAAGACTTTCTGGTGTTCCGCGATCGCGTCGCGACCGATGATCTCCCACGTTTCGAGGCCGAGTTCAAGGAGCAGCTCAACAAGAACGCCATCCAGGAGCTGGCGGGGTTCAACAACTGGCTCAACCGGCAGGCGTCGGCCATCGACGAGCGCGTCGACCGCATCAACGACGCGCTGGGCGCGGTGCCCTACAACCGGGGTCGCTACATCCGGCTGGAGAAGGAGCCCACGACCAACCAGGACATCGCGCAGTTCCGTTCGGACTTGCGCAACCTGACCAACGACAGCCTCGCGATCGACGGCGACCAGTACTCCGAGCAGCGCTTCGGAGACGTCAAGCGGATCATCGAGCGCTTCCGGGGCCGCGACGGCTACGCCGAATCCGACAAAACCTGGACCCGGCGCGTCACCGACGTGCGCAACTGGTTCGTCTTCTCCGCGTCCGAGCGCGATGCCGAGACCGGTGATGAATGGGAGCATTACAGCGATTCCGACGGTAAGTCCGGCGGTCAGAAGGAGAAGCTCGCCTACACGATCCTCGCGGCCTCCCTTGCTTACCAGTTCGGCCTGGAGTGGGGCGCCGAGCGGTCACGCGACTTCCGGTTCGCGGTCATCGACGAGGCATTTGGGCGCGGCTCGGACGTCTCGACGCGCTACGCGCTGGACCTCTTCGCGGCGCTCGGGCTGCAACTCCTCATCGTCACGCCCCTGCAGAAGGTTCACGTCATCGAGCCCTACGTCAAGGCGATCGGCTTCGTCGACAACCCGAGCGGAACCTTCTCTCGGCTCCAGACGATGACCATCGAGGAGTACCGGACACGGCGCGACGGACGGCGGTCGTGAGTGCCGGGTGGACTACGCCGCACGACATTGCCGCGAAGGTAAGACGACGGTGGGACGACGGATCGCTGCTGCGCGCCCACGCCAACGGCGATCCCTTTCAGCCGATCGAAGTGCCGCTGCGCGGCCCCAAACCGTCGCGGGTCGGTGACGACGTCGCCGCCGCGCGCGAGTGGGTGGCCGCCCTCGATGCCGGCCGCCGCGACGACAGCCGATATGCCCTGCAATGGCGGGCGATCGGTGGCCGACAGATCGGCCGCAACCTACTGCCCGTCCGTGCGGTGGTGTCCTCGATCGAGCAGGTTTGGGCTTTGTTGGGCGTGACGCCGATGGTTCGCCGATTCGACGACCTCCTCGCCCTGGCGGACCGGCATCCGCCGGTTCGCGAGTGGATCGTCGGCCATCCGCATCGCGCGCTCGAGCTGGGACACGAGATGCCGCAGCTGATCGCTGCCTATTTTTGGCTCGACAGCCACCGTCAATCGCAGCGATACCTTCGCGAGATCAGCGCGCCCGGCGTTGACACCAAGTTCGCCGAGAGGCACCGCACGGTCCTGGCCGCGATGCTTGGCGTTTCACCGACGGCCTCCGGGTTCTTGGCCGATCTCGGTCTGCGATGCAAGCCCGGATTGGTGCGGCTTCGGCCCTCGCCCGCATTGGGTTTCCCGGGGCCGACGCTGACTGAGCTGGCGGTGCGTTCCGAGGAGTTGGCACAGCTCACTGTCGAACCGCGTATAGCGGTAATCGTCGAAAACGAGATCAGCTACCTGAGCGTCGATGTCCCCGAAGACGGGATTGTGTTCTGGGGGAAGGGCTTCGAAGTCGACAGCATAGGCCGGCTGCGATGGCTGGCCGAGGCTGACGTCCTCTACTGGGGAGACATCGACACTCACGGATTCGCCATTCTCGACCGCCTACGGGCGCGGCTCCCGCGAGCGCGCTCGGTGCTGATGGGCCGTGACACGCTGCTGGCTCACCGCGACCGTTGGGTGACCGAAGACCACCCTGCGAGGTCGGTCCTGACGCGACTGACGCCTGACGAGTACGACCTTTATTCGGAACTGGTCGGAGACGGGCTGGGTGAACGAGTGCGCCTCGAACAGGAGCGAATCGACTGGCATTGGGTCGAGCAACGGCTACCGGCAACCCACCGCGGTCGGATTTGATTGCTCGTCGGATTGTGGCCAGAAGCGATTGGGGTCGGCGCTGCGAGAGGGTCCGGCAAGAATTGGCGACGTCGATTCAGGTTGTGGTGCCGGGCGGTGGCGAGGACGGTACCGCGATGTGGCGGTCTGCTTGGTTCTTTAGCGCGCGGTGAGCGGCACGCCGCGACTCCTGCTCTACGTCCCCGGATTTGCCAGGGTCGTCATCAATTCTGGGTGAGTTGGCCACGGATTTGGCCACAGAACGCGGTGACAACGATCCGAACAAGCGCGACAGGGTGAAACAGGCGGGACGGACGGACGATCATTGACCTGCATCTATGAGACCGATCGCAACGTGAGAGACCCCGACCGGCTAGCTCATAACCCAGAGGTCGCAGGTTCGAATCCTGTCCCCGCTACCAGCGGAAATGACCCCAGAGGTGCGACCTCTGGGGTCATTTTCATGACGTTGGACACGGATTTGGACACATTAGCTAGGTTTCCTAGTTAACTGTCTGTTGTCTAAATCTTCTGGGTCCGACCATTTATCGATGGTGATTGGTGCGGCCTGCTCGGCGGCGCCTCGGTCATCGTTTGCCAAAACGCGGTTTTCCACAGCGGAAGGCAGGCGTGCCTCATCAGTTGTTTTGACGAAAGCAGGCACCGGGAAGAGCGTTCTCCGGATGCGATCCAGCGGGCCGTGAGTTCGGCGAACGCGCCGTTGATGTCGTCGGGATCGAAGGTCACACTGTCGCGCATTAGTACTAGTCCGCCGTCGTCGACTTCCGCGATTTGCAAGAGGTCGACGGTGATCGGTCGATCGGCATAATCGGTGTCGCGGTAACGGACGCGGCTCAGCGAGAGGCGAGAGCTCTGATGGCGATGGGCTCCACCTCCAGCCGCCAGCTGCTGGGTTCCGTCTGGGACACGGTGTGCACGGCCTCCCGCCGCCCTGGACCCTCGACGACATCACGAAGGCCTTTTCGCCGGTCCTCAACTCGCCCGTCCGCAATACCGAGGGCGAGGAGACCTCCATGTCGTGGCGGTTAAACGCGTCGGCGACCGGCGCTCAGGCCCGCGTCGTGTCGTTTTCGAGCAATGGCGCTGGCCGGTCGAGCTCGTCGAAGCGGGCGAGCGCACCGTCGAGGTCCGCCTCGTCGAACGTCTCGAGGCGGCTGATCAGGTCGCCGTCGACGGTGAAGACGCAGACCATCCGCCACTCGACTTCGACGTCCTCGTGTGAAATGCCACGCGCGGTATGGGTGACAACCACTCCAAAGTCACTCAGCCGGTGCACGGCTTCCATGTAGATGCTGATTTCCGGCATGAGATCCCACCCGGCTTGGATGAATGCGGGCAGATCGTTCGCCGTGGTCGCTACGAGCGGTCGATAGTCGATGTAGACGAAATCCGGTGTCGTCGCGAAAAGCTCGTGCCGGTTCATCGCCGCATAAGCACCTGAGACAACCGACCAGGTATGCGCATGAGCGGCCGCTTCGCCGGCGAGGTAGCGGGCATCGATTTCGGCGAAGGCGGCATCGACGTCGTCGAGGTCGAGCATGACGCACGCCGTGATCCGCTGGTTCGTGTCGATCTCGAGTACGCCGAGCACATCGGTGCAGAACGACTCGGGCCGCTGGTCGCGCCCGGCGAAACGGTAACGACTCAGGGCGAGGCGCCCTCCACGTGTCGCGATGACGGTGGAGGTTAGGTTCTTTACCCCGATATCGGCGGTCGCCCGCCAGTCTGCGACGACAACATCCCTGCCGCTTCGGACCCCGACGCCCACTAATGGACGGCGATCGTCCGTGGACGTGTCATCGGCCAATATCGCCGCACTGGCTGCCCAGTCGCGGGCCGCGAAGGCCGCCTCGAAACGCTCGCCCACTCGGCTTGCCGCGTTTTCCAGCCGTCGTGTCTGTGGGTGCAGTTCCGCAAAGCGGGCGAGCGCGGTGTGGAGGTCTGCTTCGTCGAAAAGTTCACAGCGGCTGATTAGGTCGCCATCGACAGCCAGAATGCTGACCCCCCTCGACTCGGAGTCGAAGCCCTCTCGCGAGGTCCCATGCCCTGCCCAGGTGACAACTGCGCCGAGGTTGCTCAGCCGATGCACGGCCTCGACGCAGATACCGCTGTCGGGCGCGAGGTCCCACCCGGCCCGGATGGATGCGGTCAGACCACCCTCCTCGATCATCGCGAGTCGTCGGTGGTCGATGTTCACCCAGTCCTGCGTAGCCCCTGGGAGTTCGTGCCGATCGAGCGCGGCGTAGGCCCCCGCGATGATCGACCACGTGTGTGAGTGCGCGGCCGCTTCGCCGGCGAGGTAGCGGGCATCGAGCTCTTCGAAAGCGGCGTCGATGTCGTCTAGGTTGAACACGACGCGCGCCACGATCCTTTCGTTGATATCGATTTCGACGACGTCGAGGAATTCGGTGTAGAACGCCTCGGCGCTCTGGTCGCGGCCCAAGGATCGTGTACGACTCAGGACGAGGCGCTCGCCACGGGTCGCGATGATGTCTGACGCATGGTTGTTAACCCCGATCTCGGCGATTGCCAACATTTCGGCGATCACGGCAGCCCGGCCCCGTCGGAAGCCGGAATTCACCACCCGACGACGATCATCATGGGAAATGTCGTCCGCCAGGATCTCGGTCATTGCGTCCCAGTCGCGCGCGGCGAAGCGCGCTAGGAGACGTTCGCGCACTTTGCTTGCCGCGTTTTCCAGTCGACGCGTCTGGGGGCGCAGTTCCTCAAAGCGGGCGAGCGCTGCGTCGAGGTCTGCCTCGTCGAACATTTCGGAGCGGTTGATCAGGTCGCCTTCCACCGTCGACATGCCGATCTCGCGCCACTCGGCGTCGAAGCCGCCCGGCGAACTCCCCTTCACCACTCGGGTGACGACCGCTCCTCGGTTGCTCAACCGATGCACACTCTCGATGTACGCGCCCGGCGTGAAAAGATCCCAAGTGGCGTTGAGGTATGCCCCCAGCTCACCGGGTGGAAACGCTATCCCTCGCCGGTGGTCGATATTGACCCAGTCCTTCGTCGTCGGCGGCAATTCGTGCCGGTTAACCGCGGCGTATGCGTTCGCGATTGCCGACCACGTATGCGCGTAAGCGGCGGCCTCGCCCGCGAGGTATCGCGCATCGAGCTCCTCGAAGGCGGCGTCCAAGTTGTCGGGGTCGAACATCTCGCACGCCGCAATTCGATTGTCGGCGTTAGTCTCGACGATGCCGAGCACATCGTTGTGGAACGCGTCGGACTGCTGGTACGCGGTCGAGATGAGGAAGCGGCCGAGGATGAGACGCTCTCCGCGTGTGGCAACGACTGTTGACGTTATGCTCGTAAACCCGACCTCAGCGACGGATCGCCAGTCGCTGATATTGATGTCTCGACCGTGTCGTGTCCCGGCACTCATCACCGGCCGGCGGTCAGCGGCTGAGACGTCCTCGGCGAATATCTCAGACATAGCGTCCCAGTTGCGGGCCTCGAAGCACTCCTGGAAGCGTTCAACGACTCGGCTTGCCACGTTTTCCAGCCGGGGCGCCGGTCGGCTGAGCTCGTCGAACCGCGCGAGCGCGGAGCCGAGGTCTGCTTCGTCGAATACCTCGCTGCGGTTGACCATTCCGCCGTCGACCGTCATCAGGTTGACTCCCTGCCACTCGGCTTCGAAGCCCTCGCGCGAGGTTCCATATCCCGCCCAGGTGAAAACCGCGCCGAGATCGTTGAGCCGATGCGCTGTCTCGATGTAGATGCTGAGGGTTTGGTCGAGGTCCCACCCGGCACGGAGGTACTCGATCCCCTGACCGGGCGCAAACGATGCCACGCGGCGGTGGTCGATACTCACGGCATCCGCTGTCGTTGCGGCGACTTCGCGCCGATTGTGGGCAACGAAAGCCTCCGCGATTACCGACCAGGTGTGCGCGTGAGCGGCGGCTTCGCCGGCGAGGTAGCGGGCGTCGAGTTCGCCTAGGGCGGACTCGAGGTCGTTGAGGTCGAACAAGACGATCGCCGCGATCTGATTGTGAGAGTTGATTTCGACGACGGCCAGCAGCTCGATGAGGAACTGCCCGGACTCGCGATCGTAGCCCCACATGCGCGCAAGGGTGAGGCGCTCCCCACGGGCGGCGATGACGACGGATGTGATGTGCGTGTTTACGACGTCGGCGATCGCCCGCATGTTTTCGATCTCAGCATCTCGACCGCGCCGGATCCCTGCGCTGGCGACCCGCCGGCGATCGTCGGTCAAGATGTTGTCGGCCATTACCTTCGCCATCGCATCCCAGTTGCAAGCTGCGATGTGCGCAAAGTAACGCTCGACCGCTTGGCTTGCCGCGTTTTCGAGCCGACGCGCCTCTGGGCGCAGCTCCTCGAAGCGGGCAAGCGCGGCGTCGACGTCATCCTCTTCGTAGACTTCCAGCCGCGTTTGCTCTCGACCAACGGAGAGGAGAGACACACGCGTCCACTGCAATTCGCTCCCGTGGGCATCGGTGCCTTCGATGACGACTTTGAAAACGCTGCCGTGGGCGTTGAGCGCGTGCACCTCTGTAATTCGATATCGGGCGTCTGGCACGAGCGCCCACAATTCCTCGAACGCGCGACAGAAGTTCTCGGACGCGAAGCTGACGTGCCGGTGATCGATATACACAAGTCCGGCAAGCATTCGCCCGGGCTCGTGACGATTGAGTTCGCCAAGGATTTCCATGCCGATCTGCCAGACATGCGCGTAGGGTGCAGCTTCGCCTGCCAGGTAGCGAGCGTCGAGCTCGGCGATGGCGGCATCGAAGTCGTCTGGGTCGAACACGACGCGTGCCACGACCCGGTTGTCACCGCCGACCTCGAAGACAGTAAGCATGTTGGTGTGGAACCCCTCGCCGGAGTACTGGGCACGGCGAAGGACGAGGTGCTCGCCGCGTGTCGCGATGACGGTCGATGTGATATCCCTAATGCCTAAGTCGATGTTCGCGCGGGCATCTTCGATCGCGGCGTCCCGACCGAGTCTGACCCCCGCGTTCACGACTCGGCGGCGGTCGTCACTGAAGACGTCGTCGGCCAGCATCTCGGTCATCTGGGTCCAGTCGCCGGCCCCGAAGTACCGTTGGAGGCGCTCAGTAATTCGGCTTGCTACGTTCTCAGGCCGCCGCGCCGGCCGGCTTAGCTGATCGAATCTCGCGAGCGCCGTCGCAATGTCGGCCTCCTCGAATAGCTCACAGTGGCTCGTCATTCGGCCTTCGAAAGCCAGTACCTGGACAGTCCGCCATTCCGCGTCGAAGCCTTCTCGTGAGACGCCCTTCGTCACGGAAGTCAGAATGGCTCCGACGTCGCTCAGGCCATGCACGGCCTCGACATAGATTTTGACTTCTTGCTCGAGGTCCCAGGCGGCGCGTATGTATGCCGTCATCTCGCCGGGGGCGAACGATGTCCCTTGGCGGTGGTCCACATTCACCCAGTTATGCGTCGTCGACGGATGTTCCCGCCGGTTGAGCGCGGCGAAGCCGTCCGTGACCGCTGACCACGTGGTCGCATGGGGGTTCGCCTCGCCGGGGAGGTATCGGGCGTCGAGCTCCTCGAGGGCGGCGTCGAAGTCGTCGGGGTCGAACGCGACGACGGCCGCGATCCTGTTGTCCGCGTTGATCTCGACGACGGCAAGCATTTCGATGTCGAACACGTCGGGGCCTCCGCCCGACATGTGCTGAAGGACGAGGATGAGGCGACAGCCACGGGTCGCAATGACGGTCGCCGTCGGATCCGCGGCCCCGACGTCGACGAGTCCCCGCATATTCGCGATCAGGGCGTCCCGGCCGCGCACGACCCCGGCATTCACCACCCGGCGGCGATCGTCGACGCAAACGTCGTCGGCCAGGATCTCCGCCATCGCGGCCCAGTCGCGGGCCATGAAGTACGCGTTGAAACTTTGGTCCACTTGGCTTGCCGCGTTTTCCAGCCGCGACGCGGGCCGACTCAGCTCCTCGAACCTCGCGAGCGCGGCTTCCAGGTCGGCCTCGTCGAAGACTTCTAAGCGGTCGATCAAGTCGCCTTCGACCGTGAGAATGCTGAGCCCCCGCCACTCGGCTTCGAAGCCCTCTTGCGAGCTTTCATGCGTCACATTGGTAACGACAGCTCCGAGGTCGTTCAGCCGATGCACCGCCTCGATGGAGTTACTCAGGTCGGCGGTGGTCCAGTTGGCGAGCAATTCAGACACTTGGCCAGGCGCGAAGGATATTCCTCGTCGGTGGTCGACGTTCACCCAATCTGGTGTCGTTGCTGGATGCTCACGCCGGTTGAGCGCGGCGTAGGCCCCGGTGATCACCGACCAGGTGTGCGCGTGGGCGGTGGCTTCGGCGGCGAGGTAGCGGGCGTCGAGTTCGCCTATGGCGGCGTCGATGTCGTCGAGGTCGAACGCGACGTGGGACGCCAACCGCTCGTCGGCGTCGCTCTCAACGACGCTGAGAAATTCGATGCGGAATGCCCCCGACTGCTGGCCCTGCCCGAAGATACACGAGCGGCAAAGCGCGACGTTTTCGCCGCGGGTCGCGATGACGGTAGAGGTAATTCTCTCCCCGCCGATGTCCACGACGGCTTGACTATTGGCGATTTCGATATCCCGGCCGCGTCGGATGCCGGCATTCACCATGCGTCGACGATCGTCGTCAACCATGTTGTGCGCGATCGCGTTTGCCATGGCGTCCCAGTCGCGGGCCGCGAAGCATGCCTGCACGCGCTCGTAAGCTCGGCATGCCGCGTTTTCCAGCCGCGGTGCCGGCCGGCTGAGTTGATCGAAGCGCGCGATCGCGGCGTTTAGGTCTCTCTCGTCGAATACTTCGCAGCGATTGATCAGGTCGCCTTCGACCGTCGAAATGGCGATCTCGCGCCACTCGGCGTCGAAACCTTCGTGCGAGGTTCCATATGCCGTGTAGGCGACTAGCGCTCCAAGGTTATTCAACCGATGTACGGCCTCGATGTAGATCGTGATATCCCGGCTTAGATCCCATGCAGCACTTAGGAATTCGGAGATCTCGCCGGGGGCGAAGGCTGTCGCACGGCGATGGTCAATGCTGACGCAGCCCGGTGTGATCGGAGGCGGATTGTGCCGGTTGAGTGCGCCGTAGGCCGCTGCAATGACCGACCATGTCTGCGAGTGGGCGACGGCTTCGCCGGCGAGGTAGCGGGCGTCCAGTTCAGCGATGGCGGCGTCGAAATCGTCAAGGCCAAACGAGACGAGCGCGACCATTTGCTGGTCGGCGTTGATCTCGACGATGCCGAGCACCTCTGTGAGGAACGCCTCGGGTCCTTGATCGCGGAACGAGAGGCCGGCACGCATCAGGACGAGGCGCTCCCCGCGGGTTGCCATGACGGTAGACGTGAAGTTCGCGACCCACAGGTCGGCGATCGCCTGCATGTCCGCGATCTGGGCGTCTCGACCGTGTCGGACTCCGGCGCCCACGACCCCACGGCGATCGTCACTGGAGAAGTTGTCGGCCAGTATCTCCGTCATCCCGTCCCAGTCGTGCCCGGCAAATTGGGCTAAGAAGCGCTCGGCCACTTGGCTCGCCGTGTTTTCCAGCCGTGATGCTGGCTGGCTCAGCTGGTCGAATCTCGCGAGCGCGGCGTTTAGGTCTGTCTCGTCGAAGAGTTCGGCGCGGCTGATCAGCTCGCCCGTGACCGTAAAAAGGGCGACAAGCCGCCACTCGGCGTCAAAGCCCTCTTGCGACGTCCCGCTTGCCGTATGGGTGATCACCGCGCCGAGGTTGTTCAGCCGATGCACGGCCTCGATCGAGCGGCTGATGTTTGGCGCGACGTCCCACGTGGCGCGGACACTCGCGGCCATGTCGCCAGGCGGAACCGTTGTCGCCCTTCGGTGATCGAGGCTGATCCGGTCAAGCGTCGCAGAGAGTTCGTGACGATTGAGCGCGGCATAGGCCTCCTTGATTACCGACCACGTGTGCGCGTGGGCTGCCGCTTCGCCGGCGAGGTAACGCGCGTCGAGCTCTGCGAGGGCGGCGTCGATGTCTTCGAGGTCGAACGTGATGACCTTCGCGATCCGGTCAGCGGTATCGATCTCAACGACATTAAGGGCATCGTTTTGAATCGCCTCGGGATCCGAGCCGGATGCGCGAACACGTGCGAGGACGAGACGCTCCCCGCGGATCGCCACGGCGCTCACCATCGAGATCGTGAAGCCGACGTCGGCGGCCGCCTGCAAGTCTCGGATCACGTCATCTCGGCTGTGTTGAGTCTCGGCACTCACGACGCGTCGGTGATCGATACCGACATAATCATCGGCCACGGAGCCAGCCATGGCGTCCCAATCGCGAGCCGCGAAGTGCGACCAGACGTGCTCGAATACAAGGGCCGCTGCGTTTTCCGGCCGCCGCGCGATCGGGGGCTCGTCCTGCAAGCGGGCGTGCGCGGCATCGAGTTCGGCGATCGCGGCGTCGAGGTCTTCGATATCGAACCACAACTCCAGCGTGATTCGACCATCCTCGTCGACGCCGCATAGCTGCAACGCCTCGGTCCGCGGCGCCCCGAGGCTCACGTCTGGGGTGCCGACCTCCACTCGGGTGAGAGCCAATCGCTCGCCTCGCACAGCGACAGCCACACGACGGTGCACAACCGTTTCCCCCGCCTCGAGAAGTCGTCGCACCTCGCGTTGCCATTGCCCAGATCGAAGATCGGCACTGCCGACACCGACAATCTTGCAGCGACTTTCGAACACGACATCGGTCGCGAGATGTCGCTGGAACTCGTCCCAGGCCCGCCGACGGACGGCCGCATCTCCGCTGGCAATCACTCGTAGGCACGCATTATCCAACTCGACGTGCGGCGGCTCGGTTTCAGCGGCTAGGGGAGGAGCCGATGGTTCGGCGCCGAGAATTTTACGCGCCTTCTCGGCAAGCGAAGCAGCGCCTTTCCGTTCATACAACCCGACCGCCCGCTCGGCGGCGGCTCGCGCCCCGGCGACGTCACCGGCGGTACGCAAAAGCCTTGCCAGCGAAAGACATGCGTCGGCGTGATCCACCAACGCGTCGGTGTGCTCGGCAACGCCGACGGCAGCCTCGGCGACTACCCGAGCCTCACTGTGCTGACCTCGGCGCGACAGCAACTGCGCCCGAAGCGTGCGCCAAGCGATCGACGGCTTGAGCGCATGTCCGGCCAGGCGCTCACTCTCAGTGCACAATTCGTCGGCCTCGGCGTCACGGCCCAGCGCCAGACAGGTGCGGCCCAGCAGCACGGCGGTCTCGGCGGTATCGGTGTCAAGACCCATACGACGAAATCCCTTGTAGGCCTTGCGCAGATGCGGCTCGGCTGCGGCGGGATCGTCCGCGACCAGCTCGACGATTCCGGCGAACTGCTCGACCTCGAGCAGGGCGTGACGCAGGCCGAGCTCGGTGACCGTGCGCCGGGCCGAGTCGATCATCCGCCGGGCCGCGGCGGCGCGGCCACGGAAGGCCTCCAACACGGCTTGGCACCGTGTCGAGGTCGCCTCGACCGCGGGGGAGTCGGTCGTGATCCGCAGCAGCCTCACCACGTCCAGACACCGCCCGCCCGCGCGCGGAACCGGGTTGGGTCCCCACAGCGCCGCGAGTGGCGCGCCCGCCAGCACCGCGTTCACCCGGCGGTGCTCACCCGCGCGCCGCGCCGCGGTGAGGCCGTCGTCCAGGGCGATTTCGCAATCGCCGATTCTCCCGAGGCGGGACAGGCATCCGGCACGGACGGTGTGCGCCTTGGCTTCTCCGGCGGCGTCGTCCAGTTCGGCCAGCTTGGCGCCGGCCGCGCCGACCGCGGCCTCGACCTCGTCGAGCCGCTCGGGGTGGATCAGCATCGAGAGTTGGCCGTCGAAGCAGGTCGCCCATGCCGCGAGACGGGCCGAATCGACCGTCGCTGCTTGGAATTGCGACACCGCATCCGCCGCCGACGCCACGTCGCCCGCGGCGAGCAGAGCCTCGCAGCGTGCGACCAGCAGCTCGGCAACCTGGTCGGCGCGGTCGGGCAGCTCGTCGTCAATCTCCTCCAGGGCGTGCAGCGCCCGGCCGTAAAGGTCCGCGGCGCCCTCGTAGGCGAGGCGGGCCATCGCCTGGTCCGCCGCACGCCAGCAGTACTCGACGGCCTTGCCCGCGTTTCCCGCCCACGCACATTCGAAGTAGTGGTACGCCAATTCAGCCAAAAGCTCGTCGTCGGCGCCCGGCTCGCTCTCCAACGTCGTGGCGATGCGCTGGTGCAACCGCATGCGCCGCACCGACGGCAGCTCGGCGAGCAGCGACTGCCGGACGAGGGCGTGGTTGAACCGGTAGCGACCGCCGGGCTCCTCGATGACGATGCCGGCCTTGCACGCCTCGTCGAACGCATCGACCAGGTCGTCGCCGACCACCCGCTCGACCAGTTCCAAGGCAAAGCGGCTGCCGACGACCGCGGCCGCCGCGAGGGCCTTGTTCGTGTCCGCCGGAAGCCGGGACAGCCGGCGGCTCACGGCTTCACGAACTCCTTGGGGCAGGGTGCTCGGATTCCACTGGCCGCCGCTTTCGTCGACATGCCGCAGTGCCTCGATAAGGAAGAACGGGTTGCCTCCCGTGACCGTTGCCAGCGCCCGCGCCAGCTCTTCGTCGTGGTAGCCGGCCTCGGCGACGTAGGCGGTCACGTCGTCGGTGTCCAGTCCGCTGAGCGCAAGGCGGTGAGCGGTGCCGTCACGGTGGAGGTCGGCGAGCATGGCCGCCAGCGGGTGGGCGCGGTCCAGGTCGGTGCTGCGGTAGGTGGCGACGATTTGCACGCGGGTGTGCTCGCCGAAGCGCAGGAGATGCCGCAAGAGCAGCAGCGTGGGTTTGGCTGCCCAGTGCAGGTCGTCGAGGATCAGCACGACGGGCGCGCTCGCCGAGGCGACTCCCAGTAGCGCGACGACGGCGTCGAACAGCGCGTAGCGTTCGGTGTCGGGGTCGGCGCGGGTCGGCGCGGCCAGGTCCGGCAGGACGTCGGTCAGCCCGGGAACCAGCGTGAGTAGCGCTTCCACCCCCCGCAACCCGCGAAGCGCGCTGGCGCCGAGGCACGGAACCAGCGAACGCAGGGCTTCCGCGAACGGCTGGTACGGAGCGCCGAGGTCTTCGTCGCAACGGCCGTAGATCACTGCGGCGCCTTGGTCATAGGCCTGTCGGGACCATTCGCCCGCCAGCCGCGTCTTGCCGACACCCGGTTCGCCGGCGATCAGCACCGCGTTCGTACCGCCGGCGAGCACGGTCTGCCACGCGGAGGACAATCGCTCAAGCTCGCGCCCGCGCCCGACGAACGGGCCGGGGCCAGCGAGCACAGTCGGCAGGCTCGGGCGCTGCATAAGTGCATCGGTGGAGTCCGCCGGAGGACGGTCCTCGACCGCTTCCAGCCGGAGCTCGAAAACGCGCTCGGGGCGCGCGAGGTTGCGCAGCTGGCGCGTCCCCAGATCGGCGAGGACCACGTCGTCGGACAGTGAGTCGATGACGAGTTCGGCGGTTGCGCCCGAGCACAGGATCTGGCCACCGGAGGCCAACGACCGCAGGCGCGCGGCGCGGTTGACCGCCCGACCGAAGTAGTCGCCGTCGCGCAGCTCGACTTCCCCGGTGTGCAAGGCGACCCGGATCCGCATGGGCTCGGCCAGCGCCCACGGCTCATGGGCGATCGCATCTTGCAGCTCCAAAGCCGCGGCCGCAGCCCCCGACGGCCGCTCGAAGACCGAGAACGTGGCATCGCCCTCGCCGCGTGTCTTGATCAGCCGTCCGCCGCGTGACGTGACGACCTGTTCGACGAGCTCGTCGTGCCGTGCCAGCGCCACCGCCATGGCATCGGCGTCGGCCTCCCAGGCGGCCGTCGACCCCTCGATGTCGGTCAGCAGGAAGGTTACAGCGCGCGTCACTGCCGAAGCATTTTGTGCTGCGAGGATTTCCAGCGCAGCGTCCTGCGCGACGATCGCGGCCTCGAGCCGGCGAAGCTCCGGTCCCGGATCGACCCCGAGTTCCTCGGCGAGCAGCGCCCGCGCCCGCTGATAGGCGCCCAGGGCCTCACCCTGCCTGCCGGCGCGGTAGAGGGCGAGCATCAGCTGGCCCCATCGCCTCTCGCGCAGCGGCGCATCGGCCACCGCGGCCTCGAGCTCGCCAACGATTTCCGCGGCGCGGCCCGTCGCCAGTAGCGCATCGGCCCGATCCTCCACCAGCGCGGCATGGCCCTCGATCCAGCGCGTCTTTTCCGAGGTTCCCCGGCGGCCGTCGGGGAGCTCGGGGATTCCGCGCCAGAGTGCTAACGCCTCCTCGAAGCGGGCCACCGCCTGACTGGTGTCACCGGTGGCAGCGGCGTCGCGTGCGAGCCGGGCGGCCGATTTGTAGCGCGGGGCATCAATCTCTGCGCCGGCCAGGGTCCAACCCGCGCCCTCCGTGAGAACAAAGCCGTCGCCCAGGGCGCGGCGTAGCGAGGAGATGTGGGTCTGCAGGGCCTTGGCCGCGGTGCGCGGCGGATCCTGGCCCCAGAGCAACTCGACGAGCGTGTCGGCCGACACCACGCAATCGCCGTGCAGCCCGAGCATCGTGAGGATGGCACGAGGCTTAGCGCCCGGGATCGTCACGGGCGCTCCGTCTTGCCGGACCTGGAGAGGTCCCAAAACACCCAGTTCCACCGATGGAAGCGTACTCACATCAGCCAGGGTCCGCGGGACGATTCAATGCATGGTCAAGATCGGGTAAAGCCGCTGGCCTGCAGTTCATGGGCGTACGCACCTCTCTTTGCGGCCTCGGGTTGGCCATGACAACCGGGGCTGGCTCGCGATCACGGCCCTGAACTGCTCCGGGCCGCTGACATGGCGGCGCTGCCTGCCCGATATTCATTGATGGCCTGTACCGTGCTAATCGCTTTAACCCCAGTTCCATCAGTTCGCCGCTGGCTTAAGTCGTGCGATACGCGTTGGCCGCGTAGCCGTACGAAATAGCAGCGGTAGCTAACAGGGCGCGGCCGCTTCTCGCCCCGGCGTCACCCAGGCGACCGGGGGCGATTTGTAGCCGTACCGGGCCGTACCGGCACGTACCGGCAACGCGCAGATTTGCTGTCTTACAGGCTAGAAGGGGCGAATCAGCTAACTATTTGCCTGGTCGGAATCGCGCTGGCTAGGGACTCGTAATCCGTTGGTCGCGGCTGAGCCGTCGCTTGCCGACAGCGGTCTACTCGGTTCTTTAGCGCGCGGCGATCGGCACGCCGCGACTCCTGCTCTACGCCCGCGGGATTTGCCCGGGTCGTCATCGATTCTCGGTGAGTTGGCCACGGATTTGGCCACAGAACACGGTGAAAACGATCCGAACAAGCGCGACAGGGTGAAACAGGCGGGACGGAAGGACGGCAATTAACCTGCAGATATGAGACCGATCGCAACGTGAGAGACGGCGACCGGCTAGCTCATAACCCAGAGGTCGCAGGTTCGAATCCTGTCCCCGCTACCAGCGGAAATGACCCCAGAGGTGCGACCTCTGGGGTCATTTTCATGCGGGATTGCCACGGATTTGGCCACATTAGCTGGACTTACTAGTTAACTGGGTATCGCCTTAAGCTTCTGGATCCGACCATTTGCCAGTGATGATTGCGGCGGCCTGCTCCGCGGCGTCTCGGTCATCGTTTGCCAAAAGACGGTTTTCCGCGAGTTCTTCGTTAAGCCGCAGGGCGCGCTGCAGGACTTCGAGAGCTTCATCGAGGCGGCTCATCGTCCCTAAAGCACCGCCATAGACGGTTGAGCGCACGGCGAAACATCGGCATGCAACGCCCCGAAGACGTACTGCGCCGATGCTGCGTGTTTGCCCTGGACGGCTCAGCTGTCAACCTGGCAGGTGCAGTACCCGAACCGGCAGGCCAGGAGCGTTGGTCAGTCGGCCATCATCAGAAAGGAGGTCGGCGCCAAGGTGCGCGGCGAGCGCCACGTATACGGCGTCGGCGAAGGTGACGTTTGCTCGTAGTCGCCATGCGTCGGCGAACAACCCACGCACCTGAGTGACGCGCAACGGCCAGCCCATCAGAGCGTCGAGGGCCTGATCGATCTGGGCGCGTGTCAGGATGCGGTTCAGGTCCCATCGGCGCAGCACCGCTCCGCATTCCACAAAGAACAGCTCGGGCACCCACGGCACTGCGTCGGTGTACAACAACGTCCGTAGCGCTCGCCCCCGAAGCGTATCGGCTGCCAGCTCGACGCCAGCGGAGGCGTCGATGACGACTGAGTTCACACCTCGCCAGCGTCGCGTGCTTCAGCGAGACTGTCAGCAGCCCGTACCCCAGGATCGACCGGTTCTCCCGCCTGACGACGATCAAGCCACGCGGTGAAAGACTCCGGCGTGATCTCATCATCGGGGTTGAGGACCACCACGGCCGGGTCGGACGGGGTATCAGGGAGGCCAGCCACGAACTCCACTGTATCGATCTGCACGAATGCAGCGACAGTGTGGAGGCGGATACCCGAGCACGTGTCGGAACACGGTACGTCGCGGATACTGGTAACCCGCCATATTCGATTCCGCCGTATTCCTGCTCATGCGGTCGCCGTGGAACCGTGAGCGGTGCTGACGGGGGAGTGCGGTCGATGTCGCGATACCGGCCGGCCGCGCCCTAGGGGTGGTGCGCAAGACCGCTCGTTTGCTGGCGGCTGAACGACTCCGCGCCCCCGATGAGGCTGGCGTTCTGGCTTTCCCCGTCCGCAAGTTCGCGTTCGGCCGGGCCGATACATGGTTCAGGGTGGATCGAGGCTAAAATTTCATGACGGTTTCAGTTGAGCAAAGGTACTGCAGCTTACCCGCGATGCGAGGGCCGATATCGCCTGTTTGGCTTTAGTGTTGGCTGCTATGGTCGGACTGGACAATTACGTGAAGCGCTGGCGCACAGCGCTTCACGTAATTGTGTCGGCATTGATAGTTGCCATCCTCGGACTCGCCATCACCCCCGTAGCTCATGCGGCTGCGGCCACGGCGACGTTGTCGGTGACATCGACGTGGCAGACCGGTTTCATCGCCCACTTCACCATCACCAACTCGAGCACGGTGCCGCTAACCGATTGGAAGCTTGAATTCGACTTGCCGATGGGAGAATCCGTCTCGCACACGTGGAATAGCACCCTTGCACAATCTGGCACGCACTATGTTCTCACCCCCGCGAATTGGAATCGCATCATTGCACCCGGTGGTTCAGCCACAGGTGGTCTAAGAGGCGTGCTGACCGGTTCCTACTCACCACCGTCGAATTGTCTGCTCAACGGGCAATATTTTTGCACCTAGAGGCGACTGCGCACTGAAGCTCGACCGCTCCAAGACCCACCAACCCCAAGCCGCATAAGCGACTGGACCACAAAACGGGTCCCCCTCACGAATCCCCCGGCGGGGGAGCGGCGCTTGCCCAACCACTCCGAACCACCCTCTTGGGTATCGACTAGTTCGATTAACACGATGAAACACCAAACTCGGAACTGAGCAGGACCCGGCGGCATCGAAATCCGTTGATGTGAACTGTATTAGAAATCGTACTGTACACTTCGGCATAGGTCGCATCACGAAAGCGGTTGTCGCACAGACAGTTAGGGAATATGGCGTGGTTTTGCGTGGATATCAGCGGTTATCCACAGTAAAGCTGCATATTTGATGCCGTCGTATTCGGGCGTCTGCGCATTGCTGTCGACCATGATTCGCTTGGCCCCGAGCCGTCTCGCTCGATGAGCCGCGCGGCCCTCGAAAGCGCTCATCAGAATCCGGTTCGGATTCTCGCTGGTTTGCTGACGTCATCCAGAGCAGTCGACCGCGACCTCGAGGGCCGCGCAGATCGCGCGCATCCGGGTGTCGGCGAGGCGGCCAAGCCGATTGACCAACACCGCAACCGAGACACTTTCGACTGAGTCCAAATTCACCGCGGAACGGCGCGGGATCGGGTCGGAAGCGGGTTCAAGAATAACCTCGCTGGCCAGCCCCCGGATGGTCGTGGTGCAGGGTGCGACGAGTGCGCGTCGAAGCCGAGGGATCGCGGCATCGCGCGAGAGCACAACGACTGGACGCCGGCCGATCTCGGCCATCTCACACCACCACACCTCTCCGCGTGCCGGAAGTGCGCTCACGAGTCTCCAGCCGTCCGCCGCCACGACGCTAGGTCGCCCCACTCGTCGGGCTCATCAACCGGGTGCTTGTCGTAGGCCGCATAGCTCGCATCCACCTCGGCCGATCGATGACGAGCAAGTAATGCCCCAAGAGCCTCATCGATCAGGGCTGCGTCAGTCCTCCCCGGCCGCACGCCGCGTGCGCTGCTCAACAGCTCGGCGTCGACTGTAGTGCTTAAGCGTATGCGATTAATGCCACTATTATGCCACATCTTGGGTGAACACCCGTGCAAACTTCTGGGGCGCTCCGCGATGTAGATCCGGGTCGCGCGCTGAAAGCCCTGCGCCGGGCCTTCGCGATTGCTCAAGACACCGGCATTCGCTGGAACCAGTCACACGCGGCGGTCATTCTGTTTGGCGTTGAGGCCGAATGCGGTGACCCACTGGCCGCGCTCGACTACTGCACATTGGCCATCCGCAACTTCCACGACTGCGGCAACACTGCCATGATCCGCAGCCCCCTAGGCGTGCTCGCCGCCTTCTTCGACCGCCTCGGACGCTATAAACCGGCAGCCACCATCGCAGGCTTCGCTGTCAACCCCCTCACCCCGCTCTTCACCGACATCAACACCGCGATCGCCCACCTGCGCGAAGTCCTCGGCGACCAGACCTACGAATCGCTCGCCCGCAAGGGTGAGACCATGACCACCGCCACCATGGCGACGTACGCCTACGACCAAATCGAACAGGCTCGAACAAAACTAGAAGCGGTCTCGAAATAGACGACATTCGAGAGTCTCAGAACTTCGTCTCAGTCGTCTCTTAGTTGGCACGGCGATATGACGGACATCGTTGACCAGCAGTGACACGATATTGGCGTGGACGACGCTCGCCGTGCGCTGACAGCAGCGGGACTGGCGTGGGCTTCGTGTGGCATGGAACTGCCGCTGAAATTCCAAGTTCTGTAACGAGTGCGGTGCACCGGTCACACAGGTCAGCCGATCGGCGGAGTACAAGCAGGTCACGGTTCTGTTCGCTGATGTGGTCCACTCGATGGACATCGCCTCAACCGTGGCCACGGATTTCGCCACAGAACACGGTGGAACCGATGCGAACAAGCGGGACGTGGCGAGACAGGTTGGATCGCTGAACTGCGCTGACCTGCAGCTAAGAGACCGAGTGTATCGGGGAAGACCGCGACCGGTTAGCTCATAACCCAGAGGTCGCAGGTTCGAATCCTGTCCCCGCTACCAGCGCAATGGCCCTCGGAGACTTCTCCGGGGGCCATTTGCATGCCGTTTCTGCGCGGATTTTACGAACCTCAGCGTCGGGTCCATCGACTTCGACCCCGAAGAATGCAAAATGACTTCGTGCTGACCGGGAGAGCGGCCGGAAGCCTACTGGGTTCGCCGCAGCGGAAGGGCCGCTGACGTGCACGGATTTGGCTTCCACACCCTCGCGCTGCTGACCGCGATAGGTTTCGCCGGTCCGCTGTTGGCCTCACTGCCGCGCTTGCGGATACCGGTAGTCATCGGCGAGCTGATCGCGGGGCTCGTCGTCGGCGAGACCGGTTTCGGCGTCGTGGACGTCGACGACCCGACGTTTCAGCTATTGGCGAACATCGGTTTCGCATTGGTCATGTTTGTCGTGGGCACCCATGTGCCGGTCCGCGCCGGCACAATGCGTTCGGCGTTACCCCTGGCGCTGGCGCGGGCGGCTCTGAGCGGCGGCGTCGCGGTGGCTCTGGCTTTCGGGCTGGCGGCGGAGTTCGGAACCGGCCACCCGGCGCTTTACGCAGTACTGATGGCGTCGTCGTCGGCGGCGCTGGCATTGCCGGTGATCGATTCGCTGAAGTTGCGGGGACCGCAGGTGCTTTCGGTGATTACGCAGATCGCCATTGCGGATGTCGCCTGTATTGTGTTGCTGCCGTTGGTGATCGACGTTCGGCGGGCGCCCATGGCGGCACTGGGTGCGCTGGCGGTAGCGGGCTGCGCGGTGGTGTTCTTTGTGCTGCTGCGCGCGGTCGACATCAAGGGCGGACGCCGCCGCGTGCACGTCTTTTCCGAGAAGCACAGGTTTGCGCTGGAATTGCGGACCAACCTGATCGTGCTGTTCGCGCTGGCGGCGCTGGCCGTCACCACCCACGTGTCGATCATGCTGGCGGGCTTCGCGGTGGGTCTGGTGGTTTCCGTGGTCGGCGAGCCGCGACGGCTGGCACGTCAGCTGTTCGGAATCACCGAGGGGTTTTTCAGCCCGCTGTTCTTTGTCTGGCTGGGCGCTTCACTGCAGGTGCGCGAGCTGGGTTCGCACCCGAAGCTCATTGCACTGGGAGCAGGTCTGGGCCTTTGTGCCGTACTGGCGCATTGCGCCGGCAGGCTGCTCGGCCAGCCGCTGAGGTTTGCGGTGCTCTCGGCCGCGCAGCTCGGCGTGCCGGTGGCCGCGGCCACTATCGGCACCCAGGAACACCTCCTCGCCGCGGGTGAACCGGCGGCGTTGATATTCGGCGCCTTGCTGACGATCGCCGCCACGTCGATCGCGGCCAGGTTGGCGGCGCGCGACCAGATCGCGACACAAGCCGATAAGGCCGCCAAGCCGGACTCGCGCGGGCCCTAGTCCAAGGGCCGTTGGCCCCCGGGACCCGGGGGACCAAGGGCCCTGGGGGCAAGGACCTCGGCATGCTACAAAGCACAACCGAAGCACTGCCACCCAGTTCCGTTCGGCCCTACAGGCCCGATCAGCGGAGTGGTCGGATTAACCCTTAAGGCTGATCGAGGAGGCTGTGATGAGGTTTACAGCCTATGCCGTCGGCGACCAGTTGTCCGTTGATGTGGCCCTTGCGGCCGCAGCGTAACCGCGCGGCGAATTCATCGTGTATAGGTCACATCGGTATTGGCACAAAGTCCTTTCGGCTAGAGCCGTCGTACTCTCGTGCCGCCGGGGTCATTGCGCGATCTTAGCTACGAAGAAGTTTTACCGAAGGGAACAATGGCCATGAACGCGCGGTTTCCGGATGCCGGCACCATCCGCACGGCCCTTACGTTGGCATCTCGAGCGCCTTCGGTGCATAACACCCAACCGTGGCGGTGGCGGGTAGATGCGGCCAGCCTGCATCTTTACTCCGACGGAAGCCGGCAACTACCCAACATCGACCCGGATGGCCGGGACTTGATCCTGAGTTGCGGCGCGGCGTTACACCACTGCGTCGTTGCCTTCGCAGCAGTCGGGTGGCGATCCAAGGTGACTCGGCTACCGAATCCGGCAGACCCCAGTCACCTCGCCGCGATCGAACTTTCTCCGCACCCTGCTGACGCCGTCGATATAGCGCTTGCCGCGGCGATACCGCGGCGGCGAACCGATCGACGCTACTACAGCTCCTGGCCGGTACCCGTGGCCGATATTGCATTAATGGCTGCGCGGGCGGCCCGAAATGGCGTGACGCTGTGCCAAGTCGAAGACATCGACAACCTGCACAAGATTGTCGCCCAGTCCGTCCGGGATCACTTGAACAACGATTACCTTGCGGAGCTCTCCGAATGGAGCGGGCGCTACGCCTCGGTAGCGGGCGTTCCTGCCCGTAACACGCCAGTACCGGACCAGCACGCGAAGATTCCGGGTCGGTTCTTCGCCGGTCCAGTGCTGCCCATGCCGCCGGATTCGTCATCCGACGACGACAATGCCGTCGTGGTTGCGCTGGGAACCCGGAACGACGATCGGCTGGCACAGCTACGCGCCGGTGAGACCACTAGCGTCGTGCTTCTTACCGCCACATCGATGGGATTGGCCAGTTGCCCGGTCACCGAACCACTGGAGACCCCTGAAACGCGCGAGGCGGTCCGATCCGACATCTTCGGTGATAGCAACCATCCGCAGATGCTCCTTCGGGTGGGCTGGGCCCCGATTAACGCGGACCCCTTGCCGGCGACACCGCGACGCGAACTCTCCGATTTCGTCGAGTGGTTGACTGATCGCGAGCACAACATTGCCTAATAATGGCCACCGAAATTGCGGCGGCTCAAGGAAGTCGTGATGCAAACGTTCACGTTGGACCCGCGCTGCTGGCGAACTGCTCGCGCCTTCAGCCGCAACCCGTTGGTTCGGCGCGCAGACCGCATCGAAGCCTTGGTCATGTTGGTCGCGCTCGTTGCGTCGCTGATCGCGGTACCCGTCGCCGGTGTGGTGGGCGCCGTAACGTACGGCGCGCGCGATCGCGTGTACACGCAAGAAGCGCACGACCGTCACCGCGTCATGGCAACGGTCGCCGACATCTGGGTCGAGGACTTGGGTGTGACCGTCGTGCAAGCGAGGTGGCCGATGGCGTCTGGCGAGCGTACCGGCCCGCTTCAATTCAGCGGCCAAGTCAAATCGGGCGAGAGCGTCGACATTTGGGTGGACAAGGACGGCAACCCCGTAGTCCCGCCGACCCCGACTTGGCTCGCCCTGGGTGAAGCGGTCGGTATGGCCGGGGTGGCGTTGCTGGCTGTGGGTGTTGGGATGGCAGCACTTGTGGCCGCGGTGCGGTCACGTCTTGATCGGGCGCGCGACGCTGCGTGGGAGCGTGACATCAGATGCCTCGCAGACGCCTCGTAGCTGATGGCCGGCAGAATCGGTAGTGAACTGTCATTCCATTTCGAATGGTGCGAAGTCCCGAAGCCCTACACAGCACAAGCGGATTGGCGGATGATGAGTCGGTGAGCAGATACGGGGAGAATTCCGAGGTCGCGTTGTTGAATGCGGCCGCGCTGCACGGCCTTGTCGAGGTCTTGATCGAGCGCGGATATCGCGTTGTCGGTCCGACGTTGCGAGACAACGCGATCGTGCTCGACGAACTCGAGTCGGCCGCCGACCTGCCGCGGGGGTGGGGCGTCGAGGTGGCTCCTGGGCATTACCGTGTGCGCCGCCGCGATGACGATGCGGCATTCGGGCATTCGTCCGGGCCGCAGTCGTGGAAGCAGTTCTTGCACCCACCACGGCGTCGGTTGTGGTCCGGCACCCGGGACGGGTCCGGCACTACCGAATCCGACGAGGAGGTTCCGCGCTACGCGTTCCTCGGGGTGCGTGGATGTGACCTGGCCGCGATCACGACCCTCGACCGGGTGCTCGGACGAGGTCAGTTCCCCGACAACTCGTTCGTCAGACGGCATCGAGAGATCTTCGTGGTGGCGGTGAACTGCACGGAACCGGGCGGGCTGTGCTTTTGCACCTCGATGGGCACCGGCCCCGCGGCCGGACCGGGTTACGACCTTTCCCTTACCGAGCGCCTTGACGGTGATGCCGTGACCTACCTCGTCGACGTAGGCACTCAAGAGGGCGCTGACGTGCTCGCCGCTATACCGCACCGGGCGGCCGGCAGTGCGGAGATCAGCTCCTCGCGGGCCGCGGTGGAGGCGGCATCGCATCGGATGGGCCGCCAGATGCCGGACACGGATCTGCGAAACCTGCTCATCCAGTCACGCGAATCGCCGCAGTGGGAGGAGGTGGCCGGCCGTTGTCTGACGTGCGGCAACTGCACGATGGTCTGCCCGACCTGCTATTGCACCAGCACCGAAGACGTCAGCGATCTCACCGGTCAACATGCCGAACGCTGGCAGCAGTGGGCGTCGTGCTATGAGTTCGATTTCACCTACGTCCACGGCGGCAGTGTGCGCCAATCAGGCGCCTCGCGGTACCGGCATTGGTTGACCCACAAGCTGGGCACCTGGCACGACCAGTTCGACATGTCGGGCTGTGTCGGCTGCGGGCGGTGCATTGCGTGGTGTCCCACCGGCATCGACATCACCGAAGAAATGAACAAGATGGCCCGCGATGACTGACGGAGCGAGCAGCGTCGCACCACCTTCGGCGATGGCGCCGAACCCGTACCGGGTACGCAGCCGCGTCGTGGAAAGCCCCGATTCGGCGACCTTGTGCCTCGAACCTCTCGGCGAAGCGCTGCGCACGCCGCAGCCCGGAGAGTTCATGATGCTCTACGCGTTCGGCGTCGGCGAGGTGGCGATTTCGATCAGCGGCGATCCCACGGTCACGGACGGCTCGATCACACACACCGTCCGTGCGGTCGGGGCGGTCAGCCGTGCCCTGCACGACGCGGAGCCGGGCACCATCGTTGGCGTGCGGGGCCCGTTCGGCACCACCTGGGGGCTAGAGGAAGCCGCGGGAAGGGATTTGGTCATGGTCGCCGGCGGTGTGGGGCTGTGCCCGCTGCGCCCGGCGGTGCTGGGTGCGCTGGCCCAACCCTCCCGCTACGGCAAGGTAACGCTGATCGTGGGTGCCCGCTCGCGCGCGGACTTCTTGTTCGCCACCGAACTCGAAAAGTGGACCGACGATCCGCAGATCGAACTGCATGTCACCGTCGACGTTCCGGTCCAAGGCTGGCGCGGCGAAGTGGGGCTGGTGACCGAGCCGCTGCGTCGGCTGGCGCTGGACCCCGACCGCACCACCGCATTCCTGTGCGGCCCGGAGCCGATGCTGCGGTTCGGCGCCGAGGCCCTGATCGCCAAAGGCGTAGCCGGCCATGACATTCGGGTATCGCTGGAGCGCAACATGCAGTGCGGGATCGGACTGTGCGGCCACTGCCAATTGGGCCCGCTGCTGGTGTGCCGCGACGGGCCCGTCGTCGGCTACGACGTCGCCGGCCCCCTACTGCGAGTCAAGGAGCTATAGATGAGCCCCAGTCTGGCCGTGTGGAAGTTCGCTTCCTGCGACGGTTGCCAGCTGACCCTGCTCGACTGCGAGGACGAGCTGCTGACCCTCGCCGACCAAGTGGAGATCGCCACCTTCGCCGAGGCTTCCAGCTCGATGGTCGCCGGGCCCTACGACGTGTCACTGGTCGAGGGTTCGGTCACCACCCGCCACGACGAGCAACGCATCCGCGAAATCCGTGAACAGTCCAAGGTGCTGGTCACCATCGGTGCGTGTGCGACGGCCGGGGGCGTGCAGGCGTTGCGCAACTTCGCCGACGTCGCCGAGTTCACCTCGCTGGTCTATGCCAAACCGGAGTACATCGATACGCTGGCGACCTCGACGCCGGCGTCGGCGCACGTCAAGGTTGATTACCAGCTGAACGGCTGCCCGATCGACCGCGGCCAGCTGCTCGATACTCTCGCGGCGCTGCTGATCGGACGCAAACCGAGGCTGCCTGCCAAGACGGTGTGCACGGAGTGCAAACTGCGCGGAGTGACGTGTGTTCTGGTCGCCGACGGGACTCCGTGCCTCGGCCCGGTCACCCACGCCGGCTGCGGAGCGCTGTGTCCCAGGCATAATCGGGGCTGCTACGGCTGTTTCGGCCCGTCCGCAGTACCCAGAACCGCGACGTTGATTCCGCTGCTGCGCCGCGACGGGATGTCCGACGGTGACGTTGACCGGGTGTTCTCGACGTTCAACGTCGCCAGTTTCACCGCTGAGCGGAGCAAGCAGTGAATCCGGCGACCCGCACGCTCAGTGTCGGCACGCTGACCCGCGTCGAAGGGGAAGGAGCGCTGCACGTCACCCTCTCCGACGGTGTGCTGGACAGCGTCGAACTCAACATCTATGAGCCGCCGCGGTTTTTCGAGGCATTCCTGCGAGGACGTGCCCACACCGAGCCGCCGGACCTGACAGCGCGGGTCTGCGGAATTTGCCCGGTCGCATACCAGGTCAGCGCCTGCAACGCGATCGAAGCCGCCTGCGGCGTCGAAGTCGATCCCGAGATCGTCGCGCTGCGTCGGCTGCTGTACTGCGGCGAATGGATCCACAGCCATATGTTGCACATCTATCTGCTGCATGCACCGGACTTCCTCGGCTACCCCGACGCGATCGCCCTGGCCCGCGACGAGCGGGAAGTCGTCGAGCGTGGGCTGCGACTGAAGAAGGCGGGTAATCAGCTGATGGAGTTCATCGGCGGGCGGTCGATACATCCCATCAATGTGCGTCTGGGCGGCTTCTATTCGGTACCCACTCGGTCGCAGTTCGGGCCGCTGGCCGAGCAGTTGCACCGTGCGCTGGACGACGCGCTGGCGACGGTCGAGTGGGTATCCGGGTTCGACTTCCCCGACCTCGAGCTTGACCACGAAATGCTGGCGTTGAGCCAGACCGGCCAGTATGCGATCGAGAACGGCGTCATCGCCCGCAGCGCCGGCCCGTCGTTTGCGGTGGCCGACTTCACCGAGCATGTGCATGAGTCGCAGGTGCCGTATTCCACCGCCCTGCATGCGACACTCGACGGCGGCCGGTACTTGACCGGGCCCCTGGCGCGCTACTGCCTGAACGCGTCGGCGCTGTCGCCGATCGCCGCCCAGGCGGCCACCGAGGCCGGGCTCACGGCCGAATGCCGAAACCCGTTCCGCAGCATCATTGTCCGTGCCGTCGAGGTGGTGTACGCAATCGAAGAGGCGCTACGGATCATCGATCGATACGAGCGGCCCGCACGACCTTTTGTGGATGTTCCGGCCGCTGCGGGCATTGGGCACGGCGTCAGCGAGGCACCGCGTGGTCTGTTGTATCACCGCTACCGCATCGACGACAGTGGGCTGGTGGCCGCGGCGACGATGATTCCGCCGACGTCGCAGAACCAAGCCGCCATCGAAGCCGACTTGGCGCGCGTGGTCTCCGACAACATCGCACTCGATGACGCTGCGCTGACCGCCATGTGTGAGCGGGTGATTCGTAGCTACGATCCCTGCATTTCCTGCTCGGCGCATTTCCTGACGCTGACGGTGGACCGGGGGTGACCGTTGGCCCAAAGGGAATTGTCGTGATAGGCCTCGGCAATACCTACCGGCGTGACGACGGCGTAGGTGTCGCCGTCGCCGCGGCGCTCGATAGTCTCGCGTTGCCGAATGTTCGTGTCGTAACCGGCATTGCCGAACCCATGAGTCTGTTGGAGGCGTGGTCTTCAGCCGCGCTGGCCATGGTGATTGATGCCGCGGTTGCGACTCCTCCGGTGCCCGGCCGCGTCCGTCGCTGCGCCCCCGGTGACTTCGTTGCAGCACGTGAGGGGTTGAGTTCTCACCGTGTTGACATCCGCGGCACCCATGCGCTGGGTCAGGCACTTGGGCGAGTGCCCGATGCGCTCGTCGTGTTCACCGTCGAAGTGGCCGACACCGGTCACGGCATCGGCTTGACTCCGCAGGTCGCGCGCGCGGTGCCGGAACTGGTGCAACTGGCGGTGGCCGAAATCAACTGCAGCGGTATGGCTGTCGAACGTTGATCCCATACCGATGCGTGTGAATGCCTGACCACTGCCGGGGCCGGTCGGGTTTCCGGCGGTGACTGAGGAAATAACCGAGGACAAACGGCCCTCGCGAGTGCGTGGTCGCGCAATTAATCTCACTACGATGGCGCGCGATCGCCCTGAAGTGTGTTCGGAGAACAGGGTTGCGCGTGATCGCCCGGATACGCGGGAGGCGGGCGCGGCATGAAGTTCGGTCGGGGTAACGGCGGAGCCGTTACAGCACGCGGCCGCGAACGGGTCTTGGTCAGAGCCGATGTCCCGGCGGTCCGCTACATCGGCGTGCTAATGCTGCTGTGCGTCCTGGGCTGGCTGACGGTGCTGGCCGCGCGCGCATACCTCGGCTATGACCGGGTCGCTCCGGGCCGGTTCGGATGGTCGGTGGCGTTACTTGGCGCGGTGGCCCTGATCGCGCGCGGCATTTTCCTCGGCCGGCCGGTGACCACGGCGCATGCGATGGCCGCGGCTGCCGCGGTGGGCTCAGGACTGTTTGCGCACTTCCTCTCTTTTGGGGTGCTCGGCAACATCCTGGTCGCCGGCAGTGGGCTCGCGCTCATGTGGCCCACCACGGCCAAACCGCAACCGGAAATGCTGGAACAGGTGTGGACACTGGTCAACGCCACCCACCGGGATCCGTTGGCGCCTTTTGCCATGCACTCTGACAAGAGCTATCACTTCAACACCGACAAGAGCGCGGCGATCGCGTACCGCACCCGGCTCGGGTTCGCCGTCGTCAGCGGCGACCCGATCGGCGATCCCACCCAATTCGACGATCTGGTCGCCGATTTCGTCCGCATGTGCCGCAGCCGAGGCTGGCGGATCATCGTATTGGCCGGCGGCGAGCGGCACTTGAGGCTGTGGCGCAGCGAGACGGTCGGCCAGCCGATGCTGGCCGTACCGATCGGCCGCGACGTCGTCATCGACGTTCGCCACTTCACCCTGAAGGGGCGCCGCTATCGTAACCTGCGCCAAGCGGTACAGCGCACCCATAACTGCGGGGTCACTACCGAAATCGTTGACGAGCAGAAACTCGACGACGCGCTGATGACCGAGCTGACCGAGGTGTTGTACGCCGCACACCGCGCCGCGCGCACCGAACGCGGATTTTGCATGAATCTCGACGGGGCCCTGCAGGGCCACTTCCCCGGCATCAAGCTGGCCATCGCACGTGACCGGCACGGGCGAGTGGTGGCATTTCACCGCTATGCAACCGCCGGGGAAGGAACCGAAGTCAGCCTCGATATGCCGTTCCGCCGCCCACACGCCCCCAACGGCGTTGATGAGCGGCTCAGCATCGACATGATCACCGAGGTGAAAAACCATGACGCGCGTCGGCTTTCACTCGCGTTCGCGGGGTTTCCAGAGATTTTCGATGCCGCACACCCTGGCCCGTTGCAACGGGTCGCGTATCGGTTGATCCATTTATTGGACCCGCTGATCCGGCTTGAATCCCTTTACCGTTACCTGCACAAGTTCCACGCACTGGCCGAGCGGCGCTACGTGGTGTTAAGCGCCCACCACATTCCGGCTGCCCTGATGGTGTTGTTGTCGCTGGAGTTCATTCCGCGCCCGCGCCATCTGCGGCCGACTCACCGCAACGCGGCATAGTCATGGTCAGGCGCGATCGGGCGTCTCCGGCGGCGAGCCGAACCGGAACCGGCGGCCCGTGACCGCCTCAGGAATGATCCGCACGTAGTGCGGCTTCTCTGACGCCGTCCACGGCAATAGCTGGGCAAACTCGGCGTCCTCGATCTCCTCATAGGTGCGAAGCGAACGTGCGGTGCCCTTGACGATCACGCTCCAGCCTTCGGCGATATTGTGGTCGTCGACCTCGAACAGCACGCGATGGTTTATCGCGGTGCTGACCAACTTGGTGCCCTCTGCGGTGCGAAACAGCACAGTGCGGCGCTGCACGACGTAATTGACCGGGAAGATCTCAGGCTGATCGTCAACGCTGGTGACCAGCCGCCCGAGCGTCATACCTTCCACAAGATCCCAGCATTCGTGCACCGGCAGGATGGTGACCCCATCATCGGCTACTGACATCAGCCATTCCCTTCATCAACACGCGACCGCGCACTCGATACGTCATAGTGATGAGGCTATTGAAGAACGCCAAGCAAAGCGGTAGTCGAAGGTCCTGCGTCGCAAGGACCAAAGTTGTTCAACGGATCTGCAGCACATCGTCCAACGGACGCCGCGGTGTTGCCGGCGGAAGGTGTTCCATGGGCGGCGCGATCCCGGCCCGGATCAGCACTTGCGGCTCGCCGTGCCGGTCGACGAGTTCGCGCACGATGTCACGGCTCTCGTCCAGTTCGATCAGATGGGTCAGCGGACAGGTTGCCATGCCGGCCATCGTGCACTCGAGCAACACCGTCGACAACACTTCGCCACACCGCAACACATCTGCCCTGGTGTCCTCGGGGGTGGACAGCACAAGGATTTTCGCCCAATCCACTTTCACCTCGCCACGCCGATCCGCGTGGCTCCTGACCGGAAAGCTGCGGGCCACATCAACCCGCCAGAGTTCCTTGTCGGACGCAAGCGCACTTGGCGGCATCCCCTCGGTCAATACGAACGACGAAGTCCACCACTCGAGTTCGGCATGATAGTACGAGTCGTAGCGGCGAAGTGCCTCACTAAGCTGCGACGCCTCTACCAGCCGTGGTCGCACCTCGTCGGAGAGCACGTCGAGCGTCACCAGGCTGTCATCGAATGTGCCACGCAAGACGGGTTCGAACATGTCCCAGTACGAGGGACGTCCCAACGGAAGCCGATCGGTTCGGCGCTGCAAAATCGCCTCGGAACGGCGGTGCTGGGCCTCGGTGACGCGGGCCAGTGGGCTCAATTCGACCGTGGCCAAATGGTCGGGGTCATTCGGATCGGGGAACCGTTTGATTTTCGGGTCCCAACCCGCAGCCGTCATGGCGACGCAAAGGTGGTTCAGGACAGCGCCACAGCTGAGGATCACTTCTCGGCCCGAATAGTCCGTGGCCAGTATCGCTCGGCGACGTTCGACGAATAGGTGCAAGACGCCGTCCTCGGCCACCCATCGCCAGGGCTGGCTGTTGTGCACCGATGGAGCTCGGCAGGCCAGTAGCACCGCCTTCTGGAGAACGTCGGTGTCCGGCGTCGCATTCATGACGTCTACCCTTCGCTCCCCGCGAAAGCGCAACTATCGACGGCACCTCTCGGAAAACGCGTCGCCAGTTGCACGTTCGCGGCTCATCTCGACGCGTTCTTTTCCACGTAGCCAACCACATCGGCCAATGTCCGCAGCGACGCGTAATCCGCTTCCGGGATGTCGACGTGCAGGCGCTTGTGGATACCGCGCAGGAAGCTCAGCCAGTCCATGGAATCAAGATCCACCTGGTCTCGCAGCAGCATGTCGTCGCGAATGTCGTCGGGTTCGACTTCGGGGGCAATAGTGGTCAGCACGGACAGCACAACGTCACGGGTGTTTTCATTTGTCGTCGTCATCACACATCACTTTTCTAGGAGGTCGGGCTGTTGGAGCAGCTCGTTGATCGCGGCCAGGAATAACGCGCCCCGGTGACCGTCGCTTGCCCGGTGGTCGGCGGCGAGCGTGGCTTGCACGGTGGTGACGACGCGGATCCCGCCGTCAATGACGCAGACCCGCTCGGCCGGCTGGCCGAAACCGACGATGGCGACCTGCGGTGGGTAGATGACGCCGAAGACCGTATCGACGCCCTTGTCGCCAAGGTTGGTGACCGTGATGGTCGGGTCCGACATTTCCGAACTCCGCAGGGAGAAGGAACGCGCCCGCGCCACGAGATCGGTGAGGTCGCCCATCAATTCGTCCAGCTTTTTTTCCGGGACGTCATGAATGGCCGGCGCGACGAGGCCGCCACCGCGCAGCGATATTCCCACACCGACATGCACACCAGTCGCGGGCTCGAACCCGTCTTCTCGCCAGAATCCGTTGAACTCGGGGTACCGCTGCGCCGCGAGGCCGACGGCCTTCAAAAGCAAGACGGCCGGCAGGACCCGTTCGTCGATGGATCGCTGCGCATTTCGAGCGCTCAGCCAGGTCAGCGACTTTTCCAGCAGGATTTCGTCGGCAAGGTAATAGTGCGGGATCTCCCGCTTGGACCGGCTCATTGCGGCTGCGATCGACTTCCGCATCTGTGCTGCACGGTCGGCTGACGTCGGCTTGGCTATCGGCTTGGTGGCCGGTTTCGCGGCGGCGGCGTGCTCGACGTCGTTTATGGTGACAGCGCCCTGGGGACCGGTGCCCTTGACCGCGTCGATATCGACATTCAGCGATTGGGCCAGCCGCCGCGCGGCCGGTGATACCCAGCGACGTCGCCCAGGGGCTGCCGGTGGTGTGACGGCCGCCGACGGCGCCCTCGGCGGTACCGCCGCCGGCTTTGCCGCGGGTTTAGCCGAGGGCCGGGGCTGCTTGTGGGGCCGCTTTTCCGCTCTCTCGTCCGGCGCCAGCAGCGTGGCCAATGGCGTTCCTACTTGGACGGTTTCGCCGACCGGCACGAGTAGCTCGTTGACCGTGCCCTCCTGCCAGCATTCGACTTCGACCTCGGCTTTGCTGGTCTCGACGATCGCCACGATTTTGCCGCGACTCACCTTGTCCCCGGGTTTGACCAGCCATTCGTTCAGGGTGCCTTCGTCCATATCGGAGCCCAACGAGGGCATCTTGAATTCGATCATGATTGGTCACCGAACAGGCTTTGCACGGCGGCGACGATCTTGGCGGGTTGGGGTAGGGCCGCCTGCTCCAGATGCTTTGCGTACGGCATGGGAACTTCCGTACTGCACACCCGGGCAACAGGAGCGTCGAGGTCATAGAAGGCCCCCTCCATCACGCGTGCCATGACTTCTGCGGCCAGACTGCCGGTGCGCCAGGCCTCATCGACCACGACGGCGCGATGCGTCTTGCGGACGGATTCGAGGATGGTGTCGTCGTCGAGTGGACGCAACACCCGCAAATCAACGACTTCACAGTCGATTCCGGCCAGGGACAACTCGTTGGCGGCGTCGAGCGCCTTCGGTATAGAGCCGCCATAGGCGATCACCGTGACGTCCGCGCCGCTGCGGCGGATGGCTGCCCGCGAGATGTCCGTAGGGGCAAGAACATCGATATCGGTCGAGGCGTTGTAGAGCTGAACGTGCTCGAAGATCACCACCGGGTCCGGGTCTGCCAAGGCCGGGGCGAGCATGCCGTACGCATCCTCGACGGTAGCCGGAGCCACCACCTTGATGCCCGGGATGTGGGCATACCACGGCTCTAGGCTGTGTGAGTGCTGAGCGGCGAGCTGGCGTCCAGCCCCCGTCGCCATTCGCACGACGAGCGGTACCGAGAACTGCCCACCGGACATATGGCGAAGCGCCGCAGCGGTATTGACGATTTGATCGAGCGCCAGCAGGCTGAAGTTCACCGTCATGACCTCGACAATCGGGCGTAACCCGTTCAGCGCCGCGCCGATTCCGATACCGACGAACCCCAACTCCGAAAGCGGGGTGTCACGCACCCGCTCCGGACCGAATTCGTCTAGTAGCCCCTTGGACGCGGCGTACGTTCCTCCATAACGCCCGACGTCTTCGCCCATCAGCACCACACGCGGGTCGTCGCGCAAGGCATCGCGGAGCGCGTCGTGAACAGCGGTTCGGTAACTGGTCTTCATCGCGCCGGCTCCGAAGTCAGCACGTCACGCTGGAGATCCTCCACGTCTTCCCATGTTCCGGCCTCGGCGAACGCCACCGCGGCCTCGATCTCGGCGGCGGCCGACTCTTCGATTTCCCGCACGTCAGTGTCGGCGAGCGTGCCGTCGCGCAGGCACTTTTCGGTGAATGACTGGATCGGGTCGCGTTCGCGCCACTGTTCCACCTCGGCCTTGTCCCGATACAGTTCCGGGTCGAACATCGAATGTGCACGGAACCGGTAGGTACGGAATTCGATGAAGAACGGGCCACCGGTGTCTCGTACATGATCGACACCCTGTTGCGCGGCGGTGTGGCATGCCTCGACATCCATCCCGTCGACAGCCAGCGTCGGTACGCGGTATGCGGCTGCCTTGACGGTGAGATCGGTCTGCGATTGCGCGCGCTCCAGCGCGGTGCCCATCGCGTAAAGGTTGTTCTCGCAACAGAACAACACCGGCAAGTTCCATAGCGCAGCCATGTTCAACGACTCGTGGAATGCGCCCTCGGCCACCGCGCCGTCGCCGAAGTAGCAGGCGGTCACCCGCTTTTGCTGCAGCATGGCGTCGGCGAGCGCTATGCCCACCGCGAGCGGCAGGCCACCGGCGACTATTGCGTTACCTCCGTAGAAGCGCTTGGACGCATCGAACAAGTGCATCGACCCGCCGCGGCCGCGTGAGCAGCCCTCCTGCTTGCCGAACATCTCGGCCATGATCGCGGTCATCGGAATGCCGCGCAATAGTGCGTGCGCGTGCTCGCGATAGGTCGCGACCACCGCGTCGTCATCGGCCAATGCGCGCAGCGATCCGGCGGCGACAGCTTCCTCCCCGACGTAAAGGTGCAGGAATCCACGAATCTTGGCTGCGCTGTAGAGTTCCGCGCATTTCTCCTCCATGCGACGCACGCGAACCATGTCCGACAAGAGTTCATGGGCCAGCTTCGTATCGGTCATGACGGCACCCCCTGGGCACGCGCGGCAGGTTGTCGCTCGATGGTGGAGGTGTCACCTTCGGGCAGCCCGAGTTCACGAGCCTTCAGCAGGCGCCGCATGATCTTGCCGCTGCTGGTGTGCGGCAACGTATCGACGAACTCGATCTCTTTGGGCGCCACGGTGGCGCCGAGCCGCTTACGCGCGTGGCCCAGCAATTCCAAGCGCAGGTCCTCGTCGCCGATCACACCGTTTTTAAGGGTGACAAAGGCTTTGACCATTTCGCCGACTGTTGGATCGGGCTTGCCGATGACTGCTGCCTCGGCCACCGCCGGGTGATCGGTCAGCGCGCTTTCCACCTCGAACGGACCGATCAGATGCCCCGCGGACTTGATCACGTCGTCCTTGCGCCCGACGAACCAAAAGTAGCCGTCGGCATCTTTCTTGGCGAGATCCCCGGTCAGATAGAGCCCGTTCGCGAAGCTGCTTCGGTATCGCTCCTCGGCGTTCAGATAGCCGCGGAACATCGACGGCCAGCCCGGCTTGAGCGCAAGCTCGCCCTCGACATCGGGTTCGTCGATGACCTCGGTTGTGCCGTCGTCATTGTGACGCACTATGTATGCGTCCACGCCAGGCAGTGGCCGGCCCATCGAGCCCGGCTTGATGTCGAATGCGGGGGTGTTGGCGATCATGATGCCGCCCGTCTCGGTCTGCCACCAGTTGTCGTGAATTGGCAGTCCCAGCACGCGCTTCCCCCACCAGACCGCTTCCGGGTTGAGTGGCTCACCCACACTCGCGATGAAACGAAGCCGGGGAAACCGATACTGCGCGGGCAGTTCCGGCCCCGCCTTGATCAGCATCCGTATCGCGGTCGGTGCCGTGTACCACACCGATACCCCCTGGTCCTGCAAGAGCCGGTACCACCGCTCGGCGTCGAATTCCGCCTCGTCGACGATGGAGGTAACCCCGTGCAGCAGCGGACTGATGATACCGTAGGAGGTTCCCGTCACCCAGCCGGGATCTGCTGTGCACCAATAGATGTCGTCCGGATGAAGGTCGAGCGCATACAGGCCGGTGACGTAATGCATTGTGACGGCACCGTGTACGTGGATGGCGCCTTTCGGCGTACCGGTGGTGCCACTGGTGAAATGCAGCAACGCCGGGTCGTCGGCGGTGGTGGGCTCGATCGGCGCGTCCTCGTCGGCCGCGTCCAGCCAGTGCCAGAAGTTCAGCGTTCCGTCCGGTGGGTCGCTGGCTTTGTCGTCGTCGACGACGAAGATGTGCCGCACCGACGGTAGTCGCGTACGTATCTTGGCGATCTTGCGCTGATAGATCGCCCGGGTCGTCACCAAAACGTCGGCTTGCCCGATGTTCACCCTGGTGGCGATCGGCTCGGGCCCGAAGGCCGAGAACAGGGGAGAAACGATGCTGCCGTTGCGAAGCGCGCCCAGCATCGCGATGTAAAGCTCAGGGGTACGGCCCATGATCGTGAACACGCGGTCGCCTTTGTTGATGCCGAGCGAGCGCAGCGCACTGGTGAATCGTTTGGCGAGCCGGCCGAGCTCGGCGTAACTGAGATCTCTTGTGGTGATCGAGCCGTCCCAGCTCGGGTCGGCGACGAAGCGCAATGCTGTGCGCGTCGCGGCCGGACCCGCTGCCTGACGGTCGACGGCGGCGTAGGCGATGTTGCACCTGCCGGGCCCCATCCCTTCGCACAACGCCGGCACATCAGACCAGTGGAACTGCGCACGCGCGCGTTGGTAATCCGTGAGGTTGGGCGCAACGTCGTAGTCGTGAGGTGTCTTGCGGATGATATCCATAGGTGGTCCTAAGGGTAGGGCCAAGCTGTCGCTTGATCGTCTTCATCGTTTGCCGAGCACTCCATGCCGCAATAGAGACAAAAGTCATCTCCTCGCAGCGGCTTAGTCCTTGGGCCGACTGCCTCTCGCGTGCCTCTCGCGCGGGGTCCAATGACGTGACCCTGGGGACCAAGGACCCTGGCGTGTTATGCCTGCATGCCGGAGGGTCGAAGTAATACAGGAGAGTTGGAGAGGAATGACCCAGACGATGGTCGACACGAAGGTGATCAAAAAGGCAGCCGAGTTGGCCTGCCGCGCCCCCTCGCTGCACAACAGCCAGCCCTGGCGATGGGTTGCCAGCAGCGAGAGTGTCGATCTGTTCGTCGACCCACACCGGATAGTGACCTCCACCGACAGCTCGGGTCGCGAGGCGATCATCAGCTGTGGGGCGGTGCTCGACCACTTCCGTGTCTCGATGGCCGCCGTTGGTTGGGAAACCAACGTCGATGAGTTTCCCAACCCCAACAATCTCGACCATTTAGCCTCGATCGACTTCACCGCGACCGACGACGTGGCTGCGCCCCGGCGCGACCGCGCCGCGGCGATATTGCGTCGCAGGACCGATCGACGCCCGTTCCACGCACCGAAAAACTGGGCGTCGTTCGAGCCGGTACTGCGTAGCGCATTCGACAGCGATCTGGCGAGCCTTGACGTATTGGCCGATGACGCGCGACCCCGGCTGGTGGAGGCGTCTCGCCTCAATGAGGCCTTGCGCCGCTACGACGACCTCTACCACCATGAACTTCGTTGGTGGACGGCGCCATCCAGGGGCGCCGAAGGTATACCCGAAGACGCGCTGGCGAATGAGCGGGAGGGTCGCGGACTTGACGTGAACCGCCGATTTCCCGCCGATGGGCATGCCCACAAGAGTTCTGCGGCCACCCCCGACCAAGCGAAGATCCTTGTGTTGTCCACGTCTGGGGACACACGCGCGGACGCCCTTAATTCCGGGCAGGCGCTTTCATCGATCCTGCTGGAATGCACTATGGCTGGCCTGGCAACATGCACCGTGACGCACGTAACGGAGCTGGAAGCCAGCCGTGACATTATCCGGGAGCTCATACCTAGTGCCGCGGCAATGCCTCAGGTCTTGATCCGGGTGGGCACGGCGCCTGCGGGCAAGGGAGGTCCCGAGCCGACGCCGCGGCGACCCTTGCACGACATCTTGGAGATTCACCGCTAGAGCGCAGTGTCGCCGGCGTAATCGCACGTGGGATCCACGAATAGAATTTTGGCCCAGCGCTTTCGGCGATACCGTCGACACCTCAGCTTGTTCGCTCGAAAGGAATTAAGTGATGAACGCCAACGTCGGGGATTGGCTTGTGGTCAAGAGCGGCACGATCGGGCAGCCGGATCTCCGCGGATTGATCACTGCGGTGCATTCGCCGGATGGTGAACCGCCATACCGGGTTCGGTGGCTTGCCACAGGGGAGGAGGCAACCGTTTACCCGGGCCCCGATGCGATAGTCGTCACCGCCGCCGAGCAGAAGGCCGCCGACGAGCGAGCACGATCCCGGATTGCGGCGGTGCAAGCTGCCATCAGGGAACACGCGCGCGGCACGTAGGCCGCATCCGGTGCAGTGCCCTCACCTGTGACCTCGTTCACCTATGACCTCGTTAGGAGGGGACTTCAGGCCCTAGGCGCGATGTGCTCACCACCGAAACGATGAGACCGACCATCCTGCACCGAAGGAATCGAAATGGCTGCTACCGTAAGCGGTTCAACCTTATTGATCGAATCCGACGCCGACGAGCTCGCGGCGCAATTCTTCCACTCACCCTATGCCGGGGATACCTACGCGGATTGGCCACTCGATCAACGCCTCGACGGATTCCTCCGCCACCGCGGACTGGTCCGACTTGCTGAAGACGGCGACGCATACGACCTCTTCCTTGACCGTGTGATGGCCGGCATCGGGGCCCTCCACCGAAGCAACTGAGCCGACCAACGACCCGCAAGCCCGGGACTTCGGTCCCTATCGCTGATTGCGACGGACTGGTCGGATGGACTTCGTCAATAGTCAATCTGGAAATCAAGGAGACACCGATGACTACTCTTCCCGTTCGGCGTCGGCCCAGGTCGCTCTTCCCCGAGTTCTCAGAGCTGTTCGCTGGCTTCCCCACCTTGACCGAACTCCGTCCCGTTTTCGACACTCGCATGATGCGGCTCGAGGACGAGATGAAGGACGGCCGCTACGTGGTGCGCGCGGAAATCCCGGGTGTCGACCCCGCAAAGGACATCGAGGTGACGGTGCGCGACGGTCAACTCACCGTCAAGGCCGAGCGTAGCGAGAAGAAGGACTTCGATGGTCGCTCGGAATTCTCCTACGGCTCGTTTGTTCGGACCGTGTCGCTGCCGGCGGGCGCTGACGAGGACAACATCGAAGCCACCTACGACAAAGGCATTCTCACCGTCTCGGTAGCGATTTCGGAGCCCAAGCCGGCCGAGCGGCACGTCCAGGTAAAGTCCGCCGACGGACAGTGACCGTGGTGCGCAATGACCAGAGCAGCTGATGTCACCCGGCACTCGCCGCGGCGCGTATTCCGCGACCGCGGCGAGGCCGGGCGGGTACTGGCAAACCTCCTCAGCGCCTACCGCGACCGGCACGATGTGATCGTGCTGGGCTTGGCGAGGGGCGGAATACCCGTTGCGTGGGAGGTGGCGGCCGCACTGCACGCGCCGCTGGATGCCTTCATCGTGCGTAAACTCGGCGCCCCCGGCCATGAGGAGTTCGCCGTAGGAGCGCTGGCGAGCGGAGGCCGCGTCGTGGTCAACGACGATGTCGTGCGGGGTTTGCGTATCACCCCGCAGGAGCTGCGCGCCATCGCCGAGCGTGAAGGTCGGGAGCTGGTCCGCCGCGAGGCCGCCTACCGCGACGGACGGCCGCCCATCGATGTGACCGGCAAGACGGTCATCCTTGTCGATGATGGTTTGGCCACCGGCGCAAGTATGTTCGCGGCGGTGCAGGCGTTGCGCGAAGCCGAGCCCGCACACATCGTGATTGCGGTGCCGGCGGCCCCGGAATCCACGTGCCGGGAGTTCGCCGGGCTGGTCGACGACGTCGTCTGCGCGAGCATGCCCACCCCATTTCTCGCGGTCGGAGAGTCGTTCTGGGACTTCCGCCAAGTCACCGATGAAGAGGTTCGTCGGCTGCTCGCCACCCCGACGACCGAGGCATCGATAAAGAAACCTTCGGCGCCGACACCGGTCGAGGTGATCCGCCGTGTGGCTATCGATGCGCCAGACGGTATCCCGCCGCGCGAGGCATTGGAGGAGCTGATAGGCGATGCGCGCATCGTGCTGATCGGTGAAAGCTCGCACGGTACGCACGAGTTCTACGAGGCTCGGGCCGCCATCACGAAATGGCTCATCGAGGAAAAGGGTTTCTGCGCCGTCGCTGCGGAAGCGGACTGGCCCGACGCTTACCGAGTGAATCGCTACGTTCGCGGCATCGACGACGACAAGAGCGCCGACGAGGCGTTGAGCGGATTTGAGCGCTTCCCGGCCTGGATGTGGCGCAACGTTGTCGTCCGCGACTTTGTCGACTGGCTACGCGCCCATAACCGGCCGCACGAGTCGAACGGTCAGCGGCAGGCCGGCTTCTACGGCCTGGATCTCTACAGCCTGCACCGGTCGATGCACGAAGTCATCACCTACCTCGACAAGATCGACCCGAAGGCGGCGGTACGGGCGCGGGAGCGTTACGCGTGTTTCGACCACACTTCGGCCGACGACGGTCAGGCATATGGCTTTTCGGCAGCGTTCGGTGCCGGACCATCGTGTGAAAAGGAAGCAATCGACCAACTGGTTGACATCCAGCGCAATGCGTTGGCCTACGAGCGCGGGGACGGACTGCTTGCCGAGGACGAACTGTTCTACGCCCACCAAAACGCACAAACGGTGCGCAATGCGGAGGTGTACTACCGGGCGATGTTCAGCGGGCGTGTCACCTCGTGGAACTTGCGTGACAAGCATATGGCGCAGACGCTCGAGGCCCTGCTGAACCATCTCGACCGTCACTCCGACATGCCTTCTGCCCGAATTGTGGTGTGGGCCCACAATTCCCATGTTGGGGACGCGCGCGCGACTGAAGTGTGGGCCGACGGACAACTCACGCTCGGTCAACTGGTCCGTCAGCGGTATGGCGATCAGGCACGTCTCATTGGGTTTAGCACCTACGCGGGCACCGTTACCGCTGCCAGCGAGTGGGGCGGTGTTGCCGAACGAAAGGCCGTGCGCCCGGCGCTCAACGGGAGCATAGAAGAGCTCCTGCACGAGACCGGCAACGGCACGTTCCTGGTCTCGGCGCTCATCAACTCCGAAGCGGTGGAGCCGCTTAGTGCCGTTCGGTTGGGGCGCGCCATCGGCGTGATCTACCGGCCCGAAACCGAACGACAAAGCCACTACTTCCACGTCCGCCCGGCCGACCAATTCGACGCGATGATTCACATCGATAGGACCCGGGCGCTCGAACCCCTCGAGGTTACGAGTCTGTGGATCGCCAGCGAAACGCCGGAAACGTACCCGACCGGCCTATAACCTTCAACACGGAGTCAGCGAGAACTAATGGAGACGCCAGCGGAGTCGGGTCCCAGCCGAGCGCAGATCGTGACGTTGACGATGAACCCAGCGCTCGACATTACGACACGTGTCGACATCGTGCGGCCGACCGACAAATTGCGCTGCGAGACACCGCGTTACGACCCGGGCGGCGGCGGCATCAACGTCGCCCGGATCGCGCACGTACTCGGTGTGTCGGCCACGGCAGTGTTTCCCGCCGGTGGACCGACCGGTGATGTTGTTATGTCGCTTCTCAAGGATGCGGGAGTGCCGTTTCGGCACGTTGCGATCGCTGCGGCGACGCGAGAGAGCTTCACTGTCAACGAGGGCAGTACCGGTCAGCAGTACCGGTTCGTGCTTCCGGGACCGCAGCTGACCTTCGCTGAACAGGAGGGATGCCTGGACGAACTGCGGATGGCGGCTGAGTCAGCCGAATATGTGGTGGCAAGTGGCAGCCTGCCCCCGGGCGTACCTGCCGATTTCTACCAGCAGGTTGCCGACATCTGCCGGCCGCTGGGCACCCGCCTGGTCCTGGACACCTCGGGCAGCGGCCTGCGGCATGTCTCCTCCGGGGTATTTCTCCTTAAGGCAAGCGTGCGAGAACTGCGGGAATGCGTTGGGCGACCCCTGGCCACCGAAGCCGAACAATTAACCGCCGCACATGAGCTTGTTGACAGCGGTTCCGCAGAAGTGGTGTTGGTGTCCTTGGGATCGCAAGGTGCGCTGCTTGCGACACAGTATGGAAGCCAGCGCTTTTCCGCGGTTGCGATGCCCGGTGGGAGCGGCGTGGGGGCGGGCGACGCGATGGTCGCCGCAATCACGGTGGGACTCAGTCGTGGATGGGCGCTTGGCAAGTCCATCGGTCTGGGGATTGCGGCGGGTGCGGCGATGCTGATGACACCGGGTACGGCGGTCTGCGAGCGCGCGGATGTGGAGCGATTGTTCGAGTTGGTCGCCGAACCCTCGGACGTCTTTGACGTATCTGCCGCTGACGTCTGAGCATGCTCGAACCGCACCGCTTGGGACGAACGGCATCCCAGGTGAGGCCTAACGACTCCTTCATGACGAACGCCGGCGCAATAGCCTGACATACAGTGATGGGAACTAGTCAGGAGCCGACATGAATGAGCTGGGCTCGAAGTCTGTGATCGTCGGTGTCAACGGCTCGCAAGCCGCGGTTAACGCCGCCAAGTGGGCGATCGACGAGGCGAGGAACCGGCAGATGCCTCTTCGCTTCGTGTATGTCATCCCTCGCCGAGAGGCGCAGATGGCGTCAGCTTTCACCTCCGAGTGGGAGGCTGAGCGCGCCGAAATGGCGCTATCCCAAGCGGAGTCCGCCGTACGTAGCGAAGGGAAACCAGTCGAGGTCGAAACGGCGATCCTGTCCGGGGATCCCGCGCAAGTGTTGATCGGCCAATCACAGGATGCGGCCCTGGTTTGCGTGGGCACCGCCAGGCGGGGATGGGCGTCTGACGGCCTGTTGGGCCCGACCGCTGCCGGCTTGGTGGCGCACGCGCACTGTCCGGTCGCGGTCATTCGCACCAATCCCGACGGATCGCCGACAGAGCTCAGTGTGATCGCCGTGGTGCTCAATGATGAGCCAGACAATGACGAGGTTGTGCACCAAGCCATGGAGGAAGGACGGCGCCGCCACGCCACCGTGCGGCAGATCGATCGGCGACTGAACAGCTGGGTCCGGCGTTACCCCGACGTCCACGTGCAGACCGTTGCCGCCGGGACCGGGGCGAAACCCAGCGAGGACCACAGTAGCGCCATTGAACTGGCCGTTGTGGGTAGTGCCGACGCCGACGAGATGGCCGGGCTGGTTACCCCGAACTGCCATCCGATTTTGGGCTACCCCGACTGCTCGGTGCTTGTGATCCGCCATTAAACAGCGCAGGCCGTCTCGATGACCGAGTCCACTACACGCAAGTCGATCGTCGTCGGTATCGATGGCTCGAAGACGGCACTACGCGCGGCGCTCTGGGCGGTCGATGAGGCAGTGAGTCGTGACATCCCGCTCCGTCTCCTCTACGCGATTGAGCAGGGGGATAGCCAGGGAACGGCAGAATTGGCGGTTCGCCAGGCACTCGCGGCGGTTGAAGTCGCAGGCAAACCAATCAAGACAGAGACCGGAGTTGTCCATGGGCCCTCGGTAGGTTCGCTTGATTCGCGCGTCGGCGTCGGCCGCCATGGTCTGCGTGGGGGCGGTCGGATTACGTCACTTTCAACCGGGCCGGGTGGGTTCCACCGCTGCGGCTCTGGCCATGTCGGCGCGCTGCCCGGTGGCGATCATTCGAGGCAGCGACGGCCACCTCCGCCGGCCCGCGGAGGAAATCGTCGTCGAGGTGGACGAGTCTCCTCACAACGGTGTATTGCTGGGCGCCGCCATCGAAGAGGCCCTGTTGCGTGACGCTGGTCTCCTGGCGGTCGACTACCGGCGAACCGTGCCAGCCGACAGGGGTGGGGCGGATACCGAAGGCGATGGCCGGGCGCTTGCCCGCCTCGATCGCCGGCTGGCCCGTTGGAAGCGACGGTATCCGCAGCTGCGGATCGAATCGGTGGTGGTGCACGGCAGCCTTGTGGAGTACTTGGCTCACCATCGCCGATCGGTGGGGTTGGTGATTGTTGGCGCTCACAATCGTCAGCGTGTGGCTGAACTCGTCGGCCCTGTCGGCAGCGCCGTATTGCAGGATGCGGACTGCTCGCTGCTCATTGTCAATCGGCAACATTTGTGAGATCGGACGATTATGAAGATATGGGATATTGAGTCGGTCGTGGCATGCCTGGTGGCCCGCGCGACCAGCAGGAAGGGCTCGTAATGGTTAAGGTTTTTCTGGTCGATGACCATGAAGTCGTTCGGCGTGGTCTTGCCGATCTCCTCGCATCGGATCCTGAGCTCGACATCGTCGGCGAGGCTGGTTCGGTATCCGAAGCGAAAGCGAGGATACCGGCGTTGCAGCCTGATGTCGCCGTGCTTGACGTGCGTCTTCCCGATGGGAACGGAATCGAACTGTGCCGCGACCTGGTGTCCGATCATCCCGACCTGCGCTGCCTGATGTTGACGTCGTTCACGTCCGACGAAGCGATGCTCGAGGCGATCTTGGCCGGCGCCAGCGGCTACGTCGTCAAAGACATCAGGGGCATGGAGCTGGCCCACGCGATCAAAGAGGTCGGTGCCGGTAAATCCCTGCTGGATAACCGGGCGGCTGCCGCGCTGATGGCAAAGCTTCGCGGCGCGGCCGACCGCGAAGACCCACTGTCCGGGCTGACCGAACAGGAGCGAACGCTACTCGGACTGCTCAGTGAAGGTTTGACCAACAGACAGATCGCCGCCCGGATGTTCCTTGCCGAGAAGACGGTGAAGAACTACGTATCGCGGTTGCTGGCCAAACTCGGCATGGAGCGCCGGACCCAGGCAGCGGTGTTCGCGTCGAAATTGGATCAACGGTCCGGCCAGCCGACTACGCCGACAGAAACGCCGCCGGACTGGCCAGCGCAGGCATAGAGCCTGACCCCGTGCGGCCTTCGGCTAGCCTCGCCAGCGGCCCAATCAATCGGGGTGGAGGATGCTTTCCGCGGTAATGGCGTATGGAAGTGTTTGCTGGTAGGCCTGTCCTCTAGCCACGATGAGCAGTCAGCATCCTGCCATCGAGCTTGGGTGCCCGACCCATTGCGGCTAAGCTGGGCACAGGTGGCTTTGCACTGCTCATTGCGTACTTGCAATGCAAGCCGCCAGGGGGTCGAAGGGTCGTGGAGGTATCTAGTCGATGGCCAGCGACGAACGCAGCTCGGCTTTTGCTGGACTTGGCCAACGTGGGCTAGTAAGCAGGATGCATGAGCAACTCGATGCGTTGCTGGCGGCGCGCGACCAAATGGAGCAATTGCTCCGCGTCTTCATCGAGATCGGTGCAGATCTCGACCTCGATGCAACGTTGCACCGGATCATCGTCGCGGCCAGGGACTTGACCTCCGCTCCGTACGGAGCGCTCGCCATACGTGATCCTGAGGGCGACCTGCTCTCGTTTACGCACGAGGGAATGGATGCCGACTTGATTCGGCGCGTCGGACACCTGCCGGTCGGCAAGGGTCTGCTGAGCTTGTCGCTCCTCGACACGCCGGCTCTGCGGCTGGAGGATCTGACCACACACCCAGCCGCCGTCGGATTTCCCGAGCATCACCCCCCCATGCGGGCCTTTCTTGCCGTGCCGATCACCATCCGTGGGACCGTATTCGGCAACATCTATCTAACCCACGACGATCCAGATCGGGTGTTCTCCGAATCCGACGAGGTTGCCGCTCGCGCGCTGGCGTTCGCCGCCGCGGTCGCCATCGATAATGCGCAACTATTCGAACGTGAGCGGGCATTGGCGAAGTGGATGGAGGCCAGCCGCGAGATCACGACCGTGCTGCTGTCCAGCGCCGAGCCACACCAGCGCCCGCTGCAGTTGATCGCAGAACGCGTGCGCGTCCTGACCGATGCCGAACAGGCGATCGTGCTGGTTCCGGCCGAGTTCGACGTGCCGGATGACGAAATCGACACCCTGGTGGTGTCGGCCGCGGTGGGAATCAATGCCTCCGAGGTGATCGGCCAACGAGTTCCCGTGGAAGGTTCCACCAGTGGCGCTGTTTTTCGCTCCGGTCAACCGCTGATCACCGAGGTGCTGAGGTACCCGATTGAGGCATTCACCGACGTCGGGCAGCGTCCTGCCATCCTGATGCCGCTACGCGCCCACGACCAAGTCGCCGGCGTGATCGCGATCGCCCGCGGTTCCAACCAGCCACCATTCAATGACACTGACCTCGACCTGGCGAGCGATTTCGCCACTCACGCTGCGATAGCACTCGTGCTGGCGTCGGCCCGTGAGGATGCGCGCCAGCTGACGCTACTGGCAGAGCGTGAGCGCATCGCACATGACCTGCACGACCATGTCATCCAACGGCTTTTTGCCGCCGGCATGGATCTGCAGGGCACGCTGGCCAGGGCGCGCTCGCCGGAGGTCGCCGGTCGGCTCAACCGCACGCTCGATGATCTCCAAACCATCATCGAGGAGATCCGTACGACGATCTTCCAGCTCAGGTCCCCATTGGGTAAGAACGGTGATTTTCGGCATCGGATTCAACGAGTGGTCGCCGACCTGACCGAGAACCGGGAGATTACCACTACTTTGCGGCTGCATGGGCCGATGACCGCGGTGGGTGGCGAAATTGCCGAACACGCCGAAGCGGTCACTTCGGAAGCCGTCAGCAACGCCCTTCGCCACTCGGGCGCGTCACGGCTGACCCTTGAGGTCAACGTCGCCGACCTGTTCATCCTCGACATCATCGACAACGGCTGTGGCATACCCGCCGATAATTCGCGGCACAGCGGCTTGGCGAATATGAAGCGCCGCGCTGAACAGCTTGGCGGTACCTGCGAGATCACCAATCCGCCCGAGGGCGGCACCCGGGTCCATTGGATCGCTCCGCTGACCGATCACTAACACGGGTCACCTCGACGGGGACCAATGACTCACCCGTGAGGTCTAAGGCCCCTGCCCAACGGCGCCGACCGGCGAATAACGTAAGGGATCGTGAGCGATCAAGCGGCGGAAGTCGCGGCTACGGCTCGTCTACTCGATGGACGCCTCGTGTTGTTGCGTCGCCTGGGTGTCGATGACGCCGAGGCCGTTTTGACACTCCATCAACACCTCTCCGACCATGATCGATACTTTCGCTTCTTCACGCTGCAGCCGGCGCCGCTGCACGAACTTGTCGGCAAGCTGACCGAGCCTGCAGATAAGTTCTATGCTCTCGGCGCCTTCGACGCCGACCGGCTCATCGGTGTAGCGCACTATGTGGTCGTCGGCGACGACCCGGGTGCCGCTGAAGTCGCGATCGTGGTTGCCCACGAAGATCATTCGCTGGGCGTGGGAACGACGCTACTCAAGCATCTGGCCCCGATCGCTCGCGCTCATGGAATTTTGCGCTTTGTCGCCGAAGTCCTGGGCGAGAATCATCTCATGCTCACGGTGTTCTTCGATCTTGGCTGGACTTGTAAGCCATTGGATGCCGGATCGATTCGTCACCTGGAGATCGAGCTGCCCGAATTCAATGAGGCGCCAACATCCGCGGTTGAGGTTTCCTAGCGAGGAGTGCGAAATGTCCGATGACGCAAAATACGGAGTGTTGGTGTGCGTGGACGGATCGTCGGCATCTGACGCTGCCGTAGTCTGGGGGGCGCGCGAGGCCGTCATGCGAAAAATGCCTATTACGCTGATGCACGCCGTCCCACCCGTGGTTGTCGGCTGGCCGGTCGGTCAACTCTATGCAGACATGCCCGAGTGGCAGCACGACGATGCACAGCAAGTCATGGATCAGGCGCGCAAGACGCTCAGCGCCAGCCTGGGTGGCTCCGGGCCACCCGAGATACACACGGAGATAGTGTATTCGGCCGTCGTGCCGACGTTGATCGACGCTTCCACGGATGCCTGGATGATCGTTGCCGGTGGCCAGGGCCTAGGTGCGTTGGGCCGCCTGCTGCTGGGCTCGGTCACCGCGGGACTCCTTCACTACGCGCACTGCCCGGTCGCGGTTATTCATTCCGACGAAGGCACGACCCCCGATTCCAGCGCGCCGGTGCTACTGGGCATCGATGGATCGCCCGCGTCGGAAGCGGCGACCGCCCTGGCCTTCGATGAAGCCTCGCGCCGAGGGGTTGGGCTGGTGGCGCTACACGTGTGGAGCGACGTGGGGGTGTTTCCGATCCTCGGCATGGACTGGCATGACCGCGAGAGGGAAGGGCAGGAGATCCTCGCCGAAAGACTGGCCGGCTGGCAAGAACGGTATCCGGACGTGCACGTCGAGCGGAAGCTCTTCTGTGACAAGCCCTCCCAGTGGCTGCTCAAGGAGTCTGAACACGCTCAACTGGTGGTGGTCGGTAGCCGCGGCCGCGGGGGGTTTCCCGGCATGTTGCTCGGTTCGGTCAGCTCTGCCGTGGCGCAATCGGCGCGAGTCCCAGTGATTGTCTTGCGCCCGTAGAAATCGCATCTTCAAACCGGATCGGTATCGGCCTCATTGCGCGCCAAGGCCTTTGGTTCTCCGCATCAAGGCCGTTCGGCAGGCGCGTCCCTAGTTCGTGTGTGGCTAGCGTCGTAGCTTATGACTTACGTGATCGGTGCGGCGTGCGTCGATGTGAGGGAAAAGTCCTGCGTCCAGGAATGCCCTGTGACTGCATCTACGAGGGCGCGCGAACGATGTACATCAATCCGGACGAGTGCGTGGACTGTGGCGCCTGCAAACCGGCTTGCCGTGTCGAGGCGATTTTTTGGGAGGGCGACTTGCCCGAAGACCAGCTACAGCACCTGGAGGACAACTCTGCTTTCTTCAGCCAACCGCTCCCAGGCCGAGACAGCCCGCTGGGATCCCCGGGTGGCGCCGCAAGCGTGGGTCCACTGGGCGTCGACACGCCATTGATCGCTGGACTGCCGGCGGCCGGTAGCTGATAGGCCATGAACCGTAACTGAGCGGACTCTTGTTGGAGTTCGATTCAGAGGAGGCGGTTCATGTCGGTGTTGGCGGTTGCCCTTGATCCGGCGACGGTGATTGTTGCGGTGGATCCGGGGAAGGTGTTGAACCGGGTTTGGGTCAGTAATGGGGCTGGTCTGTTGGCGGAGCCGGTGTCCTTGCCGGTGTCGCGTGAGGGAGTGCATGTCCTAGGGCGTCTGCTGGCTGCACACGACGCCGCAGAGCCGGTGATCGCGGTCGAGGCAACCGGTGATTTGCATCGGTCGTGGGTTGCCGAGCTGCAACGGTGTCACCCGGGTTCGGTGCGGATGTTCGCGCCGTCGGAAACCAGGGCTGCGCGAACGCAATTGGGATCGGCACGGTTTAAGACCGATGACCGCGATTGCGCGGCGTTGACCTATCTGGCCCGCCAGGGACACGGCCGGCGCTACGGCGAGGAATCGGCGGTAGATGCGTTGCGGGCAGCGGTGCGTCATCGTCGTGGTCTGGTGCTTGACCGCAAGGTCGCCCAGCAGCGGTTGCATGCCCAGTTGAATGCGTTGTGCCCGGGTCTGTCGGCTCCAGCCGGGCACGGCCGAGCGTTACCACTGGCCTCGCCGACGGGGCTGGCGGTCTTGGGCTGTGCGGTCGCGTTTGCCGGTCGCCCGCCCCGGTTGCGCTCACTGATGGCCCGAGCTCCAGGCCGGATAACCCAGGTCACCGCCGAGTACTGGGTGCGCCGCTGGCGAGGATGTCTGTCCCCGCCGGCCGACGCCGAACAACGTGCCCGGCGACTGGACCGAGACGTGCACCGTTATCGGGCTTTGCAAGCCGACATCGCCGCACTTGATGCCGAGCTCATCGAGCTGCTGGCCGCCACCGAAGGCCAGATCTTGACCACATCGCCCGGAGTCGCAGTTACCCGCGCTGCGGCGTTCGCGGCGTTCAGCCTGCCTATCGCGCGCTTTCCCGACGCTGAGCACCTGTACTCGGCAACCGGTTTAGCACCCGCTCTCTACCAGTCGGCGACCCTGCAGCGCCGCGGCCGAATATCCCGACAGGGCCTCGCCGAACATCGAGACGCGTTGATGGGCATGGCCTGGGGTATGTCGATCAGCTCACCGTCGTTCGCCCAACGCAACGCCGAACTGCGCGCCCGCGGCATGGCACCGATCCAGGCCCGGGTGGCATTGGCCCGCAACGTGTGCCGTCTGGCATATCGGCTCCTGCGAACCCAACAACCCTTCGATGAACAGCGCTATCGTCGAGGAAGGCTCAGCCGCGGACGGTGACGGCCACGGTAGCTATGCCGCACGACGGCGCAACCTAGCTTGCCGCCCGCCCGCGCTGGGCCGTCTCACGGCGCACACGAAAGCCTGCCGCTCGACGGCGCCTGATCAGCCTGCCATTTTCGGCGGCCCAGCCATCCACAACGACAGCCTTCATCGCGCCAAACGCCGAGCACAGCGCCCGGCTATACGATCGTGCCCAATGTCAAACTTGACTACCAGCGCGAAAGCTAGCCGTCACTCGCGCACTACGAGCACCGAAAATCCGGTGTGGCCGAACAGGTGTGGGGTGATTGGTCCGACCATCCGGGTGACCTTGTCGGCGTCCTCGCTACCCACTACCGCGAGTTGAACGGACTCCTGGGTGCGGGCGAGGAATTCAGCGATTCCGCGCCTTGCGGCGGCCGGTTGGACGTGCACCTCGCGATATTGCGATACCCAGGGGCCAAGTCGATGGTCCAGCTGGCGGTAGGGAACCTCACCAATGCCCCATCGCCACACTCCCATCGCCAGGATCGGTGCCTGACGGAGCCGCGCTTCCTGGAATCCATAGTCGAGTACCGCATCGTTGCCAGGTGATTCGTCGACGACGACAGCGATATATCCGGAATCCGGCTCCGCGCCTTCGCGATTGCTGCGAATGATCGCCACTGGGCAATGCGCCTTCCGGGCCACTGCGTCGGCCGTCGAGCCGAGGACCTTGCGGGCGACCCACCCGATCCCCACGGAACCTGCGCAAATCATCGCCGCGTGTCGCGATTCGTCGATCAGGGCGGTTTCCGGCGATCCGTGCACGATGTTGCATTCAACTTTGACCGGGTCGCCCATGGCTTCAAGCGCCGCATCAGCGGCGCGCAGCGACGTTTGGGCGTATTCGATATCCATGCTCTCATCACCTGCGGCCGCATCAGCACGCCTTTCGGGGATGGCATGGATCAGCCGTAGCGGAATGTTTCGGCTGACGGCCTCGGTGACCGCCCATTTGGCCGCGTTGATCGCTGCGTCTGAGCCGTCGATACCTACAACGATCCGCTCCGATGAGTGCGGATTGTTCATTGCATCCTCCCGATCTGATGGCTGAGCTATCACCGCGAAATCTGCGCCCCGCCAACCCTAAACATTATTAGGCGTCGTCGGCTTTTCAGCAGGGTCGTTGGACCCCGCTTCTGAGGCAATGGTCATCTGGCGACGGGCTTCATGCGACCTCGATGGTGTGCCCCGGCAGGAGCTCCTGCACGGAACCACGGCATTCCACGGGGATCGGCCTGGCGTTTCTAGCCTCAGAGGTCAGTGCGCCCACCCCTCCGCTGATCCGAAAATGAAGACGTTGGCCGCGGTACACCAACGGAAACTCGATCGGACCGAGCGCTTCCGGCCACTGCGGGCCGACTATCAGGTGGTCGTTGCGTGTTTTCAGTCCGGTGAAACACCGCTGCAGCAGATCGATGCTGCCGGTCATCGCGGCCAGCTGTATTCCTTGCGATGTGGTGCCGTCCTGGATGTCGGCGATATCGGAATCCAGCACCTGCCCGAAGTACTCCGTGGCCATGTCCCGGTTGGCGCGGGCAAGGACCCACGCATGCACCACGGCCCTCAACGTCGACCTATGTGAGGTGCGCGACAAGTAGTACTCAATTGTCTTCGGGATTTGCTCGGGCGCGAAGCGGTAACCGAGCGCATCGGCTTGCTTGTTCACGCTGTCGTTCTCGGCCTCCAGAATGCGGTCGAGTCGCTGAATGTTCCCGTACCGCTGCCGATAGTGCTCCCAATCCAGTTCCGTCAGTTCGCAATAGCCTTCGAACTGACTGATCACATCGTCGTGGAAGGGGACGAACATACGCCGTGTCACGTGATCCCGCCGCTCGAGCTCTTGGGCTGTCAGACGCGACGGTTGAATCGCGCGTCTGGGCGGCACCCGGCGCACTCTCAGCGATCACGCAGTCGAGCCCGAGGATCACCGCATTGTGGTAGCGCCTGTCGATGGTGGCGGGCCATTCGGTCACGTTTGTGACGATGCCACAGCGCGAGCGCCGGTCAACCGTAACCGACGCAGGGAGGTCCCATGTCCATGTGGTTTGGTGACTAAAGCCTCATGATTGACGGCTGTTCGGGCAATAGCGTTAACACAATGTCTGCACCAGTGAACCGCCACGGGATCGTCGTCGGAATCGATGGATCGGCGGCGTCCAACGCCGCTGTCTGTTGGGCGGCTCGTGATGCAGCGATGCGACATGTCCCGTTGACCGTGGTCCACATGGTGAACGCCGCCGTGCCGATGTACCCCGCCATCCCGCTGTCGACCGGCGTTGCGGTATGGCAGGAGGAGCAAGGCCAGCAGGTTCTCGAGCAGGCCGTCCAGATCGCCGAAGATACCCTCAAGGGCGACCGCAAGATCGAGATCAAAAGCGAGCTGAGGTGTGCGCCTCCGGTGCCGACGTTGGTCGAGATGTCGCAAGAGGCGGAGATGCTCGTCGTAGGCGGCAACGGCCACGGAGCGCTGGCGAGGCTTTTGCTGGGTTCGGTCAGCTCCAGCGTGGTGCGAAGCGCGCGCTGCCCGGTCGCGGTCATTCGCGACGAAGATCCGCTGATGCCGCACCCCCAGCAGGCTCCGGTGCTCGTGGGGATCGACGGCTCGCCTGCCTCAGAGCTTGCGACGGCCATTGCGTTCGACGAAGCGTCGCGTCGTGGCGTCGAGCTGACGGCGTTGCACGCGTGGAGTGACGTTGACGCTTTCGAGCTGCCCGGGATGGACTGGTCGGAGGTGAAGTCGGAAGCAGAGCGGGATCTGGCCGAACGTCTGGCAGGCTGGCAGGAACGCTACCCCGACGTCACAGTGCACCGACTCGTTGTCTGCGACCGGCCGGCTCGGCAGCTGATCGAAAAGTCGGAGTCCGCCCAACTCGTCGTCGTGGGCAGTCACGGCCGCGGCGGGTTGAGCGGCATGCTGCTGGGTTCGGTCAGCAACGCCGTGGTTCACTCGGTCCGGATGCCCGTCATCGTGGCGAGGTCGTCGTAAGAGCTGCGCGGCGACATGTGGACAATGCCAGACACCGAGTCAGCGACGAAGACTGCCGTGCCCTACCTCGACGTACATGAAACGCACACGGGTGTGGTCGTGCTGGCCGGCGACCGCGCATTCAAGGCGAAGAAGCCGGTGCTGACCGACTTTCTGGACTTCCGCACGCCGGAGCAGCGGGAGCGCGCGTGCCGCAGGGAAGTCGAACTGAACAGCCGCCTGTCGCCCGATAGTTATCTTGGGGTCGCGCATCTGACCGGCCCCACCGGAGGGCCGGCCGAACCGGTCATCGTCATGCGGCGCTACCGCGACGAGGACCGGTTGACGTCGATGGTGACCCGTGGTGACTCTGCTCAACACGTACTCGACGCCATCGCCGCAGTTTTGGCTCGCTTTCACGAACACGCCGAGCGCAGTCGGGTGATCAACGCCCAGGGCGAGGTCGGCGCGATCGAGCAGCGCTGGCACGAGAACCTGTCGGAACTCAACCGCTATGCGGCCAAATCGGTTCCGGGGGTTTCGGCTGCGTCTGTATCGCGGATGCAGCGCCTTGCCGACGGCTTCATTTCGGGCCGCGGAGCGCTGTTCAGGCACCGCATCGAGGAAGGATGCATTGTCGACGGCCACGGCGATCTGCTCGCCGACGATATTTTTTGGGTGGACGGCCAACCTGCGCTGCTCGACTGCCTGGAGTTCGATGACCAACTGCGCTACGTCGACTGCATCGATGACGCTGCCTTCCTCGCAATGGACCTGGAGTTTCTGGGGCGCAAAGACCTTGGCGACTACTTCCTGCAACGCTACGCCGTACACTCGGCGCATACGGCGCCGTCGGCGCTGCGGGACTTCTACATCGCCTATCGCGCCGTCGTCAGGGCGAAGGTTGACTGCGTTCGCGTGTCGCAGGGCAAATCCGAGGCCGCCCAATACGCTGCCCGGCACCTGGCCATTGCGACCCGACACCTGGAGAACGGTGCCGTTCGTCTGGCGCTCGTCGGTGGAAACCCGGGCACCGGCAAGTCCACGCTTGCGCGCGCGCTTGCTGAAGAGGTTGGCGCACAGGTGATTTCCACTGACGATGTACGCCGGGAACTCCGCGATTCCGGCGTCATCGGCGGGGACGCTGGTGTTTTAGATGTGGGGCTCTACAGCCCGGACAACGTCGCGACGGTCTATGACGTCATCCTGCGCCGGGCACGAATCCTGTTAGGCAATGGACAATCTGTGATCCTCGACGGCACCTGGCGGGATCGGGAGATGCGCGCGCAGGCGCATCGGCTCGCCGCGGAAACGTATTCGGCCATGGTGGAACTCATGTGCTCGGCGACGGTCGACATGGCGGCCGACCGAATCAAGACCAGGCGGCCGGGGAACTCGGATGTGATCCCGGAGATCGCCGCAGCGTTAGCCGCCCAGCACGCCGGCTGGGATACCGCCCACTTGATTGACACCTCCCGGAACCGCGAAGACGTGGTGGAAGAGGCCCACGATATCTGGCGTCGCGCTGTCTCGACATTTCATCAGCAACCTCCCGGTGAGAAGGAGTAAGACATGTCAACGGAAACCCTCGTCAACGCGTATGCCTGCGACATATCGACGCTGCGCCTTCGTGATGCCGAGGAGGCCGGTGGTAAGGGTGCCAACACGGGTGAGTTGGTCGCCGCCGGTCTTCCGGTTCCGCCAGGGTTCGTGTTGATGCGGAGTAGCTACTTGGCTTCGATGCGCGCGGGCGGAGTCGATACCGAACTCGCTGCCCTGCACCGCGAGGCACTAACCAAGATTGACAACAGTGCCCGGCTGTCCGAACTCTGCCTGCGCATGCAGCATTTGGTGACCGAGGCCGGTATGAGCGAGGACGTTCGCGATCAGCTGCTCGCTGCTTACCGCAAACTCGGATTGAACTGCATTGTGGCCGTGCGCTCTTCGGCGACCGGGGAGGATGGCCGCGACGCATCGTTCGCCGGCATGAATCAGACGGTGACGAACGTGACGGGCGAGGACGCACTCATCGAGGCCGTTAGGCGATGCTGAGCTTCGCTGTTTACTCCCCGAGTAATCACCTATCGAGCCAGCCGGGGTTTCACTGCCGATCCGGCGATGGCGGTGGTCGTCCAGCAGATGATCGCCTCCGAGCGGTCCGGGGTCGCGTTCACCACCGACCCCAGCACAGGAGAGCAGCAGCATATCGTCATCGAAGCCGCTCTCGGCCTGGGTGAGGTTGTGGTGTCCGGAAAAGTCCAACCCGACACCTGACCGAGAACGGTGGCATGACCTGCCACGCGGCGATCGTGGCGCGCGAGCTCCGGGTTCCATGCGTGGTGGGCGCCCGGGACGCGACGACTGTTCTGCACGACGGACAGACGGTCACCGTCGACGGTGGCCGCGGGACCGTCACTGCCGGAAGTTCTGCCCCCCAGGTGCGCGCGGCTGAGCTTCCTGCGGTCGAGCAACCCCCGTCTATCTTCAGCCTCGGCGAAACAACCGGCACCAAGATATATGTCAACCTGGCCAGACCCGACACGGCCGAAACGGTTGCCGCGCAGGATGTCGACGGTGTGGGTTTGCTACTTGCTGAATTCCTGCTCACCGAGGCCCTGTCGGGAAGACATCCACGCGATCTCATCGCGCACTGCGAGCAGGCCAATCTGGTCGACGCTATGGTGGCATCCATCGGCCGTATCGCGTCAGCCTTCGGGACCCGGCCGGTCATTTACCGGGCCACCGATTTCCGGAGTAACGAATTCCGCGGCTTACGCGGCGGTGACGCCTACGAGCCAGTCGAGCACAACCCGATGATCGGCTACCGCGGGTGCTACCGATACATCAAAGAGCCCGATTTGTTCGCTCTGGAACTCGAGGCGTTGGCCCGGATAGGCGAGCGGAATCCCAACGTGCACCTGATGATTCCGTTCGTGCGTACGCGATGGGAACTGGAAGCCTGCCTGTCTCTGGTCGACGCCAGTCCACTGGGTTCTCAACGCGGCCTGCATCGCTGGGTGATGGCCGAGGTGCCATCGGTAACGGACTGGCTTCCCGAGTACATCGGGTTGGGCGTGGACGGCGTGTCCATCGGCAGCAACGACCTCACGCAGCTGGTTCTCGGCGTCGACCGGGATTCGGACATCTGTGCTGAATTGTTCGACGAATCCGACGGCGCGGTGCTGGATGCCATCGGCCGCAGCGTGGCGATAGCGCGCAAACATGGCATTACCTCGTCGCTGTGCGGTCAGGCCCCCTCGACCAACCCGAGCTTCGCCGAGCATCTGGTCCGCATGGGGATCACCTCGGTATCGGTCAACCCGGACGCGGCCGCAGCTGCTCGGCGGGCGGTTGCCGCCGCCGAACGCCGGCTACTCCTGGAATCAGCACGCGGTTGCACATAACCACCGACCTTGACGGCCCGTCAGGGCTGCCCGTCTGCCAGCAAAGCGTCCAGTGCAGGTGCACGGTGTCCAGCACGATCGATCACAGATCGAAGAGCGTGGGCCAGGGAGGCCATTTCCTCCGGGGCGGAACGCGTATGCGCGGCGAACCACAGCTCGCCTCGCGGTCCCGAAAGGACGCGGCGCCAGTAGTACATGGCGAAACGTTCCGGCAACCGCAGATACAGCCAATGCAGGTTGCCGGGAATCTCGGTGTTGCCGTCGGCCGCTAATGCGCCGAACGCCTGGCGGGTGGCCCGCACCATCGTCAGCAGCAGCTGCTCGTCGGCAGCGAGCCGGCGGGGTTCGACACCCACGCGGTACAGCGCCAACGCGATCGGCACGATGAACGCAGCGTGAGCGGTTAGCCAATCATCGGCATCAGCTGCAATCGTGGTGGGGAACCCACTGGCCCGAAACATCCTGGCCAGAGCCAGTATTCGCGCTGAACGCCGGTGGCCCGGGTCGGCGAGCATCGTCTTCTGCTGACGGATCAGGACGAAGCGCACTGTCGGGCCGTCGCGCACACCGGCGGCGGCCGGGAACCCAAATAGCGCACGGTCGCCCATCGCCTCGGTGAGCGCGTTGACCAGACCTGCCGCGTTACCGAAGAACATGACGTCGGCGCCTAGGGTCTGCAGCAGGGGCAGGGTGGTGATCATCTGATCGCGCCGCACCGCGACCAAAGCGAGGTCGCAGCGCAACCCGGCGGCGTCGGTGGGCCCGACAACCGCAACTTCGTGGCAGACGCGCTGCCCGGAGTGCGCATCGTCGAGTACCAGGCCCGATTCTTCGAGCTCGGCGAGCCGGCCCGCACGCGCACACAATGTCACCGCATGCCCGGCAGCCAGCAGCCGACCGGCGTACACACTTCCGATCACCCCGGCACCGACGATGAGAACGCGCACCAGCACCGCCTTTCGCCATCTCCCAGCTGGCGATGCCACACTGGCCAGCTGGCGTCTCGGCGACTCCGTCATGGCGGTCGTACGCCAAGCGACATCGACCGCAGCGGAGTACATCGAGACCGATATGGTACCCACCTGCACCGGCTGTTCGACGAACGCTGGCTTGCGGGAGGAGCCGAATGCCGCGGTTGTTGGGGACTAACGGCTCTGTTAGCACATGACTCGAAATTCCTACTGTTAACCTCACAGACCCAAAGGGGTGGTTGGCATGCCAGTAAAGGCACCGTCTTGCGAGGTCATCCGGGACGCGGTGATGTTGGCGAGTCGGGCGCCCTCGCTGCATAACAGCCAGCCGTGGCGGTGGGTCGTCGATGGTATGAGGCTGCAGCTGTGGGCAGACACCTGCCGGCTGATGCCTGCTACCGATCACACCGGCCGGGAACTGACGTTGAGCTGCGGCGCGGTCCTTGACCACCTCCGGGTCGCCATGGCCGTGGCCGGATGGGTCAGCACCACGGAGCGTCTTCCCGATCCGGGCGAGCCGGACCATCTTGCCACACTCGAGTTCGGGCCCATGGATGCCGTCACGGAGACACATCAGCAGCGGGCGGCTGCGATCCTTCGACGCCGAACCGACCGGCTGCCGTTCGGTGCGCCGGCTGGCTGGCCGGACTTGCATGCGGCGCTGTGCCGCGCGGTGATGCAGTATGACGTGCTGCTCGACGTGGTATCCGACGATGAGCGCCCCGTATTGGCCGAGGAGTCTGCGCTCACTGAAACCCTGCGTCGTTACGACACCTCGTATCTGTCCGAACTGCGATGGTGGACTTCGCCGTTCGAGTCTGATGCCACCCATGTTCCGGAAAGCGCGCTAGTGTCCTCCTCGGAGAACGCTCGCGTCGATATCGCCCGCGCGTTTCCCCCGGCCGGCGGCGGGCGGCGCCACGCCAGCATCGACCACGACCGCTCCAAGATCCTGGTGCTGTCCACTCACCATGGCGATGACCGGCTGGACGTATTGCCGTGCGGTGAGGCGCTGTCGGCGGTGTTACTCGAGTGCACGGTGGCCGGCATGGCCACCTGTACGTTGACCCACATGACCGAGACGGCGGTGAGCCGCGACATCCTTACCCGAATCATCGGCGCTGCGGGACAGCCGCAGCTGCTGATCCGAGTTGGTAGCTCGCCAACGAACGGCCAACACGTCGAACCCACATCTCGGCGTCTGGTAACCGAGGTCCTCAAGTTTCGCAGTTGATTGGGCGGCCCCGAAAGAACTGGAAGGAGGTATTGCCGATGACTCGGCATTGGCTGGTGATGGAGACCGCTGGAGAAGGGGTTCGCTCGCCGTTCATTACTCGGGTAGCGGGAGCAGGGCGGTGTCTGCCTGAGACTCACCTCACGACAGACGAATTGATGGCGACTACACGTCACCACACCCACATCGATCTGGAAAGGCTGACCGGGATCCGCGAACGCCGGGTCTCGGTGGGCGACGAGGATTCCTACAGTCTGGCCACCTCTGCGGCGCTGAACTGTCTCGCCACCGCGCAACAGGACCCGGCGTCACTCGACGTCGTCATCAGCTGCAGCATCACGAAATTCCGCGGTGGCCTCACCCAGTGGCTCGAGCCGACGATGAGTAGCGCCGTGGCCCGCGGGATCGGGGCGCACAAGGCGATGACCTTCGACGTGTCCAACGCGTGCGCCGGGATGCTCACCGGAGTCACCATTTTGAACAACTGGATCCTGCAGGGCATCGTCGAGCGCGGACTGGTCGTCAGCGGTGAGTACATCTCGCAGCTCGGCCACAACGCGGCCCGCCACATCCGCAACATCATGAGCAAAGAACTCGCAAGCCTGACCCTCGGTGATGCCGGCGCGGCACTTCTGCTGGAGCGGGCTCCCGCCGGCTCTGCGGGAATCGTCCTTGCCGGATTCACCACGGTCGCCGACTACAGCCGGCTCTGCTTGGCCTATCCACAGGGCGACGATCCGGGCGCGCGGATGTTCACCAATTCCCGTGCCATCCAGAAGGCCGCAATCGCCAACACCCCGCTGTTGCTGCATGAAGTCCTTGAGGCCGTTGGCATTTCGATTCATGACATCGACCACGTGATCACCCACCAGACTTCGGCACGCGCCATCCGCAAAGGGATGGCCGCGATGTCAGAGTCGTTCGGCGACAGCCCCCGGCACGACGCGGTGATCACCGTCGACCGGTACGGCAACACGGCATCGACGACCCACACGGTGGCCCTCGTCGAGGAACTCGAGGCCGGACGCATCAAGGCCGGAGAAACGGTCGCGCTGCTTGCGTTGGCTTCGGGACTAGAGATCGGCGTGGTCTTAGTGACCCTGGATGAGGATTTGGTGAGCCGCTATGGGCACAGTCATTGATCGAGTCGACGTCGCGCACTCGCGATGGCGTGACCGGCACAGCGCGCTGCACTTGGCCGTCACCGCCGCCAAGGATTGTCTGAAGCGGGCCGGATGCGACCCCGATGAGTTGGATCTTGTGGTCAATGCGGGGATCTACCGCGACCGCAATCTGGGAGAGCCGGCGCTGGCGGCGATAATCCAGGACGACATCGGGGCCAATCCCGAGGATCCGCACGCCGGCGCTCACGGCACGTTCTCCTTCGACATCGCCAACGGCGCCTGCGGGGTGCTTACCGCGCTGCAGATCGTCGACGGATTCCTGCGGACACACGCCATCCACCGCGCGCTTGTCGTGGCGAGCGATGCCGATCCGGGTCATGGGATGAGCGAGCACTTTCCGTTTTCGGCCGCAGGAGCGGCGCTGTTGTGCGGATGGACCGATGACGACTACGGCCTGAGCCGCGTGTCCTGGGTGAATGTGAACGATGCGGCAAATGACGCCGAGATGTTCTCTGCGACAGTGGGGTTAGCCGACGCGCGTAATGTCCTCCGGTTCACGCAGCCGGCCGATATGGATGAGCAGTTCGCCGCGGCCGCCGCTGCGGCAGCGCATGCGTGTCTGGATGCGTATTCCGTGCCGCTTTCGGCCATCGACGTGATTGTCGCTGCGCCGCCCCGGCACGGGTTCCGCGCCGCGCTGAGCAACCGGCTGGGGGTGCCGGTCGAGCGGATCAGCGTGGCTGACGATCAGCGCATGCACACCGCCGCGCTGGCGGCGGCGTTCGAGGGGCAATTCGAGCGGCTCCCTGCGGGCACGCAGGTGCTGTTTGTCGCCGCGGGCGCGGGCGTCACCGCTGGTGCCGCCCTGTACCGCCAGCCGCCGCGCATCGGAAACAAATCTAGCCACCTTTAACGGACCACAAAGTATGGTTTATCAACCGAGTGCCGCTACGCTTCTCACGATATTTAGACGTCGAATTCCGTTATAGGACAGATACTTCGGCGCTTCTGCAGGAAAGGTCGGCGGAGGAATAGTGACGATCGGGCGTATCCCGTTGAGCCCACCGCGTTACCAGGGACGCAATCCCTCTATACGGACCTTCTATACGGAACTGAGCGCGGGGTAGCTCAGGCTGATCTTTGGCGCCCGAACCCAACCTTAGGCGTGGGTGTTTCTCCGGCGTAGGGTTTCCCTCGTGATATCCCGCATCAGACGGATCGCTCTGAGCGCCGGTGGCGGTGACGCGCCGGGACTCAACGCTGTCATCCATGCGGCCACCCTGGCTGCACGAAACCGCGACTGGGATGTCTTAGGGATCCGCGACGGCCTCAACGGCTTGCTGTTGCCGGACGACTATCCCGATGGTGGACTGATCGAGCTGACTCGTGACAGGGTTCGCGGCATCATCTACCAGGGTGGCACGATCATCGGCACCACCAACCGTGGCAGCCCGATCGCCTATCCGGTGCAACAGCGGGACGGCACCTGGGTCGAGGTAGACCGAACCGAAGAGCTGCTCGGCCGCTTCGACGAGCACCGAATCGACGCGTTGATCATGATCGGCGGCGACGGATCGATGTCGATAGGCCAACACCTCCACGAGGCTGGGCTGCGTCTGGTCGGCGTACCCAAGACGATCGACAACGACCTGGAGAAGACGACGTCGACATTCGGCTTCGACTCCGCTGTCGAGTTCGCCTCGGAGTGCATCGACCGGCTGTTCACCACCGCGACCTCGCATGGCCGGATCATCGTGGTGGAGGTGATGGGCCGTTACGCCGGATGGATCGCCCTGAACGCCGGCATGGCGTCGGGGGTGCACGCGATCCTCATCCCCGAGATTCCTTTCAGTCTCGAGCCGGTGGCCGCCTTGATCGCCCACCGCGCGCGGCACGGCGCGAAGTTCTCCATCGTCTGCGTCGCCGAAGGCGCCCGACCGGTCGGCGGAGAGCTATCGATCGTGGGCAAGTCGCCGGGGCAGGCCGAACGCCTCGGCGGCATCGGCGCCAAAGTGGCCGCCGAGCTCCAACGGATGACCGGACGAGAGGCACGCACGGTCGTGCTCGGCCACTTGCTGCGGGGCGGTTCGCCCACCTCGTTCGACCGGTTGCTCGGCCTGCGCTTCGGTGCGGCTGCAGTGCGGGCCCTCGACGAAGGACAAAGCGGTGTGATGGTGGCTCTCAACCCGCCGACGGTGGACTACGTACCGCTCGCCGAGGCCACCCGCCGGCAGAAGAAGGTCCCGCTCGACTGCGACTCGATGCTGACCGCCCGCGATATGGGGATCAACTTCGGAGACGAAATGCCCAGCCACAGCACGATTGGACGATGACCGCGACTCGGCAGCGCTTTGATTGCCGCGGTGCGACCTGTCGCTCCACCTGCAGGACCTGGCGGGTGGTCTTGATCACCGTGTCGGGATTGAGGCTCATCGAGTCGATGCCGACCCGGACCAAGAACTCGGCCATGTCCGGGTAGTCCGACGGTGCTTGTCCGCACAGGCCCGAGTGGATTCCGTTGCGGCGGCAGCCCTGGACGGCCAGGCGAATCATCTCCTTGACGCCCTCGTCGCGTTCGTCGTAGTCGAAGGCCACGATCTCGCTGTCACGGTCGACGCCGAGGGTGAGCTGAGTCAGGTCGTTGGAGCCGATGGAGAAACCGTCGAAGCGCTTGGCGAATTCATCGATGAGGATGACGTTGTTCGGGATCTCGCACATCGCGTACACCTTGAGCCCGTTCTGGCCGCGCCGCAGACCGAGGTCGGCCATCGTCTGCAGCACGAGGTCCGCTTCGGCGATTCGGCGCACGAACGGGAGCATCAGAATCACGTTCGTCAGGCCCGGCGAAACACCGCCGGCACGTGTCGAGCAGACTCTCGGCACCCTTGATGTTGAGATACGAATCCTGTTGGCCGGCGAAGCTCGCCGTCGGCAGGTCCTCGGCGGTCGCCGAGCTCCGCACCGCGAGACTGACCTCCTCGCCGTACTCCTGCTGAAGCCTGCGGTAGGCATTCAGAATCTCGGCGGCCAGATCGTCGGGGAGCCCGGCGCCGTAGACGATCTCACGGGCACGCTTGCCTTTGCGCTCCAGCGCGGCGACGTCGGCGGTGTCCAGCTCGTCGAGCTCGGCATGCAGACGGTCCCAGGCACCGGCCTCGTCCAACATGTAGCGATAGGCCTGGGCGGTGATGGCGAACCCGTGCGGGACGCGGACGCCCTGCCCGGACAGCTTCTGGAACATCTCGCCCAGCGACGCGTTCTTTCCGCCGACGAGCGGCACATCGTCGATGCCGAACTCCTCAAAAAAGCGGACGTACCTCGATGTGCTCATGACCTCAACCTCCGCGTACTCGCTGCGTCAGTATGTGTCGTAGGACCCGCTGTTGGCTTTGCGCAATGCCGAGACGTAGTCCGCGCGTTCTCGGGCGGCGGAGTCCTCGGCATCAGGGGCCGCCAGCAGCCCGCGCACCTCATCGAGGGTCTGATATCCCTTGTGGTTCAGCCAGTTAAACAGTCCCTGCAGCAGCACACCCGCATACTCGGGACCGTGGCGCAGCAGGGCCGACGCGGACTGCACGAACGCCGACTCGGTTCGGGGCGCTCCCGCGAACTCGTGGGCGTCACCGCGAAACTGCTCGGCCGTCATGCCGCTCACGATATGACTGGTTTTCGCTACTGTGCAGCTTTCGTTTGGCCTCCAAGGTGGTGACTTCTGGCCCTGACCGCGGCCCGCGCAGAGGCGGATAGTAGCGAGATGGAGCATTTGACAGCCCTCGATGCGAGTTTCTTAGAAGTCGAAGACTCCGATCCGCATGTAAGCCTGGCGGTCGGCGGTATGTCGATCATGGAGGGTCCGGCTCCAAGCTTCGACGAGTTCGTCTCGGCCTTCGCCGAACGGGCTTCGGTGGTTCCGCGCTGCAGGCAAATCCTGCGGATTCATCCGCTCGATCTTGGTCCACCCGAATGGGCGGACGACCCGCACTTTGACATTGCGCGCCATCTGCACCGCGTCGCACTGCCGCACCCCGGCGGCGATGCCGAGCTCTTCGAGATGATCGCGACGTTGATGGAGCGCCGGCTCGACCGCGAGCGCCCCCTGTGGGACTGCTGGATCATTGAGGGGCTCAGCGACAACCGGTGGGCCGTGTTGACCAAGGTTCACCACTGCATCGCCGACGGCATTGCGACAGCGCAGATGTTGGCGAGGTTCAGCGACGACGACGGCGGCGGCACCTTCGCGACGGACATACACGCCGCCAAGAAGCCGGACCGGCAGGGGTTCGCTCTGCCGAAGGTAGGCCTGAACCCGTTGAACTGGATGAGCGGTCTCGGTCGAAGCGCTTTCGCTGCAGCGGCCGCAGCCGAACATGCGGCGGTGGGTGTGGCCGAATTGGCGGCCAGTCTGCTCAGTCCCGCCCCGGAATCATCGCTGAACGGACCGGTCACAACCATGCGACGCTACAGCGCGGCCCGGGTCCGGTTGGCTGACATGCAAAAGGTTTCCCGGTCATTTGGCGTGACACTGAACGACGTGGCGCTGGCGGCGATCACCAACAGTTATCGCGACGTCTTGCTCGCCCGGGGAGAACGTCCCGGCCGCACCTCACTGCGCACACTTGTTCCCGTTTCGGTCCGCACGGTGAACCAATTCAATATCGCCGACAACCAGGTCTCGGCGATGCTGCCGTTACTGCCGGTCGATGAGGCCGACCCGGTCCAGCAGTTGCAGCTGGTGCATACTCGGCTCATTCGGGCCAAAGCCAGCGGTCAGACCGAAGGCGGCAGCGCGGTGGTGCTGGCGGCCAAGAAAGCCCCATTTGTCCTGTCCGCGTGGGCGATTCGCTTGCTTTCGCGGTTGCCCCAACGAGCGGTTGTCGCCTTGGCGACCAACGTTCCCGGTCCGCGAAGTCAGCAGAGGCTGATGGGCCGTCGGGTGCTGGAAATGCTGCCGATTCCGCCGATCGCTCTTCAGGTGCGCACCGGCATCGCGATGGTCAGCTACGCCGACGCTTTCGTCTTCGGCATCACCGCCGACTACGACACCGCACCTGATATCGAGGCGCTCGCCGCGGGAATCGTGAATGGGGTGGCGCAGCTGGTCGCGGCCACCCGCACACGCCGACGCAAGCAGGCGCCGACGCAACAGCACTCCGCAACTCTGTGAATGCGGCCCTTACTCAATGGGTTTCGTCGACCGTATTTTCACGCTGCAACGGTGGGTCGTCGGACCGGTGGATGCGCTGATGCGCCGTCAGCAGTAGGTGGTCGGCAGCCACGCGACTCGGTGCGGCGGAACGATCTCGCTGATAGATGTGTACGGCGGGATGGCCGATCCGCTTCCGATGCTAATCCTTTTCGGCAAACAGGTGACCCTGCGGATGGGGCAGGCCAACGTGAAGAAGTGGGTCGACGACATCATGCCGCTACTGACCGACGACGACCTCCTGGGCGTTGACACCTTCGCCACTCACGTGCTGCCCCTTGACCAGGCTCCGCACGGCTACGAGATCTTCCAGAAAAAGCAGGACGGAGCGGTGAAGGTCATACTCAAGCCGTGAGCGTCCACGGCATCGACCGGATCCGCAGAAGCTCTGTGGCACAAGATATTACGCATACTGGCGGGAGTGGTGCCCGTTAACCACGAGGCCGGGCACCGGTGCGCGCCGGGGGCGGCCCGCGGTTTGACGGCTGCTCTCGTCGGGTATTGAATGCGCCATGAGCACCGCAGAAGCCCCCGCCCCCACGCCGACTGGAGAAGTGTGGCCGGGTAGGGCCTATCCCCTGGGCGCGACGTATGACGGTGCGGGCACCAACTTCGCCGTGTTCAGCGAGGTGGCTGAGCGCGTGGAGTTGTGCCTGTTCGACGCCGACGGCACCGAGAGCCGGGTCACCCTGCCCGAGGTCGACGGGTTCGTCTGGCATGCTTACGTGCCGAACATCGAACCGGGGCAGCGCTACGGCTACCGCGTTCACGGTCCCCACGATCCGCAGGCGGGGCTGCGGTGCAATCCGAACAAGCTGCTGCTGGACCCGTATTCGAAGGCCATAGACGGCACCTTCGAGTGGAACCAGTCGCTGTTCGGCTACAACTTCGGAGACCCCGACAGCCGCAACGACGACGACTCCGCGGCCGGCATGCCCAAGTCGGTGGTGATCAACCCGTTCTTTGACTGGGGCAACGACCGGCCGCCGGACCGCCACTATGCCGACACGGTCGTCTACGAGGCGCACGTCAAGGGCCTGACTCAGACTCATCCGGACATCCCCGAACAGCTACGCGGCACTTACGGCGCCATGGCGCACCCGGTGATCACCGAGCACCTCAAGAGCATCGGTATCACCGCCATCGAGCTGATGCCGGTGCACCACTTTGCCAACGACTCCACCTTGATCGAGAAGGGGCTCTCGAATTACTGGGGCTACAACACGATCTCGTTCTTCGCGCCCGACCCGAAATACTCCAGCGCCACGTCGCCGGGAGGGCAGGTGCAGGAGTTCAAGGCGATGGTCCGTACCCTGCATGAAGCCCGCATCGAGGTGATCCTCGACGTGGTCTACAACCACACCGCCGAGGGCAACCACATGGGCCCGACGCTGTCGATGCGCGGTATCGACAACGCCGCCTACTACCGGCTGGTCGATGATGACAAGCGCTACTACATGGACTACACCGGCACGGGCAACAGCCTCAACGTCGGGCATCCGCACGCGCTGCAGCTGATCATGGACTCGCTGCGCTACTGGGTGACCGAGATGCACGTCGACGGCTTCCGGTTCGACCTGGCCTCCACGCTGGCCCGCGAGTTCTACGACGTGGACCGCCTGGCGACGTTTTTCGAACTCGTGCAACAGGATCCGACGGTCAGCCAGGTCAAGCTCATCGCCGAACCGTGGGATGTCGGGCCAGGCGGCTACCAGGTAGGCAATTTCCCGCCGCAGTGGACCGAGTGGAACGGAAAGTACCGCGACACCGTCCGGGACTTCTGGCGCGGTGAGCCCGCCACGCTCGACGAGTTCGCCTACCGACTGACCGGATCGGCCGACCTCTACGAGCACACCGCACGCAGGCCGGTAGCGTCGATCAACTTCGTCACCACCCACGATGGATTCACGCTGCGCGATCTGGTGTCCTACAACGAAAAGCACAACGAGGCCAACGGCGAGGACAATAACGACGGCGAGAGTCACAACCGGTCATGGAACTGCGGCGCGGAGGGGCCGACCGATGCCGCCGGTGTCAACGAGCTACGTGCCCGCCAGCAGCGCAACTTCCTCACCACCTTGCTGCTGTCCCAGGGTGTGCCGATGATCTGCCACGGCGATGAGCTCGGTCGCACCCAGCATGGCAACAACAACGGCTACTGCCAGGACAACGAGCTCACCTGGATCGATTGGGCCAATGCCGATGCCGGTCTGCTGGAGTTCACCCGCGCGGTGTCAGCACTGCACGCCAACCACCCGGCGTTCCGCAGGCGCCGGTTCTTTTCCGGCAAGCCGGTGGGCCGGCGTGGCCATGACGGCCTGCCCGACATCTCCTGGTTCACCCCCGACGGCGCCGAGATGACCGACGAGGACTGGGGCGCGAGTTTCGCGAAATCCGTCGCGGTGTTCCTCAACGGCCACGGTATTCCCGGCCGCGATGCGCGAGGCCAGCGGGTACTCGATGACTCGTTCCTGTTGTGCTTCAATGCCCACTACGAGCCCATCGAATTTAACCTTCCGCCAACGGAATTCAGCACTGCTTGGCGCATCGTGGTACACACCGGATCCGCGGAGCCGACGCCGTCCGAGGAACTGCCCGCGGCAGCCAAGCTCACCGTGGATGCCCACACTGCCGTGGTGCTGCAAGCCGTCGAAGAAACCCCAGCGGGTTGACACAAATCCGCCCGAGCGTTACGTAGCCGGTTGCCGGCCGATACGCTGTGCCTGCGGTTGGCTCGTTACAGGAGAGGGCGGATATGTCAAGGACAGTGGTGGTTGGCGCCTCAAGTGGCCTCGGGCGCTGCATAGGTGTCGGTCTTGCGCAGCGCGGCGATCAGGTCGCGCTGCTCGCCCGGCGTCGTGAGCGCATTGAGGCCGCGGCGAAGGACGCCGGCCCGGGCGCGATCGCCATCGAATGCGACGTCACCGACGAGGCGTCGTGCCGATCGGCCATCAACGCTGCTGCCGACGCCCTCGGTGGTATCGACAACCTCGTCTACACACCGGCCGTCGGGCCACTCGTCCGCATGGTCGACACCGATGCCGAAACGTGGCGGCGCATCTTCGATACCAACGTCATCGGCGCGGCGCTGGTGACAGCCGCGGCGGTGCCACACTTGACGGCTTCCGCGGGCAAGGCGGTCTACCTCTCATCCGACGCAGGCACGTTCGGGCCGCCCTGGCCAGGTCTGGGAGCGTACGGCGTCAGCAAGGCAGCCCTCGAGAGGCTGGTGGAAGCGTGGCGAGCCGAACACCCGGACATCGGCTTCACCACCCTCATCGTGGGGGAATGCCCGGGTGGCGAGGGCGACGCGGCGACGGGAATGAACATCGGCTGGGACATGGACCTCGCGATGAAGGCCGTTCCGCTGTGGGCTTCCCGCGGCTGCATGCCCGGCAAGTTGATGCCCGTCGAGGACCTCATCGCCGTGGTGCACACGATCCTGCGGACCGATGCAGCGACGTCGATGCCGGTCGTGGTCGCCAGAGGCGCACCCGCTAGCCCTGCAGCGTTTGCGGACTCCGCACAGTCGTAACGGCGGGCTTCGAGGTTCTAAGCCTGCCGGATCAGTGACGGCCCAACTTCTCGCGGACCATGTCAATCAGAAAGCGCCTGTTCGACGCCGGGCGGAACGCACGTGCCGCATCGGTGAGCGCGTCGCGGGAATCCGGGCGCAGCTCGATGTCGGCGGCGGCGACGTTGAACTCGAGCTGCTCGACGCTGGACGCGCCGGGAATGGCGACGACGCCCGGCAGGCTGATCAGCCAGGCCAGCGCCACCTGAGCCGGCTTGGCGCCGACGTCGGTCGCGACATCGCGCAACGTCTGCAACAGCGGCTCGATGCGGCGCAGGTTTTCGGTCCCGAACAGCGGGTTCAACGCGCGAACGCCACCGGGACGGTTGTGCAGGCCGTATTTGCCGCCCAGCAGCCCTTGTGCCAGCGGGCTGTAGGCAATCACGATGCGGTTCTCGCGCTCGGCGAAGGGCACCAAGTCGTCAAGCGCATCGGCGTGGGCGAGTGAAAAATGCACCTGGTTGCTGATGACCGGCCGCCCGAGCGCAGCATCGGCCTTTCGCCATCGCGCGAGCGAGTAGTTCGAGACGCCGGCCGCGCCGATTTTGCCGCTGTCGAGCAGGTCACGCATGCCCGGCATGATCACCGAATCCGGGACCACCGGATTGGGCTGGTGGATCTGGTAAAGGGGGATGCGGTCCAGCCCCAGCCGCCGCGCACTGGCGCGCTCGCGCTGTTTGATCACGGCGGGGAAGGGAGCGACCGGGAAAACCTTGCTGGCCACCGCAACCTCGGCGCGCTCGTCGCCGAGCGCCTCCCCGAGGATCCGCTCGCTTTTGCCCAGTCCATATACCTCAGCGGTATCGAACAGCGTTACGCCCAGGGCGCGGGCGCGATGCACGATGTCGCGCGCAGCGCCGGAGGCATACCCCTCGCCGTAACCCCACTCGCGTGACCCGAATTGCCAGGTGCCCAGGCCGATCCGACTGACCCGTCCGACTCCATCGACGTCGAGATACTTCATGCGCCCACCTTACTGGGGGGCCGATCACCATGGTGGGGCCCCTAGCCGGGGATCTTGTCGAGTATGTAGTTGGTGATGCTCACCGCGGATGCTCGGGGTCGGTCAACCTCCGTCGTGCCGCTGTAGGACACGTACAGGTCGATGACGACGTTGGCCTTGGCCGCAATCGCGCGGGCGGAGTGGACCTGGACTCCCTTGGGCGTCAGATCCAACGTGGTGATGCCGTTGCCGGCATCCGCGGGAACACTCACAGAAAAGGGGATCGTTCCCGCACCGGGGATCGTCACGCTTACGGTGGTACCGCCGCATTGGCGCCATCCGGACAGCAGCTTCGCCAATTGTGATTGGGCTGCGGACGGATCACGAAATGCTGCCACCGCCTGGATGATTTGGATCGACTTGAACAGGCTGCGCGTGTCGGAAAATTCCGCCGCGTGGTATCCGAAGATGGCGTCGACAGTGTAGGCATCCGGGGTCCCGGGGGCGATGCTTCCCCAGCATTCCGGACGGTCAATGGTTCCTTCTCTGTCCGACCTGGCCGGATGGTCCCACGTCTGACCGGCCTCGAGGTTCTGATCACTGGTGATGTTTTCGAGGGCACCAAGGCTGGGCAACAGCGTGGCTATGGCGGCTGGCGCCACCGTGGGCGCCGGGGGCGCCGTGGTCGTGGTGGTGGCGGGCGCGGCGGTCCGGTTGGAAGTGGAGGCAGCCAGGGTGGCCCATGCGACCACAGCGACCACTGTGAGGGTGACGAATATGTACGACAGCGTCACTCCGGCCAGAGCACGGTCGCGGCCGCGCTCGCCGGTGCGGCGGATTTGGGCCAGCCCGAGGTGTCCCAGAATCGCACCCGCGGGCGCGAACACAAACGCGAACAACAGCGACAGCGTCGCCAGCGTGTTGACGGGCGGGCGGTACGGCGGTGCGGGAGGCGGTGTGAAGACCGGCGGTCCCACCGGCGGTCCATCGAATGGGACGCGGCCGAGCGGATCGTAGGTGAACGGGTTATTCGCGAAGGGATCCTGAGGGTAGGTCACACCAGTGCCCTCCTTAGCAGCCTGGGGCCCTGCCCGAGAATGTAGCCGACGATGGCCTGTGCTGGGGCGCAGGTGTCACAGGTGCGGTTTGGCGATGCTGACCACGTAGGGCGCCTCGGCCAAGGTCAGATACACCCGGTGCGGCCCGATGGCCATCCCCGAGAGCCGCGCCGATTGGACACAGGGAGGCAGGCCGTCTCGAGCACCACCACCTCGTGGTCGGTGGCGGCGTAGATCCTGGTGTCGTCGGTGCCGAGGTCGCGGATAAGTGACGGCAGCCGGGTACGGGCCAGCACCTCCAACCCATCTCCGCTGCGGCGCGAGTCGACGGCATAGGGCACGTTGTCATCGTGGCCGGCCACCTAGCTGCGGGTCACCGCGGTGCCGTCACCTGCCGAGACGGCAACGTCCATGTTCAGCGAGCCGCGTTGCTCAGGCGGTGACGAGGTGCCCTGGTAGTGGCGGATGCCCGACGATCCATAGAGGTGGTAGTCGATCTCGCGGCCGCGGTTCGCGCCGTCGATGCTGTCTGCGGGGCCATCGGCGATCCCGGCGGTCGGTAGTTTCCGAAAGCCGTACTGGTCCGCCGGTGTCACCGACATCCCGTCCGACGACAGTGCGAGCAGCATCCGCAATCCCGCGTCTTCCGATAGATAAGCCGGAGCCGCTCCGGCATCGAAATCGTGGACCTGGCGCAGACTTTCAAGATCGACCACGGCAACCCTGCCGCGCTCGGGTTGCGGCACGGACACGACCCGATCGTCCTTTTGGCTGATCTGCAGATTGCGTCCGACCGCCATGGGCGCCGATAACCGCGTCCTGGCGTCTCCTCGGTCGTCACCGGCGGTGACCTCGGCCAGCCGGTGATCGTCGGTGAGCGCGACGAGGGCGTGCACACGATACGACCACACCGGCTTGTGCAATACCGCACCGACCGACCACAGTGCGACTTCGGGCGCGGTTTCCAATGACGTTCCTGGCGCCGAACACCCTGCCGCCGATGCGGTCGCGGGCCCTGATCACGCGTACCGGCCATCCGGCGTCGGCAAGGCTGCGTGCGGCGGACAACCCGCCATCCCGGCGCCGATGACCAGGACGGACTAAGTGTCGGGTCTGGGCGGGTGATCCGCCGCGCACGCGCCTACCAGCCCGCCGCAGACCACGCTCGTCGTCGCCGCGAAGAATTCCCGAGGGGACATCGGGGACACGGTGTTAGCGTCGCACATCACAACCGTTTGTCGGATTTACCAAATCCGAACCGAACTTGGGGCTAAAATCGCGACATCCTTAACTGCGGCAACGGGGCCGCGTTCGAGGAGGGAGCGGCGATGAGTGCTCGACGAGCGACTCGCACAGTTGACCCGATTCCCGACGTGTTACCGCCAAGCCGAACCCTAACTATCCGCGCATCCGACGGCACCCGGCTGCATGCGGAGGTATTCGGGCCGCCCGACGGCTACCCCATTGTTTTGACGCACGGCATCACCTGCACGATCCGGGCGTGGGCATACCAAATCGCCGACCTGTCCAACGACTACCGGGTGATCGCCTTCGACCATCGCGGCCACGGGCGAAGCAGTGTGCCCCGGCGCAACGGCTACAGCCTCAAACACCTTGCCTCCGACCTGGATTCGGTGCTGGATGCGACCTTGGCGCCGCATGAACGCGCCGTGCTGGCCGGGCACTCCATGGGCGGCATCACCATCGCCGCTTGGTCTGCGCGCTACCGCCACAAGGTCCACCGGCGCGCTGACGCCGTCGCGCTGGTCAACACCACCACCGGTGACCTGGTGCGCAAGGTGAAACTGCTGTCGGTGCCGCACGGGTTGTCGCCGGCCCGAGTCTTAGCCGCGCGCGGCCTGATCAGCGCCTTCGGCGGGTTCCCGATCCCGGGTGCCGTCCGCATCCCTAGTCGCTACGCGATCGCGACGCTGGCGGTCGGAAAGGACGCCGACCCCGGCATCGCGAGACTCATTCACCAGTTCTTCGAACAGACATCACCCGCGGGGCGCGCTGGGTGCGCGAGGATGCTTGTTGCTTCACTCGGATCTCGGTATCTCGACCTGGACGGTTTGACGGTGCCGACCCTGGTCATCGGCAGCGAACGTGACCGGCTGACCCCGATCAGCCAGTCCCGCAAGATCGCGCGCACCGCGCCCAACGTCGTTGGCCTGGTCGAACTGCCCGGCGGCCACTGCTCGATGCTGGAACAGCCCCGCGAGGTGACCCGCCAGCTGCGGGCACTTGCCGAATCGGTGGCCGAAGACGTGCGGATCAGTTCATAGGAGCGCGGTGATCTCGGCGGCCGCTCGCTGGCCGGACCTGACGGCGCCGTCGAGATACCCGGTCCATTCGTCTGCGGTCTCCGTGCCGGCCCAGTGGATCGGCCCGACCGGCTCGCGTAACCACGGCCCGAATCGTGTCCACGACCCCGGTGGTACCGCCGCGGTGGGACCGCCAGGTGCGAATTCTTCTGTGCCCCAACAATGATCAACGTAGTCAAGGGGTTTGAGTGCGCCATCGCCGAAAAGCGTTGCAAAGCACCGCAACGTATCGCGGCGGCGCTGATCGGTGGGTAGCGAGTCGAAGGCTCGTGCGTCGACGAAGCCCATCAGGATGCCTGGCCCGTCGACGTGCGGGCTGACGTCGAAGGTGATGAAAACGGGGCCCTTGTCGGACAGCGCCTGCCCGGAGAAGCCGTTGGCACGCCAGAACGGCGTGGAATAGGCCGCATAGGCCTTGCTGAGCCGGCCCTGCGGCCAATGCTTGGCGAGCTGTTCGTACTCGGCGGGCAGCGGGGGAGCGAATTCGATCGATGCGCGATGGGCCGGCGGGATCGCGACGATGACGAACCCGGCGTCGGCCTGGCCAACGTCGGTCGTGACCGTTACCCCGGCACCGTGCCGATCGATGCGGCGGACCGGTGCGCCCAGCACCACACGCCGGCCCAGTTCGGCGGCCACGGCCTCGGCGATCTGTTGGGTGCCGCCCGGGAAGCGGTCCTGTTGGGCACCGTTCTCGACGTCGAGCAGCCGGTCCAGACCGCCCGCCGCGTGCGCGTAACGGGCCGCGTGCAGCATCGACACGTCGTCGGGTTCGCACCCCCAGGTCACCCGGGACACGATGGCCAGCAGGTCGCGGGACGAAGCGGTGGCGCGTACCGAACGCAACCACCCGCCGAGCGACAGGCCGTCGAGCTCGCGCGCACGGCGCGCATCCCAGGGGGTCGGCACCGGGATGCTGCGGGCAATTCTTTCGAATTGCCAACGCAACCGGCCGATGTCAAGCAGCCCGGTCAGCGAAAGCCTGGGGATGGTGCCACGGTACGAATGCGTCCAGCCGCGCCAGTGGATCACGTTCTTGCCGTCGTGGTGCGTGGGGGTGGTCGGGACCTCGAGTTCGGCCGCCAGCGCCAGAACGGCGTCTTGGGTCGGGCCGACGAAAGTGCCGCCCAGGTCAGCGGGCAATCCTGCGACGCTGCCGGTGAATGACCGCCCGCCGACCCGGTTACGGCCCTCGAAGACCACTACGTCATGGCCTTGTCGGGTCAGCTCGCGCGCCGCGGCGAGCCCGGCAAAGCCGGCGCCGACCACAACAACGTCGACAATCCGCGGCGGGTTTGTCACACCCTCTAGTGAACCGCATTTCTGCGGTTTCGTAGCACAAAAGTGCGTTCCGGTCGGAAAGCTAGGGCGCGACGGCTAACCAATCGGCGAACCCGGACGGGTCATGGCGGCCCAGCGCGCCGTGTTCGTAGAGACCCCAGCCCTCCACCGGATCGCCGTTACCGTCGCGGCACACCGCGCGTCCCACGTGGTCGATCACGCCGAAGCCCGACCGCGCGACGATCGCCGGGTCGGTCATGTCGTAGGTCAGCCGTTCGACGAATTTCTCGCCTTTCCACATTCCGTGCAGCCAGTCCGAATCGCCGCCGTAGCCGCCGCCCACGTGGATGGGGACCGGCAGCCTGGACTCCACGTCGAAGTGCACCGGGGTGCCGTCGGGGGCGGTCGCGTCGATCGTCGCGCCGGTCGGGATGCGGGTGCCGGAACGGTAGTGGATCTTGACCCGCGGCCAGCCCAGCTGCTCGACGCGGCCGTCGCGCCAGACCCGGGTGCAGTCGTTAAGCGAGCGGAACCCGTTGGGCTCCTCTTGGATGATCAGCACGACGGCGAAGTCGTCGAACGCCATCGGCATGTACAGCCACCACATGCCTTCGAATGGCGGGTCGGCGGGCCGGCCCGCCGGCTCGGGCTCGCCGATCGGCCGGATGCCCCAGGACCGGTCCCGGCTGCCGATCCAGGTCGCGGGGTCGACGGCGATCTCTTCGCCGTCGACGGCGATGCGACCGCTCCAGGCGCCCAGCTGGGCGAAGCGCTGCGCGTCCAGCGTCACCCGATTGCCCGACCGCAGGATGTGCGGCCGTTCCCGGACGACGTCGAACAGGCCCTCCCAGGTGAGATCGGCTGCGATGCCTTCGGTTTCGTCGAGGATCAGACGCAGTTTGCGCAGCGGCTCGCTGACCTCGATTCGGTAGCCATTGACGTGCTGGTTGAGCCGGTCTTGGTCGATGGCGTCGGAAAGGTGCACTGCGGTCTGGGTATCTCCGCGCCTGACCAGGACGAAGGCGTCCTTGACGCCCAGGTTGGGGTAGTACCCGATGCCGCTGATGAAAAAGATGTTTCCGGTACGGTCGTGGGCGTTGAAGTAGGAGCGATCGTAGAAGTTGCGGTCCGAGGAGCCCGGCCACGCGATCGGCTGGGGAATCTGATGTACCGGGAATTCGTCGAGCGGTCCGAGCATTACTGGTCCTCTCCGATAAGACGTTTCATCAATCCGGCGTGGTAGAACAGCGATTCGACATCGTCGGGTTTCTCGGTTTCGCCGAAGTGCACCCGTCGTGCGCCGGTGCGCATGAACACACAAGCCCACATCACGCCCGAGTACACGTAAAACCAGTGCAGGTCGCCGATTTCGACGCCGGTGAGCCGCTGATAGGTAGCGCGAACGTCGTCTTCACGCATCACCTCGGGCAAGCCCGGTAGTGTTGCCAGGCTGGCGAGTTCTTGAAAGACCATGTGCGCATAGATCATCCATGCGACGTCGAGCTCTCGCGGGCCCAGCGTCACCATTTCCCAGTCCAGCACCGCCACCGGCTGAAAATCTCGGTACAAAACATTGCCGACCCGGGCGTCGCCCCACAGCAGCACCGGCTCACCCGCGGCCGTGTGGGCCGGCCAGTGGGCTTCCAGCCATTCGAAAGTCCGTTCCAGCAGCGGTGATCGGCCAATGTCGGGCACCGCGAAGTCGTACCACGACCGCACCCAGTTGAAGTGCCGGCGCAGTGCGGTGTCGCCTTTCCCGTTCTCGGACAGGAAGGCGAATGTCTTCTCTGCGTCGGGGATTGAATGCAGCTTGGCCAGCACGCCGACGGTGGCGTCCTGCAGCTCGCGTTGCCGCTCGGCCGGCGCGTCGGCGAACCAGTTGTCGCCGAATGTGTAGGGCATGACGTCGGGCGGCACCACGCCGTCGACGTGATCCATCACAAAGAAGGGTGTGCCCAGGACGCCGCCGGTGTTCTCGAGCCAGCGCACGCGCGGGACGGGCACGTCGGTGAGTTCGCCCACCTTCCGGATCACGTCGAATTGGTGGTCAAGCCGGTAGGTGGGGAAGACCTGCACGTCCTCGGCGGTGGGCGCCACCCGGGCTACGAGCTTTTGCTCAATTGGCTCCCCGTTTTGCTCCCAGCGGCTGGTCAAGATGATGGTTTCCGACGACATGCCCGTCGAATCCACGCCGCTCTCCACGGTCACTTCAGGTTTTGCCCCGCCGGGCAGGATGGTCGACAGCCATTGCGACATCACCGCAGGCAGGGTGCTGACGTCGCGGCTGGAGCGCTGTAGACGGTCGATCTCTCCGATTGCCGGTTCTGTGGCCACGGGGTGCCTCCATTCGTTGAGACTTCTGCGCGGCAATTACGATACGGTAGGTAGCGTTATGAAAGCAGACCCGTCCGCCCTTGACAAGGCCCCTGGCGCCGGCCGCCCGCGCGATCCGCGTATCGACTCGGCCATCCTATCGGCGACCGCGGAACTGCTTGTGCAAATGGGCTATTCGAACCTTAGTCTGGCTGCGGTCGCCGACCGTGCCGGCACCACGAAATCAGCACTGTACCGCCGGTGGTCGAGCAAGGCCGAACTGGTGCACGAGGCGGCGTTCCCGACGACGCCCACCGCGCTGGAGGCGCCGGCCGGGGATATCGCTGCCGATGTCGCGATGATGATCGAGGCCGCCCGTGATGTGTTCACCACGCCGGTGGTTCGCGCCGCGTTGCCAGGTCTGGTGGCCGACATGACGGCCGATCCCGCCCTAAACGCCCGGGTGATGTCGCGATTCGTCGACCTGTTCACCGCCGTGCGGGTGCGGCTGCGCGAGGCCGTAGACCGGGGTGAAGCGCATCCCGATGTGGATCCGGACCGATTGATCGAGTTGATCGGGGGAGCGACGATGCTGCGGATGCTGCTGCGCCCGGAAGAAGAACTCGACGATGCGTGGGTGGATCAAACCACCGCCATCGTCGTGCATGGGGTGACGCGATGATGGGGCGACTTGCGGGGCGAGCCGCGATCGTCACCGGCGGCAGTCGCGGCCTGGGCCGGGCCATCGCGCTGGCCCTCGCGGCGGAGGGTGCGACGGTAGCCGTCGCCGGGCGCACCGAAAAGGTATGGGACGACCGGTTGCCGGGAACCATTGGTGAGACGGTCGCCGAGATCGAGGCGGCGGGCGGACGTGCGGTGGCGATCCGGGCCGATTTGACCGACCGCGACGACATCGCCCAATTGGTGGGGTCGGCGCGGGAAGCGCTGGGCCCCATCACGATTCTGGTCAACAACGCCGCCTTCACCGCGCCCGGCCGCCCACCGGTGCCCGGCGCGGAACAGCGCGCCAAGCCCGCCAAGCCGGCCGGTGGCAAACCCGGCTGGCCGGGATTCGTCAGTACCCCCTTAGCCGCATATCGGCGGCATTTCGACATCGCGGTCTTTGCGGCCTACGAGCTGATGCAAATGGTGTGCCCGGACATGATCGACGCGGGTGGTGGTTCGATCATCAACGTCACCTCAGTCGCGTCGAGGATGCCCGGCGACGGGCCCTACCCCGACCGCAGCGGCGGAGTCCTGCCCGGTTATGGCGGATCCAAAGCGGCGCTCGAGCACCTCACCCGGTGCGCGGCATTCGATCTCGCCGACCACAACATCGCAGTGAATGCGCTATCGCCGTCGAAACCGATCCTTACGCCCGGCCTTGCGTACTATGCCCGGGAATTCGTTGACACCGCGCCGGCGGATGAATTCGCGCACGCCGCAGTGGAATTGGCTCTGGTAGATCCCGGCAAGGTCACCGGACGCACGATTGGTCATCTGCAGGCTCTCGACGGGAGTTTCCGGCCCTTTGAGCTGGGCTAGGCCGGCTTGGTTGCAGTCACGGCATTGATGATCACGGCATGCAACTTGTGCCATTGCAGGGACTGGAATCCTGCTTGCAGCAGTTGGGGTCGCTTGGCGAGACGCGTAGTTCCGGCGCACCGCAGAGACAACCGTTCTGATGCGGCCGCCGAACGCTGACCGTTTCGTACTCAACTTCCATTCCCTTCAGGCGGGTCAGGACCTCCGCGGAGAAGTTCGTCGGGGTGGTGAGCGTGGTTGATTTCAGGCGGGCCGTTGCCGTCAGTCCAGCCGAGTCGCCCGCTGCCGGTGACCACGGTGTGCCATTCGCCCCGGCTCGCCCCGCCGTGGTCGCATCCGCAGGCGAAAAACAGCTTGTCCGCATCGGTCCGGCCGCCCTCTGCCCAGTCCGGTGCATGGTGAACTTCGCAGTGGTAGCCGGGTTTGAGGCAGTTGGGGCGGGTGCAGCCGTGGTCGCGGGCATAGCAGATAAGTCTCTGGTCGGCGGTGGCGATGCGTTTCTGGCGGCCCAGATACAGCGGCCGGCTGGTGTGGTCTTCGAACACCGCCAGGTAGTGGATTGCCTTGGCCGCCATCCGGATTAAATCCGGCATCGGCAGTCTGGAACCGCCGCCGGTTCGCGCGGGTGCGGGCATCGGGACGGACGAGTCGACGACGGCGTGTGCGGCCTGGTTGAGTTCGGCCAATGTGGTGGTGGCGATCACGGTGACGGGATGGCCGCGGTGCACCCCGATTTCGCCGGAGGCGATGGCGGCTTCGAGGCCGAGTTTGAGCGCGTCGTGGCAGCGTTGGGCGGGTGTGCGCTCGTCGCGCGCTTCGAGCTCGGCACCATCGGGCTGGTGGCGGCCGGGCCGCACGGCCGCCTCGATGGCTTCGAAATTGGCGCGGACCTCGGGGTCAAGCAATCCGTACAGCCGTGACATACCGTCGGGTCCCTGCGGGCCCAGGCGCAGTCCGCGGCGGCGGGCCCGATCGTCGTCGTTGAAAAGGCCATCGGGGTTGAGGTAGTCGGCGATCCGTTGGCCCAGCTTGGTGACGACCCCGGCGTCGAGTTTGGTCGCATGTTGTACCAGCGTGCGCTCGGCTTCTGCGGCATCTGAGGGCGAGACGCAAGAGGGCAATATATCCACCGCTGCACATACCGCCCGGATATGGTCCTCGCCGACCGCACCCGCTTCTACCGCGGCCGCCAACGCCGGTAGCTCGGGCTGCACCGGGGGACCGGTCAGTGAGCGTCGCGGCCGGATCCGGGCCGCGAGTTTGAAGCGGCGCGTGATTTCTTTGGGGGTGATGCGGAGCCGCGCCCACAGCATGTCGCGCACCATTGGTACGAACCCGGTCCCGTCGGGCGGGTCGGCGATCTCTCCGAAGAACCGGTACATCAGCCCTCGGTTAGTGCGGTCTTGGGTTTCCAGTCGTTCAGCGACTTCGACTCGGAAGTCGTTGCCGACCACATCTGATGAGGTCTCACGCAGCACGTCATGAGCGGCGTCGATCGCGTCAAGCGCAGCGCTAATCCGTTCGCGTGCCTGCTCAGCGCTCATCGGGAGACCCACGTGTTCAACGTTATCGAACAAGCGTGCGATTCGGGCCGCCCGAGGACGGATCTGTGGATGAATCGCCGACTGTGGATAACTGGCCGCCTGACGTGCCAGTATGAGGCAAGCCAGTGCCGCAACGGCGGCAGGCAAACCGGTCGAGTGGTGTGCCAATGCCTGGTATGGACAAGCCGACGGGGCGCGTCGTTGCCCTGATCGTGCTGCTGATCGCTGTTGCTGCTGCCCTGCGCGGATACCTTCCGGCTCCGCACCACGCGGTGCGCGGCGAGCCGGGCAGCAGTCGGGCAGCGCTGGTATTCGTGGTAGCGCTCCTTGGTGTGACGCTCGCGCTGCTAGCGATCGCCGTCATCGCGCGGCTGCGGGATCCACGCGCGGTGGCACCCCACGCCGGTGAGCTGTCCGAAATGCTCGGCACCGGCAAGGGCAGACCGAGCTGGCGGGTGTTGCTCATCGGACTCGGGGTGATCGTGGCCTGGCTGCTGTTCGTGATGCTGCTGTCCCGACTGTTGGTGGCCCACGATGTCACTTCCGTCCCGCCCACACCTGACACGAGCGCGCCGCCGTCGGCGCACGTCACCGCCCCGCCGCCGCAGCGGCAACAGCGGCAAAACAACACCGGGGACATGTTCGCAATCCTGCTTGCCGGCACGGTCCCGATGTTGTTCATGATCGTCGTGGGAACCTTCATCGCGTCGCGGCGGCGGTGGCGAGCGACGACATCGGGCACCATCGCCGACGATCACTTCGAATCCCCGGCACCGGCAACGCAGTCGGAATCACTGGTGCGGGCCGCTGAACTCGGACTGGCCGAGATGACGGATTTCAGCCGAGAACCACGAGAGGCGATCATTGTCTGCTACGCCGCGATGGAACGCGAGCTCGCGAATGTTCCCGGCGCTGCACCCCAGGACTTCGACACCCCGACCGAGGTGTTGGCCCGCGCGGTCGAACACCATGCGCTGCAGGCCGATAACGCTGTGCTATTGGTGAACCTGTTCGCCGAGGCGCGGTTCAGCCCCCACGTGATGAACGAGGGCCACCGCGACGTGGCGGTTCGTGTCCTTCGGTTGGTCCTCGACGAACTGGGGTCAAGGAGTGCCGCATGAATAAGACTATCGCCCTGGGGATTTTCCTGATAGTCGGGATAGAGCTATTGGCGCTGATACCCCATGATCGCCGGTTCGTGCTGGCGGCCTCAGGTGTTGCCCTGGGTCTGGTGCTGTTCAGTGTCCGTCGCGTCCTGGGGCGGGGAGCCCAGCCCGCGACCGAGCCGGACGCCGACGATCTGCGGGATTCTTTGCGCCGCTGGCTTTCCACCACCGAGACGACGATCCGGTGGTCGGAGTCCACCCGGGCGGACTGGGACCGGCACCTGCGTCCGATGCTTGCGCGGAGGTACGAAATCGCCACGGGCCAAAAGCAATCCAAAGATCCTGCGGCGTTTCACGCAACCGGCCGAATGCTGTTCGGCGTCGAACTGTGGGAATGGGTTAATCCAAACAACATCACGCGGAGCGGTGACCGCCAGCCCGGTCCCGGCCGTGCCGCGCTGGAAGAGATTCTGCGAAAGTTGGAGCAGGTATGACGCTACCCGCCGCGACCACCACCGCACATTGCGAGGCGGTGCTCGACGAAATAGAACGTGTGGTGGTGGGCAAACGGCTCGCACTCACGCTCATCCTCACCGCGGTCCTCGCGCGCGGCCATGTGCTCATCGAAGATCTGCCCGGCCTCGGCAAGACGCTGATCGCGAGATCCTTTGCCGCTGCGCTGGGGCTGCAATTCACTCGCGTGCAGTTCACACCGGATCTGCTGCCCGCTGATCTATTGGGCTCGACGATCTACGACATGCAATCGGGCCGCTTTGCGTTTCGGGCCGGGCCGATCTTCACCAACCTGTTGCTTGCCGACGAGATTAACCGCACGCCGCCTAAGACCCAGGCAGCGCTGCTGGAGGCGATGGCCGAAGGCCAGGTGAGCATCGACGGCGAAACCCATAAACTGCCCAAGCCTTTCATCGTTCTTGCCACCGACAACCCAATCGAGTACGAGGGCACCTATCCGTTACCCGAGGCGCAGCTTGACCGGTTCGCGATCCGGCTGGAACTGCGGTACCTCTCGGAGCGGGACGAGACGTCGATGCTGCGCCGTCGCCTCGAACGTGGCTCGGTCGAGCCGACGGTCAATCAGGTTGTGGATGCGCACGATCTGCTGGCGATGCGCGAATCGGTCGAGCAGGTGACCGTACACGACGACGTCTTGCACTACGTGGTGTCGCTGGCCACCGCTACCCGGCACCATCCGCAGGTGGCGGTCGGCGCCAGCCCGCGCGCCGAACTCGACCTGGTTCAACTCGCCCGCGCCCGCGCGCTGTTGCTCGGTCGGGATTATGTGATCCCCGAAGATGTCAAGGCGCTCGCCGTTGCGGCGGTCGCACACCGGATCACGTTGCGCCCGGAGATGTGGGTACGAAAGATTCAGGGCGCTGATGTCATCGCAGAGTTGTTGCGCCGGCTACCGGTGCCTCGAACCAGTGGGGGCCGTGAGGGGACGGGATGAGTGCGGCGTGACCCAGGGCCGTGACGTCGAGTTTCGCTGGCGCGCCTCGCCATTGACGAGGTCGATCGCGACGTGCGCGGGGGTTGCGCTGGCCGCTGCCGTGATCGGCGCGCAATGGCAGCTGATCGCCTTCGTGGCGCCGCTGCTCGGTGTGCTGTGCTCGATCAGCTGGCAGCGCCCAGTGCCGACGATTCGTGTGCACGGCGAACCCGATTCGCAGCGATGCTTCGAAGACGAGCAGGCGCGGCTAAGGGTATGGGTAACGGAAGAAGGCGGGGCGGACGCGTCTTCGGCGGTCGAAATCACCGTTCCGGGCTTCGAGGGGATGCAGATCGAAGTCCTCGATTCGGATTCCCGACAAGCGAAAACGGTGGCTGCAACCGCACAACGTTGGGGCCGATATCCTGTCTGGGTCCGAGTCGACGTGGTCGCGCGCGGTGGGCTGGTGACCGGGACGGCCGCCGCCGCCGCCGCCGACGTCCTCGTGTTTCCGCTGACGCCGCCGCAGGCGACGCCAATCCCGCAGACCGAGTTGCTCGACCGCCTGGGTGCTCACCTGACCCCGCATACCGGCCCGGGTGTCGAATACGCCGACATTCGCCCCTACGTGCCCGGTGACCAACTGCGCGCGGTGAATTGGCCGGTGAGTGCGCGCCGCGGCCAGTTACATGTGACGCAGCGCTTGACCGACCGCGCCGCCGACGTGGTGGTGCTGATCGACACGTATCGGCAACCGGCCGGTCCGGCGACCGATGCCACCGAACGAGTCGTACGCGGCGCGGCGCAAGTGGTGCAGACCGCGTTGCGACACGGTGATCGCGCCGGGATCGTCGCCCTTGGTGGCAACCGCCCACGGTGGCTTGGTGCCGACATCGGAAAGCGCCAGTTCTATCGGGTGCTCGATACCGTGCTCGGTGCCGGCGACCGATTCGAAAACACGACGGGCACATTGGCGCCGCTCGCGGCCGTTCCCGCGGGAGCGATTGTCATTGCGTTCTCCACGCTACTCGACACCGAATTCGCGCTGGCGTTGATCGATCTCCGCAAGCGCGGCCATGTCGTGATCGCCGTCGACATTCTCGACAGCTCCCCGTTCGAAGGTGAGCAGGATCCCCTAGTGGATCGGATGTGGTCCCTGCAGCGCTCTTCCATGTATCGCGACATGGCCACCATCGGTGTCGACATCGTGTCATGGCGACGTGATGGCAGCTTGGAGCAGTCGATGGGCGTGCTGCCAGATCGGCGCCGTCGGGTGCGGGGACGGCTGCGGGGGTGACACCGACATGACGGCACCAGCGCGGCTGGGGGCACCTGCGTTCGCGACGGGGTTTGGCCTGCTGATGGTGGGGTTGGCCGCCGTTGGGTCGCACGGACCCGCGGTCGCCGCGTGGGCCGCGGCCCTGATCGCGGTGGGTGTTGGAACAATATTTCGGCCGGCCGCAACGCTTGCCGTGTTGCTGTCGGCGGGCACGATCGTGCTGTCCAACCCGCCGCTTGGGCTGATCGCACTGTCCGGACTGTGCGCTGCCGCCTACCTGGTATGCCGCCATGCTGTCGGCCCATCCGCCCTCGTCGTTATGGGCAGTTGGCCGACAGCCGTTGCCGCCGTGGGCTTTACGTCCGCTGGGTTGGTCGCCACGTCGTTCCCGCTGCAGTTGCCTTGGTTGCCGCTGGCCGCGCCGCTGGGGGCGTTGGCGATCTACGTGCTGGCCACGCGCCCGTTTTGGGGCTAGTCGCAGGCAGCTGATTCAGTGCAGCATCATGGCGGCGCTATCGGCCAGGTCGAGCAGGGGCTGCGGGAAGATGCCCAACACCACGGTGACCAAGGCGCATACCGCAATCGCGGCCTTGCTCAAAATGCCCGGCGCCACCACCTGCGGGGTGTCGTCGGTTGCTTCGGTGAAGAACATCGACACGATCACCCGCACGTAGAAGTAGGCGGCGATCCCGCTGGCGATCACACCGATGATCACCAGCGGCGTCGCGCCGCCCTGGGCGGCGGCCTTGAACACGGCGAGCTTGCTGATGAATCCACTCGTTAGCGGGATACCGGCGAAGGCCAGCAGAAACATCGCGAACATCATGCCCACAATGGGGGAGCGGTGCCCGAGCCCCGCCCAGTGCGACAGGGTGGCGTCTTCGACCCCGTCGGCATTGCGGATCAGTCCCACGATGGCGAACGCGCCGATGGTGCTGAAGCTGTATGCGAGCAAATAGAACAGCGTGGCGGAAAGACCCGCCGGGTTGTCGGCGATCACACCGGTGAGGATGAACCCGACGTGGGCGACCGACGAATAGGCCAGCATTCGCTTGACATCGGTCTGGTTCACCGCGGTGATCGTGCCCACCGCCATGGTCAGGATCGAAATGGTCCACAGCGCTGGGCGCCATATGTCGTGGAGTGGAGGCAGCGCGACGTAGACCACTCGCAGCAGCGCGCCGAACGCCGCGACCTTGGTGGCCGCCGCCATGAACCCCGTGATCGGGGTGGGCGCGCCCTGGTAGACGTCGGGAATCCACGAATGGAAGGGAACCGCGCCCACTTTGAACAGCAGGCCAACCGACAGCAGCGCGACACCGACCAGCGCCATCGAGTTGTCGCCGTGGGCGGCCAGCGCATTCCGGATCCCGGTCAGCAGCAGCGTGCCGGTCGCGCCGTAGAGCAGTGCCACACCGTAGAGGAAGAACGCCGACGAGAACGCCCCCAGCAGGAAGTACTTCATCGCGGCCTCCTGCGACAGCAGGCGCCGATGACGGGCCAGGCCGCACATCAGATACAGGGGCAGCGACAGAACTTCCAGCGCAACGAACATCGTCAACAGGTCGTTGGACGCGGGAAACACCATCATGCCGCCGACGGACAGCATGGCCAGCGGGAAGACTTCGGTCTGGGCGACTCCGGCCCGCTCCGCCTCGCGCTCGGCGTCGCTATCGGGAACCGCGGACGCCTGCGGGGTGAAGGAGTCCAAGCCTCCTGAGCCGGCCGCGACGGCCACCTTGCTTTCCGCCTTGGCTTGCGTCCGCTCGGCGATGAAGATGACCGCCATCACCGCGACCAGCAGCACGGTGCCTTGCAGATACAGCGTCGGTCGGTCAATCGCCACTGCACCCAGCACCGCTGCGCGGCCGGAGGCCGGAACCGAGCGGCTCACCACAATGACCGCGATGAACGCTGCGGCCAAACCGGCAAGGGCAAGCGTCACCTGGGCGCTGTAGCGAATCCGCCTGGGCAGGAACGCTTCTGCCAGGACGCCCGCCACGGCAACGCCGAAGACAATGAGCATCGGGCACAGCAGGAAGTACTCGACACTGGGGGTGGGGAGGATCATCATCGCGGTCCTTGGGCTGTCCGGGGTACTTCGCCCGGTCTGGGGGTACCTGCTGGCACGCTCGGCGCGGGATCATGCTGGCCGATGGTGGTCATGGTGTTCTCGACGGCGGGATTGATGAGGTCCAGTACCGGCTTGGGGTAGACACCGAGCACGAGCAGCAGTGCAATCAACGGTGCGACGACGATCATTTCGCGCACCCTCAGGTCACCGATGCGTTCGTTTCCACTGGCCACCGGTCCGGTCATCATGCGCTGGTAGAGCCACAGCATGTAGACAGCCGACAAGACCAGCGCGGTAGCGCCGAATGCGGCCGCCAGCCAGTACCGGTTGAAAGTCCCCAGCAGGACCAAAAATTCGCTGATGAATGGCGCCAGACCGGGCAGTGACAGGGTGGCCATGGCCGAGACCAGGAAGGTGCCCGCCAGGATCGGCGCCACCTTTTGCACGCCGCCGTAGTCGGCGATCGCCCGGCTGCCGTAGCGGGATATCAGGAAGCCTGCGATCAGGAACACCGCCGCCGTAGACAGGCCGTGGTTGAGCATGTACAGGGTCGACCCGCTCTGCCCCTGGCTGGTCATCACGAAGATGCCCAGGATGATGAACCCGAAGTGCGAGATCGAGGTGTAGGCGATCAGGCGCATGATGTCGGCCTGGCCGATGGCCACGATCGCGCCGTAGATCACCCCGATCACGGCCAGCACGATGATCAGTGGGCGAAAATACGTTGAGGCGCTTGGAAACAGCTGCAGGCAGTAGCGCAGCATGCCGAAGGTGCCGACCTTGTCCATCACCGCCATCATCAGCACCGCGGTCGCCGGTGTGGCCTCGACCGCGGCGTCGGGCAGCCAGCGGTGGAACGGCCACAGCGGGGCTTTGATCGCGAACGCGAACATGAAGCCCAAGAACAGGGCCTTGAACACCGCGGGGTCCGCGCCGTAGAAGCCGGAGGCAACGCCGGCCACGATGTCACGGAAGTTGAACGTGCCCGAACCGTGCTGCGCTGTCACCACGTACAGCCCGATTACCGCTGCCAGCATGATCAGGCCGCCGAACAGGTTGTACAACAAGAATTTCACCGCTGCGCGCGACCTGCCGGGACCCTGGCCGAAGCCCCCGATGAGGAAGTACATCGGGACGAGCATGGCCTCGAAGAACACGTAGAACAGCAACACGTCCAGCGCGATCACCGAGATGAGCACCATCGACTCGATGGCCAGCGTCAAGGCGACGTAGGCGTGCACGCCGCGGGTGCGTTCGCCGCCGTCATTCCAGCCGGCTACCTGCAGCAGCGGGATCAGCACCGCGGTCAGCAGCACCAGCACCACCGCGATGCCGTCCACGCCGAGCGAGTAGCTGGCACCGAACGCCGGTATCCACGGATGGCTTTCGACGAATTGGTAAGGGGCGCCACCGATCTTGAAGCCGACAGTGATGACGATCGCTACCACCAGCGTCAGCACGCTCACGACCAGGCCCGTCCATTTGGCGAGCTGTCGCAGCCCGGGGGGCATCAGGATGATCAGCACCGAACCCGCCAACGGCACCAGCCACAGCACGCTGCACCACGGCACGTCGTTTAGGAAAGTCCCGCTCAACACACCGTCACCGCCAAAATCAGCGCGGCCACCAGCAACGCGCCCGCCAGCATCGACAATGCATAGTTGCGGGCAAAGCCGGTTTGGAGTCCCCGCAGGCGATTCGAAGTCCAGCTCACCAGCGCCGCGAGCGCGTTGACCGAGCCGTCCACACCCGCGTCGTCGACTTCGACCAGCGCTTGAGTCAGTTCGGCGCCCGGGCGCATGAATACCTCCTCGTTGAAGGTGTCACTGTAGAAGTCCTTGCGGGCGGCCGTGGTCAGCGGCGAGACCGCGAGCGGCGCCACCGCGGGGATGGGTGCGGCGGCATACATCCGGTAGGCCACGACGATGCCGATCGCGACGACACCCAGCGCCAGGGCGGAGCTGACCCAGACCGGCAAGGCGCGGGTGACTTCTTCGTGGGCTCCGACGACGGGCTCGAGCCAGCGCTGCAAGGTGCCGCCCACGGCCAGCAGGCCACCGGAGAACACGGAGCCGAAAGCCAGCAGGATCATCGGCCAGGTCATCAGGCCCGGCGCCTCATGGGGATGGGTGCCCGGCGCCCAGCGGCGCTTGCCGAAGAAGGTCATCAGCATCACCCGCGTCATATAGAACGCGGTGACCCCCGCACCCAGCAGCGCGGCCCCGCCCAGCACGTAACCCCGGACACCGCCCGCGGCGAGCGCCGCCTCGATGATGGCGTCCTTGGAGAAGTAGCCCGCGAACGGCGGCACACCGATGATCGCCAGGTATGCCAGGCCGAACGTGGCGAACGTGATGGGCAGCGCGGCGCGCAGGCCACCGTAACGGCGCATGTCCTGTTCTTCGTGCATCGCATGGATCACCGCGCCGGAGCCGAGGAACAACCCGGCCTTGAAGAAACCGTGGGTGAGCAGATGCATGATCGCAAACGCATAACCGGCCGGGCCCAGGCCGGCGGCCAGCACCATGTACCCGATCTGGCTCATCGTCGATGCCGCCAACGCACGCTTGATGTCGTCCTTGGCGCAGCCGATGAACGCCCCGAGCAGCAACGTGACCGCGCCCACGATGACCACGGCCAGTTGCGCGCCGGGCGCCAGGTTGTAGAGCGGGTTGGACCGCACGATCAGGTACACGCCGGCGGTCACCATGGTGGCGGCGTGGATCAGCGCGGACACCGGGGTGGGGCCCTCCATGGCGTCACCCAACCAGGCCTGCAGCGGAACTTGCGCGGACTTGGCGCAGGCGCCCAACAGCAACAGCAACCCCATCGCGGTCAGCGCGCCGCGGCTGGCGGCCGGTGCGCCGGCGAACACCCCGGCGTACGAAAGCGTGCCGAACGTGGCGAACATCACGAACATGCCCACGGCAAGCCCGGCGTCGCCGACGCGGTTCATCACGAACGCCTTCTTGGCCGCGGTGGCGGCCGACGGCTTGTGGTACCAAAAACCGATCAGCAGGTAGGACGCCAGGCCGACGCCTTCCCAGCCGACGTAGAGCACCAGGTAGTTGTCGGCGACCACCAGCAGCAGCATCGAGGCCAGGAACAGGTTGAGGTAGCCGAAAAATCGGCGGCGGTCCGGGTCGTCGGCCATGTAGGCGACCGAATAGATGTGGATCAGTGACCCGACCCCGGTGATCAGCAACACGAAGCACATGGACAGCTGGTCGATCTGCAGCCCCAAGTCGACCTGGAGTTGGCCGACGGGGATCCAGGTGAACAGCCTCTGGTGGATGGCGCGGTCGTCCCCGGTCCGGCCGAGCATCTCGGCGAGGAGCGTCGCGCCCACCCCGAACGCCGCTACCGCGGTGGCGCAGCCAAGCCAATGCCCCCACGGGTCGGTGCGCCTGCCTGAAAACAGCAAGATTGCGGCACCCGCCAACGGCAGCGCCACGAGCAGCCAGGTGAAGTGTGTCGCCAGATTTGTCACGGTGGCGTTGTCAGCCTTTGAGTAGATTCGCGTCGTCGACGGACGCCGATTTACGGGCACGGAAAATCGTCATGATGATGGCCAGCCCGACGACGACTTCGCAGGCGGCCACCACCATGGTGAAGAACGCGATCACCTGCCCGTCCAGGTGGCCGTGCATCCGCGCGAACGTGACGAACGCCAGGTTGACCGCGTTGAGCATCAGCTCGACGCACATGAACATCACGATGGCGTTGCGGCGCAACAGCACACCCGCGGCCCCGATGGTGAACAGCAGCGCCGAAAGGTACAGGTAATTAGCCGGATTCACGACGCACCGCCTTTTACCGCCTCGGGAGAGGGAATCTCTTTGGTCTCTTTGCCGTCCGCGCCGCGAGTGCGCAGTATCCGTGACACCGACAACTTCGAGTACGAGCCGTCGGGCAGCATCGCAGCCACGTCGACCGCGTTGTGGCGCGCGTAGACGCCGGGGCTGGGCAGCGGGGTGGGGTGCCCGCCAGCCCGGAATCGCTCCTGCGAGAGCTCCCGCTGCGTCTTGCGGCGTTCGAAACGCTCCCGGTGTGCCAGCACCATGGCCCCAATTGCCGCGGTGATCAGCAGCGCGCTGGTCAGCTCGAACGCCCAGAGATAACGGGAGAAGATCAGCGCCGCCAATCCTTCCACGTTGCCTTTGGCGGTGGTCAGTCCGGCGAAACTTCCGGTTGCCGCGTTGCCGATGGCGGCGATCAGCAGAATGCCGAACCCGACACCGGCCACCACTGCGGCGACGCGTTGTCCGTGCAGCGTCTCCTTCAGGGATTCCGCGGAGTCCACGCCAATCAGCATCAGCACGAACAAGAACAGCATCATCACCGCGCCGGTGTAGACCACGACCTGGACGACACCCAAAAACAGCGCGCCCTGGACCATGTAGAACACCGCCAGGATGATCATCGTCATCGCCAGGAACATCGCCGAGTACACCGCGTTGACCGCCAGCACCACCCCGACCGCGCCGATCAGCGCCAGCGCACCCAGCACCCAGAAGGCCACCGCTTCACCGGTGGAGGTCGCAGCGATGGTGTCAGTAGCCACTTTAGCGGCCAGCACTGCGCTCACCGGGCGTCTCCGGTTTTCTCGGTCTCGCGCAGGCCGTGCGCGGTCACGTTGCCCTGGTAGTAGTCCTTGTCGGTGGCGCCGGGTGTCCTGGGATGCGGCGGCGCGGTCATCTCGGGCAGCAGCGGGGCCAGCAGCCGGTCCTTTTCGTAGATCAGGTCGGCGCGGTTGTCGTCGGCCATCTCGTAGTTGTTCGTCATCGTCAGCGCCCGGGTGGGGCACGCCTCGATGCACAGACCGCAGCCGATGCAACGCAGATAGTTGATCTGGTAGACCCGGCCGTAGCGTTCTCCCGGCGAAAACCTTTGCTCTTCAGTGTTGTCCGCGCCTTCGACGTAGATTGCGTCGGCCGGGCAGGCCCACGCGCATAACTCGCAGCCGATGCATTTTTCCAGGCCGTCCGGGTATCGGTTGAGTTGATGACGGCCGTGATAACGCGGCGCGACCGGACCCGGCTTTTCCGGATATTCCTCGGTGATAGTCCTTTTGAACATCGAGCCGAGCGTCACGCCGAATCCGGCGACAGCGTCTAAGAAATTAGCCACGTGCTTTCTCCTTGCTCGCACCGATAGATGCCGCCAGGGCCTTGGTCGGCAGCGGCGGTGTCGGGAATGCCGGCGCAGGGCTTTCTGGGCTTCCCAGCCCAGCGCGTTGGCCGCCCTGCCGGCGGAGCTGTCGCTCCATTGCGCGAATGCTGGACGCGGCGAATGGTTTTCGCAGCACGAGCACCAACGCCGTGGCCACGACGACACTGCTGATGACCAGCACTGGGGTCCAATGCGCATACCCCTGGTTGCGCAGCGTGCGGATCACCGCCGCGATCATCACCCACACCAGTGCGGCCGGGATCAACAACTTCCAGCCCAGTGCCATGAACTGGTCGTAGCGCAACCGTGGCAGCGTGGCCCGCAACCAGAAATAGATGAACAAAAAGGTCCACACCTTGGCCGTGAACCAGATCACCGGCCACCAGCCGGTATTGGCGCCGGCCCACATGTTCAGCGGCCAGGGGGCATGCCAGCCGCCGAAGAACATGGTGGCGGCCAGCGCCGAAACCGTCGTCATGTTGACGTATTCGGCCAGCATGAACATGGCGAACTTCAGCGACGAGTACTCGGTGTGGAAGCCGGCGACCAGCTCGCCCTCGGCCTCGGGCAAGTCGAATGGCGCCCGGTTGGTTTCGCCGACCATCGAGATGAGATAGATCACGAACGACGGCAGCAACAAGAACACATACCAGACCCGGTCTTGTGCGCTGACAATCTCTGACGTCGACATGGAGCCGGCGTAGAGGAACACCGTCGCGAAGGACAGCCCCATCGCGACCTCGTAGGAGATGACCTGCGCGGTGGAGCGCACCCCGCCCAGCAGCGGGTAGGTGGACCCGGACGCCCAACCGCCCAGCACGATGCCGTACACCCCGATCGCCGACAGTCCCAGGATGAACAACACCGCGACCGGAAGGTCGATCAGCTGCAAGGGTGTTCGGTGGCCGAACACCGACACCTCCGGGCCGAACGGGATGAACGCGAAGGCGGTGAACGCGGGAATCACCGAAATGACCGGCGCCGCAAAGTACACGAACTTGTCGACGCCGCCGGGAGTGATGCTTTCCTTGAGCGCCAACTTGATTCCGTCGGCCAGGCTCTGCAGGGCGCCTTTCGGACCCACCCGGTTGGGGCCGGGCCGCAGCTGCATCCGGCCCAGCAGCTTGCGTTCGGCCAGGATCGCCACCAGCACGGTCAACATGAGGAACACGAAGATGGCGAGCGCCTTGCCCAGCACCAGCCACCAGGTGTCGTGTCCAAAGGCGGTCATGAGCCAACTCCAATTCGCACGATGCTGCCGACGGTGACGCCGAGTTGCCGGTGTACCGCCGAGCCGGGTGAGTTCAACGGAAGCCACACCACCCGGTCGGGCATGTCGGTGATGGCCAGCGGCAGGCTGATCGATCCCCGCGACGCACTGACGGTGACCTTGTTGCCGTCGGCGGCGCCGATTTCGGCTGCCGTATCGGCTGATAACCGCAGCACGGGTTCGCGCGCGGTCCCAGCCAGATGCGGTTCACCGTCTTGCAGTCGGCCGTTGTCCAGCAGCATCCGCCAGCCGGTCAACACGGCCTCACCCGCGCCGGGCTGGGCCGGCTCCGGGGTCGCGATGTCGTGCCCAGCCGCACGTTTGCCGTCCCAGCTGCCCAGCGTGGCCGCTTCCTCGCGGGCCGCTTCGGCGCTGGACAGTCCCAGATAGACACCCATTTCGTCGGCCAGCGCGTCGAGCACCCTGTGGTCGGATTGGCCGGCTTGCTGGGTGGTGTCGTGCAACGCGGGTTCGAACCGGCGATAGCGGCCCTCCCAGTTGACGAAGGCGCCGGCTTTCTGCGTCGTCGGCGCGACCGGAAACACCACGTCGGCGCGTTCGGTGACGGCGCTGTGCCGCAGCTCCAAGCTGACCACGAACCCCGCGGCGTCCAGCGCGCCCAGCACCGCTTCGGGGTCGGCGAAGTCGTCGGGTTCGACACCGCCGACCAGCAGGCCGCCCAGGGTCCCGTCGGCGGCGGCGGCCAGGATGGCGTCGGCGTCCCGTCCACTGCCGGAAGGCAATTCGGCGACGTGCCACGCCGCAGCGACCTGGGCGCGGGCGGTGTCGTCGTCGAGTGGGCGGCCGCCGGGCAGCAGCGCGGGTAGCGCGCCGGCCTCCAGCGCGCCGCGCTCGCCGGCCCGGCGCGGGACCCACGCCAAGCGGGCGCCGGTGGCGTCGGCAAGCCGAGCCGCGGCCGACAATCCGCCCGGCACCGTGGCCAGGCGTTCCCCGACCATGATGACCGCGCCAGGCGTGGAGAGCAGATCACCCACCTCACCGGTGGCCAACCCGTCGAGTGCCGCCGCTTCGGCGCCGGGAACGGTTTTGATCAGCCTGCCGGACATCTTCACCAGCGCGCGAGTGGCGAATGGCGCAATCGCGTACACCGGCATCCCGTGTTTGCGAGCCGCTTTGCGCAACCGCAGGAACACGATGGGCGACTCGTCTTCCGGCTCGAACCCGACCAGCACCACCACCGGCGCCGATTCCAGGTCGGAGTAGCTGACACTCCGCCGGCCGACGATGCGGGACGCCAGAAAGTCGGCCTCCTCGGCCGAGTTCGGCCGCGCGCGGAAGTCGATGTCGTTGGTGTCCAACACAATTCGCGCGAATTTGGAGTAAGCGTAGGCATCTTCCCAGGTGGCTCGGCCGCCGACCAGCACACCCGTACGTCCGCGGACCGCTTCGAGTCCCTGGGCCGCTGTCGCCATCGCGTGCGGCCACGAGGCGGGCACCAGCGCGCCGTCCGCGTCCCGGATCAGGGGAGTGGTGATCAGGTCCGGTTGGGTCGCGTACGTGAATGCCCACCGGCCCTTGTCGCAGTTCCACTCCTCGTTGACTTCGGGGTCGTCGCCGGCCAGCCGGCGCAGCACCTTGCCGCGGCGGTGGTCGGTGCGCTGGGCGCACCCCGAGGCGCAGTGCTCGCACACGCTGGGGCTGGAGACCAGGTCAAACGGGCGGGCCCGGAAGCGGTACGCGGTCCCGGTCAGCGCGCCCACCGGGCAGATCTGGACCGTGTTGCCCGAAAAGTAGGAGTCGAACGGCTCATTGGCGTAAATGCCGACCTGCTGCAGGGCACCTCGCTCCTGCATGTCGATGAACGGATCCCCGGCGATCTGCTCGGAGAACCGCGTACAACGAGCGCACAGGATGCAGCGCTCGCGATCCAGCAGTACCTGGGCGGAGATGTTGATCGGCTTGGCGAAGGTGCGCTTGACGTCGGTGAAGCGAGAATCGGCGCGGCCGTTGGACATCGCCTGGTTCTGCAGCGGGCATTCGCCGCCCTTGTCGCACATCGGGCAATCCAGCGGGTGATTGATCAGCAGCAGTTCCATCACACCGTGCTGCGCTTTGTCGGCGGCCGCCGACGTGAGCTGGGTGCGCACGACCATGTCGTCGGTGGCGACGGTGGTACACGACGCCATCGGTTTGCGTTGTCCCTCAACCTCAACCAGACACTGCCGGCACGCGCCGACCGGATCCAGCAACGGGTGGTCGCAGAAGCGCGGGATCTGGATGCCCATTAACTCGGCCGCCCGGATCACCAGGGTTCCCTTGGGGACACTGATCTCGTTATCGTCGATGGTCAACGTCACCATCTCCGGTTGGGTCACGCGGTTTTCGGTGTCGGCCGCCTGGGTCACGCGTGCCCTCCGTTCGGCGTAAGCATGGAGTCTCGGGGGTCGAACGGGCAGCCGCCTCCTTCGACGTGGGCGATGTACTCGTCGCGGAAGTACTTGATCGACGACATCACTGGGCTGGCGGCACCATCGCCCAACGCGCAGAACGACTTTCCCAAGATGGTGTCGGAAATGTCCAACAGCTTGTCGATGTCCTCGCTGGTGCCCTTGCCGGTTTCCAGCCGCTCATAGATTTTGTCCAGCCAGAAGGTGCCCTCTCGGCATGGGGTGCATTTCCCGCAGGATTCATGCTTGTAGAACTCGGTCCAACGCCGCACCGCACGCACCACGCAGGTGGTCTCGTCGAAGATCTCTAACGCCTTGGTGCCCAGCATCGAGCCGACCCCGCCCACGCCCTCGTAGTCCAGCGGCACGTCGAGGTGCTCGTCGGTCAGCAGCGGGGTGGATGACCCGCCGGGTGTCCAGAACTTGAGCCGGTGCCCGGCCCGTACCCCGCCGGCGTAGCCGAGCAACTCGCGCAGCGTGATACCCAGCGGGGCCTCGTACTGGCCGGGGCGGGTGACATGTCCGGACAGCGAATACAGCGTGAAGCCAGGGGATTTCTCGCTGCCCATCGACCGGAACCAATCGACGCCGTTGAGGATGATCGACGGCACGCTGGCGATCGTTTCGACATTGTTGATTACCGTGGGGCACCCGTAAAGCCCGGCCACCGCGGGGAACGGCGGCCGTAGCCGCGGCTGGCCGCGCCGGCCTTCGAGCGAATCGAGGAGCGCCGTTTCCTCGCCGCAGATGTAGGCGCCCGCGCCGGCGTGTACCACCAGCTCCAGGTCGAAGCCCGAACCGATGATGTCGCGGCCCAGGTAACCGGCGCTGTACGCCTCGGCCACCGCGTTTTGCAGGCGGCGCAATACCGGCAGTACTTCTCCGCGCACGTAGATGAATGCATGGTGGGCCCGTATCGCGTACGCGGCGATGATGATGCCTTCGATGAGCACATGCGGTGTCGCCAGCATCAGCGGGATGTCTTTGCACGTACCGGGTTCCGATTCGTCGGCATTGACGACCAGGTAGTGCGGCTTGGCGGCCGCGCCGGTGTCACCCTGCGGGATGAACGACCACTTGGTCCCCGCCGAAAAGCCCGCGCCGCCGCGCCCGCGCAGCCCGGAGTCCTTGATGGCGGCGATCACGTCGTCGGGCTCGGATGCCAGGGCCTTCTGCATAGCCTGGTAGCCGTCGTGGCGGCGATAGGTCTCCAACGTCCAGGACTCGGGATCGTCCCAGAATCGGCTGATCACCGGAGTCAGCGGCGTGGCCTGCGGGCTGGAAGCTGTAGTCATGACTGGCCTTCCGGCGGGGCCTCAAAAGGGGTGGGCGCCTGCATGCCGTTTTCCTTCGCCACCCTTAGACCGGCCAAGGTGGCCGCACCGGCACCACCCTGACCTTGGTCGGGCCGCTCGTCGGGCAAGCCGGCCAGAATGCGCGACGTCTCGCGGAAGACGCACAGCGGAGCGCCGCGAGTCGGCGACGCAGGCTTGCCTGAGCGCAGCGAGTCGACGAGTTCGCGTGCCGACTCCGGCGTCTGGTTGTCGAAGAACTCCCAGTTGACCATCACCACCGGCGCGTAATCGCAGGCGGCGTTGCATTCGATGTGTTGCAGGGTGACGGAGCCGTCGGAAGTGGTCTCGTCGTTGCCGATGCCCAGGTGCTCTTTGAGGGCGTCGAATATGGCGTCGCCGCCCATGATGGCGCACAACGTGTTGGTGCAGACACCGACCAGATAGTCGCCGGTGGGTCCGCGGCGATACATCGTGTAGAAGCTCGCCACCGCCGACACCTCGGCCCCGGTCAGGCCCAGCTGCTCACTGCAGAACTCCAAACCCGCCGGCGTCAGATAGGAGTCCTCGGATTGGACCAGGTGCAGCAAGGGCAACAGCGCTGAGCGCTTGTTGGGGTAGCGGCCGATGGTTTCTTTGGCGTCGACCTCCAGCCGTGCCCGCACCTCCGGTGAATACGACTGCGGCGCGCCGTCAACGACGAACTGGTTGGGCTCGTCGGGCGGCGGACCGAGCCGGATGAATACCGGCTGACCCTGTGGGCCGGTCACCGGTCCACCCCGCCCATGACCGGGTCGATGCTGGCGACCGCGGCGATCAGATCGGCGACCATTCCGCCCTCGCCCATCGCCGCGACCGACTGCAGGTTGGTGAATGACGGGTCCCGGTAGTGCACCCGGTAGGGGCGGGTACCGCCGTCGCTGACCATGTGCACGCCAAGCTCTCCGCGCGGCGATTCGACCGCGGTGTACACCTGGCCCGGAGGAACCCTGATGCCCTCGGTGACCAGCTTGAAGTGGTGAATCAGCGCCTCCATCGAGCCGCCCATGATCTTGGCGATGTGCTCCGGCGAGTTGCCCATGCCGTCGGGGCCCACCTTCAAGTCGGCGGGCCAGGCGATCTTGCGGTCCTCGATCATGGTCGGGCCCGGCCGCAACTTGTCCAGACACTGCTCCACGATCTTCATTGACTCCCACATCTCGTTGACGCGAATCATGTAGCGCCCGTAGGCATCACAAGTATCCGCGGTGATCACGTCGAATTCGTAGTTCTCGTATCCGCAGTAGGGTTCGCTCTTGCGCAGGTCGTGGGGCAAGCCGGTGGAACGCAGAATCGGGCCGGTGATGCCCAGCGCCATGCAACCGGTCAGGTCCAGGTAGCCGACGTCCTGGGTGCGGGCTTTCCAGATGGCGTTTTCGTTGAGCAGAGCGCCCATTTCGTGCAGCGGTTGCCGCAGCTGCTTGAGAGCTTCCGCGATCTCGGTGGCCGCGTTGGGCGGTAGGTCCTGCGCCACCCCGCCGGGCCGGATGTAGGCGCTGTTCATCCGCAAACCGGTGATCGATTCGAACAAGCTGAGCACGATCTCGCGTCCCCGGAAGCCGACGAACATCGGGGTCATGGCGCCCAGTTCCATGCCGCCGGTCGCCAGTGCGACAAGATGCGACGAGATGCGGTTGAGCTCCATCATCATGACCCGGATGACGTTGACCCGCTCGGGTATCTGGTCGGTGATGCCGAGCAGCTTCTCCACACCCAGGCAGTAGGCGGTTTCGTTGAAAAACGGTGACAGGTAATCCATTCGGGTCACGAAGGTGACGCCTTGGGTCCAGTAGCGGTATTCGAGGTTCTTCTCGATTCCGGTGTGCAGGTAGCCGATTCCGCAGCGCACCTCGTTGACCGTTTCGCCCTCGATCTCCAGGATCAGCCGCAGCACCCCGTGGGTGGAAGGGTGTTGGGGGCCCATGTTGACGACGATGCGTTCACCGGGGTCCGCGTCGCGGGCGGCATCGACGATCTGCTCCCAGTCCTGGCCGCCGGCGACCAAGACCGTCTCGGCGGCGCCACCATCGTGCGTCGAGTCAGTCATTGTGCTCATTAGTTGTAGGCTCTCCGCTCGTCGGGCGGGGGTATCTGCGCTCCCTTGTATTCGACGGGGACGCCGCCGAGGGGGTAGTCCTTGCGCTGCGGATGCCCATGCCAGTCGTCAGGCATCTCGATGCGGGTCAGTGACGGGTGTCCGTCGAAGATGATGCCGAAGAAGTCATAGGTTTCGCGCTCGTGCCAGTCGTTGGTCGGATAGACCGCATACAGGGAAGGGATGTGCGGATCACTGTCCGGCGCAGACACTTCCAGGCGGACACGGCGATTGTGCGTGATCGACTGGAGCGGATAGACGGCATGCAGTTCGCGGCCCGTCTCGTGCGGGTAGTGCACCCCGCTGACACCCAGGCACATCTCGAAGCGCAATTCCGGTTCGTCGCGCAGACGCTGGGCGACCTGCGCCAGCTTGTCACGACGTACGTGCAGCGTCAGCTCGCCGCGGTCAACGACGACTTTCTCTATCGCGTCCTCGAATTCGACACCGCTGCTTTTCAATGCCCCGGCCAGGTTGTCGACCACGTCGTCGAAGTAGCCCCCATAGGGGCGGGGGCTGCTGCCCGGCAGCATGACCTCTCGCACCAGCCGTCCGTAACCGGACGTGTCGCCCGAGCCCTTGGCCCCGAACATGCCGCGGCGAACGTCGATCACTTCTTCGTCGCCCTGGCTTATTGCTTCCTGCGGATCTTGGTCTGGCGAGCTCATCGCAACAGTCCGCGCATCTCGATCGTGGGCCTGGCCGTCAGCGCTGCCTGCTCGGCCTCGGCGATGGCCTCTTCCCGGTTGACGCCCAGTGGCATCTCCTGAATCTTCTCGTGCAGCTTGAGGATTGCGTACAGCAGCATCTCCGGCCGCGGTGGGCAGCCGGGCAAGTAGATATCCACCGGAACCACGTGGTCCACGCCTTGCACGATCGCGTAGTTGTTGAACATCCCGCCGGACGATGCGCACACGCCCATGGCCAGCACCCACTTCGGCTCGGCCATCTGGTCGTAGATCTGACGCAGCACCGGCGCCATCTTCTGGCTGACCCGCCCGGCCACGATCATCAGGTCGGCCTGCCGAGGCGTCGCCGAGAACCGCTCCATGCCGAACCGTGCGATGTCGAATCTTGGCCCGGCGGTTGCCATCATCTCGATAGCGCAGCAGGCCAACCCGAACGTCGCCGGCCACAGCGAGTTCTTGCGGACATAGCCCGCCACCTTCTCGACTGTTGACAGCAGGATTCCACCGGGCAGCTGTTCCTCGAGACCCACGTCTTACCTCAATCCCACGTCAGGCCGCCGCGGCGCCACACATAGGCGTAGGCCACGAAAACCGTGAGCATGAACACCACCATCTCGACCAGCGCGAACAATCCCAGCGAGTCGTAGCTGACCGCCCAGGGATAGAGGAACACGATTTCGATGTCGAAGACGATAAACAACATTGCGGTCAGGTAATACTTCACCGGGAACCGCTGACCGCTCCCCGCGTGCGGGCCGCTGACCGGCGTGTCGGTGGGTTCGATCCCGCACTCGTAGGCCGCCTGCTTTGAGCGGTTGTAACGCGAGGGTCCGACGAGGCTCGCGATCGCAACCGATCCCACAGCAAACGCCGTGGCTATCGCTCCCAGTACCAGGATGGGTATGTAGACGTTCAACTCGCTCCATGATCCGTCGTACGGGCCGCCAGTGCAGCAACGGCCGGGCGGTGGTCGGGCTGCTGTGACGGAACTGCTCTGTGTGCCGTCACAGTGACCTTCAACATAGCGTCGCGATGGCAGGAGCGTTTGCCCGGGGTGGTGCTATTCGCCTGGATTTGGTGTCGCCGCAACCGGGCGCGTCGTCTCCGTATGCCGGCGCCGATGGCGCCACGGCATTCCAGAGCGCCTGACAGGCCCGACTTGCACGGGTCGGCACGGCCACCGTGGCCGCGTCACCGCAGGTGAAAGCGGCAATCGCCGCGGATACAGAGAGGCTAGCGAGTGGGGGTGCGCAGCAGTCCGAGCACCGTGCGGCCCAGCACGATGGGGTCGATGGGATGCGGCACGGCTGCTTCGGCACGCGACCAACTGGCCAGCCAGGCGTCGTCCGGCCGGCCGGTGAGCACCACAATCGGTGGGCACGTCGCAAGCTCGTCTTTGAGCTGTTTGGCGATTCCCATGCCGCCGGTGGGCGTGGCTTCCCCGTCGAGAATGGCCAAGTCGATGCCACCCTCGTCCATCTGCCGGATCACCATCGGGCCGGTCGCCACCTCGACGTAGGTCAACTCGGGTAGATCCGGGTGCAGGTGCTTGCCCAGTGCCCGTATCACTTGTTCGCGGGTTTCGGCGTTATTGCTGTAGACCAGGATCCGCAGGGCGATGGTGGAGTCGGACACGGTGCAGATGGTACTGGTCTCGCACCGGTCTTACCGGGGTGCCCGCACAAAGATGGTTTCTGCTGCTGCCGTCGCCGTCGCGCCCATCATGCCGAGCCTGTTCCAGCCCAGGTCGAACTGCGATCGATCGACCCTGGTTTGCCCGGCAATTCGGATCGAGCCGTCATCGAGCTCGGTGATCGTGACGTGCAGCGGTAGCGGCGCGGTAATGCCTTTGATGGTGACGTTGCCACGAAGGTCAGCGGCCTTGCCTTTCGTTGGGTGCACCGCGGTGACGACGACGCTGATGTCACCGAAGCGCTCGACGTCGAAGAAGTCGGCCGAGCGCAGGTGCTTATCGCGACGGCCGATGCCGGTGTTCAGCGAGGCGGCACGGATGTCGACGCGGCCGAAAACCGCTCCCTTGCCGGTCAGTTGGCCGTCACCGCTGAAGTCGGTGAAGCGGCCTTTGACGTTCAGCAGGCCCCACATGTTTTTGATCTTGAAAGTGATGGCCGAGCGATCCGGAACGAGGTTCCACACGCCGGCCATGTCGGGATCATTCAGCAGTGTTTCCAGAGTCGTCATCTTCACCCCCGTCTGTTTGGTCGCTGAACCGCCCAAGTTAGTCGATCAACGGCGCGATCTCGGCGGGATCGAAGTACTCGTCGATCCGGTCGATCATGCCGTTTGCGCCCACCCTGATCACGATGCAGACCCGCATGGAGATCGACTGGCCGGCATGGCCGTTGGCGTGCAAGATGTGCTGCTGTACGAAGCCGGCCTCGAACAGCTGACGGTCGAGAATCTCATAGTGACGCTCGGTGGTCGCAGTGATGAACCAATCGATAACCCGCAGCGCGCGGGCCTTGTCGTCGTCGCGGCGAGCGCCGACCCGCCATACCGCGACATCGTCGCTCCACATTCGATCGACTGCTGCGATATCGCTCTTCTCGATCGCCGTGAACAGGCGGTCGGCCACGTCGACAATGGTCTGCGCGCCGGGAGCGGGCATGGCACTGGCTCCTATTCGGTGTCGTATCCGGGGTGGGCAACGGCCAGCCGACGTCGTACCAGGGTGCGCAGCAGGGCGGCGACTTCCGGGCCGGCGCGCCCGTCCAACTCGCCGGCCCGGATTGCGGCGGCAAGCTCTTCCTCGCCGGCGAAACCCAAGCCGGCCAGCGCGGCACGGGATTCTGCCTCACCTTCGTCGAGCAGTTCGCGCTCGACGATGCGCAATGCATTGGCGGCCACCCTGGCGTGGAAGTTGACCTGTCCGCTGGTTGCGGCCCGGACATCGGTTTCTAAGAACTCGGCCACCGCAGCCACGAGTTCGGCTGCGATCGGGCGGCCGTGGGCGCCGATCACGGCCCGGTCCGATTGCCCGCCTCGCCCCCTCGCCGCTGCGCGGCTGGGGGTACCCCCACCTCGGGCCACTGCGCGGCCCGCATTGTCGCCGGGCCGCGCCCCGTCGAGCAGGTCGAGTAGGTCCCACTCGGTCTCGCAGACGCGGCGGCCGATCGTGGCCAACTCCACCGAGCGGAATTGACCGCTCAAATGCCGCTCCGCCTGGTAGCGGCAGATGACACCCCAGCGCAGCGTGGCCAGCACCAGCCACCAGTGAAACGCCACTCGATCGACGGTAGTCCCGCTGGCCTGCTCATAGGCCCGCAGGAAGCTCTCGATGCTGCCGAGGCCGCCGGCACCCAGGCTGGCCGGAGCGCCGAACCGCCACGCCCGGATGCAGAACCAGGCCAGGTCTTCATATGCCTGGCCGACGTGTACCAGCTCCCAGTCGAGAACGGCGGAAAGGTCGGATCCGTCGACGATGAGATTTCCCATCCGGTAGTCCCCGTGGACGAGAACCGCTGCCGACCGCTGTGGCCGGTGGGCGGCCAGCCAGCGAAAGGCCCACTCGAAGGTGGCGGTGGTGTCACCCATGGCATCGAGCCGCTCTCGCCACTGCGCGAGTTGGTCCTCGTGGGACAGAGCAGGGTCGTGTGCGTCAGCCCGGTGGATGGCGGCCAGCGCCTGCGCGCACTGCCGTAGCAGCCCCGCGCGGGCCGCTTGCCCACCGGCGGCGTCGAGCTGCCGCTGGATGCGCCGGACGATGGTCTCGCCTTTGATCTCATCGCAGATCAGAAACGGATTGCCCAGGGCGGCAGGCGAATCCGCGGCCACCAAGATGTGGGGTACCGGTGCTCCGGCAGCGGCGGCGGCGGTCTGGGCGCGGGCCTCGAGCTCCATGCCGGCATGCACGTCGTCGGGTGGCCCAATGCGCAAGATCAGCGATCGGCGCCCTTGGCCCGTGGCGGCGTCGAGCGCCCATGTGGTGCGGCTGGCGCCACCGGTCAATGCGCGCAGGTTCTCGATCGTCACGTCCGCTGCGTCCGCGCCCAGCACCGGCGCCAGCACCTCGGGCAGCTTGGTGGCCAGGTCGTCGCCAGTGGTCATTGCTCGATCATGAAGGAGTCCGGCCAAATTTGAACAGCCGCTGCGCCACCCGGCGAATCTGGATTTCCTCGGCGCCCTCGGTGATCCGGTAGCGACGGTGGTGTCGGTAGATGTGCTCGAACGGCTCGTGACGGCTGTAACCGAGGCCGCCGAAGATCTGCATGGCCCGGTCGGCGGCATCACAGACCAGTCGGTTGGCGCGGTAATTCGCCATCGACACCTTGTCTGAGACCTCCATGTGGTGGTCACGGTCCAAATGCCAGGCCGCGTAGGCCACCAGCAGCCGCACCATCTGCGCTTCCGTCTGCAATTCGGCCAGCGGCCATTGCACGGCCTGATTGACCGACAGTGGCTTGCCGAACACCGTCCGTTTGCCGGCGTAGTCGGCGGCACGGTCGATGCAGTATTGCGCCGCGCCCAGACTGCTTGCCGCTTGCCGGATCCGGTTCTCGTGCAGAAACGTTTGCGCGACCTCGAGGCCGCGGTCCACCTCACCGAGTACCGCATCGGCAGGCACCCGCACATCGGTCAACTGGACTTCGCCGTGATCGGTGGGCATGTTGAAGGTCCACCAGTAGTACGGGACGGTGAACCCGGGCGCATCGGTCGGGACCAGAAACGCGGTGATTCCGTAGGCTTGCCCCGGCTCGCCGGAGGTTCGGGCGAAGATCAGGTCGTGGGTCGCGCGGTGTACGCCGGTGTTGAATCGCTTGGAGCCGTTGAGCACCCAGCCGTCCCCGTCGAGTTCGGCGCGCGTTTCCAGCCAAGTCGCGTCCGAGCCGTGCTGCGGCTCGGTCAGGCCGAACGCCATGGAGCGTTCCCCGGTGATCAGCGCTTCGGACCAAAGCCGGCGTTGCTCATCGGTGCCGAAGCGCTCCATCATGATTACCTGCGGGAAGTTCCCGACGATCGACGATTCGTTCTGCAAGTCGTTGTGCAGACCAAGGCCCTTGTGCGCCAAATGCTCCCGGATAACGGCCATGTCGATGTTAGTGCCGTCTCGGCCGCCGAGGGATGCCGGTAGTCCATAGCGCAGCCAGCCAGCTTTGTCGGCTCGCCTGCGCATTTCGGCGAGCAGGTCCTCCCACTCGCGGGAAGGGATGCCGTCGTTATCCCAATCGGTGCGGGCATGTTCGCGCCGCCGGTCGAAATACTGGATGTGTTCGCGTTCCAGCGGTTTGATCTCGGCCTCGATGAACTCATCCATCTCGGCGAGCAGGCCCGGAAGGTGTTCTGGGAGAGTGAAATCCACCATTATCTCCTTAAGATCTCGTTACGCCGCCGTAGAGGGTTTTCTTCCAGACCGTCGACAAGGTTGCGATGGCGTCCTCGTCGCTGATCTCCAATCCGAGATTCGACGTGCCGACGAAGACGCTGGTGAAGTTCTCGAACAGCAACGCTATGGCCGCCGCGGTGTGCTGGGGGTTGAGCTCGGTTCCGTAACCCTGCTCTTGGGCGCGGCGGACCGAGGCGGCCACGATGTCCATGCCGAAACGGCGAAATTCGTTCTGGACGGCGGCGAACCGCTGCTGGGTGGCGGCCAGCTGCGCCACGGCGATCATGATGCCGATGTTCTGCTTGAACATGTTCCAGTAGCCGGTGACCACCGAGGTGAAGAAGGCGTCGTCATCCGGCGAGTCCGGCAGCTGAAGGCTCAACCCGGACGGTGTCACGACGTCGTGCAGAAAGGACTCCGCAAGGGCGGCCAGCAGGTCTTCCTTGTCGGCGAAATACCGGTAGAACACCGCCGGCGATTTTCCCGCGGCCGACGTGATGTCGGCCAGCGTGGTGCCGTGAAAGCCTCTTTCGGCGAACAGTTTGCGGGCGGCCTGCTCGATGGCCTGCCTGGTCTGGCGGCCTTTGGCAGTCAGAGTCTCGGCGGGCATCAGTTCCGGATCCGGTCCCCGGCGCGCAACAGAGCGCTCGGCAGGTCATGGCCCACAAGCGATTTCGCGACGCCAGCTGCGGCGATGGCGGCCCGCAGGTCGACGTCGACAGCGATATCGCTGTCGCGCAGCAGGTACACGAGATCCTCGGTGGCGATGTTGCCGGTGGCGCCCGGCGCGAACGGGCAGCCGCCCAGCCCGCCGACCGAGGCGTCCAGCCGGGTGACTCCGGAGCTGACCGCCGCATACGCGCTGGCCAGCCCCGCGCCGCGGGTGTTGTGGAAATGTCCGCCCAGCGGCATGTCGCCGATCACCGGACGCAGTCGTGCGATCAGCGAACTCACCCGTCCCGGCGTGGCGGTGCCGATGGTGTCGGCGATCGAGAACCGGTCCACGCCCCGATCCCGGGCGACCGCGGCTATGTCGAGCACCCGCTGCGGCGGGGTCGGCCCTTCGAATGGGGAGTCCCACGCGGTGGCGACGATGACCTCGACGGTGACGTCGCTGTCGTGCGCTATGGCGATGATTTCGCCGATCTGGTCGGTGGCCTCCGCGCTAGTGCGCCCGACGTTGGTCTTGCTGAATGCGTCGTCGGCCGCCACCACGTACTCGATCGCGCGCAGCCCCGCGGCGACGGCGCGCTTGGCGCCGTTGGGACTGGCTACCAGGGCGGAGAACTCGATATCGGGGTAGTCGTGCAGGTGGGCGGCGAGTTCGGCGGCGTCGGCCATCGATGGCACCTTCGATGGGGAGACGAACGCGGTCGCCTCCACCTCGCGTACCCCGGTGGCGGCCACCGCGGCCAGCAGTTCCAGTTTGGCCGACAATGGAATTGGTGATTCGATTTGCAGGCCGTCGCGCAGCGCCACCTCGCGAATGTCGACGTGCTGGGTCATAGCACCGCTCCTCCTCATCGCTTCGCTCTGCATCGTCGCCGGTGCGGTCACAGCACCTCCTCGGCGCGCAGTTCCTCGAGTTCCTCGGCGGTCTTGCCCAGCAGCCCGATGTAGACATCGTCGTTGTGTTGGCCCGGATGTGCGGGGCCGGCGTTGCGGACCCGGCCCGGGGATTCGGAGAGCATCGGCACGATGCCCGGCCCCAACACGTTCTGATCGAGCCGCTCGTCGTAGTGCTCGACCAGCATGCCGCGTGCCCGCAGCTGCGGGTCGTGGACCACCTGTGCGACCGTGTTGATCGGCCCGGCGATCACGCCTGCGCCGGAAAGTGTTTCGATGATCTCGCCGGGCTGGCGCTCTGCGGCCCACGCGCCGATGATCTGGTCGAGCTCGTCTTGGTTGCGCCCGCGCGCGACGTGCGTGGCGAACCGGTCGTCGGTGGCCAGCTCCGGGCGGCCCATTGCCTTGCACAGGCGAGCGAACACGGTGTCCTGGTTGGCGGCGATCACCACCCACGAGCCGTTGGCGCTGCGGTAGATGTTGGACGGCGCGATGCCTTCGAGCCGGGTGCCCGACGGCCCGCGCACCACGCCGCCGACGTCATAATCGGGAATGGTGGATTCCTGGACGGCCAAACATGATTCGGTCAGCGCGACATCGACGACCTGGCCATGCCCGGTGACGCTGCGGCGGTACAGGGCGGCCAACGCGCCCTGGGCACCGAACATGCCGGCCAGGCTGTCACCGAGCGAGAGCGCCAGCCGGGGCGGCGGGCCGCCGGGAAACCCGTTGAGGTGTCGCAGTCCGCTGGCCGCCTCGGCCACCGAGGCATAGCCGGCCTTGTGCGCGTCGGGTCCGGTTTGCCCATAGCCGGATACCCGGACCAGGATGATGCGCGGGTTGCGTTCACTGAGCACGTCGTAACCCAGGTTCCATTTCTCCAGGGTGCCCGGCCGGAAGTTCTCCACCACGATGTCGGATTTCTCGACGAGATCACAGAAGAGCTCGCGGCCGCGAGGGCGGCGCAGGTCGAGTGTGATCGCTCTTTTGTTGCGCGCGTGCACCGTCCAGAAGACGTGGTGCCCGCCCAGTTCGGCTTGGCCCCAGGTTCGCAACGGGTCCGGGGCGCCGGGGGGTTCGACCTTGATGACGTCGGCGCCCATGTCCCCGAGCAGGCGGCCGGCGAAGGGTCCGGCGATCAAGGTGCCCAGCTCGAGCACCCGGATGCCGTCCAGCGGCCCGCTAACGGTCATTACGGCCTCGCGAAGTCGTGGCGGACCAGCCAGTCGGTGACGATGTCGACGGCCGCGCGTAGCTTATCGCGTTGGTCAGGGCCTGCGTAATAGTGTGTGGCGCCGGGGATTTCGTGCATCTCCTTGTCAGGGTGCCCGATCGCCCGGAAAAGCCGGCGGGTGTGGCTGGGCGTGCAGGCGTCGTCGGCCAGGTTACCGATCACCAGTGCCGGGGTCGCGATGTCGCGCCCGCAGGCGATCCCATCGCCGCGGGCGTCGTCGTAACTCCATTGCGAGAGCCAGCTACGGAGCGTGCAGAAGCGGGCCAACCCGACCGGGCTCATGTTCACCACTCGAGGATCCCCCAGGTAGCAGGTTCCCGGGGTGCGTTCGTTGGGATCGACGGTCGGATCCAGCCAGCGCGGGTCGGCCATGGTGCCGTGCACGACGAAGCCAAACTCGTCGTCGGGGCGACCGGCGGCTTTCAATTCGGCGAGTTTGTCCTTGACCCACGCGGTGATGCGGCGGTTGCGGTCGATTTGAGCCTGCCGGTACCGGGCCAGGAATTCGTGGCTGTAGGGCGGCTGGTTGGGATTGTCGGGGTTGTACAGGTCCAATTCGGGATCGCGCTTGGTCGGGTCGGATTCGTCGAGGATCGACGCGTCCAGCCATTCGGTCAGCGTGCCGTGCCGGCTGATGTGCGCCGCGAGCAGCATGATGCCATCGGCGGCGGGCAGGTCGAGTGCGGTCAGGTCGGGGCCGTCACCGGACGGGCTCGCGGTGATGGTCGCGTGCTGGGCTTGCTGCTGGTAGAACACCGACAACGAGCCGCCGCCACTCCACCCGGCCAGCACCACCTTGGAGTAGCCCAGCCGCTTTTTGGCGTCCTTGATGCACTCGCCGAGATCCTCGACCACCTTCTCCATCAGTAGCGCCGAGTCCGTGCCGCGGAACCGGCTGTTGCAGTAGATGACGTGATGTCCGGCCCGGGCCAGCGCGTTGATCATCGGCAGGTACGCGCCGCCGCCGATCGGGTGCATGAACACCAGCACGCTGTCCGACGGCTTGTCTTTCGGTTCGAGTAGGTAGCTCTCCAGCACGGTGATCTCGGCCAGGCCGCCGTAGACATCGCGTACGCCGGAATTATTTTGGAAGGCAACGAGATAGGGGATTCGGTCGTATTCGTGGCGGGCGGTCATGGTCAGTGCTGTCCCAGGTCGTGTGCCAGCACCTCGGCCGACGGGGTCAGCCGCCGGCGGGTATCGACAGCGATCACCTGCCAGTCGACGCGCGAGTACTCGCCGAACTTGCGGCGTGCCCGTTCCCGCGCCTTCTCCGGTGCGCCGTGGTGAACCCCTTGCGGCGCATGCGAAATCAAACCCGGCGGCATCGGGACGCCGTAGAGGGAGCCGCCGTGGAAGAAAGCGATCTCGTCGTAGTCGACGTTGCGGTGATACCACGGTGTGCGCTCGGTGCCCGGGACGCTTTCGGCGGGTTTGGGCAGGAAGTTCATCACGTAGACACCGGTGGCCTGCATGAACAGGTGCACGGTCGGCGGCAGGTGAACACTGTCGGAGGTGATGACGTTGTAATCGGCGATGTTGAACGTGAAGGCGAAGTTGTCGCCGCGCCAGCCCTCGACGTCGATCGGATTATGTTGGTAAAAAAGCGTTGTCGGGCCGCCCCGGTGGATTAGCCGGACCTCGTACTCGTCGCGGCCGTCTTGGAAAGGATCGGGGTCGATCGGGGCTGGCTCGGGGATGGTGGCCTGCGACGGGTCGAAGGGGAAGTGGCGGCCCAACGGCCCGGGCGGCGGGACACGAAGTTCATCGGTGGTCTCCACCATCAACAAGGTTGTCTCGCTATCGGGCAGCTGGCGCCAGGTGCACGCCTTCGGGATGTAAACCCAGTCGCCCAGCCGGTAGCGCAGCGGCCCGAACTCGGTTTCGACCAGACCAGTGCCCTGGTGGACGAAGCACAGCAGGTCCCCGTCGACATGACGGGCGTAGAACGGCATCGGCTCGTGACGACGGCTCAGCAGAATTCGGCAGTCGTCGTTACTGAACATCAGCAGGGGTCCACCGGTGGCGTCGGTGGCGTCGCTGGGTTTGAGCTCGCCCGACAGCACATCGATGGGCCGCAGCGGGCCGACCGCCCGGTAGGCGGTGGGGTCGTGGCGGCGATAGAGGTTAGCGGTCCTGCCGCTGAAGCCGCCTCGGCCCAGCTCGTCGTCCTTGAGCCCGTCGAGATCGGCATGCAGGCGTCGCGGTGTTCTGCCTTTTCGCAGGTGGACAAAGGATTCCATCGGTGGCTCCCGGGAAGGCGATCGCAATCCAAGCAAAAACTGAAAGTGACATTACTTTTTCTTTTGGTGCCACACAAGAGCGAGGGGTCGGCCGCGTCCGTTAATTCCGGACGCGCAGGACGACCTTTCCTTTGGCGCTGCGATTCTCCAGCGACGCGACCGCGGCCGCCGCTTCTTCCAGCGGGTAGATCACCGGCTCGGGAGGGGGCAGCTCACCGGAGGTGAGCAATCGCTCAAGCCCGGCCCACTGCTCGGCCAGCGCGCCCGGGTGCGTCGCCGTCCAAGCGCCCCAACCCACGCCGACAACGTCAATGTTGCCCAGCAGCAACCGGTTTACCTTCACGGTGGGGATCTCCCCGCCGGTGAAGCCGATGACCAGCAGCCGTCCACCGGGAGCAAGCGAGCGCAGGGAATCGGTGAACCGGTCACCGCCGACCGGGTCGACGACGATGTCGACACCGCGGCCGTTGGTCAACTCCTTCACCGCGTCCTTGAACCCCTCGGCCAGCACCACACCTGTTGCGCCGGCCGTGGTGGCGATCTCGGCCTTCTCCTGCGTGCTGACCACCGCGATGGTGTGCGATGCCCCCAGTGCCGGCGCCAGCCGCAGCGCCGAGGTACCGATGCCGCCCGCCGCTCCGTGCACCAGCACGGTCTCGCCCTGCTGTAGCCGGCCTCGCACCGTGAGTGCGAAGTACACCGTCAGGTCGTTGAACAGCAGGCCGGCGCCCGCCTCGAAACTCACGTTGTCCGGCAGCTTGAACACCCGGTCCGGTGCCAGCACCGCGACCTCGGCCATGCCGCCGGACAGCATCGTCAGGCCGACCACCCGGTCACCGGCACGCACATGGGCGCCCTCCGGCGCCGACCGGACCACCCCGGCGATCTCGGCGCCGAGTACGAACGGCGGCTCCGGACGGTATTGGTACAGGCCCCGGGTGAGCAATGCGTCCGGGAATGCCACCCCGGCGGCGTGCACGTCGACGACCACACCGTCGCCCGTGGGCTCCTCGACCTCGGCCACCTCGACCGCGTCCGGACCATCGAGCCGAGTCACCCGTGCCGCGCGCATGCCACCTCCGTCATCAGTGCCAGCCGAAAAGCGCCCGAACGGCGCTCGAACAGCCTACTGCCAGCTCAGAATCCGCCGGCGACCCGCACCACTGCCCGGCCGGAGAATGCGCCGGCGCGCACCTGATCGAGCACGCCGACAACGTCTTTGACATCGACCTCGCTGGTGATCGCTGCCAGCTGGCGCGGGCGCATTGAACTGCCCAGACGTTGCCACAACTCGCGTCGCGGACCGATCGGCAGCTGAACCGAGTCGATACCCAGTAGCGCGACACCACGCAGGATGAAGGGCATCACGGTGGTGTGCAGGGCCGCGCCCCCGGTCAGGCCGCTACAGGCCACCGCTCCGCCGTAGTCGACGGCGCTGAGCACGTCGGCCAGCGTCGCGCCGCCCACACAGTCCACCGCCGCCGCCCAGCGCGCCTTGGCCAGCGGCCGAATGTCGGGATCGGCGGGCAGCCGACCGATAACCTCCGCGGCGCCGAGTTCTTTTAGCAGCTCGGCAGCCTTTTCCTTACCGGTCGAGGCGATCACGCGATAGCCGGCGGCCGCCAGCAGGTCGACGCTGATAGAGCCGACACCCCCGGACGCGCCGGTGACGACGACCGACCCGGCGCCGGGTTCGATACCCCACTTGATCAGCGCCTGCACGCTCATCGCGGCGGTGAAGCCCGCGGTCCCGATCGCGGCGCCGTCGTGTGGGCTCAACGCGCCGAGCGCCACCACCTGATCAGCCGGCACGCGAGCGTATTCGGCATAGCCCCCGTGATGGCCGGTGCCGATCTGGTAGCCATGGGCCAACACGTTGTCGCCCACGGCGAAGTCGGGTGACTGCGATTCGACGACCTCGCCGGTCAAATCGATGCCCGGCACCACGGGATAGTGGCGCACCACGCCGCCGCCCGGTGTCAATGCCAGCGCGTCCTTGAAGTTGACACTCGAATACAGCACCCGGATCGTCACCTCACCGGGTGGTAGGTCGGAGCGGCTCAGCGTCTCGACCGACGTGGTTATCCGGTCACCATCTTGGCGCGCGACAAGCGCTTGAAACGTGTCCATTCCTCGACGCTAGCCTCGCCCTATGGATTCCTTTCCACTTGGTCGTTTTTCGGTCTCCCGAGTCGGCTTCGGTGCCATGCAACTGCCCGACCCACCCGCGCCCAGCTGAGCGCAGTCGCTACTTGAGCTCTGCCGAAGAGAGGCCCAGCAGGCGGCGGGCGACCACCAGCTGCTGGATCTGCTGGGTGCCCTCGAAGATGTCCAAGATCTTGGAGTCGCGTGCCCACTTCTCCAGCAGTGATTGCTCGGAATAGCCTGTGGTGCCAGCCAATTCGACGGTCTTGCAGGTGATGTCGCTGGCCACCCGGCCGGCTTTGGCCTTACTCATCGAGGCTTCTTTGGAGTTGGGGATCTTGTTGTCGGCCTGCCACGCGGCGCGCAGCGACAACAGGTAGCTGGCCTCCCAGTCGGCCTCCAACCGCAAGAACTCAGCCGCCGCGGCGCTCTGGACGTGCGACGGCTTGTCGTAGGAGATCTCCACCCCGGCCTCGGTGAGGATCTTGCGGATTTCCTCCAGCGCGGCGCGGCCGATTCCGACAGCCATGGCGGCGACGATCGGCCGGGTGTTGTCGAAGGTCTCCATCACTCCGGAAAAACCCGTGCCGACTTCGATTTCCGGATTGCCCAGCAGATTCTCTTTGGGAATGCGAGCGTTGTCGAAGCGAATCGCCGCGGTATCGGAACCCTTGATGCCAAGCTTGTGCTCGAGGCGTTCGACCGTGACACCGGGATGATCGCGCGGCACGATGAACGACTTGATCGCCGCGCGGCCCTTCGACTTGTCCAGCGTCGCCCACACCACGATGTGGGTGGCGCGCGAGCCGGCGGTGACAAAGATCTTCTCGCCGTTGATCACATACTCGTCGCCATCCAGGGTGGCGGTCGTCGACACCGCTGCCGAATCCGACCCGAAACCTGGCTCGGTGATGGCCATCGCCGCCCACACCTTGCCCAAGCGTTCCAGCTGTTCGTCGGTGGCGACCGCGGAGATGGCCGCGTTACCCAGCCCCTGATAGGGGACGGAGAGCATCATCGCGACGTCGCCCCAGCTGGCTTCCATTGTCTGCAGCAGCGCGGCCATGTTGGCGCCGTTGTGGTTTTTGTCTCTACCTTCGTCCTCGTCGCGCAGAGCGTCGGCGCCGGCAAATGCGATTGACTCGGAGGCTCCCTCGAACAGACTGATCAGGGTGTCGAGTTCGACTGGATAGGCGTGTTCCTTGAGGTCGTATTTGCGGGCGATCGGCCGCATCAGCTCGGCGGCGCCCTGATGGGTCTTGGTCATCACCGCTTGCAGCTTGCGGGGCAGTTCCAGATTGATTGCCATGATTGAACTTTCAGCTCGTTTTAGATGACGACCTAGATAACTACGATGCCCTCGGCGACGCCGATGGCCCGCAGGTCGCGATACCAGCGTTCGACCGGGTGTTCTTTCGTGTAACCGTGGCCGCCGAGCAGTTGGACGCCGTCCAGGCCGATCTGCATGCCCTTGTCGGTGCCGAGCCGCTTGGCCAATGCCGCCTCGCGAGTGAACGGCAGGCCTTGTTCCGCACGCGCCGCGCCGCGCCAGGTGATCAGCCGCAGTCCGTCCAATTCAATCGCGATGTTGGCGCACATGAAGGCCACGGCTTGTCGACGGGCGATCGGCTCGCCAAAGGCCTGGCGTTCTTTCACGTATGGGACGACGTAGTCGAGCACCGCGTGCGAGGTGCCGACCGCCAGCGCCGCCCATCCCAGCCGGGACAGCGCGATCATCCCCGAGTAGTCGTCGTCGGAAGCTTCGTCTTCGCCCAGCCGGGCACTCAGCGGCACCGACGCCCCAGAGAGCTCGACCTGGCCCAAGGCTGCCGCGCGAAGCCCCATGCTCGGGTCTGCCTTGACGGTAAGGCCGTTGGTCGACGACTCGACGATGAACAACGCCGGCTTGCCGTTCAGCTGCGCGCCGACGATGAACAGCTCGGCGTCGGCCGCCGCTGGTACCAACGACTTGACCCCGTCGAGGCGGTATCCACTCGGTGTGCGCACCGCGGTGGTCTTCAGCCGGGTGGGGTCAAACAGCGGCTGCGGTTCGGCGATGGCTACGCAGGCCTGAGGGACGTTTTCGCCGGCGAACTCGGGAAGGTAGGTGGCCTGCTGGTCGGCGCTGCCCCAGTGGGTCAGTGCGGATGCCATGCCCCCAGGGGCCAGAATCGGCAGTGCCAGACCCATATCGCCGTAGGCGAGCGCCTCGGCGACCAGCACGTTGGTCACGCTGGAGCGGTGTGCGGCGATGCCGTCGAAGTCCTCGGGGATGTTGACCGCGGTGATGCCCAGCTCGGCGGCCTTGGAGATCAGGTCGGGCGGGTAGGTCGCCGCCTCGTCGGCGTCGTGAGCCGCCGGCCGCAGCACTTCTTCGGCGAATTCATCGAGGGTCTCGATGATCATCTGCTGGTCGTCGTCGGGCGTCAGGTCGAAGTAGTCCTTGCCGCTGGACTTGAGCCGGGTCGGTCCACTGCGCAGATTCTGGATCCGGTTGAACTGCCGGGAAGTGGCGCCGGCAGTGGAGAAGATCGTCTTGGTGCCGTAGCGCAGGCCTCGGTTGAGCGGATCGCGCAGATGGTATTTGTCCAGGAACTCCTGTCCGACGAGCGGGGTGAGCAGCGCGATGGCCACGTCGATCCCGGTCCGTTTGTGCGGTTGCAGCCCGACCCCGGTCTTGCGGCCGCGCCGTCTAACGCGTGAGCGCGACGATTTTGAAGTCTGTTTTGAACCGGAAAAAGCGTCGGTCATGTGGGCAGCCTCTGTCGTTGGGGCGATGCGGATAAGCCTATCTTACTCCGGAGTAAGATAGCTAGGGCTGCCGTGTTAACTAATTCACAGCGCTGCGGCATCGAGGCTGGTGAGCACCTGTTCGTGCAGCAGGCCGTTCGTCGCCACGGCGCTGCCGCGGTGCGGTCCGGCGATGCCGTCCAAGCCCGTCAGCGTTCCGCCCGCTTCGCGGACCAGGATGTCGAGCGCCGCAAGATCCCATACCGATACCTTCGGCTCGGCGGCGATATCGACGGCCCCTTCGGCAACTAGGCAGTAGGAGAGGAAGTCGCCGAACGCGCGCACCCGCCACACGGCGTCGGTCAGCTCGATGAAGCGTTCCCGCAGACCACGCTGCGCCCATCCGGACAGGCTGGAGAACGAGAGGCTGGCCGAACTCAGTTGTGCCACCGAGGAAACCGACAGCCGACGCGGCAAGGCACCGTCGACCGCGACGAATGCGCCCCGGCCGTGCGCTGCCCACCACCGACGTTGCAGCGCCGGCGCGCTCACGGCACCGACCGCGGGGACACCGTCTTGCAGCAACGCGATCAAACTGGCCCATACCGGCACCCCGCGCACGAAGTTCTTGGTGCCATCGATCGGATCGATGATCCACTGCCGTCCGGTGAAAGTGGTGGTTCCGCCGAACTCCTCGCCGACGATGCTGTCGCCCGGCCGTTCGCGCGCGAGCGCCTCCCGCAAGGCGGTCTCGACCGCGCGATCGGCGTCGGTTACCGGAGTCAGGTCCGGTTTGGTGTCGATGCGTAGGTCGAGCGCGCCGAACCGGGCGGAAGTCAGCGCGTCTGCGCGGTCGGCCAGCATCAGCGCCAGCATCAGATCGTCCTGACTCATGTCAGCAGTCCTACCATGGCCCTAACATGGCCGGGTGTGGGAATTCGGTGTGCTGCTCCTGCTGGTGGCCGTCTTGGGGGTATTCCTTGCCCAGCGGTTCATCCCTCGCGGCCCACGCGGTGAGCTGCTGAACGGCACGCTGCTGGTGACCGGAGTCAGCCCGCGACCGGACGCCACCGGGGAGCAATACGTCACCATCGCCGGGGTTATCAACGGCCCCACGCTCAGCGAGTATGCGGTGTACCAGCGCATGGCAGTTAACGTCGACCAATGGCCGACCATGGGCCAACTGCTTCCGGTGGTGTATTCGCCGAGGAATCCGGACAACTGGAGGTTCGCACCGCCGGAGCCGCCCGTGGGCTAGCGGCCTGTCATCCGGCCGCGGGCGGGCGTGCCATCACCGTCAAACGAGCGCCGTACCCGGGGACGACGCCCGTGGCTCGCGAGGCTGTCCCCCTGGCATCCCGGGTATGCCGGGCATACCGGAGGCGGATCGGGCCAGCTCGCCGGTTTCCGGGAAGAGGGTCTGGCCCGATCCGTTGACAACCTTGTCCGGAATCGGCATCGATGCCGAGTAGGTGCGGTAGGCCAGGATGCCCATCACCAAAAAGCCGAAGATCATCACTAAGGCGACGCCCTGGAGCCGGGCCCGCCCGATTAACGGTTGCGATGATGACTGGCTGGGATGTGGCGATGACGATAACTGTTGAGCGGCCATTCAAGATCTCCCGTCAAGGAATGGGTGCATCGCCCGCTGAATCGCCCGCGGCGATACCGGCTGAACATTAGTTGGCCCTGGGCCGCGACGACAGCCGTAGCTTTGGCCAGTACCGGTTGATAGGGACCAATGACACCCATTTGGGGACCCAATGCCCCTGGGTCCGCTGGGGTTTCCGTCAATAACGTTATGGGTTGCTACGAGCGATGCTCTGCCCGAAATAGCACAGGAGGCCGCGATGCTTCATTCAGCCTCGACGGTCGTGGTCGGTGTCGACGGATCGAAAGCGGCCACCAATGCCGCATGCTGGGCAGTCGACGAAGCCGTTAGCCGAGACATTCCGCTGCGACTGGCATACGTGATCGAGCCGCCGCATCTTCCGGGGACTGGGGTTGCCGAAGCCCAGGTCGCCGCTGCCCGTTCGGCTTTGTACGTCGCCCGTCGGGCTGTCGAGACGACCGGGAAACCGGTGAAGATCGAAACCGAGGTACTTCGGGGTAGGCCACTTACCGAGCTGATGGAACAGTCGAGGTCAGCGGCGATGATCTGTGTCGGGTCGATTGGGCACAGACATGCCCACGATGGCGTTGGTTCCACCTCGGCCGCCTTGGCGGCGTCGGCGCTCTGCCCGGTGGCTGTGATCCGGCGGCCGGTGGGCCAGCCGGCAACCCCGAAGATCGGCCGCGTCGTTGTGCAAGCCGACAACGGCGCAGCACTGGATTACGCCTTTGCGGAGGCGCGACTCCGGCAAGCGCCACTGCGGGCAATCTCGGTATCCGCGGCCAGAGGGCCGGACGATGCTGACGAAAAACGCTTGGCGCAGGCGCAACTGAGTCGGCGGATTGCCCGGTGGACACGCTTGTACCCCGATGTGCAGGTCGAGTGCGCCGACGTAGGTGAGAGTGTGGACCGGTATCTGGCAGCCAACGACGAGCCGGATCAGTTGTTCGTCACCGACTCGCACGCATGTTTCGACTTGTGCGGCGCGCACAACGCGGGACGCTCTGTTCTCGCCGTGCGCTCCAGGAACCTGTGACCACTCGTCTGATCGAGGGAGGCGCATTGGTAAAGGTGTTCTTGGTCGACGATCACGAGGGAGTGCGGCGCGGCCTCGTCGAGTTGCTCCGGGTTGACCCGGAGCTCGACTTCGTCGGTGAGGCGGGATCGGTCGCCGCAGCGATGGCAAAGATCAAAGATGTCAGCGCCGGGCGGTCGCTACTCGACAATCGGGCCGCGGCCGCGCTGATGGCGAAACTGCGGCTGGTCACCGAGGACGGTGACGGGTTTTCGGGCCTCAACAACCGCGAACGAACGCTGTTCGGCCCACTCGGCGAGGGCCTGACCAACAAGCAAGCCGCCGATCGCATGTTTCTGGCCGAAGCAGCTGTGAAGAACTACGTATCGCGGTTGCTGGCTAGATTAGGCGTGGCGCGCCCAACCCAACCCGCCTTGTCCGCAAGGCAATTGCAGCGTCTGACCGCACGATAATGGATGACGCGGATCGGCTGACCACGACCGCGCGGGCACCGCTTGGGGACGCGGCCGCTATGCGTCCGCTGCGCCACACGCTGTCTCAACTACGTCTGCGCGAGCTGCTGGCCGAGGTGCAGGACCGTGTCGAGCTCATCATCGAGGGCCGCGACCGTCTCGACGGGCTGGTGGAGGCCATGCTGGTCATCACGTCCGGGCTGGAGCTGGATGCCACCCTGCGTTCGATCGTGCACTCAGCGACCAATCTGGTCGACGCCCGTTACGGCGCCCTGGAAGTCCACGACCGGGACCACCGTGTGGTGCAATTCGTCCAAGAGGGTATCGACGACGAAACCGTCCGGCGCATCGGCCATGTACCCAGAGGCGAGGGTATCGTTGGCCTGCTGATTCAGGAACCCAAACCCATACGCCTGGAAAACATTTCGGATCACCCGGCTTCAGTTGGTTTTCCGCCGCACCACCCACCGATGCGGACTTTACTGGGCGTGCCGGTCCGCGTGCGCGACGAAGCTTTCGGCACTCTTTACCTGGCCGACAAGACCAATGCGCAGCCGTTCAGCGACGACGACGAGGTGTTGGTCCAGGCGCTCGCTGCCGCCGCCGGTATTGCCGTCGCGAACGCCCGGCTTTACGAGCAGGCCAAGGCGCGCCAGTCATGGATAGAGGCCACGCGTGACATCGCCACCGAATTGTTGTCCGGGACTGAACCCGCGACGGTGTTCCGGCTTGTCGCCGAGGAGGCGCTCAAGCTGACCGCGGCCGACGCGGCGCTGGTGGCAATTCCCGTTGACGAGAACATGCCGCCAGCCGACGCGGTCGAGCTGCTGGTGATCGAAACCGTAGGCAGCGCAGTGGCTTCCGCCATCGGGCGAACCATTCCAGTGGCGGGCACATCACTCGGAGAGGTGTTCGCCAAGAGCGCTCCGCAACGGCTCGATCGGATCGATTTGGGCGGTATGGAGGTGGGACCCGCGTTGGTATTGCCGTTGCGGGCCAGCGGGACGGTCGCCGGTGTCGTCGTCGTGGTGCATGACGGCGGCGCGGGCTCATTCACCGACGAACTGCTCGAGATGATGGCCGCGTTCGCCGATCAGGCGGCGCTGGCCTGGCAGTTGGCCACCTCGCAGCGTCGCATGCGCGAACTCGATGTGGTCACCGAGCGGGACCGTATTGCGCGTGATCTGCACGACCACGTGACACAGCGGCTTTTTGCCGTCGGCTTGGCGTTGCAGGCCGCCGCTCCGCTCGCACGTGTTCCGGAAGTGCGGCAACGACTGTCCGAAGCCGTCGATGATCTACAGAGCGTCATCCAGGAAATCCGGACGACTATCTACGACTTGCACGGGGCGCCGCAGGGAATCTCTCGACTCCGGCAACGAATCGACGAGGCGATAGCCCGATTCGCCGGATCCGAGTTGCGCACCACGGTCCAATTCGTCGGCCCGCTGTCAGTGGTTGACGGCACGCTGGCCGATCACGCCGAGGCGGTGGTCCGCGAAGCGCTCAGCAACGCAGTTCGGCACGCGAAGGCCACCACGGTAACGGTTCGGGTCACGGTGGACGACGACTTGTGTATCGAGGTGAGTGACAACGGTCGCGGGATGCCCGAGGAATTCACCGGCGGTGGTTTGGCGGACCTTCGGAAGCGGGCAGCGCAAGCCGGCGGTCAATTCACGGTCGAACGCGCGCCCGACGCAGGCGGAACATTGCTGCGGTGGTCAGCGCCGCTGCTCTAGTGGCCTGCTGGTGCTGCGACCCGTGATCAGCCGTGGCCGATCCGCAGCAGTTCGGCCAGATTCGGCAGCTTGACGCGGGGACGCCCGTGGGGCTCGCCGGCCGCCCGCTCATAGCGATCGATGATGTCCCAGTGGGCGGAGGTGACCAGCTTGGGCTGGCGAGAGGCCAGCCAGTCGGCCAGCTTATCGGCGTGGTCTTGCGGGAAGTCCGCTAGTCCGTCTTCTTCAGCGCGCGCCAGATCGGTGATCAGGGTGTCGACGGTGTCCTGGGAGTCCTTCTTGTTGGTACCAATCACACCGGTCGGTCCGCGCTTGATCCACCCGACGACGTATTCGTTGCGGCTGTTTTCTACCCGGCCGTCGGTGTTCGGGATCGTCGCTGTTCTGTCGTCGAACGGCAGTCCCGGGATGGGCACACCGCGGTAGCCGACCGACCGCACCACCAACTGAACCGGTAGCTCCTCGCGCTCGCCGGTGTCTTTGGCCGCCACCCACCCGCTGGAATCGGTGAGCAGTTCATTGCGGCCGAGCACGATCTGCTCCACCTTGCCGTTGCCTTTGATCTCGATCGGAGAGGTCAAGAATCGCAGCACGATTCGGCGATGCCCGGGACGAGGGGCGCGGTGCGCGTAGTCACGCAGCACGTTGATGTTCTGCTTAGCCGTCTTGCCGACCGCGGCCGCGTCCTCGTCGGTGATGCCCTCCAGCTGGGCAGGATCGACGATCACGTCGACCCCTTCCAGGTCTCGCAGCTCACGCAGCTCGAGAGTCGTGAAGGCGGTCTGCAAGGGACCGCGCCGGCCGATGATCACCGCTTCCTCGATACCGCACGGACGCAGTGACTCCAGTGCGTGATCGGCGATATCGGTGAGTCCCAGCACCTCGGTATCGGTGACCAGGATGCGCGCGACGTCGAGCGCCACATTGCCATTACCGACGACGACGGCCCGGCCGGTGGGCAGGCTGGGCGACATCTGCTCGAAGTTCGGATGCGCGTTGTACCAGCCCACGAAATCGACGGCGGCGATGCTGCCCGGCAGATCCTCCCCGGGAATGTTCAGCGCGCGGTCGGACTGCGCCCCGACGGCATAGATGACGGCGTCGTAGCGCTCGGCGAGCTCGCTGGCCTGCACATGTTCACCGACCATTACGTTGCCGAAGAAACGGAAGCGCGGGTCTGCCGCGGTCTTCTCGAATTGCTTGCTGATCGACTTGATCTTCGGGTGATCGGGCGCGACGCCGGAGCGCACCAGCCCCCACGGCGTCGGCAGCATTTCCAGCATGTCGACCGCCACGTCGATGTCCTCGGACGCGTCGGCCGCCTTGAGCAACGATGCCGCGGCGAAGAAGCCCGACGGTCCGGAGCCGACGATGGCGACGTGGTAGGGGCGCATACTCAAGCCTTCTGTTTCGTGCCCGGTGCGCGCAGCGGCTCCAAAATTGGGCCAGCGCGCAGCGCGAGGCGCACCTGGACTGTGACTCGATGCTAAACGCTGGACCGCTGCTCGTGACCTGAGCACTCGCCGCGGGCGGCGTTAGTTGCAGACCCCGGTAACGTGGTCGGCTGTGGAACCTGACCGTCAAGCCGACATCGCCGCCCTCGACTCCACCCTGACCACGGTGGAGCGGGTGCTCGATGTGGCTGGTCTGCGCAGCCGCATCGAGAAGCTCGAGCACGAGGCGTCCGATCCCCACCTGTGGGACGACCAGGCCCGTGCGCAGCGGGTAACCAGTGAGCTATCCCACACCCAGGGCGAATTGCGCCGGATTGAGGATTTGCGGCGGCGCCTTGACGACCTGCCGGTGCTCTATGAGCTCGCGGCCGAGGAAGGCGAGGGCGCCGCCGACGCGCTCGCCGAGGCGGACGCCGAGCTAAAGGCGCTGCGCGCCGACATCGAAGCCACCGAGGTGCGCACCCTGCTCTCGGGTGAGTACGACGAACGCGAGGCGCTGGTCACCATTCGTTCCGGTGCCGGCGGGGTGGACGCCGCCGACTGGGCCGAGATGCTGATGCGGATGTATATCCGGTGGGCCGAGCAACACAAGTATCCCGTCGAGGTGTTCGACATCTCCTACGCCGAAGAGGCCGGCATCAAGAGCGCGACCTTCGCCGTGCACGCCCCGTTCGCCTACGGCACTTTGTCCGTCGAGCAGGGCACCCATCGGCTGGTGCGGATCAGCCCGTTTGACAACCAAAGTCGGCGTCAGACGTCGTTCGCCGAAGTCGAGGTACTTCCGGTGGTGGAGACCACCGATCACATCGACATCCCGGAAGGCGATGTGCGCGTTGACGTTTACCGCTCCAGCGGGCCGGGCGGCCAGTCGGTGAACACCACCGACTCCGCGGTTCGTTTAACCCACATCCCAACGGGTATGGTCGTGACCTGCCAGAACGAAAAATCGCAATTGCAGAACAAGATATCGGCAATGCGAGTGCTCCAAGCAAAGTTGTTGGAGCGCAAGCGGTTAGAAGAACGCGCTGAGCTGGACGCGCTGAAAGGCGAGGGCGGCAGTTCGTGGGGCAACCAGATGCGCTCCTATGTGCTGCACCCGTATCAGATGGTGAAGGATCTGCGAACCGAGTACGAAGTGGGCAACCCCGCGGCCGTCCTGGACGGAGACATCGACGGGTTCCTGGAGGCGGGAATCCGGTGGCGCAACCGAAAAGATGACCAATAACACCACTGTTCTTGCCGCATCGATGACGCAGCGCTGGCACGACTTTTGGCGCGGCGAGATCGGTGAATGGATCATCACCCGGGGTCTGCGGATCGTCATGATGTTGATTGCGGCGGTGCTGGCGGTCCGCTTCGTCAGCTGGGTGGCGCAACAGGTGACCCAGCGCCTCGACCTGGGGTTCGCTGAAAGTGACGCGTTGGTGCGCTCGGAGGCAACCAAGCACCGCCAGGCGTTGGCGTCGGTGATCTCCTGGGTGTTGATCGTCCTGATTTGGATCATCGTCGTCTACGAGGTCATCGATATCTTGCCGGTTCCGATTGGTTCGCTGGTCGGACCGGCGGCCGTGCTGGGCGCCGCGCTGGGCTTCGGCGCCCAGCGCTTGGTGCAGGACCTACTCGCCGGGTTCTTCATCATCGTCGAGAGGCAGTACGGTTTCGGTGACCTCGTCGAGCTCAGCATGATCGGGTCGCCGGAGAATGCGGCCGGCACAGTCGAGGAAGTCACGTTGCGTGTGACCAAGCTGCGCTCGAGCGACGGCGAGGTGTTCACCGTTCCCAACGGAAATATCGTCAAGTCGGTCAACCTGTCCAAGGACTGGGCGCGCGCGGTGGTCGATATCCCGGTTTCCACCAGCGCCGATCTGAACCGAGTCAACGAGGTCTTACATCAGGAGTGTGAGCACGCACGCGACAACCCGGCGCTCGGCGATCTGCTGCTGGATGCGCCCACGGTGATGGGGGTGGAAAGCATCGAAGTCGACACCGTCACGCTGCGCCTGGTTGCTCGCACGCTGCCCGGCAAGCAGTTCGAGGCGGGCCGGCAACTGCGGGTGTTGGTCATCCGGGCACTTGCCCGTGCCGGCATCGTGACCGCGGCCGATGCGACGGTGGGCCTTGTTGAAGGTCCGGCCGTCCCGGCCGCTAAGGCCGCTGAAGAGCGAACCCACGACGAAGCCCAGGGTGCGGTGCAGCAGCGGTGAAGTTCACCATGAGCATCCTCGAGAAGCACAGCGACGAGGAACGACGCTGGCCGAGGTACATCCTCGGGGGGCGGGTCCGCACGTCGACCTTCGTGTTGATCCTCGCGTTCTTGGCCGTGTGGTGGGTCTACGACACCTATCGCCCGGAACCTGCTCCGAAGCCACCGGCTCCGCAGGTGGTGCCGCCGGGCTTTGTGCCCGACCCGAACTACACCTGGGTGCCGCGCACCAGAGTGCAGGCGCCACCAACCGTCAGCTCCACGCCGACTCCGACCACCAGCGTGCCACCGCCCGTAACGACGACCACCACACCGCCCCCGCCGTTCGTGCTGCCGCCGCCACCATGTCTGCTGCCGCCGCCCTTCTGCCCTCCCAGCACCAGCCCGACCACACCACCGCCGCAGCTACCGCAGCCGGGACCCGGTCCGGCGCCGACTTCACCGCCACCGGCCAGTTGACTTGGCTTGCCAGCGAAATTCACCGCTACACTGGCGTGCCGTGATGATCACCCTGGACCATGTCAGCAAGAAGTACAAAGCGTCGGCGCGTCCGGCGTTGGACGACGTCAACGTCAAAATCGAGAAGGGTGAATTCGTCTTCCTGATCGGCCCGTCGGGTTCGGGCAAGTCGACGTTCATACGGCTGCTGCTGAGTGAGGAGACGCCGAACACCGGCGACGTTCGGGTCTCGAAGTTCCACGTCAACAAACTGCCAGGTCGCCATATACCGAAGCTGCGTCAGGTGATCGGCTGCGTATTTCAGGACTTTCGGCTGCTGCAGCAAAAGACGGTGTATGAAAACGTCGCGTTCGCGCTGGAAGTGATCGGCAAACGTCGAGACGCGATAAACCGGGTGGTGCCCGACGTGCTGGAGACCGTCGGCCTGTCCGGCAAAGCCAACCGGCTGCCACACGAGCTGTCGGGCGGCGAGCAGCAGCGGGTTGCGATCGCCCGTGCGTTCGTCAACCGGCCATTGGTGCTGCTGGCGGACGAGCCCACTGGCAACCTCGACCCGGACACCAGTAAGGACATCATGGATTTGTTGGAGCGGATCAACCGCACCGGGACGACGGTGGTGATGGCAACGCACGACCATCACATCGTCGACTCGATGCGCCAGCGCGTCGTCGAGCTGTCTTTGGGCAGGCTCGTTCGTGACGAACAGCGTGGCATCTATGGGATGGACCGCTAAGTGCGCTTCGGCTTCTTGCTCAACGAGGTTCTGACCGGACTTCGTCGCAATATCACCATGACGGTCGCGATGATCCTGACCACCGCGATCTCTATCGGCCTTTTCGGCGGCGGTCTGCTGGTGATTCGGCTGGCTGACGCCTCCCGCGCTATCTACCTCGACCGCGTCGAGACGCAGGTCTTCCTCACCGAAGATGTCTCCGCCAACGACCCGACCTGCAACACCAACCCGTGCAAGGCGCTGCGGGAACGGATCGAAAAACGCGAAGACGTCAAATCCGTGCGGTTCCTCAACCGCCAGGACGCCTACGAGGACGCGATCCGGAAGTTCCCGCAGTACAAGGACGTTGCCGGAAAGGATTCCTTTCCCGCGTCTTTCATCGTCAAGCTGAATAATCCCGAGCAGCACAAGGACTTTGACTCCGCGATGCAGGGCCAGCCCGGGGTGCTTTCCGTGCTCAACCAAAAAGATCTGATCGACCGGCTGTTCGCGGTCTTGGACGGCTTGAGCAACGTCGCGTTCGCCGTCGCGCTGGTGCAGGCCGTCGGGGCGATCCTGTTGATCGCCAACATGGTCCAAGTCGCGGCGTATACGCGGCGCGAGGAAATCGGGATCATGCGCCTGGTCGGCGCAAGCCGCTGGTATACGCAATTGCCTTTCCTCGTGGAAGCGATCTTGGCCGCGACTGTCGGTGTGGTCATCTCCATCGTCGGCTTGATTTTGGTGCGCGCGTTGTTCCTGGAGAACGCGCTAAACCAGTTCTACCAAGCCAATTTGATCGCGCGCGTCGACTATGCCGACATCTTGTACATCTCCCCATGGCTGTTCCTGCTCGGCGTGTCGATGGCCGGGTTGACGGCCTACGCGACGTTGCGCCTGTACATCCGGCGGTAGCTGTGGCTAAAGATTCCGGCCGGGCCAAGGGGGCGGGCGGCGAGCGTGGCAGCAAAAAGATTGTGGCCACGAATCGTAAAGCGCGGCACAACTATTCGATCATCGAGTTGTTCGAGGCCGGAGTGGCTTTGCAGGGCACAGAGGTGAAGAGCCTGCGCGAGGGTCAGGCGTCGTTGGCCGATGCGTTCGCAACCGTCGACGACGGCGAAGTGTGGCTGCACAACATGCACATTCCGGAGTATCAGCATGGTAGCTGGACCAACCATGATCCCCGCCGCAAGCGAAAGCTGTTGTTGCACCGCGGCCAGATCGACAGCCTGATCGGAAAGATCCGCGATGGTAACCTCGCGCTAGTTCCGTTGTCTGTGTATTTCTCCGGGGGGAGAGTCAAAGTGGAGCTTGCACTGGCGCGCGGTAAGCGAGCGTACGACAAACGCCAGGACATGGCCCGCCGCGACGCCCAGCGCGAAGTGGTCCGTGAGCTGGGTCGCCGAGCCAAGGGCATGAACTGATAGGGGCCGCTTACGCCCAACGGTCGGCCGTTACCTACGGCGTCAGCGATTTCGTGGGCGGTGTAGCCGCTCGGCGGTGCCCGCGCTGCGCGTGATGCTGGTGGCATATCCGATCGAGACGGTAGTGCTGGGTGCGCTGGCACTGTGCGTCGGCGGGCCGATTCATTCCGGTGCGGTCTTTTGGGGTGGTCTCTACGGCATCGGCATGGCGATGGCCATGGGTTCTGTGGCGATGATCGCGGCAAACTAACTGCTTACCGGAGTTCTGCCGATATTCGCCGGCGTGCTTCTCCCGCGGGTCGGCCTCTTCATCCGAAAGTGACCGGCCTACGATCCGACCATGGCCGATCGCCCCGTCACCAAACTCGACAAGTCTGAGGTGCTCGCTGGCCTCTTCGCGGTGTGGGACGACATCGCTGCACTCCTAGACGGGCTGCCGGAGACGGAATGGCAGGCGGCGAGTCCGCTGCCCGGTTGGGACGTCAAGGCTTTGGTAGCGCACATGATCGGTACCGAGTCATTCCTGTCCGGCATCGCTTCACCCCAGCCGGACATAGACGTTTCGGCGCTCGAGCATGTGCGTAACGACATCGGTGCGATGAACGAGTGCTGGGTGCGCCACTTTGGCGGCGAATCGGGCGCCAGCGTGCTTGAGCGGTTCGGCGCGATAACCGATAGTCGCCGCACGGCGCTGACGAGTATGTCCGACGATGACTGGAACGCGGTGACCCCGACGCCGGCCGGCATGGACAGTTACGGACGGTTCATGCGGATACGGGTCTTCGACTGCTGGATGCACGAGCAAGACATCCGCGCGGCGGTGCAGCGGCCGTCGTCCGACGACGACCTGGACGGACCTGCGTCACAGCTGGTCCTCGACGAGATCGCGGCCACGATGGGGTACGTAGTGGGCAAGCTGGCCAAAGCGCCCGACGGCTCACGCATCCTGTTCGAGCTGACCGGCCCGCTGGCCCGCGGCATCCGCGTCAGCGTCGATGGTCGGGCGCAGGTGGTCGACGACTTCGGCGGCCAAGAGCCGACGGCCACGATCCGGCTTGACGGACTGCAGTTCACCAGGCTCGCCGGCGGGCGCCCCATGAGCGCCGCCCGCGCCCGGGACATCGAACTGGGTGGTGACAAGGACGTCGCCGAGCGCATCGTCGAACGCCTGAACTTCGTGATCTGATCGCAGCCCTGGGACGGAAGAAAATTCCGTTGCCGCTGGTTGATAGACGCGTACCATTGATAGTCCTGCCGAAAGTCGGCAGGGATGAGCGATAGACATGGGGCTGAAAGGTTTCGACTTCGCGCATCGAATCAAGGGAAGCGTGCCGGTGCAGGCAACAGACCACCGTAAGCGTCGTTGTAACTAGATAAGCGCCGATTCACATCAGCGCGACTACGCTCTCGCTGCCTAAGCGACAGCTAGTCCGTCAGACCGGGAACGCCCTCGGCCCGGACCCTGGCGTCAGCTAGAGGGATCCACCGATGGGTTCGGTCGCGGGACTCATCGGGACATCTACAGCGACTGGGATCGTCATCCTGGCTAGTTCGCGTGACCAGGAGATCCGAGTAGAGGCATAGCGAACTGCGCACGGAGAAGTCTTGAGGGAATGCCGTAGGACCCGGGTTCGATTCCCGGCAGCTCCACTGAGAAACTGCTGGGCAGGAACGTAAGTTCTGGCGAGTTTTCTTTTTCATCAACATCTGCCAGTTAAGCTCACTGCACGGCGTCGCTTCGTCGTGGCACGCGCGACCTGGACGGCAACCCGTGTTCGTGTGGGTGTCGCCTCGACACCCACACGCGCAACTGGAACGCGGTCAGTCAGCCGTACCTGAAGAAGGTCGTTGCCCCGTGGATCGATTTGGCACGGGACATGGTGCTTGCCGGGGAGTTGTGACGCGCACTGCCTCGACGACGGTGGCCGTCACTCGCGAACCGGCCGGCAACAAGGGCCAGTGCATCGTTAGTTGGGTTCCAGTTGTAGTAGTGGTCGACCTCCTTCTCAGTCGCGCATCGCTCTGTTCGAAACCGCGCCGGTGACGCTGTCTCTCCGCCGTCGGGGGTTCGACCCCGACCCAGTCCTGCCAGTGGCTGAGGAGCACATTGGGGACCTATACCAACGCTGTTGGGTACCGGCCTCGGGAATACTCTGCCGCAACCAAAGCGCCAACAGAGAGGAATCCCGGCGATGGCCACGAAACGTGCCGAAGCGGCGCAGTACCTCAAGGAGGCCGCGGGCCTGAAGCTTGTCGTTTTCGGAGCGGATGGGCACAAGATCGCGGCGATGTTCGTGCAGGGATCGGTGACCTACGACGAGGAGGAAGCCACCTTCATTGCGGTCGCTGAGGACGGCCACCCGGTTGGGGAACTGTTCGTCGATGAAACGGTCGATTACGACGAGAACACGGACTCGTTCGTCATCCGAGCCGTGCAATAGCAACCCGCCCCGGCAAGCCGATGTTATGCTCCCGCACTGCGTTAACTGAGGTGATGGGACGGCGATTCGGTCTTAACTCCAAGCCGCAAAGACCTTCTCCGACATCATGTCTGGTACTCCACCGAATACGCGAGGCATCTTTTTGAGAGTTACTGCACGTCCTTTTAGCTTGTGGAAACGGTAATGTCCATGTCCTTGATCGACTGGCGCAGGTGATCGGCCAGATACCACTGCTCACCGCTGCAGGCATCATGCAGGGCTTTGCCAACCGCGAGTTTGGCGTCCCTGAGGTGTTGGCGGCGCTCTTCGCCGATGGCGGCGATGGCGTTCAAGATCGCGTCCACGGCGTCCTGGTAGTCCTGGGTAAACCTCATGGGATACTTGGCCACGGTTTGGATATTCCCCGGCTTCTATAACAATTCGCACCTCCCGCGCGCGGCATGTCGTATAAATCTTTGGACACGTTTTGGGCGAATGAGCGTAGGGCAGGGCTAGCCGCACATCGGGCGGTGCTAATCGGACTGTGGTCCGATTCTGCGATAGTCTGCCAACTTAGGCACGTGGACGATATGCCGAGGCAATGTTGTCGAAGATCGGCACATCCCACGCCTGGTGGAACCGCCGGTACAAATCGCGCGCCAGCCGTTCCTCCTCCCGCATCAGGACCAGATCCGCCCGCTCGCCATCGGACAACGGACCACCGGCAGCCGGTTCCGAACTGTCGCCCGGATTCATCCGACGACTCCATTCATGTTCGGCCACCTCGATACCGGTCGGATCGACTACCTCCATATCTCGGTAGCCATGTTCATCGCACCAACTGAACGCAGGAGGCAGGAACACCAAGCGCTGACGTCAGTGTATGAAACGTGATCGTCGGCGGCAGCACCGCCATGTCGGACTTCATCAACCGCTATGGTGGCTCGGCTGCGCCGGGCCCTCGATTCAGACTGTACGAACATTCCGGCAAGACAAGTGTCGACGGCACGTGAAAACGGATCGCTACAAGGGAACCGGCCCGAAGTTCGTCAAGAGCAGCAGCCGGGTTCTGTACCGCTGGTCGGATGTGTGAGTGGCTGGATCGCAACACAAGTCAGCGCGCCGACGAGCGGGCGGACGTACGACGTCGACGTTGCGAAGTAGCGAGTTATTGAGGTCCAAGGTGACGGTGCCACAACGACGCCCATCAGTCGTGGGTGTTGACGCCGTCAACGCCGGTGTTGTCCCTGCTTCGCACCACGTCGTTCTATTGGGTGTCGGGCTGGGCGCGGACCGGTCGAACACCGGTTCCCAATTCGGCGAACCGCCTGGGCGAAGACTCTTGACGGCGTCAAGAACCGAAACCGAAACCGCAGGTCACGAGCGGGACTGGATCGGACTGAAAAGGGAACGAATCTGCTGTTCAGAATCCATTTTGCCTGGTAGGGCGTCGGTTTCGATTCCCGGCAGCTCCACCAAGAAAACGCGGGTGAGCCCGGCGTGTTAAGCACGTGCTTAGCCGGGTCGCTCGGCTGCTGAGATTGGTGGGTCAGTTACGGTTCGATAAGTCGATGACGTCCGGTCCAGGCGTTGCGCTGTAGAGTTTGTCAACCTCCGCGAAATATTTGTCCGCGATAGGCCTGCGCTTGAGTTTCATCGTTGGGGTCAGCTCGTCTCCGCCCGGCTCCCATGGGTTGCCGACGATCAGGAACCGCTTGATCTGCTCGACCCGGGAAATTTTGGAGTTTCCCTCGAGGACAGCCGCGGTAAGCATCTCGCGCGCCTCACGGCTTTGCGCGAAGGCTGCCGCCGACGGGTCGCTCATGCCGAGCGCGGCGGCCCGCGCCGCGGCGGCATCACGATCGAGGACGACCAGCGCCGTCACGTAGGGCCGGGCATCACCGAACGCCACCACTTGGTCGATCACCGGGGACGCGGTCTGGATCGCCATCTCGATGTTGGTGGGGGAGAGATTCTCTCCGGCTTCATTGACAAGCAACTCCTTCTTGCGGTCGACGATCTTGACGAAACCTTCGGAGTCGATGGTGCCGACGTCACCGGTGTGCAACCAGCCGTCGGCGTCGATCGCTTCGGCGGTCTTCTCCGGCTCATGTCGATAGCCTCGCATCACGATCGGCCCGCGTATCAACAGTTCGCCGTCGCTGGCCACCGCGATCTCAACGCCGCGCAGCGCCGTCCCGACCGAACCGACCTTATTGACCCCGGGTCGGTTGGAGGTCGCGCCGCCGGCGCTTTCCGATAACCCCCATAGGTCGTAGATGGGAATGCCCAGGCCCCAGAAGAATTCGACTGTTTCGGCCGGTATGGGGGCGGCGGCGGTTACTCCCCATCGCAACTGGTCCAGGCCGAGCGCGTCTCGCACCTTAGCCAGCACGAGACGGTCGGCGATCTTGTGGCGGATGGCAAGTGACGTGGACAGGGAGTTGCCGGCCAATGTCTGGCGGGCAGCGTGGACACCGGTGTCAATGGCCCACAGCGCCAATCGCCGCCTGACTCCGGTCGCCTCGGTGCCAAGCTTGGTTTCGATCCCGGCCTTGGCCTTGCGCCACACGCGGGGCACCCCTACAAACACCGTGGGGCGAGCATCCGGCAGCGCCTGCGCGATCGCCCTGGGGTCGGCAACGTCGGTGACCTCTACTCCCATGACCATGTTGGCGTAGTGCCCGCTGACCCGGTCGGCGATGTGCGCATGCGGCAGGTATGAGGTGATCCGGTCGGTTGGCTGCATGCCAACCAGGTCGACGATCGCGACGAACTCGGCGATCACATTGGCGTGGGTGAGCTCGACGCCCTTGGGCGGGCCGGTGGTTCCCGAGGTGTAGATAAGCGTCGCGATGTCGTCTGGCCGGACCGCCTGCCACGCCGAATCGAAATCGAAATTGGCTTTGTTGCCCAAAGATTCGAGGTGCGCAAGGGTCAAGCAGCCGTCGACGTCGGCGTCGACGACGATCACGTGGGCGAGGTCGACCCCGGCCGCCTTGACGGCGGGCAGAAAGTCTTTTTCGGTGAACACGATTTTGTTCTCGGCATTGCTGAATAAGTACCGGATCTGGTCGGGTGCCGAGGTGTTGTAGATCGAGAACGGGATCGCGCCTAGATGCATGACGGCGGTGTCGGCCAAGTGGAACTCCGGTCGGTTGCGCAGCATGATCCCGACCGTGTGGCCGCGTTCGACGCCTAGCGCGGCAAGCCCGGCGGCGATTTTTCGCACCCGATCGGCGTACTGGTGCCAGGTGACGACCGTCTCGTTGCCGACCGTGCGGATGGCCACCGAGTCCGGCTGTAAGGTTGCGGTCTCCTGAAAAGCCTGTGGCAGCGTGGACACCAGTACTCCGCTTCGGTGCCGAACCACCGTTGAATCGTCTTCGGTCATTTTCGTCCTGCTCCTTCGACCACGAATATGTTCACTGTCGGTGTGGTGATTGCTTCCCATTGCCGCCCACCGGCGGGTACCCTCCCCTGCATCACACTTCGGTTATCGCAAAGTCTTTCTCATTCCCTGCGCCGGGCGTAGGGCCGATCGTCCTCATCGCGGGCTTCATTGGTCCTACGACCAGCGGTGATCTGGTCCGCGGCACCAACGGCGCGTGGATCGTTGGCCCGCCGCAATACTGCTCCGAGGCCAGCAACTCCTGGCCCCCGTCGCAAGCCCGTTATGCGGATTCTGTACCGGGGGCTAAGCCCAAACGCTAGTTTTGCGGTGTGACACCACCGGTGATTCAACGCTGGATCGAGATCATCGACACCGGCCGTACCGACGAACTGCACGACCTGCTGGCCGAGGACGCCGTTTTCTACTCGCCCGCGGTTTTCACGCCGCAGGAAGGCCGGGCCAAGGCCGTCGCCTACCTGGCCGCCGCGGCGAAGCTGTTCGCCGACACCGGCTTCCAGTACGTCGAGAAGTGGTACACCGACCACTCCGCGGTGCTCGAGTTCGTCGCCGACATCGACAGCATCCACGTCAATGGCATCGACATGATCCACTGGAACGATGACGGCAAGATCACCTCGGTCAAGGTGATGCTGCGACCGATCAAGGCCCTGCAGACTGTCATTCCCGAAATGGGAAGACTGCTGCAGCAGGGCGACACAGCACCCATCGGTTGAGTGACGATGCACGCCGGCGACTGGGTGGAGACGGCCCTGCTGAACGCACTGGAAGAAAGGCCGCCCGGCTGTGGGTGGCCTGGTGGGGCAACAACGACGGCGACCAGCTGCGGCCACGCCTTCCCGAACACGCCGGCGTGAGACTGTCCGGCCTGCGCTTCAGGGTCGTGCACAAGACCGGTGCCACGGCCGGCTCCAAACGCGGGTCTCACAGCGCAGCTCCGACGCCGATGTGCTGATCTTCGGCCAGAGTCAACGCCCGTGGTACATCACCTCCGCGGCGGAGCTGCAGCGCTCAAATCCAGGCGGTTCGGCCTTAATCGCAGAGTCGGACGCTGCTGTCATCGATCGGGAAACGCCTTCACCAGAGGCAGTTTGTGCCTGTGCCGTGGGATTTGGGGAGCATTTCGGTGATCCTTCGAGCGGCGAGGTGCAGAATCGAACCGCCCAAACCCTCACGGATGCGAAGGAGCGGCATGTATGCATCGATCTTCCGGAAAGGAATTTTCGACGGTCGCACCATCGTCATCACTGGCGGCGGGTCCGGCATCGGCCGATGCACGGCGCACGAGCTAGCCAGCCTCGGCGCTAAAGTCCTCATTACTGGCCGCAACGTCGAGAAGCTCGCCCGGACGGCCACCGAGATTCGCCAGGACGGCGGCGCAGTCGCGCACTATGTCTTCGACATTCGCGACGAGGAGCTGGTTCGTTCGACGGTGGCCGCCATGCTGGCCGATCACGGCATCATCGACGGCTTAGTGAACAATGCTGGCGGCCAGTACCCGATGCCGGTCGAGTCCATCGACAAGAAAGGGTGGGAAGCCGTCCTCGCCACCAACCTCACTGGCGGGTTCCTGGTTGCCCGTGAGGTGTACACGCAATGTATGAAGGGCAGTGGCGGCGCAATCGTGAACATGATTGCCAACATGTGGGGCGGCATGGCTCTGATGGGTCACTCCGGTGCCGCCCGGGCAGGGATGATGAATTTCACGAAGACGGCCGCGCTCGAATGGGCGTCGTCGGGGGTACGCGTCAACGCAGTGGCTCCAGGGCCTATTGCATCGTCTGGTGCGGATCACTACGACGCGACCATGCTTAGGTCCGCCATGCTCCCGCAGGTGATGAAGGGCCTACCGCTCAAGCGTCTGGGCGAAGAAGCTGAAGTTTCGAGCGCAATTGTTTACCTGCTTTCGCCGGGCGCAGCATTCATCACCGGAACATGCATCCGGATAGACGGGGGCGCATCGCTCGTTCCGTTTCTTCTCGAACTCCCAGAGCACACCAAGAGTGAGCCGTATCGCGGCTTCCACCGCGCCAGCAGCCCAGATGCGCTGAAGAATCAATCGCGTTCGTGACGGCTCTGCCGCTCACCCGCGACCAGGGGGACGCCGCCAAGGCAAGGTGACCTTAAGCGACGCCGCAACGGTCCGCCTGCGCTGACCGGGCTCGACTTGCGGCGCGATAAGCGCTCATACCGGGGTTCGCGACCTTGCCAGGATTCGCTGGGCGGCTTCGACGCCGGAGGTTATCGCGGGGTTCATGCCTCCGCTGTTGGTCCAGGCACCGACCAGAAAGAGGTTCGCGATCGGGGTCTTGTGGCGCAGCCAGCCCAGGCCCGAGTTCGCCGGGGTGTTTTCATAGCCTACGATCGCACCGCGCGGGTTGCGGGTGTAGTGCATGTTGGTCAAAGGCGTTGCGGCTTCGCGGTATTCGATGGCGTCTGCCAATCCGGGCACTTCCTTGGCAGCTCGGGCCACCAAGGCGTCCGCGGCCTGCTCCTTGAGCCGCAGATAGCGGGGGTTGGTGTGGTAGTCGGTGAGGTCGCCCCCGGTGCCCCAGGTATCTTGGTAGTCCCAGGAGGGTGCCGTCGTCAGCACTACCACGGCATGACCAGGGGGTGCGCAGCCGGGATCGACACGGGTGTAGTCGGCGAGCAGCAGGGGAGCGTTGGCCCAGTCCCCCGACTGCCCGGCCTGCCACGCCTCGTCGGCATCCCATGACGTATTGAGGAAGAGCTCGTGCGGCAGTCCCTGCTCGGCGGGTATATCTCGGCCCAGTCCGAGATATACGTTGAAGGTGGTATAGGACGCGGTGGGTTGCTCGACCCGCTCAACGTAGTTGGCCGGAAGGCGCTCACGCCCGAGCAGCTCCAGCAAGGTTGTCGGCGCGCTGGCGTTGGAGACGACGACATCAGCTTCCAGACGCAGACCCTGGTGGGTGCTGACCGCCACCACACGGTCGCCCTCGACGTCGAAACCCGTGACCAGCTCTGCGAACCGGATCTCTCCGCCGCGTTCGCGAAGCGACCGCACCAGCGCCGCGCTGATGGCCTGCGAGCCGCCCTCGGGGTACCAGCCACCATGCTCGTGGAATGCCGCTGCGAGCATGGCACCGACGAGCGCAGCCAGCCGGGACGGCGGCAGACCGACGTAACTCCACAAAGTGCCGAGGACCGAACGGATCTGCGGGTCGGTCACATGGTGGGCCATCATCTGGTCCCAGGTCTCGCTACTTGCTCGCACCATCGCCGGGTAGCGCGCGATCATCTGCTCGAGGGTTGAATCCCGGCCGGCTGCCCTGTCGAGACCAAGACGGCGCACGTCGCAGTAGGCCGCATGCGCCTCATCCAGGTAAGCCCTGACCTGGTCTATCTGATCCGGGAAGTTCCGCAGTAGCTCCGCCTCATACGCGAACGGGTCGGCGTGGGCCACAATCGCCCGGCCCGGGCCGCGCACCACGTACAGCGGGTCCAACCTGTGCAAGCGCAGACGATCCCGGATACCGAGCTGCTCGTACAGCACGCCCATCCCACCCGGCGCCAGGCCGTTCAACGCATGCAACGCCGTATCAAAACGGTAGGGACCGCGCTGAAAGACGGACGCGTAGCCGCCCGGAACCGAATGCTGCTCCAACACCAAAGTTTTCATGCCCCCACCGGCCAGCGTCACCGCTGCCGCCAACCCCCCAAGCCCCGCTCCGACGACCACAGCGTCGACACGCTCGACCATCACAGTCCCCTTCCAACCGGTTCGTTCCGAAGACTTTTCACCAGGATTGACCTTGAGCGCCCCGCCAGGAAGGGGCAAAGGCCCTTAAGCCACTGCGAGCCTGACGACTTCTAGGATCGGAGCGCACTTCACCTTCCGATACGGCGCCCGCCGGGTCGGCCGACCTGATCGTGGACCCCGAGTTGGTCGAGCCCGAGCCTGACCGCACACAACACACCCACACCGGCGAGAACCCACACCGAACGCCACGGACGGATCAGTGGCGCAGTCTCGGGAACTTCCTGCGACCACGCCAGTTCTGGTGCTGCCTCGGTAGGTGGCGGCACGACCGTAGTCGCATCACTTTCGGCGGCAACCGTGGGTTGGTCGCCAGCTTCGGTGTCGTCATTGGCGGTCATGGTGTACTCCTGCCCTGCAGTCTGCTCCTAGGGTGGGACAGGCGCATGCTCCCGGCGGCTAATCCGCGGTTGACTCCGCGCGGGCGCGGTGGGTGTAGTCAGCGTCGAGAGGGGTGGAGGCGGCGGCAAAAAAGGCTGGTGCGATCGCGGTATCCAGAAAGGGATAGGTTCGCGGATTTCGAAAAATCTGTGGTAGTGAGGGCTTGGCTGCCAATGATGAGCGCGGTCTTGTCGCCCGCGGTAGATGCGGGTCAGGGATTCTCGATGACCGCGGCTGAGTGGTTTGTGCTATCCGGGTCGATCGCGTGGCCGACACTGTGGCCACAATCTGGCCACAGTCACAGTTAACTGACGTCAAACAACCGTCATGCATTTGTGCAGGCAAGGCCCATTTTTGACCCTTGAACTATGGTCGCCGAATGAGTTCAATCCTGAGATGGGACTCGAATCGGGCTGGCTATGATCGCCGGTGATCTCTGATCAACTCCTGCCTGATCAACTCCGGCCCGGGCCTTTTCCCGCTCTAGCGCCCGGGGTGCCCCGGCTACGGCCTCGGGCTCGAGGTGGGCTGCACCGAGGCCCCCCGACCGGTAACCCCCGGCCTCGCTCAAGAACCGTTCTTGTATAGCTGTTCCGCTGCTGCGTGCAAAGTCCCGGTGTTTTCAGAGCAACCCGCTCTCTACCAGTCGGCGACCCTGCAGCGCCGCGGCCGAATATCCCGACAGGGCCTCGCCGAACATCGAGACGCGTTGATGGGCATGGCCTGGGGTATGTCGATCAGCTCACCGTCGTTCGCCCAACGCAACGCCGAACTGCGCGCCCGCGGCATGGCACCGATCCAGGCCCGGGTGGCATTGGCCCGCAACGTGGGCCGTCTGGCATATCGGCTCCTGCGAACCCAACAACCCTTCGATGAACAGCGCTATCGTCGAGGAAGGCTCAGCCGCGGACGGCACTTGTACTGCAGTAGCTCCTGATAAAAAGAAATGGGTGATACGGCTCTTGACGGCGTCAAGAGCCGAGAACGAAACCGCAGGTAACGAACGGGAACGAACCGGACCGAAACGGAACGAACCGGCAGCTCAGAACGCATATTGCCTGGTAGGGCGTCGGTTTCGATTCCCGGCAGCTCCACCGAGAGAGTAGTGGTCAGGAACTTAAATCCTGACGATTTTGTTCTGTCATCAAGATCCCATCAACCGTGTGGCTGTGCGAACAGCCCACGGCATGTTGGGGGCTTTAGTCGGTGGCAGGGGGCGTCCGGCGCCGATCTGAAGTTCAATGATTCGGCCCCCGTCTACGGTGGCGTCCAGACCGCCAATGCGACGGTCTGATGGGTCGACACCGTGATGATGCCTCCGGTCAACTAGGTCTCTCCACACACAAGCGGAACAAATCGCGATCGACTTGAAAACAAAGTCTCTAGGTCGATCGGAAGTTCAGCGCCACCCCGTTCATGCAGTAGCGCAGTCCGGTCGGTTCGGGGCCATCGTTGAAGACGTGGCCGAGGTGCCCGCCGCAGCGGCGGCAGAGCACCTCGGTGCGTGTCATGCCCAAGGTGTTGTCTTGCCGCTCGAGTACGGCGTTGTCCAGGGCTTTCCAGAAGCTCGGCCAGCCGGTGCCGCTGTCGAACTTGGTCGTTGACGAAAACAGGTCCAGTGCACACCCCGCACATCCGAAGATCCCGGGCCGGTGCTCATCGTTGAGCGGGCTGCTGAAGGGCATCTCGGTGGACGCCGTGCGAAGCACGGCGTACTGCTGTGGGGTCAGAAGTTGCCGCCACTCCGCGTCGGTATGGCTAACCTCGAACATTTCGGTCGAAGTGCTCGGCGCACCGGCCGCGATGGAGTCACGCAGTGAGCGACACCCGGCGAGCACGCCGAGCACTGCTGTGCCGCGCAGTATGCGCCGTCGGGTCAGAGCCGGCCACGGCCGCGGTGGTGTCGGGACAGTCATCCTTCCGATCGTAGGCGCGGCGCGGCCCGCCACCGGTTCGGTGGATCGTTTCGTCAGCATCCGGTAACAACCGGCCTTACCGATCCCTGACAACTGCCGGCCCGGGGGCCGTCAACGGCCCGTCTGGGAGGACACTGGAGCGGTCCCGCGGACAGATCAGCTCCTGTGAAGCCGGCGGCGGCGTTGAGGGAGCAACGATAAATCAACATCTCACCGTCGCTCGGGGAGTCGTTACAGGCGATCCAGCTGACCGTGCGAAACAATTGGAGTCAGCCAGAATTGGCCTGTGTAGTACTGCTGGGTCAAGGCGCGACATCCCTCTCCGGCGCGTAGGGTTTCTATATGAAAAGGGCTTTCCTCGTTACCTTCGCGGTCGGGTTGATCGTCGCACTGTTCGGTCTGATCTGGGCGCTGCAGGGATTCGGAGTGCTTGGTGGCAGTCCGATGAGCAACACCACGATGTGGTCCATCATTGGTCCGTTAACGGTGCTGATCGGCATCGTGATTGCGGTATTCAGTTGGCGAAAACTCTCGTCGAAGTAGTCATGTCTACGCCACGGTGAAGTCCACCTTGTGCCAGCCGGTGGCGCCGTCGGGGACACTTCCAACCTGATCTGCGGTCTGGACAGCACCGGTGTTGTCGGTTGCGCGCACGGTAATGGTGTGTTTCCCAGGGGTTTTCGCCTGCCAAGAGAAGCTCCACAACCGCCACGTCTGGTTGGAATAGCTCGCGCCCAGTTGAGCGGGCCACCAGACGCCGTCATCGATGCGGACCTCAACGGCCCGCACGCCGCGATTCTGTGCCCACGCGACCCCACCGAACACCACAGGACCAGCCGGCACGTTCTGACCACCTTTCGGCACGTCGATCCGCGACTCGGTCTTAATGGGTGCGCGCGGTGCCCAGCCCTGCCGCGTCCAGTAGGCCTTGGCTCTGTCGAAGCGGGTCAACTCCAGCTCCACGACCCACTTGGTGGCCGACACGTACCCGTAGAGCCCGGGCACCAGAAGCCGGGCCGGGTAGCCATGCTCGCTCGGCAGTGGTTGACCGTTGAGGCCGATCGCGAGCAGCGCGTCGCGGCCATCGGTAAGCGCCTCCACTGGCGTGCCGGCGGTGAACCCGTCGATCGACGTCGAGAGCATCATGTCGGCATCCGCGTGCACACCGGCCACTGCCAGCAGATCAGCCACCCGGTAGCCTGTCCAGATGCCCGTCGAAATCAATCCGCCTCCAACGGGATTCGACACGCAAGTTAACGTCGCCACCGTTTCGACGACGTCGAAGCCGGTGAGGTCGTCGAAGCTATAGGTGGCTTCACGGTCCACCATGCCGCGGATGCGCAGCCGCCAGTCGCCGTGGCTGAGTTGGGGAACACTCAGCGCTGTATCCACCCGGTAGAAGTCGGCGCTGGCGGTGATAAAGCTTGGCAGCGCAACGCTGTTCGGTTGCACATCAGCAGGTATTGGTGGCGCAGACGCGCGCGGTCGGGGAAGATTGAAGTTGTTGCGGTCAGCAGCCACCGAATGCACCAGCCGCGTGATTACCGCGCCCACTACGCTGCCCGCCACTCCGAATCCGAGCAATCCGAACGTGACCAACCCCATGCGCCTGCCGGGATCCGGCGCGTCGTGGTCGGCTTCGTGTTCCGGGTCTCCCAGGCCGGGCCGGAACCGGCGGGTGACCAAGCGCAGGGCCGTCACGCCGCATGCGGCGCCCGCGACGGTGGGGACCATGTCGAGTGCTGTCGCACTCTGCCGCGACAGCACCGCGATGCATCCGAGGATGCCCGCCGCGACGATCATGGCGCTGCCGAGCGGGCGGCGCCGAGTCTCGAGGGTCCCGGCGATCGCAGCGATCGTCGCGATCACCACAAGCACGACGACGGACACGAAGAATTTGTCCAGAGAGCCCAGGGTCTGGATCGCCCATTCTTTGACGGGGCCCGGTGTCAGGTCGACGACCGCCGAGCCGATCGCGACACGCGCATCGGCCCGCGCACCGAACGGGATGCTCACTAGCTGGGCTACCCCGAGCGAGACGGACGCTACGGCGACCCCGGCGATCATCCGCTCTTTCGACGGGGAAAGGGCCATCGGAATGAACTCTACTCGCCTGTCCTCTTAACGGCCGCAATCAGATTGCCGTGCAGGCGAAACTGCTACACCGACCCGCCGCCGTCGACCGGCGCCTGTTAAACAAACTCATCGGACAGCTATGGCATCGCTGCGCAGCGGTGTGCGCAAGGACGGCAGCACGTATGTTCAGGTGCTCTACCGGCTCGACGGCAAGCAAACCCGGACAGCCACGAAGCCCGGGCTGAAGGGCGCTGACCCGGTCAGATGATCAAGGGCCGCCACCGAAATCGATGGCGCTTTTGTCCAGCAGTCCGAGCGCGGAATACCGCGCGGCGTAGCGGCCCAGCGACAGCTTGACGTCGTAGCTGCGCAACTAGGCCCCGGACTCCCGATGGTGCGCTCTTACCATTCCGTTGGGACTTTTGCGACGAGCGCGGCCTCCGTACCCGGTCCCCGCCAAGTCGAGTCAGCCCACCGATGTGAAGTGCCATTGGCGCGGCCCCCAGCGAACACGCAGGGCGCCAGGTGAGATTGGTCCGCGTCTGGGTGCACAATCTACGAAGTGAGTTCTCTTCGGCGTATTGGCCGAGCGCTGTTAGCGTTTATGTTGGTGATCGTTGCCGGGACTGTGGGCTACGTGATCCTCGGGTTCGGATTTGTCGAAGCGTTGTACCAGACGGTCACGACGATCACGACGGTAGGTTTCCGCGAGGTTCACCCGCTGTCCACAGCGGGTGAGTTCTTCACCATCGTGCTGATCCTCATGGGTGTGGGAACCGCGCTGTACACGTTCGGGATCCTGCTCGAAGCGCTCATCGAGGGGCACCTACGCCAGCAGCTGGGGAGGCGGCGCATGGACCGGCGGATAGGCCAGATGACTGGTCATGTCATCATCTGCGGATCGGGCCGCGTTGGTCGCGCCTGCGTGCTGTATCTCGACGCGCTCGGGAAACAGGTCGTCGCCGTCGACCGCGACCCCGCCCGCCTGCAGGGTCTCGACTATCCGACGCTGCTGGGCGATGTCACCGACGACAGCATCCTGGAGGCCGCTGGCATCGGGCACGCCTATGCGCTGATCGCGGCGCTGGACACCGATGCGGACAACGTTTACGTGACCTTGTCCAGTCGAGCGTTGCGACCCGATCTCGTCATCATCGCCCGTGCCCGCGCGGAGGAGTCGAAGTCCAAATTGTTGCGGGCCGGAGCCAACCGGGCCGTCAATCCGCAACTGATCGGCGGGCGGCGGATGGCGGCGTTTGCGTTGCAGCCTCACGTGGCCGAGTTCCTTGACGTCGTCATGCACGACGAGACTCTCGATTACCGAATCGAGGAAATCAAGATCACTCCCGCCTCGCCTCTGGTCGGTCGGCGCTTGGCCGATACGGCGCTTGGGTTGACGACCGGGGCGTTGGTGCTGGCCATAAGGACCGCGAGTGGCCAGTTCGTGGCGAACCCGGCTCCCGACACGCGCCTGGATCCCGACGCGATCCTGATCGTCCTGGGGACTTCGGCTCAACTCCATTCCGTACGGAGCCATGTCGACCCGGACCGATGACAGACGTCAGAATCCGAACCACCTGACCGGACCGCGAAAGTCGACCCTGTACGACTACAAGTCCGATCTGAAGAACGTCATCGCTCCGGTGCTCGTTGACCTGCCGCTGACGGCGCTGTCCCGAGACGCGGTCGCCCGGCGGATGCACGCCATGTCTGACAAGGGCGCGTCGGGCAAGACTGTCGCCAACAGGCACGGCTTCTGTCGTCAGCACTCAACGCGGCGGTCAAGGCGGGGCGCATCCCGTCCAACCCCGCCGTCGCTGTCCTCGGGCGCGCTTGGCCGCCAAGGCATCTCGGGTGAGCTGGCTGATCAGACGCCGCTCATACTGCCGCTGACTGGCTTGGTTGCGAGCGCCCGTCGCCCGCGGGGTGGCTTTCAGACAATCCCGTGAATGGGCAACTGGTTAGACGACAACGCTTCAGGAGGGTTTCGCGCCGTGGCGTTTGTTTACGGCGGCCATGCGAACGCGTCGACCCCGGTGTCGACCTGTTTGGGGGTGCGGTTCTCCACGTCGGTGACGATAAGGGGTTTTCCGGGGGAGGTGTCGAGGTAGGCGACGATGTTGCCCGCTCCCCACGCCGGTCCCGGGCTGTCGGCCGCAACGTTGGCTATCTTGACGCGTGGCTGCGACGACTGGGCGTCGAGCACCAGGATGCTCTTCGACGAACCGTCCGCGCTCGGCTCCGTGAAGGCGATGGCGCCGGAGGCGAGGGCCGCGACGTCTGCATAGGATGCCTTCCCGCTGAAAAGCGGAGCCGGAGGGGTCGGCGGATTCTCGGGCGCTCCGCCCGGGGTAACGGCGGAGTATATGCCGCCGTCGCGGATCGCGAACGGAATCCCGGCGTAGGCGTCGCTGGACGCGTCGCCGTTGGCGAACAGGATCGCCTCACCACCGTTGGCGTATGTCACGGAGAAGGCGTTCGTGTCTTTCGCGACAGGTGTCGAGGCGGCACCGACCGTGAGGACATTAACGTCGACCGGGGACACGTCGCTGCGTCCGCCCGTCCAGGCGATGTGCCTGCCGTCGGGCGCCCACGCGTACCTGTGGGCGGCGAACAGCGGTTGCTGGGGCGCCACGACCGCGCCGGTGTCGGCGGCCGCGACGAGGAGAAGGCCGCCTCCCTCTCCACTCTCGAGGAAGGCAACCTGTTTGCCGGTCGGCGACCAGCGCGGGCTCACGATCTGCCCGGGCGCATCACCGAATTTCGGCGGCAGGGCAGCGGGGTCGACGAGCCTCCGGGGCGCGCCCACCGCTGAGCGCTCCGGCGAGAGGTCGAGCACCCACAGCTCGCCGCCGTCGTCGGCGGTGTTGGCCTTGTGGATGTACGCCACGTGCGTGCCGTCAGGGGATGGCGCCGGTTGGGTGTCGGCAGGTCCGTCGGTGAGCTTGCGGCCCGGGGTGCCGGCGGGGTCGCTCACGTACAGCGAACCGGCCTTCGCGTAGAAGAGCGCCGTCCGCGAGGCTTGTGAGGCGGACGTCGTGGGGTTGGTTGGCGTCGTGGCCGGGTTCGTTTTGTTCGTGGGAGTACAGGCAGCAAGAGCCAACACCGCGAGTTGCGCGACGATCCAAGCGATTGAGCGGCGCCGCACCATGGTCGTCACTCTATCTTCCACCAGGCTGAGTCATGCAGGCGAATGACCGACCCCCGGCCGCCCTGCACGCCGTCCACCCTACTGCAACGGGCCGGCCCACGATCTGGAGGTCAGCCGGACATCGGCTGCCCGCGGCCTGACGCTTCAGGCGAACGCGACGCTCGCCGAGGCACCGCAGCTCGATCTGTTGCATATCCCGGGCGAGGATCACCACCGGCCGGCCCCCCACGTTGTCCCCTCGACGCCGCCGCTGGCTTCGCGGTCTTCGACTTGCTTGCGCACGTGCGCTACCGGGCTCGGCACGTACTCGCCGTCAAGTGTCCGGCGATCCCCGGCGGGCGCGGTCTGCCTAATCGCATCGCCGCCGAGCAGTGGCAAGGTCAAGCGCGCGATGCCAGCTTGGCGGGGAAGCCCGGACCGGCTTCGGGTTTCACATTTCGCGCGGTGATCTCTTCGCCGCAGTGGGCGCAGATCAGGCGTGGATCGGCGAACTCGCCGCAGTTGTTGTGGCGCAGCACAATCGGTGGCCCGTCTGGGTGCGGCAAGTGCTCGTCCCCCCAGCGCATGAGGACGACGATCGTTCCGAAGAGATCGCGGCCTGCGTCGGTGAGCCGGTACTCGTGGCGTTCGGGATCCCGGGAATATGGCACCCGGTCGAGCAGGCCCACATTGACCAGCATCCGCAGCCGCGACGAGAGTGTGGGCCGCGGGATGTTGAGGTTACGTGCGAGCTGACCGAAGCGCTGCACCCCGAAGAACGCCTCGCGCAGGATGAGGAGTGTCCAGCGCTCGCCGACCAGCTCAAGTGCCCGGCCGACCGACTCCGCTTCGAAGCGGTGGGACAGATCGGGAGCGGCCATAGTTCAACAACTGTACCCGGTTCAATTGCTGAACCGCAGATGGTAACTTGACCGTCACCGTCACCGTCACCAGGAGCCCCGATGAATCAGCCGGACCTGACCGCCACGGCGCGTGGCAGAGCCGAGAGCGACATCGAGACCCTGGCCGAAAAGATCGCGCTTTCGGCCCGGGAGATGTCGGCGGAGATCGACCGCGACCGCCGACTTCCAGACGAGCTGGTGGCCCGTCTGCGCGAGACCGGGCTACTGCGCGCCACCATGCCGCGGGAGGTTGCGGCGCAAGAGCTGGCGCCCGGACTGGTACTGCGATGCGCCGAAACCGTGGCGCGTGGCGACGCATCGGCGGGATGGTGCGTGTCGATCGCAATCACCAGTGCACTGCTGGTCGCCTACCTGCCGGAGTCCAGCCGCGAGGAGATGTTCGGCGGCGGGCGGAGTGTCGCGGCGGGGGTGTGGGCGCCGCGCGGCACGGCGAGGTCAGTCGATGGCGGTGTTGTGGTGTCCGGGCGCTGGCCATTCTGCAGCGGGATTACCCACGCTGACATGATGTTCGCCGGCTGCTTCGTCGACGAGCGGCGCGTGCCCTCGGTCGTTGCACTGCACAAAGACGACCTGCAGGTCCTCGACACCTGGCACACGCTGGGACTGCGCGGTACAGGCAGCCACGACACCGTTGCCGATGAGGTCTTCGTGGCCGCCGATCGCGTGTTCTCGGTGCTTGACGGACCAGCCGTGGATCGGCCGCTGTATCGCTTTCCGGTGTTCGGATTCTTCGCGTTGTCGATCGGCGCAGCCGCGCTGGGCAATGCGCGCGCCGCGATCGACGACCTCGTCGAGCTGGCCGGCGGCAAGAAAGGGCTGGGGTCGACGCGCAGCCTGGCGGAACGTCCGGCGACCCAAGCGGCGGTGGCAACGGCCGAGTCGGCGCTGGGCGCCGCTCGCGCGCTGTACTACGAGGCGATCGAGGAGGCCTGGCAGGCCAGCCACGATGCTGACGCGGTGCCGCTGGCGATGCGCAACCGGCTACGCCTGGCTGCCACGCACGCGGTACGGACCTCGGCCGACGTGGTGCGCAACATGTATGACCTGGCCGGCGGCAGCGCCATCTACGACAGCTCACCTCTGCAGCGCCGGTTCCGCGACGCATACACAGCCACCGCCCACTTCCAGGTCAACGAGGCATCCCGTGAGCTGCCCGGCCGCATCCTGCTCGAACAGGCCGCCGACGTGTCGATGCTGTGACCGGCCTCGAAGTCGCCCTGCCGTTCTGGCTTGACCGGCCCGACCACGAGGCAACCGATGTCGCGCTGGCGGCGTCTGAGGCGGGCTTCGATGCGGTGTGGATTGGCGAAATGGCCACCTACGACGCGTTCGCGCTCGCGACCGCGATCGGGCTCCGTGCACCCGAAATGACCCTGAAGATCGGACCGCTGGCCGTCGGCGTCCGCAGCCCGGTTTCACTGGCGCTGGGTGTCAGTTCGGTCGCCTCCCTCACCGGCAGCCGGGTTGACATCGCATTGGGAGCCTCCAGTCCGGCGATCGTGACCGGCTGGCATGACCGTCCGTGGGCGCACCACGTGTCCGTCATGCGCGAAACCATCGAGTGCCTGCGGTCGATATTGACCGGCGCACGCGTCGAGTACGCCGGCCGCCACGTCAGCAGCCGCGGTTTTCGACTGCGCGGGGCGCGGCCCGATACGCGAATTGCAGTGGGGGCGTTCGGCCCTGGCATGATTCGGCTGGCGGCGCAGCACGCCGATGAGATCGTGCTCAACCTTGCCTCGCCCGCCCGCGTCGCGGAGGTTCGTGCGGCCATCAACACCGGAGCCGCCGCGGAGGGCCGCGCCGCGCCGCGCCTCACGGTATGGGTGCCGGCCGCGCTGAACCCCGGTGCTGCCGCACATGCCCAACTGGCTGCTCAGCTGGCCGTGTATCTCGGCCCGCCCGGTTACGGCGAAATGTTCAGCGCGCTGGGCTTCGACGGCCTCGTCCGTCGGGCCCGGGCCGGCGCAACTCGCCGCGAACTGGCGGCTGCCGTCCCCGTCGAGTTGCTCGATCGTGTGGGTGCCTTGGGCTCCGCCGATCGAGTCGTGGAACGGCTGCGCGCCTACCGCGAAGCCGGTGCCGACTGCGTCGCGGTCGTGCCCTCCACAGCCGAAGACCCGGGTGGCCGGGCGACCCTGCGCGCGGCGACGAGCGCGGTGAGCACTAACCAGGAGAGGTGAATCGTGACGCTTGTCAACACCACGTGCCGTCTGGCCGCCCGTCCGGTCGGCCTGCCTAAGCCCTCGGATTGGGAGGTCAGCGACGAGCCCGCGGGCAGTCCCGCGGACGGCGAGTTCCTGGTGCGGGTCGAGTACCTGTCGGTCGATCCGGCGATGCGGACGTGGATGAACGCGGGCCGGTCGTACGTGCCGCCGGTCGAGATCGGCGAGGTGATGCGCGCGGGCGGCATCGGGCACGTCATCGATTCGCGCCACCCGGATTTCGCGGCCGGAGACGAGGTGTATGGCGTATTCGGAGTACAGCGTTACGCGCTTTCCGACGGGCGTGACGTGAGTGCGGTGGACACCACCCTCGCGCCTGCTCCGGTGCATCTCGGCGCCCTGGGCATCAGCGGGCTCACGGCCTACTTCGGGCTACTCGACGTTGGTCGGCCGCAGCAGGGCCAGACCGTCGTCGTTTCCGGAGCCGCCGGTTCGGTGGGCAGCATCGCCGGACAGATTGCCCGGATCAAGGGTTGCCGGGTGATCGGCATCGCCGGCGGGCAGGACAAGTGCCGCTGGCTGGTAGAAGAGCTCGGATTCGACGTCGCCATCGACTACAAGGCGGGCGATCTGCGTGCGCAGCTAAAGAGGCACGCCCCCAACGGCATTGACGTCTTCTTCGACAACGTCGGGGGAGCGGTTCTGGAGGCTGCACTGGCGCGGCTGGCTCGTGGCGCACGCGTCGTAATCTGCGGAGCCGTCTCGCAGTACAACGCCGCCGGCGAGCTCCGCGGGCCGGCCAATTACATGCAGCTGCTGGTCGCACGGGCGTCGATGACCGGTTTCGTGATCTTCGACTACGCGGACCGATATGGCGAAGCCGTTGCGCAGCTGGCGAATTGGCTGCGCAGTGGTGAGTTGCATTCGCATGAGCAGGTCATCCACGGTGACGTCGGCGACTTTCCCGAGGTCCTGTTGGCGTTGTTTAGCGGTCAGAACACCGGCAAACTGGTTCTCGCGCTCGACGGCCCTCCCTAGCGCCGTAAGCGGAGGCCTGCGGCGTTGCCGGTGTAGTCGAGCTGTTGAGCGTTGGCGTGCCGCCCAAGGCGAACGGCTTCGAGGCACGGTGTGGTCGACGGCTTGGCCGATTAGTTCGGCCGGGAGAAGATGTAGGCGGAATATTGGCGCGAGCCGGCGACGTCGGCTCGCGCACCGGTAGCGCTGAGGTCGAGACGATGGAGGATGTCGTTCGCAACGAGGAAAGGATGCGTAGGGCGAACTGTACGCGTTCTCGGTCGACGCACGGTCCCGCGCATCGATCCCGCGTGATGCGTTGCAGCACCACGCTGCTCGTCGTCATGATCACGTTGGAGCTGGGCGCCTGCTCAGAGTCGACCAGGTTCTCGACCGCATCGACGTCGACCGCCGTGCCCTTCGCAACGTCGACCGCCACGCCGTCTCCGGTAGCGACCACGCTCCCCGCGCAGCCGGCGCTGGCAGCGGACCCTGCGCTCCTCGCCGCCGACTTGAGCGCCGATGAACAGGTGCTGCGCGACCCGTCCTCGTCGGAGGCTGCGCTAATGGCGGCGGCGCTCCGCCAGCAAGCGGCCTACCGCGCTGTCGGTCGGCACTCCGAGTGGGACCCGATCGTGCGACCGAGAATCCCGCCGTCGCTCCTCGAAATCTACGATCGCAACGTCGACGCACGTCGGCATCTCACCGCGCTTAACAGGGGAGAAGCGAGAGACACGCTGCCTGCGTGGCGCATCGACCCGCCGGCGCCGGCCGAGGAATTGCTTGGTTACTACCGCAATGCGGAGGCGGCGACCGGCGTCGGCTGGAACTACCTGGCGGCGATCAACCTGGTCGAAACCGGCCTCGGCCGCATCGTCGGGGTGAGCCACGCCGGCGCTCAAGGTCCCATGCAGTTCCTACCCTCGACATTCGCCAAATATGGCGACGGTGGCGACATCCTCTCGCCCCACGACAGCATCATGGCGGCCGGTCGCTACCTCGCCGCCAACGGCTTCGCCGACGATCACGACCACGCCATCTTCAGGTACAACAATTCGAGCCAATACGTCTCGGCGGTCAACGACTATGCCGCGGTGCTTGCAAGCGATCCGGCTGCTTTCGCCGGCTACTACCGGTGGGATATCTACTACCTCACCACTGCAGGTGACGTGCTCTTGCCCATCGGTTACGCAGCAACCGAACCGATCCCCGTCAGCGCCTACTTGGCGACCCACCCCCAGTGATGTCCGGCCAGGCCGCCACCAGTTGGCCGAAACCGTCGCGGAGCTCATCGGGGGATGCTGACGAACATGCCGTCACCAGGTGCCGTCGGTCGCGAACCGGGTTGCGCAAGAACCGATTGGGCGGATACGGCGTCCTGAAGAAATCGCCCCCGCAGTGGCTATGGCTCTGTTCGGACACTGGGGCGTTCACGGCGGTACATACCCTCGTATTCGGCGGCGGACAGACTATCCGCTGACAGGCCGCCGAGGCCGGCGCGCGTGTTGACGCCGTCAACACCTTTCGCGTATCCGCAGGTTGTTTCGCGTCCTGAGCTTCGACGTTCTCGCAGGTCAGGCGAATTTTTACGGCGGGTTCGATTCCCGGCAGCTCCACAGAGAACGGCCGAGTCGCTGGCCGCAGAAATTGCCGCGGTCGCCTAGGAGGAAGACAAGCTTACGCAGCCGCATGCAGGGTGATCTCGGAGATTTCCATCCGGCTCTCGCCATCGGTGGTGCCCAAGGTCGAGATCCACACCAGCACATTGGAGGTCTTGGTCCGGTCATGCACCGCTATGCGGTTGTGCCCCGGCTGCAGTGGCGTGGTTGGGGTCAGCTCGATGGTGTCGGCCAATTTGGCTGGGGCTTCGGTGGGCGACGAGCGGATCTGCACCTGGGTTCCCGTGCTGGACACGTCGATCGTCACGGCGCTCAGCGCGGTCGGTTCGGACAGGTGCAGCAACAGACCCATTCCTTCGATGAATTTCGGGAAAGGGACGGCGTCCTTATAGGTAACGGTCGACCACGCGGTGTCTGGGTTGCCGTCGATCGCCAAGTTGGCCTGCTGCGGATTGTCGCGGGCACCGTCGGGTGAAAACACCGTTGCGCTCACTGGCTTGACGATTGGTCCGGGGCGAGTCCAGATACCGAATCCCTCAGTGAAGTACAGAACCGCAGCCGCGGTCAACACGATCACCCCGACGACGGCGACGAGTGCAACGATCCGGACCTTGCTGCGTTTCGGCGCCTTGTCTCGCGGCGAGTTGGCGCGAACCTGGGACCGGCGTCGCTTCGGACGAGCTCCGGCTGAAAAGTTGACGATCTTATCGGCATCGAGGGTGCCGCCGTCCCAGAAGCCGCTGACCTCGACCTCATCCCCGTCTGCGAGCTGACCCGCTACGAGATCAGTTTGTATCTCGACCGGAACAGGAGCACGCCGGTCGCCTAGCGGGTCATATGGGACCACCTGGAACGACAAGATCCCGACCTGATCTTGAGCACCGACAGCGCTTTGCCGTACGCCGCGTGCTGTCCCATGAACGACTACACGCTCGAGACGCTGCGTGGGTGGACGTTCGCCTGAACCGAGGTCCTCGGCGGGACCCGGCCCCGACGTCTGCGAGCCGGATTGCGGATGCGGTGGAGCGGCATCGCGGCAGGGACCCTGCTGCGTGAGGGCTCGGGCAAACTCGACGCAATTCGGGTATCGCTCGTTCGGGTCTTTGGCCAGCGCTCTTGCCAGCACGGCGTCGAGGTGCGCGAGCTCGGGTCGGCGCTCCGATATCCGCGGTGGTGGCGTATTTAGATGGTGGCTGACTACGACAGCGCGATTTGAGTCTTGAAAAGGTGGGGCGCCGGTTAGTAGGTAAAACGTCGTGGCAGCCAGCGCATATTGATCCGCTCGGCCGTCGAGCGGCTTGCCCAGGAGTTGCTCGGGGGCCACGTAACTGATAGTTCCGATGGCGACGTTGGCGTCAGTGAGGTTGCTGACGTCATCGATTTTGCGAGCAATGCCGAAGTCGGTTAGCAGCACCCTGCGCCGGTGGCCATCGGACGCGGTCACGAGGATGTTCTCGGGCTTGACGTCACGATGGAGCAGACGGAGATCATGACCGAAGTCGAGCGCATCAGCCACCGCCGTCACGATTTCCGAGGCGTCTTGTTCTGGCATGCCGCCCGGGTGGCGCTCCCGAACCAGTCGACCTGCGTCAGTGCCGTCCACATACTCCATCGAGATCCAGAGCCGGCCGTTGAACTCACCACGATCGAGAACGCCGACGATATGTGGGTGCCACAGCGTCGCTGCCAATTCGGCTTCGCGAATGAATCTCGCCCGAAACTCCTCGTCGGCTGTTGCGGCCAATGACAAGATCTTCAGCGCGTCGTGACGAGGCAGACGAGGATGCTGGGCGAGGTAAACCTCACCCATACCACCAGTGCCGAGCAAGCGCTCAATAAGGTAGCCAGCGAAGACCTCACCGTTGTTCAACGGCATGTACGAAAGCCTACAAACCGGCACGGCCAGGTAGCGAATTCCGCCGACGAGGAGTAGAACCGCCGCGTCGCCGACCACTGGCAAGGACTCGCCGGGATTGGCCGTCACGAAAAACGCCGTCGAATTTGATGAACGGCAAGCGTGTTCCTTATTGGCCGAGGTGTATCCCGCATGTGACCTTCCCGCGACAGCGACGAAGGACGCTCATTTTCATGACAGCGCTTGCGCTTATCTCCGCACTCGGGACAGCACTATGCGTCGGCTACCACCTCGGGCGGCGCGCTGGCTCGAAACCTTCAACCTGGAAGAAGCGAACGAGTCGGGTGGCGCTGGGGAGGCTCGCGATTAACCTGCTGGTGTTGGTGACCGCACGCCGCATCCGGCAGAGTTTCCAGGCCGAGCGCGTGTTCTCCGGCGCGGGAAGCATTCGGGGATTGAGAGTTATTGAACCGCTTGGGCTCCTGCGGGGTAGCGTTGCTTGGTTGCGGTCCTACTGAGGGGCCGAGCAGTGTTGATGCCATCAACGCCTTCGCCGTATCCGCAGGTCAGTTCGCGTCGTTTGACGTCGTTTTCGGGTACCAAAATTCCGTGTTTCCGCAGCTCGCAGCGATTTTCGGGAAAGGTTCGATTCCCGGCAGCTCCACCAAGAATCTGCAGATCAGAGGGCAGATCGAAAAGTTGCCGGCGAGTACGGCAAGCTGCCCGTCAAGATTTGGGGTCTGTGCATCTCGATGCGTGGCTTCGATTCGCATTCGTCAGAGCAGAGACGGCACCGTCTACACCAGCGTTCTGTACGCCCATTAACGGCAACAAACCTCGTCGTCTTCAACGATCACGCCGAGGCCCTGAAGATCTGGAAGGCAGCCATCCCTCAGCAGGGGCATACGGTCCCGAGCTTCATCACCGAACACCTGGACGCGCTATCCGGTGTGGAGAAAAAGACCATGGCCGAGTACCGGCGCTACCTGACCCGTGACATCGATCCGGTGCTCAGCCACATCCGGTTGTCGACGCTGAGCCAGACCGACATCGGCAAGTGGGTCAACCAGATGGAGGCTGACAGTGCCAGCGGCAAGACAATCGCTAACAAAGCGGGATTCCTTAGCGGCTGCCTGAACGTTGCCGTCCCGAAGCACATCTCTGCGAACCCAGCCGCCGGTATTGGGCTGCCGCGCACGGTCCGGCGAAAGATGACCAACATCCGCCCGCACCGGCGCAAGGACCGCATCCCACCTTTGGGACTTTTGGCCCTCATGATTAGCGACTTCTGGCGGCAATAGCCGATGCCGTACAGCCCTGTCCGCGCTGGCTTTGGCGCCGAAATATTAAGGGCCTGGATTCCCTATGTTGGCGAGGAGTGCGCGTGTCCGCTCTGGAAGACGATGAACAAAACACGGACTACGACATCGACGCGTCGGGCAGGAGCCCGCAGGGATCCGTTCAGCACACGGAATACCCGCCGTCTCCGCCGCCGCTGAGCGCCGCACCCTGCTACCTCCCGAATGTGATCGCGGCCATCGCCGCGAGCGTGGGCATCGTCGTCGGCAGCGTCGGCCCCTGGGCAAGCCTTGCTTGGGTCACTGCGAACGGCGCCACAGCCAGCGTCTGGTGGCAGGGAAAAACCACCTTTGTCCTTGGGGCAGTTGCCGGCATCGCGTTGTTCACCCTGCTGAACCGCGTAAGAACCGGGTCCGGCACGCGGTGGCTAGCCCCACTGGCATGGATCGCCCCGGTCGCCGGACTCGTGTGTCTTCTCATCGCGATCATCAACATCGTCAACGTGACATCGACCAGCCACCAACTTGTCGGACTTCAGGTCGGTTGGGGCTTGTGGCTGGTCGCCATCTCTGCTGTGGTTCTGTGCGCCGTGGCATCTGTGGCCGCCGCGCAGGTCGGCACGGTGACCGAGGGTTCCCGGGCAGGGATGCGCACGGCGATCGCCTTCTCGGTAATCATATTGCTCGGCGTCGCCCTGTATTTCCCGATCCGGTGGGCCGCGATCAACCCTCAGCCGAGGCGGAACCCGCAACCACCGATCAGCCCGACGACGACGGTGCCGTCAGCCCAGTCCACACCACCAGTCCCCATTCCGACCACGGCCACGCCCCCGCCCCAAGATCCCGAGGTCGCGGAGGTTCGGCAGCTGTGGCAAACCGCCCTACAGAAACATCACCCAGTTCAGGACTTCTTGGCTGCCGTGCAGGCGGCAGGCATCATCGGAATGGAACCGACGCTATTGGACAACGGTTACAAGGTGTGCGGGGAGCTTTGGAACGGCGGCTACGACGGTGTTCAGGCGGCTGTGGCTACGCAGAAGGCCTATCCGACACTGACCCTCAAACAAGCGGCTTATTTCGTTCTTGCTGCGGCTGAGAACCTGTGCCCGACGAGTGCCTATTCTGGTGTGTATGGCTGGTGGCAATCCGGTGGCGGTGCTGGTGCTGGTGGTGGTGCCGGTGCTGCCGGCGGATGATCGCGAATCCGCTGGCGCCAGCTAATCACCGCAATAAGCAGGCCGGCGAGCCGTGGCAGGCGATGCGTCACTGGCTCTGGTGACAGCGGCTGAAAATCCTGAACGTAAAAAAGTGTTTGCCAAAGGTCCGGGGTGGTTGCACCGGCTCAGGGCTGTTCGGTGATTGCCCGCGCTAGTCGTTCCCGGCCGCGAGGGGTCAGCCCGATGTCTTGGGTTCCTTGCCAGGTCTCGATTTCGGCCAAGGTCTCTTCGCACCAACGTATTAGAAGATTGTTGAAGTCGGCGTAGAAGGACACGAGGCGTTCGTTAAGGTGCAGCCGCTGCGGAAATGGTCCTCCTGTTGCCAGGAGGTCCGCCAGGATCGGTATGGCTTCGGCCCGTAATTTGCGACGTTGACGTGCTGTCGATTCGAGCGCAGCGCGTAGATCGTCCATGGTTCCCTGGTCGCCCAGCATTACCCGAAGTAGTCCCTCGATTTCGAGCGTCGGCGGGGCCGGCTCGGTACGGAGCCATTCCTGTAGCGCCGCACGGCCCGCGGGAGTGATCGTGTAGCGGGTGCGCTGCCGTCGGCCGCCCTCCACGTGTGCTTCGGCATGTCCTCGCTCGACGAGACGCTTGAGCTCTGCGTACAGGTGTCGTTCCGACCGGGGCCAGAACCAATGGAGACTCCGTTTCGACTGAGCAACCAGCTCGTATGCCGTCCATGGTTGTAAGGCCAGTAAACCGAGGACCGCGAAGGAACTAGCAGTTGGTCGAGGCGTCATGCTATTGACACTACCGCACTTTGCAGTAAATACTACTGAATAGTGCAGTAATCTATCGCTCCTGGCGCAAGGAGGTCGTGATGAACGCCACCGAGTACGTCGCCCTCGTCGACACCTCCCGAGATGAATTGCGTGAGCGCATTGCGCTGGCGCGCGAGCGATTTGATCGCATCGTTCGCACCGCCGATCCGCTCGCTCGACCACCCGGCCACGACTGGACCGTCCAGCAGATCGTGGCCCACGTGCTCACGCTGGCGCACCGCTATCGCCAGTTCGCGCGGGGTCTTGACTATCGCCACGCGGGCAGTGCACGCGGCATCGCCGCACTCAATCAGTCCGAGCTTGAAGCAGTGATGGCCCCGGTGCCCGAGCTCGCCGACCAACTTCAGGCACTGGCCCCGGAGGTCGATGACTTCTTCGACGCGAACAGCGACGACCGGCAGACGATCCCGTTTCATGGATTCGGCTTAATGTCCGGCAATACCGCGCAGACCAATTGGCTGGGCGAGTTGCTCCTGCACGGCCAGGACGTCGCGCGAGCGGTAAAGGTGCCTTGGGACCTGCCTGAACGGGACATGGCGCTGATATTGCGGGGAGCAAGGGAGATGGTGCCCATCTACCTGCGCCCCGGGGTAGCCGCCAACGTCGATATTTGTGTGGCCTTCCAAGTCCCCGAGGCGCACCCGTACCTCATTCATATTCATGATCGGACTGCTGAAATGCGAGAGCGCCGGCCGAACGACCGCCCCGACGCGGTGCTACGGCTACCAGCCTCGACGATGACGCAGCTGCTCTACCAACGCATCGGGCAGCTCGCCGCGCTCCGCCGTGGCCTGCGGCTCGTCGGTGGTCGGCGACCATGGGTAGCGCTCAAGCTCATGACCCACTTCGAGCGGGCCTGAAGAACCCCGCGGATATTCCGTGGCGCCGCATTCTCGGTCGCAGCCCCACACGGCTCGTCGTGGATTCTTGTGCGGCCTGACCGAGGCCGATTGGCGACGATCCCATTCCAATAACGTGACCTTCGTATGCAGACGAGCGCCGCGGCGTGTTGATGCCGTCAACAACTTTCGCGTATTCGCGGGTCGTTTCGCGTACTTTCGCATCGTTTCGGGCAGGCAGAATCGGCGTTTGCGCAGTTCAGAGCTTAAATTGTAGCAGGTTCGATTCCCGGCAGCTCCACTCCCGGCAGCTCCACCACAAACACGCCAATGATGTCCCGTAATAGCGTCAGCTGGCTTGGGTCTTCGCGAGGTCTTGGCAGTAGGCGGTCAATGCCCGGCGGCCGAGATCGAGGATTGCTTCGTCGAAGTCGTTGCCGTCGCGGTAGGCGAGTTCGAGGATGCGGTCGCCGATTTCGACAGCTACGAGCAGAGCACGTGGGTCGGTCTCGGCGTCGATGAGCCCCGCTTCGACGAGCCTCGCGTACAAGCGTTGGGCGAGTGTTCGCATGCGGGCATGGACCTGGGTCACGACCGCCGTTGAGCTCCTGCCACCCATCCACAGCCGGGCGGCGCTCGGGTGTGCGCGGTAGTACGCGATGTGAAGGTCGAGCTCGGCGTCCAACAGGTCGGCTATCGAGCGGATGCCCCATGTCCGCTCCGCCGCGGCAGCCCGATCATCGATTTCGGTGAGATGTCTTTCGAGCAGTCGGTCGAGGATCTCGTCGCGGTCGGCGAAGAACCGGTAGAGCGACGGGTAGGCGACCCCGGCGCGGTCGGCGATCGTGCGCGTGGTCGCTGCATCGACACCGTCCTCGTCAACGATTGCTGCCGCTGCATCCAGGATCCGGGTCACTGTCTGTCGGCTTCGGGCTTGCGTGGGTTCCCGTCGTTGAGTCGGTGCGGTCGGCATTGCGATGTCCTGTCCTCTCGCCGATCCCGTGGTGGGGATCACATTGTCACGAACCTTGACTTCGTCTGGCAAAACTATAACATGAGTCGTGTTATATTTTATGCCGACCAGGGAGACCTCATGACCACCCGTTCTCTGACCAGGCCGGACCACTCGCGCTCGCTGAATGGCCACGTCGATCTCCTGATCGTCGGCGCCGGCATCTCCGGCATCGGCATGGGCCATCACCTCACGACCAAGCAGCCGGGCCGCAGCTTCGCGATCGTCGACGGTCGCGACGCGATTGGCGGCACCTGGGATCTTTTCCGCTACCCGGGCATCAGGTCGGACTCAGACCTGCACACCTTCGGCTACGAGTTCAAGCCGTGGACGAACAAGAACGCGATCGCCGACGCTCACGAGATCCTTGACTACCTGCACGAGGCGGTCGCCGAGAACGACCTCGCCCGGCGTATCTACCTCGGTCACAAAGTAATTCGCGCGGACTTCTCGTCGCAGGATGCGCAGTGGACGGTCACCCTGCAGCGCACACACAGCGGTGAGCAGTTCGATGTCACCTGCAATGTGCTGTTCTCCGCCGCCGGCTACTACGACTACGCGGGCGGGCACAGCCCCCACTTCGAGGGTCGGGAGGACTTCGACGGTCTGGTCGTTCATCCGCAGGCATGGCCGGAGGATCTCGACTACACCGGCAAGAGGGTCGTCGTCATCGGCAGCGGCGCGACGGCCGTGACGCTGATTCCGGCGATGGCGGATCGCGCCGCCCACGTGACGATGCTGCAGCGCTCGCCTTCCTATGTGTTGCCCATCCCGCGCCAGGACCCGATCGCCAACACGCTGAACCGTCTGCTCCCGGACAACATCGCGTACCGGATCACGCGCCGGATCAACATCGCCCGACAGCGACTTATCTACAGCGCCAGCCGTCGCTACCCGAAGCTGGTGCGTTGCCTGATCCGCAGCGTCGTCTCCCACGCGCTTCCGGACGGCTACGTGGTCGACACCCACTTCAAACCGCGTTACAACCCGTGGGACCAGCGGCTCTGCATGGTTCCCGACGGCGATCTGTTCAAGGCCATCGCGCGCGGCAAAGCGTCGGTGGTCACCGACCGCATCGCGCGATTCACCAAGAGCGGGATCCTGCTCGAATCCGGTCAAGAGCTCGACGCCGACATCATCGTCACCGCCACCGGCCTGAAGCTGCTTGCCTTCGGCGGTATGCAACTGAGTGTCGACGGACAGCCGGTGACCGTCGGCGACCGCCTGGCCTACAAGAGCATGATGCTCAGCGAGGTGCCCAACTTCGCCTTCGCGATCGGCTACACCAACTCGTCGTGGACGCTCAAGGTGGACCTGGTCTGTGATCACCTGTGCCGGCTGCTCGCACACATGGACCGGCACGGCTACACGACCGTGATGCCAGTCGCCGACGATCCCACCATGCCCCGGCGGCCGTTGCTGGACTTCTCCGCCGGATATGTGCAGCGCTCAATTGAGTTGTTCCCGCAGCAGGGTTCGCATGGTCCCTGGACGGTGGAAATGAGCTACGCCGCCGACCTCGCGCGGCTGCGCAACGGGCCCGTCGAAGATCCCGCGCTGCAGTTCGGCACCAGCAACGCCGCGGTGCGCGAGGTCGCTGTGCCGGAGCTGGTGACGGCGTGAGCACCCCCACCTTCGTCGCCGTCGACGGCAGGCGCACGCGCGTCCGCGTCGACGGCGACCCGGACAACCCGCCCGTTCTGCTGCTGCACGGCGTCGGCCGCAGCCTGGAGGACTGGGCAGCCCAATGCGAGCGGTTGGCCGGTACCCACCGGGTCATCACCCTCGATATCCCCGGCTTTGGATTCTCTTCTCGGCCAAGCGAATCCGTCACGCTGGCAGCACTTGCTCAGGGCGTCGCCGACACCCTTGACACCCTCGGCGAGCTGCGGCCGCTGCACGTCGTCGGCAATTCACTCGGCGGTGCCGTGGCGCTGCAATTGCTGGTCCTTCAGCCGCATCGGGTGGCGAGTTTGGTCCTCGTCAACAGCGCCGGATTCGGCAGTGAGGTCACCTTCTTGCTCCGAATGCTGACCCTGCCAGTCGTCGGTCGCGTTGCGACGCGACGAACGACCCGCGCATCCGCCCGGATGCTCGAGCGCGCGATCTTCGCCGACCGGTCTTTGGCCAGCAGGCAGCGGATCGAGCACGCGGTCGCTATCGGTCGGCAGCCCGACTCGGGCGTCGTGATGCGCGAAATCGCTCGCGAGCTCGCTACCGGTCGAGGCGTCAAGGACGACTGGCGCGCCGAATTGATCACTGCTGCAGCGCAACATGCCCGCCCCACGATGATCCTCTGGGGTGATCGCGATCGGGTACTGCCTGCACGTCACCTGGAAACCGCTCAACGCCTTATGCCAAACGCCACGACACATCTGCTCACCGGTATTGGCCATATGCCACAGATCGAGTGCCCCGACGAATTCGCTGACCTGATGCTCGACTTCTTGGCCGGCGCAACCAAAACGGTGGGGTGCTCACGGCAAGCGGCGTTCGACCTCGAATGCCAGGCATAGCTCGGCGACATCGCGCGGATGCGTGAGTGACCGTCCGGTGTGCTCCTCCAGGCGATGCAGGCGAAGCCGGACGGTGTTCGGGTGGACGAAGATCTTGGCTGCGGTCGCGTTCGCCGAACCCCCGGCATCGAGCTACGCCGCGAAGGTTTCGACGCGGACCGCGCGCTCCTCAGCCGGCAGGCCGTCGAGTGCTCCGAGCACTGATCTGCCGATGCGTTGCATGGCCTCCGGGGCGCTGACGGCGGCCAAGGCCAGCGGCGAATTGTCGAAGACTCGAACGAGTTGGCCGTCGGGTGCCTTTCCGGCGATTGCCAGCCGCGCCAGGGGTGTCGGCGTGGGCATGGCGATGACCAACGGACCACCGGATACCCATTGGATGGTTATTGTGGCCTGCGGCAGGGCGGACCGAAGGTCGGCTTGCAGGGTGCCGACGTCTGGTTTGGTGTGCCCGATCAGGGTGACCGCGAACGGAAGCAGAAATCCTGGAAGGGCTTTGGGAACTGGTTGCCATCGAGCCGGGAGGACATCTGCACGTAGGATTTTGAATAGGCGGGATTGCGAGTGGTTTTCGACCCGCATGTTGCGGGCGGGAATCGAGCCCGCGACCAAAATGCCTGAGTCCATGACTCTAAAACGTCGATCTTCGACTAACGGGCCTGCGGGACAAGTAGATTGGCACGACCTAAATTCCGGCGGCAAACGGACGATTCTCGCCGATTCCGGTTGTTCGTGGTGAAGTCGTCAGAACGGTATCGGTTGCTTGTAGATAGTCCCGGTTTGGTTTTGGACCGGGTCAGTGCAGGTTATGGTGACATTCCAGAGCGTTCCTGTCGGGAGCTCGGGGACGAAGTTCAACTGTTGCTCGCCGCCCTGGTTCAGCTGAAATGTCTGGTTGAGCGGGGCCATTGGAGTGTTGATGCCCTGGAGTACGTCCATGGTCCCCATCGTCGGGGTGGCGTTGAAAGTGCAGGAGCCGTATGTGCCAGGTTTCCCGTCTCCGCTGGTGTCTTTGATGGTCACTCGCAGACTCGGAACGTTGTTCTGCGTTGCCGGTTGGAACTGGACACTGGCGGTGTCGGCCCAGGCGGTTCCTGCACCGAAGTACAAGACGGCGGTCGCGGCAACGCCCAGCGCCGATAGGGCCCGTTTCTTCGTCGGGCTGCAGAGGTTCACGTTCCGAGTCCTTTCTGCGGTCGCAGTGTCCCCACAGTTTGTCGCCCTCAGACTAGTAAGAGCGAAGACCCCATCAGCACTCGCCACGCCGGACGCTTGAAAGCTTTTCGCGGATTGTGCAGGCGCGCCGAGTTTGACCGATCGTTCAGCGACTGGGACCGAACGCGGTATGTGCAAAATGGCGAATAAACCAATAGCAGCTTCAATGACCACTCCGAGGCGCTGCGCTTCGGAGGATGTGGCCAATCGGCTCGGTCCGGCCGAAGCTTTGAGGATCAGCAGCCGATGTGAAATGCCCAAAGGTTTGGCCGCTGACCTACACTCGCTGGTTGGCGAGTACAGACCGGAGAGCCGATGACGATCAAACCGACGAACTCAAGCCCCGCACCGTGCCGATCCGCTGAACCACTGGCCAGAACCGCACCGGCCGAGCTCACCGCGGAACATCGGGCATGGCTCGCCCAGGCGTCGCGGCGCGAAATCGATGGGTGGTTCCACGTCGCGGTCACAGGGTCGCCGGCAGCGCGTGGGTTCCAGTACGGGTATCTCGTCGCCGACGAGTATGCGGAGTCGATCCGCGTCTATCAGGAGATGACTTACCAGCAAATCGGCATGGGCTACGACTTCTTCGTCGACAGGGCCAGCGAACTGCATGCTGACAAGGTTCCTGACGAGCTGCGCGAGGAGATGGAAGGCATTGCCGCCGGACTGACCGCGGCGGGGGTCCCGGCGACCTTCAAAGACGTGCTTGGCGTCAACGACTGGATGGAGCTCACCGGTTACTGGTGGCCGAAAAACTCTGGTCGGTATACGGCCTTGGCGCCCACGGGCGGCCAGGGCAACCACTGCAGCGCCTTCATTGCCACCGGCAGCGCGACCGTCGACGGATCAATCGTGATGGGTCACACCAGCTTCACTGACTTCTGGCAGGGCCAGTTCGAGAATGTCATTCTGGACCTGACACCCGACGAGGGCAACCGAATGGTCATGCAGACCGCGCCCGGCTGGATCGCCAGCATGACCGATTTCTGGATGACCAGCGCGGGGCTGGCCATCACCGAGACGACGATTGGTGGCTACGAGGGATTCAAGGGTTATGACGAGACTCGCGTGCCGGAGTTCGTTCGGGCACGCAGGGCCGGTCAGTACGCTCACGATATCGACCACTGGATCGAGATGCTCAACACGGGTAACAATGGCGGGTACGCCAATTCGTGGTTGATCGGCGATGTCAAGACCGGCGAGATCGCACGCTACGAGGAGGGTCTGCTGTACCAGAGCCTCGCGCGGAAGACGGACGGCTACTTCTGGGGTGACAATGCCCCAACGGACCCGCGGATCCGCAATCTGGAGTGCAGCGCGACGGGGTTCAGTGACATTCGGACGCCCAACGGCGCGCGGCAGGTCCGTTGGCAAAAGCTTCTTGCCGAGCACGACGGTCATATCGACACCGAAGCCGCCCGACGTATGCTCGGCGACACGTTCGACCAGTACCTGGGCTATGTGCACCCGTCTGCCCGGACCATTTGCGCACATTCCGATGCCGATCCGTGCCAGTTCAGCTGGCTGACACCGTTTACCCCGTTTGGATCAGTGGACGGCAAGGTCGTCACGTCCGCCGATGTCGAGTCGATGAGCTTGTGGGCGAGGTTCGGTCGAGCTGACGGCGCCGAGTTCATCGCCGAGGATTTCCTTCGTAAGCATCCGCAGTGGAATTGGCAGCGGGGCTATTTGAAGGATCGGCCCCGGCAGCCTTGGACCTATATCCGGTCAGACGGCGCAACCAAGCCCTGAACCGTGCGCGCGTTCAGATGCCCAGAGTGCGGGCAGGCGGTCGGTTTCGAGGCGCAAAGCTGCCAGACGTGTGCGACGGCGGTCGGCTATCACTACCCATCACGGCAGATGCTCGCCCTCTCGGGGCGGACCGCCGTGGTTGTTGACGACCGTCAGTGGACGCGGTGTTCGCACTGGAAGCGTGGCTGCAACTGGCTCACCGCTTTTGACGGCGGATTAGATCGGTGTTTCCCGGACAGCTTCGTTCGCCGGGGCCCCGCAGCCGACGACAGCAAGGCGCTGGCTGAGCTCGACAACACGTTGAAGGCGTTGCGGCGGTTGATTTTCGAGCTGATCGACTTGGGCCTGCCGATCCGGCCGTACTACCAAGCCGATGACGGGTTAGCGTTTGATCTGCTGTCGAGCGAGTCGTTGGGCGGTCCGGTGATGATCGGACATGCCAACGGAGTGATCACCATCGACCTGGCTGAGTCGCTGGAGCTCTACCGCGAGCGACTCCGCATCCGCCTCAAAGAGCCTTACCGCACGATGCTGGGTCACTTCCGTCACGAGGTCGGCCACTATTACGAGATGATTCTAGTCCAGAACACGTCCCTGGCCGAGGACGCTCGAGCGTTGTTCGGCGATGAGCGCGAGGACTACCAGGCGGCCCTGCAACGCCACTACAGCGGCGTCGTCGCGCCAGACTGGCAGTTGACCTACATCTCGGAATACGCGACCGCGCACCCCTGGGAGGACTTCGCCGAAAGTTTCGCACATTATTTGCACATCACGGGAACCCTTGCCACAATTGCAGATTCGGGTCTGGTGTTGCAGGCCGACAGGGTGAAGTGGGACCTGAAGGCGGATATAGACGCACGAGTGTCCTATGCAGATGCCACGATTGCCGACATCGTCGGGGACTGGATGCCGCTGTCGGGTGTACTGAACCGCGTCAACCACTCGATGGGCCGCGACGACCTGTACCCGTTCTCGCTGCCGCCGCGTGTGGTCGACAAGCTCGGCTTCATCCACCAGGTGGTTACGACCGCCGCCGCTGATCATGCTGCCGTCAAACAAATTTGAACCCAAGGCTAATTAGCTGGAGTTATCTGGTTCGGAAGGCGGACCATGTAGCAAGTCACAGGATGGCCCGCGCGGCGAAACGAAATTCTCGATAGTCCAAAGGTATTCGGCGGGCGCGGAATCCATTGTGCCGCAGGGCATTAAGTCGGCAGCGATTTAGCCAAAAACGCTCTCTACCAACGGTTTCGCGGTCGAAGGTCCTCCGATTGGTCCCCAGTCCTTCGCGCGCAGCAATCCCCGACAAGAGGGCTAATGTACGGCTAATGAGATGCGCCGCGACGTCTTTAGCGCATCGACGATAGGTGACACTTTGGCGGTTCTAGCGAATTAATGGGACACGTCCCACGCGACCCGGTCAGAATGATCCTGAACGTGTCGTAGCTTGGGAACTCCGTCACCGTAAAGTTGGAGAGGTCACCGGTAGGCTGCCGACTGGATCTTGGCCAGCCCGGTTGATCCCAAGTTGCCCCTTCATGCATGCACCGGGGTTAATGGCGTTCGAGGAGTTTGACGCCGCGGTCTTGAACGCCATCCACGGCTGTTACCGCCAAGCATTCAACTGCATGCGGAACGTGCTGGAAACACCTGCCATTGGCCGTCACGAAAAACGCCGTCGAATTTGATGAACGGCAAGCGTGTTCCTTATTGGCCGAGGTGTATCCCGCATGTGACCTTCCTGCGACAGCGACGAAGGACGCTCATTTTCATGACAGCGCTTGCGCTTATCTCCGCACTCGGGACAGCACTATGCGTCGGCTACCACCTCGGGCGGCGCGCTGGCTCGAAACCTTCAACCTGGAAGAAGCGAACGAGTCGGGTGGCGCTGGGGAGGCTCGCGATTAACCTGCTGGTGTTGGTGACTGCACGCCGCATCCGGCAGAGTTTCCAGGCCGAGCGCGTGTTCTCCGGCGCGGGAAGCATTCGGGGATTGAGAGTTATTGAACCGCTTGGGCTCCTGCGGGGCAGCGTTGCTTGGTTGCGGTCCTACTGAGGGGCCGAGCAGTGTTGATGCCATCAACGCCTTCGCCGTATCCGCAGGTCAGTTCGCGTCGTTTGACGTCGTTTTCGGGTACCAAAATTCCGTGTTTCCGCAGCTCGCAGCGATTTTCGGGAAAGGTTCGATTCCCGGCAGCTCCACCAGAAACGCGCTGTTCAGGACCTACAAGTTCGGCCCAGTTTCTAACAGCCGTAGCGGGTGGAGGCCGTCGACCGCGCCGACGAACGGCGGGTGGATGCTGTAGCCGAGCATGCGGCGAATGTCATCGGAGACCGTTCGAGCGATTTCGCGCGATACCGACAAGGTGAAGGCCTCCATCGGTCGCAGCCACGGTTGGCAGTATTGGGCGGTGACGGCAAGACGCTCGCGGGTGGTGGTGTTAGCGCCTCCGCCATGCCAGAGGGTGCCCACGAAGAAGACGCACGAGCCGGCGGGCATGACGATAGGTAGCGCGTGATCGTCTGGGCTCGGCCGACGCTTGCCCCAGCGGTGGCTGCCGGGTATGACCACCGTGGCGCCATTGTCGGCGGTGAAGTCGTCGATCGCCCAGATCGTCGCCGCCGCCAACGATGCCCGTGGACGCGGAATCGGGTAGAACCCGTCGTCATGGTGAGCCAGCTGCGCGGTCTCTCCGGGCTGAATGTTGATGGCCTGCAATGCCGAAAGCAGGTAATTGGGCATCAGCAACCGATCGAGCACCGCCAGCACCCGCGGATTATCGACAAGCCGGTCGCACACGCGCGTTCTGCTCAGCACGCTGTAGATGCGCTGGGTGCGCCGGCCCTCGAAAGAGTTGCGTCCCGTGTGCCCCAGCCAGGGGCGCACGACCTCACGGATTTGCCGGCACTGCTCGGTACTGAGCAGGTTCTCCCATATGACGTAGCCGTCGCGGTCGAGGGCCGCCAAGTCGGCCTCGACGATCGCGCTGTCGACCGAGCTTCCGCTGCTTGGTGTCCACTTGTACCGATGCGCCAGATCGCCCCTGAGGTCCTCCAGCGTTGTGACGGACTCGTCTTCGATGTTCATTGGTACTCGTCCTTATCCCGCTGACACACCGACGGCGTCCAGCAGCCAGCCCTGCATAAGCGACGGCTCGGGGATCATCTTCCCCTGCCCACACTAAGCTGAGTTCGACTCAATCCACACCCGAATCGCGTCGGACACGGCGGCCAGCAGGGGACGTCGTGCACTTGTACTGCAGTAGCTCCTGATGGAGAGAAATGGGTGATACGGCTCTTGACGGCGTCAAGAGCCGAGAACGAAACCGCAGGTAACGAACGGGAACGAACCGGACCGAAACGGAACGAACCGGCAGCTCAGAACGCATATTGCCTGTTAAATCGTCGGTTTCGATTCCCGGCAGCTCCACAAAGAACACGCTGGTCAAAGCGATAAAAATCAGTCCGCACCGAAGAACGGTGGCTGTCATGCGTGTTCGGCGATCCACGTGGTGGTGAAGTGCAGCACCGCAGGGATGTTCTCAGCCAAATTGGCTCCGATGGATTTCTCGAGTTTGCGGCCCACCAAAGGGATTTTGACTTCCACTCTCAGGGCGGAGCGCAGTTGCGAGCCGTCGCCCGCCGGCGCCAGCCAATTTTCCGCACGGCCTGATCCCAATCCGCCGGAAGCCGAGACGCTGATCTGCCCGCGTACCTGGCGGTCACCGTCCGGTCTCCACGTCTCGCTGTGCATGATTCTCACGTCGCCGGGAACGAATTTCGCAACCGGCCCGGGTAGTAGCTGGCGACCCAGGTGCTGGGTGGCGCGCACTGTCACCGTGCCGTCGGCGTCGACGATCAGCGAATCCAGCGTGGTGGTGGCGGCACCGGCCGCGATGCGGGCCAGCCAATAGTCCTCGCGGCTGAACGCCGCATGAATTTGTTCAACGCTGGCGGGCGATTCGGTCAAGACGTCGAATGAGCGCGACATAGCAGATCATTCTTACAAAGTTAGGGTCATCGCGGCCGCGATTAGCCTGCGCCCGATCCGGTGGGCACCCAGTTTGGATTGACGCCGTCAAGACCGAGAACGAAACCGCAGGTAACGAGCGGGACTGAACCGGACCGAGACGGAACGAACCGGCAGTTCAAACGGCATATCGCCTGGTAGAGCGGCGAGTTCGATTCCCGGCAGCTCCACCAAGAATCCGCTGGTCGGAGCCGTTAGCTTGGCGATCATCGTTATTGGCAGGTGCCCAACCCTCCGCGTGACCCGGTTCGCCCATCCGGCGACATAAGTGTCAGTTGTCTTGCTTTCCAGGCTCCGCAAGGCCAGCTTCATGTTGGCTGTGCCATATTCCGAGAGCGTCGTTACCCCTGTGCTCGGGTCTATGCCGCACCCGGCCGATGGGCGCATCCGTTCTATCCAAGATTCCGCGTAGCTTCCCGGGAGGCAAAGGTTAGATCTACGGTCGGCGGGGTCGTAGATTTGCGCGGGGGAGTCGGGTGGCGGCTATACGCGGTTGTGCTGATGTTTGCGGCCCGTGCAGGCCGGAGACGGGCTAGCATGAGCGGCATTGATTTCGGCGCGTATACGCCGCTGGCAAACTGGAGCGGGCTGATCGTGAGCGGGCCTTTGCCGACGGGCACGGTGACGTTGCTGCTGGCCGACGTCGAGGGCTCGACGCGGCTGTGGCAGACCCAGCCTGAGCAGATGACCGCCTCGGTCGCCCGGCTCGACCGTGCGCTGTGCAAAGTGATCGCCGCCCACCGCGGGGTGCGCCCGGTTGAGCAGGGTGAGGGCGACAGTTTCGTGGTTGCGTTCGCACGGGCTAGCGACGCGGTGGCTTGTGCGCTGGATCTGCAGTGCGCACCCCTGGCGCCGATCCGGTTGCGGATTGGGGTGCATACCGGTGAGGTGCAGCTGCGCGACGAGGGTAACTACATCGGCCCGACCATCAACCGGACCGCACGGCTGAGGGACCTGGCACACGGCGGCCAAACCGTGTTGTCGGGCACCACCACCGATTTGATCATCGACCAATTGCCGGCCGATACTTGGCTGAGGGAGCTGGGTGCGCACCCGCTACGGGATCTGCCCCGTCCGGAGCGGGTGGTGCAGCTGTGTCATCCCGACTGTTGCAATGAGTTTCCTCCCCTTCGCGCGTCCACCACTGTTGTCTCGCACCATCTTCCGGTGCAGCTGACCAGTTTCGTGGGACGCGAGCACGAGATGGCCCAGATGCGAGGGCTGCTGGCCAATAACCGGCTGGTGACCTTGACTGGCGCCGGTGGGGTGGGCAAAACCCGGCTGGCGGTGCAGGTCGCGGGCCAGCTGGCGGGCGAGTTCCGCCAGGGGGCGTGGTATGTGGATCTGGCGCCGATCACCGACCCAGAGGTGGTGCCGGTCGCGGTGGCCCGCGCACTGGGGCTGCCGGATCAGCCGGGCAGCTCCACGATGGACACTCTGCTGCGCTTCGTTCGCGACCGTCAGATGCTGGTGGTGCTGGACAACTGCGAGCATCTGCTGGATGCGAGCGCGGCGCTGGCTGTCGCTTTGGTCGGCGCCTCCGCTGAGTTGATGCTGCTGGCGACCAGCCGTGAGCCGATCGGCGTGCCCGGCGAGGTCACGTGGCGGGTGCCGTCGCTGTCGCTGGCCGACGAAGCCGTAGAGCTGTTCACTGACCGTGCTCAGCGGGCCAGGCCCGCTTTCACCATCACCGACGACACCGTCGCCGTAGTGACCGAGATTTGTCGGCGCCTAGATGGCATGCCGCTTGCGATCGAGCTCGCCGCGGCACGTGTGCGGGCGTTGTCGCTGGGTGAGATTTTCGACAGTCTCCATGATCGGTTTCGGCTACTGACCGGGGGTGCGCGCACCGCTGTGCGCCGCCAGCAGACGTTGCGCGCCTCGGTGGATTGGTCGCACGCGTTGCTGAGTGAGCCCGAGCTGGTGTTGTTTCGTCGGCTGGGGGTGTTTGCGGGCGGGTTCACTGTCGAAGCCGCGCAAGCCGTCGCCGGCGGTGCCGAGGTGGAGCAGTACCAGGTTCTCGATCAGCTGAGCCTGCTGGTGGATAAGTCGCTGGTGGTGGCCGAAGACGGCGCGGGCCGGATGCGCTACCGGTTGTTGGAGACGATGCGCCAGTACGCGCTGGAAAAACTCGACGAGTCCGGCGAGGCCGACGTCGTGCGGGCCCGGCATCGCGAGCACTATACGGTGCTGGCCGTCCTACTCGACAACCCGCCCGACGACGATTATGAGCGGCGTCTAGAGGAGGCCGAGACCGAGATAGATAATCTCCGCGCCGCGTTCGTATGGAGCCGCGAGAACTCCGATGTCGAATTGGCGTTGGCGCTGGCGTCCTTGCTGCAGCCGCTGTGGTTTACCCGCGGTCGCATCTGGGAGGGGTTGGCTTGGTTCGACACCATCCTTACGGCCGAGGACCCGCGCCACCTCGAGGTAGCGGTCGCCGTACGCGCCCGGGCGCTCGCAGACAAGGCGGTCCTCGATGGATGGGCGCGCGGCGCCGACAGCCTTGACCAGGCCGAAACCGCTGTGGCGACCGCACGCGAGGTCAACGACCCGGCCGTGCTGATCCGCGCATTGACCGCCTGCGGCTTATGCGCGGGCCAGAGCAATAACCCCGAGGTGGCCCGGGCATGCTTCGCCGAGGCGATCGGTCTGGCTCGTGCCTTGGAAGATCCGGGCAGGCTCATCCACATCCTCGCCTCACAGGCGCACAGCGCGGCCGCTGCGGGTGACCCGATCGCGCTGCGCGCGGCGGCCGAGGAAGGACGCGACCTCGCCGACGCAACCGGCGACGTGTTCAACTCTCGTGAGTGTCGTATGTGGCTCGGGCTGGCGCTGACGATGAGCGGCGATCTGGCCGGGGCTGTCACACAATTGGGCGCAGTGGCGGCGGAGGCTGAGGCGGCTCACGACGGGATATGGAGGGTGTTCAGCCTCGGGGGTCAAAGCCTGGCACTCGCATACCAGGGTGAGACGGCTGCGGCCCGGGCGGCGGCCGAGGCGACCCTCCAGGGTGGCGCGGAGTTAGGCGGGCGGTTCGCAGTACTTTTGCAGGTGGCGTTGGGATTCGCGGCCCTGGCAGTCGGGGATGGTGCAGCGGTGCACGAGGCGCGCCAGGCCGCCTGGCAGGACATCAGTGTTATCACGGGTGTGGTGGCGGCGCTGCGGCGCGTCTGGAATGCCGAGGCTGCGCTGGCAGACGGGGATCTCGCCGCCGCCTGCCGCTTGGCCGACCAAGCCGTCTCAACCACAACAGGCTGGTACTCGGCGTGGGCGCTGACGATCCGTGCCCGCGTGGCGATCGCGGCGGCCAAGCTCGAGGCGGCCGACCGCGACGCCAACAACGCGCTGGCGTGTGCCGCCGAAGTCGAGGCACACCTCGGCGTTCCCGACATCCTCGAATGCCTCGCCATTCTGGCCGGCGAGGCCGATAGTCACCGCGAAGCCGCCCGGCTCATCGGCGCAGCACATTCCATGCGGCTGCGCTTTGGCGCGGTGCGATTCAAGATCTACGACGCCGCCTACGATTCTCTGGTGGCCGACCTGCGCAACGTGATGGGCGACGAAGCCTTTCACTGCGCATGGGCTGAGGGCGCGGCCATGTCCACTGAGGAGGCGATCGCCTACGCGCAGCGCGGCCGCGGCCGACGCAAGGGATCCACCAGCGGCTGGGCCTCGCTCACCCCCACCGAGCGCGACGTGGTGCGGCTGGTGAGTGAAGGGCTGGCGAACAATGGCATCGCCACACGGTTGTTCATCTCACCGCGCACCGTGCAAACCCACCTCACCCATGTCTACAACAAACTCGGCCTTACCTCCCGCGTGCAACTTGTCCAAGAAGCAGCCCGCCACACTTAACCCCCGGGCGCCCAGGCCACCGACGGGGTCGGATTATCGGGCACTACAACCAGTGAGACCAGCCTCGGACCGCCGAGGTAGGTAGTCGGGTTGGGTGGGATCGTTTCGGTTGGCTGCCGGCAGTCTTGGGACCATGCCGCTCTTATAGCCGCGTCAACACTTTGGTGGCATTGGCGGTGATCTACTCCCGTGGAGTCATCAGAAGAAGCCGAGCGCCTTGTCCGAGTAGGACACCATCAGGTTCTTGGTCTGCTGATAGTGGTCGAGCATCATCTTGTGGTTCTCCCGGCCGATGCCGGACTGCTTGTAGCCGCCGAACGCGGCGTGCGCGGGGTAGACGTGATAGCAGTTGACCCACACCCGGCCGGCTTGGATGTCGCGCCCGGCCCGGTAGGCGGTGTTGCCGTCGCGGCTCCACACACCTGCGCCCAAACCGTAGAGGGTGTCGTTGGCAATCGAGATCGCGTCGTCGTAATCGGCGAACGACGTCACCGCCACCACCGGCCCGAAGATTTCTTCCTGGAAGATCCGCATCTTGTTGTTGCCGGCAAAGATCGTCGGCTGCATGTAGTAGCCGCCGGACAGGTCACCGCCGAGCTCGGCGCGCTCACCGCCGGTGATGATCTTGGCGCCCTCTTCCTTGCCGATTTCGAGGTAGGACAACACCTTTTCCAGCTGGTCGTTGGATGCCTGGGAACCCAGCATGGTCTCGGTGTCGAGCGGATCGCCTTGGCGGACCGCCTTGGTTCGGATCGCGGCCAGCTCGAGGAACTCGTCGTAGATGTCGGACTGGATCAGGCTGCGCGACGGGCAGGTGCACACCTCGCCCTGGTTGAGGGCGAACATGGTGAAGCCCTCCAGCGCCTTGTCCTGGAAGTCGTCATGGGCGGCCATGACATCGGAAAAGAAGATGTTGGGGCTCTTGCCGCCGAGCTCCAGGGTGACCGGAATCAGGTTCTGGGATGCGTACTGCATGATCAGTCGCCCGGTGGTGGTTTCTCCGGTGAACGCGACCTTGGCGATCCGGTTGCTCGATGCCAGCGGCTTGCCGGCCTCGGCGCCGAATCCGTTGACGACGTTGACCACCCCGCCCGGCAATAGGTCGCCGATCAGCGACATCAAGTAGAGCACCGAGACCGGCGTCTGCTCGGCGGGTTTGAGCACCACCGCGTTGCCGGCCGCCAGCGCCGGTGCGAGTTTCCAGGTGGCCATCAGGATCGGCAAGTTCCACGGAATGATCTGCCCCACCACCCCGAGCGGCTCATGGAAGTGATAGGCGACGGTGTCCTCGTCGATCTGCGACAGGGAACCCTCCTGCGCGCGAATCGCGCCCGCGAAGTACCGGAAGTGATCCACCGCCAGGGGAATGTCGGCGCCCAGCGCCTCGCGGATCGGTTTGCCGTTGTCCCATGCCTCGGCCAGCGCCAGTGCGGCGGTGTTTTCCTCGATCCGGTCGGCGATCTTGTTGAGGATCGCGGCCCGCTCGGCGGGCGCGGTCTTGCCCCAGGCCGGCGCCGCCGCATGGGCGGCGTCGAGCGCCTTGTCGATATCTGCCGCATCGGAACGAGCCACCTCGCAAAACCTCTGGCCGGTCACCGGTGTGGGGTTCTCGAAATAGCGGCCGCCGCACCGGCGCGACCCATTGCCCGCCGATGAAGTTCTCGTAGCGGGATTCATACGACATCAACGCCCCAGCAGAACCTGGACGTGCGAAAACAGTCATCTGCTCGGCCCCTCGTTCTTATGTGTAATACACCTCACACTACCGCCACGGCCACAATGTCTTCCATGACTTCAGAGGCCACGGGGCACTCTGGACGGACGTGCCGCCCGAGAAGCAACATCCGAGGTCATCTCGCTGGCCAAGACTGTGGTTCTAGAACCGGCTCCGGAGTTGTGAAGCTATCCCGAGATCCCCAAACGGGGCAACGCTTGCTGCTGAGCTGGTTCAGAAGTGCCACAGGGGTGAGCTCGAACCAGATGGCATCAAAGGCCGGGAGCAGACGCAGGTTGGATTTCAGTAGGTAGACCTCGAGAGCTGGTCGTTTCCACAGCATCCAATAGAGGAAGGCGCCTAGCTGGTTCGGGCCGGGCAGTGTCCTGGCGCCCCGTTCGAATGTCATCCTGGCGTCGAGATCCCAACCGATCAGCATGATTCGCTGCCGGGCGCGCAACATTGCCGCCTTGACGTGCTTGAAGTAATCGGCCGCATCGATGATGCAGGCGAACTGATCGGCGCGCGCTATGCGCCGGCACGTCTGACCGGGAGTCAGCAGCCGATCGTCGCGCACGCTGACTCTTTCAACGAAGTTGACGGCCCAGCGCTGACATAGCCCTGTGTCCACCGCATTCAGGCCCCGCGCCATGCGGTCGCGCAACGCACCAAAGCCCGGGCCAACTGCCGCAAGCGCATTATGCCGATTCGGCTATCGGGGGCTGAGCCCGAACGCTAGCTTTGCAGTGTGACACCACCGGTGATTCAACGCTGGATCGAGATCATCGACACCGGCCGTACCGACGAACTGAACGACCTGCTGGCCGAGGACGCCGTCTTCTACTCACCGGCGGTTTTCACGCCGCAGGAAGGCCGGGCCAACGCCGCCGCCTACCTGGTCGCCGCGGCGAAGCTGTTCGCCGACACCGGCTTCCGGTACGTCGAGAAGTGGTACACCGACCACTCCGCGGTGCTCGAGTTCGTCGCCGACATCGATGGCATCCACGTCAATGGCATCGACATGATCCACTGGAATGATGATGGCAAGATCACCTCGGTCAAGGTGATGCTGCGACCGATCAAGGCCCTGCAGACTGTCATTCCCGAGATGGGCAAGCTGCTGCAACAGGGCGACACAGCGCCCACCGGTTGAGCGTTGAAAGGGTGAAGATCTCCTATAAGCAGGTTCCGAAGCGGGCGCTGGACCGGCCCGCGCGGATATGTGACGAGGTCGCAAGGGCCGATGTGATCATGTATGACGTAGCGGGGCAACAGCGAACGATCTTGCCCCAAGTAGTCGTCCCCATGGGTAGTGTGAAGGGCGATGGCCTCGTCGCCAGCTTAAGTTCAACACTTTCGCCTGCAGTGCAGTTGAAGTCGGGCGCGTCCGGCTGCAAGGCGCGTTTAAGCGCGGCCCGAAAGGGTTCGGCAGCTATGCATGCGGCCCGAGTAATACGGTCGGCGGGACAACGGCTCGAATCTATACGAGGATGGAGCGATGCGAATGCTTGTAGTTCTTGCGAGCTTCGCCGCCGTAATCGGCGTGGCCACGCCGGCACAGGCCGATCCGGGCAGCAATGATTCGGGCCCTGATGCGAGCTTTTTAGCCGAGCTCAACAAGGCCGGCATCCCCTATCACAGCGGAGCTGACGCCGTCGCGGTCGGCAAAAGGGCGTGCCAACTGATGGACCAGGGTAATTCCGAAGTCGACGTCATCAAGAACGTGTCGGCGAGCAATCCAGGATTCACGATGTCCAACGCCGCCAAGTTCACAACGATCGCGGTGATTGCTTACTGCCCCCAACACCTAGGGGAACCGACTACGCAGGCACCGCCGCCGTCATCGGCGATCGTGCCCGAAATTCCATGGCCGGCGCTACCAGCTGCTTAGGCAGAGCTGGTAGCCCCGCGACGGCGGTCGCCGTGAAGCCCAGGTTCGATTCCTAGGAGTTCGTCAGGGCTGCGCTGGCCCGTACAGCATTCCCGGTGTGCCCGGTGGCGGCGGCGTAGGCATGAGCCAGTTGCACGGCACGCAGGTGCGGTAAGCGATCCAGGCGCACTGCTGTTCCTTGGTCAGCCCCGGTATGCCGGGAACGCCCGCCGGATCCGGTGCTGGGGTTGAAGCCGTGCGCAATAGGGTGGTTTGCTCTTAGGCTGCCGACTATGTCAATCGACCGCGCCGCGCTCGTCGCGGGAAGCATCCGACTTGCCTCAGGCATCTCGTTCCTCGTCGATCCCCTCCGTGCGAACCGGCTCTGGGGCACTCCGGACGAGCCGGACGCACAGGCACGACTGCTATTGCGGTCAATGGGGTACCGCGACGCGTTGATCGGTGGGCTGCTCGCGACGGCAGCGGTGCGTGGCAAGAACACCCGCGGCTGGTTCCTTGCGTCCGCCGGCGCCGACGCGTCCGACTTACTCGGCGGGATGAGTGTCCATGACGAGTTGACGCGCTCACAAGTGTTCATCGGCCTAGGCGGCGCTGTCGTCGGCATCGGCGTCGGGCTCTGGGGCGCGGCGCGGCGGAACACGGACGCAGAAGAGTTGCAGCCGCGCTGACAGCCGAACTGAAAATCCTGTTGACTGTAAGTCGTGCGTTTCGGTGTCCTGACTTTCGTTACCGACGAGGGAATTGGCCCGGTCGAGCTGGGCGCGGGACTTGAGCAGCGTGGGCTCGGGTCGCTGTTCCTGGCCGAACACTCCCACATCTCGGTCAACACACAGACCCCCTATCCAGGCGGTGGTTCGATCCCACCGAAGTACTACCGCACCCTGGATCCATTTGTGGCGTTGACGGCGGCGGCCGTCGCAACCCGGAACCGGTGACGCGACCGTACCCGCCGGTGTATCTGGGTGGGGGGCCGGCAAGTTTTCGGCGCATCGCCAGGTTGAAAGCGGGCTGGATCTCGATGAGCCCATCAGCGGATGTGCTGTCGGGTCAGCTGAAGGAACTGCGCGCCGTCGCCGACCGCGACGTGCCAGTGATCAACATCCATGCCGGGAAACCGACGGCGCAAAATCTTGAGGGCTACCTGCACCTGGGACTGGAGCAACTTTTGGTGGAGCTGCCGACCGAGCCTCGCGAGCAGACGCTTCGCCGTCTGGATGAGCTGCAGGCCGAGTTCGCAAAGCTAGCGTAAAACTCAGGTGCCGCAGAACGTTTGGTAGGTGCCGAAATCCTCTGGGGCAGGGCTGGCGTAGCGCTCGAATCCCGGTCGTTCGTCATAAGGGGCGGTCACCGCGGCAAGGAGTTGTTCAAGCGGGTCGAGATCGCCCGCCGTGGCAGCGGTCAGAGCCTCCTCGACCAAGTGGTTGCGCGGAATGTAGACCGGGTTCGCTCGGTCCATCAAGTCGGCGTCGGGACCCAGCGCTTTCCAGCGCGACATCCACTCGTCAAAGCCGGCGAGGTCGATGAACAATCCGCGCGCGGATTCGGCGTCGCCTCGCGCTGCCTGGCGCAGGTGGCGGAAGAACGAGGTGTAATCGACGTGGCTTTCCTTGAGCAGGCGAAGCAACGCGTCGATCAACGGCGTGGAAATCTCGGCTTCGATGCTTGTAGACAGACCGAGCTTGGCGCGCATACCGGACGACCACACGCCGTCGTACTGGGCTTGGAAGACCCCGAACGACCCCTCTGCGAGCGCGATCGCCTCCTCCGTGTTGTCGGAGAGCAACGGAAGAAGGGTCTCGGCGAAGCGGGCGAGGTTCCACCCGGCGACGACCGGCTGGTTGCCGTAGGCATAGCGCCCCCAGAAATCGATCGAACTGAAGACCGTGTCGGGGTCGTAGGCCTCCATGAAGGCACATGGTCCATAGTCGATCGTTTCCCCGGAGATCGTCACGTTGTCGGTATTCATCACCCCATGGACGAACCCGATCAGCATCCATCGGGCAACCAGCGCTGCCTGGACAGCAACCACCGCTTCGAACAACGCGAGGTAGGGGCGCTCGGCCTCCGCAGCGCTGGGATGGTGGCGGGCGATCGCATGGTCGGCGAGGCGTCGCAGCAGGCCGATGTCGCCGGTAGACGCGGCGTATTGGAAGCTCCCTACCCGCAGGTGACTGCCGGCGACGCGGGCCAGCACGGCGCCGGGCAGCACCGTCTCTCGCTGTACCGGGCGCCCTGTACTCACGACGGCCAAGGATCGCGTCGTCGGCACGTCAAGAGCATGCATCGCTTCGCTGACGATGTATTCACGCAGCATCGGTCCCACCGCTGCCAGACCGTCACCACCGCGCGCGAACGGGGTGGAACCGGAACCCTTGAGGTGGATGTCGTGCAGGCGCCCGTCGTCGTCGACGACCTCGCCAAGCAACAGTGCGCGTCCGTCGCCCAACCGCGGGACGAAGCCGCCGAACTGATGCCCGGCGTAGGCCTGGGCTACCGGTGCGGCACCGCCGGGGACCAAGTTACCCACCAAGAAGCGCAGCCCGTCCGAACTCCGCAGCCAGGCGGCGTCGAGGCCAAGCTTCGCGGCAAGCTGCTCGTTGAGCACGAGCAGCCGCAAGTCGGGGGAGGTGTCGGCTTGCCAGCGGACGGCCATCTCCGGCAGCTCGCGGAAGAACCGGTCTTGTAAAGCAACGGTCGTATCCGGTGCGGCGCTCACTTAACCGAGACTACGTAAACTCAGCCGAGGGCTTGCCGGATGAGATCGCGGGCGCGGTCGAGCATTGAGGCGAATGGCCCGACGGCAAAGTTCAGCTTTGCCGATTCCACGCCGGGATGGGGGTGGGTCGGCGCGATGGCCTCAGCCGCTCGCACTGCTGTTGCCATCCGCTTGAGGTCGTCGGCATCGACCTCCTACTGCAGCACAGGAAATTCTTCGCCCTCCTCATGATGGGCGTGGTCGAGCACGGCGTCGCGTAGCTTGCTGAGCTCGTCGATGAACTGCTGTGCGGTGATATCGAGTTTCTCGATCTGTGACAGCAGTACCCCAATCGTTTTCGGTCCGTTTATCTGCGGTCGAATGCTGGGTGGACCGCCATGAGCCCGTCACTGCACGTTGGGTCGGTCGTTGGCGTCTCTGCTTCTATGGGGCATCCCCAACTTCTATGGGGCATCCCCAACCACCCGTGATGGGATATCGCTACCGTTAGGGGCGACGAGCTCGACACCATGAGGAAACGACAGATCACCCGAAATGTACGAACAGGTCAACAGCAACGTGACGGAGCCCGATGACATCGGCTCCCGCATCGACCCGGTCCTGGCCCGCAGTTGGCTATTGGTCAACGGTGCGCATGGCGACCGGTTCCAGTCCGCGGTGCACTCTCGCGCTGACATCGTCGTTTTCGATATCGAGGATGCGGTCGCGCCCAAAGACAAGCACGCCGCCCGCGACAATGTGGTGCGTTGGCTGCGCGCCGGAAACACCGACTGGGTCCGCATCAATGGTTTCGGCACTCCCTGGTGGGCGGACGACCTAGCTGCACTGGCCGGTACCCCGGTCGGCGGGGTAATGCTGGCGATGGTCGAATCGGTGGACCATGTCACCGAGACCGCGAAACGACTGCCTGACGTGCTGATCGTGGCGCTCGTCGAAACGGCCCGGGGTCTGGAGCGCATCACTGAGATCGCCTTGGCCAAGGGCACGTTCCGGCTCGCCTTCGGCATCGGTGACTTCCGCCGTGACACCGGTTTGGGGGAAGACCCGGCCACCCTGGCTTACACGCGATCACGCTTCACCATCGCCTCCAAGGCGGCCAACCTGCCCAGCGCGATCGACGGGCCGACGATCGGCTCCAATCCGCTCAAGCTGATCGAGGCCACGGCGGTCTCCGTCGAGTTCGGGATGACGGGCAAGATCTGTCTCGCCCCGGACCAATGTTCCGTCGTCAATGAGGGACTGTCGCCGTCGCAGGACGAAATCTCATGGGCAAAGGAGTTCTTCGCCGAGTTCGAACGCGACGGGGGAGAGATCCGCAACGGCTCTGACCTGCCGCGCATCGCCCGGGCCACCAAGATCCTCCAGCTGGCTCGCGCTTACGGCATTGAAGTGTCGGACTTCGATGACGAACGGGTTCATTCGCCCGCGCCGTCGGACACGTATCACTACTGAACCGAGGACCAGGTCTGATGAGTATCGCCGTGGATTTTCACTTCGACCCGATGTGCCCGTTCGCTTACCAGACCTCGTTGTGGATCCGCGACGTTCGCGAGCAGCTCGGCATAACCATCAATTGGCGATTCTTCAGTCTGGAAGAGATCAACCGGTCAGAGGGCAAGAAGCACCCGTGGGAGCGAGAGTGGTCCTATGGCTGGTCGTTGATGCGGATCGGGGCGCTGCTGCGTCGAACGGACATGTCGTTGCTGGATCGGTGGTACGCCGCGATCGGACATGAACTGCACACACTGGGCGGTAAGCCGCACGATCCCGAGGTTGCCCGACGCCTGCTGGGCGACATCGGCGTCGATGCGGCGGTTTTCGACGCGGCGCTGGGCGACTCGACCACCCACGACGACATCCGCGCTGACCATCAACGGGTCATCGATGCGGGCGGATTCGGTGTGCCGACGCTCTTTTTGTCGGGACAGTGTCTGTTCGGGCCGGTGCTGGTGGACCCGCCGACCGGTCCGGGCTCCCTGACGCTGTGGAATGTCGTTACCGGCATGGCCGAACTGCCGCACGTCTACGAACTCCAGCGGCCCAAGGCGCCGGCCGATGCTGAGCTCATCGGCCGAAGTCTGCGTCCCTACCTCGATGGGCGCGATTGGGTCAGCATCAATCGCGGTGAAGTCATCGATGTCGAGCGTCTCACTGGCCGAGGCAGTTCGTCAGCCTAGGCGGCATGTCGCGCGAGCGCGATGCCGATTCGGATTTCGACGTCGCTGATTGTGATCGTGGGTGCGCGCGGCGGGCCCACCGACCGGTAGCTTTTGCCCGTTGGGGTTGTGAATTCGGCCGTGTGCGTGTGGGTTTCGTCGACGCTCGTGCTGACCCGCCAGCCGGCGCCTTCCTTTGTGTAGTTGCAACGCTCGCACAATCCGAGACCGTTTTTGGCCGTGGTGGGGCCGCCTTCGGCCCACGGTTGCGCATGGTCGCGGTGTCGGATCGGCGCGTCGCAGTAGGGAGTGCGACAACGTTGATCTCGCAGCTCGATAAAGGCGGCCAGACCGCGCGGAAACAACCGCGCCCGTGCCTCCATAGCCACCAGCGCCCCGGCCCGAGGATGAGCGTAGAGCCTACGCAGGGTCGCGTGCGAGCGTCGGTCGGCGACAGCGCTGGCGACCATTGCGCGGGCGACCGCCGCCGGGATGGGGCCATAGCCGCGCAGATCAGCGGGCGCACTGTCACCGCCCAGCAGCGTTTCATCCGAAAGCACCAAGTTCACCGCGACCGGAGTCGGGACCGTCGCAGCGCGGCCGGTGACCCGCTCCACCAAGGTGTCTGCCATCACCTGTCCGCGTGAGCGCCCATCGCAGCGGGTGTCTGCCTCGCGGCGCAGCGCCGCGTACACCGAAACTCCCTGAGCTACCGGCAGCAGCGCAGTCAGATACGTCATGGTGTCGGGCGCCGGGCGAATGGTGACCGTGCGTTCATTCTCGGCCTTGGCCGCCCGCTCGACGACGGCATGAGGGTCCAACCGGTAGGCGATCGCCTTTGCGGCCGCGGCCACTCGCGCATCGCCCATTCCGTTCAGGCCGGCCGGGTCAGCGCACAACTCCGCATCCAATGTGCGGCGGTCCTCGACGTCCAAACATGCGCTCTCACGCACGATCAGGGTGGCCCGCCACTCTGAGAGCGTCCCGCATTCCAGCGCCGCCAGTGTGTGCGGCATCTCGTGCACCAGGGCCTTTGCAAAGCCCAGGTGCCGGCTGCCCCGTACGGGCGAGTCCCGTCGCGCCAGGGCGATCTCACTGGCCACCCCACGTCCGCGCTGAGCGGCGGGTACACCGGCGGCCGCTTCGGTGGCTCGACGTGCTGCGTCCAGAGTCGCCGCCGCTCGCGCCTGGCCCGCCGCCGCCGCGCATTTGATTCTCTCCAGCTCGGAGATGCGCTCGATCAACGCCGATTCGTCGGCCGCCGGGTCAACCGCGGCAAGAGCTTCGAACATGCGTTCGATATTATCTCGGTCCACTGACATTGATATCGCTACGCTGGCGGTGTGAGCGCCGGGAAGCCGGTCCGGGTGGCGCGGGTCTACGACGACGTCGCTCCCGACGACGGGCAGCGCGTGCTGGTCGATCGGATCTGGCCGCGGGGCGTGCGCAAGGACGACCCGCGGGTCGGTATCTGGTGCAAGGACATCGCGCCGTCGAAGAAATTGCGCGAGTGGTATCACCACCGGTCCGAGCGGTTCGACGAATTCGCTTCGCGTTACCAGGCGGAACTGCGCAACGGCCCCGCGCTGGAGGAGTTGCGCAAGCTGACCAAGCGCGGCGTCGTAACACTGGTCACCGCAACTCGCGACCTGGACATCAGCCAAGCAGCCGTCCTCGCGAAGGTCCTGCAAGACCGCTAGGCGCCCCGGTCGCCGCCGGCTGGTAAATCGGTGCCGGCGCTGCCTTCGAGCAGCGACGCCTTGGGTAGGCTCGCCCGTTGACATGACTGACGCCGAACCCATACTGCGGCGGGAACTGATCGATATTCCCGACGAGGTCCGTGACGTCCCACCGCCGCCCATACCGGAATTGCCCGAACCGTACGGTTTGCGTCTCGCCGATCCGGACGCCGATGCCGAGATGATCGCCGAGTGGATGAACCGGCCGCACTTGGCGGAGTCGTGGGAGTGCGCCTGGCCCGCGGCGCGGTGGCATCGTTACCTGGGTGCGCAACTCGAGAGCAGCTTCTCCCGCCCGTTCATTGCCAGCCTGGACGGAGTGGACCGCGCATACATCGAATTGTACAGGGCGGCAAAGGATTCCATCGCTGATCGGTACGAGCACGACCCCTGCGATTTAGGTCTGCACGTTGCGGTGGCCGATTTGGACTACATAAAACGGGGATACGTCAGTTACGCGCTGCCGCACTTGTTGGGCAGCATCTTCGATCTCGATCCACGGTGCCGCCGGATCATGTTCGATCCCGACCACCGCAACGTCTCGGCGCGCAAGTTCTGTGAGCGCGGCGGCTGCGTATTTCTCGGTGAGCACGACATGTCGAATCGGCGGATGGCCTTGTACGTGCTGCCCCGCACGCCCGACGACATTCCCCGCCACCGCGAGACCTGATTGCCCGGGTCGGCCAGCCGCGCACCTAACTCATAGCTGTTCCGCAATCCGTTGTCCGACTACCGCCGCCGCTTCACCCAGCATGACGCTGACGATGATGTTGGCGATCGCCACGCGCACTTGGCGTTCCTCGCCGAGCCGCTGCGTTTCCAGCATCCAGGTGGAAAAGGTGGTGTAGGCGCCGACGAACGCGGTGCCGGCCAGCAGGGCCGCCTCCTTGCTCAGTGCCAGGCCGCCGAGAAAACCCAGTAGCGCGGCGCCGCTGATGTTCACGGTCAGTGTGCCGAATGGGAACGGCCGGGCCACTCGGCGGGCCAGCGCACGGTCCACCAGGAAGCGCAGCACCGACCCGATGCCGCCCAGGAGCGCGACGCCGGCCCACACCGCGATGGTTGTGGCCGTCATCCGCGCACCCGCACCCGGCGAACCAACGCGGTGGCCAGCTGCACCGCCAGCAATCCGAGCACGATGCTGCTGACGGTGTAGCCGGCGGCCAGACCCCAATGGCCATGTTCGACCATCCTCAGGGTCTCGACCTGCACGGTCGAGAACGTGGTCAGTCCGCCGCACAACCCGGTGCCGAGCAGGGGGCGCCGATAACTCGACAGCGGCAGCCGTTCCAGCAGTCGGGTGGTGAAATAACCCACCAGGAACGCGCCGACGATATTGACGGTGAACGTCGACCATGGCCAGTGTGCCGGGTCGCGGACCACGAGGTCTTGCAGCGCTACCCGGGCCAGGGCGCCCAGTGCTCCGCCGGCGAAAATCGCGGCCAACTCGCGATAGTCGTTTGCCACGGTTGGTTCCCTTCGGTTTGCTGGTTTGCGCTTCGCAGCGTAGCGGGAGTCGCGCGGGCGAGAGCTCTGGAAGCGGGGAAAGCCAGTCCCGGGCAGAATTGGTAGCCATGGTGGCCAACCCGCGTGCCGGTCAGCCGGCCCAGCCCGAAGACCTTGTCGATCTGCCCCATCTCGTCACTTCGTATTACTCAATCGAACCCGATCCCGACGACGTCGCACAGCAGGTGGTTTTCGGAACGTCGGGTCACCGCGGCTCGGCACTCAACGGAGCGTTCAACGAAGCCCATATTCTGGCGATCACCCAGGCCATTGTCGAATACCGTGCCGCTCACGGCACGACGGGGCCGTTGTTCATCGGCCGTGACACACATGGCCTTTCCGAACCGGCTTGGGTGTCGGCGCTGGAGGTGCTGGCCGCCAACGACGTTGTCGCCGTGGTCGACTCGAGGGACCGGTACACACCGACACCGGCGATCAGCCACGCCATCCTCGCTTACAACCGCGGTCGCATCGACGCGCTGGCCGACGGAATCGTCGTGACGCCGTCACACAACCCGCCGCCCGACGGCGGCTTCAAGTACAACCCGCCCAACGGCGGCCCGGCGGACACCGACGCGACCAACGCAATTGCCAAGCGCGCCAACGAGATACTGCGCAGCGGATCGGGGGTGAAGCGGGTGCCGCTGGCCCAGGCGTTGCGGACCGTCCAGCGCCACGACTATATGGGCAACTATATCGACGACCTGCCCAACGTTGTCGACGTCGCCGCGATCCGCGCAGCCGGGGTGCGGATCGGCGCCGACCCGCTCGGCGGGGCCAGCGTGGACTATTGGGCCGAGATTGCGCAGCGGCACCAGCTCGAGTTGACCGTGGTCAATCCACTGGTCGACGCGACCTGGCGGTTCATGACGCTGGACACCGACGGCAAAATTCGGATGGACTGCAGCTCGCCGGATGCGATGGCTTCGCTGATCGCCAACCGCGACCGTTACCAGATTGCCACCGGCAACGACGCCGACGCCGACCGCCACGGCATCGTCACACCCGATGAGGGGCTGCTGAACCCGAACCACTATCTGGCGGTGGCGATCGACTACCTCTACACGCACCGACCCTCCTGGCCGGCCGGCATCGCCGTCGGCAAGACCGCGGTCAGTTCGTCGATCATCGACCGGGTGGTCGCCGGCATCGGTCGAAAGCTCGTCGAGGTGCCGGTCGGCTTCAAGTGGTTCGTCGACGGCCTGATCGGTGGCACGATCGGCTTCGGCGGCGAGGAGTCGGCGGGAGCGTCGTTTCTGCGGCGCGACGGCTCGGTGTGGACCACCGACAAGGACGGCATCATCCTGGCGTTGCTCGCCTCCGAGATCCTGGCCGTCACCGGTGCCACGCCGTCGCAGCGGTATCAGGAGTTGGCCGACAAGTACGGCGCTCCGACCTACGCCCGGATCGACGCGCCCGCAGACCGTGACCAAAAAGCCCGGCTGGCCAAGCTCTCGCCCGACCAGGTGACTGCCACCGAACTGGCCGGCGAGCCGATCACCGCGAAGCTGACCGCCGCGCCTGGCAACGGTGCACCGCTGGGCGGGCTCAAGGTGACGACCGCCAATGCGTGGTTTGCCGCACGACCGTCGGGCACCGAAGACGTCTACAAGATCTACGCGGAGTCCTTCAACGGGCCCGAGCATCTGGCCGAGGTACAAAAGACCGCCCGAGAGGTGGTGAACCAGGTCATTGGGTAGAAGCCGTGACCAGCGACTTTGAAGGCCCGTTGACAGTGGTGTAGCTTCGATGGGCATCACTTGGGGCTATGGCGCAGCTGGTAGCGCACCACACTGGCAGTGTGGGGGTCAGGGGTTCGAGTCCCCTTAGCTCCACCAGTGGATAATCCATCGTGACCGCGCCTTATTCTTGGTTCCGGCGTTAGGTGTCCGCGTCGTCTGGGTCGATTTTTGACGACAACGAGCGGTTCGGGTGTCGCCACATTCAGGTATGGGGACATGGTCCGGCTTCCTAGCGGGATCACTTCCTGGATATTGATGTATCGCCCGCGGTTGCCGGGTGTTGACCGTCTCTTCGGATGACGACCACGGGGTGGGGATTCGTCACTGGGGTTGACGATGGGCGGGCCGGTCGGATCTCCGGGTTGCTTCTGTTTGTGTGCACCATCAGTGTGACGACGTAACTGATGGGTGCGCGACACCCCGCTGAAGTCTTTGGCCGGACTGCGGGGTGCCGCGCTGTAGTGCTCGGAGGCACTGATGGTGACGGTAGAGGTTGATCTGGTCCGCGTCGAATCCCGGCTTTCGGCCGGCGAGATCGACTGCCCGACGTGCCGGGACGGTGTGCTGGGCGGCTGGGGGTATGCACGGGTCCGCCAGATCGAGGGGTTGAGCGATCCGGTGCGGCCGCGGCGGGCGCGGTGTCGGGCGTGCGCGGTCACCCACGTGTTGTTGCCGGTGACGGTGTTGTTGCGCAGGGCGTATGCGGCGAAACGGATTTGGGCCGCGTTGACCGCCCGCGCCGAAGGGTTCGGGCATCGCCGGATCGGCGTGCAAGTGGGTATTCCGGCGGCGACGGTGCGAGGCTGGCTGCGCCGGGTGGGGCCGCGGCTGGAAACGACCCGGGTCTGGTTTCTGCGGGTGGCGGTCACCGTCGGGGTGGATGTGGCGATTCCCGAGGCGGCGGCGTGTGCCTGGGGTGACATGGTGGTCGCGGTGGCGACCGCGACCACGGCGATCAGGTCCCGCTTCGGTGCCGCCGGGCTCCTGGGCATGGTGACGCCGGAGCAGGTGGCGGTCGCGGCCAGCGGCGGCCGGCTGCTGGCCCCGGGGTGGTCGCCACTACGGCGCTGAGGTTGTGCAACACGAATCGCCCCTGATGCGCAGCGCCGTTATCGGTGATCCTCACCAAGGCGCCTGCCCGGAACCGTTTCGGGCAGGCCTTCGAGTGAAAAAGGAGAACCGAGACGATGTCGTTGGAAGATCACAAGCGCCGTGAGCGGGCCCAGTCGATCGGGTTGTTCCGTTATCGGCTGATCTGCCCGGCCCTCGATGAGGGGCTGTCGGCCAAGCAGCGCGGCAAGCTGGTGCGTGCAATCGCCGCCGAGGCCCATACCGACCCGTTCGGCAACACGGTAGGGATCTCGCGAGAGACGCTGGACCGCTGGATACGGCGCTACCGGGCCGGCGGGTTCGAGGCCTTGGTGCCCTCCCCGCGGATGCTGTCGGCGCGCACCGACGCGGCTGTGCTGGACTTGGCGGCCTCGCTCAAGCGGGAGAACCCAGACCGCACGGTGACCCAAGTGGTTCGGATTCTGCGCACCGCCACCGGATGGGCGCCTTCGGAGTCGACCCTGCTGCGCCATTTCCACCGCTTGGAGCTGATCGGGCCGGCTGCCGGTGAGGCCCCGGCGGTGTTCGGCCGGTTTGAGGCCATCGACCCCAACGAGCTGTGGTGCGGCGACGCCCTGCACGGCCCGCGGGTTGGTGACCGCAAAACCTACCTGTTCGCCTTCATTGACGATCATTCTCGGCTGCTGGTCGGCTACCGGTTCGGGTTCGCCGAAGACACGGTGCGCCTGGCCGCCGCACTGCGCCCCGCACTGTCCTCCCGCGGTGTCCCAGCCAGCATTTACGTAGACAATGGCAGTGCGTTCGTCGATGCATGGCTGTTGCGGGCCTGCGCCAAGCTCGGGATACGGCTGGTGCATTCCACACCCGGTCGCCCCCTCTTAACCGGCTAATAACTACTGGTCACCGACCTCGACACGCCGATTTTCCTGGAGTGTTTGACTTGCGCTGAGACGTGCTGCATATGTGGTTCTCATGACGGAAGAACAGGCGGTCGAGTCGTTGCGTGCCGTCGAGTGCGGCGGGCGGTGGTCGCTGGTCGGGTCGGGGCCCGGTGGTGTGGATGTGGTCAACGACTACCTGGGCTATCTGGCCGACCGGGGGTACTCGCCGCGTACGGTGCGCGCCTATGCGTTCGACCTGCTCGCATTCGCGCGCTGGCTGGTCGCCGAGCGATTGGCCCTCGACGAGGTCACCACGGAGGTGCTGCTGCGGTTCTTGGCGTTTTGCCGTTCGGCGTCGATGCCGGGCCGGCCGGGCGGCAACGTGTATTCGATCCGCGACGGCCGCAACCTCGGGTATGCGGCGACGACGATCAACCGTCGGCTGGCTGCGATTTCCGGGTTGTTCTCCTATCGGCAGATGCGGGATGGATCGGCAGACAATCCGGTGCCGCGCGGTGGTCCGGCACGCCGGGCGGCCGGCGAACGGAGTGGTCTGCTGGCTCACCTGCGAAAGCCCAAGCAGCGCTCGCGGTTACGGGTTCGGGAGCCTCGGCGGCTGCCGCGCGGTCTGGACCGCAAGGAGACCACAGCGCTGCTGGGCAGCCTGTGCACCGACCGGGACCGTGCGATCGCGGGACTGATGCTGTTGTCGGGGTTGCGTTCGGCGGAGGTGCTCGGCCTTCGGGTGCGTGATGTCGATATCGGCCGGGGGTGGGTGCGGGTGATCGGCAAGGGCGACAAGGAACGTCGGGTTCCGCTGGATCCCGACGTGGCCGGGCTGATTCAGACCTATCTGTTCGCTGAACGCCCGGAATCTGATTGCGACACATTGTTTCTGGTCGCGAAGGGCCCCAACCGGGGGCAGTCGCTGACCCCGGCTGGGCTGCGCACGATTTTCCGCTATCACCGGGGCAAGGCCGGGGTGCCGGCCGGGCACCCGCACGCGCTGCGGCACTCGTTTGGCACGGCGCTGGCCGAAGCGGGAGTTGACCTGGCGGTGCTGCAGGCGTTGATGGGCCACGACCACGTCGACTCCTCGGCCGCCTACATCCATCTGTCCCCGGCGCACGTGCGCGCCGCCTACGATGCTGCCCGCGACCGCCAGCGCGCCCGCTGACCACGGCGCGGGACTGCGCGGCGAGGACCTGCTGGGTGGCTACCTGGCCGCATTGGCCGCCCGGGGTGCGGGGAACCGTTCGTTTCATGGTGCTGCCCGCGCGTTTTTGGCTCGCTGGCCCGACCCGCAGGCGTGGGCCGGCCAGCCGCTGCCGGTGCGGCTGGCCGCCGGCTCGGCGGTGCGGCCGTTGTTGAACCACCTGATGGTGACCGGGCATCTGCGACCGGGCTACGACTGGCTACTCGAACGCAAGCTGCCCGCGCTGCTGCGGGAGGCCGCCGCCAGCCCTTTGGCCCCGGATTTGGACCGGTTCCTTTCCGCAGCAACCGAATTAGGCTACACCCGCAAGGTCGCCGCCGGGCTGGCCAGCCAGGTCGCGGTGCGTCTGCTGATCCAGACCGGCCGCCGGCTCAGCGAGCTCGATGACACCGACCTCGCCGCGTTCGGTGCGGCGATCACCGCCCGCGAGCGGTCGCATGACCGGGTGCTCAAGCACTACCGCGTCGCATTGGCCGCCACCCGGGGCGTGCTTTATCACCTGGACGGTAACGTCGCCCCAACCGCGAAGAACACCGCGCACCTGCGCTGGCCGTGGCGACAGCATTTCGGTGGTGCCCCAACCGGGTTGGCCGATTCGCTGGTCGCCTACCTGGAATGCGCGTCGGGCACCCGCACCCGTTCTACCGTGCTCGGTATGGCCGGTCGGCTCGGGCACTTCGCCCGGTTCCTCGCTGCACACGACCCCGCCCTGACCAGCCTGGCCGGGCTGGATCGGCAACGCCACATCGAGCCGTATCTGGCCGCGGTTGCCGCCGCCCGCAACCCGCGCTACGGCACGATCCTGTCGGCGGCCGAACGGCGCTCCCGGATCCTGACCGTCGGCCGGTTGATCGATGACATCAACGAGTGGGGCTGGGCCCAGGCGCCCGGCCGCAAGCTGATCTTCGCCCGCGATGTTCCCCGGTTGCCCCGCGCCCTGCCGCGCTACCTGCCGCCCGACGCCGACCGGCGACTGTCCGCGGCGCTGCACGCCTCACCGAACCGGCTGCGCGCCGACGCGTTGCTGCTGCTGCGGGCCACCGGGATGCGCATCGGCGAACTGGTCGACCTCGAACTGGACTGCGTGCACGAGGTGCCCGGCGCCGGGGCCTGGTTGAAGGTTCCACTGGGCAAGCTCGACACCGAGCGGATGGTCCCGATCGACGAGGAGACCCTCGACCTCGTTGACCGCATCGTCGCCCACCGCTCACCGGGTCGGCCGTTGCCGCACCCGCGCACCGGCAAACCGGTCGAATTCCTGCTCACCCACCAAGGGCGCCGGATCTCGGTCGACACGCTGCGCAACGAACTCATCCGCGTCGCCACCGAAGCAGGACTGAAATCCGTTACCCCTCACCAACTTCGGCATACTTACGCCACCGCCCTGATCAACTCCGGGGTGTCGCTGCAGGCGCTGATGGCCATGCTCGGACACGTCTCGGCGGAAATGAGCCTTCGCTACGGCCGGCTCTTCGACGAAACCGTCCGCGCCGAATACGAGCGCGCGCTCACCCTGGCCAAATCCCGTATCGGGCCGGTGCTGCCGCAGCGGACCCAACTGCCCATCAGCGACATCAGCGGCGGCAGCAACGACTGGAAAGACACCCCGACGATCAAAGCGCGACTGGCCGGCGGATACTGCCTGCGCACCCAGGCCCAAGGAGCCTGCGCCTACGCCAACATCTGCGAGCACTGCCCGAACTTCCGCACCGAATCGACTTTCCTGCCCATCCTCGCCGCCCAACGCGCCGATGCGGCCGCTCTCGCTGCCGATGCTGACGGCCGCGGCTGGGGCGACGAAGCAACCCGCCACCGCCGCCTCGTCGAACGCCTCGACAAGCTGATGAACCAGACGGACACGCCGTGACCGACGAACCCGCCGTCCGCGTCGAACAGGCCTGCCGACACCTGCTCACCACCGGTGACGACGTCACCTTCGACGCGGTAGCCGCCCACGCCGGCATCGGCCGCGCCACTCTCTACCGACGGCCCGAACTGCGCGCAATCGTCGAAGAACACCGCCAACGCGGCCGAGAAGCACTGACCCTCACCGGGCTACAGGTTCAGATCGACCAACTCCGCGCCGCCCTGGAAGCCGTTGCCGCCAACACCCGCCGCCACGAAGAACAACTCCGACGACTCAAACACCAACGCCAAAGCAACTGACCCGCTCATGCTGAGGCCCGCGGACAAGACCTGGATTAGCCGGATAACCGCAGGGCCGGGGCAAGATCGAACGGTTCTTTCGCACCGTGCGCGAACAGTTCCTGGTGGAGGTCACCGACACCACCAGCGAAGACCTTGGCGCCGCCGGGGTCGATCACGCAGGCGCGTTATTGGAGCTCAACCGACTGTTTATGGCGTGGACCGAAACCGAATACCACCGCCGCGTCCATACCGAGACCGGGCAGCCCCCACTGGATCGGTGGGGCGCCGGCTGGGACCGGGCCGGCCGCACCCCAGCGATACCGACCGCCGGCGACCTGACTGAGGCGTTCTTGTGGTCGGAATACCGAGTGGTGACCAAGACCGCCACCGTGTCGCTGCACGCCAACACCTACCAGGTCGATGCTGCCCTGGTCGGGCGCAAGGTGGAGCTGGTGTTTAGCCCGTTCGACCTGGAAACCGTCGAGGTCCGCTACCGCGACAAATCGTTCGGCAAAGCCCTGCCGCACAACATCTCTCGTCACGCCCACCCGAAAGCCAAACCGGAAAACCCTGAGCCCGAGCCGCCGCCGGCTACCGGGATCGACTACCTGACCCTGACCGCCGATGCCCACCACACCCAGCTGCGCCGCGACGAACGCATCGGCTATCACGCCCTCTACAGCCAGGACGATCAAATTCCCGGTCAGCTATCCATCGACGACCTCACACCCAGCGGCGACGCCGATCATGAAGGTGAGGTTTCGGCATGAGTATTCAACGACTGCAGTCACATTGGGGATTTACCCGGATGCCGTTCGGCCGGGACCTGGCCCCGGCCATGCTGCACCGCCACGCCGGCCACGGGGAGGCGGTCGCCCGCATCAGCTGGTGTGTAGACCAGCGTGCGATCGGGGTGATCACCGGCGAGGTCGGCGCAGGCAAGACCGTGGCCGTGCGGGCAGCCACTACCGCCCTGGACCCGTCTCGGCACGTATTCATCTACCTGGCCAACCCGACGATCGGCGTGCGCGGCATGCTCACCCACATCGTGGCCGCACTCGGACACACCCCGGCGTTTCACAAGGCCACCCTGGCACCCCAAGCCGCCCAGCGCTGGCCGGCGAACACGCCGAACGCGGCCGCAGCCCCGTCCTGGTCGTCGACGAAGCCCACCTGCTGGATAACCATCAACTCGAAGCGATCCGGTTGCTGACCAACCACGATATGGATTCTGGATCGCCGTTCGCAGTCGTGCTGATAGGCCAACCCAGCCTGCGCCACCGACTCCGACTCGGTGTGATGGCCGCACTGGATCAGCGCATCGCGGTCCGCTACACCATCGCCGGAATGAGCAGCACCGACACCGCCGACTACATCAGCCACCACTGCAAGATCGCCGGCCGGACCGACACTTTGTTCTCCGAGGACGCGATCGGGTTGATCCACAATGCCTCGCGTGGTCACCCCCGCGCGGTCAACAACCTGGCCCTGCATGCGCTGACCGCCGCCTTCGCCGCTGATCACGCCATCGTCGACGAGAAAGCGGCCCGTATCGCCATCGCCGAGACCGCCGCGGACTGAACCCGATCCACGTCAATCCGACCAGGACCACATCAGCCTGACGGGCACCCCGTCACCACACCCACCACGGCCCCGCTCACCACAACGAGCGGGGCCGTTCCCATCACCGAATCATCGTCAACAACGATGACGCCATCATCGTCATCGAAAGTGCCGCTCAACAGCCGGGACGGGCGAATCCAGTCTGTCGAAAACGGTGAGTATGGCCTGTCGAAAACGGTGAGTATGGCCTGTCGAAAATGGCGAGTATGAGTTGTCGGAAAAGTAGACTGATGTCATGTTCGACTATCGCGCACGCGTCATCGACGCCGAGCTGTCCGAGCGGCTGACGGCTGGCGCGGATTCACCATGACCCCGGCCGGACTGCGGCTGCTACAAGACCTACGCCGCCAACTCCTCCAACCACCCACACCGCTGCGCCCACCGGCCCGACCCGCCACCGAACAACCCGAAACCGTCGACGCCATCGCCTAACATCACGACCACGAAGGAACCCCCGCCGCCGAGTCTTTTACACCCCGACCGGGACGCGACCTTTGACGACAGTTTTGACGACAGTGTGAGTCGCTCATTAGTGCGACCCGCTCGCGCCGGGCTCGGCGCCGAACAAGCTGCTCGTCGAATCCAGCGCGTCGCGTTCGACTGCCTCGATCACCTCGACATAGGTGCTGGTGGTCACCGTGATGGAGCATGGTGGATGATCTCGGAATCGACCAGCCCGCACGACCCGAAACTACGAGGCGACGTGAGGCGACACGAGGCGACACGAAGGCTTGTTAGAACTTTCGTTACTGATAATCAAGACTCCTCGCGTGGCTGTGGGGTGTGGCGTTTCATGTCATCGCCATACGCACCCTTCGAGCGGAGCGGCCCGGCGGCCGGAGGTTCCCGGTCCGCACCCCATGCGATGTATTTACCCTGAGAGCATGGCGCGAGCATACGAGCCGGGACCTCACGGCCGCCGAGAGAAGAGTCAGTCGGCCGTCAATCCGTTGCTTGAGCGGCCCTCAACTCCTGCTCGGCTCGATCCGTGGAGGTCAGCTTCTCGGCGGCGGCCAGGGCGATCCGCGTGCTCGTCTCGTGCATCGACAGGGGCCGCATGTGGTCCCATCCCTCGATCACCAGCCTCGGACTCTGGTCTTGGCCGCTGAACTCCTCCAGGAAATGACGGAGGGACTCACCTGTCGTGTGATCGACGAGAGGTACACGCGAGCTCAAGTGGAGATACACCGCCTGTGTACCGTGCGGAAGCTGCCCCAACTCCCGAATCACGTGGAACAGGTTGAAACACACAAGGGGACCATCCAAGTACAGGTGGTACGTGCCCTCATCCAATTCCCGTTGCGACACCGGATTGCGGAAGAGACTTAGGAAGCGGACGGCAAAATTCGGCTTGGCGAATTCCGAGCCGTTCCTCAGGGTGTGCCAGAGGCCCACGTACCACAGGTTCAGTAGCAACTCCAGGACGATGCCAGCGCCGATGCCGATGAGCAGGTCCGTCGTCAGGGTCACGAGCACTGTGGTGGAGAAGATGACGAACTGCTCGGTCCCAACCCGTGCGACCTTGAGCCAAAGCGCGGGCTTACACAGCTTGTAGCCGATGAAGACGAGGATGGCGGCCAGGACCGCCATCGGGACCATGTCGATCACGTAGCTACCGAGCAGCACGAACGTCAGCAGGAAGCAGGCGTTGTAGAAGTTGGCCCACTGGGTCCGGCCGCCTCCCAGGATATTCGCCGTGCTCTTGACTATGCCGGGGATGATGGTCAAGCCACCGAGCAGGCTCGATGCGCCGTTAGAAACGCCCATGGCCAGCAAGGTCTGGTCCGGGTCGGACCGGCGGCGATAGGGGTCGATCTTGTCCACCGCCGCGATGGTCGCCAGGGACTCGGTCGCGTCGATCAAGAGCAGGGTGACAACCAGGTAGGCCAGGGGGAGCCACAGTGCGGCATGGGAGAACGCCTCACCGAACTGGGGGAAGACGACCCCGTGCTCGAGCGAATCCGGCACGTTGATCAGGTGGGATTTGTCCAACTTCAGGATGAGTGTGCTGACGATCGTGCCGGCGAGGAACACCCAGACCGGAGGCGGCATGACCTTCAGCAGCCGCCCGGGCAGGGCCGACAGCACGAACAGCGCCGCCAGGCAACCGACCCCCAGGGCGAAGACCTGGGGGCTCATCGACTCGACATGGCGGGGCACTTCGCCCAGGACCGCCCAGAATTCGTGGGCCTCGAACTTCACTCCCATGAAGAGAGGGATCTGCTTGACGATGATCATCAGGCCGATCGCCGCCAGCATGCCCTGGATGGCCGCGGCCGGGAAGATCGCGCTCAGGCGGGCCACCTTCAACTTGGCAAGGATCACTTGCAACACGCCCGCGATGGCGATGGCAACCAGGGCCAGCGGGTATCCCACGGCGAGCAATTCGGATGTCGAGGCGTTATGGCCTAGGCGGGCGTGTCCCAGGTGGATCATGCCGGCGAACAGGGCCGTCGCCAGTCCCGCGGCCGGGCCGCTGATGGTCACATACGAGCCGCCCAAAAACGGCAGGACGAAACCGGCGATTATCGCCGACATGATCCCGCAGATCGGCGGCGCGCCCGAGGTGATCGCGATTCCCATCGAGAACGGCAGCGAGATCATAGCCACCGTGAAACCCGAGCGAAGGTCATAGCGCCAGTGCTTGAGACCGGCCAGGCCATTGCGGGGCTTTTCGGTCGGAACGGTTAGATCCTGTTGCATGGGTGAGCCCCTCTTAACAGCGGCTTGAAGAGGTTGTGGGTGAAGTTCTGCCAGAATTTGTGCAGCATTGATCAACTCCACGATGGGATGAGGGAAATACCGGGTGCGGCAAGGATTATCGCGTGACAGTCGTCACTGCGGTGTGCTCCGGTTCCCCGCGATCACCGTGGAATCCGCGCTGCAAATGTGGACGCCGAGTTAGCGGGCGGCCACAACGATGAACCCCAACCCGGCCCGGGACGGCACTAGCGCGATACTGATCGCGCCTGTCACGATGGCCCTTGCCGCCCTGGCGGTCTGCGCAACTAGGAATCGTCGACCCGGTGCGATTGCCTCCTTTGGCCCCACCCGACGCCCCGGAATACAACGCGGCCACCGCGGTCACGACCAGGCTCTCGATACCCACAAGGGATACACCAGCGGCCATGCGTAGCTCCCAACTGCTGCCGCGCGGCCAACCCAGGGGTTATAAGCCATCAGCACCGTCCGGGCGATTATCCCGAACCTTGGCGCGTGAAGCGAGCCTCATCGCTGCGTTCACAGCAGACTGTAAGCTGCGTTCACAGCAGACTGTAACATTGCGAAAACAAATCCAAGTCCGAGACCATCCGCGCTGGTTGAAGCGCTTGCTCGCCACCGAGATCTGGGCCCCTCATTTGTCTACTGCGCACCAATCAAATCGAGAAATCAGCGCTTGGCGGATGATGAATCGCGTGTGAGTCTTTATGGTGGCTGGCCGGGCGCTGCCGATAAATTCGCTAGCACCGTCGGTTACTGCGTGGGGGTGTCGTCGATGATGCGGATGCCGGTGACGATCTCGGGTTGGATCGCGATCATGGCGTCCACGGTCATGTTCACCCACGGGTGTAAGAGTTGTTCGTAGCGGGCGATTCGCTCGGGGTCGGTGATCGTGTTCGCCCACCCGGTGACCGCCATGCTCCAGCCCACCCGCCGCTGGGGGTCGAGGTCGTAGGCTTCGTAGGCCACCACCACACCGGCATCGCTGCTCAATCGCACGACGGTGGACACCGTGGCAAATAGGCGGGTGCGCACGACCACCCGACCCTCGTCGACGAGGTGGTTGACCAAGCGGATCGCCGGCAGTGCCTGGTGGGTGAACACCAGCCGCCCATGACCTGACGCTGGCGCGGTCGGGCGCCAACACATGGGCTGTAGCGGGGCCCGCCGCTCAGCGCGGTCTGGTCGGCCGGGTCCTCTGATCGCGTTGGCTGATCAGTCTGAGGACGTCGTGCTTTTCCGGGCGGGGCCATCGGAGGCGCCGCTCGCGATAATTCTCATGAATCGCGACCGGCGGACGCTGAATTACCTGCTTTGATATCAGCGACCGACGGGCTCACGTGACGACGAAGTTGCTCAGCTCGGGAAGCTCCGCCAGATTCCACATCTTGATGCGGTCGGAAATTACGTCGCGCAAGGTGTCCTGGTCGGAGATGCCGGCATTGGCGACATTGCGGACCTTGTCCTTATACGCGTCGATATCTGCGCCGACCACCTGCAGCTCGAGCGCGCGGGCGACGATCGCCGCGATAGTCGCGGCGGGCACAATCCGCAGGCAGGCCCGAACAATCTCGGCGAAGAACGTCTCGTGGCGCTCTTCGTCGGCGGCGATAACCTCGACAAGGCGGCGCAGGACGGGTTCTTCGATCTGGGTGGCCAGCCGCCGCAGGAACACCGCATGAGCGCGTTCCCACAACGTCATGAACACCATGGCCTCGACCTGGGTGTGGTCGTCGGCGCGGCGGCCATTCATCACATGCTCGACACGGACCATCTCGTTGGCGATCGGGTCGATCTGGCGGGTCAGCACGAGGTTTTGGCGCAGCGCGAACGCGTGCAGATTCTCCTCAGCCGTCCACCGGCCGATCCACTTGCCCCACCAGCCCGCCAGGATGAAGTGCTCGGCTAGCTGGTGGTGGTAGCCCGCCAGGTTGTCCTTGGTGATCAGCACGATCTCCAGTGCGTCGGTGACGTGGTCAGGCAGCGTTACCTGCGACGGATCCCAGTCATGGCCACCAAGGGACTTGAAATTCTGACCTCGATCAAACGGCACATAGTCATGCGCATACCACGGTGTGGCCGTGTCGATGTGGCGTGAGTAGGTATCGATGACGACCGGTTCAAGTTCGAGCATCAACGGTGAAGCGACGCGTTCATCTGGCATGCAGTCAAACTAATCCACTCCACGGCCGTCGCAAACGCCGCCTAGACTTCCCAGGTTCCTAAGTTGTCATCCCTGAAGGGGCGGGGTCTGTCAACTGGTTATCGACCGGCGGTTTTGCTGGCTTTCGGCCTCCGTGTCCGCAGCACCGGGTAAGGAGCGGGGTCAAGACGCAGCGCCCGCAGCGTAGCGAGGACGAACGGTCTTGATGTCCGTTCCTTACCCCGGTGCAACACTTCGGCGGATGCCGGAAGATCAGCGGTGGGGTGGGGATTGTGTGGTTGTGGGCCTTCTCCAAGCAGTGATGGTGCAGATACGTTGGGGCAGGGCCGGATTGGTCCGGCTGCCGGTCATCCCTTCGCCCAGCTTATGTGGGGCATGGAGCGGTGCGGTAGCAACACGCGGGGTCAATCAAGAGGGCGACCACGCCGATAGGGGGGTCAGACAAAAAAGCGACCGCGCGCGGGTTGCGTCCGGAGTGCTCACGCTGCGCTGGCACGGTCGAGCGCGCGGATGTGGCCGTCGCGCAGCCCGTAGTAGACCAGCGTGAGCAGTTTGCGTGCCGCGGCAACCTTGGCGATGTTCTTACCGCGGCGAGCCTCGATACGGTCTTTATCGGCCGAGATTTTGGCCGTGGTCTGGTGACGCTGCACCGCTTCGATCGCCGCCCAACGGACCAATTTCGAGCCTTGTCGAGCTCAACCGCCAGATCGGCGATCTGGAAGCCGAGCTGTCGACACATTTTGAGGCACACCCGGACGCCGACATCTACCGCTCCCTGCCAGGACTTGGTGTCATCCTCGGCGCCCGGGTGCTCGGTGAGTTCGGGGACGACCCGAAGCGCTACACCACCGCCAAGTGTCGCAAAAACTATGCCGGAACATCACCCCTGACGGTCGCCTCAGGCCGCAGACGCGCCGTGCTGGCCCGCCACATCCGCAACCGCCGCCTCTATGACGCCATCGACCAATGGGCCTTCTGCGCCCTGACCACCAGTCCGGGCGCCCGCACCTTCTACGACCAACGCCGCGCCGCCGGCGACCTACACCACCAAGCCCTGCGCGCCCTGGGCAACCGGCTCGTCGGCATCCTGCACGGCTGCCTACGCCACCACACGCTCTACAACGAACACACCGCCTGGGCCCACCGCACCTCAATAACTCCGGCCGCCGCTTGACACGCTACGACCCTGGGATGTCTAACTCTGTCCTACCGCTGCCGAGAACACCGCCGACGCGGCGGTCAGCCGGTCGTCGGTCACGCGCCCGTAAACCGCCTGAGTCATGCGCTCGGTGTGGCCGTGCCAGGCGGCGACCACATCGGCGGCGATACCCGCCGCGCGCATCCGCGAGATATTGGAGTGCCGCAGCTTGCCGAGCGTGATCGCCTTGAGTCCGGCGGCGTTGCGCTGGGCGGCGAACTCGCGGCTGTAATCTCGCACCGGCAGCGGTGTCCCGTCGGCCCGCGACAGCAACAGGTCGGCGTCGGCCAGCGGTCGGCCAACGGCCAGGCGCTCGCGCAGGTGGACCGCCCGCATGGCGTTGAGCATCGACAACTCGCGCGGCGGCAGCGGCAGATCGCGCGCGCTGCGGTCGGTCTTGGTGGGCACGATCATGTCGCGCCCGTTGACGTCGACCCGAGCCTGTCGGATACGCAGCGCGCCGGTCTCTAGGTCGATGTCCGACCACCGCAGCCCGCCGACCTCCTCGCGCCGCAGCCCGTCCAAGGCCACCCGTACGCCCACATCGCCGCTCAGCTCGGATACGCCGACGAGAGCGGCGCTCGACACGCGATCTCCCGCTTGCTAGCGCGCCGTGAGGTTGAGAGTCGATTGACGAGCTGCGGGCGGTGCATTCCGCGCGCCTTGAGGGTGTGCTGTCGAGCTTTTGGTCCGCTGCCACGTCCGGTGGACGCCGACGCCGTTCGAATCGTGCTGCGCACGCTCGACAGCCTCGCCAAGCTCTACGGCCTCGACGCGCCCACCCGCGTCGCAGTCGGCCCGACAATCAGTGATACCGAGTTCGCCAACGAGGCCGCGCGCCAAATTGAGTCGATTGCCTCCCTCGGCGGCACCGATGACCTGTTGCGGTCGCTACCGAACGACGCGGGCCATGCGGTGCTCGACGCTCGCAGCGGAACGGCGGTGCCCGAGCGTGATGACCCCGCAGCAAGAATCAACCCGCTAGGGCCGCACAGCGCCGAAACGCTGCCGGACGACGAGCCCTGGTCGAACATCGAACCATAGTTGGTCCTTGAGCCTGACCGGCCCGGCCGGATGGCCTCAGTCGCCAGCGGGTCTGTGCAGCCTCGATCAGCTTGTAGGCCATCGCCAGGTCAGGCTGCGGGATCGGGGTCCTTTGGTGACCTTCGTTCTCAAACGTACTGTGGCGAAGGCGCTGTCGATCGGGTTAGTCGTTCTCAGGTGGATCCAGTGCTCGGCGGGGTATCGATAGAATTCGAGTAGTCCGTCGGTATCGGGACACAACCGGACGACCCCGTTAGCATTAGGCCGCACGTCCGACCAATGGTCTAACGGTGGTGAGGCGCATGAGAGTGCTGATCGTCGGGGCGGGGATCGCGGGTACGACGCTGGCGTACTGGCTGCGACGGACAGGGCACGAGCCGACACTGGTAGAGCGCGCTCCCCGGTTGCGGGAGGGCGGCTACCTAGTGGACTTCTGGGGCTCCGGGTTCGACGTCGCGGAGCGCATGGGCATCGTCCCTCGGCTGCTGGACGACGGCTATCGCTTCCGCGAAGCTCGCGAGGTGTCCGACCGCGGCAGGCGGATCGCCCACTTCGACCCTCGCCGCGTCATCGACAGCGCCGACGGCCGCTACGTGAGCATCTTGCGCGCCGATCTGGCGGCCGCGATCTACGACGCGCTGGACGACGAAGTGGAGACGATCTTCGACGACACCGTCCAGGCGCTCGACGACGACGGCGACCGCGTGCGCGTGGAGTTCACCCGGACCGCCCCGCGCGAGTTCAACCTCGTCGTCGGTGCGGACGGCCTGCACTCCCGGGTGCGTTCGCTGGCCTTCGGGCCGGACGAGGAATTCGAGCGCTCGCTCGGCATCGCGGTGGCCGTGTTCGACGTCGACGGCTATCGCCCGCGTGACGAGCTCGTCGCGGTGATGCACACGGAGGTGGGCGTGCAGGCGCTTCGGGCCGGGCTGCGCGACGGCGCGACCATGTTCTGCTTCATCTTCCGTTACGAGGGCAAGCTCCCCGAGGACGATGTGGCGGCGCAGCAGGAGGTGCTGCGCGCGCGTCTGCGCGACGTCGGCTGGGAGGTTCCGGAGATGCTCGCGCGGATGCCGCAGGCCCGGACGTTCTACTTCGATCGGGCGAGCCAGATCCGGATGCCGTCATGGTCGCGCGGCCGCGTGGCCCTGATCGGAGATGCCGCGGCGTGCCCGTCGCTGCTGGCCGGCCAAGGCTCCGCGCTCGCGATGGTGGAGGCGTACGTGCTCGCCGCCGAGCTGCACCGGTCCGGAGGGGATCACCGCGCGGCGTTCGCGGCCTACGAGGGCCAGCTCGCGCCGGTCGTGCGCGCCAAGCAGGACGCCGCGATCGGGCTCTGCGTGGCGTTCGCGCCGCGCAACCGCCTGCAGGTGCTGCTGCGCAACACCGTGATGGGCCTGATGGGCATCCCGCTGGTCGCCAACCTCGCGATGGGGCGCAGTCTGCGCGATCCGATCGAGCTTCCCCCGCCGCCGAGCGGTTGAAGACTCTGTATGACACGTCCACGCTTCCACAGGCTCCCTGCCGCGCAGCAGGGAGCGATCCCAAATGCCGCGCTCCGCGAATTCGCCACCCGCGGGTACGGCGAAACGTCGCGGAAGCTCTCTACAAGTCCTCTCTACAAGTCGAAGTGGGCGGTCGACTACAAGTAGGTGGCGGCTGAAATCTGGGCGGAGCGGTCACCATCGATTGTCGGCGCGGCGGCTTAGGAGTTCCGCGACGGGGGAAGGCTTGACGCGACGACCTGAGCGGGACGCTGGGCAGAACGACGACGTTGGTCCCCGTTGATGATGGTGCGCCGCGGACATCGCGAGGCGTATGGATCAGCGCCGGTGATCTGACCCCTGGTGAAGAAATGTGAGCTGGTCAGCCCGGCGCGCCAGCGCCCCCGGACGGAGCCGGGCCGCCGGTGATCTGGGGGCTGTCGATCTGGTGCGCCGGGCGCGCCAGGGCATGATGTCCGCGCCGGCGGGACTGCTGGCGCGGACACCGTGCGGATCGCTCAGGCCCGGGCTAGGTCGATGGCGACGGGGACGGGGTTGCTGACGATGTCCCGGACGGGCGAGTAGCGGGTGAGGCTGGCGAGCTCGGCGAGCTGATTGTCATCGAAGTCGCCGGTGGCCTTGATCGTGACCCGGACCTGCTCGTAGCCAGGGCGGACATTGCTGTCGAGGCCGAGGAAGCCGTGCAGGTCCAGGTCGCCCTGGATCGTGGTCTCCAGGCCGTCGACCGCGATGCCCCGGGCGGCGGCGTGGTAGGCGATCGTGCCGGTCACGCACGCCGCGAGGGCGTGCAGGACGTATTCCACGGTGGTGGGTGCCCGGTTTTCGCCGAGCAGGACCGGCGGCTCGTCGGTGTCCACGGTAAACGGCTCGGTGCGGGTGGCGTCTTCTTGGCCAGCGCCGTAGAAGTCCTTGATCGTCGTGCGGCTGTAGCCGCCCTCGATCCAGTGGTTGCGGGCACGGAACTGAAACCGCGCCAGCGCGGGGGTGGCGGTGACGGCGTCGATGGTTCCGGAGAGGCGGTCGACGTCGACGCCATTGACGATGCTGGTTGTGTGCATGGTGAGCTCCTTGCGGTTGAAGTGGGTTATAGGGCAGTGGCCTAGCTTGGACCGCTGTATTAGCACGACCGTTCGTGCTAACTCCGAGAGTACGACCGATCGTGCTATCTTGTCAACATGATGACCGGCAGGAGGAACCAGCGCAATCGCGCGCAACGACACCCGCGCGCCGACGGTGAGCGAACCCGCGCCGCGATCCTGCGCACTGCGGCGTCGCTGGCCACCGTGGACGGGCTGGAGGGTCTGTCGATCGGAAACCTGGCCGCCGCCACCGGCATCAGCAAGAGCGGTCTTTACGCGCACTTCGGCTCCAAGCAGGAACTCCAGCTGGCGACCGTGGACGAGGCGGAGCGGATTCTCGACGCAGAAGTCGTACAGCCTGCGCTCGCGGTCCGCCCCGGGCTGGCCCAGCTGGCAGCGGTGTGCGAGGCGTTCTTCAGCTACGTGCAGCGCCGCGTCTTCCCCGGCGGCTGCTTCTTCGCTGCCACGGCGCTGGAGATGGGCACCCACCCTGGGCCGGTCAAGGAACGGGTTGCCGCCATCCAGTCCGGTTTCGTGGCATTGCTCCGGGCCTTCGCGGAGACCGCGCTTGAGCAGCACGAACTCCCCGCCCGCGAGGACCCCGACCGGCTCGCCTTCGAGTTGCATGCGGTGCTGCTGGCCGCCGACACGAAATTCATCCTCCACGACGACCCAGCAATCCTGGACTTGGCACGCCAGGTCGTCCGCCAGCGGTTAGGACTGGACGACGGCCGAAATGCCACCGAAAGCTGACGTAGCCCTAGCCCCGTTTTCCGCATAGTTGGCGGTCGCAGCCACCGCGTTCACCGAGTCCACGGTCAACCAGCTCATCAGCAAGCGCATGGTCAAAAGACGGCAGATGCGCTGGAGCCCGAAACCGAAGAAGATTCGGCGCGCCGCTCCAGCTCGCTCCGTAGCCTCAAACGCTGACAGTCTGCTGGCCGAAGCCCCATGCCAAACGTGGTCGAAGTATCAGACGCAAACGTATGGACGTTGGCGACCCTCTCGGCGGGTCTTTTGGTGTGAGCAGTCACGATGTTTCTTTCTCCTCTCCGCCCGGCAGCAACGCGGGACTGCGGTTCGGTGCCGTCCAATTCAACCGCCGTTGCATGAGCGGGTAACAGGATGTACTCGATGCTGAGTCGCTTCGGCCGCGGCGCAGGTGAACCGAACGATCGGGTGTCGCGATGTAGGTCGATCCCAACCGCCCATGGAAGTTCGAGTCCCGTCACTCACCTTCTACAGCGCGAACACCCGTTCGGCATGTCCTAGCGGTGTCCTAAGACTCTCGATCACGCGCAAATACGCACTGGACACAAGTGTACGGAAACCGCCTGTCGACGTGGACGATTCGGCACGCGATAAACGCTCGAATACGTTCCAGCACAACCGGTTTCACTCTGGCAGTGTGGGGGTCAGGGGTTCGAGTCCCTTTAGCTCCACAAAATTTGAGCAGGTGAAGTTGCCTCCCGAGTGCATCGTCGAAATCGAACTGGCGAGCCCATCGCCGCAATTCGCTGAAACTGATAATGCTCTATCGCTGCCGTAGCGGACGGGAACGCACCAGTGTTGGCCACCAGAACCACGGCCCGAGGATTCTGAGGATGCACGGTACGACGAACGAACGCACGACCAGCGTGTCGAGCAGCAGGCCGATGCATACGGTCGAACCCACCTGACCGATAGTTCTGAGATCGCTTGTGAGCATCGCCAGCATGGTGAACGCGAACACCAAACCCGCGGACGTCACCACGCCACCCGTGCTTCCGAGCGCGCGGATGAGACCGGTGTTCAACCCGGCTTCGATCTCCTCTTTGACTCGGGCGATCAACAGCAGGTTGTAGTCCGAACCCACCGCCACCAGGATGATGAACGTGAGCGGCAATACCAGCCAGTGCAGGTGCAGGCCGATGAGGTGTTGCCAGACGAGCACGGAGAGCCCGAACGCCCCGGCGTACGAGAAGGCCACCGTGCCGGGGATGACCAAGGCGGCGACCAGACTTCGCGTGATGAACAGCATGATCAAGAAGATCAACACGAAGGCGGCGATCGCCACGATAAGCAGATCGGATGCGGCGTATTCCTTGATGTCCTTGTCGTTGGATCCCGAGCCGCCGATATAAACCCTCGCGCCGGCCAACGAAGTCTCTTTCAGCACCGTGGTGATAGCTGCGGGGAACTGTTCGACATGTTGCACGCCTTCAGGGCCCATGGCGTCCCCCTCGTGGGTGACGATGAACCGAGCAGCCTTGCCGTCCGGCGACATCATGAGCGTCATACCAGTCTTGACGTCTTCGTTGTCGAAGCCTTCTCTGGGGATGTAGAAGAAGTCGTCGCTGCGGGACCGGTCGAAGTCGAGTCCCACATTGATCATGTCGTCGAATGTCTGGTCGGTCTGTGTGGACTGCAGATCCGAGGAACCGTAGGTGTTGACTAAAAGAGCCTGTAGAGCCTCCGTGTCGTCTCTCATGATTTTCATCTGCGCAATCATCTGCGGCAAGAGCTTGTCTATGACCTCGAGGGACGTTACGGCGTTCTTGATATCGGCGGCCATCTTGTCGATGCCGTCGAGCGCCTCGAATAGCGATCTAAATGTCCAGCAAACGGCTATATCGAAACAGTGGCGCTCCCAATAGAAATAGCTGCGGATCGGCCGGAAGAAATCGTCGAGATTTGACAGTTCCGAATCTAACTCCTCGGTGACCTTTTGCATGTCTTCCATGGTGACAACCGTTTGGTGCATCTCATCCGACATGTGTTGGAACAAGGCAATCAATCTGTCCAAGACCGTGACTGTGTGCGCCTGGATCTCTGCCTGCTTGTCGGTATTTGCGTTTTGCTGCTTGTTGAACGGGAGCTGTTGACCGTTCCCGCTACCTTGCGTGGTGAATAGGTAGGGGAGGGTGGCATGTTCCAATGGGCGGCCCAAGGGCCTGGTGATGCTTTGCACCATCGCGACGCCGGGAAGGCGAATGAGGCTCTTGGCCGCCCGGTCTAACGAGATGAAATCAGCCGAGTTTCGCATGTCATGATCCGTCTCGACCATCAGCATCTCGGAGAACAGTTTGCTCTTCGAGAAGTGCCGATCCGCCGCCGCAAAACCCTGTTTGGCAGGCGCATTGGCCGGCTGGTAGGCACGGTCGTCGTAGTTCACCTGGTACGTCGGCACGAAGATCGCCCCGATCATGACGACAGCGGAACTGGCCGCGAGGATCGGCACCGGCCACCGCACCACGCTCGCCCCGATCCGCCGATACAGATGCGCCTTAGCCTTCCGTCTCGGGTCGAAGAGCCCGAAAAGGCTGCCCACGGTCAATAGGGCCGGGCCGAGCGTCAACGCTGCCGCGATGGTCGACAGCATGGCGATGGCAACGGCCGGCCCCATGGTGTGGAAGTAGTTGAGTCGCGCGAAACTCAAGCAGTAACACGCCCCTGCGATAGTTAGCCCCGAGCCAATGATGATGGGCGTTACACCCCGGTACGCGGTGTAAAACGCTTCCTCCCTGTCTTGGCCGGCCTGTCGCGCCTCGTGATAGCGGCCCATCAAGAAGATGCCGTAATCCGTCCCCGCTCCTAGGGTCAGCGCGACGACGATGTTCACGGCGAATGACGAGAGCTCGATGTACCCGAAATGCCCGAGGGTTGCGACAAGCCCCTTCGCGGCCAGCATCTCGATCAGAACTCCGGCCAGGGGCACCAGCAGGGTGGAAACGGAGCGGTACACCAGCAGCAACATCACAACGATGAGGCAGATCACCACGATCGTGATGTTGTTCAAGCTCGAATTCGCAATAGCCAGCGTGTCCGAGGCGAGCGGAGCCGCGCCGCTGACGTAGACCTTGAGCCCGGGCGGCGGCGTGTCCTTCGCGACGGTATCCCGAACGGCGTCAACGGACTGATTCGCTTGCATCTGGCCGATATCGCCCGCGAGACGCAACAGCACAAATGCGGCCTTGCCATCGACGCTCTGCGCCCCCGCCGCGGTGATCGGCTTCCCCCACAGATCCATGACGTACTGCACATGCTTGGTGTCTTCCTTCAGCCGGCGCATCAAATCGGCGTAATACCGATGGTCCACATCGCCCAACGGTCGGTCGGCTTCCAACACGACCATGGTCAAGCTGGTCGACGTGGACTCGTGGAACTTTTCACCGATGCGCAGCATCGCCCGCTGCGACGGCGCGTAGTGCGGGACCATCGGCCCCGCGAGTTCTTCTGCGACCTTCTCTACTTGGGGCACAAAGGTGTTCGTCGTCACGGCCAGAAGGGCCCAAAAGACGATGATCGGTATCGCGAGGGCGCGGACCGTTCTGGCGACGAAGGGTCGTTTCTCTCGATGCTCGCTCATGCGGATTTCACCCTGCAGGTGACGTCCGCATCCTGATGGGTATCGGAGTGTTCATCGCGGACAACGCCATTCACCAGTATGCGGCAGCCGATTTGACCACCATGAACCTGCGCCGAGACGCTGCCGGATACCACGGTGAGCGTGGTCGTCTCCGTGTGGGACCACGGCAAGGTTGTCAGATCAACCCGATGGGGATGCCCGTCGACGTCCACGTAGACGAGCATCCCGCCTTCTCCGATGGAGCCGAACAACTCATACGTGAGTCGTTTGGGAGTGGACTGCTCGGGTGCTTGCGGGCCATTGACGGTGATGACAGGCCCCGGGGCGGACAGCTCGTGCACCTTCCACATGCACAGCGCACCCACACCGACCGCAACGACGGCAACCAGCGGCATCCAGGTTCGCTCCAAGACAGTCCTGCCGACTGAACGAGGGCTCACTCGATCACCTTTCGGAATTCGGTCCCAGACCTCGCGTTCTCGCTTCGTTCCCGACCCCCGTGCCAGGACGGACAAAACCTGGCCATATATCAACTAGATTGATATATGAACGTACAGAGAATACCAGCACTGGGCCGGAACGCGAACACCGGGTGTGCGGACGTTATCACCTGCCGATGCTGTCGGCAGCACGGATGGGCCCAGTCTTCAACTCACCGGGAATCAACGAAACCGGCAGTACCACGAACAGGCGTGAACGTGTTTTTGTTGCTAACAATGTTGCCAGCTTGAGAATGGCCCGGTTCAACGGTCGGTGACCGCACCACCTGCCTTGCGCTGCTTCAAGATATTTTCTGCAGACGCCCTTTCAATCTTGCGCTGCTGAGAAGCCGAATGGTGAGGTTCGTGGAGGTCAACATGGGGATCACCCCGAGAAATGTTCGCTCGGAGGGCGCCGCTCCATGCAAGTATTCAAGACTGCCGAACACATAGAAGCATCCCACCATGAATAGGGCACCGGGGATGGAGTACGCCATCAAGGATCCACGATCGGCAATGATTTGCTTCGCAAAATCCAACTCATCCTTCGACATCGGTTCGCGTTTGCGCAATTTATCCATAACCGCTTTGACGCTCCCCAGTTCTTCACTTATCGGAGTAGGTGCTCGGTCGCACATCCGTTTTACGAATACAAAAGCAAAGGCAGCCAGCACGAATACCAGCGCAAGGGCAAGTATGGTCAGATAACCAAAAAAACTCAAATTCATTATTCCAGTCCTTTGCTTCGCTGCCGAACTATCGAAGACTTCTCAAAACGCTACCTCAAACAGTTGGTTCTCTTGACCTGCAGGTCGAATCCCGTCCATGCGTAGAGGCCAGTGAGGGCCGACATTGCAAGTGGGCTCAGGGCTTGGGGCGGTTCCGGTCCCTAACCACTTCGTAGATGACCAGTCCCACCACGAAGGCCAGGCCGACCGGCGCGCACAACCTGAAGTAGGTTGAGGCGTGAGCGTAAAGCGCGACGTAAGCGATCGCTCCGATCATCACCACGGCGAGCAGGATGCCGCGATTAATCCAGTCCGTGCTCATTCCCAAACCTAACTTCTCGGTCGGCAGGCTGTCATGAAACAAGAAAAGCCCCAGCGACCCTCGTGGGTCTTCATCGTTCTGGCTAAGGACACCGGGGGTGCGTTGGGAGCCTTTTTGGTGGTCGGAGCATTGCCAGCGCCAGGGTTAACTGGGCCAGGACAAATAATGGGAATCGTAGTGTCACTTTTCTCCTGCCAAGAGTCGTTATGTTGATCCTCGCGGCGGACCGCCGGAATGTCCACTGCCGGTTGCCGGGCGCCCGGTGGCGAAATGAGACGCTGCTTCGGGCACGGCCAGTGAAACCCGCGCAGGACTGGGCGACCGCGACGTAGCCTGTGAACGTTGTCGGGAGCAGCTGGGATGAGCATCGGGATGGCGCTTTACAGCGAGGAACGGATCAGACGTTGGATGCGGATGACGATCGACCCCGGCAAGCACGGCGTCGGCACGATGCCCGCGCACCTGTCGTGAGCGCTCACCGCCGTCCGTTCCGGGCCGACCTCTTGCACGGGAAGGTCGCATTAGTCACCGGCGGCGCTACCGGACTAGGCCTCGAGATCGCCCGGGTGCTGGGCAGTCACGGCGCTCGCGTCGCCATCTGCAGCCGGAAGGAAGCCAATCTCCAAGCGGCCGTTGCGGCCTTGCAGGAGGAGGGGATCGAGGCCGTCTACGGCGTCTGCGACGTCCGGCGCCACGAAGAAGTGACGGCGGTCATCGAGGACGTGTTGCGAACGTTCGGCCAACTCGACGTTGTCGTGAACAATGCCGCCGGAAACTTCCCCGTCCCGATCAGCGGCTTGAGTCCCAACGGATTCAAAGCCGTGGTCGACATCGACCTCGTCGGGACATTCAACGTGTCGAAGGCGGCGTACGAGCTGTGGCTGCGTGACCACGGCGGAGCCGTGGTGAACATCAGCGCGGCGATCCAGTACCGCGGTATGGCCCTGCAAGCTCACGTCGTGTCGGCCAAGGCCGGTGTCGATGCGCTGAGCCGCGCCTGTGCGATCGAATGGGGACCCGACGGCGTTCGGGTGAATATCGTTGCCCCCGGGGCGATGTCAGGAACCGAGGGAGTCAAGAGAATAGCCGGCGATGACCAACACCGCACCCTCCAAAACCCCCTGAGGCGCCCCGGCTCTACCACCGAAGTTGCCGAAACGGTGCTCTTTTTAGCCAGCGATGCGGCGTCATACGTGACGGGGGCAATACTGGTCGTCGACGGCGGCGGTTGGCTGACAGCCAGCGGAGTGCCCGATTTGCCAGGCTACCAATGACGACCGTCGCACCAGGGGTGGATCCTGACGCGGCCGTGGAATCCGCCGAAGACCGTTCAGGGCGGGTATTCATCGGCCGCCCGCCCGCACCGGCCTCGGCCGATTAGGTATTTTGCCCCGATTCGCATTACTCTTGCGCCCGGCTCATCGTCGACCCAGGAAAAACCCATGCCTATTCAGCCCACTCTGCGACGGGCACGATCGCTCGGCAGCGGCCGTACCCAACACCTCGCTCATCGTGTGAACTTCCCGAAGGTCGGTCAGTGCTTCGACATCGAAGTCACTCGCGAGACCGATGGGTGGCTCATTCGGATCCCTGAGATCGGTACGGTCGCCCACGCTAGCCGTCGGGCGACGGTCGAGTTGGTAGCGCGAGAATGCGTCGCCGCCCGCACGGGCATCCCCATCGGTTACATCACCATTTTTGTCGCAAGAGAGACCCGTTAACGCCGCGATCGCCAGTGCGACGCTGACTAGGTCGCCCTAGCCAGGTGGCTCAGATCTTGACGGTCAGCGGCCAGACGCTCCAGATCTCGTCGCAGTATTCGGCGATGGCACGATCAGACGAGAACTTGCTGCTGCGTGCGGTGTTCAGGATGGACATCTTCGTCCAGGAATCCCTGTCCTGCCACGCGGCGCTCACTTGCTCTTGGCGGTTCACGTAGGACTCGTAGTCGGCGCACACCAGGAAGGGGTCGTCGTAGCGGAGGTTGTCCACGACCGGCCGGAACACCTCGGTATCGCCGTGCGAGAACGTCCCGTCGGCAATCAGATTCAGCACCGCGCGCAACTCGTCATTTGCGTCTATGTATTCGGCTGGGCGGTACCTCGTTGCCTTGACCGCATCGACCTCCTGCACCGTCAGACCGAACAGGAAGAAGTTCTCCGGCCCGACCTCTTCGCGCATCTCGACGTTCGCTCCGTCGAGCGTGCCAATGGTTAAGGCGCCGTTGATCATGAACTTCATGTTCCCAGTGCCCGACGCTTCCTTGCCCGCAGTGGAGATCTGCTCGGACAAATCGGCGTTGACGTAGATCAATGGGCGCTGGCCAGGTTCAGCGTGACCACGCCGGCGATGATCAGAGCGACTCCGACGACCTTGGCCACGGACACTGGGGAGCCGAGGAACACCACGGCGATCAGCACGATAGCGGCCGTGCCGATTGCCGACCACAACGCATAGGCGACGTCTGTCTGCATGCCGCGCGCGATCGACAACGCCAGGAGTGCGAAAGAGACGGCGTAACCGACCAGACAGACTACGGTCGGCCACAGTCGGGTGAAACCTTCCGTGCTCTTGAGCAGGCTGGTCGCGGCCACCTCCGCGAAGATCGCGCAGAGCAGGAGCAGATAGGTCAAGACGCCTCCTTGCGTACGGACGTACATGTAAGTGTGTACATGACATCGAGTCGATACGAGGCAGCGTTCTTTCGACGATCGTCTCCCGGTCATTCGGAAGGAATTGCGCCTGATGACGTTTCCCGCGCAGCCCCTGCGGTTTGATGTCAGCGACGTGATCGGGGAGCGGGCATCGTTGGCAGCGACCTACTACCCGGCGCGCGCCGCCGCTTCGGCGGACGCTGTGTTCGTCTGCCTGCCGGGTGGCACCTACAGCCGCGAATACTGGGATCTCACCATTCCCGGGCATCGCGGGTATAGCTTCGCTGAGTTCGCTACCGGCAATGGGTATGGGGTCGTGACGATCGATCCGTTGGGCACCGGCGAAAGCTCCAAACCGGTACGCGATTTCGATTTCACTGACATCGCTGCCACACTGGCGTGTGCCGTCTCCGCACTGCCGGCTTTAACCGGCAACCATGGAACGCCCGTGGCCCTAGCGCATTCGCTGGGTGGATATCTGGCGATCACTCAACAATCGCTGTTTTCCAGCTACGCCGCGCTGGGAATTCTCGGCTGTACCAATCAACACGTCGCACCGCTGAACCTGGGCTTGACCCCGGTTGGTGGACACACGGTCAGGCGGCTTGTGCCGTCTGAGTGAGTCGGTTCTCGAACTCGACGGGGCAAATCATACCTAGCGATGAGTGGCGTCTGCGCCGGTTGTAGACGCGCTCGATCCAGTCGCCGACGGCGAGTTTGGCGGCGGCCTTGGTGGGCCACACGTAGCGGTCGTAGAACTCGACTTTCAGTGTCGCCCAGAATGATTCCTGCTGGGCGTTGTCCCAACACACTCCTGTACGGCCAACCGAGCGGGCCAGGTTGTGCTCGCGGGCGAACCGCGCGAGCTGCGCCGAGGTGTACTGACAGCCGCGATCCGCGTGCATCACGACCTGCTCAGCGAGCTCGCCGCGCATCGCCACGGCCATCTCCAAGGCTGCCTGGACCAGATCGGTGTGCAGGTAATCATCGATGGCCCAGCCGATCACCCGCCGTGAGCAGCCATCGCGGACAGCACACAAATACAGCCAGCCCTCACCAGTGCCCAGATAAGTGATGTCCGAGGTCCACACCCGGTTGAGTATCCCGGTGTCGAAACGACGCTTGACCAGGTCTTTAGGTACCGCAGCATCCAGATCAACCACTGTGGTGACCGGCGCAAACCGGCGGGGGCAGACCCCGGCCAATCCCTGGCGGCGCAGCGAGGCCGCCACCGTTTTGCGTGACACCTGCTCACCGTCGTCTCGTAAATCGGCCAAGATGCGTGGGGCGCCGTACACACCGTCAGAAGCCGCGTGGAACTTGGCGACCTTGGCGTCCAGCTGGGCGCGGCGCTGCTGTGACGGGGTCGGTCCGCGCTCGCGGGATTTGCGCCACTTGTAGTACCCCGAGCGCGACACTTCCAGCAGCTCGCACATCCGCTCAACCGTGTAGGTGGCCTTCTCCGCCTCGATCACCCGGTAGGCTTCTACCGGTTGTGTTCGGAGACGAAGAAGGCTGCGGCTTTTTTCAGAAACTCACGGTCCAAACGTAATTCGGCGTTTTCACGGCGCAGACGCTCCAGCTCTGCGCGTTCATCGGCATCTAACACCGCGCCAGTATGACCAGCCAATAAGGCTCGGCGTTGGAGGCGCACCCAACGCCCCAGCACTTGTTCACCGACACCGATCTCGGCGGCCACGTGAGCCACCGGGCGGCCGGTCTCAATCACCAGGCGGGCAGCCTGCTCCCGAAACTCCGGAGTGTACTTGCGACGCTTGCCCGACATGCGGACATCCTTCCCGCGGGACCAGCAGTCCCACCAGTCAGGTGTCCACCATCAGGGGTCAACCCCAGAACCTGGATCCTGCGTTCATCGCCCGCTCCGTAACTCCGCAAGGCCGCGCCGAGCTGGCCGAGGAAATCCTTTCCGCGCTTCCGCAGCCGTATTTCGAGGGCCCCCGCGAGCACTTGCAGAGCTGGTTTCACCTTGCCGACGTCCCCGCCGATGTCGTCGCCGCAAAGTCGGTCACCGCAAAGTCGGTAGTCCCGCGGGTGTTCGGCACCGCGATGATCCCCGGCGTCGTCGCCGAGCACGCGGCACGGATCGACGTTCCGTTGCTCGAGGCCGGCCTGTATCGCAACAGCCCCGACATCACCACCGTCGTCCTGGCCGACAGCGCACACTGCCACAACATGGCGTCGAGTCGGCATCGGCTGTGGCGGCGACTGCTCGCCTGGACAGCGATGGTTGTGGGGGACTAGCACAAGGGGCGCAGCCGAAGCGTGCCTATACTTTCGCTCGATCCGTGATAATGACATTCTCTACTTTGGAGAGGCCGTTTCCGCGCGGTCGGGCAGTCCGGAGGAGGTCAACATGAACCCTGACCTACGGTGTGACGGGATGGTGGCTCTGGTCACCGGAAGCAGCCGAGGTCTGGGCAAGGCAATCGCCGCACGGCTTGCCGCGCACGGTGCGACGGTGGCGCTGACCGCCCGCACGATGGACTCCGATCCCAAGTACCAGGGATCGCTGAGCCAGACCCGCGACGAAATCGTGGCCGCCGGCGGCCACGCCGTCGCCGTCCAAGCGGATCTGTCCCAGCCCGACGACCGTGAAAGACTTTTCGCTGAGGTGGTCGGCGCCGTCGGCGCCCCGGATATCCTGGTCAACAACGCCGCGGTGACTTTCTTGCGGCCCCTTGACGGGTTTCCCGAGCGGCGGGCCCGGCTGATGCTGGAGATGCACGTCCTCGGGCCGTTGCAGCTGAGTCAGTTGGCGATTCCCGCGATGCGCGAGCGCGGACGGGGCTGGATCTTGAACCTGACTTCGGTAGCCGGCGATCTGCCACCCGGGCCGCCATTCTCGGAGTTCGACCGGACCGCAGGCTTCGGCATCTACGGCACGGCCAAAGCCGCGCTCAATCGGTTGACGAAAAGTCTTGCGGCCGAACTGTACGACGACGGGATCGCCGTCAACGCCGCCGCCCCGTCCAATCCCGTGGCGACACCCGGAGCCGGCACCCTGGACCTGGCCAAGACCGACACCGAGGACATCGAACTGATCACCGAGACGGCTTTCCGGTTGTGCACCGGTGATCCGAAGAGACTGACCGGGCGCATCGCGCACACCCGGCCCTTCCTCGCCGAAGTCGGCTGGTTCAAGCCGGCCGACTGAATGGTCGAACTCGATCCGAATGAGCTGCGACGGCGACTCGCCGGCGCCGACATCACCGACGTCACTCCACTTTCGGGAGGCGCTTCGAGCCTTACCTTCAGGGGCACCCTGAATGGCCGACCAGTGGTGATCAAGGTTGCCCCGCCGGGTGTCGAGCCGGTCGCGCACCGCGACGTGCTGCGTCAGGCTCGCATCATCAAAGCGCTTGCTGCGACACGGGTCCCGGTCCCCGAGCTGCTTTGGGAGGATCCGGGTAGTCCGCCGCATACCCCACCGCTGTTCGTAATGTCTCATGTCGAGGGCGACTGTGTGGAGCCGCTGTTCGACGGTTGCACACCAAGTCCTGATCTGCCGGAGCGGTACCGCAATGCGTGCCGGGCCATGGCTGCGCTGCACAGTCTGTCGCCGAATGGTCTCGGCCTGGGCGGCGAACCGGTCATCGATCCGGTCGCAGAAGTCCAGCGCTGGTGTGACACATTGCAGACCGTCGATGCGGCGCTGGTACCCGGCTGGCAAGGCGTGCGCGATGCGTTGTTGGATTGCGCGCCAACTGCGATGAGGCCCAGTGCGGTGCACGGTGACTTCCGGCTGGGCAATCTGATGGCCACCGGAGCCCGCATCAACGCGGTAATCGATTGGGAAATCTGGTCAATAGGTGATCCGCGTATCGATGCGGGCTGGTTCCTGATCAACTGCGACCCGGATACCTACCAACGTGTTCCGGCTTCGGCCGGCATGGCACCGCCGACCGCCGAACTCGCCGAGATCTACCAACACCAGCTGGGTCGCGAGGTCACCGACTTGGCCTGGTTCACCGCGTCGGCGTGCTTCAAGTCTGCGGCGACGTGGTCGCTGATCGTCAAGCACAATCGCCGACGGCGCTCGCCGCGGGCCGAATTGGAAGCCATGGCAGTCACTCTGCCGAGGTTGCTGGCGCGTGCCCGGTCAATGCTGGCCTAGCCGCGGGGGATACCTGCCAACTTGTCAGCAAACTTCGCCTCCGCGGCCGCGCGCAGCCGCAGCAAATGTTCGGAGGGAAACAGATCGGGCGCAGCCGGACGGTCTTTCAGCAACAGCCGGGCCAGCGTCACCTTGTGTACTTCGGTCGGACCGTCGGCAAGTCCGAGCACAAACGACTCGACCAGGTACTGCACGAACGGCATCTCATGAGTGGTGCCCAACGATCCGTGCAGCTGAAGCGCCCGCGACGACACATCATGCAGCACCTTCTGCATCATCGCCTTCACCGCCGAGATGTCGGCACGCACCGCCTTGTAGTCATTGAATTGATCTATCTTCCAGGCGGTTTGCAGGGTCAGCAGCCGGAACGCCTCGATCTCCATCCACGAGTCCGCGACCATCTCCTGGACGAGTTGCTTATTGGCCAGCGCCTCGCCCTGGGTGTAGCGCGACACTGCCCGCTCACAGATCATGTCGAAGATCCGACGGACCAGGCCTACGGTACGCATCGCATGGTGAATCCGCCCGCCGCCCAAGCGGGTTTGCGCGACAACGAACGCTCCACCGCGTGGGCCCAGCATGTGATCGGCGGGTACACGCACGTTTTCGTAGCGGACATAACCCTCGCGCCCACCGCCGCCGAGCGGCTGGTATCCCAGTCCGACGTCGCGTAGCACGTTGATTCCGGGGGTGTCGCCGGGAACGACGAACATCGAGTAGCGCTCGTAGGGCGGCGCCTCGGGGTCGGTCATCGCCATCACGATGAGGAACGACGCCGTGGATGCGAACGACGAGAACCACTTCTCCCCATTGATGATCCAGTGATCACCATCGGGCACCGCGGTGGTGCGAAACACCTTCGGGTCGGCACCGCCCTGCGGCTCGGTCATCGAGAAACACGAAACGATGCGGTTATCCAACAGCGGCTCCAGGTAGCGGGCTTTGAGCTCCGGTGTGCCGTAGTGCGCCAGGATTTCGCTGTTGCCCGAATCGGGAGCTTGAGAGCCGAAGACGATCGGCGCGCACTCCGATCGGCCCAGAATCTCGTTGAGCAGCGCCAGTTTCACCTGACCGTAGCCGGGCCCGCCCAGGTGCGGACCGAGGTGGGTGGCCCACAGCCCGCGCTTCTTGACGATCCCCTGCAGCGGCGGAATCAGCGCCTGACGCACCGGATCGCCCAGATCGTGGGACTCCTTGACGATCAAGTCGATCGGTTCACACTCTTCGCGCACGAATTCCTCGACCCATTCCAGTTGTTGCGCCCACTCTGGGTCGGTGGAGAAGTCCCACGACATGTGTCGTCCTCTCTAAGTTAGGTCACTGGGCCTTGCTTTGAGCCACCACACCGGCGTCCTCGAGCGCGGTGACGGCATCCTCGTCCAAGCCCATCTCTTGCAGCAACGCATGCGTGTGGTCGCCCGGCAGCGACGGGGATGAGGGGGTCGCCGGTCGGGTCCGGGAAAAGCGTGGCGCCGGCGCGGGTTGAGTAATGCCGTCGACGTCGATGTATGTTTGCCGCGCGACAAGATGCGGATGTCGCGGTGCCTCCTGTAACGAAAGCACCGGCGTCGCACAGCATCCCGGCGTACTGAGGAGCCGCTCCCACTCGTCGCGGGACTTTTCAGCGAAACGGGCGGCCAGCGTCTCGCGGTGCGCGGCCCACGCCGCCGGCTCGTCAGCAGCGTGGGGCACGTTGACGCCGAGGCGATCGCACAGTTCCGCGTAGAACTTCGGCTCCATCGCGCCGACGGCGATGTGGCCGCCATCGGCCGTGGCGTACACGCCGTAGAAGTGGGCGGCGCCGTCGAGCAGATTGCTTTGGCGTTGGTCGCGCCACGTGCCCGCGGGAACCATCCCGAAATACGGGGCCAGCAGTGTTGCGACGCCGTCGACCATCGCGACGTCGAGTACCTGACCCGCACCGGATTCGCGGGCCTCGAGGATCGCGCTCAGCAGACCGACCGCCAACAACATTCCGCCGCCGCCGTAGTCTCCGACCAGATTCAGCGGCGGTATTGGTGATTCGGCGGTGCCGATGCCGTGTAAGGCACCGGTCAGCGCAATGTAGTTGATGTCGTGACCGGCGTGGCCGGCCAGGGGTCCGTCCTGTCCATACCCGGTCATGCGGGCATACACCAAACGAGGATTGCGCTCCCGCAGCGCGTCTGGGCCGATCCCCAGTCGTTCGGCCACCCCGGGCCGGTAGACATCGACGAAGGCATCGGCGTCGGCGGCGAGACGATGGACCAGTTCCCTACCGCGGGGATCTTTCACGTTCGCGGCAAGTGACCGTTGGCTGCGGCGGACCGTGTAGTCGATGGGCGGCGCACCGTCCACACCAGCGAGGCCATCGACGCGTACGACGTCTGCGCCCAGGTCCCCCAACAGCATTCCGCAAAACGGGGCAGGCCCTAGCCCGCCCATCATGATTATGCGTACGCCATGCAAGGGGCCCGTCATGAAGACCACTTTTTGCGGCGTTCGGCCGCCTCATCGGATGCGTGCGAAATCACCTGATTGCGGTTCTCCAGTTCCAGTGCCGAAGAGAGACTCGCAGCGTCGGTGTTGACCTGTAGGGCACGCTTGGTCAGTTGCGCACCCAGCGGCGAATGGCTTGCTATCAGCGAAGCCAACTCCACCGCGCGTTCGGCCAACCGATCTGGCTCGACGACCTCGCTGACCAGACCGCGCCGGTCGGCTTCGGTCGCCGATACCGTGCGCCCCGTGAGCATCCAGTCGGCGGCTACGCTGGTGCCGACGATGCGCGGCAGGTGGTAGCTCATGCCCATCTCGGCGCCCGAAAGCCCGAGCAGGATGGCGGCATTGCCGAACGATGCGGCCGCCGAACAGATCCGGACGTCGGCTGCCAGGCACAGCGCTAGTCCGGCTCCGACGCACGGGCCGTTGACCGCCCCGATGACGGGCTGTGGCAACGCACGAATGGCTTCCGCGAGCGCAGCCATCTTTTCCTGAAAGCGCATCCGGTCCAGCGCCGGAGCGGTCGCCTCCAACATTGAGGGACCGAAGTCGCGCATGTCGATCCCGGCACAAAAACCGCGTCCGGCACCAGTCAGCACAACGGCATGCACTGAGCGGTCGGTGTTCAGATTGCCCAGCGCTTGGCCTAATTCGGTTTGCATCGCCTCGTTGATGGCGTTGAGCCGCTCCGGGCGATTCAGACGGACGACGACGACCCCATCGCACGGCCGGTCGAGCTCCAGTGTGCTCATCATGGTCACACTCGCTCGATGATCGTCGCGGTACCCATTCCGCCGCCGGTGCACATGGTCACCAGTCCGGTTGTCAGGTCGCGACGTTCCAGCTCGTCGAGGACGGTGCCGATAAGCATTGCCCCGGTGGCGCCGATGGGGTGGCCGAGGGCGATCGCGCCGCCGTTGACGTTGACCACGTCGGGGTCGATGTCGAGGTCGCGCATCGTCTTGAGCGGGACTGCGGCGAAGGCTTCGTTGATCTCCCACAGGTCGATGTCCGCCACGCTCATGCCAGCACGTTCCAAACATCGCTGAGCCGCAGGTCCGGGGGCGGTGAGCATGATGATCGGTTCACTACCGATCGCGGCGGTGGCGCGAATCTGCGCCCGTGGGGTTGCGCGCTGGGCGTGCATCCAGTTGGAGGAGGCGACCAGAACGGCGGCGGCGCCGTCGACCACTCCGGAGGAATTGCCCGCATGGTGGACATGGTCGACATGATCGATGTCCGGGTAGCGCTGCAGGCAAATCTCGTCGAACGTGTGTTGCTCACCATCGGCGCGCGTCGCGCCCATCGCGGCAAAGGCAGGCTTCAGCCGCGCCAATGTCTCGGCGGAGCTGCCAGGGCGGGGGTGCTCGTCGCGTGCGAACGAGCCATTGGGCGTGGCCACCTCGATCAAGGAGCGAAGGAACCTCCCCTCCTCGATGGCCGTGGCGGCCCGACCCTGGCTTTGTACGGCATAGGCGTCGACGACCTCGCGGGTGAACCCCTCCAGAGTGGCGATGAGGTCAGCCGAAATGCCTTGCGGCACTGTTGGGTAGAGCGCGCGGAAGTCGGGGTTGTTGCCGTCGATCGTGGGGATTCCGGCCGTGACGTCCCACCGGGACATCGATTCGACTCCTCCGGCAATCACCAGGTCCTCGCTGCCGGCGGCGATCGCGGACGCCGCGACGGTGACGGCCTGCTGGCCCGACCCGCAAAATCGGTTCAGCGTCATCCCTGGAACCGTCTCCGGCCAGCCGGCCACGAGAACCGACAAGCGCGCAATGTCGTCGCCGTGGTCACCGCTGAGAATGCCGTTGCCGGCGATCACGTCATCGACATCGGCCTGTTCGAAGCCGGTGCGCTCGGCCAGCGCGGTGAGGCAACGGGCGAATAGGTTCTGCGGGTGAACGCCGTGCAGTCCACCGTCGGGGCGGCCTCGCCCACGGGGTGTACGTACCGCGTCCAGAATCCAGGCGTCGATATCGGACTCCGATCGTTGTGCGAGTCAGCGTCTCTCAAGTTGGGAGAATAACCTTCTCCTATAAAGCAAAGCTATTCTCCCGTCCCGCGGGCTGATAGTCATGGGCGTGACGAAAATCGGATGGCTGCGGTGAGGCCCTAAACGAGCATATTTTGGGCGATAACTGGCCGGCCCGCCCTAACGCAAGTGGAGGAAGCTGCCGGCGTGAACAGTCGTCGGCGCTGCTACCGATACCTGCGCCATTTCAGGCGTGCAAATCGCGCCAGCTGTGGCCGGTATGCGAACCGGCCAAGCCCCAGTGGCCGGTCGGTGTGGTGTGCGCGGGCCGGGTCGGCGTGCGCCGCTGCCCACTGGGCAAGCCTGACGTACTCGTTGTCCAGCTGGCCGCGCCGGGCGGGGTCGTCGTCCTCGGTGAACGCTGCTGCGAACGCTTTGTAAAGTTGCTCGCAGGCTTCGCGCGCCGAGTAGCACCCGGCCATCGCCTCGGACAATACCCATGGCAGCACGCTCGCCATCGTGTCGTGCCGAGAGCACCCCCCGGCCACCTGGTTTTTGAACTTGGTGACCGGACCTTTCGGGGAGTTGCGGCAGCCCTCGCGCCCGCAGCCGCCGCCTGCGTAGGTGTCCAGGAACTGCTCTAGCTCCGTTTTGGTGAGTGGGTCGGCTTCGCCCGCGGCCGCCAACAGTGATGCTCGCAGCGCTTCCGGGAGCCGATGCAACGCGCCGACGCGCTTCCATTGGTAGTGGCCGCCTTTGGTCTTGGCGTCGGGGTGTGGAGTCGGGGCGGCGATAATGACGCCGTTGCGCCCTCGCACCTGCCCCCAGCGCCGGAACGCACCCGGGCCGTTGCCAAATGATTCGCCCGGTGCCGTCGCATAGAGGTAGTGGCCGCGGTCGCCCTGACGTCGGGTGGTCTGTATCACCGCGGCCGACCGCAGCGCCTCGGCGATGTCCGGTCGGCCGGCGCGTGCGATCACGTCGAGGTCGTCAATGTCGAGGTCGAACGCGACCGCTCCTGACTTGCCGAGGTGGAGGGCTATGCCGTTGCCGGGGCTTTCGCGCCACCACGCGCGTATCTGCTCGGGCTCGCGGGTCGACTTGTCCTGCCAGTGACCATGCACAACGCTGCCGGGGTTCTTGATGTCGGCGGGGTCGGTCGGCAGGACGTACCAGCCTGCCTTTGCATACGCCAGCGCAGCTGCGGCCAGTGAGAGGCCCGCCACGTCGGGTATCCGAAGGGGACTCGGATCGTCGTCCAGCTCGATCGCATCGCTCTTCGGGATGTTTCCGGGGATCACGACGGCATCGTACGAGCACGGCCCGACAGCCAGACGGGAAACCGCGCGCCGCTAGCGGCAGCAGTCGGCGCCGTGGCGTCATTCTCTGCCTGGCAATCGCTTTTCGCCGATCGCGGACGAATGCCGCCGCAGTCCTCTATGGTCCGTCTCAAGGGGGTTGATTGGGCACCGGTGAAAGGAACACGCAGTGAGGACGCTAGAAGGCGTTCTGGCCGGCCATCCGTTTTTCAGCGGGATGGATCCGCGTTATCTGGAGTTGGCGGTCGGCTGCGCGTCAAACATGCGCTTCAACGCTGGTGAGCTGATCTGCCGTGAAGGCCAGGCGGCCGAGCACTTCTACCTCATTCGCGCCGGCAAGGTCGCGCTCGAAACCTCCGTTCCCGGCCGCGGCGGCCTGACGATTCAGACGCTCGGAGCCGGGGAAATCCTCGGATGGTCTTGGTTGGTACCGCCGTATAACTGGCGGTTCGATGCGCGCGCGGCCGATATGACGCGAGCGATCGTCTTCGACGGCAAGTGCCTGCGCGAGAAGTGCGAAGAGGATCACGAACTCGGATACGAGCTGCAGAAGCGTGTCATCGCAGTTCTCGGAGAGCATCTCGATGCGACGAGGTTTCGGCTCTTAGACATCTATGGCGATGCCATCGAATGAGGGGCCGGCCGGTTCGGCCCACTTAGCCAAGCGATTCCCAGAAGCGGGTGAGAGCAGCCGCGCCACGCGCGGGGTCCTGCACCATCCACCAGTGTCCCAGCCCGTCGAGCACCTCCGTCCGGGCTGCCGTTCGGTCCGCGGCCCGGCGCCGGAGTTCGTCTGAGCCAACGTAGGGGTCCTCGGTCGCCAGTAGCGAAAGTCCCGGCCGAGCCGCGGCGTTCTCCAGAGCGCGACCGGCTTCAGCCATCGCGGGTTGGGCCGCCGAGCGATACAACAACAGGATCGCCCGACCCATCTCTGGACCCTGGGCCGCGGCGATGGACGTCGCGATGTCCATCGGGATGCCTAACGCGGCCACCTGTTCGGTACGGTCTTCGACTGTGCCGCCGAGCATCGTATTCACCAGCTGCTCGCCGGCACCTGGTCTCTGCCACACCTGCGCGAGGTCATGCCAAACGTAGTCGGGGTCGAACAATCCGACGACATCGCTGGCCCAGCTGCGCACAAGCTCCGGTCGATGCATCACTACGTTCACCACATGGCCGCCGCCCCAGTCATGCCCGACCACATCGACCGGTTCATCGAAACCCTCCAACTCACCCTCAAGCCAGTCACGGTAAGCCAAGTAGGTGGCCGGGAAGTCGTCGGGCAGCGGAGCCCCGAATCCCGGTGGTGAGAGCCGGACCACATCGTCGCGCCCGAGGGCATCGGCCAACGGACCCCAGATAGCATCAGTCTCCGGATTGCCGTGTACCAGAACTACAGTCATGGTGGGTATCTTGGCACGGCCCGACGGCCGACAGCACCGACGTCGCGATAATGCCACGACTGCCGCACGCGCCCTAATGGGAGTCGCCGTGACCGTCGCGGTCTTCGGGGCCGGATGATTGCCCGAGGCCGGCATCACCGTAGTAGCCCAGCCGAAGCAATGTGGTGATCTCGCTGACCAAGGGCATCCGCGGATTGGTGCGGTTGCTGAGATCCTCGAACGCCGTCATCGCCAACGCCGGCAGCGCCGCCAGGAATTCATCCTCGGCGACGCCGAACTCCTTGAGCGAGCGAGGCATGTTCAGTCGGTCCAGCAGATCGTCAACCCCTTGGAACAACCGACGGCGGCCTTCGTCGGGGTCATGGCCACCGAAGACCAGCTGGCCGAGCTGCGCGTATTTGGCCGGGGCGACGTAGGCCGAATATCCGGGCGCGGGCATGAACTTGCTTGGCAGACTCGCGTTGTAGCGCAGCACATGCGGCAGGAAAATCCCGTTCGCCCGGCCATGCGCGATTCCGAATTTCGCGCCGACGGCATGGGCCAGGGCATGATTCGTCCCGACGAATGCATTCGAGAATGCAAGCCCGGCCAGGGTTGCCGCGTTGGACATACCCGTTCGCGCGGAGAGATCGTCGGGATCTTCGTACGCTCTCGGCAGAGCGTCGAAGATCAGCCGTACCGCCTGGGCGCACAACGCATCGGTGTAAGGCGAAGCGAAGATCGAGACCATCGCCTCCAGCGCGTGGGTCAGCGCGTCGATGCCGGTGTCGGCGGTCAGTTTCTGCGGCATCGACGAGGTCAGGACCGGGTCGACGATCGCGAGGTCAGGCACCAGGCTGTAGTCGACGAGCGTCTCCTTCTTCCCGCGCACCGTCAACACCGCCGCTGGCGAGACTTCAGACCCGGTGCCCGATGTCGTTGGGACAGCCACCAATTGGACGCGATGACGGTCGGTCGGATAGTCGGCCACGCGCTTGCGGGGGTCGAGGAACGGCATCGTCAACTCGTCGATGCTTTTCTCCGGATGTTCGTAGAACAGCCGCATCGCCTTGCCGGCGTCAAGCACCGAGCCGCCGCCAACGGCGATCAACAGATCGGGTTGCACCCGCTGCAGCAGCGCGACACCGCGGCGGATAGTCGTCTCGTCGGGCTCTGGTGTCACTTCGCTGAACACCTGCACGTGCTTGGTGCGCAACCTGTTGCGCAGCAGGTCGACCACGCCGCGCTCTTCGGTCAGCGCATCGGTGACCACCACGACGGTCTCGCAGTCGAGCTCGCGCAAGTTGTCCAGTGCGCCTTCGTTGAAGTAGGTGTTGGACGGCACGCGGAACCATTGCGGCGGGGTGCGGCGCCGCGAGACGGTCTTGATATTCAGCAGCTGCCGGTAGTTGACGTTCTCCGTCGTGCTCGACCCGCCCCAGGTGCCGCACCCCAACGAGAACGTCGGGGTCAGGTTGTTGTAGACCCCGCCGAGAGCGCCGACCGCGGTGGGCGCGTTCACCAGGATGCGGCCGGTGCGAACCGCCAAACCGTATGCGTCGATGACGTCGTCGTCGTTGGCGTAGATCGCCGAGGTATGGCCCAATCCCCCGTGCTCGGTGACCAGGACGGCGACGTCGATGGCGTGCTGGACGTCGCGCGCGCGCACCACCCCGAGCACGGGCATCAGCTTCTCCTGCACCAGCGGGTGCGAGGCGAGTTCGTCCAGGTCGGCCGGCAGCGGCGCCAGCAGCACCTTCACCGTCGGTGACACGCTGAAGCCGGCCCGGGCGGCCAGTTCCGACGCCTTCTGTCCGACCGCCTCGAGCGAGATCTTGTCGCCGCAGCCAAACGCGAACTCCGCCACCGCCTTGGCCTCGTCGGGGGTGAGTTGCTGGGCACCCATCCGCTCGAACTCGGCCATCACCTCGTCGTATACCTCGTCGTCGATGACACAGGTTTGCTCGGCCGGGCAGATGACTGACGAGTCAAAAGTTTTCGAGATCAGGATGTCGACGACCGCGCCCTTGAGGTCCGCCGTCTTGTGAATGTAGATCGGCGCGTTGCCGGGACCGACACTAAGCCCCGGCTTTCCGGCCGAATTCGCCAGCGCGACGATCTTCGGTCCACCGGTCACCCAGATGAAGTCAACTCCTGGGTGTTTGAACAGATAGTGCGTCACCTCGTGGGCGGCATCGGGGATGACCACTAGCGCCCCCGGTGGCATCCCGGCCGCTTCGGCCGCCGTGCGGACGATCTCGAGGCTGCGTTCGCAGGAGCGCACCGCATACGGTGACGGTCGGAAAAGAATGGCGTTGCGAGTCTTGGCGGCCACGATTGCCTTGAACAGCACGGTCGAGGTCGGGTTGGTCACCGGGGTGATGGCCAGCACGACCCCGATCGGCTCGGCCACGTGCACGATGTTGTTCTCGACGTCCTCATCGATGACTCCCACCGATTTCTTGTCGCGCAAATAATCGTGGAGGAACTCGGTGGCCACATAGTTCTTGACCACCTTGTCCTCGAAAACGCCGAAGCCAGTCTCCTCGATCGCCACACTCGCCAGTTCCGCCGCCGCGCGGACCCCGGCGCGCACCATCGCCTCGACGATCGCGTCGACCTGCTGCTGGTCAAGCTTGCGGAATGCTCGGGCCGCCTCGGCCGCCGTGTCGACGATGGCGTCGACTTCGTGTTTGCGGCGGTCGTCGACCACCGGTGCCTCGACGGAGGAAGCGGACTCGGTTCGCATAGTGGTCATGATCGGGTCCTCGACTCTGGATAGGGACGCTGTCGGTCTCCCGAATGACCTGATGCTACGCCCTCTGCGGTGGGGCAGGCTGCCGGAGTTCGCGCACTCCCAGGATCGGCGCGACGAAGGCCTGAACGCGCTGCGCTGTTGTACGTTGGCGCCGTGTCAGCAGAGCAGGACAACAAGGACGTCGAGTCGCTAGGGCTGCTCGAGAACCTCGAAGGCAGGGCGCGTCAGGAGCGTGCCGAGCTCATTGCCTGGCTGCTCGATCGTGGGTTTGACGTCGATCAGATCCGTGGTGCGTTCATTCCGATGCTCTTGCCCGCCAATCGCGCTATCGGCGATGACGGAACCTCGGTGTCAGCGCGGGAGGTTTCGGAGTCCAGTGGCGTTAGCCTCGAACTGCTTAAACGACTGCACCGCGCGGCGGGGCTGGTTCGTGTCGAGAACCCTGATTCGCTGCTACGGTCACGCGCCGACGCGGAATCGGTGCTGAGTGCCGCGCGTCTGGTTGATGTGGGCATAGATCCAGCGCGGGTGGTATTGGTCGTGAGACTCCTGGTAGAGGGTCTTACTGGCGCGGCAGTGGCTATGCGTCGGGCGGCCTTACACGCATCGCTGCGCCCGGGTGCCACCGAGCTTGAGCTGGCCAAGGCCTTCGAACGCCTAGCGGAACAGGCTGATCCGCTGCTTGGCCCGATGGTCGACGATTTGTTGCGGCTGGTATTGCGACATTCGTTTGAGACTGAGGCAATCAACGTGGCGGAGCGCGCCGCCGGCACCTTGCCGCGTGCGCGGGAAGTCGCGGTTGCTTTTGCCGATCTCGTCGGATTCACGCGGCTGGGGGAGCAGCTGCCGCCGGAGGATCTGGGACTAATCGCCGGGCGGCTAAGCGATCTCGCCCATGATGTCGTGACCAGTCCTGTTCAGTTCGTCAAGACGATCGGGGATGCGGTGATGCTGGTCTGCGCCGAACCGCTGCAACTGCTGACGACCGTTTTGGACCTTGTTGAGGCCGCGGCCGCCGACGACATCCCCAGACTGCGGGTGGGATTCGCGTTCGGCCGCGCCGTCAGCCGTTCCGGAGACTGGTACGGCAGCCCCGTCAATCTGGCCAGTCGAGTCACCCACGCGGCGCCTCCGGGCGTTGTGTGGCTGACCGAGTCCGCACGCGAGGCAATTGGTGATGCAGCGGGCATCGAGTGGTCATTCGCCGGCGCACCTCATCTCAGAGGGATTAGCGGCGAGGTTCGGCTGTATGGGGTCCGACGGACTGGCACCACGGCCTAGCCTCCGGCCGGGTGTGGAGTTGTGGCACGCGCCAAGGTCGGGAACCGTGTCACAAGTCCACACTCGCGACCCGGTGAGCTGGCCCGGGCAGGCCACATCTGGCGCGTTCGGACCGTCCGCGATGCGCGGCCCCCGCCGATACTGGCGCTCATGCACATCGCCGTCGACTATGACCTGTGTGAGGGACACGGGCAGTGCCTGCTGGCCGCCCCCGACGTGTTCGACATTCCCGACAAAGCCGAACAAGAAGCCGAACAGGTGGTGGTGCTCAACCCGGATCCGTCCGAAGCCGACCGCGACCGCGTTGTTCGGGCCGCCGCGATGTGCCCCGCGCAGGCGATCCGAATCCTCAACTGAGCCGGTCGGTTTCGGCAACATCATCAAGCAAACGGTAGCGGCCGGCCAACGCGGCAGCGGCAATGCGGTTGCTGACCCCGAGTTTGTGCAGTAGTGCGGCAACCATGCGTTTGGCGGTGCGCTCCGACACCAGCATCCGGTGGGCGATGTCGCCGGTCTCCATACCGGTCGCCAGCAGGGTCCACAGCCGAAGGTCCGGGGCGCTGAGACTGTCCAGCAGCGCGGACGGCGGCTTGCGGGTATTGCTCAGCAGCGCATCGAGCAGCGCGCCGTCGATGACCTGCAATCCTTCGGCGATCGTCCACAGCGGGCCCGCCAGCGCCTCGGGTCGGGCGGTCTTCGGCAGGAAACCGTCGGCACCGGCCCGTAACGCCGCTTCGGCCAGCCCCAGGTCGTCCGTTCCCGACAGTGCCAAGATCCGGGTTTTCGGGTGGCGTGCCTTGATGTGCCGGATCGCGGCCACCCCGCCCAGCGGCGGCATCGACAGGTCGATGATCGCGACATCGGCATCGCAGCGGGCTACCAGGTCGGCCGCCTCTTCGACGTATGTCGTCTGGCCGCCGACGGTGAACAACTCGCCCCATTCGCGGGTGAGCAGCAGGGCCAGGCCCTGTGCGAACAGCTCGTGGTCGTCCACGATCACAACGACGTATGGCGAGCCAGTCATTGCCGCGATGCTAGCCCCAACCCTATGGTCAGCCGGGTGAGAACGCTCGATCAGCTCAGAACCACCGTGGACTTCGACGGCGAGGACTACGGACTGGCCCGCACCGTCGTCTCGGTACGGGTCGCGGTGGTCATCTCGATCGGTGTGCTGGTCGCGATCGGACCACACTGGCTGCGCGAGCATGCCGCGGCCACCGTCGCGGTCCTGGCCGCCGCAATGGTCTACGCGGCCGCACTTTTGGCCTATCCGCAGCTGGAGGTCAGGCGAACTCGATATTCGTGGTTGGTCACCGGCTTCGACTCGGTGTTCACCCTCGCGCTCATCGCGCTGAGCGGAGGGGTGTACAGCCCGGTGGTCTCGGTGTTGGTGTTGGTCGTCATCGCCTCGGCGGCCCGGCTGTCGTTCAACGAGACTTTGCTGGTCGCCATCCTTTTCGGCGCCACCTACATTCCCGTCGCACTGACGTCGTCGCCAAGGCTCCCGGTCACTGCCGCTCCGCGGCTACAGGCCGGCTGGTCGGCGCTTTATCTGGTGTTCGTCGCGATCATCACCGCCGGGCTGTCTGCGCTCGCCGAACGCGAACACCGGTCCCGGCTAAGAGCCCTGGTAGAGGCCGAGGCCGAACACGCCGCCGCCGAAGAGGAACGCGACCTGCGGGCACGCCTGCTGCGGTCCTACCAGTCGCAACAGGATGGACTGCAGGTGCTGGTGCACGAATTCCGCACCCCTGTCACGTCTTTGGAGGCGCTGACCGAGGCGCTGACTTCCCCGCATCCGATGTCGCAGGCCGACCGGGACACCAGCCTGCAGCTGGCGGCCCGGCACGTGCACCACCTGGGCGACATGCTCGACGCCCTGTCCGACGTCGCGCTGAGCCGCCGCCCGACGTTCTCGGCGGGCCGGGTTCGCCGCGTCGACGTCGCCGACTTGATCGTCGCCGCCGCCGATGCGGTCGGCCTGGCGCCACCGCGGTTGCGGCTGAGCGTCAGCTGTGACGTCGACGCCGTCGCTGTGAACGCACAAGGGCTGCGCAGGGTGCTGACCAATCTGCTGGAGAATGCCTCCCGGCATGGTCGAGGTGAACCGGTCGATGTCGCGTGCTCGCGGGAGGGCGACGAGTTGGTGCTCGCGGTAGCCGACCGCGGCCCGGGTGTGCCGGCCGAAAGCCTTGGCGAGCTGACCACCAAGTACGTCAGCATTGGCGGGCAACGCGGCACCGCCGGGCTCGGCCTGTGGATTGTGCAGCAGATCGTGGATGCGATGGGCGGGCGGGTCGACTTCGCTGCGCGCGACGGCGGCGGGCTGGTCGCCACGTTCCGCGCTCCGATCGCTTGATCGTCGGTCGCATGTGTTGGCCCGTACAGGCCAGTGATTGGCACGCGCGTCGGTGCCGCGCCGCCGCCGCTCTGGCCAGCATGGGAGCAAAGCCGCTGTGAGGTGCACCACAGCACCGCTCCGCCGCGCGAGAAAGGGACTCTTGATGGCCGCACCCACGACCGCCCCCACCCTCAAGGACATCGATCTGAGCGCCCGCGCGTTCTGGGCGAAACCTCCGGAAGAACGCGACGCCGCGTTCGCCGTCCTGCGCGCGGAGAACCCGGTGCCGTGGAGCCGCCCGGCGGAGTCGGATCTGCTGCCCCCCGAGCTCAACACCAGGGGGTTCTGGTCGCTGACCAAACAAGAGGACATCCGGATGGCCAGCCGCCACCCGGAGATCTTCTCCTCGGCCCAGGGCATCACGATGGAGGACTTCGCCCCCGAGGCGGTCGAGATTGCGCAGTCGTTCATCGCGATGGACGCACCGCGGCACACCCAGCTGCGCGGGATCACGACAGAGGCCTTCAAGCCCAAGAACGTGCGCCGGCTGGAGGACTGGATCCGCGGCCACGCCCACGACCTGGTGAGCGAGATGGCCCATCTGGGCGAGGGGGACTTCGTCCAACTCGTATCGGTCAAGCTGCCCGGCCGGATCTTCGGCAGCTTCTTCGGGCTGCCGGAAGGCGAACTGCGCGACAAGGCCGTCAGAGCCGCGCAGCGCCTGGTGGGTTGGACGGACCCGGAGGTGCGCGGCGACAAGACCGAGCTGGAACTCTTTATGGGTGCCGTGATGGACCTCCACGAGGTGGCAACGGTATTGATCCCCGAGCGACGGGCCAACCCCGGTGATGACCTGCTGACCTGGATGGTGCAGGCCGAGTTCGACGGCAAGAAAATGACCGACGACGAGTTGCGGGCATTCTTCGTGTTGATGGGCGTGGCGTCCAACGACACCACGCGGCACGCCTCGGCCCACGCCATCGCCGCCCTTTCTAAGTTCCCCGACCAGCGCGCGCTGCTGGTCGAGGACGTCGAGGGCCGGGTCGGCACTGCCGTCGAAGAGGTGGTGCGTTGGGGATCGCCGTTGCTGCACATGCGCCGCACCGCCACCCAGGACATCACCGTGCGCGGTTCGCACATCAAGGCCGGCGACAAGGTCGTGTTGTGGTACTACTCGGGTAACCGCGACGAGGACGTCTTCGAAGACCCGCATAGTTTCAACATTCTGCGAAACCCGAACCCGCACATCGCGTTCGGTGGCGGTGGCCCGCACTTCTGCCTCGGTGCGGCGCTGGCCCGCACGATGCTCAAGGCGTTGCTGACCGAGGTGTACACCCGTATTCCCGACATCTCGGCGCCAGAGCCCAACTTCGCCCTCGCCAACTTCATCAACGGCATCAACAGCCTGCCTGCGACCTGGACGCCCGAACGACGCTCACGGTAGGAGATTCGATGAAAACCAAAGCCGCGGTGCTGTGGGGGCTGCACCAGAAGTGGGAGGTCGAAGAGGTCGACCTCGACGGCCCCAAGGAGAACGAGGTCCTGGTCAAGCTGACCGCCGCCGGCCTGTGTCACTCCGATGACCACCTGATCACCGGTGACATGCCGATGCAGTTACCGGTGATCGGTGGACACGAGGGTGCGGGCGTCGTCGTCGACGTCGGCCCGGGTGTCACCGAAGTCGCTGAGGGCGATTCGGTGGTCCTGAGTTTCATCCCGGCGTGCGGCCGCTGCGAGCCGTGTGCGCGCGGCATGAGCAACCTGTGTGTGCTCGGCGCCGCCATCATCGCCGGCCCGCAGCTCGACGGCACCTTCCGGTTTCACGCCAAGGGCCAGGGGCTGGGCCAAATGTGCGTGCTGGGCACGTTTTCCGAGTACACGGTGGTACCGCTGTCGTCAGTGATCAAGGTGGATCCTTCCACCGCACTAGACACCGCCGCCCTGGTCGGGTGCGGAGTCACCACCGGCTACGGCAGCATGGTGCGCACCGGCGAAGCGCGAGACGGCGACACGGTGGTGGTCATGGGTGTGGGCGGGATCGGCATGAACGCCGTCCAGGGCGCACGGATTGCGGGCGCCCGCGTCATCGTCGCGCTCGACCCCGTCGAGTACAAACGCAGCCGTTCCCTCGCGTTCGGCGCCACTCACACCGCGGCGACGGTCGAAGAAGCACAAGCCCTGGTCAACGACCTGACGCGTGGCCAGATGGCCGACGTCTGCGTGGTCAGCACCGACTCGGCCGAGGGCGCCTACGTCGCACAGGCACTGAGCCTGGTCGGCAAGCGCGGCCGGGTGGTGATGACCGCGATCCCGCATCCGACCGACACCTGCGTCGACATGTCGCTGTTCGATTTGACCCTGTACGAAAAGCAGGTTCGCGGATCGCTTTTCGGATCATCGAACCCCCGGCACGACATCCCCCGGATGCTCGAGCTGTACCGCGCCGGACAGCTGAAGCTCGACGAACTCATCACCCGCGAATACACCCTCGAGGAGATCAACGCGGGCTACGCCGACCTGCACGCCGGGGTGAATCTCAGCGGGCTGATTAGGTTCTGATCCGAGATCACGAGTCCAAGTTAGTGCTGGTGGTGAGTCGTTCCCATTTGGCGATCTCGTTGGCGCGCGTATCGGCGATGTAGCGATAGGCGGCCAGGGCGTCGGGTCCCAGGAGCAGGAATTCCGGCGGCTCGGGTGATTCGACGGCGGCGATGATCGCGGAGCCGGCCTTGGCGGGGTCGCCTTGTTGGTTGCCGTGCATGGTGTCGGTCTGGATGCGACGCTGCCCGGCGGTGGCGGCGTAGTCGTCGATGACCGTGGCCGACTGGGTGAGCGAGCGTCCGGCGAAGTCGGTGCGAAACGCACCGGGCTCAACGACCGTGACCGAGATGCCGAGGGGGGCGAGCTCGCCGCGGAGGGCTCCACTCATGCCTTCGATGGCGGCCTTTGCGGCCGAGTAGTAGCCCGATCCGACCGGGGTCAGCTGAACGCCGATCGAGGAGACGTTCACAATGGCGCCGCTGCGGCGGGCCCGCATGCCAGGTAGGACCGCCTTGATCATCGCGACGGTGCCGAAGAAGTGCGTCTCAAACAGGGCGCGAACGTCGGCGTCGTCGCCTTCTTCGATGGCGCCGCGGTAACCATAACCGGCGTTATTGACCAGGACGTCGACGCTGCCGAACCGCTCGTGCGCCTGCCGCACTGCGGACGCGATCTGCTCGGCGTTGGTGACGTCGAGGGCGACGGCCAGCACCCGCTCAGGGTTGGCCTCGGCTAGGTCGGCGACCTTGGTGACATCGCGCGCGGTGACGACAGCGTTGTGGCCGGCGCCGATGACAGCTTCGCCGAGGGCGCGCCCAAGCCCGGTCGAGCAGCCGGTGATGAGCCAGGTGGACATCGAGAATGTCTCCTTCCAATCGAGGCGCAACACAAAACATTGGCATACTTGGAGGACACGGCGGTCCACCTGGTGTTGGCGGCGCCAACAACTCTGCCGGGATCCCAGTTGATTTCGCGTAACCAGCCATTGTTTAACGGAAACTCAATACCCCACCGGCCTTGATGCCGGCGAATCAGCCTTAGCAATGCCGATTCCAAAGTCATTATCATTTTTCAACTTCCATGCCTAAGATCGTCAATGACCATCTCAGCCGCCTTCTTCCCGGTCGCTAGCGCGCCCTCCGTGCATGCGATTGGAAATAGGTACTCGCCCGACAGGTACAATCCACTGACATCCCGCATGTGATTATTGAGTAAGTCCTGAATTGCCACGAACTGCCCGGGCGACTGCAGATTGACCGCACGATCCCAGCGGAAAACTTTGGTAATCTTCGGCTCGTCCGGGAAGGCCGGACATATTCTCTGTACCTCTGAGATTACCAGGCGGCGACGTTCCTCTTCGCTCATTTTGGTAAGTTTTTCATCTTCCCAGCCACGGGTAGGGACAATGACTACCGGCTTATCCTTCGAGTTGCTTCCCAGGGAGGCAAAGTCCAGGATGGTCTTCTCGCTGGCGGGCATCATGACGACATAGAAAGGTGTATCTTTCTTTTCGACGAGCGGTTTATCCAGACCGAATTGGTAATAATAAGTAGAGCTATACTTACACGTTTCAAGGGCTCTTTGCATCGCCTCCGGGAGATCAGGGATCAACTGTCTTGCGAGCACGGCGTCGACAGCGCAGACCACGCGCTCGGCTTCAACAAAGCCGTCCTTCGTTTCTACGCCCAGCACCTTCTTGTCTTTGATAACCACTCTGTTCACCGGAGTGTTCAGACGGACACAATCTCGCACCCGCTCGTACAATCCAGCGGTGATGCTCCCCAGGCCGCCCTCCATAGATCGCATCCCTTTCATTAAGGAGAAGAGCGAGATCGGATGGGCAATCGAAATGTCCTTTGGGCGGGCCAGGATCATGGTGGACAGAAAGGGGTGAAACAGCCATTCCAGTGCCGCCGGCCCGCCGTGCTTCAACACGAAATCTTCGGTGCTCATGTTAGAGATCTCAGCCAGGGCGTCGAAGTTTTGATTTTTTGTGTCTACCAATTTCATGTACTGTCGCAGTGCGACGAGCGCTTTCAAAATCTGCGGATAGGTATTCCACGGTAACCCGGTGAAGAAAAATCTGATGTTCTCGGGCAGGCTCTTGATAGTCTCCCAGAAATTGCCACCGATGAATACAGTGCGAACTTTACCATTTCGTGCAAATCCGTAGCGCTGCTTTTTAATGGAATATACTCGGTCCAATAAACCAAGTTCCTCCAGGTACTCGAAGGTGGTGGCCCATTGCGGTTCAGTGCTACCCGCGCCGGCCACAAATTCGTACCCATCCTCCAGGACCGTCCGGCAACGTCCACCCACCACATCGCTTGCCTCAAAAGTAATAACCTCAATCCCGTTCCTACGCAGCGTGTAAGTGGCAGACAGACCCGCGCAGCCTGCCCCGATGACGAGAACCTTGGTTGCGGGCATGTCTCCTCCGATAATTTGTTGCAGCAGATATTCATAAAACCTTGTTGTCGTATTCTCGAATACGAAGCTGGCGTGACCATCACCTAGCCTCCTAGGGCGGTGGCCGCCGCACCATTAAGAGTTTGTGGGAACAAATGAAAATTCCGATGCCGCAGCGTACAGCGTAGATGTCCGGTGAGGGCGGCGAAGCGGTCTGACGAAGTGCGCCGGCACCGTCTGTGTAACCGTTAGCAGGAATCCGGTCCTGTGTCGCGTATTCCGGCGTTAGTTTGGTGCGGTGACTTCGCGGCCCTTAAACCTTGCCGACATCATCGAGCAGATGGCCGACTCGGTCGCCGATAGGCCTGCCGTCATCACTGACGACCGTGAGTACTCCTACGCGGACATCGATGAGCGGGCAACCCGGTTGGCCAACTATTTAGTGTCTACGGGTGTTCGGCCGGGTGACCGGGTAGCGGTGCATGCGATGAACTGCATTGAGTGGGTGGACGCGTTCTACGGCACCATGAAGGCCCGGGCGGTCCCGGTCAACGTCAACTTCCGCTACCGGCACAACGAACTCAGGCACATCTACGGAAACTCCGAATCCGTGATGGCGATCATCGCGCCCGACTATGTCGATTTGGTCAATGAGATCCGGCCTGCACTGCCTCACCTGGGGCAGTTGCTGGTGCTGGGCCAGGACTACAACACGGCGTTGGCCAGCGCATCACCGCAGCGCCGCCCCACCGGCCGCAGCGGCGATGACCTGTACATCTTGTACACCGGAGGCACGACGGGTCTGCCCAAGGGTGTGGTGTGGCGGCAGGAAGACCTGATCCGTGGCGCGTTGAACGCCCAACGCTTCGGCGCCCCACTGGACAGCGTCGACCAACTGGGTGCGGAGGCGGCCGCCAATGAGTTCCCGGTGCGGGTGCTCACCGTCGGACCCCTGATGCACGGTGGCACTCAGTGGATCCTGGGCAACTGCCACGTCGCCGGCGGCACTTTCGTAGTGTCCACCCAGCGCAGTTTCGACCCGGCGAAGACGCTCGAGTTGGCGTCGGAGGCCAAAGTCACCGCGATCGCCGTCCTCGGAGACGCCACCGCCCGGCCGCTTGCCGAAGCGCTGCTGGCCGAACCGGGCCGTTGGGATCTGGGCAGTGTGCTGGCGGTGGCTAACGGTGCAGCGCCGCTGTCGGAAGGCGTGCGCGCGCAGCTGCGCGAGGCTCTGCCCAACTGCGTTATTAGAGACACCCTTGGCGCTTCGGAGTCCGGCGTCACGCTTAACCGATTCGATGACGGTAAGCCCAGGACCACGCCGATATTCGATGCGGACCCTGATGTCATGGTGGTCGACGAACAGCTGCGGCCGTGCCCGGTCGGCGAAGTCGGCATGCTGGCGCGCAGCGGCGCGATCCCGCTGGGCTACTTCAACGACCCGGACAAGACGGCGGCCGCTTTCAAACGAATCAACGGCAAGCGCTGGGTCCTCCCCGGCGATTTTGCCCGCCGCGAGCAGGACGGCACCATCTCGCTGCTGGGGCGCGGCGCGGTGACGATCAACTCGGGCGGGGAGAAGATCCACCCTGAGGAGGTCGAAGGGGTGCTGCTGCAACACCCCGACGTCTTCGACGCCGGCGTGGTGGGCACGCCGCACGAGCGGTGGGGCGAACAGGTGACCGCGCTGGTGCAGTTGCGGGCGGGCGCGACGTTGAACCTGGAGCAGCTCCAAGACCACAGCCGCAAGCTCATCGCCGGCTTCAAGGCACCCAAGGCGGTGCTCATGGTCGACCATGTGCCGCGTACCGTGCTCGGCAAGGTTGACTACCGCGCCTTGAAGTCACTGGCCCTCGAACTGCTGGGCCTCGACAAGCGCGAGCCGCAGGCGCCCCGTGGCGACGACAATCATGACACCGTGGTCGACCGCCCTGACGTCAATCTGGGCGGATGGGCGCGTTTTTGAAGTTGCGGGACTCGGGGCGCTCTACGCTGTCGTCATGAGGCGGTTGTCGGCCCTGGACGCTGCGTTCTGGTTCGCCGAGACCCATACCTGCCCGATGCACATCGGCGCTCTGGCGATCTGTGACCCCGCTGGGGCGCCCAATTTCTCTTTCGATGCGGTCAAAGGCCTCATGTCGGCTCGCCTTCGGGAGCTGCCAGCGCTGCGGTGCCGGGTGGCCGGCGCGCCGTTTGGTCTGGACAGGCCATGGTGGGTCGAGGACAAAAAGCTCGACATCGACTACCACGTCCGACGCATCGCGGTGCCCTCGCCGGGCGGACGCCGCGAGCTGGAGGAGCTGGTCGGCCGCCTGATGTCCTATCCGCTGGAACGCAGCAGGCCCTTGTGGGAGATGTGGTTCATTGAGGGTCTCGAGCGCGTTCATGTGGCGTGCCTGACCAAGATCCATCACGCCCTCATCGACGGCGTGTCGGGCACCGGGCTGATTGACATCATGCTGGACGTCACGCCGGAACCGCGGCCACCAGCCGTCGGCGTCAGCGAGTCGTCGTCGGCTGCCGGCATGCCGCGTTTCGAGCGGCGCGCGTTCGGTGCCATGTTCAACGTCGCGGTCGCGACCCCATACCGTATGGCGCGAATCGTGCAGCAGACGCTGGTTCAGCAGCTGGCGGTGCGTGGACTGGCTAATAAACCGCCCCATTTCTTCGAGGCGCCCACCACACGGTTCAACGCCGACCTCACGCCCGAGCGGCGGATCTCGTGTACCCAGGTGCCGTTGGAGCGGGTGAGGGCCGTCAAACGGACTTTTGGTGTGAAGCTGAATGACGTTGTGATGGCGATGGTTTCGGGCGCGATACGCGGCTACCTCGAGGACCGGGGGGAGCTTCCGGATCGGCCACTGATCGCCCAGATTCCGGTGTCGACCCACAGCGACACCTCGGAGTCCGGCAACCAGATCACGTCCATGACGATGGGCCTGGCAACCAATGTGTCCGATGTGGCGGAGCGGTTGAAAACCATTTACCGCAATTCCCAAGGCGCTAAGGAGATGGCCAGGGCGCTCTCAGCCCATCAGATCATGGGTCTGACCGACACGACGCCGCCAGGCTTGCTGGCCTTGGCCGTCCGGGCGTACACCGCCAGTCACATTGGCGGGCACGTCGCACCGATAAACCTGGTGATCTCCAACGTCCCTGGGCGCGACCACCCCATGTACCTGGCTGGCGCAGTTGTCGAAAGCCTGGTGCCCATCGGACCTCTGACCATGGAGGTGGGATTGAACGTCAGCTGCTTCAGCTACGACGGATCCATGGATTTCGGCTTCGTCACCACCCCGGAGGTGGCCGACGACATCAACGAACTCGCCGACGCTATTGAGCCCGCCCTGACGCAATTGGAAGAAGCTGCCGGCCTCGTGGCGTGAACAGTCGCTGGTGCCGCTAGCGGTACCAGTGCCATTTCAGGCGTGCAAATCGCGCCAGCTGTGGCCGGTATGCGAACCGGCCAAGCCCCAGTGGCCGGCCGGTGTGGTGTGCGCGGGCCGGGTCGGCGTGCGCCGCTGCTCGCAGGCTTCGCGCGCCGAGTAGCACCCGGCCATCGCCTCGGAGAATGCCCATGGCAGCACGCTCGCCATCGTGTCGTGCCGAGAGCACCCTTCGGCTATCTGGTTTTTGAACTTGGTGACCGGACCTTTCGGGGAGTTGCGGCAGTCCTCGCGCCCGCAGCCGCCGCCTGCGTAGGTGTCCAGGAACTGCTCTAGCTCAGTTTTGGTGAGTGGGTCGGCTTCGCCCGCGGCCGCCAACAGTGATGTTCGCAGCGCTTCAGGGAGCCGATGCAACGCGCCGACGCGCTTCCATTGGTAGTGGCCGCGGTCGCCCTGACGTCGGGTGGTCTGTATCACCACGGCCGACCGCAGCGCCTCGGCGATGTCCGGTCGGCCGGCGCGTGCGATCACGTCGAGGTCGTCAATGTCGAGGTCGAACGCGACCGCTCCTGACTTGCCGAGGTGGAGGGCTATGCCGTTGCCGGGGCTTTCGCGCCACCACGCGCGTATCTGCTCGGGCTCGCGGGTCGACTTGTCCTGCCAGTGACCATGCACAACGCTGCCGGGGTTCTTGATGTCGGCGGGGTCGGTCGGCAGGACGTACCAGCCTGCCTTTGCATACGCCAGCGCAGCTGCGGCCAGTGAGAGGCCCGCCACGTCGGGTATCCGAAGGGGACTCGGATCGTCGTCCAGCTCGATCGCGTCGCTCTTCGGGATGTTTCCGGGGATCACGACGGCATCGTACGAGCACGGCCCGACAGCCAGACGGGAAACCGCGCGCCGCTAGCGGCAGCAGTCGGCGCCGTGGCGTCATTCTCTGCCCGGCAATCGCTTTTCGCCGATCGCGGAGATCTGTTTCCTGAAAACCCCTGCCACTTCACCGAAGTCGTCGTCACCACAGCTGTCGATCACAGCTGGCCTCCGTCGCCGAGGGCGATGACAGCGTCAAGGCCTTCACGGATGCACGCCACGAGCGCGCCCAGGTCCGGGACCGCCGCCGCATCGACGGCGATCCCGATGAATGCTTTGTGGTTATAACCCAGCAGCGTGATGTTGGCGGCGGTGCCGACCGGGGGCCCGAAGGGAAAGACGCTGACCACCTTCGCGCCGGCGAGGTAGAACGTCAAATCGCCGGCGTTGACATTGCTGGCCACGAAGTCGTCATGTTTCATGATCAACCCGAAGACAAGATTCACTGCCGGACCGAAGGCGTTGATGACCGTGCCGAGCCCCCTGGACACTGGGAGTTTCGCATCATCCTTCAAGCCTTTGATCAGACCGTGATAGGTCGCCATCGCGGCGGCCGGGTCATCGGTGCCGATCGGGATCGCCGTTCGGCAACCGCTTTCGCGGTTGCCGAACGGCGATTCGCCAGGCTGGCGGATCTCAACGGGGATGGTGGTCCGCAGTCGGTCGACGGGTTTGCCGTGCTGTTGATGGTACAAAGCGAATCCGTGGGCGACGGCGGTGACGAACGCGTCGTTGACCGTGCAGCCCCGTGTTTTGGCCGCTTTCCGCAATCCGTCGAGGCTGGCTTCGAGTGCTGCGAAGCGCAGCCACCCCCGGCGGTCGGTCATCAGGGGCGAGAGGGTCTTGAAGTTCGGCGTCACGATCCGGCCCGCTCCCCACACATTCTTTGCGACGGTGGTCGCGGTATCGCGCGGGTGCCGCACCGCGGTCGGCAGATTACGCGCCGTCGAGCCCGCGGACCGGCCCAGGAACCCGAGGATCCGGCGTGCGGTGTAGCTGGCGGCTTCGGCAGCCAGCGCGAGCCGGGATTGATCCTCGGGCTCGGGGATGGCCGGCATCGGGCCAAGATCACGGGGCTTTCGGGTGAGGTCGCCGAGCACCCCGAAGATCGCGATAAGGCCGGTACCGTCGGCCATCACATGATTCATCTTGAGGATTAACGCCGCCTGCCCGCCCTTGAGGCCTTCGACCACCGTGATGGTCCACAGCGGGCGCTCCCGGTCGAGTCCGGACATCGTCGACTGGCGCGCGAACTCCAGCACGCCGTCCAAAGATCCATCACCCGGCGCGCCAATCCAGCGGACGTGATAGGAGAGATCGAAGTTCGGGTCGACGATCCAACGGGGAGTCGACAGGCGCAAGGGCACCTCCACCAGCCGGTGCCGAAATGACGGCAGCATACGGCTGCCACGTTCGAGGCGCTGCAGGAGGACTTCCCGGTCGGGCGCCCGGTCAAGGATCAACACCCCCGTGATCGTCTGCCGAAACAACGGATCCTTTTCGATCCCCCATATCATGGCGTCCAGATCGCCGGTGTGATGGGGCTTGTGCGAGGCGTGATTGTCGATGGTTACCATCGTTCCTCGGTTGTCGTTCATGGTTTCTGGGGCCCGCTTTTGTCGTGTGCGCCCACGGCGGATCGGGTATGCCGGCCGGTGATCGGGGTACTTACGAGTGTGCGTCGCACCGCTGTCCCGCGGCAAACTTTTGAGAGATTCGGCGGTGTGAATCGGTGTTCGGCGGAGATTCGTGTACAGGCCGCGCCGCGGCAACCCTGCCGGATCGGTTCGCAAAGCCGCCGGCGGTGCGTGGCAACATCGCCGTGGCGGTCTTGTCGTCGATTGCCCGCGACTGGGAGTGTGAACGACGCCGGCCACTTTCATCGGGTCGAGGAGGGCCAAGTTCTCGTATTCGTCCGAGCTAAGGTCGGTTTCGATAACCCTAACTGTAAATCTTCGGCTAGATACAGTAGCTAGGTCGACGATGCGACAGAGCTGATTGAGACAGGCAGCATTTGTCGCCCGAGCGGTGTCTCAAAATCGGTTCTGCGGCGTCTGGTGGAACGATGAAGAGCCTCAGACGCTGACGGAGGGTGGGTAATCAGCCGCCGAAGCGCTTGCGGAGTTCGGTCAATGTGGCTTCGATGCCGACGGCATTGCGCTTGGCGAAACCCGTTCGCTCGTAATACTTTAGCCGGTCCTTCAGCGGTCCGGTGTCGCGGTAGTCGAACGTCTCGGTGACGCATGTGATCGTCGGCGTGATTGCGGCGAACTCCCAACGCCAGTGGTGCCCGACGGGGTGGCGCCATTCGATGAGTTCATCGGGTTTCATCGTGGTGATGGTGGCGGTGATGCGATAGGTTACCCGGAACATCCTCATCTCCGTGGTAAACCGCGCGCCTGGGACCAGCGTCTGCGGAGCGCGGATGTTTTTCCCGACGGTGCCGGAACCGTCGAGTTCGTGGTGTCGACGCGGGTCCGCGACGATCGCGAACAGGTCGGCTGCCGGGGCACGGACCTCGACCGAGCGGCTGACCTGATAGCGGCCGGCGTCCACAGCGGTGACGATCATCGTGGCTGCTCCCGACTATGCTAGATGGCGACCATGGCGAGGCTGCGCTCCCAGAGTTCACGGGCCAGGACCGGGTCGTAGGCCTGAGGGTTGGCCCGAGCGATTCTGTGGTTAGCGTAGTACTCGCCCGATTTCCAGTCGGTTTCCGGTGTGGATGAGGCCAGCCATACCAGCTCGTCGGATCCCCGCTCAGGTTCAATCAGCGCCAGATGCTTGATCGGGCCGCGAAACGCCGTCCGCATCCACCGCGTCTGCGACTCGTTTCCGAAGTTGGTCGCCACGTTGCCGGGGTGATACGCCGCAGTGGAGATCCCGGCAGCGTGGTAGCGGCGGTGCAGCTCCTTGGTGAACAAGATGAGTTCCAGCTTCGCGTTGGCGTAGGCCCTCATGGCCCGGTAGCTCCGTGTGGCGTCGAGGTCATCGATGTTGACGCGGCCGAACCACCCATTGACAACGCTCGAGGTGTTCAGCACCCTGGCGCTGGATTCGACGAGTCGATCCATCAGCAGCGTCGTGAGTAGAAACGGGGCCAGATAATCGACCTGGAAAGTCGTCTCGTGGCCGTCGGCGGTGACCTCGCGTCGAGCCATGTAGCGGCCGGCATTGTTGGCGAGCACATCGATGCGGGGGTAGGACTGCAGCAGCTGCTCGGCCAGCCTCCGCACCTGTGAAAGTTCCGTGTAATCGGCCACGAAGTAATCGGCGCCAAGACGCGCGGCGACGGCGGTTGTTTTCGGTTCGGATCGGCCGACCACGACCACGTTCTCGCCGCTTCGGCTCAGCCTGGCCGCCGCAGCGGCGCCGATGCCATCGCTGGCGCCGGTAATGATTGCTGTCCGACCCGCCATTGGTGTCCTTTCTGAACCCGCGCTGTGACGGGGCCCCACAGCGACAGTCGCCACAAACCGCCGCAGCAATGATTTGTTGCGATGCCAGCGTCACGTCCACCCTCGCAGACTTAACTGACTAGCGTCACCCGTGGCTTGCCGCCATCGTCACCAAAGTGCGGTGAGCCGAACAGCGCGGACCCGACTGGATTGTCGAGTAGCTCGGGGCGGCGGCCAGGACCATGTCGCGGGTGTTGCCCCGTCATGACGTGCCTTACTTACGCGGCTGCGATCCGATCACCGGGGCCGTGATAAGCGCCTGCAGGGCGATCAACGTGCGCTAAAAACGAGCCTGCCCGGTGGGTTGGTGCACATGGATTTCAAGCAACTGGGCCCCGGAGGACGAGGTCGCTTTTCATTAGGTCCGCTTTTTGACGCTCATGACCCGCTTGCGCAGGCCCTCGGTCATGGTGCTCAATCCACCCTTCATCGCCCGCTTCAGCAGGAAGCCGGGCAGTGGCACCAGCGGCTCGACTGTGAGATCGAACCTCACCCGCGTCTTCTCGCCTTCCGAAATCAGCGTGTAGCGAGCGTCTTGCGAGCGTTGCTGTTTGGCGCTGACCAATGTCCAGCTGACACCGTTGTCATGCCAGGTGTATTCGACAACCTGCTCGTCGGTGATGCCAACGTTCTTCACCTTGGACTTGACGCGCAGCGGACGACCCCGCTCGTCGCGTCCGAGCACCTCCGACGTTTGGGTGGCGTCGGACCACTCGGGCATCGACTCGACGTCCATGATGACGTTGAGGACCTCCTCCGGGGTAGCTTCGATGACGACTTCGCGGGACCCCGTGGTGGCCATGCACGGACAATAACCGGAACCGGCCCGCATTGGTTCTCATTTGTCCGCGAGCCTCGATCTGCCCCGCGCCGGTAGGTCGGAAGTCGCCGGACGGCATTCTGGACACGCGCCTGGGCCCCGCAGGCCGGATGCCGCGGGCGGCAACCGGGGCGGGCGTCTTTTTACTGGCGAACGAGACCGGCTTGCGTGATCCGCCCTTTCCCGGTGTTGGCGCCGCCAACATCTCCGTCGGAATCCCAGGTGTTGTCGCGTAAACAACCGTGGTTACCTATCTGCTGGACGTCACCACTGGATCGTCACGAGCCGAGCGAGGGCTTGCGAAAGAAAGTTCTGGCGGGACGCAAAGTTGTTGCCAGCCAGAACAGTTCGCACACTTGAAGGGCAGCACCGCGCCCCGTGGGCGCCACGAAGACGAGGATGTCTGACGCTACCCTGACCGTCTGGCTCGCAATCACTTTTCGGCGATCGTGGACGAAGGCCGTCACAGTCCTCTATGGTCCGTCTCAAGGGGGGTTGATTTGGCACCGGTGAAAGGAACACTCAGTGAGGACGCTAGAAGGCGTTCTGGCCAAGCACTCGTTCTTCGGCGGGATGGACCCGCGCTATTTGCAGTTGGCGGTCGGGTGTGCGGCAAACGTGCGCTTCAACGCCGGTGAGTTGATCTTCCGTGAAGGCTACGAGGCCGAGCACTTCTACCTCATTCGCGCCGGCAAGATCGCGCTCGAAATCCCCGTTCTCGGCCGCGGCCGCCTGACGGTTCAGACGCTGGGAGCCGGGGAAATCCTCGGGTGGTCTTGGTTGGTACCGCCGTACAACTGGCGGTTCGACGGGCGCGCGGCTGAGATGACGCGCGCCATCGTCTTCGACGGCAAGTGCCTGCGCGAGAAGTGCGAAGAGGATCACGAACTTGGGTACGAGCTGCAGAAGCGGGTTATCGCGGTTCTCGGAGAGTATCTCGATGCGACGAGGTTCCGGCTGTTAGACATCTATGCTGATGCCATCGAATAAGGAGGAGGCCGGCGTACCTGCGCGAGAATCCGCCTCAGCCTTCGAATGCCGGGCCGTCGAAGCGCCCATGGGTGACGAACTCCGCGACCGGCCTGCGGCGCAGCTTGGTCAGCTGTCGTACGGGTTTGCCGAGAGGCACGATCGCGGCGACAGCGTGCCGGTCCGGAATTCCCAGCAGATGGCGGACTTGCTCCTCGGCCGCGATGGCCATCGTCGTGATAGTGCCGCCGTAGCCCTCGTTGCGGGCGGCCAGCAGGATATTCCATATCAGTGGATATACCGATGCTCCACTGGCGATGCCGACACGATCCAGGTCCTGATCGACAGCAGCGACGACGCTCAAGTCAACGGAGACAACCAGCACAACCGGCGCTTTCACCAACGGTGCGACGAACGTGTCGGGGATTTCTGTTTGGTCGATGATGTCGCGCGGCACACCGCTGGGATGGATTGAATTCCAAGGGTTTTCACCGGCCTGCAACTGCGCGAAGTAGCGGCGAGCGGCGGCCGTGCCAAGCTCGGCCAGCCGGCGACGGATCTGCAGATCACGCACCACGGTGATGTGGGCGCCTTGCCGGTTGCCTCCGCTGGGAGCGAACCGGGCGTTGTCGAAAATGCGCCACAACACATCGTCGGGTACGGGGTCGTCAGTGAATTCGCGCGCTGCGAAAGTTGTTCGCATGACGTCATACAGCTCCATGGCAGGCCATCTCACAAACTTGCGGAGGCGCACCGTTCCAGGCGGAAGGTGCGCTTGAATCCCGCCGGGTGCGTTGTCAGGGTTACTTCCACCGCACCACTGGGAGCGATGACGTAGCGCTCCTCGACATCCGGTCCGTCCTTCCACCGGCCGACCGGCTGACGCCCGAGGTCGTCCCGATCGTAGAGGGCCGGGTCGAAAGGAAAGAGCACCGGATCGTAGGGCGTGACGTCCCCGTCGGGTCGGCCGTTGACCAGGCGGCTGCACTCCACAAACCGGAAGTGTCCGATGTTGTGGGCCGCTCGGTAGGTCCGTCTGACCACCAGCGGGGTTTGCCCGTCGGCCGGAAGCGAAACGTCCGTGCATACAATCGGATCGAAGACGACGCCGGCGCCGGCTTTCGCCTCGCGGAAAACCCCGAAATTGCGCGAAAAGCGTTCGGACAACCCGAAACCAGCCTCCTTGTCGAGGAAGACGGCCAGACCGATGGCCGTGGCGGCGAAGGGATGCGGCGAGCGCTTCACCCGCTTCTCGCCGAAGGTGGTGCGCAGCATCCTGGAGACCAGCGGGAAGCTCCCGGCCCCGCCAACGACATAGATGCCGGCCACCTCCGACCACGCCACGTCCCTGCCGTCTCGCGTCGGGTCGTGCAGGACGCGGTCGAGCAATTCCATTGTCTTGTCGACGAGCGGCGCGCATACCGAGTAGACGTCGTCGATGGCGCAGGAAAACGGCGGCCGGTCCACCCCGTCGACGCCTGTGAGGTCCACCAGAAAGCGGCGCGTCTGCGGCCCGACAGCCTCCTTACGAGCAGCGCACTCCTCTCTGAGCAGGTCGCGCGTGGCGGCGTCTACCCCTTGCAGGTTCGACCGGGCCAGGACGAGCTCGACGATCGCGTCGTCGAAGTCGTCACCGCCGAGGCGCTGGATGCCCTCGCTGATGACGACTTCGTGCGCGTGCCCGGTCATCCTGAGAAGCGAGGCGTCGAACGTGCCGCCGCCGAGGTCGTAGATGAGGACGTACTCGCGTTTGGCGGTGATGGTGGAGCGGTACCGATGGGCATATTCCAGGCTCGCCGCAGACGGCTCGTTGAGCAGCGCGACGACGTGGAAACCGGCCGCCACGAAGGCATCCAGTATCAGGAGGCGTTGGGCGCTTGAGGCATTGGCCGGCACGCTGATCGCAGCCTCGATAGTTTCACCCGGGGCAAGCCCGGCGTTCGAGCGACGGTACAGGTCGCTTTTCAGCTGAGCGAAGAATCCGGTGAGAAGCTCGGTCAGCCGATAGTTACGGCCGGCCAGGTTCACTTCGGTCTGGGGCCCGGCCTCGTTGAGAAGACGTTTGAACGATCGCAGCGCCGACCACCCCGGCTGGTGGCGGACGGCGGCGGCGTCCAAGCCGAATCGCAACTCCCCGGCGGCATTGGCGGCGACGATCGAAGGCCATGCATCCACCCCGTCGAAGGAGACGACGGGGTAATTGCCTCTGTCGACGACCGCAACGACGGTATGGGTGGTGCCGAAGTCGATACCGACTCTCATTCCGCACAATCTTAGGGCGGTGCACGTCGCTCCGAAACAACCTTTTTACCCGGCGCGCCACAGGCCGGCGAGACCAGTGGTGTGCCTGTGTGCGGGGCCGCCTGCCCGCCCGTGGTTTCCGATGACTTCGGCCTCTAGGCCAGCCGGCTGGGCGCGAAGACGATGACTTCACCTGAATTTCATTTGGCCAGGAGGCGTCGTGATCGAGATACTCAAGGGCTTGCCCGACAATGTCGCCGCATTTGCGTTCCATGGGCACGTGACCAAGCGCGATTACGACACGGTGCTGATACCAGGCTTTGAAGAAAAACTGAATCGCCACAAAAGGGTGCGGATCTACTGTGAGATCGCTTCGGACTTTGCCAGTTTCGATCCCGGTGCGGTTTGGGCCGATTCGAAGTTCGGTTTTGGCCACTACTTCGACTGGGATCGCTGCGCGGTAGTCAGTGACGTGGAATGGGTGAAGCATGTCACCAAATTCAGTGAGTTCTTTGGCTTTCTGTGGCCCCGCCACCGGGGAAGTTCGTCAACTGTTCGATCGGCTGAATCCCACGCTGCCGGTCATGCTCGCCAACCTGATCGGCGCCGGTCAAGTAGCGGTGACCTATCACTCCGGCATCGAGCAGCTTCTGGTGCTGCTTCCCCAGGCGGTGGCAACCGTCCAGGCGATCCGTGTCCCGAACAGGAACACCAAGCAGAGTTATAAGGGCGTCTTCCTCAGCTTCAACCTGCGGCTCAACCTGCCACCGCCGTGTCTCACCCGCTTCCTGCCGCCCCAGCAGCAGCGGGCGCCTTCCTGGGAGGACTACCCGGATCGACCCGCGGGGGACCTGTACTGCCGGGTACCACAGGACTCGCCGGGAAACGTCCGCGGCGTCCGCAACGTGCCTTGCGTGGACCACCCCGGCAAACGCGCTCCGACGGTCAAGATGTGTGACAGCGACGAGAGCTACGTTCCGCTCAACGACGGCTTCAACTGGAAAGGTGACTCGAACGCCACGCTGTCGGGGCAGCCCGTCCCGCAGTTGCCGCCCGGCACGCCGCCGGCACCGAAAGCACCTGCACCGCTTCCCGAACCGCTTCCGATAGCAGCTGCCGAGTACGACCCGGCGACCGGTACTTACGTCGGCCCCGACGGGCATGTGTACACGCAATCCGATCTGGGCACGGTTGGCGGAAAGGAGCACACATGGCAGAAGATGCTGCTGCCGCCGAATTGAGCGGGTTCGATCAGGTCTAGAATCTCAAACTTTCCCTGCGTCAACCGATTTCGTAGCTGCCGCCAGGGCATCCCACTGCCTTTGCACTTGCCGTTCGGTGCACGTGGCAATCAGGCCTGACGGCGCGAACAACTTCGACGGCACCGGCTCATCCTCGGTCAGCGGCCTGCCGCCGCCGCGAATCGCTCTATAGGCCAACATGATTCCGGCGAGAAACACAATGGCGACGACCATCGCGAAGATGATGGACAGGGCGCCTTGGATGAAGGTGTTCCTGATGACGGCATTGAGCTGATGCGCGTCTTTGGCTGAACCGAACGACGTCTTGCCGGCGTTCCTCGCCGCCAAGTACTGGAAATGTTGTGTCCAGTAGCCGATAGCCGGATCTGCGGAGAAGATCTTCTGCCACGACGCGGTCAACGTGACCGCCAGATCCCACAGCAGCGGAACACCCGGGATCCACGCCCACTTCAGTAGGCCCTTCTTGATGACGACCACCGTGAGGACGGTCAGCGCGATAGCCGCGAGCAGCTGGTTGGCGATACCGAACAGCGGGAACAGCGTGTTGATGCCACCGAGCGGATCGGTGACGCCGAGCAGCAGGATGCTTCCCCACGCGGCGACCATGGCAAGGCTGCACATCCACAGCCCGGGACGCCAGCTGGGATTTCGCAGCTTGACCAGTGGACCACCCAAGTTGCCCAGCGCGTCGGACAGCATGAAACGCGAAACCCGGGTGCCCGCATCGACGGTGGTCAGGATGAACAGTGCCTCAAACATGATGGCGAAGTGGTACCAAAACGCCTTGAGGCCGGCGCCGCCGAACACCCGGTGCAGCACCTCGGACATACCGAAGGCCAGCGTGGGCGCTCCACCGGTGCGTGCCACGATCGATTGCTCGCCGACGCCGCGGGCCGCCTGGCCGATCTGGTCGGCGGACACCGGCGTCCCCGATAAGCCGAGACCGTTGACGTATCGTGCCGCACTTGTCGCGGTGCTGCCGGTCAGAGCGGCCGGTGCATTGAGGGTGAAGTACAGGTGCTGGTTGATGATCGATGCGGTGATCAGCGCCATCACGGCGACGAACGACTCGGTAAGCATGCCGCCGTAGCCGATGAAGCGCATTTGGCTTTCTTTCTCCAGCAGTTTCGGCGTCGTCCCGGACGAGATCAGCGCGTGAAAACCGGACAGCGCGCCGCACGCGATGATGATGAATAGGAACGGAAACAGGGAGCCGGCGAACACCGGGCCGTCCCCGCCGCCGGCGAATCGGGAAATGGCGGGCGCCTGCATGACCGGCCGGGCGATGCAGATGCCGACCGCGAGCAGGGCGATGGCGCCGACCTTCATAAACGTTGACAGGTAGTCGCGCGGCGCCAGTAGTAACCACACCGGCAGCACCGATGCGGCGAAACCATAGATGATGATGAACCAGGACAGTGCGACTGGAGACAAGCTCAACCAGGATGCGCCCCATGATGTTTCGGCGACCCAACCGCCACACACAACCGCGAGCAGCAGCAGCACGGAACCGACCACCGATACTTCCGTCACCCGCCCGGGGCGGAGGAACCGCACGTAGCAGCCCATGAAAAGGGCGATAGGGATGGTCATGCCGATGGAAAACACACCCCACGGGCTTTGGGCCAGTGCCCGCACCACCACCAGCGCCAGCACCGCGATCAAAATCACCATGATGACGAGGACCCCGACGAGAGCGGCCACCCCGCCCGCGGCGCCGAGTTCGTCGCGTGCCATCTGGCCCAGCGAACGACCCCGCCGCCGGGTGGAGATCCACAACACCAGGTAGTCCTGCACCGCGCCGGCGAACACCGCGCCGACGACGATCCAGATAGTGCCTGGCAAATAGCCCATTTGGGCGGCCAACACCGGACCGACGAGTGGCCCGGCGCCGGCGATGGCGGCGAAATGATGGCCGAACACCATCCGCCGATCGGTCGGCAGGTAGTCGGTGCCGTTGTCGAAAACTTCGGCCGGCGTGGCGTGGTCGTCGCGTGGGTGGACGATCTTCATTTCGATCAACCGGGCATAGAACCGGAACCCGATGATGTACGTGCAAATCGCCGCGACCACAAACCAGACCGCGTTCACCGTCTCGCCGCGTGCGAACGCAATGATCGCCCAGGCAACCGCACCGATCACGGCGATGAGCGCGAAGAGGATTTTGTGTCGGATGGTGATAGGGGAGCGGTCGACGATCGCGACGGGTGGCAGGTCGGTGTCGGTGCGGATGTAGCGGATGTCGCCGTCCACCGCGCCTCCTTTCTTGCGAGCGCGAGTGTGAATCTACCGACGCCTGGCTGGCGTGTCGCGTCGTGAGATTCACTCTCACGGCAGATCAGTACAGCGCGCGCACGGTATCGATGGTGTCGGCTTCGGCGGGGCTTTTGTCGTCGCGGTAGCGCACCACGCGGGCGAATCGCAGCGCCAGCCCGCCCGGGTAGCGCGACGATGCTTGCACCCCGTCGAAGGCCACCTCGACTACCTGTTCGGGGCGCAGTGCGAGGACGTGACTGTCTGTTCCGCCGACGGCCAGTTCGCTAAACCGGGCAGTCTGCCAGTCCAGCATGGCATCGGTCATTCCCTTGAACGTCTTGCCCAGCATCACGTATCCGCCGGTGGCCGGATCTCGCGCACCCAGGTGAATGTTGGAGAGTTTTCCGCGACGGCGACCCGATCCCCACTCGACGGCGAGCACCACCAGATCCAGTGTGTGCACCGGCTTGACCTTCAGCCAGCCCGCTCCGCGACGGCCCGCCTGGTATGGCGCGGCCGGCGACTTGGCCATCACGCCTTCGTGGCCGGCGGCCAGCGTCGCGTCCAGGAAGCCGGCCGCTTCGACGGGGTCGGACGTGATCAGGCGATCGACCCGGTGCGCAGGCGGCACCAACGCGTCCAGGGCGGCCAGCCGGTCGCTGGTCGGCGCGTCGAGCAGGTCGATGCCGTCGCAGTGCAAGATGTCGAAGAAGAACACCGAAAGTGGCTGTGTAGCAAGGGCTGCGGCCACATCGACCGATCGGCCAAACCGTGACGCGGTGACCTGGAAGCGGTGAGGCCGGTTGTCTGGCCGCAGCGCGATCGCCTCACCGTCGGCTATGAGTTCGCGCACCGGCAATGCCAGCGTCGCCTCCACCACCTCAGGGAGCCGGGCGGTCACCTCGTCAAGGCTTCGGGTGTAGATGGTGACCTCATCACCGGCCCGGTGGATCTGTACTCGCGCCCCGTCCAGCTTGGCCTCGAAAATCGTTGCACCGCGATGACGTTCGATCGCATTGGCCAAGCTTGTCGCGGTCTGTGCCAGCATTGGGCCGACCGGCCGACCGACCCGCAACGTGAACGCGTCCAGTGCCGCGACTCCGCCGGACAGGGCGGCTGCCGCCACGGCCGGCAGATGGCCCCCCAGCATCGCGGCGCGTTGTACCGAAGCCACAGGGATCCCGGCGGCCTTGGCGACGGCGTCGGCCATAACCCCGGACAGCGCACCCTGGCGCAGCTCGCCGCTCAGCAGCCGCAGCAGAAAGGCCTGCTCGGCTTCGGTTGCGGCCGCAAACAGTCCCGCGAGAAGTTCGGCGCGCCGCGCCTGCGCCCCCTTGCCCGTCACGGCACCGATCTCGGAGAAGGTGGCGTCGACGCTGGTGACGGTCAGCACCGGATGGGCCGCCGCCGGGGGGCGCGATCGCAGCGACGCCCAGCCGACGCCGATCTGGCGCTGCGGCAGCTCACCGGAGAGCCACGACACGACGATGGCGACCAGTTCGGGCTCGGGTGTGACCCGGCGCAGCAGGTCGGCAATGTGCGCGACCTTGGCCAGCCGCGAAGAGGTGCCGCCCACGTCAAGCGACGTGGTGGCCACGTCGAGAAGGAGCACGGTTCAGCTTGGCATGGCTCGGTGACAGGCCGCAGAGCGGACACGCTAGCGTGCCTACATAACGTTACAGATTGCAGGGATTCTGACAAGGAGGACCGGATGGAGATCAACGGGAAGAAGGTCGTCGTCATCGGCGGCGCGTCGGGGATGGGTCGTGCCACCGCCGAATTACTGGCCGAACGTGGCGCGGACGTCGCGATATTCGATCGCGAGCAATCCGACGGCAAGAGCGTTGTCGAGGGCCTAGGCGGCGCGTTCTATCCCGTCGACGTCACCGACTTCACCGGAACCGAGGAGACGTTGCAGACCGCGGTCGACAAGCTGGGCGGCCTGCACGTGGTGGTGACCACTGCGGGCGGGGGCATCGCCAAGCGGACCCTGACCAAGTCCGGTCCCCATGACCTCGAATCCTTCCAATCCGTGATCGATCTCAACCTGATTGCCACCTTCAACATCAGCCGGCTGGCGGCCGCGCACATGGCCAAGAACGAGCCCGAGGACGAAGAGCGCGGCGTCATCATCAACACCGCCTCCATTGCGGCCTTCGAGGGCCAGATCGGGCAGGTCGCCTACACCGCCGCCAAGGCCGCGATCGCCGGCATGTGCCTGACCATGGCCCGTGACCTCGGCTCGATGGGGATCCGGGTGCTGGCCATCGCACCGAGCCTGTTCCTGACCGGGCTGACCTCCATGGTTCCCGACGAGATGGCGGCCCAGCTGGTCAAAGACGCCGCCTTCCCCAAGCGGATGGGCCGGCCGATCGAGTATGCGAAGCTGGCGGCGGCCATCGTGGACAACCCGATGCTCAACGGCCAATGCATCCGGCTGGACGCCGGACAGCGGTTCGCACCCAAGTAGACACCCCCGCCGGCGCCCTCGACGCATTAAGTACACTCTTTAGGCAGCCGCCCCGCTCCCCCTCGGAGCGGGGCAGGCGGTCAGCCCCCAGCCCTGCGACGATGCGGGCCGGGTAGCGGCGCGAGGAGGGCCCCATGGGTATCGCACTGACCGACGACCATCGCGAACTCGCCGAAGTAGCTCGCGCGTTCCTCATCTCGCAAAAGGCGCGCTGGGCGGCGCGATCGCTGCTCGATGCGCCAGACGAGGCCCGCCCTGGGTTTTGGCAGAACTTGGTCGAGCTGGGGTGGCTCGGCCTGCATGTCGGCGAAGAGCACGGTGGCTCTGGCTTTGGGTTGCCCGAACTCGTGGTGGTGATCGAAGAACTCGGTCGTGCGGTAGCGCCGGGACCGTTCGTGCCGACCGTGATCGCGTCGGCGGTGATCGCCAAAGACGGTAGCGCTGAGCAAAAGTCGCGGCTGCTGCCCGGCCTGATCGACGGAACCGTCACCGCGGGCATCGGCCTGGACGGCCAGGTTCAGGTCACCGATGGCCCAAAAGGTGGCATAGCCGACGGTGAGGCCGGGATCGTGTTGGGTGCCGGGCTTGCCGAGCTGCTGCTGATCGCGGCCGGTGACGACGTTCTGCTGCTGGAGCGCGGCCGCGCCGGTGTGTCGGTTGAGGTGCCGGACAACTTCGACCCGACGCGGCGCTCCGGACGTGTCCGCCTGCAGAACGTGAATGTCACCGCCGACGACATGTTGGCGGGGGCGCGGGAATCGGCCCTGGCCCGGGCGCGGATATTGCTGGCCGCTGAGGCGGTGGGCGGGGCGTCGGACTGCGTCGACACCGCCGTCGATTATGCCAAGATGCGGCAGCAATTCGGCCGCACGATCGCCACTTTCCAAGCGGTGAAGCATCATTGCGCGAACATGCTGGTGGCCGCCGAGGCGGCGGTCGCCGCGGTATGGGATGCCTCGCGTGCGGCATCCGAGGACTCATCAGAGGAAGAAGCGCAGTTCCGGCTGGCCGCCGCGGTGGCGGCGGCACTGGCGTTCGGAGCCTATGCGCGCAATGCCGAACTCAACATTCAGCTACACGGCGGCATCGGCTTCACCTGGGAGCACGACGCGCATCTGCATCTGCGTCGGGCGCTGGTGATCGCGGCGCTGTTCGGCGGCGACGCACCGGCCGCCGATGTCTTCGAGCGCAGCGCGGCCGGCGCCACCCGGGAAAACAGCCTGGACCTGCCGCCCGAAGCCGAAGAACTGCGCACCCGGATCCGCGCGGACGCCGCCGAAATCGCCGCCCTGGACAAAAAGGGCCAGCACGACAAGCTGATCGAGACGGGCTACGTGATGCCGCACTGGCCCAAGCCCTGGGGGCGCGCCGCCGACGCGGTAGAGCAGTTGGTGATCGAGGAAGAGTTCCGCGCGGCAGGCATCAAGCGCCCCGACTACTCGATCACCGGATGGGTGATCCTGACCCTGATTCAGCACGGAACCGATTGGCAGATCAAAAGATTCGTCGAGAAGGCGCTGCGCCAAGACGAGATCTGGTGCCAGCTGTTCTCCGAGCCCGACGCCGGCTCGGATGCGGCGTCGGTCAAGACCCGCGCCACCCGGGTAGACGGTGGCTGGAAGATCAACGGGCAGAAGGTATGGACCAGTGGTGCCCAGTACTGCAGCCGCGGCCTGGCCACCGTGCGTACCGACCCGGACGCGCCCAAGCACGCCGGCATCACCACCGTGATCATCGACATGAAGGCGCCCGGAGTCGAGGTGCGGCCGTTGCGGCAAATCACTGGTGGCTCGGAATTCAACGAGGTGTTCTTCAACGACGTGTTCGTTCCTGACGAGGACGTCGTCGGGGCGCCCAACTCCGGGTGGACGGTCGCACGGGCGACCCTGGGCAACGAGCGGGTCAGCATCGGTGGCAGCGGGTCCTTCTACGAGGGATTGGCGTCCACACTGGTGCAGCTGACCCAACAGCACCCAGATCGGTTGGCGGGAGCCCCGATTCGCGTTGGGTTCTTCCTCGCCGAGGATCACGCGCTGCGGCTGCTGAACCTGCGCCGCGCTGCGCGCAGCGTCGAAGGAGCGGGTCCGGGTCCGGAAGGCAACATCACCAAACTGAAGCTGGCCGAGCACATGGTCGAGGGCGCCGCGATCTGGGCGGGGCTGGTGGGACCTGAGGTCGCGCTGACCGACGGACCTGGCGCGGTGGTCGGCCGGTTGATGATGGGCGCCCGCGGCATGGCGATCGCCGGCGGCACCTCGGAGGTCACTCGCAACCAAATCGCCGAGCGGATTCTCGGCATGCCGCGCGACCCACTGATCAACTAGTTTGGCGAGCAGACGCAAAATCGCCCCAAAATCGATAATTTTGGGGCGATTTTGCGTCTGCTCGCGCTCATTAGGCGGGGCGGGGAACCGCGGCCATTCGTGATTGGCCGAGCCAGACCGGCACCGCCCGGCGAACGTCCGCGGCTCCGTGGATGGCCACACTGCCGTTGAGCATGGCGCGCGACCAGGACAGGTCGCCACGCCACAGCTGGATCAGGGTGAGCAGGCTGGTCTCGACCGTCGCGGTCACCTCGTAGCCGGGATCGAAGTCACAGACGTCGGCCGTTCCCTCCGACACCATCAGCCACCAGTGGGCCGTCTTCGGGTCCACTCCGGCGAGATGGAACGCCACCACGGTGCGGGCACGAGGCCAGGAATCGACCGAAATTGTGCGACGGATATCCCACATCAGCAGGTGCGGATCCAGGTCTTCTTCGCCGAGCTCAGGAATCCAGCGAACTCCCCACTCGCCGAGCGCGTCGACCACCGCGGCCAGTTCCTGACCGCACTGTGTCAGCGAATACGTCGTGCGACCGTCGTTCTCGGTGCGTTCGACCACACCGGCCCGGTTCAACGACTTGAGCCGCTTGGACAACAACGCCGGCGACATCTTCGGTACCCCGCGCCGGAGGTCGTTGAAATGCATGCTGCCGCGCAGCAACTCACGGACGACTAGCAGCGTCCACCGCTCATCGAGCAACTCCATCGCCTTGGCGACCGGGCAGAACTGGCCGTAAGTCGACATCTCGAGCACCTCCACGTCAGCTGTGTCTAGTAGACGCCGTGCCAGCAGCAATGGCTAGTACAGGTTCTGAACTACGACTGGTTCAGATCTGGCACTGGAATTGATTCATCGCCGACCCGGACGATTGTGGCTAACCGTCAGAAAGGGCAGTTGACAATGACCGCAGTAACCGGAACCGACCGCATCGCAGCCGATCGCGGATATGAAAGCAAGCATCGCGCGCTGTGGGCGCTGGGCGACTACACCACAGTGGCGACCCAATTAGTGGCGCCGCTCGGCGCGATCCTCGTGCAGGCCAGCAAAATCAGCCCCGGTGATCGTGTGCTCGACGTGGCGGCCGGGGCCGGCAATGTGGCGATACCCGCCGCGCTTGCCGGCGCTGACGTCATCGCCAGCGACCTGTGCCCGGAGCTGCTCGAGCACGGCCGAGCGCTCGCCGGCAGCCAGGGCGCCAGTCTGCGTTGGCTTGAGGCCAATGCCGAAGCGCTGCCCTGCGACAGTGATGAGTTCGACGCGGTGGTGTCATGCGTCGGCGTGATGTTCGTCCCGAACCATCAGCGTGCCGCCGATGAGCTGCTTCGAGTCTGCCGGCCCGGAGGAGCGATCGGGTTGATCAGCTGGACGGCGGAAGGCTTCATCGGCAACATGTTTGCGACGATGAAGCCGTACGTGGCCGCGCCACCGCCCGGTGCGCAACCGGCGCCGATGTGGGGCAACGCCGATCACGTACGCGGCCTGCTGGCGGATCGAATCACTGACTTCACCGCCGTGCGCCGCACGCTGCCGGTGGACCGGTTCGCCGATGGAGCGGCGTTCCGCGACTACTTCAAAGCACACTATGGTCCGACGATCGCGGCGTATCAGGGGATCGCGGGCGATCCGGACCGGGTCGACGCGCTCGACGCGCAGTTGGCCGGACTCGGGGACCGATACTTGGCCGGGTCCTCGACGATGGAGTGGGAATACCTTTTGATCACTGCGCGCAAGCGCTGATCAGCCAGCGGCCGGTGCGAACAACGGAGCACCGCCGCTGCCCGTCTCGGGTTGGAGATCGACGGCCATCCCGCACGTCACTGAATCCGGTTCGCAGCCAACGATATTGGCGGCCACTCGTAGGTCCCTCTGTTCGGCGAGTTCGACAATCGTGATCACGTACGGGACGGGGATCTCGGGGTTGTACGGGTGGTAGTTGACCGTGTAGGTGAACACCGTGCCGCGCCCGGAGACCGGCCGCGCGACCAGCGTGCTGCCACAGTCACGGCATTCGCCGGTTGCTGGATGCACCCAGTGTGCGCAATCGTCGCAATATTCGATGAGCAGCGGGGACGTCGGCTCGTCTGGCACGACGAATACAGTACACTCTATTGGTTCGATGCTGCGGCTGGGTTTGATCTGACGGGCGGTGTAGATGACGCATTTCGAGAAAGACGCGATCGTGTCCGGCCTCGGCATCTCGCGAATCGGCCGTCGCACCGGCATTCCGGGCCTGGAGCTGACCATGGAGGCTGTGCGGGCCGCTATCGAGGACGCCGGCCTGGTCGCGGCCGATATCGACGGCATCGCGACGTTGGGCGACACTGCGGCCCAAGACGTCAACGCCGAACTGCAGATCGACGCGGCGGACTGCGGATCCGGGTTCGGCACCGGTGGCTTGCTCAGTCCGGTGATGTCGGCGTGCCGTGCGGTCGCCGAGCGTCACGCCCGCCATGTGGTGGTCTACCGGACAGTACAAATGCTGGGCGGCACGGTGCCGGTAAAGCCGCAAGAGAATTCGACCGCTCCGCCTCTTGCGCGGATGTTTGAGACACCGGCGGGTGCATCACGGCCCGCTGTCGGGCCGATGGACGACGTCACCGATCTGGTTGCGGCCCAAGCCTACTCCGCTGCGAACTGGCTGGCGCTGAACTGCCGTCGTCACATGGAGCTGTACGGAACCACCAAAGAGCAGTTGGGCTGGCTGGCCATCAACGGCAGGCGCAACGCCGCATTGAATCCCCTTGCGGTCTACCGCGAACCGATGACGATGGCCGACTATCTGGGCGCGCGTTGGGTGTCGACACCGTTCGGGCTGCTGGATTGCGATGTCCCCATTGATGGCTCGATCGCGGTGGTGGTATCCGGGGCGGAATACGCCCGCGACTGCCCGCACCGGGCGGTGGCGGTGGAGGCGATCGGCGGATCCGACGGTGCCGGTGGCTGGTTCCACCGCGACGACTACCCCAAGATGGCGATGTCAGATGCGGCGGCGCAGATGTGGTCGCGTACGGAGTTGAAGCCCGCTGACCTCGATCTCGCGGAGTTGTACGACGGTTTCACGTTTCTCACCATCGCGTGGTTGGAAGCCCTTGGGATATGCGGCGACGGCGAAGCCGGCCCGTTCGTCGAGGGCGGCGTGCGGATCGCCCGCGACGGTGCACTGCCGCTGAACACGTACGGCGGCCAACTCTCGGCCGGCCGCATGCACGGCTACTGGGCGCTGCACGAGGGGTGCCTGCAGTTACGCGGCGAGGCAGGGGAGCGGCAGGTGTCGCAGCGCCCAGAGGTTGGGGTCGTTTCCGTGGGCGGTGGGCCCGTCGCCGGATGCATGTTGCTCACATGTTGACAAGGCTTGTGGGAGAGCGTCATTGATGCCGAATTGAGCACGGCGCTGGAGACCGGCCCAAGGAACAAACTGGCTTCGAAGATCGCGCGGGACATCGAGGCGGATATCGTTCGCCGCGGCTGGGCCATCGGCGAATCGCTGGGTTCGGAACATGCTCTGCAACAACGCTTTGGTGTGAGTCGGTCGGTGCTGAGGGAGGCCGTCCGCCTCGTCGAACACCACCAAGTTGCCCGGATGCGCCGCGGACCCAACGGCGGGCTGCTGATCTGTGAGCCCGATGCGGGCCCCGCCACCCGCGCCGTCGTGATCTATCTCGAGTACCTGGGCACCACGCTCGGCGACTTGCTCAACGCGCGCCTGGTGCTCGAGCCCCTGGCGGCATCTCTCGCCGCCGAACGGATCGATGAAGCCGGCATCGCCCGGCTGCGAGCGGTGTTGCGCGCCGAGGAGCAGTGGGAGCCGGGTTTACCGGCGCCGCGGGACGAGTTCCACATTGCGTTGGCAGAGCAATCCAAAAATCCGGTCCTGCAACTGTTTATCGACATCTTGATGAGGCTCACCACGCGATACGCCCTGCAGTCGCGGGCAGACTCGGCACGTGAGGCCATCGAGGCGGTCGACCGGATGCGCATCGACCACTCCGAAATGGTCGCAGCCGTCACTGCCGGCGACTCCGCGCGGGCCAAGACGCTCAGCGAGCGACACGTGGAAGCGGTGACCGCATGGCTGCAGCACCATCAGCCCGGCGACGAAGCGGGCCGCAACGGCCCCCTGAGAGGCCGGGGAAGTCGGGCCATCAGAGCTAGCCGGCGCTTAGCACCCGAGCCGCGCCGCGTGCGGCGGCTTAACCTTCAGGCACCCCGCGGCAAGCTGGCTGAGGTGTTGACGGCCAACATCGCCGACGATATCGCCGCGAGCGGCTGGCAGGTCGGTTCGGTCTTCGGGACCGAGGCGGCCCTGCTGGAACGCTACCGGGTGAGCCGCGCGGTGCTTCGTGAAGCGGTGCGGCTGCTCGAATATCACGCGATCGCGCACATGCGCCGAGGACCCGGCGGCGGGCTGGTCGTAACAAAACCCCAGGCGCAGGCGAGCATTGACACCATCGCGCTCTACCTGCAGTATCGCAAGCCCAGCCGCGAAGACTTACGCTGCGTCCGAGACGCCATCGAGATCGACAACGTCGCCAAAGTCGTCAAGCGGCGCACCGAACCTGAGGTGACGGCCTTCCTTGCCGGTCATCGGGCCAGCCATCGGCCCGCGTTCGACGAAAACCTCCAAGAAACCGCCGATGATGTGCGCAAGGCCGCTGTCGAGGAGTTTCGGTTCCACGTCGGACTGGCGCAACTGGCCGGCAACGCACTGCTGGACCTATTCCTCCGGATCATCGTCGAGTTGTTCCGGCGGCACTGGTCCAGCACCGGCCAGGCGCTGCCGACATGGGGCGACGTCGTCGCCGTTGAGCACGCTCACCTGCGGATTCTCGAGGCGATCGCGGCCGGCGACGACAGCCTGGCCCGCTACCGCATCCGTCGTCATCTGGACGCTGCCGCGTCTTGGTGGCTCTAGTAAGCGTGCGTCCGAGCGAACGTTTGACGCGCGCGCATAGCGAGGGCACGTCGCGGGTATGTGGGTAGGTACGCAGCGACGGCCGGTCCAGCGGGGGGCCGGCACAGTGATCTGGGAGCGCTGACGTGACCACGAGCACGGATGCCGAACAACGAGGCTTCGTCCATTCCGCGCTGTTTTACCACTCCCAGCAGGAGTATCTGGACTTCGTGGTGCGCTTCGTCCTCGATGGCTTGGCAACGGACGAGCCGGTGCTGGTCGCGGTACCAGGCGACAAGCTGGCGTTGCTGCGTGACGAGTTGTGCCGCGCACGCAACGGATTGTCTGCCGAAGTGGAAATGGCCGACATCACTGAGGTCGCCCGCAACACGAGCCGGTTTCTGGCAACGGAGTGTTCCTTTGCCGCGGAACACCCCGAGCGACGGGTGCGGATTGCCAGCCAACTCGTCTGGCCCGGCCGCACGGCGGATGAGTGTCTCGCCTGCGTGCAGCATGAGGCGTTGGTCAATGGTGCGTTCGAAGGGCGCGATGTGACGGGGCCTGTGCCTCTACGACGCGAGCCGACCAGATGAGGATGTTCTGGCGGGCGCCCGCTCCACCCACCCCCTGCTGTGGAAATGCGGATCGGTGCAACCCAGCGACGAGTACGCGCCGGATGACGCACTGGCGCGCTGCAACCAGCCGCTACCCCCTAATCCGGGGGCCGTCACCTACACGGTCCGCAAGACCACCGACCTGCGTGCAGCGCGGTCGTTCGCCGTCGACTACGCCGGCTGGTCGCCGAACTTGCACGGCGGCCGCACAGCGGCTAACGTCGGCGCTCGTGCGTCTTCTTGAGCGTGCCGTAGTAGCCAGCACCCGCAGCGGGGTCTGATCCAGACCGACCCCCCGCTGTGGGTCGGAAGCTACTCCCGTCGGTCGCTCCTGCTGATCAGAGAAGACCGACGCAATGCCTTTTCCCGAGCGGAATCACTTTCCGAACGTCGACCCCTCCAGCGGCTCGGCACGCCAGTGTGTCGCCGACGCGTGGTTCGGCCATCACTTCGGTGCCGCATTGCCGCGCGGTCTGCGGGAGGAGGCCGAGGCGATGTCCTGGGAAAGCTTCGTCGCGACCTACAGTCACACCGCCGGCCCCCTGCGGCTGGGGCAATGGGAATGCACCGACGCGCAGCGGCCCGCGGGGCGGCTCGGCCCGCAAGCCCGCAACTTCCGGGCCACGATCGCCGTTAGCGAGCGCATCAGCACCTCGACCGCTGCCGCCAGCGGGCCGATCGCGGCTCTCACGGCGATGCTGCACCAGCGTGGGATCGTCGTCGAGACGTTGAAGTTCCATCAGCTGCGATCGGGCGGGTGCACCGCCACGTTGATCTGCGGCACCAATGGGACCCGCGCCGAATGGGCGATGGGCCTGTCGGAGGATCCGACGCAGTCGGCACTGCGCGCGGTGATCGCATGCGCTAACCGGCTCGTTGCATGATTGCGCGAGCAGACGCAAAATCAATCAATTTCAGATCAAAATCGGGGCTTTTGCGTCTGCTCGCGGATGGGTAGTTGCGTAGTCGTCAGAGTGGGCGCAGCACAATCGGCATGCCGTCCTTGGGCACCGGCATGCCGCCGTAGTCCCACACGGCCTTGTATCCGGATCGGGGCAGTTCGAGCTGATACCTGCGCAGCAGGCGGTGCAGGATCGTCTTGATCTCCAATTGCCCGAACACCATCCCGATGCATTTGTGGGCGCCGCCGCCGAAAGGTGTGAACGCGTAACGGTGCCGCTTGTGCTCGTTGCGCGGCTCGGTGAAACGGTCGGGGTCGAATTTCAGCGGGTCCGTCCAGAGCTCCGGCAGCCGGTGATTCATCCCCGGGTACGCGGTGACGTTGGTGCCCTTAGGTATGTAGTAGCCCAGCAGTTCGGTGTCGCGCACCGTCTGCCGCATCGCCCACTGGACGGGCGTCACCAACCGGATCGACTCGTTCATCACCAAATCGAGCGATTCCAGCTTCTCCAGCGAGTCGATGTCGAGCGGACCGTCGCCGAGTCGATTCGATTCATCGCGGCAACGCTCTTGCCACTCCGGGTTGGCGGCCAGTTGGTAGGCCATCGTCGTCGCGGTCGACGTCGACGTGTCGTGCGCGGCCATCATCAGGAAGATCATGTGATTGACGATGTCCTCGTCGGAGAACTTGTTGCCGTCCTCGTCCTCGGTTTGGCACAACACCGACAGCAGGTCGGTGCCTTCCTTCCCGCGTTGTTCCTTGACACGATCGCGGAAGTAGTTCTCCAGCAGTTCGCGCGCCTTGAGGCCGCGCCACCAGGTAAATGGCGGAACACTGGTGCGGATGATCGCGTTGCCCGCTCGCGTGGTGATCGCGAACGCCTTGTTCACCTTCGTCACCAGCTCGTGGTCGGTGCCGGGCTCGTGGCCCATGAACACCATCGACGCGATGTTGAGGGTAAGTTCCTTCATCGCCGGATAAAGCAGGAAGCGCGCATCGTTGACCACCCAGTCGTTGGCGACCACTTGCGACACGACCTTGTCCATCTGCTCGACGTAGCTGACCAGCCGGGACCTAACGAATGCCTCCTGCATGATCCGCCGGTGGAAAAGGTGCTCGTCGAAGTCGAGCAGCATCAGCCCGCGGTGAAAGAATGGCCCGATCACTGGGACCCAGCCCTGCTGCGAGTAGTCCTTGTTGCGGTTGGAGTAGATGACCTGGGCGGCGTCCGGGCCCAGCGCCGCGACGCCCGGCAGTACTGGCGAGTCCCCGAATACCACCGGACCCTTGGCCCTGTACATGAACATCAGATAGTCCGGTCCGCCGCGCAACATCTCGATGATATGCCCGAGGATCGGCAAGCCCGCGTCACCGAGGACCGGCTTGAGCCCGCTGCCCGGCGGCGGGTCGGCGAGCTTGTGCTCCGGGAATTGGGTGTTCAGCAGCTTGCGTTCCACAAGACCCATGCCGGGGAAGTTGTTGAACGACGGGGTGAACCGGCGTCGGGCTTGATCGAGCAGGTAGTGCGGGGTGCTGATGGTGGCGGTCATCGAAACTCCTTCGCGCTCCTTTGCGGGGCCCGGCACAGGTGACAGGCGTCACTATCCATCCTTCGGGACAAACTTGACGGCTGTCAAGTTTGCTTTTCCGGCGGCGTGGTGCAAGGTCAGGGGATGGGCACCCACGCCGCCACACCCGAGCCGGGGCCGGCCCTGCGACGGCGTGGCGACAAACAGCGCCAAGCGATCCTGCAGGCGGTGCGTGAGCTACTGCAGGAAAAGCCGTTCGCGGAGCTGTCGGTCAGCACCATCAGCCTCCGGGCCGGGGTGGCCCGATCCGGTTTCTACTTCTACTTCGACTCCAAGTACGCGGTGCTCGCCCAGCTCATGGCCGAGGCCGCCGAAGAACTCGAAGAGCTCACGCAGTATTTCGCTCCGCGCCAGCCGGGCGAGTCGCCGGAGCAGTTCGCCAAGCGGATGGTCGGTAGCGCCGCGGCTGTCTACGCGCACAACGATCCGGTGATGACCGCCTGCAACGAGGCCCGCCACACCGATATCGAGATCCGCGACATCCTCGATGAGCAGTTTGAGGTTGTGCTGCGTCAGATCGTCGCCATCGTCGAGGACGAGATGAAGGCCGGGACCGCCAGTCCGATCAGCGACGACATCCCGACACTGATTCGCACCCTGGCGGGTACCACCGCGCTGACGCTGACCGGCGACCCCATCCTGGTCGGCCGCGGCAGCGGTCGGGAGCGCCGCGTGCGCGTGCTCGAGCAGTTGTGGCTCCACGCGCTGTGGGGCGGGCGTCCGTAGGCGAGTCGTAACCGCCGGTATCGTCACGGCCATGGTGCAGAAGGCGTCCAGGCGGTATTTCGCAGGGAAACGGTGCTTTGTCACCGGTGCGGCCAGCGGCATCGGTCGCGCCACCGCGTTGCGGCTGGCCGCCCAGGGCGCCGAGCTCTACCTGACCGACCGCGACGCCGACGGTCTCGAGCTCACCGTGGCCGACGCCCGCGCGCTGGGCGCCCAGGTACCACAGCACCGTGCTCTGGATATCGCCGATTACCACGACGTGGCCGTGTTCGCGGCCGACATCCACAGCAGGCATCCCAGCATGGACGTCGTGATGAACATTGCCGGAGTATCGGCCTGGGGCACCGTCGAACAGCTCACACACGATCACTGGAGCAAGGTGATCGCAATCAACCTGATGGGGCCCATCCACGTGATCGAGACGTTCGTCCCGCCGATGATGGCGGCCGGCCGGGGTGGGCATTTGGTCAACGTGTCGTCGGCGGCGGGGCTGGTAGGGCTGCCATGGCATGCGGCCTACAGCGCCAGCAAGTACGGATTGCGCGGACTTTCTGAGGTGCTGCGCTTCGACTTGGCCCGGCACCGCGTCGGGGTATCCGTCGTGGTGCCGGGTGCGGTGAAGACCCCACTGATCAACACGGTCGAGATCGCCGGCGTCGACCGTGAGGACCCTACGGTCAGCCGCTGGGTCGACCGATTCGGTGATCATGCCGTGTCGCCTGAAGTGGCGGCCGAAAAGATCTTGGCCGGGGTCGCGAAGAACAGATACCTGATCTACACGTCGCTAGATATCCGGGCGCTGTATGCCTTCAAACGGCTGGCATGGTGGCCTTACAGCCTGGCGATGCGCCAGGTCAACGTGTTCTTTACGCGCGCACTGCGGCCCACCCCAGCCCCGCTACTCCGGCATGGCCAGTTCGAGGCGCACCCCGAGTAGCCGGACCGGGCGGTCCAGCTCGAATAGGTCCAATACGCGCCGGGCGGCAGCGACGATGGTGTCGCGATCGGTGGTGGGTGCATCCAGCTTGCGAATCTTGGTGCGCGTGTAGAACGTCGCGGTGCGCATGGTAACGGCCACCCGGGTGACGATGGGCCGCGACGCCGACACGTCCGCCAACGCATGCTCGGCTAATTCCGTTACCGCCGTGTTCATTTCGGCTCGGTCGGTGAGGTCGCGGGGAAAGGTGACGACGTGGCTGCGGGAGCGCGGAATCCACGGCTCGGCGCTGACACGTGTGTCACCGTCGCCCTTGGCGAGCAGCAGCAGCCACAGACCGGCGCGCGGGCCGAATGTGGACGTCAGTAGCTCCGCGTCGCTGTGGGCAAGCTCCCGTACTGTTGTGATCCCTAGTGCCGCAAGTCTTTTGGCTGTCTTCGGCCCTACGCCCCACAGTGCGTCGACCGAACGGTCGGCCATCAGCGTCATCCAATTCGCATCGGTAGCACAAAGATGCCGGCGGGTTTCGCGAAGCCGGCGGCGACTTTGGCGCGCTGTTTGTTTTCGCTGATGCCGACCGAGCAGGACTGCCCGGTCTCCGATGAGATGAGGGCGCGGATCTGTTCGGCAAGTCCCACTGGGTCGTCGAGGTCGGCACCCAAATACGCCTCGTCCCAGCCCCACACTTCGACCGGGTGTCCCAGGTCGCGCAACAGCCCCATCACCCGTCCGGAAGCCGCGTCATAGGCGGCCGGATCCGATGGCAAAAATGTCGCGCCGGGCAGCGGCGGGCGTTATCACCTTCCGCACAGTTTGCGCGCCAGACTTTCCCAGGCATCGCCCAACGACTCGAGGGTGTGATCGCCCTCGTTGAGTTGATGCTCGACGTAATCGACGTCCAGCAGTGCCAACACCGCGTCGGTCTGGGCGTCGAGATCACCGGTGGTTCCAGCCGCCTGCAGCAGCACCCGCACGTGCGTGCGTTGCACCATGGCCGGCGCGTTGTAACGGCTCTGCGGATCGCGGTTGGCCGCCGACAGCAGCGCGTGGTGGGTATGGACGAAGCGAATCCGCTCCCGGCCGAAGGTGACCAGCCGATCGGTCGGCGGTGCATCGGGGCCCAGCGGTGGCGGGCCGAACAGAAAGGCTTGCTGGCTGGCCCGCTCGTCCTCGTCGAGCAACACCATCATCAGGCCGGCCCGGCTGCCGAACCGGCGAAATAGCGTGCCTTTGCCGACTCCGGCGGCAGCGGCGATGTCGTCGGTGGTCACGGCGTCGGCGCCGCGCTCGGCGACCAGGCGGCGGGCTGCGTCCAGGAGGAGTGCGCGATTGCGCGCCGCGTCGCCGCGCTCTTGGCGGGCCACCTGCGGCACGCCCACGGGCAACTGGCCCAGCCGCTCGGCACCGCTCACTCCTGCACTGTAACGCGGTCGGAATAAATCGGACCAGAGTCCGTTTCAGTCGTACGACGATGTAGATCAACAACCGAAGGGAACGGAACGGTGGCAGAGAACATCAAAGTTCTGGCGTTGGTGGGAAGCCTGCGAGCGGCGTCGGTCAACCGCCAGATCGCCGAACTGGCGGCAGCGGTCGCTCCAGACGGCGTCACGGTCACGGTGTTCGAGGGTCTGGGGAAGTTGCCGTTCTACAACGAGGAGATCGACCCCGCAGTCGACGGTGACGTGCAGCAGGCGCCTGCCCCGGTGGCCGCGCTACGGGCCGCAGCCGCCGACGCGGATGCCGCCCTGGTGGTCACCCCGGAATACAACGGCAGCATTCCCGCGGTCGTCAAGAACGCGATCGACTGGCTTTCTCGCCCCTTCGGCAATGGCGCGTTGAAAGACAAGCCGTTGGCGGTCATCGGCGGGTCCCTCGGCCGGTACGGCGGGGTATGGGCGCACGACGAGACCCGCAAGTCATTCGGCATCGCCGGTGCCCGCGTGGTCGAGGCGATCAAACTTTCGGTGCCGTTGCAGACGTTGGAGGGCAAGGCTCCCGCGGAGCATGCCGAGCTGTCGCAGACTGTGCGCGACATCGTCGGCAAGCTTGCCGTCGAGGTCAGCTGAATTTGGCGGCAGCCAACAAGCCGCTCGCCGGCGACCAGCCACTTCGTCGCAAGGCGAATAGCCAAAGCCGCCAGCCACTGCTGGCGGCTTTGCTAGCTGTCGGGAGGGCCAGCGATGACGGCGACGATGTCGGTGGTCGGTGATATACCGGTGCACACGGGCGACCCTCGCGTGGTTTGTGATCTGCGACACGCCGAGCGGGTGTCGACGACAGCGTTTACGACCAGGGAATTTCAGAATTGTTATTCAGAACATCTTGTAGCTCGAGATCTTGTCAGCCACTAGGTGTAGTGTTTCGAGCACCGGCAGATCCCAGGATCACCAAGCCAGCCCGGCCTGGTGAACCTCCCCGAACCGGCTTGAACATGTCGAAGCCAGGGCTTCGACTCCGAGAGTCGCACGACGGGAATCTGGGGCTTGACGGATCGCTTAACGTAGCAAAGACGCAGTACCCACGTAGTTGCCAGTCCGTTGGTTTCCCACCTTCCGCAAAGGAGCGGCATTCCATGAGCATCACCGTCTACACCAAGCCGGCATGTGTGCAGTGCAGCGCCACCTACAAGGCTTTGGACAAGCAGGGCATCGCCTACGAGAAGGTCGACGTCACGCTGGATTCCGAGGCGCGCGACTACGTGATGGCGCTGGGCTATCTGCAGGCCCCCGTGGTGGTGGCGGGAAACGACCACTGGTCGGGTTTCCGTCCTGATCGGATCAAGGCGCTCGCGGGTGCGGAACTGAGTGCGTAGCGCAGCAGACGACGAGTAAGGAGGTTGCGGTGCAGTCGCGCAGCCTGGTCTATTTCTCCAGCGTGTCGGAGAATACCCACCGCTTCGTGCAGAAGCTGGGTATTCCGGCCACGCGGATACCGCTGCATGGCCGTATCGAGGTTGACCAGCGGTACGTGCTGGTATTGCCCACCTACGGCGGCGGCCGGGCTAACCCGGATCTCGAGCCCGACCTCAATGCCGGTGGCTATGTCCCCAAACAGGTCATCGCCTTTTTGAACAATGAGCACAATCGGTCGTTGATCCGTGGCGTCATCGCCGCGGGCAACAACAACTTCGGCCCCGAATTCGCCTATGCGGGCAACGTGATCTCCCGCAAGTGCGGCGTTCCCTACCTTTACCGCTTCGAACTGATGGGAACCCCGGACGACGTGGAAGCCGTCCGCGCGGGTTTAGCTAATTTTTGGAAGGAACAGACGTGCCACCAACCGTCACTGCAGAGCCTGTAACCTCCGGCACGCATCCCCATCATTCTGGGAGCCCGGCCGAACTCGATTACCACGCGCTCAACGCCATGCTGAATCTGTATGACGCAGACGGCAAAATCCAGTTCGACAAAGATGTGCTGGCGGCGCGTCAGTACTTCCTGCAGCACGTCAACCAGAACACGGTCTTCTTCCACAATCAGGACGAGAAACTCGACTACCTGATCCGCGAGGACTACTACGAGCGCGAGGTTCTCGACCAGTACTCGCGCAACTTCGTCAAGACGCTGCTGGACCGTGCCTACGCCAAGAAGTTCCGGTTCCCGACGTTTCTCGGCGCGTTCAAGTACTACACCTCCTACACGCTGAAGACGTTTGACGGGAAGCGCTATCTGGAGCGCTTCGAGGACCGGGTGGTCATGGTCTCGCTCACGTTGGCGGCCGGTGACACCGGACTGGCGGAGAAGCTGGTCGACGAGATCATCGACGGACGGTTCCAGCCGGCCACCCCGACATTCTTGAACTCGGGCAAGCAACAGCGCGGCGAACCGGTGAGCTGCTTTTTGCTGCGCATCGAAGACAACATGGAGTCGATTGGGCGATCGATCAACTCCGCACTGCAGCTGTCCAAGCGCGGTGGGGGAGTTGCGTTGCTGCTGACCAACATTCGCGAGAACGGTGCCCCGATCAAGAACATCGAGAACCAGTCCTCGGGTGTCATCCCGATCATGAAGCTGCTGGAGGATTCGTTCTCGTATGCCAATCAGCTGGGGGCGCGCCAAGGTGCCGGTGCGGTGTATCTGCATGCGCATCACCCGGACATCTACCGATTCTTGGACACCAAGCGGGAGAACGCCGATGAGAAGATCCGGATCAAGACGCTGAGCCTGGGGGTGGTGATTCCCGACATCACCTTCGAACTGGCCAAGAAGAACGAGGACATGTACCTGTTCTCGCCGTACGACGTCGAACGCGTCTACGGAGTGCCGTTCGCCGACATCTCGGTGACCGAGAAGTACTACGAGATGGTCGACGACGCGCGCATCCGCAAGACCAAAATCAAGGCGCGGGAGTTTTTCCAGACGCTGGCCGAGCTGCAGTTCGAGTCGGGTTACCCGTACATCATGTTCGAGGACACGGTGAATCGGGCCAACCCAATCGACGGCAAGATCACGCACTCGAATTTGTGCTCGGAGATCCTGCAGGTGTCCACACCGTCGTTGTTCAACGAAGACTTGTCGTATGCCAAGGTGGGCAAAGACATTTCGTGCAACCTGGGGTCGTTGAACATCGCCAAGGCGATGGACTCGCCGGACTTCGCGCAGACGATCGAGGTGGCGATCCGCGCGCTGACCGCGGTGAGCGACCAGACCCACATCACCTCGGTGCCCTCAATCGAGCAGGGCAACAACGATTCCCATGCGATCGGGCTGGGTCAGATGAACCTGCACGGCTACCTGGCCCGCGAACACGTCTTCTACGGGTCCGAGGAAGGCATCGACTTCACCAACATCTACTTCTGCGCGGTGCTCTACCACGCGTTGCGGGCGTCGAACCGCATCGCCATCGAACGCGGCACGCGCTTCAAGGGTTTCGAGCGGTCGAAGTACGCGTCGGGGGAGTTCTTCGACAAATACACCGATCAGGTGTGGGAGCCGAAGACCGACAAGGTGCGTCAACTTTTCGCCGATGCGGAGATCCGCATCCCGACCCAGGACGATTGGCGACGGCTGAAGGAGTCGGTGCAAGCACACGGCATCTACAACCAGAACCTGCAGGCGGTGCCGCCGACCGGGTCGATCTCCTACATCAACCACTCGACGTCGTCGATCCACCCGATCGTGTCGAAGGTCGAGATCCGCAAGGAAGGCAAGATTGGTCGCGTCTACTACCCGGCGCCCTACATGACCAACGACAACCTGGAGTACTACCAGGACGCTTACGAGATCGGTTACGAGAAGATCATCGACACCTACGCCGCGGCCACCCAGCATGTGGACCAAGGGCTTTCGCTGACATTGTTCTTCAAGGACACGGCCACCACCCGCGACGTGAACAAGGCGCAGATCTACGCCTGGCGCAAGGGAATCAAGACGTTGTACTACATCCGGCTGCGGCAGATGGCGCTAGAGGGGACCGAGGTCGAGGGCTGCGTCTCCTGCATGCTGTAGGGCCGCGCCGGCGGTTTGGCCGGCGCGGCCGAATTCGCGGTCTGCCCAGGTCAGAAGCCGCGACGGGGTATGGTGCTTGACGTGGTGAGAATTGTCCGGCCCCACCCCAGCGCGAAACCGGGGGTGAAGGTCGACGCGCGCAGCGAACGCTGGCGCGAACACCGCAAAAAGGTGCGCGGCGAGATCGTCGAGGCGGCCTTCCGCGCCATCGACCGGCTCGGGCCCGAGTTGAGCGTGCGAGAAATCGCCGAAGAGGCCGGCACCGCCAAGCCCAAGATCTACCGGCATTTCCACGACAAGTCCGATCTGTTCCAGGCGATCGGGGAACGCCTGCGCGACATGTTGTGGGCGGCGATCTTCCCGTCGATCGACCTGAAAACCGACTCCGCCCGCGAGGTGATCCGGCGCAGTGTCGAGGAGTACGTCACCCTCGTCGACCAGTACCCCAACGTGCTACGGGTCTTCATCCAGGGCCGCTCCGCGGCTACCCCTCAGTCGACCGTGCGGATCCTCAACGAAGGCCGCGAGATCACCCTGGCCATGGCCGACTTGTTCGACAATGAGCTGCGTGAGATGGAACTGGACCACGCGGCGGTCGAACTCGCCGCGCACGCGGCCTTCGGGTCGGCGGCGTCGGCCACCGAGTGGTGGTTGGGTCCCGAACCCGAGAGCCCGCGGCGGATGACGCGCGAGCAGTTCGTGGCGCACCTGACGACCATCATGATGGCGGTTATCGTCGGCACCGCCGAGACGCTCGGCATCGCGATGGATCCTGATCGGCCCATCCACGACGCGGTGCCCGCCAAGCCTGCTGTGAGCTAAGCAACAGGCGGCGTTGACATCGCCGCGGCCATCGATAACACTCGTCCAAACCGATACCCTGGGTACTGGGTATCGGCGCCGGCTGGGTATCTGCGCCGGCTGGGTGCCTACGACCGAAGATGCCAGCTAACGCCGACCTGATACAGGCTTTGACAGGAAGACCGATCGACCGTGACCGACGTCGTGACACAAGCCGAGACCAACCTTGAGCCGGGGCCCGAGGCCCACCAGCTGGTGCATACGCGTGCCATCATCATCGGGACCGGGTTCTCCGGTCTGGGCATGGCCATCAAGCTGCAACTGCAGGGTGTGGACTTCGTCATCCTGGAAAAGGCCGACGACATCGGCGGCACCTGGCGCGACAACAGTTACCCCGGGTGCGCCTGCGACATCCCGTCACATCTGTACTCGTTCTCGTTCGAGCCCAAGCCGGACTGGAAGAACCTGTTCTCCTACCAGCCAGAGATCTGGGACTACCTCAAGGGCGTCACCGAGAAATACGGTCTGCGCCGCTACATCGAGTTCAATTCGCACGTCGACCGCGGCCACTGGGACGACGACGAGAACCGCTGGCATGTGTTCACCACCGACGGGCGGGAATACGTTGGCCAGTTTGTCATCTCGGGCGCCGGCGCCTTGCACATCCCGTCCATCCCTGAGATCGAGGGTCGCGACGAATTCTGTGGTCCCGCTTTCCATTCCGCGCAGTGGGATCACGGCGTCGACCTCACCGGCAAGCGCGTCGCGGTGATCGGCACCGGCGCCAGCGCTATCCAGATCGTGCCCGAGATCATCGGGCAGGTCGCGCGGTTGCAGCTGTACCAGCGCACCCCGGCGTGGGTGCTGCCACGGACCAACAACGCGATCCCGGTTTGGTTCCGAAGCGTCCTCGCCGGCGTGCCCGGTACTCGGGCACTGCTCCGCTTGGGCATCTACTGGATCCAAGAGGCCCTCGGTCTTGCCATGACGCAGCGTCAGGAGCTGCTGACGATCGGTGAGATGGCGGGCAAGTGGAACATCCGCCGCCAGGTCCGTGATCGTGCCCTGCGCCGCAGGCTCACACCGAACTATCGGTTGGGCTGCAAGCGAGTCCTGTTCTCCGACAACTACTATCGCGCAATCGCAGACCCGAAGGCCGAACTGGTCACCGACCATATCTCCCGCATCACGTCCGACGGGATCGTCACCGCCGACGGCAAAGAGCGCACGGTCGACGTGATCGTGTATGCCACCGGCTTCCACGTCACCGACTCCTACACCTACGTCCAGATCAAGGGACGGAACGGAGAGGACCTGGTCGACCGCTGGAACCGCGAGGGCATCGGCGCTCATCGCGGGATCACCGTCGCCGATATGCCCAACCTCTTCTTCCTGCTGGGACCCAACACCGGCTTGGGGCACAACTCCGTGGTGTTCATGATCGAATCGCAGATCCACTACGTCGTCGATGCGATCAAGACCTGCGACCGATTGGGCGTTCAAGCCCTCGCCCCGACGCGTGCCGCGCAGGACAAGTTCAACGACGCGCTGCAGCAGAAGCTGGCGGGCTCGGTATGGAACACCGGCGGCTGCAGCAGCTACTACCTCGACGAGCATGGCCGCAACCCCGTGCTGTGGGGCGGGTACACCTGGCAGTACTGGAAGGCGACCCGCTCGGTGAAGCCCTCCGAGTACCAATTCTTCGGGGTAAGTACCGGCGCATCTGCCGATCGTGCGGCGGCGACGGCGTCGCGCTGAGGTCGGCGCTAGGGCCAGCGCTTGAGCAGTTCGGTGAAAGCGTTCGCGGCCGCGTCCACGCCCTCATCGTCATCGGTGGCCACGAGGTCCAGTAGGAGGCCACGGACGACGGCCAGCCCAAGCCTCACCATGGCATGGTCGATTGGCCCACCGGCGGTGGCCTCGGCCTCGGCGAGCCAGCCGTTGACGGCGCCGGGCACCATTCGGGCAAACGGCTTCTCGCCCTGGGCGGCGCGGGCGTAGCACTCGAAGAAGAGGCGTTCTAATCGGCGTAGTTCGGGTCGATGGAGGTCGGCCCACATCGCGGCAAAGTTCTCGGCCGGATTTGTGGGCAAATCGGGCAGGAGCCCCATCTGGCGGCGCTCGACCTCCTCAACGATCGCTATGAGCAGATCCTCTCGAGATCCGAAATGGTGCAACAGCATTCGATGGCTGGTGCCGATCGCACCGGCTATCTCGCGCAACGATCGGTCGCCGACACCGCCCGCCGCGAACTCCTCGACGAGCGCATCGAGCAGTTGCCGGCGCCGTTTCAGGTCAGGAGTGCGGACCATTGGCGCGGCTGAGTTGCTCAGACCGGGCCTTGAGGCCTTGGCCCTCCAGTTCGAGGAAGCGCTTGGTCTTCTTAACCATCAGCCGCCCGACAAGAGCGCCGAGTACACCGCGCTGGTCGAGTTGCTGGCGCACCAGGGTGCGGCCGCCGGGTTGCGCGATGACATCGTGGCGAGCGCTCACCAGCACGCCGGGAGAGCGTTGCACCCAGGTCCACGAGGAGCCCGGGTCGATCTCGGTGACCTTCCAGACCAGTTTCGACATGCGGGGCTGCTTGATCGCGAACCGTTTGTCGACGTCGAGCGCGGGTCCGTCCAGTCCGATCAGGGAAGTCACCGAGGCGGTCCACTCGGGCCAGTGCTCGACATCGCTGAAGACCTGCCATACCAGTGACGCCGGCGCATCGATTTCGACACTGTCTTCGTTAAACATGTACCAAATGGTACATCACGTGTTGGGTTTTGCATACGCCCTTACGAGACTCGCGCGTTCAGATGCTTGAGGGCCGCTTCGGCGCCGTTCCAGCCGGGGATGCCGGTCACTCCCGGGCCCGGGTGGGTGCATTGGCCGCACAGGTAGAGCCCGTCGACCGGCGTCGCGAACTTGTCCTCGCCCTCGACCACGCGGCCGGTCCACAGTTGGTTGGGCTGCAGCAGGCCATGCGAGTAGTCGCCGGCGTGTGCGCTGAAGGTGCTGCCGAAGTAGCGGTTGGAGAACACCACCCGGTTGGTGACGGAGTCGGCGAACCCGGGCGCGTAGGTGTCGAAGATCTTCACGCAGGTGTCGGCGTAATGCTCTTTCCAGCTTCGGTTTTCGTCGGCGTCCAGCCCGGTGGGGAAGTAGGGCGTGAAAATCGTCGCGCTGTGCTTGCCTTCGGGTGCCAACGACGAGTCGACCATGCTCGGTATGTAGAGATAGGTGGGCGGGGCATCGGGCAGCTGGCCCTTGCGGTACTGCTCCCAGGCGTCGCTGATGTACTCCGGTGACGGCGCGTAGGCGACGGTGGGGCACCACTGCCCGTTGTCCTGCATGAAGGGCTGCAGCCGCTCGATCCACTGGGGCGCCTGGTCGATGGTGAGATGGGCCTGGATGTATCCCAGGTTGAAGTTGATCTCCTTGACCTTGCGGATGTAGTCCGGCGGAAAGTTCTGTGCGCCCGCGAGATTCACGAACGTGGTGTAGGGATCGAGCGACGACAGCACGGCGTCGGCCGAAATCGTTGTGCCGTCGCGCAGTTGGACTCCGGTGGCACGTCCGTCAGTGACCAGGATTTGCTTGACGTGCTGCTTGAGCTTTACTTCGGCGCCGAATGATTCAGCGCGGCGGCACAGGGCTGCGCTCAGCGAGCCAATCCCGCCACGCGGCATGATGTACTCGACGGTTCCGCCGCCGATCAGGTAGTGGTAGAGCGTCGACGCATTCGAGCCTGGGGTCCAGGGGCCACCGTCGAAAGCATCAATGGACATCGCTGCGAGCGAGCCTTGGATACAGCGCCCTTGGTCGGGCGCCAAGAAACGGCGGACCGTGTCCATCGTGCTGCCGTACCACATCTGGGCGAAATCGTGGCGGTCCTCGCGCGTGGGCTGCGCGGCGATCACCTCGATGATGTCCAGCGGGGGACCGAACGCCGAGTCGACGAAATAGGGTGCGAACCGCCCGATGTGTGCGAACAGCCCGCCGAGGGCCGCCGCGACGTCGGCCCCGTGGTCGTCGAGCAGGTGGCGTGCCATGCGTTCGAGGTCGTTGTACATCACGAACGGGGTGTCGGCGGCGTCGCCGAACGTGCACGTCGACGTCCACTGATCCATCAGCTCGAAGCCCCACTTGGTCAGCTCGAGGCGCTCGGTCATCTCCTGCCGCCAGATCAGCACCGCCCACGCGCCGACGCTGTGCTTGTAGCCGTCGAAAAGTTCGCGGGTCGCGGCCATCCCGCCGAGGAAGTTGGCCCGTTCCAGAACGAGCACCTTGGCTCCGTTTTTGGCCAGCACGTTCGCGGCCACCAGACCGTTGTGACCTGCCCCGATGACGATCGCGTCGTAGTCCGCCATGCTCACTCCTCCGCTGATGATCCCTCGACAGAAGGCACAATGTCACACCTGACATATTTGCGTCAATGGTGACATTTGGTGTGTGCTTACACCGTGGAATCTCGTAGAGCGCGCACGCGTCAGGCGCTGCAACAGGCGGCGATGAAGCGCTTCGTCGCCGACGGCGTGCACCAGACCAGCGTCGCCGACATCGCCGCCGACGTCGGGGTCACCGAACGGACCTTCTATCGGCACTTCCCGTCCAAACACGCGGTGATCTTCGCCGACTACGACATCGGCTTCGAGTGGTTCGCCCGCGCGCTGGCGCTGCGCCCGCATCGGGAACCGATCACTCAATCGGTGCGAAAGGCTGTGGACGCGTTTCCCTTTGATTTCGCGATGGTCCGCGAGGCCGCCACCATCCGCTCGCGTGACCTCGACCAGGACATCATCACCACTCATATTCGCCGGATGCGCGATCAAGTCGCCGACGAGATCCGGCGCTTCATCGGTCGAAGGTCCGCCACCACCGCCGACGGCACCATGATCGCCGACATCGCCGCCCACAGCCTGGCCACCGCGGTGTTCGTCGCGCTGGAAGCCTGGATGAAAACGGGCGAACTCGACATCGACGAGCTGAGCCGCCTCACCGACGTGGCGCTGAGCGCACTCGAGGACGGCCTCACCCACAGCCTGCGTCACGCCGGACTGGACTGACACAAGCCGTGGGGGGTTTCGCGACACGCGAACACAACGTGTTGTGTTACACCGGCTTGTCGGACACCAGGGGTAGTGTTTGTGGCCTAGATAGCTGTAGGCAAACCGGCAGGTGAAGTGGGGTTCTGGTGTCCGAAAACATGAAGCTGATTGACCGCGTTTCGGCGATCAACTGGAACCGGCTGCAGGACGATAAGGACGCCGAAGTCTGGGACCGGCTGACCGGAAACTTCTGGCTGCCCGAGAAGGTCCCGGTGTCCAACGACCTCCCCTCGTGGGGGACGCTGACCCCCGGCGAAAAGCAGCTGACGATGCGGGTGTTCACCGGCTTGACGCTGCTCGACACCATCCAGGGCACGGTCGGGGCGGTGAGCCTGATTCCGGACGCGCTGACCCCGCACGAGGAAGCCGTTTACACCAACATCGCGTTCATGGAGTCGGTGCACGCCAAGAGCTACAGCTCGATCTTCTCCACGTTGTGCTCCACCGCCGAGATCGACGACGCCTTCCGCTGGTCGGAGGAGAACGTCAACCTGCAGCGCAAAGCCGAGATCGTCATGCAGTACTACCGCGGCGACGAACCGCTCAAGCGCAAGGTGGCCTCGACGCTGCTGGAAAGTTTCCTCTTTTACTCCGGGTTCTATCTGCCGATGTACTGGTCGAGCCGGGCCAAGCTGACCAACACCGCTGACATGATCCGGCTGATCATCCGCGATGAAGCCGTGCATGGCTATTACATCGGCTACAAGTTCCAGCGCGGCCTGGCGCTGGTCGATGACGCCAAGCGCGCCGAACTCAAGGACTACACCTACGAACTGCTCTTCGAGCTCTACGACAACGAGGTGGAGTACACCCAGGATCTCTACGACGAAGTCGGGCTCACCGAAGACGTCAAGAAGTTCTTGCGCTACAACGCCAACAAGGCGCTGATGAACCTCGGCTACGAGGCGTTGTTCCCGCGCGACGAGACCGACGTGAACCCGGCCATCCTGTCGGCGCTCTCGCCCAACGCCGACGAGAACCATGACTTCTTCTCCGGGTCGGGCAGTCTCGTACGTGATCGGCAAGGCCGTCGTCACCGAGGACGAGGACTGGGACTTCTGAGCGGTTGATGAACGGCGTATGAATAGTGGGGGCGGAGCGACGCCGTAGTGGCGCCGGTGACGCCACTGCCGTGACACTGTGGGGGTGACGAATACCCCCTCCTCTGACACCGATCATCACCACCACTTTAGCCGTTCGGTGTTGCACTGGCTGCGGGCCGGCTACCCCGAAGGTGTCCCCGGGCCGGATCGAGTGCCGTTGTTGGCTCTGCTGCGCAGCACACCGCTGACCGAAGAGCAGATCCGGGAGGTGGTGCGCGAAATCACCAAGGAAGGATCCCCGGCGATCGCCGACCACGTGATCGACCGCGAAGAGATCGCCGAATTCATCTCCGACATGACCCACTACGACGCCGGGCCGGAGAACGTCATCAGAGTGGCCAGCACGTTGGCTGCCGCCGGATGGCCGTTGGCCGGTATCGACGTCAGCGAAGTTATTCCCGGTGATGACGACGCTGAGGCCGCCGAGCAGATCGCCGCGCGTGGTTCGGCGCCCCAAAAACCCTCAGGGGTTGCCTCATAGCTTCGAGATGTCGATAACGAAGCGGTAGCGCACGTCGCTGGCCAGTACGCGCTCGTAGGCCTCGTTGATGTAATCCGGTTCGATGAGCTCGATTTCGGGCGTCACGGCGTGTTCGGCGCAGAAATTCAGCATCTCCTGGGTTTCGGCGATTCCGCCGATGTTCGACCCGGACAGGCTGCGCCGCATCAGGGCCAGCGCGAATGCCGGCACTTCCATGGGGTGTTCGGGGATGCCCAGTTCGACCAGCGTGCCGTCGACGTCGAGCAAATTCAGGTAGTCGCCAAGATTCAGGTTGGCCGAGACGGTGTTCAGGATCAGATCGAAGCTGCCGCGCAACTTGCGGAACGTGTCGGGGTCGGCGGTCGCGTAGTAGTGGCTGGCCCCCAGCCGCAGTCCGTCTTCCATCTTCTTCAGTGACTGCGACAGCACCGTCACGTCGGCGCCCAGCGCCGCGCCCAGCTTGACGCCCATGTGACCCAGCCCCCCCAGGCCGATGATCGCCAGCCGCGTGTTCTCGCCGGCGTTCCAGTGCCGCAGCGGCGAATACAGCGTGATGCCCGCGCAGAGCAGCGGCGCCGCTTTGTCCAATGGCAGCGCGTCGGGAATGCGCACCACGAAGTTCTCGTCGACGACGACCGCTTGGCTGTAGCCGCCCTGCGTCGGCTGGCCGTCTTTGTCGATCGAGTTGTAGGTGAAGGTCGCCCCCGGTTTGCAGTACTGCTCCAGCCCGGTCAGGCAGCTGCTGCACTGGCCGCAGGAGTTCACCATGCAGCCCACCCCGACGTGGTCACCCACCTTGTACTTGCTGACCTCAGAGCCGACCGCGGTCACCACGCCGGCGATCTCATGGCCGGGGACTACCGGGTAATTCGGTTGGCCCCATTCGGCTTTGACGGTGTGGATGTCCGAGTGGCAGATCCCGGTGAACTTGATCTCGATCGCCACGTCGTGCGGACCCGGGTCGCGGCGGGTGATGGTGGTCTTGGTCAGCGGTTCGGTTGCCGACGTGGCGGCATACGCGGAAACAGTGTTCATAGATATCCCTCTTCGATATTCGTGCGTCCCACAAAAGCTTAGCCAAGGTAATGTTCTCAAGCCATGCGGCGGTGCCGCGTTCATCAGCTTATGACGATGTGTGCGTATCGGCCGCCCGGGCGCTAGTTGATCGGGGCATTGACCCATCGCAGGTCATCGACGATGCCGAGGGCCGCCACCAATCCCTCGCCGGTCTGCCATATCTCGTCGTTGACCACGAAGACGCGGTTGTCACGATTCGCCGACAGCCTGCGCCACGGGTCGCTGTCCAGAACGGTGGCGGCGCGCTGGGCGGCCGCCGGTGACGCGCACGACACGTAGACGATGTCGGCGTCGGCCACTGAGAAATCCGACAGATCCGGATTCTTGGCAAGGTCGGCGTCGGTGGTGCCGATCTCGATGTACGCCTTATCGGTGAACCGTTGCGAGGCCGGCCGGTCGACTCCGACCGCGGTGAGCACGCTGGCCGGGAAGTTGTTCGACCCGTACACCCGAATGGTGTTGGTGGTCAGTTGAACAATCGACGCCTGATAGTGAGCCGCGTCATGCTTGGCGCCGATCTCGCGGGCCCGCTGCGAGAAGCCTTTGATCAGTGCGTTCACAGCGGCGCCGCGTGCCGTGGCGGCGCCGACTCCCCGCAGGTTGTCTTCCCAGGCCGCGCCGGGCGCCGCCGTGAACACCGTCGGGGCGATCGCGGCCAGCTGCGGATACAACGTGGGCGTCAACCCTTGCGAGCCCAGGATGAGGTCGGGGTAGGCCGCCGCGATGCCCCGCAGGTCAGGGTTGGTGCGGGTGCCGACACCGGGCACACCGTGCACCGCGCTGCCCAAATAGGAAGGCTGGCTCGAAGAGCCGTCCGGCAATGCCGCGGCGACCACCCGCGATTGCAGGCCAAGCGCGCACAGGGCATCGAGCTGGTCACCGGAGAGCACCACGATGCGCTGCGGCTCCGCGGGTACCTGCACCGCGTCCGGATTGACGCCCGCCGCGTTGTGCGCCCGTCGTGTCGGCGGTCCCGGATCAGCCGCGGCGGCATCCCGCGCGCAGGACTCGTTCGATCGGCGGTTGTTTCCCAGCACCCCGGCACCGGCGATTTGGGTGGTGGGTGTGACCAGGGATCGGGTCGACGCTGTGGTGCCGGGCTTTCCCGATCCGCAGCCGCTGCACGCGGCGACGACCGCGGCCGCCGCAGCGGTGGCCGCGAGCAGCCGCGTGGGTCGGATCACGCCGAATAACACGCGTCCGACGCTAACATCCGGCCAGTTCGGGACTGTCCCCCCGAAAAGACACGCAACGACAGGCCGCGCCCTCTGAGGCATTTACGACAGTTTGTAGGACCACCCCTGCCGTCGGCATGATCGGCGGCTAAGATTCGTGTCATTAGTGATTCTGGGCCCCTGTCCGATCCGGATGTTTGGAGGAGCTGTTGACAGCCGAAGCGCCCCCCTTGGGAGAACTCGAGGCCGTTCGCCCGTACCCGGCCCGGACCGGTCCCAAAGGGAACCTGGTCTACAAACTGATCACCACCACCGATCACAAGATGATCGGCATCATGTACACGGTCACGTGCTTCGTGTTCTTCTTCGTCGGCGGGCTCATGGCGCTGCTGATGCGCACCGAGCTGACCGCGCCGGGACTGCAGTTCTTGTCGAATGAGCAGTACAACCAGCTGTTCACGATGCATGGCACGATCATGCTGCTGCTCTATGCGACCCCGGTCGTATTCGGTTTCGCCAACCTGGTGCTGCCGCTGCAGATCGGCGCGCCCGACGTGGCGTTTCCGCGGCTGAACGCTTTTTCGTTCTGGCTGTTCTTCTTCGGCGGACTGGTCGCGCTGGGCGGCTTCATCGTTCCGGGCGGGGCGGCGGAGTTCGGCTGGACGGCCTACACGCCGCTCTCCGACGCCATCCACTCACCCGGCTCCGGGGGAGACCTGTGGATCACGGGCCTGATCCTCGCGGGTCTGGGCACCATCCTGGGCGCGGTCAACATGATCACCACCGTGGTGTGCATGCGCGCTCCCGGGATGACGATGTTCCGGATGCCGATCTTCACCTGGAACATCCTCGTGACGTCGATCCTGATCCTGATCGCGTTCCCGATCCTGACCGCCGCGCTGTTCGGCCTGGCCGCCGACCGCCACCTGGGCGCCCACGTCTTCGACGCGGCCAACGGCGGAGCCCTGTTGTGGCAGCACCTGTTCTGGTTCTTCGGCCACCCCGAGGTCTACATCGTGGCGCTGCCGTTCTTCGGCATCGCCACCGAGATCCTCCCCGTGTTCTCCCGTAAGCCGGTCTTCGGCTACACCACACTGGTTTACGCGACCCTGTCGATCGCCGCTTTGTCGGTCGCGGTGTGGGCGCACCACATGTTCGCGACGGGAGCCGTTCTGCTGCCGTTCTTTTCGTTCATGACGTACCTGATCGCGGTGCCGACCGGGATCAAGTTCTTCAACTGGATCGGCACGATGTGGAAGGGCCAGCTGACCTTTGAGACGCCGATGCTGTTCACGGTCGGATTCCTGGTGACCTTCCTGCTGGGCGGTCTAACCGGGGTGATACTGGCCAGCCCGCCGCTGGACTTCCACGTCACCGACAGCTACTTCGTGGTCGCGCACTTCCACTACGTGCTGTTCGGCACCATCGTGTTCTCCACGTTCGCCGGGGTGTACTTCTGGTTCCCGAAGATGACCGGCCGGCTGCTCGACGAGCGGCTGGGCAAGCTGCACTTCTGGCTGACGTTCATCGGCTTCCACACCACCTTCTTGGTGCAGCACTGGCTGGGCGACATGGGTATGCCGCGCCGCTACGCCGACTACCTGCCCACCGACGGCTTCCAGGGCCTCAACATCGTCTCCACGATCGGCGCCTTCATCCTGGGTGCGTCGATGTTCCCGTTCGTCTGGAACGTCTTCAAGAGCTGGCGCTATGGCGAGGTCGTGACCGTCGACGACCCGTGGGGCTACGGCAACTCGCTGGAGTGGGCGACCAGCTGCCCGCCGCCGCGGCACAACTTCACCGAGCTGCCCCGGATCCGTTCGGAGCGGCCGGCATTCGAGTTGCACTACCCGCACATGGTGGAACGGTTGCGCGCCGAGGCGCATGTGGGCCGAGCCCATGGCCCCGACAGCGGCGATGTGACCCGGGCCGACGACGTCAGCGTCCGCAGCTAATGGACTGTCTCGGCGGCAATCTCGGGTGAGCGCACCACCCAAGGTGTCGGTGCTGATCACCGTCACCGGCGTGGACCAACCAGGTGTGACGTCGGCGCTCTTCGAGGTGCTGTCGCGGCACGGGGTCGATCTGCTCAATGTGGAGCAGGTGGTGATCCGGGGCCGGCTGACGCTGGGTGTGTTGGTGTCCTGCCCGCTGCAAGTCGCCGACAGCACCGCGTTGCGACACGATGTCGAGGTGGCCATCCACGCGGTCGGTCTCGACGTGACGATCGAGCGCAGCGACGACGTGCCGATCATCCGGGAACCCTCAACCCACACCATTTTCGTGCTGGGCCGGCCGATTACCGCCGGTGCGTTCAGCGCGGTGGCCCGCGAGGTGGCGGCGTTGGGAGTCAACATCGACCTCATCCGCGGTGTCTCCGACTATCCGGTCACCGGCCTGGAGTTACGGGTCTCGGTGCCGCCGGGAGCCGAGGGCCCGCTACGGACCGCCTTGAACATGCTGTCCTGCGACGAGCGCTTCGACGTGGCGGTCGAGGACTACAGCTTGGAGCGGCGGGCCAAACGGCTCATCGTCTTCGACGTGGACTCGACGCTGGTGCAGGGCGAGGTCATCGAGATGCTGGCAGCCCGGGCGGGCGCGCAGGGAACGGTAGCGGCGATCACCGAGGCGGCGATGCGTGGTGAGCTGGACTTCGCGCAGTCGCTTCAGCAGCGGGTGGCGACTTTAGCGGGCCTGCCCGCCACGGTGATCGATGAGGTCGCCGATCAGCTGGAACTGATGCCCGGGGCCCGCACGACGCTGCGGACGCTGCGCCGGCTCGGTTTTCACTGCGGCGTGGTGTCCGGAGGGTTTCGGCGGATCATCGAACCGTTGGCAGAGGAGCTCAAGCTGGACTTCGTCGCCGCCAATGAGCTGGAGATCGTCGACGGCACACTCACCGGCCGGGTTCTCGGCCCGATCGTCGACCGGGCCGGGAAGGCGCAAGCACTGCGGGAGTTCGCGCAGCAGGCCGGGGTCCCGATGGGGCAGACCGTCGCCGTCGGTGACGGCGCCAACGACATCGACATGCTGGCCGCGGCCGGGCTCGGCGTGGCGTTCAACGCCAAGCCGGCGTTGCGTGAGGTCGCCGATGCGTCTTTGAGCCACCCATATCTGGACACGGTGCTGTTCCTCCTGGGTATCACACGCGGCGAGATCGAGGCCGCCGACGCGATCGACGGAGAGGTACGGCGCGTCGAAATACCTTCCGATTAGTGCCGACCCGTAGCGATCGCAAGCGCGGCAAAGCCGGGCGCAGCGGGTCGCTACGCATCCGACCCGTAGCGATCGCAAGCGCGGCAAAGCCGGGCGCAGCGGGTCGCTACGCATCCGACCGGCGCGGCACCACCCGCTAGCTGTCACCGCGCCGCAGTACGGCACGATGATCGGGTGCCCGAAACCGGCCCCCCAACCGGCTCAGCAGCCGACCCCGATCTGCTGATCGACTTCAGGGACGTGTCGCTGCGCCGCGGCGGGCATGTCCTGGTCGGGCCGCTGGATTGGGCGGTCGAGCTCGACGAGCGTTGGGTGATCATCGGCCCCAACGGAGCCGGCAAGACATCGCTGCTGCGGATCGCCGCGGCGGCTGAGCACCCCTCGTCGGGTGTCGCCTTTGTGCTCGGTGAGCGGCTGGGCCGGGTCGACGTTTCGGAGTTGCGTTCGCGGATCGGGCTGAGTTCATCGGCGCTGGCACAGCGGGTGCCCGAGGTTGAGCTGGTGGGCGACCTCGTCGTCTCGGCCGGCTACGCGGTGCTGGGCCGGTGGCGGGAGCGCTACGAGGACGTCGACTACCGCCGGGCGATCGACATGCTGGAGAGCCTCGGCGCCGAGCACCTCGCGGACCGTACCTATGGAACGCTGTCGGAAGGCGAGCGCAAGCGGGTGCTGATCGCTCGCGCATTGATGACCGATCCGGAACTGCTGCTGCTCGACGAACCCGCCGCCGGCCTGGACCTGGGCGGCCGCGAGGAATTGGTGGCGCGGCTGACCGGCCTGGCGGCCGACCCCGATGCGCCCGCGCTGGTGCTGGTCACCCACCATGTCGAAGAAATTCCGCCCGGCTTCAGCCACTGCATGCTGCTGTCGGAGGGCCAGGTGGTCGCCGCCGGGTTGCTGCCCGACGTGCTGACCGCCGAGAACCTGTCCACCGCGTTCGGCCAAGCGATCGCCCTGGACGTTATCGACGGGCGTTATTTCGCACGGCGCGTTCGCACCCGTGCGGCCCATCGGAGGGGCTCATGACCACACCGCACGACCCGCCCCCGCTGGTGCCTCCTCTTGTTCCGAGGCCGGCTGCCACCGTGATGCTGGTCCGCGATACCCCAGACGGCATCGCCGTCTTCTTGATGCGCCGGCACGCACGGATGCACTTCGCCGCCGGAACGATGGTGTTTCCCGGCGGCGGCGTCGACGACCGGGACCGCAACGCCGACATCGCGTGGGCCGGCCCGCCGCCGCAGTGGTGGGCGCAGCGGTTCGGCATCGAACCCGACCTGGCCGAGGCGCTGGTCTGCGCCGCCGCCCGTGAGACCTTCGAGGAATCGGGGGTACTGTTCGCCGGACCGGCCGACGACCCGGACGGCATCGTCGGGGATGCGTCGGTCTACCGCGAATCCCGCCTCGCGCTGGCCAACGGCACGCTGTCATTCGCCGACTTCCTGCGCCACGAAAAGCTGGTGTTGCGATCCGACTTGTTGCGGCCCTGGGCTAACTGGGTCACCCCGGAGGCCGAGCGCACCCGCCGTTACGACACCTATTTCTTTGTGGGAGCCCTGCCGGAGGGCCAGCGCGCCGACGGTGAGAACACCGAGTCCGACCACGCCGCCTGGACGACGCCGCAGGCCGCCGTCGGCGACTTCGCGGCCGGCCGCAACTTCTTGCTGCCGCCGACGTGGACACAGCTGGACTCGCTGGCCGGTCGCACGGTGGCAGAAGTGCTGGCCGTCGAGCGTCAGATCGTCACGGTGCAGCCGCACCTGGAGATCCAGGGCGACAACTGGGTGTTCGAGTTCTTCGATTCCGACCGCTACCACCAAGCACGGGAAGCGGGCGGGATGGAGTGGCAGTTTTGAGTGAGTTCGTCAGCGTCGTGGTCAGCGACGGCTCGAAGGATGCCGGCCTGGCCATGTTGCTGCTGTCGCGACCGCCGACCAACGCGATGACCCGTCAGGTCTACCGGGAGATCGTGGCCGCGGCCGGCGAACTAGGGCGGCGCGACGACGTCGCCGCGGTGATCCTGTTCGGCGGCCACGAGATCTTCTCCGCCGGCGACGACATGCCCGAGCTGCGGACGCTGACGGCCCCGGAAGCCGGGATCGCCGCCCGGGTGCGGCAAGAAGCCATCGATGCCGTGGCGAACATACCCAAGCCGACCGTGGCCGCGATTACCGGATACGCCCTGGGCGCCGGGCTCACGCTGGCCCTGGCCGCCGATTGGCGGGTCAGTGGTGACAACGTGAAGTTCGGGGCGACCGAGATCCTGGCCGGCCTGGTCCCTGGCGGCGGTGGAATGGCCCGCCTGACCCGCGTGGCCGGAGCGAGCAGGGCTAAGGAACTGGTGTTCAGCGGGCGGTTCTTCGACGCCGACGAGGCGCTGGCGCTGGGCCTGATCGACGAGACGGTGGCTCCTGATGACGTGTACGACGCCGCCGCGGGGTGGGCACGCCGCTTTCTCGGCGGCCCGGGGCATGCGCTGGCCGCCGCCAAGGCCGGTATCAACGACATCTTCGAACTGCAACCGGCCGAGCGCGTCGCCGCCGAACGGCGCCGTTACGTCGAAGTGTTCGCCGCTGTTCACAGCGGTGGGGACAACCTGGGTGCCGAAGGCGGTTAGGCTGCCCTGCATGACGACGAGTTCGACCGACGCCGTACCCAACCCGCGCGCGACCGCCGAGCAGGTCGAAGCCGCCCGGCACGACAGCAAGCTGGCCCAGGTGCTCTACCACGACTGGGAAGCCGAATCCTACGACGAGAAGTGGTCGATCTCCTACGACCAGCGCTGCGTCGACTACGCCCGGGACTGCTTCGACGCCGTAGTGCCCGATGAGGTCTTGCACGAGCTGCCCTACGACCGGGCCCTGGAATTAGGTTGCGGCACTGGGTTTTTCCTGCTCAACCTGATCCAGTCCGGAGTCGCCCGGCGCGGGTCGGTCACCGATCTGTCACCCGGGATGGTCAAGGTCGCCACCCGCAACGGGCAATCGCTCGGGCTGGACATCGACGGCCGGGTCGCCGACGCCGAGGGCATCCCCTACGACGACAACACCTTCGATTTGGTGGTCGGACATGCCGTGCTGCATCACATTCCCGATGTCGAGCTGTCGCTGCGTGAGGCGATCCGGGTGCTGCGTCCGGGCGGCCGGTTCGTCTTCGCCGGCGAGCCGACCAGCGTCGGCGACGTATACGCTCGCACGCTGTCCACGCTGACCTGGCGGATTATCACCAACGCCACCAAGTTGCCCGGTCTGACCGGCTGGCGGCGACCGCAGGCCGAGCTCGACGAATCCTCGCGCGCCGCGGCGCTGGAGGCCATCGTCGACCTGCACACCTTCACCCCGGGTGACCTGGAGCGGATGGCGACCAATGCCGGCGCAGTCGGGGTCTGGACCGCCACCGTGGAGTTCACTGCCGCGATGCTGGGCTGGCCACTGCGCACGTTTGAATATGCGGTGCCGCCGGGGCGCCTGGGCTGGGGCTGGGCGAAGTTCGCCTTCAACGGCTGGAAAGCGCTGAGCTGGGTGGACGCTAACGTATGGCGGCACGTGGTGCCGAAGGGCTGGTTCTACAACGTGATGATCACCGGGGTCAAACCCTCCTGAGCGTTGGGCTCAGTTTCAGCGCGGACGACGTCGGTTACCTGCGGTCGGCACCGGGTGCCGCGGCGCTGGCAGCGGTCGCTGAACTCGAGCTGACGGACAGCACCCGGGTTGCCGACATCGCCGCGGTGCGTGCCCGATTCGGCGAGCGGGCAGCCGTGCTGGTGGAGACGACGCTGCTGCGCCGGCGCGCTGCCGACAAGCTGGCTCAGCTCTGCGACGTGCCGAACTGGCTGTTCACCGACGAGGCGCTGCAGCAAGCCACCGCGGCGCCGGTGGCTTTGCACCGGGCCCGGCGGTTGGCCGGGGCCGGGGGTGTCGTCCACGATGCGACCTGTTCGATCGGCACCGAGCTGGCCGCGCTGCGCGGCTCGGGAGTCCGAACGGTGGGAAGCGATATCGATCCGGTGCGGCTGGCGATGGCGCGCCACAACCTGGGAGTGGCGGCCGACCTGTGCCGTGCCGACGCGCTGCATCCGGTGACCCGCGAGACGGTGGTCTTCGTGGACCCGGCGCGACGTCTTGGCGGGCGGCGGCGCTTCACTATCGACGGCTACCAGCCCGGCCTGCGCCAGTTGATCGACACCTATCGCGGCCGGAATGTCGTCGTAAAGTGTGCTCCCGGAATCGATTTCGACCAAGTACGGCGCCTCGGTTTCGACGGCGAGATCGAGGTGACCTCATATCGCGGTTCGGTGCGGGAAGCATGCCTGTGGTCGGCCGGATTGGCGCAGCCGGGTGTGCGCCGACGCGCGAGCGTGCTTGATCGCGGCGAGCAGATCACCGACACCGAGCCGGACGACTGCCCGGTGCGGCAAGCCGGGCGATGGATCGTCGACCCCGACGGCGCCGTGGTCCGGGCCGGCCTGGTGCGCCACTACGGCGCACGGCACGGGCTGTGGCAACTCGACCCCGACATCGCCTACTTGTCGGGGGATCGGCTGCCGTCAGCGGTCCGGGGCTTCGAGGTGCTCGAGCAGTTGGTGTTCGATGAGCGACGGCTCCGCCAGGCATTGTCGGCGCTGGACTGCGGGGCACTGGAGGTGCTGGTCCGCGGTGTGCAGGTCGACCCCGACGCGCTGCGGCGACGGATGCGGCCGCGCGGCAGCCGATCCCTGACGGCGGTCATCACCCGCATCGGCTCCGGGCCTGCCGGTCACGCGAAGGTGTTCATCTGCCGCCCGTCGCGTTAGTGCCGGGTACGCTGGCTGCCGTCACTTTCTAGGCGCCCAGCCTGTTTAGTCTGCGAGGGCAATTCGACGATGCGTTCCCTGATAGCGGCCGTGTTGCTGGCACCGGCGGTCCTGTTCGGCTGGCCGGCGGCCGCCGCGCCACCGTCTTGTGCCAGCTTGGGCGGCACGATCGAGGCCGGGCAGATGTGTCATGTGCGCGCCACCGGCCCGACGTACATGCTCAACATGACCTTTCCCACCGACTATCCCGACCAACAGGCGCTGACCGACTACATCACGCAAAACCGCGACGGGTTCGTCAACGTCGCACAGAGTTCCGGTGGGCGCGATCAGCCGTACCAGATGGAGGCCACCACCGAACAACACGCCTCCGGGCAGCCGCCACACAACACCCGCAGCGTTGTCCTGAAGTTCTTCCAGGAGCTCGGCGGGGCACGCCCGTCCATTTGGTACAAGGCCTTTAACTACAACCTCGGGACAAAGCAGCCCGTCACCTTCGACACCCTGTTCGGGCCGGGCACGACGCCGCTGGACAGCATCTTCCCGATCGTCCAGCGCGACTTGGAACGGCAAACCCCGTTGGCGGCGGCCATTTTCCCCTCGACCGGACTTGACCCGTCGCACTATCAGAACTTTGCCATCACCGATGATCAGCTGATCTTCTACTTCGCCCCCGGTGAAATGCTGCCCGCGTTTGCCGGGCCGGCCCAAGCCCAGGTGCCCCGCAACGCCATCCCGCCGCTGGCCATCTAGCGCCCGGTTCAGGCCGGCGCGAAGCCATAAACCTGACCGTCGCTGGTCGCCGCCACGACTCGGCGATCCTGGCCGACCGACACCCCGACGGGATACCCAGTGGCCACTGGAAGCGGATAGCTGCCCAGCGTGTGGCCATCGCCCGGATCGAAGATCAGCATCGACATGCCCGGTGCGCCGTTTGCGGGCGGCCCGCTGACAACCGCGTACCCGACGCCGGTGCCGGCCAGGCTCGACGACGACAGCGGGACGACGTCGTCGCGGCGCCACACCTGATCGGCGTGATCACCCGCGTCCTTGAACGCCGCCAGCCGGGTGTCGGGGCCGCCGCCCGACACGATCAGACCCTGGGGGGTCACCGCTGGCGGCGTCTGCGCCAGGAATCCCAGCGGCACCGACCACTTCACTTTCCCGTCGGCCGCGTGCAGTGCCCACAGTCGTTGGTCGCGGCCATTGACGTAGACGGTGGCCCCATCGGCGGACAGCACGGGGCTGGCAATGACACCGGCGCTTACGGCGTCGCTGGTCCACTCCCGCGCGAGCAGTGGTGTTTGCCCTGGGTGATACTTCAGCCCGACCAGTCCCGCGGCCGGCGCGCCGGGCTGCCAGACGCCCAGCACCAGCGTTTGACTGGCCGTCGAGAAGGCGGGCGCGGCCGCGACCGGGCAGCCCTGCCGGGCCGGCGCACAATCGGCCAACCCGCGCGTCGCATCGGTGGGATCGATGCCCTCCACCAGATCCAGCGGGCTGCCGACCACCTTGCCGCGGTGGGCGTCGACAACCAGCACCTGTCCCAGGTGGGTGGCGACCAGCAGCTGGCCGTGTCCAAGAAACCGCGGGGTACCGGGCATCCCGATCACCGGCTGGCGCCATCGCGTCCACTGCGTCACCGGAAAGGAAAGGAACGTCCCCGGCTGGCCGACGTAGAGGTTGTCGAAGCCGTCGAGCAATGGGCCGGCGAAGCCGCCGCCCTGAACCAGCCGGACACACCAGCGTTGCCGACCGTTGTCGTTGTTCTCCCACTCCATCAGCGAACATCCGGCCGGGGTCTGCGCATTCAGGGCGAGATAACCGCGTGCGCTCAGCGCCGGACCGGCCGCCAAACTTCCTTTGACCGATCGCGTCCACTGCAGCGACAGCTTGGTCGCGCCGCTCGTCGTGGTGTAGCCGCTGTTGGCGGCATCGCCGTATTGCGCGGGCCAGCCTTGCGCGGGGGACGCGTCCACCCACGAGTCGGTGTTGCCGCAACCGCCGAGCCCAACGGCGAGCACAGCCGCCAGTACCGCAGATGACCAACACCGAAGCCCACGCAGGAGATGTCGGTCAAGCACTCGGTTTCCCAAATCCTTCTTCCAACGCGGATCCGTCCGGGCGGACGCGGCCGTTCGGCATGAGCAGCGATTGAGTACAGGTGAGGGTAACCCGTCGCCACTCGCGTGTGTCTGATCGCCCGCCCCGCCCCCTCGCCGTCCCCCGCAAGCGGGCGGTGCCCCCAGCGCGGCTGGAGGTACCCCCACAGCCCGCCCTTACGGCGCGCATCGTCGCCGGGCTAGGCTGTTCGCCCATGACGAGCATGTGGGGTGCTCCGCTGCATCGCCGCTGGCGGGGATCGATGCTGCGGGATCCTCGCCAGGCTAAGTTCCTCACGCTGGCCTCGCTGAAGTGGGTTCTGACCAACCGCGCTTACACCAGCTGGTACCTGGTGCGCTACTGGCGGCTGCTGAAGTTCAAGCTGGCCAACCCGCACATCATCACCCGCGGCATGGTGTTTCTCGGTAAGGATGTCGAGATCCATGCGACGCCCGAATTGGCGCAGCTGGAGATCGGCCGCTGGGTGCACATCGGGGACAAGAACACCATTCGCGCGCACGAGGGCTCGCTGCGGTTCGGCGACAAGGTGGTGCTGGGCCGGGACAACGTCATCAACGCCTACCTCGACATCGAGGTCGGCGCGTCGGTGCTGATGGCCGACTGGTGCTACGTCTGCGATTTCGACCACCGCATGGACGACATCAACCTTCCGATCAAGGATCAGGGCATTATCAAGTCCCCGGTCCGGATCGGGCCGGACACCTGGGTCGGCGTGAAGGTGACGATTCTGCGTGACACGTCCATCGGACGCGGCTGCGTGCTGGGATCGCACGCGGTGGTCCGCGGTGTCATTCCCGACTACTCGATCGCGGTCGGCGCACCGGCCAAGGTGGTCAAGAACCGCAAGCTGTCATGGGAGAGCTCGGCCGCCCAGCGAGCCGAACTGGCCGCCGCTTTGGCCGATATCGCGCGCAAGAAGGCCGCCCACTAGCCCGTTGGTTCGGGGTGGTCGTCGACCTCGAAGTCGAAGTTGACATCGCCGGCGTCGACGTTGGTGACGGTCACATTCACCCCGTACTTCTTGCTGCCGTCGAGGAGTTGACACCGCAGCGTCGCGCCCTCGACACCCTTCAAGTTGTCGGGACAGGTCACCTCATCGGGCCTGACGCCCACCTGCTGAGTCAGCTTGTCGCTGATGATGCGGGCGACCTGGTTCTTGTCGACCGTCTCGACCATGTCGAACTTGACGTTGCTGCCCTCGACGCTGGTCACCGTGACATTGACGTTGAAGGTCTGGTTTTTGACCTTCATCTCGCAATTCAGCTGCTCCCCGACCTTTGCGGGCAGGTCGTGTGGGCACGTCACCGAGTCCGGCTTGTTGCCGGCGGCGTCGGTCAACTTCGAGGTGATCTGTTTGGCGACATCACTCTTGTCCACCGAGTGCGACGTTCCGATGGAACATGAACAGGCGCCGGCACTGGCCACCAGTCCCACAGCAGCGCCTGAAACCAGCAGCGTCCGAACGATCGAGTGAGCCATAGCGCCTCCCGGGCGTATTGACAACTGTGAGTTAGCTGATGGTTACATGCAAAACAGCTTCGGGTAGGCGAATCCGGCAAAGATCTTGCCAAACACATCATGGAAGCCGTGGTTTGCCAGGCAAGGCTTGGTCGGCCTTTGAGGGTCAGATGCTCTGATAGCGCCGCAGCGCTTCGGCGCGCTCGGCGACGTGGTCGACGATCGGGGGCGGGTATCCGGCCGGCCGCTCACCTTTGCGCAGATGCGCATCCTCGACGGAGCTGAGCTCGGGGACCCAACGCCGGATGTAATCGCCGGACGGATCGAACTTCTCACCCTGCTTGTTCGGGTTGAACACCCGGAAGTACGGCGCGGCGTCGGTGCCGCACCCCGCGCACCACTGCCATCCGTGCTGGTTGTTGGCCATGTCGCCGTCGACGAGTTGATCCAAGAACCATTCGGCGCCCCACTGCCACGGCAAATGAAGGTCTTTAACCAGGAACGAGGCGACGATCATCCGCACCCGGTTGTGCATGAAGCCGGTCTCACGCAGCTGACGCATCCCGGCATCCACTAGCGGGAACCCGGTCTCGCCGGCCTTCCAGCACTCGAAGCGGCGTTTCGCTTCGGCGCCGGTGTCGGTTTGGATGGCGTCGAACTGGCTGTTCCAATTGCGCCACGCACTGGCCGGCCAGTGATACAGCACATCGGCGTAAAAGTCACGAAATGCCAACTCGCGCAAGTATGCCTGCGCTGCGCCGCGTCGTAGGTCGAGGTCTGCGACCAGGGTCCGCGGATGGATGGTGCCGAACTTCAGGTGCGCCGACATCCGGCTGGTGCCCTCGAGGTCGGGCCGGTTGCGGTCCCGCGCGTAGCGCTCCAGCCCGTCATCGACGAACGCGGCCCATTCCAAAAGCGCCGCCGGCTCACCGGCAGCGAGGTCGAGTGTGGCGCCGGGGTCGGGGATCTCGCACTGCTCAATTTTGACCTGCGCCGGATCGAGCCACCGCGCGGACTCGGCACGTGATCGCGCCGGTGGGCGCCAACCGACGTCACGCCACTTGCGGAGAAACGGTGTGAACACCCGGTACGGGGTGCCGTCTTGTTTGGTGACGCGGCCGGGTGAAACCAGATACGGCGAGCCTGTCGCCACCAGCGGCACCGAACCCAGTGCGGCGCGCACCCGTTCGTCACGGCGCCGCCCGAACGGCGCGAAATCGTGGGATATGTGCACCGACGACGCGCTGATTTCCCCGGCAATGCGGGGGATCTGTTCTTTGGGTAGCCCGCGGGTCACCAGCAGCCGGCCACCCAAGTCGTCGCGCAGTTGCCGCAGTGAGTCACCCAGGTACTGCAGGCGGTGCTGGCCCGATGATGTCTCGAGGCGCGGATCGAGCACAAAGCAGGCGAGCACCTCGTCGTTTTGGGCGGCGGCGGCAAGGGCCGGGTGATCGTGCAACCGCAGGTCGCGACGAAACCACAACAACGCCTTACTCATGTGATGCTCAGCGGTTGAGCCGCCAGACTCCGGTGGCCAGGATGGTCGCGAAGGCGCACCACAACGGGTACGGCGACAGGGCCAGCCCCGCCCGCCGGTCTGCTTGCGCGGCCCGACGTGCAAGGTCGGCGCTGCTGGCGGTCAGCGCGGCGGCGCCGACCGCGGACGCACCGAGTTTGTGGTACCGAAAGAAAAGCCAACTCCATCCGGCGTTCAGCAGCAGGTTCGCGGTCAGCGCTGCGGCGTAGCGGCGTGCTTGGTCGTGCTGTCCTGCTGTGCGAAACCGGTCGATGGCCACCGCGGAGGCGGCCGCGATGTCGGCGTAGAGCGTGGTCCACACCACCGGGAAGGCGACGCTGGGCGGCTGGTACGGCGGCTTGCGAAGCCGCGAATACCACGCAGGAATACCCTTTGCGCTGGCAATACTTCCGGTGCCGGCAGCTGCGGCGACGGCGGCCGTCGTCACGCCCAGTATTGATCTGTTCACGGTATGCTCCGTTCCTGTTGGGCCGAAACAGCTTGCTTATCAACAACTTTAGTAAGGGTAGGGTCGGTGGGCCACCAGATGCGATCACCGATGAGGGCGAACAGCGCGGGGATGACCAGCGTGCGCACGACGAAGGTGTCGAGCAGGATTCCCAGGCCGACGATGATCCCCAGTTGGGTCAGCACGATCAACGGCAACACTCCCAACACGCAGAAGACGGCGGCCAAAACTATTCCAGCGCTGGTGATTACGCCGCCGGTAGCCGACACCGCACGGATCATGCCATCGCGTGCGCCGTGCTGCACAGCCTCCTCGCGAGCGCGGGTGACCAGAAAAATGGTGTAGTCCACTCCGAGGGCGGCCAAAAACAGGAAGGCGAACAACGGAGTGCTGTTATCCAGCGCCGGGAACCCGAAGACGTGCATGCTGGCCCAGCCGCCCATGCCCAGCGCGGCCAGCGCGCCGAGAATCGTTGCCGCCAGCAGGGTCGGGGGCGCAAGCACCGATCGCAGCAGCACATACAGGACGACCAGGATGACGGCCAGGATCGCCGGGATCAGCACCAGGCGGTCATGCGCGGCGCCGTTGCGGATGTCGAGTGCCTGCGCGTCGGCCCCACCCACCAACGCGCCGGTTGAACTCCGCAGCGCCGCAACGATGTTGAATGCTTTTTTGGATGACGGAGGGGCATCGATCACCACCGACCACTTCGTCAGCCCGGACGCCGACCGGCCGGACTCGGTCACCGAGACAACACCGGCGGTCGCTTCGATGGCCTGCTGCACGCGCGATGCCTGGGCGGTGGCGGCGATGACCAGCGTGGGGTTGGTCACACCGGCCGGAAAATGCTCCGCCACAATGTCGTAACCGGACACCGAATCCGCGCGAATCCGAAACTGCTCAGTCTGCGACAAACCGATTCGAGTACCCAGCAGCCCGGTGGCAAGGGCCGCCAGAACCGCGATCGCGACTACCGCGACCACCGCGGGACGCCGGCCCACCCACTCCGCAACGCGGTGCCAGGCGCCGGATTCGAGGGTCGCGCCGTCCCGCGGTTGGGGGATGAAGGGCCAAAACAATCGCCGTCCGCACACCGCCAGCAGCGGCGGTAGCACCACCAGAACCGACACCGCGGCGACAACAAGTCCGCACGCCGCCAGAGCGCCCAGACTGCGTGTGCTCGGGGTCGATGCGAACAGCAGAGTGAGCAACGCCAGCACTACTGTGGCGTTGCTGGCGACGATGGCCGGGCCCGCCATGCGCACTGCCCGGCGCAGCGCGTCGCGGTGCCGGGGATGATGCCGAAGCTCTTGCCGATACCGAGAAATCAGCAGCAGCGAGTAGTTGGTGCCCGCGCCGAAAACCAGCACGCTGGTGATCCCGGAGGTGGCGCCGTCAAAGCTCAGCCCGGTCAGCGACGCCACCGCGGTGCCCACCGCCGCCGCGACCCGATCGGCGAATCCGACTACCAGCAGCGGCACCAGCCACAGCACCGGGGAGCGGTAGGTGGCGATCAGCAGCAGCGCCACCACCGAAGCCGTCACCGCCAGCAAGGTGACGTTGGCGCCTGCGAACGCGCTGGCGATGTCGGCGCCGAACGCCGGCCCACCGGTGACGTGGACCCGTAGATCCGTCGGCAGGCCGGTGTCGGCGGCCTTGCGCAGCGCGTCGACCGCGTCGCCCAGGGCCAATCCCGACAGGTCAACGCTGATGGGCACCACCCCGATGGCCGCCTTGCCGTCGGTCGACACCAGCGGCGGCGCCGCGCCGACGGTTGCGCCGGGCTGTGCGACGGCCTGCATCCGGTCGCGCGCTACTTGGGCGGCGGCGACATCGGCAGAGTCCAGCACCGCGCCATCGGCGCGGCTGACCACCACAATCAGCGGAACCCGGTCGCCCCCGGGGAACCGACGGGCCAGGGCGTCCACCTTGGCGGAATCCGAGCCGGCAGGCACCGACAGCGGTGCCTGGCCAGCGGCTGCATTTCCACCGATGAGCACCATGAAACCCATGCCCAGCAGGATCGCGGCCAACCCGAGCAGCCACGAACGCCGGCCCGTCACGGCAGCGGCCAAGCCATCCCACACCACGCCAACAAGCATTTCAGTTTGTTAAACATTAATCAACTGAAATGATCTGACTCTGCGCAATCCGGCCGGCTGTTTGTGGTACGGCTGCGCGTGCGCCGCGGTACACAAGAGGAGGCACTATGGACATTATGGATGTGAGGCGCCCGCCAAGCTCGCACATCACCGGCGAGGGCGTGGAGGCAGCTCTGCTATGACCACTGACCAGGGCAAGATGAGCACTCGCAAGCGGCGCCACATCGATGTGTGTCTTGGTGAGCAGGTTAGCTATGTCGGTGTCAGTACCGGGCTGGACCGCTATCTGTTGCCGTATAACGCCCTGACGCAGACCAGCCTGAGCGACATCGATTTGTCCACCACGTTTTTTGGTGCAAACCTGCGGTCTCCGATACTCATCGGTGCGATGACCGGGGGTGCCGAGTTGTCGGGGACGATCAACCGGAATTTGGCCGCAGCGGCTCAACAACTGGGCATCGGTATGATGCTTGGCTCACAGCGGATCATGCTGGACAGTGCGCTGGGAGAGCGGGCCGCGGACAGCTTCTCCGTTCGTGACGTGGCCCCAGATGTCTTGTTATTCGGCAACATCGGTTTGTCTCAGTTGACGAAGCCGACCACGCGGGATCTCGCGAAGGCCCTCGATCGGGTCGGCGCCGATGCGCTCGCGGTGCATACCAATCCCCTACAGGAAGCGATCCAGCACAACGGCGACACCGACTTCTCCGGCTCGCTGGCCAGGCTGCGAGAGGCAGCCGACGCAATAGACTATCCGGTGCTACTCAAAGAGGTCGGCCACGGGATCGGCGGTGCGGCCGTCACCGAACTGGTTGGGGCAGAGGGTGAATTGCCGGTGGCTGGAATCGACGTTGCCGGTGCCGGCGGTACCTCGTGGTCGCGGGTCGAGCAACTCGTCCGCTACGGTGAACTGCGATACCCGCACTTGGCTGATTGGGGTATCCCGACCGCGCGGGCGATCGTGGAGGTGCGTGAGGTGCTGCCGAACATCCCGTTGGTGGCTTCCGGTGGCATTCGCACCGGCATGGACGCCGCGAAGGCGATCGCGTTGGGTGCCGATGTCGTGGCGGTGGCCCGACCGCTATTGCCGGCCGCGATCGAATCCGCCGCTGCCGTTGTCGATTGGCTGCAGCCGTTCATCGACGAGCTTCGGGTTTGCCTGCACGGCTGTGGTGCCGCAAACCTGTCAGACCTGCGCAATGTCGGCGTCATGCCCATCCCGTAGATGCTCACGACGTGGCTGTGATATTGGCGTACGGCTCGCCGGCACTGGGTCATCTGCTGCCGGTCGGCGCGTTGCTGCGGGAGCTCGCCGAGCGGGGCCATGACGTTCACTTGCGCACAATGTCGGCCGGCATCGCGACAATGCGCGCTGCCGGCATGCACGCCGAGCCCGTCGACCCGAGAATCGAGGCGATTGTCGGGCAGGATTGGCGGGCCCGAAATGCCCTGGAAGTGCTGAAGTTATCGATCGACGTGCTTTGTCGGCGAGCGGTGCTCGAAGTCCACGACTTGCGGCGTGCGGTCGATGCGGTCCGGCCGGATGCGGTCATCGTAGACGCGAACTGCTGGGGCGCCATGTCTGCAGCGGATGCCGGGAAGACTCCCTGGCTGGTATTTTCGCCTTTCACCCCGTATCTGCGCTCGCGCGGAGTGCCGCCTTTCGGTCCGGGACTGCGACCCCTGCCGGGCATTGTCGGCGATATCCGTGACGCCTCGATGCGTCCGTTTGTCAGGCATCTTTTCGACCGCCCAATGCTGCCACGGGTCAACGCCATTCGCGCCGAGCTGGGAGTGCCGCCGGTCAGTTCTGTGGACGACTTCTTGCGGCGCGCGCCGCTGCTGCTCACCGTCGGCGGCGAGCCCTTCGAGTATCCGCATCCCGGATGGGGCGATTTGGTCCATCACATCGGCGCATGCGTATTCGAGCCCATGCCGTCGACCACACCAGACTGGATCGTCGCCATCGACCGGCCAGTGGTGCTGGTGAACACGTCCTCGATCAGGCAGCCCGACGCCGCTCTGGGGCGGATCGCATTGCACGCACTAGCCGATGAGGCGGTTCATGTCGTGGCGACATTTCCGGCGGGTATACCTCCGGGTCTGCCGCGACCAGCCAACGCCACCGTGTGCCGATTCGTGCCCCACGCGGCGATACTCGACCGGGCCAGCTGCGCGATCACGCACGGGGGAATGGGAACGACGCTGAAAGCCCTCGACCGCGGCGTACCCGTCTGCGTCGTGCCTTTCGCGCGGGACCAGGCCGAAGTTGCCCGGCGCGTCGAGGTGGCCCGCTGCGGTACCCGCTTGGCGGCGAAAAAGCTCACCCCGGCACGGCTGAGGGCGAAGGTGCGCAAGGCGATGGCGATGGCTGATGGCGCACGTCGAGTGGCTGCGGGATTTGCCGCGACCGGAGGGGTGGCCCACGGAGCTGACCTGATCGAGCAGCGTGTGCTCGGCACTGCAGCCGAGCGTCCGGTTCTATAGGCCGCCGGTTTTACCGCGCCGCACGGCGTCGGCCCTTGGCCGTGGCACGCTTCGCGTCAGTCTCTGACGGTTTGGAGCTTTGTGCGGCGAGTTGGGATTCGAATGTGGACATCGCTGCGATCATCGCCGTGAAAACCCGGTGTGCGGCAGCCAAATCGCGATCGGATAGATCAGTGAGGGCGCAGTGGAGTTCAGCACCAAGGGGATTGAAAAAGGAGCGGGCCAATGCCATACCGGGCTTCTCGTAGCGAAGCAGCGACTTGCGTCGGTCTGCGGGATCGGGTTCGCGCCGGATGTGGCCGGCGTCGATCATCCGGTCCACAAGGTAGGTGATCGCAGCGGGCGACACGTCCATGCGCTGTCGCAACTGTGCCAGCGTCAACGGTGTTCCGGCCGTTTCGGCAACCATGATGTGCAGCAACGCGTGGAAGTCGCTGCCGCTGACGTCGTGTTGGCGCGCGAAGTGCCGGCCTATGCGGTCAGATTGCGCTGTGATTGCCCGCATGTCGGCCGACATCAACTTTTCTAGTTCGGCTCGGTCTGGTCGCCGATCAGCAGCGCCGCGCTTGGTCACTTACCCGCATCCTTCTTAGAAGATACGCCGACCAGCGTATCGGCGACCATCAGCTGCGGCCGGCGAACTCAAATGGGCGTTTCTCATTTGTAGGCCATTGCTAGGTGAACACGACTCGTGTGGTGGCCGAAGAGTCGGCCCCCGGGCCGTGAGTGGGTGCACGTGCTCATCCGAATCGGTGGGTAGGCCGGTCAGCATAAACCTTTCATCAGCGGTCGATGCCGTTCTGGGACCGGTCAGTGCCCTACAGCCTACGGCACCGTCGGCCTGCACTGACCGCCGCGGCGCGTTTGGCCAATAGGGGCGTCGGTACGAGCATTGGGCCACGACGATTACCGCACGGCTCAGGCGGGCCGAGCAGGGTGGTTCGAAACCTGCCGAGGCGGCCCATTGGTGAGAGTCGCTGGTCGTTGTGCCGGATCAGGACCTCGTGGGGTCGTGGCCCCAGTTCATCAGCGAATAGCACCAAGAGGTCTCGTCAATGTTGCCGCGCGGGGCTTGGCGTAGCCAACGACCTTGCGCATATGGGCGTAGCCGTCGGCGGTAAGGTCGGCGCTTTTGGCTTTGAGTATCGCGACAATGGGCTTGGCTTTTTGTGAGTGCTTGCCGGACAAAGGGTTTGATCGGCGCACCACTGGGCAACCATTGCTCGCCGAGCCGCTGCCCTCACCAGCGGATATAACCCTGACCGAAACGCCGGGCATCCTGAAGCGGCGATCTGGAGCGGTGCACACGGTGTATCGAAGGCCGACCTGCTTAAGTCGGGGGCATGGCGAGGTGATGTAAAGCCTACGTCTGGGACTGCGCCGGGTCGTCTCGGTCGGTCAAAGCGGCCTGAGGTTCTTCTTGGCGGCCCGGCGGAGCTGGATCATCCGCGCGGCGCCGACCAGCATTGTCGTGGCCGCGCCGGCTACAGCCGACAGCAAGTAGGCCACTCCCACCGGCAAGGTCCAATCAAATACGAGGAAGTGCATGGTTAGGGATTCGGTGTTCTGCGCGACGAAGATGAGCAAGACGATCAGGATCACGAGGCCGACGACAAGTGCCCACCACGCCGCCGCCAGCCGCGTGAACGATGAACGGGTTGTCCGTGCCTTCGCGCCCCTAGCGGATCCAGATGGAGGCCGTGACGGAACGGGTGACTCAGTGTTCATATTGTTGACTAGCCCTTAACGTGGTCGGCCAAACACCGTGGCGGCCTTGAGTCGAACTGCTTCATCTTCCAGTCGATCCCGTGCGCCGCGCCACTGTTTGAACGGCTGAGGTCACGCGACCGCGGCTCGGTGGCCGTTTCCGTGGCGACTACGCCGTGCCGCAAACGCGCCCCATGAGATGGCGGTCGCGACGAAGGCCAGTGCCTGTGCGACACCGGTGCGGCCAGACGGAAACAGAAGGCCCGCTGCATAGCGGTCGACGAATCCAGTCGTCGGCAGTGGATCCATATTTGCGCGACGGCGTGCCCACGATTCCAGCGATGTCAATGGGCACGGGAGCCTCAGTCCGATGACCGCGACGCCCCAGGCAACGGCCGGTACGTGCAGCACGATGGTCCGTGGCCAGCGCAGCGCGAGAAAGCCCCCGCTGGGCAGGTAGATGAGGTACGCGAAGTGCGCACCAACGGTCACTACGACGGCGGCGAAATACACTTTTTTCACGGCTGAGCCAAACTCGGTTGCGGACGCGACCTCACGATTCTTCCACCCTTGCCATTCGATGGCCCCAGCCGAGTCACGCGAGACCGGCGCGCACCCGGTAGTGGCGCTCGGCGTAGGCAAGGTCGTCGCGCCAGAGTCTGGTGGCCGCATAGCGCATAAACGGTGAGATCAGTGGCGCCACCCAAGGCGCCCGCTTGAAACCGGGACGGTCCGAATGCGCGATGGTGGCTTCCAGCACGGCGGTGCGTGGACGCCCATCGGAGCCTGAACCCATTGGTGTGGCGTGGGTTTCGACGATGCTGCCGGTTCCCTCGCCCTCCACGATGCGCATCACGATGGTGCGTGCCTCCGGACAACTGAACTCCGCGATGACGGGTACGCCCAGGCGGCCCATCCGGAAGGTCACCGCCACCAAGAAGTGATCGACGTGTTCGGTGGGCGTAGTGAGCACCTCGAGCCCGGTGAACAAGTAGGGGTGTAACCATGCGCCGTGCCAGGGATCAAGTCGGTTGGCGATGATGTCGGTCGGCTCGCACGCACCGACCATGCGGGTAACGGCCGCCAGTGTCTCGCCGGTCGGTCTGGCCGCAATCACCGGCTCCTCCAATGGAGCCTCCCCGCCCACGTCGTCGAGTCGCACCCACACCAGCGTGCCGTCGTCGTGGCTGGGCAACGGGCTCCAGCCGAACCCGCCCGCATGGCCGTCCAGCGCCAGCCCGTGCCATCGGCAGATCAACGTGCCGCGGTGCACGGTCCCGGTGGCGAGGTCAGCCCCCAGGTGCGGGCAACTGCGTGGACCGACGCAAACCCGGCGCTGCTCGTCTCGCCAGGCGACGACTTCGGCACCGGCGACGCGCGTGCCCAACGGCTGCCCGGAACGCACTTCACTGCTGGCAGCGAACGCGTACCAATTACCGGTGGGTTTGTGCTGGGATCGTTTGAGCGCGGCGTCGATGATGGCAGGTTGCGCTTCGCGATATGTAGGCCGCTGATCGGCCCAGGAAATTCGCGGGATCACATGAAATGGCCAGTCTTTAGGCCATCGTTGTTGCAGCTGTTCGCGGATATTCATCGTCGACTGGGTCTTTCGCGGGTGGCTAGCCATCGCAGCAGTGGTGACCGGCCTTGGGTGGGTACGGTGTGCAACGGGTGTCCGGCAAGCCCCCATAGTGTCAACAATCGGTTGGCGGCGCACCAGCCGGTGGTAGCGGCGCGTTCCATGAGCGCCACAGGCAAGTCGATGCGGATAGCGTCGCCGGCCAACAGTAGACCGGGCTGAGGGGTAACCACTGCGGGTCGGTGCGCGTAAGATCCGGGCGCGAAAAGCGGGCAATCGCTGCGATGTAGCAACCGTTCGCAAACTACTTGCGCTGCAGCGGTTTCCGGATACAACAGGTGCAGCTGGCGTATCGCGGCCGCGCTGGACGGCGCAGAATCAAGGGCATAGCAGTGCAATTCGACAACGGAACCATGGTGGGCTCGGGCCCACTCGCGGGCTTGAAGTTCGTAGCGCTCCAGCACGCTGATGTTGTCGAGCGGCTTGTGGCCGGCGGTGCCCAGAAAGGCCGGCCGGTGCGCTGCGACGGGGCGGTCGAGCCATAACCGATGCACGGCGAACGGCGGCGCGGTGCGCATCTGTGCTATCTGGGCACGCCACATGTCGGTGGCCAGGCCGGTCGATGCCGCAACGATCTGCTGTAAGCCGGCGACATCGGTGGCCAGTACCACGGCGTCTGCGTCAAGGCGTTCATCGGAATCGGTGTGCACCCGGAAGGGTTTCGCCGAACCGGTGTCGATGCGCAGCGCACTGGCCCCAAGCCGAAACCGCACACCTTGCGCTTCGAGGTAGCGCCGTAGCGGCTGCCAGAGGGCGCTGTCGAAGTTCGCGGCGGGAACATCGAAGATGAGCCCTTCCGCCGACCCCAGGAAGTAAATATGGAACATGGTCGCCAGCTCGGCGGCGGATAGCTTCGACGGGTCGGCGAAAAAGCTACGGGAAAACACCTCGAATGCCAGATGCCTTGCGGCCTCCGGAAAACGAATGTTCGTCAAAAACGTTGCGGCGTCGACGTGGTCGAGCCGCTGATAGATCCCGGGCACCGACACCGCAGCCAGTGGTGCGGCTGCCCGAGCGTCGATATGGAGGAAGTCGCGAAGCCGAAATGTCGGACTGCGCGCTGCGAAAGCGAGCGCGTTCCAGGGCGGGGTGCGCGGCAGACCGCGGAAGCTGTCGCGCCGGCCCGCGCCGTCGATGAGCGGATAGTCGTCGACGGGTGTGAGCATGCGCAGTTGCGGGTCGACTCGCCTCAGCAGGGCCCGCAGGTTGTAGTACTGCCGGAAGAACGCATGGAAGCCGCGATTCATCGCGAGGTCAACACCGTCGTCATGCTCGGTCCAGCCGCCCACCCGGCCGCCGAGGTAGTGCTCGCGTTCGATCACCTCGACGGCGATGCCGCGTTCGGCCAGCCCGGTGGCGGCGGCGAGCCCGGCGATGCCTGCGCCGACGACGACCGCGTGCGGGCGCGACGGCAGCTTGCCGGCATCCGGCAATCCCCGTGGCGCAGGGAGCGTTTGGCGACGGCGGTCAGTCCGGTGATCGGTCATCGCGGTGCATCCGCGAGGAAGGTGTGCACGATGTTGGCTTCCCAGCCGGGCATCGTTTCGCTATGCACTGCGGTGAAGCCGGCGTCGGCAAGACGCGCCCGGAACTGTGCAGCGCCGTCGAACGCCAGCACGCTGCGCCACAGGTACCGATACAACGCGGTGCCGCGGGTGCGCCACCACCCGGCCGGGATGATGATGCCCCAGCACACGGCGTGCCAGACCCGGGTGGCGGCGCGGGAGTCGCGCACCGAATATTCGTGCACGGCCAAGGTGCCGCCGGGCCGCAGCAGCTTACGAAATGTCCGCAATTGGTTGTCCGGGTCGGCCAGGTTGCGTATCAGGTACGCGGCCAGGATGCCGTCGAAAGGTCCGGTAACACCATGCTCGGCCAGTTGCTCGACGGGCGTGTGCACGAACCGCACCGATGGGGGCCAGTGCTTCGCGAGTGCCGCATCAAGCATTCCCCGCGACGCGTCCACGCCAATGATCTCGGCTTCCGGTGCGACGGCGAGCAGTGCGGCTGTCGACGCGCCGGTGCCGCATCCGGCGTCGAGCAGCCGTAACCCCTTGCCGCGGCAGTGGATTCGCATACGGCGGGCCGAGAGAAGCAGATGCGCATGGTAACCGGGGTTGGCGCCGACCAGCCGGTCGTACGCCGCGGCGCCGGCGTCGAACTCGGCTGCCAGGTCGCCGGGTGGCAAGCCGACTTCACCGACGCGCACGTTGCCGTTCCCACAGCAGCAGCACCGCAGTGACCAGAGCGAAGCCGAACAAGAAATCCTCGATCGGGATGTCGAACGGAAACCGCAGGCCGATAATCTGGCGATCGTCATAGCTGACGATCGGTGAGCTGCGTTTGGTCAGCCAGCCGTCGACCGGAATCTGAAAGCCGAGCACGATCAGCATCGACAGCCAGTAGGCCGGACGCCGAAACAGTCCGGTACGCAGCACCGCCAATTCCACTGCGCAGACGGTCACTACCGCCGCTGCGGCCGGCACGGTGTAGCCCAGACCGGTCATCGGCGGCTGACCCTTTCCAGGATGGTGCTCACGGCGTTGTAGGTCAGCAGCCCGCACACCGGAATGACCACGAAGAACAACACTTCTTCGATTGGCACCCGAAACGGAATGCTCAGACCGGTGATGTAGGCGCTGTTGTAAGTCCACACATGCGCGGCGATCGCTATCTCATCCCAGATCAAAAATGCCACGGCTACCGGGAGGACCGCTCTGGTGAGCCGCCGCCACTGGCGGTAGACACCGGGACCGAACAACTCCAGCGGCGCGGTGATCGCCAGGCATGCGGCCAGGACCAAGAGGTATTGCCACCGATCGGTCATGCTGCCCCCGATTTCCGAGGATCAGTAACACTTGGCGCGCTGTTGCGGGCCCGCCACGACCGTATCAGTCCGACACCGGCGACCTGCAGTCGTCGGGCCTTGCCGACGGTGGCCCGGTGGTTGAACACCGCGAAGTCGCTGGCCTCGATGCGGCCCAGGATTTCCGAGTACAGCGTCGCCGCGGTGGCCACGCAGGGCCGCGAGCGGGGCGCGAGCAAGGCGATTCCGGCCGCGGCGAATCGATAAGTCTGCCGGGTGATTTCGTGCTGAGCCGCCAGGGCTTGCCGTACCCGGGGATCGGTACGGCGGTTCAGGTGACACCACATCAACAGATCCCGATCGACTCCGTGAGCGGCCAACTCGTCGGCCGGCAGGTAGATGCGTTGCCGCAGCAGATCTTCGTCGACATCGCGTAAAAAATTAGTGAGCTGAAACGCCCTACCGAGCGCCGCGGCGTACGGTGCGGCTTCCTCGACGGGCGCCACGGTGCCCAGTATGGGAAGCACTTGCAGCCCGATCGCTTCGGCGGAGCCGCGCATGTAAAGGTTGAGCGCGTCGCGGTTGGGATAGTCGGTGATCGTGAGATCCATCCGCATCGACGCCAGAAAGTCATCGAACAGCTCGGCGCTGATCTGGTACCGGCGTGCGGTGTGGGTAACCGCCGCAAGCACGGGATCGTCGCGGTGATCACCGTCGGCGAAAAACCGGTCAGCCAGTTGCTGCAACCGTTCGGCCCGAATCTCGGTGCCCACCCGCGGATCAAGATCATCAAGGATGTCGTCGGCGTAGCGAGCAAAGCCGTACAGCGCGTGCACGGCCGGCCGTTGGTCAGGCGCCAGCAGCCGGGTGGCCAGAAAGAAGGTACGGCCGTGCGCGGCGTTGAGTTCGCGGCAGCGGTGATACGCGTCGCGCAGACGCGGGTCGTCGATTCCGGCTGCGTCCAGCTCGCTGCGGATCATGGCAACCTGGCTTTCATGTCGTAGTGCGTCGTTGGCCGGTGGGCGATGCCCGTGATGCGGTCTGCGGCCAGCCGCCCGGAGATCAGCGCGGTCGGCACACCGACACCGGGCACCGTGGAGGACCCGGCGAGCACCGCGTTGTCGATGCCGCGCACCATGTTGGCCGGCCGAAACGGCCCCGTCTGGCCGAAGGTGTGAGCGAGCGCGAATGGGCTGCCGGCCGCCATGCCCTGACGTGCCCAGTCAGCGGGGGTGACCACGTTCAGCACCGTTGCGTTGTCGCGTAATCCGGGCAGCAGCCGGTCTTCGACGGTGTCAATGATGTTGTCTACGTACGCATTGCCGACGCCGGCCCAGTCGATGGTGCCGCGATCGAGGTTCGGCGCCGGGGCAAGGACGTACAGCAGATCGCGTCCGGCAGGAGCCAGCGCCGGGTCACTGGCCGTTGGGCGGGTGACCAGTAATGACGGATCTCCCATGAGTTGCCCATCGCGGACGATGTCGGTGAAGGTCTGATCCCAAGCCTCACCGAACAGTATTGTGTGATGCGCCGTCTCGGATGCGACGTTGCGGGACCCCATGTGGGCCACGACCGCCGACGGTGACGGTCGTAGCGGCAGGGCGCGACGCGGTGTGCGGCCCAGCAGGGCATAGGTCTGCGGCAGTTCGGTGGTCAGCACCACTGCGTCGCAGGCAATGCGCGCAGGGTGGTCTGTGCGCACGGCGCTGATCCGCCCGCCGCTGCGTTCGAGCCCGGTAACCGTCGCGTTGTAGCGGAATTGAACACCTGCGTCGACGGCTGCGGCGGCCAGTGCGTCGGGCAGCGCGCGGACGCCGCCGCGTGGGAACACCACTCCCGAAATCGTGTCCATGTAGGCGATAACCGCGTACACGGCCAGCGCGTCTCGCGGAGCCACACCCGCATACAGCGATTGGAAGGTAAAGACCCGCTGCAGCCTTGGGTCGCTGATATAGCGCTTGACCATACGATCCCACTTGCGGAATCCGCCGATCGCCGCCAGCCGCGCCAATTGCGGGGTGAGTAGCGACAGCGGGGAATCGAAGTTGGCGGCGATGAACCCGTCGAACTCGATACGGTACAAGCGCGTCAGCCACTCGCGCAGCCGGTGGTAGCCCGCTGCCTGCCCGGAGCCGGCGAACTCTTCGACAGCGGCGGCCATCCGATCGGGATCACTGTGCACGTCGAGCGCGCTACCGTCGGCGAACACGGCGCGGTAGGCCGGATCAACCGGCAGCAGCTCCAGGCGGCCGGATCGGGTTTGGCCTGCGGCCGCGAACGTATCGTCGATGATGTCCGGCATCGTGAGAACCGTCGGGCCGGTGTCGACCCGATAGCCGTCGATGTCGAGCCGGCCGGCCCGTCCGCCCGGCCACGCGTGGCGCTCTACCACCGTGACCGCACGCCCTCGACCGGCCAGGTGCAGTGCCGCGGAAAGGCCCGCCAGGCCGGCGCCGATCACCACCACGTGATCGCTTTTCCCCACGATGGTCTTCATGGTCAACAGTCTCCCAAGTTTGTACTACTCATTGGGCGCGATCCGTGCAGGCGGCCGCCATGGTGGCCAGCGCGGTGCCGACGATCTCGTCGATCCCCATGTCGCTCACGGTGTCGCACGCGGATGCCACGCGCTCGCTGATCATCTCTTCGATCAACTGCACAGCCCCTGTCGCGACGATCAACGCCTTCCACCGGTCGAGCGCGCCGTCGTCGAGGACTTCACTGTTCACCAGTTCGTTGAGTTCCCGTCGGGTCGGCGGGCCGGCCAGCTGGTAGGCGGTCACCGCGACGCTGGTCGCCTTGTGTTCGAGCAAATCTCCGCCGTTGGGTTTGCCTGTTGTTGCCGGCGAGCCGAACACGCCGAGCACATCGTCGCGTAGCTGAAACGCTTCGCCGACCGCGGCGCCGTAGCGCCCAAGCTGTGACAATGTCCGATCGTCGCAGTCGGCCATCGCCGCGCCGATTTCCAGTGGCCGGCGCACGGTGTAATTGCCCGACTTGCGCCGCGCCACGTCCAGCACGGCCTCCAACGGCGGCAGGTGGCGGGCGTCACTTGTTAAGTCGGCGAACTGACCCACCGCCAGCTCGGTGCGCATCGCGTCGTAGCGCGGCCACGCCCGTTGCAGACGTCGAGGCTCGACACCGCTTTCGCGCAGCATCTGCTCGGCCCAGATCAGGCACAGGTCGCCCAGCAGGATGGCGGCTGATTCGCCGAACCGCCGCGCCGAGCCCGATAACCCGCGTTCGCGGTGCCAACGGGCGAATTGAAGGTGTGCCGCGGGGCGGCCCCGCCGTTGCGCTGAACCGTCCATGACATCGTCTTGCAGGAGCGCGAAGGTGTGCACCAACTCAAAACTAGCCGCGGCCCGCAACGCGGCCGCGCTCGGCGCCGCACCGCACAGCCAGCCCAGGTACACGAAGGTCGACCGCAGGCATTTGCCGTCAGAGACAAACTCCGCCAATATGTCGCCGGCCGCATCGATGCCTGTCCCTGGCAGCTCGGCGGCACGGCGCGCGGCGACGAACTCGGTAACCTCGGCGAGTACGGTCCGTCGCACACGTGAGCGCCAAACGCCGAACTCATCAGCGCCTGGCCGGGCCGCAGAAATGGGCAGCGCTTCCGTGGCGGGTGCTAACGACAAAGAAGGAATCTTGCCCATGCGCTCCCTTCCCGATGGCTTGGCATCCGCAGGCTGAGCGAATCAGACTTGCGTGGTCATGCCCTCTTTTTGAGCGCCCAAAACCACAACGCGGGCGCGGACGCCCGCTTTGACCGGCCGCTCATCATCAAATACGGCGTAGCCGCCAGCTAGGTTCAATAACTTAAACGTTAACTTAATGAAAGTGATCGCACCGCGCCAGCCGAACGCGGCGTAGGCCGACATGGCGACGCCCTGTGCTCGAACCGCACCACATCGGCGGGGCCACCGGCCTCGCGTGATCGCGAATTTCAACAAGTTAAACATTAACCAACTGAAATGACCGGCCATTCGGGGATATGCTGCACACCGTCATGGACGCTGATGAGCAGTCCTCCGATCGCGACACGCTGGAGGCGCTGATCTCGGCTGATCTGCGGGAGATATCAACCGAATCCGACCAGATCGGCCGCCTGTTTGCGCAGTCGCATAGTCTGCGGTCCAGTGATTTTCGTGCCCTTCTGCACATCATGGTTGCCGAGACCGCGGGACGGCCGATGACCTCGGGCGATCTCAGCCAGCGGATGGGCCTGTCCGGGTCAGCTATCACCTACTTGGTGGATCGGCTGATCGGTGCCGGTCATATTCGCCGTGACTCCCACCCTGCCGACCGCCGAAAGGTCATCCTGCGTCACGGCGAATCCGGTCTGGCCACCGCCCAATCGTTCTTCAGCCCGCTGGGTGCGCACACGCGGGTCGCGCTCGAAGACCTACCCGACGCCGACTTGGTGGCAGCGCATCGTGTCCTTGCCGCGCTGATCGACGCGATGCGCCGTTTTCAGGGCGAACTGGGCAGTCCCCAGCCGTGATCCGAGCCGAAAACTACCAGGAGCCGACGTGACTCGGTCACGGAAGTGTGGTGATCGTGCCGGCCGTCAACAGCGACGTGTAATAGCTGCCGCCGGGGTAAAAGTCGGGTGTGGTCGTTCCGGCGATCATGTCGGCGATCCAGCCCTGTGTAAGACCCCATACCGCCGCGACGTTCTCCGGTCGCGGAGAAGTGCACGCCAGGTTCTCATAGCGCGGCGACGACGGGCCGAGCGCGTCACCGTGGGCGCCGGTGGTGATATTCACGCCATGAAATGGCCGGTCCGACAGATACCGTTCGATTGCCTTTGTCCCGCTTTGGAAATCGTTGCAAAAACGAGGCCTCACCAGAATTCGCGACGATTCCGTTGCGTAGATCGGCAGGGCGGTGCCGGCCAGACCCGTCAGCGCCTCGTCGGTGTTGGAACCGATAAACGACTTCACGCCGTCTTCGCTCACGATGCCGCGCATCTGTGCGAACGTAGCCGGGTAGCTACTGCGCAGACGATCGGCGACGTATTCCACAGCTTCCGACCCGGCCGAATGCCCTACGAACACCAGCTTGTTGGGTAGCGGCATCACCGGCCGGCCTACCCCGGCCGCCGCGCTGCTGAAGGACGCCGCCAAGGCGCCGTACGGATCATCCTTGTGGGCAAAGACATTGGCGATGTTATCGAGAAAGTCGGTATTGTTGGTGAGGTGCTCCACAGTGCAGCCGAAACGTTTAACGGTCGCCAGCGTGGTCGCCATGACGAGGTAACCACGGTTGGCGAGTTTGGTGGCAAAAGCAGACCATACCTGCTTGTCTTCGACGAAGCCGTGCTGCAGCCACACCAGTCCCAGTGGCGTTACGCTGGGTAAATACCATGCCGTCGGTACCGCATAGGGCAAGTGTCCGCATTCGATGTCGGTCGTAGTGTCCGCCACCGTGGACTCGGCTCGGGCTGGGCGCGCGCCGAGCACTATCTGGGCCACCGTGACGATGCCCACTATTGCTGCGAGTATCCGACGAGCACCTCGGACGGTTGCATGCCCGGCCACGCAAAAAGTGAACCAGCGCCACGCGCTCGAATGCAAACGTGTCGCGTTGGTGGGGCTCCGCGTGTATCGTCAGCCAATTCAATTGGTTCATGCCTGACAAGACGACGGGGACACCTTGCCTGGCTGAACGATGGCGTGGCGGGCGGCGATAGTTGGGTGGGTAGCTCCTTTGCTCAAAGGCTGTGTCCGAGCAGGTGTCGCAAAGCCTGATCGAGGTCGGGCTGGCGAAACCGGTGTCCGGCTTGACCGAGCTTGTGGGGAATCACGCGTTGGCTGGCGCACGCCAGTTCGCGGGCGCCCTGCGCGCCGAGCAAGATCCGGGGGCCCAGCGACGGCACCGGCAACACCGCGGGCCGGTGCACGACGTGGGCGAGGACCTTGGTGTACTCGGAGTTGCGAACCGGTTGCGGTGCAACCGCATTCACCGGACCCGCCAAAGCGGTATCCCACAGCGCACGGTGATAGACGTCGACCAGATCGTCGATCGCGATCCAGGACAGCCATTGCCGGCCGTCGCCGAGCCGGCCACCCAATCCCGCGCTGAACAGCGGACGCATCAGCCGAAGAGTGCCGCCGCGAGGGGATTGCACGATGCCCGTGCGCACTCGCACCACCCGCACGCCGGCCTGCTGCGCGGGCGCAGTCGCGTGCTCCCACTCGGCCACGACATCGGCCAGAAACCCGTCGCCGCGATCGCTGTCCTCAGTGAGGATTTCATCGCCACGATCGTATCCGTAATACCCGATCGCCGAAGCCGAGATCAGCACGGCGGGCCGCGGATTCGTGCGGCCCAGCAGTTCGGCCAGTCGGCGGGTCGGGCCAATTCTGCTGTTGCGGATCGCATGTCGGTGTTTTTCGGTGAACCGGCCGGCGATCGACGCACCGGCCAGATGGATAACCGCGTCAACCCCCGCGAACAGCTCCGGGTCGGGATCATCGGGGTTCCACCGTCGCTCGTCGTTGTCTTTTGCGGTTCGGCGGACCAGCTGGATGACGCGATGGCCGCCGGTGCGCAGAAATGCGGTCAACGCCGAGCCGACCAGTCCCGACGATCCCGTGACGGCGACGGTCGCCGGCGCCAGACCGTTCTCGGCCGCCAGCCGGTGGGCAGCTAAATCGTCGGCCAGCTGACGGTGCCGGTAGGCGAACATGGGGCGCAACAACGACCCGGGTACCGGTGTGTCGACCCGGTCGATGACTCTGGTGCGGTTGTCGCCGACATCTTCGAACTCGTGGGTGTGCCGCCACCGCACGGCCATCCGTGCCGGCAGCGTGGCCAGCCCGTCGCCGCCGATGGTGTCGACGAAACGCCGCGGAGGGTCGTATCCGTCCGGCTGGTGGACGGCGACCCAGCGCAGACCTCCGGGGAGCGCGAGCGTGGCGCGCCCGTCCCTGAGCGAAGCGGCCTCGGTGATCATCCGCATGGGCTGCCACGGCGGTGAGAGTCGGCTGAAAGCACCCGGTCTGGCGTACCAGGCGAAGACGTCGGCGATCGCCGCGTCGACCACGCTCGAATATTCCAGTCCCATGAGTTTGACGTTAACGGCGAAAGCGCGGGATGTCTCGGGCCGTCATAGGTAAAAGTGTTTGCATGAGCCTTCACACCGGAATCCGGTCCCTGCTCGACACCGCGCTCGATCGGACAATCGTTCCCGGCTACAGCCGCATCGGCTATCGGCTGCGCCACTCGGGGTGGGCGGACGACCCAGCGCCGGGAGCGCTGAAGGGCCGGACCGCGCTGGTCACCGGCGCGAATCGCGGCATCGGCAAGGCGATTGCCGCGGGCCTGGCCCGGCTTGGCGCGACCGTCTTGCTGACCGTTCGCAACCAAAGGAGCGGTGAGCAGGCCCGCCAGGAGATCGTCGCGGCCGACTCGGAAGCCGACGTGCGGGTAGAGGTGTGCGACGTGTCGGACCTCGCCGCCGTCCGTGCGTTCGCCGCCGACCTGACCGGCCGAATTTCGACGCTGGACGTGCTGATCCACAACGCCGGCGTGCTGCCCCCCGCCCGCACCGAGACCCGCGACGGCCACGAGGTCACCTTGGCCACCCATGTGCTGGGTCCGGTGTTGATGACCGAGTTGCTGCTGCCGCTCCTGGCCAATTCCAGCGATCCGCGGGTGATCCTGATGTCCTCGGGCGGGATGTATACCCAATCGCTGCCAGTCAACGACCCCGAATACCGCGACGGGCGATACCGGGGTGCTACCGCCTACGCGCGAACGAAACGAATTCAGGTAGCGCTTACCCCAATCCTGGCCCGCCGCTGGGCGCCGCAGCACCTCCGCGTCTACTGCACACACCCCGGATGGGCCGACACTCCCGGCGTGGCTGCGTCACTTCCGGCTTTCCGGATGCTCACCGGGCCGATATTGCGCACGGCGGAAGAGGGAGCCGACACCGCCGTATGGCTTGCCGCGACCACACCCGCGCCGTCAACTGGCCGCTTCTGGCACGATCGGCGGCCCCGAGCGGAGCACTATCTGCCGTTGACCAGGTACGGCGATCGCGACCGGCAGCGCGTGTGGCGCTACTGCGCAGATGCGATTGGGCTGGAAAATCCCTAGCGGTCCGGCAAGGCGTGCTCGGTGATGGGCAACCGTGGCTGCGGCTGCCGCTCGCCGCGCTTGGCCGCCAGATACACCTGCGCGGTCTGTTTGGCCACTGTCTTCCAGTCGAAGCTTGACGTGAGCCGTTCGCGGGCGGCGCGGGCGCGCCGCTGCGCGGCGTCCGGATCGTCGAGCACGGTGCGTACCGCCGAGGCCAGCCTCGCCACGTCGCGGGGCGGACACGACACTCCGGTCTGGCCATTGATCACTGCCTCGCCCAGACCGCCGATGTTCGACGTCACCAGCGGAGTACCGGCCGCGGCGGCCTCCAAAGCGACGATCCCGAACGGCTCGTAGCGACTGGGTAACACCGCGGCATCGGCTCGATGCAGTACCGCTAGCAGCTCGGCATGATCAAGGTGCCCGACGAACCGGGTTGCCTTGATTACCCGATGTTTACGGGCCTGCTCGATGAGCCACTCCTGCTGGGTGCCCTCCCCGGCGATGGTCAGTGTGGTACCCGGGTGCGTGCGCCTGATCCGCGGCAGCGCGGCGATGAGGTCGTGCACACCCTTCTCGTACTCCAGCCGCCCGAGGTAAAGCAGTTCGGCCGGCCCGTTGTGCGCGCGGCGGGCCGCGAACGGCCAGCGCGCCGCGTCAATACCGTTGCGGATCAAGGTGATCTCGGCCAGCCCGGGACCGAACAGTTCGGTGATCTCGTCAGTCATCGACGCCGAACACGTGATCAGCGAATCGGATTCACGCACCAGCCACGACTCGACCGCGTGCACCTGACGGCTGATTGCTCCGCTGACCCAGCCGGAATGCCGACCGGCTTCGGTTGCGTGAATCGTGGAAACCATTGGCACGTCGTAGAACTGGGCGAGTGCAATCGCCGGGTGGGCCACCAGCCAGTCGTGCGCGTGCACGATGTCGGGACGCCACGGCCGGTTGGTGCGGTGCTTCTTCAGCGACAGCCCGGCGCGAGTCATGGAATGGCCCATCGCCAGGGTCCAGGCCATCATGTCGCTACTGAAGGTGAATTCGTGGGGATCCAGTGCGGCCGCGATTACCCGCACACCCTCGCTGATTTCATCGATCGACGGGTGCGTGCTGGGGTCGGTGCCCGTGGGACGGCGGCACAGCACGACGACGTCGTGACCGGCCGCGGCCAGGGCGGTCGACAGGTGATGCACGTGGCGGCCGAGCCCGCCTATCACCACCGGCGGGTACTCCCACGACACCATGAGGATCTTCACGCGCGGGCCCACCTTCGGTGCGAGCGTCCGCAGAAAGCCGCGTCCAGCGGCGTGTCGTTGTACAAACACGCGCTCTCGCGGGCCAAAGGGGCTTTCACTTGGGCAGCCTTCGAGCATCCAGGGCGCCGAACAGTCCGTCGGCGAGGTTCCACCCGTCAGCCAGCCGCTGCGCGGTGTCGCGCCGGCCCGACGCCAGGGCCCCGGCGATCTCGCGGGTGGCGTGGGCATGCAAGTGGGCGCGGTACCGGGCGTAGTCGGCGGCCGAGTCCTTACTCACCATGAACGGCCAGTCGCTGGAGACGGTGAGCAGGGTCTCGCGCAGGATCTGATCGGCGACGTGGTCGCGGGGGAGCGGCCCGTCCAGCGATGCCGTCTGCGACAGCGCCTTGTCGACGGTGCTCAGCGACGTGTCCACCACTTCGGTGTTGAGCTGGACCAGATCGGCCACCTTGTCCCCGGCCCACACCTGCCAGTCTTTACCCGAACCCCACGAGCTGGGCGGCAAGGCGACCGCTTCACCGACGAATCCGTCGGCGATCGCGTCACGCAGCGTGCCCACCCGCACGCCGGCCGCGGGCAAGGCCCGCAGCACCCGCGCCAACCACGTCGGGCCCTCGTACCACCAGTGGCCGAACAGCTCGGTGTCGAAGGCGGCGACCACGTGTGCGGGCCGCCCGATCCGCTCGGACTCGGAAAGCAACCGGCCACGAACGACGTCGACAAAATCGGCGACATGGATGTCGACGGCGCGGTCGGCGCGCTCGGGATCGTAGGGCGCCTTAGCCTCCGAACCCACATTGCGGCCGGTCACCCGCGCCGGTTTGAGCCCGGTGAGGTGGTCATAGGTGTGGAAATCACGGTAGGCGGCATGCCCTGGGTAGCCGGATTTCGGCGACCATACCCGATAGCTGACCTGTAGGTCGCGCCCGAACGCGACCACGCTGGTGTCGCCGACGGGCCGGCCCAGAGCGGTGTCGCCGTGCAGCGACGGGCCGTCGACCATGAAGTGCGTGACTCCCGCGGCGGTGTAGTCGTGCTCCATGCCGGGGGCGTAGGCGCATTCGGGTGCCCAGATCCCGCTCGGGCGGTGCGCCAGCCGCTGGTGCGCGTCGGCCAGGCCCTCCCGCAGCGCGAACTCGCGCAGCCGCGGCGCGAGCAGCGGCTGGAACGGGTGGGCCAGCGGGCCGCCGAGCAACTCCACCGTCCCGGCGTCGATCAGGCTGCGCAACAGTGGGCTGCCGCCGTGCCGCCATAAGGTGGCGAAGTCGTCGAGGGCCCGGTCAGCCTCAGCGCATTCACGAATTCCTAAGGCCCGCAATGCTTCCGGTGCGCACGACTGGTAGCTGGCCGACTTCGATCTGGGAGCGGACCGTACGCTGGCGGCCTCAGCCGCCCGCAGCCGCCAGTTGGCCAGCCAATGGTGCATACCGACGAGGCAATACGGGTCGTCGAGCTGGGCGTTGACCACCGGGGTGATCCCGAGCGTGATCAGCCCCTGGCGGTCTTCGTCGGCCAACGTGTTCAGCACCCGCATCAGCGGCAGATAGGCCGCCGCCCAGGATTGGTAGAGCCATTCCTCGCCGACCGGCCAGCGGCCATGGTGGGCCAGCCACGGCAGGTGGGTGTGGAGAACCAGGGTGAACAGGCCGGGAACCTGGTCTTGCCTTGAACTCACTGTGCTCACGGCGCTACCGCGATTGCGATCAGATCGAGACTGTCATCTATGGCACGGCCGTGTTCGCCGTCGCCGACTATGTCGAAGTCGTCGGTGGTGACCGCGGCGACGTCTGCCGCCAGCTCCGGCGACCACGGCGCATCGGCCACCGCGCGCGCGATCTGCGCGTCGATGATGGAGCCGCCGTGGCGGGCATCCATCTCCCGCAGCCGCGGACCATGGAATAGGCCGCTCATCGACACCTCGGAGAAACCCGCGTCGACCAGCAGCTCGGCCAGCTCCGCGGCGTTCAGTTCGCGGGTGTGAAAAGGATTGATCGGCGTGTCGCGGCCCGGTGAGAAGGTGATCCGGTTGGGCGTGGATACCATCAACAACCCTGCAGGGCGCAGCACCCGGGCACACTCGGCCACGAACTGAGCCTGGTCCCACAGGTGCTCGATGACCTGGAAGTTCACCACGACATCCACCGACGCGTCGGGCAGCGGCAGCTTGGCCAGATTTGCCTGCATGACGTCCACCCGCCGGTAGCGGCTCCGGACATGGGCCACCGCGGCCTCGTCGTAGTCCACCGCGACGACCCGGCGGGCGACGCCGGCGATCAGATCGGCGCCGTAACCCTCACCGCAACCGGCCTCGAGCACTTCCCGGCCCGCGCAGCGCGCAGCCAATCGCTCGTAGACCACCTGGTGGCGGCGAAACCAGTAGTTTTCGATGTCCAGATCCGGGATGGTGCGCTCGCCCGTCAGCATCAACACCGCGTCAGCCGCCGGCGAGGTGGCGCCGGGGATGTGCCGGGGGACGTCGGGGACGAGTGCGCTCATTGCATGGCAGGCTAACGCGAAGTGTCGGATTAGCGAACCGGGAAAGTGGGCGCCCCCCTGTTAGGGGGTAGACGGGCCGCAAGAACCTGCAGTACGACCCGCTATGGTGTGAAGGCAGACCGCACAAAGTTACCGGGTAGTAACAAGGCTGTGGGTTGCGAAACGCGTACCGAGGTTTCGCAGTCGGAGGACTGCGGGGCCCCTTCGAGGAGGACGAGCCACACTCATGACGAACATCGTGGTCCTGATAAAGCAGGTCCCAGACACCTGGTCGGAGCGCAAGCTCAATGACGGCGATTACACCTTGGACCGCGAGGCCGCCGACGCGGTGCTGGACGAGATCAACGAGAAGGCTGTGGAAGAGGCGTTGCAGATCCGGGAGAAGGAAGCCGCCGACGGCGTCGAGGGGTCGGTGACCGTGCTGACCGCCGGTCCCGAGCGCGCCGCCGAGGCGATCCGCAAGGCCCTGTCGATGGGCGCCGACAAGGCCGTCCACCTCAGGGACGACCGCATGCACGGCTCCTGCGTCGTGCAAACCTCCTGGGCGCTGGCCCGTGCGCTGGGCACCATCGAGGGCACCGAACTCGTCATCGCCGGAAACGAATCCACCGACGGCTCCGGCGGCGCAGTGCCGGCGATCATCGCCGAATACCTGGGTCTGCCGCAGCTCACCCAGCTGCGCAAACTCTCGGTCGAGGGCGGCAAAATCACCGGTGAGCGCGAGACCGACGAGGGCGTGTTCACCCTCGAGGCGACACTGCCCGCGGTGGTCAGTGTGGCCGAGAAGATCAACGAGCCCCGCTTCCCTTCCTTCAAAGGCATCATGGCCGCCAAGAAGAAAGAGGTCACGGAGCTGACCCTGGCCGAGATCGGGGTGGAAAGCGACGAGGTCGGGCTGGCCCATGCCGGGTCGACCGTGCTCTCGTCGACGCCGAAACCGCCCAAGACTGCGGGTGAGAAGGTCACCGACGAAGGTGAGGGCGGCAACCAGATCGCGCAGTACCTGGTCGCCCAGAAAATCATCTAGACGAGCAGCCGTTCATTACAGGCAGTCCCCCATAAGACGAGAAGAGCGACATAACCATGGCTGAAGTATTGGTGCTCGTTGAGCACGCTGAAGGTGCATTGAAGAAGGTCACCTCCGAATTGATCACCGGCGCCCGCGCGCTGGGCGAGCCGGCCGCCGTCGTGGTGGGTGCGTCCGGGACGGCCGCGCCGCTGGTCGACGGACTGAAGGAGGCGGGCGCCGCCAAGATCTATGTGGCCGAGTCCGACGATGTCGAGAAGTACCTGATCACCCCGGTGGTCGACGTGCTGGCTTCGCTGGCCGAGTCCAACGCGCCCGCCGCCGTGTTGCTGGCCGCCAACGCCGACGGCAAGGAGATCGCGGGCCGGCTCGCGGCCCGGATCGGATCCGGCCTGCTGGTCGACGTGGTCGAGGTTAAGGAAGGCAATAAGGGAACCCACTCCATCTTCGGGGGCGCGTTCACCGTCGAGTCGCAGGCCAACGGCGACACCCCGATTATCACGGTGCGCGCTGGCGCCATCGACGCAGAACCGGCCGCCGGCGCGGGTGAGCAGGCCACCGTGGAAGTGCCGGCTACCGCCGAGAACGCCACGAAGATCACCGCCCGTGAGCCCGCCGTTGCCGGTGATCGCCCGGAGCTGACCGAGGCCACCATTGTGGTGTCCGGTGGCCGCGGTGTGGGCAGCGCGGAGAACTTCAGCGTGGTCGAGGCGCTGGCCGACTCGCTGGGTGCGGCCGTCGGGGCGTCGCGCGCCGCGGTCGACTCCGGTTACTACCCCGGCCAGTTCCAGGTCGGCCAGACCGGCAAGACGGTGTCGCCCCAGCTCTACATCGCGCTGGGCATCTCCGGGGCGATCCAGCACCGGGCGGGCATGCAGACGTCCAAGACCATCGTTGCGGTCAATAAGGACGAAGAAGCGCCCATCTTCGAGATCGCCGACTACGGCATCGTGGGCGACCTGTTCAAGGTCGCGCCGCAGCTGACCGAGGCGGTCAAAGCCCGCAAGGGTTAGCGTCCGCTGCTGGCAGAACGAACGAGAAGCCCCCTTGGTGATTTCCGCCAAGGGGGCTTTGTTCGGCCCATCGCGCTACCGCAACGTCGGCTCAGGCCATCGGGGCTCGGCGAACCCGTAAGTCACAAATCACCCATGCGTCGCAGAAGTTGCGGGTGTCTCGATTTGCCCGCCTGGCAGCGACAACGGGCAGTACTCTGGCGGCGCCCCCGGATTGTGGCTGTGTGGTGGGCAAACACCCAACCCCAACCTCCCGGTGACTCGAGTGACAGATGGGGTTCCGTTAGCCAGCAGCTCTCAGCGGTGCGACGTGGCTCACCTCTTGCGATCCGGGGCACACGCGCTGCCACATTTCGTCATCTGACGTGCACCGACATGTCACGGCGTCGATGCCGACTAGCTCATCGACTGCGCCACGTTGATTTGCATGAGTATTGCTTCTGTCCTGATACCCAGCGACAAACCGGACGGCGTGGCGACCAGCTCGGCCGCCGGGCCACGCTACTCGCTGTTGCTGTCCACCGACCCCGGCATGATCGAGGCGGCGCAGCGGCTCCGTTATGACGTGTTCAGCAGCACCCCCGGCTTCGCACCGCCGGCGGGGGGCGACGAGCAACGGGACGTCGACAGGTTCGACGAGTACTGCGACCACCTGCTGGTGCGCGATGACGGCACCGGCGAGCTGGTGGGTTGCTATCGGATGCTGGCGCCGGCGGGCGCCATCGCGGCCGGAGGGCTCTATACCGAGACCGAATTCGATATTCGCGCGTTCGGCCCGCTGAGGCCGTCGTTGGTGGAGATGGGACGCGCCGTGGTGCGCGAGGGTCATCGCAACGGCGGTGTCGTGCTGTTGATGTGGGCGGGCATCCTGGCCTATCTGGACCGCTACGACTACGACTGGGTGACCGGGTGCGTGTCGGTACCCATCGGCGGAGAATCCGACGACCCAGATGTTCAGGCTCCGGGCAGCCAGCTCCGCGGCGTCCGCGACTTCATCTTGAGCCGTCATGCCGCGCCGCCGCAGTACCGGGTGCACCCACACCGGCCCGTGATCGTCGAGGGGAAGGCCCTTGACGACATTGCCGCACCCGCGCGGCCGTCGGTCCCGGCGCTCATGCGCGGCTATCTGCGGCTGGGCTCGGGGGTCTGCGGTGAGCCGGCGCACGACCCGGATTTCGGTGTCGGCGATTTCTGCGTGCTGCTGGACAAGCGGCGCGCCGATACCCGATATCTGAGGCGACTGCGGTCGGTGTCGGCGGCCGCTGAAATGGCTGGTGAGATGGCGGGCGGCGCTCGATGAACGCTCCCGCAGTCACCGGGCACTCCTGGCTACCGCGCGCGTCGTGCGATGCCGGCTGTGTGAGCGTTGGCGACGCGGCTGCGTCGCGGCCGCTGTTGGTGGCGCTGCGGGTCACGCTTCGTGTCATGCTGGCGCTGCTGCTGTTGCCCGGAGTGCCGCTCATGGCGGTCCCGGTGCCGGGCCGGACGCGGGTGCAGCGCATCTATTGCCGGTTGGTGCTGCGCTGTCTCGGTATCCGTATGACGGTGTCGGGTAATCCGATTCGCAACCTGCGCGGGGTTTTGGTGGTTAGCCCGCACATGTCCTGGCTGGACGTCTTCGCCATCGGTTCGGTGTTGCCCGGGTCGTTCGTCGCCCGTGCCGATATGTTCACCGGCCCCGCGATCGGCATTGTGGCCCGCATTCTGAAGATCATCCCGATCGAGCGGTCCAGTCTGCGGCGGCTGCCCGGGGTGGTGGGTGCCGTCGCCGGCCGGCTGCGCGCGGGTCAGACAGTGGTGGCTTTCCCCGAGGGCACCACCTGGTGTGGCCTGGACTGCGGGGCGTTCTATCCGGCGATGTTCCAGGCCGCTATCGACGCCGGCCGGCCGGTGCAGCCCCTTCGGCTGACCTACCACCACGTCGACGGCAGCGTATCGACCGTGCCGGCCTTCGTCGGCGACGAGACATTGCTGCGGTCAATCCGCCGGCTGCTCACCGTGCGGCGCACGCTGGCGCGGGTGCACGTCGAATCGCTGCAGTTGCCCGGGACCGATCGGCGCGCCCTGGCCAGCCGCTGTCAGTCCGCGGTGGGCGTGGGGACGTCCCGGCATCCAGGTCACGGACACGTGCTGGTGGCCTGAGCCTCGCGTGGTCGGATTGCCCAGTCCCCCGCAAGCGGGAGGTACCCCCACCTCCTCAGGCCGTTCCGGCCTGAATCGTCGCTGAGCGCTGCCGGTATCGTGGGGCGCGTCATGGTCTACCTGGATCACGCCGCCACCACCCCGATGCACCCCGCCGCTATCGAGGCGATGACGGCCGTGCTCGGCACCGTCGGCAATGCCTCCTCGCTGCACACCAGCGGCCGGACGGCACGGCGGCGGATCGAGGAATCCCGCGAGCTGATCGCGGACAAACTGGGCGCGCGTCCCTCAGAGGTGATCTTCACCGCGGGCGGCACCGAGAGCGACAACCTGGCCGTCAAGGGCATCTATTGGGCCCGCCGCGATGCCGAGCCGCGCCACCGGCGCATCGTCACCAGTGAGGTGGAACACCACGCCGTGCTGGACTCGGTGAACTGGCTCGTTGAACACGAAGGCGCCGAGGTGACCTGGCTACCCACCGCTGCCGACGGCTCGGTGTCGGCGGCCGCGCTGCGCGAGGCGCTGCAGAGCCACGACGATGTCGCGCTGGTGTCGGTGATGTGGGCCAACAATGAGGTCGGCACCGTCATGCCGACCGCCGAACTCACCGCCGTCGCGGCCGAATTCGGAGTTCCGATGCACAGCGACGCCGTTCAGGCGGTAGGGCAGTTGCCCGTTGACTTCGCCGCCAGCGGCCTGTCAGCGATGAGCGTGGCCGCGCACAAGTTCGGCGGTCCTCCGGCGGTGGGCGCACTGCTGCTACGTCGCGACGTCACGTGTGTACCGCTGTCGCATGGCGGCGGTCAGGAGCGTGACATTCGCTCGGGCACTGCCGATGTCGCCGGTGCTGTCGGAATGGCAGCGGCGGCCCAAATCTCGGTGGACGGACTTGAGGCCAACAGCGAGCGGCTGCGGGTGTTACGGGATCGCCTGGTCGAAGGGGTACTGGCCGACATCGAGGACGTCAGCGTCAACGGTGCCCGCGACCCGCTGCGACTTCCCGGCAACGCGCACTTCACGTTCCGCGGCTGCGAAGGCGATGCGCTGTTGATGCTGTTGGACGCCAACGGAATCGAGTGTTCGACCGGATCGGCCTGCACCGCCGGCGTCGCGCAACCGTCGCATGTGCTGATCGCGATGGGTGCCGATCCGACCAGCGCGCGCGGATCCCTGCGACTCTCGTTGGGACACACCAGCGTTGACGGAGACGTCGACGCGGTGTTGCGGGTGCTGCCCGGGGCAGTGGACCGCGCCCGGCGGGCCGCGCTGGCCGCCGCGGGGGTTTCCTAGGTGAAAGTCCTCGCTGCCATGAGTGGCGGAGTCGACTCGTCGATCGCCGCCACTCGCATGGTCGATGCCGGACACGACGTGGTCGGTGTGCACCTGGCGCTGTCAACCGCACCCGGCACGTTGCGCACCGGATCGCGGGGCTGCTGCTCCAAAGAAGATGCCTGCGACGCGCGCCGCGTCGCTGATGTGCTCGGGATCCCTTTCTACGTTTGGGATTTCGCGGAGAAGTTCAAGGCAGACGTGATCGACGATTTCGTGTCGTCGTATGCCCGCGGCGAAACACCCAACCCCTGCGTGCGGTGCAATCAGCGAATAAAGTTCTCGGCGCTATCGGCGAAAGCTCTTGCGCTGGGCTTCGACACGGTGGCCACCGGCCACTATGCCCGGCTGTCCGGTGGGCGGCTGCGCCGCGCTGTCGATCGGGACAAGGACCAGTCCTACGTGCTGGCCGTGCTGACCGCCGAGCAATTGCGGCACGCCGCGTTCCCGATCGGGGACACTCCCAAGCCGCAGATCCGTGCCGAAGCGGCCCGCCGCGGCCTGGCGGTCGCCGAGAAGCCGGACAGCCATGACATCTGCTTCATCCCGTCGGGAAATACCCGGGCCTTTCTGGGCGAGCGCATCGGAGTTCGCCGCGGCACCGTGGTCAATGCGGACGGCACGGTGCTCGCCGAGCACGACGGGGTGCACGGCTTCACCATTGGCCAACGCAAAGGTTTGGGCATCGCGGGGCCGGGACCCGACGGCCGCCCGCGCTACGTGACGGCAATCGATGCCGACACCGCGACCGTGCAGGTGGGCGAGGCGGTCGACCTCGACGTGTATGAGCTGGTCGGCCGAGCGCCGGTCTTCACCGCGGGAGTGGCGCCGTCAGGTCCTCTTGCGTGCGCGGTTCAGGTGCGGGCACACGGTGAAACGGTCAGTGCGGTAGCCGAATTGATCGGCGGCGAGCTAGTCGTGTGGTTACGCGCTCCGCTGCGCGGTGTAGCGCGCGGCCAAACGCTGGTGCTGTACCGCCCCGACCCCGACGGTGACGAGGTGCTCGGCAGCGCCACCATCGCCGACGCTCGGCGCTAGCGCGGTACGTTCGCAGCGATATTCGTCATCACGATGTCGGACACCGATTGCGCAAAGCCACAGAAGGTGACTTCCAGCATGGCCATCGACAGGACCCGATAGTCGCGGCCGCAGCCACCGGGCCGCAGGTGCAACGAGTTGGCGTCGGCCTTCCAGTCGCCGGCGTACAGCTGGCCGGCGGAACCGTCTGCACAGTTCCCGACTGTGGTCACCAGGGTGTCGAAGGCGCGCCGGGCGGTGGCCGCATCTCGATAGGCCGCGGCGCCCTCGGAGATCAGCGCGCCGTCGGGCGGGTCCTGAAAGGTTGTCTTGCGGAACTCTTCGACATCGGGTCCAAACGTCGCCGTCTCGGCGAAGATGAACCGGCACTCTTGCGGTGTGGTACCGGCGAGGGAATCGATGTCCACCGGGTTGGTGCCATCCATCGAGGGAATGATCGTCAGGTGCTCGCCGGCGCCGGTGATCGCGCGCATCCGCGACTGATCCAGCAGGATCGTGTCGACACTGAAACCCCGGCCGCCCTCCCTGCGGGTGGCGCCGAATCCCGCCACGGCTGCGCCGTCCACCACCCGGGTGCACGCCGCCGTCAGCACCACTGCCCCACACAACAGCAGCGGCCGCATCAATCTCGCCATCTGCGACACCGTTTCGCACCCTTCTTGGGTCGAACCTACCCGCGCAGCCCCGCGGCAAACACCCCTGGCCACCGGCGTCCGATGGGACGTCGAATACGGTTGGGAGGGTGAGCGTTTTCGCAACGGCCAGCGGCATCGGCTCGTGGCCCGGCGTCGCCCCGCGCGCGGCCGCCGAGGTTATTGTCGGTGAATTGGCGGACGCGCTGGCCCACATCGTCGAGCTGCCCGCCCGGGGGGTGGGCGCTGACATGCTCGGCCGGGCCGGCGCACTGCTGATCGACATGGCCATCGACACGGTGCCGCGCGGCTACCGCGTTGCCGCTCGACCCGGCGCGGTCACACGCCGCGCCGTCAGCCTGCTCGACGAGGACATGGACGCACTGGAAGAGGCCTGGGAGACGGCCGGCCTGCGCGGTGGCGGTCGCGTGGTCAAGGTGCAGGCTCCCGGGCCGATCACGCTGGCCGCCGAGCTCGAGCTGGCCAACGGCCATCGGGCGATCACCGACTCCGGTGCCGTGCGCGACCTGGGCGCGTCGCTGGCCGAAGGTGTCGCCGCGCACCGCGCGGCGCTGGCCCGGCGACTCGAGACACCGGTGGTGGTGCAGTTCGATGAGCCGTCGCTGCCGAAAGCGCTGGGCGGACGGCTGACCGGGGTGACCGCGCTGAGCCCGGTGGCCCCGCTCGACGAGGCGGTGGCCGGCACCTTGCTCGACAGCTGCGCGGCAGGCGTGAGCGGTGACGTGCTGCTGCACAGCTGCGCCCCGGCGCTGCCATGGAACCTGTTGCAGCGCAGCATGATCAGCGCGGTGTCGGTGGATGCGAGCACGCTGAGCGCAACCGATCTGGACGGTATCGCCGCATTTATCGAATCGGGCCGCACCGTCATGCTGGGGGTGGTCGCCACCAGCGCCCCGGAGCGGCGACCTTCGGTAGGAGAGGTGGCTGCCGCAGTGGCCGCGGTGACCGATCGTCTCGGTTTCGGCCGCTCGGCGCTGCGCGATCGCATCGGCGTCACCCCGGCGTGTGGACTGGCCGGCGCGACGCTGCAGTGGGCCCGTACCGCGATCGGGCTCGCCCGCAAGGCTGCCGAAGCGTTCGCGGAGGACCCGGACGCCATCTAGCTAGGCGGGCTGACGTCCGCGGCTGGGGCTTAGGTAAAAGAGCACTGAGCCCGCTGTGCTCACCGAGATTGCCGTGACGGCTGTGCTGGCGCGACCCCGACAACCACCACAGCAATCTCGGTGGGGAGCGCACCCGGAGGAGTTGTCGGCGTCCTCGGATAGCCTGCCAGGGTGAGCTCAGCAGAAGCTGATTCGGTGCCGCCCGAGGTTCGGCGCCAGTGGCAGGAACTGGCCGATGACGTCCGTGAACACCAGTTCCGCTACTACATCAAGGACGCGCCGGTCATCTCCGACGCGGAATTCGACAAGATGTTCAACGAGCTTGTCGCGCTGGAGGATCGTCACCCCGAGCTGCGGGTTCCCGATTCCCCGACGCAGCTGGTCGGTGGGGCGGGCTTTGCCACCGACTTCACCGAGGCCGGGCACCTCGAGCGGATGCTGAGCCTCGACGACGTGTTCGACCGCGACGAGCTGGTTGCCTGGACCAATCGCGTCGAGAACGAGATCGGCCGCGATCCTCGTTATTTGTGCGAACTCAAGATCGACGGAGTGGCGTTATCGCTGGTGTACCGCGACGGCCGGCTGGAACGCGCCGCCACGCGCGGCGACGGCCGAGTCGGCGAGGACGTGACGCTCAATGCGCGCACGATTGACGATGTTCCCGAACGGCTCAGCGCCAGTGACCACTTCCCGATTCCTGCCGTGCTCGAGGTGCGTGGTGAGGTCTTTTTTCTGCTCACCGATTTCGAGGCGCTCAACGCCAGCCTGGTTGAGGAGGGCAAGGCGCCGTTCGCGAACCCACGTAACAGTGCGGCCGGCTCGCTGCGCCAGAAAAACCCCGCTGTCACCGCCCGGCGCAAGCTGCGGATGATCTGCCACGGCATCGGCCACACCGAAGGGTTCGCGCCTAAGACGCTGCACGAGGCCTACACCGCGCTGAATGCCTGGGGGCTGCCGGTGGCAGAACAGACGGCGCGAGTGCGTGGACTTGCCGCCGTGCAGGATCGGATCAGGTACTGGGGCGAGCACCGCTATGACATCGACCACGAGATCGACGGCGTGGTGGTCAAAGTCGACGACTTCGCGTTGCAACGCCGGCTGGGGGCGACGTCTCGGGCGCCTCGCTGGGCCGTTGCGTATAAGTACCCGCCCCAGGAAGCGCAGACCAAGCTGCTCGACATCCGGGTGAACGTGGGGCGCACCGGACGCGTCACGCCGTTCGCGTTCATGACGCCGGTGAAGGTCGCCGGGTCGACGGTGGGGCTGGCCACCCTGCACAACGCCGCCGAGGTCAAGCGCAAGGGCGTGCTGATCGGCGACACCGTGATGATCCGCAAAGCCGGCGACGTGATTCCGGAAGTGCTGGGTCCCGTCGTCGACTTGAGGGACGGGTCCGAACGCGAATTCGTCATGCCCACAACGTGTCCCGAATGCGGCACCCCACTGGCTCCGGCCAAGGAAGGCGATGCCGACATCCGCTGTCCCAATGCCCGGTCCTGTCCGGCGCAGCTGCGAGAGCGCGTCTTTCACGTCGCCGGTCGTGGTGCACTCGACATCGAGGGGCTCGGGTACGAGGCGGCCATCGCGCTGCTGAAAGCCGGGGTGATCGCCGACGAGGGCGATCTGTTCGCCCTCACCGAGGACGACCTGTTGCGCACTGAGCTCTTCCGAACGAAGGCCGACGCGCTATCCGCCAACGGCAGACGGCTGCTCGACAATCTGGACAAGGCCAAGAAGGTGCCACTGTGGCGGGTACTGGTAGCGCTGTCGATCCGGCATGTCGGGCCGACGGCCGCCCGTGCCCTGGCGACCGAGTTCGGCAGCCTGGACGCGATCATGTCGGCGTCTACCGACCAGCTGGCCGCGGTTGAGGGTGTGGGACCGACGATCGCCGCCGCGCTCACCGAGTGGTTCACCGTCGACTGGCATCGCGCGATCGTCGACAAGTGGCGGGCCGCCGGGGTGCGGATGGCCGACGAGCGTGACACCAGCGTGCCGCGCACGTGCGAGGGCCTGGCGATTGTGGTCACCGGTTCGCTGACCGGGTTTTCCCGCGACGACGCCAAGGAAGCGATCGTCGCGCGCGGCGGAAAGGCTGCCGGTTCGGTGTCGAAGAAGACCGACTACGTCGTCGCCGGCGACTCACCGGGCTCCAAGTACGACAAGGCGGTCGAGCTCGGGGTGCCGATCCTCGACGAGGACGGGTTTCGCCGGTTGCTTGCGGATGGGCCCTCCGGAGTTCCAGCCTCCGAGTAACGCGTGCTTGCGCACTGCCGCGGCCGGGTACTCACGACCACAGGTCGGGGCACTGGATTGGGGGATTGCCGATGACCGAGGTACAGATACACCATGACGGATATCCGGCGTACCGCCGGAAAGTTCGGTTCGACTGGTCGAACACGCCGCTGCACGACCCTGAGCTCCGGACGGCCATAAAGCCGTTCATTCAGCAGGGGGCCTGGCACGCCTGGGCGCACCAAATGGTCCTCGATCACCTGGCGGAGCAGGGGATCGACACCACGCCCTACACCGACAAGCTGCAGAAATGGCTGTCCACGCTCGGTGACCAAAAACCCAACTGGCCGCGAAGACTGCAACGCCGGTGGCTCTACCGGCGCCTCGCCGACGTCGCGGCCCTCGAGCACTTCACAGCCGTGGTAGGTCAATGGGTGATTCAGAACCGCGGCCTCGATTACGCGGGCACCGACCCGACCATGCTCGACCTGCTGCGCTGGCACGGCGCCGAGGAGATCGAGCGTCGCTCGCTGGTGTTCGACGTCTATCAGAACGTATGCGGCGGCTACCCGTTGCGGGCGTTGTCGATGCTGGTGACCATGCCTCAGTTCGTGTTCTGGTGGTTTGTGGGAGTGCGGTACTTGATGGCGCAGGACCCGACCATCGACTGCATGCCACGCTGGCGGGACTGGCTGCGTACCGCCCGCCAGTATCGGGTCCCCGGACCGTGGAAGCTCATCGTGACAGTGCCGGTTCGGTACCTGCGGCCCAGCCACCACCCGAGCACCGAGGCATCCACACAAATGGCGATGGACTACCTGGCGCACTCGCCCGCGGCCCTGGCCGCCGCGAGCGAGCGGGACGCGGGACGCGGGCGCTCCGCGGGGGCCGGGTAGTAGGGCACCGGACCGATCATCGCCGCCGCAGGTGTGCGCGACACGCAGACGGGCCTCCCCGCCGCCGCAGCGGTTCTATCGTGGGCGCTATGACCCAGACTGTGGACCGGCCCGCGGAGTCCTCACCGTGGTCACCCCGAGAGGCCGAGTTGCTCGCGGTGACCTTGCGGCTGCTGCAAGAACACGGCTATGACCGATTGACGGTGGACGCGGTCGCCAGCGCCGCCCGCGCCAGCAAGGCCACGGTGTACCGCCGCTGGCCTTCGAAAGCCGAATTGGTGTTGGCCGCGTTCATCGAGGGCGTCCGCCAGGTCGCGGTCGCGCCGGACACCGGCACCTTGCGGGGCGATTTGCTGCACATTGGGGAGACGATTTGCCAGCGGGCCGACCAGCTTGCCGGCACCATCCGCGCGGTGCTTGTCGAGGTGTCGCGCCACCCTGCGCTCAACGACGCCATGCAGCACCAATTCATCGATCAGCGCAAAGCTTTGATTCAGCACATCCTGCAACTGGCCGTCGATCGGGGCGAGATCGCCGATGCCGCCATCACCGACGAACTCTGGGACTTGCTGCCCGGTTACCTCATCTTCCGGTCCATCATCCCCGGCCGGCCGCCCACCTGTCGCACAGTGCAGGTTCTCGTCGACGATGTCATGATCCCGGCCCTTACCCGATCCAGCGGGTAAAGGGTTAGTGGCCGCCGATCGCCACCGGGCTTGAAAGTGTACGCTCACGTCTCTTGTTCAGTACGGTCCCGTACCGTACGGTTAGGGCTGTCGATCACGCTTGCGCCAGGCAGCTGTCGTGGACCTAGAATCATGACGCCCGACCATCGAAAGGCCGACGGGTGAAGGCGATTTCAATTTCCAGCCTCGTCAAACGAGGGTGGATGGCGCTAGTCGCGATCGTCGTCGTCGCAGTCACGGGATTCGCCATCTATCGCTTGCATGGAATCTTCGGCTCGCATAACAACACTTCGGCCCAGAGCGGCATCTCCAACGAGATCGTCCCGTTCAACCCTAAGCAGGTCGTCCTTGAGGTCTTTGGCGCACCGGGAGCGGTGGCGACCATCAACTACCTGGATGTCAACGCTCAACCGCAGCAAGTCAAAAACGCCGCGCTGCCGTGGTCGTACACGATCACCACAACGGAGCCCGCGGTCGTCGGCAACGTTGTGGCGCAGGGCAACGGCGACATCATCGGCTGCCGCATCACCGTCAACGGTGAGGTCAAAGACGAACGCACCGTTAACAAATTCGACGCCTATACCTTCTGTCTGGACAAGTCAGGATGAGCAACCATCAACAGTCGCGACCCTTTGTGCCGCACACCATTCGCCGGTTTTCGTTGCCAATCCTGTTGTTCTGGGTGGCACTGGCTGCCATACCGAACATCTCGGTGCCGCAACTGGAGGAGGTCGGGAAAGCCCACAACGTGGCGATGAATTCGCCCGATGCGCCGTCGCTCCAGGCGACCAAGCGCATCGGTCACGTGTTCCGTGAGTTCGACTCCGACAGTTCGGCCATGGTCGTCCTGGAAGGTGATCAGCCGCTCGGTGACGGCGCCCACCGGTTTTACGACACGATGATCCGCAAGCTCGAGCAGGACCGCAAGCACGTCGAACACGTCCAGGACTTCTGGGGGGACACGCTGACCGCGGCGGGATCGCAGAGCGCGGACGGCAAGGCCGCGTATGTTCAGGTGTTTCTCGAGGGGAATCTGGGCTCGGCGTTAGCTAACGAGTCCGTCGATGCCGTCCGCGAAATCGTTGACCACACGCCACCGCCGCCGGGCGTCAAGGCATATGTCACCGGCCCGGCGCCGCTCATCGCGGACCAGTTCGACGTGGGCAGCAAGGGGACCGCGAAGGTCACCGCGATAACCGTCGGGGTGATCGCGGCGATGTTGTTTTTCGTTTACCGTTCTGTCCTCACTACGCTGCTGGTGCTCTTCACGGTCCTTATCGAGATGGCCGCCGCTCGGGGAATCGTCGCCTTTCTCGGGAACGCTGGAGTAATAGGGCTGTCGACGTACGCGACGAATCTGCTGACGTTGCTGGTTATCGCCGCCGGCACGGATTACGCGATATTTGTGGTCGGCCGTTACCAGGAAGCACGCGGGGCCGGCGAAGAGCGAGAAGCCGCCTATTACAACATGTTTCGCGGAACCGCCCACATCGTTTTGGGTTCAGGTTTGACCGTCGCCGGCGCGGTGTTTTGTCTGAGCTTTACCCGGCTGCCCTACTTTCACAGCTTCGGGATCCCCGCCGCCCTGGGTATCCTCGTCGCGCTTTTCGCCGCGCTCACCTTGGGTCCGGCCGTGCTTACGTTGGGCTCTTCCCTGGGCATTTTCGACCCCAAGCGCGCCATGAGAACCCGCGGATGGCGGCGGATCGGCACCGCCATCGTCCGCTGGCCCGCCCCCATTCTTGTGATGGCCTGTGCGTTGGCCCTCGTGGGTCTGCTCGCGCTGCTCGGATACAAGACGAGTTACGACACGCGCCCCTACATGCCCACCAGCGCGCCGGCCAATGTCGGTTATGCGGCTGCAGAGCGGCACTTTTCCCGGGCCCGGTTGGAGCCCGAATTACTCATGGTCGAGACAGGTCATGACATGCGTAACCCGGCCGACATGCTCGTCTTGGACCGGGTGGCCAAGGCGGTGTTTCATGTATCCGGCATCGCCCAGGTGCAGTCCATTACCAGGCCGTTGGGAACCCCGATCGACCACAGCTCGCTGGCGTTTCAGATCAGCGCGCAAAGCGCCAACCAACAGGAAAACCTGACATACCAGAGAGATCGCGCAGACGACTTGCTGAAGCAGGCCGGTGAACTGGCGAACACAATCAACATTTTGAAGCAGCAGTACGTCCTGCAGCAGCAGCTCGCCGCCACCACCCACAGCGAGGCCGAAAGCTTTCACGACACGATCGCCACGATCAAAGACCTGCGCAACAAGATCGCGAACTTCGACGACTTCTTCAGGCCGATTCGTAGCTATTTTTATTGGGAAAAGCATTGCTACGACATCCCTGCCTGCTTTGCGCTCAGGTCCGTCTTCGATGCACTCGACGGCATCGATCAGCTCAGTGAAAAATTCGAAGACCTCACGGATACCCTGGATAAGCTGGATGCGCTCCAGCCGAAACTGGTGGCGCTGATACCGCCGCAGATCGCGAGCCAGGAGACCAATCGCGAATTGCTTTTGGCGAGCTATGCCACCCAGTCCGGTATTTTCGCCCAGGCGGCGGCCGCGATCGAAAACGCGACGGCGTTGGGGCGGGCCTTTGACGCCGCAAAAAACGACGACACTTTCTATCTTCCGCCCGAGGTCTTCAGCAACCCCGATTTCAAGCGCGGCCTGAAGCTGTTCCTCTCACCCGACGGTAAGGCCGCTCGCATGATCATCACCCATGAAGGCGATCCCGCGACCCCCGAAGGCATCTCGCATATCGACCCGATCAAGAAGGCCGCGCACGAAGCCTTGAAGGGCACGCCCATGTCCGACGCCCAGATTTATCTCGGCGGTACCGCGGCGACGTACAAGGACATCCAAGACGGCGCCAAGTACGACCTGATGATCGTCGGACTCGCCGCGCTGAGCCTGATTTTGCTGATCATGATGATCATCACGCGAAGTCTGATCGCCGCGCTCGTCATCGTGGGCACGGTGGCTCTTTCGCTGGGCGCCTCGTTCGGGCTGTCGGTGCTGGTCTGGCAGTACATTTTTGGCATCAAGCTGTATTGGGTTGTGCTTGCGCTGGCCATCATCCTGCTTTTGGCGGTGGGATCGGACTACAACCTGCTCCTGATCTCCCGATTCAAGGAGGAAATCGGTGCGGGCCTCAAGACCGGCATCATTCGCGCGATGGCCGGCTCGGGCTCGGTCGTCACATCTGCCGGCCTCGTTTTCGCCGTCACGATGTGCGCGTTCGTGTTCAGCGGTTTTCAGGTTCTGGCTCAGATAGGGACCACCATCGGCCTTGGATTGTTGTTCGACACGCTGATCGTGCGGTCATTCATGACGCCGTCCGTCGCGACGCTGCTCGGGCGCTGGTTCTGGTGGCCCCAGCGGGTGCGCCCGCGGCCGGCCAGCCAAATGCTGCGACCCTACGGGCCGCGTCCGGCGGTTCGCCAGCTGCTCCTGTGGGACGACGACGACACGGCGGTGATGTCCGGATCGCACTCCAAGTTGCGCTAATTCGGCGACAACGCGGGCTCAGCGCAGCATCGTCGCGACGATCCCGGCCAGGTAGCCCAGCCGGGCCACCTCCGAAGGCCGGAACTCCGGGCCCGGACGGCCCAGCACCACGGCCGTGTGCGGGTCGCCCAACGGCGCCGCGACCATCGTCGTGTCCATATCGCGCCATGCTTGCGGCACCCACTCGGCGGTGTTGTCCAACGTTGCGGCGCGCTCGATCGGCAGCCACGGGGCCGAATCAGCTTTGGTTTCCGGAGAACCCGGGCTGCCGGCGAGGCGCTGTAGCTCCCCGCGTGAGCTGTGCAGCACCGTGCACCAGCTGACGCGCAGCACCTTGGGCGCCTCGTCAACCAGGACCTGCAGCCTTGACGCGTTGTCGCCGGCCGCGGCGACATGGTCGAGAAGCTCCAGCTCGCGATGCGCTTCCAGCAGTCCGGTGTGTGGACGCACGCTGTCCACCCGGACACCGGAGAGTGACTCGGCGGCGGTGATCAGCGTGTCCGGCATCGCCCCGGGAGGCAGTTCGATGACCAGGTCGTCGATCGCATAACCTGAGCTGCGCTCCACCACGTCAAGCGACAAGATGTCGGCGCCCACCGAACCGAGTGCCACAGCCAGCGAGCCCAGGCTGCCCGGGCGGTCAGCCAGCTGGATGCGCAACAGATAGGACGGCACGGCCAACACTGTTGCACAGTGGCGCGCTCACGGCATTTCGGCTGGGCTCCGGTGGGCAACGCTCGCCGGGACTGAGCGCTCGGAGGTCGTCCGGGCCTGCGTCATCGCCGCGCGTTAGGCTTTTCGCTCGTGTCCCAGATCTCCCGCAACGAAGTGGCGCACCTGGCCCGGCTGTCCCGGCTGGCGTTGACCGATAGCGAACTAGACAGCTTCGCCGGACAACTCGACGCCATCCTGACCCACGTCAGCCAGGTGCAGGCGGTCGATGTCACCGGCGTCGAAGCGACCGACAACCCGCTCAAGGACGTCAACGTCACGCGACCGGACGAGCCGACACCGTGCCTGACGCAGCAGGAGGCCCTGGCCGAGGCGCCCGAGGCCGTTGACGGCCGCTTCGCCGTACCCCAGATCCTGGGAGACGCCGAGTGACCGAGATCATCCGGTCCGACGCCGCGGCGCTGGCCGCCCGGATCGCCGCCAAGGAGGTGTCGTCGGTCGAGGTCACGCAGGCATGCCTGGAGCAGATCGAGGCAACCGATGACCGGTACCGCGCCTTTCTGCACGTGGCGGCCGACGAGGCAGTGGCGGCGGCGGCCGTCGTCGACGAGGCGGTGGCCGCTGGCGAGCGGCTGCCGTCGGCGCTGGCCGGAGTGCCGTTGGCGCTCAAGGACGTCTTCACCACCGTCGACATGCCCACCACCTGCGGGTCCAAGATCCTGCAGGGCTGGCGTTCCCCCTACGACGCCACCGTCACCACGCGGTTGCGCGCGGCCGGCATCCCGATCCTGGGAAAGACCAACATGGACGAGTTCGCGATGGGCTCGTCGACGGAGAACTCCGCCTACGGCCCCACCCGTAACCCGTGGAACGTCGACCGGGTGCCCGGTGGCTCCGGCGGCGGCAGCGCGGCGGCGCTGGCCGCGTTCCAGGCGCCGCTGGCCATCGGATCCGACACCGGGGGATCCATCCGCCAGCCGGCCGCGCTGACCGCGACCGTCGGTGTCAAACCGACCTACGGCACGGTGTCCCGCTACGGGCTGGTGGCCTGCGCGTCGTCGCTGGACCAGGGCGGCCCGTGTGCGCGCACCGTGCTGGACACCGCGCTGCTGCATCAGGTGATCGTCGGTCACGACAGCCGCGATTCCACCTCGGTGGAGGCGGCGGTGCCCGATGTCGTCGGCGCCGCCAAAGCCGGTGCCGCCGGTGACCTGCGCGGCGTGCGCATCGGAGTGGTCAAGCAGCTGCGCGGCGCGGGCTACCAGCCCGGAGTGCTGGCCTCGTTTGAGGCCGCGGTCGAGCGGCTGACAGACCTGGGCGCCGAGGTGAGTGAAGTCGACTGCCCGCACTTCGAATACGCGCTGGCCGCCTACTACCTGATCCTGCCGTCGGAGGTGTCGAGCAACCTGGCGCGCTTCGACGCGATGCGCTACGGGCTGCGAGTCGGTGATGACGGCACCCACAGCGCCGAGGAAGTGATGGCGCTGACCCGGGCCGCCGGTTTCGGGCCGGAGGTCAAGCGGCGCATCATGATCGGCACCTACGCACTGTCGGCCGGTTACTACGACGCCTACTACAACCAGGCCCAGAAGGTGCGTACGCTGATCGCGCGCGACCTGGACCAGGCCTACCGATCCGTGGACGTTGTGGTGTCGCCCACGACGCCGACCACCGCTTTCCCGCTCGGCGAGAAGGTCGACGATCCGCTCGCGATGTATCTCTTCGACCTGTGCACGCTGCCGCTGAACCTGGCCGGCCACTGCGGCATGTCGGTGCCGTCGGGTCTGTCCCCGGACGACGACCTGCCGGTCGGACTGCAGATCATGGCACCCGCACTGGCCGACGACCGCCTTTACCGGGTGGGCGCCGCCTACGAGGTTGCCCGCGGGCCGCTGCCCAGCGCGATCTAGGCGTCAGAAGACGCAGAATCGCACTGAGCGCGGGCTGTTTGATGCGATTGTGCGTCTGCTCGCGGCACTCACCAGCCACAGGGCAAGATGAAGGGCATGCGGATTGGAGTTCTGACCGGAGGCGGCGACTGCCCCGGGCTCAACGCCGTCATCCGGGCGGTGGTGCGCACCTGCGACGCCCGGTACGGCTCTTCGGTGGTCGGATTCCAGGACGGGTGGCGCGGGTTGCTGGAAAACCGGCGTATGCAGCTGCGCAACGACGACCGCAACGACCGGTTGCTGGCCAAGGGCGGAACGATGCTGGGGACCGCCCGCGTGCACCCCGACAAACTCCGGGCCGGGCTGAACCAGATCAAACAGACTCTCGACGACAATGGGATTGACGTTCTGATCCCTATCGGCGGTGAAGGCACCCTGACCGCCGCACACTGGCTGTCGGAGGAGAACGTGCCCGTAGTCGGTGTGCCGAAGACGATCGACAACGACATCGATTGCACCGACGTGACTTTCGGCCACGACACCGCGTTGACCGTAGCCACCGAAGCCATCGACCGGTTACACAGCACCGCCGAATCGCACCAGCGGGTGATGCTGGTGGAGGTGATGGGCAGGCATGCGGGCTGGATCGCGCTGAACGCCGGGCTGGCTTCCGGCGCGCACATGACGCTGATCCCCGAACAGCCCTTCGATGTTGAAGAAGTGTGCCGGCTCGTCAAACGGCGCTTCCAGCGCGGGGATTCGCACTTTATCTGCGTGGTGGCCGAAGGCGCCAAGCCGATCGCCGGCTCAATCACGTTGCGGGAAGGCGGGATCGATGAATTTGGCCACGAGCGTTTCACCGGCGTGGCCGCGCAGCTGGCCGTCGACGTGGAAAAGCGGATCAACAAGGAAGTCCGGGTGACAGTGCTCGGCCACGTCCAGCGGGGCGGTACTCCGACGGCCTACGACCGGGTGCTGGCCACCCGGTTCGGTGTCAACGCCGCCGACGCCGCGCACGCGGGGGAGTACGGCCAGATGGTGTCGCTCCGGGGGCAGGACATCGGCCGGGTGTCGCTGGCGGATGCCGTGCGTCAACTCAAGTTAGTGCCCGAAAGCCGCTACGACGACGCTGCCGCTTTCTTCGGCTGAGGCGCCTGCCGGGCGGGACGGCACTTGACGGACTCGACCAGCAGGACGCGGATGGCTCCTCAGGGTTTAGCTGGCGACATCTTATCCGTCGGGCTACCGGCATCGACCTCGGCCCCGGCAAAGATTCGAGATACAAACAAGATCTTCGGAATCGCGGCCGCGCTGTTGTGGGCGGCGCATTTCCCATCGCCGTTCTCAACTTCAAAGGTGGTGTCGGCAAGACCGCGGTGGTGGAGGCGCTCGGCTCGACTTTTGCCGATATGCGTCACGACCGGGTAATCGCCGTTGACATCGATGCCGGGGACTTGGCGGAGCGCCACGGTCGCCGGAACCCGCTGAGCAAGGCAGACCTTCTCATCGACGGTGCAGTAACGCAATATGCGGACGTACGAGGGGTGCTGACCCGCTGCGGCCGGCTCCGCCGCCCTGGCGGTCACCACGGTGTTGAGGGGTGCTGACCCGCTGCGGCCGGCTCCGCCGCCCTGGCGGTCACCACGGTGTTGAGGGGTGCTGACCCGCTGCGGCCGGCTCCGCCGCCCTGGCGGTCACCACTACGATCGACGACATGAGTGTTGCTGCCGGCGCCGATCTTCTGGACTACAACGACGTCATCGCGCGTTTCGATCCGGTGCTCGGCCTTGAGGTGCACGTTGAGCTGTCCACCGCGACCAAAATGTTCTGCGGCTGTGCCACCGCATTCGGCGCTGAACCCAACACACAGGTATGCCCGGTGTGCCTGGGACTGCCCGGTTCCCTGCCGGTGCTCAACCGCGCCGCGGTGGAGTCGGCGATTCGGATCGGGCTGGCGCTGAACTGCGAGATCGTGCAGTGGTGTCGCTTCGCCCGGAAGAACTACTTCTACCCGGACATGCCGAAGAACTACCAGATTTCGCAGTACGACGAGCCGATCGCCATCAACGGCTACCTCGATGTGCCGCTAGAAGACGGCACCACCTGGCGCGTGGAGATCGAGCGGGCGCACATGGAGGAAGACACCGGCAAGCTGACCCACCTGGGAAGCGAGACCGGTCGCATCCACGGCGCGACGACGTCGCTGCTCGACTACAACCGTGCCGGCGTGCCACTGATCGAGATCGTCACCAAGCCCATCGTGGGAGCTGACGCCCAGGCGCCGCAGATCGCCCGGTCCTACGTGACCGCATTGCGAGATCTGTTGCGCGCGTTGGATGTATCGGACGTCCGGATGGATCAGGGTTCGATGCGTTGCGACGCCAACGTGTCGCTGAAACCGACCGGGATGGCCGAGTTCGGAACCCGCACCGAGACCAAAAACGTCAACTCGCTCAAAAGTGTTGAGGTCGCCGTACGTTACGAAATGCAGCGCCAGGGCGCTATCCTGGCTTCCGGCGGCCGGATCATGCAGGAGACCAGGCACTTTCACGAGGCCGGGTACACCAGCCCGGGCCGCACCAAGGAAACAGCTGAGGATTACCGCTATTTCCCCGAGCCCGACCTGGAACCCGTTGCGCCCAGCCGAGAGTTAGTGGAGCAGTTGCGCCAGACCATTCCCGAGCTACCGTGGTTGAGCCGCAAGCGTTTACAGCAGGAGTTGGGTGTTTCCGACGAGGTCATGCGGGATCTCGTCAACGCCGGTGCCGTCGAATTGGTCGCCGCGACCATCGAGCATGGCGCGCCCAACGAGCAAGCACGCGCCTGGTGGGGAAACTTCCTGGTACAGAAGGCCAACGAGGCGAATGTCGGCTTGGATGAGCTGGCCATCACTCCGGCCCAGGTTGCCGCGGTGGTGGTGCTGGTCGAAGAAGGCAAGCTCTCCAACAAGCTGGCCCGCCAAGTCGTGGAGGGTGTGCTGGCCGGGGAGGGCGAACCGGAGCAGGTGATGACCGCCCGCGGTCTGGCGCTGGTGCGCGACGACTCGGTGACACAGGCCGCAGTCGACGAAGCGCTGGCCGCCAATCCCGATGTGGCGGAGAAGATCCGCGGCGGCAAGGTGGCCGCGGCGGGGGCGATCGTCGGTGCGGTGATGAAGGCCACCCGCGGGCAAGCCGATGCGGCGCGGGTGCGCGAACTCGTCCTGGCCGCCTGCGACCAGGGCTAGTCGCCCACCGCCGAAGCGGCGACGACGGCGGAAACCGCTACGTCTTGTCGTCGTTGTTGCGTGGGAAGCCGCCGCCCTGCGGGAAGAGCGGGAACACCACGTCATCGAGCTTCTGGGCGTCCCCGGCGGTCTTGTTGACGGTCGCGCCCCACACGTTTCCGTCTGGCGACATCCGCAGCGCCCACGCGTGGGCGTGGGTGTCCTTGCGGACGACGTCGGGTTCACCGGTGACCGCACCCGTTGACGGTGCCAGCCGGACCGCCACCGTCAGCATGGGGTTGATCAGGTTGACCAGCACGGTCCCGTCCATGGCCGCGCACCCGGCCACGCCGGGCTTGTCCGGCCAGGTCCAGACCGTCGAGACCTCCGAGGTCTTGGTGATGCGCTGCAACCGGTCCGCCGTCGGGGTGCGGTCGGCGACATACAGCGAGCCGTCGACGGGATCGATGCACAGGCCGCCGGCGGAGCCGACGCCGGACAGCGCCGTCGTCGGCGGCGCCTGGCCGATGGTGGTCGGCTGCTCGATGCGCAGGACCTTGCCGGCGAGCGAATTCGGATCGGCGGTCAGCGCCGGGTTGCCTGCATCGCCGGTCATCACGACCAGCGTGGTAGGGCTGGTGAAGATCAGTGCTCCGGTGTTCCCGGTGGCACCTTTGGGGATCCCGGTCAGGATGTCCTTCGGGATGTCGCCATCGGCCACCCGGACGACGCGGTTGTCGGTGGGCGTGCTGATGTAGGCATACATGAGGCGGTCTTGGGTGTAGGTAGGCGACAGCACGATATCCATCAAGCCGCCATCGCCGGACGGGTCGACCGGGATGACCATCTTCACCTTCGGCTCGGCGCTGACGGAGATCTCCTTGACGGCACCGGTGGTGCGTTCGGCAACCAGCGCGGATTTGCTGTCAGTGCCCATGATCAGACCGCTGGTGCTCTCCAGGCACCCCTGCATCACGCCTGGGGCCGGGCAGGCCTTGGGGAAAGGAGTGGGCGGCAACGGCGGCGGCGGGGGAGGCGTCGAGCTGGGCTGGGGGTGAAGTTCCGGGTTGGTGGTGAACGGTTGAGATTGGAGGTCGTTGAACCGTGCGCACCCGCTCACTGCCAGCGCTACCGCACAGAGCGCAGCGAGCCCGCGCCGAAATGACCGCCGTAGTCGCATGACCGACAGGCTACGGACAGTGCGGGCACCGTCGCCACATGCGTGCTTCTGTCTGCCCTCGGAAACCTCGATCGGGCCACTTTCCGCATGCCGCCCAGGCTCGAGTTCTCCCATTTTCGGGCCTTCTGAACGCGCGGGTGAGGTGATTGGGGGCGAATCCGGGCCTGTTTGGCGGACAAACCGCCGATTGCCTGGCGAAAGCGCCGCTCAAATCCCCAATTCGGGACCAAATGCCCTTACCCTGACACCCGTGACCAGTCAATCGAATGACGCACATTGGCATCGGCCCGGCGAATCCCCGGAGCCAGTCCCGGGACGCCCCGCCTCGGCGCGCTTGGTCGACCCCGAAGATGATTTGACGCCAGTCGGTTACCCGGGCGACTTTGGACCCACCACCGGAACCACCACCGTCATCCCCTACAGCGACCACGCTGCCGCCGGCGGGCCCGGGGCCGCGAGTTACAACCTGCTCGAGCAGCAGGAGTCTTTGCCCTATGTCCAGCCGCAGCCGGTGGCCCGGCACGCGGCCGCAGAGCCTGCCGAGATCGATGCGGACGAACACCACGGCCGGTTGTACGCCGTCGGCCGGCGCGGGACCCAGCATCTCGGTTTGCTGGTGTTGCGGGTCGGGCTGGGAGTGGTGCTGGGCGCCCATGGGCTGCAAAAGCTGTTTGGCTGGTGGGGCGGCTCGGGGGTGACGGGATTCAGGAACTCACTGTCCGATGTCGGCTACCAGCACACCGACATCCTCGCCTATGTGAGCGCTGGCGGCGAGATCGTGGCGGGTGTGCTGCTGGTGCTGGGATTGTTCACCCCGGTGGCCGCAGCCGGTGCGCTGGCGTTCCTGATCAACGGCCTGCTGGCCGCCATCTCGGCGCGGCCGCATTCGCATCCCTTCTCGTTCTTCCTGCCGCAGGGGCAGGAATACCAGATCACCCTGATCGTCCTGGCTGTCGCGGTCATTCTGTGCGGGCCTGGCCGCTATGGTCTCGACGCTGGCCGGGGTTGGGCCCACCGGCCCTTCATCGGGTCGTTCGTAGCGCTGCTGGCTGGTATCGCTGCCGGTATCGGGGTGTGGGTGCTGCTCAACGGCGTTAACCCGATCGCCTGAAGCAGTCTTCAGCGGTAGGGGTTGGGAACTCGCCTTGAGCTGGCTTCGGTCAGCAGCGGCAAGGTCGCGAAGGTGACGGCAGGCAATCGCAGTTCGTCGCCGCTTTTGAGGTGGGCGCGTGCCCAGGAACCTCGGTGGAAGCGCAGCCCGTCAATGTCATCCCAGCGCGCTGTCCGGCTTCCCAGCAGCGTTCGAACCGTCACACCCTGGTCATCGGCGACGGTGCGCAACCGGGTGATCATCGCTGACAAAACCACCGGGATGACCAGTAGCGGCGCGGACGGCGGCCAGATCATCATCGGTATCAACAACCCCAGGGTGAAGAAGCCAACGGCCAGGTGCGCCATCGGCGACACCTTGATCACGACGGGTGTGTGGGAAGACGAATTAGTAGCCACCCGAGCATCATTTCACCCATCACCGGGCCGCCCCCTGCGCCGAGGGTGATCTCAGGGTGACGCTCCATGCGCGTCATCGCCGGCGAATGCACGTCGGCGGCTTCCGGCGCAGACTCGATGCAGCACATCTGCAGGCACCGGATTTGACGGCTGAGCTGTGCGAAGACTACCGTCGCAAGCTATGGATACAGCCGGAAAGCCCGGAATGCTCGTAGTAATTAGTCAGCGCGTTGGTGCCTGACTAGCACTTCAGCATTTGAAGCGATCCAGCACCAACGCGCAACCCTCGTGCAGCAGCTGAGCTGACGGGGGTTTTTTCTTGCGCACCAACACGACTTCGAACGCGAATGAGAACAAAACAAGAGGACACAGTGAGCGCACCGACTAGGCCACACACCGGGCCAGAATCACCGGCTGCAAAGCCAGGGTCGCAGCACGCGGCCAACGGCGAGCCGGACATGGTCAAACCCGCCGCAAAGTCTCCGGCGGCCAAGCCCAAACGTATTGGGCCCGAGCAACTTACCGGTGCCCAGTCGGTAATCCGGTCGCTGGAGGAACTCGACGTCGAAGTCATCTTCGGGATCCCGGGCGGCGCCGTGCTGCCGGTTTATGACCCGCTGTTCGACTCGAAAAAGCTACGCCACGTGCTGGTCCGCCACGAGCAGGGCGCCGGCCACGCCGCCAGTGGCTACGCCCATGTGACCGGCAAGGTCGGTGTGTGCATGGCCACGTCGGGTCCCGGCGCCACGAATCTGGTGACCCCGCTGGCCGATGCCCAGATGGATTCAATCCCCGTTGTCGCCATCACCGGCCAGGTCGGTCGCGCGCTGATCGGAACTGACGCCTTTCAGGAGGCCGACATCTCGGGCATCACGATGCCGATTACCAAGCACAACTTCCTGGTCCGCTCGGGTGACGAAATCCCGCAGGTGATCGCTGAGGCGTTCCATATCGCTTCGTCGGGCCGCCCGGGTGCGGTGCTCGTCGATATCCCCAAAGACGTGCTGCAGGGCCAGTGCACGTTCAGCTGGCCGCCGCGCATGGAGCTGCCTGGCTACAAACCGAACACCAAACCGCACAACCGTCAGATCCGTGAGGCCGCCAAGCTGATCGGGGCCGCCCGCAAACCCGTGCTTTACGTGGGCGGTGGTGTCATTCGCGGCGAGGCGACCGAGCAGCTGCGCGATTTGGCTGAGCTGACCGGCATCCCCGTGGTCACCACGCTGATGGCGCGTGGTGCATTTCCCGACAGCCATCGGCAGCACCTGGGCATGCCCGGCATGCACGGCACGGTGGCCGCGGTGGCAGCACTGCAGCGCAGCGACTTGCTGATCGCCCTGGGCACCCGCTTCGACGACCGGGTGACCGGAAAGCTCGACACCTTCGCGCCTGAAGCCAAGGTCATCCACGCCGACATCGACCCTGCCGAGATCGGTAAGAACCGGCATGCCGACGTGCCGATCGTCGGCGACGTCAAAGCCGTCATCACCGAGCTGCTCGCGATGCTGCGCCACTATGAGATTCCCGGCAACATCGACATGACCGAATGGTGGGCCTATCTGGACAACGTTCAGTCCACCTACCCGGTGAGCTACGGGCCGCAGAGCGACGGCAGCCTGAGCCCGGAGCACGTGATCTCCACACTGGGCAACATCGCCGGTCCGGACGCCGTGTACGTCGCCGGCGTCGGCCAGCATCAGATGTGGGCGGCGCAGTTCATCTCCTACGAGAAGCCGCGCACCTGGCTCAACTCCGGCGGGCTGGGCACCATGGGGTTCGCCGTTCCGGCGGCCATGGGTGCCAAGATCGCTCGCCCGGACGCCGAGGTGTGGGCGATCGACGGCGATGGCTGCTTCCAGATGACCAACCAGGAGCTGGCCACCTGCGCGATCGAAGGAGCTCCGATCAAGGTGGCGCTGATCAACAACGGCAACCTGGGCATGGTGCGCCAGTGGCAGAGCCTCTTCTATCAGGAGCGCTATTCGCAGACCAACCTGGCAACGCATTCGCATCGCATCCCGGACTTCGTGAAGCTGGCGGAGGCTTTGGGTTGCGTCGGATTGCGCTGCGAGCGTGAAGAAGACGTCGTCGACGTGATCAAGGCGGCGCGCGCGATCAACGACCGTCCGGTAGTGATCGACTTCATCGTCGGCGCTGACGCGCAAGTGTGGCCGATGGTGGCCGCCGGGACCAGCAATGACGAGATCCAGGCCGCCCGCGGCATTCGCCCGTTGTTCGACGACGAAAGCGAAGGGCACGCCTGATGAACGCGAAGACGCACACTTTGTCGGTGCTGGTCGAAGACAAGCCTGGCGTGCTCGCGCGGGTGGCGGCGCTGTTCTCCCGGCGCGGTTTCAACATCGAGTCGCTGGCGGTGGGTGCCACCGAGCAGAAGGACATGTCGCGGATGACCATTGTGGTCTCCGCCGAGGAGACTCCGCTCGAGCAGATCACCAAGCAGCTCAACAAGCTGATCAACATCATCAAGATCGTCGAGCTGGACGAGGACAACTCGGTGTCCCGGGAGTTGGCGCTGATCAAGGTGCGCGCCGACGCCGGTAGCCGCAGCCAGGTGATCGAAGCGGTGAACCTGTTTCGCGCCAAGGTAATTGACGTATCACCGGACGCGCTGACGATTGAGGCAACCGGTAACCGCGGCAAGATCGAGGCGCTGCTGCGGGTGCTGGAACCTTTCGGTATCCGGGAAATCGTTCAATCAGGAGTGGTGTCGTTGTCCCGCGGTCCGCGCGGTATCGGTACCGCGAAGTAAATTTCGCGCTTGAGAAGCCCAACAAAGAAGGAGATAGTGAAGTGGCAAACCCGTCCGGGGAGGCATTGCCGATGTTCTACGACGACGATGCAGACCTGTCGATCATCCAGGGCCGCAAAGTCGGCGTAATCGGATACGGCAGCCAAGGGCACGCCCACTCGCTGAGCCTGCGCGACTCAGGCGTGCAGGTGCGCGTCGGACTGAAGGAGGGTTCGAAGTCGCGGGCCAAGGTCGAGGAACAAGGCCTGGACGTCGGCACCCCCGCCGAGGTCGCCAAGTGGGCCGATGTGATCATGCTGCTGGCGCCCGACACCGCCCAGGCCGAAATCTTCACAAACGACATCGAACCCAATCTGCGGCCTGGTGATGCGCTGTTTTTCGGCCACGGACTCAACATTCACTTCGGGCTGATCAAGCCGCCTTCCGATGTCACCGTCGCGATGGTCGCTCCCAAGGGGCCCGGTCACCTGGTGCGCCGCCAGTTCGTCGACGGCAAGGGCGTGCCCTGCCTGATTGCCGTCGACCAAGACCCGACCGGAGAGGGCGAGGCGCTGGCGTTGGCCTACGCCAAGGCCATCGGCGGCACGCGGGCCGGTGTCATCAAAACGACATTCAAAGACGAGACGGAAACCGACCTATTTGGCGAGCAGGCCGTATTGTGCGGTGGCACAGAGGAATTGGTGAAAGCCGGTTTCGATGTCATGGTCGAGGCGGGCTATCCGCCGGAGATGGCGTACTTCGAGGTGCTGCACGAGCTCAAGCTCATCGTCGACCTGATGTACGAGGGCGGTATCGCCCGGATGAATTACTCGGTATCCGACACCGCGGAGTTCGGTGGATATCTCTCGGGTCCGCGGATCATCGACGCCGGCACCAAGGAGCGGATGCGTGAGATCTTGCGCGAGATCCAGGACGGCACCTTCGTCAGGAAGCTGGTCGCCAACATCGAGGGCGGCAACAAGCAACTCGAGGAGCTCCGTAAGCAAAACGCCGAGCATCCCATCGAGGTGACCGGCAAGAAGCTGCGCGACCTGATGAGCTGGGTCGACCGGCCGATCACCGAGACGGCCTGACGCGCGTCCATCGAGATCGAGGATAAAGCGTCAGATTTCGGCGTGTCGCCGCGATAACGTCGATGTCGCGGTCATCTACGACGCCAGCCGGTCGGCGACCGAGACCACCCGGCGGGCCAGGTGGTCGAGGGCGTTCTCGGTGGCGTCATCGAATTCGTTGATGTTGTCGTGGGTGGATACCAGGCTCACCCCGTACGGATTGCCGTCGACGAACTTGCACGGGTCTGTGTATCCCGGCGGCACGATGATGCCGCCAAAATGCATCAGGGTGATGTACAGCGAAAGCAGCGTGGTTTCCTGACCGCCGTGCAGGGTGTTGGAGGACGTGAAGGCCGCATAAACCCTGTCCGCGAGCTTGCCTTCCGCCCACAGCCCGCCCAACGAGTCGAGGAAGGCGCGCAATTGCGCTGCGGGAGAGCCGAAGCGAGTCGGTGAACCGAAGATCACCGCGTCGGCCCAGACGATGTCGTCGCCGGTCGCCGCCGGAAGATCCTTGGTTGCTTCGTAGTTCGCGGTCCAGGCCGGGTTGTGGGCGAAGGTTTCCGGGTCGTGGGTTTCGGCGACGTGCCTCAGCCGGACTTCGGCGCCCGCGGACTCGGCTGCCGCAGCGACGCGCTGCGCCATGGCGGTGCCATGACCGGTGGCCGAATAGTAGATGATCGCAATTTTGGTCACGGCGTCATCGTAGGCATTGCGGTGATCTGGGCGCCGCGGCCAAAGGTCGGCTGGACCTCGATCACCTGCACCTTCAAACCTGCGTGGACGCACATTGCGGCAGCGGTCAGCCCGTTCGGCCCGCTGCCGACGACGGCGGCGTCCACCGGTAAAACGCAGCCGATAGGCTGGCCGGGTGAATCTGCCTGTTGTGTTAATCGCCGACAAACTCGCCCAATCAACCGTTGCCGCCCTGGGAGACCGGGTCGACGTGCGCTGGGTAGACGGGCCCGACCGCGACAAGCTGCTGGCTGCGGTGCCGGAGGCCGACGCGCTGCTGGTGCGCTCGGCCACCACTGTCGACGCCGAGGTGCTGGCAGCGGCTCCCAAGCTCAAGATCGTTGCCCGTGCCGGAGTTGGGCTGGACAACGTCGATGTGGACGCCGCCACCGAGCGCGGGGTGCTGGTGGTCAATGCCCCGACGTCGAATATCCACAGCGCCGCTGAGCACGCATTGGCGCTGTTGCTGGCTGCCTCCCGTGACATCCCTGCGGCCGATGCCTCGCTGCGCGCGCACACCTGGAAGCGGTCGTCGTTCTCGGGCACCGAGATTTTCGGCAAGACGGTCGGCATTGTGGGCCTGGGCCGGATCGGGCAATTGGTCGCCCAACGACTGACAGCCTTCGGCACCCATCTCATCGCCTACGACCCTTATGTATCGCCGGCCCGCGGCGCACAGCTGGGCATCGAACTGTTGCCCCTCGACGACCTCCTCGCCCGCGCCGACTTCATCTCGGTGCATCTGCCGAAGACGCCCGAAACGGCAGGCCTGATCGACAAAGAAGCGCTGGCGAAGACCAAGCCGGGTGTCATCATCGTCAACGCCGCCCGCGGCGGCCTGGTGGACGAGGCGGCGCTGGCCGAAGCGGTGAGCAGCGGCCACGTGCGTGCGGCCGGTATCGACGTTTTCGCCAAAGAGCCGTGCACCGACAGCCCGCTCTTCGAGCTGCCGCAGGTGGTGGTCACACCGCATCTGGGCGCATCCACCACCGAGGCCCAGGACCGGGCCGGCACCGACGTCGCGGAAAGTGTGAAGCTCGCTCTGGCAGGAGAATTCGTTCCCGATGCCGTCAACGTCGGCGGCGGCGCGGTCAACGAAGAGGTGGCGCCCTGGCTGGACCTGATGCGCAAGCTGGGGGTGCTGGTCGCCACGCTGTCCGACGGGCCGGCGGTGTCGGTGTCGGTGCAAGTGCGCGGCGAGCTGGCCTCCGAAGACGTTGAGGTGCTGAAGCTTTCCGCTCTGCGCGGGCTGTTCTCGGCAGTCGTCGAGGGTCCGGTGACTTTCGTGAACGCACCGGCGCTGGCCGCCGAACGCGGCGTCACTGCCGAAATCACCACGGCCTCGGAAAGCCCCAACTATCGCAGTGTCGTCGATGTGCGGGCCGTCGCTCATGACGGTTCGACCGTCAACGTCGCCGGTACGCTGGCCGGTCCGCAGCAGGTGCAGAAGATCGTGCAGATCAACGGCCGCAACTTCGATTTGCGCGCCGAAGGCACCAACCTGGTGATCCACTACGTCGACCAAACCGGAGCGTTGGGCAAGATCGGCACGCTGCTGGGTGCGGCCGGGGTGAACATCCACGCCGCTCAGCTGTCCGAGGACGCCGAGGGTCGGTTCGCGACGATTCTGCTGCGGCTGAACCAAGACGTGCCCGACGACGTGCGGTCGGCGATCGCGGCGGCGGTGGGCGCCAACAAGCTTGAGGTGGTTGATCTGTCGTGAAGCACTCATGAAGCTGGCGATCGTCGGCGGCGACGGGATCGGCCCGGAGGTGGTGGCCGAGGCGGTCAAAGTCCTTGATGCGGTGCTGCCCGGTGTGCAGAAGACCAGCTATGACTTGGGCGCCCGGCGTTTCCACGCCACCGGTGAGCTACTGCCGGACTCGGTGCTCGCCGAGCTGCGGGAGCATGACGCCATTCTGCTTGGGGCGGTCGGTGATCCGTCAGTGCCCAGTGGTGTGCTGGAGCGAGGCCTGTTGCTGCGCCTGCGTTTCGAGCTGGATCATCACATCAACCTGCGACCTGCCCGGCTGTATCGGGGGGTGCGCAGTCCACTCGCCGGAAACCCCGACATCGATTTCGTGGTGGTGCGCGAGGGGACCGAAGGTCCCTACACCGGTACCGGCGGCGCGATCCGCGTCGGAACCCCCAACGAAGTGGCCACCGAGGTGAGCCTGAACACCGCCTTCGGTGTGCGCCGGGTGGTGGCCGATGCGTTCGAGCGCGCCCGGCGGCGCCGCAAGCACCTGACGCTGGTGCACAAGACCAACGTGCTGACATTCGCCGGGAAGTTGTGGTCGCGGATCGTGGCTGAGGTAGGCGAGGAATATCCCGATGTCGAGGTGGCGTATCAACACGTCGACGCTGCCACCATCTTCCTGGTCACCGACCCCGGTCGCTTCGACGTGATCGTCACCGACAACTTGTTCGGCGACATCATCACCGACTTGGCCGCGGCGGTGTGCGGCGGAATTGGCTTGGCCGCCAGTGGAAATATCGATGCCACCCGGACCAATCCTTCGATGTTCGAGCCTGTGCACGGCAGCGCACCCGATATCGCCGGTCAGGGCATTGCCGATCCGACGGCGGCGATCATGTCGGTGGCGCTGCTGCTTGCCCATCTTGGCGAGGACGATGCCGCTGTCAGAGTCGATCGGGCTGTCGAGACTTATTTGGCAACTCGCGGGAACGAACGGCTCACCACCGGCGAAGTCGGCGAACGGATTGCCGCCGCGCTCTAGTCTCCAAGCCGGGTGGGAGCAAGCGACTCGGCACCAAGGGCACCGCCACCAGTGGGAACAACCCGCACAGCATCCACGCCGGCGGATACTTCGCGGCGGTGATCAAGACACCGAACAGTGGGGGTCCGGCGGCCGCCATCGCCCGCTGGGTGGTGTTCTGGATCCCCAGTGCGCGTCCGCACCAAAACGGCCCGGCGAATTCGGTGATGGCCGTTGCCTCCAACCCGTTGTCCAGTACCGCGATCACCGAGATTGCGACCATGAGTGGCGCCTGATATCGCGAATTCAGATGATCGGCCCAGGCCAGCAGGAAGAGGGTCAAAGCGGCGAGGGCGGCGATGATGCGGACCGGTCGCATTCGTGAGCCGACCCGGTCCGACCAGCGGCCGACCACGATCCGGCCGAGGGCGCCGAGCAGCTGCGAAAGGGTGACCAAACCGCCGGCGGCCGCGACCGACCAGTTGAGGTTTTTGATCAGCCAAACCAGCATGAATGTCACGGTCACCGTCTGCGGCATCATCAGCAGGCCCGCTACCGCGTGGATTCTCCACAGCACCGACGACCCCCGGTACGGGTTGGCCAGTTCCTCCTCTGTGGCTGTCTTGCGGGATTTCCGGGGCGGGTCGACGATACCGATCGCGCTGGCCACTGCCGCCACCGTGCACGCCAGCGCCGGAAACATGAGCCCCGCACGCGGCCCGTGTTCGGCCAGCTCAGGCATTACCAGCGCGCCCAAAGCGATTCCCAGCGGTTGCGCGGTCTGACGGATGCCCATTGCCAGGCCGCGCTGGTGCGGCGGGAACCAGGCGGACACCAGCCGGCCGCCGGCAGTGTTGCAACTGGCGGCAGCCATGCCGCCGAGGAACAGATAGACACCCATCGACAGCATCGAATGGGCCGACGCCGCGGCGTAGGCCGACGCCGCGGTAAGTGCCGAGCCCGCGGTGATCACGGTCCGTTCGCTGACATGGTCCAGCACGTAGCCCCAGAGGACCAGCGTGGCTACCATGCCCCAGCTGGGCATCGACGACAACAGACCGGCTTCGTAGAGCGGGATTCCACGCGCGGCTTGTAGCGAGGGAATGAGGAAGGCAATGCCGTTGATGAAGAGGAAGGAGCTTGCCGTCGCTATCAGCGAGACGACCATGACCGACCACCGCGCGCCCACGCTGAGTTCGGACGTAGCGGTCGGGTCCGTCTGCACTCGCCCATGCTTGCACAACCCGGGGAAACCGCTGCTAAGACTTGTGCGGGCCGGTTATTATGCGACGCCCGGCTACGCCGGTCGCTACCGCTCATCAGTAGGCTCAGCTGAATGCGCCTTGGTCGAATCGCCAGCCCCGACGGTGTTGCTTTCGTCAGCATCGAGGGCGATTTGAATGATCCCGCCGGAATGATCGCCCGCGAGATAGCTGAGCACCCGTTCGGCACACCGAACTTCACCGGCCGGTCGTGGCCGCTGGCCGATGTCCGGTTGCTGGCTCCCATGCTGGCCGGCAAGGTGGTTTGCGTCGGCAAAAACTACGCCGATCACATCGCAGAGATGGGTGGCCAGACGGGCCCGGCACCGGCGGACCCGGTGATATTCCTCAAGCCCAACACGGCGATCATCGGGCCGAATGTACCGATTCGGTTGCCCGCCAATGCCTCACCTGTGCACTTCGAGGGCGAGTTGGCGTTAGTCATCGGCCGGCCGTGCAAGGACGTTGCGGCCGCCCAGGCCGCTGACAACATCCTTGGCTACACCATCGCAAACGACGTCTCGGCACGCGATCAACAAAAGGCCGATGGCCAATGGACTCGCGCCAAAGGGCATGACACCTTCTGCCCGGTCGGGCCGTGGATCGTCACCGACCTAAATCCCCTAGACCCAGCGGATCTGGAATTGCGCACCGAGGTGAATGGTCACGTGAAGCAACACAGCCGCACCTCGCTGATGATCCACGACGTCGGCGCCATCGTGGAGTGGATTTCGGCCGCGATGACTTTGCTGCCCGGCGATCTCATTCTGACCGGAACGCCGGCGGGTGTCGGTCCCATTGAGAACGGTGACACCGTCTCCATCACTATCGAGGGTATCGGCACCCTCACCAATCCCGTGGTCCGTAAAGGAAAGTCGTGACTGCAGCAGCCCCCCAGGCAGGCACCGTCCGGGTGCGCTTCTGCCCCTCGCCCACCGGAACTCCGCACGTCGGGATGGTCCGCACTGCGCTGTTCAATTGGGCCTATGCCCGACACACCGGCGGCACCTTCGTCTTTCGCATCGAGGACACCGACACCGAACGCGACAGCGAGGAAAGCTATCTGGCGCTGCTCGACGCACTGCGCTGGCTTCACCTGAACTGGGACGAGGGGCCCGAGGTTGGCGGACCCTACGGGCCGTACCGGCAGTCGCAGCGCTCAGAGATCTATCGCGACGTGGTGGCCAAGCTACTCGAAGCGGGGGAGGCCTACTACGCCTTTTCGACGCCGGAGGAGGTCGAGGCGCGTCATATCGCCGCGGGCCGAAACCCCAAGCTGGGCTACGACAACTTCGACCGACAGCTGACCGATTCGCAGCGCGCAGCATTCCTCGCGGAAGGCCGTGAGCCGGTGGTACGGCTGCGGATGCCCGACGAAGACCTCAGCTGGGACGACCTCGTGCGTGGGACCACCGCCTCTGCCGCGAGCACCGTGCCCGATTTCGCGCTGACCCGTGCTAATGGAGATCCGTTGTACACGCTGGTCAACCCGTGCGACGACGCGTTGATGAAGATCACCCATGTGTTGCGCGGCGAAGATCTGCTGCCGTCGACTCCGCGCCAGCTTGCGCTGTACCAGGCGCTGATCCGGATCGGCGTCGCCGAGCGCATCCCGGAGTTCGCCCACCTTCCAACGGTGTTGGGGGAGGGAACCAAAAAACTCTCCAAGCGTGACCCGCAGTCCAATCTGTTCGCCCACCGCGACCGGGGCTTCATTCCCGAAGGGCTGCTGAATTATCTTGCGTTGCTCGGCTGGGCAATCGCTGACGATCACGACCTGTTCAGCCTCGATGAAATGGTGGCAGCGTTCGATGTTGTCGACGTCAACTCCAACCCGGCCCGGTTCGACCAGAAGAAGGCCGACGCGATCAACGCCGAGCACATCCGGATGCTCGACGTGGACGACTTCACCGCCAGATTGCGCGACTACTTCAGCGCACACGGCCATCGCATCGAGCTGGATGACGCCGGATTCGCCGCTGCGGCGCACTTGGTGCAGACCCGCATCGTGGTGCTCGGTGACGCATGGGACCTGCTGAAGTTCCTCAACGACGACGAATACGCGATCGACGCGAAGGCCGCCGCCAAAGAGCTCGGTCCAGATGCGGGAGAGGTCCTCGACGCGGCCCTGGTTGCCCTGGACGGCGTGACGGACTGGACCGCGGCCCAGATCGAGGCCGCCCTCAAGGCCGCACTCATCGAGAACCTGGGCCTCAAACCGCGCAAGGCGTTTGGCCCGATCAGGGTTGCCGCCACCGGGACGACGGTCAGCCCGCCGTTGTTCGAATCGCTGGAGCTGCTCGGCCGTGACCGCAGCGTGGCGCGGCTGCGCGCTGCGCGCGAAGCGGTCGCTTGAGAGACGAAGACCACGTGTGCGGATTGTGGAGCGAGTCTTTGGTAGTCTGCACGTCGGCCGACAATGGCTGGCAGCGGCGGTCTGAAAAGAAGCAAGTTGAAAGTCCGCAAAATACGAACTGACCAGCGGTTATAGGCAGCCAATGGGGTATGGTGTAATTGGCAACACAGCTGATTCTGGTTCAGCCATTCTAGGTTCGAGTCCTGGTACCCCAGCAAAATCTCGTCACTACAAGTGATTAGGTGGGCTTCCCGGCGTGAGCTATGCTGACAGCTCGGATCGGTTCTGGCCCCGTCGTCTAGCGGCCTAGGACGCCGCCCTCTCACGGCGGTAGCGTGGGTTCGAATCCCATCGGGGCTACAACACAACCGGTTACTGGACGGTCCCCAGTGCGGCCGGTGCGGTCGACCCACCCACCGGCATGGGCGGCAAGCCGAGCTTGCGGTGATCCCACGAGCGCGCGCGGCGCGCCACGATGCGCACGCAGACCCGCTTGTTCATCATCTGCTCGACGAAGGGCTTCATCTCGTCGCTGTAGGGGCCGGTGTAGCGCTCGAACACGCTGACGCCGACGCGGTGCGAGACGTCGGGATCGTCGACGATCTCCGCGACGCCTTCGAAGGACACCCCGCGCAGCGTGTCATAGGTGTCACCGTCCTCGATCAGGAAGCTCACCCGCGGATCCCGGTTGAGGTTGACCGCCTTCTGTGACTTGGCCTTGGTCTCCAGCCAGATTTCGCCGTCGACCACGGCGTACCACATCGCCGTCAGGTGGGGCTGGCCATCGGGACCAACGGTGGCCAGCGTGCCGGTACGGCTCTTGACGACAAAATCGGCGATCTCGTCCTCCGACATGACGATGCTCGCGCGCTGATTGGTTCCCATGGCGTCAGTTTGTCAGGCGGCCGGCGGCCGCCCGTCGTCGACTCGACTTCGACTGTGCAGTGACGGCTTTTACTGTGCGCCGAGGGTGCGAAATTCGCGAATTCCCCGCCCAGGACGCACGCTCGACGCCACGCGTGCACACCCGACGCGAATCTAGAGCTGATGGGTGAGGGCTTCGGCCGCGGACAGGAGATCGGCGGCCCAGCGTGCCCCCGGACGCCGGCCGATCCTGTCGATGGGTCCGGACACCGATATGGCGGCGATGACGACACCGCGGCTATCGCGCACCGGCGCCGACACGCTCGCTACTCCCGGCTCCCGCTCGGCCACGCTTTGTGCCCAACCGCGCCGCCGCACTTCAACCAGTGCTCGTTCGGTGAATTTCGCCGTCGGTAGCACTGCTTTTTGGGTGGCGGCGTCGCTATGGGCCAGTAGTACTTTGGCCCCCGAGCCTGCGGTCATCGGCAATCGTGCCCCGACCGGAACGGTATCGCGAAGGCCCGCAGCGGGTTCCAAGGCGGCCACACAGACCCGCGTAGTGCCTTCGCGGCGGTACAGCTGCACGCTTTCACCAGTGGTCTCGCGCAACAGGGGGAGCACCGCCGCGCCGGCGGCCAGCAGCGGATCGTTGACATGGGCCGCGAGCTCGGTAACCCCGGGGCCAAGACGCCAACGCCCTTCGTCGTCGCGGGCCAGCAGGCGATGGACTTCTAGGGCGGCCGCCAGCCGGTACGCGGTGGCTCTGGGCAATGCGGTTCGCTCACACAGTTCGGCCAATCCGCAGGGAGATTCCGCGATCGTATGCAGCACCTCAACGGCTTTGTCCAGGACGCCGATACCGCTATGCTGTCTCACAAAGAGATATTAGCGTCTCGCATTATGAGATCACAGCCTGAATTGATCGGCGAGTCGCGAATGAGGTGAATCGAGGCGAGTTCGAGATGGGATCCGGGATCAAGACGGCCGGCGCCGGCAAGCCGCGCACTTTGGCCGAAAAGGTTTGGGACGACCACGTTGTGGTATCTGGTGGCGCTAATGCGCCTGACTTGATCTACATAGACCTGCACTTGGTGCACGAGGTCACCAGCCCGCAGGCTTTCGACGGCCTACGCCTGGCCGGCCGGGCGGTGCGGCGCCCCGACCTGACGGTGGCCACCGAGGATCACAACGTGCCCACCGTCGACATCGACAAGCCGATCGCCGACCCGGTGTCACGCACCCAGGTCGAGACGTTGCGGCGAAACTGCGCCGAATTCGGTGTTCCGCTATATCCAATGGGTCATATCGAGCAGGGCATCGTGCATGTCGTCGGACCGCAATTGGGTCTCACCCAACCGGGAATGACCATCGTCTGCGGCGATAGTCACACCTCCACGCATGGCGCATTCGGCGCACTGGCGATGGGCATCGGCACCTCGGAGGTCGAGCATGTATTGGCCACTCAGACGCTGCCGTTGCGGCCATTCAAGACGATGGCGGTCAATGTCGACGGGCAGTTGCCCGCCGGCGTGACGGCCAAGGACGTCATCCTCGCGTTGATCGCCAAGATCGGTACCGGCGGTGGGCAGGGCCATGTCATCGAATACCGCGGCAGTGCCATTGAATCGCTGTCCATGGAAGGCCGGATGACGATCTGCAACATGAGCATCGAAGCCGGTGCCCGGGCGGGGATGGTGGCACCGGACGAGACCACTTATGAATTCCTGCGCGACCGCCCGCACGCGCCGAGCGGGGCGCAATGGGACGCGGCAATGCAGTATTGGCAGCAGTTGCGCACCGATGACGGAGCCGTCTTCGACACCGAGGTCTATCTCGATGCAACGTCGTTGAGTCCGTTCGTCACCTGGGGAACAAATCCGGGCCAGGGTGTGCCGTTGGCCGCGGCCGTGCCAGATCCCGAGCTTATGACCGACGACGCCGAGCGGCAGGCCGCCGAGAAAGCCTTGGCGTACATGGACCTTCGACCGGGAATACCGATGCGCGAAATCGCGGTCGACGCCGTGTTCGTGGGCTCTTGCACCAACGGCCGTATTGAAGACCTGCGGGTGGTCGCCGACGTGTTGCGTGGTCGAAAGGTGGCGCCGGGGGTGCGAATGCTCGTCGTGCCGGGCTCCATGCGGGTACGCGCGCAGGCCGAAGCCGAGGGGCTGGGAAAGATTTTCACCACAGCGGGTGCCGAATGGCGCCAGGCGGGCTGCTCGATGTGCCTGGGGATGAACCCCGACCAGCTCGCGCCAGGGGAACGGTGTGCGGCGACGTCTAACCGCAACTTTGAAGGTCGCCAGGGAAAAGGCGGCCGCACCCATTTGGTGTCTCCGGCCGTTGCCGCCGCGACGGCGGTTCGCGGCACACTATCCGCCCCCGCCGATTTGAGCTGACCTATCCGAGGAGAAGGGATGAGCATGGAAGCATTTCACACCCACACCGGTATCGGTGTGCCGCTGCGGCGCTCCAATGTCGATACCGATCAGATCATTCCGGCGGAATATTTGAAGCGCGTCACCCGAACCGGTTTCGAGGACGGCTTGTTCGCCCGCTGGCGGTCGGACCCTTCCTTTGTGCTGAACCTCAGCCCCTTTGACCGGGGCTCAGTCCTCGTCGCCGGACCCGATTTCGGGACTGGCTCTTCGCGTGAGCACGCGGTGTGGGCGCTCATGGACTACGGGTTCCGGGTGGTCATCTCGTCTCGATTCGGTGACATTTTCCGGGGCAACGCCGGCAAGGCCGGGCTCCTGGCGGCCGAAGTCTCCCAAGACGGCGTGGAACTACTTTGGAAGCTCATCGAGCAGAGTCCCGGGCTGGAAATCACTGCCAATCTTCAAGATCGAAATATCACCGCGGGAACGACGGTGCTGCCGTTCAAGATTGACGACCATACCGCCTGGCGACTGCTCGAAGGACTCGACGATATAGCCCTTACGCTGCGGAAACTCGAAAATATCAAGTCATTCGAGGCGGTGTATCCGGGGTGGAAACCGCGCACTGCGCCCACCTGCTGAATGGCCGACCGGGACGGAATTTCTTCTCGGTCGCCTAAGTAAACCGGGCCGATTTTGAAGGCCCGCCACCGGTCAAGGGCGGCAACCGGATTCCGAAAACTCCGGCCGCCGCGCCCTGAAATTGCGCGTGGCTCTTGGAAATTTGCTGGGTAAGGGTTTACCGTGTCCACTAGTCGGTTCAAATCAAGGACCACTAGCTTCGGAGGGATTGATGAATAAGGCAGAGCTCATAGATGTGCTCACACAGAAATTGGACACGGATCGTCGGCAGGCGACCGCCGCTGTGGAGAATGTCGTCGACACCATTGTGCGGGCGGTGCACAAGGGCGACAGCGTCACCATTACCGGGTTCGGTGTGTTCGAACAGCGGCGCCGCGCAGCGCGCGTGGCCCGCAATCCTCGTACCGGCGAGACGGTGAAGGTGAAGCCGACGTCCGTCCCGGCGTTCCGTCCCGGTGCGCAATTCAAAGCGGTTGTGGCTGGCGCACAGCGTCTCCCGTCTGACGGCCCCGCCGTCAAGCGTGGTGTCGTAGCAGGCGCGGCCAAGAAGACCGCGGCGAAGAGGGCTCCCGCCAAGAAGGCCGCGGTGAAGAAGGCTCCCGCCAAGAAGGCCGCGGTGAAGAAGGCTGCCGTCAAGAAGGCCGCGGTGAAGAAGGCTGCCGTCAAGAAGGCCGCGGTGAAGAAGGCTCCCGCCAAGAAGGCCGCGGTGAAGAAGGCGGCGACCAAGGCCCCGGCCAAGAAGGCCGCAACCAAGGCCGCGGTGAAGAAGGCCGCGACCAAGGCCCCGGCCAAGAAGGCCGCGACAAAGAGGCCGGCCAGCAAGGCTCCTGCCAAGAAGGCGACCGCGCGTCGCGGCCGCAGGTAGGTCAGTAGCCAAGTTCCACACGCAGATACCCTTTGGGTGGCACCGACGCCCCCGAAGGGTATCTGCGTGTCAGGCCCGCACGTTCGCGGCCAGCGCACCGCCGATGTGGTCGGCCGCCACTACCCGGCCGGCCGACAGCGAGAGCACCCACGTACTGCCCTTGTTATTGCGGGATTTGTCGGGGCGCACCCCGTCGCGTTCACACCACCACGCGATCAGTTCCGGGATCACCTTGCCCTGTGTGCAGATCACCGGTGTGCCTTCCTGCTCGGCGATGCGCAGAATCCGGTGGCGGCCGCGTTTGGCGTTCTTGGCGTAGGCCTCCTCGGTCAGGGTGGGCTCGTTGTGCACGGTCACACCCAATTCCTCAGCGAGCGGTTCTACCGTCTGGTGGCAGCGGAGGCGGTCGGCCGCATACACATCCGAGGGGCCGAAGGCCAGCAGCTGTGGAACTAGTGCCTCCGCCTGCGCACGTCCCCGTTTGTCCAGCGGTCGTTTGGAGTCATCACCGGAGAAACGCGATTTCCGTCCGGCGGTGCCATGCCGGACCACCAGTACGGTATGCGTGCTTGCGGGACGTTTAGCGAAGTGGCGCAACATCTTCCGGTCTTGTGCGTAGTTGAGTCTCGGCATCGCGTCGGCGACTGGTAGCCAGATCAGCTCATCGACCTCGTTGCCCGGTGTGAATTCCCCACCGGTGCTGCGCGCCGCCCAGTAGTAGACCTTCTTGACGCCCGCCTCGATCGGGTAACTCACCATGTCGAGCCGCCTGCCAAGGATGCAGCGATGACCTGTCTCCTCGAACACTTCCCGCACCGCGGCTACGGGCGCGGTCTCGCCCGGGTCAACTTTGCCCTTGGGCAGCGACCAGTCGTCGTAACGGGGGCGGTGGATGACGGCGATCTCGACGTCCGGGTCCGCCGGATCAGCGCTGCCCGGTCTCCATAAGACCGCGCCGGCGGCATGCACGATTCGGCTTCCCGAGCGCCGAGCGGTGGACGAATTCTGGGTCGGCACCTCAACTCCTGCAGGTCAATTCGGTCAGAGCCGCGCGCACAAGCATGGATGCGGCCCGGAAACAACCGGAAATCATCACACAGTGTTAAGGACTGCGGTGCCGCTCCATCAACGATACTTGGTGGTCGCGTACGGTCTGGCCGTCCTGTGGCGAGGCGATCCACTGCCCGTCGGGCCCGAGCTCCCAGCACCGGGTGGACGGATCCAGCGCGGACTCGAACAATTCATCCAGCTGCGCGGTGAGCCTGGGGTCCTTCACCTGAACCAGCACCTCGACGCGCCGATCTAGATTGCGGTGCATCATGTCGGCGCTGCCGATCCAGAACTCGTTGATGTTGCGGAAATGCACGATCCGCGAGTGCTCCAGGAAGCGGCCGAGAATCGAGCGCACGAAGATGTTTTCGGAGCAGCCCTCCGCGCCCGGGCGCAGCGCACAGATGCCGCGCACCACCACCTCGACTCGCACACCCGCTTGTGAGGCGCGATAGAGCGCATCGATGACCTGCTCGTCGACAAGGGCGTTCATCTTGAGGCGGATCCGCCCGTTCCCGCGTTCGCGGTGCGCGGCAACCTCGCGTTCGACGCGTTCAATGATGCCCGTGCGAATTCCGTGCGGGGCCACCAAGAGGTTGCGGTAGGACAACTTACGCGAGTAACCGGTCAGCGAATTGAACAAGTCGGTAAGGTCGGCGCCGATATCGGGAGCCGCCGTCAGCAGACCGACATCCTCATAGAGCCGCGCCGTCTTGCTGTTGTAGTTGCCGGTCCCGATGTGGCAATACCGTCGGATCGCCGAACCTTCGCGTCGTACCACCAGGCAGGTCTTGCAGTGTGTCTTCAGGCCAACGAGCCCGTAGACCACGTGCACGCCCGCTTGCTCGAGTGCGCGTGCCCAGGCGATGTTGGCCTGTTCGTCGAAGCGCGCCTTGATCTCGACGAGTGCCACCGCTTGCTTTCCGGCCTCGGCGGCTTCGATCAGCGCCCGGACTATCGGGGAATCACCGGATGTGCGGTACAGCGTCTGCTTGATAGCCAGCACGTTGGGATCGGCGGCAGCCTGCTCGATGAATCGCTGCACGCTGGTGGAGAACGAGTCATACGGATGGTGCACCAGGACATCGCCCTCGCGCAGCGTCGCGAAGATGCTCTTGGGAGTTTCCCGGTCGGCGAAGGCGGGGTGGGTGTCTGGAACGAACGCCGGGTCTTTGAGCGCTGGACGGTCCAGTCCGTAGATCTGCCACAACGACGAAAGGTCGAGAAGGCCGGGCACTTCGATGACGTCGCCGGGATGCACGTCGAGTTCGCGCAGCAGCAACTCCAGCATGCTTTCGGTCATGTCGTCAGCGATTTCAAGCCGTACCGGCGGACCGAATCGCCTGCGCGCCAATTCCCGTTCCAGCGCCTGCAACAAATCTTCGTCGCGGTCTTCCTCAACCTCCATGTCGGCGTTGCGGGTAATGCGGAAAGCGTGGTGCTCGACGATTTCCATACCCGGGAAGAGCGCCGGAAGGAAGGCCGCGATCAGTTCTTCCATCGGCAGATAGCGGACCATTTCCTGCCCTTCGCCGTCCGCAGCCCCGCGGGTTTCGAGTTCGACGAAGCGATCGACGTTGTTGGGCACCTTGACTCGGGCGAAGTGCTGGCCACCGTCCTCGGGTTGGCGCACCATGACCGCCAGGTTCAGACTCAACCCGCTGACGAACGGGAACGGGTGAGCGGGGTCGACGGCCAGCGGGGTCAAGACCGGAAAGACCTGTTCGGTGAAATAATTCGACAGTTGCTCGCGCTCATCCTGATCCAGGTCGGCCCACGTGACGATATGGATGCCTTCCTCGGCGAGTGCCGGTCGCACCGAATCGAGGAACACCCGCGCGTGCCGGGTCGCGATCCGCTGAGTCTGCTCGCCGATGAGGGCCAGTTGCTCACGCGGCGTCAGACCGTCGGCAGAGCGGACCGACAGCCCCATCTCGTCGCGGCGCTTGAGACCGGCCACCCGCACCATGTAGAACTCGTCGAGGTTGGAGGCAAAGATCGCCAGAAACTTGGCTCGCTCCAACAATGGCAACGAGTTATCGTCGGCCAGCGCCAGCACGCGGGCGTTGAAGTCTAGCCAGCTCAGCTCCCGGTTGAGATAACGGTCCTCTGGCAGGTCGGTGATGACGGCCTGGGTCGCAGCGGGGGGTGCTGCCACGGCCGAGTCGCCGGGGTGCCAGAGATTCTCGTCGGGTCGCGCCTGCGCTTCGATTTCAGTCACCATGCGATCATTGCTCATCACCCGCTGGTGCTGCTAGCGCTCGACGGACATCCATTCGGCGTTGGGGTGACGTTCACCCTTAGGACAGGTCTTGCCGCGGTGCCGGCCGAAGTCAGTGCGCTGCGATGGCCCGGGCGGTCGCTGCGCCGACCCCGAGGCGACGCGCGGCGGCCAGGTCGGCGGGAGTATCGACATCGCATCGCAGGCCGGGCCACGCACCGGTCAGCTCGATCGCGCCTGAACGGCGGTGCCGCGCGGCCGAATCGGAACCGAACTGCGGATCGAGCTGGGTTCCGAACGCGAAGAGTGCCGCGGTTCCCGTCGCCAGCCGGTCAGCGACGAAGCTGCGCCGGTGGTGGCGTGCGGCGGCGATCGCCTCGGCCAGCTCCTGGGTCTGCAACGCCGGCAAATCACCCTGCAGGGCAACGATATTGGAGAATGAATTGGTCAGCGCTCTTTCCGCGGCTCCGATTGCGTTGTTCAGTGGGTCTCGATGGCCCTCGGGCGTGGGGTCGGCCAGCACATCAGCGCCGAGCTCGGCCGCCGCGGCGGCTGCGGCTTCGTCGGGCGTGATGACGGTGATCGAGCCCAGTGATGCAACGCGTCCCGCGGCGGTCAGGGTGTCTACCAACATGGCCAACACCACGTTCTCCCGGGTCCGCGCCGAGAACACCGGGGCCAGCCTGGTCTTTGCGGCGGCCAACCGCTTGACGGCGATGATCAAGGCTATGTCTTTAGGGTCACCTGCACCGTCGCTCGCGCCGTCGGCCCGTGTGCCGCTCATGAGGTCATCCTGCCAGCGACGCTTCGCGCATCGCGCGCGAGCGTCACGCTAGCTGTCAGCGTGACGCCCATCCCGTCGCTGGTCTAGGGTGTAGCGGCTGCAGGTGCCGCGCTGACTACCGGAGACGACAGACGGGGGTGATAAATGGCCAGCACATCGGGCGCCGTCGCGGTCATGGGTGCCGGTGCGTGGGGCACGGCGCTGGCCAAGGTGCTCGTCGAGGCCGGGGGGCCAGAAGCAGAGGTCACGCTGTGGGCTCGGCGACCTGATGTCGCCGAGCAGATCAATGCCACCCGATACAACCCCCGCTACCTGCCCGGCACGTTGCTGCCGCCGGGCATCCGCGCCACTTCCGATGCAGCAGAGGCCCTGGCCGGCGCGTCAACGGTGCTGCTGGGAGTGCCCGCGCAGACGATGCGGACCAACCTTGAGCAGTGGGCGCCGTTGTTGGCCGACGGCGCGACCCTGGTCAGTCTGGCCAAGGGCATCGAGCTGGGCACCCTAATGCGGATGAGTCAGGTCATCGTGTCCGTGACCGGCGTCGACGCGGACCGGGTCGCGGTGATTTCCGGGCCGAACCTGGCCGGCGAGATCGCCGAATGCCAGCCCGCCGCCACAGTCGTCGCGTGCAGCGACTCGGGGCGTGCGGTTGCCCTGCAGCGCATGCTGAACAGCGGATACTTCCGTCCGTACACCAATAGCGATGTGGTCGGCACCGAGATCGGCGGGGCGTGCAAAAATGTCATCGCCCTCGCGTGCGGGATGGCGGCCGGCGTCGGGCTTGGCGAGAACACCGCGGCGGCGATCATCACCCGCGGCCTGGCCGAGATCATGCGGCTGGGGATAGCGCTCGGCGCCAAAGGCGCGACCCTGGCCGGGCTGGCCGGTGTCGGTGACCTGGTGGCCACGTGTACATCGCCGCACTCGCGCAACCGCTCGTTGGGCGAGCGTTTGGGCCGGGGCGCGACCATCGAGTCGGAGCTGCGCGGCACCCGCGATGGCGGCTTCGGGCACGTCGTGGAGGGGGTGACGTCGTGCGAGTCGGTGCTGGCGCTGGCGTCCAGTTACGACGTTGAGATGCCCCTCACCGACGCCGTGCACCGGGTCTGTCATAGGGGACTTTCGGTGGATGAGGCGATGGCTCTGCTGCTGGGCCGGCGCACCAAGCCCGAATGAAACCCCAGCTAGGGCACGACACCCGACCCGGGGGCTTACCACCCGGTAGCCTTTTTAAGTTGTGAATGCCAACGACCGGTCGACGCGGCACCCCGGGTCACGGGGTGATCGGGTGCGCGTGGCCGTCGTGTTCGGCGGCCGCAGCAACGAGCACGCCATTTCGTGCGTGTCGGCGGGCAGCATTCTGCGCAACCTCGACCCCCAGCGTTTCGACGTGGTCGCGATCGGCATCACCCCGGAGGGTTCATGGGTACTCACCGACGGCGATCCGGATGCGCTGGCGATCACCGACCGGCAGCTGCCTGAGGTGACCGCCGAATCGGGCACCGAACTGGCCCTGCCGGCGGATCCGCGGCGCAGCGGCCAGTTGGTCTCCCTTCCGCCCGGTGCCGGTGAGGTCTTGGCGTCCGTCGACGTGGTGTTTCCGGTTCTGCACGGCCCATACGGAGAGGATGGCACGATCCAGGGCCTGCTGGAACTCGCCGGTGTGCCTTACGTCGGGGCCGGTGTGTTCGCCAGTGCCGCCGGCATGGACAAAGAGTTCACCAAGAAGCTGCTCGCCGCCGAAGGACTGCCCGTCGGCGCGCACGCGGTGCTACGCCCGTCGCGGTCGACCCTGCAACCTGACGAACGCGAGCGGCTGGGTTTGCCGGTGTTCGTCAAACCCGCACGGGGCGGCTCCTCGATCGGCGTCACCCGGGTCACGAGTTGGGACCAGCTGGCCGCCGCCGTCGCGCATGCTCGCCGGCACGATCCGAAAGTGATCGTCGAGGCGGCGATCAGCGGCCGCGAGCTGGAGTGTGGCGTCCTCGAAATGCCTGACGGCACAGTCGAAGCCAGCACATTGGGAGAGATCCGGGTGGCCGGGGTGCGGGGACGCGAGGATTCGTTCTACGACTTCTCGACCAAATACCTCGACGATGCAGCCGAATTGGACGTGCCGGCAAAGGTTGACGACGACATTGCCGACGCCGTGCGGCAATTGGCGATCCGCGCGTTCAAGGCCATCGACTGCCAGGGGTTGGCCCGGGTCGATTTCTTCCTCACCGACGACGGGCCGATACTCAACGAAATCAATACGATGCCGGGGTTCACCAAGATTTCGATGTACCCGAGGATGTGGGCGGCCAGCGGCGTGGACTATCCCACCCTGCTGGCGACCATGGTGGAAACGGCATTGGCCCGCGGCGTGGGCCTGCGCTAGGGACTGCTAACGAGCTGGGGCCGGGTTGATGGGCACCGCCGCGATGGTGTCGTCGATCACCTCGGAGAGCTGCTGGATCGGCGTCGGGCCCGATCCCGATGGCAGCGTGAGTGCCACATACACCGGCCGGTCCACCGTGTACCAGGTGGATCTGCCCGCGTCACCGGCGGATTGCTGCTCGGAGCGGACCTGGAACCACTGCACCCGATCGACGACCTGGATCGGAGAGCCCACCACGAACTCGGCCGGGCGGTCGAGCCCGCAGCGCAGCATCACTGGCTCGCTGTCCGGTCCGGCCCGCCAGGCAGTCGCGCCCGGGGGCGCCGGTTGGGCAACGGGCGCGCGCCGATAGTCCCCGAGCCGCTGCGGCAGCGCTGCGGCCAGTGCCCGGCATGCCGGACTACCGGCCTGCGGAGCGGGGGCGGCGGGAACGGCAACCGGTTGCGGAGGGGCCTGGCGAGTCGCCGCGATGAACAGGATTGCGCCGATCGCCACGACGGCCAACCCAACCGCGGCGATGATCACCGCACGCGGCGGTCCGCCTAGGTCGGCATCCGAATCGCCCATCACCGCCCGGCCGGCGACATCAGAGCATCGACCACCCGGGCACCTCCTGTCTCATACACTGGCGCGGGCCGCTCGTGCGGGCAGAGACCCAACTTACCGCAGGTCGATGACCGTATCGTGGCCCTCACGCGGGAGGAGGTGGCGTGCGCGACCAAACCGGGGGGGCATCGGGCGAATCGCCGACGCTGCAGCAGCTCGGTGAGTTTGCCGTCATCGACCGCCTGGTGCGGGGCCGCCGACAGCCGGCTGCGGTCCTGCTTGGGCCTGGCGACGACGCGGCGGTGGTCTCCGCCGGGGACGGTCGTGTCGTGGTATCGACCGACATGCTCGTGCAGGATCGGCACTTCCGGCTGGACTGGTCGGCACCCCACGACGTCGGCCGCAAGGCGATCGCCCAGAACGCCGCAGATATCGAGGCGATGGGCGCGCGGCCCACGGCATTCGTGGTCGCCTTCGGCGCGCCCGGTGACACGTCGGTCGCGGACGTGGACGCGCTGGTCGACGGAATGTGGGACGAAGCGCAGCGCATCGGCGCCGGCATCGCCGGCGGCGACCTCGTCAGCAGCCCGCAGTGGGTGGTGTCGGTAACGGTGCTGGGCGACCTGCAGGGCCGCGCACCGGTGTTGCGGTCCGGGGCGAAAGCCGGCTCGGTGATCGCCGTGGCCGGTGACCTGGGCCGCTCGGCTGCTGGTTTTGCATTGCGGCACAACGGAATTGAGGGCTTCGATGGCCTGCGGCGTCGGCATCTTGTTCCCGAACCGCCCTATGGCCAGGGAGCGGCGGCCGCGGCCGCGGGTGCGCAGGCGATGATCGACGTCTCCGACGGTTTGGTCGCCGACCTGCGGCATGTTGCCGAGGCATCCCGGGCGGGTATGGATCTGTCCACGGCGGCACTGGCCGCGGACCACGACGCAGTTACCGCGGCCGCCGCCGCTGTGGGCGTCGACCCCTGGCCGTGGGTACTGGCCGGCGGTGAAGACCACGCCCTGGTGGCCTGTTTCGACGGTCCCGCGCCGGCCGGGTGGCGCGTCATCGGACGGGTTCTCGACGGGCCGGCCCGAGTGCTTGTCGACGGCCAAGAGTGGAGCGGCTACGCCGGCTGGCAGTCGTACGAGGGTTAGGGTGACGCGGTGACCGGCTACGCGATGAGCAAAGGGCTGCGGTGACGGCGCGGCCGTTGAGTGAACTGATCGAGCGGGGCTGGGCGGCCGCGCTAGAGCCGGTGTCCGGCCAGGTCGCCCGGATGGGCCAGTTTTTGCGCGCCGAGATCGCGGCCGGGCGCAGCTATCTACCAGCCGGACCGAACGTATTGCGCGCCTTCACTTTCCCGTTCGACGACGTCCGGGTTCTGATCGTCGGGCAGGACCCGTACCCGACGCCGGGGCATGCTGTGGGCCTGAGCTTCTCGGTAGCCCCCGATGTGCGTCCGCTGCCCCGCAGTCTGGCCAATATCTTCGACGAGTACACCGCCGACCTGGGCCATCCGCAGCCCTCGTGCGGTGACCTGTCGCCCTGGGCGGAGCGTGGTGTGCTGCTGCTGAACAGGGTGCTTACGGTGCGTCCCAGCAACCCGGCGTCGCATCGGGGCAAGGGGTGGGAAGCGGTCACCGAGTGCGCGATCCACGCCCTGGCCGCGCGTTCGCAACCGATGGTGGCGATCCTCTGGGGACGCGATGCGTCTACGCTCAAACCCACTCTGGCCGAAGGTAATTGCGTGGCGATTGAATCGCCACACCCCTCGCCACTGTCGGCTTCTCGGGGGTTCTTCGGCTCACGTCCGTTCAGCCGTGCCAACGAGCTGCTGGCGAAAATGGGCGCAGACCCGATCGATTGGCGGCTGCCCTGACCGAGATGACGGCGCTGCGGGCACACCGCCGGGGCGGCCCGGAGGAGCTGGTCGTCGAGCACGCGCCCGTGCCGATCCCGGCGGCCGGCGAAGTCTTGGTGGCCGTGCATGCCGGTGCCATCACGTTCGATGAGTTGACGTGGGACGAGACGTGGACCCGCGACGGTGTCGGCATGTTCTTGCAGACATGGTGCTGGCATTGACCGCCCGCGGCCTTGGCACCTGTGTTCAGGTTTCGATCGCCGGCTACCCGGACATCGTGCGGGAGCACCTGGGTATTGCACCCGAGATGACCATCCTGTGCGGTCTTGCGGTCGGTTACTCAGACCCTGATTTCCGGGGCAACTCGTTGCGCGTCGGCCGAGAAAGCCTAGACAAGCGCGTGGTCTTTCTCGACGAGTGAGGGCGAGGCGCCGAAAGCTAGCCGCGGACGACCTTGCCGGCCTTGATGCAGGACGTGCAGACGTTGAGGCGCTGCTTGTTGCCGCCCGGACGGGTTACGGCGCGCACGGTCTGGACGTTGGGGTCCCACCGGCGGCTGGTGCGGCGGTGGGAGTGCGACACCGACTTGCCGAAGCCGGGGCCTTTCCCGCAGATGTCGCACACAGCGGCCATTGTTCGAGCTCCTCAAATCTCGGGGGTCCGGCAATTTGGCCGGGACAGCCCAGGTTGACCCGGGCCCACCCAGGATACCGACTGTCGTGGCAACCACCAAAACGATTACCAGTGTTGTCGCCCGCGCTGGCTAGGCTCAATGGGCCGGTTCGCCCCTGCCGGCGGGTGGTGGTCACGGGCAGCCGTCGCGCGTGTCGCCGAGCTACGCTGGCGCCCACCGGGTGCTGGCGCGGAGGAGGTGGGTCACACTGGGCACGTCTCATACGTCGCAGGATCGTCTGCTGGACGCGATGACCCTGCGGGACTGGGCGCATACCGCCGTCAGCGACCTGATCACTCACATCGACGAGATCAACCGGCTCAACGTCTTCCCGGTTGCCGATTCCGATACCGGCGCCAACATGCTGTTCACCATGCGTTCCGCGTTGGCGGAGGCGAACGCGGGCGCTAATTCCGATGGCGGCTCAGCGTGCGTCGCCCGGACCGCGGCTGCCCTGTCGGCCGGTGCGCTGAACGGCGCCCGCGGCAACTCCGGCGTGATCTTGTCGCAGATCCTGCGCGGCATCGCCGACCTTACCGCGACCGCGGCAGCCGACTCCGGCGGTGAACTGCCCCACATGGACGCCGTTATCCTCGGGGCCGCGTTGCAGCGCGGCGTGGACCTGGTCATCTCGTCGATGGGTGGTCAGGAAACCCCGGGGACCGTCGTCTCGGTGTTGCGGGCCGCCGCCAACGCCGTCCAGGAGTGCGCCCAGGGCGGGGAAGGGCTGGGCCCGGCGGTCATCGCTGCCGGTGACGCGGCGGTTGTCGCGCTGGAGAAGACTCCCGAGCAGCTCGACGTGCTCGCCGACGCCGGTGCCGTGGACGCCGGCGGGCGGGGCCTGCTGGTCCTGCTCGACGCTTTGCGTTCCACCATTACCGGGCAGGCGCCCGCCCGCACGGTCTACGAGCTGTCGCCGCGAGCGCGGCGGCCGGACGCCTCCGCCGAACGCCCGGCGCCGCACTTCGAAGTGATGTACCGGCTGGACGGTTGCGATCCCGCTGCGGCGGACGCGCTGCGGGACCGACTCGGGGAATTGGGTGATTCCGTGGCCATCGCGGCTGCGCGCTCGCCGACCCAGGGCACCTACTCGGTGCATGTGCACACCGACGACGCCGGCGCCGCCATTCAAGCGGGAATAGCAGCGGGACAATTGAGCCGCATCGTGATCTCGGCCCTGAGCTCCGGCGCCACCGGTCTGCCGGCGGGCGGCTGGACGCGGGAACGGGCGGTGCTGGCCGTCGTCGACGGCGACGGTGCCGCCGAGCTGTTCGCCGGTGAAGGGGCCTGCGTGCTGCAACCCGATCCGGCCGCAAGCGATCCAGCCACCCATATCAGCGCCCACCAGCTGATGCGGGCAGTGGTCGACACCGGCGCCGCCCAGGTGATGGTGCTGCCCAACGGGTATGTGGCGGCCGAGGAGCTGGTGGCCGGGTGCACCGCGGCCATCGGCTGGGGCATCGACGTGGTGCCGATACCGACGGGGTCGATGGTGCAGGGGCTGGCCGCGCTGGCCGTGCACGAAGCCGAACGGCCGGCCGTCGACGACGGCTACACCATGGCGCGTGCCGCCGGCGCGGCCCGGCACGGATCGGTGCGTATCGCCACCGAAAGCGCTCTGACCTGGGCGGGTCGCTGTCAGCCGGGCGACGGCCTGGGTATCGCGGGGGACGAAGTACTGATCGTGGCCGCTGATGCGGTCGGGGCGGCGATCGGCCTGCTCGATCTGCTGCTGGCGTCGGGCGGCGACCTGGTGACGGTGCTGGTGGGCGCGGGCATCGAGACAGATGACCCGGATGTAAATGCCGCCGCCGTCGGCGACATTCTGGAAGAACATATGCACGACAACCACCCGGGGACCGAGCTGGTGACGTATCGCACCGGCCATCGCGGTGACGTGCTGCTGATCGGGGTCGAGTAGCCGTGGTGTCGCTCAGCGACCGGCTGGACTACATCGTCGGCGCCAAAGCCGCCGATCCGCTCGACGAGGTGTTCGGCATCCGCACCGTCGACGACCTGCTGCGCCACTATCCGCGCAGCTACACCGAGGGCGCGACCCGCTGGGGCGCCGACGGTCAACGCCCGCCGGCCGGTGAACACATCACGATCGTCGACACGATCGCCGACACGGAATCCTTCCCGATGAAGAAGAACCGGAAGAAGATGTGTCTGCGCATCACCGTCGGTTCTGGCCGCAGCAGGGTCACCGCTACCTTCTTCAACGCTAACTACATCATGAAGGACCTCACCAAGGGCACCAAGGTGATGCTCTCCGGGGAGGTCGGGTTCTTTAGGAACGTCATGCAGCTCACGCACCCGGCGTTTCTCATTCTCGACGCGCCGGACGGCAAGAACCGCGGTACCCGGTCGCTGAAAAGCATCGCCAACGCCTCGCAGGCCACCACCGGCGAGGTGCAGATGTCGGCATTCCAACGTCTCTTCTTCCCGATCTATCCGGCCAGCACCAAGGTGCAGAGCTGGGACATCTTCGCCTGTGTGCGCCAAGTTCTCGACGTCCTGGACCCGGTGGACGACCCGCTGCCCGCTGACTTGCGCGCCGCGCATGGCTTGATTTCCGAAGACCAGGCGCTGCGCGACATCCACCTTGCGGAAAGCGAATCGCAGCGGCGGCGGGCGCGGGAGCGCCTGACCTTCGACGAAGCCGTCGGCCTGCAGTGGGCGCTGGTGGCCCGCCGGCACAGTGAGTTGTCGGAATCGGGGCCCCCGGCACCGCCTCGGGCCGATGGTCTGGCGGCGCAACTGTCGCGGCGGTTGCCATTCGAGTTGACGGCGGGGCAGCGCGCCGTCCTCGACGTGTTTTCGCAGGAACTCTCGGCCACCCGGCCGATGAACCGCCTGCTGCAAGGCGAGGTCGGGTCCGGCAAGACGATCGTCGCCGTGCTGGCCATGCTGCAGTTGGTGGACGCGGGTTACCAGTGCGCGCTGCTGGCACCAACGGAAGTCCTTGCCGCACAACATGTTAGGTCGATCTGCGAGGTACTCGGCCCGCTCGGCATGGCGGGCCAGCTGGGCGGGGCGGACAACGCCACCCGGGTGGCGCTGCTCACCGGTTCGATGACGGCGGCGCAGAAGAAGCAGGTCAGGGCCGAGGTGGCAAGTGGTCAGGTCGGAATTGTGGTCGGCACACACGCGCTGCTGCAGGACGCGGTCGAGTTCCACAACCTCGGCATGGTGGTGGTCGACGAGCAGCACCGGTTCGGTGTCGAACAGCGAGACCGGTTGCGCGCCAAGGCTCCTGCGGGGGTCACGCCGCACCTGTTGGTGATGACGGCGACGCCGATACCGCGCACCGTCGCGCTGACCGTCTACGGCGACCTGGAAACCTCGACGCTGCGCGAACTTCCGCGCGGACGCCAGCCGATCACCACCAACGTGATCTTCGTCAAGGACAAGCCCGTGTGGCTCGAGCGTGCCTGGCAGCGCATCATCGAGGAAGTCGCCGCGGGCCGGCAGGCGTATGTGGTGGCGCCCCGGATCGACGAAACCGACGATCCTCAGAAAGGCTCAGAAGAAGGTGAGCAGGCGGCCCGGCCTTCGGCGACCGCCGAGGGTCTTTACGCCCGTCTGCGTTCGGGCGAGCTGGCCAAGGCGCGACTGGGTCTGATGCACGGACGGCTGTCAGCCGACGAAAAAGACGCCGCGATGGCGGCGTTCCGCGCTCGTGACATCGACGTGTTGGTGTGCACCACCGTCATCGAGGTGGGCGTGGATGTGCCCAACGCCACCGTCATGCTGGTGATGGACGCCGACCGGTTCGGAATCAGCCAATTGCATCAGCTGCGGGGCCGTATCGGCCGCGACCAGCATCCCAGCCTGTGCCTGCTGGCCAGCTGGGTTTCGCCGGGCTCGCCGGCGGGTCAACGGCTTTCTGCCGTCGCCGATACCATGGACGGGTTTGCGCTCGCCGATCTGGACCTCAAGGAGCGTCGCGAGGGAGATGTATTGGGCCGCAACCAGTCCGGCCGCGCGATCAATCTGAAACTGCTCTCGCTGGCCGACCATCGTGACCTCATCGAGGTCGCCCGTGACTTCTGTATCCGGGCCCACGAGCAGGACCCCGCCAACCGCGGATTGGCATTGCTGGCAGCACCATTCACCACGACGGACCGCATCGAATATTTGGATAAGTCGTGAACCGCCGGCGACGATGCAGAGCGTAGCGATGAGGAGGAGCGGCGCATATGAACCGCAAAGTGCTGCTGGGGTTATCGGCGGCTGCGGCGCTCGCGCTGGTGGTCGCCTATCAGACGGTGGGGTCATCGGCGGGCAGGCACGCCGACGAATACGCCGCGCGCGCTGACGTTCCGACGGTGCAACCCGGTACCGATGTGCTCGCGGGTATTGCCGTGCTGCCGCTGCGGCTCCACCGCTATGACTACCGCAGGGCGGCATTCGGTGACGCATGGGACGACAACAACGATGCCCCGCTCGGGCACAACGGGTGTGACACCCGCGACGACATCCTCAACCGCGACCTCGTCGACAAGACCTACGTGTCGATCAAGCGGTGTCCGGACGCCGTGGCGACCGGCACCCTGCACGACCCATACACCAATAAGACCATCGCCTTTGCGCGCGGCGCCCGGGTCGGCGAATCGGTCCAGATCGACCACATCGTCCCGCTCGCCTACGCCTGGGACATGGGCGCCTACGGCTGGCCGGGACCCGAGCGGCTGCGTTTCGCCAACGATCCAGCCAACCTGCTGGCCGTCGACGGACCGGCCAATCAGGACAAGGGTGATTCGCCGCCGGCTCAGTGGATGCCGCCGAACACCGCGTTCGCATGTCAATACGCCATGCAGTTCATTGCGGTGCTGCGCGGTTATTCGTTGCCGGTGGACCAGGCGTCGACGGACGTAATGCGTCGGGCGGCAGCCACTTGCCCGGCGGGGTAGCTCAGGTGCCGTCGTAGGTGTTCGGATCCGGGCGCAACCGGGTGCCGTCGTTGAGCCCGTTGATTACATCCATGTGCTCGGCGGCCAGTTCGAAATCGAAGACACCGAGATTGCCGGCGATGTGCTCGGCTTTGGCCGACCGGAAGACAACCGCGTTGCCCAGTTGCAGGTTCCACCGGAGCAGCATCTGCGCGGGGGTCTTGCCGTATTCGCCGGCGACCGAAGTTACCGTCGGATTGTCCATCAACCGGCCCAGAGCCAGCGGTGCGTAGGACTGCGTCACGACGTTGTGCTGCGCGTCTGCTTTGCGCAACTCGGCTTGGCTGAGCAGTGGGTGCAGCTCGACCTGGTTGACCGCGGGCGTGACGAAGGTCAGGTCGATGACCATCGACAGCTGCTCCTCGGTGAAGTTGGATACGCCGATCGAGCGGGCATGTCCCTCGCCGCGAGACTGGATCATCCCGCCGAAGGAGTCCACGTACTTGCCGAGCGACGGGGCCGGCCAGTGAATCAGGTAGAGGTCGACGTAATCCAGGCCGAGTCGCTCCAGGCTGGCGGTGCAAGCCTGCTCGGCACTGCTGAAACCCTGGTCAGCAGTGGCCAGCTTGGTGGTGACGAACAGCTCGGCGCGGGGAATCCCGGAGGCGGCAATCGCGCGACCGACGGCGGCTTCGTTGCCGTAGGCCGCCGCGGTATCGATGAGGCGGCAGCCGATTTCCAGCGCCGCCGACACCGCGCGTTCGGTCTCGTCCTCCGATAAATCCGCGACGCTCAGGCCAAGCACGGGCATCGTGTTTTCGTCATTGAGGGCTATCGAGGGTACGGCAGTGCCGGACTCGCTGGTCAACGTCATTCACCTGCCTGTGAAATTGAAGGTTCGTGGGTCCGGGCCAAGGCGGGTTCCGTCATCGAGCGAGGAGATCGACGCCATTTCATCGGCGCTGAGTTCGAAATCGAACACGTCGAAGTTGCTCGCAATCCGTGAGGGGCTCACCGACTTGGGGATCACGATATTACCGAGTTGGATGTGCCACCTAATCAACACCTGGGCGGGTGTCCGCCCGCGTGCTTCGGCGACCGCGGTGACCGTCGGATGTGTCAGCAGCGCTCCCTGCCCCAGCGGTGCCCATGCCTCGGTGGAGATGCCGCATTGGGCGTGCACTTCACGCAATTCTTTTTGCGGGAATCGCGGGTGCAGCTCGATCTGGTTCACCGCGGGGACGATGCCGGTGGCATCGATGAGGACCGTGAGGTGCTCGGGCTCGAAATTACTGACTCCGATGGACCGGATCCGGCCGTGATCGCGCAGGTGGGCGAACGCCTTGAAGGTATCGACGAACTTGCCCAGCGACGGCATCGGCCAGTGGATGAGGTAGAGGTCGAGGTAGTCGAGCCCGAGCCGCTCCATGCTGGCGTCGAACGCCGCCAGCGTGCTGTCGTAGCCCTGGTCGGAGTTCCACAATTTGGTCACCACGTACAGTTGGTCGCGCGGCACACCGGAACCGGCAAGCGCTCGCCCGGTCTCCCGTTCATTGCGGTAGGCCGCGGCGGTGTCGATATGCCGATAACCGGCGCGCAGCGCGGCACTGACCGCCCGCTCGGTGTCCGCTGGCGGGACTTGGAAGACTCCGAGCCCAACGGCGGGGATCGAATTACCGTCATTCAGCGTGACAGAGTTCTTTTCGAGGGAGCTGCCCATGACCAAGAGTCTGCCAGGCGCGGCGGACCTTTCCCTCGGAGCGAAACGCGCCCCGATGCGCCTGATCAGTCGCCTGCAGGGCAGGGTCACCACCGTCGGCGTCAAGGTCATTCCGTGGATTCCGGCCGCCGCCAAGCGGGTGCTGTTCGCTGGTAGATCGGTCATCATCGACGGCAACACGCTCGATCCGACGCTGCAGCTGATGCTGTCGGCTTCGCGTGCCGTCGGCATCGACGGCCTGGTCGTCGACGACGACCCGGCCGTATCCCGCGCTCGGGCGCACGAGACGAGCCTGGGATTACCCGGTCCGCAAATTCACGTCGAGGTGGACGACATATCACTACCCGGACCGGCCGGGGACATCCCGGCTCGGCACTACCGTCCGGCCAGTGGTGGGGCCGCGCCCCTGCTGGTCTTCTACCACGGTGGTGGCTTTGCGATCGGCGACCTGGACACCCATGATGCGCTGTGCAGGTTGACGTGTCGTGACGCCGGAATCCACGTGTTGTCGATCGATTACCGGCTGGCGCCGGAGCATCCGGCCCCGGCTGCGATCGAGGATGCGTATGCGGCGTTTAGGTGGGCCTACGAGCACGCCAAGGAACTCGGCGCGACGCCCGGGCGGGTTGCGGTCGGCGGAGACAGTGCGGGCGGCAACCTGGCCGCGGTCGTATGCCAACTGGCGCGCGACGAGGCCCAAGACAAGGGGGGCCCTGCCCCCGTGTTGCAGTGGCTGATCTACCCGCGGACCGACTTCACGGCACAGACCCGGTCGCTGAGCCTGTTTGCCCGCGGCTTCTTGCTGACCAAACGGGACATCGATTGGTTCGAGTCTCAATACCTGAGGAATTCCGGTATCGACCGGGCGGACCCGCGGGTATCGCCGCTACTGGCCGAGTCGCTGTCCGGGCTGGCGCCGGCGCTGATCGCGGTCGCCGGCTTTGACCCATTCCGTGACGAAGGCGAGAGCTACGCGGCGGCGCTACGGGCCGCCGGGACCCCGGTGGACCTGCGTTGCATGGGTTCGCTGACGCATGCTTTCGTCAATTTTTTCCAGCTCGGAGGCGACAGTGCTGCCGCAACCAGCGAGCTGATTTCGGCCCTGCGTGCCCATCTGAGCCGGGCCTAATCTGTTGAACCGTTGTCGCCGGTAATCTAGAGGCGCCGTTGTCCGAACAACGGACCAGCCGACAACTCGAGCACCGAAGGACCAGCGAACCTGTGGCCGACAAACCCAAACGTCCCCCGCGATTCGATCTGAAGTCGGCCGACGGCAAATCCGGCCGACTCATCCAGATCGGCGGTACCGCGTTCGTCGTGATCTTCGCGGTCGCGCTCGTCTTCTACATCGTGACGTCACACCACAAGAAGGCCGGCACCACCGGCGAGGGCGATACGGTGCGGGTGACGTCGAGCAAGCTGGTCACGCAGCCCGGCACCAGCAACCCCAAGGCCGTGGTGTCGTTCTACGAGGACTTTCTGTGCCCGGCCTGCGGTAACTTCGAGCGCACGTTCGGGCCGACGGTGTCAAAACTCATCGACATCGGCGCCATTGCGGCCGATTACTCGATGGTGGCGATTCTCGACAGCCCGCGGAACCAGAACTATTCGTCGCGGGCGGGAGCGGCGGCCTTATGCGTCGCCGATGAATCCCTCGATGCGTTCCGCCGTTTCCATGCCGCGCTGTTCAGCGCCGACATCCAGCCCGACGAACGCGGCACCAGCTTCCCGGACAACGCGAGGTTGATCGAACTCGCCCGCGAAGCCGGCGTCGTGGGCAAGGTCCCGGACTGCATCAACAGCGGCAAGTACCTGTCCAAGGTCACCGGCGAGGCAGCGGCCGCACATATCACCGCAACTCCGACCATCAAGATCAACGGCGACAACTATGACTGGTCGACACCGGACGCGCTGGTGACCAAGATCAAGGGCATCGTGGGCGAAATGCCCGGCATAGACACCGCTGTCACCCCCGCGTCGACGTGACCACCCCGGCGTCAGCACAACCCACCCAGCACATCGGCGACCTGACACCGGGTTCGCGTTCCGTAGCTGCGCCCAGCGCATGGTGGGTGCTGATCGCCGGTGTAATCGGCTTGGCCGCCGCGATGGCGCTGACGGTGGAAAAGATCCAGCTTCTGTTCAACCCGTCATACGTGCCGTCGTGCAATCTCAATCCAATCGTGGCGTGCGGCTCGGTGATGGTCACACCGCAGGCGTCGATCCTTGGTTTTCCCAATCCGCTGCTCGGCATCATGGGCTTTACCGTGGTGCTCGTCACCGGTGTGCTGGCTGTCGCGAAGGTTGCTTTGCCGCAATGGTATTGGGCCGGCCTAGGAGTCGGGCTCCTGATTGGTGCGGTGTTCGTCCACTGGCTGATCTTCCAGAGCCTGTATCGCATCGGGGCGTTGTGCCCGTACTGCATGGTGGTCTGGGCGGTCACCGTCTCATTGCTGGTCGTGGTCGCGTCCATCGTGTTTCGCCCCGCGCTCGAACGCCGCGAAGCTGGCGTCGCGCGGGTGCTGTACCAATGGCGGTGGTCGATCGCCGTGCTGTGGTTCACCGCGGTGTTGCTGCTGATCATCGTGCGGTTCTGGAACTACTGGTCGACGCTGCTCTAGGGATCTTCAGGTGACGCGGATCATCGGCGGCGTTGCCGGGGGCCGGCGCATCGCCGTCCCGCCGCGGGGTGCCAGGCCGACCACCGACCGAGTACGCGAATCGCTTTTCAACATCGTGACCGCGCGGCGGGATCTGACCGGCCTGGCGGTGCTGGACCTCTATGCCGGTTCGGGCGCACTGGGATTGGAGGCGCTGTCGCGTGGGGCTGCCTCTGCGCTATTCGTGGAGTCGGACCAGCGCAACGCTGCCGTCATCGCGCGCAACATCGAAACCCTGGGTCTGACCGGTGCGACGCTGCGCCGGGGCGCGGTGGCAGCCGTCTTGGCGGCCGGGACCACGTCTCCGGTGGACCTGGTACTGGCCGACCCGCCCTACGACACCGAGTCGGCCGAGGTTGACGCCGTGCTGGTCGCTTTGACCATCCACGGCTGGGTGCGCGAGGGAACCGTCGTGGTGGTGGAGCGGGCGGCCGCCAGCGCGGCGCTGGCCTGGCCCGCGGGCTGGTCTCCGTGGCCCCAGCGTGTCTACGGCGACACCCGTTTGGAGCTGGCCGAGCGGCTCTGAGGCACCGTGTACCGTCATCGGTCATGAGCGGCGCGGTGTGCCCGGGGTCGTTTGACCCCGTGACGTTGGGCCACATCGACGTCTTCGAACGCGCTTCGGCCCAGTTCGACGAGGTGGTTGTTGCGATCCTGACCAACCCCGCCAAAGCGGGCATGTTCGATCTCGACGAGCGGATCGCGATGATCGAGGAGTCAACGACACACCTGGCCAACTTGCGGGTAGAGGCCGGACACGGTCTGGTGGTCGACTTCGTCAGGTCGCGCGGAATGACCGCAATCGTGAAGGGTCTGCGCACCGGCACCGACTTCGAATACGAGCTGCAGATGGCGCAGATGAACAAGCACATTGCCGGAGTCGACACCTTCTTCGTCGCGACGGCGCCGCGGCATTCGTTCGTCTCGTCGTCGTTGGCCAAAGAGGTTGCGCTGCTGGGCGGTGACGTGTCAGAGCTATTGCCCGAACCGGTCAACCGCCGCTTGCGCGAGAAGTTGTCTGGTGGTCGATGAGCACCGAGGACGCCCAAGCCACGGTTGGCAGGTTCGTGCAGGCGATTGTCGAGGAAAGGTTTGAGGACGCACGCAGTCTGCTGCACGACGAATTCGTGGTTTGCGAAGCCGATGGTGTGCCCTACAGCGGGGAATATCGGGGCCCGCAAGGCTTTTTCGACCTTTTCGGGAAGATGAACGAGGACTTGGAGCTTACGCCGGACCCGGCAATCCAATATCTGCTCGCCGACGACACCGTTGCGATGCGCTACCGGCCGAAGTTCACCGCGCGGGTCTCCGGCCAAAGCGTCGAGATGAGTTTGGTCGAGATCTACACGGTTCGCGACGGGCTGATCGTGGAGCTGGACGTGTACTGCAAGGACCCGTCGGCGGTCGCGGCGCTGCTAGCCCTGTAGCGGGGTTGGATTCGAGTCGCGCGTTGGCGGGGAAGGGGACAGCCGGTGAGATACGTCGCGCTGGAGGAGGCTTTCTCCATTCCCGGGATTGCCGATCCGATGCCTCAGTTGTCTTCGTGGGCAACGCCTTACGCTGAGCAGTGGCTGCGCAAGCTCCCCGACTTCACCGAGTGCCGACTACCGGAAATGGACGAGGCCGGCATCGACATCCAAGTATTGTCGTTGACCGTCCCCGAGCTGCAAGCCGACATCGACGCCGGTACGGCGCGGGATAATGCCCGACGCGCCAACGACTACCTGGCGCAGGTGGTTTCCGAGCACCCGACTCGGTTCCGGGGCTTCGCCGCCCTTCCCTTACAGGACCCGGGCGCGGCGGTCGCCGAACTCGACCGCTGCATCACCGAGCTGGGGTTCTGTGGCGCGCTGGTCAACGACCATCTTGGCGGTCACTACCTCGACGAGCCGCTCTTCGAGCTGCTGTGGGAAGCGCTGGAATCCCTCGGCGTACCGCTGTATTTGCACCCGGGTGCGCCGCTGGCCGACCACTGGCACGTGCTGACCGGTCACCCGGAACTTTACGGCGCGATGTGGAGCTGGGCGGCCGAAGTCTCCGGGCATGCACTACGCATTCTCTGCGGCGGCGTTTTCTCCCCGGCCGCCCTCACCGGCGCCGTCTTGGAAGTCGGAGCCGACGCCATCATGTTTTCCGTCGATTACCCCTATGAGTCCTCACAGGCGGCGGTCGACGGGTTCGAGCGCACAACCCTGAGCCCTGGTGACCGCGAAAGGATCGCGCACGCTAACGCGGAACGCATTTTGAAGATCTGATCCAGCGCAGCGTGGCCTCTCACGGGGCTACCACTCGTCGTCATCGTCCGCGTCGCGCAACAGCAACTCGGGGTGGTGGAAGGTGTTGGTTCGGGGTTGGCCGCGGTCTAATTGCGGCGGCGGAATCCACTCGGTGTCACCGTTGGTGTTTTTGCGGGTGGCCCAGCCGCCGGGTTGGACGATGTGGTGTTGGGGTCCGCAGCCGAAGGTGAGCTGGTTGACGTCGGTGGTGCGGCACTTGGCGTAGTCGGTGACGTGATGGACTTCGCAGTAGTAGCCGGGCACAGTGCATCCCGGAGCTGAACACCCGCGGTCCTTGGCGTACAACACGATCCGCTGGGCGGGAGACGCGAGTCGTTTGGTGTGATACAGCGCCAGCGCTTTGCCCTTGTCGAAGATCGCCAGGTAATGGCGGGCATGCCGCGCCAGGCGGATCACGTCACTCATCGGCAGCAGGGTCCCGCCGCCGGTGAGGCCCCGTCCGGCGGCGGCTTCCAGCTCTTTGAGGGTGGTGGTGACGACGATGGAGGCCGGTAGCCCGTTGTGTTGACCCAGTTCCCCGGAGGCCAGCAGTGCTCTGAGTGCCGCGTTCAGTCCGTCGTGATTGCGTTGGCTTACTGAGCGGATGTCACGCTCAATGGCTTCCCGAGACGGTGCGCCATCCACACAGGGCGTGTCATCGAGCGGGTTGCACATGCCGGGGGCGGCCAGTTTGGCTAGCACGGCTTCGAGGGTGGTGCGGGCTTCGGGGGTCAGCAAGCCGCGCAACTCGGACATCCCGTCGGCGTGTTGTTTGCCCAGGGTGAGGCCGCGTCGGCGGGCGCGGTCCTCGTCGGTGTAGGTGCCGTCGGGGTTGAGCCGATCGGCCAGCCCGTCGGCCAGCCCGGCGAGTTGTTCGGGCCGAAACTGCGACCCGAACTTTGCCAGTTGGGCTTCGGCGTGCTCGCGGGCGGCGAAGTCAACCCAGCCCGGCAGCTGGTGGTAGAAGCGGCGGATCACCGCGACCTGCCCGGCTCCGAGTTTCCCGGCCCGCTGTCCGGCCGCAGTACCGGCCAGGATCGGGGGCAACGGCTCACCGGTCAGTCCCCGGCGGGGTCCCAGGTCGGCAGCCTCGCGGATGCGCCGGGATGCCTCGGCGCGGCTGATCAGCGTCCACTCGGCGATCGCATGGGACAGTTTGCCGCCCAGCTCCTCGGGGGTGGCTTGGCGGGCAAGGGAATTGATCAGCGGATGTTCGGCTGCCGGGATGCGCCGGCGCAGCCGCTCATAACGCTCCAACGCCGCCAACTGGTCGTTGGTGGCCAATGCGTCGACGTCATACCCGGCCACCTTGTCCAACGCGGCATCCAGCGCATCAAAAGCCGCCGACATCGCCCCGAGATCAACAACGCTGGCAGAACCCATAACCTGAACTTATTCCAAGGCGCCGACAAAAAATGCCGCAGAGAAACCATCGGGACCGCTGTGGCGCAAGTGGTCTCAGTTACCGAACGGCAGGGGTGGTGCTACCCGTTGTGATCGTGGTGGTCGTGCCCGCCGTCGGGGGAGCCGCCCATCATGCGCAGCATCGGGGCTCCTCCCGTGGTGATGAACCGGGCGATCAACATTGCCGCGATAGCGAGGAAGGCGATGTTGAGCCATGTGGTGTAGTTCCACGAGATCCCCGCATGCAGCACCGTGGCACTGCGTTCTGTTGGAATAAGATGCGTTGTGCCGAAGAGTAATTCGATCAGATATCCGGCGGCGACCATCGCGGCGTAGAAGGTACCCAGCAACGTCAGCATCATCTTTGTGCCGTAGTACTTGCGGTAGATATTCAGGATCGGCACGATCAGCAGGTCGGCGTAAATGAATGCGATGACACCACCGAAGCTGATGCCTCCGTTCCACAGCACCGCCGCCAGTGGCACATTGCCGATTGAGCAGACGAAGGAGGCGATCGCGACGATGGGTCCCACGATCGGTCCCCACAGCGCCGACCAGCCTGGATGATCAGCTAAAAAGAAGATCTGCCAAAACTTTTCGGGCACCCACGCCGCGATGGCACCCGCGATCAACAGGCCTATAACAAGGTCTCGCAGAATCGCCAACCACTCCATGACAAACACATGCGAGACCGAGGTAAAGCCCTGCGCGGAAGAGAGCCGCCGCCAAAACGAGCCCTCCCCTTTGATGGACATGTCCATGGCGGCATGGCCTTCCATCGAGCCGGCGACTCCACGCTCGGCCTGTTCGCGGGCGGCGTCGATGAGCCGGGAACGCACGAACAGCCGGAACAAGACGGCCAGCACCACGATCATCAGCGGGCCGCCGACGAATTCCGCGGCGGTGAACTGCCAGCCCATCAGTAAGGCAAGAATGATGCCCAATTCCACCACGAGGTTGGTGGAACCGATCTCGAACGCCATAGCGGCGGTGAAATTGGCACCCTTGCGGAACAGCGATCGGGCCAAAGCCACCGCGGCATACGAACACGACGACGATGCCGCTCCCAGCCCGGCCGCCACCGTCAAGGTGCGCGGCCGGTCGTCGCCCAGCAGGGCCACGATCGTCGAGCGTCGCACGACCGCCTGCACCACCGCCGACAGGGCAAAGCCCAGGATCAGCGCCCAAAGGATTTCCCACGTCATTGACCCCGCCAGCGCCAAGGCGTGGCCGACCGCGGTTAGCACCGTCACTGAGTCCTCCGCTTCAGTCCTGTATTCGTCGGGTTATCGCTCGCTGTTGGGGCGCACACCCGCCCACGCTATACCCTGATAGGGTATGTGACAAGCAACGGCGCACCTCTGGGGCGCATAGAAAAACGCCAGGTCAGTGCCGTAAAGTCGGCGAGGACGAGGGAAACTCACCCATTCACACACCCCAATTGCTTCGGGCGTCTAAGCTTTTGGCGATTCGTGTGATGGGTTCTGCGTCGATACCCGGGTTTGCTCGGGTTGGGGGAGTGACGTAACGGTTCCCCTCCCTAATTTCAAAAATGCCGGCGACGCCCTCAAGCATCCGGCTGAACTGAGACGAGGTTGAACGGCGATGGAATCACGTGTCACTCCCATTGCCGTCATCGGAATGGGCTGCCAACTTCCAGGTGGGATCGACTCACCCGAAGCGTTCCGGCAGGCGTTGCTGCGCGGCGACGATCTGGTGACCGAAATCCCCGGCGACCGGTGGGACGTTGAAGACCACTACGACCCCGAGCGGGGGGTGCCGGGCCGGTCGGTGTCGCGGTGGGGTGGCTTCATCGACGACGCCGGCGGTTTCGACGCCTCGTTCTTCGGATTCGGGGAGCGGGAGGCGACCGCTATCGACCCCCAGCACCGATTGCTGCTGGAGACCTCCTGGGAAGCGATCGAGCATGCGGGCATCGTGCCGTCCTCATTGAGCGGCTCCCGCACCGGCGTTTTCGTAGGGATGTGTCAACAGGACTACTCGGTGATCAGCGGCGATGCCGGCGCGCTGGAGGATGCCTACGGCTACACCTGCACTCCCTTCAGCATGGCGTCCGGGCGGATCGCCTATGGGCTGGGGCTGCGAGGTCCGGCGATTACGGTGGACACCTCGTGTTCGTCGGGCTTGCTTGCCGTGCACATGGCGTGTCAGAGCCTGGATCGGGGCGAGAGCGATCTTGCCTTGGCCGGAGGCGCGATGCTGGTGTTGGAGCCGCGGGTGTCTGCTTCGGCGTCAGCGCAGGGCATGCTCTCACCCACGGGCCGCTGTCATACGTTCGACGTCGCCGCCGACGGATTTGTCCGTTCCGATGGTTGTGGGGTGGTTCTGCTCAAGCGCCTACCCGACGCGCTGCGCGATGGCGACCGGATTCTGGCGGTAGTGCGGGGCACCGCGGCCAACCAGGACGGTCGTTCCGAGACGATCACCACGCCATCGTCGGATGCCCAGGCCGCGGTGTACCGGGCAGCATTGGAGGTGGCCGGCGTGGACCCGGCCACCGTCGGCATGGTAGAAGCACACGGCACCGGAACCCCGGTTGGTGACCCGCTCGAATTCACAAGTCTGACGCAGGTTTACGGTGCCAGCGGTAATCGCGTCGCGCTCGGGTCGGCCAAGAGCAACGTCGGGCATACCGAGGCCGCGGCCGGCGCTGTTGGGCTGATCAAAGCCGTTCTGGGATTGCAGCACGGTGCGGTGCCGCCGATGGCGCACTTCACCCGGTTGCCTGATGCGCTGCGGCAAATCGAAACCGGCTTGTTCGTGCCGCAGGAGGTCACGCCTTGGCCGGACACAGGTGGCGGGCCACGACGGGCCGCGGTGACGTCGTTCGGGATGTCCGGCACAAACGTGCACGCCGTTCTCGAGCAGGCGCCCGAGACGCACACCGACGCAGCGACCCCTCCGGGCAGTCCCGTGGCCGGCCCGCTGCTGTTTCCGCTGTCGTCGACCTCTGCCGACGAGCTGCGGCGGACCGCGCATCGGCTGAGCGATTGGGTGGACACCAACAAAGCGGGTCTCGCCGCGTCCGACCTGGCCTACACATTGGCGCGGCGGCGCGGGCACCGGACCGTGCGTACCGCGGTGGTCGCGAAAAACCTCGAGGACCTCGTTGCCGGGTTGCGCGAGATTGCCGACGAAGAAAGCCCTTACGCTCCGGCGGCGGGGCATGACGACCGCGGACCGGTCTGGATTTTCTCGGGACAGGGTTCGCAGTGGGCAGGCATGGGCGCGGAGCTGCTGGAAAAGGAGCCGGTGTTCGCCGCAACCGTCGCTGAGGCCGAGCCGCTGATCGCGGCGGAGTCCGGTTTCTCGGTCACCGAGGCGATGTCGGCCCCCGAAACGGTGACCGGTATCGACCGGGTGCAACCGACGCTGTTCACCTTTCAGGTCGCATTGGCCACCGCCATGCGGGCCTACGGCGTGGAGCCCGGCGCGGTCATCGGCCATTCGCTGGGCGAGATCGCGGCAGCCGTCGTCGCCGGCGCCCTGTCGCTTCAGGACGGCGCCAAGGTGATCTGCCGGCGCTCCAAGTTGATGTGTCGCATCGCGGGCGCGGGCGCGATGGCCTCGGTGGAGCTGCCCGCCCAACAGGTGCGGGAGGAACTGGCCGCGCGCGGCGTGAGCGACGTCGTGGTGTCGGTGATCGCCTCGCCGAACTCCACCGTGATCGGGGGAGCGACCCAGACGGTTCGCGACTTGGTCGCCGACTGGGAGAGTCGTGAGGTCATGGCCCGTGAGGTGGCCGTGGACGTCGCGTCGCACTCGTCTCAGGTCGATCCGATCCTCGCCGACTTGGCCGACCAACTCGCAGATCTGCACCCGGCGACGCCAAAAGTGCCGTATTATTCTGCGACGCTTGATGATCCGCGTGCCAAGCCCACTTTCGACGCCGGCTACTGGGTGGACAACTTGCGGCAGTCGGTAAAGTTCGCGGCCGCGGTGCAGGCCGCCCTGGACGATGGTCACCGGGTGTTCGGCGAGCCCTCGCCGCACCCGCTGCTGACCCGCGCGGTGGAACAAACCGCCAGCGCTGCCGACATCACCGTGCAGGCTCTCGCGGGCATGCGACGCGAGCAGCCGATGCCTTACGGGCTGCTCGGCTTTATGGCGGATCTATATAGTGCCGGCGCCGCCATCGACTTCTCGGTGCTGTATCCGGGCGGACGCCTGGTGGATGCGCCGCTGCCGACGTGGACCCACCAGCGGTTGCTCATCAACTCCGATGGGTCAGGATCGCAGTCGCGCGGCCAGTCCACCGTTGAAGTGCACCCGCTGTTGGGCGCGCACGTGCGGTTGCCGGAAGAGCCCGAACGCCACGGGTGGCAGGGCGAGATCGGCACCGCGGCATTGCCCTGGCTGGCCGACCATCAAGTCAACGGGGTTGCGGTCTTTCCGGGGGCCGGCTTCTGTGAGATGGCGCTGGCGTCCGCCGCCGCGGTGCTCGGTCCGAACTCCGAAGTACGCGACGTTCGCTTCGAGCAGATGCTGCTGCTGAACGACGAGACTTCGGTGGGTGCCGTGGCTTCGGTTGTTGATGCCGGCGTCGTCGAGTTCGTGGTGGAGACCGACCGCGAAGGTGAGCGCACCCGGCGTGCGACCGCGATGCTGCACACGGCCGGTGACGAACAACCACAGCAGCGCGACATCGCCGCCTTGCTGGCTACCCATCCTCAGCTCACGGACGGTGCCGCGCTGCGGCAGTCGTTCGCCGGGCGGGGCATCGAGTACGGCCGGTCCTTCACCGGTCTGGTGTCGGCGCGTACCGCCGAAGGTAAGGGCCGCAGCGTCGTGGCCGAGGTCGAGCTACCGAGCACGGTCCGGTCACAGCAGGCCGGTTATGACGTTCATCCCGCGTTGCTGGATGCCTGCTTCCAGGCGGTGTTGGCGCACTCGGCGATCAGGGACGCCTCCGAGGGCGGGGTGCTGCTGCCGCTGAGTGTGCAGCGGCTGCGCCGGTACGCCCCGACGCGTGGTGCTCGCTACTGCCACCTGCGGATCACGTCAGCGAACGGGTCGGCGCTCGAGGTCGATCTGGACCTGCTCGACGAGAACGGCGAGGTCCTGCTGGCCGTGCAGGGCCTGCGAATGGGCATCGGTGGCGGCGGTGCCGACCAGCTCATGGCCGAGCGGCTGCTGACCATCCACTGGCAGCAGCAGACGCTGCCGCCCGTGCCCGACCGGGCCGTCGGGAGTTGGCTGCTGATCAACACCGTTGAGGCCGACCTGCTGGAATCGAGGCTCACCGATGCGCTCAAATCCCTTGGCGCCCAATGCAGGACCCTGACCTGGCCGGAGCGGGCCGAACACCTCGCCAACGCCGAACAGCTCGGCGCTGCCGTGCGCGGCGGCCTCGAAGGTGTGGTGATTATTTGCCCGCCACCGGCCGGTGAACCTGACGAAGAAGGTTTGCTGCAAGGCCGTGAGCTGGTGCGTCACGTGGTGCGGATGACTCGCGAGCTGCCGGAACTGTCGGCCCGGCCGCCCCGGCTGTACGTCGTCACCAGGCGGGCCCAGATCGTGCTGTCGGATGACCGGCCCAACCTGGTGCAGGCCGGACTGCGCGGCCTGCTGCGGGTGATCGGCGCGGAGAATCCCCAGCTCCGGCCCACCCAGGTCGACCTCGACGACGACGGTGACGTCGAGTTGGTGGCCAAAGAGCTGCTGTCCGGTTCGCAGGAAGACGAGACCGCCTGGCGCGGCGGCCAGTGGTACACCGCGCGGTTGCGCTGCACGCCGCTGGGTGGCGACGAGCGCCGGGTTGTCACCGTCAAACACGAGTCGGACCGGATGCGCGTGGCGGTCCGCCATCCCGGTGACTTGCAGACCCTGGAATCCGTCGCCCTGGACCGCAAGACGCCGGGGCCCGGGGAGGTCGAGATCGCGGTCGACGCGTCCAGCGTCAACTTCGCCGATGTCCTTGCGGCCTTAGGCCGTTACCCCGATCTGGAGGGCCAGCCGCACCAGTTGGGATTCGACCTGGGCGGTGTGGTGACCCGGGTCGGCGCGGACGTCACCGACCATCAGGTCGGCGACCGGGTAGGCGGTTTCTCCGGCTACGCCAACGGCAGCTGGGGCACGTTCGTTACCTGCGATGCCCGGCTGGTCGCCACCCTGCCGTCCGGCCTGACGGCAGGTCAGGCCGCCGCCGCAGCAACCGCGTACGGCACCGCGTGGTACGGGCTGTATGACCTGGCCAGGATCTCGGCCGAAGACAAGGTGCTGATCCATTCCGGTACCGGTGGTGTCGGTCAGGCTGCGATAGCGATCGCCCGGATGGTGGGGGCCGAGATCTTTGCCACCGCGGGCAGCCCGGAGCGGCGGGCGATGTTGCGCGACATGGGTATTGAGCATGTCTACGACTCACGCAGCACCGAGTTCGCCGAGCAGATCCGCCGTGACACCGACGGGTATGGCGTCGACATCGTGCTCAACTCGCTGACCGGTGCCGCGCAGCGCGCCGGGCTGGGCTTGCTGGCGTTCGGTGGCCGGTTCGTCGAGATCGGCAAGCGCGACATCTACGGCGATACTCGCCTGGGGCTCTTCCCCTTCCGTCGAAATCTCACCTTCTATGCCGTCGACGTGGCGCTGCTATCGCGAACCCACCCGCGGCGACTGCAGGAGCTGCTGAAGACTGTGTACCAGCGGATTGCCGACGGTGACCTGCCGGTCCCGGTCTGCACCGAATACCCGATATCGGAGGCAGCCACCGCGATCCGGGCGATGAGCGGCGCCGAGCACACCGGCAAGCTGGTGCTCACGGTGCCGCGGACGGGGGAGACCCGCGCGGTGGTGCCGCCGGAGCAGGCTCCGGTCTTCCGCGACGACGGCGCCTACATCGTCACCGGCGGTCTTGGCGGCCTGGGACTTTTCCTGGCCGCCGAGATGGCCAAGGCAGGCTGCGGGCGGATCGTGCTGACCGCCCGTTCCAACCCGACTCCCAAGGCGCGGCAGGCCATAGAGCGGCTCCGAGCCAATGGAGCCGACATCGTCGTGGAGAGCGGCAACATCGCCGAGGCCGATACCGCGGCCCGGGTAGTGGCCGCGGCTATCGCCACCGGGCTGCCGCTGCGTGGGGTATTGCACGCCGCCGCAGTCGTCGAGGACGCCACCCTGGCCAACATCACCGACGAGCTGATCGACCGGGACTGGGCGCCAAAGGTATACGGCGTGTGGCACCTGCACCGGGCGACGGCCGGCCAGCCGCTGGACTGGTTCTGCTCCTTCTCCTCGGTGGCCGCGCTGTTCGGCTCAGCCGGTCAGGGGGCTTACGCCGCCGCCTCGAGTTGGCTGGATGCGTTCACCCACTGGCGGCGCAGCCAAGGCCTCCCCGCCAGCGCGATCGCGTGGGGCGCGTGGGGCGACATCGGCCGGGCCGCATTCATGGCGGCGAGCGGCCGGACCACGATGATCACTCCGGAAGAGGGCGCGCAGGCGTTCGAGACGCTGTTGCGTTACGACCGCGGCTACACCGGCTACGTCCCGACGACGGGCGCCCCGTGGCTGGCCGCGCTGGTTGCGCGCAGCCCGTTCGCCGAAGCCTTCCAGGCCGCCGGAGACCGGCATGCGTCCGAAAGCTCCACGTTGCGTGCCGAACTCAAGACGCTGTCGCGCGACGAATGGCCGGCCCGGCTCCGGCGCCTGATAACGGAGCAGACCGGCCTGATCCTGCGCCGCGGGATAGATCCCGACCGTCCGTTTGCCGACCACGGCCTGGACTCGCTGGGCAACCTCGAACTGCGGACCCGCATCGAAGCCGAGATCGGGATACGAATCACCCCCAAGGCCATCGCCACCTACAACTCCGCGCGTGCCTTAAGCCTGCACCTGACCGAGACGCTGGCGTCCGAGCAGGAAAGCCTTCCTACGGCCTGATAGGCGTGGGTTTTATTGCAGTCGGGTTGTTTTCATGGATACCCCGGCGGCCGGGAAACGCGCCAGCAGCGCATCGCCCATCGCCGCAGCGGGAGTGAGCACCCCCCGCAGCTCGGAGAGTCGATCGCGATCGAGCGCCAACGCCAGACCACTCTCACCGAGCAAGACCGACGTCGCCTGGTAAGCGTCGCAGTTCTGCGCGAAAGTCGCCATGTACCGGGCACCGGTTGCCGTGGTGGTGTAGGTCTCGACGGTGTAGTGGCCACGCTTGCGAGCGGCTTCGCCCGGACCGGCGCCTGGCTTAGGTGCGATGCGCTCCACGAATCGTCGGGGCAATCGCCGCATGTATCTATTGCCCAAACCAAAGGCCCCCACCAGAGTGCCAGTCATGATCGCTGAGGCGACCGGTGCCACAAACGACTTCCCCAGACTCATCGCCTCGGAGTAGCGGAACCGCCGGCCATAGGCCCAGTCCTGTAATGCGTTGCTACGACGAATAATTCGGGAATTATAGGGCCCCTGTACGAACCCTCCGAGCCAGAAGCCGGCAAGCTCGGGTGCCACGTCACGCCCGCGATGCCACGTAAAGTCTTTTTGCGGACCAAATTCCGGCTCGGCACCGCGGCCCGTAGTCAGCGTGTAGGGGTCCTCGACGAGCCGGCGGGCTTGCATGTCGCTGGACGCGGTGCGCATCGCGTCCAGATACGATGCCAACGAGCCGCCGGAAGCCCCGGTCTGTCGAAACGAGCGCAGCACAAACGTTGTGCCGCAAAGTTCACCGGTGCCGTCCTCGATTGCGCGGCGGTGCAACTGATAAACGCTTATATCCGAAGGGATCGAGTCGAATCCGCACGAGAGCACAATCCGGGCGCCGGTGTCGGCGGCCCGCTTGTGGTAGAGGTCGATGGCGTTTCGGGCGAACATCAGCTCACCGGTCAGATCGGCATAGTCCGTTCCGGCCTCGGCACAGGCGGCCACCAGCGGCAGGCCATATCGTGCATAGGGACCAACAGTCGTCAGCACCACCTGGGCCCGGGCGGCCATTGCAGCCAGCGTCGACGGCTGCGACGCGTCGGCGGCGATCACCGGCCAATCCTGCGCGGTCGGACCGAGCAGCTGCCGCACGGCCAGCAGTCGTTCGCTGCAGCGACCGGCCAGCGCGATCCGTGCTTTTTTCCCCTGGTGTGCCAGGTATTCGGCTGTCAGCTTGCCGGAAAAGCCAGTGGAACCGTACAAGACGATGTCGAACTCACGCTCAGCTGGGCTCATGTGACCGGTCGATCACTCCATGACCCAGCTATCCTCGCTGAGGAGAGAGGACAGGAGCGAATGTATTGCCTCGAGCGACTTTTCCCGCCCCGGCAGGTGCGCATGGTGCTCGATGAACAGCCGGCCCGCGAATGTTCCGCAACTGTAGAGGTCGACGGGGGCGCGGGTGGGGAAGTGCAATTCACTCCAAAAGTCATCCACCTCCATATCCGGAGGCGTGCGCAGGGCGGGGATCGAACCGGTGTCCGTGCACAGCACCACCGGGGGAAGCCCCGGCGGGGTGCCTTCGTATTGCAGGTTGAAGTGCAGAGCGGATTGCTGAATCACGCCGTCGGACAGGTCGGCCCGGAAAGCATCCACGATGCCACGGGCCAGATCGACGAGGTCGGTGTCGGGCCTGATCTCAGCGAGATAGGTTGCCACCCCCAGCGGCAGCGTGCTGCCGGTTGTGCTTACCGGGGGCGTCAACAGGTAACGCAAATCAACCGGATAAATATAGGGAATCGGAACGTGCGGGGTATTGCGCAGTTCCCACTCGGCCAGCAGGATAGCTGCGGCTACCACGGAGTTGAGGCTGAGCTGATTGGCACGCCCGAACTCCACGAGCTCGGATGTCTCCTCCTCGGTGAACCGGATCCGTGCTACCGGAATAGGTTGGATTGCATCAGGATTCGGCAGCATGGGTGGCTGCTCCGCGGCAGGTAAGTCGTAGGCGAACAGCGCCGTGAAGAGTCGTTCGAGTCCGGACCGCCGCTGCTTTGTCACGCCACGCTGTTCGAGCAACAGCTCCAGCGCTTCGGGTGCGGGTTGCGGTGTTACCGGTCCGGGGTCACCGGTCGTCACCACGTCGGTATAGAGGGAGAAGAGCTCTTCGAGAAGACCGAACGCGTGGTGGGCGTCGGCCAGGCTGTGGTGCGTGTACAGGGTCAGTGCGGTGCTTCCGCCGCTGCGTTTCAACAATAGATCCATCAAGGATCGGCTTTGATCCAGTTGCATGGTGCGCGAGTCAGCGTCGTCCCCGACCACCCATATCCCGGGGTGCAAGAGGTCCTCGGCGACAATCTGGTAGCGCCCGTCGTCGGCCTTCTCGAGGCGGCCGGTGAAAACGGGGTGGGCTTGCAGGAGCGCGTCGAAGGCGTCCGACATTGCGTCGAGATCGACGGGACCGTTGATCTGCGCTGTGAACGCAAAATACGTCTCGTTGACCGCGAACACTTCTTCGCTGCGCGTCAGCTTTCGGATCACGGATCCGGGAAACACTTCTAACTCTCCTCTCTTTAGTCTTCTTTAGTGCGTGCTGGCCCGTCGATAGCCCAAAAGCGTTGGCACGATACATACGGCGGTGATGCCGGCGGCCCACAGCAGTGTTGCGGTCATCGGGCCTCGAACCGGACCGCCCAGCGACAATCCGCGCATCGCTTCGATCGCATAGGTCATCGGTTGGTGCGCGACCACCGGCTGTATCGCCTTTGGAAATTGGTCCACCGGCAAGAAGCCGGTGGAGAAGACGACCGCGAGAATGTGCACGAGCGTAACCGCTTCAAGGAGAAAATTTTTCCCCGTGTACAACGCAACCGTTGTGATGAGGGTTGCGAAGGCCAGTCCGAAGATCAGCGGGACTATCAACCATGTCAGGCTCGCGAGTACGCCCTGCTGGAAGCGGAAACCCAGTAGCATTCCGACGGCCAGCACGACCACCGTGGTAACCATGATCCGAACCGTCTCGGCGACGATCCGCGAGAGGACTCCGGACGCGCGGTGCACGGGCAGCACCCACAGTCGACGCATCAGACCGTCGGAGCGCTCTCCGATGAGGCCGATCGCCCCGATCACCGATCCATTGATCGCGGCGGCGAGCGCGTTCAGCGGCACTGTGCCGTACAGCGCGCTGTGTCCTGTGATCTGTGAGATCAGGTTGCCGAGAACAATATTCAGTGTCAGCAGGAAAAGGACAGGCAAAACCAGCGCCTCGATGACCGCCGTGAGGTCGCGTGCCCACCGGAGAAGTATCCGCCGTGTCTGCACCAGGGTTTGCGGAACCAGCGCCCGCGCGGAATTCTCGTGGTATTGCCGGTGCACGCCGACATCCGTGGCTCGCTCGTATACGAGAGTCATCAGGCCCGCCTTGACAAGACGATTGCCGATGCTGGTACCAGGATCGCGGCCAATCCGGATAACCACGCCAGCGTCGGCGCCACGACGGACCAGGTGACCGATCCGCTGAACGGCGCGGTGTCTCCGGCCAAGGCACGCAAGGTGTCGACAAACTGGGAGATCGGCTGGTTGCGAACAATGGGCTGGATCCAGTGGGGAAACTGCTCCACCGGTTGGACACCGACGGACAGCAGTCCGAAGATCAACGGCGGCAGGATCAGCACCGGGGTCATGGCCTCCGGGTTGCGGGTACCGGTGCCGATCAGGTCGGAGCCGAATGACAGCAACGTCCCGATCACGAGCACCAACAGACAAAAGGCAACGATGTATACGGCTGAGCGGTGAAACCGAAATCCGATCACGTACCCGCAGATCACAGCCACCGTCAACGAAACCACACACCGGTACACCGCGGCTGAGATGCGGGCAGCCACTGGCGTGAACGGGGCGATCGGCATGGACCTGAACCGGCGATTGATGCCCTGCACCGAGTCCGTCGCCGCCCGAAATGCAGTCGACAACGCGGCGAATGTGATCGCCTGAAGTGCGATCAGCGGCATGATGTACTGCGCGTAGCTGCTGGCGACGCCCCGGGTGGCGGTACCCATGACCTGGTGCAAAGGGATGTAGAAGCCGGCCGTGAAGACCACCGAGGACGCGATCGTCATCGCGAGCTCACCGTTGCGCAGGGTCGGTGCGATGAAGCGGGTGGTGAGCACCCGCCACTGTGCCCGCGGTGACGGGCGGACCTCGGTGCTGCTTGTGGCGCTCACCCGACGGCCTGTATCGCAACGGGAGTGCGCGGCTCGGGTGATTCGTCCGTCAGCGCAAGGAATACGTCGTCCAGCGACGGGCGGCGCAGCGCGACGTCGACAACGTCAATATTGGCCGCTGCCAGCCGCCCCACGGCCTCGACAAGTGTGCTGGCCCCATCCGGCGCCGGCATGGCGATCCGGTCCGATTCGGGCGTCAGCGCGGCCCTGTTCTTCTCCGGCAGGAGCGAGCCGAGCACCTCGGCGATCACGGGCAGATCCTTGAGATCGCGCGGAACGATTTCGCAGTAACTGCCGCCCGTGCGAGCCTTGAGCTCATCGGCCGTTCCCTCCGCAATGATCCGTCCGTGGTCGATCACGATGATCCGATCGGCGAGCTCATCGGCTTCCTCGAGATACTGCGTGGTCAGCAGCGTGGCGATGCCGAGGCCCTTGAAGCTGCTGACCAGGTCCCAAATGCCTTGCCGGCTCCGCGGATCCAGCCCGGTGGTGGGCTCATCCAAGAAGGCCACCTGAGGCCGCACCACCAAACCGCAGGCAATGTCTATCCGCCGGCGCATCCCGCCCGAGTAGGTTTTCACGCGCCGATCGCCGGCATACACCAAATCGAATTCTTCGATGAGTTGCTTGGCACGGGTGCGCGCCGCCGACTTGCTCAACCCGAATAACTGACCGAACATGACGAGGTTTTCCAGTCCGGTGAGCATGTCATCGATCGCCACTTGCTGGCCGGTGAGCATGATCGAGCGGCGCACACCGGCCGCTTCGGAAACGACGTCATAGCCGGCCACCCACGCATGGCCGCGGTCCGGGCGACTCAGGGTGGACAGGATATCGACGATCGTGGTCTTGCCGGCACCGTTGGGCCCGAGCAGACCGATCACCTCACCGCGGCCGACTTCGAAGCTGACCTCATCCAGCGCCACCACCTCGCCGAAGGTCTTGCGAACCTTGTCGACGATTACTGCCTTGCCCAATTTCTTACGTGCGTTACTCACTCACTTCTCCTTAACCGGCGTCCAGGGCCGACAAGTCCACCAGGGCCAGTTCCACCGGTTGCGAGCCGATGTCGCTGTCGCCGGGGACGGCCTCGATAGCGTCCTGGATCAGCGTCCGCAGCGCCAGGGGGAAACGCTGCGCCAGTGCTTCTGCCCGCGCGCCCTGAACTCGGCGGGTGTCATACCACCAATCGAGATGCAGCGCGCCGGAGTGGCGGTACACGCGAAGCTCAATGGCATGACCCAGGCCGGGAATCGCATCTCGCACCGGCATCGCCGCGTCGGAGTCGAACTGGACCGGCGCGTCAAGGGGCGGCGGCTGGGGGATCATGCCGGCGTATCGGAAGTGGATGTCCGACGGGCCTGCGGAGGAAAGCAGCCGTGCGGTAGGTGCATAGACGTAGCGCAGCAGGCCGTATCCGATCCCGTAATGCGGAACGGCTTCGAGGGTGTCGCGAACGGTGGACAGCAGCTCCGTCGCACCGGTGTCGGCGTTTCGCGCGCAGCGAAGCGAGACCGGGTAGATCGTGGTGAACCGGCCGATGGTTCTGCGCAGGTCAACGTCCGGCCGCAGCACTGAGCGGCCGGGCCCCTCCAGGTCTACCGCGACTAGACCGGCACCGATGGTCTCGGCGATGGTTCGACTCAGAGCTGCGAGGAGGATTTCCTCGATCGACCAACCAAGCGCGCGCCGAGCATCGTCGACCTCGGATGTCTGTTCGATGGTTAGCGTCGACGACAATGTGGTCAGGTCGTTGCACTGGGGCGGTTGGGTGATGTCGGGGTCTGCCAGCCGCAGGGTCGCATTTGTCGAGCTCTCCAGCCAGAAGTCGCGAGTATCGAGGACCGCCGGATGCGTCGCGAGGGCCGCGGATCGCATCGACCATTCGCGCCACGAGGTGGTGGTCGGTGGCAGCGTGATGTCTTCGCCCGCAAGGCGTTGTGTGAATGCGGTGAAGATATCGGCGACCAGGATTTCGCGCGATGCGGTATCGGCGACCATCTCGTGCAGGGACAGAGCCAGGTAGCGAGGACCGCCGCCCGAACCCTCATCAGCACCGACGATGTAGGTGGCAACCAACGGAGCACTCGAGAGGTCTTGTCCGGCGATGTGTTCGGCCGCAATGTTGCGCACCGCTGCCCGCTCGGCTTCGCTTCCCGAGGCCGCGTCATCGGGGAGCGACCGGGTGGCCAGCCAGCTGAAATCCTGAGTTGGCGCGACGTGCTGCTCCCATGTGCCTGCGCGATTCACGAGCTGCAGGCGCAAGGCGTCATGGTGGTTGGCCACCGCGGTGAGCACACACCGGACGTCCTCAATGCCCACGGTGGCATCGAGGCGCAGGATCAGTGGGACCCGCCAGCGTCCCGCCTCTTGCATGCCGTGTTCGAGGAAGTGCGCGACATTCGGTGGGACGGCCGGATGGGCTGCGGCATCAGGCGGTTTCGTCAAGCCGCCCGCCGCATACTCGGCATCGACGTGGGCTGCCAGGCTAGCTAAAGTCGGATGCTTATACAGATCCTGCGGAGTGACGTCCAAACCTGCGTTGGCGGCGGTGGTCGCGATGCCGATCGAGATCAGGGAATCGCCGCCGAGGTCAAAGAAATTGTCGTTGCGATCGATTGAGTTGACGCCCAGGCACTGCGCCCAGATCTGCCGCAACGCCGCCTCGCTTTGCGACTGTCCGTTGGCGACCACATCGGGGTGGGTGCTGGCGCCATTGGTGGAGGAGACTGGCAAGACGTGCGTTTCGGTGTGCCGGTCGGTCCAGAGGATTGGCTTCGGATCAACCCAATGCCGTTGGCGGGCAAACGGATAACCGGGTAAGGAAACGATTCGCGGCTTCGGTCCCCGCAACGACGCCCATTCGACCTCGACACCGGCCGCCCACAATTGGCCGAGCGCGAGCAAGAAGGTGTCCCGATCATCGGTGTTCTGAATCGGGTGCCGCATGAGCCGAACCGCACGGTGTCCGCTCGACCACTTCGGGTGCCGCATCGCCGAGCCGGTCAGGCTGCCGCCGGGGCCCACTTCGACAAGGATCCGGCCCGGATCGGTCAGTGCCACATCGAGTTCGTCGGCAAACCTGACTGTGGCGCTGATTTGGCGCGCCCAGCTGGCCGGGTCGGTGACCTGTTCATCGGACATCCAGGTTCCGGTGAGGTTGCTCAGCAACCGTGTGCGCGGAGCGCGTAGCTCTTGACGTGACAGGAAATCCTGGAATTCTCCCAGCATGGGCTCCATGGAGCTGGAGTGAAACGCGTGCGTCGCGCGGACCCGTCGAACGGGTATCCCACGCTCGTTAAGACGTTGGCTGAACGCGCGAATCTGGTCCTTCGGCCCGGCGACTACGCAGTTACCGGGATCGTTCACCGCGGACAGCTCGACCCCCGGTGCGAGGTACTCCGCGATGTCGTCGGGGCCCAGCGCCACCGCGACCATGGCGCCCGGCGGCGATTCATGCATCAGGCGGGCACGCAATGACACCGTTTTGATCGCTGTCTCAAGGTCGAATACGCCGGCCAGGGTGGCCGCGATGTATTCGCCGGTGCTATATCCGATATACGCGCCGGCGCGCACACCATAGGTTTCGACCAACCTTGCGAGCGCGTATTCCACCGTGAACAGCGCGGGTTGCGAACGGTCGATGCGCTCCAGGTCCGTTGCGGCTTCGCCTGTTGGGGGGCCGAATATCTCCGCGTGCAGGTCCAGGTTTAGTTCGGGGCCCATCTCGTCGCGGAATCCCGCGGCGCAGGTATCGAAGTGTTCGGCGAAGACGGGCTCGGTGTCGTAGAGCCCCTGGGCCATTCCGACGTGCTGAGCACCCTGCCCCGGAAACATGAAAACGATGCGGTCTGAGACCGATTCGGCTTCTTCGCCGTTCTTACTGGATTCTCCGACGAAGACGTTGTCGTGCTCGGACGCCCGCAACACCGTGGCCGCCTGCTCGCGGTCGCGAACTACGGCCGCCATGGTGAGGTTGTGCTTGCGGCGTCCGGCGAGGGTAAAGGCGACGTCAGCCAGTTCCGGGCCGTCCGGGCCGGCCAACGCGGCGGCCAGGGCAGTGCGCGACTCTTCAAGCGCCGTTGCGGTTTGCGCCGACAGCAGGAGCACCTGCGGCCCGGCCGGCACGGCGTGCGGTGGAACCGGCGGTGCCTGCACGGGTGCCTCCTCCAAGACGACGTGCACATTGGTACCGCCCACGCCGAACGAGCTGACTCCGGCCCTACGCACTCCATCCCATTCCCATGGGCCGTAGGCGCTTTGCACGGTGAACGGAGTCTCGTCGAGACGCAGTTCCGGGTTCGGACTTGTGAAGTGCAGCGTCGCGGGAATCGCTTTGTTGTTCAGGCACAGAATCGTTTTGATCAGACCCACGACGCCGGCCGCCACCTCCAGATGGCCGATGTTCGACTTGACCGACCCTAGAACACAAGGAGCCGCACGGGTCGTCTGAGACACGGCGAATGCGGTTCGCAACCCCTGGACTTCGATGGGATCACCCAGCGGTGTGCCGGTTCCGTGCGTCTCGACATAGCTCACGGTCGAGGAATCGATGCCGGACACCGCATGGGCTTCCGCGATCACATCGGCCTGAGCGGCCGGATTGGGCGCCGCGTAACCCATTTTCGCCGATCCGTCGTTGTTTATCGCCGAGCCGCGGATGACGGCGTGGATCCGGTCGCCCGCGTCGATGGCGGCCTGCAACGGTTTGAGGGCGACAATCGCGACGCCGCTGCCGAAGACCGTACCGTCGGCTCGCACGTCGAAGGGCCTGCAGTGGCCGACCGCCGACACCATCGATCCCGGCGAGTTCCAGTAACCGACATGGTGGGGGATGGACAGCGACACCCCTCCGGCAAGCGCCATGTCGCATTCACCGCTGAGCAGGCTCTGGCAGGCCAGATGGACCGCAACCAGCGACGACGAGCACGCGGTCTGAACCGTGAGGCTCGGGCCCCGAAGATTGAATTGATGAGATACCCGCGTCGCCAGGAAATCCTTGTCGTTCTGCAGGAACAGGTTGAACTGCTCGAAGTTGAGCCCCTGCCCCATTGCGGCGTCGTGGCCACGGTGAGACAACAGGTTGTGCAAAAGATAGCCGCTGGGGGAGCTGGTTCCGTACACGCCGATTGAGCCGTCGAACCGCGCGGGGTCACAGCCGGCGTCCTCGAACGCATTCCATGCGCACTGAAGGAACAACCGGTGTTGTGGATCCAGCATCCGCGCGAACTGCGGTGGGAAACCAAAGAAGTCGGCGTCGAACTCGTCGACTCCGTCAACGATCGGCGCGCGCCGCACATACGCCGGGTTTGCCAGCACCTCATCGCCAATCCCGGCAGCTTTGAGCTCTTGCTCCGAAAGTGTGGTGATTGACTCTTTGCCTTGCCGAAGGTTGTCCCAGAACGCGGACACATTGTTGGCGCCCGGGAATCTTCCGGCCATGCCGACCACCGCGATTGCGTTGATCGGCACCGACTCTGAGTTCGCGCTCATACCTGTTGTCCTCGTTTCCGCCGCATTGCGGCTTGTTGGCGCGCCGCCGCGCGCTGCTGTGCCCGGTCGCGAACGGCATCGTCTTGCGCGAGTGCCTGCGAGTGCCCGGTGAGGCCGAGCTGGCGGACCAGATCGGCCGTGAGGTCTTGTAGCGACGCGCCCTGCAACAGGAGCGCTACCGGCGGCTCGACTCCGAAATCCGTACGGGCCGTGTTGCGAATACGCACCGCCATAAGGGAATCCATCCCCAATTCGATCAGTGGCATGCTTGCGTCGACGGCCGAACGGTCGGCGTAGCCCATGATCGCAGCGATGCGCGCGCGCAGTCGCTCGGTCATCAGGCCTTGTGCTTCGCCGGGTTCGAGGCCGGTCAGTGCGTCGGGTCCGGCCCAGTCACCGCCGTCACCCGCGGCATCCAGTTCCTCGACCACGTTGGTGAAATAGCTGAGGTTGCGGATCTCGGGGAAGGCGATCAGCGCCCGGTCGGGACGCAGCCGTCCAACGCCGGTGTGGCACCGGCCGCTGGCCAGCAACGGTTCCAGCGCGGCGGTGCCCTCGGCCGGAGTGATGGGATCGAGAGCACCGCCGGTCAGGGTGCGGGCAAGTCCGACCTCTGCCCACGGCCCCCAGTTGATCACCGCTGCCGGCAGACCCGATGCCCGGCGCCAGTCGGCCAGCGCGTCCAGCCAGGCGCTCGCGCACGCGTAGGAGGCCTGCCCTGGACCGCCCAACATGGAAGCGGTGGATGAAAATCCGAGCCACCAGTCCAGTTCACACGCAGCGCAGGCTTGGTGCATCCGCAGTGCTCCGATGACCTTGGGCGCCCAAACCCGCTCCAGGCTTTCCTTGGTCATGGAGAACAGCAGGCTATCGTCGAGCACCGCCGCCGCGTGCAGGATGCCGCGCAGATTCGACTCGCCGGCGGCTGCGACCAGTTTTTCCGCCACGCCCTGCGATGCCACATCGCCTGAGACCACGACGATCTCGGCTTTGCGTTCCAGTTCGGCCAGGACCGTGCGCTGCTCGTCCGAGGGTTCGCTGCGGCCGTTGAGGACGACGCGGCCCGCACCGCTGTCCACCAGCCATCGCGCGACAACCAAGCCGAGGCCGCCCAGACCGCCGGTGACGATGTATGAGGCTCCCGAGCGGACGACCTCGTCGCGCGTGGGCTCGCCGAGGGTTGGCCGGGAAAGCTCCTCGACGCATCGCTGCTCGCCCCGCCAGGCGACCACGTCGTCGATCGAGTCAGCGACCGGCGACCCGAGTTCGGCATTCAGCGCGGCCACCGGATCCCGGGTGATATCGAGGTCGACCAGCGTGGTGCGCAACTCGGGGTGCTCGTAGGCCAGCACGCGCACCAGGCCTTTCAGCGCGCCGATCCCGGGCTGGCCCGGCTCGTCGTGCACCGCGAGGCCACCTCTGGTGACCAACCACAGCCGCGGTGACTGGCCGTGCCAGCCGCCGATGATCGCGCGAACGACGGTCGAGACGGCCCAGACCGTTTCGCGTGCCTGGGCGACAGCGCCGTCGGTGACCCTCGGGTTGGCGCCGGCGAATATGACCACACCGAGGGGCGGACGGTCGGGATCGCCTGCCGTTTCGGCGAATGCGGCGAGGATGGCGGACTCATCGCCCAGATCGGCGGTGACCACCCGGCGTGCCGGTGAACGCCATCCTGCGATGAATTGGCCGACCTCGGGCGCTGGCGCATCGGTGAGCACGAGCCAACTGCCGGGGACTTCGGATTGTGTGCCGCTAATGGGTTTCGGTACCCAGGTGGTGTCGAAGATCTTCTGCGACAGCGGAAGTGGTACGCTGCGCCGCTCGATGCGGCGCAGATAGATGTCATTGATTTCGGCCGTGACGGTCCCGGCGTCGTCGGTCAAGACGATTCTGCCGAGCTTCCCCACGCCGCCTTCGTCAAGACTGGTCAGCTGGGCCCGGCACCGGGCACGCCGCCCGGGGTTGCCGTATACCCGCACCGTCTCGAATGACACCGGCAGATAACTGGCTTCGGCAGATCCAACGAGTTCATCGTCGGGCATCGCAGCGGCCAAAGCTTGCAGGGCCGCATCCAGCATCACCGGGTGGATGCGAAAACCAGGATGCCGGGGCGCCTCGTCGGGAAGGGTGATCTCGGTTTCGACCGAACCGCCAGGCAGCCGGTGGATCGCCGTTAACGCTGCGAAAGCGGGACCATGATATTGACCGGCATTCCTCAGAACGCTGTACAAGTCGGCCGGATTGATGGCCGTCTCGCCGCGGCCGGTGCTGGGTGCGGGCCGATCGGGGAAGGTGTCCGACGTCCGCATTTCGGCCTTGGCAGTGGCGTGCCGGGACCAGTCGCGGCCGGTTGAGCGGGAATAGATTTCGATCCGGGTCTTGTCGTCTGCATCACGAGTCAACTGCGTTGTCAACTGGGTGTGGTCGCCGAGGGTGAGCATCTGCTCGACTTCGAGTTGGTTGATCGACAGGCCCTCGACCGGCACGCCCAACGCTTCGCTTGCTGCGGCCAAAGCGATTTCGGCGAACCCCGCGCCCGGCATGATCGCTTGGCCGAACACCTTGTGGTCGGCGAGCCATGGGGATACCTCGGTGCCGACATCGGCCTGCCACACGTGGTCGCGGCTGGACGGAACTTCGATGTGCACACCGAGCAGCGGGTGGGCGGCGACCGAGTCCGACATCCCCGACCGATCAGCGACCCAGAATTGTGTGTGTTGCCAGGGTGTTACCGGGATGTCGGCCAGCCGACCGTTGGGGGTGCTCGGCGGGTTTTGTGCTACAGCGGCAAGCTGCGTGTGGAAGGTGATGGTGTCGTCGGTGTCGCGTTGCAGGGTGCCGATGGTGTGTGTGTCGGCTTCGCCGAGGGTATCAGTGATGGCGTGGGTGAGCAGGGGATGGGGGCTGATTTCGATGAAGGTGTGGTGTTCGGCACCGGCGCCGCTACTGGCCTGGGTAATGGCCTGGTGGAAGCGCACCGGGTTGCGCAGGTTGGCGGCCCAGTAGTCGGCATCCAGCAGTGGTGCGGGACCCTCGCAAGTCGTGGTGATCATCGGGATGGTCGGTGGCTTGGGGGCCAAATCATTTAGCGCCGAACGTAGTTGCGGTAGCACCGGGTCGATGATCGGGTGATGGGAGGCCACGTCGACCTCGATGCGCCGGGCCAGCAGGTTCTGCGCGCCCACCGCCGCGATGACCGCGTCCACCTGCTCGGGCGGGCCCGCGATCACCGATTGGCGCGGTGAGGCGTGCACGGCCAGCGTCACGTGCGGGAAGTGCGCGATCAGCGCCTCGGCGGCTTGGGCGTCGAGTTCGAGCAGGGCCATTGCGCCCTGACCGGACAACTGCGCCATCAGCGCCGACCGGGTGGCGATCACCCGCAACCCTTCGGCGGGGGTCAGCGCTCCGGACACCACCGCGGCCGATACTTCGCCCATGGAGTGCCCGATCACCGCGTCGGGCTCGATTCCATAGTGACGCCACAGCGCGGTCAGCGCGAGTTGGATGGCTACCAGCACCGGCTGAATGTTTTGGATGCCGACCACGGCGCGGCCATCGGCCAGGGTTTCGTGCAGCGAAAACCCGGTTTGGGCAACGAATTCAGGTTCCAGCTCGGCGATGGCGGCCGCAAAGGCGGGTTCATCGGCCAGCAGCCGGCGGCCCATGCCGGCCCATTGCGCGCCCTGACCGGAGTAGACGAACACGGTGCCGGGTCCGCGGGTGGCCTCGGTGGCGCCCACCACACCCGGTGCCGGGGTGCCAGTGGCCAAGGCCCGCAAGCTCGCTACCGCGGCGCTGTGGTCGCGGGCGACCACGGTGCCACACCAGCTGTGGCGGGCACGATGCTGATTCAAGGTGTGCGCCACGTCGGCCAGCGGTACCGCCGCTCCGGGGCCGGCCATCCAGTCGGCCAACGTCGCGGCCGTGGAGGCCAGCCGCTGTGGCGTCTTACCCGACACCACCAACGTCGACACCATTGGCGCAGACCGGGGCTGCAGTGCCGGCACCGGATCGGGCGCCTGCTCAATGACCACATGCGCATTGGTCCCGCTCAGGCCGAACGACGACACCGCCGCCCGGCGTGTGCCGGCGGTGGGCCACGCGGTGCCCTCGGTCGGCACGAACAGGCGCGTCGATGACGCGTCGATAGCCGGGTTCCACCGGGTGAAGTGCAAGTTGGGCGGAATGTATCCCCGATTCACCGCCAGGATCGCCTTGATGAATCCGGTGACCCCGGCGGCCGCCTCCAGATGCCCGAGGTTGGTCTTGACCGCTCCCAGCGCGCAGCCGCCGTCGCCGCGTCCGTAGGTGGCTGCGAGCGCCTCGAACTCGATCGGGTCGCCCAAAATGGTTCCGGTGCCGTGGGTTTCGACGTAGTTCACACTGTTTGCCGTTGCGTCGGCCAGCCGGAGCGCGGTGGTGATCACGTCACGCTGCGCCGCCGCATTCGGGGCGGTCATGCCGTTTGATCGGCCGTCCTGGTTGATCGCCGAACCGCGGACCACCGCCAGCACGCGATCGCCATCGCGGGTGGCGTCGGCCAGCCGCTTGAGCACCACGACTCCGCAGCCCTCACTGCGCACGAATCCATCGGCCAGGGCGTCGAAGGTTTTGCACCGACCCGTCGGCGACAGGGCGGACCACTTGGACAAAGCGATGCTGGTAAACGGTGATAAGGACAGGTGCACCCCGCCCGCGAGCGCCACGTCGCTTTCCCGCAGGCGCAGGCTTTGACAGGCCAGATGGATCGCCACCAACGACGACGAACACGCGGTGTCCACGGCCACCGCCGGGCCACGAAGTCCCAACAGATAAGAGATCCGCCCCACCGCGGCGCTGTGCGGGTTTCCGGTGCTCATGTACGCGTCGATCTCGGCGCGACGTTCGAGGTTGAGGATCGTGTAGTCCCACGCCGACACCCCCATCATCGCGGCGGTTCGGGTGCCGCTCAACGAATCCGGTGGTAGGCCGGCATGCTCGAGCGCTTCCCAGGCAACCTCGAGCAACATCCGCTGCTGGGGGTCCATCGCCACCGCTTCTCGGGGGGTGATACCGAAGAAGTCGGCGTCGAACCCGGCAACGTCGTCGACAAAGCCGCCCCACTTCGTCGTCATCCGACCCGGTGCCTGCGGATCGGGGTCGTAGAACGCGTCCGCGTCCCACCGATCCGCCGGCACAACGCCGACGGCGTCCCGGCCGTCGACTAACAGCTGCCAAAAGCTCTCCGGCCCAGACACATTCCCCGGCAACCGGCAACCGATCCCGACCACTGCCACTGGTTCGGCAACCTCGGTCGGAAACGCCGTTCCCGCACGAACAAGCTCACGTGCGAGGACCTCGCGCGCCTTCGGTGACATCTGCGCCGCGCGTTCGGCAAGACTCGTCATTACTCACTGCCCCCCGTTGCGATTTCCAGCTCGCTCGCCGCCACGAGGTCGGACAGCAATTCCATCTCCTCATCCGACAGCGCGGTTTCCGCGTCGGACGTCTGCTCGGCGTCGGCCAACGGCGCATAACCCAGCCGTTCACACAGCGCGCCGGCGAGATCGGTGATGGTCGGGTATGCCCAGACCAGGGCGGCCGGCAACGTGGTGCCGAGGCTGGATTCGAGCCTGTTGCGCAACTCGAGGGCCATCAGCGAGTCCAGACCGAGCGACTCCATCGGCCGGTCGGGGTCGATCGGCTCGGTGGAGCGCAGCACCGCCCGGATTTCGTCGGCGATCGCGGCCGCGAGGCGCCCTGGGCGCTCGCGGGCGTCGGTGGCGTCCAAATCCGCACGGATCGCGCCGCCGCCGCGTCGCTCTAGCCTGGTCGAGTCGTGCAACTTCGCGAACAACGACGAACCCGCTGCGGAGGGGAAGGATTGGAACCACTGCCGGGCGTCGAGGCTGAACACACCGGTACGCGCCCGGTCGCCCGACAATGCCAGCTGCATTGCCGCCAGCCCCTGCTCGACCGTGATCAGCGACACGCCGAGATCGGCGAAGAACTGGGCACGGCCCACCTCGGCCCATGGGCCCCAGTTGATTCCGACGGCGGGAAGTCCAACCGAGCGCCGATAGGCGACAAGGCCATCGACCCACGAGTTCGCGGCGGCGTACGCCCCCTGGCCGGGTGCGCCCAGCAGGGAGGCTACCGACGAGAAGGCCAACCACCAATCGACGTCTAAATGGGCGGTGGCCTGATGAAGCCGCCAGCTGCCGGTGACTTTCGGAGTGAACACGCGCCGCGCGGCCGATTCCGACATGTTCAACACGATCTCGTCATCGAGAACCATTGCGCTGTGCAGGACTCCGGCCAGCCGGAACCCGGCGTTTTCGACTGCCTGCACCAGCCGATCGGCCGTGTCAGGCTCGGCAATGTCGCCGGTGACCACCTCGATCCGGCTACCTGCGGCGTTCATTTCCGCGATTGCCGAGCGAACGTCATCGTCGGGAGCTGAACGCCCGTTCAGGACAACCAATCCCGCGCCTTGCTTCGCCAGCCACTGTGCCACGACGAATCCGAGACCACCCATGCCGCCCACGATGAGGTATCCGCCGTCCGGGCTTACCAGCGGTTGCGGTGGCGGCGCCGCGATCGCTTCGATGCTGCCGTCGGCCGGTATCGAGACGGCGATCTTGCCTGTGTGTCTACCGGAGGCCATCAGCGCAAAAGCGTCGGCGGCATCGTGCAGGCTGAACTCGGTGACGGAAAGTGCCTGCAATTTGCCTTCCGACACGTGCGCCAGGATGTGTTGAAGAAGGTGGCGGTACCGTGCCGGTTGCAGCTTCAGATTCAAGTCGAGGTCGACGACGGCGAAGGACGCGCTTTTCGCCAGCGCGGCCAATCCCAGGTTGGCATCGGCGTAGACGTCCTTCTTGCCCAGCTCGATGAACCGACCACCGGGAGCAAGTATCTTCACTCCGCGTTGAATCGCTTCGCCTGGGAGCGAATTGAGGATGACATCCACACCGTGGCCGTCTGTGATGTCGAGTATTTCATCGGCGAATTCCACGCCTCTCGAGTTGCCGACGTACTCGACACCAAGCCCGTGCAGCATTTCGCGTTTGGCGTCCGAGCCGGCTGTCGTGTAAATACGGGCACCGATCATCTTGGCGATCGAGACTGCCGCCAGCCCGACACCGCCGGTGGCGGAATGGATGAGCACGCGTTCACCGGCGGACAGCCGCCCGACTTCGCACAGCGAGTGCCAGGCGGTCAAATACGCGATGCCGAATGCAGCCGCCTCACCGTCCGGCAGCGTATCGGGGACCGGGACGACGAGGTCGGCAAGTGTGGTCAGGTGTGAGGCGAATGTGCCGGGGCCGAAGGCGATGACGCGCTGCCCGATCTCGACCGAGTCAACGCCTGGGCCGACAGCGGTCACGAAACCCACACACTCGCCACCGATCACGGGTGGGGCACCGTCAAGTCCGGGATACACGCCCATCGCTTTGAGCACGTCGCTGAAGTTGAGGCCAGCGGCAACGACACGAACCTCGACCTGACCGGCCCCGGGCGGAATCCGCTTGACCGCGTGGACTTTCAGCGTATCGAGTCGTCCGGGTTGATCGATCTGCAGACGCACGGCACCCCGGCCATCCAGGTTCACGACGGTGCGGCGAGATTCACCGACAAGGTCACCGGTCGCCGTGGTGGGCGCAGGCACCACCCGGTTGACATACCGCTGCCGGTCACGGAGGGCGATTTCGTCGTGGTCGGAACCGGCGAGCAACTCCTGCGTTAGGGCGGCAAGTGAGCCGGCGCCGTCGGCCTCGATGTCGACGATGGTGGTCTTCAGTTCCGGATGCTCGAATGTCAGCACTCGTGCGATTCCACGAAGCTGAGTCTGCGCCAACGTGACTCGATCACCGGGATCGAGTTGTTGCGCGCCGCGGGTGACGATCCACAGTCGGGGGCTGTTGCGGGCACCCATTCGCGTCACGGTCTTTGCTATTTCGGCGATCAGCAGCGTGCGCGCCTGCGCCAGGTCCAGTTGAGCTTCGTCCGGAAGCGACTCATCGCCGGCTCGTGGCGGGCAGACCACGACGATGCCGTCCCATCCGATATCGGTTCGGGTGATCGCCGCGCGCAGCTGCGCTGTGTCGGCCGGAGACACCAGCTCGACCTCGGCGGCGCCGTTGCTCAGTGACGACTGCAGCGCGGGGAGTAGCGGGTCGTCAGCGGCGAGCTCACCGATCAATAACACGCCACCGAGCGTGCTGGCCGGTTTGTCCAGCGGTGCAGGCTCCCATTCCACCGCGAACAGGCGGCTGGTGAGTTCCGTTGCGTCGCCACCTGACCCGAGCACCGCCATTTCCACTTCGTCGATGACGAGTAGCGGTCGGCCATCCGAATCAGTCAGTATGACGTGGCCAACGAGCCGATCCGGACTATCGGTGGCGGCAAGTGAGCCGATCGAGCAGACGCCGTCGGTCACGTTGCCGTACGCGTGGATGCCCGCGAAACGTACTGGCACCACGAGAGTTTGGCGTGCGGTCTGCCCTCCGGCCAGGTCGGTCGCCGCCCGGGTGGCGCCGAGTGCCTGCACTGCGATATCCATCATGACGGGGTGCAGCACAAAGTTGCGGGAACCCGTCCTGGCCGAGGAGGGTAGCCGCACTTCTGCGCGGGCGGCACCGGACTCGGCGACGGTGAGGCCCACGATTCCGCGGAACGCCGGTCCGTGTTGTTGCCCCGCGCCGCGCAGCCGCTGGTACAGCTCGTCGGGGTCAAGTTCGGCTGCCGGATCATTGGGGTCGTCGACCACCGGCTGCGGTACCTCGCGATCGGGCGTTTTCTCGCGGATAACCGTAGCGGTGGCGTGTTTGATCCACCCCGAAGTGGTGTTGTGGGTGCGCATTTCGATGTGACACGCCTGCTCATCCCCGGCGAGCGTCGTGACCAGAGCGGTGCCGTCGGTGACGTGCAGCATCTGATGCAGACTGAGCTCGCGGATCATCCACGGCCGGTCTTCAGAGCCTTCTGACTCCCCGAATGCGTCCGTCGCTGCCGCTAGAGCGACCTCGGCATAGGCCGAGCCCGGCAACACGCAGAGGTCGTCGATGACGTGATCGCCGAGCCACAGCAGATCCGGGCCGAGTTCGCATTCCCATATCCGGGTGCCACTGGTGGGGTCGGTGACACCGATGCCAAGCAGCGGGTGGGTGTTCGGCGCATGGTGTGCGCCCGTTGCGGGGGAGATCCAGTGATGAGTGTGCTGCCAGGGCGTGGTGGGCAGCACCGGGTGCGGTTCGGGGAGGTGGGGGGTTTGGGGTGGGTGGGTGGTATGGGCGGTGTTGAGGTTGGTGTGGAAGGTCAGGGTGTCGTGAGCATCGCGTTGCAGGGTGCCGATGCTCAAGTAACCAGTGCCATTGGCCTCGTGTTGGGCGCGCTGCGGGCGCGCGGCCAGACTGTCGCTGATGGCGTGGGTCAGCAATGGATGCGCGCTGATCTCGATGAAGGTGTGGTAGGCGGCGTCGGCGCCGCTAAATGCCTGGGCGATCGCCTGTTGAAACCGCACCGGGTTGCGCATGTTGGTGGCCCAGTGCTCGGCGTCGAAGACCGGGCGAGCGGCCAGGTCTTCATAGGTGGTGGAGATGATCGGGATGGCCGGCGACCGCGGGGCGAGATCGGCCAGTTCCGAACGCATCTGGGGCTGCAGGGCGTCCATGGCCGGATTATGCGGGGCCACTTCGATGTTGACTCGGCTGGCGAAGTGGTTCTGCGCCCGCACCTTGTCGATGAGGTCTTCGATCATCGAGGTTGGGCCGGCGATGACGGTTTGGCGCGGCGAGGCGTAGATCGCTAACGTCACCTGCGGATGGTCGGCGATCAGCGCTTCGGTGGTGGCGGCGTCAAGCTCGAACAACGCCATGGCGCCTTGTCCGGACAACGGCGCCATCAGCCGCGACCGCGTCGCGGTCACCCGCAATCCCTCGGCCGGCGTCAGCGCGCCGGACACCACCGCGGCGGCCACTTCCCCCATGGAATGGCCTATTACGAGATCGGGCGTGACCCCGTAGGAGCGCCATAGCGCGGTCAGCGCCAGCTGCATCCCGATCAACCCCAGCTGGATCTGCTGGATGCCTTCCAGCTCTTTGCCGCCCGCGATCACGTCGTGCAGCGAAAACCCCGCCTCGGCCACGAATACCGGCTCCAGTTCGGCGATCGCTGCGGCGAAAGCGGGCTCGTCGGCGAGCAGTTGGCGGCCCATTCCGGCCCACTGCGACCCCCGACCCGAATAGACGAATACCGTGCCCGGTCCGACCGAGCCCTCATGGCAGCCCACCACGCCCGGGGCGGGCTCACCGGCGGCCAGCGCGCGCAACCCCGCTACCGCCTGGCCTCGATCAACGGCGGCCACCGTGGCGAACTTGGCGTGCCGGGCCCGGTGATGGTTGAGCGTGTGTGCCACATCGGCCAGCGCCACCTCGGCGCCGGGGCCTTCCATCCAATCGGCCAGCACCGACGCGGTCGCTGCCACCCGCTGCGGTGTCTTACCCGACACCACCAACGTCGACACCACCGGCGCAAATGTCCCCTGTGGTGCCGGCGCCGGATCCGGCGCCTGCTCGATCACCACATGGGCATTCGTCCCACTCACGCCGAACGACGACACACCAGCCCGGCGCGGCCTCTCGGTCGCCGGCCATTCCATGTCCTCGGTGGCGATGGTCAGCCGCGATACGCCTTCACCGGCATGGGGAGTGAGCTCTTTGAAGTTCAGGTTGCGTGGAATGCGTCCGTGTCCGACGGCCAGGACGGTCTTCATGAAACCGGCGATCCCGGCCGCCGCCTCCAGGTGACCGAGATTGGTCTTCACCGCTCCGAGCACCAGCGGCGCGCGGTCCTCCCGATCGGTGAAAACCTTGCTCAGTGAGTCGAGTTCGATCGGGTCGCCGAGCGGAGTACCGGTTCCGTGCGCCTCGATGTAGTCGATGTCGGCCGGCGTCAACTTGGCCGACGTCAGTGCCTGGCGAAGCAGCGCCTGCTGCGCCGGGCCATTGGGAACGGTCACACCACTGCTGGCACCGTCCTGGTTGACCGCCGAACCGTGCACCACGGCGAGGATGCGATTGCCGTCGCGTTGCGCGTCGGACAACCGCTTGAGCACCACCACGCCGCAGCCCTCACTGCGCACATACCCGTCGGCGCTCGCGTCGAAGGTTTTGCACTGACCTTCCGGCGACAGCATTCCCCACCGTGAGCAGGCGATGCTGGTTCCCGGGCTCAGCAGCAGGTTGGTCCCACCGACCAACGCCGCGTCGCTTTCGCGCCAGCGCAGGCTCTGACAGGCCAAGTGGATAGCCACCAGCGACGACGAGCATGCCGTGTCAAGCACCACCGCCGGACCCCGGGCGCCGAGCAGATATGCCATCCGGCCGGCGGCGAAATTCGCGGAGTTTCCGGTCAGTACGTAGGCGTCGAGCTCTTCGGGCCCCATTGCGCCAGACATCGTGAGCATGTAGTCATAGGCGGTTACGCCGACGAAAACCGAGGTTTGGGTGCCGCGGATGGTGTGCGGCGGGATCCCCGCGTTCTCCAGCGCCTCCCAGGCGACTTCGAGGAACAACCGCTGTTGCGGGTCCATCGCCGCCGCCTCGCGTGGGGTGATGGAGAAGAACTCCGCATCGAATTCGTCCGGCTGCCAGGTAGATAGGAAGCCGCCTTCGCGATTGCAGATTGTCCCCGGAATGGTGTGGTCCTCAGTGAAGAGGGCGTCGGCATCCCACCGATCGGAGGGAACCCGGACGATGCCGCTTCGCCCGTCGCGCAACAAATCCCAGAACTCTTCCGGATTGTTCACCCCGCCCGGAAAGCGGCACCCCATTCCGACCACGGCGATAGGTTCGGTGCCGGCCTTTTCGGCGATCTGTAGACGCTCGGTGAGGTCATCGATCTTGTGCAGCGCCTCGGTGATGATCGCTCGGCGGTCCGGTGTCGAGGTGGTCATCGCGTTCCTCTTAGTCTTTCCGAAAGTTGTTCCAACAACTCGGCTTCGGTGAATTCGTCGTAGGCGTCGGCGACCGGTTCGGTATCCGCCTCGATGAGTTCGGGCAGCACGGTGGCCAGATAGTCGGAGAGGCTGTACACGGTCGGGTAATCGAAAACCACGGACGCCGGAAGGAACTCACCGAGGCTGTCGGACAACGCCCGTTGCAGCGTCACGCTCATCAGCGAATCCATCCCGAGTTGGAAGAAGCCGGTCGAGGGATCCAGCGGCTCGGTGGGCGGCAGCCCCATCACCTTGGCGGCCAGCATCGCGACCTGGTCGTGCAGCATGTCGTGCCTGCGCTCTGGGGGGCACTTGCGCAGGGCGATGCGGAACTCGCTTTCCGGCATCGCAGGAGTCAGGGTCTCGCCCGGCACTGGCAGTAGGTCGTCGACGATGTGCAGTGATCCGCGGGTACGGTAGGCGGCCGCCAGCAGTGCCCAATCGGCGTCGACCACAACCGAATGCACTCCGGCGGCCGGACTCATCACCAGCGGCAGCGCGCCGATGGCGACCTCGTCGTCCATGGGCACCAGCCCGGATCCGACACTGACCTGGCTGAACTCGTGTTGGGTGTCGGCCAGGGATTTCCACAGTCCCCAGTTGACCGTGGTGGCCGGCAACCCCATGACCCGACGTCCATACGCCAGGGCATCCAGGTAGCCGCTGGTGGCGGTGTAGTGGGCCAGCCAGCGCGAACCGGTCAGGCCCGAGATGGAGGAGAACAAGACGAAGTGGCGGACCGGGGTTTTCAGTGCCAACCGGTGCAGCACTGCGGCGGCGTCGAGCTTGGGGGCGAACATCGCGCGCACGTCGTCGTCGGTCATCTCGTTGAGCAGGACCGGTAGGCCGGCGAAAGCCGCCAGATAGATGCCTTCGAGCGGCGGTAAGTCGGCGCCGAACCGGTCGAATAGCGTGCTCATCGCGGCGTCGTCGGTGGCATCAGCGGCCACCGTGACCAGATCGACCTCTTGTGCGGCAAGGCTTTGCGCCAGTTCCTGGAGCCGCTGACCGGGATTGCGCGACACGGCGACGATGGTTTTGGCGCCCATGCGTGCGAGCTGGCGGATCAGATGCGGTCCGATGTTGCCGGTCGCCCCGATGACCAGCTGGCTGGTGTCGGCGTCCAGCGTGACCGCTTCGGCGGGCAGGGCGCGCCGGTGCAGCCGGGGTACATGGCGCACACCGCGCCGGTAGACGACCTGGTCCTCTGCGTCGGTGGCGCTGACTTCGTCGAGCAGCCGGTGCGCCACCACCTGGGGAGGCACCGAACTGTCGAAATCGATAACTCCGCCCCAGATTTCGGGGTGTTCGAGGGCGAGTGTGCGTCCCAGGCCCCATAGCACCCCGTGGGCGGGGTTGGCGCGATCGCCTTCGGCGATGGGCTGGGCGTTGCGCGTCACCAGGAACAGCCTCGCCGGCGAGCTGGCTGCGGCCATCGCTGCGGCCAGCCGGCGCACCTGGTGGAACAGCTGGTATGCCATCCGCACATCTAGAGGGTCGCCAGGAACCTGGGGTGCATAGAGCACATGGTCGACATCGCTGAGCGCGTCGGCCAGCGCGGCCGGCTCGGCATCGCCGGCCAGCACGCGTATCACACCGGACAGTTCGGCCCCCAGATCGGCACCGCCTATCACCAGCCACCGGGCGCTGATCGCGGTCTCGATGGCCGGTAAGGGGCTGACCGGCCACACCACGTGATGGGACCAGTCGTCGAGCGGGCTGCTAATGCCGTATGAGGCTTCGTGCGTGCTCACCGCAACACCATCGCGGTCCGCAGATCCCAACTGCGCCAACCCTGGTGAGTTCCCGGCCGATGTGGTGTCGATCCAGTGGTGGGTGTGGTGCCAGGGGGTGGTGGGGATTTGGGGGTGTGGTTCGGGTGGGTGGGGAGTTTGTGGGGGGTGAGTGGCACGCGCCGTGTTGAGGTTGGTGCGGAAGGTGATGGTGTCGTCGGTGTCGCGCTGCAAAGTCCCGACGCTGACGTATTTGCTGCCGTGTTGGGCCTTGCTTCCGTATTCGGCCGTGTGCAGGGTGTCCAGGACCGCCTGGGTCAGCAGGGGGTGTGCGCTGATTTCGATGAAGGTGTGGTAGGCGCGGTCGGCGCCGCTGATGGCGTGAGTGATGGCCTGTTGGAAGCGCACCGGGTTGCGCATGTTGGTGGCCCAGTGCTCGGCGTCGAAGACCGGACGGGTGTCGAGGTCTTCATAGGTGGTGGAGATGATCGGAATGGTCGGAATCTGCGGGGTCAGATCGGCCAACTCTGATCGCATCTGGGGCTGCAGCGCATCCATTGCCGGATTATGTGGGGCCACTTCGATATTGACCCGGCCGGCGAACCGGTTCTGCGCACGCACCCGGGCGATCAACTCCTCGATCTGCCCGGTGGGCCCGGCGATCACACTCTGGCGCGGCGAGTTGTAAATTCCCAACGTCACCTGCGGGTAGTCGGCGATCAATTCCTCGGTCGTGGCCACATCGAGTTCCAGCAAGGCCATGGCGCCCTGCCCGGACAACGGCGCCATCAGCCGTGATCGGGTCGCGGTCACCCGCAAGCCCTGGGCGGGGGTCAGCGCTCCGGCGGCCACCGCGGCGGCCACCTCACCCATCGAATGCCCGATCACCACATCGGGATGCACCCCATAGGAGCGCCACAGTTCGGTCAGCGCCAGCTGCATGCCGATCAGACCCAGCTGGATCTGCTCGATGCCGACCAGTTCCAAGCCGGCGGCGATCACCTCGTGCAGCGAGAATCCGGCCTGTTCGACAAACACCGGTTCCAGCTCGGCGACCGCTGCAGCGAAAGCGGGCTCATCAGCCAGCAGTTGGCGGCCCATCCCGGCCCATTGCGATCCGCGCCCGGAGTAGACAAACACCGTGCCCGGCCCGGGCGAGCCGTCGTGCGGGCCCACCACACCGGGGGCGTGCTGGCCGGTCGCCAGCGCCCGCAACCCGGCCACCGCCTGGGCACGGTCACGGGCGACCACGGTACCGAACCTGGCCTGCCGGGCGCGGTGATGATTGAGCGTGTGGGCCACATCAGCCAAAGCCATCCCGGCCCCGGCGCCCTCCATCCAATCGGCCAGCACCTCCGCCGTCGCAGCCACCCGCTGCGGCGTCTTACCCGACACCACCAACGTCGACACCTCAGTGTCGGAACCGGACTCGGTGACCGGCATTGGCTCCGGGCCCTGCTCGATTATCGCGTGCGCGTTTGTGCCACCGAGGCCGAAGGAGGACACCGCCGCCCGGCGCGGACCCGAATCTGACGGCCACGGGATATTTTCGACGGGTACGAAAAGGCGCGTTGACGACGCATCGATCGCCGGATTCCATTGCGAGAAGTGCAGATTCGGCGGAATTTGGCCGCGCTGCACCGCCAGCACCGCCTTGATGAACCCGGCCACTCCCGACGCCGCCTCCAGATGCCCGAGGTTGGTCTTCACCGCTCCGAGCGCGCACGAGCCCTCGCCGCGGCCGTAAGTGGCCGCCAGCGCCTCGAACTCGATCGGATCCCCGAGCGCTGTTCCGGTCCCGTGCGCCTCCACGTAGTGCACGCTTTCCGGCGCCACATCAGCCGACCGCAACGCATCGGCGATTACATCGCACTGAGCCGCAGTGTTCGGCGCGGTGATGCCGTTGGAGCGCCCGTCCTGGTTGACCGCCGAACCGCGCACCACCGCCAGCACCCGATCCCCGTCACGCACCGCGTCGGTGAGCCGCTTGAGCACCACCACCCCGGCACCCTCACCGCGCACAAACCCATCGGCCGCCGCGTCGAAGGTGGCGCACCGGCCCTGTGGAGACAGCAGCCCCCATGCCGAGATGGCGATTTGGGTCTCGGGACGCAGGGTCACGCTGACCCCACCCGCCAGCGCCAAGTCGCTTTCCCGCAGCCGCAGGCTCTGACAGGCCAGGTGTATCGCCGCCAAGGACGAAGAACACGCCGTGTCGACTGCCACCGCCGGACCACGCAGCCCCAACAGATACGAGATCCGTCCCGCCGTGATGCTGTGGGAGTTGCCGGTTCCGGTGTAGGCGTCCACCTGCTCGGGACCGGAGGCCGACATGGACTGGTATTCGTTGAAGTACACGCCCATCATGACGGCGGTTCGACTGCCGGCCAGCGAATCCGTTGGGATGCTGGCATGTTCGAGGGCTTCCCAAGTAACCTCGAGCAGCATCCGCTGCTGCGGGTCCATCGAGGCGGCCTCGCGCGGGGTAATGCCGAAAAACTCGGCGTCGAATCCCGCGATGTCGGGCACAAAACCGCCCCACTTGGTCGTCATGCGCCCAGGTGTCAACGGGTCGGGGCTGTAGAAAGCCTCCGCGTCCCATCGATCCGCCGGAATCCCGGAGATCGCATTTCGACGGTGGACCAATAACTCCCAGAAGCTCTCCGGCCCGGTCACGTCACCCGGAAAGCGGCAGCCAATCCCCACCACCGCCACGGGTTCTGCCATCGTGGTGCGCGCGGCCCGGGAGAACTCTTCGGACAGGGCGGCGCGCTGCTGCGCCGTCATACCCGAAATCCGACTGAAAACGGTTCGCATTACGCGGGCTCATCGGCAGCGATGGGCGACGATTCGATGCGGTCGAACAGGCTGTCCAATGTGCTTCCCGCTGAAGCGGAGAGATCCGCAATCTCGTCTATTTCTGAATCTGCCTGCGGCACAACAACGTTGGCAAGGTACTCCGCCAGTGATCCAACGGTCGGGTGGTTGAACAGCATGGTCGCCGACAACTCGATTCCCACGAACATTTCTGCTTCGCGTCGAATCGCCATCGCCATCAGGGAATTAAGGCCCAGTTCGGCGAGTGGCCGGTCGGACTCCAGGTCCGGCTCCGGAATCCGCAGTTCGCGGGCGACGATGCCGCGCAGCCCGGTTTCCAGCTCGTCGCGCACCTCCTCTGGGGACAGTTGCGACCAATCCCGCGCCGGAATCAGCGACGCAGCGGGAGAGTCCTGCAGTAGGTCGTCGACGATGTGCAGTGATCCGCGGGTACGGTAGGCGGCCGCCAGCAGTGCCCAATCGGCGTCGACCACAACCGAATGCACTCCGGCGGCCGGACTCATCACCAGCGGCAGTGCGCCGATGGCGACCTCGTCGTCCATGGGCACCAGCCCGGATCCGACACTGACCTGGCTGAACTCGTGTTGGGTGTCGGCCAGGGATTTCCACAGTCCCCAGTTGACCGTGGTGGCCGGCAACCCCATGACCCGACGTCCATACGCCAGGGCATCCAGGTAGCCGCTGGTGGCGGTGTAGTGGGCCAGCCAGCGCGAACCGGTCAGGCCCGAGATGGAGGAGAACAAGACGAAGTGGCGGACCGGGGTTTTCAGTGACAACCGGTGCAGCACTGCGGCGGCGTCGAGCTTGGGGGCGAACATCGCGCGCACGTCGTCGTCGGTCATCTCGTTGAGCAGGACCGGTAGGCCGGCGAAAGCCGCCAGATAGATGCCTTCGAGCGGCGGTAAGTCGGCGCCGAACCGGTCGAATAGCGTGCTCATCGCGGCGTCGTCGGTGGCATCAGCGGCCACCGTGACCAGATCGACCTCTTGTGCGGCAAGGCTTTGCGCCAGTTCCTGGAGCCGCTGACCGGGATTGCGCGACACGGCGACGATGGTTTTGGCGCCCATGCGTGCGAGCTGGCGGATCAGATGCGGTCCGATGTTGCCGGTCGCCCCGATGACCAGCTGGCTGGTGTCGGCGTCCAGCGTGACCGCTTCGGCGGGCAGGGCGCGCCGGTGCAGCCGGGGCACATGGCGCACACCGCGCCGGTAGACGACCTGGTCTTCTCCGTCAGTGCTGGTGGCTTCACTCAGCACCTGTGGCGCGGCCAGCTCTGCGGGTACCGAGTCGTCCAGATCGATGATCCCGCCCCAGATTTCGGGGTGTTCGAGGGCGAGTGTGCGTCCCAGGCCCCATAGCACCCCGTGGGCGGGGTTGGCGCGATCGCCTTCGGCGATGGGCTGGGCGTTGCGCGTCACCAGGAACAGCCTCGCCGGCGAGCTGCCGGCGACCATTGCCGCGGCCAGCCGGCGCACCTGGTGGAACAGCTGGTAGGCCATCCCCACATCGACGGATTTGCCGGCTGGAGGTGCGAACAGCACATAGTCGACATCGCTGAGCGCCCCGTCCAACGCGGCGGTGTCGGCGCCGGTGGTAAGCACGTCCGCGACGCGGTCAAGTTCACTGGCCAGGTCGGCGTCACCTAGAACCAGCCACCGCCCGCCACCTGAGGACTCAGCGCCGGGCTCAATACCTTGCTCGGAATTTTTTAAAGGCCTGCCTGGCCATGCCAGCTGATAGCACCAGGTGCCGAGTGCGCCGTCCAGATAATCCGACTGTGCGGGCACGTCGGACTCAAAACCGTTGCTGCGCTGGGCTCTTGCCGCTTGGCGCGTGACCGATGTGGTGTCGATCCAGTGGTGGGTGTGGTGCCAGGGGGTGGTGGGGATTTGGGGGTGTGGTTCGGGTGGGTGGGGAGTTTGTGGGGGGTGAGTGGCACGCGCCGTGTTGAGGTTGGTGCGGAAGGTGATGGTGTCGTCGGTGTCGCGCTGCAAAGTCCCGACGCTGACGTATTTGCTGCCGTGTTGGGCGGTGTGCAGGGTGTCCAGGACCGCCTGGGTCAGCAGGGGGTGTGCGCTGATTTCGATGAAGGTGTGGTGCTCGGTTCCCGCAGGCGGTGATGGCCTGTTGGAAGCGCACCGGGTTGCGCATGTTGGTGGCCCAGTGCTCGGCGTCGAAGACCGGACGGGTGTCGAGGTCTTCATAGGTGGTGGAGATGATCGGAATGGTCGGAATCTGCGGGGTCAGATCGGCCAACTCTGATCGCATCTGGGGCTGCAGCGCATCCATTGCCGGATTATGTGGGGCCACTTCGATATTGACCCGGCCGGCGAACCGGTTCTGCGCACGCACCCGGGCGATCAACTCCTCGATCTGCCCGGTGGGCCCGGCGATCACACTCTGGCGCGGCGAGTTGTAAATTCCCAACGTCACCTGCGGGTAGTCGGCGATCAATTCCTCGGTCGTGGCCACATCGAGTTCCAGCAAGGCCATGGCGCCCTGCCCGGACAACGGCGCCATCAGCCGTGATCGGGTCGCGGTCACCCGCAAGCCCTGGGCGGGGGTCAGCGCTCCGGCGGCCACCGCGGCGGCCACCTCACCCATCGAATGCCCGATCACCACATCGGGATGCACCCCATAGGAGCGCCACAGTTCGGTCAGCGCCAGCTGCATGCCGATCAGACCCAGCTGGATCTGCTCGATGCCGACCAGTTCCAAGCCGGCGGCGATCACCTCGTGCAGCGAGAATCCGGCCTGTTCGACAAACACCGGTTCCAGCTCGGCGACCGCTGCAGCGAAAGCGGGCTCATCAGCCAGCAGTTGGCGGCCCATCCCGGCCCATTGCGATCCGCGCCCGGAGTAGACAAACACCGTGCCCGGCCCGGGCGAGCCGTCGTGCGGGCCCACCACACCGGGGGCGTGCTGGCCGGTCGCCAGCGCCCGCAACCCGGCCACCGCCTGGGCACGGTCACGGGCGACCACGGTACCGAACCTGGCCTGCCGGGCGCGGTGATGATTGAGCGTGTGGGCCACATCAGCCAAAGCCATCCCGGCCCCGGCGCCCTTCATCCAATCGGCCAGCACCTCCGCCGTCGCAGCCACCCGCTGCGGCGTCTTACCCGACACCACCAACGTCGACACCCCCGGGTCAAAACCCGCCCCAGACGCCGGGGCCACATCCTGACCCTGCTCGAGTACCACGTGCGCGTTTGTGCCACCGAATCCGAACGATGAGACCCCGGCCCGGCGCGGATGCCCCGTGCCCGGCCAGTCGGTTTGTGTGTCAACGACTTTCATCCGCAAGTCGGCAAAGGGGATGTGCGGGTTCGGGTTTTCGAAGCGCTGATTCGGCGGAATCTGGCCGCGCTGCACCGCCAGCACCGCCTTGATGAAGCCCGCGATCCCGGCCGCCGCCTCGGTATGACCGAGGTTCGTCTTTACCGCGCCGATGAGCAGGGGAGAATTCTCGGGGCGGCCGCGACCCAGTACCGTGCCGATTGCGCGCGCCTCGATTGGATCGCCCAACAGTGTCCCGGTCCCATGTGTTTCGACATAGTCGACCGCGCTTGGCTCCATGCCCGCGTTGGTGTAGGCGGCTCGCAGCACGGCCATTTGGCCCGCTGGGTTGGGCGCCATCAGCCCGTTGGAGCGACCGTCCTGGTTGATCGCCGAGCCGCAGATCACTGCAAGCACCCGATCGCCGTCGCGCTGCGCGTCGGTGAGCCGCTTGAGCACCACCACCCCGGCGCCCTCACCGCGCACAAACCCATCGGCGGCCGCATCGAACGCGCGGCACTTGCCCGTCGGCGACAACGCGCCGACCTGGTCGAAACCACGAAATACCGCCGGGGATAACAACAGGTTCACACCAGCTGCGATTGCCAGATGGGAATCCTGGGTTCGAAGGCTCTGGCAGGCCAGGTGTATTGCCACCAACGACGACGAGCATGCGGTATCTACCGCCACCGATGGACCGCGCAGGTCAAGGAAATACGAGAGACGGTTTGCGATGATGCTCACCGCGCCGCCGGTGTTGCTCCATCCGTCGACCTGGCACAGATCGGTCGAAGCAATGGCTCCGTATTCACTTAGGCATGCCCCGACGAACACTCCGGTCTGCGACCGGCGCAGCACTCTGGGCGGAATTCCGGCGTGCTCCAGGCCTTCCCAGGCCACTTCCAGCAGCAGGCGCTGCTGGGGGTCCATCTTGTCCGCCTCGCTGGGCGAGATCTCGAAAAACTCTGCGTCAAAGGCGTCGATATCGGGCAGGAATGATCCCCACCGCGTCGTGCGGGCCAACGCTGCCGCTACCTCGGGTGAGCCGTTGTCGAACGGCTGCCACCGTTCGGGCGGTACCTGCCCGATCGAACAACCGCGCCCACAGAGAAACTGCCACAACGCTTCTGGCCCCGATATCCCGCCCGGGAAGCGGCACCCTATCCCGATGACGGCGATCGGCTCATCGAGCGAGTTGCGGACCGAACGGTTAAGCGCGGCATCCGATTCGGGGTCGGGCTCGGGCGCGGTGAGGTGTGCGGCCAAGGCGTTAATCGTCGGATGCTCCCAGAAGTCGACCGGGGAGACCTTCTTACCCAACAACTCTGATAATTCACCGGACAGCACGACGGCCTCGCGAGAACTCACGCCGAGGTCGGCCAGTGACAGGTCAGGGTCAACCTCGTCCGGCGTGCAGCCGATATTTGTCACCAAGTAGTCGACTAGCCAGTGGCGAAGGTCGGCTTCACCACCGATGCTTGATGTCATACCGCCATGTCCAGCCGTTTGAATCCGTCGCTCCGGTAGCGTTCGACGCACGCTGAACGCCGGATTTTGCCGCTCGTGGTAATCGGTATTGAACCGGGTGGCACCAGAACGAGATCGGCGACTCGCAAACTGTGCGACTTCGATATCGCCGATGTGACTTTGCGTTTCACCGAACGAAGTCGCAGCATGGCCTCTTCTTCGGACGCTCCGTGCCCCTTCAGTTCGATGATCGCCACCAGTTCCTCGGTGATGTCGTCGGGCACCGATATCGCCGCGACCCGGCCGCCAGTGATTTCCTGGATCGTGGCCTCGATGTCATCGGGATAGTGGTTGCGCCCATCGACGATCAGAAGGTCTTTGATGCGACCCATGATGAACAACTTGCCGTCGGACATGACGCCCAGGTCTCCGGTCCGCAGCCACGGCCCCTCCGGGGCTCCCGGTGCGGGATTGACCAGCTTGGCGTTGAAAATGCGCGCGGTTTGTTCCGGCTTGCGCCAATATCCCATGGCCACATGGTCGCCGTGCACCCAGATCTCACCGACGGTTCCCGCAGGGTTCTCAGTCATGTTCTCCGGGTTGACGATTCGCACTGACGAAGAGTCGGGCGAGCCGTAGCTGATGAGTTCAGTACCGACTGTCCCTTCGGTCCCGCAGGGTTTGGCCTGACCGGCGGTCAAGTGCTCATAGTCGAAGCGGACCGTCTTGGACGCGGTGCCGGCTTCGGGAGCTGCCACGTATAGCGTTGCCTCCGCGAGCCCATAAGAGGGTCGTATCGCCTTTGCGCTCAGGTTATACGGAGCGAAACGCTCCGTGAAACGCTTCGCCGTTGCGACATGGATTCGTTCGCTGCCGCTGACGATTCCCAGCACCTCGCCGAGGTCGAGCCCGGCCATGTCCGTGTCGGACGTTCTCCGCACGGCCAATTCGAAAGCGAAATTCGGTGCCGCAGAAAAGCACTGACCGCTGGTGGCAAGCAGTTGCATCCAGCAGGCCGGGCGGAGCAAAAACGACATTGGGCTCATCAACACTGCGCTGCGCCCGGCCACCATGGGCGCACAAATTCCGAGAATCAGGCCCATGTCGTGGTACAGCGGCAGCCACGACACCACAGTCAGGCTGCTCGGAACGGTTGCAGGATCGCCAAAGTAGGCATACAGACTTTGCGTCACGTTGGCGATGACGTTCTTGTGCGACACGATGACACCGGCCGGCGTGCGCGTTGAGCCGGACGTGTATTGGAGATATGCCGCGCCGGAAGAGTAGTGCTGCCTGTGCGTAAGCTCGCGGGGCGAATCCAAGTCGAGCAGGTCGACCTCGATGACAAGTGGCGGGGGCTGACCGTCCTGGGCGCCAGCGTACTTGTTGACATCGCTGACCACAGCCGAAGTCGTGAGAATGGCCACCGGCTGCGAATCCCGCAGCACTGAGGAAATCCGGTCGTCATGAATGCCAAATTGCGGTGTTGAGAGTGGAACCGGGATGAAATCAGCCTGCAGCGCCCCTAAAAAGGCGACGACGTATTCCAAACCCTGCGGCGCCGAGATCACGACCCGGTCGCCGGGCGAGCCGCACAGCGCGAGCTCTTCAGCAACGATGCGCGCGCGCCGGGACACCTGTGACCATGTTAGGTGCTCAGCAAAACCTGTTGGGTCCTGCTCATAGTCGATGTATGTGAACGCCACCGTATCGGGCTGTTGGTCAGCCCGCTCCTGCAGCAAAGCGGGGATGGAAGAGTCGGTCACCGGCATTGCATTACCTTCCCGTTTTCGCTGTAGGCGTTCATTATGGGCACGCACCCTGTGTGTCGCCTGTTAAGCGGCTTTGCTGACCCTCTTGGAGCCCCTGCCGGTCTGAGCTGATGAGGCCCTAGCGCGGTGCGTGGCGCACGGCACCTGCTGGTCCGAGCGTCGTGCGCTTACGAGTTAGATGGTCGGGGGGGTGATGATCTTCCCCCCCGACAACCAGTCCCTTGAACAAGGTAAGCATGGTTTAACCGGGAAGGGGACGCAATTTACAAATCCACAGATTCCATACGGTGGCCGCGCGGTGTGATTGTGCCGTGTGTCAACGATTTTGACATGCACTTGGCGTTCTTGCAGGTCATATGTGTTGTGGGTCACGGTGGTTCGTGTTGCTCGTGGTGCAGGGGTGACGGATGGCCAGTAGAGTGGGATCAGGCTTGCGGTATTCCGGCGGGTGACGGGGCCGGTTTGTTTTGGGACCAGCGCACCGTTTTCACAGCGGCGATCCTTGCCTGTTGAGCGGCGTTGCTGGCGCCAGCCCGCCACCGGGCCGGCTGGCGGATGTCCTGGGCCGGGGGGTCTGCGCGAACTGGACTCCAGCGCTATGTGTGGCGAACTTGCGACCAGCGAATACCTGGGTGGCGACCCCGATCCGCCGACCACCCATGACCGCCCACACAGCTAATCTCTGCCGCACCGATCGAGAGTTGTCTCCTCGATGACTTTTACCAACTTTGGCAAATTGTCGTAAAGGTAAAAATGATCCCCCGGGAGCACCCGGATGGAGAACTCCTTTGTGGTGCGGTCGGACCAGGCCGCCATGTTTTCGTCGGCCACAAGGATGTCGTTATCCCCAACGAACGCGTGGATCGGGCATGACACCGTTACTTCTGGTGGGCGCGTGTAACCCGCAATGGCCCGGACGCTTTGCAATGTGGGCAGGATTGTCGAGGCGAACTCGTCATTGGCCAGAAGCTGCGGATTTGTGTCGGTCACCTGGGCGACCAAGTTCAAGATGTCACGATCGGATCCCTGTAGTTCCTTGTATCGGATATGGCCCGGTGCCGCACAGGACGACACAAACAGAGCGGAGATCGGGTGTCCGGCTGATTGGAACCTCAGCGCCACTTCGAAGGCCAGCAGTCCGCCCATGCTGTGGCCAAAAAAGGCCACTCGACCGTCGGTTGGGGCTGAGGGCGCCATCATGGCAAAGATTTCGTCCGCGAACGCTGGAATGCTTGGGAGCTGCGTCAGGCCCCGATCGCCCCGGCCGGGATATTGGACGGCAATCCGTTTGAGATCCGCGGAGAAGGCCTTGGCAAAGGGAGCGTAAAAAGTCGCAGAGCCACCGGCATGCGGAAATATATATAGCGTTGGTGCGGCCGGCCTTGCGGTGTCGCTACCTCGGTCCGTGGGCCTGTCCACTGCGCCGCCTATCCTGATGCCATCAACTACTCGCCCGCTGCCATCTCGGTACCAGCACCTGCTGGTCGGCGTGATGACGAGTACACCGACCTGCGCGGGTGGCAGCGGAAAAATCCTGGAACAATCTACCTTCATGGTCCAATCGCCACGGCGTGCATGGTCCAATCGCCACGGTGTGTTGATGCAACTCCTCGCATCTGCTTCCATTCGGAACTCACAAACACGGGCCCATTACTGTCGGGCGGCTTCAATTCGGGCGGCAGGCGGTACGAGTCTCGGGTTGGACGGGCTTTCCGAGCTCCGTACAAGCTCGGTCATGCAAATACCCGACACACCCGCGTCGCCACCACTGTCACAAAGGCAACGCCAGGCACACTAGTAACAACAACGACGCCAGGAGGGTATGGCCGTGTATCGAGTTTTTGAAGCGCTGGACGAATTGAGCGCCATCGTCGAAGAAGCCCGTGGCGTTCCGATGACGGCCGGTTGTGTGGTGCCCCGCGGTGACGTGCTGGAGCTGGTCGACGACATCAAAGATGCGATCCCAGGCGAGCTGGATGACGCCCAGGATGTGCTCGACGCGCGTGATTCGATGCTGCAGGACGCCAAGGCGCACGCCGAATCCATGGTGTCCTCGGCGACGACTGAGTCAGAGTCGATGCTCAACCACGCCCGCGCGGAGGCTGACCGGCTCCTGTCCGACGCGAAAGCGCAGGCCGACCGGATGGTGGGCGAGGCGCGTCAGCATAGCGAACGGATGGTCGGTGAGGCTCGCGAGGAGTCGGTTCGCATCGCCACGGCGACGAAACGCGAGTACGAAGCCAGCGTCGGCCGCGCCCAAGCCGAAGCCGATCGGCTGATCGAAAACGGCAACATCTCCTACGAGAAGGCCGTGCAAGAGGGCATCAAGGAACAGCAGCGCCTGGTGTCGCAGAACGAGGTGGTGCAGGCGGCCACCGCGGAAGCCACACGGCTCATCGATACGGCGCACGCCGAGGCCGACCGCCTGCGCGGTGAGTGCGATGTCTACGTCGACAACAAGCTCGCTGAGTTCGAGGAATTCCTCAACGGCACCCTTCGGTCCGTGGGGCGCGGCCGCCACCAACTCCGAACGGCAGCCGGTACTCACGACTACGCGACGCGCTAGCTTTCGCTTCAAGCCCTCCCGTTCGAGCGCGATCACCTCGGTGAACGCGCCTGCGCCCTGGCATTATGCGATCGGCGCCGTAGGATTTCTTCTATGACGCGGCAGCACAGCAGTACGGCGCAGCGCCATCCGACCTCGCCGATGACGGTTGACATCACACGCCTCGGGCGACGCCCGGGAGCGATGGTTACCCTGCGTGAGACCATTCCCAGCCCGTCGCGCATCGGACTGGACATGATCGGGATCGACCCGGGTGCCCCGTTGGAACTGGATTTGCGGATCCAGTCGGTGTCCGAAGGCGTGCTGGTCACCGGCACGGTGACTGCTCCCACCGTCGGCGAATGCGCCCGTTGCCTGACCCCGGTCAACGGACGCGTGCAAGTCGATTTGACGGAACTTTTTGCGTACCCGGACAGCACGACCGAGGCGACCACCGAGGAAGACGAGGTCGGTCGCATCGTCGACGACACCATCGATCTCGAGCAGTCCATCATTGACGCCGTAGGACTGGAACTCCCGTTCTCGCCCGTGTGCACGCCCGATTGCCCGGGATTGTGCCCCGAATGCGGTGTTTCGCTCACGGCTGAGCCCGACCATCACCATGACCGCATCGACCCGCGGTGGGCCAAGCTGGCTGGCATCTTCTCTCCCGAGTCGGACACCTCGCGGGACAAGCGGTGAGCTCCCGGCAGGTTCTGCTGGGTGCGCTCGGGGTCGAGCTACCCGATGAGCTGCTCTCGCTGGCATTGACACACCGCAGCTACGCCTACGAACACGGCGGACTGCCGACCAATGAGCGTCTGGAATTTCTCGGCGACGCCGTCCTGGGTCTGACCATCACCGACGAGCTCTACCATCGCCATCCCGACCGTTCGGAAGGAGATCTGGCCAAGTTGCGGGCCAGCGTGGTCAACACCCAGGCGTTGGCAGACGTCGCGCGAAACCTGTCCGAAGAAGGTCTCGGCGTTCACTTGTTTCTGGGGCGGGGCGAAGCGAACACCGGTGGCGCCGACAAGTCAAGCATCCTGGCCGACGGCATGGAATCGCTACTGGGCGCGATCTACATCGAGCACGGGATCGAGACGGCGCGTGAGGTGATCCTGCGGTTATTCGGAGCGCTGCTGGACGCCGCGCCCACGCTGGGAGCCGGGCTGGACTGGAAGACCAGCCTGCAGGAGCTGACCGCGGCTCGCGGCATGGGCGCGCCGTCCTATGTGGTTACCTCCACCGGCCCGGACCACGACAAGGAATTCACCGCGGTCGTCGTCGTGATGGACACCGAATACGGGTCGGGTGTGGGCGGCTCCAAGAAGGAGGCCGAGCAAAAGGCCGCCGCAGCCACCTGGAAAGCGCTGGAAGCGCTGGACACCGCGGGGAAAACGTCCGTCTAAATGCCTGAACTGCCCGAAGTCGAGGTGGTGCGCCGCGGCTTGCAGGCCCATGTGGTGGGCAAAACGATCGTGGCGGTTCGAATACATCACCCCCGCGCGGTGCGCCGCCACGAGGCCGGGCCCGCCGACCTTACCGCCCGACTGCCCGGCGCACGGATCACCGGCACCGATCGGCGCGGCAAGTACCTCTGGCTGACGCTGGACTCCGGGGAGGGTGATCCGGACACCGCACTCGTAGTGCACCTCGGGATGAGCGGGCAGATGCTGCTGGGTGGGGTACCGCGCGCCGACCATGTCCGGATCTCGGCGTTGCTCGACGACGGGACCGTGCTGAGCTTCGCTGATCAACGCACCTTCGGCGGGTGGATGCTTGCCGACCTGGTGGACGTGGACGGCGGCCTGGTGCCGGTGCCCGTCGCCCACCTCGCGCGCGACCCGCTGGACCCCCGGTTCGACGCCGACTCGGTGGTGAAAGTTCTGCGGCGCAAGCACTCCGAGGTCAAGCGCCAGCTTCTCGATCAGCAGGTGGTGTCGGGGATCGGCAACATCTACGCCGACGAGGCGCTGTGGCGCGCCAAGGTGCACGGCGCACGGATCGCCGCCACCTTGAGCCGTGGCCAACTGACTGCAGTCCTGGACGCTGCCGCCGACGTGATGCGCGATGCGCTGGCGAAGGGCGGGACCTCGTTCGATTCCCTGTATGTCAACGTCAACGGCGAATCCGGTTACTTCGACCGATCGCTGGACGCCTATGGCCGGGAAGGCGAAAGCTGCCGGCGCTGCGGCGCGGTGATGCGCCGGGAGAAGTTCATGAACCGCTCGTCGTTTTACTGCCCGAAATGTCAGCCGCGGCCGCGGCGGTAAGTTTGGTCATGGCGTCGACTGTGCGCTATGGGCTTTGGGTGGGCGTGCATGGCGTTGACTGTGCGTGTAAGGCGGCCGAATCGCGGAATTCCCGCCCTCAATTCACCCGCAAGGCCGTCAGCACACACTCAACGGTGACCTCAGTGGCCACATTCGGCGGCACTTGGCTGAGTCAATCGAAGACGTCGCGGCGCACGGTTGCCGGTGACAATGCCGTCTCGATGAACCACTCGCGGGGAAATAGCAGGCCGAACGCTTGGGGTGGTAGTTGAAGCAGTACCCCGAACATCCGCGCGGCCGGAACTGCCGATCTGTGAGCGGTGGGCGGCGAACGCGTCTCGCTTCTGACGCGCAAAACGGAATACGTCAATCCGGTGGGTGATGGTCGCTCGTGGAGCGTACGCGGTGCGGACGGCGCCCGGGTCGTACGGTGCCGGGAGTCGCAGCAGATGAGCGAGATCGCTGGTTAGACGCAGTAATTCGCGCGGCATCGTCGCCTCGAGTACTCGCGGAGTCGCTGCAGGTTCGGCGGCCCGCTTGCCGACGTGATGCACCTGCACATGGTCACGGTGGCCGTAGCCGCCGTTGCGCTGGTAGCTAAGCAGCAGGTCCGCGTCTTCCTCGCGAAGTATCGTCGCAAGCCGCCGCGCCGCCTCCTCAACATCGGCCCGCCCGAACCTGACCCGTCCGGGCGGGTCTGGGTGGAACACCAGGCCGTACCCGCTATCGGCGTAGCCGAGGCACTCGACGCGGTGCACTCCGAGAATGCCTGCGCTCAATCGCAATTCGTCTAGCCGGGGACCGTCGTCCTCATTGCCCATGCGCCTGTCGGTCGCCGTTACGATGACCACGCGATGACCGGCTGCCGCCGCCCGCGCGAGGGTGCCACCGGTCAGGACCACCTCGTCGTCCGGATGTGCGTGGAGGGCGACGACGGTGGCCATAAATCGCTATGCCTGCCGACGCATGCGTCGAGATCGACGTTGGCGTGGTGCATCCTCGAACTTTTCCGCGCTGCCGTCGATCTCGGCGCAAGGACCACCCGGTAGAAAGAAGTCATGACCGAACTATGGGTGGAACGCGCCGGAACTCGTCGCTACACGGGATGCAGCTCGCGTGGCGCGCAGGTACTCATCGGCTCCGAAGACGTCGACGGCGTGTTCACCCCCGGCGAGCTGCTCAAGATCGCACTCGCCGCATGCAGCGGGATGTCCACCGACCATCCGCTGGCCCGCCGGCTCGGCGACGACTACAAAGCGGTGATCAAGGTGTCCGGCGTCGCCGATCGTGAGCAGGAGCGCTATCCGCTGCTCGAGGAGACCCTCGAGCTGGACCTGTCCGGATTACCCCAGGACGAGAAGGAACGACTGCTGGTCGTGGTCAACCGGGCCATCGAGCAGGTCTGCACCGTCGGGCGCACCCTCAAGTCCCCTACCACCGTCAAGGTCGGGGTCGCCGATGCCGGAGCCTGACGTCCGGCTCACCGCCTGGGTGCACGGAAGGGTCCAGGGGGTCGGTTTTCGCTGGTGGACGCGCTGCCGGGCGCTTGAGCTGAGCCTCACCGGTTACGCGGCCAACCAAGCCGACGGTCGCGTGCTGGTGGTCGCCCAGGGACCGCGCCAATCCTCCGAGAAACTGCTGCAGCAGCTGGAAGGCGGCGCCACACCGGGTCACGTCGACAACGTCGTCGCCGACTGGTCGCAGCCACAAGAGCAGTTCCTCGGCTTCGTTGAGCGGTAGCCCGGCGACGATGCGCGCCGCCGGGCGGCGCGAGGAGAAGCCGGGCAATTGAGCGGTAGCCGACAAATCGAGCGGTAGTCTGGCAGCTCGTGTACCTCAAGAGTCTGACGCTGAAGGGCTTCAAGTCCTTCGCATCGCCGATGACTCTGCGTTTCGAGCCGGGCATCACCGCCGTCGTCGGGCCCAACGGCTCGGGCAAATCCAATGTCGTCGATGCCCTGGCCTGGGTCATGGGGGAGCAGGGAGCAAAGACGCTGCGCGGCGGAAAGATGGAAGACGTCATCTTCGCCGGCACTTCGTCGCGGGCCCCGCTGGGCCGCGCCGAAGTCACCGTCACCATCGATAATTCCGACAACGCGCTGCCGATCGAATACTCCGAGGTGTCGATCACCCGCAGGATGTTCCGCGACGGCGCCAGTGAATACGAAATCAACGGCAGCAGTTGCCGTTTGATGGATATTCAAGAGCTGCTGAGCGACTCCGGAATCGGCCGCGAGATGCACGTCATCGTGGGACAGGGCAAGCTCGACGAGATTTTGCAGTCGCGGCCCGAAGACCGCCGCGCGTTCATCGAAGAAGCCGCCGGCGTGCTCAAGCATCGCAAGCGCAAGGAAAAAGCCCTCCGCAAACTCGACGCGATGTCGGCGAACCTGGCCCGGCTCACCGACCTGACCACCGAACTGCGCCGTCAGCTCAAACCGTTGGGCCGTCAGGCCGAGGTGGCCCGTCGCGCCCAAACCATCCAGGCTGACCTGCGTGACGCCCGGTTGCGGCTGGCCGCCGACGACCTGGTCAGCCGGCAGGTGGAGCGCGACGCGATCTTCGAGGCCGAGGCCGCCATCCGCCGCGAGCATGATGAGGTCGCCTCCCGCCTGGCCGTGGGATCCGAGGAACTGACCGCGCACGAGACGGCGCTGGCCGAACTCTCGGTTCGGACGGAGTCGGTCCAGCACACCTGGTTCGCGCTGTCCGCACTGGCCGAACGCGTGGCCGCGACGGTGCGCATCGCCCGCGAACGCGCTCACCATCTCGATGCCGAGCCGCTGCCAACCAGCGACACCGACCCCGACGCACTGGACGCCGAGGCCGAGCGGGTGGCGGTCGCCGAGCAACAGTTGTTGGCGGAACTGGCCGCGACACGCACCCGGCTGGATGCCGCCCGCGCCGAATTGGCCGACCGCGAGCGCGAAGCCGTCGAGGCCGATCGAGCCCATCTGGCGGCGGTCCGAGCGGAGGCGGACCGGCGCGAGGGTCTGGCTCGGCTGGCCGGTCAGGTGGAGACCATGCGGGCGCGCGTCGAATCGATCGATGACAGCGTTGCGCGCCTGTCCGAACGCATCGAACAGGCCGCCACGCGCGCGCAGCAGACCCGGGCGGAATTCGAAACCGTGCAGGGACGTGCCGGCGAACTGGATCAGGGCGAGGTGGGCCTCGACGAGCACCACGAGCGGACCGTGGCCGCGTTACGGTTGGCTGACGAACGCGTAGCCGAACTGCAGTCGGCCGAGCGGGACGCCGAGCGCCGGGTGGCCTCGTTGCGAGCCCGCATCGATGCGCTCTCGGTGGGGCTGGAGCGCAAGGACGGCGCGGCCTGGCTTGCGCAAAACCACACTGGCACAGGGATTTTCGGGCCACTCGCCAAGTTGGTGAAAGTTCGCTCCGGCTACGAAGCGGCGCTGGCCGCGGTGCTCGGGTCAGCAGCCGACGCGCTGGCCGCCGAAAGCTTCGGCGCGGCCCGTTCCGCGGTCGCCGCGCTCAAGGAAGCCGACGGAGGCCGCGCGGCGCTGGTGTTGGGTGACTGGCCGACTGACCATCCCGTGCCGCATGACGCCCTGCCAGGCGGCGCGCTGTGGGCGCTGGACTTGATCGACGCGCCCGCGCGGCTGCGCGGCGCCATGACGGCCATGCTTTCGGGTGTCGCGGTGGTCAACGACCTCGACCAAGCGCTGGAGCTGGTGGCAGCGCGTCCGCAGTTGCGCGCGGTCACGCTCGACGGTGATCTGGTGGGTGCCGGCTGGGTGACCGGCGGTTCTGACCGCAAGCTGTCCACGCTCGAGGTCACCTCGGAAATCGACAAGGCCGGCAGCGAGCTCGCCGCCGCGGAGGCGCAGGTCGCTCAACTGAGCGCTGCGCTGTCCGGCGCACTCACCGAGCAGGCCGCCCGTCAGGACTCGGCAGAGCAGGCATTAGCCGCGCTCAACGAATCCGACACCGCGATCTCGGCGATGTACGAGCAGCTGGGCCGGCTCGGGCAGGAAGCCCGCGCGGCCGACGAAGAGTGGGGCAGGTTGCTGCGGCAGCGCGAGGAGCTGGAAGCGGGGCGCGCGCAGACCGTCGAAGAAGTCACCGAACTCGAAACGCGGCTGCGCAACGCCCAAGAAACCCAGCATGTGCAGGTGGAAGAGCCCAGTTATGCAACGGCCCGCCAGCAGATTGCCGCCGCCGCCGAAAGCGCCCGGGGCGTCGAAGTGGAGGCCCGGCTGGCGGTGCGGACCGCCGAGGAGCGTGCCAACGCGGTGCGCGGGCGAGCGGATTCGTTGCGCCGGGCGGCCGCCGCCGAACGCGAAGCACGGTTGCGGGCCCAGCAAGCGCGCGAGGCGCGACTGCGTGCGGCCGCCGTGGCAGCGGCGGTGGCCGACGCCGGGCGGCTACTGGCGCAGCGGCTGGACCGGGTGGTCGACGCGGCATCCAAGATCCGCGATGCGCTGGCCACCGAACGCCAGCAGCGTTCGGCGGCGATGGCGGCGGTGCGCGACGAGGTGAACGCATTAAGCGGCCGAGTGGCCGCCCTCACCGATTCGCTGCACCGCGACGAGGTGGCCAACGCGCAGGCTGCGCTACGGATCGAGCAGCTCGAGCAGACGGTGCTCGAGCAGTTCGGGATGGCACCGAGCGACCTGATCGCCGAGTATGGTCCGCAGGTCCCGCTACCGCCCACCGAGCTCGAGATCGCCGAGTTCGAGCAGGCCCGGGAGCGTGGTGAGCAGGTGGTCGCACCTGCCCCGATGCCGTATGACCGGGCTACCCAGGAGCGGCAGGCCAAACGGGCCGAGCGTGAGCTGGCCGAACTGGGCAGGGTCAATCCGTTGGCGTTGGAGGAGTTCGCTGCGCTGGAGGAGCGCTATAACTTCCTGTCCACTCAGCTCGAGGACGTCAAGGCCGCCCGAAAGGATCTGCTGGACGTCGTCGCCGACGTCGATGCGCGCATTCTGCAGGTGTTCAGCGACGCCTACGCCGACGTGGAACGCGAATTCCGGGACGTATTCACGTCGCTGTTTCCCGGTGGGGAAGGTCGGCTGCGGCTGACCGATCCGGACGACATGCTCGCCACCGGCATCGAGGTGGAGGCCCGCCCACCCGGCAAGAAGATCACCCGGCTCTCCCTGCTCTCCGGCGGCGAAAAGGCGCTGACGGCGGTGGCGATGCTGGTGGCGATCTTCCGGGCCCGTCCGTCGCCGTTTTACATCTTGGACGAGGTGGAGGCCGCGCTTGACGACACGAACCTGCGCCGCCTGATTGGCCTGTTCGAGCAGCTGCGGGCGCAGTCGCAGATCATCATCATCACGCACCAGAAGCCGACAATGGAGGTCGCCGACGCGCTTTATGGCGTGACCATGCAGGGCGACGGCATCACCGCGGTGATCTCGCAGCGGATGCGCGGCCAGCGGGTGGAGCGACTGGTCTCTCAGTCGTCCTAGGGTCTCTAACGCGGGTAGCGGCTGCCGCCGACTGGTCCACGTGGCGCCCCTGGAAGAATGTCAGCGTGTCCCAAGGTCTTTGGATCGCCATCGCGGTCCTAAGCGTCATAGCCGTCCTGGTTGTCATCGCCGCGCTGGTCCTGGGCCTGGCGCGTTACCGCCGGAGACGGATCAGCTTCACCGCCCGGCCCCAACCCGGCGCAATCGACCGTTCGGGCGGTTACACCGCGTCGTCGGGCATCGCATTCACCCAGACCGCACCGGCCGATCGTATCGACACCACCGGCCTGCCCGCGGTAGGTGACGACGCGACCGTCCCTCGCGACGCGCCGCGGCGCACCATCTCCGAGGTTGAACTCCCGGAACCCGAGACCATCACGTCGCGGCCTGCACCTCCGCCGGCCCCGGAGGCCCTGCAGCCTCCCGAGGCGCCCGAGGCCCCGGCACCCCCCGCGGCCCCGCCGGCGCCGGAAGCCCCCGAGATCGAGGCCATCGAACCACCCGAAGGCCGGCTGGAACGCCTCCGCGGTCGCCTGTCCAAATCGCAGAATGCGTTGGGACGCAGCCTGCTGGGCTTGATCGGCGGCGGCGACCTGGACGAAGACGCCTGGCAGGACGTCGAAGACACCCTGCTGGTCGCCGACCTGGGCCCGGTGGTCACCGAGTCGGTCATCTCGCAACTGCGCAGCCGACTGGCCAGCAGCGATGTGCGCACCGAGGCCGACGCAAAGGCCACACTGCGCGACGTGCTGATCAAAGAGCTGCAGCCCGACATGGACCGCTCGATCTACGCCCTGCCGCACGCCGACCATCCGTCAGTGCTGCTGGTCGTCGGCGTGAACGGTACCGGCAAAACCACCACCGTCGGCAAGTTGGCGCGGGTGCTGGTGGCCGACGGCCGGCGCGTGGTGCTGGGCGCGGCCGACACCTTCCGCGCCGCAGCGGCCGATCAACTGCAGACCTGGGCGTCGCGGGTGGGCGCAGAGGTGGTGCGCGGCGCCGAAGGCGCGGATCCGGCCGCGGTGGCGTTCGACGCCGTCGATAAGGGCATCGCCTCGGGCGCCGACGTGGTGCTCATCGACACCGCCGGACGGCTGCACACCAAGGTCGGGCTGATGGACGAACTCGGCAAAGTCAAGCGCGTGGTCACTAAGCGCGCCGCGGTCGACGAGGTGCTACTGGTGCTCGACGCCACGATCGGGCAGAACGGGCTGGCCCAGGCTCGGGTGTTCGCCGACGTGGTCGACATCACCGGCGCCGTCCTGACCAAGCTGGACGGAACCGCGAAGGGCGGCATCGTTTTCCGCGTCCAAGAAGAACTCGGCGTGCCCGTAAAGCTGGTCGGGCTGGGTGAAGGCCCCGACGATCTGGCGCCGTTCGAGCCGACGGCCTTCGTCGACGCCCTGCTCGGCTGAACCCCCTTACCCGGCAAGTGTGACGTTAATGCCGCCGAAACACGGTGGCCCCACTGCCGAAACAAGCATTGCGCAAGGTTCTCAGATCAGGTCATCAGGCACATGTCTGACGGCCAATTCAGGGCCGACCGGAGGTGATAGCGAGTGACATACCCGATACTGGGCCAGCCCGATACCGGCGACACCGCCTGGATGCTGGCCAGTGCCGCGCTGGTGCTGTTGATGACGCCGGGTCTGGCGTTCTTTTACGGGGGCATGGTGCGCGCCAGGAGCGTGCTCAACATGCTCATGATGAGCATCAGCGCGATGGGCGTGGTGACGGTGCTGTGGGTGCTCTACGGCTACTCGATGGCGTTCGGCAACGACACCGGCAACGTTATCGGCAGCCCGACCGAATACTGGGGCCTGAAGGGTCTCATCGGTGGCAATGCTGTGGCCGCCGATCCGAGCAAGGGCACCGCGGCGACAGATATCCCGCTGGCAGGCACCTTGCCCGCCACCGTATTCGTGGCATTCCAGCTGATGTTCGCGATCATCACGGTCGCGCTGATCTCGGGGGCGGTGTCCGACCGGTTGAAGTTCAGCGCCTGGCTGGTGTTCGCCGGACTGTGGGCCACGTTGGTCTACTTCCCGGTCGCGCACTGGGTCTTCGCGTTTGACGGATTCGCTTCCGAGCACGGCGGCTGGATCGCCAACAAGCTGCACGCGATCGACTTCGCCGGAGGCACCGCGGTCCATATCAACTCCGGTATGGCCGGTCTGATGCTGGCGATCGTGCTGGGCAGGCGCAAAGGCTGGCCCACCACGCTGTTCCGCCCCCACAATGTGCCGTTCGTGATGCTCGGTGCGGGGTTGCTGTGGTTCGGCTGGTACGGGTTCAACGCCGGCTCGGCTACCAGCTCCAACGGCGCCGCGGCGGCGACATTCATGACCACCACGATCGCGACGGCCACGGCCATGCTCGCCTGGCTGCTCACCGAGCGCATCCGCGACGGCAAGGCGACAACGCTGGGAGCGGCATCGGGCATCGTCGCAGGGCTGGTCGCCATCACACCGTCCTGTTCGTCGGTCAACGTGCTGGGTGCCCTGGTGATCGGCCTGGTCGCCGGTGTGGTGTGCGCGTTGGCGGTCGGGCTGAAATTCAAGCTCGGGTTCGATGACTCGCTCGACGTGGTCGGGGTCCACCTGGTCGGAGGTCTGGCCGGCACCCTGCTGGTGGGTCTGCTGGCCGCACCGGAGAGCGTAGCCATCAACGGCGTCGCGGGCGTGTCCAAGGGATTGTTCTACGGCGGCGGCTGGGATCAACTGGAACGGCAAACGGTCGGCGCGTTCAGTGTTCTCATCTATTCTGGCGTCGTCACGCTTATCCTGGCCTTGATCCTGAAGTACACCATGGGGCTGCGTCTCAGTCCTGAGGCAGAAGCGGCAGGTATCGATGAGTCTGAGCACGCCGAGAGCAGTTACGATTTCGCAGTGGCTACCGGCTCGGTGCTACCTCCCCGGGCCGCTGTGGAAGACACCCGCAATGGCTTGGAGGAGCGCGCCGACGAGAAAGTGGAGGCGGAGCAGAAATGAAGCTGATCACCGCGATCGTAAAGCCGTTCACGCTCGACGACGTCAAGGCCAGCCTCGAGGACGCGGGCGTCCTGGGGATGACCGTCAGCGAAATTCAGGGCTACGGACGGCAGAAGGGTCACACCGAGGTTTACCGGGGTGCTGAATACTCGGTGGATTTCGTGCCGAAGGTGCGGATCGAGGTCGTCGTCGATGATTCCATCGTCGACAAAGTCGTGGACAGCATCGTCCGGGCGGCGCGCACCGGCAAGATCGGTGATGGCAAAGTCTGGGTGAGCCCCGTGGAAACCATTGTGCGAGTGCGCACGGGTGAACGCGGAACCGATGCGTTATGACGCTAGCCGCCAATTGCTGATTCATCCCGGGCGGGCCAGGAGGTTATGAAACCGAACCGGCCCGAACCGTCCGGGGTGTCGGAGAAATCGGGGACAGGAAGCGCCGGCGGGACAAGCGATTTGGCTGCCTCGCGGCGCCGACTGCTGTCGGGCAGCCGTCAACTGGATGCGGCGGGGCTGCGGCAAGCCTGGCTGGACCTGCACGAGTCTTGGTTGCTGGCCAAGGCGGCCGAGATCGGGATCACCGACGGCGGCGGCTTCGCGATCGTCGGAATCGGAGGCTTGGGCCGCCGCGAGCTGCTGCCGTACTCCGATCTGGACCTAATGCTGTTGCACGACAACAAGTCTGCTGAGGTGCTGCAGGGGGTCGCCGATCGGTTGTGGTATCCGCTGTGGGACGCCAACGTTCGGCTTGACCACAGCGTGCGGACCGTGTCCGGGGCCCTGGGTGTCGCCAACAGCGACTTGGTGGTTGCGCTCGGCATGTTGGACGCACGCCACATCGCCGGGGATGCCCGGCTGTCGGCGGAACTGATCGAGGGGGCGCGACGGCAGTGGCGCAGCGCAATTCGTTCCCGAATGGACGAGCTTGTCGAAATGACGCATGCCCGCTGGCAGCGTTGTGGCCGGATTGCACAGCGGGCCGAGCCCGACCTGAAATCGGGTCGTGGCGGCCTTCGCGATGTGCAATTGCTGGACGCGCTGGGGGTCGCCCAGCTCATCGATCGCCACGGTATGGCCAACCCGGACATGCCGGGCGGTTCCCTGGATGCTGCGTATTTGACGCTGCTCGATGTGCGCACCGAGCTGCACCGGGTATCTGGACGCGGACGTGATCTGTTGCTGGCCCAGTTCGCCGACGAGATTAGCGCCGCCTTGCATTTCGGCGACAGGTTTGACCTGGCGCGCATGCTGTCCACCGCCGGCCGCACCATTGCTTACCACGCCGAAACGGGTTTGCGGACCGCCCAAAACGCGTTGCCTCGCCGCGGCATTGCGGCCTTGGTGCGGCGGCCGAAGCGCCGGCCACTGGACGAGGGCGTCGTCGAGTATGCCGACGAAATTGTGCTCGCCCGCGATGCTCACCCCGAAAGCGACGCCGGTCTGGTGCTCCGGGTGGCCGCTGCGTCGGCTCACACCGGATTGCCGATCGGCGCCGGCACGCTGAGTCGCCTGGCCGCTAGCGCCCCCGAAATGCCAATGCCTTGGCCGCGCGAGGCGTTGGACGACTTTCTCGTGGTGCTGTCCGCCGGCCCCACCACAGTCGCGACGATCGAAGCGCTCGACCGTACCGGGCTGTGGGGCCGGTTGTTGCCGGAATGGGACGCAATCCGCGATCTTCCGCCTCGCGACGTCGCACACAAGTGGACGGTGGACCGTCATTTGGTCGAGACGGCCGTCAACGCGGCGCCGCTGTCCACCCGGGTGGCCCGACCCGATTTGCTGGCGCTTGGCGCGCTGCTGCACGACATCGGGAAAGGGCGGGGTGTTGATCACAGCGTGCTCGGGGCCGAGATGGCTTTAGAGATGGGGCCCAGGCTGGGGATCTCGCCCGCAGACGTCGACTTCGTGTCGAAACTGGTCCGCCACCACCTGCTGCTGCCTGTGGTTGCCACCCGAAGTGACCTCAACGACCCGGAGACCATCAAGCGGGTATCGGAAGCGCTGGGCGGCGACCCGCTACTGCTCGAGGTCTTGCGGACGCTGACCGAGGCGGACTCCAAGTCCACCGGCCCCGGGGTGTGGAGCGAGTGGAAGGCTTCCCTGATCGAGGACCTGGTGCGCCGCTGCCGGATGGTGATGGCGGGTGAGCCGCTGCCACATGCGGAACCCACTGCGCCCCATTATCTTTCGCTGGCAGCCGACCACGGGGTCCACGTGGAGGTCAAGCCCGGCGACAGTGAGCGCATGCACGTGGTCATGGTTGCACCGGACCAGCGGGGATTGGTGTCGAAAGCCGCAGCGGTGCTGGCTCTGAACTCACTGCGGATCCATTCGGCATCGGCCAACATTCACGAGGGTGTGGCGATCGTCGAATTCGTGGCGTCGCCGCTGTTTGGTTCGCCGCCCGAAGCGGGCCTGCTGCGCCAGCAGTTCACCGGTGCCCTGGGTGGCGACGTCGACGTTCTCGGCACGCTGGAGAAGCGCGACAGCGACGCCGTCAGCGCGGCGACCGCGCGGGCCGGCGAGATACAGGTCGGGGTGCCCGTCACGCGGTCGACCGCCCCGCCCCGCATCTTGTGGCTCGCTACTGCCTCTGCTGGCCAGTTGATTCTGGAAGTCCGTGCCATGGATCGATTGGGTTTGCTCGCACTGCTGACCCGGGCCCTGGAGCGTGCGGGAGCAGACATCGTCTGGGCGAAGGTCAACACGTTTGGGTCGACGGCGGCTGACGTGTTTTGTGTGACGGTGCCGGCCGACGCCTATACGGCCGAACCGGCCGCAGCGGGCGAGCACGGCGCGCGAGCCGCGGTCGAGCAACATCTGCTGGCCGTGTTGGGTGGCCCAGCGGTCGAAGTGCTCCAGGAGCCCGTCGGCGACTAGGCATCGCTCACGACTGCTGCGAGTTGAGCTGCCGCAAGGCGTCGATGCGTGCCTTGAGCTGATCACGGGTCGCAGCGGCTATCGGTGGCCCCCGCAGCGGCGCCGAAGTTCGCTGTGGATCCAGCCGTGCGGCTTGCCGGTGCAGGACCTTTTGTCGATCACCTCGAGCATGAGCCTGGCCCTCTCTGCTTTGCGCCGAGATTGCCATCATGGTCGTGGCGGGGCCGCCAGGACAGCCCTGGCGGCAATCTCGGCGTCGGTAGAGTGACCCGCCGCGCCCGGCCACGCCGCGCGCGCACTCACCACTAGGCTGGCGGGGTGTTTGAATCGCTGTCTGACCGATTGACCGGTGCCCTACAGGGACTACGCGGCAAGGGTCGACTGACCGACGCCGATATCGAGGCCACCACCCGCGAAATCCGGCTTGCGCTGCTGGAAGCCGACGTTTCGTTGCCCGTGGTGCGGGCGTTCGTTACCCGGATCAAAGACCGCGCCCGGGGCGCCGAGGTCTCCGGTGCCCTCAACCCGGCACAACAGGTCGTCAAGATCGTCAACGAAGAACTCATCGGCATCCTGGGCGGCGAGACCCGCCAGCTGGCGTTCGCCAAAACGCCGCCGACCGTCATCATGCTCGCCGGCCTGCAGGGTTCCGGTAAAACCACGCTGGCCGGCAAATTGGCCGCCTGGCTGCGCGGCCAAGGACACACGCCGCTTCTGGTGGCCTGCGACCTGCAGCGGCCGGCCGCGGTGAACCAGCTGCAAGTCGTCGGTCAACGTGCCGGGGTTCCGGTGTTCGCGCCGCATCCCGGGGCCGGATCACCAGGGCCCGAGTCCGGCCCCGGTGACCCCGTTGCCGTCGCGACCGCAGGGCTTGAAGAGGCCCGCGCCAAATACTTCGACGTAGTCATCGTCGACACCGCCGGGCGGCTGGGCATCGACGACGAGCTGATGGCCCAAGCCGCGGCCATCCGCGCGGCCATCAATCCCGATGAGGTCCTGTTCGTTCTGGACGCGATGATCGGTCAGGACGCCGTCACCACCGCCGAGGCGTTCAACCAGGGCGTCGGCTTCACCGGTGTGGCGCTGACCAAGCTCGACGGTGACGCCCGCGGCGGCGCCGCGTTATCGGTCCGCGAGGTGACCGGTGTCCCAATCCTTTTCGCCTCCACCGGCGAGAAGCTGGAGGACTTCGACGTCTTCCACCCCGACCGGATGGCAAGCCGCATCCTTGGTATGGGCGATGTGCTGAGCCTGATCGAACAGGCCGAGCAGGTTTTCGACGCCGAGCAGGCCGAGGCGGCGGCCGCCAAGATCGGCACCGGTGAGCTGACGCTGGAGGACTTCCTAGAGCAGATGCTCGCCATCCGCAAGATGGGTCCGATCGGAAACCTGTTGGGCATGCTGCCCGGAGCCGGTCAGATGAAGGAGGCACTGGCCCAAGTCGACGACAGGCAACTCGACCGCTTGCAGGCCATCATCCGCGGCATGACGCCGCAAGAGCGGGCCGACCCGAAGATCATCAACGCGTCGCGGCGGCTGCGTATCGCCAACGGCTCGGGCGTGACGGTATCCGACGTCAATCAGCTGGTCGACCGCTTCTTCGAAGCCCGCAAGATGATGTCGTCAATGCTCGGCGGCATGGGCATGCCCGGTATGGGCCGCAAGTCCGCGACGCGAAAAGCCAGAGGCGCCAAAGGCGCAAAAGGAAAAGCCGGAAAGAAAGGCAAGAAGGGGGCCCGGGGACCGACGCCAGCCAAAGTCAGGAGCCCGCTCGGCCCGGGCATGCCGGGCATGCCGGGCATGCCGGCAGGGTTTCCCGACCTGTCGCAGATGCCCGAAGGCCTCAACGAGCTGCCGCCCGGGCTGGCCGACTTCGACCTGTCCAAGCTGAAGTTTCCGGGCAAGAAGTAGCCGCACCGTGCGACTGCACGTGCGAGGTCTAAGGCTGCCCGACGAGACCGAGGTCCAGCTGTGGATCGTCGACGGCCGTATCAGCCTGGAGCCGGTGACCGGGGCCGACACCGTTTTTGACGGCGGCTGGATCGTGCCCGGACTGGTGGATGCCCACTGTCACGTCGGGCTCGGTCAGCACGGCGAGATCGAACTCGACGAGGCGATCACCCAGGCTGAGACGGAGCGCGACGTCGGCGCGCTGCTTTTGCGTGACTGCGGCGCACCGACTGACACCCGTAGCCTCGACGACCGCGCCGATCTGCCCCGCATCATCCGGGCCGGAAGACATCTGGCCAGACCCAAGCGGTACCAGGCCGGCATCGCTGTCGAGCTGGAAGACGAATCGCAGCTGCCGGCAGCGGTGGCCGAGGAGGCGCGCCGCGGCGACGGCTGGATCAAGCTGGTCGGCGACTGGATCGACCGCGGCATCGGCGACCTCGCCCCGCTGTGGTCCGACGACGTGCTCAAAGCCGCAATCGACACCGCGCACGCCCACGGCGCCCGCGTCACCGCGCACGTCTTCAGCGAGGACGCACTGCCCGGCCTGATCGACGCCGGCATCGACTGCATCGAACACGGCACCGGGCTCACCGACGACACCATCGCCCTGATGCTCGAGCACGGAACGGCGTTGGTTCCCACGCTGATCAACATCGAGAATTTCCCGGGCATCGCCGACGCCGCTTCGCGCTATCCGACCTACGCGGCCCACATGCGCGACCTGTATGCCCGCGGCTACGGGCGGGTAGCTGCGGCGCGCGATGCGGGCGTGCCGGTGTACGCCGGCAGTGATGCCGGCAGCATGGTCTCCCACGGTCGGATCGCCGACGAGGTCGAGGCGCTCAAGGGCATCGGGATGAGCCCGACCGAGGCGCTGGGCGCGGCGTGCTGGGACGCGCGTCGCTGGCTGGGCCGGCCCGGGCTTGATCACGGGGCCTCAGCTGAGCTGTTGTGCTACTCGCAGGACCCGCGGTCGGGTCCCGCCGTGCTGAACCGGCCCGATCTGGTGATACTGCGCGGCAAGACGTTTCGTTCAATGAACTAGGCGGGCCTCGCGTCGAGCACGCGGATAAGATCGTGCAATGGCGTTGCCCAGCGGTGCGACCTTCGCCGGTTACATCGTGGCGCGGCGGTTGGGTTCTGGAGCGACGGGGGAGGTCTACCTCGCCCAAGATCCCCGATCGGCGCCGGATGCCAGTTCTTTCTTCATGCGGTTTGCGGACGGTCAATGGCAGTCCCAGCCGGAACACGTTGAGTTGCCGTGCGTCGGACCGAATGGATCGGCAGCGACGCAGACGACGACGTTGGTTCTGTCGCTGCGACCGCAGCCGCATGGCGACTTCGTCGGTGAACAGACCCTCACCGTGCAAACCAACGAATGCGGCCAGCGGTCAGCCGTCATCCGGATTCCCGCGGTGGCCAGCCGCAGCGGCGACGTGCCGCCGGCCGTGACCGTGCCGGACCCGGCAACGGGCCCCGAGAACCCCTCAGCGCCGATCACGGCTTCGACCGCCGCGCCGACCGTAGCGCCGTCGAGCCCCCATCCCTGACCGGCGACGCACCACCGGCCAGCAATTTTGGCCCGATAGCTCCATCGCCTCATAAAAGATTGCGAGCACTTGCTATCTATGCTATGGTTCGTAGCAACCCGACCACCTGGAGGAAGAAACAGTGACCTACGACGTGATCATCCGCGACGGATTGTGGTTCGACGGCACCGGCAGCGCGCCGCAAACTCGTACGCTCGGTATCCGCGACGGCGTGCTGGCCACGGTGGCTGACCCCTCCGACGGGCCTTTGGACGAGACCGGTTGCCCCGAGGTGATCGACGCGGCCGGCAAGTGGATCATGCCCGGCTTCATCGACGTGCACACCCATTACGACGCCGAGGTGCTGCTGGACCCGGGGCTGCGCGAGTCGGTGCGCCACGGTGTCACCACGGTCTTGCTGGGCAACTGCTCGTTGTCGACGGTCTACGCCAGTTCCGAGGACGCCGCCGATCTGTTCAGCCGGGTGGAGGCGGTGCCGCGCGAATACGTCTACGGCGCTTTGAACTCCAAGAGGACATGGTCGACGGCGGCGGAATACATCGAGACGATCGACGCCCTGCCGCTCGGACCGAATGTCGGCTCGCTACTGGGTCATTCGGATCTGCGGACCGCGGTGCTCGGACTTGATCGCGCCACCGACGCGACGGTCAAGCCCACCGACACCGAACTGGAGAAGATGGCGGCATTGCTGGACGAGGCGCTCGACGCCGGGGTTCTCGGCATGTCCGGCATGGACGCGGCAATCGACAAGCTCGACGGCGACCGCTTCCGGTCGCGTGCGCTGCCGTCCACCTTCGCGACATGGCGGGAACGGCGCAGGCTGATCAAGGTGTTGCGCAAGCGCGGCCGCATTCTGCAGAGTGCACCCGACATCGAAAACCCGGTGTCGGGGCTGCTGTTCTTCTTGGCCAGCAGCCGGATACTCAACCGGCGCAAGGGAGTTCGCATGAGCATGCTGGTGTCTGCCGATGCCAAGTCGATGCCGCTTGCCGTGTACGTCTTCGGGTTTGGCACCCGCCTGCTGAACAAGCTCCTGGGCTCTGATGTGCGGTTCCAGCACCTGCCGGTCCCGTTCGAGTTGTACTCCGACGGAATCGATCTGCCGGTCTTCGAGGAGTTCGGTGCCGGAACGGCAGCCCTGCACCTGCGCGACCAGCTGCAGCGCAACGAGTTACTGGCCGACGAGTCCTACCGGCGGCGATTCCGCCGGGAGTTCGACCGCATCAAACTCGGGCCGTCGCTGTGGCACCGCGACTTCCACGACGCGGTCATCGTCGAGTGCCCCGACAAGTCGTTGATCGGCAAGAGTTTCGGCGCGATCGCCGACGAACGCGGACTGCACCCGCTCGACGCGTTCCTCGATGTGCTCGTCGAAAACGGTGAGCGCAACGTCCGGTGGACGACCATCGTGGCCAACCACCGGACCAAGCAGCTCAACAAACTCGCCGCCGAGCCGAGCATCCACATGGGCTTCTCCGATGCCGGCGCACACCTGCGCAACATGGCCTTCTACAACTTCGGCTTGCGGATGCTCAAGCGGACCCGCGATGCCTACCGCGCCGGCAGGCCGTTCCTGTCCACCCAGCGGGCGGTGCATCGCCTGACCGGCGAATTGGCAGAGTGGTTCGGCATCGACGCCGGCACCCTGCGCGAGGGCGACCGTGCGGACTTCGTGGTGATCGACCCGGCCGGCCTGGGCGAATCGGTCGACGGCTACTACGAGGAAGAGGTTCCGTTCTACGGTGGCTTGCGCCGCATGGTCAACCGCAACGACGACGCTGTGGTCGCGACCGGCGTGGGCGGGGCCGTGGTCTTCCGCGGAGGCCAGTTCGGAGGCCAATTCCGCGATGGCTACGGGCAGACCGTGAAGTCGGGCCGGTACCTGCGGGCAGGCCGGCACGTGCAGCCGGCCCAGCCGTCAGCTGCGCCGAGTGTTGGCGCCTGAGATGGCCAGAACCCAGCAGCAACGCCGCGAGGAGACGGTCGCGCGGCTCCTCGAGGCTTGCATCGCCACCATTGTCGAGGTCGGATACGCCCGGGCATCCGCTGCCGTGATCACCAAGCGCGCAGGGGTGTCCGTGGGCGCTTTGTTCCGTCACTTCGAGACGATGGGCGATTTCATGGCGGCGACGGCATCCGAAGTGCTGCGCCGCCAACTGGAGTCATTCACCAAGCGAGTCACTGACATACCAGCGATACCGGCCGACCGGCCGGCGCTGGAAGCGGCGCTGACGATTTTGCGGGACATCACCAGCAGCCCGACGAACGCGGTGCTCTACGAGCTGATGATCGCTGCCCGCACCGACGAGAAGCTCAACGCCCATCTGCGCGACGCGCTCGGGCCCTATACCGCGAAGATTTACCAGGCCGCGCTCGCACTGCCCGGGGCGGAGAGCTTCGGCGAGGAGACCTTTCCGGTTCTGGTGGCTTTGTTGACGAACGTGTTCGACGGAGCCGCGCTGGTGCGAGGGGTGCTGCCGGACCCAGACATCGACGAGCGACGGATTGCGTTGCTGACGACGCTGATCACCGCGGTCATGCACCACGAGGGCAAATGACGAGCCGACTACAGCGAGCCGATGCCAGACTCCGGGTTGAGCGCGAAACCCCAGTCGAACAAGGTGGCGGCCTGGTCCCAGTACGACGGTCCGCCCTCCTTCACCAGCCCGTACATCATGGCGATCACCAATCGGCGGCCACCGCGGGCGGCGGCGCCGACGAAAGTCTTGCGGGCCGCGTCGGTGTAGCCCGTCTTGCCGCCGATCGCGCCGGGATAGCGCTGTAACAGTTCGTCTTGGTTGGTGATCGGGTGATCGCCGTTATCGCCGGGAAACATCGCCGACGGTTCGGCGGTGATGTGGGCGAACACCGGATTGGCCAGCGCAGCCCGGAAGATGACGGCCAGGTCGTGCGGCGTCGACCACCCGGAGCCGCCGGGCCCGTCCAGTCCGGACGGCGTGGCCGCGTGGGTATTCGTCGCGCCCAGGGACGCGGCTTTGGCGTTCATCTTGGCTACCGTGACGTCGGCGCCGCCCAGCATGTGCGCCAACGTGTTGGCGGCATCGTTACCCGAGACCAGCAGTATGGCGTCGAGCAGCTGGCGCGCCGTATAGGTGCGGCCGGGTTTGATGCCGACGCAGTTGCACTCGACCTGGGTGTCGGCGGCATCGGCGACGACGGTGGAGTCCAGGCTCACCTGGTCCAGGGCCACCAGTGCCAGCAGCACCTTGATGGTGCTCGCGGGCGGATGGGCCACATTCTGGTCGCGGCCGGCCAGCACCTGACCGCTGTCGAGATCGGCCACGATCCACGTCTGGGCCGGACCATCGGGAATCGGCACCGAACCGATCGGCTGCATACTGTCGGCTGACGCCGGGGCCACGCTGACGGTGGCACCGCAGGCACCGACCGTGAGCAGGGCAGCGACTGCGGCCATGAGCTTCCGCATGGCCGCAAAGTCTAACTTCCGGGCTTGTTCGGCGCGGATTTTCGGTACTGTCCGATGCATGTTGAGCCTGGCCGAAATCTCCGACCGCTTGGAGATCCAGCAGCTTCTGGTGGATTACTCCACCGCCATTGACCAGCGCCGATTCGACGACCTGGACAAGGTTTTCACGCCCGACGCCTATATCGACTACCGAGCGCTGGGCGGCATCGACGGCAACTACCCCGAAGTCAAGGAGTGGCTGTCGCAGGTGCTGCCGAACTTCCCGGCGTATGCCCACATGCTCGGCAACTTCTCCGTGCGTATCGACGGCGATACCGCGTCGTCGCGGGTGATCTGCTTCAACCCCATGGTGCTTGGCGGCGAGGCGGAGCAGGTGCTGTTTTGCGGCTTGTGGTACGACGACGACTTCGTGCGTACGCCCGAGGGCTGGCGGATGACCCGCCGGGTCGAATCGAAGGTCTTCCAGAAAGTGATGTGAGCCGGTCAGGCGAATTTCTGCTCGCGGCGCCCGTTCTGGCACAATAGGCGGCTGTCCACCGCGCGACTGTGCGTCCTTCGGGTGTCGCTCGGTGGGGCATACACGCGAGGCAAAACCGGATCCGGGCATCCCGCCCTGGTCGCTGAATTGCAGCGTGACACACACAGGAGAAATCGCGTAACCATGGCTGTGAAGATCAAGCTCACTCGGCTTGGCAAAATCCGCAATCCCCAGTACCGCATCGCCGTCGCCGACGCACGGACGCGGCGCGACGGGCGCTCAATCGAGGTCATCGGCCGGTACCACCCGAAGGAGGACCCGAGCCTCATCGAGATCAACTCCGAGCGCGCCCAGTACTGGCTCGCCGTGGGCGCTGAGCCCACCGAACCCGTCCTCAAGCTGCTGAAGATCACCGGTGACTGGCAGAAGTTCAAAGGCCTCCCGGGCGCCGAGGGCCGCTTGAAGGTCGCTCCGGCCAAGCCCAGCAAGCTGGAGTTGTTCAACGCCGCGTTGGCTGAAGCTGAAGGCGGTCCCACCACGGAGGCCACGAAACCGAAGAAGAAGTCCCCGGCCAAGAAGACCGCGAAGGCTGCAGAAGCCGGCACAGGAGCCGAATCAGCGACCGATTCGGCCGCCGGTACGGAGACCCCCGCCAAGGCCGGGCCGGCCGAGGGCGGCGAGCAGGCCGAGCCGACGACCGAAAGCTGACTGGATCGATGAGTACGGTTGTCGTTGACGCTGTTGAGCATCTGGTGCGCGGGATTGTCGACAACCCCGACGATGTCCGGGTGGACATGGTGACCAGCCGTCGCGGACGGACTGTGGAGGTGCACGTTCATCCCGACGACCTGGGCAAGGTGATCGGTCGCGGGGGACGCACCGCGACTGCGTTGCGCACACTGGTCGCCGGTATCGGTGGCCGCGGTATCCGCGTCGACGTGGTGGACACCGACCAGTAGCGGAGCGCCACTCATGGAACTCCCTTGGAGTTGACCGTCGGGCGTGTCGTGAAGGCGCACGGCATCGGCGGCGAGTTGGTCGTCGAAGTCCGCACCGACGATCCCGCCGCCCGGTTCGCGCCGGGTAACACCTTGCGCGCCAAGCAAGCCCGCGGCGGCGGGGAACGCGACTACGTCGTCGAGAGCGCGCGCGAACACGGTGGGCGTCTGCTGGTGCGATTGGCCGGGGTGGACGAGCGCGACGCCGCCGACGCGTTGCGGGGCAGTTTGTTCGTCGTCGATTCCGATGACCTGCCGCCGATCGATGAGCCGGACACCTACTACGACCACCAGCTCGAAGGGCTTCACGTCCGGACGACGACAGGCCAGGAAGTCGGCGTCGTCACCGAGGTCCTGCACACCGCGGCCGGTGAATTGTTGGCGGTGCGCGGTGGCGACGGTGGGGAAGTGTTGGTGCCGTTCGTGAGCGCGATCGTCACGTCGGTATCGCTGGACGACCGCTCGGGTAAAGGGGTTGTCGAGATCGATCCGCCCGAGGGCCTGCTGGACCTGGCATGAGAATCGACGTCGTCACGATTTTCCCGGCATACCTGGATCCGCTGCGGCAATCGTTGCCGGGCAAGGCGATCCAGTCGGGTCTGGCCGACCTGCGGGTGCACGACCTGCGGCGGTGGACGCATGACGTGCATCGCTCGGTCGACGATACGCCTTATGGCGGTGGTCCCGGGATGGTGATGAAGGCACCGGTCTGGGGGGAAGCGCTGGATGAAATCTGCTCCGGCGAAACACTTTTGGTTATTCCCACCCCGGCCGGCGCGCTCTTCACGCAGGCGACCGCCGCGCGCTGGAGCGCCGAGAAGCACCTGGTGTTCGCGTGCGGTCGCTACGAGGGCATCGACCAGCGGGTCATCGAGGATGCCGCGCGGCGGATGCGGGTCGAAGAAGTCTCGATCGGCGACTACGTCTTGCCGGGTGGAGAGTCGGCGGCTGTGGTGATGATCGAAGCCGTGCTACGGCTGCTCGACGGAGTTCTGGGCAATCCCGCGTCGCACCGCGAAGATTCGCACTCGCCGGCCCTGGACCGGCTTCTGGAGGGGCCCAGCTATACCCGGCCGCCGAGCTGGCGTGAGCTTGATGTGCCCGACGTGCTGTTATCCGGCGACCATGCGCGAATTGCCGCATGGCGTCGGGAGGTTTCGCTGCAGCGCACTCGCGAACGCCGTCCGGAGCTTTTGGAGTAAAGCCTGCGACGCAGCGGGTCAGATCCGGCCGTCGGGAAATATCGCCTTGACAGCCCGAGTGATCGTTTCTCGGGCGGTGGCGTCGTCGGAGGGCTGTAGCGACTGGACCACCATGATGTAGCGACGGTCCGCGCCTATCACCCCGGTCGACAGATGCATCCAGTCGCTGCCGATACAGCACATCCACCCCTGCTTGACCGCCACCGGTTCGGCGTACAGACCGTCCGGGATGCCGAATCGCTGCGGGTAGCCGTCGATTCCGTTCGGGGTGGACTGGGCCAGGTCGTTGACGATGATCTTGGCCTGCTCGGCCGGTAGCCCGCCCGATCCGTCGAGCAGCATCTCGTAGTAGCGGATCAGGTCAGTCACCGAGCTGATGGTGTTCCACCAGCGCCCGTCGCTGGGTGGCGTGGTTGACGCGAGTCCGTATCGAGAGGAGACCTCGGTGATGATGGCCGCTCCGCCGCCTCGGTCCCAGAACCTCTCGGCTGCGCCGTCGTCGGATGACTGCAACATGATGTTCAACGCCTGGCGGTCGTCGGCGGTCAGCGGGGTCTTCCCCTCGGATTCGTGCAGCAGCAGATTGTCGGCGATGAAGAGCTTGGCCACGGATGCGGTGCCGATGATCTGGCTGTTGCCGTTGGAGACCAGCTGGTGGGTGGCGCGGTCGAGAATGGCTACCGACAGGGTGGCGCCGCCGCCGGCCGCCTCGTCGGTCGCCTGCTGGACGCGCGTCTGCAATCCCTCGAATCCGGCACCGGGCAGGGTCTGCGGCGACTGCGACGGCATGATGGCCTCTAGCATCAGTTTAGCCAGCTGCGGTGGCGGCTGAGCGGAAACCAGATGGGGGAGGGGATTTACCGGGAGGCTGTATACCTTTGCCTGCACCTTCGCCTCGCAGCCGGCCGCCACCAGCAACGCCACCGCCGCAATGGCGGTGACCAGCGTCAGCGGCCGTACTCGCATCCCTGTCCTCCGACGTGCAAACATGCCTGAGCGCGGGCCGCATCGCCGTCTGCCCCGGTCATCACGCCAAGGGTTTGACTAGCGCGTTTCGACCCCAGTCATATGTACCATTCACCAGCGTCGTCGGCTCGTCGCGAACCGCGGCGACTTGCTGTGATTTTCACGGCATGCGGACTGTCTGGCACAATTGACCAGTTGTCTCCAGCGGTTCTTGGCCGACCGGGCCGCTTCCCGCCTGCTGCGAGATACGCCAGGATGCCCGAAACCATCGGCTTGGTGACCGCCTCACACCTGCGGGTGGGCAGCTGTCCCGAGCCGCGACCTCAAGGAAGTGTCTTTTCACATGAACCGGCTTGACTTCGTCGACCAAGCGTCGCTGCGCGACGACATCCCGGTTTTCGGCCCGGGCGACACCATCAACGTGCACGTCAAAGTGATCGAGGGCGCCAAGGAGCGTATCCAGGTGTTCAAGGGCGTGGTGATCCGTCGGCAGGGCGGAGGCATCCGCGAGACGTTCACCGTGCGCAAGGAGAGCTACGGCGTCGGCGTCGAACGAACCTTTCCGGTGCATTCGCCGAACATCGACCATATCGAGGTGGTGACCCGTGGCGATGTCCGCCGCGCCAAGCTGTACTACCTGCGCGAACTTCGCGGCAAGAAGGCCCGGATCAAGGAGAAGCGCTGAGCTGGGACGCCTTGGCGGCACTCCCCGTTCGCCTCGGTGGTTCACAGTGCCACAAACTGTGCTGGCTACGCTGATCTCGTGACCGATACCCCGGACTCACCTGAGCCCCAGTCCGACGCTGGTCAGCCAGAGCCCAAGGTCTCTACCCGCGATCCGGATACGCCCCCCGACGAGGCCCCGAAGGAGCCCGAGCCGGGCCCTGAATCGGGAGAAGCATCCGAGGCGGACGAACCGGAGCGCACTAAGCGATCCGCGCTGCGGGAATTCGCGATTCTGGCGGCGATCGCAGTGGTGCTCTACTACGTCATGTTGACGTTCGTGGCGCGGCCTTACCTGATCCCGTCGGAATCCATGGAGCCCACGCTGCACGGATGCACGGGCTGTGTGGGCGACCGAATCATGGTGGACAAGCTGACCTACCGCTTCGGTTCACCGCGCCCCGGTGATGTCATAGTCTTCAAGGGACCGCCGTCGTGGAACCTCGGATACAAGTCGATCCGTTCGAACAACACCGCGCTGCGCTGGGTGCAAAACACGCTCTCGTTCATTGGCTTCGTGCCTCCCGACGAGAACGACCTGGTCAAGCGGGTCATCGCGGTCGGAGGACAGACGGTGCAGTGCCGGGCCAATACCGGGCTGACGGTCGACGGCAAGCCGCTCAAGGAGCCCTACCTAAGTCCGGCCACCATGATGGCCGACCCGTCGGTGTACCCGTGCCTGGGCAGCGAGTTCGGGCCGGTTACCGTCCCGCCGGGCCGGCTGTGGGTGATGGGTGACAACCGGACGCACTCGGCAGACTCGCGTGCCCACTGCACCAGCGTCCCGGCCGAGGCAATCAAGGGCGTGCTGTGCACGGGCGATCCGATGTCGGGAACCGTGCCGGTGTCGAACGTCATCGGCAAGGCAAGGTTCATCGTGTGGCCGCCGTCGCGATGGGGTGGCGTGGATTCGGTGAACCCACAGCAGAATCAGTAGCCATGGCCACAACCTGGCCGCCGCGGACGGTGATCCGTAAGTCGTCGGGGTTGCGCACCCTGGAGTCGGCGCTGTACCGCAGCGGTTTGGGACCGGTGGCCGGGGTGGACGAGGTCGGCCGCGGTGCCTGCGCGGGCCCGCTGGTGGTTGCAGCCTGCGTGCTCGGACCGGGAAAAATGGAAAGCCTTGCTGCCCTTGATGATTCGAAAAAGCTCACCGAGAGCGTGCGGGAGAAGTTGTTTCCCCTGATCTGCCGTTACGCGCTGGCCTACCACGTGGTGTTCATACCGCCGGCCGAGGTGGACCGGCGCGGCGTGCATGTGGCCAATATCGAAGGCATGCGCCGCGCCGTGGCCGGCCTGTCCGTACGGCCCGGTTATGTGTTGAGCGACGGCTTCCGTGTGCCCGGGCTGCCGGTGCCGTCGCTGCCGGTCATCGGTGGCGATGCGGCGGCGGCATGCATCGCAGCGGCCAGTGTGCTGGCGAAGGTCAGCCGGGACCGGTTGATGGTCGCGATGGACGCCGATCAGCCCGGTTACGGCTTCGCCGAGCACAAGGGCTACAGCACGCCGGCGCACAGCGTGGCGCTGACGCAGCTGGGCCCCAGCCCGCAGCACCGCTATTCGTTCATCAACGTCCGGCGGGTGGCGACTGGGCCGGATGCCCGGGTGGTGGCCGAATGCAAACTCCGACCCTCCGCCCGAGCGTGACGGATATCGGTGAGGAAAGATGGGATGAGGTTTCCCGCCCGGCGATGATGCGGGCTGCACATTGCGCACAGGGCCCGAGCGGGATGCCGACGAAATTGTCAGGGAGAAGGACGTCTGAGCAGATGAGTGCCGAGGATCTCGAAAAGTACGAAACCGAGATGGAGCTCTCGCTGTACCGCGAATACAAGGACATCGTCGGCCAGTTCAGCTACGTCGTGGAAACCGAACGGCGCTTCTATCTGGCTAACAGCGTGGAAATGGTGCCACGCAACGCCGACGGCGAGGTCTACTTCGAACTACGACTGTCCGACGCCTGGGTGTGGGACATGTACCGGCCGGCGCGGTTCGTCAAGCAGGTGCGGGTGATCACGTTCAAGGACGTCAACATCGAAGAGGTCGAGAAGCCCGAACTGCGGTTGCCCGAGTAGCCGGAGCCTACGCGTCGGGCGGAAGCTGGTTCTCTTCGCCAGCGGGCAGTTGACCGCGCTTGTTGATGACCTCCCGCGCCACGTCGGCCAGCTTGATGTTCAGTGCCTGGGAGTGGTGCCGCAGCAGGTCGAACGCCTGCTCTTCGGTCATTTCATGCAGCAGCATCAACATGCCGACCGCCTTACCGATTTCGCGGTTACTGAGCAGTCCGCGCCGGAGGCTTGCGGAATCTTCCCCGTTGGCGACGGCGTTGATGGCCACGCTGGAGAACGCCGCCAGCACCGCCGCTCGCCCGGCGGACTCGGCGTCGAACATGTTGGCAGTGTCGCTGAATAGGTTGAGCGCTGCTCCTTTGCGTTTATCGACCAGAAGCCGAAACCCCATGGCCCCGCGCACAGGTGTCTCTGCGAGGAGGACGGACGCCAGCTTGGGCCAATGGGATGGCGTGGTCAGATCCGTGTCCATCTGGGGAGTTTCTTCCTCGATCGCATCGATGCAGGGGCCATCGCCGGCACGCCGTTCGATGTCGTCGATTTGCCGCGCGAGCCGGTCGCTGGCGCCGACAGTGACGTAACGGTCGCTATCGCGCACCAACAGGCTGGCGTGGTCGCAGCCGCGGACAATCAGGGTCGCGGCGATGCATATGGCCGCATACATCTCGTCGGCGTTCGAGCCTTGATAAATGATCTCGGCCAGGGCCGCGAAAACCGTCGCCGGCTCGGCCTTCTCCCCGCCGGGCGGTGATCCGCCCGCGCCGGCCTTCGATTCGTTCGCCATGTTGTGTCTCTTCCCCGCGGTGTCGGCAGTTTGACCCACGTTCAATCGCCGTAGATTATCGGTCGCCCGCACGACCCTCACACGCTGTCTGTTGGCTGCACGTCGCGCGGACGTCGATGGTAATGGACACCACCAAGGCGCGGACCCAACTCGGCTGGCGGCCACTGCACTCGTCGGCGGAGACCTTAGCGGCGCTGGCTTCGGCGCTGTGACGCTGGAATCCGCTCCCGGCGGCAGCCCGCCAACAAAGGTATTTTGACTGCGTGAGGTTCCATCGTTTTGTCGCGTCTCGCGACATTCCTGCCGACTACGACGAGCACGCGATAACGGTTACGCCGCGTAGGCACGAGGCGGCGGGCGTGCGGGGGGTGCTGGTCTCGCTGCAGCGGGGGTTGGAGCAGATGGGCGCGCTGCGCACCGCGGCGGCGCTGGCCCGGCTGAATCAGCGCAAGGGCTTCGACTGCCCCGGCTGCGCGTGGCCGCAGGAGCAGGGTGGACGCAAGTTGGCCGAATTCTGCGAGAACGGCGCCAAGGCCGTCGCCGAGGAGGCCACCAAGCGCACCGTCACGCCGGAGTTCTTCGCCCGGCATTCGATAGCCGAGCTGTCGGCCAAGCCCGAGTACTGGCTTTCCCGGCAGGGTCGCCTCGCCCACCCGATGGTGTTGCGCCCTGGTGACGACCACTACCGGCCGATCAGTTGGGATGCCGCCTACCGGCTGATCGCCGAACAGCTCAACGCGTTGGACAGCCCCGACCGGGCCGTGTTCTACACATCGGGTCGTACCAGCAACGAAGCCGCGTTCTGCTATCAGCTGCTGGTCCGCTGCTTCGGCACGAACAACCTGCCCGACTGCTCCAACATGTGCCACGAGTCTTCGGGTTCGGCGCTGACCGAGTCGATCGGGATCGGAAAGGGGTCGGTCACCGTCGACGACGTCGAGCATGCCGACCTGATCGTCATCGCCGGGCAAAACCCGGGCACCAACCACCCGCGCATGTTATCGGTACTGGAGAAGGCAAAGGCCAACGGCGCCAAGGTCATCGCGGTGAATCCGCTGCCCGAGGCCGGGTTGATCCGGTTCAAGGATCCGCAGAAGCTGAACGGGCTGGTGGGACAAGGTATCCCGATCGCCGACGAATTCGTGCAGATCCGCATCGGCGGGGACATGGCGTTGTTCGCCGGGCTGGGCAGGCTGTTACTCGAGGCCGAGGACCGCGCCCCGGGCAGCGTTATCGATCAGGCTTTCGTCGACCGGCATTGTGCCGGGTTCGACGAGTATCGGCGCCACACCCAGCAGGTCGACATCGATACCGTGCTCGCCGCCACCGGCATCGAACGGCAGCAACTTGAGCGCGTCGCAGCGATGTTGATGGCATCGCAGCGCACCATTGTCTGCTGGGCGATGGGCCTGACCCAGCACACGCACGCCGTCGCCACCATCGGCGAAATCACCAACCTACTGTTGCTGCGGGGCATGATCGGCAAACCGGGCGCTGGAGTGTGCCCGGTGCGCGGACATTCCAACGTGCAGGGCGACCGCACAATGGGCATCTGGGAGAAGATGCCCGAGCAGTTCTTGACTGCCCTGGATCGCCAGTTCGGCATCACCAGCCCGCGTAAGCACGGCTATGACACCGTGGCCGCGATCCGCGCCATGCGTGACGGGCGGGCCATGGTCTTCATGGGCATGGGCGGCAACTTCGCATCGGCCACCCCCGACACCGCCGTCACCGAGGCGGCCTTGCGCAGCTGCGCGCTGACCGTACAGATTTCGACCAAACTCAACCGCAGCCACCTCGTGCACGGCGGCACGGCGCTGATCCTGCCGACGCTGGGCCGCACCGACCGCGATCTCCGCAACGGGCGCAAACAGGTGGTTTCGGTTGAAGATTCGATGTCGATGGTGCATCTTTCCCGCGGCAGCCTGCATCCGCCCAGCGACCAGGTGCGCAGCGAGGTGGAAATTGTCTGCCAGTTGGCGCGCACCCTGCTCGGCGCACAACATCCGGTGCCGTGGGAACGGTTCGGAGGTGACTACGACACCATCCGCGATGCGATCGCCGCGGTAGTCCCCGGCTGCACCGACTACAACCGCAAGGTGCGTGCGCCCGACGGATTCCAGCTGCCGCACCCACCTCGCGATGCACGCGAATTCCGCACCAGCACAGGCAAAGCCAACTTCGCAATCAATCCGCTGCAGTGGGTGCCGGTGCCGCCCGGCCGGCTGGTGCTGCAGACACTGCGCAGCCACGACCAGTACAACACCACGATCTACGGGCTCGACGACCGTTATCGCGGGGTGAAAGGTGGCCGGCGCGTGGTGTTTATCAACCCTGCGGACATCGAGACGCTGGGCCTGACGGCGGGCGAGCGTGTCGACTTGGTGTCGGAGTGGACCGACGCAGATAGCCGCCTGCAGGAGCGGCGCGCAAAGGACTTCCTGGTGGTGGCCTATTCGACCCCGGTCGGCAACGCCGCGGCCTACTACCCGGAGACCAATCCGCTTGTTCCACTTGATCACACCGCGGCCAAATCGAACACCCCGGTGTCGAAAGCGATCATCATCAGGGTGGAGTCGGCCTCGCTTGCGGTGGCCCCCGGCGACGGTGAAATCGCCTAGTGAGGCACGTAACGGCGCGTCGGCGGATAAAGCATCTCACCGCCGGGAAATCGATCACTCGGCCGGAAACGCTGGTCGTCGAAGAGCCGTTGGAGATCCGCGTCAACGGCGCGGCGGTCACCGTGACCATGCGCACGCCCGGCTCGGATATCGAATTGGCCCAAGGTTTTCTGCTCACTGAAGGAGTTATCGCGGACCGCGATGACGTGCTGACCATCCGCTACTGTGGCGGGCGCGGCGACAATCGTGCGAATACTTACAACGTTCTCGACGTGACATTGGCTGCCGGCATCAAGATGCCCACCCTCGATGTCACCCGTAACTTCTACACCACCTCGTCGTGCGGGGTCTGCGGCAAGGCGTCGCTAGAAGCGGTGCGGCTGACCGCCCGCTTCTCTCTTGGCGCGGATCCCGCCACCGTTGCGGCGGCCACGCTCAAAGCCATGCCCGACCAACTTCGCGTTGCGCAAAAGGTTTTCGACAGCACCGGTGGGCTGCACGCGGCGGCGCTGTTCGGAGTGGACGGCACGATGCGTGTGGTACGCGAGGACGTCGGCAGGCACAACGCGGTCGACAAGGTCATCGGCTGGGCGCTGGAACATCGGCGGGTGCCGCTGGATGCCTCGGTGCTGCTGGTCAGCGGGCGGGCATCGTTCGAGTTGACGCAGAAAGCCGTGATGGCCGGGATTCCGGTGCTGGCCGCCGTGTCTGCGCCGTCGTCGCTGGCGGTTTCTTTGGCCGAGGAGTCCGGGATGACACTGGTGGCATTCCTGCGGGAGGACTCGATGAACATCTACACCAGAGCGGACCGGATCACCTAGTCGCATCCGCCGGCTGTGGATAGGCACTCGACTGGGGATAACCGGTCGGTGCGGAGGCCGCACGCATCGATGACGGCCTGCCTTGTCGGGGTCACCGTGCAACGTGGCCCGCATGACGACGCAAACGACTATGACCCGGATCCAGCTGGGAGCGATGGGCGAAGCGCTCGCCGTGGATCACCTGACGAGGATGGGGTTGCGGATCGTGAACCGCAACTGGCGCTGCCGCTATGGCGAGCTCGACGTCATCGCCTGCGACGAGACCACCCGCACGGTGGTGTTCGTCGAGGTTAAAACCCGTACCGGCGACGGTTATGGAGGGCTGGCGCAGGCCGTGACCGAGCGGAAAGTTCGACGGCTGCGCCGGCTGGCCGGACTCTGGCTGGCCGGCCAAGACGAGCGCTGGGCGGCAATCCGCATCGACGTGATCGGGGTGCGGATCGGTCGCCGCCGCACCCCCGAGATCATCCACCTGCAAGGGATCGGCTGATGGCGCTGGGTCGCGCGTTCTCCGTCGCGGTGCGCGGAGTGGACGGAGAAATCGTGGAAATCGAAGCAGACATCACCTCCGGGCTGCCGGGCGTGCATCTGGTGGGGCTGCCCGACGCCGCCTTGCAGGAGTCCCGCGACCGGGTCCGAGCGGCGGTCGCCAATTGCGGGAACAGCTGGCCGATGGCCCGGCTCACGCTCGCGCTGTCGCCGGCGACGCTGCCGAAAATGGGATCGGCCTACGACATCGCTTTGGCCGCGGCCGTCCTTTGCGCGCAGCGAAAGAACCCGTGGGATCGTCTGGAGAAAACGGTGCTACTGGGCGAGCTGTCGCTGGACGGGCGGGTCCGGCCGGTGCGTGGAGTGCTGCCCGCCGTGCTGGCCGCCAAACGCGACGGCTGGCCGGCCGTCGTTGTCCCGGTGGACAATCTTGCCGAGGCCAGCCTGGTCGACGGCATCGACGTGTGGGGCGTGCGCAGCCTGGGACAATTGCAGAATTGGCTCAGTGGGTCCGCCGCCTTGGACAACAGGATCAGCGCGAAAGCCACGGCCCCGGAGTCCTCGGTGGATCTGGCCGACGTGGTCGGGCAGGCGCAGGCGCGGTTCGCCGTCGAAGTGGCCGCCGCCGGGGCGCATCACCTCATGTTGACCGGTCCACCGGGAGTGGGCAAAACGATGCTCGCCCAACGTCTTCCCGGCTTGCTGCCGCCGCTGTCGGACAGTGAATCACTGGAGGTCACCGCGATACATTCGGTGGCCGGCCTGCTGTCGGGGGACACGCCTCTGATCACCAGGCCGCCGTTCGTGGCGCCACATCACAGTTCCAGCGTCGCGGCGCTCGTCGGCGGGGGTTCGGGGATGGCCCGCCCGGGCGCTGTGAGCCGAGCCCATCGCGGAGTGCTCTTCCTCGACGAATGCGCCGAGATCAGCGTCAGTGCACTGGAGGCATTGCGAACTCCGTTGGAGGACGGCGAAATTCGTCTTGCCCGCCGCGATGGCGTGGCCTGCTACCCCGCCAGATTCCAGTTGGTGCTGGCCGCCAACTTATGCCCTTGCGCGCCCGCCGATCCGCAGGACTGCATCTGTGCGGCGGCGGCCAAACGCCGCTACCTCGGCAAGCTGTCCGGGCCATTGCTGGACCGCGTCGACCTGCGCGTTCAGATGCACCCGGTGCGCGAAGGAGCGTTTTCGGGCACCGACGGCGAATCGACGGCACAGGTTCGGCACCGGGTGGCGCGGGCCCGCGAGGCTGCGGCCCAACGTTGGCTACCACACGGATATGGCACCAATGCCGAAGTCAGCGGACCACTGTTGCGCCGCAAGTTTCGTCCCAGCAACGCCGCGATGGCCCCGCTGCGTCGAGCGCTGGACCGTGGGCTGCTCAGCATCCGCGGCCTGGACCGCACACTGCGAGTGGCGTGGAGCTTGGCCGACTTGGCCGGCCGGGTATCGCCGGGGCCCGACGAAGTTGCCGCCGCCCTCAGCTTTCGGCAACCGGGGGCGCAGCGATGACGATGGCGGTCGACGATCCCACACTGCAGGCATGGGCTTACCTGTCCCGGGTGGCCGAACCTCCCTGCGCGGAACTTGCCGCCCTGGTGCAACGTGTTGGCCCGGTAGAGGCGGCCGACCGGGTCCGGCGCGGACTGGTCAATGACGACGTGGCGCGGCACACCGCGGCCAGACGCGAAAGCGATTGTGCAGCAGCAGATCTTGAGCTACTCGCCCGTCGTGGAGGGCGATTGATCACGCCCGATGACGACGAGTGGCCGCTGCTCGCCTTCGCCGCGTTCGCTAGCGCCCGTGCTGGGAACAGGGCAAGACCTCGCGGCGGGCCGCCGATGGTGTTGTGGGCGCAGGGTCCCACGCGGCTCGACGAGGTGGCGCAACGTGCGGCCGCTGTGGTCGGGACGCGGGCGGCGACGGCATACGGCGAGCAGGTGACCGCCGATTTGGCGGCCGGATTGGCGCAGCGCGACGTCGCGGTCGTCTCGGGTGGCGCCTACGGCATCGACGGCGCGGCACACCGTGCTGTACTGGCCTGCGACGGAATCACCGTGGCCGTCCTCGCCGGCGGGCTCGACATCCCTTATCCGTCCGGTCATACATCACTGCTGCATCGCATCGGCCAACACGGGCTGCTGTTCACCGAATACCCGCCCGGTGTCCGCCCCGCCCGGTACCGGTTCCTGACCCGCAATCGCCTGGTCGCCGCCGTGGCGGGGGCCGCGGTGGTGGTGGAAGCGGGTCTGCGCAGCGGCGCCGCGAATACTGCTGGCTGGGCGCGGGCGTTGGGACGGGTGGTGGCCGCGGTGCCCGGACCAGTGACGTCGTCGGCGTCGGCGGGGTGTCATGCGCTGCTGCGCAACGGCGCGGAGCTGGTCACCCGAGCCGATGACATTGTCGAGCTTGTCGGTCATATTGGTGAGCTGGCAGCCGACGAACCGCGTCCGGCGACGGCGTTCGACGGGCTGGGTGAGGCCGAAGGCCAGGTGTACGAGGCGTTGCCGGGCAGGGGCGCCGCCACGGTCGATGAGATCGCCGTCGCATCGGGGCTGGTGCCCGAGCAGGTGCTGGGGCCGCTGGCGATCCTCGAACTCGCCGGCTTGGTGCAGCGCCACGACGGGCGGTGGCGAATTGTCCGGGCCGCTGCCGGCCAAGCTGCATCAACGACCCGGCTCGTATAGTCGACGGGGGTCGGGTCTGGACGGGAGGATAAGTGGCGGGTCGACCTCTGCAACGCTTCGAAGTTGTCCGTACTGAACAACTCACACCACACATGGTCCGGGTGGCGCTGGGCAGCAGGGATTTCGATGCCTTCGTGCCCAGCAAATTCGCCGACTCCTACGTCAAGCTGGTCTTCGTCCCAGAAGATGTCGACGTGGCCGGCTTGCCGCACCCGTTGACCCTGGACAGCTTTGCCGGCCTGACCCCCGAGAAGAAGCCTTCGGTACGGACCATGACGGTCCGTCATATCGACGTCGCGGCCCGCGAGATCACGCTGGACATCGTCGTGCACGGCGAGCACGGGATCGCGGGCTTATGGGCGGCTTCGGCCCGGCCCGGCCAGCCGATCTATCTGATGGGTCCCGGCGGCGCGTACACGCCGGATCCGGCCGCCGATTGGCATCTGCTGGCCGGCGACGAATCGGCTCTCCCGGCCATCGCCGCCGCGCTCGAAGCGTTGCCCCCCAACGCGATCGGCAAGGCGTTCATCGAGGTAGCGGGCCAAGAGGATGAGATCGAATTGACCGCGCCGCAAGGCGTCGAGGTGCACTGGGTCTATCGCGGTGGCCGGTCCGATTTGGTTCCCGAGGACCGTGCCGGCGATCACGCGCCGCTGATCGAGGCGGTCACCACCACTCCATGGCTACCGGGGCAGGTGCACGTCTTCATCCATGGCGAGGCGCAAACCGTCATGCACAATTTGCGGCCCTACATCCGGAAAGAGCGTGGGGTGGATGCGGCGTGGGCGTCGTCGATCTCTGGCTATTGGCGCCGCGGCCGCACCGAGGAGACGTTCCGGCAATGGAAGAAAGAATTGGCCGATGCCGAAGCTGGGGCTTCTTAGGGAGCTCGCCAGGCCGACCGTCCGGCTGGCATTCTCTACCGCATGGCATCCTCACCCCAATTCGGGGACTACCAGAACGAGATCTACCTGCAGGGCCTGGCCGGAGTGGTGCCATCCCTACCGATGGCCTTCGCGGAACTGGAGGCCAAGGCCGCGACGACGCTGCCGCCCTCGGTCTGGTCATATGTCGCAGGAGGAGCCGGCGACGAGCGCACCCAGCGGGCCAATTGCGAGATCTTCGAGCGGTGGGGTCTCGTCCCGCGCATGTTCGCCGGCGCCGCGAAACGCGACCTATCCGTCGAGATGTTCGGCCTGACCTTGCCGACGCCGGTGTTCATGGCGCCGATCGGTGTCATCGGCCTGTGCGCCCAAGACGGTCACGGCGACCTGGCCACCGCCCGCGCGGCCGCCCGCACCGGCGTGCCGATGGTGGCCTCCACATTGTCAGTCGACCCGATGGAAGACGTCGCCGCCGCCTTGGGCGATACGCCAGGGTTCTTGCAGCTCTACACGCCCAACGATCGCGAGCTGGCCGCCAGCCTCGTACATCGCGCCGAGGCGGCAGGCTTCAAGGGCATCGTCGTCACCCTCGACACCTGGGTCACGGGCTGGCGCCCCCGCGACTTGAGCACGTCGAACTTTCCCCAGCTGCGCGGGCACTGCCTGGCCAACTACACCAGCGACCCGGTCTTCCGCGCCAGCCTGCAACGCCCGCCGGAGGAGGACCCGCAAGGCGCTGTACTGCGCTGGGTACAAGTCTTCGGAAGCGCGCTGACCTGGGAAGACCTCGGTTGGCTGCGCTCATTGACCAACCTGCCGCTGCTGGTGAAAGGCATCTGCCACACCGAAGACGCCCGGCGCGCCAAGGACGGCGGCGTCGACGGCATCTACTGCTCCAACCACGGCGGCCGGCAGGCCAACGGCGGACTGCCGGCGCTCGATTGCCTGCCGGAGGTGGTCGAGGCGGCCGACGGGCTGCCGGTTTTGTTCGACTCGGGGGTCCGCAGTGGCGCCGATGTCGTCAAGGCGCTCGCGCTGGGCGCGACCGCGGTGGGGATCGGCCGCCCGTACGCGTACGGCCTGGCACTCGGCGGCGTCGACGGCGTTGTGCACGTGCTGCGGATGATGCTTGCCGAAGCGGACCTGATCATGGCCGTCGACGGTTATCCCACGCTCAAAGATCTCACCCCGGACACGCTTCGGCGCGTCGACTGACAAACGCCGCTTTGTGTCTGCGAGCGTGGGGGAGTGCCGGACAGCGAACCGATCCTCGAGGACTTCGACGAATATTTGGCGCTGCAATGCGGTCGGTCAGCCCACACCCGTCGCGCCTATCTTGGCGACCTGCGCTCGCTGTTCGCCTTCCTCGACGAACGCGGCATAGGCCTGGGCGGATTGAGCCTGCCGGCCTTGAGGTCGTGGCTGGCTGCGGCGGCCGGTGCCGGTGCCGCCCGCACGACACTGGCCCGTCGCACCTCGGCGGTCAAGGCATTCACCGCATGGGCGGCGCGGCGCGGCCTGCTGACCCCGGATCCAGCCGGTCGGCTGCAGGTACCGAAGCCGCACCGTACCCTGCCGGCAGTGCTGCGCCAGGATCAGGCCCTGGACGCCATGGCCGCCGCGAAATCCGGTGCCGAGCAAGGTGATCCGTTGGCGCTGCGGGACCGGCTGATCGTCGAGATGTTGTATGCCACCGGCATCCGGGTGAGCGAGTTGTGTGGACTGGACATCGACGATGTGGACACCCGGTATCGGCTGATCCGTGTACTCGGTAAGGGCAACAAGCAGCGCACCGTGCCGTTCGGGGTGCCGGCCGCCGAGGCGCTCGACGCCTGGCTGACCGACGGACGTCCCGCTCTGGTGAACGCGGAGTCGGGGCCGGCGCTGCTGCTGGGTGCGCGGGGCCGGCGGCTCGACGTGCGCCGGGCACGCACTGTTGTGCATCAAACCGTCGCGGCGGTGGACGGCGCCCCCGACATGGGGCCGCACGGACTGCGGCACAGCGCGGCCACGCACTTGCTGGAAGGCGGAGCCGACCTGCGGGTCGTCCAGGAGTTGCTCGGCCATTCGAGTCTGGCCACCACGCAGCTCTACACCCATGTCGCGGTATCCCGGTTGCGGGCGGTGCACGATCAGGCCCATCCCCGGGCCTGATAGCGAGCGTGCCCTGGCGGCGTTGAGTGTGCGCTTAGGGCGGGATTTTCTGACGTCGGCCGCCGTGAACGCACACTCAAAGCCGTCTCTGCACACTCGACGCCCGCTAGCCGTTCAGCGGTTTGAGCCGGATCGGAGTGGATTTCAGCAGGCCCAGCGGATCGACGTAGTCGGCGCCCGACGCGGGACCCCACATCGCGCCCCAGTGCAAACACGCCGCGGCCCGGCAGCCGATATGCCCGGCCACCAGCTCGCCGATCACGGTCTTAGCCGTCACCGGCTGGCCCACCCGCACGGCCGCCCGCACCGGCTCATAGCTGGTGCGCAATCCGCCGGGATGGGCCAGTGACACCACTGGCCGTCCGGCCAGCATCCCGGCGAACATCACGGTGGCGCTGCCCGCCGCGTACACCGGTTGACCAGGGGCGCCGGGCAGGTCCACCCCCCGGTGTCCGGGATTCCAGTCAGGCGACGGGGCGTCGAATCCCCGCGCGACGGCCGGCGGCGGGCGCAATGGCCAATCCAGTCGAGCATCGTCGGCAGCCGCCGGTGTTGCACTGACCAGGCCGACGCTCAGCATCAGCACCACCCACCGCACGCAGTAAGTTCAGCGCGGCGGCGACGATGAAGCCAACCACGTCGGCCGTTCTGTGCACGATGACGCCGCTGTGGAAAAACCACCAGCTGGGGCGGTGTAAACTGCTGGTCGCAGCTCGTTCGCGGGCTGACTTCGCGCGTCTGCACGCGGCTCTGAGTTCTTTGGGAGTTCGCAACGCATGCCGGGCGGTCCCGTAACAGGGTCCGGCATCGCAGCAGACGCCAGGGCCCGGCTTCACCCGATGCCGGGCGACAACCGACACACAGGTAAGGCACAGCCATGGCTGTTGTAACCATGAAGCAGCTGCTTGACAGCGGCACTCACTTCGGGCACCAGACCCGTCGTTGGAATCCCAAGATGAAGCGGTTCATTTTCACCGACCGCAACGGCATCTACATCATCGACCTGCAGCAGACGCTGACCTTCATCGATAAGGCGTACGAGTTCGTGAAGGAGACCGTCGCCCACGGAGGCACGGTGCTGTTCGTCGGCACCAAGAAGCAGGCGCAAGAGTCCGTCGCGGCCGAAGCGACTCGCGTCGGCATGCCCTATGTGAACCAGCGCTGGCTGGGCGGCATGCTGACCAACTTCTCCACCGTGCACAAGCGGCTGCAGCGCCTCAAGGAGCTCGAGGCGATGGAGCAGACCGGGGGCTTCGAAGGCCGCACCAAGAAAGAGATCCTCGGCCTGACCCGCGAGAAGAACAAGCTGGAGCGCAGCCTCGGGGGTATCCGCGACATGGCCAAGGTGCCGTCGGCGGTCTGGGTGGTCGACACGAACAAAGAGCACATCGCCGTCGGCGAGGCCCGCAAACTGGGTATTCCGGTCATCGCAATCCTGGACACCAACTGCGACCCCGACGAGGTCGATTACCCGATCCCCGGCAACGACGACGCGATCCGTTCCGCCGCGTTGCTGACGAAGGTGATCGCCTCCGCAGTTGCCGAGGGTCTGCAAGCTCGCGCCGGGCTTGGCCGCGGTGATGGCAAGCCCGAGGCGGAGGCCGCCGAGCCGCTCGCCGAATGGGAGCAGGAGCTGCTGGCCTCCGCTACCGCCACCGCCACCCCCTCTGCTCCGAACGACGCCGCATTAGGCGAAACCGAATCAACCCCCACGGAAGGCTGATATGGCGAACTTCACCGCTGCCGACGTCAAGCGGCTTCGGGAACTCACCGGTGCCGGCATGCTCGACTGCAAGAACGCGCTGGCCGAAAGCGACGGCGACTTCGACAAGGCCGTCGAGGCGCTCCGGATCAAGGGCGCCAAAGACGTCGGCAAGCGCGCCGAGCGGGCCACCGCCGAAGGTCTGGTCGCGGCCAGGAACGGCGCACTGATCGAGCTCAACTCGGAGACCGACTTCGTCGCCAAAAACGCCGAGTTCCAGGCCCTGGCCGATCAGATCGTCGATGCCGCGTTGGATGCCAAAGCCACTGACGTCGAGACGCTCAAGTCCGCCGAGATTGGCGACAAGACCGTCGAGCAGGCCATCGCCGACCTGTCGGCCAAGATCGGCGAGAAGCTCGAGCTGCGCCGCGTGCAGTACTTCGACGGCAACGTCGAGACCTACCTGCACAAGCGTGCCGCGGACTTGCCGCCCGCCGTCGGTGTGCTGGTCGAGTTCACGGGGGGCGAGGACGGAAAGGACAAAGACGCCGCGCACGCGGCCGCGCTGCAGATCGCCGCGCTGAAGGCCAAGTATCTGTCCCGTGACGAGGTGCCCGAAGACGTCGTGGTCAGTGAACGCCGCATCGCCGAGGAAACCGCCAAGGCGGAGGGCAAGCCGGAGCAGGCGCTGCCCAAGATCGTCGAGGGCCGGCTGAACGGCTTCTTCAAGGATGCGGTGCTGCTGGAGCAGCCGTCGGTGTCCGACAACAAGAAGACCGTCAAGGCCCTGCTCGACGAGGCCGGCGTGACGGTGACGCGGTTCGTCCGCTTCGAGGTGGGCCAGGCTTAGCCCGCGCGTGCGGGCGGGCTAGCGTCGGTGCTATGCGACACGTGCACGCTTTCGGGGACGACGCCCTGGGTGACCTGGACGCGGTCGGCGTGGCCGACGCCATACGAGCCGGTTGGGTCAGCAGGGACGAGGTAATCGAGGCCGCGATCGCCCGCACCGAGGCCGTCGACCCGGTTCTCAACGGCTTGGCGTATGCGTCCTTTCAGCAGGCTCGAGCCGCCGCGTCGGCCACCCCCGCGAAGGGCTTTTTCAGTGGCGTCCCGACGCTTGTCAAGGACAACGTCGACATCGCCGGCCAGCCGACGATGCATGGCACCGACGCGTGGACGCCCTGGAATGCCACCTCCGACAGCGAGTTCACCCGGCTGTACCTGGGCACCGGGCTGACGTCCGTGGGTAAGACGCAGTTGTCGGAGTTCGGGTTCAGCGCGTCCGCCGAACATCCCCGAATCGGGCCTGTCCGCAACCCGTGGAACACCGACTACAGCGCCGGCGCATCGTCGTCGGGATCGGGTGCGTTCGTCGCCGCCGGTGTGGTGCCCATCGCACACGCCAACGACGGTGGCGGTTCGATCCGTATCCCGGCCTCCTGCAACGGGCTTGTCGGGCTCAAGCCGTCGCGTGGACGGTTGCCACTGGACCCGAGACTGCGGCGGCTGCCGGTGGGCATTGTCACCAACGGGGTGGTGACCCGTTCGGTGCGTGATACCGCGGCGTTCTATCGGGAGGCCGAGCGCATCTGGCGTAACCCCAAGTTGGCGCCGATCGGCGACGTCACCGGGCCCGGCAGGCGGCGACTGCGGATTGCCGTGGTGGCCCGTTCGGTCCAGCGAGAGTGCAGTCCCCAAGTGCGAGAGCTGACGCTGAAGTCGGCCGGGCTCCTCGAGGAACTGGGCCACCGCGTCGAACACGTCGATGAGCCCCCGGTGCCGGCCAGTTTCGTCGACGATTTCGTGCTGTATTGGGGATTCCTGGCTCTGGCGCAGATACGCACCGGGCGACACATGTTCGGCAAGACGTTCGACCGCAACCGGCTGGACAGCCTGACGCTTGGTCTGGAGCGAAACACCGGGCGCAACATCCACCGGCTCCCGCTGGCGATCATGCGCCTGCGCAGCGTGCGGAGGCGCACCGCGCAGTTCTTTGGCACCTACGACGCGGTGCTCACGCCGACCCTCGCCGACGAGACGCCCCGCATCGGGCATCTGGCTCCCACCGACTATCACCAGGTCATCGACCGGCTGATCGATTGGGTCTCGTTCACTCCGCTGCAGAACGTCACCGGCGAGCCGGCGATTTCGCTGCCGTTGGCCCAATCCACTGAGGGCATGCCCGTGGGCATGATGCTGTCGGCCGATCTCGGGCAGGAAGCGCTCCTGCTGGAGCTGGCCTACGAACTCGAAGAGGCGCAGCCGTGGGCACGGATCCAAGCCTCCGCGTGATCAGCAATCAGATCCGAGCTTGTCGAGCATTCTCTTGAACTCACGCTGCTGCGCACCGGTCAGCTTGCCCAGGATCCGAGCATCAGCGTCCCGGACCGCGTTTTCTGCGCGCTTCAGCAGAGCGCGACCCTGACCGGTCAACGTCGCCGGTAGCGCGCGCCCGGAGGACACCGACGTCGGCCGCGCCACTGCCCCAATGTCTTCCAACTTGCGCAGCACCGTGTTCATTGCCTGCGGTGTGACGTTGGTGTGTCGGGACAATTCGGCGCTAGACAGTCCCGGGGACATCGAAAGAATGCGAAGGCAAACGAATTCGGGGAGTGTGAGGCCGAGTGGCCCCAACACGGCGGAAACCTCTGGTCGCAGAACGGCTCCCACCCGGTAGAGCAGGTAACCCAGCGGAGCGTCTTCGGCCTGAACCATGTCAGCGATATTGACATATCTCCGGCGTATCGATGTGCACATTGAGCGTTTGATGGCCGCATAATTGACTTGCGCCACGAAGAGTCACCGACGGTGGGCGACGAACCTCGATCCTGATCGCCGCCAAAATGGTGATTGCTAAGAACCCAAAAGGGTAACCGAACAGCGGTGACAAGTTACCTTCCCGCATTGGCTAACGAGGAGGTCTGATGCCGAAGACGACGAAAGGCGGCAAGCCGAAAAAGAACGAATTACCGAGCACTTTGCAGCGTTCGAACGTCAAGGCGCAACGCACGTTCGCAAAGACCGATGACTCGGCCGCCGATAAGTATGGCAGCGAGGAGCGTGCCCACCGGGTGGCGTACGCGGCTCTCAAGCACAATTTCGAAAAAGTCGGCGACCACTGGGAGCCCCAAAGAAAAGAAGGGTCCTTCCGACGAGCGGGCGAAGAGCGGTGGCCCACGAGCCTCCGGCTCGTCGGCGGAGGGCGTCGACGCCGACGCGAGCAAGAAGCACCTGCTTGGCGTGGCGCGCCGGGCTCGATGTTCACGGCAGGTCGACGATGAACAAGGCGGAGTTGGTCGATGCGATCAAGAAGCAGAACCGCCGGGACCGGGGCCGCTGAGAGCAAGGTGCTGGCCGGTCGGCTGAAGCATTACCGGCCGTGATGACCTGTAGTGCTGGCATTGCCACGTGGTGCCGCACACCGGTGACTACGAGGCAGAACCGTACCCGCACGCTGTCACGTAGCCTTCAGCCCTGGTGCGGTTTAGACAGGGGACCACCGGGCATTCCGACAGCCATCGTCGCATCTACCGCCGCTAGCCAACTTCGGCAGTGCCTCAATGGTGTGGACTTTCCCGCGGATAAGCAGAATCTGCTTGATGCCGCCGATCGCAACGACTGCGACGATGAGACGAACCGCGCGTTGCGGGCGATTCCGCCGGAGACCTACACGAACGTCGCTCAGGTCGCCGCGTCGGTCACCATCACCGACGACGAGGGCCTCCGTGACGGCGACAAGGCCGCGGCACGTCGCTCACACACCAAGCCGGGTCGCGCTGAAACCGCTTAGGACGTCCCCACCCAGAGCCCGATTGTTGACGAGTTAGGCGAGAACCGGGGCTGCTGAGCGCTCGCGGCCGTAGAACTCCTGGACACTGAAGGACTCGGCGCCGCCTGGGCGGTGTCGCCGATTCCCGCCGCCGTCCGAACCGCCGAAACGGCTTGTGCAAACGAGTTGAGTGCCGGTAAAGCCGATTCGAAATCGTGTTCGTTGCTGAGCAATGGAACATCCACAGACATCTCCAAACCTTGTGAGGGCTTGCTTTCGCCCCCGACCCGTAGCTCGCGGGGAGATGTCTGCCACCGCAGCGCTGGATACCCGACCAAAGGTGAACTATGCAATCTTGATTCCCGATATTCATCTCATCGGGGATGCATTCGCTCTGGCGCCAGAAAAGCGATGGGTCCGGCCCGTTTTCACGGACCGGACCCATCCTTCCAACAAGCTACTGGTTGGACTTCTGGCGTTCCTCGGCCGCCTCGGCGCCACCACGCGCTGCCTCGGCTTCGGCTTCCTTCTTTGCCGCGTCGCGCTGTGCTTCCGCCTTGTCCTGCTGGGCCTGGCCCTCGCGAGTGAGGTCGTCGCGACCAGCCACCGCGCCAACGGCTTCCTTGGCCTTGCCCTTGACGTCCTCCACGACGCCCTTCACGGCTTCAGCAGGTCCCGAGTTATTGGTGTCCGCCATGGATCAGTTCCTCCTCGTTGGCGTACGTTGAGCGATCCACGCTCAATGCCGATCGCCGCTGCGATCGGTCCGGTCATACGGCGAGGCATGGTCCTTATTCTCAAGACCGTGGTTGTCCCTCCGCGTTGGGGCGGATTCCCCATGTCGCCCATCGCTCAAACATGCGATGTCCGGGAAAGCAGCGCCGGCACGCGCGCCTGGTATTGCTTGCGCCGATAGGCTTGAGAACCGCCCACATCGCCAATGCGCAGATAATGCACCCCGCCCACGCGACGTTGTGCTGCGATGAGGCAGGATGTGAAATGCCGTTCCGGATGAGGTCGCCCGGGATGGCACTCTCATGCGAGGAGTCTGATGACGGAGTCCACGGAGTCACAAGTCGCCGGCTCGGCGGCTCCCAAGCCGGAGCCGACCAACACCAGCTACGGCGTACAGACATCTGCACCCGAGAATGGACTAGCTTCCGGCCAGCCGGCAAGTCGACCCAAGTATTCAAGAGTATTACTCAAGCTTGGTGGCGAAATGTTCGGCGGCGGCCAGGTCGGGTTGGATCCTGATGTCGTCGCGCGGGTGGCGCGACAGATTGCCGAGGTGGTCCGCGACGGTGTCCAAGTCGCTGTCGTGATTGGCGGCGGCAACTTCTTCCGTGGCGCACAGCTTCAGCAGCGCGGTATGCAGCGCTCGCGTTCGGACTACATGGGCATGCTCGGCACCGTCATGAACAGCCTCGCGCTGCAGGATTTCCTGGAGAAGGAAGGCATCGTCACCCGAGTCCAGACCGCGATCACCATGGGCCAGGTGGCAGAGCCCTACCTGCCGTTGCGCGCCGTGCGCCATCTGGAGAAGGGCAGGGTGGTGATCTTCGGGGCCGGCATGGGGCTGCCATACTTCTCTACCGACACCACCGCCGCGCAGCGGGCACTAGAGATCGGCGCGGAAGTGGTCTTGATGGCAAAGGCGGTCGATGGTGTGTTCTCCGAGGACCCGCGGCAGAATCCGCAGGCCGAGCTGATCACCGCGATCAGCCATCGTGAGGTCATCGACCGTGGGCTCCGCGTGGCCGATGCGACCGCATTCAGCCTGTGTATGGACAACGGTATGCCGATCCTGGTGTTCAACCTGCTGACTAATGGCAATATCGCCCGTGCGGTCGCCGGTGAGAAGATCGGGACGCTGGTCACCACCTGAGGGGAAGACGCGATGATCGCCGCCGGCGACGATGCAGAGCGCAGCGATGAGAAGGAGCGGCGCACATGATTGACGAGGCTCTCTTCGATGCCGAAGAGAAAATGGAAAAGGCCGTAGCGGTGGCCCGTGACGACCTGTCAACCATCCGGACCGGTCGCGCCAACCCGGGCATGTTCTCCCGGATCGTGATCGACTACTACGGCGCCAACACCCCCATCACGCAGCTGGCCAGCATCAACGTGCCCGAGGCGCGACTTGTCGTCATCAAGCCCTACGAAGCCAGTCATCTCGGCGCGATCGAAACGGCGATTCGCAACTCCGACCTGGGAGTGAATCCCACCAATGACGGCACCCTCATCCGGGTGGCGGTGCCGCAGCTCACCGAGGAGCGTCGCCGGGAACTGGTCAAACAGGCCAAGGGCAAAGGGGAGGACGCGAAGGTCTCCGTGCGCAATATCCGCCGCAAGGCGATGGAAGAGCTGCACCGTATCCGTAAGGACGGCGAGGCTGGCGAGGATGAGGTCGGCCGTGCGGAAAAGGATCTGGACAAGTCCACCCATCAGTACGTCACCCAGATCGACGAGTTGGTCAAGCACAAAGAAGGCGAGCTGCTGGAGGTCTAGCGGCCGCTCAGCAACCATGTCCGTGGCAAGTACCGGCGCAGGCACCCCGCCCGATGAGCCGGCTCGTGATGCCGAGAAAACCATGCAGCAGCCGACCAAGAAGACGTCTCGGGCGGGACGCGATCTGCCCGCCGCAATCGTGGTCGGCGCAAGCATTGGCGGCGTTCTCATCGCAACGTTGGTGTTCGCTCCGCGCTACTGGGTGGTGCTCGTCGCCGCGGCCATTTTTGTCGCCACCCATGAGGTGGTGCGGCGGCTGCGCGAAGCCGGATATGTCATTCCGGTCATTCCGCTGCTGGTCGGTGGGCAGGTCACCGTCTGGCTGACCTGGCCGTTCCATGCCGCCGGCGCGCTGGCCGGTTTCGGTGCCACCGTCGTGATCTGCCTGTTCTGGCGGTTGTTCTTGCAGGACAACAGCAAACGGCCCGAGCCGTTCCCCGGTTCTCTGTCGGCGAACTACCTGCAGGACGTATCCGCCACCGTTTTCCTGGCCGCGTGGGTCCCGCTGTTCGCTTCCTTCGCCGCGTTGCTGGTCTACCCGGAAGACGGTGCGGGCCGGGTGTTCTGCCTGATGATCACGGTCGTCGCCTCCGACGTGGGCGGCTACGCCGTGGGGGTGCTGTTCGGCAAGCATCCGATGGTTCCGGCGATCAGTCCGAAAAAGTCCTGGGAGGGCCTGGCCGGTTCGCTGGTTTTGGGTATCACCGCGGCGACCCTGACCGCGACCTTCCTGGCCGGCAAATCACCGTGGGTGGGTGTGCTGCTGGGTGTTGTGCTGGTGCTGACCTGCACGCTTGGCGATCTGGTCGAGTCCCAGGTCAAGCGCGACCTCGGCATCAAAGACATGGGCCGGCTGCTCCCCGGCCATGGTGGCCTCATGGACCGGCTCGACGGCTTGCTCCCGTCGGCTGTGGCGGCGTGGACGGTGCTCACGCTGGTGCCCTGACAGGACCGATACTGGTCATGTCATGGTCCAACAGTTGGTTTTCTCCGAGCCCCGCCCGAGCAGGCCGCCGCGGCACCTGGCCGACCTCGACGCGGCGGGCTGCGCATCGGCCGTCGCAGAGCTGGGCTTGCCGGCCTTTCGCGCCAAGCAGCTCGCGCACCAGTACTACGGCCGGCTGATCGCCGATCCACGCCAGATGACCGATCTCCCGGCGGGGGTGCGTGACCTGATCGCCGAAACGATGTTCCCGAACCTGCTCACCGCGGCTTCCGAAATCACTTGTGATGCTGGCCAGACGCGAAAGACATTGTGGCGGGCCACCGATGGCACCACCGTGGAATCTGTGCTGATGCGCTATCCGCAGCGCACTACGGTGTGCATTTCGTCGCAGGCCGGCTGCGGCATGGCTTGTCCGTTCTGTGCGACCGGTCAGGGTGGATTGAGCCGCAACCTGTCGACCGCCGAGATCCTCGAGCAGGTGCGTGCCGCCGCCGCGGCGCTGCGCGATGACTTCGGCGATCGGCTGTCCAACGTGGTGTTCATGGGCATGGGGGAGCCGCTGGCCAACTACGTCAGGGTGCTGGCCGCGGTGCGGCGCATCATCGCCGCGCCGCCGCACGGTTTCGGTATTTCGGCCCGCTCGGTGACGGTGTCCACGGTGGGTCTGGTCCCGGCGATCCGCAAACTTGCCGACGAACGGCTGGGGGTGACTCTGGCGTTGTCGTTGCATGCGCCCGACGACGAACTGCGGGACACGCTGGTCCCGGTCAACAACCGGTGGAAGATCGCAGAGGCTCTCGATGCCGCCCGGTATTACGCCGATGTGACCGGTCGGCGGGTATCGGTCGAGTATGCGCTGATCCGCGACGTTAATGACCAGCCGTGGCGGGCCGACCTACTGGGTCAGCGCCTGCATCGTGCGCTCGGGCCGTTGGTGCACGTGAACCTGATCCCGCTCAATCCGACACCGGGCAGTGATTGGGATGCCAGCCCCAAGGCGGTCGAGCGGGAGTTCGTCCGGCGGGTCCGGTCGAAGGGGGTTTCGTGCACGGTACGAGATACCCGCGGCCGGGAGATCAGCGCCGCCTGCGGACAGCTGGCCGCCGAGGGCGGGCGGCGGTAGCGCAGGCGAATCAGCGCCGCCTGCGGACAGCTGGCCGCCGAAGGCGGCTAACTGCTACCTGATCCAGCCGCGCCGACGGCCCCACAAGTCGCGGACCAGAACGAAGAGCACCACTGCGGCAAATCCGATCAGGAACAAGTTCTCGATATGGCCGACGTGATTACCGCGCAGCATCGCCAGCAGGAATCCGAAGACGACCAGTCCGACAATGTGCCAGGTGCGGTAATTGATTCTGCTCCAACCCCACGCTGCCGACGGCACCTCAGCGGTGTCGACGCCGGTGAAGTGTTCCACCTCGGTACTGGCCACGGCGAATCCCCTTCGGATCGGATTGGCTTCTCAAGTCGAGATTCTGGCACACATGCTGCCAGGCCCCGCCGGATGGTCGCGCCGAGCGGCCCGGCCTTCCGCCGCACGCGGGGGACCCGCACGGCACGGCGTGGCCCGCTCCGTGGCTCGAAAGGCCGGAGGGCGGCACAATGAGTGGGTGACCAACGCGACGACCGACGGGCAAACCGGGGGCCGCCTGCGCGTGCTGGTGCTGGGCAGTACCGGCTCAATTGGCACCCAGGCGCTGGAGGTCATCGCGGCCAATCCAGACCGCTTCGAGGTGGTCGGCCTGGCTGTGGGGGGCGCGCATCCGGACATGCTGCTGCGGCAGCGCGCCGAGACCGGAATCACCAACATCGCCGTCGCGGACGAGCGCGCGGCACAGATGATCGGAGACGTCCCCTTCCGCGGACCCGAAGCGGTTACCCGCCTGGTCCAGGAGACCGAAGCCGACGTCGTCCTCAATGCGCTGGTGGGGGCGTTGGGCCTGCGCCCCACGCTGGCCGCGCTTGCCTCAGGGGCCCGGCTGGCGCTGGCCAACAAGGAATCGTTGGTCGCCGGCGGACCGCTGGTGCTGCGGGCGGCCCGGCCGGGTCAGATCGTGCCGGTCGACTCCGAACACTCCGCGCTCGCTCAGTGCCTGCGCGGCGGCGCCCCCGAGGAAGTCGCCAAGCTGGTGCTGACCGCCTCCGGTGGGCCGTTTCGCGGCTGGACCGCCGCCGAGCTCGAGGACGTCACCCCCGAGCAGGCGGGCGCCCACCCGACCTGGTCAATGGGCCCGATGAACACGCTGAATTCGGCGTCGCTGGTCAACAAGGGGCTTGAGCTCATCGAAACCCACCTGCTGTTCGGCATTCCCTACGACCGCATCGACGTGGTCGTACACCCTCAGTCAATTGTTCATTCAATGGTCACCTTCGTTGACGGCTCGACCATCGCCCAGGCCAGCCCGCCGGACATGAAGCTGCCCATTTCTCTGGCGCTGGGCTGGCCGCACCGGGTGCCCGGGGTGGCCGCTTCCTGCGACTTCAGTACCGCCTCTAGCTGGGAATTCGAGCCGTTGGACACCGAGGTTTTCCCCGCCGTCGAGCTGGCCCGCTATGCCGGCCAGACCGGCGGCTGCATGACCGCCGTCTACAACGCGGCCAACGAAGAAGCAGCGGAAGCGTTCCTCGACGGCCGGATCGGGTTCCCCGCCATCGTCAGAACTATTGCCGACGTGCTGCACGCCGCCGACCAATGGGCCGTTTCACCCGCTAACGTGGATGAGGTACTAGACGCGCAGCGCTGGGCACGTGAGCGGGCGCAGCGCGCTGTGGCAACTGCCGGCCCCGCCAAGATCTCCGGAATGGCTTGAGAAAGGTCCTTACAGCCTGATGATGTTCGTTATCGGCATAGTGCTGTTCGCCCTTGCCGTCCTGGTTTCCGTGGCCCTGCACGAGTGTGGCCACATGTGGGTCGCCCGCGCTACCGGCATGAAAGTGCGTCGCTATTTCGTCGGCTTCGGTCCCACGCTGTGGTCCACCCGGCGCGGCGAAACCCAGTACGGCATCAAAGCCGTTCCATTGGGCGGCTTCTGCGATATCGCTGGTATGACGTCGGTTGAGGAGCTGGCACCCGACGAGAGTGACCGCGCGATGTACAAGCAGGCGACCTGGAAGCGAGTGGCGGTGTTGTTCGCGGGCCCGGGCATGAACGTCGTCATCTGCCTGTTGCTGATCTATGGCATCGCGCTGGTCTGGGGACTTCCGAACCTGCACCCGCCCACCAGCGCGGTAATCGGCGAAACCGCTTGTATCGCACCAGAAGTGGCTCCGGGTAAGCTCGGGAACTGCGCTGGACCCGGTCCGGCGGCGCTGGCCGGAATTCGCGCCGGCGACGTCGTCGTCAAGGTCGGCGACACTCCGGTGTCCACCTTCGAGGACATGGCCGCCGCGGTCCGCAAGTTGCACGGGACCGTTCCGATCGTCGTTGAGCGTGACGGCACCACGATCACCACCTACGTCGACGTCACGCCCACCCAACGCTTCCTCGCCAACGGGCAGGCCAGTCAACCGGAACCCTCGACGGTCGGGGCGATCGGCGTCGGCGCCGTCAGACTCGGACCCGTGCACTACGGTGCGCTCTCCGCGATCCCGGCCACCTTCGCCTTCACCGGAGACCTGACCGCCGAGGTGGGCAAGGCGCTCGTCGCGATCCCGACGAAGGTGGGTGCGCTGGTGCACGCCATCGGCGGCGGACAGCGTGACCCGCAGACGCCGATGAGCGTGGTCGGAGCCAGCATCATCGGCGGTGACACCGTCGACCATGGGTTGTGGGTGGCGTTCTGGTTCTTCTTGGCCCAGTTGAACCTCATTCTGGGTGCGATCAACCTGGTGCCGCTGCTGCCCTTCGATGGCGGTCACATCGCCATCGCGGTGTTCGAAAAGATCCGCAACCTCATCCGGTCGGCTCGTGGCATGGTCGCGGCCGCGCCGGTGAACTACCTCAAACTCATGCCCGCGACGTACGTCGTGTTGGTATTCGTGGTCGGCTACATGCTGCTGACCGTGACCGCTGATCTGGTCAATCCGATCAGGCTTTTCCAATAGCGAACCAAAGGAATCGACAGTGACCATTGGCCTGGGCATGCCCGACGCTCCGGCGCCCACGCTTGCCCCTCGGCGCGCCACGCGCCAGCTGATGGTGCGCGACGTCGGGGTGGGCAGCGACTATCCGATCTCCGTGCAGTCGATGTGCACCACCAAGACCCATGACGTCAATTCGACGTTGCAGCAGATCGCCGAACTGACCGCCGCGGGATGTGACATCGTCCGGGTGGCCTGCCCGCGTCAGGAGGATGCCGACGCGCTGGCCACGATTGCCAAAAAGAGCAAGATCCCGGTGATCGCCGACATCCACTTTCAGCCGAAGTACATCTTCGCCGCCATCGACGCCGGGTGCGCGGCGGTGCGGGTGAACCCGGGCAACATCAAGGAGTTTGACGGCCGGGTCGGCGAGGTCGCCAAGGCCGCCGGCGAGGCCGGTATACCGATCCGCATCGGCGTCAACGCCGGCTCGCTGGACAAGCGGATCATGGCCAAGTACGGCAAAGCCACGCCCGAAGCGCTGGTGGAGTCCGCGCTGTGGGAGGCCTCGCTGTTCGAGGAGCACGGTTTCGGCGACATCAAGATCAGCGTCAAGCACAACGATCCGGTGGTGATGGTCGCCGCCTACGAGTTGCTGGCCGCCCAGTGCGATTACCCGCTGCACCTCGGTGTCACCGAGGCCGGTCCGGCCTTCCAGGGCACCATCAAATCCGCGGTCGCCTTCGGCGCACTGCTGTCGCGGGGTATCGGTGACACCATCCGGGTGTCGCTGTCCGCGCCGCCCGTCGAAGAAGTCAAGGTCGGCAGCCAGATCCTCGAGTCCCTGAATTTGCGGCCGCGCTCGCTTGAGATCGTGTCTTGCCCATCGTGTGGTCGCGCCCAGGTCGACGTCTACACCCTGGCCAACGAGGTCACCGCCGGCCTGGACGGTCTCGATGTGCCGCTGCGGGTGGCCGTGATGGGCTGCGTCGTCAACGGTCCGGGCGAGGCCCGCGAGGCCGACCTGGGCGTCGCATCCGGAAATGGCAAGGGCCAGATCTTCGTTCGCGGCGAAGTGATCAAGACCGTGCCCGAGTCTCAGATCGTTGAGACGCTGATCGAGGAGGCTCAGCGGTTGGCCGCTGAAATGGACAGAGCAGTGGGCCCCGAAGCGAACAGTGCGGGAAGCGCCGATCATGGTCCGGGCACAACACCGAGCGGTTCGCCTATTGTGACCGTAAGCTGACAGGGGACAGTGCACTTTTACCGGTCTTGAGTTCGCACCACAGAGAGTTCGCCAGATGTCGGCTCCGCCCATCTTCCGCCTTGTCGGCGAGCGACGGGTGTCTGTGGTGCGCGACGCCGCCGCCATATGGCGGGTATTCGACGCCGATCCGGTCGGATCGTGCATGGTTGCCGCCCGGGTGGCAGACCACGGCATCGACCCCAATTCGATCGGTGGGGAACTGTGGACTTTCCGCGGCCTGGACGAGTCGCTGTGCTTCGCCGGCGCCAACCTGATCCCGCTACGCGGTGCACCGGCTGACCTGAATGCTTTCGCCGACGAGGCGATGAGCGGGACGCGGCGCTGTTCGTCGCTGGTCGGCAGGGCCGACCTGGTGATGCCGATGTGGGAACGGCTCGAGTCGGTTTGGGGGCCGGCCCGCGATGTGCGCGATCACCAGCCGCTGTTGGCGCTGTCCACCCACCCGAGCTGCGACATCGACCCCGCGGTGCGCCAGGTCCGACCGGACGAGCTGGACGCCTACCTGGTGGCCGCCGTCGACATGTTCATCGGTGAGGTGGGCGTGGACCCGCGGATCGGTGACGGTGGTCGCGGCTACCGCCGTCGGGTGGCCAGCCTCATCGCGGCCGGTCGCGCCTGGGCCCGCTTCGAGCACGGTCAGGTCGTCTTCAAAGCCGAAGTGGGCTCGCAGTCTCCCAGGGTGGGTCAAATCCAGGGGGTCTGGGTGCACCCGCAGTGGCGCGGCCTGGGCCTGGGCACTGCCGGCACAGCAACAGTGGCCGCCGTGACCGTCGGTAGCGGGCGGATCGCCAGCCTGTACGTGAACAACTTCAATACGGTGGCACGTGCCGCGTATGCCCGAGTCGGCTTCGCCGAAGTCGGCACCTTCGCGACTGTGCTGCTGGACTAGCCCGGGGGTCCACGGGCTGGGGGCACCACCCGCTTGCGGGGGAAACGCCGCTGCGATTCCAGGCGTCGTTTTTTCGCACTGGCGTTACGTACGCGTGGATAACGATTGCGTCTCGGTGTGTCTGCGCCGGTGGCCGGGCTACCGTTAATAACATCAGTAACGATGGCAACAAAAACCACTTTGGCAACAGGGACGGCGCTGGTTTTCGGTTCGCTGCTCGTCGCGGTCACCGCTGTGTCCGGATGCACTCCGCGGCCGGACGGCCCGGGCCCGGCGGCCGAGAAGTTCTTCGGCGCCCTGGCTATCGGAGACACCGCGACGGCCGCCCAACTCACCGACGACCCCAACGACGCCCGCGAAGCACTCAACGCGGCCTGGGCCGGACTGCAGGCCACGTACCTCGATGCGCAGATCCTCAACTCCAAGTACGCCGAGGACACCGGCACGGTCGGCTACCGCTTCACCTGGCATCTGCCCAAAAACCGAACCTGGAGCTATGACGGCCAGCTGAAGATGGCGCGCGACGAGGGGCGCTGGGAGGTTCGATGGACCACCACCGGGCTACACCCCAAACTGGGCGAGCATCAGACGTTCGCGTTGCGGGCCGACCAACCACGACGGGCCTCGGTGAACGAGGTCGGCGGCAGCGATGTGCTGGTACCGGGCTACCTGTATCACTACACGCTGGACGCCACACAAGCCGGGTCCGGATCCGGACTGATCGGGACGGCGCACGCGGTGGTGGACGTCCTCCACCCATTCAATGACGCGCTGAATGACCCGCAGCTGCTCGCCGAACTCGCCAGCTCGGCGACCCGGCCGGTGGACCTGGTGACACTGCATCCTGACGACAACGACAGGGTCTTCCCGGCGATTGGCAGGCTGCCCGGCATCGTGATCACACCCCAGCCCGAGATGCTGCCGACCGACCCGCATTTCGCGCCGGCGGTTATCTCCGAAGTGAAAAAGGCCGTGGTTGACCAACTCGACGGCGAGCCGGGCTGGCGGGTGGTCAGCGTCAACCAGAACGGTGTCGAGGTCGAAGTGCTGCACGAGGTCCAAGGGTCGCCGGCACCGTCGATATCGATCACGCTGGACCGGGCGGTGCAGAACGCCGCCCAGCACGCGGTGGATACCCGGGGCGGCAAAGCGATGATCGTCGTGATCAAGCCCTCGACCGGGGAGATTCTCGCGATCGCGCAGAACGGGGGCGCCGATGCCGAGGGCCTGCTGGCCACCACCGGCCTGTTCCCGCCCGGGTCGACCTTCAAGATGATCACCGCGGGTGCCGCCGTCGACCGCGATATGGCCACGCCCAACACGATGCTGGGCTGCCCGGGCCATATCGACATCGGTCACCGCACCATCCCCAATTACGGTGGCTTCGATCTCGGTGTGGTGCCGATGTCACGTGCATTCGCCAGTTCCTGCAACACCACCTTCGCCGAGCTGAGTAGCAGAATGCCGCCCCGTGGACTGACGCAGGCGGCCAGCCGCTATGGCATCGGGCTGGACTACCAGGTCGATGGCATCACCACGGTAACCGGGTCAGTGCCACCGACCGTGGACCTCGCCGAGCGCACTGAAGACGGCTTTGGCCAGGGCAAGGTGCTGGCCAGTCCCTTCGGCATGGCCCTGGTGGCGGCGACTGTCGCCGCCGGCAAGACCCCGGTGCCGCAGCTGATCGCCGGTCGGCCGACGATAGTCGACGGCGATACCACGCCGATCAGCCCGAAGATGCTCGACGCGCTGCGGCCCATGATGCGGCTGGTGGTGACCAATGGGACCGCCAAGGAGATCGCCGGTTGCGGGGCGGTGTACGGGAAGACCGGTGAAGCCGAGTTCCCGGGCGGATCGCATTCCTGGTTCGCCGGGTACCGCGGCGATCTGGCATTCGCATCGCTGATCGTCGGGGGTGGCAGCTCGGAATACGCGGTCCGGATGACCAAAGTGATGTTCGAGTCGCTGCCGCCGGACTTCCTGGCCTAAGGCCGGTTCTCCCGTCCCGGCCGCCCGGCTCCTCACAGCGGTAAGTTGCGAGGGTGGGCCCAGGTTAGGCAAAGCCCACCCGGTTTAGGGCCGGTTGGCAGAGCGGTAGGAAAGGCCATGACTGAGACCGGCGGAGAAATGGTGGCGTTACGGGTCTCGGACGCCGACCGCAACGGCACGATGCGGCGATTGCACAACGCCGTCGCGCTCGGGCTGATCGATATCGACGAGTTCGAGCAGCGCTCGTCGCAAGTGTCCTACGCGCGTACCCGAGGTGAGTTGGACGGGGTGGTCGGTGATCTGCCCGGGCCGGGCGCCATCGTCACGTCCGCGGCCGACCGGGTGGAACTGCGTGGCTGGGCCGGCTCGCTGAAACGCCACGGCGAATGGATGGTGCCCACCCGCCTGGCGCTGGTACGCCGACTGGGATCGGTGGAACTGGATCTCACCAAGGCCCGGTTCGCGGGGCCGGTGGTGGTCATCGAACTGGACATGAGATGCGGCTCGGTGGAGGTCCGGTTGCCGGATGGCGCCAGCGCCTCGATCGACGACGTCGAGGTCTACGTGGGCAGTGCCAGCGACCGCCGCAAGGACGCACCGGGCGAAGGAAGGCCGCACGTCGTGTTGACCGGTCGGGTGGTGTGCGGGTCGGTAACCATCCGGGGACCGCGCCGCTCGTTGCTGCGCCGCCGCCACGCCTGACCTTGCGGTCTTGGTCGGATTGCCCGGCTCCTCATCGGGCCGCTGCACGACCCGCATCGTCGCCGGGCGTCCGATTAAGCTGGCGGCATGCCTGCTCGCACCGCGCTTTCCCCCGGAGTGTTGTCCCCGACCCTGCCGGTGCCCAGCCGCATCCCGCGTCCGGAATACGTCGGTAAGCCGACGGCCCAGGAGGGCAGCGAGCCGTGGGTGCAGACACCGGAGGTGATCGAGAAGATGCGCATCGCCGGCCGGATCGCGGCCGGCGCGCTGGCTGAGGCGGGCAAAGCGGTTGCACCCGGGGTGACGACCGACGAACTTGACCGGATCGCCCACGAGTACATGGTCGACCACGGTGCCTACCCGTCAACCCTGGGCTACAAGGGATACCCCAAGTCGTGCTGCACGTCGCTCAACGAGGTCATCTGCCATGGAATCCCCGACTCGACGGTGATCGCCGACGGTGACATCGTCAACATCGACGTCACGGCCTATATCCACGGCGTGCACGGCGACACCAACGCGACTTTCCTGGCCGGCAATGTCTCAGAGGAGCACCGGCTGCTCGTGGAGCGAACCCGTGAAGCGACGATGCGGGCGATCAATGCCGTCAAACCGGGGCGTGCGCTGTCGGTCATCGGTCGCGTAATCGAATCGTATGCGAATCGGTTCGGGTACAACGTGGTTCGTGACTTCACCGGTCACGGTATCGGTACCACGTTTCACAACGGCTTGGTCGTGCTGCACTACGACCAGCCCTCCGTGACGACAATCATGCAGCCGGGAATGACATTCACCATCGAACCGATGATCAACCTCGGCGGCCTGGATTACGAGATCTGGGACGACGGCTGGACGGTGGTCACCAAGGACCGTAAGTGGACCGCGCAGTTCGAGCACACCCTGCTGGTCACCGATGCCGGCGTCGAAATCCTCACGCTGCCATGATGTCTCGGCGCGAGCAGACACAGAATCGCATTTTTCAGGTGGAAACCGTGCGATTCTGCGTCTGCTCGGCGTAAAAATGATGAGCGGAGCGCTGCTGGTTGCCGGTACCAGCTCCGACGCCGGGAAATCGTTGGTGGTAGGCGGTCTGTGCCGGTTGTTGGCGCGCAAGGGTATTCGGGTGGCGCCGTTCAAGGCGCAGAACATGTCCAACAACTCTGTGGTCACCGTCGAAGGCGGCGAGATTGGCCGGGCGCAGGGGATCCAGGCGCGGGCGGCGGGGCTGGACCCCAGCGTGCGATTCAACCCGATCCTGCTCAAACCCGGCAGTGACCGGACATCGCAGCTGGTGATCCGGGGCCAGGTCGCCGACTCTGTCACGGCCACTGGCTATATGCAGCATCGCGACCGGCTCGCCGGCATTGTCCTCGACGAATTGTCTTGCTTGCGTGACGAGTTCGATGCGGTGATCTGTGAGGGCGCCGGTTCGCCGGCCGAAATCAACTTGCGTTCCACAGATTTAGCCAATATGGGATTGGCCAGGGCAGCGAATTTGCCGGTGGTCCTGGTGGGTGACATCGACCGCGGCGGTCTGCTTGCTCATCTGTTCGGGACGGTTGCGGTGCTCGAGCCCGACGACCAAGCGCTCATCGCCGGCTTCGTCGTCAACAAATTCCGCGGCGACCCCGCACTGCTGGAACCGGGGCTGCAGCAGCTGCGTGCCATGACCGGCCGTCCAACATATGGAGTTCTGCCCCACGCCGACGAACTCTGGATGGACGCCGAGGACTCGCTATCGGTGGTCGCGCACCGCGTTGTCGGCACGCCTGCGCCACCGCGTGGCGAGGAGTGGCTGCGGGTGGCCGCAATCCGGCTGCCCCGGATTTCCAACTCGACTGACGTCGAGGCGCTGGCCTGCGAACCGGGCGTGCTGGTGCGCTGGGTCATCGACCCCGCCGACTTGGCCGACATCGACCTGATCGTGATTCCGGGCAGCAAGGCCACCGTCGCCGATCTGTGCTGGCTGCGCGATCGCGGGCTGGATGGCGCGATCGCGCAGCACGCCCGGGCCGGCAAGCCGGTGCTGGGTATCTGCGGGGGGTTTCAGATGCTGTGCCGGCGCATCGACGACACGGTGGAATCCGGGATCGGGGAAGTCGCCGGGCTGGGGCTGTTGGACGCCGACATCGCCTTGCGCGAGGCCAAGACCTTGCGTCGCTGGCGGCAGCCGCTCGCCGGATATGAAATCCATCATGGGCGGTTGTCCCGGTGCGCCGAGGAGTGTTGGTTCGATGTCGACGCCGAACCGCATGGCATCGTGCGCGGCGCTGTCTTCGGCACGCATTGGCACGGCCTGCTCGACAACGACGACTTCCGTCGTGCGTGGCTCACCCGGGTCGCCGACGCGGCCGGCCGAAGCGGCTTTGTTGTCGCCGACACCAACGTCGCCGCGCGACGCGATGCGCAACTGGATCTGATTGCCGATCTGCTGGCTTCCTATCTGGACGTCGACGCCGTCCTCGGCCTGCTCGACGGTCCACCGCCGCGGCGACCGCACGTCGAGAGTCAGTTGCGGTCATAGGGCACTCACCGAGATATGACGGCGTGGAGGTCCGGTAAACGGGATCCGTTGAACGACGCCGACGCGATTGGCGGTGGCGCGGAGATGTGGACGAATCGCCGCGCACGCAGGCCAACTGGCTGTAGCTTGCGTAGGTGCTCTCGATGATGACCACGCTCGACGGGTTTCCCGTCCCGGTAGCCGTAGCGGGTCCGGAGAAGGGCGTCGTCGTCGTCATAGTGGCTGACGAGCAGCGTGCCACCGCCGCCTATGACGCGGTTTGCGAGCGCCTGCACACCGCATCGCTTCGGACGGTCGTTATCGGCCTTGATCCGCGCCTGACTCCCAAGTCGGTGGTCGGAATCCTCGACGCACTGGGAATCGGGTGGGCCGTGGTGTTCGGCGACCGCGCCGGTGGCGAACTCGCGTGGGAACTGGCGGCAACCAAGCTGGGCCGATTCGTCGGTCTGGTGGTAATCGACCGTGGACATCCGCGGGTGGCAGATCGCGACGGCGTGGTTCACGACGAACACTGCCCGCCGGTGGAGATCGGGACGACCGTGCTGGTCAGCTCCCCGGCCGCGCGCGCGGTGGCCTGCGCCAGCCAGCGCTACGTCTATGCCGAATACCGCGTGGTGCACCTTGGACGGCGTACGGTCCAGGAATCGACGGCACAGTTGGCCGCCGAGATCGTATTGTGCACCAGCACGTGGTAGTGCCTGGTTGACTAGTGGTCATGGCTGCAGAGGAAAGTGCTGTGACCGATCCGAATTCTCCGATGTTGTCGTTGGCCGCGCTGGAACAACTGGTGGGCATCGGCGGGGTGGACACCGTCATCGTGGCGTTCGCCGACATGCAGGGCCGGCTCGTCGGCAAGCGGGTGGCCGCGCGGCTCTTTGTCGAGGAAGTGGCCGCCCACGGCGCCGAGTGCTGCAGCTATTTGCTGGCCGTCGACGTCGACATGAATACGGTGAGCGGCTATGCGATGTCGAGCTGGGACACCGGGTACGGCGACATGGTGATGAGGCCGGATCTGTCCACCCTTCGGCCCATTCCCTGGCTGCCCAACACGGCCCTGGTGATAGCCGACTTGGGGTGGGTTGACGGCAGCGCGGTTGCCGTGTCACCGCGCGCCATTTTGCGCCGCCAGCTCGACCGACTGGGCGAGCGCGGACTGGTCGCCGATGTCGCCACCGAGCTGGAATTCATCGTGTTCGACCAGCCGTATCGCCAGGCGTGGGCCAGCGGGTACCGCGGGCTGACCCCGGCCAGCGACTACAACATCGACTATGCGATCTCGGCGTCGTCGCGGATGGAGCCGCTGCTGCGCGACATCCGACAAGGTATGCAGGGTGCGGGCCTGCAATTCGAGGCCGTTAAGGGCGAATGCAACAAGGGTCAGCAAGAGATCGGTTTCCGGTACAACGAGGCGTTGGTCACCTGCGACAACCACGTCATTTACAAGAACGGTGCCAAAGAGATCGCCGACCAGCACGGCAAAAGTCTGACGTTCATGGCGAAATACGATGAGCGGGAAGGCAACAGCTGCCACGTCCACCTCTCGCTGCGCGACGACGACGGCTCCGCCGTGTTCGCCGACGGCAGCCGCCCGCATGGCATGTCACCGACGTTTTGCGGTTTCGTCGCCGGCCTGCTGGCCACGTTGCGCGAGCTCACGCTGTTCTACGCGCCGAACATCAACTCCTACAAGCGATTTGCCGGCGGCAGCTTTGCGCCGACGGCAGTGGCCTGGGGACTGGACAATCGCACCTGCGCTCTGCGGGTGGTCGGCCACGGGCGTAACACCCGGGTCGAGTGCCGGGTTCCCGGCGGCGACGTCAACCCTTACTTGGCGGTGGCGGCGCTGGTCGCCGGAGGGCTGTACGGTGTCGAACGGGGCCTAGAGCTACCCGGGCCTTGCGCGGGTAACGCCTATGAGGCAACCGGTGTCGAACGACTGCCCAGCACGCTGGCCGAGGCGGCCACGGTGTTCGGTGAGTCGGTGCTGGCACGGGAGGCGTTCGGCGACGATGTTGTCGCGCATTACCGCAACAACGCTCGCGTGGAGTTGGCGGCGTTCAATGCGGCGGTCACCGACTGGGAGAGGATGCGTGGTTTTGAACGCCTCTAGACCGGGGCCCGTGGTCGGCCTGACCACCTACCTGGATCGGGCGCAGACGGGCGTCTGGGATGTCTGCGCCGGTCTTCTGCCGGCCAACTACTTCCAGGGCGTCACCATGGCCGGCGGGATCGCGGTGCTGCTGCCCCCGCAGCCGGTCGACCCGGATATCGCCGACCGGGTGCTCGACAGTCTGGATGGTCTGGTGATCACCGGCGGCAAGGACATCGACCCCGCCGTCTACGGTCAGCAGCGGCACCCGAGCACCGACGAGCCGGGCCCGGTGCGTGACGCCTGGGAGTTCGCGCTGCTGCAAGGTGCGCTACAGCGGGCGCTGCCGGTGCTGGGGATTTGCCGCGGCGCACAGGTGCTCAACGTCGCGTTCGGCGGGACGCTGCATCAGCATCTGCCCGACGTCATCGGTCACACCGGACATCGGGCAGGCAACGCGGTGTTCACCTCGTTGCCGGTGCGCACGGTGGCCGGAACGCGGCTGGCCGCGTTGCTGGGGGAATCGGTTGAGGTGAGGTGTTACCACCATCAGGCGATCGGGAAGGTTGGCGAGGGTCTGGTGGTCAGTGGGTGGGACGCCGACGGGGTGATCGAGGCGCTGGAGGTACCGGGGGACAGCTTTGTGCTTGCGGTGCAATGGCACCCGGAGGAACGCCTGGACGACCTGCGGCTGTTCTCGGCGATCGTCGATGCGGCGCGGTCGTATGCAGGACGCATGAGCTGAGATGGGCACAGTCCAACTGATCAACCCCGCGACCGCGGAAGTGCTGCGGTCGGTCGACCACGTCGATGCCGCCGCGGTCGACGACGCGGTGCAGCGCGCGCGGGCGGCCCAGCGGCGCTGGGCGGCGTTGTCGCCGGCGCAACGCGCAGCGGGCCTGCGGGCATTCGCCGCCGTCGTCGACGCTCACACCGACGAACTGGCCGCACTCGAGGTGGCCAATTCCGGACACCCGATCGGGTCGGCCGAATCCGAAGCCGGCCACGTCCGCGACGTGTTGACGTTCTATGCCGCCAGCCCGGAACGCTTGTCGGGGCAGCAAATTCCCGTGGCCGGGGGACTGGACGTCACCTTCAACGAACCGCTGGGAGTGGTCGGCGTGATCACGCCGTGGAACTTCCCGATGATGATCGCGTCCTGGGGCATCGCACCGGCCCTGGCCGCGGGCAACGCCGTGCTGGTCAAACCCGCCGAGTGGACGCCGCTGACCACGATGCGGCTCGGCGAGCTGGCGGTAGAAGCCGGACTGGACGAAGATCTGCTACAGGTGCTGCCGGGCGAGGGCGCGGTGGTCGGGGAGCGCTTCGTCAGCCATCCCGACATCCGCAAGATTGTGTTCACCGGGTCCACCGAAGTCGGCAAGAAAGTGATGGCCGGTGCGGCCGCTCAAGTCAAGCGGGTGACGCTGGAACTGGGCGGCAAGAGCGCCAACATCATCTTCGACGACTGCGACCTGGAGCGCGCCGCGGCGACCGCCCCAGCCGGGGTGTTCGACAACGCCGGGCAGGACTGCTGTGCGCGTAGCCGGATCCTGGTGCAGCGCAACGTATATGATCGGTTCATGGAGCTGCTGGAACCGGCGGTGCGCAGCGTCGTCGCCGGGGACCCCCGGTCCCGTGACACCGAGATGGGTCCGCTGGTGTCGGCCGCACACCGCGACAAGGTGGCTTCCTATGTGCCCGACGGCGCCCCCGTCGCGTTTCGCGGCACAGCGCCGACTGGCCGTGGATTCTGGTTTCCTCCAACAGTTTTGACTCCGCAGCGCAATGACCGCACCGTCACCGACGAGATCTTCGGCCCAGTCGTCACCGTGCTGGCATTCGATGACGAGCACGACGCCATCACGCTGGCCAACAACACCGGCTACGGCCTGTCGGGATCGATCTGGACCGACGACCTGTCCCGCGCGCTGCGGGTGTCACGGGCGATCGAGTCCGGCAACCTCTCGGTGAATTCACATTCGTCGGTCCGGTACAACACGCCGTTCGGTGGTTTCAAGCAGTCGGGGTTGGGCCGTGAGCTCGGCCCGGACGCGCCACTGCAATTCACGGAGACCAAGAACGTGTTCATCGCGATCAGAGAAGAGGGCTAGTGGTTCCGTTCGATCTCTCCCGACGGCTGGCGGGCCGCGTGGCAGTCATCACCGGCGGCGGCAGCGGCATCGGATTGGCGGCGGGACGGCGGATGCACGCCGAAGGCGCGAGGATCGTCGTGGGTGACATCGACCCTGACGCCGGTGCCGCGGCGGCCGACGAGCTGTCCGGTTTGTTTGTGCCTACCGATGTTTCCGACGAAGACGCGGTCAACGCGCTGTTCGACACCGCGGCCGCATCATGCGGCTCGGTCGACATTGCGTTCAACAACGCCGGCATCTCATCGCCCGAAGACGACCTGATCGAGAACACCGGACTTCAGGCGTGGCAACGAGTCCAAGACGTCAACCTCACATCGGTGTACCTGGGCTGCCGGGCGGCGTTGCGGCACATGGTCCCCGCGCAGAAGGGTTCGATCATCAACACGGCGTCGTTCGTAGCGGTGCTGGGGTCGGCGACGTCGCAAATCTCCTATACCGCCTCCAAGGGCGGGGTCCTGGCCATGTCACGGGAGCTCGGGGTGCAATTCGCCCGGCAGGGCATCCGCGTGAACGCGCTGTGCCCGGGGCCGGTCAACACCCCGCTGCTGCAAGAGCTTTTCGCCAAAGATCCCGAACGGGCCGCCCGCCGCCTGGTGCACGTGCCGGTGGGCCGCTTCGCCGAACCCGACGAAATCGCTTCTGCGGTAGCATTTTTAGCGAGCGACGACGCCTCTTTCATCACCGCGTCGACGTTTTTGGTCGACGGCGGCATCAGCTCGGCCTATGTGACCCCTCTCTAACCGCCGTACTCGCTAACTGTATGAGGGCCACAATGGCGGCTCGCTGGGTTCGACCAAACGGATCGGCTCGCAGACCCAGCCGTGCTTCGACTGCACCGTAACGGCGCTTGGCGCCGTGGCTGCTGTCCAGGCCCGCGGTACCGACAACCTCCCAATCGGCACCCCGCGACCGAAACCGGCAGTAATCGCCGCGCCGCTGACACCACGCGGCTTCGGGAACAGTGATCGCAACGCCGCTGCCTTGTTCATGGAATTGAGCCGGCTGATCGCGAAGCCCGACGGTGCGGACAGTGAATTCAGCTTTGACAGAGACGATGTGACCGGCGATAGGAATGCATCGAATGTTGTCAGCGGTGATAAGGACAGCTCTTCGAGTGCTTCGGGGATGGCCGACATCACTTGGTATCCAGCCGATATAAGGCCGGGTGCCGCCGTCAGCGCCCAGGTGCCGGACGCTCCGGTGACGGCCGCATCTTGGCAAGCGAGCCCGGCGGTAGTAGGTGGCGAGGTGAACGGTGTCACCGTCGACGCGTCGGCCGATGCGCCGGCATAGGCGTACAAGGCGTCGGCGTCCTGGGCCCATATCTGTTCGTATTCGGCTTCGATGTCCGCGATTGCCGGACCGGTTTGGCCCAGGCGGCCCGTCGAGACCAGCGACATCCGCTGCGTGCGGTTGGCCTCGATCACCGCTGGGGGCACCATCGCCGCCAGCGTCGACTCATAAGCGCTCGCGGCCGTCCTGGCCTGGGTGGCCACTTGCTCGGCTTGTGCGGCAACGGTATTCAGCCACTCGATATGGGGTACCGCGGCTTGGGTCATCGCCGTCGAAGCTGGGCCCTGCCATTGCTGCGCCAAACTCGAGGTAACCGAACTGTAGTCCGCCGCCATGTCGTACAGCTGTGCGGCCAGCCCCTCCCAGGCTGTGGCGGCGGAGATGAGCGATTTCGATCCGGGACCTGAATACATTCTCCCGGAGTTGATTTCCGGTGGTAGCGTCGCGAAATGCATTGTTATCTCACTTGAGGTGCGACGGATCGGACGGGGTGAGGTGTGCGTAGAAACATAAAAACATGGACTCTTCCTCCAAGACATGGACATACGTTCACAGACCGACGCTGTTGGCTGTTGTGTCGCCAGAGTGTGTCGAACCGCAATGCCCTCGCTAGAGCTACGGAAGACTCGGCGAAAACCGATCAGACGGATTCGGTGTGATCGTCGTTTCGTGTCGAATCTGCAGTGCTGAGGCAGGTTACGGTGTGCACCGGCATCAACGGGCCGAGTCAGACGGCACGACAGCCTGCCGCTGACCTATCAGCAGCGCGCAACGCAGATCTCGGTCAAGATATCTTGATTGCCAGGGGTATCGGCGGGCGAGCCATTGTGAGTGCCGCCCGGCTGAAAGTCTGACACAGCAAACGAAGCCGGCAACGGCGACCAGACCCATTGTGAAGACAACCGCGTCCACGTCGCCGGCCGATCCTTTGTCATCCACATGCTGTGGAATGGCTTGTGTTTTGTCGGTGCCGTGCCGCACGAAGCGCCATTGATAACACGGCTCGTGGAGTGCGATCGACCATGAAGTTCCACGTGGTAGGCACACGCGTCGGCGTCTAGGGCACCCTGTGACCACGCCGCCGGCTCCGGCAGTGCCGCCGCGGCAAACTGGGGCCGCAACGCCGAACCTGCGATGAGGGCAACGAATAGGCTGAGCGCGGCGACGATTGCGATGGCCGACTGCCATCGTCGAGTTTTACCGGCGCCCCGAAGATCCACAGTGCCCCGACTGTACAACACGAGTCTTGGGCGGCAACCGATGTGAGCTGTGAAAACGATCAAAGTCCGGTGTGTATTGGTGGCATGGGTATTTCCGCTCACCCTTCGGCCTATCGCTGCGGCAGCACCGTGGAAATCGGCGTTGACAGAGCCTGCCTTCCGGGCGGCAATCCAGGTTTGCGGCACGACAATGCCCCGATCGACATCCCGCGGCACCAATCCGCAGGACATGCCACACCGTTATCGGCGACGCCTTTGTCGTCCCCGTAACGGCTACGGCCGCGACTCGTCAGCCACCAGGGCAACCTTTGAAAACGCTTAAAGGTATTGCCATTCGACTGCGGTCATCCGGCCGCAGGTGAGCGGGGAACCACGCTGGAGCGAAGCTCGAACCGGGACGCGGCCGGGCCGGCGACACCGCGGCCCGCCAGGTGCGCGAGCGGGATCATGGGCAAGCCTGTCGACCCTACCCCTGCCGGTCCGCTCATAGGTGAGCCGGTCCAGGGTGTGGCGGTCCAGCCCGTGCTTGGCAGGCCCGCGGCCACATGGCTCGTTGCCGGCGCCGCCAGCCAGCCGTGCGGCGCGGACAACGCCCCGATTGAGACGCCACGGCCCAGACCAGCCGACAACGCCGCACCGCTACCACTGGCGCCCAGTCCCGGCAAGCCTGCCGCTCCCAACGCTTGCGCGCCCGCCCCGACCCCGCGCGCCAGGCTCGATTCCACGGCCTTGGCCGCCGCGGCCGGCGCGGTCGCGATCTTCGACATCGTCATTCCCTTCTGGAGGAAATTCATGGGGTACATCGCGAATTTCGCCGGTCCCGTCAGGGTATTGAATTTCGACATATAGGACGACAGCGTGGACAGGGGCGTCGTCGACGATGTGGAAGTGGCAGTGGATGTCGGCGGTGCGCTGAGCCCTTGCAGTGCTTGGGGCGTCATGGACATCAGCTGAGAGCCGTTCGATATCACCTCCTGCGCTTGTGTCCGGGCCGAGGTACCGGCCGCCTGGCCTGTGGCGGCGCTTTTACGGGCCAATCCTGCCGGGTCGGTGGTTGCCGGTGGCTGGCTGAACTGGGTCAGCGTCGAGGCGGCCGCCGAGGCGCCGGCATAGCCGTACATTGCGACGGCATCCTGGGCCCACATCTGCTCATACTGGGCCTCGGTGACTGCGATCGCCGGGCTGTTTTGACCCAGGGTGTTGGTCGCAACCAGCATCATCAGCTGTGCGCGGTTGGCGGCGATTTCCGGCGGGGGCACCGTCGCCGCGAATGCCGCCGCGTAAGCACCGGCGGCTGCCCTGGCCTGGTTGGCGGCTCGCTCGGTCTGGCCGGCGGTGGTGCTCAGCCACACGATGTAGGGTGCCGCGGCTTGAGCCATGGACATCGCCGCAGGCCCCGCCCATGCGCCCGCCAGTCCCGACGTCACGGAAGCGTAGGCCGTCGCTGTGGAATACAGCTCGTTGGCCAGCTCGTCCCAGCCCGCCGCGGCGGCCAGCATCGATCCCGATCCGGGACCGCTGTACATTCGCGCGGAGTTGATTTCCGGTGGTAAAGCGCCGTAGTCCATCGCTACCTCTCCTTAGGCGCGAGTGAGCGGGCGGTTTGGATTTGAAATTCGACGGTGCAACAGAACATAAGACTTTCCTTAAACCTGGATGTACGGTTCGGATCGCCGACAGCGTTAAGCCACACTGCGGCGGCAATTACTCGGCGCTGTTTCAAAGCCGATTGCGATTGCTGCGGTCGCTTTCCGCAAGCAAGAGACGCGGCAGCCGATGCGGACTAACCGTCACCAGCCCCGAAGGGCCCAGTGACACAGCACATTCAGCTGGCGCTAACCGATCAGCATCTGGCGATGCAGAGCTGGCTCAACAGTTCTTGGCCGTCCCGAGGAGTGGCAGGAGCACGGGAATGCGGCACACCCGGCTGGTACGTGCTCAAAGACGAAGGCGTTGGCAACCACCACTCCGGTGGCACCGAGCGCGACCACGTCGGTGGCCGATCACGTTTAATGCCAGCGGTTTTGAATGACTTCTGGTTGGTCGACGAGGGGTCGTCGCGGTCGACACGATTCGCGGGTTGGGCACTCGGGTCGGAATGCACCCGGCTGATATCGGCCGGGCCATCTGTCGCGTCCTGTGACACGGTCACCGGTTGCGGCGCGGCGGACGCGGCCGCCCCGGATCGCACCGCCCAACTTCCGACGAGGGCGCTTAACAGGCACAGCACAGCGACGATGGCAATGAGCGGCCGCCACCGTGAGGGCTTACCGGCGTCGCGGAAAATCACAGTGGCTCAACTGTACCAGCGGCGACGACTAGTCAGCTTCGTACAAAGGCGGTGAATGCGATTAGGGGGATCGCCATTCCGGTCGCATTTGCAGCACGTTGATCCGGTGAAGCGAACGTTCACCCGGCGGCCGGTGGGTGGGCCACGATAGTTAGCCTGAAGCCGTATCGGGGGATTTCATTAAAGCCCCGTCCGGGCGGGCCGGCCAGCGGCATGCCGCCGAGCATGCTTGCCGGCCCTGGTCCGACCGGCGGTGCGAGCCCGCCGGGGCTCGGCAACGACGGCGTGGCGCCGAAGATGGGCGGCGTTGTCGCCGTCCAGGCAGGCGGTACCGGCAAGGGGCCGATGGAGGTCGGCGGACTCCCGGTTCGCCGGCGCTCGACGCCACCGCACGACGGCGTATGTGCCGGCGTGCGTGAGAGATCTTTCGACGGAATCTCTTTCGGCCGGGCGCGATACCGTGACCGGCTGGAAAGCTAGGGTCGTTGGCTTGAAGTTTGTGGCTCAACCCGTTGGGCAGCGTAAGGGCGCGCTTGACAAAGCGGGTCCGTGCACTGGTGCGGAAATATCAAGCAGCGCAAAGAGATTAAGATCCCGACCGTAGTCGGACGTAACTTTGGCGCGGCGGTGATCGCGGCTTGAGTTAGACCTCAGCCGATTTTGTGACGCGTCTTAGCCAACGCGTCCGGGCAGTGCCGTCCACTTCTCGTCGATCTGTGGGTGGCGTGAGATCAGCAAGGCGCGCAGCCACTTAGCCGACTTCGGGGCCCTCGCGGTCCAGAGCGCGATGATGGCTGCCAGCCAAGCGAAGGATCGATCATGTGGATCTCCTCGGTGTCGGATGTGAAGTCCCGCAGTAAAAGAGCCAACTACGCAGGACGCATAGATGCAATCGATTTGCAACAATACTGCAAAGAGTTCGCAAGAGGGAACCCGGGTGGGCGGTTGCCTTGGCCGTCAGCCGCGCCAGACGATCAGGGGAATCGCCATCTCAGCCGCGGTGCCTGCCCCGTGAAAGCCTATGAGGCGCGCCGTTTCGGGAGGTTCGTGTGCGGTTGCCAGCACCGCCGCATCGCCGGTACAGACGACCACGACATTGCCGATCCGCGCCAGGTGTTGCGGGGTGACCGGCCCGAACATTCCTGTGGCCACGGCTTGCTCCCGCAGATAGACCTCGGCCCCGCCGTCCAGCACCTCACGCCAGGTGGCCTGCACATCGGCCGCGGCGCCCGGCTCGGTGTGCAGGTAGCGCACTCGCGGCTCACCGGCGACCACCCGTATCCCCTCGCCCAGCCGCGGGTCGGTGTCAAGGTCGACGCGGGCATCCGGTGAGACGTTGAGGCCGCCGTGGTCGGCGGTCACCAGCAGTGCCGCGTTCGGCGGCAGCGTTTCGACCAGGCGGGTCAGCAGCGCATCGACACCCGCCGCCGCTTCGTGCCACTGCGGTGAACCGATGCCGAACACATGGGCCGCGGTGTCCAGGTTCGCTGTATAGCCGTAGACCAGTCCCGGCGCCGCGCGCAGCTCGTCGGCCACCTGGTGGGCGTAGTCGTCGGTCGTGTGGGTCGGGCGAAACTCGGCGCCGCGAAACGCCGCGTCGGTTAGCCCGCTGCCCATGAACGGCGCCGGCAGCACAGCGCGCGCAGGGATGCCAACTTCTTTGAGCCGCCCGAACCAGGTTGGTAGCGGCTGCCATGTGGCGTGCGGTGGGTCGTCGCGCCACCGGATGTGGTTGATCACCCGATCGGTGCCGGGAACGTTGAGCGTGAAGCCGAGGATCCCGTGTTCGCCGGGCTGCGCGCCGGTGCCCAGGGACACCAGGCTGGTGGGCGTGGTCGACGGGAAGGTGCAGACGAGCTCGGTCAGCCGCCCGGCGGCACCTTCCAGCACGGAGGCGAGCAGCGGTGCACTGCCGGCCAACTGCGGAAGCAGGTGCCAGCCCATCCCGTCCACCAGCACGACCGCGACGCGATCGACCTGATCAACCCCAATCCAGTCCGCCAACGCCAGCTTGTCGACGGCATCCGGGGCCCCGAGCAGCGCGGCCGCGGCGGGCAGCACGTCGCAGATCGAACCGGGCATGGAGGTCAGTTTCTCAGGTCAGTCTGGCACGCCACTAGACGTGGGCCAGCCGTCGGCTGGTCACCCGCAGCTGGCGGCCCGTGCTGTCAGTGAGCGAGCGGACCTGCCGCGGTGACAGCCGGCCGCACAGCCGGCCCCAGTGCACCGCAACCTCGTCACCGACGGCCACATCCGGCACCGCGCTGTACCCATCGGCCCAGACCTCAAGGACACGCGCCGACGGTTCAGACAGCCTAAGCGCCTGACCATCCCAGACCAGGCTTTGACACAACACCTCCACCCGGTCACCGGCACGGGAAAGTACCGTCCCGGAGGTGATTCGGCAGTTGTCCAGCACGCTCAACGGGTGTTCGTCGGCGCCGCGGCCCAAAAAACGCGTCCACGGGTACACGCCGAATACGTGGAAACAGTGATTGCCGGTGGCCTCGCATGCCAGGTCGGCCGTGAGGTGCGACCAGTAACGACCCGCCTGCGGGCCGATGATCGCCAGCAACGCGTCGAAGAAGTCTTGCGGGTCCAGGTCGGCACCGACGCCGCCGCCGAGCCAATACGACTCGACAAGATGATAATCCAGCGGGTCAGCGATCCCGGTAAGCTCGGACAGCACGCGCAAGTATGGCCAGGCCCCGGAAAACGTTGTCGCCGCCCTGCGCACCTCGTCGACCGAACCGTCACGCAAGGTGGCTCCCAGTGGTGGACCGCAATAGCCGAGCGCGTTGGGAGCATAGGCGTAGCGGGCGAACATCTCGGCGCCACGGGGATCCGGGTCGGCCAACTGGTTCACACCCGCCCGGACTGTCCTGCGAGCTTGACGGCCCCAACGTTGGGGCGGTGCATGCGGCCGAAGTTGTAGTAGGCCGCACATGCCCCCTCGGGGGACACCATGCACGTCCCGATCGGGGTCTCCGGGGTGCACGCGGTGCCGAAAACCTTGCATTCCCAAGGCTTGAGCACACCCTTGAGCACTTCACCACACTGGCAGGCCTTCGGGTCGGCGACCCGCACCCCGGGCATCGCGAACCGCAGCTCGGCGTCGAACTCGGCGAAATCATCGTGCAGCCGCAACGCACTTTGCGAGATGAATCCCAATCCGCGCCATTCGAAGTGCGGGCGCAGCGCAAACACCTTGCCCATCAGCGCCAACGCGGCCGGGTTGCCGTGCTCGGGCACCACCCGCTTGTACTGGTTCTCCACCTCGCATCGGCCCTCGCGGATCTGACGCAGCAGCATCGCAACCGAGGCCAGAATATCCAGCGGCTCGAACCCGGCCACCACCAACGGCTTTCGGTACACCTCCGGTACGAACCTGTATGGCCGGTTGCCCACCACGGTCGACACGTGTCCCGGGCCGATGAAGCCCGACAGCCGCAAGTCCGGTGACTCGAGGATGGCCTTGATCGGCGGCACAATCGTGACGTGGTTGCAGAACACGCTGAAATTGGGCAGGCCGAGGTCGCGTGCCCGCACCAGCGTCACCGCCGTCGACGGTGCGGTGGTCTCGAAACCAATGGCGAAGAACATCACTTGCTTGTCGGGGTTTTCGATCGCGATCTTCAGCGCATCCAACGGGGAGTAGACGAACCGCACGTCGGCACCTCGCGCCTTGGCGTCCAGCAAGCTGCCGTTCGATCCGGGAACTCGCATCATGTCGCCGAAGCAGGTGAAGACCACGTCGGGTTGGCTGGCCAGCCACATCGCGTCGTCGATGCGGCCCATCGGGATCACGCAGACCGGACACCCCGGGCCGTGCACCAGTTCGACATTGTCGGGCAGCAGGTGTTCGATGCCGTGCCGGTAAATGGTGTGGGTGTGCCCGCCGCACACCTCCATGAACTTGAAGTGTTCCGGCCCGGTCTGAGCCAGGTGCTCGATGGCGACCAGCAGTTTGCGGGCCGCTGCCGGATCACGGAATTCATCAACGAATTTCATTTGCGCCCCTCAAACTATCGCCGACGAGTCGAAGGCTTCCACTTCGGTGGTGTAAGCATCGCCGAGTTTCTTGATGGCGGCCAGGGTGAGCAACGCCTCGGTTTCGTCGATCTTGGCCATTGCGAACCCGACGTGGACCAGTACCCAGTCGTCCGGTTCGGGCATGTCGTCTTCCAACAGCCGTACGCTGATCGTGCGCTGTACGCCGCTGACGTCGACCTTCGCCAAATAGTTGGCAGGATCGGTGATCTCAACGATTCGACCCGGAATCCCAAGACACATTTCTGTAGTTATCTCCCTTCCTCAGCAGATTCGCGGCAGCGGATCCCCGACGAGCATGTCGACGATCCGGGTGCCGCCGAACCCGGTGCGCAGCAATACGCTTTCGGCCGGTTCGGTAATGATTTCCCCGGCCTCGGCCGCATCGGCGCCCAACGGATGCGATCGCAATGCGTCCAGCCCGGCCTTCGCCTCTTCCGGCGCGACGACGGCGACGAACTTGCCCTCGTTGGCGACGTAAAGGGGATCGATGCCGAGCAACTCGCAAGCACCATTGACCATGGGCGCCACGGGTAGTCGCTCTTCTTCCAGCAGCACCCCAAGGCCACAGGCCTGGGCAAGTTCGTTGCACACGGTACCCACCCCACCCCTCGTCGCATCGCGTAGCCACCGGGTGGACGGGGCAGCCGCCATCAGCAGTTCCACCAACGGGCTCACCGAAGCGGTATCGGAAGCAATGTCGGCCTCGATGGCCAAATCGCCTCGGGCGAGCATGACTGCCATGCCGTGGTCGCCCATCGATCCTGACAACAGCACCTTGTCGCCGACACGCACCGACTGCGCCGACAGCGTGCGGCCCGCGGGAATGACACCGGCTCCGGTGGTGGTGACGAACAGACCGTCGGCCGCACCCTTGGGCACCACCTTGGTGTCGCCGGTGACGATCTGCACACCCGCGGCCACGGCAGCCGCGGCCATGTCGGCGACGATCTCTTTCAATTCGGTGATCGGGAAACCTTCTTCGAGCACGAACGCCGCCGAGATCCACGATGGCACAGCACCGGCCATCGCGAGATCGTTGCAGGTGCCGTGGACGGCGAGTTCGCCGATGGAGCCACCGGGAAAACGCCTGGGCTGCACCACAAATGAATCCGTGGACATGGCCAGACGTTCGCCGCTGGGCAAGGTGAGGATCGCACCATCGCCCAGGGAATCCAGCAGCGGGTTACGAAACGCCTCCAAGAACACCGCGTCGACCAGGGCCGCCGACGCCTTTCCACCCGCCCCATGCGCGAGGGTCACATGATCATCGAGCAACCGGGGACGGCGCCGACGGAACGATTCGATCCGCTCGATCACCTCGCCCTCGGCGAACCGCGGTCCCGATGACAGGTAGTCGCCCGCTGACTTGCTCATGCGGCCCCCAGACCTTGGTCACCGCAACGTTCGTGGACGGCCAACCACAGCTGATAGCCCAGCAGCGCCTGCGACTCCTGAATCCGGTGCACGCTTTGCGAACGAACGACGAAGCAGACGTCCACGTTTGGGTTGTTCGCGAACGCGCCGCCGTCGTAGCCGGCGAAACCGATGGTGTACAGGCCGCGGTGGCGCGCCTCGGCCAGCGCGGTCAGGAGATTGGGCGAATTGCCGCTGGTCGACATGGCGATCGCGATATCGCCCGCCTTCGCGCGGGCGATCAACTGACGGGCGAACACCAGCTCGAACCCGACGTCGTTGCCCAGTGCGGTCAGGATCGCTTGATCGGCGGTCAACGACCAGGCCGGCAAGGGCTTGCCGATCGGTGGCCGGGCGAACAATCGCGCCAAAGTGGTGGAATCGGTGCAGCTGCCGCCGTTTCCGAAGGTGAACAGTCGTCCGCCCGCCGCGAAACGGCGCGCCATTTCGGTGGCGGCTGCCTCCAACAGGTCGGCGTTGGCGTCCAGCGTGGAGCGCCGCAGCGCCAGACTCTCGCTTGCTTTGGCCTGCGCCGACGCGGCCAGGTCGGCGAGCAGCGATCTGGGGTCGTCTTCCTCGGCGTCGATGAACGGGTACAAGAAGTTGGTCGGCTCGTCAGGGCTCATTTGACGTCCTCCTCCTCGTCCACTTGGTTCATTTGCGCCGCTCCTACGATCCCCGCTTGAAACTTGTCCGAGCCGGCATCTTCGTCGCCGACGCGGCCGATCGCCATGCCGGCGTGCACCAGCACCAGCTCGCCTGGGCCGACCGGGTCGACGAGTGTCGTGACCACATTCTCGACACCCCGCGCGGTGCGCACCGCGGCCTGCCCGCCGGCCGAGGCCGTCACCACCTCGCCCAGCCGGCCCTCGTCGCTGCACGTGACACAAACAGCCTCAATTTCGCCGTGCGGCGAGCCGGGCTTGAGTAAGCCGGAGTGCTCGAAACACACGTGGGTCAGCTCCCACAACAGGTGATAGAACAGCACGAAGCCCCCCGTGGCCGGCACTCGCGGGTCGGGGTCGTCGAGCCATAGCACGTGATCGGCCATACCGGCCTTGGGTCGTTCGCCGTTGCCGATCCAAATCGTGCTGGCGCCCCACGCCGGGCCGCGGCGCATCACCGAACGGACTTGTGCGTTGTCCGCAGTGGAGACCGCGACCACGATGTCGCCGGGGCGCACCGACACCCGCACCAGATCCACCAAGTCGGGCCCGGTCAGCGCCACCGCCGGCAACGCCCGTTTCCCCACGATCACCGGATGCACGAACTCGACCGCGATATGCAGCGCATGCGGTTCCCACGACGGCGCGATGGACCACATGGTGGCACCCGCCGAGAACCGCTTGGCCAATGTCAATGCGGTGGCGGCGAGGTCTTCGGCCAGCTCGGCGCCGAGCCCGCGATCGATGGCGGTGGTGGTCATAAGTCAGGCCTCCTCTAGTGCGGTCAGCAGCGAGATCGCGGCCTGACCCAGTGCCAGCCCACCGTCGTTCGGCGGGACGGTGTGGTGAGTCAGCACCTCAAATCCGGCCAGCTGCAATCGCTCACGGCACGCACGCAGCAACAGCACGTTCTGGAATACCCCGCCGGTCAGCCCTACGAGCCGAATCCCGCCCGCGACTTGACCGACCACCCCGGCGACGGCAACCGCCACCGCCCGATGAAACGCCGCGGCCAGCAGCGCGGGTTGCGTACCGGCGTACAGGGCCGACACCATCGTTTGCACCATGGGGGCAGGATCGATCACCCCGTCGGCACGCACCGCCAGCGGCAGCGACGGCCCGGCCCTGTCGCCCGCCGACTCCGCCAGCGCCTCAAGCTCGATGGCGGCCTGTCCTTCGTAGTCGATCCGGTGCCGCACCCCCAACAGTGAGGCGACCGCGTCGAACAGCCGGCCCATGCTGGAACAGGGCACACATCCCGTCCCGCTTTGCAATTGCGAACGAGTGAGCCGCAATTCGTCCGCGGTTGCCGCGGCGACCGGCGCCAGATCGGAGGTCCAGTCGATGCCGGCCATCCACAACTGGGACAGTGCCATCCGCCACGGATTACGCACCGCGGCATCACCGCCCGGCAGCGGTACCGGCAACAGGTGGCCGGCCCGGATGAAACGGTGGCTGTCGGTCCCGAGCGTGAGAATTTCGCCGCCCCAGATCGTTTGGTCACAGCCATAACCGGTGCCGTCGAAGGATACCCCGACGATGGGTTCGCCGACACGTCCGTGCTCGGCCAGCAGCGAGACCACGTGCGCGTGGTGGTGCTGAACCAGATCCAGCGGCCGATCGCCCGTGTGGCGCTCCGCCCAGCTTCGGGTGTGATACCCCGGATGCAGATCGGCGGCCAATCGCACTGGCTTGCCCCGTATTTCGCTGAGCTGGCCCACGGCGCGCTCGAACGCGCGCAGCGTCTCCCACGTGGCCATGTCGCCGATGTGCCCGGACATGTAGGCGCGCGAGCCGTCGGTAAGACAGAAGGTGTTCTTCAGCTCCCCGCCCACGGCGAGCACGGCTGGGCCCCCCCGCCCGATATCGACCGGTAGCGGCGCATAGCCGCGGGACCGGCGGATCGGCAGTTCGGAGCCGTCGACGACGCGCACCACCGAGTCGTCACACGGTACGTGGACGGGCCGGTTGTGGTCGAGGACCGCATCGCATAGCACTGGAAGTCTCTGCGCGGCATCGTCATCGGTGAAGCAGATGGGCTCGTCGGAACGGTTGGCGCTGGTCAGCACCAGCGCGTCGGGCACCGGCGCGGCCACACCAGGTACGGGTGCCAGCAGCAGATGATGAATGGGGGAGTACGGCAGCATCAGCCCGAGCAGCGGGCTGCCGGGCGCGACCGCCTCGGCGACCGGCGCGTCTGGGCGGCGCCGCAGCAACACGATCGGGCGGGCAGGACTCGACAGCACCGCGGCCTCGGTGTCGTCGACGTAGGCATAGCGACGCGCGACATCGAGGTCACGCACCAGCATCGCGAACGGTTTGGCGCCGCGGGCTTTTCGGGCCCGCAACGCGCCGACCACCGTATCGTCGTCGACAATGCAGGCCAGGTGGTAGCCTCCGATTCCCTTGATGGCGACCACCGCACCGGCTGCCAGCGTGCGTTGGGTGGCCGCCATCGCGGCATCGGATCCGTTTACCTGACCGGCGGGCGACCGAAACCACAGCGACGGCCCGCAATCGGGGCAGGCGATCGGCTGGGCGTGAAAGCGGCGATTCGCCGGGTCGTGGTAGTCGGCGGTGCAGCGCTCACACATGGTGAATGCCGACATGGTGGTGGCGGGACGGTCGTATGGCAACTCGCGGATGATGGTGAACCGCGGCCCGCAGTTGGTACAGGTCACGAACGGGTGCCGGTAACGCCGGTCGCGCGGGTCGAACAGCTCCGCAACACAGTCGTCGCACACCGCGATGTCGGGCGGAATCGGTGTTTTCATACCGGTGATCGTCTGGCTCGCCACGATCCGGAACTCACGTTCGCACGCAGTGTCGGCCGGGATCTCGGTAACCGAGACGGCACTGATCCGCGCCAGGGGAGGGGCCTGCGCGCGTAGCCGATGGCCGAATTCGTCCACGCGTGCGCGATCGCCCTGCACCTCCAGGAAGACCGCACCGGAATCATTGCCGACGAATCCGGCCAAGCCCAGCTCGCTGGCGACGCGGTGGACGAACGGACGAAAGCCGACCCCCTGAACAACGCCGGTCACGGTGAAGTGCTGACGCACGTCGTCGGAACGCGAAACCAAGGCGAGCATCAAGGGGGATTCGGTCATCTCAACCGCCCCCCGGACCGACCGCCGGATCCGTGCGGCCCCGGCCCATCAGCTCGAGACCGGCCATCGCCTGCTCGGCACCGGCGCGGTCGGTCTTCTCGACGGCGAAGCCCATGTGGATGATTATCCAGTCACCCGGCGCGAACGTCTCTTCCGGCAACATACCGACGTTGACCTTACGCTGCTCGCCGGTGACGTCGACCAGCGCGAGCTGTCCCTCGTAACCGTCCAGCATCCGGATCACCTGACCGGGTATACCCAGGCACATGGCTCAGCAGTCCTCTCGTAACGGTGCCGGCAAGGCCGCAGCCGTGGGAGTTTGCAACGCCGTGACGATCTCCTCGACGGCCCGCGCGGCGCGGGGAACGGCCTTGGCCACGGCTTCGGTGAGGCCGATGCCCTCCTCGACGCTGCCCGCCTCACATCCGACGACGACGGTGTAGGGCGGACTGCCGCCCAGCGCCCGCAGGCTGGCGAACACCGCGGTCGGATCCATGCTGTGAGCATCCATTCCGGCTGTGCTGGCGCCCGATTCGTGGTCAGGGTCTTCGTCGCAGTCGGCCTGGAAGACGTGCAGCGCGCCCGGGGTGCCGCGGTTGGGGACGGCGTCGACGAGCACCAGCGCGTCCCATTCCTCGAGCAGGTCGTAGGCCAGGTGCATGCCCCGGATGCCGTAGTCGATGATGCGCACGGTTGGATCGTCCTGGCCGATTTCGGCGTTGCGGACCACTTCCGAACCGAATCCGTCGTCACCCAGGAAGATGTTGCCGATCCCTGCGACCAGGACGCGCGCTGTCATCTCCGTCGCCTAATGGCTACATCCGCCTCAGTTTCAGGTAACGGCGGGCGTCCGGCAGGGATGCCACTCCCAGCGCAAGCGCGACCGCGACCACCACTGCGATGATGCCGAGAAATACCCAACCTAAAATTTCCATGTGGAACTCCTTTCACGGGTTTGTTGGGCTGTGTTGAGTTGCCAAAGGCTCGACTTCGTCAGGGGAGAAGTACAGGTAGCGGCCGTACCAGTCGTGCAGGTCGGCGGCCGGGTCGTCCTCGACGACGACCCCGACGTGCTTGTTGCCCTCGACGTCCTCGTGCACCGAGGTGACGCGGGCGATCTTGCCGGCGACGAAGATGTCCTGCGCGTCGGCGTTGCGCCTCGGTTGTAATCGGACCTGGCTGCCGCGCGCGACGCGCACACCGTTCACCAGCACCGCGTCGATCTCGGGACGAACCGCGTTGTCGGCCAGCGGATCCCACCAGTCGACACCCTCAGGAACCTCTGGGACAAGACCGGGAACGCCGTGCGGATCACGCAGCACGCCGTGCAGGCGCGCCATGGCCTCGGGTGACATGGCGTCACATTGGTCGATGATCGCAGCGGCCCGTGGATCGGTGGCCCGGGCCTGCGCCTTCTCCTCGTCCGTCATTGTCATCACGCGCAGGGTGAGGATCTCGTCGATCTCCGTACAGTCATACAGGGCGGTGTTGCTCTGTTCGGCAACCTCGGGGTGGTCGTAGAGAATGATCGGCGAGATCAGCAGCATGTCGTGGGTGCCGGGCGGACCGGCCAGCACCGGGAAGCAGCGGTGCTGGCGACACCGGGACACCGCGTCGGTCGCGGCCGGCGGCGGCTCGAGTAGCGAAATGAACTGACCGCCAACAACTTCGGCAATAATGTGTGTTCCGATCATGGACCGCGCAATCGCGTCGTTCTTGTCACTTGCAGTTGCACCGATGTTGCTGACCCGTACCGAGACCCGGCGCAGATCGCCGTCCGGCTCGCTGGCGACTGTCAGGATGCCACGCACCTCGTGGCGTTCGCGGACCAGGCGACCGCCGTCGAGCGGTTCGATGTCGGTTGCCACGTCCGCCGTCACCGGCATCATCCGCGGTCCATCGTCGAATGCAAAGGGCCCGAAGGAGATTTCGCATTCGACCGCCTCGTCCCAGGTCAGCCACGACCCGGCCGGGGTGGTCAGTTCGTCGACCGGCTCGAATTCGCCGTCAGCGAGTTCGCGCTCCGGCCGGCGGTGCTGCAACTGCAGGAACCGCACCACCAGCGTTATCGCCTGAGCCCCGTCGACCAGAAACTCCGCCGCAAGGGTGTCGTCTTCACCCAGGCCGGCGTCCGCTGCCCCGGATGGACCCAAAACACCGAACTGCCAACGTGATTGGTTCTTGCTTGACGTCCCCCGGTACGGGTAGAGCAGATAGCCCTCGTACAGCACCGCATCGGCGACGATGCGGGCCCGGTCCCAGCTCGAGGTCTCAGATGAAGTCACCGTGCCGCCTCACGATCGGCCGCGGCGTCTAACAACGAGGTGACCGCATAGTCGAGGTCGAGCAGCCCTTGCGCCGATTTGTAACCGGCCAGCGCGGTGATGGTTTCGTGACTCAGTCGTACCCAGCCGCTGTTCGGGTAGTGCTCGGCGATCAGATCCCGCCAGACCGCGACCGGCATGTCGTAGCGGTATTCGCAGTCCCACGGCACCTGCTGCACCGAGAATCCCCGTTCAGATTTGACGAAAATCGTTCCGCTGAAAAGGAACTGGAGCGGCAGCGCGCCGTGGCGCAGCGCGTGCAGGTATTTGGCGGCGGCGACTTCGAAGTCGTAGGTGCAGTCCAGCGGAAGCGCCACCGTCGTGTTACCGGTGAATCCCGGCACCATTGCGGTGCAATGCTGCCATAGGAAAGTGCGTTGGGTCCTCGCCCAGCGTTCGCGGGGTCCGAACAGGTCGAGCAGCCCGGCTGCTTCGTCATCGGAGTAGGAACGTCGCAGCGGCTCGATCCGGACCTGGCAGCGCAGCGCGATGGCGTGCACCGGGTCGTCGCCACTGGCGGCGACGCCGACGCGGGCGGTGAGCACCGGGCTGACCGCGTACGGTTCGGGCGCCACGTCGAGAACCGCAAAGGTCACGTCCATTGGCTCGTCGGTCATCGCGGCGTCTCCACTGCGCGGGCGGCGATTTGCGAAAAGAATTGATCGATGAACGCCCCAGCCTCCTGGCCACCATCGAACCCTCGCCACAGCATCCGCAAGCGTCCGACGAATTCGTAGCAGGCGTCGATTGGGACGAGGTAGCTTTGCGGCTGGGCTGACTCGTCTTCCGGCACCCGCACCATCAGCGCCTCCACGTCGTCGGCCAGCAGGCCCACGCGCGGGTCCGCGCTGCTGATGGCGTCCCAAAGGTCCAGATCCAGCTCGGATTCGGTTGCTCCGGCCGGGCCGGGATAGAAGGCGACGGTGCTTCCGAGGGCCGAGTTGACGAAGAAGAAGGCAACGCCGACCGGGATCTGCAGTGCCTCCCACGCGCGGCGGTCCAGCGCGAAGTCGGGGAACGACAAATACCGGTCCGGTACGGAGCGGTAGCGCAGCTCGGCGTGGGAGTCGGTGAACAGCAGATAGCAGGCACGACAGACGCACATGAGCTGTCGGCCGGCCACATTGACCACATGCTGGTGTTCGTCGGCGATCAACTCCGAGCACATCTCACACCGCTCGCCGGCCGGCTCGGGAGTCCGCAGGTTACTTCTGATGCGGGTAAGGACCTCGTACGGACTCGTCATACCGGAGCGCCCGTCACTTGGGCCCGCAGTGCCACCGACAGCACGCCATCACGGTTCAGCAGCGGGACAGGATCGAGGTGAGTCCCGTCTGGAACATTCAGGCCGGCGCCGGCCTGCACGACGTCGAAATGCGACTGGCAGCGGGGGCAGGCCAGCCGCACGCCCTGCAATTGCGCACCGGCCAGCGTGTCGTCACACACCGGGCAATGATCCAGATAGGCGAACATTTCGTCGTCGACCCGGCACGCCAGCAGGGTAGTTCCGCCGACCTGAAAACCCGCGACTTCGCCGGGCTGCAACTCGGCCAGCTCGGGCATCGGATGCCAGGTAGCCGGGCCCCGATTATTCGAGCCGTTGGAGCCATTCGCATGCACATGCGCCAGCAGCGATTCGGTGGGAATGACACTGGTGCCCGTTGGGGCTTGGGCCTGCACCACCTCGATCGAGGAGACCTCCGGTGCGGCCGCGCGGACCGCGTCCTCGACCGCCAGCTCCAGCGTCACCGCCGACGACGGGCAGCTCTTGCAGCTGCCTTTGAACGCCAGCCGGACTGTCTGGCCATCGGGGCCATCGGCGACCTCGACCAGATCGACGTCCCCACCGTGCGAGCCCAGGTACGGCCGGACCCGGTCCAGTGCGTCGAATACCCGGCGGTGCACGTCGTGCGGGTGCAGGCCGTGGACCAGGAGCAGGCTGGCCACCAGGTCGTCGGTGGCCAGCCGCTCGGCTAGGCCGGGATCCCCGGCTAACTGCAAGATCCGTTCCAGTCCGGCTCCGTAAAGCCCGACGACCTCGCGGACCAGCTGCTGGGCGCGGTCATACGCGGCCGCCCCACTCGCCGCGCAGGAATCCAGAAGTGTCTGGATCTGATCGCCCGCTTTACGCCACTGCGCGTCGTTCTCGGGGGTCTCCGGGCGATCCGCCATGCGTCACTCCCCGGCGGGTGACTGCGTTGGCGTGTGCAATCTCTCCAGGGTCTTGCCGTTCCCCAGGTACATGTGCACTCCGCACGGTAGACACGGATCGAAGCTGCGCACCGTACGCATGATATCGATGCCCTTGAAGTTCTCCCGATCGTTCTCCTCGAAGATCGGCTGCCCCTGCACCGCGTCCTCGTAGGGTCCGGGCGTGCCGTAGCTGTCGCGGGGGTTCGCATTCCACGGGGTGGGCGGGTACGGGTGATAGTTGGCGATCTTGCCGTCCCGGATCACCAGGTGGTGGCTCAGCACACCGCGGACCGCCTCGGTGAAACCGCAGCCGATGCCCTCGTCGGGCACCTCGAACTTCTCCCACGTCTTGGTGCGGCCGGCGCGGATCTCGGCCAGCGCCTTCTCGGCGAAGTGCAGGGCGCACGCCGCCGCGTAGGCCTGGAAGTAGGTGCGGGCCCGGTCGCGTTCGATCGTGTTGCTGCCGTGCTTGGGGATCTTCCACTCGAACTCGACTGGACCCTTCAGAGCGGTCTTGGGGAGGTTGATCTTGACGCTGTTGCCGGTCGCCTTGACGTAGCCGATGTCGACCAGACCGGCCAGAGCGGTCGACCACAGCCGGGCCAGCGGGCCGCCACCGGTGTCCAGTGCCAGGTGATCCTTGCCGTCGAACCAGCGCGGCGACATCACCCAGCTGTACTTGCCGCCGTCCAGTTCCCGCTTCTGCGGGTGCGGGTTGGTGTGCTGGTTCCACGGGTGGCGCCGGTCCACCGCGTTGCCCAGCGGATCGGTCTTGACGAACATCTCCTGATCGGTCCAGTCGTCGTAATACGAACTGCCCAAAAGGATCCGGATGCCCAGATTGATGTCCACCAGTGAGTGGGTGACCAGCTTGCCGTCGACGACCACGCCCGGGGTGACGAACATCGCGTTCCCCCAGCGCTCCATGTCCTTGTATTCGAAGTTGCACACTTCGGGATCCTGGAACGAGCCCCAGCAACCGAGCAGCGTGCGGCGCAACCCGACCTTCTCATAGCCGGGCAGGGCGTCGTAGAAGAAGTCGAACAGGTCGTCGTGCATGGGGACGACCTTCTTCATGAACTCGACGTAGCGCATCAGCCGGGTCATGTAGTCGGTCATCAGCTGGATGGTCGCCACGGTGCCGACCCCGCCGGGGTACAGCGTGGACGGGTGCACGTGGCGGCCCTCCATGAGGCAGAACATCTCTCGCGTCCAGCGACTGACCGCAAGCGCTTCCCGGTAGAACTCGCCGCTGAACGGGTTGAGCGAGCGCATGATGTCGGCGATGGTCCTGTACCCGTGCGCATCGGCGTGCGGTGCCGCGGTTTTCTCCGCCAAGGAGAGCACGCTCGGGTTCGTCTCGGAGACCATCTTCTCGCAGAAGTCAACGCCGACCAGGTTCTCTTGGAAGATGTTGTGGTCGAACATGTATTCCGCGGCCTCGCCGAGGTTGACGATCCATTCGCCGAGGTGCGGCGGCTTGACCCCGTAGGCCATGTTTTGCGCGTAGCACGAACAGGTGGCGTGGTTGTCGCCGCAGATACCGCAGATGCGGCTGGTGATGAAGTGGGCGTCGCGTGGATCCTTGCCCTTCATGAAGATCGAGTAGCCGCGGAAGATCGACGATGTGCTGTGGCACTCGACGACTTCCTTGTTCTCGAAATCGATCTTGGTGTAGATGCCGAGGCTGCCCACGATCCTGGTGATCGGGTCCCAGGCCATTTCGACGAGCTGGCCGGGTTCGCGCTTCGCGGTGGTCGGCTCGGGGACGATGGTTGTCATAAAAGTCTCTCCGTCTGAAAAAGGAACGCGCCGCGACCTACCAGGTGCGGCGGGCTCCAGTGGTGAGTTGGCTGCCGGTGTGGCGCCAGCGCGGCTCCTTGTCGAGAGTGCGCGCCGTGATACCCCTCAAATTGCGAATCACGGTCCCGTACAAACCCGACGCTGTGCTGGATAACTTGCCGCCCGGCGGCTCGTCCATGAACGGCATGAACTTGTCCGGGAAGCCCGGCATCGTGCATCCGATGCAGATCCCGCCCACGTTGGGGCAACCGCCGACACCGTTGATCCACCCGCGCTTGGGCACGTTGCACTTGACGACCGGGCCCCAACAGCCAAGTTTGACAATGCATTTCGGGGACCCGTATTCGGTGGCGAAGTCACCCTGTTCGTAGTAGCCGGCCCGGTCACAACCTTCGTGCACGGTGTTACCGAACAACCATTTGGGGCGCAGCGCGTCGTCGAGCGGGATCATCGGTGCCTGGCCGGTCGCCATGTAGAGCAGGTAGGTCAACGTCTCGGCCAGGTTGTCCGGATGGATCGGGCAGCCGGGAACACACACGATCGGGATGCCGGCCTTGCTCTTCCAATCCCAGCCGAGGTAGTCGGGCACACCCATCGCCCCGGTGGGGTTCCCGGCCATGGCGTGGATGCCGCCGTAGGTGGCGCAGGTCCCGACTGCGACGACTGCTGTGGCCTTGGGCGCCAGCCGATCGAGCCACTCGCTGGTGGTCATCGGCTGGCCGGTGGCCGGGTTGTTGCCGAACCCGCACCAGTAGCCCTCGTCCTTGATCTTCTCGTTCGGGATGGATCCTTCGACGACGAGCACGAAGGGTTCCAATTCCCCGCGATCGGCTTTGAAGAACCATGCGAGGAAGTCGTCCGCCCCTCCGGTGGGTCCGCATTCGAAGTCGATCAGGGGCCAGTGCACGGCGACTTTCGGGAGGCCGGGGAGCGCTCCCAGTGCGATCTCTTCGACACTGGGCTGGGTGGCGGCAGTCAACGCCACCGAATCGCCGTCGCAACTTAGCCCTGCATTAATCCATAGAACATGAATCAATGTTTCTTCCGCTTTGACTGCTGCTTCTGTTGGCATGCTGCAGCTTTCCGGGGCGGGCTGAAGCCCCTACGCTGCCGGAGTCGACCTTCGGCCCACTTGCGCAGCGCTGTTTTTGGGTCTACTCCGGCCACCAAGCCTTGTCAACGGTTCCCATTTTTTGGTCAAGGAAACAAATGTTGCCCCAGCGTCACGTTAGGCTAGACGGCGCTGCGCAACAACGGATTTCAGTGGTGGGCAGCGACCGCGATAAATCACTGAGCCCGGCTAATCAATATGGCTTTTTCGCCTGAGGTTACCGCTATTTTCATGCAAGTCATTTGCAGGAATTAGGGTACCAATTCGCTGGCGTATGAATGTGGTCAGGGCGCAGATCGTTCGGCGAATCGTCGTAGCCAGTCGAACCAAGCGCCCATGCCGGCTCCGGTGCGCGCACTGACCGGCAGGATCGTCGCTGTCGCATTGACCTTGCGGACATGCGCGATGTACGTGTCGACGTCGACGTCCAGGTGGGAGACCAAGTCAATCTTGTTGAGTAACAGCACATCCACCGATCGGAACATCACCGGATACTTCAGCGGCTTGTCCTCGCCCTCCGTCACGGAGTAGACCATGGCCTTGGCGTGCTCGCCGACGTCGAACTCCGCCGGGCAGACCAGGTTGCCGACGTTCTCGATGATCACCAGGTCCAGACCCGGAAGGTCGAGGCCCGCCAGCGCACGGTTGATCATGGGCGCATCGAGATGGCATTCGCCGCCAAACCCATTGCTGGTATTGAGCAGTGACACCTGGGCGCCGCGGCCACTGAGCTTGGCCGCATCCAGATCGGTGGCGATGTCGCCTTCGATCACACCGATCGCGAACTCACCGGCCAATTCGTCAAGCGTTGCCTGCAGGATGGTCGTTTTGCCCGATCCCGGTGAGCTCATCAAGTTGAGGGTGCGGATCCCGTTGCTGTCGAACGCCGCCCGGTTGGCATCGGCGAGAACGTCGTTCTCTGCGAAGATCGCCTCCAGCACGTCGATGCGCTGCTTGCCTGTCTGGTAGCGACTGTGATCGCCATGTTCATGGCCAGGGGGATCGTGCTCGTGAGTGTGCACGGTTCCGTCGTCGTGCCGATGAAATCTACCCATGGTCAAATCGATTCATAGTGAACACCTTTCACGAGACGTCCAACGATGTCACCAGGAACTCGTTGCCGCGTAGCACCTCGACGTCGGTACTGTCGCACTGCGGACACCAGATCGACCAGGCCGACGTGATCTCCGATTGCCGGCCGCACTGACGGCAGCGCACCTCGGCGCTGACGCACTCGAGTTCCAGCTCGGCGTCGGGCATGTTCTCGGCGTCCCGGACGAGCGTCCAGCAGAACGACAGCGATTCCGGTACCACCTGGCGAAGAGCGCCGATCCGCACCCGCACCACATCGACGTGCCGACCGTCGGCATGCGTCTTGACTACACCGGCGATGGCTTCGCACAGCGACAGCTCATGCATTGCTGATCACCGGCGTCCCCTGGCAGCCCGACGGCTGCACCTGAGCGCTGGGGAGCCCATGAGGACTTTTCTACACCTCGGTGGCGCCGCGCCGCTGTGGAAGTACGCGAGCGGTTAAGTCACGGTTTCGGCCCCGAGAGAGGAGGAGGTCCATTTTTCTTCGATGCGGCCGTAGCGCCAGACGAGCAGAGCCGCCGCCCAGGTGACGACGAACATGCCGACGACGAAGTAGCCGACCGCGTTGAGGTCCAGCCCGCTGATCCAGTTCCAGAACGCGCCCCGCCAGCCGAACTGGCCGGCGAACAGGCCCAGCAGTTCGACGCTGCCGATCAGCAGGGCGACGGCCACCGACAGCGCGGTGATGGTGATGTTGTAGTAGATCTTGCGCACCGGGCTGGAAAAAGCCCAGCCGTAGGCGAAGTTCATGAACGAACCGTCAATGGTGTCCAGCAGGCACATGCCGGCGGTGAACAGCACGGGCATACACAGGATGGCGTACCACGGCAGCCCCGCGGCCGCGCTGGTGCCCGCCAGCAAAAGGAGCGCGATCTCGGTGGCGGTGTCGAATCCCAGCCCGAACAGCAACCCGACGGGGTAGGAGTGCCAGGACTTGGTGATCGACTTGGTGAAGCGGCCGAGAAACCGGTTCATCAGCCCGCGGTTGTCCAACTGTTCTTCCAGTTCGGCCTCGTTGTGCTCGCCGCGGCGCAGCGAAGCGAACACGCGCAGGATGCCGGCCAGGACGACGACGTTGAGGATGGCGATCGCATAGAGGAACGCACCGGAGACACTGGTGCCGATCAGCCCGGTGTAGTGGTGCAGCGTCGAGGAGTCGTCCCCAACCGGTCCGACGAACGCTTTGATCCCGGTCGCCAGCAATAGCGCCATCCCGAAGACCACCGTGGAGTGCCCCAGCGAGAAGAAGAATCCCACAGCAAGGGGGCGCTGACCATCGTTCATCAGCTTGCGGGTGGTGTTGTCGATGGCGGCGATGTGATCGGCGTCGAACGCGTGGCGCATGCCCAGGGTGTAGGCCGTCAGCCCGATACCGACGCCAAATGCCTTGCCGCCCAAGCTGAATTGCGCCGGCGCCACAAGAACCACCAGGGTGAACCAGCCGACCACATGTAGCGCGACGATCACCGCCAGCATCGATGCCAGTCGCCACCACTCCGCCGGCGCCAAGGCGCTATAAAGCTTGGTCATCCATGACGGCCGCCAGTCGAGCTCAGCACTGGCCACTGGGGTCCTTCCGGGTCCTTCCAGCATTGGGCAGACAACAACCGGCCCGACTGTAAGTGGCATGGCCAGCTTGATGCAAGTCGATTGCAGGAATCACCACGCCGAGTTGGGCCGAAAACTGGCGATCCCGGCTATCGGGCGCGACACTGAACGGGTGACCCCCAAACCGTCGGTCCTGGATCCGGCCGTCACCGCGCGGATCGGTGATTTTCTGCGCGCCCGCGGGCTGCGGCGGATGGCGTCGCGGATCCAGGTGCTGGCGGTGCTCGAGCCGGTCAATGGACACCTGCCGGTGGCGAAGATCCACCAGCGGGTGCGGGCTTGTCTGCCGCCGGGCACCCAGGCGCCTGACGTCGCGACCATCTACCGCACCGTGACCACCCTGGTCGATCAGGGGGTGCTGCACGCGTTGACCCTCGACGGCGGTGTCGCGACCTACGGGCTGGCCACCGCGCCGCACCACCACGCGGTGTGCACGAAATGCGGCTCGATCATCGAGGTGCCCGCCCGGCAGCTCAGTTCGGCGCTCGAGCACGCGATGGCGGGCAGTTCGTTCACGCTGTCGGAGGCGGCCGGCCTGACGCTGCACGGCCTGTGCCCGCAGTGCCAGGACGACAAGCGCGATTCGCGGCCGCGTCGGCGCTGACCTCAGTACAGGCCCAGTAGCGCGTTCTCCATCACCTCGGGCAGCGCCGGATGAATCCAGTACTGGCCGCGGGCCATTTGTGGGGCGGTCAGCCCGAAGGTCATCGCCTGAATCAGCGGCTGGATGATCGACGACGCCTGGTGGCCCATGATGTGTGCGCCCAGCAGGCATCCACTGTGGCGTTCGGCGATGAGCTTGACGACCCCGGTGGTGTCTTCCATCGCCCAACCGTAGGCGACGTCGCTGTAGTTCTGTATCGCGACCGAAATATCGAATCCTCGTGCAACGGCTTGGTTTTCGGTCAGTCCGACAACCGCCAGCTGGGGATCGGTGAATACTGCCGCGGGTACGTAGCGGTGGTCGGTGATGGCCATCGATTCGATGTCGTCCCAGTCGCACAGCAGGTTGTGCTGCACGACGCGGGCCTCGTGGTTGGCGACGTGCTTGAGCTGATACGGCGACGAGACATCGCCGAGGGCGAAAACGCCGCGGGCCGAGGTTCGTTGGTATTCGTCGACCACCACACGGCCATCCTCGACATCGACACCGGCCTGTTCGGCGTCCAGTAGATCGGCGTTGGACACTCGGCCGGTCGCGACCAGCAGCAGGTCGGCGTTCAGCGTGGAGCCGTCGTCAAGCTGCAGCGCGACGCCGGAGCCGCGGTTGGTGCCGCCCACGACATTGCGGTGGGTGCGCAGCTCCCATTTGGTCGAGGCGATGCGGGTGAACCGTTCACAGATGGTGTCGTCGCAATGCCGCAGCAGGCAGCTGCCCCGGATCACCAGCGTCACCCGTACGCCGAGCGCGGAGAAGACATGTGCGAATTCGGCTGCCACAAAGCCACTTCCGACGATCACCAGATGCTGCGGCAACTCGGGGATCCGCATGATGGTATCGCTGGTGTGATAGTCGACGCCGCACTCGAGGATTGCGGGCGGAATCACCGGCCGCGATCCGGCCGCGATCACCACCTGATCGGCGGCGAATTCGTCACCGGCGTCGGTGCGCAACAGATAGCGCCCGTCAGGCTGAACAGGCCCGAACCGGGTGTGCTGGCGGTACACGTCGATATTGGGTGCCGAGCGCCGATAGTCTTCGCCGCTGAGCGCGATCGGATCGATCCGCCCGAAAACGCGGGAAACGATGTCGTCCCAGCGCACCCGGTCAAGGTGCGCGTCGACGCCGTACCGCGCCGCACCCCCGATAGTCGTGGCGACGTCGGCGGCGTAGACGAACATCTTCGTCGGGATGCACCCGACGTTGAGGCAGGTCCCACCGAAGGTGCCCTGCTCGCAGATCGCCGCCCGCTTGCGGGCATAGCGGTCATCGAGAATGCTGTTACCCGAACCGGTTCCGATGATCGCGATGTCGTAGGTTTCCATTTTGTGGCCCGTCACCCTTTGTCCGAAGATGCCGAGGCATCGGTGCTATCGGTGCTGAGGTAGCCATCCAGCCAGACGTCCAGTTGGCGATAGGCCATCTGGCGCGGCGCCGGCAACGACAAGAACACGTCGTGTTTGGCGTCGGCCACCGGAACGACAGTGGTGTGACTTCCGATGCAGCCGGCCCATCTGGCGATCTGGGTGACGTCGAGAACCGCGTCGCCGCAGTGCATGGACGTCGGGTCGGTGGTTTCTCGCACGCTGTGATCCGACCGCAAGATCAGGCTCGGCACACCAACGTCGAGCCCGCGTTGCAGCCGGACCTGGCCGCGGCGGACGGCGTGCAGCCAGCCGAAGGTGATCGGGAAGCCACCCACGGGTTTCCACTGCAGGTTGTAGTCGAATTCGCCGTGGTAGTCGCGGTGCAAGGTGGTGCCGTAACCGCCGTCTTTCGGTGCCCGGGCCACGCCCCTAGACCGCACTCGAGACAGGCCGGCGATCAGCGCCGAGGTCGCCGAATGGCGCAGAAAGGCCGGGCCGTGCAGATCCAGAAACGGGCTGTTGAGCACCAAACCGCCAACCGTGGCGTGTGCTGTCGCATCGCGCCGACGCAACCGGTCCAGCCATAACGACACGATGAGCCCGCCGGCGGAATGCCCGTACACGAGGACATTGGTGGGACGGCCGGGACGGGCCTGTGCACTGATGGCGGATAGGGCGTGTTCGAGTTCGGTGTCATAGTGAGCAAGGTCGGTGACGAAGTGGGGCGTCTGACCGTCGCGCCGCGACCGGCCGCACTTGTGTAGGTCCAGCGCATAAAACGCAAAGCCGCGGTCGGCGAAGTGATCGGCCAGTCCGGTGTGGAAGAAGTAATCGGTGTAGCCATGCACCGCCAAGACCGCGTGATCGGTGCCGGTTTCCGCACCGCGGCGTATCAGGGTTGCGACGATGTCGCCCTCGCCGGCCGGGTCGAACCCGAGCGGGATGGTGCACTGCCAATAACCGGGCAGGACATCGGGCACCCAGCCAGTCACGAGGCCAGCTTAAAGCTTTTGCTGGTCAATGGGAGGCGCATGTCGTTTGTGCCCACATTGCCTCGGGATAACCTGGGGACCGGCACTCCTCGAGGGAAGGACCAACGTTCCGGTGTCATCGCTAGCCAGAACCGCACGGACGGACGTCGTGCTAGTGGGGGCGGGCATCATGAGCGCCACGCTGGGCGTGTTGCTGCGCCGGCTGCAGCCGGACTGGTCGATCATTGTGATCGACCGCCTAGACGCCGTCGCCGCCGAAAGCAGCAGTCCCTGGAACAATGCCGGCACCGGGCACTCCGCGCTGTGCGAGCTGAACTACACTCCGCAAAACTCCGACGGCTCGATCGACATCACCAAAGCGGTGCGCATCAACGAGCAATTCCAGGTGAGCCGCCAGTTCTGGGCGTACGCCGTCGAGAACGGCATCCTGACCGATCCCAGCTTCATCAACCCGATCCCGCACGTGAGCTTCGTGCGCGGGGCGCAGCGCGTCGACTATCTGCGGCGCCGGCAGCAGGCACTGGCTCCCAACCCACTGTTCGCCGGCACCGAATTCATCGAGGATCCGGACGAGTTCGCCCGCCGACTGCCGTTCATGGCCGCTAAACGTGACTTCTCCGAGCCGACCGTGCTCAATTGGGCCTGCAATGGCACCGACGTCGACTTCGGTGCACTGTCATGGCAGCTCACCGGCTTTTGCGTGCGCAATGGCGCCACCGCGCTGTTCGGTCACGAGGTCCGCAACCTGGCCCGCCAATCTGACGGCAGTTGGACGCTGCTGATCAGCAATCGCCGCACCGGCGAAAAGCACCGGCTGAACGCGAAATTCGTCTTTCTCGGGGCCGGTGGTGACGCATTGCCGCTGTTGCAGAAGTCCGGCATCAAAGAGGTCAAAGGCTTCGCCGGCTTCCCGATTGGCGGGCGGTTCCTGCGCGCCGACAACCCGGTGCTCACCGCCGCGCACCGGGCCAAGGTGTACGGAGTTCCAGCACCGGGAGCCCCACCGCTTGGCGCGCTGCATCTCGATCTTCGGTTCGTCAACGGCAAGTCGTGGCTGGTGTTCGGGCCATATGCAGGCTGGTCACCGAAGTTCTTGAAACACGGCCACTTCACCGATCTGCCCCGCTCGGTCAAGCTGGACAATTTCCTGTCGATGCTCGGGGTGGGCGTCACCCAGATGACGCTGGTCAACTACCTGATCAGCCAACTGCGGCTCTCGGAACCGGACCGGATGCACGCGCTACGCGAATTCGCTCCCACTGCCCTGGATTCAGACTGGGAACTGACGGTGGCCGGTCAGCGTGTGCAGGTGATCCGGCGGGATAAGCGCAAAGGTGGGGTACTGGACTTCAGCACCACCGTGGTGGGTTCCGCTGACGGCAGCATCGCCGGACTGCTGGGAGCCTCCCCGGGAGCATCGACCGCCGTGGCGGCGATGCTCGACGTGTTGCAGCGATGCTTTCCCGACCGCTATCGCTCCTGGCTGCCCACGCTCAAAGAGATGGTGCCGTCGCTGGGAGTCGAGCTGTCTGGTGAGCCCGCGTTGTATGACGAGGTGTGGTCATGGGGCACCAAGGTACTGAAGTTGGAGTCGAATTCGGCGAGCTGTGATTCGCCGGCTATTTCTCAGGCCCCGGCGCGGCCCGCATCGTCGCCGGCGGGGGTGTTGTCATGACCGCAGCGCTGCGTCGCGCCTGGGCCAAAGACCTTGATGTCGCGACCCTTTACGAGCTGCTCAAGTTGCGGGTAGAAGTGTTCGTCGTCGAACAGGCCTGCCCGTACCCGGAGCTGGATGGACGCGATCTGCTCGCAGAGACGCGGCATTTCTGGCTGGAAACGCCCGACGGCGAGGTGATCTGTACGCTGCGGCTAATGGAGGAGCATGCCGGAGGCGAGAAGGCGTTCCGGATCGGCCGGCTGTGCACCAAACGCGGCGCACGCGGACAGGGCCATACCACTCGGCTGCTGCGCGCTGCGTTGGCCGAAGTCGGCGAGTACCCGTGCCGGATCGACGCGCAGACGTATCTGGCCGACATGTATGCCCAGCACGGGTTCGTCCGCGACGGAGACGATTTCATCGATGACGGTGTTCCGCATGTGCCGATGCTGCGGCCCGGCTCGGGTCTGACGGAGCTGCCGTGAAGCAGTATCCCTTCAGTGCGATCGTCGGACACGATCAACTGCGCCTTGCGCTGCTGTTGTGTGCGGTGCGGCCGGAGATCGGCGGTGCGCTCATCCGCGGCGAAAAGGGCACCGCCAAGTCGACGGCCGTGCGTGGCCTTGCGGCGTTGCTGTCCGCCGCGACCGGGAGCACTGACGCAGGCCTGGTCGAAATGCCGCTTGGCGCAACCGAAGACCGGGTGCTCGGTTCACTGGACCTGCAGCGAGTGTTGCGCGACGGTGAGCACGCGTTTTCGCCGGGATTGCTGGCCCGCGCGCATGGCGGCGTGCTCTACGTCGACGAGGTCAACTTGCTGCACGATCATCTGGTCGACGTGCTGCTCGACGCCGCAGCGATGGGACGGGTACACATCGAACGCGACGGCATCTCGCATTCGCACGAGGCACGGTTCGTGCTGATCGGCACCATGAATCCGGAGGAGGGCGAACTGCGTCCGCAATTGCTGGACCGGTTTGGTCTCACCGTCGACGTTCACGCATCGCGTGATGTCGACGTGCGGATGCAGGTCATCCGGCAGCGGATGGCCTATGAGGCTGATCCCGACGCGTTCGCCGAGCGTTATGCCGACGCCGACGCCGAATTGGTCCGACGAATCGCCGCGGCGCGCGTACTCGTCGACGATGTGGTGTTGCCGGACAACGAATTACGGCGGATCGCGGCGGTGTGCGCGGCGTTCGATGTCGACGGCATGCGGGCCGACCTGGTGGTGGCCCGCACCGCCGTCGCGCACGCCGCCTGGCGCGGGGCGAACACCGTCGAAGAGCGAGACATCCGGGTGGCCGCCGAATTGGCCCTGCCGCACCGGCGCCGCCGCGACCCATTCGACGATCCCGGCATCGACCGCGATCAGCTGGACGAAGCCCTGGCGCAGACCGATCCCGACCCCGACCCCGACCCCCCGGGCGGTGGCCAGTCGGCCAATGACGCTGCTTCGCAAGAGAACTCGCACTCGGCTTCGAAGCCGCAGCCGCCGAGGGCCAGCGCGCCGCCGTCGAAGACTTTTCGTACCCGAGCGCTGACGGTGCCCGGTGTCGGCGAGGGTACGCCCGGACGACGGTCGCGGGCCCGCAACGCCACCGGCAGCGTAATCGCGGCCACCGACGGCAATGACGCCAGTTCCGGCGCGTATGGACTGCACCTGTTCGCCACGCTGCTGTCGGCCGCCGCGCACGCTGGGGCCGGGCCATTGCGGCCGCAACCGGACGACGTGCGACGGGCCATCCGCGAGGGACGCGAAGGCAACCTGGTGATCTTCGTGGTCGACGCATCCGGTTCAATGGCCGCGCGGGATCGGATGGCCGCGGTGAGCGGCGCCACGCTGTCACTGCTGCGCGACGCTTATCAGCGCCGTGACAAGGTCGCCGTGATCACGTTCCGCCACCATGAAGCGCGGCTGCTGCTGCCGCCGACATCGTCGGCCCACATCGCCGGCCGGCGACTGGCTCGATTCGACACCGGCGGCAAGACTCCGCTGGCCGAAGGCCTGCAGGCCGCGCATGAGCTGATCATCCGGGAGAAGGCGCGCGACCGGGCCCGGCGTTGCCTGGTCGTTGTGCTCACCGACGGCCGGGCCACCGCCGGGCCGGACCCGTTGGGCCGCAGTCGAGCTGCGGCGGCCCGCCTGGTCGCCGAAGGTGCCGCCGCGGTGGTCGTGGACTGCGAAACGTCATATGTGCGGCTGGGGCTGGCCGAGCAACTGGCCCGCCACCTCGGCGCGTCCGCCGTGCGGCTGGAGCACTTGCACGCGGATTCTCTGACGCGTGCCGTGCGCAACGTGGCCTGAGCCGGCCGACCGGAACAGAAAGGGTAAGCGCCTATGCCACAGGGAATTCCACTCCAAGTCCCTGCTGATGGCCTTACCACGCGGGCCCGGCGTAACACGCCAGTGCTGGCGGTGCACACCGGTGCCGGCAAGGGGAAGTCGACGGCAGCGTTCGGAATGGCATTGCGGGCTTGGAATGTCGGGCTCGCCGTCGCAGTGTTTCAGTTTGTCAAGAGCGCCAAGTGGAAAGTGGGTGAGGAGACGGCTTTCGCTCAACTCGGCCAGTTGCACCAGCAGCACAACATCGGTGGGCCTGTCGAATGGCACAAAATGGGTGCGGGCTGGTCATGGTCGCGTACGGCGGGCAGCGAACTCGATCACGCTGCGACAGCGGCCGACGGCTGGGCGGAGATTGCGCGACGGCTGGCGGCGCAACGTCACGACTTCTATGTGCTGGACGAGTTCACTTATCCGCTGAAATGGGGCTGGGTGGACGTCGACGAGGTGGTGGACGTCCTGTTGGCGCGGCCCGGCCACCAACATGTGGTCATCACCGGACGGGATGCCCCGCAGCGGTTGGTAGAGGCCGCCGACCTAGTCACCGAGATGGCCAAGGTCAAGCATCCGATGGACGCAGGGCGCAAGGGACAGAAGGGCATCGAGTGGTGAGTCGCGCTGCGTCTTCTCGCGAGCGTGCGTGTTCCCCCGCAAGCGGGCGGTGCCCCAATTCGCCGACACGCCGCATGGCGCGTCGATCTGCGCACGTTCGCGGGTGAGGCAGTGACGTCAGTTCCCGCCGTCGTCGTCGCCGCACCCGCGTCCGGTAGCGGAAAGACCACGGTGGCAACGGGTTTGATCGGTGCTTTGCGTCAAGTAGGCCACACTGTTGCGCCATTCAAGGTCGGCCCCGATTTCATCGACCCCGGCTACCACGGCCTGGCCGCCGGGCGACCCGGACGTAACCTCGACCCGGTACTGGTCGGTGAGGGTCTCATTGGCCCGTTGTACGCCCACGGCGCCGCCGGCGCGGCGATCGCGGTGATCGAAGGAGTGATGGGACTGTTCGATGGGCGGATCGGGCATGCGGCAACCACTCCCGCGGCCGGCTCCACCGCCCACGTCGCCGGCCTGCTGCGTGCGCCGGTAATCCTGGTGGTCGACGCGCGCGGTCAGAGCCACAGCATCGCCGCACTGTTGCACGGCTTCTCAACCTTCGATACTGCAACCCGGGTCGCCGGTGTGATCCTCAACCGCGTCGGCTCAGCCAGACATGAGCAAGTGCTGCGACAGGCATGCGAGCAGGCCGGTGTCCCAGTGCTGGGTGCCATTCCGCGCACCGCTGAATTGGAGTTGCCGACAAGGTATTTGGGTCTGGTTACCGCTGTCGAGTATGGGCAACGCGCGCGACTCGCGGTCGAGGCGATGACTGCCTTGGTCGCTCGCCACGTCGACTTGGCTGCAGTGTTCGCGGCCGCCGGAAGCGGGGTCGTGGATCCGCCGTGGGATCCTGCAAAAGCCGTCGCTCGGCGCATCGACCACGCCACTGTCGCAATGGCAGCCGGGAAAGCATTCAGCTTCGGCTACGCCGAACATCCCGAGCTGCTCCGGGCCGCTGGTGCAGAAGTCGTCGAGTTCGACCCTCTCATCGACCCGCTGCCCGACGGCACGAATGCGGTGCTGTTGCCTGGCGGCTTTCCCGAACAGTTCACCGCGGAGCTCTCAGCTAACGACGTCGTCCGCCGGCAGATCAACGAGCTGGCCGCTGCCGGCGCCCCAATACACGCCGAATGCGCCGGGCTTATCTACCTGGCCTGCGAACTCGACGGCCACCCGATGTGCGGAGTGCTGGCCGGATCGGCACGGTTCACTCCGCACCTCACCTTGGCATATCGCGACGCCGTCGCCGTGGCCGATTCGCCGCTGTATTCGGTCGGCCAGCGGGTGGTCGGGCATGAATTTCACCGAACCTCAGTCACATTCACCGACAGTTATCAGCCCGCATGGATGTACCAGGTCCACAACGCAGACCATGGGAGCGGTTCTGTGCGCGACGGAGTCGTGCACGCCGGCGTACACGCGTCGTACCTGCACACCCATCCGGCCGCAGCGCCGGACGCGGTGGCGCGCTTCGTCGCACACGCCGCCGCCCGCACGCATGAGTCGGCGAGCGTAACGCCACCAACACGCGACCCGCTGCGCCCGGCTCCGCCGCGCTAGCGGTCGCCACTGGTCGATGGGTGGCGACCCGCTGCGCCCGGCTCCGCCGCGCTAGCGGTCGCCACTAAGCTTGGCGGGTGACCGAGAGCGCCTACCTCGTTGGATTGCGGCTGGCCGGCAAGAAGGTCGTCGTAGTCGGCGGCGGCACTGTTGCCCAGCGCCGGTTGCCGTTACTCATCGCCAGTGGCGCAGATGTGCACGTCATTTCCCGTACCGCCACCCCGGCCGTCGAGGCGATAAGTGGAATTACTCTGTCATTGCGTGAATACCGTGATGGCGACCTCGATGGAGCCTGGTACGCGATCGCGGCCACCGACGACCCACAGGTGAACGCAAACGTGGTCGCTGAGGCCGAACGCCGCCGCATCTTCTGCGTGCGCGCCGACATTGCCGTCGAGGGGACAGCAGTAACACCGGCCTCCTTCAGCTACGCGGGCTTGTCAGTCGGGGTGCTGGCCGGCGGCGAGCATCGCCGGTCGGCGGCGATCCGGTCGGCCATCCGTGAGGCGTTGCAGCAAGGGGTGATCACCCTGGAGAGCCCAGTGAGCTCAGACGTCGTACGCGGTGGGGTAGCGCTGGTCGGCGGCGGCCCAGGGGACCCTGAACTGATCACCGTGCGCGGCCGCCGTCTGCTCGCGCAAGCCGACGTAGTGGTCGCCGACCGGCTCGCGCCACCCGAACTGCTCGACGAGCTGCCGCCACACGTGGAAGTCATCGACGCGGCCAAGATCCCATACGGCCGGGCCATGGCCCAGGACGCCATTAACAACGTCATGATCGAACGGGCCAGGGCGGGGAAGTTCGTGGTCCGCCTCAAAGGGGGCGATCCCTTCGTATTCGCCCGCGGCTATGAGGAGGTTCTGGCCTGCGCCGACGCCGGAATTCCGGTCACGGTGGTGCCGGGTGTGACAAGTGCCATAGGCGTGCCCGCCCTGGCCGGCGTTCCGGTCACTCATCGGGCGATAAATCACGAGTTTGTAGTGGTCAGCGGCCATCTCGCGCCCGGTCATCCCGAATCGTTAGTGAATTGGGATGCACTGGCCGCACTGTCCGGCACCATTGTTTTGCTGATGGCGGTCGAACGCATCGGACTTTTCGTCGATGTGCTCTTAAAAGGCGGCCGACCTGCGGATACGCCGGTGCTGGTGGTTCAACATGGAACGACGGCGGCTCAACAAACTTTGCGGGCCACTCTTGTCGACACGCCCGAAAAGATTCGCGCCGAAGGTATCCGACCTCCCGCGATCATCGTCATCGGGGCCGTGGCGGCGTTCGGGGTTTAAACGGTTCTTAAGATTACTGTAAGGTAACCCTTTATGACGGCTCTCAACGACACAGAGCGCGCGGCCTACAACTGGACGTCTGCACGCCCCGATCGTCCGGCCCCGATGCGCTCACCGCGCCCGGCGGAGACCGCCTCATCACGTATCAGCAAGTATTACCCCACCTGGCTGCCTTCTCATCGCTTCATCGCGGCCGTCATCGCCATCGGTGGTATGCAGCTGCTTGCGACCATGGACAGCACCGTCGCCATCGTCGCGCTTCCCAAGATCCAAAACGAGTTGAGTCTGTCCGACGCCGGCCGTAGCTGGGTGATCACCGCATACGTGCTCACTTTCGGCGGGCTGATGCTGCTGGGCGGCCGCCTCGGCGACACCATCGGGCGTAAGCGCACCTTCATCGTCGGGGTCGCGCTGTTCACCATTTCCTCCGTGCTGTGCGCGGTCGCCTGGGACGAGGTGACCATGGTCATCGCACGGCTGTCGCAGGGCGTCGGGTCTGCCATCGCTTCGCCGACGGGTCTGGCGCTGGTAGCGACGACCTTCCCCAAGGGGCCGGCGCGTAACTTCGCGACGGCGGTGTTCGCCGCGATGACCGCAGTCGGTTCGGTGATGGGCCTGGTGGTTGGCGGAGCGCTGACCGAGGTGTCGTGGCGGCTGGCGTTCCTGGTGAATGTGCCGATCGGCCTGGTGATGATGTACCTGGCCCGCACAGCGCTGCGGGAGACCAACAGGGAGCGGATGAGGCTCGACGCGGCCGGGGCCATGCTGGCCACGCTGGCTTGCACCGCGGCTGTTTTCGCCTTCTCGATGGGGCCGGAAAAGGGCTGGATTTCCGTCACCACCATCGGTTCTGCTTTGGTGGCGTTGGTAGCCGGTCTTGCTTTCGTCGTCGTGGAACGCACCGCGGAAAACCCCGTCGTGCCGTTCGACCTGTTCCGCGACCGCAACCGGCTGTTCACGTTCATCGCAATCTTTTTGGCCGGCGGCGTCATGTTCAGCCTGACGGTGTTAATCGGTCTGTATGTGCAGGAAATCCTGGGTTATAGCGCGCTGCGGGCGGGCGTCGGCTTCATCCCGTTCGTCATCGCGATGGGCATCGGCCTGGGCATCTCCTCGCAGCTGGTGTCACGGTTCTCGCCGCGGGTGTTGACGATCGCCGGTGGATACCTGTTGGTGTGCGCGATGCTGTACGGCTGGTTGTTCATGCAACGCGGCGCACCCTACTTCCCCAACCTGGTAGTGCCCATCGTCGTTGGGTCGGTCGGCATCGGCATGGCCGTCGTCCCCCTGACACTGTCGGCCATCGCCGGCGTGGGCTTTGATCAGATCGGCCCGGTATCGGCAATCGCGCTGATGGCGCAGAGCCTGGGCGGGCCCCTGGTGCTGGCCGTCATCCAGGCCGTGATCAGCTCGCGCACGCTGTACCTGGGCGGCACCACCGGCCCGGTGAAGTTCATGAGCGACGCGCAGTTGCATGCACTGGACCACGGCTATACCTACGGCCTGCTGTGGGTGGCCGGAGCGGCCGTCATCGTCGGCGGGGCGGCGTTGTTCATCGGCTACACGCCTGCACAGGTTGCTCACGCGCAAGAGGTCAAGGAAGCGATCGACGCCGGGGAGCTGTAGCTCCTGGCGTTGAGGCCGGCACCGGTCGGCCAAATGGTTGAGTGCGGGCGAGCATTCCGCGAGGCCGACGTGCGATATCAGATTCGAGCAATGCTGCATGCGTCCGCCCGCACCACCACTCGGCAGTCCCCGGCAAGCAGCGCCCGGCTTCGCCGCGCTTATAGTCCCCACTAGGCTGGCCCGCTGTGATCACCCGGATGTCCCAGCTGTTTCTGCGCACGTTGCGCGACGATCCCGCTGACGCCGAAGTGCCCAGCCACAAACTGCTGATCCGGGCCGGCTACATTCGGCCCGTCGCGCCAGGACTGTACAGCTGGCTGCCGCTCGGATTGCGGGTGCTGCGCAAGATCGAGGCCATCGTCCGGACAGAGATGAACGCCATCGGCGGGCAGGAGATCCTGTTTCCGGCCCTGCTGCCACGCGGACCGTATGAGGCGACGAATCGGTGGGCCGAATACGGCGACGGGGTGTTTCGGCTTCAGGATCGCCGCGGTCACGACTACCTGCTCGGACCGACGCACGAAGAGCTTTTCACCCTGACGGTCAAGGGCGAATACAACTCCTACAAGGACTTTCCGCTGCTGCTGTTCCAGATCCAGAACAAATACCGTGATGAGGCGCGGCCGCGGGCGGGCATCCTGCGCCTCCGGGAGTTCTTGATGAAGGACTCCTACTCCTTCGACATTGATGACGCCGGACTCAAGGCCGCCTACCACGCGCACCGGGAGGCCTATCAGCGCATCCTGGAACGGCTCAAGGTGCGCTACGTCATCGTTTCCGCGGTGTCGGGAGCGATGGGCGGCAGCGCCTCTGAGGAGTTTTTGGCCGAGAGCCCGGTCGGCGAGGACACGTTCGTGCGATGCCTGGAGTCGGGTTACGCAGCCAACGTCGAGGCGGTCGTCACCGCCCGCCCGGAAGCGCAGCCCATCGAGGGGCTGCCCGAGGCGGTCGTCTACGACACCGGCGAGACACCGACCATCGCCACCCTGGTGGACTGGGCCAACAAGGCGGACCTGGGCCGCACCGTCATCGCGGCCGACACGTTGAAGAACGTCTTACTCAAGGTTCGCCAGCCCGGCGGGGACTGGGAGCTGCTGGCCATCGGGCTACCGGGCGACCGGGAGATCGATGACAAGAGGCTGGGCGCGGCGCTGGAACCCGCCGACTACGCGATGCTCGACGACGGCGATTTCGTCAGGTATCCGTTTCTGCTGAAGGGTTATATCGGACCAAAAGCATTGCGGGAAAACGGAGTTCGTTACCTCCTGGACCCCAGGGTTGTCGATGGCACCAGCTGGATCACTGGCGCCGACCAGCCGGGCCGGCATGTCGTGGGCTTGGTGGCCGGCCGGGATTTCACCGCAGACGGCACTATTGAGGCCGCCGAGGTGCGCGATGGTGATCCGTCTCCCGACGGCGCCGGCCCGCTGGTATCGGCGCGCGGTATCGAGGTCGCGCACATCTTCCAGCTCGGCCGCAAGTACACCGATGCCTTCGCCGCCGACGTGCTGGGTGAGGACGGCAAGCCGGTGCGGCTGACCATGGGCTCCTACGGCTTCGGGGTGTCGCGGATGGTGGCCGTGATCGCCGAGCAGCACCATGACGAGCTGGGGTTGCGCTGGCCGTCGTCGGTCGCGCCGTTCGATGTACATCTGGTGATCGCCAACAAAGACGAACAGGCTCGCTCCGGAGCCACCACGCTGGCCGCCGACCTGGACCGGTTGGGCGTCGAAGTGCTACTCGACGACCGCCAGGCATCGCCCGGCGTGAAGTTCAAGGACGCGGAACTGCTGGGCGTGCCCTGGATCGTCGTGGTGGGGCGGGGCTGGGCGGACGGCGCGGTAGAGCTGCGCGACCGCTTCAGCGGTCAGACTCGCGAGCTGGCTGTCGGACCGTCGCTGGCCACCGACATCGCGGCGGCCCTGAACGGTTAGCAGCCGAGGAGCTGGGCCGCGTTATTCGTTGCCGCCCGGGAAACTCGTCGTGATGGGCCAGGCGCCCAGCACTCGGTTCCATCTGGCGGCCATGACGGCGCTTTGCGTCAGGGCCGTCGAACCGAACGCACGGTCGTCCGCCGTTTCGGCGTGCTCGATGACGGCGCGCCAAGCCGTCGCGCCGTCGTTTTCCATCCGCGCTGCCAGGCGCGCGGCATCAGCCGCGCTGGCCACCAGCATGGGCAACTGATAGCCGGCAGCGGCGACCGGAGCGGTGATCTTGCGGGCGGCCAGCATCGCGATGACGTCGTCGCGGCGTTGGCGGTGCTGATTGAAGGCTTCCACCACCAATTCGTTGACGCTGGGGGGCGACAGCGCGGACACGATGCCATAGCCGTAAATGGTCGAGTGTTCGATGGCCAGCGCGTCGCACAGTGCCGCGTTGTCGGCGTCTTTGCCAGAGGTCATATCGACGGACCCCCGAGCACCAGCGCAACGGTGTAAGACGCTGTGCAGGAGGCGGCGATGGATGCGAGCAGCCCCGCCCGGTAGCCCGACGAGGTGGTCACCAGGCGACTGGCGCTCTCGGCCGATGCGCGCAGCGCGTCCATCACATCGGATACCGGTGGTGGCGGCGGTGGTGGCGCGGCCGGCTCGGCTGGGCTGGGGCTCGTCGTTTCGCTCGATGAGGGTGAGGTGAGCTTGCCGGCAGCCCGGGAGATTTCCGTGGACAGGGCACGGGCGTGTGCGGTGCGTTGGCTGGCGACCACCGTCAGCGCGGCCGCGATCTGCGGCGGATTACCGACGGCCGCTGCGGCGGCTCCCGCGAGCGCGGCGTCGTGTCTGGCCTGGTCTAACGGCCCCAACAGTTCTTCGACCGGCGGGGGCTTGGGCGGGGACTCGCCGCAGGCGGACACCACCCCGAGCGCAGCGAGAGCCGCGCCGCCAACGAGCAGACCCCGCCTGTGGGTGACTGGTCCTGCGCTAGGCACAACCAATATCCTGCCATCGCCACGGAGGTAGGCAGGATGTGAGGACGCGATCACGCCGTCATGGGCGATTCCTGGCGTATCGTTGGTAGCTAGCTCTGACGGAACAGCCGCTGTTGCGGTCCGCCGGGGCACCGGAGCCGCCCGCAAGCCACAGGGGCGGCGACATCCTCCAGATGACCGGACAACTCAAGATGAGGAGCTCGCCGTGACCACCGGGCTACCTTCGCAGACGCGGGTGATCGAGCTACTCGGCGGAGAGTTCGCGCGCGCAGGCTATGAGATCGAAGACGTGGTCATCGACGCCCGGACGCACCCGCCGCGGATTACGGTGATCGCCGACGGTGACAAGCCCCTCGACCTGGATACGGTCGCCACCCTGTCGCGTTCGGCATCGGCTTTGCTGGATGGCCTGGACAGCATCCGGGAGCGTTACGTGCTCGAGGTCAGTTCGCCCGGTGTGGACCGCCCGCTGACCACCGAAAAGCACTTCCGACGCGCCCGTGGACGCAAGGTCGAGATCGCGTTGTCGGACGGATCGCAGCTGACGGGCCGCGTCGGCGAGACGCGCGATCACACGATCGGACTGGTGGTCCGCGACGCCCGCGGCTGGGCGGTACGCGAGATCCCGCTCAGCGAAATTGCCAAAGCTGTTGTGCAGGTGGAATTTTCGCCGCCAGCTCAGACGGAGCTGGAACTGGCGACTATGGGTCAGGCCGACAGGACGGAGGCCGGAGCATGAACATCGACATGGCCGCGCTGCATGCGATCGAGGTGGACCGGGGCATCTCGGTCAATGAGCTGCTCGAGACCATCAAATCCGCGCTGCTGACCGCCTACCGGCACACCCAAGGTCACCAGAACGACGCGCGTATCGAGATCGACCGCAAAACCGGTGTCGTTCGGGTGATCGCCCGCGAAACCGATGAGGACGGCAACGTCATCAGCGAATGGGATGACACTCCCGAGGGTTTTGGCCGCATCGCCGCTACGACCGCACGTCAGGTGATGCTGCAGCGATTTCGGGACGCCGAGAATGAGCGCACCTACGGCGAGTTCTCCACCCGCGAGGGCGAGATCGTCGCGGGGGTGATTCAGCGTGACAGCCGGGCCAACGCGCGTGGTCTGGTCGTCGTCCGGATGGGCACTGAGACCAAGGCCTCCGAGGGCGTGATCCCGGCGGCCGAACAGGTTCCCGGCGAAAGCTACGAGCATGGCAACCGGGTTCGGTGCTATGTGGTCGGCGTGACCCGTGGGTCCCGCGAGCCGCTGATCACGCTGTCCCGGACTCACCCCAACCTGGTTCGCAAGTTGTTCTCGCTGGAAGTCCCCGAAATCGCCGACGGGTCGGTCGAGATCGTGGCGGTGGCCCGAGAGGCCGGCCATCGCTCCAAGATCGCGGTGAAGTCAAACGTTCCCGGCCTGAACGCCAAAGGTGCCTGCATCGGTCCGATGGGGCAGCGGGTCCGCAACGTGATGAGCGAGCTCTCCGGGGAGAAAATCGACATCATCGACTACGACGAAGACCCGGCCCGCTTCGTCGCCAACGCGTTGTCGCCGGCGAAGGTGGTCTCGGTGTCGATCCTCGACGAGGCCGCCCGGGCCGCCCGCGTGGTGGTGCCCGATTTCCAGTTGTCGCTGGCCATCGGTAAGGAGGGCCAGAACGCGCGGTTGGCCGCCCGACTCACCGGGTGGCGTATTGATATCCGCGGTGATTCACCGGCGCATCCTGAGGGCCGGCCCGAGCACGGTGCCACCCATGGAATGGCGCACGACCGCTAACGAGGCTGACGTCGCCGTCTTCAGCTGGTCGCCCTGGACATCGCGGCGCACCCTTGGGTGGTTCTGACCATCGATCAAGTGACGCTAGACTGAGCCGTGATCCAGCGTGAGCCTTCGGCCTCGGCGCACCGACACACTGATGGACCAGTGCGGACGTGTGTGGGGTGCCGAAAGCGAGAGTTGGCCGTCGAACTGCTTCGAGTGGTGGCTGTGCCGACCGGGAACGGCGAATATGCCGTGATCGTTGACACAGGACGTAGCCTGCCGGGGCGGGGTGCATGGCTGCATCCCGTACCGCAGTGCGCACAACAGGCGATTCGGCGGCGTGCTTTCACAAAAGCGCTGCGCATCACCGGTTCACCGGACACATCCGCGGTGGTCGAGCACATAGAGTTTCTAGGTGCGCCCGATCGTCCCGGCAACAGAACAGGTAGCAAAGAACATGAGCACACCGTGAAGTCCCGATGACAATGCGTCATAGCTAAACCCGAGGCGCGGCCCCACGACTGTCGCCTCATAGACAGGAGATGTAGTGGCAGGTAAGGCCCGCGTACACGAGTTGGCAAAGGAACTCGGTGTCACCAGCAAGGAAGTCCTCGCCCGGCTGAATGAGCAGGGCGAATTCGTCAAATCCGCATCGTCGACGGTAGAAGCCCCGGTCGCCCGTCGGCTGCGCGAGTCGTTCGGCGGCGGCAAGCCGGCCGCTGAGGCCTCTGCAAAGGCCACGGAACAGGCCGCTGCGAAAGCCTCTTCGAAGGCTCCCGCCAAGGGCCCCGACAAATCACTCGACCAGGCCCTCGACAAGGCGATCAGCAAGGCCACCGGGAACGGCGAAGCGACCAGTGCGCCCGCCAAGCCTGCCAAGCCCGCGGGCGGAGCGACAACGGCTGCCGCCCAGGCTTCCGCTGCTGCGCCCACAGAAGCGCCCGCGCGGCCGGGCCCGGTTCCCGGGGGGCCATCGGCGCCGGCTCCCGGGCAGCCAAAGGGTCCCGCTCCCGGGCAGCCACCCGGCCAGCCGGCGCCCCATCCCGGTATGACGCCAGGCCCGCGTCCCGGCCCGATGCCCAAGCCGGGCGTCCGTACCCCGCGCGTCGGCAACAACCCGTTCTCGTCGGCGCAACCCGTCGACCGGGCCATCCCGCGGCCCCCGGCGCCGCGCCCCGGAGCGCCCAGGCCTGGGGCGCCGCGCCCCGGCGCGTCGCCCGGCAGCATGCCGCCCCGTCCAGGTGGCGTTGGTGGATCGCCCCGCCCGGGACGAGCGGGTGCACCGCGCCCCGGGGGTGGCCGGCCCGGTGGGCCCGGTGGCGGCCGCTCCGACGGCGGCGGCGGTAACTACCGCGGCGGTGGAGTCGGTGCCGCACCGGGCGGCTCCGGAGGTTTTCGTGGCCGTCCCGGTGGCGGTGGCGGTGGCGGCCGTCCCGGCCAGCGTGGCGGTGCCGCCGGCGCGTTCGGTCGTCCCGGCGGTGCGCCCCGGCGCGGCCGCAAGTCCAAGCGGCAGAAGCGCCAGGAATACGACTCGATGCAGGCGCCCGTCGTCGGGGGCGTCCGGTTACCGCACGGCACCGGCGAGACGATCCGGCTGGCACGGGGCGCATCCCTGTCGGACTTCGCTGAAAAGATCGATGCCAACCCGGCTGCGCTGGTGCAGGCGTTGTTCAATCTCGGCGAGATGGTGACGGCGACTCAATCGGTCGGTGACGAGACGCTCGAGTTGCTGGGCAGCGAGATGAACTACAACGTCCAGGTCGTCAGCCCGGAGGACGAAGACCGCGAGCTGCTGGAATCCTTCGACCTGACCTATGGCGAAAACGAAGGCACCGAGGAAGACCTGCGGACCCGGCCGCCGGTGGTGACCGTGATGGGTCACGTCGACCACGGTAAAACCCGACTGCTGGACACCATCCGCCGGGCGAACGTCCGCGAGGCCGAGGCCGGCGGCATCACCCAGCACATCGGCGCCTACCAGGTGACCGTCGAGCATGACGGCGTCGAACGGCCGATCACCTTCATCGACACCCCGGGTCACGAGGCGTTCACCGCCATGCGTGCCCGTGGCGCGAAGGCCACCGACATCGCGATCGTGGTGGTGGCCGCCGACGACGGCGTCATGCCGCAGACGGTGGAGGCCATTAACCACGCGCAGGCGGCCGACGTGCCGATCGTGGTCGCCGTCAACAAGATCGACAAGGAGGGCGCCGACCCGGCCAAGATCCGCGGGCAGCTCACCGAATACGGTTTGATTCCAGAGGAATTCGGCGGCGAGACCATGTTCGTCGACATCTCGGCCAAGCAGGGCACCAACATCGAGGCGCTGGAGGAGGCCGTGCTGCTGACCGCTGACGCCGCCCTGGACCTGCGGGCCAATCCCGACATGGAGGCTCAGGGTGTGGCGATCGAGGCACACCTGGACCGCGGTCGCGGACCGGTGGCCACCGTGCTGGTGCAACGCGGCACCCTGCACGTCGGCGACTCGGTGGTCGCCGGCGACGCCTACGGTCGCGTCCGCCGCATGGTGGATGAGCATGGCGACGACGTCGAGGAGGCGCTGCCGTCGCGGCCTGTGCAGGTCATCGGCTTCACGTCGGTTCCCGGCGCCGGAGACAACTTCCTGGTCGTTGACGAGGACCGCATCGCCCGCCAAATCGCGGACCGGCGCAGTGCGCGCAAGCGCAACGCGCTGGCGGCGCGTTCTCGAAAGCGGATCAGCCTGGAGGACCTGGACTCGGCGCTGAAGGAAACCAGCCAACTCAACCTGATCCTCAAGGGCGACAACGCGGGTACCGTCGAGGCGCTCGAGGAGGCCCTGATGGGCATCCAGGTCGACGACGAGGTGGCGCTGCGCGTGATCGACCGTGGCGTCGGTGGCATTACCGAAACCAACGTCAACCTGGCGTCGGCCTCGGATGCGGTGATCATCGGCTTCAACGTGCGCGCCGAGGGCAAAGCGACGGAGCTGGCCAACCGCGAAGGTGTCGAGATCCGCTACTACTCGGTCATCTACCAGGCGATCGATGACATCGAAAAGGCCCTCCGCGGCATGCTCAAGCCGATCTACGAGGAAAACGAGCTGGGTCGCGCCGAGATCCGGGCGATATTCCGGTCCTCGAAGGTCGGCATCATCGCCGGCTGCATGATCACCTCCGGTGTGGTGCGCCGCAACGCGAAGGCCCGGTTGTTGCGAGACAACATCGTGGTAACCGAAAACCTCACGGTGAGCTCGCTGCGACGGGAGAAGGACGACGTGACAGAGGTCCGCGAGGGCTACGAGTGCGGTATGACGCTGGGCTACTCCGACATCAAGGAGGGCGACGTCATCGAGTCCTACGAGCTGGTCCAAAAGGAGCGCACCTGATGGCCGACCCGGCCCGGGCACGCCGGCTGGCCAAACGGATTTGCACGATCGTCGCCTCGGCGATCGAATTTGAGATCAAGGATCCGGGCCTGGACGGAGTGACCATCGTCGACGCGAAGGTGACTGCCGACCTGCACGACGCGACGGTGTTCTACACGGTGATGGGACGCACGCTGGAGGAGGAGCCGGATTACGCCGCTGCCGCTGCCGCGCTGGAACGGGCCAAAGGTGCACTGCGCACCAAGGTCGGGGCGGGCACCGGTGTGCGCTTCACCCCCACCCTGACGTTCACCCGGGACACCACGTCCGACAACGTGCATCGGATGGACGAGTTGCTGGCCCGTGCTCGCGCCGCGGACGCCGACCTGGCGCGGGTTCGCTCCGGTGCCAAGCCGGCTGGAGAAGCCGACCCGTACCGTGACATCGGGTCGGTCGCGGAACCGCCCGGACCCGGCATTCGGACCAGCGACGCGCTCGATGTGGGGGAACCACCCGCTCGCGGGGGAGAAACCGGTGACGACGATCGACGCGAAGACTGAGCTGTCCGGTGCCCCGGGTGCCGGGGCACACGTCGACGCCCTCGGCGCGGTCGAGCTGCTGTCGGGTGCTGCGACGATCGCGGTGGTCGCCCACGTCCATCCTGACGCCGACACCATTGGCGCGGGGCTGGCACTGGCTTTGGTACTGGACAAGTGCGGCAAGCATGTCGAGGTCAGTTTCGCCGCACCGACGACACTGCCGGAGTCGCTGGCGTCCTTGCCTGGCTGTCACCTGCTGGTCAACCCCGACGCGATGCGTCGCGATGTCGATTTGGTTGTGACAGTTGATGTTCCGAGTGTCAAGCGGCTGGGCGGGTTGAGTGGTTTAGCCGATCCCGGCCGCCAGTCGCTGGTGATCGACCACCACGCTTCCAACGACAGGTTCGGCACCGCTAACTTCATCGACCTGTCAGCGGATTCCACCACGATGATGATCGCCGAGCTGCTCGACACGTGGGGCAAGCCGATCGACCCAGATGTCGCGCACTGCATCTACGCCGGGCTGACGACCGACACCGGATCCTTCCGCTGGGCCAGTGCCCGCGCTCTGCGGCTGGCGGCTCGGCTGGTCGAGATCGGCGTGGACAACGCCGCGATCAGCCGGACCCTGATGGATAGCCATCCGTTTGGCTGGCTGTCGCTGCTGTCGCGCGTGCTGGGCTCGGCGCAGTTGCTGCCCGACGCGGTCGGTGGCCGCGGGCTGGTCTATGCGGTCGTCGACAATCAGGACTGGATCAGTTCACGCCCAGAGGAAGTCGAAAGCATCGTCGATATCGTGCGGACCACGCAGCAGGCTGAGGTGGCGGCGGTGTTCAAGGAGGTTGACCCGCAGCGGTGGTCGGTGTCGATGCGGGCCAAGGCCGATGTGGATTTGGCGGCGGTCGCGTCCGCGTTCGGCGGTGGCGGCCACCGGCTGGCCGCCGGCTACTCGACCACCGGGTCGATTGACGATGCCGTGGCGTCGCTGCGCGCCGCCCTTGGCTGATCGCCGCACCTGATCAGAACGCCCAGCTTCCTGAGCGCTGCAGAACGAATCCGTGGTTTCCGCTGGTCGTATCCAGACAGGCGACGAGGTTGTCCGCCCCCACGGCGCAAGTGACATTCAGGTAGGACAATTTCTGGCCTACACCCAGTGACTTGCCGCTTGTCGGCAGTGTGGGTGGGTTGCCATCGCATCCGCCGTAGGTCATACGGCTCAATTGGTAGCCGGGTCCCTTGAAATTCACCGAACCAACTACGCAATCGCCCGGTCTTGGGCGGCCCCCGCCGGGAAAGGGAACGTCGTCCATTCCGGGCATGTCTCCGTTGCACTTAATGTCCTGCGACGGTTGCGGCGCAGGCGCTGGCCCGCCATAGAAGTCACACACCAGTGGGTTGGGGGCGGAGAAACTTATCCGGGCCGGGATGACGGGGCCAGAAGTCGTGAGGTAGCCGTCCGCCGGGACGGAAGTGAAACCGTCGAGATTGGGAAATCCCGGTGGCGGCTGCGCGGCTGCCCGTGGTGTGGGCCCGGCGATCGCCGCTGCCGCCACCAGAGTCAGGCCGGCGAGGAACCGCATGGTAAGGACGACAACCGCGCGCATCGACTCCTCCTGCGCTGATAGTGACTGCTGTTGGGATCGTATTGGCTTTCGTCAGTTCATCCACAGGTCCACGGCCACCAAACACGAAATAACGACGATCGCCAGGCGGCACGGTCGCGACGATGTCGGCGGTCGACCTTCGGCCGACGGCGGGTGGCGGAAAAGGTGCGCTGAGCGGTCCCGGCGGCGGTTGCCAATGATGGGGGAAGTCTGTCATCGCCGTGGTTCGGCTGACCGGTGCGGCTATCGCACCTGAGCCCGCCCGCGTTGCAGCACCGCATCGCGGTTGGCGGCAATGTCGTCGCCGCTGGTCCGGAACTGTCTGGCCGCCATCGCTTCCAGCCACAGCCCTCCGCCGGTCTGCGACTCGTCGATCCGGTGATAGGACGCCAGCAATGCTCGTACCGCGTTCTGATTGTTGCCAACGATCGATGTCGCCACCTGGCGAGCGGCGGTCAACAGTTGGTCGTGCGGCACTACCTCGGTCACCAGGCCGGCGCGCAACGCGTCGGTGGCGTAGAGGTAGTCGCCGGTGAGGCTCATGCGCCTGGCCAGACCCACGCCCACCTTCTGCGGTAACCGCACGCTCAGTCCCCAGGTGGGCAACAGGCCCACTCGGGCGTGAGTGTCGGCGAAGCGTGCATTCTCCGAAGCGATCAGGATGTCGCAGTACAGCGCCAACTCCAGCCCACCGGTGACGGCGGCGCCGTTGATAGCGCCGATCACCGGCTTGCTCATCGGTGGCCACCGCGGCGAGATGTCCGGAAGTGCCGACTGACCCCCTAACTCTTTGAGATCCAGTCCCGCGCAGAACACCGGATCGGTGCCGGTGAGGATGATGACGTCGACGTCGTCGTCGGTCTCGGCGTCGGTCAGGGCTGAAAAGAACCGGTCCCGCAACGCCGAGGAGAGCGCGTTGCGGGACTGGGGTCGGTTGAGGGTCAGGGTGCGCACCCGCTCGCCGGTATCGATCAGCAGGATGTCGTCGGTCATGACATCACCGTAGCCAGCCGCCCCAGCGATCAGACGGCCACCATGCTGTCGTCACATATGCCACGTGTGTCTCTGGCATCGGAAGGTATGCGATATGCCCGCCTCGTGAGTGACAACAGCGGCGAATGTCGCTGAGAGAGAGGGGGCACAACGAGCGCGCCTCTCCGCGGAGACCGGTGCGGCGGGTGCGACAAAATGCTGTGGCCGCCAACCGCGCTTATCGTTGACAGCATGTGCCGGAATATCGCCGAACTGCGCGGTTTACAGCCGGCGGCCGCGGACGAAGAGATCGCGGCGGCGGCGCGCCAGTATGTGCGCAAGGTCAGCGGCATCACCCACCCGTCGATAGCCAGTGCCGAGGCGTTCGAGGCTGCGGTTGCCGAGGTCACCGAAACGACGACGCGGTTGCTGGGGGCTCCGCCACCGCGGCGCCAGCCGCCCAAGACCGTCCCGCCGTTGCGTCGGCCCGAGGTGGTCGCCCGGCTGGTCGGCGCGAAATGACCTCCATCGCAACGACGCCCGCGCTGAAGGAGTGGAGCGCGGCGGTGCACGCTCTGCTGGACGGTCGCCAGCGGGTGCTGCTGCGCAAGGGCGGCATCGGTGAAAAGCGATTCGAATTGGCGGCCCGCGAGTTCTTGCTGTTCCCGACGGTCGCGCACAGCCATGCCGAGCGTGTCCGACCCGAGCATCGGGATCTGCTCGAACCCGGGGCCGCCGACAGCACCGACGATCACGTGGTGGTGCGGGCTGCGGCGAAAGTTGTTGCCGCACTGCCGGTTGACCGACCGGAGGGTCTTTCAGCGATCGAGGACCTGCATATCTGGACCGCCGAGTCGGTGCGCGCCGACCGGCTCGACTTCCGTCCCAAGCACAAACTGGCCGTGCTGGTGGTGTCGGTGATTCCCCTGGCCGAGCCGGTGCGCCTGCCGCGCCTACCCGAGTACGCGGGCTGCACCAGCTGGGTACAGATCCCGGTGCACCCGGCGTTGGGGGCTTCGGTCCACGGCGACTCCGCGCTAGACGAGGTCGCCGTCCGGGTCCGCGACGCGGTCAGCTGACAAGTCGATCGGGCCAACCGGAAGCAGCAGCCGGGAGCGTCCGTAGCGCACGGTGTGGGTGGCCGGCTTGGACTGCCGGCCCCTCAGCACGGGCTCTCCGGTGCCGAGGTTGCGCGCGTAGCGGGGAAACCAGCTGCCGGCGATCAGGACGCGGATGCGTGAGCCGGCGCTGAAGCGGTGGGCAATGCCGTCGAGTTCGAGGCGGACGGTTTGGGTTGCGGCGCCCAGCCGTCGGTAGCCGTCGCTGACATTGCGGGACCGGCCTTTGGCGTTGACCTCGCTCACCCGGACGAACAGGTCGACATGGGGATTGTCCGAGCTGTGTGTCAGCTCGACAGCCGGATTCCCGTAGACGCAGAGATCCTGGGTGAGGGTGGCGCTGGTGAAGGCGAGCACGTCGTCGCGTGATGCGAGCCGACTGTCGTCGCGGTAACCGCCGTTCGGGGACAGCAGTGCGCCGCCGGTGGTGGGGGTTGGGTCGGCGGGGTCGTAGCGAAAAGTCGCCGGAGCCAGTCCCTTGAGGTCTGTTGGCGCGGTCTCGCCCAGGTAGCCGCCGGGCCGCAGATACAGCGCGCGTTCGGTGGTGGCGGGCGGCCAGTCGGGAAGGTTGCGCCAGCCCTGGCCGGCGACGTAGACGCGGACCCTGCTGGGGCGGCGCAGGGAGGCACCGCTCAGATGGCTGCCCAGCCAGTCCAACGTTTCCCGGGCGCAGGTGGCCAGCCCTGTGGTGAGCATCTGGGTGTGCGTCCAGGGGCCGATGGTGAGCGCGACGTCGACGCCCCGGCTGCGCAGGTGTCTGTACTGCTGCAGCGTCTGCCTCAGGATGATGTCTTGCCATCCGCCCATCAGCAGCACCGGCACCCGCACGCGGTCCAGCGCCTCGCCGCACCGCAGCGCATCCCAGAACGGATCGTTCGGATCGGAGTGTTCGACCCACGATTCGAACCATGGCGCACCCGCGCCGAGCAGTGCCCGGGCCGCGGCGCCCATCGGCACCCTGGCAGCCACTTGTGGCACCGTGCGGCGGGCCTGCAGCTGGCGCAGTGCGGTCCGGATGCGCACCGGGTCTTCCTGGTGGGAAACCATGTCGCTCCAGCCCAACAAGTCGTTGATGGTGAAGGCGCCGGTGCCCCACGCCGAGGCGTTGAAATCGTGTGGACCCACGGTGATGACGGCCGCGGCCAATTCTGGTGGCGGATCCTGCAAGATCGCCCACTGGGTGAATCCTAGATACGAAATGCCGATGGTTGCGAACCGGCCGGTGAACCAGGGCTGCTCACGCAGCCATACAACTGTGTCGGCGCCATCGGCGGCCTCGTTGACCATCGGCTCGAAAACGCCGCCCGACCCGAACGTTCCGCGCACGCTTTGCAGCACGACGTGGTAACCGCGGGCCGCGTACGGTTCGGCGAATACCAGCGAGAACGGGAACGCCCGTCCGTAGGGTCCCCGGACCAGCAAGGTACCGGCGGGGGAGGACGTGCTGGGTGCGTAGTGATCGGCCGCCAGGTGGACCCCGTCGCGCATCGGCACGGCGACGCGGTTGACGGTGTAATCGGTGGTCGCCGGCGGTAGACCCAACAATCGGCCCAGGGCTTTGCCGCGGACGTGTCGCAGGGTGTGCAGCCTGGGCTGCGCGGATCGCGTTGAGGTTGTGCTCACGGTCTCGTGAAGACCCGGTCAGACGGCTGCGGCTTCAATACAGGTGACCTAAAACTTGTAGTAAGACACAAGGTCGTTTGCCCGCTGCAGGTTGGTCGACATGCAGTCGACGTCGGGACTGGAGTAGACGGTCGAGTAGAACAGCGCCTGCTGGAGCACTCCGTAGCTCGTCTTGAACGCGACCATGCAGGAGTAATACCAGTAGCTGTTGTGATAGGTCGGCTTCATGACCCAGTACTGCGCGGCTCGGTGGCCCTGGATGGTCGTCTCGACGGCGTCGGGGGGCAGGCTCTGCGCGTAGGTGCGCCAGATGATGGCCTCCACGGCCATCTGATAGTTACCCGCGTCGTAGTGGCAGCGCAGCCCGTCCTCGTGTTCGGGCGGTGAGAACGCCAATCCCAGTCGCTGCACGGCGTCGAACGGGATGTCCTCGCACGGGTCGAAGGGGCGCGGGTCGGTGGTCGCCACGATTGGGCTCTTCATGGTGGTTTCCATCGGCTCGGCAGTCGACCGCAGCTCGACGGACCTGTCGCCGCTTGGCGCGGGCGGCGCGCTTTGCCAGCCCACCGTGCCCGCGACGACGGCGGTGACCAGCGCACCAAGCGCCCCCATCAGACGCATACTGGCGAACACGACACCCCCTGACGCCTCGGCGGTCCCTTGCCGGGAGTGTACAAGTCGCGTGCGCGCCGCCACAGGGAAACCTGAACTTGTTCCAACCCGGCCGTTCACCGGCTTCGCTGGGCCCCGAGTAGAGGGCGTGAAACGGGCTTGGCCGGTTCGAGTCGTTAGGGTGGTTAATCGTGGCTTGGCAAAAACCGGGGCAGGAATCGACCAATGGGAGGGAGCCGACGCTGTGGGCGGTTTCCGACCTGCACACCGGTCACCTCGGTAATAAGCCGATCACCGAATCGCTGCACCCGTCGTCGCCGGAGGATTGGTTGATCGTTGCCGGCGACGTCGCCGAACGCACCGACGAGATCCGTTGGGCGCTTGACCTGCTGCGACGGCGGTTCGCCAAGGTGATCTGGGTGCCGGGCAACCACGAGCTGTGGACCACCAACCGCGACCCCGTGCAGATTTTCGGCAAGGCGCGCTACGAGTACCTGGTCAACATGTGCGACGAGATGGGCGTGGTCACGCCCGAGCATCCTTTCCCGGTGTGGACCGAGCGAGGCGGACCGGCCACGATCGTGCCGATGTTCCTGCTGTACGACTACACCTTCTTGCCCGAGGGCGCGGCGAGCAAAGCCGAAGGCCTGACGATCGCGCGGGAGCGCAACGTGGTGGCCACCGACGAGTTCCTGCTCTCGCCGGAGCCGTTCCCCACCCGTGAGGCCTGGTGTCGCGAGCGGCTCGCCAGCACCCGCGCCCGCCTCGAACAGCTCGACTGGATGACACCGACCGTTCTGGTGAACCATTTTCCGCTGATGCGAGAGCCCTGCGACGCGTTGTTCTATCCGGAATTCTCGCTGTGGTGTGGGACCGCCAAGACCGCCGACTGGCACACCCGCTACAACGCCGTCTGCTCGGTCTACGGTCACCTACACATTCCGCGAACCACCTGGTATGACGACGTGCGCTTCGAGGAAGTCTCGGTGGGTTACCCGCGGGAGTGGCGGCGCCGCAAACCGTACAGCTGGCTGCGGCAGGTGTTGCCGGAGCCCCAGTACGCGCCGGGCTACCTCAACGACTTCGGCGGTCACTTCGAGATCACCCCCGAGATGCGGCAACAGGCTGCGCAGTTCCGGGAGCGGTTGCGGCAGCGGCAGTCGCGATGACAGGGGACATGCTGGTGTCGTCGGTGCTGCCGGCGTCCGGGGACCTGGCGTATTCGGAGGTGTATTCCGACCCGCCCGGCCTGGCCCCGTTATCCGAAGAGGAGCCGTTGATCGCCAGGTCGGTCGCCAAGCGGCGCAACGAGTTCATCACGGTCCGTCACTGCGCCCGGATCGCACTGGGTGAGCTTGGTGTGCCGCCGGTGCCGATCCTCAAGGGCGACAAGGGAGAACCGTGCTGGCCCGACGGCGTGGTGGGCAGCCTCACGCACTGCACGGGCTACCGCGGTGCGGTGGTGGGGCGCGCTGATGCGGTGCGCTCGGTGGGCATCGACGCCGAACCGCACGACGTGTTGCCGCATGGCGTACTGGATGCGATCAGCCTGCCGGAGGAGCGCGGCGAGATCCCCCGGAAACTGCCGGCGGGTCTGTATTGGGACCGGATCTTGTTCTGCGCCAAGGAGGCAACGTACAAGGCCTGGTTTCCGCTGACCAAAAGATGGCTGGGTTTTGAGGACGCCCACATCGCTTTCGAGGCCGACAGCCCCGGGTCGGCCATCGGCGGCTTCGTCTCCCAGATCCTGATTGACGGCAAGGCGCTGTCGGGTCCACCGCTGACCGCGCTGAGGGGCCGATGGTCGGTGGACCGCGGACTGGTCCTGACCGCCATCGTGCTATGAGCGAAAGCCACCTCGGGCCCGGCATAGTCGTCATCGACAAGCCGGCCGGAATGACCAGTCACGACGTCGTGGCGCGCTGTCGCCGCATCTTTTCCACCCGCAGGGTGGGCCACGCGGGGACGCTGGACCCGATGGCCACCGGCGTGCTGGTCATCGGAGTCGACCGCGCCACCAAGATCCTCGGCCTGTTGACGGCGGCCTCGAAGTCGTATGCGGCCACCATCCGCCTGGGTCAGACCACTTCCACCGACGACGCCGACGGCGAAGTGCTATACAGCGTCTCGGCGCAGCACCTGACCCACGAGGCGATCGCTGCTGCGATCGCCGGGCTGCGCGGCGATATCGAACAGGTGCCGTCGGCGGTCAGCGCGATCAAGGTGGACGGCCGGCGTGCGTATCGGTTGGTTCGCGAGGGCCATACCGTCGAGCTCGAGGCCCGCCCGGTGCGCATCGACCGGTTCGAGGTGTTAGACATTCGATCCGGATCCGACGTCGACGGCGTCATCGATCTTGATGTCGAGGTCGACTGCTCGTCGGGAACCTACATTCGTGCGCTGGCCCGCGACCTCGGCGCTGCGCTGAAAGTGGGCGGGCATCTGACGTCATTGCGGCGCACCCGCGTAGGGCGCTTTGCGCTAGATCAGGCAAGTTCGCTCGACGACCTGGCGCAGCAGCCCCGGCTGACCTGGACCCTGGATGAGACGTGCCTGCTGATGTTTCCGCGCCGCGACCTCACCGCCGAGGAGGCCGACGCAACCAGCAACGGTCGGCCCCTGTCGGCGGGCGGTATCGACGGCGTCTATGCCGCCTGCGACTCCGGCGGCCGGGCGATAGCGCTGCTGCGCGACGAGGGCTCGCGGACCAAGTCAGTGGTGGTAGTCCGCCCGGCGACGATGCAGGACGGGACGTCCTGAGGTGGAGTCGGGCAATCAGACTTAGCCCGGCGACCCTTTAGGGGGCCCGGCGGACATCCCCGCACGGCTTAGTTGCACACTGGGGCCGGGTCTATATGCGGCCTATGGCATCCGCCGACGGGCCGCTTCTCAAGCCGTCTGGAAGGGGCGCGCTATGTCCAACAAGGTTTACATCGTCGGCGTGGGCATGACGAAATTCGAGAAGCCGGGCCGCCGAGAGGGCTGGGACTATCCCGACATGGCGAGGGAGTCGGGCACCAACGCGCTGGCCGACGCCGGTATCGACTACCGCGAGGTGCAGCAGGGCTACGTCGGCTATGTCGCCGGAGATTCGACGTCCGGGCAGCGGGCGCTCTACGAGCTGGGCATGACCGGGATTCCGATCGTCAACGTCAACAACAACTGCTCAACCGGCTCGACGGCCCTTTTCTTGGCGGCACTGGCCATCCGCGGCGGAATCGTCGACTGCGCTATCGCGCTCGGCTTCGAGAAGATGCAACCCGGCTCGTTGAGCGGTGGCGCCCAGGACCGTGAATCGCCGATGGGCAAACACGTCAAGGCGATGGCCGAGATCGACGAGTTCGCGATGCCCGTCGCGCCGTGGATGTTCGGCGCCGCCGGCCGCGAGCACATGAAGCAATACGGCACCACCGCAGAACATTTCGCCAAGATCGGCTACAAGAATCACAAGCACTCCGTGAACAACCCATTCGCGCAGTTCCAGGAGTCCTACACGCTCGAGGACATCCTGGCGTCGCGGATGATCTCCGACCCGCTGACCAAATTGCAGTGCTCGCCCACGTCGGATGGTTCCGGCGCGGCGATCCTGGCCTCGGAGGGCTTCGTCGACAGCCACGGGTTGGCCGGTCAAGCCGTGGAGATCGTCGGTCAGGCCATGACGACCGACTTCACTTCGACCTTCGACGGAAGCGCTAAAAATCTCATCGGTTACGACATGAATGTGCAAGCAGCACAACGTGTTTATGCTCAGTCCGGGCTGGGTCCGGAGGATTTCCAAGTGATCGAACTGCACGACTGCTTCTCGGCCAACGAACTGCTGCTGTACGAGGCGCTCGGGCTGTGCGGGCCCGGCGAGGCGTCCAAGCTGATCGACAACGGCGACACCACCTACGGTGGACGTTGGGTGGTCAACCCGTCCGGCGGCCTGATCTCCAAAGGGCACCCGCTGGGCGCGACCGGCCTGGCGCAGTGCGCCGAACTGGCCTGGCAGCTGCGAGGCATCGCCGACAAGCGTCAGGTCGACAACGTCACCGCCGCACTGCAACACAACATCGGGCTGGGCGGCGCTGCGGTCGTCACCGCCTACCAGCGCGCCGAACGCTGAACCGCACGCAATCCGGGGGAACACCATGATCGAGTGGTCCGACACCGATCTGATGGTTCGAGACACGGTTCGTCAGTTCATCGACAAGGAGATCCGTCCGCATCTGGACGAATTGGAAACCGGGGCGATGTCGCCCTATCCGATCGCGCGCAAGCTGTTCAGCCAGTTCGGTCTCGACGTGCTGGCCGCCGAATCGGTGAACTCGATGCTGGACCGGGAGCGTGCCAGGCAGGACGGAACCAGCGTGGACAAAAAGCAAAGCGCCCTAGATGGTTTCGGTGGACTCGGCGCTCAGGCGTCGATGGTCGCGGTGCTGGTATCCGAACTCGCCGGAGTCAGCATCGGGTTGCTGAGCACCGTGTCGGTCAGCCTCGGGCTGGGCGCGGCGACCATCATGAGCCGTGGCACCCTGGCCCAGAAAGAACGCTGGTTGCCCGAGTTGATGACGCTGGAAAAGATCGCGGCGTGGGCCATCACCGAGCCGGACTCCGGCTCAGATGCGTTCGGCGGCATGAAGACCTATGTCAAGCGCGACGGAGAAGCCTACATCCTCAACGGGCAGAAGACGTTCATCACCAACGGGCCCTACGCCGACGTGCTGGTGGTTTATGCCAAACTCGCTGAAGACACTGCCGGCGACTCCGCTTTGGACCCGCGCAACCGGCCAGTAGTGATCTTCGTGCTGGACGCGGGCATGCCAGGTCTGACGCAGGGCAAGCCGTTCAAGAAGATGGGCATGATGTCCTCACCGACTGGTGAATTGTTCTTCGACAACGTGCGACTGACCCCGGACCGCCTGCTCGGGGGGGCCCTAGATCGCGCCGGTGGGGACGGCCGTGACAGCGCCCGGGCTAATTTCACTGCCGAACGCCTGGGGATCGCGATGATGGCGCTGGGCATTATCAACGAATGTCACCGGCTGAGCGTGGATTACGCAAAGGCCCGGACACTGTGGGGCAAGAACATTGGGCAATTCCAACTGATCCAGCTCAAGCTGGCCAAAATGGAGATCGCCCGAATCAATGTGCAGAACATGGTGTTTCAGATGATCGAGCGCGCCAGAGCCGGGAAGGCGCCGACGCTGGCCGAGGCGTCGGCGATCAAACTGTACTCGTCGGAGGTAGCCACCGACGTCGCGATGGAAGCCGTTCAGCTGTTCGGCGGTAACGGATATATGGCCGAGTATCGGGTGGAACAGCTGGCCCGGGACGCGAAGTCACTGATGATTTACGCCGGCAGCAATGAGGTTCAGGTCACCCACATCGCCAAGGGCCTATTGGCGGATTGAGCCTGTCGGGCTAGGCCATTTGACGGCGACCCGCTGCGCCCGGCTTCGCCGCGCTTGCGATCGCCTAGGCCATTTGACGGCGACCCGCTGCGCCCGGCTTCGCCGCGCTTGCGATCGCCTAGGCCACCACCCAGATCGCCCGGGCGGCGGGGCTGCCCAGATCGACGGTGGTTTCGGCGCCGTCGCCGGATTCGATCGCCACCGAGATCATTCCGGCGAATTCGCGGCGGGTCAGGACCCGCAGCCGAGAGTCGAGATTGATCCCGACACCGGCGAAATAGCGCAGCATCTCCGGGTCGGCATCGGAGATACGGGCCACCTTCCCGGTGTCTCCGTCGTGGCACGCCCACAGCTGACGGGCCGGCGGGGTGGGCACTTGGCCGTCCGAGGCCGGGATCGGGTCACCGTGCGGGTCGCGCTGCGGGAACCCCAGCTTGGCGTCGATGCGAGCCACCAGACGGTCGGATACCGCGTGTTCGAGCACCTCAGCCTCGTCGTGAACTTCGTCCCAGGCGTAGCCGAGCTCATTGACCAGGAAGGTCTCCAGCAACCGGTGCCGGCGCACCACCTCCAGCGCCGCTCGCCTGCCCGCCTCGGTCAAGGACACCGCGCCATACTTCTCGTGGTCGACCAGGCCCTGTTCGGCGAGTTTGCGGATCGACTCCGAGGCCGTGCTGGCCGACACCCCGATCTTCTCGGCCAGCATCTTGGTGCTGACCTTTTCCATCGACCATTCCTGGGCATTCCAGATGACCTTCAGATAGTCCTGGCCGACCGCGGTCAGACCGCCACGCTCTTCGTCAGCCCTCACAACGAGAAAGTTTAGGCAACCCGAGCCTGATCTGGCGTGCTCCCCGATACCCGGTCAGCCCTGGGCGTGCCGAAACAGTACGGCGGCCCGCGGCATGCAGTCCGGATCTCCCTGCGGACCACCCGGCGCCGTAGGCTTGCGGTCGTGCAGCGGTGGCGCGGCCAAGACGAGATCCCCACGGACTGGGGCAGATGCGTGCTCACCATCGGGGTGTTCGATGGTGTGCACCGCGGCCACGCCGAACTGATCGCACATGCGGTGAAAGCCGGGCGCACCCGCAACGTGCCGACCGTATTGATGACGTTCGACCCGCACCCGATGGAAGTGGTCTATCCCGGCAGTCACCCGGCGCAGCTTACGACGCTGACACGGCGCGCCGAGCTCGTCGAAGAGATGGGCATCGACGTCTTCCTGGTGATGCCGTTCACCAGCGATTTCATGAAACTCACGCCGGACCGCTACATCCACGAGCTGCTAGTGGAAAACCTGCACGTGGTCGAGGTCGTGGTGGGTGAAAACTTCACCTTCGGCAAGAAGGCCGCAGGCAACGTCGACACCCTGCGACGTGCGGGGGAGCGATTCGGGTTCGCGGTCGAGTCGATGTCACTGCTGTCCGAGCATCACAGCAACGAGACCGTGGCGTTTTCCTCCACCTACATCCGGTCCTGCGTGGACGCCGGCGACGTGCTGGCAGCCACCGACGCGCTGGGCCGCCCGCACCGCGTCGAGGGTGTTGTAGTCCGGGGTCACGGGCGAGGCGCCGAGTTGGGCTTTCCCACCGCCAACGTGGCGCCGCCGATGTATTCGGCCATCCCGGCCGACGGCGTGTATGCCGCCTGGTTCACCGTGCTCGGGCATGGACCGGTGACCGGCACCGTCGTACCGGGTGAGCGCTACCAGGCCGCCGTGTCCGTCGGCACCAACCCGACCTTCTCCGGACGTACCCGCACGGTCGAAGCGTTCGTCCTGGACACCACGGCCGATCTCTACGGACAGTATGTGGCGTTGGACTTCATCGCACGCATCCGCGGACAGCGCAAGTTCGACTCGGTGCAAGAACTCGTCGACGCGATGGGTAAGGACACCGACCGGGCGCGTGCCCTGCTATCTGCGGGTTGAGATTCCGCCGTTTGTGCTCGGCGGCTAAGCCGCTGCTAAACTGCCGGACGACATCGGCGCGTGCTGCGGTTCGCGGTGGCCGCGCCTGAATTCCATGATCGCGGACCAATTGATGGAGATAGTTTCGTGGCGCTGACAGCCGAGCAGAAAAAGGAAATCCTGAGCACCTACGGCCTGCATGACACCGACACCGGGTCCCCGGAGGCGCAGGTAGCGCTGTTGACCAGGCGTATTTCCGACCTGACCGAGCACTTGAAGGTACACAAGCACGACCACCACTCGCGGCGGGGATTGTTACTGCTGGTCGGACGGCGGCGCAGGCTGCTCAAATATGTGTCCCAGATCGATGTGGAGCGGTACCGCTCCCTCGTCGAGCGGCTAGGGCTGCGTCGCTGATCCGGACGGCCAGCCCCCGCAAATCTTGAGCCCTGCCAGTAGGCCAGGTGCGCCCGTGTAGAGTGAGGGCGTTCTGGGCCGGTTCGGTCCGAGCAAACGGTGCGGTCGCGCAGATCCGCGCGTGCCGTTCCAGCGTGTCACGACGGGAGTAGCCCAGTCTGCATCGGGCGGTCTTCGGTAGTGGCTGCCGGGCTCTCCGGATCTGGGGCAGGTCGGCCGCTTCGATCGATGGCCGTAGCCGTATTCAGACTTTGCTCTTACGGACGCTCTCAGGGGTGACTCGCAGGCCCGTTGGGGCCGGTGAGTGGTCCTGCGCACCCTCTCGGGCGGTACGTGACGACGCGAAAAAGCTGAATACCAGAGAGGCCGCACGGACGCGATGTCTGTAGCTGAAATTGAAGAGGGCGTCTTCGAGTCGACCGCCATTATCGACAACGGGAGCTTCGGCACCCGCACCATCCGTTTTGAGACCGGCCGGCTGGCCCGGCAGGCCGCCGGTGCCGTGGTCGCTTACTTAGACGCCGAGAACATGCTGTTGTCGGCGACCACCGCCAGCAAGAGTCCAAAGGAGCACTTCGACTTCTTCCCGCTGACGGTCGATGTCGAGGAGCGGATGTATGCCGCAGGCCGCATCCCCGGTTCGTTCTTCCGTCGTGAGGGCCGACCGTCCACCGACGCGATCCTGACCTGCCGGCTTACCGACCGCCCGCTGCGCCCGTCGTTCGTCGACGGCCTGCGCAACGAGATCCAGGTTGTGGTGACGATCCTGAGCCTGGATCCCAACGATCTCTACGACGTACTGGCGATCAACGCCGCGTCGGCGTCCACCCAGCTGGGCGGTCTGCCGTTCTCCGGGCCCATCGGGGCTGTGCGGGTGGCGCTCATCGACGGCACCTGGGTTGCTTTCCCCACCGTCGAGTTGCTCGAGCGGGCCGTATTCGACATGGTGATCGCCGGCCGCATCGTTGGTGAGCATGAGGGCCAGCCCGACGTTGCCATCATGATGGTCGAAGCCGAAGCCACCGAAAACGTCATCGAGCTTGTCGAGGGCGGTGCTCAGGCACCGACGGAAAGCGTTGTGGCCCAGGGCCTGGAGGCGGCCAAGCCGTTCATCGCCGCGCTGTGCACCGCGCAGCAGGAGCTTGCCGACGCGGCTGCCAAGCCGACCGGTGAATACCCGGTGTTCCCCGAGTACGGCGAAGACGTGTACTACTCGGTGGCCTCGGTGGCCACTGATGAGCTGGCCGCCGCCCTGAACATCGCTGGAAAGGCCGAACGCGATCAGCGCAGCGCCGAGATCAAGGCCCAGGTCCTCGAGCGGCTCGCCGACACCTACGAGGGTCGGGAAAAAGAGGTCGGCGCAGCGTTTCGCGCGCTGACCAAGACGCTGGTTCGGCAGCGCATCCTGTCTGACCATTTCCGCATCGACGGCCGGGGTATCACCGACATCCGCGCGTTGTCGGCCGAGGTCGCTGTGGTTCCGCGCGCACATGGCAGCGCGTTGTTCGAGCGCGGCGAAACCCAGATCCTCGGTGTAACCACGCTCGACATGGTCAAGATGGCCCAGCAGATCGACTCGCTCGGTCCGGAGACATCGAAGCGGTACATGCACCACTACAACTTCCCGCCGTTCTCCACTGGCGAGACCGGCCGGGTCGGTTCGCCCAAGCGGCGTGAGATCGGGCATGGCGCGCTGGCCGAGCGGGCCCTGGTGCCGGTGCTGCCGAGCGTCGAGGAATTCCCGTACGCGATCCGTCAGGTGTCCGAAGCTCTGGGCTCCAACGGCTCAACATCGATGGGGTCGGTGTGCGCGTCCACGCTGGCGCTGCTCAACGCCGGCGTGCCGCTGAAGGCGCCGGTGGCCGGCATCGCGATGGGCTTGGTCTCCGACGACGTCGAGGTTTCCGGCGGCGGTCCCGAGCGCCGCTTCGTCACCCTGACCGACATCCTGGGGGCCGAAGACGCCTTCGGCGACATGGACTTCAAGGTCGCCGGAACCAAGGACTTCGTCACCGCGCTACAGCTCGACACCAAGCTCGACGGGATTCCGTCGAAGGTGCTGGCGGGTGCGCTCGAGCAGGCCAGGGACGCCCGGCTGACCATCCTGGAAGTCATGGCCGAGGCCATCGACGCACCCGACGAGATGAGCCCCTACGCGCCCCGCGTGACCACCATCAAGGTTCCGGTGGACAAGATCGGTGAGGTGATCGGTCCCAAAGGCAAGGTCATTAACGCCATCACCGAGGAGACGGGCGCGCAGATCTCCATCGAGGACGACGGCACCGTGTTCGTCGGCGCCACCGACGGGCCCTCGGCGCAGGCCGCCATCGACAAGATCAATGCCATCGCCAACCCGCAGCTGCCGACGGTCGGCGAGCGGTTCCTCGGAACGGTGGTCAAGACGACCGATTTCGGTGCGTTCGTTTCGCTGCTGCCCGGGCGCGACGGCTTGGTGCACATCTCCAAACTCGGCAGGGGCAAGCGCATTGCGAAGGTCGAAGACGTCGTGACCGTCGGCGACAAGCTGCGAGTCGAGATCGCCGACATCGACAAACGCGGCAAGATCTCTTTGGTCCTGGTGGCCGACGAAGACTCGGCGCAGGCCCCTGGGGCGCCGACTCCCGCTGCACCGGCCGATGCTGCGAGCTGATTCTGGGGGGCCAGCAGCTGACGTATCGGCCGGGACGCATCCCGGCCGTGCGGGCGCCCTGCGCCGGGGCAAGCAGATCGCCGAGGCGGAACCGGAACACCAAGCCCCACCATCTTTAGGGGTGCGCCGCACCACACTGCCAGGCGGTGTGCGGGTGGTCACCGAGTACCTGCCGTCGGTGCGTTCCGCGTCGGTCGGGGTCTGGGTCGGTGTGGGATCGCGTGACGAGGGTGCCACCGTGGCCGGCGCGGCGCACTTCCTCGAGCATCTGCTGTTCAAGTCAACCCCCACCCGTACGGCCGTGGACATCGCACAAGCGATGGACGCCGTCGGCGGAGAGCTGAACGCGTTCACCGCCAGGGAGCACACCTGCTACTACGCGCACGTGCTCGACAGCGATCTGGAACTGGCCGTCGAGCTGGTCGCAGATGTGGTGCTCAACGGCCGCTGTGCTGCCGAGGACGTCGAGCTGGAACGCGATGTGGTTCTCGAAGAGATCGCGATGCGTGACGACGACCCCGAGGACGCGCTGGGTGACATGTTCCTGGCGGCGCTGTTCGGTACCCACCCGGTGGGCCGCCCGGTGATCGGCACCGCGCAGTCGGTCTCGTCGATGACGCGGACCCAACTGCACTCGTTTCACGTACGGCGGTACACGCCGGAACGGATGGTGGTCGCGGTGGCCGGCAATGTCGACCACGACGAGGTGGTCGCGTTGGTGCGCGAGCACTTCGGGCCGCATCTGGTTCGCGGACGGCAACCCATTGCTCCGCGCAAGGGTGCCGGACGGGTGACCGGCCGCCCCGGATTGGCGCTGGGCAGCCGGCACGCGGAGCAGACCCACTTGTCCTTGGGCGTACGCACTCCCGGGCGCGGCTGGAAGCATCGCTGGGCGCTCTCGGTGCTGCACACCGCGTTGGGCGGCGGCCTGAGCTCCAGGCTGTTCCAAGAGGTTCGAGAGTTACGCGGCCTGGCCTACTCGGTGTACTCGACGGTGGATATCTTCGCCGACAGCGGTGCACTGTCGTTTTACGCCGGCTGCCAGCCCGAGCGTTTCGCCGACGTCATGCAGGTGACCAGCGAGGTGCTCGAATCAGTGGCGCGCGACGGCATCACCGAGGCGGAATGTCGCATCGCCAAGGGCTCGTTGCGCGGCGGGCTCGTCCTCGGCTTGGAAGATTCCAGCTCCCGGATGAGCCGTCTGGGACGCAGCGAACTTAACTACGGCAAACACCGCAGCATTGAGCACACCTTGCAGCAAATCGACCAGGTGACTGTCGAGGAGGTCAACGCGGTCGCCCGCCGGCTGCTGAGGCAGCGCTACGCCGCTGCCGTTCTAGGCCCGTGGTCCTCGAAACGATCACTGCCCCAACAACTTCGGGCGATGGTAAATTAGCTCAAATGGTACTGGGCTTTTGGGACATCATGGTGCCCATCGTGAGTGCGCCGATGGCTGGCGGCCCCGGCACCCCCGCGTTAGCTGCGGCGGTGTCCAACGCGGGTGGGCTCGGTTTCGTCCCCGCCGGGTACCTCAGTGCGGAGCGGTTCGCCGAGAACATCGCCGCGGCGCGCGCGGCCACCAGCGGCCCGCTGGGTGTGAACTTGTTTGTGCCCCAACCCAGTGTCGCCGACTGGGTAGCGCTGGACTACTACGCAGAAGAACTCGAGGAGATCGCCGACCACTACCAAGTCGAGGTCGGTCATCCGCGTTTCGGTGACGACGACGACTGGGAGCGCAAACTCGAGGTAGTGGCTGATGTACGGCCGGAGCTGGTGTCTTTTACCTTCGGCGTGCCGCCACCTGACGTCATTCGGCGGTTGGGTGCGCTGGGCCTGTTGGTGATGGTCACGGTGACGTCGGCCTACGAGGCCGGAGTGGCTGTCGCCGCCGGCGCGGACAGCCTGGTGGTGCAGGGTCCGGGCGCCGGCGGGCACCGCGGCACGTTTGCGCCCGACATGGAGCCCGGTAACGAATCGCTGCACCAGCTAATCGGTCATATCAGCCACGCGCATGACGTCCCGATCATCGCGGCGGGCGGACTGGGCACCGCTCGGGACGTGGCAGCTGTACTGCGCAGGGGAGCGGTGGCCGCACAGGTCGGCACCGCGCTACTGCTCAGCGACGAAGCGGGTACCAACTTGGCGCACCGCACGGCCATGAAGAATCCGCCGTTCGGCACTACTGTTGTCACGCGGGCGTTCTCGGGCCGGTACGCGCGCGGTCTGGAGAACGACTTCACCCGCATGCTCGATAACGTTGCGCCCCTGGGCTATCCGGAGGTCAACCAGATGACATCGCCCATACGGGAGGCGGCGGCCGCCTTGGAGGACCCGAACGGGATGCCACTGTGGGCCGGAACGTCGTTTAAGGAGGCCCGCCCCGGGCCCGTGGCCGACATCATCACCGGTCTCGCGGCAACCGATTAGCGCCTGTGCCACTGTCTCGCCAGCGGATGCTGTCGGTCGCCCTGGCGGCATCTGCACTTACCGCGAGCGGGCGCGCTTTCGCGCGGCCCCCGGTCCGGACCAATCAGAGCCTACGGACCAAACGGGCAGTCGGTGTTGCTATCGCTGATGACGCGCTCGCAGTCGCCCAACCAACACGCCGACCCGCTCATTGCCGAAGTGACCAGGGCCAGTGCTGCCGTGGTTGACCGGCCAGGGGCGATCATCACGCCAATACGATCGCCGGATCGGTGAATGGCATGTTCAGGTCGGTGGCCACCTTTTCGCACAGCAGCGCGCCGTCGTGCGTCGAAAGGCCTTTTGCCAGAGTGGGATCCGACTGGCACGCCGCTTGCCAACCGTGGTCGGCGAGATCGAGCACATACGGCATGGTCGCGTTGGTCAGCGCTACGGTCGACGTCTTCGGCACTGCACTTGGCATATTCGCCACACAGTAGAACACCGTGTCGTGCACGGTGAACGTCGAGTTTTCGTGGGTAGTCGGCCGGGAGTCCTCGAAGCAGCCGCCCTGGTCGATGGAGATATCCACCAGCACGGCACCCGCTTTCATCTGCGCGACAAGCGAATTAGAGATCAGCTTGGGGGCCTTGGCGCCAGGTACCAGGACGGCCCCAATCAGCAGATCGGCACGCGTGGCGGTGCCTTCGAGCTCGTACGCCGACGAGTAGCGAGTCCGGATGCGGCCACCGAACTCCGCGTCAAGCAGCCGAAGCTTGCCGATGTTGACGTCCAAAACGGTGACAGTCGCGCCCATGCCGCTGGCCACCCGGGCGGCGTTGTAGCCGGCTGTGCCGGCGCCGATGACCACGACGTCGGCGGGTTTGACGCCCGGCACCCCGCCCATCAGCACCCCGCGCCCGCCGTGGGTGCGCATCAGGTGATAGGCGCCGGCCTGCGCGGAGAGCCGACCGGCGACCTCGCTCATCGGGGCCAGCAACGGAAGCGCGCCGTCCGCGGTCTGGACGGTCTCATAGGCGATTGATGTTGTCCCGGAAGCCAATAGCGCTTCGGTGCAAGAACGAGAAGCAGCCAGATGCAGATATGTGAACAGGATCTGGCGATTGCGCAAGCGGCCGTATTCGGCCGGTATCGGCTCCTTGACCTTGAGCAGCAGGTCGGCGTCGGCCCACACCTGTTCCGCCGTGCCGGCCAGTTGGGCGCCCGCCGCCTTGAACTCCGCGTCGCTGATGGACGACCCTTCACCGGCACCGGCCTGGATGAGCACCTCGTGGCCGCGTCGGGTCAGTTCGGCGACGCCGGCCGGGGTGATGGCCACCCTGAACTCGTTGGTCTTGGTCTCTGTCGGTACGCCGACTCGCATGGTCGCCCCTTGCTTTGGTGATTCTTCTTCAAGTGTGGAGAAAGTTTCGATAGGCCGCAATCAGCCCGCAGTCAGACCGGCGGGGACGATCGGCGGCAGGGACAGCCGGCGGATGTTCATTTTTGTGTTGGCCCATATGGTTTGCATGCGGTCGCTGGCTATGATCGGCGGATGACCGACCCGAGCGTGACGGCCACCGTGCAGATCGACGCTGGCCCCGACGTGGTGTATCGGCTGATCACAGACCTGCCCACACTGGCTTCGCTGGCAGAGGAGGCGGTAGCGATGGAGTGGCGCAAGGGTAGTGCGGTGCGCCCGGGGGCGGTGTTCACCGGCCACAACGAAAGCGGCGAGCGGCGCTGGAGTACCAAGTGCACGGTCACCGACGCGGAACCGGGTCGCCTCTTCGCGTTCGACGTGCGGCACTCCGTCCTTCCGATTGCACGTTGGCAATATGACATCGTCGCGGCCAACGGCGGCTGCCGGGTCACCGAAAGCACCTGGGACCGCAGGCCCGGTTGGTTTCGCAAGCTCGCCGGCAAGGCCACGGGCGTCACCGATCGGGCGGCCGCCAACGCCGAGCACATCCGGCTCACCTTGCAACGCCTCAAGCAGCGCGCTGAGGCCGACTAGCCAACGATCGGCGGACTTTCGATGACGCGACGCGACCCCGCCGTAGCCGTCGTCGGGGCGGGCATGTCCGGATTGTGCGTCGCAATTGCGTTGCTGCGCAACGGGATCAACAACGTCACCAGCTACGAAAAGGCCGACGAGGTGGGCGGCAGCCAGAGCGGGCGCGGCTGTGGTGCGCGGCGGACCGCGTGAGGTGCGAGGCAAACTTGCGCTGGTCACCGGAGGGGGAGCGGGTATTGGCAGGTCCACCGCGGTGGAACTGGCCCGTCACGGTGCCCGCAAGGTGGTGATCGTCGATCGTGATCTCGCCGGGGCCAACGAAACTGCGGATGCCGTTCGCGCGGCGTGTGCCGGGGCCGCGGTGTATCAGGTCGATGTCAGCGACGAAGCGGCGATGAACGACCTTGCCGCACAAGTCCTTAGCGAGCACGGCGTGGTTGACATCCTGGTGAACAACGCCGGCATCGGGATGGCGGGTCGGTTCCTGGAGACCAGCCCGGCGAGCTGGGAAGAAATCCTGGGGGTCAATTTCCGCGGCGTCATCTCCGGCAGCAGGGCGTTCGGGGCGCAGATGGTCGAGCGCGGCGAGGGCGGAACGATCGTCAACGTGGCGTCCGCGGCGGCCTACATACCGTCGAAATCCATGGTGGCCTACAGCACTACGAAGGCGGCCGTGCTGGCCTTCAGTGAATCGTTGCGGGCCGACTTCGCCGACGAGGGCATTACCGTCACTGCCGTGTGCCCGGGATTCGTCAACACCAACATCGCCAAAAGCACGATTTACGCCGGGATGGCCGCCGAACAGCAGGAGCGGGCCCGGGCGAAGGCCGATGCGGCGTACCGGCGTCGCAACTTCACCCCCGAAGCGACGGCCAAGGCGATCGTGAAGGCCGTCAAGACCGGGCCAGCCGTGCTGCCGATCGCCGCCGAGGCCAGGCTCGGCTACACGATGCGGCGCCTCAGCCCGTGGGTGATTCGATTGTTCGCTCGCGTCGACATTCGGCAAACCTAGGGGATCACACTGTGCCGGCGAGCATTTGGACCAGTAGACCCGCCGACTTGTACGGTCGGCGCAACCGGGATCGCTTCGGCACGCTGTTGTGGGGTATCCGCGTAGCGTTCGAGGGATTCGCCTCGGCTTCCCGGTGGGAGCCGTCGCGGGTGAAGCCGGTGCGGCGCACGCAATGTGCGGTTGTCACCAAGCGTGAGCTTGTTGCGCCCGATGTGGTCGCATTGACGTTGGCCGACGCGGGTGGCGGATTGCTCCCGGCCTGGACGCCCGGCGGGCACATCGATGTGCGGTTGCCCTCGGGTCGACGCCGGCAGTACTCGCTGTGCGGTCCGCCGGGGCGGCGCACGGACTATCGCATCGCCATCCGCCGGATCGCCGACGGGGGCGGCGGTTCGGTTGAGATGCATGAGGCTTTCGATATTGGCGACACGTGCGTGTTCGAGGGCCCGCGTAACGCTTTCTATCTCGGCGCGGCCGAGCATGACGTGCTGTTCGTCATCGGCGGCATCGGGGTGACGCCCATTCTGCCGATGATCCATGTGGCTGCGCAGCGCGGAATCAACTGGCGCGCAATCTATGCCGGTCGCAGCCGCGAGGTACATGCCGTTCCTTGATGAAATGGTCTCGGCAGGCCCGGATCGGGTGACCATCTGGGCCGACGGCGAGCAGGGCGGCTTCGCCACGGTGGATGACCTACTGGCCGACGCCGGCCCGACGACGGCCGTTTACGTGTGCGGACCGAGTGCCATGCTGGAAGCGGTGCGCCTGGCCCGTGACGAATACGCTAGCGCGCCAATGCATTACGAACGTTTTAGCCCCCCGCCGGTCGTCGACGGGGTTCCTTTCGAGTTGGAATTGGCTCGCTCGCAGGAAGCGCTCGCCGTTCCGGCGAATCGGTCGGCGCTTGACGTCATGCTCGACCGGGACCCGACGACTCCCTACTCATGCCGGCAAGGCTTCTGCCGGACATGTAAGGTCAAAGTGCTTGCCGGCCATGCCGATCACCGCGGGCGTACGGCGGTGGGCGCTGACGAAATGCTGGTCTGTGTGTCGCGGGCAAACGGTGGCCGGGTGGTCATTGACGCCTGAGGCGGTAGCCGAGGTGCGGCACAGCCACGCCGGGCAATGGCTTCCACATGAAGGTGCGGCCGTCAACTTTGAAATTTTTGTCCTCGTAGAATTGCCGCGCCTTGCGGTTCTTTTCTGCGCACCACAGAATCACGTCACCTGAAGGATTCGAGCGCACAGCCTTATTGAGCAGGCGGCCACCGATGCCGAGCCCCTGGCTTTCCTCCGCTGTGTACAGGGCCTCGATTTGAAGATGATCGGGATTGGTGGCGTCCGGTCCGAAGATGATCATGCCGAGTGTCTTGCCGCCAGACTCGGCGATCCACATGCTCCATCCGCGCCGACTCAGGGTTTGCGGGTAGCTCTGCGTAGCCCAGTGCCGCGGCGTACCGATTATGTCGAGCAGAAAGTCCGCCAGTATCCCGGTCCAGGATCGTCGCCAGACCCGATAGTGCATCTCGGCGACCTTGGCGAAGTCGCTCGGCTTAGCTTCACGAATCCTGATATCGCTGGATTTCACGGGTCTAAGGCTAAAGACTTCAAGTGGTCATGACCGCCGAGACTGCTCCAGATAGGCGGCCAGAGCGTTGGTCAGTCCCCGCCGCGCCATGTCGAGGTCGGCGTAGGAGCCCAGCTGGCGCTCCGACACCAGGCCGCGCATCGCGCCGGGGATGAGGGCGGCCACCTCGCGCACCCGATCCGGGTCGACGTCCAGACCGGCAAAGGCGTTCTGGCAGGTCTCCAGCCAGCTCTTGCCCCAGCAGAACAGCTCGGCGGCGGTGCGCGGGTAGAGGCGTTCGAGCTCGTCGGGGTCTCGGGGCAGCGCCGCCCGCAGGTTTTCGATCGCGCGTGAATCCGGCGATGCCAGGCCGCGGTAGAGGGTGTCGATGATGGCGCCGACACGCTCACGCAGGGGCGCGTCCGGGGAGACCGGCGTCGACAGCGTCGAGAATGTCGCGGCGCGCCGCTCGGCGGTGCGGTGCAGCACCGCGGCCCAGAAACCGTCGGTGTCGCCGAACTGGTACTGCACCGCGCCCCAGGTGGCGCCGATCTCCTTGGCGATGCGATTGGCCGACACCGAGCCCGGCTCACCGGAGGCCAGCGACTTCAGCGCGGCCTCGAGCATGCTCTCGCGCGTGGCGTGGCCACGCCGGTTGGGGCGTCGGCCCGCGATTCCGGCCCCGGTGATTTGCCGAGTCATCTGGCGAGCCTATCGCGCGTCGTCGCACATTTTCATAGAGGGGACTGTGAATCCTCGACGGTGCCGCCTATCATTCCTACGCAAGGAGGGCATCCCACATGGCTAAGCCGCCGTTGTCGATGAAACCGACCGGATGGTTCCAGGTCGCCTGGTCCGACGAGATCGGCGTCGGCGACATTCACAAGATGAAGTACTTCGACCAGGAGATGGTCGCCTGGCGGGCCGAGTCCGGCCAGCTCACCGTGATGAACGCCTACTGCGAACATCTCGGTGCGCACCTGGGTTACGGCGGCAAGGTGGTGGGCGAGGTACTGCAGTGCCCGTTCCACGGGTGGCAGTGGAGCCAGCAGGGCCGCAACGTCTGCATTCCCTATCAGGATCGCCCCAATCGGGGCAGGCGGATCCGCACCTATCCCGTGGTGGAACGCAACGAGTCGATCTACATCTGGCACGACGTGCAGCGTCGCGAGCCGTACTTCGACGCGCCCGACGTGTTCGCCGCATTCGGTGACGGCAGCAGCGCGGACGACTACTACCTGCAGCAGCGCCTGTACCGGCAGCGTTTGGAACTGCACCCGCAGTACGTGCTGGAAAACGGGGTGGATTTCGCCCACTTCAAGTACGTGCACAACACCCCGATCGTGCCGGTCTTCACCCGGCACGACTTCGCCGACGCGGTGTCCTTCGTCGACTTCACCATCACCTTCGAGGGCGACGACGCCCAGTTGATCGAGGACGTCGACAGCGGCGTACAGGCCATCAACGGCGGTTTGGGAATCGCGGTGACCAAGAGCTGGGGGATGGTCGACAACCGCACCATCTCCGCGATCACCCCGGTCGACGAGTTCACCTCCGATGTGCGGTTCATGGTTTACATCGGCCGGACACCAGGCAAGGATCCGGCCCGGGCCGAGCGCAAGGCGGTCGAATTCGGGCAGGAAGTGATCCGCCAGTTCACCCAGGACATCGAAATCTGGGCACACCAGCGCTACTCGGACCCACCCGCACTGGCCACCGACGAGTACGAGGGCTTCACGGCAATCCGCAAGTGGGCCAGGCAGTTCTATCCCGATGGCGTCGGCGGCAGCGCCACCGAGGTTTACGCAGCATCCCAGAAAGGCGCAACAGAATGAATGCACCCGCTCGATCGATCCGTGTGTTCCAGGTGGCCACCGGAAACGTGGGCAAGGAGATGATCAAGCGGATCGCCACGCAGCCCGACCTGGAGCTCATTGGCGTGCACTGCTACTCGCCGGAAAAGGTCGGCAGGGACGCGGGCGAGCTGGCCGGCCTGGCTCCTAACGGCGTGAAGGCCACCGGCAGCATCGAGGAGATCATCGCGGCCAGGCCGGACGTGCTCACCTTTCACGGCGTGTTCCCCGACGAGGACCTCTACGTCAAAGTGCTTGAGGCGGGGATCAATATCGTCACCACCGCCGACTGGATCACCGGGTGGCACCGCGACAAGAATCACCCGCACCCGTCGGGCGAGCCGGTGACCCAGCTGTTGGCCGAGGCCTGTGAGAAGGGCGGCGCGACGTTCTACGGCACCGGAATGAACCCGGGCGTGAACCAGATTCTCGGCGTGGTCTGCTCGGCCGACGTCGCCGAGATCGAGAACGTCACCACCATCGAATCCGTCGACGTGTCGTGCCACCACTCGAAGGACACCTGGATCGAAGTGGGCTATGGGCAGCCGGTCGACGATCCGGAAATCCCCATGAAGCTCGAGAAGTACACCCGTGTCTTCGCCGACAGCGTGCTGATGATGGCCGATTGCTTCGATCTGCGGATCGATGAGGTCAAGTTCAGCTACGAGCTCGGCGCCTGCACCAAGGACGTCGATCTGGGCTGGTACACGCTGCCCAAGGGCTCGCTGGGCGGCAACTACATCAAGTATCAGGGCATGGTCGACGGGGTTCCGCGGGTCGAGACGCACCTGGAATGGCAGATGACCCCGCATACCGAGCCGAGCTGGAACATCAAGGGCTGCTACATCACGCAGATCAAGGGCGACCCATGCATCTACAACAAGCACATGATTTTCCCCAAGCCCGGCGTGGACCTGTCCAATCCGGATAACTTCGCCTCCATCGGCATGACCGTGACCGGCATGCCCGCCCTCAACTCGATCAAGTCAGTGGTGGCGGCGCCGCCGGGAATCATCACCAGCGCCGACCTGCCGCTACGCGGGTTCGCCGGGCGGTTCAAGCAGTAGCCGGGTCAAGGGGCTTCGTCGTCATCGAAGAGGCGCTCCGGGTGGTGATAGTCGTTGGTGCGCGCGCCGCGATCCAACTCCGGTGGCGGAATCCACTCGGTGCGCCCATTAGGGAGTTTCCTCGTCCGCCAGCCTTTTTCGGCTAGCTTGTGGTTGGGCTCGCAGGTGAAGGTGAGCGTGTCGGCATTGGTAAAGCCGCCGGCGGCCCACTCGTCGATATGGTGGACTTGACACCAATAGCCCGGTACGTCGCAGCCCGGATGGGTGCAGCCGCGGTCCTTCGCATAGAGGACTACGCGCTGATCCGGTGAAGCAATTCGCCGCGACCGGCCGAGATACAGTGGGCGGCTTGAATGCTCGTCGAATACGGCGAGATAGTGGTAGGCGTGCCGGGCCATCCGGATCACGTCGCGCATCGGCAGCAGGGTTCCGCCGCCCGTCACCGCTCGGCCCGCGCCCGACGTCAGCTCCTGCAGCGTCGTCGAAACGATGACGGTGACCGGCAACCCATTGTGCAGACCGAGTTTCGGATCGCCCAGCTGGCCGCGGACCAAGGCGTTGAGCCCATCGTGTTGGCGCTGAGCATGGCTACGCAGATCTCCGCTCGCGGATTGCTCGCTGGGTTCGCCGCCGATGCAAGGGGTTTCATCGTCCGGGTTGCACATGCCGGGCGCCGCGAACCGCGCCAGCCACGCATCAAGATTGGCGCGCAGGTCCGGGGATGCGATCAGCTTCCCGATGCTCATCCCGTCGGGCCGCTGGCCACACCAGGTGAAGCCGCGCTGACGCGCGCGGTCGGCGTCGGAGAATTTCCCGTCGGGGTTGAGCCGCAGTGCACACTGGTGCGCCACCTTCTCCAATTGGTCGGGACGCAACTTCGTCGCTTGGCGGGCCAGAAATTGCTCGGCTTGCTCGACGGTGTCGACAGGTATGGCCTCCGGAAGGTCGCGGACGAACGTCTGAATCACCCGCAGGTGCTGACCGTCGAGCATGCCGTCTCGCCACGCCTTTGCGGTGGCCGGCAACTCCGGTGGCAACTCCTGGCCGGTCAGAGTCAAGCGCGGAGAAAGCTGTTTGGCGTCTCGGAGTCGACGGCAGGCCTCGGCGCAGCTGATCCGCAGCCAGTCGGCGACCACTTTGTGGACCGGGCCGCCGATATCGGCGGGATCTTCTTTCGCCAGGCCTGCGATCACGTCGTGGCTCACCGCAATCTGTCGCCGGCGAACCGTCTCCATCCGTTCCAGCACGCGCAGCCGGACGGCAGGGCTCAGGGCGTCGAAGTTCAGCCCGCAGATCGCTGCGTCGGCCGCGTCAAACGCGTCGAACGCAGCGGTCACATCTGCGGGAACCTCGATCGAACGCACATTCGAATTCTATTGCGCGGCACCGACACCAGCCACTACGAAGGCGACCTCTGTGGACGAAAGCCGAACTGTGCACAAAGCTCACCGCGTGGCCGGCGCGGTGCTGGATGACGACTCCATCGGACGTCGCGTAATCGTCGCCAATTCGGAAGCGACGTCGAGGGCGCTGGCCATCACCAGCCCAGCGCGCGATAGTCCTCCGTTAGCGTTGCGTCATGACTGGCTGGGACACAAAGGCCGTGAAGGCGCTACGTGCGGCTGTGTACACCGGTGACGGCTCCATCGTCGAGGTGGTACGCGGACGGCTCACCGACGACGTCCTTCAACTGGCAGGCGATGGTCTCGTCGACGCCGTCGCCAAGGGCGCGCCAGAAGCGGCTGAACTCGCCGCACAATGCGCGGCGGCACTGAGGGAGCGCGCCTGGGAAGGAGACGAGGAGTTGGCCGACCAACTGGAGGCGATCCTCAACCAGGGTGCGACGCCGACGCTTCGCCCGCTCCTAGTCGATCTAGAGCAACTGGCGTCGTTACTGGAAGGCGATCCCGGATGGGGCGGCGGCAGGATCGACCTCAAGACCGGTGATTGCTGGCCCGAGATCTCGGACTACGACGACGAGTGTCATGCCGAGGATGAGGACCACTGGCTCTATGTCGAATGCGTCGGCTCGCGCGAGGGCTACCGCGATATGAAGCTGTTCATTGCCACGGTGGAGGATCCCACAATCGTTGACCGCCTCGAGATCGCAACAAGGGGAAAGGGCGCTTTCCGTCGGTTCAAAGACGTGCTCTCGCGGTGGCCCGAAGAGCTGCAGCGCTACTTCTTATTCTCCGGTGAGCGCCAGCTTGGTCGTGCCCGGGCCTGGCTTGCAGCAGCAGGTTATCGACCGACCGGCACGTCTAAGCCCTGAACCGACTCGTCGAGGGCGCGCAGAATGCCAGCTACAGCGGCGTGTCGACGTACAGACACGCACGTTCGCGCAACATGGCGGCCGCAGTAGGCTGCACCAATGCGGGTGGGCGTGCTGGGAGCCAAGGGCAAAGTGGGATCGACGATGGTGGCGGCCGTGCAGGCCGCCGAGGATCTGACCCTGTCCGCGGAGGTGGACGCCGGTGATCCGCTGAGCCTGCTGACTGAGGGCAACACCGAGGTGGTCATCGACTTCACCCATCCCGATGTGGTGATGGGCAATCTGGAGTTCCTCATCGGCAACGGAATTCACGCCGTGGTCGGTACCACCGGCTTCACCGCCGAGCGCCTTGAGCAGGTGGAGTCGTGGCTGGCAGGAAGGCCTGACACATCGGTGCTGATCGCGCCGAACTTCGCGATCGGGGCGGTGCTGTCGATGCATTTCGCCAAACAGGCAGCGCGGTTCTTCGAGTCGGCAGAGGTGATCGAGCTGCATCATCCGCACAAGGCCGACGCCCCGTCGGGTACCGCGGCTCGCACCGCGAGACTGATCGCCGAAGCCCGGAAAGGCCTGCCGCCCAATCCCGATGCCACCAGCACCAGCCTGCCCGGTGCTCGCGGGGCCGACGTCGACGGCATCCCGGTGCACTCGGTGCGGCTGGCCGGACTGGTCGCCCACCAGGAGATCCTGTTCGGCACTGAGGGGGAGACGCTGACCATCCGCCACGACAGCTTGGACCGCACCTCGTTCGTGCCGGGCGTGTTGTTGGCGGTGCGGCGCATCAAGGAACGCCCTGGCCTCACGGTGGGCCTTGAGCCCCTGCTCAACCTGCAATGAACGACAACGGGCGCGTCGTGCGTATCCAATTGCTCATCGCGTTCATGTGCGTTGCGATGCTGGCGTACTTCGTGCTGTTGGGCCGGATGGCTATCGCCCTGATCGCCTCGGGCCGCGCCGCTGCCGTGGGCCTGGGGCTGGCGGTGTTGATCATGCCCGTCATCGGGCTGTGGGCGATGGTCGCCACTCTGCGATCCGGATTCGCGCACCAGAAGCTGGCCCGGCTGATCGCGGCAGACGGGATGGAAATCGACACCAGCGCGCTGCCGCGGCGGCCGTCGGGCCGCATTGATCCAGACGCGGCCGACGCGCTGTTCGCCACGGTGCGCACCGAGGTGGAAGACGCCCCCGACGACTGGCGACGCTGGTACCGGCTGGCCCGCGCCTATGACTACGCCGGGGATCGCCGGCGAGCGCGGGAAGCCATGAAGACGGCCTTGGATCTACACGGGGCGCTACCCGGGCGCTGCAGGGGCGCGGATGGCTAAGACACTGCTGATCGTTCACCACACGCCCTCTCCGCACACGCAGGAGATGTTCGAGGCGGTCCTGTCCGGTGCCACCGACCCCGAGATCGAGGGCGTGGAGGTAGTACGGCGACCCGCCCTGACCGTCTCACCGACCGACATGCTCGAGGCGGACGGCTACCTACTCGGAACCCCGGCCAACCTGGGTTACATGAGCGGCGCCCTCAAGCACGCGTTCGACGTCTGCTACTACCCGTGCCTCGATGCGACGCGGGGGCGCCCGTTCGGCCTGTACCTGCACGGCAACCAGGGCACGGAAGGAGCCGAGCGGGGCGTCGAGGCCATCACGACGGGGCTCGGATGGACGAAAGCCGCAGCGACCGTGGTGGTTTCGGGAAAGCCGAGCAAGAGCGACCTGGAGGCGTGCTGGGAGCTCGGGGCGACGGTCGCCGCTGCGTTGATGGAATGACCGGCGACGGCCCCCTACACATAAGCCGGCTTGAACGCGTCGGCGGGTTGGGCCAGCGCCAGCGCCGAGCTGGTGCCGATCGGCCCGTGCCGGTCGAACAGGGTCGCGGCGCCGGTGGCGACACCGGCCGCGCCGTAGTGGCTCTGGGCCGCCAGGCCGAGGTATTCACCGTCGGGCAGTCGGCTCGCGGTGACGGTGTAGTCGGCGTTGATGTAGCGCAATCCGCCAGTGCCCCAATGGGTGAGCGAACTCGTGATATCACCGACGAACGCCAGCCGAGTAAACGGCGTGAGCGGGTGGCCTTGCACCATCGGGCGAAAGATCCGCGTCCACGCGAACTTCTGGGAGTGAGACTGCTCCCACTCACCCGCGGCGATACCAGGACTGCCTCCGACAGTGGCCCCGTAGCCCCAGATGAGAAACGGCATGTCCGCCGGGAAGTCCCCGGAGTCGGTCGGAAGCGGCGGCATCATCGCCGGGGCGGACCACACCTGTCCGTCGGGATGCTCCCCTCGTCGAAGGAACAGCGCGCTGGCCCGCGCGACGGTCCGCCCGTTCTGTACCAGCGCGCCGTCGACGAGCTTGATGCGCCGACCCTCCCGCTGCACCGAGGTCTGAATCTGCACCGGCTCGAGCAAAACTGGACGCAACAGGTCGACCGTGAAGCGGGCGGGCTGAAAGTCAGGATCGACATCGGATTGTTCGATTCCCCAACCCAACAGGCCGCCGACGATCTGACCACCCATCGCGGCACCCCACGGTCCTCGCGTCATCATGCCCGGCAGATAGGAGTCGCCGTCGACAGTGAAGAACGCCTCGGGCATGATGGCGGAGTCCTCGATCGTCACCGCTATCACGATAGGACACGGGATAGTAAGGACCGGGCATGCCTCCAGTGATCGAAATTCCGCGCAGCCACAATCCGTTCCCGACGACGGGTGTGTCCCGCGATGCCGACGGCGTCCCGCGCTACGATGATCTGCCGGCCACACTGCCGGATATGCTCGCCGAGCAGGTCGACATCCGCCCGGACAGCGAGGCCGTAATCGAGCTGGGCGCAGACCGATTGACCTACCGGCAGCTGTGGGAGCGTGCGTCGCGGGTCTCCGGTGGCCTGCGCGCGGCCGGTCTGCAGCCCGGCGAACGGGTCGCGGTGCGTTACCCCGCGGGAATCAATTGGGTCCTGGCTTTTTGGGGCACCGTGATGGCCGGCGGCGTTGCGGTGGCGGTCAATACGCGCTCTGCGCAACCGGAGGTCGAGTTCGTGCTGTCCGACTCCGGCGCACGGGTGGATCTGGCGGCAGGCACACCGCTGCCCGACGGCGAACCGTACCTGACCGGGCAACTCAGCCGTACAGACACGGCCGCGCTGTTTTACACCTCAGGCACCACCGGTCACCCGAAGGGCGTGCCGACTACCCATGAGGCCTTCCTGACCAACACCGAGAACGCGCTCCGGTGTCTCGGGCAGCCAAGGGATCTGGGGGAGGAGCTGCGCACCCTGATTTCGGTGCCGCTGTTCCACGTGACGGGTTGCAATACACAGCTTTTGGCGGCCACCCGTCTCGGGGGCGCATCGGTGATCATGCCCGCACTCAACCTCGATCAGTTGGTCGCCACGCTGCCCGAAGAGCGCATCTCGCTCATGGTGACCGTTCCCGCGATCTACTCGCTATTGTTGCGGCACAGCAACTTTGCCGCTGTCGACGTTTCCGGCGTCCGCTGGGTAGGCTACGGCGGCGCGCCGATTGGCCCATCGTTGGTGCGGTCGGTGAAGAACTCGTTTCCGCACGCCACGGTGTTCAACGGCTACGGCATGACCGAGACGGCATCACTGATGACCGTACTGCCCGACTCCGATGCCCTCGAACACGCCGACTCGGTCGGATATGCGGTCCCTTCGGTGGATCTCGGGGTGATCCCGTTCGATAACGACGACCCGGATGTGGGGGAGTTGGTGGTGCGCGGCGCCAACGTGACCGCCGGTTACTGGAACCGGCCGGAAGCCACCGAGGCGACGATCGTGGGCGGCTGGTTGCACACCGGCGACGTGGTGCGGGTCGACGATGCGGGCCGGGTGCACATCATCGATCGACTCAAGGACATCATCAACCGCGGTGGTGAGAACGTCTCCAGCGTCGAGGTGGAAGGCGTGCTGCTGGCGGCGCCCAATGTCGCCGACGCTTGTGTCCTGGCGGTTCCCGACGATGTGATGGGAGAGAAAGTTGGCGCGGTGTTGTTCGGCGGTGAAGACGAGATCGACGTGCCCGCGGTGCTCGACCACTGCCGCGGGCAGCTCGCCGACTACAAGGTTCCCCAATACGTCACGCTGGTAGCCAGTGCGCTGCCGCGCAACGCCGGCGGCAAGCTGCTCAAAAACAAGCTCCGCGAGCAGGTGCAATGGGGCGACCCGCTGCGATGACGACGGTGCTGATCGCGAACCGCGGTGAGATCGCGCTCCGAATCATCCGCACGGCCATCGATCTGGGCATGCAAACGGTCGCCGTGTACGCCGAAGACGACGCTGACAGCCCGCATGTGCACGCGGCCGAGGAAGCGATCGGCCTCCCCGGCACCGGCCCGCAAGCCTACCTGGACCAGGCCGCTGTGCTGGCGGCGGCCAAAAGCTCCGGCGCCGAGTTGATACACCCGGGTTACGGGTTCCTCAGCGAGAACGCCGCATTCGCCCGCGCCTGTACCGCCGCCGGGCACACGTTCGTGGGGCCCGACGCCGACGTGCTCGAGTTGGTGGGCAACAAGTCGTCGGCCCGCGCTGCCGCGATTGCCGCCGGGGTGCCGGTGCTGCCCGCGACCGAAGGACCCAGCAGTGCTGCGGACATCAAGGCATTCTTCGCGGCCCAGGACGGCGTCATCATGATCAAGGCGCTCGCCGGGGGCGGGGGCCGGGGAATGCGCAAGGTACACAGCGCCGATCAGATCGAAAACGCCTACCAACAGTGTGCCGCGGAGGCACACCTGGGCTTCGGCGATCCAGCGCTGTTCGCCGAGGCGCTCCTCGACGACGCGCGCCACATCGAAGTACAGGTCATCGCCGCACCGGCCGGGCACCAAACGCACGCGCTGGCCCTCGGCGACCGAGACTGCAGCATCCAGCGGCGCTACCAGAAGCTCGTCGAAATCGCTCCCGTCCAAGGGCTTTCGGACGCCTTGCGTCGGGACCTACACCAGGCTGCGGCCCGGCTGTGCGCGCGGGTCGCCCTGCACGGACTGGCCACCGTCGAATTTTTAGTGGCCGGTGAGAAATTCGTCTTCCTCGAGGTCAACCCGCGAATCCAGGTGGAGCACACGGTCACCGAGGAAACCACCGGGATGGACCTGGTGGCGGTCCAGCTGGCCATTGCCGGTGGCGCGTCCTACTACCAGCTGGGCCTTCCGGCCGGAATTGCCTCTGACGGCAGCGAAGTCATCGGCGAACCGGCCGCGCACCGAGGTATTGCGATTCAGGCCAGGGTCAACATGGAAGCCTTCGCCCCCGACTTCTCCGTTGTGCCCGCGGCGGGCACGCTCACGGTGTTTTCGCCGCCGAGCGGTCCGGGAGTACGCGTCGACACCTATGGCCGGGCAGGGCTGGTCGCGAGCCCGCAGTACGACTCACTACTGGCCAAGGTCATCGCCCATGTGCACGGGTCATCGCTGCAGGCGGCGCTGCGCAAGGCCCGGACCGCCCTGGCCGAGTTCAGCATCGAGGGCGTTCGCACCAACATCGGGTTTCTGCGTGAGCTGTTGTCCGACAGCCAGCTCCAGTCCGGCTGGGTAACGACCGGTTTCCTCGACGAGAAGCTTCCCGAGTTGGCCGCTGCGGCGCTGGCTCACCGGCACAACATCCGCGTCGCGGCGGTCGAGCTCTACCCGGGCGAGGAGGTATTGCGCGTGCAACTGGCCGGAACCGTGGTCGAGGTGGCGGCCGAAGGCGCCGATTACGGTGCGGGTCACCAGTTGGCCGTCCTCGAGGCGATGAAGATGCAACATGTGCTCGTCGCGCCGGACGCGCTGCGGACCGTCCGGATTTTGGTGACACCCGGACAGGTCGTTGGAACCGGAGATCCGTTGCTGGTCTTCACCCGGACAGGGGTCAGCGAAGACGGCGAGTCATACACGGCCGCAGTAGATCTCGACCGGGAACGCGCCGACCTCGATGAGGTCCGGCAGCGGCACCTACTCACCCTCGACGAGGGCCGCGAGGCGGCTGCTGCCAAGCGGCACGGGCAAGGTCGCCGCACCGCCCGGGAGAACATCGCCGATCTGGTCGATCCCGGCAGCTTCGTCGAATACGGCGCGTTGGCAATTGCCGCGCAGCGCAGCCGCCGCTCGGAAGAGGACCTGATCGCCAACACGCCGGCCGACGGGCTGGTCGCCGGCCTGGCCACAATCGGCGCGGACCGTTTCGGGCGAGCGGCAGCCGAGGCCGTCGTGGTGTCCTACGACTACACCGTCCTGGCCGGCACCCAGGGCATGCGCAACCACGCCAAAACCGACCGCGTCTTCGATCTCGCCACCCGAAAACAGCTGCCGGTGGTGCTCTTTGCCGAGGGCGGCGGCGGCCGGCCCGGGGACACCGACGTCGGCGGCGCCGCCGGGCTGGACGTGCCGACCTTCCGAATGCTGGCAGGACTGCGCGGCGAAGTGCCGCTGGTATCGATCGTCTCGGGCCGTTGCTTCGCCGGCAATGCCGCGCTGGCCGGCGTGTGTGACGTGATCATCGCGACCCCGGACGCCAACATCGGGATGGGCGGACCGGCAATGATCGAAGGCGGCGGGCTGGGGGTATATCCGCCGGAGGCGATCGGTCCGATTCAGGTGCAGCGGCACAACGGCGTGGTCGGCCTGGTGGCCCGCGACGAGGCGCACGCGGTGTCGCTGGCCAAGCAGTATCTGTCGTACTTCCAGGGCAGCCTGGATGAGTGGGAGGCACCGGATCCCCGACTGGCCCGACACGTGGTGCCGCAGAACCGGTTACGCGCCTACGACGTACACCGGGCGATCGAGGCAATCGTCGACGTCGGCTCCATCCTGGAGCTGCGACCCGACTACGGCGTTGGGATCGTCACCGCGCTGGTTCGCGTCGAAGGGGTGGCCTACGGGCTGATTGCCAACAGCAGTCACCATCTCGGCGGCGCCATCGACGCCGAGGCGGCGGACAAGGTCGGTGACTTCCTTGCATTGTGCGAGTCGTTTGGGTTGCCGATGATCTCGCTGTGCGACACCCCCGGCTTCATGGTCGGGCCGGACGCGGAAAAAGAAGCCGCGGTTCGCCGGTTCGGCCGGATGTTCGTCCTCGGTGCGCGGCTGACGGTGCCGCTCGGAATGATCATCTTGCGCAAGGGTTATGGGCTAGGGGCGATGGCGATGGCCGGTGGCTCCTTTCGCGCACCGCAATTCACTATCGCCTGGCCGACCGGGGAGATCGGCGGCATGGGCCTGGAAGGTGCTGTGCGCCTAGGGTTCAGCAAGGAGTTGGCCGCTGTCGCCGATCCCGTTGAACGCCAGAATCTATTCGACCGCCTCGTGGCCGCGGCCTATGAGCACGGAAAGGCGTTGCGGTCGGCCACCACGTTCGAGCTGGACGACGTCATCGACCCGACAGACTCCCGGGCCTGGATTACCAGGCTCCCGGGAAGCTGAGAGGTCGAACTGGTTAGGCGTGGCCCGAACCGCAACCGACGCCCGGTAGGCATCCTTTACCGCCCGGCACGCCGCCGGGGCCGGCGAACTGGCCGCCGGAGCCGCAACCGACGCCCGGGACGCAGCCATGGCCGCCCGGACCGCCGCCGGGGCCGCCGTTCTGGCCACCGAAGCCGCAGTTGCCGTTGGCGTCGCAGCCGCCGCCGCCCGGGTCGTCCTTGAAGACAACGTGCGTGGGCGCCGTCGCTGGGGCTGGCGCAAAAGCACTAGGTGCGGCCGCTGGTGCGACGGCGACCGCCGCAGCAGCTGCCCCGGTCACCACCAGTGTTTTCATGAGGGTTAATTTCGCTAACATGCGTTTCGAATACCACGTATACACACGTCCAAAACATCGCTGGAGCGAGCGGGCAATCGATGCCCGCCGCTGGCCCCTTGGTCGGCATAGTCCGGCCACCAACGCAACAGAAGGCATACCGCAATGACCTCACTGGATCTGACCGGCCGTACCGCGATCATCACCGGCGCCTCGCGCGGAATCGGACTGGCGATCGCTCAACAGCTGGCAGCCGCGGGCGCAAATGTGGTGCTGACCGCCCGCAAGCAGGAGGCTGCCGAGGAAGCCGCGGCACAGGTGGGTGAGAAGGCCCTGGGCATCGGCGCTCACGCGGTCGACGAGGAGGCCGCGCGGCGCTGCGTGGACCTCACGCTGGAGCGCTTCGGCAGCGTGGACGTCCTGGTCAACAACGCGGGAACCAATCCGGCATACGGTCCGCTGATCGACCAGGACCACGCCCGCTTCGTCAAGATCTTCGACGTCAACCTGTGGGCTCCGCTGCTGTGGACCTCGCTCGTCGTCAAGTCATGGATGGGCGAGCACGGTGGTGCAATCGTCAACACCGCGTCCATCGGCGGCATGCACCAATCGCCGGCAATGGGTATGTACAACGCCACCAAGGCCGCGCTGATCCACGTCACCAAGCAATTGGCGCTGGAACTTTCACCGCGCGTGCGGGTCAACGCCATTGCCCCGGGCGTGGTGCGCACCCGGCTGGCCGAAGCACTGTGGAAGGACCACGAGGATCCGCTGGCGTCGTCGATAGCGCTCGGGCGCATCGGAGAACCAATCGATGTGGCCAGGGCGGTCGCCTTCCTGGTTTCCGACGCGGCGAGCTGGATCACCGGCGAGACGATGGTCATCGACGGCGGTCTGTTGCTCGGCACTGCGCAGGGTTTCCGGGCTCAAGTGGGCGGCACGCAATGAACGCCATAGATACGGCCGACCTGGACGCGCGGGTGCAATCCCTGCTAGACGAACACGACCCCGCGACCAGCGACCCCCGGGAATTCCTCGGTGCGCAGTACGACGCGGGACTGGCCTGGGTGCACCTGCCGCGGGGTTTCGGTGGGCTGGATCTGCCGCGCACCGCCCAGGAACGGGTCGACGCCCGGCTGGCCGCCGCGGGCGCGCCGGTGGGCGGCACCGTGAAGAACTTCATCGGGATGGGCATGGCGGCACCGACCATTGCGGCGTTCGGGACCGACGAGCAGAAGCGAAAGTTTCTGCGCCCATTGTTCACCGGTGAGCAGGTTTACTGCCAGTTGTTCAGCGAGCCGGGCGCGGGATCGGACCTGGCCGGAGTGGCCACCCGCGCGGTTCGCGACGGCGACGACTGGGTTGTCAACGGGCAGAAGGTGTGGACATCGATGGCGCAGCACGCGCAGATGGCCATCCTGGTCGCCCGCACCGATCCGACGGTGCCCAAACACGCTGGCCTGACGTACTTCCTGTGCGACATGACGCAACCGGGTGTCGAAGTCCGGCCGCTGCGCCAGATCACCGGCGAGGCGGAGTTCAACGAGGTGTTCCTCACCGACGTCCGGGTGCCTGATGCCAATCGGCTCGGACCGGAGGGCGGGGGCTGGCGAGTCGCGACCACCACGCTGAACAACGAGCGGGTCGCGATCGGTTCGCGGCCCGGGGTTCCGCGGGAGGGTGGGATCATCGGCAAGGTCACCGAGGCCTGGCGGAATGAGCCGGCGCTGCGCAATTCGGCGATGCACGACGAGCTGATGCGGCTGTGGGTCGACGCAGAGGTTCTTCGGCTGGCCGGTGAACGGCTGCGGCAGCAGGCCAGCGTGGGGCAGCCTGGACCCGAAGGTGCTGGCATGAAGGTGGCCTTCGCCAAGCTGGCACAAGCGATCTCGGGTTTTGACATCGAGTTGCATGCCGAATCCGGGCTGTATTACGACGACTGGACCATGCGCAGAACAGAAGTCGTCGACCTGATCGGACGCGAGCCCGGATACCGCTACCTGCGGGCACGCGGCAACTCGATTGAGGGCGGCACCTCGGAGATTCTGCGCAACACCATTTCCGAGCGGATCCTTGGCCTGCCAGGTGAACACCGCGTCGACAAGGACAGACCGTGGGCGGACCTAAATAAGGGGGCCCGATGAGCGCTGCCGATTTGCTGTACTCCGACACCGAGGAAGCATTGCGCGACAGCGTTCGCCACCTATTCGCCGACCGCTGCCCGCCCGAATCGGTGGCACATGCCTATGACCCAGCGCCGCAAGACTTTTCGGGTGTCTGGCGGACGCTTGCCGCCGAGCTGGGAGTGGCCGGGCTGCTGGTTCCTGAGTCGCTCGGCGGTGCCGGCGCGGGTGCCCGCGAGGCCGCGGTCGTCATGGAGGAGATCGGCCGGGCCATCGCGCCGGTGCCGTTCTTGTCCAGCGCGGTGCTGGCCACGATCGCGCTGTTGCGTGCGGGTGACACCCAGACGGTGCCCAAGCTGGCACAAGGCGAGCTGACCGCGGCGTTAGTGGTGCCGCTGTCGACCGCACCGGCCGATCCCATCGCGGGGGTCGCCACCGGCGCCGACGGGCTCAGCGGATCAGTCACCAGCGTCGCCGGTGCCGGCGAGGCCGACGTGCTGGTGGTGCCGGTGGCCGGCCCGGACGGACTCGAGCTGCATACCATCTCGCGCACCGCGGCGGGCGTGGAGGTGTCACCAATGCTGGCCCTGGATATGACGAGACCCCTTGCCAACGTGCGGTTCTCGGCCGCATCCTCGTCACGCGTCGGGCCGGCGGACGGGCCGATCGCCGAGGCGCTGCTGACGGGGGCAGCTCTGCTCGCCTCGGAGCAACTCGGAGTGGCCCAATGGTGCTTCGACACCACGCTGGCCTATGCCAAGCAGCGCAAGCAGTTCGGCCGCGCGATCGGCTCCTATCAGGCGATCAAGCACCGGTTGGCGGATCTGTGGTTTGAGGTCGGCGCGGCGACGGCGGCGGCGCGCTACGCCGCCGATACGTGCGCGCGGGGCGACGAAGACGCGGGCATCGCGGCGGCCATCGCGCAGGCTTACTGCAGCGACATCGCCGTGCACGCCGCCGAGGAGTGCATACAGCTACACGGCGGCATCGGCATGACGTGGGAGTATCCGGCGCACCTGTACCTCAAGCGGGCCAAGAGCGATCAGTTGGCCCTCGGCACCGCCTACCGTCACCGCACCCGACTCGCTGAGTTGGTGGACTTGCCGGTGAGCTAGCGCGCCAGCGTTGCCGCGAAGAGCCCCGTCATCGCGTTCCAATGCCGCTCATCGGCGGCGGCGTCGTAGGGCAGGTTGTCCGGGACCGCGAACCCATGGCCCGCCGAGTACCACTCGATGGTGTGCTGCACGCCGGCCGCCGTCAGCGCCTTGTCGAGCTGTTCGGCGTGATCGGGCGTGAAGGACGCGTCGTTCTCGGCGCCACCCACATACACCGTGGCACTCATCCGGTCGGCCAGCAGGTGCGGGCTGTCGTCGGTGTCGGTGACCAGGCCGCCGCCGTGGAAGGACGCTGCGGCGGCGACGCGGTCCGGGACAAGTCCTGCCACCATCACCGAGATCCGCCCTCCCATGCAGTAGCCGCACACGCCGAATCGCTGCCCGGACACCTCGGGGCGAGCCGCCAGGTAATCGAAGTAGGCGCCGGCATCGCTGGCCATCTTGTCCGGGGTGATGCTGCCAATCATCGAAAACAGGCGCCTGCGTTCCTGCGCGTCGCCGAACACGGTGGCCATGTTGAACGGGGCCCAGTCGCCGCTGCGGTAATACACATCGGGAAGCAGCACGGCGTAGCCGAATCCGGCCAGCTTGGCGGCCATCTGCTCGAAGGTGTCGCGAACCCCGCCGGCGTCGACGTACATGACGACGCCGGGCCAGGGACCGGGCCCTTCGGGGATGAACAGGCCGACGGCGCAGCTGCCGTCGGGGGTGGTGACGCTGTCAGTGATTTTCGGCATGGCCTCCGTTGTACTCCTAGCCGCTCGACGTAAGTTCATCGGCGCCGACCCGCCGCGCCCGGCTTCGCCGCGCTTGCGATCGCCGCTAAGCTGACCGCGTGCCGATCCCGACGCCCTACGAGGACCTGCTGCGCCTGGTGCTCGAGGAGGGTGCGGTCAAATCCGACCGCACCGGCACCGGCACCCGCAGCCTGTTCGGCCAGCAGCTGCGTTATGACCTGTCGGCCGGCTTCCCGCTGCTCACCACCAAGAAGGTGCATTTCAAGTCGGTGGTCTACGAATTGCTGTGGTTCTTGCGTGGCGATTCCAACGTCGGCTGGCTGCACGAGCACGGAGTCACCATCTGGGACGAATGGGCCAGCAGCACAGGCGATCTTGGGCCGATCTACGGTGTGCAGTGGCGGTCCTGGCCGACCCCAACGGGGGAGCACATCGACCAGATCAGCACCGCGGTGGACTTGCTGCGCACCGACCCGAACTCGCGGCGCATCATCGTGTCGGCCTGGAACGTCAGCGACATCCCCCAGATGGCGCTACCGCCGTGTCACGCGTTCTTCCAGTTCTATGTGGCCGACGGGCGGCTCAGCTGCCAGCTCTACCAGCGCAGCGCCGATTTGTTTCTTGGCGTGCCGTTCAACATCGCCAGTTATGCGCTGCTCACCCACATGATGGCCGCCCAGGTCGGTCTGTCGGTCGGGGAGTTCGTCTGGACGGGCGGCGACTGCCACATCTATGACAACCACGTCGAGCAGGTGCGGTTGCAACTGAGCCGCGAGCCGCGGCCGTACCCGGAACTGGGTCTGGCTCAAAGGGATTCAATCTTCGACTACACCTACGACGACGTCGTCGTGAAGAACTATGATCCACATCCGGCGATCAAAGCCCCAGTCGCTGTATGACGCTCGTGGGCCTGGTCTGGGCTCAGTCGACGTCCGGCGTCATCGGCCGCGGCGGCGACATCCCGTGGCGGGTGCCCGAAGACCTGGCCCGCTTCAAACAAGTGACCATGGGGCAAACCGTGGTCATGGGCCGGCGGACCTGGGAATCGCTGCCGGCCCGGGTTCGGCCGCTGCCGGACCGCAGAAATGTCGTAGTCTCCCGCCAGACTGACTTCATGGCTGACGGAGCCGAAGTGGTGGCTTCGCTCGAGGCGGCCCTGACCGAGCCCGAGACCTGGGTGATCGGCGGCGAACAGATCTATCTGCTCGCGCTGCCGATCGCCACCCGATGCGAGGTCACCGAGGTCGACATCGATCTGCCGCGCGACGACGACGACGCCCTTGCCCCGGTGCTCGACGAGACGTGGGTGGGTGACACGGGGGAGTGGCTGGTGAGCCGCTCGGGACTGCGGTACCGGTTTCACAGCTACCACCGGCCGTGAGCACCTTGACCGCCGCGCACGCCCGCCGGGTGGCGGTCGCTGCACAAGGCTTTGCCGAGCCTAAACCGGCAGGCCCGATCACCCGTGCGCATCTCAAGCGGCTGATGTCCCGGATCCAAGTGCTGCAACTGGATTCGGTGTCGGTGACCGTGCGCGCCCACTACGCGCCGGTGTTCAGCGGGCTTGGCTCCTACAACCGCGACGTGCTGGACCGCGCCGCCTGGGTCCCGGGGTCGTCGCGGCTGCTGGCTGAGTACTGGGCGCACGAAGCCGCGCTGACGGTCAATCACACCCCCCGGTTTGTGGGTCAAACGGCCCTACGCCAGCCTGTACGGCTTCACCTAGGCTGATCCCCACATCTTTGCCCCAATAAAGAAACCGATCCCCAAACAAGACGGGGGCGACAACATGAAACCCATCACTCGTCTTGCAGTCACGTGCGGGTTGATCACTGCATCCGTAACCGGATGGCTCTTTCATCCTTGGCAAGCATCGGGGTCGCCATGCGACGACCCGACCTGTGTGCCGAACGTGGCCCGCAACGTCGTCCAAGATGCACCATGCACGCCGGCCGACCGCTACGTCTTCGGCTTGGATTCGAAGGGCAACACGTTAATCTGCCTCAGTTGGGGCACGTGGACACCATCCGCGCCCCTGATCGGGGTGCGGAGCAGGGGGGCTTCATGCTACGACGGGGGGCAGTTTTCCGACGGTGCCGCACAATCACCAGAGGGCATCCCATTGACTTGTACCGAACGGGGCTGGGAACCCGGACCAGATGTCGGTATCGAAAACCCCGACGATCGGCAGTAGTTCGCTAGCGGGTCAGGCTCAGCGGCCCCGGCATCGGACTGAGATGTGAGGGTCAGGCTTCTATGGATGACGGACATCTGGTCGCCCGAGTCGACCTCAAGGCCGACCGATCCTCCAACACCCTGCTGCTCGTAGCCGCGTTCGGTGAGCCCGACGCGCCGCGGGCGCGTGTTGCCGCGGCGCTGGCCGGCGAACTGGAATCCATCACGTCATGGCTGGGTCTAAGTGGGTTCAGCGTCCTCGGTCGGGGCGATCTGGCCGGGGAGCTGTCCGCGGCTGCCGGGCGGGCCGGTTGATGGACGGGAAAGAGCTCAAAGACACGCTCTGGAAGGCCGCCGGCAAGCTGCGCGGCTCCCTTTCGGCCAGCCAGTACAAAGACGTCATCCTCGGGCTTGTCTTTCTCAAGTACGTGTCTTGCGATCGGGGCGTCTTCACGGTGCCGCCGAATGCGCACTGGAAGTTCCTGGCGGACAACGCAAAACGCGGCAACATCGGTCAGCTCGTCGACGACGCGATGAGCGCCCTCATGACAGCCAACCCGGCGCTAGCCGGAATGCTGCCGCGGTCGCACGAAAGCCTTGACCAGCGCCGGCTCGGTGAGCTGGTGCGCCTGCTCGACAGCGGGCGATTCAGCGTCGAGGGCAGCCACCGCGCCCGGGACCTGATGGGCGAGGTGTACGAGTATTTCCTTGGCAACTTCGCTCGCGCGGAAGGAAGGCGGGGCGGCGAATTCTTCACCCCGCCCAGCGTCGTGCGGGTGATCGTCGAGGTCCTCGGACCCTCAAACGGGCGGGTGTACGACCCGTGCTGCGGCTCGGGCGGAATGTTCGTGCAGACCGAGAACTTCATCGCCGAGCACGACGGTAATCCCGCGAACGTCACGATCTTCGGCCAGGAAAGCGTCGAGCAGACTTGGCGCATGGCGAAAATGAATTTAGCCGTTCACGGCATCGACAACACGGGGCTGGGCACGCGGTGCGGCGACACGTTCGTCAACGACCAGCACGCCGGCGTGCTGATGGACTACGTGATGGCCAATCCTCCCTTCAACATCAAGGATTGGGCCCGCGACGAACACGACCCGCGCTGGCGCTTCGGTGTCCCGCCCGCCGGCAACGCCAACTACGCCTGGATCCAGCACATCCTGTCCAAACTCGCCCCGGGCGGGAAAGCCGGTGTGGTCATGGCGAACGGCTCGATGTCGTCGAACACAGGCGGGGAAGGCGACATTCGCGCGCGGATCGTCGAGGCGGACCTGGTGTCGTGCATGGTCGCGCTGCCCGCACAGCTATTTCGCAGCACCGGAATTCCGGTGTGCCTGTGGTTCTTCGACATGGACAAGGCCGACCGGTCCGGGCAGGTCCTGTTCATCGACGCCCGCGGGCTGGGCTACCTGGTGGACCGTTCCGAGCGCGCACTGACCAACGGGGAAGTCGTCCGGATCGGCGATACCTATCACGCATGGCGTGGGTCGAAGTCGGCTGCCGCAAAAGGCCTTACCTACCAAGATGTTCCGGGATTCTGCATATCCGCGTCGCTGGACGACATCGCAGCCGCGGGCTACCCGCTGACGCCGGGACGCTATGTCGGTGCGCCTGCCGCTGAGGACGACGGCGAACCGGTCGATGCGAAGATCGCGCGGTTGACCAAAGACCTGCTGGCGGCGCTCGATGAATCCGCGCGCCTGGACAAGGTTGTGCGCGAGCAAGTGGAGCGCCTGCGGTGAAAACCAGGCTGGGTGACCATCTCGACTTCAGCAACGGAAGCAGCTCGCCGGTGCGTTTCTCAGATGGACGCTTTCGCGTCTATGGCGCCAACGGGGCGATCGGTTATGCCGCAGAACACAACGCCAGGGGACCGCTGATCGTCCTTGGACGCGTCGGATCGTATTGCGGCAGTCTGCGGTATTGCGATTCCGACGTCTGGGTCACCGAGAACGCACTGGTATGCCGGGCCAAAGACCCGCGAGAGACGCGCTATTGGTATTACGCGCTGCAAACCTGCGGGCTGGGCGATCACCGATCGGGATCGGGACAGCCCCTGCTCAATCAGGGAATTCTCCGTGACGTCTCGGCCTGGACGCTCGCAGCGCCGCAACGGCAGCCGATTGGCGAGCTGCTTGGCACACTCGACGACAAAATAGCCGCCAACCAAAGCGTAATCGAGACCGCCGAGACTTTGATGGTTGCCACCGCGGAATCGGTCTCCGAATACGTGCCGTTGTCCAACCTGGCGAGCCGGTCGACGGCATCCCTCAACCCGGGAGAATTCGACGACGAGGTCGCCCACTTCAGCCTTCCGGCGTTCGATGACGGCGCGAAGCCCTGCGTTGTCAGCGCCGGATCTGTGAAAAGCGGCAAGTTCCTCTTGTCGGAGCCGTGCGTCTTGTTCGCCAAACTCAATCCCAGGATCCCGCGAATCTGGAACGTGGTGAGTCTGCCGTCAGAAATGGCAGTGGCCAGCACGGAGTTCGTCGTGCTGAGGCCGATTGGCATCGATACGTCGGCCCTGTGGTCGGCGGTACGGCAACGTGATGTCTCAAGAAGGCTGCAGCAGCATGTCGCCGGGACTTCAGGCAGCCACCAAAGGATCCAGCCGCGCGACCTATTGGATGTTCGGGTCCGAGACGTTCGCCGTTTGACCCCCGCGGCGTCGCGGACGATCACCAGCCTGGGTGCGCTGTGTCACGCGCGTCGGGCCGAAAGCATGCGTTTGTCCGCCTTCCGCGACGCCCTGCTCCCGCTGCTGATGGCCGGCAAGATGCGGGTCCGGGACGCCGAGGCGTCCGGCAAGCCTTTGACCTGATTGCCCGGCTCCTTCTCGGGCCGTTCCGGCCCGCATCGTCGCCGGGCTAAGGTGAGCGCCGTGGCCGAGACCGCGCCGCTACGCGTGCAATTGATCGCCAAGACCGAGTTCTTGGCGCCGCCGGACGTCCCGTGGAGCACCGACGCCGGCGGTGGCTCCGCGCTCGTCGAGTTCGCCGGCCGGGCATGCTATCAAAGCTGGTCGAAACCCAATCCCAGAACCGCGACCAACGCCGGCTATATCAAGCACATCATCGACGTCGGACACTTTTCGGTGCTCGAGCACGCGAGCGTGTCGTTCTACATCACCGGCATCTCGCGATCGTGTACTCACGAGTTGATCCGGCATCGGCATTTTTCCTACTCGCAGCTATCGCAGCGTTACGTGCCGGAGGGGGACTCGCGAGTCGTCGTGCCACCGGGCATGGAAGACGATTCCGAACTGCGGCAGATCCTGGCCGCAGCCGCCGATGCCAGCCGTGCCACCTACACGGAGCTGCTGGCCAAGCTGGAAGCCAAGTTCGCTGACCAGCCCAACGCGGTGTTGCGGCGCAAGCAGGCGCGCCAAGCCGCTCGCGCGGTGCTGCCGAACGCCACCGAGACCCGCATCGTCGTGACCGGGAACTACCGGGCATGGCGTCACTTCATCGCCATGCGCGCCAGCGAGCACGCCGACGTGGAAATCCGGCGGTTGGCCATCGAGTGTCTGCGCCAGCTCACCGGCGTCGCGCCCGCGGTGTTCGCCGACTTCGAGATCTCTACCCTGGCCGACGGCACCGAGGTCGCGACGAGTCCCTTAGCCACCGAAGCGTGAGTCGGCGAAGGCTGCAGGTGGCCATCGGGTTCTCCACCGACGCCTGAGGAGCCCTTCCGCGAGCGCCCGCAGATGTACAGCCGGCGCGGCGTGTCGCTGAACAAACACGCGCGCTCGCGAGGGTGGTAAATACCTTGCTGCCGCCAGGTAACCTAAACACCGTGAGCACCGTCGGATTCGACGCCCCGGCACGGTTGGGAACCGTGCTGACGGCGATGGTGACACCGTTTGGCGCCGATGGCTCTCTTAACACCACCGTCGCGGCGCAACTGGCAAACTACCTGGTAGACGCGGGGTGCGACGGCCTGGTGGTCTCCGGAACCACCGGCGAGTCGCCGACCACCACGGACGACGAGAAGCGAGAGCTGTTGCGCGTCGTGCTGGAGGCGGTGGGCGACCGGGTCCGAGTCATCGCCGGTGCGGGCACCTATGACACCGCTCACAGCGTCCGGCTGGCCCAGGCCTGTGCTGCCGAAGGCGCCCATGGGCTCCTGGTGGTCACGCCGTACTACTCGAAGCCGCCACAGACCGGGCTGATCGCGCATTTCACCGCCGTCGCCGACGCGACCGAGTTGCCGGTGCTGCTCTACGACATCCCCGGGCGTTCGGTAGTGCCGATCGAATCCGACACCATCCGCGCGCTGGCGTCGCACCCGAACATCGTTGGCGTCAAGGACGCCAAGGGCGATTTGCACAGCGGCGGCCAGATCATGGCCGAGACCGGACTGGCCTACTACTCCGGCGACGATGCGTTGAATCTGCCGTGGCTCGCGATGGGCGCCACCGGCTTCATCAGCGTGATCTCCCATCTGGCCGCAGGTCAGCTCCGAGAGTTGTTGTCCGCCTTCGGTTCCGGCGATATCGCCACCGCCCGAAAGATCAACGTCAACCTCGCGCCGCTGTGCAATGCGATGAGCCGCCTGGGCGGGGTGACGATGTCCAAGGCAGGCCTGCGCCTGCAGGGAATTGACGCAGGCGATCCCCGGTTGCCGCAAATGCCGGCAACGCCGGAACAAATCGATGCGCTGGCCGCCGACATGCGTGCGGCCTCGGTGCTCCGGTGAGCCAAAGGTGAACGAAGAACTCGCCCCACCAGGTCCTTTGACCACAGGCGGGTTGCGCGTCACTGCGCTGGGCGGCATCAACGAAATCGGCCGCAACATGACGGTTTTCGAGCACCTGGGCCGGCTGTTGATCATCGACTGCGGGGTGCTGTTCCCCACCCATGACGAACCGGGTGTCGACCTGATCTTGCCGGATCTGCGCCACATCGAGGGCCGGCTCGATGACATCGAGGCCCTGGTGCTGACCCACGCGCACGAGGACCATATCGGGGGCATCCCATTTTTGCTCAAGCTGCGCCCGGACATCCCGGTCGTCGGATCGAAGTTCACCCTGGCGCTGGTCGCCGCGAAATGCCGCGAGCACCGCCTCAAGCCGGTGCTCTTCCAGGTTGCGGAGGGACAGCGGACCACTCACGGCGTCTTCGAATGCGAATACTTCGCCGTCAACCACTCCATCCCCGACGCGCTGGCCATCGCGGTCCACACCGGCGCGGGGACCGTCTTGCACACCGGTGACATCAAGCTCGACCAGCTTCCCCTCGACGGCCGGCCCACCGACCTGCCCGGCATGTCCCGCCTCGGAGACGCCGGTGTGGACCTGTTCCTGTGCGACTCGACCAATGCCGAGATGCCCGGTGTCGGGCCCTCGGAAAGCGAAGTGGGCCCGACGTTGCACCGCCTGATCCGGGGTGCCGACGGCCGCGTCATCGTGGCGTGCTTCGCCTCCAATGTGGACCGCGTGCAGCAAATCATCGATGCCGCAGTGGCATTGGGCCGACGGGTGTCGTTCGTCGGGCGGTCCATGTTGCGCAACATGGGCATCGCCCGCGAACTCGGATTCTTGCGGGTGGCGGATTCGGACGTGATCGACATCGGCGCGGCTGAGATGATGGCGCCCGACCAGGTGGTGCTGATCACCACCGGCACCCAGGGCGAGCCGATGTCAGCGTTGTCACGGATGTCGCGCGGCGAGCATCGCAGCATCACCCTGACCGCGGGTGACCTCATCGTGTTGGCGTCGTCGCTGATCCCGGGCAATGAGGAAGCGGTCTACGGCGTCATCGATGCGCTCGCCAAGATCGGAGCTCGCGTCGTCACCAATGCCCAAGCCCGAGTACATGTTTCAGGCCACGCGTACGCCGGCGAGCTGATGTTCCTGTACAACGGTGTGCGACCGCGCCATGTCATGCCAGTGCACGGGACCTGGCGGATGCTGCGCGCCAACGCCAAGCTGGCAGCCCGCACCGGAGTGCCGGAGGAGTCAATTCTGCTGGCCGAGAACGGTGTCAGCGTCGACCTGGTCGGGGGCAAGGCGTCGGTCGCCGGAGCGGTGCCGGTCGGCAAGATGTTCGTCGACGGTCTGATCAACGGCGATGTCGGTGATATCACCCTGGGTGAACGGCTGATTTTGTCGTCGGGATTTGTCGCGGTGACCGTGGTCGTCAAGCGCGGTACCGGGCGTCCGGTGATTGCGCCGCACCTGCATTCACGCGGGTTCTCCGAAGATCCCAAGGCACTCGAGCCCGCCGTGCATAAGGTCGAGGCGGAGCTGGAATCGCTGGTCGCCGCCAACGTCACCGATCCAAGCCGCATCGCCCAGGGCGTGCGCCGCACCGTCGGCAAGTGGATGGGCGAAACCTACCGCAGGCAGCCGATGATCGTGCCGACGGTCATCGAGGTCTGAATCAGCTACTGGATTGAATTGCCCGGCTTCTCCTCAGACGGCTACGCCGTCTGCATCGTCGCCGGGCTAGGTCTTCTCCGCGTAGGCTGACCATTCCAGTTGCGAGACCTTGAGTTTGCGCCCGGTGGGTTCGACATAACGCTGAAAAAGCTCATCGGGCCCGGCCTGCTCCAGCAGCCGCCAACCGTAATCGGCGATGAATCCGGCAACCTCGTCGGGCTGTAAGCCGAAACGCCACAATTGCCGCCGGTGGCGGACACTGCGGTACAGCGTCCGGGTGCCATACCGATTCGTACCGTCGATGAAATCCCGGCGGACATACGTGAACACCAAACGGCTGCCCGGCGCGGCCGCGCGCAGCCCCTCCAACGTCCGCCGGACAGTCTCTTCGGTCAGGTATTGGGTGACGCCCTCGCAGATGAAGAAGACCCGGTAATCGGTGCGATAACCGTGCTCGGCCAGCGCGGTCAGCAGGTCGTCATGCTCGAGGTTTAACGCCACCAACCGAACCGACAGCGGCAGCTCGCCCAGCACTCGCCGGACCGTCTTGAACTTCCTGGCGACGTTGACCGGCAGGTCGACCTCGAACACGGGGATGCGGACCTGCCGCGTCAGCAGGTAGGCGCGGGTATCCAATCCGGCCCCGAGGATGACGACCGCGTCGATGTCCTCGAGCGCTTCTTTGAGCTTGTCGGCGATGAAACGCTTACGGCAGGCGAGATTCGCCCACAGCCCGGGGCCGGACCACTCCGATCCGCGGATCATCAGACGGCGGATCCGCGCAAACCGAGTCGCACCGACGAGCCAGCGCAGCGGGGCCGGCAAAAACAGCTCGGCGAAGTCGTCGTTCACCAGGCGGTGGCCCGGCGGCTCGTTTTGTTCGACGGCCGCCAACACCATCGGTCCAAGGGCGGTTTGCGCCGCGGGGTTTCGCGCCATGAGCTAGTGCTTGTTCATAAAACCCGCATCGACCGGCAAGGTGACGCCGGTGATGTAGCGAGCCTGGTCGGATACCAGCCATGCCACCGCGTTGGCGATGTCATCGGATTGCAGAACCTGTACCGGCAGGGCGTTACCCATGTCCGGCGGCGAATCGGACTCCGCGACCAGCTGGGTGAGCCACTGCCGGGTGAATTCGTTGTTGATCATCGGGGTATCGACACACGACGGATGTATCGAGTTGACCCGGATATTGTGCCTGGCAAGCAGATTGGCATACACCCGCATCAACCCGACCACGCCGTGTTTGGCGGCCGCATAGCCGATGGAGCCGGCATCGGCGCTGCCGATGCCGGCCAGTCCGGCAGCCGAACTGATCAGCACGATCGATCCGCCGGTGCCTTGAGAGATCATGGTTCCGATGGCGGCTTCCACGGTGTAGTGGACGCCGGAGAGGTTGACGTCGATGACGTCGCGCCAGCCATCGCTACCGGATTGCATGGGGGCCGATACCGGCGTTGGCCACGACGATGTCGAGCCGGCCGAATTCATCCAGGCCCGACTGCAACGCGGCCGACAGCGATGCGGCATCGCGTACGTCGCCCTGCTTGGCCACGATGCGAGAGCCGGTGTCCTCGACAAGCTTGACAGTGGCGGCCAGGTCATCCGGGGTGGCCAGGGGATAGGGCACACTCGCGATCTGCTCGCACAGGTCGACCGCGATGATGCTCGCGCCGTCAGCGGCCAGCCGAACCGCGTGTGCGCGGCCCTGGCCGCGCGCGGCTCCGGTGATGAAGGCAACCCGGCCCTTAAGTGGGCCTTCCACTGGCCCGGCCATTAGGGGCGCAGCTGCCCTTTGTCCGGATCGCCCGCCGCAATCGGCTGCAGCATCTTGATGTCCGGCGCTCCGACCAGGTGCTCGCCGGCCGCGGTGAACATCTTGGTGACCGCGGGCGCGGTGCTATGGGTCTTGAGCGCTTCGGGGTCGGCCCATTGCTCGACGAAGACGAAGGTCTCGCCCGTTTGGTGTAGCGAGTACAGCTGGCAGCCGGGTTCGCCGTGCACTTCTTCGACCGCGGTGGTGAGGATGCCGCGGACGGTGTCGACCGATTCGGGTTTGACGGTCATGGTGGCGACGACGACGACGGGCATGCTAGGGCCTCCTGGGAGCTTCGGGGTGGGTGACGGGCATGACGTGTATCACCGGTTGTCACCCTACTCACGCGTTCTGGCGATCGACCGTCGCATGGCCCACGAGCGGAAGCGTTATCAGTGTGGCGGGTGGTGCAGATGATGTCGTTGCGACTACCCTTGCCGTCATGGCTAACAAGACCGCCGCCCGCTCCGGAACCCGAACGAGCAGGTCAAAGGCCACTTCGCGGAGTGGGGCCCGACGTGCGCGGCCGGCGGCACCCCGCAGGAGGGCGAGCAGGCCCGCAAGGCGGCGTAACCGTTCGTTGCTGGTCGCCGCCGGACTGACCTGCGGCCGGGCCGCGCGCGCCAGCTGGCTGATGGCGGCACGGGGCACCGGCGGCGCGGCCCGGTCGATCGGGCGGGCCCGCGATATCGATCCGGGACATCGTCGTGACGGAATCGCGCTGTTGCTGCTGGGCCTTTCCGTCGTGGTCGCCGCGAGCTCGTGGTTCGACGCCGCCCGGCCGGTCGGCGCATGGGTCGACACGCTGTTGCGGACGTTTATCGGCTCGGGTGTCTTGGCGCTGCCGGTCATCACCGCCGCGGTGGCGGTAACGCTGATGCGGACCCAGCCCAATCCCGATGCGCGACCCAGGCTCATCCTGGGCGCCTGCTTGATTGCGCTCTCGGTTCTCGGCCTGCGCCATCTGTGGTCCGGTTCGCCGGAAGACCCCGAAGCACGGCGCCGCGCGGCAGGATTCATCGGCTTTGCCATCGGCGGGCCGCTGTCGGACGGGCTGACGGCCTGGATCGCCGCGCCGCTGTTGTTCATCGGCGCACTGTTCGGGCTGCTGCTGCTGACCGGGACCACGATCCGCGAGCTGCCCGACGCGGTGCGTGCCATGTTCGGCACCCGGCTGTTCCCCGGCGATGACGCCGACGAATACGACTATGGAGACGAGTGCGACGAGGATGCCGACGTCGGCGCCCGCGAAGACTTCTCCGACGGTTACTACGACGATGCGTCTTTCTCCCCGGACCACGAGCCACCGGCGTGGCCGTCGGCCGATTCCGCCCGGGCCCTTCTCGAGGACGACATCCCGACCGTTCCCGAACCTGCGGTCACCCGGAGCCGTCGCCGCCGATCCGCCGAAAAACAGGACACCCAAGCGCTGGACCGCGTCGTCGAGGGCCCGTACACGCTGCCGCCGCTGAGCCTGCTGGTAGCTGGCGACCCGCCCAAGAAACGCAGTGCCGCCAACAACCACATGGCCGAAGCCATCGGCGAGGTGCTCACCCAGTTCAAGGTCGACGCCGCCGTCACCGGCTGCACCCGCGGACCCACCGTCACCCGCTACGAGGTCGAGCTGGGGCCCGGCGTCAAGGTGGAGAAAATCACCGCGCTGCAGCGCAACATCGCCTATGCGGTGGCCACCGAAAGCGTCCGCATGCTGGCCCCGATCCCCGGCAAGTCCGCCGTCGGCATCGAGGTGCCCAACACCGATCGGGAAATGGTGCGGCTGGCCGACGTGCTCACCGCGCCGTCGACCCGCCGCGACCACCATCCGCTGGTGATTGGGCTCGGCAAGGACATCGAAGGGGATTTCATCTCGGCCAACCTGGCCAAGATGCCGCACCTGTTGGTCGCCGGTTCCACCGGATCCGGTAAGTCCAGCTTCGTCAACTCCATGCTGGTGTCGTTGTTGACGCGGGCCACCCCCGAAGAGGTCAGGATGATCCTGATCGACCCGAAGATGGTGGAGCTCACGCCGTATGAAGGCATTCCGCATCTGATCACGCCGATCATCACCCAACCCAAGAAGGCCGCGGCCGCGCTGGCGTGGCTGGTCGAGGAGATGGAGCAGCGCTACCAGGACATGCAGGCGTCGCGGGTGCGTCACATCGACGACTTCAACGAGAAGGTGCGCTCGGGTGCCATCACGGCGCCGCTGGGCAGCCAGCGTGAGTACCGGCCCTACCCCTACGTCGTTGCGATCGTCGACGAGCTGGCCGACCTGATGATGACCGCGCCGCGGGACGTCGAGGACGCCATCGTGCGGATCACGCAGAAAGCCCGCGCGGCGGGCATTCACCTGGTGCTGGCCACCCAGCGCCCGTCGGTGGACGTGGTCACCGGTCTGATCAAAACCAACGTGCCGTCCCGGCTGGCGTTTGCCACGTCGTCGCTCACCGACAGCCGGGTGATCCTGGACCAGGCCGGCGCCGAAAAGCTGATCGGGATGGGCGACGGCCTGTTCCTGCCGATGGGTGCGGGCAAACCCATCCGGCTGCAGGGCGCGTTCATCACCGACGAGGAGATCCAGGCCGTCGTCACCGCCTGCAAAGACCAGGCCGAACCCGAATACACCGACGGTGTCACCACGGCCAAGCCGACCGGCGAACGCACCGACGTCGACCCGGACATCGGCGACGACATGGATGTGTTCCTGCAAGCCGTCGAGCTGGTGGTGTCGAGCCAATTCGGCTCCACCTCGATGCTGCAGCGCAAGCTGCGCGTCGGCTTCGCCAAAGCCGGCCGGTTGATGGACTTGATGGAGACCCGCGGCATCGTCGGGCCGTCCGAGGGCTCCAAGGCCCGCGAGGTGCTGGTCAAGCCCGACGAGCTGGCCGCGACGTTGGCCGCGATCCGGGGCTCGAAAGCGGGATCCGCCGACTCCGACAGTGGGGACTACCCCGAGTAGGAGCGGATCACAACACCAGCAGCATCCGGGAATTGCCGAGAATGTTCGGCTTGACGTAGCTCAGATCCAGGAATTCGGCGACACCGATGTCGTACGAGCGGCACATCTCTTCGAAGACTTCCGCGGTGACCGGCGTGCCCTCGATCTCGGTGAACCCGTGCTTGCCGAAAAACTCGGTTTCGAAGGTCAACACGAATACCCGCTGCAGCTGCAGGTCGCGGGCGACTTCCAGAAGCCGGTTGACGATCGCGTGGCCGATACCGTGGCCGGTCATCGCCGGGTCGACGGCAATGGTACGGATCTCGCCGAGATCAGACCACATCACGTGCAGCGCCCCGCAACCGACCACATTGCCCTCGTACTCGGCCACCCAGAACTCCTGGACGGCCTCATAGAGCGTCACGAGGTTTTTCTCCAGCAGAATCCGTCCCGCATACGTGTCGACGAGCTGCTTGATCGCGGGAACATCGGATGTTCGCGCACGTCGGACCACCGGCCGAACATCCTGCGAACTTTCGGTCACGGGTAACAGTATCGACATCAGGCGCGGGCGCGCTGGTCAACCGTTATTCTGTTGCCGTGTCCGGGCAGCCTCAAACGGGTCCGATGGTGGGCCACGCCCGGATCGCCAACCTTGCCAACGTCCTGACCTTGTTGCGGTTGGTGCTGGTCCCGATTTTCCTGCTCGCCCTATTCGCCGGTGACGGCCAGCAAATCGCTTTCCGCATCCTGGCTTTCGTGATTTTCGCAGTCGCCAGCATCACCGATCGGTTAGACGGCCTGCTGGCCCGCAACTACGGCATGGCGACCGAATTCGGCGCGTTCGTCGATCCGATTGCGGACAAAACGCTGATCGGGTCGGCCCTGATCGGACTGTCGGTGCTGGGTGACTTGCCGTGGTGGGTCACGGTGCTGATCCTGACCCGCGAGATCGGGGTGACTCTGTTGCGGTTGGCCGTAATCCGCCGCGGGGTCATTCCGGCCAGCTGGGGCGGGAAACTCAAGACCGTGGTGCAGACGGTGGCGATCGGGTTGTTCGTCCTGCCAGTGTCGGGACCGTTTCGGGTGGCGGCAGCGGTGGTGATGGCCGCTGCGATCGTGCTGACGGTGGTCACCGGTATCGACTACGTGGTGTCGGCCGTCAGGGAAGTTCGCCAACCGCCTCGCTGATCGAGGCCGGCATCGAGCGGGCGAGATTCTCTCGTCATCGAACGGGAACCAATACCACCACTGCCGGCGTTCACCTAAGTGAGCGCCTGCTGATTCGGGCTGAATATGTGCTGAGCAGGGGCTGACTGGACGAAGGAGAGCAGGATGCCGTCATTGGTGCGCGCGGTCATCGGCGACGTGCTACGCCAGGCCCGGACGTCACAGGGCCGGACGCTGCGCGAGGTGTCCGATTCAGCGCGGGTGAGCCTCGGGTATCTGTCGGAGGTGGAGCGCGGTCGCAAGGAGCCTTCCAGCGAGCTGCTCAACGCGATCTGCGACGCGTTGGAGGTCCCGCTGTCGTCGGTCCTCACCGACGCCGGCGAGCGGATGGCCAGCGAAGAACGCGCGGCTTACAGCGCGCCGGCCGACGGGGCGAGCGGCAGCACCATCGACGCCAGCACCAAGGTGGTCATTCCGCCGGTGGCGTCCCTGGCGGTGGCCTGAGTCGGGGCGGTCGGATCCAGCGCAAGGGGTGGGGCGATCGGCGCCGACCCGTTAAATTGAGCGACAGGGTGAGCGCAGAGCCCAACTGAGCTCTATCCAGGCCTATCCGGCATACAAGAAGCGAAGGTGGAGCTAACTCATGGCCAATCCGTTCGTCAAAGCGTGGAAGTACCTCATGGCGCTGTTCAACGCGAAAATCGACGAGCACGCCGACCCCAAGGTGCAGATTCAGCAGGCCATCGAGGAAGCGCAACGCACGCATCAGGCGCTGACCCAGCAGGCGGCGCAAGTGATCGGCAACCAGCGGCAACTGGAGATGCGGCTCAACCGGCAGCTGGCGGACATCGAAAAGCTTCAGGTCAACGTGCGTCAGGCCCTGACATTGGCCGACCAGGCCACCGCCGCCGGTGATACCGCCAAGGCCACCGAGTACAACAACGCCGCCGAGGCGTTCGCCGCCCAGCTGGTGACGGCCGAGCAGAGCGTCGAAGACCTCAAGACGCTGCACGACCAGGCACTTAGCGCAGCGGGTCAAGCCAAAAAGGCGGTTGAACAGAACGCGATGGTGCTGCAGCAGAAGGTCGCGGAGCGCACCAAACTGCTCAGTCAGCTCGAGCAGGCCAAGATGCAGGAACAGGTCAGCGCATCGCTGCGATCGATGAGCGAGATCGCCGCACCGGGCAACGTTCCGAGCCTCGACGAGGTACGCGACAAGATCGAACGGCGATATGCCAACGCGATCGGTTCGGCCGAACTTGCGCAGGGTTCGGTGCAGGGCCGCATGCTCGAGGTCGAGCAGGCCGGTGTGCAGATGGCCGGTCATTCCCGGCTAGAGCAGATTCGCGCGTCGATGCGCGGCGAAGCTTTGCCGACCGGTGGGACAGCGGCTGCTCCCGGAGCCACGCCGGCCACTCCCGCACCCGCCGAAACCACCGGTGGCGCAGTTACCGAGAAGCCGTTTGGTCAGTAATCTCAGCGGACGGTTTCAAATGGCGGTGAAAACGACTCAGCGCGGGCCATGGCGCACGTTGCTGCAGCGCGGGTTGAACACCGCCGCTGAGCTTTCCGACCTGGTGGCCCAGAAAATCAGTGCCACCGCGGATCCGCGGGCGCGGCTGCTGCGTCGCCGCCGCCGCGCGCTGCGGTGGGGCCTGATATTTGCGGCCGGGTGCCTGTTCTGGGCAGTGGTGACGATGCTTTTGGCGGCCTGGGGCTGGTTCGCGTTGCTGCTGGAGATCACCGGCTTGATCGCCGTGGTGCAGGCGATTCCGGCGACACTGTTGCTGCTTCGCTACCGTTGGCTGCGTTCGGAGCCGCTGCCGTCACCTCGGCCCGCCAACGTGCGCCGGCTCCCGCCGCCCGGTTCGGCGGCACGGCCCGCGATGTACGCGCTGGGGGCCTCCGAGCGCGGATTCTTCTCGTTGTTGGGCGTGATGGAGCGCGGCTCCATGCTGCCGACAGCCGAGATCCGCGACCTGACCGCGGCGGTCAATAAGACTTCTGCGGCGATGGCGGCGACCGCCGCGGAGGTGGTGTCGATGGAGCGGGCGGCGCAGTATTCCGAGTCGTCGCGGTCGTATCTGGTACCCGCCATCAATGCGTTCACTGCGCAGTTGAGTGCCGGCGTTCGTCAGTACAACGAAATGGTCACTGCTGCAGCGCAATTGGTTTCCTCGGCAAACGGTGGCGATGTGTCAGCGGGTTCGCAGCGCTACCGTGACGAGTTGGCTGGGGCCACTGACCGCTTGGCCGGTTGGGCGCAGGCGTTCGACGAACTCGGCGGACTGCCCCGCAGCTAGCTTCCGGTATTGGGCTTTCGGGGCGGAGTTGAATCCGGCCGCGGGCCATAGCGTTCGATGTACGCTTGATGGATGTGGGCGTCGCGCCGGCGGGCGTGTTCGTCGACGAGATCGGGGTCGAGGCCATGCACTCCGAGCATGTGTCGGCGCCACACCTTGTTGAGTGCATGCGAGAAATAGACGAACGGAATCAGTATCGGCAGCGTCATGCTCAGGTGGACGTCGAGCGTCGTCGGGATCAACCAGAACGGAGCAAGCACCAGAACCGCCGGCACCGCAACACGGATCATCATCCGGGCGATAGCACCCTTGCCGACCAGGTCGTTGCGCACCCAGTCCCGCATGGAGTCATTCAGCCGCCCCCCGCAGCAATAGCGGATGTACTGAAGGGCATTCGGCCGCGTGCGGCTTGCGCCCTCGCTCATCACCGTCTCCTTGGCCGTCTCTCCTTAAGGGCTAAAACGTCGCTTTGAGCGAGGGCAGCACCACCGCCGCCAGACCGCGTACGGTGGCCTTGAACATGTCGAAGAAGTCGAAGTAGTCCCGCCACAGCGTGATTCGCCCGTTGTGAACCTCGAACACGCCGCAGACCCAGAACTGCAGCCGTAGTGGGCCGAAGATCAGCGCGTCGGTGCGTTCGGTGAGCACCGCGCCGCCGTCGGCGGCAATGCGGTGGATCTTCACCTCGAAGGCGGCGCGGCCTTCCATCTGGCGAAAAGGCTTCATGGCTCTGGCGCGACCATGAATCGTCGGCAGTCCGACGTTCTCGTAGACGAGGTTGTCGTCCAACGCGGCGTCTGCGGCGTCGTAATCCGCATCCTGCAGGGCGTTCAGGAAACCCTCGACCGTGCGGGTGTTTGCAACGGTTGTCCCAGTCGGCTCGGTCATGATGCCAGCGTAGGCGAGCGTGGCTGTGGCAGGGTAAGGCGGATGCGCGTCGCCGTGGTCGCCGGGCCGGATCCCGGGCATTCGTTTCCCGCGATCGCGCTGTGCCAACGCTTCGCTGAGGCGGGTGACGAGCCCACGCTGTTCACCGGGTCGGAATGGCTGGAAACCGCCCGCCTCGCCGGCGTTGACGCCGTCGAGTTGGATGGGCTCGCGGCCACCGACAACGATCTCGACGCCGGGGCCAGGATCCACCGGCGGGCCGCACAGATGGCCCTGCTCAACCTGCCGGCGATACGCGGCCTGGCGCCTGACTTGGTGGTGTCCGACGTCATCACCGCGTGTGGCGGCATGGCTGCCGAGCTGTTGAGAATCCCGTGGATCGAACTCAACCCGCATCCGCTGTACCTGCCGTCCAAGGGGTTGCCGCCGATAGGCAGTGGACTTGCACCGGGCACCGGTATCCGGGGCCGGCTGCGGGATGCCACGATGCGGGCGCTCACCGCGCAGTCCTGGCGCGCCGGTCTGCGGCAGCGTGCGGCCGTGCGGGTCGAGATCGGATTGCCGGCCCGCGACCCCGGGCCGCTGCGCCGGCTGATCGCCACCCTGCCCGCCTTGGAGGTTCCCCGGCCGGACTGGCCGGCGGAGGCCGTGTTGGTGGGCCCGCTGCACTTCGAGCCGACCGATCGGGTGCTGGAAATCCCCGCAGGCTCCGGGCCGGTGGTGGTGGTCGCGCCGTCAACGGCATTGACCGGGACCGAGGGTTTGGCGGAAGTTGCGCTCGGGTGCCTGACGCCGGGGGACACGCTGCCGGCGGGGTCCCGGCTGGTCGTCTCACGTCTGAGCGGGGCGAATCTGACGGTGCCGCCGTGGGCGGTGGTCGGGCTGGTAAGCCAGGCCGAACTGTTGGCGCATACCGACCTGGTGATTTGCGGCGGTGGTCACGGGATGGTGGCCAAGACGCTGCTGGCGGGGGTACCGCTGGTTGTGGTTCCCGGCGGAGGGGATCAGTGGGAGATGGCCAACCGGGTGGTCCGGCAGGGGAGCGGGCGGCTGATTCGGCCGTTGACCGCCGACGCGCTGGTGGCCGCGGTGAACGAGGTGCTGTCCTCGCCCCGCTACCGGGAGGCCGCGCAACAGGCCGCCGCCAGCATCGCCGGCGTCGCCGATCCGGTGCGGGTGTGCCACGAAGCGCTTGCTTTGGCGGGGTAGCTCGCTGGGTATGTTGGCTGACGTGCGGCTGACGGAGTTCAACGAACGGGTTGTCCTGCGATTCGGCGCCGCCTACGGCGCATCGGTGCTGGTCGACCATGTGCTGACCGGCTTCGGCGGCCGGACCGCCGCCCAAGTGATCGAGGACGGCATCGAGCCCCGCGACGTCTGGCGGGCATTGTGCGTCGACTTCGACGTGCCGCGCGAGCAGTGGTGATCTTTTGGATCTCGAGCCTGCGCACACGGCGTGCGCGGGGACGAAAACCGCGCCGTCACCGCAGGCTCGATGCACCCAATGCAGTCTCGGCGCACTAGAGCGCGCAATCGCCGCATTTGGATCCGGCGGGTGTGCGACGCCTACGGCGTGTCCACTTGAATCGAACACGTGTTCGGTTACTGTGGTGAGTGTTCGCCAGAGCAACTTGTCGGTGGCCTTCTCTAGTGTCACGGCCAACCGACCGAAATCGGTCACCGAACACCGACTATAGGAGAGGCACCATGACGCAAGCCCCCGACCGTGAGAAGGCTCTCGAACTGGCGATGGCCCAGATCGAAAAGAGCTACGGCAAAGGCTCGGTGATGCGTCTCGGCGACGAGATGCGTCAGCCGATCTCGGTCATCCCGACCGGATCCATCGCACTGGACGTGGCATTGGGCATCGGCGGACTGCCCCGCGGGCGGGTCGTGGAGATCTACGGCCCGGAATCCTCGGGTAAGACCACCGTTGCGCTGCACGCGGTGGCCAACGCCCAGGCCGCCGGCGGCGTCGCGGCGTTCATCGACGCCGAGCACGCGCTGGATCCCGAGTACGCCAAAAACCTCGGCGTGGACACCGATTCCCTGCTGGTCAGTCAACCCGACACCGGTGAGCAGGCCCTGGAGATCGCCGATATGCTGATTCGCTCCGGTGCGCTCGACATTCTGGTCATCGACTCGGTGGCGGCCCTGGTGCCGCGCGCGGAACTCGAAGGCGAGATGGGCGACAGCCATGTCGGGCTGCAGGCCCGGCTGATGAGTCAGGCGTTGCGGAAAATGACTGGCGCGCTGAATAATTCGGGAACCACAGCGATCTTCATCAACCAGCTCCGCGAAAAGATCGGGGTGATGTTCGGCAGTCCCGAAACCACGACGGGTGGAAAGGCTTTGAAGTTCTACGCGTCGGTGCGCATGGACGTGCGCCGGATCGAGACACTCAAGGACGGCACCAATGCGGTCGGCAACCGCACCCGGGTCAAGGTCGTCAAAAACAAGGTGTCGCCGCCTTTCAAGCAGGCCGAATTCGACGTCCTTTACGGCAAAGGCATCAGCAGGGAGGGTTCGCTGATCGATATGGGGGTGGAGCAGGGCTTCATCCGCAAGTCCGGTTCCTGGTTCACCTACGAGGGCGAACAACTCGGCCAGGGCAAGGAGAATGCCCGCACCTTCCTGATGGAGAACGCCGACGTAGCCAACGAGATCGAGAAAAAGATCAAAGAAAAGCTTGGCATCGGTGCGGTCGTGACCGCTGATGACGTCTTGCCCGCCCCCGTCGATTTCTGAGCCTTCCCGCGAAGGGCAGGCGCGGGCACTGTGCCTGCGCCTGCTCACCGCGAGATCGCGCACCCGGGCCGAGTTGTCCGGGCAGCTGGCGAAACGCGGCTACCCCGACGACGTCAGCGATCGGGTACTCGACCGACTGGCCGCCGTCGGCTTGGTGGATGACACCGACTTCGCCGAACAATGGGTGCAGTCCCGGCGGGCGAAAGCCGGGAAGAGCAAGCGCGCCTTGGCCGCCGAATTGCACACCAAGGGTATCGACAACGACGTGATCACCACGGCGCTGGCCGGGATCGACGCCGGTGCCGAGCGAGACCGGGCTGAGCAGCTGGTCCGGGCCAAGCTGCGACGGGAGACACTGAGCGAGGACGACGCGCGAGTGAGTCGCAGGCTGGTGGCTATGCTGGCGCGCCGTGGATACAGCCAAACCCTGGCGTGTGAGGTTGTCCTCGCCGAGCTGGCCGCCGAACGGGAGCGCCGGCGAGTCTAGGCCAGGCGGGGTGCGGCTCAGCGGGGACGGCATCAGTCCGGTAAGTCGCGTGCCGACCGGTTCGCCGTACCATGGCTCCGTGACTTCATTGGTGGCGAAAGACGCCTCCGACGTCTTAGCCGTGGGCGACGAAACGCCCTCGGCTGCGTCGGTGTCGGGCCGTACCTACCAGGTCCGTACCTACGGCTGTCAGATGAACGTCCACGATTCCGAGCGGTTGGCGGGCCTGCTGGAAGCGGCCGGCTATCGGCGGGCCGCCGAAGGCGCCGACGCAGATGTGGTGGTCTTCAACACCTGCGCCGTCCGCGAGAACGCCGACAACAAGCTGTACGGCAACCTCAGCCACCTGGCTCCACGCAAGCGCAGCAATCCCGAGATGCAGATCGCCGTCGGTGGCTGCCTGGCCCAAAAAGACCGCGACGCCTTGCTGCGTAAAGCGCCGTGGGTCGATGTCGTCTTCGGCACGCACAACATCGGGTCGCTGCCCACGCTGCTCGACCGGGCCCGGCACAACAAAGTCGCCCAGGTGGAAATCGCCGAGGCGTTGCAGCAGTTTCCGTCGTCGCTGCCCAGCGCACGCGAATCAGCTTACGCCGCTTGGGTTTCCATCTCGGTTGGGTGCAACAACAGCTGCACTTTTTGCATCGTTCCGTCGCTGCGGGGCAAGGAGGTTGACCGCAGTCCGGCGGACATCCTGGCCGAGGTGAGATCACTGGTGGATGACGGCGTGGTCGAAGTCACGCTGCTGGGCCAGAACGTCAACGCGTACGGGGTCTCCTTCGCCGACCCGTCGCTACCCCGTGATCGCGGCGCCTTTGCCCGGCTGCTGCGGGCCTGCGGGAGTATCGACGGGCTGGAACGGGTGCGGTTCACCTCGCCGCATCCGGCCGAATTCACCGACGATGTCATCGAGGCCATGGCCCAGACGCCGAATGTGTGCCCCGCCTTGCATATGCCGCTGCAGTCGGGATCCGACCGGGTTCTGCGAGCCATGCGGCGCTCTTACCGCGCCGAGCGCTATCTCGGCATCATCGACCGCGTTCGGGCGGCCATGCCACACGCGGCGATCACCACCGATCTGATCGTCGGATTTCCCGGTGAGACCGAAGAGGACTTCGCGGCCACGCTGGACGTGGTGCGGCAGGCCCGGTTCGCGGGCGCGTTCACCTTCCAGTACTCCAAGCGGCCCGGCACCCCAGCCGCTGAACTCGATGGGCAGTTACCGAAAGCCGTTGTGCAGGAACGCTATGAGCGGCTGGTCGAGCTGCAGGAGCAGATCTCGCTGGAGGGCAATCGCGCGCTGATCGGGCAGGCCGTCGAATTGCTGGTCGCCACCGGTGAAGGACGCAAGGACACCCGCACGGCGCGGATGACCGGGCGGGCACGCGACGGTCGGCTGGTGCACTTCACCGCGAACAAACAGGTACGGCCCGGCGACATCATCACCGCGGTGGTCACCCAGGCCGCCCCACACCACCTCATTGCAGACGCGGGGATCCTCACCCACCGCCGCACCCGGGCGGGTGACGCGTACGCGGCCGGGCAGCGCCCGGGCAGTATCGGTCTTGGCATGCCCGCCCTCGGGCCGCCTGTCGGCCCAGTCGAACCCTTTGGATGTGCACGATGAAGAAACAACACACAGACCTCGACGCTCTCCGCACCGAAATCGAGGCCGCAGAACGCCGGGTAGCACGTGGGATCGACCCCGGCCCAAGGGCTTTCGTCGTATCGATCCTGGTGTTCGTGCTGCTGGGAACGTTCATCCTGCCGCACACCGGCGATGTGCGGGGATGGGACGTGCTGTTTTCCAGCCACGGCGCCGGCGCGGCCGCAGTGGCCCTGCCTTCGCGGGTGTTCGCCTGGTTGGCGCTGGTATTCGGCGTCGGTTTCTCGATGCTGGCGCTGATGGCACGGCGCTGGGCGCTGGCCTGGGTTGCGCTGGCGGGCTCGGCGGTCGCCGGTGCGGTGGGGCTGTTGGCTATCTGGTCGCGCCAGACCGTGGCCGCAGGGCATCCCGGCCCGGGTGTCGGGCTGGTCGTGGCGTGGATCACCGTCATCGGGCTGACGTATCAGTGGGCTCGCGTGGTGTGGTCGCGCACCATCGTGCAACTCGCGGCCGAGGAAGAGCGCCGTCGGGTCGCCGGGCAGCAGTCGATGACACTGCTGGACAGCCTGGACAACGCGGCCAGGCCCGCAAACCGTGACGCCCCCGGCGATGTGGATAGCCGGGCGCGTCCGGATTCCGACGACGGCCGTTAGGATCTGCGGGTCAGCGCCTGAGCCGCTGCTTTCGCCCACTGCCGCCACTGTTCGGCGTTGGCTTTCGCCTCTTCGGCTTCTTTGGTCCGGCCCGCCGCCGCCGCCTTCTGGGCCTGCTGTTCGTACTGCTCGGCACGAGTCCGGAACTGCTCGGCTCGAGCCTGCGCCTGTGGATCCGACCAACCCGCGTCGCCGGCGTCGCGCACCTTCTTCTCCACCGCACGCAGCCGTCGGTCCAACTCGGCGGACCGTTCCCGCGGCACTTTGCCGATCGCATCCCATTTTTCAGCGATCGAGCGCAGCGCGGCTCTGGCGGCGTCGTGATTGCTGGTGTCAATCTTTTCCGCTTCAGCCAGCAGTGCCTCTTTGGCGCTGGCATTGGCCCGCAGCTCCGTGTCTTTCTCCGCTGTCGCGGCATTGCGAGCGGTGAAGAACGAGTCCTGGGCGGCTTTGAACCGGCGCCACAGGGCGTCGTCGACATCCCTGGTCGCCCGTCCCGCCGCTTTCCATTCGGTGAGCAGCTTACGGAATTCCGCGCTGGTGGCGGTCCAGTCTGTCGAACCGGACAACTCTTCGGCCCGCTCGCAGAGCCGCTCCTTCGCCTCGCGAATGCCCGCTCGTTCCCGGTCAAGCTCGGCGAAATGCGATCCCCGCCGCCGGTTGAAGGTTTCCCGGGCCGCGGAATAGCGCTTCCACAGCGCGTCATCGACTTTCCGGTCCAGACCGGTGATGGTTTTCCACTCGTCGAGGATTGCGCGCAGCCGGTCGCCAGCGACCTTCCATTGAGTCGAGTTGGCGGCCACGTTCTCGGCCTCGGCGGCCAGCGCCTCCTTGCGGGCGGTCTGGGTGGCCCGATACTCCTCGCGTCGGGCGCGGTCCGCGGCGATGGTGGCCTCGGCCTCCTCGATAAGGCGCGTCAACCGGCCCGCGAGCGCGTCGATATCGCCCAGCGCGGCTGCCGTCGGCAACGTATCGGCCAGTGCGGATGCATGGGCTTTGATCTTGCGGGCGTCACCGGTGCCCGACGCCAGCCGCTCCTCCATGAGCGTGACCTCTGTGCTCAGGTCGTCGAATCGCCGGCCGAAGTGGGCGAATGCGGCCTCCCGGTCGCCGGCCTGCCAGGAGCCGATGATGCGCTCGCCGGCGGCGCTGATCAGCCATACCGTGCCGTCATCGTCCACGCGCCCGAACCGGTGCGGATCGCTGGGCGGGGGAGCTGCCACCGGGTGGGCGAGGGGTCGCGGTCTCGGCCGTGGACCGGGGCGTGGTCCCGGGCGAGGCGCCGGCTTGGGTGAATCGTTGCTGCGGGGCTCGCCAGCCGTCATGCCCTCATCACCACTCTTTCGCAACCCTTGCGCGCGATTTTTTGTCCCGCGCACCTGCCGCGCGTAGCGGCACCGTCTACTGCATCTGCGGACTGCCCATCCGGGGTCTGCCAACAGGTGCTTAACAGTATTCAAGCAGTTCGGCGGTCCGCATGCTGGCACCCTGGTATTCCCGTCCGGACCGTGCAGCTGTGCAACAGTGGAGACGACAGCAGGGGCTTACTTCCTCACCCCTTCCGACATCGACGGAGAAGACTGTTTATGGCCAAGGTCGATATCGCCATCCTGCTCGCGTTGAGTTCTGCGCTGTTCGTCGCCATCGGTGACGTCCTCCAGCAACGCGCGACGCACCGGATCATTGATACATCGGTCGGCAACATCGAATTGTTCGCGAAACTGCTGGGCAACCGTCGGTGGCGATGGGGCGCAATGATTCTCGTCGCGAGCATTGCGTTGCAGGCGGCCGCGCTGGACCGGGGCTCGGTGCTGCTGGTGCAGGCGTTGCTCGTCCTTTCGCTGCTGTTCGCGCTGCCGATCAGCGCATGGTTGTCCCACCGTGCGGTGACCGGCCGGGAATGGATCTGGGCCGTTCTACTGACTGCTGCGGTGACCGTGATCGTCACCGTCGGCAACCCGCAGGCCGGTCACTCGACCGCATCGCTGCGGACCTGGGCCGCGGTGGTGGCGGTGCTGGGCCCGGTGCTGCTCGGATGCATCGTCGCTGCCCGGATCTGGGGTGGCGCCCTGGCCGCGGTGCTATTGGCCTTCGTGTCGGGGACGCTGTGGGGCGTGTTCGCGGTGCTCACCAAGGGAGCCGTCCATCGGCTCGGCGAGGGCGGGTGGGCCGTGGTCCGGACACCCGAGCTCTACGCCTGGCTATTGGTCGGGCTGGGCGGTTTCGTGTGGGAGCAGTCAGCGTTTAGGGCCGGCGCCCTGACCGCGTCGATGCCCACCCTGGAGGTGTCCCAGCCAATCGTGGCGGCTTTGCTGGGGGTCGTCGTCCTGGGTGAGACGCTGAACACGGGTAGCGCCGGGATGGTTGCCCTGGCGGCGGCAGTGCTGTTGATGACGGCCGCTACCGTCGAGCTGGCGCGCGGTGACGCGGTCGCGACGCGCAACAGGGTCGAGGCGACGCTGCAGGGCGCCGTCGGCCAGCCTGCCTAGTTGCCGCGCGGCTTCAGCGCAGCCACGCCGTCGTGTCTGGGCGGGCAGGTACCGTCATGCTGTTGCTTCGCCGCAAGAGGTTTCTCGAATAGTGGTGAACCTCGAACAGTGGTGAACCTCGAACAGTGGTGAACAATGTCTTGACCGGTCTGCGGGCCGCACGTCGGTGGGGGAGGTCGCCATAGCGAGGGTGGATGTCGCGGCGCTGCTCGCGCTGATCGCCGCGTTGATGTCGGGCGTCGGGGACGTGATCCGGCAGCGGTCCGCGCAGGAGATCACCGATCAACAAGTCGGCCACGTCGAGCTGTTGCGCATGTCGCTGCGCGACGCCCGGTGGTGGTTGGGCGGAGGGGCGTTGTTCGCGGTGCTCACCAAGGCCATTGTCGACGTGCTCCCCGACGGCTTGGTGGCGCTGCTGCGCACCCCTGAACTGTATGGCTGGGTGCTGGTCGCGGCACTCGGGACGATTTTTCAGCAGTCGTCGTTTCAGGCCAGCGCACTGACGGCGTCGTTGCCGACGATGACGGTGGCCGAACCCCTGGTGGCTTCGGTCCTGGGCGTCACGGTGCTTGGTGAGACCCTCGACGCCGGCGTCCCCGAGATCATCGTTTTGGTAGCCGCGGTACTCGTGGTGGTCGTCGCGACCGCCGCCCTGGCCCGTGGTGAGGCCGCCTCCATGAACGCGACCGACGGTGTGGCCTCCCCGGCGCCGGATGGCGCTTCCTTGCTTCCGTCAACCGTAGTCAGTGAGGCGTAGCTGTCAGTGCGGCCTTCATGTGGATCTCGTAGAGTTGCCACAGCTGTTACATAGCTTGATGAACTAATAATTAGACGGTTACACCTGGCCGGCGGTCAGCAACGTCTGCAGAGACATAAAGTTGTAATTGAACTGGTCGCAAACAGTACGTGTATATACCGCTCCCCGGGGTAACGCTGGTCGGAACACTGGTGAGGTGAGGGGTCACTTATGTCGAGGGTTGACGTCGCAGCGTTGCTTGCTCTGTGCGCGGCGCTGGCATCCGCGGTCGGCGATGTGATCCGGCAGCGCTCGGCGCAGGAGATCACGGACAAGCCGGTCGGCCATCTTGAACTGTTCCGCATGTCGTTGCGGGACACCCGTTGGTGGCTGGGCGGCCTGGCAGCGATCGTCAATTACAGCTTGCAGGCCGGGGCCCTGGCATGGGGGTCAGTGCTGTTGGTGACGTCGCTGCAGGTGACGGCGCTGCTGTTCGCCTTGCCGATCTACGCGCGGATGACCGAGCGGCGGGTGACCCGCTGGGAGTGGATGTGGGCAGTCGTGCTGGCCGGCGCCTTGGCAGTGGTCATCATTGTGGGCGACCCGGCTTCGGGCCACCAACGGGCGCCGCTGCAAACGTGGATCATCGTGGGTCTGGTGATGGTCCCGCTGTTGGTGTCGTGTGTGCTGGCGGCGCGGATCTGGGCCGGTAGCCCGTTCGCGGCCGTGCTGCTCGCGGTGGTGGCGGGTTCGTCGCTGGCGCTGTTCGCGGTGCTGACCAAGGGAATCGTCGAGGTGTCCGAGCACAGCTTGGTGGGTGTGCTGCGTTCGCCGGAGTTCGTCCCCTGGATACTGGTGGCGTTGGCCGGGATGATCTTTCAGCAATCGGCCTTCCGCGCTGGTGCGCTGACCGCCTCCCTGCCGACGATGACCGTGGCGAAGCCTGTGGTGGCTGGTTTGCTCGGGGTCGTCGTGCTGGGCGAGACGCTGAATGCCTATGGCCCCAAGTCGTTCGTGCTGGCTGCGGCGGTGTCGGTGGTGATCGTCGCGACCGTCGCGCTGGCCCGCGGCGAGGCCGCCACGTTGGTTGCCCAGACCGGACGAGACGGGGGAGATAGCACGCGGGAAGCACGTTCCCGGGAAGCCTCCGCCGAGGGCGATGCCGCTCCTTTTGGCGATCCCCTCATTGTGGCGGACAGTCCGGCGTGGGGTACCTCCCGCGCGTGAGGACGACGGAGGGCAAGGCGAAGTAGTTCGACGCGCGGTTCGGAGGCCAACGCTCTCGACCCAAGGCGCCAAGACGTTAGTTTGGTGGCGTGCTGAGCGCCATCGCGATCATTCCGTCGGCGCCGGTGCTTGTTCCCGAGCTCGCTGGAGCGGCCGCCACAGAGGTGGCCGATCTGGCCGCGGCGGTGCAGGCAGCGGCCGCCTTGTTGCCTGCGCGCTGGATGGTCATCGGGACGGGCCCAACCGACGACGTCCTGGATCCCCATACCGTCGGCACGTTTGCGGGTTTCGGCGCGGACGTGCGGGTTCAGCTCTGCGCGCAGGCCCATGACGCTGAGCTGCCGGTCGAACTTCCCGTGTGCGCGCTGCTGGCCGCCTGGGTGCGGGGCCAGGTCCGCCCCGAGGCCAGCGCGCAGGTTCACGTCTACTGCATCGACCATGACACCGATACTGCGCTGGCCCGCGGCAGGCAACTGCGCGCCGAGATTGACCAACTGCCGGATCCGATCGGTGTGCTGGTCGTGGCCGACGGCGCGAACACCCTGACACCCACCGCCCCCGGCGGATATGACCCGGGCAACGCCGACGCGCAACTGGCCTTAGACGAGGCGCTGGCAAACGGCGACCTCGCCGCCTTGACCAGGTTGCCGCAGCAAATCCTGGGGCGCGTCGCCTTTCAGGTGCTCGCCGGCCTGAGCGAGCCGGGGCCGCGATCGGCCAAGGAGCTCTACCGGGGAGCGCCCTACGGTGTGGGCTACTTCGCCGGCGCCTGGCGGCCATGAGACCACTCGCCCTTATCGGCCCCACCGGTACCGGCAAGTCGCAGCTGGCGCTCGACGTCGCCGAGCGGCTCAGCGGCGAGGTCGGCGCCGAAATTGTGAACGCCGACGCGATGCAGCTCTATCGGGGCATGGACATCGGCACTGCCAAGCTGCCCGTCGAACAGCGCCGCGGCATCCCACATCATCAGCTCGACGTCCTGGACGTCACCGAGACCGCGGCCGTCGCCCGCTATCAGCGCGCCGCCGCCGCGGACATCGAAGCGATCGCGGCCCGTGGCGCGGTGCCGATCATCGTGGGCGGCTCGATGCTCTACATCCAATCGGTGCTCGACGACTGGTCGTTTCCCGCGACCGATCCTGCCGTGCGGGCCCGCTGGGAACAACGGCTCGCCGAGGTCGGGGTGGCCCGGCTGCACGCCGAGCTGGCCCGTCGCGACCCTGCGGCGGCCGCGGCGATCCTGCCCACGGACGGCCGGCGCACGGTGCGGGCACTTGAAGTGGTCGAGCTGACCGGCCAGCCGTTCGCCGCGTCCGCGCCACGCATCGGCACCCCGCGGTGGGACACCGCCATCGTCGGGTTGGACTGTGACACCGCGATTCTCGACGAACGGCTGGCCCGGCGCACCGACGCCATGTTCGACCAGGGCCTGGTCGACGAGGTGGCCACGCTGCTCGACGAGGGTCTGCGCGAAGGGGTCACGGCGTCGCGGGCGCTGGGCTATGCCCAGGTGATCGCCGCTCTCGACGCGGGCGGGGGAGCCCCACTCAGCCGGCAAGCACTGCGTGTCGCGCAAGAGCAGACCTACGTGGGCACCCGACGCTATGTGCGACGGCAGCGGTCATGGTTTCGGCGTGACCACCGAGTGCACTGGCTGGATTCCGTCAAGGCCGCCGCGGATCGCGATCGGCTCGTCCACGAGGCCGTGCGATCCTGGCGGCACGTATCCTGAGCAGGTGATCTTCGCCAAGGGCCACGGCACGCAGAATGACTTCGTGGTGCTGCCTGACGTGGAGGCCAAGCTGAGCCTCACCCCGGCCCCGGTGGCCGCATTGTGCGACCGGCGGCGCGGACTGGGCGCCGACGGGGTGCTGCGGATCACCACCGCCGGGGCCGCCGTGTCGGCCGGCGTGCTCGACCGTCTGCCTGACGGTGTCAATGCCGGCGACTGGTATATGGACTACCGCAATGCCGACGGTTCGATCGCCCAGATGTGCGGCAACGGAGCCCGGGTCTTCGCGCATTACCTGCGCGCCAGCGGTTGGGAGACCCGGGACGAATTCGTGGTCGGGTCGCTGGCGGGTCCCCGGCCGATCACCGTGCACCGCGCCGACGCGACCAACGCCGATATCACCGTCGACATGGGCAAGGCCAACACACTTGGCAGCGGGGGAAAGCCCTTTGAGGTGACAGTTGGTGGCCGGCGGTTTGCCGGCTTGGCGGTGGACGTGGGCAATCCCCACTTGGCGTGTGTGGATCGGAACCTGACCGCCGAAGCGCTGACAGCGCTGGACATGGCGGCGCCGGTGAGCTTCGACCACACCCAGTTCCCGGACGGGGTCAACGTCGAAGTCCTCACGGCACCGGCCGCCGGGGTGGTCAGGATGCGAGTCCACGAGCGGGGCGTAGGCGAGACTCGCTCGTGTGGCACGGGAACGGTCGCGGCCACGGTAGCCGCGCTGGCCGCCACAGGTGCGGACACCGGCACGCTGACCGTCTGCGTGCCGGGCGGCGAAGTTGTCGTCACCGTCACCGATGCCACCAGCTACTTACGGGGACCATCGGTCCTGGTGGCTCACGGCGAAGTCAGCGGGGAATGGTGGCGCGGGCAGGAGCGTTAATTGAGGTGCACGACCCCGATTCGCCGTGCATCATTTTTTATTGACTATGACACATCCCGAATTTCCCAATTACGCTCCCGCAGTTGCGGAGCCAAGCGCGGGTGAGCTCGCTCTCGAAGAACGGTCGGCGCTGCGCCGCGTCGCCGGGTTGTCGACCGAACTCGCCGACGTATCCGAAGTCGAGTACCGCCAGCTTCGACTCGAGCGGGTCGTCCTGGTGGGCGTGTGGACCGACGGCAGCGCCGCTGACACCCAGGCCAGCATGGCCGAGCTGGCAGCCCTGGCCGAAACCGCCGGTTCGCAGGTGCTCGAAGGGCTCATCCAGCGCCGCGACAAGCCCGACCCCTCGACCTACATCGGCTCGGGTAAGGCCCAGGAGCTCCGCGGGGTGGTTCTGGCAACCGGTGCCGACACTGTCATCTGCGACGGTGAACTTTCTCCGGCGCAGCTGACAGCGCTGGAAAAGGCCGTGAAGGTCAAGGTCATCGACCGCACCGCGCTGATCCTGGACATTTTTGCCCAGCACGCCACCAGCAGGGAGGGCAAAGCGCAGGTGTCGCTGGCGCAGATGGAGTACATGCTGCCGCGGCTGCGTGGTTGGGGTGAGTCGATGTCGCGGCAGGCCGGCGGTCGCGCCGGCGGCAGCGGCGGAGGAGTGGGTCTGCGCGGTCCCGGTGAAACCAAGATCGAGACCGACCGCCGCCGCATCCGCGAGCGGATGGCCAAGCTGCGCCGCGACATCAAGGACATGAAACAGGTTCGCGACACTCAGCGCAGCCGCCGGCTCCGCAGCGACGTGCCGTCGATCGCCATCGTCGGCTACACCAACGCCGGCAAGTCGAGTCTGCTCAATGCACTGACGGGCGCGGGGGTGCTGGTGCAGGATGCGTTGTTCGCCACTTTGGAGCCCACCACCCGGCGCGCGGAGTTCACCGACGGTCGGCCGTTCGTGCTCACCGACACCGTGGGGTTTGTCCGGCACCTGCCCACCCAGCTGGTCGAGGCGTTCCGCTCCACGCTGGAGGAAGTCGTCGACGCCGATTTGTTGGTGCACGTGGTCGACGGCTCCGACGTCAACCCACTGGCCCAGATCAACGCGGTCCGTGCCGTGATCTCGGAAGTGATCGCCGACCACGGCGCCGATCGTGGCGATGCGCCGCAGGAGCTGTTGGTGGTGAACAAGGTCGACGCCGCGAGCGGTCTGACGCTGGCCAAGCTTCGTCATGCGCTGGCAAGCGCGGTGTTCGTCTCGGCCCGTACCGGCGAAGGCGTTGACGCCTTGCGGCAGCGGATGGCCGAGGTCACCGTTCCCGTTGATACCGCCGTGGACGTGGTGATCCCGTACCACCGCGGTGACTTGGTGGCCCGCCTGCACGCCGATGGGCGCGTCCAGCAGGAGGAGCACAACGCCGACGGCACCCGGATCAAGGCCCGGGTTCCGGTGGCGTTGGCCGGGCGGCTGCGGGAGTTTGCCGCCCACGAGTAAGCCGCCCTGCGGCGCACCCTTAGCGACCCGCCGGCTGCCGACCAACCGCCCGGTTGGTATATGTTGGGCGGCAGAGTCCCCAGTCGCCGGAGGTCACCCATGAGCAGTGCCATCAAGTACGAGCGCACTCTTTTCGAGCCGGAGCACGAACTGTTCCGTGAGTCCTACCGGGCCTTCCTGGATCGCCACGTCGCGCCCTATCACGACGACTGGGAGAAGGCGAAGATCGTCGACCGCGGTGTGTGGCTCGAGGCCGGCAAGCAGGGCTTCCTTGGCATGGCAGTGCCTGAAGAGTACGGCGGGGGGGGCAATCCCGACTTCCGGTACAACATGATCATCACCGAGGAAACCACCGCCGGTCGCTACAGCGGGATCGGTTTCGGCTTGCACAACGACATCGTGGCGCCGTACCTGCTGGCCCTGGCCACCGACGAGCAGAAACAGCGCTGGTTACCCAAGTTCTGCACGGGGGAGCTGATCACCGCCATCGCGATGACCGAGCCGGGAACCGGCAGCGATCTGCAAGGCATCAAGACCCGCGCGGTCAAGCAGGGCGACCACTACGTGCTCAACGGATCAAAGACGTTCATCACCAACGGAATCAATTCCGATTTGGTCATCGTCGTAGCGCAGACCGACCCGGACAAGGGCGCGCAGGGCTTTTCTCTGCTCGTTGTCGAACGCGGCATGGAGGGCTTTGAACGCGGTCGCCATCTGGACAAGATCGGCCTGGACGCGCAGGACACGGCCGAATTGTCGTTCACCGATGTCAAGGTTCCGGCCGAAAACCTCCTGGGCTCCGAGGGTATGGGGTTCATCTACCTCATGCAGAACCTGCCGCAGGAACGGATTTCGATCGCCATCATGGCGGCCGCGGCGATGGAGCAGGTGCTGGAACACACACTGCAATACACCAAGGAGCGCAAGGCCTTTGGCAAGCCGATCGGCAGCTTCCAGAACAGCCGCTTCGTACTCGCTGAGCTGGCGACAGAGGCGACCGTGGTACGCATGATGGTCGACGAGTTCGTCCGGTTGCACCTGGATAAGAAGCTGACGGCCGAACAAGCCGCAATGGCCAAGTGGTACTCCACCGAGAAGCAGGTGCATCTGATCGACCGCTGTCTGCAACTGCACGGTGGCTATGGATACATGCGCGAATACCCTATTGCCCGTGCCTATCTCGATGCCCGGGTGCAGACGATCTACGGCGGCACGACCGAGATCATGAAAGAGATCATCGGCCGCGGCCTCGGGGTCTAGCCCGTCTAGCGGCAGCCGCACCGGCTCGCCCTGAACAAACTTGCTGCCGCGCGACGAAGCGCGATCGGCGATGGCGAACGCCATGCCGGACAACAGTATCGGGTTTTCGTCCACGCGATTGCGCCGCGAGGCCGTGCGGAATCGACCTACGGGCCCCATTGTTTAGGTGGTCGGCAAACTAATCGAGGCCCGTGACCTGCCAGTTGGGCCGGGTAGATCGTTGAGGTGTTGATGGCCTCACGTACCGTCGGCACACGTATTTCGGGTGCGTCACATGGATGGTCACGCATCGTCACGTCGGCGATCACGACGCCGGTGCGGATCCGGGCACCGGTAGCAACACTTACTCGCCCGGTGCTTCTTCGCGTGGCAGCAGTCGAGGGGTGTGGCCCAAGCGCATATCGGCGCCAGCGTCGCACGGGCGGCGGCGCGGTTGGTCGCGATTCGGGCGCGGCCCGGCATCATTTGGACATCGGCGCGGTATCCGTTTTTATAAAATCTGTAATTCGACTTCGCATTTCTCGTTGGCTGGAGCAAAGTAATGCAAGCCCGGCGATAATGCGGATCGTAATGGGATTGCTTCCCCGCGGTGGGGGGACGGCCCGCTCATCGGGTGTGCAGGTACGGGCATAGCCGCAGATGGGGCCATATCCGCCGGCTGGGAGGCTTGGTGAACGGGCAGAGAGGTTATATGCGCAGGCTGATCGGGAGCGCGCTGGTCAGCTTGACGGCCACAGCAATAGCGGCCGTCTTGCTGGCGCCCGCCGTCTCGGCGTCTCCGATTGGTGACGCCGAGGCCGCCATCATGGCCGCGTGGGAGAAGGCCGGTGGCGACAGTTCATCGCTCGGCGCCAGGAAGGGCGACGTCTACCCCATCGGCGACGGTTTCGCCCTGGACTTCGACGACGGCAAGATGTTCTACACCCCGGCTACGGGTGCCCATTGGATGTCCGGCCCGGTCCTGGAGAAGTACGAATCACTGGGCGGCCCGGGCGGCAGCGATCTGGGATTCCCCACCATCAACGAAGTACCTGGCCTCGCCGGACCGGACAGCCGGGTGAGCACCTTTTCGGCCAGCGACAAGCCGGTTATTTTCTGGACGCCCGACGACGGCGCGTTCGTGGTGCGCGGCGCGATCAACGCCGCATGGGACAAACTCGGCAGCTCGGGTGGCGTTCTCGGCGCTCCGGTCGGCGACGAAACCTACGACGGCGAGGTTTCCTCACAGAAGTTCAGCGGCGGCCAGGTCTCTTGGAACAGGGACACGAAACAGTTCACCACCGACCCGCCGGTACTGGCTGACCAATTGAAGGGCTTACAGGTACCGATCGATCCCACCGCAGCCATCAACTTGGCTTGGCGCGCGGCCGGGGGCGCAAATGGCCCCTTGGGCGCCAAGCAGGGCGGGCAGTACCCCATCGGCGGTGACGGAATTGCCCAGAACTTCGCCGGCGGCAAGGTTTACTTCAGCCCGGCTACCGGAGCGAACGCCGTCGAGAGCGACATCCTGGCCAAGTACGAGTCCTTGGGCGGGCCGGTGGGCAGCGATCTGGGATTCCCGACGGCCAACGAATCCGACGGCGGAATAGCTTCGAGTCGCATCTGCACGTTCTCCGCGGCTGACAAGCCGGTGATTTTCTGGACCGCCGACCACGGCGCGTTTGTCGTGCGCGGAGCTATGAAGGCGGCGTGGGACAAGCTTCGCGGTCCCACCGGCAAGCTGGGCGCCCCGGTTGGCGATCAGGCCGTGGACGGCGACGTGGTCTCGCAGAAGTTCACCGGCGGAAAGATTTCGTGGAACCGCGCGAAAAACACGTTCAGCACCGATCCGCCCAACCTGGCGCCCTTGTTGTCCGGTCTACAGGTGGCAGGGCAGAACCAGCCAAGTGGTACGGCGATGCCTCCCCACGCCAAGAAGTTCACCTGGCAGTGGTGGTGGCTGCTGGCCGCCATTCCGGTGCTGGTGCTGGTCGCCTTGCTGGTGCAAGTGGGGATCAGATGGCGCCGGCGCCGCCCCGGCCTAAAGAACGCTGCCTACGAGCCCGACCGCGACCTGGACATCGGCTATGACGCCGCAGCTGACCGACGCTGGGAAGAGGGCGACGCCGACATCGCCACCGAGCATTTCCCACACGGCGACTTACACGAAGCGGAACATCAACCGCCGCCGGATGACGGGCCCGCCACGCGAGTCAGCTGGTCGCGTGGAGCCGCGCCCGCAAGGGCCTATGGCGGCGAGATGCCGGCCGGATCTGGAGAAGCCGGAGGTCATTTCGAGGGCCAATTTGGCATCGACGAGGAAAATCCCGACGCGGTGGACACCGACTCCATACCCGTCGTCTCGGAGGCTGACCTGTCGGAGTCCGGCTATGCCGATGCTGAGGGCCCTTATGCCGCTGCCGAGGCCGCCCATCCCGAAGCCGCCCATGAGGCTGAGGCTGCGGACACGGATGCCGACTATGCGGAAGGTGGCTATGCAGACGCCGGGTATCCGGACGTGGCCGTCCCGCATACCCCTCCTGACACCTACCCCGCGGGTGCCACCCCAGATGCTGCCGCTCCCGAGGCGGGGTATCCGGATGTCGCAATACCGCATGTCTCTGCGGATGTCGCGTCCGAAGAGGCCGCCGCTGCGGATACCCACGTGTCAGACACCGCCGTTCCGGGTGCCGCCGCATCCGCAACGGAGCCCAGAACCGGTCGGCACGCGGCCGTGGAGACCGATGACGCTTCTGAACAGGCCCAGGAGGCTGCGGCGGCAGGCCCGGCCGGGCGCCTGACAATCCACCTGCCGCTGGACGATCCGTACCAGGTGCCTGACGGATACCCGATCAAGGCAAGTGCTCGCTTCGGTCTGTACTACACCCCGGGCAGCGAGCTCTACCACGACACCCTCGCCGAAATCTGGTTGTCCAGCGAAGAGGTCGCTCAAGCAAACGGCTTCATCAAGGCCGACTGATTTAGCGACTCCGCCGGACTCCTTTGCGGGGCCCCTGGCGCTATATCTTGCGGATGACCGTGACGACCTTGCCAAGCACGGTTGCGTCATTACCGGGGATGGGATCGAACGCCGGGTTGTGCGGCATCAGCCACACTTGACCGCCCGCGCGCTTGAACGTCTTGACAGTGGCTTCACCGTCGAGCATCGCCGCGACGATGTCACCGTTGTCGGCGACATTCTGTTGCCGCACCACCACCCAGTCGCCATCGCAGATTGCGGCCTCGAGCATCGAGTCACCGACCACCTTGAGCAGGAATAGCGTGCCCTCGCCGACCAACGCGCGCGGCAGCGGGAAGACGTCTTCGACAGCTTCTTCGGCAAGGATGGGTCCACCGGCCGCGATGCGCCCGAGAACAGGGACAAAGGTGGGTTCCGGCAAGGCGTCCGAGCCGGCGACTTCGGTGACAGGGGCCGCCACTTCGGCGTCGTCGGCGCCGCGGACATCGACAGCCCGGGGGCGGTTGGGGTCGCGGCGCAGATACCCCTTGCGCTCGAGGGTGCGCAGCTGGTGAGCCACCGAGGATGTCGACGTCAGGCCGACGGCATCGCCGATTTCCCTGATGCTCGGCGGGTAACCGCGGCTGGTGACCGACGCACGGATGACGTTCAAAATGGTGCGCTGCCGTTCGGTCAGCGATGAATCCACGGAGTGCAACCGGCTGTCCGCGCCGGCCGATGAGGTGTCGTTGCTGTCGCTCATGGCACTGAATGTAGCGGCACCGAGGCCAAGAATCAAACATGTGTTCGACTAGCGTGTCGTGTCCACCGCGGTGGTACGCAAGACTGGCTCGCGGGTGGGGGAATAACAAAGGTGTAACTCTTCGGGAGACGGGGTATTTGTGACCCATGCCAGCGGTATGGACCACGAACTTGTCGGTGGTGTGGTCTAGCGTTTCGCTCGTCCGACACGCTTCGCTCACATGTTCGGGTATCGAACACACGAGCGATATAGTCGAACACACGAGCGAGGATCAGTTGACCGGAGGAACGCAGATGACAATCACCCACACGCTCTCGCCGCGTACGAGCAGTCTGCGGCGCCCGATCAACGGACCGGTCCAGGGGCTTCGTTACGGCCGGGATGGGCTGGCCCGGTCTCGCCGGCCCGGCCCGTCGAGACCGGCTGGCGCGCCACCGCGTTACTACGGCACCGGTGTTGCGATGTCGGTCGCGCCTCATCGCAAACGTCCCGTTACGGCGGCGACGACTGTCGGCCTGGCGTTGGCGGCCGGGATGATCACCCTGTGGCTGGGCCTCGTCGCGAATGTCGGTCAGATCCTCAACGGCGACTCCGCGGATTCGGCTGCTCGCGTCCCTGACCGGCTCGCCGTCGTGCGAGTCGAGGCAGGGGAGTCTCTCCAGGACGTCGCTCACCGCGTCGCGCCCGACGCGCCGGCTCGCCAGGTGGCCGAGCGCATCCGCGAACTGAACGACCTGAGCTCGCCGACCCTGGCTGCGGGCCAAACCCTGATCGCGCCGGTCGGCTGACGGCACTGGATGGCGAAAACCTCTCCGGGTCAAGAGTCCTCGGTTCCCACGTCGGTGAGCGCGCACGCTTTGCGGCTGCATTAGCCGTGCAGGTCAGCGCACAGGTACGCTCGGAGTCTGCAGTACCTGGTTGTCAGCACGGCGAAGGAGCGGTCATGCATTGTCCGTTCTGCCGTCATCCCGATTCCCGGGTGATTGACTCGCGGGAAACCGATGAGGGCCAGGCCATCCGGCGCCGTCGGTCGTGCCCGGAGTGCGGACGACGTTTCACCACCGTGGAAACCGCAGTCCTGGCCGTGGTCAAGCGCAGCGGTGTCACCGAGCCCTTCAGTAGGGAGAAGGTCATCAGCGGAGTCCGGCGGGCATGCCAGGGCCGCCAGGTAGACGACGATGCGCTGAATCTGCTGGCCCAGCAAGTGGAAGACACCGTGCGTGCGGCCGGCTCGCCAGAGGTCCCCAGCCACGAGGTCGGCCTGGCCATCCTGGGGCCGCTGCGCGACCTCGACGAGGTGGCTTACCTGCGGTTCGCTTCCGTGTACCGCTCCTTCTCGTCCGCGGAAGATTTCGAGCGTGAGATTGAAGCGCTGCGCGCGCACCGCAAGGTATCAACTCCGAGCTGACGGGGTGGCAGCGCCGGGCCCCGGCCTGCATCGTCGCCGGGCTCGGTCTAGGTTGCCCGCCTCCTCCTCAGGCCGTCCCGGCCTGCATCGTCGCCGGGCTAGGCTCGGTTTCATGCCCACTGACTTACATCCCGATCTCGAGGCGTTGGCACCACTGCTCGGAACCTGGGCTGGCCGCGGTGCGGGCAAGTACCCGACCATCCAGCCCTTCGACTATCTCGAGGAAGTCGTGTTTTCTCATGTCGGCAAACCGTTTCTGGCCTACGCGCAGAAGACCAAGGCGGTAGCCGACGGCACACCGTTGCACGCGGAGACGGGATATCTTCGCGTGCCGCAACCGGGTCACGTTGAATTGGTTCTGGCTCAGCCGAGCGGCATCACCGAGATTGAAGTGGGCACGTATTCGATCACCGGCGACCTCATCGAAATCGAGATGTCCACAACGACGATCGGTTTGGCCCCGACCGCCAAAGAAGTGACCTCGCTCGTCCGTTCCTTCCGCATCGATGGTGATGAGCTTTCGTACTCGGTCCAGATGGGCGCGGTCGGGCAACCCCTACAGGACCACCTCGCCGCGGTGTTGCACCGACAGGGCTGAACTTCCGCGGGTGGCTTCGGCCTGTACTCAGTCCAGATGTGTCACAGCGTCATTGACGACACGCCCGGCCACCCCTACCCAGCCTTCGGCGTTCCACGTGGTTTCGATGATCGATCCCTTGCCCTGTGTGATGCGCAGGTCGCGGCTGAGGTAGTCGGTGATCCGCATCGCCGCCGAGCCGGTCGCTTCGTCTTCCGGCACACCGAGGTTGGCGGCAAACGTACGGGCGCGCAACGATCCGGCTGCCCGATCGGTCCAGGTCCACAGGTAGTGCGCCGTGTCGTCGGCGAAATCGCCGGGGTCGACGGCGAGAAGGTCGTCGACTGAATCAAATTCGTGGATGGCAAGTTCAGGTGCCCATTCCGAGCGTGCGCTGATCACCGTGCGGTCGCCGTCATGGCTCACCTGCACGATGCCGGCCGGCACCTGCAGCGTGTTGATGGGCAAACCGTTCTCCCGCAGCCACCACGACGCGCCGACGGTCGGGTGCCCGGCGAACGGAAGTTCAGTGCGTGGGGTGTAAATAGTGGCGTGCGCGGTCGTCCCGCCGCCGGCGGGAAGATCGACGAAAATCGTTTCACTGTAGCCCAATTGAGCTGCCAGCTGCTGCCGGTGCACGGGTTCGACCTGGCTGGCATCGACCACGCCGAGCGGATTGCCGAAATCCCCGTTCGAGTCGGGGAACACGCGCAACACTGTCACGTCGATACCCATGGCCCGACTGTACGTCGTTGGACACCGCCGCGCCGACGACGGTCGATCAGGTAGCGCTGCGTTCGTCGGAACCCATGGCGTTCAGAACGGCGACGCGGGTGGGTGTCGGGCCCGTGACGGTCTTCTCGCCGCCGCCGGTGCGGAGCAACTCGCGAAGGGCGGCCTGATCGTATTCGGCAGGTGCGGTGGTGTCGATGAAGCGCTGCACGACGTCGATGAAGCGGGCCGGGTCGTCGTGAAACGGGAAGTGGCCGGAGCCTTCGAAGATCTCGAGGCGGGAACCGGGCATCGCGGCATGCGCCATCCACGCGTGACGGACGGGGACCACCACATCCTTCGCGCCCCAGATGATCTGCACCGGGATGGCCTCGGTCAAATAACACCGATCGAGCATGGTGACGATCTGCCCGCGCCAGTCCACCACCGCGCGCAGGGTACGGCTGAATGCCGCCGAGGCGGTCGGCTCCGGCAGGTCATCCAGGATCCGCAGCACATTCGGCAGGTCGCGGCCCAGGCCGGTGCTTCCCAGGGCAATGCCCACTACGCGCCCAAAGACCTGAACAGCCGGCAGCACCAGGGGCAATCGCAACAAAGCGAGGGCTTCGCTGCCCATCGGCAGCGAAGCCCACCGTAAGACGAAGTTGACATCTTTGGTGACGCCGCCGGCGCCGACCAGGATCAGCCGCTCGACCAAATGCGGGAACTGGTAGGCGAATTGCATGGCCACGCCGCCGCCCAGCGAATGACCGATGATGGTCACCCGCTCGATGTCGAGCACGCTGAGCAGGTCACGCATCCCGTTTGCGTATGCGGCGACCGAGTAGTCGGCGCGCGGTTTGTCGGATTGACCGTGGCCCAGTAAATCCGGGGCGATCACCGTGAAGCGCTGCGCGAGCTTGGCCTGCACGGTATTCCAGGTGGTGGAGTTGTCGCCGATGCCGTGGATCAGCAGAATCGCCGGCCCAGCACCGGCGATCCGGTACGCCCGCCGATAACCATGGATGGTGCGGAATTCCAGCCGGGGTGCGGTCACTTCACGCACCGGGCGGAGAGTGCTCTTGCGCTTCCGCTCGGTCATATCGCCAACCTTGGTCGTCGGGCCGGGCTACGGGCGTTTCAAAAAGATTCAAGCCTGGTCGTCGTCGTCGAACTTCTTCTCTGCCTGCTGGGCCAGGAATCGCTCAAATTCGGCGCCAAGCTCTTCGCCGCTAGGTAGATCCTCGTCGCGAGCTAGTAACGACCTGTTCTCCTGAGCGTCGATGAAGGCATCGTACTGGCGCTCGAGCGCGGCCACCACTTGAGCCACTTCAGCGCTTGCCTCGACCTGCTCATCGATCTTGCCCCGGATCACTGCTGCCGCTTCGGACAACGCCGACAGCGGTAGCTCCAACGACGCGGTCTTGGACACCTGCTCGAGCAGCGCCTCGGCGGCGGCGGGGTAGTCGGTCTGCGTCAGGTAGTGCGGGACGTGCACGGTGAACCCGACAACCTCATGACCATGCTGGGCCATTCGGTATTCCAGCAGGTTGGACGCGCTGCCGGGAACCTGGATCTCTGAGATCCACGGCTGGAAATCCGTGATCAATTCCGCGTTGTTGGAATGCGCGGTCATGGTGATCGGCCGCGTGTGGGGAACCGCCATCGGGACGGTGCCCAGGCCGATGGTCTGACGCACACCGAGGCGCTCGGCCAGGAGGCGTACCGCGGTAATGAAGCGCTCCCACTTCAGATCCGGCTCCATGCCGGCCAGCAACAGAAACGGGGTGCCGACGCTGTCGCGCAGCGCGTACAGGCTCAGCTCTGGATCCTCATAGTGGGTGAAGTGATCGGTCTTGAAGGTCATCAGCGGTCTCCGCGAACGGTAATCCAGCAATTCGTCGATCGCGAAGGATGCGACTAGCTCGGTGTCCATGACCGCCTTCAGGTGGGAAGCGGCCAGCCGTATCGCGTGACCGGCGTCGGAAAAGCCCTCCAAAGCGTGCACCAACACCGGGCCGCGGCCGTCCGAGGTCACCAACTGGGGTGCGGGCAACTCAAGCTCGTACATGCCGGCCTGCCCTGGCTGGTAGTACCGTTCGCCCGAACCTTGGTTGTGGTCCATTGGGGTTGCCTCCTCCCGGGGGTCTTTCCAGGGTGCCCTAACCAGTGTCCCCCGAATCAACGGGCACCAATACTAAACAGCGAACTGAAGTTCGCGTTTTATGTTTTAAACGCGATAACGCTCGAACGTAATCCGCCCGGAACATTTTCGGGGGTGCCGGCCTGCTTTTGCCAGCAAACCAATTGGCACATCGCGACGCGTTTGAAGTCTGCTTGCCGCCCCATGGTCAGGCATGATGAAAACGATGCGCCTATCGATGGCATTGCTGTGCCCGCTGGTCGGCCTGGTGACGTTGGTGACGTCGTGCAGCCGGCCCGCCGGTCATGCGTCGATCCCCAGCGTGTCCTCTCGGCCGACCGGCCCTTCGGTCCAGCGGCTCAGCCAACCCGAGCACGGGGCGGTCGCGGGCCTGGTGGATCCGGACAGGCGTATCGGCGCGATCTTCATTGACGGCGGACCCCTGCATGTGTGCACGGGTTCCGTGGTGCATTCGGCCGGCGGGAACCTCGTGATGACCGCCGCGCACTGCCTGGCCGGAGCCTCGCAGGTCGCCTTCGTTCCCGGTTTCGCCGGGGATGGCGCGCCGACCGATCTGTGGACAGCTGACGCGGTCTACCTCGATCCACGTTGGACCGCCAGTAAGGACCCGCACGCCGATTACGCGATTGCGCGCGTCAGCAGCGAGGCCGGTGGCTCGGTTGAGTCGCACGCCGGCTTGGCGCTGACACTGGGCACGGCACCCCCCCCGGGCAGCCGCGTCACCGTGCTGGGATATCCAGCCGGCGTGGGTGGCTCGCCCATCGGGTGTCGGGCCAGCACGTCGGTCAACGAGAGTGGGTTTCCCGCATTGGCGTGCGAAGGGCTGGTGGACGGCACCAGCGGCGCACCATGGGTCAGCGGTACCACGATCACCGGGCTGATCGGTGGTCTCGAGGGCGGTGGGTGCGCCGAGAACGTGTCGTACTCTGCTCCGTTCGACGAACACGTCGTGCAGTTACTGGCTCGCGCCGAAGCCGGCGGTCCCGGCGATACGGTGCCGAACGACGTCGAAGACACCTGTTAGTGGCGGAACTGGTTGAGCGCGCGCACTTTGTTCATCACGTCGAGCGCGGCCACCTTGTAGGCCTCGGAGAAGGTGGGGTAGTTGAACACCGCGTCCACCAGATATTCCACGGTGCCTCCGCAGCCCATCACGGCCTGCCCGATGTGCACCATCTCGGTGGCGCTGGTGCCGAAGATGTGTACGCCAAGTATTTTGAGATCGTCGGTGGACACCAGCAGCTTGAGCATGCCGTAGGAGTCGCCGGCGATCTGGCCGCGGGCCAGTTCCCGGTACCTGGCCACCCCGACTTCGTAGGGGATCGCGTTCTTCGTGAGCGCCACCTCGGTGGCCCCGACATAGGAGACTTCGGGGATGGAATAGATGCCGATCGGCTGTAGTTCGGTGATGCCGTCGGTCGGCTCCCCGAACGCGTGGTAGGCGGCCAGTCGTCCCTGTTCCATCGAGGTCGCGGCCAATGCGGGGAAGCCGATCACGTCGCCGACGGCGTAGATGTGAGGCACCTTGGTCTGGAACGTGTCGTCGACGAAGATTCGACCGCGACTCTCGGTCTCCAGCCCGGCGTTCTCCAGGTCGAGGTGGTCGGTCTGCCCTTGCCGCCCGGCGGAATACATCACCGTCTCGGCGGGAATCTGCTTGCCACTGGCCAGGGTGGTGACCGTGCCCGCCGACCCGACGTCGACCGCGGTCACTTCCTCGCCAAACCGGAATGTGACTGCCAAGTCGCGCAGGTGGAATTTCAGCGCCTCGACGACCTCGGGGTCGCAGAAGTCCAGCATGTCGCTCCGCTTTTCTACGACGGTCACCTTGGTGCCCAACGCGGCGAACATCGAGGCGTATTCGATGCCGATCACCCCGGCACCGACCACCACCATCGAGGACGGGAGCGACTTCAGATCAAGGATCCCGTCGGAGTCGAGCACCCGATCCTCGTCGAACTCGACCCCGGACGGCCGTGCCGGCCTGGTACCGGTGGCGATGACGATGTACTCGCCGCTGATGGTCAACTTCTCGCGGCGGGAGGGGTCTTCGACGAGGACGGTGTGCGGGTCGAGGAACCGTCCGTGGCCTACCAGCAGATCGATGCGGTTGCGCATCAGCTGGTTTCGCACCACGTCGACTTCCTTGCCGATCACGTGCTGGGTCCGGGCCAGCAGGTCGGCCGGGGTGATCTTTTCTTTGACGCGGTAGCTCGCGCCGTAAAGTTCGCGCTGATTCATTCCGGTGAGGTAGAGCACCGCTTCGCGCAACGTCTTTGACGGGATGGTGCCGGTGTTGACGCACACGCCGCCGAGCATCTGGCCGCGTTCGACGATCGCGACGGACTTGCCCAGCTTGGCCGAGGCGATGGCGGCCTTCTGCCCGCCGGGCCCGGAACCGATGACCACCATGTCGTACTCTTGCGCCGACCCCATGGGGTAAACAGTAAAGCAGCGGAACTCACAGTGCCGAGTTCATTCACAGGTGAGCGACTCCACCGGCTCACGTGAGCACCGGCTGACGGCGGCGGCCGTCAGCGTTGGTGCTCATGACGACGCATCGACCTGACTTTGAACTGAACCGCCCCGGTGCATTGATCGCCGCGCTACCGGCCGTTCTCGGCTTCGTTCCGGAACATTCATTGATATTGGTGTCTTTGGAGGGTGGCGAACTCGGATCGGTGATGCGGGTTGACCTCTCCGAGGAGCTCGCCAACCGGGTGGGGCACCTGGCCGAGGTCGCCGCCGCCGCCGAGCCGGACACCGCGATCGCAGTGATCGTCGACGCGGACGGCGCCCACTGTCCGAGCTGCAACGAGGAACACCGGCAGCTGTGCACGGCGCTCACACGGGCGTTGTCGCAGCACGACATTGAGCTGTTGGCCGCCCATGTGGTGGATCGGGTGGCCGTTGGCGGACGCTGGCACTGTGTGGACGGCTGCGGTTCGAGCGGCCCTGTCGACGATCCTTCGGCGTCGCCGCTGGCCGCCGCCGCGGTGCTGGACGGCAGGCGGCTCTACCGGCGGCGCGCCGACCTGCAGGCTGTCATCGCGGTCGAGGACCCGGCGCGCAGCGCTGCGTTGACCGGCGCGGTCAGGCAACAGGCGGCCAGGCGCCGGGCGGCGCATCGCGCGGATCCGGCCCGGTGCACCCGCCGCGACGTACAGGACGCGATGGCCGCCGCCTCCCGCGTCGCGTCCGGCCAGGCGCTGCCTGACGCGGAACTGGTGAAGCTGGGCTGTGCGCTGAGCGACGCGCAGGTGCGCGACATCCTGTATGCCCTTGCGGTCGGCGAGAATGCCGGCGAAGCCGAATCTTTGTGGGCGCTGCTGGCGCGCACCTTGCCGACGCCCTGGCGGGTGGAGGCGCTGGTATTGCTCGCGTTCAGCGCTTACGCCCGCGGCGACGGGCCGCTTGCCGGGGTGTCGCTGGAGGCCGCGCTGCGTTGCGAGCCCGAGCATCGAATGGCGGGCATGCTCGACACGGCATTGCAGTCGGGTGTGCGGCCGCAGGACATCCGGGAACTGGCGCTTACCGGCTACCGATTGGCCAAACGGCTCGATGTGCGGCTACCGCCGCGACGGTCGTTCGGCCGCCGAGCGGGTTAGGCGGTGGGCAGGAGCCGGCGGGTCAGACTTTCTCGACCTTGACCGCGTGCGCCATCTCGTGCGGCAGGGTGACGTTCTCGTGGCCCGGAATGAGGATGGTCACCCCGCCACCGATAGGGCTGGTCTCGACGGTCACTCGTGCGTTGGGAACGACGCCGGCGTCTTTGAGCCGGGTGATCAGATCGATGTCCCCCTGGACGTGTTCGGTGAGCTGCCGCACGACCACGGCCACCGGCGAGCCGGCGGGCAACTCGGTCAACCGGACGAGATCGGACTCGCCTGCGCCGGAGTCGGGGCCCACACCGAGGTCGAACAGCCCCGGGATCGGGTTTCCGAATGGGGAGGTGGTGGGGTTGTCGAGCACCTTCACCAGCCGCCGCTCGACGTCTTCGCTCATCACGTGCTCCCAGCGGCATGCCTCGGCGTGGACTTCTTCCCAAGGCAGCCCGATGACGTCGACGAGCAATCGTTCGGCGAGGCGGTGCTTGCGCATGACGGCGATGGCCAGCGCACGGCCCTTGTCGGTGAGCTCTAGGTGGCGGTCGCCGGCCACGTGGAGCAAGCCGTCCCGCTCCATGCGGGATACGGTCTGGCTGACGGTCGGCCCGCTCTGATCGAGGCGTTCGGCGATTCGGGCGCGCAGCGGCGTTACGCCCTCTTCTTCGAGGTCGTAGATGGTCCGCAGGTACATCTCGGTGGTGTCAACCAGGTCGTTCATTCAGCACCTTCCATTGACGCTGAGTCTACTTGGCCAGCTGCGTGAATGGTTGTAACGCGTCCTAGGCAAGCAGTATGCCCGCCGCGTCCGCGGCGGGCATACCGTCTTGCTACCTGGCTCTAGTGGGAGGTCGTAGCTCGCGCCTGTGCTGGCATCTCAGCTCGCGTATGACCGCAGCCGGTCGGCGCGCTCGCCGTTGCGCAGCTTGGCCATGACGTCTCGCTCGATCTGACGTACCCGCTCGCGGGACAGACCGAACAGCTTGCCGATCTGGTCCAGGGTGTGTGGCTGGCCATCGTCTAGGCCGAAACGCAACCGGATCACCTGGTGCTCACGCTCGTCGAGCGTGGCCAGCACGCTGCGAATGTCGGTGTGCAGCAGCTCGGCGATCACCGCGTTCTCCGCGGACATTGCTTCGGCGTCTTCGATGAAATCGCCCAACGGGGCCTCTTCCTCGGAGCCGACCGGCATGTCCAGGCTCACCGGGTCGCGGCTGTGCTCGAGCAAGTCGTTGATCTTGTCGATCGGAATGCCGGATTCGGCGGCCAATTCCTCGTCGGTGGCTTCGCGTCCCAGGTTCTGGTGCATCTCCCGCTTGATCCGCGCCAGCTTGTTGACCTGCTCAACCAGGTGAACTGGCAGCCGGATGGTGCGGCTCTGGTCGGCCATGCCGCGGGTGATGGCCTGACGAATCCACCACGTGGCATAGGTCGAGAACTTGAATCCCTTTGCGTAGTCGAACTTTTCCATCGCGCGGATCAGTCCGAGGTTGCCCTCTTGGATCAGGTCGAGCAATGGCATTCCGCGACCCGTGTAGCGCTTGGCCAGCGACACCACCAGCCGCAGGTTAGCCTCCAGCAGGTGGCGGCGTGCCGCCTGGCCATCGCGCGCCACGGCCGCCAGATCGCGTTTCCGGTTCTCGCCGAGGCGCTTGCGGGATTCCAGCAGATGCTCGGCATATAGTCCGGCTTCGATGCGCTTGGCCAGCTCGACTTCCCCTGCGGCGTTGAGCAAGGCTGTCTTGCCAATGCCGTTCAGATACACGCGCACCAAGTCCGCTGCTGGGCTTTGAGCATCCAGATCGCCGTCAAACCGGCTTGTGGTGGCATTTGCCATTGCGCCCTCCCGATAGGCTTGTCCTGTCATGTGGTTTAACGACAGACCCGCGCTTTGAGTTCCCACCGGCCCGCCATCTCACACCGCGTGACGTGCAGAAATGTGCCGATGACCTGAGAATGTCCTGAGAAGTTTGCCGAGCGGGCGGTTAGTGGGAAACCCTGGCTAACTCTCGCCGTCGGGATGCCACGAGTCCGGTTGCGGCGCCGGGTGTCGCCGAGGCTCGAGAGCCGGCCGTTCGGCTGTCGGGAACAGTGGCGTGCGTGGGCGGGCGTCGTCGAACCGCCGGGGCTCATTGGCGCTGCGCGGTGGTCGGTCGTTGGCGATCAGAACGGCCATCCATGGCAACGGCACCGATGCCGCCACGATCAACAGGGAGATGAGGCCGTTGTGCCAGGCGCCGTACGCGATGGCGGCGAAAATAAGCGCCGGAACCCGGAACGCCATCAGTGTCAGGTATTTACGCACGCGTGCGCGATGCTGCTCCTCATAAGAGGGTGCGGCGGCGGTGATGAGGACCGGCCGGCCCTTGTCGTCGAAGTCATCGAACCTGCCGTCGAACCCCAAGTCGGAGTCGCGCTTCATTCCTCCACTGTCCCACACCCCATCGATTCCGGTTCATCCGAGTTTTGGAGTGAGCTGGGCAGTGCACAATGTGAGGTATGCAGACCCAGACGATCGAACGCACCGAGACCGACGAACGCGTCGATGACGGGACCGGCAGCGACACCCCTAAGTTCTTCCACTACGTCAAGAAGGACAAGATCGCCGAGAGCGCGGTCATGGGCAACCACGTGGTCGCGTTGTGCGGTGAGGTATTTCCCGTCACCCGGGCGGCTAAGCCGGGGTCGCCGGTCTGCCCCGAATGCAAGAAGATCTACGACAGACTCAAGAAGGTCTGATCAGTCGGGCGGCTCAGCCGTTACCACGTCGCGTTGCCGCGCTGCGAGATCCGATGGAGAACCCGCCGTCCGCTTGAGCGCTCTCGCACGCGCCAACACCCAGTTGCGTAACCGGTGGGCATGCGTCGTCGGTGCGGGGAATTCCTCCTGGACCGCCGCATTGAGTTCGGCGCCGAGCATGATCGCAAAGCCGCCGAAGAACGCGAACAACAGGAACGCTATTGGTGTGGCCAACGCGCCGTAGGTGTAGCCGGTGCTGGTAATCCACGTCAGGTAGAACCGCAGGCCCAGCGTGGCGATGACGAACACCGCTGTCGCCAGCATCGCGCCGAAGATCAGCCGATGCGACGGCAGCGGTACCGGCAGTGCGAGCCGGTACAAAATCATGACCCCGACCATCAGGCCGAGGATCAGTGCCGGGTAGTAGCCGTAGCGCAGCACGTTGGCCAAGCTGACGGGGATGTGTTCGCCCACCTTGCGCGGACCCTCTACCACCAGGGGCGCCGTCCCCACCACAACCACGAGCATCACCACGTACAGGAACAGCGCGAAGAATCGCTGCCGCACGGGATGGCGCAGTGGCGTTTGGTTATGCGCTTCGACCACCGAATCAACGAACGCCGAGATCGCCGATGATCCCGCCCATAGCGAGATCAAAAAACCCAACGACACCACCTCACCGCGGGCGTTGTTGGCGATGTCGCGGATGCTCGGCTCGATGATTTCGTTGACCACACTCGGAGAGAACACGCTGTGGGCCGTCGAAATCAACTGCCGTTGGATGCTGGGCAACATGTCCGGCCCGAATAGCGGTGCCATATAGGCCAAGCTGCCCAGCATTCCCAATAGCAGCGGCGGTAACGACAGCGCCGACCAAAAGCCGGCCTGCGCCGACTCAGAAAAGATCGAGTCGTCCCAGCTCTTTGACAGAGTCCTCAGACTGATTCGCCAGATGTGGTGACGGGACGGCTTTGCGACTTGATCGCTCATACCAGTCCAGCATTGCCGACGACTGCCCACGCAGCCCACATTGCCGAAGGGTGAGTTCGGTTACCCTAGCTTCCGCTGACCTCCAGCACGGCGGCCAGCTCCATCAGTTTCGCCTCATGCTGGTTGGCGTGATGCTGGCAGAAGAGAAGCTCAGCTCCGGAAGTCAGCTTGGCACGGACACGAGCCGCAGCACCGCAGCGATCGCAGCGGTCTGCCCTGGTGAGCTCGGGACTGGTCAGAGTTGCGTTCATGGCTTCTCCGTTCTTGCTTTTATTCACTCTCTCAGACGTATGAGGTTTTCGCGTTGTTCCCCGATCGTTATCGGGTGTGTCGTTTCTCACGGGCTTGCTCGCGCCTTCCAACGGGCCCTTTAAGGTGACCGACTGTGACCCTCGCTCCTGACGTACTGGTGCACCTGTGTGGGGCCGACGAGTGGTCCCGTGCCCGCACTCGCGGCAGTATTAGCCCCGGAGCGACCGATAGCGGCCGGTTCATCCATCTATCGACCCCGCGGCAGGTACATCTGCCGGCTAACCGGCTCTATCGGGGTCGCGGCGACCTGGTTCTGTTGCACATCGACCCGGCCCTGCTGGACTCACCTGTGCGTTGGGAGCCTGGGGTGGCAACGGATCCGGAGTCGATGCTGTTCCCGCATCTGTACGGTCCGCTGCCGCTGTGCGCTGTGATCCGGGTCACCGATTACCGGCCGGCGCCTGATGGCACCTTTCCTCCGGTCGTGGAATCCGGGGAGTCTACGTAGGCGTCAGCCTCGATCTCCACTAGAAGCTCCGGCGCGATCAGTGCGGAAACTTCCACCATGGTGGCCGCGGGACGTATCGCACCGAAGACTTGCGCGTGGATCGCCCCGACCTCGCGCCAGCGGGAAATATCGGTTACGTAGATGCGGGTGCGGACCACATCGGTGAGCGCCGCGCCCGCCTCGTGGAGTGCAATCTCGATGCGGTGTAAAGCGTCTCGGGTCTGGGCGGCGATATCACCGGCGGGGCCGGCGCCGGTTGTTCCGGCCACAGCCACATGCGGGCCGACACGGACCGCGCGCGAGTAACCCACGGCCGATTCAAAGTCGGATCCGGACGAGACGCGTTTGCGGCTGCCTGACATGCGGCCACAGTACGGCGGCAGCATTGGCGAGCGCAGCCGAGTTACCTGTGCCGATGAAACGGCTTGCGCGCCGACAACTCCGACGCAATGGCCGGTTGATTAGTCGAGGTAGTCGCGCATTAGGGTCCGGTAAGCGCTGTGCGTTACTTCGGTGAATGCTGCTCGCGCACAAGCGCTGTAGTGGCAAATATCTTGGACTGACGGCAATTTCTCGTCCGAGGAGAGGCCGCTCAACATGACCATACCCGCCTACACCGTGCCTGATAACCCCGCCGACCCCGAACAGGCGGCGCTGGAACTGATCGTGCGTGTTCCCGCCGAAATACTCGACCGCCACCCGGCCCTGCGGGAGGCGTTGCAGTACGTCACGTCAATGCTGGACGCCGAACGTTGCTTTGCCGGAATATCGTGGCATGACGCCAAACACGCGGCGACGGCGATCATGGTGGACGCGATCGGCCGCGACGACGCCGCAGATGCTTTGCGGCAGCGGGCCGGCAAGGTACACGACGGCTCCGACAACATGCGCTGGGATGATCGGGCGGCGATGGCGCAAACCCCGTGTTACAGCCAGCTAACTCGCGCTAAAATTTCCCGACCGGCTGAGCGCCAGGGCCGCCGTCGCCAGCAGGGTGGCCCGATCGGCGACCCCGATCGTTTCCGCAGTTGCGCGGAGATGGCCGGCCACCCGGGATCGCGGTCCCTGCGGTGCAGGTCCGCGCAGCCTAGGCAGCTGGTCACGCCGGGGTTGTTTTCAACGGTGCTGGTCAGGGCCTTAGACCCCTTCTGAACTGCCCAAAAGACATCACACGTCATCACGGAAATGAGCTCCGTGTACGGAGATTGTGGCCGCGGCGCGGTCGACGGCCGCCAACAAATACGAAACGGATAGCTACACCCAACTGATCTCGGTCTACCTGGCGTGTCAGTGCCCTGCTGGCAAGATTAAGCCAGCGATGCTTGTCAAATGCGCCGACTGCGACACAATGTTTGACCCTCGTCCGTCTGGTCGAGGGCCAAGTCGACGACGCTGCGATCTGCACCGCGCACATCGCAAGAAGGAGCTAGTGCGCGCACGCACCGCCGTTCGTCGAGCCGAGCAATGGGGCGTAGAAGTCGGCACGGTGATCGCGACTGCAGTCTTCGAGCGCGACGATTGGACATGCCACATATGCGGGCAGGAGATACCTCCTCGGGGGCGGCCCGATACTCCCAAGGTTTCAGGGACCACTCGGCGGATAAACAGTCCGCGCTTCTGACCGAGACAGGGCTGCCTCAGTCGTCCCCCTTCAATAGATCTACCTCGGTGATAGTCGCATCGAGGATTCCCTGCGCTTCCCGGAGTTCAGTACTCGAGCTCGTATCCGCCGCGCAAGTCCTTGTGCGCGGCCTCCAGGGTGCGGTCGCATAGGTCCACGAGTGCGTCGAGATCGAGATCCGATTCCCTGCCCAACCTGTCCAGAAACACCGTCTCCTGCTTCCTGAGCTCGGACCACTTGAGTTCGCCCTCGTAGTACACGGTGGCGTCCTCCAGTGGGGCAGGGCAGGCCGTGGTCTGCGCCAATTGCCGCTTGCACGAATCCAATTGGGTCAGTGAGTAGCCGTGCTCGCGGAACTGACGATCCCACTCGTCGAGTAGCAGGCTTACCATGTCGCGCACCGGTGGCGCGGCGTAGACCAACAGTTCGGCGACGCCGTCGTCGAGGCCCAGACGCATGCGGAAGTCATAGAGCTCTTGGATGGCCTCGGCGCGCCGCTGGCTGGCGATCTCCTCGGCGGTGCCGGCCCCCTTGTATTGGGCCGCGCGTTTGACGTATACGGTCGCGGAGATCAGCGACTTCAACACGGCCTTCTTGTCATCGGCCGCCCGCTTCTCGAAGTCGAGCACACGTTCGTGGCGGCGGTCTTCCGCCTTGTTCCTGGCGTCGATGCGCTTCGTCCAGATCGCGACGGCGGCGCTGGAAGTCACGGACGCAAGAGGTACGAGCGCGTTCGCTAGCAACGTCATCCAGTTCATTCGTCGACCCTAAGCTCACGATCGTCGGTCCGCACGCGAATCGCCCGCGCCGTTTCAACGGCCTTTTGAGCTTTCGCGGTGGACTTCCGGTCATTGGCAGAAGTAGCTTGTTCCAGATCTGGAACAAGCTTGTTTCGTCCGCCTTCGCGCTGTCGTTCTTTGGCTTCGGCGGCGAAGAACCGTTCCAATTCGAGAATTGCCGATCCCGTCGATCGACGGGATTCGGACCACGACAAACGGCGCGGGCGCCGCGACGCGCACTGCCGCCGGGAGTGCGGCGGCCAGCCAGAAAAACCGGCCCTAAATTTGCGATTGGTGCCACGGGCAGTCCGACAGCACCCGCCGCGGCAACTCAACACCCGGATGCCGTACCTCCCAACGCGTCCGCGCCTCCTCCCACGCCTCGAAGGCTTCCTCCCACGCGATAATACTGGGGGTTCCTCAGTCCAGGTAGTCGCGCAAGACCTGGGAACGGCTGGGGTGGCGCAGCTTTGACATCGTCTTGGACTCGATCTGGCGGATGCGCTCGCGGGTCACGCCGTAGACCTGCCCGATCTCGTCGAGGGTACGAGGCTGGCCGTCGGTGAGCCCGAAGCGCAGCCGTACAACGCCGGCCTCGCGCTCCGAGAGCGTCTCCAGCACCGACTGAAGCTGGTCTTGCAGCAAAGTGAACGACACCGCGTCGACGGCCACCACGGCTTCACTGTCTTCGATGAAGTCGCCCAGTTGGCTGTCGCCCTCGTCGCCGATGGTCTGGTCCAACGAGATTGGCTCGCGGGCGTATTGCTGGATCTCGAGCACCTTCTCGGGCGTGATATCCATCTCTTTGGCCAGCTCCTCAGGCGTGGGCTCGCGGCCCAGATCCTGCAGCAGCTCGCGCTGGATGCGGCCCAGCTTGTTGATCACCTCGACCATGTGCACCGGGATACGGATGGTGCGGGCCTGGTCGGCCATGGCGCGAGTGATGGCCTGCCGGATCCACCACGTCGCGTACGTGGAGAACTTGTAGCCCTTTGTGTAGTCGAATTTCTCGACCGCGCGGATCAGGCCCAGGTTCCCTTCCTGGATGAGGTCGAGGAACGCCATTCCGCGGCCGGTGTACCGCTTGGCCAGCGAAACCACTAGCCGCAGGTTGGCCTCCAGCAGGTGGTTCTTCGCGCGGTCGCCGTCGCGGCAGATCCACATCATGTCGCGGCGCTGAGCAGCGGGCAGTTTGTCGCCGCGCTCGGCCATTTCGGCCATCAGCTGCGTGGCATAGAGGCCGGCTTCAATCCGCTTCGCCAGCTCAACCTCTTCTTCTGCGTTAAGCAGCGCCACCTTGCCGATTTGTTTGAGGTAAGCGCGAACCGAGTCCGCGGAGGCGGTGAGCTCGGCGTCCTTGCGGGCCTGCCGCAACGCCTCGGATTCGTCTTCGTCCCAGACGAAATCGCCGGAGGCCTTGTCCTTTTCGGTGGGCTCAGCGATCTCATCGTCCTCATCGGCGGCAGCCTGGCCTGCCCCGGCGGTCGAGGCGGCTGCGTCCCCCTCGCCGTCATCGGAGTTGCCTGGGGCGAGGCCGGCGCCCGCGCCGGCGGGTGCTACGTCGTCCACCAGGTCGTCGAGCGTGAGGTCGGCGTCGATGTCGAGATCCTCGGCGGGCTCACCGTCGAGCTCCGGTTCGGCGTCGAGATCCTCGACGGCGCCGTCGGACTCGAGGGCGCCCGAGTCGGCGTCGGAATCCTCCGGAGCACCTTTGGATGCCGCCTTTGTTCCACGTGCGGACGGTGCCTTGGCATCGGCGCCCTTGGTCGAGGAGCGGGTTTTCTTCTTGGTGCCGCTTGCCGCGCTGGCCTCGGGTTCCGTCGTGGACTTCGTGGCCCGCGGGGCTGTCTTGGTGGCTCTTTTTGCGGGGGCGGGGCCATGGGCGGCCTTAGCCGCCGATCGCTTAGCGGGAGTCGACGGAGACTTCGTGGCGGTGCGTTTCACCGGCTCATCGGTTGCCGCGCTTGCCTTGGTCGCTGCCACTTACACCCCTTCGTTTGGACTCACTTCCGGTGGGTATGGGCATGGTGAACCGAAAGTATCTGCTATGTCGATGTCGGCATTGGTATCAGCGTGAGTACTCGCACGTTGTGGGTCGAGCGTTCGCCGAGGACCATTGTAACGACAGTGCGCGATCGTACTGCTCTGCCGGGCAAAAATCAGTGCGCCACATCGGAGGTAGCGGCCATGGCCGCGCCGACTATCCCGGCGGTGTTGAGCAGGGTCGCAGCTACCACCGGGGTGCGGTTGCCAAGCAGCGGGATCCATTTGTCGGCCTTGCGGCTGATACCGCCCCCGGCGATGAACAAATCCGGCCAGATCGCGTTCTCAATGGCTACCAGTACCCTGCTCACCTGCTTGGTCCACTTTTCGTAGCTCCAGTTGTTCTTCTCTTTAACCGATGACGCCGCTCGTTCTTCGGCCTCCTTGCCGCCGACTTCGAGATGCCCGAACTCGGTGTTGGGTATCAACGTCCCGTTGTGGATGACCGCAGAGCCGATTCCTGTGCCGAACGTCAGCAACACAACCAAGCCAGACTGATTTCTGCCTGCCCCGTAGTGCTGCTCAGCCAGCCCGGCCGCGTCGGCATCGTTGAGGACGATGACATCCTGGCCGTCCAGCTCAGCACTGATCACGTCGCGGGCGTTGATGCCGATCCAGGACTTGTCCACGTTGGCCGCCGTCTGAACGACGCCGTGGGTGACGACTCCGGGATAGGTCACCCCGAGCGGACCAGTCCATCCGAATGTGTGAACGACCTCGGCGATGGACTTGGCGACCGCCGGCGGCGTTGCCGGTTGCGGGGTCAACAGCTTGAACCGCTCGCCGATCAACAGTCCGGTGTCCATGTCGACGATGCCGCCCTTGATGCCGCTGCCGCCGACGTCGACACCGAATCGACGACGCTGCGGTGTGCCAGCGGTTGTTTTGGCGCTGGGCGTATCCGTGGTCGAGTCGGTGCTGGTCATCGAATCTCCTCGGCGGAACTAGGCTGTCCGCTCACCTTAGCCCGGCGACGATGCGGGCTGGGGTGTCTGCGGAGCCGTGGCGACTGTGATGCGATAGATCGGTGACCCGACCTGATGACGAGCCTGCCCGGCTGCGCTCGGTGGCCGAAACCCTGGCCACGGAGGCCGCTGAGTTTGTGCGGCGCCGCCGTGCCGAGGTGTTCGGCGCGTCCGCGGGTGCCTTGAATGCCCGAGCCAGTGGCGCGGTGCGGTCGAAGAGCACCCCAACCGATCCCGTGACCGTGGTCGACACGGAAACAGAACGGCTGTTGCGAGATCGGTTGGCTCAAATACGGCCCGGGGACCCAATTCTCGGGGAGGAGGGCGGCGGGCCCGCCGATCCGGCGGCCACGCCCGACGCGGTCACCTGGGTGCTCGATCCCATCGACGGCACAGTGAATTTCGTTTACGGCATCCCGGCGTACGCCGTGTCGGTCGGCGCGCAGGTTGACGGCGTGTCGGTGGCCGGCGCGGTCGCCGACGTCGTCGGCGGCCGGGTGTACTCCGCGGCGACCGGGCTTGGCGCGCACGTCATCGACGAACAAGGGATACGCCCGTTGCAGTGCACCGCCGTCGACGATTTGTCGATGGCGCTGCTGGGCACCGGTTTCGGTTACTCACGACAGCGCCGCGCGACGCAGGCGGCGTTGTTGGCGCGAATGCTGCCGGTGGTACGCGATGTTCGTCGCATCGGTTCTGCGGCGCTGGACTTGTGCATGGTCGCGGCTGGCCGGCTGGATGCCTTCTACGAGCACGGGCTGCAGGTGTGGGATTGTGCCGCGGGTGCGCTGATCGCGGCCGAGGCGGGGGCTCGGGTGTCCTTGCCGGCCCAGGACGTAAACGGGGCCGGCTTGGTGGTGGCTGCCGCGCCTGGAATTGCCGACGAGTTGTTGGCGGTCCTGGAGCGGTTCGACGGCCTGGATCCGATCCTGGATTGACTCGATCAGCAGCTGCTGGAGTGAATCTTTGCGAGCAGCGCGGGGTCTGACGGCTCGGTGGCGCCGGGGCGCAGGGTGGCGAGCACGGCATCGATGTCGTCGTTGTGGGCGAGTGCGGTGAAGTCCGTCCCTAGGGCTAGATCGACGGAGTCGTCGGCGCGGTTGTCGTTGAACAGCTCGGTGCACGGCGCCACCAGCCACACCGCGGCCGCGGTGGCTTGTCCGGCTGTACCGAAGCGGATTTGGCCTTGGCAGTTCAGCCTGGTGCCGGCATAGATCGGGTCATTGGCGGCGGTGGGCGCGGCGAATCCCAGATCCTTCATTGCGCCGGCGATGTCGGCGGCTTGTCCGCCACGGCCGCTGGCGTTGAGGACGCGGACCTTGGTGTCACTGAGTTTGGCGGGTGTGACATCGGCCATCGCGGCCCGCGACACTTGCTCACCGAGCTGTGGCGGAGCCGAACCGTCCGGTTTTGGCGGTGGGTTGCACACTGCGACCTCGTGCACCTTCGGCGGCCGAGTCAGCGCAACAGTCCACACCACGCCCGTCAGCAATACCAGGAAAACCACCACCACAATGGCGGGCCGGGGGTTGCGTCGCCGAAAGGGCCGACCGTGCTTGTCAAAAGCTGTACCCTCGGTGATTTGTGCGACCACAGCTGCACTTTAGTCGCACGTTAAACACACTGTTCAAAGGCGAACACAAGGGCCAATATCGAACTGTGACGTAAATCACACCTTAATGGGCCGAGATACGGGCACGAATTATTTGGTGGATGCGTTCGACGCTGGTACAAAGCGTTGCTTGAGTAACGAGGGCATGTGAGGGGATAGGGCGATGCCTACCGACTATGACGCTCCGCGGCGTACCGAGACGGATGACGTCTCGGAGGACTCGCTGGAGGAGCTCAAAGCACGACGCAACGAAGCGGCTTCGGCCGTGGTCGACGTGGACGAATCTGAATCTGCCGAGTCTTTCGAGCTACCTGGCGCCGACCTGTCTGGCGAAGAGCTGTCGGTTCGCGTCATCCCGAAGCAGGCTGACGAGTTCACCTGCTCGAGTTGCTTCCTGGTGCAACACCGCAGCCGGCTGGCCAGCGAGAAGAACGGCGTGATGATCTGTACCGACTGCGCAGCCTGATCGGTCAGCTGCGCAATGCCGACAGCACCCGCTCCGGGTGACGGCAGCTCACCAGCCAGTACGGTGTCGGGTCGTCTGGGTCATCGAGGACCATCAGGATCATCGGTCCGACCCATGCCCGATGCAGTACGTAGGCTGCCGGGTCGAGCTGGCGGCCTAGGGCTGCGGACTTGGCAGAGCGCTCTATGACGGCAGACCGGGAAATCACGGTGACAGGCAGGTGCGCCTCTCCGGCCCACAGTTCCACTCTGCCGTCACCGGCGGTGACCCGGATCTCCGTTCGGCCCAGCCACAACAGAGTTCCGGCCGCCACCGCGACCAGCGTTGCGAACGGCAGCCACGAGGGTTTGGGGGCAACACCGAGGTTGACTTCGAAAGCGATCAGCGCCGCCAGCGCGAAGCCGAGTGGCCACCACCACCATGGCACCCATAGTCGTTCGCGATATCGCACGCTGTGCGGCGCGACGCGCGTCCCAGACACGCAGTCAAGGGTAATCTGTGGCCCCGTGTCGACCAGTCTGGCCATTGTCCGCCTTGACCCGGGGCTTCCGTTGCCCAGCCGCGCCCACGGCGGCGACGCCGGGGTCGATCTCTACAGCGCAGAAGACGTCAAGCTGGACCCCGGGCGACGTGCCCTGGTGGGAACGGGCGTGGCGGTCGCCATTCCGTACGGAATGGTCGGCTTGGTCCACCCCCGTTCGGGATTGGCCGCGCGAGTGGGGCTTTCGATCGTCAACAGTCCGGGCACCATCGACGCGGGCTATCGCGGCGAGATCAAGGTTTCGCTGATCAATCTCGACCCTGTCGAGCCCATCGTGGTGCACCGCGGCGACCGCATCGCCCAGTTGCTGGTGCAGCGGGTCGAGTTAGTGGAGCTGGTCGAGGTGTCGTCGTTCGACGAGGCCGGGCTGGCCGAAACATCCCGTGGCGATGGCGGTCACGGTTCCTCCGGCGGACATGCGAGTTTGTGACCGCCAGCGACGATGCAGAGCGAAGCGATGAGGAGGAGCGGCGCTGGTGATGGCATTCGGTAGACGTTCACGCAAAGACGACAGCGAACACACTCCCGCCGGGCCGGCCGGCGTGGACACGGAATCGGCGGACGACATCGCGGATGCCGACGAGCAGGCCCCCGAAGGATCAGAAGAGCTCGAGGGCCCGTTTGATATCGACGACTTCGACGATCCCGCGGTCGCTGAGCTGGCCCGACTCGACCTGGGCTCGGTGCTCATTCCCATGCCGGAGGCTGGCCAGCTGCAGGTCGAGCTGACCGAGACCGGTGTCCCGAGCGCGGTGTGGGTCGTCACACCCAATGGCCGTTTCACCATCGCCGCCTATGCGGCGCCGAAGACGGGCAGCCTGTGGCGCGAGGTGGCCGGCGAACTCGCCGAATCGTTGCGCAAGGACTCGGCCAAGGTCAGCATCAAGGACGGCCCGTGGGGTCGGGAAGTGGTCGGCACCGCCTCGGGCGTGGTGCGCTTCATCGGGGTCGACGGCTACCGCTGGATGATCCGCTGCGTCATCAACGGCCCACACGAGACCATGGAAGCGTTGGAGCAGGAGGCGCGTGCGGCGTTGGCCGACACCGTTGTTCGCCGTGGTGATACACCGCTTCCGGTACGGACGCCGTTGACCGTGCAGCTGCCCGAGCCGATGGCGCAGCAGCTGCGGGAGGCCGCGGCCGCGCAGCAGGCTGAGGCGCAACAGGCGGCCAACGAGCCGGCCGCACGCCGCAGTGCCGAAGGATCGGCAATGCAGCAGCTGCGCACCACCACCGGCGGTTAGCCCGACGACGATGCGGCCCGGAACGGGCGGCTGAGGAGTCGGGCAATCGGCTAGAGTTCGGCGAGGGCCGCCAGGCAGGCCGCGCCCAAAGCGGCCGGATCCGTGCCGATCTGATCCAGCGTCACCGTCCGCAGGGCCGCGCGCGGCGCGGCGGTGACCCAGTCCACACCCACCTGCAGCGGGTGAATGGGATCGTCGACCGCGGCGGCCACCCCCAGTGGCGTGGCCAGCCGGGCCAGCTCGGCGCAGCTCGGCGCGACGTAGGCGGCCGCTTCCTCCATGGCGTCGGGCAATTGGGGCCACTGAGCACGCCACGACCGGGTCAGCTCGTCGGCCAACCACGGCGGGCTGGATGCGCGCATCTGGGTGGTCGTTGCCGCCAATCCGTCAGCGCGCAGCTGCGACGCCGAATACCGCGCCGCGAGTGCCGCGGGCGCTGTTCCGGGGATCCCGGCCCAGGCCGGCAGTGCGGCCAGGACGGCGATCGTGTGATCGGGGTGGGCCAGTGCCCAGGCGGCCGCCACCGCGGCGCCGATCGAGACACCGCCGACGGCAATCGGCCCGTTGCGCGCGGCGGCATCCAAAGCCGACAGATAGCCTTCGATCAACTGATCCGGCTGGGGCGGCGGTGTCACCAGTAACGCGCCGACCTCGCGCAAGGGGCCGGAAAATGCCCGGTAGACATAGTCGTCGTCGGACCCGGTCCCGGGCAACAACACGGTTGTGACACCGCGCAGATCGACAGTCACCCCTTGATAGTGCCCCGGTGTTCACGGGCACTCCAACATCAGGTTTGATTCGGTTGGCGCCGGGGAACCAAGAGGTCTACGGTGTCCGTTGGCATTGATGGAAGCGCCGATAGCTGTATCAGCATTGTCAGGAGTGGCCATGGGGCCCCAAGGATATCTGCGCCGGCTCACCCGTCGGTTGACCGAGGATCCGGAGCAACGCGATTCCGAGGAGTTGTCCGACGAGGTCGCGAGTACCGGCGCGCAGCGTGTGATCGATTGCGAGCGTGGCCAGGAGGTCACGATGGTCGGCACCCTGCGCAGCGTGGAAACGAACGGCAAGGGTTGTTCCGGCGGAGTCCGCGCCGAACTGTTCGACGGTAGCGACACCGTCACGCTGGTGTGGTTGGGTCAACGCCGCATACCCGGCATCGACTCGGGCCGCACCCTGCGGGTGCGGGGCCGGCTGGGCACGCTCGAGAATGGCGCCAAGGCCATTTACAACCCGCACTACGAAATTCAGCGGTGACTATCCCCGGCAATTTGGGGGCAAGCCCGCAACCCCCACGGGAGTCCACCAGTCGCATCAGGCTGGAACGTCTGCTGGCACAGGCAGGCGGTGTGAGTGGTGTCATCTACTCGTCGCTGCCGGTGGTGACCTTTGTGGCGGCTTCGAGCCTGTCCGGTTTGCTTCCCGCAATCGGGGCCGCGGTGGTCGTCGCCGCACTGGTCTTGCTATGGCGGCTGATTCGGCGGGAATCCGCGCAGCCGGCATTCTCCGGGTTCGCCGGTGTCGCCGTCTGCGCGGTTGTTGCCTACCTAGTGGGGGAGTCCAAGGGCTACTTCTTGCTGGGCATCTGGATGTCGTTGCTGTGGGCGGTGGTCGTCGCGGCGTCGGTCGTGATCCGCCGGCCCCTGGTCGGCTACGTCTGGGTTTGGGCCAGCGGGCGTGGTTGTGGCTGGCGCGACGTGCCCCGGGCCGTCTATGCGTTCGACGTCGCCTCGCTGGGCTGGGTGCTGGTATTTGGCTCCCGGTTCGTGGTCCAGCGGCACCTCTACGACGCCGATCAGACCGGTTGGCTGGCGGTGGCGCGGATCGGGATGGGCTGGCCGCTGACCGTGATGGCTGCACTGGCGACGTACGCCGCAATCAAGTCGGCCCAGCGTGCCATATCCGCCATCGACAGCGCCCGCGCCCCAATCGAGGCGGATACCGTCCGCGACTAGCCGCCGGGCTCAGTTCCAGATCGGCCGCTTAGGGCTCGTCGGGTGGTGAGGTGGCCGGCAGCAGCATCTTTTGCAGATCCTCCTCGGCCTCGGCGACCGCCACGAAGAGTAGCTCGTCGCCACCCTCCAGCGGCTCGTCTGCCTCGGGCACGATAACTCGGGGGCCGCGCAAGATCGTCACCAGCGCGGCATGGCGGGGCAGCTGCAGTTTGCGCACCGGTTTACCGCCCCACGGCGTGTCGTCCGGCAGGGTGATCTCGACGAGGTTGGCTTGCCCCCTGCGGAATTCCAGGAGTCGCACCAGATCGCCCACGGCGACGGCCTCTTCGATCAGCGAAGCCAGCATGCGCGGCGTCGACACCGCGACATCCACGCCCCACGCGTCGGTGAACAGCCATTCGTTGCGGGGATCGTTGACCCGGGCCACCACCCGGGGTATGGCGAATTCGGTCTTGGCTAACAGGCTTAGCACGACGTTGGCTTTGTCATCGCCGGTTGCGGCCACCACCACGTCGAAATCCTGCATGTGCACCGACTCCAGCAGGCTCAGTTCGCAGGCATCGCCCAGGCGCCAGTGCGCGGCGGGGATGGCGTCGACGTCGACGTGATCGGGGTTGCGCTCGATCAGCGTCACGTCGTGGCCGTTGCCGACGAGTTCGCGAGCGACCGAGCGGCCGACCGCGCCGGCCCCGGCGACAGCTACTTTCATTTGCGCCACTCCTCAACCCCGGCTGCGCCGGCGTCTTCGTCGTCGGCGGTGTTCATAGTGCGCCAGATAGCTCCTCAACCCCGGCTGCGCCGGCGTCTTCGTCGTCGGCGGTGTTCATAGTGCGCCGCTCCTTTAACCAGTCGCTCGGCTTCATTCAAGCTCTTCACTGGGTGGCAACGCTGCGATGGCTACCGCCTCGGCGGCGCGGCCGGATATCGCGGCGACATAGACCTGATCGCCGGCCTGGATGACAGTTTTTGGTTCCGGCAAGACGCCCGCTCCAAAGCGGATCAAAAACGCAACCCGGGCGCTGGTGGCCTGCTCCAGATCGGTGACCCGGTGCCCGATCCAGTCCTCGTGCAAGACCACCTCGGCGACGGCGACGGTACCGGTCGGATCGCGCCACTTGGCGGTCTCGTTCTCCCGGAGCAGCGCATTGAGCAGGCGATCGGTGGTCCAGGGCACGGTGGCAATCGTGGGTATGCCGAGGCGTTCGTAGACCTCGGCGCGCTTGGCGTCATAGATCCTGGCGACGACGCGCTTGACGCCGAAGGTCTCCCGCGCCAGTCGCGCCGAGATGATGTTGGAGTTATCGCCGGATGACACCGCGGCGAACGCTTCCGCCTCCTCGATGCCGGCCCTTAACAGAACGTCTCGGTCGAAGCCCTGGCCCAACACCCGCTCGCCGGCGAATTCCGGGCTGAGCCGGTTGAAGGCGGTGCTGTCGCGGTCTATGACCGCGACTTCGTGGCCGATCCGCGATAGGCCGTCGGCGACCGAAGAACCGACCCGGCCGCAGCCCATCACTATTACTCGCACTTGGGGTCCTCCCGGCGGCGTCCTGAGCTCTCCGATCGCCAACCTTCGGCGGTCAGCCGATTTCGGTCGGCGAACATTCTCGCCTACGAACGCTACCGCCAAACCCGGGTGGGCTTACTCTTGGCTCTCGTGTCCAAACTTTCAACCGCCACGCGCCGGTTGCTAATAGGTCAGCCGTTTCGCAGCGACCGGCTGAGTCACACGCTGCTGCCTAAGCGGATCGCCTTGCCGGTGTTCGCCTCCGATGCGATGTCGTCGGTGGCCTACGCCCCCGAGGAAATCTTCCTGATGCTCTCGGTGGCCGGTCTGGCGGCCTACGCCATGGCGCCGTGGATAGCACTGGCGGTCGCCGCGGTGCTGCTCGTCGTGGTATCCAGCTACCGGCAGAACGTGCACGCCTACCCCTCCGGTGGCGGCGACTACGAAGTGGTCACCACCAATCTGGGCGACACCGCAGGCCTGGTGGTGGCCAGTGCCCTGATGGTGGATTACGTTCTCACCGTCGCGGTTTCGATAGCCTCGGCGATGTCGAACATCGGCTCGGCGATCCCGTTCGTGTACGAGCACAAAGTGATTTTCGCGGTGAGCGCCATCCTGCTGGTGATGGCATTGAACCTGCGCGGAGTCCGCGAATCCGGTCTGGCCTTCGCCATCCCGACCTACGCGTTCATCTTCGGCGTCGTCGCCATGCTCGGCTGGGGGCTGTTCCGGATCTACGTGCTGGGCAACCCGCTGCACGCCGAATCCGCAGGCTTTCAGATGCACGCCGAAAACGGCAAAGTCGTTGGTATTGCGCTGGCATTCCTGGTGGCCCGGTCGTTCTCCTCGGGGTGCGCGGCCCTGACCGGTGTGGAGGCGATCAGCAACGGGGTGCCGGCGTTTCAAAAGCCGAAGTCCCGCAACGCCGCAACAACGCTGCTCATGCTGGGCACCATCGCGGTGACACTGATGATGGGTATGGTCACGCTGGCCGTGCAGACCGGGGTCCAACTCGTCGACGATCCCACCACGCAGCTGACCGGCGCCCCGCCAGGCTATCAACAGAAGACGCTGGTCGCCCAACTGGCACAGACCGTGTTCGGCGGCTTTCACCTCGGGTTCTTGGTGATCGCCGCGGTCACCGCGCTGATCTTGGTGTTGGCCGCCAACACGGCGTTCAACGGCTTCCCGGTGCTCGGCTCGGTCCTGGCGCAGCACAGCTATCTGCCACGCCAGCTCCACACCCGCGGGGATCGGCTGGCGTTCTCCAACGGGATCTTGTTCCTGTCGGCGGCGGCCATCGGTGCGGTGGTGGCATTCCGCGCCGAACTCTCCGCGCTGATCCAGCTGTACATCGTCGGCGTGTTCATCTCGTTCACGCTCAGCCAGATCGGGATGGTCCGGCACTGGACCCGGTTGCTCAGCGCAGAGACCGATCCTTCGGCGCGCCGCAAAATGGTGCGCTCCCGGATAGTCAACACAGTCGGCTTGGTGTCCACCGGCGCCGTCCTGCTCGTCGTGCTGATCACGAAATTCCTTGCCGGCGCGTGGATCGCGATTGTCGCCATGGGTGCACTGTTCATCTTGATGAAGATGATTCGCAGGCACTACGACGCCGTCAATCGGGAACTGGCGGAACGGGCCGCAGCGCAGGAAAACGAAATGGTCTTGCCCAGCCGCAATCACGCCGTGGTGCTGGTGTCGAAGTTGCACATGCCGACGCTGCGCGCACTGGCCTACGCCCGCGCGACCCGGCCGGACGTGTTGGAGGCCGTGACGGTCAGCGTCGACGATGCGGAAACCCACGAGCTCGTGCACCAGTGGGAGGAAAGCGATATCAGCGTGCCGCTCAAGGTCATTGCCTCGCCCTATCGCGAAATCACCCGCCCGGTGCTGGATTACGTCAAACGAGCCAGGGAGGACTCGCCACGCACCGTGGTCACGGTGTTCATTCCGGAGTATGTGGTGGGCCGCTGGTGGGAGCAGGTGCTGCACAACCAGAGCGCGCTTCGACTCAAGGGCCGGCTGCTTTTCATGCCGGGCGTGATGGTGACTTCGGTTCCGTGGCAATTGACGTCGTCGGAACGCCGCAAGACCTTGCAGCCGCACGGGGCTCCGGGTGACGCCCGCCGGGGAATCTTCGATTGACCCGTGATTTGACTCGCGCACCCGACGAGGTGCCATCTCCTTTCGGGGAATTGACGTTAGTCACCGGTGCCCCGGCGAACGGCGGCAGCTGCGTCGCGCACCACGAAGGCCGTGTGGTGTTCGTCCGCTACGCGTTGCCCGGTGAGCGGGTGCGGGTGCGGGTCACCGCGGACCGCGGGTCTCATTGGCACGCAGAGGTTATCGAGGTGATCGAGCCGGCGGCCGACCGGACCGTGTCGCTGTGCCCGATCGCCGGGGTGGACGGTGCCGGGTGTTGCGATCTGGCGTTTGTTGCCCCGGAGGCGGCCCGGACGCTCAAGGCACGGGTCGTGGCCAATCAGCTGGAACGGCTGGGCGGACACCGCTGGAGCGGCGAGGCGCAGCCGCTGTCGGATTCCGGACCGACCGGCTGGCGCACCCGGGTCCGGCTTGACGTGGGCGCAGACCGTCGCCCCGGCTTTCACCGGTATCACAGCGACGAACTGGTGACCGACTTGCATTGCGCGCAGTTGCCGGCCGGCATGCTCGACGGACTCGCCGTGGCGGATTGGCCGCCGACCGCCCAGCTGCACGTGGCCGTCGACGACGACGGCGCGCGCCATGTGGTGCGTACCCTGCGGCAGGGCAGGCATACGGCGACCAAGGTGGTGGAGGGTAGCTGTGAGGCAGTGCAGCGACTGCGCGGGCGCAGCTGGCAGGTCCCGGTAACAGCCTTCTGGCAGGCGCATCGGGACGCGGCCGGGGTGTACAGCAGCCTGGTCGCCGACTGGGCACAGCCCGGCGCCGGCACGACTGCCTGGGATCTCTATGGCGGTGCGGGCGTGTTCGCCGCGGTGCTTGGCGACGCGGTCGGGAAGTCCGGACGGGTGGTGAGTGTCGATACGTCGCGCGCGGCGACGCGGTCCGCGCGGGCCGCACTGGCTGATCTGCCACAGGTGAATGTCGTCACCGACTCGGTGCGGCGGGCGCTGACGGCGCAACGAGCGAGCGCCGATGTGGCGGTGCTGGATCCGCCGCGGGCGGGTGCAGGGCGCGATGTCATCGGACTACTGGCGGCCGCCGAAGTCCCGCGTGTGGTGCACATCGGTTGTGAAGCAGCATCTTTCGCTCGTGATATCGGCCTTTACCTCGGTCATGGTTATGCCGTCGAGAAGATCAAAGTGTTCGATGCATTCCCGCTGACCCATCACACCGAATGCGTCGCGCTGGTGACCCGCTAACCAGGCGATCGCTGCTGCCAGCGCTCCAGCAGGGCCGGGATCTCGTCGAGCATGAAGGCGTAGAAATCCCGCATCCGCGTGAGCCGTTGCTGGGCCAGGCTGCCCGATCCGGTCGCCGCGATCCCGGCTTCGGCCGCGGCCTGCATGGCCGATATCACGATGTTCTGGTTGGTGAAAAGGGTCGCCCACGCGTCGTCGCGCAGCCGATAGTGATCCCGTCTGCTGCCCGGGGCGGGCACCCGCTCGACGAGGCCCACGGAGGTGAGCATTTTGATTGCGCCGGAGATCGCACCCGAGCTGGCTCGCAGCCGCTCGGCCAACTCGCCCATCGTCATGCTCGTCTGCTCGGTGAACAGCAGGATGGCGAGCACCCGGGCGGTCATCCGTTGCAGACTGTGATTGGCGAGCACGAGTGCGAGCCCTTCGGCCGCGTCGTGTTGATCTGCGTGTTCGGTCACCGGCATCCTCTAGCCACCATTAGAGATGGGTCGCCAACGACAATGGCACCTGGTGGCCGTATCTTCTCGCCGGCATCGTCTACAACCTGACGATCGCCTGGGTATTGTTCGGCCGCTTCCGCGCCAAATATTAGGCCGGTCAGGCCATTACGATGTAGCGCAGCCACAGGTAGACGGCGGCAAGCACGAACGAGACCACCGTGACGACCATGCCCTTGCGGGTGAATTCCCAAAAGGAGATGGGATTGTCGGCGCGCCCGGCGATTCCGAGGACGACGACGTTGGCGCTGGCGCCCACGGCGGTGAGGTTGCCGCCGAAGTCGGTGCCAAGCGCAAGAGCCCACCACAAGACGCCGGGGTTGATGTGGTCTACCAGGGCTGGGGCCAAATCGGCGACGATCGGCGTCATTGTCGCGGCGTACGGAACGTTGTTGACGATCCCACTGATCACCAGCGACCCGGCGAGGATCACCATCGTTGCAATCAAGGTGTTGCCGCCGGTGGCGGTAATCGCCAGGTGTGCAAGCTGCTTGATGACGCCCGTCTTCACCAGGGCGCCGACCATGATGAACAGGCCGGCGAAGAACAGCAGCGTGTCCCACTCGACACTGGACAAGTACTCGGAATGCTCCAGCCTGGACACCACGACCAGGATGCCGGCGCCCAACAGCGCCACGACCGAAGGCCCCACATGCAGGGCCGCGTGGGCGACGAACGCCGTGAACACCGCCACCAAGACAACGCCGCATTTGATGAGCAGCCCGTGATCGCGAATGGCCTCCTTTTCTTCCAGCGACATGACGTCGGCGACCCGCTCCGGGTCGACGCTGAAAGCACCGGGAAACAAGCGCGGCAGCATCGCGATCAGGACGGCCATCACGATGATCACGATCGGCGCCAGATGGATCAGGAAGTCGTTGAATGTCAGGCCGGCCTTGCTGGCGATGATGATGTTAGGCGGGTCGCCGACCAATGTCGCCGTGCCGCCGATGTTCGATGCGAACGCTTCGGCCATCAAAAAAGGTGCCGGATTGATCGCCAGCCGGTCACATACCAATAGCGTTACCGGGGCGATGAGCAACACCGTGGTCACGTTGTCCAGCAGGGCCGACGCGATCGCGGTGACCAGTACCAACAGGATCATGATGCGCAGCGGGGAGCCGCGGGCGCGTTTTGCCGACCAGATCGCGACGTACTCGAACACACCGGTCTGGCGCAGCACGCTGACGATGATCATCATCCCCAGCAGCAAAAAGATGACATCCCAATCGATTCCGGTCTCGTGGGAGTAGAAGACGTCATCGGAATCGATTATCGGCAAGGCGACCACGATTGCGGCGCCCGCGAGCGCCACCAGCGTTTTGTTGATGCGATCGCTGGCTATCAGGGCATAGGCGACCACGAACACGCCGATCGCAATGACGCTCATCGAGTTTCCTGTAGCTCTACCCGCAGACCCGTGATCGCCAAATCCGTTGCAATCAATGCTTCAGCGCCGCATCGAGGACGCGCGATGCCGTGATCACCCCGATTAGCCTGCCGTCTTTGACCACCGCGACCAGCGGGCTCCTCAGCCGCGCCATGAGTGCGGCCACTTCGATGATGGTGTCGTCAGCGTTGGCCGGAGGTACGTCAACCAGATGGTCCGGCAACACATCGCGCACCTTTTTGCCGCTCAACTTCTCCGCACAGCGGTCAGCCACCGATTCGTTGAGCACGCCGGCCAGTGAGGGATCGTCCTGCACATAGCGGGGCACGATGAACCGGACGACCTGGGAGGCGGGTAACACCGCGTAGGGATTTCCTTCAGCGTCGGTGACCAAGAGCCCGGGCAGTCTGTGCTCCGCGAGCATCTGGGCAGCCTCCAGTGCGTCCGCGTCAATGCTGACGACCGGAAAGTCTTCGGCGATCTGCTCGGCGCGCATAGTGTGACGATACGTCCGCAGGGTGAGCGCGGTGTGCTCGACGTCTAGGCTCATGGTGTACTCCGGGGTCGCAGGACAACATTGCCGACCAGGCTTCCCGGCTCACCGCGGACCGAGGCTACCAAAGGCGCGGCTGCAGCGATGGATGGCGGAAATCGCAAACCGCGTAACGGGACCACTGCGCGGTCGCTGCGTAGACTAGCGGGATGCTCGAACAGATCCGCGGGCCCGCTGATCTGCAGCACCTTTCCCAACAGCAGCTACGCGAACTGGCTGCCGAGATTCGCGAGTTCCTGATCCACAAGGTTGCTGCCACTGGGGGACACCTGGGGCCCAACCTCGGCGTGGTCGAACTGACGCTGGCGCTGCATCGGGTGTTCGACTCACCGCATGATCCGATCATTTTCGACACGGGGCACCAGGCTTACGTCCACAAGATGCTGACGGGACGCTGCCAGGACTTCGTGAGCTTGCGCAAAAAGGGCGGGCTGTCGGGGTATCCGTCGCGCGCCGAGAGCGAACACGACTGGGTGGAGTCCAGCCACGCCAGCGCCGCGTTGTCGTACGCCGACGGCCTGGCCAAGGCCTTCGAGCTGACCGGTCACCGCAACCGGCACGTGGTCGCGGTGGTGGGGGACGGCGCGCTCACGGGCGGTATGTGCTGGGAGGCGCTGAACAACATCGCCGCTTCTCGCCGTCCGGTGATCATCGTGGTGAACGACAACGGCCGCAGTTACGCGCCGACGATCGGCGGTGTCGCCGACCATCTCGCCACGCTGCGGCTGCAGCCGGCCTACGAGCAGGCCCTGGAGAAGGGCCGCGACGCGCTGCGCGCGATGCCGCTCGTCGGCAAGATCGCCTACCGCTTCATGCACAGCGTCAAGGCCGGCATCAAGGACTCTTTGTCACCACAGCTGCTGTTCACCGATCTGGGGCTGAAATACGTGGGCCCGGTCGACGGTCACGACGAACGCGCGGTGGAGGTCGCACTGCGCCACGCCCGCGGCTTCGGTCGCCCGGTGATCGTGCACGTCGTTACCCGCAAGGGGATGGGCTACGCGCCGGCGGAAGACGACGAAGCCGAGCAGATGCATTCCTGCGGCGTGATCGACCCCGTCACCGGTCGGGCCACCAAGGTCGCCGGTCCCGGTTGGACGGCGACGTTTTCCGACGCGCTCATCGCCTACGGCAAAAAGCGCCGCGACATCGTGGCGATCACCGCGGCGATGCCCGGCCCCACCGGGCTGACGGCGTTCGGGCAACAGTTTCCGGATCGCCTGTTCGACGTCGGCATCGCCGAGCAACACGCGATGACGTCGGCGGCCGGCCTCGCGATGGGCGGGATGCACCCGGTGGTGGCCATCTATTCGACGTTCCTCAACCGGGCCTTCGACCAGATCATGATGGATGTGGCGCTGCACAAGCTGCCCGTCACCATGGTGCTCGACCGGGCCGGGATCACCGGCTCGGATGGCGCCAGCCACAACGGCATGTGGGATTTGTCGATGCTGGGCATCGTGCCCGGCATTCGGGTGGCCGCACCAAGGGATGCCACGCGGCTGCGCGAGGAACTCGGTGAGGCGCTCGACATCAACGACGGTCCGACGGCGATACGGTTCCCCAAAGGTGATGTGGGTGAAGACATCCCGGCTTTGGAGCGGCGCTCGGGCGTGGATGTGCTCGCGGTACCGGCCAGTGGGTGCAACCACGACGTGCTGCTGGTGGGAGTCGGCGCGTTCGTGCCGATGGCATTGGCGGTGGCCAAGCGGCTACACAACCAGGGGATCGGCGTGACGGTGATCGACCCCCGCTGGGTGCTGCCGGTGTCGCAGGGTGTCCTCGAACTGGCGGCGCAGCACAAACTGGTCGTCACCTTGGAGGACAACGGAGTCAGCGGCGGTGTGGGTTCGGCGGTGTCCGCCGCGCTGCGACGCGCGGAGATCGACGTTCCGTGCCGCGACGTAGGCCTCCCGCAGGAGTTCTATGAGCACGCCTCACGGAGTGAGCTGCTGGCCGATCTCGGGCTGACCGATCAGGACGTGGCCCGTCGGATCACCGGCTGGGTCGCCGCACTAGGCAGCTGTGTTTCTGAAGCGGAGATCCGCGAACATCTCGACTAGCTCCATCGTCGAGATCGACGTTGGCGTGCCGTTGCCTCGGACTTTTGCGCGCTGCCGTCGATTTCGGCGCCGGTATCGGGGGGCGGCTTCAGCGCCCGAGCCAGAACGGGCACCGCGAGTTCGCGCTGCCACACCCGCGCCTCCCCGGCGCGCAGAAACTCTTCGACAGCCTCGACAGGATCGGGTGCGGTTTCCCAGTCCCAGCACAGCCGTCGCACCAGGTCAGGTGAGACCAGGTTCTCCGTTGGAACCCCGACCCGCTGCGATACTTCCGCCAGCGCCGGCCGCGCGGCCTCCAGCCGGGCGGCGGCCTCCGGTTTGCGCCTGCTCCACCGTGCCGGCGGTGGCGGGCCGTTCGGCGGCTCGGCCTCCTCGGGCGGATTTTTGCTTCGCCGGGCCGCTTCCAGCGCCGAAAACCACATCGGAGCGCTGCGACGTTGGTTGCGCCCACCGAAGACCGGCAACGCGATCAGGTCCTCTACCGTCTTCGGATTGGCGATGGCGGCATCGATGATGGCCGAATCCGGCAGGATGCGGCGGGGCGCGATGTCGCGCCGCTGGGCGATACGGTCGCGCGCCGTCCACAATTCGCGCACCGTGGCCAAGCCGCGCTGGTCACGCACTCGGTGGATCCCGGACGTCCGTCGCCAACGGTCCCGTCGGGCAACCGGGGCGGCGTCTCCGGCGCCCACGGTCCGCAGATAGTCGAATTCCTGGGCGGCCCAGTCTGTTTTGCCCTGCTCGGTCAGGACGTTCGCGATGGCCTCGCGCAGCTCGATGAGGAGTTCCACGTCCAGGGCGGCGTAGTTGAGCCACTCCGCGGGCAGTGGGCGCTTGGACCAGTCGGCCGCTCCATGGCCCTTGACCAACCCGAAACCCAGCAGCCGATCGACCATGGTCGCCAGGTTCACCCGTTCGAACCCGGCCAGCCGACCGGCGAGCTCGGTGTCGTACAGCGCCGGCGGCCGCATGCCGACCTCCGCCAGACAGGGGAGGTCCTGATCGGCGGAGTGCAGGATCCATTCGTCTGTGCCCAGCACCTCGGCGACGGGCCGCAGCGCGTCCAGCGGGTCGGCGCCGTGGCTGACCGGGTCGATGAGCACGGTGCCGGCGCCGGCCCGGCGGATCTGGATCAGGTAGGCCCGGTTGGAGTAGCGGAAACCCGACGCTCGCTCGGCGTCCACCGCGAACGGTCCGCGCCCACGGTCCAGGAGTTGTGCGGCTGCCTCGATCTCGCGGACGGTCACTGACAGATCGGGAATGCCTTCGGCCGGGTGCAGTAGCGGGGTGGGTTCGGGCGCGGTACTGCCGGGCCCGTGGGCCGACGGTTCGCACATGTTAGGCGCGTGACCGCGAACTCAGGTCGGTGACGCCGGTCGGCGGTAGGCCCGCGGCGTGTTCCAGCACCTCGCAGAACGCCTCGACATGGACGCCGAGATCGGGGGTGGTCGCGGTCCACGACGCCCGCAGCTCCAGCTGGTGGGCGCGTGGCGGTCCGGAGATGTCGCCGTAGCGCACCGATGTGGTGGCGGTGACAGTGCCGCCCAGGGCGGTGACATGCTCGGTGCGGGACTCCAGCGCGTCGACCAGCCAGCTCCAGGCCACCTCGGGCAGCAGCGGGTCGACGGCCTCGCTGGGGTCCAGGTCGGCCTGGATGTAAGCGACCAGGCGTATGGTGCCGTCCCACGCGTCGGCGCCTTCCGGGTCGTACAACAGGATCAACCGGCCGAAGGCGTCGCCCTCGGATCGCTCCGGGACGATCGCGAGGTCGGGATGTTTGACCTCGGCTCCCAGCGCGTAGCTGTAGGGCGCCAGGCGCTGCGGCGGCCGGATGGGGCCCAGCTCGATCTCCGGCCGCACGGTGACGGCGTTCATCGCCGCGACCGCCTCGCGGAATGGGGCCGGTTCAGCTGAGGTCACGAGCGCCGCTCCTCTCCCCCGCAAGCGGGTGGTACCCCCACATCGCTTCGTCCCCCGCAAGCGGGCGGTGCCCCCACCGCATCGTCGTCGGCGCGGGTCACAGAGTTCGACGGTAGACCTATCGGCCGACACGCCGAAACAGGCGCGCCGAGCCGCGCACCCGCCGCGACCAAGCCGTTATGAGGCCTCATCGGGGCCTCATCGGACGGTATCGGGCCTGCTCAAGTGGCACTTCCGCCGGTGAACCGCGCCGGGCGTTTCTCGCGATGCGCGGCGAGGCCCTCCTGAACGTCGGGGCCGCTGAAACTGAGGAATTCCAGCCCGACCGACGTTTCGAAGGTGGGTCCGAACATGCGGTACCAGTGGTTCAGGCTGTGTTTGGTCCAGCGGATCGCGTTTTGCGCTCCGTGCGCCAGGTTCTCGGCGATGCGGGCCGCGGTCGCAAGCACGTCATCGTCGTCGACGCAGGTCGAGACCAGGCCGATGCGTTCGGCTTCTTCGCCGAGCAACGTCTCACAGGTGAGCAGGTAGTACTTGGCCTTGGCCATGCCGACCAGCAGTGGCCAGCAGATCGCGGCGTGGTCACCTGCCGCCACGCCGAGTTTGGTGTGCCCGTCGATCAATTTCGCGGTGCGGCCCGCCACCGAGATGTCGGCGAGTAGCGCCACCACCAGACCGGCGCCGACAGCCGGCCCTCGGATCGCGGAGACGACGGGCTTGTCGCAATTGACCATGTTGAGCACCAGATCGCGGGCCTCGCGCATGATGCGGAGGCGGCCTTCGTAGTCGCCGATGGTTTCCGCAATCAGGTCGAAGCTGCCGCCGGAGGAAAAGGCTTTGCCTTCGCCGCGGACCAGGACCACACGCACGGCCGGATCGCGATCGATCACCGGCCAGATGTCGGCGAGGTCGCGGTGCATTTGCGGCCCGACCGAATTCAGCCCGGGGGCGTCGAGAACCAGCGTCAGCACGCCTTCAAGGCCGGTTTTGTCGCCGGGCTCGCAGCGAAGGCTGGGGAACTCGTCGTAACTCACTGGAGGGTGGCTAACTGGCATCCCGGCTCCTGACATTTCAACGGTTGCGGTCGTCGATATTACGCAGCGGTGGTGGGCACTCCCGGGCCGCCGCCCGGCCGTCGTGGCAGCATTGAGGCCAATGAGTACTCGTCGCGACCTTCCCGAGTCGCCGTATCTGGCCGCTGTCACCGGTCGCAAACCCAGCCGGGTTCCCGTGTGGTTCATGCGGCAGGCCGGTCGCTCGCTGCCCGAATATCGGGCGCTGCGGGCCCAGCACAACATGCTGGCGGCCTGCTTCGACGCCGAGCTGGTCTGCGAGATCACCATGCAGCCGGTGCGCCGCCACCACGTCGACGCGGCGATATTGTTCTCCGACATCGTGGTGCCGCTGCTCGGCGCCGGCGTCGACCTGGACATTGTGGCAGGCGTAGGGCCGGTCATCGCGTCGCCGGTGCGCACCGCGGCCGATATCGATGCGTTGAAACCCCTTGAGCTGCAACGGGTCCAGCCGGTGTCCGACGCGGTCACGCTGCTGGTGGCCGCGCTCGGCGACATCCCGCTGATCGGGTTCGCGGGTGCGCCGTTCACCATTGCGTCCTACCTGATCGAGGGCGGTCCGAGCCGCCACCACGCCCGCACCAAGGCGATGATGCTGGCCGAGCCGGACAGCTGGCATGCACTGATGGAAAAGCTGACCGATATCACCGTCGGCTTCCTGCGGGTGCAGCTCGACGCCGGGGTGGACGCCATTCAGGTGTTCGACTCGTGGGCGGGGGCCCTGTCGCTGACCGATTACCGCGCCTACGTGCAACCACACAGCGCGCGGGTATTCGCCAGCGTGACCGAATACGGCGTGCCGATGACGCACTTCGGGGTCGGCACCGCCGAGCTGCTGGGCGCCATGTCGGCCGCCTTGAAACCAGCCGCAGCCACGGTGGTGGGAGTGGACTGGCGAACCGCGCTCACCGATGCGGCAACCCGCGTCGCACCCGGCACGGCGCTGCAGGGGAACCTCGATCCGGTGGTCCTGCTGGCGGGTTGGCCGGTGGTGGAACGTGTCGCGCGCGCTGTGGTCGACGACGGACGCCGCGCCGTGGACGCGGGGGCGGCCGGTCACGTCTTCAATCTCGGCCACGGAGTGCTGCCGGAGACCGATCCCGGCGTGCTGACCGACTTGGTGTCGCTGGTCCACTCGCTATGACGTCCCGCTCGTATTGTGTTGTCGGGGGCGGAATCTCGGGGCTGACGGCGGCATACCGGCTCCGCGCGGGCGTCGGCGAGGACGCGACCATCACGCTGTTCGAGCCGGGTGAGAAGCTCGGCGGCGTCTTGCGCACCGAGCTGGTCGGTGGACGGCCGATGGACCTGGGTGCCGAGGCGTTCGTGCTGCGCCGGCCCGAGCTGCCGGCGCTGCTCGCCGAACTGGATCTGTCGGGGCGCCAACTGGTCTCCACCGGCGCCCGGCCGTTGATCTACAGCCAACAGGAGTTGCACCCGCTGCCCACGGGCACGGTCGTCGGGATCCCGTCGTCGGCGAGTTCGGTGGCGGGATTGGTCGACAAGGCGACGGTCGCGCGCATCGAGGCCGAACCCACGCGCCCGCTGGATTGGCGACCTGGCAGCGACCCCGCGGTGGCCGCATTGGTCGGCGACCGGTTCGGCGAGCAGGTCGTGGCCCGGTCGGTGGACCCGCTGCTGAGCGGGGTATATGCGGGTTCCGCGGCGACGATCGGTCTGCGCGCGGCGGCCCCCGGCGTGGCGGCGGCCCTCGACCGCGGCGCCACCAGCCTGACCGACGCGGTCCGGCAGGCGCTGTCGCCGGCCACGGGCGGGCCGGTGTTCGGAGCGCTGGATGGCGGCTACCGGGTGCTGGTCGACGAGCTCGTCGCGCGCAGCCGGCCGCGCTGGGTCCGTGCGGCAGTGCGGCGCCTGGAGCGCGCCGAACCCGGCTGGGCGCTGCTCGATGAGACCGGTGCTCGTCGGCACGCCGATGCGGTGATCCTGGCCGTTCCGGCCCCGCGGGTGGCGCGCCTGGCCGGGGAAATCGCCCCGCGCAGCTTCACCGCCGCCGGCCGGATCACGAGCGCATCGTCGGTGGTGGTGGCGCTTGCGGTGCCCGGCAATACCCCGTTTCCGGACTGTTCCGGCGTGCTGGTGGCCAGCGGCGAACAGTTGCGGTCCAAGGCGATCACCCTGTCGTCCCGCAAGTGGGGTTCACCGGGGGACACGCAGCTGCTGCGGCTGTCGTTCGGGCGGTTCGGCGATGACGTGGCCACAAGCACGTCAGACGACGAGCTGCTGGCGTGGGCGGTGGGCGACCTGGCCACCGTGTTCGGGCTGGAAGTCGCCCCGTTTGATGCCCGGGTACAGCGCTGGATCGACGCGATGCCGCAGTACGGTCCCGGCCATGCGGATCTGGCCGCCGAGGTACGCGCCGGCCTGCCCCCAACAATCGCCGTGGCCGGCGGCTACCTCGATGGCATCGGTGTGCCGGCGTGTATCGGGGCGGCCGGTCGAGCGGCTCAGCGCATCATCGAGGCCGTCGGGGCCTTGGATGCAGAAGTGGCACGATAGGTTTCATGGCCAAGCTCGACTACGACGCCCTGAATGCGGCGACCCGCTACCTGATGTTTTCGGTGTTCTCCGTGCGGCCGGGCGTGGTCGGCGAACAGCGTGACGCCGTAATCGATGACGCGTCGACCTTTTTCAAGCTGCAAGAGGAACGGGGCGTCGTGGTGCGCGGCCTCTACGACGTCGCGGGCATGCGCGCCGACGCCGACTTCATGATCTGGACCCACGCCGAAAGCGTCGAAGCACTCCAGGCGACTTACGCCGATTTCCGGCGCACCACCACACTGGGGCGGGCCTGCTCGCCGGTGTGGAGCAGTGTGGCGCTGCATCGACCGGCCGAGTTCAACAAGAGTCATATCCCGGCCTTCCTGGCCGGCGAAGAGCCCGGCGCCTACGTCTGCGTGTATCCGTTTGTGCGGTCCTACGAGTGGTACCTGCTGCCCGACGAGGAACGTCGCCGCATGCTCGCCGAGCACGGCATGGCCGCCCGCGAATACAAGGACGTCCGCGCCAACACGGTGCCGGCGTTCGCGCTCGGCGACTACGAATGGATCCTGGCCTTCGAGGCCCCCGAACTGCACCGGATCGTCGACCTGATGCGTGAGTTGCGTGCCACCGACGCCCGCCGGCATACCCGCGCAGAGACGCCGTTCTTCACCGGGCCGCGCGTGCCGGTCGAGCACCTGGTGAACTCGCTGCCATGACCCAGCCCGACCCTACCGACCCCACCCGCTTCGAGGAGATGTATCGCGACGACCGGATGGCGCATGGGTTGCCGGCCGCCACGCCGTGGGACATCGGTGGTCCGCAGCCGGTGGTCCGGCGGCTGGTCGCATTGGGCGCGATCAAAGGGGAGGTGCTCGACCCGGGCACCGGACCGGGTCACCACGCCATCTACTACGCCTCCAAGGGGCTACTCGGCTACCGGCATCGACGGGTCGGCAGCCGCACTGGAGCGGGCCAGGGAAAACGCGCGGAAAGCCGGGGTGTCGGTCAACTTCGAGCTGGCCGACGCTACGAAGCTGGAGGGACTACAGGACCGGTTCGACACCGTCGTCGACTGCGCCTTCTACCACACCTTCAGCACCGATCCCGACCTGCAGAGGTCCTATGTGCAGGCGCTGCGGCGGGCTACCAGGCCGGGGGCGCGGCTGTACATGTTCGAGTTCGGTGAGCACGACGTCAACGGCTTCACCATGCTGCGGTCGTTGTCCGAGGACGACTTTCGCCAGGTGCTGCCGGTCGGTGGCTGGGAGATCACCTACCTGGGGCCGACCACCTACCAGGTCAACATGAGCGTCGAGACGATCGAGATGATGGCCGCGCGCAATCCCGATATGGCCGATCAGGTACAGACCCTGCTGGAGCGGTTCCGCGCGATGGAACCATGGCTGGTCGACGGCCGGGTGCACGCCCCGTTCTGGGAAGTGCACGCCATCCGGGCGGACTGACGCCCCGCGAGACTGTAGTTAGCGCGAGAAAGTGCGAGTGGAGTTCGCGTTAACTACAGGCTCGGCGCTAAGCCTCCGTGGGCACCAGGCGCAGCGAGATCGAGTTGATGCAGTAGCGCTGATCCGTCGGCGTCGGATAGCCCTCACCGGCGAACACGTGGCCCAGGTGGCTGTGGCAGTTCGCGCACACCACCTCGGTGCGTGTCGTTCCGAGCGAATGGTCGGGGCGCAGAATCACCGCATCGGAGTTCGCCGGGTCGAAAAACGACGGCCAGCCGCAATGTGACTCGAATTTCTCTGTGCTGCGGAACAATTCGGCACCGCAGGCCCGGCACTGGTAGACGCCCTCGGTTTTGGTGTCGGTGTACTCACCGGTGAAGGGCCGCTCGGTGCCGGCGCGACGCAGCACGTGAAACTCTTCCGGGGTGAGTCTCTGACGCCACTCGTCGTCGGTCAGTTGCACCTTCGGATTCATGCGTCCACGCTAGCGCGCTCCCGTTCGGCCGTCAGCCACGCCGGATCGATCCCGCCGTCGAGGCGGTTCTCCGCCTTGGCGTCCAGGTAGCGGAAGTACAGCACGGTGAACACCACGATCAGCAGCAGCGACCAACCGTAGGTGATCTTCAGGTATTGCAGCGCGCGACCATATCTCATCCATTTGTAAATCAGCCAGTCGTCCAGCGTCAGAAAGCCGTAGACCCCCAACCACGCCGGCCAGTTGCGGATCAGCGAGTTGCGCAGCGCCACGGTCATCAGGAACGGGAAAAGCATCATCGAGTAGTAACCCTGGGCCAGCGACAGCACCAGCCACGACCACAGCAGCAGCACGCCCGTCGAGTTGGTGAACCAGAACAGCGGGTCGCGGGTTCGGTAGTAGCGGTAGAGCAGCCACAGAGCGCCGATCGCGAGCAGCGTGAACAGGATCCGCAGGAACACGATCAGCCACGTGGGCAGGCCGAAGTACACGCCATTGCCCTCGATCGAGCTGTTGAAGTAGTCACGGGTGCCCAGGATGTACGGCAGCGTGCGGGTGAAAAAGTCCATCGGGTGGGGCACCAGCGGCAGCGCGGCCACGTTGATCACCACGGGGACGACGATGGCGGTCATCAGTGCCCGCCACTGGCGGTTCAACAGCGGCAGCAACAGCAGCGGTCCGAGCAGGGGTTTGAGTGCAAGCGTCAGACCGATCGCGACGCCGGCCCACCATTGATGGCTGACTTTCCCGTCCAGCAACCACCGCAAGAACAGCATCTCCGCCAGCAGGACGACGCCGTTGATATTGGTGAACACCAGCGTGCTGGTCACCGTCTCGGTGCAGAACATCGCCAGCAGCAGCGCGGGGGCCGCCACCGACGACAGCGTGAACTTGAACAGCCGCAGCAGCAAGTACCAGGCGATCAGGATGGCCACGGTGTTGATCAGGATGAACAGATACCGCGACGGCGTGAAGGGCAGATAGCCGAACGGCGACATCAGCAGCGTGCCGCCGGGCGGGTACAGGTAGTGCGGGTCGACATAGTCGAAGTGCTCGTTGTAGATGTCCAGGCCGTGCCTGAAGTTTTTCACCGCGCGGTAGACCGGTTTGAAGTCGTCGGTGATGTTGCCGTTGATGGACAACACGATGCTGCGGTGCAGCACCGAGAGAATGGCCACCGGCCACAACACCGACCGCAATATTGTCGCCGCACTCGGTGCGCTGGTGCGAGGACGAAATGCGGCCAGTATCCGCTCGCGCAAGCCGGTTCGGGTCGAGTCAGCTGCCGTCACCAGCGCACCGTACACCGGGGCTCAGCCCGGCGACGATGCGGCCGTGTAGCGGCCGAGAAGGAGCCGGGCAATTAGGCCGAGTCCGAACTGTCAGGCGGGACAGTACGTGTCGGTTCCGGGCAGCTTGCCACTGTTGAGATAGCCGATCAGCGGAGGAACCGCGCAGCTCGAATAGATGCTGGCGCCGTGGCCGATGCCCTGCCACATCACCCGCTTGCTGGCCGCGTTGGCGTTGATGACGGTGGCCGCTGTCGCGGCGACTCCTTCGGTCCCCACGATCGGGTCGCTCTGCACACCCAACAACAGGACGTCGACCTTCAGAGCCTTCGGCGCGGCCGGCGGCGAACCGGCGGGCCAGTGCACGCATTCGACCATGTTGAGCGCGGCGACGGTGCCGAATTGGGGATATAGCTTCCCCCACGCCACGACGAGTTCGCGTACCCGGTCCGGGGTAGGGCGGTTGATCGCGTCGCTGCACGAGTTGACGAACTGGCCGTCCGAGTCCTCGGTCGCGTCGGCTTGGTTGATCAGATTGGTCAGCTGATTGGTGTCGCCGGAGCGGGCACTCGCCAGCGCGTCGGCCAGGCTCGTGGTGGCGTGGACGCGGCCGCCGGAGGGGTAGCCCAAAGCGACGGTGATGGCGTTGGCCACCTGGGCCAGCGACGCGCCGCCGGGACCTTTGCCGGCGCGGGCGTCGGCCAACAGCGCGCTGACGGCGCGTTTCGGATCGGGACCCAGCGCGCAGTTCACCGCAATGCACTGGGCGGCGAACGCGTCGAGCGCGGCCTGCTGGCCCTTGACCTGTTGCTCGGCGGCGGCTTCGGCGCTGGTACCCAACGCAACCGGTGAGTCGAGGATCAGTCGGGCCACCTTGTCGGGCCGCGATGCGGCATAGGCCAGCGCCACTTGCGCGCCGTTGCCGATCCCCACCAGCGCGACCGCGGGTACGTCCCAGAGGCTGCGCAGTCGCTCGATATCCGAGGCGGCGTGCGCATTGTCGTAGGCGGATGCGCCCGGGGCGATGGCGTCGGTGCAGCTTGTGGTGGCGGTGTTCGAGACGTCGGAGAGGTTGGCAACCGGATCGTCGCCGCTTTCGAACTGCGCCTGGTCGCGCATTTCGTCACGGTCGAAGTTGTCCCGGCAGTCGATCGGGCTCGACATGCCCATGCCGCGACGGTCGACGGCGACGATCGGGTGAGTTTGCAGCACGTCGGCGCCCGCCCGGGAGAGCCAGACCGGCAATTGCGTCGAGGACGGCAGGTCGGAGCCGGTGGTGAACACCAGGGGGCCCGCATCGTGCGGGGTCTGATTGGAGCGGGCGCGGACCACGCCGATGCTCAGGGTGCCGGACCCGCCGTTGACCGGGTCCAGGTCGACGTCGTAACTGGCGCAATCCAGCTGGACGCCGGGGGCCGCGGGAACCGCCGCACCGGTGAACACCCGCGACGTGCAGTCGTGCCATGACAAGTCGTTTTTGGGTGCAGCGAATTGCGGCGGACCGCTCGGGGTCGGCTTGGTGTTGACCGCTCCTTGCGGTCGGGCGCCGGAATTGGTGGCGAAACGCGGGTCGGCGGCCAGACCCGGGACACAGCCGGCCAGCACCGTGGTCACCGCGAACAGAATCGCGGCGGACGTGACGCGCCGACTCATGTCGACCACAGTAGCTAGGCCTTCACATATCGGGTGTATAGGTAGCCGGCATCGTCGGTCAGGACGTGGGCACAGCGCATCCGGGTCAGCAGCTGGCCCGGGCCCGTCGCGATGCGTCGGGCCAGGCCGCCGACGACATAGGGCGCGATCGTCAGACATAGTTCGTCGAGCAGGTCGCGCTGGGCGAACGAGCCGAACAGCGTCGGCCCGCCTTCGGTGAGGATGCGGAGCATTCCGCGGGCGCCCAGCATCGCCAGCAGGGCGGCCTCGTCGACCTCGCCCGGATCGTTCCCGGAGCAGTCGACCACCTCGCAGAGGCCGCTTAACAGACGGCGCGTTTGATCGGCCGCCGCTGTGCAGGTGAGCACCAGCGGTGGCACCTCGGTCCGGGTGAACACCGCCATGTCCCGGTCCAGGCGACCCGACCTGGTGACGATCGCCAGTTGCGGGACTTCGCTTTGCCCGCGGGCCTGCCGCTGTTGGCGTTGGGAGACGCTCAGGTGCGCGCCGGAATAATTCTCGATCCGCACGGTGCCCGCGCCGACCACGACGACGTCGGCGATTTCACGCAGCAGGTTGAATATGAGCCGGTCGCCGGGACTTCCCATCGCGCCGCTGCTGCCATCGGCGGTGGCCGCGCCGTCCACGCTGCTGATGAAATTGGCCCGCACCCACGTCCCGTTGCATTCGGGATAGGCATAGAGCGCGGGGAGCTCACCGTCGTCGAGTTCGCGCACCGATCCGAGCAACGTCAGCGGCGTCTCCGCGGCGCCAGAGTCGGGCATGGGTTCGATTGCAGCACGCCGCTACAGTTCCTGCATGCACGGGTCCATCTCCCCGAACGCGCCACGCGCTTCGGGCCGGGTGGCTCACTTGGTGGATCGGCATCCGACCGTGTCGCCGCAGCGGCTGATCACTCAATTAAGGCCGCCCCCAACGTTCGCCGAGGTGAGCTTCGCGACGTATCGCCCCGATCCGGCGGGCCGTGGAGCGCCGGGCGGGCCGCCGAAACCTGTTGGGCCGACCGGTGGTGCTGCCTGGTGTCGGGCCGTACCTGGATGGCGGGTTCGGTATAAGCAAGACTCACCTGCTGGCGCCGGCGTGCTGCCAGCTGCCCGGCCCGGGACCGGATGGTGCCCCGGATGCCCGACTCCCAAGGCATTCGCGACATTCGGGGAGCTGACCCAGCTCGCCGGGGTGTTCGGTTTCGCCGAATGCGTCGATCTGCTGGCCAACTACACCGCGGTGTGCATCGACGAGTTCGAACTCGGGCCATTCCTCGGCTATTGGCCCTGACCGCCGGGGCTAATGAAGCTCGCGAACCATGACGAAGTCGTTTTCGCGACGGGTGCCCACCTGAAACGTTCTGGTCCCGCTGATGGTAAAGCCGCTCTTGGTGTAAAAGCGTTGTGCGCGTTGGTTTGCCTGGTTAACGCCCAGCCACACGCAGCTCACACCCCATTCTTCGGCGGTAGCCAACGCACGTTCCATCAGTGCTGTTGCGACCCCGGCGCCGTGATAGTCGGGCAGCACGTAGATCTTCGACAGCTCGGCGGCCGGGCGGATTTGAACTGCCCGCCGCACGTTGGTGTCGTCGGCGACGCCGCGAATGAGCATGGCGTAACCGACAATCCGGCCGTCTTGCTGTGCGGTGAGGATCGCGCGTTGCGGGTCGGCCAGATACTCGGCGAAGCGGGCGGCGGACAGGTTGGTGTTGATGAACGACGCGATGTTCTCGGGCGCTATCGAGGGCGGACATGACAACGGAAATGTGCGCGCGGCAAGGGCGGCAAGCTGTTGGGTATCAACGGAATCCGTCGTGACGACGTGTCCGGTTCGCGTCAGAGGTTCCAAGGAGGTCAAAGATTCCATTGGGCGAGGTGGTAGCCCGTCTTCTTGTCCAGCAATACGACGGTGGAGACGGGATCGCGGTAGGCATCCCAATACACTTCGCCGCGCACGATCGCGCCGTTCGGCGCGTTGACGAGCACGTTGTCCAGCGCGTCGGGTGCGTCGGATGCCCGCGGCGGGTAGGCGTCGGCGTTCGGGGTCACCCCGTCGAAGCTGACGTTCGTCGCCATGATGAACGGATTGGGCACCCTGATCGCGCGGACCGTCACGTCGGCACGCTCGACGGTGCTGCCGGGAAAGCCTTTATAGGTGCCGCTGCGCGTGTAGCCGAATCCCGGCGGCGGGTCGCAGGGTGCCACGCTGCTGACGGTGACGTCTGCGATGTAGGTGCCGGTGTCCACCCGCAGCGTGTCACCGATGTGGCCGATCGGCGCGTCACCGGCCTGCGCGCGCGGAGCGGCAACACCAACGGCGGTGACACTTGCGGCGGCGACGAAGAAGGTGGACAGGATGATCAGCCAGCGGTGCATCTTCGCCACGTCTTCGCCTCCTGGGCACCCTTGAAGGGGACCTTCGCATGATTGCACACGCGGTAGCGCGACGGGGAGGGGTCGGACCACACCGGTCAGCCGTCTTGGGCGGCGTCCGGGCGGACGCTGGTGCCGCTGGTGAGTGATTCCAGCGCGTCGATCAGATCGGCTTCGACACGGTCCTTGTCGACGCCGCATCGCTGCAGCGGTCCATCGCCGCCTTCGAGCTCGAGCAGCGCCAGCAGCAAGTGTTCGGTGCCGATGTAGTTGTGACCGAGCCGAAGTGCTTCGCGGAAGGTCAGCTCGAGGGCTTTGCGTGCCGGTCCGCTGAACGGGATGAGCTCCGGCTTGGCGCCTGAACTGGCTGTGGCCATGGCCGGGGCTACCGCGCCCCGCAGGGTCTCGATGTCGACATGCTGTCGGTGCAGCAACACGACGGCCAGGGCAGCCGGATCGCTCAGCAGGCCGAGCAGCAGGTGACCGGGTGTGATCTCGCTGTTGGCGGCGTCGTGCGCGGCGTTCTGGGCTGCGACGACGGCGTTGCGGGCCCGCGGTGTGAAGCGCCCGAACCCCTGGGCGGGGTCTAAGGTGGTGGCCTCGGCTGCGCGGGACGAACCGCTTTTGGGCGGCCTGTTTGGTGACGCCCATGCTCTTGCCGATGTCGGTCCATGACGCCCCGGAGCGGCGGGCCTGATCGACAAAGTGCCCGATCAAGTGATCGGCGATCTCGCCCAGGTGCTCGGCGGCCAGCGCGGCGTCGGTGAGTTGATCCAGCACGTCGGTGTGCACCTGTTTGATGGCGTTGATCAGCTCGTCGAGGCGGACGGGGTAGGCGATCGGGGTCGGGTCAGAGATATCGTCAACGGTAGGTTGACGGTTATGCTGAGTCAACCTAGGGTTGACGGCCGGGGTGCGCTTCGGTTTGTCGCATGAGATGCGGGCTGATCACACCTTTGAGACGATCAGGGAGTTGTGAAGCTACTCCTGACGCTGACAAGCCTCGCCGCCATGCTCGGCGTCGCCGTGCCCGCGCGCGCCGACGGCAACGACGATGCATTCCTCGCCTCACTGCACGCGGCCGGTCTCACGTATCCGGACCCCAACCGGGCGATAGCGGCCGGCAAGGCGGTGTGCAAAATGGTCGACCAGGGCCAGCAGATGGTGGATGTCGTCCAGACGATCCAAAGCCTGAACCCCAAACTGCAGGTGGACAACGCCGCCAAGTTCGCGGCAATCGCGGCCACCGCGTATTGCCCCCAAGCGATTTCGATCATCAGCGCAGCGGCTGGCAGCGGCTCTTAGCAGCGTCTTTTAGCGGCGGGGCGGCGGCCGTGACTGTGATCGTGTTTTTACATTCCCGTCCACTAACTGCGGGTTAACGAAACGTGTAGTCAACATTTCGCTCATACCATTTCGGCGACGGACGGCGGCCAGTAGTCGAGAGGAAGCAGGGTTGGACTTCCTTCAGAAGCAGTTGGTCGACCCGCTTAGCAACGTCCTGAACACTCACATCCTGCTCTACTTGCTCATCGGCGTTGGCATCTATTTCACGGTGCGCACCCGATTCATTCAGATCCGGTACTTCGGGCGCATGCTTCGCCAGGTCCGCAGATCCCACCGACAAGACGGTGGGATCTCATCGTTCCAGGCATTCTGCGTTGGCCTTGCGTCGCGAGTGGGCACCGGAAACATCGCCGGCGTCGCTATCGCGCTCACCGTCGGCGGCCCCGGTGCGATCTTTTGGATGTGGGTCGTGGCCGCGGTCGGCATGGCGACCGCGGTGATCGAGGCCACCTTGGCCCAGATTTTCAAAGTCCGCTCCGATGACGGTGCCTTCCGGGGTGGCCCAGCGTTTTACATCCAGCGTGGGCTGCGCTCACGGGCGGGCGGTGTGGTCTTTGCCGTGCTGCTCGTGTTCACCTTTTCGACCGCGTTCAACATGGTGGAGACCAATGCGATCAGCGGTGTGTTGAAGTCCTCGCACGGTATCGACATCGGTTGGACGACGGCAGCTCTGGCGGTGCTCGCCGCGCCGGTGCTGTTCGGTGGGGTGCGCAGGGTCGCCCAATTCGCCGGAGCGGTGCTTCCGGTCGTGGCGCTGGTGTATGCCTTGCTGGCGCTGGCGATTGTGGCGGTCAACATCACCGAGCTGCCGGCGGTGATCAAGGAGATCATCGGCGGGGCGGTCGGAATCCGTCAGATGGCAGGTGGTTTCGCGGGCGGTGTCCTGGCCGCAATGTTTACCGGTGTCAGGCGAGGCCTCTTTGCCTGCGAGGCCGGGATGGGCAGTTCGCCCAACATAGCGGGCGCCGCGACGGTCTCGCACCCGGTGGAACAGGGCCTGATCCAGTCGCTCGCCGTTTTCGTCGACACGATGGTGATATGCACGGCGACGGCGTTCATCGTGCTGCTGTCGGGTCCGGAAACCTACAACCCGGCTCGCTCGGGAGCGATTGCCGGGGCGAGCCTGACCGAGTCCGCGGTCGCCGCCGATATTGGGTCGTGGACCACCGTTTTGATGACCGCAGTAGTTTTTGTCTTCGCGTTCGCCTCGGTGCTCAGCAACTACGTGGTTGCCGAGGCCAATCTGTTCTTCCTGGGTGGTCGGCGCTTGGCGGTCAATGTGCTGAAGGTTGTAACGCTGCTGTCGATCGTGTTCGGGGCGATGGCCAAGCTGACGCTGGTTTGGGCGCTGGCCGATCTGGCGATGGCGCTGATGGCCATCGCCAACCTGGTCGCAATCTGCTTGCTGGCGAAGTGGGCTTTTGCGGCGCTCAAGGACTATCACCGTCAATTTGTGCACGGCGAAGTGCCGGTCTTTGTCGCGAGTGAGGCCGGCCTGCCCGGTGTTCTCGACGGCGACATCTGGGAAACCCCGGAGCGCCGGCAAGTCGGTGCGCTGCCCGAGTCATTGCGGATGAGCCGGCCGGCAATGCGATCCTCGAGGTTCTCCCGGGCGCCGGCGGCGTAGCGGTAGCGGGGGGAGGCTTTCGAAAGTTCACGCCGGGTTCGCCCGACCGGGTGCACGTTCGCTGCCAGGTTTGCGACAATTACTGGGTTATGCGACTTCTACTGATGCTGACAAGCGTTGCCGCCCTGATCGGGCTTGCCGCGCCGGCGTATGCGGACATCGACAACGATCAGGATTTCCTGACGGACCTCAGACAGGCCGGCATCACCTATCAGGACCCAAACCGGGCGATTACGGCCGGCAAGTCGGTGTGTCAGCTACTCGACGACGGGAAGTCGGACGCGGAGATCGTCACGGAACTTCGCAACCGTAACCCCGCATTCCAGGGTGCCGGCGCCGCCAAGTTCACATTTCTTTCGTCGTCCCATTACTGTCCGAAGTACCTGACCGGCGGCCCTGACCCGGACTCGAAGCCGCCAGACGGCAACTGAGCGCTGACTGATCGGCGACACCCGCGTCGTTAAGCCGCGCGGGCTTCGATGATGCTGAAGCGCGATGCGGTATCTACCACGCGAGTCATCTGAAAACCGGCTTGGTCGAGTAGGCGGCGGTACTCGCTGGCGGTCCGTTCCCGACCATCGTTGATGAGCAGCATTTCCATGTCAGTCCACTTGGGGATGGATGCACGGTCGTCTTCGGGGATGATCGCCTCGACGAGTAGTAATGCGGCGCCGGCGGCAGCAGCCGACCGCACATTCCGCAGAATCTGCACGGATCGGTCGTCGTCCCAGTCATGGATTATGTGTTTGAGGACGTAGGCGTCGCCACCGGCCGGAACGCCGTCGAAGAATGAGCCTTCGGCAAGTCGAACCCGTTCTGCGACTTGCAGTTCCCGCAGCAACGGCATCGCTCCCGCAATCACCTCGGGAAGGTCGTACAGCACGCCTTGTGCATTGGGTGCCGATGCCAGGATCGCCGCGAGGAGGCGGCCATGACCGCCGGCGACATCGACGATCGTGTGGTACGGCGTGAAGTCGTACGCGTCGACGACGGGCCCGATTGCCGCCCCCGACAAGCCCGTCATTGCGTCATTGAAGATCTGACCGAACTCGGGCTCGTCACCCAAGTAGTCGAAAAAATCCTTGCCGCGCAGCGCTGGAATCACCGAGCTGCCGGTTTTGATCGCTTCGGTCAGCAGGCTCCAATGCTCGCGGTGTTGCCGCGAGCCGACGAATCGCGCCATCGGAGCCATCGAGACCGGCCCATCGGAGCGCAACAGCTCGGCCATCGGATTCAGCTCGTAGCGGCTGTCATTGCGTTGAGCGAATATGCCCATGCTGATCAAGGCTCGCAGCAGCCGACGCAGCGCGTCAGGGTTGGCGCCGACCTGGTCGGCCAATTCATCGATCGGCAGCGGCCCGCCCGCGAGCGCGTCTGCGACGCCCAAGTCGGCGACCGCGGTGATCCCCTGCGCCATCCACGCGGCGAGAATCAGCTCCTGCATCACCTCCGCCGGGGACGCTGTGTTCTGGTCCAGGGGAGGAATATCGGAAGTCGTCACGGTGTGGCCTTGAGGTCGGTACCAACGGAAACTGCACGGAGTCTTGCACGGATCGCCAAGCAAATCGCTAAACGCCCGTCAAAAAGCGGGTCGCGGCACGCGCCGGATCGGTAACGTGTCGGCGGCTGACGGTGTCACATCGGCATATGGCGCGACGGCCATCGAGAGGACGCGCGGTGAGACCAGGACTGGCCGCGGCCGCGGCGTTGGTCGGTGCGACTGGCTTGGCGGGCTGGGGCGCCGCGCGGGCCATGGTCATGCGGATCCAGCAGAACCCGGACCCGTTTCCACCCGAACGGCTTATCGCTGAACCCGAGGGGGCGCACGTCGAGATCACCCGTCCTGATGGGACGGTGCTGCACGCGTTGGTTGCAGGGCAAGGACCGCCGGTGGTTTTCGTCCACGGCTACACCGCCAGGATCCTCGAGTGGACCTTCGTGTGGGACGAGCTGCAGGCTCGAGGATTCCGCGTGATCGCCTTCGATCAGCGCGGCCACGGGCGTTCCACCCTGGGCTCAGATGGGATCGGATCTGCGCCCATGGCGGCTGACATCGCCGCGGTCCTGCAACACTTCGACGTTCGCGACGGCGTGCTCGTCGGACATTCGATGGGCGGATTCGTCAGCATCCGCGCGGTGCTCGACCACGCCGACGTCGCGCAGCGGCTGCGCGGGCTGGTGTTGTTCGCCACCTGGGCGGGGCGCATTTTGGACGGGGCGCCGCAGAACCGACTGCAGATCCCGCTGCTGCAGTACGGCATCCTGCAACGGCTGCTGCGCAACAAGACCGTTGCGGTGCTGTTCGGTGCCGCGCAATGCGGGGCGCGCCCGTCGCCGGCGATGATCTCGGTGTTCGTCGAGCTCTTCAATCAACACGTCGCCGAGCATGGGCCGCTGCTTCCGATAGTGCGTGCGTTCTCACGCGAGGACCGATACCCGCGGCTAGGCGAGATCGCGGTGCCGACCGTCGTGATGGTCGGGACCGCGGATCGCACAACGCCGCCCCACCACTCGCGCCGGCTCGTCGAAGGCATACCCGATGCGCGGCTCGTCTCGGTACCCGATGCGGGGCACCTGTTGAATTGGGAAGCGGCCGACGCGCTGATCGAAGTCATCGAATCGTTTCCGGCGCAACGTGATTCGACGGTGATCGAATAGTGCTGCAGCCAAAGGGTTTCCAGTGGCCTCAGCAGACCGGCGCCAATGGTTCAGGGGCACAGGAAAGAAATGGGTGGACACTGAACGCTTCCGGGCGGAAGTGGTCCCTCGGCATAATGCCCGCCCGAGATTTGGTGATAGTCGTCGCAGACGTTCGTATCCCACGTTAGCGGCGGGTTGGAGCGGGCAATATTCCCGCGAATCCGCGCTGAGGCAGCCGGAATCCGTAAATCAGAAGTTTCGGTCCAGGGTTTGCTTGTCGTTGCTGTGGGGCGGGCTTCCGGTCGCTAAACGTTTGCGACGGCTTGAAATACTCAGGCGGCTCGCGCCGTCCACGTGAAGCTGTGCATCTCGGGTATCTGTGGCGCCAGCGCGGCGGCAACGCTGCGACCGATTTGATCGGCCGCTGCCAGTGGGGTGTCGGGATCGAGGAAGCCTTCCACCTCGACGCGCAGGGTCCGCCCGGTCCATCGGGCGCGGGCGTGCGCGTGCGCGACGCCCGGGATCGTGGTGGCGACGGTTTCGGCGGTCGTGATGATTTCTGGGTCCACGCCGTCGAGTAGGCGGTGAACGATATCGGTGGTCACCTCCCAGCCGACGTGGCAGATGAACCCGGTGACGACGACCCCGGCGATCGCGTCGGCCCAACCCCAGCCGAGTGCCACGCCGATCAGCCCCAGCATCGCCCCGGCCGAGGACAACGCGTCGAGCCAGGAATGCTTGGCGTCGGCCACCATGGTCGCCGAGCGAATCCGCCGGCCCACCACCAGCTTGTACCGGGCCACCAGCTGATTGCCTGCAATGCCGACGACCGCAGCGGCGATGCCCCACCCCACGTAACCGGTGCCGCCATGACGGACCAACTTCGTGATGCTTTCAACACCGGCGACGACAGCGCTGCTCCAAATCACCAAGGCGACACCTACGCCGGCGAGGTCTTCGGCGCGTTCGTAGCCGTAGGGATAACGGTCGCTGGGGAGCTTGCGGGATGCGCGGAAGCCAATGAACACCAGGATGCTGGTGGAGACGTCCGACAAGTTGTGCAGCGCATCGCTGAGAAGCGCTACCGAGCCAGACACCAGCGCGATGGCCAATTCGATGAGCCCGGTCAGCGCCAGTCCGATGGCGCTGACGGCAATAGCGCGGTTGGCCTGCCGACGCTCGCTCGCATCGTCGACGGTGGTATCGAGAGGAAAACTTGCCGCTGGGTCACGGACTCCGCTGATCACATGCATACCGGCAAGCATGCCCCGCGGGGGCGGTGCCACTCAACTCCCGGAGCGTGCTCGCCCTGGAACGCTGCGTTTCGCAGCAAGGCGACCAACGGCCTGCGCTCGTAGACCTAGGTGGTGGGGGTTTGCATCAACAACCACGCAGCGCCAGCACGCGTGAAAGACGTTGCTCGTCAACGGCTTTGGGCGAAATGAAATCCGGAGCGGGCGAGCCGACAAGTCTCGGGGTAGCCCCAGGGTTCCCTCAAGTTGCGCCTAGCCCCGGCCTGTTTCAGACTAGGGGAATCAGCTTTCCAGCAGAGCGGAAAAACCAAGTGGCTGGCGCCACGGCTGACCCGATCGCGTGCCGGCCAAGAATCCGCCGAACACCGGGCGGGGTAGCGCTGAAGTTCGTCTCCCGGTTAATTCGTCCAGCGATGGTTGCCGGGGTGATGGCGACTCTGATTGCTACAGCTGTTCCACCCCCTGTGGCGCCGCCGGGCTGCGGGATTAATTGGACGCGGACGGGGGGTGTGTGGATCTTCTTTCCCGACTGTCCAAATCAGTCGCGGCCTTCACAGCCGTCGCCGAGCGGCCCGCCGTCTGGCCCCGGCACACCGCCGAGTCCGCCGCCAACCCCGTAGGCGGCAGTTTTGCTTTATGAATAGCCGTATCACGGCAACCCGGTCGACTACGTGTCATCGGCCAAGTAGGTGACGTTGTACCACCGCTTGGGCGGCCGAACGCGCGTGTCATAGTCCTCGGTCGCAGTTGCCTGTTCCGCCCGAATGTCCGTCAAATGCGGATTATGCACGCGGATATAGTCTTCAAGCTCAGCAAGCAGCGCGCCGCCGGTGAGAGTGATATCCGCGAGCGCCCTTCCCTCGTACCGCATCCAGCTCACGACTTATATCTTGCTCCGGCCCGCGACCAGGTGAGCGTGCGGCTGATGTCGTCAGGATGAGCGCAGCCGCCGATTTCACCATCATCGCCGGCGGCTATCGGTAGGTCGGGGAAGCTGCTGGCAGTAATTGAGGTCCTGAATATTTGTAGGACTAAGCAAGTATTCTGAACTGCACAAACTATGGTGCGCGATACTGGGATTGAACCAGTGACCTCTTCCGTGTCAGGGAAGCGCTCTCCCGCTGAGCTAATCGCGCCGGGGGTCAAAAGCTGGAGGTGGAGACGGGAATCGAACCCGTGTGCACGGCTTTGCAGGCCGTTGCCTCACCACTCGGCCACTCCACCGCTGGGATTGATGCCACTTGCACCTTCGAGCGGATGACGGGATTCGAACCCGCGACCCTCACCTTGGCAAGGTGATGCGCTACCAACTGCGCTACATCCGCACGCCACGGACGAGATCGTCGCCCGGTGCGAAGCACGACGATAGTCCACGTGAGCGGGCACATACAAATTTCTTGGTACGAACCGCGTCTAGGCTATCGTGCGAGCTTTACAGGCGCATGTGGCCCGTGCTGCCGAGGTCCGGCTCGTGCTAGTCTTCGACGTCGTTCGCCTCTCGGCGCCGGTCCCGTGGCTCAGTGGGAGAGCGTCCGCTTCACACGCGGAAGGTCGCTGGTTCGATCCCAGCCGGGACCACACAAATCTGAGCATGTCAGAGCCTATATCTAGTCGATCTCAACAATCTTCGGGCTAGGCCTCGCGACGAGATATCGAGAACCCGCGCCGAAAGTCACCAGATGACCCCTCGCCCTTCGGGCCTCCCGGCGGTCGACTATCCAAGGAGACAGACATGATGCGTATCGTCGTGCTGCTGGTGCTCATATGGCTCGTCGTCGGCGCCGTCGCGGCCGGCCAACGTGGGTATTTCACCCACGTCGCACAAAACTGTGCCAGCGCCGGGACCATCGCGGTGACCATGATCGCCGGACTCCTGAATTACTTCGGCGTCAACCCCAAGGTCACGAACTGCCATGTGCCCCAACGCAGTTAATAACCCTCCAGACTCATGCAAAGCCACCGCGCCCGGCACCCCTCATGAATGACGGGGCTAGAGTGAGCCAGCGGCGTGCGACAACCAAATTGTCTGAGGACAGCCGCTGCTTCTTGATGGCGGCGGCGGGCGCTCAGCACCTGTCAGTTGGTATCAGTTGGGGACTGTCGTGCGGCCCATTCGATGTCGGGCGCCTGCCGGTCGGCGTAGGTCACGACGATGACCGTGCGACCGCGTCTGCGTCCGTGCCCAGCAGTTCCTTCTTTGCTTGCGCCAGTTCGGCTTTGGCGGCGGCGTCGACCTGCGGATAGTGTGGGTTGAGATCCCGCAGGGTCTCCAGCAGCACCGCGGAGGTCGACAAGTGGCTGAACCATTTGTGATCGGCGGGGATGACATGCCAGGGCGCCCAGTCGGTGCTGGTGCGGCTGAGCATGTCCTGGAATGCCCCCTGGTAGTCGTCCCAGAACGCGCGCTCCCGCAGGTCGGCGGGTGAGAACTTCCAGTTCTTCTCGGGTTCGTCGATGCGCGCAAGGAACCGGCGCTCCTGTTCACCCTTGGAGAGGTTGAGGAACAGCTTGACGATGATGGTCCCGTTGTCGGTGAGGTAGCGCTCCCAATCGTTGATGTCGCGATACCGCCGCTGCCAGATGTCATCTGAGTCCAGCACCGCGGTGCGCGGCCATAACAACTCTGGGTGCACACGGGTGATGAGCACGTTCTCGTAGTGGGACCGGTTGAACACCGCGATGCGCCCCAGTTCCGGCAGCGCCGTCTGGTGTCGCCACAGATAGTCGTGGGCCCGCTCGGTCGCCGAGGGCGCCTTGAAGCTGTGCACATCGACAGCCTCGGGGTTGAGACCGCTCATGACGTGCTTGATCGTGCCGTCCTTGCCGGCCGCGTCGATCCCCTGAAGAACAATCAGCAGCGACCGGTCGGCCTGGGCCAAGAAGCGGTCCTGCAAATCCAGCAGGGCCGCTTCCGCCTGCGCCAAGGCCGCGGTGCCGGCGTCCTTTCCCAGATGTTCGTCGTGGCGGCCGGGATCGAAATCCCTTGCCAGGTCCACCGTCGACCGCGGCGTGACCCGAGTAGCCTCCGCCAACACTTTCCACTGCACCGACAACGTCGCCTCCTGGTGATGTCGTATGTCCGTTGTTCGGGGCGGCGGCAACCGCAGGGAACGAACGCTACCGGCGGGCCCACAGAGTTGGGGACCGGACTCTGCCACCAGTGTCGGCCCGTCTCCTTAACCAAGGCCTCTCGGCCCGGCGACCTACTTCACACATGACCGATGACCGCGTGCCTTTCGGCCTGGTCCTCCCGGGTTTTCACCGGGTCGAGGATGCGGTAGGCGAGGAGTTTGATGCGGTCGCTGATGAGGAACCAGGCGAGGGCGTATGCCCAGACTGCGGCTGCCCACGTCCAGCCGAGTGGGGTCATGAATAGCCCGTAGACGGCGATGAGGGTGGCGAGGGTCTGGGTGCCGAAGACGGCGATCAGCAGGATGCGGGCGGGGCGGATGGACCAGAAGGGTCCCCGGGTTCGGGTCAAGAAGATGGTGAGGTGTCCGGCGACGGACAGCATCAGGTACATCAGGGTCTGGACGCGTGGGTGGCCGAGTTCGAAGACGCGGTCGCCCAGGTAGAACAGGCCGAACGCGGCGATTGGTCCGACCAGACCCAGGGCGGTGGCGATCCCGAGTACCAGGCGCATGTTCCAGGCTTCGGGCTTGTTGGCGTAGTGGACGTTGTCGTAGGAGATGGACAGGATGGCGCCGTCGTTGAGCAGGGCGAGCATCACGATCATGATGGCGGTCAGTGGGTAGAAGTTGAAGACGAGGATGGCGGTAGTGATGAATAGCAGCACCCGCAGGGTTTCGGCGATGCGGTACATCGCGTAACTGTTCATCCGCTGAAAGATCTTGCGGCTCTCTTTGATCGCGTCGATGATCACCGACAGCCCCGGGGTGAGCAGCACGATGTCGGCGGCTGCGCGGGCGGCGTCGGTGGCCCCGGATACGGCGATCCCGCAGTCGGCCTTTTTCAGCGCGGGGGCGTCGTTGACCCCGTCGCCGGTCATTCCGACGATGTGGCCGCGCTTCTGCAGCACGTCGATGATGTGGTACTTGTGCTCGGGGAATACCTGGGCGAAACCGTCGGCGGTCTCGATGGACTTGGCCATCGTCGCCGATTCGTCCTTCTTCACCTCACCCAAGCCGGTGGCGTCGAGAATGTTGGTGCCCAAACCGACCTTGTCGGCGGTTTCCTTGGCGATGGCCAGCGCGTCGCCGGTGACCATCTTGACGGTGACGCCCATCGCTCGTGCGGTGGCGATGGTGGCTGTTGCGTCGTCGCGGGGCGGGTCGAACAGCGGCAGCACGCCGACGAACTGCCAGTCGCCGTCCCTGTCGCGGCGTGCGACGCCCAGGGATCGGAAGCCCCGGGCGGCGAAATCGTTGACTGCCTTATCGGTGGCGGGTTTGATCTGCGTGGCGTTGGCGGCCAGCGCCACGATGACCTGCGGGGCTCCCTTGGTGACGGTGAAGGTGGTTCCGTCGGGGCCGGTGACGGTGGCCTCGGTGCGTTTGTGTACCGGGTCGAACGGTGCGAAGTGGGTGATTGTGTAATCCTGCAGAGCCGTGGTGTCGTCGAGGCCGCCGAGCACCGCGCGGTCGATGGGGTCGTCGTTGTCCGCGCGGGAGGCCAACGCGCCGTCCAGGATCACCGTCGCGGGGGTGACGCCGTCGACGGCGAACGGGGTGCCCAACGTCAGCGAGTTCTGGGTCAGGGTGCCCGTCTTGTCCGCGCACAGCACGTCCACGCCGGCGAGTTCCTCGATGGCGACCAGCCGGCTCACGATGGCCTGCTTCTTGGCCAGCAGCCGCGAGCCGACGGCCATCGTCACCGACAGCACGGTGGGCATCGCCACCGGGATCGCGGCCACGGTCAAGACCAGGGCGAACTGCAGGGTGGTCAGGATCGCGTTACCGCGCAGCAGGGAGGCGACGACGATGACCGCCACGAGCACGACGGCCAGGATGATCAGGTAGTTGCCGATCTTGAGCACGGCGCGTTGGAAGTGGCTGACGGTGTGCGCGTCTTGCACCAACTCGGCGGTTTTGCCGAAGTAGGTGTGGGTGCCGGTGGCATAGACCAGGGCACCGATTTCGCCTTGCCGGATGATGGACCCGGAGAACACGGCCTCACCCGCTGCACGGGTGGCGGGTAGCGACTCCCCGGTCAGCGCGGACTGATCGACCTCGACCTCGTCACCGTCGAGCAGCCGGGCGTCGGCGGGGACAATGTCACCCAGGCGCAGCCGGATGACATCACCGGGCACCAGCTCCCGCGCCGGCGGGTTGACCCATGCGCCGTCACGGATGACGCGGGCGTTGATCGCCAGCTTGGCTTTGAGGGCGTCGATAGCGTTGCCGGCCTGCCGTTCGGAGGTGTATCCGACCACCCCGTTGGCCAGCAGCAGCAGGAGGATGATGAAGAAATCCGGCCAGTGCCCGACCGCGCCCGACAAGATGACGGCGATCTCGATCATCCACGGGATCGGACCCCAAAAGTAGCTGAGGAACTTCAACAGCGGGTTGGTCTTGTGCTCGGCGATCTCATTGGGCCCGTACCGCTCCAACCGTGCCACCGCCTCAGCTGTGCTCAGCCCGCCCGGCGAGTAGCCCAACTCTGTTTCGACCTCGGCCATGGGTGCGGACTTCAAGTCGAGCTGCCCCGCCGGGGCGACGGGCCCAGACTGCGGGGCGTCAGTGGCCATGATGGGTGTCCGCCCTTGGGGTCGAGTGTCGGGTGTCACGTGTGGCAGGTTGGAATGGACGCATCGATCGTCGGCTGCCGTGGTGGCCGGCGAGCGGCGGTTGCGGTCGGGTCATTGTGGGGGGTTCCAGGTCCAGTTGCGGATTTCGGGGTGGTCTTGGCCGTGGGTGTTGATGTAGAGGGTGTGTTCGACGAGTTTGTCGGCCATGGTCTGTTTGAGGTAGTCGCCGGTGGCGCCCAGTTGCGGGAGGCGGTCGATGACGTCGCCGACGAGGTGGTAGCGGTCGAGTTTGTTCTGTACCCGCATGTCGAAGGGGGTGGTGATGGTGCCTTCTTCGTTGTAGCCGCGCACGTGCAGGTTTTGGTTGGTCCTGCGGTAGGTGAGTCGGTGGATCAGGGCGGGGTAGCCGTGGAAGGCGAAGATGATGTGTTTGTCGGTGGTGAACAGGGCGTCGTAGTCGCCGTCGGAGAGCCCGTGCGGGTGCTCGCTGGCTGACTGCAGCTTCATCAGGTCGACCACGTTGACCACACGGATCTTCAACGCGGGCAGGTGTTCCCGCAAGATCTGCGCCGCGGCGAGCACTTCCAGGGTGGGGGTGTCCCCGCAACACGCCAGGACCACGTCCGGCTCGGCGCCGGAGTCGTTTCCGGCCCATTCCCAGATGCCGATGCCCTCGGTGCAGTGCACTTCTGCTTGCTCGATGTTCAGCCATTGCGGCATCGCATGTTTGCCGGCGACGATCACGTTGACGTAGTGGCGGCTGCGCAGGCAGTGGTCGGCCACCGAGAGCAGGCAGTTGGCGTCCGGCGGCAGGTAGACCCGCACGATGTCGGCTTTCTTGTTCACCACGTGGTCGAGGAAGCCGGGGTCTTGGTGGGTGAAGCCGTTGTGGTCTTGCTGCCAGACGTGGGACGCCAGCAGGTAGTTCAGCGACGCGATGGGCCGGCGCCACGGCAGTTGCGCGGTGACCTTGAGCCATTTGGCGTGCTGGTTGAACATCGAGTCCACGATGTGGATGAACGCCTCGTAGCAGTTGAACAGCCCGTGCCGCCCGGTCAGCAGATAGCCTTCGAGCCAGCCTTCGCTTTGGTGCTCGCTGAGCATCGAATCCAGCACGCTGCCGGTGGGGGCGAGGAACTCGTCGCCTGCGACGGTGCGGGCCTCCCATTGCCGGTCGGTGACCTCGAAGACCGCGCCCAGCATGTTCGACACGGTTTCATCGGGGCCGAAGATCCGGAAGTTGCGCTGGTCCTGGTTGAGGCTGACCACGTCGCGCAGGAAGCTGCCCAGCACGCGGGTGTCCTCGGCCTCCACCGCGCCGGGCGAGGCCACCGCCACCGCGCGGGCGCGAAAGTCGGGCATATGCAGGTCACGCACCACCCCGCCGTTGGTGTGCGGGTTGGCGCCCATCCGCCGCTGACCCTGGGGGGCCAGCGCGGCCAGCTCGGGCAGCAGCGGCCCGGCCTGATCGAACAGCTCGTCGGGTTTGTAACTGCGCATCCAGGCGTCGAGCAACTCGACGTGCCCGGGATGCGCCTCGTCGACGAGCAGCGGCACCTGATGCGCCCGAAACGTGCCCTCGATCTGCAGGCCGTCCACCACCTTGGGCCCGGTCCAGCCCTTGGGGGAGCGCAACACGATCATCGGCCAGCGCGGGCGGGTGGTGTCGCCAGCGGTTCGAGCGTCGCGTTGGATCCCGTGAATGGCCTCCACCGTCTCATCGAGGGTGGTGGCCATCAGCTCGTGCATGGTCTCGGGGTCATCACCTTCGACGTAGCGCGGTTCCCAGCCGCAGCCGCGCAGGAACTGGTCGAGTTCCTCGTGTTCGATGCGGGCCAGCACGGTGGGATTGCTGATCTTGTAGCCGTTCAGATGCAAGATCGGCAGCACCGCCCCGTCACCGACCGGGTTGAGGAACTTGGTGGAATGCCAGGCGGTGGCCAGCGGGCCGGTCTCGGCCTCACCGTCACCGATCACGCACGCCACGACCAGGCCGGGATTGTCGAACACCGCGCCGAACGCGTGACTCAGCGAGTAACCCAGTTCCCCGCCTTCGTGGATCGACCCCGGAGTCGTCGGCGCCACATGGCTGGAAATACCGCCGGGGAAAGAGAATTGGGTGAACAGCTTCTTCATCCCGGACTCGTCGCGGCTCACGTCGGGATAGATCTCGCTGTAGGAGCCCTCGAGGTAGGTGTTGGCGACCAGCGCCGGACCGCCGTGCCCGGGGCCGGCGACGTAGAACATGTCCAGGTCGTAGGTCGTGATGACCCGGTTGAGGTGCACGTAGATGAAGTTCTGCCCCGGCGTGGTCCCCCAATGCCCCACCACCAGCGGTTTCACATCCGAAAGCGCCAGCGGCCGCTTCAACAACGGGTTGTCATACAAATAGATCTGGCCCACCGACAGGTAATTCGCCGCCCGCCAGTACGCGTCCATCTTGCGCAGCAGTTCAGGTTCCAGCGTTCTAGTGCGCGTCATGGGATGCTCCTTCGGTCGACTCGCATGTACGCGGTTCAGACGGGGGAATGCTGCGCGTTGTGCTTGTTCGTGCGTGATCTGATGGTGGTGCCGGCGGTTCCGGCGAACAGGGCTGAAGGCTCGGAGAGTGCCCCGATCCCGGCGCGGTGGCCGGGGACTGCTCATGCAACAGGTCCACAAGTGGCGTCACGTCCCTCGAAGGTCCGGCTGCGGGCCGATGGAACGCGTCGCTGCTCATTGAGCCGGCATGAGCTGTTTCTCCACCTGCAGGACGTGGCGGGTGGTCTTGATCACCGTGTCGGGATTGAGGCTCATCGAGTCGATGCCGACCCGGACCAAGAACTCGGCCATGTCCGGGTAGTCCGACGGTGCTTGTCCACATAGGCCCGAGTGGATTCCGTTGCGGCGGCAGCCCTGGACGGCCAGGCGAATCATCTCCTTGACACCCTCGTCGCGTTCGTCGTAGTCGAAGGCCACGATCTCGCTGTCACGGTCGACGCCGAGGGTGAGCTGAGTCAGGTCGTTGGAGCCGATGGAGAAACCGTCGAAGCGCTTGGCGAATTCATCGATGAGGATCACGTTGTTCGGGATCTCGCACATCGCGTACACCTTGAGCCCGTTCTGGCCGCGCCGCAGACCGAGGTCGGCCATCGTCTGCAGAACAAGGTCCGCCTCGGCGATTCGGCGCACGAACGGGAGCATGAGCACGACGTTGGTCAGGCCCATCTGCTCGCGCACACGTCGCATCGCGCGGCACTCCAGCGCGAAGCCCTCGGCGTAGGCGGGATGCGCGTAGCGCGAGGCGCCGCGGAAGCCGAGCATCGGGTTGCTCTCTTCTGGCTCGAAGCCGCTGCCGCCGATCAGGCTGGCGTATTCGTTGGTCTTGAAGTCCGACATCCGCACCACCACGGGCTTGGGCCAGAACGCGGCCGCGATGGTGCCGATTCCTTCGGAAAGGCGTTCCACAAAGAACGCACCGCCATCGGGGTAGCCCTGCGTTAGCCGATCGATGGTCTGGCGAGCGTCGGGGTCCTCAACCTTCTCGGGATGCAGCAGGGCCAGCGGATGGACCCGGATGTACTCGCTGATGATGAACTCCATCCGAGCCAGTCCCACGCCGTCGTTCGGCAGGAACGACGTCTTGAAGGCCAGGTCGGGGTTGCCGAGGTTGATCATGATCTCGGTCCGCGGCCGCGCCAGATCCGCCACCTCGGTGCGATCCACATGGAAACCCACTTCGCCCCGGTACACGCGCCCCGAGTCGCCCTCGGCGCACGACACCGTCACGACCTCGCCGTCGGGCACGCAGGTGGTCGCCTCGCCGGTGCCCACCACCGCCGGGATGCCCAGTTCGCGGGCGATGATCGCCGCGTGGCAGGTGCGCCCGCCGCGGTTGGTGACGATCGCCGCGGCGGTCTTCATGACCGGCTCCCAGTCCGGCGTGGTGGTGTCGGCGACCAGTACCTCGCCGGGCTGGAACTCGGACAGGTGCGTGGGGTTCTCGATCCGTCTCGCTACGCCTGAGGCGATCTTCTCGCCGACCGAGCGGCCCTCGGCGAGTATCTCGCCCCTGCCCTCGAGCACATAGGACTCCAGCGCCGTCGCGCTGTGCTGGGAGGCCACCGTCTCGGGGCGGGCCTGCACGATGTAGAGCTTCCCGTCCAGACCGTCCTTGGCCCACTCCATGTCCATCGGCCGCCCGTAGTGCGCCTCGATGGTGCACGCGTAGCCGGCCAGCTCCACGACGTCCTCGTCGGTGAGGCAGAACCGGGCGCGGTCTGCCTTGGGGGTGGGGATGTTGCGCGTGGTGTTCTTCGTCTCACCCTCGACGAGGATCATCTTCACCGCCTTGTCGCCGAGCAGGCGACGCAACACGGCGCGGTGGCCGGCCAGATAGGTCGGCTTGTGGACGTAGAACTCGTCGGGGTCGACGGCGCCCTGAACCACGTTCTCGCCCAGGCCGTAGGCGCCCGTGACGAAGACGGCGTCGCGAAACCCCGACTCGGTGTCGATGGAGAACATCACCCCCGACGAAGAGATATCGGAGCGCACCATCTTCATCACGCCGATCGAAAGGGAGACCTTGAAGTGGTCGAAGCCCTGGTCGATGCGGTAATGAATGGCGCGATCAGTGAACAGGCTGGCGAAACAACGCCGGCACGTGTCGAGCAGACTCTCTGCGCCTTTGATGTTGAGATACGAATCCTGTTGGCCGGCGAAGCTCGCCGTCGGCAGGTCCTCGGCGGTCGCCGAGCTCCGCACCGCGAGACTGACCTCCTCGCCGTACTCCTGCTGAAGCCTGCGGTAGGCATTCAGAATCTCGGCGGCCAGATCGTCGGGGAGCCCGGCGCCGTAGACGATTTCACGGGCACGCTTGCCTTTGCGCGCCAGCGCGGTGACGTCGGCCGGGTCGATATCGTCGAGCTCGGCGTGCAGCGAGTCCCAGGCGCCGGCCTCGTCCAACATGTAGCGGTAGGCCTGGGCGGTGGTGGCGAACCCATTTGGGATGCGGACGCCTTGCTGCGAGAGCTTCTGGAACATCTCGCCCAGCGAGGCGTTCTTTCCGCCGACGAGCGGCACATCGTCGATGCCGAACTCCTCAAAAAAGCGGACGTACCTCGATGTGCTCATGACCTGTCCTCTCGTAGCGCGTCAAGCAGTCGGCAGCATCGAGCCCGACCCACAAGTCATGTAGGGATCGCCCGGTATCGTTGCCCGACCGCCGCCCTGAAGCGACTCCCGCGCCGCCAACTCATCCGGGCCCCAATTCGGTGTCGGGTCGCGGCCGTAGCCACCCTCGGGTGCACGCTTGCTGAGGGACGCATCAAGTCGCGCCTGGTCGGTCAAACACTCCGGTGGGCGCGTGTACTGCCGCACACAGCGCCACAAATGCCAACCTCCCACAGCGGCACGCACGGAGCCAGGGCCGAAGGTCACTCGAATGGGTTACAGCCCGACGGGAGGTGGCTTCAGCAGCCCGGATGCATGCTCACCAGCCCACCGCGGCGGCAGGATCGCCCACCCCTTCGGCCGGACCAGCGTTGAGTACGAGACTCCGGATCATGAACTGCGAAGAAGGGCGGGCAGGAAAGCGAGGACCTTGTCCTCTGCTGCTCGGCCTCTAGCGTCGTCAGAATCTAGGTGGCGTGCAGTTGATGCGCTAGCCAGACCACAAAACTGATGAGGAGATCACGATGGCTATCCGGGTGGGCGTGAACGGTTTTGGGCGTGTCGGCCGAAACTTCTTCCGTGCGGTCGACGCACAACACGCGGCAGGCACCACCGACATCGAAATCGTCGCGGTCAACGACCTCACCGACAACAAGACTCTGGCGCACCTGCTCAAATACGACTCCGTCCTGGGACGCTTAGCGCACGACGTGTCGGTCGACGGCGAGGACATTGTGGTCGGGGACCAAGTGATCAAAGCGTGGTCCATCGCCGACGGGCCAGCAGCGCTGCCGTGGGGAGACCTCGGCGTGGACGTCGTCATCGAGTCCACCGGCCGATACACCGCCGCGGAGCAGGCCCGCGGTCACCTCCACGGCGGAGCGAAGAAGGTGGTGGTGTCCGCGACGTCGAAGGGTGCAGACCTCACCGTCGTGATGGGCGTCAACCACCGCGACTACGACGGCACCCAGACCATCGTCTCCAACGCATCGTGTACGACCAACTGCCTGGCGCCGATGGCCAAGGTGCTCGACGAGGTGTTCGGCATCGAGCGCGGCCTGATGACCACCATCCACGCATACACCCCGGACCAGAACCTGCAGGACGGTCCGCACCACGACCTCCGCCGAGCCCGCGCGGCCGCGATCAACGTGGTGCCCACGTCCACCGGGGCCGCCCGCGCGATCAGTCTGGTGCTGCCCCAGCTCGAGGGCCGGCTCGACGGGTACGCGCTGCGGGTACCGGTGCCCACCGGTTCAACCACCGATCTCACCGCCATCGTCCGCGAGCCGGCAACAGTCGAGGCCGTCAACACCGCGTTCGCGGCCGCCGCTGACAGCGAGCTGAAGGGCTTCCTCACCTACACCGACGATCCCATCGTCTCCTCCGACATCGTGACCGACCCGGCGTCGTGCATCTTCGACGCCGGACTCACCAAAGTGACCGGTGACCTGGTGAAGATCGTCGGCTGGTACGACAACGAGTGGGGTTACTCCCACCGCCTCGCCGACCTGACCGGCCTGGTCGCATCGACCCTCTGAGCCGCATGCCGACAGTCTTGCCGTTAGGGTAAGCGGCGGGTGTCCGGTCTCAATCTAGTGGCGTGTCCACTCCTGAAAACCGTCAATTGGATTGAGATGTCAAGCGGCGACCGGATTCACCGCCTCGGCGGGATCGCCGTGCGCGTTCTTGATGTACTACGTAGGTCGGCATCGGGCGGCTGACTGACTGTCCCGTCGCAATTGACGGGGTCAGCGACGCGCGCCATGGCCCGTTACTCGCTACGTTGTTGTGGGCATCACGACAAGGGAGTCTGCGATGTGACCAACCGACCTAGACGACGACGCCAGCGCGCGGCAGCCCCGGTTGTTAGCGAGGTATGGCGGGGTAAGGCGTACCCGCTCGGGGCCTCGTACGACGGATCCGGGACGAACTTCTCGCTGTTCAGCGAGGTGGCCGAGCGGATCGAGCTGTGCCTGTTCGACGCTGACGGCGCCGAAACCAGGATCGTGCTTCCGGAGGTCGACGGCTTCGTCTGGCACGGTTTCCTGCCCAATATCGAACCCGGCCAGCGGTACGGGTACCGGGTGCACGGGCCATACGACCCCGGCGCCGGTCAGCGGTGCAACCCGAACAAACTGCTGCTGGACCCCTACTCCAAGGCCATCGACGGCACGTTCGATTGGAACCAGTCACTGTTCGGCTACAACTTCGGCGACCCGGACAGCCGCAACGACGACGACTCGGCCGCCAGCATGCCCAAAGCGGTGGTCATCAACCCGTTCTTCGACTGGGGTGTGGACCGCCCGCCGCGACGGGAGTACGCCGACACCGTCATCTACGAGGCGCATGTCACGGGATTGACCCAGACGCACCCCGATATCCCCGAGGCGAGCCGCGGCACCTACTCCGCGATCGCGCACCCGGTCGTCATCGACCACCTGAAATCGTTGGGCGCCACAGCGATCGAGCTGATGCCCGTGCACCATTTCGCCAACGACGTCACGCTGATCGACAAGGGCCTGTCCAATTACTGGGGCTACAACGCCATCGGCTTCCTTGCCCCCGACTCCAAGTACTCCATCAGCGCCACCCCGGGCGGTCAGGTCCAGGAGTTCAAGGCGATGGTCCGTGCCCTGCATGAAGCCCGCATCGAGGTGATCCTCGACGTGGTCTACAACCACACCGCCGAGGGCAACCACATGGGGCCGACGTTGTCGATGCGCGGGATCGACAACGCCGCCTACTACCGACTGGTCGACGACGATCAGCGGTACTACGTGGACTACACCGGCACCGGAAACAGCCTCAACGTCGGGCACCCGCGCTCGCTGCAACTGATCATGGATTCACTGCGGTACTGGGTGATCGAGATGCATGTGGACGGGTTCCGCTTCGACCTTGCCGCCACGCTGGCCCGCGAATTCTACGACGTGGACCGGCTGTCGGCCTTCTTCGAACTCGTGCAGCAAGACCCGATCGTGAGCCAGGTCAAGCTCATCGCCGAGCCCTGGGACCTGGGGCCGGGCGGATACCAGGTAGGCAACTTTCCGCCCCAGTGGACGGAATGGAACGGCAAGTACCGCGACACTGTGCGCGACTTCTGGCGAGGGGAGGCGGCAACCCTGGGCGAGTTCGCCTACCGGTTGACAGGTTCGGCCGATCTTTACGAACACACCGCGCGGCGGCCGGTGGCCTCGGTCAACTTCGTCACCGCCCACGACGGCTTCACACTACGGGACCTGGTGTCCTACAAAGAGAAACACAACGAGGCCAACGGCGAAGACGACAACGACGGCGAGAGCAACAACAAGTCGTGGAATTGCGGCGCGGAGGGGCCCACCGACGATCCCGAGATCAACGCACTGCGTGGCCGCCAGCAGCGCAATTTCCTCACCACCACTTTGCTTTCGCAGGGCGTGCCGATGATCTCGCATGGCGACGAGCTCGGCCGCACGCAGGGTGGCAACAACAACGGCTACTGCCAGGACAACGAGATCACCTGGATCGACTGGGCCCACGCCGATACCGCGCTGCTGGAGTTCACCCGGACGGTGTCGGCGCTGCGGGCCGCGCACCCGGTGTTCCGGCGCCGTCGATTCTTCGACGGACTGCCGGTTCGCCGTCGCGGCGCCGAGGGGATGCCAGACATCTCCTGGTTCCAGCCCGACGGCTCGGAGATGAGTGACGAAGACTGGGATTCCGGTTTCGGCAAATCCATCGCGGTCTACCTCAATGGTCAGGGCATCCCCGATCTCGATTCCCGCGGCCACCGCGTCACCGACGACTCCTTCGTCCTGTGCTTCAACGCGCACCACGAACCGGTCGAATTCACCTTGCCGCCTGAGGAATTCGGACCGGCATGGACTCCTGTCATCGACACCGTCACTGGCGCCGACGACGGCGGTGAAGCCACTCCGGTCCGCGCCGGTGCCACGGTACGGGTGGGGTCGCGCGGGATAGTGGTCCTGCAAGCCGCCCCAGACCAGGCATCTAGCGAGCCTTGGTCGCTAGTGACAATCCCTTCCTGACACCCCCGGAGGCGTTTGTGAAGGACTACCTCAGGTCATATCGGGGGCGTCGACAAGCACCACCTTGGCCCGCTCGGCCCAGGCGGCGAGCCGGCTGGTGGCTAAGTTGATCATCACCGGGCTGATATCGACGCCGAGGTAGTTGACACTGGGAGGGAGCGCCGCCAGCAGGCTTGCAGCCAACCATCCGCTGCCGCAACCGAACTCGAAAATGGCCTGGTCCCCGGTGAAGGCCGCATTGGCCACGAGGCGGCTTATGGTCGCGTCCTCATAGAAGGCCTGCCAGTCCTGGACGCTTCCGATCCGGTCGTAGACCGAACGGGCCTGGTTCAGCGTAAGCGCCACGGGTCGTCCTCCTCACTCGCCCATAACACCGGTCAATGTGGGGTGCGCCTTAGTTGCTAACGCCAAAGTTCGAAAAGATTGTCGGCCCGCCGTTTTCGGCGTTTAAAGCGATGCGGTGTGACAATTTGTGACAACATCGGGGTGATAGGCACTTGTTCAAATAGCCGCGCGCGGCAGGCGTCCGGGCGAAGCTGCCCTGGCGGTTGGTCCCTGTGACCGAGGCTGCTGCCGACGAGTCCCATAGTGAGTGTTCGCAAGCGCTCGTAGTGCGCAACGATCGGGTCCGGCCCCGATCAGTAATCGAGCACCTCGATCCGGCAAGTCGGCCCGTGTGCGCGCGCAAGCCGCGCGTCCAGCGTGAGCAGTGGCGCATCGAATGCCTCCGCTAATGCGACATAGAACGCATCCCATCCCCGTACCGAGTCGCGCAGTTGCCACGTCCGCTCCAGTAGCCAACGGTGCCCGAACCGTTCGCCGGGCCAGTCCCGCAGATCGGCTACCGCCTGCCCAGCGGCCGTGCCGTCCAGCCGCCCGCGCAGGTGCTGGGCGCGGATCACGCCCAGCACCTCAACATCGATCACGTGCGGCGCTACCTGGTCGACATCGGCGGCTAGGCGGGCCGCGATCTCACCCGACCGCGGCGTATCCGCGACGACCTCGAACAGGCAGGATGCATCAACGACCAGCATCTGGCCACTCGCCGCGCCACTCGTCCAACGTCGCCAGCACCTCGGCCGTGGATATCGCCGAGGGCCGCCGGCCGGTGCGCGCCAGCCACTGCGCGACCGACGGCCGCGTCGCCAATCGAGCTGCTTCCCGGCGCAGCAACTCCGGCACCGTGATCCCCTCTTCCGCGGCGCGACGCACCAACGCTGCATACACCTCATCTTCGATGTCGCGGATCTGAACCGTCTTGGACATAGCCGCATCATATCATGCATTTACGCATGATGAGATGTGCATATGCAGCAGATGACCGCCGCCCAAGTTGATCCGTGAGGGTACCGCGCCCGAGTGACCGTGAATTCAGGCGGAGTCGCCAATTCGGTTGAAAATAGTTAAATTTCCGCGTATCCCTAGCCGCCCGACTTGGGCGTGGCGACCCCGTCGCGCCACCCGCTCAGCACTTCCTCGACACGCTCGCGTACCTGGCGTCGAGCCGTTTCCCGGCCGACGGCCGACATCAGCAGCTCGTCGTAGTCGGTGTCAACGTGCCTGACCGACGCCACAACAGCGAGGCGTACGGTGTCTGGATGGAGGGACCGCCCGGCCGCGCTTCGTCCGATCCGGCTACTGCCGCGCGTTGCCGCATGCCGTATGGCCAATGCCGCAACACGACCGACCACCATCACGACGGCAAAACCAACGGCACCGACATCACCACCAGCCAGTTAACTGCGCGATGAGGGCCGGTTTAGCGCCCGGCTAGTCGTCCTGGCTGCGGAAATACAGGTTGCCACGAGGGCCCCAGGCCGACCCCCGAGCGACAATAAGCACCGAAGACGGCAACCAGAACCTGTGGAGGATCGTGACGATGGTAGGCAATCAAGAAGGGATCGGCGTGCTGAAACTCGAATGCCCGCAAGGCCATCCCGTTGGCAGGATCCTCAAAGAGGCACCGCATCAGTCGGTCCAATACGACCCCGGAGCCGCTGTCGGCCCACGCCGGTTCTGGCCGGACGAAGACGATCAGCCGCAATTCAAAACACGCTGCAGGTTTTGCGACAGACCGGTCGGAGATGCCACGGCCGCGTTGCAGAACAAACTAGGTACTTTGGTCGCTGACGAATCCCAGACTATCGGGACAGCCACGCTGCCATATCTGTAGATGCGGCGCGGGGCGGCTGGTGGGACCACCGAATTCTTGGGGGGAAACTGTAAGAGATACGGTAGATGGCCCAATAGCTGCGAGCTTGCGGCGCCATGCACTAGTCGCGGCGCCGACGTGAAAGGAGTCCCGTGGCGCAGACCCCCCCGACACCGCATAGCACCCCCCGCCCGCCTGAGGGGGATTGGCTGGGCACGCCGTACCTGAGTTTCGATCGCGAGGGACCGATCGCAGTGTGCACGATCGATCGCCCGGAAGCACGCAACGCCCTGACTCCCGCGATGTACTTCGGAATCCGTTGTGCCGTCGGCCGTCTTAATGAAGACCCGGATCTGGCCGGGCTACTGATCACCGGAACCGGAGATGTCTTCGCACCCGGTGGCGACATGGGCGGCGGGGGAGGCACGGATGACTGGATCACTTTCGGGGCCGCGCTGGGCATGGACGTCACCCCGTTCGACGCGGTGCGCACCTCGGGCAAGCCGATCGTCTCCGCGGTCAACGGACTCTGCCAGGGCGGCGGGTTTCAGATCGCGTTGTGCAGCGACCTCTCAGTGGTGAGCGAGCGGGCGACCTTCCGCGTGCCCGAGTTGTTCCGCGGCTACGCCGACACCTATTACAGCCAGATGCTCGCCCGTGTCATCGGGCCGGTACGCACCCGCGACCTCATGTTCACCGGACGGGTGCTCACTGCCGCCGAAGTCCTCGACTGGGGTCTGGTCACCAGAGTCGTGCCGCACGAGGATCTGCTCACCGCAGCGAAAGATCTGCTGGTGCAATGTTGTCGAACCGCACCACGTGCCCGTGGTGTTATCAAGTCCAGCATCGACAACTATCTGGGCTTGTATGACCGCATCGGCATGAGCAGCAGTCTGAGCGATGCCGAAGCACGAGAAGGCTTCCGCGCGTTCAAGGAACGCCGCTCGCCCGATTGGGTGCATCCGCAACTGCGCGTGGAGGGACGCCTGTGATCTCGTCGCTGTGATCCACCGTCGCGCTCATATTCCCCGCGGGCGGCCTCGCCAATACGGTTCGCGCAGTTCGGTTTTGAGAATCTTTCCGCTTGCGTTGCGGGGGAGCGACGGCACGAAATCCACGGTTCGCGGGCATTTGTAGCCGGCCAGGTGCTGGCGGCAGAATTCGATGATGTCGCCGGGATCGATGTCGGTGGTGGCCACCACGATCGCCTTGACGGATTCGCCCCAAAAGTCGTCGGGCACTCCGATGATCGCGGCATCGGCGATGGCGGGATGCTCGATGAGCACGCTTTCCACCTCGGGCCCGTACACGTTCTCACCGCCGGTGATGATCATGTCTTTGAGCCGGTCTTCGATGTAGACGTAGTCATCGGCGTCGAGGCGTCCCACGTCGCCGGTGCGCACCCAGTCGTCGGCAGTAATTGTTTCGGCCGTCGCCTCTGGCCGGTTCAGGTAGCCGCTCATGTTCTGGTTGCTGCGCACCCAGATCTCGCCCGGCTCCCCGCTGGGCAGCGGATTACCCTTTTCGGGATCGACGATCCGGATCTCGATGCCCAACACGGCCTTTCCGGCCGACAGCTGCAAGTGGGACCGAGTCGGATCGCGGTGATTGGCGTTACTCAGCGCGGTGACCGCACCGCACAGTTCCGTCTGCCCGTACACCTGGACGAAATTCGTGTCGGGCCAGGTCTCCAGCGCTCGGTGCAGCAAGGGCAACGGCATCGGCGCGGCTCCGTACACGATGTAGCGCAGGCCCGAGATCATGGCGCTCGCCGTCTCGCCGGCCTCAAGGAACCGAGCGATCACCGGTGGGACCAGGAACGCGTGGGTCGCACCGGCCCGCACCGCCCCGATCAGAGCCGCGGCCTCGGGTTCGCGGGTCATGATCGTCGGCACCCCCGCCCGGATGCCGAACAGCGCGTAGCCAATGCCACCGACATGAAACAGCGGCATCGCCACCAGGTTCGCGTCCCCCTCGGCAAACGGGAACGCCGGCGCCAGGTTCGCCGAGTGGTTGACCAGCGCACGCTGGCTCAGCAACACGCCTTTCGGCCGTCCCGTGGTGCCCGAGCTGTAAATCACCAACGCGGTCTCGCTCTCGTCGACCTCCGCGTCGGTCTCCGCAGGTGACGCCGCGGCGAGCAGTGATTCGTACTCATCGCCGTCACCGCCGACCACCACGATGCGTTCCACGCCCGGCACTCGCTCAGCCGCCGCCTCGGCCGCGGGACGCAGCTCGGCGCCGACGAAAAGCACACGCGCACCGCTGTCGGCGAGGACGTGGACGAGTTCGTCGCCGGTAATTCGCCAATTGACGACCGTGGTCACAGCACCGATTGATGCGGCGGCGAAGAGTAGTTCGAGGCAGGCGGGGTGATTCTTGTCCAGGAACGCCACGCACTGGCCACGCTCCACACCTTCGTCGCGCAGCGCTCCGGCCGCGCGACGAATCCGCGACGCCCAGTCGGCCCAAGACCACTGCCGGTCGCCGTAACGGATCGCTATGCCGTCGGGCCGCCGCCGTGCGTGTTGCTCGACGAATCCGGCGAGCGTTTCGGCCGTACCGGCCGTGATGCCGACTGATGGCATAACCCCTCCGAGTCCGGTTTGTTCCACTCTGTGATACGCGGTCGCATCTGCGCACGCCACGGCGGCCCGCCGTTTTCTTTCCGAAGCTGCGCCGACCAGCGGTCACGAACAAGTCGTGGCATGACCCGCCCGGCGGGGCCCACGATTCCGCTATGCCATCAAACGCGCACCTGCCGTTGCTGGCCACCAGCCGGAGTCTCGTGCTTCTCAAAGGTCGCCATCACGCTCAACGCCTTCGATGCCTCGGTGCCCGGATGTGCGGAAAACCTCGGTTAGCTAATTCGTACAGTGTCGTGCGCCATGTGATCACGCACGATATGCGCGCTCGTCACAGCATGGAACTAATCATCATTTGGCCGGCGCCGGTGGGTTGAGTGGTCGCGTCTTGCGTTTCCCTGAAGTCGATGAAGGCCGACAGATGAGTCGAGGTGTTCAGCAATTCCATGAATACGCCGAAGAGGTGGGTTGTGCCCAGCTGTGCCGAGTAGTCCGCGCTGTAGTCCGTGGAGGCTGCCTGTTGGAAGTTGTGACTCTGCAGGGTTTTGGTCGCGGGTGTGCCCAATACGTTCACATTGGTCATACCGGTGTGGGCCAACTTGTTGTTGATGTCGGCTTGCAGCAGGGCGGCGACGTCCGTCCCGCCCGCTGTTTTGACCGTTACGTGCATCTTCGCGCTATTGTCGGCGGCGGCAAGCGTGACCCAGTTCGGGCCCCGGCCGGTGAGCCTCCAGCCCGGCGCGGGGGTAATCGAGATGCCTTGTGCGATGTTGATCGGGTCGGCGGACGTGAGCGTGACCGCCATGCTCCGTGCCGTCTTGGGGGCGCGCGCGGGCTCGTCTGACGGGTTGGCTGGTCGGGGAATGCCGGCGTTAGCGAGGGCTGTCGCGGCGGCACTGCTGCCGGACAGCAGCGGCGGCCGTTCGTGCGGGCTGGTTGTGCCGGTCAGGACGATCGCCGCAGTCACCGCGGCGGCGATGAGGATGACCACCGCGATGATGGCGGCGATCGTGACCGGCCTCAGTCGGTGCCCCACCTGTTCCCCGCTGCTGGGGTAATGCGGCGGCGGTGGAGTCTGCGGTGGCGGTGGCGTCGATGACATCGTGGCTCCCGCTTCGGCGGTGGTATTGAGGCCGTCGGTGCGTGGTTCGCTGCGCCCGCTGTCGGGGGCGGGGTGGCGGGCCATTGCGGCCGTGGCCTTCCCGCAGATCTGGCAGAACGCGGCGCCGGCGCCGATTGCTGCGCCGCAGTGGGCGCAGATCTGTTGGGTGTCAGGGGCGCGGTTCAACGTGCGGCCCCCGGTGAGGGCGGCCTGGGCCTCGGCCACCAGCGAAGTGTGCAACGCGTCGCGGGTGCCGACCAGCCCGGCCGCGGCCAGCACCAGCGCCGCCAGGGTAGTCAGCACGATGCCATGGTCGCCAAGGGAGGTGAGCAGGATGGTGGTCAATTCGTAAAGCACCACCAGCACCAGGCCTTTGGTCAGTCCCAAGGCGGTGCTGGCGCCGACGCCGCGCAGCGGCACCACGGCCATGGCAGCGGCCGTGGCAAAGATGATGGGCTGCAGAAACCCGAGTGTGAGCGCGATGAACGCCACGTGCGCCGGGTTGCCGGCGGTCGCCCCTATGTGGCTGAATGCGCCGCGTTGGACGGCCACACTCAGTCCCAGTGAGAACGCTGCGCCGCTCAGTGAGCAGATGACCACGGCATCGACGGGGTGTCGGAAGGCGCTGCGCGCGGTGATCAGCACCGGCGCAATCAGCACCGCGACGAAGCCCACGACCGGGATGAGTATGCCCAGTTCGAGAATTTGAGTCAGGGTGGGCATCTCGCGATCGGACAGCAGCACAGGCTTGGTGAAGTCCCGTTCGAGCAGCCCCACACCGACACCGAGTATCAGGGAAAGCACAAACGCCACGCCGACGACCGTGATCGGCTCCTCACGCCACACATCGTGGTCATGCACGTAGATCAGCACCGTCGCCGGCAGCGCAATCGCCGCCAATATCAGCGCGATCGAAAGCACCCCGAACGCGGCGGCGACCAACGCCGCCAGCAGCGCCAGGGCGATGACGCCTCGGTAGATGTGGTGACGCCCGCCCGCAAGGTGGGGCATCAGCGTGCTCATCACAGCCAGCGCCCGCACCGGTTCTTCGCGATGGGCAGCGAAATGCCCGGATCGATCGATGGCCGGGTGTAAGGGAGTGCCGCAACGGGCGCAGAAACGGGCCGCATCAGGGTGCGGGGTCGAGCAATTCGGGCAGTCCATTGTCTCCTCCGGTTAGTATGTAGCCAAATGCCTTGCGGGACAGCGACTGCCGACCAGCGAAGCCGCCTGCTCACCGCTCGTCCGCGTCACGTCACTCCCGGTAAGCGAGCACATCAGCACACCGACGCCGCGCCGGCGGATGCACATCGTGTCGGTGAAGATCGTAGAGTACATATCGCAAGATGGGCAGGGTAGTTGTTGTCACCCGATCAGTGATTTCCACCCCGATCTTCTTGGTCAGACACATGCAATCGATTAAATCCGGAACAGCTGCGCGTTGCAATCGCAATGAACGGTTAAATCCTTCATCTTTGGGACTTTTGGCCCTATCTCTGCCCCCTATCTCTGGCCCATTGCGCGCTGATAGCTTAATTTCCAGGCAGGCCAGTCAATCCACAGGCGATGGACCAAGACGGGTTTGGACTAACGATCCGAGATGAGATGGATATGCTGATGAAATCAGAAGCGAGGAAGGCGATTGCGCTGCTCGGCGGTGTAGCCGTGCTTTGTTTTGGCAGTCGGATGCGGCGGTAGCAGTGGTAAATTGGCAAGCAATACGCCAACAACGACCCCTTCGTCCAGCGCGACGTCCACATCTCCAGCAGCTCCCGGTACACCCGGTGACACCGGTTGTATTCCGGGGGCCAACTGCTAGGCCCAGCCCCATTCCCAGGACGGTGGCACTGAAGCTCCGCTAGGTTTGGGCCAGCCGCTCGAAATCGACGTTCGCCGATCAGGTTCGGTCACCAATCCGACCGCATACTTTTGCGTGACCTCGCGCGTCCAACGCCGGGCAGCCCAATCAATCCAGCGCACGACCAGTCGATGAGGTATCAATTAACCCAATTCCCCACTGAACCGCACGCCGTGCCCGCGCAGGCTACCGAGCTGACGAATGGCCCCAAAAGGCCCCAAAAGGACGGGACTTCGGGCCCTACCGTAGGGCTCCGCTGAAATGGTTTGGTTCCGAATACGGGATTCAGGCATCCCCAAACATAAAAGGCGCGGCTGTTATCGTGCAGACGTGCGCATGAAATGGAGGCACCGCAATGGGCTCTTCACAAGATACGCAGACCAGGACGCGCGTGTTCGCTCGGGTAATCGGCCCGTTCTATGCCATTGTTGCTGTCATCGGTGCGGTGCACGCTCCGAAGACCCGAACAGTACTTTCGGACTTAGGGGTGTGGCCGTGGGCAACCGGCGCTTTTCTCTTGATGGGCGGCCTTTTCATTATCGCGTTACACCAGCACTGGGGAAGCGTCGCGGCGGTCATCGTGTCCTTGCTCGGCTGGCTGATGGCGCTGCGTGGGTTCTTTGCTCTGGCCTTTCCCTCGGTCTTCATGTCGCTAGCGAACTCGGTGGCGGACTCGGTGTTGGGCCCCAGTGCACTGTGGCGGACGTTCTACATCTGCGTCGCCGTTATCGGGCTGTATCTGACCTACGTCGGGTGGGCGCCTGTACCCAGTGGGCCGGCGTCACAAGCGGCAAGCCCCACCCAGGATCTTCCACATCCCGCGTGATCTCGTCCGGCCTCGAGCCCCTCCGACGCAATGAAACGACTGACGGCTTACGACACTAGCTCTCTGTAACCGGTTGTACGACATGATGATTAATCATCGACATGCCTTTTGAACGGTTGTGGTCGGTGGCCTTGGTAATCAGGCATTCGCGCACTCGTGGCGGCGCAGTGTGCCAACATGGCTGCGGCAAACCCCGATCCGACTAGAGGAAATCAGAACATGGTGAACGCTGACCGTGCCCGTTCGCGCACATTCGTTGTGACGGGGGCCGCATCAGGAATCGGCCTGGCCACCGCGCGGCGCTTATTGGCCGAGGGCGGCACCGTCGTCGGCGCCGACCTGGCCGCCCCGCCCGACCTGGGTCCCGGGTTCGGGTTCGTGACCGCCGACGTGACCGACGAAGCCGCGATCGCCGCGGTGCTGGACGCCGTGCCGGACCGCCTCGACGGGGTCTTCCACGCGGCCGGCGTCGCCGGGGGCGGCCCGGTCCATCTGCTCGACCGCGCCGAATGGGACCGGGTGATCGGGATCAACCTCACCGGCACCTTCCTGGTGGCCAAAGCGGCTCTGGCCAGGATGATCGAACAACCCCGAGTCGACGGTGAGCGCGGTTCGCTGGTGACCGTCGCCAGCATCGAGGGATTGGAAGGCACGGCAGGCGGCAGCTCGTACAACGCGGCCAAGGGTGGCGTCGTGCTGCTCACCAAGAACATTGCGCTCGACTACGGACCAAGCGGCATCCGGGCGAACGCCATCTGTCCCGGTTTCATCGAAACGCCCATGGCCCAAAGCGTGTTTGGTATGCCGGGGATGGAGGGTCCGCTGGCCTCCATCACCAAGGAGCATGCCCTGCAACGGCTCGGTAGGCCGGAGGAGGTCGCGGCCATGGCGGCATTCCTGCTGTCTCCCGACGCCTCATTCGTCAGCGGCCAGGCCATTGCGGTCGACGGCGGCTACACCGCCGGCCGGGATCACGGAGTGGTTGCGCTCTTCGGCTTCCCCGAGTGATGCCCTTAAGATTCGTCCATGGGCCGTCCAGTCTCTCCTGACGATGCGATCGAGGCGATTCGAGGCGCTGGGGGAGCGCAGCCGGGTTATCGGGCGCTGCATGCGAAGGGCACGCTGTATCGCGGCACCTTTACCGCGAGCCCCGATGCGGCCATGCTCTCGCGCGCAGAGCATCTCGACGGCTCGAGGGTCCCGGCGCTGATCCGGTTCTCGAACGGGTCGGGAAACCCGAATCAGCGCGACGGCCTGCCAGGTGTGCGCGGGATGGCGATGAAGTTCAGGCTGCCCGACGGGTCCACCACTGACGTGTCGACGCAAACCGCCCGGCTGTTCGTCTCAAGCACACCGGACGGCTTCCTCGATCTGCTCAAAGCGATGCGGCCCGGGTTGACGACGCCGCTGCGCATGGCCAAATACCTTCTCACCCATCCCCGGGCTCTCGGCGCGCTACCCCTACTGCGCGAGGCCAGCCGGGTCCCGGCAAGCTACGCCAGCATCGAATACCACGGCTTGCACGCCTTCCGCTGGATCGCTGCCGACGGCAGCGCCAGATTCGTTCGCTATCACCTGGTTCCAGCCGCGCCCGAGAACTATCTGTCGGGATCCGCTGCCCACGGCGAGGGCCCGGACTTCCTCACCGACGAGCTGACGACTCGCGTCGAGCGCGGGCCAGTGCGGTTTGATTTCCGCGTGCAGATCGCCGGGCCCACGGACTCCACGGTCGACCCGTCGGCGGCCTGGCAGAGCACACAGATTGTCACCGTCGGCACCCTCGAGATCACCGGCCTGGACACCGAGCGCGAGCACGGCGGCGACGTTGTCGTGTTCGACCCGATGCGCGTGACCGACGGCATCGAGCCTTCCGACGATCCGGTCCTTCGGTTCCGAACCCTTGCCTATTCGGCGTCGGTCAAGCTGCGTACCGGCGTGGATCGCGGTCCCGAAGCGCCTCGCGTCTGACGGGAAAGCCTTCAGCAGCGCGGTTTTTGGCGCAAAGCGGCGCCATACTAGGGTTTTCCTTCAGTGTCGCCTTCCCATATGGCTCTGATCGCGCTCGCCGGGTTCGGTGCGGGCGCCATCAATGCGCTCGTCGGGTCGGGCACGCTGATCACATTCCCGACGCTGGTCGCCCTGGGCTATCCACCGGTCACGGCCACCATGTCCAACGCGATAGGTCTGGTGGCCGGCAGTGTGTCGGGCACCTGGGGTTACCGCGCCGAGCTGCGCGGTCAGTGGGATCGGTTGCGGTGGCAGATCCCGGCATCGGTGACCGGCGCCGCCCTGGGCGCCTTTTTGCTTCTGCACCTGCCCGCGCGGGTGTTCACCGAGATCGTGCCGGTGTTGTTGGTATTGGCCTTGGTGCTGGTGGTGATTGGGCCGCGGCTTCAAGCCTGGGCATTCCAGCGGGCCGAAGGGGCGGGGCGCGACGCCGAACAGATCACGCCGGCGCGGATGGCCGTTCTGGTGTTCGGTACCTTCGCCGTCGGCGTCTACGGCGGCTACTTCACCGCCGCACAGGGCATCCTACTGGTCGGGCTGATGGGTGCATTGCTGCCGGAGTCGGTGCAGCGCATGAACGCGGCCAAGAACCTCACCACGCTGGTGGTGAATGTGGTTGCGGCAATCGGCTATACGTTGGTGGCCTTCGACCGGATCAGCTGGCCGGCCGCTGGCCTGATCGCGGCGGGCTCCCTGGTCGGCGGAGCCGTCGGGGCCCGTTATGGGCGTCGATTGTCGGGGAATGCCCTGCGCGCCACCATCGTGGTGGTCGGTCTCATCGGGCTGTATCGCCTGCTCATGGTGACGTGACGAAAGACCAGCTCGTGCAACGACATTCGGTGTTGACGGACGGCGCAATTGACGCGGTCGTATTCACCGAGCGCTTCCAACGCCGGGCGCACCCGTTGCACCAGCGCACCCAACTGCTCACGCGCCGGCACCGTCCCCGCTGTCAACAAATCGAGCGTGCGCCGTCATCACCGCGGCCCTGGATCAGGGTGGCAAGCAGCACGGTTTCGCCAACCGTTGCCGCCGGTCCGCGGATCGACGAGAAGGAATTCCTCCTCCGCACCGAAAGGTCGGAAGGTCGCTCATCGAGCCGATTACGGCCGATCAGTGCCCCGTCCCTTAGGTCACCGGCGAGCGGCCGCCGCGAGCGCGGAGTCGGCAGTCGGGTAAATGGGCAGTACGCCGCCGAGCCCGCACGCGTCGACAATCCGGGCGACGATCGGCTCGCGGCTCACCAGGCGCAATTCGATGCCACGTTCTTGACAGTGTTGCGCCTCGTCGGCCAGCACTGCGAACGCGCAGCAGCCCATGAATTCGAGTCCCGTGACGTCGACGACGAAGGGGCCGGGCGTGGTGACGACGCTGGCCGCCTCGCTGACCAGCTGGCGCCAGGTGTGCTCATTGCAGGCGTCGATCTCGCCGCCCGCATAGATCAACACCGCCGGGCCGCTGCGATCGGTGGTCGCTCTTAGCGTGCTGTTTGGGTCATCCAGTTCGTAGACCAGCTTCGTGCTGAGCATCAGGTGGGTAGTGGACATCGATTCCGCAATGACTGAGCTCATGATGGACTCCCTAATCGACCGGCATCGGAGACGCCGGGATGGATGCCCGTCCTGCTCTCTGAAGACAGACCGTTCGCGGATTGAGAACTTATTTGTATAACGAGACAGGGCGGTCTGTCTACACGTCACGACCTGAGAGTATGGTAAGGCTCGCCATGACAACTCCCGATGTCGTAACGCCCGCCGCGTCGGCTCGTGAACGAATCCTGGCCGCGGCATATGAGCTGTTCAGCCGGCGTGGGATCCGCGCGGTCGGCACCGACGAGGTGATCGAGCGGGCCGGTGTGGCCAGGGCAACTCTTTACCGCCACTTCGCGACGAAGAATGACCTCGTGCTGGCCGTGCTGCAGCGTCGCGAACAGATCTGGACCCACGGTTTGATCGAGGAGCAGTCACGGCAGCGCGGCAACACGCCCGAGGAGCAGTTGCTGGCGATCTTTGACGTCATGCATGACTGGTTTCAGCTCCGCGACGGGTATGAAGGCTGCTCGTTCATCAACGTGCTGCTCGAGTTGGGGGCGGATCATCCCGCCGGACGGGCCTGCATCACTCATATCGACCACGTCCGCGATATCGTGCGTCACCGCGCTGTCGCCGCGGGCCTGATCGACATCGAGGATTTCGCGTCGTCCTGGCACATCTTGATGAAAGGCGCCATCATCCTCGCGGCGGTGGGAGACCTGGACGCCGCTCTGCGCGCCCAGAAGATGGCCGGCGCCCTCATCGAAGAGCACCGGCCCGCAGTGGCGGCGGACACCGGCGAGGCAGTCGGTTAGACGGCCGATCCGGGGATTTCAGACGGCGTCGGCTGCGGTGGTGTCGGTCTTGCGGTAATGCTCGGCCTCTAGTTCGGCGATCGCCCGTGATGTGCGTTCGCGCAGCAGGATCGCGGCGGTAAGTCCGGCAATGACGGCGATTACCAGCCCGATCCAGGAGAACCGCTCTAACCAGCGTTCTGCGGCCATTCCGGCGAAATAAACCAGTGCGGTCGTGCCGCCCGCCCAGCAGATGGCGCCCGACACGTTGGCTGTCAGGAAACGCGGGTAGTGCATCTTCAGGGCACCGGCCAGTGGGCCGGCCAATATCCGCAGCAGCGCGATGAAGCGGCCCAGGAAAACCGCCCGAACTCCCCAGCTGCTGAACAACTTTTCGGCGAGCGCGACGTGTCCTGGACCGAAATGTTTCGGGAACCGCCGGCCAAGCCGGTCGAAGAGCGGCATGCCGAACCGGCGCCCGATCGTGTAGCCGATCGAGTCTCCGACCACAGCGCCGATGACCGCGGCGATGCCGACACCGATCGGATTGACGGCCAGGTCATCGTGCGACGACATCAGTGCCGCGGTGACCAGCACTATCTCGCCCGGAAGCGGAATGCCCAGGCTCTCCATCCCGACGACGCCGCCGACCACAAGGTAGACCGCGAGTGGCGGAATTGAGTGCAGCAAGGCCTCCACATCCATGCGTCAAGGATGCCTGACCGGCGGTTGATCCGCGCCGTAATGTCGATGCCTTAGGTCGGCGCGGCATTGTCTGATGTGCTCGGCGTGCCGAGGCCTTCCAACCGCGGACGTTTGGGTACACGCCCGTCTGACGACGACCGGCCGCGCAGACGGCGCCAAATCCACGGGAAAAAACTGTCCTGCGTCCAGCGCAGCTGCTCGTACGCGCCGCCGGCAAAGGATCGCCGCGTGGGATTGGGGCTCGCCTCGGCCCAATCATGGTTGCTGTCGGGCAGATTGAGGGCTTCGGCCGCGGCGGCAGCGAACAAGATATGCCCTTTGGTGGAGGCGTGTACGCGGTCGATATACCACGTATCCAATTCGCGCATCGAGGGTGCGCTGTACAGGTCAACAAGCCTGAACCCGTAGCGATCGGTGGCCGCGCGGATCGCATCGTTGATGCGGTTGAGCCGCGCCGACACCAGTCGTCCGAGCGGGAGGAATTGCGCGACGTTCGGGAAGGTGGTCGTCACCACCGTCGCACCGGATTCGGCCAGCGCGGCATAGGCGCATTCGAGGTCGATGAGGGCGGGGCCGAACGATCGTCCCGGCTGGATGACGTCGTTCATCCCGGCGCACACGGTGATCAGATCCGGCCGCATCGCCAGGGCCTGCGGAACTTGCTCTTGGAGCACGTGGGCGACCCGCTTGCCGCGGATGGCGAGGTTGGCGTATCGCAAGCCCGGATAGAGCGACTCGAGCATGGCAGCGAGCCGGTCAGCAAATCCGAGGAAACCGACGGTGTCGTCACCGTCCCATAAGCCCTCGGTCTGACTGTCACCGATGGCGACGTAACGGCGATATCCGTTTCGAATAGCCCCGCACACGAAGCCGAGAATAATCCCGGAGACTCGACTGAGCCGCCCCCAGAGCGACGTGTCACTTCTTTACATTGGTCCCCGCCGGGGTGGGGACTGGTGTGGAGGTTGTGACCATTGCAGCGTGGCCGACCACGTCGTGTCGTCCGCACCTGGTTACCGTGAATTCATGCAAAACAAGCGCGAGCGGGCCGCAGCAGGGCCGACCGCCGATTCGCTTGCGCCGCAGTATCCGATCGAGTCGGTCGACAATGCGCTCAAGCTCCTGCTGCTGTTGGGCGAACAGCCCCAAATCCGGTTGAGCGAGGCAACCCGTTATCTGGGGGTGGCGTCGTCCACCGCGCACCGATTACTGGCGATGCTGGCCTACCGTGGGTTCGTCCGACAAGACCCGGCGTCCAAGGCGTACCTGCCCGGTCCGTCGTTAACCGGTGTGGCGTTCGCGATCTTCAGCCGCACCGACATTCAGCGATCCGCCGCACCGATCATGCGCAGCCTCAGCGAACAACTGCGCGAAACGATTCACGTCGGCATGCTGGACGGCGCCGGCGTCCGCTTTGTCGCCGCTGTCGAGGGCCCGGCCGCGGTTCGGGTGGCGTCTCGGTTGGGACGCAGCATGCCGGCGCATTGCACCTCGACGGGCAAGGTCATGCTGGCCCAGTTGTCGCAGCCGGAATTGCATCAGCTGCTGCCGCACGAGCAGTTGGAGCGCATCACCTCTCACTCGATCGGCAGCCGCACCGAGCTGGAGGCGCAGCTTTCCGGTATCCGCGAGCGCGGCTACGCCATCAACCGCGAGGAGAGCGAGGAAGGTGTCGCGTCGGTCGCGGTCCCCATACCGACCAGGGCGCCGGGTCTGCGGCTTGCGCTCAACGCCGCCGCACCACAACAGCGGCTGGACAGCTCCCGGTACTCCGCGGTGGCCGCGGCACTTGTCGCGGCGGCCAAGGAAATCGGCGGTCAACTCGGCTGAATGGCCAAGCGCGCGACTTCGTGGCGCCAGGCCGCCTCGGCGGTAAACGAGGGCCCCAAGTCCGGCAACTCATCCCAGTCTGCGTCGGCAATGGCGCGCAGGGTGCCGCCCGCCGCGCGCACGTGCAACGACATTCGGGCCAGCGCGTCGAGGCTGATCGCCTGCAGCACCGCCTGCGGCACGGTGGCGGCGGCGCTGGTGATTCCGTGTCCGCGGCAGATCACCACCGGCCCGCCACGCATCGCCGCGACCATTTCCTTGCCCAGCGCTGAATTCCGGATCAGCGCAGCGCGTTCGTAGACGGGTACGCCGTCGCGCGCGAGCCATGCGCCGGGAATGTCGTAGGCGCCGTAGATCGGCCGGATCGCGATGCCGGCGAGATCGGCGGCGACCACGGCGGGCGGGTGCAGATGCGCGACGGCCCGGTGCCGCGAATCGGCCAGCATGGTTTCGACGTGGATCGGCAATTCGTTGGGAACGCGGTATCCGTCGAGTTCACCCGGGGCGCCGGCGGTGCCGTCGAACGTGATGAGCCGGACGTCGGCGGGCCGGGTGAATGCCACCCCGGTGTCGGTGTCGCTGCGGCAGCGAATGAGCAGGCGCTCCTCATCGACCCGCAGGCTCAGGTGACCGAGGATGCCGTCAACCAGGCCGCGGGCCGCCGCGACCCGGCAGCCTTGCGCCACCACAGCACGGTGCTGGTCCAGCCGGTCGCTCATGACCGCGTCGATTTCGGTGTGCCGAAGCCGAATCCGCCGTCGGGTCGGACGGTCTCGCCGGTGATCCCGCGGGATCGCTCGGACGCCAGGAACACGAAACTCCACGAGTGGTCTTCACCGGAGAGTGCGACGTTCAGCGGAGTGCGCGCGGCCACATCGCGCGCCCGGTCAGGGGTGTCGTCGAGGCGGACGCCGTCGAGCCCCAGGCTGGCAAGCCCGCGCAGATCGGTGTTGATCGTGCCGCCCGGCGCCACCCCGTTGACCCGGATCTGCGGCGCCAGCTCGTGGGCCAGCGCGGCGACTAGCCCACGCACCGCGAACTTCGACGACACGTACAGCACGCCGCCGCGTCCGGGATAGAACGACGACGCGGACTCGGTCAAGACGATCGATGATCCCGTCCCGGCCCGCAGCGCGGGGATCGCAGCCTTGACCGATTGCAGGTGGCTCAGCACGTTGGTGTGAAACATTTCGTCGAACGCGTCGGGCAGGTCATCGGCTTGGATGTCGCTGACGCCCTTGTAGAAGTCGAAGATTCCGACGCAGTTGACCAGGGCGTCCAGACCACCGTAGGCGTCCACCGCGACGTTGACCGCGCGTTCGTTGGCCTCGCAGGTGATGGCGTCGCCTTCGACCACCGGAACCCCGGGCAGCTGTTCACGCAACGCGTCGCATTTTTCTTGGTCGCGTTCCAGCACAGTCACTCTCGCGCCTTCGGCGCGGAAGGCATCGACGACGGCGCGGCCGATGCCGGATCCGGCGCCCACGATGAGGGCGCGCTTGTCGTGCAGCCAGTCGGTCATGGCGCAGGCTCTGTCTCATCGGGTTCATCGGGCAAAAGCGGTGCGTGGGAATTGCCGACCATCGCCGCCAGCGTACGGGTGTTCTGCCAGGTGAGCGCCTCGACCTCGAGCGCGTCCAGGCTGATCCACTGCCCGGATCTGGGTGCGCTGATCAGCAGCCGCGATCCGTTGCGGGTGTCGACCCGGTGCACCACGACTTCGGTGAATTCGTTTGCGATAGCCAGCGGTTCGCCGACCGCACCCTCCAGTAGCTGCTGCAGCTCGCTGTTCACAGAAACACCGCCAAATTTTGCATTCGTAGCACCGACTCGTCGGCAATGATATTGCGGCGGGCCAGTTTCCAGCGCCCGCCGCACCGGCGCAGCAGGTCCTCGCGGCCGCAGGACATCAAGGCGCTTTCGCTGACGTCTCCTCGGCTCCGGAAAAGCAGTTCGGCCGACTCGACCAACAGATGCTCATCATCGTCGCACTCGAACGTTCGCACATTGGTGATGAAGTGGCGCAGCCGTGACGGTGGATCCTCGGCCCAGGCGTGCTCGGTGCCCATCCGCGCGACCCGCTGGCTCAGCGAGTATTTGTCCTCGTCGAAGTGGGCCATTCCCGGCCCCCGTCCCGGCGACGTGTCGAACCCGGCGCCACGTGCGGTCGTGACCCGAACCGGCATGACGTAGCGCACGTCGTCGGTCAACGTGTCCAGCCACAGCTCATACTGCTGACCATCCAGCAGGTAAGCCTCGTCCACCAGAAACTGATGCACCTGTTGGTGTCGAGTGTCGTTAAACGGCAGCGCTTTTCTCATCTCGTGACCGCCCGGGGCAGCTGTAGATAGTCGGCCCACAACGTGAGCAACGCGCGCTGGTTGTGCTCGTTGTAGCCGACCTGGGCGCGTCCGGGCCCGTGGAAGGACTCGGCGGGCAGCGCCTGGACCACCGGGCGGTCGTTCGGCAGCAGGCCCATCCGGCTGTTGAGCAGCAGTCGCCGTGCCATCGAACCGCCGGCGGTGGTAGTCAACGACACCCAGTTCTCCACGTCGTCTTGTTCGAACATGCCGGTCGAGCCGAAGCACATCAAATATGCCTTGTACGAGTCCTGTTTGTACTGCGGGGGAGCGGCGGAGTCCACGGCAAACCACGAGCACACCTCGGTTTCATTCTCACTGATCGGCTGCCACAGCCGGATCGAGATGAAGGGCAGCACATCTGCTTGCTGGTCGTCGTTGCGACCAGAGTCATGCACCTTGGGCCAGTTGTGCACGAAACTGAGGTTCGGAAAGCAGGTCGCGGCCGAAATCATGAAACCGTCCTCGCCGACGACTCGCTGCTGCTGCGGCGTCCAGACGTCTTTGATCCGGCCGATCATGTCGTCGGGGTAGCCGACGTAGCGCATCCGTTCGTCGAAGTTGCCCGGCGGGAGTTTGTAGGTGGTTCCGCCGCCGCGATGTGCCCAGTAGGTGGCGCCGTCCTTGCGCTTCTGGGCTTTCGGCTCGCGGAACAGGCCAATGTCGACGATCGACGCATGAGTGTGCGGCGTGTGGTACATGTCGCCGGCGAAGTTCTCGGCGCCGATCTTCCAGTTCGCCTTGATGCGCCAGCGCTGTGGTCCCCGCACTTGAAGCCCGCTGGTGCTCTGTTTGGTGTAGAAGTCCAGGTAGAACCTGAATTCGCCGAGGAAATCCTCGAGCGGTTCGGCGGCCGGGTCCATGTTGATGAACAGCAGACCGTTGTAGTTCGCGAAATTCGGTGCCGGTAGCAGGGTTTGGCCGTTCCTGGCGAACCCCTCGTCGCCTCCGTAGGCCTCCCGGTGGAACGGCAGCCCGGTGAGCCGGCCGTCGTTGCGGTAAGTCCAGCCGTGGTACGGACAGCGGAAGTTGGAGGCGTTGCCCATCTCCGCGCGACACACCTGCATGCCGCGGTGCAGGCACATATTGAACATCGCCCGGATGTCGCCTTCGGAGTCTCGGGTGATGATGAAGGAGTCGTCGAGAACCCGGCGCACCACGTAGTCGCCGTGCTGCGGGATCTCGGATTCGTGTCCCACGAACATCCACGCCCGGCTGAACAGTCGTTCCCTCTCCAGCGCGAACAGTTCCTTGTCGTTGTAGATGTGGGCGGGGATCATCCCGCGGCGGACGTTCTCAAAAACGGGGCCGAAAAGACCGTCCCCAAAAAGGGCGTTGTCGTCGCGATGAGCCGTCACGGAACCCCCAGTCTCGCACCCAAGGTATCTGCTATGCAGAGATATCTTCCGCTCAGTAGAATCCCGCACCCGCTTCGCCAGGTCAATCGCCACGCCCCTCGCGCCGGCCAGGTTTTTACAAGAATGCTTTGTGCTAATTCACAGGTTGCACACAATCAAGGATTCAGGGGACGCGGCTACGGTGGTCACGTCGGGTCTGCCGCGCCTGTGAGCGCGAGGTAACCAAGGGGTAATCGTTCGATTCTGGCTGCATTACGTCGTCTGGGTCTGAATTGAGGAAGGACTGGTGCCATGGCTGGTGGGTCAGGGGATGGTCGATTGCGGAAAATCGGAGCGCGCGTGGTGTCCGCTATCGGGCGCCAAGAGTGGCTGGACCGGCCCAGCTACCGGTTCGAACACGTGCTGAGCTTCGCCTATAACGGGCTGGGCAGCGCGCGCAACACCGTCACCAACGCGCTGCACGGCGTTTGGCTCGGGCACCCGGTTCACCCGCCACTGGCGTCGCTGACCAGCGGCGCGCTCGGTACCACCGTGGCGCTGGATGCGCTCAGCCTGCTGCCGGGCCAGCCCGCCACCGAGGTCCGCGACGCATCCCGGTTTGCTTCCCGCGCTCTTGGGCTGGGCATCCTGGCAAGCATCGGTTCCGCCGTCACCGGCGTCACCGATTGGCAGCACACCCACGAGGAGGACCGCCGGGTGGGCGTGGTGCATGGCCTGGTGAACCTGGCCGCGACCGCGCTCTACGCGCAGTCCTGGTGGGACCGTCGCCGAGGCCGCCATCGCCGCGGGATCGCCCTCACCGCACTGGGCTACGGCATCACCGTCGCCGGCAGCTACCTCGGCGGGGCCTTGGTGTTCGAGTCCGGCATCGGAATGGACCAGTCGGGTGAGCGGCTGCGCACCAAAGACTGGACACCCGTGCTGTCCGCGAGCTCGTTGAACGGAAAACCGGTGCGCGTTGAGGTCGACGGGGTCGGCCTGGTGGTGTGCCAGACCAATCCCGGGGAGGTCGCAGCGTTCGGTGAGTTCTGCCCGCACCTGGCGGCCCCAATGGCCGACGGCTGGGTCGACCGTGGCCGGCTCGTATGCCCGTGGCACGGCTCATGGTTCGCAGCCGAGTCGGGAGAGGTTTTGCGTGGCCCGGCGGCATCTCCACTGCCGTGTTACGAGGCCAGGTTGGTTGACGGAATGGTCGAAGTCCGCGGCGAGCAGGAGCCCGCTGTCGGCGGAGCGGTGGGGATTGAAAAAGGAGAAGCTCGGTGAACGCCTACGACGTGTTGAAAGAACACCACATTCTGCTCAAGGGTCTGGGCCGCAAGGTCACCGAGGCGTCGGTGAACTCCGAAGAGCGGCATGCGCTTTTCGACGACATGCTGATCGAGCTCGACATTCACTTCCGCATCGAGGACGACCTGTACTACCCGGCCCTGAAGGAGGCCAGGAAGCTGATCGCGATTGCCCATGCCGAGCATCGCCAGGTGGTTGACCAGCTCTCGGTGCTGCTCAAGACTCCGCAGAGCGCGCCCGGGTATGAGCAGGAGTGGAATTCCTTCAAGACGGTGCTCGAGGCGCACGCCGACGAAGAGGAACGCGACCTGATTCCCGCTCCTCCCGAGGTGCACCTCACCGACGCTGAGCTTGAGGAGCTGGGTAACAAGATGGCCGCGAAAATGGAGGAATACCGCGGCTCTGCCCTGCACAGGATGCGTACCAAGGGGCGGGCGACGCTGGTACGCGCTCTGTAGCGGACGATACCACCGGGGGTTAGGTGGGCCATCGAGAGTAGCGTCACGGCTCATGAACCCCGAGTGTGTCGCTTCTCAGGGTGACATCACCGCGGAGATCGCCCGTGTCGCAGCCCAATACCGGGGCGCGGGCGGGGGAGCGGGGGAAGAAGCGCAGCCGCGGCTCAATTACCCGCCGTACCGCAGCAGCATCCTGCGCCATCCGAAACAACCCCTGCTGCTTGTCGATCCCGAGGAGGTCGAACGCTGGGCACCGTGCTTCGGCCACCGGGACGTCGGCCCGCTCGACGCTGACCTGACGGCCGGCCATCCGGGCGAGCCCATCGGGGAGCGCATCATCGTGACCGGACGGGTTCTCGACGAATCCGGCAGGCCGGTCGCGGGTCAGCTGATCGAGATCTGGCAAGCCAACGCCGGTGGTCGCTACCGCCACCAGCGCGACCAACACCCGGCTCCGCTCGACCCGAACTTCACCGGTGCCGGCCGTTGCCTGACGGGGCCGGACGGGACGTACCGCTTCCTGACCATTAAGCCCGGCCCCTATCCGTGGCGCAATCATCACAATGCCTGGCGTCCGGCGCACATCCACTTCTCGCTCTTCGGAACCGCTTTCACGCAACGCCTGGTCACCCAGATGTACTTCCCGGGTGACCCGCTGTTCGACCTGGATCCGATCTTCCAGTCAATCCTCGATCCCGCTGCGCGCCAACGGGTGATCGCCCGCTACGATCACGACCTCACCGAGCCGGAGTACGCGACCGGGTATCGATGGGACATCGTGCTGGCCGGGAGCGCTCGAACCTGGACCGACGGCGACTATGCGTGAATTAGCTTGCACACCAGGGCAAACGGTCGGACCCTTCCTTGACCTCGGATTGCCGTATCCCGGTGACAGCGACTTGGTCGCTGCCGGACATCCGCGGGCTGTCCGGCTATATGGCACGGTTTACGACGGCGCCGGTGACGGTGTCCCGGACGCACTGGTCGAACTCTGGCAACCCGACAGCGCCGGCCGCATTTCGCGGCAGGCCGGCTCGCTGTGGCGCGACAATACGGCATTCACCGGATGGGGCCGGTCCGCGACCGACGCTGCCGGGCAGTACGGCTTTACCACGCTGGCACCCGGTTCGGCGAGCAGACGCAGAATCGCACCGTGCGAGCCTTCCGCGTGCGATTCTGCGTCTGCTCGCCAGCCACCGGGACCGGCGAGCGCCGGACGGCCGCCATTCTTCGCCCTCACCGTGTTCGCGCGGGGGTTGTTGAACCGATTGTTCACCCGCGCCTATCTGCCCGATGGCGACCCGGACGCCGATCCGCTGCTGGCGACCGTCGATGCCGCCCGACGGTCCACCCTGCTGTGCGTCGCCGAAAGCGGCCGCCCCCGATACCGTTTCGACATCCACCTGCAGGGCCCGCGCGAGACCGTGTTCCTGGCGTACCGAGATGGCCGGCGATGACCAACCTGTTGTGGCCCGGAGACCATCGGGCCGGCGGCCATATGACCGATCAGGCGCTGCTGGGCTCGATGGTTGCGGTGGAATCTGCTTGGCTGGCCGCCCTGGCCGCGGCCGGTCTGGCGCCCGCCGATTGTGCCGGGGCGGACCTTTTGCAGCTGCTGGGCCACGACGACTGTGAGTCGCTCGCGGTGGCCGCCGAAGACGGCGGCAACCCGATCATCGGCCTGGTCGAACTGCTGCGCCAGCGGGCCGCGCCGGCTGTCGCACCGTGGATCCATCGGGGGCTCACCAGCCAGGACGTTCTAGACACCAGCCTGATGCTCGCCGTCCGCGCCATCGTCGATGACCTGGCAGCACAGCTGAAGGAGCAGATCTCAACGCTGGCCGAACTCGCGGCATTGCACCGGGCAACCCCGATGGTGGCCCGCACCCTCACCCAGCACGCGGCACCCACCACGTTCGGGGCAAAGGCGGCCGGCTGGCTGAACGGAGTCGTCGACGCCTTCGAGCGGCTGCGCGCGCTGGTCATCCCGGTCCAAATTGGCGGCGCAGCCGGGACATGCTCGGCCACAACGGAACTGGCGGCGCTGCTCACCGACGCGGCCGATCCGGCGGAGGTCTCGGATCGCCTGGTGCGCAGTGCGGCAACCACTTTGGGTCTGGATGTCCGATTGCCATGGCATACCACGCGGACACCGGTCACCGCGGCGGCCGACGCCTTCGTCGGCTGCACCGACGGCTGGGGCCGGATCGCCTCAGATATCGTCACCCTGGTTCGCCCGGAGATCGCCGAACTGAGTGAGCCGGCAGGCAAAAACCGCGGCGGATCGTCCTCGATGCCGCACAAGCGAAATCCGGTGCTGTCCATCCTGATACGGCGGGCTGCCGTGTCGGCGCCGCCGTTGGCGGCGACCCTGCACACCGCCGCCGCGCTGGCCAACGACGAACGGCCCGACGGCGCATGGCATGCCGAATGGGACACCCTGCGCATCCTGGGCCGGCGCACCGTGGTCGCGGGTTCCCAGTGCGGCGAACTGCTGGCCGGGTTGGCCGTACATACTGAGCGGATGTCCGAAAACCTCTATGCGGCAGATGTGTTCGGTGAGCAACGCGCAGTCGCCGACCTGGCGGGGAAGGCGCCGTCGGCAACTTACTTCGGTGCCGTCGATCGTTTGATCGACGAGAGCATAGACCGGGCCCAGGGGGCGCTCAATCAGCGGCCGTAAATGCTGGCCAGCCAGATGTGCACCAGTGTGTCGATCACCCGGTCTTCGGGGATCGCCGGCTCCTCGGCGGTGAACGTCGCAGCCATCACCCGCTCGCTCAACATGTTGAGCGCGACCGACAGATCCTCGGCCGGGACGGTGTCGGGCGCGGCGCGCCGCCCCCGCTCCGCCTTGATCGCCGCCGTGGTAAAGGAAATCCACCGCTGCATGAGCGTCGACCACAGCTGGCGGACCTCGGGGTTGGTCGCTTTCGCCGCGGCACCGGCCACGGCGACCGCTCGATGAGACCCCGACACCTCAAAGAATGCCGCAATGCGCGCCCGCCACACCCGTGCGGGATCGTCGGACAAATTGCCGCCGAGCTCCCGCAGGGCCGCGTCCGCCTTGCTTTTCATCTGGTCTAGCAGCGACAGCAACACCGCGTTCTTCGACTGGAAGTAAAAGTAGAAGGTGGGACGGGAGATGCCCGCGCCTTTGGCGAGGTCGTCGACAGAAAAGTCGGCCAGCGGCCGCTTTTGCAGGAGACGCTCGGCGGTGGCCAGAATGGCCTGTTCACGGTCGTCACCCGCGTGGGGTGACGAACGGCGGCCCCGGGAGGCGTGCAGGTACTTCGTCCGTGTCGGCAGGTCGGACACGCCCATTACCTTATGGGCACGTCGATATATGCCAGAGAAACTGTTGATTAAAACCAATAATAATGTCGATTAAGATCGACGCCTTGTTGAAGAATGTCGATGAATTTCCCGACTCGCCCGATGTCGAATTCGTCTTGCTCACCGATGAGCGGCGTGCCGAGCCGGCATCGCCCGGCCTGGCGGAACAGCGGACGAACGACCCCGCGGCTCGGGACTTCCGCCCCTACTGCGCGCCGGTGCCGGAATGGTCGCATCTAAAGCGTCGGCAAACGAACCGGCAAGGAGGCTGGGGATGGCGGAAAACGATGACGACACCAAGACTTGCCACATCGACGTGCTGATCGAAGAGTGCGACGAGCGGACTCGGGCAAAGGCGCGACTGTCCTGGGGAGGCAAAAAGTTCGTCGGCGTGGGTTTGTCGCGACTCGATCCGGCCGACGAGCCGGTGGCCAGGATCGGCGACGAGCTCGCGATCGCCCGTGCGCTGTCCGACCTGGCGAATCAGCTGTTCGCTGTGACATCAACCGATATCCAAGCCAGTACCCACGAACCGGTCACCGGTCTGCATCACTGAACACGGCCCGAAAGACCGCAACGAATGACGAGAGCGTAGCAACGAATCATGAGACAACGACCCGACCTACCAGCCGTTCTCCATGTCGAGGTAACGACGCATGGACAGCTACCCGGTGCCGAGGACTACGCACGAACCAAGATCGGCGAGCTTGGCCGCCTCACCCACCAACCGGTGCTGCACGCCCACGTCAAGTTGAGTGAGCACGGCGATCCGGCCGTGGCGCGCCGGGTTATCGCGCAGGCGAACCTCGACGTCAACGGCCGGTTCGTCCGCGCGCAGGTCGAAGGTGTCACCGTGCGGGAAGCAATCGATCGCCTCGAGGCGCGACTGCGGCATCGGCTGGAACGCGCCGCCGAGCACTGGGAAGCCAAACGAGGCGGCACCCCCAAGCCGGGTCCGCACGAATGGCGGCACCAGTCCGAGCCCACCCACCGGCCGAACTACTTCCCCAGGCCCGAAAGCGAACGCCGCATCATGCGGCACAAGTCGTACAGCCTTCCGACCTGCAGCGTGGAAGAGGCTGCGCAGGAGATGGAGCTGCTGGACTACGACTTCCACCTCTTCACCGAGGAAGGCACGCGGCAGGACAGCGCGCTCTATCGCCAAGGGCCAGGCGAATACCGCCTTGCACTGGTCAATCCGGAAGCCGCAGACGAGCTGGCGCCGTACGAGATGCCGCTGACCATCAGTTCGCAGCCGGCTCCGCGGCTCACCGTCGAGCAGGCAATCGAGCGGATCGGGTTGCTTGGCCTGCCGTTCCTGTTCTTCGTCGATACCGCCCGAGACCGTGGAAGCGTGTTGTATCACCGCTACGACGGGCATTACGGGCTCATCACACCGGCGAGCTGAGCGCTGCGCCACGCGAGTAGGCCACCTTAATGCCGCGGCGGTCCCGGCATCCCCCCGTCCGGGACCGCCGCGCCCAACTTCACCCTTTGACGCATCCCAACGGAACCAGGCGAGCGACTTTGCGCGCCAGGCCGCCATGGTGGCTGGCTTCGATGACCGCGTCAATGTCCTTGTACGCCTCGGGTTTTTCCTCGGCGAGCCCCCGGCGGGAAGTGCCGCGCACCAGGATGCCGCCTTCTGCCAGGCGGGAACGTATCTCCTCGCCGCTGGTATGGCGGGCCGCCTGGTGGCGGCTCTGCACCCGCCCGGCGCCATGCGCGGTGGAAAAGAACGCCGGGTTGTCGGGGACCCCGAGCAGCACGTAGGACGCCGTGCCCATTGTTCCCGGTATGAGCACGGGTTGACCGATCGTTGCCAGATCGGTCGGGAGTTCCGGGTGATGCGGCGGCAGTGAGCGGGTGGCGCCTTTGCGGTGCACACACACAGAGCGGGGCTGACCATCGATGGGGTGCACCTCGATCTTGGCCAGGTTGTGCGACACGTCGTAGAGCAGATCCAGCGCCGTTCCGGTTTCGTCCCCGAACACGCGGCGCGTCGCCTCGGTGAGCAGTTGCCGGTTGGCGCGCCCGTAATTCGCCGCGGCGGCCATTGCCGCGAGATACGCCAAGAAGCTTTCGACGGTGCCCAGCACCGCTTGCCGGATACAGCCGTCGCGGGTCGGCGCCCAGGCTTCGATCCGCAGATCCGCCGTGTGCGGTACGGTCCGGTGCCCACAACCGCTGTCCGCCATGGCTTTTCGAATGTTCTAGTGCCCGGGGTGAGCTAGGTGGTCGATGAACTCCTCGTCGCGCAGCGGCGGATCGTTGGTGCCGACGTGTGCATCAAAACCGCTGCGGGCGCGGTTGAGTAGGGCAACCACCTCGTCGTTTGAGGTCTGCGCGAAGTCGCGGTATCCCTGGCCGACGGCGAAATACGGCACCGGGGTTACCAGGCACACCACCTCGTCGGCGTACCGGGCGAACTGTTGGGCCGTGTCGGTCGGCCCAATGGGAATGGCCAACACCACCCTGCTGGCCCCCTCGGCGCGGGCCACCTGGCAGGCGGCCTGTGCGGTGGCGCCGGTCGCGATGCCGTCGTCGACGATCACCGCGATTCGCCCCCGCAACGGAATCCGTTGATAATTACCGCGGAAGCGTTCGGATCGGCGTTGCAGCTCGGCCCGCTCCTTGGTTTTGACCTCAGCCATCTCCTGACCGCTGAGTCGGGCGTCGCGGACCACGGAGTCGCTGATGACCCGCACACCGCCCTCGCCGATGGCGCCGAAGGCAAGTTCCGGGTGATAGGGCACCCCGAGCTTGCGCACCAGCAGCACATCGAGAGGAGCCTGCAGCGCCTTGGCGACCTCGAAGGCCACCGGAACTCCGCCACGCGGCAGGCCGCGTACCACCACGTCTTGACCGCGTAAGAAGCCCATGCGTGAGGCCAATTGCCGTCCGGCATCGGCGCGATCATTGAACTGCCTCATGGGTGGGCTCTCCTAGGATTGCTGACTGGCAAGCCTGTCGGTCGCGACGTAGCGCAGCAACGCGCCGACCCCGTCGGCGGGCGAGATCCGGTCATCGGCCCGTACCAAGGAGGCGCCGACGGAGATTGCGCTGAACGGCAACGCCTCGTCGGCCCTTGCCATGCGTTCCACCGGTTCGCCGAGTTCGGACAGCGTGTCAGCATTGGGCGCGATCGTGGTCAGCGCTTGGCCCGTGACGACGGTGGTGTCGCCCAGCTCACCGACGATCAGCGTGTCGACGTTGCCGTCACGCAGTGCCGCGCATACGGCAGCCACCCCTTGGGCCGCCAGCTGCGAGCCGCGCCCGATTTCCGCTTCGAATCGATCGGCGATGGCGGTCAACTCGATGTCACGACGGCGATCGAACTCCGGGGCCGTCAGTTCGCGGATCTCGTCCTCATCGATACCGCTCTTGCGGGCTCCGGCGTGTAACTGCGACACCCGTTCGGCTACCCGTTCCGGTAGTTCGGAAACCACGTCCGCAAGCGAACGCACCTGGCCGCACAGGAACACCACCTTCGGATCCGCTTCGTCGACCAGTCGTGTGAGTTCGTCGGCGACTGCGCGGCAGTTCATGCGGACGGCTTCCTCGGTCGTGTGCTGAAAGTCGCCATAACCGTTCCAGCCCGCACTGACCGGCTTGTGCACCGGGTAGCCGCCACCGTCGATGCTTGTGGAGCTGACGGCACCACCCTGATACAGGCTTACGTCCGCACCGGCGTGATCAACCGCGGCAAACACGTAAGTCGGTCGTTCCATCTGCATGTCGATCAACGGCACCACGTATGGGTAATCCGACAGCCGAACTACCGTGGCCGGTGATGGGCTGATCAGATGCTCGTTGACCAGCACCTGATCGCTGGTCGCGATCACCGCGCGGCCGCGTCGTCCGACGGCCGGTCGATAGTGCAGCACGGCTTCCTCGAGCATGGCCAGAACTTTCGCACCCGCGCCCATGTCCTCGAGTTGTTTGCGGATATCGCGCCATTTCGCTTCGAGCTGCTCGACGGCATCCAGAGTGTCGTGTGAGTCGTCAAAATATACCGAGGCGAACGGGCCTTCCGCTTTTACCAGCCACCTAAGGCGATCTGATTGCATGCCATCCCTCTCCGCTGTTGCGTCTTTGCTTGTGTCTGCTCTTTGCCAACCGTAGGAAGGACGACCGTGACACCACGAGAGTCGTTAGCCCCCAGCTGCGGGTCTTAGGTCCCGCTGCGAAGTAGCCGCGGCCTGCGGTCCTTGCGGGACCAACGCCCGTCGTCTAGGGACTTTCTTCCCTACGCCCGTCGCGGCCAGGTTACGAAGGATGGGAGACGTGAAACGGCCAACCGAGGGATCCGTCATCGCGAAGATTCCGCTCGGCGACCGGGTGAGCGACATCGTCACCAACCCACACAACTCTGTTGCCTGCGCGGCGCTGCGTGACTCGATCGCGGTCATCAGCAGCCTTCACAAGATTTCGTGCGTCATCCCGATCGGCGGACATCCGAGGGCTCTGACAATTGGCGCCGACGGCAGCCGGCTGTATGCCGCCGGCTACGGCGACTCGGTTTCGGTGATCGACATCTCCGACCACCGCGTCGGTGTCATCCCAGGTGCCTGCTGTGTGCGGCAGGTCGACACTGCGGACGGGGCGTTGATCTACGCGGCAGGCAATGCCGCCGATGGTGGCCGGATCTCGGTGATAGACGAGGGGGCGCCACGGTCGGCGCCATTGACGGGTTCGACGGCTATGCCATTACCGATCTCGCGGCCGACTCCGAAGGCCAACGTGCATACGTCGGGTTGTCCCGGCGCTGCGCCTACTACCAATACGACACCGGTTTGCTCGGCGTTATCGACACCGCAACCGATGCAGCGATCCGCACCATTGATCTGGTCGGTTCGCCCGACACCATCACCATCAGTCCGGACGCATCCACGATCTACACCACGCACTATGACCACGGATCCGTGTCCGCGATCGACCTTGCTTCTTTCCACGTGACCCGAATCGATCTGGGCGACAATCCAATTGGGGTGCGACTCACGCCGGATGGTTTACAGGCGTATGTGACCAATCGTTGTTCGCTGTCGGTTATCGACACGGTCGCCAACGAAGCGGCGCGCATTGTGGTCGGCGATCTGCCGCGGTGTGTGCGGATCAGTCCCGACGGCAAGTATGCCTACGTCAGCAACCGTCACCGTGTTCTCGGTCCAGCCGTAACGTCAACTCATCGATTGCCGGGCCCGACGTAGCTTTTCGAGTTCGCGTGCGATCCCCGGGCTGATGTCCACAGGGTAGGACCAGCCACTCGCCTGCAGTGAGCGAAGCTGTGACGGAAGGCGATCGATCTGCCGGCGCGCCCAGTTCCGCGACGTCTGCAGGTCGGGGTCGTGCTGCGGAAGGCGCCGGCCATTTTTCATGACGGGCACCAGCAGCGGCTCGCCGTCGAGTTGTTCGTCAGCCTGGCCGATTGTGTCGCCGGCGAAGACGCCCCGTTCAAGCCGGCGTACCACCTGCTTGCGTCCCGGATAGATCACCTTGCCGCTGGAGAACTTGGTCCGCCCGGTGCCGTCATACTCGACGAGCTTGTAGGCCATGTCGAGCGCGGGCGCGTCTTGGGCGACAACGAACTTGGTGCCGACGGCGAAGGAGTCGATCGGGCAGCCGTCATCCATCAGCTGCGCAATGCGGTACTCATCAAGACCCGACGACGCGAAGATTTCGACGTGGTTCAAACCCGCCGCGTCCAGCTTTGCCCGTGTCGCCTTCGACAAAGCACCGAGATCCCCGGAATCGAGGCGGACAGCCGCCACGTCGAGGCGCTCCCGGTGTTGGGCGAGTTCGATGACGTGGTCGACACCGCGCAGCGTGTCGTAGGTATCGACGAGCAACGTTGTGCCGGGGTAGAGCCGGGCGAATGCGTCGAACGCGTCGAGCTCGTTGTCGAACGCCTGAATGAAACTGTGGGCCATGGTGCCGAACGCCGGGATGCCATACTCGCGGGCGGCAAGCAGGTTGGAGGTGCCCGCCAGGCCGGCGAGGTAGCCGGCCCGCGCCACCTTGAGCGCCGCGTCGGTGCCGTGTGCGCGCCGCGCTCCGAAATCCACGACCTTTCGCCCGCGAGCGGCTTCGACCACTCGGGCGGCCTTGCTCGCGATCACGCTCTGCAGGTGAATCTGGTTCACCACGAACGTCTCGACGAGTTGGGCTTCCAGGATTGGCGCGATCACCTGCACGATCGGCTCGTTCGGAAAGACGACCGTCCCTTCCGGGACTGCCCACACATCTCCGGTGAAGCGAACCTCGGAAAGCGACTGCAGGAATTCCTCCGTAAACAGCCCCAATCCGCGCAAGTAGTCAATGTCGGCTTGCCGGAATTGAAACGTTTCGAGGAAGTCGAGCACGTCCGACAATCCGGCAGCCATCACATAGGACCGGCCCTGGGGAAGCTTGCGAAAGATGGTTTCGAACACGGCCGTTCCCGACATGTGCTCAGCCATGTAGGCCCGCGCCATCGTGACCTCATAAAGGTCGGTGAACAAGGCCGAGGTGAAAGGTCGCGCCATGGTGGCTGTCAACCGGTGCTCATCGGGTGGTCCTGTTCTGCTTGGGGTTGGCAACCGAACCTCGGTGGCCCGAGAACGGGTGGGGCTAGCAGTTGACCCCGGGAATGCAACCGGTGTCACCGGGGGCACCGCCACCAGGAGGATCTCCGGGAGTTGGTGAAGGTGAGGACGTCGCACTGGACGACGGCGTCGTCGTTGGCGTATCGCTTGCCAACCTTGCGCTGCTACCGCCGCATCCGACCGCCAAAACGAGTACGGCTGTACCGCCCCATAGCGCGATCGCGCTTTTTGCTTGTGATTTCATCGGCCTCTCCCAGCCTCTCCGATTTTGTCTCGGGTCGTTAATTCAAACCCGTCGTGATCCCATAGCTCACGGGCTGGCCGGTCGCCTGCAACTTGAAACTATTGGGCGCCAACGCGCCGGAGATAGAGCCAGAAGTCCCTGCAGCGCTATCTACCTTCATTGCTCATAGAGAGCCGAGAGGCGGTCCGCGAACTTCTCGATGACTACCTTGCGGCGAAGCTTCATGCTCGGCGTCAGGTCGCCGGCTTCGATCGAGAATTCGCGGTCGGCGATCGCAAATTTCTTGATCTGCTCCCAGCGATTCAGCTCGGCATTCAATGCGTCGATGTATCCGGCGATCAGCTGCTGTGTCTTTTCGTCGCGCGCTATCTCGGCGAAGGACTTACCCGCCAGACCGTGCTTGTTGGCCCAGTCGGTGATCGCTTCGGCGTCGAGGCTGACCAGCGCCGCGCAGTATGGCTTGCCCTCCCCATAGACGACCAGCTCGCTCACATACGGACAAAGGCCCTTGAATTTCGCATCGATCGCCGATGGCGCCACGTACTTGCCTTGCGAGGTCTTGAACATGTCCTTCTTGCGGTCGGTGATCCGCAGGAATCCGTCGGCGTCGATCTCCCCGATGTCGCCGGTGTGGAACCAACCGTCCTCATCGAGCGCCTCGGCGGTGGCGTCCGGCAGGTCGTGGTAGGCGGTCATCAGGCCAGGCCCTTTGAGCAAGATCTCGCCGTCGTCGGCGATCTTTACGTCGGTGGCCGGGAATGGCCAGCCGACCGTCCCGAACCGGTAAGCGTTGGGGCGGTTGATAAATGATGCGGCCGCCGTCTCGGTCAGCCCGTAGCCCTCCAGAACGATGATGCCCACGGCGTCGAACCACTGTGCGACGTCGCGGTCCAGGGCCGCGGCCGCGGAGACGAAGAACCGCAACCGCCCACCGAACCGCTCCCTAATGGTGGACAACACCAGCCGGTCGGCCACCTTGTAGGCCAGCGATGACGCCACCGAAGGCTTCTTGCCGGCCTGCCGGGTTTCCGACGCCTTCATCCCAACCCCGATTGCCCAGTCGAAAACCTTTTTCGTGAGCCTGCCCCGCTCGGCGGCCATGTCCTGGACGCGGGCATGTGCCTTCTCGAAGATGCGCGGTGCAGCACCCATGATGGTGGGCCGCAGGGTCGCGAGGTTATCGATGATCCGCTCGACGCGGCCATCGATGGCGGTGGAGAAGCCGATCTGCAGCGGCAATGCCAGCATCACTTTGCCGAATGCGTGTGCCAGCGGTAGCCACAGGAAGTTCAGGTCGTCAGGGCCGAGGATGCCCAGCGCGTCAATGGCCGCGGCGGTGTACGTCCATGCCCCGTGGGTCAGCCGCACGCCCTTGGGCCGCCCAGTGGTGCCGGAGGTATAGATGAGGCTGGCCAGCTGGCCCGGACCGACGGCCGCGACGCGCTCATTGACGGCGTTGGGCGAGTCGGCGAGCAGTTGCTTACCCAACTGCTCGCACTCGGCGAGCGTGATCACCCAGTCGCCGTCGCCGTTGCCGTCGATGATGACGACCTTGCTCACGTCGGGCAGCTCGGCGCGGTGCTCCAGCAGCTTGTCGAGCTGAGTCCGGTCCTCGGCGACCACCACCCGGCTCCCCGAATTGGCGACGATGTACGCGACGTCGGTGGCGTTCGTCGTCGGATACACGGTGGTGGTCGCGGCGCCCGCGCACATGACGGCGAAATCGACGAGCACCCACTCGTAGCGCGTCGCGGACGCGAGCGCGACTCGATCTTCTGGGGCGATTCCCAGCGAGATCAGCCCCGCGGCGAGGTTATTGACACGATCGCCGACCTGCTGCCAGGTCACGCTCTCCCAGGTGTGGTCCTGTGGGTAGCGGAAAGCCTCCGCATCCGGGGTGGCGGCGACGCGGTTGAGGAACATGTGTGCCACCGAAGGCGCGCGATTCTCGATCTTGCTGAAGTCGGGCCTCTCCATTGAGGCCAGTGGTGCATTCATAGTGCTGATCCATTGGTGCCGAGGGGGAAACCGGCGGGCTGGTTAACCGGTACGCCCACCGATGCTTCCGTGGTCCCGCAGCTGTGGGATAGAGACGAAAGTCACGCGACGACCGGCAAACGTCCCCAGCTGGCAGCGGCTCTCAGTCGGCTTTCATTCGGTCGGGGCTATCTCAATGGACAAGCACTCGCCGAGGGCGTGCGCTGCGGCCCAATCGCCGCCACGCACCGCGCGCTCAAGGTCGTCGACCAATGGGCTGTGGACGCCCAGTTCCGCCAACCACGCGGACACCGTCGCGGTGATCTGGTTAGCGGGCACTCGGGCGATATGTCCCTCGTGCAGGCGATCGGTTAACTGATAGACCGTGGCCATCGACCTGCGCTGTGGCAAATGATGATGCCGCCACTTTGCTGAATTCATCGTCCCTCCCCTTAGCCTTAACGATCCATCTGACCACCACGGCAGGGCCGAGCCGTAGAGGCCAAGAGCACGGCCCGACAGGGTCCTTTGTCACTGCACTTACCTACCTACTTCCGCAGTCGATAGCTGCGGCGGTGCCGTAACGTACATCGGGAGATGCGCATTGCAAGGGTACCTGTTTCGAGGGCACTGGAATACGGAATTGACGAGGTGACCTCTGTGGCAATGGATTCGCAATTGCGGCCGCAGCGGCGTGATTCGGGCTCGCGGGCCGGGCTTGCAAGCGGGCTGGCGTGAGTGCCGTCAGCATTGAGGAGCTGGCGGCGCTGCCTGTGTTCGCCGATATCCCGGCGCAGGACCTAACGGCATTGGCCGCCTTTCTTCAGCCCCTTCATGCGGTCGCCGGCGAGGTGCTGATGGGGCAGGGTGAACGAGCGGAGTCGTTTGCGATCATCGCGTCCGGTCGAGTCGAGGTCTCCCACGTCGGCCCGGACAGCCAGGTGGCGGTCACCGAGCTGTCGCCGGGGACGATTATCGGCGAAATCGCGTTGCTGCGACACGCACCCAGAAACGCGACGGTGATCGCGAAAGAGGATGTGCGCGGTTACACCGGAGACAACGACGCTTTCGACTGCATGCTGGCCATGCCGGTCGTCGCCGAAGGGATGGTCCGCACCGCGCGGCAGCGGTTGGCCGAATACATCGTCCCGATCCCGGTATCGACCAAAGACGGTGCCGCGCTAATGCTGCGCCCGGTCCTGCCCGGTGATGCCGAGCGGTTCAAGAGCAACGGTTCATTTTCCAGAGAGACTCTCTACCGGCGGTACCAGGGCGGCGCTCCGACCGAGAGGCGGCTGGCCTACCTGTTCGAGGTGGATTACATTGACCACTTCGTCTGGGTCGTCATCGACGACGTGGACGGGTCGATCATCGCCGACGCCCGTTTCATCCGCGATGAAGACGACCTCGCCTCGGCAGAGGTTGCGCTCACCGTGGCCGACGCCTACCAGGGGCGCGGGATCGGGACACTGCTGCTCGTTGCGCTGGCGGTCGCGGCGCGCGTCGACGGCATTAAGCGGTTTCATGGCCGCGTGCTTTCCGACAATCCGCCCGCGCACGCATTGGGCGACAAGGTGAACGCCCACTGGGAGCACGAGGAACCCGGGGTGGTCACGACGACGGGGGAGATCCCGAACTTCGATGACCTACCCCTCGATTACGGCACGCGCCGGCAGATCCAGCATGTGGCCCGCCAGGTGATCCATGCATTCTGATGACTCTTCCCGAAGGGCTTGGAATGACCCCTGGGGTGACCAATGCCCCGGGCTTTGGTGCCTTTGCGCCCTTACCGGATGGCGAGGTGTTTACGCAGCATGGACCCGTCCGGGCCATGTTATTCGAGGAGTGGGGCCATGAAGTCGCTTATCGTCTGCGTTTCGACTTCGCACGGCAATACCCGCCGCGTAGCCGACCGGCTGGCTGAGGTACTTGATGCCGAGGTCATCGAACCCGAGTCAGTCGACCCCGAAAAGCTTTGCGAATACGATCTTGTCGGCTTCGGATCCGGCATATATTACATGGCGTTCGACTCGAGGTTGCGGAAGTTGATCCGTCGCCTACCGCACGTTGCCGGCATCCGCGCGTTCACGTTTTTCACCAGTGGCGCCCGAGAGATCCCGCTGTTGGACTACACCAAGCCGGTTCGAAACCAACTCGCCGCCAAGGGCTTTGAGATACTTGATTCGTTCTCATGCCGTGGGTTCGACACGGTCGGGCCGTTCGGGTTCATTGGGGGCATAAACAGGGGACGGCCAAACGACCACGACCTCGAACGGGCCGCGGCGTTCGCCGAACGTCTTCGCAAACGAGTCGCGGGCTCCCAAGCAGCTTCATGAACAATGGCAAACCAAGACTGCGCTCCTCCCATCCTGACTCTGGTGCGCGGGCTCGTCGCAGAGGTTCACCCGCATGCCGCGACCTCGGTGACGCTTGACAGCCATTTTGACAACCTGGGCATCGGCAGCCTGGAGCTGGCGGAACTGTTGCTGCGCGTCCAGGACAAATTCGGGGTGGCACTGCCACCCCACATCCTGGCCAGTGCGGAGACGCCGCGCGACCTCGTGGCGGCCCTCGTTCCGGCTCTAGCTCGCGGTCGTCCCGCGGTGGGGGAGGATCGCGGCATCGTTTCACTTCCGGCCACCGCGCCGGGCATTCTGGTGCCAGACGCCACGCTAACCCTGAATGACGTCCTCAACTGGCACGTCAGCGCGACCCCGGACCGAACACACATCCGCATCCTCGACGATGCTGCCGGGCCCGTGGACGTGAGCTATGCCGCGCTGCACAGGGAGGCGGCCGCGGTTGCGGCCGGGTTGATCGCGCACGATGTCATGCCGGGCGAGACGGTCGCCATCATGTTGCCGACCTGCCGGGAGTATTTCGTCACCTTCGCCGGTGTGGTTCTTGCCGGCGCCGTACCCGTTCCCGTCTACCCGCCGGCCCGCCCTTCGCAGCTGGCGGACCACCTGCGTCGCACCACCGGCATCCTCACCAACGCCCGGGCCACAATGCTCGTCACCGTGCCCGAGGCCGTTACCCTCGGCCACCTGCTGCGCTCGAACGTCGAAAGCCTGCGTCACGTCGTCGTTCCCGAAACCCTCAGCGGTGCAGGTGATGATGCACTGCCACCCCTCCCAAGGCCGCGAGCCGATGACCTCGCGCTGGTGCAGTACACGTCGGGTAGCACCGGGCAGCCCAAAGGGGTCGCGCTCACGCACCGGAATCTGGTCGCCAACATCCGCGCGATGGGTCAGGCTGCGGCGGCATCCGGGTCGGACACGTTCGTCAGTTGGCTGCCGCTTTATCACGACATGGGTTTGATCGGTGCGTGGCTCGGCTGCATGTATTTCGGTGTCCCGCTGGTGGTGATGAGCCCGCAGGCGTTCCTGATCCGCCCGTCACGTTGGCTCTGGGCGATCCACACCCACCGGGCGACCATGTCGGCCGGCCCGAACTTCGCCTACGAGCTGTGCCTCGCCAAGGTCCGCGATGACGAGATCGAAGGGCTCGATCTCAGCTCGTGGCGGCTGGCCTACAACGGCGCCGAACCGGTAAGCGCAGCGACCATCGAGCGGTTCGGCGATCGCTTCGCCCCGTACGGGTTCCGGCGGGATGCGATGACGCCGGTGTATGGACTGGCCGAGTCGTCGGTGGGTCTTGCGTTCCCACCATTGGGCAGGGGTCCGCTCATCGACCGAATCCGCCGAGACGCATTCGTAAGGTCCGGGCGGGCCGAGCCGGCGAAGCCGGGCGAGCCCGACCTTCGATTCGTCGCCTGCGGCCAACCCTTGCCGGGCCACGAGATCCGCATCGTCGACGCCGCCGGCGCCGAGTTGGGTGATCGCCGCGAAGGTCGCATCGAGTTCCGCGGTCCCTCGGCAACCACCGGCTACTTTGACAACGCGCCCGCCACGCGTGCGCTGTTTCACGACGACTGGCTCGACACGGGCGATCTGGGCTATGTGGCCGACGCCGACCTGTACGTCACCGGCCGGATCAAGGACATGATCATTCGGGCCGGCCGTAACTTGCATCCGGCGGAACTGGAAGAGGCGGTCGGCAACCTCAGCGGTGTGCGGCGGGGCTGCGTGGCGGTATTCGCCTCTCCGGACCCCTCAGGGGGCCCCGAGCGACTCGTCGTCATGGCCGAGACCCGAGTGACCCGTGACGACGCCCGCGCCGCTTTGCGCGTCGAAATCGCAGCCATCGCAGTCGATCTACTCGGGGTGGCACCCGACGATGTGGTCTTGGCGCCACCGCGAACGGTACTGAAGACTTCGAGCGGCAAGATCCGGCGGGCCGCTAGCCAGCAGATCTACCAGGCCGGGAAGATCGGCATGCGACCGCATGCGGTGTGGTGGGAATTGGCCCGCTTTCGCCTCCGCGGCTCCGCGCCGTCGCTGCGCCGTGCTGGTCGCGCGGCGGGCGCGGTGGCGTTCGCCGTCTATGCGTGGGTGGTGTACGCCATCCTTGGGTTGTCGGTTGCGGCCTTGCTGCTGCTACCGCGACCGCAATGGCGCTGGCGGGTGGCCCGGGGAGGGGTCCGGCTGCTGGCTCGTTTTACCGGAACGCCGGTCACCGTGCACGGCGTGGACCACCTCCCAGCGGGGACCTGCATCGCGGTGGCCAACCACCCCAGCTGGATCGACCCACTGGCGCTGGCCTCGATGATGCCGCAGTCGTTCCACTTCGTCGCCGCCGAAGTGCTTGAGCATCAAGGGCTCAACGGATTCGTGCTCAAGCGGCTGGGACACCAGTTCGTCGAACGCCACGAGCGCGAGCATGGCGTGGCCGACACCGACCGGCTGGCTGCCCTGGTGCGAGCCGCACAGTCGCTCGTCATCTTCCCCGAAGGCCGACTGGCGCGTGCCCCCGGCTTGCGGCCCTTCCATATGGGCGCATTCGTGGTGGCCGCCGAAACCGGCGTACCCGTCGTCCCGGTGGCCATCCGCGGAACCCGGACAATACTGCGGCCAGAACATCACTTTCCACGACGGGGAGCCGTCGACATCACGCTTGGTGAGCCGATCTGGCCTTCGGGCGCCGACTGGGCTGCGGCAATCGAACTGCAGCACGCCGCGCGGAATGCCGTCTTGCGCCTCTCGGGGGAGCCGGACGTCGAATGACAAATGACCGATGGCCGGGCGGTACCCCACAGGCAACCGTTCGGCCATCGACCTTGGATCATTGAGCCGTTACGACTGTTTGCCGCCTACCGCCTGGCCGGCGCTTCGCACCACGTTGCGGAAGAACTCGATCCGCCCGGTGACCAACTCCTCAGTTAAGTCCAGGGCGGCGTCGATGACGTTCTTGCGCCGCGACTCATCAGGGAGATCTCCACTCACCTGATCGACGAACTTGCGGACGGCTTCGATGGCCTGCTTACGACTTGCCTCGACCGATTCGAGCACCTCGTCAGACAGTTCGGCCCAGCGTGACTCGGCCTTTTCCGGTGTCTGCGTCATTGTCAAACTCCTCAAACTTCGTGATATGACGCTGCAAATCCTCTCGCAGCGAACGGCAACTTATGCCGAACCAAACGCTATGACGTCCACGTCACCGACACGAGTGCCTAAAGTCCTTCCTCACCCGATCATTTGTCCCAGATCGGCGGCGATGATCTATATCTGCCATTCAAGGACTTTCGCGGCTGTCACCGGGACGTAAGTCCCTAACACGTCGACTCCGGGTGCTGTTATTTTGCCACCATGGCGGTACCGACCAACGACGACGCCCGTCAACGCCCGGGGTCTTTGCACCTGAGCCCACCCGGTGTCGCTGGCTTGGGCAGCGCCGTTAAACCGTTCACGCACACTGGTCGATATCTCGCTCAGTCGTGGCGCGATTACCTTGGCCAAGCACCCGATGAACTGCCGATCGCACGGCCCACCCTTGCCTTGACGGCGCAGGCTTTTCGCGACGAGATCGTCCTGATGGGCCTGAAGGCGCGCCGCCCGGTCAGCCGGCCCGAGGTGTTCGAGCGCATCACCCGCGAGGTGGAAGCTGGACTGGAGTTCTACGGGCACAAAGGGTGGCTGGACAAGCCAAAAGGATTTTTCGCCAAACCTCCGCCGCTTTCCGACGTCACCGTCCGAAAGGTCAAGGGACGCAGAGGCTCCTTTTACCGCATCTTCTTCGATAGCGGATACCGGCCGCGGCCGGGCGAACCCGGTGCGCAGCGGTGGCTGGGCTACACCGCCAACAACCGCGAGTACGCACTGTTGCTTCGCCATCCCGAACCGCGACCCTGGTTGGTGAATGTGCACGGAACCGAGATGGGTAGGGCTCCACTTGATCTCGCGCTGTTCCGCGCCTGGAAACTGCATGACGAGCTTGGCCTGAACGTCGTCATGCCCGTCCTGCCGATGCACGGGCCCCGCGCCCGCGGTCTGCCGAAGGGCGCGGTGTTTCCCGGCGAGGACGTCCTCGACGACGTGCATGCGACGGCTCAGGCGGTATGGGATATCCGGCGGCTGTTGTCCTGGATACGTTCCCAAGAGCCGGAGTCGCAAATCGGGTTGAACAGTCTTTCACTGGGCGGCTACATCGCCGCGCTGGTCGCCAGCCTCGAAACCGGGCTAACGTGCGCGATCCTCGGTGTCCCGGTCGCCGATCTGGTCGGGCTGCTGGGCCGGCACTCCGGCCTCGCTGAGGACGACCCCCGCCGTCAAACGATGACATTGGCCGAACCCATCGGGCGGATGATCTCGCCCTTGTCGCTTGATCCGCTCGTGCCCATGCGGGGCCGTTTCATTTACGCCGGCGTGGCTGACCAGATCGTCCACCCCCGTGAGCAGGTGGTCCGCCTCTGGGAGCACTGGGGCAAGCCGGAAATCGGTTGGTACCCCGGCGGTCATACCGGATTCTTCCGCTCGCGGCCGGTGCAACGGTTCGTGCAGGCCGCGCTGCAGCAGTCAGGGCTCCTGGACAAGGGAGCGACGCAGCAGGATCGTCCTGCTTAGTCGCGGAGGGCGAAGATGAACGCACCGGATCCGCCGCCTGCCCCATCACGGTGCGTGATCGGGCGCAAGATACGGCAAACGACTAGCACGGCAATATGTTCGGACTCTGGCTGTGCCCGCTGGGCACCAACCTGGATGACCCGGTTGCCCGACGGGATTTGATCCACCGGTCGATGTCGGAAGGAAAACGCTGGGTGGGCAAACGCGAAACGGCGGCATCGCTGCTGACGACGGCGGGAAGCATCGCCGCGACAGTGGTTTTCCCGCTGTTACCTTTCACGCCGAAAATCCGCACCGGATACAACCTTCCGATCTCCCATGTTCCGGGTCGGATTCGGCTATGCGGCGGCCGCGATGTGGTGCCCGATATCGACACACTGATACCGCTCACCGAGGAGTGTCTGACCGAACTCGAATCCGCTGTGGGTGTTCGTAGCTGAGTGCCAGATTACGATTCTGTGCTCGCCGGAACATGTTGTGTCGCTTGAGGGCTGCTAGCGGCTGACTTGCTGCCGTCGCCCGTTTCGGCAGCCGCCGATTCCGCGGGAGCAGCTGGTTGGGTGGCAGGCTCGATACCGTGGATACCTTTGCGGTCGTAGAACCAGGCGACCACAGCACCGAACAGCAGGCCGATCGCGAGGCCGACCACACCGACGATTACCGCGCGAGACAGCCCGGCATCGGCGCGACCGTCGAAGTACAGCAGCGCCCGTGATCCCAGGAAAGCTTGGCGCATGGGTTCGATCTGGGCGAGCCAGCCGAAGAATCGCGGCGAGGCCTCCAACGGAATGGTGGCGCCGGTGTCTGGCAGGCCGAAGAACAAGAAGACGAACAGACTGATTAACGCGCCCAAAGATCCAAGGGCCGCAATCAGCGACGTCGACGTGATACCCACTGCGGTGGCGACGAAAGCACCGAAGAGCCACACCGACCACGGGTGCGGCACCGGCATGCCCAGCGCGGATGCTATCCACAGGTACACCGCCGATGACGACAGACCTAGCAGCACCACCAACGCCCACTCGACCAGCAGCGTTTGCAGCCGAGAGACCTTGACCTTGCTGGCCAGCCGGTAGAACGGTCCGAACTCTGCCGGCACGTAGCCCAGTAGCGCATCGGTAGTCATGCTCACCACGATTGCGGCGGTGACTCCACCGATCAGCAGCATCAAGGAGAAATAGAAGGCTGAAAGCCCGGCACCGGTGCCGCTGGGCAGCGGATTGTAGGCAATGGTCTGGACGTCGATCGGGCTGGCCAGCACGAGGGAGGCACCACCGGGCGCTGGTGCCCCACCGTTTTGCTGTTGCAGTAGCGGCGTGAGCTTCTGGCTGGCCTTGGTGTTGATTACCGCCAGTGCTTTGTCCATGGCCTTCTCGGCAATGGCGGCGCCCATCGCGCTGGCTCGCGGGTTGGGTGAGATCGTGATGACCGGCTTGGCCGGTTGCCCCGGCTGCAGCGTGGCCTGCGGCAACGCAAGCAGTCGCTGCGTTAGGTCCGGCGGTAACAAGACTTCGGCGTAGACCTTCGCGGTGTCGAGTTGGCGGCGCGCCTCATCGGCCGGCAGCACCCGGAGGTCGAACTGGTTCTTGTCCATGTTCGTCACCAGGCTGTCGGTGATGGTTTTGCCCGTCGGCCCGGTGTCTTGGTTGACGATCGCGATCGGGAAGTGTCGCAGGTTGGTGGTCGGATTGAGGATGCCGCCGAAGTAGAGCATGGCGAATCCGGACAGCAGGGCCAGGGAGACAATGATCGGCGCCAACCAGAATCGCAGCTTGAGCAATGTATGGCGGCCGGCTGGGCTGGGTGCCTCGTGTTGAGGCTGATGGTCAGACATTGGAGCTCCTTTTCGAGCTGAACGGATGACAGCTATGCGCCTGCGGCACAACCGACAAGGCATTTAGCCGGACTTGACCAGCCCGGCACCGACACCGCGCATCCGCAGTTGCGCTACGGCACTTCGTGTTTGCCGGAGTTATCTGGTGATCCAGGCGCGGCTTCCGACGTTGTGGGCGCGGGGGATGTAGCGGGAGCCCTTGCCGGCTGCTCCGGGCCGGGTTCAGGAGCCACTGCGGCGGCCGCGGGCGCTGGCACCGCCGCGATGCGGTGGATGCCCTTGCGGTCGTAGATCAAGGTCACCACGGCGCCGAACACCAGACCGATCGCCAGCCCGATCACCGCCAGCGCCAGGGAGCGGCCCAGGCCGGCGTCGAGGCGGCCGTCGAAGTACAGCAGCGCTCGTGTGCCGATGAACACCTGGCGCATCGGCTCGAATTTAGCCAGCCAAGTGAAGATCCGCGGCTCGGCCTCGAGCGGAATCGTGGCGCCGGTGGACGGCAGGCCCAAGAAGTTGAAGATGAACAGGGCGGTCAGAATGCCCAGCGTGCCCAACGCCGTCATGAACGATGTGGAGGCGACCCCCACCGTCAACATGATGAAGACGCCGAAGAGCCAGAGTTTCAACGGGTGGGTCACCGGCATCCCGAAGGCCTTTGACACCCAGAGGTAGACCGCTGAGGAGAACAACGACACAACCGCTACCAACATCCACTTGAGCAGCAGCGTGCGGAACCACGACACCCGGACCCGATCGGCCAGCCGGTACATCGGTCCGAACTCGGCCGGCGAATAGCCGAGCATCGCCTCGACCAGCATGCTCACCACGAGGGCGCCGGTGACGCCGCCGATCAGCAACATCAGGGTGTAGAAATAACTGGACAGTCCGATCCCGGTGCCGTCAGGCAGTTCGTTGTGCGGCTTGGTCTGCACCTCGATGGGGTTGGATAGCACCGATGCCGCACTGGCGCTCAGCGGCTCCCCGCCAGACTGAGCCGCCGCATCCGAGAGCTTCTTGCCGGTCTTGGCGTTGACCCCCACCATCGCCTTCGTCAGGACGTTTTCGGCGATGCCGGCGCCCATCGCGCTGGCCCGGGGGTTGGGCGCGATCGTGATGACCGGCCGGTTCAACTCGCCCGGCTTCGACACGGATTGCAGTAACCCCACCACTTTGTCGGAGAAGTCCGGCGGTATCAGCAGCGCGCCGTAAACCTGGGCGGTGTCCATTTGCCGGTTCGCCTCATCGGCGGACACCACCCGGATATCGAACTGATGCCCTTCCTCGAGCTTTTCTTTGAGGCCGTCGGCGATCTTTGTGCCCGCTTTGGCGCTTCCCGTGTCCTCGTTGACGATCGCGATCGGAAAGCTGCGCAGGTTTTTCACCGGGTTCAGGCTGCTGCCGAAGAACAGCCACGCCAGTCCTGTCAACACGGCGAGCGTGACGACGATCGGCGCTAGCCAGAACCGCACGGTGCGCACGGGATGCGGCAGGGGACGCGGAGTGGTCTGATGCAGTAGTTGCTGGTCGGACATGAGGGGCTCCTTCCTCTTCCTCGGCTAAGCCGAACCCATATGGCGGTGTTTGTCAATGCGGGGTGGGGAAATATCTGAGCGTGGGGTCGATTTCGGCAACGACGTCGCTGTGCTCATTACTGATCCTGCTGGCTCGCTTGGCGAAAACTCTGATCACGCCCACCCCCGCAACCTAGTTGGCCAGCCTGGACGGCCGACGGCTTTGCTTCGTGCTCGTCGGCTTCCGGGACAGGGCGCGGGTGACCAGGCGTGCGACCCCGAGTTCGATACCTCTGGCAAGCTCGTCGACGTCGGGAGTGGCGTCGTAGTCGGCGGTGATGCCGAACACCAGTTCATCGACATAGCTGAGCATGCTGATTACGGTGCGCAGCTGCAGAGCGATCGGCGGGATCGGCAGCAGCTCTTCCACAGGATGACCCAGTACTTGCAGCCGCTGACGGGGACCCGGCACATTGGTCGCCAGTGTGACAACGCTGCGCTGCGGCAGCCGCGTCAGCAACCGAACCGTCCACGCGCTCACTACGAACGGTAGGTAATTGGTCAGCCTGACAAAGGTATTCGCGGCTTGTCGCTCGCCGCTATTTTTGAGCCTGTCCAGCCGTGCGTGGACGAGCTTTAACCGCTTGACCGGGTCCTGCTGCTCGACCGGTAAGGATGAAAGCATCGCTGCGACGCGAATATCGGTGCGGTTCATGGCATCCGGTGAGCGCACCGATACCGGGATCAACGTGCGCAGCGAGCTGCGCCGGGGCTTCTCACCGCGACGCAGCATCACGGTGCGAAAACTATCGGTGATCGCCGCAAGTGCCACGTCGTTGAGCGTCACGCCGAAGGCCTGGCACACCGTTTCGACTTCTTTGAGCGACACCCGCGCCGCGCTGTAACGGCGCATGTTGGCCACCGAGCCGCGCAGCGACGATCCTGCTGCCGGAGTCAGCAGGCCGGCGGCGAATTCGGCTGCGCCCATCGCGGTCTGCGCAGCCGTACTGGTGGTGGCCACCGACGCGCGCCATAATCCGCCGGCCCAGGTCAGCGGGTTACGACTGAGTCCTGCCGAAAGAACGATCGACGACGGCAGCTCCCTGGCGGCGCGGATATCGCTGGCGAACGTCTCACCTGCACCCGCATCGGCGACACTCGCTAACATCCGCACGGCGGCGATCCCGTCGGCGAGGCAGTGATGAATCTTTATCAGCGCCGCCCACCGCCCGTCCGGCAGGCCCTCGACGACCCAGCACTCCCACAACGGGTGGTCACGATCCAGTCTGCGTTCCATGAGATCGGCGATTATGCGGAACAACGCGGCGTCGTCGCCGGGTTGTGGCACCGCCGCCCAACGCATGTGATGGGTGATGTCGAAGTTGGTGTCGTCAACCCAGTCCGGCGCCGCCATTTCGAACGGGTGCTTGTGCACCAGCTGCATGAATCGGGGCACAGCGCGGATACGTTCGGACAGCGTCGCCACCAGCCGCTGCTGCTCGGGCATCGGTCCATCGATGATGGCCAGCGTGCCGATCGCCATATTCAAGTGCCGGTCGGCGTCTTCGGCCTCCAGGAAACTGGCCTCCAGGGTTGTTAGCTGTTCCATTTGCCGCTCATCTCCGATCCACGCTGATCGGCATTACTATCCGCGCTGCGGCGCAAGGGTCGATAGTGCCGTTAGTCCCGAAGCGGTGGGGCCGGTCTGCCCCAGGATGGAGTGATTAGACGACCGATCGTTCCTGGACCGTGCCAGCGCCCGGCGACAACTCGTCAGCCGTGACGTGCCGGCTGCGAGGCACGGCCCACGTGGGCCATGATGCGTTCCAGGACGATATTGGAGAGGTCGCCGTCGTCGGCAACACGGGAGAGGCCGCGCCGCCGCAGGAACGTGTCGAGGCGTCGATCGGGTAACCAGTCGGCATAAATCGGGCCCATGTAAAGCGACTGCAGGAATTCCGAAGCCAGGGCATCCACGTCAGAATCAGTCAACAAGAACGGTGGGTTACCACCCATAGCCGTCATACTCCTTAATTCAGCCGCAACTGCCGCAGCCAAGTTACGCCAGACGACGCCATTATTGCGTCACGCGCAGATTGCGGAAAGGGTCCAAAGTCATCAACAGTGCGAAGCCCGGGCATGGCCGCGAGGACCATTGACCCTGGCGGACCGGCGCACCGCCCACCCAGACTGGCGCCATGGCCAACGTGACAAGACGGATCACGCAGACGGCGGCGCTGCTGGCGGTGCTGTATGGCGTGCGGCGGTACTACCGCAATTGGGGCGCAACCAAAGCGGAGTGTCAGATGCCGCTGCCCGGCGATACCTTGGTAGCCGATCCGGCTATTCAGACAACAGAGGCGGCGTACATCGACGCGCCCGTATCCGCGGTCTTTCCCTGGCTGTTGCAGATGGGTCAGGACCGCGGTGGCTTCTACGGCTGCGAAGGGCTGAAAAACCTGGCCGGCCTTGCCCATCACGACGCCGACCGAGTCCACCCGGAATGGCAACAACTCGCGGTAGGGGATCTGGTGCGCCTGGCGCCCGAAGGCTGGATGGGGTTACCGGACGGGATTACGTTGACCGTCGCCGAGATCGTGCCCGAAAAGTACCTCGTACTCAATGCGACGCGGCCGGATCAGCGGTGGAACGCGGTGTGGTCGTTCCACGTCCAGCCGCACTGGGAAGACCGGGTCCGGCTCCTTACCCGCGCCCGAATCGCGTTGCGCCATCCGGGAGAAGTGTTCGCCATGGAACTGGTCAGGCCGGTGATCGCCCTGAGCACGCGGGGTTTGTTGCTGGGAATCAAGCACCGAGTCGAGCGGTCGCCTGCGGCACAGCCGGCTGTTGAAATTAATTGACAGTCTTGCGCACAAACGCGACGGGCCCGGGTGACGATGCCCGGGCCCGTATATGATCCGGCTACTTGGTGGCTACCTTGACGTGTTTCTCTGCGGGTGCGGGTTCCGAAACTGCCACGGACGCAGTCAGGATGCCTTTGTCGTAGGTGGCCTTGATGTCGTCTTCGTTTGCGCTGGACGGCAGCGACACGGTGCGAACGAACGAGCCGTAGGAGAACTCCGATCGGCCGTCGACCATCTCGTCTTCCAAGCGCATCAGCCGGGTGTCGAGCATCGGGCGGATTCCGGCGAACGACGGGAACGCCGAGAAGAAATCCGAGAACTCGGGGAACAGCGAATGCGGCTTCTGGGTCGCGGGAAGGGTGGTGGTCACTGTCTTCTCCTGAGATTTTTGGTTGCCTGAAATGGACCCCCCTGATCCGGCCATGCGAGCCGGCGCCACGGTAGGGACCGAAGTCCTTATTGCGTTTTGCGCGATGACTTTTGGTCTTTGACGGGGATAGTCGGGGATACTCGAATGATGGTCAGGCCAGCGCGGTCCGCACAGTGGCCGGCGAGCGTCCGGCGCCGCGACGGACGCCTGGTGCCCTTCGACCTGGCGCGCATCGAGGTGGCGATCGCTGCAGCCGCGCGGGAGGCTGGGCATCGAGACCCGGATGCGCCTGGCGTGCTGGCCAGGTCGGTCGCCGACGCGCTGGCGCGTCGGCCCCGCGGCGGGATTCCAACGGTCGAGGAGATCCAGGATCTGGTCGAGGCGCAGCTCGAGGCCGCCGGTTTGGATGACGTTGCCCGCGCCTACATCATCTACCGCCAACACCGCGCCGAGTTACGCACGGCCAAAGCGCTGATAGGTGTGCGCGATGAGCTGAAGTTGAGCGTGGCCGCGGTGACCGTGTTGGGCGAGCGCTATCTGCTTCGAGACGACCAGGGCCGGCCGACCGAATCAACCGGCGAAATGATGGACCGGGTTGCGAACTGCGTTGCGGCGGCCGAAGAAAGCTTTCGGCGTGGCTCCTCGGCGACGTGGGCGGAGCGGTTTTCGGCGGTGCTACGCGGTCTGGAGTTCTTACCGAACTCACCGACGCTGATGAACGCGGGTACAGAACTGGGCCTGCTCTCCGCGTGTTTCGTTCTGCCAGTTGAAGATTCGTTGCGCTCGATCTTCACGACGCTGGCGCACAGCGCGGAAATCCACCAGGCCGGGGGCGGCACCGGCTACACGTTCACCCACTTGCGGCCCACGGGAGATCGGGTGGCCCGCACCGGGGGTACGGCCAGTGGGCCGATGTCGTTTCTGCGGCTCTTCGATACCGCCGCCGCGGTCATCTCGATGGGCGGTCGGCGACGCGGCGCGTCCATGGCCGTTCTGGACGTCTCGCACCCCGATATTTACGACTTCGTCACCACCAAGGCCGACTCGCCCGACGAGCTGCACCAGTTCAACTTGTCGGTAGGCGTGACGGACGAGTTCCTGCGCGCCGTCGGGCGCGATGGCACCCACCGGTTGATCAACCCGCGAACCGGCAGGACGGTGGCAGAGGTGCCGGCTGCCGGTTTGTTCACCGCGATCTGCGAGGCCGCGCACCGATGCGGTGACCCGGGACTGGTGTTCCTTGACACCGTCAACCGCGCCAACCCGACGCCGGCGCGGGGCCGGATCGAGGCCACCAACCCGTGCGGGGAAGTTCCGCTGCTGCCCTATGAATCGTGCAATCTGGGCTCTATCAACCTTGCTCGGATGGTCAGCGGTGGTGGCGTCGATTGGGACCGGCTCGCAGAGGTTGCGGAGCTGGCTGTGCGCTTTCTTGACGACGTCATCGACGTCAGCCGCTATCCCATCCCCGAACTGGAAGTGGCGACCCTGGCCACCCGCAAGATCGGGCTGGGTGTCATGGGCTTGGCGGAGCTGCTGGCCGGCCTGGGCATCCCGTATGACAGCGACCGAGGGGTTCGTCTGGCCGGCCGGATCGCCCGCACCATCAAGCAGGTGGCGCACGCCACGTCGGCGCGGCTGGCGCAGGAGCGCGGACCATTTCCGGCTTTCGCCGACAGTCGGTTTGCGGGCTCGACGCCGCGGCGCAACGCCCAACTCACCTCGATCGCCCCGACCGGCACGATCTCGTTGATCGCCGGGACCACAGCGGGGATCGAGCCGATGTTCGCGATCGCCTATACGCGCGCTGTCATCGGCCGGCGCCTGCTAGAGATCAACCCATGCTTCGATCGGCTCGCCCGCGACCGGGGCTTCTATCACCATGACCTGATGGCTGAGATCGCACGGCGCGGCGGCGTGCGCGAAGACCCGCACGTGCCCGCCGAGGTTCGGGCGGCGTTCCCGACCGCAGCGGAAATCACTCCGGAGTGGCACCTGCGGATGCAGGCCGCCGTGCAGCGCCACGTCGACGCCGCGGTGTCCAAAACCGTCAACCTGCCGGCCGAGGCGACCATCGACGACATCCGCGCGATCTATCTGGCCGCATGGAAGGCGAAGGTCAAAGGCATCACCGTCTACCGCTACGGCAGTCGGCAGGGACAGGTGCTCAGTTATGTCGCTCCCGACCAAGCGCTACTTTCGGCCGACGCCACGTTCAGCGGCGGCTGCGTCGGCCGTATGTGCGAGTTCTGACCGGGCCGATTGGCCGCCGGCAGAAGGTCCAACGGCCCTAGTGCCCGCTACGGCGTCGCCCTACTTTCGGGCAAGAGGCGGGGAATCGAACCGCCTCGTCCCAACAACTTTGGAGGTTCTCGAGGTGCGCGATGCGATCCCACTAGGGCGGATCGCCGGGTTTCCGGTGAATGTGCACTGGAGCGTGCTGGTCATCCTGTGGTTGTTCACGTGGAGCCTGGCAAGCACGCTGCCCGGTGCCGTCAAGGGGTATTCGACCACGGCGTATTGGCTGGCCGGGGTGTGCGGCGCGCTGGTGCTGCTGGCGTCGCTCTTGGCCCACGAGCTCGCGCATGCCGTCGTCGCCCGCCGGGCGGGGGTGGCGGTGGGGGACGTGACGCTGTGGCTGTTCGGCGGTGTGACCACTCTCGGTGGCGAGGCGAAGACACCGAAGGCGGCCTTCCGGATCGCAATCGCGGGCCCGGCCACCAGTCTTGCGCTGGCGGCCATCTTCGGCGGACTGGTCGTGGCGCTGCAGACCGTGCGGGCCGCCCCCATCGTGGTCGGCGTTGCCTCGTGGTTGGCCGTCATCAACCTGCTGCTGGGCCTGTTCAACCTGCTGCCGGGCGCCCCGTTGGACGGCGGCCGGGTGCTGCGGGCGTTTCTGTGGCGCCGCCACGGCGACAGCGTGCGCGCCAGCATCGGCGCCGCGCATGCCGGACGAGTGGTCGCGTTCATTCTGATCGGGTTGGGATTGGCCGAATTCGTGGCGGGCGGCCTGGTCGGCGGCGTCTGGTTGGCGTTCATCGGCTGGTTCATCTTCGCTGCCAGTCGCGAGGAAGAGACCCGGGTAACAACCCAGCAGATGTTCGCCGGGGTACGCGTCGCCGACGCGATGACGGCCCGGCCGTACACCGCACCCGGATGGATCACCGTTGACGAATTCATCCAGCGTTATGTGCTCGGCCACCGTCACTCGGCGTACCCGGTGGAGGACCGAACTGGGTCGATCGTGGGTCTGGTCACCCTGACACAGCTACGCGATGTTGCGCCCGGCCGGCGCGCCACTACCAACTTGGGTGACATCGCTCTACCGCTGAACGCGGTGCCGACCGCTGCACCGCAGGAGCCGCTGACCGCCCTGCTTGAGCGCATGGCACCATCCGGTGCCCACAGCCGTGCCCTGGTCATCGACGGCGGCGAGGTTGTTGGCATCGTCACGCCGACCGATGTTGCGCGGCTGATCGACGTTTACCGGCTCGCCCAGCCCGGGCCGGAGCTGGCCACCCCTCGTCAGGAGTACGGAAGATGAAACCCATCATCGTTGGTATCGATGGTTCGCAGGCCGCGATCGCGACAGCCCTCTGGGGTATCAACGAGGCCACCAGCCGCGCTGTGCCGCTGCGCCTCGTCTCGGTAATGAAGCTGACGCATGCATCACCGGACGACTACGACCGCGACCTCAAGCATGCCGAAACATCGCTGCGTGCAGCACAATTGGCGGTTGAGGCCAGCGGAATGCCGGTCAAGGCCGAAACCGACATCTTGCGTGGGACGTCCGGACCGGTGCTGGTGGAGGCATCCCGCGATGCCGAGATGCTCTGCGTCGGGTCCGTCGGCATCGGGCGCTACGCCCGCTCGATCCTTGGTTCCACGGCAACCGAGCTCGCTGAGAAGGCGCATTGCCCGGTCGCGGTGATACGTACAGAGCTCGACCAGCCATCGCCCGACATCAACTGGATCGTGGTCCGGATGACCGATGCACCCGACAACGACGCCGTTGTCGAACATGCTGCCCGCGAAGCGAAGTTGCGCGGAGCGCCCATGCTCGTGCTCGGCGGCCGACCGGAGGAACTCGCCGAACATGCCGACGGTGAGTTCGAGCGTCGGGTCCAGGATTGGGGGCAGCGTCATCCCGAGGTGCGCTTCTACCCGGTCACTACCAAGGCCGCCATCGCCAGCTTTCTGCGCGCCAACGACGAGCGAGTGCTGCTCGCGGTGATCAGTGGCACGGAGGCCGGCCAGCTGGCACGGCTCGTCGGGCCCACCGGACATCCACTTTTCCGCCACCCCGAATGTTCGGTGCTGGTCGTCCGGCACTAGGTTCGGGGTGGTCATGAAGCGGCCCTTTCGCGCCATCGGCGCTGTTCAAGTGACCTTTGGCTCTTATCCGTCGCCCACTGCGAAGCAATGATCAGCGGGTGCGAAGCGATCGCGGGTTATAGAGCGCTCAGCCGTGAACGGTAATCGGACGTCCCGGATCTGGACATCCATCGCGTTGCTCGCACAGCGCGAAGGGTCGTCCATGTCGCCCAGGCACGCGTGTCTTGCGTGCGTGGAGGCGGTCGGCGTCAGCGGGGCGGGCCTGATGGTGACTAGCAGCATGAACTCGCTGGAACCGGTGTATGTCACGGATTCGCGCGTCAGTGAAGTAGAGAAATTGCAGGCGACCCTGGGCCAGGGCCCGGGAACCGATGCGCTGGAGTCGGGCAGGCCGATTCTCGTCGGGGATCTGGCCGCGCCGATGAGCACCCGGCGATGGCCAATGTTCGCATCCGAAGTAGGTCGGCTTGGCGTATGCGCCATGTACAGCCTTCCGCTGGCGCTGGGCGCGATCCAGGTGGGTGTGCTCGATCTTTACAACGACACCTCTGGTCACCTCGACCAGGAGCAGCTGGTGGATGCCTTGATCTATGCCGACACCGCGTTGCTTCTGGTGCTCGACGTACAGAGCGGCATCGCCACACCGGTGGGTGGTGGGCACCCCGACGGCTACGGTCCGGTGCTTTGGCACGCGCAGGTTCACCAGGCGGCCGGCATGATTTCGGGGCAACTCGGCGTTTCGGTTCTGGAAGCGTTGGTGCGGCTGCGCTCGTACGCCTATGCCCACAACGAGGAGCTCACCGACGTCGCGCGCTCCGTGGTGGGACGACGGCTGCATTTCCGGCCAGACGATGTGAAACCCACCTGAACTGCCCCGTCCCGTAACCGGGACGGGGCAGTTCAGCGGATCCGGTACTCGGCGCCGTCGCTGCCCCACGACCCGAAGGGGCGAAGACCAGTCGCCGCACACCCGCGCCGCCGCCGCGACGTCACGTACGCACGCGTGTCCGCCGGCACTACCAGCGAAGCGGATCGGCCTATCCCACCCGGCCGCGTCGGCGAACATCAAATCCACGCCGGCCGCCCACTCGGGAAAGGTCCAGAATTCCGGCGCCCAGGCCGCACGCTGCTATGCGGTCTCGATGAGATGTGTGCAGTACCGGCAGCGGCCGCATCAGTACGCCAGCGGCTTCGAACGTCCCAACCGCGGCGTGCACGCCCAACTCGCCTGCGCGACGACGGACCTGGGACATCAGCTCGACGCGCTCGTCGCTGACCAGCCAAGCGTCCAACGGCGGGCTGGGATCCGCGCAACCTCCGCCGTCGAGCATCACCCGATGCCCGGCCCAGTTCACCAATAACCCAGCCGGACGGTAGCGGGGCGAGTTCATCGCTCCGACACCAAGCAGCACCAGCCGCGGCATCTCGCGCTGGGAGTCGAAGCCGAGGATCTATGCCTGCGACTCGCGTGCCACGATTACCGGCACTCGCGCCATTTGAGCAACGGTTTCGCCGACCGAGCCCACCAGCATTCCGGCGAATCCGCCGCGACCCCGGCTGCCGACCACGACCAGTTGGGCGTCTTCGGATTGCTGGACGAGCTGGCGTGCCGGCTGAGCCTGCACGACGCTACGGCTCACCTGCACGTCAGGGTACTGTTCCTGCCAACCCGCCAAACGCTCGGCCAATACCTCTTCGGCCATCGATTGCGTTGCGGGCCAATCGATTCCAGGCCACTCTGATATATCGAGATCGCTCCATGCGTGTAGGGCGATCAAGCCGACGTGGCGGCGCGAGGCCTCATCGAAGGCGATCGCGGTCGCCAACTCGGATGCCGACGAGCCGTCGATGCCGACCAACACCGGCGCCTGACTGGCATCCGCCGTCGATGAGTCTTCGTCGTGGATGATCGCGACCGGGCAATGCGCGTGACGCAGCAGAGCCGAACTGACCGAACCGAGAAGCCGGCCGGGCCACCGGCCACTGCCTTGTGCGCCGGCGACCACCATCTCCGCCTCTTTGGACAAGTCGATCAACGTCCGAACGGCTCCCGACGCCAAGATCTCGGTGTGGACCCCGGCGGGACCGCCGCGCTGGGTAGCTTCCTCGACGACCTTGAGCGCACCGTCGACCAGCCGACGGCCGTGATCCTGCTGCCAACGCATCACGCCCGCGGGCAATGGCGTTCTCAGCCATGTCGAAACCTCCGGCGACACCGCATGCACAAGTGTGAGCGGGACGTTTCGAAGTTCGGCCTCGCGTGCTGCCCACTGCACCGCCGTCCTGGCGGCCGGCGAGTCGTCGATGCCTACGACAATTCCCATAGGTGCGTTGCGCGATGACATGGCTTGTCCTCTATTCGTTGGCGCTTCGGCTTCGCCGAAGGCGGCTTTGCCGCTTATGCACGACCGTATTGATGTGAACGTGTTCGGTGTCAGAGCCGTTTGTCACCAGCCGGACAGGCACAGGTCCCGCAGGGTTGAAGTCCGCGTGCCTGCTGCTAGCCGGCAGCCGATGCCGCCGCGGGTTTGTGGGCGACGATCGCGACGGCGGCCAGTCGCTTGCGATGCCTGCGGAACGTGCGGCGCATCGTAAGGATTCGCTTGCGGGCGTCACGATGAACGAGCACGTTCCCGGCAAACCGCAGCGCTCCGAACAGCCCTTCGTCGGCGACCACTCGTCGCGGTTGTAACAGGGCCATCGGTGCGGTCGTGACGTGGTCGACCACCAGTCCGTGGTCGGCCAGTAGCAGCGACCACTCCGCAATCGTCAGCGGACGCGCGTTCACCTTGATCGCACGGGCAAGCGACTGCCGGATGTCGGTGCTGATTTCCTCCGAGACATCGTCAGGGGTGAGAGCGAGTTCGTGGATCGCGTAGCGTCCGTGCGGCCGCAGCACTCGGGACGCCTCGGCGACTATGGCGTGCTTGGCCGCATTGCCCTGCATGGTCAGCATCGCCTCTCCGACGACGACATCCGTGCTGGCGTCTGGTAATCCGGTGGCGGCCGCGTCTGCGACCCGGACGGCCCCGTTCTCGGTTCCCAGTTCGGTGAGCACGCCGCGAACCACGTTGGCCGCGTCGGGGTCGCTTTCGGCGCCGACGTACGACCGTGGGCCTCGGGCCAGGATTTCGGTGGCGGTGCGGCCCAGGCCCGGCGCCAGCTCGAGCACGTCGGCGTCGGTCAGCTCGGCGCGGGCCAGCAGTGCGCGGGTGAGCTCGACACCGCCGGGGCGAAGCACGCGTTTACCGAGCCGCGCGAGCAGCCAATGGCCCGCAACGGCGTCGTCGGCGCGACTCGATGAAGGCAGGGGCAGCCGCGAACCGGCCTGTTGTCCGAGCATCAGACTGCCTGCCGCGCAGGGTTTTCCAGGGACTGAAGGACCAGCGCTTGGCGCCGCTGGTGCAAGGTGAGGTATCGCATCCCGTCAGGGCCGGCGGTGAACTGGCGTCGCGAACGCCGTGGCAACCACAGCAGTGCTCCGGGGAAGAGGTCCATCGTGTCCCTTTCGGTTGTCAGTCGGCCGCTGCCGGACAGCACATGGATCAAGACGTCGAGGTCAGGTCCGGTGTGCGAGTTTATTACGCCCTCGGGAGGCAAGGCGATGACGTTGGAGTCCAGGTCGCGCTCGGGCTTGCAGCTTCCACACCGCGCAGGTGCTTGGGGTCGTGGTTGCTCACCAAGACGAACGATTCGCCGGCCGAGAGCGCGGCGTGGGTGGCGAAGATCGTCGGATGCTTGTCCGACTTATGCAGCTGCCGGACATCAAGTTCGTAGGGTGCCATGGGTTCTGCCGACCTCGGTGCTGGTTTTTACAAATCGTGTTGTGTAAACTCTAGCGGATGACGTACGTGATCGGGAATCCATGCATCGACGTGTTGGATCGGGCTTGCGTCGAGGAGTGCCCCGTGGACTGCATCTACGAGGGCGCCCGGGCGCTCTACATTCATCCCGACGAATGCGTGGACTGCGGCGCGTGTGAGCCGGTGTGTCCGGTCGAGGCGATTTACTACGAGGACGACCTGCCCGAGGAGCTGAAACCCTACCTGGCCGACAATGAGGCATTCTTTGCTGAAACACTGCCGGGCCGCGATGCTCCCTTGGGGTCCCCAGGCGGGGCAGCCAAGATCGGCCCGCTCGGTGTGGACACACCCCTGGTGGCCGCTCAGCCGAGCGTCACCCATTCAGAAGGAGCGTGAGGGACCCTTGAAGTTCCAGGTCACGTCAATCGGGGAATCCGCCAGCCGCCGTCGCGAGGTGCTGCGGGTGTTGCGATCGTCGCCTGATCCGATGAGCATCGCCGCGATCGCCGACGTGCTGGGCGTGCATCCCAACACCGTTCGCTTCCACCTCGAGAGCCTGGTCGGCAATGGGCAAGTGGAGCAGGTCGAGCCGGACCGTAAAGGGCCGGGGCGTCCACCGCTGATGTTCCGCGCGGTCCGGCAGATGGATCGCGGCGGAACGCGGCATTATCGACTGCTGGCCGAGATCCTGACCATGGCGTTTGCCGCCGAGCCGGATCCGAGTGCCAAGGCTGCGGCCGCGGGTCGGGAATGGGGACGAAAGGTGGATGCAACGCTGCAATCGCTGCCCGCGGATGCCACCACCGCCGAAGCGGCCATCGACCATTTGGTCGATGTGCTCGACGATCTCGGCTTCGCACCCGAGCGCCGGGTGACCGACGGGGAGCAACAGATCGGCCTGCGACACTGCCCGTTTCTGGAACTGGCCGAAAATCGGACCAGCGTCGTATGCCCGGTGCACCTCGGCCTCATGCAGGGTGCCATGGAGACCTGGGGAGCGTCGATATCGGTCGACCGGCTCGAGGCGTTCGTCGAGCCGGATCTGTGCCTGGCTCACCTGACGCCGCAAGGAGCGGCCGAGTGAGTACCGGACCGGCGATCGCCGTCGCGGTCACGTTCGTGTGGCTCGGCATGGTGCTGGCCATTTCGTTCCTGGAAGCTCCGCTGAAGTTCCGCGCGCCCAACGTGACGTTGCAGATCGGCCTTGGGATCGGGCGCCTGGTCTTTCGTGCGCTCAACATCGTGGAGGTCGGTTTCGCCCTTGTCATCGTGGCGATCGTGGCGGCCGGCCCGACACCGACGCGCACCGCCGTGGCGTTTTCCGTCGCCATCGCCGCGCTGGCCCTCCAGTTGATAGCGGTGCGCCCCCGATTGACCCGCCGTTCCGACGAGGTGCTTGCCGGATTGGACGCGCCGCGCTCCCGAGCCCACTACCTGTACATCGGTTTGGAGGCGGTCAAGGTGGTTGCGCTAGTCGTGGCGGGGATATTCCTATTGACTGGTTGACTCAACCTTTCAGGGCTCTTTCAAGGCCTTTCGACCGCAAAGGACTCACCTATGGAATCCATCTCGTTGACCGGCCTCGCCTCCGAAAAGCTGGCCGAGGCCAAACAGTCGCACAGCGGGCGGGCCGCGCACACCATCTACGGTGGCCACACTCACGAACTTCGGCAGACCGTGCTGGCTCTGCTTGCCGGGCACGATCTCTCCGAACACGACAGCCCGGGTGAGTCGACGCTGCAGGTGCTGCAGGGTCACGTGCGCCTGACGACCGGTGGCGACGCTTGGGACGGCAAGACCGGCGACTATGTCGCGATTCCGGCGGAACGGCACGCCCTGCACGCGGTTGAGGATTCGGTGGTCGTGCTCACCGTGCTGAAGACCATTCCGTCGGCGGCCCGGTAGCCCTCACACCGCGCGCAGGTAGCGCCTGGCGATGAGGCGTTGGGCCACCGACACCAGTGGCCCACCGGCCTTGCTCCACCAGGTCGCCGGCCGAGAGAATGCGGACACCTCCGCGAATACCGCAGAGGTGTCGGGGTCGCGGCGCACGACGAAGCGTTCCTCGCCGGACTCCGGATGGCCGGGCAGAGTGCCGTAGGCGAATCCGCGAATGTCGGCTTCGTCGATCACATACACCACGCGGCAGGGTGCAGGCAGAAAACCCATGCGTACCAACACCACCGCGTCGACGACGGCGACGTCGGAGCGGGCCTGCACCCGCAGGCCCGCTCCGCGTTGCATGCCCCAGTGCATGACGGCGTCGGCGGCTTGCTCGAAGCGCTGCGGCCCCGTGCCGATCTGCGTCTCCATGTGAAGATGGCCGTACCCCGCGGGCAGCCGGCCGGATGCCGTCGCCCCCACCTCCTGGTACGTCAGCGGAAGTTCCTCGAGCGCTGCTAGGTCCACCTGCTCAGCTTGCCACGCCACGGCGCACAGCGGAGTTTGGCGCGTACGGTCGTAGACGTGACCGCACAAAACTCGAAAACTGTTGCGCAAGCTTCCGGAACGTTCACACTCGGCGGCGATCTGACCGTCAATCGGCTCGGCTTCGGCGCGATGCGCCTGACCGGTAAGGGCGTGTGGGGCCCGCCCGCCGACCGCGACGAATGCGTCCGGGTGTTGCGGCGCGGCGTCGAACTCGGCGTGAACTTCATCGACACCGCCGACTCCTACGGCCCCTACATCTCCGAAGAGATCATCCACGAGGCGCTGCATCCCTACGAGGGTCTGGTGATCGCGACCAAGGCGGGGCTGCTGCGCACCGGCCCGGACATATGGATCCCCTTGGGTAATCCGAGTTACCTGCGCCAGGAATGCGAGATGAGCCTGCGCCGCCTGGGCGTGGACACCATCGATCTGTTTCAGCTGCACCGCATCGACCCGAACTTCCCGCTGGACGACCAGGTCGGCGAACTGCTCACATTGAAAAACGAGGGCAAGATCCGCCATATCGGCCTGTCCGAGATCAACGTCGATCAGCTCAACGCGGCCCAGCAGATCACCGAAATCGTGTCGGTGCAGAACATGTACAACCTGGCCGCCCGCGGCGCCGAACCGCTGCTGGACGCCGCGACCGAGCGGGGCATCGGTTTCATTCCGTGGTTCCCGCTGGCCGCCGGGCCGCTGGCCGCCCCGGACGGCCCACTGCAGCGCATCGCCGGCGACCATGACGCGACGCCGTCGCAACTGGCGTTGGCCTGGTTGCTGAAACGCTCACCGGTCATGCTGCCGATTCCGGGCACGTCGCGGGTGGCGCACCTGGAGGAGAACCTCGCCGCCGCCCAGATCACGCTGAGCGACGACGAGTTCGAGGCCCTGGCGGCCGCCGGCGCGCAGCGGACGGTCTAGCCGCCGCGAAAGTGCATTCCGCCACGCGTTTTGCGAGTGAACCCGTCGGTGGGTGCACTTTCGCGTGCTGGATACGGTGTCCGGGTGACCAGCGAACAGGCCCGGCACCCTGGCGGGGGGTTCAATCCACCGGAACCGACGACCAAGGGTGGGCCCGACTACGGCAGGTTCATCGACGCCGTGCGCAAATTGCAGGATCACGCCCGTGCCGTCGACGCGCCCGACGAGGTGATCACTGAGGCCGCAGACCTGCTGGAGAAGGTGTCGGCGTTACTGAGCCCGTTCGACACCGACGAATGGGAGTCGCCGTCGGGGCGCCGGATGGACCTGCCGATGCGCGGCAACATCCTGACGGTCCCCATGAAGGTCCGGAACGGGCCGCTAAAAGGCACTGACGGCCGCATCCACGGCTGGGCCCGGTTCGCCAGGTTTCATCTGGGCCGCAACGGCGCTGTGCACGGCGGGGCCCTGGGGATGCTGTTCGACACCGTGCTGGGGTTGACGTCCTCGGTGCTCACCGGGGGCCCCTACCAGCGCACCGCATACCTCAAGATCAATTACCGCCACGTCGTGCCGATCGAGAAGGAGCTGCAGTTCGACGCGGGCGTCGACCGGGTGGACGGGCGCAAGATCTTCGTGTCGGGCCGGTTGAGAGACGGCGACACGCTGCTGACCGAAGCCGACGCGCTGTTCGTGCGGCTCAAGCCTGGCCAGCCCTGAGGCCGGTCGGCCCCGATAGCATGGCAACGACCAATCACGATTATCAGACCCCTTAAACCGTGGAGAACCAACCCGATGAGCGCCCCCGTCAACCCAGCCCCAGCAGCCCCGATCCGGGTTCCTGCTGGCACCACCGCGGCCGCCGCGGTCGGTGCGGCGGGACTGCCGCGGCGGGGCGCGCCCGACGCGATCGTGGTGGTACGCGACGCCGAAGGCCAGCTGCGCGACCTGAGTTGGGTGCCCGATGTCGACGCTGGGGTCGTCCCGGTGGCGGCCAACACCGACGAGGGTCGCAGTGTCATCCGGCATTCGACCGCGCATGTGTTGGCCCAGGCCGTCCAGGAGCTGTTTCCGCAAGCCAAATTGGGCATCGGGCCTCCCATCACCGACGGCTTCTACTACGACTTCGACGTGGCCGAGCCGTTCACTCCGGAGGATTTGGCGGCGCTGGAAAAGCGGATGCGGCAGATCGTCAAAGAGGGACAGCTGTTCGAGCGGCGCGTCTACGAGTCCAAAGACCAGGCGCGCAAGGAGCTGGTAAACGAGCCCTACAAGCTCGAACTCGTCGACGACAAGTCCGGTGATCCCGACGTCATGGAGGTCGGGGGCGACGAGCTCACCGCATACGACAACCTCAATCCCCGTACCCGGGAAAGGGTTTGGGGCGACCTGTGCCGGGGACCGCACATCCCGACCACCAAGCACATCCCGGCGTTCAAGCTGACGAGAAGCTCAGCAGCTTACTGGCGGGGTGACCAGAATAACGCCAGCCTGCAACGCATCTACGGCACCGCGTGGGAGTCGCAGGAGGCGCTCGACCGCCACCTGGAGCTGCTCGCGGAAGCCCAGCGTCGTGACCACCGCAAGCTGGGCATCGAGCTGGACCTGTTCAGCTTTCCCGACGAAATCGGTTCCGGCCTGGCCGTTTTCCATCCCAAGGGCGGCATCGTGCGCAGGGAGATGGAGGAGTACTCGCGGCGCAAGCACATCGAGGCCGGGTACGAATTCGTCAATACCCCGCACATCACCAAGGCGCAGCTGTTCGGTACCTCGGGTCACTTGGATTGGTACGCCGACGGCATGTTCCCGCCGATGCACCTCGACGCCGAGTACAACGACGATTCAACGGTGCGCAAGCCGGGCCAGGACTACTACCTCAAGCCGATGAACTGCCCGATGCACACGCTGATCTTCGCCTCGCGCGGGCGCTCGTATCGCGAGCTTCCGCTGCGGCTTTTCGAATTCGGCACGGTGTACCGCTACGAGAAGTCGGGTGTGGTGCACGGGCTGACCCGGGCGCGCGGGTTCACCATGGACGACTCGCACATCTTCTGCACCCGCGAGCAGCTGCACGACGAACTGGCGTCGCTGCTGCGCTTCGTGCTCGACCTGCTCGGCGACTACGGGTTGGAGGACTTCTACTTAGAGCTCTCCACGAAGGACCCGGAGAAGTATGTCGGCTCCGACGAGGTCTGGGAGGAGGCCACCGCCGCACTGGCCGACGTCGCCCGGGAATCGGGGCTTGAGCTGGTTCCCGATCCCGGCGGTGCGGCGTTCTACGGACCGAAGATCTCGGTGCAGGCCCGCGACGCGCTGGGCCGCAGCTGGCAGATGTCAACCATCCAGGTGGACTTCAACTTCCCGGAGCGTTTCGAGCTCGAGTACACCGCCCCCGACGGGACCCGCCAGCGCCCGGTAATGATCCACCGTGCGCTGTTCGGGTCGATCGAGCGGTTCTTCGGCATCCTCACCGAGCACTACGCGGGGGCGTTCCCCGCATGGCTGGCGCCCGTCCAGGTCGTCGGCATCCCCGTCGCCGATGAGCACGTGGCTTACCTGGAAAGCGTCGCCGCGCAGCTGAAATCGCACGGAGTGCGGGTCGAGGTGGACACCAGCGACGATCGGATGGCCAAGAAGATCGTCCACCACACCGCCCAGTTGGTGCCGTTTATGTTGCTGGCCGGCGACCGCGACGTGCGGGCGGGCGCGGTGAGCTTCCGCTTCGGAGACCGCACCCAGATCAACGGCGTGGCGCGCGACAGCGCGGTCGACGCCATCGTTAAGTGGATCGCCGACCGCGAAAATTCCGCTCCCACAGCAGAACTCGTGAAAGTGTCATCGGTGTGAGTGACCCGGAAAAAGGCGCAGAACGCGCCGAGCGCGCTGACGACGCCATCCTCGACAGAGGTGTCGGCGAGCGCGACCACCTGCAGCGGCTATGGACGCCGTACCGGATGACTTACCTGGCCGAAGCGCCGACGAAGCGCGACAACGGCAAAACCGAGCAGCCGTTTACCGACATTCCGCAACTGTCCGACGAGGAAGGCCTGGTGGTCGCTCGCGGCGAACTCGTGTACGCGGTGCTCAACCTCTACCCCTACAACCCCGGGCACTTGATGGTGGTGCCCTACCGGCGGGTCTCCGAGCTCGAGGACCTGACCGATGCGGAGAGCGTGGAGTTGATGGCCTTCACCCAGAAGGCGATTCGCGTCATCAAGAGGGTATCGCGGCCGCACGGCTTCAACGTCGGCCTGAACTTGGGCACATCGGCCGGCGGATCACTGGCCGAACACCTGCACGTGCACGTCGTGCCGCGCTGGGGTGGCGACGCCAACTTCATCACCATCATCGGCGGGTCGAAGGTGATCCCGCAGTTGCTGAGCGAGACTCGCCGGCTGCTGGCCACCGAGTGGGCGAAGCAGCCATGAGCCGCGGCGGCGACGATGCAGTGGGGGTACCGCCCGCTTGCGGGGGAGAGCGTCGCTCATGAGCAAGGTGCCGTTCCTATCCCGAGCGGCGTTCGCGCGGGTCACCACTCCGACCGCCAGGGCATGTCTGCGGGTCGGCTTGACGCCGGATGCGGTCACCATCGTGGGCACCATCGTGGCGGTGGCGGGGGCGCTGACGCTTTTCCCGATGGGCAAGCTGTTCCCGGGTGCGTGTGTGGTGTCGTTTTTCGTGCTCTTCGACATGCTCGACGGGGCGATGGCACGGGAGCGCGGCGGCGGCACCCGCTTCGGCGCGGTCCTGGACGCCACCTGTGACCGCATCAGTGACGGCGCGGTGTTCAGCGGGTTGCTATGGTGGATCGCCTTCGGCCTGCACGACAAACTGCTGGTGGTGGCGACGTTGATCTGCCTGGTCACCTCGCAGGTGATTTCCTACATCAAGGCCCGGGCCGAAGCCAGCGGACTGCGCGGCGACGGCGGCTTCATCGAACGGCCCGAACGGCTGATCATCGTGCTGACCGGAGTCGGCGTGTCGGACTTTCCGTTCATTGCCTGGCCGCCCGCGTTGCCGGTGGCGATGTGGATGCTGGCGGTGGCCAGCGTGGTCACCTGTGTGCAGCGGTTGCGCACGGTGCGGACTTCTCCCGGCGCGACGGAGCCCATGCCGCCAAGCGGCGCGAGCGATCAAGCCAAGCGCGGTCCGGGGAACCGGGGAAAGAGCGAGCCGTGATCGCCACTCCGGCGGGCCTGAAAGTGATCGGGGCGCCACGCCGGCTAGTAAGCCGCCTAGTGACCGGTACCGCGACCGACTGGGCCTACGCGGCCGGCTGGATGGCCGTGCGGGCCATGCCAGAATTTGCCGCCCGCACCGCATTCGACACCGGAGCGCGCTACGCGGCCCGGAATGGCGGGCCGGAGCAGCTGCGCAAGAACCTGGCCCGCGTCATAGGTGTGCGGCCTGCGGATGTGCCGGACGCGCTGATGCGCGCCTCACTGGCGTCGTATGGCCGCTACTGGCGGGAGGCATTCCGCTTGCCGACGATGAATCACCGCAGGCTGGCCGGCCAGCTAAACGACTTGGTCCTAGGGCAGGGGCATCTGAACGCGGCGCTGGCGGCGGGCCGTGGTGTCGTGGTGGCGGTGCCGCACAGCGGCAACTGGGATATGGGCGGGGTGTGGCTGGTGCAGAACTACGGCAGGGTCACCACCGTCGCCGAACGGCTCAAACCGGAGTCGCTGTACCGGCGTTTCATCGGCTACCGCGAGACGCTCGGCTTCGAGGTGCTGCCGCTGTCGGGCGGTGAACGACCGCCTTTCGAGGTGCTGTGCGAGCGGCTGGCCGACAACCGGATGGTGTGCCTGATGGCCGAGCGCGACCTGACCCGCACCGGTGTCGAGGTCGACTTCTTCGGCGAAGCCACCCGGATGCCGGCCGGGCCGGCCAAGCTCGCGATCGAGACCGGGGCGGTCCTGCTGCCGGGGCACTGCTGGTACGAAGGCAACGGCTGGGGATTCTCGATGCACCCGCCTTTGGATTGCACCAGCGGTGACGTCACCGCCATCACACAGGCGCTGGCCGACCAGTTCGCCAAGAACATCGCCGCCCACCCCGAGGACTGGCACATGCTGCAGGCGCAGTGGCTGGCCGACCTGTCCGATGCCAAGCAGGCCCGGCTGAGGGAAACCTGATGCGGATAGGGATGGTCTGTCCGTACTCGTTCGATGTGCCGGGCGGGGTGCAGTCGCATGTCCTGCAACTGGCCGAAGTGATGCGCGGCCGCGGGCACGAGGTCAGCGTGCTCGCGCCCGTTTCGCCGCAGGCCGCGCTGCCCGACTACGTCGTCTCAGCAGGCAAGGCCGTCCCCATTCCCTACAACGGGTCCGTGGCTCGGTTGCGGTTCGGCCCGGCGACCCACCGCAAGGTCAAAAAATGGCTTGCGGAAGGTGATTTCGACGTCCTGCACCTGCACGAGCCCAATGCGCCGAGCCTGTCGATGCTGGCGCTGAACATCGCCGAGGGGCCGATCGTGGCAACGTTTCACACGTCGACCACCAAATCGCTGACCCTGACGGTCTTCCAGGGCATCCTGCGGCCGATGCACGAGAAGATCGTCGGCCGGATTGCGGTGTCCGACCTGGCCCGGCGCTGGCAGATGGAGGCGCTGGGGACCGACGCGGTGGAGATCCCCAACGGAGTCGACGTCGATTCATTCGCTTCGGCACCGCGGCTGGACGGATATCCGCGGCCGGGTAAGACCGTGCTGTTCCTGGGCCGCTACGACGAGCCCCGCAAGGGCATGTCGGTCCTGCTCGACGCGCTGCCACGGGTCATCCAGCGCTTTGCCGATGTGCAGCTGCTGATTGTGGGCCGCGGTGACGAGAACGAATTGCGCGGCCAGGCAGGCAGATTGGTGAAACACATACGCTTCCTGGGCCAGGTCGACGACGCCGGGAAGGCGTCGGCGATGCGCAGCGCCGACGTCTACTGCGCGCCCCATACCGGAGGCGAGAGTTTCGGCGTCGTGTTGGTCGAGGCGATGGCCGCCGGTACCCCGGTGGTGGCCAGCGACCTGGACGCCTTTCGGCGCGTGCTGCGCGACGGTGAGGTCGGGTGCCTGGTGCCGGTTGGCGACGGCGCCGCGCTGGCCGATGCGCTTGTTGCGGTGCTGGAGAATGACGTGCTGCGGGAACGTTATGTGGCGGCCGGTCGCGAAGCGGTCCACCGCTACGACTGGTCGGTGGTGGCCAGCCAGATCGTGCGGGTATACGAGACGGTCGCCGGATCGGGCGCCAAGGTTCAGGTGGCCAGCTGATGACATGGCTGATCGTCGGTATCACGGTGCTGGTCGTGGTACTGGCGGTGTTGGCCGCCTGGGTTTATCGGACGGCCAACCGGCTCGACCGGCTGCACGTCCGCTACGACCTGTCCTGGCAGGCGCTCGACGGTGCACTGGCGCGGCGCGCAGTGGTGGCGCGTGCGGTCGCGATCGATGCCTACGGCGGTGCTTCGGAAGGTAGGCGGTTGGCGGCGCTGGCCGACGCCGCAGAGGGCGCGCCCCGGCACGCACGTGAGTCGGGCGAAAACGAGCTCTCGGCTGCACTGGCGATGGTTGATCCGGCGTCGCTGCCAGCGGGCCTGATCGCCGAGTTGGCCGACGCCGAGGCCCGGGTGCTGCTGGCCCGCCGATTCCACAACGACGCCGTCCGCGATACCCTCGCACTGCGTGAGCGATTCCTGGTGCGCGCCCTTCGACTCGGCGGAACCGCTTCGCTGCCAAGCTATTTCGAGATCGTCGAGCGGCCGCACGCGTTGGCGCACGGCGACCACGGTGTACTCAACCACCGCACCTCGGCGCGCGTGGTGCTACTCGATGACATCGGCGCCGCGCTGTTGCTGCGTGGATCGGATCCGGCAATCATCGACCCGGACAGCAACAGGGCCGCGCCGAGGTGGTGGTTTACCGTGGGCGGCGAAGTGCGGCAAGGTGAGCGGTTGGCCGAGGCCGCCGCGCGGGAGTTGGCCGAAGAAACCGGTCTGCGGGTCGCGCCGGCCGACATGGTGGGACCCGTCTGGCGGCGCGACGAGGTCTTCGAGTTCAACGGCTCACTGATTGACAGCGAAGAGTTCTTCTTCGTCTACCGCACCCGTCGGTTCGAGCCGTGCAGCGCGGGCCGAACCGAGCTGGAACGCCGCTACATCCTCGGACACCGCTGGTGTGATGCTGGCGACATCGCCCAACTCGTCGCCGCGGGCGAGACGGTGTATCCAATGCAGCTATCCGAACTGCTCACCGACGCGGCCGCGCTGGCCGGCGGCCGGGTGCCGGGCCCACTGCAGTCCATCCGCTGACTCCGGCGTTAAACGCGCGTTAGGTGGCCTCACTAGACTGGGTCGACAACAGTTGTAAGGAGATCAGCAGTGGATACCGCCGCTTCGTCGAACGGCACCGGGCAAACCGGCACGGCTCGCGTCAAACGCGGCATGGCCGAGATGCTCAAGGGCGGCGTCATCATGGACGTCGTCAACCCGGAGCAGGCCCGGATCGCGGAGGGCGCCGGCGCCGTCGCGGTGATGGCCCTGGAACGGGTGCCCGCCGACATCCGCGCCCACGGCGGGGTGTCGCGGATGAGCGATCCCGACATGATCGAGGGCATCATCTCCGCGGTCACCATCCCGGTCATGGCCAAGGTGCGCATCGGGCATTTCGTGGAGGCGCAGATCCTGCAGAGCCTCGGCGTGGACTACATCGACGAATCCGAAGTGCTGACCCCCGCCGACTACACCCACCACATCGACAAGTGGAAGTTCACCGTGCCGTTTGTGTGCGGGGCGACCAATCTGGGTGAGGCACTGCGGCGCATCGGTGAGGGCGCGGCCATGATCCGGTCCAAGGGCGAAGCCGGCACCGGCGACGTCTCGAACGCGACCACGCATATGCGGGCCATCAGCAGCGAGATCCGCCGGCTGACGTCGTTGTCCGACGACGAGTTGTACGTCGCCGCAAAGGAATTGCAAGCACCCTACGAGCTTGTCGTCGAGGTGGCCCGGGCGGGCAAGCTGCCGGTCACGCTGTTCACCGCGGGTGGTATCGCGACCCCGGCAGACGCGGCGATGATGATGCAGCTCGGGGCCGAGGGCGTCTTCGTCGGCTCCGGCATCTTCAAGTCCGGCGCCCCCGAGCACCGCGCCGCCGCCATCGTCAAGGCCACCACTTTCTACGACGACCCCGACGTGCTGGCCAAGGTGTCTCGCGGCTTGGGCGAGCCGATGGTGGGCATCAACGTGGAGGAGATCGCGCAGCCGCATCGCCTGGCCCAGCGCGGCTGGTAAGAACGGCGATGAGCGCTCGCGCGAAGAGTGGACGGTCGTAGCGTGTCGATCGAGCAGATTCTTGATCTCGAGCAACTCGAGGTCAACGTCTATCGCGGGCGCGTGTTCAGCCCGGACTCCGGTTATTTTCAGCGCACGTTCGGCGGTCATGTGGCGGGCCAGTCGCTGGTGTCCGCGGTGCGCACCGTCGAGCCCGGACACCTGGTGCACTCATTGCACGGCTACTTCATCCGGCCCGGAGACGCCAAGACGCCCACGGTCTTCATCGTCGAACGCCTCCGCGACGGCGGCTCGTTCTGCACCAGGCGGGTCAACGCCATTCAGCATGGCAAAACGATCTTCTCCATGTCGGCGTCGTTTCAGAGCGATCAGGAAGGCATCACCCACCAGGACGCCATGCCGGGGGCGCCCCCGCCGGACGGGTTGCCGGGATTGAACTCGATAAAGGTGTTCGACGATGCCGGATTCCGTCAGTTCGAGGAGTGGGACGTCCGCATCGTGCCGCAGGATCTCCTACAGCGTCGGCCCGGCAAGGCCTCCCAGCAGCAGGTGTGGTTTCGCCACCGTGATCCGCTGCCCGACGATCCGGTGCTGCACATCTGCGCGCTGGCCTACATGAGCGACCTCACGCTGCTGGGATCGGCGCAGGTCACACACATGAAGGAGCGCGAGCATTTGCAGGTGGCGTCGCTGGATCATGCGATGTGGTTCATGCGGGTATTCCGGGCCGACGAATGGTTGCTTTACGACCAGTCCTCGCCGTCGGCGTGCGCCGGCCGCTCGCTTTGTCAGGGCAAGATCTTCAACCAGTCCGGCGAAATGGTCGCGGCGGTCATGCAGGAGGGCCTGACCCGCTTCCCCCGCGGATACCTTCCGACGCAAAGGTGAGCGCGCCACGGATCGGGGTCTTGGCGCTGCAAGGCGATACCCGAGAGCACCTCGCAGCGCTGCGCGAAGCTGGAGCCGACGCCATGCCGGTGCGGCGGCGCAGCGAGCTCGAGGCGGTCGACGCGCTGGTCATTCCCGGTGGGGAATCCACCACCATGAGCCACCTGCTGCTCGACCTCGACCTGCTGGAGCCGTTGCGGGGGCTGCTGGCCGAGGGGCTGCCGGCCTACGGCGCATGTGCCGGCATGATCATGCTGGCCAGCGAGATTTTCGACGCCGGCGCGGGCGGCCGGCAGGCGCTGCCCCTGCGCGCGATCGACATGACGGTGCGGCGCAACGCTTTTGGGCGACAGGTCGACTCCTTTGAAGGTGATGTCGCGTTCGCGGGTTTGGATGATCCGGTGCGCGCGGTGTTCATTCGGGCGCCATGGGTCGAGCGGGCCGGTGACGACGTGCAGGTGCTCGCGCGCGCCGCGGGGCACATCGTCGCCGTGCGGCAAGGCCCGATGCTGGCGACGGCCTTTCACCCGGAGATGACCGGTGACCGTCGCATTCACCAGTTGTTCGTCGACATCGTCACCGGCCGACGCTGACGTCCCATCGGACGGGCAGCGGCCGGACGACCGGCAGCGGCCGTCCACGTAGACTCGTTGGGCGAACTTGTCGAGCATCAGAATGCAAAAGAATGAGGTACGACACACCGATGAGCGGCCATTCCAAGTGGGCAACCACCAAGCACAAGAAGGCCGTCGTCGACGCCCGCCGCGGCAAGATGTTCGCCCGGCTGATCAAGAACATCGAGGTTGCGGCTCGCGTCGGTGGCGGTGACCCCGCGGGTAACCCGACGCTCTACGACGCGATCCAGAAGGCAAAGAAGAGCTCGGTGCCCAACGAGAACATCGAGCGGGCCCGCAAGCGCGGCGCCGGCGAGGAGGCCGGTGGCGCCGACTGGCAAACCATCACCTACGAGGGGTATGCGCCCAACGGCGTGGCGGTGCTGATCGAGTGCCTGACCGACAACCGCAACCGTGCCGCCAGTGAGGTGCGGGTCGCGATGACACGCAACGGCGGCACCATGGCCGATCCCGGGTCGGTCGCCTACCTGTTCTCCCGAAAGGGCGTGATCACCCTGGAAAAAAACGGACTGACCGAAGACGACGTGCTGGCGGCGGTGCTCGAGGCGGGTGCCGAGGACGTCACCGATCTCGGCGACAGCTTCGAGATCGTCACCGAGCCGACTGACCTGGTCGCGGTGCGCACCGCGTTGCAGGAGGCCGGCATCGACTACGACTCCGCCGATGCGGGGTTCCAGCCGTCGGTGACGGTTCCCCTCGATGCCGACGGCGCACAAAAGGTCATCAGGCTGGTCGACGCCCTCGAGGACAGCGACGACGTCCAGGATGTCTACACAAACGCCGACATTCCCGACGAGATCTTGGCTCAGATCGAGGAGTGAGCTAGTCGTAGCCGTGGCGCATGTCGTTGACGATGCGCGGATTGTCCAGGGTGGACGGGTCGAGGGTGCGGGGCCCGATGTCGCCGGAGAATACGGTGGCGGCTTCCAGCACCCGCTGGTCGAGGAAACGCAGCCGGGGTGCGTCGGCCGGCATCTTCGGTATGGGCGCGGCATCCGCGCGCTGCGCCAGCGCGAAACCCCAGTCACCGAAGGTGGGTACATGCACGTGGTAGGGCGCGACGGCATAGCCGGCGGCATGAATCGTCGACACCGTGCGCCAGAACGCGGTGGCCGTCGAGTAGGGGCTGCCCGCCTGCACCACCATGAGCCCGTCGGGGGCGAGCATGTGCGCGGCAAGCGCGTAGAACTCGGTTGAATACAGCCGACCCAGGACGGGCGTGTCCGGGTCGGGAAGGTCGACGATGATCGCGTCGAAGCCTGCGGGCGGACTGACGTCCGGATGCGGGCTCCGCAACCAGGTCATCGCATCGTCGATCACGACCGTCACGCGCGGGTTGTCCAGCGCACCGGCGTTGGCGTCCCGCATGGTGGTGCGCGCCAATTCGATCACCGCAGGGTCGAGCTCGACCTGCACGATCTTTTCGACGCCGGGCTGGCGCAGCAGTTCACGGGCGGCCAACCCGTCTCCGCCGCCGAGCACGAGCACCGAGCGTGCGCCTCCGACATGACCACTGCCGAGTGCGGGGTAGACGAGGCTTTCGGTGTAGCGGTATTCGTCGCGGGTGGAGAACTGCAGGCCCCCGTCGAGGTAGAGGCGCATGTCGTTGCCGCGGCGGGTCACCACGATCTCCTGGTAGGGCGTATGCCGGTAGGCGATGATCGGGTCGGCGTAAAGCCGTTGCCGGCTCGTTGTCTCGATGTCGGCCGAACGGGCCAGCAGCGTGGCGAGCAGCCCGAGCGCCGCGGTGAGCGCGCACAGCGCCGTCACTAGCTGGCGGGTGGGAACGACGTGGCGCAGCAAGAAGATGGACACGATGGCCGCCGCCGCAAGGTTGATGATGCCGGTGGCGGCCGCGCCGCGGATCATCCCCAGCTGCGGCAGCAGGAGGAACGGCCAGACGAGCCCGCCCAGCAACGCGCCGAGGTAGTCGGCGGCGTTGAGGTTGGCCAGTGTGCGGCCGGCATCGGCGGCTGGGTCCTTATTGGGGGCCGTACGGCCACGCTGCAGCAGCGTCATCAGCAGTGGCACCTCGGCGCCGACCAGGCCGCCGATCAGGGCCGTGCTCGCCGCCAGCACCCACGTCGAGCCGTCGACGAAGGCGAACACCACGTACAGCGCCGCCGCCGACAGGCCACCGATGATGCCCAGCAGCGCCTCCACAGCGATGAAGGTGATCGCCGCATGTGCCAGCAGCGGCTTGACCAGCAGGGCGCCCGCGCCCAGCGCGGCGATGTAGCCGGCGACGATCAGCGAGGTGGCGACGATGCCGCCGCCGTCAAGGCTCGCCGACAGTGTCAGCAGCGCGAGTTCGTAGATGATGCCGCACGCCGCGCACGCGGCGACGGCGGCCAGCAGCAACGCCCGCCACCGCCCCGGAGACTCGATGGATGTCATGACAGCGCGGCCGCGATCACCCCTCCGACGGCCAGCAGCATGGCGGCCGTCACGAAGGCGGCCGGATGCAACTCCGGTTCGTTGACGTGGTCGTGGAAGCGACCCGGCACCGCGATCTCCAGGATTAGTAGGGCCACCCCTTGCATGACCACTCCGACGATGCCGTACACCGCCACGCCCAACAGGCCCTGTCCCAGCTGGCTGGAGCTGGTGTAGATGGCGGCGATGATGACGGTGGCGAGGGCGGCATACATGGCGCAGGCCAGGACGGCCGCGTTCGGGCGCCGGTCGACGAACACCAGCCGGCGGAAATTTCCCGGGGTCAACAGATCGACCATCAAAAAGCCGGCGATCAGGACGGCGGCGCCGACCAGGAAGTACAAAACGGTGGCCATCACTCCGTGCAGCAGTGGAGCGAAACGGACGGTCCCGAACTCCAAGGCCTGGTACATGACTGTCTCCTTTTGCGTGTGAGTCCAGTTGGGTGTTTATTTACTTCCGCCGGGGCCTCCGGGGCTACCTCCCGAGCCGCCCGACGGGGATCCAGGGGTGAATCCGGGGCCGAGGAAGATGAACGAGCCGTGGTTGTATCCGGCGTTCAGGCTTTCCACGCGGATGCTGCACGGGTAATTGCCGTCCGGGCCGACGATCACGATGTTGTGGCTGTAGCGCAGGTACTGGTTGCTGCCGTAGGCGGCCCGCGCGGCGGGGGCCTGGTAGTTGGCGAGCGTGTTGGCTACCTGGGCGGGCGAACCGGTGCACTGGTAGCGCGTTCCGTTCACGTCGCGGGAGTATTCGTGATAGTGGCTCGCTATGTAGGACGCGATGTTCTTGTTCAGCAACGTGATTCCGAAAATCAGGCACGCGGTGGCGGCGACCGCCAACGCGCCGGCAATCACGAACAGGCGGTTGCGGCTCATGGACGCCACCGACTCGCCGTGTAGACCACCGTCCCGCCGGACGCCGCCGGGTACAGGTGCCAGGTCTGCCAACGCCACCCGATGCCGTCGGGTTCGGCGGCCAGCGTCGTCAGCGCGGCGTCATCGCCGGGAAACGCGCCGCCGAGCCAGTCCTGTCCTCGTGCACAACGTTCACGGAGTTGGCGCGCGATTCGGCGGAAGGCGGCCTCGTCGTACCTGTCGGTCCGGGATTCGAGGTAGTAGCCGGGCGCGTCGGTACGCTTCGGCAGATCGACCCCGAGACTGCGGGCGGTACAGGAAACCTGCTCGGAGAAGCGGCCCGCGGCGTGCTCGACCGTGACGACGTGCGATGCGCCGAGGACTCCGAGCAGCAGCACACCGCCGTTGGGATGGTTCAGGCGACAGATGGCCAGCGGCGGCGGTGCGGGCGCGTTGAGCGCGAGTCCGAGATTCTCCCCGGATACGTCCGCCGGAGTCACGGCGAGCTGATGAAGCGGCACCGACGCGGTCCTACGCGGAGGAGGGCGGGGGCGCCGGGTAGACGGTGAGTTCGCCGGTCAGCACAGGCTTGCCCGTGGATATCTCCCAGGGCATGTCCGGGGCCCAGCGCTCGAATGAGAGCAGCGCGGTTTCGTCGGAGTTGGCGCAGTCGATGAACTCCATCTCGCCGCCGGCCGGCAGGCCCGTGGTGCCTTCGGTCGTATACGAGGCGCGACCGCGCTCCGACTCGTGAAATGTCACACCATCGACGACGTACTGGTCGTCGGGCTGCAACGTAAGGTCTTTGCGGCTAACCCACATCGCCAGTTCCAGGCGCCCGTCGTCCTCTTCGACGCTGAACCAGACCGGCTGGCCGCCGCCTTCCAGCAGATGCTCCCACCACACGAACGGCCCCTCGCGGAATGTGACCGAGCCGCGGACCACGTAGTCCACGCCGCCGTAGCTGACGATGGCACCCGGGCCGAGTTGCCGGGGCCCGAACTCCGGCATCGCGTTGAACGCGAGTGGATCCTGGCGACCGGTGGGCTGGGCCGGTTGCTTGGGCCGCCGCAAAGCCACGACCAGCACCATGATGGACGCGATGAACAGCACAATCGCGAGCATGACCAGCAGTGATCCCACGCAAGCCCTTCCGTTGCCGCGGACGCCGAGCGAATCTGTGGGCTTAAGTTAACAGCTTTCGGCGCCTGGGGCGCCGTAACCTGAGCGACCCAGGAATCGGCCGTACCGCCGCGTGTCCTTCCCGGACCGGTCGGTCCCGGCCGCTAGGCTATCGAACAGCTGTTCGGGCCCCGGTATTCGGGAAGTGGAAGTGGGAGCGGTAATGCGCGTGATGGGCGTCGATCCCGGACTGACCCGATGCGGGCTGTCGGTCGTCGAAAGCGGGCGCGGGCGAAATGTCGTCGCGCTGGACGTCGACGTGGTGCGTACTCCGTCGGATGCGCCGGTGCCCGAGCGCCTGCTGACGATCAGCGATGCCGTCGAGCATTGGCTGGCCACCCATCACCCCGACGTCGTGGCCATCGAGCGGGTGTTCTCCCAACTGAATGTGACGACGGTGATGGGCACGGCACAGGCCAGTGGCGTCATCGCGCTGGCGGCGGCCAAACGCGGCATCGACGTGCACTTCCATACCCCCAGCGAGGTCAAGGCCGCAGTCACCGGCAACGGTACCGCGGACAAGGCGCAGGTTACCGCGATGGTCACCAGAATCCTTGAGCTGCAAGCCAAACCGACGCCCGCCGACGCTGCTGACGCGCTGGCTTTGGCGATCTGTCACTGCTGGAGGGCGCCGATGATCGCCCGGATGGCTGAGGCCGAAGCGCTGGCCGCGCAGCAGCGACACGCATACCTGGCCAAGCTGAAGGCCGCGCGATGATCGCGTCGGTGCGCGGAGAGGTGCTCGAGGTGGCACTCGACCACGTGGTGATCGAGGCCGCCGGTGTCGGCTACCGGGTGAACGCGACGCCGTCGACGCTGGCGACGTTGCGGCCGGGAACCGAGGCCCGGCTGATCACCGCGATGATCGTGCGCGAGGATTCGATGACGTTGTACGGGTTTACCGACTCCGATACCCGCGACCTGTTCTTGACGCTGCTGTCGGTGTCGGGAGTCGGGCCCAGGCTGGCGATGGCGACACTGGCCGTACACGACGCCGCGGCGCTGCGCCAGGCGCTGCACGACAGCGATGTCGCCGCGCTGACCCGGGTGCCCGGAATCGGCAAACGCAGCGCCGAACGGATGGTGCTGGAGTTGCGTGACAAGGTCGGTGGCGGTGCGGCGGGCGGGGAAGCGTCCGCGGGCGCTGCTCTTAATGGCCACGCGGTGCGAGGTCCGGTGGTGGAGGCCCTGGTCGGTCTCGGCTTTGCCGCCAAGCAGGCCGAAGAAGCCACCGACAAGGTGCTGGCCACCGAACCGGACGCGCCGACGTCCAGCGTCCTGCGGGCCGCCCTATCGCTGCTGGGTAAGGCCCGATGACCGACGACGACTATTCCGATGGCGACGTTCGCGACGTTTCGCCGGCCCTGGCCGTCGGGGAGGGCGACATCGACGTCAGCCTGCGGCCCCGCTCGCTGCGGGAGTTCATCGGCCAGCCGCGGGTGCGCGAACAGCTGCAGCTGGTCATCGAAGGCGCCAAGAACCGCGGCGGCACACCGGATCACATCCTGCTGTCCGGTCCGCCGGGGCTGGGCAAGACCTCGCTGGCCATGATCATCGCGGCCGAGCTCGGGTCCTCGCTGCGGGTGACGTCGGGTCCCGCACTGGAACGCGCCGGCGACCTGGCCGCGATGTTGTCCAACCTGGTCGAGCACGATGTGCTGTTCATCGACGAGATCCACCGGATCGCCCGGCCGGCCGAGGAGATGCTGTATCTGGCGATGGAGGACTTCCGGGTCGACGTGGTGGTCGGCAAAGGCCCCGGAGCAACATCGATTCCGCTGGAGGTGGCGCCCTTCACCCTGGTCGGGGCGACCACCCGGTCCGGCGCGCTGACCGGCCCGCTGCGCGATCGGTTCGGTTTCACCGCACACATGGACTTCTACGAGCCCGCCGAACTGGAGCGGGTGCTGGCCCGCTCCGCCGGAATTCTGGGCATCGAACTCGGTGCCGAGGCGGCCGAGGAAATCGCCCGGCGCTCGCGCGGGACGCCACGGATCGCCAACCGGCTATTGCGCCGGGTCCGGGACTTCGCCGAGGTCCGCGCCGACGGCGTGATCACCCGCGACGTCGCCAAATCCGCGCTCGAGGTCTATGACGTCGACGAACTGGGTTTGGACCGGCTGGACCGGGCGGTGCTGTCAGCGTTGACGCGCAGCTTCGGCGGCGGTCCGGTCGGGGTTTCCACGCTGGCGGTCGCGGTGGGCGAAGAGGCCGCCACCGTGGAGGAGGTGTGTGAGCCGTTCCTGGTCCGCGCCGGTATGGTCGCGCGTACGCCGCGAGGCCGGGTGGCCACCGCGCAGGCGTGGAAGCACCTCGGCATGACTCCGCCGGCCGGGGCCGGCGGGCTTGGCCAACCCGGACTGTTCGACTAGCAGAACACGACGCGATTTGCGTGACGAGGGTCCGCCTTCCCGCGAGCGCCAGGGGGATCCGGCGCTTTCGCCTGTTACCGCGCACCGACACCAGTGGGTTACATCTGTGCACGCTCCGGGTACCCGATTCGTATCTATCGAGGAGATCGTCATGAAACACACGGAGATCGGCCGTCCCGGCAGGCTGTGGATGCCACGCTCGCGCGGCGCGGTAAGCGGATTACTGCTAGTCATCTTGGGCGCTTGGGGTGCGCTGATACCGTTCATCGGTCCGTACTTCAATTTCGCCTACACGCCCGGAGAGCAGTGGGTATGGTCCGCGGTCCGCGGTTGGCTTGAGGTGCTCCCGGGGATCGCAACCGTGGCCGGTGGCCTGCTGCTGATCGGTTCCAAGGATCGTGCCAGCGCGATGTTGGGCGGTTGGCTTGCGGTGCTCAGCGGTGCATGGTTTGTGATTGGCCCTGCGTTTGCCCCGGTGCTGCACATCGGAGTCGTCAGCGATCCGGTTGCTTCGACTCAGCTCAAGCGCGCCTGGCTCGAAGTGGCATATTTCTCCGGACTGGGTGCACTGATCGTCTTTTTGGGCGGAGCTGTCTTGGCGCGCTTGGCCGTTCGGCTGGCACGCGATGTCCAGCCCGCCGAGGCCCCAGCACCCGCAGCGCCGGCACCGCCGGCAGCACCTGCGGAATCGGTGCCGGTCGCCGAGCCGTCGAGGGAACCGTCATCGGGTGCGCAAACCAAACCGCGAACGCCCAGATTCGCGCCGCCGGAAACGCCGTCGGACACGTCAGACACTGAGCCGCGGCGCAGTCACGGTCTGGGTGGTCTTTTCCGCCGACAGCGCACCGGCGCGTCGGTCGGCCACCGCGAGTAGCAGCAACAAAACAACGCCGATCGTCGGCCCGCTAACCGGGCCGACGATTCGGCTTCGCGGCGTCAGTGCCCTACCGCAGTCCGAGCAACTGCAGGTCGGTGATGTACTTGACGATGATCGGCGCCGAGACATGCGGAATGTCTTTGTCGGGGCCGATTTTCGCCTCCTGCACCGCGGCGCGGAACCGGTCGGTCGGTGCCAACGATCCGCGGAGCGGCTTCTCCGGGTGCTGGTAGTTGTGCAACAGCGGCAGTAGCGAGTACTGGCGCTGCCGTTCCGGCAGGGCCCGCAGCGACGTCTCGAACCGTTGCAACCATTCCTGGTAATCGGCGATGCGCTCGATCGAATACCCGGCTTCGATCAGCCAGTCGATGTACTCGTCGAGGCCGATGCCGTCGTCGTACGGGTTCATCACGTGGTACGTCTGGTAGTCCGCCCCGTTCTCTAGGACCTGCGGCCCCAGCGTGGAGATCGCCGCGGCGATGAACTCGACCGGAAGGCCGTCGTAGTGGGCACGCTGCCGGTTGCCGTTCTCGTCCAGCTCGTAGAACGAACCGGGCGCGATACCGGTGCCGACCAGGCTCAGCATCAGCCGGGTGAACATGTCCGGCAAGTTGAGCTGTCCCGCATAGTTGGTGTCGGCCAGGATCATGTCGCAGCGGAACACCGCGACGGGCAGGCCGCACAGGTCGTGTGCCTGGCGCAGCAGCACCTCGCCCGCCCACTTGCTGTTGCCGTAGCCGTTGGCGTAGTTGTCGTTGATCTCGCGGGTTGCGCTGATCTTGCGGATATCGGCGTCCTCGACGAATTTCGACGGCTCGATCTGGTCGCCCACGCCGATCGTCGAGGTGTAGGTGTACGGCTTCAGTTTCGTCGTCAGCGCGATCCGGATCAGTTCGGCGGTGCCCAGCGCGTTGGGTCCGAACAGCTCGCTATACGGCAGCACGTGGTTGACCAGGGCCGCGGGGTCGACGATGAGATCGACCGTGTCGGCCAGCCGCTGCCAGGTCTGCTGGTCCAGCCCTAGGTTGGCCTCACCCTTGTCGCCGGCGATGACCTCGAGATGGTCGGCCGCCAGCTCCCGGTAGTGCGCCAACAGCTTCGGGTCTGCCCCAAAGTCGTCGTCACCGCCGAAGGTCTTGTCCAGCCGGGCCCGGGCCTCCTCGTCGGACTTGGCCCGCACCAGGGCGATCACCTTGCCGTCGACCAGGTCCATCCGCTCGAGCCATTCCAGCGCCAGGTAGCGACCCAGGAAGCCGGTCGCGCCGGTCAACAGCACCGTCCGCACCTCAGCCCTGGGCTTAGGCAGGTTCGGCGCGGCGGCCAGCGTCGCCGCGTCGAGGAACTTGTCGAGCGTGAGGTCACTCGCGTGCACCTTCGTCGCGCTTTCCTTGTTCGAAAGCCGTGCACCCCTCCATGAACCAGGGCGAAGGTGGGCCGCTTGGTGCAGTGGCGTTCTGCCTCGATGTAGTCCGCGATGGCCTGCAGGTCGTTGGCCGGGCTGACGATGACACCGACCGGCACGTCGATGTCGAAGATCTCGCGCAGCAGGTTGCCGAATGTCAGTGCCGACAACGAGTCTCCGCCCAAGTCGGTGAAATGCGCATCGGGGGTCAGCTCGGTGGTCGCCGTGCCCAGCATGGCGGCCGCGGCCCGGCTCACGGTTTGCAGCACCGGCGCGTCGGCGCCGCTGCGCCGCAGTTCGGCCAACTCGTTGGCCTGTCCTTCGGCCAGCTCGGCGTAGAGCTGCTCCAGCCGCTCGCCGTAGTGCTGCTTGAGCTTCGGCCAGGCCAGCTTGCGGATCCCGGTCAGCAGGCCGTTCTCCAGGCTGAACGGGGCGGTCTCGATGATGAAGTCGCGTGGCACCTCGTAGGACTGCAGGCCGGCCTCTCGCGCGACGTCCTGCAGCGAATCGGCGATCTTGGGCTTGAGCGTCTCCAGGTTGTTGTTGGCCAGCGCCTCCTGGGTCGGCACCACCACGGCCAGCAGGTAGGGCTGTGCGCTGTTGCCGTAGACGTAGATCTGGCGGATCAGCGGGCTGTTGCCGAACACCGCCTCGAGCTTCGCGAGGGTGACGAACTCGCCCTGCGCGAGCTTCAACACGTTGTTGCGGCGATCGAGATACACCAGCCGGTCGGCACCGACCTCGGCGACGACGTCGCCGGTCCGGTAGTAGCCGTCGGCGTCGAACACGCTCGCGGTGATCTCGGGCCGCTTGTAGTAGCCGGGGAACATGTTCTCGGTCCGCAGCAGCAATTCGCCGCGCGGATACGGCCGGTCGGTGCTGAAGTAGCCCAGATCCGGAACGTCGACCAGCTTGTAGTCGATGACCGGCGGACGCTGCACTTCGCCGTCGAACAAGACCATCCCGGCCTCGGTCGAGCCGTAGCCGTCCAACAGATGCATCTCGAGCAGGGACTCGACCCAGTCCCTCAACTCCGGGGAGGTGGGGGCCGAGCCGGTCATCGCGAAAATGAACCGCCCGCCCAGCAGGTAGTGTCGCTGCTCGTCCAAGACCTCGGCCTCGACGGCCTGGCGCTCGGCCGGATCGCCTGCGTCGGACACCCGCCGCTCGACCTGGCGCTGGAATTCGCCGAACAGCGTCTCCCAGATTCGCGGGACGAAGTTCAACTCGGTGGGTCGCACCAGCTCGAGGTCCTCCAGCAGCGTCGACAGGTCACTGCGGGCCGCGAAGTAGGCGGTGCCGCCATTGCCGAGCGTCCCGTACAGGATTCCGCGTCCCATGACGTGGCTCATCGGCATGAAGTTGAGGGTGATCGACGCGGCGCTCGGCCCGAACCAGTTCCTGTCCGACCTGCAGTACATCTTGCCGACATTGCGCTGCGGATACATCGCACCCTTGGGTGCGCCGGTGCTGCCGGAGGTGTAGATCAGCAGGGCCAGCGAGTCGCCAGAGGCCCCTGGGTCGGGCGCCGCGACCGCGGTGTCCGGCAGCGCCCGCCCGCGCCCGAGGACCGCGGCCAGGGTCTCCACAACCACTGCGGTGTCTGCCAGCCGCGTACGGGCGGCCTCCAAGGCCTCGCGCTGGTCGTCGACCTCGGGGTGGTAGTCGAACACGACGACCTTGGCCGGCGCAGGGCCGCTGAGGACCAAGTCGACGGCATCGGGCAGCTGATTCACGCTCGCGGCGATCAAGCTGGGCTCGGTCTCGGCCACGATCGGCTGCAGCTGGGTGGTCGCCGCACTTGTCTGCAGCGGAACCGACACCGCGCCGATCGTGCCCAGCGCTATGTCGATGGTGGTGTAGTCCACGCTGTTGAAGCCCAGCACGCAGACCCGGTCGCCGGCCCGCACCGAGTCGCTGGTCAGGGTGCGGCCCAGCGCTGCGACCCGGTCGCCGAGCTCACGGTAGGTGATGGTCTCAAAGCGGGGGAGTAGTTCCAGCTCGGTGCGCCCGGTCGCCGAGTCCTTGACGAACTCCACCGCGCGCTGCCCCAGTGCCGCCCGGTCCGCGTAGCCCTCCAGCACGGTCCGGATGATCTGCGGCAGCCGCAGCCCCGGCTGCTCAAGGGCCGCGGCGACCGCCGGGTCCGGCCGGGTGGCGGCGAACTGTGGGTCGTTGGCGGAGAGGTCCTCGACGCGGCGGGCCAGCCGCTCGTCATGAGTGGTAGTCGACATAACGGTTCCCTTGCGAATGAAAGCTAGTGAATGCAACGACGCTGAATGCGCTGACGCATAGAACGTTAGCTAAAGTAACGGTATTCCTCTACCGTCGGGCCCCAACCGATTGATGTGAGATTGCCCACGCGGGACGGACGTCCGATACCCCAGATCTAGAGGTCGCCCAAAATCTGGGCCAGGATGTCGAGCCCTTCGGTCAGCAGCTCGTCGCTGATGGTCAGCGGAGGAAGCAGCCGGATGATGTTTCCGAACATGCCACACGTCAACACGGCGACTCCGGCCGCATGGGCTGCGGTGGCCAGCTTCTTGGTCAGTTCCGCGTCGGGGTCCGCGGTTCCCGACTTCACCAACTCTGCGGCGATCATGGCGCCCCGACCACGCACATCGCCGATCCGGTCGTCGCCGGCCTGCAGGCGCAACAGTGGTTCGGTCATCAGTCGTTCCACCTGCCGGGCTCGCTCGATCAAGCCGTCGTTCTCGATCGTCGCGATGGTGGCCAGCGCCGCCGCACAGGCGACCGGGTTGCCGCCGAAAGTGCCGCCCAGGCCGCCGACATGCGGGGCATCCATGATCTGAGCCCGGCCGGTGACCGCCGACAGCGGCAGTCCGTCGGCGATACCTTTGGCGGTGCAGATCAGGTCCGGCTCAATACCCTCGTGCTCGCAGGCGAACATCGCGCCGGTGCGCGCAAACCCGGTTTGCACCTCGTCGGCGATGAACACCACGCCGTTCTCACGGCACCACTGAAGCAGGGCGGGCAGGAATCCCTCGGCCGGAACGATGAATCCGCCTTCGCCCGCAATCGGCTCGATGATGATGGCGGCGAGGCTGTCGGCGCCGACTTGATTGTCAATGACGTTGATGGCCCGGGCGGCGGCCTTTTCGCCGTCGGTGGCAAGTTCCTTGTCGAGCAGGCCGTCCCGATAGGGGTAGGACAGCGGCGCCCGGTAGACCTCCGGAGCGAACGGACCAAAGCCGCTCTTGTAGGGCATGGATTTGGCGGTCAGCGCCATCGCCAGGTTGGTGCGGCCGTGGTAGGCGTGGTTGAACGCCACCACGGCGGGTTTGCGCGTGTAGGAGCGCGCGACTTTGACGGCGTTCTCGACCGCCTCGGCGCCGGAATTGAACAACACCGAGCGCTTCTCGCCGGAACCCGGGGTAATCCGATTGAGCTCTTCGGCGACGGCGACGTACTGCTCGTACGGCGTCACCATGAAGCAGGTGTGGGTGAATTCGGCCACCTGCGCTCGCACCGCGTCCACAACCCGGGGCGACGAATTGCCGATCGTGGTTACCGCGATGCCGGAAGCCAGGTCGATGAGCCGGTTGCCGTCGACGTCCTCGATGATGCCGCCGCCCGCGCGCGCGACGAACACCGGCAAGGAGACGTTGACCCCTTGCGACACCGCCACGGCCCGGCGTTTGGTCAGTTCCAGCGACGCAGGACCGGGGATCTCGGTGACCAGCTGGCGAGTCTGCTCGAGGCTGGCCACGACATCCTCCTCACCGCGGCGCGCCTGTCACGTCGCGGTTCAAGCCTATCTGCTCCGCCTGATGCCGGCGGGCCCAGCGGACGGCCCGCATACCGTGGCCGTCAGTTGCGACCTGCGGCAATGGCAGACTGGCCGTTACAACCCCGGAATAGCGAACACGAAAGACAGGCGCGTCCATGGAGAGTTTGATCCTGTTCTTGCCGTTCCTGCTCATCATGGGCGGGTTCATGTACTTCTCGTCGCGTCGCCAGCGGCGCGCGATGCAGGCCACCATCGACCTGCACGAGTCGTTGCGGCCGGGCGACCGGGTGCACACCACCTCGGGCTTGCAAGCCACGGTTGTCGCGATCGCGGACGACACCGTCAACCTTGAGATCGCGCCCGGCGTCGTGACCACGTGGATGAAGCTGGCCATCCGCGACCGGATCCTGCCCGACGACGCCGAAGACCTTGACGAAGGGGACGGCGCCGAGGACTTCGAAGAATCCGCCCCGGAACCGATGGACCGGTTGCGCGAAGGGCATGTGAAGGACACGTAGGCTCTGTCGGGGGGTAAGAAAACCGATCTCGAGGAGATACAAGGAACGTGGCATCGTCTTCGGCGCCGGTGCACCCTGCCCGCTACCTGTCGGTTTTCTTGTTAGCGCTCGTCGGCGTCTATCTGCTGGTGTTTCTCACCGGCGACAAGCGAGCCGCCCCCAAGCTCGGCATCGATCTTCAGGGCGGCACCCGTGTCACGTTGACCGCGCGCACCCCGGACGGTTCGGCCCCCAGCCGGGAGGCGTTGGCGCAGGCGCAGCAGATCATCAGTGCACGGGTCAACGGGCTGGGCGTCTCCGGTTCGGAGGTCGTTGTCGACGGCGACAACCTAGTCATCACCGTCCCCGGAAACGACGGCAGCGAGGCACGCAATCTGGGACAGACCGCACGGCTGTACATCCGGCCGGTGCTCAACTCGATGCCGGCGCAGAGCGTTGAACCCAAGCCCGTACCGCAGCAGCCTGCCGGGGCTCCTCCCGGCCCGGGTGGGCCGGCGCCCGGCCAACCGGCGCCGACGGGCCAACCGGCTCCAGTCCCCCCAGGGGCGGTCCCGCCGTCGGCCCAACCCGCGCCGAGCGGCCAGCCGGGAGCCCAACCGCGGCCCTACCCGCAGGAGCCGCCGCCGACACCCAGCCCCGCGCCAAGCCCCGCACCCGGCGCGCCGGCACCCGCACCCGGCGCGCCGGCGGAGGAGTCGCCGCCGGTCGATCAGCCGGCGCCTCCCGATCCGCGCAAGGATCTCGCCGAGCGCATCGCCTACGAGAAGAAGTGGCGGCAGAGCACCCGCCAGGGCGTTCAGTTCCTTGCCCTGCAGTTCCAGGCGACCCGCTGCGATAAAGACGACATCCTGGCCGGCAACGACGACCCGAATCTGCCCCTGGTGACCTGCTCGACCGACCATAAGGTGGCGTACCTACTGGCGCCGTCGATCATCAGCGGCGACCAGATCGAAAACGCCACGTCGGGCATGAACCAGCGCGGCGTCGGCTATGTCGTCGATCTGCAGTTCAAGCCCGCAGCGGCCGACACCTGGGCTGACTTCACCGCTGCTCATATCGGCACCCAGACCGCCTTCACCCTGGACTCCCAAGTCGTCAGCGCCCCGCTGATCCAAGAAGCCATCCCCGGTGGCCGGACCCAGATCACCGGTGGAGATCCGCCGTTCACCGCCTCAACCGCGCGCCAGCTGGCCAACGTCCTCAAATACGGGTCGCTGCCCCTGTCCTTCCAATCGTCAGAAGCTCAAACCGTCTCAGCCACATTGGGATTGACCTCGCTTCGAGCGGGTCTGATCGCGGGTGCGATCGGCTTGATCCTGGTATTGTTGTATTCGCTGCTGTATTACCGGGTACTGGGATTGCTCACGGCCTTATCGTTAACTGCTTCCGGCGCAATGGTTTTCGCGATCCTGGTGCTCTTGGGACGATATATCAACTACACCCTGGACCTGGCCGGTATCGCGGGTTTGATCATCGGTATCGGTACCACCGCCGACTCGTTTGTGGTGTTCTTCGAACGCATCAAAGACGAGATCCGGGAGGGGCGTTCGTTCCGGTCGGCGGTGCCGCGAGGCTGGGTGCGGGCGCGCAAGACGATCGTGTCCGGCAACGCCGTCACCTTCCTGGCCGCCGCGGTGCTGTACTTCCTGGCCATCGGCCAGGTGAAGGGATTCGCCTTCACGTTGGGTCTCACCACGATCCTCGACCTGGTGGTGGTGTTCTTGGTGACCTGGCCGCTGCTGTACCTGGCCTCCAAGTCCCCGACGCTGGCAAAGCCGGCGTACAACGGCCTGGGAGCTGTTCAGCAGGTCGCCCGGGAACGCCGGGCTTCGTCGAATGTGAAGACGGGACGGGGATAGCGCAATGGCCTCCAAAGAAGCGACCGAAATCACCGAAGCCTCCGACGGTGCGGTGGAGCTGACCGAGAGCGCGACCCAGCTGTCGCGCCATGGCTTCATTTCCCGGCTCTACACCGGCACCGGCGCGTTCGAGGTGGTTGGACGGCGCCGGCTGTGGTTCGGCATCAGCGGTGCGATCGTCGCAATCGCCATCGTCAGCATCATCATGCGGGGCTTCACCTTCGGGATTGACTTCAAGGGCGGCACCACGGTGTCATTTCCGCGCGGCAGCGCGCAGGTCGCACTGGTGCAGGAGGTTTTCAAAAACACTATCGGCAGTGACCCCGAATCGGTGGTCATCGTCGGCAACGGCGCCTCAGCGACGGTGCAGATCCGCTCCGAAACGCTGTCCAACGACCAGACGGCGAAGCTGCGCGACGCCTTGTTCGACGCCTTCCAGCCGACAGGCACCGACGGAAAGCCCAGTAAGAAGGCCATCAGCGACTCGGCGGTATCGGAAACCTGGGGCGACCAGATCACCACGAAGGCGCTGATCGCACTGGTGGTGTTCCTGGCGCTGGTCGCCCTCTACATCACGGTGCGCTACGAGCGCTACATGACGCTGGCCGCGATCGCGGCGATGTTCTTCGACCTGACCGTCACCGCGGGCGTGTACTCCCTGGTGGGCTTCGAGGTCACCCCGGCCACCGTCATCGGCCTGCTGACGATCCTCGGGTTCTCCCTCTACGACACCGTCATCGTCTTCGACAAGGTCGAAGAGAACACCCACGGCTTCCAGCACACCACCCGGCGCACTTTCGCCGAGCAGGCCAACCTGGCGATCAACCAGACGTTCATGCGCTCGATCAACACCAGCCTGATCGGGGTGTTGCCGGTGGTGGCGCTGATGGTGGTGGCGGTGTGGCTGCTGGGCGTCGGCACCCTGAAGGACCTGGCGCTGGTGCAGCTGATCGGCATCATGATCGGCACCTACTCGTCGATCTTCTTCGCCACTCCGCTGCTGGTCACCCTGCGCGAACGCACGGAACTGGTGCGCACTCACACCCGCCGGGTGATGAGGCGGCGCAGTCCCGGCGCGCGGGCGGGTGCTGACAAGGCCTCGGACGAGAACGAAGCCGAAACCGCGGAGAAAGCGAAGTCCTCCGCCGACGAGTCGGCGCCGAAGACCACCCAGGCCGCGGCCACGCCGTCTGGCAAGGCCGCATCTTCCGGCAAGCCCGCACCCAGCAAGCCGGCGCCGGGTGCGCGTCCCGTGCGGCCAACCGGGACCCGACGTCCAACCGGCAAGCGAAACGCCGGCCGGCGGTAGTCCCGATGGCCACCAGCTGTGGGGGAACTGGGGGCGATCGTGGCTTGCGGACCGGTCGCCGGGGCCTAGCGGGGTGGATGACTGTTGGTTTGGCTGCGATGCTTGCGGCGGCATTCACGCTGACCGCCTGTTCCGGTAGCGCCGCCTCGCAGATCGATTACGTCGTCGACGGCCCGCTGGTCAGCTACAACACCAACACCGTCGTCGGCGCCGCATCGGCCGGTGCGCAGGCATTCGCCCGCACGCTCACCGGTTTCACTTATCACGGCCCGGACGGACAGGTCGTCGCCGACCGTGACTTCGGCACCATCTCGGTTGTGGGCGGTGCGCCGTTGGTGCTGGACTACCAGATCGCCGACAACGCCGTCTATTCCGACGGCAAGCCGGTGACCTGCGATGACATGGTGCTCGCCTGGGCGGCCCAATCCGGTCGGTTTCCCGAGTTCGACGCCGCGACCCAGGCCGGTTACGTCGACATCGCCAACATCGACTGCATGGCGGGGCAGAAGAAGGCCCGAGTGTCGTTCATCCCGGACCGCAGCGTCGTTGACTACAACCAGCTGTTCACCGCGACCTCGATGATGCCGTCGCACGTCATCGCCGACCAGCTCCATGTCGATGTGACCGCGGCGCTACTGAGCAACAACGCGCCGGTGGTGCAACAGATCGCGAAGCTGTGGAATACCATCTGGGACCTTAAACCCGGCATGGATCTCAAGCACTTCCCGTCGTCGGGACCGTACAAGATCGAATCCATCCTGGATGGTGGCGCGGTGGTGCTCGTCGCCAACGACCGCTGGTGGGGTCCCAAAGCGATCACCAAGCGGATAACCGTTTGGCCGCAAGGACCAGACATTCAGGACCGGGTCAACAACCGCAGCGTCGACGTGGTTGACGTCGCGGCGGGTTCCTCGGGAGCGCTTGCCACCCCGGATAACTATGAGCGGTCCGATTCGCCGTCGGACGGCATCGAGCAGCTGATCTTTGCGCCCCAGGGACCGCTGGCGCTGGCTAACGTCCGGCGCGCGTTCGCACTGTGTACGCCGCGCGACACGATCGCGCACGACGCCGGGGTGCCGATCGCCAATTCACGTCTGGACCCGGCCACCGATGATGCCGTCGCTGCGGGCGACGGTGTCACCGAGGCCGGCCAGTTCAGCAAGTCTGATCCCGGCGCCGCCCGCGATGCGCTGGGTGGTGCTGGGCCCGTGACGGTACGGGTCGGCTACCAGCGTCCCAATGCGCGGCTCGCGGTCACCGTCGGGGTCATCACCAAATCGTGCGCGGCGGCCGGCATCATCGTCTCCAACGTCACCCTGGACACCTCGGGCCCACAAGCGCTCAAGGACGGAAAGATCGACGTGTTGTTGGCCAGCACCGGTGGAGCCACGGGCAGCGGCTCGACGGGTTCGTCGGCGATGGATGCTTACGACCTGCACAGCGGCAACGGCAACAACCTGTCCGGGTATGCAAACCCGCAGATCGACGGCATAATCGGCGCGCTGGCGGTATCGGCCGACCCCGCCGAGCGGGTCAGGCTGCTGGCAGAAGCCGCCCCGGTACTCTGGGGCGATATGCCGACTTTGCCCCTATACCGCCAGCAGCGCACGCTGCTGATGTCGAAAAAGATGTATGCCGTGAGCAAAAACCCGACGCGTTGGGGCGTGGGCTGGAACATGGACCGATGGGCGTCAATCCAGTGACGAATGTCCGCGGGACCGCCCCCGTGGCCGACGTCATCGCGACGCTGACTCGCAATGTGGCCGACTTTCCCGAGCCGGGAGTTCAGTTCAAGGACCTGACCCCGGTGTTCGCCGATGGGAAGGCGATGACGGCAATTGTCGACGCGTTGGCCGAGATCGCGTCCGGCGCCGACCTGGTGGCCGGCATCGACTCCCGCGGGTTCCTGGTGGCAGCGGCCGTCGCCGACCGGTTGCGCACCGGCGTGCTGGCCATCCGTAAGGGCGGAAAGCTGCCGCCGCCGGTTCACGCCGAGCGGTATGACCTGGAGTACGGCAGTGCCACCCTGGAAATCGCCGCTGATGGCATCGACCTGCGCGGACGCAACGTCGTGATCGTCGACGACGTGCTGGCCACCGGAGGCACCCTCGCCGCGGCGGCCCGGTTGCTCGAGCGCAGCGGGGCCCACGTAATCGCGGCAGCGGTGGTGGTGGAACTCACCGCGCTGGGTGGTCGCGAGGCGATCGCGTCCTTACCAGTGCACAGCTTGAGCCTCGCCTAGCCCGGCGACGATGCGCGCCGCAGAGCGGCGAGGGGGACGGCGAGGGGGCGAGCCGGGCAATCAAGTTAAGCCGCGCAACCGCGAGATATCCTCGAGGTCGGAGGTGACCAACGTGGTGGACGATCAGCGCACGGCGCAGGCTCTTAGGACGCCTGTGGAGCCGCCGCCTGTCGTAGAGCCGGTTACCGAGACACCGGAGCCGCCCGTCGAGACCTTAAAGACTCCCAGCAGTGCATCTCGTCGGGTCCGGGCCAGGCTGGCCCGGCGGATGACCGCGCAACGCAGCACGCTGAATCCGGTGCTGGAACCGCTGGTGGCGGTGCACCGGGAAATCTATCCCAAAGCAAACCTGTCATTGTTGCAGCGTGCCTTCGAGGTCGCCGACCAAAGGCACGCTAGTCAGTTGCGCCATTCCGGCGATCCCTACATCACCCACCCACTGGCCGTCGCCAACATTCTGGCCGAGTTGGGCATGGATACCACCACTTTGGTGGCCGCGCTATTGCACGACACCGTCGAGGACACCGGTTACACGATCGAGGCGCTCTCCGAGGAATTCGGCGAGGAGGTCGGCCATCTCGTCGACGGCGTGACCAAGCTGGACCGGGTGGTGCTGGGCAACGCCGCCGAAGGCGAGACCATCCGCAAGATGATCACCGCGATGGCCCGCGATCCCCGGGTCCTGGTGATCAAGGTCGCCGACCGGCTGCACAACATGCGCACGATGCGCTTCCTGCCGCCGGAAAAGCAGGCACGCAAAGCCCGCGAGACGCTGGAAGTCATTGCGCCCCTTGCACATCGGCTGGGTATGGCCACTGTCAAGTGGGAGCTGGAAGACTTGTCGTTCGCGATCTTGCACCCCAAGAAGTACGAGGAGATCGTTCGGCTCGTCGCCGGTCGGGCGCCTTCCCGGGATACCTACCTGGACAAGGTTCGTGCCGAGATCATCGCCACGCTCAACGCGTCGAAGATCAAGGCGACGGTGGAGGGCCGCCCCAAGCACTACTGGTCGATCTACCAGAAGATGATCGTCAAGGGGCGAGACTTCGACGACATCACCGATCTGGTCGGCATCCGTATCCTCTGCGACGAGATCCGCGACTGCTACGCCGCTGTCGGCGTGGTGCATTCGCTGTGGCAGCCGATGGCCGGGCGGTTCAAGGATTACATTGCCCAACCCAGATACGGTGTGTACCAGTCATTGCACACCACCGTCGTGGGGCCGGAGGGCAAGCCGCTGGAAGTGCAGATCCGCACCCGCGACATGCACCGCACCGCGGAATACGGCATCGCCGCGCACTGGCGCTACAAAGAAGCCAAGGGCCGCAACGGTGTCCCGCATCCCCATGCCGCCGCCGAGATCGACGATATGGCCTGGATGCGTCAGCTGCTCGACTGGCAACGGGAGGCCGCCGACCCGGGCGAGTTCTTGGAGTCGTTGCGCTACGACCTTGCGGTCAAAGAGATTTTCGTATTCACCCCCAAGGGTGACGTCATCACCCTGCCGACCGGGTCGACGCCAGTGGACTTCGCCTACGCGGTGCACACCGAGGTCGGCCACCGCTGCATCGGCGCCAGGGTCAACGGGCGGCTGGTGGCGCTGGAACGCAACCTGGAAAACGGGGAAGTCGTCGAGGTTTTCACGTCCAAGGCGCCCAATGCCGGGCCGTCGCGGGACTGGCAGCAGTTCGTGGTGTCGCCGCGCGCCAAGGCGAAGATTCGGCAGTGGTTTGCCAAGGAGCGGCGTGAAGAGGCGCTGGAGGCCGGCAAGGAGGCGATGGCCCGCGAGGTACGTCGGGGCGGACTTCCGTTGCAGCGCTTGGTGAATGGCGAGTCCATGGCGGCGGTGGCCCGTGAACTCCATTATGCGGACGTGTCCGCCCTCTACACCGCGATCGGTGAGGGGCATGTGTCGGCGAAGCACGCCGTGCAGCGGCTGCTGGCTGAGCTCGGCGGCATCGACCAGGCCGAAGAGGAGCTTGCCGAGCGGTCCACGCCGACGACCATGCTGCGCCGCCCGCGCAGCAGCGACGACGTCGGGGTCTCGGTCCCGGGCGCACCGGGCGTGCTGACCAAGCTGGCGAAATGCTGCACGCCGGTGCCGGGCGATCAAATCATGGGCTTCGTCACCCGCGGCGGGGGAGTGAGCGTGCACCGCACCGACTGCACCAACGCCGCGTCACTGCAACAGCAGTCCGAGCGCATCATCGAAGTGCTGTGGGCGCCGTCGCCGTCGTCGGTGTTTCTGGTGGCCATTCAGGTCGAGGCGCTCGACCGGCACCGGTTGCTGTCGGACGTCACGCGGGTGCTGGCGGACGAGAAGGTCAATATCCTGTCGGCGTCAGTCACCACTTCCGGTGACCGGGTGGCGGTCAGCCGGTTCACCTTCGAGATGGGGGACCCCAAGCATCTCGGGCATCTGCTCAACGTTGTGCGCAACGTCGAAGGCGTGTTCGACGTCTACCGGGTGACGTCCGCGGCCTGAACTTAGTCGAGTAGTAGCGACGTGATGGTGACTTCGGCGGCCGGTGGCCCATCTTCACCGCCGCCGGCGACGCCGGCCTTGGCGATCTCGTCCAGTGTGGCGAGCCCGTCGGCCTGAATGGTGCCGAAGACCGTGTATTGGGGCGGCAGCTCGGAGTCCTGGTAGACCATGAAGAACTGGCTGCCGTTGGTGCCCGGCCCGGCGTTGGCCATCGCCAGGGTGCCGCGCGGATAGACGACCGGCTCGGCCAGCTTGGGGTCGTTCGGCGGATACTGATCTGTCGGGTACTCGTTGGCGAATTGATAGCCGGGACCACCGGTTCCGTCGCCCTTGGGGTCGCCGCATTGCAAGACACCCAGGGTCGGCGACGTCGTCAGCCGGTGGCATTTCGTGTCGTCGAAGTATTTCTGGCCGATCAGGCTGGCGAAACTATTGACCGTGCAAGGTGATTCGTTGTTGGCCAGCATCAGTCCGATGCGGCCTTGGTTGGTCATCATGCTGGCGCTCACCTGGGCCGGATCGGTCGGCACTTTGCCGCTCCGCGGCAGCTTGACGGGCTTGGCGGCCGGGTCCGGCGACGCCGGATACTGGCAGTTGGCGCCCAGGTCGGCCGACGGTTTGAACGGCGGCAACGGGGGAACCGGACCCGTCTCCGGAGTCGTAGCCGCCGTGGTCTCCGGGGAGCTGCTGGTGGTGGTGGTTGCGGCGGTGTTGCTCTGGTGCTCGTGTTTGCTGTTGATGATCGTGATCACTACGGCGGCGATCACGGCCACGGCGACAATCGAGCCGGCAGCGATCAGCAGGATCCGGCGCCTTTTGGCTTGTTTTGTGCGGCGCTCCAGCTGCCGTTCGAGCTTGCGCTTGGCGTTGGCACGTCGCTGTTCATTGGTCGGCATGGCGGGTATGCCTCCATGGTTGGTAAGTCGGGGCCCGAGGTGGCCAGCTCAGGCTAATGTGGGCGCCGCAACCCGTGTCAAGTGGGCCCCGTGGGAAACTGGGAACCGTGTTGATCACCGCATTTCCCGCCGGGGTGTTGCAGTGCAACTGTTATGTGCTGGCAGAGCGGCCGGGGACGGACGCCGTCATCGTGGATCCGGGTCAGCGGGTGATGGGCCCGCTGCGGCGAATTCTGGACAAGAATCGGCTGACCCCGGCCGCAGTTTTGCTGACCCACGGGCACATCGACCACATGTGGTCTGCGCAGAAGGTTTCCGATTTTTACGGCTGCCCGACCTACATCCATCCCGAGGACCGGTTCATGCTCAAAGACCCGATCTACGGCCTGGGTCCGCGGCTGGCGCAGATGATGGCGGGTGCCTTCTTTCGCGAGCCCAAGCAGGTGGTCGAACTGGACCGCGACGGTGACAAGCTCGACCTGGGCAGTGTGAGCGTCAACGTCGACCACACGCCCGGGCACACTCGTGGATCGGTGGTGTTCAGGGTCCTTCAGGCGAGCACGGACGGAAAAGACGTCGTCTTCACCGGCGACACTCTCTTCGAGCGCTCAATCGGCCGCACCGACCTCTTCGGTGGCAGCGGCCGCGACTTGCTGAGATCGATCGTCGACAAGCTCCTGGTGCTCGACGACAAGACCGTGGTGTTGCCGGGGCACGGTAACTCCACCACCGTCGGCGCCGAGCGGCGTTTCAATCCGTTCCTCGAGGGCCTGAGCCCGTGACGGAGGCGTTCACTGGGTTTTCGGGGCCCAAGGGGGTGCCGGACTACGTTCCGCCGGACTCGGCGCAGTTCGTCGCCGTGCGCTCTCGCTTGCTCGCCGCCGCCCGCCGGGCCGGGTATGGCGATGTCGAGTTGCCGATCTTCGAAGACACCGCACTATTCGCCCGCGGCGTCGGTGAATCCACCGACGTGGTGTCCAAGGAGATGTACACGTTCGCCGACCGTGGTGACCGCTCGGTGACGTTGCGGCCGGAGGGGACCGCCGGGGTGGTGCGCGCGGTGATCGAACACGGCCTGGACCGCGGAGCATTGCCAGTCAAACTCTGTTACGCGGGACCGTTTTTCCGCTATGAGCGTCCTCAGGCCGGCCGCTACCGCCAACTGCAGCAAGTCGGCGTGGAGGCGATCGGCGTCGAAGACCCGGCGCTGGACGCCGAGGTGATCGCCGTCGCCGACGCCGGCTTCCGCTCACTGGGGCTGGACGGGTTCCGGCTGGAAATCACTTCCCTGGGAGACGAGACGTGCCGACCGCAATACCGGGAACTGTTGCAGGACTTCCTCTTTCAGCTCGATCTGGACGAGGAAACCCGGAGGCGCGCCGAGATCAACCCGCTGCGGGTGCTTGACGACAAGCGACCCGAGGTACGCGCCATGACGGCCGACGCGCCGGTGCTGCTCGATCACTTGTCCGATGTCGCCAAGCAACACTTCGACACCGTGCTGGCTCACCTGGACGCACTCGGGGTGCCGTATGTCCTCAACCCGCGAATGGTGCGCGGGCTGGACTACTACACCAAAACCACTTTCGAGTTCGTGCACGACGGTCTGGGGGCGCAATCCGGCATTGGCGGCGGCGGCCGTTACGACGGTCTGATGCGCCAGCTCGGCGGAGCTGACTTGTCCGGCATCGGGTTTGGGCTTGGGGTGGACCGGGCCATGCTGGCGCTGCGCGCCGAGGGTAAAAGCGTGGGAGAGACCACGCGCTGCGACGCGTTCGGCGTGCCATTGAGCGAACAGGCCAAGCTCGAGCTGGCGGTGCTGGCCGCGCAGCTGCGTGGCTCCGGTGTCCGCGTCGACATGGCCTACGGTGATCGCGGACTCAAGGGCGCGATGCGTGCGGCCGACCGTTCCGGTGCCCGCATCGCGCTGGTGGTGGGGGATCGTGATATCGAGTCCGGCATAGTCGGGGTTAAGGATCTCACGACGGGGGAACAGGTTTCCGTGCCGGTGGATTCGGTTGTCGCCGAGGTGGTTTCGAAGCTGGCGACTGGCGTCTAGGCGGCGGGCGCAGCGTGCCGGGCAAGAACACGTGCGGCACCGTGGTTTGAACCGCCGACCAGTGGGCACCCCAACTTGTCCTTCGGTGCGATCCTCGTTGGTCGTGACCTGGCTACGACACCACCCAACCTCTCCAGCCCCGGCCGCATGAGTCAGTGGACCCGACTACTATCGAATGCATGTTCGAGTATTGGTACGCCTCTCGTCCGACGCCGGAGTCGGCGGCGTTGCTGGATCGGGTGTACGACGCTGCACGGACGGAGGCCCAGGCCGCCGCCCAACGGCTGGTGGCCATCGGTGAGCTCTTGGTGCTGCGCTGCCGCGATTCCGGGGAACGCCAGGACTGGGCCGCGGACGCCTGGGAGGCGGTGGCCGCGCAGGTCGCGGCCAGGCTGAACTGCAGTGTGGCGATGGGGTCGAGCTATCTGCGGTATGCGATGGCGATGCGGAACCGGCTGCCGCAGGTCGGCAAGGTGTTTGAGGCTGGCGACATCGACTACCGGGCATTTCAGACGATCGTGTTTCGCACCGATTTGATCACCGATGCCGAGGTGCTGGCGAAGGTCGACGCGCAGCTGGCGGTGCTGGTGTCGCGACGCCCGTCGCTCACGCGGGGCGGGTTAGCCGCGGCGGTCGATCAGGTGGTGGCCAAGGTCGATCGTGACGCGGTGCGCCGGGCGGCCAAGGCGGCCACGGATCGCTTTGTGGACGTGCAAGACGACGAGAGGGGCATGGCCTGGCTGACCGGCAGTGTGTTCGCTCCCGACGGGCAGGCCCTGGATCGTCGGCTTGAGGAGCTGGCGGGCAGCGTGTGTGAGGCCGATCCGCGCACCAGCGCGCAGCGGCGCGCCGATGCCCTGGGGGCGCTGGCCGCCGGCGCTGAGCGACTGGGGTGTCGGTGCGGCAAGCCCGACTGTGCCACGGCAGCACCGGCGGCGCGCAGCAGCAGTGTGGTGATCCACGTGGTCGCCGAGCAGGCCAGTGTCGAGGGCGCCGGGACCACCCCGGGCGTGCTGCCTGGCGCCGAGGGGCTCGTCCCGGCCGAGCTGGTCGCCGAGCTGGCCAAGTCGGCGCGGCTGGTGCCGCTGAGTCGGCCGGCCCACTGCGCTGAGCCGCACTACGTTCCCTCGGCCAAGCTCGCCGACTTCGTCCGATGCCGGGATCTGACCTGCCGTGCGCCCGGCTGTGATCGCCCGGCCATCGACTGCGACGTGGATCATACGATTCCGTACGCCGACGGTGGAGCCACGCACCCGTCGAACCTGAAATGTCTATGCCGACTTCATCATTTGATGAAAACGTTCTGGGGGTGGCGCGACCAACAGTTGCCGGACGGTACGGTGATCTGGACTCTTCCCGATGGGAACACGTACGTCACCACGCCCGGTAGCGCGCTGCTGTTCCCCTCGCTGTGCGCACCCACCGGCGATATCCCCCCACCCGCTCCGGTAGCCGCCGAGCGCTGCGGCGAACGCACCGCGATGATGCCCAAACGCCGCCGCACCCGCGCCCAAAACCGGGCCCACCGCATCGCCACCGAACGCAACCACAACCAGATGGCACGCCAAGCCCGACGAGCCGAGTGCCTGACCTACTTCGGGCCGGCCCCACCCGAGGCCGACGATCCACCGCCTTTCTAACGCAGACTTGACTCTGCGTCGAACTAATGTTCGAATAGGGTATGCGTTGGGCTGCCCAGGCCGTCGCGGTGAACGGGAAGCCCGTCGAGGACGGAGCACTACCGGGGCTACAGCGGATCGGGTTCGTCCGAAGCATTCGCACACCGCAGTTCGAAGGGATCACCTTTCATGAGGTGCTCTGCAAGTCTGCGCTTAACAAGGTGCCAAACGCGGCAGCACTGCCATTTCGATACACCGTCAACGGCTACCGCGGCTGCTCGCACGGCTGCCGCTATTGCTTCGCTCGGCCCACCCATGAATACCTGGACTTCAACTGCGGCACCGACTTCGACAGCCAGGTGATCGTCAAGACCAACGTTGCCGAGGTGCTGCGCCACGAGTTGCAGCGGCCGTCATGGCAGCGCGAGACCGTCGCCCTGGGCACCAATACCGATCCCTACCAGCGTGCCGAGGGGCGCTACGCATTGATGCCGGGCATCATCGGCGCCCTCGCCGAATCCGGTACGCCGCTGTCCATCCTGACCAAGGGCACGCTGTTGCGGCGCGACCTGCCGTCGATTGCCGATGCGGCTCAACATGTCCCGGTGTCGGTCGCGGTGTCGCTGGCGGTCGGCGATGCAGAGCTGCACAGGGAGGTCGAGCCGGGCACGCCGGCACCGCAGGCACGCCTGGGTCTCATCACCGCAATTCGTGGCGCCGGGCTCGACTGTCATGTGATGGTCGCGCCGGTGCTGCCGCACCTCACCGATTCCACCGAGCACTTGGATCGACTGCTTGGCCAGATCGCAGCGGCCGGAGCCACCGGCGTCACCGTTTTCGGCCTGCATCTGCGCGGCTCGACCCGCGGCTGGTTCATGTCCTGGCTGGCACGCTCACATCCCGAACTGGTTGGCCACTACCGCGACCTGTACCGGCGGGGTGCATACCTGCCGCAAAGCTACCGGGAAATGCTGCGAGAACGGGCCGCACCGCTGATCGCGAAATACCGGCTCGGCGGCGATCACCGCACGTTTCCGCAGGCCGCCTCAGCAGCGGCCGCGCCGGAACCCGTCCAGCCGACACTGTTTTGAGCTAGGCATTGTCACCGCGCGGCTTGGTAAGGGTGAATTGGTCCACCACGGTGACCTCGCCGAACGGGCCGCTCAACGCGTAATGCGTTGCCTTGATCGAGGTGTTGCCGCCGGGTTGGCCCGGGTCGACATCGAAAGCCGCAAAGCCGTAAGGGTTGTCCCGGTCGCGAAACGCCGACCACGGCGCGTCCTCCATAACGTATATCGGTGCCTTGCGCCCGATCCCGGGATCGAAAGCGCCGACTTCGGTCAACACGCGGCACCGAGGTTGGGGGAAAAAGAACCGGTTGGTCGGCGCGGATGTGCCGCCCCCGCCGATGACGAGATGCACCGTTCCCCGGGTCGCATCGATGAGGTCGTTGCGGGTGTCGACGGGTATCGGCGTTCGAGTGTCGTTACCCAGTGCTCCGCGGAGCGGATGTGACCGCTCGTAGTGGTGTTCGTGGCCGCACACCACCAGATCGACTCCGTACTGGTCGAACAACGGCAGCCATTCCTCGCGGATGCCGAGGTCGGCGCCGTTGGCGCGGTCGGCGGTGGAGATCGCCGTCTGATGCATGCAGACGACGACCCAGTCAATATCCGGGTCGCGCCGCGCGGCAGCGAGTTCGGTTGCAAGCCAGCGCTTTTGCTCTCCACCCGAGTAGCCGTGCACGTAGAAGTTGCCACCGTCCTGGAAGGCCACATCGTCGTTGTTGAGGCTGATGACCCGCACTGAACCGGCGGTGAACGAGTACCACAGGCCGCGGACCTCCGGACTGGACCCGGAAGCGGGCACGGCGAAGTACGCCTGATAGGCGCCGTAACCGATTGGCCCGTTGCCCAGTTCGTTCTCGTGATTGCCCGCCGCCGGCATCCATGGCCGGAACCGCGCCGAACGGGTGTTGTTCTCAAACCAGTTCGACCAGGTGCGGATCCGGTCTTGTGCGAGGTTGGCGTAGCACAGGTCGCCGTTGACGAGGTTGAACAGCGGGCCGATGCGCTCGATCGCCAGCGTGGTGTCGGCGGCCGCGGGCGATCCGATGTTGTCAGTGGTGTAACTACCGTCGGGCAGTTTCGCGAGCGTCGGGGTGGACTGATCCCCGAAGCTGGTGAAGCTTAGCGGCTTTCGGCCTGATGGTGCCGTTCGTACGGTCCCTTGCTCCGGTTCCGCGCCGTCGTGCACGGCGGCGTACACGTAGTCGGTGTCCGGGGTCAGATTCGTCAAACGAGCGTGGTTGACGCGGACTTCGGTGTTGGACTTGGCGTCCCGGTACGTTCGGGTTTCGGCCGCTACGGTGCGCCCGAAGCCGGACGTCGGCGTCCCGAGCATGACTCGCGGGTTGCGGACGGCCTCGGTGGTGTGCCAGGACACCACCACCTCGGTGCCGGCGTCCTTGCCGAATTGCAGATGCAGACCGACCACCGGCGGTGCGCCGTTGCGATTCGGCCGGTACCAGCCAGCGGGGCCCTGGTGATGCGTGTAGTGAGACGACAGCACCGCTGCTGCACCCCCTATGCCCGCCCCGAGAACAGTCGAGACCGCGCCCGTGGTCAACAATTTGCGCCGGCTGATGCCGGGGGCGGGATCGTCGCTCATCCTTGCTTCATACCTGAGCCAGGCAACCGCTGGCGTATCTGCCGGTGAACGGCCGAACCGCCGGTAACGAATCCGGTAGCGTTTGCGATATGACGAACGTGCGAAAGTTGGTAAGCGCGGTCTTATTACCAGGATGCGCGGCAACGTTTGCAGCAGCCCTGGGAGTGGCTGTGACGTCCGCGACCTCATATGCGGATCCGGCCGGCCATCAGGTGACCTACACGATCACCACGACCGGCAATCTGACCGGCAACGTCCGGTACATGAACAGCGATCCGCCCAGCCAGGCCGCCTTCGACGCCAACTCGTCGCAGTACATGAACTCCGTGCAGACGGCGTTCACCCCCGGGCAGCCGCTGGCTTACACCACCACACTGGAGAACCCGAACCAGTGGGCGATCGTCACCGCCAGTGGCGGATGTCACTGGCCGGACTGCGACTCGGGAAACCTTCCCCGACTTCAGTGCCAGATCGCCGTTGACGGACAGGTGGTGGTGACCCAGAACGCCACCACCGGGGTCACCTGTTCGACGCGGCCCTGGTAGTCAGCGGGTTACCAAGCGCTCCCGGGCTCGGCGTGCGCCACCTTGACGACTTCGGCCCGTTCGGCGCCGACCGCTCGTATCTTGTGGCTGATTGATGCGTCGAAATAGGCGCTGTCGCCGGTGCCGAGCGTGATCGTCTGGTCCCCGTAGTCGAGTTCGACACTTCCGGCGTGTACGAACATGAATTCCTGGCCCGCATGTTCGAGACCATCGACAACGTCACCATGGTCAAGGAATCCACCGGTGACTTGTCCCGGATGCAACGCATCGACGAACTGTCCGGCGGGCGGCTCCCGTTCTACAACGGCAGCAACCCGCTGGTGCTCGACGCGCTGAAGGCCGGTGCCTCCGGATGATGCACGGCAGCAACGAATTTGCGGCCCCAGCCCCGCATCGACCGGTACGACGCGGTCCGCGCGCAAGACCTCGAGAAGGCCCAGATCCTTTACGACGATCTCAAGCCATTGCTGACCTTCATCGTCGCGGGCGGACTGGCCACCACGGTAAAGGCCGGTCTGGATTTGCTTGGCTTCCCGGTCGGGGATCCGCGTGCGCCGCTGCTGCCGCTCGACGAGCAAGGGCGCGCCGAACTGCGGGGCTTGCTGGCCGGCATCTAGCCGAGATTCGTGGCGTCAAACGTGTCGCACTTGTTCGGGTCACCGGTCTGGTACCCGATGGTGAACCACTTCCGCCGTTGCGCGGCAGAACCGTGCGTCCACGACTCGGGGTTGATGTGCCCGGTCGAGGCCTTCTGAATGCGGTCATCGCCCACCGACGCCGCGGCCGAAAGCGCGTCTTGAATATCCTTATCGCTCAACGGCTCCAGGAACGGCGCGCCGGTGCTTTCCTGCTTGACGGTGGACGCGTAGTGCGCCCAGATACCGGCGTAGCAGTCGGCCTGTAACTCCGTGCGTACCCCGTTGCCCCCGGCACCCTGCGCGCCTTGCTGGGCGCGGCCGAGCAGGCCCTGCAGCTGTTGGACGTGATGGCCGTATTCATGAGCCACCACGTACTCCTGTGCGAAAGGTCCACCGCTGGAACCGAATTGGTCGACCAGCACCTGGAAGAAGTCGGTGTCGAAGTACGCCGTCTGGTCCATCGGACAGTAGAACGGTCCCACCGCGCTGGTGGCAGGTCCGCAGCGGGTGTCCACCTGGCCGGTGAACAGCCGCACATGCGGGCGGGTGTAATCCGGCATCAGCTGATGCCACACCGCGTCCACGGAATTGCCGGTGGCGACCACGCGGCACTGCACGTACTTGTTGGCGTCGGCCCCGGTTCTGCACAGGCCGAGGTCGAATCCGGGTGCTACGTCGTCGCGGGTGTCCATTGGCTGCTGGCTCACCACGCCGCCGGGATCGACGCCGAGGAACATCGCGACCACGAGGATCAGCAGTCCGCCGATGCCACCCCCGAGGGCGATCCGCATCCCGCCCCCGCCGGATGACGAGGCCGTGCTGGTGTCGATCTGCATACCCTCGTTGAAGGTCATCGCACGCTCCTAATGTTGCCCGGTCGCGGCGAACCGGGTGTCGGTGTAGCTTCGCAGGTTGCGCAGAAATCGGCGCAGGGCCAGGTTCAGCAGCGGCCGAGCCAAGAACATCGCCAACCACGCCGGGCCGGCGGGCTTTTGCGCCATGGTCCAGGTCAGCCGACAGCCACCCGGGATGACCTCGACTCGGTAATCCTCGGCGAACGCGGCCCCAAACCAAGGGGGCCCTGCCGTAGAGCATTCGTTGAACCGGAATGCCATGCGGTTGAACGGCTCCCAGGAAAGAAACTCTTCGTTGCCCACCATGCCGCCGCGCATGTCGACGGTGCGGGTGGTACCGACGCCGCGCGGCTCGGGACTGGTCCAGGTCGCCTTGGTGATCACCGATGCCCAGCGCGGCCAGGATTCGGCGTCGGCAAGGACTTCGAACAGCTGCTCGGGCGTGATGGCCAGGTCGACGCTATTGCAGAAGAGAAACGGCGCTTTACCAGAATCGGGGTCGATGAAGCTCAAGTCGACGCGCTCGCAAGGGAACATGGCATGAATCTAGCCTGGGCCGTCGCTGGCCGCGGCCAGTAACGGCACCAGGACGTCGCTGATTGGGGTGGCCAGGCCGTGGGCGCGGGCCTTGCGAATGATCACGCCGTTGCGCAGGTCCCATTCGAGGCGTCGGTGGTTTTCCCGGTCAGCCAGGATCGAGGTCCCCATGTCTTCGGGGGCCTGACGGAACAGATCCACCAACTCGTCGGCCGTCTCGTCACCGAGCCGGGCGCCCTCGGCGCGCGCCACCGACAGGCATTCGGCGACGTAACGACGGGACAGCTCGGCGATGTCATCGCGGCGGAACATGCCGGACCGTCGCCCGGACAGCGCCATCAATCCCGCCAGCGCATTTGTCAGCAGCTTGCGCCAGGCCGCGGTGATGAAGTCGGGGTCGCAGTCCACCCGGCAGCCGGCGCCACGCAGCAGCTCGGCGACCGTCTGCGGCGAGGGCCCACTGGGCAGCACCAGCGCCGCTTCGGTGCGCAACCGCACCCAGCCTTCGGGCTGGGTCTCGGCGCCGTACCAGACGATCCCGGGGACCACGGGCGACGCCGGACAGAGCGGCTGCACCTGCTCGACCTGCTCCACACCGTTCTGCAGCACGGTGACGATGGTGTGCTCGTCGCACAGCCGGGCCAGCCACCCACGGGTGGCGTCGTTCTGGGTGGCTTTGACCGCCAGGAAGACCACGTCCACCGGCCCGCTGACCTCGTCGGGATCGGTGTGCACCGGGCCGGGCACCACGATGGGGTCGGCGCCGTCGGGCCGCAGTTCGATGCTGCCGCGGAGGGTGTGGCCGCACACCAGCACCGAATGCCCGGCCTGATAGAGCAGCGCGGCGACCGTCGTGCCGACAGCGCCGGGACCGACGAGGGCAATGTTCGGGGCACCGTTGCAGGGCATGCGGCCAAACTACCGCCGCAACGGTGCGCGGGGCGGGGACCTCTAGACTGGGCATTCGTTCCAAAACCGGGTGAAGGGGAGTGTTTGTGCAGCGCAGCCACGCCGCTGGTTCGCTGAGGAGTAGCGACGCCGGGCAGCAGGTGACGTTGGCCGGCTGGGTGGCTCGTCGCCGCGACCACGGTGGCGTCATCTTCATCGATCTGCGTGACGCCTCCGGCATCGCCCAGGTGGTGTTCCGCAATCCCGACGTGCTGGCCGAGGCGCACCGGCTGCGCGCCGAGTTCTGCGTTCTGGTCGAAGGTGTCGTCGAGATCCGCCCGGAAGGCAACGCCAACCCGGAGATCGCGACCGGCGAGATCGAGGTCAACGCCGCCTCGCTGACCGTGCTTGGTGAGAGCGCGCCACTGCCGTTTCAGCTCGACGAGCCCGCCGGCGAGGAGCTGCGGCTGAAGTACCGCTACCTCGACCTGCGGCGCGACGGCCCGGCGGCGGCAATTCGGTTGCGCTCCAGGGTGAATGCTGCCGCGCGGTCGATGCTGGCGCGGCACGACTTCGTCGAGATCGAGACGCCGACGATCACCCGCTCTACACCGGAGGGGGCACGCGACTTCCTGGTACCGGCCCGGCTGCACCCCGGTTCGTTCTACGCCCTGCCGCAGAGCCCGCAGCTGTTCAAGCAGTTGCTGATGGTGGCCGGGATGGAGCGCTACTACCAGATCGCCCGCTGCTACCGCGACGAGGATTTCCGCGCCGACCGGCAGCCCGAATTCACCCAGCTCGACATGGAGATGAGCTTCATCGACGCCCAGGACATCATCGCGATCTCCGAGGAGATCCTGTCCGCGCTGTGGGCGTTGATCGGCTATGAGCTTCCGACCCCCATCCCGCGGATCAGCTATGCGGAGGCGATGCGACGGTTCGGCTCCGACAAGCCCGACATGCGGTTCGGGCTGGAGCTCGTCGAGTGCGCAGAGTTCTTCAAAGACACGACATTTCGCGTCTTCCAGGCGCCTTATGTCGGTGCGGTGGTGATGCCCGGCGGGGCCTCTCAGCCGCGCCGCACGCTGGACGGCTGGCAGGAGTGGGCCAAACAGCGCGGGCACCGGGGGTTGGCCTACGTGCTGGTCGGTGACGACGGCACGCTGGGTGGTCCGGTGGCCAAGAACCTCAGCGACGCCGAACGCGCTCGCCTGGCCGCGCACGTCGGGGCAAAGCCCGGCGATTGCATCTTCTTCTCAGCGGGCCCGCCGAAGTCGTCGCGGGCCCTGCTGGGGGCGGCCCGCGGTGAGATCGCCAACCGGCTCAACCTGATTGACGCGCAAGCATGGGCGTTCGTCTGGGTGGTGGACCCGCCGCTCTTCGAGCCGACCGACGAGGCGACCGCCGCCGGTGACGTGGCCGTTGGCTCGGGGGCGTGGACCGCTGTGCACCACGCGTTCACCTCGCCCAAGCCCGAGTACTCCGACGTGATCGAGACCGATCCCGGCAGCGTGCTGGCCGATGGGTACGACATCGTCTGCAACGGCAACGAAATCGGGGGCGGCTCGATTCGTATCCACCGCCGCGACATTCAGGAACGGGTGTTCGCGGTGATGGGCCTGGACAAGGCCGAGGCCGAAGAGAAGTTCGGATTCCTGTTGGAGGCGTTCACCTTCGGTGCCCCGCCGCACGGCGGAATCGCGTTCGGCTGGGACCGGATCAACGCGCTGCTATCCGGGGTCGACTCCATCCGTGAGGTGATCGCGTTCCCGAAGACCGGCGGCGGCGTCGACCCGCTCACCGACGCGCCGGCGCCGATCACCGCCCAGCAGCGCAAGGAGTCCGGAATAGACTCCCAACCCGAAGAAGTTGACGAGGCATGACCCGCGCCGGCGACGATGCAGAGCGCAGCGATGAGGTGGGGGTACCTCCCAGCCGCGAAGCGGCGAGGGGGCGAGCGGCGCCCATGAGCCAAGACATTCCCGACACCGGGACGATCAACGCCTTCAACAAGAACATCATCGACGAGTTCCGCGCCAACGCCGGCAAGGTCGGCGGCCAATTCGCCAATGCCGATTTGCTGCTGCTCCACACGACGGGCGCCAAGTCCGGCCAACCCCGGGTGTCGCCGCTGGCCTATTTCCGCATCGACGGCAGGCTGATCATCATCGGATCCTTCGCCGGCGCCCCGGTCAGTCCGGCCTGGGTGCACAACCTGCGGGCCAACCCGCAGGCACACGTCGAGGTCGGTACCGACGCGTTCGACGTGACGGCGCGCGAGCTGCCGTCCACGGAACGCGACGAGATCTTCGGAAAAGTCACCGCTGCGGCGAAGGGCTTCGCCGAATATCAGTCCAACACCAGCCGGGTGATTCCGCTGTTCGAGTTGCGGCCCGCTTAGGGTCGTGAGCGCTTCGCTGTTGACACTGCCATCCACGGCATACGCCGCCGGGCGGGCAGGCATCAAACGGCTACGCGGGGTGTGGTTCACACTCGTGCAGACATCGGTCGCTTCGGGCCTGGCCTGGTACCTCGCGCACGATGTGCTCGATCATCCGCAGCCGTTCTTCGCGCCGATCGCCGCCGCGGTGTCCTTATCGATCAGCAACGTGTTACGCACCCAACGGGCCATCCAGATGATGATCGGTGTGATCCTGGGGATCGGGGTGGGGACCCTGGTTGAGCGGCTACTCGGACCCGGGGCCATCGCCATCACTGTCGCTGCGCTGATCGCGCTGGTAGCCGCGGTGCTCATCGGTCACGGCTACATCGGACAGGGGATGATGTTCGCCAACCAGACCGCCATTTCGGCGATCCTGGTGCTGGCGTTGTACCGCAGCGGCGTCGGTTTGGAGCGCATCTTCGACGCGCTGATCGGTGGTGCCCTGGCCGTCGTCTTCGCCATCGTGCTGTTTCCGGCCGACCCGTTAAAGGTGTTGGGCGAGGCGCGCATCGGGGTACTGGAAGCCCTGCAAGGTGCCTTGTCGCGGACTGCGAGTGTCGCAGCCGGAGGTGAGGCCCCACCCGACTGGCCGCATTCCGCCGTCGATCGGCTGCACGAACAGCTGGGCGGACTGATCGAGGCCCGCACCACCGCCCGTCAGGTCATTCGGTTGGCGCCGCGGCGATGGAGGCTGCATAAGGCCGTTCGAGGTGCCGATCATCAGGCCCTGCACGTGGCGCTGCTCGCCGGCTCGGTGGTGCAATTAGCCCGTGCCGTCGCGCCCGCGGTCGACGGCTGCTGCGGCGGACTTCCGCAACCCGTACAGGCCGTGTTGGCCGACCTCGCCAAGGCGACATCGCTTGCCGATTCGGATCCCGCAGCAGCAATCGCCCACATCGCCGTCGCGCGTCACCACGCGTCGGCACTGCAGTCAAACGCTCGCGAGAAAACTCAAGTGGTACTCGCCGACGTCGTCGCGGCCTGCGTCGACGACCTGCAACGGGTGATCGACCTTCGCCAGGTGTGAATGGCTCACCGCGAGTCGGCCAAGAACTCCTGGACCAATTTCTTCGGCGCCTGCGTCAGCCACGCCTCGGTGATCAAGTCCTCGAGGTCGGGGACTGAGATCTCGGCCAGGTTGACCAGCACCGCCGGGTAGCCGTCGAAATGCGGGGTCGTGAAATAGACGCTCGGCTCGTCGGCGATCAATGCGAACTTGACACCCTCGTCGGATACCCGAACGCCGAGGATGTCGCGCTCCGGTGGCTCCGACCCGCTAGGTGTGAGCGCCGCGAGCTCGGACGGGCGCAACGGCCGCTCCCACGCCAGCAACTTCTTGCCGACCCGCCAGTCATGCGGTGACGGCTCGGAGGTGAGTGCCAACTCACCGACGATGCGGGCGACGTCGTCCCACGTGGCCACACCTTGATTGTGCGCCCGCTATGGCGCACGTGGCGCCGTAATGGCAAACGGTCCCACGGACCGCACAAAACCGGTCGGTCTGTGATGTGATCAGCGTTGTGCCTGAAGCTGAGGCCCCCGTCGCCCACCGCCATCGAGTCACCCACCGCACCGAGTACCGGTATTCCGACATCGTGACCAGCTCCTATGGCCGCGGCTTTCTCACGCCGCGGGACTCGCTGCGACAGCGCTGTATCGCGCACCGGCTGACTATCGAGCCGGCTCCCACCGACAGCTCCACCAGTCGCGACGTATACGGCAACGTCAGCTCCTATTTCCATGTCACCGAGCCGCACCAAACCCTGACCGTCACCAGCGACTCCATCGTGGACGTGCATCCGCCGGCTCCGGGTCTGTACACCAGCGGGCCGGCGTTACAACCGTGGGAGGCTGCCCGCCCGACCGGCCCCCAGGGAGCGCTCGCGATCGAATTCACCCTGGACTTGAATCCGCCCGAGATCACCGACGAAGTACGCGAGTATGCGGCGCCCAGTTTCGTACCGGGGCGCCCGTTGGTCGAGGTGTTGCGCGATCTTGCGTCGCGGATTTTCGCCGACTTCACCTATCGCTCGGGATCGACGACGGTTTCCACTGGAGTCAATGAGGTTCTGGCGGCCCGCGAAGGGGTATGTCAGGACTTTGCAAGGCTGGCGATCGCCTGTCTGCGGGCCAACGGGCTCGCGGCCAGCTACGTGTCCGGTTATCTGGCCACCGAGGCGCCACCCGGAAAGGATCGGATGATCGGCATCGACGCCACACATGCCTGGGCCGCAGTGTGGACTCCGCAGGAACCCGGCCAGTTCGAGTGGCTGGGGCTTGATCCCACGAACGACCAGATGGTCGACCAGCGCTACATCATCGTCGGGCGCGGCCGCGACTACGCGGACGTGCCGCCGCTGCGCGGCATCATCTACACCAACTCAGAACACAGCGTGATCGACGTCGCCGTCGACGTGGTGCCTTTCGAGGGTGATGTGCCCTATGCGTGATTTCCACTGTCCCAACTGCGGCCAGCGCCTGACGTTTGAAAACTCGGAGTGCCTGTCGTGCGGCAGCTCGCTGGGGTTTTCCCTCGACCAGATGGCCCTGCTGGTAATTGCCAAGGGTGACGACGGTGAGCACGCCGGCGCTGTGGATGCCGACGCCTATCGACTATGCGCCAATCTGCACCTCGCCGAATGCAATTGGCTGGTCCCCAAGGATCATCCCGGCGGACTGTGCGAGTCGTGCTCGCTGACCACCGTCCGGCCCAACGATGCCGATACCACCGGCCTGGCGGAGTTCGCCCGGGCCGAGGCGGCCAAGCGGCGGCTGATCGCCGAGCTGCACGAGCTGAAGCTGCCGATCGTCGGGCGCGACCAGGATCCTGACCACGGCTTGGCCTTCCGTCTGCTGTCCAGTGCACACGAGAATGTGATTACCGGACACGAAAACGGGTTCATCACACTGGATTTGGCCGAGGGCGACGACGTGCACCGCGAGCAGCTGCGGGTCGAGATGGACGAGCCGTACCGCACCCTGTTGGGCCACTTCCGGCACGAGATCGGGCATTACTACTTCTACCGGCTGATCACCCCGTCAAACGAGTACCTAGCACGGTTCAACGAGCTGTTCGGCGACCCCGACGCCGACTACTCCGAGGCGCTGGACCGCCACTACAGCGAGGGCACGCCCGAGGGCTGGCAGGAAAACTTCGTATCGTCGTATGCCACCATGCATCCCGCCGAGGATTGGGCCGAGACGTTCGCCCACTACCTGCATATTCGGGCCGCCCTGGACACCTGCGCCTGGTGCGGTTTCGCGCCGGCATCGGCGACCTTCGGCCAGACTCTGTTGGGTCCCAGTGCCTTTCGGACCATCATCGACATGTGGCTGCCGCTGTCGTGGTCGCTGAACATGGTGAACCGGTCGATGGGCCACGACGACCTGTACCCGTTCGTGCTGCCGGTGACGGTGCTGGAGAAGATGAAGTTCATCCATACCGTTATTGACGGGGTGACGTCGGAGTCGAGGGGGCCTGCTGCAGTCGCAGGCTAGGCCGGATTGCCCTAGGCGGGCATCACCCGTCGCTCGTCGGGACCCCAGAGCGGCTGAATGCCGCCGGGCAACGCCAACTGTGTGGTGGTGAGGACCTCGGCCAGATCGCGCAGCTCGGCATGTACCGAACCGAGCAGGTCCGCCAACTCCGCACGGCGCCCGTCGGCACTGACCTGTTCCAACTCGGCGGGATGCGACCGGCGCAAGAGGGTACCGATCTCCTCCACCAGCCGCTCCGGACGCGACGACCCCGACGCGCCGGGCAGGTCCTTGAGGTTAGCCCGCAGCCGCTCCAGCTGATACAGCAACGACCGCGGGTTCTGCGCGTCAAATAGCATCAGCTCGGCGACGGCGGCAACACTGACCTTGCCCACGGTGCGGCGCCGGTAGATGACCGAGGATTCACACGCCACCAGCGTCGACTCGATGATCGTTTGTTCGGCGGCGGCGCTGCGGACAGCGGTCAGCGTGGGCCGTAGCAGCCCGGTCAGCCAGAGGCCGCGTTCGATGCGTTTGCCGATGTCCATCATCGTCCAGCCCACGTCACGCACCATCGACTCGCCGGCCACCCCCGACAGCGTCAGCATCCCGGCCAACGTCTGCGCCTGAGCCGATGCGAGCAAGGCGTCGGCCTCGGCGAGCGAGTCCGGCGGGTCGCAGGGGAGTGCCAGCGCGCGCTCCACCCCGGCCAGCACCATCCATGTGTCGTTGGACAATTGGTCGCGCACCGCCCTGGCGGCCAGTGCCAAACCTTCCACCGCCTGCACGAGGGACCCGGGCCGGTCCGGATCCACGGTCAGCGACCACAGCGTCGAGGGAGCGACGGCGATCATCTCGGCCTGGTCACCGCCGTCGCCATCCGCTCCGGTATCGGTCCCGGTGATCCGGCCCAGCGCGGCCATCAGCACCGGCACGCACTCGCTTTCTTCGGTGTCCTGGTGGTGCCGGTAGACATGGAAGCGGTCGCGGGCGACGATCAGCAACCGGGCCATATTCTCCGCGCGCTCGCCATAGCGTCCCATCCAGAACAGTTCGGACAGCACACGCGGCGAGCTGACCCCCCAGGTGCCCGCGCCGGTCTTCGCTGGCGGCTGGACCGACGGCAGGGTCACCGTCTCGGCTCGCGCACGCTCCATCGGCCGCACCCAGACATCTTTTGCTGCGACGGTTTTCAGCATGTATGCGGCGGGCCCGGGTGCCAGTACGTAGCCGACGCCGCCGATCATCGGCGCATAGCCGCTGCGTTGGGCAACCGTGAACAACCGCATGCCGACGCCGGCCGACGACAACACACCGGCATGGTCGGTGGGCGCCGACGAGAACTGCGGCAGCTCCTGACCGACCCATTGCCACGGCATGTTCTCGATACGGGCAGCCAATTGCGCCAGCTGCGCAGACGAAAGCGTCGGTCCCACAAGCGTTTGCCCGCCGACAGTGGACTTCACCAAGAGCGACGAGAGATTGGCCAGCAGGTGTGAGCGTTCGCTGGCGATGCCGCCCCAGTAGACCGGCGCGGTATGCAGCAGCGGGGTTTCGGAGAGCAAGCGCTCGGCTAACTCGGGCAGGAATCGCAACAGCCCGGGGCTTTCCAGGATGCCGCTGCCCAGCGTGTTGACGACGGTCACCGTCCCGCGGTGTTGTGCCTCCACCAAACCGACCACCCCGAGCCTGGAGTCGGCGCGTAGATCCAGTGGGTCCGTGTAGTCGGCGTCGACCCGGCGAAGAACGACGTCAACGCGTTTCAAGGTGCCCAGCGACCGCATCCACAACTTGCCGTCGCGCACCACCAAGTCCGCGCTTTCCACCAACGGGAAACCCAACAGGGTAGCGAGATACGCCTGATCGAAAGCGGTTTCCGAGTAAATACCCGGGCTGAGCACGACCACCACGGGGTCCTGGGCGATGTCGGGTGCCGCGTCGATCAGCGCCAGCCGCAGCGCTTGGGCGAACGGTGTCGTCGGCCGCGGCGCAAACTTTTCGTAGAGGTCGGGAATCGAGTGGGCGACAACGCGCCGGTCGGCCAGCGCATAACCGGCGCCCGACGGTGCCTGCGTCCAGTCGGCGTTGACCGCAAAGGTGCCGTCCGGCAGCCGGCTGACGTCACAGGCGTGCATGAAAAGCTGGTGGCGCCCGGGCACTTCGATGCCGTTGGCGGCACGCACGTAACTGGGATGGGCGAACAGCAACTCCGGTGGAAGGACCCCCTCGGTGAGCAAGCTGCGCGGTCCGTACAGGTCCGCGAGGACGGCATCGAGCAGCTGCGACCGCTGCACCAGTCCGGCCTCCAGCACCTCCCAATCTGCCGCGGACATCACGATCGGCAGGGTGTCCAGGCTCCAGGGCCTGGGCTCCACATCCTGGGGCCTGGACGCGCCGCCGGGATCGACCTCGGTGTAGGTGATGCCGTCGTTGTCGATGAGGCTGTGCACCACCGAACGCAACCGGTCCAGCCCGGCCCTGCCGCGCTCCGCGATGGTGTCGGCCAGCTCGGTCCAAGCGGGCCGCACGTTCCCGTCCCGGTCGACGAATTCGTCGTAGCCGATCGCGGGGCCGTGCCGCAGATCGAAGAGTGCTTCCTGGGCGCGCGCGGTGCGGTACCCGTCCAGGAGACGGTCGACGTCGTAGCGGCCAGGAGAAGCCGCCGACCATCCGTCTGTGCCGAGTGCCATTTCCGCAAACGCCATTACTGCTGCACGGTACGCACGCGTCGCAGGTCAAGGATGCCCGGCGCGCCGATGTCGGTGAATATCCGCGCCTGTTTCTCCCGGATGTCGGACAGGTCGAGCTTGCCCGGGGTGAAGCCGGTTCCCTCGAAGCGGCGAGCGCGGCGCGCCTCGGCTTCAACGGCGTTGACGGGTGGCTCGTCGTAGGCCCGCCCGCCGGGATGGGCGATGTGGTAGGTGCAGCCGCCGCGCGACGTTCCGGTGGTGAGCTCGATCAGCTCGAACTGCAACGGGCCGTCGGCCGAGATGGTCGGGTGCAGCGCGCTGGGCGGCTGCCAGGCCTTGAACCGCACCCCGCCCACGTGGATGTCGGGGTTGTCGGTGGCCAGCAACGGCACCGGGTAGCCGTTGCAGGTCACCACGTAACGGTGGCGGTCAGCGCCGATGATGCGGATCTGGATGCGCTCGACGGACGAGTCGACGTAGCGGGCGGTGCCCGTCGCGGTGGACTCCTCGCCTAGGGTGTTCCACGGTTCGATCGCCCCGCGCAGCTCGATCTCCACGCCGTCGAACACCGCGGTGCCGATGCGCGGGAAGCGGAATTCGGTGAACGGGTCCAGCCAGCTGGTCTCGAACGCAACGCCGTGCGCGCGCAGGTCGGCGGCCACGTCGGCGATGTCGTGAATCAAAAAGTGCGGCAACAGGTATCGCCCGTGCAAGTTGGCGCCGTGGCGGATGAGCGGGGCGCGCAGCGGTTCGTCCCAAAACCACGCCACCAGTGAGCGCACCAACAGCGATTGCACCATCGCCATGCGCAGATGCGGGGGCATCTCGAACCCACGCAACTCCAGCAGGCCGAGCCTGCCACGGGGGCTGTCGGGGCTGTAGAGCTTGTCGATGCAGAACTCGGCGCGATGGGTGTTGCCGGTGATGTCGGTGAGCAGGTGGCGCAGTGCGCGGTCGGTCACCCATGGTTTAGCGGTGCCACCCGCTGACAAACGATTGATCTCGGCAAACGCAATCTCGAGTTCGTAGAGAGCCTCGGCGCGCCCCTCGTCGACCCGCGGCGCCTGCGACGTGGTGCCGACGAATCGGCCGGCGAACAGGTACGACAGCGAGGGGTGGCGCTGCCAGTACGTCAGCAGCGAGACCAACAGGTCCGGACGGCGCAGCAGCGGTGAGTCCGCGGGCGTAACGCCGCCGAGCGTGATGTGGTTGCCGCCGCCGGTGCCGCCGTGGCTGCCGTCGACATCGAAGGACTCCGTAGAAAGGCGAGCTAACCGAGCCTGTTCGTACAGCATCTCCAGCTGCTGACGTTGTTCGGCGAAACTGGCGGTGGGCGCGACGTTGACTTCGATGACTCCGGGGTCCGGGGTGATCGTCGTCGACTTCAGCCGTGGGTCCGGCGGGGGATCGTAGCCCTCGATCACCACCGGGCAGTCGGCCTTCGCCGCCGCGGCCTCGACCCGGGTAATGAGGTCGACGAAGTGTTCGAGCGCCTCGGTGGGCGGCATGAAGATGTAGAGCAGCCCAGCCCGAACCTCGGCGAGCAGCGCGGTCGGCGGCGCTGTGTCGGGGTCTTCCAGTACGGCCGCTTCTGCCCCCAGGGCACCCGGCTCGGCCGGTAGGTCATGATCCACGGTCAGCGGATCAACGTCGAACGACGCGCGTGGCGGCCGCCAGCTGATCGAATCCAGCGGCAGCCGCAGACCGGCGGGAGAATCGCCGTGCACCAGCACGATGCGGCCGCGGCGCAGCCGCCAGTCGGCGCTGGCCCAGCCGAGGTCGTCCTCGCGGCGGTGCAGCGGCAGCACGAATGCCACTGGGGCCGTGGTCAATTCGTCGAGACGCGTCAGCAGCGCGGCGCGGCCGGCGGCGGAGTCGTCCGCGAGGTCGTCGGCCGGGTCGACCGGGGCGCCGTCGGGCATGCGCACCGTGGCCGCCAGCCGGTGCAGCGGGTCCTCGTAGGCGGGCCGCACTTGCGAGAGCGGCAGCCGCAGACCCTCGGCGATTCCGGTGAGCACCTCGTACGCCGCCTCGGTATCGACAGGGCTGGCCGGAGCGCTGCCCCAGGGGTCGGCCAGCAGTGCGTCGTCGGTCCACAGTCCTCGCCCGTCGGTGCGCCAATACAGCGCAATCTGCCAGCGCGGCAACGGTTCTCCCGGATACCAGCGGCCCTGTCCGCGCTGGATCAGCCCATTCGGCGCCCACACCGCCTTCAGGCGGGCGGCCAGATCGGATGCTCGCTGCCGCTTGCGCGGGCCGTCGGCGGCGGTGGTCCACTCCTCGGCGACCTGATTGTCCACCGACACGAACGTCGGCTCGCCACCGATGGTCAGCCGGACGTCGGCGGCGGCCAGCCGCTCGTCGACGCGCTGGCCGACCCCGCAGATCGTCTGCCACGCCTCGTCGGTGTAGGGCAGCGTGACGCGCGGGTCTTCATGGATGCGGGTGACGGTGTTGGAGAACTCCAGCACCGATGTGCAGGGTTCGGTGCCGCCGGTGATCGGTGCCGCGGACGCCGGGTGTGGCGTGGCCGCCAGCGGGATGTGGCCCTCGCCGGCGAACAGTCCCGACGTCGGGTCCAGCCCGATCCAGCCCGCACCGGGGATGTACGCCTCGGTCCACGCGTGCAGGTCGGTGAAGTCGGCGGCGGGTCCCGACGGCCCGTCGAGCGCCTCGACGTCGGATGCCAGCTGTACCAGGTAGCCGGACACGAACCGGGCGGCCAGCCCCAGCTGGCGCAGGATCGACACCAGCAGCCAGGCCGAGTCCCGGCACGAGCCGACGCCGCTGCGCAGCGTGTGATCCGGTGTCTGGACGCCGGGCTCCATCCGCAGGCTGTACGCGACGTCGGCGTTGATCGCGCGGTTGAGCGCGACCAGCAGGTCGATGGTGCGCGTGCCGTCGGGCACCGAGAAGTTACCTACCCATGCCTGCACGAGCTCGCCGGGGCCCGACCCGTCGCCGTCTTCGTCGACGGGCCGCAAGTACGGCTCCAGGTCGTCGGCCAGCGCCTTGGGATAGGTCAACCCGGCCGAAGGCCACGTCTCAGCCCAGTCCTCGATGAAGAAGTCGAACGGGTTGATCACCTTGAGGTCGGCGATGAGGCCGACGGTGATGCTCAGTCGCCGCATGGGATTCGGAAACACCAGCCGGGCAAGGAAGTTGCCCAGCGCGTCCTGTTGCCAGTTGATGAAGTGCTCGCCGCCCTCGATGCGCAGCGAGTAGGCCTCGATGGGCGTGCGGCAGTGGGGCGCCGGGCGCAGCCGCACGACGTGCGGATACACCCGGACCAGCCGATCAAAGGTGTAGCTGGTGCGATGCTCCAGCGCAACTTTGATGCTCATAACCGCTGATCTCATCACAAGCGCCACAAGGCCGCAGCGCATGGCAATTACGGCTGGTGCTGTTGCCGCAATTCGAGAGACTCAGGCCGCCGCTATGACGGCTGGGGTCCCGGCGGCGGTCCCGGCTGGTAACCCGGCGGCGGTCCCGGCTGGTAACCCGACGGCTCCAACGGGACGACCTGGCCGCCGGAGAGCTTGCGGTAGGCGTAGATCAGGATGAGCGTGGCGAAGGGGATCGCCACCAGCAGGCCGACGCCGCACGCCAGCGCGCCGACGATGGCCGCCGCGGCCCCCACCAGCCACGCCAGCAGAGCCGGGCCGATGTTCGACGCGACGGTCGAGATGCTGGCCGTCAACGCCTTGATGGGCGAGAGCGATCGATCGACGACGAACGGGACCGTGAACTGGGCGAAGATGCCGAAGATGAGGCCGGGGAGGAAGCACAAGAAAGAGCCCACCGCGGTGATCAGGCCCACCAGCAGCGCGGCGAGGATCGCCATCCCGAGGTTTCGTGGCTGGAAGAACGAACCGATGGTGACCGGCCTTCCGTCGGCGACGTCAAGGCACGCGGTCACGAACGCGGCTCCGGCGAAGATCACCACCGCGTACAAGGCGATGTAGGCAATGACCAGGGTGGCCCACGAGGCGGGGCTCAGATTCGCGGTGTCCGACATGTACCACATGTAGTAGCCCTCGTCGCTGGTGCCGCTCGTGCTGGGAGTGACGACTAAGATCAGGGCGTTGATGGCAGCGATCACCACTCCGTAAACAAGACTGGCAACGACGAACGGCGCAGCGTTCTGCCGGAACTTGTTCCACGACCAGCTGATTGCGTCGCCCACGTTGAACACGGGCTTGGGCTGGCCACCGTAGCCCGGCTGCGGCGGCGGGTAGCCGCCCGGGGGTGGGCCATAGCCAGGAGGCGGGCCAGGAGGCGGGCCGTAGCCGGGCGGCGGGCCATAACCGGGCGGCGGGCCATAACCGGGGGGAGGTCCATAACCCGGGGGAGGCTGAGGGGGCGGTGCGCCGTATCCGGGCGGTGGGGGTGGCGTGCCGTAACTGGGCGGTGGTGGGTAGCCGGGAGGGTTCTGGTTGCCGCCGTGAGGGTCGGCCGGGGTGCCTGAATGCTCTGGGGGCTGGCTCATGTCCGTCCTAGCTGTTGATTCAACTCTGGGGCACATGTACGGAACGCGGCAAACCGGAACTTAGCAAATATGTGGCCGAGGCGCGCGCATTGCCAGCATCTGCTCCCGGGTGCGGGCACGTGTCCTCTCTCCGTGGTATGCCTAAAGCCGTGTCCGACGGTCTCTTTGACCTGCCCGGCGTGCCGCAGACAACCAACCACGGTCCGGGCGTGTCGGCCGGTGCACCGCTGGCGGTGCGGATGCGTCCGGCATCGCTGGACGAAGTGGTCGGGCAGGACCACTTGCTGGCACCGGGATCGCCGCTGCGCCGGCTGGTAGAGGGCTCGGGCGTGGCGTCGGCGATTCTCTACGGCCCGCCCGGGAGCGGCAAGACGACATTGGCGGCCCTGATCTCGCACGCGACCGGTCGCCGGTTCGAGGCGCTGTCGGCGTTGTCGGCCGGCGTCAAGGACGTTCGGGCGGTTATAGAGAGTGCCCGAAATGCGCTCCTCAGAAGCGAGCAGACCGTGCTGTTCATCGACGAAGTGCACCGGTTCTCCAAAACCCAGCAGGACGCCCTGCTCTCCGCCGTGGAGAACCGGGTGGTGTTGCTGGTGGCGGCGACCACCGAGAACCCGTCGTTCTCGGTGGTCGCGCCGCTGCTGTCCCGATCGCTGATCCTGCAGTTGCGGCCGCTGACCTCCGACGACATCCGTACCGTGGTGCAGCGCGCGATCGATGACCCCCGCGGGCTGGGCGGACAGGTCACCGTGCAGCCCGACGCCGTCGACCTGCTGGTGCAATTGGCCGCCGGCGACGCCCGGCGCGCGCTGACCGCGTTGGAGGTGGCCTCGGATTTGGCGCGGGCATCGGGGACCGACGAGGTCACCGTCGAGACCATCGAGCAGTCCCTGGACAAAGCCGCGGTGCGCTACGACCGCGACGGTGACCAGCACTACGACGTCATCAGTGCCTTCATCAAGTCGGTGCGCGGCTCCGACGTTGACGCGGCGCTGCACTACCTGGCCCGCATGCTCGTCGCCGGTGAGGATCCACGATTCATCGCGCGCCGGCTGATGATCCTGGCCAGCGAGGACATCGGCATGGCGGATCCCACCGCGCTGCAGATCGCGGTCGCCGCCGCGCAGACGGCGGCCCTGATCGGCATGCCCGAAGCCCAGCTGACGCTGGCGCATGCCACCATCCATCTGGCCACCGCGCCGAAGTCGAACGCGGTCACCACCGCGTTGGCGGCGGCGATGGACGCTATCAAGGCGGGCAAAGCCGGTCTCGTGCCGCCCCATCTGCGTGACGGGCACTATTCCGGCGCGGCGGCGCTGGGCAACGCGCAGGGCTACAAATACTCCCACGATGATCCGGACGGCGTTGTCGCCCAACAATATCCGCCGGATGAGCTGGTGGGCGTGGACTATTACCGGCCCACCGGTCGCGGCGGTGAGCGGGAGATGGCCGGCCGGCTGGACCGGCTGCGGGCGATCATCCGCAAGAAACGCCGCTGAAGGCGCCGATCTCGGTGCGCGCCGCAGCGGTCTCAGACCAGGTCGGGCACCCTCAAGTGGGCGATCGCCAGCTCGAATTCGGCCACGTCGATCACCTCGGCGCCCAGCTCGCGGACGCGCCTGCTGCGCAGCTCGGTTGCCCGGTCGCGGTTGCGGGCCATCGCGTCCATGCTGTCGAACGTCGAGCAGGACACCGCCCGCCGGCATGCGGGGTAGTCGACCATCAGGCTGGCACTGCAGAACCCGTCGAGGTCTTCCATTTCGGGGAGCACCGACATCCGGTAGAAGTCCAGGGATCGGCTGAGCTGATCCGGCACCACTTTCAGCCAGGTGGCCCGCACACAGGCCCCTTGGCGTGAGTGGTGGTCGCGGTGCAGCAAAGCGATGTCCCATTCCTCGACTTGCGCGTTCCCGTCGAACATCAGCGCCGCCTGGTCGCGAATGGGGGCGACCCGCTCGGCGCTGGCGCGCATCGCGTCCACGGTCTCCCAGGAGCTGGTGGCGATACATGTGCCGGACTGCCGGTCGACCAGCAGCGACAACCCGACACACCCGTCGATCTCCTGGCACGCGGGCATGACGACATCGCGAACGTGCGCAATTCCGATGTCGACCGATAAGGGTTGCGCCTGGATGGTGGTTGAGCGTGCGTACACGGTCGACCCCTCCTTTGTCGGGGCAGCGCCCCGGTGGCGCCACCGGTCCCACTAGATACCTTCCTCCTGCCGGTTACCGGCCGCAATGGTGTGGCTGCGCTCACAAACGATTGGCTGGTCACAGCGACTGCGCCGTAGGCTTGTCCGAGTGCATACCGATGTGCTGGATGTGGACACCTCCAGTCGCCGCATCGTCGATCTCACCGAGGCCGTGCGTGGCTTCTGCTGGTCGCGGGGGGACGGCTTGTGCAACGTCTTCGTCCCGCACGCGACGGCAGGGGTCGCCATCATCGAGACCGGTGCCGGTTCCGATGACGACCTGGTCGACACGCTGGAACGGCTGTTGCCACGCGACGACCGTTATCGGCACGCGCATGGCTCGCCGGGCCACGGTGCCGACCACGTGTTGCCGGCGCTCGTCGCGCCGTCGGTGACGGTGCCGGTCTCGCGCGGTGACCTCCTGCTGGGCACCTGGCAAAGCATCGTTCTGGTCGACCTGAACCGGGACAATCCGCGACGGTCGGTCCGGTTGAGTTTCCTGGAGGGCTAGCGGGCCGGAATTTCACGGCACCAGAGCAGGTACTGTCTGCGGGGGCAATGCGTCGTTAGACAGCCTTCTAATAAGCCGGCGAATACTCTGGAAATAGACATCAAAGCAAAATGGAAGAAGCGGACTCAAAGTGCAGACACACGAGATCAGGAAGAGGTTTCTTGATCATTTCGTGAAGGCGGGCCACACCGAGGTGCCGAGCGCGTCGGTGATCCTTGATGACCCCAACCTGCTGTTCGTCAACGCGGGCATGGTCCAGTTCGTGCCGTACTTCCTGGGACAGCGCACGCCGGAGTACCGGACGGCCACCAGCATCCAGAAGTGCATCCGCACACCCGATATCGATGAGGTCGGTATCACCACCCGGCACAACACGTTTTTCCAAATGGCCGGCAATTTCTCGTTCGGCGACTATTTCAAGCGCGGTGCCATCGAACTGGCGTGGACCCTGCTGACCAACAGCGTCGAGGACGGCGGCTACGGGTTGGACCCCGAACGAATCTGGACGACGGTCTATTTCGACGACGACGAGGCCGTGCGGCTGTGGCAGGAGATCGCCGGGCTGCCGGCCGAGCGGATCCAGCGCCGCGGCATGGAGGACAACTACTGGTCGATGGGCATCCCCGGACCGTGCGGCCCGTCATCGGAGATCTACTACGACCGCGGAGAAGAGTTCGGCGTCGGCGGCGGCCCAGTCGCCAACGAAGACCGCTACGTCGAGCTTTGGAACCTGGTGTTCATGCAAAGCGAACGCGGCGAAGGCACGGGCAAGACCGACTTCGAGATCCTTGGGCCGTTGCCCCGCAAGAACATCGACACCGGCATGGGTGTGGAGCGGGTCGCGTTCGTGCTGCAGGGCGTGCACAACGTCTACGAAACCGACCTGCTGCGGCCGGTCATAGACATGGTGCAGACGCGCTCACCCCGCCCATATGGAAACCACGGCACACCCGGAGACGACGTGCGCTACCGGGTCATCGCCGACCACAGCCGCACCGCGGCGATCCTGATCGGCGACGGCGTCACTCCCGGCAACGACGGACGCGGGTACGTACTGCGCCGGCTGCTGCGCCGGGTGATCCGCTCGGCCAAGCTGCTCGACATCGAGGGCCCCATCGTCGGCGACCTGGTGGCCACCGTGCGGCACGCGATGGGCCCGTCATATCCCGAACTCGTCGCCGATTTCGACCGGATCAGGCGCATCGCCGTTGCCGAGGAGACCGCGTTCAATCGCACGCTGGCGTCGGGTTCGAAGCTGTTCGACGAGGTGGCCGGTGCCACCAAAGCGGCTGGTGCCAAAGCGATTTCCGGTCCGGATGCCTTCACCCTGCACGACACCTACGGCTTTCCGATCGAGCTCACGCTGGAGATGGCCTCCGAGGCGGGCCTGCAGGTCGACGAAATCGGCTTCCGGGAACTGATGGCGCAGCAGCGGCGTCGCGCCAAGGCCGACGCCGCCGTGCGCAAACACGCCCATGCCGACCTGACCGCATACCGCGAGCTGGTCGACACCGGACCCACCGAGTTCACCGGTTTCGACGAGTTGACCTCCGAGGCCCGGATTCTCGGCATCTTCGTGGACGGCAAGCGGGTCCCGGTGGTCACCCACGCCTTGCAAAGGGAAGTGGCCGGGGCGCATCGGGTCGAACTCGTGCTGGACCGCACCCCGCTCTACGCCGAGTCCGGCGGGCAGATCGCCGACGAAGGCATCATCAGCGGAACCGGAGCCGGCGACAGCGCCCGGGCGGCGGTCACCGACGTGCAGAAGATCGCGAAAACGCTTTGGGTGCATCGGGTTAACGTGGAGTCCGGAGAATTCGTGGAGGGCGACACCGTCGTCGCGTCGGTCGACCCGGAATGGCGGCGGAGCGCCACCCAAGGGCACTCGGGTACCCACATGGTGCACGCCGCGTTGCGACAAGTGCTGGGGCCCAACGCGGTTCAGGCGGGCTCACTGAACCGCCCGGGCTACTTGCGGTTCGACTTCAACTGGCAGGGGCCGCTGACCGAAGAGCAGCGCACGCAGATCGAAGAGGTGACCAACGAAGCCGTGCAGGCCGACTTCGAGGTGCACACGTTCACCGAGCAACTCGAGAAGGCCAAGGCGATGGGGGCGATAGCGCTCTTCGGCGAGAGCTATCCCGATCACGTGCGGGTCGTGGAAATCGGCGGGCCGTTCTCGCTGGAGCTTTGTGGCGGAACGCATGTGCACAACTCGGCTCAGATCGGGCCGGTGACAATCCTGGGTGAATCGTCGGTCGGTTCCGGGGTGCGCCGGGTGGAGGCCTACGTCGGGCTGGACTCGTTCCGCCACCTGGCCAAGGAGCGTGCGCTGCTGGCCGGGCTGGCCTCGTCGCTCAAGGTGCCATCCGACGAGGTGCCCGCCCGGGTTGCGGGCCTGGTGGAGCGGCTCAAAGCCGCGGAGAAGGAACTCGAACGCGCCCGGCTGGCGGGCGCGCGGGCCGCTGCGACCAATGCGGCGGCCGGCGCGGAGCGTATCGGTAACGTCCGTGTGGTGGCGCAACGGATGTCCGGCGGAATGACGGCCGCCGACCTGCGCTCCCTGGTCGGGGATATTCGCGGCAAACTGGGCAGCGATCCCGCGGTGGTCGCGCTCATCTCTGTGACCTCTGGGGGGGACGGCTACACCGTGCCGTTTGCGGTCGCGGCCAATCCGGCCGCCCAGGATCTCGGGATCCGGGCCAACGACCTGATCAAACGGCTGGCCGCGACCGTCGACGGCCGCGGCGGCGGTAAAGCAGACCTGGCGCAGGGCTCCGGAAAGGATGCGACCGGCATCGACGCAGCGCTCGACGCGGTACGCGCGGAGATAGCGCGGGTCGGTTGAGTGGTTCCAGCACAGCACCGTTTGCCCGACCGGCCCGGCGACCCCGATCAGGACCCTGGACGGGGACGCCGGCTCGGCATCGACGTCGGCACCGTGCGCATCGGCGTGGCCTGCAGCGACCCCGACGGCATCCTGGCCACCCCGGTGGAAACGGTGCGCCGTGATCGTTCCGGCAAGCACGTGCGGCGACTGGCTGAGCTGGCTGCCGAACTAGAGGCGGTCGAGGTGGTCGTCGGGTTGCCGCGGACGCTGGCCGACCGCACCGGCCCTTCGGCGATCGATGCCATTGAACTGGCGGACGCGCTGGCCCAGCGGATTGCCCCCACCCCGGTGCGGCTCGCCGACGAGCGGCTGACCACCGTCAGCGCGCAGCGATCACTGCGCGCGGCCGGCGTCCGGGCCAAGGAGCAGCGGGCGGTGATCGACCAGGCGGCGGCGGTGGCGATCCTGCAGAGCTGGCTCGATCAACGCAGCGCCTTGGTAGCAGGAGAGCGCACCGATGGTTGACAGCGTACGGCGGGGGCGAGCTGAGCCCGAAGCGGTAGGGCCGCCCCGGCACAGGATGAGCCGCGTCGACCGGAATCGCGCCGAGCGGGGGCGTCGGCGGCACCGCTTCGTTGGCAGAATCACCCTCGCGCTGCTCGTCGTGGTCGTCTTGGCGGTTGTTTTCGTCGGCGCCAAGCTCTGGCACACGATGTTCGGTTCCGGCGACGACTACACCGGCTCCGGCAAGCGCGACATCATCATTCACATCGAAGACGGCGACTCGACCACCATGGTCGGGGAGACGCTGCAGAGCCACCAGGTGGTCAAGACGGTCCGGGCATTCGTCAACGCCGCGCATGGCAACCGCGCGATCACTTCCATCCAGCCGGGCTTTTACCGAATGCGCACCGAAATCCCGGCGGCTAACGCCGTCGCACGGCTGGTCGACCCGGACAACCGGGTGGGGCGGCTGGTCATTCCGGAAGGCCGTCAGCTCGACGACACCACCGACATGAAAACCAACGTGGTGACCCCGGGGATCCTCACGTTGATCTCCCGTGCCACCTGTGTGGAGCTCGACGGCAACCGGCGCTGTGCCGCGGTGGGGGACCTGCGCGCGGCAGCGACCAACAGCACTCCCGCGGCGTTGGCGGTGCCGCCGTGGGCCGTTGAGCCGGTCACCGAGCTAGGCAAAGACCATCGCCGGATCGAGGGACTGATCGCACCGGGGACCTTCAATGTCGATCCCTCTGCTTCAGCCGATGCTATCTTGGCGAGCCTGATCAGCGCCGGAGCCGTGGAGTACATGAAGTCCGGGTTGGTCGACACCGCGCAGGCTACAAGCCTGTCGCCCTACGACATCCTGGTGGTGGCGTCGCTGGTGCAGCAGGAATCCAGCACGCAGGACTTCCCCAAGGTCGCACAGGTCATCTACAACCGCCTGCACGAGCACCGCACGCTGGAATTCGACTCGACCGTCAACTATCCGCTGGACCGCCGCGAGGTGGCCACCACCGACGCCGACCGCGCCGAGCGGACGCCGTGGAACACCTACGTGTCCCAAGGACTGCCCGCCACGGCGATTTGTTCGCCCGGCGTCGATGCGCTGCATGCCGCCGAGCATCCCCAGCCCGGTGACTGGCTGTACTTCGTCACCATCGATGCCCAGGGGACGACGCTGTTCACCAGGGATTATCAACAGCATTTAGCCAATATCGAGCTGGCGAAACGCAACGGTGTCCTCGACTCCGCGCGATGAGCGTAGCCGCGCGAAGCGCGGCGGCGAAGAGTGCAATCGGACTCCGCGCGATGAGCGTAGCCGCGCGAAGCGCGGCGGCGAAGAGTGCAATCGGACTCCGCACGCTAGAAAACACGCTAGAAAAGCGGGCGTGCTCGGCAAGCCGATCGCCCATTCGAAGTCCCCGCAACTGCACCTGGCCGCCTATCGCGCGCTGGGCCTGCACGACTGGACCTACGAGCGCATCGAGTGCGGCGCCGAGGAGCTGCCGGCGGTGGTCGGCGGGTTCGGGCCCGAGTGGGTCGGCGTGTCGGTGACCATGCCCGGCAAGTTCGCCGCCCTGCGGTTCGCCGACGAGCGCACCGAACGTGCGGAGCGGGTCGGGTCGGCCAACACCCTGGTGCGCACGCCGGCGGGCTGGCGTGCCGACAACACGGACATCGACGGGGTCACGGGGGCGCTGGGGTCAGCATCCGGGGCGGCGCTGGTGTGCGGGTCGGGCGGCACCGCGCCGGCGGCCATAGTGGGTTTGGCCGAACTGGGTGTCACCGCCATCACCGTCGTGGCGCGCGATCCGGCCAAGGCGGCCCGACTGGCGGAGCTTGGGGGGCAAATCGGCGTGGCGACGAGTTTCTGCGCTCTGGACAGCGACGAGTTGGCCGACCGAGTGGCGGTCGCGGAGGTGCTGGTCAGCACCATCCCGGCGGACGTGGCGTCACGGTATGCCGACACCTTCGCCACGATCCCGGTGCTGCTGGATGCCGTCTACGATCCGTGGCCCACGCCGCTGGCCGCCGCGGTGGCTGCCGCCGGCGGGCGGGTGATCAGCGGCTTGCAGATGCTGCTGCATCAGGCGTTCGCACAGGTGGAGCAATTCACCGGGCTGCCCGCACCACGAGAGGCAATGACTTGCGTTTTGGAGGCGCTGGGTTAGCGTGCCGCATGCGGATAGCGGCGGCAGTGGTCGTACTTGGCTGGCTCACGGTGTTGAGCTGCTACGACATCGCCGTGCGCCGGTTGCCGAACCGGCTGACGCTGCCCGGTGCGGCGGTGATCTTGCTGGCCGCCGCGTGCGCCGGTCGCGGGTCGCCAGCGCTGGCCGGGGCGGCGGCGTTGACCGGGGTCTACCTGCTGGTGCACCTTCTCGCCCCGGCGGCGATGGGGGCCGGCGATGTCAAGCTGGCCATCGGCCTGGGTGGGCTGGCCGGCTGTTTCGGCGTCGAGGTGTGGTTTCTGGCGGCGCTGGCCGCACCGTTGCTGACCGCACTAGGGGCCGCGCTCGCGGTGTTGCGCGGCGGGCGCACCGTGCCGCACGGTCCCTCGATGTGCGTGGCCACCGCCGCCGCGGCGGGGTTGGCCCTGCTGGGTTGAGCCGGTGGTCGGTTGAGCCCATGGGAAGATGTTCAGGTGTTGCGCTGGATCACCGCCGGGGAGTCCCATGGCCGAGCGTTGGTGGCCGTGGTTGAAGGCATGGTCGCCGGCGTGGAAGTTAACTCGACCGACATCGCCGATCAATTGGCCCGTCGCCGACTGGGCTACGGCCGCGGCGCGAGGATGGCGTTCGAGCGCGACGCGGTGACCGTGCTTTCCGGGGTACGCCATGGCAGCACCCTGGGTGGGCCCATCGCCATCGAGATCGGTAACAGCGAATGGCCGAAGTGGGAAACCGTGATGGCCGCCGATCCGGTCGACCCGGCGGAGCTGGCCGACATCGCTCGCAATGCCCCGCTCACCCGACCGCGGCCCGGCCACGCCGATTACGCGGGCATGCTCAAGTACGGTTTCGACGACGCCCGGCCGGTCCTGGAGCGCGCCAGCGCCCGTGAGACCGCTGCCCGTGTCGCGGCGGGGACGGTCGCGCGGTCGTTTCTGCGTCAGGCGCTGGGTGTCGAGGTGCTCTCCCACGTCATCGCGATCGGCCCGTCGGCGCCCTACGATGGTCCGCCGCCGCGTCCCGAGGACCTGCCCGCGATCGATGCCAGCCCGGTGCGCGCGTATGACGAGCAGGCGGAAAAAGCCATGATCGCCGAGATCGAAGCGGCCAAAAAAGACGGCGACACGCTCGGCGGGGTGGTGGAGGTCGTCGCGCTGGGCCTGCCGGTCGGTTTGGGATCGTTCACCAGTGGCGACAACCGGCTCGACAGCCAGCTCGCCGCCGCCGTTATGGGCATCCAGGCGATCAAGGGCGTAGAGATCGGCGACGGTTTCGAGACCGCGCGCCGCCGCGGCAGCCGCGCCCACGACGAGCTGTACCCCGGGCCCGACGGCGTCGTCCGCGCCACCAACCGCGCAGGCGGGCTCGAAGGCGGCATGACCAACGGTCAGCCCCTGCGGGTCCGCGCCGCGATGAAGCCCATTTCCACCGTGCCGCGGGCGCTGGCCACCGTCGACATGGCGACCGGCGACGAGGCCGTCGCTATCCATCAGCGCTCCGATGTGTGCGCGGTGCCGGCCGCCGGAGTGGTGGTCGAGGCCATGGTGGCGCTGGTGCTGGCCCGCGCGGCGCTGGAGAAGTTCGGCGGCGATTCGCTGACTGAAACCCGCCGCAACATCCAGACCTACCAGCGTGCGGTCGCCGACCGGGAATCGCCGGCCGCCCGGGGTACCGCGTAATGGCACCCAAGGCGGTACTCGTGGGGTTGCCGGGCTCGGGCAAGTCCACCATCGGGCGGCGGCTGTCCAAGGCGCTCGGGGTCGGCTTTCTCGACACCGATGCGGCGATCGAACAGCAGACCGGCCGCAGCATCGCCGACATCTTCGCCACCGAAGGGGAGCAGGGATTCCGCCGCATCGAGGAAGACGTGGTGCGCGCCGCGTTGGCCGACCATGACGGTGTTGTGTCCCTTGGCGGTGGCGCTGTCACCAGCCCGGGGGTATGCGAGGCGCTCGCCGGCCACACCGTCGTCTACTTGGAGATCAGCGCCAACGAAGGCGTGCGGCGCACCGGCGGCAACACCGTGCGGCCGCTGCTGGCCGGGCCCGATCGCGCCGAGAAATATCGCGCGCTGATGGCGAAACGGATTCCGCTGTATCGGCGCGTGGCGACCATCCGGGCCGACACCAACCGCCGCAATCCCGGGGCGGTGGTCCGCTATATCGTCTCGCGGCTGCAGGCGCCGCAGCACACCGGGCAGACCACCCCCGCCGAGGCTGCCAAATGACCGATGGCAGCGCACCGGTCACCGTGCAGGTGGCCGTCGACCCGCCGTACCCGGTGATCATCGGTACCGGTCTGTTGAATGAATTGGTCGAACTCTTGTCCGGCCGGCATCGCGTGGCGATCGTGCATCAACCGGTGCTGGCGGAGACCGCCGAGGTGATCCGAAGCCACTTGGCCGACAAGGGTGTTGACGCGCACCGCATCGAAATCCCGGACGCCGAAGCCGGCAAGGATCTGCCTGTCGTGGGATTCCTCTGGGAAGTGTTGGGCCGCATCGCGATAGACCGTAAGGACGCATTGGTCAGCCTCGGTGGCGGCGCGGCCACCGACGTCGCCGGTTTCGCGGCGGCCACCTGGCTGCGCGGCGTCTCGATCGTGCATGTGCCCACCACCTTGCTCGGCATGGTCGACGCGGCCGTCGGCGGCAAGACCGGTATCAACACGCAGGCGGGCAAGAACCTGGTCGGTGCGTTTCATCAGCCACTTGCGGTCCTGGTCGATCTGGCGACCCTACAAACCTTGCCGCAGGGCGAACTCGTCTCCGGAATGGCCGAGGTGGTCAAGGCCGGGTTCATCGCCGACCCGGTGATTCTCGACCTCATCGAGGCCGATCCACAGGCCGCCATGGACCCTGCCGGTGACATGCTGCCGGAGCTGATCCGGCGCGCGATCACCGTCAAGGCAGAGGTCGTCGCCGCCGACGAGAAGGAATCGGAGCTGCGCGAAATCCTCAATTACGGCCACACGTTGGGACATGCGATCGAGTGCCGGGAGCGCTATCAGTGGCGGCACGGCGCCGCGGTGTCGGTAGGCCTGGTGTTCGCCGCGGAGCTGGCCCGACTTGCCGGCCGGCTCGACGACGCCACCGCGCAGCGCCACCGCACCATCCTGTCGGCCCTTGGCCTGCCGGTCAGCTACGACGCCGACGCGTTGCCGCAGCTGGTGGAATACATGGGCCAAGACAAGAAATCCCGGGCCGGTGTCCTCCGGTTCGTGGTCCTCGACGGATTGGCCAAGCCGGGCCGGTTAGCCGGACCCGATCCGTCGCTGCTGGCGGCTGCTTACGCGGGACTCGATGGCCGATGACAAGGACAGTGAACGTCATCAACGGTCCGAACCTGGGCCGGCTGGGCCGGCGCGAGCCCGAGGTGTACGGGGACACGACGCATGAGCAGCTGGCCGCGCTGGTCGAGCGTGAGGCCGCGGCACTCGGACTGAAAGCCGTTGTGCGGCAAAGCGACAATGAAGCTCAACTGCTGGACTGGATCCATTCGGCCGCCGACGCGGGGGAGCCGGTGATCCTCAATGCCGGCGGCCTGACCCACACATCGGTGGCGCTGCGCGATGCGTGCGCCGAATTGAGCGCACCCCTTATCGAGGTGCATATCTCCAACGTGCACGCGCGCGAGGAGTTTCGGCACCACTCCTACCTCAGCCCGGTCGCGACCGGGGTGATCGTCGGATTAGGAGTCCAGGGCTACCTGCTCGCCCTGCGCTATCTGGCCGGGGCTAACGGCTAATCCTTCTCCGGTTCCGAACCCGGCTTGCCGTGTTCGGCGGCGGTGTCGGTACGGATTATTTCGGTTTTTGCGTCGTCGTCGGGCGTCGCGATCGTCTCGGTGGGTGCTTCACGCTCGGTGGTGCCGATCGTCTCGGTGGGTGCCTCGCGCTCGGCCGTGGCGACCGCCGCCGGCCGCTCCCCGGGCTGGGCCCCGGCCGTCCCCGGGGGCAGCTCGCCGGTCGGACTGTTATCGGCGCGGACGGCCGTGAAGACGTCGGTATCGACCCGTTCCTCGTCGGATCCGGCTGGCCGGCGGGCCGGGGGATTGCGGTCCACCCGCCAGCGGCCGAGAGTCACACCGAGAATGCCGGGCAGGAAAACGAGAAGCGCAGTGAAGGCCGCGAAGGTCGTCACCTCATTGATCAGGCCCCCGGTGTAAAGACCCTGGTACGCCAGCGCGATGAGCCAGGAGACGGCGCCACTGAGGACACCGGCCACCAGGCCGGCCAGCAGCCAGGTCATCGCCAGATCGCGGCGGCGATCCGGATCGGGATTGGCCACGGCGTCGGCCCGGCCGTCGATCACCCCCCACACGGCCACGCCGATGAGGAAGAGAAGCAGCAGCACCACGCTGAACAGCCCAGCCTGCGTCTGCCACGCGTTGATCAGCGCCCCTTGGAACAAGCGGACGACGACCATCCCTGCGGCGAACACCAATCCGCGCAGCATCCAGTTAGTCATGGGCCATCAGCGTAGCGAGTACCGTCAAGGGTCGTGACACATTCGCAGCGTCGAGACAATCTGAAAGCGCAAATCGGTGCCAACGGGCTGGACGCGATGCTGGTCAGCGACCTGATCAACGTGCGCTATCTGTCGGGCTTTACCGGGTCGAACGGCGCGTTGCTGGTTTTCGCTGACGATCGCGGCCCCGTGCTGGCCACCGATGGCCGGTACCGCACCCAAGCCGCGGAGCAGGCACCGGGCCTCGAGATCGCCATCGAACGTGCCCTCGGGCGCTACTTGGTCGGTCGGGCCGCCGAGGCCGGTGTGGGCAAGCTGGGCTTCGAAAGCAATGTGGTCACCGTGGACGGCTTCGACGCGCTGACCGGTGAGCTCGACGAGCGGAAGGCGGTCACCGGGCTGGTGCGGGCCGCGGGAACCGTCGAGGCATTACGTGAGGTCAAAGACGCCGGCGAGGTGGCGCTGCTGCGGCTGGCCTGCGAGGCGGCGGACGCCGCACTGACCGATCTGGTGGCGCGGGGCGGCATACGGCCCGGGAGGACCGAGCGTGAGGTGAGCCGCGAGCTGGAGGCCCTGATGCTCGACCACGGCGCCGATGCGATTTCGTTCGAGACGATCGTGGCCGCCGGGCCGAATTCGGCGATCCCGCACCACCGCCCTACCGACGCGGTACTGGCCAAGGGGGATTTCGTCAAGATCGACTTCGGTGCACTGGTCGCCGGCTACCACTCCGACATGACCCGCACATTCGTGCTCGGCAAGGCCGCTGACTGGCAGCTGGAGATCTACGAGCTGGTCGCCAAGGCGCAGCGGGCCGGCCGCGAGGCGCTGCGGCCGGGCGCAGCTCTGCGCGATGTGGACGCTGCCGCGCGCCAGCTGATCGTCGACGCCGGCTACGGCGAGCAGTTCAGCCACGGTTTGGGGCACGGCGTGGGCCTGCAGATCCACGAAGCGCCGGGAATCGGGGCCACCTCAACCGGCACATTGCCGGCGGGCTCCGTCGTGACCGTGGAACCCGGCGTCTACTTAGCCGGCCGCGGCGGTGTCCGCATCGAGGACACGCTGGTCGTGCCCGACGAAACCGACGGGCAAACCCCGGAATTGCTGACCAAATTCTTTAAGGAACTGGCCATTCTGACATAGCCGGCGCACTGCGCTGACCCATGCGGGAGATGCGGCTAAAGACGCAGATCGCGTACTTCGCGGTCCATATGCCGTTCGCCAGCGGGGTAACACTGCGCATCCCGTTCTTGACGATGATTCGGCCCATGTCGTCCTCGCCCATCCAGCGACCTCCGATCCGTTCAGCACAGAACAACAAATAGCGGGCGTTCGACCGGCCTGCCGACCCGTGGCCAACGGGTAGCGATCAACTCGGCGGCGTATTGCGCAACCTCGGCACGGGTAAGCTCCATCGGGTGCCCGTTATGTCGCACAACCCCACGTAGAGCCTGATGCCTTGCATAGAGGGCATATGGGACTGACCATCTTCTAGGAGATACACCGACCGTGGCAAGCACCGCCGACTTCAAGAACGGACTGGTGTTGGTGATCGACGGCCAGCTGTGGCAGATCGTCGAGTTCCAGCACGTCAAGCCCGGCAAGGGCCCGGCGTTCGTACGCACCAAGCTGAAGAACGTGCTCTCCGGCAAGGTCGTCGACAAGACGTACAACGCCGGGGTGAAGGTGGAGACGGCCACTGTTGACCGGCGCGACACCACCTATCTGTACCGCGACGGCTCCGACTTCGTGTTCATGGACAGCGAGGACTACGAGCAGCACGCGTTGCCAGAGTCGCTGGTCGCCGACGCTGCGCGGTTCCTGCTGGAGGGCCTGCCGGTACAGGTGGCATTCCACAACGGGGCGCCGCTGTACATCGAGCTGCCGGTGTCGGTCGAACTCGAGGTCACCCACACCGAGCCGGGTCTGCAGGGCGACCGGTCCAGCGCGGGCACCAAGTCGGCCACCCTGGAGACCGGGGCGCAGATTCAGGTGCCGCTTTTCATCAACACCGGAGACAAGCTGAAGGTGGACTCGCGCGACGGCAGCTACCTGGGACGTGTCAACGCCTGACCATGCCTGATGGAAAAACGGGGCCCGCCGGGAAGCGGGCGAGACCCATCAAGGGACGACACCAGGCCCGCAAGCGGGCCGTCGACCTGTTGTTCGAAGCCGAGGCCCGCGGGCTGGGCCCGGCGGAGCTCGTCGACGTGCGTACCGCGCTGGCCGCAGCGAACCCGGACGTCGCGCCCCTGCACCCGTATACGGCCGCGGTGGCTCGCGGGGTCGGTGAGCAGGCCGCACACATCGACGACCTGATCAGCTCGCATCTGCAGGGCTGGACGCTGGACCGGCTGCCTGCCGTCGACCGCGCCATTCTGCGGGCCGCGGTGTGGGAGCTGCTCTATGCCGACGACGTGCCGGAGCCGGTCGCCGTCGACGAGGCCGTACAGCTGGCCAAGGAGCTGTCCACCGAGGACTCCCCGGGTTTCGTCAACGGCGTGCTGGGCCACGTCATGCTGGTGACGCCGCAGATCCGGGCGGCCGCCCAGGCGGTCCGAGGCGCGGTGGAGGATCAGGGACCCCAGTCATGAGCCGGTTGGAGCTGCGCGTCCTCGTTGCGGCCTTCCTGGCTGCGACGGTGGTGATGGGCGCCGTGGTATGCGCCGCCTACGGGCTGACCATCGTCGCCTCGGCGCTCTCGATTTACGCGCTGGGTGTGGGCGCCTGGCTGTATCACTGCGTCGAACGCCTGATCGTGGCCCGCCGCATCAGCACGGTGCGCTCGGCGGCCAAGCCGCTGCAGCCGCTGCTGCCGGTGATGGCGGCGATCATGGGCCTGACACAGGCCGTGGTGCGATCGCTGAGCGACGTCACCGAGTTGCCGGCGCGCCGCTGGGAGCTTCCGGGGCTGCGGTGGGTGGACAGCGCTCGCGGCAATCGGCGGGTTCTGAACGGTGATGGCAGTGACGACGAGCTGAACACCTGACTGAGCTGGCGCGAAATGAGTACGTGCGCGGCGCGGCGGGGTCACAATACGAGCTGCACCGGCGGCGGCCATCCGCAGCAGGAGAACAGGTGAGGTCATGACTCGATACAGCACCCAGCCGCGACGACTTCGGGTCTCCGCGCTTGCGGCAGTGGCTAATCCGTCGTACGCGCGTATCGACACGTGGAACCTGCTCGACGACGCATGCCGTCACCTCGCCGAGGTCGACCTTGCCGGGCTGGACAAAACCCACGACGTGGCCACGGTGAAGCGCCTGATCGACCGCATCGGCGCCTACGAGCGGTACTGGCTGTATCCCGGCGCGGAGAACCTGGCGACCTTCCGCGCTCACCTGGAGAGTCTTTCCACGGTGCGGCTCACCGAAGAAGTTTCGATGGCTGTGCGGCTGTTGAGCGAATATGGCGACCGCGCAGGGCTTTTCGATACTTCCGCGCCACTGGCCGATCAGGAGCTGGTGTCCCAAGCCAAACAGCAGCAGTTCTATACCGTGTTGCTCGCCGACGACGCTCCCGCGACGGCTCCCGACTGCCTGGCCGAGTGCCTGCGGGCGCTGCGCAACCCGTCCGACGACGTGCAGTTCGAAATCCTCGTCGTGCCGAGCGTCGAGGACGCCATCACCGCGGTCGCGCTGAACGGCGAGATCCAGGCCGCTATCGTCCGCGACGACCTGCCGCTGCGGTCCCATGACCGGTTGCCGTTGATGAACACCTTGCTGGGCGCCAACGAGGACGTGGACATTCCCGACCGCGCCAACGACTGGGTGGAGTGCGGCGAGTGGATCAGGGAGCTACGGCCCCACATCGACCTCTACCTGCTCACCGACGAGTCGATCGCGGCGGGCAATGACGAGGAGCCGGACATCTACGACCGGACGTTCTACCGGCTCAACGACGTCACCGACCTGTACAGCACGGTGCTCGCGGGCTTGCGGAATCGCTTCTCCACACCGTTTTTCGACGCTCTGCGCGCGTATGCCGCGGCGCCGGTCGGCCAATTCCACGCGCTGCCCGTCGCGCGGGGCGCCAGCATCTTCAACTCCAAGTCGCTGCAGGACATGGGCGAGTTCTACGGCCGCAACATCTTCATGGCCGAAACCTCGAGCACCTCGGGCGGTCTGGACTCGCTGCTGGACCCGCACGGCAACATCAAGAAGGCGATGGACAAGGCCGCGCGTACGTGGAACTCCGACCACACGTACTTCGTCACCAACGGGACCTCGACCGCCAACAAAATCGTCGTGCAGTCTTTGACCCGGCCCGGCGACATCGTGCTGATCGACCGCAACTGCCACAAGTCCCACCACTACGGCCTGGTACTGGCCGGCGCGTACCCGCTTTACCTGGACGCATATCCGCTGCCGCAGTTCGCGATCTACGGAGCGGTGTCGCTGCGCACGATCAAGAAGGCGCTGCTGGACCTCGAAGCGGCCGGACAGCTGCACCGGGTACGCATGCTGCTCCTGACCAACTGCACCTTCGACGGTGTCGTCTACAACCCGCTGCAGGTAATGCAGGAGGTGCTGGCGATCAAGCCGGACATCTGCTTCTTGTGGGACGAGGCGTGGTACGCGTTCGCCACCGCGGTGCCGTGGGCCCGGCAGCGGACCGCCATGGTGGCTGCCGAGCGTCTCGAGCAGATGTTGTCCGCTCCGGAATACGCCGAGGAATACCGAAATTGGTCGGCGTCCATGGAAGGGGTCGAGCGGTCGGAGTGGCTTGACCGCCGGCTGCTGCCCGACCCTAGTCGCGCGCGGGTGCGCGTCTACGCGACGCACTCCACCCACAAGTCACTGTCGGCGCTTCGGCAGGCGTCGATGATCCACGTCCGTGACCAGGATTTCAACGCACTCACCCGGGACGCGTTCGCTGAGGCGTTCTTGACCCACACCTCAACCTCGCCGAACCAGCAACTTCTCGCTTCGCTGGACCTGGCCCGCCGACAGGTGGACATCGAGGGATTCCAACTGGTCCGGCAGACCTACGACATGGCGCTGGTCTTCCGTCACCGGGTACGCAAAGACCGGCTGATCAGCAAGTGGTTCCGCATCCTCGACGAGTCCGACCTGGTGCCTGAGGAATTCCGCGCCTCGGCGGTCAGCTCGTACCGCCAGGTCAGGCAGGGGGCCCTGGCCGAGTGGAACGAGGCATGGCGGTCCGATCAGTTCGTGCTGGACGCGACGCGGGTGACCCTGTTCATCGGCAAGACCGGGATGAACGGATACGACTTCCGCGAGAAGATCCTGATGGAGCGATTCGGCATCCAGATCAACAAGACGTCGATCAACAGCGTGTTGTTGATCTTCACCATCGGCGTCACCTGGTCGAGCGTGCATTACCTGCTCGACGTGCTGCGCCGGATCGCCACCGACTTCGACCGCACCCAGAAGGGGGCCAGCGCTGCCGACCTGGCGTTGCAGCAGCGCCACGTTGAGGAGATCACCCAGGATCTGCCGCACTTACCCGACTTCAGCGAGTTCGACGTCGCCTTCCGGCCCGAAGACGCCAGCTTGTACGGCGACATGCGGGCGGCCTTCTACGCCGGGTACGAAGAGTCGGACCGCGAGCACGTGCTGATCGGGATGGCCGGGCGGCGGCTCGCCGAGGGGAAGACCCTGGTTTCCACCACTTTCGTGGTGCCCTACCCCCCGGGTTTCCCGGTCCTGGTGCCGGGGCAGGTGGTCTCCAAGGAGATCATCTACTTCCTCGCCCAGCTCGACGTCAAAGAAATCCACGGATACAACCACGACCTCGGGTTGTCGGTGTTCACCGAGGCCGCGCTGGCAAGGATGGAAGCCCAACGGAATGCGGCCACCGCCGCGGTGGGTTCGGCGTTCCCGGTCTTCGAGCTCCGGTCGAATGCGGCGGCCGTGAATGGTGACAGTGCCACGAGGGCGGTTACCGAAGACGCGTGACGGCGGCCGCTGGCCCCACCAGCCCAGGTGACGGCTTGCAGCCGCGCACGTGGACGCCGACGTGCGGGCCTATGCCCGTCGGGTGCTGGACCGCGAAGCCGGGTAGTCGGGCAGGTCGACGGCCTCGGCCGTGGTGAACCACTTCCGCTCGGCGAACGGCCGAAACGGCCAGCGCTGCATGTACTTCATCACCAGGGCGGTGATTCGGATGTCGGCAGCGGACTTTGGCACATAGCCGTCGATGCCATTCGCCAGCTTCTGGCATCTGGCGATATAGGGGCGCATCAGTTTCTGGTAGCGGTCCAGGGCGGCCGCCAGCCGCTCCCGATCGATGCCGTCACCTGAAGGGCCCAATTCGCCGGCCAACACGTAGGCCCCGACCAGAGCCAGACTGGTGCCCATGCCGCTCAGCGGAGACGCGCAGTAGCCGGCGTCCCCGACCAGCGTGACGCGTCCGGACGACCAGCTGTCCATGTGTACTTGGGCGAACGCGTCGAAATAGAAGTCGTCGGCCTGGCGTGCGGCGAGGACCAGGGCATCGGTATGCCAACCGGCACCGGCAAATCGGGCGGCCAGCAGATCGCGCTGGGCGTCGAGATCACCGCGGTCGTAGCGCAGTGGAAACGAGCGGAAAGCCAGCCCCGCCTTGGCGATCGCCGGGTCATGCGACGGGCGCAGCGACGCGTTCAAACCACCAGGCGCCTGATACATCAGATACCAGCCGTCCAGGCCGACCGTGTCGGGCGCGGTGAACCAGGCATGGTAGCCGCCCGCCGGCCGTCACCCAGGCCACACGGCGCTGATCCAGGCTGCGGCCGCGCATCTGGTCCAGCAGCGCCATCCGCTCGACGACCGCTCGCCCGGCTCCACGCTGGCCGACGGTCTGGCCGCCCGGGCGAATGCCGTCGGCGATTTCGACCACCACCACGTGGTAGCCGCCGCGGCTGAGCCAGAACGCAAGGGCGGGGCCGGCGATTCCCGCGCCGCTGATCAGGACGATGGGTTTTGCCATGCGGCTTAGCGTAGGGCGCCACTTCGAGTGTGAGCGGGAGGCTTTGAGTGTGTGCTCTGGGCGCGAATTTTCGCAATTTCCCCGCCCAGGATGCACACGCGACACCCGTGAAACACTTAGCGCAGGGTCCGGGCGTAGAGCAGACTGTCGTGCGGTTCGGGCCCCATGGTCGGGTAGACGGCGTGGCGGGTCAGCCGGCCCTCCAGGGCGAACCCGGATCGCTGTAGTAGCCGCGCCGACCGCGCGTTGTCGACATGGCACGTCGCCCACACGCGGTATACGTCAGGGTCGGCGTCCAGCGCGGTCAGCAGCATGGTGAGTACCTCGGACATCAGACCTTTGCCCCACCATCGCCGACCGATGCAGTACCCAATTTCGACGGACCCCCGCATCGGGCGTCGGCAGCTGGTCAGCCCGATGACATCCCCGCTGTGCCGCAGCGTGATGGCCCAGGTTCGTTCGTCGTCGCTGACATTGAGCTTTTCGGCGATCACCCGTCGGGTTGTCGCCACGTCGGGGTGCGGCGTCCACAGCAGATACTTGGTGACCTCGGGATCGCGCGCGACCCTTTGGAATAGCGCACCGGCGTCGTCGAGCACAGGTGGGCGCAGCAGCAGCCGCGCGCCGCCGATGTGGTCAGGTGGATAGTCGACCATGGTCGCGATCCGCTGCTAAAGGTCTAATGCGCGATAGGTACGGCGGATGAACTTCGGTTGCGCCGTCCGCAGCTTTGCCAGCGACGGGTTACCCGCGACTGCCGCGGCCGCGTCCACGGACAGATCCGGACAATGCTGAATCAGATACAGCAGAATGAGGTCCGCAGCAGGGTCGGCCTGCCACCACGTCCCATACGCGCCGGGCCAGCTGAACGTTCCGAGACCGCCCGGCCCGAACAGTGGGGTGGACTGCGCCGGATCGGTCACCACCGACAAGTTCAGGCCGAACCCGCGGCCAACCCAGTACGGCGCCCCCAGAAAGCTGTGTTGCTTGTGCTCGTCGGTCAGCCGGTCGGTGCGCATGAGGCGCACCGACTCCGGTGACAGGACCCGAACACCGTCGACCGTCCCATCACCCAGCAGCATGCGCACGAACCGCAGGTAGTCGTCGGCGGTCGACCACAACCCGCCGCCGGCGTTACAGAACGACGGTGGCGTGACGTGCGGCGGCCCCATCACGTCGTGTCGCAACTGGTCGTGCTCGTCTAGCCGGTACATGGTCGCGGCGCGTCGTTGCGCTTCGGTCGACACGAAGAACCCGGTGTCGGTCATGCCCGCCGGACCCAGCACCCGCTCGTCGAGGACCTGATAAAACGGCTTGTTCTCGACGCGGGACACGATGACGCCCAGCACGTCGATGGCGTGGCTGTAGGTCACCCGCTCGCCGGGTTGGTGGACCAATGGGAGGGCGGCAAGTTCGGCCAACCAGGCGTCCGAACCCTCACCGAACGGCAGTCGCACATATGCCCTCGAGATCGGCCCGGACACCGAAAAACCGTAGGCCAGGCCGCTGGTATGGGTGAGCAGATCCTCGACCAGGATGGCCCGCCGGGCGGGATGCGTCCGATCCAGGGGACCGCCAGGGTCGTCCAGCACCCGCAAGTCGGCGAGCTCGGGTGCCCAGCGCGCGACCGGGTCACGTAGTGCCAGCTTGCCCTCGTCGACCAGGCTCATGGCTGCCGCCACAGTGACCGGCTTGGTCATCGACGCGATGCGAAACAAGGTGTCTCTTTGCATCGGCAGGCGTGCGTCGACGTCTCGGTAGCCGATCTCGTTGACCTGCAACACTGCTCCGCGCTGCCAGACCACCGTCACGGCGCCGGAAAGGAGGCCGGCATCGCAGACCTCGCGAATGGATGTCTGATTGCCGTCGAGATTCACCGGCTTTAGGTTAGCCGCTTGGCGTCTGCGCACCTGGCAGCGGGACCGCCTGAGCGTTTCGCAGCAACTAGCCGAGCGCGCCAACAGCAATTCATCGGCCAGCACCCATGAACACGTAAAAATCTACGCGGTGCCCGCTGTGCCAGCGCGACTGGGTTGATCGTCGGTAGTCGCGAAAAGGTTTCCTGCCTACTGGTGGCATGTTACTGTCGCGCTCTCCGGCGAATGTGATCTGGGGAACATGCTGTGAGGGCAACGGCCTGCGGTTGACGACGGTGTCGTTGCTAGTGAACCAGGGTGCGGGTGTGCAGTCACCGAGATCCGCGATTGTGGACGGGGGCTTGGTTGCCCGGGCTCCGTCCATGCCGTACGACGAGGGTAGCGACCTGCTGCTCATTACTACCGGTTGGATAACTCAGCAAAGGCTGGCCATGAATGGCTTGATCTCACAAGCGCAAATCTCGCACCGACGTGTCTCCCGTCGACCCTCAACCCCGGTGTCTGTCGTGATCTTGTTCGCGGCAGCACTTGTTGCGACGGTCATTACGGGGTGCGGACACAAATCGACAACTGGAACCTCCGAGACTTCAGGGTCATCTGGGACCTCCGCGACGACGGGAACATCAGGGACGTCCGGGACAGCTGGTGCCCCGTCGCCACAAGCCCAGCAGCTCCTGCAGGACAGCTCCAAGGCGACGAAAGCCCTGCATTCCCTTCATGTCAATCTGGCGACAACCAACATCACGACCCTCCCGATGGAGAGCGTTGATGCCGACGTAACCAACCAGCCAGAGGGCAGCGCCCAGGCCGTCGGCAATGCCATGGTCAGGTTGCAACCCAAAGCCCCCGCGGTCGCCAAGGAGTTCCTGGTCACCAACAAGACCATGTACACCAAGAACGAAAGCGGCGGGTACACATCCGTAGGGCCGGCGGAGAAGATCTACGACCCCGGCATCATCCTCGACAAGGACAAAGGACTGGGCAACGTTATCGCCAAGGTCGGAAGCCCGCAGATTGCCGGAAATGAAACGATCGACGGCGTGGCCACCGTCAAGGTGACTGGAACGATCGACGCGGCGGTGATCGATCCGGTGGTGCCTCAGTTGGGCAAGGGCGGGGGAACCCTCCCGATCACCTTGTACATCGTTGATGTGAATGCAGCGGGCGCCAGCACAACCGCGACGTCTGGCGCGCCCGCGCCGGCACCCAGCCCGAATCTGGTGAGGATGGTCATCGACAAGGACCAGGGCCACGTCACGATCACCCTGTCCAACTGGGGAGCGCCCGTCACCATCCCCAACCCGGCGGGGTAACCGGCTAGGTGGACGCCGGATTGGGAACCGGCCCGGAAGTGCCGCGAGTCGGCTCCGCCTGGTCGATCAGCTGCGCGCAGTCTCCGGGCCGGTTCTCGTCCGTAGTTCACCTCCACCGATGGCGCCGTCCGGAAATCCTTTGAGAATTCGCCAAGGGTGTGGCCCCACCATTGGGGTCAGCTCGCTGCGAGCGAACCGACCTCACCCGATTAGATCCGGAGATGCGAATGACAAGCGACCCAGAAGTCGAGGAGCGTGACTCCAGTCCACGCCCCGCTCCTCCTCCGGGTGGTGGGCCACCGCTGTCAGACGTGTGGGTTTACAACGGACGTGCGTACGACCTGAGTGATTGGATCGCCAAGCATCCCGGCGGCGCGTTCTTCATTGGGCGAACCAAGAACCGCGACATCACCGCCATAGTCGCGTCCTACCATCGCGATCCGGCCAAGGTCGAGCGGATCTTGGAGCGACGGTACGGGCTGGGCCGGGATGCAACTCCCAGGGACATCCATCCAAAACACAATGCACCGCCATTCCTGTTCAAAGACGACTTCAACAGCTGGCGCGACACCCCCAAGTACCACTTCGACAACCAGAACGACCTGATGCACCGCGTCAAAGCGCGCCTCAATGAGCCTGCGCTGGCGGCGCGGATCAAGCGCATGGACACGCTTTTCAACGTCGTTGTCGCCGTCCTGGCCGTTGCCTATTTCGCGGTGCAGGGGGTGCGGTTGGTCGAACCACGGTGGATGCCGCTGTGGGCCTTCGTGATTGCCATGGTGCTGCTGCGCAATTCGCTGGTCGGGTATGGCCATTACGCATTGCATCGCGCGCAACGGGGCCTCAACAGGGTCTTCGCCAACGCCTTCGATCTGAACTATGTGGCGTTGTCGTTGGTCGTCGCCGATGGACATACCCTGCTGCACCACCCGTATACCCAGAGCGACGTCGACATCAAAAAGAACGTGTTCACGATGATGATGCGGCTCCCGCGGTTGTATCGGGTTCCCGTCCATACGATTCACAAGTTCGGCCACATGTGCAGCGGCATGGCCATCCGGATTGCAGACGTGTGGAACATCACACGCAAGGTAGGCGTCGAGGAGGGCTATGGAAGCTGGCGCGGCGCGCTTCCGCACTTCCTCGGGTCCTCCGGCGTTCGGGTGCTCCTCGTGACTGAATTGGTGATCTTCGTGCTCGCCGGCGACTTCTGGGCCTGGGCAATGCAATTCATAGCGACAGTGTGGGTCAGCACCTTTATGGTGGTCGCAAGCCACGAGTTCGAGGACGACAGCGAAGAGAGTGTCCTCAATGGCGAGGACTGGGGCGTAGACCAAGTCGAGCACGCCAACGACCTGATGGTGATCGGGAATCGTTACGTCGACTGCTTCCTGTCAGCCGGGCTGAGTTCGCACCGCGTTCATCATGTACTGCCGTTCCAGCGCAGCGGGTTCGCCAACATCGTCACCGAGGACATGTTGCGCGAAGAAGCGGCGAAGTTCGGCGTCGAGTGGCTTCCCGCAAAGAGTTTCGTCACCGATCGGCTGCCCAAGCTATGCCGGACGTACCTGTTGTCGCCCTCCCGCCAAGCCAAGGAGCGGAATTGGGGCTTCATCCGGGAGCACTGTTCGCCGGCGGCCTGGAAAGCCAGCGCCAGCTACGTGGTTGCGGGCTTTGTCGGAATCGGGTCGGTATGAACACCCCAGCCGAGGGTGGCGCCCTGCACCCGGCCGACGATGAGCCGCGGTATGACCTCGCCCAGTTGCCGCCTGCTCCGCCGACCACGGTGGCGGTTATCGAAGGCATGGCAACCGGTGCGCCGCAGCGCGTGGTCGACCAATCAGCCGCCGCTGACCAGGTCGCCGAGTTGTTCCTCGATCCGCAACAGCGGGAACGGATTCCGCGGGTCTATGAGAACACGCGGATCGACACCCGCCGGATGGCGGTTGACCCGCTCGACGCCGACTTCGATGCGTTCAGACGGGACCCGGGAACGATCCGGGATCGGATGAACCTGTTCTACCGACACGCGGTTCCGTTGGCGGTCGAGGTGAGCAGGCGTGCGCTGTCGGGTCTTCCATACGGAGTGGAAGAGATCGGGCTGCTGGTGTTCGTCACCAGCACCGGCTTCATCGCCCCGGGCGTTGATGTGGCGATCGTCAAGCAGCTCGGTCTGTCGCGGGCGGTTTCGCGTGTCGTGGTCAATTTCATGGGGTGTGCGGCGGCCATGAATGCCATTCACACTGCCACGCATTACGTTCGAGCCCACCCAGGTATGAAGGCGATGGTGGTTTGCCTCGAATTGTGCTCGGTGAATGCCGTTTTCGCCGACGACATCAACGACGTCGTCATTCACAGCCTGTTCGGCGATGGATGCGCCGCGCTGGTGATCGGCGCCAGCCAGGTTCAACGGCCCCTGCCGCCGGGCAGCGTGGTGATCCGCAGTATCTTCAGCCAGCTGCTCGACGACGCCGAAGACGGCATCGTGCTCGGCGTCAATCACGATGGCATCACCTGCGAGCTGTCCGCGAATCTTCCCGACTACATCTACCGCGGAGTCGATCCGGTAGTTGCAGAAATATTGCGGGACAACGGCTTACAGAAATCCGATATCGATCTTTGGGCTATCCACCCGGGTGGGCCCAAGATCATCGAGCAGTCGGTGCGCTCGCTGGGGATCTCCGCGGAGCGGGCGGCGCAAAGCTGGGATGTGCTCGCCCGGTTCGGCAACATGCTGAGCGTGTCGGTGCTCTTCGTGCTGGAAATGATGGTACGCCAGGCGGAGTCGGCCAAACCCATCTCGACGGGTGTGGCATTCGCGTTCGCGCCGGGTGTCACCGTCGAAGGCATGCTGTTCGACATCATCCGCCGGTGAACGCGGTGAACCCCCACCGGCCGGACCATATTGAACAGGAGAAGTGTCGTGTCTCTCACTTCTGATGAGAAGGGCTATTATCGCTCGCCCCCGGCGTCGTCTTCCGATCATCCGTCAGTGGTGGGCCGAGCCGTGTACCGCTCGTGGATGAGCGACAACCTGCGTTGGGACGCCCTGGAGTTGCGTGCGGGTGACATCGTCATCTCCGCGCCGCCGAAGTGTGGCACCACCTGGACGCAACGGCTGGTGTCCCTGCTCATTTTCGATGGGCCGAACCTGCCAGGGCCGCTGCAAATGATGTCGCCGTGGCTCGACCTGACCGCCCAGCCGATCGAGAAGGTCGTTGCCGCTCTCGACGCGCAGGACCACCGACGCTTCATCAAGACCCACACGCCGCTGGACGGCCTCGTGCTCGACGATCGCGTCACCTACATCGGAGTGGGCCGCGATCCGCGCGATGCCGCGGTTTCGATGCTGATGGACCAGGACCGGATGCGCGCGCTGCACGAGGCCGCGGGGCCGCGGGGCGAGCGATTCGCCCCGCCGGGTCTCGACTTCGACGGCAAATTCAGCCCGCTCGACGTGCTGCGCCGCTGGGTCGAAGGGCCGATCATGCCCACCGAGGGAATTGCGTCGCTGGCGACCATCCTTCACCACTTTGGCTCGATCTGGTCCCGGCGCCACCTGCCCAACGTAGCTATGTTCCACTACACCGACTACCAGGTGGACCTCGTGGGCGAGCTCGTCCGTCTCGCTCAGGTCCTTGGTATTGAACTGGATCGCGATCGCGCCGAGGAGCTGGCCGAGCACGCCACGCTAGCTGCCATGCGGGCTCGCGCCTCGGAACTCGCCCCCAAGGCCACGCCCGGTGTCCGGCCGAGGCACGAGCGGCTCAGGAACGAGCCGTTCTTCCGGGCCGGTGGCCGCGGAGAGTGGCGGGAGATCTTCACCGAGGCCGAGCACCGGCGCTACCCCGATCGCGCAGCCGAGCTGGCCCCTGCGGACCTCCTCGCCTGGGCTCACGAGGGCCGCAGGGGTCACGACCCCGCCACTGCCAGGTGAGGAGATGATCTTGGTGACCGGCCGAGTCGCGTATCGCTCGTGGATTAGCGACAACTTACGTTGGGACGCGCTCGAGTTGCGCGAGGGTGACATTGTCATCTCCGCGCCGTCGAAGTGCGGCGTGACCTGGACCCAGCGCCTGGTTTCTTTGCTCGTCTTCGACGGGCCGGATTTGCCAGGGCCAATGTCGACGGTGTCACCGTGGCTCGACAGGACCGTCCGGCCGATCGAGGAGGTCGTCGCCACCCTCGACGCCCAGGACCACCGACGGTTCATCAAGACCCACACGCCGCTGGACGGCCTCGTGCTTGACGATCGCGTCACCTACATCGGCGTGGGACGCGATCCGCGCGACGCCGCGATGTCGGAGCTGTTCCAGTGGGACAACATGAACCACGTGAGCCTGAACCGGATGCGGCCCCTCCACGATGGCCCACCCGAGGCCTTTCCCGACGCCATGGTGCGCGCGCCATTCGGCCCCCCGGGTGCCGACCGCGACCGCAGCCCGGTCGAGGCGTTCCGCGACTGGATGGAGGGGCCAATCATGCCCCCCGAGGCGATGCGGTTCATGCCTCCCGAGGGGACAGGGTTTATGCCTGCCAAGGGGACGGAGTTCATGCCCCCCGCGAAGCACATGGGCTCGCTCTCCAACATCCTCCACCACTTCGGCACGATCTGGTCCCGCCGCCACCTGTCCAACGTGGCCATGTTCCACTACGCCGACTTACGGGTGGACCTCGTGAGCGAACTCGTCCGTCTCGCTCAGATCCTTGGTTTTGACCTTGGTCGCGATCGCGCCGAGCAGCTGACGGAGCACGCCACGCTAGATTCCATGCGGGCTCGCGCCTCGGATCTCGCCCCCGAGTCCACCGAAGGTATCTGGCGCAGCAACAAGGACTTCTTCCGGGCCGGTGGCCGCGGAGAATGGCAGGAATTTTTCACCGAGCGCGTGTACCGGCGCTATTACGATCGCATCAACCAGCTCGCCCCGCCGGAACTGCTCGCCTGGGCGCACGAGGGCCGACGGGGTTACAACCCCGCCAACTGAGGTTCAGGCTGATTCGCGCCGTTGCGCGCGGACGTACCAGAAGGCCATTTCTGTTTCGGTTCCATCCAGTTCCCGGCGCACCGTAATGGGCTCCAGCGAAGCGATATCCCAGCCCGCGCCGCCGAGGACGTCGCGCAGCGTCCGCTCGGACACCGCGGGCCGCGGCCGCTCGGCGTCGGGCGGGTTGGCGTCGGAGAAGCAGCTGATCAACAGGGTGGCACCCGGTCGGGTGGCCCGGTGCACCGCGGCGGCGTAGCTGCGCTTGCCGTCGTCGTCGAGGCAATGAAACATGCCGCTGTCGATGACGGTGTCGAAGGCGTCGGTGTAGCCGTCGAGCATGGTGGAGTCGGCCACCGCGAACGTCACGTCGACGCCGGCGTCATGGGCCCGCCGCTCGGCGGTGATGAGCGCGGTCGGGGAGATGTCCAACCCGGTCACCGGGTACCCGTTCTTGGCCAGGTAGACGGCGTTGTCGCCGAGTCCGCAGCCGATGTCGAGAACGTCACCATGGACCCAGCCGGCGTTATGCCACGCGATGACATTCTCCTTGGGGGCCTTGGTATCCCACGGTGGTGTTTTCATCGACGGGATACCTTCGCCGGGGCTCTCACCGCGGTAAAGCGCGTCGAAGTCCATGCGCTGCAATCCCGAGAATCCTGAAGAGGAAGTCGAGCCTGTCATTTTCTCCAGCGTAGACCTAAGTGCTACGCTGCCGGGCAGTCGACATCCTTTAACGATCCGTCCGGCGAGGCGGAGAAGGAGGTCAAATCTCGCATGGGTGCTGCGGGTGACACCGGCACCGGCCGCGAATTGATGTCGGCGGCCGACGTGGGTCGAACCATTTCCCGTATTGCGCATCAGATCATCGAAAAAACCGCTTTAGATGATCCAGCACGGTCCGCACCACGGGTGGTGCTGCTGGGCATCCCGACCCGTGGCGTGACCCTGGCCAAGCGTCTGGCCACCAACATCGGCGAATACAGCGGTGTGGAAGTCGGCTACGGCGCCCTCGACATCACCCTGTACCGCGACGACCTGATGCAAAAGCCGCCGCGGCCGCTCGAGGCCACATCGATCCCGGCCGGCGGCATCGACGAGGCGCTGGTCATCCTCGTCGACGACGTGCTGTACTCAGGGCGCTCGGTGCGCTCCGCCCTGGACGCGCTGCGCGACGTGGGCAGGCCGCGGGCGGTGCAACTGGCGGTACTGGTCGACCGTGGCCACCGCGAGCTACCGCTGCGCGCCGACTACGTGGGCAAGAACGTGCCCACCTCGCGCAGCGAGAGCGTGCACGTGCTGCTGAGCGAGCACGACGGTTGCGACGGCGTGGTGATTTCGCGATGACGCGCCATCTGCTGACCGCCGGCGACCTGAACCGCGACGACGCCACCGCCATCCTCGACGACGCCGACCGGTTCGCGCAGGCCCTGGTGGGCCGCGAGATCAAAAAGCTCCCGACGTTGCGCGGCCGCACCATCGTCACGATGTTCTACGAAAACTCGACCCGCACCCGGGTGTCGTTCGAGGTGGCCGGCAAGTGGATGAGCGCCGACGTCATCAACGTCAGCGCCGCCGGATCGTCGGTGGGCAAGGGCGAGTCACTGCGCGACACCGCACTGACGCTGCGGGCGGCCGGTGCCGACGCGCTGATCATCCGGCATCCCGCATCCGGCGCCGCACATCTGCTTGCCGACTGGACTGGTGTGCACGACGACGGCCCGTCGGTGATCAATGCCGGCGACGGGACCCACGAGCACCCGACGCAGGCGCTGCTGGACGCGCTGACCATCCGCCAGCGACTCGGCGGCATCGCAGGCCGGCGCATCGTGATCGTCGGCGACATCCTGCACAGCCGGGTCGCCCGCTCCAACGTCATGCTGCTGCACACCCTGGGCGCCGAGGTGGTGCTGGTCGCACCGCCGACACTGTTGCCGGTCGGGCTCGACGGCTGGCCGGCCACCGTCTCCTATGACTTCGACGCCGAATTGCCCGCCGCCGACGCGGTACTGATGCTGAGGGTGCAGGCCGAGCGGATGAACGGCGGTTTTTTCCCCTCGGTGCGCGAGTATTCGGTTCGTTACGGGCTTTCCGATCGGCGTCAGGCGATGCTTCCCGGCCACGCCGTGGTGCTGCACCCGGGACCGATGGTGCGCGGCATGGAGATCGCGTCCTCGGTGGCCGACTCATCGCAATCAGCTGTGCTGCAACAGGTTTCCAACGGTGTGCACGTGCGGATGGCGGTGCTGTTCCATGTGCTGGTCGGCACCGAATCGGTCGGCCAAGAGGGTGCGGCATGAGTGTGCTGCTGCGCGGGGTCCGGTTGTACGGCGAAGGCGACCTGGTCGACGTCCTGGTCGACAGTCCCGGCCAGGAAGGCCAGATCGCCGAAATCGGCGCGGGCCTTAGCATCCGGGAAGATGCCGACGTGATCGATGCCACGGGTCAGGTGCTGCTGCCCGGACTGGTCGACTTGCACACCCACCTGCGTGAACCCGGCCGTGAATATGCTGAGGACATCGAAACCGGTTCGGCCGCAGCGGCTCTGGGTGGTTACACCGCGGTGTTCGCAATGGCTAATACCAATCCGGTGGCCGACAGCCCGGTGGTCACCGACCACGTTTGGCACCGTGGCCAGCAGGTCGGCCTGGTCGACGTGCACCCCGTCGGCGCCGTCACGGTCGGGTTGGCCGGCACGGAACTCACCGAGATGGGCATGATGGCGGCCGGCGCCGCGCAGGTGCGGATGTTCTCCGACGACGGTATCTGCGTGCACGACCCGCTGGTGATGCGGCGCGCCCTGGAGTACGCCACCGGCCTGGGGGTGCTCATCGCCCAGCACGCCGAGGAGCCCCGGCTGACCGTCGGCGCCGTTGCCCACGAAGGGCCCACCGCTGCCCGGCTGGGACTTGCGGGATGGCCCAGGGCCGCCGAGGAATCGATCGTCGCCCGTGACGCGCTGCTGGCCCGCGACGCCGGCGCCCGGGTGCACATCTGCCATGCGTCGGCCGCCGGTACCGTCGAGATTCTGAAATGGGCTAAACAGCAAGGAATTTCCATCACCGCCGAGGTCACCCCGCATCACCTGATGCTCGACGACGGCAGACTGGCCAGCTACAACGGAGTGAACCGGGTCAACCCCCCGCTGCGCGAAGCTGCCGACGCGATCGCGTTGCGCCGAGCATTGGCCGACGGGGTGATCGACTGTGTGGCCACCGACCATGCCCCCCACGCCGAGCACGAGAAGTGCGTGGAGTTCTCGGCGGCGCGCCCCGGCATGCTTGGACTGCAGACGGCGCTGTCGGTGGTGGTGCAGACGATGGTGACGCCAGGACTGTTGACCTGGCGCGACGTCGCCCGGGTGATGAGTGAAAACCCCGCGCGCATCGTCGGATTGCCCGATCATGGCCGCCCGCTGGAGGTGGGGGAGCCGGCCAACCTGACGGTGGTGGATCCAGACGCCACCTGGAATGTCGCCGGGTCGGATCTGGCCAGCCGGTCAGCCAACACGCCATACGAGTCGATGATCCTGCCCGCCACCGTGACCGCGACCCTGCTGCGCGGGAAGGTCACCGCCCGAGACGGGAAGTGCCCGGCATGAATTCAGGCACCCTGGTGGGGTCGCTGATCTTCGCGGCAGTGCTGGTGGTAGTGATCGGGGTGGTGATCCAGCTGATGATGCGCGGCTGGCGGCGTCGCGCGCAGCGGCAGGAGGAGCTGATCGGCGACTTGCCCGACGTGCCGCAAGAGGTGGGTACGGCGACCACCACTCTGCGCGGCGTCTATGTCGGCTGCACGCTGTCACCGGCCTGGAACGATCGGATTACGGCCGGCGATCTTGGGTACCGCAGTAAGGCGGTGCTGACCCGCTATCCCGAGGGAATCCTGCTGGAGCGTGTCCGCGCCAACCCGATTTGGATTCCGCAGGAGTCGATCACCGCCGTCCGCACCGAGCGAGGTATGGCCGGCAAGGTCGCTGCTCGTAATTCGATACTCGCGATCCGATGGCGGCTGCCGTCGGGCGTCGAGATCGATACCGGGTTTCGCGCGAACGACCGCAGCGAATACGACGACTGGCTCGAATCCCAGCAGGAGGGAACGGCGTGAGCAAAGCCGTATTGGTGCTCGAAGACGGCCGCGTCTTCACCGGCACGCCGTTCGGCAAGATCGGCCAAACGCTGGGCGAGGCCGTCTTTTCCACCGGCATGTCCGGCTATCAGGAGACGCTGACCGATCCCAGTTATTACCGCCAGATCGTGGTGGCCACCGCGCCGCAGATCGGCAACACCGGCTGGAACGGAGAGGACGGCGAGAGCCGCGGTGACAAGATCTGGGTCGCCGGCTACGCGGTGCGCGACCCGTCGCCGTGCGCCTCGAACTGGCGCGCCACCGGCACCCTGGACGGCGAGCTGGTCCGCCAGCATATTGTCGGGATCGCCGGCATCGACACCCGGGCGGTGGTGCGGCATCTACGCACCCGCGGCTCAATGAAGGCGGGGGTGTTCTCCGGTGATGCGCTCGCCGACCCCTTAGACGTCAATGCGTTACTTGAGCGGGTGCGAGGCCAGCGGTCCATGCTGGGGGCCGATCTCGCCGGCGAGGTCAGCACTCCGCAGAGCTATATTGTGGAACCGGAAGGGCCGCAGCGCTTTACGGTGGCCGCGCTGGACCTGGGGATCAAGACCAACACCCCGCGCAATTTCGCCCGGCGCGGCATCCGCAGCCATGTGCTGCCGTCGTCGGCGACCTTCGAGCAGATCGCCGAAATCAAGCCGGACGGGGTGTTCTTGTCCAACGGCCCCGGCGACCCCGCCACCGCCGACCACGTCGTCGCGGTCACCTGCGAGATGCTGGGCGCCGGAATCCCGTTGTTCGGCATCTGTTTCGGCAATCAGATCTTGGGCCGTGCGCTGGGCCTGTCCACCTACAAGATGGTCTTCGGTCACCGTGGCATCAACATCCCGGTCATCGACCACGCCACCGGGCGGGTCGCGGTGACCGCACAAAACCACGGCTTCGCGCTGGAAGGCGAGGCCGGCCAATCCTTTGATACGCCGTTCGGTCCGGCGGTCGTCAGCCACACCTGCGCCAACGACGGAGTGGTCGAAGGAGTCAAACTCGTCGACGGGCGGGCGTTTTCGGTGCAATACCACCCGGAGGCCGCCGCCGGTCCGCACGATGCGGAGTACCTGTTCGACCAATTCTTCGAGCTTATGGCGGCTCGGCGATGACCGCGAGCGCGCGTGTTTGTACAACGACACGCCGCAAATGGTGTACAACTGCGCGCGCTCGCGCCCAGAAAGGGGGGCGCTAGTGCCACGTCGCACCGACCTACGTCACGTGCTGGTGATCGGTTCGGGGCCGATCGTGATCGGGCAGGCCTGCGAGTTCGACTACTCCGGCACGCAGGCCTGCCGGGTGCTGCGCGCCGAGGGGTTGCAAGTCAGCCTGATCAACTCCAACCCGGCCACCATCATGACCGACCCCGAGTACGCCGACTTCACCTACGTCGAGCCGATCACGCCGGCATTCGTCGAGCGGGTGATCGCCCAGCAGGCCGAGCGCGGCAACAAGATCGACGCGCTGCTGGCCACCCTCGGCGGGCAGACCGCGCTCAACACCGCGGTCGCGCTGTACGAGAACGGTGTGCTGGAACGCTACGGGGTCGAGCTCATCGGCGCCGATTTCGATGCCATCCAGCGGGGCGAGGACCGCCAGCGGTTCAAGGACATCGTCGCCAAGGTCGGCGGTGAATCCGCCCGCAGCCGAGTGTGTTTCACTTTTGCCGAGGTCCGCGAGACGGTGGAGGAGGTGGGCCTGCCGGTGGTCGTGCGGCCCAGCTTCACGATGGGCGGGCTCGGTTCGGGGATGGCGCATTCCGCCGAGGAGGTCGACCGGATGGCCGGCGCCGGGCTGGCCGCCTCGCCCAGCGCCAACGTGCTCATCGAGGAATCGATCTACGGCTGGAAGGAGTTCGAACTCGAGCTGATGCGCGACGGCCACGACAACGTGGTGGTGGTGTGCTCCATCGAGAACCTCGACCCGATGGGCGTGCACACCGGTGACTCGGTCACCGTCGCGCCGGCTATGACGCTGACCGACCGGGAATACCAGCGGATGCGTGATCTGGGCATCGCGATCCTGCGTGAGGTCGGCGTGGCCACGGGCGGCTGCAACATCCAGTTCGCGGTCGATCCGCGTGATGGCCGGCTGATCGTCATCGAGATGAACCCGCGGGTGTCGCGGTCAAGTGCCTTGGCGTCCAAGGCAACCGGCTTCCCGATCGCCAAGATCGCCGCCAAGCTGGCCATCGGCTACACCCTCGATGAGATCGTCAACGACATCACCAAGGAAACACCGGCCTGCTTCGAACCGACCCTCGACTATGTCGTGGTCAAGGCGCCGCGGTTCGCGTTCGAGAAATTCCCCGGCGCCGATCCCACCCTGACCACCACGATGAAATCCGTCGGGGAGGCAATGTCGCTGGGCCGAAACTTCGTCGAGGCACTCGGCAAGGTGATGCGGTCACTGGAGACGGATCGCACCGGCTTCTGGACGAAGCCGGACCCGCAGGGTGATGTCGAAGAGGTGCTGACCCGGCTGCAGACCCCGACCGAAGGCCGGCTCTACGACATCGAACTGGCGCTGCGGCTAGGCGCTTCGATTGAAAAGGTGGCGCGGGCCTCCGGTGTGGATCCCTGGTTCGTCGCCCAAATCGGCGAGCTGGTCGAGCTGCGCGCCGAGCTGGTCGACGCCCCGGTTCTGGATGCGGATCTACTGCGGCGCGGCAAGCACTATGGTCTCTCGGACCGCCAGATCGCCGCGCTGCGACCCGAATTGGCCGGGGAAAACGGGGTGCGCTCCTTGCGCAAGCGGCTGGGCATCCACCCGGTGTACAAGACGGTGGACACCTGCGCGGCGGAGTTCGAGGCCAAGACGCCCTACCACTACAGCAGCTACGAACTCGACCCGGCCGCCGAGACCGAGGTCGCCCCACAGACCGAGAAGCCCAAGGTGCTGATCCTCGGGTCGGGACCGAACCGCATCGGCCAAGGGATCGAATTCGACTACAGCTGTGTGCATGCGGCAACCACGTTGTCGCAGGCCGGTTTTGAGACGGTGATGGTCAACTGCAACCCGGAGACGGTCTCCACGGATTACGACACCGCCGACCGGCTGTACTTCGAGCCGCTGACGTTCGAGGACGTCCTGGAGGTGTTCCGCGCCGAAGCGCAGTCGGCGATCGGCGGCCCCGAGGGTACCGGCGTCGCGGGAGTTATCGTGCAACTCGGCGGCCAAACCCCGCTCGGGTTGGCGCAACGCCTCGCCGACGCGGGCGTACCGATCGTGGGCACCCCACCGGAAGCCATCGACCTGGCCGAGGACCGCGGCGCGTTCGGCGACGTGCTCGCCGCCGCGGGTTTACCGGCTCCCCGGTACGGCACCGCAACGACTTTCGCCCAAGCTCGCCGGATCGCCGACGAGATCGGATATCCCGTGCTGGTGCGGCCATCGTACGTGCTCGGCGGCCGCGGGATGGAGATCGTCTACGACGAGGAGACGCTGAAGGACTACATCACCCGCGCCACCGAGCTCTCGCCCGAGCACCCGGTTCTCGTCGACCGCTTCCTCGAGGACGCGGTGGAGATCGACGTCGACGCGCTGTGCGACGGCGCCGAAGTCTATATCGGCGGCATCATGGAGCACATCGAGGAGGCCGGCATCCACTCCGGCGACTCGGCGTGCGCACTGCCGCCGGTAACGCTGGGCCGCAGCGACATCGAAAAGGTGCGCCGCGCGACGGAGGTGATCGCACACGGCATCGGGGTCGTGGGGCTGCTCAACGTGCAGTACGCCCTCAAAGACGACGTGCTCTACGTCCTCGAGGCCAATCCGCGCGCCAGTCGCACGGTGCCGTTCGTCTCCAAAGCCACCGCGATCCCGCTTGCCAAGGCGTGTGCCCGGATCATGCTGGGCGCCAACATCTACCAGCTTCGTGACGAAGGGATGCTGGCGGCTTCCGGGGACGGCGGGCACGTGGCCCAGAACGCCCCGATCGCGGTCAAGGAGGCCGTGTTGCCCTTTCATCGTTTCCGCCGCGCCGACGGGGCCGCCATCGATTCACTGCTTGGCCCGGAGATGAAATCGACCGGCGAGGTGATGGGCATCGACCGCGACTTCGGCAGCGCCTTCGCCAAGAGCCAGACCGCCGCCTACGGGTCGTTGCCGGCCCACGGCACCGTATTCGTGTCGGTCGCCAACCGGGACAAGCGGTCACTGGTGTTTCCCGTCAAGCGCCTGGCCGACCTGGGATTCCGCGTCCTTGCCACCGAAGGCACCGCGGAGATGTTGCGCCGCAACGGGATTCCCTGCGACGAAGTCCGCAAGCACTTCGAGCCGCCGCAGCTGGGTCGCCCCGCGCAGTCCGCGGTGGACGCGATCAAGGCCGGTGAAGTCGACATGGTGATCAACACCCCCTACGGCAACTCCGGCCCGCGCATCGACGGCTACGAAATCCGTTCGGCCGCGGTGGCCGTCAACATCCCCTGCGTCACCACAGTCCAGGGGGCATCGGCCGCCGTGCAGGGCATCGAAGCGGGCATTCGCGGCGACATCGGGGTGCGCTGCCTGCAAGAACTGCACAGCCTGATCGGTCCGGGTGGCGACCAGTGACCGGCTTCGGCCTCCGGCTGGCCGAGGCGAAAGCACACCGCGGGCCGCTCTGTCTGGGCATCGATCCGCATCCGGAGCTGCTACGGGCATGGGGCTTGCCCACTACCGTCGACGGGCTGGCCGCGTTCTGCGACATCTGCGTCGAGGCGTTTTCCGGTTTCGCCGTCGTCAAACCACAAGTGGCGTTCTTCGAGGCCTACGGGGCCGCCGGATTCGCGGTGCTGGAGCGCACCATGGCCGCGTTGCGCTGCGCCGGGGTGCTGGTCCTGGCCGACGCCAAGCGGGGTGACATCGGGACAACGATGGCGGCCTACGCCGCTGCCTGGGCGGGTGACTCACCGCTGGCCGCCGACGCCGTGACGGCCTCGCCGTATCTGGGATTCGGCTCACTGCGTCCACTGCTGGAAGCCGCTGCGGCACATGACCGGGGAGTGTTCGTGCTGGCGGCGACCTCCAACCCGGAGGGCGCGACCGTGCAGCGTGCCGCCTTCGACGGCCGTACGGTAGCCCAGCTGATCGTCGACCAGGCGGCCGTGGTCAATCGGTCCGCCACTGGATCCGGGCCGGGATACGTCGGTGTGGTCGTGGGTGCGACGGTTCTCGAGGCGCCCGATCTGAGCGCGCTGGGTGGCCCGGTGTTGGTGCCCGGGCTCGGTGTGCAGGGCGGCCGGCCCGAGGCGCTCGGCGGCCTGGGCGGAGCGGCGCCGGGACAGTTGCTGCCCGCGGTGGCGCGTGAGGTGCTGCGCGCCGGACCGGGCGTGTCAGAGCTGCGAGCGGCCGGCCAACGAATGCTGGACGTCGTCGCCTATCTGGGAGCGGTGTAGACCACGCCTCAGTCGGAGGCGAGTGCCGTGCTGGGCCGGGCCGTCTCGACGATGACGGTGGTGGCCTTGACGACGGCCACAGCGACGCTGCCGGGCTGCAATTTCAACTCTTCCGCAGCCTCGGTGCTCATCAGCGAAATAACGGTGAAGGGACCGCACTGCATCTCGACCTGGGTCATCACCTTGTCGCTGATGACTCTGGTGACCAGCCCCACGAACCGGTTGCGGGCCGAGCTGCCGATGCTCAGCGGATCCGGCGGCGGGGCGGGCGCGTTGGTACGGGAAAACCGGGCCAGGTCCTCGCTGGCGATAACCTTGCGGCCGGCCGCGTCGTGACCGACCGCCAACGTTCCCTGGTTGATCCATCGCCGCACCGTGTCGTCGCTGACTCCCAGCAGCTCAGCCGCCTGACGAATCCGCAGGTTCGACACCGCTAGATGGTAACCGATCGAGGGTTAGCTGAGGCCCCGTCGAGCAACCGGCACGCACCCGCGCCAACGGTCGGACCGCGACGGCGCAGCGCGTTGACCTGCCCCTGACCACCGGCGCGACACGCGCGACACGCCACGGGAATGCGTGATCCGTCGCACGGCAGGTTGCGGCTCTCCGCCGCCGCCGTCCGCAGCGTCCTCGCCGCGGCGCTCAGTGCTCGGCTGGAAGCTTAAAACCGCTGGTAGATGGCCTGCGCGACCACGAGGCCGCCGCCGAGATCACGCGATGTGCAGCTGCCGCCAGCGATGCCTGGCGGACCGGTTTGCGGGGGCGGCACCCGGGCCCATGCTGGGCGTTTGGTCCCCTTAACCAGGGGGTCGGGTTAGATTTCGTCAGGAGGCGTGAGTACGGTCGTCTCCGCTGGCAGAAGTACCCAGCAGAGACAATAAGAGATCGATTGAGATCAATTGATCAGATACGGAGGAATCGTGGCCCTTCCCCAGTTGACCGACGAGCAACGCGCGGCCGCGTTGGAGAAGGCGGCTGCCGCACGTCGAGCACGAGCAGAGCTCAAGGACCGGCTCAAGCGTGGTGGCACCAACCTCACTCAGGTGCTCAAGGACGCCGAAACCGATGAGGTCCTGGGCAAGATGAAGGTATCTGCGCTACTTGAGGCGTTGCCGAAGGTGGGCAAGGTCAAGGCGCAGGAGATCATGACCGAGCTGGAGATCGCCCCCACCCGCCGCCTGCGCGGCCTGGGCGATCGGCAGCGCAAGGCCCTGCTGGAAAAGTTCGGCTCCTAGCCCGCCGACGATGCAGGCCGCAAGGCCTGATGAGGAGGCGGGCAATCCGGCCGAGCCGGCCTGTGCAGGCGCCGGCACAGGAGCGCCTGTGAGCGCTGGCGGGGGACCGGACGTCGAGCACGGAGCACGTCCCGAACCAACAGGTAAGGGGCGTGTGGTCGTGCTGTCCGGTCCCTCAGCTGTCGGCAAGACAACGGTGGTCCGGTGTCTGCGCGAGCGGATTCCGAACCTGCATTTCAGCGTCTCGGCCACGACGCGGGCGCCGCGGCCGGGGGAGGTTGACGGCGTCGACTATCACTTCGTCAGCCCCGCCCGCTTCCGGCAACTCATCGACGAGGGTGCGCTGCTGGAGTGGGCCGAGATCCACGGCGGGCTGCACCGGTCGGGCACCCTGGCCGAGCCGGTGCGGGCCGCCACCGCCGCCGGATTTCCGGTGCTCATCGAGGTTGACCTGGCCGGGGCCAGGGCGGTCAAGAAAGCGATGCCGGAGGCCATCACCGTGTTTCTGGCGCCGCCCAGTTGGGAGGACCTCAAGGCCAGACTCGTCGGCCGCGGCACCGAGACACCGGAGGTGATACGGCGTCGCCTCGAGACCGCCCGCATCGAAATGGCTGCCCAAGAAGACTTCGACGAGGTCGTGGTCAACAGTCGATTGGAGTCTGCATGCGCCGAATTGGTATCCTTGCTGGTGGGAATTGCGCCGGGCCGGCATGACCCGTCTGGCCAGACCAGGAGCCAGACCAGATCCAGTCGAGATTGAGCATCGAATTTTCAGCGGTGTTCGCACCGCTCTAATCCGCCAGGAGATTGAACCTAAGTGAGTATTCCGCAGTCCGACGCGCCCGCCGTCGATCAGTTTGATGCGTCGGCAGCAGGTAAGGGCGCCTACGACACCCCGCTGGGCATCACCAACCCGCCCATCGACGAGCTGCTGGACCGCGTCTCGAGCAAGTACGCCCTGGTGATCTACGCGGCCAAGCGGGCCCGGCAGATCAACGACTACTACAACCAACTCGGTGAGGGCATCCTCGAATACGTTGGGCCGCTGGTCGAGCCTGGGCTGCAGGAGAAGCCGCTGTCCATCGCGTTGCGCGAGATCCACGCCGACCTGCTCGAGCACACCGAGGGCGAGTAACAGGCAGGGGCGTGCGCGCTGTGGACCGCAAGCGGATCGTCGTTGGGGTCTCCGGGGGTATCGCTGCCTACAAGGCGTGCACTGTCGTTCGTCAGCTCGCCGAGGCCGGTCACCAGGTCCGGGTCATCCCCACCGAGTCCGCGTTGCGCTTCGTCGGCGCCGCCACTTTCGAGGCGCTCTCCGGCCAGCCGGTGCACACCGGAGTCTTCGAGGACGTTCCGGAGGTGCCGCATGTCCAGATCGGCCAGCAGGCCGACCTGGTCGTGGTGGCGCCGGCCACCGCGGATCTGCTGGCAAGGGCGGTCGCCGGGCGCGCTGACGATCTGCTGACGGCGACCCTGCTCACGGCCCGATGCCCGGTGTTGTTCGCGCCGGCGATGCACACCGAGATGTGGTTGCACCCGGCCACCGTCGACAATGTTGCCACGCTGCGCCGCCGGGGAGCGGTGGTGGCCGAACCCGCCTCCGGGCGGCTCACCGGCAACGACAGCGGGGCAGGCCGACTGCCGGAAGCCGAGGAGATCACCACCCTGGCGCACCTGCTGTTGGAGCGCCACGACGCGCTTCCCTACGACCTTGCCGGCTGCAAGGTGCTGGTGACCGCCGGCGGCACCCGCGAACCGATCGACCCGGTGCGCTTCATCGGCAACCGCAGCTCCGGCAAGCAGGGCTATGCGGTGGCGCGGGTCGCCGCCCAGCGCGGCGCCGAGGTCACGCTGATCGCCGGGCACACCGCCGGGCTGATCGACCCCGCCGGCGTCGACGTGGTGCATGTCACCTCGGCGGAGCAACTCGGCGACGCCGTGTCCAAGCACGCGCCCGCGGCCGACGTGCTGGTGATGGCGGCGGCCGTCGCCGACTTCCGGCCAGCGCAGGTCGCTGCCGCCAAGATCAAGAAAGGCGCCGAGGGACCGCCGCCCATCGAACTGGTGCGCAACGACGACGTGCTGGCCGGCGCGGTGCGGGCTCGCGCCCACGGGGAGCTGCCCAACATGCGTGCCATCGTGGGGTTCGCCGCCGAGACCGGCGACGCCAACGGCGATGTGCTGTTCCACGCCCGCGCGAAGCTGCGGCGCAAGGGCTGTGATCTGTTGGTCGTCAACGCGGTGGGCGATGGCAGGGCATTTGAGGTGGACAGCAACGACGGTTGGCTGCTGGCGTCCGACGGTACGGAGTCGGCGCTACAGCACGGCTCCAAGACGCTGATGGCCAGTCGTATCGTTGATGCGATCGTCACGTTCCTGCACGGCGAGTAAGAGGGTCTGTTTCTGCCGCGGCATCGGGACGGATGCCGATGGGACTGATGCCGGCCGATATAATTCGGCTAACTAACTATTGGAAGGATTGGGATTGTGAGCGAAAAGGGTCGGCTGTTTACCAGTGAGTCGGTGACCGAGGGGCATCCCGACAAGATCTGTGACGCGATCAGCGACTCGGTCCTCGACGCCTTGCTGGCGCAGGACCCCCGCTCACGTGTCGCGGTCGAGACGCTGGTGACCACCGGGCAGGTGCACGTGGTGGGTGAAGTGACAACGACGGCGAAGGAGGCATTCGCCGACATCACCAACACGGTCCGCGAGCGCATCCTGGACATCGGCTACGACTCGTCGGAGAAAGGCTTCGACGGGGCGTCGTGTGGGGTGAACATCGGCATCGGTGCCCAGTCACCTGACATCGCCCAAGGTGTCGACAGCGCCCACGAGGCGCGCGTCGAAGGCGCAGCGGACCCGCTGGACGCTCAAGGCGCCGGTGACCAGGGCCTGATGTTCGGCTACGCCATCAACGACACCCCGGAACTGATGCCGCTACCCATCGCGCTGGCGCACCGCCTGTCGCGGCGACTGACCGAAGTTCGCAAGAACGGTGTGCTGCCGTATCTGCGTCCGGACGGCAAGACGCAGGTCACCATCGCCTACGAGGACAACTTTCCGGTCCGGCTGGACACCGTGGTCATCTCCACCCAGCACGCAGCCGATATCGACCTGGTGAACACCCTCACCCCCGACATCCGGGAAAAGGTGCTCAACACCGTCCTCAACGATCTGGCACACGACACGCTGGACACGTCGTCGACGCGGTTGCTGATCAACCCGACCGGCAAGTTCGTCCTCGGTGGGCCCATGGGCGACGCGGGGCTGACCGGCCGCAAGATCATCGTCGACACGTACGGCGGATGGGCGCGGCACGGCGGCGGAGCCTTCTCCGGGAAGGATCCATCCAAGGTGGACCGCTCAGCGGCGTACGCGATGCGCTGGGTGGCAAAAAACATCGTTGCCGCCGGGCTGGCACAGCGGGTGGAGGTCCAGGTGGCTTACGCCATCGGCAAAGCCGCTCCGGTTGGCTTGTTCGTCGAGACCTTCGGAACCGAGGCGGTCGACCCGGTCAAGATCGAGAAGGCCATCGCGGACGTGTTCGATCTGCGGCCCGGTGCCATCATCCGCGACCTTGACCTGCTTCGCCCCATCTACGCGCAGACCGCCGCCTATGGGCACTTCGGCCGCACCGACATCGAACTGCCGTGGGAGCAGCTCAACAAGGTCGACGACCTCAAACGCGCCGTCTAGGCAGCGGGTGGTCGGGATCTAGCGCGGGCAGTCCATCGATACTGCGCCGGTTGCGGTCGGCGAGGCTGGCGAATTTGTCATCGGACGCCGTGCCGTGATGGGCGTCGAGCACCGGCCGCTCGTCGACGAGCTCGTAGTAGGGCACGGCGAATCCGCAGGCGTCGGCGATCCGATCGACATCAACGACGATGACGGTACGGATGCCTGGACGCTGCCCACCGAAATGTGTGATGAGATCGTTGAATTCGGCGTTGTCCGGTCGAATGACGCGCCCGGTGCCAAACAGCCGCAAGATCCGCGAGTTGCGGGTGAACGAGCAGAACATGATGGTGATCCGGCCGTTGTCACGCAGATGGGCGATCGTTTCCGCACCGCTGCCGAACAGATCCAGATAGGCGACGGTGTGGTCGTCGAGCACAGCGAACGTGTCGCGATATCCCTTGGGTGAGAGGTTGATCCGGCCTCCCTGCGAGGGGGCGGTGGCGACGAAGAAGACGGCCTGTTCGCCGATGAAGTCGCGCAGTGACCCGTCGATCCGGGAAAATTCCTTCGCCACGCCTGCAGCGTAGCGCTATCCGGTGAACCGGTAGTCGTTCAGATCGAACCGCCGACTGCGCCAGTAGGCCTCCAGCGTGGTTGCGGGACGTAAGGGCACGTCGCCGTTCTTGTCGAAGTAGTAGCTGTTGGCCAGTCGGCAACTGTCCTGCCAGAAGACCTGCCGGTGCCGTCGGCGCATCACCTCGGCGAAATACCGGGCGTTAGCCTCTTCGGTCACCTCGACGCGGGTCGCGCCATCGCGCCGGGCCCGCTTCAGGCACCGCACAATGTGATGGGTCTGCGCCTCGATGAGCGCGAAATACGAAGAGCCGACGTAGCCGTATGGGCCAAACACGCTGAAGAGGTTCGAAAAACCGGGAATACTGACGCCCTCGTAGGCCTGCAGTCGATGCTCGTCGAAGAACCGGCTCAAAGACTTACCGCCGCTTCCGGTGACCGCGAACGTCGGAATGTTGTCGGTTTCCATCACCTTGAATCCGGTCGCCAGCACCAGCACATCGACCTCGTGGCTGTCGCCGTCCGTGGTCGCCACCCCGAAGGGCGTGATCTTGTCGATCGGCTCGGTGACCAGTCGCACGTTGTCGCGATTGAAGGTGGCCAGATAGCCGTTATGGAAGCCGGGCCGTTTACAGCCCACGGCATAGCGCGGGGTGAGTTGCTCGCGCACCGCCGGGTCGTGGACCTGTCGACGCAGATAGGCACGTCCGACCGACTCCATCCTCCTGGCGAATGGAAAGACCGTGAAGTAGTGCGCCGAAATCGGGAACGTCGCTTCCACGAAGGCCTGACTGAGCAGCCGCTGGACGATTTTGCCGCCGGGGATCCGCATCGCCCACCGTGCCGGCGTCGGCAGCGGGACGTCGAACTTGGGGAAGCACCAGATCGGAGTGCGCTGAAATACGATGAGCTGGGAGACGATTGGAGCGATCTCGGGGATGACTTGCACGGCCGAGGCGCCGGTGCCGATCACGGCGACGCGCTTGCCGGTCAGGTCCTGGCTGTGGTCCCACCGCGCGGTGTGCATGGTGATCCCGGCGAAGGAATCCACCCCGTCGATGTCGGGTAACTTCGGCACCGTGAGCACGCCGCTGGCGCTGATCACGAACCTGGCGGTGACTTCGCCACCGGGTTCCGTCTGCACGCGCCACAGGGCGTGCTCGTCGTCGAATTCGGCTGCAATCACCTTGGTGTTGAACCGGATCCGCGATCGGATGCCGTATTTGGCGACGCAGTGTTCGGCATACGCCTTCAGTTCGTGGCCCGGTGCGTAGGTTCGCGACCAGTGTGGGCTCTGCTCAAACGAGAACTGGTAGGAGAACGACGGGATATCCACGGCGATACCGGGATAGGTGTTCCAGTGCCAGGTCCCGCCGACTCCGTCGCCGGCTTCGACCAATAGGTAATCGCCCAATCCCGCCTCGTCGAGTTTGATCGAGGCCCCGATCCCGGAGAATCCGGCGCCGACGATCAGTACCTGGTAGTCGGGGGTGATGCTCATTGGTGCCCGCCTAGTAGTGCAGCGCCTTCTTCAGCGCCGCCAGTCCGCGGTCGGTGGCCTCGGCGGCGGCGGGTATCACCAGGGCGAAGCTGACGTAACCGTGCACCAGGGTGGGCTCGTTGCTCAGTTCGGCGGGCACACCCGCGGCGTTGAGCAACTCGGCATAGCGGGCCCCGTCATCCCGTAGCGGATCGTGTTCCGCGGTCCCGATGTAGGCGGGCGGCAAACCGGACAGATCGTCCGCGTTGGCCGGAGCCAGCGTGGTGGGCAACACCTTGGGATCGGTGATGTCGAGGTCGGGCAGGTACCAGGACAGGAAGGCGTCGACGACGTCACGGTCCAGGATCGGCGCGGAGGCGTTCTCGGTAAACGACGGCAGCGACAGATCGGCGGTGACCGTCGGATACCACAGCAACTGGAAGCGCAGGGTGGGTCCGCCACTATGGGCATTGTCGCGGGCCAGGTGTGCCATTACCGCAGCGAGATTGCCGCCCGCCGAGTCGCCGGCGACGGCGATCCGGTTCGGGTCACCGCCCAGCTCGGCGGCGTTCTCGGCGACCCATTGCAATGCGGCCCAGCAGTCGTTGACCCCGGCCGGGAACGGATGCTCGGGGGCCAGCCGGTAGTCGACAGACACCACGATGGCCTCGGCACCGACGGCGTGCGCCCGCGCGACGGGGTCGTGGGTGTCCAGGTCGCCGAGGGAGAATCCGCCGCCGTGGTAGAAGACGACGACGGGCAGGGCCTTGACGTCGCTGTCTGGCCAGTAGATGCGAACGGGAATGTCGGTGAGCCCACCGTGACCGATCGTCCGGTCCTCGATCCGCAGGTCGGGAAGCATTTCCGGGGGTACCTTGAGCAGCCGGAGCCTCGAGCGTGCGACCTCGACGCCGTCGGCGGCACTGAAGGTCATCGGGAATTCGTCGAGCAACGTCTTGAACGTCGGATCGATGTCCGGTCGGGCGATGGTCGGCTCCGTCATGGGTTCACCGTACGCCGCGGATCTACCTGTGCAGTGCGGTTCGCAACGCCGCCAGCCCGCGATCCATCGCGGCGGTGGCCGCGGGCACCACACCCGCGTAGCCGAGGTAGCCGTGCACCAGCGTCTCGGCGTTGTGCACCTGGGCGGGGACGCCGGCGGCGGCCAGCAGTTCGCCGTAGCGGATGCCGTCGTCGCGCAGTGGGTCGTGACCGGCGACGGCGATGTAGGCCGGGGGCAGGTTGGCCAAGTCTTTCGCCCGTCCCGGCGCCATGTCCGGCGGCGGGACGGACAGGTCGACTTCGCCTGCATACCAACGAGAGAACGCGGCGACGGCGCGGGTGTCGAGGATCGGTGCGGTGGCGTTGTCGGTGAAGGACGGCAGCGTTGCGTCCCACAGCGTGGAGGGATACCACAACAGCTGGAACGCGATCAGCGGTGCGCCATTATCACGGGCGCGCCGCGCCATCACGGCGGCGAGGGTGCCACCGGCGGAATCCCCGGCGACGCCCATCCGGGCGGTATCGGCGCCAATCTCGGATCCGTGCTCGGCGACCCAAACCATTGCGGCCCAAGCATCTTCGACGGCCGCGGGGTAGGGGTGCTCGGGCGCCAACCGGTAGTCGACGGATACCACGATCGCATCGGCGCCGACCGCATGCTGGCGGGCCGAGCCGTCGTGCGTGTCGAGGTCGCCTACGACGAACCCGCCGCCGTGGAAATACAGTACGGCGGGCGGTGCGGCGCTCCCGGCGCTACCGCCGGAATGGCTTGGCGGCCAATAAATCCGAATGCCGATCGAACCCGCCGGACCGGGGATGGCCCGGTCCTCGACCCGCAGCTCGGGATGCAGCGGCCTGCGCGGCAGGTCGCGCAACCGCTGTCGTGCCGCGTCGACGCCATCGTCGGTGGATAGCCGGAACGGAACGGCATCCAGTACCTTCAGCAGGATGGGGTCGATAGCGGGTTTCTCGTCGGCTGTTTTGTCCAAGCTGGGCATGCAGGTACCGTACGCACCTCGTTTGGTGTCCGGCTGCTGGGTGGTGGCCGGCTGGGCGGCCCTCGGCTACGGCGTGTACTTGACTGTGCTGGCGCTGCGCTCGCCACCGGGGATGGAGCTGACCGGGCACTGGGTGCTGCAGCCGGCGTTCAAGGCCTCGATGGCGTTATTACTGACCCTCGCCGCGGTTGGGCACGCAAACGTCCGCGAGCGACGGTGGCTGATGCCGGCGCTGTTGCTCTCGGCCACCGGCGACTGGGTGTTGGCACTCCCGTGGTGGACGCTGTCTTTCGTCGTCGGGCTGGCGGCATTCCTGTTGGCGCACTTGTGTTTCACGGGCGCACTGCTGCCGCTGGCGACGGCGGCGCGGCCGTCGATGCCGCGCATCGCCGCCGCGGTCCTGATGTGCCTGGCGACCATTGCACTGCTGGCCTGGTTTTGGCCACACCTCGGCCGTGACAAGCTTCCGGTGACGGCCTACATCGTCGTGCTGACCGCAATGGTGTGTACGGCCCTATTGGCGCAACTGCCGACAATCTGGACGGCAGTGGGGGCAGTATGTTTCGCGGCGTCCGACTCGATGATCGCCGTCAGCCGCTTCATCCTGGGCAACGAGGCGTTAGCGGTGCCGATTTGGTGGTCATACGCGGCGGCCGAGATCCTGATTACGGCCGGGTTCTTCTTCGGTCGAGAGCAACCCGCTGACGCCCCCGCGGGTTCCGGCAGCTGATTGTCAGTGGTTGCCGTTACGGTGTGACCGTGGGCGGTAAAGGACTTGTTTAACAACGTGTTTCGGGGTCCGAAGGCGCCGTGACTCCTACCGTGCGCACGCCCGTCGAGGTGGAACCGATCGCTCGGGTGCTGCCGATGCTGTCGGTGCCGCACCTGGACCGCGAGTTCGACTACCTGGTGTCGGCCGAACAGTCCGACGACGCCCAGCCGGGGGTCCGGGTGCGCGTGCGGTTCCACGGTCGGCTCGTCGACGGTTTCGTGCTCGAACGCCGCAACGACACCGACCACCCCGGCAAGCTGGGCTGGCTCGACCGCGTCGTCTCGGCCGAACCGGTGCTCACCGCGGAGATCCGCCGATTGGTCGACGCGGTGGCGGCGCGCTACGCCGGGACCCGGGCGGACGTGTTGCGTCTGGCGGTGCCGGCCCGGCACGCCCGGGTGGAGCGAGAACCCGCTGCGATACTCCCGCTACCGGTCCCGGTAATCCCAGCGCCCGTCGACCCGTCGCACTGGGAGCTCTACGGCCGAGGCGGCCAGTTCCTGACCGCCCTGGCCGAGTCGCGGGCCGCCCGCGCCGTCTGGCAGGCACTACCGGGCGAGCTGTGGGCGGACCGATTCGCCGAGGCCGCTGCGCAAACCATCCGGACCGGACGAGCGGCACTGGCGATCGTGCCCGATCAGCGCGATCTGGACACGCTGTGGCGGGCCGCGACCGCCCGGATCGACGAGGGCAGCGTCGTGGCGCTTTCGGCGGGCCTGGGACCGGCCGCACGCTACCGACAGTGGCTTGCGGCGCTGCGGGGCGGGGCGCGGTTGGTGATCGGCACTCGCAGTGCGGTGTTCGCGCCGCTGAGTGACTTGGGTCTGGTTATGGTGTGGGCCGACGCCGACGACACCCTGGCCGAGCCGCGGGCACCGTACCCGCATGCCCGTGAGGTGGCGATGCTGCGCGCACATCAGGCGCGGTGCGCGGCGCTGATCGGTGGCTATGCGCGGACCGCTGAAGCCCACGCGTTGGTGCGCAGCGGATGGGCGCATGACATCGTCGCGGCACGGCCGGTGGTGCGCGCCCGCACCCCGCGGGTGATCGCCCTCGACGACAGCGGCTACGCCGACGAACGCGACCCGGCGGCGCGCACCGCACGCATCCCGTCCATCGCACTGCGGGCGGCCCGTTCGTCGCTACAGGCGGGGGCACCGGTGCTGGTGCAGGTGCCACGGCGCGGCTATGTCCCGTCGCTGGCGTGCGCAGGCTGCCGCACCATCGCCCGCTGCCGACACTGCACGGGTCCGCTGTCGCTCGCTGAGCGCGGGCCGGCTCTGGTCTGCCGTTGGTGCGGACGGGTCGACACGACGCGACGCTGCGCGCGCTGCGGGTCGGATGCGGTGCGCGCCGTGGTCGTCGGGGCCCGCCGCACCGCCGAAGAGCTCGGCCGCGCATTTCCGGGTACGGCGGTGATCACCTCGTCGGGCGATGGCGTCGTGCCGGAGGTCGCCGCCGGCCCGGCCCTGGTGGTCGCCACCCCAGGGGCAGAACCCCGCGCCTCGGGCGGTTATGGGACGGCGTTGCTGTTGGATACCTGGGCTCTGCTGGGCCGGCAGGACCTGCGCGCCGCCGAGGACGCGCTGTGGCGATGGATGTCCGCCGCCGCCCTGGTGCGTGCCCGCGGCGATGGCGGTGTGGTGATGGTGGTGGCCGAATCATCGATTCCCACAGTGCAATCGCTGATCCGCTGGGATCCTGTGGGTCACGCGGAAGCCGATCTGACGGCTCGAACCGAGGTCGGCCTGCCGCCCAGTGTGCACATGGCGGCCATCGACGGAGCCGCCGATGCGGTGGCCGCGCTGCTCGACGAGGTCCGGCCGCCCGACGGAGCCGACCTGCTGGGCCCGGTGGACCTGCCGCCGGGTGTGCGCCGCCCGGCGGGAACCGCCGCCGGCGTACCGGTGATACGAATGCTGGTCCGCGTACCCCGTGAGCAGGGCCTGGCGCTGGCAGCGGCGCTGCGTCGTGGCGTGAGTGTGCTCAGCGCCCGGCAAACCCACGAGCCGGTCCGGGTGCAGATCGACCCGCTACACATCGGATAGCCCCGCAGACCGTAACCCTGGGCGACAGTATGCGGAGGAAATAATCCCTGACTACGATATTGGAAGGTTGTTACACTTTCTTTTCTTTAGCCGCCGATAGGCCGGAGACGGTCCGGAGGAGGGGCGAGATGGCAGCGGACAACACCACGGCCGACGCGTCACTGGATGTGATCACCGATGCGCTGCTGACGGCTTCCCGCTTGCTGGTGGCCATATCGGCTCGCTCAATTGGGCAGGTCGACGAGACCATCACCATTTCGCAGTTCCGGACCTTGGTGATTTTGTCCAATCGGGGGCCGGTCAACCTGGCCACGCTGGCTGGTCTGCTTGGTGTGCAACCGTCGGCCACCGGCCGTATGGTCGACCGACTCGTCGCCGCCGGGCTGATCGACCGCCTGCCGCACCCGACTTCCCGGCGCGAACTGATCGCCGCGCTGACCAAGCGTGGGCGCGAGGTCGTTCGTCAGGTCACCGCGCACCGGCGTGCCGAAATCGCTGCCATCGTGGAGAGGATGCCGCCGCCGGAGCGCCACGGACTGGTGCGGGCGCTGACGGCGTTCACCGCCGCCGGCGGTGAGCCCGACGTCCACCTGGACGCGGATATCGATTTGTAGTCGCCTTGGTCCCGTGCCGGGCAAGGGCGCGGCCCGGCACGGGCTTGACTCATTGTCTTTCAGCGGTGACCAGCAAGTACTCCCAGCCCATGACGCCGTTGGCCAGGTGTTGCTGCGCGAGTTCGACAAGTTGGGCGTCGAGCTCGGCGGTCAATACCCGATTGTGGCCGATGTTCGCAAAGGCCTCGATCGTCGGGCCGTAGTGATTCTTGAAGTAGGTGTGCACGGCCTCGGCGCTGTCGAACCGGTCCACCTCCAACGTGCCGCGCATCGTTGTGAGGCGCCCGACTCGGTCGCCGAGCAGTCCGCCGACATAGCCTTCACGTCCCCATAACGGCGCCGGCGGCACGGCTTGCGACAGGCTGGGCCGGTACGGCCTGATGGTGGCGAGCATCCGGCCGAAAAATCCTTCTGGGGTCCAGCTGATCACGCCGATCGTCCCGCCCGGCCGGCAGACCCGGACCAGTTCGTCGGCGGCGCGCTGCTGTTCAGGTGCGAATTGCACGCCGATCGCGGAGATGACGACGTCGAACTCGCCGTCGCCGAACGGCAGCGCATGCGCATTGGCTTCCCGGTAGTCGATCGTCAATCCGCGCGCTGCGGCCCTGGCCTGCGACCGCTGCAGCAGCTCCGGTGTGAGGTCGGTGGACACGACGTCGGCGCCTGTCGCGGCGGCCGGAAGCGAGATATTGCCCGAGCCGGCGGCGACGTCGAGCACCCGAACGTCTGGCCCGACACCGGCGGCTTTGACCAGGACCGGCCCCAGGGGGGCCATCACTTCCTCGGCCATCAGGGCGTAGTCACCGAGCGCCCACATCGCCCGATGGGTGGCCGCCAGCATGTGGTCCTCGTAGATGGTGGTGTCGAGAGTCATCAGATCTCCTTCAGATACAGGAAAAGGCTGCCTACTCGACCTCGTCGTCACTAGCACGGCAGTGCGGTTAAGCCCTTCGACCATAACCGCCAGAAATAGTACGTATGAGAAATAGTCTACGCACGCAACTTGGAACTAGCTGTGAAATGCGTGGGGTCGACCTGATCGATCGGCTACCGCCGTCGACCTCGCGTCGGGAGTTATGCGGACCTAGCTTCTCCAGCCCAGGCGGCCATCTTCTTGCGTAGCCCGCGTAAGACGTTGTGATGGTCGATAAGTACGTCGTAGGCGTTCACCCAGTTACTCCTTTTCATGGGCAAGAACGTGCCATCGTGGTCGGCCCAATATCAACGACGCTGATGGCCGGCGCAGGTCTTTTCTAGACTGGGCCGGTGCGTCTCGTCTTCGCCGGCACCCCCGAGCCCGCGCTACCCGCGCTGCGTCGCCTCGTCGACTCACCGCGTCACGAGGTGATCGCCGTGCTGACCCGACCCGACGCGCCCGTCGGCCGGCGCGGCAAGCCGGAGCCCTCGCCGGTGGCCTGCGAGGCGCTCGACCACGGTATTCCGTTGCTGCGTCCGGCGCGGCCGAACTCGGCCGAGTTCGTCGCCGAACTGTCGGAGTTGGCACCGGACTGTTGCGCAGTCGTGGCCTATGGCGCGCTGCTGCGCGACGCGCTGCTCGCGGTGCCCCCGCACGGATGGATCAACCTGCACTTCTCGCTGCTGCCCGCCTGGCGCGGCGCGGCGCCGGTGCAGGCTGCGATCGCCGCCGGGGACACCATCACCGGGGCGACGACATTCCTGATTGAGCCGAGCCTGGACTCGGGCCCGATTTACGGGGTGGTCACCGAGACGATCCGGCTGACCGATACTGCTGGCGAACTGCTTGAGCGACTGGCTGTTTCGGGTGCGGCGCTGCTGTCGACCACGCTGGACGGCATCGCCGACGGAACGTTGGCGCCTCGACCGCAACCGGCCGAGGGATTCAGCATCGCGCCGAAGATCACCGTCGAGCAGGCCCGGGTGCGCTGGGACCTGCCCGCACTCGTCGTGGAGCGTCGCATCCGCGCCGTCACGCCCAACCCGGGCGCCTGGACCCTGATCGGTGACCTGCGCATCAAACTCGGACCGGTGCACATCGACGGCACACTGGAGTCGCCCAGCCCGCCAAAACCCTTGGTGTCCGGCGCTATTCACGTCGACCGCAAAAGCGTGTGGATCGGCACCGGCTCCGAACCGGTGCGGCTTGGCCAAATTCAGCCGCCCGGAAAGAAATTCATGAACGCTGTCGACTGGGCGCGGGGCGCCCGGCTCGATTCCGCGGCACGGGCAACATGAACGCCAAACCACGCGGGCCGAAGCGCGGGCCGCGGCGCCGGCCGCTAGACCCGGCGCGTGCGGCCGCGTTCGAGGTGCTTCGGGCGGTCAGCGAGCGCGATGCATACGCGAACCTGGCCCTGTCCGCGCTGCTGCGTGAACGCGGTATCAGCGGCCGCGACGCCGCGTTCGCCACGGAGCTGACCTACGGCACCTGCCGTAGCAGGGGGCTGCTCGACACGGTGATCGGTGCGGCCGCGGGACGCTCGCCGGAAGCCATCAATCCGGTGCTGCTCGACCTGCTGCGGCTCGGCACGTACCAGCTGCTGCGCACCCGGGTCGACGCGCACGCCGCGGTGTCCACCACGGTCGAACAGGCGGGAATCGAATTCGACTCGGCACGAGCCGGTTTCGTCAACGGTGTGCTGCGAAGAATCGCCGCCCGAGACGAGAAGTCTTGGGTCGACGAACTGGCGCCCGACGCGTCGCGGGATCCGATCGGGCATGCCGCCTTCGTGCACGCACACCCACGCTGGATCGCCCAGGCCTTCGCCGATGCGCTGGGCGCGGCCGCGACAGAACTCGATGCGGTACTGGCCAGCGACGACGAACGGCCTCAGGTGCATCTGGCGGTCCGCCCGGGAGTGTTGACCGCCGCCGAACTGGCCGATGCGGTGGGCGGCACGGTCGGCCGTTATTCGCCGTACGCGGTCTATCTGCCGGGTGGGGATCCCGGGCAGCTGGCAGCGGTGCGCGACGGCGCCGCGCTGGTTCAGGACGAGGGCAGCCAGCTGGTTGCCCGCGCGTTGACGCTGGCGCCGGTCGACGGCGACACCGGTCGGTGGCTGGATCTGTGCGCCGGACCGGGCGGCAAGACCGCGCTGCTGGCCGGCCTGGGCGCCGGGTCGGGGGCTCGGGTCACGGCGGTGGAGCCGTCCCCGCGTCGCGCCGACTTGGTGGCCGAGAACACCCGCGGGCTGGGAGTTGACGTGCTGCGGGTCGACGGGCGGCATACCGGTCTCGAGCCGAACTTCGACCGGGTGCTCGTCGACGCGCCCTGCACCGGACTGGGCGCATTGCGCCGCCGGCCGGAGGCGCGGTGGCGGCGTCAGCCGGCCGACGTGCCGGCGCTGGTCAAGCTGCAACGCGAACTGCTGGCCGCCGCGATCGCGCTGACCCGGCCCGGCGGTGTGGTGCTGTATGCGACCTGTTCGCCCCACCTCGCCGAAACCGTCGGGGTGGTCGCCGACGCGCTGCGCCGTCACCCGGTGTGCGCGCTGGACACCCGGCCGCTGTTCGAGCCCGTCACCGGGCTGGGGGACGGGCCTTACGTCCAACTCTGGCCACATCGGCAAGGCACTGATGCCATGTTTGCGGCCGCGCTGCGCCGCCTGGTGTGAACCGGGCCGCGAAGCTGCGTAGTCTGTCGCACATGCCTGGCATCACCGGTAGGCCGCTGATCGCGCCGTCGATCCTGTCCGCTGATTTCGGGCGGCTGGCCGACGCGGTCGCCACCGTGGACGGCGCCGACTGGCTGCACGTCGATGTCATGGACGCCCATTTCGTGCCCAACCTGACCATCGGCCTGCCAGTGGTGGAAAGCCTTAAGGCGCACACCACCATGCCGATGGATTGTCACCTGATGATCGAGAATCCGGACCGGTGGGCGCACCGGTACGCCGAGGCCGGTGCCTACAACGTCACCTTTCATGCGGAGGCCACCGAAGATCCGGTGGGGGTGGCCCGCGACATCCGGGCCGCAGGTGCGAAAGCGGGACTCGGCATCAAGCCCCAAACGCCAATAGAGCAGTATCTGAAGATCCTGCACGAGATCGACACCCTGTTGATCATGTCGGTGGATCCGGGGTTCGGCGGTCAGGCGTTCATCCCCGGAGTGCTGTCCAAGGTGCGCACCGCCCGCCGGTTCATCGACGCCGGCAAGTTGACCATCCTTGTGGAGATCGACGGCGGCATCAACGAGAACACCGTGGAGCAGGCGGCCGAGGCCGGGGTCGACTGTTTCGTGGCGGGTACGGCGGTTTACCACACCGACGATCCGGCGGCCGCGGTGGAGAAGCTGCGGCGGCAAGCTGCTGCGGCTTCAGCGCGCCTGCGCCGATGACCGCTCAGTCGGTCAACGGCCTTGACGCCGCGATGCGCTTGGCGATCCAACAGTCCTACCAGTTCAAGGGCACTACCTATCCGAATCCGCCGGTCGGAGCGGTCATCGTGGATCCCGAGGGCCGGGTTGTCGGCGTCGGCGGCACGGGGCCGGCCGGTAGCGACCACGCCGAGGTGGTGGCGCTGCGCAGGGCGGGCGGTTTGGCGGCCGGCGGCGTCGCGGTGGTCACCCTTGAGCCGTGCAACCACTACGGCAAAACGCCGCCCTGCGTGAACGCCCTTCTCGATGCGAAGGTGGGGACGGTGGTTTACGCCGTCCCCGACCCAAACCCAATGGCGGCCGGCGGCGCGGCCCGGCTGAAGGCGGCGGGCGTGCATGTGAGGGCCGGCTTACTGGCCGAGGAAGTGGCCGCCGGACCACTGCGGGAGTGGCTGCATAAGCAACGGACCGGGCTGCCGCACGTGACGTGGAAATACGCCAGCAGCGCCGATGGCCGCAGCGCTGCCGCTGACGGCTCCAGCCAGTGGATTTCCAGTGAGGCCTCGCGGCTGGACCTGCATCGTCGCCGCGCGATTGCCGACGCGATCGTGGTCGGCACGGGCACCGTGCTGGCCGACGATCCGGCGTTGACCGCCCGGCTGCCCGACGGTTCGCTGGCCGAGCGGCAGCCGCTGCGAGTAGTGGTGGGCATGCGCGAAATACCGCCAGACGCAAAGGTTCTCGACGATGATTCGCGCACCATGGTGATTCGTACGCACGATCCCATGGAGGTGGTCAAGGCGCTTACGGACCGCACCGACGTACTGCTGGAGGGCGGCCCCACTCTGGCCGGTGCCTTCCTGCGGGCCGGGGCGGTCGACCGCATCCTGGCCTACGTCGCGCCGATCCTGCTGGGTGGCCCCGTCACCGCGGTCGACGATGTGGGGGTGCCCACCATTGCGCGGGCGTTGCGCTGGCAGTTCGACGGAATCGACCGGGCCGGCCCGGATCTGGTGCTCAGCCTGGTGCCGCGTAGCGGCTAGCGCTCACCTCGTGGGCGCGACGGCCTGCTGCTCGGGGACTTCGGGTTCTTCGGCATGTTCTTTGCGGCCACTGACCAGCAGACCCAGCAGCGCTCCGACCACACACACGGCGACGGTGACCTTGAAGATTTCGCCGTACATCATTGCGAACGCTTTCAGATACATCTGTCCCTGTGCGGCCAGTCGTTCCATCAGGGTGGCGTTGGGGGGAATCTTGGCCGACAGCCCCGCCAAGATCTGGTTGAACCGGTACAAGCCCCAGGCGGTCAATGCAGCTACGCCGATCAGCATGCCCGTCATCCGGGCCACCACCACGGCCGCCGAGGCGATGCCGTGTTGCGCAGCCGGGACAACCTTCAGGGCGGCCGACGACAGGGGGCCGATGACCAGGCCCAGCCCGAAACCGGCCACCAGCAAGTCGGCGTGCATTGCGGGCACGGTGAACAATCCGAAGATGTTGTGGCGATCGTTCAGCAGATCGATCGGCCAATGCGAAATCAGCCAGTAACCGTAGGCGGCGATGAGCAGCCCGACAAAGGTCATGGCACGGTCGCCGACCCGGATGGCGATCCAGCCGCCCATCACGGCCCCGATCGGCAGCGCGATGAGGAACCACAGCAGCATCCCGGCCGCTTGATTCTGGTCCAGTCCCAGCACGCCCTGGCCGAACAGCTCGACGTCGACAAGGGTCACCATCAGGGCGGCGCCTGCTGCGACCGATGCGCCCAGCGCAGCAAGGAACGGCCGGAAATGCACCCCCGCCGGATCGATCAGCCGCGTGCGCGAGTAGCGCTCCCAAATGACGAATGCGATCGCGGCGACGACGGCCCCGAGGACCAATGGCAGCCCGTAGCTCGGCAGCACTTGTTTGCCGTCGGGTTCGGGGTTGTACAAGCCGATCACCGCAAGCCCCAGCGCGATGGCGAGCAGCACACCACCGACCAGGTCGATCTTCTCGGGCGCGTCGGTGCGTTCGTGCGACGGCAGGCTGAACTGGATCATCACCATCGCGATCAAGGTCAGCGGGACGTTGATCCAGAACACGTATCGCCAATCGTGGAACAAAAAGACGATGAAGATCCCGTACAGCGGGCCCAGCACACTGCCGAGCTCCTGCGCGGCGCCGATACCGCCCAGCACGCCGGCGCGGTTGCGGCTTGCCCACAGATCGGCCCCAAGGGCGAGCGTGACCGGCAATAGCGCACCGCTGGCCACACCCTGGATGGTGCGGCCGGCTATCAGCAGATGAAAATCGCCGAGATGCCCGGCCAGCGCGGTGACCACCGATCCGACGATGAACAGGGCCAGGCTGGCCTGCAGCAGCAGTTTGCGGCCGAACCGGTCGGAAGCCCGCCCCAGCAGCGGCATCGCGGCGATGTAGCCCAACAGGTACATCGTGACGATCCAGGTGATCCGCTGCAGTTGGTTGATCGGGATTCCGACGTCTTGCATGATGTCGCGCATGAGCGTGATCACGACATAGGTGTCGAGGGCGCCCAGCAGTACCGCCAGGCTGCCCGCGCTGATTGCGACGCGCCGGCCTGTCTGCGCGCTCATGAGGTCACCGGAGGCTTCGTGACCTGGACCTGCTCGCCCCAATTCGACAAGGTGATCTGGACGGAATTGCCCGAACTCTTCTGCAGGCTGATCTGGGCCAGCTCATGGTCGCCGGTCTCCTGAATCCAGACCGTGGCCGGCAGCGACTGCCCGGTATTGATGGGCAGCCCGATCTTGTTCACGGTGTCCGCTGAGACGTTTCCGCTGATCCGGATGGTGGGCTGCCCGTTGATGGTGTCGCGACCCTCGGCCTTGGCGTTGCTGAAGTTGGACAGCACGTTGGCCAGTCCGCTGTCCGGACTCAGCAGCACCGAGACATCGTAGATATCGGAGGCTTTACCGAAATCAGTCCACTTGTTCGGCGTGAGGGTGGCATACAGCTCACCGTCGACGACCACGAACTCGACTTGGATATCGCTCCCGCCGAGTGTGATCAAGGCGTTTCCCGACGCGGCGGTGGCCGGTGTGGTGGTGACGTCACCGTTCAGCGTTTTGATGGGCAACCCGGGAATCTTGCCCTTCACGCTCAGCTCGAGATGCGCGCTCTTGACGTTCTTGGTGGCGTCGGCGGATTGCTTGACCAATGTGGTGGCGTCGGGAAGCGGCGCGCCGCTCTGCTTCGTGCCCGACGAACAGCCGGCGATCAATGCGGTGGCGAGGCTAGCGGAAGCGAGGACGGCCCATAGACGGCGGCGGGTCTGCATACTCAGCATCGTAGAGGGTTCCGGTGACCGGCTTTGCGATCGCAAGGCCCGGGTGGCCGCCGGAGCAGAGGATTTTGGCCTGCTCACCGGCCGGGCAGCGGCCCGATTAGCCTGGGGGAATGTTCACCGGAATTGTGGAGGAACTCGGAGAGGTGACCGGTCGCGACGTCCTCGCCGATGCGGCACGGCTGACCATCCGCGGACCTGTCGTGACCGCCGACGCCGGCCACGGCGATTCGATTGCCGTCAACGGGGTGTGCCTCACCGTCGTTGAGTTGCTGCCCGACGGCCAATTCACCGCCGACGTGATGGCCGAAACCCTCAACCGGTCCAACCTCGGCGGCCTGCAGGTCGGCAGCCGGGTGAACCTGGAGCGCGCTGCGGCCGTCAACAGCCGGCTCGGCGGGCACATCGTGCAGGGGCACGTGGACGGGACCGGCCGGGTGGTGGTCCGGGCACCGTCGCAGCACTGGGAGGTGGTGCGGATCGAGGTCCCCGCGGCGGTGGCCCGCTACATCGTCGAGAAGGGGTCGATCACCGTCGACGGGATCTCCTTGACGGTCTCCGGGCTTGGCACCGGACCGCGGGACTGGTTTGAGGTCTCGCTGATTCCCACGACCCGGGAACTGACCACGTTGGGTTGCGCTCCGGTCGGCACGCCGGTGAACCTCGAAGTCGACGTGATCGCCAAGTATGTTGAGCGGCTATTCTCCCACAATAATGCTTCTGCCGGCTGTTTTACCGACACAGCCGAGTAAAACACGCAAGCACAGCGTTATGGTTTAAGATAACCGGGTGCCCACCGATTCGCCAGACCTGGCCGGACTGCTGCCGTCGTGGCAGTTGGCGATGCGCGCCGAACGCAAATCCCCGGCCACCGTCGCCAGCTACACCGAGGGTGTCTTGGCGTTCCTGCGCTGGGCGCAAACCGCCGGTGTCGTCCCGCAGATCACCAAGACCAGCGTGCAGGCGTTCACCGCCGACCTGCTCGACGCTGGCGCTTCGGCCGCGACCGCGCGTGCCCGGCATATGGCGTTGCGCCGGTTCGCGGCGTGGCTGGCCGAGGAGGGCGAACTCGACGCCAATCCGCTGCTCGGTGTGAAACCGCCGAAGCTGGATAGCAAGGTCGTCGACGCGCTGACTGACGAGCAGTTGCGGCTGCTGATCAAGGCGTGCGCGGGTAAGGAGTTGATCGACCGCCGCGATGAGGCCATCGTGCGGCTGATGGCTGAGACCGGCCTGCGTGCCGGGGAAGTTCTCGGTATCCAGGTCGCCGATGTTGATCTTGCGCATGGGCGGGCGGTTGTTCGGCGCGGCAAGGGCGGGAAGGGCCGCATGGTGCCGTTCGGGTCGCAGACCGCGGCCGCGGTCGACCGCTACCTGCGCGCCCGGCGCGGCCACCGGCTGCGCGCCGATTCGGCGTTGTGGCTTGGTGGCAACGGCCAAACCTTCTCCTATCACGGCCTGAATATGGCGTTGAAGCGCCGCGCCCGAACCGCCGGCATTCAGGGTTTCCATTTGCATCTGATGCGTCACACCGCCGCGACCCGCTGGCTGCGGGCAGGCGGCTCAGAAGGCGGCCTGATGGCCGTCGCCGGTTGGTCGACCCGGTCGATGGTCGACCGCTACACCGGGGCGTCGGCGTCGGAGCGTGCCGCCACCGAGGCCCGCGGGCTGAACCTAGGGGAGCTGTGAGCACCGACGACCGCGGCGGGTGGAGCAGTGTGCGTGACCAGCTCCGCGGTAAACCAGCTTCCGAGATCCGATGTTCGCGATGGCGGCGTGGGGCGCGGCGACGCGGCCCCGGCCACAACCCCTAGTGACGAAACATGCTGAACATCAAAGCAATTGGCGAAGGCGGTAACGCGGAAAGTTGTTGATTCGCAACGCAATTGGGGGTGGTGTGGGTAAAAATCACCAGCCGCAACTGTCGCTCGGCTGCTTGGCAGTCCGAACGTGATGCCTCAGATCAAGATGCCCGCGAAATCTGGTCCATGCATCACGTAAGGAATGCCCGCGAAAGTGGGGTTCAGGAAGCCTTGATGCGGATGCCTTTGTGGACGTCGGGTAGGGCGGTGGGGGATGCTGGCCAGGTAGAGATGCTCGGTCTTTTCCTTGGCCAGGATGAGCAGGCGGTTCTGCAGGTCGGCGATCTGGCGGGCGATCTCGGCCGGGTTGAGGGTGTCGCGGTGGGCGAGCAGTTCTGCTTCTTGGGCTGGTGAGAGGACCCCGGCGGCCAGCAGCCGGTCCAGGGGGGTCATGGGCTGGTCGTAAAGGCGGCGGCGCTGACCGTCGCGGCTGCAGCCGTAGCCAATCGGTTTGATGGTGGGGGTCAGATAGTTGAGGCGGTCGTTGACCAGCTTCCACAGGCGGTTGAGCACGGCTCGTTCCTCGTCGGTGTCGTAGCGGTAGTAGAACGCGTATTTGCGCACCAGGTGGTTGTTCTTCGATTCGATCGTGGCTTGGTCGTTCTTCTTGTAGGGCCGTGAGCGGGTGAAGAAGATCTCCATTTCCGCAGCCCACTTGATGACCGCCTTATTCAGGAACTCGGTTCCGTTGTCAAAGTCCAAACCCGTTACCTCGTAGGGTATTTCATGCACCGCTGTCTTAAGGCTGCCGAGGATGTGGGTGTGGGCGTTGTTGCGCACACTGCGCGTGAAAACCCAGCCGATATGCATATCGGTGAGGTTGAGGGTGCGGGCGAACTCCCCTTTCAGCGTGGGGCCGCAGTGCGCGACGGTGTCGCCTTCGAAGAACCCCGGAGCTGCTTCGACCTCGTCGGTTGCCTTGCGGATCGTGACCGCCGACCGCAGCAACGGGGAGGCCTTGGTGGTCGATTTCCCCGTGATCTGGTCGCGGGCCTTCGCCGGCCGCAGATAGCGGTCGATCGTCGCGCTGCTCATCGCCAACAGCTCGGCACGCACCTGCGGGCTGTAGCGGTCCTTGCCGGGCACCAGCTCGCCGTGGCGCTCCAATGCATCCAGCTGCAGGCCCATCGACGCGGCCAGATACCGGCCGCATTGCCCACCTGAGGCCGCCCAGACCTTCTGCAGCACCTTGAGCGCGTCGTAGGAATACTTCGGATTGCGTTGTCGACGAGGCCGTTTGGCGATCTTCCGGCCCGGGCCCGGCGGCCGGGCGCGGCCGTCAACCGGCGCCGGGCATTGTCCCGCGACCAGTCGGTGACCTCCACAACCCGGTCCAGAATCTTCCCCTTATCGGCCTTCGGCGCCTTCAGATACGCCTTGGCGAACCTCGCGGTGATCTCGGCACGAGACGACATCGACAGCCCACTCTCCATGCCTTACGACGATCACCGTTTCGCGGGCATTTCTTACGTGATGCACCGAGGGTGTTTCGCGGGCATTTTTCGTGATGCTTGCCGTTTGCCGAGGTGCCTCACATAAAAGTGAGCGCGAAGCGGTGGCTGGTGCCTCACGCATAGTGAGCGCGTGGGGGGCTTGCACTACTTCGCCTCGGCCAATCGGTTGATTGACGGTTGCAATGCTTGCAGGTCGATGTGGCGCGCGGCGGCCAGGGCCTCGGTCTTGGCTTTGGCCAGGTCCAGCAGCTGCATTTGGATGGTGTTGATCTGGCGGGTCAGATCGGCCGGGTTGATGCCCTCGATTCGGGCGGCCACGTTCGAGAGTTGTTGTGTATCAAGAACACCCGATGATTGTAGGCGCTGCCACGGGGTGGCCGGCTTGTCGTAGATGCGCTTGCGGCGACCGTTGGCGGTGGTGGTGTAGCCGACGGGCTTCTTGGTCGGGGTGAAGAAGTTCAGGCGCAGCGACACCAACGGCCACAGCCGGTTGAGTAGCTCCAGCTCGGCCGGGGTGTCATAGCGCCAGTAGAACGCGTGTTTGCGCACCACATGATTGTTCTTGGACTCCACATGGGCCTGGTCGTTCTTCTGGTACGGCCGCGAGCGAGTCTGGGCGATGTCGTGGGCCTGCAGCCAGCCGGCGACCTCGCGATTGATGAACTCAGACCCGCAGTCCGAATCGAAAATCACCAGATCGAACGGGAAGCGCTCCTGCAGTTCCTCGATGCCCTCCAGGATCCACTTCGAGGCGTTGTTGCGGATCGAGGCGTTTTCGGTCCAGCCGATCACCAGGTCGGTCATCGTCAGGGTGCGGGCGAACTCGCCGATCAACGTCGGGCCGCAGTGCGCCACGGTGTCGGCCTCGATCACCCCCGGGACCTCGGGAGCCTCATCAGCGCAGGTGCGGATGGAGATCGAATTACGCAGCAGCGGTGAGGGTTTCGTCGTCGAGATGCCCTTGATGCGCATTCTGTCCCGGGCGGGTTTGAGGTAGCGGTCCACGGTGGCCGCGCTCATCGCCTCCAATTCAGCCAGTGCCTGCTTGGTGGCGAACGGCTTGTCAAGATCACCGGCGGCGGTCAGCAGTGGCAGCCATAGTTCGCACATGACCACCAGGTACTTGCCGCACGGCATGCCCATCAACGCCCACACGTGCTCCAACAGCGCCCTGGCGTCGTCACTGAAGCCCCGCGGCCGCACGCTGCGCCCGTCGACCCGCTCGGCCGGGTCCGGCAGTCTCGGGCCGGTCAGCATCCGCCGGGCCGTCGAGCGACCCATCCCGGTCGTGGCCACCACCCAATCCAGGATCTTGGTCTTGTCCGCCTTCGACGCCTTGCGGTACTGACCTCGCAGTTTGTTGGCTACCTGCCGCCTTGCAGCCATGTCGATCTTGCCCTCCACATCGGGCAAGCCTTCCGCGCTACGCGCTCAAAATAGCTGAGGCACCACCGCCGGCTACGCGCTCAAAGTAGGTGAGGCACGCCGCCGAATTTTCGCGGAGCGAGTTTTGCGGTAAACTAAAACTTAGGCCCTTGACTCAACGTGACTACCGCAAAAAGTTCGGGCCCAAGTTTTGGCAACCTTCTCGCGTTACGTTAGCCGCAGTTCCAGCATCTGCTGGTTCCTCGGATGACCCCACTCCCCGATATAGTGTGGCACCAGCCCGGCCGAACGCGCGCAATACTCGATCTGATCGCGCGTGTAGTGGAAGGGGTCCGACAGGAAGTGCGTGACAACACGGCCCTGCGAATACGCATCGGGGATCGGCAGCTCGGGGACCTCGAAAAACGTGAAATAGAAGCGGCTGCCCTCATGCATCACCCGCCGCATCTGCAGAAAACAGTAAATGATCTGGTTGGCACACAAATGCGTAATCAACGACACCGAAATGCCGAAATCGAACCGAACACCGAACCCGGCGGCGTCGAACTGATCGGTGCGCTGCAGGTGAACCTGCTTGCCACCCAGCCCCGATGACCGCAGCTCCTGCTCGCCGGCTTTCAGCAGGCTCTTGTTGATGTCGATGCCGTAGTAGTTGCCGTCGTCCAGGTAGCGGACGAAATGCACGCCTCCGCGCAGGGCGCCGCACCCGATATCCAAAAGTGTTGACGCGGGCGTCAACCCCTTAGAGATCATGAAATCGAACTGAAGCCGACCGATCTTGTCCCATTCGCCGCCGACGAAGAGGCGGTGAACCTTGAGTTTACGCTCGATCGGTGTCAGGTTGCGGGAGTACTGGTTGATTTTCTTTAGATCCACGCCGCTGCTCCTAAGAGGCGCGCTGAATGTGAGTCATCGGCGGCGCTCATGCTGGACCTCCAAGTCGTTGAAATTGAGTCGAGTTCAGCCTGTCAGTAGGACGGGCAGTAGATCGGGTCGCCCCAGTCGTAGTCGTCCGGCCGGAACGGGGACGGCCAACGGGACACCCGGTAGTGCTGGTCGGCCAGTTCCGGCACGGTCACCTTGCGGACGTGAGATACGCCGTCTGCGTCCTTGACCCGAACTGACTTGCGGTGCGCGCCGCGGCGCACGTCGAGATCGCGGCCCAGGACCGCCGGTGAGAGGCGCCGGATCGCGGCGTACCACGCCTCGGTGTCGTGCTCGCTCTTGCCCGCCGGGACGCTCTGGCCGGTGACGTACAGCCAGGCGTGCAGCATCTCGTGAACCATAACGTCGTCGACGGCGCGTCGACTGGCTTTGAAGTGGTTGGACGCGATGGTGATCCGTGGCCCGTGCTGCCATTCGGGGTTTGTCTTGCCGACGCAGCCGCCGTAGGCGGTGATGCCCATGACGATGGGCACCTCGGCGGGCAGTTCGGGGAACAGGTGCAGCCACCGCTGGTAGGCGTCGTGTGCGTAGGCGCCGGCTTCGCCCCACAGGGTGATCGCGGCGTCGCGGTAGCTGGTCGCCACAGTTGTAGTCATCGGAGTAGCAGAGTCTACATGCGGTGGCTCAACCGCCACAACAGGCGCGATCGGCTCAACAGGCACCACAGTCACGGGCTGAGATGGCTCCTGGGGCCGCGATAGCGGTGCCGCTGGTGTCATCGGTCGGCGGCAGCCAGATCCCGCGAACCAAGTGCCGGTTGTGAGTCTTCGCGTCTGGCTTTTGGCTGCGCATACGTGAGCTATCCCAGGTATCGCGGATCGTGCCGTCGATGACCGCGCACAGATGGTGAATGCTCAAGTCGGCGATCAGTCGCGGCGCGGTGGGCAGTTCACCCGGTGCCAGGTGCACGCCGCGACCCAGCTTGGTGTAGGTCCAGCCGAGGCCGGCTAGCAGATCGGTGATGTCGCTAGTGTGCAGCTTCGCCGGGCTGGTCTTGATACATGCGGCGTCCGCGTTCGCGGCCCATCGCGTTGACCATATCGACGACTGTGCTGTATGGCAGGCCGGTGCCGATGGCGATTGAGCGGGTGACGCAGTCGCCTACGTCGTAGGGACGGTAGCCGGCGGCGTAGCGGCCGCCGTCGTCGTAGACCCACGGAAGCGTAGTCTTTGCCGTCGCACTGTCTACAACTGTCGGGGCATCGTTTATGTTCCCTTCCGTTTGCCCGGCTGTCGGATACATTCCCGAGGGGCGGGTCAAACATATTTCGCCCCACAACGTAGGCGGTATGACCTCGTTTTACCTGGTCACGCACAGCGTTGGTTCGCTGCTAGTCGCCAAGTATGTTGAGCGGCTCCTGCAGACGGCGCCCACCCAGAGTTAAGCCACGGTCAAAAAAGCCGCAGCAATAACCGCCGCGCCGCCGTAGTTCATACTGAATGCAACACGTGGGCTTCTCGCGTGAGCCGTTTTGACCAGTGTTTCCGCCTCCCGCGGGAACGGCGAGGAAGCAAAGATGACGAGGTTGGACTCCGTCGAGAGGGCGGTTGCCGACATTGCGGGCGGCAAGGCCGTCGTCGTCATCGATGACGAAGAACGGGAGAACGAAGGCGACCTGATCTTCGCCGCCGAAAAGGCGACGCCGGAGTTGGTGGCCTTCATGGTCCGCTACACCTCGGGATATCTGTGCGTACCGCTGGACGGCGCGATCTGCGACCGGCTGGGCCTGCTGCCGATGTACGCGGTGAACCAGGACAAGCACGGGACCGCCTACACCGTCACCGTTGATGCACGACATGGTGTGGGCACGGGGATTTCGGCTTCCGATCGGGCTACCACCATGCGGTTATTGGCCGATCCCACCAGCGTTGCCGACGATTTCACCCGTCCCGGTCACGTCGTTCCGTTGCGCGCCAAGGATGGTGGCGTGTTGCGTCGGCCCGGCCACACCGAGGCCGCTGTCGATCTGGCCCGGATGGCGGGTCTGCGGCCCGCGGGTGCGATTTGCGAGATCGTCAGCCAGAAGGACGAAGGCTCGATGGCCCAGACCGATGAATTGCGGGTCTTTGCCGACGAGCATGATCTTGCGCTGATCACCATCGCCGATCTGATCGAGTGGCGGCGCAAACACGAGAAGCATATCGCGCGGATCGCCGAAGCCCGGATCCCGACTCGCCACGGCGAGTTTCGCGCCATCGGCTACGCCAGCATCTACGAGGACGTCGAACATGTCGCGCTGGTGCGTGGCGAGATCGCCGGGCCGAACGCCGACGGTGACGACGTGCTGGTGCGCGTGCACTCCGAGTGCTTGACCGGTGACGTTTTCGGCTCCCGTCGGTGCGACTGCGGGCCCCAGCTGGACGCCGCACTGGCGATGGTCGCACGCGAGGGGCGGGGCATCGTGCTGTACATGCGCGGCCATGAGGGCCGCGGCATCGGGTTGATGCACAAACTGCAGGCTTACCAGCTGCAGGATGCAGGCGAGGATACCGTCGACGCCAACCTCAAACTCGGATTACCGGCCGACGCAAGGGATTACGGAATCGGCGCGCAGATCCTCGTCGACCTCGGGGTCCGTTCGATGCGGCTGCTGACCAACAACCCGGCCAAGCGAGTAGGGCTGGACGGATACGGTCTGCACATCATCGAGCGGGTGCCGCTTCCGGTGCGGGCCAACGCGGAGAACATCCGCTACTTGATGACCAAGCGTGACAGAATGGGCCACGATTTGGTAGGGCTGGAGGACTTTCACGAATCTGTCCATTTGCCAGGCGAATTCGGTGGCGCTCTGTGAGCGGTGGTGCCGGTGTGCCGGAGATACCGGCGATTGACGCTTCTGGTCTGCGGCTGGGCATCGTGGCAAGCACCTGGCACAGCAAGATTTGCGATGCGCTACTGGCGGGCGCCCGCAAAGTGGCTGCCGAGTCGGGCATCGAGAGCCCGACGGTGGTCCGCGTGCTCGGCGCGATCGAGATCCCGGTGGTGGCGCAGGAGCTTGCCCGCAACCATGATGCCGTCATCGCGTTGGGTGTCGTGATCCGCGGTGAGACACCGCATTTCGGCTACGTCTGCGATACGGTAACTCAAGGCCTGACCCGGGTCGCCCTGGACGCGTCGACGCCGGTCGCCAACGGGGTGTTGACTACCAACACCGAGGAGCAGGCGCTCGATCGTGCCGGGCTTCCGACATCGGCCGAGGACAAAGGGGCCCAGGCGGCCGGGGCGGCCCTGACCGCGGCGCTGACCCTGCGTGAGCTGCGCGCTCGGTCGTGACCTTGCCGCCGAACAACGGAACCTGGGATGTCGAGCTGCGTCCCCACCTGACACCGTTATTTGTCTACGCCGCAGCGTTTGTCATCGCTGCGGTGCACATCGTGGTGGGCTTCCTGCTCAAGATCAAGTCAAGCGGGGTGATTTTCCAGACCGCCGACCAGGTGGCGATCGCCGTTCTGGGTCTGGTTATTGCCGGCGTCGTGCTGTTGTTCGCACGGCCCCGGCTTCGGGTAGGTCCGGCCGGAATTTCGGTGCGTAACCTTTTGGGGGACAGGCTAATCGGGTGGCCGGATATAGTCGGCGTCTCGTTTCCGGCGGGTAGCCGCTGGGCGCGGATCGACCTGCCCGACGACGAGTACATCCCCGTGATGGCGATCCAGGCCGTCGACAAGGACCGCGCGGTCGACGCCATGGACACCGTGCGGTCACTGCTGGCGCGGTATCGGCCGGACCTGCGCACATCCTGAGCGCGCTACGAGCGCCCGAAGGCACGTGATGTATGGGCGGCTGCCGTCCCGGCCGATGCGGCTCAGGTTCTTCTGTGCTCCACACCGCCTGACGACTCGCCGGGCTTGAGCGGAAGCGGGTGTCGGTCGTGACGGGCTACAGCAGGTAGCCCGTCACGATCCGCTCAGAAGTTCTTACAGTCCGTCATCATTCTGCTGGAAGATCGGCAAGGCCTGCTGCGCACCCTGGTTGTGCTCGATCGCGTGCAGCAGGTTCACGCGTTGATCGGGCGTCGAAGCGAGGTACTGCTGCAAAAACTGCTGGTTCGGCGGCGATTGGTCGAGGTACCGAGCGGCCATCGGATTTTCCGCGTGCACCGCCCTCATCGCCTGGTCGTATGTGCAGGTCGTGTTGATCATCGGGCCGTAATCGGGGGCAGCGGATGCGACCCCGGCCCCAGCGGTCAACGCCAATGCCAGACCGCCGACCGCGACGGCCAGTCTGGTCATCGAACGTTTGATCATTTGTAAACGCCCTCCCATCGGATTGCACCCACTCCAGTCGCTCAGCTCAAACGTTTACTAGTTTCGGCCCACGCCGCCCAAGCCGCCCAAGCCGCCCAAGCCGCCGGGGTCGCCGGGGTCGCCCATGCCGGCGCCCTCAGGGGTCGTTTGTCCTGCCGGCGCCGACCGGCTGGTTTGCGGCTGTGGGTCTGCCAGCCGCGGCGCGGCGGCACCAGTGCGCCCCAGCAATGTGGTGATCCACGTGATCGCCGAACAGGCGAGTGTCGAGGGCAACGCCACGAAACCGGGTGCGCTGCGCTGACGGACTGATCCCGGTCGCGCTGCTCGCCGAGTTGGCCAAGTCGGCCAGGCTGGTGCCGTTGGTCCGGCCGACCGATGCCCCGGAGCCGGGATATACCCCGTCGGCCAAACTCGCCGACTTCGTGTGATGCGGGGGTCTGACCTGCCGGGCACCTGGGTGTGATCAGCCCGCGGTCCATTGCGAGATTGACCACACCATTCCATACAGCGACGGGGGAGCCACCCACCCGTCGAACCTAAAATGCTTGTACAGAAAACACCACCAAGCAATTACCTTCGAACTTGCCAAACGTGGCTACGTCGAAACGTATCCCTGCATGCCCGGCGGCAGGATTACCCACCGTGCCGCCCCACGCGACGTCTGAACTGGTGCGCCTGACCATAAGGCACGCAGCGGATCAGGAGGCGGTGGACCCCAGTTCACGTCCGCGCTCGAGCATAACTTTTGCGGCTCGCATCGATAAGGCGCGAGCCGTTCCAGGTACCACCATGTCTTCCACCACGCGGGCACCACAATGATCGCGTCTCCACGTAACACGGCACGAGGAGTAGGCGTCGTCTGGGCCGACATGCTCTGCACTACGCTTGGCGACATGCCTTCGTCGAGCCTTGATCCGCTGTTGCAGCCTTTGGTCGCCGAGACCCTAGACAAGCTTCATAGGTCTTTCCCGGTGACCCTTTACCTTTCTTGGGGAGCGGCCACAGGGTGGCTCGACAGGCGGGGCGATTTCGAGCGTGTCCTCAGAACTGTTGTTGTCGACCACAGTGGTGAGGACATCGCGGAGAAGATGGTGGACAACGTCGCGCCCGATGCCGAAGGTGAATTCGTGCATCTGACAGATGTCAAGTGTTTCGTCGGCGGCGACGTGATCGGGCACAACAAGCTGCGTATCCGGGCCTCGGACATCACGGCGTGGGCCCCTGGTGAAGTCAAGCCCACTCCCAGAGGGTGAGCGATGCCTCGGCGTTGTACCTGGATGCCTTGCGCTGGCGGGTAGTTGCCGTACGTGCCGCGATAGGTGTCGCCGCTCATACGCGGCGGCACGCCGGATCTGAAATGTTCTTTCGCAAATCGGCAACATCATTTGCTCAAAACGTTCTGGGGCTGGCGCGACCAACAACTCCCTGACGGGACGGTGATCTGGACTCTTCCCGGCGGAGACACCTACGTCACCACCCCGGGCAGTGCGTTATTGTTCCCGAGCCTTTGCGCGCCCACCGGCGAGCTGCCACCGGTCGAGCCCAAGCCCGGCTCCGCGAACCGGGAGGCGATGATGCCCACCCGTAGTCGCACCCGCGCCGAAAACCGCGCCCGCTACGTCGCCGCCGAACGGCGAAACAACCGGCTCAGCCGCCAAGCCGCGGAAGCCCTACACGATGATCCCGACGAGCCGCCCTTTTAGCGACTACTAGCCTGGATGCGTGCCAGATCCCGCCACGTATCGCCCCGCGGCCGGGTCCATCCCGGTCGAGCCGGGCGTCTACCGATTCCGGGACCCGCACGGGCGAGTCATTTACGTCGGCAAGGCCAAGAGCCTGCGTAGCAGGCTGACGTCCTACTTCGCCGACGTCGCCAACCTGCACCCGCGAACCCGGCAGATGGTGACCTCTGCGGCCAAGGTCGAGTGGACGGTGGTCAACACCGAAGTTGAAGCGTTGCAGCTGGAATACAACTGGATCAAGGAGTTCGATCCGCGCTTCAATGTCCGCTACCGCGACGACAAGTCCTATCCGGTGCTGGCCGTCACCCTCAACGAGGAGTTCCCCCGGCTGATGGTCTATCGCGGCCCGCGCCGCAAAGGCGTGCGCTATTTCGGGCCCTACTCGCACGCGTGGGCCATCCGGGAAACGCTGGATCTGCTCACCCGGGTGTTTCCGGCGCGCACCTGTTCGGCTGGAGTGTTCAAGCGGCACAAGCAGATCGACCGTCCATGCCTGCTCGGCTACATCGACAAATGTGCGGCCCCATGTGTCGGCAGGGTCAGCGCCGAACAGCACCGCCAAATCGTGAACGACTTCTGCGACTTCCTGTCCGGCAAGACCGACCGGTTTGCCCGCGAGTTGGAGCAGCAGATGAACGCCGCGGCCGAGCAACTCGATTTCGAGCGGGCCGCGCGGCTGCGTGACGACCTGTCCGCGCTGAAGCGCGCCATGGAGAAGCAGGCCGTGGTGCTCGGTGACGGAACCGACGCTGACGTGGTTGCCTTCGCCGACGACGAGCTCGAAGCGGCGGTGCAAGTCTTCCACGTTCGCGGCGGCCGGGTTCGCGGCCAGCGCGGCTGGATCGTCGAAAAGTCCGGAGACCCCGGCGATTCCGGCGAGGAGCAGTTGGTCGAGCAGTTCCTCACGCAGTTCTACGGCGAGCAGGCAGAACTGGACGGCGCCGCCGACGAATCCGCTAATCCGGTACCCCGCGAGGTGCTGGTGCCCTGTCTGCCGTCCAACGCCGACGAGTTGTCCAGCTGGCTATCCGGTCTGCGCGGCTCGCGGGTGGCACTACGCGTGCCGCGGCGCGGCGACAAGCGCGCGCTGGCCGAAACCGTTGCGCGCAACGCGAAAGAAGCACTGCAGCAACACAAAATGAAGCGAGCCGGCGACTTCAACGCCAGATCTGCTGCGCTGCAGAATATTCAGGAAGCCCTGGGCTTGGCCGAAGCGCCACTGCGCATTGAATGCGTCGATGTCAGCCATGTGCAGGGCACCGATGTCGTGGGCTCGTTGGTGGTGTTCGAGGACGGCCTGCCGCGCAAATCGGACTACCGCCACTTCGGGATTCGGGAAGCCGCCGGACAGGGACGCTCTGACGACGTCGCCTCCATCGCCGAGGTGACCCGCCGCCGGTTCCTGCGGCACCTGAGCGACAAGAACGACCCGAACATGCTTTCACCGGAAGGAAAATCGCGCCGGTTCGCCTATCCGCCGAATCTGTATGTCGTCGACGGCGGTGCGCCGCAAGTCAACGCAGCGAGCGCGGTGCTCGAGGAGCTCGGTATCACCGATGTCGCGGTGATTGGGTTGGCCAAGCGGCTGGAAGAAGTGTGGGTGCCGTCCGAGCCCGATCCCATCGTCATGCCGCGCAACAGCGAGGGGCTCTATCTGTTGCAACGGGTCCGTGACGAGGCGCATCGGTTCGCCATCACCTACCATCGCAGCAAGCGATCCAAGCGAATGACGGCATCGGTGCTGGACTCGGTGCCAGGATTGGGAGAACATCGCCGCAAGGCGCTGGTAACCCATTTCGGATCGATAGCCCGCCTCAAGGAGGCCACCGTCGAGCAGATCACCGCCGTTCCCGGTATCGGGGTGGCCACCGCCACCGCGGTCCTCGACGCGCTGCGACCTGGGCAGCCCGGAGCCGCGCAATGACGGGTCGGGGTGAGTTGGCCGATAGCCACCCGGCGGACGCCGCAGCTGGTATCGACGTCGTGCTGGTGACCGGATTATCGGGGGCCGGGCGGGGTACTGCGGCCAAGGTGCTCGAGGATCTCGGCTGGTATGTGGCCGACAACCTGCCGCCCCAACTGATCACCCGGATGGTCGATTTCGGGCTGGCGGCCGGGTCGCGGATCACCCAGCTGGCGGTGGTGATGGATGTGCGGTCGCGCGGCTTCACCGGCGACCTGGACTCGGTGCGCACCGAGCTGGCCACCCGCAACATCACCCCGCGCGTGGTGTTCATGGAGGCATCCGACGACGTGTTGGTGCGCCGCTATGAACAGAATCGCCGCAGCCACCCCCTGCAGGGCGACCAGACTTTGGCCGAGGGCATCGCCGCTGAGCGCAGGATGCTGGCTCCGGTACGCGCCACCGCGGACCTGATCATCGATACGTCGACACTATCGGTGCGGGGCCTGAGGGAAAGCATCGAGCGTGCGTTCGGTGGCAGTGCCACCGCGTCCATCAGCGTCACCGTCGAGTCCTTCGGCTTCAAGTACGGCCTGCCAATGGACGCCGACATGGTGATGGACGTGCGATTCCTGCCGAACCCGCACTGGGTCGACGAGTTGCGTCCGCTCACCGGTCAACACCCGGCGGTGAGTGATTATGTGTTGGCCCAGCCCGGCGCGGCTGAGTTTCTCGACGCTTACCATCGATTGCTAAACCTGGTTGTCGACGGTTACCGGCGGGAGGGCAAGCGTTACATGACGGTCGCCATCGGCTGCACCGGCGGCAAGCATCGCAGCGTCGCGATCGCCGAGTCATTGATGGAGTTGCTGAGGGGGAATGCCCAACTGTCGGTGCGGGTGCTGCACCGGGATCTGGGTCGCGAATGAGTGAGGGCATCGTTGCGCTGGGCGGCGGACACGGCTTGTACGCAACGCTGTCTGCAGCCCGCCGGCTGACTCCCCACGTCACCGCTGTGGTGACCGTTGCCGACGACGGTGGCTCGTCGGGTCGGTTGCGCAGCGAACTAGACGTGATTCCACCGGGTGATTTGCGAATGGCCTTGGCGGCGTTGGCATCTGATAGTCCGCATGGGCGCCTGTGGGCGACCATCCTGCAGCACCGATTCGGCGGCAGCGGCGCGCTGGCCGGACACCCCATCGGCAACCTGATGCTGGCCGGCCTGTCCGAGGTGCTGGCCGATCCGGTGGCCGCCCTCGACGAGCTGGGACGCATCCTCGGCGTCAAAGGCAGGGTGCTGCCGATGTGCCCGATCGCGCTGCAGATCGAGGCCGACGTATCCGGTCTGGAGGCGGACCCGCGGATTTTCCGGCTGATCCGCGGTCAGGTGGCGATCGCGACCACACCGGGCAAGGTGCGAAGGGTGCGGCTGCTTCCCACCGACCCTCCGGCGACGAGGCAGGCGGTCGACGCCGTCATGGCCGCCGACCTGGTGGTGCTGGGTCCCGGGTCGTGGTTCACCAGCGTCATCCCGCATGTGCTGGTGCCGGGGCTGGCGGCGGCACTGCGGGCCACCACTGCCCGGCGGGCGCTGGTGCTCAATTTGGTGGCCGAACCGGGGGAGACGGCCGGTTTCTCCGTCGAGCGTCATCTGCACGTCCTGGCCCAGCACGCGCCGGGGTTCACCGTGCACGACGTCATCATCGACGCCGAACGGGTGCCGAGTGAGCGGGAACGCGAGCAACTGCGCCGCACCGCAACATTGCTACAAGCCCAGGTCCACTTCGCCGACGTGGCCAGACCTGGTACACCTTTACATGATCCAGGCAAGCTCGCGGCGGTCTTGGACGGGGTCCGATCGGGCCGCAAGGGCCCGGGAGCGTCTCCGGTCACGGCCACCGCAGAGATGCGGGTCGACAGTGAAAGTCCACGGACCGGTGGCAACGGACCGGCTGGCAGCGGACCAAGGGGTGACGACGCGTGGCGATGACAACCGAAGTCAAGGACGAGCTGAGCCGCCTGGTCGTGAAATCGGTCAGTGCGCGTCGGGCGGAAGTCACGTCCCTGCTGAGGTTCGCCGGCGGGTTGCACATCGTGGGTGGCCGGGTAGTCGTCGAAGCTGAGGTGGACCTGGGCAACATCGCGCGGCGGCTGCGCAAGGACATCTTTGAGCTCTACGGATACAACGCGGTCGTGCATGTCTTGTCGGCCAGCGGGATTCGTAAGAGCACCCGCTACGTGCTGCGGGTGGCCAACGACGGTGAGGCGCTGGCACGCCAGACCGGACTGCTCGACAACCGGGGGCGTCCGGTGCGCGGCCTGCCGGCCCAGGTCGTCGGCGGCAGTATCGTCGACGCCGAAGCCGCATGGCGAGGAGCTTTTTTGGCGCACGGATCGCTGACCGAGCCGGGACGTTCGTCCGCATTGGAGGTCAGTTGCCCCGGCCCGGAGGCCGCGCTGGCGTTGGTGGGCGCGGCACGCCGGCTCGGTGTCAGCGCGAAGGCCCGCGAGGTGCGTGGCGCCGATCGGGTCGTCGTGCGCGACGGCGAGGCGATCGGCGCACTGCTGACCCGGATGGGCGCCCAGGACACCCGGCTCGTCTGGGAGGAACGCCGGATGCGCCGCGAGGTGCGGGCGACGGCCAACCGGCTCGCCAATTTCGACGACGCCAATCTGCGCCGGTCGGCGCGGGCCGCCGTCGCGGCGGCCGCCCGGGTGGAGCGGGCGCTGGAGATCCTCGGCGACACCGTCCCCGACCATCTGGCCTCGGCCGGCAAACTACGCGTCGAGCACCGGCAGGCGTCGCTGGAGGAGCTCGGCCGGCTCGCCGAACCGCCGATGACGAAAGACGCTGTGGCAGGCCGTATTCGGCGGCTCTTGTCCATGGCCGATCGCAAGGCGAAGGTGGACGGCATCCCCGACACGGAATCAGCGGTGACTCCCGACCTGCTGGAGGACGCCTAACTGGCCGTTAGTTTGTTGGCCATAGCCCCGCGCTGCGGGCGGGCTACGGCTACGGTCGGGGCATGATGCGGCTTTCGAGTGTCGATGCGGCGTTTTGGTCAGCAGAAACTGCGGGCTGGCATATGCACGTGGGTGCACTGGCGATCTGTGATCCCAGCGATGCGCCCGAGTACAGCTTTGCCCGACTCCGTGAGCTGATCATCGAGCGACTGCCGGAGCTGCCGCAGTTGCGGTGGCGGGTCACCGGCGCACCGCTCGGGCTGGACCGGCCTTGGTTCGTCGAGGACGAGGAATTAGACATCGACTTCCACATCCGGCGCATCGGCGTGCCCGCGCCCGGTGGGCGCCGCGAGGTCGAAGAGCTCGTGGGCCGGCTGATGTCCTACAAGCTCGATCGGTCCCGACCACTGTGGGAAATGTGGGTGATCGAGGGCGTCGAGGGCGGCCGGATCGCGACACTGACCAAGATGCACCACGCCATCGTTGACGGGGTCTCCGGCGCCGGGCTGGGTGAAATCCTTTTGGACGTCACGCCGGAACCGCGGCCGCCACAGCAGGAGACGGTCGGGTCGCTGGCCGGATTTCAGCTCCCGGGCCTGGAACGGCGCGCGGTCGGCGCGCTGATCAACGTCGGAGTCAAGACACCCTTCCGAATCGCCCGACTGGTGGAGCAGACGTTGCGCCAGCAGATCGCCACGTTGGGCATCCGCAGCAGGCCGCCGCGCTACTTCGAAGCACCCAAGACCCGATTCAATGCGCCCGTGTCGCCGCACCGTCGCATTACCGGCTGCCGCGTCGAGCTGGCCCGGGCCAAGGCCGTCAAGGACGCGTACGGCGTCAAGCTCAACGACGTCGTGCTCGCACTCGTGGCCGGCGCCGCCCGCGAATACTTGCAGAAACGTGGCGAGCTGCCCGCCAAACCGCTCATTGCGCAGATCCCCGTCTCAACCCGTACCGACGAGAACAAGAGCGACGTCGGAAACAGGGTGAGCTCGATGACCGTATCCCTTGCCACCGATATCGAAGACCCCGCCGAGCGGCTGCTGGCCATCTACGAGAGCACGCAGAGCGCCAAAGAAATGGCCAAGGCGCTGTCCGCGCATCAGATCATGGGGCTGACCGAAACCACGCCGCCCGGGCTGCTGCAGCTGGCCGCGCGTGCGTACACGGCCAGCGGACTGTCGCGAAATCTGGCCCCCATCAACCTGGTCGTCTCCAATGTCCCCGGTCCGCAGTTCCCGTTGTACATGGCGGGCGCCAAATTAGACTCGCTCGTCCCGCTCGGTCCGCCGGTCATGGACGTCGCGCTGAACATCACCTGCTTCTCCTACCAGGACTACCTGGACTTCGGTTTTGTGACGACGCCCGAGGTGGCCAACGACATCGACGACATGGCCGACCGCATCGAACCGGCGCTGACGGAACTCGAGAACGCGTTGAGCGGCTAGTCGCGGTTGAGGTAGCTCGTCGCGTAGACCCACGACAAGAACTGCGCCACCGCCTCCGCGGATCGGTGCGCCCGCGGGGAACCGAAGATGTCGAAAGCGTGTTGGGCGCTGGGCAACTCGGCATAAGCGACCGGGGATTTCGACACCGCCCGCAGTTCGTCGACGAACTCTTGCGCTTCGCCGACCGGAATCAGGGAATCGTCGCGGCCGTGCAAGACGAAGAACGGTGGTGAGTCGGCCCGTAGCTGCCGGATCGGCGAAGCATCGAGGTAGATGTCGCGGTGGGTGGCGAATTTCCGTTTAACCACGAATTTCTCGAGCAAACCGACGAACTCGCGACGGCCCTCGCCTTCGGTGGAGTACCAGTCGTAGCGCCCGTAGATGGGCACGGCGGCCGCCACCGATGTGTCGGCGTCTTCGAAGCCCGGCTGGAACTTGGGGTCGTTGGGGGTCAGCGCTGCCAATGCAGCCAGATGGCCCCCGGCGGACCCGCCGGTGATCGCGACGAAGCCAGGGTCCCCGCCGTAGCCCGCGATGTGTTTTTTGACCCACGCCAGCGCCCGTTTGACGTCGACGATGTGGTCGGGCCAGGTGTGCCGGGGAGAGACCCGGTAGTTCATCGAAACGCAGACCCAGCCGCGGGAAACCAGGTGGCTCATCAACGGATAGGCCTGCGGCCGGCGCCAGCCGATGACCCACGCGCCGCCGGGGACTTGCAGCAAGACCGGCGCCTTGCCGTCGTGCGGCAGGTCGCGACGGCGCCAGATGTCGGCCAGGTTCGCCCGCCCGTGCGGACCGTAGGACACGATGTTGGTCTTCTCGACGAAAAGCCGCCGGGCCAACGTGGTGCGCAGCGGGACGGTTTGCAGCCCGACCCCGGTCGGGCGCGAGGGCTCTGCCGGCAGGTCGGCCAGCGCCCTGGCGTAGTCCGGTCCCAGCTGTTCGCGCAGACCCGCCTCCAGCACCGGGCCCGGCGTGGTGACGCCCCGGTAGCGGATCACCGCCAGGATCACCCAGGCCGCGGCCGTCAGGCCCAGTGCCGCCTTGCCCCGCGGCCCGGCGAAGTCGCCGCGCCGGCCACGGCGCAGCGCGTCCACCAGCGAGGCCGAAAAGTACAGGCCCGGTACCTCCGACGTCGGCCAGCCGAACCAGAACACCAGGACGGTGCTGTAGCCCTTACGGGCCAGAGGGCGTAATCCATTGGCGGCGTTGATAAATTCTACCGCCGCGCGGGCCAGCGGCCGCGGGCGCCGCAACCAATGCTTCATGAGCCGCTGACCCGTGATTGCAGTTCGCTGCTCAGGATTTTGCCGGTGCTGCCGCGGGGAAGTTCGTCGACGACGGTTATTTCGCGGGGCACCTTGTAGTTGGCCAGGTTCTCCCGCACGTGTTGCTTGAGCGTGTCCGGGGTCGCTGATGCGCCCGGGCCCAGCACCACGAATGCCGCCAGCCGCTGGCCGTACTGCTCATCGTCCACGCCGATCACCGCCGCCTCCGCCACGTCGGGGTGTGTTGCCAATGTCTTCTCCACCTCGATTGGGTAGACGTTCTCCCCGCCGGAGACGATCATCTCGTCGTCGCGGCCGACGACGAACAACCGCCCGGCTTCGTCGAGGTACCCGACGTCGCCCGACGACATGAACCCGGCGTGGAAGTCCTTGGTGGTGCCCGACGTGTAGCCGTCGAACTGGGTGTTGTTGCGGACGTAGATGCTGCCGACCTCGCCGGTGGGCACCTCGTTGAATTCCTGGTCCAGGATCCGGATTTCGCATCCGTCGGCGGGCCGGCCCGCGGTGTCGGGCGCCGCGCGCAGGTCCTGCGGGGTGGCGGTCGCGATCATGCCGGCCTCGGTGGCGTTGTAGTTGTTGTAGATCACGTCGCCGAACTGGTCCATGAACGCGATGACAACATCGGGTCGCATTCGGGAGCCGGATGCCGCGGCGAACCGCAACGACTTGCCGCTGTAGCGGTTTCGTACATCGGCGGGCAGATCCATGATGCGGTCGAACATCACCGGCACCACCACGAGGCCGGTCGCCCGGTGGCGGTCGATGAGGTCCAGCGTTGCCTCCGGGTCGAATTTGCGCCGGGTGATCACCGTGCAGGCAAACGACGCTGCAAGCAGCAGCTGTGAAAAGCCCCACGCGTGGAACATCGGCGCCACGATCACTATGGGCTCCTCGGCCCGCCACGGCATGCGGTCCAGGATCGCCTTGAGCGTGCCGATGCCGGCGTTGCCGCCAGACTGCTTGGCGCCCTTGGGGGTTCCCGTGGTGCCGGAAGTCAGCAGGATCGTCTTGCCCTTGCGCCCGGTGCGTTTAAGCTGTTGCCCGGTGTGGGCGGCGACGAGTTTGTCGAGTTTTTCGAGTCTTTCAGCGGTCAGCTCATGCTCTTCGTCGGCCCATGCCACGATGCGGGTGGCGTCGGGCTTGTCGGCCAGGGCCCGGTCCACCGTCGCGGTGAATTCCTCGTCGTAAATCACGGTGTCGACGCCTTCGCGATTGACGACGTCGGCCAGCGCCGGTCCGGCGAACGACGTATTGAGCAATAAGATGTCGGAGCCGATCCGGTTGGCGGCCACCAGCGCCTCGACGAAACCGCGGTGATTGCGGCACATGATCCCGATGACCTTCGGCGCCCCACCGGGCAGCGTTTGGAGCGCCGCGGCCAACGCATTGCACTGCTCGTCGAGTTGCCGCCAGGTGAGGGTGCCCAGTTCGTCGACCAGACCCGGCCGGTCCGGGCAGCGTTGGGCCGCACTGGCGAACCCGGAGGTCATTCCCATGCTTTCGCGGCGCATGGCCGCAGCGATCCGCAGGTACCGGTCTGGGCGCATCGGCGCGATCAATCCGGCGCGGCGCATGGTGTCGATCAGGCCGAAGGTTTGGCTGAGACGATTTGCCATGGCTCAGCCCAGAATCGGGAAACGGCGCTTGGCGGCGAGTTCCTTGAGGCCCTGCTGCATCACCGACCGCACGTGCTCGTCTACCTCGTCGATGTCTGGGTCGTCGCCGAACTGCGTGGTGATGTCGATCGGTTCCAGCACTTGCGTGACGATCTTGGTGGGCAGCGGCAGATTGGGCGGGATCACGGCACTGAACCCGAACGGGAAGCCGAACGAAAGCGGCAGGATGGCGCTGCGCAGCAAGCGCTTCACCCCCAGCCGCTCGGCCAGCCAGGTGCCCCGGGACAGGTAGAGCTGCGTCTCCTGTCCTCCGATGGACACCGCGGGCACGATGGGCACGCCGGCTTCGATGGCCGTGCTGACGTAGCCCTTGCGGCCGTTGAAGTCGATGACGTTCTCCGAGAAGGTGGGTCGGTACGCGTCGTAGTCGCCGCCGGGAAAAACGATCACGACGCCGCCGGACCGCAGGGCTTTGGCGGCGTTCTCTCGGTTGGCCCGGATATAGCCGGTGCGCCGGAAAAACGAGGCGGTAGGGCCGGTCATCAGAATGTCATGGCTCAGCGTATAGACCGGCCGGTCGTAGCCGAATTTTTCATAGAAGTCGGCGCTGAAGACCGGGACGTCCATCGGGAACATGCCGCCGGAATGGTTACCGACCACCAGCGCTCCGCCGGGCGGGAAGGAATCCAGGCCGTGCACCTCCGAGCGGAAGTAGGTCTTCAAGAACGGGCGCATCACGGCCATCAGTTGCTTGGTCAGGCCGGGGTCCCACTTGTCGATGTCCCCGATATCTGGGCTATCGCTGTCGGTCACGTTCCTCCCTTGACGCTCCGGCGAGGCTGCATTGCCGCGTCGAGTCCCTCGATGGTAGCGACCCGGGGCAGAGCCGCTGTCATGGTGTTTCTCCCATCGTCGTCGGCGCATATGGTGGGGTCGGTTCCGGCGCGCTATTGTTGCCGAACCCAACGCCAACCTCAGGTGAAAGAGACCAGATGGACCTCGCCGGATTGTCCGACGAGCGTGGTGCACGCTCGGGGGCTGCACACAGGTCGAGCAGCGCTCGTGACCGACGTGCGCGCCGACCGAGCGTCGGCACGGTCCGCCGTGACCCGGTCCATGTCAGTCAAGGGACGTCGCCGTCCGCACTGCCCGTAGATCGGCCGACCAGTGCTGCCGACACCCCTGCGACCCTGTGGGAAACGGCGGATCATCGGCAGGCCGACTACTTTGTACGTCTGCTGACGCAGAACCGCCGTCTCGTCGACCACCGGATCGAGGAATATCAGAAGGCGATCGCCACCTCGGAAGCCAACGGCGACATCGAAGCCGCCTGCAGTTTTCGGCGCATGACGCGCATCGAAGAACAAGATCGGCAGACTCTCGACGGCATGATCGAACAGCTGCGCCGGCGATTTCCCCGGCAGCCCCCCGGCGAAGTTGCCACACTTTCTGCGCGGACGCGGTTTGTCGTCCCCTAGGTAGCACGAGCGCCGCCGGCTTGCCAGGTAAATCAGCCTCTCTCACGCAGTTCCGCTGCTCAATCGGCCGCCGGGAAAGAAGGCGCACAAAATCGGCACAGCGGCATTGCCGTGCCGATACATTGGATTCGCCAACCGGTTTCACATCTGGAGCGAGGCCAACCATGGGATTCATGACACCAGAGCTTCCCGACGTCGATCGCGACACCTGGCAGACCACGCCGCGGGCAACGCGGCTGCAAGTGGTGACCCGGCACTGGGCTGAGCACGGCTTCGGCACCCCGTACGCGGTGTACCTCCTTTACCTGCTCAAGATCGCGGTGTACGTTGGCGCCCCGGCCGCGATCATCTCGCTGACCCCTGGCCTGGGCGGCCTCGGCCGCATCGGCGACTGGTGGACGCAACCGATCGTGTACCAGAAGGTGATCATCTTCACCCTGCTGTTCGAGGTCTTGGGCTTCGGCTGCGGATCCGGCCCGCTCACCGGTCGCTTCATGCCGCCGATCGGTGGATTTCTTTATTGGTTGCGGCCCAACACTATTCGGCTGCCTGCCTGGCCCGGCAAGGTTCCGTTCACCAGCGGTGACACCCGCACCGCTTTCGACGTCGCTCTCTATGCCATCGTGTTGATCGGCGGAGTGTGGGCGTTGTTGTCGCCCGGCCACGGCGGATCGGTCACCGGCACGGGCGATGTCGGTCTGGTCGATCCCGTCCGGGTGCTGCCGACGATCGTTGCCCTGGCGATTCTGGGTTTGCGCGACAAAACCATCTTCCTGGCCGCGCGCGGCGAACACTATTGGCTGAAGCTGATCGTGTTCTTTTTTCCCTTCACCGATCAAATCGCGGCTTTCAAAATCATCATGCTCGGTTTATGGTGGGGCGCAGCAACTTCCAAGATCAACCACCATTTTCCGTACGTCGTGTCTGTGATGACGAGCAACAACGCGCTGCTGCGCAGCAAAATGTTTACTTGGTTCAAACACATGCTCTACCTCGACCCGGTGAACGACCTGCGGCCCTCCTGGTTGCCGAAGGTGATGGCCCATGTTGGCGGCACCACGGCGGAATTCCTTGTCCCGGGGGTTCTGGTGTTCGTTGCCGACGGACAGCCATGGCGATGGTTCCTTATCGGGTTCATGGTGATCTTCCACCTGAACATCCTTTCCAACCTGCCGATGGGAGTCCCGTTGGAGTGGAACGTGTTCTTCATCTTCTCGCTGTTTTACTTGTTCGGGCACTACGGCACGATCCACGCTGTCGACCTTCAGTCGCCGCTGCTGCTGGCTATCTTGATCGTCGCGCTTGCGATTGTGCCGATCGCGGGAAACCTGTTCCCCGAGAAGATTTCGTTCTTGCCCGCGATGCGCTACTACGCCGGCAACTGGGCTACCAGCGTGTGGTGCTTCCGCGCGGGTGCCGAGGACAAGATCGAAGCCAACGTTGTCAAAAGCTCCGCGCTCGTTGTCAATCAGCTGGCCAAGCTCTACGACGCGGCTACCGCCGAGATCATGAGCGACAAGACGGCAGCGTTCCGGGCAATGCACGCTCACGGCAGGGCGCTCAACGCGTTGTTACCCCGTGCGATCGACAACGAAGCCGACTACAGCATGCGGGAGGGCGAAATAGTTGCTGGGCCCCTGGTCGGCTGGAACTTTGGCGAAGGGCATTTGCATAACGAGCAGCTAGTGGCCGCGGTGCAGCGCCGCTGCCAATTCGACGAGGGCGATGTCCGCGTCATCATTCTCGAGGGCCAACCGATCCACATCCAACGCCAGGCGTACCGCATTGTCGACGCCAAGACCGGCTTGATCGAGGCAGGCTATGTCGACGTCAAGGACATGCTGACCCGCCAGCCGTGGCCCGAGCCTGGTGACCAGTTCCCCGTCCACGTCACGACTGGGCGCAGCGCCTGATGACCGCGGCGGTGGTGGTCGGTGCCGGGCCCAACGGTCTGGCCGCGGCGATCCACCTTGCCCGTCGTGGTGTCGACGTAGAGGTGCTGGAGGCTTGCGACACGATCGGCGGGGGAGCCCGCTCGGGTGAGCTGACGATCTCCGGAGTCATCCACGACCACTGCTCGGCCTTTCACCCCATGGGCATCGGTTCGCCGTTTTGGAAACAGATCGACCTGCAAAGCTACGGGCTGGTGTGGAAGTGGCCGGAGATCGACTGTGCGCACCCGCTCGACGACGGCACCGCCGGGGTGCTCTACCAGTCGATCGATCAGACCACGGCCCGCATGGGACCGGACGCAACCCGCTGGCGGCGTGCGGTAGGGGACCTTGCGGCGGGTTTCGATTCGCTGGCCGAGGATTTGCTTCGCCCGGTGCTCAACATTCCGCGCCACCCGGTTCGCCTGGCCAGCTTCGGGCCGCGTGCGGTGCTACCGGCCACCACGATGGCCCGCTGGTTTCGCACCGAGCAGGCGCGCGCATTGTTCGGCGGCACGGCCGCGCACGTCTTCACCCGGCTGGACCGGCCGCTCACCGCATCCCTTGGGCTGATGATGCTGGCCAGCGGGCACCGTTACGGCTGGCCCGTGGCTCAAGGAGGGTCTGGCTCGATCGTCGGTGCCCTGGCCGCCGCCCTGAATGCGCACGGCGGTACCGTGACCACCGGAGTGACCGTCGCCAGTCGTCGCGACATCCCCGATGCCGACATCGTCATGCTCGATCTCAGCCCGGCCGTGGCCCTCAAGATCTACGGCGATGTGATGCCCAGCCGAATTCAGCGGTCCTATCGGCGCTACCGCGAGGGGTCGTCGGCGTTCAAGGTCGACTTCGCCATCGAGGGCGACATCCCGTGGACGAACCCCGACTGTGGGCGGGCCGGGACTGTGCATCTCGGCGGCACGTTCGCTGAGATGGCGGACACGGAACGTCAACGCGCAGAAGGCGAGATGGTGCAACGGCCGTTTGTGCTCGTCGGGCAGCAGTACCTGGCCGACCGATCCCGGTCTGCGGGCGATATCAACCCGATATGGGCTTACGCGCACGTGCCGTTCGGCTACACCGGCGACGCCACCGCCGCCGTCGTCGACCAGATAGAGCGCTTCGCCCCGGGATTCCGCGAGCGCGTCGTCGCGACCGTCAGCAAGGGCACTGCCGACCTCGAGGCCTACAACCCCAACTTCATCGGCGGCGACATCATTGGTGGCGCCAACGACCGGCTGCAGGTCATCTTCCGCCCGCGGATCGCCGTCAACCCTTACGCGACCGGCGTGCCAGGTGTCTACCTGTGTTCACAGTCCACCCCGCCGGGAGCCGGTATCCACGGGCTGTGTGGTTACCACGCCGCCGAGTCAGCGCTGGGTTGGCTCCGGAAGCAACGCCGCGGCTGACGTCACCATTGGTCACGGCGAGCCGGTAGTGGTGGGGTAGCCAGAGCGCCGGTGTCGACTACCTGGGCCGCTGGGGCAGGTGCACCCGGCGGGGTTGGTGCGCTGCCTCCGGCGGTAGCACCGGCGTCGACTATGGGGGCAGCTGGGGCTGGTGGTCCTGGTGGGGTGTCGCCACCGGCGCCGCTGCCGCCAGCGGCCGGTAGGCCGACCCGATCTCGTCGCTCGGCTCTGACTCGCCAGCCGTTTGCAGTCAACTTGGGTAGCTGATGTACGGCATCGGACAGACGGTCCGGCGATGGCTTTTCGCAGGGGCAACGGTCCACACTCTTACCGGCGCGGCAACGGTAGCCGTTACTGATCTAGGCTGACGGCGAGCGCTCATCAGCGGACACGGGAAAGACAGGGAGAGACAAGTGACGGTCCGAGTAGGCATCAACGGCTTCGGTCGAATCGGGCGCAACTTCTACCGGGCCCTATTGGCTCAACAGGAGCAGGGTACCGCCGACATGGAAGTGGTCGCCGTCAATGACATCACCGACAACAACACGCTGGCGCACCTGCTCAAATTCGACTCGATCCTGGGCCGGCTGCCCTACGACGTCAGCCTCGAAGGCGAGGACACGATCGTCGTCGGCAACCACAAAATCAAGGCGCTCGAGGTCAGGGAGGGCCCGGCCGCTCTGCCATGGAAAGACCTCGGCGTCGATGTCGTCGTGGAATCCACCGGGCTGTTCACCAACGCGGCCAAGGCCAAAGGACACTTGGAGGCCGGCGCCAAGAAAGTGATCATCTCCGCGCCCGCCACCGATCCCGACATCACCATCGTGCTGGGCGTCAACGACGACAAGTACGACGGCAGTCAGAACATCATCTCCAATGCCTCGTGCACGACGAACTGCCTTGCGCCGCTGGCCAAAGTGCTGCACGACGAGTTCGGCATCGTCAAGGGCCTGATGACCACCATCCACGCCTACACCCAGGATCAGAACCTGCAGGACGGGCCGCACAAGGACCTGCGTCGCGCCCGCGCCGCCGCGCTGAACATCGTGCCGACCTCCACCGGCGCGGCCAAGGCCATCGGGCTGGTGATGCCCGAGCTGAAGGGCAAGCTCGACGGTTACGCGCTGCGAGTGCCGATACCCACCGGCTCGGTCACCGACCTGACGGCCGAGCTGTCCAAATCCGCCAGCGCCGACGAGATCAACGCGGCATTCAAGGCCGCCGCCGAAGGCAAGCTCAAGGGCATCCTGAAGTACTACGCCGCGCCGATCGTCTCCAGCGACATCGTCACCGATCCGCACAGTTCGATCTTCGACTCCGGTCTCACCAAGGTGATCGACAACCAAGCCAAGGTGGTGTCCTGGTACGACAACGAATGGGGCTACTCCAACCGCCTCATCGATCTGGTCGCCCTGGTCGGCAAGTCGCTGTAAACCGTGTCCATCCAGACTCTCGAAGAACTTCTGGCGCAAGGCGTTTCGGGTCGCAGCGTGCTGGTGCGCTCGGATCTGAATGTGCCGCTCGACGACGGGACCATCACCGATCCCGGCCGGATCACCGCGTCGGTACCCACGCTTAAGGCCTTGGTGGAGGCCGGCGCCAAGGTGGTGGTGACCGCGCATCTGGGCCGTCCCAAGAACGGTCCCGATCCCAAGCTGTCGCTGGCACCGGTGGCTGCGGCACTCGGCGACCAGCTGGGCCGGCACGTGCAGCTGGCCGGCGACGTCGTCGGCACCGACGCGCTCGCCCGTGCCGAGGGACTCACGGACGGCGACATCCTGCTGCTGGAGAACGTTCGGTTCGACCCGCGCGAAACCAGCAAGGATGACGGCGAGCGACTCGCACTGGCCCGAGAACTGGCTGAATTGGTCGGGCCGGCAGGGGCTTTCGTCTCCGACGGCTTCGGGGTGGTGCACCGCAAGCAGGCCTCGGTGTACGACGTGGCCACGCTGCTGCCGCACTACGCCGGCACGCTGGTGGCCGAGGAGATACGGGTGCTCGAGCAGCTGACCAGCTCCACCCAACGGCCATATGCGGTGGTTCTCGGCGGTTCGAAAGTGTCGGACAAGCTCGGCGTCATCGAGTCGCTGGCGACCAAGGCCGACAGTATCGTGATCGGTGGCGGGATGTGTTTTACATTCCTTGCCGCGCAGGGCTTTTCGGTGGGCAAGTCACTGCTGGAAACCGATATGGTCGATACCTGCCGCAGGCTGCTGGACACCTACGTCGACGTGCTGCGACTCCCGGTGGACATCGTGGTGGCCGAGAAGTTCGCCGCCGACTCGCCGCCGCAGACCGTCGCGGCCGATGCCATCCCGGAGGACCTGATCGGGCTGGATATCGGGCCGGGATCAGTCAAACGGTTCGCGACATTGTTGTCCAACGCCAGGACGATCTTCTGGAACGGCCCGATGGGCGTGTTCGAGTTCCCGGCGTTCGCCGAGGGCACCAAGGGGGTCGCCGAGGCCATCGCCGCGGCGACCGGCAAGGGGGCATTCAGCGTGGTGGGCGGCGGGGATTCCGCGGCCGCGGTGCACGCGCTCAACATTCCGGGGGGTGCCTTCTCGCACATCTCCACCGGCGGTGGCGCATCGCTGGAATATCTTGAGGGCAAGACGCTACCCGGGATCGAGGTACTGGGCCGTCCGCAGCCAAGTCAGGCCAAGGGAGGCGGAGCCGCGTGAGCCGCAAGCCACTGATCGCCGGCAACTGGAAGATGAACCTCAATCACTTCGAGGCGATCGGACTGGTGCAAAAGATTGCGTTCGCGTTGCCCGACAAGTACTACGACAAGGTTGACGTCACGGTTCTGCCGCCGTTCACCGACCTGCGCAGCGTGCAAACCCTGGTCGACGGCGACAAGCTGCGGCTCACCTACGGTGGCCAGGACGTGTCCCCACACGACTCGGGTGCCTACACCGGTGACATCAGCGGTACCTTCCTGGCCAAGCTGGGCTGCACGTTCGTCGTTGTCGGACACTCCGAGCGGCGCAGCTACCACAACGAGGATGACGCGCTGGTGGCCGCCAAGGCCGCCGCTGCCCTCAAGCACGAATTGACCCCGATCGTCTGCATCGGTGAGCATCTCGACGTCCGCGAGGCGGGAAACCACGTGGCCCACAACGTGGAGCAACTGCGTGGCTCGCTGGCCGGGCTCTCCGCCGAGCAGATCGGCACCGTCGTCATCGCCTATGAGCCGGTCTGGGCGATCGGCACCGGGCGGGTGGCCAGCGCCGCCGACGCCCAGGAGGTGTGCGCGGCGATCCGCAAGGAATTGGGCAGTTTGGCATCGCCGCAGATCGCCGACACCGTGCGGGTGCTGTACGGCGGCTCGGTGACCGCCAAGAACGTCGGCGACATCATCGCCCGCGACGACATCGACGGGGCTTTGGTCGGTGGGGCCTCATTGGATGGTGAGCAGTTCGCGACGCTGACGGCGATCGCCGCCGGTGGGCCGCTGCCGTGACACCACGGCACCACCGGTAGGCTTTCGGTCATGCAGTTGGCCCTACAGATCACCCTGGTGGTCACCAGCATCTTGGTGGTGCTGCTGGTGCTGCTGCACCGCGCCAAGGGTGGCGGCCTGTCGACGCTGTTCGGCGGCGGTGTGCAGTCCAGCCTGTCCGGGTCGACGGTGGTGGAGAAAAACCTGGACCGGTTGACGCTGTTCATCGCCGGCATCTGGCTGGTGTGCATCGTCGGTATAGCCCTGTTGATCAAGTACGGCTGACCCGTCGGCGGGCGGACGACGCGATCCGCGCCGATACTGGGACTCATGGTTGAGGTTTCTGATACCGCGCTGGAACCGATCGGTGCCGTCCAGCGGACCCTGGTCGGTCGCGAGGCCACCGAGCCGATGCGTGCCGACATCAGGTTGTTGGGCACCATCCTGGGCGACACGGTGCGGGAGCAGAACGGTCACGAGGTTTTCGACCTCGTGGAACGTGCCCGGGTGGAATCGTTTCGGGTGCGGCACTCGGAGATCGATCGGGCCGAGATGGCGCGGATGTTCTCTGGGCTCGACATCCACCGCGCAATCCCGGTCATCCGGGCGTTCAGCCACTTCGCGCTGCTGGCCAACGTGGCCGAAGACATCCACCGGGAGCGCCGACGCGCGATTCACGTCGCTGCCGGCGAGCCGCCACAGGACAGCAGCCTAGCCGCGACCTACGCGAAACTTGACCTGGCAGAGCTGGATTCGGCCACCGTGGCCCACGCGTTGCAGGGTGCCCTGGTCTCCCCGGTGATCACCGCCCATCCCACCGAGACCCGTCGGCGCACCGTTTTCGTCACCCAGCACCGGATCACCGAGTTGATGCGGTTGCATGCCGAGGGGCACACGGAAACCGACGACGGCCGCAACATCGAACTCGAGCTGCGCCGCCAGGTCCTCACGCTGTGGCAGACCGCGCTGCTCCGGTTGTCCCGGCTGCAGATCACCGACGAGATCGAGGTCGGCCTGCGCTATTACCCCGCTGCGCTTTTCAAGGTGATACCGCAGGTCAACGCCGAGGTTCGGGACGCGTTGCGGGCTCGCTGGCCCGACGCCGAGCTGCTTTCCGCACCGATCGTGCAACCGGGCTCCTGGATCGGCGGTGACCGCGATGGCAATCCGAACGTGACGGCCGACGTGGTGCGGCTGGCCACCGGCAGCGCCGCGTTCACCGCGCTGGCGCACTACTTGGCCGAACTCACCGCTCTCGAGCAGGAGCTGTCGATGTCGGCGCGACTCCTCTCCGTCACCCCTGAGCTGGCCGCACTGGCCGAGGGCTGCCAGGAGATTGCCCGCGCCGACGAGCCGTACCGGCGGGCGCTGCGGGTAATCCGCGGTCGGCTTACCGCGACCGCCGCCGATATCTTGGACCGGCAACCGCAGCATGGGCTTGACCTGGGCTTGCCACCGTATTGCACCCCGGCCGAACTGCTTGCCGATCTCGACACCATTGACGACTCACTGCGCGCCCACGGCAGTGCGCTGTTGGCCGACGATCGGCTGGCCCTGTTACGAGAAGGCGTGCGTGTCTTCGGTTTTCATTTATGCGGCCTGGACATGCGACAAAACTCCGACGTGCACGAAGAGGTGGTTGGGGAGCTGTTGGCGTGGGCCGGGGTGCACCCGGACTACAGTTCGCTGCCCGAAGACGAGCGGGTCGCGCTGCTGGCGGGCGAGCTGAGCACCCGCCGTCCACTGGTCGGTGACCGTGCGCAATTGTCCGACCTGGCCCGCAAAGAGCTCGACGTAATCGGGGCCGCCGCGCGCGCCGTCGAGCGCTACGGTCCCGCCGTCGTACCCAACTACGTCATCTCGATGTGCCGTTCGGTCTCTGACGTCTTGGAGGCCGCGATCCTGCTGAAAGAGGCCGGCCTGCTGGACGCCTCCGGGCCGGAACCGTACTGTCCGGCGGCCATCTCACCGCTCTTCGAGACGATCGACGATCTGCACAACGGCGCGGCGATCCTGCACGCGATGCTGGAACTTCCCCTCTACCGAGCGATTGTCGCCGCCCGGGGCGAATCTCAAGAAGTGATGCTCGGCTACTCCGACTCCAACAAGGACGGCGGTTACCTGGCCGCCAACTGGGCGGTCTACCGCGCCGAGCTGGCCCTGGTCGAAGTGGCCCGCAAAACCGGAATCCGGTTGCGGCTCTTCCACGGTCGTGGCGGTACCGTCGGCCGCGGTGGCGGGCCAAGCTACCAAGCCATCCTGGCGCAACCACCGGGAGCGGTGAACGGTTCGCTGCGGCTCACCGAGCAGGGTGAGGTGATCGCCGCCAAATACGCCGAACCCCAGATGGCGCGACGCAATCTGGAAAGCTTGCTGGCCGCCACGCTGGAGTCCACGCTGCTCGATGTCGAGGGCCTGGGCGACGCCGCGGAGCCGGCCTACGCGGTGCTCGACGAAGTGGCCACTCTCGCGCAGCGCGCTTACGCCGAATTAGTCCATGACACACCGGGTTTCGTCGAATATTTCATGGCTTCCACACCGGTCAGCGAGATCGGCTCGCTGAACATAGGGAGCCGGCCGACATCACGCAAACCCACCGCCTCGATCGCAGACCTGCGCGCCATCCCGTGGGTGCTGGCATGGAGCCAGTCGCGGGTGATGCTCCCGGGCTGGTACGGCACCGGGGCGGCGTTCGAGCAGTGGATCGCGGCGGGCCCCGAAAGTGAAGCCGAGCGGGTGGAAATACTGCACGAGCTGTATCAGCGCTGGCCGTTCTTTGCCAGCGTCCTTTCGAACATGGCACAGGTGCTGGCCAAGAGCGATCTCGGCCTGGCGGCCCATTACGCCGAGCTGGTGGCCGACGAAGAATTGCGGCCCAGAGTATTCGACAAGATCGTCGACGAGCACCGGCGAACCATCGCCATGCACAAGCTCATCACTGGTCAAGACGACCTGCTTGCCGACAACCCCGCGCTGGCACGTTCGGTGTTCAACCGCTTCCCGTATCTGGAGCCGCTGAACCACCTGCAGGTGGAGTTGCTCCGCCGCTACCGCTCGGGCGACGACGACGAATTGGTGCAGCGCGGCATTCTGCTGACGATGAACGGGTTGGCCAGCGCGCTGAGAAATAGCGGGTGACACCCACCTAACAAGCGGTCTGTTCAGCGCGCCGTCCGGTTCCGCAGCCTGTCCACCATGCCGCGCACGGCGTGCTCGGTGGCCGACAGCGGAGACATCACCGTCTCGCCCACCTTGACCATGTCGTCGATCCGATCGGCGATGGCCTCCACCGGCGCGACCAGCACGATCAGCCGCTTCGCGAGATCGTCCAGGCTGGAGAGGGTGCCGTCCAGATGATCAAGGCCGCTTTCCATGCGTTCAACCGTGGCGTTCAAGGCCGTAAGGGAGCTGTTCAGCTCTCTCATGGTTCTGCTCAGGCCGTCCAGGACATCTTCGACCTGCTCCACCGTCTTGTCGGCGTTCAACGCAGCCTGGGTGAGGGTCTTGATCCGGCTTCGCTCCTGCCCGCTGCGCACGGTTCCGTCTGCCATGCGGTCATTATGACCCGGATGGAACCGTGATAGACCCCCACGCCTCTAACTGCCCCCACGCCTCTAACTGGATGTGCAGCAACGACTGGGTGACTACCAGGCCGGGTACGGCGACCGGCAGGCCGAGCGCCGCTTTTGGCGCGGCTAGCTTGACTGTCCGGGGCGAGAGGGCAGCTTGGCGGCGGCCTCCTCGTCGAGCAGCCAGAGCGTCGTCTCCAGTCCGATCGCCCCGGCGGCCGGTACCGAGACCGGTGGGGCGCCACCGATGGCCGAGGCCACCGCATCTGCCTTGGCCGACCCGGAGACCATCAGCCAGACCTCGCGGGAACGCTGAACTGCCGGCAGGGTCAAGGTGATTCGTTGCGGCGGCGGCTTGGGAGAGTCCTCGACAGCCACCACCATGCGGGTGGTCTCCAGCACGGCCGGGCTATCGGGGAACAGAGAGTTGATGTGGCCCTCCGGTCCCATACCCAGCAGGTGGACATCGAAATTCGGTACCGGCTGGCCGGGGTCGGCGTTGGCCGCCAGCAGCTGTTCGTAGGCCAGCGCCGCGGCGGCGAGATCATTGCCGAATTCACCGTCGCTGGCCGGCATCGCGTGCACATGGCTCGACGGGATGTCGATGTGATCGAGCAACGCTGCCCGCGCCTGCTTGTCGTTGCGTTCGTCGTCATCCTCGGAAACGTAGCGTTCGTCGCCCCAGAACAGATGCACCGTGGACCAGTCGATGTGCCGTCCCTCCGAGCCGAGGGACTGCAGCAGCCCGATGCCGTTGCCGCCGCCGGTCAGCACGATCAGCGCTCGGCCGCGGGCCGCTACGGCCGCATGAATGGTATCGACCAGTCGCCTGGCGGCGGCCCCGACCAGGGTTTGGCTTTCCGGGAAAATCTCGACGACGGTGCTCACACGTACTGCACTTTCTCAATGCCTTGCAGCGCTATTTGGTAGATCTCGTCGGGATCCAGCCGCCGCAGGTCTTCGGCAAGGCACTCGCCGGTTTCCCTGCGCGCCAGTGGAAGCAGCGCATCCGGCTTGGCTGTCCGGCTCAGTGTGGCCGTCCTGCCTTCCTGGGGCCGGCGCAAGACGATGGTCTCGCTTTTGCGTACCAGTTCGATCTTGAGTTCGCCGACCGCTCGGCGCACCGGTCCATCGATCCGGCTGGCCAGCCAGCCCGCGAGGACGTCAAGCGCAGGTTCGGTTTTCAGGCCGGAAACCAGTGCCGACTCGATTGGTTCGTGGGGCGGCTGGTCGACGGCGGAGGTGAGCAGCGCTCGCCAGTAGGTGATGCGGGCCCAGGCCAGATCGGTGTCACCTGCGCTGTAGCCGGGTAGCCGGCTTTTGATCGCCGACAAGGGATCGATGCCGTTGGTGGCGTCGGTGATGCGCCGAATCGCCAACTTGCCCAATGGGTCTTGGGCGGGCACCGCCGGGGCGACGTCGGGCCACCACGCCACCACCGGGATGTCGGGGAGCAGAAAAGGGATGACCACGCTGGCGGCGTGACCGGCCAGCGGCCCGGATAGGCGCAGCACGACAACCTCGCTGGCGCCGGTGTCGCCGCCGGCGCGCAGTTGTGCGTCCAAGCGGGGTTTGTCGGCGTATGGATCGCCTCTCATCGTGACGATGATCCGGCTGGGATGTTCATGGCTGGCGTTGTTGGCCGCTTCGATGGACTCTTCGATCACGGCGTCGCTGTCCGGCGCGATGATCAGCGTCAGTACCCGGCCCATCGTGACAGCACCGACTTTTTCACGCAGTTCGTCGAGCTTCTTGTTGACGGCTGTGGTGGTGGTGTCGGGCAGATCGACGATCATTTGCGCCGCTCTCCCCCGCAAGCGGGAGGTGCCCCCACCTCATCGCTGCGTGCTATATAGTCGCCGGCGCGGATCATGGTCGCCGCCATTCCCGGCCGGTGCGATGCAGCATCTCGAAGGATGACTCCGGACCCCAAGTGCCGGCCTCATAGGGGTCGGGCTTACCGTGTGTCGCCCAGTTGTCGAGGACGGGATCGAGTATTTCCCAAGCCAATTCGACCTCCTCATTAACCGGGAACAGCGACGGCTCGCCCAACAAGACGTCAAGGATCAACTGTTCGTAGGCCTCTGGCGATTCTTCGGCGAACGCCGAGCCGTAGGAGAAATCCATGTTGACATCGCGGACCTCCATCGCGGTGCCCGGCACCTTGGAGCCGAATCGCAGCGTGACGCCTTCGTCGGGCTGCACCCGGATGACCATGGCGTTGGTGCCCAGCTCGTCGGTCATCGTGGCGTCGAACGGCAGATGCGGTGCGCGTTTGAAGATCAGAGCGATTTCGGTCACCCTGCGGCCCAGGCGTTTACCCGTTCGCAGGTAGAACGGCACACCGGCCCAGCGGCGGGTGTCGACCTCCAGTGTGATGGCGGCGAACGTCTCGGTGGCGGAGTCCTTGGCGAAGCCTTCTTCGTCGAGCAGCCCGACGACTTTCTCCCCGCCCTGCCAACCCGCGGTGTATTGGCCGCGGCTGGTGGTCTCGTCGAGCGGTTCGGCCAATTGCGTTGCCGAAAGCACCTTGATCTTCTCGGTCTGCAACGCCGTCGGATTGAAGCTGACCGGCTCTTCCATTGCGGTCAGGGCCAGCAGTTGCATCAGATGATTCTGGATCACGTCGCGGGCCGCACCGATGCCGTCGTAGTAGCCGGCCCGCCCGCCCAGTCCGATGTCTTCGGCCATGGTGATCTGCACGTGGTCGACGTAGTGCGCATTCCAGATCGGGTCGAACAACTGATTGGCGAACCGCAGCGCCAGGATGTTGCGCACCGTCTCTTTGCCCAGGTAGTGGTCGATCCGGAACACCGCCTCCTCCGGAAAGACGGCGTTGACCGCCCTGTTCAGGGCTTCCGCGCTTTCCAGATCATGGCCGAACGGTTTCTCGATGACCACCCGGCTCCATCTGTCGCCCTGCGGGCGGGCCAAACCGGACTTGTGTAGTTGTTCACACACCACCGGGAACGACTTGGGCGGAATCGCCAAGTAGAAGGCGTGATTGCCGCCGGTGCCGCGCTCGGCATCGAGCTTTTCCAGGGTTTCGGCGAGCCGGGAAAACGACTTGTCGTCGTCGAAAGAGCCTGGCACAAACCGGAATCCCTCGGCCAGCCGCTCCCAGTTCTCCTGGCGGAACGGCGTGCGGCAGTGGTCTTTGACGGCCTGGTAGACCACTTGGCCGAAATCTTCGGTGTCCCAGTCCCGGCGGGCGAAGCCCACCAGCGAGAAGGTGGGTGGCAGCAGCCCGCGATTGGCCAGGTCGTAGATGGCCGGCATCACTTTCTTGCGGGCCAGGTCCCCGGTGACGCCGAAAATCACCATGCCGCACGGGCCGGCGATCCTGGGCAGTCGCTTATCCCGCTTGTCCCGTAACGGGTTATGCCATTGTGTAGCAGCGCGAGCCGGACTCATTTCGCGGCGGAACCCAGCTGTTTCTGCGTTTCCTCCAGCAGCTCGGTCCAGGAATCCACGAACTTCTCCACGCCTTCGTTTTCCAGCACCACGAACACGTCGGCCAAGTCGATCCCGACCGCCGCCAACTTGTCGAACACCTCCTGGGCGGCAGCACCGGTGCCGGTGACCGTGTCTCCCCTGACGATGCCGTGATCCGCGACGGCATCGATTGTCTTCTCCGGCATGGTGTTTACCGTGTTCGGCGCGACCAGCTCGGTGACGTAGAGGGTGTCGGAGTAGTCGGGGTTCTTGACCCCGGTCGACGCCCACAGCGGGCGCTGCACGCGGGCTCCGTCGGCCTTGAGCGCCCGGTAGCGATCGCCGCCGTCGAAGACCTCCTGGTAGGCCGCGTAGGCCAGCCGGGCGTTGGCCACGCCGGCCTGGCCGCGCAGCGCCAGCGCGTCCTCCGAGCCGATCTGCTCCAGCCGCTTGTCGACTTCGGTGTCCACCCGCGAAACGAAAAACGATGCCACCGAATGGATTTTGGACAGATCATGTCCGGCTTGGCGGGCCTTTTCCATGCCGGCTAGGTAGGCGTCCATCACCTGGTGGTGCCGCTCGACGGAGAAGATCAGCGTGACGTTGACCGAAATCCCTTCCGCTAGAACGGCGGTGATGGCCGGAAGTCCAGCCTTGGTCGCCGGAATCTTGATCAACAGGTTCGGCCGGTCGACGATTTTCCACAGCTCGACGGCCTGCGCAATGGTCTTGTCGGTCTCGTTCGCCAGCCGCGGGTCGACCTCGATGGACACCCGGCCGTCGATCCCGTCGGAGGCCTCCCACTCACGCGCCAGCACGTCGCATGCGCTGCGCACGTCGTCGGTTGTGACGGTTCGCACGGTGGCATCGACGTCGGCGCCGCGCTCGGCCAGCTCGGCGATCTGGCCATCGTAGGCGTGGCCGTCCGCGAAGGCTTTCTGGAAGATGGATGGGTTGGTGGTCACGCCGACGACACTCTTGGTGTCGATCAGCTCCTGCAGGTTGCCCGACTGCAGCCGGTCCCGCGACAAGTCATCCAGCCAAACAGATACCCCTGCGGCGCTCAGCGCCGCGAGGTTAGGGTTCTGACTGGTCATGTGAATCACCCTTTCTCAGTTATCCACTACCTGCTTCGCGGCGGCAGCGACGGCTTCGGCGGTGAAGCCGAATTCACGGAACAATGTCTTAGCGTCTGCGGATTCTCCGTAGTGCTCGATCGAGACGATCTTCCCAGTGTCGCCGACCAGCTTGTGCCAGCATTGCGCGATGCCGGCCTCGACGGCCACCCTGGCCGACACGGACGGGGGCAGCACGCTGTCGCGATAGTCGCTCGGTTGGGACTCGAACCACTCCACGCACGGCATGGACACCACCCGCGCGATGATGTCCTTGTCCGCCAACAACTTCGCAGCCTCGACCGCGAGCTGGACCTCAGAGCCGGTGGCAATCAAAACGACGTCGGGATCTTCGCTACCCTCTTCGCCCAGTATGTAGCCGCCCCGCGCGACACCGTCGGCGTTGGTGCCCTGAAGCACCGGCACACCTTGGCGGGTCAGGATCAGCCCCACCGGACCGCTGCCGTTGCCGCGGGCCAGGATCGTGCGCCAGGCGTAGGCCGTCTCGTTGGCGTCGGCCGGGCGCACCACCGACAGCTTGGGAATGGCGCGCAGCGCCGAAAGGTGTTCGATCGGCTGATGGGTCGGTCCGTCCTCGCCGAGCCCGATCGAGTCGTGCGTCCACACGTAGATGGTGTCGATATCCATCAGTGCGGCCAATCGCACCGCCGGACGCATGTAGTCGGAGAAGGTCAGGAACGTGCCGCCGTAGGCGCGGGTGGGCCCGTGCAGCACGATGCCGGACAGGATTGCGCCCATCGTGTGCTCACGTACACCGAAATGCAACGTCCGGCCGTACCAGTTGGCGGTGTACTCCTTGGTCGAAATCGACGGTGGCCCAAAGGAGTCCACGCCCTTGATGGTGGTGTCGTTGCTGCCGGCCAGGTCGGCCGAACCGCCCCACAGTTCGGGTAGCTTCGGTCCCACCGCGGCCAGCACCGCTCCGGATGCCTTGCGGGTGGCTACCTGCTCGGAGCCGGGCTCCCAGTGCGGTATGTCGGCGTCCCAGTCGTCGGGCAACTGCTCCGCGGTCAACCGGTCCAGCAGCGCCTCGCGTTCGGGTTCGCGCCCAGCCCAGGCATCGAAATCGGCCTGCCACTTCTCGTGCGCTTCCTTGCCCCGCTCCACCAGCCTGCGGGTGTGGGCGATGACGTCGTCGTGCACCTCGAATTTCTTGTCGGGATCGAATCCCAGGACTTTCTTGACGGCTGCCACCTCGTCGTCGCCCAGCGCCGCGCCGTGTGCCTTGCCGGTGTTCATCAGGTTCGGCGCGGGATAGCCGATGATGGTGCGCAGCTCGATGAACGATGGCCGGTCGGTGACGGCTTTGGCGTTGGCGATGGCCTCCTCGATGCCGACGACGTTTTCGCCGCCCTCGACCTTCTGCACGTGCCAACCGTAGGCCTCGTAGCGCGCGGCGGTGTCCTCACACAGCGCGATGTCGGTGTCGTCCTCGATCGAGATCTCGTTGTGGTCGTAGAACACGATGAGGTTGCCGAGCTGCTGGACCGCGGCGAGCGATGACGCCTCCGAGGTCACGCCTTCCTCGATGTCGCCGTCGGAAGCGATCACATAGATGAAGTGGTCGAACGGACTGGTGCCCGGCGCGGCATCCGGATCGAACAGGCCGCGCTCGTAGCGCGAAGCCATCGCCATGCCGACCGCTGAGGCCAGCCCCTGGCCGAGCGGGCCCGTGGTGATTTCAACGCCTTCGGTGTGCCGAAACTCCGGGTGGCCGGGAGTTTTGGATCCCCAGGTGCGCAGCGACTCGAGGTCGGACAGTTCCAGGCCGAATCCGCCGAGGTAGAGCTGGATGTACAGCGTCAGGCTGCTGTGCCCGCAGGACAGGATGAACCGGTCGCGGCCCAGCCAGTGCGGGTCGCTGGGGTCGTGGCGCATCGCGCGCTGGAACAGGGTGTAGGCCAGCGGGGCCAGGCTCATCGCCGTTCCGGGGTGGCCGTTGCCGACTTTTTGGACCGCGTCCGCGGCCAGCACCCGGATCGTGTCGACAGCGGCCGAGTCGATCTCGGACCAGTCGTCGGGGCGGTGCGGTTGGGTCAGCGAGGAGATCTCTTCGAGTGTGGTCACAGACTCAGTCCTTGGGTCATCGAGCTGATCAAATCCCACCCTAATGCGGGAGTGCCGGCTTCTACAGTGCAGGATTTCGGGTACCCCACCGCCGACTGGTGTGAAAATTACGCGTCGGCGACTGACACTTTGCAATCAGTCCTGAAATCTCGGAAAAATCTGGGAGAACGGACCCTGCGGGCTGGCCACTGCCGGTGGGCGGTCTACCATCGTGCGTAGTAGATGCTGCGCGCTGCTGCGACCCCGAGGAGTTTATTGCGTGAGCGTTCGCGGGCGCGTCGCGCCGAGCCAAGTACAGGGCGCCGCCCGGCAACCATGCGGCCCGGACGGCGGGCCGAGAAGGAGCCGGGCAGTCGGCACCGTGCTGGCTTATCTGGCGCTGACCAAACCGCGGGTCATCGAACTGCTGCTGGTCACCGCCATCCCCGCGATGCTGTTCGCCCACCGCGGCACCGTGAACCCGCTGCTGATCCTCAACACGTTGATCGGCGGGATGCTGGCCGCCGGAGGCGCCAACACGCTCAATTGTGTGGCCGACGCCGATATCGACAAGGTGATGAAGCGGACCGCGCGCCGGCCGCTGGCACGAGCGGCTGTTTCGACGCGAAACGCCCTGGTGCTCGGACTGGTCCTCAGCGTGGGCTCGTTCTTCTGGCTCTGGTGGACGACGAACCTACTGTCGGGGCTGCTGGCCCTGGCCACCATCGCGTTCTATGTGTTCGTCTACACGCTCCTGCTCAAGCGCCGCACGTCGCAAAACGTCGTGTGGGGCGGTGCGGCCGGCTGCATGCCGGTGATGATCGGCTGGTCGGCTGTCACCGGCACCATCGGCTGGCCGGCGTTGGTGATGTTCGCGATCATCTTCTTCTGGACGCCGCCGCACACTTGGGCACTGGCCATGCGCTACAAGGACGACTACAAACTGGCCGGCGTGCCGATGCTGCCGGCTGTCGCGACCGAGCGTCAGGTCACCAAGCAGATCCTGATCTACACCTGGCTGACGGTGCTGGCGACCCTGGCGCTGGCGCTGGCGACCGGCTGGTTATACGCGGCTGTCGCCGTGGTGGCCGGGGGGTGGTTCCTGGCGATGGCCCATCAGTTGTACGCCGGGGTCCGCGCCGGCGAGCCGGTCAAGCCGCTGCGGTTGTTCCTGCAATCGAACAACTACCTGGCGGTGGTGTTCTGCGCGTTGGCGGTCGACTCGGCCATCGCGCTGCCGACCTTGTTCTGAGGTTAGTCACATCCGCCTCGGCTGAGGCCACCGTGGCCGTGGTGCGGATGAAGCGGGCGGGTGAGGAACACCGAACCGGCGGCGTTGAGGCGCTGCGGATCGTTATCCCGCAGCTGAGGTTTGGCCGAGGCTTTCCCTGTTTGGCAGCCCGCCTACCGGGCCGGGACCTAAGTCACCAATCGGCTGCCGAAGTGCTCGGATCGCCTCCAAAGGGTTCTCGCCGCTTCACGCACGCGCAACTATTAGACTACGCGTAGATCCCGGGCGGTCCGCCGGTTTCCCTACCGTCGCAACAAGTTCGGGCAGGGGGTTGGTTCCCACGATGAAGCCGGTCACGATCGACCCGCGCTTACACGATGCTGTGATCTTCGATCTCGACAGTCTTGTCCTGTCTGGGCGGCCGGGGACCGACGACTCGGCGTTGGAGTCGATGGGCACGTTAGCGCGTAAGCTGCGGCCGGCTGGCGTTGCTACGGCCATCTATTCGCCGGCCGGCCGGTGCGAACAGGTGCTGGGAGCGGCCGGGATCGCTGAATCGTTCACCGTCCGGGTCGACGGCGCCGCCGGGCGGGCACCCGGGCTTTCCGCAAAGCCGGAGCTGACGGATCTTTTGGCAGCCGCCGGGAAGCTGGGTGTGGCTCCGCAGCGGTCGGTCGTTGTCGAGGCCGCCGGAGTCGGGTTGGAAGCCGCCTCCGAGGGCGGCTTCGCCGTCGTCATCGGTGTCGGCCAAGACGAGAATGCCGGCGAGCTACTGCGACGCGGGGCCGACGTCGTCGTCCCTCATCTCGCCGACATCGAGATCCGCACCGGTGACAAGCGCATGTCCCAGCGCCCCAACGCGCTCGATTCCTATGGTCAGCTCATCGGCATCGTCGCCGGCCGGCAGCCATTCATCTGCCTGGACTACGACGGCACGTTGTCGGAGATCGTGCCGAACCCTGACGCGGCCACGCTTGTCGACGGCGCGGCCGAGGCACTCGGGCATCTGGCAGCACAGTGCCCGGTGGCGATCCTGTCCGGCCGCGACCTGGCGGATATCCGTGACCGGATGGGGGTGCCGGGAATCTGGTATGCCGGCAGCCACGGCTTCGAACTGACCGGACCCGACGGCAGTTACCACCAGCATGATGCCGCGGTCGCTGCCGTAGGTGTGCTGGAGAGCGCGGCCACTGGGCTGTGTGATGAGTTGAGCCGGATTCCGGGAGCACGCGTTGAGCACAAGCGGTTCGCTGTGGCGGTGCACTACCGCAATGTCGCAGCCGAGCGCGTGGCCGAGGTGATCGCGGCGGCGCACCGGCACGGACGACAATGCGGACTTCGGGTGACCAGCGGCCGCAAGGTCGTCGAGCTGCGGCCGGACATCGACTGGGACAAGGGCACCGCGCTGGCCTGGATCTGCGAACGCATCCCGCAAACGGGGCGGATGCTGCCGATCTACATCGGCGATGACCTCACCGACGAGGATGCCTTCGATGCGATTCGGCTCAGCGGCATCGGGATAGCAGTCCTGCACGACGAAGACGGCGACCGCCCGACCGCTGCCAGCTTTGCCCTGCGAAGCCCCACCGAAGTCTGTGACTTCGTCCGCCGTGGCGGCAACTGGCTGGCATACGAGCGCGAGTCATACACTCGCGCTTGGACATACACGTTCGAAGGTTACGATCCGCATAGCGAAAAGCTGCGCGAAGCCTTGTGCACAGTCGGCAACGGCTACTTCGCCACCCGTGGGGCCGCACCGGAATCGAAGGCCGGTCAAGTCCATTATCCGGGAACCTATGCCGCCGGCGTCTACAACCGGCTTGACGATCTGATCGGTGGCACCCGGACAGATCACGAAAGCCTGGTGAATCTGCCCAACTGGCTTCCGTTGACGTTCCGCATCGACGGTGGTGACTGGTTCGACGTCGATGCCGTGACGTTGTTGTCCTACCGTCAGACGCTCGACCTCCGCAGCGCCGTGCTGACACGCGAACTGCGTTTCCGCGACGACATTGGCCACACCACCTCGGTGACACAGCACCGGTTCGTGGCGATGGACCAGGCGCACGTGGCCGCTCTGCAAACCACCATCGTCGCCGAGGACTGGTCGGGCACGATCGAGATCCGCTCGACGCTGGACGGCAACGTCCGTAACGGCCTGGTCGAGCGCTATCGAGACTTGGCCAGCAATCACCTGCAGGGGCTGGAAAAGGGGGTGCTGTCGGAGAACTCGGTGCTGATGACCGTCGAGACCACCCAGTCCAAGATCCCGGTGGCAGTGGCCGCGCGGACCTGCTTGTGGCACGGCGACGCGCCGGCGCCGGCGACGTATCGGCTGCTCGACGAAGAATTCGAGTTAGGTCACGAGATTTTCAGCGAGCTGAAAGCCGGCCGGGCGCTGACCGTGGAAAAGATCGTCACCCTGGTGACCGGGCGCGACGTTGCCACCTCCCACCCGGCCGCCGGCGCCGAGCGCAGGCTCGGTCGCCAGGGGCGGTTCGCCCAGATACGTGATGCCCACATGGTCACCTGGGCGCATCTGTGGGAACGGTTGTCGATCGAATTCGAGGATCTCGCCGACGAATTGCGCGTCCTGCGTCTGCATCTGTTCCATCTGCTGCAGACGGTGTCCTACAACAGCGAGGAACTCGATGTCGGGGTACCGGCCCGTGGGCTGCACGGTGAGGCATACCGCGGGCATATCTTCTGGGACGAGCTGTTCATCTTCCCGGTGCTGAACCTGCGACTTCCCACGGTCACCCGGACGCTGCTTCGATACCGGTATCGCCGCCTGCTGGAGGCCCGCCGTGCCGCCACGCTGGCCGGTTACCGCGGTGCGATGTACCCGTGGCAGTCCGGCAGCGACGGACGAGAGGAAAGCCCCCAGCAGCACCTGAATCCGCGGTCGGGCCGGTGGCGGCCCGATCCCAGCCAGCGAGCTCACCATATCGGCATCGCCGTCGCCTATAACGTGTGGCAGTTCTACCAGGTCACCGGGGATCTCGCCTACCTGATCGACTACGGGGCCGAGATGCTGGCCGAGATAGCCAGATTCTGGGTCAGCAGGGCCACCTACGACCCGGACCGGGATCGTTACAGCATCAACGGTGTTATCGGACCCGACGAATTCCACTCCGGCTATCCGGACCGGCCCTACGACGGGGTGAACAACAACGCGTATACCAACGTGATGGCGGTCTGGGTGATCCTGCGGGCGATCGACGCGCTCGAGCTGATGCCGCTGCCCAACCGGCTGGATTTGCGCGAAAAACTGGGATTGACCGACGACGAGCTGGCGAAGTGGGACCATGTCAGCCGCCGCATGTTCGTTCCGTTCCACGACGGCGTGATCAGCCAGTTCGAGGGATACGAGGAACTGGCGGAACTGGATTGGGATGCCTACCGGCAACGCTATGACAACATTCAGCGGCTCGACCGCATTCTTGAAGCCGAGGACGACGACGTCAACCAGTACAAGGCGTCCAAGCAGGCCGACGCGTTGATGCTGCTCTACCTATTGTCGTCGGACGAACTGGGCGGGCTGCTGGACCGGCTCGATTACCACCTGGATGCCGGCCAGATCCCGGCGATGGTCGACTATTACATGGCCCGCACCTCACATGGGTCGACATTGAGTGGGGTTGTCCACGGATGGGTGCTGGCCCGGGCCAACCGCGATCGCGCGCTGGAGTTCTTCCAGCAAGTGCTCAAATCCGATATCTCCGATATTCAGGGCGGCACCACTTCGGAAGGCATTCACCTGGCCGCGATGGCCGGCAGCGTCGACCTGGTGCAGCGGTGCTTCACCGGCTTGGAGATCCGCAGCGATCGGATCGTGTTGTCGCCGAACTGGCCGGAACACCTTGGCGTACTGGGCTTCCCGATTCATTACAGGGGCCAACACCTACATGTGTGGATCAGCGGGAGGGGCGCGTCGATCAGCGTCGACCCACGGGATGTCCCGCCGGGCGAAGTTGAATGCCGCGGACGAGTTGAACGGTTGACTCCTGGGAGTGTCGTTCAATTCACCTGAAGCCGGGCTACGGCACCAGCACGATCGAGCCCACCGTCTTACGCCCTTGCAGGTCGTGGTGCGCCTGGGCGGCGCCGGCCAGTGGGTAGTGCCGGCTGACCGTGACGGTGATCGAGCCCGCGGCGATCGCGTCGAACAATTCGCCTGCGCGCCAAGCGAATTCCTGCTCGCTACGAGTGAAGTGGGCCAGCATCGGCCGGGTCAGGTACACCGAGCCGGCGGCGTTGAGCCGCTGCGGGTCCACCGGGGGCACCGGTCCGCTGGCGGCGCCGAACAACGCGAGCGTCCCCCGGATAGCGAGGCTGGCCAGGCTGGCGTCGAACGTGCTGGCCCCGACCCCGTCGTACACGGCTGCCACGCCCGCACCATCGGTCAGATCGCGGACCCGCCTGCCGAACTCGTAGGCGTCGTCGCCCGGGTAGTCCAGCACATCGGTGGCGCCGGCCTGCCGGGACAGCTCGGCCTTGGCCGGTGTCGACACCGTCGTGATCACGCGGATGCCCAGGATAGATGCCCACTGCGTCAAGATCAGGCCCACCCCGCCGGCACCCGCGTGCACCAGCACCGTGTCCCCGGGCTGCGCCGGGTAGACCGACTTGATCAGGTAGTGCGCGGTCAATCCCTTCAGCAGCGCCGAGGCCGCCACGTCGAAGTCGACGTCGGGCGGCAGCGGAGCGATTAGCCAGGCCGGCGCGGTGCAGAACTCGGCATAAGCACCGGACGCGGCCGCAGTCGCCACCCGATCGCCCACCCGCAGCGTCGTCACACCCTCGCCGACCCCGGCCACCGTGCCGGACACCTCGGTCCCGAGCACGAAGGGCAACTCGCGCGGGTACTGCCCGGACCGGAAGTAGGTGTCGATGAAGTTGACGCCGATGGCTTCGGCCTTGATCAACACCTCGCCGGAGCCGGGGGAGGGCTGCGGCTTGTCGACATGGCGCAGGACTTCCGGTCCACCCGTTTCGGTGACTTCGATGGCGTGCATGCTGACTATCATCCGCATACGTGGAGACCGCATGAAGCTGGCCCGCCCCGACATTCGTCATCCCCGGATCGTGCTGGCCCGTTCGGCCGGCGACGAGGCCGGCGACGAGGGCGACGATGCCGGCCTGGTTCCTGTGCTGCGCAAACGGGGATTGCATGCGCGGTGGATGTCTTGGGACGATCCGGACATCCTGCGCGCTGATCTGGTGATTCTGCGCGCCACCGCGGACTACCGCGACCGGCTGGACGAGTTCCTGGCATGGACCAGGCGCGTCCGCAACCTGCTCAATCCGCCCGATGCCGTGGCCTGGAACGTCGACAAGCGATACCTGCACGACCTCGCGAGTGCCGGTGTGCCGACAGGGCCGTCCGTCAGCCAGACGGCGTTGGTCTTTCTCGGCGGAGAGCAGTCACACGCATTCACCACGGCCGCGGACTTGCCGGTCGAGCCGGACTTCGAAGTCTGGGATCTGGGCCACGCCGCTCTGCAGGCCGCCGCCGATCACGTCGGTATCGGCACAGGCGAGCTGTTGTACGCCCGCGTCGATGTGACCGGCGGACCTGGTGACGCACGGCTGGTGGGTCTTGACCTGATCGCGCCGTCGCTGGGCTGGCGGCGGTTGGACGCCGCCACTCGCGACCTCGCCCAGCGCAAGTTCGCGCTGGCCGTGGAATCAGCGTGCGAGCGGCTCGGGCTTGGCCCGTTCTCGCAACCGTTCCCGCATTGAGGCCCATAGCGCCGCGGTGGCCGCTGTGCATGCCGCGGCCCCCCCCACATGGATAGCGACCAGGGCGGCAGGGACCCCGGTGTAATACTGCGCGGTGCCGACCGCGGCCTGTGCGCACACCAGGACGAGCAGCACGCCCAGCCGCAGCAGGATGGCCCGGGTGGCACCCGCCGCCAGCAGCCCGAATCCCAGCCCGACCAACAGCGCCAGATAGGCGACCAGCAGCGACGAGTGCATATGCAGCAGGGTGGCGACCTCAACTTTCAGTCGCGGCACCGTCCGGGTGGGGCTGCGGTCGCCCGCGTGCGGGCCGGCAGCTGTCACCAGCGTGCCGGTGACCAGCACCGCGGCGAGATTCAGCCCGGTCAGCGCGGTCAGTGCGCGCAGCGGCTTGGCCACTCGGTGGCGGACCACTCCGTCGTCGGGTTCGCCGATCTTGACGTAGAGCAGCACCGACAGCCACACCATCGTCATCGATGTCAGCAGGTGGATGGCCACGGTCCACCACAGCAGGCCGGTGCGCACGGTGATACCGCCGATGACCGCCTGCACCACCGTCGACACCGGCATCAGCCACGCATAGGCCAGGACCTCGGCACGTCGCCGCGCCCGGGTGACGGCCAGCACGGCCAGCGTCGCGGCGATGATCACCGCGAAGGTGATCATCCGGTTGCCGAATTCGACTGCCTGGTGGATGCGCGGCACCTCGGCGTGGGCTACCGGGGTGAAGCTGCCCGGAAAGCACTGCGGCCAGGTGGGGCAACCCAGTCCCGACGCGGTGACGCGGACGATCGCGCCGGTGACGGCGATACCGCCCTGGGTGAGAATGACGGCCGCGGCGATGAGGCGCTGGACACGCGGACTGGGGTCGGGGAGCAGGTCCACCAACCGCATCAGCACTCGTCCTAGCACCGCCCGATCGTAGGGCAACGGAAACTACAGGCCGTAGTACGGGCTGCTGCGGCGAAACTGCAACCACGCACACCTGCCTCGGCGTAGTGCGTGATTGCAGTGTCGCGCGCGGAGAAGGTCAGGTGAAGCGGAACCAGCGCCGCGCGGCCAGCGCCGCCAGCGCGCCCCACACCGCCAGGACGACGACCCCGAACCAGTCCACCGACGAGGTCATCGCCTGCGACAGCGCCTCGGTGAGCGCGCCCGACGGGGTGAGCCGGGCCGCCCACTTGACCGCCGTCGGGATCATCTCTGTTTCGAGCGTCAGCGCGCCGAGTCCGGCGAAGACGAACCACATCAAGTTGGCGACCGCGAGCACGATCTCGGCCCGCAGTGTCCCGCCGAGCAACAGACCGAGAGCGGCGAAGCCCGCGGTGCCCAACGCGATGATCGCCGCGCCCAGCGCCAGGTCCACCGGAGCGGGTCGCCAGCCGAGCGCAAACCCGATGGCGCCCAAGATGAGTGCCTGCAAAAACACCACGGCGACCACCGCCAGCGACTTGCCGGCGATGATTCCCCAGACTGGTAGCGGGGTGGCTCCGAGGCGTTTGAGTGCGCCGTAGCGACGATCGAACGCGACGGCGATCGCTTGCCCGGTGAACGCGGTGGAGATCACCGCCAGGGCCATGATGGCCGGAACGAACGTGGCGGCGCGGTTGCCGCCGAACGAGCCGAGCGGCAGCAGCGTGAGCCCGACCAGCAGCGTGATCGGGATGAACATGGTCAGCAGTAGTTGTTCGCCGTTGCGCAGCAGTAGCTTCAACTCCAGCGTGAACTGGGCGGCGAGCATCCGCGGCACGGCATTCGGACGCGGGTCGGGGGTGAAGGTCCCCGCGGGAAACAGCGTGTCAGTCGTTTCCGTCTTGTTTTGCATCAGGGCCGCACCTTCCTGCCGGTCAGGTCCAGGAACACATCCTCGAGGCTGCGTTGCTCGACCCGCATATCGGTGGCCAGCACGTCGATCTGCGCGCACCAGGCCGTCACGGTCGCGAGGATCTGTGGGTTGACCGGGCCCTCGACCAGGTACACGCCCGGCGTCACCTCCGTGGCCTTGTAGTCCTCCGGCAGGGCGACGGCCAACGGGGACAGATCGAGCCGCGGCGGTGCGGTGAACCGCAACTGGTCTTTGGCGCCGGTGCGCATGAGTTCTGTCGGTGTGCCGGCGGCCACCGTCACCCCGTGGTCGATGATGACCAGCCGGTCGGCGAGCTCCTCAGCCTCTTTGAGCTGGTGGGTGGTCAGCACCACTGTCACGCCGTCGCGGCGCAGCGCGTCGATCAATTCCCAGACCAGCAGCCGGGCATGGGCGTCCATGCCCGCGGTGGGTTCGTCGAGGAACACCAGTTCCGGACGGCCAACCAGCGCGCAAGCCAGCGCGAGCCGTTGCTGCTGGCCGCCGGAGAGTCGTCGATATGTGGTACGGGCGGCATCGTTGAGGCCCAAGGTGTCCAATAGCCACGCCGGGTCCAGCGGGTTGGCGGCGTAGGCGGCCACCAGATTGAGCATTTCGCCGGCGCGTGCCGTGGGGTAGCCGCCGCCGCCCTGCAACATCACTCCGATGCGGGCACGCAGACGTGCATTGTCGGTGATCGGGTCCAACCCGAGCACCTCGATGGTGCCGGCGTCCGGGCGTACGAAGCCCTCGCACATCTCGACCGTCGTGGTCTTGCCGGCGCCGTTGGGGCCCAGCAAGGCCAGCACCTCGGCGGCATGCACATCCAAATCGAGGTTGGAGACGGCCTCACAAACGGCAGCGCCCGACCCGTATCGCTTGCTTAACCCACGCAGCCGCACCACTGTTTCGGGTGTTTCGGGGACTGAGCTCACGTGGAATCAGCGTAGGCGTCACGTGTCGCCGCCGGCCGCGGGGTCTCGGGGGGTTCGGGGGCCGGCGCTGTATCAGTGACCGGTTCCCGGCCCGCGACGGGGAGTCGCCGCCATGGCAAGCGCGTGTACGTCAACGCGATGAGCACCAGCACGATGACGGTGCTGGCCGCAGTGGCGTCCACAATCTGAAAGAACGCGAAGCGGTCCCCGTTGGCCGTCGGGCCGAAGATGCCGACGACGAGGGTGATGACGATCGCGACCGCCCGGAAGCCGGGGCGGGTCGCCCAGGCGGCCAGCGGAATGATGGCCCACAGCAGGTACCAGGGCTGCACGACGGGAAACAGCAGCACGGTGACGCACAGCGCGACGCCCAGGCCGCCGATCGGGTGCAGCCGGCCGCGGAAGACCGCCAGCAGCAACCAGCCGACCAGCACCATGATGATCAACACACCAATGCCACGAGTCAGGCCCAGAATCGCGGTGGTGTGATCACCCAGGCCCAACAGAATCCCCACCTGCCCCGTGCCGAGAGCCAACAGCGTCGGTGGCGACATCCAGCTGCGCACCACGTTGGCGGTGCCGAGCGTGTAGATCCAGCCGAACCCGAGCCCACTGGCCCAGCCGACGATGGCCATCACCGCCAACGACAACGCCGTCATCGCGCCGCCCGCCAGCAGCAGCGTTCGCAGGTTGCCGCCACAGCGGTAGGCCAGCGCCACCGTGACAAATCCGAGCGCCAGCAGCGAAGGCAGCTTCACCTGCGACGAAAGCGTGATCAGGATTGCACCGGCCAGCAGCATGCCCAACGGTTCCCAGTCCGGGCCTAACCGCCACGAATGGGGTAGCAGTCGTGGAGCATCGATGCCGCGCAGCGCGAATTCGGCCCCGGTCAGCATCAGCCCGAGCATCAACGCCTCGTTGTGGACGCCGGCGACCAGATGCATGATCAGCAGCGGGTTGGCCGCACCAAGCCATAGCGCGCTGACCTCGGCGACGCCGCAGCGCCGGGCCAGCCGTGGGGTTGCCCAGACGATCAGTCCCACGCCGATCAGCTCCACCACCCGGTGACACAGCACCGCGGCGACGATGTTTTCCCCGGTCAGGATCGAGATCCCGCGCCCGATCCACAAGAACAACGGGCCGTAGGGCGCTGGCGTCTCTCGCCACAGGCTGGGTACGGACAGGGTGAACACGTGGGACAGGCCGAGCCCGGACGCCGGACCCACCCGGTACGGGTCGAGACCCTCCAGGGAGATCTGGCTTTGCGCCAGATAGGAATAGACATCCTTGCTGTACATCGGTGGCGCGATCAGCAGTGGCAGCATCCACAACAGCAAGGTGCGGTCCAGCCCGCCGCGCGACATCCGTCTGCTGCCCAACGCGAACCGGCCGAGCATCAACCAGGCCAGCGCCATCATGACCGCCCCGGTCGTCGTCATCGTCAACGACACGGTCTGGATCCGTGACGGCAGATTGAGCAACCGCACCCCGAACGTGGGGTCCTGGACGACGGGCCGGGCCCCGGCACCCAGGGCGCCGATCGCCATCAGTACGGTGCCGGTCGCGCCGAACAGGCGAGTGCGCTGCAGTGTGGTGAGCTCGGTATCGGTCAGCGGCGAACCCACTGCTTGCTCGTCGCCATGCAGACTGGCGATCGACGAACTCAGCGTATGGTGGCGGGCTGCCATCTTCAGCAGCGTAGCGGCATGTCACCAATCGCTGGCGGTGTGACCAGCGCAACCCCCGCAGAAGCCATCCTCGCTAGACCGATCCCCGGAATTGCGTCACACTGGTGTTGTGAAATTCCCCGCGGTTTCTGCGCCGGCTGCTGCCTCAGCGGCCGGTGCGGTGCCGGATCGGCACACCCGCCGCGCCATCGTGCGGTTGCTGCTGGAGTCCGGATCGATCACCGCCGGTGAAATCGGTGACCGGCTGGGCCTGTCGGCCGCCGGCGTGCGGCGCCATCTCGACGCGCTGATCGAGGCGGGCGATGCCGAGTCCACGGCTGCTGCGGCATGGCAGCAGTCCGGACGGGGACGGCCCGCCAAGCGCTACCGGCTGACCGCGGCCGGCCGGGCCAAGCTCGACCATGCCTACGACGACTTGGCGTCGGCGGCCATGCGGCAACTGCGCGAAATCGGCGGTGAGGAGGCGGTGCAGGCGTTCGCCCGGCAGCGGATCGACGCCATTCTGGCCGACGTTGCCGCGGCCGACAGCGCGGCCGACGCCGATGTCGAGGCGGCCGCCGAACGGATCGCCGGCGCACTGACCAAAGCCGGCTACGTGGCCACCACCACGCGAGTCGGCGGACCGATCCACGGCGTGCAGATCTGCCAGCATCACTGCCCGGTATCCCATGTCGCCGAGGAATTTCCAGAGCTGTGCGACGCCGAACAGCAGGCCATGGCCGAGGTGCTCGGCACCCACGTACAGCGGTTGGCGACCATCGTCAACGGCGACTGCGCTTGCACCACGCACGTTCCCCTGACCCAGGCGCCCAGCCCGCGCCGAACCACCACGAGCATCAAAGGAGCGTCGTTATGACCCTCACGCCAGAGGCCGACAAGGCCATTCTCGAGGCCACTGCCGAGCCGATGACCCAGGCGCAGGCAATCGCCTCCCTGGGCCGCTACGGCTACGGCTGGGCGGACACGGACGTTGCGGGAGCCAGCGCACAGCGCGGGCTTTCCGAGGCGGTGGTCCGCGACATCTCGGCGAAGAAGAACGAGCCGGAGTGGATGCTGCAGTCCCGGCTGAAGGCCCTGCGCATCTTCGGGCGCAAGCCGATGCCGACCTGGGGTTCCAACCTCGAGGGCATCGATTTCGACAACATCAAGTACTTCGTGCGGTCTACCGAAAAGCAGGCCGCGACGTGGGACGACTTGCCGGAAGATATTCGCAATACCTACGACAGGCTGGGTATTCCGGAAGCCGAAAAGCAAAGGTTAGTTGCTGGGGTAGCCGCACAATACGAGAGCGAAGTTGTTTACCACCAGATCAGAGAGGATTTAGAGTCCCAAGGTGTCATATTCTTAGACACTGATACTGGTTTGCGGGAACATCCCGAACTATTTAAGCAGTATTTTGGAACGGTAATTCCAGCGGGCGACAACAAGTTTTCTGCATTGAATACCGCGGTGTGGAGTGGTGGCTCGTTCATCTACGTCCCGCCGGGCGTGCATGTCGACATCCCGCTGCAGGCCTACTTCCGGATCAACACCGAGAACATGGGCCAGTTCGAGCGGACGCTGATCATCGCCGACGAAGGCTCCTATGTGCACTATGTGGAGGGGTGTCTGCCCGCTGGTGAGCTCATCGCTACCGCCGACGGCGACATGCGGCCCATCGAGTCGATCCGTGTCGGTGATTACGTCACCGGCCACGACGGACGGCCGCACCGTGTGACGGCCGTGCAAGTGCGTGACCTCAACGGCGACCTCTTCACCTTCACGCCGATGTCGCCCGCAAACACGTTCTCCGTCACGGCCGAGCATCCCTTGCTCGTCGTTCCTCGTGATGAGGTGCGTGTCGCGCGTAAGGAGCGCAACGGGTGGCAGGCGGAAGTCGACAGTGCCAAGCTGCGTCGTAGCCAGCCACGGTGGATCGCGGCGAAAGATGTGGCCGAGGGCGACTTCCTGGTCTACCCCAAACCGAAGCCGATCCCGCACAAAACTGTTCTGCCACTCGAATTTGCGCGACTGGCCGGTTACTACCTGGCTGAAGGTAACGCTTGTCTTACAAATGGGTGCGAATCGCTGGTTTTCTCATTCCACAGTAATGAATTCGACTATGTGGAAGATGTCCGGCAGGCGAGTAAGTCACTGTACGAGACCGCGGGTTCCGTCCTCGTCGAGGAGCGCAAGCACTCCGCTCGCGTCCTCGTCTACACCAAGGCCGGATACGCGGCCATGCGCCAGCACGTTGGATCGGGCTCGGCCAACAAGAAGCTGTCGGACACGTTGATGCGTCAAGACGAGACTTTCCTGCGGGAGTTGGTTGACGCCTATGTCAACGGCGACGGCAACATCACCCGGCGCGGCGGTGCGCTCTGGAAGCGCGTACATACAACGTCGCGTGTCTGGGCGTTCCAGTTGCAGTCGATCCTGGCGCGGCTGGGTCACTACGCGACGGTCGAACTGCGTCGGCCCGGTGGCCCAGGGGTAATCATGGGCCGCAACGTCGTTCGCAAGGACATCTACCAGGTCCAGTGGACCGAGGGCGGCCATGGGCCGAAGCAGGCTCGCGATTGCGGCGACTACTTCGCCGTGCCGATCAAGAAGCGGGCGGTGCGCGAAGCACGTGAGCCTGTCTACAACCTCGATGTCGAGGCGCCGGACAGCTATCTCGCATACGGCTTCGCCGTGCACAACTGCACTGCTCCCATTTACAAGTCGGATTCGCTGCATTCAGCGGTGGTCGAGATCATCGTGAAACCGCACGCGCGCGTCCGCTATACGACGATCCAGAACTGGTCGAACAACGTCTACAACTTGGTCACCAAGCGGGCACGCGCGGAAGCCGGCGCGACCATGGAGTGGGTCGACGGCAACATCGGCTCCAAGGTCACCATGAAATACCCAGCGGTCTGGATGACCGGCGAGCACGCCAAGGGCGAGGTGTTATCGATCGCCTTCGCCGGGGAGGGCCAGCACCAGGACGCCGGCGCCAAGATGCTGCACCTGGCGCCGAATACGTCCAGCAACATCGTCTCGAAGTCGGTGGCCCGCGGCGGCGGTCGAACCTCATACCGCGGCCTGGTGCAAGTGAACAAGGGCGCGCACGGTTCCCGCTCCAGCGTGAAATGCGATGCCCTGCTGGTCGATACGATCAGCCGCAGCGACACCTACCCCTACGTCGACATCCGCGAGGACGACGTCACGATGGGCCACGAGGCCACCGTGTCGAAGGTCAGCGATAACCAGCTGTTCTACCTGATGAGCCGCGGGCTGAGCGAAGAAGAGGCGATGGCGATGGTGGTGCGCGGTTTCGTCGAGCCGATCGCCAAGGAACTGCCCATGGAGTACGCCCTGGAGCTCAACCGGCTGATCGAGTTGCAGATGGAGGGTGCGGTCGGATGACCGCTGAGAATGTGGCAGCAGCTTTGGAAAATTCGCGTGCGGGGTCTTCGCTTGCTGCAATAAACAAGGGAGAGTTGTTCGCATCCTTCGACGTAGACGCCTTCGAGGTGCCCGGCGGCCGCGACGAGATCTGGCGGTTCACCCCGCTACGGCGGCTGCGCGGGCTGCACGACGGCTCGGCGCCCGCCACCGGTAGGGCGCAGATCAGTGTCAGCGAACAACCGGGCGTACAGACCGAGACCGTCCACCGTGGCGACCAGCGGCTGGGACAGGGCGGTGTCCCCACTGACCGCGTTGCGGCCCAAGCATTTTCGTCGTTCAACTCGGCGACGCTGGTGACCGTCGGGCGTGACACTCAGATCGCCGAACCGGTCAACATCACCGTGACGGGGCCCGGCGCGGGTGCGGTGGCATACGGGCATCTGCAGATCAGGGTCGCCGAGCTAGGCGAGGCGGTCGTGGTGATCGACCATCGGGGGAGCGGCACCTACGCCGACAACGTCGAGTTCATCGTCGACGACGCCGCCCGGCTCACCGTCGTATGGATCGCGGACTGGGCCGACGACATGGTCCACCTGTCCGCGCACCACGCCAAGCTGGGCAAGGACGCGGTGCTGCGGCATGTCACCGTCACGCTGGGCGGTGAGGTGGTGCGAATGTCGGCCAACGTGCGCTTCGCCGCCCCGGGCGGCGATGCCGAACTGCTCGGGCTGTACTTCGCCGACGACGGGCAGCACCTCGAGTCGCGGCTGCTCGTCGACCACGCCCAGCCGAACTGCAAGTCCAACGCGCTCTATAAGGGCGCGCTGCAAGGAGATCCGGCTTCGCAGCGGCCCGACGCACACACCGTCTGGATCGGTGACGTGCTGATCCGCGCCGAAGCCACCGGCACCGACACCTTCGAGGTGAACCGCAATCTGGTGCTCACCGACGGGGCGCGTGCCGACTCGGTGCCCAACCTGGAGATCGAGACCGGTGAAATCGTCGGCGCCGGACACGCCAGTGCCACCGGGCGTTTCGACGACGAGCAGTTGTTCTACCTGCGCTCCCGCGGCATCCCCGAAGAGCAGGCCCGCCGACTGGTGGTGCGCGGCTTCTTCGGCGAGATCATCTCCAAAATCGCCGTGCCGGACATACGGGAACGCCTGACCGCAGCCATCGAACACGAACTAGCCATCACGGAGAAGACAACAACGTCATGACGACTTTGGAAATCAAAGACCTGCACGTCAGCGTCGAAGACCCCAACGCCCCGGAAGGGAACCGCGAGATTCCAATCCTCAACGGCGTCAACCTGACCGTCAATTCCGGTGAAACGCATGCGTTGATGGGTCCCAACGGCTCCGGCAAGTCAACATTGTCCTATGCCATCGCCGGCCATCCGAAGTATCAGGTGACGTCGGGGTCCATCACGCTGGACGGCCAGAACGTGCTGGACATGAGCGTCGACGAGCGTGCCCGGGCCGGACTGTTTCTGGCCATGCAATACCCCGTCGAGGTGCCGGGTGTGTCGATGTCGAACTTCCTGCGCAGCGCCGCCACCGCGGTCCGCGGTGAGCCGCCGAAGCTGCGGCTTTGGGTGAAAGAGGTCAAAGCCGCATTGGCGGACCTCGGCATCGACCCGTCGTTCGCCGAACGCAGTGTCAACGAGGGGTTTTCCGGCGGCGAGAAGAAGCGCCACGAAATCCTGCAGCTGGGGTTGCTCAAGCCGAAGATCGCGATCCTCGACGAAACCGACTCCGGTCTGGACGTGGACGCGCTGCGGGTGGTCAGTGAGGGCGTCAACCGCTACGCGGAATCCGGCTGGGACGATGGCACCGGCCAGCCGGTGCGGGGCGGCATCCTGCTGATCACCCACTACACCCGCATCCTGCGCTACATCCATCCGCAGTTCGTGCACGTCTTCGTCGGCGGCCGGATCGTCGAATCCGGTGGCCCGGAGCTGGCCGAGGAACTCGAGGAGAACGGCTACGTGCGCTTCACCGAAGCGGCGGCGATACCCTCTGGGGGAGCCTGACGCATGACCATCTCGGTGAGCCGCCCGACCACGCTGGACGTGGCCGCGATCCGGGCCGATTTCCCGATCCTGAGCCGCATCATGCGTGGCGGAAATCAGTTGGCCTACTTGGATTCCGGCGCAACGTCGCAGCGCCCGCTGCAGGTGCTCGATGCTGAGCGCGAGTTTCTGATCACGTCCAACGGCGCGGTGCATCGTGGTGCGCACCAGTTGATGGAGGAGGCCACCGACGCTTACGAGCAGGGCCGTGCCGATATCGCGGCGTTCGTCGGTGCGGGCGCCGACGAGTTGGTCTTTACCAGGAACGCCACCGAGGCGCTCAACTTGGCGTCATATGTGCTGGGCGACAACAGGTTCGACCGAGCCGTGGGGGAGGGTGACGTCATTGTCGCCACCGAGCTCGAGCACCATGCCAATCTGGTCCCGTGGCAAGAACTCGCCCGTCGCACCGGTGCCACCTTGCGCTGGTACGGCGTGACCGACGAAGGCCGCATTGACCTGGACTCGTTGCAGCTCGATGACCGAGTGAAGATCGTTGCATTCAGCCATCATTCCAACGTCACCGGTGCGCTGAGCCCGGTCGCCGAACTGGTTGCCCGGGCCAAGGCCGTGGGTGCGGTGACCGTGCTGGACGCCTGCCAGTCGGTACCGCACCAGCCGGTTGACTTTCACGCGCTCGAGGTGGATCTTGCCGCGTTCTCCGGTCATAAGATGTTGGGTCCCAACGGGATCGGTGTGCTCTACGCTCGTCGCGACGTGTTGTCAGGTCTGCCGCCGTTCCTCACCGGTGGGTCGATGATCGAGACGGTGACCATGGAAGCCTCCACGTACGCGCCGGCGCCGCAACGGTTCGAGGCCGGCACGCCGATGACCTCCCAGGTGGTCGGATTGGGGGCGGCGGCACGCTACCTTGGATCAATCGGGATGGACGCCGTCGAAGCCCACGAACGCGGGCTGGTTGCCGCGGCCATCGAGGGTCTGTCCGGCATTGACGGCGTGCGCATTGTCGGGCCGACGTCGATGGACAACCGCGGCTCGCCGGTGTCGTTCGTCGTTGACGGCGTGCACGCGCACGATGTCGGGCAGGTGCTCGACGACGACGGCGTCGCCGTGCGCGTCGGGCACCACTGCGCGATGCCGCTGCACCGCCGGTTCGGCCTGGCCGCCACCGCTCGGGCGTCGTTCGCGGTGTACAACACCGCCGATGAGGTCGCGCGGTTGGTAGCCGGTGTGCGACGGTCCCTGGACTTCTTCGGCAGGGCGTGAGCATGCGGTTGGAGCAGATTTATCACGACGTGATCCTCGATCACTACAAGCATCCGCAGCACCGGGGGCTGCGGGAGCCGTTCGGCGCGCAGGTGTTCCACGTCAACCCGGTCTGCGGTGACGAGGTGACGCTGCGGGTCGCGCTGTCCGACGACGGTGAGCGCGTCGCGGACGTGTCCTACGAGGGGCAAGGCTGTTCGATCAGCCAGGCGTCGACCTCGGTGCTCACCCAGCAGGTGATCGGTCAGAGCGTGCCGGAGGCGCTCAAGACCATCGCCGCATTCACTGAGATGGTTTCTTCGCGCGGCACCGTCGAGGGTGACGAGGATGTCCTGGGTGACGGAGTAGCGTTCGCCGGCGTGGCCAAATACCCGGCCCGGGTGAAATGCGCGTTGCTGGGATGGATGGCTTTCAAGGATGCACTGGTCCAGGCCGCTGCAGACTTCGAGGAGGGTAGGGATGAGCGAGACCGCCGTACCGGATGACGAGTTGCTTGCCGACCTCGAGGAGGCGATGCGCGACGTCGTTGACCCCGAACTGGGTATCAACGTCGTCGATTTGGGACTGGTCTACGGCCTGAACGTCGAGGAAGGCGACGAAGGAACCGTCGCCCTGATCGACATGACGCTGACATCGGCGGCCTGCCCGCTGACCGATGTCATCGAAGACCAGTCGCGCAGCGCGCTCGTCGGCAGCGGTCTGGTCGACGACCTGCGCATCAACTGGGTGTGGAACCCACCGTGGGGCCCGGACAAGATCACCGACGACGGGCGTGAACAACTGCGCGCCCTCGGCTTCACCGTCTGAATTCAGTTCGCCTTCACGCGGCCTGAGCCGCGATCACCCACCTTGCCCGTGCGGCTGTTTGGCCTTGGCCCCACGTTTGCCGTGGTTGGCCGGTCGCAGGTTGACGGTCGTCGCCCGCAGTGCGCAAGTACGCCCGTCAGAACGCATCCTCGGAAACGCGCATGATCTCGTCATCGATGGACTCGATGACTTTGCGCAGGGAGGTCAGCTTCGGCAGCATGTTCTTGGCGAAGAACGCCGCGGTCGCAATCTTGCCCTGATAGAACGCTGCGTCATTTTTGGCGTCGCTGCTGTCGGCCACACCGTCCAGGGCCGCCTGCGCGATACCTGCTTGGACCAGCAATCTCCAGCCGAGCAGCAGGTCGCCAACCGCGAGTAAATACCGCACCGATCCGAGCCCCACCCTGTAAATGTCGGTGGAGTGTTGCGCGGCGGACATGAGGTACCCGGTCATAGCACCCGTCATCGCCGTGACGTCGTCGAGCGCGGTCTGTAGCAGCTGGGCTTGCGGTTTGAGTCTTTCCTCACAGGTATCGATGGTCTGACTGATCTGAGCCGTCACAAACTGCAGGGCCTGGCCCCGGTCACGGACGATCTTGCGAAAGAAGAAGTCCAGCGCCTGGATGGCCGTGGTGCCTTCGTAGAGCGAATCGATCTTGGAATCACGGATGTATTGCTCGAGCGGGTAGTCGGCCAGGAAACCAGAGCCACCCAGCGTCTGCAGTGATTCGGTCAGAACTTCGTAGGCCCGTTCGGAGCTCACCCCTTTGACGATCGGCAGCAGTAGGTCGTCGATGCGGTGCGCCGTGTCATGATCTGCGCCCGAAACACATTGTGCCACAGCATCATCCTGATGCGCAGCAGCATACATGTAGAGCGCCCGCAGCCCCTCGGCGTACGCCTTCTGGGTCATCAGGCTGCGACGCACATCGGGGTGGTGGATGATCGTGACCCGCGGCGCGGTCTTGTCGGCCATCTGCGTGAGGTCCGCACCTTGCACGCGCTCTTTGGCGAAAGCCAGCGCGTTCAGGTAGCCGGTGGACAGGGTGCCGGCGGCCTTCACGCCAATCGTCATGCGGGCGTGCTCGATCACGGTGAACATCTGCGCGATGCCGTTGTGTACGCCGCCGACCAAGTAGCCAACAGCGGGCACATCCGTTGCGCCAAGGGTCAATTCGCACGTCGGGGAGGACTTGATGCCCATTTTGTGTTCCAGCCCGGTGGCGAAAACCCCATTGCGGGCACCGAGTTCAAACGTGTCCGGGTCGAATAAGTATTCGGGCACGTAGAACAGGCTCAAGCCCTTGGTGCCCGGACCTGCGCCCTCCGGCCGGGCCAGCACCAGGTGGAAGATGTTCTCGGCGGTGTTACCCACCTCTCCGCCGGAAATGAACCGCTTGACGCCTTCGATGTGCCAGGTGCCGTCGGGTTGTTCGATGGCCTTGGTGCGACCCGCACCCACGTCGGAGCCCGCGTCAGGTTCGGTGAGCACCATGGTGGCCTGCCAGCCGCGCTCCACGCCCTCTGCCGCCCAGCGCCGCTGTTCTTCGTTGCCTTCGACGTAAAGCGATTGAGCCAGGAAAGGGCCCAGGTTGAAGAAGTTCGCAGAAGGGTTGGCGCAAATGATCATTTCGTTGACCGCCCATGCCAGCGGCGGCGGTGCGGGCATGCCGCCGATCTCTTCGGCCAGGCCCAGTCGCCACCAGCCGGCCTCCTTGATCGCCTGCACCGTTTTGACCAGCTCGGGCGGCACGCTGATCATGTGCTCAGCCGGGTCGAATACCGGCGGGTTGCGGTCGGCAAAGGCGAAGGATTCGGCGACCGGGCCTTCCGCCAGGCGAGCGGCTTCGGCCAATATTGTCCGGACCGTGTCCTCGTCGAGGTCGCTGTAGTGTCCGGTGCCGAGGACAGCGCCTACATCGAGAACCTCGAACAGGTTGAACTCGAGATCACGGACGTTAGCGATATAGTGGCCCAACGCGATTCCCTCCGCCGGCGGATCATCAGCCCTCAGTCTGTCGGACGTGGGAAAACGTACGCAACCGTAACCTTCGCTGAGCCGCGGCCGGGTTACGTGTCGGTGTCGCGAATGCTAAAAGCCCGCGGTGCCGATGCCGCCGCCGCGTAACCGAAGATCTGTGTACGGTGAAGTCGCTTGCCTTGCGCCAGAGGCCAATTCAATGAGATACCGCAATGCAATTGAGATATCCGTGGATCCCGCCATCGATAAACTTGGCTAATCCTCTGTCGAACCCCACCCACCCCTTAGTGGACGGCGTTGCGGTTGGGGTGCTCGGACTCACCGATCAGGTTCGCTCCGGCGCCGAGCGGGCCGTCGCATCGCTGGCCGCCTTGACCTCCGCTCCGCCGGGGCTGCTGAGCGGTGACAACGCGGGTGCGGCCAGGATGGTGGCCCAGCACGCCGGGATCACCGACGTGCGCGCGGCGCTGCTGCCCGAGCAGAAGGTCGAGGCGGTCCGCGATCTGCAGGCCAGCGGTCACCGGGTGCTCGTCATCGGGGACGGCGTCAACGACGCCCCCGCCATGGCTGCGGCGTGGACGTCGGTCGCCATGGGCGCCGGCGCCGACCGCACGCTGCAGACCGCCGACGGCCAGCTTTATCACCGTTCTGGCGCTCTGGGATCTGTTCGGACGGCTGCCGCTGCCGCTGGGTGTGGCCGGTCACGAAGGATCGACCCTCATGGTGGCGCTCAACGGCATGCGCCTGCCGACCAACCGGTCCTGGCGGCAGGCAGCGTCGGCCGGGTGCTGAGCGCCCAGATCGGCACCGGGAACATCACGCCCGCCCCTGGCGTTACGGCAAACATGACAACACTCGATCTCACAGCCGAGAAGTTCAACGAAACCATCGAGGACAACGACATCGTGCTCGTCGACTTCTGGGCATCCTGGTGCGGACCATGCCGCCAGTTCGGGCCGACCTTTACGGCGTCATCGGAGAAACACCCCGACATCGTGCACGCCAAAGTCGACACCGAAGCCGAACAACAGCTGGCAGCGGCCGCCCAGATCCGGTCCATCCCCACACTGATGGCTTTCAAGAAGGGCACGCTGCTGTTCAATCAGCCTGGTGCGCTGCCGCCGGCGGCCCTGGAGGACTTGGTGCAGCAAATCAGGGCCTTCGACGTCGACTCAGCCGAGGCCGGGGAAACCGAATAGGCCTGACAGCGCGCTGAGGCAGGCCGGCAGGGAGCTACGCGCTAGGTTGCATGGGTGAGTCTGGTACTGGTAGAGCACCCGCGGCCCGGCGTCGCGCTGATAACCCTCAATCGGCCCGAGCGGATGAACTCCATGGCGTTCGACGTCATGGTGCCGCTCAAAGAGGCCTTCGAGAAGGTCACCTACGACAACTCCGTGCGCGTGGTCGTGCTGACCGGGGCGGGTCGAGGGTTCTCCTCGGGCGCAGATCACAAGTCGGCGGGCACGGTGCCCAACGTCGACGGGCTGACCCGCCCGACCTATGCGCTGCGCTCCATGGAGCTTCTCGACGACGTTATCTTGATGCTGCGGCGGTTACACCAACCGGTGATCGCCGCGGTCAACGGCGCCGCGATCGGCGGTGGGCTGTGCCTGGCGCTGGCCGCCGACATCCGGGTGGCCTCGACCAGCGCTTACTTCCGCGCTGCGGGCATCAACAACGGGCTGACCGCCAGCGAACTGGGGCTCAGCTACCTATTGCCCAGGGCCATCGGGTCCTCGCGGGCGTTCGAGATCATGCTGACCGGTCGCGACGTCACCGCCGAGGAGGCCGAGCGCATCGGGCTGGTGTCATGCCAGGTGCCCCAAGGGCAGCTGCTGGACACCTGCTACGCCATCGCCGCGCGGATAGCGGCCTTCTCGCGACCGGGCACCGAGTTGACCAAACGCACACTGTGGGGTGGACTGGACGCCGGTAGCCTGGAAGGGCACATGCAAGCCGAAGGCTTGGGACAACTTTTCGTCCGCCTGCTCACCGCCAACTTCGAGGAAGCGGTTGCCGCGCGCGCAGAGCGGCGGCCGCCGGTGTTCACCGACGACAAATGACCCCCGTGCGTCCGGCGACGATGCAGGCCACGATGGCCTGCGGAGAAGCCGGACAATCGACCAAGGAGAGCAATCGTGATCACGGCTACGGACCTGGAGGTCCGCGCTGGTGCGCGCATCTTGCTCTCACCGGACGGCCCTGACCTGCGCGTGCAGCCCGGCGACCGCATCGGGCTGGTCGGGCGCAACGGCGCGGGCAAGACGACCACCCTGCGCATCCTGGCGGGCGAAAGCGAACCCTATGCCGGATCGGTCACCCGCGCCGGCGGAATCGGCTATCTGCCACAGGATCCCAAAGAGGGCGATCTCGACGTGCTGGCCCGCGACCGGGTGCTGTCGGCTCGCGGATTGGACGTACTGCTCACCGATCTGGAAAAGCAGCAGGCGTTGATGGCCGAGGTCGCCGACGACGAGGCGCGGGACCGCGCGATCCGTCGCTACGGGCAGCTGGAGGAGCGATTCGTCGCATTGGGCGGCTACGGCGCCGAGAGCGAAGCCAGCCGCATCTGCGCGAGTCTCGGCCTGCCCGAACGGGCGCTGACGCAGAAACTGCGCACGCTGTCCGGTGGGCAGCGCCGCCGGGTGGAGCTGGCGCGCATCCTGTTCGCCGCGTCGGATAACGGTTCAGGTGCTTCGAATTCAATGACCACGCTGCTGCTCGATGAGCCGACCAATCACCTCGACGCGGATTCGCTTGGCTGGCTGCGGGATTTCCTGCGGGCCCACTCCGGCGGGCTGGTGCTCATCAGCCACAACGTCGAGCTGCTCGCCGATGTCGTCAACCGGGTGTGGTTCTTGGACGCCGTGCGCGGCGAGGTCGACGTCTACAACATGGACTGGCAGAAATACCTGGACGCCCGGGCCACCGACGAGCAGCGTCGCCGCCGGGAACGCGCCAACGCCGAACGCAAGGCCGCCGCGTTGCGTACCCAAGCCGCCAAGCTGGGTGCCAAGGCCACCAAAGCCGTTGCAGCCCAGAACATGTTGCGCCGCGCCGACCGGATGATGGCCGCACTCGACGAGGAGCGGGTCTCCGACAAAGTCGCCCGGATCAAGTTTCCCACCCCGGCGGCGTGCGGGCGCACACCGCTGGTGGCCAGGGGGCTGAGCAAGTCGTACGGGTCGCTTGAAGTGTTCACCGGCGTCGATCTGGCTATCGATCGCGGCTCACGCGTGGTCGTGCTGGGGCTCAACGGTGCCGGCAAGACCACGCTGCTGCGGCTGCTGGCCGGCGTCGAGAACCCCGACACCGGAGGGCTGGAGCCCGGACACGGTTTGCGGATCGGCTATTTCGCGCAGGAGCACGACACGCTCGACAACGACGCGACCGTCTGGCAGAACATCCGGCACGCCGCACCCGACTCCGGCGAACAGGACCTGCGCGGCCTGCTGGGCGCGTTCATGTTCACCGGTCCCCAACTCGACCAACCCGCGGGCACCTTGTCCGGCGGTGAGAAAACCCGGCTCGCGCTGGCCGGTTTGGTGGCGTCCACGGCAAACGTCCTGCTGCTCGACGAACCGACCAACAACCTCGATCCCGCGTCGCGCGAACAGGTGCTCGACGCGCTGCGCAGCTATCAAGGGGCGGTCGTGCTGGTGACGCACGACCCCGGCGCGGCCGAGGCCCTCGACCCGCAACGCGTCGTGCTGTTGCCCGACGGCACCGAGGACTATTGGTCTGAGGAGTATCGGGATCTCATCGAGCTCGCCTGACTTGGGCACGTTCGCGCAAGTGATTCGGCGAAACCGCCCCGCAGCCGACGCCTGTGTTCTTACTCTGAGTGCTTGCGACCGTGTTCCAGCGCGGAGGGGCCCATGAAAAGAACAGCGCAAAAGTCGACCAAGACGCGCGATGAGTTGTTGCACGAGCTACGCAACGCCTATGAGGGCGGCGCCAGTATCCGCACTCTGGTTGCCACCACCGGCAGGTCGTACGGGTCGATTCATAGCATGCTGCTTGAGTCGGGTACCACGATGCGCAGCCGTGGCGGCCCCAACCACACGTCTGGGGCTGCGCGAGTTTAACGTCACTGCTGCGGTGGCGGCCCAGAATCATTGCGGCGCACCGAGTTCTCCACTAGGTCGAGGACGGCGGACAGGCGCTGCGGATCTTCCCCGGATGCCAGCCGGGCCACCAAGCCGTCGAGCACCAATTCCAGGTAGCACCGCAATACGTCGCCGGGAACGTCGTCGCGCACCCGGTGTGCCTCCTTCTGCCGGCGCAGCCGATCGGTCGTCGCCGCCGCCAGCTCCGCGGAACGCTCCGCCCATCCGCGGCTGAACGCGGGGTCGTTGCGCAGCTTGCGTGCGATCTCCAACCTGGTGGCCAGCCAGTCGAACTCGTCGGGCGCGGCGAGCATGTCACGCATCACCTGGATGAGACCCTCGCGCGACGCCACCTCCGCCATCCGCTCGGCGTCCTCGCGTGCCAGCGCGAAAAACAGCGCATCTTTGTCGCGGAAGTGGTGGAAGATCGCGCCGCGCGACATCCCGATTGCCTGTTCCAGCCGCCGCACCGTGGCCTTGTCGTAGCCGTATTCGGCAAAGCAACGGCGAGCACCGCCCAGGATCTGACGACGGCGAGCCGCCAGATGGTCCTCGCTGACCTTGGGCACGGGTGTAGGACTAGCCCGACTTCAGCATGTTGCGCAGCACGTACTGCAGGATGCCGCCGTTGCGGTAGTAGTCGGCTTCTCCTGGAGTGTCGATGCGCACCACCGCGTCGAACTCGATTGCGTTTTTGTCGGGGTCCTCGCCGGCGGACTTACTGGCCTTGACGTGCACCGTCTTTGGCGTCTTGCCGTCGTTGAGCGCCTCGATGCCGGTGATATCGAAGACCTCGGTGCCGTCCAGTCCCAGCGACTTGGCCGACTTGCCTTCGGGGAACTGCAGCGGGATGACACCCATACCGATCAGGTTGGAGCGATGGATGCGCTCGAACGACTCGGCGATCACCGCCCGCACGCCCAGCAGCAAGGTGCCTTTGGCCGCCCAGTCCCGCGACGAACCGGAGCCATATTCCTTGCCGCCCAGCACCACCAGCGGAATGTTCTGTGCCGCATAGTTTTGCGCCGCGTCGTAGATGAACGCCTGCGGAGCGTCATCCTGGGTGAAGTCACGAGTGTAGCCGCCGGAGACGTCGTCGAGCAGCTGGTTGCGTAGCCGGATGTTAGCGAACGTGCCGCGGATCATCACCTCGTGGTTGCCGCGCCGCGAGCCGAAGGAGTTGAAATCCTTGCGCTCCACGCCGTGCTCCTCGAGGTACTGCGCCGCCGGGGTACCCGGCTTGATGCTGCTTGCGGGCGAGATGTGGTCGGTAGTCACCGAATCACCGAGCAGCGCCAGCACCCGAGCGCCGGTGATGTCACTGACCGGCTCGGGGTCGGCGGACATTCCTTCGAAGTAGGGAGGCTTGCGCACATATGTCGAGTCGGGGTCCCACTCAAAGGTGTTGCCGCTGGGCGTCGGTAGGTTGCGCCACCGTTCGTCACCCTTGAACACATCGGCGTAGTTTTTGCTGAACATCTCCCGGTTTATCGACTCAGCGATGGTGTCCGAGACGTCCTTTTGGGACGGCCAGATGTCTTTCAAATAGACATCCTTGCCTTCTTTATCTGTACCCAGCGGCTCAGATTCGAAGTCGAAGTCCATGGTGCCGGCCAGTGCGTAAGCGACTACCAGTGGCGGTGACGCCAGGTAGTTCATCTTCACGTCGGGGTTGATCCGGCCCTCGAAGTTCCGGTTACCGGACAACACCGCAGCCACCGAGAGGTCGTTGTCGTTGACCGCCTTGGAAATCTCCTCGGGCAGCGGGCCGGAGTTGCCGATGCAGGTGGTGCAGCCGTAGCCGACCAGATAGAAGCCGAGCTTCTCCAGATATGGCCACAGACCCGACCTGTCGTAGTAGTCGTTGACCACCTGGGAGCCCGGCGCCATCGTGGTTTTCACCCATGGCTTGGAGGCCAGTCCCTTTTCGACGGCATTGCGGGCCAGCAGCGCCGCGCCCAGCATCACCTCGGGGTTGGAGGTGTTGGTGCACGACGTGATCGCGGCGATCACCACCGCGCCGTGGTCGAGCACGAATTCGCCGTACTCGTCGGACTTTACCGACACCGGGTTGCTCACCCGGCCCTTCGCGTGCTCGGCAGCCGACCGCATCGGAGCGTGGTCGTCTGCGTGGCCGTTGGCCACTTGGCCCGGGTCACTGGCCGGGAACGTCTCGTCGAGCTCCTCGTCCAGCTTCGAGTACTCCTGCTTGCCGGGGTCGTCGCCGACGTAGCTGGGAATGGTCTTGCGGAACGTGGACTTGGCATCGGACAACGCGATTCGGTCCTGCGGGCGCTTGGGTCCGGCAATCGACGGCACCACGGTGGATAGGTCGAGCTCAATGTATTCCGAGAACGCGGGCTCATGCTTGGGGTCGTGCCACATGCCCTGTTCTTTGGCGTAGGCCTCGACCAGCGCCAGCTGCTCCGGCTTGCGGCCGGTGAACCGCAGATACGAGATCGTCTCTTCGTCGATCGGGAAAATTGCTGCGGTGGAACCGAATTCGGGGCTCATATTGCCCAGGGTGGCGCGGTTGGCCAATGGCACCTCGGCCACGCCCTCGCCGTAGAACTCGACGAACTTGCCGACCACGCCGTGCTTACGCAGCATCTCGGTGACGGTCAGCACGACATCGGTGGCCGTGACACCCGGCGCAATCTCACCGGTCAGCTTGAAGCCGACGACCCGCGGGATCAGCATCGACACCGGCTGACCGAGCATCGCGGCCTCGGCCTCGATGCCACCCACGCCCCAGCCCAGGACGCCGAGGCCGTTGACCATCGTGGTGTGCGAGTCGGTGCCCACGCAGGTGTCCGGGTAGGCCACCCCGTCGCGCTCCATGACGACGCTCGCCAGGTATTCGATGTTCACCTGGTGCACGATGCCGGTGCCCGGCGGCACCACCTTGAAGTCGCGGAAAGCGCCCTGGCCCCAGCGCAAGAACTGATAACGCTCCCCGTTGCGCTGGTACTCGATTTCGACGTTGCGCTCGAAGGCGTCGGCCCGGCCGAACAGGTCGGCGATCACCGAGTGGTCGATCACCAGGTCGGCCGGCGCCAGCGGGTTGACCTTTTCCGGATTGCCGCCGAGATCGCCGATGGCCTCACGCATGGTGGCCAAGTCGACAATGCACGGCACCCCGGTGAAGTCCTGCATCACGACGCGGGCCGGCGTGTACTGGATCTCAATGCTGGGTTCTGCCTGCCGATCCCAATTCGCGATGGCTTCGATGTGGTCCTTGGTGATGTTGCTGCCGTCCTCGTTGCGCAGCAGGTTCTCCGCGAGGACTTTGAGGCTGTAGGGGAGTTTCTCCGTATTTGGTACGGCGTCGAGACGGTAGATCTGGTAACTCAAGGCGGCGACCTTGAGGGCGCCGCGCGCTCCGAACGAGTTCACAGAATCCTTGCTAGTCACATCAACTCCCGGGATTAAGTTCTCCCGCCGACGGGCCGTGTCGGCGGCGCGTGCCACTTTAACAGTACGCTTGTCCTGCATTGCGGCGGCACCCGTACGTTTTAGTCTTGTCGCGTGGGGCGCGGGTTTAAACCCCCTGCCCTCCTCGATTGCCCGGCTCGCCCCCTCGCCGCTTCGCGGCTGGGGGTGCCCCCACCTCGCGCGAAACGCCGCGCGCATCGTCGCCGGGCGGAAGTCGCGTACGGTGCCTGTAGCACTACCGCAGGAGGGACACAAATGACCGGGCAAGATTCCTTCGTTCTCCCCCTACCGCAGACGACCTTTTTCCTGCATCCGGTCCTGCCCGTCTACATTCCGGTAGACGTCGACATGAACGCGGTCAAGGCTCAGGTCGCCGCCGTCGGCGTCAGTGCGCCACCCGCGGCCATGCCGGGGTTGGTTGACGTGGTCAACCAAGCTCACGCCGAGGGCATCAACCTCAAGATCGTGCTGCTCGACCACAACCCCCCCAACGACACTCCGTTGCGCGATATCTCGACCGTGGTTGGCGCCGACTATAAGGACGCCACGGTCCTGACCCTCAGCCCTAACTTCGTCGGCAGCTACAGCACGCAGTTCCCGCGCGTCACGCTCGAGGCCGGCGAGGACATAGCCAAGACGGGCAACCCCGTGGCGTCGGCGCACAACTTTTTGAATGAGCTCAATACCCCCGAGTTCCCCTGGACCGGCGTGACAATATTTCTGCTGATCGGCGTGCTCGCGGCGGCTGTCGGCACCCGGTTCCTGCAATTGCGCGGCAGGGGAGCAGCAACGTCGGCTGACGCGGCGGAAACGCACGTGGAAGAGCCTCGTAACGGCGCCTAACCAGGTGTATCCGGCTCCGCCGGTCTGATCTGCAAGCCTGTGCGTGTCCGTGTGGCAAATACCGTAGGTCACCATTCGGTCACATTAAACACACGTAGAGAGTGCGATTTGTGAGGGGCATTTTCACGCCCTGGTATGTGACGTACGGTGCGAATGATGCTGGTGTTGCCCTTGGCGCTATTAGAGAAATCTGTTGCTGGCGCCGCCCGTTCGCGTTGAGCCGTAGGAGACCTGAGTCGAATGAGACGCACACGCCGGGGCTCTTCTGCGCGACCGGCCGCAAGGCTGGTCCGCCCGGTCATACCGTCGGTTTTGAGCGTGGCCCTGCTGATTGGCACGCCGGGGCTGGCCCACGGCGATCCCGCCGCTGACACCCTGGCCGGACTGATCGCGAACGTCGCCAACGCCAACCAGCGCCTGGAGGATCTGAGCGCCGAAATTCAGACGGAGCAGGAAAGCGTCAACAAGGCCCTGGTCGACGTGGAGACCGCCCGGGACAACGCCGCTACGGCTCAACACGACCTCGAGGTCGGCCAGCGGGCGGTCAAGGACGCCAATGCGGCAATCGCCGCGGCTCAGCACCGCTTCGACACGTTCGCGGCGGCCACCTATATGAACGGCCCGTCCGGCAGCTACCTGACCGCGAGCAGCCCCGACGACATCATCGCCACCGAAACCGCCGCGAGGACCCTGACCGCAAGTTCGCGGGCGGTGATGGCCAAGCTGCAGCGGGCCCGCACCGAGCAGGTCAACAAAGAGTCGGCGGCGCGGCTGGCCAAGCAGAGGGCCGACAAGGCCGCTGCCGACGCCAAGGCCAGCCAGGACGCTGCGGTGGCGGCGCTCACCAACTCGAAGCGCAAGTTCGGCGAACAACGCGAAGCGGTCGCTCGCCTGGCCGCCGAGCGTGACGAGGCGCAGGCGAAACTCGAGGCGGCCAAACGTGAGGCCGCGCGGCAAGGGTCGGCAAGCCAGAGTGGGTCTGCTGCCCCGGCGTCGGGCGACCGGTGGGAGACCGGATCGCCGGGTGCGCCCGCGGCGCCCGCTGCAGGCCGCCAGTGGGATGGCGCCTGGGACCCCACGCTGCCGATGGTGCCCAGCGCCAACATCCCCGGTGACCCGATCGCGGTGATCAACCAGGTGCTGGGGATCTCCGCCACGTCAACGCAGGTCACCGCCAACTTGGGGCGCAACTTCCTGCAGCAGCTCGGCATTCTGAGGCCCACTGACACCGGCATCACCAACGCAGCTCTCGGCACGTCTTCGGGGCGGATCCCGCGGGTTTACGGGCGGCAGGCCAGCGAGTACGTGATCCGGCGCGGAATGTCGCAAATCGGCGTGCCCTACTCCTGGGGTGGCGGCAACGCGGCCGGCCCGAGTAGGGGAATCGACTCCGGCGCCGGCACGGTCGGCTTCGACTGCTCGGGTCTGGTCTTGTATTCGTTCGCCGGGGTGGGCATCAAGCTGCCGCACTACTCGGGTTCGCAGTACAACCTGGGCCGCAAGATCCCGTCCTCACAGATGCGCCGCGGTGACGTCATCTTCTACGGCCCGGGCGGCAGCCAGCACGTGACGATCTACCTCGGCAACGGCCAGATGCTCGAGGCTCCCGACGTCGGTCTGAAGGTCCGCGTTGCGCCGGTGCGCACCAGCGGTATGACGCCCTACGTGGTCCGCTACGTCGAGTACTGAACGGACAGCCATGCGCCGCAATCGGTTTCGCCTCATTAACCTCGCCTGGATCAGCACAGTGGTGACCGGGCTGATGTTGTCCGTGGCCAGCCCGGCCACGGCCGACCCCGGCCCGTGGGATCCCACCCTGCCGGCAATCATCAGTGCCGGCGCCCCGGGAGATCCGCTCTCGGTCGCCAACGCTTCGCTGCAGGCCACCGCCCAGGCCACCCAAACCACGCTCAATTTGGGCAAGCAATTCCTCGGCGGATTCGGCATCAACCTCGGAGGCACCAGCGCCCCCACCGCCGCCAGCACCAACCCCGGCGCCCGGATCCCGCGGGTCTACGGCCGGCAGGCTATCGAGTACGTGATCCGCCGAGGCAGCTCACAGATGGGAGTGCCGTATTCCTGGGGCGGCGGCTCGCTGCAGGGCCCCAGCAAGGGCGTCGACTCCGGCGCCAACACCGTCGGCTTCGACTGCTCGGGCCTGATGCGGTACGCCTTCGCCGGGGTGGGCGTGCTGATCCCGCGGTTCTCCGGTGACCAGTACAACGCAGGCCGCCACATTCCTCCGGATCAGGCCAGGCGCGGCGACCTGATCTTCTACGGCCCGGGCGGCAGCCAGCACGTCACCATGTATCTGGGCAATGGCCAGATGCTGGAGGCGTCCAGCCTCGCGGGCAAAGTCACGATTAGCCCGGTTCGTAAGTCCGGTATGACGCCGTTCCTGACTAGGATCATCGAGTACTGATCCAGGTGTGGTCGCCGGGCTAAATTCCGGTCGCAAACCACCGGCGTCGACGGAATCCCGGAGGCCTGGAATAGTTGGACGCGGGCACGTCGCTGCCCCACGACATTGGTCGTGCCAGCAGTCGTGTCCGATAGAGCTTTGTCGGTTGAGCCGTGGAAGGTAATAGCTAATGACGACAGCAGGTGGGTCGCCCCCGGGCGCCAGCGCTTACTCGGGCCCGGGTGGGCATTCAGCTCCGCCGGCCCCTGGAGCGCCTTCAGGCGGCAGTGTCGGCGATGGCCTGGCCGCCGAAGTCCACACCCTGGAGCGGGCCACCTTCGAGGTCAAACGGATCATCGTCGGTCAGGACCAGCTCGTGGAGCGGATGCTGGTCGGCCTGTTGTCCAAGGGCCACGTACTGCTCGAGGGCGTGCCCGGCGTGGCCAAGACGCTGGCGGTGGAGACCTTCGCGCGGGTGGTCGGCGGGACATTCGCGCGTATCCAGTTCACCCCCGACCTGGTGCCCACCGACATCATCGGTACCCGCATCTACCGGCAGGGCAGGGAAGAGTTCGATACCGAGCTCGGCCCGGTGGTGGTCAACTTCCTGCTCGCCGACGAGATCAACCGCGCCCCGGCGAAGGTGCAGTCGGCGTTGCTGGAGGTCATGCAGGAACGCCACGTGTCGATCGGCGGCAAGACCTTCTCGCTGCCCGACCCGTTCCTGGTGATGGCGACGCAGAACCCGATCGAGCACGAGGGCGTGTACCAGCTGCCCGAAGCCCAGCGGGACCGCTTCCTGTTCAAGATCAACGTCGGCTACCCCTCTCCAGAGGAGGAGCGCGAGATCATCTACCGGATGGGCGTGAAGCCGCCGCAGCCCAAACAGATCATGGACACCGGTGACCTGCTGCGGTTACAGGAGATCGCGGCCAACAACTTCGTCCACCATGCCCTGGTCGACTATGTGGTGCGCGTGGTGACCGCCACCCGCCATCCCGAGCAGCTCGGCATGAACGACGTCAAGACCTGGATCTCGTTCGGCGCGTCCCCGCGTGCCTCGCTGGGCATCATCGCCGCTTCTCGCTCGCTGGCGCTCGTGCGCGGCCGCGACTATGTGATTCCGCAAGACGTCGTCGATGTCATCCCCGACGTCCTGCGGCACCGGTTGGTGCTCACCTACGACGCGCTCGCCGACGAAATCACGCCGGAGATCATCATCAACCGAGTCCTGCAGACGGTTGCCCTGCCTCAGGTGAATGCCGTTCCGCAGCAAGGGCAGTCGGTACCTCCGGTGATGCAGGCCGCTGGCGCGGCTAGCGGTCGGTGACGGATCCCAAGAAGCCGGCGGCGGTCCATCCCCCGTCGATGCAGCGCGGGCAGATCGTCGACCCGAAGCTGGCGGCGGCGTTGCGCACGCTCGAGCTCACGGTCAAACGCAAACTCGACGGTGTCCTGCATGGCGACCATCTCGGCCTGATCCCGGGTCCCGGTTCGGAGCCGGGAGAGTCGCGCGAATATCAGCCGGGCGACGACGTCCGGCGGATGGACTGGGCCGTCACCGCGCGCACCACGCACCCCCACGTCCGGCAGATGATCGCCGACCGCGAACTGGAGACCTGGTTGGTGGTCGACATGTCGGCCAGCCTGGACTTCGGAACCACGGTGTGCGAGAAACGTGACCTGGCGGTGGCGGCTGCGGCCGCGATCACGTTCCTCAACAGCGGTGGGGGTAACCGGCTCGGCGCGATTGTCGCCAATGGGGCGACGACGACCCGGGTGCCGGCGCGCTCCGGACGTCAGCATGAGCAGACGCTGTTGCGCGCCATCGCCACCACGCCCAGGGCGCCGGTCGGGGTGCGCGGGGATCTGGCGAAGGCGATCGATGCGCTGCGCCGGCCGGAACGCCGTCGAGGGATGGCGGTGATCATCAGCGACTTCCTCGGTCCGATCAACTGGATGCGTCCGCTGCGGGCGGTTGCGGCCCGGCACGAAGTGCTGGCCATCGAGGTGCTCGATCCTCGCGATGTCGAACTGCCCGACATCGGCGACGTCGTGCTCCAGGACGCCGAATCCGGAGTCACTCGCGAGTTCACCATCGATGCCCAGCTGCGTGACGACTTCGGCAAGGCGGCCGCGGCGCACCGCGCCGACGTGGCTCGCACGATCCGCAGCTGCGGGGCGCCGATACTGACGCTTCGCACCGACCGCGACTGGATCGCCGACATCGTCCGTTTCGTCGAGTCCCGCCGGCGCGGGGCACTGGCGGGACGGCAGTGACTCGCACTTTTCCCGAGGCGGGCACACACACCAAGGCGGTTTCGTTATGACGCTGCCCTTGCTCGGCCCGATGTCGCTGTCCGGCTTCGCGCACTCGTGGTTCTTCCTTTTCCTTTTCGTCGTCTTCGGGTTGGCGGCGCTGTACGTCGTGATGCAGTTGGCGCGGCAGACGCGGATGCTGCGCTTCGCCAACATGGAGCTGCTGGAAAGCGTCGCCCCGAAGCGGCCCGCCAAATGGCGGCACGTGCCGGCGATCCTGCTGGTGTTGTCGCTGGTGCTGCTGACCGTCGCGATGGCGGGGCCGACCAACGACGTCCGGATTCCCCGCAACCGGGCGGTGGTGATGCTGGTGATCGACGTGTCGCAGTCCATGCGTGCCACCGATGTCCTACCCAACCGGATGGCCGCCGCGCAGGAGGCTGCAAAGCAGTTCGCCGACGAGCTGACCCCGGGAATCAACCTTGGGCTGATCGCCTATGCGGGCACCGCGACGGTGCTGGTGTCACCGACGACCAACCGGGATGCGACCAAGCGCGCGCTGGACAAATTACAGTTCGCCGACCGCACCGCCACCGGGGAAGGCATCTTCACCGCGCTACAGGCCATCGCCACCGTCGGCGCGGTGATCGGTGGCGGCGATACACCGCCGCCTGCGCGCATCGTGTTGTTCTCCGACGGCAAGGAGACGATGCCGACCAACCCGGACAACCCCAAGGGCGCCTTCACCGCCGCGCGCACCGCCAAGGACCAGGGCGTGCCGATCTCGACGATCTCGTTCGGCACCCCGTACGGCTTCGTCGAGATCAACGACCAGCGCCAGCCGGTGCCCGTGGACGACGAGACGCTCAAGAAGGTGGCCCAGCTCTCGGGTGGGCAGGCCTACACCGCCGCCAGCCTGGCGGAGCTGAAATCCGTCTACGCGACCCTGCAGCAGCAGATCGGCTACGAGACGATCAAGGGCGATGCGAGCGTGGGCTGGCTGCGGCTGGGTGCGCTGGTGTTGGCGTTGGCGGCGCTGGCGGCACTGCTGATCAACCGCCGCTTGCCGGAGTAGTTCTGCCGGCTCTCGCGACGAGCCGTGCCCCAAGCTCGCGATGAGGCGATTGCAGCGCAGCCGCAGCGAGACGCTAGGTTGACGGGGTGACTGACACGGCCACCGAGAAAACCACCGACAGTGCGCCCGACGCGGGCAGACCCGCATTCGTATCGCGTTCGGTTCTGGTCACCGGAGGTAACCGGGGGATCGGTCTGGCGATCGCACAGCGGCTGGCCGCCGACGGCCACAAGGTGGCCATCACGCACCGCGGATCCGGGGCGCCCGAGGGGCTGTTCGCCGTCGAGTGTGATGTCACCGACAACGACGCCGTCGATCGCGCCTTCAAAGAGGTCGAGGAGCACCAGGGTCCGGTCGAGGTGCTGGTGTCCAACGCCGGACTGTCCGCGGACGCGTTCCTCATGCGGATGACCGAGGAGAAGTTCGAGAAGGTCATCGACGCCAACCTCACCGGGGCGTTCCGGGTGGCTCAGCGGGCATCGCGCAGCATGCAGCGAAAGCGGTTCGGCCGAATGATCTTCATAGGTTCGGTCTCCGGCACCTGGGGCATCGGCAACCAGGCCAATTACGCAGCCTCCAAGGCCGGTGTGATCGGCATGGCCCGCTCGATCGCCCGGGAGCTGTCAAAGGCCGGGGTGACCGCGAATGTGGTGGCCCCGGGCTACATCGACACCGATATGACCCGCGCGCTGGATGAGCGAATTCAGAAGGGGGCACTGGAATTCATCCCGGCGAAGCGGGTTGGCACCGCCGCCGAGGTCGCCGGGGTGGTCAGCTTCCTGGCGTCGGAGGATGCGAGTTACATCTCCGGTGCGGTCATCCCGGTCGACGGCGGCATGGGTATGGGCCACTGATTTCAACCACGACAAGGACGGACATGGCAGGACTGCTCGAAGGTAAACGGATCCTGGTCACGGGGATCATCACCGATTCGTCGATCGCGTTTCACATCGCTCGGGTGGCCCAAGAGCAGGGGGCCCAACTGGTGCTGACCGGATTTGACCGGCTGCGGCTGATCCAGCGCATCGTCGACCGGCTACCGCAGAAGGCGCCGTTGATCGAGCTCGATGTGCAGAACGAGAAGCACTTGGACACGCTTGCCGACCGGGTGACCGAGGTGATCGGGCAGGGCAACAAGCTCGACGGCGTGGTGCATTCGATCGGCTTCATGCCGCAGACCGGGATGGGTATCAACCCGTTCTTCGACGCGCCCTACGAAGATGTGTCCAAAGGCATTCAAATTTCGGCGTATTCGTATGCCTCGCTGGCAAAGGCGCTGCTGCCGATCATGAACCCGGGCGGCGGCATCGTCGGCATGGACTTCGACCCCAGTCGTGCCATGCCGGCCTACAACTGGATGACGGTGGCCAAGAGCGCGCTGGAGTCGGTGAACCGGTTCGTGGCTCGCGAGGCCGGCAAGTACGGCGTGCGCTCGAATCTCGTTGCCGCCGGACCGATCCGGACGCTGGCGATGAGCGCCATCGTCGGCGGCGCGCTCGGCGAGGAGGCCGGTGCGCAGATACACCTGCTCGAGGAGGGCTGGGACCAGCGCGCACCGCTCGGCTGGAACATGAAGGACGCCACGCCGGTCGCCAAGACGGTATGCGCGCTGCTCTCCGAGTGGCTGCCGGCCACCACGGGGACCGTCATCTTCGCCGACGGTGGCGCCAGTACCCAATTGCTGTAGAAAGCAATGGACTTCGACGCTGTCCTGCTGCTGTCCTTCGGCGGGCCGGAAGGGCCCGAGCAGGTCCGGCCGTTTCTGGAGAACGTCACCCGGGGCCGCAACGTGCCGCCCGAACGCCTCGACGAAGTTGCCGAGCACTATCTGCATTTCGGCGGGGTGTCGCCGATCAACCGCATCAACCGCGAGTTGATCACCGAGCTACGTGCGGAACTGGACCTGCCGGTGTATTTCGGCAACCGCAACTGGGAACCCTACGTCGAAGACGCCGTTGCGGCGATGCGGGACAACGGTATTCGTCGTGCCGCTGTGTTCACCACGTCGGCGTGGAGCGGTTACTCCGGCTGTGCGCAATACGTCGAAGACATTGCCCGTGCGCGACGGGTGACCGGGCCGGACGCGCCCGAGCTGGTGAAACTGCGGCCTTACTTCGACCACCCGCTTTTTGTTGAGATGTTCATCGGCGCCATCGCTGCGGCGGCCGGCACCGTACCCGCCGACGCGCGGCTGGTGTTCACCGCACATTCGGTCCCGGTGGCCACCGACCAGCGCTTCGGTCCGAAGCTGTATAGCCGTCAAGTCGCTTATGCCACAAGGCTTGTCGCGGCCGCAGCCGGATACGCCGAGTACGATCTGGCCTGGCAGTCGCGGTCGGGCCCGCCGCAGGTTCCGTGGCTAGAGCCGGATGTCGCCGACCATCTCGCGACGCTGGCCGCTTCCGGCACCAAAGCCGTCATCGTCTGCCCAATCGGGTTCGTCGCCGACCATATCGAGGTGGTGTGGGATCTCGACCACGAGTTGCGATCACAATCCGAGGCGGCGGGGATAGCGTTCGCCCGGGCCGCTACGCCCAACGCCGATCGGCGATTCGCCCGACTGGCCGCCGATTTGATCGACGAACTGCGCTACGGCCGGGCGCCTGATCGGGTGACCGGCACTGATCCGGTGCCGGGTTGTCTCGCCAGCATCAACGGCGCGCCGTGCCGTCCGCCGCACTGTGTTGCGCGGGAAACACCCGGCGTGGAGGAGTAAGCGCTTAGTCGGCCCAGGCCGAGTGCAGGATCGCGTTGACGGCGGCCATCCGCGCCGAACGCACCACGGCGGTAAGCGGTTTCAACGCATCCCTGGCGATGCGTGCCGCCGAGGATGATTGCGTTCCGAGCGGCTCCAGGCCGGCAGCGACGGGGGCCGTGAAACGGTCCGGAGAGTCGGGCGACCGACTGAGCCCGGCGCTGACCGCGATAATCGCGTCGACGTGCGCGGCGTTCTCCAGCACCCGCAGTGCCCGCGATGGCGCATGGTCGGGAATGCGGTGTTGCCGTGCGGATTCCAGTAGCTGTTCGATGAGTCCCCGCGGGTCGTCGATGTCGGCGGTGGATGCCAGCCCGATGGCGCCGAGTGCATCGGCGGCAGAGCGCACGGCTGACCGCAGCGTGTACTCGGCATCGCTGAGCTCGTCGTGGTCGAACACGGGTGCGCCGGGCAGTGAGTACACCGTCCAGGACAGCGCACACAATTCCGGTAAGCCTGCCTCGTCGTCGGCGGACTCCTCGAGATCGTCATAGAAGAATTCGGGGACCAGCCCGACGGCGGTGGCGGGATTGTGGGGGTTGGCGATAATGACCGCCTCGCCCGCGGCGAGGGCATGACGCTCGAACTGCGTTCCCGGCGCCAGGCCACGCACATCGCCCGGCACGGGCAAAACCACATTGATCGTCCCGCGCAACAGACCGGGACCGTCGGGCGCCGGCACCGGCCGGCCAACCGCCGCGCGCAGCGTCTGTAACAGCGTGACCGTTCCGGCGTCGTGGACATCGGGCCACGGCAGCCCGGTGTGGCCCGCGGCGACGGCATCATACGCGGTGACCGATTGCTTTGCCGCCCATACCGATAACGCGTCCAGGACGTCATCGGGCGCAGCCTTGCCCGCGAGCCAGGCGTTGGCCCACAGGGACAGCGAGACACTGGGACACCACACGATTTCGCAGTGTAGTTGTTTTGTCCGGCACAGGCCGATCACGCGTATTCTGGCCGCATGCCCGCCGCGGTGCTTTGGCTAATATTCGCGCTGGTGCTTGCCGGTGCGGAGACGCTGACCGGCGATATGTTCTTGCTGATGCTCGGCGGGGGAGCGCTGGCCGCGGCGGTAACCAGCTGGTTGACGGACTGGCCGGTCTGGGCCGACGGGACGGTGTTCCTGATCGTCTCGGTCCTGCTCTTGTTGCTGGTTCGGCCGACCCTACGGCGGCGGCTGACACCTGCCATGGTGCCGCAGCTGGGAATCAAGGCGCTGGAGGGCAAAGCCGCGCTGGTGCTGCATCGGGTCGCCCGCGACGAGGGCCAGGTGAAGCTTGACGGCCAGGTGTGGACCGCCCGCCCGCTCAACGACGGCGATGTCTACGAACCCGGCGACTCGGTGACCGTCATGCAGATCGACGGCGCCACGGCGGTGGTCTTCAAGAGTGGTCTTTGACGACTGCGAGAGATGCTGCGAGAGAAAGGAACTCCGGTGCAAGGTGCGGTTGCTGGTTTGGTGTTGTTGGCCGTCCTGGTGATATTTGCCATCGTCGTGGTGGCCAAGTCGGTTGCGCTGATACCTCAGGCGGAGGCGGCGGTGATCGAACGGTTGGGTCGATACAGCCGTACGGTCAGTGGGCAACTGACGTTGTTGGTGCCGTTCATCGACCGGATCCGCGCCCGGGTGGACCTGCGTGAGCGGGTGGTGTCGTTTCCGCCGCAGCCGGTGATCACCGAGGACAACCTGACCCTCAACATCGATACCGTGGTCTACTTCCAGGTGACCAGTCCGCAGGCGGCGGTCTACGAGATCAGCAACTACATCGTCGGCGTCGAGCAGCTCACCACCACCACGTTGCGCAACGTGGTCGGCGGCATGACGCTGGAGGAGACCCTGACCTCGCGCGAGGTGATCAACGCCCAGCTTCGCGGTGTGCTCGATGAGGCCACCAACCGCTGGGGGCTGCGGGTGGCCCGCGTCGAGCTGCGCAGCATCGACCCGCCGCCGTCGATTCAGGCGTCGATGGAAAAGCAGATGAAGGCCGACCGCGAGAAGCGGGCGATGATCCTGACCGCCGAAGGTATGCGGGAATCGTCCATCAAAGAGGCCGAGGGCCAGAAGCAGGCCCAGATCCTGGCGGCCGAGGGCGCCAAGCAGGCCGCGATCCTGGCCGCCGAGGCCGATCGGCAGTCCCGGATGCTGCGCGCCCAGGGTGAGCGCGCCGCCGCGTATCTACAGGCACAAGGGCAGGCCAAGGCCATCGAGAAGACGTTCGCCGCGATCAAGGCGGGCAGGCCCACCCCGGAGATGCTGGCCTACCAGTACCTGCAGACGCTGCCGGAGATGGCGCGCGGTGACGCCAACAAGGTGTGGGTGGTGCCCAGTGACTTCAGCGCCGCGCTGCAGGGATTCACCCGGCTGCTGGGCACGCCGGGCGAGGACGGGGTGTTCCGGTTTGAGCCATCCCCGGTCGATGACGTCCCCAAGCCGTCCGACACCGACGACGACGTCGCGGATTGGTTCTCCACCGAGACCGACCCCGCGATCGCTCAGGCGGTGGCCAAGGCCGAGGCGATCGCCCGACAGCCGGTGGACGGGCAGCCGGGGACCCCGCCGGAGCTGACCCAATAGGATTCCGAGATGACCGTTTTGACCTCACCGAAAACCTATGCGGCGCTGGCCGCCTTCCATGCCGTCGACGCAGTGGGGTGCGCGGTCCAGGTGGCGCCCATCAAGAAAGTTCTGGATGACCTCGACGTTCCGGAAACGGTCCGCCCGGTCCTGCCGGTGGTCAAGGCGGCCGCTGCGGTCGGGTTGCTGTCGGTGACCTGGTTTCCCGCCTTGGCGCGGCTGACGACGGCGATGCTGACGTTGTATTTCGTCCTGGCCGTGGGCGCGCACGTTCGCGCGCAGGACAAGATGGTCAATGCCGTTCCGGCCGCGTCGTTCCTGGCGCTGTTCGCCGTGATGACGGTAAAGGGCCCGGACCGGAGTTAGTCCAGACGCAACTCGACCATTGGCAGCGGGGTATCGGTGTCGGTGATCGGGGCGCCGAGCGTGTCTTCCAGCACCGGGCTGAGCTGCTCCCACGCTTTGGGGTGGCGGCTTTTATAGGTGGCCAGCGCGCGGTCTGCCTCGTGTTGGTCGAGGATGCGCGCAGTGGCGCGCCTGGGCGCATGGCTGCCGGTGTAGACCCGCACCCGCGGGTTGGCCGAGATATTGCGGAACCACTGGGCCTTTCGTCCGAAGCCGGAGGCGATGACGTAGGTGGCGGGGGAGGGATGATCGACGACCTCCAACACGGCATAGCGCGGCACGCCCGACTTGCGGCCGATGTGCTCGAGCATCAGGATGCGTGAGCCGAACAGCGCGCCCGCGCGGAGTTTGTAGATCCAGATCGGCGCTCGCATGAGGCGGCGCGACCGCAGCAGCCGCTCGCCGATTCTGACCAAAAGGGTTGTGTCAGACATCATTACCTCCATTTCTTCTCCTGTGTCAATCGCTGATAAGCCCGTCGCGGTAGATCGCGAACACCTCGCCGGCCCAGCGCTGCATCCCCGGCTCCGAGAGCGGATCGACGCCGAGCACTTCGGTCAGGCGGGGGCGCAGAGTCAGTACCGCCAGGTCGTTGAGAAGCAAAAACGCCGCCCTAACCTCGGCGTCTGTGCCGGGACTGGCGGTGCCAGCCGCAACCATCGTGTCGAGAGTGGCTTGGCTGAGCCGGAAAAGGCGGTCGAACAGGGCCGATCCGGCCGGACCGCCGGTGATCAGCAGTCGGCTCAGATACGCCGGGATCGCGGAGTCGGGCGGCAAGTAGGTGGCCAAGCCGTCGAGTAGGCCCGGCATCGCGGTGGGCTCGAGTCCAACCGCGGCGGTCTGCTCGGTCATCCTCGTCAGCAGTACTTCGAAGGTCGCGACGACGTGATTGTCGACGGCCTCGACCAGCCCGTCTTTCGAGCCGTAATGCCTGATGAGTAGGGCCGCTGACACGCCCGCGGCGGCCGCGATATCGCGCATCGTGACTGCGTCGGGGCCGCGCTCGGCGAACAGCCGCAGCGCTTCGTCTCGGATTCGTGCACGCGCTGTTCGGTCATCGGGCGGTAGTGAATGCACGTTTACAATTATAAACAAATGTTTACAAGCGAGGCCGGCCCGGGGAGCCATGCCGGCCGCTTGGATCCGGGAATAGCTGCTATTCAGGCCTCAGGTGGGCCCGGCGGCGGTGGCGCGGCCGGCGGTCGAAGTGCATGGGGCGGCGGCGGCAAAGGCGGCGGGGATACGACTCCCGGCCCAGGCGGTGTCGTAGGGGGTGACGGTGAAACCCAACCCGGCGGCGCTGTCGGCGACAGCGGTGGCGGATATGGCGGCGGGGGAAGCTGGACGCGGACTGTCCAGACCAAGCCGGTTACCACGAAGGTGGCGATCGCGCCCAGCACCAGGCCGGCCAGCCCGGCGCCGATCACCACGCCGGTGGAAAAGCGGCGGGGTTGCTGCGGCGGGGCCGCGGCGGGCGGCGGTGCTGGGTTACGGGCACCAGTGGTGGTGTTGTCGGAGGTCATGCGGCTCCCCGGATCGTTGGATGTTCGTACGTGAGGACGGTAATAGGGCGAGACGCCTGCCGCCGCCACGATGTCGGCCATCGTGACGGCGGCAGGGCCTGGTTCGGCTGCTCAGGTATGCGGGGACGGCTGCGTCGGCGCAGCTGGTGCCGGCGGCTGTCCCGGCGGTTGGCCCGGGCCGAAAGCCCCGCCCGGCGGGGGCGGTGGCGGCCGCAGGCCATGCGGTGCCCCCGGATGCGGACCCGGCAGAGGAGGCGGGGCGTGATCCAGCGGCTGCGCCAGCATCGGTCGCGGCCCTGGGGGTGGTGGCGGGCCAGGGGGCCCGACGCTGACGATCCAGGCGAAGGCGATTGCGGCGACGGTGCCGACCGCGCCGGCCAGCAGGCCCACCAGCCCGGCGCCGATCACCACCGGCGTGGAGTGCCGGCGTCGCTCATGTCCCTGATAGGCGACTGCCGATGGCGGCGCAGCGGGTGCCGGAGCGGGGCTCGGGACCGCCGCCGGGTCGGGGTGGGCATTGATGTCATTGTCGTTGGTGGTCATGTCGCTCCTTAACGTCGATTGGTTGTCGGTAACCCGGACGCTAGGGGCCGTACTTGAAGTGAATCTGAAGACGAAACCCGGCGTGCTTCAGGCTGATCTCAGAACCTGCGCCGAGAATGGGGCCATGACGGATGGTCCGCGCACCGGTACCCGCGGCGGCAGGGTCGATGGATTCAGTGTCGGCACACCGCGGGTGTTGGTGGTCGAAGACTCCGAGACGATCCGTGAAATGGTCAGCGAAGCACTCGCCGACGTCGGCTACCACACCCATGCCCGCTGTGACGGCGACGAGTTGGAAGACGTTCTCGACGGACTGCGGCCCGATCTGGTGGTGCTCGACGTAATGCTTCCGGGGCGCGACGGATTCGAACTCATCGACGTCATCCGCGAATGGGGCGACGTTGGGATCGTGTTGATCACGGCTCGCGACGGCCTGCGGGATCGGCTGCGCGGCCTTGATGGCGGGGCCGACGACTACGTCGTCAAACCGTTTGAGCTGGCCGAACTGGTGTCGCGGGTCGGCGCAGTGCTGCGCCGGCGCGGACGGCTGCCGCAGGTAGTCCAGGTGGGCGATCTGATGCTGGACGTCGGCGCCGGTGTCGCTGCGCGCGATGGTCACCGGCTGGATCTGACCGCCACCGAGCTGCGGCTGCTGGCCTTCCTGGTGGAGCAGCGCGGCCGGATCGTCAGTGCCGGCCAGATCTTGAACGGGGTGTGGGGCTATGACGCCTACGACCCCAACCTGGTGCAGGTCCATGTCAGCGGATTGCGGCGCAAGCTCGAGGCCCACGGGCCGCGGATTTTGCACACCGTCCGCGGCATCGGCTACCGCCTGCAGCCTCCGCGATCATGACGGCCGATCCGGCGACTCCGACCCCGTCGCTGCAGCGGCGGGTGACGCTGGTGGTGGTGGCATTGCTGGCCCTGTTGCTGGTGGTGCTCGGCGTCACCATCGATGTCAGCCTGGGCGTTCTGACCCGCCGAAATCTGCACGACCGACTGCTCGCCGCGACGTCGCGCGCCGACGCGCTGGCCGCCGCGCACACATCGCCCGATCTGCTCGCCGCCGAACTCAACGGCGGTGGGGTGCGGGCCCTGCTGGTCACCGCCGACGGGGCCACTTACGGTGATCGCGGCATCAGTCCCGACACCGCCGCGGGTCCCGGGGCCCCGCCGCCGCCCTATCCGCCTCCAGTTCCGCCCGGCCCGCCCTTCCTGCCGCCCGGGCCACCGCCGCCGCCGCGACCGCCTCCTCCACCGGATGCCACGGCGACGGTCGTGGTGCATCCATTGCCGGACGGCGCGCGGGTGGTCCTGGTCGCCGACACCACGCAAACCACGCAAGTGACCCGCCAGCTGCGTCAGCTGATGATAGGAGCGGGCGTGGTGACCTTGCTGATCGCGGCGCTGCTGTTGGTTGCGGTCAGCCGGGCGGCGCTACGCCCGTTGGACCGGCTCACCGCGCTGGCCAACGGGATCACGACCGGGGACCGAGGCCGACGACTGCATCCAGACCGCACCGATACCGAACTCGGCCGTGCCGCCAGCGCCTTCGACGGGATGCTCGACGCATTGGAAACCTCCGAGCGCCGGGCCCAGCAGGCCGCCGACACCGCCCAGCGCGCCGAGACGGCAACGCGGCGGTTTCTTGTCGACGCCGCCCACGAGCTGCGCACCCCGATCGCCGGTATCCAGGTCGCCGCCGAGCAACTCGCCAGCAGTGCCTCCCAGCGCCAAGACGACGATGCGGCCCGCGGTCAATACCGCCGCGCCAGCCTGTTGCTGTCCGATGCCCGCCGCGCCGGACGACTCGTTTCCGACATGCTGGATCTGAGTCGCATCGACGCCGGGCTTCCGCTGGATCTGCACGACGTCGACCTGGCCGCCGTAGCGGATGCCGAAGCCGACCGAGCCGCCATGCTGGCGCCACAGGTCACCATCAGCCGCACCGGCCTGACCGCGCTGAACGTCAAAGCCGACCCGACCCGGCTGGCCCAGATCATGTCCAACCTGCTCGACAATGCTCGCAGGTACACCCCGCCCGGAGGTGCTATCACCGTCGAGCTGCGCACACACGACGACGCCGCCGAGGTCACTGTCACCGACACCGGCCCGGGGATTCCGGACGACGAGCGCGACCGCATCTTCGAGCGCCTGGTGCGCTTGGATGCCGGCCGCGCTCGCGACCACGGCGGCGCGGGGCTGGGCCTGGCGATCGCCCGGGCGCTGGCACGGGCGCATGGCGGCGAACTGGCGTGTCTACCCCACCAGGGGGGCGCGCAATTCCGGCTCAGCATGCCCGTCGATGGGGGCGCGACCCGGTAGTCGGCTCTCAGCGGGGCGCGGCCGCTGTGGTGACGGGGGTGAGGTTCCACTTGTCCAGCCAAGGCTGCACCAGCTCGGCGACGGAGAATTTGGCCGGGGCCGAGCATCCGGCGTTGGGGGTGCGGGGGTCGCCGCCGCGGATGAGGATGCCGACAGCACTGGCGGTGCCGTCGCTTTCGATGAGATAGACCGGGCCGCCGGAATCACCGCATCGGCCGGGCGCCAAAAACACGACCTTGCTGTCGGTGACGTCCAGGATCTGTCCGCATGCGGCCTCGCTGGAGCCCATGCCGAACTTGCATAGCTGCTGGCCGATCTGCAGGTCGGTGGCGACGCCGGAGACCGGCAACGAGTCGGCGATAGCCGAACTCTGGGGAACACTGTCGCTGTCGAGCGCGATCAGGCCGATGTCGTGTTGTTCGGTGTGAACTCCCTCGCTGACCGTCTGGCTGAACGTGCCCACCGTCGCGTAGGGGAGGATCCCAGCCAGGTTCATCGTCACCCTGCTGGGTTCGCCAGGTCGGTTGCAGTGGCCTGCGGTGAGAACAGCGGCCTGACCGGTGCTGGTGCGCACCAAAAACCCGGCGGTACAGCCCATTCCGCCGGAACCGTCGGCGTAGTCGACGTAGATGCCTGCACCGGGGCCAACGGCACTTGCCGCAGGCAAGTCGATCGGCGATAGGACGGGCGACGGTGTGGGTTCTTGGGCCTGGTCGGCATTTTTGGGCAGCAGGCAGACGGCTGCCACCAATGCGGCAGCGCTGAACAGCGCCGCGATCGTCAGCAACGAGGTATGCATTCTTGGACGTTGTGGCTCGCGATGCCCCTTGGCCCGATTGATTAGGAACGGCAGAACCGCGAACGTCACGAACGCTATGGCCCCAAGGAGGAGCGTAACGCTGCGAGCCGGCGAAGACTGCGCGCCCCAGCTCGCAAGCTCCAGCGCGCAGGCCCTCACCATTAGGTAGATCTTTCAGGTAACCAGTGGCGCACTCAACAGCGCCGGTCGATCAGCTGACGGTGGCCGGCTCGGGGGAGGGCTCGTCGCCGAGGGATCGGTGCACACTGCGGTGGTGGTGCCGGCGATAGTGGCGGATCTCGATCACCAGTCCGGTCAGTCCCAAAGCGCCCGTGCATACCGACACCAAATACAGCAGCGAGCTGGGGTGACCGGCGAGTGCGTCGCCGAGGATCACCACGGCGGCGGTGCCGGGAAGCAGTCCGGCCAGCGTGGCCAGCGCGTAGGGCAGGACTCGCACGGCCGACGCGCCGGCGGCGTAGTTGAGCGCGGAAAAAGGCACGGCGGGAATCAACCGAAGCGACAAGATGGCCAGCCAGCCCCGTTGCCGCAAGCGCTCGTCCACCGTCTCGATCGATCGGTGACGAACCAGGCGGTTGAGCCGCCACCCCGCCGCGCGCACCAGCAGCAGTGCGATCATCGCGCTCGCGGTGCTGGCGACGACCGCGATGGCAACACCCAACAACGGACCGAACAGCAGCCCGGCGGCCAAAGTGAACGCCGTGCGCGGGACCGGCACCACCGTGGCGACGATGTGCGCCAGTAGAAACGCCAACGGGAACCAGGGACCCACCGACTCCGCCCAGTCGCGCAACTGCGCCGGCGAGGGCACCGGAAGCCATGTCGCCAGCGCGACGACAACTGTGATACCGACCACTGTTGCGACGACCCGCGGCCGAGACACCTGACGCGCGGCCGCGCCGATCGCGCAGCCAACATCGCGTAGTGTGTCGCTGATTCTGCAGGTGGCGGAAGCCGTCACGGCTGTCAAGGTTACGGGGCCCAGATGAATAACTCATTTCCCCAGGCTGGCGTTTCGTCGCGGACCTGGCCCGACCGCCCCACCTCGCAGTTTTTAGCGGAGACGTCGATCAATTAGCCTCATTAGCAATAGGCATCCCCGATTCGACGTTGCCAATTGCTGGGAAAAAGGGAGCAATCGGTGTCCATTGATGTACCCGAGCTCGCCGAGCTGGAACAGGTTCGCGGGCGTTGGCGCACCGCGGTCGCCGGTGTGCTGGCCAAAAGCACCGGGAAGGATCCCGCAGAGCTCGGGGACCAACCCGAGCGGCTGCTGGAAACCCCAACCTACGAGGGGATCGCCATCCGGGCGCTCTACACCGCGCTCGACGAGCTGCCGGAGCCGCCGCTCCCGGGCGAGTGGCCCTACGCGCGTGGTGGCGACGCGCTGCGCGATGTCAACTCCGGCTGGAAGGTCGCCGAAGCTTTTCCTGGCCACCTGGCGGGCGATGGTAATGCCGCGGTGCTGGCCGCGCTCGCCGACGGGGTCAGCGCACTGCTGATCCAGGTGGGGGAGTTCGGCGTGGCGGCCGGGGATCTCGCAAAGCTGCTCGCGGGCGTGTATCTGGACCTGGCGCCGGTGGTCCTTGATGCGGGCGCCGACTACCCGGCGGCCTGCGACGCCCTGCTCGCACTGGTGGACCGGCTGGATGCGGACAAGCGCGCCACGGTGTCGATCGACTTGGGCGCCGACCCGCTGACCGCGAAGCTGAGCGGCAAGGCGGCACCGTCGATGGAGCAGGTGGTCGCGGTCGCAACGCGAGTGGCCCGCGACTGCGGCGTGCGGGCGATCACCGTCGACGGGCCCGCTTTCCACAATCTGGGTGCCAACGCGACATGGGAGCTTGCCGGCGGCATCGCGGCCGCGGTGGCCTACCTGCGGGTGCTCACCGAATCCGGCATTGCAGTCGGCGAGGCGTTACGGCAAATCAGCTTCCGGCTGGCCGCCGACGACGACCAGTTCATGACGATCGCGAAGATGCGGGCGGCGCGCCAGCTGTGGGCACGTGTCGCCGAGGTCGTCGGCGATCCGGAGGGCGGTGCAGCCGTCCTGCACGCGGAGACATCGTTGCCGATGATGACCCAGCGCGACCCCTGGGTGAACATGCTGCGCAGCACGCTCGCCGCTTTCGGCGCGGGCGTCGGCGGCGCCGACACCGTGCTGGTGTCCCCGTTCGATGTGGCCATACCGGGCGGCTTTCCCGGCGTGGCCCCGGGCTTCGCGCGCCGGATCGCGCGCAACACCCAGCTGCTGCTCCTGGAAGAGTCACACGTCGGCAAGGTCACCGACCCCGCTGGTGGGTCGTGGTTCGTCGAGGACCTCACCGAGCAGCTGGCTCAGCAGGCGTGGCAGCATTTCCAGGCCATTGAGGCGCGCGGCGGGTTCGTCGATGCCTGTGACTACGTCGCCGGCCAGATCGCCGAGGTAGCCGCGCGCCGCGCCGACGACATCGCGCATCGCCGCACCGCGATCACGGGCGTCAACGAATTTCCGAACCTGGCCGAACCTGCGTTGCCACAAGAAGACACGGCACCGACTGTCGCCCGTTACGCCGCCGCGTTCGAAGCGCTGCGGGATCGCTCGGATGCCTACCTGGCCCGCACCGGTTCGCGTCCTAAGGCGCTGTTGCTGCCGCTGGGCCCGTTGGCCGAGCACAACATCCGGGCGACGTTCGCCGCGAACCTGCTGGCGTCGGGTGGAATCGAGGCGATCAACCCCGCTCCAGTCGATGCCGTCGGCGTCGCTGCTGCCGTCGGGGAAGCGGGATCGCCGACCGTGGCGATCATCTGCGGCACCGACAAGTGCTACCGAGAGGAGGCCTCAGCCGTCGTGGAGGCAGCCCGAAGCGCCGGCGTATCGAGGGTTTACCTGGCCGGACCCGAGAAAGCACTGGGGGATGCCGAGCACCGGCCGGACGAGTTTTTGACCGCGAAAATCAATGCGGTCGAAGCGCTGTCGAATCTGCTCGCCCGATTGGGAGCGTAGTCACGATGACGACCACCACATCTATAGTCGGCAGTTTCTCCGATATCCCGCTGCACAGCGATCGTGAAACACAGCGGCCCACCGAAGCCGCGGTGGAAAAGCACGTCGCCGCGGCCGCGTCGGTGCAGGGTTACCCGCCCGATCAGTTGCAGTGGCATACACCGGAAGGCATTGACGTCAAACCCGTGTACATCGCCGCCGACCGCGCCGCCGCGCAGGCCGAGGGTTATCCGCTGAACAGTTTCCCCGGCGAGCCGCCCTTTGTGCGCGGGCCGTACCCGACGATGTATGTCAACCAGCCGTGGACAATTCGTCAATACGCCGGGTTCTCCACCGCCGCGGATTCCAACGCGTTTTACCGCCGCAACCTCGCCGCCGGCCAGAAGGGCCTGTCGGTGGCCTTCGACCTGGCCACCCACCGCGGCTACGACTCCGACCATCCCCGCGTCCAGGGTGACGTCGGAATGGCCGGTGTGGCAATCGATTCCATCCTCGATATGCGTCAGTTGTTCGACGGGATCGACCTGTCCGCGGTGTCGGTGTCGATGACGATGAACGGTGCCGTGCTGCCGATCCTGGCGTTGTATGTGGTGGCCGCCGAGGAGCAGGGGGTACCGCCGGAGAAACTGGCCGGCACCATCCAGAACGACATCCTCAAAGAGTTCATGGTGCGCAACACCTACATCTATCCGCCCAAGCCGTCGATGCGCATCATCTCCGACATCTTCGCCTACGCCAGCGCCAAAATGCCGAAGTTCAACTCCATCTCGATCTCCGGCTACCACATCCAAGAAGCCGGCGCCACAGCGGATTTGGAGCTGGCCTACACGCTGGCCGACGGTGTCGACTACATCAAGGCGGGCCTGGACGCCGGGCTGGACATCGACAAGTTCGCCCCTCGGCTGTCCTTCTTCTGGGGCATCGGGATGAACTTCTTCATGGAGGTCGCCAAGCTGCGGGCCGGCCGGCTGCTGTGGAGTGAACTCGTCGCCGGATTCGGCGCCAAGAACCCCAAATCGCTGTCGCTGCGCACACATTCGCAGACCTCAGGCTGGTCGCTGACCGCCCAGGACGCCTTCAACAACGTCGCGCGCACCTGCATCGAGGCGATGGCCGCGACCCAGGGTCACACCCAGTCGCTGCACACCAACGCGCTGGACGAGGCGCTGGCGCTACCGACCGACTTCTCCGCCCGGATCGCCCGCAACACCCAGCTGGTTTTGCAGCAGGAGTCGGGCACCACCAGGCCGATCGACCCGTGGGCGGGCTCCTATTACGTGGAGTGGCTGACCCATCAGCTCGCGCAGCGGGCCCGCGCCCATATCGCCGAGATCGCCGAGCACGGCGGCATGGCTCAGGCGATCAGCAAAGGCATACCCAAGCTGCGCATCGAGGAGGCGGCCGCGCGCACCCAGGCCCGCATCGACTCGGGCCAGCAGCCCGTGATCGGGGTCAACAAGTACCAGGTCGACGAGGACCAGAAAATCGAGGTGCTCAAGGTCGAAAACAGCCGGGTGCGCGCCGAGCAGCTGGCCAAACTGCAAGAGTTGCGGGCGAATCGCGACCAGTCGGCGGTTGACGCTGCCCTGGCCGAGCTGTCTCGCGCCGCCGCCGCCCACGGCCGCGCCGGCGAAGAAGGACTGGGCAACAACCTGCTGGCGCTGGCCATCAACGCGGCGCGGGCCAAGGCAACAGTGGGAGAGATTTCCGACGCGCTGGAAAAGGTATATGGGCGTCACCAGGCGGAGATCCGTACCATCGCCGGGGTCTACCGTGACGAAGCCGGAAAGGCCACCAACATCGCAACCGCCACCGAATTGGTCGAGAAGTTCGCCGAGGCCGACGGCCGCCGGCCCAGGATCCTGGTGGCCAAGATGGGGCAAGACGGGCACGACCGTGGCCAAAAGGTAATCGCGACGGCGTTCGCCGACATCGGATTCGACGTCGACGTCGGGTCGCTGTTCTCCACGCCCGACGAGGTGGCGCGCCAGGCCGCCGACAACGACGTGCACGTCATCGGGGTGTCCTCACTGGCCGCCGGCCACCTGACACTGGTACCGGCGCTGCGCGACGCGCTGGCCGGAGTGGGACGGCCCGACATCATGATCGTGGTCGGCGGGGTCATCCCGCCCGACGACTTCGACGCGCTGTATGCCGCCGGGGCCGCCGCCATCTTCCCGCCCGGGACGGTGATCGCCGACGCCGCAATCGGCTTGCTGCACAAGCTCGCCGAGCGGCTGGGATATGACCTGGGCCAGTGACCGGAATCGCTGGCCCAATTTCGCCCGCGAGCGTAACGCGATGGCGAAAAATCGCGCCGAATTTCGCAGTGGCGTTACGCTCGCGCGCGGGCGGTACCCCCAGCTCGCGCTCAACGAATCCACGGATGGCCGGATGACCTCCCAAGAGAGCGACACGGTCGAGGATTTGGCGGCCGCAATCCGCAGCGGCGATCGCGCCGCGCTGCCGCGGGCCATTACGCTGCTGGAGTCCACTCGCGCCGACCATCACGAAAAGGCGCAGCAGCTGCTGCTGGCGTTGCTGCCCGACTCGGGCAACGCTCACCGCGTGGGCATCACCGGGGTGCCGGGGGTGGGAAAGTCCACCGCCATCGAGGCACTCGGCATGCACCTGATCGAACAAGGCCACCGGGTGGCGGTGCTGGCCGTTGACCCGTCGTCGACCCGTACTGGCGGATCGATTCTCGGCGACAAGACCCGCATGGCACGGTTGGCGGTGCACCCGGACGCGTATGTCCGGCCATCCCCGACATCGGGCACTCTGGGCGGGGTAGCAAAGGCCACCCGGGAAACCATCGTGCTGCTGGAGGCCGCCGGTTTTGACGTGATCCTGATCGAAACCGTGGGTGTCGGGCAGTCCGAGGTGGCCGTGGCCAACATGGTCGACACCTTCGTGTTGTTGACCCTGGCGCGCAGTGGCGATCAGCTACAGGGCATCAAAAAGGGTGCGCTGGAGCTGGCCGACATCGTGGTGGTGAACAAGGCCGACGGGGAACACCTCACGGAGGCACGGTTAGCGGCACGGGAACTGTCCGCGGCCATGAGATTGATCCATCCGCGTGAAATACTCTGGCGACCACCAGTTCTCACGATGAGCGCGTCGGAAGGCACCGGCCTCAAAGAATTATGGGACACCATCGAGCGTCATCGTCAGGTGCTCACCGAGGCCGGAGAATTCGAGGCGCGCCGCCGGGCCCAGCAAGTCGACTGGGCCTGGCAGATGGTGCGCGACACGGTGTTAGACCGGGTGCTGTCCAACCCGAAGGTGCGCAAGATGCGCGCCGACGTAGAACGCCAAGTCAAGGCGGGGGAGCTGACCCCGGCGCTGGCGGCCCAGCAAATATTGACGGCGGCGGCAGGCTAGCCTCAGGCTAACGCCGCGAGCGTAACGGTAGTGCGAAAAATCGCGCCGAATTTCGCAATGGCGTTACACTCGCGTGGTATTCACCATGCGGTGAGACAATCGGACGGTGGATCAGGCCGACAAGCGAATTGCGGAAGCAATCGAGGCGCTCCGACAGCACGGGGCAGTTTTTGCCTACATGCACGGTAGTCGAGCCTCCGGCGCTGTCGGGCCAGATTCCGACGTCGACATTGCGGCCTATTTCGACGGGCAACCCCCCCAGGCTTTCGAAGTTCTTTTGCCCGCCGGTGTCGACCTTCTGGTGCTGAATCGCGCTCCCCTCGAACTCGCGGGCCGGGTCGCGCTGAACGGGAAGCTGCTGTTCGAGCGAGATTCCGGTGTCCGCGTGGTATGGGAGGCGACGACACGCAAGATCTATCTCGACGAGCGGCCACGGCTGAATCGCGCCCACCGGGAGTTCGCGGAAGCGGTGCTTCGCCGTGGTGGATGAAGTCCGCGTCCTCAGGCTGCTGCGTGTCATCACCGATGATCTCGATCTTTTGCATGAGGAATCCAACGCCGGTGAAGCGCGTCGATCCGACCGGCTGTGGCTTCGCGGCGTGAAGTACACCTTTGTCACCTCCATCGAGGCGTGCATTGATGTCGCCCAGCACATCTGCTCGGCACAGGGTTGGGGACCGCCGGCGGACAATGGCGACGCCATGAAAGTGCTTGGGCGGCACGGAACCCTGACGGCCCAAGTGTCCGATGCGATGCGTAAGGCTGTCGGATTTCGCAACATACTGGTGCACGAGTATGTCGAGGTCTCCGACGAGGTCGTTGTGTCCAGGCTCGGCAATCTGCGTGACCTCGAACAATTCGTCGAGCAGGTGACCGCGTTCTTGCATGGCGGGTTAGGGGTCACCCGCTGAGACGATGCCCAGCGGGAGTACCGTCGGGGCGATGTCCGATAGTTCTGGTGAGTCGATTGCTGCTGTTGTGCGCCAGGTTCTTTCGGCGCGCGGCCCGATGACCGAGGACAAGGCCGGAGCCGGTTACTTGCCGAGTTGGTCAGACCGGACTGGAAGCGACTGCTTGGCGATGCGCTCAAGCGCCTGACGCCGGATTTAGTAGTGGTATCGGGCCTTGACAATTTTGACTTCGTCGTCGTCTGCTCGGTACACCAGCCGATGTTCGTCGTCGATCCGGCGGGACCAGTATCCTGATAGCTCACCCTTGAGTGGTTCCGGTTTGCCGATGGCGCTGAACGGATTGCGTTGGATCTCTGCGATCAGCCGAGTGATCCGGCGGGCGGCCTTACGGTCGGTGGCCAGCCAGAATAGGAAGTCCTCCCAGGCGTCAGGATCGAAGTGGATGCTTCTCACTCCTCGCCGCTCACTCCTCGCCGCCGGCCATCTCCCGCAACTCGTCTATGGACTTGGTGACTGCAGAGTGCCCGGCCTTGTCCCGGGTAACCGCTTCCATCAGTCGCCTGGCGTTTTCCGGTGAGCGCAGCAGGTAGACAGTCTCTTGCCACGAGTCGTAGTCGTCGGCAGACATGAGTACCGCATCCCCGGCTTTGGAGGTGATGCGCACGGGCTGGTGATCCGTGTTGACTTGTTCGAGGAGCGGAAACAACCGCTGCCTGGCCTCGCTCGCGCTGATGCTCATTGCGGTCCTTCCCCCAAGTCCTTTGTACCATAATACGGTACCATACCGGTACAGAAAAGACGTACATGCCTATTTGACTTGCGAGACGCCGCCCAGCAAGTCGACTGGACCTGGCAGATGGTCCGCGACATCGTCCTGGACCGGGTGCTGTCCAATCCCGCGGTCCAAAAAATCCGCGCCAACGTGGAGCGGCAGGTCCGAGCAGGGGAGTTGACTCCTGCGCTGGCGGCCCAGCAAATATTGACGGCGGCGTCAGACTAACGGAAAGGTAAATTAATCCGGGTTTGTCCCTTGGATAGTGTGAATTCCAAGTAAATTCAAAAGCGTGAAGGTTGACACCCGGGTCGATCGCCGCGCGGTCCCTTCCCACGATGGCCCTGACGCAGACCATCGTGTGTTCGGCGCGGCGGACTCGAACTTTGCTTGCGTCGTTCGTGCCTTTTCCAGCATGTTCCCCGGGCGCTGGTTCGGCGGCGGGGCACTGGCCGTGTATCTCGATGGCCAATCCGCCGTCGACGTATGGACAGGGTGGGCCGACCGGCGCGGCCAAGTGCCGTGGTCGGCGGACACTGCCCCAATGGTGTTCTCGGCGACCAAGGGGATGGCCTCCACTGTGATCCACCGGCTCGTCGACCGGGGGCTGATCGACTACGACGCGCCCGTTGCGCAGTATTGGCCGGAGTTCGCGACCAATGGCAAGTCGACCCTCACCGTGCGTGAGGTGATGAGGCACCAGGCCGGCTTGTCGGGTTTGCGCGGCGCCACCATGGACCACTTGCTGGATCACGTCGGGATGGAAGAGCGGCTGGCAGCGGCGGCTCCGGGACGCCTGCTGGGCAAATCGGCATACCACGCGCTGACCTACGGATGGCTGATGTCCGGGCTGGCCCGGGCCGTCACCGGAAAGGGTATGCGCGCGCTGTTTCGTGAGGAGCTGGCCGAGCCGTTGGGTACTGACGGCTTTCATCTGGGGCGACCGCCGGCCGAAGCGCCCACCCGGGTCGCCGAGATCATCATGCCGCAGAGCATCGCCGGCAATCCGGTCGTCAACTATGTCGCACACAAGGTCGCCAATCAGCTGTCCGGCGCATTCCGCTCCATGTACGTCAGGGGCATCATCTCGGCCGTCCAAGGTGATACTCCGATGCTGGACGCCGAGATGCCGGCAGCCAACGGGGTGGTGACGGCCCGCGCGCTGGCGCGGATGTACGGTGCGATCGCCAACCATGGCGAGATCGACGGCACCCAGTTCCTGTCGCGGGAACTGGTTGCGCGTCTGACCGGCCAGCGGGACCTTCGACCGGACCGGAACCTCGTGATCCCAATGAGTTTCCACCTGGGCTACCACAGCGTGCCGATCGGGAATCTGATGCCAGGCTTCGGTCACGTCGGGCTGGGCGGTTCACTTGGCTGGGCCGATCCCTCGACCGGCCTGGCATTCGCGTTCGTGCACAACCGGCTGTTGTCACCGTTTGTGGTGACCGATCATGCCGGGTTCGTGGCAATCAGCGCCCTGTTAAGGCAGGCCGCCGCGAAAGCCCAGAAACGCGGCTTCCAGCCGGTGACCGAGTTCGGGGCGCCGTACCGCGAGCCGGGAGCCGTTGCGGGCTGACCCCCGCCCCAAGTTGCTATTCCGGTTGGTCGCCGCCGCCTACGAACACCGCTGCAGTCGGAACCAACGGCGAACGATCAGCCGAAGCCAATGGTGAACGACCGGTCGAAGAACCAGAGATAATGACCGCTGACGTCGCCTACGCGCACGACAAGTGATAGGGCTGGGATCCGTGATGAAATTTGTGCTGGCATGCTATGGAACTCGCGGCGATGTCGAGCCTTCCGTCGCTGTGGGCTGTGAACTGCTGCGCAGAGGGCACGACGTGCGCATGGCCGTCCCGCCCGACCTGGTTGGCTTCGTCGAAGCGGCCGGGCTTGCGACGGTCGCCTACGGGCTGGACATGCAGGCGCTGCTGGACGCGCACCGCGACTTCTGGACGTGTTTTTCCAGCGACTTCTGGAAGATTCGGGACCTGATCAGGTTGGGGCGCGAGGTTTGGGAAATCCTTACCGAGTGTTGGCGGGAGATGGGCACGACGCTGACGTCGCTGGCGGACGGAGCCGACCTGCTATCCATCGCCGCCCTGAATTTCGAGCAGCCCGCCGCCAACTTCGCGGAGTATTACGACATTCCGTTGGCCACGCTGCATCACTCCCCGATGCGGGCCAACGGCCGGCTCGGTCCGATCCTGCTGTCGCCGTTGATCCGCTCCACCATGACGGTGTACGAGTGGCTGTATTGGCGCATGACGAAGAAGGTCGAGGACGCGCAGCGCCGTGAACTAGGCCTACCGAAGGCAACCCGCCCCTCGCCGCGACGAATCGCCGAACGCGGATCGCTCGAGATTCAGGCCTACGACGAGGTTTGCTTCCCCGGGCTGGCAGGCGAATGGGCGAAATGGAATGGCCAACGGCCCTTTGTCGGCGCGCTGACCATGGAATTGCCTACGGACGTCGATGACGAGGTCGCATCGTGGATCGCCGCCGGAACACCGCCGATTTTCTTCAGCTTTGGCAGCATACCGGTCGAATCTCCCGCCGACACAGTCGAAATGATCAGCGCGGCCTGCGCGCAGTTAGGCGAGCGGGCGTTGGTTTGCTCCGGCGGGAGTGACGTCAGCCACGTCCCCCATTTCGACCACGTCAAGGTGGTGGGCGCGGTGAACTATGCGGCCACCTTTCCGGTTTGCCGCGCGGTCGTGCACCACGGTGGCGCGGGCACCACGGCCATAGGCCTGCGCGCCGGAGTCCCCACGTTGATCCTCTGGACGGCGCCCGATCAGTCGCTCTGGGGAGCTGCCGTCAAACGATTGGAGGTGGGCACCGCCCGGCGCTTTTCGACCACCACCCGCGAATCGCTGGTCGCAGACCTGCGCCGGATCCTCGCCCCGCACTACGTCACCCGGGCCCGCGAGATCGCCACCCAGATGACCAAACCCGCCGAAAGCGTTGCGGCCGCCGCCGATCTCTTGGAAAATTTCGCCCGCTTGAGGCGTGTTGGCTGATGCGGGGTACGGTGCTGGTGCTCTCGCGCTTATCTCGGCGGCCAACCCGATGCGTCTCGGCATCGCCCTTCTCTTGATTTCGCGGCCACGGCCCATGCGTAATCCGCTCGCGCACTGGCTCGGCGGAATGGCAACGGGTATCACCGCCGCCCTGGGTCTGCTGACACTGCCACGCGACGTCGCGCCTATGATTTTCCAGCACATGACCGCCGCGGCCGCAAGCTCCACCGCCCGGCACATTCAAATCGCCAGTGGTCTCATCGCTCTGTCGATCGCCGCGCTGATCCCGGTGGGCCTCTCGGCGCGTCAGCGGGCGCAGCTGGCGATGTGCGGCGGCGGTCCGTCGGCCGCGGTGCTGCCGCCAAGCACGCCGACCGCAGTCTCGCGACGACAGGACTCCTGACATAGTTCAGGAATTCGTGCGCGGTCATCGGTGGGATTTGATGCTGTAGCGCAGGGTCAGGCCGGTGCCGGGGTAGGCGGTGTTGGTGTCGTTGAGGGCGTGACAGAGTGTGTCGATCGCGGCGGTGTGCCGTGGCGCGGGGAGCGGGTCGAGCCGGATGTGCAGGGTGTCGTGGTCGGGGATGATGTCGCCGGATCCGGCGAGTGCGGCGCGGATCCCGGCGTGCGCTTCGTCGTCGGCGCGGGTGTAGCCGGTGCCGGTGACGAGCCGGATCTTGCGGCGGATCGTCTTGACCTCCGGCGCCCGGTCCAAACCCGGCACCCGCCCCGGCGCGACCGGGTCGATCCGTGCCGCGCCCCGCGCGGGCCCGGCCCAGCTGGGCGCGGAACACGCTCTCGCACAGCATCGTGTCCAGCGAGTAGAACCCGTTCGGCAACTCACCATAGGTAGCGTGCGCGGTGTCGAGCAGCCCGGTGCCCGCCAGCAGCAGCCCCGCCAACCGTGCCAACGCGCGCTCGGCCGCACGCGGTGCCGGATCGGCTAACACCGGCACCGCAGTGTCCGCCGCACCAGCGCGAGTGTCTGTGACCGGCGCATCGGAAATCGTTGCCGAGCAATCCTCCTCGGCTCTGACCTCTCTCTCGACCTTGCGTTCGACCGCGAGATTCGGTTCCGGCGGGAGGTGAGCATCAGAACCTGTCGGGGTGCCAGGCTTCTTCGGTGTCGGTCTACTTGAGCGCGTTGCGGACGCTACCCTCGGACACGCCGGTGGCGGCAGCGATGGTGCGGTAGGACGAGCCGTCCTGGCGCAGCCTGCGGATGTCGGCGACCCCTTGTCAGCTATCTGGTAGCATCGGCGAAGACGCAAGCCTGATAATGCAGGTGCAAGATTGGTTTACGCGCTGAACGCCGGCCGATCTTGGTCGTCTTCCTCGCCGTGGTCGGCGTGTGGATGGTTACGAACGGCCTAGGCAAGGGTTGCGCTGGGCGGTTAGAGTCGGTGCAATCAGTTGGAGGAGTCCACAAATGATCAAACTGTCGTTGACCAGACTGGCTGTCGCGGTTGGCGGTCTGGCATTGTCGTTGACCGCTGGGGCCGGGGTCGCGTCCGCGGATCCCGATCTGGGTCCGATGATCAACACAACCTGCACGTACCCGCAGGCGGTGGCGGCGCTGAACGCGCAAAATCCGGCAGCCGCTGCGATATTCAGCGGATCGCCGCAGACGCAGGCCTTTTTGCATCAGTTCATCAACTCGTCGCCGGATCAACGCCTGCAGCTGGCCCACCAGGTGCAGAGCTCGCCGGTGGCGCGGCCGTACTTTGGAGTTATCCAGCAGATGTTCACCACCTGTAGCAAATACTGAGCGGATCGGGCACGAGCTTCTTGCTTTCGCCCATCCCGATGTCAGGCCGCAGCACTCGGTATTCCTGACGAAGCGATGCAGGGATTGAAATACACAATTCGAGCCAGTTAGACAACCTTACCAAACAAGACCGAGAAAATGTGGCCGGACCCACAAGCAAAATTCGTGGGAAAAGCCAATTTCTTGCAAATGAATGTGCCGGGCGGTGGAGCTTGTGGCCGCGGCGGTCATGTGCTGGAAAATCATAGGCGCGACGTCGCGTGGCAGTGTCAGCAGACCCAGGGCGGCGGTGATACCCGTTGCCATTCCGCCGAGCCAGTGCGCGAGCGGATTACGCATGGGCCGTGGCCGCGAAATCAAGAGAAGGGCGATGCCGAGACGCATCGGGTTGGCCGCCGAGATAAGCGCGAGAGCACCAGCACCGTACCCCGCATCAGCCAACACGCCTCAAGCGGGCGAAATTTTCCAGGAGATCGGCGGCGGCCGCAACGCTTTCGGCGGGTTTGGTCATCTGGGTGGCGATCTCGCGGGCCCGGGTGACGTAGTGCGGGGCGAGGATCCGGCGCAGGTCTGCGACCAGCGATTCGCGGGTGGTGGTCGAAAAGCTCCGGGCGGTGCCCACCTCCAATCGTTTGACGGCAGCTCCCCAGATCGACTGATCGGGCATCGCCCAGAGGATCAACGTGGGGACTCCGGCGCGCAGGCCTGCGGCCGTGGTGCCCGCGCCACCGTGGTGCACGACCGCGCGGCAGGCGGGAAAGATGGCCGCGTAATTCACCGCGCCCACCACCTTGACGTGGTCGAAATGCGGGACGTGGCTGAAGTCACTCCCGCCGGAGCAAACCAGGGCCCGCTCGCCTAACTGCGCGCAGGCCGCGCTGATCATTTCGACCGTGTCGGCGGGAGATTCGACCGGTATGCTGCCAAAGCCGAAGTAAATCGGCGGTGTCCCCGCGGCAATCCACGACGCGACCTCGTCATCGGCATCCGTCGTCAACTCCATCGTCAGCGTGCCAACAAAGGGCCATCGGCCGCCCCATTCCGCTGCCAGCCTGGGGAAGCAAAACTCGTCGTAGGCCTGGATTTCCAGCGATCCGCGTTCCGCCATCCGCCGCGGCGCGGGGCTTGTTGCCTTCGGTAGGCCTAGTTCACGGCGCTGCGCATCCTCGACCTTCTTCGTCATGCGCCAATACAGCCAATCGTTCAGCCTCATGATGGAGCGCATCAACCGCGACGGCAGGATCGGAACCAGCTGGCCGTTGTCCCGCATCGGGAAGTGATGCAGCGTGGCCAACGGAATGTCGTAATGCTCCGCGACATCGGCAGCGGGCTGCTCGAAATTCAGGCCCGTCAATAGAAGGTCGGCCCCGTCCGCCAGCGACGTCAGCGTCGTGCTCATCTCCCCCCAGCACTGGGTAGCGAGCTCCCAAAGTTCGCGCACCGACCTGATCAGATCCTGGATTCTCCAGAAGTTGCGGAAGAAATCCGTCCAGAAGTTGCGGAACGCGTCCATGTGCGCCTGCGCATCCGGCCCGTAGGCGACCGTCGCAAGCCCGGCCGCCTCGGCGAAGCCAACCATGTCGGCCGGGACGGCCATGCGCACCTCGTGCCCTCTGCGCAGCAACTCACGGCCGACAGCGGCGCAGGGCTCGACATCGCCACGACTTCCATAGCATGCCAGCACAAATTTCATCGCGGATCCCAGCCTTTCACTTCCCCTGCGCGCGTAGGCAACTTAAGGGGTATCGGTCATCACCTCTGGTTCTTCGACCGGTCGTTCGCCATCGGCAATCATATGACCGTCCGGCATGGTTCGCGGGACGTTCGTAGTGGGTTGTTTTGGCGGACCATTCCTATCGAACAGCGGTAGAGCATGGTGCAGGAGATGTTCGTGAGGCTGGTGGGTGCGATGACGGTGGCGGTTGGTGACGGTCGGCGGCACGGTCACGCGGGTCTGCACACGGCGCCTATGAACGTCGTTCATCGGGCGGTGGGTAGCCAGTACTCGTTGCGCCCGCTCAACCGCTGAAGTAGTCGGTCGCAGTCGCGACGGCCACCGGTTTGCCTGCCCAACCAGCGCGGCGGCCGCGATAGAGTCGGTCTCATCCCGCTGAAACAGTCGGGGCCGCAACGAAAGTGAGGATCATCGGGGCGCCACGGCCGCGCCTGGGTGCAGCCGCCGGCCTCACTCAGCGTCATCCCGACGGCCCGCCTTCGCCGATCAGCTAACACGCCGCAAGCGGGCGAAATTTTCCACAAGGTCGGCGGCATTGGCAACGCTTTCGGCGGGTTTGATCATCCGGGTGGCGATCTCGCGGGCCCGGGCGGCGTATTGCGGGGCGAGGATGGTGCGCAGGTCCGCGAACAGCGATTTCTGGGTAGTGCTCGAAAAGCGCCGGGCAGTGCCCACCTTCAGCCGTTTGACCTGAGCCCCCCAATACGGCTGATCGGCCCACATCCAGAGGATCAACGTGGGGACTCCGGCGCGCAGGCCCGCGGCCGTGGTGCCCGCGCCACCGTGGTGCACGACCGCGCGGCAGGCCGGAAAGATGGCCGCGTGGTTCACCGCGCCCACCACCTTGACGTGGTCGAAATGTGGGATGTCGCTGAAGTCACTCCAGCCGGCGCAAACCAACGCCCGCTCGCCTAACTGCGCGCAGGCCGCGCTGATCATTTCGACCGTGTCGGTGAGAGATCCGACCGGCATGCTGCCAAAACCGAAGTAGATCGGCGGTGTTCCCGCGGCAATCCACGACGCGATCTCGTCGTCGGCATCCGTCGTCAACTCCATCGTCAGCGCGCCAACAAAGGGCCGTCGGCCATCGAATTTCGCCCATTCGGCTGCCAGCCGGGGAAAGCAAACCTCGTCGTAGGCCTGAATCTCGAGCGATCCGCGTTCCGTCATCCGTCGCGACGAGGGGACGGTTGCCCTCGGTAGGCCCAGTTCACGGCGTTGCGCGTCTTCGGCCTTCTTCGTCAGCCGCCATTGCACCCAGTCGAACACCGTCGTGGCGGAGCGGATCAACGGCGACGGCAGGACCGGAACGAGTTGGCCGTTGGGCCGCATCGGGAAGTAATGCAGCGTGGCCAACGGAATGTCGTAATACTCCGCGACGTTGGCAGCGGCCTCCTGGTAAAACTGGCCCGTGAACAGCAGGTCGGCCCCGTCCGCCAGCGACGTCAGCGTCGTGCTCATCTCCGCCCACCGCTGGGTGAGGGGCTCCCAGGCTTTGCGCACCAACCTGATCGGATCCCGGATCGTCCAGAAGTTGCGCAGGAAATCCCTCCCGAAGTTACGGACCAAATCCTGATCCATGAACGACTGCGCATCCAGCCCGTAGGCGACCGTCAGAAGCCCAGCCGCCTCGACGAAGCCAACCAGGTCGGGTGGGACGGCCATGAGCACTTCGTGTCCTCTGCGCAGCAGTTCACGGCCGACGGCGGCGCAGGGCTCGATATCGCCGCGAGTTCCATAGCATGCCAGCACAAATTTCATCGCGGATCCTAGCCTTTCACGTCCCGTGCGTGTTCTGCGAAATGAAAGCGGGAGCCTCGCCTCCCCCGGCTCAGCCGCCCGGCAGTCTAACCCAATACCAGCGCTATCGACGCTATGGACCTGAAATCCAGAAGTTTTGGGCAAGCGGCCGACAACACCGGACCGTTGGACTCGACTGGTTCGAAGTGCAATCGGTTCGTGGCCTCCTCGAGAACCAGGCCATTGCACACCTCCAAGTAACGATCAAAGCCGGGTTTGGATTGGGACACCTTGTAGAATGGCGGCGACGTGGGCCAGGACGCGTCGAACGTCGCGCCACCAGCGCGAGTGGCTCGGCGGGCACAACCGGCGAGGCGATATCGCCAAAGCGATCATCCGATGGAGAGCGTTGGTGTCGCCTCGGTGCTGGGGCAGCTATACCCATCTCATCGGCGGGGATGGTTCTCGCTGTGAGGCAGTGAATGCCGGCGGCCGGCTGGGCGGGCTGTTCAAACAATTGAAAAACTCCAAACTATGCCCGACTATGGCCCGGATGCCTTTGTCTTCGACGGCAATTTGGTTGACAAAGGCGAATTGGAGGCATATCGGAAGCTTCGCGCGGCGGTTGAGCCATTTACCGCGCAGCTGAATGCTCGACTCTTCTGGGTGGTGGGCAACCGCGGCGACCGGGCCGCATTATGCAGATTCTTACTCAACGAAGCGCCGTCGATGGCGCCGCTTGACCGCGTGCGCATGATCGACGGGCTACGCATCATCACCTTGGATACCCCGGTACCCGGATTTCATCACGGCGATACAAGCACTTCCCAATTAGATTGGCTCGCTGAGGAATTGGCCACGTCTCGCGCCGACACATGAATTGCGGCGCCCCGCAGTCGAACCCGAATCGGGTTGGCAGCCCCCTGTCCAGTCGGCAGATAGACCATGGCCGACGCGTCGAGCACAACAACCTCGGGCGAGACCGTGCGGATCACCGGCCAAAGTCGTCGCGCGCGTCATCGAAAGCTGCCAAAACCGCGTCGTGATCCACCTCATGGTGGGGAGGCTGTCCAACCACGCCGGCAGCGACGCGCGCTTGAGCTCCTAGGAGATGCCAGCTTGCGTCAAGGCAGACACGTTCAATCCACGCGAAACTGATCCATCACGCCATCCGTATCGCCGAACTCTGCCAAGCGCCAAACACCACCGACACCGTATACCGCGCCACCACGCTCACCCGGCGCTACAGCGTGAAATCGCACCGAGGACCGCACACGAATTACTGAGCTACATCAGGAGTCCTGGTGATGTCGGGGGAGCCCCGGATATGATCCACCCGGACGGCACTTTCGGCAACGCGTGCCGGTCACCTACTTCCTCCGCAGAGGAACCGGAGGCTTCGGCTCTTGTCAATGTCCGTGCTCGTCACTGGTGGGGCAGGATTCATTGGGTCCGCGCTCACGCACCGTCTCGTCAAAGCCGGTTACGACGTCGCTGTGATGGACGTCCTGCACCCACAGGTGCACGCGGGACGTCGAGCGATCGACCTGCCGCCATCCGTGCGGTTGTTCACCGGCGATGTCACCCATGCGCCTGACTGGGATGCTGTGCTTCGGTTGTTCCGTCCTTCCCAGATCGTCCATTTGGCGGCCGAGACTGGGACGGGGCAGTCGCTCTCCCAGGCGACGCGCCACGGCTCGGTGAACGTGGTGGGCACAGCCCAGCTTCTTGACGCCCTGAGCCGCTCAGCACTCGTGCCCGACCAGTTCGTCCTGGCGTCGTCACGGGCCGTCTACGGCGAGGGCGCTTGGCAATGCGGCACACAAACCTTCTATCCGCGGCCTCGCAGCCACGCTCAGCTCCTGGCTGGTGTCTGGGATCCCCAAGGGCCCACGGGCGAACCTGCGGTGCCGCTTCCGAGCTGCGCAGGCCGGACGGAGCCCCGGCCTACTAACATTTACGCCGCGACCAAGCTCGCCCAGGAGCACATGTTGGCTGCCTGGACGGCCGCGCATGACGCCAGTCTCAGTGTGCTGCGTCTGCAGAATGTCTACGGGCCGGGCCAGTCGCTAACCAATCCGTACACAGGAATAGTCGCTCTCTTCGCACGATTGGCGCGCGAGCAACGCCCGTTGGAGGTCTACGAAGACGGCAGGATCGTGCGCGATTTCGTCTTTATCGATGATGTCGTCGACGCGGTGAGCGCTGCGGTGCAGAGGCCTGCGACTGAGCCACGCTGCCTCGACATCGGGTCGGGCATCGCGATAACCATCCATGAGCTGGCTCAGAAGATCGCCGCCATCTGCGACGCCCCCGAACCGGCCGTCGTACCGAAATTCCGCGACGGTGACGTACGCGCCGCGAGTTGCACCATCGAGCCGGCGAAGAACAAGCTCCACTGGCGTCCGAAGTGGGCGCTCGAGGACGGTCTGCATGCACTGCTTGAATGGATCGGCGGGCAGCCCGAATTGCCTTTCGAGCCAAGCGATCACACACATGTACCAGGCCGCCCTGTAGTAGAACATGATGGGTGCCGTTAACGGCGTACCGCCTTGCACGAGGGTTTGACTGCGGGCTAGGCCTTGCAGAAACGCCTGCACGCAGCGATCGATCATGTCGTGCATCCGTGGCGAGTTTTTCTCCAGCCCGGTGGGGATCCCATCAACCCACGCCGAGGCAATCGGCCAGACATGGCCGGCGCCGGCCATCCCGACGGCCCGCCTTCGCCGATCAGCCAAAATGCCTCAGGCGGGCGAAATTTTCCAGGAGATCGGCGGCGTTGGCAACGCTGGCGGCGGGTTTGGTCATCCGGGTGGCGATCTCGCGGGCTCGGGTGACGTATTGCGGGGCGAGGATCCGGCGGAGGTCCGCGACCAGCGATTTCTGGGTGGTGGCCGACAAGCGCCGGGCGGTGCCCACCTTCAGTCGTTTGACCTGAGCTCCCCAATACGACTGCTCGGGCAACATCCAGAGGATCAACGTGGGGACTCCGGCGCGCAGGCCTATGGGCGTGGTGGCCGCGCCACCGTGGTGGACGACCGCGCGGCAGGCCGGAAAGGTCGTCGCGAAATTCACCGCGCCCACCACCTTGACGTGGTCGAAATGTGGGACGTGGCTGAAGTCACTCCAGCCGGAGCAAATCAACGCCCGCTCGCCTAACTGCGCGCAGGCCGCGCTGATCATGGCGACCGTGTCGGCGGGAGATCCGACCGGTATGCTGCCAAAGCCGAAGTAGATCGGCGGTGTTCCCGCGGCAATCCACGACGCGACCTCGTCATCGGCATCCGTCGTCAACTCCATGGTCAGCGTGCCAATAAAGGGTCGTTGGCCATTCCATTTCGCCCATTCGGCTGCCAGCCCGGGGAAGCAAACCTCGTCGTAGGCCTGGATTTCGAGCGATCCGCGTTCGGCGATCCGTCGCGGCGAGGGGCTTGTTGCCTTCGGTAGGCCCAGTTCACGGCGCTGCGCGTCCTCGACCTTCTTCGTCACGCGCCAATACAGCCACTCGTTCGCCGTCATTGCGGAGCGGATCAACGGCGACGGCAGGATCGGAACGAGCTGGCCGTTGGCCCGCCACGGGAAGTGATGCAGCGTGGCCAACGGAATGTCGTAATACTGCGCGACGTTGGCAGCGGGCTCCTGGAAAATCCCGCCGGTGAGTAGCAGGTCGGCCCCGTCCGCCAGCGACGTCAGCGTCGTGCTCATCTCCCCCCACCGCTGGGTAAGGGGCGCCCAAAGTTTGCGCACCAACCTGATCGGATCCCGGATCGTCCAGAAGTTGCGCAGGAAATCCGTCCAGAAGTTGCGGAGGAAATCCTCGTCATAGAACGACAGCGAATCCGGCCCGTAGGCGACCGTCGCAAGCCCAGCCGCCTCGACCAAGCCAACCAGGTCGGGCGGGACGGCCATGCGCACTTCGTGCCCTCTGCGCAGCAGTTCACGGCCGACGGCGGCGCAGGGCTCGATTTCGCCGCGAGTTCCATAGCTTGCCAGGGCAAATTTCATCACGGATCCTAGCCTTTCAGTTGTCGTGCGCCTAGGCGACGTCAGCGGTCATTATCGCTGGTTCTTCGACCGGCCGTTCGCCATTGGCTTCGGCTGATCGTTCGCCGTTGGTTCCGACTGGGTGTTGGCCCTTGGCTTCGGCTAGTTGTTCGCCGTCGGCAGGCGGTATCTGGCCGTTCAGTACGGTTCCCAGCCCGTTCGTGGTGGGCTGTTTTGGCACGCCGTTCGTACTGAACGGCGGTAGGGCGTGGTGCGGGAAATCTTCGTCGGTCTGGTGAGCGCGATGACGGTGCCGGTTCGCGAAGCTCGGCACGGCCACCCGGGTCCGCTGACCGCCGTTGCCGCTCGTCAGGCGATGGTGCGTCGGTACCCGTTCTGTGCGCCGGACCGGTGCGTGCCGCCGCGGACGGAATCGTGACGGCCACCGATTCGCCCGGCCGACGATTGCCGCGATGGCTGGCACCGTGACGGTGCGCACCAGGAACGTATCGAGCACAATCCCCATGCCGAGTACGAAACCGGGCGGACTTCGCCGCAGGCCCCGAGTACACAATGAACACGCTCGACTCGATCCGCGCCGCGTTCGACTCGACCTACGCGCGCGACGTCAACGAGCGCATGATCGGCGCGGGGATGGGCCGCGTGCTCATCGATCCGACGCCCAACCTGCACTACGTCGAGGGCACCAGGTTCTGAGCCGGCGTCATGCCGATGGCGCTCGTCGGGATCGGGCGCGCATTCGAGATCGATCTGACGCCGTATCTCAGCCCCTACGGCGCGAGGGTGCTTCACGAGATGCAGACCGCGTCGATCATCAACGTCCTCGGCCAGTACCCGGGTCTGAAGTGGGAGGACCTGGTCAGCCCCGACTCCCGAGAGCCTGCCGCTCTACGTCCGCTGCGCCAACAAGCTGATCATGGGCACCGGCGGTACGCCGACGATCCCGCTGTTCAACGGCCAGGGCGCCAAAGGTGAGCTCGAGCTCACACCGGGCGACCAGGAGGGCGGCGACGGCGATGGCGATCGCCGGCGACGTGCGCACGCGGCTATTGCGCGAAGGGCACGAAGTTCCACTACGAGCAGTACGACGCGCTCAGCCACATCTGCAGCATCCCAATCTGGCTGCCGAACTCGATCGCCTGGATCAAGGAGCGCTTGGCTGGCCTGTTGGCGCCGGAGAACTGTTCGTCGATCGCGCCAGGTAACTCGCTCGAGCCGATTCCGTAGCTGGTGACGAGGAAGTTGATTCATTAGATGAAAACGGCGGGTTTGACCGGTCAACGGTCGTATTCGATTCCGTCGTATTCGTTAATCGCCTATTGCGTCTCACCGGTGATACAGTTAATTCATGGAATCTGTGAGTGTGCGCGACCTCCGTAACAAAGGGGGAGAGGTGCTGGACCGGGTGGAGCGCGGTGAACGCGTGATCGTCACCCGCGACGGCCGCGCGGTCGCCGAGTTGCGCCCGCTGCCACGCCGGAGCCCTGGACCTGCTGAACTCATCGAGCGCAGGAAGCGGATGCCTCGGGTAGACCCTGACGCACTGCGTCGCGATATCGACGCCGTGCTAAATCCATCGCTGTGATGCCTGACGTAGCCACGAGGGGGATGCTCGACACGTCGACGGTGATCTTGCTTGGGCGGATCGACGATCCCGCGGCTCTTCCCGACGAAGCCGTCATCAGTGCGATCACGCTAGCCGAGTTGTCTGTCGGGCCTCACGTCGCTGGAAGTGAGAATGAGCGCGCCGCGCGCCAGGCTCATCTGCAGCAGGCAGAGTCGGACTTTGACGTACTGGCCTTTGATGCCGGGTCCGCGCGCGCATTTGGTGCTGTCGCCGCGTCGTTGCGAGCATCCGGCCGAAAGCAGGCCGCACGCGCCTACGACGCCCTGATCGCCGCCAGTGCTATTGCATACGGTCTGCCGCTATACAGCTGCAATCCGGCAGACTTCGACGCGATCCCACAACTCGACCTACGAACCGTCCCACACCCCGATCGCAGCGGCAAATAACTCGCCCGGGCCGCTATACGGAAAAGTGTTGGGCCACAACACAACACATAGATGGGCGGGAGAGGCTCACGTTGACCGCGCGGATCAGCTTCGCGATGAACGGCCGCTGGAGCACGCTGTTGAAGTTGAAGTGGTCGCGGAAATCTTCGAATGCCGTCCGGAAATCATGTTCGCTGGCCCGATACGCCTCGAAAACGTGATCCAGCGCAGACCCATCCGAGGGCTCGTCCCGTGCGGCCGCGCGCAGCGCTCCGTAGACTGTGGACATCCAGTCTGTGCCGAAGAGGTCTGTCACCGGGCCGCAGTGTCGCTGGCGTCGAAGATCAGGTTTGAGAAACTCCTCGATTGCGCCCTCATCCCGGGTGTTCAGATCGATCGCGAGCGCCGCGGAAATCCGCCTTATTTCCCGGCGCCAGTCGTCGAGGAGGTTGGCGTACTCGACGAACACGCGCGGCAGGGCGCGCGTGTGTCTTTCGGCCAGCAGATTGTATTTCAGCCACAAGGCACTCGCGAGCTCCGGCGAGGCTTGATCGCGCGCCGCAAGCGACGCGATGACCTCCTGCGGGTGGCGCATCGCAATCACGGTCGCGATGTCGAATCCGGCCTGACGCGCCGCCTCGAACCACACGCCGGACAGCGCCGTTATCCTCGGTTCCTTGATGACCACGAGCGGCGCGGCCGGCAGCGTGGTGAGAAATGCCCCGATCTTGGCGATGCAGGCGGCGTGCTCTTCGGCGTCGAACGCACCTTCCTCCTGCAGGCGCAGTGTCGGGTCGGCCCAGCTGCTGCCGTGGCGGTACAGAATTGCTTGGTTGAGATCGATGGCTTTGAGCGGCTCCCAATGGCCGAGCGGATTGCTCGGGGCGGGGTACTCCAGCGGGGCTGGGAGCGCACCACCGCACAGCGAGAGAACCCGGGTGAGCGGCGACGTTCCGGACCGGTGCATCCCCATCACGAATAGAGCGACCGGGCGGGCCGCAGTCCCGGTCTGCGCGGCGGGGATGGTCACGAGCACAACTCTGCGCTCGATGCCGCCTGCTGCGCAGGAGCGCGGTGCTCCATCATGAGATGGTCCGGCGGCAGGCTGGCCCGGTACCGTCGGTACATCTGTTCGGAAAGCGTTTCGAGGTTGCAAGTGACTGCCGCGGCATTGAACAGTGAGCTCTTGGCGCGTGTGGCCGCATGGAGTTGATCGATCTGCGCTGCCGCCGGACGCAAGGAAGAAGATCCTGCGGCGCGCTTTGCGGCAGTGCGTCGGCTCTTGCTCATGGCAGCAGAATAGACGGTGGCCCGGCGCACCGCCGTGAATTACCCGGCGCACCGCCGTGAATTACCCGGCGCACCGCTGTGAATTATGTCGCATAATCCCCGGGGCGGGCCGGACTCAGTTCCGCTACCCCAGTGCAGTCCGCGAGTGGCGCGCCGACCCCCGCTGTCAACCGCGCCGGCTGCCCGCGGCGCTCACCGCAACCCCTGGCTGTTCCGGGCCCGCGCCGGTGAGGTCGTCACCTGGAAGGCCCCCTACGGCTACCGTCGGATTCCACGTAGCGGCGCCACCGGCCAAGCACACCACGAAATCTACGAGCCCGAGGCCGTGGTGGTGCGGCGGATATTTTCCGACCGCGCCGCCGGCATCACCGTGCGCGTCTGCCAGCAGGGCGCGCACCACAGTCTTGTTCTCCGTCGAGCCGTCCCACAGCCCGACCGGCTTCTTGGTGCCGTCGACGGTGATGGCCAGCGCGACCACCACGCAGCGCTCGGCTATGTGCTCGCCATCGAGCATGAGCACCTTGATGTCCTCATCGGCCAGGTTGCGGGCCATCAGCTCGGCCAGCGCGGTCTCGGTCTGCTTGACGAACCGGCGCGAATGCGAGGCTGTCGATTTCGCTCCTTGTCGACCTGTCCGACCGGCTCGGCGGTGCGGGCGTGCCGACGGGTGGCCACCCCGGCCAGCATCCGCTCCATCACCACCTGCGTGCAGCAGGTCCTCGGCGGCGAATGCGCATAGCTGGTCAGCGGCACCTCATGCCCATCCAGGGTGCGCGCCCGCGGCCGCTCCACCGCCACCCTGCGCCCGCCCAGAGTGACCGAACCACGCCCGCCGCCATGGCGCACCGCCGCCCGGGTCGGATCATGCTTGCCTTTCGGCCCGGCCACCACAGGGATCTCGGCCTCGAACATTGCCTGTATCACCGCCAGCCCGGCGGCCACGCTCATCGCCAATAACCCCTCCCGCGCCGCGCCAGCGATATCGGCCATCGCGAGCTGGATCTCCCCGGCAGATCAGGCAACACCACCGCATCGGTGTCAGCGAGACGAACAATAGGTACGGTCTTCATGGCGTGAGGGGGACCCGTTTGGTGGTCCAGTCGCTATGCGGCTTGGGGTTGGTGGGTCGTGGTCCACTGTAGGGCGAACTCGGTTGGGGTGAGTTCGCCGTGGGCGGTGTGGGGTCTGTTGGCGTTGTAGTCGCAGCGCCAGTCTTCGATGATCACGCGGGCTTCGAGCAGCGAGTCGAAGTGCCACGAGTTGAGCAGTTCGTCGCGTAGCCGGCCGTTGAACGACCCAGATCCAGGCGTTCTGCCACGGCGAGCCGAGATCGATGAACAGCGAACCGGTGCCGTTGAACCGGCACCAATCGTTGACGGCGTGCGCCACGAACTCGGGACCGTTGTCGAAGCGCACGTAGGTCGGCGCGCCTCGCTGGAGAGCGAGGAGGTCCAAGACGCCGACGACGCCGTCGGCGTCGATGCAACGATTGACGTCGATGGCGAGAGCTTCGCGGGTGAACTCGTCGATCACGTTGAGCATCTTGAGGGTGCGGCCGTCGGCTGTGGTGTCGAATTGGAAGTCCATCGCCCAGATCACGTTGGGACAGATCGGTGACATCGCCCCAACGGCGACACCGATACCGGTCAGACGTTTCTTCTTGCGGCGCTGCGGGACTCGCAGACCCTCCTCACGCCACAGGCGGCGGATGCGCTTGTTGTTGACCGTCCAGCCGGCTCGGCGGGCCATCTTGGCTGCCCGTCGCCATCCCCAGCGGGGCCGATCGGTGGCAAACCGGCGCAGCCAGGCACGTAACTGGGCTTCCTCAGCACTGACCGGTGGCGGATTGAGGCGCATCGTGGAACGGTGAATGCCCACCACCGTGCAGGCTCGGCGTTCAGATACCCCGAACCGTTGGCGCAGCACCGTGACGGCGCGGCGCTTGCGGTTCGGGGTCAGAAGTTTCCCGCTGAGATGTCCTTGAGCATGTCAATGTCGAGGGCCTGGTTGGCGACCAGCTTCTTGAGCCGGGCGTTTTCGGCCTCGAGTTCTTTGAGCCGTTTGGCGTCGTTGGCTTTCATGCCGCCGTACTGGGCCAGCCAGCGATGCCAAGCGGCTCAGCGATCTCCAGGTGCCGGCACACCTCGGTGAGTTCCTGGCCAGACCCAAGCAGTTTGTTGCCCTCGGCGAGTTTGCGGATGATCTGATCCGGCGTGTGCCGCCGGCGCTTATTCGATGCCATGTCGGTGCTGATTCTTCCTGCCCGAATACCCAGGCAACAGAGTCGCACAGCAACTGGACCACTACGACGGGCTCACCTCAGGCGGTCCCTTCCTTCGTAGGTGTACTTGGTCGTTCACCCGAAGACCTACCATCAGGAAGGCCCCAGGTGAGGGACCGCCACCTCAAATTCCACGAAGACCGAGACAACCTCATGAAAGTCTCGACAGGAGCGGAGCATCCAAGATGTCTATCGAAAAACGCTGTGCGGCAGGCTTCGCCGTCTATTCGCGCGGTGAATCAACGCTATCGAGTCGTAAAACTCGACCTTCTCGATGAGCGTTGTGGCGAGAGGCACGGAAAGCACCGTTGATCGACGCGAGCTACCCTCGCGGAAGTTGTGGATCCCCGTTGTTATCTGGTAGTGCGCATGCATCGCATCGATAAGCCACTTCGTGAAGTCGACGAACGACATAGGGTTGTCGCGGAATGGATACCAATAGTTCGCGTGGATGTCCTCAACCAGGTAGCAGCCACCCGACGCCAATCCATTAGGGAACAGGTAACGGAACGTGTCCACCATGTGCGATGTCATGTGGCTGCCGTCGTCCAGAATCACGTCGAAGGGGCCGAGCTCACTCACAACGCTTTGCAGAAATGAGATGTCTTGCTGACTGCCGATGCGTACGTGAACTCGTTGCGAAGGTTCGTCGAACCGCCTAGTGTGTGGTTCGATGTCGATGCCGACGATCACCGACTCTGGATGAAGATACCGCCGCCACATTTGTAGCGAGCCGCCCCGCGCAACGCCGATCTCAAGCATCCGGATAGGCCGCGAACGAAACGGCGCGAGCACCGACTCATAGATCGGCAGATAGTGCTGGAACTTGTGGATATTATCCGTCGCCGCAAAAATCGACGCCATCTCGCCCTCGGGGGCTGGTCCGTCGGACGCCGCCCAGCGCACCTCGGCGCTGAGCTCTGGACCAAGGGCCTCAAGCATCCGGCGCCTGCCACGATAGGGGTAACGGCGCACCACGAACGGCGGTCGTCGCGATGGGATAGGAATGAAGACGTTCGCAAAATCACGGATACGGATCTTCAAAGCGGAAACGCCCTACCTTTCCCGGCACCGAAAGTGCCAACCGCTTTGACCTCGACGTTATCTTTCGAGCTTCTGGAGTGGTGAATATGCGAGTTCTGGCGGCTGTTCGCCGTTCACACGACTCTACAGGCTGCGCGCGGCAATCACGGCAAGCTTGTTTTCGTCGGGAGTTGGTCCGCCCTGGGGTGTCGCGGGCGATTTGATCATCGCCATGGTGTGCAGGCAGGGGTTGAGCTGGGCGGTCTGCGACGCGGCTCGACGATGCCGGTGACATCGCCGCACGATGCGTATGGGAGAGGTGACCAAAATCAATTACCGCCGCTGGCAATGGAATATTCCGTCTCGCCGGAAGGTGAATGGCATGCGCGGGGCGGAGAGCTACCTAGACATACTGCGCACAATCCATCGATCGCTCCAGCCCGGGCTGTATGTCGAAGTCGGGATTCGGCACGGGATAAGCCTGTCACTGGCGTTGGGACCGGCCATCGGCATCGATCCCGCGCCGGAGATCACCGTGCCGCTTGCGGAGCAGATCCGGGTGTTTGAGAAGACGAGCGACGACTTCTTCGCGCAAGACGCCGACAAGGCGATTGTCCAGCCGATCGACTTGGCGTTCATCGACGGGATGCACTGGTTCGAGTTTGCCCTGCGCGATTTGATGAACATCGAGCGACACTGCCGGGCCGCGTCGCTCGTGGTGTTCGACGACATCTTTCCTTCGCACCCGTTGCAGGCAGCGCGACGGAGACAAACCCGAGTGTGGACCGGCGATATCTGGCGGATTGCGGGATGCTTGCGGCACTTTCGGCCCGACGTTGTGCTCGTGCCCATCGATGCGCACCCGACCGGGTTGCTCTTGGTCGCCGGCTTGGACCGCGGCTCGCAGCAGCTCGCGGACCACCACGAGGAGATTGTAGGCGGGTGTGGTGGTATTGAGCCGACGGTGCCCGACGATGTGTTGAACAGGAAGGGGGCGTGGCCGCCCGGCGATCCGCGCATTCGCGAGCTTCTCGACCTCTTGCGGCAAAGCCGCAACGCGAACGAGCCGGATGAGGTATTTCGCCAGCGGCTGGAGGCTTGGAGGGAGTGCGCCGGGTTGTAGCTACAGAGAAAGGCGGGCAATGTCGCGGTATCGGTTGTCGGTCGTGGTCGTCGCTTTCAACATGGAGCGGGAGTTGCCGCGGACAATCCGGTCACTGTCGCCCGTCGTGCAGCGCGACCTCGCCGGGGACGACTACGAAATCATCGTTGTCGATAACGGTTCGGCCGAGCCGGTCGACGCAGGCCGTTGCAGCCAGTGGGGCGGCAACGTGCGCGTGCATCGCATGACGAATGCGGCCGTTTCACCGGCGGCCGCCATCAATGCGGGCTTGGCGCTGGCCGAAGGCGAGTTGATTGGCGTGATGATTGACGGGGCGCGAATGGCTTCGCCGGGGCTGCTCTCCGCCTCGCTCCGCGCGGCCAGGCTCCACGCCCGGCCTGTGGTCGCGTCGCTGGGCTTTCACCTTGGCCCCGACGTGCAGAATCGGAGCGTCCACGAAGGCTACGATCAACGAGCAGAGGATGCGTTGTTGGCCGGCATCAATTGGCCGACCGACGGCTACCAACTCTTCGACATCTCGGTTTTCGGGGGCTCGTCGAAAGAGGGTTGGTTTCGGCCGATCAGCGAGTCGAATGCGCTGTTTCTCTTCCGCGGCATGTGGCCGGAACTAGGCGGTTACGACGAGCGATTCGTTTCGCCGGGCGGCGGATTGGTCAATCTCGACACGTACGTGCGAGCGTGCGAACTGCCGGACAGTCAGCTTGTCATATTGTTGGGCGAGGGAACTTTCCACCAGGTGCACGGCGGGGTTGCGACGAACGCGCGGATTTCACGCGTTTTCCGCGATTTCCACGCGGAATATGTGCGAGTGAGGGGAAAGCCGTTCGCTCCGCCGGCAGCGCGGCCATGGCACTTCGGGGAGGTTGATCGTTGCGCGCTCACGTCGATCGAGCTCTCCGCGCGGCTGGCCAAGAGGCGACGGCGCCCCGCGCAATTTAAGGCGGCGATGGCCACTCGGCTGTACGATCCGACCCGGCCGCGGATCTGGCGGCTGCTGTGGCGGACGCGAAATCGGACGCTTTCTTAGAAATCGCGGCGAATCCGCCGGAAAACCCGGAATCGGTTCGGAATACCCTGGTTTTTGTCATTCTTCGTCGGCGTCGAGGTCCACCACATTCCCCGTGGTGACTAACTCCTGCTCGGTGACCTGAACCGTCCCCGGTTTTATGCGCACTGATGTGCCCCGGGTTTCCCGGAGTTGTGTTGCTGGGTTTCAGGCCACGGGTTGGTCGGTCCGCTTTGTAGCGTTGAACGTGGCTTCGAACTCGGCTGGCGGTACGTCATCGAGGTAGCCGTGTTGCAGCTTCTCTCGGGGTCAGGCCCGAAACTGCTGTAGTGTTCCTGCGTTGTCGCAGTTCGCGCGGCTGGCTGCTGAAGAATATGGTGCGCAACAGGTGTGGTGCAAACACTTGTTTTTCAGCCGGTCGGCTGGGAGATGTTGAGCTGCGCCATGAGTTCGCGGTTGGCGGCGCGGGCGGCGGCGAGGTCTTGGTCGCGTTCTTCGAGTTGCACTCGCTGAGTGTGTTCGTCGACTGTGCCGCTTCCTCGTCGCCATGATCCTATTGAGCCTCCCTGCCCATAACGGGGGCTGCAAGACTCTCACCCCCAACCACCCCGGACCAGCAATCCGGGGTCAGGCCACTGGCCACGCCCCGTCGCCCTCCTGACTAGCACCTTGAGCACGGAGGGGTATTTATTCAAGGCATACAGCAGGCCTTTTGAACGAGCAGTCCAAAGCCTCACCTCGAGCTCGTCTTTGTCAGAGCTCGCCAGGAGGGTCGCCGGGTGGGTGAGGGGCAGGCCGAGTTCCTCGGCGCCCAGGGAAGCCAGCGAAGAGAGGACAGGGTGCCACTTGGTGTGCGTCGCCTCGGCGTGGAAGCCAATATTTCGTACCAGGTTCCGGGCAGGAGCGGCGCAAAGGCCCGAGTTGGCCCATATGCTGTAGAACCACTGGTAGGCCCAAGTATTGATCTTGCCGTCATAAACGTGTTGGAAGGTAGACTCCCAGAAGTAGCGCTCGATCATCTTCGGAAAATACTGGTCGAAGAGCTTCCTATCCCTGATCTCCGGCCAGTGCGTCATGTCGAGGTCGTATTTCGCCCAGGCTCGCCTCCAGGTGGCCCAGCCCCATATGTGCGGATATCTCGAGAAGTAGTAGCTATCCGCCGTCTCGGCGTGTCCGAATAGGCGATTGCTCCCGTTGACCATCATCACGCGTTCGTCGCACTCATAGCGATCGAGGACGTCGGCGCAATAGTGGAAGAACGAGGTGGAGGGCAAGCAGTCGTCCTCGAGTATTATCGCCTTGTCGACGAGCTCGAAGGCCCAGGTTATGCCCGAGGAGATGCGGAGGCGGCAGCCCAGGTTGGCCTCCGAGAAATTCCTCTGGACTTCGCAGTCCCAGTCGACTCCGTCGATGATCGCGCGCGTCGCTGCGCACTTTTCAGCCTCTCCAGGCCTATTCGCGCGGGGGCCGTCGGCGATCACCAGGAGCTTGCTCGGTCTCGCGGTCCTGATCGCCTCGAAGACCTGCCTGGTGGTGTCGGGCCGGTTGAAGATGATGAAGATGACCGGGAGCGTCGTTGTCACACTCCCATCCTTGCGACGACTCTGAGGAGAGTCGGCGAAATGTAGATAATTCCATCAAGAAGGCGAGATGTCCCGAGTTCCGTGGAGCTTCGGTGGCGGCACGGTGGGCATCAGGCTGCGCTCACCTGATCGGTGTGCACGACGGGTGCGACATTTTCGGCGATCTGGCGTTCGAGTGCGGCGCGGAGCGTGGACAGGTGTAGGTGGCCGTTGACCCGGCGGAACTGCTTGCCGGCCTCAATCATCCCGGCCGCGCCCCAGCGCAGCGCCATCTGTCCGTCACGCCAGCGTTTGACGTTGCCGGCATGCTCGCGGCACACCGAGATCATCGACTCGATCGTGTTGGTCGAGCGCAGCGTGCGGGCCAGGGTGGGCGGAACACCCAGGCGCAGCACGGGTGAGCGTCTCGTCGAGGCCTTCGCGCAGACTCGCGGCCGCCCCAGGGTGGGTGCGGTCGAGCTCGGCGGCGAGGGCCAGCAGTGCCGCCTCGGCCTCCAGCGCCGAGTCGGCGTGGTAGGCATCGGTCATCTTGCGCCCGACGATGGTCCGAAGTCGTTGCGGCAGATGATCTTTCACATTCTGACCTTATGGATTTGACAGCATTGGATCACCGGATGGTCCAGCACGTCGATGACCGCCTTGCGCAGCGCCTTCGACCCGTCAAGGCCGACGAGCATCGGGCGGGTGACATCCAGGCCCCGCTCCCGCAGGCCGACGAGCAGGTCGGTGACCAGCGTCGCGTTCTCCGTCGAGCCCTCCACCAACGCCAGCGGGTGCTTGACACCGTCGATGCTGATACCGAGGGTCACCACACAGCAGGATTCGGCGAAGTGCACCCCGTCGATCATCAATGCGACCAGATCCAGCCCGGACAGGTCCGCGGCGAGCAGCTCGGCCAGGGCGGTTTCGGTCATCGCCACGAAGCGGCGGGAGACCGCCGACTTGCTTGTCGCCGAGGACTTCTCGGCGATCTGCTCACCGACCGGCTCGAGCCCGACCGGGTAACGGCGAGTCGAGAGCCCGGCAAGCATCTTCTCCATCGCCATCCGCCCGAGGATCTCCGTCGAGGTGAACAACTCATAGGACGCGATCGCCAACTCCGCGGACCCGTCGACGACCCGCACCCGCGGCCCGCCCAAGGTCACCGACCCGCGTTCACGCCCGTGGCGCACCTCTGTGCGCGCGCATCATGCTTGCCCTTGGGCCCGGCCAACGCCGTCACGTCGGCCTCTATCAACACCTGCAGCACCTGCAGGCCCGCGCCCACGGCCAGGGCCAGCAGCCCCTCCTGCATGTTCTCGGCGATGTCGGCCATCGCCACACTGACGTGTTCTGGGATCGCGGGCCTCGTCGCGTCTACGGGCAGATTTTGGTTACTCTTCTTCACGGTGGTCCGCTTGCTTTAGCCCCCTGTTCGAAAGGGACTCGGGGACGCCAGCCGAGCCTGGACTCGGCGAGGCTGATGTCCGGCTTGCGCTTCCTCGGGTCGTCCGCAGGCAGGGCCTTATAGACGGTCGCCGAGGGGGATCCGGTCATTTCCTTAATAATGTTCGCGGTCTCGAGGATGGTGAGTTCGGTCGGGCTGCCGAGGTTGACGGGTCCAGTGAACGAGGGTTCGCTCGCGGCCATCCTCACGAGTCCGTCGACGAGGTCGTCGGCGTAGCAGAAGGAACGAGTCTGGCTGCCATCCCCGAAGATAGTGATCGGTTCGCCCTGCAACGCCTAGACGATGAACGTGGAGATTACCTGGCCGTCCTCGGGGTCCATCCTCGGACCGTAGGTGTTGAAGATGCGGACGACCTTAATTCGGACGCCGTAGCGACGCGCGTACTCGAGCATCAGCGTCTCCGCGACTCGTTTGCCCTCTTCGTAGCAGCTCCGCACGCCGAAGCAGTTGACGTTGCCCCAGTAGCTCTCGAGCTGGGGATGGATCGTGGGATTCCCGTAGACCTCGCTGGTGGAGGACTGGAGTATGGTCGCTCCCTTCTCGCGCGCCAGTTCAGGAGGTTCCTCATCCCGGCGTAGTTGGTCTCCAGGGTGAACAGGGGATCGCGCTGGTAGGTGAGCGGCGACGCCGGGCAGGTCATGTTGAAGATGACGTCCAGCGGGCCCGCCACGGCCGCGCCTATCGGCCGCGTGATGTCATGCTCGAAGAAACTAAAGCCCGGATCCCGTTCAAGCTGCCTGATGTTCTCGCGCCTGCCGGTATAGAAGTTGTCGAGCCCGACAACCTCGATGCCGTCGCGGCGAAGGCGATCGCAGAGGTGGGACCCTATGAACCCGGCGGCGCCCGCGACGAGGGCTCTCATCGATTTCCTTAAATCCGGCCCATGCCGTAGTACTCGAAGCCCTCGGCCCGCAGTCGCTCAGGATCATAGATATTTCGGCCGTCGAACACGACATGGCCTCGCATCGCCGCCTTGACCCGCTGCCAAGACGGCCGCTGGAACTGTTTCCACTCCGTGAGGAGGAGCAGCGCGTCGGCGTCCTCGATGGCCTCGTACATGTTCCCGGCGTACTCGATCGAATTCCCGAGCGCCTTTTTCGCCTGCATAGTCGCTTCGGGATCAAAGGCCCGCACTAGCGCCCCGAACTCGACCAGCTTTTTGGCGATGACTAGCGAGGGGGCCTCGCGCACGTCGTCGGTCCGTGGCTTGAAGCTGAGGCCCCAGAGCCCGATGCGCAGGCCTTCCAGATTCTTCGCGGGCGACTCGCCCCCGAAACGGGTGACGATCTTGGATACGAGGACGGCCTTCTGCTCGCTGTTGACGTGCTCGACCGTGCGCAGCAGACGCATGTCCGAGCCCAGGCCGTCGGCGGTATATAGGAGGGCCTGAACGTCTTTCGGCAAGCAAGAGCCGCCATAGCCTATCCCGGGGAACAGGAATTCATAGCCAATGCGCTTGTCGGCCCCAATGGCCTCCCGTACCGCCGAGATATCGGCGCCGGCCTTCTCGCACAAGTTCGAGATCTCGTTGATAAAGGAAATCTTGGTCGCGAGGAAGCAGTTGGCCGCATATTTCGCCATCTCGGCGCTCCTGATGTCTATGGCGATGAGCGGATGGAAGGTGCGCAGGAACGGCTCGTAGAGCTCTCGCATGATATCGAGGGCGCGTTTCGAGTCGCTGCCGATCACCACGCGGTCGGGTTGCATGAAGTCGGCGATCGCTTTGCCCTGCTTCAGGAATTCGGGGTTGGACACGACGTCGAACTCGTGCTTGGTCTTCTTGCGGATGATCGCTCGAACCTCGTCGGCAGTGCCGACGGGGACGGTCGACTTGTTGACGACGACCTTGTAGCGGTCCATGTGCGACCCGATATCGTCGGCCGCGAAGTAGACGTGGGTGAGGTCGGCCGCGCCGCTTTCACCCATGGGCGTTGGGACGGCGATGAAGATCACGTCGCCGTGCTCGATTCCGCGCCGCCTGTCGGTCGTGAAGTCGATGAGCCCGTTCTCCCGGTCCCTTTCGATCAGCTCCGCCAGGCGGGGCTCGTAGATCGGGACGTCTCCCGCGAGTAGCCGGTCTATCTTGGCCTGGTCGATATCGACGCAGACGACGTCGTTGCCGCTGTCCGCCAGGCAGGCGCCCGTGACGAGGCCGACGTAGCCGGATCCGATTACCGAAATTTTCAAGATGACCTCTCATTTCGCTATCGCTTGCCGCCCGCAGTTCCCAGAGCGCAAGGTCCATGCGCGATCCCCATCTAGCCTTCCTAGACGATCCCACGTACTTTCGTCCTGAATTCGATCTGATCCCGGGCGACCCGGCGTGGCGATGGCAAGGCCAGACATGGCATGGCAGATGCGCGGTCAACCCCGTCCCCGTCCCGCGACCTTGAGATATCGCGGTTATTGCGCCGTCATGAAGAAGTAGGTGTAGGGCGGAAACGCCTGCGGAACCACCGTGCCGTGCACATCCGCGAATACACCGCGCGCCAATGCCTCATAACCAGCCGGCGAACGCACATGCCGACCACGATCGAGACCGATGACCAATCGCGCGATCGGGTTTTGCCGCTCTGTGAAGACATTGTCGAGCGTGATCACGCGCCCACCGGGTTTAAGAACCTGTCGCAGCAGCGTGAACAATTCGCGCGCCTGGGCATCGTCCATGTGGTGCAGCACGGCCGAGACGATGGCGATATCGACGGGAGCGAGCGAGCGCGCCTCCGCTGCTCCGAATAGGCCGGCGTGGAAGAGTCCGCGGTCGCCATAGGTCTTGCGCGCCTTTGCCACGTAGGCGGCATTGGGCTCCCAGCCGATGTACTCCACGTCCGGTAGGTGTGCGCGCAGATGCGCCGGTCCGCAGCCTATGTCCAGGACGCGATCTCCCGACTGGGCACGGACGAAATGCTGCGCAAAGTGCCGTCGTCGCCTATCCGCCGGTCCCATCAGACGCTGCACGGTTTCGTACAGCGTGGGATTGCTTAGAGCCGCGTATAGGCCGCGTTTTCGTTCCGTCAATGCTCACTCCTTGCTGCAGACCGCAAGGCAGCTAGTGTCCTGCGCCGTTAATTCGTTTCATTAATCGTGTGATTGATTCGAGGATCTGCTCAGCGGTTTTGGTCCATACGAACGGTTTTGGGTTGTCGTTCCAGGCGGTGACCCAGGCGCGGATGTCTTTTTCGAGGGCTTGGACGCTGCGGTGGTCGCCGCGTTCGATGAGTTGGCGGGTGAGTTCGGCGAACCACCGTTCGACCTGGTTGATCCAGCTGGAATAGGTTGGCGTGTAGTGAATGTGGAAGCGGGGGTGGTTGTCCAGCCAGGTCTGCACGGTGGGAGCTTTGTGGGTGCCGTAATTGTCGCAGACCAGGTGGATGTCGAGGTGGTCGGGCACCTGGGCGTCGATCGTGGTGAGGAACTTTTTGAATTCGACGGCGCGGTGGCGGCGGTGCAGTGAGGAGATCACCGTGCCGTCGTTGATGTCGAAGGCGGCGAACAGGCTGGTGGTGCCGTGCCGGACGTAGTCGTGGGTGCGTTTCTCCGGCATGCCCGGCATCATGGGAAACGCCGGTTGGCTGCGGGCCAGGGCCTGGATCTGGGATTTTTCGTCGACGCACAGCACCACCGCGGTCTCGGGCGGGTCGAGGTAGAGCCCGACGATGTCGTAGACCTTTTCCACGAACAGCGGGTCATTGGACAGTTTGAAGTGCTCGCTGCGATGTGGCTGCAGCGCGAAGGCTTTCCAGATCCGCCCGATCGTCGACTTGCTCAATCCGGATCGCTGGGCCATCGATGTGCGCGACCAGTGCGTGGCGTTGGCGGGGGTGGATTCCAAGGTGGTGACCACCACGTCCTCGACCTGCTCGGCGGTCACCGATGCGGGCCGGCCCGGCCGCGGGTCATCGACTAACCCGTCGCAGCGCGCCTCGACAAACCGGCGCCGCCACTTGCCGACGGTCGGCTGGGCCACCCGCTCCCGGGCTGCGACCTCCTTGTTCGACAGGCCCTCGGCGCAACCGAGCACAATCCGTGACCGCAACGCCACCGCCTGCGAACTCTTGCGCCGCCGCGCCCACCGGGTCAGCGTCTGACGCTCCTCCTCGGTCAACACCAACTCCACCGTCGGCCGCCCACGTGATGCCATACACGAATTATCCCACCCACCACCGCAATTCGTCGTAGAACACCACCGGCCACCACCGATCACAATTATGTAACGAATTAATGGCGCGGACCACTAGTGCCGAATGGAATGGTGCCGCCCGCCCTAGCACCTTGCGCCTCGGTACCGAGCAATCGACGATGATACGCGCTGTTAAGCCTTGGCGCACATGCTCGGAAGCTTGTAGCTCGGCATCTGCTGGCTCGCCACGGATCAATCGCAGGCAGGAGTGCGGACCTGTACTGACAATGGTGGCGCGGATGGGACAGGACCCTGCTTCAGACAACGAGTGGAGCAATGATCAGAACCTGTGGATGGCCCTCGGCCTGGTGACGCGAACGGGCGCACCTTCCCGAGGATGATCTGAATGTCGAAGTAGGTCTGATCAAGAGCCGGCGTTGGCGCGCTGGTTCGGGAAGGTACGCCCATGCTCACGGTAGTTCACGACCAGGAATCATCCAACGAGAAGAACGACGGTGTCGGTCGGTCGTTGCTCGATGAGATCGTTCGCGACGGTGCCCGGCAGATGCTTACGGCCGCGTTGGCCGCCGAGGTCTCCGCCTACGTCGATGCCCATGCCGGTGAGGTCGACGAGAGCGGGTATCGGCTGGTGGTCCGCAACGGCTACCTCGACGAGCGGACCGTGCTGACCGCGGCGGGCGCCGTGGCGATGAAAGCTCCGCGGGTCAACGACAAGCGCGTTGACCCGCAAACCGGTAAACGGCAACGATTTTCCTCCGCGATTTTTCCGGCGTGGGCTCGTAAGTCACCGCAGATGACCGAGGTGTTGCAGCTGCTGTACCTGCATGGACTGTCCAGTGGAGATTTCGGCCCGGCGCTCGAACAGTTCCTGGGTACTGGCGCCGGGCTCTCGGCGTCCTCGATCGCCCGGCTGACCGCCCAGTGGCAGGACGAGGTCCACGCCTCGGGCAGCGCGATCTGTCTGGCGCTGACTACGTCTACCTGTGGGTCGACGGGATCCACCTGAAGGTCCGTTTGGACCAGGAGAAGCTGTGCCTGCTGGTGATGATCGGGGTGCGTGCCGACGGCCGCAAAGAGCTCGTCGCGCTCACCGATGGCTTCCGGGAATCCACCGAATCCTGGACCGATCTGCTGCGTGATTGCCGCCGCCGCGGCATGCGGGCGCCGGTGCTCGCGGTCGGCGACGGCGCGTTGGGGTTCTGGAAGGCCGTGCGGGAGGTGTTCCCGACACCCGCGAGCAGCGCTGCTGGTGGCACCAGCAGGCCAATGTTCTTGCCGCGCTGCCGAAGTCGGTGCATCCCGGTACGCTCGCGGCGCTCAAAGAGATCTACAACGCCGAAGACATCGACAAGGCCCAGGTCGCGATCAAGGCGTTCGAGATCGACTACGGCGCCAAGTACCCCAAGGCGGTAGCCAAGATCGTCGCCGACGCCGACGTGCTACTCGAATTCTATCGATACCCCGCCGAGCACTGGATCCACCTGAGAACGACTAACCCGATCGAAAGCACTTTCGCCACAGTACGTTTGAGAACGAAGGTCACCAAAGGACCCGGATCCTGCGCAGCCGGCCTGGCGATGGCCTACAAGCTGATCGAGGCTGCACAGACCCGCTGGCGCGCGGTCAACGCACCACACCTGGTCGCCCTCGTCCGCAACGGCGCCGTCTTCCACAAAGGGAAACTCCTCGAACGGCCCATCGACATCACACCAGCAGAACCCGACGAATCACACGAAACGGAGGTCGCCTGAAACACCCCCATCCACAGGTTTTGACAATATCTCTCCGACTACCGGAGGCTCTCTCAGAGGCCTTAACTGATGAGCGATTGGCGGGATGGTGTTGCCCTTGACGTGCGTTCAGTTACGGCGCCTCATCATTGGCGTGGTCTGACACAATGACCGTGTGACGATTCCGGGTGGCCAGTATCCCGAGTACGTAGCCGCAGAGTACACGGCGACGCAGGATGCCTACCTTCAGTATGGCTCGTTTCGGTGGCAGTCAGGTGGCCTTCTGATCGCTGGCGCCTTCGTGGTCCTTGGCTTTCTCACGAGCCCCAACATCACCTCGAGAAGCCTTTTCGTCGCGTCTCTCGTCGTCACAATAGTGATGTCCATCTGGATTCTCTACGCACAGCACAACCGCCAGCTGTGTTTGTACAAGATCGACCGGCTTCTAGAGCTGGAATTCGAAATGGGGGCCGAGCAGCACAGGCGGTTCAACCGGGGTCAGGCATTAGGTAAGCACTATCCGGTGATCGGAATACGGGGCCATTACCTCGACGCCATTCTCTATGCCTCCATCTCTTTCGGTGGGCCACTGCTCGCAGCCGCAGGCGGGAAGTGGTCGCTGCTGCTCGGAATTCCAATCGCTTTGGTGCCGGTGGTCCTGATTGCGATTTATTGCCAAGAGCGCAAGACGATGAAATGGCTCGCCGAGCACAGGTCGGTAGTTGGCTAATTTAACCAGTAGAGGTGCATGTCCCCGGCTCCCGATGGACGGTTA
>CAVVCM010000003.1:0-1118603 GCA_963746755.1 uncultured Actinomycetota bacterium | reverse complement strand
TCGTCGGTGTGCATGATCGCGGCGAGTTTGAAGGCCGCCTGTGGATCTCGATGGACTATGTCGAGGGCACCGACGCCGGCCAACTGCTGAAAGACCGCTATCCGGCCGGGATGCCAATCCAGGACGTATGCGCCATCGTCGCTGCCGTCGCGGACGCACTCGACTATGCCCATAAACGTGGACTGTTGCACCGCGATGTCAAGCCCGCCAACATCTTGCTCACCGAACCTGAGGACGGCAAGCGACGAATCCTATTGGCCGACTTCGGCATTGCGCGACCACTCGGAGATATCAGTGGGCTTACCGCGACCAATTTTACCGTGGGCACAGTCGCCTATGCCGCGCCTGAACAGTTGATGGGTGCAGACATCGATGGGCGCGCCGACCAATACGCACTGGCGGCCACCGCATTTCACCTCCTCACCGGTGCGCCGCCGTATCAACACTCCAACCCGGTCGCCCTCATCAGCCAGCATCTCAACGCAGCACCGCCGAAGCTCAGCGATCGGCGCCCAGGGTTGGCGCACCTCGACCAGGTGTTATCAAAGGCGCTGGCCGAGGACCCCGCCGACCGGTTCGACCGATGCCGCGACTTCGCCGCCAAACTCAATGAGCTGGCCGGCGTGGATGCGGGAAATGATCGCCCCACCGAGGCCGGCATCACCGTGGCTGCCCCTGCCCCTATGGCTTCTTCTGAGAAGTCGCGCGTAAAGCCCCGGATTCTCCTCGCGGCAGCGATAGCGGTGGTGGTGTGCACTGCCATCGGTGTCATTGGCTTCATGATCCAGCCGAAGAAGCACACAACCTCCACCCCAGCAACCCGCACCCCAGCCCCACCTGCTGCCATACTCGACGGCACCTATCGAGTGGACATCGAAAACGCAAAGCAGACGTACGATGGCGTCCCGGCCCCGAACAACGACCCCGACGACATCCGCTGGTGGGCCTTGCGTTCGTTCTGTTCATCTACCGGCTGCGTTGCCACAGGCACTGAGCTGGACGACGTCAACCACCAGGTAGCGAGCACAAAAGGTGGTGGTAAGACAGACGTTTTCCATTTCGTTGACGGCCGCTGGCAGGACGCGCCTCATCAGGAGCAAATAGTGTGCTCGATTTCAAGCTCAATTATCGGCATTTCAAACTTAATTGTCGGGACGGATGCCGAGGTAATTGGGCGGTCACTGCAACCACAGGCAGACGGCACGCTCCGAGGCACTTTGACCGCGACAGTCCAAACCAATGAATGCGGCGATCAAGGAGGACTGGCGACGGTTCCCATTGTGGCGACGCGGATCGGCGATGTCCCTCCGAAGGTCACGATCGCCGATCCAGCAACTGCGACTGTCGCCCCCTTCGCGCCGCCAACGCCGGCGCATCTTACCGGAACGATAATGCTCGGCGGAACATGCACCGACAGCGACAAACTCGCTTTTGATTTCACCGCCAATACGCGGGTTGTTTGCGACGGCAGGACCTGGGGCCAAGCTCCGACGGCAACCGGAATTCACAGCACAGGCACATCCTGTGACCAGCCGGACATCCCAGATAACGCGATGTCTATGTCCGAGGCCGGCTACCTAATAGAATGCGACTCAACCACACGGGTCTGGACCCGCTACCACCCATAACCTGCTCGTCCGTGAGCGCCGAGTTTACCAGCAGTCTCGGAACTCCTGGCGGACTATGCCAGCGGTCGCGGGCGCATTGCCTCCTAAACGTTGGCGGCGGCGATGGTACCGCTGGGCGGCCCCGAAGCTACTGACAACCCAAACATAATGGAGTTTGCTGGCGCAGGCTTTTAACAAAGGTTATGACGTGCGTTACGACAAAGTAGGCCTCGACAGAGTTTGCTAGTCCCTTGTGTGACGGCCGGGCCCCGGCGTATCGTCGCTGGCCATGGCACACATCAGCCCGTTCGGCTGGCACGACCTCAGCAGGTCGCTCTCCGCTGTGGTTGCTGTCAGCGGTGCCGCGATCATCGGGCTGGCGGCCGCGTCGACGGCCTCTGCCGACCCGGCGCCGGACACGTCGGCTTACCTCGCCGACCTTCAAACCCACGGTGTCGACATTGGACCCGGCAATCTTCTAGTCGACGCAGGCCTGAGCATCTGCGATGCGCTGCACCGAGGTCAAAGTTTCGATCAAGCTCTTGAAACAGTTGAAGACTCAAACTTTTCACCCGAGCAGTCCGGCATCATCGTCGGCTCCTCGGTGAGGTGGCTGTGCCCCGATTTGGGGCCGGCGATGGAGGCATGGCTTCAAGCGAACGGATCATGACGAAACATGACACGCGGGTGGAGCGCGGCAGACGTGGCGATGATTCCCGAGGTGCCTCACATAAAAGTGAGCGCGAAGCGGTGGCTGGTGCCTCACGCATAGTGAGCGCGTGGGGGGCTTGCACTACTTCGCCTCGGCCAATCGGTTGATTGACGGTTGCAATGCTTGCAGGTCGATGTGGCGCGCGGCGGCCAGGGCCTCGGTCTTGGCTTTGGCCAGGTCCAGCAGCTGCATTTGGATGGTGTTGATCTGGCGGGTCAGATCGGCCGGGTTGATGCCCTCGATTCTGGCGGCCACGTTCGAGAGTTGTTGTGTATCAAGAACACCCGATGATTGTAGGCGCTGCCACGGGGTGGCCGGCTTGTCGTAGATGCGCTTGCGGCGACCGTTGGCGGTGGTGGTGTAGCCGACGGGCTTCTTGGTCGGGGTGAAGAAGTTCAGGCGCAGCGACACCAACGGCCACAGCCGGTTGAGTAGCTCCAGCTCGGCCGGGGTGTCATAGCGCCAGTAGAACGCGTGTTTGCGCACCACATGATTGTTCTTGGACTCCACATGGGCCTGGTCGTTCTTCTGGTACGGCCGCGAGCGAGTCTGGGCGATGTCGTGGGCCTGCAGCCAGCCGGCGACCTCGTGATTGATGAACTCAGACCCGCAGTCCGAATCGAAAATCACCAGATCGAACGGGAAGCGCTCCTGCAGTTCCTCGATGCCCTCCAGGATCCACTTCGAGGCGTTGTTGCGGATCGAGGCGTTTTCGGTCCAGCCGATCACCAGGTCGGTCATCGTCAGGGTGCGGGCGAACTCGCCGATCAACGTCGGGCCGCAGTGCGCCACGGTGTCGGCCTCGATCACCCCCGGGACCTCGGGAGCCTCATCAGCGCAGGTGCGGATGGAGATCGAATTACGCAGCAGCGGTGAGGGTTTCGTCGTCGAGATGCCCTTGATGCGCATTCTGTCCCGGGCGGGTTTGAGGTAGCGGTCCACAGTGGCCGCGCTCATCGCCTCCAATTCAGCCAGTGCCTGCTTGGTGGCGAACGGCTTGTCAAGATCACCGGCGGCGGTCAGCAGTGGCAGCCATAGTTCGCACATGACCACCAGGTACTTGCCGCACGGCATGCCCATCAACGCCCACACGTGCTCCAACAGCGCCCTGGCGTCGTCACTGAAGCCCCGCGGCCGCACGCTGCGCCCGTCGACCCGCTCGGCCGGGTCCGGCAGTCTCGGGCCGGTCAGCATCCGCCGGGCCGTCGAGCGACCCATCCCGGTCGTGGCCACCACCCAATCCAGGATCTTGGTCTTGTCCGCCTTCGACGCCTTGCGGTACTGACCTCGCAGTTTGTTGGCTACCTGCCGCCTTGCAGCCATGTCGATCTTGCCCTCCACATCGGGCAAGCCTTCCGCGCTACGCGCTCAAAATAGCTGAGGCACCACCGCCGGCTACGCGCTCAAAGTAGGTGAGGCACGCCGATTCCTTGCCGGCTTTTTGGGTGTCCCAGTACCGTGATCTAAAACGACAACTCCGATGACCGGGGAACGAGCGGCGATCGCGAACTACTAAATGCCCTGTGACGCCATACTGAACAGGGAACGGCCAATTTGCACGCTGCACTAATGCCGTCGCAGGTGCCACGTTACCGTTAGTCGCACCGGCCGCCGCGATGAAAATTAAACGTGACAGGGGTGCGCCTCGGTCCGGCAATACGTCCCTCCAAGATTTCGAACGGGGTACGGGCGAAGACCTTTCGCCGAAGCCAGCCTAGGACCGGTCTCTGTTAGTCGGCCGCTATTCGCCGCTGCTACGGATATTATTCGCACATGCCGTTGGCGTGTGGCGCAACTTTCGCTGACTACACCATCCTGCGGAGGCTGGGATCGGGCGGGATGGCCGAGGTCTATCTGGCTCAGCACCCGAGGCTGCCACGGCGCGACGCGCTAAAAGTCATGTCCGAAGCGATAACTGCGGACACGGACTTCCGTGAAAGGTTCCTCCGCGAGGCCGATCTGACGGCGACGTTGTGGCACCCGAACATCGTCCAGGTGCACGATCGCGGGGAGTTCGATGGCCACCTGTGGATCTCGATGGACTATGTCGAGGGCACCGACGCCGCGCGGCTAGTGAAGGACCGTTACCCGGCCGGGATGCCAATCCAGGACGTATGCGCCATCGTCACCGCTGTCGCGGACGCACTCGACTATGCCCATAAACGTGGACTGTTGCACCGCGATGTCAAGCCCGCCAACATCTTGCTCACCGAACCTGAGGACGGCAAGCGACGAATCCTATTGGCCGACTTCGGCATTGCGCGACCACTCGGAGATATCAGTGGGCTTACCGCGACCAATTTTACCGTGGGCACACTCGCCTATGCCGCGCCTGAACAGTTGGTGGGTGCAGACATCGACGGGCGCGCCGACCAGTACGCGCTGGCCGCCACTGCGTTTCATTTGCTGACTGGTGCGCCCCCATTCCAGCACGACAACCCCGTCGCAGTCATCAGCCAGCATCTAACCGCTCCCCCGCCCAAGCTCAGCGATCGACGGCCGGAACTGGCGAGCCTCGATGATGTCTTGTCCACCGCTCTCGCAAAAGATCCCGCGGACAGATTCGACCGGTGTGATGAGTTCGCTGCGGCACTCCGCGAACATGCCGGCGGCCGTTCGAAAAGTGATCGTGGAAACAACGTTTGCCTTACTGTCGCTGCGCCGACCGCCCAACGTGATACTGACTGCACCCTCCCTTCTGATCCCTGCGATGTTCGGTCGCTGGCAACGCGACGATCTTTGTTCAGGGCTAGCATCGCAATCCCTGCTAGCATCGCAGCACTGGTCGCCGTTGCGATAGCTTGGGCTGCATTCCATTTCATCCAGAAGAGCAAGCCCGAGCCCAAATCCGTGCTCACGCCGACAGCTTCTGCCTCGGCCAGCACTCCCGCCCCCAGCACCTCCGCCTCGACGAGCGTACCGATCCCTGCTGTGGCCGGGCCAGTGCTCGACGGTACCTATCGCCTAGACTTCGACTTCGCAAAGACAACCGTGAACGGCGCTCCGTACCCCATGAACGCCGCGGACGCTACGAGTTTATGGGCCTTTCGCTCATCGTGTAGCTCTACTGGCTGCGTTGCCACAGCAAGCAAGCTGGGTGCCGATAAGACAGACGTCTTCAAATTTGTCGACGGTCGCTGGCAAGACCTACCTGTCCAGCAGCAAATACCTTGCAATGCAAACGGGCCGGACACAGCCACAGAGACCGTGGTCTACGTCTTGTCATTGCAACCACAAGCGGACGGCACGCTCAGCGGCGGTATGACCAGCACCACTCAAACCAGCGAATGCGGCCATCAAGGAACCGTGGTTCTCACCCCTACTGTGGCGACACGGATCGGCGATGTCCCACCGGGCGTCAACGTCGCCGATCCAACAGTATTCGAGACCCCGCCTACACCCGCAACCACGTCACCCAATGCAGGCGGATGATCACCGAACGGTTTGCAATGGTCCGGTGAGGGCTCCACGTCCGAAACGCCTGGACGGGACTTTGTTGGGCCCGTCGTCCGTGACGTCTCAAACCAAAGATTTGAGACGGCGGAAACGCGCTTTGTTGCTCGAATCGGCGCGCCCCGTGTTGCTCGTTCAGCGTTCAAGTCACCTGCCACTCCCAGCCGCGCACTTTCTCCAACCGGTGCTGCCGGGCAGGGTCCAGCCTGCCCTTGGCATAGTTACTCCGCTGCATGCTCACCCACTGGCCGAGCTTTACGCCCTTGAATGTGCGATCGTAAGGTACTCGGCTGGTCTTGTGCTCCTCCGTGTGTTCCTTGAGCAGTTTGTATGTCCGGTCCCATTGTTCGGTGTGAGGGTCCCAGGCCCATCCCGGCAGCTTCTCCAGCTTTGCCGCTCGTTCTGATGTGAGTTTGTCCCGCTTTTGACGCTGCACGGCCACCCAAGAACCGATTGGTACTCCGTCCTCTACGTGACTCTGCGGGCGGAACCTGTCAACCTGAATGAGGCACCGTTGCGCGGTATTTACTGAGCGCCCTCCTCTGGTTGGTCGGGTCGGTTGATCCACGAGGTTTCGGGGATCTGCGGTGGTTCGGGCGGTTTGCGGACGAACCGTTCGGGGTGTGCGGCGTAGGCGGCGTCGAGTACGCCGGCGCGCTTGTCGCGAACTGCCTCGGCCAGGCCGTAGTGGACGTCGGCGGGGGTATGCAAGCCCAGCCCGGTGTGGCGTCTGTTCTCTTGGGGTCGCGGCCTGAGCTGCTGTAGTGTCCCTGTGTTTCCGCAGTTCACGCGGCTGGCTGGTGAAGAATATGGTGCGCAACAGGTGTGGTGCAAGCACTTGTGTGTCAGCCGGTCGGCTGGGAGATGTTGAGCTGGGCCATGAGTTCGCGGTTGGCGGCGCGGGCGGCGGCGAGGTCTTGGTCGCGTTCTTCGAGTTGCAGCCGTAGCTCGACGATTTGTTGTTCGAGTGTGACGATGCGTTGCTGAAGTTGGTCGATGTCGGTGGGGGCACCGAGCCCGGTTGCGCGCCAGGCTTGTTCGCCGAGGAGCTCAGATAAGCGGGTTTCGAGTTGTTGGGTGCGTGCGGCCATGCGGGTGCAGCGTTGTTGGGCGGCGAGCAGGTCAGCTTGCAGTGAGGCGCGGGTGACCCCGGGGCCGATGTCGGGTTTGTCGGGTGGCTGGGTTTCGGCGGCGTGGATTCGTTCGAGCAGGTCGCGGTGGCGGTAGAGGAAGGTGCGGTCGACTCCGGCGCGGTGAGCGATGCTGGTGACGCTGAGTTCGGCGCCGTCTTGGATGGCGTTGTCGAGGGCGGAAAGGACGCGCTGGCGGCGTCTGGTGGAGTCGGCTCGGCGTCCGTCGATCATCGCGTCGACGGCTGGGGTGGTGTTGGTGGTCATGGGGTTCTCTCCGGGCGCAGATCAGGCAGGGGTTGGCGGGTGCGTGGCATGCCGAGCATGACGCTGCGGTGGCGGCGCACAACGGTGACGGCTTGTTGAAGTTGTTGTCGCTGTTCGGGTTCGAGTTTGTCGAGGCCGTGGCTGATCTGGTCGATCAGGCGGCGGATGCGGCGGATCTCCTCTTCGGAGGGCATCGCCTCGGCGCTTGCCCAGTCATCGAGGTCGGTGGCCGCGAGCAGGCGTTCTCGGGTGCGCAGCAGATCGTCGAGGTAGGCGTGCAGATCGGGCAGGTAAGAGACGTCGGTGCGGAAGTGGTCGCAGCCGGCGCAGCGGAACCGGAACGGGCAGGCACCGCCGCCGGCCTTGACGTTGGATGGTTCGGCGCAGAGGCCGAACGGGACCGCGACCTGTCCGACGGCGCGGCGGGCGTGCTCGGAGTCCAACAGTGCTTGGGCTTGCCGCCAGATGCGGTTGCCGTGCCGGTCGAACTGCATCGCGGTGACGCGGTCGACGGCTTCACGGCGGCGGGTTTCGCCGACGCGGTAGTAGCCGCTGGTGGTTTCGAGTTTGCGGTGCGACAGCAGTTCACGCAGCACTTCGACGGGAACGCCGGCGTCGGCGTGACGTTGGGCGTAGCTGTGCCGGTAGGCGTAGAGCACGATCTTGGCTTTGTCGTATTCGACGCCGTCGCCGGTGCGCAACACCGGCATTCGGTCGACCCAGACGCGGTGGGCGAACGCGAGACTAAAGCCAGTGACCGCGCGGCGCCCGCCGGGGTTGCGCCGGTCGGTGGGCAGCAGCTTGAGCTCGCCGACCGGGGTGTGCGGGTAGCGTGCCCGAACCCGTTGCTGCTGGGCGAGGATTACGGCGGCGGTCTGCTCGCTGATCGGCAGCCGTCGTGCGGGGCGGTTGGCCTTGTGGTTGTCGTAGATCAGCACGGGCTGTCCGTCGTCGTCTCGGGTTAGGCAGTCGTAGTCCAGATCGCAGATCTCTTCGGGGCGGCGGCCGGTGTCGATGGCCAACTCGACCGCGGTGCGCATCTCTGGTGAGGTCAGTTCATCCAGGTGGGTGCAGAGCTGCCGCATGATTTCCGGCGGCAGGTCCCGGTTGGGTTCTGCCGGTTCGGGTTCGGCGGGCACGTCGGCCTGCCCAATGACGAAGTCCTCGCCCAGTCCGGCGGCGATGCCGCCGGGGCGGGTCAGCCCCATGGCGCGGATGCGGGTGAGCACGCCACGGACCTCGCGGCAGGCCCGGATCCGGGCGTCGCCGCTGATCTGGCCGACCGATTCGAGGTAGGCCAGCCGGTGCAGGAATGCCTCCATGTCTGCTCGTCCCAACACCGCCGGATGTTGGCCGCGGTCGGCGCGCATGCGCAGCGACTCCGATAACCGCACCAAACAGCCGATGTGGTGACGCACGGCCAGCCCGGCGCTGGTGCGCCGCCCCGGTCGGACGCGTCGCCTGGGTAGGTCGTCGGCGGCCCACCGTTTGGCCGACTCCCGTAGCCAGGACTGGCTGATGTCGGTAAACGACACCGTGCCGTGATGCCCAAACACCGACAGGTCCCATTCATCTCGGGTAACTTCGGTTTCCGGGTTCGACAAGGCACGGCGGGCGTGACCGATCAGGCAGTTGACCAGCCCGGTGAACTCCAGACCGCGGCCATCGCCGACGGCGTAGCCGGCGATCGACCCCACCTGCTGGCCCAGCAGGTCGTTGCAGAACGCGCGCAGCACGGCGTCGTCGGTCTTGACCGCGTTGATCCGGCAGCGCTGCTGCAAGCCCACCAGCAATTCGGCGACGACCAGCGGCGGCAGGCCGCGCAGACTGACCTCGCCGCCGCGCCCGATCGCCGGCTCGGTTGCCCGCCAGCGGGTTTCATCCAGGCGCGGCTCGCGTGCGCGGGCGGTGCGCAGTCGTTGCTGGTGCGCGTCGCAGTAGAGGCCGTCGGGGTGGCGGCGTTGGCGGGTGCAGGCGGCCACCGCGCACGGCGGGCACGGCGGAAGCGGGCGGGTTTGCCGGTGAGCAAGGAACTCGTCGACATCGGCAACCGGCAAGGCGCGCAACTGGTCTGCGTGGGCACGGCACAACCCGGAGCTCGCCGATTCCCACTCGCGTCGACAACCGTCCACCACACAGGTATCCGGTCCGCGCCCCGACCGTTGCCGACCGCGCGGGGGAAGCGAGGCGATCTCGTCGTCACCGAGTCCGTGTTCGGCGAGCCTACGGCGGCACGAGGCGCAGATCCTCGACGCGGCCTGCGCGGATGTCGAACAGTCCGCTGCACGGCAGACGGGGCGTCCCAGCAACGGATGCTCCGGCGCGAACGACAGCACCCTTCGCGTCGGATCCCATCCGGCCTCGACGAGGAACGCCGGGTCGATCACCGCGGCGATCGCCGCAGTGTGCCGGTCGATCCTCTCGCCGGCGAACACGGGCGTCCCGCCGGCGACGACCGCACCCGCTTGCACCGCCTCGGCGCTCACCGGTCCATCCCGGCAAGCCCGCGGGGACTGGCGACCCGGTCGACGGCCTCACGCAGCCGGGCCGGGTCGGGATGCAGGTAGACCTGCGACGAACTCATCGCCGCGTGACCCATCAGGGCGGCGATCTCGTCCAGGCCGGCACCGGCGTCGGCCAGGTTGCTGCCGAACGCGTGCCGCAGCCGATGCGGCGTCATATGCTCGATCCCGGCCCGCCGCGCGCACCCGGTGATCAATTCGTTAATCGCGTCCGGGCGCATCGGTGCGCCGATCGGCTCGCGAAACAGGTTGACCAACAAGAAATCCGACTCAGCTGCCCGCGGCACCGCAAACCGCTCGAACTCGTAGACGTCGAACACCTGCACCAGCAGAAAATCCAGCGGCACCACGCGCTGGCGACGGGATTTGGCCCACGCCCCGTTCGGATTCTCCCGGCGCACCACATGCAGGTGCGCCCGCGGCATCTCACAGCCCAGCAGCCGCGAGTCGCCCAGCAGGTGCACATCCGAGCGCCGCAGGCCACACAACTCGCCGCGGCGCAGCCCGGCCCGGGCCATCAACAACACGATCAGCCGATCCCGCGCCGACCGGCAGGCCCGCAGCAGCGCCACGATCTCGGCGTCGCTGGCCCGGTCCACCGTCGCCTCCGGCTCATGCAGCCGATGCCGCGCCCGCATCCGCCAGGCCATCCGATGTTCCTCACCGCGAGCCTGCGCGGGCAGGTCACGCTCGTCGGCCAGCTCATAGATCAGCGGCATCAGCTCGCCAGGAGCCTGCCCGGATGTCACCGCATGGGCGACGAACCCCCGCACCGCGGTCAGCACACCGTTGATCCGCCGCGCCCCGCGCGCCGGTTCCGTGCCCGGACCGGCCAGCACCTGCCCACCCATCACAACATCAGCGCCGCTGGTCTGCGGCCCCGCGTGACGCAGCCAGGTGATGAACAACCCCAGCGCCGCCACCCCGTCATGCCAGTGCCGGCCGGTGCGAACACACCAGCGCAGGAACAACGCGAGGCCACCCGCATACGACCTAGTCGTCAACTCCGAGCCGTCACGGCCGAATCGGACATGTCGCAAGAACGCGTCCGCTTCGGCCACCACCGCCAGGTCCTCGTCGAGCACCGTCCAATACCGCACCCCGGACGGCAACCTCACCGGAAACGCCCGCACCCTGATCTCCTCTCGCAGCAGGCATCAATACGACTACCAGCCACGAGCACCACAGCCCGGGAGATCTGTTGCAGAACCGACCCGTGTCGCCGGTCTATGCAACGTCACACAACAGCTCGGCTAACCCCAGAAAACGATGTTCATCGTTGTACCAACCGAAGAAGACCTGGCAGTGTCTTCGGGCGTCTTCGATTGAGCCGAACCGGCCGGGGAAGTCGGGCCGGTACTTCAGCGTCTTGAACTGAGCCTCGCTGAACGGGTTGTCGTTGGAGACGTGCGGCCGCGAATGTGACTGGGTGACACCGAGATCGGCGAGCAGGAACGCCACCGGCTTGCTGGTCATGGAACTGCCGCGGTCGGCATGGATGGTCAAATGAGCACGGTCGATGCCTTGCTTGGCGCAGGTCTGGCGGATCAGCACCTCGGCCAACGCGGCCGATTCGCGGCTGGCAACCATCCAGCCAACGACGTAGCGGGAGAAGATGTCCAAGATCACGTACAGGTAGTAGTAGGTCCACTTCGCTGGGCCGCGCAATTTCGTGATATCCCACGACCACACCGCATTTGGGGTGCTGGCCACGAGTTCGGGTTTCACCTTCGCTGGATGGGTGGCCTGCCGGCGGCGCTCACGCACCTCGCCGGCTTGGCGCAGCAGCCGGTAGAAGGTCGACTCCGAGCCCAGGTAGACGCCTTCATCGAGCAGGGTGGCCCACACCTCGGCCGGTGCCAGATCGACGAACCGGTCGCTGTGCAGCGTATCGAGGATGGCCTGCTGCTCGGCAGCGTTCAGCGCCCGCGGCTGACGGCGCTGCCGGTGCGGGATGGGCTCTGGCCGCGCCGGTGGCGGGCTTTGCCGGTGTCGCCGGTAGTAGCTGGCCTGCGCCGCACCAACCGCCTCGCAGGCAGCCCGCACACCCAGCTGCGGGGCCAACTCCATGATGGCCTGATCAGTCACAGCGTCGACCTGGGATCGGTATCCGCGCTCCCGGAGAGAGTCTCCAAGAGCGCGTGCAGTTTTGCCTGCACATCCACCACGGCGCGGGTCTTGGCCAGCTCCTGCTCCAGTCGCAGTTTCTCGGCCTCTAAGCGGGCGATCTGCTCGGCCTGCGGGTCGCGCCGCTTGCGCCCGCGTGGGGCGGCCAGCCCCGCCAACGCACCAGCGTCGCGGGCTTTCCGCCACTCCACGATGTGGCTGGAATACAACCCCTCACGGCGCAGCACCGCGCCCTTCTCACCGTCGGGTGCCGCATCGTAGGCGGCCAGGACCTCCAGCTTGTACTTCGCGGTGAACGTCCGCCGCCGGGCGCGTTCAGGCACCTCGGGATCGGGGCGTCGCCTTGCATCGTCAGCCACCCGACCAGGATCTTCCATCCCGGCCGCGCGGACCAACGTCGTCACCTTGCTCGTCATCTCGGGGAGTCTCTCCATCCCCGCCCTCGGGGTCACTAATTGTCAGGGGGCGGGCGCCTCAACCCAGGTTGACAGAGAGGGGGGACCCGGGAGTGCCCTACGCGGGCGGCGAACTTCTTGACCATCTCGTACTTCTCGTCCCACGCGTCCTTGGACACTGTCCAACTCCAACCAAGCAGGCCTTCCAGCGCGGCTTTCCGCTCGTAGGGGAGGTTTCGACGTTCCGCCCGCTGCTCGACCACCCAGCTACCCAGTTTCACGCCACCCTCGATGTGGCCGTAACTCGGTCGCGCGTGCCCTTCCCGTTCAGCGAACTCTTTCAACAACGCAAAGTTTTGGTTCCAGACGTAATCGCCCTTACGTCCCCAGAACCATCCGGGAATCGCCTCCAGCGGAGCCTGCCTATCCGGGCTGAGCTTCTTGTGCTCGCGCCGCCGGAGCCGGGTCCATTGCCCCAGTTTCAGACCGTCCTCAACGTAATCCACCGGGACATTGGTGTGTCCTTCGCGGTCGGCGTAGGCACGCAGCAACTCAAAGTGCTGCATCCACGATTCCTCGACGGCGTTCCAACTCCATCCGGGTACCGCCTCCAGACGCTGTCGTCGTTCGTCCGTCATCTTCGCCCGGCTGCCCCGTTGTTCCGCGACCCAAGAGCCGAGGTTGATCCCGCCCTCAAGGAAGTCGCGGGGGACTTTTGCGTGCCCCTGGCGCTCGGCGAATGCGACTCAGCGCCGCGTATCCGCGTTCCCACGACTCCGTGTACGGGTCCCATGACCATCCCGGAACCGCATCCAGAAGCTCCCGGCGCTCCTGACTCATGTCGGCGCGGTTGGCACGTTGCTCACGAACCCAACTTCCTAGCTTCACCCCGTCTTCCCTGTATGCCCTGTGGGACTAGGGCGTGTCCCTCTCGCTTCTGAAACTGCTGCAGCAGGTAGAACTTCCGTTGCCACATTTCCGTCCGCGCGTCCCAGTTCCATCCGGGCAGTGCTTCCAATCGGTCTCGCTGGTCGTCGGTCAGGTTGTCCCGATTGCTGCGCTGATGGGTCACCCATTTACCTAGGTAAACACCATCTTCACGGTGGGAGTTGGGTACTCGGGCGTGCCCCTCGCGTTCGGTGAACTTCACCAGTGCGGCGTACGCACGTTCCCAACGGTCGACGAACGGGTCCCACGACCAGCCCGGTAAGGCTTCCAGAAGCGCCTTACGCTCCGGCGACATCTCGTCACGATTGACGCGCTGAACCGCCACCCACTGCCCGAGCTTCAGACCGTCCTCGACGTACCGCTGCGGGGCGCGTGCGTGCCCCTCGCGTTCGGCGAACTTCTTCAGTCCTTCGTAGTGCCGGGTCCAGTTGTCCTCCAGGATGTCCCACACCCAGCCCGGTAGTGCTTCGAGTTCGCGGACCCGCTTCTCGGACAGCGCGCCACGCTTCTGAAGTCCCCGCTGAGTGGCGACCCAGCTCCGGAGGTTGTACTCGCCGACCATGTACGGGAACGGCACATTCGCATGACCGTGTTCGGCGACGAACCGGTGCATGAGACCCATCCACATGCTCCATTGGTCAGCCAGAACATCCCAGATCCAGCCGGGAAGCCTCTCCAACTTCTCCCTGCGGTCATCACTCAGCGTGCCCTTCGCATACAAGCCTCGCTGCACGCTCGCCCACTGCCCGAGCGGATAGCCGTCCACGACGTAATCGACGGGGACTCTCGCCGTGCCGTTCTCGTCGGTGTACCGCTCCAGAAGTCCCAGCCAGAACTCCCAACGCGCGCTTGTCTTCTCGACAAGGCGGACTTCAAAGGCGTCAGTGAATCCCCTGCCAACGGAGCGCGCTACATCGAAGTGAATCTTGTCCGGAAGCCGTGCACGGCCGCCCTTGCGCCCGAGTTCCCGGCGGAAGGTGTCTATCTGTTCTGCCAGGTCCTCGTCGTGGGCGCGGAGGGCCTTGATGACCTCGCCACACCGCCTTGAAGGACGAGTCGTTGAGAGCAGTGTCCGGGTCCGTCTCGGTGTCGATGAACACCGGGATGACGATGGTGCCGACGGCCTTGTCGTCGGCCAGCCGGATTGCTCGACCGACAGCCTGAACGATGTCCACCTCACTGCCGCGCGGGTCGATGAACGCCACCCCGTCGAGGGTCGGCACATCAACCCCTTCACTGAGGCAGCGGGCGTTCGTTAGCAGACCGCGCTCGCCGTCGTCGAGCTGGCGCAGCCGCTGGAGCCGCACATGGCGCTCCCCGGCGCTCATCTCCCCGGAGGCGAACCCAGTCCACACGGGTCCAGATGGGCGCTGCCATGCAGGCATCCAATCGAGGACATCGGGCATTTCCGCGGCGAACCTTTTGGCGCGCAGCACGCGGGAGTGGAAGCTGATGACCCGGTGAAGGTCGTACTTCCGCATCGCCTTCGCCAACCCAATCTGGCTTGCCAGGGTCCGGGCGTCGGTGGTCTTGTCGTCGCGTATGACGAGGACACCTTTCTCCGCCCATTCGCGGTAGGTCCTGTTGTCAACACCCACGATGGCGACCTGGTAGTCGGTGAGCAGTCCCCGGCGGATGGCTTCACCGAAGCTCAGCCGATGGAACACCTCTCCGAACTTCGCGGGGTCGTCCATCGATGCAACTTCCATCTCGGATTCCTGCGCCGCCTTGATGACCCGCCCGGTGTAGTAACGGGGCGTCGCCGTCATGAACAGCCGCCGCCGCGCCTTGATGGCGTCGGCGTCGAGAATGGTCCCGAACACAGTTGATTCATCCCCGGCGACGCGGTGACTCTCGTCGGCGATTGCCAGGTCGAACTCGGGAACCCGCCGGAGGGCGAAGGCGTTCGCAATCTGCGGGGATGACTGGTAGGTGGAGAACACCACACGCGGACCCGAGCGCCGCCGCAGGAACTCAGCTATCTCAGCGGGGTCGGTCTTGACCGGGAGACACAACTCGCTGATGTGAGCTATCGCCGTGTCGTCCTCGGGAGACGGTCTCATCGGAGCAGACCGGCAGCGCCGCGAACGGCGCCTTGGCGTTCGCCCTCCACACCGCCATCGTCTGCTTCAGCAGCGACAGCGACGGCAGCAGAACCAGGGTCCTCTTGGCGTCCAGTTTCTCCTTGATGAAAAGGCTCGTGAGGGTCTTGCCGGTGCCGCACGCCATGATGAGCTGACCACGGTCGGCGGTCTGAAACCCCCTGACAACCTCACGGATTGCTTCTTTCTGGTAGTTGTGCGGCTTGGCAGGCTTTGGCGGCTTGGCGGGTCGCAGACGATCCGGGGACTCCGCCCACTCGACCTCGGCGGTGAGCAGGTCGGCCAGACCGATGAACCCGACCTTCTTCTCCTGGTCGTCGATAGTCCGCTGGGCGACGGTGATGCAGCCGGTCGGTCGTGGCGATGAGCAGGCGGTAGGAGAACCACTTCCTCGACGACTCCGAGAGGAACTTGTCCACATCCTTCTTGGTGACGGCACGGTCCGGGTCGTACGCCTTGCACTGGACCGCCCAGAGCTTCCCGTCGCTCTCCTCGGCAACGAGGTCGATTCCGGCGTCACCGCCCCACCGGTGCTCCCAGTCATCCCAGAGCCAGACCTTGCGAACGGTATCCCGGTAGTACGGGTCGTTCTCCAGGAACCACTTACAGACATGCTCGAACTGTTTGCCTCGGACCCTCGGATCGGGGTCGAGGCGGGCGAACAGGTCGTTGAATGTCGCCATGGCGTGGGATGCTAGTCGACGGCTACGACGACGAGGGACGCTTTTCCGCCGTGCCAGTTAAGCCAATTGCCTCGCCAGAATCCTCGTCGGGGAACTCGTATTCCCACAAGGTGCTTCGTCCAACAAACCCCACACACGTCGCCCGCACCTGATGCCCTTCGCTGTCTTCCAGGATCATCGGCTGGCCCACGCGGAAGAAGTACGGTTGCTGCGATTTACCGTCAACGGAACCGTTGTCGACGTACATGTAGGTGGCCGACGGCACAGCCGCAGCATCATGTCCTTGACCAATCGGATTGAGCCGGGGTCTGAAGCCAGGGATATGCCCAGTTTGGCTGGCGAAGATCACGCTATGGCCGCTGCCACTAGCTGGCAGAGTCACCTCAAGTTCAGCACCGCTGTCATGCTGAGGGAGGTAAGCCGCTCGATGTTGGGTATGTGCGACAAACACCGCGACGTTCCTGCGAACCGGAGCAGGTACCTCGGCGACGCCGTCGTGACCTGATCTGCCTTGTGTGGTGGTGCCGTTATGAGCGATGAGGTGAACCGTCACTCCGTGGATCGGACTTCCATTCTGATCACTGACCGTCACACGGCATACTGCCTCGGCTGGGGCCGCTACGCCGGACGCACGAAATGAGGGTGTAGCAGGCTCGATCCGGCCACCCAGCTCGACCAGCTTCTCCAGAATCTCTTTCGCAAGTTGTGCCGGTGAGCGAACAGCGAGTGGCAGGTAAAGCACGTCAGGGTCGAGCCCTGGCAGGACAGTGTCATCAAATCTGACGGGTAGGACGTATTCCCGCCGCTCGCGCAACGCCCGAGCTAGTGCTGAACGCCGCTCATGCCGGGGCCACTCCTTTTCCGCATACTCCTTCGAGACGAACATGCCTACGACGTGGGAATCCGTCATAAAGATCCGCTGGAATTCCTCGACGAGGTTCTTCCCCCATAGCCTGATCTCGTTCTCTTCGTCGAAGAAGGTCCTCACGCCATGTTTGGCCAGCTCTGATGCGACTTCACGTACATAGGCGCGCTGCTCTCCGGCAAACGATAACGCGACCTGGAACTCGGGCTCCGCGCTCTCAGTAATCGGTCGTCACCTCGCTGTGTAAATCAAATACCCGCTCGCCTGACGATGCGGCGGCGCGAGCTGGCGGCATCCAGTCCATCAGAACGGGCTACTCCTCCCGACCGCGCGGGTCGACACCACCCCCAAGGCTATCCACCGTCCGCAGCAGAAATTCATTGGCAGGCGGCCAGTGCACCCTCAGGGCGTACGCAGATGGGTACGTTTTCCCGTCCGACGGTCGTTGCTGAGCAGCTACGGGAATTTGATGGAAGGATGCTGATCAGCAGGCAATTGACACCCATTTCCATCACAAGCCCACGTCAGCCATTTTCCCTAGTAGCCGTCGTTCGGGACGAAGAGGCCGGGCATCAAACCTGTCGGCCCACTCGTTGTCACGACGGTGTCACAACTCATCCAAAAGTCGGCGTCCGAACCGCATGGACGGTCCCGGACTGCATTAAACATCCTCGGACTGATAGCGCAGGTCAGAGCCGATATTGCGGGTGCTAGCGACATCATCCCCGGACGCCGCTACACCGCCACGGACGGACCGGGCTGACTACGGATCAGAAGGTTGGGAGTTCGAATCTCTTCGGGCGCGCACAGGTCAGTGGCCTTTTTCGGTATTACTCAGGCGGCGCTGTTGGTTCTTTGACGACAGTTTTGACGATCTGACTGACGGGTGGTCCGGGCGCGGAGACCCAGTGTTCGACGGTCAGGTGGTCGGGTTGTCGGGTTAAGCAGTGGATCCATGGCTGTTGAGCGTCACTCCAAATGACGACTATCGCAGGGTGATTCGTAGTACGGGCTGACCACCATCCAGACTTGCTGTGGCGATCGTGTCCACCATCGGTGTGCCGACGGTACGCGGCCTTGCAGATGGTCTGTTCCCCACGCGTCGGGGTGGAGCGGTTCGGCGCTTGCGTTGCCAGGTCTGCTTCGACGCACGCACGGACAAAGGGGGCCACGGCGAGCGCGGGCACTGTGCGCACGGCGTCGGACCGTGGCCCGGTACAGTCCTGAGAAATGTTGGTTGCCGACCTGCACCACTTCCTCGACCTACCCCCCGACACGCCGGGCCCAGCCCGGCGCCTGTCCGAACACCTGAGCAACATCGTTCGCGCGGCAACAGCTGGTGACGCCGCAACCAGCTGGGAAAGCGCGCTGCCGTGCCTACGCCGGCCAGCCAACCGGCGCTGCCGGGGTCGGATGATCGTGACGCCGACATCGCCGGGAGCACCGATCCAGTGGCAGTGTAGCGTCTGCGGCGACGAGGGGATCATCAGCAACTGGGAGGACTCGCCTTTCGATCTGCGCCGCCGCCGGCTGGCTCTCGTGGGCTCTGTCAACCAGATCGTCATCGCGGATGGGGTGGCCGTGGCGCTGCGCGAGTTGCGGTTGCTGGACCCCGACTGCGAGCGACTGGTGTTCGGGATCCGCGCCCACAATGACGGCGCTGTCCTGGCTGCCACCGACGAAGACCTCGACGAGCTGATCGGGTTCGTGGCGGCTGAGGCTAACCATGAGCCCAGCCGGCGCCGCCAACGGCGACTCGACGCCGCATTCGAGGCGCTCAACACCGCAGCGCAGACTCTTAACGGCCGATGATCGGGTCGCCCTGCCGGAGCTGGTTGTCGCACCAGTGCAGCCGAAGGTCGTGCAGCCGGATGCGTCGTCCATCTGGCCGTCCTACGGCGGGCCAGTGAACGTCTACCGCATCAAACGGCCTACCGCATCAAACGGCGAGCAGGCTGTCAGCGAAGATGCCGACCGCCAGGATCGCATCCGCGGCTGCGGTGCTCGAATCGACCTCGGGATGGTCCAACGTGATCTGGTTGACGTATGCCGAAGTCCCTTGAGTGGACGAGTCCGCGAAATTGGCCCGTAGATCTTGCAGCTGGGTGCGAATAGCGCCGGTCGGTTCCCCGAACACCTCCCGGACCCGCGCCGCTGCCCTCAGCGCGTCGCCATGTTCGTTGTTCAACAGCGCGAAAGCGATGTCATACCAGTCTTTCGGCTTTCGGCGGCTATGTGCTGCAGCGGTCTTGGCGAGCAAGAAGCCAGCCAGCCCGGTGACGTTGATTTCAGCCAGACGCCACGTCCCGTGATCCTTCGCCCGAAGCTGGTGAATCGTGGTGTCCTTCGCGGCATAACCCGTACCTCGGAGATTCGCAGCACCAAGCTGATCACTCCCAGCGAATTCGACGGTTGCCCCCTCCGGCTCGGTATCGAGGTCGGCGAGTAGCTCGAACTTGACAACGGTCCGCAGTCCGGATGGGTCGGTGAGATTCCATCGCCAGACGCGCTGGGCGTCCGGCTCAAACTCGGCGTTGCGCAGCGCTTGTTCCAAACGGGCGGCTTGTACTGCGCCGCCGGCGATTTCAAGGTCGACCTGAACATCAACGTCTGTCGTTCCGGCGTGTCGCCAGGGCGACCCTGCGCATAGCAGCGCGGGCACCAGGCCGCCGAGCAGGACGAACTCGGGACGGCCGCCGTAGTGATGGACCACGCGCACGAGTGCAAGTTCCGCGGCTGACCGCGCCGCAGCCGATCGTGGAGAGTCCTCGTCATTCATGTCTATCCATCTGCTCGCGTAGATGATCCGCTGCATCCTCTCCCCGCACGCCCGTCGTGCGTAGGTCGGCGTAGACGCGGGGCCAGAGCATCGACCGAAAGCCTTTCGGGTCTTGCTTGGACAATGTGGCGCCCGCAGGTGTAGGGAACGGACGGAGCAATAGGCGGCCGCCTTCGATCTCCTCTAGGCCACCGACTGTTGCGACTCTGCGAAGATCGCTGGGCGTTCGTCCTGGCACGTAAATCTCCATTGGGGCGATTGCGGTCTGCGCCGGGGCTAACACGCTCGCAGACAGTGCGCTCGTCGCGGCCCAGTCGATATTGTGCTTTCGCCACGTGCGACCGAGCTCGATCGTTCCTACGATCGGGTCGCGCCAGAGCACACCGACTTGAATCGAGATCGGTGACCGAAGCCGCTCGGCGGCAGCGGCGTAGGCGTTCAATAATTCGTCCCGATTAACGATCCGGCGTGCTGCGCCGGGGCCGCGCGCTGCGTTACTCGCAAGATGGCCATCGTGCTCAAGAAACTTCAGCGCAGTCGCGACACTGCCCGTCGAGATCCCGGTCGCCTTCACGACTGAGGACACGGTCGGGTTCGCGTTGCAGGCAAGGAGGGCCTCGCACACAGCCAAGGCGGCGGGCCGCCAGCCAACGCGCGTGTCCAGCGGAACGGGTGGAGAGCCCTTTGTCTCGATAACGATCAGCGGGTCCCGAATATAGATATCTGCTGCGCCCGACTCGTCAACCCAACCGACGCCCGCGTCGCGTGCTGCTTTCCGAGCTCCGGGTGACATCAACGGTGCAACCAATACGTCGGGCCGTGGTTGATCGTGCAGTGCCTCTGCGACCTGCCGCGGCCAGCCGACGGACAGCCATCGGACCAAGAAGTCGGCATCGTCCAGTGTCACGACCACGTCGCGGTGAGGCCCTTCCGCCGGCCGCGCGCGCAGCGCGCTCCGAAGCACGGCTTCGAGCGCGGTTAGAGCTCGTTCGGCGGAGGACATAGCACCATCATACTTCAGTCCAGAGCCATACTTCACTATCACACTGAAGTATGGTTAATGGCTGAAGTTTATGAAGCTCACAGTGGCAGTGCCGCTGTTTCGCACCGTGAGCTGACGACAGTTATGACGACAACGATGACGACAGTCAGGCTTCCGGACACCCCCACCTACGCGACAACTGAACTTGCGTCGAGCCTGGTCACGTCATCTGCCCGTGACTACGGATCACAAGGTTGGGAGTTCGAATCTCTTCGGGCGCGCACAGCTGGTGTCTAGAGGACCGTTAAGGGCGTCGCTGGAATGGCCGACGGGACGGTCACGGTTTGAGTGACCATGCCGGTTTCGGTGACGGTCTCAGTCGGCGCTCCTCTCCTCGGCACGAAAAGAGATGCTAGCGGGCGGTTCCTGACTGCCAGCCGGGCCGCAACACGGCCGGGTCCGGCTCATGGCTCGTTGTCGATGAGACCCAGCGCCCGCTCGAACAGATGCACTGTGGCCGCGTGCAACTGGTCGCCGACCTCCTTCTCGGCCTTGCCCGCACAGGCCCGCGCCAGCGTGCCCTCGATCACGATGCCGAGCTTGAAGCAGGCCAGCACCGTGTACCAGGTGATCTGCGACAAGTCGCGGGTCGTGTTGGCGGCGTACCGGCCGAACAGCTCGTCAGTGCTGGCCAACCCGTCCTGGCCGCCGAGGGCGTGGCTGAACACGGCCGAACCGTCGGGCTGGCGCCAAGTGGTCAGCAGCCAGCCCAGATCCAGTAGCGGGTCACCGATCGTGCACATTTCCCAGTCGACGATGGCGACCACTTCCGGCCCGGTGCGGGAAAACATCACGTTGGCGGCGTGGTAGTCGCCGTGCATGATGCCGGGCGTCCAGGTGGTCGGGCGGCGCTCCTCGAGCCAGGCCGCCACTTGCTGGACTCCCGGGATCTGCGGCCCAGGGTAATTCTCGTACTCGCGGTAGGAGTCCAACTCTGAAAGCCAGCGCGGCACCTGGCGTTCCAGGAAGCCGGCCGGCTTGCCGAAATCGGCCAGGCCAACAGCGACATGGTCGACCGCGCCCAGCTTCGCCAGCGCGTCGGCCATGGAAAGCCCCATCTGGAACCGCACACCGGGATCGTTCGCGTGTAACGGCGGCAGCGCCTCGCCGGCGTTGAATCCCTCGACCGGATCCATCAGGTAGAAAACAGCGTCGCCCAGCACGCTGGGGTCATCGCAAGTGGCGATCAGGTGCGGGTGCGGGACATCGAAGTCGGCCAGTGCCGCAAGGACTTTCGTTTCCCGCAGGATCACGCTGTTGCTCCGCGGACGCAAGTGCCGCGGTCCGCGCCGCAGCACGTACGGTCGGCCGGCCCGCCTGAATCGCAACATGACGTTCTGCGTTCCACCGGTGACCGCGGAGACGTCCTCCAGTGGGCCCTCGCCTAGTCCCTGCTCGGACATCCATTCCGCTACGGCTTTGAGGTCCACGTAATCCACGGTCAGCCCTTGGGTTGCGGTGTGTATCGGACCGTCTGCGCCCGAATCATGCCGTCGCGGAACACGAAGGTGTCGACACCGTCGTCAACCCGATTGACGGCCGAATCGGCTGCCCACTCGAGGAACAGCACATCGCCGTCGAAGATCTGGTTTTTCAGATCCCAGACCGCGTCCGGCAGATCCTCGAGTACCTTCGCGAAGGCCTCGCGGATGCCTTCCTTCCCGCGCGCGACGCCGGCCGGGCTGATCAGCACGGAATCCTCGGCATAGTCGACGACGATCTCGTCGAGGTCGCCTGCGGCCAGCGCCTTCCCGTGGTGGGCGAATACTTCCTGCGGCGTGCGCGACGGCGTAGGCGTCATAGCGCTCCTTTGCAACCTGTGGACCGTCTGGCAAAAGAGTAGGCCAGCGGCGACGAGCGGCCGTGGGCGGCGGCTGGAAGAATAGTGCGCACAACTTACTTTCGGTGGGAAGGAAAATTGGCGATGCCGCGGACCGACACCGATTCCTGGGACATCACTCAAAGCGTTGGGGCCACCGCACTCGGTGTTGCCGCCGCCCGCGCCGCGGAAACCGAAAGCGAGAATCCGCTTATCAACGACCCGTTCGCGCGGGTGTTCGTCGACGCTGCAGGCCAGGGAATGTGGAGCGTCTATGCCGATCCGGCGCTGCTGGCCAAGGCAGTCGAAATCGAACCGGACGTGCAGACGCGGATACAGGTGATGATCGACTTCATGGCTACGCGGACGGCGTTCTTTGACGAGTTCTTCCTCCGCGCGGCCGACTCCGGAGTTCGGCAGGTGGTGATTTTGGCGGCCGGCCTGGACGCACGCACCTGGCGGCTACCGTGGCCCGACGGCACGGTCGTCTACGAACTCGACCAGCCCAGGGTGCTGGAATTCAAATCCAACACGCTGCGCGAGCACGGTGCGCACCCGACGGCACAACTGGTGAACGTGCCGATAGACCTGCGCCAGGATTGGCCGAAGGCGCTGAGGGAGGCTGGATTTGACCCGTCTCGCCCGTGTGCCTGGTCGGCTGAGGGCCTTGTCCGGTACCTGCCGGCGCAGGCCCAGGACCTGCTGTTCGAGCGGATACATTCACTGAGTGCCGAGGGCAGTTGGCTGGCTTCCAACGTGCCCGCCGCGGGTTTCACTGACCCCGACCGGTTACGGCGTCAGCGCGAAGACATGCGGCGGATGCGGGCTGTGGCCGCCAAGCTGGTTAAGGCCGAGATAACGGACTATGACGACCTCTGGTACCCGGAGGAGCGCACCGCTGTCGACGGCTGGCTGCGTGAACGTGGCTGGGACGTCTCTACGGCAACGTTTTCGGAGTTGATGGCTCGTTATGGTCGCCGCGTTCCGCAGGGTACGGAGGACTCCATGCCGCCCACCCTTTATGTGTCCGCGCAGCGGCGAGCCACCCAGGACAGGTGAACGCATTCTGAATGAATGTCGGTAATTCTCGGGCTATTAGCCGAAACGGCGCTGAATTACCATGGGCGCCTGACGGACAAGAGCCAGTAGCGCGATGGCCTGAATCCCGGTTTACCGCAACGCCGCTCGCCACTGACGACTGCTTGGCCTGAGCCGGTACCCTCGCCGCTGTGCATGAGATGGCCGGGTCAATGCCACACGTCCGGCGCATCGAGGGCCCGAAGGGCAACTCCATTTATCAAGTGGGTGGGAAGTCGTTCGTGTTCTTTCACACGCCCTAGCCCGATGCGACCGATTCGGACACCGGTGAACACGACGCCGACGTGATCATGCTCTGGGTGGAGTCCGAGAGCGACAAGCTGGCACTGATCCAGGATCCCGCGTCGCCGTTCTTCACCACAGGCCATTTCGACGGGCATCCTTCGGTGCTGCTGCGGGCCAGCCGATTGGCGGAAATCAGCAAGACGGAACTGGCCGAGCTGGTTCTCCGACGCGTGGCTGTCCCGCGTGTCGAAGCGGAGGGCCGCAGCGTGGCTCGCCGAGCACCCCTAGCGCGCCGGGCTCTGCTGGGAGCGGCGCCGAATTAACCCAAGCCATGGTTAGACACAAGTCGAATGGGTTATGTTATTCGCACGAGAAAACTTTTCTCGAGCACAATGGAGGTCACCATGCGCGGAGGCGGAATTATCGGCACGATCGTCTTGGTGTGGCTGCTCATCGGAGTGTTCGCGGCATGGCAACGCGACGACTTCAAAGGTGGGCCAGCAAGTTGTGTCACTGCGGGAAACATCGCGCTGACCGTGATTGCGGGGCCCTTGAATTACGCGGGTGTCAACCCGAAAATCAAGGATTGCCATGTACCGCAGCCCAGTTCAATGCCCAGTGGCTTAGAACCCCTCGCGCAAAGGAAGTTGTCATGATCGTCGTAGGCGCTATCTTGCTCGTTCTCGGGTTTTTTTTCGGCATGAAGTGGCTAACGGGGCTCGGCGTGGTCTTACTCGTCATCGGTGCGGTGTTGTGGATTATGGGCTCGGTGGGTCGCCCGGTCGCCGGCAGGCGCTACTGGTATTAGGCACCCGCCGGAAATACGGGATCCGTTTCATAGGACACGCATAGGAAAGCCATAGCGGCGGCTCAGTCCGCGGCGGATACTGGAAACTGTGACGCAGTCCCGAGCCTCGGTAGAGCGGGTTGTCATGTGCCGCGCCGACGGCAACCCCATCAATGTGCTCGTCGTGGACGACGAATCGGTCCTGGCCGAAATGGTGTCGATGGCATTGCGGTACGAGGGCTGGAATATCGCCACCGCCGGCGATGGGGCATCGGCGATCGCGGCTGCCCGCGCCCAACGGCCCGATGTGGTTGTCCTCGACGTGATGCTGCCCGATATGAGCGGGCTCGACGTCTTGCACAAACTGCGCGAAGAGAACCCGCAGCTGCCGGTGCTCTTGCTGACGGCCAAGGATGCGGTGGAAGACCGCATCGCTGGGTTGACTGCGGGAGGCGACGACTATGTCACCAAACCGTTCAGCATCGAAGAGGTAGTGCTGCGCTTGCGAGCACTGTTGCGGCGCACCGGGGTAACGACGGTGGACAGCGGCGCGCAGCTGGTGGTCGGAGACTTGGTACTAGACGAGGACAGTCACGAGGTGACGCGCGCAGGAGAGCCAATCTCGTTGACCTCGACCGAATTCGAGCTGTTGCGGTTCATGATGCGCAACTCCAAGCGGGTGCTGAGTAAGGCCCAAATCCTCGACCGGGTTTGGAGTTACGACTTCGGCGGGCGGTCCAACATCGTCGAGCTCTATATTTCGTACCTGCGCAAAAAGATCGACAACGGCCACGACCCCATGATCCACACGCTGCGCGGCGCGGGATATGTCCTCAAGCCGGCCCGCTAAGAAACGGCGGGTCTGGTCGCTGAGGCTACGGCTGCTGGTCGGACAGATCGTCGTTTTGGCAGTAGTGTGCGTCGGCATCACCGCCGCGACCGAACTGGCGCTGCTCCACCACCTCGTGGCGCAGCTTGACGGGCAACTCGCCGGGACCTCCTTCCGCTCGGCGTTGATGTACCCCGAACCGAACCACCGCCCGTGGCACCATCGGATGCACACGTATTGGCGGCCGGGTCCCGGGCCAAAATTTCTCGATGCGCCTGGCCAGCCGGCCGGCATGGTCGGTGCAGTGGTCAGCGATGGCAAGACGATCGAAGCCGGCTACCTGACCGGCAGTGGGGACCGGGCCGCGGTGAGCGATACCGCGCAAGCCCAGCTGGCAGGTATCGCCGGCAACCGCACGCCGGTGACCTTGGACCTCGACGGCCTCGGTCGCTACCGTGTCGTCGCCGCCCCGAGCCGGAGCGGGGGCGACATCATCGTTACCGGCCTGTCGATGTCCAACGTCGACGCCACCCTGATCCGGATGCTGGTCATTTTCGGGATTGTCACCGTGATCGCACTGGCTGCCGCAACGACGGCCGGCCTCATCATCATCAGGCACGCGCTGGGGCCGCTGCGCCGCGTCGCGCAAACCGCAAGCAAGGTAGCCGACCTGCCGTTGGATCGCGGCGAGGTCGAACTGCCGGTGCGGGTGCCCGAATCCGACACAAACCCTTCTACCGAAGTCGGGCAACTCGGGTCGGCGCTCAATCGGATGCTCGACCACATCGCGGCCGCGCTGTCGGCGCGGCAGGCCAGCGAGACCCGGATTCGCCGGTTCGTCGCCGACGCCAGTCACGAACTACGCACGCCGCTCGCCGCGATTCGTGGCTACACCGAACTCACCCAACGCATGGGCGACGATCGCGAGGCGGTGGCGCACGCGATGAGCCGGGTGGCATCCGAAACCGAGCGGATAACGCGCCTCGTCGAGGACCTGCTGCTGCTGGCCCGCCTGGACTCCGGCCGGCCGCTGGAACGCGAACCGGTGGATCTGTCGCGGTTGGCGGTTGACGCGGTCAGCGACGCCCACGTCGCCGGACCCGACCACCAGTGGGAGCTCGACCTGCCCGAAGAACCGGTGGTCGTCCCCGGTGATGCGGCACGGCTACACCAGGTGCTGACCAATCTGCTCGCCAACGCTCGCATCCACACCGGCGCGGGCACCGTCGTCACCACGCGATTGAGCACCGAGCCGTCGCACACTGTGCTGCAGGTCATCGACAACGGCCCCGGCATCCCGGCAGCGCTTCAATCCGAGGTCTTCGAGCGGTTCGCCCGCGGCGATTCCTCGCGCTCGCGCAAAGGCGGCAGTACCGGGCTGGGTCTGGCGATCGTCTCCGCGGTCGTCAAGGCGCACAACGGGACGATCACGGTGGACAGCTCACCCGGCCATACCGAGTTCACGGTGCGGTTGCCACTCAACGGGTGGCAACCGCCCGCGTCATCTGTTAGCTAGAGCAGGTCACATCGATTTCGAACGACTTGCTCACCGGTTGCATCGGGTTGGCCATGTCAACCCCGGTGGCGGTCCCGCTGATCTTGTAGCTGTTGTCGTCCTTGGTGGCGGAGGCATTGCCCTGGCCGGTACCAGGCGTGTATCCCAGCGTCACACCGTTGACGTTGCCGAGCCCAACGGACTTCACCTCGGGAGGGTTGGCATCGGTGAGCACGACGCCGATGCCGGTCGCTGCGCCACCGATCGCGATGTTGACGTTGCCGCCCGCAGTTGTGCACACAACCGAGCCGCTCACGTTCTGGTCCTTGCCGTCGATGATCACTTTCGTTCCGGCCGCTCCACTCGCCGATGTCGTTGCAGCCGAGCTGGACCCGGAACTGCTGGTAGTCGACTTGTTGCTCGAACAGCCGGAAATACCCGCGGCCAGAATTGCGGCTCCGGCTATTGCGACCGTCAGTCCACGCTTCACCTGTTCTCCTTTGCCCGATAGTTGCGGTCCTCGGCATTGAGGACCGTCTGGGCAGTATGCGGGTTAACTGGACCGAAGTTCCAGCGCCGCAAGCAATTGTTTCTGTGTTCATTAGTTACTCGACATGATGCGTCGCATCGCTTCGCGGAATGACGCATTAATGGCAATGTATTGGCGGTGGACCACAAGCCCCCCACCGTAGTCATCGAGTCGGCACATCGCGAACATGTTCTGCCATTTCATGACGAGACGGATTTTCACGATGCCGATCGTGGATTCATTGCCGCCCTATCGCCGTGCGTGATCAAGGCGGCCGACGGACGCGTGGTGTGGGACAACGACGCCTATTCCTTCCTCGGCGGTGCCGCGCCGACGTCGGTGCACCCCAGCCTGTGGCGGCAGTCGACCCTGGCCGCCAAGCAAGGTCTCTACGAAGTGGTGCCGGGCATCTACCAGGTCCGCGGCTTCGATATCTCCAACGTCACGTTCGTCGAGACCGACACCGGCATCATCGTCATCGATCCATTGGTGTCCACCGAGGTAGCCGCTGCGGCGCTGGCCTTGTATCGCACCCACCGAGGCGGTGCGCGTCCCGTCGTCGCGGTGATCTACACCCACAGCCATGTCGACCACTTCGGTGGCGTACTGGGGGTCACCTCACAGGCGGACGTGGGTGCCGGCGCCGTGGCGGTGCTGGCACCGGAAGGCTTCGTCGAGCATGCGGTCCAGGAGAATGTCTACGCCGGTCCGGCAATGACGCGCCGGGCGACCTACATGTACGGCACCTTGCTGCCGCGCGGGCCCCTGGATCAGGTGGGCTGCGGGCTCGGGCAGGCTCCGTCCACCGGGGAGGTGGCCATCATCGTCCCCACCATCGATATCCGGGAGACCGGCGAGAAGCACACCATTGACGGTGTGGAGATCGAGTTCCAGATGGCGCCCGGCACCGAGGCGCCCGCCGAGATGCATTTCTATTTCCCGCGATTCCGCGCGCTGTGCATGGCCGAGAACGCCACCCACAATCTGCACAACCTGTTGACGTTGCGCGGCGCGCTGGTGCGTGATCCGCACGCCTGGGCGGGCTACCTCACCGAGGCGATCGACACGTTCGCCGACCGCGCGGACGTGGTGTTCGCATCCCACCACTGGCCGACCTGGGGCCGAGAAAGCATCGTCGAATTCTTGTCGCTGCAGCGCGACATGTATGCCTATTTGCACGACCAGACGCTGCGACTGCTCAACCAGGGCTATACCGGTGTGGAGATAGCCGAAATGTTCCAGATGCCGCCCGCGCTGCAGCGGGCCTGGCATACCCACGGGTATTACGGCTCGGTCAGCCACAACGTGAAGGCGATTTACCAACGCTACATGGGTTGGTTCGACGGCAACCCGGCCCGGTTGTGGCCCCATACCCCGGAGGCCGTCGCGCCCCGTTATGTCGAGGCGATGGGCGGAATCGACCGAGTGGTCGAACTTGCCCAAGCGGCGTTCGACTCCGGTGACTTCCGTTGGGCTGCAACGCTGCTGGATCATGCGATCTTTACCGACAGTGAACATGCCGCAGCCCGCGCGCTGTACTCCGATACGCTCGAGCAGCTGGCCTACGGTGCCGAGAACGCGACCTGGCGCAATTTCTTTCTGAGTGGGGCAACCGAGTTGCGTGACGGCAACTTCGGAACCGCTACGACGACTACGTCACTGTCGCTGCTGGACCAGCTGACGCCGGAGCAGATCTTCGACACCCTCGCCATCCGGGTCAACGGGCCGCGCAGCTGGGATCTCGACATCGCCGTCGATATTGCCTTCGCCGATCTGGCCATCAATTACCGGCTCACCCTGCGTAACGGGGTACTCGTCTACCGCAAGGTGGCAGCCGATTCCGCGACGGCAACCGTTACGGTCAAGCTGGACAGCAAGTTTCGGCTGCTGGCGGTGGCGATGGGTGACTTCAGCTCACCCGGGTTGGAGATATCCGGCGACCAGGCTGCGCTGCAGGCGTTTCTGGGTGCGCTCGACCGGCCAGACCCAAATTTCAACATCGTTACGCCGTAGCCGGGTGTTGCCACAACCGTCCCAAGAGGATCGGCTTCGACGGAGTGCACTCGACGTATCTCCGGGGTATCTCGGAAGTTCCCAGCCGACTTGGCAGGTGGCGATCTCCCCGGACGTCAGATCCGGCGGGCTGCTTCTCGGGCGAGTTGTACCCGGGAGGTGACACCAAGCTTGCTGTAAACGTGGGTGAGGTGGGACTGCACGGTGCGCGGTGAGACGAAAAGCCTTGTGGCGATGTCATTATTGCCCAGACCTTCACTGACCAGCCGCACCACGTCGAGCTCGGCTGGTGTGAGTGATGCCCAGCCGGTCGCGGGGCGCTTGCGCTCACCGCGGCCGCGCTGCGCGTAGGCGATCGCCTCGTCGAAGGACAGACCGGCGCCCTCCGCCCAGGCGGCCGCAAAATCGCTGTCGTCCATCGCGTTACGGAGAGCCGTGACCGTGGCTTCGTAGTCGCGGTCGTGGATCTTGAACCGCACCGCGCCCATTCGCTCCCGCATTGCCTCGGCCGCGCCGAAGAGCCGGGCCGCTTCGGGGCGACTACCGGCATCGCCCGCCAGACCCGCGAGGCACTCCAGGATGTCGGGGATGCCCACGTAGGCTCGGACGTCGGCACCGCGTCGGAGCGCCTCGTGGGCGTCACGTTCGGCCTGGTCACGCTCACCGTACGCAATTGCCACGCGGGCGCGTGTCGCAAGGGCCTCCATCGCGTAATACGGCCTGGCCGCCGTGCCCGCGACCGCTTCATCCGCCCAGCGTCGGGCCGTATCGAGATCTCCGGATGCCAGTGCGGCCTGTGCCATTTGGTTGAGGAAAATCGTCGTCGTCTCGGGCTGGACACTTGTGCAGCGCACCGCCGCCTCGCTTGCGTCCACTGCCGTTGCGAGATCGCCCGCCGCCAGGGCCGCGGCAGCCAGCGCCCCGTGGCCGATGCCCTGGTAGAGCCCTCCGAGGTTCTGGCCGGCTTCGATGGCCGCACTGGCGACCGCACGAGCCGCCCCGGTATCGCCCTGATAGGCGAGCGGCCAGCCGCGGCCCGCCAGGCCGACCACTTTCGAGATCTCGTCGTGAGCTGCCTCGGCCTCGGTAATCACATCGGCGAACTGGACAGTCGCTGCGTGGAGTTCGCCGCTCCAGAGGTGCGCCCAACAGAGCCACAGGCGGCATTCGCGCGAATGGAACCGGTCACCGATGGTGTCCGCGAAGTCGCGTCCTTCTTCGGCGGCCGTGCGCGCTTCGACCGGATCGCCGGTGATGATCGCCGAATAGGCCTGCGCGCCCAGGATCTGGCTCAACCTCCATCTATCGCCTGCCTCGCGGGCCAGGTCGACTGCCTCGGCGAAGTACGGTCTGGCCACTTCAGGGTGATAGCTGGCGATTGTCGCGCAGCCGGTCAGCGCCCGCGTGAGTAAAACCGGGTCATCGAGATCGCGTGCGATTGACAGGGCCTGCTCTGCCTCGTCCATGCTGTCGGTCGCACCCACCCATGCGTCGAGCACGGCCTTGTCGGCCAAGGCCCGGACGCGCACCGGGGCGGCGATGTCGCAGCGTTGAGTTTGGAGGTCTGCCAGGGCCGCATCGAACCAGGCCAGCCCTTCCCGGATGCGGCCCCGGGTGAGCCACAGCGGCTGCAGCGAAGCGGCGAGATCCAGGGCTTGTGCAGTATCGGAGCTTTCGCGGCTCCAGGCGAATGCGGCACGCAGGTTGTCGATCTCGATTTCGGCTTGTTCGAGGCGCAGCGCATGGTCGGAGTGCGGCGGGATGTCGAGCGGTGCCGCCATCGCCGCGTAGTGGTCGCGGTGACGCGTCCGAACCGCGTTTGCTTCGCCGGATTCGGCGAGCTTTTCCAGCGCATATTGTCGGACGGTCTCCAGCAATCGGTATCTGGTTCGGTCGCCGGCATTTTCGGTCGCCACGAGCGACTTGTCGACCAGCAGGGTGAGCTGATCGAGCACCTGAAAGCGCTGCATGCTTTCGCTGCCGCCGACAGCCTGGGCGGCGTCGAGATCGAAGCCGCCGAAGAACACCGCCAGCCTGCGAAACAAGACCCGCTCGGGCTCGCTCAACAGGGCATGTGACCAGTCCACCGATGCATGCAGGGTCTGCTGGCGGCGCACGGCGGTGCGGGCGCCGCCGGTCAGCAACCGGAACCGGTCGTGTAGCCCATCGACGATCTCGCGCAGCGAGAGCGCGCGTACGCGCGCCGCCGCCAGCTCGATCGCCAACGGAATTCCGTCTAGACGACGGCAGATCTCCGCCACCGCGGTTTCCGTTTCGTCGTCGATCGTGAAGTCGGGCACCACCCGGCGGGCCCGGTCGCCGAACAACTCGACGGCTTCGTCGGTCAGCGACAGCGACGGCACCCGCCACGTGACCTCGCCGGGCACACCGATGGGCTCGCGACTGGTGGCGAGCAGCGTCAACGCACTGGAAGCGCCGAGCAGGGCCACGACCAATGCCGCGATCGCGTCGAGAAGATGCTCGCAATTGTCCAACACGACCAGCAGCTGGTGGTCGGCGACGAACCGCAGCAGCGTGTCCGTCGTCGACCGTCCCGGTTGGTTGGTCAGGCCCAGCGCGCGCATCATCGAGGTCGGAACCGCGTCGGGGTTGGTGATCGGCGCCAGATCGACGTACCACACCCCGCCGTCGAATTCGCTTGCCATCTTGGCCGCGATCTGCACCGCCAGGCGGGTTTTGCCCACGCCGCCGGCCCCGGTCAGGGTCACCAACCGCTGCTCGGTCAGCAGTTGTCGCACATGGGTCATCTCCGCGGCGCGACCGACGAAATTCGTAAGCTGGGCTGGAAGTCCATGGGCGGCAACGGTCTTCGGTAGGCGCAGTGGTGGGAACTCGTTGCGCAGGTCGGGATGGCACAGTTGCACCACGCGCTCGGGTCGCGGCAGATCACGCAGGGGATGGGTGCCCAGATCGGTCAGCCAGGCTCCGGCCGGGAGCTGGTCCACAACCAACGGCTCGGTCGCCCCGGAGAGCACGGCTTGGCCGCCGTGCGCCAGTTCGCGCAGCCGGGCGGTGCGATTGATGGTGGGGCCGATGTAGTTGCCCTCGTCGCGCAGTCGTACCTCGCCGGTGTGTATTCCGATGCGCAGCCGGAGTGGGCCAAGCGCCGCGCGTTGCAGCGCCAGCGCGCAGGCCACCGCGTCGCTGGCGCGGGAGAACGCCACCACGAAGCTGTCGCCCTCGCCCTGTTCGATCGGGCGCACCCCGTCGTGGGCCAAGACGACTTCCGCAAGGGTTTGATCGAGCTGTGCGACCGCGGCCGCCGTCTCCTCAGGCCGGGTCTCCCACAGCTGTGTCGAGCCCTCGACGTCGGCCAACAGCAACGTCACCGTTCCCGTCGGCAAATCGGTCATGCCCACGTCGCTCCAGTTCAGCCGCGGTGCGTCCGCCCGCGCGTCAATCTGGTTCATGCTAACCAGCATGAATCGACAACACCGGGGAAAACATCAGCGGAAATGCGGATAACGTGATGCTCTAGTGCGGATTCCCGTACCTCCGGGTGCACACTGCGCCTTGCAGAACGACTGTTGGTGCGCGATGGAGCCAGTGTGGCAGGCGTGACATACCGCGTCACGCGACGTCGATGACGACCTTGCCCAACACCTTGCGATCGGCCACATGCCGCAGGGCCGCGGCCGTCTCGGACAGGGGGAACCGCGCGCCGATGTACGGACGGACGGTGCCGGTGGCGAACATCTGCGATAGCTCGTCCATGTCGCGGGCCGCGTCGCCGGGGTGGTCGGCCATGAACGTGCGGATCTCCATGCCGCGGACACAAATATCCTTGAGCAGCACGAGATTGAGCGGGATGGACGGGATCGTGCCCGCCGCATAGCCCAGGGTGACGAAGGTGCCGCCGCGCGCCAGCCCGCGCAGGGCGGGCTCCGAATACGGTCCCCCGACCGGATCCAGGACCACCCGGGCCGCATCGCCGGTGAGTTCACGGATCCGCGTTTTCAGGTCCTCGCGGTCGTAGTCCACGGTGGCCTCGGCACCGCGTTGCCGGCACAGCGCGAGCTTCTCCGGATTGGATGCCGCGGCCAGCACCCGGGCCTTCATGGCCACCGCCAGATCGACGGCCGCCAGCCCCACACCCCCGGCGGCGCCGAGCACGACAACCCAATCCCCTTCTGTCACCGCGGCTGTCGAGCGCAGCGCGTGATACGCGGTGCGGTAGGTGACACCGAAGGCCGCGGCCGACGCGAAGTCGGCGTCGTCGGGGATGGGCGCCGCCTGACCAGCATCGAGCAGCGCCTGTTCGGCGAACGCCCCGAAGGTGGTGCCGGATACTCGCTGTCCTCGGCTAAATGGCACGCCCGCACCGGCCGCGATGACTTCGCCGGCGATCTCATTGCCCGGTATGAACGGTGGCGGGATCTTGACCTGGTATTTGCCGGCGATGAACAGCACGTCGGGGAAGTTGACCGCCGCGGCGCGGACCCGCACCAGCAGCTGGCCGGGACCCGGGACCGGCTCATCGACGTCCTCGATAACCAGATCTTCCGGTGCGCCGTACGAACGACAGATCACTGCGCGCATCAGCTGGCCCCCAGTCCGCGTAGACAAAACCGCACCACGTGGGCGATGTCGTCGGGGCCGGGCCGGTCGGCCGACCCGACATATCGCCGCATGGTCGCCGCCGTGCAGCAAAATACGGCCTCGACGTCCCGCTCGACATCGGAACTGCCCAGCGCCGCAACGGGTTCAACGAGCAGATCCCGCAGTGGCCGCATCATCTCCTGATCGGCGGCCCGCCAATTCGTGCCGGCCGACATCTGCCCGGCCGCCGCGCGGCTCATGCTGATCAGGTGCGGGTCGGCGACTTGTGCCAGCGTGCCCTCGATCCACCGCACGACCTTGTCCTGAGGTTTGAACTCTTTGGCCATCTGGTGCTCAAGGTAGGACACGACGATGGCAACCCCGCGTTCCATGACTGCCAAGATGAGATCGTCCTTGCCGGCGAAATACCGGTAAAACGCCTTGTTCGACGAACCGGCCTCGGCAACGATGTCGCTGACCCGAACCGGCTCTGGCGCGACGCGTTCCATGACGCGCACCGCGGCAGCCAGGATGCGTTCCACCTCCTCGGTGGCCTCCCGCTGGCGGTCGTCAAGGGCCCGCTCGACCGCTGCGGTGACTCTGTTGTTCATGGTTACTCAGGAAGCGACGGAATCTGGTCGAGGAGGTGGCCGTACTTGGTGCGTGCAGCCTCGCGGCGGATGTCGAGCAGTTCACTGGGCCACTCGGCGTCCTCGGCCTCGTATCCCTTGAGCAGCAGCCGGGCCAGGTTGACCTTGTGGGCTTCGGTGGGCCCGTCGGCCAGCCCGAGCGCGACCCCGCCGAGCAGCACGTTGACCAGGGGCAGCTGGTCGGTGGTGCCCAGCGCGCCGTGCACCTGGATGGCGCGCAGGCCAATCGATTTGAGCACTTGCGAGGCCAGGATCTTGCAGGCGCCGATCTCGGCACGGGCCGCATGCTCGCCGACGGTGTCGATCAGCCACGCCGCGTGCAGAACCGCCAACCGGAACGGCATGAGCTCGGTATAGGAGTCGGCGATGAACGCCTGCACCAACTGCTTGTCGGCCAGCGAGCTACCCTGTGTGAAGCGGCTTTTCGCCCGGCGTGACATCATCTCGATCGCACGCTGCGCCATCCCGATCGACCGCATCGCATGATGCAGCCGTCCACCGGCCAGCCGGGTCTGCAAGATCATGAAGCCCTGACCGGGTTTGCCCAGCAGCGCGTCCTCCCCCACCCGCACTCCGTCGTAATGCACCAGCGAATGCCCGGGCTCGTGCGGAAATGCGCCGACCAGGTGGTGCGTGGCTTCGATGGTCAGGCCTTCGGTGCCGGCCGGCACCAGGAACGTCGAGGCACCGCGGTGGACCGGTACGTCGGGGTCGGTGATCGCAACGACGATGAAGAACGAGGCCACGGAGGCGTTGGAGGAGAAGTACTTTCGTCCGGTGATTACCCAGTCGTCACCTTCGCGGAAGGCGCGCGTTCGGAAGACCCGTGGATCGGCGCCGCCTTGCGGCTCGGTCATCGAGAAGCACGAAAAGATCTCCCCGGACAGCAGCCCCGCCAGATAGCGGTCCTTTTGATCCTGGGTCCCGAAGCGGGCGATGATCTCGGCATTGCCGGTGTCGGGCGCTTGTGTTCCGAACACGATCGGCGCCCACGGGCTGCGGCCCAGGATCTCGTTGATCAATGTCAGCTTGACCGCGCCGAAGCCTTGCCCACCCAGTTCCGGGCCCAGATGCGGTGCCCACAAACCGTTGTCGCGAACCCGCTGTTTGAGTGGATCGATGATCCGGCGGCGCTCGTCGTTCAGCGGCAGGAATTCGCAGCCCGGAAACAGCACCTCGAGGGGTTCCACCTCGTCGCGTACGAACTCGCGGATCCAGTCGAGCTTCTTCTGAAATTCCGGTTCGGTTGAGAAGTCCCATGCCATTGAATGCTCCTTTCTATCAAGGAATTCCGCCGTCGGCGCGCAAGATCGAACCGGTGGTGAAACTGGAGGCGTCAGAAGCCAGGAACAGCGCGGCCCCGACGATTTCGGGCGGGTCTCCGGCACGTTGCAGCGACAGGTGAGCGAACCTGTTGGTTCTGTCTTGGTCGAGATTCCAGGCCTTGCTGACGTCGGTCAAAAACGGCCCCGCCATCAGTGTGTTGACCCGCACGGTCGGTCCGAACGCCCGCGCCAGTCCCTCGGTCATCGCGTTGAGGCCGGCCTTGGCCGCGGCGTAGGGAATGATGTCACCGCCCGGGCGCAGCGACCCGGTGGAACTCACGTTGATGATCGACCCGCGGCCGGCCGCCACCATCCGCTCGCCCACTAGCGCCGACAACCGGAACGGGCCCTTGAGGTTGAGGTTGACCACCGCGTCGAACAGCTTCTCGGTGACATCGGTCAGCTTGTCGTACAGCGGTGACATGCCCGCATTGTTGATCAACGTGTCGATTCTGCCGAACCGGTCATAGGCCGCCTCGACCAATCCGTCCAGCTGATCCCAGCGTCCCACGTGCACCTGATACGGCATGGCGGAGCGGTGAGTTTCGGACTCGATCTCCTTGGCGGTGGACACGCAGTTGTCCATGTTGCGGCTGGCGATCACCACGTCGGCGCCGCAGCGCGCGACGGCAAAGGCCATTTCACGTCCCAACCCACGGCTGCCGCCCGTGATCAGCACTACGCGATCGGTGAGATCGAAAAGCTCATCGGCGTAGGCCATTTCAGCAGGCCCCGGTCGGCCTATTAGAAGGCAAAGCCCGGGCCAGCTCGGCCGCCGTGGCAATCAGCTGCAGGATCATCGGCCCGAAGGCGTCGGTGATCTTGGGATCCACCCCTCCTTTTCCAGTCCCCATACGTACCCCTGTTGCATAAGTTTTCTCCAGCACGATGCCGAGTTTCCAGTTGGCAAGCACCAGGTAGTAGTCGATGTTCTCGGTGGAAAGCCCACTGACCGTCTCGTAGTGCTTCAACAATTCGCTCCGGGTGGGCATGCCGCCCATGTCCAGATAGAAGCCGTCGGCGCGGGGATGTTCGCCGTCGTAACCCAGGAGCGCCCAGGCGAGATCGAGCAGCGGGTCGCCGACCGTCGTCATCTCCCAGTCCACGATCGCGGCCAACCGTGCCGGTGCCCCGTGCGCGAACATCACGTTGGCGAACTGGTAGTCACCGTGCATGATGCCCGGCCGGTAATGCGCGGGCCGGTTGCGGCGCAGCCAGTCCGCGGCCTCGTCCAGGCCGGGTAGATCGCGCACCTTGTAGGCGTCCAGAAACGCCAGCCAGCGATCCACCTGCCGCTCGTGGAATCCGTCGGGGCGACCGAAACCCTCGAGCCCCCGGGCGCGCCAATCCACCCGGCCGAGCTTGGCGGCGCCCTCGACCAGTTGGAACGCCAGCCCGCGCCGAGCCTCCAAGTCGGTGTCGAACGGCGGTTGCCACCCGCCGTCCATCGGGCTCCACCCGTCAATCGCTTGCATGACGTAGAACGGCATGCCGAGCACGGTGCCGGTGTCGTCGGCGGCGATCAGCGCCGCATGCGGGACATCGGTGCCGGACAGCGCCCGCACCAGCCGGATCTCCCGCAGCAAGCCGTCGATGCGTGCGGCGTCGGCGCGGGTGCCGGGCATCCGCAGCACCATGCGCTCGCCACCTCGGTCAATCAGGTACAGCGTGTTCTGTGAACCGCCCTTCAGCTGTTCCGGCCGCGGTTCTTCGCCGTTGCCGGGTGCGCCGTTCGCATCCAGCCAGCGAGCAAGAACGCCCGCGTCCAGTTGGGTTTCGCCGGCACTAGCCATAGTCTGCACACCCCGCTCTCCGTGGAGAGAATAGCATTCTCCACCGAGCGCGGTAGGGCTCATGGCCGCATGCAAGGCTTGGCGGAGCTAGGTGATGGCGGATCTAGGTGAGGACAGGAACAAATATGCAACTGCTTCTGGTCCGGCATGCGCTGCCGCTGCGCAGCGAACACGGCGAGGGCTCCGACCCGGACCTGTCGGATGAAGGGTTGGCGCAGGTCGAGCGACTGCCCAAGGCGCTCGCCAGGTTTCCCATCTCCCGGGTGGTGAGCAGCCCCCAGCGCCGCGCCATCCAGACCGCCGAGCCGGTCGCGGCGGCGTGGGAGCTGACCGTCGAGATCGACGATCGATTCGCGGAGTACGACCGCGACCTTGCGATGTACATCCCCGTCGAGCAGATCCGTTCGGAAAGACCCGAGGAGTGGGCGCGCTTGGCCCAGGGACATCTGCCCAGTGCGGTCGACGAGGACGCGTTCCGGGCACGTGTGCGCGCGGCGGTCGACGACCTCGTCGCCGCCGGCGATCCCGACGACACGGTTGCAGTGTTCAGCCATGGTGGGGTGATCAACGTGCTGTTGCACGAGTTTTTGGGTACGGCCCGACTGTTGTCGTTTCCCGTCGACTACGCGTCGGTGACCCGGCTGTTGTTCTCGCGATCCGGTCAGGCGACGGTGGCGGCGGTCAACACCACCGAACACGTGTGGGACCTATTGCCGCGAAACCAGCGGTGGTGAACCTGGCCGACATCAGCGGTGGTAAACAGGTCCGGTGACTTCAGCTGACCAACTCGAAGGGCTGGATCTGGGCTCGCTGGACCGGTATCTGCGGTCGCTCGGCATCGGACGCGAGGGCGAGTTACGCGCGGAGTTCATTTCCGGTGGCCGCTCCAATCTGACGTTCCGCATCTACGACGACGCGACGAGCTGGCTGGTGCGCCGGCCGCCGCTGCACGGGCTGACCCCGTCGGCGCATGACATGGCCCGCGAGTACCGGGTGGTTGCCGCGCTGCAGGACACACCGGTTCCGGTGGCGCGTGCGATCGCGCTGTGCGAGGACGACTCGGTGCTGGGCGCTCCGTTCCAGATCGTCGAATTCGTCGCCGGCCAGGTGGTACGGCGTCGTGCCCAACTCGAAGCATTGAGTCACACCGTCATCGAGGGCTGCGTTGACTCGTTGATCCGGGTACTCGTCGATCTGCACAACGTCGATCCGAACGCCGTGGGTCTGGCCGATTTCGGCAAGCCCAGCGGTTACCTGGAGCGCCAGGTACGGCGATGGGGCTCGCAATGGGCGTTGGTGCGGCTGCCCGACGACAGTCGCGACGCCGACGTTGAGCGACTGCATTCCGGTCTGCGCGAAGCAATTCCACAGCAGAGCCGCACGTCGATCGTGCACGGCGACTACCGGATCGACAACACCATTCTGGATGCTGGCGACCCGACCAAGGTTCGCGCCGTCGTTGACTGGGAGCTCTCCACGCTGGGGGATCCGCTCAGCGACGCGGCCCTGATGTGCGTGTACCGAGACCCCGCGTTGGACTTGATCGTCAATGCGCAGGCTGCGTGGACGTCACCGCTGTTGCCGACGGCCGACGAGCTGGCCGACCGGTACTCGCTGGTTGCCGATCTACCGCTGGCGCATTGGGAGTTCTACATGGCGCTGGCCTACTTCAAGCTGGCCATCATCGCCGCCGGCATCGACTTCCGCAGGCGGATGTCGGATCGGGCTCGGGGGATAGGTGACAGCGCCGACCACACGCCCGAGGTCGTGGCGCCGCTGATCTCGCGCGGATTGGCGGAACTGGCCAAGCTGCCCGGCTAGCCGCCGGTTGAGTGTGCGACTACGACCTCGAGCGTGCGCTGACGGCGAGAATCCCGCCGATTTTTCCGCCCGGGACGCACAGTCGAAGCCCAGGGCGCACACTCGATGACGCCCGGCTAGCCGCCTTGGCGGGCAGCCGAAGCGTGGTGCTTCTTCGCTGCGCGGCGCAGCTGCAAGATCCGCGCGGTGCCGACGGCCACCGTGATCAGCCCGCCGACCACTGCCGCCAGCAAGATGGCCACCCCAAGCGGCAGGCTCCAATGCCAGCCCAAGAACGTAAAGTCCGTTGGCGCCGTGTTCTGGGCGATGAAGATCAGCAACAGAATCAGGATCAGAAAGCCGGCAATCAGGGACGACCACAGCGCACCGGCGCGGGTGAATCCGATAGCCGGTTCCTTGGGTGTCGCGCCGGTCTTGGGCGGTCGGGCGGGCTTAGGGGGCGGCTGGCTGGGGGAGGCAGGGGTGTGGCTGCTCATAATGTCATCTTTGTCCTATCCGGCACAGAATGAAACCAAACCACGCAACCGGCCCTATTCGTGGCGGCGCCTCGGCGATTCTGACGTTAGTGTCGGCGGTATGAGGAGGCTGCCGCGCGCGCGTAGCGCCATCCAAGCGGCAGTATGGCTAACGACGATGTGTGTCGTTGCGGCTTGCAGCAATTCCGATCCGCTGGGAGCTGAGATCCGAAGCCCGAAATCCATCGTCGTCGGGTCCGGTGACTTCCCGGAATCGCAGATCATCGCCGAAATCTATGCACAAGCGTTGCAGGCCAACGGTTTCGATGTCGGGCGGCGGATGGGAATCGGCAGCCGGGAGACTTACATCCCAGCGCTCAAAGACCATTCCATCGACTTGGTGCCGGAGTACATCGGCAACCTGTTGCTCTACTTTGCACCCGAGTCGACGGCGACCATGCTCGACGCCGTGGAATTGGAACTCCACCAGCGACTGCCCGGCGACCTGTCGATTCTGACGCCGTCCCCGGCCTCCGATACCGATTCCGTCACCGTCACCAGCGGGACCGCCAACTCGTGGAACCTGAAGACAATCGCCGACCTCGCAGCGCATTCGGCGGACGTGAGATTCGGGGCGCCCTCGGCGTTCCAGACCCGACCGTCCGGGCTGCCAGGGCTGCGGCAGAAGTATGGACTGGACATCAGGCCGGGCAATTTCGTCGCCATCAACGACGGTGGCGGTGCGGTGACCGTCCGCGCGTTGGTGGAGGGAAGGGTGACCGCCGCCAATGTTTTCAGCACGTCTCCGGCCATACCGCAGTGCCACTTGGTGGCGCTGGAAGACCCGGAGCACAACTACTTGGCCGGCAACATTGTGCCCCTGGTGAATTCACAAAAGAAATCGGATCGCCTCAAAGAGGTACTGGACGCGGTGTCGGCGAAGCTCACCACTTCCGGCGTAGCCGGACTCAACGCCGCGGTGTCGGGGAACTCGGGCCTCGATCCCGACCAGGCAGCCCGAAACTGGGTGCGCGACAACGGCTTCAACCATCCAATCAGCTAATGATCATCTTCGACAAAGTCAGCAAGGTCTTCGCCGACGGGACCACCGCGGTCGACCGGCTGAGCCTGGCGATCCCCAGCGGCCGATTGACCGTCTTCGTCGGTTCATCGGGCAGCGGCAAAACCACTGCGCTGCGGATGATCAACCGGATGATCGAGCCGACCGCCGGCATCATAACCGTCGACGGGGTAGACGTGTCCACCCTCAACCCGGTCAAGCTGCGCCTCGGAATTGGCTACGTCATCCAGCATGCGGGACTGATGCCCCATCAGCGGGTGATCGACAACGTCGCCACGGTTCCGGTACTGAAGGGGCAGTCCAACCGGACCGCCCGCAAAGCCGCCTACCAGGTGCTCGAACGCGTCGGGCTGGACACCAAGCTCGCCACCCGCTACCCCGCCCAGCTCTCCGGCGGTGAACAACAACGGGTCGGCGTGGCACGCGCACTGGCCGCCGACCCACCAATCTTGTTGATGGACGAGCCGTTCTCCGCCGTCGACCCGGTGGTTCGTTACGACCTGCAGAACGAAATACTGCGTCTGCAAAGCGAATTGCACAAAACGATCGTCTTCGTCACGCACGACATCGACGAGGCGCTCAAACTCGCCGACCGGATCGCCGTTTTCAAGGGCGGCACGCTACAGCAGTACGACGAACCCATGGGGCTGCTGTCGCGGCCGGCCAATGACTTTGTAGCGAGATTCATCGGTCTCGGCCGCGGCTATCGATGGTTACAACTCATCGACGCCACCGGGTTGCCGCTGCACGACGTCGAGCGCCTGTCAGCGGACAACCTCCCCGACACCGTTGTTGCCGACTGGGCGGTGGTGGTCGACGACGTCGGCGCGCCGATGGGCTGGATCGACACCGAGGGCCTGCGTCGGCACCGCGCCGGCGCGTCGCTGTCCGACAGCATGAGCGGCGTCGGCTCGCTGTTCCGTCCGCACGGGAATCTCAGCCAGGCGCTCGACGCGGCGCTGTCGTCGCCGTCGGGGATGGGTATCGCCGTTGACGGGGAGGGCAAGGTCATCGGCGGCGTACTGGCCGGCGACGTGCTGGCCGCGGTGGAAGCCCAACGGCGGACCTGACGATGCGCTATCTGCTCACCCACCTCGACGATGCATGGGCGCTGACCGTGATCCATCTGCGGCTGTCGTTGGTGCCGGTGCTGATTGGGTTGGCGATCGCGGTCCCGCTGGGCCTGCTGGTGCAGCGCGCGCCGATTGCCCGTCGGCTGACGACGGCAACCGCCGGCGTCGTGTTCACCATCCCCTCACTGGCGCTGTTCGTGGTGTTGCCGATGATCATCGGAACGCGGATCCTCGACGAGGCCAACGTCATGGTCGCGCTGACGGCCTACACCGCCGCGCTGCTGGTGCGGGCGGTGCTCGAGGCGCTGGACGCGGTGCCCGCCGCGGTGCGCGACGCCGCCACCGCGGTCGGCTACCCGCCGATCACCCGGATGCTCAAAGTCGAACTGCCGCTCGCCATCCCGGTACTGGTCGCCGGGTTGCGTGTGGTCGTGGTCACCAACATCGCGATGGTCTCGGTGGGTTCGGTGATCGGCATCGGCGGCCTGGGCACCTGGTTCACCGAGGGATACCAGACCGACAAGAGCGATCAGATCCTTGCCGGCATCATCGCGCTGTTTTTGCTGGCCATCGTCATCGACGTGCTGATCGTGCTGGCCGGCCGGCTGGCCACGCCCTGGGAGCGGGACGGGCGCACTGCCCGTCGACGGTCGGTGGTGGCCCCGGTAGTGGGTGGCGCGCGATGAACTTCGTGCACCGGGCCATCTCCTATTTATTGACCGCCGACAACTGGACCGGACCGGTCGGGCTCGCGGCGCGCACCTTGGAGCATCTCGAGTACACGGCCATCGCGGTGGGCGCGTCGGCGCTGATCGCCGTTCCCGTCGGACTGATCATCGGGCACACCGGCCGCGGCACGCTGCTCGTGGTGGGCGCGGTCAACGGGTTGCGCTCATTGCCGACGCTGGGCGTGCTGCTGCTGGGGGTGCTGCTGTTCGGCCTGGGCGCCGGACCGCCACTGGTTGCCTTGATGCTGCTGGGTGTCCCGGCGCTGCTGGCCGGGACCTATGCAGGCATCGCCAACGTCGAGCCGACGGTGGTCGATGCCGCCCGCGCGATGGGCATGACGGAGGCCCAGGTGCTGCTGCGCGTCGAGGTACCTAATGCGCTGCCGTTGATCCTGGGCGGGTTGCGCAACGCGACGCTGCAGGTAGTGGCCACCGCGACGGTGGCCGCCTATGCCAGCCTCGGCGGACTGGGGAGATACCTGATCGACGGGATCAAGGAACGCGAGTTTCACCTTGCCCTGGTCGGCGCGCTGATGGTGGCCGCGGTGGCGCTGGTGCTCGACGGCCTATTGGCGTTGGCGGTGTGGGTGTCGATGCCGGGCAGCGGCCGTACTACCGGACTCACCCGCCGCGGTTCGCGGGCACGCTCTACGGTAGATGGGTGAACGCAGACCTCTCTGATCCGACTCGGCGCGTGTGGCAGGCGATGTTGACCTGGCGTGCACAGGACGTCTCCCGGATGGAGTCGGTACGAATCCATGTGTCCGGCAAGCGAATCAGGGCCCATGGCCGCATTGTGGCCGCTGCCACCGCAACCAATCCCGCGTTCGGTGCTTACTACGACGTGCAGACCGATGAGGCCGGCGCCACCAAGCGTCTCGGGCTGACCGTCACGCTGGCCGAGCGGGAACGCGTGCTCTCCATTGCCCGCGACGAAGAGAACATGTGGCTCCTTACCGACCATCAGGGCGAGCGCCGCGAGGCATACAACGGCGCCCTCGACGTCGATGTGGTGTTCAGCCCGTTCTTCAACGCGCTGCCGATCCGGCGTCTCGGCTTACACGAACGGGCGGACTCGGTCACGTTGCCGGTGGTCTATGTGAACGTGCCCGACATGTCCGTCACCGCGGCCACCGTGGGCTACACCAGCACGGGGCGTCTGGACGGGATCAAGTTGCGCTCTCCGGTCGCCGACACCACGGTGCGTGTCGACGAAGAAGGGTTCATTGTCGACTATCCAGGCTTGGCAGAGCGGATCTGATCACCTCACCCGCCCGTCCCGCGGCGGCCAGTTCCTCGCGCCAGTTCTCCGCGCCGATGACGACGTGGAAGATGTCGGAGCGCGGGAAGCTGTCGTAACGCGTTCGAGCGGCGTGGCCGGCCTCGATGAGGTCGGCCACCGAGTCGTGGGAGGCCAGCGATTCGCGGGCACGGCTCAGCAACTCGATGACGCGGTCGGCCGCCGCTAGCAGTTGGCGAGAGTTGCCTTCGCACATCGCCCGCACCAGGTCCGGGGCGGTGGCCGCCACCCGGGTGGCGTCGCGGAAAGACCCCGCTGCCAACGCGAAGGCCAGCGGGACTTCTCCGGCGGTGACTGCCAGCGCCTCGGCGACCAAGTGCGGCAGGTGCGAGATGGCGGCCGCCGCGGCGTCGTGCTCGTCGGATTTTGCCGGCACCACCACCGCGCGGCAGTCCAGCGCCAAGGTCATCACCATCGACCACACCGCGGGGTCGACATGGTCGTCGACGCTGACCACCCAGGGGGCCCCGGTGAACAACTCGGCGTGGCCGGCGGCCCAACCCGAGTGCGCGGTGCCCGCCATCGGGTGGCCGCCGACGAAGCGTTCCTGCAGACCGGCCGCGACGACCTCGTCGAGCACCGCGCCTTTGGCGCTGGTGACGTCGGTCAGCGGACAGGTCGGGGCCAATTCGCTGATGCGGGCGAGCATGCCCGCCAATGCCGGCATCGGCACGGACAGCACAATCAACGCGCCGGTCTCGGCGGCGCGGGTCAGCGCATCGCTCAGATCGGTGGTGGCGTCAAAGCCGTCGGCGACGGCTCCCTGCGCGCCCTCGACCGACCGGTTGTAGCCAAACACCTCGCGGCCGGCCGCCGCGGCGGCCCGCATTATCGAGCCGCCGATCAGCCCCAGCCCGAGCACGCACACCGGTGTCTTGTAAACAGGGCCAGCCACAGTCCAAGGTTGGCACAGTTCGGCGGGAGCGGTGCCGTCAGATGCCGCTCCATCTGGTCAGGGGGCCTGGTCAGCGACTACCGTATCCGGCCATGGGAGCACAACGGGCCTCAGCCCAAGGCCTGTCCGCAGACACGCCGGACGGTTTCGGCGTTGCGGTCGTGCGCGAAGAGGGGCAATGGCGTTGTTATCCACTAGCTCGCACGTCGCTGACGAGCCTCAAGGCCGCCGAGACGGAGCTGCGTGAATTGCGCAGCTCTGGGGCGGTGTTTGGACTGCTTGACGTCGATGACGAATTCTTCGTCATCGTGCGGCCGGCACCGGCGGGAACTCGGCTGCTGCTATCGGATGCCACCGCCGCGCTGGACTACGACATCGCTGCCGAAGTGCTGGAGAAGCTGGATGCCGACCTCGATCCCGAGGACCTGGAGGATGCGGAGCCCTTCGAGGAAGGTGACCTCGGGTTGCTGTCCGACATCGGGCTGCCCGAGGCGGTGTTGGGTGTCATCGTCGACGAGACCGACCTGTACGCCGACGAGCAGCTGGGCCGCATTGCCCGCGAGATGGGCTTCGCCGACCAGCTGTCGGCAGTGATCGACCGCCTCGGTCGGTGACCACTGACGAAGACCTGATCCGTGCCGCACTGTCGGTCGCCGCGACAGCGGGCCCCCGCGACGTGCCCGTCGGAGCGGTGATTGTCGGCCCCGATGGAACCGAACTGGCCAGGGCGGTGAATGCCCGAGAGGCCCTGAGCGATCCGACGGCGCACGCCGAGATCCTGGCGATGCGGGCGGCGGCCAGCGTGCTCGGTGACGGGTGGCGGCTGGAGGGGACAACGCTGGCCGTCACCGTCGAACCGTGCACCATGTGCGCGGGCGCGGTGGTGCTGGCGCGCATCGCATTGCTGGTGTTCGGCGCCTGGGAGCCCAAAACGGGAGCGGTCGGATCGCTGTGGGACGTGGTCCGGGACCGGCGGCTCAACCACCGCCCGGAAGTGCGCGGGGGTGTGCTGGCGCAGGAGTGCGCCGCACCGCTGGAGGACTTCTTCGCCCGTCAGCGATTGGGGTGAGCGGCGGGCGGTTCGGTAAGCTGCTCGGCGGTGGCGTGTCCGAGCGGCCTAAGGAGCACGCCTCGAAAGCGTGTGACGGCTAACACCGTCCGAGGGTTCAAATCCCTCCGCCACCGCCAAAAGCTTCGGTTTAAGCCTGGCTCCCGGTCAGCTTCTGAATCGTTTGGACTTCGCTGTCCTGAAACGGCCGTCCATCGGGTCGGAGCAGGTCGTGAAACCATACTTTCGGGACCGCCTTGTACGGGTGCTCCCACGAGTCCCACGGAAAGTAGGTCTGGATCTTTCCGGTGACCAAGCCCCAATTGATGGCGCCAACGTTGTGGCGCTTCGCGACGGGCAGGATTCCCTCAACGGTGCTGCCCCGGGTCCGGGCCATGTACTCGGTGCATATGATCGGCCGCCCTAGCGGGGAAAGCTCGCCGATCCGGGACTCAAAGCCGGCGGGTTCGGCGTAGGAGTGGAATGTGATCACGTCGGCGTTGGCCAGTTGAATATCGCTGATTGCGCTGCGGCCCTGTGGCTCTCCCCAGTCGCCGCGCCACACGCCACTCGTCAGCGGCTGGCTGGGATCAACCGAACGTGCCCAGCGGAACACTTGGGGAAGCAGATTTGCGACAAGCTGCTCCTTGTCGCTTCTCTCGGCATTGCGATATTGGCGTGCGGGATTGTCGGGCTCATTCCACAGGTCCCAACCCAAAACGCGGCCGTCGTTGCGGAATTGGGTCAACACACTGGTGACGTAGTCGTGCAGGACGCGGGTGTAGCGGGGGTCGCCGAGGCGTTCGGCGCCTGGGCTCTGCACCCAGCCCGAGTTGTGGATCCCAGGCCTCGGCGCGCGCTGTCGGCCCGCTCTGGGTGACGGGTCCCAACAAGAGTCAAAGAAGACCAAGAGTGGTTTGATGCGATGGCGCGCCGCGATGCCGACGAACTGCGCCAGACGCGTTTGGAAGCCTCGCGGATCCTGGGCCCAGAGCTGATCGTGGAGGAACACCCGCGCAGTGTTGTGCCCATAGAACCTGGCCCAGCCGAGTTCGGTATCGATGCGCCGCGGGTCGAAGGTGTCGGCCTGGAACATCTCCAGCTGATTGATGGCATTCGCGGGGATGTAGTTCGCTCCGACGAGCCAACCTTGCGCTTGATACCAGCGGTTGGCGCGGTCCGGTGACCACCGACCCGCCTCTTCCGCAGCGGCCCGGGGTGTTCGGGCCAGTGCAGCGCCTGCCGCCAGCAGCAGTGGCAGCTTCAGGGCCGTTCGTCGGTGCACGAAGTGACCATAGATTTCCGGGGCGATTTCCCTGGTATTTGCTCAGCGCGTCGCGACAGCTTGAAGTGGGAATTGTTATCGCGCCGTCACCCGGCACGACAATCCCGGCTTTCAGCCGGCGCGCAGTTGGTCGGTGATGTCGAAGCCGGTTGCCATTCGGTCCCCGTGGTGCTCGGTCATGTCTCGACATTCGCCGTAGAGCTTGATGGACCCCCTGCCGCTAGAGGGGCTCCGAGTCATGATCGCCATGACACCGTCTTTGTTGATGACGTGACCGTAGGGATGCAAACCGGGCGGGGGCCCGTCGCTCCAGCCGTGCGCAACCATCGTCGCAGCAAGCTGGTTGAAGTAGGTGTTCTCGTCAGCCTCCGCGGGCCACTTGAAGCTCATCTCGACAACACCCCGATACGGCGGGTCGCCCTGGTCATTACATGACCCAAGGTAGAACCCGCCGGTGGGGTCGTCGAGGCCGGCCACCTTAATGATCTGCTTTGCCGGCTCAATCACCTGAGCCATCGCTTGCTCGTCGGACAGCGGGTTGGCCGGATGATCGATGTCGTGCCGGTGGGGAAACATCAACGAACATCCTCCTAGCGCGAGCGACACGACCAGCGGCATCAAAATCGCCAGTGCAGACCAGGTCGCGGGTCGCCGGTCATCTGGGGGGTTCATATGCGGGGTATTGGTGGTCATCGCGGATCGTATCGCGGGGACGGTCGTGTTCTGAATCGATATACGCAGGTATGCCGGGTATTCGGAACGGTCCGACGTGTGGCTGGCGGCGGCCGTCTGCGATCATCCCGTCGGTGGCCAGCCGCTCGGAGTGGCCGCTGGCGACGTCGGTCATGCTGCGTAGCGCCTCGCTGCCCATGTCGTAGTAGTGCGAATGGTCGTGTCTGTTCATATCCCCCGAGCCCGTGACTTCAGCGTGAATCCGGACCGATCCATAACCGTCGCCCGCCGGGTCGCGCCCCAGACCGGCATCCCAGGGGATCGGGAAACCATGTTCGCCCAGTCTTTGTTTGAGCCATTCTTCTCCCATGCCGCTGCCCTGGCCGATCCAGCTGACCGGATCGGTGGAGGCCGCACCGACGTAGACGTGTCCGCCGTCAAGGTGGAAATCGACGGCGCTGTGTGCCAAATCCGTTCCGGGGCAACCGATCAACACGGCGTCGTTGGCGTGCATATTGCTGTGGGCGAACGCGTCGGCAACCGTCGTTGAGCCGTAGGAATGCCCGATGACCGTGATGTGCTCGGGCGTCAGACCGTTGTGGGTCACCCACAGGCCGTTGACGTCCGCGGCCAGCAGATCACCGCCGGCTCGCGCCAGCTCAGGCGTGCTGACCCCCTGGATATCGCCGAAGCCGTGGGGCGCTTCATACCCCATCCAGGCGATCACCGAGGTGTAGTGATGTGCGGGGTCCGCCGCCTGGGTCTGGTCGTAGAGGTTGATCGCGTCTTGGTGCCCGGACATCCATCCCTGTGCCACGCTGCTGCCGGTGCCCGGGACGATGACCGCGGTATTGCGCGCGTAGTCGGGGTTGCCGATCGCGATTGCCGCCTTGCCCCAGCCATTGAAGGGCAACGGATCGTAGGCCCACAGCATGACCGGCCTCGGGTTCGCGGGGTCGTGTCCTCTGTCGTAGGCCAAGCCGTCGCGGGTCTTCGTGGCGTTGCGGTACCGCGTGACAGCGGTGGCCGAGAGCCCGTACCGGGCCGGGTTATTGAGCACATCCGCGGCCGGCACCCCGTGCTGCTTTGCGACATCCTCGACCCGGTGGATGTCATCGTCCATCACCGCCTGGTTGACCGTGTCACGCGCGACGGCGTCGATGCCATTGAGGTTGCCCAGCTCCGGGGGGTGTCGTGTGATCAACCGGTCCTTTTGTCCCTGGCGCAGCGATTCCCACCACTTCTTGACATCTTCGGGTTTTGTGTTGGGCGGCGGAATCTGCACCGGCCCTTGGGGTTTGGCCGGCGATTCCGGCGCGTCCAATGCCTGAATGCCGGCCGGGTCGTAGCCGTCGGTGCGCAGAGCGCTCAGTGACTTCTGCAGGTAGTCGGAGTATCCGTTGCGGATTGATTGCAGCTGGCCCAGGGCGGCTTTGGTGTCGGCGATGGCGTCATCTTCACAAGCGGTGATGAGGGCGTTAAGTGCGTCCCTGGCCTCTGGGGTCAGGTTGGGGTCTCTTTCCTGCTCCAGGGCCTGGCCGATTAAGTCATCGAGCTGCTGCAACTGACCCTCGAGCGCCGCGATCTGCCCGCCCGCGGTGCGCTGCGCCTCGGCCAGGGCGGCGGCGATGTTTTCCAAGTCGACCCCGATCTTGGGCAATTGCAACGACTGCGCACCCAGTGCCTTGGTCACGCGCTGCACTTGCGCGGAGTCGTTGATCGGGTGCTCGCAATGCTCCCGATTCCAGGACGCCTCGAAGCGGCGACGCGCTTCCTCGAACGCCGTGTTGGCCTCGGTCGTGCATCGACCGGCGGCATGAAACGCCTCCGCCAGATCAGAAATCTGCGCCGGGCGACCAGCCTGGAGGCTCCGATTGACCGCCCGGGGATCGCCACCGGCTTCGGCAATCAGCGCCGGGATGCTTATGTAGCGCAGCTGCATGCCGGTGGGCTTGCAAGTTTCGTCACGCGTCGAGCGTATCTTCGGAAACTCGCCAAGGATTTCGCACTTCGAACTGCCTGTGCAGTGGCTCGTGAAGCCCGGAGCCGTTGCGCGCGACTAACGCAGCTTGCGGCCGTAGTTGTCTTTGACGTTGCCGGTGAACATCATGATCGCGTCAACGATGCCCCAGACGATCCCACCGAGCAGGAACGGAAATCCCAAAAAGCAGAACAGGCTGAACAAAACTCCGACGAGACCCAGACACAACTGCGCAGCTGCGATCTGAGTCGAGTCGATGTAGAAGCGGCCGATACCGAACAAGCCAAGGAATAGCTGCAGTAAGCCAGCCGTCGTGGCGGACTTGTCCGACAGCGGTATCCCCGTAACGGGATCACGCCCAAACGGTGCCTGTGGATCACCGTATCCCGGGTAGCCGGGGTACGAATGATAACCGGGGTACGGCTGCGGGGGCGGATATCCCGAGGGTGGCGGGTTCTGCGGATTCGGTTGGGACCCGTAGCCTTGAGGCTGCCATCCCCAGGGCGGCTCACCGGAGGGATTTCCGGGTTGGTTCGGCGTCGACATCGATTCGAGTTAACACCGCCGTTGTCCGGGCGTCCACACCGGTCCGCTACGGCGCGGATGGCAAAGTTACTTCAAACTTCACCCCCAAGAGCGCAAGATTGAACGCGTGCCTGATCGCAACGTGCTAGGCGGTCCGCTGGAACCGTGCGGCACAGAACCCCTTACCGGTTACTACCGCGACGGCTGTTGCTCGACCGGACCCGAGGACCTCGGTCGGCACACAATCTGCGCGGTGATGACCGCTGAATTCCTGGAGCACCAGCGTTCCATTGGCAATGACTTGTTGACGCCGGTTCCCGAGTACCGGTTCCCCGGCCTGCTGCCCGGTGACCGTTGGTGCGTCACGGCGCTGAACTGGCTTCGGGCCCACCGCGACGGTTGTGCCGCGCCGGTGGTGTTGGCGTCCACTCACGAGCGCACGCTCGAAGTCGTGCCCCTTGAGGCGCTCGAGGAACACAAAGTCGACGTGCCCGACGACCTGGCTAACTTGTAGAGCTTGTAGAACTCGTGCTCGGCAGTCGAATGCCGAATCCATCCGTCGGCTCCGGCGACAGCGTCGACGCAGATCCGTGTCGGCGAGGTGGGTTCACGAAGGATCCGCATCGCGTCTAGCGTCTGTGTCATATTTCGCGCGACATGTCGAAGAGGGGATCCGGTGGATTCTGCGGTTGGCGACATCGACTTCGACGACCTGACATCGCCCAAGCTGACCGATGTCCAGCGTCAGATCCTGGACTTCACCGAGGCCAAGCACGTTGACCTCGACATCGGCCAGATGCTTGCGGAGGCCATCGAGCAGGCGGGCGTGGGCAGTGACCTCGACGACACGGATGGCTTCGGTGACCGTCTCACCGCACACGTGGCCGCGATCGAAGCCGACGAGGGCCTGCGTCAGCTCACTCGCGCGTCCCTGCGGCAACGAGTCGTTCGCCTGCTGCGCAACCGGTTGTCGTTGACCGAGCTCATCAAGCGGTATCCCGAAATTCAGTCCATCCCGATCGAGAAGCCCTTCATCGTCGTCGGGATGCCGCGGTCCGGTACCACCCATCTGGTGAATCTGATTGCCTGCGACCCACGCCGGCGGGCGTTGCCGTACTGGGAGAGCCAGGAGCCGATACCGGCCCGCGGCGAAGGCCCCGACATATTCGGAGTCGACCCCCGCTACAAGCGCGCCAAGTCCGAACACGACGCGCTCATGGTCAGCGCGCCGGCCGTCGCTGCCATGCACGACCGGTTCCCCGAGGCGATCGAGGAGGAAGTCGAACTCCTCGACCTCGATCTGGCCGGCTACGTTCTGGAATGGCATGCGCGCGTGCCTGATTGGCGTGACTACTACCTGAGCCTCGACCAAACCCGGCACTACGCATATATGAAAAAAGTTTTGCAGGCGCTGACGTTCCTGCGCGGTCCGCAGACCTGGGTCCTCAAAAGTCCTCAACACTGTGAGCAGCTCGGCCCGCTGATGGCGACCTTCCCCGACGCGACGGTGGCGTTCACGCACCGCGACCCGGTCGCGGTGATCCAGTCGGCGATCACGATGATGGCCTACTCCGACCGACTACGGCGAACGAGTATCGACCCGGGCTGGCTGCTGGACTATTGGAGCGACCGCGTGCAGCGACTGCTCAGCGCATGCGTTCGCGACCGCGACCTGGTGCCGGCCGAACGCAGCATCGACATCAGCTTCCACCAACTGAACGGCAACGAAATGCCGGTGCTCGAGCAGCTCTACCGGCGTGGCGGCGTCGAATTGACACCGAAGGTGCGCGAACGCCTCCAGCGCTACCTGGATGGCAATCCGCGCGGCAAACACGGCCGTATCCGCTACGAACTGCAGCGGCACTTCGGCCTCTCGGCCGACGAACTCCGCGGGCGTTTCGACTTCTACTTCGACAAATTCGACGTTCTCCCCGAATGATCAACAGAAAGAGACGTCAGCGATGAGTACCGAGGCCTGGCAGTTCGAACCGGTCTATCGGAGCAGGCCGGGCGCTGAGGCCATGCGTCCTGCGGCTGCCGAACAGGCCGAGCGGATCGCCCCGGGATTGTGGTGCTCACCGGGCCTGTCGAATTCCTACCTGCTCACCACAAGTGAGGGCCGGGTGATCGTCAACACCGGGATGGGTTTCGAGGGACCGGTGCACCGCGCCAACTTCGACGCCGTCGACTCCTCGCCGGTGCGCTACATCATCTTCACGCAGGGCCACGTGGACCACGTCGGCGGACTGGACAGCGTGCGTGACCCCAACACAACCGTTGTCGCGCAAGCAAACTGGACCATATGGCGAGACGACAACGAACGCCTCATCCCCTATCGCGCCAGCCGCAGCGCATTCGCCTTCAAAGACACCCTGGCGACCGGCATCCAAGCCATCCAACGGCGCCTCGGTACCTCGCGGCTGCCCGGCCAGAGTGTTCCCGCCGTCGATCTCGACTTCGAGGACACGCTGACCCTCGAGCTCGGCGGCCGAGGGATGGAACTGATCTCCGTGCCCGGCGGGGAGACCACTGATTCACTGGTGGTCTGGTTGCCCGAGGAGCGAATCTGCCTGTGCGGAAATACGTTCGGCCCGCTATTCGGGCACATTCCCAACCTCGTCACCATGCGCGGCGACCGGTATCGAGATGCGTGTGAGGCCATCGCGTCGGTGGAGCGGGTGCGCGACCTGAAACCCGAGATCCTGGTGACCGGACACTTCGAGCCCATCGCGGGGCAGAAGCGCATCAATGCCGAGCTGACCCGGTTGCGCAACGCGATCGCATACATCCACGACCAGACCGTCGCCGGGATGAACACCGGCAAGGACGTCCGGGCCCTGATGCGCGAGATCACCTTGCCCGCGGAATACGAAGTGGGCCAAGGCTACGGAAAGGTCGCTTGGGACGTGCGGGCGATTTGGGAGAACTACTCGGGCTGGTTCCACCACGAGTCGACCACCGAGCTCTATCCGGTCGGATTCGACGCCGTCGCCGCCGACGTGGTCGAGTTGGCCGGAGCCGATGCGCTTCTGGACCGGGCGCGAGCGCACCTCGGCGCCGGCCGCCCACTGCACGCGATCCACCTTGCCGAGCTTGTTCCCCCAGATCATGCGGGGGCGCGTGACGTACTGCGGGAGGCCCATGAAAGGCTCATGGCCGGCAGTACGAACTTCTGGGAAAGTGCCTGGCTGCGGCACCAAGTTGCGAGGTACTCATGACGGCGCGAGTCAGCTTCGACTTCACCGGGACCGCGGCACTGATCACCGGCGGCACCAGCGGGATCGGGCATGCCACGGCGGTATTGTTCCGAGACGCCGGGGCCCGGGTCGCCATCACCGGAACCAAACCGGCTGCGACCGACTACGACGTCGACCTGTACGGCATGGACTATCACCAGTTACAGACCACCAACCCCGATTCGGTGGACGCGCTGGCGCAGCGGTTCACCCGCCTCGACGTGCTGGTCAACAACGCCGGTGCGAATTTCCCGGGGGGACTTGACGAGTCGAAGCCGGACGGATTCGACGCGTCGATCGCGCTCAACCTCACCGGGCCGTACCGGTTGACGGTAGGGCTCTACCGCGCGCTGAAGGCATCGACTGCGGCCGGAGGAGCCAGCGTGGTGAATCTGGCGTCGATGTCTGCGCTGCGGGCAGTCCCGCTAGTGCCCGGATACGGCGCCGCCAAGGCCGGAATCGTCTGCCTCACAAGAAACCTCGCCGTCAAATGGGCGGGTAAAGGGATCCGCGTGAACGCGGTGGCGCCGGGAACGATCGACACCCCGATGACCGCGCCCATGCACAGCGCGGCTGAATTGGTGGATTTTGAGATGGCGCATATTCCGTTGCGCCGTTTCGGATCCGTCGGGGAGATTGCACCGACTATCGCTTTTTTGTGCACCGAGCAGAGTAGCTACACCAGTGGCGCAGTGTTCGTCGTCGACGGCGCGTCGGACTGCGTTTGAGATCGCAAGGACAAGCCATGGCATTCGCACTACGGCCCGAGGACTTCTACCACACCGGCATCATCGTGTCCGACCTCGATGCGGCGATGGCCCGCCTGAGCGCGCTGGCCGGCTACCGGTGGATCATCCCGATGAGCTATACGTTGCCGTTCCGCACCGCAACCGGAACCCAAGAGCTCACTTCGACATTCGTCTACTCGCTGCAAGCCCCGCACGTCGAACTGATCCAGGAGGTACCCGGAAGTCCATGGACTGCCGCACCTAACAACGCCATCCATCACCTCGGCTACTTCACCGACAACCTCGCCGAAACGGCCCGGATGCTGGAGGATAACCGCTTCACATTCGAAGCCACGGCCGACATCTCCCCACCGGATCTCGCGCTGTTCGCCTACTACGTCGACCCGTTCGGGACCCGCATCGAGATCGTCGACCGCGCGCTGTTTCCTGACTTTCCCGCATTCCTGCAGTCGGCGGCGAAACCGGAATCGCACTGACCGGAGGCCGGACATGTTACTGACGGTGCTGCGCTTCAACTTCGCTTCCCCGCAGGGCGAACCGCGCACGCAGAGCAGGCTGTTGTCTGCTGCACTGGAACTGGCGCAGTGGGGCGAGTCGCACGGCATCACCTCGATCAGTGTCGATGAGCATCACGCGACCGGGCACGGATGGAGCTGCAATCCCATCATGGCCGCAGCGATGTTTTTGGCCCGAACCTCGACGCTGATCGGGAGCGTCGACTGTGCGCTCGGGCCGCTATGGAATCCGGTCCGGCTCGCCGAAGACATCGCGTTCGTCGACAACATGAGCCGCGGTCGGCTGCACACCACGGTGGGTCTCGGCTATCGCGAGGTCGAATATGACTCCCTGGGAGCCGATTTCACCAAGCGGGGGACTCTGATGGACAGCCTGGTCGAGCGAATGCTGTCAGTCTGGTCTGGCGCTGATCCAGACGCGGGAATATGCACCGGTACCTGGACTCGGCCGCATCCGCCGCTGTATGTCGGTGGCGGTGCGCGCGCCACGGCGCGACGCGCAGCGCGGTTCAGGCTGCCGCTGAGCCTGGCCGATCACCTGCCCGACATCGCCGCTTACTACCGCCAGCTGTGTTCCGAGGCCGGCATGACGCCGGTCATCCTGATGCCGGGGCCGATCAATCGCGGGATGATCTTCCTGCACGAGGATCCGGACCGGGCGTGGGCAGAACTCGGTGACTACATCCTTTGGGAGGCGGTGACTTACGGCGGTTGGTCAACCGATCAACGTTCTCTCATGCATTTGCCAGGTGTCCAGACCCTGGACCAGGTCAGGGCATCGGGGCTATACCGCTTTCTGACTCCTGACCAGCTGATCGCGGAGGTCCGGGACTCCGATAACTACGGGCCGCTCGTGATGCACCCGCTGGTCGGCGGTATGCCCGTCGACGAAGCGTGGAAATCGGTCCAGTTGCTTACCGACAAAGTCCTGCCCGCGCTCACCTGAGAGGTCCCCGGCGAATTCTCAACTCCTGATTGCGCCCGCGAATCCTGGGTACGCGAGTTGCATCTGAGCTGAGATACGAAAAGGGCCCGTCGTGCCACCCAGCTCAGCCGTTGCCTCAGTGTCCGCTCCGCCGACCTCGACCTGGTCCTCGCTTCCACCGCACAAATACAGCCCTTCGGGTTCCAGCCGGACCAGGTCGCCGGTGCGATAGGCGCGCGCCCAGTCCAGCGCCGGTAACGGGGCGTACTTCTGCGCGTCCGTGTCTTTGTCCAGGTAGCGAGCCAGGCCCACGCCGCCGATCACCAGCTCGCCCACCTCGCCATAGCTGACCGGCCGGCCGTCGAGATCGACGACGGCCAGATCCCAGCCGGGCAGCGGCAGCCCGATGCCGATTGGCCCCGTACCGCCGAGCCTGGCCGCGCACGCGACCCCCGTGGCCGCCGTCGCACCATAGGTGTTCCACATTTCCCGGCCGTCGGCGGCGAGCTGGTCGGCCAGCTCCGCAGGGCAGGCCCCACCGCGGAAAATCAAGAGCCGCAACGGTTCCAGCGCTTCCGCGGGCCACAGTGCGGCCAGTGACGGCACCGTCGACACCACCGTCACGTCGCGGGTGACCAGCCATGGACCGAGGTCCATTCCGCTGCGGACCAACGACCGCGGCGCGGGGACCAGGCAGGCGCCGTGCCGCCATGCCAGCCACATTTCCTCGCACGACGCGTCGAATGCCACCGACTGCCCGGCCAGCACTCGATCTCCGGGCCCAATCGGATTGTCTCGCAAGAACATTTGCGCCTCCGCGTCGACGAACGCGGCGGCACTGCGGTGCGTGACGGCCACGCCCTTCGGCGTGCCGATCGGTTCGGACGTGAACATGATCCACGCGTCGTCGCGGGCCAGCGGCGCCGTAGCCCGCCAGCCACGCGACGAGCCGGGACCGCGGAGCAGGCCCGCTTCGGTGATGACCGCAACGACGCCGGCTTCACCGAACACCAATTCGGCGCGTTCGTCGGTTTCGTCGGCGTCGACCGGCACATAGGCCGCGCCGGTGGCCAGCGTCGCCAGGACCGCCACATACAGCGCATAGCTACCCGACGGAATCCGGATGCCAATCCGGTCGCCACGGCCGATGCCCCGGGCGGCCAGCCACTCCACGGTGGCCACGATGTCGCTGATCAGCTCGCGGTAGGTGAGCTGCACGGTGCCGTCGTCGATTGCCGCGGCGTCCGGGTAGCGGGTAGCGGTTTCGTAGATGATGTCGATCAGCGTGCGCGGGCTTGGTGCATGAGGCGACAACAAGTACTGCGCTGGGGCTTTTATTGGGACAGGGACTATCGCCATCCAAGAAAAATACTCAAGCCGTGCCGCTACGACGGTGACCAAGCACGGCGTGTGACGGCGAGTTCGGCAAGCAGAGATTCATGAAGCCAGCCCTCGGTCCGCAGCACCAGGTCGCACCCGATCCGGCCCACTTTCGGCGGATGTACTCGCGCCGTACGCGCGGCTACCAGGACATCACCCCGCATGCCGCCGCCGGCGGGTCTTCCAGTGCGGACTTTTGACTGCTTCGAGCGCTTCGGTGACGTAGCGGTCCAGCGGCCGCGGGGTACTAGGTTGCCGAACCCACTGCTGGAAGGCGAAATCCGCTGCGGCGAAGGCGAGTTGGACCAGCAGCCCGGGACGGATGTCGTCGTCGGGGTTGGCGCCCATGCGTTCGGCGATCAACTTCATGGCCCGCTCCTTGTCGGCGGGGGTGTGCATGGTGACCTTGCTGAGCAAATCGGGCGCGGCCAGCAAGGCTTCGCGCCACTCTTCGCAGTCGGCCTGGTCGAACGAGCGGGTCCGGGTGATGATGGCGTTGATCAGCGCGACGTCCGGTGGCTCGCTGGGTGGGCGGCGTTCGAGCAGGTTGACGATGGCCGCACCGCCATGGCGAACGGGCGCCAGCAGCAATTCCTCTTTGGCCGGTACGTGCCGGAAGAAGGTACGCGGCGAAACGCCTGCCGCAGTGGCGATTTCCTCGGTCGTGACGGTGTCGTATCCACGTTCGATGAAGAGCCGGAACGCCGCTCGCCTGATGTCGGCCCGGATCTGTGCGCGCTGCCGATCTCGCAGCGACTCTCCTCGGGGCATCATCGGAAGCAGCCGATCCCGCCGTCGACGTGAATGGTCTGCCCGGTAATGAACGACGCGTCGGTGCTGAGCAGGAACGCCACCAGCGCACCCACGTCGGTGCGAACATCGCCGATGCGCCGCATCGGAACGCGTCTTACTGCCTTCGCGTAATCGTCGGGTGCGAACTGCTTCCACAGCTTGACGCCGTCGGACTCGGCGAACGGACATATGACATTGACGCGGATGTTGTCGCGCCCCCATTCCAGGGCGGCGACCTTCGACAGCCCGCGGATGGCTTCCTTTGCGGCGGCGTAACCGCCCCACTTGGGTTCGCCGCCGGTGCCCGTCCCCGAGCCGAGATTCACGATCGACCCACCGCCCGCCTCGACCATCATCGGGTGCACCGCCTGCATGAGCAGGAATGTCGCTCGGGGACCGACGTCGTAACCGAGCGCCAGGTCCTCGGTGGTGATGTCAACGAATGCCTTGGGCTCGTTGGTGGCTATGGCGTTGTTGACCAGGCCGTGCACCGTACCGAAGGCGTCTACGGCAGCAGCCACGATCCGCTGGGCGCTGTCCGGGTCGCGCAAATCGGCCACCAGCTTCTCGACATGACCCGCCGCCTCGAGCTCGGCCGTCGTGGCTGCAAGCAAGTCATCCTGGATGTCGACCAGCAACACCGACGCACCGCGTTCCAGCAGCGCGGCGGCGATGCCCTTGCCCACCCCCTGGGCGGCACCCGTGACGATCGCGACGTGGCCGCGCATCGAGTCGGGATGAAAGTACGTCATCGCACGGGTCCCAGTTGCAACTGAACGCCGCGGTGCATCTCGTAGGTGCTGCGGGCACCGCCCAGCAATCCGCCGACGACACGGCCCTGTTGCTTACGGTTCGCGTGCAGTGCCGCGTCGAAAGACTCCCCGGAGATGAGGTTTTCGAAAACCACTTCCATGCCGATCACGTCGCGGTAGAACGCCGGCGCGCGGTCCATGTCGGTAACCCCGACCACGAGGTGACAGAACGACACGTCGTCCAGGACGCTCGTCATGGTGTCTACGCCGCAAGTTCGGGAGCCGGGCGCCCGGCGAACAGCGGCAGGTCCAAGTAGGTCTTGATCCCGGGCTCGGCGGCGCAGACGTCGGGAATGGCGTTGACGCAGTGGTTCGCCGTTGCCACGACTCCCGGATTCTTCTGCAGGCCTTCGGCAATCGACGGCGGCTGTAGGCCTTTGAAGGTGAGGCTCACGGTGGGGTCGCCGGTGATCTCGACTTCGAAGCGTTCGCCACGCCCACCGAAATCCCAGCCCGGGTCCAGGTTTGCTTCACCCATCAGCCAGTTGACCGCAGCCGTGATGACCGGCTCGCCGTCAACGAGTGCTTGCCAGCGGAACCGGCGTGCGGCCACGGTTCCCGGGGGAAGAGGGAACGGGTCGTAGTCGATGTCGGCGGTCGCTACGGCGATTTCCTGAATGGTCCTGATGTTGGGATCGATGCGGAATCCCATGTGGTCGGCGATCATTCGTACCGACATCTTGAAGCCCGATTCGAGCAGGGTTGCCATGGGTCCTTGCATGGCTTCCTCGGGGGTCCCGCCGAACCCCATGATGTGGCGCACCACGTCGGGAGCGTTGTAGGTGCGGATGTCGGAGAACTCCTCGGCGCGCACGTGCGTAACCGCCGACGAGAGCGAAGACACCATGAGCGGAAATCGCTCCGTGATGCCGCCGGGGTGTATTCCCGACCCATGCAGGGTCACCCCACCGTCGAGTGCGGCATCGGCGATCGCTCTGACGGCCGGGCTGCTCAGGTCCGGGTATACCCAGCCGAGCGGGGTGACCACATTCTTGCCGGACCGCAGAATCGCCACGACCTCTTCGTCGTTGGGGACCAGCGGGCTGTACATGACGCAGTCAGCATCCAGGGCCAGCACCTTGTCGAGGCTGGTGGTGGCGGCGACGCCCAGCTCCCCGCTGCCAAGGATCCGACCGACGTCGAGGCCGTCCTTGTCCGCGCTGTGCACCCAGCATCCGACCAACTCGAGCTGTGGGTGATTCAGCACGCACTCGATGGCGGCCTTACCCACGCCTCCGGTGGCCCACTGGATGACGCGGAGTTTGGACGGGCTACTCATCTCCTGACCTCCCGCATTGCACGCCTTTACACACTAACGGCTGGACTGGCACAGTATGACCGGTTGGCAGTGGCTGTCAATAACCGCCTCATGCAGGAAGGTTCGATGATGAGCGTCCTCGATGGCAAGATCGCGATCGTCACTGGCACGAGTCGCGGTGTGGGCGTCGGCATCGCCCGTGAACTGCTCCGTGCCGGCGCCACGGTCATCGGCTGCTCGCGCTCGCCCCTGGACGCGATCCCGGGTGCCGACGCAGAACCCGACTGGGCGGCCCGCGCCTCGCAAAAGGTCTGCGATCAAGGTGACTACCACGCCATCGACTCTTTCGTCGAAGATGTCGTTGCCACCCACGGCCGGATCGACATCTTGGTGAACAACGCCGGCGGTACCGTTCCGGCGCCGCAGGCCGAGAGCATTCCCGAACTGGTTCAACGCATTCAGGGCGCACCTCGCAGCGACGACGAGTATGAGCGCACGGCGCTGTTTCACGCGTATGCGGTGCAGATGAACCTCATCAGTCCGCTCTGGTTCGCCATCCGCACGTACCGGCAGATGCGCACCCAGGACGGCGTCGGCTGCATCATCAACATCTCCAGCGGCGCCGGGCATCCGGCGGGATCGCCAACCTTGGTCTCCTACGGCGCGGCCAAAAGCGGGCTGAACCATTTGACCCGGTCGCTGGCCGAGGAGTGGGGACCCAAGGTCCGGGTCAACTGCATCGCACTGGGTCCGACGATGACCGAAAATTTCCGGTCGTTCGTGCTGCCCAAAGACGATCCCACGGGCGCAAAGTATTTCGCCGCCGTCCCGTTGCGCCGTGCGGGCGAGCCCGCAGAAGTAGGCCGGGTCTGCGTTTTCCTGGCGAGCGGGGATGCGGACTTCGTCAACGGCACGACCATCGAACACGACGGCGGAATGCTGCCCGGCGTACTCTACGACGCAGGCCTGAAGACCATCACCGATCTGTTGTAGCCATCTGGCGCCTCCGGATCGGGGGCGGGTACCCGCGGGCATGTAGCAAAACCACACGCCTCAGTCGACATTGGCCTGATACTTTCCGAGGGTCATATCCGCGGTTGGAGGAGGCGTTATGCATCGGGCAGTCGTCGCAGCACTGGGGGTCGCAGCACTGGGGGTCATCGTCGTCGGCTGCTCTGTAGGGATGCCTCAGGCCGCCGCAGATAACCCGGTCTGCACCGCGACGTGGTGTTCCTTCGTGTCTCCGTCAGGCAACCTCGGCTGTGAGATGAACTATCAACGCGGCAGTGGCATACCCGACGAGACGTACTGTCAGACCGACTCTCCGCCCCAGTCTGTGCGCATGTCCACCAGCGGGTCGTTCAAGACCTGTACGGGAGATACTTGCCTCGGCAACGCAGGCCATGGCACTCCGACCCTCGCCTACGGCCAAACTGCCTGGGTCGGCCCCTTCAGCTGTCGGTCGGAGGCCAGCGGGGTTACCTGCACCGTTATCTCGGGCCGTGGCTTTACCCTTTCCAGTGCAGGAGTAACACCCGTTGGGTGAGGGCTGCGTCGAATCGCTCCGTTCTCGTGCTGCGGCTGTACCGCTCTAACTCAAGGACGCACATGAGCAGCTCGTTGGAGCCCACCGCCGAACAGTTCGCGGCGCTGGCCGCACGGCCGGCCGATGCCCCCGTGGTGATGGTTAATCTGCTGAAGTTCAAAACCGCGGGCGGTCTGGAGTCTTACCAGCAATACGGGCGGGAGGTCGCGCCGCACCTCCAACGTGTCGGCGCCACGGTCCGCTACGCAGGCACGGCGCCGGCGGTCGTGATTGGTGACGGCGAAAAGCCTTGGTGGGACGCCATTCTCGTCGTCGAGTACCCAACGCCCCAGGCCTTCATCGACATGGTGACGACGCAGGAGTATGCCAAGGTCCACGAGCATCGCGCCGCGGGGTTGCAGCGTGGTGACCTGATCGCGACGTCGGCATGGTCGCTCGCGGTGGAGTGACTCAGCGCGGCGCTCAGGAGGTTGGACATGCCTGTACGAGTGGCCATCGGCTATGACGGCTCACCGGCGGCGAGCGCCGCGATCGATGCCGGCGCGTTGCTGTTTCCAGACTCACATGCGTGGGTCACTCACCTGTGGATGCCACCGTTGGCCAGTGAAGCGCTGCGCCATCGGCTGCGAGCAAAAGCTCGCGATGTCAACGAATTCATGGAAATGGTTGAGCAGGAGGGTCATCGCGAAGCCGAACGGTTGACGGCGATGGGGGTCGTGCTGGCCCGGGCGGCCGGATGGGACGCAGAGCCGCTCGTGAAGCGCACTTGGGGTGCGGAGGGCCTACGGCTGGCGCAGATTACCGAGCAGGTGGAGGCCGACTTGGCGCTTATCGGCTCCCGCGGGCTGGGCGGCACCAAAGCGGTGCTGGGCAGCGTGTCGGACACGGTGGTGCACTACACCGCGCGACCCGTCGTCGTCATACCACACCCGTTGTTGGCAGCCGAATACGCAACGCTGGCCCACGGACCGGTGCTCGTTTGCTGGGACGACTCATCGGGTGCGCGGACGCTACTCGATGCGGCCCGCCGGCTCTTCCCGGGACGTGATGTGCTCCGGGTCCATGTCGACGAGGACGATGGCGCCCCTTTGTCTGCGGCCGATCAGTCAGAGGGGAATGACCGCGAAGTCCCTACGGTGCACGTCGAACGCGGCGGCGGTCCTCACACGCGCGCGATATCCGATGCGCTCGTCGCGTGCGCTAACGAGTACAACGCGGCGGTGCTGGTGGTCGGGTCGCGCAAGCATTCTGCCGCGAGGGAGACCCTGCTCGGCAGCGTCGCTTTGGCAACCTTGCATCACGCTCACCGCCCGGTGATGGTCGTGCCCGTCCAATAGGCGAAACCCGAACACGCGTCGGTGACTTAAGGCCCTGACCGACACCGCTTTGTATCCGAACAATCGAAAGCCAACGACTAGTCGGTCAGGCGAGGTGAGGCGATTGCCGGCATCCCAGGAGTTATCTGCGTCGACAACGACCGCACACCACGGCCTGCCGGCGCATGAGGTCGTCTTGCTACTGGAGACCGATCCGCATCGTGGGCTCTCTGATGATGAGGCGGCCGAGCGCCTCGAGCGGTTCGGGCCCAACACGCTGCCCGCGCCCGCAGGTGCCCGGTTGCTGGTGCGGATCCTGCGTCAGTTCCATGACCCGCTGATCTATGTGCTGCTGGTGGCCGGCGCGATCACCGCCGGCTTGCATGACTTCGTCGACTCGGCGGTGATCTTCGGTGTCGTGCTGGTCAACGCGGCCGTGGGTTTCGTCCAGGAGTCCAAGGCCGAGGTCGCGCTGGAGGGCCTGCGCTCGATGGTGCGCACCCTTGCCACGGTGGTCCGCGACGGCCATGAGCGGACGGTGTCCTCAGACGAACTGGTCCCCGGTGATCTGGTGTTGCTGGAGGCCGGCGACAAGGTTCCCGCTGACGTGCGGCTGCTGCGCGAGACCGAGCTGCGCGTCAACGAGTCGGCACTGACCGGTGAATCGGCACCGGTCGGCAAGGACGAGGTCGTCCTGCCGGAGGCCACCCCCGTGGCCGACCGACGCAACATGACCTACTCCGGCACCCTCGTGACGGCCGGCCACGGCGCCGGCGTCGTCGTCGCTACGGGGGCAGGGACCGAGGTGGGCGAAATCCACCGCCTCGTCGGAGCCGCGGAGACGCTGCTGACCCCGTTGACCGAGAAGCTCACCCGGTTCAGCAAGATCCTGACCGTCGGCATCCTCGCCCTGGCCGCAATGACCTTTGCTGTTGGGCTGCTCCGTCGACAGGATGCCGTCGAGACGTTCACCGCGGCGATCGCTCTTGCGGTCGGGGCCATCCCCGAGGGGCTGCCGGCAGCGGTCACCATCACGCTTGCGATCGGCGTGGCCCGCATGGCCAGGCGGCGTGCGGTGGTTCGGCGGCTGCCGGCCGTCGAGACGTTAGGCAGCACCACCGTGATCTGCACCGACAAAACCGGAACACTGACCGAAAACCAGATGACGGTCCAGATGGTCTGGACCCGTGACGGGATGGTCGAAGTGACTGGATCGGGCTACGCCCCGGACGGTCAGCTATGCACCGCCGACGGTACACCGGTATCGATCGACGCCAACGCGGCGCTGCGATGGTCGCTGCTGGCCGGGGCGCGCTGCAATGATGCCGCGCTGACCCACGAGAGCGGGCAGTGGGACGTCGTCGGCGATCCCACCGAGGGTGCGATGCTCGTCGTTGCCGCGAAGGCCGGTTTTGATCCGGAGAAACTCGCGGCCAGCCTGCCGCGGATCGCGGTCATTTCGTTCAGCTCCGAGCGCCGTTACATGGCCACCCTGCACCGCGACCGCGACGACTACGTCGTGCTGGTCAAGGGCGCGGTGGAGCGAATGCTCGACCTGTGCGGCACGCAGATGGGCGCCGACGGCGCACTGCGGCCGCTGGACCGCGCCACGATGTTGCGGGCCGCCGAGCAGCTGGCCCGTCAAGGCCTGCGGGTGCTGGCCACCGCCGTGCGTGCGGCAAACGGTCCCGATGATTTCGATGAAGATGCGTTACCGGGTTCGCTCGCGTTGACCGGATTGCACGCGATGCTCGATCCGCCCCGGGACTCCGCGGCCTCCGCCGTGGCCACATGCCACACCGCGGGCATCGCGGTCAAGATGATCACCGGTGACCATGCCGGGACGGCTACCGCGATCGCAACCCAAGTCGGATTGCTCGACGAGCAGGAGCCGGAACCGGGTGCCGTGCTCACCGGCACCGATCTGGCTGCGCTGGACGCCGACGACTACCGGTATGCGGTGGAGGCGGCGAGTGTGTTCGCCCGGGTATCACCCGAACAGAAGCTGCGCCTGGTGCAGGCGCTACAGAGCAAGGGCCACGTGGTGGCGATGACCGGAGACGGCGTCAACGACGCACCGGCGCTGCGGCAGGCCAGCATTGGCGTCGCCATGGGTCGAAGCGGCACCGAGGTCGCCAAGGACGCCGCGGATATGGTGCTCACCGACGACGACTTCGCCACCATCGAGGCAGCGGTTGAAGAGGGCCGCGGCGTGTTCGACAACATCACGAAATTCATCGCCTGGACCCTGCCCACGAATATCGGTGAGGGACTGGTGATCTTGGCGGCCATCGCATTCGGCTCTGCACTGCCGATCCTGCCCACCCAGATCTTGTGGATCAACATGACCACCGCCGTCGCGCTCGGCCTCATGCTCGCCTTCGAACCCAAGGAGGCCGGCATCATGAACCGCCCGCCCCGGGAACCCGGCCAACCACTGTTGACCCGCGGCCTTGTCGCACGGGTCCTGCTGGTCTCCACGCTGCTCGTCGGCAGCGCCTGGTGGCTGTTCCAATGGGAACTGGGCAACGGTGCGGCCCTGCACGAGGCTCGCACAGCGGCGTTGAACCTGTTCGTCGTCGTCGAGATGTTCTACCTGTTCAGCTGCCGATCGTTGACCCACTCGGCCTGGCGGATAGGTGTGTTTTCGAACCGCTGGATGATATTCGGTGTGGCCGCGCAGGCCCTCGGTCAGCTGGCCATCACGTATCTGCCCGCCATGAATCTCGTTTTCGCCACCGCCCCGATCACCGCAGGTGCGTGGCTGCGGATCTTCGCCATTGCAGCCGTGGTCAGTCTGGTGGTGGCTGTCGACAAGCTGCTGCGGCGCGCCCTCTCGGCGGGCTCCCCGACCGCGGATCGATAACCGTGAAGCACCGACTAGGTTCCTGAGTCGCTGAGCCGCCTTCGCCGATCTGACACCAATGGAATCTTGACGCTGGGAACTTCGGACTAGCAAATCAGCGGTTAGGGCGGTTAGCGTGGTGCCATGCGTGAATTCAGCGTCCCGGCAAGCTTCACCGTCGGAGAGCACGACAACGTCGCCAGCATCGTGTACTCACACGAGCGGGACGATCCCGATCATGTGATCTTTCAGCGCCTCGTCAACGGCGTATGGACAGACGTGACCTGCGCCGAGGCCGCCCAGCAGATCCGTTCAATCGCGCTCGGCCTGATCGCCGAGGGGGTGAATGCCGGCGATCGGGTGGCGATCCTGTCGGCCACCCGCTACGAGTGGGTGATCCTCGACTACGCGATCCTCTCGGTGGGCGCGCTCACCGTCCCGATCTACGACACATCATCGGCCGAGCAGGTGCGCTGGGTGCTGGAGGACTCCGGGGCGGTGCTGGTGATCGCCGAGACCGATGCGCATGCCCAGCTGGTCAAGGAACTGAGCGCCGAGCTGCCGAGTGTGCGCAAGATCCTGCAGCTGGGGTCAAACGGTCCGACGGCGCTCGACGAGCTGGCCGAAGCGGGGAAATCGGTGGACATCGGCCAACTTGACGAGCGGCTGGCGGGGTTGCGGGCTGCGGACCCGGCCACGCTGATTTACACGTCGGGCACGACCGGCCGCCCTAAAGGCTGCCAGCTGACGCATTCCAATTTGCTGTACGAGACGCGCAGCGCAGCGTCGTACTTCCCGACGCTGCTGCGCAAGGGTGAGCGGCTGCTGGTCTTCCTGCCCCTGGCCCATGTGCTGGCGCGCGCGCTGTCGATGTCGGCGTTTGCGAACAAGGTCACCATCGGCTACACCAGTGACATCAAGAACCTGGTGCCGACGTTGGCTGTCTTCAAGCCCACGGTAGTGGTGTCGGTACCCCGAGTGTTCGAAAAGGTATACAACACAGCCGAGTTGAAGGCGCGCGACAGCGGTAAGGGCATGATTTTCGACATGGCCGCTCGCACGGCGACCCAGTGGAGCAAGGCACAGGACACCGGCGGTCCGGGTCCGTTGCTGCGAGCCAGACATGCACTGTTCGATCGGCTGGTGTACGGCAAGCTGCGCGCCGCGCTGGGCGGCGACTGCCATGCAGCGGTTTCGGGCGGAGCCCCGTTGGGCAAGCGGTTGTGCCACTTCTACCGCGGCGTCGGGCTGACGGTGTACGAAGGCTACGGCCTGACCGAGACCAGCGCCGCGATTACCCTGAACCGTATCGGCGAAGAACGGGTCGGCACAGTGGGAAAGCTGTTGCCCGGCAATAGCATGGCGATCGCCAACGACGGTGAGGTGCTGGTGCGCGGCGGCGTGGTGTTCAGCGGCTATTGGCATAACGAGAAAGCCACTGAAGAGGCGATCGTCAGCGGGTGGTTCCACACCGGCGACCTCGGATCGGTGGACGGCGACGGCTACTTGTCGATCGTCGGCCGCAAGAAGGAGATCATCGTGACCGCGGGCGGCAAGAATGTCGCTCCGGCCGTGCTGGAAGACCAGTTGCGGGCTCACCTGCTGATCAGCCAGGCGGTGGTGGTCGGCGACAACAGGCCCTTTGTGGGTGCGCTCATCGCAATCGACCCGGAAGGCTTCGACGTGTGGAAGCAGCACCACGGCAAGGAGGCCACCGCGTCGGTCGGGGACCTGATTGACGATCCCGACTTGGTCGGCGAGATCGATCAGGCCGTCGAGGAATGCAACCAGACGGTGTCGCATGCGGAAGCGATCCGCAAATTCCGCATTCTGCCGGCCGACTTCACCGTGCTCACCGGCGAGCTGACCCCGACGCTCAAGGTCAAGCGCAACGTGGTGACCCAACGCTTCGCCAGCGAGATCGAGGCGCTTTACAGCAAGCGGTGAGGCCTGTCAGAGCTTGTAGCCGATAGTGCGCAGCAGGTCGTGCCGCTCGGCGACGTCACGATCGGTTTCCACTCCGACGGGGGTCTGTCCGTCGACAACGCCCACGATGCCGCGACCGCGAGGAGTCACCGCGACGACGACATCCACGGGATTCGCTGTGGCGCAGTAGATTCCGCAGACCTCGGGCACCGCCTTCACCGGGTTGAGGACGTTGACCGGAAAGCCCTCACGCAAGAAAATCACGAAACTATGCCCGGCCGCGATGGCCAGCGCAGTGCGCGTCGCGAGTTCGACCAACTCATTATCGTTGCCGGTGCGGCGAACCAATCGCGGTCCGGACGCCTCACAAAAGGCCAGCCCAAACCGTAGCGATGGGCTCACCCCGGCCAGGGCCTCGTGCAGGTCTTCGACCGTTTTGATGAAATGCGCCTGGCCGATTACTACGTTGACATCTTCCGGCTTGTCAACGGGCACCACATCCCAGGACAGCGACGTCGTGGTCACGTACCCATGCTGCCACCCTACCCCGGCGCGTATTCGTTTTCGGCACAAAGCGAAGGACTTTGGCCCTTATGCCGGGATAAAAGACCCCTTTCAACCCACATGCGTACTCAGACGGGCGCGGGATGTTCGCCGACCTTCCCGATGCGCCAGGCGCCGTCGCCGAGTAGCGCCAAGAGCCGCTCGTGATGCGGCTCGACGGTGTTACGGTGGCTGACCGATACCACAACGGTGTCCGGTAACTCGGTGCGCAGCAATTGGTACATCGAATACTCGAGGCCCGAATCGAGCGCCGAAGTGGATTCGTCGAGGAACACCGCCCCCGGTCTGGTGAGCAGGATGCGGGCGAACGCGACCCGCTGCTGTTCGCCGGGCGAGAGCACCTTCGCCCAGTCTTGGACTTGGTCCAGCCGGTCACGCAGGTGAGCCAGCGCCACTCTGGCCAGGACATCATGGAGTCTGCGATCAGGAATGTCGCCCTCGGCAGCCGGGTACGACACCACGGCACGCAAATTGCCAAGGGGCACATAGGGTAACTGGCTCAAGAACATCGTCGCGTTGTCTGCACCCGGGTACCGCAACGTCCCGGAGGTGAACGGCCACAACCGGGCGAGGCTGCGCAGCAGGGTGGTCTTGCCGGACCCGGACCGGCCGACGATCACCATGGAGTCGCCCGGCTCGAGCCGAAGGTTGAGCGGCTCGATCAGTTGCAGGCCGTCGGGCGTGCGCACCTCGACGTCGTCCAATTCGACCGAGCCGTCGACGCTGGACACGGTTTGCAGTTCCGGCAGCGCGCGGGTCTTCGCGTTGGACTCGACTAGGCCGTGCAGCCGCAGAATGGAGGCCCGGTAAGTGGCGAACATGTCATAGGCGTTTCGGAAGAACGACAGCGAGTCGTTGACCGTGCCGAACGCCTGGGTGGCTTGCATGACGGCGCCAAGTTTGATGGCGCCCGCGAATAACCGCGGCGCCTGGATCAGAAACGGCAGCAGCCCGATCACCTGGCTTACCGACAAATTGAACCCGGCGAAGATCACACTGCGCCGCAGGTAGCGGCGATAGTTCAGGATGACTCCGGCGAACCGTCCGTTCAGCTCGACACGTTCGGCCCGCTCCCCTCGGTAGAAACCGATCGCTTCCCCGGCGTCGCGCAGCCGCACCAGCGCATACCGGAAGACCGCGTTGAGCTGTTCGTTGCGGAAACTCAACCGGATGAGCGGACGTCCGATCCAGAAAGCGACCACGCTGGCGACCGCCACATAGACGATGACGATCCAGAACAGTGCCCGAGGGATGCGAAGGCCCAAGACAGTGATGGGGAAGGACAGGCTCCACAAGATCGCGGCGAACGACACGACCGACACCACGGACTGCACGGCTCCAAACAGCAGCGTATTCGCCGTTGCGTTCGACGGGATATCCGCCATCCCTCCGCTGCACGCCGTGAAGGCATCGATGTCCTGCTGGATGCGCTGGTCGGGATTGTCAATGGGACGATCGATGAACTGCCCGCGATAGTAGGCGCGGTCATCGAGCCAGTCACTCATGAATCGTTGGGTCAGCCAGACCCGCCACCGGATGATGAACCGCTGCATCAGATACTGATCGACCATGGCGCGCAGAACGTAGATGACCGCGAGGATGGCGAAGATCGCGATTGCTACCCAGAAGCCGTGGACGCCGGAATCGCGCACCCGTACGTCGCCACTTGCGGCGCCCTGGAATGCCACCTGAAGCGCGGAGTACAGGTCGTTGCTGTAGTAGCTCAGCAGAATACTGATCCGCACCGCGACCATTACCAGCATTAGCAGCACTGAAAACCTGCCCCATACCGGAATGCTGTCGCGGCCCTTGAAGTATTCCCCGGTCACCTCCCAGAATTGGCGGCCCCAGATGGTGTAGCGGGCGATTAGCGCCCCGACGACCAGTAGGCCGACGGCGCTAGCTGTCCAGGCCTTGAAAATCCACCACAACGACGCGACAACCTCGTTGCTCCAGTCGATCGACGGTGTGAAGGTACCCATGATCATTGCTCCTGTGCCGCGGCGTCGAGCTGACGCCATGTCGAGAAGCTACCGCTGTAAGAAGCTCTGTACTGGCAGTCGACGCCGGTACGCCTAAATCGATGCGACTGAGTCGCCGATGCGGCTGAGGCGCCACTTTCCGTCGCCGAACAATTCCAGTTGCTGGTGGTGGTGCGCTTCTACCGCGCTGCGGTGGGTGGAGCTGACGACGATGCAGTCCGGCAGCTCTCTCCTCAGCAGGTCGTAGAGCGCGAACTCCAGGCCCTCGTCGACAGCTGATGTGGCTTCGTCGAGGAACACCGCCTTGGGTTTGGTCACCAGAATGCGGGCGAACGCGATCCGTTGCTGCTCGCCGGGCGAGAGCACCTTGGCCCAGTCTTGGACCTCGCCGATCCGGGTGATCAGGTTGGGCAGCGTGACCATGATCAGTGCGTGGCGCAGCGTCCGGTCGTCGATCTCGCCCTCCATCTCCGGGTAACTCACGACGGCCCGCAAGTTACCCAGCGGAAGGTAGGACAGCTGCGGCAGGAACATGACCTCTTTGCGGCCGTCCGGCCGGAGCAGCCTGCCCGAGCAATACGGCCACAGCTGAGCGAGGCTGCGCAGCAGCATGGTTTTACCGCAGCCCGACTGGCCGGTGATGACCAGGGCATCGCCGGGCGCGAGCCGCAAATTGAGCGGCTCGATCAGTTGCTTTCCGGTCGGTGTGCGGACCTCGACGTCGATCAGCTCGACCGAACCGTCGGTGCTGGCAGCGGCGGACAGCTCTGGCAGCTTTCGTGCTTTTGCGTTCGCCTCCACCAGCCCGTTGAGGCGGATGATCGCGGCCCGATAGCTGGCGAATCGGTCGTAAGCGTTGCGGAAGAACGACAGTGATTCCTCGATCTGGCCGAAGGCACCGGCAGATTGGATGACGCCACCGAGTTTGATACTGCCTGCGAACAGCCGCGGTGCCTGCACGATGAACGGCAGCGGATTGATGGTCTGGCTCATCGTGACGTTCCAGCCGAGGAAGCCGATCGTGCGGTGCACGTAGTGGCGGTAGTTGGCGATGGTTTCGGCGAACCGGTACCTCAACAGGGCCCGCTCGACTGGTTCGCCGCGATAGAAACCGACCGCCTCTGCGGCGTCGCGCAGCCGGACGAGTGCATACCGGAAGGCGGCATTGAACAACTCGTTACGGAAGCTGAACCTGATCAGCGGATGCCCGATCCAAAATGCGATCACCGTGGCCGCCGAAACATAGACGAACAAGACCCAGAACAGTGCCTTCGGAATGGCGATCCCGAAGACGACCAGCGTGCCCGAGAGGTGCCACAGAATCGTGGCGAAGGACACCACCGAGACAACAGATCGGATTGCGCCAAAGAGCAATGTGGCTGATGTACCGACCGACGGGCTATTGGTAGCACCCCCGACACCCGCGGTGAAGATATCGATGTCCTGCTGGATGCGTTGGTCCGGGTTGTCGATCGGCGGGTCGATGAAGCGCCCGCGGTAGTACGCGCGCCCATTGAGCCAGTCCGCGGTCACCCGGTTGGTGAGCCACACCCGCCATCGGATGAAGAACCGCTGTGCCAGGTACAAATCCGCCATCACCTGGATCACGTCCAAGGTTGCGATGACACAGAACGTCCAGATGGCTACCCAAAAGCCGTGGATGCCGGAATCAAGCACCGCGTTGTCGCCGGCGGCGGCACCCTGGAACGCGGTTTGCAGCGCTGAGTACAGGTCGTTGCTGTAGTAGGTGAACAGTACAGTCAGACGGACGGAAATCATCACCGACAGCAACAGCAAGTTAAACAAAGTCAACACCGGCGCGCTTCGCCGGCCCGTGAAGTAATCCCCAGTGATGCGCCAGAACTGGCGGCCCCATCGGGTGAACCGGACGACCAGGATCGCGACGATGAGCAAACAGGTTCCGCTGACGGCCCAGGCCTCGATAATCCACCGCGATGACGAAACCAGCTCGTGGCCCCAGTCGATGGAGGGAGTGAACTTTTCCAACGGAGGCTCTCCTTCCGCGGCACATCGGCGACGCGGTCTTCAGGTTACGGCTCAGACACTCCCTGTTTGTCGAAGTTAGACGGGCGGATAATGAAGCCAGGACCTCGCTAGGAGCTACAACATGACCGCTGTTTCTGACTCATCGAAAGTCGCGCCATTGCTGCGGGCGCTGGCCCAGCGCGTTGAGGCGGCAGACCCGACCCGCCACCGCGAAATCACCAACGCGATGACCGGACAGCCGCTCGGCCGTGTGCCGCAGTGCACCCGCGATGATGTCGTCGCCGCGGCCGACCGTGCCCGTGCGGTGCAGCGCGGCTGGGCGCAGCGCCCGCTGCGCGAGCGAACCGACATCATGTTGCGCTTCCATGACCTTGTGCTTCGCCGCCAGGACGAAGTCCTCGACATCATCCAACTGGAGAACGGCAAGGCCCGGACGCATGCATTCGAAGAAGTCGCCGACGTGTGCCTCACCGCGCGCTACTACGCCAACACCGCCCAGAAGTACCTCAGCCCGAAGCGCCGCCAAGGCGTGCTGTTGACGCTGACCGAGGTGTGGGAACTCCGTCCGCCGAAGGGTCTGGTCGGGATCATTTCGCCGTGGAACTATCCGTTGACCCTGGGTATCAGTGACGCGCTGCCCGCGATCGTCGCCGGTAACGCCGTATTGGCCAAACCGGATAACCAGACACCGTTTTCGGCTCTGTGGGCGGCGCGGTTGCTCGAGGAGGCCGGTATGCCTCAGGGTCTAGTGCAGATCGTCACGGGATCGGGGTCGGAGCTAGGCACGCCGATCATCGAGCAGTCCGACTATCTGATGTTCACCGGTTCCACCAGCACGGGACGGCGGGTCGCCGCGCAGGCGGGGGAGCGGCTGATCGACTGCTCGATGGAACTCGGCGGCAAAAACGCGCTGCTCGTTCTTGACGACGCCGATGTCGGCAAGGCTGCCGCGGGCGCCGTACGTGCCGCTTTCTCGAATGCCGGCCAACTGTGCATCTCGATCGAACGCATCTATGTGCCGACAACGTTGTGGGACGGGTTCGTCGACCGCTTCGTGGCGGCTGCCAAAGCCATCAAATTGTCCGCGGCGTTGGACTACTCAGGCGACATGGGGTCGTTGATCAACGCAACACAGCTCGAGACCGTCACCCAGCATGTCGACGACGCCGTGCAGAAGGGCGCCACTGTGCTGGCTGGCGGGCGGCCGCGTCCCGACATCGGCCCTTACTTCTATGAGCCGACGATCCTGACCGGGGTGCGTGAAGGCATGATGGCCTTCGCCGACGAGACCTTCGGGCCTGTCGTCTCGCTGTATCCGGTGCAAACCGAGCAGGAGGCGATCGAGAAGGCCAACGACAGCCCCTTTGGCCTGAACTTCAGCGTGTGGACGTCCGACCCGAAACGCGGGCGGCTAGTGGCCACCCAACTGCAGGCCGGCACGGTCAACGTCAACGAGGGCTATGCCGCCGCGTGGGCTTCCGTCGACGCTCCCATGGGAGGCATGAAGGCGTCGGGGCTTGGTCGCCGTCACGGTGAACACGGGATCTGGAAATATACCGAGCCGCAGACGATCGCGATCGAACGCGGGTTGCCGGTTGGCGTGCCGTCATGGATGCGCGCCGGCCTTTACGCGCGCGTGATGAGTAATGGGTTGCGGGTGCTGCGTCGCCTGCCGGGCGTCAAGTAGTCAGTCCTCGACGAGACGCGGTTGGACCCAGCGGGAATATATTGCCCGACAGAAACGATCTATACAGTAGCGAGTCATCGCGTCGCCGACAGCTGATAGGTACCCCTACCCGTATCGACGGCGTATGATTCGGGTCATAACGCCTCTCGAACGGATCAATCATGGTTAAGTTCAAAATTCTAGCTACCGGATTAGCTGCGAGTGCCGCTGTGGTGGGCGCCGCGCTCTTGGCGCCGGCCAGCCCGGCTCATGCCGACTCCACCACGGACACCACGTTCATCCGTCAGCTGGAAAGTGCCGGAATCCCCTACACAAATCCCAACCTGGCCATTGGCCGAGCCACAGCATTGTGCCTGCTCCTACAACAAGGACATACCCCTGCTGACGCAATGCAGTTTGCGGCTACGACCGACCGTGCCGACGCCTCGTCGTTACAGGACGCCAACTTTGCCGCCCTCGCCGAGAGCCTGTACTGCCCGAGCGAGTCAGGCTTATCCCACTAGATTGCGCCAGATGATCCGCGCTCGATGATCCGGTAGCGGCTCCGGACCAACGCAGCGCGGATCATCTGTGTCCGGGCGCGTTGGGATTGCAGTCAATGCGATCGGGGACGTAGCAGTCCGGGATGATCCAGTCGCTGAGCGGATCACTCGGATTGACGCGCACCGAACCTTTTGGCAATTCAGGCGCCTTGCCCGGTTCAAGGACGAAGGTGTTGGCGACGATGGCGGGCATGTCCCTGGACAGCCGGAGCAGCATCCCTCCTTGCCGTACACAGATAAGCCCGACAGCCGGTGGCGTTTTCGCCGGGTCCGGCATCGCTTCCGAGAACGGCCAAACGAGATTGCACAGATCCTGGGCACTCATGATGTGGTAGGGAGGGTCGTCGGCTTGCGCTGGAGGAGCGCCCCGGGTTGCCTGCCGGGCGTCAAGTAGTCAGTCCTCGACGAGACGCGGTTGGACCCCAGCGGGAATATATTGCCCGTCAGAAACGATCTATATAGCAATGAGTCATCGCGTCGCCAACTGCTGGTGGGTACCCCTACCCGTATCGACGGCGTAAGATTCGGGTCATAACTCCTCTCGAACGGATCAATCATGGTTAAGTTCAAAATTCTAGCTACCGGATTAGCTGCGAGCGCCGCTGTAATGGGCGCCGCGCTCTTGGCGCCGGCCACCCCGGCTCATGCCGACTCCACCACGGACACCACGTTCATCCGTCAGCTGGAAAGTGCCGGAATCCCCTACACAAATCCCAACCTGGCCATTGGCCGAGCCACAGCATTGTGCCTGCTCCTACAGCAAGGACATACCCCTGCTGACGCAATGCAGTTTGCGGCTACGACCGACCGTGCCGACGCCTCGTCGTTACAGGACGCCAACTTTGCCGCCCTCGCCGAGAGCCTGTACTGCCCGAGCGAGTCAGGCTTATCCCACTAGATTGCGCCAAGCTGATCCGCGCTCGATGATCCGGTAGCGGCTCCGGACCAACGCAGCGCGGATCATCTGTGTCCGGGCGCGTTGGGATTGCAGTCCACGCGATCGGGGACGTAGCAGTCCGGGATGATCCAGTCGCTGAGCGGATCACTCGGATTGACGCGCACCGAACCTTTGGGCAATTCAGGTGCCTTGCCCGGTTCAAGGACGAAGGTGTTGGCGACGATGGCGGGCATGTCCCTGGACAGCCGGAGCAGCATCCCTCCTTGCCGTACACAGATAAGCCCGACAGCCGGTGGCGTTTTCGCCGGGTCCGGCATCGCTTCCGAGAACGGCCAAACGAGATTGCACAGATCCTGGGCACTCATGATGTGGTAGGGAGGGTCGTCGGCTTGCGCTGGAGGAGCGCCCCCGAGCCCGGTGCTGACAATTCCTAATCCAACCGCGGTTATTGCGAGCCCTCGAAACATTTGGCGCCCCTCAACGTCGAGTTTTAAGCGTCGTGTCCGACTGAGGGGAATCGTAACGCTGGGTTGGCACAGTTTTGAAGAAAAGTGCAAAATCTGGTGACTTTGGTCACTTTGAAATCACCGAGCACAGTCTTCACACGTTGTAGTGTCGCAGGCCATCGGGCTGGAAATCGATCAGCCCAGCACGGGGAAGCGGCGCTGCTGGCCCAGCCGGTCAAGGGCGGTCTGCATCACCGAGCGCACGTGGGCGTCGACCTCATGGACGTCGGCGTCCTTGCCGAACCGGGTGGCGATGTCGATCGGCTCCAGCACCTGATAGACAACCTTGGCTGGCAACGGCATGTTGGCCGGGAAGAACACCGTCAGGCCGAAGGGGAAACCGATGGTAACCGGCAGAATCTCTATATGGATGCGCTTGAGCCCTAATCGCTTTGCCAGCCAGTTGCCGCGGGTGACGAAAAGCTGAGTTTCCTGACCCCCGATCGACACCGCAGGCATGATCGGCACGCCGGCTTCCATGGCCGTCCTGACGTATCCGGTGCGGCCACCGAAGTCGATGACGGTCTGCTTGCGCGTCGGCCGGAATGCGTCATAGTCGCCGCCGGGAAAGTCCAGCACGACCCCACCCGAGCGCAACACCTGCGCAGCGCTTTCCCGGCTGGCATGAATGACGCCGAGGCGTCCCAGCGATGCGCGGAAAGGTGTGATGAACACGCCGTAGTGGGCAAGGGTGTAAAGAGGGCGGTCGTAGCCGAACTTGCCGTAGAAGGCGGGGGCAAGGACATTCCAATCAGGCGTCAGCACGCCGCCGGAATGGTTGGACACCACCAAAGCGCCGCCCGTCGAAGGAAACGATTCCAAGCCCCGCACCTCCGCCCGGAACCATCGCTTGATGACCGGTGTGACCGCGTTGATCAGCAGCTCGGTGAAGCCAGGATCCCACTTGGCGACCTCCGGATCGCCGAGGTTGTTGTCGCTCGAGTCCTGCGCTGTGTTCAAGTGGGGATACCAATCTGGAGTGTCCGTGATGCGATTATGCGCCGACGCTTTGCTGTCGTACCAGCGTTGACACAACGTGCTTCCGCCAGTGCTGCTAGTCGGCCTAACCGAGGAGCCACCGGCGTTCCGCAGTTACGTCGATCGGCTGGTGGAGTAGATGCGCAGCGATCCCGAAGTCAGTTCGGCGCCGATGTTCTAAAGACCGCCCTCGGCGTCCTGCCTCGATCGCGGTCTAATAGGTGCATGGAACTGATGATGCCCACCGATGCGATATTTCTGCTGGGAGAATCCCGTGAGCACCCCATGCACGTCGGTGGCCTGCAACTGTACGAGCCCCCCGACGGCGCCGGTCGTGGGTTCGTCCGGGAGTTCTACGATCGCTTGGTCGCCCAGCAGGATTTCCAGCCCACCTTCCTCAAGCGTCCGGCGACGTTCTTGGGCGGAATCGCAAATCTGGGTTGGACTTATGACAAGGACGTCGACATCGACTACCACGTCCGGCGCTCGGCGTTGCCTTCCCCCGGGCGGGTCCGCGAGCTGCTCGAGCTGACTTCACGGTGGCACAGCAGTCTTCTCGACCGCCACCGTCCACTGTGGGAAACGCACATTATCGAGGGCCTGAAAGATGGCCGGTTCGCGGTCTACACCAAGTTTCACCATGCACTGATCGACGGTGTCTCCGCACTGAAGCTGATGCAGCGCGCGTTGTCGAGTGACCCCGGCGACACCGAAATTCGGGCGCCCTGGAACCTGCCCAAACCCAAGCGTAAAACCAGCGTGCCGTCGCCGTTGAGTTCATTGGTGCATACGGCGGGATCTCTTGCGGCACTTGCTCCATCGACAGTGTCGCTGGCTCGCGCGGCGCTGCTCGAGCAGCAGCTGACGTTGCCCTTCGGGGCCCCGCGCACCATGTTGAACGTCAAGATCGGGGGCGCCCGCCGGTGCGCCGCGCAGTCATGGTCGTTGGACCGCATCAAAAGTGTGAAGAATGCCGCGGGAGTGACCGTCAACGACGTCGTCTTGGCGATGTGTTCGGGCGCCCTGCGCTACTACCTACTCGAGCAGAACGCGCTCCCGGACACGCCGCTGCTCGCGATGGTCCCTGTCAGCCTGCGCACCGAGGACGAGGCCGACACCGGCGGCAACCTCGTCGGAGCCATTCTGTGCAACCTCGCCACCGACACCGACGATCCCGCGAATCGATTGCAGATCGTCAGCGACTCGATGCGCAGCAACAAGAAAGTGTTCTCCCAGTTGCCCCGCTTCCAGGCGATGGCGCTGTCCGCGATGAATATGGCATCGCTGAGCCTGGCGGCGGTCCCGGGTTGGGTGCCATCGACCCCACCGCCGTTCAATCTCGTCATATCGAACGTGCCCGGGCCTTCTCAGCCGATGTATTACGGGGGCGCACGGCTCGACGGCAACTATCCGCTGTCCATCGTGCTGGATGGGCAAGCGCTGAACATCACCCTGGTCAACAACGCCGACAAAATGGACTTCGGTTTGGTGGGATGCCGGCGCAGCGTGCCGCACCTGCAGCGCCTACTCGCGCACTTGGAGGCGTCGCTCAAAGACCTCGAACGCGCCGTCGGGGTCTGAAAAATCGATGCCCAAGCTCAGCGCGGGCGTGCTGTTGTACCGGACCCGCGACGGCGTGGTCGAAGTCCTGATCGCGCATCCGGGCGGCCCGTTTTGGGCCCGTAAAGACGACGGGGTCTGGTCGATTCCGAAGGGCGAGTACCCCGACGGCGAGGATCCCTGGATGGCCGCGCAGCGCGAGTTTTTCGAGGAGCTGGGGCTCTCGGTGCCGGCCGGGCCGCGTATCGACCTCGGTCCCCTGAAACAGCCCAGCGGCAAGGTGGTCACCGCCTTCGCCGTTCAGAGCGACCTCGACGTCACCGACGCCCATAGCAACACCTTCGGATTGGAGTGGCCAAAGGGTTCAGGCACGGTGCGGGAATTCCCCGAGGTCGATCGGGTCGGCTGGGTTACGGTGGCCCGGGCACGCACCAAGCTGCTGAAGGGACAGCGTGGATTTGTCGATCGATTGATGGCGCATCCAGAGTTGGCGGGATTACACGAAGGGGCTTGACATGCAAACATTGCGGACATCCGACGACCGGTTCGATGACGTACCTGACTTCCCTTACGCCCCAAGGTATGGCGAGGTATCAGACGATGAGGGTGGTGTGCTGCGGGTCGCCTGGGTCGAGGACGGGCCCGAAGACGCCGACCCGATTCTCATGCTGCACGGCGAGCCGTCATGGTCGTATCTGTACCGCAAGATGATTCCGGTACTGGTCGACGCCGGACATCGCGTCATCTGCCCCGACCTGGTCGGGTTCGGTCGTTCGGACAAGCCGACCCGCCGTGAAGACCACAGCTACGCGCGCCATGTCGAATGGATGCGGGCCGTGGCTTTCGATGTCCTCGACCTTCGCGACGTGACCCTGGTCGGCCAGGACTGGGGCGGACTGATCGGTTTGCGGCTCGCAGCGGAGCATCCCGAACGGTTTGCCCGCTTGGTCGTGGCCAACACCGGGCTGCCGAACGGCGAGCAGCCGATGGCTGAGATCTGGTGGCGGTTCCGCGAGGCCATCACGACGGCGCCGATGTTGAACATCGGCTCGTTCGTGCAGGGCGGTTGCCGCCAACCGATGAGCGATGAGGTGCGCGCAGGTTACGATGCGCCGTTCCCCGCTGACGAGTACTGCGCCGGCCCCCGCGCCATGCCTACCCTGGTGCCGACCTCACCGGACGATCCCGCGGCGGCGGCCAACAAGGCGGCGTGGACCAAACTCTCCGTGAGTCCCACACCCATGCTGGTTGCCTTCAGCGACAGCGACCCCATCACCGGGCCGATGGCCGCGATCTTCCAGCGCGAGATGCGGGGCGCGCAGGGTATCGATCACCCGGTGATCCGCGGCGCCGGGCACTTCCTGCAAGAAGACGCCGGCGAAGAGCTGGCCACCCACATCGTGGAGTTTTTACGTCGCTAGGCGCGCCGCCGCCGTTGCTTCAGGACCGCCCAGACGACCACCGTCGCCGCGATGACGGCGAACAGGAATCCGGCTAACAGAATCAGCTCGAGCGGAATGGCGACGTTGTGGTCAACAAAGACGACCTGCCGGTACGCGTCGTCGTTGGGCGCATTGCCGAAGGTGAAGTCCGAGGAGATCTGTGCGGGCTTAGCGATGTCCACCGCAATCTTCGTCAGATATGAGCCATGGTTGGCGGTCAATTCGCGCAGCAGTGGATCATTGACCGTGTCGGCGACGTTGCCGGCGTACTCGACGTTGGTGGACTGCGTCGGGGCATCGGCGTCGGTGCGCTGCTGTCGGTGGTCGGACAGCGTGAAGACCGTGACTTGTTGAGGGCTCGTCGCTGCGACGGAAAGACGCATGGGATAGACCAATTGCGAGGACCGGAAGGTCATCTTCACCGGGTCCAGCCCGCCCACTATCGGCTCTGCGCTCGTCAGCCGCATCGCCACGAACGACCAGCCGTCACGTACATACGGAGCCAGCGCGTCCGACACCGCCGGCCGGATGGAATAGCCGTTGTCGGCCAACCACTTTTGCAGTCCGGTCAGGTCGCCACCGGCGAGGGTGGTGGCCTCGAGCGGGCCCAGATGCACTTGATTGACCACGTTTGGCGCCCGGGCGGCCGCTTCGCGGGGTGCTGAGGCGTGGGGACCAAATCCCAGAGTCCAGTGGCGGCGCTGCTGGATCTGCGGCGCGGTGAGCTCGTCCAGGTTCTTAAAGGTCGCCTTATCGCCGGACGCGACGGTCGCCGGCGTGGGGGTGGGGACCACCAGAGCGACGTTGTTGGTACTGGCATTCATCGACAGCTGCATGAGGATGGTCTCGGTGTTCCCGTCCCAATGCACAAGCGCGACTTCGTGATTGAAGGTCGCTTGCGCTCCACTCGGGGCGACCGCCGCACCGCATGCGCAAGCGCGGCTAGCGGGGGCCAGCACCAAGGTCGCGGCGGCCACTACAGCAGCAACGACGGCCAACCGGCACACGCGAGGCACCATCATGCCGCAGATGCTACGCCGTAGCGTGCCGTCGGCTGCCCGCTTCCAACTGGCGTGCAGGCACAATGTGAGGATGACGAGCGCGCCTGCCCAGCCCACCGAGCAAGCCGAACCCCAAGCGTTGCTGCGGCAGCTGCTCGACCCGGCCAACCGGGCTGACCCCTATCGGCTTTGCGCACAAATTCGCGACCGCGGAGCGTTGCAGCTGCCCGAGGGCAACCTCGCCGTCTTCTCGGCTTATCGAGACTGCGACGACGTGTTGCGGCACCCGTCGTCGAGCAGCGACCGGATGAAGTCGACGCTCGCGCAACGACAAGTTCAGGCCGATACGTCCCCGCGTCCCGTCGGCCCGTCGGGATTCTTGTTCCTCGATCCGCCCGATCACACCCGGCTGCGCAAGCTGGTCAGCAAGGCGTTCGCCCCAAAGGTAGTGAACGCGCTGCAGCCTGACATCAGTGCGCTGGTGGAGGGAATGCTCGACCGGATCGCCGAAAAGGGAAGGTGTGAGGTCGTCGAAGACTTCGCCTATCCGCTGCCGGTGGCGGTCATCTGCCGGCTGCTCGGTGTGCCGCTCGAGGACGAGCCGCAGTTCGGCCGCGCCTCGGCGCTGCTGGCGCAGTCACTGGACCCGTTCGCGACCTTCACCGGCGCGCCGTCAGACGGTCTGCAGGAGCGAATGCAGGCCGGAATGTGGCTGCGTGAATATTTAAGTGGCCTGATCGAGCGGCGACGCTCGCAGCCCGGCGATGACTTGATGTCGGCTCTGATTGCGGTAGAGGAATCCGGTGATCAACTGACCCAGGATGAGATCGTCGCCACCTGCGTCCTGCTGCTGGTCGCCGGTCACGAGACCACGGTGAACCTGATCGGCAATGCCATCCTGGCGATGTTGCGCCACCCCGCGCAGTGGGCGGCGCTGGGCGCTGACGCCACTCGCGCCCCGGCCGTCATCGAGGAGACTCTGCGCTACGACCCGCCCGTGCAAATGGTCGGCCGAATTGCCGCTTCGGACATGACGATTGGGACAAACGAGGTGCCCGCGGGCGACGTGATGATGCTGTTGCTGGCGGCGGCCCACCGCGATCCCGCCGAATTCGATCGACCTGACGCATTCGATCCCGACCGAGCGACGTTGCGGCACTTAGGATTTGGCCGCGGAGCGCATTATTGCCTGGGCGCGCCGCTGGCGCGGCTGGAAGCCGGTGTGGCCCTGTCGGCGATCACGGCGCGTTTCCCGGACGCGCGACTCGACAGCGAACCGCAGTACAAGGCGAACGTCACTCTGCGCGGGTTGTCCATGCTGACGGTCGCGGTCTAACTCAGTCGCGCTCCCAGGGCGGGCTTTCGTCCATCTTTTTGTAGTACTTCGCCAGGTGGCTCTTGACCCGGTCGATGTCGGTCTTGGGCAGATCAATACCGCCGCGCGCGCCGTCCATGATCGCACCGGCCGCCATCACTCCACGGGCCACGGCTTTGAGGTTGCCGTCGACGACATCGGCGATCAGCAGCTTGTATGCGGTGAAGTTGTCCTTTTTGTCGTTGTCATGCCAGACGTGGGCATCGCGGTATTGCTGGTTCGGCTCGTCCTCGGCGTCGGCCCACTTTCGGACCCGCTTCTCGGCGGCATCGCTGTCCCATTTGCGGTCACGATCGGCGACCGGCAGGTCCTGAAACGATGTCACTGACATATCGGTCGCGTGCCCCCCACATCGGGCCGTGACTAAACGCGAGCTCGGCGTTTATCCACAGTTGGACGTTGGTGCACAGCTTCAACTTTGGGCCGGGCAGATGCCGGGGAGCGCGATTAGACTTCGAAATTATGTTCGACGAGTTGCCGGCTCTGGCGGCGCTGAGGCGCGCCGATGACGTGGCGGTGGTGGCCGCGATCACCGAGTGCGCCCGGGTGGAGGCGGCTGCCGCGGCGCGCCGGCTCGCCGCCATCGCAGAGCTGGTTGCCCGCCGCGCCGATGGCCCCACCGACTGCGCCCACTGGTCGTGCGATAACTGGGATGCGATGGCCGCCGAAGTCGCTGCCGCACAAGGCATCAGCCACGCCATGGCGTCGGGGCAGATGTATCTTGCTGTCGCACTGCGTGACCGGCTGCCCCAGGTGGCCGCGCTGTTTGCCGAGGGCTCCATCAGCGCCCGGCTGGCGAGCGCGATCGTGTGGCATACCGATCTGATCAAAGACCCCGACGCGCTGCGGTTGGTCGATACCACGCTGGCGAAGGATGCGGCACGCTTCGGGCCGATGTCGGTGGCCAAGACCGCCCAAGCCATCGACGCGGTGGTGGACCGTTATGACCCGGGGGCTTTGCGGCGCACCCGCGCAAGTGCCCGCAGCCGCGACGTGGTGATCGATCAGTCTGATGACGAGTCAGGCACCGCGGCGCTGTGGGGCCGGCTGTATTCGACGGATGCGGCCGTGCTTGACCGGCGCCTGCTGCAGATGGCTCACGAGGTATGTCATGACGATCCGCGCACCCTCGCCCAGCGTCGCGCCGACGCGCTGGGTGCGCTGGCGGCCGGCGCCGAGCGGCTCGCGTGTGGCTGTGGGAACACTGGCTGCCCAGCCGGCGCTGATAACGACGAGCGGGCAGCCAGCGTGGTCATCCATGTCGTTGCGGAGGCGTCGGCATTGGATGCTGACCCGGACCCGCACATGGCGGGAGAACGGGCGACGCGGCCCATCACGCCCGAGATGACCCTGGCGGAGGCGCTGGCGCCCGATCCTGAACCCGACATGCCGGCCGAACGCAAGCCGCCCGCCCTGATGACGAGCGGCGGTGTGATATCGCCGGCACTGCTGGCCGAGCTGATCCGTGGCGGGGCGAAAGTCCGGCCGGTGCGCCATCCCGCTGATGTTCCGCCCGAGGCGGGTTACCGGCCATCGGCCGAGCTGGAGCGGTTCATCCGGTGCCGGGATTTGACCTGTCGGTTTCCCGGTTGCGATCAACCCGCTGAGTTCGCCGATATCGACCACACGGTGCCCTACCCGCTGGGGCCGACCCACGCGTCCAACCTCAAGTGTCTCTGCAGAAAGCATCACCTTTTGAAAACCTTCTGGACAGGTTGGCGCGACGAGCAACGGCCCGATGGCACCATCGTCTGGACATCGCCGAGCGGGCAGACCTACACCACCAGACCCGGCAGTCGCCTGCTGTTTCCCACCCTGTGCCTACCCACTGGTGAGTTGCCCACTGCCGCAACGCGATATCGATCAGCTGGCAATCGCGGCATCATGATGCCCCAACGCCGCCGAACCCGCGAACAAGACCGCGCCCGCCGCATCAATGCCGAACGCGCCCTCAACGCCGCCCACGTCGCCGAACGCAACCGGCCGCCGCCCTTTTAGCCCGGGCCGAGGCCCGGGACGATGTCGTCGAGGCTGAAGGTGAGTGGCTGCTCGAGTTGGTCATACGTGCATGAACGTGGATCGCGGTCCGGGCGCCACCGGTTGAACTGAGCCGTATGACGGAACCGCCGACCTTCCATGTGGTCGTAGCGGACCTCGACCACGCGCTCCGGTCGCAGCGGCACAAAGGAGAGATCCTTGCCGGCGTTCCAGCGGGAGAATTCATTCTTTCGCGGTGTTCGTTCGCCGGCTTGGTGGTCGGCCCAATTCCATGGATGCCCTTCGAAACTGGTGACGAGCGGCTGCAGTTCGACGAACAGTCGCCGCCGTTCGGCCATAGGAAAGGCCCCGATCACGCCGACCGACGCCAGCTGGCCTGCGGAAGGACCTGAGTCCTGGTAGAGCCCGAGCAGCAGTGAGCCGATCGCGTCGCCGCCGGATTTGTGTACTCGATAGCCGGCGACCACGCAGTCGGCGGTCCGCTCGTGCTTGATCTTGAACATGACGCGCTTGTCCGGCTGATAAGTGAGGGTCAGCGGCTTGGCGATGACGCCGTCGAGGCCGGCTCCCTCGAATTCGTCGAACCATCGCTGTGCGGTCTTTAGATCGGTGGTTGCCGGCGTGACATGGATCGAGGGTCCGGAGCCCGCCAATGCCTCGACGAGGGCAGCACGCCGCTCGCTGAACGGCCGCCGCGTGTAGTCGTCGTCGGCAAGGGAAAGCAAGTCGTATGCGATGAAGGACGCCGGTGTCGTCTCGGCGAGCATCCGCACCCGCGAATCGGCCGGGTGGATGCGCTGTTGCAGCGCCTCGAAGTCGAGGCCGTGGTCGGTGGCGATGACAATCTCCCCGTCGAGCACACAGCGTTCCGGCATCTCGGCCTTCGCCGCGGCGACCAACTCGGGGAAGTAGCGCGTCATCGGTCGCTCATTGCGGCTGCCCAGCTCGACTTGATCGTGGTCGCGGAAACAGATGGACCTAAATCCGTCCCATTTGGGCTCATACGACGCATTCGGTGGGATCGCCCGGACTGACTTGGCCAGCATCGGCGATACCGGCGGCATAACAGGTAGGTCCATAAGCCGATTGTGCTGGAATTTCTTCTGTGGCTGCTGCAGAAGAGCTCGACGTCGACGGTATTGCGGTGCGCCTGACCAGTCCAGACAAGGTGTATTTCCCCAAGCTGGGGTCGAAAGGCACCAAGCGGCGGCTCGTCGAGTACTACCTCGCCGTGGCAGGCGGTCCGATGCTCGACGCACTACGCGACCGGCCCACGCATCTGCAGCGCTTCCCGGACGGCATCGACGGCGAGGAGATCTACCAGAAGCGAATACCGCGGCACCATCCCGACTACCTGCAGACATGCCGGGTGACCTTCCCGTCGGGGCGGACCGCCGACGCGCTGAAGGTCACCCACCCCGCGGCCATCGTGTGGGCGGCACAAATGGGCACGATCACGCTGCACCCGTGGCAGGTGCGCTGCCCTGACACCGAGCACCCCGACGAGTTGCGCATCGATCTGGACCCGCAGCCCGGTACTGACTTCCAACAGGCATGTGCGGTGGCGGTCGACGTGCTGCGGCCGCTGCTCGACGAACTCGGCCTGGTCGGATACCCGAAGACCTCTGGGGGGCGCGGGATCCACGTGTTCCTGCGGATCGCCGCCGACTGGGATTTCGTCGAGGTGCGCCGGGCGGGCATCGCGCTGGCCCGTGAAGTAGAGCGCCGCGCCCCCGACGCAGTGACCACATCATGGTGGAAAGAGGAACGTGGACAGCGCATCTTCGTCGACTTCAACCAGAACGCCCGTGACCGCACCATGGCATCTGCTTATTCGGTGCGGCGCACCCCGATTGCGACCGTGTCGACCCCGCTGACGTGGGACGAGCTGGCCGGCGCCGAGCCGGACGACTACACCATGGCCACCGTGCCCGATCTGGCGAAGTACCGCGAGGACCCGTGGGCCGCCATGAACGAGGTTGCTCAGTCGATTGCTCCATTGCTGGCGATGGCCGAGGCCGACGAGGAGCACGGGCTCGGCGACATGCCGTATCCGCCGAACTACCCGAAAATGCCGGGCGAACCGAAACGTGTTCAGCCGAGCAGGGATACGGATCTGAAGAACAGAAACAAGGGATCTTGACGGTGCGGGTCTGCGAACTTGGCGTTCGCTCGGGATTCGGTGTGGGTTACAGCCTTGACCCGAACTCGGCAAACCACAGCCTGGGCGGTCGTCTAGCCCCCTATCCTGTGGGAAAGCTGAAAATTCTGGGTCGGGATTTGCGGAGGGTCGGATGACGGCCGTAATGGTCTGCCTCACATGTGGCACCCAACTCCTCGAGGACGCTCGGTTCTGTCACGTATGCGGCGCACCGGTCGTCGAGGCCGACACCTACGCCGAATACAAGCAGGTGACGGTGCTGTTCGCTGACGTGGTGCATTCGATGGATATTGCGGCCACCGTCGGTGCGGAGCGGTTTCGCGAGATCATGACCGAGCTGGTCAACCGCTCGGCGGTAGTGGTGCAGCACTACAGCGGGACGGTTGACAAGTTCACCGGTGACGGGATCATGGCGGTTTTCGGTGCGCCGGCCGCTTTAGAGGACCACGCCCTGCGGGCGTGTTTGGCCGCGCTCGGTGTTCAGGATGAGGCCCAGCGCCTAGCAATTGAGATCCATCGCCGTGACGGTGTCACACTGCAGGTTCGGGTGGGCCTCAACTCCGGTCAGGTTGTTGCCGGTGGGATCGGTTCTGGTGTTTCGGGATACACCGCGATCGGTGCGCAAGTGGGCATGGCTCAGCGGATGGAGTCGGTGGCATTGCCCAACACGGTGCTGCTCAGCGAGTCCACCGCACGGCTGGTCGAGGGCGTCGCGGTGCTGGGTGCGCCGGAGATGGTGCGGATCAAAGGCGCCAAGGCTGCGGTGTCGGCGCGGCGGCTGCTGAGCGTGGTGGACCAGCCCCGGCAGACCGGTCCCGCGCATTCGACGTTGGTGGGACGCGAGTGGGAATGGGCCACGCTGACCACGATGCTGGATCGGTCCATTGGTGGACGTGGATCTGTGGTTGAGCTGGTTGGTCGTGCGGGCATCGGCAAGACCCGACTGGCCAGTGAAGCCGCGCAGTTTGCGAAAAACCTTGGCGTCCTGGTGTTTTCCATCTTTTGTGAATCGCATGCCACCGACGTCCCGTTCCGAGTAGTTACTCGTCTGCTGCGTGCCGCCCTGCAAGTAAGCCGTCTGGATGATGAGACCGCGCGGGTGCGGGTGCGCGCGCAAGTTCCCGATGCCGATCCGCAAGACCTTTTGCTGCTCTATGACTTGCTGGGCATCGCTGATCCCCAGGTGGAACTGCCGAAGATCGCCCCGGAAGCCCGGCGCCGGCGGCTGACCGCACTGATCAACGCGGTGCAGCTGGCCCGCACCCAACCAGCCGTCTATGTCTTGGAGGACGTGCACTGGATGGACGAGGCCAGCGAATCCATGGTCGCGGACTTTCTTGCGGTAATCCCGCAGACCCACAGGATGGTGCTGGTGACCTATCGGCCCGACTACCACGGAGCACTGAGGGGTGTGGGTGGTGCGCAGACCATTGCCCTGGCGCCACTGAGCGACGCGGAAACCTCAACGCTGGTCGCTGAACTGTTGGGTCCCGACCCGTCGGTGGGTGAGATCGCCGAGTTCATCGCCAAGCGCGCCGCCGGTAACCCTTTCTTCGCCGAGGAGATCATCCGTGAGCTCGCCGAACGCGGCGTGCTGGTCGGCGAGCGCGGCAGCTACACCTGCGGCACGGACGTCGGCGAGGTGGCTGTGCCGGCAACGCTGCAGGCAACCATCGGCGCCCGCATCGACCGGCTCAGCCCGGCGGCCAAGCACACGCTTAGCGCCGGGGCGGTCATCGGGTCGCGCTTCAGCTCCGATCTGCTGATCGGCCTGGGAATCAATCCTCCGATCGAGGAGCTGATCAAAGCGGAGCTCGTCGACCAGGTACGGTTCACCGCGCCCGCCGAATACGCGTTTCGGCATCCGCTTATCCACACCGTGGCCTACGAATCACAACTCAAATCCGATCGTGCCCAGATGCACCGGCGGTTAGCCGCTGCGATCGAAGCCCGCGATCCGGGATCGGCCGACCAGAACGCCGCGCTGGTCGCCGAACACCTGGAGGCCGCCGGAGAACTGTACGCCGCCTACGGCTGGCACATGCGTGCCGCAACGTGGGCGACCAACCGCGACATCGCCGCGGCCCACCTGAGCTGGGAGCGTGCCCGAAAGATCGCCGACGCATTACCCGTCGATGATCCGAACCGAGCAGCTATGCGGATCGCCCCTCGTACTATGTTGTGCGGGATCGCATTTCGAATCCACATGGATGTTGCGGGCGCCAGCTTTGAGGAATTGCGGGAATTGTGCACCGCCGCCGGGGACAAGGCATCACTGGCCATTGGGATGGCAGGGCTGGTGATAGATCACTTGCAGCACGCCCGGATGCGCGAGGCCTCGCAGTTGGCAACGGAAGCCATGACCCTCATCGAGTCGGTTGGCGATGCGACATTGACGGTGGGGCTGTCCATCGCACTGATATACGCCAAGAGTGAGTGCGCTGAGTGGTCTGACGCGCTGCGGTGGTCACAGCGGGTTATCGACCTGGCCGACGGTGATCCCTCAAAAGGCAACTTGATCATCGGGTGTCCGTTGGCGGTGGCCTTTACGACGCGGGCGAATGCCCGTTATTGCCTCGGTCGTCCAGGATGGTCAGACGACCTCGAGCATGGGCTGGCCATGGCCCGTAGCGCCGACCCCATCTCGTACGCCACGGTTGTCGCCTACGTTTACAGCGCGGGAATATCGACTGGTGTGCTGAGATCCGACGATCGCGCGCTGCGCGAGACCGAGGATGCCCTACAAATCGCCGAACGATCCGGCGACGATGTCGCGTTGGCTATCGCCCGGATGACCCTGGGCATTGCGCTGGTGCACCGCGAAAAGAACGCGGACCGCGACCGCGGACAGCAGGTCCTGGCAGAGGTTAGTGAAGTCTTTCAGCGCCGGGTGTATTTCTTGGCCGATTTGCCGTTCGTCGAGGTGTACCTGGCGCGTGAGAGGGTTCGATGTGGAGATCGCGACGGCGCCATACCGCTTATGCGTGCGGCCGTCGACCATCTCTTCCGGGAGGGACGGCTGTTGGGGTGGAGCACTCCATCGACTGGTGTTCTGGTGGAGACACTGCTCGATCGCGGGGCCGAGGGCGACTTGGTCGAAGCCGCGGCGGCGATCGAGCGGTTGGCCGCGGCGCCGTCCGACGATGGTCTGGCTGTGCGCGCGATCCTGCTGCTCAAGCTGCGGGCTCTGCTGGCACGCGCGCACGGCGATGCCGCGACGTACGCGAAGTTGCGGGATCGCTACCGCGACATGGCGACGTCACTGGGCTTCGAGGGCCACATCGCGTGGGCCGAGGCAATGCCGTGACGGCTGCGGAAGCGAGGCGAAACTCGCCCGACAACTTGCCGCATGGCTGATGCCCGCACGCTGCGTAGACGCAGCTGAGCACGATCATTAGCACGCCGACACCCCGAAAATGCCGGGCGAACCGAAAAGGGTACAGCCGAGCAGGAAAGCCGACCGTTAACATCACCCCGGTCATGGACCGCTCATCCAAGGTTAATACGGAGAAGGTGATTTCGTACCGGTCCGTGTATGACTCCCTCAACAGATATGATGAGCCGCCGTAAGCGATCTCGAGTGGATTCAGGCTCGGGGAATCGCGCCCAACGTCGAGGGAGCGGTATTCGGTCCGTTTCTCGCAGAGGGATACACGGTGTCGGGCACTATGACCCGAGGGCCAGCCGGAGGCCGTCGCCGCAGGTCCCGTGTATGGAATGAACAGCCTCGATTCGGCCCCGACGTACGCGGGCGACGTCAACGAGCGTTTGATTGGTTCGGCGATCGGCGGTGTGCTCGTCGACCCGGCGCACAACCTGCACTACGGTGTGCCGCTTATCTTGTCGCAATGGCGTTGGCGGCCTCGGTCGCCGCATACGACTCGGCACCGGTCGCCAGGGTCGCGACGAACATGTCATGAATTGCGGTCGCCTGAGCGCTCACCGCCTGATACATCTGGGCGTGCGCGACGAATACCACTGCGGTTACGGCCGAAACCTCATCGGCACCTCAACGACCTTCCGGCGATCGGCAGGGTGTTGGGTCTCAATCCGACCAGCCGGCCCGCCTCGGCAGCCAGGGCCTGAGGCAACGAGTCGCGCGGACGTTTGTCGTCTTGGAGATGCCAAACGGCCCTCAGGCGAAGGGCTGTGGGCTCGCGGCGTTGCTCTTGGGGTCGATCAGGATCTTCGCGTGCGCCTCGGGATCCCCGAGTGCGTCGAACGCAGCCTCGATGCCGGGTAGTCCGACCGTCCCGGTGATGAGCGGCGCGACGTTGACCTTGCCCTCAGCGAGCATGTGCAGCGTGTCGCGGAACTCGAGCGGGGTGTAAGCGAGCACGAACCGCAGGTCGATCTCTTTGTTGATGGCCATCGCCGGCCGGATGTGGTCTGAGCCCATGCACACGCCGACCACGACGACTCGTGAAAACAGCGGTGCGCTCGTGATGATGTCGTCGATCATGCCTGGGACGCCGACACATTCGAAGATGATGGGGTGCTTGGGCGTTGCGGCGCCGACCGCTTCGGCGGCGCGCCAGAAGTGCCACCAGGGCAGCCGCAACCTTTGCAGCTTTTCGACCGTGCCGAGCGCGAGGTCGAACGCGTCGAGAATGCTATGCAGGTGCCCGCGGCCGTCAGCTGCCGAATATGGTGAATCCTGCGCAGGATCGACGACGGCGTCAGCGCCGCAAGCGGTCGCCAGCGCTCGCCGGCCCGAGGAGAAGTCGCTCGCGATCACCGTCCGCACCCCCTGCGACTTCAGCAAGGAGATCACCGCAAGCCCGATCGGCCCGCAGCCGATCACGATAGCGACGTCACCCTTGCCGACCTCGCCGCGCCGGACGGCGTGCCACCCGACGGCCAGCGGTTCGGTCAGCGCAGCTATCTCGGGCGCCAGTCCGTTCGGAACGGGAAACGTCAGTGACTGCTCGACGAGGAGCCGCTCGGCGTAGGCGCCCGGCGCCATTGTTGACAGCCCTATCCCGTGCACCTCGTTGCCGTGCCGCAGCAGCGGCATGGCAACGACTGGTGTTCCTGGCCGCGGGCTCTTGCGTGTGCCGGGGCCGTAATCGATAACCTCGCCGCAGAACTCGTGTCCGAACACCACATGCTGATTCGATCGCATGAAGGCGTGGTAGCCCGATTCGGCCATCACATCCGCGAGCTCGTCGCAATGACGGCGCGCATGCAGGTCCGATCCACAGATGCCGCAGCGCAGGACGTCGATCAGCAACTGCCCTTTGGCCGGCGTCGGGCTCGGCCGGTCGACTACCTCGAGCTTCGCACTGGTGCAGGTCACTGCTTTCATCTCGCGGCCCCTCTCGTCGATCCGGCCAGGCCGATGTTGCCACGTTGGCCGAGGTCTTGACGAGCTCATCGTGATGCTGCTAGACATGGCCAGCGCCAACTTTGGGCGATCGCCCAAAAATTCGGGTGGTGGAGGTTGCTATGGCGGGCCGGATGGACGGCAAGGTCGCATTCGTGACCGGCGCGGCACGGGGACAGGGCAGAAGTCACGCCGTCCGGCTCGCGCGGGAGGGCGCTGACATCATCGCCGTCGACATCTGCCGGGGATTCGACGCCTCGCCCGCACCCGGTGCCACGCCCGAAGATCTCGACGTGACCGCGGGAATGGTCAAAGATGCCGGAGGCCGCGTCGTGACCGCCGAGGTCGACGTTCGTGATTTCGACGCGTTGCGAGTCGCCGTTGACAGCGGCGTGGAAGAGCTGGGGCGCCTCGATGTCATCGTGGCCAACGCCGGCATCGGTACGACGGCGGGGAAGCTGCACAAGGCCGACGAGGCGCTGTGGCAGGAAATGATCGACGTCAACCTCGGCGGGGTTTGGAAGACGGTGAAGGCCGGGGTTCCGCACATCCTGCAAGGTGATCGCGGCGGCTCCATCGTTTTGACGTCCTCGGTGGCCGGTTTCAAGGCATATCCGCATGTCGGTCACTACGTCGCCGCAAAGCACGGCGTGATTGGGCTCATGCGTTCGTTTGCCGTCGAATTAGGTCAGCGGATGATCCGGGTCAACGCCGTTCTCCCGACACACGTCAATTCGCCCCTACTGATGAATGAGGCCACCTACCGCGCTTTTCGGCCGGATCTGGAGAATCCCGGGCCCGACGACCTTGCGCCGGTGTGCCAGAGCTTCCACTATCTGCCGATCCCCTGGGTGACGCCCGAAGACATCAGTAACGCCGTGCTGTTCCTGGCATCCGATGACTCGCGCTACATCACCGGCGTCGCGCTTCCGGTGGATGCCGGCAGCTGTCTGAAGTAGAGGAAAGCATGACTGTCACAAGCGACAAGGCGGTTTACTACGACCCCTACGACGTCGGCATCATTGCTGACCCGTATCCGATCTACGCGCGGCTGCGTGAAGAGGCGCCGATCTACTACAACGAACGCTACGATTTCTGGTCGTTGTCAAGGCATTCCGACGTCGAACAGGCGTTGGCGAACTGGCAGGTCTTCTCTAACCGCCGCAGTGACATCCTCGAGTTGATCCAATCGAAATTCGACATGCCCGGCGGCGTCATGATGTTTCAGGATCCACCCGAGCATTCGATCCTGCGCGGACTGATGTCGCGCGTGTTCACCCCCCGCCGAATGGCCGCGCTCGAGGACCAGATCAGGCGGTACTGCATCCGGTGTTTGGATCCGCTCGTCGGGGCGGGAAGCTTCGACATCATTGCCGAGCTGGCTTCGATGATGCCGATGCGAGTGATCGGTATGCTCTTGGGAATTCCTGAGTCCGAACAGATCTCGGTTCGTGACGCCAACGATGCCAACCTGCGGACCAAGCCGGGTGCACCGCTTAAGGTCGCCGACGCCGACTCCATCGCCGACGGCCGGATATATGCCGACTACGTCGAATGGCGATCCAAGAACCCGTCCGACGACTTGATGACGACGCTGCTCAATGTGGAGTTCGACGACGAGCGGGGAGTGCACCGCAAGCTGACGCGCAAGGAGGTGCTGCATTACACTCAGGTCGTCGCCGGCGCGGGTAACGAGACGACCGGTCGGCTGATCGGCTGGTTGGCAAAGGTTCTCGCCGAACATCCCGACCAGTGCCGCGAGGTCTACCAGGATCGGTCACTGCTCAACCGCACCGTCGACGAGACGTTGCGCTTCGAGCCCACCGGGCCACACGTCGCCCGATGGATGGCTTCCGACTTTGATTGTTATGGCACAACGATTCCGGCCGGTAGCGCCATGCTGCTGCTGTTTGGCGCCGCCAATCGCGATCGTCGCCGCTACGCCGATCCGGACACGTTCAACATCCACCGCGACAACATCTCGCACATCACCTTTGGGAAAGGCGTGCACTACTGCCTTGGCGCAAACCTGGCACGCCTAGAGGGCCACGTCGCGCTGGACGAGATGCTCAACCGGTGGCCCGAATGGGACATCGACTACGACACAGCGCAATTGGCGTCCACATCTACGGTCCGGGGCTGGGAGCGGCTGCGGGTCGTGCTGCCCTGAGTGGGCGCTACGTTGGCATCTCGAATCGGTCGATGAATCGGTTGACCAACCCGATGGCCTCGTCGTGACCGCTCGTGGCGCCAAGCGCCTGTTCCAAGATGAGCATGCGCCCGATCGCGGCGATGACGACAGCGATGCCGGCGGGCGGGAATTCACCTGTGTCGAGGCCATGTTCACGCACAATGAAGTTCAGCGCGGTGATTTGCATCTCGCGCCACCGCTCCGACCAGGCCGCGATCTCCGCCCTGATGTCCTTGCGATGGTTGGCAAGCCCCATGAACTCCAACAGCAGTCGAGTGTCCCTGGGCTCGATGAGCGTATCCCAGAAGGCGTGCAATGGCCGGTCAGAGGCCAACGCCTGTTTTTGGCGCTCCAGGTACGCGGCGGCGCCGCGGCGGAAGACGTCCAGATATAGCTCGTCCATGGTGGGGAAGTAGTAGTGCACCAATGCCGGTTTGAGACCGGCTTTGGCCGCTACCCGGCGCGAGGTGGCTGCGGCGTATCCCTCCTCGACCATGATGTGAACCGTCGCGTCGATCAGCATGTCGCGAGTTTTGGAGTCCCGTGCCCTGGGATGTTCCGATGCGGTCATGGTGTATGTCTCTCCATCCACGGCTTCTTGGGCGGTCGCTCAGGAGAGCATGCACTAGGAGATCACGATTAGAAAGTCGTCTAACCGGGGAATTAAAATCCTGATGCCGGATCCACAGGAAGGGGATAAGGTCGTGGCGCTCAGTTTCAAGGACGTCATCGAATCCAAATACCTGCTGTTGACGACTTTCACGAAGGACGGCCGCCCCAAGCCGACACCGATCTGGGGTGTGCCCGATGGCGACAAGCTGCTGGTGATCACCGACGACGGCTCGTGGAAAGTCAGGCGCATCAACAACACGCCACGGGTGACGATCGCCAGGAGTGGAGCGTTGGGCAAGCCGAAGAGCGATCCGGTCGAGGGGATCGCCCGGGTTTTGCCGAAGTCTGAGACGCGGCGGGTCTACAACGCCGTGCTCAAGCGCTACTGGTACCACGCCTGGTGGTTCTACGCGCACTCGATCGTCCGCGGCGGTATCGACAAGGTGCACATCGGCCTGGAAATCACACCCGCCGGCTAGCAGCTACTCAGCCACTTTCCGCACGAAGGGCCGCGAAGGTGTCGGCCAGGGTTTGCTGCGGATCCCGATAGGTGATGCCGAGTTCTCGTTCACTCGGCGAATCGTCAGACGCCGGCATCTGGGTGTAGTACTGCATCCCCGCCGACGTGAAGGGCGTATCGAAGGGCAAAAAGCGGCCCGCCCGATCCAGGACTGCCCCCGCGACGCGCAGCGCGGTGTCCGGAATCGGAACGGCGACCATCGGAGTCCCGGCAACGTCGCCGAGCATATTCGCCAGCCGGGATGCCGGAACCCGATGGCCACCCGCGGTGTAGCGGCGCGGTCCGCGCCCGGGTTCCAACAGTGCCGCGTGCAGACCGGCCAAGTCGCGGACGTCGACGATCAACCATGCCGCGCTGCGCCCCGGGATGGCATGCATTTGCACGGCCGCTCTGACGCCTTCCCCGGCTTCACCGAATTGGTCGCCGACCGGTGGACCGAGAACCATGCCGGGATAGGTGATGTTCACCGGTGCGTCCGCATCCTGCAGACCGCGGGCATAGATCTCGACCTGTGCCTTGGATGTTCCGTATCCGTCTGCTCCACCGACAACCGGCAGGTCCGCCGTCAGCGTCTCCAAGCCCGGATGAAACAGCGCGGTGAAGCTCGACACGTGGATGATGGGATCCAAACCCAGCTCGACGGATTGGCCGAGGACGTTTTGGGCGCCCTGCATGTTGGTGGTGAGCATCTGGGTCGTCTGACGCGGGTCGGTGGCAACCAAAGCGGCACTGTGCACGACGGCGTCGCATCCCTGCAGCGCATCCCGTACCGAGACGCGATCGGTGATGTCGCCGACGGCGAAGTCCGACACATCGACGCCCAGCTTGGCAACGGAGGTCTGCAACCGTGCGGGGTTTCGCACCAGAAACCGGATGGAGTGCCCCGCGTCGGCGATCGCCTTGGCGGTCCACCCGCCGACGAATCCCGTACCGCCTGTGATCAGAACGCGCATGATGCGATTCTGCAGGAACGCCCGTCCTATAGGTGGCTGGAGGCGAAATCGGCGGCTTGGTTCGTCATGCCGTTCACCCCATAAGAAACATGGGCGACGGGGTCGCCGCCGCTGCCGCAAACCGCGTCGCCCGGGGCGCACAACTCGAGGGTCTTGGGCGCATACAGCGGGCCGATGGCGATCGTGGGTGCGCCGTACTTCTGCAGAAATTGATCCGATGGCGTTCCGAACAGCGTGACCGCGGCGACGTGGTTCGCTATCCCGGGTGGCATCGGCGGGGGTACCGCCGCAACGGGTACGCCCGGCGGTACGGCCGCCGAGGTGACGAAACCAGCTACGGCCGCGCCCTGGGAATATCCGCCAAGCACCTCCCTGGTGTTGGGGCAGTTCGCCGCCATGGACTCGATATGAGAACCGGCATCACGAATGCCGTCGATGACCGTCGTTGGAAAGTTGCTATTGGAAAAATCAGTGCTGGCGGGGTAATTGACCGGATACACCCCGAGTGACTTGGAGCCGATGTGCGAGCGCAACGCGTCGACAAATGACGTTCCGACGCCGCCGATTCCAGGCGGCTCGCCCGACCCGCGGGCGAACACCACCTCGACGTCAGGACACGGATCGGCAGACGCCCATGGGGTGGGCGCGCTTGGCACCACCGAAGCGGCGAGCGCCGCCGCCACTGCGGCGGACGCCGCGAGCCGGCGCGCGCCTCTAACCGCGAACCCTTTGAAGATGTGCATTTCCGCTCACTAATTGGCAGGCCTCTCGGCTTTTCCAACAACTTACTTCTTGACGGCGTCCTTCACCTTTTCGCCGGCATCCTTCACATCGGATCTCGCCTGATCCATCCGGCCTTCGTTCCTGGTGCCCTCATCCCCGCTGGCCTTGCCGATGGCTTCCTTGGCCCGCCCGCCCAGGTCCTCGATTTTGTTCTTCAATTTGTCTTCGGTCCTCATGCTGATGTGGCTACCCGGCAGCGGGAGATATTGAAGCCCCTGCCCTGTCATGATGGAGCGCGTGAGCACCGCAATTGTGGTGGCAATAGTGGCGGGGCTGATGCTGCTGGGCATCGGCATGGTCGCCAATCAGCTGCTCCGGCTGAGAAGGTATTTGAAGGACTCGCCGACCGATCAAGCGCCCGGCAAGGGCCCCGGCGAGCCCCCGGGGCCGGCTGCCCCCTGATTGACTCGCTTCTGTTCAGGGCTCTTGTCGGACTGATAGCTTCATTCTCGTGATGGCAGCGCGTCGGGGAGATGCCGCTGAAGTGACACCGTCGACTCTCTTGGTAACCGACGGTGGCTTGCCGGGCGGTGTGTCCGGTGCCGCCGACCCTCATTTCGCCAACGTCATCAAGCTGTTTTCCCGGCTGTTTCCCGGTCGCCGGTTCGGTGGTGGAGCCCTGAGCGTCTACGTCGACGGCGTGCCCGTTGTCGACGTCTGGACGGGGTGGTCGGACCGGGCCGGCACCCAGCGCTGGACCGCCGACACCGGCGCAATGGTGTTCTCGGCGACCAAGGGTGTCGCATCGACGGTGATCCACCGGCTGGCCGACCGGGGACTGCTGTTCTATGACGATCCTGTCGCCGAATACTGGCCCGAGTTCGCCGCCAACGGAAAAGCCGATATCACGGTTCGCGACGTCTTGCGGCACCGATCCGGGTTGTCGCATCTGCGGGGTGTCACCAAGGCGCAGTTGATGGACCACCTCCTCATGGAGGAGCGCCTGGCCGCTGCGCCCGTCGATCACCTGCGAGGTGTGCAGGCCTACCACGCGCTGACCTACGGATGGCTCCTGTCCGGTCTGGCCAGGGCGGTGACGGGGAAAGGCATGCGTGAACTGATCCGCCAGGAGGTGGCGCGTCCGCTCAACACCGACGGACTGCATCTCGGGCGGCCTCCGGAAGGCTCCCCAACCACGCCGGCACAGATCCTGATACCGCACGGAAGACTGCGCACCCCGGTGTTCAACTTCATCGCACCGAAGGTGGCCGGTCTGCCATTCTCGGGCGCTCTCGGCGCCATGTACTTCCCTGGCGTCGTATCCCTGGTCAAGGGGGACACACCGTTCCTGGATGGCGAGGTGCCCGGCGCTAACGGCGTGGTGACCGGCCGCGGCTTGGCCAAGATGTATGCCGTGCTGGCCAACGACGGCCGTATCGACGGCAAAAAGTACCTGTCCAAGGAGTTGGTTCGCGGCCTGACCGGGCAGGCCCGGCGTAAGTGGCCCGACGCGAACATGGTGGTGCCCATGCCTTTTCACCTGGGCTACCACGAATCCCCAGTTCCTGGCCTGCTGAGCGGTTTCGGACACGTAGGTCTGGGCGGAACACTGGGTTGGGCCGACCCCGAAGCCGGCAGCGCGTTCGGTTTCGTCCACAACCGGCTGTTGACGCCGCTGCTGTTCGACATGGGATCGTTTGCGGGACTGGCCGGTCCGCTGCGCAATGCCATCGAGGGCTGCCGTCACCACGGTCCGCTCGCAGTGCCGCCGCTCGGCGCGCCCTACACCAAACCCGCCCGGCGAGGGGCGACCGTTCCCGACACGGCGGTGTCGGGGGACGCCTAGCTCGGTAGCCGACCAGCGACCGACGTTGCGGCTTTAGAAGTCATCCCGGACTGAACATATGTCGTGTGCGCCATGATGTTGGTGCCGCCAGAGCATGCTGGGTCACCGTCAGCGCAACATGTCGATGGTTTTCGTCGGCGGCAGGGATGTTGATCGCACAGCTCAAGACCGCCGACGTCATCGCGACCGCAGCGCCCAGGACGCGAATGATGTCGTGTGCGTTCACCGCTCAATGCTGACATGTCACCGATGTGCGTATCCGCGGGGAAGTGTCAGCGGAAGGTCGGTGTAGGTGACGATGCCCGGCGGCGCGGCAACGACGGCCGGAATCGCGTTGATGGTAGGCATCGCCGTCATGATGTGGCCGAGCGCCATGAAGTCGGCGATCGTCTCGGCCTCAAAATACGGCGGCGGCAGAAAGCCGACTTTGGTTGTCACCGTGGGCTGCCCATCGATCTGGATGACCCAGCCGTCTTGGTCGATCTTCCAGTCGGGCTCGAGCGTCTGCCCCTTGCGCCACCGGACATTGAGGTCGATCAGGGTTTTGCCGCCGACGATTCCCTGCCAGCTCGCGTAGACCCCGGCGACGCAACCGGCGGCTATCGTCCACGACCCGAGGTCGAGATCGGCTGTGGTTTGGGCGAACTCGGCCACGCACCGCACTTCGTCGAGCTCGACGCCGAGCGCGTCGCCCACCAGCCGGACGGCCTCGCCGAAAATCGCCGTCCCCTTTTCGGCCATCGTCTGCAGCTCCGGGTGGTCGATCGGCTGGCCGAAGCCCACGGGCTTCTCCGTTGCCGGCGAGTCATAGAACGTGGTGTCCGCGGCCTCGGTGACGGTGACCTTGTCGATCCGGTTGCACACCATCGCCGACACGATGGCCAACAGCTCGGCGAAGCCGGGGCTGACGCCGGACCCGAAAATCGTCGAGCCACCCTTCTGGCAGGCCTCGAGGATCCGGTCACGGCCCTCGCCCAGGTTGTGGCCGGTGATGAAGGACGCCGTCGTCACGACGTTGACGCCCGCGGACAGAATGCGGACCAGCTCGTCGACGTTGATCCACATCGGGTTGTAGACGACGCAGTCCGGTTTCAGCGCCAGCAGCGCGTCGACGTCATTGGTGGCCGCTACGCCCAGCGGCGCAATGCCGACTAGCTCGCCGGCGTCGCGGCCGACTTTCGCCGGTGACCAGGCATAACAGCCCATCAGTTCAAGCGCGGGATTGTCGGCGATTGATTGCAATGAACTCTTGCCGACGTTGCCGGTGTTCCACTGAACGACCCGATAGTTGTTTGGCACTCGCTCAGCATAGGGAATCGCCCGGCGCCGTAGGGCTCAGTAGTCACATTCGGCGGCCAGGATTTCGGCCAGGAATGCGTCGTGGGGCGGCCGGCCCAACCGTGACCGAGCCCACCGGCGAACCCGCTCCCGGGTTTCGGGCGTCTCCGCCGCGTCCGATACGGGGGCGCCGATGATCACCGATGTCGCCGGCCAGGGGGAAGGTCGCGGGGCCGTCGGCGTCCAGGGGCGCCGGTGTCGCCGATGGTTCCCGATCGCAGTTGCACCGTGACGTCGGTGGCCGGTCCGGTCAGATGACGGCCGCCCGCATCGAACATTGCCGTCCACCGCCACGTTGGCTGAGCCGACTTTGGCGCCCATGTTGTTACTGACCGACAACGCGTTGCCGTCGCCGACAAGTGCCAACGACTCGACCTTCGGGGTGGATTGGTCGGTCATCACGACAGCCAGCGCCGATGCACAGCCAAGGGTGCCAATCGCAGCTGCGAGAATACGTTTCACGTCTGGTTCCTTTCTTCATGCGCCGCCCCGGTGGCGTCGTCATGGCGCAAGTACAGACCGCCCGAGTTGCTATCGATCCCAAATTTCGTAGCGTCAGCCCGGTAGGCTGCGTCGATGCCGGCGCTATGAAGGGAGGCGTGCGATGCCCAGCGAGAAGTGGCTGGAAAAGCCTGAGCCACATGACTTTCCGGCAGCCGCCGACTACCTGGGTTTGCTCGCGGACTCACACACCGTCGAAGAGCTGACAGAGCGGCTGCAGGCTGGAAGCATCGTGCACAAGAAGGTCAAAATTCTGCGGTCAGCGCAGCTGAGGCTGTTACCCGCTGATAATCCCCACGTTGCCGCCGATCTGGCCAAGATCAAAAAGGGGCAACCGCTGTCGCCGATCCTGGCGGTGCGCGGCGACTTCGCCACCGGTGTTGCGTTACAGATCGCTGACGGCTACCACCGCGTCGGCGCGAACTTCCGATCGTCCTCGCAGTAGCGAGTCGCCAGCACTAGCCGCGGGGACTCGTGCTTGAGTGTGTCATTGTGATCGAGATTAAAGCCGCGGGAACGGTGCAGGTATTGGCTCTTTCATCCGGGCGCGTCAACGCCCTCGATGTCGAGCTACTGGAAGAGCTGACCCTTGCACTCAGCGATGTGGCGGGTTCGGGCGCCGGCGCGCTCGTCGTCACCGGTGCGGGCCGCGTATTCAGCGCCGGGGTCGACCTTAACCGCGTGGTGGAGGGCGGTGCCGGCTACACCGACCAGTTGATCCCGGCGCTATCCGCGGCCTTCGAGGCGATGTTCAACTATCCGGGGCCGACGGTGGCCGCGGTCAACGGTGCCGCAATCGCGGGTGGGTGCGTACTGGCATGCGCCTGCGACCGCCGTCTGATCAGCCCCGATGCGCAGATCGGGGCATCCGAGGTCCGCGTCGGAGTTCCGTTTCCGGTCGCCGCGCTAGAGGTCATGCGCTACGCATGCGGAGACCACGCCGAGGAAGTGTTGCTCGGCGGCCGCACTCATCGGGGGCCTGAAGCCGTTGCCAGCGGACTCGCTCATCGCGTCGTCGCCGACGAGCTAATCGAGGCGGCCGTGGCGGAGGCATCAGATCTTGGCGACATCCCGGCCGACGCCTATCGGCACACGAAAACGCAGCTGCGGGCTCCGACCGTGGCGCGGATCCGCGAAGCCGGCGGCCTTGACAGCGAGGTCCGCCAGATGTGGGGCGCAGACCAAACGCAGCGGCGCATCGCCGCCTATGTAGAGGGGCTTCGCCGCCGCGACTGATTATTCGTCGACGGCGACGCCACCCGGGGTGCGCCTGCGCCGCATTCGATGCGACCCCTTCCCCGTCGGGCGGCGGTTACGCAGCCCGCCTCGGGGCTCCTCGGTGTCTTCGGCCCCCTGGGCCGCGGGCGCTGCCTCGGTGGCCGATTCCGGTTCTGCCCCGGACTCGGCGGTCTCGGCGGTGACTCCCATGGGCTCGTCTGCCGGCTCTGCCTCGTCGGCCTTTTCGGTTTCTTCGGGTTCCGACGCCTCGGGCTCCTTGGCTTCGGACTCGACCGTCTCGGCTTCTTCGGCCTCTGTGTCCTCGGCGGCTTCGGTGGTTGCGGCTTCCTCAGTGGCTAGTTCAGTGTCGGCCTCGTCGCCCTTCTTGCGGCGAAGACGGCGCTTCTTGGGTTTCTTCACCTTGATCGGTTTCGGCGGTGGCGGCGGCAATTCGGCGACAAACGACAGGTAGAACGCGAAGAACCCGAGCACCGCGATCGCGGCGGCGGCCCCGTAGATGCCGAACTGCCACTGTCCGGCAGCGTCCAGGCTCAGCCAGATCTCGCTGATCGCTGTGCCGACGATCAGCACCCCGGCCAGGACATGGGCCACGATCGAGGCGACCCTGATGGTCAGGGCCAGCTGCGGAGTCCCCAGCTCCGGCTTGCGGGTACGCAACAGGGTGAACACCACGGGCAATGCGGCCAGGGCGAACAGTGCACCCGTCACGATCCGAAGCGCCGTCCCCAACGAATGCGAGGTGTCACCCATCAGCTCAGGCCAGCGGGGCAACACAAAGAAGAAGTAGAGGACGCCGGCACCGATCGAGAATGACGCGTGCCACGTTATGGCGACCTTGCGCCCCATAAGCCTCCTCATGCTGGTTGGCTCAAGCCAGCCTAAAGGCGACCAACCCGATTCCAATTCAATTCGTGCATGTCCGCATGGCGGACCGATTGCGGAGGATGCGGGATTTGAACCCGCGAGGGCTGTTAACCCAACCCGCGTTCCAGGCGAGCGCCATAGGCCACTAGGCGAATCCTCCGTGGCCATGGTAACCGAGTGTGCTGTTGCTACCGAGATGGCCGCCGGCAGTTGCACGTCGGTTACTTCGGGTCAGGTATTACACTCGCGATGGACCCCGCGTGGCGTCTATCCTGTGAACTCCCCCAGGGCCGGAAGGCAGCAAGGGTCAATGGGCTCTGTCGGGTGCGCGGGGTCCCCTACGTCGGGGCCGTGCGACCCCGAACTCCACGGCGTTCGACGGCGAAAGGGTCCACGGTGTCTTTGGATTCCCTCAGCGTGCAAGAGCTGGCAGCCGTGTACACGCGCAACCAGCAGGATTATGCGGATCTGCAGGCCAAAAAGCTGGCCCTGGATTTGACCCGCGGCAAACCGTCGCCGGAGCAGCTCGATCTGTCCAACCAGCTGCTGAGCCTGCCCGGAGGCGACTATCGCGACGCCGAGGGCACCGACACCCGTAACTACGGTGGCCTGCACGGCCTGCCGGAGCTGCGGGCCATCTTCTCTGAGCTGCTCGGCATCGGCGTGCCCAACTTGATCGCGGGCAACAATTCCAGCCTGGAGCTGATGCACGACCTGGTCGCCTTCTCGATGTTGTACGGCGGAGTGGACTCGCGGCGGCCCTGGAAGGACGAACCGAGCGTCAAGTTTCTCTGCCCCGTCCCCGGCTATGACCGGCACTTTGCCATCACCGAGACGATGGGCATCGAGATGATCCCCGTCCCGATGCTGCAGGACGGTCCCGACGTCGACCTGATCGAAGAGCTGGTCGCGGTCGACCCCGCCATCAAAGGGATGTGGGCGGTGCCGGTGTTCGGCAACCCCACCGGGATCACCTACTCCTGGGAGACGGTGCGCCGGCTCGTCCAGATGCGCACGGCGGCCGCTGACTTCCGGCTGTTCTGGGACAACGCGTATGCGGTGCACACCCTGACACACGACTTCATCCGCCAGGTCGACGTACTGGGGCTGGCGGCCACGGCCGGCAACCCCAACCGGCCGTACGTCTTCGCGTCCACCTCCAAGATCACCTTCGCCGGCGCCGGTGTCAGCTTTCTGGGCGGCTCGCTGGGCAACATCGCGTGGTATCTGCAATACGCGGGGAAGAAATCGATCGGCCCGGACAAGGTCAACCAGCTGCGGCATCTGCGCTTCTTCGGCGATGCCGACGGGGTACGCCTGCACATGCTGCGCCACCAGCAGATACTGGCGCCGAAATTCGCGTTGACGCTCGAAATCCTGGATCAGCGGCTGGGCGATTCCAAGATCGCTTCGTGGACCGAACCCAAGGGCGGTTATTTCATCAGCCTCGACGTTTTGCCCGGCACCGCGCGGCGGACCGTCGCCCTGGCCAAGGACGCCGGTATCGCGGTGACCGAGGCGGGTGCGTCATTCCCGTACCGGAAAGATCCGGACGACAAGAACATTCGGATCGCGCCCACCTTCCCGTCGCTCCCGGACCTGCGCGACGCCGTCGACGGGCTGGCCACCTGCGCGTTGCTGGCGGCCTGCGAGCGGTTGCTCAACCCGGGGCTGGCCACTTCGGCGCCGGGTGTGTCCTGAGGACAGCGAGTGTGCGCCATTGGCGTTGAGTGTGCCCTGGGGGCGTCGAATGTGCGCGGAGGGCGGGAAATCCTGAGAAAACCCGCCCTGCGTTCACGCTCGACGCCATGGATGCACACTCGATTCCAGCCGAACAACTCAAGTCACCGATCGTCGGTAGCCTGCTGACCGTGGCCCTCTACCGCAAGTATCGACCGGCAACCTTCGCCGAGGTGGTGGGGCAGGAGCACGTCACCGAACCCCTGTCGATCGCCCTGGAAGCCGGCCGGATAAACCACGCGTACCTGTTCTCCGGGCCGCGCGGCTGTGGAAAGACCTCGTCAGCGCGCATCCTGGCCCGATCGCTGAACTGTGCGCAGGGGCCGACGGCCAATCCATGCGGCGTTTGCGAATCCTGCACGGCGCTGGCACCCAACGCGCCCGGCAGCATCGACGTGGTGGAGCTCGACGCCGCCAGCCACGGCGGTGTGGACGACACTCGCGAGCTGCGGGACCGCGCGTTCTACGCGCCGGCGCAATCGCGCTACCGGGTGTTCATCGTCGACGAAGCGCACATGGTGACCACCGCGGGGTTCAATGCGCTGCTCAAGATCGTGGAGGAACCGCCCGAACACCTCATCTTCATCTTCGCCACCACCGAACCGGAGAAGGTGCTGCCGACGATTCGTTCGCGCACCCATCACTACCCGTTCCGGCTGTTGCCGCCGCGCACCATGCGGGCGTTGATCGGGCGGATCTGTGAGCAAGAGGGCGTCGTCGTCGACGATGCGGTATATCCGCTGGTGATCCGCGCCGGGGGCGGCTCGCCACGTGACACCCTCTCGGTGCTGGATCAGTTGTTGGCCGGCGCCGAGGGTGCGCACGTGACCTACCAGCGGGCACTGGGACTGCTGGGCGCCACCGACGTCGCACTGATCGACGACGCCGTCGATGCTCTCGCCGCTTCAGACGCCGCCGCGTTGTTCGGCGCGGTGGAGTCGGTGATCGATGCAGGTCATGACCCGCGGCGCTTTGCCACCGATCTGCTGGAGCGGTTCCGCGATCTCATCCTGCTGCAAGCGGTTCCGGATGCCGCGAGCCGCGGCGTGGTGGACGCACCGGAGGACGAGCTGGACCGGATGCGCGAGCAGGCGACCCGGATCGGGCCGGCGACCCTGACCCGCTACGCCGAGGTCGTGCAGGCCGGGCTGGGGGAGATGCGCGGTGCGACGGCGCCGCGTCTGCTGCTGGAAGTGATCTGTGCGCGATTGCTGCTGCCCTCGGCCAGCGACACCGAGTCGGCGCTGCTGCACCGCGTCGAGCGGATCGAGACTCGGCTGGGCATGTCCATTCCCGCCGCGGATGCCGCCGCGCCAGCGGCTCGCAGTGCGCCGCGGCCCGCGCCGGCCGAGCCGGTTGCCGAGCCCGCCCGGTCCCGCCGGGCGGCCGCACCACCCGAGCCCGAGCCCGAGCCGGTGTCCGAACCGGCTCCGGCGCCAGCACCCGAATCAGCTTCTGCGCCCGGTGAACTCAACGCGGCCGCGGTGCGAACCATGTGGCCGACGGTGCGCGACAAGGTGCGCCAGCGCAGCCGCACCACCGAGGTGATGCTGGCGGGCGCTACCGTGCGCGCAATAGAGGACAACACGCTGGTGCTGACCCATGCATCGGCGCCGCTGGCCAAGCGGCTGTCCGAGCAGCGCAACGCCGACGTCATCGCCGAAGCGCTCAAAGACGCGCTGGGAGTCAACTGGCGGGTGCGGTGTGAGGCCGGCGCATCGGCGCCCGCTGAAGCCAACCCGGTGACCCCCAAAGTGGAAGATCCGGCGCCTGACGTCGATTCCACTCAGCAAGACGAAGAGGAACGCATGCTTGCCGAAGCCGGCCGCACCGAGCCGTCGGGACCGCCCCGCGACCCCGAAGAGGTTGCACTCGAGCTGCTACAGAACGAATTGGGTGCCCGCCGCATCGACAACGGGTAGGCCTGGCGACGATGCCGGCCGCGCAGCGGCGGGAGGAGGAGCCGGGCAATCAGGCTAAGCGTGCCACCACGGTCGCAACGGGAAGTCGTCGTCGCCCCGCGCGTCGACCTTGGCTGCCAGCACGTGATGCAGCTGAAGGTTGTTCTGCTCGAAGGCCACCCGTGAGGCCGCCATGTACAGACCCCACACCTTGGCGGTCGCCAACCCCACCTCGGCGACCGCGGCATCCCAGTGCTCGACCAGGTTGGCGCACCAGTCGCGCAGCGTCATCGCGTAGTGATGCCGCAAGTTCTCCGCGTGCAGAACTTCCAAGCCAACGTCCTGGATCTCGGTGGTAATGCGGCCCGAGCCGGTCAGCTCTCCGTCCGGGAAGACGTAGCGGTCGGTGAATCCGCCCGCAAAGGAGGTCGATTTGTTGTCGTGGCGGGTGATGCAGTGATTGAGCAGCAGACCGCCGGTGCGCAGCTTCGACTTGAGGAAGCCGAAATAGGCGGGGTAATTCTTGACGCCGATGTGCTCGGTCAACCCGATCGAAGAAACGGCGTCGAATCCCACCTCGCCCACGTCGCGGTAGTCGGAGTGCCGCACCTCGGCCAGCTCCCCAAGCCCATCGTCGGCGATCGCCTTTTGCGCCCACTTCGCCTGCTCGGCCGACAGGGTGGCACCGATCGCGCGGACACCGCGCCGCGCCGCGTAGCGCACCATGCCGCCCCAGCCGCAACCGACGTCGAGCAACCGGTCGCCCGGCTGTAGCCGCAACTTGTCGAAAACCAGCCGATACTTGTTCTCCTGGGCCTCTTCCAGCGTCGCGTCGGCGTCGGGATAGACCGCGCACGTGTAGGTCATCGACGGACCGAGCACCCATTCGTAGAAGGTGTTGGACACGTCGTAGTGGTGGTGGATGGCCTCGGCGTCACGGGTCTTGCTGTGCATCAGGCCGTCAGCGACGCGGCGCCACCGTGGCGGCGCCTCCTGCGGCGGCGGTGCGACCGGCAACAAACGCTCGACGCCGATCGAACGGACGACATTGGCCAGCACCCGCGCCGGCGGCCGCTTGAATTGGACCCTGTCGGTCAGGGTCTTGAGCAACTGGTACGGATCGCCGGGATGTACGCCGTATGCCTCCAAGTCACCTGACACGTACGCGCGGGCCAGGCCGAGTTCGCCGGGAGCCGTGGCCAGGTAGGTGGCGCCGCGAGGGGACCGAAGATCGAGACCCAGTACGGCATCCTCGCTTCCGGCGGTGCTGCCGTCGTACGCGGTGAACTTCAGCGGCTCCGGCGCGGATGCGGTGAAGATCTCCAGAATCTCCGCCATGCTGAGCTTGCCCGTCGTGGTGTGGTTGGGATCTTTGGTCGTCGTCATCGCCGTTGCACCGCCTTTGCATAGAGGTCGAGGAGACGAGAATCGGGATCGTAGATTTTCTTGACCGTGTTATAGGCCTCGCCGCCGTAGAGCTCCTCGAACTCCTCGCGAGTGTAGAAGGAGTCGGAATACAGCGACTTGTGCCCGTCGAGCTCGCTCACCTTGGCTTCAATCATCCGGTTGGTTGCGCCCTCGGTGGCGCCGGCCGGCACCGAAGACCAGAAGCCGATGTTGACGTAGGTGTGATCCGGCCGCATCGGATACAGCGGCCAGCCGTCGTGATCGCGCAGTCGCAGCGGACACAACCAGATTGGTGTGATCGGCACGTTGGCCAGGAACCACTCCAAGAATTCGACGGTCCGTTCGACCGGCACCTCGATATCCTGCACCACCGGCTCACGCGCCGGACGACCATTGCGCCTCTCGATCCAGTCGGACACGCCGAAACGCCGGTCCATGGCGACGAGCTTCGAGTAGACGCTGCTGCGCCGGTAGCGGCGCGGCCACCAGCGCCGCAGTCGCGGGTTCTGCACGCCAAACGCGCGTGAGCACCAAAACCAATCGGTGTCCCAGCGCCAGAAGTAGTCGTGCATCGTCAGCCGGTCATCTTTGGTGGCCTCCACTCCGACGGAGTCGTGCCGGATTGACTGGTAGTAGATGTTCTTTCCGGTGTAGTCGCTGACGGGTCCCGGGGTTGTGGTTCGCCTGCCAACGCAGAGGTAGCTTTCGTCGGCGCTGAACACCACCCCGTCGAGGTAGTCCACGGGAGTGCCGCCCTGTCCGCCGGTGTCGATGATGCGTTCGGCCGCCGCGACCATCTCGGGCAGCGAGCGGAATCGGACGTGCCGCAACGCCACAAACGGTGCCACGGGCTCCAGCTCGATCCGAAGCCGGGTTGAATACCCCAGTGTCCCATAGGAATTGGGTAAGGCGCGGAACAGCTCGGAGTGCTGGGTGCGGGATGCGGTGACCAGATCGCCGGCGCCGGTGAGGATATCCATCTCCAGCACCGATTCGTGTGGCAGGCCATTGCGAAACGACGTCGACTCGATACCCAAGCCGCTGACCGCACCGCCGAGGGTAATGGTCTTCAGCTGCGGCACAACCAGCGGGGAAAGGCCGTACGGCAGGGTCGCGGCCACCAGGTCCTGATAGCTGCACATGCCTTCCACGTCGGCGGTGCGGGTTTCCGGATCGACACACAAGACGCTGCTCAGCCCCGAGGTATCCAGGCCAGGCGCATCACGTTTAGTGCGGGCGCGGAACAGATTTGAGGTCGGCTTGGCGAGCCGGACCGCGGACGTTGCGGGGATGGATCGATAACTCGCCATCAACCGGTCAACGCCCGACTTGTGGGCCGAGAGTGCAGATCCAGGGATAGGCACCACATATACCCTAGTCTTCGACAACAGCCCGTGCACCCGAGCGCGGGCGGCATCACGCGGAAGATCATCACAACGAGGAGTTGCTTTGGGACAGGTGAGCGCAGCGAGCACGATCTTGATCAATGCCGAGCCCGCGGCCACCCTTGCCGCCGTCGCGGACTATCAGAAGGTCCGCCCGAAGATCCTGTCACCGCAGTACAGCGACTACCAGGTGCTGCAGGGCGGGCAGGGAGCGGGCACGGTTGCCAAGTGGAAGCTGCAGGCCACCAAGTCACGCGTTCGCGATGTGCAGGTCAACGTTGACGTCGCCGGCCACACCGTCATCGAGAAAGACGCGAACTCGTCCATGGTCACCAACTGGACGGTTGCTCCTGCCGGGCCCGGCTCCAGCGTCACCGTGAAGACCACCTGGAATGGTGCGGGCGGCGTCAAGGGCTTCTTTGAAAAGACCTTTGCGCCATCGGGCTTGAAGAAGATTCAGGCCGAGGTCCTGGCCAACCTGAAGAAGCAGCTGGAAAGCTAGCGCACCTGGGCCTGGGTGGCCAGGAAGCCGGCGACACCGCGGACCACTGCGTCGGCGTATTTCTGCCTGCCCTCAGCGGACTCCATCAGCGCCGAATCCGCGGGATTCTTCATGTTGCCCAACTCGACCAGGATCGACGGATACTGCGCCAGGTTGAGGCCGGCCAGGTCCGAGCGCCCATACAGACCGTTCTGGCCGATGTAGTTCGCAGGCGGGATGCCGGAGGCCTGCAACTGATCGCGCATGATCCGGGCGAACTGCACCGACGGTCCAGCCTGCACCTGGTTGAGCGGCGGTGCCGAATAGCAGACGTGGAATCCCCGTCCGGACGGTGGGCCGCCGTCGGCGTGCAGGCTCACGACCGCGTTGGGACGCAGCGAATTGGCCATGTTGGCGCGCTCGTCGACACACGGACCCAGCCCAGTGTCGTTGCCGCGTGACAGGGCGGTCCGGACACCCAGGGCGTTCAACTCGGCGCGGACCCGCAGCGCGGTGTCCCAGGTGAAGGTGTGCTCCTGATAGCCGGTGTTGGTCGATGTTCCGCTGGCCTGGCAGTTCTTGGTGCCACCGCGGCCGGTAGGCACCTGACGGGTGATGGACGCGTCATTGGAGCCGTTGTGGCCGGGATCGATGAAGACCACCATGCCGGCGATATTGGAAGGGATTGCTGCTGCGGTCGGGGTGATCGCCGTCGAGGCAGCAATTAGCACACCGATCACCAGTCTGATCCCGACACGCCTGCTCACTCGTAGGTCCACGGCGCAAAGGTAGCGCCGCGCGGTTTACGCTGGGTGTTTCAAATCGCCGGACACCCACAGGCGAAACCAACTCGAGACCAAGACGCGAGGGGACTGTCATGCAACCCGGAGGCGATATGTCGGCGCTGCTGGCCCAGGCGCAGCAGATGCAGCAAAAGCTACTGGAAGCCCAGCAACAGCTCGCGAACGCCGAGGTGCACGGTCAGGCCGGTGGGGGTTTGGTCAAGGTCGTCGTCAAAGGGAGCGGCGAGGTGGTCGCGGTCAAGATCGACCCCCAGGTCGTCGACCCCGCAGACATCGAGACCCTGCAGGACCTGATCGTCGGCGCCATGGCCGACGCGTCCAAGCAAGTCACCAAAATGGCGCAGGAGCGGCTGGGATCGCTGGCCGGTGGGTTGGGTGGTCCGCCTGCCCAACCGCCCACCCCGGCGCCGTAGCTCTGAGTTGCACCGACATGTTTGAGGGACCCGTCCAGGATCTGATCGACGAGCTCGGCAAGCTGCCGGGTATCGGGCCCAAGAGCGCCCAGCGCATCGCCTTCCACCTGTTGTCGGTTGAACCGCCGGATATCGACCGGCTGACCGCGGTGCTGGCGAAGGTCCGCGACGGTGTGCGGTTCTGTGCGGTGTGCGGCAACGTCTCCGACAACGAGCGTTGCCGGATCTGCGCGGACCCTCGCCGGGACGGCTCGTTAGTCTGCGTGGTCGAGGAGCCGAAGGACGTCCAGGCAGTCGAGCGCACCCGCGAATACCGCGGCCGCTACCACGTACTGGGCGGTGCACTTGATCCGCTGTCCGGAGTGGGTCCCGATCAGCTGCGGATCCGCGAGCTGCTGAGCCGGATCGGGGAGCGGGTCGACGATGTCGACATCACCGAGGTGATCATCGCCACCGACCCCAACACCGAGGGCGAGGCGACCGCCACCTACCTGGTCCGGATGCTGCGCGACATCCCCGGCCTGACCGTGACGCGGATCGCTTCCGGACTGCCGATGGGCGGCGACTTGGAGTTCGCCGATGAGCTGACACTGGGCCGCGCGCTCACCGGCCGCCGGGCCATGGTCTGATTTGGCGCCGGGTGGCGTCGTCGCAGCCGTTTAAGCGTCGCGGGACAAAAGGATCAGGCACGCAACCGCTCGCGGCGCAACAATTCCACCTCGGGCATCTCCAGCGGCGCCAGCTCACCCACCACCTTGCTCAGCAATAGATCGGCCAGCTCCGGGTTGCGGGCCAGACACGGTCCGTGCATGTAGGTGGCGACGACGGCGCCCTGCACCGCGCCGTCGAAACCGTCGCCGGCCCGGTTGCCCGCACCCTTGACCACCGCGCCCAACGACGACGCCGCGGGGCCCAAAACGGTGCCGCCCCGGTGGTTTTCGAAGCCGGTCAACGGCTGCGTCAACCCGGCCAACAACGGCTTGGTCACCAGCTCGCCGATAGTGCGCGCCTTTTGCGGCGAGGTGGTCGCATCGAGCATCCCCACTCCGTCGACCCGTTCCCCCGATGACGTCTCGTACCACTGTCCGAGCACCTGAACGGCCGCACAGATCGCCAGCACGGGTGCACCCCGCTCCGCCGCGCGCTGCAGCCCGGGATATCGAAAAAGGTGCTTGGTGGCCAACCGCTGCGCGTAGTCCTCCGCCCCGCCCAGCGTGTAGAGGTCCAACGACTCCGGCACCGGATCGGCCAGCGTCACCTCGACGATCTCGGCGGCGATACCCCGCAACCGCAGCCGCTGGCGCAGCACCACAGCGTTACCGCCGTCGCCGTAGGTGCCCATCACGTCGGGCAGCACCAGCCCGATCCGCACCGCCGAGTCAGCCATGGCGCGCCAATGCCCGCTGCAGCGCAAGGAACGCGGTGTAGTTGGCGACGACCTCCACCCGCCCGGGCGGGCACGACGCGATGGCGGCAATGGTGTCGTGCACCAAAGTGTGCTCGACGCCCGCATACCCGAGGCGCACCGCCAGGTCGGTGCCGCGTTCGCCCGCGGCGACGACGGCTGTCTCTTCGAAGTGTTCGAAACGCACATCCCACAGCCACGACAGGTCCTCACCGTCGGGCACCTGCCCGTTGACCGCGATGACCACCCCGGCCGCGTGCTTGTCCACCATCGACAGCGCCTCGGACCAGCCGGCCGGATTCTTGGCCAGCAGGATCCGCGCTTCGTGCTCACCGATGCGGACGGTCCGATAGCGTCCGGCGACTTCGTCGACCTCGGACACTGCGGCGACGGCCGAAGTCGGATCGGCGCCCAGCGCGACGGCGGCGGCCACGGCCTGCGCGGCGTTGCCCCGATTCACCGCGCCAGGCAGGGCCAACCGCATCGACAGGGCCAGCCCGTCGGGCCCGTAGAGGGTGTCGTCGTCGAACCACCACTGCGGGCTGGGCCGCTTGAAGTCGGCGCCGGTGGAATACCAGTGACCCTTGTCGCGGATGATGACCTCACCGCTGCGCGGACAGCTGACCGAGTCGTTCGGCCACGCGCCGCCGGCGGCCACCCACACCACGTTCGGGCTGTCGTAAGCCGCCGAGGTCATCAGCACGTCGTCGCAGTTGGCGACGACGACCGCCTTCGGGTGCCGGGCCAGGCCGGCCCGCAGCGTGCGTTCGATGACGTTGATCTCGCCGACCCGGTCCAGCTGGTCGCGCGACAGGTTGAGGAAAACGACGACGGCGGCTTCTACCGCATCCAAAACGTGCGGCACGTGCATCTCGTCCACTTCCAGGGCCGCCAGCGGCGCGTGCCGGTTAGCGGCCAGCGCAGCCACCAGGCCGGCGTCCATGTTGGCGCCCTCGGCGTTGGTGGCTACTGAATTTTTGGGGTCCAGCGTTGCCAGCGCGGCCGCGGTCATCCGGGTGGTGGTCGACTTGCCGTTGGTTCCGGTGACGATGACGGTGCGCCGTCCGGCCGCGAGCTGACGGAGAACCGAGCGGTCCAAAGTCATCGCGATCAGGCCGCCGATCATCGCCCCGGCCCCGCGTCCGGTTACCCGCGACGCCCACCGCGCGCTTGCTCCCGCGGCGAGGGCCAGATGGGCACGGGTGGTAACCACCCGCGCAGTTTAAGGGCGACCGCAAGCTCGGCGCTCTTTGCCGAACGCAGCGGGTCGCCCTCATCTAGTTTTAAGTGCCGACACGACGCGCAGCGACGAGGTGATGTCGGTGCGACGTGCCATCCTCAGTTCATGAACCGGGTGTCTTGGGGTCGTCCGGCCAGCGGGCCGGACGGGGGCTGGGCCGTCATCGACGTGGAGACCTCGGGCTTTCGGCCGGGTCAGGCACGGATCATCAGTCTTGCGGTGCTCGGCCTCGACGCCGACGGACGAGTCGAGCAATCCGTCGTCAGCCTGCTCAACCCCGGGGTGGACCCGGGACCCACCCACGTGCACGGCCTGACCCCCGCCATGCTGGAAGACCAACCACAGTTCGCCGACATCGTCGGTGACGTGGTCGAGGTGTTGCGCGGCCGCACGCTGGTGGCGCACAACGTCGCGTTCGACTACGCATTCCTCGCCGCGGAAACCGAGCTCGCCGACGCCGAACTTCCCGTCGACACCGTCATGTGCACGGTCGAACTGGCCCGGCGGTTGGACCTCGGCATCGACAATCTGCGTTTGGAGACGCTCGCGGCGTACTGGGGCGTGACCCAGGAACGGCCGCACGACGCCTTCGACGACGCAGTGGTGTTGACCGGCGTGCTGGCGTCGGCGCTGGAGCGGGCGCGCGAACGCGACATCTGGTTGCCGGTACATCCGGTGACCAGGCGCCGGTGGCCGAACGGCCGGGTCACCCATGACGAGCTGCGACCGTTGAAGGTGCTGGCTTCCCGGATGCCCTGCCCCTATCTCAACCCGGGACCCTATGTGTGCGGCAGGCCGCTGGTCCAGGGCATGCGGGTGGCTCTGGCTGCGGAGGTCGGACGCACCCATGAGGAACTCGTCGAGCGGATCCTGCATGCCGGGCTGGCCTACAGCGACGCTATCGACAAGGAGACCTCGCTGGTGGTCTGCAACGACTCCGCCCCTGAACAGGGCAAGGGCTACCTGGCGCGGCAACTGGGGGTGCCGGTGATTTCTGACACACAGTTCATGGACTGCATTCGCGCCGTGGTCGGCGGCACCAGCATGGAGGAATTCGTCGATGTCACCACGGTCGACCGGCAGCTCGCGCTTTTTGAGGCTTAGCGCGATGCGCGGTTGACCGCCGACACCACCGCGCGCAGTGACGCCGTGGTGATGGACGGCGCAATGCCCACGCCCCACACCGTGCGTCTCGGGCCGTCTGCGTGCCGACCCGCTTCGCCCGGCTCCGCCGCGCTCGCGATCGGCACGGAGCCGTCTGCGTGCCGACCCGCTTCGCCCGGCTCCGCCGCGCTCGCGATCGGCACGGCCACCGAAGCTTCCACATAGGCCGCCGCCTGCGCGTCGTCGCCAGCGCTCATCGCATGCTCGGAGTAGTCCAGGACGGCTACGTCGAACCCGACACTGCCCAGCGCGTGGACGAACGCGGCCAGCGGGCCGTTGCCGGCACCGCTGATTTCGGTCTCCACCCGGTTGATCTTGACGGTGGCGGTGATGGTCGTCGTGCCGCTGTCTTCCTCCGCGACATCGATGTGCTGCTTTATCCGCTCCAGCGGCCAGACCGGGGCCAGGTACTCGTCGGAGAACGCTTCCCACATCTCCTTCGGCGAGACTTCACCACCCTCGCCCTCGGTGATTTTCTGGATCACCTGGGAGAATTCGATCTGCAGCCGTCGTGGCAGTGCCAGGCCGTGGTCGGCCTTCATAACATAGGACACCCCGCCCTTGCCGGATTGCGAGTTGACCCGGATCACCGCCTCGTAGGTGCGCCCGACGTCCTTGGGATCGATCGGCAGATACGGCACCTGCCAGAGCATGTCCTCGACGTCGGTGTCCGCCGCGTCGGCGTCGATTTTCATCTGGTCGAGGCCCTTGTTGATGGCGTCCTGATGGCTGCCGGAGAACGCGGTATAGACCAGGTCCCCGCCGTAGGGGTGACGTTCGGGCACCGGTAGCTGGTTGCAGTACTCCACCGTGCGGCGGATCTCGTCGATATTGGAGAAGTCGATCTGGGGGTCCACGCCGCGGGAGAACAGGTTCAGCCCCAGCGTCACCAGACACACGTTGCCGGTGCGCTCCCCGTTGCCGAACAGGCAGCCCTCGATCCGGTCGGCGCCGGCAGAAAAGCCCAATTCTGCTGCGGCGACGGCGGTTCCGCGGTCGTTGTGTGGATGCAGGCTCAGGATCACGGACTCCCGGTTGGCCAGGTTGCGGCTCATCCACTCGATCGAGTCGGCGTAGACGTTGGGGGTGGCCATCTCCACAGTGGCAGGCAGGTTGAAGATGATCGGATTGTCCGGCGTCGGTTGGATGATTTCGCCGACGGCGTCGCACACCTGCTTGGCGTACTCGAGTTCGGTCCCCGTGTAGGACTCCGGCGAGTACTCGAACCGCCACTGCGTGCCCGGGCATTTGGCGGCCTCCTCGACGCATTTGCGAGCGCCGTCGGTCGCGATGGCCCGCACCGCCGCCCGGTCGGCGCGGAAAACCACCCGGCGCTGCAGGATTGACGTCGAGTTGTAGAAGTGCACGATCGCCCGCGGCGCACCTGCACACGCCTCGAAGGTGCGCTCGATCAGCTCGGGACGGCACTGGGTCAGCACCTGGATGGTGACGTCGTCGGGAACCGCGCCGTCGGTGATGATCGCGCGGACGAAGTCGAAGTCGGTCTGGCTGGCCGACGGGAATCCGACCTCGATCTCCTTGTAGCCCATGCGGACCAGCAGGTCGAACATGCGGCGCTTGCGGGTGGGGCTCATCGGGTCGATCAGCGCCTGATTGCCGTCACGCAGATCCACCGCGCACCACAGGGGGGCACGCGTGATGACGCGGTCGGGCCAGCTGCGGTCGGCGAGCCGGATGGGCTCGATTTCCTCGGCGAATGGCCGGTACCGATTCACTGGCATCGACGAGCCCCGCTGGGGATTCCACGCGGGTTGCCCGGGCCCGGGCGGGCCCGCGGGTTTGACGATCGTTCGTGCCGAGCTATATGCGTCGGGATTGGAAGTCACGGTAGTTGCTCCGGGGGGTATCAGAAGGAACCTCAGACCGGCGCATCGCGAACACCCGCGACGGGAGGCCGGTCTGGATCAGACCCCGTCGCGGCGGCCGAGGAGGAGCACCCGCTGCACGACCTGAACTCTACCGCGATTGGCGCCTGAAGATAAAACTCGGCGAAAACCGCCCCAACGCGGGACCTAAACCGCAGGCTGCGGCGCCCAGGATCGCGGCGTTAACCAAGGTGCGGTGGCACGTATTCTGTTGTGGACTTAAACCAAGGCCGGAAGGGCAGGAAGAGAAACGTGGCGCTCGTCGTGCAGAAGTACGGCGGATCCTCGGTGGCCGACGCCGACCGGATCCGCCGCGTGGCCGAGCGCATCGTCGAGACCAAGAAGCAGGGCAATGACGTCGTTGTGGTGGTCTCGGCGATGGGCGACACCACCGACGACCTGCTGGACCTGGCTCAGCAGGTATGCCCGGTCCCGCCGCCCCGGGAACTTGACATGCTGCTGACCGCCGGCGAACGCATCTCCAACGCGCTGGTGGCCATGGCTATCGAATCACTGGGCGCGCACGCTCGCTCGTTCACCGGTTCGCAGGCCGGCGTCATCACCACCAGCACCCACGGCAACGCGAAGATCATCGACGTCACGCCGAGCCGGGTGCAGTCCGCGCTCGACGAGGGCCGGATCGTGTTGGTCGCCGGGTTCCAAGGTGTCAGCCAGGACACCCGGGACGTCACCACGCTGGGTCGCGGTGGGTCAGACACCACCGCGGTCGCCCTGGCCGCGGCGCTGCACGCCGACGTCTGCGAGATCTACACCGATGTGGACGGCATCTTCAGCGCGGACCCGAGGATCGTGCACAACGCCCGCAAGCTCGACACGGTGACCTTCGAAGAGATGCTCGAGATGGCGGCGTGCGGCGCCAAGGTGCTGATGCTGCGCTGCGTGGAATACGCACGCCGCTACAACCTTCCGGTGCACGTCCGATCGTCGTATTCGGACAAACCAGGCACCGTCGTTGTCGGATCGATCAAGGACATACCCATGGAAGACCCCATCCTGACCGGTGTCGCGCACGACCGCAGCGAGGCCAAGGTGACCATCGTCGGGCTACCCGACATCCCGGGGTACGCGGCCAGGGTCTTCCGGGCCGTCGCCGACGCCGAGGTGAACATCGACATGGTGTTGCAGAACATCTCCAAGGTTGAGGACGGCAGGACCGACATCACCTTCACCTGCTCTCGCGACAGCGGACCCACCGCGGTGGCCAAGCTGGACGCGCTCAAAGACGAGATCGGGTTCACCCAGCTGCTCTACGACGACCACATCGGCAAGGTGTCGCTGATCGGGGCAGGCATGCGTAGCCATCCCGGGGTCACCGCGACCTTCTGTGAAGCGCTGGCCGAAGTGGGCGTCAACATGGAGCTGATCTCCACCTCCGAAATCCGCATCTCCGTGCTGTGCCGCGACACCGAACTAGATAAAGCCGTCGTCGCGTTGCACGAGGCGTTCGGGCTTGGCGGCGAGGAGAAGGTGACGGTGTATGCGGGGACGGGTCGGTAGATGGGCGCAACTGGTTTGTCGATTGGGGTAGTCGGCGCCACCGGTCAGGTGGGTCAGGTGATGCGCACGCTGCTCGAGGAGCGTGACTTTCCGGCCGCTGGTAGTCGGGGGTCGGTGCGGTTTTTCGCGTCGGCCCGCTCACAGGGCCGCAAGCTGGCCTTTCGTGGCCAGGAGATCGAGGTCGAAGACGCCGAGACGGCGGACCCCAGCGGCCTGGACATCGCATTGTTCTCCGCCGGCTCGGCGATGTCGCGGGTGCAGGCACCGCGGTTCGCCGCGGCCGGAGTGACGGTGATCGACAACTCGTCGGCGTGGCGCAAGGACCCGGACGTGCCGTTGGTGGTGTCCGAGGTGAACTTCGAACGGGATGTCGCCCGCCGCGCTCGGTCTCTCAAGAAGGGCATCATCGCCAACCCGAACTGCACCACTATGGCCGCGATGCCGGTGCTCAAGGTGTTGCATGACGAAGCTCGGCTGGTGCGCATGGTGGCCTCGACCTATCAAGCGGTGTCCGGCAGCGGGCTGGCCGGAGTGGCAGAGCTCGCCGAGCAGGTGCGGGCGGTGGTCGACGACGCCGAACGGCTGGTGCACGACGGCTCCGCATGTGAGTTCCCGCCGCCGAAGACCTATGTTGCGCCGATCGCGTTCAACGTGGTGCCGCTGGCCGGATCGCTGGTGGACGACAGCTCCGGGGAGACCGACGAGGACCAGAAGCTGCGCTTCGAGAGCCGCAAGATCCTCGGCATTCCCGACCTGCTGGTCAGCGGTACCTGTGTACGGGTTCCGGTGTTCACCGGGCACTCGCTGTCGATCAACGCCGAGTTCGCCCGGCCGTTGTCGCCCGAGCGTGCCCGCGAGTTGCTGGACTGCGCACCCGGCGTCAAGGTGGTCGATGTGCCGACCCCGTTGGCGGCCGCCGGCGTCGACGAATCACTGGTCGGACGCATCCGGCATGATCCGGGGGCGCCCGACGGGCGCGGCCTGGCCCTGTTCGTTTCGAGCGATAACCTGCGCAAAGGGGCGGCGCTGAACACCATTCAGATCGCCGAGCTGCTGGCCTCTGAAATACGATCTGCATTGTGACCCGCGGGTGAGCTCCACCCACACTCGCCTGGTCACGCGGTGCTCGCTGTTTGTTGTGTCTCTGCTTGTGCCGCAGTGCTTGTGGGGAGGGCCATGGGCCGCGCACGCCGACCCGCCGGCGCCGGCTCCCGAGCCCATCCTGCAGCCGCTGGCACCCGGTCAGGTGGTGCGGATCGGTCCCACCGCCGGCACCGGCACCGGCACCGGGGACTACGGCATCGGCGCGACCGACTTGTGCGAGTTCGTCGAGTTCCCCGCTGAGCTGCTGCAGGTCTGCGGCGACAGTTTCGCCGGCCAGGGTGTCGGGTTCGGTGGTTGGTACTCGCCGGTCGCGCTGCGCGTCGACACCGCGTCCGTCGACGATCCCACCGGGGTGCGCTACACCGGCGTCACCGGCCTCAGCAAACCCCTACTGGCCGACCCCACGCCGCCGGGGGACTCGCAACTGCCCGCCGGTGTGGTGCAGATCAACCGGCGCAACTACTTGATGGTGACGACCACGAAAAACCTGGAGCCGCAGACCTCGCGTTTGGTGATGGCCGAGCCGGCGCGTGCGGGCTGGCAGACGATGGCCGGGTCCCGGCGAGCCGCCTCGTACCAGGGCGGGTCGCAGACGCAGATCAGCGGATACTACGACCCGATCCCGACGCCGGATTCGCCAACCGGGTGGGTTTACATCGTGGCCGACAGCTTCACCCGCAGACTTCCGGCGGTGCTGTATCGGGCCACACCGCAAACCTTCACCGACCGGTCGAAGTGGCAGGGCTGGGCGTCTGGGGCGGGAGGCGGCTGGAACAAGCCACCGACACCGTTGTGGCCCGACAAGGTGGGAGAGATGTCCATCAGGCAGATCGACGGCAAGGCCGTGCTGTCATATTTCAACGCCAACACGGGCAACATGGAGATCAGAGTGGCCAATGACCCGACGTCGCTCGGTGGGGCCCCGGTGACCACGGTGGTGCAGCACGACGAGTGGCCGGATCCGGCGGAACGCTTGCCGCCCCCGTATGACAACCGGCTCGCGCAACCCTACGGCGGGTACATCTCGCCCGGCTCCACGCTCGATGAGCTGCGGATTTTCGTCAGCCAATGGAATAACACCGATCCGCGTGCTCGCGCGCCCTACCGGGTGATCCAGTTCGCGGTCAACCCGTTCAAGCCGGATTAGCGGATTTTTTCTTCGTCGTAGGAAATGTGCTCCGGGGTTTCAGCCAGTACGGTCAACAGCACGAAGTCAATCAGGGCTTGGGTGCGCGATAAGGCGGTATGCCACTGAGTCCGAGATGAGAGCAAGGATTTGATGATGTCTGAAGCCAAAAGAGGGTTTGCGCTCCTTGGTGGTGCCGCTGTGCTTGTGCTAGCGGTCACCTGCGTTGGCGCCGCCGCTAATTCGGCAACCAATACGGCGACAACTCCAATGGCCATAGGTCCGTCCATCCCGGCGGCGCCGCCGACCACTTCCGCACAGCCTAGTCCCGCACCCGAGTCTGTGGAGCCCACAGAGGAGATACCGCATGACCATGACCTCGGCGGCGGGGCCGGAGGTGGGATGGGGTGAGCCTCGATTGGCCGCCTTGTAACACCCGAGCTCTATTAGTTCCGGATTAGTTCCGGAGGTGGGTGACCGCAATCCGCTCCCGGCTGTTTAGCAGACGACCTGGACGAAGCCCGCACCAGATTCGGCGGCTACATAGCGCGCTTGAATCGAGCCGATCGGGGCGATTTGCCAACTAGGCGAGGTTTCAGCTCACAGCTGCTACCTAACTAGGGCATAGCCGTAACTACTGTTGACCCCTTCATCATTTGTCTCATGAGTGAAACACCTGAAACCCCCCCTGTGCGGACTTCAACCGCAACTGCAACTGCGCCTGCGCCAGTAGAGGCAGCGCCATACCGGACCCCCAGGGTCTTCCAATTCGCGGCGTGGGTTGCCATCGTCGCCGGGATCGTCTTCATCGTCGCGGTCATTTTCTTCACCGGCTTCACGCTCGGCAGGCACGCCGGTCACCACGGCGGCTTCCATCACCACCGCCACCACAAGCCCCACGCGATGTGGATGCATCCGGGCGGCCCCGGCGGCCCGGGCGGACCGGGTGCCGGTGGACCTGCGGGCATGCCGGGCGGTGGACCTGCGTCGATGACCCCTGGCGCCCCCGGACCCGGCCAGATTCCGTCGTCGGTCGCCCCATCCAGGACGCCCTAGGCGCACCAACTGAACGACCAGCAGCCCGGTGCTCGATCGAGCGCCGGGCTGCGCGTCGTCGCATAACCGTTCATAACCGGCGACTTACCGCCGCGTTTCGATTCACAGCAATTTCGTGGGCCGAACCTGTTACAACCGTTGCGGCCAGGGGCAATATTCAAGGCATGAGCGAGACACCCGAACCGCCGGCCCAGCCCACTTCCGCCGCCGCAGCTCCGCCGCCACCGCCACCGCCGCCACCGCAGTGGGCGAAGCCGCCGAGGCTTTACACGGCCGCAGCGTGGGTGGTCATCGTCGCGGGGATCGTTTTCATCCTTTCGGTCGTGTTCTTCTCCGGGGCCATGGTCTTCGGACATCACTACCGGTGTCACCATCACCACGGCACGATGTTCAACCCAAGGGGCCCCGGACCGGGCCCCGGGCCGGGCAACGGACCGTGGCCGTCCGGCGGACCTGGCGGCCCCGGATTGATCGTTCCCATGCCCCCGGGCGGACCGGGCGGACCGGGTGGTCCGGGTGGTCCCGGCCAGTCACAGACGACCAGCGTTCCGAGCCCCGCTCCCAACGCGCCGGGACCGCGCCCTTAGGGGTAGCCCGGACACCCGGATGCGCCCTGAAAGTGCTTGGCGCAGAGACAAAGTCGATCGCCACGCTATCCGGTTTTACAGCCTGTAGCTTCGGTGAAGGCAGCCCAGTGAACGAGGAGATAGCGAGATGACGGAGCGTTTCACCACCACTGACGCCGGCATTGCTGCGCCGAGCGACGATCAGTCGCTGACGATCGGTCCCGACGGCCCGATCCTGTTGCAGGACCACTACCTGATCGAACAGATGGCGATGTTCAACCGGGAACGCATCCCGGAGCGCCAACCACACGCCAAGGGCGGCGGCGCGTTCGGCCAGTTCGAGGTGACCAACGACGTCAGCAAGTACACCCGGGCCGCTGTTTTCCAGCCGGGCACCAAGACCGAGATGCTGGCCCGGTTCTCCACCGTCGCTGGCGAGCGCGGCAGCCCGGACACCTGGCGGGACCCGCGCGGCTTCGCCTTGAAGTTCTACACGACCGAAGGCAACTTCGACCTGGTCGGCAACAACACGCCGGTCTTCTTCATGCGCGACCCGCTGAAGTTCCAGCACTTCATCCGGTCCCAGAAGCGCATGCAGGCAACGAACTTGCGCGACCACAACATGCAGTGGGACTTCTGGTCGTTGTCGCCGGAGTCCGCGCACCAGGTGACCTGGCTGATGGGCGATCGGGGGATCCCCAAAACATGGCGGAACATGAACGGCTACAGCAGCCACACCTACAGCTGGATCAATGCCGCCGGCGAGATCTTCTGGGTGAAGTACCACTTCGTCACCGACCAGGGCAATGACTTCCTGACCCAGGAGGACGCCGACCAGCTGGCCGGTGAGGACGGCGACTACCACCAGCGAGACCTCTATGAGGCGATTGAGCGTGGTGACTACCCGAGCTGGACGCTCAAGATGCAGATCATGCCGTACGAGGAGGCTAAGAACTACCGGTTCAACCCGTTCGACCTGACGAAAGTGTGGCCGCACGGCGACTACCCGTTGATCGACGTCGGCAAGATGACGCTGAACCGCAACGTCACCGACTACCACACCGAGATCGAGCAGGCCGCCTTCGAGCCGAACAACACCGTGCCCGGCACCGGGTTGAGTCCGGACAAGATGCTGCAGGCCCGCGGCTTCTCCTACTCCGACGCGCATCGCGCAAGGCTGGGGACCAACTACCGGCAGATCCCGGTCAACGAACCGAAGGTCGAGGTGCACAGCTACTCCAAAGACGGCGCCATGCGGGTGAAGAATGCCTCCGATCCGGTGTATGCGCCCAACTCCTACGGCGGCCCGCAGGCCGACCCGGCACGCGCCGCTGAGGTGTGCTGGCATGCTGACGGCGACATGGTCCGCGCGGCGTACACGCTGCACGCCGAGGACGACGACTGGGGGCAGGCCGGCACCATGGTTCGAGAAGTTCTCGATGACGCGGCCCGGGAGCGTTTGGCACACAACATCATTGGCCATGTTTGCAAGGGTGTTAAGGAGCCGGTGCTGTCGCGGGTGTTCGAGTACTGGCGCAACGTCGACCCCGATCTCGGCAAGTTGGTCGAGGAAGGCGTCCGGGCCAACTCGGGCCAGTAGTTCCATCGGGCAGAAGTCAGGGTTGCCCACGGCGACCCTGACTTCTGGCTGGCCGGCCAGGTTGGCATGATCGGAAGCCATGACCATGCGGGTTGCCACGGTGGCGATCGCCATCGGCCTGGCTTTGGGCGGCCCGGTCGCGATCCCCGTTGCGGCCGCCAACCCCTCGGATCCGGGGGTGGTCAACTACGCGGTCCTCGGTAAAGGGTCGGTCGGCAACATCGTCGGCGGGCCGATGGGGTGGGAGTCGATGTTCACCGAACCGTTCCAGGGCGATTGGGTCGATCTCCCGGTGTGCAACAACTGGGCGGACATCGGGTTGCCTGAGGTATACAACGACCCCGACCTGGCGTCGTTCAACGGAGCCATCACTGCGACGTCGGCTAACGATCAAACCCACTTCGTCAAGCAGGCGGTCGGGGTGTTCGCCACCAACGACGCCGCGGGCCGGGCTTTCCATCGGGTCGTGGACCGAACGGTGGGCTGCTCGGGACAGACCACCGCGGTGCACCTGGATAACGGCACCACGCAGGTGTGGTCGTTTGACGGCGGGCCACCCAGTGCTACCGATGAGAACTGGACCAAGCAAGAAGCCGGCACCGATCGGCGGTGCTTCAATCAAACCAGGCTGCGCGAAAATGTGTTGCTGCAGGCGAAGGTTTGCCAATCCGGCAACGCCGGACCCGCGGTGAACGTGCTGGCCGGGGCTATGCAGAACGCGCTGGGTCAATAGTCAACCGATTGGGTACCCGTCTTAGCCGTGCAGCTAAAAAGTACGGGGACGGGAATATGTCGGGGGCATCTGCTAGATGAAGTGGTGGCGGTTATGGTTCCGTTAGCTGCGCAGGGAAGCGGTCCGCAAAGGCATGCTCGGGCATGCTCGGGCCCGGAGGGATCGTGATATGACGTTCGCCGCTATCACTACCGCGGACTCGCAACTGGATACTCCTCGCCCCGCCGAAGCCGAGATGGCCGACTCGTCGGCCGCCGCGCACTACATCGCCGGCGGCTGTCTGGTGGATGCCCCACTGGGGCGGGTGGGCCTCGAGATGGAGGCCCACTGCCACGACCCGGCCGACCCGCACCGCAGGCCGAGCTGGGACGAAATCGCCGAGGTTCTCGAGCTCCTACCCGCTTTGCCCGGCGGCAGCGGGATCACCGTGGAACCGGGCGGCGCCGTCGAGCTGTCCGGCCCGCCCGCCGACGGCGTCGTTGCCGCCATCGATGCGATGAATCGCGACCAAACCGTGCTGCGGTCGGCCTTCGCTGACGCCGGGCTGGGTCTGGTCTTCCTCGGGGCGGATCCGCTGCGGCCGCCCAAGCGCATCAACCCGGGTGCGCGTTACCGCGCGATGGAGCAGTTTTTCGCCGCCAGCCGCTCCGGGGAGGCGGGCGCGGCGATGATGACGTCCACAGCATCGATTCAGGTCAATCTGGACGCCGGGCCCAGGGACGGATGGGGGGCGCGGGTACGGCTGGCGCACGCCCTGGGGCCCACCATGATCGCGATGACCGCCAACTCTCCGATGCTGGGCGGCGAATTCACCGGTTGGGTCTCTACGCGGCAGCGGGTATGGGGTCAGATGGACTCGGCACGCTGCGGGCCCATCCTGGGTGCCAGCGGCGACGACCCCGGCACCGACTGGGCGCGCTATGCGCTCAAGGCTCCGGTGATGCTGGTGCATGACCCGGACGCCGTGGCGGTCACGCATTGGGTGCCTTTTGCCGACTGGGTGGACGGCCGGGTGTTGCTCGGCGATCGCCGGCCGACGGTCGCCGACCTGGAATACCACCTGACCACACTGTTTCCGCCGGTACGCCCGAGGCAGTGGCTGGAGATCCGCTATCTCGACAGCGTGCCGGATGCCTTCTGGCCCGCTGTCGTGTTCACGCTGGTGGCACTGCTCGACGACCCGGTCGCCGCTGACGTCGCGGCCGAGGCCGTCGAACCGGTGGCCACCGCCTGGGATACCGCAGCCCAGGCGGGTCTGCGTGACCGGCGGCTGTACGAGGCGGCCAACAAGTGCGTGGCCGTCGCCGCCGAAAAGGCGCCGGCCGAACTCGGCGATCCGATGCACCGGTTGGTCCGCAGCGTCGAGCAGGGCCGATGCCCCGGAGACGATTTCTCCGACCAAGTGATCGAGCACGGCATCGCGCCCATGGTGGCGCGATTGGCGCAAGGGGGGCTGTGACTTCCCGGGAGAGTTTTGCCGACGGTTTGGCGCGGGCGCGGACGCGGACGTTGCGGCTGGTCGATTTCGACGATGCCGAACTCTGCCGGCAATACGACCCGTTGATGAGCCCGCTGGTGTGGGACCTGGCGCACATCGGTCAGCAAGAAGAGCTGTGGCTGTTGCGCGGCGGTGATCCCGCCCGGCCCGGGATTTTGCCGCCGGCCGTCGAGAGCCTCTACGACGCTTTCGAACACTCCCGCGCCAGTCGCGTCGACCTACCGCTGCTATCCCCGGAGAAAGCGCGGTCGTATTGCGCGACCGTGCGGTCCGCCGCGCTCGACGCTCTGGACGCCTTGCCCGAAGACAGTGACGACTTCGCGTTCGGCATGGTGGTCAGCCACGAAAACCAGCACGACGAAACGATGCTGCAGGCGTTGAACCTGCGCAGCGGCGCGCCGCTGCTGTCCGAGACGTCGATCTTGCCGGCCGGCCGGCCGGGACTGGCCGGCACTTCGGTGCTGGTTCCCGCCGGTCCTTTCGTGCTCGGCGTGGACGCCATGAGCGAACCCTGCTCGTTGGACAACGAACGTCCCGCCCACGTCGTCGACCTGCCGGCGTTCCGGATTGGCCGGGTTCCGGTCACCAACGGTGAATGGCGACACTTCATCGACGACGGCGGCTACCACCAGCCGCGCTGGTGGTCCGGGCGCGGCTGGCACTACCGCTTAAGCGCCGGCCTGACCGCGCCGCAATTCTGGAGTTCCGACGGTGCAACGCGCACCCGGTTCGGCCACGTCGAAGACATTCCCGCCAACGAGCCGGTACAGCACGTCACCTACTTCGAGGCCGAGGCGTATGCGGCCTGGGCCGGTGCCCGGCTGCCCACCGAGATGGAATGGGAGAAGGCCTGCGCGTGGGATCCGGCGACCAGCACCCGGCGTCGGTACTCGTGGGGCGAAGCGGAAGCCACGAAAAACCTCGCTGCCCTTGCCAACCTCGGTGGCACGGCGCTGCGCCCGGCGCCCGTCGGCGCTTACCCGGCCGGCGCCTCGGCATACGGCGTCGAGCAGATGCTAGGCGATGTCTGGGAATGGACAACTTCACCGCTGCGGCCTTGGCCGGGATTCGCCCCGATGATCTACGAGCGGTACTCGCAGCCGTTCTTCTTTCGTGATTACCGGGTGCTGCGGGGCGGATCGTGGGCCGTCGAGCCGGCGATTCTGCGGCCCAGTTTCCGGAACTGGGATCACCCCTACCGTCGTCAGATCTTCTCCGGTGTCCGGTTGGCGTGGGACGTGTCCCAGGACGGCGCCTGATGTGTCGTCACCTCGGGTGGCTCGGGGCTGACGTGACGGTCTCCTCGCTGGTATCCGACCCGCCATACGGGCTGCGGGTGCAATCGTATGCACCGCGCCGGCAAAAGCACTGCCTGATGAACGCCGACGGTTGGGGCGTGGGGTTTTTCGACGGTGACGTGCCCCGGCGCTGGCGTAGCCAGGCGCCGCTCTGGGGCGACGTGTCGTTCGACTCGGTCGCACCGGCCCTGCGCAGCCACTGCGTGGTCGCTGCGGTGCGCTCGGCAACCGTCGGCATGCCCATCGAAACCAGCGCGACGGCGCCGTTTACCGACGGCCAGTGGTTGTTGTCGCACAACGGGATTGTCGACCGGACAGTGCTGCCGACTACTTCGGAAGCCGAATCCGTTTGCGACAGCGCCGTACTCGCGGCCACCATCTTCGCGCGCGGGCTCGACACGTTGGGTGACACCATCGCCGAGTTGGCAACAGCCGACCCCAATGCCCGGCTTAACATCTTGGCCGCCAACGGCTCCCGCCTGCTGGCCACCGCCTGGGGCGAAACCTTGTCCATCCTGCGCCGTGAGGACGGGGTGGTGGTGGCCAGCGAGCCCTACGACAACGACTCGAACTGGGAGGACGTGCCCGACCGCCACCTCGTCGAAGTCACCGCGCAGGGCGTCACGTTGACCCCGTTGGATCACCCGAAAGGACGTTGATTACGTTGTCGCTGTCCAACCACCTTGCCGCCGACTCGGCGTATCACGCGTTGCGCCGCGATGTCTTAGATGGCCTGCAGAATACGCCGAAGTCGTTGCCGCCCAAGTGGTTCTATGATTCGGTGGGCAGCGATCTGTTCGACCAGATCACCCGGTTGCCCGAGTATTACCCGACGCGTGCCGAGGCCGAGATCTTGCGCGCACGTTCCGCCGAGGTCGCATCGGCCAGCGAAGCCGACACCCTGGTCGAATTGGGGAGCGGAACGTCGGAGAAGACCCGGATGCTGCTCGACGCGCTGCATAGCCGCGGATCGCTGCGCAGGTTCATACCGTTCGACGTCGACGCCGGCATACTGTCGACGGCCGCGGCGGCCATCCAGCACGAATACGGCGGCGTCGAAATCCAGGCCGTCTGCGGCGATTTCGAAGAACACCTGACCGAGATTCCGAACGGCGGGCGACGCTTGTTTGTGTTCTTGGGGTCGACGATCGGCAACCTCACGCCCGGGCCGCGCACCGAGTTCCTGGCGAGCCTGTCCGCGGTGATGCGGCCCGGCGACAGCCTGCTGCTGGGCACGGACTTGGTCAAAGACACCGGTCGGCTGGTGCGCGCCTATGACGACGCCGCCGGGGTGACGGCGGCGTTCAACCGCAATGTGCTCGCGGTGGTCAACCGGGAACTCGACGCCGATTTCGACGTCGACGCCTATCAACACGTGGCCCGCTGGAACGGCGAAGCGGAACGCATCGAGATGTGGTTGCGGGCCGGCCGTCACCAGCGGGTGCGAGTCGGTGCGCTCGAGCTGACCGTCGACTTCGCGGCCGGCGAGGAAATGCTCACCGAAGTGTCGTGCAAGTTCCGCCCGGACGGGGTCAGTGCCGAATTGGCCGGCGCGGGGTTGCGTCTCATTCGGTGGTGGACCGACAGCGCAGGCGACTTCGGACTGTCGTTGGCCGTGAAGTGACAGAAGATTCGCTGGCCGACCGATGGCGGGCTGCCCGCCCGCCGGTGGCTGGGTTGCACCTGGACAGCGCGGCCTGCTCGCGGCAGAGCTTTGCGGTGATCGAGGCCGCCGCCCAGCACGCTCGCCACGAGTCCGAAGTCGGTGGATACGTCGCCGCCGACGCGGCTACCTACATGCTCGACGCCGGCCGTGTCGCGTTCGCCGCGCTGGCCGGCATGGCCGATGCCGAGGTTGTCTTCACCACCGGCTCGCTGAACGCGCTGGATCTGCTGCTGGGCAGCTGGCCGGCAGGACCGGCTGACCGAAGGACGCTGGCCTGCCTGCCCGGCGAATACGGTCCCAACCTGGCCATGATGGCCGCCCACGGGTTCGACCGCCAGCTGCTGCCAACCCTCGAAGACGGCCGCGTCGCGCTCGACGACGCGGCATTGGCCCTGGATGCCGACCCGCCCGATCTGGTCCACCTGACGGCGGTGGCCAGCCACAGCGGTGTGATGCAACCGCTGTCGATGATCGCGCAACTCTGCCGCGAGTTGGGGCTGCCACTCGTCGTCGACGCCGCCCAAGCGCTGGGCCAGGTGGACTGCGCGGTGGACGCGGACGTGACCTATTCTTCGTCGCGCAAGTGGATCGCCGGGCCGCGCGGTGTCGGGCTGCTCGCGGTGCGCCGTGATGTGATGGAGGGGCTGCGTCCGAGGCTGGCCGCGCCGGACTGGGCGCTGAAATCGGGGTCGATGACTATAGCCCGGCAACTCGAATTCGGCGAAGCCAATATTGCTGCGCGCGTTGGTTTTTCGCTGGCATTGGGAGAACATTTGGCGTACGGGCCCCAGGCCGTGCGCGCGCGCCTAGCGGAGCTGGGAAGCATCAGCCGAACGGTACTGGCCGACGTGAGTGGGTGGGCGGTAGTCGAAGGGGTCGAAGAGCCCAGCGCGATCACCACCCTGGCCCCGGTGGACGGCGCCGATCCGCAAGCGGTGCGGGCCTGGCTGCTGGCCGAACGGCGGATCTTGACCACTTTCGTCGGAGTGCAGCGGGCGCCTCTGGAGCTGAGCGCGCCGGTGCTGCGGATCTCGCCGCACGTGGACACCACGGCCGATGATCTGGAGATCTTCGCCGAAGCGCTGATCGCGGCCAGCGCGGCGACGGCGCCTAGTTGACGCCCAGATCGACGCTAACGCGAAAAAAGCGCGAGACGAGGCCCGCGCCGCGGTGGCGTCGATTTCGACGCTACCGGCCATAGGCGTCAGCGCGCTTTGTGTGCCGTGAGCAAGTAGGCCGGCAACTTCATCCGGCCCTTTTCATCCCGGTTGTGCGGTGGAAATTCGAACGGCGCGCCGGGGATCTGGGGAATGTTCGCGTGGATATAGGCGGGCCGAATCTCGTCGATCTCCCAGTACTGGCTCACCGCGGCGCGCAACTCGTCCTCATCGACTTCGTTGGGCTTCGTTTCCATCTCGGCGGGGAAGGCGCCCTTGGCGAAGACCAGCACGAAATAGGCGGCCCCTGGCGCCGCCGCGCGGTGTACCGAGTTCAGGTAGCCATCGCGGCCCTCGACGGGCAGCGAGTGAAAGAGCGTGCTATCCACGATCGTGTTGAACCTGCCGTCATAACCGGTGAACGAGGTGATGTCGGCCTGCACGAAGGTCGCGGTGGTAAAGCCGCGTTCGGCCGCCGCTTTGGTGGCTGCCGCGACGGCGGTGGGTGTCAGATCGATGCCGACCACGGTGTAGCCCTCGGCGGCCAGCGTCAGCGACAGTTCGGCGACCCCGCAGCCGGCGTCCAGCACGTCGCTGCGGAACTTGCCGGCCGCGATCAGCGCGGCCAACTCCGGCTGTGGCTCACCGATATTCCACGGCGGCGGACCTTCGAACTCCCCCTGCTCGCGGTAGACACTGTCCCAGTTCATTAGCTCAGATGTCATGGCGCCCACGCTACTCGCGGCGCGGTGGTGGCGAATAGGAGATCCGGAATGCGGGTATGTCCCGGTCTACTGGAATCGCCGTTTGGGAGAACCGGTTACGACATCGCTTTCGTGCGTATAGCGTTGGTTGATGGCAGGGTGAACCCTTGTCGTCCCGCAAGTTGTGTCGCGCGATTTCGATGAGCGCGATCGCAGTACGCGTCGGATCCCCGGCAACTAGGGACACCCGGCGACGAGTTGACTGGTCATCGTGAGGTGCGGCGATCGATAGATGTCGGTGCCGCCCTGGTGTCCGCATGGAGCCCGCCATAGACGTTGAGACACCACAGAGTAGGAGACAAGAGCATGAGCGACGACAAGATCCAGGCTAGATCCCATCTGCCGATTCCGAGTGCGCCGCGGACCGGTCTGATCACCTATGACGCGAAGGATCCCGACACTTCATTCCCGCCGATCGAGCAGCTGCGTCCGCCCGCGGCCGCACCGAATGTGTTGCTGATTCTGCTTGACGACGTCGGGTTCGGCGCGGCCAGCGCCTTCGGTGGTCCGTGCCAGACGCCGACCGCGGAGAGGCTGGCGGAGGGCGGCCTGAAATATAACCGCTTTCACACCACCGCGCTGTGTTCGCCGACCCGGCAGGCGCTGTTGACCGGGCGCAACCACCATTCGGCCGGCATGGGCGGGATCACCGAGATCGCCACGGGCGCACCGGGCTACAGCTCGGTGCTGCCCAACACCATGTCGCCGCTGGCGCGCACGCTGAAGCTCAACGGTTACAACACCGCGCAGTTCGGCAAGTGCCACGAAGTGCCGGTATGGGAGACCAGTCCGGTCGGGCCGTTCGATGCCTGGCCCACTGGCGGGGGCGGCTTTGAGTATTTCTACGGTTTCATCGGCGGTGAGGCCAACCAGTGGTATCCGACGGTGTATGAGGGCACCACGGCGGTTGAGCCGGACCGGACGCCCGAAGAGGGTTACCACTTCATGGAGGACATGACCGATAAGGCCATCGCCTGGATCGGGCAGCAGCAGGCGCTGGCCCCCGACAAGCCGTTTTTCGCCTACTTCGCTCCCGGCGCCACCCACGCGCCCCACCACGTGCCCAACGAATGGGCCGAGAAATACAAGGGCAAGTTCGACGCGGGCTGGGACGCGCTGCGCGAGGAGACTTTCGCCCGGCAGAAGAAGCTCGGCGTGATCCCGGCGGACTGCCAGCTCACTGCGCGCCATAAGGAGATCCCGGCGTGGGACGAGATGCCCGAGGCGCTCAAGCCGGTGTTGCGCCGCCAGATGGAGGTGTATGCGGGCTTTTTGGAGTACACCGACCATCAGGTCGGCCGCCTGCTGGACAGCCTGGACAAGCTGGGTGTCCTCGACGACACGCTGGTGTACTACATCATCGGCGACAACGGCGCGTCGGGCGAGGGCACGCTCAACGGGACGTTCAACGAGATGCTGAACTTCAACGGCATGTCGGAGATCGAGACGCCGGAGTTTCTGATGGAGCGCCTCGACCAGATCGGCGGCCCGGAATCCTACAACCACTACGCGGTGGGTTGGGCGCACGCCATGGACACGCCGTATCAGTGGACCAAGCAGGTCGCGTCGCACTGGGGCGGGACGCGCAACGGAACGATCGTGCACTGGCCCAAGGGAATCGGCGCGGCGGGTGAGATGCGCTGGCAGTTCCACCATGTCATCGACGTCGCGCCGACGATCCTGGAGGCGGCGGGGCTGCCAGAGCCGATCTCGGTGAACGGTGTGCAGCAGTCGCCCATCGAAGGGGTCAGCATGCTGTACTCGTTCAACGACGCCGATGCGCCCGAGCGACACGAGACGCAGTACTTCGAGATGTTCGGCAACCGCGGCATCTATCACAAGGGCTGGACCGCAGTGACCCGGCATAAGACGCCCTGGATCCTCATCGGCGAGGAGACCCCCGCCTTCGACGATGACGTGTGGGAACTCTACGACACCACGAAGGACTGGACCCAGGCCAAAGATTTGTCGAAGGAGATGCCGGAGAAGCTTCACGAGCTGCAGCGGCTGTGGCTCATCGAGGCAACGCGCTACAACGTGTTGCCGATGGACGACGACCTCGGCAGACGGATGAACCCCGACGTCGCGGGTCGACCGGTGCTGATCAAGGGCAACACCCAGCTGCTCTTCGCCGGCATGGGGCGCCTGTCGGAGAACTGCGTAGTCAGTATCAAGAACAAATCCCACTCGGTGACGGCCGCGATCGAGGTGCCTGAGACCGGCGCCGAAGGGGTGATCATCGCCCAGGGCGCCAACATCGGCGGCTGGAGCCTCTACGCCAAGGACGGCAAGCTCAAGTACTGCTACAACCTGGGTGGTGTGCAGCACTTCTACGTCGAGGCCGACAGCCCGCTGCCGGCGGGCGCCCACCAGGTGCGCATGGAGTTCGCCTATGCCGGCGGCGGCCTGGGCAAGGGCGGCAAGGTGACGCTCTACACCGACGGCGAACCGGTCGGCAGTGGGGAGATCCCCGCGACATTGGCGATGATCTTCTCCGCCGACGATGGCTGCGACGTCGGCCAAGATACCGGCGCTCCGGTCTCGGAAGACTACGGCCCGCGTGGCAACGACTTCAACGGTCGCGTCAAGGGCGTACAGATCGCGATCGCCGAGGCGGCGGAAGCCGATGGGCACCTGGTCTCCGCGGAGGAAGCCGTCCGCATAGCGATGGCCCGCCAGTAGCCGCCGCCACAACCGGGAGCCCCGATCTCCGCATTCGTCTTCGCGGTCATTGCCGACGCCGCGCTGCGCGTCGACTCTGCGGCACGGTTGATCCCGCGCCGGGTGGCCCGGCCGCCCAACGCGGCGGTCACTGGTTGCCGGCGCGAAGCTCCTCGATGTGCCGTGCCCGCGACAGGATCACAATGCTGACGATTAGCACCCAAACCGGGAACGCCATGGTGACCCACATCGACACGTCGCTGACGGTCAGCAACGCCAGCGCAGCCAGGTAGCTGATCACAACCAGCCAGCGCGGCATCAGCTGCGTTTTCAGCCAGATCGTCGCCAGCGACAGCATGAACACCGCGGCCATCCGCAGGGCGTAAGTCTTGGTCGCGGACAGCACGACCATCTTGCCGAAGTCAATCACCTCGGCGTGCGCGGCCGGGTCGATGACCGCCTTGTTCGAGGCAACCAGGCCGGCGGCGACTGCGGTCGCCACGAACATCGTCGCCAAGAACAGCAGCCCGCTGCCCAAGAACACGGTGGCAAAGAACCGGTCCTCGAAGCGTCCGAACCCGTCGCGCACCACACCGATGAACCACAGGAAGCTGATCCCGGCGAACGGCATCAGCACCGTCGCGGTCATGATGCCGCCGCCCTGGCTGTTCAACCATGCGCCGGAGTCCCCCGCACCCTCCGGCATCTTGGTGCGGATCAGGACCAAGGTGACTGCGAACAAGATCGCGAACACCACCCCGGCGACCGCCGCGGCCTTGGGGGTCGACAGCTGATGCAGGGCCGGCCCGGAGGGTCGCCCAGTTGATGTGGACACGGCGCCATCCTGTCAAAGCCGGGCACCAGCTGCAGGGGATTTCGGCTGTCTATGCGCGAGGATCTCGCGGGCCGGCCCGCCGCAGTCCCACACGTCTTACGGGTCGTAGCTGTTGGCTAGCCACACCACCGCACGCCATACCAACGGCATTGGTCATTGTATGAACCGGCCGCGTATGAACCGGCCGCGTATGAACCGGCCGCGTATGAACCGGCCGCCTACCTGCCCCACGTATGCACCGGCTCGTTGGCATGCATGTGCTCGCAGTACCGGCGCAGCATCTCGGCCAGGGCCGCGGGCCTAGTCATGCCGCTTTCCTGCAGGGCCTGCACCGTCGATACCTGCCAGGTGGCCCCGTTGCGACCGGTCCTGGCGCGTCCCTCGATGACACCCAAGAACCGGTCGCGCACCTCGGCATCGACACCCCACCGGCCCAAACCTTCATGGGCGATCGGCAGCAATGTGTTCAGTACCAGTTCTTGCGCCGTCACGTCGCCCAGACCGGGCCAGTGCAGCCGGGCGTCTATGCCGTAGCGTGCCGCCGTGGCGAAATTCGCTTGTGCCGCCGCAAAATCCATTCTTGTCCACAGCGGGTTGTCCTCTTCGGACAAGCTGCGCAGCACGCCGTAGAAGAAGGCCGAATTCGCCAGCATGTCGACGACGGTGGGCCCGGCCGGCAACACCCGGTTCTCCAGCCGCAGATGCGGGCGCCCGACCCCCTCCACTTGCACGACGTCGTACACCGGCCGGTTCCACCGGTACACGGTGCCGTTGTGCAAGCGCAATTCGGAGAGGTGCGGTGTGCGCCCCGCGGCCAGCTCGGCGACCGGGTCTTCCTCGGACACCTCGGGGAGCAAGGGCGGAAAGTAGCGGATGTTCTCTTTGTACAAGTCGAGGGGCGAGGTGATCCACCGTTCGCCGAACCACACCCGCGGCCGCGCGCCTTGGGACTTGAGCTCCTCGGGCCGGGTGTCGGTGGATTGGGTGAACAGTTCGATTCGGGTTTCAGACCACAGCTGGTGCCCGAAGAAGTACGGCGAGTTGGCGCCCAGCGCCAACTGCGGGCCGGCCAGCACCTGAGCTGCGTTCCAGTTGGCGGCAAAAGCTTCCGGAGCCAACTGCAGATGCAATTGCATGCTGGTGCACGCGGATTCGGGTGCTATCGACACGGCTTGCCAGCTCAGCGGCTCGGGGCCGGAGATGTTGATCGGAATGTCGGTGCCCCGGGCGGTGAAGATCGAGTCGTTGAGGGCCGCGTATCGCCTTGACTTGCTCATCCAGCCGTTGACCAGATGTTCGGGCATCAGCGTGGGCAGGATACCGATCATGACGATGTGGGCTCCGCCGGTGCTGGCCTTGGTCTCGGCGTCGTTCAGGCTGGCCCGCACCTCGGCCTCCAGATCCAGGGCGGTGTGTCCGGGTAGCGCGTGCGGTGGAACGTTGAATTCGATGTTGTATGCACCTAATTCGCTCTGGTACGCCGGATCTGCGATGGCGTCCAGCACGTTGCGATTCGACATGGCCGGCTGATAGTCGGTATCGACGAGATTGCACTCTATTTCCATGCCGGTAAGCGGCTGGTCGGATTCGAAGCACGACTGCGCAAGCATCGTCTCGAAGACGTCCAGACACAGCTGCACCTTGCGCCGGTATTCCCGCCGATGTGCGCGGTTGTACGTGGTGCGCTTGACCTCTTCGCCCACAACGCCGATGCAACAGGGTTACCGGCGGTAACGCAAGCGCCATCGGCCGGCGTGCGCTGTCGTCAGGCGGCCCGCCTGCCACCTAATTGCGTCGGTTACCTGCCTATCCGGTGGCCGGGTAGACCATTATGGACTTTTGGCTTGAAGTGTCACAGCTCACTTGTGGAGGAGAGCAGTTGGCCGAGTTCGTCGCCGCCGTCGACCAGGGCACCACCAGCACTCGCTGCATGATTTTCGATCACGACGGTGCCGAAGTGGCTCGCCACCAACTCGAGCACGAACAGATCCTGCCCCGCGCCGGCTGGGTCGAGCACGACCCGGTCGAAATTTGGGAGCGTACCTCGTCGGTGCTGATGTCGGTGCTGAACCGAGCCAACCTGTCTCCGCAAGATATTGCGGCGCTGGGTATTACGAATCAGCGCGAAACCACGCTGGTGTGGAATCGGCACACCGGACGCCCTTATTACAACGCAATCGTCTGGCAGGACACCCGTACCGACCGGATCGCGTCCGCGCTGCAGCGAGACGGGCGCGGCGAGGTGATCCGCCGTAAGGCGGGCCTGCCGCCGGCGACCTACTTTTCCGGCGCGAAGCTGCAATGGATTCTTCAGAACGTCGACGGGGTGCGTGAAGCCGCCGAACGGGGCGACGCTCTCTTCGGTACCGCCGACACCTGGGTGTTGTGGAACCTGACCGGAGGTCCGCGGGGCGGTCTGCATGTCACCGATGTGACCAACGCCAGCCGGACCATGCTGATGGACCTGGAGACCCTGGACTGGGACGACGAACTGTTGTCGTTCTTCTCTATCCCTCGAGCGATGCTGCCGGCGATCGCGCCGTCGTCGTCGCAGCAGCCGTACGGTGTCACGTCGGAGAATGGGCCCGTCGGCGGTGAGGTACCGATCACCGGAGTTCTCGGCGACCAGCATGCGGCGATGGTGGGACAAGTGTGTCTGGCCGAAGGGGAGGCGAAAAACACCTATGGAACGGGCAATTTCCTCCTCCTCAACACCGGCGAGACGATCGTGCGATCGGCCAACGGACTGCTGACCACCGTCTGCTACCAGTTCGGAGACGCCAAACCCGTGTACGCACTTGAGGGTTCGATCGCGGTCACCGGCGCGGCGGTGCAGTGGCTGCGTGACCAGCTGGGCATCATCAGCGGCGCCGCGCAAAGCGAGTCGCTGGCGCGTCAGGTCCCCGACAACGGTGGAGTCTATTTCGTCCCAGCGTTTTCCGGGTTGTTCGCCCCCTACTGGCGATCCGATGCCCGCGGCGCGATCGTCGGGCTGTCGCGGTTCAACACCAACGCACACCTGGCACGCGCGACGCTGGAGGCGATCTGCTACCAGAGCCGCGATGTGGTGGACGCGATGGCAGCCGATTCCGGTGTGCGACTTGAGGTGTTGAAGGTGGACGGCGGTATCACCGGCAACGACCTGTGTATGCAGATTCAGGCTGACGTGCTGGGCGTGGACGTGGTGCGGCCGGTGGTCGCCGAGACGACCGCGCTGGGCGCCGCCTACGCGGCGGGTCTGGCGGTCGGGTTCTGGGCCGATCCGTCCGACCTGCGGGCCAACTGGCACGAGGACAAGCGCTGGACGCCGACCTGGAGCGACGAGCAGCGCGCCGCCGGTTATGCGGGTTGGTGTAAGGCGGTGCAGCGGACCCTGGACTGGGTCGACGTGACCTGATCCAGGGTCCGTGGCGCGGGCCTCAGTCTTCGCCGAGGATGCCGTAGATCTCGCGTCGGGCGTTGTTGATGATGTCAACGATGCGCTGCTGCTGCTCGGCGGTGGCGGTGTGCGCGGACTGCGCGACCGCGCCGAACAACTGGCCCATGGCCGCGCGCAGGTTCATATGGCCCGGGTCGGCGCCTTCGGCGATCTCGTCCCACGGTGGGGTCTCGACCTTCTCGGCCGTCGCGCGACCCTCGTCGGTGAGCTCGAAAAGTTTTTTGCTGCCGTCGGTGTCGCTCGCGGTGATCAAACCTTCGTCGTCCAGCAGCTGCAGTGTCGGGTATACCGAGCCCGGGCTGGGCCGCCAGATCCCGTTACTGCGTTCGGCGATCTGCTGGATCATTTCGTAGCCGTGCATGGGCCGCTCGGCCAGGAGCGCCAGAATCGCCGCGCGGACGTCGCCGCGGCGTCCGCGGCCGCCACGACGCCATCCGCCGCGTCGGCCGCCGGCACCGAAGCCGGGACCGAAACCGGGACCGAAGCCCGGTCCGAAACCGGGACCGAACGCCAATGGGCCGTCGCGGTCGCCGGCATGGTCGCGGAGGTGTTCGAAGAATTCCTGCCTTCCACGCCGCCGGGCGCCGTGGAAGGCCCGCCGCTGCGCGGGGCTGGGTCCGGTGCCGAATCCGAATCCGGGTTGGCCGGCGAATGGCCCGCCGGCAGGAGTGAATGGGTTGTTCATGTCTGGTCCTTACGTTGAGGAGAAGCGCTCTATGCGCTTCGGTATTTCACGATATATCGTGAACTATCGCCGATGCAACGATGTGCTTTCTCGGGCGGCGCGCAGATGTCGCTGAGCTGCGGTTATCGGGCGCCGGCGCATTCTGTGACCCGGACGCGTCGGTCCCGGTTTCTCTCAGGGACCGACGGGTAGGAACTGTGGGATGGACGCTGATAACTCCCACCTGGCGGTCGGCAGCGGAACTTCCAGCGCGGCCGAACCGGCGCAGGGTGACAGCAGTCGCGGCCGCAACATTTGGCCGTGGGTCAACTGGGCGTTGGCGCCGGCGATGGTGCTCGCCGCCGCCATCGTGATGCGCTTCGCGCTTGGCGCTGTGCTGAGTACCGATGGCTGCAGCGGTCGCCGCTGTCCCAACCTGGGCCGCGGCGGGAATGATTTTGGCGTCGCGTTCTATGGGCCCCCGTGGTCGCCGTCGTCGTCATCGTCATCTCGTTTGTCACCGCCAAACGCTGCGGCGGCATCGTAGTTCCGCTATGCGGATGGGCGCTGTTGGTCGCTGACGTCGCCCTCATGGCGGCGAGCGTCTCGAGCTAGCGCGGCCATCAGTGGGGCGGCGAGAAACCGCCGGCCTGCGGCCCCTGCTGCGGCCAGGGGCCGGGCTGTGGCGATCCCGGCTCCGGCCACGGGACTCCCTGCTGCTGCCACGGCCCCGCCCCTGGTGGCGTGGCCGGCCAGCCGGCGGGTCCCCAGGGTGCAGGTCCCATCGGGGGCATAGTCGGTCGAAGTCGCGCCAGTTCGCGGCGGTGCCGTTCGGCAAGGACGGCGGCGAGCACCGGTTCCGGTGGGGCGCCGGGCGGGGGCGGCGGGGCGATGCGGGAAACCACGTCACCGGCGATTCGGTATGCCATCTGCTGGCGTAGCTGGCGATCGAGCTGTGTTGCCCGCGAGAGGAATTGGCGCGCAACTTCGGCTTGGCCGGCGCTCAGGCCCGACAGTTGGAGTGACGACGCCCACCATGCCAGCGCGGGGGGCATGGTCGGCGGGGGTCCCAAGCGGGGCCCGCGTTCACTGATGACCACTGTGCCGGCGAAGATGTCGCCGATGCGCTTGGCCTTCGGCGACAATATGCTGCAGATGACGGCGGGGCTCCCGAAGAGCATCCAGATCTCCACCACCGACGCCAGCGCGCGAAACAGCGCTTGCCGGAAGCGTTCTGGGCCACCGTCGTCGGACACAACTCGCAGGCCCATCGCGATCTTGCCCACCGACCGTCCCCGCGTGGCGGTCTCGAATATCAACGGATAACCGACGATTACCAGCACCGTGAAGATGAGCAGGATGGCAGTGCTCAGCGCGCTGTCGAACTGGGTCAGCGTGGCAGCCCACAACATCAGCCCGAGCACGTAGCAGACAAACATCACGGTGATATCGATCAGCGCGCTCACAGCCCGCACCGGCAACTGGGCGATCTGCACATCGAGCACCACGGCATCGCCGGTCACCACCTCCGACATAACACCGAACGGTACAGGTCTTGCGGGTGCGACCGGCTGCACTGGGCTGCGACCCCGGTGCGATTAGGCTGCGCAGGGTGGACGTCGATGCATTCGTGCTGGCCCATCGCGGTACCTGGGACCGTCTCGACCAGTTGATCGGGAGACGCCGGTCGCTGACCGGCGCCGAAGTCGACGAACTTGTCGAGCTCTACCAGCGGGTGTCCACCCATCTGTCGATACTGCGCTCGGCGTCGTCGGATTCGCTGCTGATCGGTCGGCTCTCGAGTCTGGTCGCGCGCGCCCGCTCCGTGGTGACCGGTGCGCACGCCCCACTGAGCAGTACGTTCATCCGGTTCTGGACGGTGTCCTTCCCGGTGGTTGCGTATCGCACCTGGCGATGGTGGCTGGGCACGGCGGTGGCATTTTTCGTCGTCGCAGTGGTCATCGCGTTGTGGGTCGCCGGCAATCCGGAAGTGCAGTCGGCCATCGGAACGCCAAGTGACATCGAAGAATTGGTGAACCATGATGTCGCGTCGTACTACAGCGAACACCCCGCCGCGGCGTTCGCCCTGCAAATCTGGGTGAACAACTCCTGGGTCTCCGCACAGTGCATCGCGCTATCCGTCGTGCTCGGCTTGCCGATCCCGATTGTGCTGTTCTCAAACGCCGCCAACCTGGGACTGATCGCCGGCCTGATGTTCCAGGCCGGCAAGGGCGGCATCCTGCTGGGGTTGCTGGTTCCGCACGGGCTGCTGGAGCTGACGGCGGTATTCCTTGCAGGCGCAGCGGGAATGCGGCTGGGGTGGTCGGTGATATCGCCCGGAGACCGGCCCCGTGGACAAGTGCTTGCCGAACAAGGCCGCGCCGTCGTATCGGTCGCGGTGGGACTGGTGGCTGTGCTGTTTTTCTCCGGGCTGATCGAAGCATTGGTGACGCCGTCACCGTTGCCGACATTCATCCGGGTCGGCATCGGCGTCATCGCCGAGGTGGCGTTCTTGTCATATATCGGTTACTTCGGCCGTCGCGCGGCACTGGCGGGGCACACCGGCGACATCGCGGACGCTCCTGACGTCGTGCCGACCCACTGAGAACGCGGCGCCAAACACTCATGACAGGCGAACTGACATGAGTGGGCACTCATTCCACCCGACTGCGGGTCCGAGTCGGGTGTGCAAAGGATTTAATAGAAAAGATCTCCGCCGAAGTGTGGGAGTCTCGGAGGGCTGTCACTCAGCAAGGAGCGTTGTGTCGGAAGCACCCACCCACGATGGTTCGGCTGTGGCACCGTCTTGGGCGGTGGTAGTGCACTGTCAAGTGGGCAGCGGTGCGGACGCCCACTTCGATACTTGGGTCTCCAAGCTTGGTTCCAGTGCGATCAGCGCACCAGGATTCTCCGGTGTGCAGATCGTGTCGACGACGGTCAAGGACCAGGGCCGCGACTGGGCAGTGACGTACCGCTTCTCCGAGCGTGAGGACCGCGATACGTGGATGGACTCTGACGCATACCGGGACGCGTTGGTCGAGTCCCCGGACATATTTGTCATGCCTCCGGTGGAGGAGCGCATCGATCATGGTGAGCGCCCGAAGGCCACCGAGGCCGTCATCTCCGTCGTTCCGCCAGATCGCGTCGAGGAGTACGTGGCGGCAAGGGACGAGATCGACCGTGCTGTGGCGCAGTTTCCGGGCTTCGTGAAGGTGGAGCATCACCCGCCGCAGGACGCGGCGCGGGACAGGACCTGGACGACCTTGATCGTTTTCGAATCTGGTGAGGATCTCATGCGGTGGCGCGATTCGCCGGAGCGAAGTCGCGGCGTCAACCGGATTCGAAAGATCGCACCGGACGTTGACAAGGTCCTGCCCTCCGGATTCGGGCGCTGGTTCGCGGTCGACGCGACGGCAACCCGAAGCACGCCGGCCTGGAAACAGGCCATGGTCGTCTTGGCCGTCCTTTACGGCATGGTGTCGCTTCTGAACATGACGATCGGGGACTATATCGGCACCGGGATCAGCGTCCGAGGCGATACGTGGGTGACCGGACTGGGAGCACCACTGCCGATCATCGTTTTCGTCGAGAACCTAGTCGGCACTGCGCTCTTGACGTGGGTGCTCATGCCGGTAATCACGCGGTTGATGAAATGGTGGCTGCGGCCCGACGTCAGTAGGGCACGCACGATCCAGGGGACTGTGCTCATGATCGTGATCTATGCCGTGGAGATCGCAGTATTCGTCGCAGTTTTCGAAAGTTACCGGTTTTGAGCGGTCCCAGAGGAACAGGAGCGCGTTGTGGCTCGAAAGTGTGACCGGTTGGTGGTTGCCGAGTCGGTGGCCGAGGCCGTGGGCGCGAAAACCGAACAGCCCCAAGCATGGTTCTTGAGCGGCGGGACAGCCATGTTTGGCGCCGTCGGTCCAGCGGGTGATTCCCGGGTGAGCCTGATCAGCATCCGACAGGTTCGGGAGTTGTCCGGTGCCACGGCGACCGGCGAAGGCATCGACATTGGTGCCAACACCACCGCCGCGGAGTTGTTGCGGAACCCCGCTATTCAACAAGCAGCGCCACTGCTTGTTCGCGCGGCCCGATCCCTGGCCAGCCGCCAGGTTCGCAACCGCGCCACAGTCGGGGGCAATATCTCGACGCCGAGAGCAGATCACACACTGGTACCGGCGCTTTTGGCGTCCGACGCTTCGGTGCGGTTGACCGATGCTTCCGGCGAACAGAAGGTCACGTTGTCCGACTACCTGCGGGCGATGCGAAAAACGCAGCCCAGCGCCGGCCTCGTGGCTGGCGTCTCGATGGAGCGGGTCGGTGGGTTCACCGGATTCACCCGTGTAGGACCGCGCAACGGACCCTGTTACGCGATCGCGAGCACGGCCATCGTAGTCGACCCGGAGCGGCGCAAGGTGCGGCTGGCCATCGGCAATGCGAATGAAATGACATTCCGCGCCACCACCGCCGAATCGGTCGCGGAGCAGGGAATCGACTGGGCGGCGCCGCAACCCGATCCGCAACTGTGTGCAGCCTTCGGGGTCGAAGCGGCGCGCGAGTGCGATCCGGTCACAGACGTCGCGGCAAGTGCCGAATACCGCAGACACGCAGTCGGCGTGATGGCCCGGAGATTGCTGGAACAGGCGCTGCAAGCGGGGCTTAAGGGAGGAAAGAAATGACGCCAACGGAGAAGATCGACCTGACGCTCGACGTCAACGGTGAGGAACATCAGTTGACGGACGTCTGGTATTTCGAATCGCTCCTGAACGTCCTTCGCTATCACCTTGGGCTCACCGGGACAAAGTATGCGTGTGATACCGGGCAGTGCGGCGCATGCACCGTGCAGATCGACGGACAGGCGGTGAATTCGTGCATCGAGTTAGCTGCTGCGGCCGAAGGTACCCGCATCCTTACGATCGAAGGATACTGCTCCGCCGACGGGACACTCAGCGAACTCCAGGAGGCGCTGGTGGCCGGTCGTGACCTGCAATGTGGCTACTGCATTCCCGGAGTGATCATGTCAGGCGATGCACTGCTTACCGAACATGCCGAACGCGACGAGCAACTGACGCAGGACGATGTTCGCGCGGGCATGAGCGGCAACCAATGTCGGTGTACGGCCTACGACAAGATCGTGCAGGCAGTACTCAATGCGGCGAGCTGAAAAGCATGACTGAGGATCAGCAATTCGGCATCGGGACATCCCGCGTCCGGCCGGACTCCTGGGCAAAGGTGCGAGGGGAATATGTGTTCGCTCCGGATGTCGCGGAAGCGGGGATGTTGTGGGGAGCCACCTTGCGCTCGCCGCACCCCCTTGCCCGGATCAGGGACGTGGATTTGCAACCCGCGAAGGAGATGCCTGGCGTACACGCGGTACTGGGTGCCTGGGATGTGCCGGACAACCGGTACGGGGTGATCGAACGCGACACGCCGGTGCTGGCGGACGACTGCGTGCGCTACGAGGGGGAACCGGTAGCGATCGTGGCCGCGGACAACCTGGAACTCGCTCGGCGAGCGGCTGCGGCCATCGAGGTGGATTATCAGGTTCGCACACCGGTGACCGACCCGATCGACGCACTGGATACCGGCAGCATCTACCGGCATATCAAATACACACACGGGGATCCCGAGGCCATCGGGGATGTCGTAGCCGAAGGCGAATACACGTCTCCGCGGCAGGATCATTCGTTCCTGGCCCCCGATGGAGGCCTGGCGCGCCCGGATGGTCGTGGGGGCGTGGAGATCATCGGTGCCACGCAATGGGTCCAGAGCGACCAGCAGCAGATCGCGGATGCACTGTCGCTGCCGAAGGAGATGGTGCTGGTCCGTAACTCCGGTGTCGGCGGGTCCTTCGGCGGCAGGTTCGTCCTCTCCTGGCAGATTCACGGTGCCCTGTTGGCCATGCACACCCTGAGGCCCGTCAAGATGGTCTACACCCGCCGGGAGACTTTCACTGCTCGCTACCACAGGCAGCCGTCCCGGATCTGGATCAGGCATCACGCCAAGCGGGATGGCACCCTCGTCAAACTGGAGGCGAAGCTACTGCTGGAGAACGGTCCGTATATCAACACCGCAGGACCCGCAACCGGCAACGCTGCGACGCTCATCCAGGGTCCATATTGCATACCAAATGCAGATGTCGAAGCCTGGTCCGTCGCGACAAACAACGGAATGACGGGTTCGTTGCGCGGATTCAGTGTCGTCGAGCCCATGTTCGCTTGTGAATCGAACATGGACAAGCTCGCCGCGATGCTCAAGATGGACCCGACGGAATTGCGCAAGAAGAACGCGATGAAGGAGGGCGAGCGCTGGATCTTCAACCAGCTCATGGACCGCCCGGCTCCGGTGGAGGAGGTGATCGACGAGTGCCTCTCGATGCCGCTGCCTGCAGAACTCGGCCCGCAGACACCGGACGTCCGGCTTCCCGGCGGCGTGTGCACCCCGACACGGCCGCAGGACGTCATCCGTGGGATCGCACTTAACGCTGCTGCGAAGAACGTCTGCTTGTCCGAGGGCGCGCCGGTCCAGACAACTGCCTTGGTGCGGCTCCGGGATGGGCGGGTCACGATCACCTGCGCTGCCGCTGAGGTGGGTCAGGGTTTCGTGACCGTCGCCATCCAGGTGGCCCAGACATCCCTGGGAATCAGCGAGGTCGCGATCAGCGGGATCAGCGACACGACGATGCCGCCGGCAACGACGACGGATGGTCAGGAACAGACGATGGCGTCCGGTGGCGCGGTGGCCAAGGCATCCGCCGCGCTCAAGAAACGGTTCCTCGAATTTTGTGCACGCGAATACCGCTGGGCAGTAACGGAGTTGGATATTCGAGATGACCACGTCGTGAATCGCCACGGGACGCAGTTGATGTCGGTTCGAGAGGCGGGCATGGGTTTGGAATTCCGGGCCACGGAAACGTTTGCCGTTCGCCCGACGCGACCCATCGATGAGCTGGATTCGGAACATCCGATGCACGTCACCTTCAACTTCTCCGCGAGCCGTTGTGTAGTGGACGTCGATCGCGAACTCGGTCTGGTCCGCGTGGTGCAGATGGACGTCGCGCAGGACGCCGGTCGGGTGGTGAATCCCGCACAGGCCGCAGGGCAGATCCGCGGAGGTTCATTGATGGGGATGGGTTTGGCCACCATGGAGCATCTCCAGGCGCATGATGGGCATATTCTCAACCCCAGTTGGGAGACGTATATGGTGCCCACGATGATCGACGCACCGACGATCAACGTGAAATTCGTTGAGCATGCCGAACCCGGGGTTCCCTATGGCATGCGTGGCATCGCCGAGTTGCCGCATGTACAAGCGCCTCCGGCGGTGATGGCGGCCATTCGGGCGGCCACCGGCAGGCAACTGACGGGAATGCCCGCATCTCCGGATACCGTGTCCGGTGTTGCCAGCGGATATCACGCGGTGGATGTCGTGTCGGCCGGTGAACGCCCGACGCTCGGGCCGTGGAAAGCGCCGCGTGACCGCAAGGATTATGGTCCCTGGCGGGCTCGGGTAGCCGACCGGGATTGAACCCGCGGCGATCAGCGTAGAACTGCCGAGGCGGCGTGGGAGAGTGCCGCGGCCGTTTCATTGAGCTGGTCCAACTGCACGAAAAGCGCACGGTGCTCGGCCGTGTCCGGCGCCGGTTGAGCCGAAATGGGCTGAACCGCAACAGGCGTGGCAGGTTCCAGGCCGGTTGCCTGTCCCGCGCCGTCAAGCTGATCCAAGATTGAGTTGGCCCGATCCGAACCGAGAAGGCCCGGTAGGTCACATCGGTTGAGGTGTTGTGCGTGGGCAGCCAGCGCCAGCAGGTTCATATCCATCCGTTCTGCGGCGACGAGTGCTCGCATCAGCGCATCCCGGTCGATGTGATCGGTGGGTTCGAGCATCGCGGCCTCGGCCACCAGGCGCAGCGGGACCAGCGTCCGCCGAACGTCCGATCCGGCGGCGCGCAGATCGCCGGGATCAACGGAAGACGGACGCACGAGCGCGTTCATCGTTGCGGCCGTCCATGCCCGCAAGGCCGCCACTGTCCTGGTGAGATACCCGGGCGAGTCCTTACTGCGCCACGTCGGTATGAGCAAGGAGATGATCATGGCCAGGACCGTGCCGACCAGGGTGGCCACGAACCTCGCGGGATACAGGAAGTTGTCGGGTTGGAGTACTTCGTCCAGGACCAGAACGCTGCCGGCCAGGCCCAGGCATGCGGCGATGTAGTTTCCGGTGAAATAGCGGTACATGATCACCGCAAGCACGAAGGTCAGCAGCGCCACCGCCCATACGTGGCCACCCGTCAGCGTCAGCGCGAGGGGAACAACGAGCACCGCCGAGAGGTTGCCGAGAATCCTGCCGAAGGTGCGTACGGCGGTGAACGACCAGTCGGGTTTGAGGACGAATACGATCGTGATCGGCAGCCAGAACGAGTGCGAGACGTCGACAAGCAGGGTGATGGCCTGCGCGATTGCGATGGCGATCGCCATCCTGATCCCGTGGCGCAGATTCGGGTTTGAGGTGCTCAGCGACCTGACGGTGGCGGCCAACTCATTGGTTGGCGGGGGTTGAACATCCGCGGATTTCTTCGGTTCCGCTGAAGTCCGGTACACGGTAATCCAGCGCTTGAGTTCGGCCAGGTTGACGGCCAGCGTCTGTTCACACGTCCAGTCAGCCTGTTGCGGGAAGGCGTAGACCGGAATCCGCTCAGGCTGGTGTCCCGGGACGTCGTCGATCACGGCGATCACTTGATCCAGATGAACCGTGAGTCGGTGTTTCTCGGCGGAGGAGGGGTTTCGCAACAGTATCCAGGTGATGGTGCTGCGCCGAGCTTCGGAGATGGCGTCAGAAACCTGTTGAGCACTGGCGCGAAGTTCGAGTGAGACACCAGATGATTCGAGGATCGAACGGATATGTTCGGGTTCGGCCGCAGCCATTGTCATGAAACGCGCGTCGCCGGTGTTCTGTTTGAGCATCCGTCGGGTGGCACGCAGATCGTTGGCCAACGCACGGCGGACAGACATCCGGCGATCGAGTTTCCACATCAGCAACCAGACCGCTGCCTGGGCGGACGCGCCAACGGCCACCCACGAAGCGGCGAGCCCGGCATCGGCCACATCGCGCGGAATGGCCGCGAAGAGGACACCGATCGACAACAATCCGATGAATGTATTCCCCGGGATCATCCCGGCCGACAACGTACTTCCCTGCATCAAAGCGATGCCGGCCAGCAACAGGACGGTCCACCAGGTGCCGCCGAGCGCCGTCGCCGCGAACGCCGTGGCCGTGAGTGCCGCGATGTTGATCGTTAGCAGCCAGAGCAGCCTGCGCAGCGGTACGGCTGCCTCCATCAAACCCATCTGCAGGGCTCCGAACGCCGCCCCGATCCCGGCCAGGAGATTGCCGGTCGTCATCCCGATGACCAGGAAAACGACGATCACCGCTGCGCGTCTGATCACCGACAGCCAGACACCCGCGGGGAACGGCCAATCAAAGGCGTTCAGCCACAGCTGGGCGAACCCGGCGCGGATTCGTGACTCGGGCGAACGCATAAGGTCTCATTGAAGCGGACTCGGCGCCGCGCCGCATGCCCCTGGGTATCTGGTCGCTGCGGCGTTGGCGAGTGGCGTTGGTGGAGTCGAGCGTAGTACTCGGCCACGGCTTCCTGGCGTCATCACCCTTCGCAATTTAAGGTCGGGGTGGCGGCCAAGCTCGTCCACCGAAGCGGGCGACCTTGTGCCACTGCCTCTTTCGGCATCTGCCGGACCAAGGCGCAGACCGCGGCTCGCATTTCTGACGAAAATTAACTTTCGTCCGGTCCAATAAGGAACGCACCATAATTGGCTCAATGTAAATGCCGCTGCGGGTAATGGCTGTGAAACGGCCAGGGCAGTCCCGCAGCGAGTTTGCCGGGATCGTTTGGCCGGGCTCGGCAACGGGACCCCATCGGGGTCCGCGAGGCGGAGCCGAACAGCGGCAGAACTGTCCCGCCGCCCGGCCTGGGGGCCGCACCCCGCCCGGACCCACAACCCTGCACGTCGGACAGCTGGGCCGAATCCTCGTTATTCCCGGTGGTTTACGTTTTCCGATCGGTGCGTCGCCGCCAGGTTCCGCGCTGCGTCGCCCTCGGTGGCGCGGCGCCCAAACCCCGCCACACGCCGACTCGGCCTGTGACAAGCCGCGCAACCCAGGCGCACGGTTGAGCTGCGGTGGGAGAAGGCATCGCAACTCGACGTCGAAAGCCGCCCGCGGGTGACATACTCCGAACGAATCACGCCGCCCAACCGTCAGGAGTCCGGCCACCACATGAGCGACGCCCTTCCCGCCGACAGCCTCGTCTGTGAGGACATCCGGACCTCGATGAGCCCCGACGCCCTGCGCAAGGCGATCGAGGATCACCTGCGATACTCGCTCGGGCGCCCGGCAGCCCTGCTCGAACCCGAGCACTACTACCATGCCCTGGCGCTCGCCGTCCGCGATCGCATCCAACAGCACTGGATGGAGACCACCCAGACCTACCTGGCACTCGAGAGCAAGGTCGTCTGCTATCTGTCCGCTGAGTTCCTGCTGGGCCCTCACCTGGGCAACAATCTGCTCAACCTGCGAATCGAGGAGCAGGCCCGGGAGGCGCTCGCCGCGCTGGGCCAGGATTTCGATACCGTGCTGGCCTGCGAGCGGGAACCAGGTCTGGGCAACGGCGGGTTGGGCCGGCTGGCCGCCTGCTACCTGGATTCGCTTGCCACTCTCGAGCGGCCCGCCATTGGCTATGGCATTCGCTACGAGTTCGGCATCTTCGAACAGGGTATTCAGGACGGCTGGCAGGTGGAAAAGACCGACAACTGGCTGGCTCGTGGAAATCCCTGGGAGATAGTCAAGCCCGAGTTGAACTATCGCGTCGGCTGGGGCGGCCGCACCGAGCACTACCGCGGCCAGGACGGCCACGACCGGGTGCGGTGGGTTCCGCAACGGGTCGTCAAGGGCGTCTACTACAGCACTCCGATCCAGGGCTGCGGGGTAGGCACCTGCAACACCCTGACGTTGTGGAGCGCCAACGCCGTCAATGCCCTTGCGCTGGAGGCCTTCAACGCCGGTGACTACTACCGGGCGGTGCAGGACCAGGTCATCTCCGAGAACGTCACTAAAGTGCTCTACCCCAATGACGAACCCCAAGTCGGCAAACAGCTTCGGCTGGCCCAGCAGTACTTCTTCGTGTCCTGCTCACTGCAGGACATCCTGCACCTGCTGGAGAACTTCGCCGGGCTGTCGGTTCGTGAGCTCCCCGACCGGGTAGCCGTCCAGCTCAACGACACCCATCCCTCGATCGCGGTCGCCGAACTCATGCGGCTGCTCGTCGATGAACGCAATCTCGACTGGGACGAAGCCTGGCGGATCACTGTGGCGACGATGGCCTACACCAACCACACCCTATTGCCCGAGGCGCTGGAAACCTGGCCGCTGGCCATGTTCGCCCAGTTCCTGCCGAGACATCTCGAGATCATCTACGAGGTCAACCGCCGGTTCCTCGACGAGGTACGCGCGCGCTTCCCCGGCGACGAGGATCGGGTGCGGCGTATGTCGTTGATCGGCGAGGATGGCGCCAAGTGCATCCGGATGGCGCATCTGGCGACAGTTGGCAGCCATGCCATCAACGGGGTCGCCGCGCTGCACTCCGAATTGCTGAAAGAGACTGTCCTCAAGGACTTCTACGAGATGTGGCCGGAGCGGTTCAGCAACAAGACGAACGGCGTAACGCCGCGCCGATTCCTAGCCTTGGCCAATCCCGGGTTGCGTGAGCTTCTCGACGACACCATCGGCCGCACATGGATCGTGGACCTCCAACAATTGCGGGGCTTGGAAGCATTCGCCGAGGATCCCACGTTCCAGGCGCGGTGGCGAGCGGTCAAGCGGGCCAACAAGGCGCGGCTGGCCGAGTACATCGCCTCCACCACGGGTGTGGAGTTGAACCCGGACTGGATGTTCGACATCCAGGTCAAGCGCATTCACGAATACAAGCGCCAGCATCTCAACGCGCTGCACATCATCGCGCTCTACAACCGGCTGAAGAAGAACCCTGATCTCGAGATCGCGCCTCGCGCTTTCATTTTCGGCGGCAAGGCCGCGCCCGGCTACACCATGGCCAAGCTGATCATCAAGCTGATCAACGACATCGCTGCGACCGTCAACAACGACGCGGACGTCAATGGCCGTATGAGGGTCGCGTTCGTCCCGAACTTCAGCGTGAAAAGCGGCCAACTGATCTACCCGGCAGCCGATCTGTCCGAGCAGATTTCGACCGCCGGCAAGGAGGCTTCGGGCACCGGCAACATGAAGTTCATGATCAACGGGGCGCTGACCGTCGGCACCCTCGACGGGGCCAACGTCGAGATGCGCGAGCAGGCCGGCGCGGAGAACTTCTTCCTTTTCGGACTGACCGTTCCTGAGGTGGATCGGGTCGTGCGCGACGGCTATCGCCCGACCCACTACATCGAGAGCAACGCGGAACTCGGTGAGGTTCTCGACCTCATCGCCGACGGGCGATTCTCCCGTGGTGACACCGCTGTGTTCCGCCCGCTGATCGACAACTTGTCCCACCACGACCCGTTTCTGGTTCTGGCCGACTTCGCCGACTACGTCGATTGCCAACAGCGGGTCAGCGACACCTGGCGAGACACCGCGGCCTGGACCCGGATGTCCATCCTGAACTCCGCCCGCAGTGGCAAGTTCTCTTCCGATCGGGCCATCGCCGAGTACTGCGAGGACATCTGGAAGGTCCAGCCCGTGACGGTCAGGGGGGAGGGTGGCCCCGGCGGTTTTCTGCAGGCCTAGGTCCGTGCCGGATCCGGCTCGACCGAGCAGCGTGATCCGAAGGCGGCCGACAGGCAGAATCTGTAGGTGACCAGGGATGCCGTTCACGTCGGGACCCGGTCGGAGCGGGGACGGGGGGACGGCGGTCAGCCTGGTTTAGCGGGGGATAGGCAGGCCGTCGGTAGCTCGAACCATCGCAGGTGTTCAAAGTCCTCGGACAGGGTCAGCGGATGCTGGGCGATCGAGTGGTCGGGCTGTGCCCGTGGACCTGCCAGAATCGTGGTGGCCTCCTTTAGGTAGCGTTCGAGGTCGGTTTCGGGGGCGCGGTTCTCGTGGTGCGGGTATTGCATCGCCCCGTTCTCGTCGTAGGAGATTTGGCGCAGCCGCAGCGGTGGCTCGACGGGGCCGAGATGGTGTCGCCACATTCCACTGGCCGGCTCGAAGCGGTAGTCCTCGAGCAGTCGCCAGCCGTCTCTGGCGACTAGCCGGACTGCCTCAATGAGGTAGGAGAAGACCGGCTCTGAGATGAAATAGTTGAAGTTGATCCGGACCCAGCCCGGTTTGATGCCCTCGCAGCCGTGGATGATCTCGCGTTCGAACTCATGTGAACGGTCCGGGTCGATGCCCAGCAGGCGATGTCCGTAGGGGCCCGCGCACGAGCAGCCCCCCCGGGACTGGATCCCGAAGAGGTCGTTGAGGACGGCTACGACGAAGTTGTGGTGCAGGTAGCGGCCACTGGGGGCCCGCACCACGAAAGACACGATGGACAGCCGTTCGGCGCCGAGGTTACCGAGGATTTCGATGTTCGGCTCGTGTTGCCAGGCCGTGATCGCGCGGCGCAGGTATTGCTCCTCGTGGGCGCGGATCATGTCGACGCCGACCGCTTGTTTGAGTTGGAACACCAGGCCGGCCCGGATCGATTCGATGATGGACGGTGTGCCGCCCTCCTCACGTTGGGTGGGATCTTCGAGGTAGCGGTGCTCAGTCGGATTGACGTAGGCGACGGTGCCACCGCCGGGCACATCTGGCACCCGGTTGCGCAACAACTCCCGACGGACCACCAGAACCCCCGGGGTGCTCGGCCCCCCGATGAACTTGTGCGGACTGAGAAAGATCGCGTCCTTGTAGTGGAGGCGATTCTTGTGTCGGTCGCCGTACATCTCGATCTCGACGTAGGGTCCGGCGGCGGCGAAGTCCCAGAAGGACAATGCGCCGTGCGCGTGCAGCAGCGCCGAGATGCGGTGGGTGTCGGTGACGATCCCGGTCACGTTGCTGGCGGCGGAGAACGAGCCGATCTTCAACGGCCGTGCATGGTGACGCACGAGTTCTTTCACCAGGATCGCGGCGTCGATGTGGCCGTCCGCGTCCTCCGGAATGACGACGACATCAGCGATCGACTCCCGCCATGGCAGCTCGTTGGAGTGATGCTCGAACGGCCCGATGAAGACCACCGGGCGTTCACCGGCGGGGATGGCGTCGCTCAGTTGGTAACGGTCTTCCAACGCGGCCGGGATACGCAGCCCGAGGACTCCGATCAGTTTGTCAATCGCACCGGTGCAGCCAGATCCCGCGAAGATCACGACGGTTTCGGCGTCGCCGCCGACAGCGTCGAGGATGATGGAACGGGCATCTTCGCGCAGCCTGGTGGTCTGCAGACCGGTTCCGCTGGACTCAGTGTGTGTGTTGGCGTAGCGGGGCAGTACTTCGTCGCGGATGAAGTCCTCTAGGAAGCTCAACGCCCGACCCGAAGCCGTGTAGTCGGCATAGGTCACCCGACGCGGCCCATACGGACCGGGCATCACCTGATCCTCACCGATCACAGAGTCACGGATCCGCCGTAGCAGCGGGGTATCGAAGGGCACGGGCTCATTCACAGCACCGAGGGTAGGCGTGAAGTTGGTCGAGGTCGAGATCATCGAACTAAAGCGCGGAGTCGCACTGAAGCCTTATCCACCTGGCGCCAGACCGCCGCACCGGTCTGACCCAAGACGACCGGCGTCTGTTTTCAGATAGGTATCGACGGCCTTGCAACACCATTGGTTTTCAGACGACGCCGACACCTTGCGGCTGAGGTTAGGGCCAAGAAAAAAACCCGCCACTCCGGGGCCGCGCGCTCGCTGCCCGAATAGTGCTACGGCCTGCTTCAAATCCCCACGCATCATGCGGGATCGCCGAGATGACCTGGAGGACAACCAGATCCGCTGGCTCCGGCCGCGGCGGCGGCGCCGGATGCCGGGGCGGGTTGTAAGTCGATATTGGCTTGTTACGCAGGAAAAGCCTGTGCTTGGTTTCCGGGTGCGAAGTTGAAATTGCGACTTTCCCTCGGAGTTGCACCCCAACGCCACGGCCATAGCTTCCGGCAGGATAGTCGCTGGGATTTCACATCCGCCCGCTCGCTTTCATCGACAGGTACCGGTCGGCAAGCGCGGGCGCGAGTTCCGTTGGGGGCGCGTCGACCACTTCCACGCCGCTACGGCGTAGCCGCGTGGCGATCGCACGGCGGTCGTTGCGGGATCGTTCGGCGGCCGCCGCGTCGTATACCGCGGCCGCATCCGAACGCCCGGCGGCCATGTGGTCGACACGAGGGTCGGCGACCGCGGCCAGCACCAGGTGGTGTTTGGCCGACAACTGCGGCAGGACCGGCAGCAGACCCTCGTCGAGTGCGGTCGCGTTGAGGTCGGTCAGCAGCACCACCAGCGACCGTCGACGCGTACGCCGCGCAATGGCGGCAACCATTGCACGCCAATCGGATTCCACAAGCGTCGGTTGCAGCGGGGCCATCGCGTCGACCAGCTGGGCGAGCAGCTCGGTGCGCGACGCGCCGAATACCCCGGCCCGGCTGACCCGGTCGTGGGCGAGGAAGTCGACATGATCGCCGGCCCGCGACGCGAGTGCCGCCAGCAGCAGTGCGGCATCCATCGACCAATCCAGCCGGGGCCATCCCGCGGGATCGGCGGCGGTCGGGTCGACACCGACGCGGCCCGCCGCTGTGCGTCCGGTGTCCAGCACGATCACCACTCGCCGGTCGCGTTCGGGTCGCCAGGTGCGGACCACAACGTCGCCGCGACGAGCGGTTGCACGCCAGTCGATCGAGCGCACGTCGTCACCGACGACGTACTCGCGCAGCGAATCGAATTCGGTTCCCTGCCCGCGGATCAGCGTCGGCAACAGCCCGTCGATCTCCCGCAGTTTGGCAAGCCGCGACGGCAAATGCTTGCGAGACAGGAACGGCGGCAGCACTCTGACCTGGCTCGGCACCGACTGCGAACCCTGCCGACCGGCCAACCCCAGCGGACCGATCGATCGGGCCGTGACCACACTCGCGCGCTGGTCGCCGCGGCGAACCGGTCGCAGCTGAGTCTGGACGTGCTGGTGTTGCCCGGCGGGGATGTTGATGGGATGGGTGCGCGGCTGCGCGCGGGCGCTCGGCGGCCAGGCGTCGCGGACTTGGCCGCGGAACCGGCGCGGGCCGTCGTTGTGGATCAGCAGCCCGACATCCACTTGCTGCGCGAGCCGGGCCGAGCGATCCGGGGAACGGATGAAGCGCAATCTGCGAGTGCTGGCCGCCAGTCCGGTATCGGTGACCACCGCGATCGCCAGCGCTAGTAGCAGAACAGCGAAAGTTCTTGCGGGCCAGGGCGACAGCGCGATAGGCAGGACGCAGACCAGCGCGACCAACCCGGTGCGTCCGGTCAAGATCACTAGCGTGGCACCGGAACCGACGCCAAAATCCCGTCGAGCACACCGTCGGGTGTGGCCCCTTCGAGCTCGGCTTCCGGTCGCAGCATCACCCGGTGCCGCAGCGTCGGGCGGGCCATGGCCTTCACGTCGTCGGGAGTGACGTAGTTACGACCCGACAGCCACGCCCAGGAACGAGCCGTGGCCAGCAGGGCAGTCGCCCCGCGTGGTGAGACGCCCAGCTGCAGCGCGGGGGAGGAGCGGGTGGCCCCGACGATGTCGACCAGGTAGCCCAGGAGCTCATCGGCGACCAGTACGTGTTGCACGGCGTCGCGGCCGGCCGCCAGCTCGGCAGGCCCGGCTACCGGGTTGATCGCCGACAGGTCGCGGGGATCGAAGCCGTGCGCGTGCCGGTGAAGGATGGCGATCTCGGAGTCGCGCGGTGGCAGCGCCACGTTCAGTTTGAGCAGGAAGCGATCCAGTTGCGCTTCGGGCAACTGGTAGGTGCCCTCGTATTCGATCGGGTTTTGGGTCGCGGCAACGATGAATGGGTCGGGCAGTGGCTTGGGTTCGCCTTCCACGCTGACCTGACGCTCTTCCATCGCTTCGAGCAGCGCGGCCTGGGTTTTGGGCGGGGTCCGGTTGATCTCGTCGGCCAGCAGCAGGTTGGTGAACACCGGACCGGGCCGGAACACGAACGCGGCGGTGCGCGCGTCGTACACCAGCGAACCGGTGACGTCGCCGGGCATCAGGTCGGGGGTGAACTGCACCCGCTTGAACTCCAACCGCAGTGCGGCGGCCAGCGCCCGGACCAGCAGCGTCTTCGCCACTCCCGGAACGCCTTCCAGCAGCACATGGCCGCGACACAGCAGCGCGATCACCAGGCCGCTGACCACCCCCTCCTGGCCGACGACGGCCTTGGCGAGCTCGGCGCGTAACGCCAGCAGTGCTTCTCGTGCCGATTCAGCGGTAGGAGTCTGGGCGGGAGACGGTTGTGTCACGTGTGTGTGGCCTGCCTTTCGATTTCGTCGAGCGCACGGGCAAGTTGTAGCAGGTCATTGTCGGTCGCCGGGGGCGGGCCGAACAGCTGGTAGGAAACAAATGCCGGGTCGGCCCCGCTGCGCTGGGCTATGGTGGCCACCGCCGCCGGTGCCGGCGCGCCTGCGCCCAGGCCGAGCCGGGGCAGCAGCCGCTGCAGTGTGGCGGTCCGCAGTGCCGCGGCGGCGCGATCGCGTGCCCGGCGGGACCGGTAAAGCCGGCCGCGGCCCTCGACGGTCTCCGACGCGCGCACCACGACGGGCAACTCCTCGGCCACCAGGGGTCCGGGCCGGCGGCCCTTCCACAGCGCAACCAGCAGCACGACCAGCCACAGCTGCCAGACGATCCATATCACGTTGTGCGGGATCAGATCGAAAATCGATGTGGTTGCTGATGATTCACCCTCAACGTGGTGGGGCGCGTACCAGATGAGCCGGGGCCGGTCGCCCGCGAGGTTCATCGCCAGCGCTGCGTTGCCCGCGTGCAGCAGGCCCCCATTGGTCATGAAGTCGGTACTGCCGACCGCTGTGACGGCCCGTCCGTTGTCCCGAAAGCGGATCAGCACGCCGTCGTAACAACTGGTCATCGCGCGGCCATCTTTGGCCTGGTAAGTGTCGCTTGGCCCGAATCGAACCGACCCGGCCCGAGTGGCTTCCCGCAGAGTGCAATTCGGGTTGGTGTCGAAGGTGCTGGCGCCCGAGACGCGTACACCAGGCATCAGCGCCTCGCGGGTTCGTGCTGTCGGTTCCACCAGAAGCAGATCACCGGGGACTTTCGCCAGCCGGTTCAGCAGCGTGTCAGTCAGGTACTGGGTCTGCGCCACCAGGATCAGCGTGTCGGGGCGTGCCGCCTGTTCGACGTCGGCCATGTTGTGGGCGACGACAACGTCGACGCCGCCGGCGCGCAGCAGCGCCACCAGCGCGTGGGCGCCGTCGGGACCGGTCGACTCCGGATCCATGCGTGCGCCGGGTCGCGGTGCGGTCAGGTAGGCGTCGATCCCGGCCATGACGGCGAGCACCACCAGCGTGATGATCGCCCAGCGCCATGATCGCCACCGCTGCGCCGTCGTAGAGGTCGCGGTGTCGCCGATAGTCGCCATCACCGGACCTGCGCCCATGACTCGAGCGCGGCGGGCCGCCCCGGCGCTGACGGGACGGCTGGCGACCGGGAGCGCAGGTGGTCGTCGAGGTCGGCGATCATCTGGTAGGCCGCCTGAGTCCCGGGCAGCTCGCCGTAGGTGACGTCGTTGAATGCCGTTGCGGCCTGCGACAATTCGCCGGCCAGATGGGGTAACGCCGCGCCGGCATCTCGGGCCAGCTCGTTGGCGGTGCGGCCGGGGGCCGGGTTGAGTATGCCGGTCTCCTCGAGCTGGCGGGCGACGGCGCGCAACCGGTGGCGGATCGCTGCCGCCCAATTGCCGTCGGCCGCATAGCTTTGCGCGGTAGCGCGATGTTGAGCTGCGGTGAGGGGCGCGGCTTCGAACAACGGGTAGTCGCCGCCGCGGTTGGTGCGCAGGGTGCGCCGTGCGATGTGGATGGCCACTACCACCGCGACCGCCAGTAGGATGAAAAGCACCGTGGCGGTGAGCCATCCGCCCGGTATCGACGCGGTCTTCTGCAGCAGCCGGTAGATCAGCTCGTTGACCCAATCGGCGAATTGTTGTGCCGCGGAGGCCTTGGAATAGATCGGTTTGTTGAGTTCGCTCTGCGCGGCCTGGTGTGCGGCATCGCGGTCGATGTCGATGGAAGGCACTGTCAGCTAGTCCTCACTTGGCATTCACCAGGGTCGGGTCAGCCAGAGGCTATCGGTGGATGCGACCGCATACGGTCCGCCGGCGGCACCGGTCTGCAGCACGAGGTCGAATGCCTCGGCACGCATTCGTCGGTCGGTGTAGAGCAGCACGATGACTCCGGCGTTGAAGGGCGCGGTGATGATGTCGCCGATCGCCGACCCGACGGACGCGACCGCGGTAGACAAAAGGAAAATCCCGGCCGACGTGTCTCCGGCCAGTATGACCTGGCCGACGATGTTGAACGGTGCCGCGACCGCGCCGGCAACAACGGATGCCACCAGGAACGTCAGCGCCCGGATCCCCAGCACCCGCCAGAAGCCGTTGCGGACCAGCGCAAAGGATCTGGTGACCGCATCGATGACGGGCAGCCTCTCCAGCACGATCAGCACGGGCGCGAACAACACCACCGTGTACAGGTACACCAGCAACGCGATCACGCCGAGCACCAGCGGGAAGCCCAACAGAACCGCCACCGCCGGATTGCCGACCGCCGCCAACACCGCGACTATGACCACCACGAGGCCGCCAAGGGCCGCCACCGCAGCGGCTTCCAGCAGTGCCAGGCCGAGCAAGGGCAGCAGCCGCCCCCGAATCTTGACCCACGTTTCACCGATGGTGATCGTCGACCCGAACACCGCCCGCCCGACAATGACGGTGAGCATCCCGGACAGCAGCATGCCACCGAGCCAGCTGAACAGGAGGCCGGCACCCATCGACACCATCCACGCGCCCACCACCCCCGAGGTCAGCTCGTCCGGCGGTTCCGTCGTGAACCTGCCGTAGGCGGCCAATGGTCCGAGCGTCGCGATCATCGTGATCATGTGCATGACCACGACCACCATTGCGGTCAGACCCAGCGTCGCTTTCGGATTGGCTCGGATGTAGCCGACTGCGCCGTTGAAGATGTCGCCCAGGGTCAAGGGCCGCAGCGGGATGATCCCGGGTTTGACCGCTCCGGGGACCTGGGGCGGACCGTATTGCGGGCCCGGTGGGGGTCCGTAGCCCGGTGGGGGTCCGTAGCGCCGGTGGAGGGCCGTAGCCCGGTGGAGGGCCGTAGCCCGGTGGAGGGCCGTAGGCCGGTGGAGGGCCGTACGCCGGCGGCGGACCAACCGGATAACCAGGCGGCGGCGCGCTCACCGTGTTCCGCGGCCGTCGTCGTTCGTCATGGTCTCCATCCTGTCGGCGGTCCGGGCATTTCTCAATCTTGACCGGCTTCCTGGCGCGTAGCGTCTCAGGCATGGCGGAACTCAAATCCCGGCTTCGGGCGGACCTTACCGAGGCGATGAAGACCCAGGACAAGTTGCGAACGGCGACTCTGCGCATGCTGCTGGCGGCGATCCAAACAGAGGAAGTCTCCGGCAAGCAGGCCAGAGACCTCACCGACGACGAAGTCATCAAGGTGCTGGCCAGGGAATCCCGCAAGCGTGGCGAGTCGGCCGAGATCTACACCCAAAACGGCCGCGGGGATCTCGCCGCCAACGAGCACGCCGAGGCGCGGATCATCGACGAATACCTGCCCACACCGCTCACCGAAGGCGAGTTGGCCGACGTTGCCGACACCGCGATCGCCCAGGTTGCCGAGGAACTCGGCGAGCGGCCGCGCATGAAGCAGATGGGCATGGTGATGAAGGCGGCCACCGCGATCGCGGCCGGCAAGGCCGACGGCGCGCGCCTGTCCGCGGTGGTCAAAGAGCGCTTATGACGAGCCCCGCGGCGGAGCGTATCCCGCTGACCGGGATGACGATCATCATTTTCGCCGCGGTATCCGGGCGCAACGCGGCGGTTGTAGCGGGAGCCGGGCTCGGCTAGGCGGCGCAGCACTGCGCGGGCGCCGGGCAACGTTTTTGAGTAGCGGTGTGAGCTCCCGGTAGTAGCGGCTGTGTCCGTCGCTGAGCTGCTCTTGCACGTCAGCCGGGGCTTCTCCAGAAGAGGTGTCGGACAGCGTTCGCGCCAACCGGGAGCCGTCCATACCGATGCAGCGGTGGATCCACCAGGCCGCAACGGGTATGCCTTCGGCGTCGAAGGCGCGCTGCCACGCATAGACGTGCAAGTAGTTGGAGTCAACCAGGGTTCCGTCTAGGTCATACAGGACGGCGGATGCGCGGCCGGCGGGTTTCAGCGGAAGCTCCCTGCGTCGGCGGCAGGACGGCTTCCTGTCTGCGGATCAAACGTCATGTGCGCGGCATACCCATGCTCGGGCCGGCTGACACCGCCGTGGACGGGCTGGTGTGTCGCTTATTGGTGGGATCGGCGGGCTGGCCTTCACAAGTCATTAGGCCTGCGGCGTCGGCTCAATTGTCGTATGTGCAAGTTTTTCGATGCGATCGGTGTAGTCCGCACCGGAACGGGGTACTGCCTGCGCCACGGGGGAGTACAGGAAAGTGCGTCAACCCGTCACTTGGCAGGAAGGGACTCCGATGGCGACCGCAAGCGACTACGACGCACGCCGGGTATCCGACATCGAAACCGAGGACAGGTCCGGGCTGCGCGAGCTGGCGCCGACTCTGCAAGGGACCTCCACCACGGTGGTCGATGAGGACCCCAACGATGGGCACTTCTTCGAGCTGCCAGGCGCGGATCTGTCCGGCGAAGAACTGTCGGTGACGGTGATTCCCCAGCGGTCCGACGAGTTCACGTGCTCGAGCTGCTTTCTAGTGCAGCACCGCAGTCAGTTGCGCAGCTCCAGCTCAGGGCTTTCGATCTGCGCCGACTGCGCCTAACGCCGCCACCTGCGGCCTTGCGGCGTCGGGAGGCATACGGGGATCAGGTCCCCGTATCGGCGCGGTGCCGTTTGTGCAACTCGTGTTAACCGCACCTTGACCAAGCAGATACGCCGTGTTTCTGTCGTCAGCATGACAGCATCCGCAATGGGCCGGGAGGACGTGCAGGATGCCTTGAGTCGTCCACCTGGCTTACCCGCTCCGCGCATGCTTCGTTCGGCTTGTGCTGCGGCGTACGCGATTGCCTATCTCGTGGGCGGCGAGCGCCGGATGCTGCGATTGATACGCCGGTACGGACCGGTAATGACGATGCCCGTGCTGAGCCTGGGCAACGTTGCGATCGTGTCCGATCCGGAGCTGGCTAAACAGGTTTTCAGCGCTCCGGCAGACGTCTTGCTCGGGGGAGAAGGAGTGGGGCCCGCGGCGGCGATTTACGGGTCCAGATCGATGTTCGTCCAGGAGGAGCCGGAGCATCTTCGGCGGCGCAAACTCATAACGCCCGCGTTGCACGGCGCTGCGCTGAGCAGCTACGTGCCGATCATGGAGAGCTCGGCCCGCGCGGCGATGCACAGCTGGCCCGTCGACGGCCCATTCGAGATGCTGACGGCGGCGCGGGCCCTGACGCTGGACGTGATCGTCAAGGTCATCTTTGGCGTCAACCATCCCGACGACGTGCGGCGATTGGGCCGGCCATTCGAACGTCTGTTAAATCTCGGTGTTTCAGAGCAATTGACGGTCCGTTACGCACTACGTCGCGCGGGTGCATTGCGGGTCTGGCCTCAGCGGGCCCAAGCCAATAAGGAGATCGACGACATCGTGATGCCGCTCATCGCCGAACGGCGAAAAGATCCCCGCCTGGACGAGCAGCACGACATTTTGGCGTTGCTCATGAGCGCGCGTGGAGATGACGGAGAACGGCTGTCAGACAGCGAGATTCGCGATGATGTGACCACCCTGATGCTGGCAGGCCACGAAACCACCGCAACAACCTTGGCATGGGTCTTCGACCTTCTACTGCACCATCCGGACGCAATGCGACGCGTACAGTCCGAAGCCCTGAGCGGTGCGGAGGCCTTCACGACCGCGGTGATCAACGAGACTTTGCGGATACGCCCTCCCGCACCCTTTACGGCCCGTGTTGCTGCGCGGCCATTTCCCATCGGGGGTTACTGTGTCGATGCCGGCACGCGAATCGTGGTCCATATCATCGCAATCAACCGCAACCCCGATACTTACGAGCACCCGAACGAGTTCCGTCCGGAGCGGTTCCTCGGCGCCCGACCGCAAACCTACGCATGGGTGCCGTTCGGAGGCGGCGCCAAACGCTGCCTGGGCGCAAGCTTTTCCATGCGAGAGTTGATCACCGTGCTACACGCACTGCTGCGCGAGGGCGAGTTCAGCGCCGTCGACGACAAGCCGGAGAAGATCGTGCGGCGCTCCATCATGCTGGCGCCCCGTTACGGCACCAGGGTGCGGTTCCGCCCCATCAGGCCTGTGTGACCGACGCGGCTTTGAAGTCGCTTGTTGTCATGGCTTCGCGGTGAATTCACTGTGCAATGCTTCAAGTCCCCGAAGGATGGGGATTGTCGGCGATGCCTGGGTCGCTGAAGAAGTCAACGTTGCCGTAGTCCGTCATGCCGCTGTTCCCAAGGGCAATGGGCTTACGATGGCCATGCCGCGACGCTAACATCGCTTACAAATTCATCCCGGCTTGGTGCACACCCCGTTGAGTGAGGGCGTCACCGACGAATTCATGGTCCCCATCCCGATGCGCCCCGGCGCTGCACCAAGTGAGGTCGCCGCCTTCGTGCTGTTCCTGATCAGCGACGAGTCCGCCTACGCGACGGGCTCGGAGTTCGTCGTCGATGGAGGGTTGATCAGCTACGTGCCCGTCAAGATGTGAAGACCGAAAGCGCTGGATTGTCATAGCCATCCGCTAGGTTAGTCGGGCGAGTAGGCATCGGCACCGCGACGGTCTGAACGGCACCGTGAGGAGCTATGGAAAAGGTATTCGGGTCCTTCCTCCTGTTCGGGTTGGTGCTGCCTTGGTATATCACGCAGAAGGCCACCGGCAGCGTGGTAGCCGGGTTTTCGGCCGGGCTGGGCGGTCTGCTCCTGACGGTGCTCCTCCTGCTGTGGCTTTCCGTTCAGCGAGACCGCTGCCGAGCCGCGCTGCAACGGTGGCGTGACCGTGAATACCTGACGTCCGGCATGGCAGCTATCGATCAGATGTCGGGAGTCGAGTTCGAAGAGTTTGTTGCCGCACAGCTTCGAGCCGCGGGTTGGAGTGTCACTCGCACCGCTACTACGGGCGACTATGGTGTGGATCTCATCGCCAAGAAAGACGCCACTCGCATGGCGGTCCAATGTAAGAGGCTGGCAAGGGCTGTCGGTGTCGCCGCGGTACAGCAGGTTGTTTCCGGCGCAGTACACCACGGTTGTGATCGGACGGTTGTGGTGACAAATCAAACGTTCACGAGGGCCGCTCGCCAGTTGGCCACCACCCACCGTTGCCGCCTCGTCGCGCGGGAGCAATTGCGAATCTGGACGGGCGTCGCGCCTGGGCCAGTGCCGAATCCTCGGCCGGATGAACGCAGCGACCACGCGCGGGGACAGGTCAAGCGGCGGCGGGTGCTACCGGAGTTAGAAGCCTAGGCAGCCCAAGCCGAAGCGCCCGCCGAGGAACACCTCTATCTAGATGATTGCCGCTCAGCAGCAGGGCGCGCTGGTCGCAGCCACGTCCGAGGATGCATCGCTGGTGTTGTCCTCGGCCGCGGGAAGGCCGGGGCCGGTGCCGAATGTCTCGGAATCGGCAAGGACTGTGTATATCTCCCACCTCTCCCGGCCGGGTCCGGTGACCCACACCTTGTCTTGGGTAGCGAAGCAGCACGTCGTACCGATCTCTTCTTCGGTGAGCATGCCCTCGCCGGTGAGGCGGGCGATCTCTTGGTGGACTCCCTCGCTGGACTCCACTTCGACGCCGAGGTGGTTAAGGGTGCCGCCGTGGCCCGGGTTCTCGAGCAGCACCAGTTTCAGCGGGGGTTCGGCGATCGCGAAGTTGGCGTATCCGGGTTTTACCTTGGCTGGTTCGGCGTTGAACAGCTTGGAGTAGAACGTGATCGCCTCGTCGAGATCGTCGACGTTGAGAGCTAGCTGCATGCGCGACATGATGGGTCCTTTCTTCGGGCGCGGGTTAAGCGGTTGTGGCCGTGGGCAGGAGTTCGGTGATCAAATCCCGGACGCGCTCGGCGATGTCGTCGCGGATGGAGCGTACGGTTGCCAGGGGTTTACCCGCGGGGTCGGGCAGTTTCCAGTCGCGGTAGGAGATCCCTGGGAAGTAGGGGCAGGCGTCACCGCAGCCCATCGTGATCACGACGTCGCTGGTCTGTACTGCGTCACTGGTGAGGATCTTCGGGGCGGCGGCGGTGATGTCGATGCCGAGTTCGGCCATGGCGGCGATGGCGACGGGGTTGATCTGATCGGCGGGTTCGGTTCCGGCGGAGCGGACTTCGATGCGATCCGCGGCGAGGTGGCTGAGCAAGGCGGCGGCCATCTGCGAGCGTCCAGCGTTATGCACGCAGACGAACAGGACACTGGGTTTGTCGGTCATCGGCTAGGACTCCCTAGTTAGGCTGGGTTCGGAACAGCCGGGTGCGCAGCGCCAGGGACACGTAGACCAGCCCGACCAGCACTGGCACTTCGATCAACGGCCCGACGACCCCGGCCAGGGCTTGCCCGGACGTGACGCCGTAGGTGGCGATCGCCACCGCGATGGCCAGTTCGAAGTTGTTACCGGCGGCGGTGAACGCCAGGGTGGTGGTGCGGGCATACCCAAGCCGCAGCACGAATCCAAGGGCATATCCGCCGGCCCACATGATCGCGAAGTAAGCCAGAAGCGGCAACGCTATTCGGACGACATCCCATGGACGGGAGATGATTTGGTGACCCTGCAGGGCAAACAGGATGACGATCGTGAACAACAACCCATACAGGGCCCAGGGCCCGACGCGGGGCAGGAACGTCGTCTCGTACCACTGGCGCCCCTTGGCCCGTTCACCCAGCCGGCGCGACAGGTATCCGGCGAGCAGCGGAATGCCGAGGAAGATAAGCACCGATTTGGCGATCTGCCAGGGGGAGACATCGATGCCCGCTTGAGGCAGGCCCAGCCAGCCGGGCAGCACCGACAGGTAGAACCAGCCCAGCGCGGCGAACATGACAACCTGAAACAACGAGTTCAACGCGACCAGCACCGCTGCGGCTTCGCGGTCCCCGCAGGCCAGGTCATTCCAGATGATGACCATGGCGATGCAGCGTGCCAGCCCGACGATGATCAGCCCCGTGCGGTATTCCGGTAGATCCGCTAGCAGCAGCCAGGCCAGGGTGAACATCACAGCGGGCCCGATCAGCCAATTGAGCAGTAAAGACGACACCATCAGCTTGCGGTCGGCGGTGACCTCGTCGAGCCGGTCGTATCGGACTTTGGCCAGCACCGGATACATCATGACCAGCAGGCCGATCGCGATTGGCAGTGAAATGCCTTGGACCTCAACGGCACTCAAGGCCGACCCGAGGCCGGGCACGAGTCGTCCCAGCAACAGACCGGCGGCCATCGCCACCCCGATCCATACGGGCAGGAACCGATCCAGTGTCGAAAGCCGGGTTGCTACCGCGTCCGGGGCGGACACCGATGTCGAGGCGTTGGTCACGGCCCACACCCCGCTGTGGTCGCCAGGAGGTCGTCGTCGGCATGTAGGACTGACGAAAGCTGCTGCAATGCCGAGGGAATCACCCGGTAGTACACCCAGGTGCCCCGCCGCTCGCAGTCCAGCAGCCCGGCTAAGCGCAACAGTTTGAGGTGATGAGAAATCGTCGGCTGCGAGACATCGAAGTTCGTCGAAATCTCGCACACGCAGGCCTCACCGCCGGGGTGGCTGGCGATCAGGCTCAACAGCCGCAGGCGCACCGGGTCGCCCAGCGCCTTGAACATTGCCGCTAGCTCCGCAGCCTGCGACTCGCCGAGGGCGGCCACCCCAAGCGCCGGGCAACAACCCGATTGATTCGACATCATTCTATATAAGCATCTATCGAATCAGGGCGCAAGAAGGGTCGCGTCGTGCCGCTGCAGTGCTGACCAGGGGTGGCGGGATTTGAACCCGCGGCCAGTCTCGATACGCCGCCATATGGGTAAGGCATAGGCATGCCCGCGAGCCGGCGGATGTCACGAGTGGTTGACCAGCACCGCTTCGATACGCTTCCGGCCTCAGCAGTGCCCGAGCCGTCCAACGTCGGCGTCATGTTGCTAGACCGCGATTTTCGTATCCGTGGCGTGAACGCGGGCTATGAAGCAATTTCTATGCGGCACCGCGATCAGTTGCTTGGCGAGCGTGTACTCGACGTGTTCCCGGACGACCCTGATAATCCGCAGGCCAGCGGCTCGTCTCGGCTTGCCGTGTCGGTCGAGTCCGCGATGCGCCGGGGCGGAACCGACACTATGTCGATCGTTCGGTACGACATCACCGATCCGCAGAATCCGGACATGCTCATGGAACATTACGATGTCGACGCGGCGGCGGCGGTCGACCTGTTGGTGACTCTGTCGCAGAGGTCGAACGTCCGACTAGAAGACATCGCCCAGAAGCTCGTCGAAATCGACCATCCGGGCAGATAACCGACCGTTAGATGAGTCGGGGTGGCGGGATTCGAACCCACGGCCTCTTCGTCCCGAACGAAGCGCGCTACCAAGCTGCGCCACACCCCGCTTGAAGCTCCGACAGCTTATCGCACCGGTCCGTCTGCTGGCCAAATCGCGGTGCGGCAGTTCACGTCCATGGGCAAGAGCGCTCGAACTCCACAAGCGCCTCGGCGGCGCCGGTCGGATCGAGTCCCTGCGCGCTGATCCACTCGTCGTTGAAGTAGGTGTCGTGGTAGCGGTCGCCGTTGTCGGCCAGCAGCGTGACCACCGAACCACTGCGCCCTTCGTCGACCATCTCGGCATTGGTGAACTGGTCCAGGTAGTGTCCGCCGGTTTCGCGGGCGACTCGCTCCGCTTCGGAGTACACCTCACTTGAGTTCTGCACGAAATGGCAACGGCCGCACTGTGCTTCGATCAGAGCCACCTTGGCGGAGCTGGTAGCGGCCGGCATCACGGCGATGAACGGCAAACCCAGCAGGGCCGCGAAGTAGGCCTGCGACACCGCCGTCGAACCCGATGATGCTTCGACCACCGTGGTGCCCTCGCCGATTTACCCGTTGCATAGCGCATAGAGAAACAACGAGCGCGCCAACCGGCGCTTGAGGCTGCCGGTGATGTGTGTCGTCTCGTCCTTGAGGTACAGCGCGACGTCGACGCCCGTGCTGCACGCCGACGGCAACGGGTAGCGCAGCAAGTGAGTGTCGGCGCTGCGACGGGCGTCGGCCTGGATGAGTCGGATCGCATTGTCCGTCCAGCGACGCGAGCGGCTGCGAACCGCGATCCGGGTCCGATCGGTCAGTGCACCGAGGCTGTGGGCTCCGAACGATTCAGGTCACTGGTCGAATCACGGTCACCCATCGGGGCGGCGATCAACGTCAGCAGGGTCGCTTCGGGCCTGCAGCAGAATCGCACCGGCGCGAACGGTGAGGTGCCTATCCCGGGGGGAACATGCAACTGCATGTTTGCGCTCCAACGGGACGGTCCCCTCGCCCGGGACCGATCCAGGCCGCAGTTGGTCACCACGGCGCCGTAGAACGGCAGACACACCTGCCCGCCGTGCGTGTGTCCGGCCATCACCAACTGGTAGCCGTCGGCGGCGAAGCGATCCAGCACCCGCGGCTCCGGGGAATGGGTCAGCCCCATCCGCAGGTTCGCGGCCGGACTGGGCGGGCCCGCGATCGTCTCGTATCGGTCCCGGTCGATGTGCGGATCGTCCACGCCGGCGGTGGCGATGTGCAGGCCGGCCACCTCTAACTCGCGCCGGGTGTGGGTGAGGTCGAGCCAGCCGCGCTCGGTGAACGCTGCCCGCAGATCCTGCCAGGGCAGCGGTTCACCGCGGACCCGGTGCGACGGGTTGATCAGATAGTTCAACGGATTCTTCAGACGCGGCCCGAAGTAGTCATTGCTGCCGAACACGAAGACGCCCGGTCGTGACAGCAGATCTCCCAGGGCCTGGATGACCGCGGGCACCGCCTTGGGGTGTGCCAGGTTGTCGCCGGTGTTGACGACCAGGTCGGGTTCCCAGTTGGCCAGCTCCCGCAGCCAGGCCTGTTTGCGTCGCTGGTTGGGCAGCATGTGGAGATCGCTGATATGCAGCACCCGCAGCGGTGTGGAGCCCGGCGTCAAGACAGGCATGGTGATCTCGCGCAGGACGAAGGCGTTGCGCTCGACGAGCGAGGCATAACCGATGCCGGCAACGGCCGAGCCGAGCGCAACAGCGCCGGTGCGTATCAGGACGGGCAAAACGTCAGCCATGCAGGCAGCCTACTGCCGGTCGCGAACTGGCACCGTATTCCGTGCGCTATAGCGCCTACGGCGGCGGCGCGCCCGGCGGCGGTGGTGGCGCCAGTAGCGGAATCGTGATCGGTGGCAGGCCTGGAATCTCCACGACCTGCGATCCGACCGGAACCGGGGGTGCGCCCTCCGGCGGCGGAGGCGGAGCAGGCGGGATGCCGTTACTGATTTGGATCGTGATGATCGACCCGGGGATGGTTTGGCCGCTGGGCGTGGTTCCCACGACTTCCCCGTACTCGGCGGAGCTATTCACCGAGGTGGGCTGGTCGGCAACCTGGAAACCCGCGTCTCGGAGGCGCGTACGGGCCGAGTCCACATCCAGGCCCGCGACGCTCGGCACGCGCGAACCGGGTGCGCCGTCGACGTAGCGGGGGTCGGTCGGCGGTAGCTGCACCTCACCGAAGTTGGTGGCGATCGGTTTCATCGCGGTGAACCAGGTGCGCGCCGGCTCATTGCCGCCGTACAGGTTGCCCCCCCCGCAATGGCGCAGCGGGTTGGAGCACAAATCCGTTGGCGTCGTCGAGTCGTCGTAGATGTAGTTCGCCGCCGCGTAGTGGTTGGTGAATCCCACAAAGCCGGCAGAGCGGTGGGCTTCGGTCGTGCCGGTCTTGCCGGACATCGGCAGGTTCCAGCCCGCTGCGCCGGCCGAACCGGCCGCCGTGCCGCCGCCCACCGCGTCTTTGCTCATCGCATTGGCCAGGGTGTTCGCCAAACCCTCGGGCACCACCTGGTCGCAGGTTTCGGTGGTCACCGCGACTTCATTGCCGTGGCGGTCAAACAGCTTGTCGATCGGGTTCGGTGGGCACCACACGCCACCGGAGGCCAGCGTGGCCGCGACATTCGACAGCTCCAGCGCATTGACCTCGATCGGGCCCAAGGTGAACGACCCAATGTTCTGCCGTTTGACGAAGTCGGCCAGGCTCTCGTTGCTGTCCGGGTTGTAGTCCCGAGCAGTACCAGGATCGGCGTAGGACCTCATCCCAAGCTTGATCGCCATGTCCACCGTGCGTGTCACCCCGACCTGCTGGATCAGCTTGGCGAACGCCGTGTTCGGCGAGGTGGCCAACGCCTCGGTCACGTTCATCGACCCGCGGTAGCTACCGGCGTTGACCACGCACCAGGTGTCCTTGGGACAGCCCTTGGCCCCACCACTACCCAAGCCCTTTGCCTGGAACCGGCCCGGCACCTCGAGCGTGGCGTTGATGCCCATACCCATATCCAGCGCGGCGGCCGCGGTGAAGATCTTGAAGACGGACCCCGCACCGTCGCCGACCAGCGAGAAGGGCTGCGGTCGCATGGTTTCGCCGGCATCGACGTCCAGCCCGTATCTGCGGTTACTGGCCATCGCCATCACCTTGTGGGAATCCTTGCCCGGCTTGATCACGCTCATCACGCTCGAGATGCCCGGGAGGCTGGGGCTGGCGAACTTGTCGATGGCCGCCTTGACCGGGGCCTGCACGTCCGGGTCCAACGTGGTGCGGATCAGGTAGCCACCCCTGGCCACCTGTTCCTTGCTGATCCCGGCGCGGGATAGGTACTCCTGGACGTAGTCGCAAAAGAATGCGCGGTCGCCTGCCGCGATGCAGCCCCGAGGCAGCTCGTTGGGCTGCGGCAATATCCCCAGGGGCGTGGCCTTGGCGGCGCGTAAAGCGTCGGCCTCCTGTGGAAGATTCTCGATCATGGTGTCTAGGACCAAGTTCCGCCGGGCCAACGCGCCTTCTGGGTTGGTGTACGGGTTGAGCGAGCTGGTCGACTGCACCATGCCCGCCAGCAGCGCCGCCTGCTGCCAGTTCAAGTCCGACGCGTTAATGCCGAAGTAGGTCTGCGCCGCGTCCTGCACACCGAACGAGCCGTTGCCGAACGACACCAGGTTCAGATAGCGGGTCAGAATCTCGGGCTTGGTAAAGGTTTTGTCCAGCGTGAGCGCCATCCGGATTTCGCGCAGCTTACGTGCCGGGGTGGTTTCGACGGCCGCACGCTTCTCGGCGTCGGTTCGCGCGGTTACCAGCAGCTGGTAGTTCTTCACGTATTGCTGCTCGATTGTCGATCCGCCGCGAGTGTCGACGTCGCCGCTTGCGTAGCCGGCCAGCCCGGTCAGGGTGCCTTTCCAGTCCACCCCGTTGTGGTCGGCGAACCGCTTGTCCTCGATCGAAACGATCGCCAGCTTCATAGTGTTGGCGATTTTGTCGCTGGGCACCTCGAACCTGCGTTGCGAATACAGCCAGGCGATGGTGTTGCCCTTCGCGTCGACCATGGTCGACACCGCCGGCACTTCTCCCTCGAGAAGCTGGGTCGAGCCGTTAGCGACCACTTCGGAGGCCCGATTGGACATCAGTCCCACGCCGCCGGCAACCGGGAACATCAGCGCCGTGGCCACGACACCCGCCAACAAGCAGTACCCCGCAAGCTTCAGGATCGTGAGGGCGGCCGGGGGACGGTCTGACATGGCTACTACAGTAGCGGCCCGCAGTCACGCCGCCACGCTGCAAGTTCGCCTCCATCCTCTCCAGGCACTGACCAGCGACTTACCCTCGGCACAGGTATGAAATTTGCGGCTGTGGCACTCGTCAGACACCAGATTGGGTACTCAAGATCAGCCCGGGCCCTATACCCTGTGAACAAGACTGCACGCCCGTCCCAAAAAAAGCGTTATCGCCGTGTTGCGCAATTGGCACCTGACCACCTAACTTATACGCACGGTGAGATTCAGATAACACCGATGTACATAGTACCGATGTACATGATGTACATAGTGTGGCGTAGATCGCAGTGGGGTCTGCACCCGAGGAGGGCGGTCGCAACTAGCGGCCGGTACGAAGGGAACAGTTCGTGTCAGGAACACGGCCGACCCCGCGTAGAACAAACATCGCGGGCGCACAAGGCGTACTCCGCAGTGTCGATGCCGACGAGCGGATCGCCTGGGTTTCGAAAGCACTATGCCGGACCACCGATCCCGACGAGCTTTTTGTTCGGGGCGCCGCACAGCGCAAGGCGGCGGTGATCTGCCGGCACTGCCCGGTAATGCAGGAGTGCGGGGCAGACGCGTTGGACAACAAGGTCGAGTTCGGGGTGTGGGGCGGCATGACCGAGCGGCAGCGCAGGGCCCTGCTCAAGCAACACCCCGAGGTGGTGTCTTGGGCAGACTTCTTCGATAAGAGAAGGAACCGAAGCATCGGCTGACCCGTTGGCCGACCGCTAACGGCTTACCTGGCCACCCGCATCGTCGCCGACGGCGTCCGGATTGGCCGGCTTCTCAGCGGTCCGCTACGCGGGCCGCATCGTCGCCGACGGCGTCCGGATTGGCCGGCTTCTCAGCGGTCCGCTACGCGGGCCGCATCGTCGCCGACGGCGTCCGGATTGGCCGGCTTCTCAGCGGTCCGCTACGCGGGCCGCATCGTCGCCGACCGAAGTGATCTGATCGGCGAGCGCGCGCAACGCCTCCAAATCTGAAACGTCGAATGGCAGCGACGGAACCCCGATGACCGGCACGTGTGGATGAGCTCCGGTGAACCGGGATAGCAATCTGATTTCCCGTTTGGCGGTTTGCGCGCGGTCGGCATGAATTCTGAGCACGGCCGCGGCCAGCGATGCCGCCCCGGAGTCCGTCTCGGCCTCCAACGTTTCGCGTCCGTCGATCGCCCGCTCGACCGGCAAGGAACACAACGTCGGATGAGTGCGATTCAAGACGAGTCCGGCTAGCGGCATACTTTCCTGCGACAGCCGGTCGACGAAGAAAGCCGCCTCACGCAGTGCGTCGGGTTCGGCCGCCGACACCACAACAAATTGAGTACCACGCCTTTTCAGCAGCGCGTAAGTGCGATCGGCCTTTTCGCGGAAACCACCGAATGTGGCGTCCAGCGATTGCACGAAGGCTGCCGCATCGCTCAACATCTTTGAACCGAGCACAGTAGACATCGCCTTCATCGCCAAACCCATTGCGCCGGTTACCAACCGCCCAATGCCCCGGCCGGGTGCGAGTAGCAGCCGCCACAACCGGCTATCCATAAAGCTGCCCAGTCGTTTGGGCGCATCCAGAAAGTCCAGCGCATTGCGAGACGGAGGAGTGTCCACCACCACCAGGTCCCAGCGGTCCTCGCTTAGCAGTTGACCCAGCTTCTCCATCGCCATGTACTCTTGCGTGCCGGCCAGCGAACTGGCGACGGTCTGGTAGAACTGATTATCCAAAATCGCTTGCGCTCGACCAGGTCCGGAGTACTGGACCACCATTTCATCGAACGTGCGACGCATGTCAAGCATCATCGCGTGCAGCTCGCCGGAAACTTCGGGCGCCAGCGGCACCCGTTGCGGGGTGTTGCCGAGGTCGCTGACTCCCAGCGCTTGTGCCAGCCGTTTGGCGGGGTCGATCGTCAAAACGCAAACGTTGCGGCCGTATTCGGCCGCACGCAACGCCATCGCAGCCGCGGTGGTGGTTTTGCCCACCCCACCGGCACCGCAGCACACCACCACCCGGTTGGCTGTGTTGGCCAGGATGGCAGCCATATCAAGGGTTGTCGGCGTGATACTCATCGAACCCCCTGCTGTGCGAGCGATTCGGAAAGCTCATAGAGGCTACCGAGGTCGACGCCGTCGGAGATCGCCGGCAGTTCGAGCCGCGGCACTTTTAACGCATCGAGCTGTTGCGCGCTCTCGGCGCGCGCGGCGATCATCGTCGCGTGCTCGATCGTTTCGGTCAGCAGGCCGGCGAAGTCGGTATCGCTGAGCTTTATTCCAGCCCTCTGAAGCCCGGCCCGCACCGAGTCTGCGTCGACATCTCCCTCGGCGGCCTTTGCCAGGTCGGCAGGCTCCAGGTAGGACGGGATATTGCGATTCACGATCACACTGCCGATCGGCAGCTGCATCTCCGCAAGCTCCTCGATGGCTTCCAGCGTTTCCTGGACCGGCAGCGCCTCCAGCAGAGTGACCAGGTGGATGGCCGTCTGCTCAGAATGCAGCAATTTCACCACGCCTTCGCTCTGCGCGTGTACCGGCCCACCCTTGGCCAGATCGGACACGGCTTTCGTGACATCGAGAAAACGTGCGATCCGGCCCGTCGGTGGTGCGTCGACGACAACCGCGTCATAGACCGGAAGCCTGTTCTTGTCGACGCGCACCACCGACTCCTTGATCTTGCCGGTGAGCAGCACGTCGCGCAGACCGGGCGCGATCGTGGTCGCGAACTCGATCGCGCCGATGCGGCGCATCGCCCGGCCCGCGATGCCGAGGTTGTAGAACATGTCGAGGTATTCCAGGAACGCGGCCTCGATGTCGATTGCCAGGGCGTTGACCTGGCCGCCGCGTTCGGCAGTCGCGATCTTGACTTCCTGATAGGGCAGGGGCGGGACGTCGAAGAGTTGCGCAATCCCTTGACGGCCCTCGACTTCGACGAGGAGGACCTTGCGGCCTCCCGCTGCCAGAGTCAGTGCCAGCGCAGCCGCGACCGTCGACTTACCCGTACCGCCTTTGCCGGTCACGAAATGTAAGCGGGCCTTAGATAAGCGCGCCGGCCAGCCGACGGAACTACCGCCGCTAGATGTGGTTGCCACCTTCGCATGCTAGCCCGACCGCTCCACGGAGCCCGGGCTGGCCAGAGCCGTTCACATCCGACCGATAAGCTCGGCCCCATGAGCCAACCGACCGCATGGGAGTACGTCACGGTCCCGCTGCTGACGCACGCCACCAAACAGATCCTCGACCAGTGGGGTGCCGATGGCTGGGAACTGGTGGCCGTACTGCCCGGGCCAACTGGCGAGCAGCACGTTGCGTATTTGAAGCGTCCAAAGTAGATGAGTGCTTCGGCCCGGCTCGGGCAGCTTGGTGTCGCGCTTCCCGAGGTGGTTGCGCCGCTGGCCTCTTATATGCCGGCGGTGCGGACCGGCAACCTGGTCTACACCGCAGGCCAGCTGCCGATGGAGGCGGGAAAGCTGGTTGGGACCGGCAAGGTCGGCGCCGAGGTCACCCCGGAAGAGGGCAAGGCCATGGCGCGGATCTGCGCGCTCAACGCGCTGGCGGCGGTGGACTCGCTGGTAGGTATCGATGCGATCACTCAAGTGGTCAAGGTCGTCGCGTTCGTCGCATCCGCTCCGGGTTTCAATGGCCAGCCAAGCGTCGTCAACGGGGCTTCGGACCTGCTCGCCGAAGTGTTCGGCGACAAAGGCGCGCATGCGCGTTCGGCGGTCGGCGTATCCGAGCTGCCACTGGATGCGCCGGTGGAAATGGAGTTGATCGTGGAGGTCGGCTAACGGCCGTGACCGAGGCTGCTGAGTCGCCGACCCATCCCGCATACCGGCGGTTGCGGGCGGTCACTGACACGGCATCGGTGCTGTTGGCCGAAAACCCGGGTTTGTTGACGCTCGAGGGCACTAATACCTGGGTGCTGCGCGGCCCTGGCAGCGACGAGTCGGTCATCGTCGATCCCGGGCCGGACGACGACGAGCACATCGCACGGATTGCCGCGCTGGGCCGCATCGCGCTGGTGCTGATCAGCCACCGGCACGGCGACCACACCGACGGCATCGACAAGCTGGTGGAGCTGACTGGCGCGCCGGTGCGCTCCGCGGATCCAAAGTTCCTGCGCGGAGATGGCGTGACGCTGACCGACCGCGAGGTGATCGACGCCGCCGGCCTGAAGATCACGGTCCTGGCCGCCCCCGGCCACACCGCCGACTCGCTGTCGTTTCTGCTCGACGACGCGGTGCTGACTGCGGACAGCGTGCTGGGCCGCGGCACCACCGTCATCGACAAGGACGACGGCAGCCTGTCCGATTACCTGGAGACATTGCGGCGGCTACGCGGCCTGGGACCGCGTACGGTATTGCCCGGCCACGGGCCGGACTTGGCCAACCTGGAAGCCGTTGCGTCGGGATATTTGATGCACCGGCAAGAACGTCTGGAGCAAGTGCGTGCAGCGCTGCGCGACATCGGCGACGACGCCACCGCCCGTCAGGTCGTCGAATACGTCTATGTCGACGTCGACGAGAAACTCTGGGATGCGGCCGAATGGTCCGTTCAGGCGCAGCTGGACTATTTACATCGCTGAGTTGGCGCCGAGATCGACGCTAGCGCGGAAAAGCTCGACGCAAAGCGCGCTTACCTCGCTCGGCGGGCCAGCCTTTCGGAGTCCGAGATCAGCACGCTCTTGCCCTCAAGACGGATCCAGCCGCGGTGGGCGAAATCGGCCAGCGCCTTGTTCACCGTCTCCCGGGAAGCTCCCACCAGCTGGGCGATCTCCTCTTGCGTCAGGTCGTGGGTGACCCGCATCGCGCCACCCTCCTGAGTACCGAAACGCTGGGCGAGCTGAAGCAGCTGCTTGGCCACCCGCCCAGGCACGTCGGTGAAGATGAGGTCGGCCAGGTTGTTGTTGGTCCGGCGTAGCCGTCGGGCCAACACGCGCAAAAGCTGCTCGGCGATTTCGGGACGGTCGGCGATCCACGCCCGAAGCGCGTCGCGGTCCATCGAAACCGCGCGCACCTCAGTGATGGTCGTCGCGCTGGACGTCCTTGGCCCAGGGTCGAAGATCGACAATTCGCCGAACATGTCCGACGGGCCCATGATCGTCAGCAGGTTCTCCCGGCCGTCCGGCGAGCGGCGACCGATCTTGACCTTTCCCGAGACGATGATGTACAGCCGATCGCCTGGTTCGCCTTCGGCGAAAACAGTGTGTCCACGGGGGAAGTCGACGGGTTGCAGTTGCTTTGTCAGCGCAGCGACCGCGCCGGGCTCTACCCCCTGGAAGATTCCTGCCCTTGCCAGGATCTCGTCCACGTTGCCTCTTCAGCTTTCGAATTATGTGATACGGGCGGGCTAGCCCCTTGCTCGCGAGATGAGTCTAGAGGAACGCCAGCGTGTCCAACGTGCCAACGCTACACACGATTGACGTGTCTAGTCGCCCTAAATTGTGGATTGGCGTGCGGGTGGGTGTGTATTCGGGTCGGCAATGTGTTCTCGTCGCAGTCAGCGAAGCCGATGGCAAATGACGGTGCGGCGTGGCGTGGCCCCCGCTTGGAGCCGGTCGGCGTGCCATCGGATAGCCGCTGAGCCTGGCGCCGATGCAGGTATTCCAGCGCCTCCGGCATGCCTTCTCGGGCCAGCGTGTGGACATCAACAGGCTCTGCCTGCTCGAGAAACGCGTCGACATCGGTCGTCGTGACGCTGTCATGGGCGAGCTCCTTTTCCAGCCGCCCCAGACCGAGCGCCGCCAGCATCAGCAGCCCCGGAACGCAGGCCACCAGCAACCATGACACAAGGAGAGTAAACATGGCCAAGGTCTCAGCGAGATCACGAAATCAGTACTCTGTCGTAGGTGACAGTGGCAAAGTCGTCCGGGCGCACGAAGTTAACGCCAGCCACGCCCGGCAGCGGAGTTGCCCGGCGCTGGTCTGAGGAAACGCGCGTCGGCTTGGTGCGACGGGCGCGGCGGATGGATCGCGCCCTGGCGCAGGCATTTCCCGACGCGCACTGTGAGCTGGATTTCACGACGCCGCTCGAGCTGACGGTGGCCACGATTCTTTCGGCGCAGAGCACCGACAAACGGGTCAACTTGACGACGCCGGCATTGTTCGCGCGCTATCGGACGGCACTGGATTATGCGCAAGCGGATCGCGCGGAACTGGAAAATCTCATCCGTCCCACCGGCTTCTTCCGCAATAAGGCGACCTCCCTTATGCGCGTCGGGCAGGCCCTGGTCGAACGGTTCGACGGCGAGGTGCCGTCGACCATGGCCGAGTTGGTGACGTTGCCCGGCGTGGGGCGCAAGACGGCCAATGTCATCTTGGGGAACGCCTTCGGCATCCCGGGAATCACCGTCGACACTCATTTCGGGCGGTTGGTGCGCAGATGGCGTTGGACCGCCGAACAGGACCCGGTCAAGATCGAGCACGCGGTCGGCGAACTGATCGAACGCAGTGAGTGGACCATGTTGAGCCATCGGGTGATCTTTCACGGTCGCCGGGTGTGCCACTCCCGCAAACCGGCGTGCGGTGTTTGTGTAGTTGCCAAAGATTGCCCGTCCTTCGGCCTTGGTCCCACGGATCCGCTGCTGGCCGCGCCCCTGGTGCGGGGTCCGGAAACCGAGCACTTGCTGGCCCTGGCCGGGCTGTAAGCACGGGCCGGAAACGACGCGCGCAGGAACCGCAATGCCGACGTTTACGCGTAAGGCTCGCTGGCACATCGCGATCTTGGCGGTGGTGGCGGCGCTGACGGCGGCGCTGGTGGCCCAGCTACGCGATCATGCGGCGACGACAGCGACGACCGCGCCGACCCAGACAGCGGCGGACCGTGAACACCGCGACGCCGACACCCCGGCCGCGCTGGCGGGTCCCCGGCAGCGTGCCAACCTGCCGCCGTGTCCTGCCGCCGGTAGTGCTCCTGGCCCGGTGGCGCTGCGCGGTGTGACGGCGGAGTGCGCCGCTGACGGTTCAGTTGTCGATGTGGCCCGTGCGCTGGCGGGGCGCCGGGTGGTCCTCAACTTCTGGGCATATTGGTGCGCGGCGTGCACAGCCGAACTGCCCGCGGTGGCCGAGTATCAACGACGGGTTGGGTCAGACGTGATGGTGGTGACCGTGCATCAAGACGAGAACGAGACGGCCGCGTTACTGCGGCTGGCCGAGCTCGGCGTACGGCTGCCAACCCTGCAGGACGGTCGTCGTCGAGTCGCGGCGGCGCTGCGGGTGGTAAACGTGATGCCCGCGACGGTGGTGCTCCGGCCGGACGGTAGCGTTGCGCAGACGCTGCTGCGGGCTTTCGACAGTGCCGACGAGATCGCGGCTGCGGTCGGAAATGACAGGGGATAAGCCGAATAATTGAACGCGCTCGTCGACGACGCGGCCACCTGGCGGCCGGAGGTGGGGGTGCCCCCGGCCGCCCAGCGGCTAGGGGAAGAGACGATCAATTGGACCGACGGGAGGCGCCGGTGAGTGCTGGGGGCACGCCCCTGCGCAGCGGGGACCCCACCCGCGAGCGCGGGACGGTTCCGTTGAGGCCTGATGCCTGCCCGCCCTGGCTGCGTCCGCTGGTCGACAACGTCGCTGCGATCCCGGACGCGTACCGGCGTCGGCTGCCGGCCGACGTGCTGGCGATGATTACCGCCAATGCTGCGTCATCGATGGCAGCTATGTGCGGCGATCGCCGCGATGCTGCTGTCCTGGTGTTGTTTTCGGGTCCCGGAACCAGGCCGGCCGACGGCGGTGTCCCCGACGATGCCGACCTGTTGGTCACCGTGCGGGCCTCGACATTGCGCCACCACGCCGGCCAGGCGGCTTTTCCTGGCGGCGCCTCCGATCCCACCGACGGCGGGCCGGTGGCCACCGCTCTGCGCGAAGCGCACGAAGAAACCGGGATCGACATCAGCAAGCTGCATCCACTGGCCACCATGGAGCGGACGTTCATTGCGCCGTCACAGTTTCATGTCGTCCCGGTATTGGCGTACTCACCGGATCCCGGGCCGGTGGCCGTCGTCAACGAGGCCGAAACGGCCGTTGTGGCGCGAGTTCCAGTGCGCGCTTTCATCAACCCGGCCAACCGGCTGATGGTCTACCGCGGCGATCTCGGCCGCCGGTGGGCCGGGCCGGCGTTTCTGTTGAACGAGATGCTGGTCTGGGGATTCACCGGCCAGGTGATCTCTGCGGTCCTCGACGTCGCCGGCTGGGCTCAGCCCTGGGACACCACCGACCTGCGTGAGTTGGACGCGGCAATGGCGCTGGTCGGCGACCAGGGTGGCTCCCGATGAATTCGATGACCCCGTCGCAGTGGCTGGATGTCGCCGTCTTGGCGGTCGCCTTCATCGCGGCAATCTCAGGCTGGCGTTCGGGCGCGTTGGGCTCGCTGCTGTCGTTCGTCGGTGTGTTGCTCGGCGCGATCGCGGGCGTGCTGCTGGCACCCCACATTGTCAGCCACATCGCTGCGCCCCGCGCCAAGCTGTTCACTGCGCTGTTCTTGATCCTGGCGCTGGTCGTTGTCGGTGAGGTCGCCGGTGTGGTGCTGGGACGGGCTGTTCGCGGTGCGATCCACAGCCACACAATCCGATTGATCGACTCGGTCATCGGGGTTGGGGTCCAGCTCGTTGTGGTGTTGACCGCGGCCTGGTTGTTGGCTACGCCGCTGACACAGTCCAAGGACCAGCCCGAGCTGGCTGCGGCGGTCCGGGGTTCGCGGGTGCTGGCTCGGGTCAATGAGGTCGCACCCCCCTGGCTGAAGACGGTGCCCAAGCGGCTGTCGGCGCTGCTGAACACGTCCGGTCTACCTACGGTGCTGGAGCCGTTCAGCCGCACCCCGGTGATTCCGGTCGCCTCACCAGACCCCGCGCTGGCCAAAAATCCGGTTGTGCTGGCCGCCGCGCCAAGCGTCGTCAAGGTGCGCAGCCTGGCGCCCAGCTGCCAGAAAGTGTTGGAGGGCAGTGGATTCGTGATAGCGCCCGATCGGGTGATGACCAACGCGCACGTGGTGGCCGGGTCCAATAGCGTGCAGGTCTACGCCAGCGGCAATCCGTTGGATGCCACCGTGGTCGACTACGATCCGTCGGTCGACATCGCTATTCTCGCCGTGCCGAACCTGTTGCCGCCGCCATTGGCCTTCGCCCAAACCGAAGCGAAAACCGGCGCCAGCGTTGTGGTGCTGGGTTATCCCGGCGGTGGCAACTTCACCGCAACCCCGGCTAGGATTCGCGAGGTCATCAAACTCAGCGGCCCCGACATCTACCGGGACCCCAAGCCGGTTACCCGCGACGTCTACACCATCAGGGCCAACATCGAGCAGGGCGATTCGGGCGGACCGCTGATCGACCTCAACGGTCACGTGCTCGGTGTGGTGTTCGGCGCGGCTGTCGACGACGCCGACACCGGTTTCGTGCTGACGGCCGGCGAAGTGGCCGGCCAGCTTGCCAAGATAGGTGACACTCGACAGGTGCCCACCGGGGCGTGTGTCAGCTGACCCCGGGCCCGTGCACGTGCTCGAAGAATCTCATGAGGTGCCGGTTGATTTCCTCGGGCACCTCTTCGTGACTGAAATGCCCTGCGCCGGCGATGGATATGTAGCGCCCCTGTGGTGCATAACGCTGCGTGCGGTCGACGGGGTCGGCCAGCACGTAGGGATCGGCGTCACCGCGTAGGTGCACCAACGGCACGCTGAGCTGTCGGGACATCGACCTCATGAACCGTCGGCCTTCGTCACGCAGCTGGCTGCGCACCGCCCACCGCTGGTATTCCAGCGCGCAGTGCGCTGCCGCCGGAATCTGGATCGCCCTCCGCAGATGACCGATGGTTTCGGAGAAGTCCTCGGATGCAAGCCATTTGGCGCAACTGCGGCTGCGGACGAGGCGCTCGATCTCGGCCGCGTTGTCTCGGGTCAGCAGGTGCTCCGGCCAGATGGGCACCTGGTAGTGCAGCAACGCCGGCAACAGTGCGCAACCCTGGTCACGTCGCGTCAGCGTGGATCGGCGCAACGCCGCCGGGTGCGGCGAGCTGATCAGCGCGATGGCGCGCACCAGCCGTGAATGCAGCAGCGCGGTGGCCCAGCAGGCCAGACCGCCGTCGGCGTGGCCAATCAGCGTCGCCGAGGAGTGCCCGAGCGCACGAATGAGTCCGGCCGTGTCGCCGGCGAGCGTCCACCCGTCGTAGCCGCGGGGTGGCTTATCGCTGCCGCCGTAGCCGCGCAGGTCGACCGCGACCACTCGCGCCCCGGCCAGTCCGCGCAACTGATGACGCCAGGACCACCAGAACGATCCGAAACCGTGCAGCAAGATCACCAGCGGCCGCGCCGTGGGCGGCTCTGAGAGCGGGATAGCCGCATGGGGACCAGCGGGTTGGCCAGTTGGCAAAGCCTCGACGACATGGAATCGGATGCCGTTGGCGTGCACGTCCAGATGGCGCCATGGCCCGTCGATGCGGGTTACCGACGGATCTGGTGGTGCCATCTACCAACCCGATGGATCGGCGCGAGTACCACTTTTTTCGGGCTTTTCGTGCTTGCCTTGGTGCTCGGTGAGCTGCTTGGCCCCGCCGGGGGCCTTGTCGTGGCCGGGGGTGAGTGCGGTGCGTGTCTCCTTGACTGATTCGATCGTCTGCCGCGGTCCCCGAATCCGGCGCACCTTGAGGAAGCCCAATAGGGCCAGCAGGGCCCCGACCACCACCATGATCCCGAACACGATCAGGTATGCCACCCAGCGCCACAGCCAGCTGTCGAGCAGCTCAGCGACGAAGAAGAAGAAAAAGAATGTGGAGTAGAACAGCACCACCAGCGCCGAGATGAAAAAGACGCTGCCGGTGAGGCCCTTTTTGACATCCCGGGTGATCTCGGCACGAGCCAGTTCGACCTCGGCGCGCACCAGCGTGGAAACCTGAGTTGTCGCGTCTTTGATCAGATCACCGATCGACGGCTCAACGGGCTTGGCGTGCGGGTCGGTCAACGGAATTGTCGTCAGGGTGCTGGGCACACCGTTCTTGCCATCAACTTTGCTCACAGACGGTCCTCTCGGTCATTGCCCCGACTCGCTGTCATCGCGGCTTATGTTGCCACGTGGCGCCGTGCCAGACGAGGCCAGCCGAAGACCGCGACGAACCTCGGCGGCCGCTGGTTTGAAAGATTTGGTCAGAGGTGGCCGGCGGCGAAGTCCGCCCCCTGAGCAACCATGCCATCTTCATACGAAGATGTATTGTGCGCGGCGAATTCCAGCCCGTCAGAGCAAACGGGGTCGTTGAGAGCGCACAACTGCATGGTCTTCGGCTGATAAAGGGGGCCGATGACGATCGGTGGCTCGCCCAGAAAGCTCATGGCCCGGTCATTTGGCATTCCGAAGAGCACGACCGCGTAGACGTGGTCAGCCACATCGGGCTGCAGCGGTTTCGGCACGGTGGCAGGATCAACCCCATCCGGCACTGTGGGCGAGGTGACGAAGCCCATCACTGCCGCGCCTTGAGAATAGCCACCGAGCACCATTTTGGTGTTAGGACAGTTTTTCGCCATGGAAACGACATGAGCGCCGGCGTCTCTAATACCGGCCAGGCCGGTGTCCCACTGGTCGCTGGCCGGATAGTTGACTGGATACACCCCGACGGACTTCCCGCCAACGCGGGAGCGCAGTTGCTTGACGAATGCCTGTCCAAGGGGACCGATCCCAGGTGGCTCACCGGTACCACGAGCGAACACCACCTGTGTGTAGGGGCATGAGGCGGCAGATGCGGATGGGATGGGGGCGTTGAGCAGCGCCCAGGCCGCGACGACCGCAGCGCCGAGGAACCGGAGGATGTGTGGTGTACTCATGTCGAACAGATGCCCAATCGGAACGTTTCCAAACTTTAGAGTTTCTGTTGGTTATTGTGCCGGATCGGACACCATCCTGCGGTTTGACATGCCCTCGGGCCGTCGGGTTTTCGGCTTTGATTCGTGATGCCCGACCGCCCTACTTTCTTCTCGATGCCGAACCGCGCCTCGGCAACCGCGTCAACCGCGACGGCGCCTCGATCAGGCGTGGCGCCGGTCGCTTGGGCAGACGGGGACCGGCAAAGCGGCGTGGCGACCGCGCTTACCACAGCGAACGAGGCGTCCTGGCCGATTAGACTGGCTAAGCCGGTCGAGATGTCCGGCCGATTGATGGGAGTGGGGCTTTGCAGACGGCGCACCGGTGCTTTGTGGCGGCGATGGCGGCCGTGCTGTTGGCCCTGTTGGGTTCGCCTGCCCGCGCCGCAGCTGCCGATGTCAGGGTCCCGATGGGCGGCGGCGCGGGCATCGTCATCAACGGGGACACGATGTGCACCCTGACGACCATCGGCTCCGATGCCGCCGGTGACTTGATCGGCTTCACCTCCGCGCATTGCGGGGGCCCCGGCGCGCAGGTCGCCGCCGAGGGTGCGGAAAACGCAGGCACGCTCGGGACCATGGTCGCGGGCAACGACAACCTCGACTACGCGGTCATCAAGTTCGATCCGGCCAAGGTGACACCGGTGGCCAGCTACGACGGATTTCTGATCAACGGCATCGGTCCGGATCCAGCCTTCGGCCAGATCGCCTGCAAGCAAGGCCGCACGACCGGCAATTCGTGCGGTGTCACCTGGGGGATGGGCCAGGATCCGGGCACCATCGTCATGCAGGTCTGTGGCCAACCGGGTGACTCCGGGGCGCCCGTAACCGTCAATACTGCGCTGGTCGGGATGATCCACGGAGCGTTCAGCGACAGCCTGCCGACGTGCATCATCAAATACATCCCGCTGCACACGCCAGCGGTGGTGATGTCGTTCAGCTCGATTCTGGCCGATATCAACGCCAAACACCGACCCGGCGCAGGATTCGTACCGCTACCGGCCTGAGGAGTTACTCTGCGGGCTTGATCGCGTCGAAGACGCCGGGATCGAGCAACGTCGATGTGTCACCCAATTCGCGGTTTTCGGCGACGTCGCGCAACAACCTGCGCATGATTTTGCCGCTGCGCGTCTTGGGTAGCTCGGGCACCACATGCACCTCCCGCGGCCGGGCGATGGGTGAGATCTCCTGTGCCACCTCGACGCGCAACTCGTCGACGATCCCGTCGTGCACGGTGAAGTCGGCGCATAGCACCACGAACGCGCAGATGGCTTGACCGGTGGTTTCATCGGTCACCCCGACCACGGCCGCTTCGGCCACCGCGGCGTGGCCGACCAGCGCCGATTCCACCTCGGCGGTCGAAAGCCGATGCCCCGACACGTTCATCACATCGTCGATGCGGCCCACCACCCAGATGGCGCCGTCGGCGTCGTACCAGGCGCTGTCACCGGCGAAGTACCAGCCGTGCTCGGCGAACCTGGACCAGTAGGTCTCGATGTACCGTTCCGGGTCGCCCCAGATGCCGCGCAGCATGGACGGCCAGGGCTGATCCAAGACCAGATAGCCGGTGACGTGCTGACCCTTGTTGGTGCCCGGCGGCAGCTGATCGCCGTGGTCGTCGACGATCTTCGCCGAGATGCCCGGCAACGGTGTCATCGCCGAACCCGGTTTGGCCGCAGCGACTCCCGGCAGGGGGGAGATCATCGCGGCGCCCGTTTCGGTTTGCCACCAGGTGTCGACGATCGGGAGGCTGTCGGCCCCGATCACCGTGCGGTACCAGCGCCACGCTTCGGGATTGATCGGTTCGCCGACCGATCCCAGCAGTCGCAGGCTGGACAGGTCGTGCGCGTCGGGAATGTCACGGCCCCACTTCATGAACGTGCGGATGAGCGTGGGCGCGGTGTAATAGATTGTCACGCCGTATTTTTCGATGATCTCAAAGTGCCGGTGCTGGGTAGGCGTGTCGGGCGTGCCCTCGTAGAGAACCTCGGTGGCCCCGTTGGACAGCGGACCGTAGACACCGTAGGTGTGTCCGGTGACCCAGCCGATGTCGGCGGTGCACCAAAATACGTCGTTCTCGGGCTTGCTGTCGAAGATGTAGTAGTGCGTGTAGGACGCCTGGGTGAGGTAGCCGCCGGTGGTGTGCACGATGCCCTTGGGCTTGCCGGTGGTTCCCGAGGTGTACAGCAGGAACAACGGCTGCTCGGCATCGAACGGCTCGGGGGTGTGCTCGGCGGACGCCGAGTCGACGATGTCGTGCCACCACAGGTCACGGCCATCGACCCAGGACACGTCAATTCCTGTGCGGCGCACCACCAGAACGTGCTCGACGGTGCTAGGGCCGTCCGGGTCCGGTGCAGTGGCCTCCTCGATGGCCACGTCGGCCGCGTCCTTGAGCGATGCCGGCTTGCCGCGGCGGAACTGCCCGTCGCTGGTGATCAGTAGCTTGGCTTGCGCGTCGGCGATCCGGGCTCGCAGTGCCTTCGCGGTGAAACCGGCGAAGACGACGCTGTGCATGATGCCCAGCCGGGCGCAGGCAAGCATCGCTATCACCGCTTCGGGGATCAACGGCAGGTAGATGGCGACCCGGTCTCCGGCGACCAGACCCAGGCCGGTCAGCGCGTTGGCCGCTTTACACACTTCGACCTGTAGATCGGAATAGGTCAGGCTGCGGCTGTCGCCGACGGGCTCGCCCTCCCAGTGGATGGCGACCCGGTCCCCATGGCCGGCTTCCACGTGGCGGTCCACGCAGTTGTAGGCGACGTTGAGCTTCCCGTCAGCGAACCACTTGGCGAACGGGGCGTCCGACCAATTCAGCACCTCGGTGAACGGCGTCGCCCAGGACAACCGGTTGGCCTGCTTGGCCCAAAAGGCCAGTCGATCCTCCTCGGCCTCTCGGTACAGTTCCTCACCCGTATTGGCCTGCTCGGCGAATTGCGCCGGCGGCGGATACGACGACGGGCCTGCGGTATCGGTGGCGGTCACTGGCTTCTCTCCTGGTTCGAGACTGTGCCGTTAGGTAGCCGACCGCATTGGGCGCGTCGGCCGACTGTGAGCCTAGCGGTGAGAGCCGAAACTGCGCGCTTGAATCTGAGCTCAAAGCGTGCCCCCATGCCGGATAATCATCGATGTGCCGGGACCGCACGGGCGGCGCGTCCGCCGACTAGTCCCCAGCTTTGCCGCGGCAGCAACGAGTTACGCAGCCACCACCATGCTGGGGCCACCCGCATGGGCCATACCGGCTGACACCGCCGACGAGGCGACGCCATGCTGGTCGGACCAGATCGCCTTAACCGCCTCCCCGGCCCAGGCCGCCGTGGGCCACCGCGCGCTGACCCTGGTTTTCACTTTCGCCGGCGGCGCGGAGCCGTGCACGCTCACCGGATACCCCGGCGTCGATTCGGGCGCCGGCGGGCCGCTCATTCACGCCCAGCCCACGCTGCGCGGGTACATGGGCGGCCTGCCGGCCGGCGTCGATGTGCCGCCCACCGTCACTCTGTCGCTATCGACCCAGGCGCAGGCCATCGTGGAGGGCATGGCCATCGACGGCCACGGCAACCCGTGCCCCACCTATACCGAGCTGCTCGTCAACCCGCCGGACACCACCAATGTGTTCACCGTGCCGGCGACCATCGACGCCTGCAATCTGCAGGTGCACCCCGTCACCCCTGGTTGATCACGCCGATCCCGGCAGGGCTGGCGCGGTCGCAGGCCCTAGGGTCGGATGTCATGCGTCGGATGCGGGCCCCACTGGCCTTCCTGGCCCCGATTGCCGCCGGAATGCTGGCGGCCGCGTCGCTGGCCGGCTCCCTGGCCGGTTGCGGCGGCGGTGTCCTTAGCCCGGATCTGGTGGTGGTCAATGGTGGGGAACCGCCGAACCCACTGATCCCCACTAGTACCAACGACGGCAATGGCGGGCGGATCGTCGATCGGCTCTTCGCCGGTCTGATGTCCTATGATGCCGCCGGCAACCCGTCGGCGGAGGCAGCCCAATCCATCGAGACCACCGACAATGTCAACTACCACATCACGCTCAAGCCCGGCTGGAAGTTCACCGACGGCTCGCCGGTGAGCGCCCATTCGTTCGTCGACGCGTGGAACTACGGAGCCCTGAGCACCAATGCCCAACTGCAGCAGAGCTTTTTCAGTCCGATCGAAGGGTTCGACGAGGTTGCCGGCCTGACAAGCGACGGCAAGCCGGGCCGGACCACCATGTCCGGGCTCCACGTGGTCAATGATCTGGAGTTCACCGTTGCGCTGAAGGCGCCGACCATCGACTTCACATTGCGATTGGGCCACAGCTCGTTCTATCCGCTGCCGGAAGCGGCATTTCGGGACATGGCCGCCTTTGGCCGCCACCCGATCGGCAACGGCCCTTACAAACTCGCCGACAGTCCGGACGGACCGGCCTGGGAACACAACGTCCGGATCGATCTGCGACCCAACCCCGGCTACCACGGCAACCGCAAGCCGCACAACAAGGGCCTGCGGTTCGAGTTCTACGCCAACCTGGACACCGCCTACGCCGATCTGCTCTCGGGCAACCTCGATGTCCTGGACACGATTCCGCCCAGCGCGCTACCGATCTACAATCGCGACCTCGGCGATAAGGTCACCACCGGCCCGGCGGCGATAAACCAGAGCCTCGATACCCCGTTGCGGCTGCCGCATTTCGGCGGCGAGGAAGGCCGGCTGCGCCGCCTTGCGGTGTCGGCCGCCATCAATCGACCGCAAATCTGCCGGCAGATCCTTGTCGGCACCCGCAGCCCTGCGCGCGATTTCACCGCCCGATCGTTGCCGGGATTTGACCCGAACATTCCGGGCAATGACGCGTTGGACTTCGACCCTGACCGGGCGCGGCGCCTCTGGTCGCAGGCCAACGCGATTTCGGCATGGAGCGGCCGCTACGCGATCGCCTACAACGCCGACGCCGGCCACCAGGAGTGGGTGGAGGCCGTGGCTAACAGCATCAAGAACGTCCTGGGCATCGACGCGGTCGGCGCGCCGCAGCCTACCTTCGCCGGTTTTCGCACCCAGATCACCAACCGCACGATCACGACGGCCTTTCGCGCCGGCTGGCAAGGCGACTATCCGTCCATGATCGAGTTTCTTGCCCCACTGTTCGCCACCGGAGCGGGATCCAACGACGTCGGCTATTCCAGCCCGAAGTTCGACGCGGCGCTCGCAGCGGCCGAAGCCGCGCCCGACCTGCAGCAGGCCGATGTGCGGGCCAACGACGCTCAGCGAATTCTTCTGCACGACATGCCCGTTGTTCCGCTTTGGGACTACATCAGCGTGGTCGGATGGTCGCCGGAGGTCAGCAACGTCACCGTCACCTGGAACGGTCTGCCCGACTACGAGAACATCGTCAAGGCTTAAGAAATGGGTTGGTACATCGCGCGCCGGATCGCTGTCATGGTGCCCGTTTTTCTCGGCGCCACACTGCTGATCTACGGCATGGTCTTTCTGTTGCCCGGCGACCCGGTGGCCGCGATGGCCGGCGACCGCCCGCTGACGCCCGCAGTGGCCGCGCAGCTGCGTGCCCGCTACCACCTCGACGATCCTTTCATCCTGCAGTACCTGCGCTACCTCGGCGGCGTTCTGCATGGTGACTTGGGCCGCGCCTATTCCGGCCTGCCGGTCAGTGATGTTCTGGCACATGCATTTCCGGTCACGCTGCGGCTGGCGCTGATCGCGTTGGCCGTCGAGGCGGTGCTAGGAATCGGATTCGGGGTGATCGCCGGCCTCCGGCAGGGTGGACTGTTCGATTCCACGGTGCTGATCACCGGACTCATCATCATCGCGATCCCGATCTTCGTACTGGGATTTTTGGCCCAGTTTGTGTTCGGGGTCCGGCTGGGCATCGCACCGGTCACGGTGGGCGAGAGATCGACGTTTGCGCGTCTGCTCTTACCTGGAATTGTTCTGGGCTCTGTGTCATTTGCCTATGTGGTGCGGTTGACCCGATCCGCGGTGGCCGCCAATGCGCATGCCGACTATGTCCGCACCGCCACCGCCAAGGGATTGTCGAGGCCCCGCGTGGTGACGGTGCACATTTTGCGCAACTCGCTGATCCCGGTGGTGACTTTCCTGGGGGCGGATCTGGGGGCGCTCATGGGCGGAGCCATCGTGACCGAAGGGATCTTCAACATCCACGGTGTCGGCGGTGTGCTGTATCAAGCCGTCACCAGGCAAGAGGCGCCGACGGTGGTGTCGATCGTGACGGTGCTGGTGCTGATCTATCTGATCACCAACTTGATGGTGGACCTGCTGTATGCGGCGCTGGACCCGCGGATCCGCTATGGCTGAGCGGACAAGAGCGCCCAGTGGATTCTGGCGCGACACGTGGCGCGGGCTGCGCGGACGCCCGAAGTTCATCGTCGCCGCCTTATTGATCCTGTTTATCCTTGTGGTCGCGATGTTTCCGGCGCTGTTCACCGGAGCCGACCCAACCTACGCCGATCCCAGCCAGAGCCTGCTTCCTCCATCGGGTGCGCACTGGTTCGGCACCGACCTGCAGGGCCACGACATTTACGCCCGCACCGTCTACGGTGCGCGTGCCTCGGTCACCGTGGGCCTGGGCGCAGCCCTGGTCGTGTTCGTCGTCGGCGGCGCGTTGGGCGCGTTGGCCGGCTTCTACGGCGGCTGGGTCGACGCGGTGGTCTCCCGCATCACCGATGTGTTCTTCGGGTTGCCGCTGCTGTTGGCCGCCATCGTGCTCATGCAGGTCATGCATCACCGCACGGCGTGGACGGTGATCGCCATCCTTGCCTTGTTCGGCTGGCCGCAGGTGGCCAGGATCGCGCGCGGAGCGGTGCTTGAGGTGCGCGCCAGCGATTATGTGCTCGCAGCCAAAGCATTGGGGTTGAGCCGTTTTCAAATCCTGCTACGGCATGCGTTGCCCAACGCGTTGGGTTCGGTGATCGCAATGGCCACCATCGCCCTTGGTGTTTTCATCGTTACCGAGGCCACGTTGTCCTATCTTGGCGTCGGACTGCCGACGTCGGTGGTGTCCTGGGGTGGCGATATCAACCTCGCCCAGACCCGGCTGCGGTCGGGCTCGCCCATCCTCTTCTATCCCGCGGGCGCGCTGGCGATTACGGTGCTGGCCTTCATGATGATGGGTGACGCGTTACGCGACGCCCTGGATCCGGCATCACGGGCGTGGCGGGCATGAGCCGCGCCGGCGACGATGCAGAGCGCAGCGATGAGGTGGGGGCACCTCCCGCTTGCGGGGGAGAGCGGCGCGCAGTGAGTGGCGCAGCATCGCCGCTGTTGTCGGTCGAAGGCCTGAAAGTCAGCTTCGGCGCTCACGCCGCGGTTCGTGGTGTGGATCTGAGGGTCCTGCCCGGCCAGACCGTCGCAGTCGTGGGCGAATCGGGATCGGGGAAATCCACGATGGCCGCCGCGATCCTCGGGCTGCTTCCCCCCGGCGGACGAATCACCGCTGGGCGCATCATGTTCGACGGGGTCGACATCGCCGCGGTCGGCCGCCGAGCGCTCCGGTCAATCAGGGGCCGTGCCATCGGCTACATACCCCAAGACCCGATGACCAACCTCAATCCCGTCTGGAAGGTCGGCTTTCAAATCTCAGAAGCGTTGCGGGCCAACACCTCTGACCGTCGAGTGCGACAACGGGCGGTGGAACTGCTCGCCGAGGCGGGCATGCCGGACCCGGCGAAACAAGCGGGCCGCTACCCGCACCAGCTGTCCGGCGGCATGTGCCAACGTGCGCTGATCGCGATCGGGTTAGCGGGCCGGCCGCGGCTGCTGATCGCCGACGAGCCGACCTCCGCGTTGGACGTCACCGTACAGCGGCAGGTACTCGACCATCTGCAGCGCCTCATCGACGAACTCGGTACCGCGCTGCTGCTGATCACCCACGATCTGGCACTGGCCGCCGAACGGGCCGAGTCCGTGGTCGTGGTGCATCGCGGAGAGGTCGTGGAATCCGGCGCGGCACGGTCAATCCTGCAAAACCCGCAACACGAATACACCCAACGACTGGTGGCCGCAGCGCCGTCGCTGACGATCAGGACTGCTGCCCGGGCCCGGTCGCGAACGGCGACCGAACCCCCCGACGACATCCTCGTCGCCTCGGAGTTGACCAAGGTCTACCGCGAATCCCGCGGGGCACCGTGGCGGCGGGCCGAGTTTTGTGCCGTCGACGCGGTGTCGTTTCGGCTGCGCCGGGCGAGCACTCTGGCGATCGCCGGAGAGTCGGGTTCGGGGAAATCAACCCTGGCGCGGATGGTGCTGGGTCTGCTTCAACCGACCTCGGGCACAGTGGTTTTCGACGGAACCCAGATCGACGACGCATTGAACCGGGATGAGCAATTGGCCTTCCGCCGGCGGGTGCAGCCGGTGTTCCAGAACCCGTACAGCAGCCTGGATCCCATGTACTCGGTGTTTCGTGCCATCGAGGAACCGTTGCGAATCCACCGGGTTGGTGACCGCAGGCAGCGCGAACAGGAGGTGCACAACCTGATCGACCAGGTGGCGTTGCCGTCGTCGGTGTTGGGGCGGCTGCCCCGCGAGCTCTCGGGCGGGCAACGGCAGCGGGTCGCGATCGCTCGATCGCTGGCACTGCGGCCCGACGTGCTGGTCTGCGACGAGGCGGTCTCGGCGCTCGACGTTCTGGTGCGGGCGCAGATATTGGATCTGCTGGCCGATCTGCAGGCCGAACTGGGCCTGACCTACCTGTTCATCAGCCATGACCTTGCGGTGATCCAGCAGATCGCCGACGACGTCTTGGTGATGCGCGCCGGGCGGGTGGTGGAGCAGGCGCCGACCGAGGAGCTGTTCACCCGGCCCAGGCACGAGTACACCCGTCGGTTGCTGGAGGCCATTCCGCACGCGCCAACATCCCGGGGATAAGTTGACAACCTGTGACGGCTGATCCGCTGGCCCCGTTGATGGCGCTTTCCGGCGTCGCCGAGGCGAGCGACCGGGCCCGCGACGCGCTGGGGCGCGCCCACCGCCACCGGTCCAACCTGCGGGGCTGGCCGGTGACTGCCGCCGAAGCGGCGTTACGGGCGGCCCGTGCCTCGTCGGTGCTGGATGGCGGCCCCGTTCGACTGGACGATCTAGCGGAGGCCGCGCAGGTCAGCGATCCGGTGTTCGCCGGGGCGCTGCGGGTGGCACAGGCGCTCGAAGGCGGCCAGGGCCCGCTGGTCGGCATATGGCGGCGGGCACCGTTGCAGGCGCTTGCCCGTTTGCACATGCTGGCGGCGGCTGACCAGGTCGATGAGGATCGGCTGGGTCGCCCGCGGGCCGATGCCGGGGTGGGGCCACGGCTGGAGTTGCTGGCGGGGTTGGTGAGCGGCCGCACGCGGGCGCCGGCGCCGGTGATTGCCGCGGTCGCACACGGCGAACTGCTGACGCTAAAGCCGTTCGGCAGTGCAGACGGCGTGGTGGCGCGTGCGGTATCGCGGTTGGTGACTATCGCCAGCGGGCTGGATCCACACGGACTGGGTGTGCCCGAGGTGAGTTGGATGCGCCAACCGGCGGCTTATCGCGATGCTGCCCAAGGATTTGCCGAAGGCACGCCGGCCGGTGTGGGGACCTGGCTGGTGCTGTGTTGCCGCGCGCTGCAAGCCGGTGCGCAGGAGGCATTCTCGATCGCCGACTCGCTATCGAGTCGATAGCTGAACGGGCACCGAAACATCGCGGAAATCCGTTCCACAAATGTAAAGCGGGCGGCGTTCCGAAATATTCGGTCCGCCGCCCGCTAACACGGAACTCGGTTACCAAGCGTGCATCCGGGGCTACGTGGGTTGGCCTCGGCGATCTTGCAACGCTTCCGGCTGCGACCCCACCCAAAGGGCCGTCGACACCTTTCGCTGTGCGCAATTACGCAGGCCCGCAACACTTTTGCCATTATCGCGGCTATGACTCCGCGTGGGTGCCGAGTACCGTGCTGGGCGCCCGGGTCGGGAGATCGAACCTTCTCTTCCGGATCGACCTAGGCCTCACCGGGCTTCCGTGGTTCCTTTGTACTACTAGACCCTTAGCACAGCAAGGCCCAATTTTGCGAAAATTGCGAAGCTGCACCGGATTGCGCGCTCAAAGAGTTTGCTGTCGAGCAGGGTTAGAACGCGTAGCGGCGCAGCAACGAGTAGCTGACCGCGCCGGCGGCCAACGCACTGATGCCCACCGCGGCGGTGGTCGCGATCGCCGCACCCGACGGTGCCGGGATACGGTCCCGCAAGGACACCGGCCGAGAAAACGACAACACGGGCCAACCGCGTTCGATGGCTTGTTTGCGCAAGCCGCGATCGGGATTGACCACACTGGGATGGCCGACGGCTTCGAGCATCGGTAGGTCGGTGATCGAGTCGGAGTAGGCGTAGCAGTGTTCCAGCGGGTAGCCCTCGCGGGCGGCGAGCTCACGGATCGCTTGCGCCTTGCCCTCGCCGTAGCAGTAGAAGGCCACCTCGCCGGTGTATTTGCCGTCTTCGACGACCATCCGGGTCGCCATTGCGTGGGTGGCGCCCAAGGCCCGGGCGATGGGAGCGACGATCTCTTCTCCGGATGCCGACACCACCACGACGTCACGGCCGCACAGCTTGTGGGCGGCGATCAGGTCCGCGGCCTCGGCGAACACCAGTGGGGTCACGATGTCGTGCAGTGTTTCGTTGACGATCGACTTGACCTGTTCCACGTCCCAACCGGTGCACATGTTGGTCATGTGAGTGCGCATCCGGTCCATCTGGTCATGATCGGCCCCCGACAGCAGAAAGATGAACTGGGCGTAGCTGGACTTGAGCACGGCGCGGCGATTGAGCAGTCCCTGGTTGAAGAATGGTTTGCTGAACGCCAGCGTGCTGGACTTGGCGATGATCGTTTTATCCAGGTCGAAGAAGGCGGCGGTGCGGGCGCGGGAAGGGGTGGTTGCCGGTGTTTCCGCCGCGGTTTGCCGCTCTGCGGCCGAGTCGAAAACGGTCACCGACCCAGCATAGGTCGCTGGTACCGCCGGGCTGCGAACCTACACCCGAAACCGCCGCTCAGCGCAGTGCGGTCGGCGAGATGCCAGTGTTTTTGCGGCTCAACGTGTTTTTTCGATAGAGAAGCTATTGCGTTATTGCGGACTGTCATGTGTATAGTAAGCGGTACTCGGCCTGAGCCGAGGGTGTATCAGCCCGACCCCCCGGGGCTGATACACGACGACCCTCGCCTCCTCCCCCCCTGGCGGGGGTCGTCCCTTTTCTAGGGTAGGTTTTTCTCGCACCAAGGTGCTTAGACCGGCTGCCTGCGCGTTGCGGGGGCCGCATCATTCGTACGCTGACTGAGCACCGGGCGACGCGTTTGTGCACACTTGCGTCTCTATCCACAGATCCGCGTTTGGGACTGGTGTCGCAACGTCTCGGCCCCGCAAGGTGGGTGGGTGACGAGCACCACCCGTACCGAAGTGGCGGGTTCTGCGGGCGTGTTGGCGGTTTTGACGGATCCGGAATTGGGCGACGAGTTGGACCGGGTGGCGGCGGCTGTCGGCGTTCGGGTGGTTCATGCTGGCGGCACGTCTCCGGTGAGTCGCAAGACCTGGTCGGCAGCCGCCGCCGTGGTGCTGGACGAGGCGGGGGCGCATCGGTGTGGGCAGGCGGCGCTGCCGCGCCGCGGTCACGTGATCGTGCTGACCGTCGCCGAACCCGTGACGGCGACGTGGGCGGCAGCCGTCACCGTCGGTGCCGAGCATGTGCTGCGGCTGCCCGAGCAAGAGCGTGAACTGATCCGCGAGCTCGCCGAAGCCGGTGAATCGTCGCGCGACGACGGGCTGCGCGGCCAAGTCGTCGCCGTCATCGGCGGCTGTGGCGGGGCCGGCGCCTCTTTGCTCGCGGTCGCCCTGGCGCAGGCCGCCACCGACGCGCTGTTGGTGGACCTCGACCCGTGGGGTGGCGGCATCGATCTGTTGGTGGGCGGCGAGACCACCCCGGGCCTGCGCTGGCCGGATCTGGCATTAGAGGGCGGACGGCTCAACTGGTCAGCCGTGCGCGAGGCGTTGCCGCGACACCGGGGACTCAGCGTGCTGTCCGGCGCCCGGCGCGGCTATGAGTTGGACGACGGGCCGGTGCACGCCATTGTCGATGCCGGCCGCCGCGGGGCAGTCACCGTGGTCTGCGACCTTGCCCGTCGTTTCACCGATGCGACGCAAGCCGCGCTGGATGCCGCCGACCTCGTCGTCGTAGTCAGCCGGTGTGACGTTCGGGCGTGCGCAGCGACGGGGGCGATGGCCCCGGTACTGGCCACCATCAATCCCAACGTGGGCTTGGTGGTACGGGGCCCGTCGCCGGCAGGATTGCGGGCAGCCGAGATCGCTGATATCACCGGGCTGCCGTTGCTGGCGTCCGTGAGAGCTCAGCCGCAACTCGCCGAGCAGGCCGAACGCGGCGGTCTGCGGTTAGGACGGCGCTCTGCGCTCGCGCTGGCGGCCCGCCGGGTGCTTGCCGTGCTGCCGCGTGCCGGCTCACGACCAGGATCGGGGCGGGCAGCGTGAGCGGTTCGCTGATTGAACGTGTGCGCGAGCGGCTGGCAGCCGAATCCGCCCCGCTGCGACCCAACGTGGTGGCCGCCGCGATCCGGGCCGAATCCGGCGGGATGCTCGGTGATAGCGAGGTCCTCGCCAGTCTTCGGGTATTGCAGACCGAACTGACCGGCGCCGGCATCCTCGAACCGTTGTTGTGCGCGGACGGCACCACCGACGTCTTGGTCACCGCACCCGACGCGGTGTGGGTCGACGATGGGAACGGTTTGCGACGCAGTGAGATTCGCTTCACCGACGAGGCGGCGGTGCGGCGGCTGGCGCAGCGGCTGGCGCTGGCCGCCGGCCGGCGTCTGGACGACGCGCAGCCTTGGGTAGACGGCCAGCTGACCGGCATCGGTGCCGGAGGGTTCGCGGTGCGACTACACGCGGTGTTGCCGCCGGTGGCGGCGGCAGGCACCTGCTTGTCGCTGCGGGTACTGCGACCGGCCAGTCAGGACTTGGCGGCCCTGACCGCCGCGGGCGCGATCGGGCCCCGGGCCGCTGCCCTGGTCGCCGACATCATCGCCGCTCGATTGGCGTTCCTGGTGTCCGGTGGTACTGGGGCCGGCAAGACGACGTTGCTGGCGGCGATGCTGGGCGCCGTCCCACCCACTGAACGCATCGTGTGCGTCGAGGATGCCTCCGAGCTGGCGCCTCGGCATCCGCATCTGGTGAAGCTGGTGGCGCGGTGCGCCAACGTCGAAGGTGTCGGCGATGTCCCACTGCGCCAACTCGTCCGGCAGGCGTTGCGGATGCGGCCCGACCGCATCGTGGTCGGCGAGGTCAGGGGCGCCGAAGTGGTCGATTTGCTGGCAGCGCTGAACACCGGCCACGACGGGGGCGCGGGCACGGTGCACGCCAACAACCCAGGCGAAGTTCCCGCCCGACTGGAGGCGTTGGGCGCGCTGGGCGGTCTCGATCCGGCGGCGCTGCACAGTCAACTTGCCGCGGCTGTGCAGGTGCTGCTACACGTCGCACGGGACTGCGCCGGTCGGCGTCGGCTCAGTGAGATCGCCGTGCTGCGCCAAATTCAAGGGCGGGTGCGGGCGGTCACGGTGTGGCGTGCAGACCGCGGCATGACAGACGATGCGGAGCACCTGCATCGCCTGCTGCAAAGCCGAATGCCGGCATGAACGGCCCAATGGCCGGTGCGCTGCTGTTGGCGCTCGCGCTCATGGCTCTTCCGTCGTCACCCCGACGTCGGCTCGCGCCAGTGACGTCACAGCGTCGGTGGCTCCCGCTGGTCGGATCCCGGGGGGCCGGCTGCATCACTGCGTGCGTCGCGTGTGCCGCCGCCGTACTGCTGCCGCTGAGCACGGTCCTGTCCGTCGCGGTCGTGGGCACAACCGCGAGCCTGCGTTACCGTCGCCGCCGCCGTATCCGGTGCGCCATGCACGAGGGCCAAACGCTGGAAACCGCACTCGATGTGCTCGTCGGTGAGCTGCGAGTCGGCTCTCATCCGGTGCGCGCGTTCGACATCGCCGCCGACGAAACCGTTGGCGCGGTGGCGGTGTCGTTGCGCGCGGTCGCGGCGCGGGCCCGATTGGGTGCTGACGTCGCGGCCGGTCTATGCGCCGCGGCGCGATCGTCGGCCCTGCCCACGCATTGGGATCGGCTCGCTGTGTGCTGGCAGCTGGCCAGTGACCACGGGCTGGCGATAGCCACCTTAATGCGTGCCGCGCAACGCGATATCGCTGAACGGCAACGGTTCTCGGCGCGGGTGTCATCGAGCATGGCCGGCGCCCGTGCAACTGCGGCGATACTGGCGGCCCTGCCGGTGCTCGGCGTGCTGCTGGGTCAACTGGTCGGGGCCCGACCGCTGAGTTTCTTGCTGAGCGGGCACACGGGCGGATGGCTATTGGTTGCCGGGTCGACGCTGGCGTGCGGCGGCCTGCTGTGGTCCGACCGCATCACCGATCGCGTCGAGCCATGAGTACGGCGGCGGTGTTGCTGGGCGTGGCACTGTGGATCGGTCCCGGCCCGTCGCTGGTGCGGGCGCGCGCCCGGATACCGGCCCGTGGGCGTCCGCCGCGGCCGGGACCGGTGTACGGACTGGCGCATGGCCTGGATCCGCTGGCGCTCGCATCCAGTCTCGACGTGCTGGCTGTGTGCTTGGGAGCGGGCATGGCGGTGTCGGCGGCCGCAGCCGCCGTCGCCCCGGCCGCGCCCCCGAAGTTGGCCCAAGTGTTGCGCCGGGCCGCCGATCTGCTGGCACTGGGGGCCGATCCCTTTGTCGCATGGTCGATTCCGCCGGGCCCGCCGGTCAGCTCGGTCGACGCACAGATCGATGCGCTGCTACGGCTGGCGCGGCGTTCGGCGTCCTCGGGTGCGTCGCTGGCCGGTGGCATCGCCGAATTGGCCGACCAGTCTCGTCACGACGCCGCACACGCGGCCGCCGCAGCCGCCGAGCGGGCCGGGGTCCTGATCGCCGGACCGCTCGGATTGTGCTTTTTGCCGGCGTTCGTGTGCCTGGGCATTGTTCCGGTGGTGGCCGGGTTGGCCGGTGACGTCTTGCAGTCAGGCCTGCTGTGAAAGGAAAGGAAAGCATTGATGGTCAACGCGTTTCGCGTACTTCTTGCCCGCATTGCGGTTCTGGCGACCGACGAGTCGGGTATGTCCACGGTCGAATACGCCATCGGCACCATAGCGGCGGCCGCCTTCGCCGCGATCCTGTACACGGTCGTCACCGGCGATTCCATCGTCTCGGCGCTGACCAACATCATCGGTCGCGCGCTCAATACCAAGGTTTAGCCGACTGTGCGGGTACCGGCACCGTTGAGGCGGCACTGGGCGTCGCCGCATTGGTCGTGGTGCTGGTTCTGTGCCTGGCCGGTGTCGCCGCGGTGTCAATGCAGGTGCGCTGCGTCGACGCCGCCCGCGAGGCCGCCAGGCTGGCTGCCCGCGGCGACGAACGCTCGGCACTCGTCGCGGCTCACCGCATCGCGCCCGCCGGTGCTCGGGTCGAGGTTCGTCGCGACGGTGAGTTCCTGGTGGCCACGGTCGTCGCGCGCTCGAAGTTATTGCCCAGGCTGGATATTGCGGCCAAAGCGGTCTCGGTGGCGGAACCATCGGGATGATCGCGGATCGGCCACCCTGGTCGCGGCCGCGATGGTCGTGGTGCTGCTGTGGGTCACGGGGGCAGGTGCCTACCTCGGCTCGGTGGTGGTGGCACGTCATCGTGCGCAGGCGGCAGCCGATCTGGCCGCGTTGGCCGCCGCGGCCCGACTACCGTCCGGAGCCCAGGCGGCCTGCGCCCGTGCCACCGCGGTGGCCCGCGAGATGCGGGTCGACGACGCCCGGTGTGAGGTGGACGATCTCGACGTCGTCGTCACGGTCCAGGTGGTGGTCGTCTTTGCCGGCGCGGCGAGGGCCACCGCGCGGGCGGGGCCGGTCGACACGGGTTAACCGATGAAGCACGCCGCCGCACCGCGCCCCGGACGTATACTCTGTCGGCGTGGTTCCGCAGTGGCGGATCGGCCCGCTGGTGTTGCCGGTACATGGCGTTTTCGTAGGACTTGGCGTGCTGGCCGCATCGGCTGTCGCCTCACCGAAGCGCCCGGGCGTCCGACCAGCCTGCCCTGGGGTATCCATGCCCCGGCCACCACGGCGCGATGCCCGGGCTGCCTCGCCGGTGTGGCGATGCATCCGTCGTTCCTCTACGAGATCGCTTTTCAGCTGGCCGCATTCGCAGTACTGCTGCGGCTGCGCAACCGGGTGACACAGCCGGGTGAGCTTTTCGTGCTCTACGTCGCAGGCTATGCGGTATTCCGGTACTGCGTCGAGTTTGTGCGGGCCAACGAAACAGTGTGGCCGGGTTTGACACGGCCGCAATGGTTTCTCCTGCCGTCCCTGGTTCTCATCGCTATCCGGCTGCGCCCGGCCGGTGCTACCTGCAACCTGCGCTGCCCGACATGCTTCGCCGGACCTGCGCAACGTCGTCGCAGTCCGCGACGTGCTCGCCAATGTCGACCAGCGTCTCGAGCGGGAAAACGGCAGCCTTGATGTGGTGATGCTCAGCGGCGGCGAACCGGCCCTGCACCCATAGCTGCCCCAGCTGCTCGCTGAGCTAAGCGCGCGACCGATAACCTGAATACTGCTGAACACCAACGGGATACGGATAGCGCACGACGACAAGCTGCTCAACGTGCTCACCGAGCATCGGGAACGCGCAGAGGTGTAGCTGCAGTACGATGGGCTGTCGCTGGCCGCCCACCGGTACCACCGTGGCGGCGACCTGCGCCGCATCAAGGAAGCGGCGGTGCAGCGCTTGTCCGAACGGGAAATCTTCGCGACGCTCGTGATGACGGCAGCGCAGGGCGTCAACGACAATGAGATCGGCGACGTCATCAAGCTTTCACTGGAAACTCCCTATATCGGTGGGGTTTGCATCCAGCCGCAATTCGGTTCGGGACGTTCGGGATTCGCCGACCCGGCAAAATGGCTCACACACACGGTCGTGCTGAAACGGTTGGGCCACAGACTAACGACCTGATTACCTGGCGGGATCTGACCGCACTACCGTGCTAGCACCCGCACTGTTGCTCGGTCGGATACGTGCTCCGTGACGACAGCGGGCAATGACGCTCACTGGTCGCACTGGTTGGCCACGACAACCTGAAAGATAAGCTGGGGCTGGTCGCCAACCGAATCGCCGACCGGGACATTCCCCGCGAATTGCGGCTGGCCGTGCGTGAATCGCTGATGGGCTTGCTGTCGGAGCAATCCTCGTTGTCGCATCCTCAAATGTCCGATGTGTGGCGCATGATCTGTGAGAACTGCGATCTGGGCATCGCGACTTTGATGACCGTGGCGTCCGCCGCGCTGCCCGGGCGCCGACGCCAACTGAGGCGCCTGCTCGGCGAGCGCGTGGTTCGTATCACGGTCAAGCCGTTCATGGACATGTCGACGATGATCGAAGAGCGGCTGGTGCAGTGCTGCGTGCACGTCGGCACTCGTTCGTCGCAGGATCAGTGCGCGCCGTTCTGTGCGGTACAGGCGTGGCCGCAGCTCGGTGGGCAGCGGCTGTCGGTTGCTGCCGAGCGATTGCTACCAGTGGTGAGTTAGGCCGTGTCGTCTGCGGCTTTTGGCAGTCCGGCGGCGGCGAGTTCGTCATTGGTCGGCAATCGCAGTGAAACCAGCCCGGCGAAGATATCCGGTTCGAGTTCCACCCTGTTGACCGTGACATGTATCGGCACCCAATCCCCGTCGTGGCCCGGCATCCGCAGTACTCGACTGGTCGCCCCGTCCGGGAATTCCGTTTTCATCGAGGACATCAGGTGCTCGTCATCGGGATGAACCTTCGGCCTGCCCGTCTCACCGCCCCGCCAGTCGTAGAAGGGGCAGGGCTCGTCGAGCCATTTCAGCAGGGTCCAGTTGTTGAGATCGACGAGAGCCCGGTGGACGCCGGCCTGGGCAAGCCCGTTGAGGATCCGCTGTGCCAGATCGTCTGTCGAAACGACGGGGCCCTTGAGTTCGGCACGCCAGTTGATCGCCCGCGCGACCAAATGGTCGCGGCCATCGGGTCCCGGTTCCAAACCGGTGCGTGCGACGAAACCTATTCGGATGGCATTCCCCTGCCAATCGGTGAGATCCCAGGTGCTGCAGAGTGTTTGGTCGGGCTTGGCCTTGACCGCCATGGCCAGCACCTTGGTTTCGTTCGGATTGAGTTCGCGTGACGGAAGATCTTCTGCGAAGGCCCTGCCGAAGGTGGCCTCGACTTCGGGATTCTTCCCGCTGTTGGCCAGCGACTCGCGGCTGTCGGTGGCCACGCCGAGGGTCAGGTCCCACTTCAGCGGCCCAGGGGTCGGCCGCTCGGGCGGTTCGGCGTCGGCAGGGCCGGTCCACACATGCACACCGTGGATATAGCCGTCAGACATCACCACCGGTTCGGTGCGGATGACGCGGTCGCGTTTGGCAGTGATGCTGGTCAAGCTCTGGCCAGTCTGCACAGTCTCGGCGATCGCCGTCCGGACCGCGGAGAGGTAGGGGCTGCGGCGCAAGAACGTGGTGATCGGGATGAGATTTTTGAGTTGCCGCCCCTGCGCCACTACGGCGGGATCACCCCCCAGCGTCTCCACGAGCAACCAGTCGTGGGCCATGCGGCCGATTTTACGGCGATCAGACGGGCTCGTGGGGCTCGCCTCCGGCTAGCCACTGAAGTTGCACATGCCGGCGCTGCCTTGGTAGTTTCCTGCTGCCCGCATCATCGAGGATGATGAGCGGGCTGGCGTTATCCGACCGTTGGCCGTCCGATGTGATGGCACGCCGGCATTTCTTGAGTAGAAGGAAATGCGTTCCGGGGCGCGGGTCACAAGGGGAGAACCGTGGAGGTCGACCGTCGAGGGGTCGGTCGCCGTCCGCCGGATCGCTCAGCTCGACTCGCGACCCAACTCCGCCAGGACCAGTCGCAGCACCAGCACAGCACCCGCCTTGTCAAGCGGGTCGTTGCCGTTGCCGCACTTGGGGGACTGCACGCACGACGGGCATCCCCTGGGGCATTCGCATGCTTCGATGGCGGTGGCTGTCGCGGCCAGCCAGGTGCGGGCCTGGCGAAAGCCCCGTTCGGCAAATCCCGCGCCGCCCGGATAGCCGTCGTAGACGAAGACACTGGGCAGACCACACGGATCGGGTCCCACCGCGGTGGACATGCCGCCGATATCGCCGCGGTCGCAACTGGCCACCAACGGCAGCAGGCCGATGGCCGCGTGCTCGGCGGCATGCAATGAGCCGGGAACCCGCGGTGGATCAATACCCTTGCGCAGCAACGCGTCTTCAGTGATGGTGTACATCACCGCGGTGGTGGCCAAGGTGTGCTCCGGCATGTCCAGCTCAATGAAGTCGATCACCTCCCCGGAAAGCCGGCGGCGCAGATACCCCACCACCCGGTGAGTAACCCTGACCGGCACCAAACCCAAGGTGACCGGCCCGAACTGGGAGCGTTCTCCGGTACCGGTGACGGCGATGTCGGTGGCTTCACGCGCGAACGTCGCATAACCGGGATCCTCGGCGTGAACGAATGCGATCCCGTCCCGGGTATCCAGAGAGTCAACGACGTAGCTGTCCCCTTGATGCAGGTACACCGCTCCCGGGTGGACCGAGCTCGGGGCTTGATCGACGCCGACGCTGCCCAGCAACCGCCCGGTGTCCGCCTCCACGATGACGATCTGGCCGCCCGTCGAGCCCCGGATGTCCACTGCGGCATGCGGTTGCAGGCCGGGTGCGGGAAAGTACTTGCCGTTGCGCCGCCGCAGCAGCCCATCGTCGATCAGGTCCTCGGCCACCTCCGTGGCGCCGAAATCGGAGACCTCGGCTTCGTCGAGCGGCAGTTCGGTTGCCGCACAGAGAAGTTGGGGGCCCAGAAGGTAGGGGTTGGCGGGATCGATCACGACCCGCTCGACCGGCTTGTCCAGCAGCGCGGCGGGGTTGTGGACCAGATACGTGTCCAGCGGATCGTCGCGGGCGATCAGCACGACCAGCGCGCCTTGGCCGCGGCGGCCCGAGCGGCCGGCCTGCTGCCAGAACGAAGCGACCGTCCCGGGGAAACCGGCGAGCACCACCGCGTCCAGACCGGCGATGTCGACACCTAACTCCAGGGCATTTGTGGTGGCCAGACCGCGCAGCCGGCCCTCGGCCAGGGCGCGCTCCAGCGCGGTGCGGTCCTCGGCGAGATAGCCGGCCCGATACGACGCCACCGTCCGGGAGAGTTCCGGGGCGATGTCGTCCAATCGAGCCTGCGCAGCCAGTGCGGTCAATTCCGCTGCGCGGCGCGACCGAACGAACGTCAGGGTCTGCGCTCCCTCGGCTACCAGGTCGGCCATCACGCGGGCCGCCTCCGCGCCGGCGGAGCGGCGCACCGGCGCACCGTTCTCGCCGGTCAGATCCGGCCGCAACGCGGGTTCCCACAACGCCACCGTCCGGGCGCCCTGGGGTGAGCCGTCTTCGATGACCTCCTCGACCGGAAGCCCGATCAGTTCCGCGGCCGTCGCGCCCGGGGAGTCCGTCGTCGCGCTGGCGAAGATCACCGTCGGCGCAGCCGCATATCGGGCACACAACCGCAACAGGCGGCGCAGCACCATCGCCACGTTGGAGCCGAAAACACCTCGGTAGTAGTGACATTCGTCGACGACGACGAATCGAAGGCCGCGCAACAGGATCGCCCAGCGGGCATGGTTGCGCAGCATCGACAGATGGATCATGTCGGGGTTGGAAAACAACCACCGGGAACGTTCGCGCGCAAAGCGACGCACCTCGGGGGGACTGTCGCCGTCGTAGGCGGTGGGCGCCACGTCATGCAGCCGCGGAATGGCCGCGGTCAGGGCGTGCGCGGCGCGCAACTGGTCATGCCCCAGCGCTTTCGTCGGTGACAGGTACAGCACCCGGGCCCGCGGATCGGTCGCCAGTGCATTGAGGACGGGAAGTTGATAGGCCAGTGATTTGCCCGACGCGGTCCCGGTGCTCACCACCACATGACGGCCGGCGTAAGCCAGCTCGGCGGCCGCAGACTGGTGTGACCACGGGCAGCTGATGCCGCGGTCGGCGAACGCGCGAACCACGTCGGGCTCGGCCCACTTCGGCCAAGTGTGCGGCCGGCCGCCCCGTGGTGGCAGCTCGGCAACGTGGCGCAGCGGATGCTCGCCTACCGCGGTACCGGCGAGCGCGGCGGCAAGCAGGTCGCTGCCGAAACTCGCCATCTGACACCCTCTCGGAAGCGGTCGGCGACACAAGTCTGTCGCGGACGCCCTGAACATGGTTGACTGATTGCGGTCGCAGCTTCTGTGTTCGTGTCAAACTTTCGCAGGATCGACGTTGCGGCCGCGGTTCCTGCGAGGTTAATCGGTCGGGTGAAGTTCCGGCGACTCGGCGAGGTATGGCGGTCGTATCAGGCCCGGGGCACCGAAAGGCGGTGCCCCGCACCCAGAAGAAAAGGAAAGATCGAGAAATGCCACAGGGAACTGTGAAGTGGTTCAACGCGGAGAAGGGGTTCGGGTTCATTGCCCCTGAAGATGGTTCCGCGGATGTGTTTGTCCACTACACGGAGATCCAGGGTTCGGGCTTCCGCACCCTTGAAGAAAACCAGAAGGTCGAGTTCGAGATCGGCCACAGCCCTAAGGGCCCCCAGGCCACCGGAGTGCGCTCTCTGTAGAGAAGAGCAGATTCTCCACGAATACCCCCCGTGCAGTCCCGCGTAGCGGGCGCTCGCCGGGGGGTTGTTCGTTCTCCGTCTAGTGATGGGCAACCGCCGCCGCGCCGGTTACCTCAAGACGTGGACGGACGACCTGGCCTACTGTCGGGGGCGTGAGCCAGCTTTCCTTCTTCACAGCGGAGTCGGTGCCGCCCGCGGTCGCCGATCTCTCCGGGGTGCTGGCGGCGTCCGGGCAGATCGTCATGGTCGGCGCTCCCAGTGAAAATCGAGTTCGGGGTGCTCGGCTTTCGGTGGTCGTGGATCAGCTCTGGCGCGCCGCGGCGCTGGCCGACATGATCCGGGAAGCAGGTCTGGTACCCGAGATCAGCCGTACCGACGAAGACACCCCGTTGGTGAGGACAGCGGTAGACGCTTCGTTGAACACCCTCGCCGCCGAATGGACGCGCGGCGCGGTCAAGACTGTGCCCCCGCGCTGGCTGCCCGGGCCGCGCGAGTTGCGGGCGTGGACGCTGGCGGCCGGTAACCCGGAGGGCGACCATTACCTGCTGGGATTGGATCCACACGCGCCGGACACCCATTCTCCGCTGGCATCGGCCCTGATGCGGGTCGGGATCGCGCCCACCCTGATCGGCACCCGCGGCGGTCGGCCGGCACTTCGGATCAGCGGCCGTCGCAGGCTATCGCGCCTGGTAGAGAACGTGGGAGAACCTCCAGGGGATGCCGACGCAGTATCCCTGTGGCCGCGGGTATAACGGCCGGATACGATCTGCGTTTTCGGCGGCCGGTTTGCGCAGGCCCGCCCAAGGGTGCGAAATTGTCAGGTGCCCGAAGGCGAAGGAACGCTGGCGTACCTGAATTCCCGCGGAATTTTCGACGCTAGCCTGTCATTCTTCTCCCAGGGCGGCCTCAGTGGGAGGCCAGGATGAGAAATGGAGCGTAAGCGTAGTTGGCTGACCCGAAGCTACAGGACCGCGAAAGCGGCCGAAGTGGGAGCCTGAGGCGACTTGTCATTGTCGAGTCGCCGACCAAGGCGCGTAAATTAGCCAGCTACCTGGGCCCCACCTATATCGTCGAGTCGTCCCGCGGGCACATCCGCGACCTGCCCCGAGCGGCGGCCGACGTGCCGGCGAAATACAAGTCGGAGCCGTGGGCAAGGCTTGGAGTCAACGTCGACGCGGACTTCGAACCGCTCTACATCATCAGCCCGGAAAAGAAGCGCACCGTCAGCGAGCTGAAAGGCTTGCTCAAAGGCGTCGACGAGCTTTATCTGGCCACGGATGGCGACCGCGAGGGCGAAGCCATCGCCTGGCATCTGCTGGAGACGCTCAAGCCGAACATCCCGGTCAAGCGGATGGTTTTCCATGAGATCACCGAGCCGGCGATCCGCGCGGCCGCCGAGCACCCCCGCGACCTGGACATCGACCTGGTCGACGCGCAGGAGACCCGCCGCATCCTGGACCGCCTTTACGGCTACGAGGTCAGCCCGGTGCTGTGGAAGAAGGTTGCACCCAAGCTGTCGGCGGGCCGGGTCCAGTCGGTGGCCACCCGGATCATCGTCCAGCGGGAACGCGACCGCATGGCGTTCCGCAGCGCGTCCTATTGGGACATCGTCGCCAAGCTGGACGCCAGCGTGTCGGATCCGCAGGCCCAGCCGCCCACCTTCATCGCCCGGCTGACCAGCCTCGACGGCCAGCGGGTCGCCACCGGCCGCGATTTCGACTCGCTGGGTCAGCTGCGCAACAGGGGCGGCGAGGTCGCCCCAGAAGTGACAGTGCTCGACGAAGCGAGCGCGACCGCGTTGGCCGCGGGATTGCACGGCGCGCAGCTGTCCGTGGCATCGGCGGAGGAGAAGCCCTATACCCGGCGTCCCTATCCGCCGTTCATGACGTCGACACTGCAGCAGGAAGCCGGCCGTAAGCTGCGGTTCTCTGCGGAGCGCACGATGAGCATCGCTCAGCGGCTCTACGAAAACGGCTACATCACCTATATGCGTACCGACTCGACGACGCTGTCGGAGTCGGCGATCAATGCCGCGCGCACTCAGGCGCGTCAGCTCTACGGCGAGGAGTACGTATCTGGATCGCCGCGTCAGTACACCCGCAAGGTGAAGAACGCGCAAGAGGCGCACGAGGCGATCCGGCCCGCCGGCGAGACGTTCGCCACCCCGGACGCGGTGCGCCGCGAACTCGACGGCGACGAATTCCGGATCTACGAGCTCATCTGGCAGCGCACGGTGGCCTCGCAGATGGCCGATGCGCGCGGTAACACGCTGAGCCTTCGGATAGCCGGCGCTTCGGGCGACCGGCAGGTGGTGTTCTCCGCGACCGGGCGCACCATCACCTTTCCCGGCTTCCTCAAGGCCTACGTGGAAACCGTGGACGAGTTGGCCGGCGGCGAGGCTGACGATGAAGAGCGCCGGCTGCCTCATCTCGCCGAGGGTCAGCGCGTGGATGCCCTCGAGCTCACCCCCGACGGCCACGCCACCAATCCGCCGGCGCGCTACACCGAGGCGTCGCTGGTCAAAGCGCTCGAGGAGCTCGGCATCGGCCGCCCGTCGACGTACTCGTCGATCATCAAGACCATCCAGGACCGCGGCTACGTGTACAAGAAGGGCAGCGCTCTGGTGCCCTCGTGGGTGGCGTTCGCCGTCACCGGTCTGCTGGAGCGGCATTTCGGCCGGCTCGTCGACTACGACTTCACCGCCGCGATGGAAGACGAGCTCGATGCGATCGCATCAGGTCAGGAGCGACGCACCGACTGGCTCAACAACTTCTACTTCGGCGGCGACCACGGCGTGCCCGACTCGGTGGCCCGCTCCGGTGGCCTGAAGAAGCTCGTCGGCGTCAACCTCGAAGGCATTGATGCGCGGGAAGTCAACTCCATCAAGGTGTTTGACGATGCGCAAGGACGCGCGGTCTACGTCCGGGTAGGCAAGAACGGCGCCTACCTGGAACGCATGGTGCCCGGCGACAACGGCGAACCGACACCGCAGCGGGCCAACCTCAATGACTCGCTGACCCCTGACGAGCTGACGCTGGAGGTGGCCGAACAGCTGTTCGCCACACCGCAAGAGGGACGCACATTGGGTGTGGACCCGGAAACGGGTCACGAGATCGTCGCCAAAGACGGCCGGTACGGGCCCTACGTGACCGAGATCCTGCCGCAGCGGCCCGAGGAGGACGACGGTGGCGCTGGGTCGGATCAGAAGGCGCAGAAGGGTAAGAAACCCACCGGTCCCAAACCCCGCACCGGCTCGCTGCTGCGCAGCATGGATCTGCAGACGGTCACCCTCGAGGACGCGCTGAAGCTGCTGTCACTGCCCCGGGTTGTCGGTGTGGACCACTCCTGCGGTGAGGAGATTACCGCGCAGAACGGCCGCTATGGCCCATACCTGAAGCGCGGCAACGATTCTCGTTCACTGGCGACCGAGGATCAGATCTTCGAGATCACGCTCGATGAAGCGCTGAAGATCTACGCCGAGCCCAAACGCCGCGGCAGGCAAGCTGCTGCCGCGCCGCCGTTGCGTGAGCTGGGCACCGATCCGGCGACGGGCAAGCAAATGGTGATCAAAGACGGCCGATTCGGGCCGTATGTCACCGATGGCGAGACGAATGCGAGCCTGCGTAAGGGTGACGACGTGGCCTCCATCACCGACGAGCGGGCCGCCGAACTGCTGGCCGACCGCAGGGCCCGGGGTCCGGCGAAGCGTCCCGCGAAGAAGACCACCCGCAAGGCCCCGGCCAAGAACCAGGCCAAGAAGGCGCCCGCCAAGAAGGCAGCCAAGCGCGGTTAGCCGAGCACCTCGCTCGACACCTCTTCGGGGGCGGCCTCTTCGGAGGTAGCCAGATGCACCGGTCGCGCCAGCTGAGTGGGTGCTGTGCGGCCGCGCAGCTCGACCACCTCGCCGACATCCCAGCACAAGGCCTCGGCGTCCAGCGCGCCGCTGACCGCGATCGCCGACGCGAGCACGTGGCCGGGTTCGAGTTTGGCCAGCTCGGTGAGCCGTGCGGCCTCATTGACCGGGTCGCCGATCACCGTGTACTCGAAACGGGCCTGCGCGCCGATGTGGCCGGCGATGGCCCTACCGGATGACACCCCGATGCCGAACTCCGCCGAACCGATCACGGGGAGAATTTCGTCGTGTAACTCGCGGGCGGCGGCGAGCGCACCGCCGGAAGCGTCGGGATGTTCGATCGGCGCACCGAAGATGGCCAGCGCCGCGTCGCCCTGGAATTTGTTGACGAAACCGCCGTGCCGGCCGACGGTGTCCACCACCACCCGGAAGAACTCGTTGAGCAGGTGGACCACCTCGGCAGGTGGTCGTGTCGCAGCCAGCTGGGTGGAGCCGACCAAGTCCACGAACAGCACCGCGACATCGCGCTCCTGACCGCCCAACTCGGTGCCGCGCTCCAGGGCCCGGCGGGCCACGTCCTCGCCGACGTAGCGACCGAACAGATCACGCAGCCGCTGCCGCTCGGACAGGTCACGCACCATGTCGTTGAAGCCGGCTTGCAGCAGGCCCAGCTCGCTGGCGTCGTAGATCTGCATGTGTGCGTTGTAGTTACCGCGCTGTACCTCGCTAAGTGCCCAGCGCAGCTGACGCAGCGGGTCGGCAATCGACATGGCCACCAGCAGGGTGCTGACCAGCCCGACGCCCAACGCCGCCAACGCCAGCAGCAGGATGGGGGTGAACAACTTCTCCGGTGTGGCATGCAGCAGGGAAGCCTTGTCGGCCACCACCGCCAGCACGATCGCCAGCACCGGCACCGCGGTGGACAGCATCCAGGTCAGCATCTGCCGCAAGATGACCCCGGGTGTCTGGACGTTCTCCGGCACACCGCTGCGCAGGGCGGCCACGGCCACCGGCCGCAACACCCGCTCGGACTGCAGGTAGCCGATGATCGCGGTCGCCGCGGCGCCGAGTCCGGTGGCGACTGCCACGACCGGTGCGGCGAACCGGGCCACCGACCAGCTGGCGACGATGAACACCACGCCGCCGATGCACCAGAGCACCATGCTGATGAGCGTGCGGTAGAACGGCATGCGCAACGCGCGGCTACGCGCCAGTGCGGTGGCGGTCGGATCAGCCTCGGCGAGCAGATTGTCGCGGCGCTGCCACCGGAACACCGGCATCAGCAGCTTCAGGTTCACCATCCAGCCGGCGAGGAACAAGACGACCAACGCGGTTGCGAAAATCAGCAGGTTCAGGCGTGGCAGATCTTGCAGCTGGATGCGGTCCTCGGGTGGCAGCGCGTAGCGCAGGAAGCCGAGCACGAAGAGGGCACCGATGATGTCGGCCTGCAGCATGCTCAGCGAGAACAGCGGCCACGGCGTACGCACCACCCACCGGACGAATGCGCTGATCCGCCCGGGTAGTGCTGCCACTGTTGCCACGGACCCACCGTATCGGTCAGCAGGGACTTGTCGGAAACTTACAAGCATCTCGGCAAGTCGCCCCGGGCTGCCGAAATGCCCGGGATGTAACGGAATTGTCGCGAAACGGTGGCCGATGCGTATCTGTCGGCGATGGTTACTACTGTTACCGATGATGTCCGGGGTGTTTACGCGGCTGGTAGGCCAGGACGCGGTGAAGGCTGAGCTGCTCGCCGCCGCCAAAGCCGCCCGCGGTGATTCAGTTCACAGCGGTCCGGGAGACGGGACTATGACACATGCGTGGCTCATCACCGGTCCACCGGGTTCGGGGCGCTCGGTAGCGGCGTTGTGCTTCGCGGCCGCGCTGCAATGCACGTCCGATGGGGATCCCGGATGCGGGCGCTGCCGCGCGTGCATGACGACGATGGCCGGTACCCACGCCGACGTGCGCCGGGTGATTCCCGAAGGCCTGTCCATCGGCGTGGACGAGATGCGCGCCATCGTGCAGGTCGCGTCGCGGCGTCCGGCCACCGGGCACCGACAGATCGTGCTGATCGAAGACGCCGATCGGTTGACCGAAGGTGCCGCGAACGCTCTGCTCAAGGTGGTCGAAGAACCGCCGCCGTCGACGGTGTTCTTGTTGTGCGCGCCGTCGGTGGATCCAGAGGACATCGCCATCACGTTGCGATCCCGGTGCCGGCATGTCGCGCTGGTGACCCCGTCGACCGAGGCGATCGCGCGGGTGCTGATCGACAGCGACGGCTTGGCCCCCGACACGGCGAATTGGGCGGCGTCGGTCAGCGGTGGCCATGTGGGTCGGGCGCGCCGCCTGGCCACCGACCCCGAAGCCCGGCAGCGACGTGAGCGGGCGCTGGCGCTGGTGCGCGACGCCGCGACGCCGTCGCGGGCCTACGCCGCTGCCGAAGAGCTGGTGGCCGCGGCCGAAGCCGAGGCCGTGGTGCTGACCGCGGACCGCGCCGAGACCGAGACCGAAGAGTTGCGGACGGCTCTCGGGGCCGGCGGTACCGGCAAGGGGACCGCGGGCGCGTTGCGGGGTGCGACGGGGGCGATCAAGGATCTCGAGCGGCGGCAGAAGTCACGTCAGACCCGGGCGTCGCGCGATGCGCTGGACCGGGCACTGATCGATTTGGCGACCTATTTCCGGGATGCGCTCATGGTGTCGGCGGAAGCCGGGGCCGTGCGGCACAACCATCCGGATATGGCTGACCGAGTAGCGGCGCTGGCCGCCCATGCCACGCCTGAGCGGCTGTTGCGCTGTATCGAGGCGGTACTGGAGTGCCGCGAGGCGCTGGCGATCAACGTCAAGCCCAAGTTCGCCGTCGACGCCATGGTCGCCACCATTGGCCAGGAACTGCGCGATTAACTCCGCCGACTTGGCTTGGCGACGATGCGGGCCGCATAAGCGGCCCGAGGTGGGGGTACCGCCCGCTTGCGGGGGAAAGCCGAGCAATCCGACTTGGGTGGGCCGGGCCGCCTGCCGTAGACTCGTGCCGCCTGGCGCGAGGGGATGCCGCCTTAGCTCAGTCGGTAGAGCGATTCACTCGTAATGAATAGGTCGGGGGTTCGATTCCCCCAGGCGGCTCCAAATTCTTCCGACGGTGCTCAGGCCGGCGCCAGAAAACCCAGCGGGCCCGACGCGATACACAACGCCAGGGCGGTGGTGTTGGCTCGGACGGTGATCGCGTCTCCGGCGCCCGGCAATCGGGCGAAGACCCGGTTGAGTCCCGGATGCACCGGAACTTTGACCTCGGGTCCTTGCGTCAAAGACAACGTCATCGATCCGTCGCTGTTGGCCAGGTAGTTGAGTTCGACCGTCCAGTCGGCGGGCAGCAGCGGCCCGTCGAGGATCAGCCGCGCCGGCTTGTCCGGTTGCGCGAAATACCCGCACCGCGGTACCGGTCCCGGCGCGATGGTGCGCACCCAGGTCACTCTGGCTTTGATCAGCCGGCCCGAGCTGTCTAGCATGCGCAATTGCGTTGTCGCGCTGGTGAATTCCGGTCTGTCCCGCAGCAGCGCGAATATGTGGCTGGCCAGGTTCTCCGGCGCGGCCACCCGTTGCAGCACCAATGGGTCGACCTCCTGATCCAGCAGCGGTGCGGTGGAGGCCGTGTGCGCCGCGGAGAAATCGGTCTGAGCGTTCTGCAAATAGGGTTGTGCGGGGTTATCTCGCCAGCTGGTCAGAAATGTCGCCGTCGAATACACGCTGCTGGCCACGAACAACACCGCCAAACCCGCCGTCACCACGGTGCGTCTCGGCGAGGCGTCGAGCCAGCGCGGCGCAGCCGGCCGGTTGGGGGCGCTCAACGCGACGGCGGCCAGCAGCGCCAGCACAAAGACGAGATCCGGGAAATACCGCAGGGTCTGGGCGAGTTCCAGGGCGGTCTGCTTTGAGGACCGCATCAAATAGATCGGCACTTGACAGGCGACGGCGTAACCGGCGGCGGTCACCCACACCGGCCCGATCCGCTCCTTGCGGACGAGTGAGACCGCCAGCGTCCCGGCCAGCACCAGCCAGCCGAGCGCCATCACCAGCGGCGGCGGCGTGGCCCACGGCGAGGCCGGCGCCCATCGGGCCCAGTGCCACGGCCCGCCGGCCAGACCCGGCACGATGCCGTGGGTGATCGATCGCAACAGCAGATCCCACGTCATCGACAGGTCGAAACTCCATCGCTGCTGATTGACCACGGCCAGATAAAGCGCTGCCCAGCCGATGGTGAGCGTCAGCGCCGCGACCCACAGCCGCAGGCCGGCTCGCCACACTGTCAGCAGAGCCGATCTTAGGGCCGCCCGATCACCCCGCACGTGGCACAGCAGTACGGCCACAGCGAAGGCGACGAACGGAATCACCGCGGCCTTTTCGAAGAACAGCAGCCCGCCGAAGTAGACCAGCACGCCGGTCACCGCGTAGCGCTGGTTGCCGGTGCGGACCAGCAGGATCGCGTCGCCGCACACCCAGGCCAGCGCGGCCAGCATCGGCAGCGAGTTCAGCGCTGCCGCCCACCACGCGAACCCGGGCACGGCCAGCGGTGTGAACAACGCGAACGTGAGCGGGATCAGCAGTACCGACCGCCAGCCGAGGATGATGTACAGCGTGCGCAACAGCGCCAGCGAGGCCAACAGCTGAAGCACCAGCAGGCTGATTGCGGGCCAGGTCCAATTCAGTGGCGCCAGCCGGATGATGATGCCGGCAACCAGGAAAGCGGCCGGCATGACGTGGCCGTCGTGGTCGTCGAACAGGTACGACGGCGACAGCAGGTTGTGAGTGCCGGCCTTACCAATGAGGATCAAGTCATCCCAATAGAAGTAGCCACCGAAGGCCAGCACCGCGCGTATTCCCAGTTGCACCGTGATCAGCGCGGCGGCGGCCAGGGCCCACCATATGGGCGAGCGAGGCATGCGGGTCGCCTGCACGGCCCGCCGGTATGGTGGGCCGGTGCGCGCACTGGTTACCGGGGCAGCCGGATTCATCGGATCGACGCTAGTCGACCGTCTGCTGGCCGACGGTCATACGGTGGTGGGGCTGGATAACTTCGCGACCGGTCGCGCGACCAACATCGAGCATCTGGTCGGCAATCCGGCGCACGTCTTTGTTGAAGCCGATATCGTGACCGCCGATCTGCACGCCATCCTCGACGAGCACCGCCCGGAGGTGGTGTTCCACTTGGCGGCGCAGATCGATGTGCGGCACTCGGTGGCCGACCCGCAATTCGACGCTTCGGTCAACGTCATGGGGACGGTGCGCCTGGCGGAAGTGGCACGCCGCACGCAAGTCCGCAAGATCGTGCACACTTCGTCGGGGGGGGCGATCTACGGCACCCCACCGCAGTACCCGACCCCCGAGACAGCGCCGACCGACCCGGCGTCGCCATATGCTGCCGGCAAGGTGGCGGGCGAGATCTACCTGAACACCTTCCGCCATCTGTACGGCCTGGAGTGTTCGCACATCGCACCGGCCAACGTCTACGGCCCCCGCCAGGACCCGCACGGTGAAGCCGGCGTGGTCGCGATCTTCGCGCAGGCGCTGCTGTCGGGTAAGCCCACCAAGGTCTTCGGCGACGGCACCAACACCCGCGACTACGTGTTCGTCGACGACGTGGTGGACGCCTTCATCAAGGCCTCCGGAAATGCGGGCGGCGGGCAGCGTTTCAACATCGGCACCGGAATAGAAACCTCAGACCGGAAACTGCATTCGGCGGTGGCGGCGGCCGTCGGGGGTCCCGACGATCCGGAGTTTCATCCGCCGCGCCTCGGCGATCTGAAGCGGTCCTGCCTCGACATCGGCTTAGCCGAAGGGGTTTTGGGCTGGCGCCCACGAGTCGCGCTGGACGACGGGATACGGCGCACGGTGGAGTACTTCCGTCGGTTGCACACCGGCTAACTCAGAAGCTGCGTCGAAATCGACGTTAGCGTGCGAACTCGAACTTTCCCGCGCTGGCGTCGATTTCGGCGACCGTGCGCTGTTCGGGCGCTTGTGCACCCTCAAGCGGCTGGGGATTTACTGACGCTTTCGGGCGCTTGTGCACCCTCAAGCGCCAGGGCCCGGGCGAGTCGCGCATAGCGAAGCTCCAAGTCCTTGAACCGCATGTAGGTGCTCAGCGTGGTGAAACAGAACGCCATGATCAGTGCGTAGAGCATCAGGTCGGTGCCGCGGCGCACCCCGAACCACTGCGCGACGACTGTGGTGTCGTCAGGCCGGACCACGGCATAGATACCGGCCAGCACGAATACGACGTACCCGACCTTGACCCATGCCCGAGACCGCGCGTTGCGGCGGGACCGCAGCAGATAGACCAGCAGCGCGATGATCGAACCGATCAGCAGCACCTGGATCCAGTTCATCGTGGAATCCTTCCTCGCAGGAACCCGTCGAAGATGATGTTGACGCCGTTGAGGAGGGGCTGCCCCTTCGACTTCGAGTATTCGGTGTACAGCACCTCGACCGGTTCCTCAGCGACGCGCCAGTGGTTTTCGTCGATCAACATGATGAACTCGTTGGCGTGGCTCATGCCGCTCATGGTGATGTCCAACCCGTCGGCGACCTTCTTGTTGAACACGCGCATGCCATTGTTGGTGTCGGTCAGGCCAAGTCGGCGACCACGCCGGCTCAACCGCGCGGCGGTTTGCAGCACGATCCGTTTCAAAAATGGCGGCCGGCTGCCCTGGTGCGTGCCGAACCGTGTCCCGATGACAACGTCGACATCGCCGGCGCTGAGCCGGTCGATCATCGCGGCCACGTCTTTGACGCGGTGCTGGCCGTCGGCATCGAACGTGGCGAAAACCTGAGCGCCGGGCAGCTTCCGGGCGTACTCGACGCCGGTTTGGATGGCCGCACCCTGACCCAGGTTGATCGGATGGCGCACCAGGTGAGCTCCGGCCCGCCTGGCGATCTCGCCGGTGCCGTCGGTGCTGCCGTCGTCCACGCAAACGACATGGTCGAAGACCGACCGCACATCGGCTATCACTTCACCGATGACAGCGGCTTCGTTGAAGGCGGGAATGACGATCCAGACGTCCGGGTAATGCGTTTCAGTATCCATTTTCGAGGCCATTTATGCCCACAAGCTACACCCGGTCCACGCCTGATCAGCCCGTTAAGCGTCCGGCGCGCGAGAGCGCCACCAGATGGACGCCGATTCCCACCAATGGACCGCACAACAATCCGACCGCGGTGCGGGTCTGCAGCGGCAGCGGCAACAGCAACAACAATCCCGACGCCACGGTCGCAGCGACCCAGCCCAGCGAATAGGCCCGATGCATTGCGGCCGCCACCGTAGCGAAACCGGTAAGTGTCAGCATTGCGATCGCCACCGCGGCCCCCGTCAGCCACGCCAGCAGCGCGCTGCTGGCGTGGTACTGCGGGCCGAAGCCGACCCGCATCAACCATGGACCCACAACGCCTGCCGCCGGCACCCCGACCGCGCCGATGCCGGCGACGATGCCCGCCGGCGCGATCAGCGCCCGAAGCCGGTGAGTGCGCTCGTCGACGAAATGAGCGATGACGTTGCCTTGCATGGCCGTCAATGGCACCAGCAGCGGCGCGCGGGTCAACGTCACGGCCAGAATGACGACGCCACCCTGTGCCCCGAGCTCATTCGAGGTCAGCTTCAGCAGCACCGGAAATCCCATCACCAGGATCGCGCTGGCACCGGCCGCGGTGATCGAATGGGCGGCGCCTCTCAAGAATGTCGTCGTAGTGCCGGGCGTCAGCAGGCGGGCGGTGGCGCGTGCCGTCGGGGACGCCGCCAGCATGATCAGCCAGGCCACCGAACCCGCCACGGTTGCCCACAAGAACCCGGTCAGGCCCCACCCGATCGCGAACGTTGCTGCGGCGACCGACACCCGGATGACCGCGTCGGTCACCATCAGCGCCCCGTAGTGGGTCCACTGGTTGGTGCCGGCCAGCACGCCCAGCAGGGTCGTGTGCACGCAAAACCCGGCCAGTCCAACGCTGAGCAGTCCCACCGATAACCAGCGCGCCTCCACGAATACCCGCCCACTCCACAACGGCGAGGTTCCGGCGATCACGACGGCCGCGGCGACACCGACCGTCGCGGCGACGCGCAGTGGACGGATACGACCCAGCAAGACGTCGATATAGCGCGTCGAGCGCACCTCCCGGGTGGTTTCTTGCAGCAGGCCAAGGGTGGCCCCAACGACCAGGCCGCACGCCCCCCAGAACACCCCGAATACCGAAAAGCCGCTCGGAGCCAGCTCACGAGCGGCCAGATAGATCACCACGTACCCGCATAGCGCGGTCAATGCGGTGGCGGTGCCGACCCGGGCCAGGCTGCCACGCGCGACCGGCCCCCTTGAGGCTCCGACTTCGGTCACCGGGGCGGCACTTTCGGCCGACTGCCCCGATGTATCGCCACAATTTGAAATAGTAAGTGGCCGGGACCGATGATCTGCGGTTGCGATCGAGGTTCGCTATTGTGAGCGGCTGTCGGAAAGGATCCATAGCCGCCTTGCGCATCTTCGGGATCTCGCTGTTGTTCACCGTGGCGGCCCTCGCGCTCGGATATGCCCACGGCGGGCTCAAGGACCTTTTTCTGCTGCTGGTGCTGGCCACCCTCGAGGTATCGCTGTCGTTCGACAACGCCATCATCAATGCCGCGATCCTGAAGCGGATGAGCCGGTTTTGGCGACAGATGTTCCTGACGATCGGGATTCTCATCGCGGTATTCGGTATGCGGCTGCTCTTCCCGTTGCTCATTGTTTGGGCGAGCGCGGGCCTCGATCCGGTTCGCGCGATGGAATTGGCGCTGCATCCGCCGCCGCACGGCGCGCTGGAGTTCCCGGACGGCTCGCCCAGCTATGAAAAGCTGATCATCGCCGCCCACCCGCAGATCGCGGCATTCGGCGGGACGTTCCTGCTGATGCTGTTCCTGGATTTCGTGTTTCACGACCGGGATATCAAGTGGCTCAAGTGGATTGAGGTGCCATTCGCCCGCATCGGGCGGCTTGGTCAGGTGTCGGTGGTGGTAACCGGGGTGGTGCTGGTCCTTGTCAGCACGCAGTTGACGCATTCGGCCGACGAGCGTGCGGCGGTGCTGACTGCCGGACTGCTGGGACTAGTGACGTATCTGGTCGTCAACGGTTTGAGCCGGGCGTTTCGGCCACCAGACATCGAGGCTGCGACGGCCGGCGTGGCGGTCGGCAGGGCCGGTCTGACCCTGTTTCTCTATCTCGAGGTTCTCGATGCCGCCTTCTCGTTTGACGGGGTCACCGGCGCCTTCGCGATCACTTCGGACCCGATCGTCATCGCGCTGGGCCTGGGACTAATCGGCTCGATGTTCGTCCGATCCATCACCATCTACCTGGTCCACCAGGAAGCGCTGGACCGGTACGTGTACCTGGAACACGGCGCCCACTGGGCGATCGGGGTGTTGGCCGCGATCATGCTGTTCTCCATCGAGGAGCGATTTCAGATCCCCGAACCGATCACCGCCTCGGTAGGGGTGATCTTCATCGGGGCGGCACTGAGCTGGAGCGTCTTGCGCAATCGGCGCAACGCCAGGTCTAACACTTGACCTGGTCACGCCGGCAGCGTCAGTGCCCCTCGGCCTTGAACCGCTCCACCGAGCGCTGGATCTCGGCCTCGGCTTCCTCGCGTCCGACCCAGTCCGCTGCCTTGACGAACTTGCCCGGCTCCAGGTCCTTGTAGTGCACAAAGAAGTGCTTGATCGCGTCGAGTTCGAATTCCGGAACATCGCCGATGTCTTGGATGTGGTCCCAGCGGTGGTCGCCGGCCGGCACGCACAGAACTTTGTCGTCGCCGCCCTTCTCGTCGGTCATCTGGAACATCCCCACCGGACGCGCCTCCACCAGCACACCGGGAAACACCGACTGCGGCAGCAGCACCATTGCATCCAGCGGGTCGCCGTCTTCGCCGAGGGTGTCCTCGATGAAGCCGTAGTCAGCCGGATAGGCCATCGAAGTGTAGAGATAGCGGTCCAGACGCACCCGACCGGTCTCGTGATCGATCTCGTATTTGTTCCGTTGGCCTTTCAAGATTTCGATGGTCACGTCGAATTGCACCGCGTCGGCTCCTTTTCTGGTTAGGGTGGCCAATTTTCCTCTGTTACACCCTAGTCGAGCGCATTCCGGCCGATTCGGCAGAATGGACCCAGACAGTCAGGAGAGCGATGGGTCCAACTCGCTGGCAAAAATCCACCCACGTGTTCGTGGGATTGGTCGTGCTGGTGTTTGTCGCCGCCGTGGCGGCGGCGGCAACGTTCTTCACCACCGGTGGACACGGCGCCAGCGGCGCGCGGGCCCCGATACCGCCGCCGCACGCCCCGACGGTCAAGCCGGGAATGGTCCCGGTCAGCGACACCGCCGAGACGCCCAGCCCCGCCGGGGTGGCCGCCGCGCTCGCGGCCGTGGCGGCCGATCCCAATCTGGGCAGGTTAGGTGCTCGGATCACCGACGCCATCACCGGGAAAGAGCTTTGGCAGGTCGCGGACGACGTGCCGTTGGTTCCGGCATCGACCAATAAAGTCCTGACCGCAGCCGCGGCGTTGCTGACGTTGGACCGTCAGGCCCGGATCAGCACGCGCGTGGTGGCCGGCGGCAAGAACGCCCAGGGCCCCGTCGTGCTGGTGGGTGCCGGTGATCCGACGCTGTCGGCTGCCCCGCCCGGTGTGGACACCTGGTACCGGGGTGCGCCACGGATCAGCGATCTCGTCGAACAGATCCGGCGCAGCGGCGTGACGCCGACCGCCGTGCAGGTGGACACCTCGGCGTTCAGTGGGCCGACGATGGCGCAGGGCTGGGATCCGGCTGATGTCGACAATGGCGACATCGCGCCGATCGAGTCGGCGATGATCGACGCCGGGCGTATCCAGCCGACCACGGTCAACTCGAGACGGTCTCGGACACCGGCGTTGGATGCCGGGCGGGAGCTGGCCAAAGCACTCGGCTTGGATCCGGCTGCGGTGACGATCGCCACGGCGGCGTCTGGAGCGCGGCAGCTGGCCGTCGTGCAGTCAGCGCCGTTGATCCAGCGGCTGTCCGAGATGATGGAACACTCTGACAATGTGATGGCCGAATGCATCGGCCGCGAGGTGGCGGTCGCGATCAACCGGCCGCGAAGCTTCGCCGGCACGGTCGACGCGGTGACCAACCGGCTAAGCACTGCGCACATCGACACCACCCGTGCCGCGCTGGTTGATTCCAGCGGGCTTTCGGTCGACGACCGGTTGACGGCTAAGACGCTCGACGGCGTGCTGCAGGCGGCCGCGGGACCAGACCAGCCGGCACTGCGGGCGCTCCTTGATCTGCTTCCGATAGCCGCCGGCAGCGGCACACTGGGCGAGCGCTTTCTCGACGCGGCCACCAACCAAGGCCCGGCCGGCTGGTTGCGCGCCAAGACCGGGTCGCTGACCGCCATCAACGCATTGGTCGGGGTGCTCACCGACCGCAGCGGACGGGTGCTCACGTTCGCGTTTCTCTCCAATGCCGCAGGCCCGAATGGACGCAACGCGATGGATGCCCTGGCCACCAAGCTCTGGTCATGCGGGTGCGCATGACGCCAGCGTCAGATCTGACCCTCGGTACCGCTGTCGACTGGCAATTCGCGGCCACCGTCGGCCAGCGGCTGGCCCGGCCGGGGCCGCCGGCCAGCGATTACACCCGCCGCCACGTGATGGATGAGCTCACGAGTGCGGCCGCCAAAGCCGAGCCGCCGGTGCGCGATGTCACGGGCCTGATCACCAATGGTGTCGTGCCGGCCGCCCGCATCGTCGACCGCCCGGAGTGGATTGCCGCGGCGGCCGAGTCGATGCGGGTGATGATGAACGGAGCCGAGAGGCCGCGGGGGTTTCTCACCGGTCGCATCACCGGCGCGCAGACGGGCGCCGTGCTGGCGTTCGTGTCGGCCGGCATCCTCGGGCAATACGATCCGTTCGCCGCCGCCAAAGAGGGCTGTCTGTTGCTGGTGTATCCGAATGTCATCGCGGTCGAGCGGCAGCTTCGGGTCGAGCCCTCCGATTTCCGGTTGTGGGTGTGCCTGCATGAGGTGACCCATCGAGTGCAGTTCACCGCCAACCGGTGGTTGTCCGACTACATGACGCAAGCGCTGGGCCTGCTGACTCGAGACGCCGGCGAAGACATCGGGCAGTTGGCGAGCCGGCTCGCCGATTATGTGCGCAGCCGCGGTAGCGGGGCGGTGGAGCCGGACGGCAGCTCGCCGGGGATTCTTGGTCTGGTGCGCGCCGTGCAGTCCGAGCCGCAGCGCCAGGCCCTCGATCAGTTGCTGGTGCTCGGCACGCTGTTGGAGGGCCACGCCGACCACGTGATGGACGCCGTCGGGCCGATGGTGGTGCCCTCGGTGGCCACCATCCGCCGCCGATTCGACGAGCGGCGCCATCGCAAGCAACCGCCACTGCAGCGCCTGCTGCGCGCACTGCTGGGGCTCGACGCCAAGCTAAGCCAGTACACCCGTGGCAAGGCGTTCGTCGACTACGTGGTGGGCCGGGTCGGAATGGAGCGGTTCAACGCCATCTGGACGGGCCCCGAAACGCTGCCGCTGCCCAACGAGATTGAAGAACCCCAGCGATGGATCGACAGAGTGCTCTAGGGCAGCTGCGCACGGCTGTCGAGGCGTTCACCAAGACCTATCTCGCCACCGCGGAACGCTGGTGCGTGGCCCTATCCGGCGGCCCGGATTCCCTGGCGCTCGCCGCTGTGGCGGCCCCGCTGCGGCCCACTACCGCGCTGATTGTGGATCACGGCCTGCAACCGGACTCGGCCGCCGTCGCCGAAACCGCCCGGACGCAAGCCGTCTCCTTGGGATGTGTTGACGTGCAAGTAATTCGCGTGCACGTGGGTAACGCGGGTGGTCCCGAGGCGGCAGCGCGTGCCGCGCGCTACGCCGCGTTGGGCGCCTACCGCGACGGCCCGGTGCTGCTGGGCCACACACTGGACGATCAAGCGGAGACGGTGCTGCTGGGCCTGGGCCGTGGGTCTGGGGTGCGCTCCATCGCCGGGATGCGCCCACACGATCCACCGTGGTGCCGGCCGTTGTTGGACGTGCGGCGTGCCGTGACGCACGCCGCGTGCCGGGAGGTCGGCCTGACCGCGTGGCAGGATCCGCACAACACCGACCGCCGCTTCACTCGGACCCGGCTGCGCCTCGAGGTGCTGCCGCTGCTCGAAGACGTGCTGGGCGGCGGAGTGGCCGAGGCACTGGCCCGCACCGCGACGGCGTTGCGTGAGGACACCGACCTGATCGATACCCTCGCGGCGCAGGCATTGCCCGACGTCAAGGCAGGCTCGGGGTTGCACGCCCAGGGCTTGGCCATACTGCCCGACCCAGTTCGTCGCCGGGTGATCCGCGGCTGGCTCTTGGCGGGCGGTGCAACCGGACTGACCGACAAGCAGATTCGCAGCGTGGACAGGCTGGTCACCGCCTGGCGCGGGCAGGGCGGAGTAGCGGTGGGATCCTCTTTGCGCGATGAGCGATTGATTGCGGGGCGGCGCGACGGCGTACTCACGCTATGGCGCGAGCCGGTTCAGAAGCCGGTCGAATAGCCGCAATATCGGGGCTGCCGTTGGTTGTTCGCCCGCTGGCGTGGCACGCTGTGGTCGTGGCCCAGATCTCCTCGGCGATCACCCCCGCTCAACCCGTGGAGCTGTACCCGGGGGATATCAAGTCGGTTCTGCTTAGTGCGGAGCAGATTCAGGCCCGCATCGCCGAACTGGGCGAAGAAATCGGCGACCATTACCGCAACGCCGCCGCCGAGACTGGCCAGGATCTGCTGCTGATCACCGTGCTCAAGGGCGCTGTGATCTTCGTCACTGATCTGGCTCGCGCGATTCCGGTGCCGACCCAGTTCGAATTCATGGCCGTCAGTTCCTACGGGTCCTCGACATCGTCGTCGGGTGTGGTTCGGATACTCAAAGACCTGGACCGCGATATCCAAGGTCGCGATGTGCTGATCGTCGAGGATGTCGTCGACTCGGGCCTGACGTTGTCTTGGCTACTGCGCAACCTGTCCAGCCGGCATCCGCGTTCGCTGCAGGTGTGCACGCTGCTGCGTAAGCCCGACGCGAGGGGCGCCAACGTCGATATCACCTACGTGGGCTTCGACATTCCCAACGACTTCGTCGTGGGCTACGGGCTGGATTACGACGAGCGCTACCGCGACCTGTCGTATATCGGCACCCTGGACCCCAGGGTGTACCAGTAGTAGGCAGGGCCCTTAGTCCAGGTCCCACACCACGGTCACCGAGAATCTCACGGTCTGCTGGCCGGGTTCCAGCGGGACGTCGGCCGGCATAGCTCTCGGCGGGGCGGGCGGCGCCCCTGCCACCGGGGTGCTGCCAGTCGCCTCCGAGATGGAAAGCACCTTGCCCAGGCGGAGCCCGGACAGCTGGGCGTACTGTTCGGCACGGTCCTTGGCGTCGTTGAACGCCCGTGCACGAGCGTCCTTTACCAGCTGCGAGTCATCGGAGAGGGAGTAGCTGACCGAGCTGATCCGGGTGGCGTCGCCGCCGGTGCTGACGATGAGAGCCAGTGTCCGTGACGCGGCGTCGGGCGGGTGGATCTTGACCTCGATGGCGTTAGTGGCGCGGTAACCGGTGATTTTGGCGCTGCCGTTCAGTTCGGGAGTGCTGCTGTACTGCGGTTGCAGCGTGACCTCCGTCGTGCTGATGTCCTTGCGGTCGATGCCGGCGTCGACCAGTGCATTGATGACCGCTTGCTGACGGTCATTGGTCTGGTTCATCGCGGCGGTGACGTCGGCTGCCGTGAACTCGATGCCGACGTCGGCGGTCAAAGTGTCCGGGACGCCTTGAACGTGCCCCGAGCCGATGACGGTCACTTGACGCGAATTCGCCCCGGGTGGGGGGCTGTGGGAATCACAGGCCGACACCGTGGCGACAGCCAAGCCGGCCGCAGCCGTCGCAATCGACCTGCAGAGCAGAGTGCTGGGTTTCGGCATGGAGTGGACCCTAGCGTCTCGTCAACGCCGAATCGGGCCGACTGGTCCAATTCCCTTGGCAGTTGCATGCGTCATGGCGTCCCGCGGACGCTTGCCACGGCGTGCCGGGAGTTCATCACCCAGTTGGGTCGCAACTTCCAGGTGATCTACGAGCAGGCCAACACTCACGGGCAAAACGTGCAGATCGCCGGCAGCAACATGGCCAGCACCGACACCGCTGTCGGAGCCGGCTGGGCCTAGACGGTATGGGCAGGCTGGGGCCTCGCCACATGTGAACGTGGGTTGCCGACAGGGTGGTCCTGGCCGGTAGAGCCACAGATGTGGATGGAGGCCCCAGTGAATCGTCATCGTACGAGTGTTGGTTTGGATGTGCACGCACGATCGGTCGTTGCGTGCGCTTTGGATGGGGATACCGGTGAGGTGTTGGAACGGCGGTTGACTCCGGATTACCGGGAGCTCTTGGACTGGCTGGGGTCGCTGCCAGGTCGGGTGGCGGTGACCTATGAGGCGGGTCCGACCGGGTTCGGGTTGGCGAGGTTCTTGCTGGCGGCGGGGGTGATGTGTCTGGTTGCCGCGCCGTCGAAGCTGCAGCGACCATCGGGCGATCGGGTCAAGACCGATGTCCGTGATGCCGCGCATCTGGCCCGATTGCTGCACCTGGGGCAGATCGTGGACGTGGTGATCCCCAGCGCTGAGCAGGAAGCCGCCCGCGATCTGGTCCGAGCCCGCGAAGATTGCCGCGGGGATTTGATGAGTGCCCGCCACCGAGTATCGAAACTGCTTCTGCGCCAGGGGATCATCTACAGCGGCGGCCGGACCTGGACGGGCAAGCACGAGACGTGGCTGCGGAGGCAACGCTTTGATGCGGTTCCGTTGCAGCTGGCCTACGACACCGCATTGGACACCATGCCGGCCACCGTTGATCGCCGCGACCGCCTCGATGACGCGATCGCAGGGATGGCCGCTGACAGCCCGTTCACCCCGGTGGTGACCCGGCTGGGCTGTCTGCGCGGGGTCTCCACGTTGACCGCGTTCGGGCTGGCGGTGGAGATCGGCGACTGGGACCGGCTGACCGGCCGCTCCATCGGGGCCTACCTCGGGTTGGTGCCCACCGAGTACTCCTCGGGGGCCTCACGGTCGCAGGGGTCGATCACCAAGACCGGCAACGGCCATGCCCGCCGGTTGCTGATCGAGGCGGCCTGGCATCACCGCCAACCGTATCGGCCCGGGGTGGATCTGCGGCGCCGCTGGGACGCTGCCAGCCCGGCTGCACGAGCCCGGGGCCAGCAGGCCAACCGGCGGCTGCGCCACCGCTGGGAAGCTTTTGACGCCCGCAAGAAACGTCCCGTGGTCGCCAACACCGCGATCGCCCGGGAGCTTGCCGGCTGGTGCTGGTCGCTGGCGGTGCTCGACACCTGAGCACGGCCTACCCCCAATTGTCCGAACGATACCCATGGTGGTGACGGCAGCGCCTGGGAGTGACCCGCGAACGCCCTATGAGCAATCACCCTGCACCGCAGACGATTACGCTCGACCTCTAGACCCGCGATCCACTCCAGCAGAACAGTCCGTCCTGCGGTACCCAACCCGCGCATATCAGACTTGACACCCCGCGTCGACAACATCGACACGCTCGTTCACCATCAGATTCGTTCGGCAACGGAAGCGGGCGCCACGACGACGGTCATGGCGCCCGCATTCCCCTGCGCACTTGATGCGATGAAGGGGCGGGGCCTCCGCTCCTCGTGACGTTCCCGGCGGATGCTGGGGGTGTTCACTTTCACGAATCATGGGAGGCCCCTATGAACGAGTATGACGGCAAGCAGTTCGTCGGGATCGATCTGCATCGGCAGCGGTCGGTGATCGTGCGCCAGGCCGAGTCCGGTGAGCAGCTCTCGGCGGTACGGATCGTCAACGACCCGGTCGCGTTGGGACTGCAGCTCGAGGACGCTGGCGCAGACCCCGAGGTGGTGCTCGAAGCAACGTACGGGTGGTATTGGGCGGTCGATGTGCTGCAAGCCCACGGAGCGCGAGTGCATCTGGCACACCCGTTGGGAGTCAAAGGGTTTCGGTACCGGCGAGTGAAAAACGATGTGCGCGACGCCGGTGATCTGGCCGATCTGCTGCGGATGGGCCGACTGCCCGAGGCCTGGATCGCACCACCGGCGACACGCGAGTTACGGGAGCTGGTGCGCTATCGGGCCAAGCTGGTGGCGATCCGATCCGGACTCAAAGCCCAGGTCCATGCCGTACTGGCCAAAGCCGGCGTGTTGATCGCGGTGTCGGATCTGTTCGGAGTCGGTGGTCGAAAACGACTGGCCAAGGTGGCACTGGCTGACGCCTACGCCCAGCGGGTCCGCTCGTTGCTGGAACTGATCGATGTCCTCGATGGCCATGAGGCGCGGTTTGCCGCGTTGATCACCAAACGGCTCGACGCTGACCGCGGCTATCAAGCCATCCAGCAGGTGCCCGGGATCGGACCGACACTGGCGGCGGTGTTCGTCGCCGAGATCGGTGACGCCCAACGCTTCACTGGCCCAGCCCAACTGTGCTCCTGGGCCGGGCTGACCCCGCGCCACCGCGAGTCCGACGCTGTCGTGCATCGCGGGCATATCACCAAACAGGGCTCGAAACTGGTCCGTTGGGCGGCCATCGAGGCGGTGCAGCGTCACCCCACGACGGCCAAGATCGCCGCCGATAAAGACCGTATCGAAGCCCGCCGCGGCAAAAACATCGCCAAGGTTGCCGCGGCACGCAAACTGCTCACGCTGGTCTACTACGGGTTGCGCGACGGCCATATCCGCGCGCTCGACCGAGACAAGGCAGCGTGAGCACTCCGGACGCAACCCGTGCGCGGCCGCTTTTTTGTCTGACCCCCAATCGGCGTGGTCGCCCACTTGATTGACCCCACGTGTTGCTACCGCACCGCTCCATGCCCACACCAGCTGGGCGAAGGGATGACCGGCAGCCGGAAAAGTCCGGCCCTGCCCCAACGTATCTGCACCATCACTGCTTTGGAGAAGGCCCACAACCAAACCCAAATCCCCGAAACCCGCTGATCTTCCGAGCTCCGCCGACAGCATGCTTCGGGTAAGGCCCGGCATCAAGACCGTTCGTCCTCGCTACGCTGCGGGCGCTCCGTCTTGACCCCAGCCCTTACCCGACGTCGCCCACACGGAGGCCGAAAACCAGCAAAACAACTGGTCGATAACCAGTTGACAGGCCCCCGCCCCTTCAGGGATGACAAAATGAACTACATATCAGGGCGTGACGACAATCTTGCAGTGCCGCTCGGGGTCGGCGAGGTCATCGAAGGCTGCGCCGACCCCGTCCAGGCCGACCTCTCCGGTGATCAGCGGGGTCACGTCGATGTCGCCCTCGGCCAGCGCGCGCAGCGAGTCGGCGAACTCGTCCGGGGTGTAGGCCAGTACGAATTGCACGTTGATCTCTTTGGCGATCGCGAAGAAAGGATGCACGGTGTCGGGCTGCATGCACACCCCGGCGACAACCAGCCGGGTGCCAGGACGCGCCCGGAGCAACACGTCGTCGATGATTCCGGGCACTCCCACTGCCTCGAACACCACTGCGGGTTTGACCGTGTCGAATGGTGAACCCTGCGCCGCATCCAGCGTCTGATGGGCGCCCATCGCGCTAGCCAATTCCCGCCTCTTCGGTGAAAAGTCCGCTGCCACAATGTTTTCGACGCCTCGCGCTCGAAGGGCTGCAATGATTGCGATGCCGATCGGGCCACAGCCAAGCACCAGGGCGGTTTCGCCAGGCGCAATATTCGACTTGTTGACGGCGTGCAACCCCACCGCCATGGGTTCGGTCAGGGACGCGTGTTTGAAGTCCAGGCCGTTGGGGATGGGCAGCAGAAGCGGTGCCGAGAGCAGCATCCGCTCGGCGTAGCCGCCGATTGTGCTGTTGCTGTAGACGATCGGCTCGACGCCCTTGGCGGACAGCAGCACCGGAAGCGAAGTGACAAGGGTTCCCGGTGGATGGGTTTCGGTGTCGGGGCCGGCCTCGAGTACCTCGGCGCTGAATTCGTGACCCATGAAGACATCGCGGCTCAGGTCGAGGTTCATCCCGGTTCCCGCGCCGCCGCCCATCCGATCTCCCAGTTCCAGTACCTGCGCACCGTGGGCGGCGAAATGCAGGTCGGAACCGCAGATTCCACATGATCGCACCGCGACCAGCACCTGGCCGGCTTCGGGAACCGGGTCGGACACGTCGTCCCGGTAGACCATATGGCCGTCTCGCAACACTGCGGCCCGCATTAACTCTTCTTGCTTTCTGCCTTGTGTTCGTCGACATGCTCGGTGATGGCTTTCACCACGGCCTCACCGGCTCGGCCGATCAACTGGTCACGCCTGCCTTTGGCCCAGTCGTGAGATGAGCGCGATGCTTCGAGCTGCCCCTTGAAATAGGGAATGACCTTGCGCGCCAACAGGTCATAGCAGTGATATGTCGCTTCAGGGGAAGCCCAGTCATGACCGAGCATCAGCAGCGTGCCAAAACCTCCCGACCGTTCGAGTAGATCTTCAATATGGGCGATCGCGTCGTCGGGTGTGCCGATGCAGCAATTTCCTTTGGCCGCATAGTCTTCGACGAACTCGTGCGGTGTCTGGGCGCCGTCCACGGTGTTGGATAGCGGGACGAACCCGGCCGCACCGAAGTAGTTCGCGAAATCCTGCAGCCCGTAGGTGCAATCGTCGATCGCCTGCTCACGGCTGTCGGCAATATGCATGATGCTCAAAACACGCCAGTCCGCCCGGTCCGGCTCGTCCCGGCCGGCTTTGGCGGCCTGCTCGCGCACCACTTCCCAGGTGTTTTCCAGCGCTGCGTAGCCGCCGGGTACCGACATCGACAGTGAGAGCAGCGACGTGCCAAGCGCGCCGGCCAGTCGCGGCCCGGACGGAGAAATCATTGCAGCCGTGGCGATTTCGGGATAGGGCCAGGTATAGGGGCGGATATGCAACTGCGCGTCGCGCAGCGTGAACCAGTCGGAGTGGCGGTCGATTCGCTCAGCGGGTGCGGCGCGGAACAGCGCAAGGATTGCCTCGAGGGATTCCTGCATCATTCGCCGCTGCTCAACCGGGTCGATGCCCATCATGTATGCGTCCGACGGCAACGCGCCCGGACCGGTACCGAACATGACCCGGCCGCGGGTCAGGTGGTCCAGCAGCACCCAGCGATCGGCCACCATCAGCGGATGGTGGTAGGGCAGCGAGACCACTCCGGTGCCCAGCCGAATGTGCTTTGTCCGCTCGGCTGCGGCCGCGATGAACACTTCCGGGCAGGCGATCAACTCGTAGCCACCGGAGTGGTGTTCGCCGAACCACGCTTCGTCGAACCCGAGCCGATCCAGCGCGACGACGCGCTCCATGTCGTATTCCAGTGCCACCGTAGGGGATTGGCCAATCGGGTGAAAGGGTGTGATGAAGACGCCGAAACGCAGTTGGACGCTCATCGCAGCTCTAATCCGTTGAGGAACTCCAGCAGGGTCGCGTTCACCTCGTCGGGACGCTCCTGCTGCAGCCAGTGTCCGGCGCCGTCGATCATCACCTGGCGGTACGGACCGGTGATCACCTCCGACGCGCGGTCGGCGCGGGTGAATGCCAACACCGGATCGGCTGTCCCCGCAATGAACAACGACGGCACGGTGATTTTGGCGTCGGCGAGTTCGGGAGTGGTCTCCCAGTTGCGGTCGAGATTGCGGTACCAGTTCAGGCCGCCGGTGAAGCCGGTGCGGGTGAACTCGCTGATGTAATGGTCGAGCTCACCCTGGCTGAGCCAGTCCGGCGGCCCGTCTGGTTCGGGAAGGCGATCGACGAACCCTTCCGGGCCGGGGGCCACCATGCGAATCGCTGCGCTCCGGTCGGCGGATATCCGCAGGCCGCCCATCATCCGGCGCATCGTGCGGGCCGGATCGGCGTTGAGTTCGGCGTCGGCAACGCCGGGTTCCTGGAAATAGAGCATGTAGAAGAAGTTCTCCCCGAACGTTTTGCGGAATGCCTGGGTCGGCGGCACCTGCGCACGGGGCACTGCCGGGACGCTCAAAGCGGCGACAGCCGCGACTCGGTCGGGGTGCAGCAATGGCGCATTCCACACGACGATGGCGCCCCAGTCGTGTCCGATCCAGACAGCGCGTTCGGCGCCGGCGTTGTCGAGCAGACCGACCAGGTCGGCGGTCAACTCGTGAATGTTGTAAGCCTCGATCGCATCCGGACGAGAAGAGCCGCCGTAGCCACGCTGATCGGGCGCCAGCACGTGGTAGCCGGCTTCGGCGAGAACCGGTATCTGATGTCGCCACGAATAGGCCAGTTCGGGAAAGCCGTGGGCCAGGACCAGCACAGGTGCGCCGCGGTCCCCCGCTTCGATCACCCGCAGCCGCATACCATTTGTGTCTACTAACCGTTCGGTTGATGAGCGCACCGTCTCACCAAAGCACAACGGCCGCGGACTGAGAAGGGCTTGGCCTGGTTACGGCCTGGCGTTTAGTGCGGCATCAAAGATGGTTGCCAGGTGGATGTCGCGGGTTAGGCCGCGCATCATATTGGTGAGCCATCGTGGTGCACCGGGATCGCTCACCGCAGCATGACATGAAGGCAGGTGTACTCGACTGATGCGGCTGGACCACATCGTTTTATGGACGAGAAATCCGCGGGCCTCGATGGACTTCTACTCAAGGGTGGTCGGGCTAGCGCCGGTCCGGTTTGCCGAGTTCGAGGCCGGAGACGCACCGTTCCCGAGCGTGCGCGTCTGTAAGGACTCCATCATTGACCTGTTGCCAATGGAAAACGTTGCCGGTACTGAGTCTTTGACCCGGATTCCAGGCAGTGCCGGCCATCCGGTCAATCATGTCTGCCTTGCACTGTCAAAGCCTGAATACGACGCACTGGATCAGCGTCTGCAAGCGGAAGGCGTGGACACCAGCGCGCGGCTGAACCACAGTTATGGAGCCCGGGGGTGGGCGCCGCAGGGATATTACTTCGCCGATCCGGACGGCAATGTGGTGGAGGCCCGCTACTACGAGTAATGGAGTGTTCGCCAGATGGCTAGCTCACCGCGTAGCGTCACGCCGGCGCGACCATCGCCGCCCGGCCCGACGCCGGCGTGACGCTCGACCCGGGGCTGTTTGCCGTGGTCGGAATCGCGGTCGGATTGCCCGCCCCCACTCCCCCGCAAGCGGGGGGACCCCCACAGCCCGCCGCGCGGGCCGCATCGTCGCCAGGCGGGAACCGCCGGTCGTTGTCTGGGCAGGATGGTGGCGACCCGCTGCGCTCGGCTCGGCCGGGCTGGCGATCGCCACTAGCGGTAGCCTGGACTTTTCCAGCTGCGTGTATATCGGGGAAGGACCTGGCCAGTAAGGCCGATGATTGATGAACCGGAAAAACGTTATTCGCACCATCACGGCGATCGCTGTCGTGCTGCTGCTCGGTTGGTCGTTCTTCTACTTCAGCGACGACACCCGCGGCTACAAGCCCGTCGACACGTCAGTGGCGGTGGCCCAGATCAACAGCGACAACGTCAAGAGCGCACAGATCGATGATCGCGAGCAGCAGCTGCGGTTGACCCTGAAGAAGGGCAACAACGACACCGACAATTCCGACAAGGTCATCACCAAATACCCAAGCGGATACGCGGTCGACCTGTTCAACGCCCTGAGCGCTAAAAACGCGAAGGTCAGCACGGTCGTCAACCAAGGCAGCATCCTGGGCGAGCTGCTGGTCTACGTGCTGCCGCTGCTGCTGCTGGTGGGGCTATTCGTGATGTTCTCCCGCATGCAGGGCGGCGCCCGGATGGGCTTCGGATTCGGCAAATCGCGCGCCAAACTGCTCAACAAGGACATGCCCAAGACCACATTCGCCGACGTTGCGGGCGTCGACGAGGCGGTCGAAGAGCTCTACGAGATCAAGGATTTTCTGCAGAACCCCGGTCGCTATCAGGCGCTGGGCGCCAAGATTCCCAAAGGTGTGCTGCTCTACGGCCCACCCGGGACTGGCAAGACGCTGCTGGCCCGCGCGGTGGCCGGCGAAGCCGGAGTTCCGTTCTTCACGATTTCCGGCTCCGACTTCGTCGAGATGTTCGTCGGTGTCGGCGCGTCACGGGTGCGCGACCTGTTCGACCAGGCCAAGCAGAACAACCCGTGCATCATCTTTGTCGACGAGATCGACGCGGTGGGCCGCCAGCGCGGCGCGGGTCTCGGCGGCGGTCATGACGAGCGCGAGCAGACACTGAACCAGTTGCTGGTCGAAATGGACGGGTTCGACCCGCGGGCCGGCGTCATCCTGATCGCAGCCACCAACCGACCGGACATTCTGGACCCGGCGCTCTTGCGGCCCGGCCGCTTCGACCGGCAGATCCCCGTGTCCAACCCCGACATGGCGGGTCGCCGTGCGGTGCTGCAAGTGCATTCCAAGGGCAAGCCCATTGCCCCGGACGCCGACCTCGACGGACTGGCCAAGCGCACCGTCGGCATGACCGGCGCCGATCTGGCCAACGTCATCAACGAGGCGGCGCTGCTGACCGCCCGGGAAAACGGCACCGTCATCACCAGCGCCGCTCTAGAGGAGGCGGTGGACCGGGTGATCGGCGGACCCCGCCGCAAGGGCCGGATCATCAGCGAGCAGGAAAAGAAGATCACCGCCTACCACGAGGGCGGGCACACCCTGGCGGCCTGGGCGATGCCGGACATCGACCCGGTCTACAAGGTGACGATCCTGGCGCGCGGACGAACCGGCGGGCACGCCGTTGCGGTGCCCGAGGAAGACAAGGGCCTGCGTACCCGCTCGGAGATGATCGCGCAGCTGGTGTTCGCGATGGGTGGGCGCGCCGCCGAGGAATTGGTGTTCCGCGAGCCGACGACGGGTGCGGTGTCGGACATCGAGCAGGCCACCAAAATTGCGCGTGCGATGGTCACCGAATTCGGCATGAGTTCCAAGCTGGGCGCCGTCAAATACGGCACCGAACATGGCGACCCGTTCCTTGGCCGGACCATGGGAACGCAGGCGGACTACTCGCACGAGGTCGCCCGTGACATCGATGACGAGGTCCGCAAGCTGATCGAGGCAGCACACACCGAGGCCTGGGAAATCCTCACCGAATACCGCGACGTACTCGACACGCTGGCCGGGCAGCTGCTGGAAAAGGAAACCCTGCACCGACCCGAGCTGGAGGGGATCTTCGCCGACGTCGAAAAGCGTCCTCGGCTCACCATGTTCGACGATTTCGGTGGCCGTATCCCGTCGGAGAAACCGCCGATCAAGACGCCCGGCGAGCTGGCCATGGAGCGGGGCGAGCCGTGGCCCCCGCCGGTCCAAGAGCCTGCCTTCAAGGCAGCTATCGCGCGGGCCAGCGAAGCCGCTGAGGCCGCGCAAGCGCAGGCCGATGGAACAGCCAACGGCGGCAACGGTTCTCACGGCGGTCAAGGCGCCGGTAATCGTCAGGGTGCGCCGCACGGCCCCACCCAGCCTGACTACGGCGCCCCGGCGGGCTGGCATGCGCCAGGATGGCCGCCGCAGCAACAACAGCCGAATTATCGGTATCCGCCCGCGCAGCCCCCGCAGCAGCCCTATTGGCCGCAGCCGGCCCGAAGCTATCCGGGTCAGCCGGGCCAGCCCGGCCAACCGGGCCTGGCGCATCCGTCGTACCCGCCGTATCCGCCCTATCCGCCGTCCGGCCAATCCAACCCGGATGGCGGAAAGTCTCCTGACCAGCAGGATGACGATGTAAGCCGGTCCAACCCGCCGGCCCACGGCTGACGAACGGAGGATTCGATGGCGCTGCCGGACACCGCGACTCCCCGGATACGGGTGTTCGACCACGCACGTGCCGAGGCCGCGATCCGCGAGTTGCTGTACGCGATCGGCGAAGACCCGAACAGGCACGGCTTGCAGGAAACACCGGCCCGCGTCGCCCGCGCCTACCGCGAAATGTTCGCCGGCCTCTACACCGACCCCGACAGCGTGTTGAACACGATGTTCGACGAAGAACACGACGAGCTGGTGCTCGTCAAAGAAATCCCGATGTACTCCACCTGCGAACACCATCTGGTGTCGTTCCACGGTGTGGCCCATGTCGGCTACATCCCCGGCAGTGACGGCAGGATAACCGGCCTGTCCAAGATCGCGCGGCTGGTCGACCTGTACGCCAAGCGGCCACAGGTGCAAGAGCGGCTCACCAGTCAGGTCGCCGACGCGCTGATGAACAAACTCAATCCACGGGGGGTGATCGTCGTGATCGAGGCCGAGCACCTTTGCATGGCGATGCGCGGTGTCCGCAAACCCGGTGCCGTCACCACGACGTCGGCGGTGCGCGGTCAGTTCAAAACCAATGCCGCGTCTCGAGCCGAAGCGCTCGACCTCATCCTGCATAAGTGAGCCCTTCGCCTGTGCAGGTTATGGGAGTTCTGAACGTCACTGACGACTCGTTCTCCGATGGCGGGCGCTATCTCGATGCCGACGACGCGGTGGGGCATGGTCTGGCAATGGCCGCCGAAGGCGCGGGCATCGTCGATGTCGGGGGAGAGTCGACTCGGCCCGGCGCCGCGCGGATCGACCCTCGGGTCGAAACATCTCGCGTGGTTCCTGTCGTCAAAGAACTTGCGGCACAGGGCATTACTGTCAGCATCGACACCATGCACGCGGATGTCGCGCGGGCGGCGCTGCAGAGCGGCGCGCGGATCGTCAACGACGTGTCGGGTGGACGAGCCGACCCCGCGATGGCACCGCTGCTGGCTGACGCCGGTGTGCCCTGGGTACTCATGCACTGGCGATCGGTGTCGTCAGACCGCCCGCATGCGGCCCCGCACTACCGCGACGTGGTTGCCGAAGTGCGCGCCGAACTGCTTGCCAGCGTCGACGCAGCGGTGGCCGCAGGTGTCGACCCAGCCAAGCTGATCATCGATCCGGGGCTTGGGTTCGCCAAGACCGGAAAACACAATTGGGCGCTGCTGCATGCGTTGCCGCAGTTCGTCGCCACCGGAATCCCGGTACTACTGGGTGCATCGCGTAAACGGTTCCTCGGTACGTTGTTAGCCGGGCCCGATGGCTCGCCGCGACCACCCGATGGGCGTGAGACGGCGACTGCGGTGATTTCCGCATTGGCCGCCCTGCACGGCGCCTGGGGCGTGCGCGTGCATGACGTGCGGGCCACGGTCGACGCGCTCAAGGTGATCGGGGCCTGGAGGCAAACCCAGACCCCCACTGAGCTGGCTGGAGACGATGGCTGATCGAATCGAGTTGCGCGGTCTGACCGTCCGTGGGAAACACGGAGTTTTCGACCACGAGCGTGCCAACGGGCAGGAGTTCGTCATCGATGTCACCGTGTGGATCGACCTGGCAGACGCGGCTGCCAGTGACGATCTGGCTGACACCTACAACTACGCCGCCCTGGCCCAGCTGGCAGCCGACGTCGTGGCCGGGCCCCCGCGCAACCTGATCGAAGCGGTGGGGGGCGAAATCGCCGGCCAAGTGATGGACGACCAACGCGTGCATGCCGTCGAGGTGGTGGTGCACAAGCCGCAGGCTCCGATCCCTCATCAGTTCGCCGACGTCGCGGTGGTGGTTCGGCGGTCGCGACGCGGCGGTCGCGGTTCAGTGATCCCGGCTGGCAGGGCGTTATGACGTGGGTGGTGCTATCTATCGGCTCCAACCTGGGCGACCGGCTGGCGCGGTTGCAGTCGGTCGTCGACGGGCTGGGCGAGGCGGTGCTCGTGGTGTCCCCGGTGTATGAAACCGACCCCTGGGGACGCCCGGATCAGGCACCGTTTCTCAATGCTGTGCTGATTGCCGACGACCCGGCGCGCGACGGGCAGGCCTGGCTGCGCCGGGCGCAGGAGTTCGAGCGGGCAGCGGGCCGGGTTCGCGGCGAGCGCTGGGGTCCCCGCACCCTCGACGTCGACCTGATCGCCTGCTACGGCGAGACAGAAGTGACCTCCCGTGAAAACAACCTGACGCTGCCGCACCCACTGGCCCATCTGCGCGCATTCGTGATGATCCCTTGGCTCGCCATCGATCCGGATGCCCAGCTGACGGTCGCCGGGGGGCCGCGGCCCGTCGCAAGCTTGCTGGCCGGGCTCGAGCAGGCCGACCGGGATGGTGTTCGGCTGACCGGCCTGACGCTCGAGCCGAGAGGAAAGTCCCCAGCCAATCGGGAATCGGAAAACTAATGGGACCGACCCGGAAACGTGACCTGACGGCCGCGGTGGTCGGCGCTGCGGTGGTGGGCTATCTGCTGGTAACGGTGCTGTACCGGTGGTTTCCACCCATCACGGTGTGGACCGGTCTGTCGCTGCTCGCGGTGGCTATCGCCGAGGCGCTGTGGGCGCGCTACGTGCGGGCGAAAATCAGCAACGGCGAAATCGGTGCCGGGCCCGGTTGGTTGCACCCGCTTGCGGTGGCACGCAGCCTGATGGTCGCCAAAGCGTCGGCCTGGTTGGGTGCGTTGATGCTGGGTTGGTGGGTCGGAGTACTGGTGTACTTCCTGCCGCGGCGGTCATGGTTGCGGGCCGCCGCCGAGGACACAACTGGAACGGTGGTGGCGGCCGTCAGCGCGCTGGCGCTACTTGTTGCCGCGCTGTGGCTGCAGCATTGCTGCAAATCACCGCAGGATCCGACTGAGCATGGCGAGGGTGCGGAAAACTAACGTCGCACCGGCGTTGCGGACCACGAAGTGCCCCGACAAGTAAGAGCCGGGCAATTGATCCTTCGATTCACCCAGGTGAGAATCGCCGGACTCACGCGACACGCTGATTGACCTCGCACGGGTACAGTCGGGCCATGACCGTTCTGTCCCGCGGCGCCCGAGTCCGGCGCGGCGGTCGCAGGCCGGGTTGGGTGCTCTTGACCGCGTTGCTGATCCTCGCGATGGGGGCCAGTTCGGCACTGGTTTTCACCAATCGGGTGGAACTACTCAAGCTCGCTGTAATCCTGGCGCTGTGGGCCGCAGTCGCCGGCGCCTTCGTTTCGGTGCTCTACCGCCGCCAGAGCGACGCGGATCAGTCCCGCGTCCGTGACCTGAAGCTGGTCTACGACCTACAGCTGGATCGGGAAATTTCGGCCCGCCGCGAGTACGAACTGACCGTCGAATCGCAGCTGCGCCGCGAGCTGGCTTCCGAGTTGCAGGCTCAGGCCGCCGACGATCTGGCCGCGCTGCGGGCGGAACTGAGTTCGTTACGGACCAGCCTGGAGATTTTGTTCGACACCGATCTCGCGCACCGCCCGGCCCTGGAGACGCTCGAGACCGAGTCTGCGCGCGAGCGCGCTTACAGCGAGTGGGACCGCAACGGCGAGAGCCCGCGTGACCGTGACACCCCTGTCGATTGGGTCTCCAGCGATCGGGTCACGTCCGTCTCTGGCGACAACCAGCCCAGCCGCGCCGAGGAGACCGCAATCATCGACGTGCCCGAGGTGGGGGTACCACCCGCTAGCGGGGGACCGCTGTTGCCGCCCCGGCGGGAGCGGGTCCCATACCAATATGAAGCCGCGTACGTGGACCACCAAGAAGCCGCCTACCCCGCCGCACCGCCGGAGCCGGAGCCCGAACCGCGGTTCGAACCACACCACCGACCGCCGCCACAGCCCCAACCGGAACCGCAGCTGCAGGATTGGCAGCCGGTGGGCGCAGCCGGACTGTGGTTGCCGCCTGGAACACCGGGCAGCCACTGGGCCGGCCCCAACTCTGGTACACCCGGCGAGCCGTCGGGCCGGCGGCGCGCCCGGCATACCGGCCCCGACGAGCCCTGGGACGGCTCGCCCGCCGAGCCGGCGCCCCCACCGCCGTACAGTGAGTCTGGTCGCCGGGCGCGGTCGCGCCATTCGGCGGAATACCGCGACTATGGCGTGCGCAACTTTGCGCCCATGAACGAACCCCCGGCAGGACCGCCACCGCCGCCCCCTCCGGCTGCTGCTGCTGCGCCGCCGCCACCTCCGCCCCCACCGTCGCCACCACCCGATGCCGCGCCGCCGCCGCCACGACTGGCTCCGCCGCCACCGCCCGAGCATGCGGCTCGGCACCGCGGCGCCGACCTCCAGTCGGAAGAATTGGATGGCTCGGGGGAAGCCGCGCAAACGGGTGGGCAGTCGGTTGCCGACCTATTGGCGCGGCTACAAGTGCAGCCCTCCGGAGGTGGCCGCCGTCGTCGCCGCGAGGGCTGAGCTGGGAGCTTCCTCACATTGGGGCCGCCTGGCAAATCGACTACAGTTTTAGTGACCGTCCGGTACCCCTGAGACCACCCACGCTGGGACCGGAACGAACGAAGAAACCTGTGAGGTCGTCTGCGATGGTGCAGTTCGACGGTTTGCGCCCGGCAAGGCTCAAGGTGGGGATCATCTCGGCCGGCCGGGTAGGCACCGCGCTCGGTGTCGCGCTGGAGCGCGCCGACCACGTCGTGGTCGCCACCAGCGCCGTTTCCCATGCGTCGCGGCAGCGGGCGCAGCGTCGGCTGCCCGATACCCCGGTCGCATCGCCACCGGATGTGGCCGCCAGTGCTGAGCTGTTGCTGTTGGCGGTTCCCGACAGCGAGCTCACCGGCCTGGTGTCCGGGTTGGCCGCGATGTCGGTGGTGCGGCCCGGCACCATCGTGGCCCATACATCCGGTGCCAACGGGGTCGGCATCCTCGCGCCGCTGACGCCACGGTGCATCCCGCTGGCGATCCACCCGGCGATGACGTTCACCGGCTCCGACGAGGACATCAGCAGACTGCCGGACACGTGCTTCGGGGTCACCGCGGCCGACGATGTCGGGTACGCGATCGGGCAGTCGCTTGTGCTGGAGATGGGCGGAGAACCGTTCTGCGTCCGGGAGGACGCCCGTGTGCTCTACCACGCCGCTTTGGCCCATGCGGGCAACCACATCGTGACGGTGCTTGCCGATGCGCTCGAGGCGTTGCGGGCCGCGCTGCGCGGCAGCGAGCTGCTGGGACAACAGTCCGTCGACGACCGGCCGGGCGGCATCGCCGAACGCATCATCGGGCCGCTGGCCCGGGCAGCGCTGGAGAACACGTTGCAACGCGGGCAAGCCGCGCTCACCGGCCCGGTCGCGCGCGGTGACGCGGCCGCGGTCGCTGGGCATCTGGCCGCGCTGACCCAGGTTGACCCCGAACTGGCCCACGCGTACCGGGTGAACGCCCTGCGGACCGCGCAGCGCGCACATGCGCCCGAGGACGTCGTCGAGGTTTTGGCGCGATGAACCCGATGCAGGGCAGGCCACCCGCCTTCAAATCAGGCGAACTCAATGTGTACTCGAGGCGGCGCGATGTCACAGACGTCAGCCGCGCGCTGCGCCACACCGGCCGCCGGGTGATGTTGGTGCCCACCATGGGCGCGCTGCACGACGGACACCTTGCCCTGGTGCGCGCCGCCAAGCGGGTCCCCGGCTCGGTGGTTGTGGTCTCGATCTTCGTCAACCCGCTGCAATTCGGCGCCGGAGAAGACCTCGACGCCTACCCTCGGACCCTCGATGACGACATCGCGCTGCTACGCGGGGAAGATGTCGAGATCGTGTTCGCGCCGACTGCCGCGGCGATGTACCCCGACGGTCTGCGTACCACCGTGCAACCCGGTCCGCTGGCTGCCGACCTCGAGGGCGGTCCCCGGCCGACCCATTTCGCCGGCGTGCTGACCGTGGTGTGCAAGCTGCTACAGATCGTCCGGCCCGACCGGGTGTTTTTCGGCGAGAAGGACTACCAGCAGCTGGTCCTGATACGAGAGATGGTCGCCGACTTGAACCTCGACGTCGCGGTGGTTGGGGTGCCCACCATGCGGGAAGCCGACGGGCTGGCGATGTCATCGCGCAACCGCTACCTCGACCCGGTGCAGCGCGAAATGGCTGTGACGCTTTCCGCGGCGCTGACGGCGGCGACGCACGCCGCGCATGCCGGAGCCCAAGCCGCGCTGGAGGCCGCGCGCACGGTGCTCGACGCTGTGCCCGGGCTGACGGTCGACTACCTGGAGTTGCGCGCTGCGGAGCTGGGTCCGCTGCAAGCCGACAGACCCGGTCGGCTGCTGGTTGCCGCCCGGCTGGGCACCACCAGGCTGCTGGACAACATCGCAATCGAGATCGAAACTTCGCCGGCACCGGTGGGCTCGGGGCAAGCGGGCCGGACGAAAATCGAAACACCTTGGAGGAACTGATGCTACGGACGATGCTCAAGTCGAAAATCCACCGCGCCACCGTCACCCAGGCTGACCTGCACTACGTCGGCTCGGTGACCATCGACGCCGATTTGATGGACGCCGCAGACCTGCTCGAGGGCGAACAGGTGACCATCGTCGACATCGATAACGGTGCCCGGTTGGTCACGTACGCGATCACCGGTGAACGCGGCACTGGGGTGATCGGAATCAACGGTGCTGCAGCGCATCTCGTGCATCCCGGCGATCTGGTGATCCTGATCGCATACGGGACCATGGAGGAGGCCGAGGCGCGCGCCTACCAGCCGCGGATCGTATTCGTCGACGCCAACAACAAGCCGATCGACCTGGGCCACGACCCGGCTTTCGTGCCCGCCGACGCAGCGGAGCTGTTAGACCCCCGGATCGGTGTGTGGTAGCCGTGCTGCTTGCGATCGACGTCCGCAACACCCACACCGTCGTGGGGCTGCTGTCCGGATCCAAAGAGCACGCAAAAGTCGTGCAGCAATGGCGGATTCGTACCGAATCCGAGGTCACCGCGGACGAACTGGCGCTGACCATCGACGGCTTGATCGGTGAGGATTCCGAGCGGCTCACCGGTGCCGCCGCCCTCTCGACTGTCCCCTCGGTGCTGCACGAGGTGCGGATCATGCTCGGCCAGTACTGGCCGTCGGTGCCCCACGTGCTGATCGAGCCAGGAGTGCGCACCGGCATCCCGCTGCTCGTCGACAATCCGAAAGAAGTGGGCGCCGACCGAATCGTCAACTGCTTGGCCGCATTTCACAGGTTTCAAAGCGCCGCCATCGTCATCGATTTCGGTTCCTCCATCTGCGTGGACGTGGTGTCCGCTAAAGGCGAATTCCTCGGCGGCGCGATCGCGCCCGGGGTGCAGGTTTCTTCTGATGCCGCCGCGGCCCGCTCTGCCGCACTACGTCGGGTCGAGTTGGCCCGGCCCCGTTCGGTGATCGGCAAGAATACGGTCGAATGCATGCAGGCGGGAGCGGTGTTCGGCTTCGCCGGACTGGTCGACGGCTTGGTCGGACGCATCCGCGAGGACGTGGACGGCTTCGCCAACGACCTGGGAGATCAGGTCGCGATCGTGGCCACCGGACATACGGCGCCGCTGCTCCTACCGGAACTGCACACCGTCAGCCACTACGACCAGCACCTGACCCTGCATGGCCTACGACTGGTCTTCGAACGCAACCGAGACGCCCAGCGTGGCCGACTCAAGACTGCACGCTGACCAGCCCTGTTGGTTCACCTTGCCCGTCGACCGTGCGTCCACGGCGTCGAGTGTGAGACGTGGCAGGGATTCGGCCGGAATTTCCGCCCCGAGCGCACACGCAACGCCTTGAGTGCACATACGACGCCGTCGGCGCACGCCTGAGACCCGGTCATTTAAGCTGGCACGTCGTGAACTCCGCCGACGCAGACATGCCCGAGCAGTTCCGGATCCGCCGGGACAAGCGTGCTCGTTTGTTAGCGGAGGGCCGGGAACCGTACCCGGTAGCCATCGAACGCACCCACACTCTGGCGCAGGTGCGCGCCACTCATCCCGACCTGGCGATCGGTACCGCGACTGATGACATCGTCGGCGTCGCCGGCCGGGTGATATTCGCACGCAACTCCGGAAAATTGTGTTTTGCGACACTCCAGGAGGGCGACGGTACCACCCTGCAACTGATGATCAGCCTCGACAAGGTCGGCCAGGAAGCACTCGAAGCGTGGAAAGCCGACGTCGATCTCGGCGACATCGTCTATGTGCACGGCAATGTGATCAGCTCACGACGCGGCGAGTTGTCCGTCCTTGCCGATTCCTGGCGGATGGCGTCTAAGTCATTGCGGCCGCTGCCTGTCGCGCACAAGGAGATGAACGAAGAGTCACGGGTGCGGCAACGCTACGTCGACCTGATCGTCCGTCCCCAAGCACGCACGGTGGCCCGGCAGAGAATCGCCGTTGTCCGCGCGATACGCAACGCACTGGAACGGCGCGGTTTTCTCGAAGTCGAAACCCCGATGTTGCAGACGCTGGCCGGTGGCGCAGCAGCACGGCCGTTCGCCACACATTCCAATGCTCTCGACATCGATCTCTACCTGCGGATCGCGCCGGAACTGTTCCTCAAGCGCTGCGTCGTCGGTGGTTTCGACAAGGTCTTCGAACTAAATCGAGTGTTCCGAAACGAAGGCGCGGATTCGACCCATTCTCCGGAATTTTCCATGCTGGAGACCTACCAGGCCTATGGAACCTATGACGATTCGGCAGTCGTCACACGAGAGCTTATTCAAGAGGTAGCCGATGAGGCGATCGGAACCAGACAACTGCCGCTACCCGACGGCAGTGTCTACGACATAGACGGAGAATGGGCGTCGATACAAATGTACCCGTCGCTGTCGGCGGCGCTCGGTGAAGAGATCACACCACAGACGTCGGTCGATCGGCTTTGTGTCATCGCGGATCGGCTCGGCATCGAGATCCCCGACAACCGCGGCTACGGGCACGGAAAACTTGTCGAGGAACTATGGGAGCACACGGTGGGCACCACGCTGGTCGCGCCCACGTTTGTCAAGGATTTCCCAGTCGAGACAACGCCTTTGACCCGTCAGCACCGTAGTATCCCGGGTGTAACCGAAAAGTGGGACCTGTACTTGCGCGGAGTCGAACTGGCCACCGGGTACTCCGAATTAAACGATCCGATCGTGCAGCGTGAGAGATTTGCCGCACAAGCCCTCGCTGCGGCCGCTGGCGACGACGAGGCTATGGTGCTTGACGAAGACTTTCTTGCCGCCCTCGAGCATGCGATGCCGCCGTGTACCGGAACGGGAATGGGTATCGATCGGTTGTTGATGTCTTTGACCGGGCTGTCAATTCGAGAGACAGTTTTGTTCCCGATTGTTCGGCCCCACTCCAGTTGAAAGTTGAACTGTGCGTCTTGTGTCCGGATTGAGTATGCTGCCTTATTATGGCAGATTGGTGACCGGGGAGCTCTGTCCAAACTGCTCAGCAACTGCTCAGGACGAAATGCGAGGGTAAGCTAATGGCGAAAAAAGTGACCGTCACCTTGGTCGATGATTTCGACGGTGCCGGCGCCGCCGACGAAACGGTCGAATTCGGGCTTGACGGGGTGGCCTATGAGATTGATCTTTCGTCCAAGAATGCCGCGAAACTGCGCGGGGATCTGAAGCAATGGGTGGAAGCCGGTCGTCGTGTCGGCGGTCGGCGGCGTGGGCGTTCCAGCTCCGGACGCGGCCGCGGCGCCATTGACCGCGAGCAGAGCGCCGCGATCCGGGAATGGGCTCGCCGCAACGGGCACAACGTGTCGACCCGCGGCCGCATCCCGGCCGACGTCATCGACGCATTCCACGCGGCGACCTAACAAACCTCGTACCGGCGTCCAGGCCCTGATGCCTGGACGCCGGTTGTTTGTCTTTTTCGCTGGCGGCGAAATGATCGCGCGCGAATGGGGAAACGAATTGGAGCTTTACCTCGTTTCTTCAGTTGCGGCGCTGTCCTCATAGGGAGATCGCCCAGATAGTCCAAGCGGATCTTGAAGAGCAAGGAACCGCAAGGTTAGGCCCCCTGGCACGCCGACCACTACAGTGGAAGGCAGGTATGCGATGCCGACCGCCGTACCGATGGTGAGGAAGAGCAGGTAACCACCGATGTTTGAAAGATTTACCGACCGTGCCCGCAGGGTCGTCGTCCTGGCGCAAGAAGAGGCCCGGATGCTCAACCACAACTACATCGGCACCGAGCACATTCTGTTGGGTTTGATTCACGAGGGCGAAGGCGTTGCAGCGAAGTCGCTGGAGTCGCTGGGGATCTCGCTCGAGGGCGTTCGCAGCCAGGTCGAGGAGATCATCGGCCAGGGCCAGCAGGCGCCGTCGGGACACATCCCGTTCACACCGCGCGCCAAGAAGGTTCTCGAGCTGAGCTTGCGCGAGGCGCTGCAGCTTGGCCACAACTACATCGGTACCGAGCACATTTTGCTGGGACTCATCCGGGAGGGTGAGGGTGTGGCCGCCCAGGTGCTGGTCAAGCTCGGCGCCGAGCTGACCCGGGTGCGCCAGCAGGTGATTCAGCTGTTGAGCGGCTACCAGGGCAAGGAGGCCGCAGAAGCCGGAACCGGTGGTCGCGGCGGCGAATCGGGCAGCCCGTCCACGTCGTTGGTGCTCGATCAGTTCGGGCGCAACCTGACGGCCGCCGCGATGGAAGGCAAGCTGGACCCGGTCATCGGCCGCGAGAAGGAAATCGAGCGGGTGATGCAGGTGTTGAGCCGGCGCACCAAGAACAACCCGGTGCTGATCGGCGAGCCCGGTGTCGGCAAGACCGCGGTCGTCGAGGGCCTGGCGCAGGCCATCGTGCACGGCCAGGTTCCGGAGACGCTGAAGGACAAGCAGCTCTACACGCTGGACCTTGGATCGTTGGTGGCGGGTAGCCGTTACCGCGGTGACTTCGAAGAGCGCCTGAAGAAGGTGCTCAAGGAGATCAACACCCGCGGCGACATCATCCTGTTCATCGACGAGCTGCACACGCTGGTGGGCGCCGGTGCCGCTGAGGGCGCCATCGACGCCGCGTCGATCCTCAAGCCCAAGCTGGCTCGCGGAGAGCTGCAGACTATCGGTGCCACCACGCTCGATGAGTACCGCAAGTACATCGAGAAAGACGCTGCCCTGGAGCGCCGCTTCCAGCCGGTGCAGGTCGGGGAGCCGACGGTGGAGCACACCATCGAGATCCTCAAGGGTCTGCGGGACCGCTACGAGGCCCACCACCGAGTGTCGATCAGCGATGGTGCGATCGTGGCCGCCGCCACCCTGGCCGATCGCTACATCAACGACAGGTTCCTGCCGGACAAGGCGATCGACCTGATCGACGAGGCGGGCGCCCGGATGCGGATCCGCCGGATGACCGCGCCGCCAGACCTGCGTGAGTTCGACGAGAAGATCGCCGATGCCCGCCGGGAGAAGGAATCGGCCATCGATGCGCAGGACTTCGAGAAGGCGGCCAGTCTGCGCGATCGGGAGAAGCAACTGGTGGCCCAGCGTGCTGAGCGCGAAAAGCAATGGCGATCCGGCGATATGGATGTGGTTGCCGAGGTCGATGACGAGCAGATCGCCGAGGTGCTGGGTAATTGGACCGGCATCCCGGTGTTCAAGCTCACCGAGGCCGAGACCACCCGGCTGCTGCGCATGGAAGACGAGATCCACAAGCGGATCATCGGCCAGGAGGACGCCGTCAAGGCCGTCTCCAAGGCGATCCGCCGTACCCGCGCCGGGCTGAAAGACCCCAAGCGCCCGTCGGGTTCGTTCATCTTCGCCGGCCCGTCCGGTGTCGGTAAGACCGAGCTGTCCAAGGCGCTGGCCAACTTCTTGTTCGGCGACGACGACGCGCTCATCCAGATCGACATGGGCGAGTTCCACGACCGGTTCACCGCCTCGCGGCTGTTCGGCGCCCCGCCGGGATATGTCGGCTACGAGGAGGGTGGCCAGCTCACCGAGAAGGTGCGGCGCAAGCCGTTCTCGGTGGTGCTGTTCGACGAGATCGAGAAGGCGCATCAGGAGATCTACAACAGCCTGTTGCAGGTTCTCGAGGATGGCCGGCTCACCGACGGACAGGGCCGCACGGTGGACTTCAAGAACACCGTGCTGATCTTCACGTCCAACCTCGGTACCTCCGACATCTCGAAACCGGTCGGCCTGGGCTTCACCCAGGGCGGTGGGGAGAACGACTACGAGCGGATGAAGCAGAAGGTCAACGACGAGCTGAAGAAGCACTTCCGCCCGGAGTTCCTCAACCGCATCGACGAAGTCATCGTCTTCCACCAGCTGACTCGCGACGAGATCATCCGGATGGTCGACCTGATGATCACCCGGGTCGCAGGCCAGCTCAAGACCAAGGACATGGCTCTGGAGCTGACCGACAAGGCCAAGGCTCTGCTGGCCAAGCGCGGCTTCGACCCGGTGCTGGGTGCCCGCCCACTGCGGCGCACCATCCAGCGCGAGATCGAGGACCAGCTGTCGGAGAAGATCCTATTCGAGGAGGTCGGACCCGGACAGGTCGTCACTGTCGACGTGGACAACTGGGACGGCGAAGGCCCCGGCGAGGACGCGGTGTTCACCTTCACCGGGACCCGCAAGCCGCCGGCCGAGCCGGACCTGGCCAAAGCCGGAGCGCACAGCGCGGGCGGCCCAGGACCGGACGCACAGTAGCAGTCAGGAGGAAACGGGCGGTTAGTCTCTCGCGGGACTACCGCCCGTTTACTGCGCGAGAAAGAGCAGGGGTGCGGGCGCCTAAATTAAAGCACGGCAGTCCAAGGCGTGCCGGTCACCGCGGAATACACGGTGAGCCAAAGCTGGGCTACGGCGGCCCGCCGCCGCAGCACTGACAGCAGTTTGTTCGATCAACCGTGGGGTCTAACTGACGGTTGTTATCGACGGGTAACGGAATCTGGTGAAACTCCAGAACGGTCGCGCCACTGTGAAAGTCAGACCCGAAACTCGTCATCACCGGCGGGGACGCGCAATCCCCAGAAGGAGTCGACCGTGTCCAATTCCCAGCTAACTGGCACCCGTGTCCGATCCGCTGGTCTGTCGACAGCGAGTGCTGCGGTCTGGTTGGCGGCAACCGCCTTTCTGGCGCTGCTGGCGCTGTACTTCCTCGGCGTCGACCAGGGAGCGATGTCGCTGTTCGGCAGCGATTCCCACGTGCACGAGTTCGTGCACGACGCACGGCATCTGCTCGGCTTTCCCTGCCACTGACCCGATCACGTGGAGAAACGCCTGATCGCACGCGGTCTTGTGGCGGGCGCAATCGGCGCGGTGCTGGCGTTCCTATTCGCCCGCCTATGCGCCGAGCCCGTAATCGGCCGTGCGATTGCTTTCGAGGACGGTCGAATCGACGTCGAGCATGCTCATGGCGTGCACGAGCACGGTGCTGAGTTATTCACCCGCGGAGTGCAGGCCAACGCCGGATTGGGTTTCGGTGTGCTGATTTTCGGCGTCGCGATGGGCGCTCTGTTTGCCGTACTGTTCTGCGTCGTATCCGCACATGCGAATGACATTGGACCGCAGGCTCTTTCGGCAATCCTGGCGGCGGGGGCGTTCGGAGCGGTGTACCTGGTGCCGTTCGTGAAGTATCCGCCGAATCCACCGGCGGTCGGCCAGGCGGACACGATCGGAGCGCGCACCGGCTGGTATCTGGTGATGGTACTGGCGTCGGTGGTGGTGGCGGTCGCCGCGGTGTGGCTGGCGGGGCGGCTGTCTGCCCGACTCGGCGCGTGGAACGCAGCGCTGTTCGCGGCGGGTACTTACCTTGCGGCGATCGCCGTTGTGATGGTGCTGCTACCGACCGTGGACGAGACACCCGAACCGATGCGTGACGCATCGGGCGCGATCATCTATCCCGGTTTTCCCGCCGACGTGCTCTACGAATTCAGGTTGTTTTCGCTGGCTACCCAGCTGGTGCTGTGGGTGACCATTGGCCTGGTCTTTGCCGCGCTTGCCGGGCGGCTGCTAGCGGGCCGAGCCGAGAGCGGACGGGCACCGAGTATCGCGACATGACCCAGGTCCTCCGGCTGACCTTGTTGTCGCATGCAGTGACCGATGCCATGGTGGCCGAGCATTTTCCTGCCGACGAACCGCTCAACGCCATCGGCCGCCGACAGCTTGAAGCGGTGGCGGACTGCGGTATCGAGGGCTTCGGTACCAGGGGCGCCAACTCGCCGGACCTGAGCACCGCGCCTGCCAAACCGCGAAGTTGCTGGGCTTAAAGGCCACAACGGAGCCGCGGTTGGCCGACCTCGATTGCGGACGGTGGCGCGGCAAAGCACTTTGGGCCGTCTGCCCCGCGGAACTCGAGGTGTGGCTGAGTGAACCGGCCTGGCGCCGCACGGAGGTGAGTCGATCATCGACCTGCGGTAACACACCCGGCGGTGATTCGGGCGGCGATCCTGCTGGCCCTCGACATCCCCCCGAAATCGTTCTGGCGCATCGACATCGCACCGGTTAGTCGCACCGTCATGCATTTCCGGAAGGGCCGCTGGACGCTGCGCTTGTAACTGTCATCGAGGCGCGATCAGCGCGAAGGCTTGTTTGGCAACCTGCAGCATCCAACCGGTCACGGTGGGCCCGTGATCGCGTGGCCAGTTCAGCTGGAAGCTGACCACCCACGGCTGCTGCGTTTTGTCGACGGCGTACCAGCTGAATGTCAGATCACCCGGTAGGCCACCGGCTTTCGCGCCAACGTACGGCCAAACGTTTCGATCCAGCTGGATACCCGACACCGCAGACAAGATCTGTCTGACCGGTGCGGCCTTGCCGACCGCGTCGGCCTGCAGCGCCGCGTGGACTCGGCAGATGTCCTCGGCGTTGCCGTACCACTCCGCTCCGTACGAGGATGCCGGAGAGTGAGCACGCGTTGGATCGGGTTGGTAGGGAGTGGAATTCGCCTGCGCCAGCAGCTGGGCACGGACTTGCGGTGATCCATGCTCCCACTGGCTGCGCAGATCCGGTTGACCCCACCCGACAGAGAACAGCTCGTACATCGTGGGGAAAGGCGTCATGCTGGCCGGATCGTGGTGGCCGGCCGTGACGAGCGCCTCCTCGATAGCGTGGGTGCCCAACCTTCCGATCAACAAGTCGGTTGCCATGTTGTCGCTGGTGGCGATCATCTTCTCGGCCGCCGTGCGAACCGAAACATGTGCTCCGGCAGGCAGTTCCAAACCCGAAGAGCCAACCGCCCGGCTCTTGTCGGTGACGGTCAGCTGATCGTCCCAGGACGCCGTTCCGTTCTTGATCGCACCCGCCAGAGCGTGCAGTACGTAGAGCTTGAAAATCGATGCCAGCGGCAAGGATTCGCGAGTGTTGGTGCCCGCCAACGGATCACAGTGGCCGTCGTCGACCTTGGCGACCTGGTAGGAGTAGCGGGCACCGGTCCTGCCCAACACCGCATCGATGTCGTGCCACGATTTGATCGATGGTGCCTGTGTGTCGAGGTCGAACCGATCGACCCACCCGTCGTCGTTGGTATGTATCCGGATGTCTTGTCGCGCACCATAGGAGGACGTGAGGTGCAGCGTGGCCATGCTGGCCCCGATGTCTACGCGATCGAGGGTGAAGGGACGGTCCCACCAAAGCTCCTCCATGGTGGTTTCCACCGACTCGACCTTGTCGGGCGCGGCTAGGGTGCGAACTCCGACCGGGCCGATGGGCCAGTCCGAGTTGAGCATGTCCATGGTCTGCTGGGCCCGCAGCCCGGGAGGAGTCCGGGTATCGACCGCCCGTCCCGGGTTTGCCGCGTTCGCGTGCGGGGAAGGGGAGGGGGAGCAGCCGGGCGCCAAGGTCACCACCAGTGCGGCGGCCGCACTCAACACCACAGCGCGGTGCCGAGCCGAGCGCCCGCTACTTCGCCTGATTCTTCCCGGCAACGTCCATCACAACCTCGAATTCCAGCAGCGACGCCCCAGTGGCCACCGGGTTGGCCCGCTCGCCGGCATGGGCTTCGATGGCAGGTCCCTTCGCCCACGCCTGGAACGCTTCCTCGGATTCCCAGTGTGTCACCACGAAGTAGCGGTTTTCCCCCTTCACCGGACGTAGCAGCTGAAAGCCGAGGAAACCGGGTTGGTTGTCGACCGCGTGCGCGCGGTGGGCGAACCGCTTCTCCAGTTCCGGCCCGGCGTCGGCGGGTACTTCGATTGCGTTGATCTTCACCACGGGCGGCATGCCGCTAGGCTACCCCGTCCCCTGCCCTGTCCAACTCCAGGGCAGGCCACGCAAGATGGTGATATGCCCAGCAATCTGTTGACTTGCCGCGGGGGACAAGGCGAGCCATTGGTACTGCTGCACGGACTGATGGGGCGGGGCACCACTTGGTCGCGTCAGCTACCGTGGCTGACCCGGTTGGGCACCGTGTACACCTATGACGCCTTGTGGCACCGGGGCCGCGACGTCGACGATCCGCACCCGATCAGCACCGAAAGGTTCGTGGCCGACGTGGCGGACGCGGTGAGCACATTGGGAGCGCCGGCCAGGTTGGTCGGGCATTCGATGGGTGCCCTGCACTCGTGGTGCCTGGCCGCGGAGCGTCCCGATCTGGTTTCCGCGCTGGTGCTCGAGGATATGGCGCCAGACTTCCGCGGCCGCACCACTGGCCCGTGGGAGCCTTGGCTGCATGCCCTTCCGGTCGAATTCGACTCTGCTGAGCAAGTTTTAGACGAATTCGGCCCGGTCGCCGGGCGGTACTTCCTGGAGGCCTTCGATCGCACCGCCACCGGTTGGCGCCTGCACGGTCACACCTCGCGATGGATCGAGATCGCCGCCGAATGGGGTACCCGGGACTACTGGGCGCAGTGGTCGGCGGTGCGCGTCCCGGCGTTACTCATCGAGGCCGGCAACTCGGTCACGCCGCCGGGCCAGATGCGGGCGATGACCCAAACAAGTTCTCCGACGACCTATTTACATGTAGGACAAGCCGGTCACCTGATTCACGACGAAGCGCCGCAGGTATACCGCGGAGCGCTCGAGTCTTTCTTTGCGGCGCTGCATACGCGCGGCTGAGTGTCACAACTTGACCTGTCGCGTCGCGCCTGTCGCGCACCGGTTCGCCGAAGGCGGCATATGGGTCGCCATGGATCCTTCTGGTCGAGCGATCTGGTGGCAACGAACGAGTGGTTGCCGGCCGGTGTGTTTGACGTCATAGACCGACCGGTCCGGCTGCGGTGCGGATAGCTGCATGCTTCATTGCCCCTGGTCGGCGAGGAAAATGCGGTCTTGAGCGCCGCTGGAGAGCTGCGCCGGCTTAGTCCTTGGCCGTGAAGTCCGCAGCACGATCTGATAAATTCTTCAACTGTTCGAATATAGAAGATTTGTAGTTTTCAGGAGATCTGTGCTGTCGGAGCCGCTGTACAAGCTCAAGGCCGAGCTCTTCAAAACCCTGGGGCATCCGGCGCGGATCAGGATCCTGGAGCTCCTCGTGGCGGGAGAAAAGTCGGTCGCTGAACTATTGCCAGAGGTCGGGCTCGAATCATCGAATCTGTCGCAGCAGCTCGGCGTTTTGCGCCGAGCCGGTGTGGTTGACGCGCTCAGGGACGGCAACACCATGATCTACTCGATCGCCTCGCCCGATATCGCCGAACTGCTGATGGCGGCGCGCAAGGTTCTCACGGGGGTGCTCAGCGGCCGCGTCGCGGTTTTGGAGGACCTGCGTGCCGGCGGCGCGGAGTAGCGTCCATGGGCTGGATCGGAAAAGTCTTCAGGGTCGGCCGGATCGCCGAACCCGCACCACCTGCGCCGCTGCAGCTGAAGAAACCGCCTGCGGGAGTGCGTGGTTCGCTTCAGATCCGGCACGTCGACGCGGGTTCGTGCAACGGGTGTGAGGTGGAGATCTCGGGCGCGTTCGGACCGGTGTATGACGCCGAGCGGTTCGGCGCGCGGCTGGTGGCCTCCCCGCGGCACGCCGACGCGCTGCTGGTGACCGGCGTCGTGACACACAATATGGCCGGCCCGTTGCGCACCACGATCGACGCCACCCCGCGGCCGCGGCGAGTGATCGCGTGTGGGGACTGCGCCCTGAACCGAGGGGTATTCAGGGACGCCTATGGCGTGGTCGGCGCAGTGGGTGAAGTGGTGCCCGTCGATGTGGAAATCCCAGGGTGCCCGCCGACACCGAGCCAGATCATCGCGGCTCTGCGATCGGTAACCGGCAAGTGACCGCAGGCCTGGTGGCCAGTGCGGTGCCCGCGCCAAACATGATGCTTCGCAACGACTTGAGACCCGTCTTCGCAGGTGTGCTGACGTCGCTGCTCGGTACAGGCGGGATATGGGCAGGCCTGGTGGGCATGTTCGGTTCGGTTCGCGCGGTCAACATCGGGTGGTTGCTTCCCCTGTCGGGGGTGCAGCTGGCCCTCGACCCGCTGGGCGGGTTCTTTATGACGCTCACCGGCGCGGTCGCGGTCGCGGTCGGGCTGTACGTGATCGGGTATGCCCGGCGCGAACATCTGGGTGGGGTCACCCTGGCGGTGCTGCCGATGTTTGTCGCGGCGATGCTGCTGGTCCCCGCCGCGGCGTCGGCGACCACGTTTGCACTGGCGTGGGAGTTGATGGCGGTCACATCGTTGGTATTGGTACTGGCCGAGCACACCCGCGCCCAGGTTCGCGCCGCCGCATTGGTGTACGCGGTGATGACCCAGTTGGGGTTCGTGGCGATCCTGGTCGGGCTGATGGTGTTGTCGGCGGCCGGCGGCGCGGACCGGTTTGCTGATTTGCACCGCATACCGCAGGGCGCGTGCACCGCGGTCTTTCTATTGACGACGGCGGGATTCGGGTCGAAGGCCGGGCTGGTGCCGCTGCACGCCTGGCTGCCGCGCGCCCACCCGGAGGCGCCCAGCCCGGTGTCGGCGCTGATGAGCGCGGCGATGGTCAACCTCGGGGTCTATGGCATCTGCCGTGTCGATCTGCAGCTACTCGGGCCGGGCCCGCGCTGGTGGGGGCTCACCTTGATGGTTGTCGGCGGGGTGTCGGCGCTTTATGGCGTGGTGCAGGCTTCGGTGGCCACGGATCTCAAACGGCTACTTGCCTATTCGACAACCGAGAATCTTGGGTTGATCACGCTGGCATTGGGAGCTGCCACCCTATTCGCGGCCACTGGCGCAGAGGGACCGGCGACGATCGCCGCAGCCGCGGCCATGCTGCACCTGATCGCGCATGCGGCGTTCAAAAGCCTCGGATTCCTGGCGGCGGGGTCGGTGCTGGCCGCAACCGGCCTGCGTGACCTCGACCGGCTGGGCGGCCTGGCCCGCCGGATGCCGGCGACCACCACCCTGTTCGGGGTGGCCGCGCTCGGGGCGTGTGGGCTACCGCTGGGTGCCGGGTTCGTCAGCGAGTGGTTGCTGTTCCAGTCGCTGATCCAGGCGGCCCCCGGGCGTGCCACCGTCCTGGCGTTGACCACGCCGCTGGCGGTGGGCGCAGTCGCGCTCACCACGGGCCTGGGAGTGGCGGCAATGGTCAAGGCATTCGGGATCGGATTCCTGGCGCGGCCGCGCAGCCAGGAGGCCGCCGAGGCCCACGAGGCGGCGGGCAGCATGCTGGCGGGCATGGTGATCGCGGCGGCCGCCTGTCTGATGCTGGCGGTGGCGCCCTCGGTTATCGCACCCGCGCTGCGTCGGGCGGTCGCCGCGCTACCTGCAGCCCGGAAGGTGGAGTTCACCGATCTGGGCACCGTGGTACGCCTGCCCGGCCTGCAGGGATCGATTGCGCCCGGGGTGATCGCCGCCGGCGTCTCAGTGGCTGCGCTGAGCGTGGCCGTGCTGGCGCTTTGGCGTCGGGGGCGGCGTCCGACACCCGCTGCATTGCCGCTATGGGCATGTGGCGCAGACGATCTCACCCCGCGAATGCAATACACGGCGACGTCGTTCGCCGAGCCGCTGCAACGGGTCTTCGACGACGTCCTGCGTCCCGACACCGATATCGAGGTCACTCACGCCGCCGAGTCGCGGTATCTGGCTGACAAGATCACCTACCGCACCAGAATCGCCGATGCGATCGAGGAGCGCTTCTACACGCCGGTGATCCAGGCAGTGGCAGGCGCAGCGGCGATGGTGCGGCGCGCCCACACCGGCAGCGTGCACCTGTACCTGGCTTACGGCGCGCTCGGTGTGCTGCTCGTTCTGGTGGTCGCCCGATGAACATCCTGTCCTACGTCGCGGGCGCGGTGCAGATCGGCACCGTGATGGCCGGGGCGCCGCTGGTGGTGGGCCTTACCCGGCAGGTGCGCGCACGCTGGGAGGGCCGCGCCGGTGGCGGCGTCCTGCAACCTTGGCGCGACATACTCAAACAGCTTGGCAAACAACAGATCACCCCGCTCGGCACGACGGTGGTGTTCGCGGCCGCGCCCGCCATCGTCGCCGGATCGACCTTGCTGATCGCCGCAATCGCACCGCTGGTCGCCACCGGATCACCACTGGATGCCAGCGCGGACTTATTCGCCGTGGTCGGCCTGCTGTTCGTGGGCACCGTCGCCTTGACCCTGGCCGGTATCGACACCGGCACCTCGTTCGGCGGCATGGGCGCCAGCCGCGAGATCACTATCGCCGCGCTGGTCGAACCCACCATTCTGCTCGCGGTCTTCGCGCTGTCCATGCCGGCGGGATCGACCAATCTCGGTGCCCTGGTAGCCAACACCATCACCCACCCCGAGCAGGTGGTGTCGCTGGCCGCGGTGCTGGCGTTCGCCGCACTGGTGATCGTGATCGTCGCCGAGACTGGGCGCCTGCCAGTGGACAACCCGGCCACCCATCTCGAGCTGACAATGGTGCACGAAGCGATGGTCCTCGAATACGCGGGTCCGCGCCTGGCGCTGGTCGAGTGGGCGGCCGGGATGCGATTGACCGTGCTACTGGCGCTGCTGGCAAACCTGTTCGCGCCGTGGGGCATCGCCGGCGGCCGGCCCAGCGCGGTAGACATCGTCGTCGGCGTCGCAGCAGTGGTGGCCAAGGTCGCCGTGCTGGCGGGACTGCTCGCAACCGTGGAGGTGTTCATCGCGAAGCTGCGGCTGTTCCGGGTTCCCGAGCTGCTAGCCGGGTCATTTCTGCTGGCGCTGCTCGCGGTCACTGCCGCCAACTTCTTCACGGCGCCGGCATGACACACTCCACTTTCACGGTACTGGTCGACCTCGCCGCCGGCGGGCTGATCCTGGCTGCGGTACTGATCGTGTGGCGCCGCGACCTGGCCGCCATCATCCGTCTGCTGGCTTGGCAGGGCGTCGCTCTGGCGGCCATCCCGGTCCTGCGCGGGGTCTACGACGGCGATGGCGCGCTCATCGGTGTCGGTGTCGCCGTGCTGGTGTTGCGGGCTGCGGTACTGCCGCGGTTGCTGGCACGCGCAGTCGGCGCCGAGCCGCAATCCCACCGCGAGGCCACCCCACTGGTCAATACCGCCACGTCGCTGCTGATCACCGCCGCACTGACGCTGGCCGCGTTCGCCACCACTCGATCCTTGGTGAACCTGCAGCCGGCGGCCACGATCACCGCGGTCCCGGCCGCTACGGCGGTGGTGCTCATCGCGCTGTTCGTGATGGTCACGCGGCGGCACGCAGTGTCACAGGCCGCGGGATTCCTCATGCTGGACAACGGAATCGCCGCGACCGCGTTCTTGCTCACTGCCGGGGTGCCGCTGATCGTTGAACTCGGCGCCTCCCTGGACGTGCTGTTCGCGGTCATCGTGATTGGCGTTCTGACCGGGCGACTGTCTCGCACCTTCGGCGGCGCCGACCTGGACGCGTTGCAGGAGCTGCACGACTGATGACCGCCTTGCTGCTTGCAGCGATCCTCACACCCATTGGTGCCTCGATCGCCACCCTGGTCGGCGGGTGGCGCCGGACGACCGCCACCCTGATCGTTGCCTCAGCGGTGACGGTCCTCGCGTGTGGCGCGGCGCTGGGCTTCCGTGTCGGTTCGGGGACCCAGTTCGCCTTGGGCGGGCTGCTGCGCGTCGACGCGCTCACCGTCACCATGCTCATCGTCATCGGAGTCGTTGCCACACTGGCCACCTGGGCCAGCATCGGCTACCTCGACAACGAACTCGATCGCGACCACACCGACACACGCGGCGCTCGACTGTATGGGGCGCTGACCGCGGCGTTCGTGGCGGCGATGGTTGTCGCGGTGTGCGCCAACAACATCGGTGTGATCTGGGTCGCGATCGAAGCCACCACGGTGATCACCGCCTTTCTGGTCGGACACCGCCGCACCCGCGGAGCACTCGAGGCGACCTGGAAATACGTGGTGATCTGCTCGGTCGGCATCGCGGTCGCCTTTCTGGGCACCGTGCTGCTGTACTACGCCGCCGAGCATGCCGGCGCGCCGGCCGCCGCGGCCCTGAACCTCGACGTGCTGACGTCACGCGCGGGCGGCCTGGATCCCGGCACCGCTCGGCTGGCAGGCGGGCTGCTGCTGATCGGCTACGGCGCCAAGGCCGGGCTGTTTCCGTTCCATACCTGGTTGGCCGACGCGCACAGCCAGGCCCCGGCGCCCGTCTCGGCGCTGATGAGCGGGGTGCTGCTGTCGGTGGCGTTTTCGGTACTGATCCGCATCAAACCGATCATCGACGCAGCCACCGGGCCCACCTTCATGCGGTCGGGGCTGCTCGTGATCGGACTGGCGACACTGGTGATCGCCGCCCTGATGCTGACCGTGACACCCGACATCAAACGCATGCTTGCCTACTCCTCGATGGAGAACATGGGCCTGATCGCGATCGCCGCGGCCGCCGGAACCACGCTGGCGATCGCCGCGCTGCTGCTGCACGTGCTCGCTCACGGGATCGGCAAGACGGTCCTGTTCTTGGCGAGCGGTCAGCTGCAGGCCGCACACAACTCCACCGCGATCTCTGACATCACCGCCGTGCTGCGGCGCTCCCGCCTGATCGGTGTATCGCTTGCCGTCGGTGTGATTGTGCTGCTGGGGCTGCCGCCGTTCGCGATGTTCGCCAGCGAGTTGGCCATCGTCCGTTCGCTGGCTGACGCCCGGCTTACCTGGGTCCTGGGCGCGGGCATGCTGCTGATCGCGATTGCCTTCGCCGCGCTGGCACGCAACTCGGGCCGCATCCTGCTGGGCGCCCCCACCGGTGCGCCAGCGATCGCCGTGCCGCGAACGGTGGCGGCGGCCCTGCTTCTCGGTGTCGCGGCATCGATCGCCCTCGGTGTCACCGCCGGCCCGCTCACCGACTTATTCACCGCCGCGGCCGGCGACGTTGGGGCACTGCCATGAGCCGTAACTGGGTGCACCACAGGCTATCTCAGGACGGTCTGGGCGAGATGGCAGAAGAACTGCTAGGCAACGGGTTTCGGTTGGGTCTGGTGGCTGCCCACGAAGACGACAACACCTTCCGCGTTGTCTACCTGTTCCTTGCCGGCTGGCCTGACCGCCGCGTCGAACTCGAATGCTTTGTGCCTAAACATGAGCCGGCAGTGCGTTCGCTGGCATATCTGTCTTTTCCGGCCGGCCGATTCGAGCGCGAAATGGCAGACCTGTATGGCATCCGGCCTGTCGGGCATCCCAAGGCGCGCCGGCTGGTGCGGCATGCCCACTGGCCCGAGAACTGGTATCCCATGCGCGACACCGCCGGGCCGGCACCGGAATTCGAAGGCCTCGGGCATTTCCCGTTCGTCACCGTCGAGGGACCCGGGGTGTATGAGATCCCGGTCGGCCCAGTGCACGCCGGGCTGATCGAACCCGGCCACTTCCGCTTTTCCGTCGCCGGCGAAACGGTGCTGCGACTCAAGGCCCGACTGTGGTTCGTCCACCGGGGCCTGGAAAAGCTCTTCCAGGATCGGCCGGCCGACGGCGCAGTCGACCTCGCCGAACGAGTCAGCGGCGACACCTCCGTTGCACACGCGCTCGCCCACTGCCTTGCCATCGAAGACGCGCTTGGAGTCGAACTTCCCGACGAGGTACACCGACTACGGGCGCTGCTGGTCGAGCTCGAGCGGCTGTACAACCACGTCGCCGACCTGGGCGCGCTGGCCAACGACGTCGGATTCGCACTCGCCAACGCGCACGCTCAACGCATCCGCGAACAACTGCTACGGCTCAACGCGGCCGTCACCGGACATCGGCTGCTGCGCGGCGCCGTCCGCCCCGGCGCGGTCACGCTGCAGGCGCTCCCCGATGTCACTGAACTGCGTTCGGTTGCAGCCGATGTCGCCGAGGTCGCCGAACTGACCCTGCGCAACACCGTGGTCTACGACCGGTTCGCCGGGACCGCGGTCCTGTACCCGGAAGACGCTCATGCCCTCGGCTGTCTCGGCTACGTTGCGCGCGCCAGCGGCCTGCGCAGTGACGCCCGACTCGAACATCCCACCACCGCACTACCCGTCACCGAGATCGGAGCCACCGCTGGTGACGTGCTGGCCCGCTACACGGTGCGGCGCGACGAATTCGACGCAGCGACAGAGTTGGCCTGTCACTTGATCGAATCGCACACCGGCCCAAACGAATACGCTGAAACCGCACCGCCGCGGCGGGAGGCCCGCAGCGGTATCGGCATCGTCGAAGGCTGGCGTGGCACCATCGTCCACCGCGTCGAAATCGACGCCGCCAACCGCATCACCCGCGCTAAGATCGTCGACCCGTCCTGGTTCAACTGGCCGGCGCTGCCCGTCGCGATGGCCGACACCATCGTTCCCGACTTCCCGCTGGCCAACAAAAGCTTCAACCAGTCCTACGCCGGCAACGACCTGTGATCGGCAGACCGTATTCCACCGGGCGGCGCTGCATCCGCGCGCCTGAAGCGGCTACTCCTCGCCGGCCAACGCGAACCGGCCGTCGACCGTGTTTGTGACTAGGCCATCGGCCAGCAACGAATGCAGCGCCCGGTCGCGCTGGCTAGTATCGGTCAGCCACGCCATGTCCAGCTCCGCGCGGGTGACCGGAGAGTCCTTGGCGCGCAAGACATCCAGTAGCCGTCCGCGAACCTGACGGTCGGTTCCGGCGTAGGTCTGCACACGACGGGGCGGTCCTTCCGCCGGAGGATACCCGGCATGTCGCCAAGCGCACTTGCCAAGCGGACACAACCCGCATCGGGGCGTGCGGGCGGTGCACACCGTCGCGCCCAATTCCATCAGGGCCACCGAAAATTGTGGAGCCGTATCGTCTTGCGGCAGCAGCGCCGAGACGTCGGCGTGGTCCCGCACCGCCGACGGCGCACCTGCCTCGGCTAGGCCGTGCACGGCGCGGGTCACCACGCGGCGCACGTTGGTGTCCACCACCGGCACCGGTCGGCGGTAGGCGAAACAGGCCACGGCCCGCGCGGTATAGCTACCGATACCCGGCAACCTCAGCAGTGTGTCGATGTCGTCGGGAACCACATCGCCGTGGTCGCTAGCAATGACGGTGGCGCACTCATGCAGCCGCTTGGCCCGGCGGGGATAGCCCAGCTTGCCCCAGGCGCGCAGGACTTCGGCTGCGGTGGCCGCGGCGGTGGCCGACGCGGTGGGCCAGCGTTGCACCCAATCGGGCCAGATCGGCAGCACCCGAGCCACCGGCGTCTGTTGCAACATGAATTCGCTGACCAGGATCTGCCAGGCGGTGACGCCGGGCTTTCGCCATGGCAGGTCGCGGTGCGATCGGTCGTACCACTCGAGTAACTCGTCTGCCGAAACAGTTGGCCGTCCGTTTACCAGTGGGTGCGGCATGATGTCAGCCATGCCTAACGCCAGCCCGGTGACCGCGTGGAAAGCACTCAAAGAGGGTAACGAGCGATTTGTTGCCGGCAAGCCCGAGCATCCCAGCCAAAGCGTCGAGCATCGAGCCAGCCTGGCAGCCGGCCAGAAGCCGATCGCGACGATATTGGGCTGCGCGGACAGCCGGGTGGCCGCCGAGCTGCTCTTCGACCAGGGCTTGGGTGACATGTTCGTGGTTCGCACCGCCGGGCAGGCCATCGACTCGGCGGTGCTGGGCTCAATCGAATACGCGGTGACGGTACTCGACGTGCCGCTCATCGTCGTCCTCGGCCATGACAACTGCGGTGCCGTCATGGCCGCTCTGGCCGCGATCGACGAGGGTGCGATACCGGCCGGTTTCGTGCGCGACGTGGTGGAACGCGTGGCCCCGTCGATCCTGATGGGCCGCCGCGAGGGCCTGAGCCGCGTCGACGAGTTCGAGGAACGACATGTTCGCGAGACGGTGGCGCAGCTCATGTCGCGTTCGACGGCGATCGCCGAGCGGGTGGCTGCGGGCAGCCTCGCGATAGCGGGCGTCACCTATCACCTCGCCGGCGGGCGGGCTACGTTGTGCGACCACGTCGGCGACATCGGCGAGTGAGGCCAATCGTGGGCCGCCACTAACACGGCGGTTAGCCAGCAAACCCCGCGACACGCCGAGGCGGGTCAAACAAATCCACGTGACCTGGGCCTACGCTGCGAACGTGCTGGATCTGGAACCGCGTGGCCCGCTACCCACCGAGATCTATTGGCGGCGCAGGGGCCTGGCCCTGGGCATCGCGGTCGTCGTGATCGGCATCGTGGTCGCCACGGTCATTGCCTTCATGGGCAATAGCACGGGTGCCAAACCCGCCAATGCCGACAAACCCGACTCCGCTCAAAGTAAGCCCGGCGCGCCGCCGCCTCAGGCACCTCCCCCAGCGGGGCAGCAAGGCGCCACCCCGGGGGCACCGGCGCCGGGACAGAACCCGGAGACGCCCACACCCACCGCCGCTGTGCAGCCGCCGCCGGTGCTGAAGGAGGGCGATGACTGCCCCGATTCGACGCTGGCCGTCAAGGGGCTGACCAACGCGCCCCAGTACTTCATCGGTGACCAGCCGAAGTTCACCATGGTCGTCACCAACATCGGCCTGGTGTCCTGCAAGCGCGATGTCGGGGCCGCGGTGCTCGCGGCCTCCGTCTACTCGCTGGACAACAAACGGCTGTGGTCCAACCTGGACTGCGCGCCGTCCAACGAGACCCTGATCAAGACCTTCACGCCGGGCGAGCAGGTGACAACGGCGGTGACCTGGACGGGGATGGGATCGGCGCCGCACTGCCCGCTGCCGCGGCCGGCGATCGGGCCGGGCACCTACAACCTCGTCGTACAGCTGGGCAACCTGCGCTCGCAGTCGGTTCCTTTCATCATGAACCAGCCGCCACCGCCGCCGGGCCCGCTGCCCGCGCCCGGCCCGGCGCAAGCGCCGCCGCCGGAGGCGCCGCCGGCTGCTCAGGCTCCCACGGGCTAGTTCAGGGCCGCTTAGCACCTCTTAGCTCAGGGGGTCGGCGATTGTCGACTCCGCCAGCTGCGACAGCCCTTCCCGGACGTGGCGCGCCCACATCGTGCCGATGCCGTCCACCGATTGCAGGTCGTTAGCGCTAGCCGCCAGCAGGTTCTGCAGCGTTCCGAATGACCGGACCAGTAGGTCGGCATGGGCGAACTGCAGCCGGGGGATACCGGCCAGCGCGCGGTAGCCGCGCGGGCTCAGCGCCGAATCCTGAGCATCGGTTGTCGTCGGATATCCGAAAACCTTTGCCAGTACAGTGAAGTCGAGCAGTTCGGTGTCCGACAGCGCGTCCAGCTCGTCGAGGGTGGCGGTCATTTGTGCTTCGGACAACGGCTCGGGGCTGGCGTGATAGTCACGCACGATCAATTCCCGGGCGATGTCGTTGCCGCCGAGCAGCTCGTCGAGCTGCAGCCGCAACTGGCGCCCGTCCGTTCCGAGTTCGACGACGTCAGCGTCGATTGCCAGGCCGATCCGTCGGACCAACTCGAGTCGCTGCACCAGCGTCATCACGTCGCGCAGGGTGACGAAGTCCTCGATCTCCGCGCGGGAAAGTTGCCGGCTGACCTCGTCGAGTCTGGCCTTGTACCGCTCCAGGGTCGCGATGGCCTGATTGGCCCGCGACAGGATGGTGGCAGAATCGGCCACCACGTGCCGCTCGCCGCCGACGTAGACGGTGACGATGTTCATCGAGTGGCTCACCGAGATCACCGGGTAACCGGTCTGGATCGCCGCGCGTTCCGCGGAGCGGTGGCGAGTTCCCGATTCGTCGGTAGGTATCGACGGATCCGGAACCAACTGCACGTTGGCCCGGACGATGCGGCTGCCGTCGGTGGACAGCACGACGGCGCCGTCCATCTTTGCCAGCTCGCGCAGCCGCGTCGGCGCATACCGGACGTCGAGAGCGAATCCGCCGTCGCAAATGGCCTCGACGTTCTCGTCGTTGCCGAGCACGATCAGCGCACCGGTACGGCCGCGCAGGATGCGCTCCAGGCCGTCCCGCAGCCCGGTGCCCGGAGCCAGGCGGGCGACGGTCTCACGCAGCGTCGGACGTGTCACAGCGTGTCATTCTGCGGCCCCACTGCGTTATGCGTCTAGCCGTTGCGGCCCCGGGTGCGTGCTGGCGCGGTGATCGGCGATGTCGATCATGTGCTCCAGCGCCGCAACGATGGTGGGTGCGGTGAGCGCCCGCATGCCCGGCGGCACGCCCTCGGTACCGGCTGGCATGAGCGCGATGGTGAATCCCTGGCGCGCGGCTTCGCCCAGCCGTCGTTCCATGCCGCTGACCCGGCGCAGGTCGCCCGCCAGCCCCACTTCGCCGATCATCACCGCCGTGGTCGGCAGTGGCAGATTGGCGTAGGCCGAGGCCAGCGCCATCGCGACGGCAAGATCCGAGGAGGGATCGGTTAACCGCATGCCCCCCACGGTGGACAGATAGATGTCGTTGACAGCGATGGTCAGCCTGGCGTGCTTTTCCAGCACGGCGGTGATCATCGCGGCCCGGGCGTGGTCGATGCCGCTGACGGCGCGGCGCGGTGAGCCGCCCGACGGCCTGAAATCATTCCGAGCCAGCAGCGCCTGGACTTCTCCGATCAGCGGTCGCTTTCCGTCCAGCGTCACGGTGATCGCGGTCCCGGCGACCGGCGCCGGCCGCTGATCCAGAAAAAGGTTCGACGGGTCGGCCACTTCCTCGATCCCGTTATCGTGCAGCATGAAACACCCGACTTCGTCGGCCGCACCGAATCGATTCTTGATCCCGCGGACCATCCGCAGCGAGCAGTTGCGGTCACCTTCGAAATGCAGCACCACGTCGACGAGATGTTCGAGCGAGCGGGGTCCGGCGATGGCCCCGTCCTTGGTGACGTGGCCGACGAGGATCAGCGCAACGCCGCTGGCCTTGGCGGCTGCGGTCAGCGCGGCGGTTACCGCGCGCACCTGCGTGACTCCGCCGGCGACGCCGTCGGCCTCGGTCGTGGACATGGTTTGCACCGAGTCGACGATCACCAGCGCGGGCCGGACCGTCGCGATGTGGTCCAGCACCGTGTGCAGATCGGATTCGGCGGCCAGGTAGACCTCCTTGGCGCCACAGCCGATCCGGTCTGCGCGCAGCCGGATCTGGCCGGCGGACTCCTCACCGGAGATGTACAGCGCGCGCCGGCCCGACTGTGCCCAGCGATGGGCGACCTTGAGCAGCAGCGTCGACTTGCCCACGCCGGGGTCGCCCGCCAGCAGCGTGACCGAACCGGGCACCACACCGCCCCCGAGCACCCGATCGAGTTCCCCTATGCCCGTCGAGCGGTGCTGGCTGACGTTGGGCTCGATGGAAGTGATCGGGACGGGCCGCGAAGCCGAACCTGCGGAACGACGGCCGCCACCGACCGCACTGAGCACCGGAACCTCATCGACGGTGCCCCAAGTGCCGCACTCCAGGCAGCGGCCCACCCACTTAGCGGTGACATGTCGGCATTCCGAGCAGCGGTATTGCGAGCGCGCGGTTGCCACAAAATGACGGTATCGGGCCGGTACGACAAGCCCGTTCCGCGACAGGCCGTCAGACACCCTCGATTTGCTGCGGGGGCGGCGCCAGCCCGGCTGAAATCGGCACCAACACACTGGCCTGCCCGGCCTTCTCGAAATTGAACGTGAAGTTGTAGTTGAGGCCGTTCGTGATGGGCTTGGCCAAGGTGACGGTCGCCTTGACCGCATTGTTGGAGCCGATGGGGCCGGGCGCTACCCGCTGGCCGTCCGGCGTACCGATGAACAGCATCCCGCCGGCGGGCAGTCGAGCATCACCGCTGACCGTCACTGTGCCGATGTCGCTGGTGATGCCCACCAATCTGTCCGGGACATCCGGCGACTGGTTGACGGCCACCAGCACCAGGTCCACCGTTCGGCCCGGCTGGATGAAGTCACTGGTCTGCGCGGCCTGCATGCGGATGTCGCGCAGCGCCACGTTGTTGAACGTGACCTTGTTGCCGTTGACGGCGGGCTCCTGGGTCGCCATCTGCGAGACCTGGCCGGCTCCGCAACCGCTGAGCAGGGCGGCGACCAAGGCAACCAGGCCTACGATGGCGACCCGGATGGGGAGGCCGATCTTGAAGCGGTTCACTCAATGCCTCCTGCTAGGCCGGTTCGACTAATGCAACTATGCACAGTAGTAGGAACGTCTCGCGCGCGGTAGCGCGGGGCGCAAGACCAGCACCGGAGCGCTGCGTTGGGTGCCCGCAGGGCCGAACGAGGGCATTGGTATTGTGCTCTATTGCACGTCTTGCTGCTTCTGTCAACCCCTAATCTGCGCGTGTTGTGCCCCTGACCTGCACCGTTGCTTCGCGCGTGGTTGGGCGGCCGTGTTAGGATGAAGTAACGAAAGGGGCTCGAATCAGATGATCTTCAAGGTCGGCGACACCGTTGTCTATCCACACCACGGTGCTGCCTTAGTCGAGGCGATTGAAACCCGGACCATCAAAGGGGAGCCAAAAGAATATCTCGTCTTGAAAGTGGCCCAGGGAGACCTGACAGTTCGAGTTCCCGCCGACAACGCTGAGTACGTTGGTGTCCGCGACGTCGTCGGCCAGGAGGGCCTCGACAAGGTTTTTCAGGTGTTGCGCGCCCCGCACACGGAGGAGCCGACGAACTGGTCGCGCCGCTACAAGGCCAATCTGGAAAAGCTCGCCTCCGGCGATGTCAACAAGGTGGCTGAGGTAGTGCGCGATCTGTGGCGTCGCGACCAGGAGCGTGGTTTGTCCGCCGGCGAGAAGCGCATGCTGGCCAAGGCCCGGCAGATTCTGGTCGGTGAATTGGCGTTGGCCGAGAGCACCGACGACGCCAAAGCGGAGACCATCCTCGACGAGGTTCTGGCCGCCGCTTCCTGAAAGCCGTGAGGCTCTGGTGGTCGGGGGAACGGGCACCGTAGTTGCGGTGGTTCCGGCCGCAGGATCGGGAGAGCGATTGGCCGCCGGCATCCCGAAGGCATTCTGTGAGATCGACGGGCGCACTCTGCTCGAGCGTGCCATTGCCGGTTTGCTCGGGTCCGGGGTTGTCGATCACGTTGTGGTGGCGGTCCCGGCTGACCGAATTGATCAGGCCAAACGCCTCTTAGCCGAACACGTAGATGCAAAAGTCACCATCGTCACCGGCGGGGCCGACCGCACTGAATCCGTGAGCCTGGCGCTGTCGGCTGTCTCTGGGGCCGGTGGATCACAGGCACCCGAGTTTGTGCTCGTGCACGACGCCGCCCGGGCGCTGACGCCGCCGGCGCTGATCGTTCGCGTGGTGGACGCGTTGCGGGCCGGTCACGGCGCCGTGGTGCCCGCGCTGCCGCTGCACGACACCATCAAGGCCGTGGATGCCAACGGGATGGTGTTGGGCACACCGGAGCGGGCCGGCCTGCGAGCGGTGCAGACTCCGCAAGGCTTCGCAACGGATTTGCTGTCGCGCGCTTATCGCGCCTATCAGGGCGCCGCACATCTTGTTGGGGCCGGTTTTACCGATGACGCGTCGCTCGTCGAGCATGTCGGCGGCCAGGTTCACGTGGTCGATGGCGACCCGCTGGCGTTCAAGATCACCACCCAGCTGGATTTGTTGCTGGCCGAAGCGATTGTGCGCCGGTGACCGAGCTGCCACGGGTCGGGCTGGGCGTCGATGTGCACCCGATTGAGCCCGGGCCGGCCTTGCTGGCTGGTGGGTCTGCTGTTTCCCGGCGCCGACGGCTGCGCTGGCCACTCCGACGGTGACGTGGGGGCGCACGCGCTTTGCGACGCGGTGTTGTCGGCCGCGGGCCTGGGCGATATCGGCGCGGTGTTCGGGGTCGACGATCCGCGTTGGAAAGACGTCAGCGGCGCCGACATGCTGCGCCACGTTGTCGACCTGATATCGCGGCATGGCTTCCGGGTCGGAAACGCTGCTGTCCAGGTGATTGGCAACCGGCCGAAGATCGGTCCGCGCCGTGGCGAGGCGCAGCAGGTGTTGTCGGGCCTGTTGGGGGCGCCGGTATCGGTGTCGGCGACGACGACCGACGGGCTGGGCCTGACCGGTCGTGGCGAGGGCCTTGCCGCCATCGCCACCGCGCTCGTGGTCCCCACCGGCTAAGCCCGCGCCAGCCCACTGCGCCTCGAGCGTCACGCTGGCGTGACACTTGGCACCGACGGCCACGCTGACGTGACGCTCGCCGTCATCGATTGTGGCAACAGGCCAGGTAAGCTGGCACGTCGTGACCGATCGCGCCCGCTTGCGGCTACACGACACGGCAGCCGGTGCTGTGCGTGATTTCGTTCCGCTGCGCGACGGCCACGTCTCCATCTACCTGTGCGGCGCCACCGTTCAAGGCCAGCCCCACATCGGCCATGTCCGCAGCGGCGTGGCCTTCGACATCCTGCGCCGATGGCTGATCGCGCGCGGCTGCGACGTCGCGTTCATCCGCAACGTCACCGACATCGACGACAAAATCCTCAACAAGGCCGCCGCGGCGGGCCGGCCGTGGTGGGAATGGGCGGCAACGTACGAGCGCGCATTCGCCGCCGCCTACGACGCCCTGGACGTTCTGCCGCCGTCAGCCGAGCCACGAGCCACCGGGCACGTCACCCAGATGGTCGAACTGATGGAGCGCCTGATCGAGACGGATCACGCCTATGCCGCCGGCGGTGACGTCTACTTCGACGTGCTCAGCTACCCCGAGTATGGGCAACTGTCGGGCCACAAGATCGACGATGTCCATCAAGGCGAAGGTGTGGCCACCTGCAAGCGCGACCAGCGCGACTTCACTTTGTGGAAGGCCGCCAAGCCCGGCGAGCCGTCGTGGCCTACGCCGTGGGGACGCGGACGTCCGGGCTGGCACCTGGAATGCTCGGCGATGGCCCACACCTACCTCGGACCCGAATTCGATATCCATTGCGGTGGAATGGATTTGGTCTTCCCGCATCACGAGAACGAAATCGCACAAAGTCGTGCCGCCGGGGATGGATTCGCCCGCTACTGGCTACACAACGGCTGGGTGACGATGGGCGGCGAGAAGATGAGCAAATCGCTGGGCAACGTGTTGTCCATACCGGCGATGTTGCAGCGAGTGCGTCCGGCCGAACTGCGCTACTACCTGGGCAGCGCCCATTACCGGTCGATGCTGGAATTCTCCGAAACCGCCCTGCAGGACGCGGTGAAAGCCTATGTCGGAGTTGAGGAATTCCTGCACCGCGTCCGCATTCGGGTCGGCGCCGTCGAACCTGGCGATCCGACGCCGCGGTTCGCCGAGGCCCTTGACGACGATCTGGCGGTCCCGGTCGCGCTGGCCGAAGTGCACCACGCCCGCGCCGAAGGCAACCGGGCCCTCGACACCGGCGATCACGAAGGCGCACTGGAGCATGCCGGCGCCATCCGCGCAATGATGAGCATCTTGGGCTGCGACCCGCTCGACGAACGCTGGGAATCCCGCGACGAGACGTCGGCCGCACTGACGGCCGTCGACGTACTGGTGCGTTCCGAACTGGAAAACCGGCAGAAGGCGCGCGAACAGCGCAACTGGGCACTCGCCGACGAGATCCGGGATCGGCTCAAGAACGCCGGCATCGAGGTCACCGATACCGCCGACGGGCCGCAGTGGTCGCTGCAGGCCGGTGACAGCAAGTAGATGCCCGGCAACTCGCGACGCCGGGGAGCGGTACGCAAATCGGGGACCAAGAAAGGCCCCACCGTAGGCTCGGGCGGCCAGCGTCGCCGCGCGCTGGAGGGGCGTGGTCCGACACCGCCCGCACACCTGCGTCCGCACCATCCCGCCGCCAAGCGCGCCCAGCCCCAGTCGCGCCGGCCGGCACGGGGCCGAAGTGACGAAACCGAAATGGTGCTCGGCCGCAACCCGGTGCTGGAGTGCCTGCGCGCCGATGTCCCGGCCACTGCCCTCTACGTCGCCCTCGGTACCGAAGCCGACGAGCGACTCACCGAATCCGTAGCCCGCGCCGCCGATTTGGGCATCTCGATCCTTGAGGTACCACGCGCCGACCTGGACCGGATGACCAGCAACCACCTGCACCAGGGCATCGCGTTGCAGGTACCGCCGTACAACTACGCCCACCCCGATGACCTGCTTGCCGCCGCAATCAACTCGCCGCCCGCGCTGCTGGTCGCGCTGGACAACATCTCCGACCCCCGCAATCTGGGCGCCATCGTTCGTTCGGTCGCGGCATTCGGCGGCCACGGTGTGCTGATCCCGCAGCGACGTTCGGCCTCGGTGACGGCGGTGGCCTGGCGCACCAGCGCCGGGGCAGCCGCCCGCATCCCGGTAGCGCGGGCCACCAATCTCACCAGAACGCTGAAGGATTGGGCTGACCGCGGACTACGGGTCATCGGACTGGATGCCGGCGGCGACACCGTGCTCGACGACCTGGACGGCACCGACCCACTGGTGGTGGTCGTGGGGTCTGAAGGCAAAGGCCTGTCGCGCTTGGTGCGGCAGAACTGCGACGAGGTGGTGTCCATCCCCATGGCCGGGGACACCGAATCGCTGAACGCCTCGGTGGCGGCCGGGGTGGTGCTCGCCGAAATCGCCCGGCAACGCAGGAGTTGAAGTGAAATCCCGCCTCAGCGCCCTGGTGTTGGCGCTGATGGCCACTGCGCCCTTCTTGGCGGCCCCCAGGGCAACGCCCCAACCAGCCGGATTCGACCTGCAGGCCCATCGCGGGGGACGGGGGGAAACCACCGAGGAGTCGTTGCGAGCGTTCGCCAAGGCCCTCGAACTCGGTGTCACCACACTCGAATTCGACGTCGTACTCACCAAGGATGGGCAACCGCTGGTGTGGCATGACCCGACGATCGAGGCGGAGAAATGCGTCGACACCGCGCCCGCATTCGCGGGTGACCCCCAGTACCCGTATGTCGGCAAGCTGGTTCACGAGCTCACCCTGACACAGATCCGCGCACTGGACTGCGGGCGCCGCCTCAGCGAGCTCCCCGATGCTGAAGTGGTGCGCCGCAACAGAATAGCGACGCTGCCGGAGGTATTTGCGCTCACAGACTCGTATCGGGCCGACATCCGCTACAACATCGAAACCAAGGTGGCGGCCGACAAGCCCGAGGATTCGGCCGACCCACAGCAGTTCGTCGACGTGATAGTGGCCGCGGTCAGGTCCGCGGGCAAGGTCGATCGCGTGGAGATCCAGAGCTTCGACTGGCGCACCCTCCCGCTGGTGCACCGCGCCGAGCCGTCAATTCCCTTGGTGGCGTTATGGGATGACCAGACGTGGGCACCGGACTCGCCTTGGCTGGCCGGCGTTGACCCGGTCGTCGCGGGTTCCCCGCTCGTCGGGGCCACGCTGGTGGGCGCCAACATCGCATCCCCGGATTATTCGTTGGTCGACGAAGCCTTCGTCGACCAAGCTCATGCCTTGGGGCTCAAGGTCATTCCGTGGACCGTCAACGATCCCGCCGACATGCGCCAGCAAATCGCCGATGGCGTCGACGGCATCATCACCGACTACCCAACGCTGCTGCGCAGCGTGCTGGGCGAACTCGGCATCCCCCTTCCGCCGGCCTACCACCGCGGCTAGTCACGGCATCGCGTCGGCGAGTTCGATATGCCCCTCGAAGCCAAGTGTTTTCGCCATGTCGCGGTAGCGGTCCCTCAAGTCGGTGTAAGTCGCATTGTCGTACCGAGCTCGTGCCAGTAGGGCACGTAGCCGCAGCAAAAGGATGTCACGCAGCGTAAAAGCCTCGTCGGCCGACGCCGCCGCTAATCGCTCAGTTGCGGCCTCGGCTTCGGCTACGTCACCATCGGCACCTCGGTCCAGCAGCGTCTCCACGAGAACGCCCGTCGTTACAAGGCCCCATCCCAGCAGCTGTCCCGCGCGGACCGCGTTTTCAGTGGCTGCGCGCATGAGTGGTATCGCGCGATCGTGGTCCCCATGTCGAGCCATTTCCCGTGCCAAATACACATCGACAATTGGTAAATCGCCCAGGTGGTGTCTGTCACGCAGGAATACGTCGCGGACCTCCGCCAGGAATTGCTGGCCGCGGTCACGCTCCGCAGCCGTTGGTCGGTTAACCAGCGCGGCGCCCAGCGTCACCTGCGCGTGGGCCAACGCGAAATCGTCACCGGATCGTTCTGCGGTGTGCAGGGCGTCCTCGATCTCGTGCATCACGGAATCGTCCGGCCTCAGCACTCCCGTCGTAATTGTCGTGCCGTATGCGTAGGTGACGGTCCCGGTGTACGTCAAGGGATCGGCGTCGCGAGCCATGGCAATGCCTTCCCGCAGGTCTTCTCGCCATCCGGGACGGCCGAGGCAAATTCGGCCAACTGCTCGGCTGGTAAGGGCGAGCGCTAACGGAGAGCCGAATATGAAGTTGCCTTTGGTGGGGTCACCGTCGGCCAGGTCGATGACCCTTTGCGAGTACTCCAGCATGTCACGCCACTCGTTGCTTTCCATCTTGGCGTAGATCGGCCCGGAGGACAGCCCCACCGTCAAGGTCGGATCGCCGACCGACTCATTGAGTGTCCAGGCTTCGGATGCCAGCTGCGACGCCTCGCGCACCCGGCCCTGGTATGCGTGATCCGCCACCAGGCCTGCCATGGCGATGGCCATTGACGCCTTGTCGCCGGCGGCGGCGCACAACTGCCGCAGTTCCTCAAAGCGGGCTCCGGCAACATCCACATGGACTCGAAATGCTGTCCCGCACAACATGGTGCGGGGGGCAATGCGCATGGCGAGTCGGTTCGGGTCATCGGCGGGCAGGGCATCGGCGAGCGATTGGGCGCGCTCCCAACTCAGCCTTGCCGCGGTGATGTCGCGGTTGGTGGCCCATGTCGCCGCTCGCATGTGCCAGCCGTAGGCGGCGTGCAGATCACCGGCGGCCTCGAGATGTTCGGCGATCAGCGCCGCGTTCTGGTCGGCCGATTCCGGCTCGCGGGCTTCGACCGCGGCCGCCAGCTGCCGGTGCAACCGGGCGCGATCGGATTTTAGTTGCGATTCGTAGGCCACCGTGCGGATCAACGGATGCCGAAACGCGTACTCTGCGCGCGGGGTGAACCGCACTTGGTCGACGAGCTCGGCGTTGATCAGCTCGTCGACAACCGGATCGACCTGAAGGCTGGCCAGCAGATCGCGGTTGAAGCGGGAGCCGATGACCGCCGCGGCCGCAAGCGTGTGTTTGGCGGCCGGGCCGAGCCGGTCGATGCGCGCGGCGATGGTTGCCTGCAGAGTGGCGGGCACGCTGACGTCGGCCACATCGATGTGGCAGGCGTAACTGCCGCGCCCACCGAGAAGGACGCCACGTTCGGCGAGTTCACGGGTGATCTCCTCGGCGAAAAAGGGGTTTCCGGCCGCGCGCCCGGCGATGATGTCGCCGATCTGGCCAACGGATGGATCGGGGCCCAACAGCTCAGTGACCAGCGTCGCCGTTTCCGTCTCGTTCAGGGGCGCCAGGGCGATGGTCTGCGCGCCGGCGACATGCGCGAGAGTTCCGTGATATTCGGGGCGATAGGTGAGTAGCACCAACGAGGGGGTCTGGGGGATCACCGCAAGAAAGTCCGCGAGCATGGATTCGCTGACTTCGTCGATCCAGTGCGCGTCCTCCACGACAAAGACCGCCGGTTCGCTGCGGGCCAGGTGCGCGGTGTTGATCAGGGCGGTCAACCGCCGCCGTCGTGCATCGGGGTCGATCTTGGGCAGTGTCACATCGGGATCGGCGATGCCCAGCAAGTCGTCAAGCAGCAGCATGTCCTGCGGATCGGCGTCCGGAACTTGGGCCCGCGCCTGTGCCTGCGCGGCCTGGTCGTCCAGACCGCTTAGCTGGCCGACCGAGCGCAGCAGACGCGCCACCACATGGAAGGGGATGTCGGTGGCGTGCGATTCGCAGAAGGTGGAAAACACCTCGACACCACGGTGTTCCGCAAGCTGCAGGGCCTCAGAGGTCAGCCGCGTCTTGCCGATACCGGCAGGGCCGACCACGGCAACCACAGACCCACGGCCGGCCATCGAGCGATCCAGCATCGCCGCCAACGTGGTCAATTCCCACTCGCGGCCCACCAACGTCGAATACGAGGAACCGGCCCTTTGGTGCTGCGCGGCCACGCTCAGCAGCCGTCGCGCCGGCACCGCATCTTCGGCGCCTTTGATGCGCACCATCTCCGGCTCTCCCAGCACCGCAGCGCCCTCGACCAGCCGAGCCGTGGAGTCGCTGAGCATCACCGCGCCGGGCGGCGCGATCGACTCCATCCGCTGGGCCATCCCCACCTGTTCACCAATCGCGGTGTAACCCAAAGCGGCAGAACCGATCTCACCGGCGATCACCTGGCCAGAATTCAGTCCCACCCGCAGCCGCAGGTCGATGCCGTCGCGGCGCTCCACCTCCGCCCCGAGGCCCGCGACCGCCCGCTGAATGTCCAGCCCCGCCAGACACGCACGCAGGGCATGGTCCTCCAAAGCCACGGGCGCCCCGAACACCGCCATGAGGCCGTCCCCGGTGAACTTGTCCACCGTGCCGCCATAACGCTGCACCACCGTCGCCCCGCGCTCGACCAACTCGGCCATGATCTCGCGCAACCGCTCCGCGCCCACCGTCGCCGCGAGGTCCATCGAATGCACCACGTCGGCGAACAGCACCGTGACCTGCTTGTACTCTGCCGGCGTGCGCGACGCCGCGGTCGGGGAACCGCATTCGTCGCAGAACTTCGCCGTGGGCCGCAACCCTGCGCCGCACCTCGCGCAGGTCAACACGGCCGTCATCGGCCAAGAATAGGGCAACCGCAGCGCCTGGCCAGGCGATTCGACCAGCTCCCGGTGCCGCTTCGGAGGCGGTTTTCGCGGTTAAGTGCCGCCGCGCGGCGGTATGGGCGATTATGAGTGGGAAATCCGACGGCGCAGGAGATCGGTGGATGGTTAGCCCGGTCAGTGAGGCCACCGGCCGGTGTGGGCTGTGCGGCAACGACCTGCGCGCCAAGGCGCGTTTCTGCGATGTCTGCGGCTCCCCAGTCACCCCAAGACCGGCCAGCGGCGAGCACAAACAAGTAACGGTTCTGTTCGCCGACGTCGTCGGCTCGATGAAGCTTGCGGCGGCGCTGGACGCGGAACGGCTCCGAGAGATCATGAACGAGATGTTCAACCGCGCGGCCGCGGTAGTGCAGCGCTATCACGGAACCGTCGATAAGTTCACCGGTGACGGCTTGATGGCATTGTTCGGCGCCCCGGTGGCCCTCGAGGATCACGCTCTGCGGGCGTGCATTTCGGCCCTGGAGATCCAATCCGTCACCAATGAGCTTGCCGCCGAGGTGCTTCGCCGTGACGGCGTTACCTTGCAGATCCGAGTCGGCTTGAACTCGGGCGCGGTGATCGCCGGCGAAATAGGCTCAGGCCAAGGAAGATACACCGCCGTTGGCCATCCCGTCGGAATGGCCCAGCGCATGGAGGCGGCCGCCCCTCCGGGTGGAGTCATGTGCTCGCTCTCCACAGCACGCCTCGTCGAGGAAGCCGCCCGGCTCGGGCCCGTGGAAGACGTTCTCGTCAAGGGCGCCGAGGCGCCCGTGCCCGCGCGACAACTCCTCGCCATGGAATCCGAGCGGATGGTGTTGGGCCGCCAGGAGGGCCTGATGCTGGGCCGCGATGCGGAGATGCACCGGCTGCAAAGTCTGTTCGACAGCCATCGGGGCTGCCTCGTCGGGATTGTCGGTCCCCCCGGGCTGGGCAAGAGTCGCCTGCTGCGGGAATTCACTGAGATCGCCGCGAGTCAGGGCGCCGACATCGTCGTCGCTCGCTGCGAAGCTCACACCAGCACGCTCGCGTTTCGGGCGTTGTCGCGCCTGCTGCGCGCAATGTTCAAGGTGGAAGGGCTCGACGCCGAGGAGGCCCGAGAACACGCGAGCGCGCAAGGCTCAGGGCTGCTTAGACCGCACTCCGCCGAGGCCCAGATCCTATTCGAAGCCATGGGCATCGCCGACACCACGGCACCTCACCTGCAGGTTAGCCCCGATGCCAGGCGCCGCCGGCTGATCGAAATCCTGGCGCACGCTGTTCGGTCACGCTCCACGCGAACCGTGTTCGCACTCGAGGATGCCCATTGGATCGATGAGCAGAGCGACGACGTGCTTGCCGATTTCGCCACCGCGCTCGACGGGACGACGTCGATGTTCGTCATGACCTACCGGCCAGAGTTCCGCGGTGCGCTGCACCACCGATCGAACCAGACGATGACGCTGCAGCCATTGACCGAATCGATGTCAGTCCGCCTGGTCGGCCACCTTCTCGGGGGCGACCAGTCGCTGGGGGGCCTGGTCGAGCGAATCGCAACCGCGGCGGCGGGCAATCCGTTCTTCGCCGAGGAGATCGTTCGCGACCTTGCGGGCCGCCGTGTACTGTCGGGCGGTCGCGGTGGCTACCGCCTGACGGGCAATATCAACGAAATCGCCGTTCCCGCCACGGTGCAGGCGGTGCTCGCGGCCCGCATCGATCGGCTGCCCGCGGCCACGAAGTCGATTCTGAACGCCGCGGCGGTGATCGGTAACCAGTTCGACGTGGACACACTAAATGCTCTGTTGCCGGAAAGCGTGTCCACGCGTTTGCCCGAGCTGGTGTCGGCCGAGCTGATCGATCAGATCGAATTCGTTCCGCGACAACGGTATTGCTTCCATCATCCACTGGTGCGTACGGTCGCCTACGAGTCACAGTTGAGCGCCATCCGCGTGCAGGCCCATCGCCGGCTGGCCGCCGCGATTGAGGGGCGCGACTCCGGTGCCGTCGACGACAACGCAGCATTGATCGCCACACACCTGGAGGCGGGCGGCGAGCTCGTCCAGGCCTACCGCTGGCACCTGCGCGCAGCGGAATGGCTTCGGCCGCGCGGTGTGCCGGCGGCGCGCACGGAATGGGAGAGCGCACGCCGCATCGCCGACGCGTTGGCCGATGACTACGACGGCGTGACCGCCATGCGAATCGCACCGCGCGCCATGCTGATTTCCACCGCGCTTTATGTCAGCGACGCCGTCGGCAGTGATGATCTTTACCAAGAGCTTCGTGACCTCACCATGCGGTCCGGCGACCTGACATCGCTCGCGCTCGCGACCGCCGGACGCATCTGGTCGTTCAGTATCAACGATGTCCGGGTTCCCGAGGCCGTGACGCTGGCATCGGAGCTCGAAGACATGGTCAGCGGCATCGTGTGCGACGCGGCGACAAAGGCCATCATCCTCAATTCGCTAGCTTTTACCCGGTTCGCCAACCGTGAATTCGAAGCCGCGCTACGGATCATCGACGCGATACTCGCACTGCCCGATGATGTACCCGCGAACGAAACGGTCGCGGCGCAAGTTCTCCGCGGTGTCATCGAGCTGTTCCTCGGCGACTCCGATGAAGGCACACGGGATTTCCGCGACGGCCTTGAACAAGCACATACGCTCGGTGCCCTCAACTATGCGATGGTCTCGCACTACTCGGGAACAGTTGCGGTGCTGGGTATGTGCAAGGCCGACGAATTGGTCGACGAAACGTTGCAGGCGTTGCGGTGCGCGGAATCCTTGGGCGACGTCAGCGGCATCATCGCCACCCTGTGGGCTCATGGATCGGTCCTGCTGCGCGCGGAGAACACGTCGCACGACGAGGCGATCGATCTGCTTGAACGCGCGCGCATCCTGATCGAGGAGCACAAGCTGCATGTCATCGCGCTGACGACCATTGCCGCCGATCTGGCGATCGATGCCGCCAGCAAGGGGCGAATCGACCAAGCAATCGACAGTCTTCGCGCCGCGTTCTCGCAGCACTTTGACAATGGCAGTCGAGTGTTCGTGGGCTGCACGGCCGAGGCGCTCATCGAGCTGCTCGTTGACCGGGGATCCGTCGGCGACCTCACCGAAGCCCATCGGATCGTCGATCGGTGGCGGGCGCGGCCGCAGGGTATCGCGGCGACGGACCTGTGGTGGCTGAAATCTCGCGCGCTTTTGGCTAGGGCGCAAGGCAACCTGGATGACTACGTCGACCTGTCAAAGACGTACCTCGAGTTCTGCGAGAAGCTCGATGCCCGCGGTCGGCTGCCCGGGGCGCAGCGAATGCTCGATGAATCCCTTGCACTGCGGCGGGCGTGAAGGTGGCGACGATCCTGGCGTACACCTCGCCGGCACTGGGGCACCTGTTGCCGATGAGCGCGCTGCTGTCGGAGCTGTCGAGCCGCGGGCACAGGGTTCACGTGCGGACACTTTCCACCGGTGTCGAGATTGGGCGGGAGCTCGGCTTCGCGGCGGACGCGATCGATCCGCGCATCGAGGCGATCGAGGTCGGGGACCAGGAAGCAGCCAATCCTCGGGTCGCGCTCAGGCGCGGTGTCGCGACGTTTGGCCGCCGCGCCGTGTACGAAGGTGCCGATCTCGGGGACGCGATAGCGCGTGTTGGTCCGGACGCATTGCTCGTCGACGTGAACTGCTGGGGAGCTCTGTCGGCGGCAGAATCCGGTGACATCCCCTGGGCGTGCTTTTTGCCGTACACGCCGCCGCTGCGGTCGCCCGGCGTGCCACCGTTCGGTCCCGGTCTCAGGCCGTTGTCGGGCGTGTTGGGCCGGCTGCGCGATGCCGCCGCGCGCGTAGCGGTGGTGGGCCCGCTGGAGCAGGTGATGCTGCCACCGATCAATACGGTTCGCGCCGATCTCGATTTGCGGCCGGTCGCGTCGATGGACGAGTTCTTGCGCCGCGCCCCGCTGGTGCTGGTCGCCAGCGGCAAGCCGTTCCAGTACCCGCAAACGGATTGGGGCGATGCGGTGCAGCTGATCGGACCCTGCGTCGTCGATCCCGGGCCGCACGCGGTCCCCGATTGGCTGGCTTCGATCGACCGGCCGATAGTGCTGGTCACGACGTCATCGGAGAAGCAAGCCGACACCAATCTGGTCCAGACCGCGCTGGCCGCGCTGAAAGACGAACCGGTGCACGTGGTCGCAACCCTGCCAGCCGGGCGACCGGACGAAGTCGCCGCGTCGCGCAACGCGACAGTGCTGCAATTCATCCCACACGGCCTGGTGCTGGACCGGGCGGTGTGTGCCGTGACGCACGGCGGAATGGGCACAACGCAAAAGGCGCTCGCCCGCGGCATACCGGTGTGCGTCGTGCCCTACGGGCGCGACCAACTCGAGGTCGCCCGGCGCGTCGAGGTGGCCCAGTGCGGTACCCGTCTGTCGGCAAAAAAACTGTCACCCTCGCGGATGCGTGCGAAAGTGCGGGAAGCGATGACTATGACCGACGGTGCGGAACGGGTGGCTGCCGGCTTCACGGCCACCGGCGGGGCGGCCCGCGGCGCAGATCTCTTTGAGCAGCGCCTGCTCGGCCTCAATGTCGGCTGACCGCAGCAAAGCGGGTGCCGGGGGCGCGTGAGCTCTCTGAAAGCGCACCGAATCGCGGATAAATCGGCCCGCCTAATGCTGGCGCACCGTTATAGTCGCCGCGTGATCAGCAGCGAACCGCTGACCGGGCGTGGTTGTGAATTAGCGATTATCCGCCGCGCCCTGAGCGGGGCTGGCAACCACTCCGGCGTGGTGATCGCCGGAGCCGCCGGTGTGGGCAAGACGTGGCTGGCCCGCGAAGTGCTGCACCGTGCCGCGGCGTCGGGTGAGCGCACAAAATGGATCGTCGGCACCGAATCGGCGCATGCGCTGCCGCTGGGGGCATTCATCGGCATGCTGGGCGAGGCGATGTCGAATCCGCTAACAAACGTGCAGCGCGTGATCAATTCATTTGTCGCGCAACAGCGTCGGGGTCGTGTGGTGGTGGGGGTTGATGACGCGCACCTGCTGGACGGATTGTCTGCCTTTGTCGTTCATCAGCTGGCACAGTCGGGTGGGGCTCGGCTGGTGGTCACCATTCGCACCGGCAGCGAGGAACCCGATGCGGTGACGGCGTTGTGGAAGGATGGGCTGCTGGCTCGCCTTGATCTCGAACCGCTTTCGGCTGCGGCAACACGCGAGGTGATCGAGAGCACGCTGGGCGGTCCGGTCGATGCTCGTAGCGCGGCTCGGTTCCGACAGCTGACCGGCGGAAACACGTTGTTTCTGCGGCAGCTGGTGACCGATCAGGTGGCGGCCGGGCGGATGCGGAAATTGGCCGGGGTGTGGATGTGGGACGGCGATGTCGCAGTCTCGGCGAGCTTGTCCGACACGGTGGGGCGCCAGCTGGGTCGGCTGAGCCCACGGCTGGCAATGGTGGTCGACACGTTGTCGCAGTGCGAGCCGCTGGCCGTTGATGTGCTGTGCGATGTGGTGTACCGCCGCGACTTGGCGGCCGCCGAGAAAATGGGCCTGGTGAGCGTCGAACGCACCGGCAGCGGGCTGATGGCCAGGCTGGCGCACCCGCTGTTCGGTGAGCTTCGCCGCGCGAGCGCCGGCGAGATGTATTTGTCGGCAATCCGGGGCAGGCTGGCGACGCGGCTGGCCAAAGACGGTGATGCCGACATGCAGGCCACCGTGCGCCGGGCACTGCTGCGTCTTGAGTCGGATCTTGACCCCGACCCCGAGCTGTATCTGGAATCAGCACGGCATGCCATGACGCTGCTGGATCTGGATCTTGCCGACCGGTTCGCCACCGCCGCCGCGCAGGCCGGGGCACCCGGGGCGTCCGGGGTGCGGGCGATGAACCTGGTCCTGCTGGGCCGCGGCGATGAGGCCGAGACGGCGCTGCGCGCAATGGCCGATGGCAACGCTCCCGACTGCGACTACTGGGCGACCGTGCGGGCGGCCAATCTGGTGTGGATGCTCGGCAAGCCGGAAGAGGCGGCGGCGATCCTTGACGGCCTTGCCTCCCCGAATTCCAAGGCCGCCGAGACCCCGGCGCAGGCGGAGGAGCGTTTGGCGGTGCAGGCCTGCGTGGATGCGGTGTCGGCGCGCTGCCGGCTCGCGGCCGAAAAGGCTCGGGCGGCTTTGGATTCGGAGGTGCTGCCGGATTTTCACGCGATGATGGCCTCGCTTGCGTTGATCATGGCTATGGGGGCGCTGGGGGAGGTCGATGACCTCGCAGGCGTGGCCGAGCAGGCGCTGCGGCGCGCGACGACGTCGTTTCAGGCGTCCCATATGCGGTTCTGGTTCGGCGCCGTGTACGGCCGCGCCTGCAGGTTGACCGGGCGTATCGACGAATTCGTCAGCACGGCAAAGCAACTCGCCGACTCGGCCCGCGACATTCCCGGTCTGGCTTATGCGAACCTGGCCTTTCTGTTGGGGAACGCCGACCTGGTTCGCGGCGCTGTCGCCGAAGCGGCCCGGCTGCTGCACGAAGCGCTTGCCGGGGTGCAAATACACGCCGTCACGACGGGTTTGCGGCCGGCGAGCTACTTCGCGTTGGCCGAGGCACACGCCAAGCTCGGGCAGGCCACCGAAGCGAATGATGCGGTCGCCGAGGCGGGGTCGTGCATGCCGGCGGAATTTCTGTTCATGCATACCGCCTTGTCGCTGGCCAGCGGGTGGGCGATGGCAGCAAGCGGCCGCTTGAGCGAGGCTGTGGCGAGCGTGCAGGAGGCGGCACGACTTGCCCGCGACCGCGGCCAGCCCACCCACGAGCTGGCCTGCATACAGGCCGCGGCTCAATGGGGCGATACCTCGCAGGCGGCGCGGGCGCGGGAGCTGGCCGAGGCGTTGTCGCTGCCGCTGGCCGATGCTGTTGCGTTGCATTCGGAGGCTCTGCTGGCCGGGGACGGCGAGGGCCTGCTGGCGGCCTCGGCGGCGTACCTGGGGATCGGTGATCGGGCCGCCGCCGCTGACGCGGCGGCGCAGGCCTCTGTTGCGTTCGCCGAGAGCCAGCAGCGTAAGCGTGGACTGTACGCCGCCGCCGTGGCCAGGGAATTAGCCGATGAATGTGGTGGTTTGTGCACGCCGGCGCTTCGGACTCCGGCGGGTGTTAAGTTGTCGGGCCGCCAGCGCGATGTCATCGAACTCGTCGTGGCCGGTCTGTCCAACCGCCAGATCGCCGACCAGCTGGTGATGTCGGTGCGCACCGTGGAGGGCCACGTGTACCGGGCGTGCCAGCGGGTGGGGGCTCAGTCACGCGAGGAACTGGCGTCGATCATCCGGTCCGGTCCCGGCGACGGTGGGTGAGGCCGGTATGGCGGTGAGTGACGGACCGAGCGGCTTGGTTCAAGACGGCCGACGACGGTGGCTGCCAGCGTTGATGGACGACCTGCTGGGGCGCGATGAGGCCGATCGGAATTCGCGTGACCGTTATCGCGCCATTGCGAGATCGTTTGGCTTCGAATGGAACATCGTGTGGGCCGGGGCGATGACATGACCGCGGCGGGCTTGGCGTGCGCGGCGTGTGGGACCGAGTTGCGAACGAATTCGAAGTTTTGTAGCGAGTGCGGCGCGGCAGTGTCGGCCAGCTCGAAGCCGGCTGAGTACAAGCAGGTGACGGTCCTGTTCGCTGACGTGGTGCATTCCATGGACATCGCCGCGGCGGTGGGTGCAGAGCGATTGCGCGAGATGATGACTGAGCTGGTCGGCCGGGCGACAAGAGTGGTGGGGTGCTACGGCGGCACCGTGGACAAGTTCACCGGCGACGGGATCATGGCCGTCTTCGGCGCGCCGCTTGCCTTGGAGGATCATGCTTTTCGCGCATGTCTTGCGGCGCTGGGAATTCAGCAGGAGGCCAAGCAACTGGCCGCCGAGGTAGCGAGGCGCGATCACGTTGGTTTGGCACTGCGGGTGGGGCTCAACTCCGGTCAGGTCATCGTCGGAGAGGTCGGTGCAAGTTCTTTAGGTTATACGGCGGTCGGTGAGCAGGTCGGACTCGCTCAGCGAATGGAATCCGTAGCCCCGCAGGGCGGGGTGATGTGCAGCGAGTCCACCGCACGCCTGGTCGAGAATACGGTGCTGCTCGGTGAGCGGGAGATGGTGCAAATTAAAGGCGTCGACTACCTCGTTCCGGCGCGGCGCCTGCTGGGAACCGCCACTGAGGGCCGAGGCGTAGGCTCTCACGAGCTGGCGCTGGTGGGACGCCAGTGGGAAATGGACGCGTTGACCGGCATGCTCGACAGAGCGGTCAGCGGTCATGGGTGTGTCGTGGTTGGGGTGGGCCCGGCGGGCATCGGCAAGAGCCGGCTCGCGGTGGAGATCGCGGCCATCGCCAAAGGCCGCGGCGTGGGGGTTGTCACGGCGTACTGCGAGTCCCACGCCAGCGCCCTGCCGTTTCGTGTCGTGGCCCGCTTCCTGCGAGCGATGTTAGGGGTCGCCGATCTCCACGCTGCGGCCGCGCGGGAATTGTTGCGGGCACAGGTCGATCAGGCCGATCCAGAGGATCTGCTGCTGCTCGACGATGTACTCGGCATCGCCGACCCCGATGCCGCGGCCCCCGATATCGATCCTGACGCGCGCCGCCGGCGTCTGACCGGACTGATCAGCGCCCTAGTGCTGGCACGCACGGCGCCGAGCCTCCTGGTCATCGAGGACGCGCACTGGATCGACGAGGTTAGCGAATCTATGCTCGCCGACGTCTTCACCGTGATTCGACAAGCACGATCTTTGGTGCTGATCACAACTCGTCCGGACTATCATGGTGCGCTGACTCGGGTTCCCGGCGCGCAGACGATCGACCTTGGCGCGCTTAGCGATTCGGAGTCGATAGCATTGACCGCAGAGCTAGTGGGTGCACACCCCTCGGTCACCGAGATCGCCGCAAAGATCACCGAGCGGGCCGGCGGGAACCCGTTTTTCGCCGAGGAGATCGTGCGCGACCTCGAAGCGCGCGGCGTGCTAGATGGTGACCGCGGGGCATACGTCTGCCCGGTAGATGCCGCCGAGCTCAGTGTCCCGCCAACCCTGGATGCGGCAATCGCCGCACGCATCGACCGGCTGGATCCGAGGGCCAAGCGGGCAGTGAACGCTGCGGCGGTGGCTGGATCACGCTTCGACGCCGATCTGCTGCGCCGTCTGGGGGTAGATGCGGCTTTCGATGAGCTCATCGAAGCCGAGTTCATCGACCAGATCACGTTCACCGCACCCAAGGAGTATGCGTTTCACCATCCGCTGATACGCACGGTCGCATACGAGTCGCAACTCAAATCCGATCGCGCGGAACTGCACCGGCGCCTGGCTGCCGCCATCGAAGCGCGTGACCCCGAATCGGCCGACGAGAACGCGGCACTTATTGCGCAGCATCTCGAGGCTGCCGGGCGCCTGCGTGAGGCCTATGGCTGGCACATGCGTGCCGGCGCATGGTTAACCAACCGCGAGATCGAATCGGCTCGGCGAAGCTGGGAGCGGGCACGGTTGGCCGCGGACTCGTTGCCCGACGACGACGCCGACCGGACCGCGATGCGCATCGCGCCCCGCACGTTGCTCTGCGCCACCGCATGGCGGGTCCATGAGAACATCTCCGGAACCCGCTTCGAAGAGCTGCGGGAGCTGTGCACCGCCACGGGGGACAAGGCTTCCCTGGTCAGCGGCATGGCCGGTCTAGTGATGGAGCACGCCTTCCACGCCCGCGTGCGTGAGGCATCCGTGTTGGCGTCCGAATACATGGCGCTGCTCGAGTCGATCGGGGACCCGACGTTGACCGTCGGGTTGTCATTCGCGGCGATCGTCGCCCGGTGCGAGGCCGGAGAACCGCTCGACATGCTGCGGTGGTCTCAAGCCGTAATCGATCTGGCCGCCGGCGACCCGACGAAAGGGAACCTAGTCGGCCCATCACCACTGGCGACCGCCTTGGCATGGCGCGGCCTCGCCCGCTGGTGGCTCGGCCGTGCAGGGTGGCGCGGCGATTTCGACCAGGCGGTCGAATTGGCGCGCGCGGCCGACCCGATGACCCACGCAACTGTCATCGCCTACAAATACGGTCCAGCCATCCCGCTTGGGGTGCTCCTTCCCGACGATCGCGCAATGCGCGAAATCTCCGAAGCACTGCGCGACGCCGAGCGATCCGGTGACGATGTCGCGCTCGCCTCGGTGCGCCTGGCTATGGGGCTGGCGCTCGTCCACCGGGACTCGCCAGACCGCGAGCGCGGTTTGGAGGTGCTCGCGCGGGTGCGCGACATGTGCCTGCACGAACAATTCACTCTCACCGAGGTCGCGATCGCCGATGTGTACGCCGCACGGGAAAGAGCCAGGCGCGCAGATCCCGAGGACGCGTTACGGCGGCTACAGGCATTACTGGATGAGCTGTTCGATCAACGGCAGACCTGGTGTATCCCGGCCACCGGCAATTTCGTCGAAACGTTGCTGAGCCGTGGGACCAAGGGCGACTTGGAAAATGCCGAGCGCGCCGTGGACAGATTGGCGGCCGCACCCACCGATGCCGAGTGGCCGCCGCGCGACATCATGGTGCTGCGGCTGCGAGCGCTGTTGGCGCGAGCGCATGGTGAGGACGCCACATACCGGCATCTTGTCGAGCGGTATCGCGCGCTTGCGACATCGCTTGGATACGAGGGACATATGACCTGGGCCGAGGCGATGCCATGACCGCTGCGCGCGGTCTGCGGCACTGAAGTGCCGGGAGCCACTTGTTACTGACGCGCTGCGCGGAGCGGGGTGTGCCGCGACCGATTTCCTGCAGCTAGCTAGAGCACGCCCCGGTCAGCTGTACGCCCACAGGGCAGCAGAAATAACTTCGTCTGCGCGTAATGCGCTCGGGCAAGTCGAGTAGTCGACTACGCATGTGCACAGCCAAACGTCGGCCATACCGTGCCTGCAGAACTGCGACCCGCGACCGTTCGGTGTGTTCAACAAAGGAGTCGGCATGGCCGAGACGCTAGAGAAATCCGAAGTCGGGGCGCTGACGCCGGCGCCGAAAAATCCGCTCCCGTATTGGCGCCAGGTCAAGGCGGTGCGGTCATACATCGACGGTCTGCAGACGCTGGTGGACGCCGGCGGACCCATCACCCGGATCGTGCTCGGACCGAAGTGGCTGTTACCGAACGTAGTGCTGATTGCCAGCCCGCAAGGTGCTCGTGATCTGTTGGGCCTCACCGACGAGGTCGTCGACCGGGGCCGCACCCGCACCATGCTCGAAATGCACGCGCTGATGGGCGGCAACCTGCTCAATCTTCCGCACGAGCAGTGGCTACCGCGGCGGCGCACGCTGCAGCCGATGTTCACCAAGCGTCATGTGGCCCGCTATGCGGGACATATGGCCGCGGCAGCACAATTGGTCGCGGACGGCTGGCGTGACGGCGCTTTGGTGGACCTCGATACCGAGTGCCGCAAGCTCACACTGCGGGCACTTGGGCGCTCGGTGCTTGGGATGGACCTCGATGACCGCGCCGATGAGGTGGGCAGTGCACTGCGTGCTTCATTGACATGGGTTGCCGACCGCGCGGCGCGGCCAGTGAATCCGCCGCGTTGGCTGCCCACCAGAGGCCAGCGCGCTGCTCGTAAGGCCAACGACACGCTGCACCAGCTGGCCGCCGAAATCCTGCACGCGGTTCGCGTCGACCCCGACCGTGACGCCCCGTTGGTGCGCGCCCTGATCGAGGCGATCGATCCGGAGACCGGCCAGCCGCTGATCGACGACGAGATCTGCCACGAGTTGGTGCTGTTCATGCTCGCAGGCCACGACACCACCTCGACCACGCTGACCTATGCGTTGTGGTCACTGGGGCATCACCGCGACATCCGGGAGCGGGTGCGCGCGGAGGTCGCCGCGCTGGGCGAGCGGGCTCTGACCCCGGACGACGTTGCCGAACTCAGCCTTACCGTGCGCGTGTTGCACGAGGCGCTACGGCTGTGTCCGCCTGCGGCGGGAACGATGCGCTCGCCCACCCGCGACATCGTGGTGGACGGCTACCGGGTGGAGGCCGAAACCATTGGCCTCGTGAGCTTTTATGCGATGCACCGTGACCCCGCACTTTGGGAGGACCCACTGTGTTTCGATCCGGACCGGTTTCTCCCGGAACGGTCGAAGGGTCGCAGCCGTTGGCAGTACTTGCCGTTTGGCGGCGGACCACGCTCATGTATTGGCGACCACTTCGCGATGCTGGAGGCCACGCTCGCGCTGGCCAGCATCATCCGAAGCGCCGAGATCGAATCGCTCGACAGTGACTTCCCGCTGGTAACACCGTTCACGGTGGTAGCTGCCGCGCCCATCCGCGCCCGCATCTGCGCGCGGCCCGAAGCCTTGTCAACAACAACGAAATCCCAAGGAGGATGCAATGAAGTATGTGGTGGCCTGGACGTATCGTCTGAACGGCTCGGCAGCCGAAAATGAAGAGTCCTTGCGGCGTGGCCTGGCCGTGTTCTCGAAATGGACGCAACCGCAGGGAACGACGTATCACCAGTTCGTTGGTCGCCTGGACGGCGCTGGCGGATTCGCGGTGGTGGAAACCGACAACCCCGCCGAGCTAGCCGACGTCACAAGCAAATTCGCCATCATCGCCGAATACCAGATCTATCCCGTAGTGGACATAGCCGAAGCTGCGCAGGCGCTGCAGCAGGGCGTCGAGTTCAGGGACTCGGTTGGCTAAACCACCAGCGGTGTGGCGGTTACCAGGGCGAGCAGACGCAGACTCGCACAAATGGGGGCGAAATAATGCGAGTCTGCGTCTGCTCGCGCGCTTAGATACCCAGTAGCCGCACGCTCACCCACAGCGCGAGCACCGCCACCACCAGGGCCGTAGGCACGGTGCACAACCCGAGGCGGGTGTACTCGCCGATGCTGGCCTCGACATCGTGCCGGCGCAGCACGCGGCGCCACAACAGATTCGACAGTGAACCGACGTAGGTGAGGTTGGGCCCGATGTTGACTCCGAGCAGGACGGCCAGGATGGCTACCGGCCCGCTGGGCGCGACCAGTGGCAGCAGCACCAGCGTGGCGGGCAGGTTGTTGACGATGTTGGCCAGCACGGCAGCCACCGCGGCGATGGCGAGCAACGAGAGCAAACCCGAACCGGACGGCAGCACCTTAGACATTGCGGTGTCGATTCCGCTGCGCATCACTGCGTGCACCACCACGCCCAGCGCCAGAACGAACACCAAAAACGACACACTCGCGGAACGCACAATCTCCACCACCGAGGTGTGCCCGCGGCTGAGGCTGCGCACCCCCAGCACCGAAGCGCCGGCCAGCGCAACCCAGGCCGGGGCCACCCCGACCGATTGGGCGATCGCGAATCCGGCCAGCGTCAGCGCCACTACCACCAAGACGAAAACCGGTGGCCGCGGCGCCGGCTCACGATGTTCGGGATTGGGTGTGATGCGCAGATCTGCGGCGAAAAACCAGCGGAAGATCACGTACACCATGGCCACCGCGGCCAGCCACGGCGACGCCATCACCAGGGTGAACTTGGTGAATGAGATGTTCGCGGTGTGAAAGGCCAGCAAGTTGGTCAGGTTCGACACCGGAAGCAGCAGCGAGGCGACATTGGCCAGATGAGCGGTGGCGTAGGCGTAGGGACGCACCGGCGTACGCAGTCGGCGGACGGTGGCCAACACCACCGGAGTCAGCAGCACCACAGCGGCGTCCAGGCTCAGGACAGCGGTGATGGTCGCGGCGATGACGAACACCTGGCGCAGCAGCCCGTGCGAGCCGACGCGCACCCGTGCGATGGCCGCGCCGGCGGCCTCGAACAGGCCCTCGTCGTCACACAGCTTGGCCAGCACCAGCACCGCGCCCAAAAAAGCGACCACGCCCGATAGATCGGCAATCTGCGCGGTCGCCTGATGGACCGAAATCGCGCCGACCGCGACCAGGATGACGGCTGCCGGAACCGCCGCCAGCGCCTCCGGCCAGCCTCGTGGGCGCGCGACCGCGAACCCGAGGACGACAGCAAGCAGCAGCAGCGCCAGGGTCAATATCAACGTGTACGCCGCTCTACATCCAGGGGTCCTCGCGACGCCACAACGTCGGCAGGTGCAGTGCGACACCGTCCTGTGCGGCCAGCTCGTCGAGGACACGGATGGACACGTCCAAGTCATCGCCCGCATACGGCAAGGCCCGCAACGGCTTTGACAGCGGGCGGAAGAAGTCGTCCCAGTGAATGAGGACCACCCGGCGGGCACCCACTGTGCGCACGGTCTCGGTCCAGTAGTCGATCAGGTACGACAGTGGCTGCAGCCCCAGCTGTCCGACGCTGAGATAGACGGCATCGGCGCGGTGGCCGGCCAGAGCGCCCTTGACGAAACCGGCGCTGCCACAGATCAGCAGCCGCCGGCCGGTCGGCCGGTGGTGCACCAGCGTCGACCAGGCTTCCCCGCACCGGTAGGCCGACGCCTTTACCGGTGGGGTCAGCGGTGCGCTGATCACACCGGGAAACCGGTCGGGTGGGCAGTGATGGGACTCGACGAGGGTGACGTCGTAGGCGCCCAACTGGATTGGTTCGCCACCGACCGCGACGACCAGCCGGTTTTCCGGCAGCCCGTATCCGCGCCCGACATTGGCCGCGGACTGGCCTCCGACCAGCCGCGCGCCGGTGCGGTCGGCGACCAGTGCGGAGTCCAGCGCGTGGTCGATGTGGGTGTGCACCGGGATAACGGCCACGAGCCGAGACACCTTGGCCCGGGCAAGGCAGCCGTCGACGCGTGCCGGTGACGGCGACACCTTTCCGGCCGCAACCCGCGCCAGGCTGGGGCGCGAGAAGTAGCCGTCGGTCATCAGCGCGGACGACCCGTCGTCGATTAGCAGCGTCGCCACCCCCATCCACGTCACCGAAAGCGCCTCGGGTTCGGCGGCGGGTGCGTCGAACCGATCCGCATACCGTGCGATATCGGGGCGACCGAGCCGCAGGCGCATCAGCAGAAAGCCCTGATATCGGTGCCGGCCGCCTTGAGGCGATCGCGAACGGCCTTCGCAATCTGCACCGCACCTGGCGAATCACCATGCACGCAAATCGATTTCACGTGGACAGTAAGCTGGGCGCCGTCGATCGCGGTGACCTGCCCCGAGTTCACCATGGTCACCACGCGGTCAGCGATCGCCGCCGGATCGTGCAATACCGCCCCCGGTTCACGACGGGAAACCAGCTGGCCGTCCGGCCGATAGGCACGATCGGCGAACGCCTCGGCCACCGTGCGTAAGCCGAGGCGGGAAGCCTCGTCGGAAAACGCCGAACCCGCCATGCCCAACACCGTGGAACCGGATGCGTGCGCGATCGCCTGCGACGCGCCGATCTGATACACCACATCGGCAACAAGGTCTTCGGCGGCGACGTCGATGAAGCGCCTGCCAAACCCGGCGAGGTCGCGGTAGCTCACCTGCGCCCCGATACGCACTCCGCGCTCGGCGGCTGACCGGCATATTCGCAGCAGGCCCGCGGGATCTCCCGCATGGAAACCACACGCCACGTTGGCGCTGGTGACGATTCCGAGCATGGCGTCGTCGTCACCGAGGCGCCAGACGCCGAAGCTCTCGCCCAAGTCGGCGTTGATGTCGATACCGGCCACCCACCCAGCTTATTGGGGGATCTTGGCCATGACTTGGTCGAGGAGGTTGTTGACCGCCGGCGCAGTGTCCTTATTGAGCAAGCAGACCCGTGCGTCGGCGACGACGCTGTCGCCGACGGCCATCGCGTGCGAGCATCCCCACCTGGCGTCTTCTTCCTGGCGCATTGACACTTCGATGCGGGAGCCGCTGCCGCGCAATCCGTGGGTGTCGAAGTAACTGTGGTTGCCGTTCGACGAGTGAAAGCCGTATCGGCGGTTCGTGCATCCTTGCCAATCCTGCCGTGCGCGCTGCAGTAGAGCCTGCGCGTCGGCGGCGGTGGTAAACGACGTCACGAGCTGTGTGACGTCGGCCCGCACGGCGTTGGGGGTGCTGAACTGGTTGCCGCGCATCGCGACATATCCGGTGTGGGAGTAGATCGTTACGTCCCCCACCGAACCGAGTCCCAGGCAGCTGCGATCGTCGATGATGGTTGATGCGTCCGACGTACTCGTGGTCGTGCCGACCAGGGCCATGTTCGCCCCACCAACCAGGGCGATGAGTTGGTCGGCGGTCAGCAGCAGGCTTTCGAGCACCGTCACCGGCAACGCCCGCGGTGCTTGGCCGGTCGTGGTGGTCGCGGTCGCGAGATTCGCGGTTTCGGCGGCTACCGCCGACCCCTCGACCGTCCGCATGCACCCCGTGGCCAGCACCGCCGCGCAGGTTGCCGTCAAAGCGGCATGCGAAAACCGTCGCATCGCTTACTGCTTGGCCGCCTTGGCCGCGATCTGGGAAGCAATATCGACCGCCGACCCACCGGCTTGGCTGTAGGCGCACGTCACGATGTCGATGGCGACGTTGTTGCGCACGGTTAGGGCCCGCTGGCAGGCCCAGTCGTCGCCGCCTTCCTGAACCTCGGAGGTACTGAGCGTGCCACTGACCTTGTTGATATCGGCCACCGTCCACACCGTGTCGGGCTGACCGGGGGTGACATCGGAAAACCGGCGATTGGCGCAGGCGGACCAGCTTTGCACCGAGGAGTTGTAGAACGCGTCGGCATCGTGGGCGGACGGGTAGGCGACCACGGCCTGAATGGCGTAGTGGTTGCGCTTCTTAGAGTCGTCGACGCTGTCATCGAGGCGCTGGCCCCGCATCGCGGTCCAGCCGGTGCCGGCATAGACCTCGTCCTGCGCGGGCCCGTCTACTGCCAGGCAGTTCTTGTCGCTGATACCAGAACTCCAATCCCACATCGCCTTGGCGTTGAACCACACCTTCATCGATGTCGCATTCAGCGCGTTGTTGATCTGGTCCACGTCGAGCAGCAGCCCCTCAATCGCTGATACCGCTATGGGCTGCTGCGTCAGCGGGCCGGAATTGTCGCCGGCGACGGGCCTCCCGGTGACGATGGTGGTGCAGCCGACAGCGAGCGCAGAAACCCCGGCCAGCACAAAAACCGCTATTTGCCGGCGCACTGTTGCCTCCCCTAGCTCCCCTGGCTCGGTGGCCCGTTTGTGTGACCAGCTTAAGCGGAAGCCTCCCGCCGACGCCCGAGCAGCCAGCAAAACAGATAGATCAGGAACGAGATGGCTGCGACGAAGACCGACACCGGGACGCCGGGCGCCAACGACAGCACGATGCCTCCGACGGCGGAAACCTCGGCGAAGATCACGGAGGCCACCATCGCCGTCGCCGGCGAGGTGACCACCCGGGCGGCCGCGGCCGCCGGCGTGATCAGCAGCGACATCACCAGCAGGGCCCCGACGATCTGCACGGCCTGAGCGGCCACCACTCCGACCAGGGCGGCGAACACGATGCCCAGCGCGCGCACGGGCACGCCGCTAGCGGCAGCGACGTCGGGATCGACGGTGGCGAACAACAGTGGGCGGTAGCACGTCGCCAGCACGGCGATAACCAGCAAGCAAACCAGCGCCAGCATGGCCAGCCCGGTGTAGCCAACGCCGACGATCTGGCCGGTCAGCAACGCGAAACTGGTCGCGGTCCGACCCGGGTAGAGGTGGATGAACAGCACCGCCAGGCCCAATCCGAAGGCCAGCACCACGCCGATCACCGAATCGCGCTCCCGGGTTCGCTGACCGAGGATGCCGAACAGCGCGGCTGCCAGGGCGCTGCCGATCAGCGCGCCCACGCCCACTTCATACCCGACCAGCAGCGCGAACGCGGCCCCGGTCAGCGACAATTCGCTGGAACCGTGCACGGCGAACGACATCTGGCGCATCACGATGAACGGCCCGATCAGCCCGGCCACCAGTCCCAGCAGCGCGGCCGCGAGCAGCGCTTGCTGGACGAAGTCGTGGCCGAGTAGGTGGGCGGTGATGTCGAAGGAGAACAAGTGGTCCAGCATGTCGGCGAGCCGGTGGGTCATCGGTCGCACCCATCGGGCGCGGGCTCGCCCACCACCACATAGCGGTCATTGACCTTCACCACTGCGATGTCGGCCCGGTACAGCGCCGAGAGTGTCTGCGTGGTCATCACCTGCTCGACGGTGCCGATCCTGAATCGCCCATCGACGAGATACAGCACCCGGTCCACATACGGCAGGATCGCGTTGACCTCGTGGGTGACGACGATGACCGTGGTTGCGGCATCCCGGCGTCGGCGGTCGATCAGCGCTGATACCAGCTTCGCGTTGGCCGGGTCCAGGGTCAGCAGCGGTTCATCGCAGAGCAGCAGCATGGGGTCGGCGGCCAGCGCCTGAGCGATGCGCACCCGCTGCAGCTCGCCGCCCGACATCACGCCGACCCGGACATCGGCCAGGCGTTCGGCGTTGACCTGTCGCAGCGCCTGCCACACGGCCGCGCGCCGGCGCGCCCGGTCGGCCGACCTCGGCGGCGTGCCGCCCCAGCGCCGTCCGTCGATACCCAGCCGAACCAGGTCGCGTCCCCGCAGCATCACATCCCGATCCATCGGGCGGTGCTGCGGCACATAGCCGATGCGTCCGCTGCCCGACGTGACCGGCTTTCCATCCACCAGCGCGACACCGGTGTCCAGCGGCAGCTGCCCGAGCAGCACCTTGAGCAACGACGTCTTGCCGCTGCCGTTGGGGCCGAGCACAGCGATGAACTCGCCGGGCGACACCGACAGGTCGAGGTGGTCCCACAGCACGCGATCACCGAACGCCAGCCGGGCACCGCGCAGCGAAACCGTGTCTGCATGGCGGCGAACCGCCTGGACCGCGTCGAGACTCACGGTCTTGCCTACCGGGGCGACCGCAGCGCAGCCAGCAATCGGTCGACCGTGTTGCGCTGCCAGGTCAGATAGTCGGTGCCGTCGGGCAGGGTCTCGGTCACTTCGGTCACGGGCACACCCGCCCGCCGGGCGGCATTCTCGAGGCCGTTTATCGCGGCGGTGGATGTCTGCGGGTTGACCAGCAGCGCCGAGACCTGACGACGGTCGATCAAATCGAGGACGGTTGCCATGTCGGCAGGCGAAGGATCGGTTTGGTTCTCGTTAGCCGCGGTGAAGGCGGCCGGGGTGCGGTTGGCCAGGCCGGACGCCGCCAACAGGTAGTGGCCGACGGGCTCGGTCGCGATCACTTCGGCGTCGGGGTATGCACTGGCAATGGCGTGTTCGGAGATGGTGACGGCGTCGGCGCCGCGGCAGAATTCGGCCGCGTTGGCCCGGTAGTCGGCGGCATTGCCCGGGTCGGTGGCCGCCATCCGGTCGGCGATGAAAGAGGCGACCGACTTGGCGACACTCAGGTCGTAGAACACGTGCTCGTCGGGCGGTTGCCCTCCCCCCGAAGTGTCCGTGGAGTTCGTGACAAACGAGTAGGCATCGACCGATTGGACGGCGGGATGCCCGGCCAGCACCTGGTCCACCCAAGGGTCATAACCGCCGCCGTTGTAGACCACCAAGGCGGCGTCGGCGATGGCGGCGGCGTCGGTGGGACTGGCTTGGTACGAGTGCGGGTCGGCGTCCGCCCCGCTCAGGATCGAACTGACGGCGACATGACGGCCGGTGACTGCACGCGCCACGCTGCCCCACACGTCTGTGGACGCCACGACGGCGGTCGCGCGCGGATGTGCCCGAGAACCACAGCCGGTGAGTATGGCCCAGCCACCCAGCAGAACCAGAACGGCCGATAGCCAACGCATCACATTCGCTATCGCGATGCATCTCCGCGTCAGCGCCATGGGTACGTTCGATGTCCTCTCCCTGGCCCGCCAGCCGACCCACAATACTAATGAAAATCGTTTCCATTACAAAGTGACGGTCGAAGCCGCATAGGCGCAAGCCTCGAACCGCTGTAGCCTCACCGAACGTGAGTCCCACACCGCGCCGGCGTGCGACTCTGGCGTCGTTGGCGACCGAACTGAAGGTTTCTCGCACCACGATTTCGAATGCCTTCAACCGGCCCGATCAGCTCTCCGCCGCCATGCGGGAACGAGTGCTCGCGACGGCGAAGCGGATGGGTTACGCCGGACCTGACCCGGTGGCGCGATCATTGCGGACCCGCAAAGCCGGTGCGGTTGGTTTGGTGATGGCCGAACCGCTGACCTATTTCTTCAGCGACCCGGCGGCACGGGATTTCGTTGCGGGAGTAGCGCAATCGTGCGAAGCGCTGGGGCAGGGACTACTGCTGGTGGCCGTCGGACCCGGCCAGAGCCTCGAAGACGGAACAGCCGCCGTGCTTGCCGCCGGCGTGGACGGGTTCGTGGTGTATTCGGTATGCGACGACGATCCCTACCTGCAGGTGGTGTTGCAACGGCGGTTGCCGGTCGTGGTGGTCGACCAGCCCAAAGGCCTGCCCGGAGTGTCCCGGGTGGGCATCGACGACCGGGCGGCCATGCGCGAGCTCGCCGACTACGTGCTCGGCCTGGGGCATCGCCAGATCGGGTTGCTGACCATGCGGCTGGGCCGGGACCGCCGGCAAGGCCTGGTGGAGGCCGACCGGCTGCGGTCCCCGGCCTTCGACGTGCAGCGCGAACGCATCATCGGCGTGTGGGAGGCAATGAAGGCCGCCGGTGTCGACCCGGATTCGCTGACCGTGGTGGAAAGCTACGAGCACCTGCCGACGTCGGGCGGCAGTGCCGCCAAGGTGGCGCTGGAAGCCAATCCGCGGATCACCGCGCTGATGTGCACGGCAGACATATTGGCCCTCTCGGCCATGGATTACCTTCGGGCACACGGCATTTACGTGCCCGGGCAGATGAGCGTCACCGGTTTCGACGGCGTGCCCGAGGCAATCAGCCGCGGATTGACCACGGTGTCGCAGCCGAGCCTGCAGAAGGGCCGGCGGGCGGGGGAACTGCTGCTGAAACCGCCGCGGTCGGGCCTGCCGGCCGTCGAGCTGTTAGAGACCGAGCTGATCCGGGGCCGCACCGCCGGCCCGCCTGCCTAAGCCTGCTGCCTGGTTGCTATGACCCCTCGGAGTCGCCGATCAACAACCGCACGGCCAGGTCGAGCCGCTTGCTGACGTCGGTTGCCGAGGCGCGCCGGGTGAGCCACGCGAGCAGGTTCGACAGCCACACGTCGGAAATCACCCGTGCGATGTGGTACTGGTCCTCGGTCGGTTCGCCGTCGGCCATCGCGCGCGCGAACATGCTGTCAATCAGCTTTTCGACCTGGTCGACCTCACTGGCCGCAGAGGCGTCGGCGAAGACGTAGGCACGCGTCATCGCCTCGGTGAGCAGCGGATTGCGTTGCATCGCGCGGTTGAGCTTGCCCACCATGAAGTTCAGCCGCTGAAACGGCGTGCCCCCGGCAAGCGCCGAGCGGTCGGTTTTGGCGTCGATCCGGCTGAACTCCCGGCCCAGTGCCGACACCAGCAGATGCACCTTCGACGGGAAATACCGGTACAGCGTCCCCACCGCCACATCGGCCCGGTCCGCCACGGCACGCATCTGTACCGCCTCGTAGCCACCTTTGGACGCGATGGCCATGGTGGCGTCCAGGATGCGCTTGCGCCGTTCCCGCTGTGCCTCCGAGCCGAGTTCGGACTCAGCCAATACCGCCACGTTCATGACCTCGCGCGGCTGCGAGTCGGAAACGCGGCTCGAGTTGGAGTTGGCGGGCATTTGATGGGTTGCTCCTGTTCCGGGCGGCTCGTTTGCAAACGATACGCAGGCTGAGTGTGAATTTCCCACCTCCGTACCGCCGGGGCAACCACGTGTGCTGCTGTAATGCCTTTCGACTTGACTGTCGACCGCTGGCACTATTAGAACACGTTCTAGTCTGCCGGTGGGGTGGTTGCGCAGCAGCCCGAGCCAAGCAGGACAATCAAGGCCTGGGGGCCCTAGCGCCCCTTGCCACGCCGAATCAAGGACGCGGAGGACCTGAGGGTGGTAGCGACCGTCACCGACGAGCAGTTCGCCGCGCGCGCCCTGGTGCGCGACTGGGCCCGCAATTCGACCTCGGGACCGGGCGGGACCGCGGCGATCCGCGCGATAGAGCAGGGCTCGGAAAAAGGCAGCGCCGACGCCTGGCGGCCGGTATTCGCCCGCCTGGCAGACCTGGGTATCTTCGGCGTCGCAATTCCGGAGGATTGCGGCGGTGCGGGCGGCACTATCGAGGACCTGTGCGCGATGGTCGAGGAAGCGGCCAAGGCGCTGGTACCCGGGCCGGTCGCGACCACCGCGCTGGCCACGTTGACGGTCTCCGATCCCGAATTGCTGGCCGCGCTGGCCTCTGGTGAACGCTTCGCCGGAGTGGCCCTCGAGGGCCCAGAGAACCAAGTGCAGTTCGACGGCGAGACTTCGCAGGCGTCGGGCAACCTGCCGCTGGTGCTGGGCGCCGCCGATGGCGGCGTAGTGCTGCTGCCGGCCGACGGAAAGTGGCTGCTGATCGACACCGACAGCGACGGCGTAGCCCTGGAGCCGTTGCAGGCCACCGACTTTTCCCGGCCACTAGCCCGGGTGGTGCTGACCTCGGCGCCGGCCACGGTGATCGGGGAGGCGGGGCAGCGCATCGAGGAACTGGCCGCGACCGTGCTGGCTGCTGAGGCGGCCGGCGTGACGCGATGGTCGCTGGACACCGCCGTCGCCTACGCCAAGGTGCGCGAGCAGTTCGGCAAGCCGATCGGCAGCTTCCAGGCCGTCAAGCACCTGTGCGCGGAGATGCTGTGCCGCGCCGAGCAGGCCGAAGTGGCCGCCGCCGACGCCGCGCGCGCCGCGGCGGAGTCCGATCAAGCCCAGTTTTCTCTCGCGGCGGCCTTGGCCGCGAGCATCGGCATCGCCGCCGCGAAAGCCAACGTCAAAGACTGCATCCAGGTGCTCGGCGGCATTGGCTGCACCTGGGAGCACGATGCGCATCTGTACCTGCGCCGCGCGCACAGCATCGGCCGGTTCCTCGGTGGCGCGCAGCGCTGGTTGCGCCGTGTCACCGCACTGACTCAGGCCGGCGTGCGACGCCGCCTGGGTATCGACCTCACCGACGTCGAGGGCCTGCGGCCGGAGATTGCCGCCGTCGTCGCCCAGATCGCCGCGCTGCCCAAGGAGAAACGACAGGTGGCGCTCGCCGAGGCGGGGCTGCAGGCGCCGCACTGGCCGGCGCCGTACGGGCGCGGCGCGTCACCGGCCGAACAGCTGCTGATCGATCAGGAGATGGCGGCGGCCGGCGTGGTGCGCCCGGACTTGGTGATCGGTTGGTGGGCTGTGCCGACCATCCTCGAGCACGGCACGCCCGAGCAGATCGAACGCTTCGTGCCGGCCACCACGCGCGGCGAATTCATTTGGTGTCAGCTGTTTTCCGAGCCGGGAGCCGGCTCTGACCTGGCGTCACTGCGGACCAAGGCGGTACGGACCGACGGCGGCTGGCTGCTGACCGGACAGAAGGTGTGGACATCCGCAGCACAGAAGGCGCGGTGGGGCGTGTGCCTGGCGAGAACGGACCCAAACGCTCCGAAGCATAAAGGCATCACCTATTTCCTGGTGGAGATGAGCTCACCCGGCATTGAAATCCGGCCGCTGCGTGAGATCACCGGTGACTCGCTGTTCAACGAAGTCTTCTTAGACAACGTGTTCGTCCCCGACGAGATGGTGGTCGGCGACGTGAACGACGGCTGGCGGCTGGCGCGGACCACACTGGCCAACGAGCGGGTCGCGATGGCCACCGGAACCGCGCTGGGCAACCCGATGGAAGAGCTGCTCAAGGTGCTGGGACAGATCGACCTCGATGTTGCCCAGCAAGACCGGCTGGGGCGGTTGATCGTCACTGCCCAGACCGGCGCGCTGCTGGACCAGCGCATCGCCCAGCTCGCTGTTGGCGGCCAGGATCCCGGGGCACAGTCCAGCGTGCGCAAACTCATCGGAGTCCGCTATCGGCAGGCACTGGCCGAATACATGATGGACGTGTCCGAAGGCGGTGGCCTCGTCCACAACCACGCGGTGTTCGACTTCCTGAACACCCGCTGCCTCACGATCGCCGGCGGCACGGAGCAGATCCTGCTCACAGTCGCCGCCGAGCGACTCCTCGGGCTACCTCGTTAGCGGCGAAATTGCCGCCATGGTTGTGGGTTCCGACAAATCACAGCCGTGGGCGCGATCTCGGCCCATCTTGTTCGCGGCTTGCGTGCGGGAAGGGCCTTTTGGCCATGCAGACCGGCTGCTGACAGCCGCCGACGCCGTTCCTAACGTTAGCTATGTGAGCTCTAACGCCGTAATTGCGATAGTCGTCGTGGCGATCGTGCCCGTGCTGTTGTTGAGTGCCTCGATCCGGATAGTGCAGCAGTATCAGCGCGGTGTGCACTTTCGCCTCGGCCGGGTGATCGGCGTTCGCGAGCCCGGGTTGCGATTCATCATCCCGATCATCGACCGACTGTGGCGGGTTTCGATGCGCATCTGACCATGCCGATCCAGTCGCAGGGAATCATCACCCGCGACAACGTGAGTGTCGACATCGCCGCGGTTGCCTTCTTCCGTGTCACCGATGCCCGCAAATCGGTCGTCGTCATCGAGAACGTCAACGCCGCCATCGATCAGATCGCACAGACCACCCTGCGCAACGTCGTCGGGCAGCATTCTCTCGATGAAGTGCTCGCCCAGACCGAAAAGATCAACGGCAGCATCCGCCAGATCCTCGACACCACCACCGTGGAATGGGGTGTGGAGGTCACGTTGGTGGAGCTCAAAGACATCCAGCTGCCCGACAGCATGAAACGCGCGATGGCCCGCCAGGCCGAAGCCGAGCGTGAGAAGCGCGCCAAAATCATTGCCGCAGAAGGGGAAGCTCTCGCCGCCGCGGCGCTCGGCGATGCATCCGACACCATGATGAAGCACCCGCTGGCCTTGCAGCTGCGAAACCTGCAGACCCTGCTCGAACTGGGGGTAGAGAAGAACACCACCATCGTTTTCCCGGCTCCATTGATGAGCGCGATCGGAGAACTCACCGGCTTCCTGACGCGCGAGTCGAGCGCTTCGAAGACCACAGCGCCCAACGGCTTACCCGACGAGAAGCTGTCACACGTCTGACCCGAAGTGGTAGCGCAGGCCCCGGCCGAGCCGCCTGATCGGGATGATACGGAATAGCATCTGCATCCACTGCCAATACAACGGCGAGTAGTACCGCTTGATCTCTTCTGCGTCCGCGAACCACCATTCGCAGTCGAATACCAGTCCCGGGACTGCCGTTTCGAGTTCGTTCGGGTTACCTATGCTCCAGTCCAGCTGCGCCCCAGAAGCTTTCACCGGAGGGTAGCGCTGCAGGAGCCACAGTCCCACTCGGTTGTAGCCGTCAAAGAGCATTTCACCCGCTGCGAAGTGCGCGACGATGCGCCGCAGCATCGCCACGCCATCGGCGCGGCGCAGATACGGCGTCAGCCTCTCGGCGACAGCCATGACCGGCTTGTCGTTAGGAATTGCGTCGAGCAACTTCGGGTCGGTGACCGAGGCACCGATAGCGTGCGGGCCTGCGCGTGGCGGAAATAGCCGCTGCCGCAACGCGGCGACATCAGGCAGGTCGATGTCATACCAGCTGACGGTGGATGGCGGGTCGACGCGGTAGAGCCGCGTATCGAGTCCGCAGCCCAGATGCAGCACGACGCATTCGGGATGGCCGTCGAGGAATCGCGTCACCCGCCTGTCGTAGGCCTTCGACCGCACCGCGACCGATTTTTGATCGCTGACGGCGCACCCGCAAGGTGCTGAAGTCATAGTCGATGCGCTGCACGGCCTTATCGGCCTCCCGATCGGCAAGAATGGAATCCGGCCTGCGGCTGTCGAGCGCTTTGCCATACAGGGTGACCAGCGCAGTCTGCTGCGTCCCGGTGAGGCTGACTTTTTCGGGGTTCACTGTGATTGAGGCCTTTCGAACGTGGCCTGGAATAGATATGCGGCGGCCAGACTGCGCCACGGGCGCCAGCGCTCCGCCAGGGCAACAACTTCCTTCTCGGCGGGCAGGTGATCCATGGCGTAGACCCGTTGAATTGCCTTGCGAAGGGCAAGGTCGCCGGGCAGCATGACGTCCTGGCGATCAAAGGCGATGATCAACAGGCCGTGCACGGTCCACGGGCCGATTCCCGAGACCGTCGTCAGGCGGTCTTCTATTTCGCGGTCAGACAGGCGGCGAAGTTCATCCTCGCGCCATTGGCCGTCGGCGAAGCGCCGAGCGGCTTCCCGCAGAGTCGCGACTTTGCGTCGCGACAGTCCCACCTCGACCAGGTCCTCGGGAGCCATGGCCAAAAAGCCATCCGGGGTGGGCAGTGCGTCGCCGAAGAGCTCCACCAGCCGCTCAAGAATGCGTCTGGTCGCACGAACTGAAAGTTGCTGACCGATCACCTGAAATATCAACGCTCCGAAGGCATTCATCGGCGGTAGGTTCGCTAGCCAGGCCCGCGGGTCGAAGCTGGGATGAGTGTCGATCAGGCGCGCCAGGATCGGATCAGCCTTGCGCAGGTCCGCCCGCGCGTGCTCAGGGCGCGTAGCTGACACGCCTCAGGAGAACGTGGTCTGTGCGCAGGTGCTGGGGGAGGTGATGTCGACCCCGGGGTAGACCACCTGGATGTGGGTGCACACGATGACGTTGACGTCGGTCTTGGGCTGGCCCGTCGACCAATCGGTCGAGTCGATGCGGCCGGTCGTCTGGTACTTGTCGGGCGGGCCTTCACCGAAGTACACGGTGGTGATCTCGTCGGACCCCATCGCTTTCATGACCCGCTCGTACTGGCTGGTCGCGTGCGCGTCCAGGTAAGCCATCCGGTTCGTCGACCGGATCTCGGTGGTTTGGCGGGCCCAGAGGCCGGGCGGGAATCCGGTCACACCGTCGGGCGTGCGCGTGTCGGCCCCGGCGGTGAAGTCGCAGTGGCCATCGGATTTGAAGCAATTGAGGAAAGTGTGCGTCTCCAGCTGATTGGGGCCGTCCAGCGGAAACAACGTTGTGGCGGTGTTGCTCGCCGCCCGGGAGAACCCAGCGGGCAGGAACATCAGCATGGCCGCGACGACTGCAAAGCCCTTAACCAGCCGCTTCATCGGTGCTCCCCTTCCGGTTCGCTAACCCCAAAGGTGAACTTAACCCCGCGACTATTCGTCGTAGGTCACTTCTACCGAATCAGATTCCGGGTGAGATTGACAGGCCAGAATTAGGCCGTCGTCGAGATCCTGCTGCTCGAGCACGTCGTTGACTTCCATGCTGACCTTGCCTTTGCGCAGGGTGCAGGCACATGCGCCGCAGTGACCCTCACGGCAGGAGAACGGCGCGTCAAGACCCTTGGCCAGCAGCACATCGAGCAGCTTGGCGTTACGCGGCCACGACACGGTATGGGTCTCGCCGTCCAGCTCTACCACCGCGGTAGCCGGCGGCGCCCCGTTACCAGCGCCTTCGTCGGTGTCGTGGATCTTGACCGCCGCGAACGGATCCGAGTCCAGCGACTTAAACACTTCGATATGCACTTGCGGCGCAGTAACTTTCAGAATTTCAAGCGCTTCGCGGGCCGTATCCATGAATGGGCCGGGCCCACAGATGTACACGGGCCGATCTGTATAGGGGGCCGCCAGCTTCGCCAGCGCGGCTACGCTCGGCAAGCCCTGCAGCGATTCCAGCCAGTGCACCACCGTTAGCCGGTCGGGATACTTGGCGGACAGCTCACGCAGCGCGTCGGAGAAGATCACCGAACGGTCGTCGCGGTTGGCGTAGAGCAGCGTCACCTGCCCGCTGCCCTCGGTCAGCGCCGACTTGCAGATCGACATGATCGGGGTGATCCCGCTGCCGGCGGCCACCAGCAGAAAGTCGTCGTCGAGCGTCTTGGGAACGAAGTTGCCCGATGGGGCCAGCACGTGGATCCGCATGCCTGCCTGCGCGTGGTCGCATAGCCAGTTCGATGCGTATCCGGCCGCGGTTCGCTTGACCGTGACGGTGAGCGCGTCGTCGGTGAACGGCGAGCTGCACAACGAGTAGCAGCGGGCCACCGAGCCGGTGCGGTCGCTGGGAACGCGCAGCGTCAGGAACTGGCCGGGTGCGTAGCGCAGCCGCTCCGGCGGGATGTCGGGATCGCCCGGCTCGTTCGGCACGGCGAACACCAACGACCGCGCGTCGTCGGTTTCGGCGACGACCTCGGCGATCTGCAGTTCAAGGACGTGGTCACCGAGTGGCTCGTCGGGAATCGCCCCGGTCAAGGCCCGCCCTTCCCTTTCGTCACAACTAGAACATGTTACAGAAAAGTGGATTCGTATCGCTACCAGCCGCAGGAATACCCTGCTCGACACGAATCGGAACGTGTTCTAGTCTCTGGTGTAAGTCCGCACTCTCAGGAGGCACCCTAAGTGACGTCCATTCAACAGCGTGATGCGCAGTCGGTTTTGGCCGGCATCGATGATCTGCTTCCGCAGATTCGGGAGCGCGCTCAGGCGACGGAGGATCTGCGCCGGCTGCCCGACGAGACCGTTCAGGAGCTCCAGGACGTCGGCTTCTTCACCCTTTTGCAGCCCGAGCAGTGGGGCGGACTGCAATGCGATCCCACGCTGTTCTACGAGGCGACCCGGCGACTGGCGAGCGCATGCGGGTCCACCGGCTGGGTGAGCTCGATCATCGGCGTACACAACTGGCACCTTGCCCAGTTCGATCAGCGGGCTCAGGAAGAGGTGTGGAGCGACGACCCAACCGTGCGGGTCTCGTCGTCGTATGCGCCGATGGGGGCCGGCGTCGTAACCGACGGCGGCTACCTGGTCAACGGCTCATGGAACTGGTCATCGGGCTGTGATCACGCGACATGGGCTTTTCTCGGCGGCCCGGTCATCAAGGATGGCCGTCCGGTCGACTTCGGCAGCTTCCTGATCCCGCGCACCGAATACCGCATCGACGACGTGTGGCATGTCGTCGGCTTGCGCGGCACCGGCAGCAACACGGTCGTCGTCAAGGACGTCTTTGTGCCCCGCCACCGGTTCCTGTCCTACAAGGAGATGAACGACCACACCGCGGCCGGGCTGCAGAACAACACCGCTCCGGTATACAAAATGCCTTGGGGCACAATGCATCCCACTACCATCTCGGCGCCGATTGTCGGCATGGCCTACGGCGCGTATGCGGCGCACGTGGAGCATCAGGGCAAGCGGGTGCGCGCGGCGTTCGCCGGGGAAAAGGCCAAGGACGACCCGTTCGCCAAGGTCCGCATCGCCGAGGCCGCGAGTGATATCGACGCCGCATGGCGCCAGCTGATCGGCAACGTCGGCGACGAGTACGCGCTGTTGGCCGCCGGCAAGGAGATTCCCTTCGATCTGCGTGCCCGCGCCCGCCGTGACCAGGTGCGGGCCACCGGGCGTTCGATCGCCTCGATCGATCGGCTGTTCGAGGCATCCGGCGCCACCGCGCTGGCCAATGACGCGCCGATTCAACGGTTCTGGCGGGATGCGCACGCCGGCCGGGTGCATGCCGCCAACGACCCAGAGCGCGCGTACGTGATCTTCGGAAATCACGAGTTTGGGTTGCCGCCCGGCGACACCATGGTCTGAGCCATGACGGTGACCGAGGAGTTGACCTTCGAGTCCACCTCGCGGTTTGTAGAGGTAGACGTTGACGGACCGCTCAAGTTGCACTACCACGAGGCCGGCGTTGGCAACGAGCAGACAGTCGTAATGCTGCACGGCGGCGGTCCGGGAGCGGCGAGCTGGACGAACTTCGCGCGCAACATTCCGGTGCTGGCGCAGCATTTCCATGTGCTGGCCGTCGACCAGCCGGGCTACGGCCACTCCGACAAGAGAGCGGAGCACGGGCAGTTCAACCGCTATGCCGCGAGGGCGCTCAAGGGGCTCTTCGACCAATTGGGATTGGGGCGGGTTCCGCTGGTGGGCAATTCGCTAGGTGGGGGCACCGCGGTCCGGTTTGCCCTCGACTACCCCGACCGGGCCGGACGCCTGGTGCTGATGGGTCCCGGCGGGCTGAGCATCAACCTGTTTGCACCCGACCCGACCGAGGGCGTCAAACGCCTGGGTGCGTTCTCCACGGATCCCACCCGAGAGAATCTCGAGGCGTTCCTGCGCGTGATGGTCTACGACAAGAAGCTGATCACGCCAGAGTTGGTGGACGAGCGGTTTGCGTTGGCCAGCACGCCGGAATCGCTGACGGCGACCCGGGCGATGGGAATGTCGTTCGCCGGGGCCGATTTCGAGCTCGGCATGATGTGGCGCGAGGTGTATCGGCTGCGTCAGCCCGTGCTGCTGATCTGGGGGCGCGAGGACCGGGTCAACCCGCTGGACGGTGCGCTGGTCGCGCTGAAAACCATTCCGCGTGCGCAGCTGCACGTTTTCGGGCAATGTGGGCACTGGGCGCAGGTGGAGAAGTTCGACGAGTTCAACAAGTTGACCGTTGATTTCCTGGGAGGTGCGTGATGAGCATCCGGTCTCTGGGCTATCTGCGCATCGAGGCCACCGATATGGCGGCTTGGCGCGACTACGGCCTCAAAGTGCTCGGCATGATCGAAGGCAAGGGCACCACCGAGGGTGCGCTGTATTTGCGTATGGATGATTTCCCGGCCCGGCTGGTGATCGTGCCCGGTGAGCATGACCGGCTTCTGGAGGCTGGCTGGGAATGCGCGAATGCCGAAGGCCTACAAGAAATCCGGAATCGGCTCGACGTGGAGGGCACACCGTACAAGGAGGCCACCGCCGCCGAGCTGGCGGATCGCCGGGTGGACGAGATGATCCGGTTTTCCGACCCGTCGGGTAACTGCCTGGAGGTTTTCCACGGCGCGGCGCTGGAACACCGCCGGCTGGTCAGCCCGTACGGGCACAAGTTCGTCACCGGTGAGCAGGGTTTGGGCCATGTGGTGTTGTCCACCCGAAACGACGCCGAGGCGTTGCACTTCTACCGGGATGTGCTCGGCTTCAAGTTGCGGGACTCGATGCGGATGCCGCCCCAAGTGGTGGGTCGGCCCGCCGATGGGGCGCCCGCGTGGCTGCGGTTCTTCGGCTGCAATCCGCGTCACCACAGCTTGGCTTTCCTGCCGTTGCCGACGCCTAGTGGCATCGTCCACCTGATGGTCGAAGTCGAAAACGCCGACGACGTTGGCCTGTGCCTGGATCGCGCGTTGCGCCGTAAGGTGCCCATGTCGGCCACCCTCGGCCGTCACGTCAACGACCTGATGCTGTCGTTCTACATGAAGACACCCGGCGGATTTGACGTCGAATTCGGTTGCGAGGGTAGGAAAGTCGACGACGCCGACTGGCTCGCCCGGGAAAGCACCGCCGTCAGCTTGTGGGGTCACGACTTCACCGTCGGCATGAGCGGCTGACCCGAAGCTAATCATGTCGGCGCAAATCGATCCACGGGCCTTCCGCCAGGTGCTGGGCCAGTTCTGCACCGGGATCACCATCATCACCACCGTGCACGACGGCGTGCCGAGCGGCTTTGCCTGCCAATCTTTTGCGGCGCTGTCGCTGGACCCGCCGCTGGTGCTGTTCTGCCCGACCAAGGTGTCGAGGTCCTGGAAAGCTATCCAGGCCAGCGGCCGGTTCTGCGTCAATGTACTGACCGAGAAGCAGAAGCACATTTCCGCGCGATTCGGGTCGAAGGAACTCGATAAGTTCGCCGGTGTCGACTGGCACCCTTCACAACTCGGTTCGCCGATCATCGACGGGTCACTGGCCTACATCGACTGCACGGTAGCGTCCGTACACGACGGCGGCGATCACTTCGTGGTGTTCGGCGCGGTCGAATCACTGTCGGAGGCTCCCAAGATCAAACCGCGGCCGTTGCTGTTCTATCGCGGTGAATACACCGGCATCGAACCGGACAAGACCACGCCGGCCCAGTGGCGCGACGACCTGGAAGCCTTTCTCACCACCACCACCCAGGACACCTGGCTTTAAGACTTTGTCGCGGGCGTATCGCTGCTGCGATATCCGCCCTTGATATTTCGCACTGGCGTCACGCTCGGCCAGCAACAACGGGCGACCCGATGGCCCGTTGAGGGGACGGGCCGTCGGGTCGCCCTGCGGCCCTGAGTTAACTGGCCGCCGACCGATGATTCGCGCCGGCTTCACGGTAGTTACCGGCTTCTACGGCCCCGGCGTCGGTCGTCGGTTCGTATGACCCCTCACCCCGCGCCGCACCGGGGGCCGACGTGGGCCCGGCAGTTTCGCGCGCTTGCTTTCCGGTCTTGGGATCGATGCTGTCAGCGCGGTTCCATCGCTCCTGGAGCTGCTCGCGCGATGTCGCGGCGTCGCTTTGATGCTTGGCCGCCTGCTCCCGCAGCCGGGCGGCTTCGGCCGCCTTGACCTCCGCCTCGGCTTGTGCCGCACGGGCCTTAGCGGCTGTTTCTTGCGGAAGTGCTTCGCGCCGTTCAAGTTTGGCTGTCGCCACCCTCGCTTGTTCGCGAATCTCATCGGCCCGCCGCTGCCGGCGGCGACTCCGTGCTCTGCCGATCGCGACGACGAAGGCAGCAATCAGTAAAATCGCCGCCACCACGGCGATCACGATCCATATAGTGCTGGTACTCATCATCAGCTCCGTTGGTTTAGATCGGTTTGTGGTTGTGTTGGGGGTCTGCTTGTACGGGATCCCCATATTGGGCGCAAGGAAAACAAGCCCAGCTCAGCCCACGTGAGCAAGGGCGTTGGTATCCTGGAGCAGCTGGAACAGATCAGCCACGGTCCGTCAACCTGACGTGTAGGGCCGCGTCCGCACGAACTACATAAAGTCGAGCGCCTCGACGGTCGCGGTAGGCCCTTCATGTGTCGGCCGGTTTGCGCCACCGATGCAGTACACGGTGTTGCCGACCGTTGCCACCACCTCAGCGTGGCGCGGGGTCGGCATCGGGGCCAGTGTGCTCCACTTCCCGTCGGCGATGTCGTACATCTGGACCACGTTGAGCACCATTGTCGGTTCTTCGCCGCCGACCGCCACAATTCGGCCATCGATGTACGTCGCGCCGTAGCTGCCGCGCGGGGTCGGCATGCCCACCAACTTGGTCCATGTCCCAGACCCAGGGTCAAACCGTTCAAGCGCCGCGGAGTTCTTGTCGGCGGAAAGGAACCTCCCGCCGATCGCGTAGACGTAGGTGCCATCCGACACCGCGGCCAGGTGTTCGCGCGGGGTCGGCATGTCGGCGACGTCTTTCCAAGAACTGCCGTCGAAGACCTCGGTTTGCGGGACGAGATGCTTGGCGTTCTGCCCGCCAACGACCACGAGTTTGTCACCAACCACCGCCGCCGCCGGTGCCGCCCGAGCGTGCGCGAGGCTTGGTAACTCCACCCAGTTGCCGCCACGCAGCGCGAACACTTTGTTGGACGCGTCCGCGAGTTGATCGGTGGCACCCCCGAGCACCACCACCTCGCCGCGGTAGGTCGCCGCCGCCGCGTGGTGCAGTGGTATGGGCAATGGAGGCCCGGTTTGCCAGGCTCCGGTGTGCGGGTCATAGCTTTCGACTGTCTGGAGCGGGACTCCGTTGCGCAGGCCGCCCATGATCCAGATCTTGTCGTTGAGCACGGCCCACGCCATCATCAGCCTGGCCGTCGGGGCATCCGGTAGCGAACGCCACTGCGACGCCGGCTGGATCTTGCGCGCTGGCAGTTTCAGCACTTCCGCCGACGAGATCACCTGGCTGTCGCCGACAGCAGTCGACCCGCCGATTGCGTACACCGACTTCTCGACCGCGGCGACGGCCATACCGTGCCGCGCGGTCGACATGTCCGGCAGACCGGCCCATGTCTTCGTCATCAGATCGAACACCGACACGCTTTTGAGAACTTGCCCTGACGACACGCCCCCGACCGCTACCAGACGTTGATCGACGATTGCCACGCCGAGATCACTGCTTGGTTGCGGCAGTGGGGGCAAGGACGCCCAGGTCTTCGCGGCCGGGTCGTACGCCTCGACCGTCGCCAGGTCCGCGTTGCCAGTGGTTCCGCCGACGGCGTACATCAGCTTTCCATCCGAGGCCGCGGCCAGCATCTGCCGCGGGGTTGGTATGGGCGCGCCGAGACTCCAAGAGTTGCCGTCGAAGACTTCGGTGGTGTTCAGCAGGGCACCGTTGGCGTCAACACCGCCCGTGACAACGAGACGGTCGCCCACCACGGCCGCTGCCGCTGCCGCCCTGGGCTGCAACATATGCGGCAGCTCCACCCACCGACTGTTGACCACCCGCCAAACCTGGTCATTTGCAACCTTTTTGGAGCCCTCGGTCTTGAAGCCGCCGAGCACAACCGGGTTTTCCTGCCACGTGATGGCCATCGCGTGCGAAACCGGAACCGGTAGATCGTCGCCGCCTTTCCAGCTGTCGATGACGGGGTCATAGCCCTCCTGCAGTCCGGTGAGAGCACCGTCGCTGCGAATCCCGCCGAAGATCCAGATCGTGCCGTCGGCCTGCGTGGTCGCCGCGGCGTCAAGCGAAATGCGCGCATCGGTGATCGGCTTCCACTGAACCGGCGGCTGCGCGGTCGGTTGACTGGCCGCGCTCTTGTGGTTGGTGTTGTCGGGCGAAAGCCCGAAGTAGATACCACCGACCACCAACAGCAGGACCACGACGGCCGCACCGGCAGCCAACCCGATGCGATTCCGCTTCTTCCCCGGCTCCGCGAACCATGCAGCCGCCCGCGCCTTCAGCGGCGGCTTCCCGCCGCGAGGTGGGCCCGCTGACGTTCCTCGCCCGGGTCCGCTCGGCGGGCTCTTCGCGCCACCGTTTCGTCCCGACGTCTCGGAGGTGTCTGACGTTGGCCGAACCTTTGGCTGCGTTGCCGCACCGTGTCCGCTACGCAACAAGCTAGCCGCTTCAGAGAACGCCCTCTCAGCAGCGGGTTCCGAGGGTGAAAAGGCCGCGGTCTCCATTGCGTCTTCATGATCGATCGGCGCGCTGATCGCAGAGGTCGGGCCGTCGTGTCCTGCCAGCTCTCGCGTCGGTCCGGGCATGCTTGACGTATTCAGACCCGACGGCCGCATTTCCTCGCCGGACCCCCCGGGCAAGACCGAAGCAGTCTGCGAGACATCGGTCAGCGGGCCTGTCGTTCGCCCGGTGATCGCCATCGCATCGGGTTTTAAGCCGTTGCGGCGCTGCGCGGCCTGTAACTCGCGGCCGAACTCCTCGGCGGAGGCGGGCCGTTCGGCTGGGTCGATCGACATCGCTTTCTCGATCGCCGAGCACACCGCGTCCGGGATGCCCTCAGGACGCAGATCCGGGACCCCGGTGGTACTGATCCGTAGATACTGCGCGATCAGGTCTTCCTCTTTTTTACGCTCGTGTGCCGCGTTGCCCGCAATGAGTGCGTAAAGGGTGGCACCTAGTGAGTACATGTCGGAGGCGACCGTTGCCGGATTACCGGTCATTACCTCGGGCGCGGTGTAGTCGATCGTGCCGGAGAAGAACCCGGTCGCCGTCTCGTACCCACCTTCGATGTGGGCGATCCCGAAGTCACTCAATTGCGGTTCGCCGTAATCGTTCACCAGTACGTTCGCCGGCTTGATATCGCGGTGCAAAGTCCCGGTCCTGTGCGCGGTTTCCAGCGCGCCGCAAAGCTTCACACCGATGTGCAAGGCCGCGGGCCAAGCGACCGGCCCCTCTCGGCGCAGCCGCACTGCCAGCGAATCCGCGGGGTGGTACGGCATCACGATGTATGGCTTGCCACTTGTAGTGACGCCGACTCGCAGGATATTGACGATATTCGGATGCCCGGAGAGCCCGCCCATCGCGTAGCCCTCACGAAGGAAACGTTCTCGGCTGTCAGCGTCGAAATGCGACGGCAGCACCTTCACAGCAACGTTTCGTCCCAAGGCCGTCTCGTAACAGCAATAAACCACCCCGGCGCCACCTCGAGCCACTTGGCGCGCGTCCTCGAATCCGGCGGCCGCCAGCTCCGCGGCGATTCCACTGGGTACCGGCGTGACGCTGTCAGACCTGGGTTCCTCAGGCATTTTCTGGCGCTCAACCCTCCGTGAGATCGTTGATTGGCGAGCTCAACAGTAGGCCCTCGTAACCTTGCGGGTGTGTCTTTCGGCAACCTTCGTTGCCACGCCAGGATCTGACGCCGGAAGTTATCCAGCAACGCCGGTCGGCCGTGCGCTCGCAAGCGGCCCGGCGGCTTTGGCTGTCGCGGAATCAGGCAGGCGAACAGCGTTGAAACGCATCGTTTGTCGGTCCGGTAATCAGGCCCGAGAAGGCAGCCACCAACGTCCTCCGGATTCCTTCGGGTGACCCGGACACCACTGCGATTCCGGTACGACCCGGCGGACCTGCTCCACGTGCGCTCCACAGCCGGCCCAAGTTGTTTTTCCGCAGGTGCGGCATTTGACGGGGTAGCACATCAGCGGGGGGCCTCCTCGAGAACCGGCGGCCCCTGGGGAGGCCGTTGCAGCGTGGCGAATTCGGGCGTTTTCGCGGCTATGAGGATCGCATCGAGCAGACGTACGCCGTCCTCATGACTCGGGATCCGAGTCAGTACCGGGCCGTGGAACCCACGGCCATCGACCGCGATGATCGGACTGCCGGCCGAGCCGCCGAGGGCATCCTGGCTGGCTTGATGGTTGCGTTTGACCTCCTCGTCGAACGTACTATCGTCGAGCGCTTCGCAGAGCGATTCCTCTAGTCCGCACTTGGCCAGCAGTTCCTTGACCTCGTCGGTGGTGATCTCGTCCTCGCGCACATGAATCTGGGTACCAAGCGAGTCGTAAAGCCGGGCGAATGCGTCCGGCCCATGCTTGCCGGCGACTGCGGCGAAGAGGCGTCCCAGCCGCCGTGATCGTTCCATCATGCGTTTTTGCTTGCCTTCGAGATCTTTGCCTTCATTGAGAACGGCCAGGCTCATCTGCCGCAGGGTGACCGGCTTGCGGGTCGTGTGCGCGGCATCGAGTAGCCATCGCGAAGTAACCCAGGAAAATGGGCATACCGGATCGAGATAAAGGTCGATGTCAGCCACTGGCTCCTCCTTCTGCAACGCTTGCCAAGCATGACGTACCCGCTACCAGCTATCCCGATGTGTCGGGGAGAGGTCACGCCCTTGGCCAGGATACCCCCCTGGGTATCGATGTGTCGAAGCTGGTATTCGCGTGGGCGCAGCATCGCCAGGTTTCCGGTCGCACTTCGGTGTGCGCCGGCGTCGCCGACGAGTGTCTCGCCGCCTTGCCGAGATGAGGCTGCTAGCAGAATGGCTTTATGACGCTGGACCTGAACGGATACTTCGACCGCATCAACTATCGCGGCGCCGCCGAGCCGAACCTCGACGTACTGCAGGCTCTGGTAACCGCGCACACCAGGGCGATTCCGTTCGAGAACCTCGATCCGGTGCTGGGGGCGCCGGTCGACGACCTGAGCCCAGCGGCCCTGACAAACAAGCTGGTTCACCGGCGCCGGGGCGGCTACTGCTACGAGCACAACGGCCTGATGGGCTACGTGCTGGCCGAAATCGGCTTTCGGGTACGGCGCTTGGCCGCCCGAGTGACCTGGATGCTCCCGCCCGATGCGGCGTTACCGGCGCAGGCACACACGGTGTTGGCAGTGACGTTCCGCGGCTCCCAGGGTTCATATCTCGTCGACGTCGGCTTCGGTGGCCAGACACCGACCTCTCCCATCCGCATTGAAACCGGGAGCGTCCAGCAGACAACGCACGAGCCGTACCGGCTCGAGGACCGTGGCGAGGGGCTGGTCTTAGCGGCCCTGATCCGTGGCGAGTGGCAGCCGCTCTACGAATTCAGCACGCGCACCGCGCCGGAGATCGATCTCAAAGTGAGCAGCTGGTTCGTCTCAACTCACCCCTCGTCGCACTTCGTGACCGGCCTGACGGCTGCGCGGGTCACCGACGACGCCCGATTGAACCTGGCCGGCCGCAACCTGGCCATCCACCGTGCCGACGGTAGCGAGAAGTTGCGCCTGCACGACGCCGCCGCCGTCATCGAGGTCCTCAACGACCGATTCGGCATCAACGTGGCCGATGTCGGCGAGCGAGGTGCGCTCGAAACCCGCATCGACAAGCTTCTCGATTAGCGGGCTGGAAGCCAAGGGCCGATCCGTCGCAGGGCTTCCTCGATGTCACTCGTCGGTCCGGCGAACGACAGCCGGACAAACGAATTGCCGCGCGCGGTGTCGAAGTCGATACCCGGTGCGATGGCGACTCCGGTGTCCCCCAGCAATTTTGAACAGAACGCAAGCGAGTCGCTGGTGAAGTCCGATACGTCGGCGTACACGTAGAACGCACCGTCGGTGGGCGCCAGCCGGTCGATGCCGATGCGGCGCAGCCCGTCCAGCAGCAGCGAGCGGTTGGTCGCGTAGTGATGCAGATTGCCGTCGGCTTCGGCTGTCGCCTCTGGGGTGAACGCTGCCACCCCGGCAATCTGCGACAGCACCGGCGGGCAGATGGTGAAGTTGCCGGTCAGACGATCCACCGCCCGGCGCAGCTCGATCGGCACCAGCAGCCAGCCCAGCCGCCAGCCCGTCATTGCGTAATACTTCGAAAAACTGTTGACCACCAATGCGTTTCGCGATGTCTGCCAGGCACAGCTGGTCCGCGGCGCCCCCTCGTAGACCAAGCCGTGGTAGACCTCGTCGCTGATCAGCCACACTCCGGATGCCTCGCACCAGGACGCGATGGCGGCCAGCTCTGCCGGTGCTATGACCGTCCCGGTGGGATTGGCGGGGCTTGCGACGATGACGCCCCGCACCGGCGGGTCGAGTTCGGCGAGCATCTGCGCGGTGGGCTGGAAACGAGTCTGCGCTCCGCATGGGATTTCCACCACCTCACATCCCAGCGCCGACAGAATGTTCCGGTAGCAGGGATAGCCGGGACTGGCCAGCGCCACCCGATCACCTACGTCGAAGCACGCCAGAAAGGCGAGCAGGAACCCACCCGAAGAACCGGTGGTGGCCACCACCGCATCGGATTCAACCTGGAGCCCGTGCTGCCGTTGGTAATCGGCGGCGATCGCCGCGCGCAGCTCGGGGATGCCCAGTGTCACGCTGTAACCCAGCTCGTTGAGATGCAGGGCAGCCGCTGCGGCCGCCCGCACCGGCTCGGGTGCTCCTACGCTGGGCTGGCCCGCCGACAAATTCACCACATCGCCATGGCTGCGCTGGCGCTCCGCGGCCGCCAGCCAGACATCCATCACATAGAACGGTGGGATGCCGGCGCGCAGTGAGACTTGGCCGTTCACGAAGTTTTGAGCACCTCGGATTCCAATCGGCCAACCAGCTCTCGCGGCGAGCTGAGCAGATGCGCACTGCCATGTGCGCGTTTGAAATACAGGTGCATGTCGTGTTCCCAGGTGATGGCGATACCCCCGTGTAGCTGGATGCCTTCGGCGGCCACGGCACACAGCGCCTCGCTCGCGGCAAGGCGCGCAGTGGCGGCATTGGTGGGAGTGGGCTCATTGCATGCGTCGGACACGACGGCCTTTGCCGCGGCAACCGTGACATACAGATCGGCCATCCGATGCTTGAGTGCCTGAAAGCTGCCAATCGGACGGCCGAATTGCACTCGGTTTTTGGTGTATTCCACGGTCAGTTCCAGACAGCGTTCGGCGGCGCCGATCTGCTCGGCAGCAAGCAGGATGGCCGCGGTGTCAGCGACGCCCGGATCGCCGCCCAGGGGCACGGCCTCTTCGGGCTGCATCTGCGCCAGACGGCGGGCGGGGTCCATGGTGGCGACTGGCTGCGCACTGAATCGGGTCCACCTGCTCAGCTGTCCGTCGGTGGTGGCGACGACGACATCGGCGATGTCGCCGTTGACCACATAGTCGGCGTCGAGCACCAACGCACCGATCGAGCTACCCTCGGCAAGGCCTTCCAGTGTCTCGGCATCCGGCTCGGGCGCGGCCAGCAGCGCCAGCTCCGCCAGCGTCGTGCCCAGCAGCGGGGTGGGCACCAGGGCCCGGCCGAGTTCCTGCAAAACCGTTGCGGCATCGGCCAGTTCGCCGCCCGCGCCGCCCAAATCCTCGGGTATCACCAGCGCGGCGGCACCGACCTGCTCACACAGCAGTTGCCACAGCGACTCGTCGTAGCCACGGTCGGAGTCCATCGCGGCGCGCACCGCCGCCGGGCCCGCGTGCTTGGCCACCAGAGCAGCCACGGTTTCCCGTAGCATCTCCCGTTCTGTGGTCATGGGCGCCGCTCCTGCCTCATCGCTTCTGCTCTGCATCGTCGCGGCGCGGGTCATAGCGCCTCCAGCACTCTGCGCCGATGCGCCTCGGGATCACCCCAGGCCGAGCGTAATGCCTGCACCCGCAGCAGCCATAGGGACAGGTCATGTTCTCCGGTGAACCCGATCGCGCCATGGGTCTGCAGCGCCGACCGCGCCGCCAGCAGGCCTGCCTCGGAGGCTGCCGCTTTGGCCGCACTGACATCGCGGGCTGCATCGCTCGATTTGTCGGCTATCGCCAGCGCCGCGCCGTATACCAGGGGACGGGCCAGCTCGATCGCGATGTGGGCATCGGCGAGCTTGTGCTTTATCGCCTGATAGGAACCGATCATTCGGCCGAACTGGGTCCGTTGCTTGGCGTAATCGACGGCGGCGTCGCGCAGCGCCCCGGCAGCACCGACGAGCTGTGCGGCGGTGGCCAGCGCCCCAAACTCGTAGGCGCGCTTCACGTCTGCTTGCCACGTCTCGCCGGTTGCGGTCACGTCGAAAAGGCGGCGGCTGGGGTCGACGGACTCGTGGCACGCACCGACCGCCCCCTCGCTGACACCGTTCTGGGTGGCCAGCAGTACCAGCCCCGCCGCGTCGGCGTCCACTGCGCGCGGCGTCTGCGGCGGCAGGGCGACGGTGGCGATCAGCTCACCCGAAGCCAGCCCGGCGCAGCGATCGTCATCGATCAGCAAAACGGGTGCCACAGCGATGGATTCGGTCACCGGCCCCGGTACGCACCAGCGCCCCATGCGTTCGAGGGCGACCACCAAGTCCACCGGATGGGCGTCCAGGCCGTCGAATTTCTCCGGCACGGCCAGCGCGGTGACGCCGAGGTTGGCCAGCTGCTCCCACACCTTGCGGCCGGGCGCCACGTCGCCTGCCGACCACGCACGCACCGCGCCGGGCAGGTCCGCTGCGCCGAGTGCTGCGTCGATGCTGGCCGCGAAGTCACGCTGTTGTTCGTCTAGCGCAAATTTCACTTCTTGCCCCCGGACTTCTCACGCGGCAGGCCCAGCAGCCGCTCGGAGATGATGTTGCGCTGAATTTCGTTCGTACCAGCGTAGATCGGGCCGCCCAGTGCGAACAGCAGGCCATCGGTCCAAGGGCCGGAAAGCTCGCCGTCGGCGGCGAGGACGTCGAGTGCGGTCTGATGTATCGCTACATCGAGCTCGGACCAGAACACTTTGGTCACCGACGATTCGGCGCCCAGTTCGCCGCCGGCGGTCAGCCTGGTCACCGTGCCGAACGTCTGCAGCCGGTAGGCCTGCGCCTTGATCCATGCGTCGGCAACCCGGTCGGCGAATGCCGCGGGGGAGCCGCTGTCTTTCCACAGCTGCACCAGTCGCTCTGCCGCCGCCAGGAAGCGTGCCGGACTGCGCAGTGACATGCCGCGCTCATTGCTCGACGTGCTCATCGCCGCCCGCCAGCCGTCGTTGGGATTGCCGATCACGTCCTCGTCGGGCACGAAGACGTCGTCGAGAAAGATCTCACCGAAGCCGGTGTCGCCGCCCAGCTGAACGATGGGCCGCACCGTGATGCCCTTGGCTTTGAGATCGAACATGAAATACGTCAGCCCGTGATGCCGCTCGGCGGCGGGGTCGGACCGGAACAGCCCGAATCCCATCTCGGCGAACGGCGCTCGCGAACTCCAGATCTTCTGCCCGTTGAGCAGCCAGCCACCTTCGGTCTTGGTCGCGGTGGATCTCAGCGATGCCAGGTCGCTGCCGGATTCGGGCTCCGACCACGCCTGCGCCCAGATCTGTTCGCCGCTGGCCATTTTCGGCAGAATCCGGTCCAGCTGCTCGGAGGTGCCGTGCGCGAACAGCGTCGGGCCCAGCATCGAGGTGCCGTTGGCGCTGGCGCGGCCCGGCGCCCCGGCGCGGAAGTACTCCTCCTCGAACACCACCCAGTGCAGCAGCGGAGCGTCGCGGCCTCCGTACTTCTTCGGCCAGGTGATCACCGACAGGCCGGCATCGAACAGCACGCGGTCCCAATGGCGATGCTGGGCAAAGCCCTCGGCGTTGTCGTAGGACTTCGTCGGGATCGCCTCGGCGTTGGCGGTTAAGAATTCCCGCACCTCGGCTTGGAAGGCCAGTGTGCCTTCGTCTAATTCCAGATCCATTAAGCCAGCTCTCGCAGTTGCGGTTTGACCACCTTGCCGCCCGGATTGCGCGGCAACGCGTCGACGAAGCGCACCGACCGTGGTGCTTTGAAGTTCGCCAAATGCTCACGGGTGTAAGCGATCACAGCTTGCTCATCGAGCTTGGCGCCGGGCCGGGTTACCACGAAGGCCCGGCCCACCTCGCCCAGCCGCTCGTCGGGAACCCCGATCACCGCGGTATCGGCCACGCCCTCCATCCGGGACAGCACCTGCTCGACCTCGGCGGGGTAGACGTTGAATCCGCCGCAGATGTACATGTCCTTGAGCCGGTCGGTGATGCGCAGGTTGCCGGCCGCGTCGACCGCGCCGATGTCGCCGGTGTGCAGCCAACCGTCGGCGTCGATGGCGGCCGCGGTGGCCTCCGGGTCGTCGAGGTAGCCCAGCATCACGTTCGGCCCGCGCAACAGCACTTCTCCGGCTTCGCCCGGTGCCGTTGCGCCATCGACCCGCAACTCGAAGTCGGCGAACGGGCGCCCGCACGTGTTGGCAACGGTCACCGCGTCGTCGTCGGCGCGGCACATGGTCCCCATGCCGTTGGCCTCGGTCAGTCCGTAGGCGGTCAGCACGATGTCGATGTCAAGTTCGGATTGCATGCGCTCCACCAACACGACCGGCACGGTGGCCGCCCCCGTCACCGCGAACCGCAGTGAGCTCAGGTCGTAATCGTGCCGTGCCGGGTGGTCCAGCAGGGTCTGGTAGATGGTGGGCGGCCCGGGCAACACGGTGATGCGGTGTTGCTCGATCGCCTGCAGCGCGCGCAGCGGGTCGAAGGTCAGGTGCGGGATCAGCGTCGCACCGGTCTGCAGACAGGCCAGGATGCCGGCCTTATAACCAAAATTGTGGAAAAACGGGTTGATGCATAGGTAGCGGTCGTCGCTGGTGATCTTGCCGTTGGCCGCCCACGACGCCGAAGCCGACAACGATTGCCGGTGGGCACAGAGCACCCCCTTGCTGCGGCCGGTGGTGCCGGAGGTGAACAGGATATCGCTGATGTCGTCGGGCGTGACGGCGGCGGCGCGGGCAGCTACAGCATCGGTGTCGACACCGCCGGCGACGAACTCGTCCCACGTTCCGTCTGCTGCGTCGATCGGCACGCGGACGATGTGCCGCAGCGCCGGCAGGGCGTCGCGATCCAGGCCGGCGACCCGGTCGGCACCGAGAAACCGACCCATTCCGAACAACACCGGCGCACGTGTGCGGGCCAGGATGTCGGCGGCTTCTTCGGCGGTGTAGCGGGTGTTCAGCGGCACCATGGCGGCGCCGGCGTGGTGGATCGCCAGGCAGGCGACTACCCAATGCCAGGTGTTCGGCGACCAGATGGCCACCCGGTCTCCCGGCTGCACGCCGAGCGTGATCAGTGCGGCGGCTGCCCGGTGTACCTCATCACGCAGGGCTACGGCGGTGAAAGACCGCTCGTCGGTGATCAACGCAGGGTGGTCGGGGAGTTGGCGCGCGAAACGATCCAGCGCCGCGGGCACGGTGCGGGGATCGCTGGTCATTGAATGCTCCTGGGTCTGCGGCCCGCATCGTCGCCCGGGCCATCCTCTATCGCCCGGCTCCTGCTCACGCGGCTTCGCCGCGCGCATCGTCGCCGCGCTACAAAGCAAGTGCTTGGTAGGTTAGCCTACAGGGCATGCAGGAGGTCGAGGAGTTCCGGGCGAAGGTCCGCGGCTGGCTCGCCGACAATCTGGTCGGCGAATTCGCAGCACTCAAGGGCCTTGGCGGACCCGGGCGCGAGCACGAGGCATTCGAAGAGCGCCGGGCATGGAACCAGCATCTCGCGGCCGCCGGCCTGACGTGTCTGGGGTGGCCGGTCGAGCATGGCGGGCGTGGACTTCCCACCGCGCACCGGGTGGCGTTCTACGAGGAATACGCCCGCGCCGACGCGCCCGTGAAGGTCAACCACTTCGGAGAGGAGCTGCTGGGACCGACGCTGATCGCGTTCGGAACGCCCGAGCAGCAACAGCGTTTCCTGCCGCGCATCCTCGATGTCACGGAGCTGTGGTGTCAGGGATATTCCGAGCCGGGCGCCGGTAGCGACCTGGCCAACGTGTCGACCACTGCCGAGCTCGATGGCGACCAATGGGTGATCAACGGCCAGAAGGTGTGGACTTCACTTGCACACCTGTCGCAGTGGTGCTTCGTGGTCGCGCGCACCGAAAAGGGCTCCAAGCGGCATGCCGGGCTGTCCTATCTGCTGGTACCCCTGGACCAGCCCGGCGTGCAGGTCCGGCCGATCGTCCAGATCACCGGCACCTCGGAATTCAACGAGGTGTTTTTCGACGACGCCCGCACCGACGCCGACATGGTGGTCGGCGAGCCGGGCGACGGCTGGCGCGTCGCAATGGGAACGCTGACCTTCGAACGCGGCGTGTCCACTCTGGGGCAGCAGATCGTCTACGCCCGAGAGCTTTCCAGGCTCGCCGAGCTCGCGCAGCGCAACGGCGCCGCCGACGACCCATTCATCCGCGCGCGGCTGACCCGGGCCTGGACCGGTCTGCGCGCCATGCGCAGCTATGCCCTGGCCACCATGGACGTTGAGCAGCCCGGCCAGGACAACGTGTCGAAGTTGTTGTGGGCCAACTGGCATCGCGATTTGGGTGAGCTGGCAATGGATGTGATCGGCAAGCCCGGGATGATGTTGTCGGACGGCGAGCTCGACGAATGGCAGCGGCTGTTCCTGTTCACCCGTGCCGACACCATCTACGGCGGTTCCAACGAGATCCAGCGCAACATCATAGCCGAGCGGGTGCTCGGCCTGCCCCGAGAGGCTAAGGGATGACCCTTTCTGAAGCACCCAAAGAGATTGCGGGCCATGGGCTTCTGGACGGCAAGGTAGTAGTCGTAACCGCGGCCGCCGGCACCGGAATTGGTTCGGCGACCGCGCGGCGGGCACTGGCCGAGGGCGCCGACGTGATGATCTCCGACCACCACGAACGACGGCTGGGGGAGACCGCAGACGAGCTATCCGCACTGGGATTGGGCCGAGTCGAGAGCGTGTTGTGCGACGTGACGTCCACCGCGCAAATGGACGCGCTGATCGCGTCGACCACCGCCCGGCTCGGCCGACTCGATGTGCTGGTCAACAACGCCGGGCTGGGTGGGCAGACGCCGGTGGTCGACATGACCGACGAGGAGTGGGACCGCGTCCTGGACGTGACCCTGACGTCGGTTTTCCGGGCCACTCGTGCGGCGCTGCGGTATTTTCGCGACGCGGCGCATGGCGGGGTGATCGTCAACAACGCAAGTGTCCTGGGCTGGCGGGCACAGCACTCGCAGTCACACTATGCGGCCGCCAAAGCGGGAGTGATGGCGTTAACGCGTTGTAGCGCGATCGAAGCCGTCGAGTATGGGGTCAGGATCAATGCGGTATCGCCGAGCATCGCGCGGCACCAGTTCCTGGACAAGACGACGTCGGCCGAGCTGCTCGAGCGGCTATCTTCCGACGAGGCGTTCGGCCGCGCCGCCGAGCCGTGGGAAGTAGCGGCCACCATTGCGTTTCTGGCCAGCGACTACTCCAGCTACCTCACTGGCGAGGTCATCTCGGTATCCAGCCAGCATCCATGACACAGCTGGCCGAGCAAGCGCTTGGTTGATACCCTGATCAGGTGGAGCGAGTGACCGGTCAGGCAAACAGCCGGCGAGACGAGTTGCTGGGGCTCGCCGCGACCATGTTCGCCGAGCGCGGATTGCGCGCCACCACGGTGCGCGACATCGCCGATGGCGCCGGCATCCTGTCCGGCAGTCTGTATCACCATTTCTCCTCCAAAGAGGAGATGGTCGACGAGCTGCTGCGCGGTTTCCTGGACTGGTTGTTCGCCCGCTACCGCGAGATCGTGGACGGCGAGGCCAATCCACTGGAGCGGCTCAAGGGGCTGTTCATGGCATCGTTCGAGGCGATCGAGCATCGGCATGCGCAGGTCGTCATCTATCAGGACGAAGCCCAGCGGCTCTCGTCGCAACCCCGGTTCTCCTACATCGAGGATATGAACCGCCAACAACGCAAGATGTGGGTCGAGGTGCTCAACCAGGGCATCGACGAGGGCTGCTTCCGGCCCGACCTCGACGTTGACCTGCTCTACCGTTTCATCCGAGACACCACCTGGGTGTCGGTGCGCTGGTATCAACCCGGCGGACCGCTCACCGCAGAACAGGTGGGTCAGCAATACCTCGCCATCGTTCTAGGCGGAATCACCAAAGAAGGAGTCTGAAATGCCCGAGGCGTACGTCGTCGACGCTGTACGTACCGCGGTTGGCAAGCGCAACGGATCGTTGGCCGGGGTCCATCCCGTCGACTTGGGTGCTCATGCGTGGCGCGGACTGCTCGACCGGGTCGACGTTGATCCCGCTGCTGTCGACGACGTGATCGCCGGTTGTGTGGACGCCATCGGGGGCCAAGCGGGCAACATCGCCCGACTGTCGTGGCTGGCCGCCGGCTATCCCGAAGAGGTTCCCGGTGTCACCGTGGATCGGCAGTGCGGTTCCAGCCAGCAGGCGATTTCCTTTGGCGCGCAGGCGATCTTAGCCGATACAGCCGACCTGATCGTGGCCGGCGGCATGCAGAACATGAGCCAGATCCCGATCTCGTCGGCGATGACGGTCGGCGAGCAGTTCGGGTTCACCTCGCCGACCAACGAGTCCAAGCAGTGGCTGCACCGGTACGGCGATCAGGAGATTTCACAATTCCGCGGCTCGGAGCTGATCGCCGAGAAGTGGAACCTGTCGCGTGAGGAGATGGAGCGGTACTCGCTGACCAGTCACGAGCGCGCGTTCGCGGCGATCCGCGGCGGTCACTTCGACAACGAAATCATCACTGTGGAAACCGAATCCGGGCCGTTCCGGGTCGACGAGGGCCCGCGGGAGACTTCGCTGGAGAAGATGGCCGGCTTGAAGACGCTGGTCGAAGGCGGACGGCTGACCGCGGCGATGGCCAGTCAAATCTCCGACGCCGCCAGCGCGGTGTTGCTGGCTTCCGAGCGGGCGGTCAAAGACCATGGGCTGACACCCCGCGCCCGCATCCACCACATCAGTGCCCGCGCCGCCGACCCGGTGTTCATGCTGACCGGGCCCATCCCCGCCACCCGCTACGCGTTGGAAAAGACCGGGCTGTCCATCGAGGACATCGACACCGTCGAGATCAACGAGGCATTCGCGCCGGTTGTGTTGGCCTGGCTCAAGGAGATCAAGGCCGATCCGGAGAAGGTCAACCCCAATGGCGGCGCTATCGCCCTCGGTCATCCGCTGGGTGCCACCGGGGCCAAGCTCTTCACCACCATGCTCAACGAACTCGAGCGCACCGGCGGCCGCTACGGGCTGCAGACGATGTGCGAGGGCGGCGGCACGGCCAACGTCACGATCATCGAGCGGCTGTAGCGGCGAGGCGTCGCCGCCGCCGCCGCCGCGCTGAGTGTGAACCACACGACGGCCGAACGGCGTGTCGCGTCGCAGGATTCACAGTCGGCGAAGCTGTCGGTGGGTGATGCCAGCATTCGCCCATGAGCGAACTTGCCTGGCCTTTTTTGGGTTCCGAGGCATTGGCCGCCAAGGCCCTCCCAGAGCGGGCGATGCGTGCGATGTACGAGCCGGTCTACCCGGGGGTCTATGTCCCTAGCGGTATCGAGCTGACCGGAAGCGACCGTGCACGGGCGGCCTGGCTGTGGTCGTGGCGGCGAGCAGTAGTCGCCGGGAATTCGGCGGCGGCGTTGCTCGGCGCGAAGTGGGTGGACTCGCTGGCGCCGGCCGAATTGGCATACAACAACCGCCACCCACCGGCTGGCGTCACCGTACACACCGACATCGTGCTGCCCGGTGAAGTGCTCGAGGTCGACGGCATCCCGGTGACCAGCCCAGCCCGTACAGCTTTTGATATTGGGCGGCGAACAACCTCGCGGCTGCAGGCCGTCCAGCGGCTTGATGCGTTGACGAACGCGACTGATGTCAAGCTCGACGACGTCGAGCTCGTCATGGCTGATCATTCCGGCGCGCGTGGTCTCGTTCGGCTAAGACAGGTGTTGTCGTTGGTCGATGGAGGTGCGGAATCTCCGCAGGAAACGCGAACCCGGTTGGTGTTGGTCGATGCGGGCCTGCCGAAACCACAAACGCAGATCAGGTTGTTCGATGACTACGGGGACTTCGTTGCCCGCATCGATATGGGGTATGAGGAGCTGCGGGTCGGCATTGAGTACGACGGACCGCAACATTGGACAAACCGTGAGCAGCGCGACCGAGACATTGACCGCTACACCGCATTGCTTGATCTGGGGTGGACGATCATCAGGGTCAGTAGTGAGTTGCTGCGTTTCCGGCAGGGGACTTTCGTCGGGCGCGTCGTTGCTGCAATGCGGGCGGCGGGCTGGCGGCCGTGACCATCGAGTGTGAACCACACGACGGCTAAGCGTGTCGCGTCGCAGGTTTCACAGTCGGGAGGTCAGGCGGATCAGTTGTCGTAATCCACGGCCACGAACAGCATGGTCGGATGTGACTGGCAGGTCAGGATGTAGCCGGCGTCCAGCTCGGCCCGCCCCAGAGCGAAGTTGTGGTCCATCTCCACCGCACCCTCGATGAGTTTCGCCCGACAGGTGCCACACGCGCCGCCCATGCAGGCGTACGGGGCATCGTTGCGAACTTGCAGCGCGCCTTCCAGAATCGAGTCGCCGGGCACCAGATCGAACGTGTGCTGCTGGCCGGACAGCGTGAACGTGACGGTCGCGGACTCGTAGGCACGCTCGGCCGCCGGGGGAGTGTCGTAGCCGTAGAACAGCTCGAGGTGAATGTGCTCCGGGTCGACGCAATGCTCGATCAACGACTCGCGCACGGTGGTAGTCATCCCCATCGGCCCGCAGACGAACCACTCGTCCACCATGTCCGGCTGCAGGCTGCTGGTCAGCCACAGGTTGAGTTTTCTTTGATCGATCCGGCCGCGCAGCTCGGGGGTGTGCAACGGCTCGCTGGACAGCACATGCAGGATCTCCAGGCGGTCGGCGTAGCGTGACTCGAGGCGATCCAGCTCGGTCCGGAACATCGTCGACTCTTTGGTGCGGTTGCCGTAGATCAGCGTGAACCGGCTTTCGGTTTCGATCTCCAGCGTCGTCGCCAGGATGGACAGCACCGGCGTGATCCCGCTGCCGGCCACCAGACCGACATAGTGCTTCCGGTTCAGCGGATCCAGTGGGGTACCGAAGCGGCCGGTCGGCGTCATGAGCTCGAGCACGTCGCCGGCCTTGAGGTCGTTGGCCACAAACGTCGAGAATGCCCCGCCGGCAATGTGTTTGACGGCGATCCGCAATTGGGCACGGGTCGCCGGCGCGCAGATCGAGTAGTTGCGCCGAACGTTTTCGCCGCCCAGGTCGGTGCGCACCGTGACGTGTTGGCCCGGTTCGAAGCGGAAGGCATCCCGCAACTCTTCGGGCACGGCGAAGGTCACCAGGGTGCTGTCGGCGGTGATGGGATCCACCGAGGCGACCGGGATGCGATGCAGCTCCGCGTGCGGCGAACTCGACCTGGCCGGCATCCGCACCGGCAAAACTCGGGCGAGTCTGCCGTTCAGCTCCTTCCATTCCCGGAACTCGTCCGGATTCAGTTGCTGGCCAAAGACTGTGGAGATCGCGGCGTCGCGCTCCAGGTAGGCCTCTTCGTTGCGCTTCCAGGTCCGCAGGTACCGGTAGAACGGCACCGAGGGGTGCAGGTGATGCACCAAGTGGTAGTTCTGCGACAGCAACACCGGGGTGAACAGCCACTCCATACCGACTCGGTTGCGGGTCGCGCGGTAGCGGTTGGTGCGCTGGGTGTCCTCGAGGCCGTGATGGGGAAGCCAGTCGAACCACCACGCCAGTAGGGTGAGTCCAATGCGCTGCGGGATCACAAAGACAACCGCGAGGATCCAGAAGTTCCCGGTGACAATCGCAGCGGTAAGGCCGGTCAGGCTCAGGATTAGCATCGTCAGCGTCTCGGCAAGCTCGGAGACCGGTCGGCTGCGGGCGCGGGGGAGATAGTACTTCAGGTAGAAGTACTCGGCTGTCGACCAGCGCAACGGCAGCAACCATAGCGAGCCATGCGACGCAAACGTGTCGGGGTCCTCATCGTCGTCGTTGGAGTGGCGGTGATGCTGGATGTGGATGTACGCGAACGAAGGAAAGGCGACCACCGGCACGACGAAAAGCCACGCCAGCCGCCCGAACAGCCCATTCACCCAACGCTTGGAGCTGATCGAGTAATGGGAGGCGTCGTGTACGACGGTGAACATCACGAAGGTCACCGCGGCGTTGACTCCGATGGTGACCCAGAGCGAGGCCCATCCGTTGAGATAGCCCATTGTTGACAGCACGAATGCGGTCAACGCGCCGACGAAGATCCCTACGGTGGGCAGCGCCAGCTTCGGTACCGACTCGCCGGGATCCGGCAGCGCATGGTGTGCCGAAGAACTTGGAGCCGGATGGTCTATCGCGTCGGTGGTCGACATAGCAGCGATAGCGTAGTCGACACGCGTCAACTACTCCACCAGCGCGGACGCCGTCTGCAGATGCTCGATCGCGTCACGAACGATCGAGTCGATCAATTCGGCGCACGACGGCAGGTCATCGAGGATGCCGGCCACCTGCCCGGAAGCCAGCACACCGGCCTGGGTATTGCCCTCGACGAGCCCGGCTTTCAGCAGCATCGGGGTGTTGGCCGCCATCAACAGCTGTGACCACGTGAGGTCCTTGCCGTGGCGCATCGCCAGGCCGTCGGTGATCATCGACCGCCACGTCATGTGCGACATCTGCTTGAACTTTGCCGCATTACGCACCGCTGCGGTGAAACCTCTGGCCGGCGAACCGCTTTCCAGCTTCTCGACCAGCGCGGTGCGCAGCACGCGGTGCGGCATGCCGTCGACCCGGGTGGTGACCACGGTGCCGTCCAGCGCCGCCTCGAGGTAGCGTCGTTTGACCACATCGGGCACGGTGGAATCCGAGGTGAGTAGAAAGCGCGTGCCCATCGCCACGCCTGCGGCGCCGTAGCACAACGCGGCCGCGAGCCCGCGCCCGTCGAAGAATCCGCCCGCAGCGATGACCGGAATGCCGTTGTCCTTCACGGCGTCCAGCACGGACGGCAGCAGTAGCGTCGTGGCGACGGGTCCGGTGTGCCCGCCTCCTTCGCCGCCCTGGACGATCATCGCGTCGGCGCCCCAGGCCGCGACCTTACGCGCGTGTTTGGCCGCGCCGATCGACGGAATCACCACGGCCCCTGCGTCTTTGAGCCGCGCTATCAGCTCTGGCTTGGGCGCCAGCGCGAATGACGCCACCTTTACGCCCTCGCGGATCATCAACTCGACCCGGTCGCCGGCATCGGCGGCGTCGGCGCGGATGTTCACGCCGAACGGTTTGTCGGTGGCGGCTTTGACCTTGCCGATGGCCGTCGCCAACTCGTCCAGCGTCATGGTGGCCGAAGCCAGGATGCCCAGCCCGCCCGCGTTGGCCGTGGCAGACACCAGCCGCGCACCGGCCACCCAGCCCATCCCGGTTTGGACCACCGGGTGCTCGACGCCGACCAGCTCGGTCAGCGGCGTGCGTAACTTCATGAACGTATCTCTCTATCGCGCAACGACTTAGGATCGATCACCTCGCGGATCAGGCGCAGTTCGTCCTCGGTGGGCAATCTGGTCTCGTCGGCCCCATCAAGGCCATAGATCTCGAACGAGGTGGCTTCGCGGACGTCGTGGGGCGACACCCCGGCGTGCAGGGACAAAGCACGCATGGTGTGGTCTGGCCCGCCGAAGTCGAACACTCCGAGGTTGGACACGACCCGATAGACGCCCGTGAATCGAAACGCCGGATTGGCCGGATCGATCTTGTCGTAGCCGATACCGCAGACCACGTCGACGGCCTCGCAGAACACCCGCTTCGAATGGTTGCCGACCCAGTAGCTGGTCGCGTGGTTGATGGCGTTGCCGGGCGCGCCTCGCACGCCGAACATCTGCCGCGTCGGGTGCTGCAGCGGCCCGAAGGCGGAGATGTTCTGGTTGCCAAAGCGGTCGACCTGATTGGCGCCCATCACCACATGCCGCCGCCCCCAAGCCAGCGTCTCGAATACCCGGCCAAACGGCATCCAGCCCTCGACGGTTCCGGAGGCGCCCAGCGCCGGGGTGTCGGCCAGCAGTTGCGCCTCACCGTCGGTCAGCAAGATGTCCGGGGAGAAGGTCAACCGGGCCAGTCGCGCGCCGACCGAGGCCATGTTCGTCATCGGACTGATCATGATTTCGCCGGCGTCCCTGAACAATTCGGCGCAGGCGATCGCACAGACCTCGGCTCGGGTGCTCACTTGGAGGCCTCCTCTGCGAAAGTGCGCACGGCCGCCTGATAGTCGTCTTCGCTGCCCGACAGATAGGCGTGGACGAATTGCTGCCAGCCTTCTTCCGTCGACGCCGCCTCGGCATAGTGCCGTTGGAACTTCTCGTCACGGCCGTAATCCGGTGCGGCGGTGGTGAAGTGGGCGCCACCCGGCGCTTCCACCACCGCGTCGACCATCATCCGGTTCACCAGCAGAGCCTGCGGGGGAACAGCCTTGACCAACTCTTGGGTGGAGACGACCCGCTCTACCGACAGGTAGCGCTTTTCGGCGGCCATCAAGAACAGATCGTCGAAGTAGGGGTCGATGCCGGTATATGCGGCATTGCCTTGGCTGTCAGCGAGATTGAGGTGCACAAAGGCGGCGTCCAGGCGTAACGCCGGCATGGCTATCAACGCCTCGTGTCCGCCACCGGGTGCCGCATACGGGCTCGTTACGCTGCGCAGTTCGCCCTCCCAGAAGTCCGGGACTGAGCTGCCCAGCCCGGCCCGAGTCGGCAGGAACGGCAGACGCTGCGCTGCAGCTTGCAGGCCGCAACGCAGCATGCCCTCGTCCATCTCCCGGGCCTCGATCGCCCCGCTGGTACGCACCTTGGCGAACCACGGGTCGTAGAACGGCGGCGTATCCAGGGAGACGAAGCCGTAGTAGACGCGTCGTACCTTGCCGGCCGAGCACAGCAGTCCCAGGTCCGGACCGCCGTAGGTGACCACGGTCAAGTCGGTGACGTCGGTGCGTAACATGGCTCGCACGAACGCCATGGGTTTGCGCCGCGATCCCCAGCCGCCGATGCCGACGGTCATGCCGCTGCGCAGTTGCGCGACAGCTTCGTCCAGGGTGGTTCGCTTGTCAGAGGTCATGACTTCTTGACAAACTCGTCGCGGTGCTCGTCGGACACGCCGGCAAGGTTGAGCTCGAACGTAAAGCCTTGCTCCATACGGTAACTCGAGTTGACTCGTTGCACGTCGATGAAGTTCAGCGCCTCTTTGGCCGCGCGGATGACGCGAGTGTCTTTGGCGGCGATGTCGCGCGCCACCCGCAGGGCGGCTTCGTCGAGTTCGGCGCGGGGGACCACCTCGTGCACCGAGCCGAAGTGGTGCAAGGTGGCGGCGTCGACGGTGGCGGCGGTGAAGAACAGCCGCCGCATCATGTGCGCAGGCACCAGCCGCGACAGATGGGTGGCCGCGCCGAGCGCGCCGCGTTCCACCTCCGGCAGCCCGAAGGTGGCGTCGTCGGAAGCCACGATGACGTCGGAGTTTCCGACCAGGCCGATGCCGCCGCCGACGCAGAATCCATTGACCGCCGCAATCACCGGCACCGCGCACTCATAGACCGCGCGGAACGCGGCGAAGCAGCCGCGATTGGCGTCGATCAGGGCGGTGTACCCCTGAGAAGCTTGAGTGCGCTGCATCTCCTTGATGTCCACCCCGGCGTTGAAACCGCGGCCCCCGGCCCGCAGGATCACCGCGTGCGTCTCGGGGTTCTGGCCGGCGGCCGTGATCGCGTCGGCAAGTTCGAACCAGCCGCGCGACGGGATGGCGTTGACGGGCGGGTAATCGACGGTTACCGCGACTATGCCCGGTTCGGTGGTGGCGGATGTGATGGGCAAGGTGGCACTTCCTGTGGGGCGAACTACCTAAGCAAGCACTTGCTTGGTACGCTAGCACAGTGACTCGCGCCGAAGCACCCGACGCCATCAACTTGGGCTTGGCCGGACGGGTGGTTCTGGTCACCGGCGGCGTTCGCGGGGTGGGTGCCGGCATCAGTTCGGTTTTTGCCGAGCAGGGCGCGACCGTCATCACCTGCGCACGACGGGCCGTCGAGGGACTGCCGTACGAGTTCCACTCCTGCGACGTCCGCGACGACGAGGCCGTCAAGGCGTTGATCAACGCGATCTCGGACCGGCACGGCAGGCTCGACGTCGTTGTCAACAACGCCGGAGGTTCGCCGTACGTGCTGACCGCAGATTCCAGCGCGAAGTTCAACCGCAAGATCATCGAACTCAATCTGATTGGCGCGCTGTCGGTTTCACAGCATGCGAACGACAGAATGCAAAATCAAGAGCACGGCGGGTCGATCATCAACATCTGCAGTGTCAGCGGCCGACGCCCGACACCGGGCACCGCTGCGTACGGAGCCGCCAAGGCGGGGTTGGAAAGCCTCACGCAGACACTGGCGGTGGAATGGGGACCGAAGGTCCGGGTGAATGCGTGCGTGGTCGGCATGGTGGAGACCGAACAGTCCGAGCTGTTCTACGGTGACGCCGAGTCGATCGCCGCAATTTCGAAGAACGTGCCGCTCCGCCGGCTGGCCAAGCCTGACGATGTCGGTTGGGCCGTAACGTTTCTGGCCTGCGATGCGGCGTCTTACATCAGCGGCGCCACGTTGGAGGTGCACGGGGGCGGCGAGCCACCGCACTATCTCGCCACCACGAGCGCGATCAAGTAGAGGAGACAAGAAATATGGGAGTGGGCAGGGGCTTGCTCGAAGGCCGCGTCGTCATCGTCACCGGAGCGGGCGGCGGTATCGGTCGCGAGCATGCGCTGGCCTTCGCGGCCGAAGGTGCGCGCGTGGTGGTCAACGACATCGGGGTGGGACTGGACGGTTCGCCGGCAAGCGGAGGTAGCGCTGCCCAGGGCGTGGTCGACGAGATCACCGCGGCCGGGGGGGATGCCGTCGCCAACGGATCCAACGTCGCGGACTGGGACCAAGCGGCCAATCTGATTGCGACCGCTGTCGATACCTTCGGTGGTCTAGACGTTTTGGTGAACAACGCCGGCATCGTGCGCGACAGGATGATCGCCAACACCAGCGAGGAGGAGTTCGACGCTGTCATCGCCGTGCACCTCAAAGGCCATTACGCCACGATGCGCCATGCCGCGTCGTACTGGCGGGGCCTGTCCAAAGCGGGCAAAACCGTTGACGCACGGATCATCAACACCAGTTCGGGTGCGGGACTGCAGGGCAGCGTCGGGCAGGGAAACTACAGCGCCGCCAAGGCCGGCATCGCGGCGTTGACCCTCGTCGGCGCCGCAGAAATGGGCCGTTACGGCGTCACCGTCAACGCCATCGCACCCTCAGCCCGTACCCGCATGACCGAAACCGTCTTCGCCGAGATGATGGCCAAGCCCGACGAGGGGTTCGATGCGATGGCGCCCGAGAACATCTCGCCGCTGGTCGTCTGGCTGGGCAGCGCGCAATCCCGTGACGTCACCGGCAAGGTGTTCGAGGTCGAGGGCGGCATCATCCGGATCGCCGAGGGTTGGGCGCACGGTCCGCAGGTTGACAAGGGTGCGAAGTGGGATCCCGCAGAACTGGGGACCGTCGTCGCCGACCTGCTCGCGAAGGCGCGGCCGCCGGTTCCTGTGTACGGAGCCTAGCGGGGTTCGCACACGACTAGCGGAATGACCCGGTCCGTGGCCTCGCGGTAGTGCCGGTAAGGCGGGTACATCCGCATCAGCGGTGGCCAATAGCGGTCGCGTTCGGCCTCGGTAGCGTCGCGGGCGACCAGATCCAGGCGCTGGGCACGGATCTGCGCCCGCACCTCGGGATTCTCTTTCAGGTTCTGGGGGCACAGCGGATGGTCCTGGCGCCCGCCGAAGGAGGCCGGCAGGATTACCCGATCACCGTCGCGCAGATACAGGGTCGCGGTGGTCTTTGGTTCGTTCGACTTGCGTCCGGTCATAGTCAGCAGCGCCGCCGGGAACCGCAGCAGTTTCGCGCCAAGTCTGCCGTTGGTTCGGCGGTACACCCAGATATGGGCACGGGCGAAATACTTGAGCGGCAGAGCCGTTGATCGGGAGTTGCGAATTCACCCATCGTCGGCCATGCCGCCCAGGGTAGGCGGAGTGTCAGGGTTCGCAGACGACGATCGGGATGGTCCGGTCGGTCCAGGACTGGTAGTCCTCGTAGGACCGGTACATGTCCACCAACTGCGGCCAGTACCTGGCCCGCTCTTCATCGGTGGCGTCCCGCGCGGTCAGGTCGAGCACCTCTTTTTTGATCTGCACCTGAACTTTGGGATTGGCTTTGAGGTTGAGGTACCACATCGGGTTCTTTGCGGCACCACCCTTGGAGGCCGCGACGATCACCCGGTCGCCGTGATGCAGAAAATACAGGGGGCTGACGCGCGGCTCGCCAGTCTTGCGGCCGGTGGTGGTCAACAGGGCAACGGGAATCTTCTGGAATGTGCCCCCAAGGCCCTCCCCGCCGTTACGGCGGTACATGAACGTATTGAGCCGTGACATCCACTTGATCAGGAAGTCGGTGTAGGGGGAATTCAGGAAGCGTGGTGGTGATTTCGGCATGGCAGTGATCCTAGAGCGGGACGCTAGCGCTGAATGAATGGTTGGAAGCGAACCTTGATGTGGTGGATTTCGGCCTTCCCGCTAGCGCTTTCGGCGGGAATCACAAACGTCTCGTTGACCCGCGCTGCCAGCCGCCGACCGCCGAGCGCAGCCTTGGTCAGCACGTCGTACACAGCGTGCACCTCATCGCCGACGATGCGGTAGTCCGGCGGCGTCGTGTCTGCGATGACCCAGTACTGGGGACCGCGATTGAGGCTGCGCCGCAGGTGATTTCCAGAGAACCCGTTCTTGATTCCCTGCTCGACGCGGATGCACCGGGCGGCGAACGGAACGGCATCGCCGTCATGGCTGACAAGCGCGTCGATGTACGACTGCGCCGCGGCGATGCGGCTTGATTCCGAGACGACCACTACGAGCTAGATACGCTCGATGATGGTGCCGGTGGACAGGGCACCGCCCGCGCACATGGTGATCAGCGCGGTGCTCTGGTCGGTGCGCTCCAGCTCGTGCAACGCGGTGGTGATCAGCCGGCTGCCGGTGCACCCCACCGGGTGGCCCAAGGCGATGGCGCCTCCGTTGACGTTGACCCTGGCCATGTCGGGCTCGTGTACCCGCGCCCACGACAGCACCACCGATGCGAACGCCTCGTTGATCTCGACGAGGTCGATGTCACCCATCTTCATTCCGGCCTTCTCCAGCACCTTCGCCGTCGACTGCACCGGGCCGTCCAGGTGGTAGTAGGTCTCGGCGCCGACCAGCGTCTGACTGACGATGCGGGCCCGCGGCCGCAGCCCGAGCGCCTTGGCCTTGTCCTCATCCATCCACAACACCGCCGCTGCACCGTCGGAGATCTGCGATGACGTGCCCGCCGTGTGGATCCCGCCCTCGATCACCGGCTTGAGCTGGCTCAACCCCTCCATCGTGGTGTCGCGCAGACCCTGATCACGAGAAACCATGTGGCGCTCGCTGGTGGGCTGCTTCTGCTCGTCGAGCACCGGTGCCTCGATCGGCGAGATTTCCCGATCGAAACGGCCCTCGTCCCAGGCCCGCTTCGCGCGCAGCTGAGACTCGAATCCCAAGGTGTCGATGTCTTCGCGAGTGATGCCGCGCCGCTTGGCGATCCGCTCGGCCGCATCGAACTGGTTGGGCAAGTCGATGTCCCACGACGCCGCCCGCCAGTTGTGGTCCGGACCGGCATTGGCACCCAGGCCGACCCGGCTCATCGCCTCGATTCCGCACGCGATGCCGACGTCGATGGCGCCGGCTGCGATCAGGCCGGCGATGAAGTGATTGGCTTGCTGTCCGCTGCCGCACTGACAGTCGACAGTGGTGGCGCCGACGTGTTCGGGCAAGCCCACGGTCAGCCAAGAAGTCCGGGTGACGTTGTTGGACTGCTCCGCGTATTGCGTTACGCAGCCGCCGATGGCCTGCTCGACATCGCCGGCGTCGATGCCGGCCTTCTCAACCAGTGCCTTCTGCACCGCGCCCAGCAGCTCGGTGGCGTGCAGCCCTGACAGCCATCCATTGCGTTTGCCGATCGGGCTGCGGGTGGCTTCAACGATTACCGGGTTACCCATGGGGCCAGGCTAGAACACGTTTCATTACTATGACAAGCGAGGATGCTTTGGCGCCTTTTTTCTACGGTGGAGGCATGTTTTACTGGCAACAGAGCTCCACTAGGAGAGCTAGTGTCCTGGCATCGCCAGTTACAAGGCCTGCATATGCACGAGCGGTAAGGAGAAGCAGCGTGCCCAGCCCCAATCTGCCCCCCGGGTTCGATTTCACCGACCCCGACATCTACGCCGAACGGATTCCGGTCGAGGAGTTTGCCGAGCTGCGGGCTTCTGCGCCCATCTGGTGGAACGCACAGGCTCCGGGCACCGGCGGCGGCTTTCACGACGGCGGCTTCTGGGCGATCAGCAAGCACAAGGACGTCAAAGAAATCTCGCGGCGCAACGACGTGTTCTCCAGCTACGAGAACTGCGTGATCCCGCGCTTCAACAACGACATCGCGCGCGAGGACATCGACCTTCAGCGGTTCGTCATGCTCAACATGGACCCGCCGCACCACACCCGGCTACGCAGGATCATCTCGCGCGGTTTCACGCCGCGCGCCGTCGGCCGCCTGGAAGAAGAACTGCGGCAGCGTGCCCAAAACATCGCCAAGACGGCGGCGGCCGCCGGTTCCGGCGACTTCGTCGAGCAAGTGTCCTGCGAACTGCCGCTGCAGGCGATCGCCGGTCTCCTCGGGGTGCCGCAGGAGGACCGCGACAAACTCTTCCGCTGGTCCAACGAGATGACCGGCAACGACGATCCCGAGTATGCCGACATCGATCCCAAGACGTCTTCGGTCGAGGTGCTCACGTACGCGATGCAGATGGCCGCCCTGAAGGCCCAGAATCCCGGCGACGACATTGTCACCACCCTGATCAATGCCGACATCGACGGTGAAAAGCTTTCCGACGACGAGTTCGGTTTCTTTGTGATGATGCTCGCGGTGGCCGGCAACGAGACCACCCGAAACTCCATCACGCAGGGGATGATGGCGTTCGCCGACTTTCCCGACCAGTGGGAGCTCTACAAGAAAGAGCGCCCGGAGACGGCCGCCGACGAGATCGTCCGTTGGGCCACCCCGGTCACCTGTTTCCAGCGCACCGCGCTGCAGGACTACGAGTTGTCCGGTGCGCCGATCAAGAAGGGCCAGCGGGTGGTGATGTTCTACCGCTCCGCCAACTTCGACGAAGAGGTCTTCGACGACCCGTTCACCTTCAACATCATGCGAAACCCCAACCCGCACGTCGGTTTCGGCGGCACCGGAGAGCACTACTGCATCGGCGCCAACCTGGCGCGGATGACGATCACCCTGATCTTCAACGCCGTGGCCGACCACATGCCGAACCTGAAGCCGATTTCGGCGCCAGAGCGACTTCGGTCAGGGTGGCTCAACGGCATCAAGCGCTGGCAGGTCGACTACACCGGCAAGTGCCCGGTGGCGCACTAATGGACTTCGATCTCACCGCGACGCAGCAGGCCGTCGCCGATGTGGTCACGTCCGTGCTGGGTCGGGAGTTGAGCTGGGACGCGCTGGTCAACGGCGGTGTGACGGCCCTGCCGGTGCCGGAGCGTCTTGGCGGAGACGGAGTGGGTCTCCCCGAGGTCGCGACCGTGCTCACCGAGGCGGGTCGCCACGGCGCCGTCACGCCGGCGCTGGCGACGCTGGGTTTTGGCGTGGTGCCACTGCTCGACCTCGCGTCCGATGAGCAGCAGGACCGCTTCCTGGCCGGCGTCACCAAGGGCGGAGTGTTGACCGCTGCCCTCAATGAACCCGGCACCGCATTGCCGGACCGGCCCGCCACCACCGTCACCAACGGACGATTGTCGGGCACCAAAATCGGTGTTGGGTATGCCGAACAAGCGGACTGGATGATCGTGACCGCCGACAGCGCGGTCGTGGTGGTATCGCCCAAGGCCGACGGTGTGCAGCTGGTCTCCACGCCGACGTCGAATGGTTCGGATGAGTACACGGTCACCTTCGTCGATGTTGCGGTTGGTGACTCCGACGTTTTGGCGGGTGCGACGGCGCAACGGGTCAACCAGCTTGCGCTCGCGATGATCGGCGCTCATGCCGACGGTCTGGTGGCCGGGGCGCTGCGCCTTACCGCCGACTACGTGGCCAACCGGAAGCAGTTCGGCAAACCGTTGTCGACCTTCCAGACCGTGGCGGCGCAGCTCGCCGAGGTCTATATCGCTTCGCGCACCATCGATTTGGCGGCGAAGTCGGTCGTTTGGCGACTGTCCGAAGGCCGCGACGCCGACGACGACCTGGACGTCCTCGGCTACTGGGTTACTTCGCAGGCGCCGCCGGTGATGCAGATCTGCCACCACCTGCACGGCGGCATGGGAATGGACATCACCTATCCGATGCACCGGTACTACTCCACGATCAAAGACCTGACCCGGGTGCTGGGCGGGCCTTCTCATCGTCTCGACCTGGTGGGAGCGCAATGTTCATCGAACTGACTGTCGAGCAGCGACAGCTGCAAGCCGAGATACGCCAATACTTTTCGAGCTTGATCTCGTCCGACGAGATGAAAGAGATGGAGAAAGACCGGCACGGCGCCGCATACCGCGCGGTGATCCGGCGGATGGGCCAGGACGGCAAGCTCGGTGTCGGGTGGCCGAAAGAGTACGGCGGCCACGGGTTCGGTCCGATCGAGCAGCAGATCTTCGTCAATGAGGCTCAACGGGCCGATGTGCCATTGCCCGCTGTGACTTTGCAGACGGTGGGTCCCACCCTGCAGGTCTTTGGCACTGAGCTGCAGAAGAAGAAGTTCCTGCCGGGGATCCTGGCGGGTGAGGTGCACTTCGCGATCGGTTACACCGAACCCGAGGCGGGCACCGACCTGGCGTCGTTGCGGACCACCGCCGTCCGCCACGGTGACGAGTACATCGTCAACGGCCAGAAAGTCTTCACCACCGGCGGACACGACGCTGACTACATCTGGCTGGCCTGCCGCACCGACCCGGAAGCCGTTAAGCACAAAGGCATCTCCATTCTGATCGTCGACACCAAAGATCCCGGCTACTCTTGGACGCCGATCATCCTGTCCGACGGCGCCCACCACACGAATGCCACCTACTACAACGACGTGCGGGTGCCCGCCGACATGCTGGTCGGTGAGGAGAACGGCGGCTGGCGGCTGATCACAACTCAGCTCAACAATGAGCGGGTGATGCTGGGCCCGGCGGGTCGGTTCGCCGCCATTTATGACCGGTTGCACGCGTGGGCATCCAAACCCGGCGGCAACGGCGTGACTCCACTAGACCACGACGACGTCAAGCGCGCACTTGGTGAGATTCATTCGATGTGGCGGATCAACGAATTGCTCAATTGGCAGGTGGCCGCCGCGGGTGAGGACATCAACGTGGCCGATGCCGCGTCGACGAAAGTATTTGGCACCGAGCGTGTTCAGTACGTCGGCCGACTCGCTGAGGAGATCGTGGGCAATTACGGTAACCCCGCGGAGTCGGACACCGCTGAACTGCTCAACTGGCTCGACTCCCAGACCAAGCGCAATTTGGTGATCACCTTCGGTGGAGGCGTCAACGAAGTCATGCGTGAGATGATCGCGGCCGCTGGCCTCAAAGTGCCGAGGGTGCCCAGATGACCCACATTGCCGAAGCCGTCGCCGAGATCAAGGCGGCCGGCGCTGCTAAGCCGCGCGTCGGCCGGGATCCGGTGAACCAGCCGATGATCAACAACTGGGTGGAGGCGATCGGCGACCGCAACCCGATCTATGTCGATGAGGCCGCGGCCCGCGCCGCCGGTCATCCCGGAATTGTGGCTCCGCCGGCGATGATTCAGGTGTGGACGATGTTTGGCCTGGGCGGGGAGCGTCCGGAGGACGATCCGATGGGGCCCATCATGAAGCTGTTCGACGACGCCGGCTATATCGGCGTGGTTGCCACCAACTGCGAGCAGACCTACCACCGCTATCTACAGCCGGGCGAGCACGTCAGCATCACCTCTGAGATGGGTGACGTGGTCGGGCCGAAGCAGACCGCCCTTGGCGAGGGCTGGTTCATCAATCAGCACATCATCTGGCGGGTCGGAGATGAGGATGTGGCCGAGATGAATTGGCGCATACTCAAATTCAAGCCGCGTGATTCTGCGGCGCCGCAAGGTTCAGTACCGCCTGACCTGGACCCCGATGCTATGATGCGGCCCTCGTCGTCGCGCGACACGGCGTTCTTCTGGGAGGGGGTCAAGGCTCACGAGCTGAGGATCCAGCGGCGTCCCGACGGCAGTCTGCAGCACCCGCCGGTGCCGGCGGTGTGGCAGGACGCTAATAAGGGGGTCGCGCCGTCCGATTATCTGGTGGCCAGCGGCAAGGGCACGGTGTTCAGCTTTGTGGTGCACCATGCGCCGAAGGTGCCAGGCCGCACGCTGCCCTTCCTCATCGCGCTCGTCGAGCTCGAGGAGGGCGTGCGGATGCTGGGCGAGCTGCGCAACGTCGACCACGCCAAGGTGAAGATCGGAATGCCCGTGCGCGCAACCTATATCGACTTCCCAGCCGGTGATACCGGCCCGGAGTGGACCCTCTATGCCTGGGAGCCTGACGCATGAGCGCTCCTGAGTCGGATGTCGCCGCCAAAGCGGCTCCGCAATCCAAAAGGGCACGACGCTGCCCGAGCTCAAGCTCTACGGGGATCCCACGTTCATCATCTCGACGGCCCTGGCCACGCGGGACTTTCAGGACGTGCACCACGACCGCGACAAGGCGCAGGCCAAGGGATCGAAGGACATCTTCGTCAACATCCTCACCGACACCGGGCTGGTACAGCGCTACGTCACCGACTGGGCTGGGCCGTCGGCGCTGATCAAGTCGATCGGGCTTCGGCTCGGGGTGCCGTGGTACGCCTACGATACGGTGACATTCTCCGGTGAGGTGACTGCGATCGAGGATGGCCTGGTCACCGTCAAGGTGTTCGGCCGCAACAGCCTTGGCGATCACGTCGTCGCGACGGTGACGCTGACGATGGGGGATGCCTGATGTTGTCGGGTAAGGCTGCGATCGTCGGCATCGGCGCCACCGACTTCTCCAAGAGCTCCGGTCGAAGCGAACTGCGGTTGGCGGCCGAGGCGGTTCTTGACGCCCTCGACGACGCGGGCCTGAGCCCGGCCGATGTCGACGGGCTGACCACCTTCACGATGGACAGCAACACCGAGATCGCCGTTGCCCGGGCGACCGGTATCGGCGACTTGAAGTTCTTCTCCAAGATCCACTATGGCGGCGGTGCCGCGTGCGCGACCATCCAGCAGGCGGCGATGGCCGTCGCGACCGGGGTGGCCGACGTCGTGGTGGCGTACCGAGCCTTCAACGAGCGTTCCGGCATGCGATTCGGCCAGGTGCAGACCCGGTTGGTGGGGGACGCTGGCGCCGAAGCTGATTCGACGGCGGCGGACAATTCCTTCTCTTATCCGCACGGGCTTTCGACGCCCGCGGCGCAGGTGGCCATGATTGCCCAGCGCTACATGCACCTGTCGGGCGCGACCAGCCGGGACTTTGGCGTCATCTCGGTGGCCGACCGCAAGCATGCTGCCAAGAACCCGAAGGCGTACTTCTACGAGAAGCCGATAACCATTGAGGATCATCAGAATTCGCGGTGGATTGCCGAGCCGTTGCGGTTGCTGGACTGCTGCCAGGAGACCGATGGCGCGGTCGCGATCGTGGTGACCTCGCCTGAGCGCGCGCGGGATCTCAAGCAGCGACCGGCGATCATCGAGGCGGCGTCACAGGGCTCGAGCCCCGACCAGTACACGATGGTCAGCTATTACCGGCCGGAACTAGGTCTGCCCGAGATGGGCGTCGTGGGCCGGCAGCTATGGCAACAGTCCGGTCTGTCGCCGGCCGACATCCAGACCGCCGTTCTCTACGACCACTTCACACCCTTCACTCTGATTCAGTTGGAGGAGTTGGGATTCTGCGGCAAAGGCGAGGCCAAGGACTTCATCGCCGACGGTGCGATCGAAGTGGGCGGCAGGCTTCCCATCAACACGCATGGGGGCCAGCTCGGCGAGGCCTACATCCACGGAATGAACGGCATCGCAGAAGGTGTGCGCCAATTGCGCGGCACCTCGGTGAACCCGGTACCCAATGTCGAGCACGTGCTCGTCACCGCGGGGACCGGTGTGCCCACCTCTGGGCTGATCCTCGGCTAGCTTGGTCCTATTGCCACGAGCGTGAAGCCAGCTTCACGCTCGATGTCCAACGTGAAACTAGCTTCACGCTCGCCGACTGAAGTGACGCTCGCGGTGCTCCATGCAACGCTGCGGTCATGGGGGAGCCATTTCTTGGTAGTGAGGCCATCGTCCAAGGGGCATTGACCAAGAGTCAGTTGTGCACTCGCTATACCCGACTGTTCAGGGACGTCTACGTCGATCCGGACGTGGACGTCACTTCCGCGTTACGGGCGAAAGCAGGATGGCTGTGGGCCAGGCGCCAAGGGGTGGTGGCCGGGTTTTCCGCGTCCGCGTTGCACGGTAGTAAATGGGTAGATGACACGAAGACGGTCGAGTTGATTCACGACAATCGGCACCGGCTGCCCGGAATCCAGACACGCGGAGACCGCCTCGAGGAGGACGAGACCGAGGTTGTCGCCGGTGTCCCAGTCACCTCGCCGGCCAGGACAGCGCTTGACCTCGGTTGTTGGTACCCGATCGTGACCGCCGTAGCTGCCATCGACGCGCTGGCTCGTGTGACGGACATCAAGGCGGCCGACGTCGAGTTGCTGGCTCAGAGATACAAAGGGCGCCGGGGCATTGCGCGAGCACGCCAAGCGGCGGGTCTGTTCGACGCTGGCGCGCAATCTCCGAAAGAGTCCTGGCTAAGAGTTGTCCTGATGCAGGCTGGCTTACCGCGGCCGCAGACCCAAATTCCGGTCAGCGACGAATTCGGAGAAATAATCGGATATCTCGATATGGGTTGGGAAGACGTCAAAGTCGCGGTTGAGTATGACGGCGAGCAGCACCGGAGTGATCGGCGGCAGTACACCTGGGATATCCGACGGCTGGAAATGCTCGAGCGTCGCGGCTGGATCGTGATCCGGGTGGTCGCCGGGGATCGGCCGGGGGACATCGTGCGCCGGGTACGGTCGGCACTGGCCCGACGAGCGTGAAGCCAGCTTCACGGTCGAGGTCGAACGTGAAACTAGTTTGACGTTCGAGAAGGGAAGAGGGCGCAATTTTGCGGCAGGCCTAGGCGGGAACCAGTTCGACGCCGGAGAGCACCACGGCGTTGCCGCGCGAAGGCGCGACAACGCTGGCCACCAGACGCCCATCGTCCTTCCATATGCCGACCTTGAGAGTTTCGCCGGGGAAGGCCACGCCGGCGAAGCGCGCGCCATAGCCAGCCACCGCTCCGGCGTCGCCGTCCAGCAGTGCGTCGACGATCGCCTTACAGGTCATGCCGTAGGTGCATAGGCCGTGCAGAATAGGCTGGGGAAAGCCTGCGGCAGCAGCGAATTCCGGATCGGAGTGCAGCGGGTTGCGGTCGCCGCAGAGCCGGTACAGCAGCGCCTGCTGCGGCAAAATCGGCATCGCGACCTCCAGATCAGGTGCCCGGTCCGGCGCCGCGTCGGACGACCCGCCCCCTGAAGGCCCGCGTGAGCCACCGAATCCGCCTTCGCCGCGGGCGAAGATGGACCGCTTCTGTGTCCACAGCAGGGTGCCGTCCGGCGCGCTGACCTTCGTCTCGCTCCAGATCACTGCGGCCTTGCCCTTGTCCCAGATATCGGTGAACCGGGTGACGGCCACAGCAGAACCTGACGGCGGGAGCGGCCCGGGGACCTCAACCCGCTCGCTGGCGTGTAGCACCTTGCTCAGCTCGATGTCGATGCCGGGAAATTGCACGGTCGGCGGTTTGGTGGCGTGGAACGTGGCGGCCACGTTGCCGAACGTCGGCAGCACCTGAGGTGTGTCATCCGCCAGGTAACGTAGCTCGCGTGGGTCCATCGGATCTTTGCCGGCGCCCAGTCCAAGGTGGTAGAGCTGCACATCACTACTGGCCCAAGCGAATTCGATTGGGTCCAGCTCCGCGTTCAGAGCGACTTCTGCATCGATCGGCATATCAATTCGCCCCCGCCTGCTCAGCGATGTGTAGCGCGGCCACGTAGCCGAAGGTCATCGCCGGCCCAATGGTGCCACCCGGGCCGGGATAGGTGTGCCCCATCACCGGGGCACTGACATTGCCTGCGGCGTAAAGTCCTTCGACGATCGTGCCGTCGTCGCGTAGCGCACGGCCGTGGACATCGGTGCGGATGCCGCCCTTGGTTCCCAGATCTCCGGGCACCATCTTGGCGGCGTAGTAGGGCGGGCGACTGATTTCACCGAGGTTGGGATTGGGCTTGTTGGTTGGGTCGCCGTAGTAGCGGTCGTACGCGCTCTCGCCGCGGTGGTAGTCGATGTCAACGCCCGAGCGCGCGAAGCCGTTGAAACGCTCTACAGTCGAGGTGAATTCATCGACCGGAAGACCGGCCTTCTCGGCCAGCTCTTCGAGCGTGTCCGCTTGGACGATGACGCCGGACTCCAGCCACTTGCGGGGGATGCGTTGTCCGGGGTTCAGTCCCGCGAAGATGTAGCGGTCCCGGTACTGCTGGTCGAACACCAACCACGCGGGAATGTTCTCGCCCGGCCCCGGTCCCTGACCATATTCCCCGCCGTACATGTGGTGACAGGCTTCGACGTAGGGCATCGATTCGTTCATGAACCGCTTGCCTGACATGTTGACGATGATCGATCCCGGCGAATTGCGCTCCGACAACGCGAACCACGGTGCACCCACCAGTGGCACCGTCGGGCCCCACCAAGCGTCCTCCATCAAATCCAATGCGGCGCCGAACTTTTCGGCAGCGACGATACCGTCGCCGGTATTGGCCTTGGCGCCAACGGTCCACTCAGTGGTGATAGGCGAGCGCTGGTATTTCACCCGCATCTGTTCGTTGTGCTCGAAACCGCCACAGGCGAGGATCACGCCGCGTCGGGCCCGGATCAGCCGCGGCTCGGCTGATTCCGATGCGCCTGTGTCACGCACATAGATTCCGCGCACCGCGCTGTCCTCGGTGTAGAGGTCGGTGAGTGCGGTGTTGAGCACCACCGGGACACCGGCCCGCTGCAGCCCTATCCGCAACGGACCGATCAGCGCCCGGCCCATGCCGACGAGGTTCTTACCGGTCGCTTTCGCCCACATCGTGCGGGCACCCACCTTCAGGCTGCGCAGCACGCCACGCGGGTGTCGCTTCAGCTGGTTCAGTCGTACGTAATCCTGTTGCATCACAACTACATTGAGCGGCACTTTGCCGTATGCCGGCTCCAAGCCGGGCATGTCAGCACCGAGCTTGCGGGCATCGAACGGCTTCGGCTCGATCGAACGGCCACCCGCGCGGCCGCCCGGGGCCTCGGGATAGTAATCCGAGTAGCGCGGTACCCAACACATCTTCAACGGCGTGTGCTTCAGCACGAACGACAGCATCTCGGGTCCCCGGTCGAGGTAGGCGTCGATGCGTTCCGGCTCGACGACGTCGCCGATAATGCCGTGCAGGTAGGTGCGGGCCGCCTCAGGGGTGTCCTGGACGCTGTCGCGCTTGAGCACCTCGTTGTTTGGAATCCAGACGCCGCCGCCCGACCGCGCGGTGGAGCCGCCGAAGTGAGGGGCCTTTTCGAGGACTACTGTGGATAGACCCTGGTGCGCGGCGGTAAGGGCGGCCACCATGCCGGCTCCCCCGCTGCCGACCACGACGACGTCGTACTCCTGCGCTGTCATGTAGAACACGTTATAGAATTGCCCGGGGCAGGCGCTACTGGCCCGGTCACACCAACGAGGGGACTTCGGTAAATGCTCAGTCCTGCGATCCGCGACGAGCTGGCCGCCGACTTGGCGCAAGCTGAGCGAAGCCGCGAGCCGATCGCTCCGTTGACCGCTGCCTACCCCGAGATTGACGTCGTCGACGCCTACGAGATCCAGCTGATCAATATCCGTCAGCGGGTCGCCGAGGGGGCCCGGGTGCTGGGGCACAAGGTGGGGCTGTCGTCGAAGGCAATGCAGCAGATGATGGGCGTCGATGAGCCGGACTACGGGCATCTGCTCGACGAGATGCAGGTGTTTGAAGACGCCGCGGTGAAGACGGGCAGATACCTGTATCCGCGGGTGGAGGTCGAGGTCGGATTCATCCTGGCCGCGGACCTGCCGGGCGTGGGCTGCTCCGAGGACGACGTGCTGGCGGCCACCGAAGCCCTGGTCCCCTCGATCGAGTTGATCGACACCAGGATCACCGATTGGAAGATCGCGTTGTGCGACACCATCGCCGACAACGCCTCGTCGGCGGGCTTCGTGCTCGGGGAGGCGCGGGTGTCGCCGGCCGACGTCGACGTCAAGACGATCGACGCGACACTGACCCGCAACGGTGAGGTGGTAGCCGAGGGCCGCAGCGATGCGGTGTTGGGTAATCCGGTCACCGCGGTGGCCTGGTTGTCCCGCAAGGTGGAAAGTTTCGGGGTGCGGCTGCGAAAAGGTGACATTGTGTTACCCGGATCGTGTACGCGAGCGATCGATGCACGCGCCGGCGACGAGTTCGTGGCCGACTTCGCGGGACTGGGTTCGGTTCGGTTGTCGTTCGAATAATTTCGAATTAGTTTCGAATATCAGGAGCGTTGAGATGCCGTCTAAGGCGAGTGTGGCCATAGTTGGGTCAGGAAATATCAGCACTGACCTGCTCTACAAACTGCTGCGATCGGACTGGCTGGAGCCACGCTGGATGGTGGGGATCGACCCGGAGAGCGAGGGCTTGGCGCGGGCCCGCAAGCTGGGTTTGGAGACCACTCATGAAGGGGTCGACTGGCTGCTGGCGCAGTCCGAAAAGCCGGACCTGGTGTTCGAGGCAACCAGCGCCTACGTGCACAAGGCGGCGGCGCCGAAGTATGCGGACGCCGGGATCCGGGCCATCGACCTGACGCCGGCTGCGGTGGGCCCGGCCGTGATTCCACCGGCGAACCTGCGCGAGCATCTGGACGCCCCGAACGTGAACATGATCACCTGCGGGGGACAGGCGACCATTCCGATCGTGTACGCGGTCTCCCGCGTCGTCTCGGAATGTGGTGGGGTGCCCTATGCCGAGATTGTGGCGTCGGTGGCCTCGGTGTCTGCCGGGCCCGGCACCCGGGCCAATATCGACGAATTCACCAAGACCACCAGCAAGGGTGTGGAAACCATCGGTGGCGCCAAGCGCGGTAAGGCGATCATCATCTTGAACCCGGCCGATCCGCCGATGATCATGCGCGACACCATCTTTTGCGCCATCCCCGAGGACGCCGACCGCGATGCGATCGCCGCTTCCATCCGCGAGGTGGTGGCCGAGGTGCAGACCTATGTGCCGGGATACCGGCTACTCAACGAGCCGCAGTTCGACGAGCCGTCGCTCAACTCCGGCGGCCAGGCCGTGGTCACCACGTTCGTCGAGGTCGAGGGCGCCGGCGATTACCTGCCGCCGTATGCGGGCAACCTCGACATCATGACCGCGGCGGCCACCAAGGTCGGCGAGGAGATCGCCAAAGAATCCTTATCCGCGACGGCGCCAGGAGCACAGGCATGAGCCGCGTCGACGACGATGATCCCGGCGTAGCCGGGATGGAGGAGTGACGCCAATGAGCACCGACATCTTCTTCAACCCGGTGTGGGACGTCCGGCTGACCGACACATCTTTGCGAGACGGCTCCCACCACAAGCGTCACCAGTTCACCAAGGAGGAGGTCGGGGCCATCGTGGCGGCCTTGGACACCGCGGGTGTGCCGGTCATCGAGGTCACCCACGGCGACGGGCTGGGCGGCTCGAGCTTCAACTACGGGTTCTCCAAGACACCCGAGCAGGAGCTGATCAAGCTTGCCGCCGAAACCGCCAAAGAGGCCAAGATCGCCTTTTTGATGCTGCCCGGGGTGGGCACCAAGGACGACATCAAGGAAGCCCAGAACAACGGCGGGTCGATCTGCCGAATCGCCACGCACTGCACCGAGGCAGACGTCTCGATCCAGCACTTCGGCCTGGCCCGGGAACTCGGCCTGGAAACCGTCGGGTTTTTGATGATGGCCCACACCATCTCGCCGGAAAAACTGGCGGCCCAGGCCCGCATCATGGCCGACGCCGGTTGCCAGTGCGTCTACGTGGTCGACTCGGCCGGGGCGCTGGTTCTGGAAGGAGTGCGCGACAGGGTGGCAGCGCTGGTGGCCGAATTGGGGTCGGCTGCTCAAGTGGGTTTTCATGGGCATGAAAATCTTGGCCTGGGCGTGGCGAACTCGGTGGAGGCCGTGCGGGCGGGCGCCAAGCAGATCGACGGCTCCTGCCGCCGCTTCGGTGCAGGCGCGGGCAACGCGCCCGTCGAGGCGCTCATCGGGGTGTTCGACAAGATCGGCGTCAAGACCGGTATCGACTTCTTCGACATCGCCGACGCCGCCGAGGACGTGGTGCGCCCGGCCATGCCCGCCGAGTGCCTGCTGGACCGCAATGCCCTGATCATGGGCTACTCCGGGGTGTATTCGAGCTTCCTCAAGCACGCCATCCGCCAATCCGAGCGCTACGGTGTGCCGGCCCACCAGCTATTGCACCGGGCCGGTCAACGCAAACTCATCGGCGGCCAGGAAGACCAGCTCATCGACATCGCGCTGGAAATCAAACGCGAGCAAGACCAGGGCCACGTCGCAGCCCGCTAGGCTCACCATCATTCGGCAGTGCCCACGGGCGAATGATGCAGATGAGCCCGTCGACAAGCGGCTAGTTGTCGGTCAGAATCCAGGTGTCCTTGCTGCCGGCGCCCGACGACGAGTTCACGATCCGCGACCCTCGAGCGGCCACCCGGGTCAGCGCGGCCGGCATCACGTGCGCTGCCACCGAGCCGCCGGGCGCCTGTCGCAGATGGACGAAGGCGCGCAGGTCGACGTGCTGCGGGTATATCCCGTCGCCGTCGAAGGTCGGATGTGTCGACAGCGCCACCAGTTCCTGGGCTATGAACCGCTCCGGTTGGATCAGCAGGTCGCGACGGCGCGCCTCGAGCGCGGCGTCGGTGGACTCCGGCCCGACCAGCACACCGCTGCCACCCAGCCCGTCGATCGGCTTGACCACCAGCTCGCCCAGGTGTTCCAACACGTAGTCGCGCTGTGCCCGTTCGGCGCAGATCCACGTTGGCACCTGCGCCAGTAACGGTTTCTCGCCCAGGTAGTACTCGACCATCGCCGGGACGAATGCGTAAATCGCCTTGTCGTCGGCGACACCGTTGCCCAGCGCGTTGACGATGGTCAGGTTGCCGGCGCCCAGCGCCTCAAGCAGCCCGGACCGCAGCGGGGCGCCATCGTGGCCGGTCGACGACAGCAACATGTCCTCGTCCATCCGCGCATAGATCACGTCGACTGGCTCGCTGTCGGAGTCGAAGTGGCGGAATGCCTTTCGATCACGCACCGACAGGTCCGACGGCGCCAGCAGTGCGAGGCCCATCTCCTCGGCGAGGAACCTGTGCTCGAACCAGGAAGGGGCTTCGCGTCCGGTGGACAGCAGCACGATCGCCGGCTCGTCATCGGCGTGCGGTGGCGCCGCTGGCCGCAGCGTGTCGAGCAGCATTTGCGGGACCCGGTCGAGATCGGCGATCTTGCCGGGCGGCCGCAGCTCGGGGAGGTACTTGCGCAGCAGCCGCCGGTTGACGATCGCATAACCGAGACCCGACGGGACGCGCAGGTTACGCAGGTTGTCCTCGAGCACCATCCAATGGCCTGCCCGGTCGCACACCAGGTCGGTGGCGCTGATGTGCGCGCGCACGCCGTCGCCGCCCAGTCGGCCCGTCGAGCGGAAACCGGGTGCCCTGTCGAGGACATCTGTGCCGATGATCCCGTCGGTCAGGATGTGCTGCTCGGAGTAAATGTCGCGCAGGAACGCGTCCAGCGCCCTGGCTCGCTGCCCGAGGCCTTCGGACAGCTGCGCCCACTCGTCGGCGGCTATCAGCCGCGGCACCGGATCAACCAGCGACGCCCGCGCCCCGCTTTGCCCCGTGACCGGGAATGTGATGTTGTCGGTACGCCACTCCCGGTCGATGCTGCCCTCGCGGGACCGCAGCGCGGCCACGCCGAGATCGGCGATCATCTTCAGCACCTGCTCGTAGTCTGGGCGTGGCCGGCCGTTGGCGTCGACGGCTTCGTCGTAGCTGGCGAACATGTCGCCGCCGGGTTGCTCGACGTAGCCGGCGGGCTGATACCCGAAGAGCAGCGTGGGGTCGTCTTTCACCGCCGCGGGGGTGGCCTTGAGGCGCCCGGCGGTCTCGGCGATGAGTTGGTCCACCACGTCGGTGAGCCGACCGCGACGGCGCAGCGCCCGCCGTTGCCGCGCCGAGGACGTGCCGGCGAGCAGTGCCTGACGGGTCAGCTCGCTGATCATCTCCCAGTCACCGGTGTCTTCCAGCTGCGGACGCAGCGAGCAGACCAGCTCGTTGACCACCTCCCCCGCTGGCCGGCTGGCCCGACCACCGATATCGACGAGGTCGCCCTCGAGCCCGGAGCGGGCCGCCCGCCACAGCGCTGCGCGGCCCAGCGTCGGCCAGAGCACCGTTGCGGGGGTACCGGCCCGGATCGCCTCGACCTCCCGGGCAACCATCGCGCGGAACAGCCCGGCGACGAGCACGATGGTGTCCACCGATGGGCAGCTGTCGCACACCCGCAACTCGACGGTGGGGGCGTGCCTGGAAGGGCGGACGTCGAAGTAGACCATGCCGGCGTCGGTGATCACCCCGCTGGCGACGAGCGCGTTGACCAGTTCGTCGTACTCGGTTGCCGAGTGCACCGGGGCGGCCAGCCCGGTGGTTGGCCAGCGCTGCCACACCAGGGTCCGCACGCTGGCATAACCGGTGTCTGACCCATCGGCCCAAAACGGCGAACTGGCCGACAGCGCCAGCAGTGTCGGTAGACACGGTGACACGCGGTTGGCGACTGCGACGGCGGTATCGAGGTCGTCAACGCCGACGTGCACATGCGTGCCGCAGATCAGCTGTTCGCGGGCCAGCAGCTGGTAGTCGGCCAGCATCTGCAGGTAACGGGCGGTCTGGGTGACTTGCATCTCGGCGGGCACCGACAGCGGCACGGCACCGGCGGCCACCACGCCGATGCCGATTTCCCGGGCCGCGCCGACCAACACCTGCCGATGGCGAAGCAGGTCGGCGCGCAGCGCGTCCAGGTTGTCGGCGACGCCGCTGTTGATCTCGACGACGCAGCTCTGAAGCTCGGCGACGTAGTCCGGCGACAGCTTCGCGAGCAGCTCGGGGGCGCGGGTCGTGAGCCGTCTGGTCCTCAAGTCGACGAGGTGAAACTCCTCTTCGACGCCCATCGTGCGCGGCGGCTCGCGTCGCATTCAGCCACGGTAATCGGTGGCAATTACCGGCTTGTTAAACACAGCTACCGCTGCTGCCGCCCGGCAGTGCACGGTGTCGTTACCACCTACACCTACTGGTCAGCGGCAGCGGACGATCTACCCTGAGCGTGGACGCAGATGTTCGCCATCGATTCAAAATGAGAACACGTTCTAGTGTCTAGTGCCGCCGCTTTCGGCGGCGGTTCGCGTGAAGCGAACGCGGGTAACCTTGACCGCATGACCGTGACATCCAAGACGGCTAGCCCTCTTCGCCGCGGACTGTACGGCCTGTTTGCCGGTGGTGTGCTGAGTGCTGTCGCTTCTGCGGTGATTGCGCCGCCGGTCGCCAAAGCCGATCCCCAGCAACAGTGCAATACCACGGTGGGCCAATCGGGGTCCCAAACCGTTCAGTCCTACTTGGACCGACATCCCGACTTCAAGCAGGAGCTTACCGCTAAATCACAGGCGGAAGACGGCTCCAACAACGTGATCGACTACCCCAACCGGCATCCCGACGTGCGGCAGCAGCTGATCAGGCTGGCCAACGAGTGCACATCGTAGTGAGCCGGCCTCGTCTTTGAACGCCGCGGACGACACGCGGGAATGTTCGCCATTGACTCAAAATGAGAACACGTTCTAGCGTCTAGGCGTGTTCTCTAACCCCCTCACCGACGCGATCGCCGAAGCCGAGAAGCTGGTGGCCGCCGCACCGCACATCGAGACCGAAACCGACCTCCTGGAAGGACTGCAGTACTTGGCCGGCTGTATTGCCGGCTGTATGCATCTGGCCTTCGACTACGAGCGTGACCATCCCTTCCTGCAGTCGGGCACCGGCCCGTTCACCAAGATGGGCCTGGACAACCCCGACACCCTCTACTTCGGCACGCGGCTGCATGCCGACCACGATTACGTCGTTACGGGCAGGCGCGGTACCACCACCGACCTGAGTTTTCAGCTGCTCGGCGGTGAGTACACCGACGACAATGTGCCTGCCAGCCAGGCCGCGTTCGACGATCGAGAGCTCGAGATCGGCGAGGACGGGCTCTTCGAGTGGCGGGTGAGACCGACCAGCCCGGGGCAATTGGTGATCAGGGAGGTGTACGGCGACTGGTCGGCGCAGCGCGGCACGCTGACGATTTCCCGGCTGGACACCGCGGGCACCGCGCCTCCGCCGCTGACGCGCGAGACCATTGAAAAGCGTTATGCCACAGCCGGGAAGCAGCTTGTAACCCGCGTGAAAACGTGGTTGCAGTTCCCGCAGTGGTTCTATCTCAACATCCCGGTCAACACCATGGTTGCGCCCCGGTTGACGCCGGGCGGCTTGGCGACCCAGTACTCGTCGGCCGGACACTTCGACCTGCGACCCGATCAAGCGATGGTGATTACCATCCCGGTCTCCGATGCTCCCTACCTCGGCTTCCAGCTGGGCAGCTTGTGGTACATATCGCTGGACTACATCAACCACCAGACATCGCTGAACAACACTCAGGCCCAAGCGGATCCGGACGGCAAGGTGCGTATCGTCGTCGCCGACCAGAATCCGGGAGTGACCAACTGGGTCGAAACACTCGGCCATCGGCGGGGCATTTTGCAGTTCCGCTGGCAGCGGGTGTCTCGTCAACTCACCGAGGCCGACGGTCCGACCGTCGAGCTGGTGGACTTTGACGCAATACCGGCCAAGTTGCCGTATTTCGAGCACAACAAGATTTCCGATGAAGAATGGCGTGCACGAATAGCGTTGCGCCAACAGCAAATTTCGGCCAGGATGCTGGGGTGACGATGTCAGAGATGCTCAAGGACAAGGTAGTCGTCATCAGTGGCGTCGGGCCGGGGCTCGGTACGTCGCTGGCGCACCGGTGCGCCAGCGACGGTGCTGACTTGGTTCTGTCGGCCCGCACCCTCGAACGCCTGGATGCCGTCGCCAAACAGATCAATGACACCGGGCGTAAGGCCTTGGCGGTGCGCGCCGACATCACCGATGACGATGAGGTGGCTTACCTCGTCGAGACCACCATGGCGACCTACGGCAAGGTCGACGTGCTGATCAACAACGCATTCCGCGTGCCGTCGATGAAGCCTCTGGCCGGCACCAGCTTTCAGCACATCCGTGACGCGATCGAGCTCAGCGCACTCGGGGCCTTGCGACTCATCCAGGCTTTCACGCCGGCGCTGGAGGAGTCGCACGGGTCGATTGTCAACGTCAACTCCATGGTGCTGCGGCACTCACAAGCCAAATACGGCGCCTACAAGATGGCCAAGTCCGCTTTGCTTGCCATGTCACAGTCGCTGGCCACCGAGCTCGGCGAAAAGGGCATCCGCGTCAATTCCGTTGCCCCCGGTTATATCTGGGGCGACACCTTGAAGGGCTACTTCGAGCACCAGGCCGGCAAGTACGGCACTACGGTAGACCAGATCTATGCGGCCACCGCGGCCAACTCCGACCTCAAGCGGCTGCCCACCGAGGACGAGGTGGCTTCGGCGATTCTCTTTCTGGCCGGTGCCCTGTCCAGCGGGATTACCGGACAGACCCTGGACGTCAACTGCGGGGAGTACCACACCTGATGTCCGATCGCACCGATATCGGCACCGTCGAGGAACTGCACGCATCGGCCACCAAGCTGATCGGGCTCGACGACTTCGGCACTGACGACGACAACTATCGCGAAGCGCTAGGGGTGCTGCTGGACTCCTACCGGCGTGAAGCCGGCCTTACTGTGCTGGGCAGCAAGATGAATCGGTTCTTCTTGCGCGGCGCATTGGTGGCCAGGCTGCTGTCGGAATCCGCGTGGAAGCAATACCCGCAGTACGCCGACGTCGTGATCGAGCGCCCGATCTTCGTCACCGGGCTGGTGCGCACCGGCACCACGGCGCTGCACCGGTTGTTGGGCGCCGACCCTGCACATCAGGGCCTGCACATGTGGCTGGCCGAGTTCCCGCAGCCGCGTCCGCCCCGCGACACCTGGGAATCGAACCCGTTCTATCGCCAGCTCGACGCGCAATTCACCCGGCACCATCAGGACAACCCCGGCTACACCGGTCTGCATTTCATGGCCGCATATGAGCTGGAGGAATGCTGGCAGCTGCTACGGCAGTCGCTGCATTCGGTGTCCTACGAAACCCTGGCGCACCTGCCCAGCTACGCGAAATGGCTGTCCCAGCAAGACTGGACGCCGTCATATCAGCGTCATCGCAGGAACCTTCAGCTGATCGGCCTCAACGACGCCGACAAGCGGTGGGTGCTGAAGAACCCCAGCCACCTGTTTGCGTTGGACGCGTTGATGGCAACCTATCCCGACGCGCTGGTGGTGCAGACGCACCGGCCGGTCGAGACGATCATGGCTTCGATGTGTTCGCTGGCGCAGCACACCACCGAGGGGTGGTCGACCACGTTCGCCGGTGCCCAAATCGGTGCGGACTCGATGGAAACCTGGTCGCGGGGCCTCGAGCGGTTCAACACCGCACGGGCCAAATACAATCCGGCCCAATTCCACGACGTCGACTACCGCGATCTGATCGCCGATCCGATCGGCACGGTGGCCGAGCTTTACCGGCACTTCGGCATCACGCTGACCGATGAAGCGCGGGTTGCCATGGAAAAGAGCCACGCCGAAAGCCAGTCCGGTGAACGGGCGCCCAAACACACCTACTCGCTGGCCGACTACGGCCTGACTGTCGAATCGGTCAAGGAGCGGTTCGCCGGGCTGTGATCAGTCGTCGTCTGATAGGGCATGGCTCAGGTAGCCCTCCGCGACCGCGTGCGCAATGCTGTCGGCCAATTTGGGGCAAGACCGAGTGCGTGCGGTATCCCCGCCGGAGTTACGGATCTCGGTGAAGTACGCACAGCGCTGCGACGCCTCGGTGTTCCATTGCACCGCGGTGTGGCCCGGGCCCAGCCTCCTGACCGTGACCGTGACGTGGCAGAACCGGCAATCCACCGGCAGCAGTCCGGACCTGAGGTAGCGTTCACGGTCGGTGCGGGTGGCCTCGGCGACCGCGGCGGCACGCTGCGGATCGTTGCTGAAATCCCTCGATTTCGCCCACGATTTGGGCGCCGAGGCGCCGTTCGCATCGGCAGGCGGCTGATGATCATCGAGGTCGCCGTGCAGCAACAGCATCGACCGCGCGAGCCGATCGACGTCGGGAACCTCCGGTGGATGGTCAGGCATGACGATCAGTGCTGCTCGGCGGGCACGTCCTCGGAAACCGGTTCGGATGCAGCGGATTCGGTTTCCTTGGTCCGCAAGTTCTCTTCGACCTCGGCATTCCAGTACTCATTGGCGCGGGCGGTGTCCACTTCGATTTCGAAGCGCTCCACCATTTCCGGCGTGATGTCGGCGACGTCGACGTAGAACTGCTGATACCAGCGACGCATCTGGTAGACGGCGCCGTCCTCCTCGACCAGCAGCGGGTTTTCGATTCTGGTCTTGTGCTTCCAGATCTCGACATCCTGCAGGAAGCCTTTGCTAACTCCTTCGGTGAACACCCTGGACAGCCTGTCGCTCATCTTGTCGTCCATGCCCTTGGGCTTTTCGACGATGACACCCCACTGCAACATGAACGAATTCTGTGTGACCGGGTAGTGGCAGTTGATCAGAATCGACTCGGCCTTGTAGTCGCCGTAGCTGTTATGCAGCCAGTTGATCATGAACGACGGCCCGAAGTAGGACGCTTCCGAGTCCAGGTGCGATTCGCCGTAGGCGGTTCCCAGATCGTTCACGTCCGGCCGGCCCACATTGTGTAGGTATTGCGAGGCGATGTGCCCCTCGAAGACGTTCTTGAAGTACGTCGGCAAACCGAGATGGATGTAGTAGAAGTGCGCCATGTCCGTGACGTTGTCGATGATGTCGCGGCAGTTGGAGCCCTCGATGAGGATGCTGTTCCACCGCCAGTCGGTCCATTCGTCGCTGGCGGCTTCGGGAATATCCGGGATCCGGACTGCGGGGTCCGGCGGATTGCCCTCGTGGTCGTGCCAGACGAACAGCAGGCCGCTGCGCACATCGGTCGTCCATGACCGGGTGCGTGCCGTCTTGGGCGTGCGCTTGGCGTACGGCACCAACTTGCAGCGCCCGTCGCCGCCCCAGCGCCAGTCGTGGAACGGGCAGGCGACCTCGTCGCCCTTGATCGTGCCCTGGCTCAGGTCACCGCCCATGTGCCGGCAGTAGCCATCGAGGATGTTGATGTCTCCGTTTGTGTCGGCGAAGACCACTAATTTGGTGCCGAAAGCCTCAACCGAATGCGGCTTTCCGTCCATATAGTCCTTCGCGACGCCCAGGCAGTGCCAGCCGCGGGCGTACCTGGTCGGCAAGGTGCCGGAATCGATTTCCCGGATGCCGACCGCATTGGTGTCGGTACTCACCTGTCACCTCCAACTACTAGCCTCTAACTAGAACACGTTACAGTTTTGCGGCGGGCAAGCGCAATGATGGCGAGTCTGGCCACGGCATATGCATGCTGGGCGTATATCTAAACGATGCCGCTGTTTTCTTTCGAGGGTCGATCACCGCACGTGGATCCCACCGCTTTTGTGGCCCCGACCGCCACTTTGATCGGCGACGTCACCGTCGAGGCAGGGGCCTCAGTCTGGTTCAACGCCGTGTTGCGCGGCGATTACGGGCCCATCGTGGTGCGGGAGGGTGCCAATGTGCAGGACGGATCGGTATTGCATGCACCGCCCGGTATCCCGGTCGACATCGGCCCCGGTGCGACGGTGGCGCATCTGTGTGTCATTCACGGGGTCCACGTCGGGCCCGAGGCGCTGATCGCCAACCACGCCACGGTCCTCGACGGCGCAGTGATTGGCGCGCGCAGCATGATCGCTGCTCATTCGCTGGTGGTGGCAGGAACCCAGATTCCGGCCGGGGTACTGGCGATCGGCGCGCCGGCCCAGATAAAGGGACCCATCGCCGGAACGGGCGCGGAAATGTGGGTCAATCTCAACCCGCAGGCCTATCGCGACCTTGCTCAGCGGCATCTGGCCGGGCTGGAGCCGATTTAGAACCGGTCGGGCAGTTGCGGGTCGACCGCGGCCAATTCGACTCCGCGCTGCGGGGATTCGTTGACTTGCACCGACTGGGCCGTCCGCCTGATCAAGTTTTTACGTTGGCGGCCATGGCGTCGGCGATCCGCTTGGCTTCGTTGCTGACATGTGGCCCGCAGACGCCGACGTCGAGCACCACATTGAACACCGCGGTCAGCGCATGCTGACACGGTACGTGTTCTTTCGGGGTATCCAACTGCGCAATATTGGGCGGGTCGCCGGCGACACTTCCCATGCTCCACGCAAGTGACGGACCGTTGTCCTGGTTTTGGATTACGGTCTTTCCGGCGCAGGCCTTCCACTTCTGCGCCGAGGTCGTCACGAATGCGGCGGCCTTATCGGCAGACGGATAAGCCACGGTGCCCAGGTAGATGAGTTGCTCGCCGCCACCGGGTTCCTGCCATACCTGCGCTACTAATGCGGTATACCCGCTGCCCGCGTACACGGGCTCCATGAAGGAATAAAGCGCGCCGAGGCAGTCCGTATTCGACAGCGTGTAGGGGGTGGTGTCCAGTCGTTTTGTGGTCGCGGCGAGTTGCAGGGTGGAGGAGCCCATAATGCTGTTGATTTGGCCGGCGTTGGGCAGGATCGAGTCCAGGCGTGCGATGGGCACCGTCGGCGCCGGCGTTGGGCTCGTGGTCGGGTTCCCGCCAGCGACCTGTGCGCCGTCGTGCGATGGCCGAGTGCCTTGCCAGATGCCCACACCGGCCAGCACGGCGAAGACCACCAGGGCGGCCGCGCCCCACACAATCCACCGGGTGCGGGCGTGGCGGGGTGGGGGCAGCGTGGGCTGCCATGGCATGGCCGGTGGTGGGTGCCACGGCGCGGGCGGTGCGGGCGCGAGCAGGCGGGACTGCCGGGTGCGCTGCAAGATGTCGACCGCTTCGTTCTGGTCGGGAGTGCTCAGCGCCTCGTGGGCGGCCGCGGCGAGGTCGCCGGCGCGGGCATAGCGGTCGGCGGGGTTCTTGGCCATGCCGCGGGCGATGACGCCGTCGAAGGCGGCCGGGATGCCCGGGCGGAGCTGGCTGGGGCACGGGACGGGCTGACACAGGTGCGCGGCCACCAAGGCGGTGAGGCTGTCGGCACGATACGGCGTTGAGCCGGTCAACAATTCGTAGAGCACACACGCCAACGCGTAGATGTCGGCGCGGTAGGTCACCTCTTTGTCATCACCGAATCGTTCCGGGGCCATGTAGTTCCACGTGCCCACCGCCACCCCGGTCTGGGTCAGACGCTCGTCGGTGACCGCTGCGGCTATGCCGAAATCGACCAGGCAGGCGAAATCGTCGCCGGTGAGCAGGATGTTCTCGGGTTTGATGTCGCGGTGCATCACCCCGGCGGCGTGGGCGGCATCCAGGGCCGCGGCGACCTGGCGCACGATGGCCACCGCCCGGGGCGGCGGCAGGGGGCCGCAGCGCTCCAGCAGCGCGCCGACATCGGTGCCCTCGATCATCCGCATGTCGATGAACAGCTGGCCGTCGATTTCGCCGTAGTCGTGGATGGGCACCACGTGGGGTTCTTGCAACCGCCCGGCGGTGTGGGCCTCGCGCTGCATCCGCTCGCGAAACACGGGATCTTGGGTTACCTCTGCCGACATCAGCTTGAGTGCCACCACCCGGTCCTTGACCGTGTCGTAGGCCTCGTAGACCTCGCCCATCCCGCCGCGGCCCAGCAACCGGCGCAGCTGATAGGGCCCGAACCGCGAGCCCACGCGCGAACCCTGCCCGGCCTCACCCATCGCTGACTCCCTCGAAGTCATCACCGGCGGCTACTGTCACCTGTGACGCTAAAACCCCGGCAATCAGCCCGCAGCACAACCTCGAGATCGGCTTTCAGGCGACTGGCCCGCGTGCCGTTCCCGGCCAGTGCGGCTTCAGACCTTTCGGACGCTTGCGGCCGCGCGGTCCATCTCCCAGTAGGCGCGCAGGGCAACCAGCTTGCCGTCGTCGTCGGCCTTATAGGTGAACACGCCTTCGGCGGTGACCTGGTAATCACCCGTGGTGATCAGGATGTGGCCGACGTTGGCTTCCTCGCTGCCGCATTGGTAGGTGTCGCGGAAGACGAACTCGATTTTCGTCGTCGGCGCGATGGCCTTGTCCCAGAACGCCGAGATCGCGTCGCGGCCGCGGTGCCCTTTGCCTTCCGGGTCGAAGGCCGACGGCCCGATGGGGTCCTCGACGATGGCGTCGTCGGCGAACACCGCCAGCCACGCCTCTTTGTCCCGGGCCATGACCGCCTCGCGTGAGCGGCGGCCGGCCTCGTGCGCCGGGTGCTTGGTCTTGCTCGCGTCGTCGGCGCGAGTCACGCGCCGACCTTTTCCGGCTTGGGCTTGTCCGCGCCGACCACCCACATGGAGTAGTACTGCGAGCCGCCGCCGTAGGCGTGCCCCAAAGCCTTGCGCGCGCCTGGAACCTGGTGATCCCCACCTTTGCCCATCACCTGGATCGCCGCCTCGGCGAAGCGAATCAGGCCCGAGGCGCCGATCGGGTTGGAGGACAGCACGCCGCCGGAGGGGTTCACCGGAAGCCGTCCGCCGATCGCGGTCTCGCCGGCTTCGGTGAGCTTCCAGCCCTCGCCTTCGGCGGCAAACCCGAGATTTTCCAACCACATTGGCTCGAACCAGGAGAACGGCACGTAGATTTCGGCGGCGTCGATTTCGTCGATGGGGCTGGTGATACCCGCCGCCTTCCACAGCGCGGCGGCGGCGTCGCGGCCGGCCTGTGGGCTGACTTGGTCGCGTCCGGCGAACGCCAGTGGCTCGGTGCGCAGCGCGGTGGCATGTATCCAGGCCACTGGATGTCCTTGCGCCAGCCGGGCGTCTGCGATCTCCTCGTTGCCGATCACCACCGCACACGCGCCATCCGACGATGGACAGGTCTCGTCATAGCGAATCGGGTCCCACAGCATGGGTGAGGCCATCACCTTTTCCAGGGTGATGTCAGGCTGGTGCAGGTGCGCCAGCGGGTTGCGGCTGCCGTTGAGCCGGTCCTTGACGGCGACCATGGCGCCGATGTTCATCGGTGCGCCCGAGCGGCGAATGTAGGCCCGCACGTGCGGGGCGAAGTACCCACCTGCACCGGCGCCGACCGGCTTGATGAAGGGAATGGGAAACGACAGTGCCCACATGGCATTGGATTCCGACTGCTTCTCCCACGCCATCGCCAGTACGCGCCGGTACTTGCCCGACTGGACCAGGCTGGCGGCCACCACTCCGGTGGATCCACCGACCGAGCCCGCGGTGTGCACCCGGATCAGCGGCTTACCGGTGGCTCCCATGGCGTCGGCCATGAAAAGCTCCGGCATCATGACGCCTTCGAAGAAGTCCGGCGCCTTGCCGACCACCACGGCGTCGATGTCGTCGAAGGTGGAACCGGAGTCGGCCAGCGCCCGGTCGATCGCTTCGCGCACCAGGCCGTTCATCGAAACATCTTGGCGCTTGGCAACATACTTGGTTTGTCCGGTACCAAGTACCGCGGCAAGGTTTGGCCCTGCACCGGCCATCAGTTCTTTCCTTCCATGACCGCGACCAGGTTTTGTTGCAGCGCAGGTCCGCTGGTGGCATGCGCGAGCACCCGCTCGGCTGACCCGTTCCAGATGTGTTGTGCGGCAAAGCCGATACGCTCCAGGCCGGCGACGAACATCGGGTTGGCTGCCAGCGCGCCTCCGGACGGATTGACATTCGTTCGCCCCGGTATCCTGATCGCCTCCGCAAGGATCAGGTGCTGGTGGGTAAACGGCGCACAAATCTCGGCCACGTCCAGGTTGTCGGTTCTTCCGCCGGTGGCAGCCTTGGCCGCTGCTTTGGTCGACGGCGACTCGGTGAGGTCGCGCACGCCCAGCGACGGGGATTCGATGCGATGTTCGATACCGGTGATCCAGGCCGGGTTTTCGCGCAACTCGCGCGCACGGTCGTCGGCCGCGAGCACGATCGCAGCGGCGCCGTCGGTGATCGGTGCGATGTCGTGGCGTCGCAGCGGGTCATTGAAGAACGGGCGGTCGAGCAGTTCGTCGATGCTCTTCGCCGGCTTTTCGGAGTCCACCCGTTCGGCTCGTGCGAACGAGTCGACTGCAACCTGCGCCATCTGTTCGTGCGTCCACTTGCCGGAGTCCAGGCCAATGCGGGCCTGCAGTCCTGCCATTGACACCGAATCCGGCCACAGTGGTGCGACGGTGTAGGGGTCGGTCTGGCGCGACAGGATGCGGCGCAGCGTTCCGGCCGAGGACTTGCCGAAGCCGTACACCAGGGCGGTATCGATCTCGCCGGTCAGCAGTTTGATGTAGGCCTCGTAGAGAGCCCATGCGGCGTCCATCTCGACGTGGGATTCGTTGATCGGCGGAACGGCGCCGATCGCGTCGATCGCCGAGATGAAGGAAAACGCGCGCCCGGCAAGGTAATCCGAAGAGCCGGAGCACCAGAAGCCGATGTCTTTCTGGCTGATGCCCAGCTCGTCGTAGAGCTGGGCGAAGCACGGCATCAACATCTCGACGCCGTTGGTGGTCCCGTCGGTGCGGCGTACATGCGGGGCGTGGGCGAAACCGACCACCGCGACATTGCGAGCGCTCATTTGCAGGTAGGCCCTTTACAGGTGGTGCTTGTAGGTGTCGTAGTCGGCATCCGGTTCGCCGGTAGGCCGGAAGTACTCGATGTTGTCGATGCCAAACCCCCACTCCTCGCGAGGCTTCCACACCGCCTCGACGCGCATACCCATCCGCACCTCGTGCGCGTCTATGTCGGAGACCAGATGCAGGAACGGGATGTCGGCGCCGTCGAGCAGCACGTAGGCCGCCACGTACGGCGGTTTGATGCGCTGGCCCATGAACGGGATATTGATGATCGCGAACGTCGTCACGGTGCCTTTGTCCGGCAGTTCGACGAACTCGGTGGTCGGCAGGCCGGTGGCCGGGTCGGCCCCGTGCGGCGGGAAGTAGACCTTTCCTGTTGCCCCGGTTCGCGCGCCGATCAGTTTGCCCTCGGCGATGGCCCGCAGGTATGCGCTTTCTTCGTGCGAGGCGGTGTGCTGAATGGTCAGCGAGATCGGCGTGACGATCATGGTGACCGGGTCCTGGTCGCCGGGTTCTTCCTCAGAAGGTTCGGGGTCCTCGCCGAGTGCGAAATACGCGATGTCGGTGATGGCGCCCACCGTCTCGTCGGCCCAGTGCACGTGCACCCGGGTGCCGGTCTGGATCGCGGAAGGGCCGGCGGCTCCCACATCTACGGCGTGAATCAGCGTGGTGTCGGCGCCGTCGAGTTTGATCAGCGCCCAGGCGAACGGGCGATCCAGCGGCTGGCCTTCCATCGGCTCCGGCTGCCAGGTCCAGGATGCGACGGTGCCGACATCCGACACCGGTACCATCTCGTCCAGCGGTTCATAGGTAACCGGGTCATATTCCGCCGGTGGCACATGTACCCGGCCATCCGATCCGCGCACCCCCAGAATGTGACGCCCGCGCAATGCGGTGAAGAACTTGCCCAGCGTGGGACCCACCGAACGGGTGTAGTCGAAGGACAACGTCAACGGCGCGGAGAGAGGCGGCTCACGGTGATCGATCAGGGTCGGGCCGCTCGAACTGGCTGTCACGTCTTCGAGTAGAACAGGTTCTAAGAACGGTTTCAAATATTGGTTTGGATCGGTGTGCTTGGAGCCGGGGAAACCCGGGAAAGGTTAGTGATCATGAAGCTGGGGTTGCAGCTGGGGTATTGGGGCGCTCAGCCGCCGGAGAACCATGGGGAGCTCGTCGCCGCAGCCGAGGAGGCCGGATTCGACGCCGTATTCACCGCCGAGGCGTGGGGGTCCGACGCCTACACGCCGCTGGCCTGGTGGGGCTCGTCGACGCAGCGGGTGCGGTTGGGCACCTCGGTGGTCCAGCTGTCCGCGCGCACGCCGACGGCATGCGCGATGGCCGCGCTGACGCTCGACCACCTGTCCGGGGGCCGGCACATCCTCGGGCTTGGCGTATCCGGCCCTCAGGTCGTCGAGGGCTGGTACGGCCAGCCGTTCCCCAAGCCGCTGGCCCGCACCCGTGAATATATCGACATCATCCGGCAGGTGTGGGCCCGGGAAAAGCCGGTGACCAGCGCCGGCCCCCACTACCCGCTGCCGCTGACCGGTGAGCGCACGACGGGCCTGGGCAAGGCGCTGAAACCCATCACCCATCCGCTGCGCGCCGACATCCCGATCATGCTGGGCGCCGAGGGGCCGAAGAACGTCGCGCTCGCCGCCGAGATCTGCGACGGTTGGCTGCCCATCTTCTACACCCCGCGGATGGCCGATACCTACAACGAATGGCTCGACGAGGGATTCGCCCGGCCCGGCGCGCGCCGCAGCCGCGAGGACTTCGAGATCTGCGCAACAGCGCAGGTGGTGATCACCGACGATCGGCCCGCCGCGTTCGCCGGAATCAAGCCCTTTCTGGCGCTTTACATGGGCGGTATGGGCGCCGAGGACACCAACTTCCACGCCGATGTCTATCGCCGGATGGGCTATGCGGAGGTGGTCGACGAGGTCACCAAGCTGTTCCGCAGCAACCAGAAGGACAAGGCCGCGGAGGTCATCCCCGACGAACTCGTCGATGACGCGGTGATCGTGGGTGACATCGACTACGTGCGTAAGCAGATCGAGGTCTGGTCGGCCGCCGGCGTCACCATGATGGTGGTGTCTGCCCGCAGCACAGAGCAGGTCCGCGAGCTCGCCACGCTGATCTAGGCGGTCCTTGCCAGGTGAATAGAACGCGTTCTAGATTGGCCCGATGACAGCCTCGCAGCACACCATCGCGGGCAGGGTGCTCACCATGCCGGTGCGGATCCGTAAGGCGAACCAGCACATGGCGATGTTTTCGGTGGACGCCGCCGCCACGCAGCGGATGATCGACTACAGCGGTCTGCAGGTCTGCCATTACCTGCCCGGGCGCGCAATCGTGGTCCTGACGTTCATGCACTACATCGACGGCGACCTGGACCAGTATCAGGAATTCAACACCAGCGTGATGGTGAACCCGCCGGGGTCGCAGGCCAGCGGACCGCGCGCGCTGCAATCGGCCGGAGCCTTCACTCACCACATGCCCGTCGACCAGCCGTTCACGCTGGAAGCCGGGACCAAGATCTGGGGCTACCCGAAAGTCATGGCGGACTTCACCGTTCGCGAGGGCCGTCAGTTCGGTTTCGACTGCAGCGTCGACGGGCAACTGGTGATCGGCATGGAATTCGCCCGCGGGCTGCCGTTCCGTCTGACGCCGCGCCACCAAGCGCAGCGCAGCTACTCGTACCGCGAAGGCGCCACCTGCGAAACCGCATTCGAATACGCGCTGGACGGCGTGCGCACCAGGTTCGGTGGAGTGCGTGTCCGGCTGGGGGATCACCCCTACGCGAAAGAGCTTGCGTCGCTTGGCTTGCCGAAGCGCGCGATGTTGTCCAGCTCTGCTGAGAACGTACAGATGACATTCGGCGACGCCCAGGAGCTCTCATGACCATGACAAGGCCAGACGTCGACCTGACCGACGGCACTTTTTACGCGGGTGACTCCCGGGCCGTCTACCGTTGGATGCGGGAGAACGAGCCGGTCTTCCGGGACCGCAACGGGCTGGCCGCCGCTGCTACGTATCAGGCCGTCATCGACGCCGAGCGCAGGCCGGAATTGTTCTCGAACGCCGGCGGCATCCGGCCGGACCAACCCGGTGTCGAGATGATGATCGAGATGGACGATCCGCAACATCTGTTGCGCCGCAAGCTCGTCAACTCGGGTTTCACCCGCAAGCGCGTGAAAGACCAAGAGTCCAAGATCCTTTCGCTGTGCGACACGTTGATCGACGCGGTGTGCGAGCGCGGCGAGTGCGACTTCGTCTGGGACCTCGCCGCGCCGCTGCCGATGGCGGTCATCGGCGACATGCTGGGGGTGCTCCCGGAGGAACGCACGATGTTCCTCAAGTGGTCCGACGAGTTGGTCGGCGCGTTGAGCAGCACTGCGGCCGAAGCCGATATCCAGGTCACCATGGACGCCTTCGCCGCCTACAGCGAATACATGATGGGGATGATCGCGGCGCGCAAGGAGGATCCGACCGACGATCTGGTCAGCGTCCTGGTGCATGCGGAAGTCGAGGGATCATGCCTGGAGGACCACCAGATCGTGACCGAGGTCCTGCTGCTGTTGATCGGCGGCGACGAGACCACACGTCACACGCTGTCCGGCGGAACGAGGCAGTTGCTGCTGCACCCCGATCAGCACCGGCGTCTGGCCAACGACCTGGGAATGCTGCCCAACGCGATCGAAGAGATGCTGCGCTGGACCGCGCCGGTGAAGAACATGGCACGCACGATCACCGCCGACACCGAGTTCCACGGCACTGCGCTACATCAGGGCGAAAAGATGATCCTGCTGTTCGAGTCGGCGAATTTCGACGAAAAGGTCTTCGAAGATCCGGAGAGCTTCAACATCGAGCGCTACCCGAACAACCACCTCGCGTTCGGCTTCGGGACGCACTTCTGCCTGGGCAACCAGCTTGCCCGACTGGAGCTGTCAATCATGCAGACACGCCTGCTGCAGCGTCTTCCCGATATGCGACTGGCGTCGGATGCAGAGCTGCCGCTGCGGCCGGCGAACTTCGTGTCCGGCCTCGAGAAAATGCCGGTGGTGTTCACTCCGAGCGCGCCTTTGGGCTGATTTGCGCCGATACGCGGCTAGTGGTTCTGGAAGTTGGGTTTGCGCTTCTCGGCGAACGCCCGCGGGCCTTCCTTGGCGTCGTCGGACATGAACACCTTGATACCGATCTGGGTGTCGATCTTGAACGCCTCGTCCTCGTGCATGCCCTCGGTTTCCCGGATCGCCCGCAAGATCGCCTGCACGGCCAGGGGCCCGTTGTTGCAGATCATGTCGGCGATCTCGAGCGCCCTGGACAGCGCCTGCCCGTCCGGAACGACGTATCCGATCAGGCCCATCTCCTTGGCCTCGGCTGCAGTGATGTGGCGTCCGGTCAGCAGCAGGTCGCAGGCCATCGTGTAGGGGATCTGGCGCACCAGCCGCACGGCTGAACCGCCCATCGGGTACAGGCTCCACTTGGCCTCCGAGATGCCGAACTTGGCGCTCTCTCCGGCTACCCGGATGTCGGTGCCCTGCAGGATCTCGGTGCCGCCGGCGATGGCGGGGCCTTCGACGGCGGCGATCAGCGGTTTGGTCAGCCGGCGACCCTTGAGCAACGCGTCGATGCGCGACGGGTCGTAGCTGCCGTCCTTGAACGATTCACCCGGCGGCTTCTTGGTTGCTGCCTTGAGGTCCATGCCGGCGCAGAAGTAGCCACCGGCCCCGGTCAGGATGCAGCACCGGATGTCTGGATCGTTGTCGACGCGGTCCCAGGCCTCGACCATGATTTCCATCATTTCGGTGCTCAGCGCGTTGCGGGCGTGCGGCCGGTTCAACGTGACGATGAGGGTGTGACCACGCTGCTCCACCAGCGCGTCAGGTCCGGATTCCTCGTTTGCTGGCGCTCCGGGATTACTCAGGGCCACGGCTACCGCCTCTCGGTCGACATTGGGCATGAGCTTGTCAAGAAATGTAACACGTTCTAATTTGGTGGCCGTGGCCCTGAATATTGCCGATCTAGCTGAGCACGCCATTGACGCTGTGCCTGACCGTGTAGCCCTGATCAGCCGCGACGAGAAGCTGACCTACGCCCAACTGGAGGAGAAGTCCAACCGCCTGGCGCACTATCTGATCGATCAGGGGGTGAAAAAGGACGACAAGGTCGGACTGTACTGCCGCAACCGCATCGAGATCGTCATCGCGATGCTCGGCATCGTCAAGGCGGGCGCCATCCTGGTGAACGTCAACTACCGCTACGTCGAGGACGAGCTTCGCTACCTGTTCGACAACTCCGACATGGTTGCGCTGGTCCACGAGCGCCAGTACTCCGACCGGGTGGCCAACGTGCTGCCGGAGACCCCCAACGTCAAGACTATCCTCGTCATCGAGGACGGCAGCGACAACGACTATCAGCGCTACGGCGGCGTCGAGTTATACGCAGCGATCGCGCAGGGTTCACCCGAGCGCGACTTCGGCCAGCGCAGCGCCGACGACATCTACCTGCTTTACACCGGCGGTACCACCGGCTTCCCGAAGGGCGTGATGTGGCGCCACGAAGACATCTACCGGGTGCTGTTCGGCGGAACCGACTTTGCGACAGGCGAATTCGTCAAGGACGAATACGACCTCGCCAAGGCCGCCGCCGCTAATCCGCCTATGATCCGTTACCCGATTCCGCCGATGATCCACGGCGCCACGCAGTCGGCCACCTGGATGTCGATCTTTTCGGGCCAAACCACCGTGCTGGCACCGGAATTCAACGCCGAAGAGGTATGGCGCACGATTCACGAACACAAGGTGAACCTGTTGTTCTTCACCGGCGATGCGATGGCCCGCCCGTTGCTCGACGCGCTGAACAAGGACCACGATTACGACCTTTCATCGCTGTTCCTGCTCGCCAGCACCGCGGCGCTGTTCTCGCCGAGCATCAAGGAAAAGCTTCTCGAGTTGCTCCCCAACCGCGTCATCACCGATTCCATCGGCTCCTCGGAGACCGGCTTCGGCGGCACCAGCATCGTCGCCAAAGACGCGCCGCGCAGCGGCGGTCCGCGAGTGACGATCGACCACCGCACCGTCGTCCTCGACGAGGAAGGCAACGAGGTGAAGCCCGGCTCAGGCGTGCGCGGCGTCATCGCCAAGAAGGGCAACATTCCGGTCGGTTACTACAAGGACGAAAAGAAGACCGCCGAGACGTTCAAGACCATCAACGGCGTGCGCTATGCGATCCCAGGCGACTACGCACTGGTCGAGGAGGACGGCACCGTCACGATGCTGGGCCGCGGCTCGGTGTCGATCAACAGTGGCGGCGAAAAGATCTACCCCGAGGAGGTCGAAGCCGCGCTCAAGGGGCATCCCGACGTCTTCGACGCTTTGGTGGTCGGTGTGCCCGATCCGCGTTACGGCCAGCGCGTGGCCGCCGTTGTGCAGCCCCGGCCAGGGTGCCGGCCGTCGCTATCCGAGCTGGACCGCTTCGTGCGCTCCCACATCGCGGGATACAAAGTCCCGCGCAGCATTTGGTTCGTCAACGAGGTGAAGCGCTCGCCGGCCGGCAAACCCGACTACCGCTGGGCCCAGGAACAAACCGAGGCGCGGCCCGCCGACGACGTGCATGCCGCTCACGTAACTGCCTGATGCGCTCCTAGCGGTGGGCCGGTCGCTGCGTGACGGACTTAGTCAAGCACCATCCGGGCGCGCCCGCCGGCTTCTTCGCTTGGGAAGCCGCAGGATTGCGATGGCTTTCAAGTGTCGACGGCGGCGTGCCCTGCGTGCAGGTTGTTTCCGTCGGCGCGACCAGCCTGACCCTGCGGCGGCTTGATTCGGTGACTCCGAGCTCCGAAGCGGCGTACGTGTTCGGCAGCCGACTGGCCGTCACGCACGACGCGGGTGCCGCAGCGTTCGGCGCAGCGCCCGACGGATGGGACGGGCCCGGGTTCTTCGGGCCCGGGAGGCCCCCGTCGCAGCCATTGCCGATGTCGCTAGGGAGGCATCCAGGCTGGGGCGACTTCTACGCCGAAGAACGGCTGGCCCCGATGGCCGAGCTCGCGGCAGCGCGGCTCGATGCTTCGACCCGTGCCGCGATCGACTCCGTTATGGCACGTTGCCGTGCGGGCGACTTCGACGACGATGACAAGCCGGCCCGGCTGCACGGCGACTTGTGGAGCGGCAACGTGATGTGGACCCCCGACGGGGTGGTGCTGATCGACCCTGCTGCGCACGCCGGTCACCGCGAGACCGACCTGGCGATGCTCGCGCTGTTCGGCTGCCCGCACTACGACGCCGTCCTCGCCGGTTACCAGCGGGTACGACCGCTGCAAGCCGGCTGGCGCCACCGCGTAGGGCTGCACCAGCTCTTCCCGCTGCTGGCGCATGTCGCGTTGTTCGGCGGCGGGTATGCACAGCAGGCGCATGCCGCCGCCCGCGCCGCGCTGGCCGCCTAACCTTCGGCGTCTACAGTCGATCGCGATGACGATCGATGTGTGGATGCAGCATCCGACTGTGCGGATGCTGCGCAGTGACATGTTGTCCTCGCTGCGGCGCTGGACCGGCGGGTCCATACCGGATGCCGAAGTCCCGATCGAAGCGACCATCGCCACGATGGATGCCGCCGATGTCCACTTCGGCCTGCTCAGCGCCTGGCGCGGTCCGGGCGGTCAGGACCTCATCTCCAACGATGAGGTCGCCGAATGGGTTGGCTTGCATCCGAACCGGTTCGCCGGCCTGGCTACCGTCGACCTTGACCGCCCGATGGAAGCGGTCCGCGAGTTGCGGCGCCGTATCGGTGAAGGTTTCGTCGGTCTTCGGGTGGTGCCGTGGCTGTGGAATGCACCGCCCACCGATCGCCGCTACTATCCGCTGTTCGCCGAGTGTGTCGAGTCCGGAGTGCCGTTCTGCACCCAAGTGGGTCACACCGGCCCGCTGCGGCCATCGGAGACGGGACGCCCGATTCCCTACATCGACCAGGTGGCCCTCGATTTTCCAGAACTGGTGATCGTCTGCGGGCACGTCGGCTATCCCTGGACTGAGGAGATGGTCGCCGTCGCCCGCAAGCACCAGAATGTCTATATCGATACCTCGGCCTATGCCGTTCGGCGGTTCCCGGAGGAGCTCATCCGATTCATGAAAACCGGCACGGGACAACGCAAAGTCCTGTTCGGCACCAACTATCCGATGATCACCCACGCGCACGCTCTGGCGGGCCTGGACGAACTCGGGCTCGACGACGCGGCTCGCAGTGACTTTTTGCATGACAATGCCAAGCGCGTTTTCAGACTGGAGGCAAACAGGTGAACGGTGCTCAGGCCTTGATCAACACCCTGGTCGACGGAGGCGTCGACGTGTGCTTCGCCAACCCGGGCACGTCGGAGATGCACTTCGTGGCCGCACTGGACACCGTCCCCCGAATGCGTGGCGTGCTGGCTCTTTTCGAAGGTGTCGCCACCGGAGCCGCCGACGGTTACGCCCGCATCGCCGATCGGCCGGCGGCGGTGCTGTTGCATCTGGGACCCGGACTCGGCAACGGCCTGGCCAACCTGCACAACGCGCGCCGCGCTCGGGTGCCGATGGTGGTGGTCGTCGGCGACCACGCCACCTACCACAAAAAGTACGACGCCCCACTGGAATCCGACATCGACGCCGTCGCCGGCACCGTCTCGGGATGGCTGCGCCGAACAACTGACAGCGCCAACGTCGCGCCCGACGCCGCCGAAGCCATCGCTGCCAGCAAGTCGGGCCCGCAGATTTCGACACTGATCCTGCCCGCCGATGTGTCCTGGTCCGACGTCGCGCAGCCCGTCTCGACGGTGACAGCTCAGCCGGCGGGCGCCGACCCGCTGTTGGTGCCTGAGGTGCTAGAGGTGCTGCGATCCCGTGAACCCACGGTGATCCTGCTGGGCGGGGACGCCACCCGGGAACCGGGGCTGGCTGCGGCGGCGCGGATCGCCCAGGCAACCGGGGCCCGCTTGTTATGCGAGACGTTCCCGACGCGGCTGGAGCGCGGCGCAGGCATCCCCGCGGTCGACCGGCTCGCCTACTTCGCGGAAGCCGCCACCGCCCAGCTGGGCGGCGCCAAGCATTTGGTGCTGGCCGGGGCCAAGTCGCCGGTATCGTTCTTCGCCTACCCGGGCATGCCCAGCGACCTGGTGCCGGCCGGCTGCGAGGTGCATGCGCTCGCTGGACACAGCGGTGCGGCGGATGCGCTGATCGCGTTGGCCGACGAGGTAGCGCCCGGGACGGTCGCGCCGGTGGCGGCCGCGTCGCGTCCGGAGCTGCCGACGGGTGCCCTGACGTCCGCGTCGGCGGCTGACGTGATTGGGGCGCTGATGCCCGAGGGGGCGATCGTGGTCGATGAGTCCAACACGTCCGGCCTGTTGCTAGCGCAGGCCACTGCCGGGGCGCCGGCCCATGACTGGCTGACGCTGACCGGTGGGGCGATCGGCTTCGGCATTCCGGCCGCCGTAGGTGCCGCGGTGGCCGCCCCGGATCGTCCGGTGCTCTGCCTGGAATCGGATGGGTCGGCGATGTACACGATTTCGGGATTGTGGAGCCAGGCACGGGAAAACCTCAATGTAACCACCGTGCTTTACGACAACAGCGCCTACGACATTTTGCGGGTCGAGTTGCAACGCGTCGGCGTCGGCTCCGCTCCTGGCCCCAAGGCGCTTGATCTACTTGATTTGTCGCGTCCGGCAATGGACTTCGTGAAGATCGCCGAGGGCATGGGAGTTCCCGCCCGTCGCGTCACCACCGCAGAGGAGTTCGCCGACGCCCTGCGCGCAGCCTTCGCCGAACCAGGGCCACACCTCATCGATGCAGTGGTGCCGTCACTGTTCGGCTAGCGCCGGAAGGTGGTCTACGAGCCAGTCCGTCATCGCGTTGAGGACACCGACCCCGGTCTCAAACGAGTTGGCTTGGGCCGCCAGCGCGACACCCACATGTCCGGACTCCGTTGGCATGATCCCGAACTGTCGGACCAGGTAGCCCTCGCGTACATCCGGTCCCCAACCACCCTTGGCGGCAACGCCTTTGGCGGCCAGGCCCCAGCGGTGGCCGGTCGTGAGACGATGCATGAGGTCGATGACGGTGTCCGCGCCGGGGATGTTGGGCAGCTGTGCGGCAAATCGCGCTTGCCGAGCCAGAGTCCATTGTGTTTGGCCGAAGGCGGTGAAACCAAGGCGAAGTCGTTGCGATTCGACCACGGTGGCCGCATCGCCCGCTTCTGCAATCACGGCCTGTACCTGCCGTGCGGCCTCACCCGGAGTCCCCAGCTGGGACCACAATGTCTCGGCCACGGCGTTATCGGATTCCGTGATCATCTTGGGTACCAAGCCCTCCGCGCAGTGATCGATCGCTACGAATGGCCGCGATTGCCAACGGGACCTTGCTGGTCGACCAGGCAACTCCTGTCGACCACTCACCCCACGAATACACCGCTTCTGCACCCGGGGCAGCGATCGCGATGCCGATGGTCGCCGGGATTGGCGCGCACAGCTGCTCGAAACTCGCTTCAATCGCTTGCCGATGTTCCATCACGACGCTACCGGCGAATCGGCCACACCGGCTCACCACAGTCGACGCCCTGTGCCGACAACTGACGTTTCAGCACCTTGAAGGTGACCGTCCGCGGGAGCTCGGTGCTGATCCGGACGTAAGACGGCCATTGCTTGGGTCCTAGGTCGGGCTGCTCGGCCAGGAAGGCGCGGAACTTTTCTGCATCGAACTTCCTGCCCGGTGCCATCACCAACGTGGCCATCACTTGGTCACCAACGACAGGATCCGGCACCGCATACACCGCCACCTCGGTCACATCCGGGTATCGCAGCAGCACCCGCTCGATCGGGGCCGAACCCAGATTCTCGCCGTCGACGCGCATCCAATCACCGAGCCGCCCAGCGAAGTACGCATAGCCGGCATCATCGCGATAGGCGAGATCGCCACTGTGGTATACCCCGCCCGCCATCCGCTCGGTCTCGGCCGCCTCGTCGTTGTAGTAACCCTCGAAACGGCCCGGCCCGGCGGTGTTCACCAGCTCCCCGACCACACCGGGCGGGCACGGTTCGCCGGTATCGGGATCGGCGATGTCGACCCCCTCGGGTAGTGGACCCAATGCACCGGCCGGGGTATCGGAGGTACGCGCGATCGCCACGCCGCCTTCGGTGGAACCGAACCCGTCCTGGACGACACACCCGAACCTGCGGCCGAAGCGCTCGATGTCGGCGGGCACGCCCTCGTTTCCGTACACCGCTCGCAGCGGGTTGTCCGAATCGTCGGGCTGCTCGGGCGTGGCAAGCACATACGACAATGGCTTGCCTACGTAGTTGGCGTAGGTAGCGCCGTAGCGGCGGACATCGACCAAGAAGTTTGACGCGGAAAACTTGCGCCGCAACGCCATTGAGCCCTGGCACGCCGCCGCCACCGCCCAGCCGACCAACACCGCGTTGGAATGAAACAACGGCATGGACACATAGCAGACGTCGTCGCGGCCGAGATCGAATCGCTGCGTCATCGTCACACCGGCGATCGCAACCTTGCCGTGGCTGCACTTGACCGCCTTCGGCTCGCCACTGGTACCCGACGTAAAGATCAGCATGAACAGGTCCGTTGGCGACGCGGATTGAAAAGACAGCTCGGCGTCCCGATGCGCGGCCACCTCGTCGGCCCACTCGACGGAATCGACGTTGAGATGCTCGATACCGTCCAGTGTCACAGCGGAATTCGAGTCGGCCAGCACCAACTGGCAGTCAGCCCGGGCAATGTCGCGGGCCAGCGCCGCGCCGCGGCGCACCGGGTTGAGCCCTACCGGCACGATCCCCGACATTCCCGCCGCCACCAGCATCGCCGAGAAGAACGGGGTGTTCTCCAACAGCACACCGACGTGCGGCGGCCTGCTCGGGTCGAGACGCTCCCGCAGCGTCGCCGCAATCGCGGCACCGTGCTGCAGGTGATCACGCCAGCTGGTAAACGAGTCCTCGAAGTAGATACCCCGGTCGTCGATTTCGGCCAGCGGCACCAAGAGTTTGGTGACGGTCGGGTCATCCATTCGCCGCCTCCCGTCGTCTCGAGCGTGAAGCCAGCTTCACGTTCGAACTCGAGCGTGAAGCTGGCTTCACGCTCGCTGCCGTCACCGGGCAAGGGCTAAGCAGGGGTCTCCGCCAGCTCACGGCCGATCCGGCGCAGCTGCCCGGTGGCACCACCCAACGCGAACTCGGCTTCTTTGGCGGCCAAAAAGTAGCGGTGCACCGGATGATCGGTGTCGACACCCACGCCGCCGTGCACGTGCACAATCGTATGAGCCACACGGTGACCGGCGTCGGCGGCCCAGAACGCCGCACTGGCCACATCGATATCAGCGGGGTGGGGGCACCTCCCGCTTGCGGGGGAGTCCTCGGAGACGCGCCAGGCCGCCTGGGTGAGCGTCAGCCGCAATCCTTTGACGTCGATGTAACCGTCGGCCAGCCGCTGTGCCACCGCCTGGAAGCTGCCGATCGGGCGATCGAACTGCTCACGGGTGCGCGCATATTCGGCAGTCAGTTGCAATCCGCGCTCGAGCACGCCCAGCTGAAAGGCGGTGCGGCCCAGCGTGTTCAGCGTGTCGAGCCAGACCACGACCTCGGGACCGCCAACCATCCGGGTGCCATCCACTTGGGTGCTGTCCAGCGTCAAATGCGCGACGCTGCCCAAGCCGGTGGTCTGCATCGCGGTCACCGAAACGCCGGGATCGTCGGTGGCGACCAGGAAAACCGCAGTCCCGGAATCGGTTTCGGCTGGAACCAGGAAAGCGTCAGCCACGGGGGCGAAGCTGACCTGGGTACGACTACCGGTGAGGCGGTAGCCGTCGCCGGCGCGAGCAGCCTGCACCGGCCCCTCACCCATCTCGCCCATGAGCGCGGCGGTGACGATCTTTTCGCCGCTGACCGCTGGAGCGCCCCAAGTCTGCTGCAGATCCTCGGAGCCGAACCGGGCCAGCGCACCGGCACCCAGCACCACCGACTCCAGGTACGGGACCGCCGCCAGCTGGTGACCCAGTGCAACCAATACGGCCACCTGCTCGAGCGCACCGAAACCATCGCCACCCACCGATGGCGCCGAGGCACTGGACAGGATGCCGGCGTCGATCAGCTTGCGCCATAGCTCGCGGTCGAACCGTTGATCAAGCCCGTCCAGCTCACGCTGACGTTCCGGCGTGCAGACCGCGTCGACGATGGTGTCGACCAGGCCACCGAGGTCGTGCGCCGCTTCGGTTGTCGTGAAATCCATGAATGTCCGTCCCTAGAAAGAAGAAGCTCAGCGGTTGGCTCGCGGCAGCCCCAATGCGACCATCCCGATGATGTCGCGCTGCACTTCGTTGGTGCCGCCGCCGAAGGTCAGGATCAGGCAGGCTCGGTGCATCCGCTCAACCCGGCCGCGCAGCAACGCCCCCGGCGAATCCTGGCGCACCGTCGCTGCGGTACCCAGTACCTCCATCAGCAGCCGGTAGGCCTCGGTAGCCAGCTCGGTGCCGAAAACCTTGGCCGCCGACGCATCGGCCGGCGACAGGGACTCGCTTTGTGACGAGGCCAGCTCCCAGTTGATCAGCTTGAGGACTTCGGCCTTGGCGTGCACCCGGGCCAGGTTGAGTTGCACCCACTCCGAGTCGATGAGCCGGGCTCCGCCGGCGTCCTTGGTGTTCTGCGCCCATTCGCGAACCTCGCGCAGGCACATGAAGATCGGTGCCGGCGATACCAGGGCGACCCGCTCGTGGTTGAGCTGGTTGGTCACCAGCTTCCAGCCGCCGTTCTCTTCGCCGACCCGGTTGCTCACCGGCACCCGCACATCGGAGTAATAGGTGGCGCTGGTGTCGGGGCCGGCCATGGTGTGCACCGGTGTCCAGGAGAAACCTTCCGCGGTCGTCGGCACCACCAGCATCGAAATGCCGCGGTGCTTTTTGGCCTCGGTATTGGTGCGCACCGCCAACCAGACCCAGTCCGCGTACTGGATCAAGCTGGTCCACATCTTCTGGCCGTTGATCACGTAGTCGTCGCCGTCGCGGACCGCGGTGGTGCGCAAGTTAGCCAGGTCGGTCCCCGCGCCGGGCTCGGAGTAGCCGATCGAGAAGTGCAGATCCCCCGCAGCAATGCGCGGCAGGAAGAACTTTTTCTGTTCGTCGCTGCCGTAGGCCATGATCGTCGGCGCCACGCTGTTGATGGTCAGGAATGGCACCGGAGCACCCGCGATGGCCGCTTCGTCGGTGAAGATCAGCGAGTCCATCGGGGAGCGGTCCTGGCCGCCGTACTCCTTGGGCCAGTTGAGCGTGAGCCAGCCGTCCTTGCCCATCTGCGCGACGGTCTCCCGGTACACATTGCCGATCCCGTATTCGCCCTGGACCGAGCTCAGTGCCTCGCGGCGCTCCGGAGTAATGAGTGTGGTGAAGTACGACCGCAGCTCGCGACGCAGCTCCTCCTGTTCAGGGGTATAACTGATGCGCATTCCAGCCGTCCTTGAAGTTAAGCGTCATTTCCACGTCATAAGCCACGTCATAAGCCACGTCAAAGGCCGTAGCCCGACCAACGGCTACCCGTTAGTCTTCCCGGTTGTAACACGTTCTAGTCTGGGAATCCAGCGACCGTTTCCCCGGACGTACCAGGGCCCTATGGTGGAGCTACATACTGATGGGCATGTCCTGACGATTGAAGGCCAGATTCAAGGAGGGTGCTGTGCGGGTGATCGTGGACCGTGACCGGTGTGAAGGTAACGCAGTCTGCTTGGGAATCGCGCCGGATATCTTTGAGCTGGACGACGACGATTACGCCGTCGTGAAGCTCGACCCGATTTCCCCCGATCAGGAGGCGCTGGCCGAGCAGGCAATCGCCGAATGCCCGCGCGCCGCGCTGTTACGCCAAGACTGAGTGCGTGACCCGAAACTAGAGGTATTCATAAATTGACTAGCAGCACGAACGCGACCGATCTATCCGGAAAGGTCGCGGTGGTGACCGGTGCGGCCGCGGGTCTGGGACGCGCGGAGGCGCTCGGCTTAGCCCGGCTCGGTGCCACCGTGGTCGTCAACGACATTCCCACCGCGCTCGATGCCTCCGACGTCATCGACGAGATCAACGCCGCCGGCTCCAAGGCCGTCGCGGTGGCCGGCGACATCAGCCAACGCGCTACCGCCGACGAACTGGTTGCCCAAGCCGACGAGCTGGGTGGACTGGACATCGTGGTGAACAACGCCGGGATCACCCGCGACCGGATGCTGTTCAACATGTCCGACGAGGAATGGGATCTCGTCATCGCCGTGCACCTGCGCGGCCATTTCCTGCTGACCCGTAACGCGGCCACCTACTGGCGCACTAAACTCAAAGAGGCCAAGGACGGCAAGGGAAAGATCTTTGGCCGCCTCGTCAACACCTCGTCGGAGGCGGGACTGGTAGGCCCGGTGGGGCAGGCTAACTACGGTGCGGCCAAGGCGGGCATCATCGCGCTGACCCTGTCGGCCGCGCGGGCGCTGGGCCGCTACGGGGTATGCGCCAACGCGATCTGTCCGCGCGCCCGCACCTCCATGACGGCCGACGTCTTCGGTGCTGCACCGGATCTAGAAGCAGGCGGCATCGACCCGTTGTCACCCGAGCATGTGGTTAGTCTGGTCAAGTTCCTGTCTTCCCCGGCGGCCGCGGACGTCAACGGCCAGGTTTTCATTGTTTACGGCCCTGCGGTGACACTGGTTTCGGCGCCGACTGCGGAACATAAATTCAGCGCCGAGGGGTCGGCTTGGGACCCCGCAGCACTGAGCACAACGCTGCAGGAATACTTTGCTGGCCGCGATCCGGAGCAGAACTTTTCTGCTGTCGGCCTGATGGAGCAATAACCGTGTGAGGCTAGTTGATCGGGGGGAATCTGTAAGTAGAACGTGTGTCAGTTTGAAATACCGCAATTGCGCTGACCTGGCAAATTAACGGTTCTGATAGAGAAATCCTGTTCATTGACACGATGAACTTCTTCTGGGTTAATATGATCCGGCTCACGCTGAGCCGGGTGCGAACGAAGACAGCGTTTAGCCTACACAGGCTTCGCCGCGAGCAGCCAAGGGGGAACTGAGTTGATCCAACAACTTTCAGTTCCCGCCCGCGCCGTCGGCGGGTTCTTCGAAATGATGATCGACACGGGCCGCGCGACTTTTCGGCGGCCGTTCCAAATCGGTGAGTTCTTGGATCAGACGTGGATGATCGCCCGCGTGTCCCTGGTGCCGACGCTGCTGGTATCCATCCCGTTCACGGTCCTGGTGGCGTTTACCCTCAACATCTTGCTGCGCGAAATCGGAGCAGCCGACTTGTCCGGCGCTGGAACGGCATTCGGCACCATCACCCAACTGGGTCCGGTGGTGACCGTGCTCGTGGTGGCCGGTGCCGGTGCCACCGCGATCTGCGCCGACCTCGGTGCCCGCACCATCCGTGAGGAAATCGACGCGATGCGGGTGCTCGGCATCGACCCGATCCAACGGCTCGTCGTGCCCCGTGTGTTGGCATCCACAGTGGTCGCGCTGCTGCTCAACGGCTTGGTGTGCGCCATCGGTCTATCCGGTGGTTATGCGTTCTCCGTCTTCCTGCAGGGCGTCAACCCGGGTGCGTTCATTAACGGGTTGACCGTGCTGACCGGACTGCGCGAGCTGATTCTTGCCGAAGTCAAAGCGTTGCTGTTCGGCGTGATGGCCGGGCTGGTGGGGTGTTACCGCGGCCTGACCGTCAAGGGTGGGCCCAAAGGTGTCGGTAATGCGGTCAACGAAACCGTCGTCTACGCGTTCATCTGCCTGTTCGTCATCAACGTGGTGATGACCGCCATCGGCGTGCGAATCTCGGCTAAGTGATGAGGCGGGTGAGCACGAGATGAGCTACGACACCACTCTCCGGTTTCGCCGCTTCTTTTCGCGGCTGCAGGAGCCGGTCGACGGCTTCGGTGAGCAGGCGTTGTTTTACGGCCAAACCGTGCGGTACGTCCCCAACGCGCTCACCCGCTACCGGAAGGAGACGATTCGTCTCATTGCCGAAATGACGCTGGGCGCAGGAGCGCTCGTCATGATCGGCGGCACGGTCGGCGTTGCGGCCTTCCTGACCCTGGCCTCCGGGGGCGTCATCGCCGTGCAGGGTTACTCGTCGCTGGGCAACATCGGTATCGAGGCGTTGACCGGGTTCCTGTCGGCGTTTCTGAACGTGCGTGTTGTTGCGCCAGTGATTGCGGGCATCGCGTTGGCGGCCACCATCGGCGCCGGCGCCACCGCGCAATTAGGTGCCATGCGGGTGTCCGAGGAGATCGACGCCGTGGAGTGCATGGCGGTGCATTCGGTGTCCTACCTGGTGTCAACCCGGCTGATCGCCGGGCTCATCGCGATCATTCCGCTGTATTCGCTGTCGGTGCTCGCCGCGTTCTTCGCCGCTCGCTTCACCACGGTGTACATCAATGGGCAGTCCAAAGGGCTCTACGACCACTACTTCAACACCTTCCTCATCCCCTCCGACCTGCTGTGGTCGTTTTTGCAGGCCATCGTCATGTCTATCGCGGTGATGCTCGTCCATACCTATTACGGCTACAACGCCAGCGGCGGTCCAGTCGGGGTGGGGATTGCAGTCGGCCAGGCCGTGCGGACCTCGCTGATCGTCGTGGTCGTCATTACTTTGTTCATCTCGCTCGCTGTTTACGGCGCGTCCGGTAACTTCAACCTCTCCGGGTAAAGGGGGCCCCCTAGAGAAACATGGCAGACACGGGAGCGCGACGCACAACTGTCCGGCTGGCAGCGGCGCTGCTAGCGAGCCTGATCGTGGCGTTCGCTGTCCTGACTTACCTTTCTTACACAGCGGCTTTCGCCTCGACCGATACCGTCACCGTCTCAGCGCCGCGGGCCGGGCTGGTGATGGAGAAGGGCGCCAAGGTCAAATACCGCGGCATTCAGATCGGCAAGGTCGAGGGCATCGATTACGCCGGTGACCAGGCGCGGCTGACGCTGGCCATCAACAGTGACGACATGGGTTTCATCCCCTCCAACGCGACGGTGCATATCGCGGGCAACACCATCTTCGGCGCCAAGTCGGTGGAATTCATTGCGCCCCAGACGCCTTCGCCGACCTCCCTGCGTCCGGATGCACATGTTGCGGCCTCGGCGGTGCAGCTAGAGGTCAACACCTTGTTCCAATCGCTGATCGACCTGCTGCACAAGATCGACCCAGTCGAATTGAACGGGACACTGAGCGCGCTATCGGAAGGCCTGCGTGGTCACGGCGACGACCTGGGCGGTATTTTATCGGGACTGAATACGCTGACGCGCCAGGCAAACCCGAAGCTTCCCGCGTTGCAGCAGGACTTCCGCAAGGCCGCGGTCGTCACCAACATCTACGCAGACGCCGCCCCTGACCTGAACACCGTTTTCGACAACCTGCCGACCATCAATAAGACCGTGGTAGACCAGCAGAACAACCTCAACGACACGCTGCTGGCCACGATCGGGCTGGCCAATAACGCCTATGAGACGTTGGAGCCGGCCCAGCAGAACTTCATTGACGCCATCAACAGGCTGCGGGCCCCGGTCAAGGTGGCCCACGACTATTCACCGGAATTCGGTTGCCTGTTCGCGGGAATCGAACGAGGCATCAAGGAGTTCGCCCCGTTGCTCGGTGTCCGCAAAGCGGGTCTGTTCACGTCGTCGAGCTTCATTCTGGGCGCGCCGTCGTACACCTATCCCGAGTCCCTGCCGCAGGTCAACGCATCCGGAGGTCCGAATTGCCGCGGATTGCCGAACATCCCGACCAAGCAGACCGGGGGATCGTTCTACCGGGCGCCGTTCTTGGTCACCGACAACGCCAATATCCCGTACGAGCCGTTCACCGAACTGCAGTTTGACGCACCCTCTACGCTGCAATTCTTGTTCCACGGAGCCTTCGCGGAACGGGACGACTTCTGATGGCGGCCTCGGGTATGCCATCGCACCGGTCGATGGTGATCAAGGTCAGCATTTTCGCGGTGGTCATGCTGCTGGTCTCCGCGGGCCTGGTGGTGATCTTCGGTGACTTCCGGTTCGGTCCCGAAAGCACTTACCACGCAACCTTTACCGATGTGTCACGGCTGAAGGCCGGGCAGAAGGTCCGCATCGCCGGGATACCGGTTGGCGCGGTATCGGGCGTCAAGCTCAATCCGGATAACACCATCGACGTGAAGTTCGGAGTTGACAAGCGCTACACGCTCTATTCGTCGACGCGCGCGGTGATCCGCTATGAAAACCTGGTTGGCGACCGTTATCTGGAGATCACGTCGGGCCCGGGGGAGCTGCGGAAGCTGCGGCCGGGCGGGACGATCAACGCGCAACACACCCAGCCCGCGCTGGATCTGGATGCGCTGCTGGGCGGGCTGCGGCCGGTGACCAAGGGTCTAGACGCTGACAAGGTCAACACGATCAGCAGCGCCGTCATCCAGTTGCTGCAGGGCCAGGGCGGGGCGTTGTCGAACGTACTGGCCGACACCAGCGCGTTTTCGACGGCGCTGAGCCAACGCGACCAGCTGATCGGCGATGTGATCACCAACCTCAACACGGTGCTGAATACCGTCGACCAAAAGAGCACGCAGTTTTCGACCAGTGTTGACCAGTTGCAGCAATTGATCACCGGGCTGGCCAAAAACAAGGACGAGATCGCCGGTGCCATCCCGCCGCTGGCGTCGACGACGACGGATTTGACCGAGCTGCTGAAGAATTCTCGCCGGCCGCTGCAAGGCATCCTGGAAAACGCCCGGCCGCTGGCCACCGAGCTGGACAACCGCAAGGCCGAGGTCAACAACGACATCGAGCAGCTGGGCGAGGACTATCTTCGGCTGGCTGCGCTCGGCGCCTACGGGTCGTTCTTCAACATCTACTTCTGCTCCGTGACGATCAAGATCAACGGCCCGGCCGGCGGCGATATCCTGCTGCCGCTTGGTGGCCAGGTGGATCCCAGCAAGGGGAGGTGCGCTTTTGCCAAATAATGCAAAGCGTGAGCGCGATCCACTTCGCACCGGCATCTTCGGCGTGGTGCTGGTGGTCTGCGTCGTGCTCATCGCATTCGGCTACGCCGGCTTGCCATTCTGGCCGCAGGGAAAAATCTACGACGCTTACTTCACCGACGCTGGCGGCATTCGACCCGGTAATGCCGTTTATGTGTCGGGCTTCAAGGTCGGCAAAGTGGAGTCCGTGAGCCTGGCCGGAGACAGCGCCAAGATCAGCTTCAGCGTGGACCGGCACGTCGCCGTCGGTGACCAGTCTCTTGCCGCGATCCGCACCGACACCATCCTCGGCGAGCGCTCCATCGCGGTGACCCCGGCCGGCAGCGGCAAGTCAACCACCATTCCGCTGAGCCGGACGACCACGCCGTACACGCTGGCCGGCGCGCTCGAGGATCTCGGCCAAGACTCGAACGATCTGAACAAGCCGCAGTTCGAACAGGCCTTGAAGGTTCTGACCGACACGCTGCACGACGCCACCCCGCAGCTGCGTGGTGCGCTGGATGGGGTGACATCGCTGTCACGTACCCTGAACCGTCGTGACGAGGCGCTGCAAGGCCTACTGGCGCACGCCAAATCGGTGACCTCGGTGTTATCCCAACGCGCCGAACAGGTCAACAAGCTGGTCGACGACGGTAACCAGTTGTTCGCCGCCCTCGCCGCGCGGCGTGCTGCATTGGGTCAACTGATCTCGGGAATCGACGATGTCTCGGCACAGATATCCGGCTTCGTCGCCGACAACCGTAAGGAGTTCGGCCCGGCACTGAGCAAGCTCAACCTGGTGCTGGACAATCTGAATGAGCGCCGCGACTACATCACCGAGGCTCTCAAACGGCTGCCCACCTACGCCACCGAGCTGGGGGAGGTGGTTGGTACCGGACCCGGATTCAACGTCAACGTCTACGGCGTGATACCCGCACCGCTCCTTGCGACGATGTTCGACTTCTTCTACCAGCCGGGCAAGTTGCCGGCCAGCCTGGCCGACTATCTGCGCGGGTTAATCCAGGAACGCTGGATCATCAGGCCGAAGTCGCCATGATGCCGGAGTTGTCATGATCAAGGGGATCGCCGGCAGCCGGGGGCTGCGCTACGCCACCATCATCGCGCTGGTCGCGGCGCTGGTGGGGGGCGTGTACGTGCTTTCGTCGACAGGCAACAGCCGAAACATCGTCGGCTACTTCACATCTGCTGTCGGGCTCTACCCCGGAGACGAGGTCCGCGTCCTTGGGGTCCCGGTGGGCGAGGTCGACGCGATCGAACCGCGGCCTTCCGACGTCAAGATCACCATGTCGGTGTCCAAGGACGTCAAGATCCCTAAGGACGCGCAGGCCATCATCATCTCGCCGAACCTGGTGTCGGCGCGGTTCATTCAGCTGACCCCGGCATACACCGGCGGGGCGGTGCTGCCCGATGGCGGAAGCATCGACCTGGCCCGCACCGCGGTCCCGGTGGAATGGGACGAGGTGAAGGAGGCGCTGACCCAACTGGCCGTCCAGCTGGGACCGACGACGGGATCGATGCAGGGACCGTTGGGCGCGGCGATCAACCAGGCCGCGGACACGCTCGACGGCAAGGGCGAGTCGTTCCACGCCGCATTGCGCGAACTTTCGCAAGTCGCCGGGCGGCTGGGGGATTCACGCAGCGACATCTTCGGCACGGTCAAGAACCTGCAGGTACTGGTCAATGCACTGTCGTCGAGTAACGAACAAATCGTGCAGTTCGCCGGAAACGTCGCCTCGGTGTCACAGGTACTCGCCGACAGCTCGCGCCATCTGGACAACACCTTGGGCACACTCAATAAGGCGCTCTCGGATATCCGAGGTTTCCTGCACGAAAACAATTCGACGCTGATCGATACGGTCAATAATCTCAACGACTTCGCCCGGACCCTGAGTGACCAGAGCGACAACATCGAGCAGGTGCTACACGTGGCGGGCCCCGGCATCTCCAACTTCTACAACATCTATGACCCCGCGCAGGGCACGCTGAACGGTCTGTTGTCGATACCGGAATTCGCCAATCCCGTGCAATTCATCTGCGGTGGGTCCTTCGAAACCGCCGCCGGGCCCCGTGCACCCGACTACTTCAGGCGCGCCGAAATCTGTCGTGAGCGGCTGGGGCCGGTGCTGCGCCGGCTCGCCGTGAACTACCCGCCGATCATGTTCCACCCGCTCAACACGATCACGGCGTATAAGGGTCAGATCATCTACGACACCCCCGCCACCCAAGCCAAGTCGGCTACTCCGATTCCGGAGCTGACCTGGATACCGGCTAAAGGCGCCCAGACGCCGCCCGCCGCCCAAAACCCGACCGATCTGCAGGCCCTGCTAGTTCCGACGGCGCCGCAGACCGGCCCCGTCCCGGGGACCGCATATGGTCCCGCGCCGGGCCCCCCGCCGACGGCGCCACCGCCGGCTGCGCAGGGGGGCGGCGGATGAGTCGAATGTGGTTGCGCGGCAGTGTGCTAGCGGTGGGTAGCGCGCTGCTGGCTGGTTGCCAATACGGTGGGCTGAACTCTCTGGTGATGCCTGGCACCGCCGGTCATGGCAGTGGCGCTTACTCGATCACCGTCGAATTGCCCGATGTGGCGACGCTGCCGCAGAACTCGCCGGTCATGGTCGACGACGTCACCGTCGGCAGTGTCTCCGGTATTCAAGCCGAGCAGCGGGCTGACGGATCATTTTATGCGGCAGTGAAATTGGCGTTGGACAAGAATGTCGTGCTGCCGGCCAACGCGACAGCGACGGTCGCCCAGACGTCGCTGCTGGGTTCGATGCACGTCGACTTGGCCCGCCCGAAGGACAAGCCGGCCATCGGCAGACTGACCGACGGCTCGAAAATCGCGGAGTCCAACACTGGTCGTTATCCGACCACCGAAGAGGTGCTTTCGGCCCTCGGTGTTGTGGTGAACAAAGGCAATGTCGGGGCCTTGGAAGAGATCACCGACGAGATGTATCAGGCCGTCGCGGGTCGGCAAAACCAGTTCGTCGACTTGATCCCCAGGCTGGCGGAATTGACGGCCGGACTCAACCGGCAGGTGAACGACATCATCGACGCGGTTGACGGATTGAACCGATTCTCGGCGACCCTGGCGCGCGACAAGGACAACCTGGGCAGGGCGCTGGATACGCTGCCCGAAGCGATTCGCGTGCTCAACAAAAACCGGGACCATATCGTCGAGGCCTTCGCCGCGCTCAAGAAGCTGGCGACGGTCACCTCACATGTGCTGGCAAAAACCAAGCTGGACTTCGCCGAAGACCTCAAGGGCCTGTACTCGGTCGTCAAGGCCCTCAATGACAACCGAAAGAATTTCATCACCTCGCTCCAGCTGTTGCTGACGTTCCCGTTCCCCAACTTCGGCATCAAACAGGCCGTGCGTGGCGACTACCTCAATGTGTTCAGCACTTTCGATCTGACCTTGCGCCGGATCGGTGAGACGTTCTTCACTACGGCGTATTTCGACCCGAACATGGCCCATATGGACGAGATCGTCAATCCGCCGGACTTTTTGGTCGGCGAACTGGCCAACCTTTCCGGACAGGCGGCCGATCCGTTCAAGATTCCGCCCGGCACGGCATCAGGACAGTAAGGGGCGGACGCAGATGATCGACAAACTCACCAGGGTCCAGCTGGCGATCTTCGCGGTGATCACCGCGATCACACTGGCCGTGATGGGGATCTTCTACCTGCGGCTGCCCACTACCTTCGGCCTGGGGAGCTACGGCGTGAGCGCCGACTTCGTCGCGGGCGGGGGCCTGTACAAGAACGCCAATGTCACTTATCGCGGCGTCGCCGTCGGCCGGGTGGAGTCGGTAGGACTGAACCCCAATGGCGTCACCGCCGAGATGCGGCTGAACAGCGGGACCCCCATTCCGTCGAACGTCACCGCCAGCGTCAAGAGTGTGTCGGCCATCGGTGAGCAATACATCGACCTGGTGCCGCCGAGCAAGCCCGCAACGGCGAAGCTGCGCAATGGGTCTCGCATTGAGCGGAAGAACACCCGGATCGGCCAAGACGTCGCCGACCTGTTGAAGCGGGCGGAGACACTCGTCAACAGTCTCGGTGACACCCGGTTGCGCGAGCTGCTGCACGAGACGTTCATCGCGGCCAACGGCTCGGGTCCCGAGCTGGCCCGGCTCTTCGAGTCCGCCCGGTTGCTGGTGGACGAGGCCAACGCCAACTACCCGCAAGTCTCGCAGTTGATCGATCAGGCCGGCCCGTTCCTGCAAGCGCAGATTCGCGCTGGCGCTGACATCAAGTCGCTGTCTGATGGGCTGGCGCGGTTCACCTCCGAGGTGCGTCAGGCCGATCCGCAGCTTCGCTCAACGTTGGCCAACGCCCCGAGCGCGACCGACGAGGCCAGCACCGCGTTCTCCGGTATCCGGCCCTCCTTCCCGGCGCTGGCTGCCAGCCTGGCCAACCTGGGCCGGGTGGGGGTCATCTACCACAAGTCGATCGAGCACCTGCTGGTGGTCTTGCCGGCGCTGTTCGCCGCGATCACCACGGCCGCTGGCGGCGCGCCGCAAGACGAGGGCGCCAAGCTGGACTTCAAGCTCGACCTCAACGACCCGCCGCCGTGCGCTGTCGGCTTCCTGCCCCCGCCGTTGATGCGCACGCCGGCCGATGAGACGCTGCGGGAGCTCCCAAAGGACTTGTACTGCAAGGTCGCCCAGAACGATCCCAGCACGGTGCGCGGCGCGCGCAACTATCCGTGCCAGGAGTTTCCCGGAAAACGGGCACCGACGATTCAGCTGTGTCGTGACCCGAAGGGCTATGTGCCGGTTGGCCGCAACCCGTGGCGCGGTCCGCCGGTCCCCTACGACACGCCGGTAACGAACGGGCTCAACGTGCTGCCGCCCAACAAGTTCCCGTATATCCCGCCGGGCGCTGATCCCGATCCGGGAACTCCCATCGTTGGCCCGCCCCCTCCCGGTGTGGCGCCCGGGCCCGGGCCGGCGCCGCATCAGCCGGCGTACGATCCGCCGCCGCCCAACGACAATGGACCGCCGCCGCCATTCACGTCGTGGCAGCCGCCGGGGGTACCGCCGGTTCCGCCCCAGGTTCCGTATCCGAAGTGGCTGCCGCCGCCTCCGCCGGAAGGTACCGGGCCGGCGCCGGCGCCGGAAGCCGCGCCGGCGCCGGGCCCGCAGCCGCAGGCCAGCGGCCCGGCCTACACCACCTACGACGAAACGACCGGAGCCTTTGCGGACCCGGCCGGTGGCACTGGTATTTTCGCGCCCGGCGTCAATGGCGCTTCCAGCGCCGAGAATTGGGTGGACTTGATGCTTGATCCGAGGCCGATGTAGTGGCAGACGAGCAAACAACCAAAGCACGCGTTCGTCGGCGGGCATCCCGCGCGGCGGGCCCTGCGAGAAGCGAGCCGATCCAGGCCGCTACGGTCCAGGTCGACGTTCCCGCCACGCCGAAGCAGCCGGCGAAACCCGTCAAGGCCCTCAAGCCCGTCAAGCCGCCGCCACGGCGGCAGCCGCACCGGGTCCTGGTCCGATGGATCTCGTTTGCCGCCGCGCTGTTGGCGATTGGCGCGCTGTCCGCGTGCCTTACCATGCTGGTCATCCAGCACCGGCATGCCGACGCGGAACAAGCGCGCGACCGGCGTTTCGTCGACACCGCCACGCAGACGGTGGTCAACATGTTCAGCTACAAGCCGGACAACATCGACGAAAGTGTGAACCGGTTCTTCAACGGCACCAGCGGCCCGCTGCGTGGCATGCTCGGCGCCAACAACAACATCGAGAACCTCAAGGGCCTGTTCCGCTCCACCAACGCGACCTCGGAAGCCGTCGTCAACGGCGCCGCCCTGGAAGGCATCGACACGGTCACCGACAACGCATCCGTGCTGGTGTCGGTGCGCGTCACCGTCGCCGACATCGACGGAGTCAACAAGCCGTCCATGCCTTATCGGCTGCGCGTCATCGTCCACGAAGACGACTCCGGGCGGATGACCGGCTACGACCTGAAGTATCCAGACGGGGGCAATTGATGCGGTGGCGGCGGTGGTTGATCGCTGTCGCGGGCTCGCTACTGGTCGCGGTGTTCGTCGGGTTGTCCGCAGCGGCCGGCTGGTTCTACTGGGACCGGGTCGAGACCCGCGGTGAGCAGGCGGCGCAGGCGGTGTTACCGCAGCTGGCCGCCAAGGAAATACCCGAGGTCTTCGCCTACGACTACCAGACCGTCGAACGCAGCCTCAGCGAGGCGTATCGGCTGCTGACGCCCGACTATCGCCAGGAGTTCCGGAAGAGCGCCAACGCGCAGATCATCCCGGAGGCGAAGAAGCGTGAGGTGGTCGTCCAGGCCAATGTTGTCGGCGTGGGAGTCATGACCGCCAAACGGGATTCGGCGTCGGTCATGGTTTACATGAACCGCACCGTGACCGACAAGTCAAGGCAACCGCTCTACGACGGCAGCAGGTTGCGGGTGGACTTCAAGAAGATCGGCAAACAATGGCTGATCGCCTACATCACACCGATCTAGCCCCGGCGACATGCGGGCCGCGTAGCGGCCCGAGGAGCAGCGGGGCAATCGAACTGAGCTGCGAGCTCAGTAGCACATAGCAATTGCGTTGCAATACAACGGGTAACGCTCGATGGGGCTGGGCGGAGGCCCGACGAGATGCAGCGAAAACGGTTGCTTGCTCATCGCCGGCTGTAGGCCGCATTCGGCGCCGTGCAAACTGGTATGCGTGCCGCTCATCGTCGCGTCGTCGAACGAGTAGGTTTCGGTCGATGGCGCGGTGCCCCCGCCCGGACACGACACGCCGTCGGCCTGATCCACCTTGAACGTCCAAAGAACGCTCGACAGCCGGGCCCTGCCGCTGAAGTTCTGCAGCTTGTCCGCGCGGCTGATCTGTTCAGGTGTCGAGCTCACGATGTTCAGCGCACATTGGAACGCCCACGTGACCGGGTCGGTATAGTCGGCCTGGTTTCGGGTTCCGGACGGCTGATCGCACAGCGCCGTGATCGTCCAGGTGACGCCGGAAACGCCCGCCTGGTCGAAGGAGTAGGTGCCGTCCGCCGGTACTCCGACGGCACTTGCGGGCTCGCCCGACTCCAGCGCGATTCCCAGTGCAACGACCGAGAAGATGCCGGCAGCAGCGGCCAGCCCGTGACGGAGCTTCACAGTGCCCTCCCTTCCGGGTCTTCCCTTCGCGCTGCATCGAGTATCACAGCGTTTGGGTGGCTCCACCATGGGTCTTTGTCCGTCCGAGCTACTGGGCATCACTTGGACGTGACTCGGCGAGCGAATCGAGAAATGATCGCGCCCAGAGGTCCACGTCATGGGCGAGTACCTGGCGTCGCAGCGCTCGCATCCGGCGCCGCCCTGCCTCTACCGACTGGTTGAGCGCTTCCTCGATCCCGTCCTTGACCCCTTCGAGGTCGTGCGGGTTGACCAGATAGGCCTGCCGGAGTTCGGCGGCGGCTCCGGTGAATTCGCTGAGCACGAGCGCCCCGCCAAGATCACTGCGGCAGGCAACGTACTCCTTGGCCACCAGGTTCATCCCGTCGCGCAGCGGGGTGACCAGCATGACGTCGCTGGCCACGAAGAACGCGATCAGTTCGTCGCGGGGAACCGGGCGGTGCAAATAATGCACCACCGGATGACCGACCTCGCCGAACTCGCCGTTGATGTGGCCGACCTGGCGTTCGATGTCGTCGCGCAGAATCCGGTAACTTCCTACACGCTCGCGGCTTGGTGTCGCCAGCTGGATCAGCACGGTGTCGTCCCGCTTGACGCGGCCCTCGGCGAGCAGCTCGGAAAAGGCCTTCAGCCGAACATCGATGCCCTTGGTGTAGTCGAGCCGGTCAACCCCCAGCAGAATCTTGCGAGGACTGCCGAGCTCAGCCCGAATCTCTCGCGCCCGACGCCTGACATTTCGGTCGCGGGCGGCGTGGTCGAGCGCACCGGAATCGATGGAGATAGGAAAGGCGCCTACGCGGATGGTGCGAGAACCCAGCAGTACCTCACCGAACCGCGAACGCACACCGACCGATCCCCGGGTCGTATCGGCGCCGACCAGACGTCGAGACAGAATCAGGAAGTTCTGGGCACCGCCCGGAAGATGAAAGCCCACCAGGTCCGCACCCAGCAGGCCTTGGATGATCTCGGTACGCCACGGTATTTGCATGTACAGCTCTATCGGCGGGAACGGGATGTGCAAGAAGAACCCGATGGTGAGGTCCGGCCGCAGTTCGCGCAGCATTTTGGGGACCAGCTGTAGCTGGTAATCCTGCACCCACACGGTCGCGCCGGGGGCGGCGGCGCTAGACGTGGCTTCGGCGAAGCGGCGGTTGACTTCGACGTAGCGCTCCCACCACTCACGGTGGTAGATCGGCTTGACGATGACGTCGTGGTACAGCGGCCACAGCGTGGCGTTCGAGAATCCCTCGTAGTACTGGGCGATGTCATCGGCGCTGAGCCGTACCGGACGAAGTTCCAGGTCGTCCTGGATGATGGGCTCGTCATCGAGGTCCACCTCACCATCGTCGACAACGCCCGGCCAGCCGACCCATGCCCCACGCCGACGACGCAACAACGGCTCTAAGGCTGTGACCAGCCCCCCGGGACTGCGTCTGTAGGCGGTGGTGCCATCGGGCAGCCGCTCTAGATCGACCGGCAGCCGGTTGGCAACCACCACGAAGTCGGAGTGGCCGATGAGCTCGGACTTTGGCGTCTTCTTCGAAGACTGCCCTGCCCCGGGAGCCATTTAGGTGTCGAGTTTCGCCGGTCCAATACCCAGCATGGACAGAAAGATTCGGCACTCGTCGGCGTCGGTCGCATACGCCGCGACGACTCGCCTGGCCTGGCTTGCGGTGGTGCCGGTCACTGGTTCGACATCGCCGATTTCGCCAGGATCAGATTTTGTAGGCATGACTTAACTGTAGGCGACGCTTTTGTTCGGCCGCAGCCGTCTCACCAGCTAACGGCCGCTGGGTGCGGCGGTCCTCGGTCAGTGCCGCGCGGTGGACTTCATCGTCGGCGGCGTGATGCAGGATATGCAGGTGGTGGATCAAGACTTGGTGTTCGAATTCCTCGACGTTGTCGTAGAGCGGCAACGAGTGCGGGCCTTGGACGAGCTGACCGCCGCCATTCCGGGCAGGGGGGTGACGGCGGTGTTCGGACCCTCGGGATCAGGCAAGTCGACCCTGCTTCGACTGTGCAATCGACTGGAGGTGCCGACGAGCGGGCGAGTGTTGTTCCACGGTAAGGACATCGCCGAAATCGACCCGTTGTGGCTGCGGCGCCGGGTGGGCATGTGCTTCCAGCGTCCCACGCCATTTCCCGGCACGGTGGCCGATAACCTGCGGGTCGCCGACCCGGATGCGGCCGACGCCCGAATGCGGGAAACGTTGGCCCGGGTCGCGTTGACCGGATCATGGTTGGACCGCGACGCCGCCGCGCTGTCGGGCGGGGAGGCGCAACGCATGTGCCTGGCCCGCACGCTGATGGCGCAACCGCAAGTGTTGCTGCTGGATGAACCCACCTCCGCCGTCGACGCGGAAGCGGCCGGGGTGATTGAGCGGGCGGTGCGCGAGCTGGCTGCCGACGGGATTCCCGCCCTCTGGGTGACCCACGACCCGGCGCAGGTCGAGCGGGCCGCCGACCGGGTCCTACATATCGAGCGGGGCCGCAGCCTCGGGCTGGGCCCGGTTGCGCCTAAGCCCGGCAACGGGTCGGTGGCGTGATGAACGGCCAGGTCGGCTGGATAGGGCTGGCGACGTCGCTGATTTTGGTGGCTCTTGCGGCGGCGATTTCGCTGTGGCAGCGGTTGGGCCTGGAGCGGCAACTGGTGTGGGCGGCGGCCCGTGCGATGGTCCAGTTATTGCTCGTGGGCGGTGCGCTGACACTGCTCTTCGAGCCGGGCCGTTCGCTGTGGTGGTCGTGGGCGTGGGTCGCTGGCATGGTGGCCTACGCCGGGGACGTAGCCCGCAGAAGGGCGCCGGAGGTACCTCGGCTCGCGCCGCTGACTGTTACCGCGTTCGCCGCGGCGGCGGTGATCACCCTGGGCGTGATATTCGGACTGCGGGTCTTCCCGCTGCAGGCCCGAACCCTGGTGCCGATCGCCGGGATGATGGTCGGTAACTCGATGACTGCCATGGTGCTGGTGGCCCGGCGGTTGGTCGACGAGCTGCGCGACAAACGTGACGAGGTCGAAGCCAGGCTCGCCCTCGGCCAACCCTCGCGTCAGGCCGCTTCGCCCTACCTGCGGATCGCATTGCGGTCGGCGATATCTCCACAGATTGAGACCACCAAGGCCACTGGTCTGGTGTTTCTGCCGGGCGCCATGACCGGACTTATCCTGGCCGGCGTACACCCGGTGCAGGCCGTGCTCGTACAGGCCGTGGTGATGTTCCTGATCCTCGGCTCGGTGGCGGCGACCACCGTCGTCGTCGCGCTTGGCCTGGTCCGTCTGGTGTTCACCAGCGACCACCGGCTGCTCCCGCTCGGTCAGCGACCCGACAGGCCTGCGTCCCGTCGCTGATTGGCTACCGCCCGCGGCCCGTCACATCTGTGCGTTCCCAGGCCGATGTCAATTGTTCAGCGGCAACAACGCACGTGTACAACAAAAGCACTATCCTCGGGCCGCAGGGCCCCTGCACTTGGCGTTCCCCGTGGCATCTGAGACTCCGGGGGAAGGAGAATGGTTCTCACTCCGGCTGATGTCCACAATGTCGCTTTCTCCAGGCCGCGCATCGGCAAGCGCGGTTACAACGAGCAAGAAGTCGATCTCTTCATCGATCTGGTTGAGCAAGAGCTGATTCGACACCTCAATGAGGAAGGCGAGCTCCGCAGTCGGTGTGCCGAGCTCCGCAATCGGGATGGGGGGTTTCAGAAACGGGAAGCCGAGCTTTTCGAGCGGCAAGCCACCCTCAGTCAGCATGAATGCGAACTGCGCAAGCATGAAAACCAGCTGGCGAGCAGGAAGCCCAGGTTGCCCAGCGGGCCGCCAAGAGAACGCAGAACTCACCCGCTCGCTGCGCCTGCTCAAATCTGCCGCGGCTCTCCTCGCGGCCGCGCTGGATCGTCCGTAATTCGGCATGACGTTCCGAAACCGACGGCGGCACGCTGTCCGACGTGATGGTCAGCAACTGCTGGCAGCCGACTAACCCCAGCGGCGACCCGCTTACACACTGGCCGTAATGTGTAAACAAGTTGGACGTGACAACAAGCGAGGTGGGCCCAATGACACTGTCCGAGCAAGCCGGCGCTCAAGCCGGTTCCGAGGCGACCAACGCCAGCGCCGAGCAGCTGGTGACCTACGAAACCCTCGATGAGGGCCGCATCGCCCGGATCTGGCTCAACCGGCCTGACGCCCACAACGCGCAAAACCGCGGCCTGCTGGTTCAGCTCGACGAGGCGTTCTTGCGCGCCGAGGCCGACGACACCGTGCGCGTGGTGATTCTGGCCGCACGCGGCAGGAACTTCTCCGCCGGTCACGACCTCGGCTCGGAGCTGGCGCTGGCAGAGCGTCAGCCCGGACCCGGGCAGCATCCGAGCTTTCGCTCCAACGGCGCCACCCGCGATCCGGTCGCGGAGAAAACCTATCTGCAGGAGTGGCATTACTTCTTCCAAAACACCTGCCGTTGGCGTGATCTGCGCAAAATTACCATCGCCCAGGTCCAGGGCAACGCGATCTCGGCGGGCCTGATGCTGATCTGGGCGTGCGATCTGATCGTCGCCGCCGACAATGCGAAGTTCAGCGATGTGGTCGCTGTGCGCATGGGGATGCCGGGCGTCGAATACTACGCTCACCCTTGGGAATTCGGTCCGCGCAAGGCCAAAGAGCTGTTGTTGACCGGTGATGCGCTGGACGCCGACGAGGCCTACCGGCTCGGCATGGTGTCCAAGGTGTTCCCGGTCGACGAGTTGGCGGACAAGACATTGGAATTCGCGCGGCGCATCGCCGAGCGCCCGACGATGGCGGCATTGCTGGTCAAAGATTCCGTCAATGCCGCTTCAGACGCGATGGGCTTTACCGAGGCACTGCGGCACGCGTTCCACATTCACGAGCTGGGGCACGCACACTGGGCGGCCCACAACGAGAACCGGTACCCGGTGGGCCTGCCGCCCGATGTCGAGGACTGGCGCAACGCCAAGCCGACGAAGCTGGCACGCCGCGATACGCCCTAGCGCCGGGGCGAGGGGACTGCTATCGGCGCTGACATGCACATGGTTCGATGGCTAGAACTCGTTTCAGTTTCGGCGTGAGGGGCCCTGCGTGCAGCTTTCTTTCGAAAACCGGACGTACCTGGTCACCGGTGGTGGCAGTGGAATCGGCAAGGGAGTCGCCGCGGGGCTGGTCGCAGCCGGCGCCGACGTCATGATCGTCGGCCGCAACGCCGACCGGCTCGCGGCCGCCGTCAGAGACATCGAAGCACGGGGCGTTGACGGCTCGATTCGCTACGAGCCCGCCGACATCACCATCGAGGAGGAGGCCGCCCGTGCCGTGGACGCCGCGACAGCCTGGCACGGGCGACTACACGGTGCGGTGCATTGCGCGGGCGGGTCGGAGACGATTGGGCCGATCACCCAGGTCGACTCGGAAGCCTGGCGACGCACCGTCGACCTCAACGTCAACGGCACCATGTACGTGCTCAAGCACGCCGCCCGCGAGATGGTGCGCGGCGGCGGCGGTTCCTTCGTCGGGATCTCGTCGATCGCGGCCAGCAACACCCACCGCTGGTTCGGCGCCTACGGTGTCACCAAGTCGGCCGTCGACCACATGATGATGTTGGCCGCCGACGAACTCGGTCCATCGTGGGTGCGGGTCAACAGCATCCGCCCGGGCCTGATTCGCACCGATCTGGTTGTGCCCATCACAGAGTCGCCGGAATTGAGCGAGGACTACCGGATCTGCACGCCGCTGCCGCGGGCGGGCGAGGTAGAGGACGTCGCCAACCTGGCAATGTTTCTGCTCAGTGATGCCGCCGAGTGGATCACCGGACAGTGCATCAACGTCGACGGCGGCCACATCTTGCGACGCGGGCCGGACTTCTCCGCGATGCTGGAACCCGTGTTCGGCGCCGACGGACTACGCGGAGTGGTGTGAATCTGACCTGAGTGCTCCGCCGGCGTCCCGGTCGGCGAGCGTAGCGACTGCCGACCAGTCCAGCTGCCCACCACCGGTCGCCACCAACGTGAGGAAGCGGTCGCGCAGCAGACTCGCCACGGGCAGCGGAACTTGCAGCTGCTCTGCGGCGGCGAGCACCAGACCGACGTCTTTGAGACCGAGCTTTGCCGCGAACCCGGCCGGCTCGAATTCCTGTCGTGCGATCAGCCCGCCGTAGGTCTGATATGCGGGCGCGGCGAACAATGTGGACGTGAGGATGTCGACGTACAGCAGCCTGTCGACCCCGGCTTTGGCGACCAGCGCAACAGCCTCACCGAGGCTTTCGATGGCAGACGCGATCAGGAAGTTGCCGCTCAGCTTGACCAGGTTGGCGGTGTGCGGCTGCTCGGACACCACGAAGGTCCGCTGGCCGATCGCGTCGAACAGCGAGGACAACGGCTGCAGAACCTGTGGCTCGCCCGCCGCGACGACGAAAAGCTTGGCGGCTGCGGCTGCCTCAGGCCTGCCGAACACCGGCGCCGCGGCATACCGCTGACCGGCTTCGGCGTGTGCGCCCGCCAGGCGCTCCGAGAGGGCGACGCTGATGGTGCTCGACGAGACGTGCGTGGCGCCCCGTGCCAGTGAAGCCAGAATGCCGTCTTCACCGAACGTAACGCCCGCCACGGCCTGATCGTCGGCGAGCATGGTGAACACCACTTCGACATTGCATGCTTGCGCGATGGTGCGTGCGGCGGTCGCGCCCTGCTCCACGAAGGCTTCCGCCTTGCCGGGAGAGCGGTTGTACACGGTGACGCCGTGACCCGCCTTGATCAGGTTGGTAGCCATGCCCCGACCCATGTTGCCCAGGCCGATGAATCCGATGTCCATGCATCCACCATGCCGCTCCTTGCGATGATGGGCACGCCTAGTGAACAAGCACAGGAGAAGCAATGAAGCGACTCGAGGGAAAGCGGATCCTGGTGACGGGCGCCGCGTCGGGGATCGGCCAGGCCACCGCGCTGCGATTGCTGGACGAGGGCGCCACCGTGGTGGCCGCCGATATCGCGGTCGACGGCTTGGTCACCACTGCAGCCCGGGCAGACGAGGCCGGTACCGCAGACCGCCTCACCACGTGTGAGATGAACGTCGGTGACGAGAAATCGGTGATTGACGGCGTGAGCTTGGCCGTCGAGACACTCGGTGGTCTGGATTCGCTGGTCAACGCCGCCGGCATTTTGCGCGCCGCCCACGCTCACGAGACGAGCCTCGAACAGTGGAATCAGATCATCGGCATCAATCTGACGGGCACCTTCCTGGTGGTCCGTGAGGCGCTTCCGGCCCTACTGGCGAATTCGCGCAGTGCGATCGTGAACTTCAGCTCCACGTCGGCCTCTTTCGCCCATCCGTATATGGCGGCCTACGCGGCGAGCAAGGGTGGCATCCAGGCCTTCACCCATTCTTTGGCGCTCGAATACGCACGCGACGGGCTGCGTGCGGTCTGTGTGGCGCCGGGCAGCATCAAGTCCGGGATCACCGATGCCACCGGGGGTTACCTCCCGAAAGACGCCGACTGGTCACTGTTCGGCAGGCTGATGCCAATCCTGCCCACCACGCTGGAATCCAGCGGCGCCGGGATGGCCGATCCCGCTGTGGTCGCCGGCGTGATCGCCATGCTGGTGTCCGAGGACGGCGCGTTCATCACCGGCACCGAAATCCGTATCGACGGCGGCACGCACGCCTAATTGACGCAAGGCACGCCGCCGCCATCGATGGGTTTGCCCGGATCGGGTGTCGGGAACGTGCTGGTGCTGCCGTACCCATAGGTGCTGGTCTTGGTGGACGTCGTGGTAGTGGTGGTGGTTTCGTCCGCGGTCTCGTCCGGGGCCGGCATCGAGTAGTCGGTATCCACGGTGACCCGGATGTGTCCGGGCTGGATGCTGGGATCGGCTTGGCCAGGGGAGTCGAGGCCGAGCAGCGTGGCCACGTTACGTGCGTCGGTCTGCGCGCCGGCGCCGTACTTGATCGTGGTGGTGGTCGGCTCGCCGGACTCACGGTCGCGGACCTGACCCGCGGTGTAGCCTTGCTCCTTCAGCGCGCGGGATACCTCGGTGGCAAGACCGCTCATGCTGCCGGAGTTGATCACATCGACGACGGTGGACGGATTGGGCTTGGCGGCCGTGGTGGTGGTCGCGGTCGTCGGTGGGGCAGCGCCGATGGCCGCCGCCACCTCGGCCTTGATCGCCGCCGGGTCGACGATGTTGACGTCCTGGCCATCGATGTAGTCGTAGCGCACCACGGGGAGCGTCCGGAATTCCACCCGCCTTGTTCCGGGGCCGCCGGCCAGCTCCCCGAGCCGCTGCATCATCTCCTCGTCCCAACCAGCCGATAGCACCACGTCTTTGCGCGCCACTGCCATCAGGCTCTTGAGCTTGTCCAAGTTGGTGAAGGTGCCCGAATCCTGCAGTTCCTGCATGACCGACGACAGGAATGCCTGTTGTCGGTGGGTGCGGTCCAGGTCCCCGTTTTCCAGGCCGTGACGCTGCCGGACGAACGCCAGCGCCTGGGAAGCATCCAGTCTCTGCCGCCCGGCCGGGAAGTCGGCACCGGAGTACGAGTCATAAACGGAGTGATTCAGGCATGCCTCGACACCGCCCAAGGTCTGCGCCAGATCGTAGAAACCGGCCAAATTGATCTCGGCGAAATAGTCGATCGGAACGCCGGTCAGGCTTCGCACCGCGCGTAAAGTCGCCGCGCGGCCGGCTTCGCGGCCCTTGGTCTCAAGCTCTTTCTGGTCGCTCACACCTTGGTTGGCGAGCTTTTGTGCGACGTACTGCTTGGTGAGACCGTATGCCTCTTTGATCTTGATGTGGTTGTATCCCGGGACACCGTTGAAGGGCACCCAGTCGTCGCGCGGGATCGAAAAAGCGACGACTTTGTCATCGGCCCCGACGTGCACGAGTATCAGGGTGTTGGTGTTGTAGCCGCCGTCGTCGGAGTCTCCCGCGTGCAAATGCTTCAAGATTGACCAGGGCAGGTCGTTGCCATCCTGGTCTTTGCGCGAGTCCAGGCCGATGAGCAGGATGTTCATGTTGTTGCCGCTGGATCGCGGATCTTCTGGGCGCAGGGCCTCCGAAACGGTGATGCCGCCCAGTGCACCGTGGGCCACGTAATACCCCGCTGCGGTCAGCCCCACCGCGGCCACCGAGACCAGCGCCATGAAGCTACGCGTCAGCCCTTTGCGGAAACCTGAGGGTTGACGGACGGCTCGATGGCGGTGATGGGCACCGCCCGAGCGCGCCATCACAAGCCTCTGCCCGTACCCAGCGCATCGCGACGCACCGCGGCAGCGGTTTGCGGCGATGTCGCTTGAAGCATGGTGTCAAGTATGCGGTAGCTTGCTGTGAAGCCTCCAATCGAAGCGTGTATGTGCGGCAGGCCCACCCGCCTGAAGAGGCGAACTTCGTGGCCTGTGACCAGCATGTTTTGGCTCGAATGGCGACAGCTGTGGAAAATCGGTCCCGTCTCGGGGGCTCTTGACCCTGGGCGGTACGGTGTGGCCCCTGGGACAGCAGCGCTATCCGGCTGTGACGAGTTCCTCGCCCGACCTGTAATACAAGGCAATATTGGAGCCCGTGATGACTTCAGCGAGGTATACACCGAGCGGTTCGACCTCGTAGTAGTAGTGAACGTTGCCCTGGGCATCCAGCGCCGTGGCGCACGAGTAGCCCGGCGCACCGCACCGTTGCTTGACCGGTATTGCGAGAACGGCGAGCACCAACACGACGGCAATCCCGACCATCAGCGGGACTCTGTTCAATGTGTGCTCGTTTTCAGAGGATGCAACATTGTTGGCAGCCTATGCACCGTATTAGGCGGTCTTCCCGTACGTCCCGCTGAATTCCACCGCGTTGCCTGCTTGCCGACGCGCACGATTGGATGAAGCGACGTACAAGTCAGTTGAGCTATATCGGACAACATTTTCGGTACGGTTTGCATACACTGCCCGGGCCGAGTCGAGCAGTTGGGCGAGTACGCCGAGTATGTGTGAGGTGTCGTGCAGTCGGGCGCCTCGGCGAATGTTTCGGAGGCACCGCTATGAAACCCTTCCCGGTTGCTAACGAAGGCGGCAGCCCCGACAGGGCACCTGCGCCGGCCTCCAATGAACGAAGCGAATTCGACGTCGTGGTGGTCGGGTTCGGCGCCGCGGGCGCGTGCGCGGCAATTGCGGCCGCCGAGCACGGTGCCCGGGTGTTGGTGGTGGACCGCGCCTTGGGTGGGGGCGCCTCAGTACTGTCGGGAGGCATCGTCTACGCCGGCGGGGGCACCCCGTATCAGCAGACCGCAGGCTACCCCGACACGCCGCAGAACATGTTCAACTACCTTCGCCAGGAAGTGAACGGCGCGGTCGATGACGACACCTTGCATCGCTTCTGTGACCAGAGTGTGCAGCAGCTGGCATGGCTTGAGCGGCACGGCGCTCGGTTCGCGGGCTCGTTATGCGACTACGAGACTTCATATCCCACAGACAAGCATTACCTGTACTTCTCCGGCAACGAACGGGCCTACCCGTACTGCTTGCATGCCATACCCGCGCCTCGTGGGCACCGGCAAGTCGCCAGGGGCTTGAGTTCGGGACGGGTTCTCTGGCGGGCGCTGCGCGATGCCGCGTTGAAGTTGGGCGTGACGTTCATGCCGTTAACCACGGTCGATGAACTCGTCATGGCCGACGGCCGGGTGGCCGGTGTGCGCTGTCGCAGCGTCGTGAACCGCGGCTCGCTGACTATGACGTACTACCGACGGATCGCCGGCGTGCGGGCCAAGTTGGTCAACTGGGCCCCGGCCGTCGCGCGCTGTATCCCCGCCGGCGAGGGCCGGCTGTGGCGCCACACCCGCGAGTTCACCGTCCGGACCCCGAACGTGGTCTTAGCGGCAGGTGGGTTTGCGTTCAACCGCGAGATGTTGGGCCGCTATGCCCCCCACTACACCGGGATAAGACCATTGGGTACCCCAGCCGACGACGGCAGCGGCATCCTGCTCGGCATGGGTGCCGGTGGGGCGACCGGATACATGCACCGGGTCGCCGCGTGGCGGTTTCTCAACCCTCCGGCGGCGATGCTGGAAGGCCTCGCCGTCGGAGTCGATGGGCAGCGCATCGCGAACGAAGATCTCTACGGCGCCACCCTTGCCGAGGTCATGGTCCGTCGGTTCGGCGGCAAGGGGTTTCTCATCCTGGATTCGGCGATGTGGAAGCGGGCGCACGCGCAACTGCACGAGCAGACCCAGCTCTTCCAACGCGCCCAGCTGGCCGCGGTATTCACCGTTGAGCATCGCCGAGCGGCCACTCTCGACGACCTGGCCAAGAAGCTGGGCATTTCGACGTCGGGGCTCGCGAGAACCGTCGACGCCTACAACCGGGCCGTCGATTCGGGCAGCGAAGACCCCGGCCACAAGCATCCCGAGTTGTGCGCCCCACTGGTCCACGGTCCGTTCTATGGCCTCGACATCTCGATCAGGCCCTCAGCGGCTTACTTCGTGCCGGGCATGACGCTAGGCGGGCTGAGGGTCGACGGCGCAACCGGTCGAGTGCTCACCGAAGACGCGACACCGATCGCCGGGCTGTACGCCGCCGGCCGTAGCGCCGTCGGAATCTGCTCGAACTCCTATGTCAGCGGACTGGCCTTGGCCGACTGCGTCTTCTCCGGGAAACGCGCCGGTGAGCACGCTGCAACTCAGCGTGGCACATCCTCTTGTCAACAGCCCCACGATGATGTCTGACAGGAAACCGCAGCAACCTGAGGGGGACCCGTTTGGTGGTCCAGTCGCTATGCGGCTTGGGGTTGGTGGGTCGTGGTCCACTGCAGGGCGAACTCGGTTGGGGTGAGTTCGCCGTGGGCGGAGTGGGGTCTGTTGGCGTTGTAGTCGCAGCGCCAGTCTTCGATGATCACCCGGGCTTCCAGCAGCGAGTCGAAGCGCCACGAGTTGAGCAGTTCGTAGCGTAGCCGGCCGCTGAACGACCCAGATCCAGGCGTTCTGCCGCCGGGATCGATGAACAGCGAACCGGTGCCATTGAACCGGCACCAATCGTTGACGGCGTGCGCTACGAATTCGGGACCGTTGTCGAAGCGTACGTAGTTTGGCGCTCCTCGTTGGAGGGCGAGGCGGTCCAAGACGTCGACGACGCCGTCGGCGTCGATGGAGCGATCAATGTCGATCGCGAGGGCTTCGCGGGTGAACTCGTCGATCACGTTCAACATCTTGATGGTGCGGCCATCGGCGGTCGTGTCGAACTGGAAGTCCATCGCCCAGATGACGTTTGGACGAATCGGTGACACCGCGCCAACGGCGACACCAATGCCGGTCAGACGCTTCTTCTTGCGGCGCTGCGGGACTCGCAGGCCCTCGTCACGCCATAGACGGCGGATGCGCTTGTTGTTGACTTTCCAGCCGGCTCGGCGGGCCATCTTGGCTGCCCGTCGCCATCCCCAGCGAGGCCGGTCGGTGGAGAACCGGCGCAGCCAGATACGCAACTCGGTTTCCTCAGCGGTGACCGGTGGCTGCCTCATGCGCATCGTGGAACGGTGGATGCCCACAACCGTGCAGGCTCGGCGTTCGGACCCCCTCAGATGCGCTTCTGCATTATCGCGATGTCCGTGGAAGTTGCCGCCGGACGATGCCGTCGGCTGACCATTCGTCTCGTTGTAGAGAATCGGGAGTGATCAGTTCCTGTCTCACTTGATCCGCACTTTGCGCCAGTGTTCATCTCGCCGGCTCGGCTCGGCTCGGCTCGGCTCGGACGTCGATAATCAAGTGATGCGCCCCTGGTAACGCGAAGGAGCGCGTGTTAGCGAGGATGATCCAAAAGTCCAAGTAGGTCTGGCACCCCAGCCGCGGCGGCCTTGGCTTTCTTGATCGCGGCGGCCGAGAAGTCGACACCGGTGGCGTGCCAGCCGTGTCCGGCCAGAAACGCGACGTTGCCGCTGGTGCCGCACCCGACGTCGAGGGCGTTGCCCGGTGGCAGGGCATTCGGGCCGTTGGCCAGGGCGCGGATTTCGTCGGGAACTGGGTGGTCCCAGATCGGTCGACCCAGGCGATACAGGGTGTCGTTCAGTGCACGACGCCACGACATGGCTAGTTTCCTTCACTTCGCCGAGAGGCTGACTACCCAGCGGCCAACCCGACTCCCACGAGCCTAATGGGCCAGCGCCGGCCCGCAGGGGGCTCAGGCCGACCAAGCACAAGGGCGGACGGTCGACGCCCTGGCTTTCGCCGACCGTGGTGGTCAGGCCCGCCGGGTAAGCCGCCCGCTTCAGATTGGAGAGTCATCGCATGTGCCGCGCGACCCAGCGTTTGGCCAGACAGCCTCCCAGGGGCGGAGGTGGAGACGACAGCTGATGTCAGGACCTTGGCCCCTTTCGACAGCGTATTGAACTGCGCAGGCTAGAGGCATCGAAGTGGAAAGCCGCGGGGGGAGACCTAGAAAAGGAAACATCCATGGCCATCCGTGTCGCCCACATCGGCACCGGTAACGTCGGCACTCATGCGCTGACGGCGCTCATCACCAACCCGGAATTCGAACTCACCGGCGTGTGGGTGTCGTCGGACGCCAAGGCCGGCAAGGATGCGGCAGAACTTGTCGGACTGGCGGATTCGACCGGCGTAAAGACCACCAAGCATTTGGAGGTCGTGTTGGCCGCCGAGCCGCAGTGTGCGGTCTACACCCGGATGGCCGACAACCGGCTGCCTGAGGCGCTCGAGGACTATCGCCGAATTCTGGCCGCAGGAGTCAACGTCGTTGGCAGCGGTCCGGTCTTCCTGCAGTACCCGTTTCAGGTCATTCCCGAGGAGTTGATCACCCCGCTGGAAGACGCGGCGCAAGCGGGTCAATCGAGTCTGTTCGTCAATGGAATCGATCCCGGCTTCAGCAACGACCTGTTACCCCTGGCGTTGTCGGGTACGTGTCAAAGCATCCGGCAAGTGCGGTGCATGGAGATCATGGACTACGCGACGTATGACGACGCCACGGTCATGTTCGACGTGATGGGGTTCGGCAAGCCCATCGACGAGATCCCGATGCTGCTACAGCCCGGTGTGCTCAGCCTGGGGTGGGGTTCTGTTGTGCGCCAGCTCGCTGCGGGCCTGGGCATTTCGCTCGATGCGGTCGAGGAAAAGTATGTACGCGAGTCCGCCCCCGAGGATTTCGATATCGCAGCAGGGCACATCCCCAAGGGCAGCGCGGCGGCGTTGCGGTTCGAGGTGCGCGGCATGGTCGACGGGTCGCCCGTCATCGTCCTCGAACACGTCACCCGGTTGCGCGGGGACCTCTGCCCGGACTGGCCACAGCCGGCGCAGCCCGGCGGCAACTACCGCATCGAGATCACCGGCGAACCTTGCTATGCCGTCGATATCTGCCCGAGCAGCAGCAGGGGCGACCACAACTATGCGGCTCTGGTCGCCACGGCGATGCGGATCGTCAACGCCATCCCCGCGGTGGTAGCAGCACCGCCGGGCATCCGCACGGCCCTGGACTTGCCGCTCATTGTCGGTAAAGGGTTGTACTCGGCCGGTTAAGACAACTAAAAGAAGGACGCGTCACAGCGGGGCCACATGCTCACCCCATCGACGTTTTCTTACGTTCCTAAAGATCGTGCGAAATTCGATGAGATCTACCGCACTTCGTTAGGACCGATCTTTCGCTTGTCCGTGCGGCAGACGGTCAGAACCGCCTAGGGACTGACTAGATTTCCAGACTTGCCCACAAGTCGAGCCGGAGGAATTACTCGATCGGTCGACGTCATCTCTTTTCTTTGGCTCGCCGCCATTGGACGTACTGCCTGGTGCCTTCCTCGAGCGATATTTCGGGTTGCCATCCCAGCTCGTTCCTGGCTTTGGTCCCGTCGAGGTAACCCTCGATGTTGAGGCTGCGGAAAGCTGCAAGTGTCAGATATGGCATCTTTTGCGAACGCCGCAATTTAGCGAACGTTTCCGTCGAATAGCACCATATCCAGGCCAAGCGGTAGGGCATCGTTACCCAACGCCGCTGCAGACCCCGCGCATTGATCATGGCTTCGGCGAACTCCTTTAACCGCACCGGCTCAGGCCCGGCTACGTTGTACACTTGGCCGATTGCTTTGTCATTCGTGGCAGCCAAGATGGCCAGTTCTGCTATATCGGATACGTGAACAATCGAATATCGGGGATTAGCGTTGCCCGGCCACATCATAATGGGAAAGGAACTCTGGTTATATACGTGGGCGGCAAGAAGCCGGTCGCGAGGACCATATGCAGTCCCTATTCTTATCATCGAGACCTGGATTTTTCCCTGTCTCTGGTATGTCCAACAGGCCTCTTCCGCGAGCAGCTTCGCATAATCATAGTAGGTCAGCGGCGTTTTTTGCACTTCGCGTGGCGTGGACTCGTCGGCCGGAATATTACCTTTTTTGCTGGTATCACCGTAAACCGCACAAGAACTGACGTGGAGAAAACGGCTCACTCCTGCTTCAGCGCTCGCCCCCAACATATTCTTCGTACCCTGCACCGTGGTCTTCTCGAATTCATCCCATGTCCCCCAGCCCGGCGTGACTTTTGCCGCGGCGTGAAAGACGGTGTCGATGCCCTGCACGATCGGCGGCAACGTTTCATATTCGGTAATATCGCCGAACACAATCTCCGCTTGAGTGGTCTTGAGATGACTGAGATCGGAGGTCTTCCGGGCTAGTGCACGAACCTCGTGGCCCTTGGCGAGGAGGCGTTCGACGAAAGCGCTTCCAACCAGTCCGGTGCTTCCCGTAACCAGCGTCTTCATGATGTCTGCCCAGCCAATGCTGATTAGATTGTTGCTGAAATTTCCCTGGCCTTAGATGGAGCCAGTGCCTGCCTAATCACCGAGGGTATTCCTCGGCGATTGGAACTGTCAAGCATGGAATTGTTTCTGCTATTTAAGCCAACATGGTTCTGGCTCATTGGCCAACGTGTTTACGTATTAAAAAAAGCCTTTAGTGCGTTAGGCCGGGGAAAGCAGTGTTGTTGAGGGCACTCTTGACCGCCTTGCATATTCGTATCTAAAATCGTACAACCAAGCATTATCGAGGAGCGCAGTGATGGGCAATAAATCCGAGGACTTCAAGGTGCGATATGGGCCGTGGGCGCTGATTGCCGGCGCTTCGGTAGGGCTGGGTGCTGCTTTTGCCACCGCACTGGCACAGAGGGGCTTGAACCTGGTGTTGATTGCGCGTAGGCCTGGTCCACTTGAGTCACTGTCCGCTGAGCTAAAAGACAGATACGGCATCATGGTGAAGACTATTTGCATGGATCTAGCTGCCCCGGATATGTTGCAGACGATAGCAGCCGAGACACAAGAGCTGGAAATCGGTTTGCTGGTATACGACACCGCCTACATGCTTATCGGTTCCTTTCTTGGCCATCCCGTCGAGAGCCATCTCAGGGCTATTGATGTGAACTGCCGTGGGCCGCTGATGCTGGCGCATCACTTCGGGCAGGAGATGACCGAAAGGAAGCGGGGCGGGATCATATTGATGACGTCACTTTCCGGGATGCAGGGTGCGCCCTGGTTGGCGAGTTATGGTGCCACCAAGGCCTTCAACATCGTGCTGGCCGAGGGATTGTGGTATGAACTCAAGGCCCACGGAGTCGACGTCATGGCCTGTTGCGCCGGCGCTATCGAGACGCCTAACTACATCTCGAGCAATCCTGCGGGGCTCGGGGCCTTTACTCCCAAGCCCCTGGCGGTGGACAAGGTGGCCCACGACGCCGTTGCTGCCTTGGGCAGAAAACCTCTGGTCGTTCCCGGCGGTGCTTACCGCTTTTCGCAGAAATTGTTGGAGCGGTTCGTGTCGCGCAAGCAGAGGATCAAGATTATGGCGGGCTCCACCGAGAAGATGTATGGCAGCAGACTGGTGACTTTGAACTAGCTCAGACTATGGACAAGCTGGTGTACATCCTCTGGGACTCCAGGGGACAGAATGAAACTCAGCGGCAGCAAAGTTTGCTAAATGATGTGGCGCCCAGACTGCTGCAAGCCGGAGCTGTGAAGCTGACCATGTATATCGTTGATCAGGATGCGGATGTAAGACCCCCTACACCATTCCATGCCGGTGAGCGCATGTGCGCCGAAGTGGCTATCTGGCTCGATGATGCCGGGGAACACGGATCGTGTGACGAGATCCTCCGGAGTGCAGGCTTCAGATTTGCCGGGTATTTGGTAGACGAGTCGATCTACACCGAATACGGCGGTAATCGATATTCCGCTCCAAGGAGTTGGCCTGATGGCCAGCGTTCCCCCGGCATCATCGCCGTGACTTTGATGGAACGACCCAAGCGGCTTTCTCGCGAGGAATGGATTCGGCGCTGGCACGGAAGGCAGTCGCCGGTCTCCGAGGCGATGCAGCCGAGAGCCCGCTATGTACGCAACCTGGTGATCAAGGCGGTTACGCCGGATGCGCCGCCCTACGAGGGCATTGTGGAGGAGGCGTGGCCCTCGGCCAGGCATGTCACCAATTACTTCCTCTTCTACGGCGCCGGCAGCAATCCATTCAAGCTGGTGTGGAACATGATCGTGATGCTCCGCAGTGTCGTCTCTTTCCTGGACCTGCACCGCATCCGCACCACGATCACAAGTGAGTACATCCTGAAAAGCTGAGCGGTCTTCCGAATGCCATCCGACACGGGCCGGGCTGCCGTGGCCAACCGACCGCTAACCTACTGAAAACTTGTTAGTTGCCGAGAGTTTCGTGCGCTCAGCGTCTAAGTACGCCTCCTTCTCGATCTCGGGTCGGCGTGTGGGAAGGAATCGACGACCGTAGAGTTTGTCAGCTATGGACACTGCAGATCCGGCTGACGCGCCGTCGCCGCAGCCGCTTATCGAGGTGCTGGGCAACATCGGGCCGAACTGGTTCGCCTCGGTAATGGGCACCGGTATCGTCGCTATCGCCGGCGCCACCCTGCCGGTCCACGTCGTGGGGATGCGGGCATTTGCCGAAGTGGTCTGGGTGCTCGCCGCCATCCTGCTCGTGGTGCTGATTGTCTTGGTTGGTGGTCACTGGTTGCGCCACCCCACCGTGGCGCGGAGCCATGCGCGCAATCCGCAGATGGCCCACTTCTACGGCGCCGCGCCCATGGCGTTGATGACGGTCGGCGGAGGGGCGGTGCTGGTCGGCAGGGATCTCCTCGGCGAGCGCATCGCCGTCGACCTGGACTGGGTGCTGTGGACCGGAGGCACGCTCGGCGGCCTATTCACTGCCGTCAGCATTCCGTTCCTCATGTTCACGCAACACGACGTCGAGCCCGACGCGGCGTTCGGTGGATGGTTGATGCCGGTGGTTCCGCCCATGGTGACCGCCGCGACGGGTGCACTGCTGCTGCCGCACATGGCGGCGGGCACCGGCCGTCAGACCATGCTGTACGGCTGCTACGCAATGTTCGGGCTGTCGTTGGTGGCGTCGCTGAACATCATCGCGATGATCTGGGCCCGTCTGACCCTATACGGCACCTCTGGCTCCGCGCGCGTGCCGACGCTCTGGATCGTGTTGGGACCGCTCGGCCAATCCATCACGGCCGCAGGGCTTTTGGGAACTAACGCGACACTGGTCGTCGACCCCGAACTCGCCGAGCACATGAAAGCGTTCGCGGTCCTCTACGGAGTTCCGGTGTGGGGTTTTGCGGTGTTTTGGATCGCGTTGGCCACCTTACTTACGCTGCGCACGCTGCGGCGCGGAATGCCGTTTGCTCTGACGTGGTGGAGCCTGACCTTCCCGGTCGGAACCTTCGTCACCGGCACCTCCCAACTTGCCGGGCACAGTCATCTCCCGGCATTCAAGGTGGCCGCGGCCGTCGCCTACGCCGGTCTGCTGTTCACCTGGTTTCTGGTGACTCTCCGCACCGCGCGGGGCAGCCTGCGCGGCAACCTGCTCAAGCTGCCGCCGAGTACCGCGCCGATCAAGGCCAGCAAGGACCCGGTGAGCACAAACCGAGGCTAGGAATCGCCTACGGAATTAAATGGGCGACGGCGCGATTTCGGGTGATGGTCACCCGGCCGGGACTAAGATTGCCGTGCAGCAGCTGTGAACAAATTCGGTACGGCGGTGATAAGCGATGACCAGCGCAACCCACAATGAGCACCTCCACCATGATCATGCGCACGGCGAAGGATGCGGCCACGTCGCGATCCCACACGGAGATCACGTCGACTACGCGCACGGCGGCCACCTTCATCGACGGCACGAGGATCACTACGACGAATGTGAACCGTCCGGCCACGCGGTGCACGAGCACCATGGCCACGTCCATCGTGAGGGCTGTGGCCATGTCGCGGTCCCACACGGGGATCATGTCGACTACGTGCACGACGGATGCCGGCATGCGGCTCACGGCGGACACTACGACGAGCACTGACGCCCGCGCATTACCACCCTTGTGCGGTTGCCCGCCGGTGAGTAAGGCACAGGCGCGGTAACGGTCGTTCTCGCCGGTGGCGGCTACAGGTCCTGCAATCGACTCGGCGGGCGTCGGGCCCATGTCCGAAAGCGGGCGGCGGATGAACAGCCGGTTGTAGCGGTCAGCTCAGCGGTAGTGACGATCTGCGCACGTTGCTTGGGTGCGTCATCATGCTGTAGTGGCGGTCGACGTCCCAGACTGCCGCGAGGAGGTGCCCCGTGGGTGACCGCGTCGAAGCGTCCGCCCTTGTTGTCGGCCACGAGCACGAGGTGCAGCAAAGGCTCCAGCGATGCGTTGCCGCGTTGCAGCGCATGATTGACGACGGCTGGTTTGTCGACCACGAGGACTCCATCGGCATGGAGGTGGAGCTGGATCTCATCGACCCGTTGGGCCGGCCGCGGCTGGTCAATGATGCGGTGCTGGCAGGCCTGGGCCGGATGGACATGCAGCATGAGCTCGGCCAGTTCAACGTTGAGCTGAACCTGGCTCCCCGCCGGTTGCAGGGTGGCGTGCTGCATGACAGCGAACGCGACCTCGCCGACGCGCTCGACGGATCCCGGGCCCGGATTGAGCGGCTCGGCGTTCGACTGGTCGCCGTCGGCATGTTGCCCACCCTCAGCGCCGAGCAGCTGACCGTCGAGCGGCTCTCCCATAACCCGCGCTACCAGCTGCTGTCGAGCCGCATGCACGCCGCTCGCCACCGGCCATTCCTGGTGCGCATCATCGACGGGCGTGAGCCGGTCGAGTTCACCACCGACTCGGTCGCTCCCGATGCCGCCACGACCAGCCTGCAGCTGCACCTGCGGGTACCACCGGACCGGTTTGCCGACTACTACAATGCCGCCCAAGCAATCGCCGGGGCGCAGGTGGCGGTGGCGGCGAACTCGCCGTACCTGCTCGGTCGCCAGGCATGGCAGGAAACTCGCATCACGCTGCTCGAGCAGCTGCTTGACAGCCGCCGCCGCAAGGAGGTCCGCGCCGGGGCGCCGGCGCGCGTGCGCCTCGGCGACCGGTGGATCAACGATCCCGTGGAGCTTTTCGACGACCTCGTGCGGTTTTTTCCACCGTTGTTTCCGACACTGGAGGCCGAGGATCCCGATACCTCCCTCGGGACTGGGTGCGCGCCGGGCTTGCGTGAGCTTCGGCTGCATAACGGCACGGTGTGGCGCTGGAACCGTCCGGTCTACGACGTCCAGGCTGGGCACCCGCAGCTGCGTATCGAGAACCGCGTACTGCCCAGCGGACCGTCCGCCGTCGACATGATCGCCAACGCGGCGTTCTACTACGGCCTGGTCCGCGCGATCGTCGACAGCGACACGGCCCCGTGGAGCCGAATGCCTTTCGCCGCGGCCGAGCGGAACCTCCACTGTGCGGCACGGGACGGGCTGGCGGCGACGCTGTGCTGGGAAGGCCTGGATTACCCGGTCGAACGGCTCGTTCGTGAGTTGCTCCTGCCGGCCGCCGCGGCTGGCCTAGACGCTTGGGGCGTGGATGCCGACGACCGCGACCGGTACCTCGGCGTTATCGAGGCGCGGGTTCGATCCGGCCGGACCGGCGCTGACTGGCAGATCGAGGTGGTGCGCTACCTCGAGGACCACGGGGTGGAGCGCATAGCGGCGCTGCATGAGATGACCCGACGGTATGCGGAGAATGCGCGCACGGGCGTCCCGGTGCACGAATGGCTCGTGCCATGACCGACGGCGGCATCAGCGCGAGCGACGGGACGTTCCATCGTGCCCAGCCAGCTATCGAACCTTCACGAGGTCCTCGCCTGACGTGTAATAGAACGGGACGTTCGAGCCGGTTACGTTTTCAGTGAATAACACGCCGAGCGGTTCAATCTCGTATTCAATGAGTAATATGCCGAGCGGTTCAATCTCGTAGTAGTAGTGAATGTTGCCCTGCGCATCCGGTGCGGTAGCACACACATAACCCGGTGCGCCGCACCTTTGCTTGATCGGCACAGCGAGTACGCCAATCACCAGCACGACGGCAATCCCAACCACGAGCTGGACTTTGTTCAATTGCCTACCTCGTCGCTGAAGGGTTCATCACCGTTGGAATTGTACGCGAGTGCCCGAGTTCGGACGGCTGTCGTAACATGGGCGCACTCCGGTCCTAGGGCCATGTTCCGGGTACCGGCACCGTCACTTCGAAATCCGTGTTGTTGGTGGTTGTGGTGAAGCCACGAACGGTGATCGAAGTCACCCCGCCCGCGTCAGAATTCGACTGGGCGCTGCCGCCGACGTCCTCCATGACCGCATCGGAGTAGGTGCCAACTTTGCCCCAGCTCGGCGTTCCCCACTGGATGGAAACCGCGATGTTGTCCTGGCTTGGATTGTCGATCCGGAACCTGCACCTGATTTGTTTTTGTTGGCCCCAGCCGAGGTTCTCGTACCAGGTCTCGGTGCTGGTGAGTTAGAGTCGTCGGCTCTCAGGATTGGCAATGGACTAACTTGCCGGTGAGGCGGGTGCCGGATGCCGATGGGCCCATGGCTGGGCTTCTTCAAGCTGCGCCGCCAACTGTAAGAGGTCACCGTCCGCGCCCAGCCTTCCGACGAACTGCACCCCCAGGGGGAGCCCGGCGTCTGTCCAATGCAACGGCACACTGATGGCGGGCCGCCCGGTGAGATTGGCGAGTTGCGTGTAGGGCACCCAGCCCAGGCTCTCCTGGATCAGCTCATCGAGAATCCCGGTGAGCGCCAGCACTTTTCCGGCGTGCAACTTGCTGATGACCCGGGACACCGTCTGCAAGCGGTGCGATGTCGCCGTGGCACCGACCGCAAGGGGCGGGGTGGCCAGGGTGGGGGTAAGGAAGTAGTCGTAGGTCTCGTGGAACGTCGCCAGCGATTGGATGTAGTTGTTTCTGTTCTCCAGCGCAAGCATCGGTGCCAGGACGCCGGTGGATCGGGCGAGCTCGCACATGGCCAGCGTGTCGGCCTCAAAGTCGCTGTCGCGGGCACCGGTTCGCTGTTTGGCCTCGGCGACTTGTTGGTAGAGCTGTGCGAACCAGATGGTGAGGAAGTCGCGCGCCAATGCGGCGTCGTCGTAGGGCGGCTGGACTTCCTCGACGTGGTGACCCAGGTCGGTGAGGAGCTTCGCCGCTTGTTCGACTGCGGCGATGGCTTCCCGGTCAGGATGAGGGTTGATCGTCGAGGAGGCTGAGTACCCGATTTTGCACGTGCCGGGGCGATTCTTGATGTGTTGTGCGAACGGGCCGTCGGGAAGCGCCCCCTGATAGGCGCCACGCGGATTGGGGCCAATGATCGCGTCATAGAGGGCGGCACTGTCGCGCACGGTGCGCGAGACGACGCCCTGGGTCACCATGCCGAACATCGGCTCGCCGGTCTGCGGGCCATAGGGCGACAGCCCCCGGCTGGTTTTGAGCCCGACGAGGCCGTTGCAGGCGGCGGGTATGCGGATCGATCCGCCGCCGTCGTTGGCCCCTGCCGCCGGAACGATCCCCGCCGCAACCGCCGCCCCTGATCCGCCCGATGAGCCGCCGGGAGTGTGCTTGGTGTTCCAGGGGTTTCGAGCCGGACCCCAGTACTCGGATTCCGTCACGCCCTTGGCTCCGAACTCGGGGGTGTTGGTTTTACCGAAAATCACCAGGCCCGCGTCCAGGAACCGCTGCGTGACCAGGGCGTGCTGCTCGGCCACCTCGTTGGACAGTGATCGAGACCCGCATGAGGTGGGAAATCCTCGGTATTCCTGCTCAAGGTCTTTGATCAGAAAGGGCACCCCGGCAAACGCTCCGTGCAGATTCCGGTCCGCGGTTTGTCTGTCGGCGATGCCGTCGAGGCGACGAACGATCGCGTTCAACCTTGAATTGACCGCATCGGCGCGTCGCCGCGCCAGAGCAAGAAGTTCGGCCGGGGTGACTTGTTTGCGCACGACCAGCTCGGCCAGAGCTGTCGCATCCAATGACATGTACTCGTCAAGATGCATGGGCCGATCCTATGGTCCGGGCGGCTGACCGGCGTACCAATGCCATTATTTTCGATGCAGATCGCAGCGCGCCGGCTCAGCGGCGTTCGAACTTGGGCGCCTTGGCGAGCAGCTCGTCGGTGGCATCCACGTTCTCCCAAGTGAAGCCGGGACGTCCGAAATGGCCGTAGGCGGCCGTCTTGCGATAGATGGGCTCCCGCAAGTTCAGATGGTCGATCATCCCCTTCGGTGACAGCGGGAAGACGTCTTGTACCAGCGCCGAAAGCGCGCGATCGGTGAGCTTGCCGCTGCCGTAGGTGTTCACCATGACCGACACGGGGTCGACGTGTCCGATGCAATAACCCAACTGCAGCAGGCACTCGTCCGCGAACCCGGCGGCGACGACGTTCTTGGCCACGTAGCGCGCCATATAGCTGGCTGAGCGATCAACCTTGGTCGGGTCCTTCCCGCTGAAGGCGCCACCGCCATGCATCGCCCAGCCGCCATAGGTGTCGACAACGACCTTGCGGCCGGTCAGACCGGTGTCGGCCTGTGGACCGCCCACGAGGAACTTGCCTGCGCCGTTGACGGTGAACCTGGTGTTCTCATCCACCAGGTCGCCGAGCACCGGACGTGCGACAGCATCGATGACCTGGCGCTTGGCCTCCTCGGTCATGAACTTGCCGTCGGGGGTGACGACGTCGGGTGTGTGCTGGCAGGCGAGCACTACGTAGTCCACACGCACGGGCTTCCCGTCGCGGTATTCCACGGTCACTTGCGACTTGCCGTCGGGGCCCAGAAACGGCAGCACCCGCTGCTTGCGCACCATGGCGAGCTGCATCGCAAGCCGGTGGGCGAGCATGATGGGCAGCGGCATCAGCTCGTCGGTCTGCCGGCACGCGTAGCCGAACATCATTCCCTGGTCGCCGGCGCCGAGTTTTTCGTCGGCGTGGGAAACCCCTTGAGCGATGTCGGGTGACTGCTGGTGAAACGCCCGCAGGATGCCAGCGGTGTTGACGTCGTAGCCGTACAGGGGTGAGGAGTAGCCGATCTCGCTGCCCAGGCGGCGGACCAGGCTATCGACGTCGAGTTGGGCTCGCGTGGTGATCTCCCCGCCGATCATCATCGTGCCCAGCGTCACATATGTTTCGCAGGCCACCCGCGACTGCGGGTCCTGCGTCAAACACGCGTCCAGCACCGCATCCGAGACTTGGTCGCAAAGCTTGTCGGGGTGGCCTTCCGTGACAGACTCCGACGTGAAAAACATGTGTTGCGGATACATCGGCATGGTGGCTGCTCCGACTCCGGCACGAGGAATGCCCACGCTGCATCGTATTGGAGTTGAGCCGACGCGGGCTCCACTTCGCAGCGTCTTAATATCACCTGATGCCCATGGCAGCTGAACCGTTCTCGATCCAGGGGCCCGGCGGTGTGCGCATCGCCGCTGATCGCCTGGGCGATCCCCAAGCGCGTGCCGTGGTGTTCTTGCACGGCGGCGGGCAAACCCGCCGCTCGTGGGGCAAGGCTGCTGCGGCTGTCGCCCAGCGTGGGTGGCAAGCCGTCACCGTCGACTTGCGCGGCCATGGCGAATCGGGCTGGTCCAGCGAAGGCGACTATCGCGTCGTGAGCTTCGCCGGCGATGTCCAAGAGGTGCTGCGCAACCTGCCTCCGCAACCGGTGCTGGTGGGCGCCTCTCTGGGTGGATTCACTTCGATGCTTCTCGCGGGGGAGCTCTCGCCGGGTATTGCCAGCGCAGTCGTGTTAGTCGACATCGTGCCGGACATGGAGCAATCCGGGGCGAATCGGATACACGCCTTCATGGCCGAGCGGGTGGAATCGGGATTCGGCTCACTTGACGAAGTCGCGGACGCGATCGCCGAGTACAACCCGCACCGGACCCGGCCAACTGATCTGGAGGGCCTGACCACCAACCTGCGCCGCCGTGGTGGTCGCTGGTACTGGCACTGGGATCCGCAGTTCATCAGCGGCACCGCGGCGTTCCCCCCGTTTGAGGTCACCGACCCCGATCGGATGCATGCAGCCGTTGAGGCGATCCTGCGGAGCGGGGTGCCTATGCTCCTGATTCGCGGCCAAATGAGTGACCTAGTCAGCCAAGAGCGCGCCGACGAGTTTTTGGCGCGCTTCCCGCAGGTTGAGTTCACCGATGTCCGCGGCGCGGGGCACATGGTCGCCGGCGATCGCAACGACATTTTCGCCAGCGCTGTCCTGGATTTCCTCGCCCGGCATGTCGACGCCGGATGACGTGCTTATCGGTTTGATGCACGGGAGTGCTTGCCCAACAGCTTATTTCAGGTACAGAGACGCCGTGCGGCCTACCGGCAATGGTGGTGAGGCCCAAAGGCCCTAGGAACTCATCGGTGGGCAGCCGTACCGTTTCTCCAGTTCTCTCGCTGGGCGGGTCGGCAGGGTCGGCTCGCGCGATTAAGGAGCGCAGGATGGCCCTTGACAAGGTGCGTGTGTTCAACAAGCACGTGCTCAATCCGGTCATGATGCTGGTGGCTGGCCAGAAGTATTGGTACGCGGGAGTAATCGAGCACATCGGACGACGCTCGGGCAAGGCGTATGCCACCCCTGTTGTGATAGAGCGGGTAAGCGACGGCTTCATCATCCCGCTGCCTTACGGCAGGGAGGTGGATTGGCTTCTCAACGTATTGGCCGCCGGGCGGGCCACTCTCCGGGTTCATGGAGAAACGTGCCGGGCCGTCGAACCAGAGATCATCGACGCGGCGACGGCGTATCGGCAGCTGTCGCCTCGGCGGCAGCGTGAATTCGGCCGGTTCAACATCCAGAATTACCTCGAGATGAAGCGCGAACCCGTGGCGGCCACACAGGAGTGATCGCGGCTCGATCGACGGCGCTCCGCGCCAGGCTTCACCCATACGGCCCCTTACAAATCAACACGCATCAACTCCTTTCGGGGCGCAGCCCTTTTGGGTAGGAACCACGCGGGGACAGCGGTCGCCGCGATCAGGATCAGGGCGACTACGAACACCCCGGCGTAGGCGTGTGATAAGTCGTTGGCGACGTGCTCGGCCGCCGTGATACCGGCACCGTTGTTGAACCTGCTAGTGAGGACCACCGACATCAACGCGGCGCCGACGGATGCGGCCGTATTGTGGTTGACGTTGAATAGCGTTGAGCCGTGCGCAATTTCGTTGGCATTGAGGGTGTGCACAGCCGTCCAGGAGACCGGAGTCATCATGCAGCCGCTGCCGACGCCGAATATCGCGAGGCCGGCTAGCAGCACTGGTAGGTCCTTGTAATCGCGGCTTATGCCGTAGACAAACACGCCTATGCCCATCACGGTCGACGCCGTCCCGATCACCACGACTCGGCGCGGTCCGTGTTTTTCCATCAGCCACCCCACGATGGGCATTACTGCAGCGGCACCCAAAGTTTGAGGAACCAACAACACCCTGGACTCCGACGGTGTCTTTGCAAGCACCTGCTGGAATTACGCGAGAAGGAGCAGGAAGCTACCGAAAAATGTGATGGCAAAAAGGAATCTGACCGCATTGGCCGCTGCGACCTCACGGCTTTTGAATAGACGCAAATCGACCAGCGCACGATCGGCCCAGCGCATTGCGTGAATAACGAAGGCGGCGATCAGAAGCACACCAATGGCCGCATGGACCCAGACTTCTGGGTCGGCGATCGTGCCGTGCGCCGGCAGCAGTGACATACGGTATAAAACCAGCACCAGCCCTGGGGATAGCAGCACCATGCCGATGACGTCCAACGGTTCCGCAGACACACTGAATCGCCATTAGGGAGAACAAGTCCCGCTACTGCCACCGTGAGCAGTCCGATCGGGACGTTGATGAGAAAAACCCGCTGCCAGCCGAATGAGTCGATCAGCCAGCCACCCAGAATGGGCCCACAGATTGGAGCCATCAAGACGGGAACCATGCTGATGGTCAGCACGCGTCCCAACCGTTGCGGACCGGCCGCGCGAGCCAAGACGATGAGCCGGTAAGTGGGATCACCGCCGCCAACGACAAGGTGTAGCCGGTCACTGTCCACGCAATGACGGCCCGCGTCGAAGAGAATTCGTCGACAAAGGTACGTTGCGCCACATTGACGACCGTGGCGTCCAGCGTGACCATCACCGGCAGCAGCGTGCACGCCAGGGTGATCATCAGCAGTCTGGAATCAAGCTTGACGGGATAGTCCCCGGTCCGGGCTTGTTGGACGGTGGACGGTGCTGTCATGCCCGCATTCCTGCGATCACTCGATCGATTTTTTCCGGCGACAGCCAAGGCCCCGCAACGCTTTTCGCGATCTGGCGAATAACGCGCGACATGGAAAGACCCGACTTTTCCGCCGAGGCCCGGATGTGCTCGAGTTGCTGTGAATCCAGGCCGTGGAATCCGAAAGAGATTTCCCACGGATCGATGCCGTGATCACGCGACAGGGTCTTTTGGCCCTGATGCGCTCCCGGCTCGCGCGTTAACCTCGGGCTGAGGTTTCGGCCACCGGGTCGATTCCCGTAAAAGTAGGAGCAAACACGGTGAGCGGCGAGGATAAGGCGAAGAACAAGCTCGACGAGCTTGGCGGCAAGGTCAAGGAAGCGGTCGGCAAGGTTACCGGCGACAAGAGCACTGAAAATGAGGGCAAGCGCGACCAGACGAAGTCCAACCTCAAAGACGTCGGCGAGAAGGTTAAGGACGTCTTCAGAAAGAAGTAAGTACCGCGTCGCCAGGTAAATCGGGTGACGGTGGTGGGGCTTGTTTGTGACCTGGATCGCCTGCGCCACCCAACCGGACGCTCTAATGACACCATTCAGCGCATCGCAAACGACACGAAGCCATGATCGTCGTTGGAATTATTCTGCTGCTCGTCGCTACCTCGCACCCCTACCCGTGCCATTCGACCAAATCGCCATCATCCTTGGCTGGATCCTCGTCGTTGTCGGGGTCATCCTGCTGATCCTCGGCGCAACAGGCCGGCGAGTGGGCGGCAGACGCTACCGGTACTGATGGTGACCGCCTCGCCAAGTAGACGTGGCTGGTGTGGGCGGTGGTGTGGTGTACGGGGCGCCGTTGACGGCCCGGCTGCAAGATTCCCTTATCGGCGTCGACGGCTCTGCGCGCATCAGCCGGCCGAGTTCGTCGGCCGCGTAGGTGTCAGTAGCGCAACGGGGCCGACGAGGAAGGGCATTAGACAGGCATGTTAATTCGCAGAGTTGCGTGACCGCTTCTGTCGGCTGTGTTCGTCGGCCAGGGTATCGACGCACTACGAAGTCCCCAGCGTGCCGCCGAGGCGGCCCGCCCGACCGTGGAGGTACTGCGGAAGCTGCCCGAGCCGGCGGCGACAAAGGTTCCGCAGGATCCCTTGACGCTGGCCCGCCTCAACGCGGGTGTCCAGATCGGCGGTGATCTGCTGTTGGCCAGCGGCAAGATGCCCAGAGTCGCCTCGTCGGCGCTGGCCTGCACCGTCGTTCTCGGCAGCCTAGGCGGCCATCTGTTCTGGACAGAATCCGATCCCGAGCGCAAAGCGCAGCAGCGTCGGGATTTCCTCACCGATCTGAGCCTCATCGGCGGCCTGATGATCGCGTCGGTCGACACCGAGGGAAAGCCCTCACTGGCGTGGCGGGGGCGACGGGCGGCTCGGCGTGCATCCAAGGCGCCGAGCTCGCCGACACCGCGCGGGTCCGCGGCGTCGATTGGGCGGAGACCGCCAAGAAGCGAGCGAACACCGCGAAGGAGACGGAGAAGCCCGCCGAGAAGGCCGCGAAGAAGGCTCAGAAGCGGATTCCGCACGCAGTTCGCCTGAGCGGCCGATTCTCACGTCGTAGCTGATCGCGGCGGCGACGTGGCGGGCCGAAGTCACGATTTCTGCCGCCCGGCGTGACGGCAAGAAATCGAATTGACGGCAGATGACGGCAAGAACGCGATCGTGATCGCTGTCGGGATCGCGACATGAACTCGTGACCTATGCCTTTATGGAGCTCCCTGTCAGGATTCGAGCTGTTCTGGCGACGCCGGCCAGGAGGGCCAAAACCAAATCTAGCAGCGAAGATTCATCACTGGAGATCACCGGAGATGTCTGTAACTGTGGGCAGATTGTGGGCAAGATGTGGGCACGGACCCGGTCACGGACCTCCGATGGTTCTAACTCTCAAGTGTGTGGCTGTCGTCTGGGCGAAGGGACTCAACGAGATGGACGCAAAACCGTTCATCGCTAGGTACTTCCCAATGAGCGGCGTGACGACGGCGAAGTTGCTGAGCGGCGTGACGACGGCGAAGTTGTTTGCCGCTGATAGAGCGCTGCGAGGTTAGCTTCGGCGACGATCGCTGGAAGTGCCGCTTGCTCTGGCCAGAGCGTGTCCCGCTTCTAGAGAGAAACGAGATCGATGGGATCTTGTCTCAAGTGATGGCCGATAGCCACTTGCTCAGATGGGGGTTACGGTGTTGCGGCCGACCTGTTTGGCCTGGTACATCGCTTCGTCGGCCCGGGCCGTGATCGCCGAAACTGGCTCGCCGGGAGCGGCGAGGGTGGCGCCAATGCTCAGGGTGGCGTGGATGGTTTTCCCGCCGTGGTGGATCGGTGCGGCGGCACGACAGCGAATTTTCTCTCCGATCTGGGCGGCCTCGTCAAGGCTGTGAAGTCCGGGCAGCAGGACCACCATCTCGTCACCTCCTATCCGCCCCACCGTGTCCCCTCCCCGTACACATTCGCGGATCCGGTCTGCCAGGGTCGAGAGCACGACGTCGCCGACGACGTGTCCCCAGGTGTCGTTGATGGCCTTTAAGTGGTCGACATCGCAGAACAACACGCCAAGGTGTGATCCGTGGGATCTGGGGTGTTTTAGCGTGGCATCGAGGCGGGTGATCGTCTCGGCGCGGTTGGTCAGCCCGGTGAGGGTGTCGAATCGGGCCAACCGTTCGAGTTGCCGCTGCGCTTCGACCTGGTCATCGACGACGCGCAGCGCCGCGATCACCCCATCGGTGTTGCCCTCAGCGTCGACGTAGGGCTTGCAGTGGCAGTCGACCCAGTGGAAGTCGTCGTTGGCGGCGCGGACCCGGAACCTTTCAACAGCCGGTTTACCCAACGCGATCCGGTGCTGGGCCCCGGCGAGTGTGTCGAGGTCGTCCGGGTGGAGGCGGCGGCTGAAGTCCGAGCCGATCCACTGCTCAGGTGGGTCTCCGAACGTCGCCTGCACCGATGGCGAGATCCAGGCGACCTCGCGGTCTCGGAGATGCGCGATGACGTCTACGGCGTTGTCGGCAAGTATCCGGTAGCGCGCCTCAACCTCGGCGCGCTGATGGCTGAGTAGTTCCTTTTCGATCAGCAGTTTCTGCTCGCGCTGGCTCCAGTAGAACGTGGCCACGCCAACGACGACGGTGCTCACCGATATCGAAAGGACCCATGCCGCGTCCTCGCGAACGCCCAGGGTCAGGAACGCCAGTCGTGACAACCCAATCAGGATCGGAGGGCCAGCGAGGGTACCGACCATCCGAACCAGTGCCCATCCATCGGGTCGGGCCAGCAGCCAGGCGACCGGATTGCGGTCAGGGCGAGCCAGAAAGGCCGCGGCGACCAGCAGCAGCACAGCAAGGGCCGTCGAGATTCCCATACCGGTTGATCGCGTGACACCCACAAGCGAAACAACATCAAATATGAAGGCTGTGACGACGACCCAGGGCAGGGCCATAGCGGCTACGAGACCCACCGCCCAAGCCACGGGGGTCCACGGGCGATCTAGGCGGGTTAGCCCAACCGCTATCGACAGCAGCAGAACTGACAACCCTGTTTGCGGGCTGGGACGGCCTGGCCAGGTTTCTTGCATCGTGTGCACCGTTTCGGGGAACCACACCTGATCCAGGCCGAACGACCTACCGGTTGCGTACTCCGCGAGGAACACCACCGCAAGAACACCGGCCACCACGGCCAAGCCATACCCGACCCACACCTGGGTGCGTGACGGGCGCCCGGACTGCACCAGGATCGCTGCCCCCAACCCGGCGACGAGCAGAGCAGTCCACGGCGTCATGTCCGGCCAGGACGGAAAGACCCGCGTCAACCGGTCGATGCCAGTCGCCCAGCCCGCCCAGTCCACTGCGGCGACGCCAAGCACCACCACAACGGCGGCGCGCCCCCACCACGCCAGTACCGCTCCCAGTCGCGTGTGAGGGCCGGCCCTGTCCATCGGCTACTCTTCCCGAGCGATCATTTAAGTTCATGGTTTCCCGCAGCAAGGCAAGAATGTCTCGAAGACAATCAAGTCTGGCTCGCACTGCAACGAACGTATCCGCGAGCGTGTCGTTTACCTCCGTCTTCCCCACCTCTAATCCTGAGCAAATTCTTGTGCGCAAGGGGGCGCTGGCTGGCCGCCCACATATCTGTCTCTCTCTAGAGAAATGAGCGGCCTTCGTGCAGTCCGAGCCGCTCGCTGTTTCCACAGCTCACGGAGTCTCGTCCTGCCTCACATGGCGGCCCGATGACGGTGTCGAGGACGGCGAGCAGCGCCAATGCGTGTTTGCCCATTGCGTTCTCGACCAGGACTGGTTGATGCAGTTGGGGTTTCCGCAACTCGGCTTTGATCTGGGCGGCGGTTTGATCGATACCGCGCGGGCGAGACCACCACGGAGTTCGTCAGCGCCATTGAATTGCGTTGTCCTGGTCGAGGATGCGCTTCCAACAGACGTTCTGAAGCGGCAGATTCCTGAGGTGAACTGGGATCCCGAATCCAGGCGAATACGAGTAGTAGTGGAGCGCTTGGTTTATGAGGGTCGCCCGTCGCGTTCCTAGATTTTCGGGTTGCCAGCGCAATCGAACAAAGCCGGAAAATCGGCGCATGCTGGTCGGTTGACGTCAACCCAGCCGAGGTTTGTGCAGATGGTGTAGGCCGTCCCGCCGTCTGGGCCAACTGTTCCTAAGTGAGCACAGGACCCACTTGGGTCCAGTTTGAGTGGCTCGTTGACGTGAACCCAGCCGACGCTTGTGCACAGCGTATAGGCGTTAGTTTCCGGGATGACTGTTCCTACGTCGGTACGAGCACACGGTCCCGAGGGGTATGCGCCTGCTACCGGCGGAGCAATAAGACCTGCAGCAATGAGCATTGGTGCCGCCACGATAGCTCGCAGATCAGTAATCCTCATGGTCCACACCCTTATCTACGACCTTGAGTGGTCACCGATGCCCTTCAAAATACGCGGATCTGTGTTGTGACGGAGGCGCTTCGACCTATCAACTCCACGACCGCGCTGGCGTAGAAACACAACGGCGAGCGGTGACAGTAAAAGTGGCGGGCGCAAAGTATGTGACCCGCCGGGGGTTGCCAACGCAGAGGCCCCGTGCAGTTGGCCACAGTGCTGCGACACAGTATTACGGCACCGCCCGCGATGAAGAACTCCCGCTAGCGCCGCGATGACGCTGGATGTGTACGCCGATTTGTTCGACTAAGACCTCACATCTGTTGCGGAGAGTGTGGGCAAAATGTGGGCGCGGCAGGCACAAGGGCACGAACGTTCGACGCAAAAATGCGCTCTATCAGCGCAAACGCGGCGGGAAGGTATGAGCCCCCTGTCAGGATTGAACTGACGACCGCTCGCTTACAAGGCGAGTGCTCTACCACTGAGCTAAGGAGGCGGGGTAAACCGGGTCCAAGCCTAATCGGTCACTCGTCGCCTTCGATGATGCGTGTTGAGCGCACCGACCGCGACGGGGAGCGGCGTCCGGGACGGCGACCAGGCAGCGGGATGCGGTCGGCGATGCTGCTCAGCGGGTTGACCACCATGGTGAGCGAGATGGCCGCGTCTTGCAGGGTGGCGATGGCAGGCTCCAAGGCCTCCATCCCGGGCGTCAGTCGGGCCAGGGTGTCGGCAACATCGGCGAGCTGGTCCAGCGGCCCGTTCTTTGCCGTCACCTTGTCGACCAGTCCGCCTTCGGAAAGCAGCCGGTTGGCCAGCCCGTCCTCGGCCAGCACCCGTTCGATCAGGCCTTCTTCGGCGAGCAGTTGATCGGCCAACCCGCCTGGCTGCAGCGTACGGTGCAGCCCGCCGCCTTCCGCGGTCAAGCGGTCGAGCAGGCCGTCCTGCGCCGTAAGCAGGTCGACCACGCCGCCCGGGCGCAGTAATCGGTCCATCGGCCCGTTGGGCGCCATGGCGCGTCCCAGCGGTGCGTCTTCGTCCAGCAGCCTGGCCAGCCGGTTGGCGCGCATGATCGTGTCATCGATCCCCAGCATGGACGTCACCGCGTTTGTCCGGGCGTCCCCGCCATCACCAAGCGCTCGCTTCGCCACACCAACCGCCGCGCTCGCGACGGTCAAGCTCGCGTCCGCGGCGGCGAGCCCGACTCGTGCGGGAGCGGTCGCAGCCGACACGATGGTTCTGGCGAGGTTCATTCTCCGAGTCTATTCGCGACGCGACCCCGTAAACCCGTGCAGGTCCAAGCTGATGCGATGATTCCTGGCAGACTACTATCAGACTGTTAGCACCGGGCTTTCAGGAATCACACAATAATTTATCAGGTAATGTACAAGCAAGGACTGAAGTGACCTCATGACAGCGGCTACCCCCAGTGAAACCAAACCGGAGGCTTGCGTCCTCGTGGTCGACGACGAGGCCAACATCGTCGAACTGCTCTCCGTGAGCCTTAAGTTCCAGGGGTTCGAGGTCTATACCGCAACCAACGGGGCCCAAGCCCTGGATCGGGCACGTGAGGCCCGCCCGGACGCGGTGATTCTCGACGTCATGATGCCCGGGATGGACGGCTTCGGAGTGCTGCGGCGCCTGCGTGCCGACGGCATCGATGCCCCGGCATTGTTCCTGACGGCCCGCGACTCCCTGCAGGACAAGATCGCCGGCCTAACTCTGGGCGGCGACGACTACGTGACCAAGCCGTTCAGTCTGGAGGAGGTGGTCGCCCGGCTGCGAGTCATCCTCCGACGCGCCGGCAAGGGCAGAGCGGAACCTCGCAGTGCCCGCCTGACGTTCGCTGATATCGAACTTGACGAAGAGACCCACGAAGTGTGGAAGGCCGGCGAACCGGTGTCGCTGTCGCCGACGGAATTCACCTTGCTGCGCTACTTTGTGATCAACGCGGGCACGGTGTTGAGCAAACCGAAGATTCTCGACCACGTCTGGCGATACGACTTCGGAGGTGACGTCAATGTCGTCGAGTCCTACGTGTCGTATCTACGTCGCAAGATCGACACCGGGGAGAAGCGGCTGCTGCACACCCTGCGTGGCGTGGGATACGTGCTGCGAGAACCGCGCTGAGTACGTCCTCACCCGCCAGCGCTAAGCGAAGAATTACGCAGATGCCCCGACGCGGAGTGCCGTTACGGATAGGCCTAGTCGCCGCCACCCTGGTTCTGGTCGCCTGTGGCCTGGCCGTCTCGGGGATCGCGGTCACCTCGATTCTGCGTCACAGCCTGATCAACCGGGTCGATCAGACACTGCTCGACGCGTCCCGCGGCTGGGCGCAGGCCCCGCGGCAGCAATCACCGCCGCCGTACGAAGCCCCAGATCCGGGCCGGCCACCGTCGAAGTTCTACGTGCGCGGCATCGGCACCGACGGCAGCCCATTTACGGCGATCAACGACCGCAACGCCGAACCGGCACTACCGCCCAACAATGACGTGGGCCCTACTCCGACGACGCTGCCCTCGGTCAACGGCTCTGATATTCAGTGGCGGGCGGTGTCGGTGCGCGGCCCACACGGTCTGATAACTGTCGCGATTGACCTGTCCGATGTCCAGCACACGGTCAAGTCCCTGGTCTGGTTGCAGATCGGCATCGGGGTGGCGGTACTCGTCGTGGTGGGGATCGCCGGCTTCGCGGTGGTGCAACGTAGCCTGCGGCCGCTGGTCGAAGTTGAACAAACCGCCGCGGCGATCGCCGGCGGCGAGCTGGATCGCCGGGTGCCCGAACGTGATCCGCGAACCGAGGTGGGCCGGCTGTCGCTGGCACTCAACGGGATGCTTGCTCAGATTCAGCAGGCGCTCGCTTCCTCGGAGTCTTCGGCGGAGAAGGCCCGCAGTTCCGAAGACCGGATGCGACGGTTCATCACCGACGCCAGCCACGAACTGCGTACCCCGCTGACAACCATCCGGGGCTTCGCAGAACTGTATCGCCAGGGCGCAGCCCGCGACGTGGCGATGCTGTTGTCGCGGATCGAAAGCGAAGCCAGCCGGATGGGCATGTTGGTCGACGATTTGTTGCTGCTGGCTCGGCTGGACGTGCAGCGACCGCTAGAACACCATCGGGTGGACTTGCTGGCGCTGGCCAGCGATGCCGTGCACGATGCGCAGGCGATGGACCCCAACCGCACCATCTCTATTAAAGTTTTCGACGGTCCCGGCACCCCGGAGGTGCTGGGTGACGAACCACGAATTCGGCAGGTGTTGAGCAACCTTATTGTCAACGCCTTGCAGCACACCCCGGAAAGCGCCGACGTCACCGTTCGGGTCGGCACCGAGGGCGACGATGCGGTGCTCGAAGTGGCCGACAGGGGTCCTGGCATGAGCCGGCAGGACGCATCGCGGGTGTTCGAGCGGTTCTATCGCACCGACTCGTCACGGGCGCGGGCCAGCGGCGGCACCGGACTGGGGCTCTCGATCGTCGACTCGTTGGTGCGCGCGCACGGCGGTGTCGTCAGCGTGACAACCGCGCCCGGCGAGGGTTCCTGCTTCCGCATCACGCTGCCGCGCGTCACTGACATGCCCGCGCAGGAACCGGTTCACGCCAGTTGAGCCAGGGCCGCCTTGATCTTGGCCTGGGCCTCGTCCAGGGATTGCGGTGACGGGTTGCGGTCGACGTTGGCAAAGCCAAAGTCGCTCAGCCTGCGGGTCGGGAACACGTGGACGTGCAGATGGGGTACTTCCAGTCCGGCGATGATCACCCCGGCCCGCTCGGTTTTGAAGGCCTTGCACACAGCCCTGCCGATCAGCTGACTGACGGCCATGACGCGAGCGAACGTCGCGCCATCGACGTCCTGCCACTGATCGATCTCTTCTCGCGGCACGACTAGCGTGTGCCCCTGCGTCATCGGCTCGATCGTCAGGAACGCGACGACGTCGTCGTCCTCGTAGACAAAGCGGCCAGGAAGTTCACGGTTGATGATCTTGGTGAAGATCGACGCCATGGGCCCAGCATATGTTCGGCCGGATCGGCCAACAGACCGAGGCTGTCCGCTTACTCCTGGCTGCCGAACTTCATCATGTCGAGATTCCAGTACCCGCGCATGTTGGTGATCAGTCCCGCGTCATTGACCTTGTAGGTGAACACCCCACGCACATTGCTGGTGACTCCGCCCTCGAACTTGCTGTTGAGCACCAGGATGTGGGCGATCTCGTCTGGCGAACTCGAGGGGAACGTCTCCTCGCAGATGATGGTCAGCTGATTGGCCGCGATGTTGGTGTCGAAAAACGCGCCGACTGCTTCCTTTCCGCGGACCCCGCTGCCGTCAGGGTTGGTGACGGACTTGCCGATCGGGTCCTCGATGACGACGTCGTCGGCCATCAGCGCGAGCCAGCCGTCCCGATCATGGGCTTGGACGCACCGCCACGAGGCCTGCGACGCGGTCAGTGCCGGAGATGCCTGAGATGCCTGAGATGCCTGAGCTTCTGCGGCTTCGGTCATGGTTTTCTCTCCTGTCTCTAGATTGCGCACGCGGCGCGTGCGCCTTCCTCGGTGGCTTTGCGGATGAGACCAAGGCCGGTGCAGTCGCCGGCGGCGTGCACATCGGCGCCGGGCATGGCGGCGACCAGGGCGTCGAACAAAGTGGTGTCGGGTCCGACCGTGCCGGCCAGCACGACGCTGTCAGCGGCCAGCTGCCGGGCGGTCCCACCGGCGGGGGTAAACACCACCGCCTCGGTGGTGATCCGTTCAGCGGCTGCCCGGACATGCACGGTGACGCCCAGCCGGTCGAGGCGATCCATGTGCTCAGTCTTGCGTTTGTTGCCGACTTCGGGGGCGATGTCCTTGCCGGCTTCCAGTATCGACACCAGCCGGCCCCGGCTCGCCAGGAATTCAGCCAATTCGAGGGCGACCAGATCGCCGCCGATGATGGCGACCCGGCGGCCGACCGGCATCCAGGCGCGGGTGGCCAGCCGAACCGCGGCGGGACGCACCAGCCGCTGCCGCCACCCGCCCAGCAGCGAAGCGCCAAGCCGCTGCCAGGTCGGGGCAGCGGATTCGGCGTGGCCGCCGAGCAACTCGCGTAATCCGGGTCCGGTATGCACGTGCGCTAGGTCGGCGCCCGGAATTGCCGGCACGGCGACGCGGCCGCCGGTAGCCACCACGACCGCATCCGGGCCGGCTTGCACTATGTCCTGAGCCGACACGGTGTGGCCCAGATGCACTTTCGTTGTGCTACGCCTTATCTCGTCGCGCAGGTAGCGCAGGAACGGCTGGTTTTCCGGATGCAGAACCGAGGCCCAGCGCAGCGCCCCGCCCAGTTGGCCGCCGCGCTCGAAAAGCGTGACGCGGTGGCCGCGTTCGGCGGCGACGCGGGCGGCCTCCAGCCCGGCCGGTCCGCCGCCGATCACCAGTACGCGCTTGGCGCGGTCGGCGCGAGGTGCGGCCAGTTCGCGTTCCTTGCCGGTGCGGGGATTGACGGCACAATCGACGGAGAAACGCTGTTCCATTGCGTCGATGCAGTTTTCGCACGAGATGCACTTGCGAACCCGGTACGCCTGGCCGGACACCAGTTTGCGCGGCAGGTCGGGGTCCGCCAACAGGGGACGTCCCATTGCGATGAAATCAGCGCGCCCGTCGGCCAGGATCCGTTCGGCCCGGGCCGGGTCGTGGATCCGGCCCACGGCGATCACCGGAACATCGACCACCTGCTTGACCGCGGCCGCGGCGCCGACGTTGACTTCATCGCCGTCGTCGGCACCGTTGACCATCCCGGTAACGAGCCGATCGATAACCCCTCCGCTGACGTGGAACGCGCTGACGCCCGCGGTGACGAGTTCGGATGCCAGCTGTGCTGTTTCGTAGATCGGCCTTCCTCCGGCGACCCGTTCGTAACCGGAGATGCGCAGCGTGATCGGCAGGGCACCGCCGACCTCGGAGCGAATCGCGGCCAGCGCCTCCAGCACCACCCGCACCCGACCGCGCGCCGAGTCGCCCCGATAGTCGTCGGTACGCCGATTGCGTTGTGGGGCAAGGAAGGAACCCAGCAACATGTAGCCGTGTGCGGCGTGTAGCTCGATCCCGTCGTATCCGGCTTCGGCCGCACGTCGCGCCGCGGCCTTGAACAAATCGAACACCTCACAGAGCTGCCGCGTGCTGATCTCGGTGGACGGTCGCCCGGTCAGATAGGAGGGAATCACCGAAGGCCCCAACGACGTGACCCCGAAGATCTCCGGCCCCAGGCCGTCGGGCCCCGCGTGCACGATCTGGGGCTGGATCTTGGCGCCGTGTTCGTGCACCGCCTCCACTAGCGCCCGGTGCGCATGGACCGCATCGTCCGTGGCCAGATGCAGGCCACCGGGAGTCTCGGGGTGGTGATTGTCAACGCCCGTGGCGCCCAACGTGATCAGGCCGACTCCGCCTGCCGCACGGGCGGCGAAGTAGTCGCGCGTCCGCTCCGACGGCAGCCCGTCCTGGGTGCCGTACATCGTCTCCATGGGAGACATGACCACCCGGTTGCGCACCGTCATGGCGCCGATTCGCCCCGGCTGCAGCAGATGCGGAAAGCCGGTCACTGGTGACGGCTCCGTAGCGGCAGCCCTGGACCGGTCGGTTTACCGATCGGCGTCCGTGTACCGGATGACCCCGCGAATGTTCTTGCCGGCCAGCATGTCCTGGTAGCCGTCGTTGATCTGCTCGAGCCGGTATTGGCGGGTGATCATGTCGTCCAGGTTGAGCTTGCCGACCTTGTACATCGACAGCAATTGCGGAATGTCGTACTGCGGGTTGCCGCCGCCGAAGATGGTGCCCTGCAGGTTCTTCTGCATCAGGGTCAGCATCGCCAGGTTCAGGGTCACGTTGGTGTCCAGCAGGCTGCCGATGGCGGTCAGCACGCAGGTGCCGCCCTTTTGGGTGATGTTCAGGTAGCTGTCGACGTCTGCGCCCAGCAGCTCGCCGACGGTGACCACCACCTTGTGGGCCATCAGGCCGTAGGTGACTTCGGCCATGCCCATCAGCGCGGCGTCGATGTCGGGGTAGACGTGGGTGGCGCCGAACTTCAGTGCCTGGTCGCGCTTCCATTCCACCGGGTCGATGGCGAAGATGTAGCGGGCGCCGGCGTTGACCGCGCCTTGCAGGGCCGCCATGCCGACGCCGCCGACACCGACGATCGCCACGTCTTGACCCGGGCGGATGTCGGCGGTCCGCACCGCCGATCCGTAGCCGGTGGTGACGCCGCAGCCGACCAGGGCGGCCACCTCGAACGGGATCGACGGGTCGATCTTCACCACCGAACTCTTGTGCACGACCATGTACGGCGAGAAGGTTCCCAGCAGCGTCATGGGGTAGACGTTCTGGCCGCGGGCCTGGATGCGGAAGGTGCCGTCGGACACCGCGGCGCCGCCCAGCAGCCCGGCCCCCAGATCACACAGGTTGCGCAGGCCCGCCTGACACGTCGGGCACTTCCCGCAGGACGGGATGAACGACAGCACCACGTGGTCGCCCGGGGCGAGGTCTTCCACACCGGGCCCGACCTCGGTCACGATGCCGGCACCCTCGTGTCCGCCGAGCACCGGGAAGCCGGCCATCGGGATGCCGCCGGTTACCAGGTGGTGGTCGGAGTGGCACATGCCGGACGCTTCCATCTGGATCTTGACCTCGTCCTTGACCGGGTCGCCGATCTCGATTTCCTCGATGGACCACGGCTGGTTGAACTCCCAGATCAGCGCGCCTTTTGTTTTCATGAACAACCTCCACTAGCAAGCCCAAACCCGAGTGCTCGGGCGTAAGGGGCCGACCGGGGCCGGACGGCAATTTAGAACGTGTTCTCGTTCTCGGGACCATTATGACGTGCGTCACCGCGCTGTAAACAACGGGGGAGCGGCAACCGGCCCCGGGTGCTACCAAATCGGCACCGGGGCCTTGCCCAGGGGGTAGTAGCCCGGCAGCTTTTCACCGGCGAGGCTGCGCTCGATGCGCTTCTGCATACCCTTGGACAGCTTGCCGGCCTTCATCAGATCCATGTACAGCGTCTGGACATGGCCGAAGTCGAAGAAGTCTCGCTGCCACTCGATGAGTTTGTCGGCGCCCAGCCGGAACCAGCTGCCGCCGATGCCGTAGATCTCCTGTGTGCCGCCGTCCCCGTCGAGGACGACCTGCTTCCAGAATCCGACGATCTCACCCTGCTGGTCATCGATGATGACCTTTTGGTAGGGATACTGCCAGTTTTCGAGACCTTCCATCTCCAAGCCGAGCGCGATATCGCGGATCTCGTCGATCCCGACGCACATCACGTCTTCCTTGGGCCCGATGTTCCAGCCATAGGTGGCGTCGGGAGCGTAGAAGTCGGCCAGCGGCTTCCAGTCACCCGCCTTTTCGCAGTCTTTGTTGGCCTTGAGCCAGGACTGCACCCACTCGTCGAGCTCTAAGCGGGTGAAGCTAGGTGATCCGGCCATTGTCAGCCTTCTTTCTCTTTGATGGACAGTGCTTGCGTGGGACACGCCGACACGGCTTGCTCGAGTTCCTTGCGGGCTTCCTCGGGTGGCTCGGGGTCGAGAATTTCGACCTTGCCGCGCTTGGGCACCCGGAAATAGTCGGGCGCTTCGAGCTCGCACATCGCATGTCCCTGGCACAAATCCAGGTCGGCTTCGACTCGATAACCCATCGTTACCCTCCGGTCTTGCGGCGGTGGTAGCGCACCTTGGCGGGCCGGGCCAATTGCACTACCATCTTGGAGTGGTCGTTGTGGTAGCTGTCCGGCGGCTGGGCCATCTCAAACTCGCACTCGCGCAACAGCACCGAGAAGATCGCCTTGATCTGCATGGTGGCGAACGCCGCACCCACGCAACGGTGCCTGCCGGCGCCGAACGGTATCCACGTCCAGCGGTTGACCAGGTCCTCCTGGCGCGGTTCCTCGTAGCGTTCGGGCACGAAGTTGTCGGGGTCGGGGAAGTCCTCGGGAATTCGGTTGGAGATCGCGGGCGAGGCCGCGACGAAGTCGCCTTTGTGGATCGGGTAGCCCTCGACCTCGAACTCGCCTTGGGCCACCCGCATCAGGATGATCAGCGGCGGGTGTAGGCGAAGGGCTTCTTTGAGGACATTTTCCAGCTTCGGAATCTGGCGTAGCGCATGGAAACTGACCTCTTGCCCGTCGGCATAGAGCTCGTCGAGTTCATTGATCACCTCGGCGTAGGCCTCGGGGTGGCGCAGCAGTTCGATCAGCGTCCACGCCGAGGTGCCCGAGCTGGTGTGGTGGCCGGCGAACATCAACGAGATGAACATGCCCGTGACCTCGTCGGCCGAGAACCGCGGGTTGCCGTCCTCGTCTTTGATGGACACCAGCACGTCGAGCATGTCGCGGTCGCTCTTGTCTGCCGGCGGGTTGGCGATGCGCTGGCTCATGATCTCTTGCACCAACGCCACCAACCCTTTTCGGGCTTCGTCACGGCGGCGAAAGCTCTCGATCGGCAGGTACGGGTCGACGTAGCACAGCGGATCCGTGCCGCGCTCGAGTTCGTGGTAGAAGTTTGCGAATCGCGAGTCGAGCTGATTGCGGAACTTCGTACCGATCAGACACGCGGTTGAGGTGTAGATGGTCAGCTCGGCGAAGAACTCCAGCAGGTCGATTTCGCCTTCGTCGCCCCAGTTTTCGATCATCCGGCGCACTTCGCGCTCGATGGTCGTGGCGTGGCTCTTCATGTGCTCGCCGCGCAACGCCGAGTTGTGCAGCATCTCTCTGCGGCGCTCGGGGCTGGCGTCGAATACCACGCCCTTGCCGAAGATCGGCGTCATGAACGGGTACGCCTCGGCCTGGTCGAGATCCTCGTCGGCGGAACGGAAGAAGAACTCGTTGGCCTTGGCGCCGGACAGCAGGATGACGTGTTTGTCCGCCAAGTCGAACGCGCCCACGTCCCCACATTCGTCGCGGGTCCGCTGCATCAGGCCGATGGGATCGGTGCGGAACTCCTCGAGATGACCGTGCTCTTCTTCGCCGCCGGAAACCCGCGGCACAATTGCTGTGGTCATGAATCCATGCCCTCTTTGCGAGCCTTCTCATCGAGTTTGAGTTGCTGACGTTCTTTCGTCGCAGTCAAGGGCGCCTCAGGCTGCAGTTCCATGCTGACCACGAAGCCGCCCCTGGGCGTCTCCGCGACAAACGTGATCGCGCGGGCGAGATCGGAGGCCCGTAGGAAGTAGTCGTGGCGTGCCTGACCCCACCTGGCCCAGTCCTCTAGCGCCGGGCCGATCGCCTCGGCGGGCAAGCTCCAGCCCATCCCGGTCTTGGTGGGGCCAGGGTGCACGATCGATGCTCGCACCCCGGTGCCCTCGAGCTCCATTTGCAGATTGGTGACCATCGCGATCAGCCCGGCTTTAGCGGCACCGTAGGCGCCCATGTGCGGGCGCTGGCGCAGCGCGACGTCGGAACCCACGAAAATGAGGTCGCCGCGCTGACGCTCGACCATGCCCGGGACTACTGCGGTGGCCAACCGGTTGGCCCCAATCAGATGGATCTGGATCTGCGATTCGAAGGCTTCGGTGTCGATTTCGTGCAGTCGACCGAAGTAGGTGTCTCCCGCGCCGGCGACGAGGACCTCGATGTCGCCGAGTTGCTCGGTAGCCTGATGCACGAATCCCTTGACCGAGTCGGAGTCGGTGACGTCGAGCGGCAGGGCGATCGCCTCACCGCCGTCGGCGCAGATCTTCTCGGCGATCTCCTGGCACTTGTCGACGCGCCGTGCGCCCAGCGCCACCGGAAAGCCGTGGGTGGCAAGCTCGATGGCGGCGGCGGCTCCGATACCCGATGACGCGCCGGCAACGATCGCGGGCCTGCGGGCTGGATGTGGTTCGAAGCGGGGCATTCAGGACACCTCCACGGTCATGGGCAGGTGGGCGAACCCGCGGACATTGCTGGAGTGGACGCGGATAGCGTTGGCCTCGTCGACCTCATACCCGCGGATTCGCTTGAACAATTCGGTGAGTGCCACCCGGGCTTCCATCCGGGCCAGATGGGCACCCAGGCAAAAGTGCGCGCCGCTGCCGAAACTCAATAGCTTCGGCCCGATTTCACGCCCGATCAGGTAGTCGTCGGGGTTATCGAACACCCGCTCGTCACGATGGCCTGAACCGGGTAACAGGAGCAGGACGTCGCCCTCGGGAATGGTGGTGTCATACAGGGTGAGCTCTCCGGACACGGTGCGGGCGAGGATCTGGCTGGAGGTGTCGTAGCGAAGGGTCTCCTCGACCCACAGCGGCACCCCGGACGGGTCGGCGTAGACCGAAGTCAGCTGGTCCGGATTCTTGTGACCCCAAAATGCCGCATTGGCAAGGAGTTTGGTGGTCGTCTCGTTACCGGCGATCACCATCAAGAACATGAACCCGAGGACTTCCTCGTCGGTAAGCCGATCGCCTTCGATCTCGGCGGCCAGCAGCGCCGAGGTCAGATCCTCGGTCGGCTTCTTACGGCGCTCGGCGATCATCTCCTGGTAGTAGACGATGAGGTTGATGGACGCCTCGATCGCCGAAGCCGGCACGTCATTGACGCCGTCCTCGCGGTGCATCACGCCGTCAGCCCAGGCTCGCACCTGGACGCGATCCGGCTCGGGGACTCCCATCAGCTCGGAGATGACATCCATGGGCAGCTTCCCGGCGAACTCGTCGACGTAGTCGACGGTGCCAGAAGGATCCGAGCTTGCCTTCTCCAGCATCGTGTTGAGGTGCCGCATCGCGATCTCCGTGACCCGCGGCTCGAGCTCCCGGATCCGGCGCGGGGTAAAGCCTTTCGACACCAGCGTGCGAAGCCGCAGGTGCGCGGGATCGTCCATCGCCAAAAACGACATCGTCTTCGACGCGTGCGGTCCCCGCGACACCGGGTCCAGCGACACGCCGTCGCGGTTGGACAGCGTGGTGCTGTTGCGAAATCCCTGCAGCACGTCGCGGTGCCGCGACAATGCCCAGAACTTCAGCTCCTCATTGCGGTACAACGGGGCCTCATCGCGCAACCGCTTGTAGTACGGGTACGGATCTTCGTGGAAGTCGTAATCGTAGGGATCGAGGACCAGCTCGTGGTCGCCAACACGTACGGTCATAGCTCGCCTCCGCCGATGTGTTCGGCTCTCCCCCTCGCCGCTTCGCGGCCGGGGGTGCCCCCACCACGGGACGTTTCACGTCCCGCATCGTCGCCGGGGCTGGCCTCTGTCTGTTGGCTTGTCTCGCCGGCGCCGCTCAGGATGAGCCTCACCACATAGGCCAGCCGGTCGGCGATCTCTCGGTAGGTGAATTCGCCGCTGCCGGCCTGAACCAGTGCGCCGAAAAAGGACATCTCCAGCGCGGACACGGCGGTGGGGTCGGCGTTGGGCCCCATGGCAGACGTGATGCGGCGGTGGATCTCCGCGCCGATCCGGTCGCGTGCGGCACGCACCGCAGGGTCGGCGCCACCGCTGAGCAGCGCCGTCGTGCATGCGGCGCTGACTTCGGGTTCATCGGCGACGACCAGGGCCAGATGGCGCAACACCCGCTCCACCCTGGTGGGCATGGGGTCGTTGACGTCGGTGAAGTAGGGGACCTGCCGCACCAGGTCGAGGTATACCTCGGCGATCAGGTGATTCTTCGACGAAAAGTAGGTGTATGCGGTGGCCGGGGCGACTTTGGCGCGGGCTGCGACCGCACGCACCGTCAGATCGGAGTACGACTTCTCGCGCAGGGTTTCGATGCCGGCCGCGAGCACCTTGCGGAAGGTCTCCTCCTGGCGGCGGTTTCGCGGCGGCTGACCCGTCCGGTGCTCGGCTTGGGATGTGATCGTAACCAGTGCGTCGCTGGACACATGTCCAAGCTATCGGATCGACTCGACGCGAAGCAAGCCTGAATGGCGAACATGCTGCTTAATGTGCCGTTTCTCGATGCTTCAGTGGCGCTGTCGAGATCGGGCCTTGCACCGCTGACAACCTGACGGCTATGGTTCGATCGGGTAAATATCGGACAACTGTCCACTCGATTAGCTTGCTTAGATTTGCCACCGATAGACGGGAGCGGGAGATGGCCTTGCTGGCCGACGGCGTCAGTGCACTGTTCATCGACGGCAAGATGTCGACCGGCAGCGCGGGGACCTTCCCGACCATCAATCCGGCAACCGAGGAAGTGCTGGGAGTCGCCGCCGACGCCGACGCCGCTGACATGGACCGCGCCATCGATGCCGCGCGACGCGCTTTCGACGACGCGGACTGGTCGCGCAACACCGAGTTGCGGGTGCGGTGTGTGCGGCAACTGCGCGATGCGATGCAGGCGCACACCGAAGAACTGCGCGAGATCACCATCGCCGAAGTCGGCGCGCCCCGGATGCTCACCGCCGCTGCCCAATTGGAGGGGCCGGTCGCCGACCTGAGCTTCGCGGCCGATACGGCCGAGTCCTATGCGTGGAACCAGGATCTCGGCCAGGCATCGCCAATGGGGATTCCGACCCGGCGCACCCTTGCACGGGAGGCGATGGGCGTCGTCGGCGCGGTCACCCCGTGGAATTTCCCGCACCAAATCAACCTCGCCAAGCTGGGTCCCGCGCTGGCCGCGGGCAACACCGTCGTGCTGAAGCCGGCGCCGGACACGCCGTGGTGCGCGGCGGTGCTCGGCGAAATCATCGCTGAGCACACCGACTTTCCGCCCGGAGTGGTCAACATCGTCACCTCCAGCGACCACAGCCTGGGCGCACTGTTGGCCAAAGACCCTCGGGTGGACATGATTTCGTTCACCGGCTCCACGGCGACCGGCCGCAGTGTGATGGCGGACGCCGCCGCGACGATCAAAAAGGTGTTCTTGGAACTGGGCGGCAAGTCGGCGTTCGTCGTGCTCGACGACGCCGACCTGGCCGGAGCGTGCTCGATGTCAGCATTCACCGCATCGATGCACGCCGGGCAGGGGTGCGCGATCACGACCCGGCTGGTGGTGCCGCAGGCCCGCTACGACGAGGCGGTCGCGATCGCCGCGGGGACCATGTCGTCGATCAAGCCCGGCGACCCCAACGACTCCGGTACCGTTTGCGGCCCGCTGATCTCGGCGCGGCAGCGGGACCGGGTACAGGGTTACCTCGATCTGGCGATCGCCGAAGGCGGAACGTTTGCGTGCGGCGGCGGTCGGCCGGCGGATAGAGACGTCGGTTTTTTCATCGAGCCGACCGTGATCGCGGGCCTGACCAACGGCGCTCGGCCCGCGCGGGAGGAAATCTTCGGCCCGGTGCTCACGGTGCTCGCCCACGACGGCGACGACGACGCGGTGCGCATCGCCAACGACTCGCCATACGGCTTGTCGGGCACCGTATTTAGCGGCGACCCGGAACGAGCCGCCAACTTCGCTTCGCGGCTTCGGGTGGGCACCGTCAACGTCAACGGCGGCGTCTGGTATTCGGCCGACGCGCCGTTCGGCGGTTACAAGCAATCCGGCAACGGCCGGGAAATGGGCCTGCTCGGGTTCGAGGAGTACCTGGAAGCCAAACTCATTGCCACAGCAGTGAGCTGACAGCCCGAACGCGCTTCTGGCACACGAGAGGAAGACATGCGATTCGAGAACAAAGTCGCCATCGTCACCGGGTCCGGCGGCGGCATCGGTCAGGCATACGCCGAGGCGCTGGCCCGTGAGGGCGCGGCGGTTGTCGTGGCCGACATCAAGGCCGAGGCGGCCGAAGGGGTGGCCAAGCAGATCGTCGCCGACGGCGGGACGGCGCTGGCCGTTCCGGTCGACGTTTCCGACCCCGCGTCGGCCAAGGCGATGGCCGACCGCACGCTGGCCGAATTCGGTGGCATCGACTACTTGGTCAACAACGCCGCGATTTTCGGGGGCATGAAGCTGGACTTCCTGCTCACCATCGACCCCGAGTACTACAAGAAATTCATGAGCGTGAACCTTGACGGCGCGCTGTGGTGCACCCGCGCGGTGTACAAGAAGATGGCCAAGCGCGGCGGCGGGGCGATCGTCAACCAATCGTCCACCGCCGCGTGGCTGTACTCGAACTTCTACGGCCTGGCTAAGGTCGGCATCAACGGTCTGACCCAACAGCTCTCGCGCGAATTGGGTGGCCAGAACATCCGAATCAACGCGATCGCGCCCGGCCCCATCGACACCGAGGCCAACCGCACCACCACGCCTGCGGAGATGGTCGACGACATCGTCAAGGGTCTTCCGTTGTCGCGCATGGGAACTCCCGATGACCTCGTCGGGATGTGCCTGTTCCTGCTGTCCGACGAGGCGTCATGGATCACCGGGCAGATCTTCAATGTCGACGGCGGACAGATTATCCGGTCATGACGCAACCATCCGAAAGCATGCGCCTGGGCTACATCGGACTGGGCAACATGGGCGCGCCGATGGCCAAACGGCTGGTCGGCTGGCCGGGCGGACTGACGGTTTTTGATGTGCGACGCGAAGCAATGACGCCGCTGGCCGAGGCCGGCGCGACACCGGCCGACAGCGTCGCCGACGTCGCCGCCGCCGACCTCATCCATGTCACCGTGCTCGACGATGCGCAGGTGCGTGAGGTCGTCGGCGAGCTGGCGGCCAAGGCAAAGCCCGGCACGGTCATCGCGATCCATTCGACCATCAGCGATACCACGGCCGTCGAACTGGCCGAGGAGCTCGGACCGCAGGGAATTCACATCGTCGACGCGCCGGTCAGTGGTGGCGGCGGTGCCGCCGAGAAGGGTGAGCTCGCCACCATGGTGGGCGCCGAGCGCGAGGTGTACGAACGGATCAAGCCGGCGTTCAAGCAGTGGGCTTCGCTGGTCATCCATGCCGGTGAGCCAGGCGCAGGGACACGCATGAAGCTGGCCCGGAACATGTTGACGTTCACCTCTTATGCCGCGGCGTGCGAAGCCATGAAACTGGCCGAGGCGGCCGGGCTGGATCTGCAGGCGCTGGGCCGGGTGGTGCGCCACACCGACGCGCTCACCGGCGGGCCGGGCGCCATAATGGTGCGCGACGATATGAAACCCCTTGAGCCGGAACACTTCCTGTACCAGCCTTTCCTGCATACCCGGGGTCTCGGAGAAAAAGATCTGAGCTTGGCGCTGGCATTGGGGAACGCGGTGTCGGTCGACCTACCGCTTGCCGAGGTGGCCCGTCAACGGCTGGCCGACGGCCTGGGCGTACCGCACACGTCGGACTGATTGGAGACATAATGGACGAACTACGCCGCAAGGGCCTCGAAAAAATGAATGAGGTCTACGGCTGGGAAATGCCCAACATCGAGGGCGACGCGTACTTCGACCTGACCGTCGATCACCTGTTCGGCACTATCTGGACCCGACCGGGATTGTCGATGCGCGACAAGCGCATCATGACGTTGACGGCGGTGACCGCAGTCGGAAATCGCGACCTCGCCGAGATCCAAATCAACGCCGCGCTGCTCAACGGGGAACTCACCGAGGCCGAACTGAAGGAGATGGCCGTCTTCCTCACCCACTATCTCGGGTTTCCGCTGGGTTCGGCGCTCAATGGCGCGGTCGACACCGTCGTGGCAAAGCGCAAGAAGGCCGCGGCGAAGGGCGCCGGAGAGGACAAGAAGGCCAACGTGGACGCCGCGTTGAAGATGCACGGGGGTGGATCCGGCGGATAAGGCCTGGCAAGGCCGAGACGTCGGCCGCCCTGTCCCTTCTCGGCCGGCCCGCTAAAGTGACGTGTCGTGCGCGTCTTGGTGATCGGCTCCGGTGCCCGTGAACATGCGCTGCTGCTGGCGCTTCGCAAAGACCCGCAGGTCACGGGACTAGCCATCGCTCCCGGCAACGCCGGCACCGCCCGGGTTGCCGAGCAGCACGACGTCGACATCGCCTCAGGCGAGGATGTGGTCGCCCTGGCGCGCGAGGTCCGGGCCAACATGGTGGTCATTGGTCCCGAGGTGCCGCTGGTGCTGGGGGTGGCCGACGCCGTGCGCGCTGCCGGCATCGTCTGCTTCGGGCCCAGCAAGGACGCCGCTCGCATCGAAGGCTCCAAGGCGTTTGCCAAAGAGGTCATGGCCGCGGCCGACGTGCGTACCGCAACCAGCGAAATCATCGACAACCCAGCCCATTTGGACGCCGCCCTGGACCGGTTCGGACCTCCGGCCGATGACCCGGCCTGGGTGGTGAAAGACGACCATCTGGCCGCCGGTAAGGGCGTGGTGGTGACTCCGGATCGCGGCGTCGCGCGCGCTCACGCTGCCGGACTGCTCGAGGCCGGCCACCCAGTCCTGTTGGAGTCGTATCTGGACGGCCCCGAGGTGTCGCTGTTCTGCGTCGTCGACGGCGAAACTGTGGTGCCGCTGTTGCCGGCGCAGGACTTCAAGCGCGTCGGCGACGGCGACACCGGACCCAATACCGGCGGCATGGGCGCCTATGCACCGGTGCCGTGGCTTCCCGATGACGTGTACCGGGACGTCGTCGGCAACATCGTCGAACCCGTTGCGGCCGAACTGGTCCGGCGTGGAAGTCCGTTTTGCGGCTTGCTGTACGTCGGACTCGCGATCACCGCGAAGGGGCCCGCCGTGGTCGAATTCAATTGCCGCTTCGGTGATCCGGAGACCCAGGCCGTGCTGGCGCTGCTGGAATCGCCGCTTGGGCAGCTACTGTATGCGGCGAGCACCGGCACACTGGCCGACTTCGGCGAGTTGCGCTGGCGTGACGGTGCTGCCGTTACGGTGGTGCTGGCGGCGGAAAACTATCCCGGACGGCCCCGTGTTGGAGACGTTGTCGTCGGCTCCGAAGCCGAGGGGGTGCTGCACGCCGGAACGGCGCGGCGCGACGACGGCGAGATCGTCTCATCGGGCGGTCGGGTGCTATCGGTGGTGGGCACTGGCGCCGACCTATCCACCGCACGGGCGCAGGCATACGACATTCTGCGTTCAATTCGATTGCCGGGCAGCCATTTCCGAAGCGATATCGCCTTGTTGGCGGCGGACGGCAAGATCCGCGTTTAGAACGCTGCGGCTTGGCCGTCGCGGCGTGGATCGCTCGCCGCAAAATACCCGTCATCGAGGCGCCAGATCGCCTGGCAGCTGCCGAATTGGTTGTAATCGTCCACAGCAACCAGGTCATGCCCGCGCTGCCGGAGCCCGTCAAGCGTTGACTGCGGGAATCCTGTCTCGCAGCTGACCTGCATTCCTTGCACCCACCGGAACCGGGGTCCGTCACATGCAGCCTGCGGATTCTGCCCGTGGTCGGCGATGCGCACCATGACTTGCACATGGCCCTGGGGCTGCATCGTTCCGCCCATCACTCCGAAGCTCATCACCGGGTCGCCATCTTTGGTGACAAAGCCCGGGATGATCGTGTGGTAAGGACGTTTGTTTGGCCCCACGCGGTTGGGATGTCCCTGCCCCGCAGCAAAATTCGCACCCCGGTTTTGCAGCGAAATCCCCGTGCCCGGAACCACCACACCGGACCCGAACCCCATATAGTTCGACTGGATCATCGACACCATCATCCCCGCAGCGTCGGCGGCGGTCAGATACACGGTTCCCCCGCTCGGGTTGCCCGCGGATGCCGGCTTTGCCCGCTTTCGGTCGATCAGAGCCGCGCGCTGCTTGAGGTATTCCTTGTCCAGCAAGAGTTCCGGGCGTAACGGCATGTGGTCGATGTCGGCGACGTAAGCCTGCGCGTCAGCGAAAGCCAGCTTCACCGCTTCAATCTGCAGGTGCACACTGTCAGCGGAATCGGCTCGCAACGAGGCCATGTCGAACTGCTCCAGGATTCCCAGGGCGATCAGCGCGACGATCCCGTGGCCGTTGGGCGGGATCTCGTGGACGGTGTACCCGCGGTAGGTGCCGTTGATCGGGCCTACCCAGTCGGCGCGGTGAGCGGCGAGATCACCGGCACGCATGACGCCGTCATTAGCCAACGCGTGGGCCTCGAGTTTAGCCGCCAGTTCCCCACAATAAAACGCCTCGCCATTGGTTGCGGCGATCTTCTCGAGCGTGGCCGCATGATCGGTAAACCGAAACCGCTCACCGGGTTTCGGCGCCCGTCCGGCAGGCAGGAACGCCTCGGCGAACCCCGGCTGATCTTCGAACAGCGGTACCTGCGCGGCCCATTGCTCCGCGACGGTCGGCGAAACCAGAAAGCCGTTGCGGCCATAAGAGATCGCGGGCTCGAAGAGCCTCTCGAAGGGCAGCTTCCCGAACTTGGCGTGCAGTCCGACCCATGCCGACACCGCGCCGGGCACGGTCACCGAATTCCACCCGACCGCGGGAACAGCATTGCCGCCGAAGTATTCGGGCGTCCAGGCCGCAGGCGAGCGGCCCGATGCGTTCAGCCCGTGCAATTGCCGGCCATCCCAGACGATGGCGAACGCGTCCGAGCCGATTCCGTTGGACACCGGCTCCACCACGGTGAGGGTGATGGCAGTGGCGATGGCCGCGTCCACCGCGCTCCCGCCCTCGGCGAGCATCCGAAGGCCCGCTTGGGCGGCAAGCGGTTGCGATGTGCACACAACGTTTTCCGCCAAGACGGGCTTTCGCGGCCAGGCGTAAGGGAAGCTCCAACCGAAAGGTGTGGTCACCGTGGGATCGTCGCACGCCATGCGTTAGGCCGTCAGCAGCGGCGCCATCCAGGTCAGCTCGGCCGGCAACTGCGAGCTCCAGAACGCTGCGTTGTGCCCGCCGGGCGAGAAACCACCCGCGGGCGGGTTGGGCAGTTGAGCAACGAACTGCTTTGTCGCAGCGTAAAAAGGGTCGCTGTCGCCGCAATCCACCCGGATGGGGATCGATGCCAGCGAGGGCATCCCGAACACCGAGTTCGCGGCAAAGTCGTCGGGCCCGTCGAACGCCCCGGGTGCGGCTGCGCCGGAGGACAGCCATAGTGCCGGGCTCACCGCGCAGATGGCCGCGGTACGGGCGGGCCCCAGCCGGCCGCCGAGCAGCAACGCGCCGTAGCCTCCCATCGACCAGCCCAAGAATGCCACCCGCGAGGTGTCCAGATCCTGGGTGCCCAGCATCGGGATGAGCTCGCCCAGCACCATCGCCCCGCTGTCTTCACCGGAAGCCCTCTTGTGCCAATAGCTTCCGCCGCCGTCAACGGCGACCACCGCAAATGGCGGAAGCCCTGCGTTGACGGCCTGCGCCAGACCCTGCTCGACGCCGCCGGCCATCACGCTGGACGCGTCACTGCCCTTACCGTGTAGCGCGATCACCGGTCGCAACGCCTTGGTCTGGCCCGGCGGACGTGCGATGGCCCAGTTCGTGTTTATGCCACCGCGCGCCGCCGAGACGAACGAGCCGGTCACCATGGTTGGCGCGGGCGCAGCCGGTAGAGCCGGCTCGAGGGGAGCGGTCGGCGCGGGTGCCAACGGCACCTGTGTGCTGGCCTTGGGAACGGGCGTGGCCATCGGCATGGCCTCAGATGTCCGGGGCTGGAACAGGATGTCGAGCGCATATGCGCCGACCGCGCCGACGGCCGCGCTGGCACCAAGACCTAGCACGGCCCGGCGGCTCAAGTCGGGCATGCGGGCCATCATGCCACGGCCGTTTGGCCGAAATGGTAATGCGATACCACTTCGACTGGCACCATGGCTACTCGTGACCGCAGCAGTTACTCCAAAAGGAGAACGTCGACGGTATGCGCTGGTGAGCGCCGCCGCCGAGCTGCTTGCCGAAGGCGGGTTCGAAGCGGTACGACACCGGGCGGTCGCCCGGCGGGCCGGACTGCCGTTGGCGTCTACCACCTATTACTTCTCGTCTCTCGACGATTTGATTGCACGCGCCGTCGAACACATCGCGATGATCGAGGTGGCGCAGCTACGGGCGCGGGTCAACGCTCTTTCCCGGCGGCGTCGGGGACCCGAGACGATCGCTGAGGTGCTGGTTGACCTGCTGGTGGGGGACGTGTCCGGTCCTGGACTCACCGACCAGCTGATATCGCGATATGAGCGACATATCGCGTGTATCCGCCTGCCCGCGTTGCGCGAAACGATGCGTCGCAGCCTGCGGCAGCGCGCCGAGGCCGTGGCAGACGCCCTCCAGCGATCGGGCCGGTTCGCGCTTATCGAGTTGGTGTACACGTTGATCTGTGCGGTCGATGGTTCGGTGGTGTCTACCCTGGTCAAGGGCGGAGACCCGCGTGCGGCAGTGCTGGGAACGGTGGTCGATCTCGTCGACGTGATCGCCCCCATCGACCAGCGACCTGTGCGGATCGCATCCGTCTTTACGAACGGGACGGGTCCGGAGGTAGCGAAGGCGTGACGATGTATCCGGTGGCGAAGTCGCCGTAGATCGTGACGCTGGCCGGGCAGCGCTGAAAGTACAACGCCACATAGGCGCAGACGACGGCATCGACCGGGTCCTCGGCGCGGCGCAGGTCGCTTTTGCGTTGCGCGGTGACTGCCTGCCGGCGCAGCTCAACCCAGTCATCATGAAGGGCGACGTACAACGGCAAAGCCGCGTGCGCGAGTTTTTCGATGCCGTCCATCAGTAGGAGCAGCTCGGATTTGAGCTGGTCGAGGCCCCGGCCCGGTTTGGCCTTGTACTTGAGCGTTCGCGCCAGCCGGAACAGCACCACGGTCGCCGGATGCGGGTAGACCTCGATGGCGCGCCGGGTAGCCGTTGACCGCGGGTCCATGTCGAGGCTCATCGCCCGCGCCAACCGCGCCCCGCGGGGGACGTCGGCGAACTCCGGTTTCGCGGTGTTAGCTGGGTGAGCGCCAGCTTCAAACCTGCGGAAGTCACGGTTGAGCGCCGCCTCGGCCGGCCGCTGGCCGGTCGGATTGGTCACCACCAGCGGCGCGTCGAAGGCGACCAGGCAACGGCCCTGGACGTAGGGCGACAACGCGGCCAACACCGCGGCGTCGGTCCCAACAGCGCTGATGTGCACCAGACGCCCGTCAGCGTCGACCACCGCCACACCGGTTGGGTTGCGACCGGCCCAGGCCAGGTCCACGCCGGCGAAGTACATCCGCATAGGGTATGGCGGGCTCGTGCGGCGACGATGCGTCTCTGGCGCCCACGACCGTAAGCTGTGTGTTCGTGAGGGCCAAGTGAGCGTTCCGAATGTGCTGGCCGCCCGCTACGCGAGCGCCGAGATGGTCGCGATCTGGTCGCCGGAGGCCAAAGTCGTCGCTGAGCGGCGGCTGTGGCTGGCCGTGCTGCGGGCACAGGCAGACGTGGGCGTTCCCCTTCCCGCCGAAGCGGTCGACGACTATGAGCGGGTACTCGAGGACGTCGACTTGGCCTCGATCGCGGCCCGCGAACGGGTGCTGCGCCACGACGTCAAGGCCCGCATCGAAGAATTCAATGCGCTCGCCGGGCACGAGCATGTGCACAAAGGGATGACCAGCCGCGACCTCACCGAAAACGTCGAGCAGCTGCAGATCCGGCGGTCGCTGGAGTTGGTTTTTTCCCACGGGGTGGCCGTGGTGGCGCGACTTGCCGAGCGCGCGGTGACCTATCGCGATCTGGTGATGGCCGGACGCAGCCACAATGTCGCCGCGCAGGCAACCACGTTGGGCAAGCGGTTCGCTTCCGCAGCCCAAGAAACGCTGATCGCGTTGACCAGGCTGCGGGAGTTGATCGACCGCTACCCGCTGCGCGGCATCAAGGGCCCGATGGGCACCGCGCAGGACATGCTCGACCTGCTTGGCGGTGACAACGCGGCACTGGCCGAACTCGAGCGACGGGTAGCCGAATTCCTGGGTTTTACAACGGTTTTGACCAGCGTCGGGCAGGTATATCCGCGTTCGCTCGACCACGATGTGATTTCGGCGCTCGTGCAGCTCGGTGCCGGGCCGTCGTCGATGGCCCACACCGTCCGGCTGATGGCCGGGCACGAACTCGTCACGGAGGGATTCGCGCCGGGACAGGTTGGCTCGTCGGCGATGCCGCACAAGATGAACACCCGCAGCTGTGAACGGGTAAACGGACTGCAGGTGGTACTGCGCGGCTACGCCTCGATGGCCGCCGAACTGGCGGGTACGCAGTGGAACGAGGGCGACGTCTTCTGTTCTGTGGTGCGCCGAGTTGCCTTGCCCGACAGCTTCTTTGCAATTGACGGTCAGATCGAGACATTTTTGACCGTGCTCGACGAGTTCGGCGCCTACCCCGCGGTGATCGGCCGCGAGCTGGATCGCTACTTGCCGTTCCTGGCCACCACCAAGGTGTTGATGGCGGCGGTGCGCGCCGGCATGGGTCGTGAGGCTGCGCATCACGTGATCCGTGAACACGCGGTGGCGACGGCGCTGGCGATGCGCGAACGCGGCGCCGAGCCCGACCTCCTCGACCGGTTGGCCGCCGATCCGCGGCTGCCGCTGGACCGAGCCGCTCTGGACGCCGCGCTGGCCGACGAGAAGGCGTTCACGGGCGCCGCCGGTGACCAGGTGGATGAGGTGGTCGCGATGGTGGAGGAGTTGGTGAGCCGCTACCCGGAAGCCGCCAAATACACGCCGGGTGCAATCCTGTGACTCTCACCCGCGCGCTCTCGGCGATCGACTTCACCGATCTGGACAACTTCGCCAACGGATTTCCGAACGACCTGTTCGCCATCCATCGGCGAGAGGCGCCGGTGTACTGGCACGAGCCGACCGAGCACACCCCCGACGGCGAGGGTTTCTGGTCCGTCGCTACGTACGCGGAAACCCTTACGGTGCTGAAAGATCCGGCGACATACTCATCGGTCACCGGTGGTGGGCGGCCGTTCGGCGGCACGCTGTTGCAGGACCTGGCCATCGCCGGCCAGGTGCTCAACATGATGGACGACCCGCGTCATTCGCAGTTACGTCGACTCGTCAGCTCCGGGCTGACGCCGCGAATGATCCGTCTGGTCGAGGACGACCTGCGGGCCCGGGCGCGCCGGCTGCTGGATGCAGTGGTGCCGGGCGAACCGTTCGACTTCCTGGTCGACATCGCCGCCGAACTGCCGATGCAGATGATCTGCATTCTGCTGGGAGTGCCGGCATCGGAACGGCATTGGCTGTTCGAAGCCATCGAGCCGCAGTTCGACTTCGGCGGTTCGCGCAAGGCGTCCCTTTCGCAGCTGTCGGTCGAGGAGGCCGGGTCGCGAATGTACGCCTACGGTCAGCAGTTGATCGCGTTGAAGCGTGCCGAACCGACCGACGACATGTTGTCGGTCGTCGCCAATGCGACGGTCGACGACCCCAATGACAGGGATGCCGCGCCGTCATTGTCCGATCTCGAGCTCTACCTGTTCTTTAGTCTGCTGTTCAGCGCCGGCGCGGAGACGACGCGCAACGCGGTCGCGGGCGGGCTGCTGGCGCTGGCCGACCATCCGGAGCAACTGCAGGCACTGCGTACGGATCTCGACATGTTGCCCACGGCCGTAGAGGAGATCGTGCGGTGGACGTCGCCGTCGCCGTCGAAGCGGCGCACCGCCACACGCGACGTCACGCTCGACGGACAGTCGATCAAGGCGGGACAGAAGATACAGATCTGGGAGGGCTCGGCGAATCGCGATGGCAGCGTGTTCGACCGTCCCGACGAGTTCGATATCGCCCGAAAACCCAATCCGCACTTGGGGTTCGGCCAGGGTGTGCACTATTGCCTGGGCGCCAATCTGGCCCGGCTGGAACTGCGCGTGCTGTTCGAGGAATTGCTGTCGCGCTTCGGCGCCGTGCGGGTTGTGCAGCCCGTCGAATGGACGCGCAGTAATCGGCATACCGGCATCCGGCACCTGGTCGTGGAACTACTCGAGGAACAGTGACGAGCCGGCTTGCCGATGTCGAGCCGACACCGGCACGCTCGGGACCTTCGACTAGGGAACGAGACGAATCGTGATGCCGGCCGACCGCAGTTCCAGGGCGGCCAGCGCCCGGATGATCACGGGATCCGCACGGCGCCACCCACCGACTGGATCCGCGCTGATCGCCGCCAGTTTGCGCGGGGGCCGGTTCGTCAATGCCCGCAGCGCCAGCAGCTGTTCACCGGCCGGGGTGGCAGCCAGGGCGGTCACCGTCCATTTGCGCCGAAAGAACCGAACCCGCAGGAAAAGCCACGGTATGACCGCGATGAGGATCGGCAGCGCGACGACGGCCGTCGCAAGCAGCACCGCGAGCCAGCTTGCTGTGCTGTCCAGATCGTGGCCCGCGCCCGCGATGTCGAGCGCGGCCCGGCTGGCAGAGGTAAGCGGCTTGCTGACCGCGTCGCCCACCACCGGAATGTGCTGGGCCCCGTGGCCAGCTGACGCCAGGTTGCCGGCGATGCCGTGCGCGCCGCTTTCGACTTGGCGGCCGGCGTCGGCGAGGGTCGAGATAGCGTCGTAAACCGCTAAGCCCACGAGCAGCCAGAGCGCCGTCCACACGACGACGGCGAAATCGCTGAACAGCTGGGCTACCAGCCGGCCGGGTCTGGTGGAGTAGGGCAAGAACCGCGATGTCATAGCTCCGATCCCAGCACAGCTCCCAACACAAGACCCGTATCGAGGTGCCCGATAGGCTGACCCGATGCGCCCTGCACTGTCCGACTACCAGCATCTGTCTAGCGGCAAGGTCCGTGAGATCTACCGCGTCGACAACGAGCACCTGCTCCTGGTCGCGACCGACCGGATCTCCGCGTATGACTATGTCCTGGACAGCACCATCCCGGACAAGGGCCGCATCCTGACCGCGATGAGTGTTTTCTTCTTCAACCTCGTCGATGCCCCCAACCATCTGGCCGGGCCACCGGACGACCCAAGGATTCCCGACGAGGTCCTTGGCCATGCGCTGGTGGTGCGGCGGCTGGATATGCTTCCGGTGGAATGCGTGGCGCGCGGTTACCTGACCGGCTCGGGATTACTGGACTACCAAGCGACCGGCAAGGTTTGCGGAATCACGTTGCCGCCGGGCCTGGTCGAGGCCAGCAAGTTCGAGAAACCGCTGTTCACCCCGGCAACGAAGGCCGCACTGGGCGACCACGATGAGAACATCTCGTTCTCTCGGGTGATCGAGTTGGTGGGCGAGGTGCGCGCCAACCAGCTACGCGACCGTACGCTGCAAATTTATGTTCAGGCCGCGGATCACGCCCTGAAGAAGGGAATCATCATCGCCGACACCAAGTTCGAATTCGGCACCGACCGCGACGGCAACCTGCTGCTGGCCGACGAAATCTTTACCCCGGATTCCTCGCGATACTGGCCGGCCGAGGATTACCGGGTCGGCGTGGTCCAGACCAGTTTCGACAAGCAGTTCGTCCGCAACTGGCTCACCAGCCCCGAGTCCGGCTGGGACCGCCACGGCTCGCAAGCTCCACCACCGCTACCGGACGACATCATCGATGCCACTCGAGGTCGTTATATCGAAGCCTACGAACGCATTTCCGGTTTGAGTTTCGGTGACTGGATCGGCCCGGGCGCATGACTGAAACTTTCCTGGACGCGCCCGTCCCGCCCGTCGCCAAGCGGGAGGAGACCCGGCGTGAGCACCACGGGGACGTCTTCATCGACCCCTACGAGTGGCTGCGCGATAAGACCAACCCCGAAGTCATCGCCTACCTCGAGGCGGAAAACGACTTCGCCGATCAGATGACGGCCCACCTCGAACCGTTGCGGCAGCAGATTTTCGATGAGATCAAGGCGCGCACCAAGGAGACCGATCTGTCGGTACCGACCCGGCAGGGTGACTGGTGGTATTACGCCCGTACCTACGAAGGAAAGCAGTACCGCGTCCAGTGCCGTTGTCCGGTAAGCGGTCCCGATGACTGGGATCCCCCGACCCTGGACGAGAATACCGAAATACCCGGCGAGCAAATCTTGCTCGACTCGAACGCCGAAGCGCAGGGACACGAATTCTTCGCACTCGGTGCCGCCATGGTCAGCCTGGATGGGAACCTGCTGGCATACTCTGTCGATACGGTCGGCGATGAACGCTATACGCTGCGGTTCAAGGACTTGCGCACCGGCGAACTGTATCCCGATGAGATCGCCGACATTGGCGCCGGAGCGACCTGGGCAGCCGACAACCGCACCGTGTACTATCTGACCCTGGATCCGGCCCACCGTCCCGACAAGGTCTGGCGGTATCAGGTAGGCTCCGGCGAGCCGTCAGAGCTGGTGTATCACGAAGCCGACGAACGGTTTTGGCTTGGCGCAGGGCTCACCCGAAGTGAGGCGTACGTTTTCATTGCCTCGGGATCCTCCATCACCTCCGAGCTCCGCTACGCGGATGCCGCCGATCCGCATGCACAGTTCAGCGTCGTGCTGCCACGACGCGAAGGTGTCGACTACTCGGTGGAGCACGCGGTAGTCGGGGGACAGGACCGATTCCTGATTCTGCACAACGACGGTGCGGTGAACTTCACCCTGGTTGAGGCTCCGGTCAGCGATCCTACGCAGCAGCGCACCCTGATTCCGCACCGCGACGACGTCCGGCTCGACGGTGTGGATGTCTTCGCCAGGCATCTGGTGGTCAGCTACCGGCGTGAGGCGTTGCCCCGAGTCCAGCTGTGGCCCGTCGACTCCAACGGCGGCTACGGTGAGCCGGAGGAGATCTCGTTCGACTCCGAGCTGATGTCGTCGGGCCTGGGCGCCAATCCGAATTGGGATTCACCCAAACTACGCATCAGGGCAGGGTCTCTTGTCACCCCGCTGCGGATCTACGACATGGACTTGGCTACCGGGGAGCGCACCCTGCTGCGCGAGCAACCCGTACTCGGCGGTTACCGCCCCGCTGACTACGTTGAACGGCGTGACTGGGCGCTTGCAGACGATGGCACCCGGATCCCGGTGTCTATCGTGCATCGTGCCGGTAGCGAGTTCCCGGCGCCAGCACTGCTTTACGGCTACGGCGCCTATGAGATGTGCACAGATCCGGCTTTTTCCATCGCACGGTTGTCGCTGCTGGACCGCGGCATGGTGTTCGCCATCGCCCACGTCCGCGGCGGCGGCGAGATGGGCCGGCTGTGGTACGAGCGCGGCAAGCTCTTGGCGAAGAAAAACACCTTCACCGACTTCATCGCGGTGGCAAGGCACTTGGTGGACACGGGAGTTACCCGACCGCATCAGCTGGTGGCACTGGGTGGCAGCGCGGGCGGCTTGCTGATGGGCGCGGTGGCCAACTTGGCACCGGATCTTTTTGCCGGAATTCTCGCCCAGGTTCCGTTCGTCGACCCCCTGACGACCATCCTCGATCCGTCCTTGCCGCTGACTGTCACTGAATGGGACGAGTGGGGAAACCCGTTGAAGGACAGGGATGTTTATTCGTATATGAAGTCATATTCGCCCTATGAGAATGTCGAGGCCAAACGGTACCCGGCCATCCTGGCGATGACGTCCCTGAACGATACGAGGGTGTACTACGTGGAGCCGGCCAAGTGGGTTGCGGCGCTGCGGCATGCCATCGCTGACGGCAATCCGATTCTGTTGAAGACCCAGATGAACGCGGGACATGGTGGTGTCAGCGGTCGCTACAAGGCGTGGCAGGAAACCGCATTTCAATACGCCTGGCTGTTAGCTACCGCCGATAGCGACCGTTATGGCGGCGGCCAGAAAAACGGCTTCGGTGGCGGTTCGCAGCGGTAGCTGCGTCGTCATCGATTTGGGCGGATTGGGCATCCGGGACGCGTAGACGTTGGCCGGGAACATGGCGAGCATCAGCACCAGCAGGCACAGCGCCGCCGCCACCCGGGTCGCGGGAAGCAACAAACCCACGGCACCGAGTAGCTCCAGCACGCCGGTGATGGTGACCAGCACACCGGGTGCGGGCAACCGAGGCGGCACGATTGCGACGAGGTCGGCGCGCATGGGCGGCGCGAAGTGCGCAATCCCCGTCAGCACGAACATCGCGGCCAGCCCGACGGCGATCGCTGCGGTCCAGCTGTTGACGTAGTCGACCCCGATCCAGCCGAGGATCCGAGCGACGATGCTGCCCAGTAGCAGGGTGATCAACGGAGCCATTGCAACACTCCAATCTAGACACTGACAAGTTTGTACCCCGCTGAAAGTACGCGGCGATCTAGCCACTGTCAAGATCACCGGTATGATGGCTGTGTGAACCGTCCGAACTACCACCACGGCGACCTGCGCGCGGTGATCCTGACCGAAGCCGCGCGCCTGGTGGCCGAGCGCGGCGCGGACGCAGTCTCGCTGCGCGAGTTGGCCCGGAGTGCAGATGTCTCACATGCCGCGCCTGCGCACCACTTCACCGATCGCCGCGGCCTGTTCACCGCTCTGGCCACGCAGGGATTTCAGTTGTTGGCTCGGGCGCTGGTCGATGTCCGGGGCGACTTCGCGGACGCGGCCCTGGCCTATGTGCGATTTGCCATCGAGCACCCCGGCCACTACGAGGTCATGTTCAACAAGTCGCTGCTCGACGCCACAGACACCGAACTGGCCGCCGCCGAGGCCGCTGCAGGGGCTGAACTCTCTCGCGGGGTGGCGAGTCTGAGGGATCCCAACGCACACGCCGACCCGGCGGGCGCTCAGTTGGCGGCATGGTCACTGGTACATGGGTTTGCGACGCTGTGGCTCAATGACGCGGTCAACGCGGAAATTAGGCAGTTGGATCCGATGGACACCGTCCTGCGGATAGCAACGATGCTGTTTGAGGGGTAAGCCGAATTAGTCCTTGACCGTTAGCGTTTGGTCTACCGGCTTCCTGGGCAGAAACGCCGCCGGGATGATCATGGACGCCACCAACACGAACACCACTGTGTAGGCGTGTGAAAGGTTATGCACCACATTGCTCGCGAAATCGGGGGTAAAAGCCCGCCGCGGAATTGCCGACGGGTCAACCGGCACCCCGCGCGACCAAGATCCAGCTCCCCATAAACCGGCCCGGTGAACGGCTCAACACCCTTGCGCCGATCTGGTATGCGCCCGGCAAATGTGCCTTTGCCGCTGACCGGCGGTCCGCGATATTCGCCGGTTGTCTTCGTGGTTCACCATCCTGACACCTGCAATTGGTAAACGCGGGTTGCTGCCCCGGGCCGCCGCTGCACCTGGCCTATTGCGGTTTGCCATCGAGCACCTCGGCCCACTGGCAGGTGTTCGCCAAGTAACTGCTCGACGCCGCAGACGGCGAACAGGCAGCCGCCAAGGCCGCCGCTGGGCTGAAACTGTCTTGAGACTATTCGCCGAAGGTTTGACTGGCCGGCCTTTTCGGTAGAAACGACGCCGGGATGACGGTGGACACCACCAACACGGCCGCGATCACGAATACCGTTGTATAGGCGTGGGAAAGGTCGTGCAGCACATTGCCCCAAAAGCCGGCGACAAGCGACTGCTGGGGTATTGCGGATTGGTTAACCGGCACCCCGCTGGCGGCGGCCTTCTGCTGTAGCGAAGCAATCTTGTTTGCGGCGGCGATATTTTCGCTTCGGTTGAATTGATTGGTCAAGATCATCGACATCAGCGCGGTTCCCATCGAGCCGCCAACCTGATGGCTGACGCTCATCAGCGTCGTGCCCCGAGCGATCTGGTGCGGGGCCAGCGCCTGCACCGACGCGACGGACAGCGGCATCATGGTGCAGCCCATGCCCAGCCCCATGATCGCCAGCCCGATCAGCAGCGTGGGCTGGTACTCGGCCTGCCTGGCCACACCGAAGGCGAAGGTACCCAGGCCGGCGGTGATGAGCGCGATGCCGATCAGCACGATCTTGCCGGGCCCCTGTCTGTCCACCAGCGGTCCGGTCAGCCGCATGGTCACCATGGCACCGAGCCCCTGGGGAATCATGTGCACGCCCGCCTGCATCGGCGTCTGGTGCAGCACCTGCTGGAAGTAGCTCGGCAGCAGCAGGCCGGCGCCGAAAAAAGCGACGGCGAATACGAGCATCGTCACATTGGCTTGGGTGAGCACGCGGTTGCCGAACAGCCGCACGTCGATGAGAGGGTGATTCGCGCGGTGCCACGCGTGCAAAACGAAAGCCGCGATCAACGCCAGCCCGATGGCCGCCGGTACCAACACGTGGCGATCAGCCAGGGTGCCGCGGCGCGGGATCGACGACACCGCGAACAGGAACGTCACCAGGCCGGGCGAGAGCAGCAGCACGCCGATGACGTCGAAGGTTTCCGACCGCGCCGGGTGATCTCTCGGGAACACGATCGCCGCTAGGACGAACGTGGCGAGCCCGATCGGCAGGTTGATCAAAAAGATCCACCTCCAGCTGGACGTGTCGATGAGCCAGCCACCCAGGATCGGCCCAGCGATCGGGGCGAGCAGCATGGGGATGCTCAGGATGGACATCAGGCGGCCGAGCCGCCTGGGGCCCGCCTCGCGGGTCAAGATCATGAATCCCAGCGGCAACAGCATGCCGCCACCGATGCCCTGTATTACCCGAAATACGATGAGCAGCAGTAGATTTGGTGCCGCGGCGCACAGCAGCGAGCCCAGCGTGAAGGCCAGCACGGAGCCCATGAACAGCCGTTTGGTGCCGAACCGGTCGGCTGCCCAGCCCGTTACCGGGATCACGGTCGCCAGCGCGAGCGTGTAGCCGGTCATGGTCCAGGCGACGACGGCTTGCGTGGAACCGAATTGGACGATGAAGGTGCGTTGCGCGACGCTGACGACGGTGATGTCGAGGATCGCCATGACCGTGGCCAGGATGCACACGCCGGAGATCCGCAACAGCCCGGCGTCCAGCTTGTCGGGATAGTCGTGTTCGCCCGCGCCCAACTGCCGGGCGGGTGCGGTGGGCAGCGGGGTGTCGGCCGCTGCGGAAGGGGCCTTCTCCATGGCGTTGCTTAGCATATCGAACCGATCGCTCCCGCCGACGCTGGTAGGGATTTGCTGGCCGGCTCCGATTTAGTAGGCGCCGAACGGGCGGTCGCGCTCGGCTGGGACGAATCGGAGCGCGGCTCAACCACGCTTGCGCGGAACCGCTATCCCGTCATCAGGCATGTCTTGCCGGGACACGATATACGCCTGGTGTCTGCGTGTCCTTCACCATCCCGACACTTGGGATCGGCAAACTGCTGGTGTGCCTGGAAAATTGATCGTCTCGGTCTCGGGGATAGGCGAACGCACCCTGGCCGATGTCGAGGCGTTCTGCGCGCAAATGGATGCCCGCAAGGTTCCAGTGTCGTTGCTGGTGGCTCCCCGCCTGTCCGGTGACTACCGGCTCGACCACGACCCACGCACCGTCGACTGGCTGACCGCCCGGCGGGCCGGCGTCGACGCCATCGTGCTGCACGGCTACGACGACCCGGCCACCAAGAAGCGTCGCGGTGAATTCGCTATTTTGCGGGCACACGAGGCCAACCTGCGACTGATGGCCGCTGACCGGGTGCTCGAGCACCTCGGGCTACGCACCAGGCTGTTCGCGGCACCCGGCTGGGTGGTCTCACCCGGCGTCGTCAAAGCGTTGCCAGGGAATGGTTTTCGATTGCTCGCCGATCTGCACGGGATCGCCGACCTGGTCCGGCACACCACCGTTCGCGCCCGGGTTCTTGGTATCGGAGAAGGCTTTCTCACCGAGCCGTGGTGGTGCCGGATGGTGGTGCTGTCCGCCGAGCGGATCGCTCGCCGCGGCGGCATAGTGCGGGTCGCCGTCGCCGCTCGTCACTTGCGCAAACCCGGGCCGCTGCAGGCGATGCTCGATGCCGTCGACCTGGCTTTGATGCACGGCTGCACACCGACGGTGTACCGCTGGCGGCACGACAAGGCGATTCTCGACGCCGCCTGACGAAGCGTCTGACTAACCCGCTGGCCGGGGCACTACCCTGTTCCAACATGAGCGAATCTTCGGCTGCAGGGTTCGGCGCTGACGCGATTATCGTCGGAGCGGGGCTGGCAGGCTTGGTGGCCGCCTGCGAATTGGTGGACCGCGGCCTGCGGGTGCTGATCATTGACCAGGAGAACAGCGCGAATCTGGGCGGGCAGGCGTTTTGGTCTTTCGGCGGTCTGTTCTTCGTCGACAGTCCCGAGCAGCGCCGCCTGGGTATTCGCGACAGCCACGAACTTGCCTTGCAGGACTGGCTCGGTACGGCCGCGTTTGATCGGCCCGAGGACTACTGGCCACGCCAATGGGCGCACGCCTACGTCGATTTCGCGGCCGGGGAAAAGCGCAGCTGGTTGCGTGCTCGGGGCCTGAAGATTTTCCCGCTGGTGGGCTGGGCCGAGCGTGGCGGATACGGCGCACAGGGGCACGGCAATTCGGTGCCCCGCTTCCACATCACATGGGGTACCGGTCCCGCGTTGGTCGAGATCTTTGCGCGTCAGCTAAGGGACCGCTCGACAGTGCGCTTCGCGCACCGCCACCAGGTCGACGCGTTGATCGTCGAGGGTGACGCGGTGATGGGCGTCCGGGGCACCGTGCTGGAGCCCTCGGCTACACCCCGAGGGGTGGTCTCCTCGCGAAACACGGTGGGAAAGTTCGAATTCCGTGCTCCTGCGGTGATCGTGACCAGTGGCGGAATCGGCGGCAACCACGAGCTGGTGCGAAAGAATTGGCCAAAGCGGATGGGCCGCGTCCCCGAACAACTACTGAGCGGAGTGCCGGCCCACGTCGACGGCAGGATGATCGGCATTTCCCAAAAAGCCGGTGCACGGGTGATCAACCCCGACCGGATGTGGCATTACACCGAGGGCATCACCAATTACGACCCGATCTGGCCGCTGCACGGGATCCGCATCATTCCGGGCCCGTCGTCGCTGTGGCTCGATGCAAAAGGCAAGCGGTTGCCGGTCCCGCTGTACCCCGGTTTCGACACGCTCGGAACCCTGGAATACATCACCAAGTCCGGGTTTGATTACACGTGGTTTGTGTTGAACGCCAGAATCATTGAGAAGGAATTCGCGCTTTCCGGGCAGGAGCAGAATCCCGACCTGACCGGGCAGAGCGTGCGCGATCTGCTGCGTTCCCGGGCGCGCTCCGGGCCTCCGGGACCGGTGCAGGCGTTCGTCGACCGGGGTGTGGACTTTGTCAGCGCAGACTCGTTGCGCGAGTTGGTGACCGCGATGAACAAGCTGCCCGATGTGGAGCCGCTGGACTACGCCACGGTGGAGGCCGAGGTCACCGCCCGCGACCGCGAGGTGGCCAACAAGTTCAGCAAAGACGGTCAGATCACCGCGATCCGGGCCGCCCGCGGCTATCTGGGCGACCGGCTGGGCCGGGTGGTGGCGCCGCACCGGTTGACCGATCCGAAGGCCGGTCCCATGATCGCCGTCCAGCTGCACATCTTGACTCGAAAGACGTTGGGCGGGATTGAGACTGACCTGGCTTCACGCGTGCTGAAGGCCGACGGCACGCCGCTGACCGGGCTCTACGCCGCCGGCGAGGTGGCCGGGTTCGGCGGGGGCGGCGTGCACGGGTACCGCGCCTTGGAAGGCACATTCCTGGGCGGCTGCATTTTCTCCGGTCGCGCCGCGGGCCGCGGCGCCGCCGACGACATCACCTAAGAGTTGCCCCAGCTCGCGTTAGAAGATGACTGCGCTTTCTTCGGGCAACACCTGGAAGTCGGTGCTGGTCATCTCGGTGAGCCGGCCGTAGTAGATGCCCCGCGCCTCCGGCGCGACGATCCCTTGGTGGATGGGTACCGCGCGTGCCGGCGCCACCGCCCGCAGGTAATCGACGGCTTCCGAAATCTTCATCCACGGGGCCGCCGCCGGCGTGGCCAACACGTCCACCGGCTCGTCGGGCACGAACAGTGCATCACCGGGATGCATCAACCTGGCGCGATGGTCACCATCGCCCACGAGATACGAAATGTTCTCTATCACAGGGATTTCCGGATGGATGACCGCGTGCCGGCCACCGACGGCCCGGACAGTCAGCTCACCGATCTGCAGCTCGTCGCCGACGTGCACTTCCCGGCACGGCGCGCCCAGTTGAGCGGTGGTTTGCGGATCGGCGTACAGCGCGGCATCCGGGTTGTCCTCGAGCAGCGCCGGCAGCCGCGCCACATCGACGTGGTCGTTGTGCTGATGGGTGATCACGATCGCCGTCAGGCCGGTGATTCCCCCGAAACCGTGTGCGAACACACCGGGGTCAAAGAGCACGCGGGTGTGGTCGAACTCGGCGAGTAGGCAGGAATGGCCGAAATGCGTCAATTGCATGTCTACGATTGTGCCCTGACAGGGAGGTGCCGATGCGGGTGATCCTGGCGACGATCCTGGTTGCCGGTGGCCTCGCGGTGGCTTTTGCCGTCGTGATGCCCGTACACGCGGAACCGCAGACTTGCCCGCCGGTGTGCGACCAGATCCCCGACACCGCTTGGATCCAGCAGCGTGCCGTGCCGCTGAACTCGGTTTACAACTGGCCCGCGCTGGCCGGTCTGGCGGTGCAGGTGACCGGGGCCGCGCCCGGGCCGCGGTTCCGGTTCGAGGAGCTCTGTGCCACACCCGCGCTACCGCAGGACCCTCGGGCCTGGGCGGTCGCGGCTCGCGCGACGGTGGTCCATCCAGATGGTCAGTGGCAGCTGCAGGCTCAGGTCCTGCACTGGCGCGGTGATACGGCCCGTGGTGGCGCGATCGCGGCTTCGGTGTTCAGCAATACCGTCGCCGCGCTGCGCGGCTGCCAGCAGCGGGCACCGCTGCAGTCGCCGTCGATCACCACTGATGAACCGAACCGGACGGCCGCGGTGATCAGCGGTCCGGTGATTGTGCACACCTACCTGATCGCCCACGTGGCGAGCAGTACGATCAGCGAGCTCACGCTCTGGTCGTCTGGGCCGCCGCAGGTGCCATGGCCGGCGATGGCGGACGACGCGGTGCTGAACGCCATGACCGCGCCGCTTTGCGAGGCCTACATCGCCTCGTGCCCATGAGCGGCGCGGGGCACCTTCGCCGGTAGAGTGGGCGCCGGGACGGATCTGAGGAGGAGCGCAGGTGGCGCGGGTGGTCGTTAATGTGATGCCCAAAGCGGAGATTCTCGACCCGCAGGGTCAGGCGATTGTCGGCGCACTGGGCCGGCTCGGCCATCCGGGGATCTCAGATGTTCGGCAGGGCAAGAGGTTTGAGCTCGAAGTGGACGATACCGTCGACGATTCTGTACTGGCCGAGATCGCGGAAACGCTGTTGGCGAATACCGTGATCGAGGACTGGACGATTAGCCGGGAAGCGCAGTGACGGCACGAATCGGCATCATCACCTTTCCCGGGACACTTGACGACGTGGACGCGGCCCGGGCGGCACGGCGTGTCGGCGCCGAGGCGGTCAGCCTGTGGCATGCCGACGCCGACCTCAAAGGCGTCGACGCCGTGGTGGTCCCCGGCGGTTTCTCCTACGGCGACTACCTGCGGGCCGGTGCGATCGCCAGATTCGCTCCAGTGATGGCCGAGGTAGTGGATGCGGCGCGGCGTGGCATGCCAGTATTGGGAATTTGCAACGGCTTTCAGGTACTCTGCGAGGCCGGGCTGCTCCCCGGGGCCCTGACCCGCAACGCAGGTTTGCACTTCATCTGCCGCGATGTGTGGCTGCGGGTGACATCGACCTCGACGGCGTGGACGTCGCGTTTCGAGCCCGGGGCAGACCTGCTGGTGCCGCTGAAGTCCGGCGAGGGCCGCTACGTGGCCCCGGCCGAAGTGCTCGACCAGCTCGAAAGCGAGGGACGGGTGGTGTTCCGCTACCACGAGAACGTCAACGGCTCGCTGCATGACATCGCCGGCGTCAGCTCCGCCGACGGTCGTGTCGTCGGGCTGATGCCGCATCCCGAGCATGCCATCGAAGCGCTGACGGGCCCCTCCGACGACGGACTGGGCCTGTTCTATTCGGTGTTGGATGCGGTTCTCACTGTCTAAGCGGAAATCCCTGCGGCATTGCGCAACTCAGTGAATGATGCGCGAATGGCGTCCGTTGCTTCGTGTGGGTCGTTGAACGTCTGGTCGTCGGTGAGCACCGCGACACCGAGTTGGTCGACATAGCTCCACACGGTGATGTTGACCGGGGCGCCCGGCGAGAGGACGCCGGTCGAGTAGATCTCGCTGACCGCCGCGCCCCCGAAGTGGCCGCGCTCACGCGGCCCTATAACACTCGAAACCGCCACGTTCATCAACTTGTTCGGCGCGTCGCGCCGACCTAACCACCGAAACGCGGCCGGGGCAATCGCGGTCGGCAGATAGGCCATCATCCGCCCGTAGAGCTGCGGACCCGGCCCGAAACCACGGGGCGCGCGTCGACGACGTTGCCGCCAGGATCTCAGCCGGCGTCGCGCAGCAACGGCTGGGCCCTCGACGGCAATTCGACGACCGGGCTCAACTCAGCAAAGAGGTCGACTGCGTCTGCGATAGTGCGGTCGGCGAAGGAAGCGAAATCCTCGAACGAGACGCTCTTCCTGATCCATTGTGACCTGCGCGCCACAACACCGATGCGTTGTGGATCGGAAGAACCGTGCACGATTGCGGTGACCTGGCGGTCCTGGCGGTTCCAGGTCTCAGAGAAGTACGCCAACCAGGGGCGGTCGACTGCGGGGAAAAAACACTCTGGGGTGACACGGATGATCAACACGTCGTCGTGCGCGGGACAAATCTCGAGATGGACGTGCAGGCGCCGCGGACGTGCGGCCATGACGAAGAAGTATTCGCCATCGTGATGGCCGCGGAAATAGCGTCGCCCGCGGGTGCGCAGGTAACGTTCGATCAGATTCGCGCACCGGGGCTCATTCGTCATGAGACTAATGCTGCGACCGATGACTTTGGGGATCCTTGGAACCAAGCAAAGCTGGACCGAAGAATCTGTTGAGAATTCGCTGAGCGGCGGTCAGCCTGTCAGGGCAGTCGTGGCGGCTCAGAGCGTAGAAGTCATGCTCGCCGTCGCCGACTAAGCGGGCGGGTTGATGAAATCTCGGCTTTCGATAATCCCGGCGCCGGGTTCGGGCATCGTTCGGGGCAAGGTAACGGAAAACCTGTACCGCTCCGGGCGATAGTGGAACTCCGCTACCTCGAGGGGCCTGTCGTCATCGGAGTAGCTGATGCGCCCGAGCGCTAAGACCGGTGAGCCCAACGGCAGGTTCAATGCGCCGGCTACTTCGAGGGATGCGCCGGCCGCACGGATCTCGTGGGCGGCCCGGGCGATGTCAACTCCCAGGCGCGATCAGAAAATCAACCTGCGACCAGTCGGCGCGCTGGCCGACGATCCAGATTGGGTCACCGGGTCCGTTGAAGCGGCTGGTTGGAGAAGACTTGTGCTTTGTCACACGCTCGAGCCCGGACGAGGTTCGTGCCCATCTCGCCGCTTGCGGAGTGGAAATCATCTCTCGGACCGGTAACCAAGATTGGGGCGCTAGGCGCGATGACCTCCCACTACCGCCGTGATATCGGGGGAACCTCATCGAAGTCGCCGTGTACTAAGCGCTCAGAGCGGATATAGCCCGGGCAGATTGACCACGATGGCCTCCTGGGTGCTGCGCGCGATCACGACCTCCGCGGATGTGTTTGGATCGGGATTTTCTTCCCGGTGCGGCAGATACGGCGGGACGAAGATGTAGTCGCCCGGTTGCGTTGAGATGCGCACCTCCTGAACACCGTCGTGAAACACGAACTCCGGGTTTCCGCTTCGTACATAAATTGCGGTCTCGGATTCACCGTGATGATGGTTGGCCGACACGGTTTCAGGTGATACGTGCGTCTCGCCCATCCATATTTTCTCCGCGCCGACAGACCGACCGGACAGAGCGGCGAAGCGCCGCATCCCCTCCGACTGCGCGGTGTCGGAACTGATGTCCGACGCCTTGACGTGGTGCACCCGGTTGGGTGTGACCTCCGCCGCCGTGTCGTCGAAGTCGGGGTGGAATCCGTCTGCGGTTCCCATGATCGCTCCTCGGAGTTAATTATCGTGTGCGGGTTAATTATCGTGTGCGGATAGATCCCGATACGCCTCAAGAAGTCTCAGCCACAGCTCACCGATAGTCGGGAAGCACGGCACGGCGTGCCACAATCGATCGATGGGAACCTGACCGGCGACGGCGATGGTGGCCGAGTGCAGCAGCTCGGTAACACTCGGGCCAACCAGAGTTACACCGAGCAGGCAGCCCCGGTCCAGGTCGACCACCATCCGCGCCCGACCGGTGTACCCGTCCGCATACAGCTTGGCCCTCGACACCACCACCAGGAGGCACAAGTGGGAAGGCTTGTTTCGGTCAATGTGGGCATGCCCAAAAACGTGCCGTGGCGCGGCAAAACCGTTTACACGGGAATATGGAAAACGCCGGTTGACGGACCGGTCATGGTGCGCCGCCTCAACATCGACGGGGACGGCCAGGGCGATCTCGCCGGCCACGGTGGTGAACAACGCGCTGTGATGGTGTATCAAACGGAGTCGTACGACTTCTGGAAGTTGTTCCTGGGCCGCGATGACCTTCGGCCCGGCCACTTCGGTGAAAACTTCACCGTTACCGGACTCGCCGATGACGACGTGTGCATTGGCGACCGCTACCGCATCGGCAGTGCCGAATTCGAGGTTACCCAGCCGCGCGTTACCTGCTTCCGGGTTGGCGTGCGGCTCAACGAACCAAAAATGCCAAACCTTCTTGTCTCCCGGCGCCGTCCGGGCTTCTACTTCCGTGTCATCACCGAGGGACAGGTGCGCTCCGGTGACGATATCGTCCGAATCCGCCGCGGACACCACCAACTCAGCGTCGCCGACGTCGACGCGCTGCTGTATCTGCCCAACCGCAACATGGAGCACCTCCGTAAAGCCGTCGACATTCCGGCGCTGAGCCCCGGCTGGCTGCAGTCCTTCCACGACATGCTGACAGCGAACGAGCACTCCGGGGCGCAGACGGCTGCTGTGTGGAACGGATTTCGCCCGTTGCGGGTCAGCGCAATACGCCGGGAAAGTGCACAGGTGATGTCGATCCGGTTAGAGGCCGATGACCACAGCGCCCTGCCACCGGCGCTGCCCGGCCAGTACCTGACGGTGAGAATTTCCGGTGCCGACGAGCCCACGCCCTTGCGCAGCTACTCCCTCTCGGGGGAACCCAATGCGGGCGACTACCGCATCAGCGTCAAACGCGAAGATCACGGTCTGGTGAGCCAATGGCTGCACGCCCACATCAAACCCGGGTCGGTCGTCGAGGGCGCCGCCCCGCGTGGTGACTTCTACCTCACCGGCGGCACCAATCCGGTCGTCTTTATCTCGGCGGGGATCGGTATCACTCCGGTCCTGGCGATGTTGCACTCGCTGTCGGCGACCCACAGTGCCCGCGACATCTGGTGGCTGCATACCACCCGGAATCGCGAAACCCATTCCTTTGCAGCCGAAGTCACCACCCTGATCGAGTCACTGCCCCACGCTCGACAGCTGGTGCTCTACACGCAGACGCAGGGACGTCTGGACCAGCGGACGATCGCGCGGCTGGGCTTACCGGCCGATGCCGCCGCGTACCTCTGCGGTCCAACGCAATTCATGGGCGACATGCGAGGGGCACTCACCGGAGTCGGACTCGACCCCGCACAGATCCATAGCGAACTATTCGGCGCCCTGCCGCCGATCAATCCGGGCATCGTCGACGATGCTACCCGTAAGCCACCGCACCCGCCGACGGGAACGCCGGGAACCGGGTCGCTAATCACCTTCGCCCGCAGCGGATTGACGGTCAACTGGTCGTCCGGCTACGGAAGCATACTTGACCTTGCCGAAGCCTGCGATGTGCCGACCCGTTTCTCCTGTCGAAGCGGGGTCTGTCACCTATGCGTCACCGGAGTCGTTGCCGGGACGACGACTTACGTCCAGCAGCCGCTGGAGCCGCCCGAACAGGGATCGGTGCTCATCTGCTCGGCTGCTCCGGAAAGCGACGTGGTGCTGGACCTTTAGGGGAAACCTATGTGCTAGCAGCCGAGGCAGACCGACGCTTCGGCGGTGTAGCACAGGAACGTCAATGTCTCCTGCAGATACAGCTGCACGGTGTCGGCGTCGTGGCTGGTGTAACCGATCGCGGCATCGGTGCCGAGCTGCAGGTCAAAGTCGCCGCCGCGGGTGGTCAGCACCATGGCGCCGTCGATGGCCGGCGCCCAGATGATGTCGCCGTCGACCAGTCGGTTCAGGTGCTCACGGATGGGATATCCGTGTTCGGTGGTCTCGCTCACTTTGGTGTAGACGTCGGCGGACAGCAGCACCGAATACGGACCGTCGACGCCGGCCAGCCGCAGTGAAGTCAACGACTGCGAAATGGCATCGGGCATGTCGCGCGGATCCTCGGGCAACGTCAGCGAAGGGTTAGAGCTGCAGCTGCGGATGCCGTCGATCGACGCGGCGGGGTAGCCCTCGAAGATGGCGCGGTCCTCGACGAACGCCAGCTTCTTGGCGGCGGTCTTGACCGGGTCCCAGTCGGAGTCCTGCGAACCGCGCTCGACGTTGTCGATCTCGTAGCGTGAAAGGGTAAACGGAACCCGTAGCCGGACAAGGGGTTTGCTTGCCCGCAGGTGAGTCACCACCCCATCGGTGGGAGCCTGCACGTCGAGCAGCCGACCGGTGCTGACCGCCGCGGTGACCGGCCCGCCGGGCCCGCTGACGTCGACCACCCGGCGTCCGGCGACATGGCGCTTGAACGTCCGGGTCGCCTCCAATTCGATTTCTTCCCAAGCGGCTTCGGTGACCGGTGCCAGGTCGCGGTAGAGGTTGTTCATCAAGAGGTTCCTTTCAGGCTGCCGATCGAAAGTGAGCCTTTGTCAGAGGCGCTGTCAGAAACGGGTGCCGCTGTTACCAGCGGGGCGGGCAGGGGCGGGGGGTCGTCAAGGAAGTCGACGGTGGGGGAGAAGAACAGGCCACCGGTGACCGCTGTGGAAAAGTCGAGGATGCGGTCGGTGTTGCCGGACGGATCGCCGAGGAACATATTCCGCAGCATCTGTTCGGTGACCTGTGGCGTGCGCGAGTAGCCAATGAAGTACGTGCCGTACTCGCCCCTGCCGAGCTCACCGAACGGCATGTTGTGCCGCACGATTTTGCGCTCGGTGCCTTCGTCGTCGGTGATGACGTTGAGGGCGATATGGGAATTAGCCGGCTTCTCTTCGTCATCGAGTTCGATGTCTTCCAGTTTGGTCCGGCCGATCACCCGCTCCTGCTCGGTGACCGACAGCGAATTCCATGACGACATGTCGTGCATGTATTTCTGTACGTGCACGTAGCATGAGCCGGCGAAGTCGGGATCCTCGTCGCCGATCGTGGTGGACCTGACGGCCAGTGCGCCGTCCGGGTTTTCGGTGCCGTCGACAAATCCCAGCAGGTCGCGGTTGTCGAAGTAGCGGAACCCGTGCACCTCGTCGACCACGGTGACCGCCCCGGCCATCGACTTGAGGATGCGGTCGGTCAGCTCGAAACAGACATCCAAGCTTTCCGCCCGGATGTGGAACAACAAGTCCCCGGGCGTGGCCGGGGCGGTGTGCCGCGGACCTTTCAGCTCGATGAACGGATGTAGTTCGGCGGGACGCGGTCCGGAAAACAAGCGATCCCAGGCGTCTGAGCCGATCGAGGCGATCGCCGACAACCGTTTCGGCGGCTCGCGAAAACCGATCGCGCGCACCAGCCCGGAAATGTCCGGTAGCGCGTCGTGCACAGTCTCCTCTGCACCGTCGTCGATGGTCACCACGAGGAAGATCGCCGCAGGCGTCAACGGCTCGAGGATGGGTTGCGGCTGGACGGGAGGCACTCTGCCGACCCTAGCGTGAACTCCGTTCTCGCCGACAGCGATGATGTTGACCATGTCCGATGCGCCGACGACATCAGCCAGTGCACGAGGCCTCTGCGACTTCATTGACGACTCTCCGTCGCCATTTCATGTCTGTTCCACGGCGGCAGCCCGGCTAATCGCCGCCGGGTACACCGAGCTCAGCGAAACCGAACGATGGCCGGACCAACCGGGCCGCTACTTCACCGTGCGGGCCGGCTCACTGGTCGCCTGGAATTCTGGCGGACCTGACGGTCCGTTCCGGATCGTCGGCGCACACACCGACAGCCCCAACCTGCGCGTCAAGCAGCACCCGGACCGGTTGATCGCCGGCTGGCGGGTGGTGGCGCTGGAGCCGTACGGGGGAGCATGGCTCAACTCCTGGCTGGACCGCGATCTGGGCATCAGTGGGCGCCTGTCAGTGAGGGCGGTGCGGGACGGTGCCGGGATCGCTCACCGGCTCGTCCGGATAGACGATCCGATCCTTCGGGTGCCGCAGTTGGCCATTCACCTGGCCGAGGATCGCAAGTCGCTGACACTGGACCCGCAGCGGCACATCAACGCGGTATGGGGCGTCGGCGAAGTAGCGGGGTCCTTTGTCGAGTACGTCGCCGAGCGCGCCGGAGTGCCGGCGACCGACGTGCTGGCCGCCGACCTGATGACTCACGATCTGACCCCGTCGACGGTGATCGGTGCCGATGCCAGCCTGCTCAGCGCTCCCCGGCTGGACAATCAGGCCAGTTGCTATGCGGGCATTCAGGCACTATTGGCCGCCGAGCCGCGGGGCTTCTTGCCTGTATTGGTGCTCTTCGACCACGAGGAGGTCGGTTCGTCCTCCGACCACGGGGCGCAATCCAACCTACTGAGTACCGTCCTGGAGCGGATCGTGCTCGCGGCCGGCGGCAACCGGGAAGACTTCCTGCGCCGGCTGCCGGCATCGCTGCTGGCCTCAGCGGACATGGCACACGCCACCCACCCCAACTACCCGGAGCGGCACGAGCCCAGCCACCTGATCGAGGTCAACGCCGGGCCCGTGCTCAAAGTGCACCCGAATCTGCGCTACGCCACCGACGGACGCACGGCTGCGGCCTTCGCGCTGGCTTGTCAGCAGGCCGGGGTTGCATTGCAGCGTTACGAGCACCGGGCCGACCTGCCGTGCGGGTCGACGATCGGGCCACTGGCGTCGGCTCGGACGGGCATCCCCACCGTCGACGTCGGCGCTCCTCAGCTTGCGATGCACTCCGCGCGAGAGTTGATGGGTGCGCATGACGTCGCCGCCTACTCGGCAGCGATGCGCGCGTTCCTTGCCCCGGAATGACGATGCAACGTCCGCCGCAGCGTTCAGACGGCCGGAGCTCCGCCGCCCCTAGACTATCTGGTGTGACTGTCTCCGGGACGAGTGCGCGCACCCAGGCGATCGACACCGTCGAGCGGGCTGCGATGACCCCCGACGAGCCGCAGCCATTCGGGGAGTTGGGTCTCAAAGACGACGAGTACCAGCGGATTCGCGAGATCCTGGGCCGCCGACCCACCGATACCGAACTGGCGATGTACTCGGTGATGTGGAGCGAGCACTGCTCGTACAAGTCCTCCAAGGTTCACCTGCGCTACTTCGGCGAGACCACCACCGATGAAATGCGCACCGGCATGCTGGCGGGCATCGGCGAAAACGCCGGTGTCGTCGACATCGGCGACGGCTGGGCCGTCACCTTCAAAGTGGAATCGCACAACCACCCGTCCTACGTGGAGCCCTACCAGGGTGCGGCCACCGGCGTCGGTGGCATCGTCCGCGACATCATGGCGATGGGCGCGCGACCGGTCGCCGTGATGGACCAGCTTCGGTTCGGCGCCGCTGACGCGCCGGACACCCGTCGCGTGCTCGACGGCGTGGTCCGCGGCATCGGCGGATACGGCAACTCGCTGGGCTTGCCCAACATCGGCGGCGAGACCGTCTTCGACGCGTGCTACGCCGGTAACCCGTTGGTTAATGCGTTGTGCGTCGGCGTATTACGCCAGGAGGACTTGCATTTGGCGTTCGCCTCGGGTGCCGGCAACAAGATCATTCTGTTTGGCGCACGGACCGGGCTGGACGGAATCGGCGGGGTGTCGGTGCTGGCCTCGGACACCTTCGACAGCGAGGGATCCCGCAAGAAGCTGCCCTCGGTTCAAGTGGGCGACCCGTTTATGGAGAAGGTGCTCATCGAGTGCTGCCTCGAGCTCTACGCGGGTGGCCTGGTGATCGGCATACAGGACCTGGGGGGCGCTGGATTATCTTGTGCTACCTCGGAATTGGCGTCTGCCGGGGACGGTGGGATGACGATCGAACTCGATACCGTCCCGCTGCGGACCACGGAGATGACGCCCGCGGAGGTGCTGTGCAGCGAGTCGCAGGAGCGGATGTGCGCGGTGGTCGCGCCGGACAACGTGGATGCCTTCTTGGCGGTGTGCCGCAAATGGGAGGTGCTGGCCACGGTGATCGGCGAGGTCACCGGGGGCGACAGGCTGCGGATCACCTGGCGCGACGAGACGGTCGTCGACGTGCCGCCGCGCACCGTGGCCCATGAAGGCCCGGTGTACCAGCGTCCGGTCGTCCGTCCCGAATCACAGAGCGCCTTGAACGCAGACCGCTCGACCAGGCTGCCACGGCCGGCGAGCGGTGCTGAACTGCGTGCGACTTCGCTTGCGCTGCTGGGCAGCCCGCACCTGTGCAGCCGCGCGTTCATCAGCGAACAGTACGACCGGTATGTGCGCGGCAACACCGTGCTGGCTGAGCACGCCGACGGCGGCATGCTGCGCGTTGACGAATCCACCGGCCGCGGTATCGCGTTATCGACCGACGCGTCAGGGCGCTACACCCTGCTGGATCCTTACGCCGGTGCACAACTCGCGCTGGCCGAGGCGTATCGCAACGTCGCCGTCACCGGCGCCACCCCGGTCGCGGTGACCAACTGTCTCAACTTCGGTTCGCCCGAGGATCCCGGGGTCATGTGGCAGTTCGCGCAGGCGGTGCGGGGCCTGGCCGACGGCTGTGCGGCCCTGGGAATTCCAGTGACCGGCGGCAATGTCAGCTTCTACAACCAAACCGGGTCGGCAGCGATCCTGCCGACGCCGGTGGTGGGCGTGCTCGGCGTCATCGACGACGTCGACCGGCGCATCCCCACGGGCCTGGGCCGCGAACCGGGGGAGACCCTGATTCTGCTGGGCGATACGCGCGACGAGTTCGACGGTTCCATCTGGGCGCAAGTGACCGCCGATCATCTGGGTGGCCTGCCGCCGAAGGTTGACCTGGCGCGCGAAAAGCTGTTGGCCGAGGTGCTGAGCTCGGCGTCGCGCGACGGGCTGGTGTCCGCGGCGCACGACCTGTCCGAAGGCGGCCTCGCGCAAGCAGTGGTAGAAGCGGCACTGGCGGGTGAAACCGGCTGCCGCATCGTGCTTCCCGAGGGCACCGATCCGTTCGTGATGTTGTTTTCCGAGTCGGCGGGCCGGGTGCTGGTGGCGGTACCGCGCACCGAGGAGAGCCGATTCCGTTCGATGTGCGAGGCACGGGGACTGCCCGCGGTACGCATCGGGGTCGTCGATCAAGGTTCCGACGCGCTGGAGCTTCAGGGTTTGTTCACCGTGTCCCTGGCAGAACTGCGCGAGACGTCCGAGTCGGTGCTGCCGCGCTTGTTCGGATGAGCGGCAATAGCGAATCCTGATGGAGGGCGGACGTTTTCGTCGGACTTATGTGCTGTCTCTAGCCGCCGCCCTGGTCGGCTGGAGCTTCGTCAGTCCACGGCTACCGTCTGCATTGAGGGTGACGCTGCAGGCCGGCGTGGGCGGGCTGCTGGTGCTGGTGACGCGTGCGCCGCTGGGCTTGTGGCCGCCGCGGTTGTGGGCGGGGTTGCGGTTGGGATCTGCGGCCGGAGTGGCGTCGGCGAGCGCGATCGCCGCCACCGCCCTGCTGCCGCCGGTGCGGCTGGCGATGGCCGTCCGCGAGCCGGCCGCGCCGGTGCCTCGCTGGCTGCTGTTGCAGATACCCGTCGGCACCGTCTGGGCCGAGGAATCGGCATTCCGTGCGGCGCTGGGCACAGCAGGTTCAGGTGCGTTCGGGCAGGCCGGCGGAAGGTTGCTGCAAGCCGCCAGTTTTGGACTCTTCCACATCGCGGATGCTCGTGCGACGGGTGAGCCGGCGGTGGCCACCGTTCTGGTCACCGGCATCGGCGGCTGGCTGTTCGGTTGGCTGGCGGACCGTTCCGGCAGCATCGCCGCGCCCATGCTGGCGCACCTGGCGATCAACGAGGCCGGTGCGATCGCCGCGCTGACTGTGCGGCGGCGCTCGGCGTAAAGGCAACCACAACCTGTGGCATCTGCGCCGCACGCCTTACCCGAAACTCCGGATCGCTGGTCCTTGGCGATGAGAACAGGGGAAATCCCTTTCTCGTCAATAGTTTTAGCGTACATAGGCGCGGTAGCGCTGGCGATGACCAGCGTGCGCTCGAGCGCTGCGCGCATTTCGATATCGACCGCGAGCATCGGGCGATTTTTGTCGTTGCGAATCAGCAGGAGCGGAATGTCAGTCCAGGCCAACGCTTTTCGTATGAATGGTCGGGACGACGCTAGGTCCTGGTCCTCGGTTATGCTCGTCGAATCGCTGCGAATGTCTTTACGGGTTGATGGTGTAGTCACCCACTTGGCGGCCCCACACGTAATCGACTACCAGCGGCGAACCGAGTTCGAGATGGTTGTAGGGAGCAATGCTTACGCCGGTGTCCATCACCAGGAACGGAGCCGGCCACAGTTCTCGAGTGATCGTTTCCCAGCAGCCAGGTCGTCCACCGGGCCCACCCCTGGCGTTGATCCGCGGCAGGTTGTCCGGATAGATGTAAGGGTTGGGCGCCCCCGCGATGGAGCCGCCTGAGTGGGCTCCCAACGAGTAGCCGTTGCTGCCGAGGTCGGCGTAGACCTTGGGTGCCACGTCGTGGAAATTGCGGATAGTGCAAAAGATCTCCGGACTGTACTCGTCGAGTAGTTGGCTGGTGGCAACCAGATCCGCGGCACCACGCACCAGGTATGGCCCACCCCGCCCGAAAACGTCTGCGCCGGTGTTGCCCACTCCGGCCGCCGCCAGTAACGCCGCATCCAGCTCGCCTTGTTGCCGGTTGAGTGTGCGCGCGGTGGTCACCGCATGGTCCAGCGCGTCCCATAAGTCGGGTGCGGCGTCAGCATAGGTGTCACCCAGCGCCGCCACCCGCCTAATGTCAGTGTGGATTTTGGGCATCCGCGGGTTCACGTCGTCGAGGATCGCGTTGCCGTTGATCAGCGAGGCGCCGAATTTTCCGCCCAACCCGGTCAGCGCCTGCGCGGCCGCAGAGAGCGTCAGATTCACCTTGACCGGATCGACTTTCTCAGCGATCGAGGTGACAGTCTCGAACAATGTGTTGAACTCGGTCGTCACCGACGTCGCATCGATGACGGTGGACGGTGTGATTGATTGCGTCGCGGGATTCCGTGGTGAGCTCAACGCAACATACTTATTGCCGAACACCGTGGTTGCCTTGATGGCGGCCGCCACGTTTGCCGGAATCAGCGTGAGGTACTTCGGGGTGATATCCAGGACCACCTTGGCGGCCGGCTTGCCGTCACGGGTGATCTCGGAAATGCTGGACACTCGGCCGATCTGGACCCCGTTGTAGGTGACCTTGGAACCGGGATCCATCACCAAGCCCGCCCGGGCAGCCACCATCGTCAACTTGGTGCTCGGCGTGAGATCGCCGCGGAATTGCAGGTACAGGACGGCCCCGGCCAGTCCGATGGCCACGATCGTCACGAGGCCGACGGTCTTGTACGGTGGACCGCGCCCCAAGCGACGGCGCTGCATGACTTTGAGACCCTAAGGTATGGCCGCCCGTGAAAAAGCCGATCCGGCAAAGACCCGGCAGGCCGTGTTGGCCATTGCGGACTGGTTGCGTGACGAAACCCAACCTGCGCCCGACCGGGAAGGCCTGGCGACCGCCGTTCGGCTCACCGCGCGCACCCTGGCCGCTGTGGCGCCCGGACAAAGCGTCGAGGTGCGGATCCCGCCGTTAGCCGCGGTGCAGTGTATTTCCGGGCCCAGGCACACCCGCGGCACGCCACCCAATGTCGTAGAAACCGATCCGCGGACGTGGCTGCTCCTGGCCACCGGGATGTTGTCGTTCGCCGCGACGAAGAGCACCGGTGCGGTGAGCCTTTCCGGCTCTCGAGCCGGTGAAATCGAACACTGGCTACCCCTGTTCGATGTCAGCCGAATATAACCCTGAACTGCAGATTTAGGGTGGCAAGATGATTTTTTCGGCGTTCAACACACCCGACGGATTCGGCGGTGGGGCCGTCGTGCCCGTAGACTCCGTTACGTCACCAATCGTTCCCCGGGGAGCTGCCGAACCGTGACCGTCCAGAAACCCGAGCAGGACCTGAACTCGCCCCGTGAAGAGTGTGGTGTATTCGGCGTCTGGGCCCCGGGCGAGGAAGTCGCCAAACTCACCTACTACGGCTTGTACGCCCTGCAGCATCGCGGGCAGGAAGCCGCGGGTATCGCCGTCGCCGACGGATCCCAGGTGCTTGTCTTCAAAGACTTGGGCCTGGTCAGCCAGGTATTCGACGAGCAGACACTGGCCGCAATGCAGGGCCACGTCGCCATCGGGCACTGCCGCTACTCCACCACGGGCGACACAACGTGGGAGAACGCGCAACCGGTGTTCCGCAACACCGCGGCCGGCACCGGGGTCGCGTTGGGGCACAACGGAAATCTGGTCAACACCGCCGAGCTTGCCGCACGCGCCCGCGACGCGGGGTTGATCGCGCGGCGCTGCCCGGCCCCGGCGACGACGGACTCGGACATCTTGGGCGCGCTGCTGGCCCACGGCGCAGCCGATTCCACCCTGGAACAGGCGGCGCTGGACCTGCTGCCGACCGTGCGCGGCGCGTTCTGCTTGACCTTCATGGACGAGAACACGCTGTATGCGTGCCGCGATCCATATGGGGTGCGGCCACTTTCGCTCGGACGGCTGGATCGCGGCTGGGTGGTGGCCTCCGAAACAGCTGCGCTCGACATTGTCGGCGCCTCGTTCGTGCGCGACATCGAGCCAGGCGAATTGCTGGCGATCGACGCCGACGGAGTGCGCTCGACGCGTTTCGCCAATCCCACGCCCAAGGGCTGCGTCTTCGAGTACGTGTACCTGGCCCGGCCGGACAGCACGCTCGCCGGCCGCTCCGTGCACGCCACCCGGGTGGATATCGGTCATCGGTTGGCTCGTGAATGTCCGGTCGACGCCGATCTGGTGATCGGCGTGCCGGAATCAGGCACCCCCGCCGCAGTCGGATACGCGCAAGAATCCGGCATCCCGTACGGGCAGGGCCTGATGAAAAACGCTTATGTCGGGCGCACATTCATCCAGCCGTCGCAGACCATCCGCCAGCTCGGCATCCGGCTGAAGCTCAACCCACTTCGAGAGGTGATCCGCGGCAAGCGGCTCATCGTTGTCGACGACTCGATCGTGCGGGGGAACACCCAGCGCGCACTGCTGCGAATGCTGCGCGAGGCCGGTGCCGTGGAAGTGCACGTGCGCATCGCTTCGCCGCCGGTCAAATGGCCCTGCTTCTATGGCATCGACTTCCCGTCGCCGGCCGAATTGATCGCCAACGCCGTCGAAGACAAAAAAGAGGAGATGCTCGAGGCGGTACGGCATGCCATCGGGGCCGACACACTGGGCTACATCTCGCTGCGCGGCCTGATCGCGGCTTCGGAGCAGCCGGCATCGCGGCTCTGCACCGCATGCTTCAACGGCCATTATCCGATTGAGCTGCCCGGGGAGAGCGCTTTGGGCAAAAACGTCATCGAGCACATGCTCGCCAATGCCGCGCGCGGAGCCGGGCTCGACGATCTGGCGCCCGATGAAGTGCCAGTCGTGCGCTGACAAAATTCGCTCTTGGTGATTCACAGACGTTTAATGCCGGCCGTCAACGGCGCCCGGTAGCCTTTATCGCGATGACGGATCCCGGAAAAAGCCCCGGACGAGAACTGGGCAGTCAGAGCATCACCTACGCGTCGGCCGGGGTGGATATCGAAGCCGGTGACCGCGCCGTCGAATTGTTCAAGCCGCTGGCAACAAAAGCCACCAGACCTGAGGTGCGCGGCGGGCTTGGCGGATTCGCCGGATTGTTCGCCCTGCGTGGCGACTACCGCGAGCCGGTGCTGGCGGCCTCCACTGATGGTGTCGGCACCAAGCTGGCGGTAGCTCAGGCGATGGACAAGCACGACACCGTTGGCTTGGACCTGGTCGCGATGGTGGTTGACGACCTCGTCGTCTGCGGCGCCGAGCCACTGTTCCTGCAGGACTACATCGCCGTTGGCCGGACGGTGCCCGAACGCCTGAGCGCGATCGTCGCGGGTATCGCCGAGGGATGCGTGCGCGCCGGGTGCGCGCTGCTCGGCGGCGAAACCGCCGAACATCCGGGTCTGATGGAACCGGACCACTACGACATCTCAGCCACCGGCATCGGTGTCGTCGAGGCTGATGACGTGCTGGGGCCAGACCGCGTCAAACCCGGCGACGTCATCATCGCGCTGGGCTCTTCCGGCCTGCATTCCAACGGATACTCGCTGGCCCGCACGGTCCTACTCGAGATCGACCGGATGAATCTGGCCGGCTATGTGGAGGAGTTCGGCCGCACTTTGGGCGAGGAACTGTTGGAGCCCACCCGGATTTACGCCAAAGATTGCCTGGCGTTGACCGCCGAAACCCATGTCCGCACGTTCTGTCACGTCACCGGCGGCGGGCTGGCCGGTAACCTGCAACGCGTCATCCCGCACGGGCTGGTCGCCGAGATCGACCGGGGCACGTGGACGCCCGCGCCCGTGTTCGCCATGATTGCCCAGCGTGGCCGGGTGACGCGGGAGGAAATGGAAAAGACGTTCAACATGGGCGTCGGCATGATCGCCGTGGTCGCTCCAGAAGACACCGACCGCGCCTTGGCCATATTGACCGCACGGCACTTGGACTGCTGGATGCTGGGAACCGTTTGCAAAGGCGGGAAAGATGGGCCGCGGGCAAAACTGGTTGGGCAACACCCGAGATTCTAAAAGCCGGAACTAACCGGGACTAACACCGTGCCGATGCCAAGCGCATCGGCGAGGACGCGCGTGCTAGCGGCGCCAGTCGTCCTCGTCGTCCCACGAATTGTCTGGGCCGTCTTCCAGTTCGTTGGATTCGTCGGCACCCGTTCCTGACAACTCGCGCTGAAGCCGCTGGAAGTCGGTCTGCGGGGAACTGTATTTGAGTTCTCGAGCAACCTTGGTCTGCTTTGCCTTAGCCCGGCCGCGGCCCATGGGGGAACCCCCTCGCGCAATAACGGAGCGGCCTAAAGTAGGCGGCTCCGATCTCCTGGTGTCGTTATTGTCCTGCCGACAGTTTACCGTGCCTCATGGTTGGGCGTCGGCGACCCCTGCCCGCTGTGTTGGACGTCATCGCCATTATCTCGCACCGTCCCGCAACCGTTCAACGGCCACCCGTCCCGCGCCGATCTGTTCGGCGGGCGGCAGCGAATCGGGGTCGATTACCGCAGCGACCGCGGCCTGCGGGCCGGTCGCCAATTCCGTGTCGGCAGGCAGCCCGCGCTTGAGCAGTGCCAGTGCCACCGGCCCAAGGTCGACGTGGTCGACCACGGTGCCGAGGCGGCCAACGGCACGACCGCCGGTGAGCACCGCATCACCTGTGGAGGGTCGCTCTACCGAGCCATCAAGGTGCAACAGCACCAGCATCCGGGGCGGTCTGCCCAGGTTGTGCACCCGTGCGACGGTCTCTTGCCCGCGGTAGCAGCCTTTATTCAGATGGACGGCTCCCTCACCGGGACCACCGATCCACCCCACCTCGTGTGGAATCGTGCGCTCATCGGTGTCGACGCCGAGCCGCGGGCGCAGTGCTGTCACCCGGTGGGCTTCGTAGGCCCACACCCCGGCCGACCGCACACCGGCCCGCGCCAGGCGGTTCTGCCAGTCGGCCGACTCGCTGCGCGGCACCAGCAGGTCCAGTTCGATTTGGCCGCTCGGGGCGCCGGGCATCCGCCGCACAAAGCCTCCGCCGGCCACCGGAACCGCGATCAGTTCGGCGGGCAGGGCATCCAGGCCGAGCACGTCGAGCACCGCCTGGTCAGCCAGCCGCGGACCCAGCAGCGACAACACCGCCATGTCCGCGGTGCCCGGAGTGACCTCGGACCAGAACACCATCTTCCGCAGGTACTGCAGCAGCGGCTCACCCCGCCACGGTTCGGTATCGAGGTAGGTCGTACCGCCCAGCTCGGTCTGGATCCAGTGATCCTCGACGCGGCCCTGGCCGTCGAGGCTGAGATTTTGCGTGCTGGTGCCCTCAGGGAGTTCGCTGACGTGTTGGGTAGAGATGTTGTGCAGCCAGGTCCGCCGGTCGCGACCGGTCAGGGTGAGCACCGCGCGGTGCGAGCGGTCCACCGATACCGCATCGGTTTCGGCGGCGCGCTGCTCGCCCAGCGGATCGCCGTAATGCCAGATCGCACCCGCGTCGGGTCCCGGATCGGGCGCAAGGACTGCGTTCACATGTCAACTCTACGGATCTGGCTGCAGCATGCGCTTTGAACGCGGTGATGACATGCCTTCTCAGGTGGTGCCAGCTTCCACGGCCTCGTCGCCGGTGGCGCCGTTCAAGCCCAGGTCCGGACCGGTCAAGGCGGGGCTGAATTTAAGAGCGGTGACCAGTTCGTCGATGGCTGATTGTCCTCGCCCGGCCAGCACGGCCTGCGAAAAGCAGGTCTCCAGGTGGTTGTGCAACATCACCCTGTTTGTGCGCTCCAGCGCAGACTGCACCGCAGAAATCTGCTTCATCACGTCCACGCAGTACGCGTCGGCTTCGAGCATCCGGATAATCCCGTCCAGATGACCCCGCACCGTCTTCAGTCGGTTGAGCGCCGCGCGCTTCTTCTCCGTCAGCTCGTGCGCCATCGCCATTCCTTCCCCGTGCCCGTCGTTGACAACGTAGGCCCCGACTCCAACTATCGTAATTCACCGCTAGCCCCACCCCACCCTGGGTGGGATATGGTATGGATTGAAATCGATGGGAAGGCAAAGGATGGCGAGCCCGGTTGAGGTCCCATTACCGTCGGATGGTTCTGGCCTGATAATCGGCAGCGCCAACATGACTCGTCCGAAGGGCAACCAATAATGTGACTCAAGCACCTGAATCGAACGTAGCTGGCCCAGCGGCGACCGCTGAGGCTCCGCAGTACGACACCCGACAGCGGCCAAGCCGTCTGAACCAGGCCTTGATGTGGGTGGGCATCGTTACCGGAGTCGTGTTCGTCGTCGCGGTGATCTTTTTTCGGGCTTCTTCTTGGGCTGGAGCTCAGGTGGCCACTATGGGATACATCGTGGTGGCTGGGGCGGCCGTATGGGACCGGGAGCCCAGACGGGGCCCGGCGGGATGATGGCGCCCGGGGGAATGCCCGGCGGGATGATGGGGCCCGGGGAATGCCCGGCGGATGATGGGGCCCGGCGGCCCGAAGGGTCCGGCTCCGCAGTCGCCGGCAACCACATCGCCGAGCACCCCTCGGCCGTAGCCGGAAAGACGACGCAAGTTCAGCCGTGGTAGCCGGTGCAGCCGGCTAGTTGATGGCCCGCGATCACCACGTGCCGAGCGTTGAGACCACTGAGGAGTTCCAGATGGCGGCGTTAACACGACGTGCGGCGCTCGCCGCACTCGGAGCTGGCGGTGGTGCGGTCATGCTGGGCTATGCGTTGCGGGGGCTTGTTAGATGGCCGGTGCCGGACATTCGTCTCGCGGACCACGACGGCTGCATGGGCGTCGGCCATGCGGACATGATGCGCTACGCCCAGATGTTCCATCGGCACAACGAAATAACGCGCACTGTCGACGAGATACCGGGCGGCGTAAGGACGACCACCCAATCGAATGCGCCTGACCTCGTCGCGCAGCTGCAAGCACACGTCTCGAGCATGTACTCCCGGCTCGACCAGGGCGCAGAAGTCATGTGCATGAGCGATAGCCTGCCCACGTTGTTCCAGCACGCGAACGGCTATCGCCGCGTGATGACTTTCACTCCCACCGGCGTGATAGCCGAGGAAACTTCCGACGACCCGGCACTCACCGAGGCCATTCGCGCGCACGCGCGGGAGGTGACGGGCTTTGTACGCGATGGCATGCCTTCGATGATGCGAGGGATGATGGGTTGCGACATGATGGGCCCGGGCATGATGGGGCCCGGAATGATGAACCCACGCTGAGTCGCTGGTCCGGCCTGTGGATGTGACGGTGTCGCGGCAGGCTCCGCGGAACTGTATTCGGCTGCGCCCGGCTTCGCCGCGTTTGCGGTCGCCACGGGCGTATCGAATGGCGACCCGCTGCGCCCGGCTTCGCCGCGTTTGCGGTCGCCATTAGGCTCGTTCTCCATGGCGGGCCAGATGGGTGTGATCGTCACACTGGACGGCGAAGTACATGCGCCGGAGACGCCACTGCTGCACGCCGACGACCTCGCGGCAGTTCGCGGTGACGGCGTCTTCGAGACTCTCTTGGTCCGCGGCGGCGTGGCTTGCCTGGTCGAGTCGCACCTGCAGCGGCTGACCCACTCCGCCAAATTGATGGATCTGCCCGAGCCCGATCTCCCGAGTTGGCGGCATGCGATCGCCGTGGCCACGCGGCAGTGGGCCGCGGGCACCGTTGACGAAGGCGCGATGCGCTTGATCTACAGCCGCGGCCGCGAAAGCGGCTCGGCGCCGACCGGCTATGTGATGGTCAACGCTGTCCCCGCACGAGTGGTGGCGGTTCGGCGCGACGGGGTGGCCGCTGTCACGCTAGACCGAGGATTGCCCGCAACCGGTGTCGACGCGATGCCGTGGCTGCTGGCCGGAGCCAAAACATTGTCCTACGCGGTGAACATGGCCGCCTTGCGTCATGCGGCCCGGCGGGGCGCCGGTGACGTCATTTTCGTCAGTTCGGACGGGCACATCTTGGAGGGCCCGCGCTCGACGGTGGTGATTGCCGCGGAATGTGACTCCGGAGCCGGCGGAAATCCGTGCCTGCTGACGCCCCCGCCGTGGTATCCGATTCTGCGTGGCACCACGCAACAGGCGCTCTTCGAGGTAGCCCGGGCCAAAGGGTACGACTGCGACTATCGCGCGCTACGAATCACGGACCTGCATGCCGCGCAAGGGATTTGGCTGGTATCAAGCATGACCCTCGCCGCCCGCGTGCACACGCTCGATGGCCGGAGACTGCCTCCGTCTCCATTGGCTGCTGAATTCGCCGAATTGGTCGACTCAGCGATCGTCAGCGATCGCTGAGCGCTGAATTCTGTTGTCGGCCCGCAACATGGCGGGTACGGTCGGCCGTACACAAGGAAGGAGGTGGTCCGAGAAATTGTTAGCTTCATGGACATGTGAGGTGGCTGCGCGCTAGCTGCATCGGCTCGGAAGAGCCGGCGACCAATGCGCGCTGGCGAATTCCCCGCAGTCACCCGGCCCCCGAGCTTCCGGTCTGTCCAACCAGGAGCTTTGCTCGGGGGTCGCTCCATGTCACGAGACCGATATGTGATCGGCGACCCGCCGGCCCGACCAGTCGCACATGGGCCACTATCCGACGAACCGCGACAGCCGCGCCGAGAGATGCGGCACCAGCCCGCCGTCGGCATCCACCCGTTCCTCAACGTAGGCCAAGTCGCCGCCTTCGACGATCCCGTACAGCCTTTTGGCGCCGCCGACCAGTACGCCCGACCGACTGCGGGCCAGTGCATCGGTCACCAACTCCCACGACGACTGGGTGCGCGGCCGTCCGTAGAACAATTCGACGTAACCGGCCGAGTGGGCCAACAACAACTCGATGGCCTGGGATTCGCTGGGATCGTAGGGGTCGTTGACGAAGCGCCAGAAGCCCGTCTCGCGTAAGCCACGCTCCTGGTAGTCGCCCGTTTCGCTGAGCCGCCAAGAGCGGGCTTCCCAAATCAGGTAATCGCCGCCGTCGTGCGAGACCACGATCTGCTGGCCGAACCGGTAGTCCCCGTCATGTGCGTGGCCCTCGCCTTCTCCACGCCACACGCCGACCAGCGGCAGCAGTGCCAGCAGCGCATCGTTGAGGTTGGCGCCTTCACGCAGGTTCGCGGTGTCGGCGGGAATCGGGAGATCATCGAAGGCCGGGATGTTGCGGGTGGCCGTCAGCTTGGCACGTTCAGCGGCGGCAGCCAGCGCGTCGCCGGAGCTCGTCGAGCCCACCGGTCCGTCGGAGGTCACGATTCGTCAGTGATGAGCCGGTAGAGCGTGTACAGCGCAAACCATGAGATGACCCCGACCGACACAACCAGCATGATCTCGAAGAAGAGCGCCACGGGGACGAGTCTATTCGTCCCGCGACCTTCGGGACATCCTGGTCAAGGCGGCTCGTGTCAGGCGATTTTGACGTGCACCTCGTGGATGCCGGCGCCCGACGGTCTCACCGCCGCATTGCCATTGCCGGCCGCGGACAGCGCGCGCAGCGTCCAGGATCCTGGTGCGGCGAAGAAACGGAAGTCGCCGGTGGCTGACGCGACGACCTCGGCGGTGAACTCGTCCGACGAGTCCAGCAACCGGACGAACGCGCCCCCCACTGCTTGGCCGTCGCTGTCCACGACGCGGCCGGTGATCACCGTTTGCTTCTCCAGATCGACGCTGGCGGGCAACGTCAGTCCTTGTTTCAGTGCAGGGCACATATCAGCTTCCCAACTCGATCCGGGCTCCAACTTCCGTCGTAGTTCTTGACGGGGCGTGCCATGGCTAGGGACCCTTTCGATCGCTTTCGATGAACAGCAGATCAAGCGGTACGGGGAGCGCGTCGGAACCGCACGACCAGCGGGTAGAGCTGGCAGCCCAGGCAGATACCGAAAGCCGCATTCAGGAACGCAGCCGCCAGCGCGGCCGCGGTTGCGATGACGCCCATCAAGAAAGCGCCCGCGGCGAATCCGGCAACGCCCCAGACGGCGAAGATCAGACCGACGAGTTGGGCGAACTTCAGTGGTGCGACCGGTTCGCGATCCTTGACGGGTCCCAGCCGGGGCGCCACGACGCCGGCGAATACCCGCCCATATGGGTGCCTGCGCGGACCGCCGAGCGCACCGATGGCGAAGATGATGGCCTGCACACCCAGAATCACCGCAGCCGCCGACGGACTGGCGGGTGAAACGATGAGCACGACCACCAAGACCGCGGTCGTGAGCCAGGCGGCGAACCGCGGTCCACGCACGTCGACGGTGTTTGGCTGGATGCTGGTGTTGCTGCTCGGCACGGTAGGAACTCCTAAGTACGCCTGTTGCACGGAAAAGACGAGGGGAGAGACGCCACGGTCAGGTTCCGAGGCTGCTCCGAGTGCTACGCGAAAGCGCGCGGCTACTCAGCAGCTACAGCAACAGCAACAGCAACAACCCGCGGTGCGGCACAGATCGACTGCACGACGCTTGGTGAGCATGGGCTCGAGGCGGGCTGACACGTCGGCAAGCTTACCGAATGGCACGGTGATCAAGCCAACAGCGGTTCCAGCGCGGCCCGCAGGTCGGCGGCGGTGGGTACTCCGGAGGCCCGATATCGCTGTCGTCCGTCGACGTCGAAGATCAGCGTGGTGGGCAGCGACAGCACCGAAAATCGGCGCGCGGCACCCGGATTGGCGTCCAGGTCGACCTCGACGTGGGCTACGTCACCCAGGTCGCCACAGACCTGGCTAACGATCCGGCGAACCCGATCGCAAGGCCCGCACCACGGGGCGCTGAAATGCACGACGGTCGGTCCGCCATGGGAAAGGCCGAGCGCTGCGATGTCCGCGTCGGTGTTCTGAGCCGACGCGGGATCGATTTTTCGGATGGTTCCGAAGCGGTGGGTCAACAACCATCCTGTAAGGGTTGCCACCACCCCCGCCGCTACGGTCGCGACGATAACGGTGGTCATGAGCGCCGCTCTCCCCCGCAAGCGGGCGGTGCCCCCACTGCATCGTCGCCGGCGTGCATCATGACTGCTTGAACCCGTCGAGGGTGACGGTTACTCGGTAGCTGATGCCTTCGATGATGACGTCGGAGCCGCGCGCTCCCTCGGTGTTCGGCGCCACACCGAACGGGAGCCTCTGATTGGGCAGCCTGGCGCTGAAGGCGTGCAGCACCGCGTCGCGCTTGTCGGCCGGAACGGTTTGGTTGGCGGTGTCCGGTCCGGTGACGATCCCGGTCGGGGTGAACACCAGCGTCTCCTGGTCGTCGGGGGCGATGGAAAGGTCCACGGAGACGCTGACCCGATGATCGAAGTTGGCCGATTTCGGCGTGCCGCTGAACACCAGCCCGTGGCTGCCGGAGATCCCGGATTCGGTGGTACCGCCGGTGGCGTCGTTGGTCTCCTGCGGCGGTGCCTCGACCATCAGGTCGGTGATGCCCATATACCGACCCAGATGCATGGAGTCGAGGATGATGCGACTCTCCAGTTCGCCGACCAGGAGCTTCGCATCGGGCCTGATCAGCCACGATGCGTAGGTCAGGTCGATCGAATGCATCGTGGCCTCAAGGCTGGCCTTGCCGACCACCGGGTGATCGACGGCGTTGGCCTTGATCTCGAGCTCGTTGTAGTGGTCGCGCATTGCCTGCGGAATGAACGGGAACGCCAGGATGGCGACGAATGGGTCTGACCCCAGATTGGCCGCCTTGCGCACGTTGGACGACAGCCGGTATTCGGCGTAGATGCTGGTCCCGTAGTCGACGCCGAGGGCACCGAGGACAACCACGGCCACGGCGGTAGCCACTGCCGTCACCGGGATAAGCACCTTGCGCACCCGCATATTGTGGACCAATCCCTGACAACCGGTCCGCGCCGGACCGCCCCGTGGCGGGGCTCACACTGCTACATAGGCCACGCGAAAAAGCCAGGTGGCAAGTTATCGTTACATGACCTGGCAACTAACGCGTCGTGGCGTTACAAAGTTGGGAGATGCTTTACCCCCGAGCTGGAGGGGCTAGTTGGAGCTATTACTGCTGACCTCGGAGTTGCATCCCGACTCGGTCCTGCCGTCGTTGTCGCTGCTTCCCCACACCGTCCGGACGGCGCCGCCAGAACCATCCTCGTTGCTCGAGGCCGGGACCGCAGACGCCGTGCTTGTCGACGCGCGCACGGACCTATCGTCCGCGCGCGGTCTTTGCCGTCTGTTGAGCACGGCCGGCCGGTCCATTCCCGTCTTGGCGGTGGTGAGCGAAGGCGGCCTGGTGGCCGTCAGCGCCGACTGGGGGCTGGACGAGATCCTGCTGCCCACCACCGGACCCGCCGAAGTCGACGCCAGACTACGACTGGTGGTCGGCCGCCGTGGCGGGCTGGCAGACCAGGAAAGCGCGGGCAAGGTAACCCTCGGTGAGTTGGTGATCGATGAAGGCACCTACACCGCGCGACTGAGGGGCCGCCCGCTGGACCTCACCTACAAAGAGTTTGAGTTGCTCAAATACCTGGCTCAGCATGCTGGCCGGGTCTTCACGCGCGCACAGCTGCTGCACGAAGTGTGGGGGTATGACTTCTTCGGCGGCACTCGTACTGTCGATGTGCACGTACGTCGACTGCGGGCCAAACTCGGCCCTGAACACGAGGCATTGATCGGCACGGTACGCAACGTGGGTTACAAGGCCGTCCGGCCGGCGCGCGGCCGAGCGCCAATTGCGGAGCCAGCGGATGCTGAGGACATCGATTCTGACTCCGAGGGTATGCAAGATCCGCTGGTCGATCCGTTGCACAGTCAGTGACCTCACCTGACTGGCGCTCCGCGCTGACCGCCGAAGAGCAGCAGCAAGTGCGCGAACTCATCACCTCGGCAACCGAATTCGATGGAGTAGCACCTGTCGGTGAGCAGGTGCTGCGTGAACTCGGGCACGACCGCACCGGGCATCTGCCGGTCACTGGTTCCCCATCGGGCGCCACAAAAGGCGCCGCAAATAAGATCATCGGCTACCTCAATCTCAGTGCGCCACCCCACGGGGGTGCAGGGATGGCGGAACTCGTGGTGCACCCGCAGGCCCGCCGGCGTGGGATTGGGGCAGCGATGGGGCGTGCGGCGATGGCCAAGACCGGCGGGCACAACCAATTCTGGGCGCATGGCACGCTGGAACCGGCCCGGGCGACCGCCTCCGCGCTGGGTCTGGTCCCGGTGCGTGAGCTGGTCCAGATGCGACGCTCGCTGCGTGATAGACCCGGCCCGGTGCCCCCTGTGCCGGGTGTGCAGGTCCGTACCTACGCGGGCACAGCCGATGACGCTGAGCTGCTGCGGGTCAACAACGCCGCATTCGCCTACCACCCCGAACAGGGCGGCTGGACCGAAGTCGACCTGGCGGGGCGGCGCAGCGAGCCGTGGTTCGACCCGGCGGGCTTATTTCTCGCCTTCGGCGACTCCACCAGCGATCAGGCGGGCAAGCTACTGGGCTTCCACTGGACCAAAGTGCACCTGGACCAACCTGGCTTGGGTGAGGTCTACGTTGTGGGCGTGGATCCGTCGGCGCAGGGCCGGGGTCTGGGGCAGATTTTGACGGCTGTCGGTCTCGAGTCGTTGGCACGGCGGCTGGCCGACTCGGCCGAACCGACCGTGATGCTGTACGTGGAATCGGACAATGTCGCCGCGGTGCGGACCTACCAGGGCTTGGGCTTCACCACCTACAGCGTCGACACCGCCTACGCGGTAGCGCCCGCCGCCAGCTGACCCACGCGCAGCCAGCAGCGATGTTGACCCGATCGTTCATCTGCGCTTGCTACATAGACGTTGCTGTGGGCTGCGTCTGCGCATACCTTCGCGGGTGACTTGGCAACCTCCTTTTGGGAGATGGCCAGCGGCGGCGCCCACGTGCGTCCGGAATGCGTCAGAAAGCGAGATTGTGAGGCTCGACCGGGAGGGCAGGGTGCTGGCGGCAGTGGCGTTGGCGATGGCGATCAGTGGTGCGACATTGACTGCCTGCGGCAGCGACGAAAACCACCGCGGCGCTTCGGCGACCGTCGCCTCCGGACCCACTGGTACGGCGGGATGCGGGGGTAAAAACAACCTGACGGCGGACGGCTCGACCGCTCAACAGAACGCGATGGCGTTGTTCAACCAGGTGTGGGGCCGCTACTGCCCGGGCAAGAGCGTGTCGTACAACCCAACCGGTTCGGGTGCCGGCCGCCGGCAGTTCATCGCCGGCCATGTCGATTTCGCGGGAGCGGACTCGCCGCTGGCCGCGGACCAGATCGCCCCGGCGGCCAAACGCTGCGATGGAAACCCGGCGTGGGACCTGCCGCTGGTATTCGGGTCGATCGCATTGGTCTACAACCTGCCGGACGTTCAGGCATTGGTCCTCAGTAGTGACTCACTCGCCAAGGTCTTCAGCGGCCAGATCACAACCTGGAACGATCCGATACTGGCGGCCCTCAATCCCGGTGTCGTGTTGCCCGACACCAAGATCACCCCGATCTACCGGTCGGACTCGGCGGGAATCACCGACAACGTGCAGAAATACCTGACCGCCGCCGCGCCGCAGAGCTGGACCAAAGGCGTTGGCACCGAGTTTCAGGGCGGCGTGGGTGAAGGGGCCGCGAAGCCGCCTGGTGTCATTCACGCCGTGCGGGCCACCCCAGGTGCTCTCGGATACGTCGAGAAGGGCTTTGCCGACCAGGGCGGTGTGCCCTATGCCCAAATCGTCACCGGCAATGGCGTGGTCCCGCTCACCAACGACACGGCCGGCAACGCCGTTGAAGCAGTCAGGTTCTTGGCGGACGGCAACGACCTGGTGCTCGACCTCGACTCGACGTACACCACCCGGGAGCCGGATGTTTACCCGTTGCTGCTGGCCACTTACGAGATTGTGTGCTCGAAGGGCTACAACGCGGAGACCTCCAACGCCATCAAATCGTTCCTCACCGTGGCCGCCAACAACGGGCAGGCCGACCTTCCGTCGGCCGGCTATGTGCCGGTGCCCGATAAGGTCAAGGAGCGACTGGTCGCCGCGATCAACGCAATGCAGTAACCAAGTGGCCCCGGTCTAAGGAGCGACAGCACGACTGTGACGGGAGCATAGTGACAACGCCGAACCCAGCCGACGCCGGCTCGGGTGCGGTGGTTGCTGCGCCTTTTCCCGAGTCGCCGGTGGTACCCATCAGTCCGTGGGGGGACGCGCGACCGCACGTGGGGGACCGGATCTTTCGCAGGCTGGCGCAGGGTTCGGGCGTTTTGATCGTTGTGGTGATTGCCGCGATCGCCGGGTTCTTGCTATGGCGCGCGATACCGGCATTGACGCGCGATCACCAGAACTTCTTCAGCTACGGCGGCAACTGGGTCACTACCGACACCTCGGCGATGCACTTCGGAATTTCCGGTTTGTTGCAGGTCACGGTGTTCGTGTCGCTGTTCGCACTGGTCCTGGCCATGCCGGTTGCGTTGGGCGTCGCCATCTTCGTCACGCAGTACTCATCGGGGCGGATCGCCGGACCGCTGGCTTACGCGGTCGATCTGCTGGCCGCGGTGCCTTCGATCGTCTACGGCGTGTGGGGCCTGTATGTACTGGCACCGCAGCTGCGGCCGGTCGCCACCTGGCTTAATCAATCCATGGGCTGGTGCTTCCTATTCGCCGATGGCAATGCTTCGGTGGCTGGTGGCGGCACCATCTTCACCGGCGGAATCGTCTTGGCGGTGATGATTCTGCCCATCATCACCGCGGTCACTCGGGAAGTGTTCGTCCAGACGCCGCAGGACCAGATCGAGGCTGCACTGTCACTCGGCGCAACCCGTTGGGAAGTGGTCAAGACGATCGTCCTGCCGTTCGGGCGATCGGGATACATCAGTGGCGCGATGCTGGGGCTGGGCCGCGCCCTGGGCGAGACGGTCGCGCTGCTGATTATCTTGCGGGGCACTCAGGCAGCGTTTAGCTGGTCGCTATTCGATGGCGGTTCCACTTTCGCGACCAAAATCGCGGCCGCCGCGTCGCAATTCGACGACCAATACGAGGCGGGCGCGTATATCGCTGCGGGGCTAATGCTCTTCGTGCTTACCTTCTTGGTCGACGCCCTGGCGCGTGGCGCTGTCGCCGGAGCCGGGAGCAGACGAGGCAGCCCATGATGTCGATCTTGGACCGCCCGCTCAAGGCGCGGACGTTCTCGGCGCTTGGCTGGCGCCGTCGACTCGCGAACAACGTTGCGACCGTGCTGGTGTCGCTGTCGATGGTGATCGCGTTGACGCCCTTGCTGTTGGTGCTGTACTCGGTGATCGCCAAGGGGTTCAAGGCGATCACGTCGACCGTATGGTGGACGCATTCGCAAGCGGGTATGACGGCTTTCGTGGCCGGCGGCGGGGCCTACCATGCGATCGTCGGCACTGTGCTGCAGGGACTGGTATGCGCCGTGATCTCCATCCCGATCGGCCTCATGGTCGCGATTTATCTGGTCGAGTACGGCGGTGGCACCCCGCTGGGCAGGCTGGCGACATTCATGGTGGATATCCTGAGCGGAGTGCCCTCGATCGTGGCGGCACTGTTCGTCTATGCGCTGTGTGTGGCGACGCTGGGTCTTCCTCGTTCCGAGTTCGCGGTATCGCTGGCACTGGTCTTGTTGGCGCTCCCCGTGATCGTGCGGGCCACCGAGGAAATGCTGCGGACCGTTCCGGTAGATCTCCGTGAGGCCAGTTACGCGCTGGGCATTCCGAAGTGGAAGACCATTGCCAGGGTGGTGATTCCGACCGGGCTATCCGGCATCATCACGGGGATCATGCTGGCCGTGGCCAGAGTGATGGGCGAGACGGCCCCGTTGCTGATTCTCGTCGGTTACGCACAGTCAATGAATTTCAACATCTTCAGCGGGTTCATGGGGTCGCTGCCCGGCATGATGTACCACCAGACATCGGCCGGCGCAGGCGTCAGCCCCGTCCCCACAGATCGGTTGTGGGGTGCCGCGCTAACCCTCATCCTGGTGATCGCCACCATCAATATCGGGGCCCGGGTGATTGCGAAATACCTTGGCGCCAAGAAGTCGTAGGCAGGAGCACTAAGTGGCCAAGCGGTTGGACCTCAAAGCCGTCAACATCTATTACGGGTCGTTCAAAGCGGTCGCGGATGTGACGCTATCGGTTCTGCCCCGGAGTGTGACAGCGTTCATTGGTCCGTCGGGCTGCGGAAAGACGACGGTGCTGCGGACGCTCAACCGGATGCATGAGGTGGTCCCCGGCGGCCGGGTCGAGGGCAGCGTGCTACTCGACGATGAAGACATCTATGGCGCCGGTGTCGACCCGGTCGGTGTACGTCGGGCGATCGGCATGGTGTTCCAGCGGCCGAACCCGTTCCCCGCCATGTCAATTCGTGACAATGTGGTAGCCGGCTTGAAGCTGCAGGGTGTACGCAATCGCAAGGTGCTCGATGAGACGGCTGAATACTCGCTGCGCGGTGCGAACTTATGGGATGAGGTCAGGGACCGGTTGGACAAACCCGGCGGCGGGTTGTCCGGTGGTCAGCAGCAGCGCTTGTGCATCGCACGGGCCATCGCTGTGCAACCCGATGTGTTGCTGATGGACGAGCCGTGCTCCGCGCTGGACCCGATCTCGACGATGGCCGTCGAAGAGCTGATCAGTGAATTGAAACAGGACTACACCATCGTCATCGTCACCCACAACATGCAGCAGGCAGCCCGGGTGAGTGATTACACGGCGTTCTTCAACCTGGAAGCCGTGGGGAAGCCGGGTCGGCTGGTTGAGGTCGATGACACCGAAAAGATCTTTTCCAACCCGAGTCAGAAGGCGACCGAGGACTACATCTCCGGCCGCTTCGGCTAGCCCGACGACGATGCAGCCCGCGTAGCGGGGTGAGGTGGAGTCGGGCAATCTGGCTCAGCCCGACGACGATGCAGCCCGCGCCGGCGCACGCCTGCTAATCGCGCTTAACGCGAGGTGGGTGTTGTGTCGTCGTCGGGAAGACTGCCGGTCGCCTGGAAGATGACGCGCCTTGCCACTTCGACGGCGTGGTCGGCGAAGCGCTCGTAGAACCGGCCCAGCAACGTCACGTCGACGGCTGCTGCCACGCCGTGCTTCCACTCGCGGTCCATTAGCACCGAGAACAGGTGCCGGTGCAGGTCGTCCATGGCGTCGTCTTCTTCGCGGATCCGGGCGGCTTTCTCCGGGTCGCGGGACAACACCACCTCTTGGGCGCTATTACCCAATTCGACTGCGACTCTGCCCATTTCGGCGAAATAGCCATTGACCTCTTCGGGTAACGCATGCTGGGGATGCCGCCGGCGGGCGATCTTGGCGACGTGCAGGGCCAGCGCACCCATCCGGTCGATGTCCGCCACCATCTGGATGGCGCTCACGATAGACCTGAGATCACCGGCGACCGGTGCCTGTAACGCCAGCAACACGAAGGCGCTTTCCTCGGCACGGGCACTCAGCGTCGCGATCTTTTCGTGGTCGGAGATCACTTGTTCGGCCAGCACCAGATCGGCCTGCAGCAGGGCTTGGGTTGCCCGCTCCATGGCTATCCCTGCCAGTCCGCACATCTCGCCGAGCCGCTCGGATAACTCCGATAGCTGCTCATGGTAGGCGGTCCGCATATCGCCAAGCCTACGTTCTCGACGCCGAAAAAGGGCGGCGCAGCGCCCCCAAAGACGGTTACTCGCAGGTGGTGTCGGCGGCGTTGGTGACGGTCAGGTCCTCGGGCAGCTTGGTCGGCGCGCTCCCGGAACTGCGTTCGATCTGCAAGCTGATCGACGAGCCACCGGGTGGCGGAGCGCTGACCGACTTGAAGTCCGGGCCGAGCACCACCTGAACGACCTGCCCGAAGCCGGAAACCCGCTGAACTCTCGGATTGGCGAACGAGGACGCCACCGTGGCCGCCGCCTGCTCATTGCCGGGCGAGAACAGTACGGTCGTCGTGTTTACCGAACTCGGATAATCATCCGGCGTCATCACGTTGAAACCGTCCCGCTTGAGCTGGCTGGTTGCGCTTGCCGCCAGACCGCTCTGCGCGGTCGCGTTGGATACCCGCACCGTGACATCGTTCGGTGAGGCCGTCGTGACCTGTTGGCGTTGAGCCTCGGTGGTGGCAGTGGCCGTCGGCGCCTTCTTGGTGGTAGGCGCGTGCGTTGGCCCCGAGGTTGGGGAGGTCCCGCCCAAAGGCTTGGCGTTCTGGTCGTTTTCCTCCGGCAGCGGATCGTCGGTGATGATGGCATCGAACAGCCCCCGCATATCGGCCATGCGCGGCGGCTCATCGCCGTTCTCGTCTGTTATGCCGGTCGGCACGGTGACAAAAGTGATGTGCCCGGCCGCCATACCTTGCAACGACTGACCGAGCTGGACCAGGTCTTTGGTTTTGACATTGTCGACGTAGCTATCGCTGATGAACATGTTGACGACGGTGTTGAGCCTGCTGAGATCGAACAACGTGTCCTCGGAGATCAACGACCGCAGTAGCGACGACAAGAACAACTGCTGGCGTTTGATGCGGCCGTAGTCACCGTTGGTTTCGCTGGTGACTTGGCGGGCGCGCACATAATTCAGCGCCGTAGGCCCGTCGATGACCTGGCGCCCCGCATGTGCGAGCACCGTGCCCAGTTCGTAGTCGTGCAGCGGGGTACTGCTGCACACCTCGACGCCGCCGAGAGCCTGCACCATTCGGGCGAATCCGGCGAAGTCGACGGCGATGAAACGGTTGATGCTCAAACCGGACAGCTTCTGGATTTCCTTCACCAGACATTTCGGGCCGCCATAGGAGAACGTCGAGTTCAATTTGGTCTCGGTATAGACCATCCGGGGACCCAACGTCCCGGTCTTCTGGTCGTAGATGGGTCCGTACTTGCCGGTGTCGGGGCTCCACGCTTCGCATTGGATCGGGGTGATCGCCAGGTCACGGGGGAACGACACCACCACCACGCGTTTGCGGTTGGCGGGAATGTTGACCAGCATCACGGTGTCCGACCGTGCGCCGCCGGCGTCTTCGGTGTCGCCGGCGCCCATGTTGGCGTTTTCCCCGGAGCGGGAGTCCATGCCGACGACCAAGAAGTCTTCATCACCGTACTGGCCATTGGGATCGCGGATGTCGCGCGAGTGCGGATCGAGGGCACTGATGGTGTTGAGCCGGTTGTTTTTCGATGTGCTCCATTGCCATGCCCCACCGGTCAGGGCCAGTGCCAATACGGCAAACAGCGCTGCCAGCGAGCGCGCGGCCAGCAGCATCGGCCGACGGCGGGACTTGGTTTTCCGCTCGCGGGTGCTGGGGGCCTCGGGAGCTGATGTCCGGCGGATGCGCCTCGGCAGCACACGACGCGATGCGCTTGGCGTCTGGGTGGCCAGGTCGGATGCGGACCCGTCGCCGTCCCGATGATTGGCGGCTTCCAGGTCGGGAAGCTCCGAGACGACCTCGAGCGAGTAGGGCAGGGCGTCGAGCACCTGCGTGTCCTGCTGGTCGACGGGCAGGTGCGGCGCACGCTCGGACGGTTCGATGTCCGGGGCGACGTGGTGGTGCCTGGGCCTATCAAGTGTCGGGGCGCCGACTTTGGCGATCAGGTCGGCAACTGTGATTCCACCGTCGGCATGGCATCCGGTCTTTTCGGTGCCGGCCGTTCGGGACTCGACGGACCCAAGCGGGCGCGCGGTGTGGGGTTCTGCGCGGGCCTCGATGGGCGGCTCGGTCTGCCATCGGTGGAGGTTGCAATCGGACGTTGGTTCTAAGAACCGCTCCCACGGGGCAGCGTCTAGCGCTGGCTGCGAGCCATGGCCCGCGCCGGATGCGTGCCTATGGCCAGGAGTGGCGTCGTTCTCGGCGTCACTCATGTCCTACCGGCCTCCGAAGCTCTGATCCGGACGCAACTCGTCCGAGCGCACATGTCAGCGCAGCGCTCCCGTTATCAGCGCTGCGGTCCGCGCCACCCATGGGTCGCACGTCATTTGTCGCGCTTGGGCAGCGGTACGTTACCGATCCGCCGCACGAGCGCAATGCAGCAAGGCTCACATCGTACTGAGTTATCCGTCTGGACGCGATGTCGAGCGGGTTTCGGGTCAGCCGCCGGAGTGCATGACATCGGCTCCGGCCGGCACGGTGCAGTCGTCGGGATCCGTCAGCCAACCTTCGGGCAACGCCACGCGGGCAGGTGAGCCCTGTCGGCCCCGAGGACCAGCCGTCGCGTCCGGAAATGGGACAGCGCCGTTTAACTGGTCGAGCAGTGAATCAAGTTCATCGAGCGTCTTGACCATCGCCAGCGCTCGGCGCAACTCAGACCCGGCCGGGAAGCCGTGCAGGTACCACGCGATGTGTTTGCGGATATCGCGCATGCCCTTGTCTTCGCCGAAATGCGCGGCCAGCAACTGGCCGTGCCGCCGAACGATGTCAGCGACCTCGCCCAGCGTGGGCGCGGTGGGAGGTGGGCTGCCGGTGAACGCGGCCGATAGCTCAGCGAAAAGCCAGGGCCGGCCCAGGCATCCCCGGCCGATGACAACGCCATCGCATCCGGTGGCAGCCATCATCGTCAACGCATCGCTGGCATCGTAGATGTCGCCGTTGCCGAGCACCGGAATCGTCTGCACATGCTGCTTGAGCCGCGCGATCTGTTCCCAATCGGCGGCGCCGGAGTAGCGTTGCGCCGCGGTACGCGCATGCAGCGCGACCGCGGCGGCGCCTTCGGATTCGGCGATACGGCCGGCATCCAGATGTGTGTGGTGCTCGTCGTCGATGCCGATGCGGAACTTGACGGTCACCGGTAGGTGGGTGCCTTCGGTGGCGCGCACGGCCGCGCCGACGATCTGGCCGAACAGCCGTCGCTTGAACGGCAGCGCCGCCCCACCGCCACGCTTGGTGACCTTGGGCACCGGACAGCCGAAATTCATGTCGATGTGATCGGCCAAGCCTTCGTCAACAATCATTCTGGCGGCCGCGTACGTGGTCGCCGGGTCGACCGTGTAGAGCTGCAGCGAACGTGGCGACTCGTCCGGGGAGAACGTCGTCATGTGCATGGTGACCGGATGCCGTTCGACGAGCGCACGTCCAGTCACCATCTCGCAGACATACAGTCCGCTGACCGTGCCGACCTTCGCCTGTTCTAGTTCACGGCACAGCGTCCGGAATGCGACGTTCGTCACACCGGCCATCGGAGCCAACACAACCGGGCTGGCCAGTTCGATCGGGCCGATGCGCAAGGCCGGGCTACCGGCGGCTCATCGTCAGCTTGCCCGCGGTCCTGTGCAGCTCCTCGGCGGTGGCCCTCTTGCCGGTACGGGCTTCCCGGTCGAGTTGGCGCTGCTTGGACACCTCGAACTTGTCGCACGCCTGCTCGAGTTCCTTGACCAGCAGGGCAAGATCGTCGCGCAGCGCGGCCGCCTCACCGGTGAAGTCCTCGCGCTCGAAGATGCGCCATTTCTTCAGCACCGGCATGACGACCTCGTCGAGGTGGATGCGCGGGTCGTAGACGCCCCCGACGGCGATGAAGACGGCTTTGCGCCGGAACTCGGGGACCTGGAAGCCGGGCATCTGGAAGTTCCGCAGAATCATGTGCAGTGACTTCATAGTCTGGTTGGGCACTAGGTCGAACGCGGCCTCGCTGACGTCACGGTAGAAGATCATGTGCAAGTTCTCGTCGGCCGAGATCTTGCCCATCAGCTGGTCGGCGACAGGGTCGTTGCAGGCCTTGCCGGTGTTGCGGTGCGAGATCCGGGTGGCCAGTTCCTGGAAGCTGACGTAAAGGACGGAGTGAGTGAGGGTCTCGGCGAACAAGTCCCCCTGGTGGTTCTGGCCCGGGCTGAAGCCCCGGTTGACCACCTCGATGCGAAGTTTCTCGAGTTCGACGGGGTCGACGGCGCGTGTCACGACCAGGTAGTCGCGCAGTGCGATGCCGTGCCGATTCTCCTCGGCGGTCCAGCGGTTGACCCACTGGCCCCAGGCGCCGTCCATGCCGAAGTTCATGGCGATCTCGCGGTGATACGACGGCAGATTGTCCTCGGTGACCAGGTTCTGCACCATCGCCACCTGCGCGACGTCGGAGAGCTTGCTCTGCTCGGGGTCCCAGTCCTGGCCGCCGAGCGCGTAGAAGTTCTTGCCGTCCGACCACGGGATGTAGTCGTGCGGGTTCCAGTCCTTATGCATGCTCAGGTGGCGATTCAGGTACTTCTCGACCACCGGTTCAAGTTCGTGCAACAGCTGTAGGTCGGTCAGCTCGGCTGACATAGGGCCCCCAGTTATCTGTGTCTATGGGTAGCACTCAGAGTATCTGTGCACCCCAGTAGCATCAAGTTCCCTGCCCGCGCGGCACGTAACAGTTCTGGTACCGGGTTTCGGGCGCCCCCTAAGTGGCACGCCCCAGTCCTTCGGCTTGCCGGCGCGGCGCAGATGAAAACCCGCTACTCGGATTTCCCCAACTCAGGAGTGGGGACATACGGGGCTGCCGTCGTGAACAGCATGTCGACGCAGTAATCGATGAATTGTTCGCGGGTCGACGCGAGCTGTCCGTTCAGGTACGCGGTGAACAGGCTCGACAGGCCGCCGACCAGGCTGGTGGCGATCATCTTCTGCAGCATGGGATCGCCGATCCGGGAAAGCTTGCGCTGCAGCAGATCGATGAAGTTGGGCATCCACTCGGCGCCTGACTGAGTCAGTATCGGCTCCACCGCCGGCGCCAGCAGTAGCACGCGTCCGCGGACCGGATCGTCGACCATCAGCTCGACGAATCGTTCGACGGCTTCCCGCGGGGTTTTCGCCGACGTAAGGGTATTCATTGCCCGCGTGCAGACATCGTCGTAGACCGCGCGCACGAATTCATCACGGTCGGCGAAGCTCTCGTAGAAATACCGTTCGGTCAGGGCGGCCTTGCGGCATACCGCACGGACGGTCAGCGCCGGTCCACGGTCGCTGCCGAGCAACTGCACACCGGCGGCGATGAGGTTGTCGCGGCGGAGGGCCAGGCGACTCTCCAGGGGCACGCCGGTCCAACGGCCCCGTCGTTGACCGGGCTGCACATCGCTCCTAAGCTGAAAACTGATAACGCATGTAGTCAGAATTGCAGACATCCACAGGAATCCAATAGTGACTCAAGATACGTCCGCATCGTGCCCACTGACCAACGGTGTAGCGGGTAGCGATTTGACCACCGCCGAAGAGTCGATTCCTAGCGGGTCGCCCGACGGTCCCAACGGTGTGGCCGGCGGCTGTCCGGTGTCGCCGCTGGGCTACGAGGCACCACCGGTTCCGTTGGGCCCTGATTCTCTGACATGGCAGTACTTTGGTGATTGGCGTGGCATGTTGCAGGGTCCGTGGGCGGGATCTATGCAGAATATGCATCCGCAACTGGGCGCGGCAGTTGTCGACCACTCGACGTTCTTCCGGGAACGCTGGCCGCGCCTGCTGCGTTCGTTATATCCGATTGGCGGAGTCGTGTTCGACGATGACCGTGCCCCGGTCACTGGCGCTGAGGTACGCGACTACCACACCGCCATCAAGGGTATTGACGAGCAGGGCCGCCGCTACCATGCGTTGAACCCCGATGTCTTCTACTGGGCACACGCCACCTTCTTTGTCGGCACTATCCATGTGGCCGAGCGGTTCTGCGGCGGACTGACCGAAGCACAGAAACGCCAGCTGTTCGACGAACACATCGACTGGTATCGGATGTACGGGATGAGCATGCGGCCCGTCCCGGCGTCGTGGGAGGAATTCCAGGTCTACTGGGATCACATGTGCCGCAACGTGCTGGAGAACAACTACGCGGCGCGCGCCGTGCTCGATCTGACCAAGCTACCCAAACCTCCATTCGCTCAATGGCTTCCGGATTGGTTGTGGGCCGCACAACGCAAACTGCTGGCTCCGTTCTTCGTCTGGGTGACCGTCGGGCTTTACGATCCGCCCGTTCGCGAGCTGATGGGCTATGAGTGGTCGCGCCGCGACGAATGGTTGCACCGCCGCTTCGGCGACCTCGTTCATCTTGTCTTCGCCTTCGTGCCACGCCGATTCCGTAGGCACCCGCGGGCGCGTGCCGGCTGGGACCGTGTCACCGGGCGCATCCCGGCCGACACGCCGCTGGTCCAGACGCCGGCGCGCAACCTTCCGCCGCTAGACGAGCGCGACGACCCGAAGCATTACTGCCCGAAGGTCTGACAAGCCGCCCAGCCGCTGCGCGCGTTAGGCGTGGGCGTGAGTGTGAATGTCTTCCAGGCCGGGCTGATGCACGTGCTGGTGAGTGTGTTCGGTCCCGTCAGCGTGGGTGTGGCGATGTTCGTGCTCGACGTGGTCATGCTCGTGTGTGGTGTGTGTATGCGCGTGAGTCACGCCGCCGTGCTGGTGTTCGTGCGCGTGTGGTGCGTCGTGGGTGTGCTGCTCGGTCATCTGTGTCATCTCCTTGTGTGAATTGCGTTGTGTTTACGAGTCATTCACCCGGCTGCGCTGCCGGTTCGTCGGCGATAATGATCCGGCCACTGCCTTCAGCCCACCGTCGCCGCGGTGATGACCGGGAACCCCCGGACCGGCGTGCTCGGCGTTGAAGACCGCATCGATGACGAGCTGACGGACGTGGTCGTTCTCAAGGCTGTAGAAGATCGTGGTGCCATGCCGACGAGTGCGCACCAGGCGTGCCATCCGCAGCTTTGCGAGGTGCTGGGAAACCGACGGCGCCGGTTTGCCCACGTGCTCGGCGAGTTCGTTGACCGACATCTCGCGCTCGGTCAGCGACCACAGCACCTGCACCCGGGTGGCGTCGGCCAGCATCCGGAAAACCTCGACCACTAAATTGGCTTGGTCGTCGGGCAACCGGCCTCCACTTCTATCTGCATGCATACGCAGATAATAGCTAATGTCGGCAGCGCTGCCAACCGCTCAGTCCGACCCGACGACCGTCGATTGGCGCCGGCCACCGTGGCGCTCGTTCCACAACCGGTAGACCTCCACCGCGGCTGCCCTCATTTCCGGGTGGGGTTCGTAGCGCATGGGCAGGCGCCGCTGGTCCCAGCTCTTACCGAATTCGTCGTAGAACGTCGACACCTCGAAATACTTGCGGTCATCCAGGTAGTAGCGCTCGTAGGACTCGCGTGTGATCAGAAAGACGACTTCCTTGGGCGAGCAGTAGTACAGCGAGCCCAGGCACATCGGGCACGGATGCGCCAGCACATAAATGGTGCTGTCGACCAGATGCTCGGTGCCCAGCTTCATGCAGGCCTCTCGGATGGCGAGGATTTCGGCGTGGGCGGTCGGATCGTTCGTCTGGGCCACCTTGTTGGCGCTCTCGGCGAGGACCTCGCCGTCTTTGACGATCACCGTTGCGAACGGACGACCGCCTGCTGCGACGTTTCGGCGAGCCAGGTCGATCGTCCGCTGGGCGAAGTCGGTCACGGGTTCCTCCGACGCAAGGAAGCAGATAACTCGGAGGGTAGTCCCGAGGGCCTCGGGAATCGCCCTTGTGATAGTAACTAGGCTATCTATGTTATTTCCGGGTCGGGATGAGGGAGCACCATGGCGCGCACCGATCGTGATCGTTGGGATCTGGCGACGAGTGTCGGGGCGACGGCGACCATGGTCGCCGCCCAACGGGCGCTGTCGTCCGACGAGAAGTTGATCAACGACCCTTACGCTGCGCCGTTGGTGCGAGCCGTTGGAATAGACGTCTATGTCCGGGTGGTGAACGGCGATATCCCGGTTGGCGGGGATTCCGAGTTCGACCCACAGCGAATGGCGCAGGGGATGGCCTGCCGCACCAGGTTCTACGACCACTTCTTCCTCGACGCGACGCAGAGCGGCATTCACCAGGCGGTGATCCTTGCGTCCGGACTTGATGCACGCGCCTACCGCCTACCGTGGCCCGCGGGCACCGTCGTCTACGAGGTCGACATGCCAGAGGTCATCGAATTCAAGACCCTGACGCTGCGCGATCTCGGCGCCGAGCCGACCGCCGAGCGGCGCACCGTCGCTGTCGACTTGCGCGACGACTGGGCCACGGCGCTGAGGGAGGCCGGATTCGATCCCCAGGCTCCCGCGGCGTGGAGTGCCGAAGGTTTACTCGTCTACTTGCCAGAGGCAGCCCAGGACGCGCTGTTCGACAACATCACCGCGTTGAGTGTCCCCGGCAGTCGTCTGGCCTTCGAATTCGTCCCTGACACCGCCATTTTCGCCGACGAGCGGTGGCGCGCACATCATGACCGGATGAGTGAACTCGGATTCGAGATCGACTTCAACGATCTCGTCTATCACGGCCAGCGCAGCCACATCGTCGACCATCTGAGCCAGCGCGGCTGGCAGACCTCGTCGATCACGGTCGAGGAGCTGCACGCGGCTAACGGCTTTGTCTATCCCGACGACGACGTCGCCAAGGCCTTCGCCGACGTGACCTACAGCAGCGCGGTACTCGGGCGATAAAGGCTTATGGGCTAAGCAGGTCGTTTTTCAGTCGGCTGCCGAGCATCTCCTGAAATACGGTACGTGCCGGCTCGTACAGTTCCTGAAAAGTCGAAAACACCGCGTTGCGGTTGTATTCGGGGATAGCCGCGACCGGAGTCCAGAAGCTGTCGACATCCAACAGGAAAAACGGGCCCGATTCGACCGGCATCGTCCGGCGCAGATGGTAATTCGGATCGATCGCCTGACCCATACCGGGGCCATAGCGCACGATCATCGATTTGCCCGGTTGCGCTTCTCGGTAGACCGCAGCACCCTGCCACTCGGTCAGGGTCAGACCGGCGGGCGCGATGCGATGCGGCCCTAACAGCGGCTCCGCGATCCAGTCGGCCCATTCGATATGGCCATCCACTCCCACGGGGACCCGGACCTCGAAGGTGTAGCGCAGGCCGATACGTTCCACCCCGACGATCGAGGAGACCTGTGCGCGAGCGTCCACGACGTGCATCACCACGTCGAGCAACGTCTCGAAGTTGGAGTAAGCGGTGGTCTCAACGACGATCGCCTGGGTCTTCATCGAGACGCCAAGCGTGCTATCGCGGTTGACGTAACGAACGAAGCGCTCAGCGGTTGGAGTCGGAGTTCCACCAGCGCCCATCACCCAAGCCACGTCGTGGGCCTGGCGCTCGATCGGCAGGTAGTCGATGAGCAGGCGTTTGAGATCTTCGCTCGATGACTCGGTGAGGGAATCCGTTGCTGGGTGACGGATTTCCATCGTTACCAGGGCTACGGGCGCGTTAGGGCGGCCCGCGTCGACGCTCATCGCGAGAGCATAGCCAAGCCATCTGAGCATCTGCCTTTCTGTCGGCCACCATGCGCGGCTAGGCCCGGCACAGGACGAGCCTGACAGGCTTGGTGGCCGATCGGCGGCAAGGTTGCTAGCGGGCGCTGTGTCAAGGATGCGCCGAAGTAACTGTCAAGCATCAGCCGAAACACTGTCGGGCATCACCCAGGCTGAAATGTCAAGCGTCAGCCGAGGTCGTACACGTTTGGTGCCCCCACTAGGACTCGAACCTAGGACCTGCGGATTAAAAGTCCGTAGCTCTACCAACTGAGCTATAGGGGCCGCGGAGATTCAGGATACTGGGTCGGAAACGAGCCTCGTTTGAGGATTGGGCCCGCGGTGACCTAAGCTGACGTCGCTCCCAACGGTAACCTCGTTGCGAGTACCCCGGAGAGATTCGGTTCTGGCCCCCTTCGTCTAGCGGCCTAGGACGCCGCCCTTTCAAGGCGGTAGCGCGGGTTCGAATCCCGTAGGGGGTACTGCGACGCGGTGACGCGGAGCAGCAGCAAGGCCCTGTGGCGCAGTTGGTTAGCGCGCCGCCCTGTCACGGCGGAGGTCGCGGGTTCGAGTCCCGTCAGGGTCGCCAGCACGGCGAGGCACTCGCTGCCTTCCGGCCAGGTAGCTCAGTCGGTATGAGCGTCCGCCTGAAAAGCGGAAGGTCGGCGGTTCGATCCCGCCCCTGGCCACTGCGAGAACTTGCTGTTAAGCGGCTTTTCTGACTGCTCGAATGCGCCGTTCGATCCCCTGGGTCCCCGGTTTATCCGCCGTCACGCCAGTCTCCGAGCCCGTCCAGCGAATTTGCCACACGATCTAGATCCGAGTCGTACAGATCCGCGTAGGTGCGCGCGGTAACCATGATCGACGCGTGGCCCATCGTCACCTGCAACAGTTTCATGTCCGCGCCGGCCGATCGCGACAAAGACGCATAGGTGTGTCGAAGGTCGCGGTTGTGCCGACGTCGGCACAACCGCGATTATGCCGACCTCCGCGTTATGCCGACCTCGGCGTGATCGTGCTTGTGGCATAAGGAATCCCGCTTGTCGCGGTCGGCATAATCAGAGCTGATTCTCGGTCGATCGTTACTTTGAAAGAAATCCGCTACGCGAGGCCGATTCGCATCCGAAACCGACACGTCTCGACCGTCTCATGGCCGCATCCGTGTCGTTAAGGTCGGAAGATGGTGGGAGAATCAGAGGCTCTGGATCCGCGCCGGCGGCCATACCCGGTCGCACCGTCACCGAGTGTCGTAGAAACGGCACGCAAGCGAGCCGTGCTGCTCACCAACGTAGCCTCCCACCTTGCCAGGTACCGAATCGCGCTCAAGGCGAAGAAGTCGCATCGGTGGCCTGCTCCGTAGCGGATTGGTGGGCGCGTGGCCATCTCTTTATGCGTAGCCTAGTAGTCCTAAGTATCCAACCGCCAGTAGGATAATTGGTATGGCAAAGGACAAGGTGTCGGTGACGTTGGATCAGGCCGTGCTGGCGGCGGCAGACGCGGACGCTAAGGCAGCCGGCTTGAACCGATCGGAATTGATAGAGCAGGCTCTCCGTAACGAGCATCTTCGAATCACCCTCAAGAACTACACTGCGCGGACTGTCCCGGCCCTCAACATCGACGGCTACGCGCAGAAGGTCTACCAGGCGAATCGAGCTGCAGGCCTGTGATCAACCCCGGCGACATCGCACCACGTCGCGACACCGATCACGAGTTGTACGTGGTCGTTCTGTCGAACGAAATCCATTTGGCCGCCGACACGGGTCGGGTGATCACATGCCCATACATTCCGGGACAGATCCCCGACGCCACCATGGCGATGGTCGTCTCGGTGAAACAACCTGAAGGTGCCGTGCTACCTGAACTCGTTCAGTGGCTTCCCACGGTGGCCCTCGATGAGCCGATCGGCAACGTCGGTGCAGCAGCTTTGCGGGAAACGACGACGCTCATGACGGCCCTTGTCTCGTGATTAAGCGAACGAGCTCAGCTGGCAAGGATGCCTCAGGTCATTTAGCAACGGGCACCAACACTCCAACGAGCCGCTAGGTTCACGTCCACTTATTACGACGCGCATCGGCGGGAACCCTCACCGTCGATGCGCCGCGATGAGGAACTCAGCGAACACATCACCCGAGTGCACGCGGAGAACTTCGGGGTCTACGGTGCCCGCAAGGTGTGGCTGGCGCTGAATCGGGAAGGCGTCGCGGTGGCCCGCTGCACCGTGGAGCGGCTGATGAAAGCCCTTGGCCTGCAGGGGGTACGGCGCGGCAAGGTGAGACGCACGACGATCGCCGATGCCGCGGCGCACCGTCCCCGCGATCTCGTGGAGCGCCGGTTCGGGCCGCTCGCGCCGAATCTGCTGTGGGTTGCGGACATAGTGCGTCGCGAGGCGCCGTTTGACCGAGTGGAAGCCGCCTTGGCGCTCTGCACGAGCCGCCGCGACGGTCTCAACGGCGGTGTGCACAAGTCCCTGACCCTGCTCGAGCAGATCGGTCGTCCCGTCCGCACGCTGGACGGTAGGGCGTTGCTGGAGGTGTGAGCATGACGAATTCGACTCTGCCGCAACGGCTCAAGGGCACGACCGTCCGTCGCTATGCCGGTGGGTGGGCGGTGGTTACCGGCGCCGCGCGAGCGGAAGGACTCGGCTACGCCTTCGCCCGGCAGATCGCCGTCGAGGGCCTGAACCTGATCCTCCTCGACGTGATGAGCGACGAGCTCGAGCGGCGCGCTGAGGAACTGCGGGCCGACTTCGGCATCGAGGTGCGCGCGGCGACGTGCGATCTCGGCGAGGTGGGGCCTTGGGCCGCACTCGAACACGCGATGGATGGCGTGGCCGTCGACCTGTTGGTGTGCAACCAGATGTTCACGCCGAAGGAGACCCCGCCCATCCTGGACATGCCGCTCGAGGTGCACCATCGGATGCTGGACATCAACGCGCGTGCCTATACGACTTTGATTCACACCATTGGCAACACGATGCGCGAGCAGAACCGCGGGAGCATTGTCATCGTGGCTTCCGGAGCCGGGCTGACTTCGGCCCCGTTCACCGCGGCCTATTCGGCGAACAAGGCTTTTCAGATCGCACTGGGTGAAGCCCTCTGGTTCGAACTCGGTGACACCGGCATCGACGTACTCGCCATGGTCGGAGGGCTGATGCGCACGCAGGGTGATGCCTTGGACCGGTATCCGCAATGGATGATCGCCGAGCCCGAAGACGTTGTGCGTGAAGTGTTCCACGCTCTGGGACGCAAGCACATGATCATTCCGGGGCGCGCGAATCGCGCTTTCACCCTCGTTCAAACGCGGCTGAGCTCGCGGCGGCGCACCGTTCAGTCGATTGGGCGGTTCATGGTTAAGGGCTTGGGGAAGTAGCCGCGACCCAGCCCTTGTCGGGCCAAGGTTACATGTAACGCGCGTAGGTGTGCGGCCGTCGCAGGACGTGCCGCACCTCGCCGTCGATTCCTCAGTCCTCCACAAGGTCGGGCAAAGGCTCCGCACCCGTCAGCCAGTGGCGTCCGGTCCGGCGGGCCGCCTCCCACTTGGGGATGCTCACCGCATCGTCCTGGCCCAGGTCCTCAGGAGTCGGACCGATGCGCTCGGCCAGGGCAGCCAGCGCGCCCAGATCGAAGTCGTACACCTCGGCCGCCGCCAGGCCCAGGATCTGGCGGGTCTCCTCGACCGGGATGTCCCAGAACGAGCGCCGCAGCCATTCGCGGGTGTGCGGCCAGGTCCCCTCCGGATGGGGGAAGTCGTTGCCCCACAGCATGTTTGACACGCCGATCTCGTAACGCCGTGCCAGTTCCCTGCGCTCGGTGGTGGTCGCCCCGATGAAACAGTTGCGGTCGAAGTAGGCCGAGGGCGGCATCGTCAGATCGCCCTCCATCAGATGGCTCATCTTCTTGGCCGAGTGCTCACGCAGGTACCGGGTGTCCATCAGCCAGAGCAGGTCGTTGGCCCAAAACGCACCGCACTCCGTGACCCCCCAGCGCAACCGGGGGAAGCGCTCGAACACCCCTGACCACAACGCGAACCACAGCGGCCGGGCGCCCCACCAGCGCACCTCGGTGACATAGATGCCCAGGTGCCCTCCGTACTCCTCCTGCGGGGCGGGACCGGAATGGGTGTGGACCGGCATCTGCAGGTCCTGGCAGGCGGCCCAGACCTTGTCGTAGCGGCGGTCGTGGTAGGGCGGGTAGCCGACCCAGCGCGCCGGGATCAGGATCCCGCCCCGCAGCCCGGACTCTGCCGCTCGGGTGATCTCGGCCACCGCCGCGTCGATGTCCGCCAGTATCGGCACCACAGCGACCCCGGCCCGCCGCTCGGGGCTGTGGCTGCACAGCTCGGCCAACCAGCGGTTGTGGGCGCGCGCCCCGGCCATGGCCCGTCCGGGGTCGAGATCGCCCGACTGGCCCAGCCCGGCGCCGAACGGCGCCCCGGCGACCCCGCTCACGGCGTCGGCGTCGGGGAAGATGACCTCGCCGACCACCCCGTCGCCGTCGAGCTCCTTGTCGCGCAGGCCTACATCCCATCCGCCGGCGATGCCGTCTCCATGCTCGGAGAACCACGCTTGCGCGAACTGCTCGTCGATGAACCCGCCGACTTGCGCCGCGGCAGCCTTCTCGGCCAGGTAGGCCTCGAAATCCTCCCGGTACTCGGGGTCGACGTACTCGCGGTACCGCTCGGTCGGCAACTCGGCGTGACAGTCTGCGGAAACGATGACGTACGGGTCCATTGAGAGTCCTTTCGCTACCAGGCGCGGATGGGGTCGGGCTCAAAGACGGTGCTGCTCGCGTCGGCGGGCACGGCCACCAGCGGTTCGGCCACCTCGGCCACGGTCGGGCCGATCCGGCTCACCAGCGGTTCCAGCGCTTCGAGGTCGAAGCCGTAGACGGCCGCCGCATTACCGCCCACCATGGCCGCCACCTCGTCGGCCGAGACACCGCTGAAGGTGTGGCGCAACGCTTCCCGGGTGAAGGGCGCGGTGCCCTCCAGGTGCGGGTAGTCGCTTCCCCACATGATCCGGTCGACGCCGATCCGGTGCCGCTCGGCACACTCGACGGGACGCATAAAGCTCGCACCGACGTAACACTGGCGGGCCCAGTACTGGCTGGGCCTCAGTGTCAGCGAGCCGGCGGTGGGCCCGGCGAAGCGGGCGATCGCCGAGCCCGGTCGCCCGTAGCGGGCCGCCGCCACGTCGAGCGAATCGAGGGTCGCCGGTATCCACCCGGTGCCCTGTTCGGTGAAGACCACGGTGAGGTCCGGATGATGATCGAGTGCGCCGCTGAAGATTAGGTGCCACAGCGCCCGGTGCGCCCACCAGTGCGTCTCATACACCCACACCGCGAACGAGCTACCCCAGCCGTCGGTCGGGCTCGGTCCGGCGTTGCCGCCGTGGTGGTTGACCACCAAGCCCGCCTCCGCGCACGCCGCCCAGAGCGGCTCCCAGTGCTCGGCGTAAAGCGGCGGCAGGCCGGTACCGGGGGCGACGCCGGGCAGCAGCACCCCGCCGCGCAGCCCAAGCTTGGCGATCTGGGCCAGCTCGGCGACGGCTTCGTCGAGGTCCCCGAGCAGGATCTGGCCCACCCCGGCGCGCCGCTCGGGCGACAACGAGCAGAAGTCGGCCAGCCAGCGATTGTGCGCCCGCAGACCGGCCCAGCGCAGCTCGAGTTCCCGGGCGGTCTGCGGCGCGGGAGCGGCCAGGCTCGCCTGCGGAAAGAACGGCGGCACGGTATTGGGGAAAATCACTTCCCCAGCGACTCCTTCCCGATCCAGGTCGGCGTTGCGTCGCTCGCTGTTCCAGTTGCGCTCGGCGTCGGCCTCGGTGAGATCGCCGAACGGGTTCACGTACGTCTTTGCCCAGCCGTCGAATTCGTCCCGGTACTGCGGATCGAGGTAACCGCGGTAGTCGAGCAGGTCGGCGCCGGCGTGGCAGTCAGCCGAAATGACCGTGTACCGGTCCATGGCCTATACCCGCGCCGGCTCGGGTCCGGGCGCGGCCAGCAGCGCGACGTCGTCGTAGCGCTGGTGCACGTAGGGCAGCAGCCACTCCGGCCGGCACCCGCGCCGCGATCCGCCCCACCTGGATGGTGCGCCGGCGGCACCAGGTGATCGACCTGATCTGGCGGATCACGATGTCGGCCACCGGGTCGAGGGCCGATTCTCCCAACTCAAGGGTGCCGTCGATGTTCTCCAGCAGCTCGTAGTGCCGGTGGTACTCGCCGTAGACCAGGTGAGGATCGGTGATGCCGTTGCCGTCGGGGGCGCGCAGGAACTTGAAGTAGAACTCGGTGTTCACCTGGTCGGGCGGCAACTCCGCCGGGCCGGCGACCTGACCGTTCACTCTGATGAGCCGATGGCCGAGCCGGTCGACCGTGGCGGTGACGCGGTCGCCGTCGCGTTCCACCTCGATGTGGGCCAGTTTCTTTGGCTCGCCGAATGTTTCGCGCCCACCCGTGACCGACTGTTCGGTGGACTGGGGCATGAACAGGGGATAGTCGCCCTGGAGTTCGCCGTGCCGGGCGGTCACCGAAAACACCGCCGACCCGAACGGCGGCCTGCCCTCTATTTGGACCCGCTGAAGCTGAACCCGCACCAGTGGTTCGGCCGCCGGCTCCAGCGGCTTGGGCAGCACGGCCGCGACGATCTCCGGATCGGTGAGGTAGGTGACGGTCACCGCCTCGGTGGCGATGGGCGCCTTGGTGGCGTCGACCTCGTGGTCGACTTGCGCCTCGGTTGGGCGGGGGCCATAGCGGACTGCGATGGTGCTCAACGCTTTCCTCCTTCGGTTTCTGGATCCCTCCCGGCACTCTGGCCGAGGACGTCGACCAGGTAGTCGGGAGCGCCGCGAGTGAGGATCGACGCCGCCTTGCGGCTGACGACCTCCTCGGCCGGTGTGGGCGGACCCATCATCCAGAAGCGGTCCGCCCGGATTCCCCCCACCACCTGGTCAGCGACGGTCTCAAGCGGGGTGAACTCGACACGTGCGCCGGCGGTCTCGAAGCGCGCCACGACCTTTGCCAGAGTCTGCTCGGGTGTCCGACGTTCCTGGGTCGCGGCGTAGCGCTCCGGCCGATGCCGCCACGACTCCCAGATGCCGGTGTTCAAGAAGCCACTGGGAAAAAGGACGTGCGCGCGCACCCGCGTCCCCGTCATCTCCAGGTGGGTGTAGAGGCTCTCGGTCAGGCAGAGCACTGCGGCCTTGGTCATCGGGTAGACCGCCATGGCCGGCCCGCCCGTGGCCCCCCGGGCAATCGGTGCGAACCCGCCGTTGCCCGAGCAGGTGTTGACCACGTGTCCTTCGCCCTGCTCGAGCAGGATGGGCACGAAGGCCTTGATGCCGTGGATGACACCCAGCACGTTGACGTCGATCCCCCAGCGCCAGTCGGCCAGGTCGTGTTCCCACATGTAGCCCTCGGAGACCCCGCCCGTCCCGGCGTTGTTGCACACCACGTGCACCGCGCCGAAGCGATGCAGCGCCTCCTTGGCCAGCGACTCGACCGAGGAATAGTCGGTAACGTCGGTAACCACGCCGGCCACCTCGATGCCCTCGCCCGCGAGCGCCCGGGTCGCCTCCTCCAGCGGTTCGGCGAGGACGTCGGCCAACACCACCTTCATGCCCTCTAGGCCGAAGCGCCTCCCCATGGCCCGGCCAATGCCTCCGGCTCCCCCGGTTACGACCGCCACCTTGCCCTGAAGGTCCTTCATCGAGGCATTCATTGAGGCCATCGTCACACGGTCGCGTATGCCGCCTCAAGAGGTCGCATTATGCGACTACAATCCCGGACCGATGGCTCCGCGTCCCTCCCCGCAGACCGAGCGGGTCGTGAACCTGTTTGAGCATCTGGCAGGCGGCGGGAGCCAGGGGATGACACTGGCCGAGGTGTCGCGCCACTTGAGCGTCCACAAGGCCAGCTGCCACTCGATGCTGTCAGAACTGCTGCGGGCCGGCTGGCTACTGCGCGACCCGGTTCGCAAGACCTACCACCTCGGTCCCGCTCTGGTTCGCCTCGGCCAGGAGGCGGCGGGCCGCTTTCCGGCCCTGCTGTTGGCCCGCCCCGCGATGGCCGAGCTGTCGGCCGCGACGGGCGCCCACTGCATTGCGTTCTCGGTAAGCGATGACTACTCCACTGTGGTCGATCAGGTCCGAAGCCGTCGTGGCGGCGGCCACCCGATGCCGACCGGCGTCCAGTTCCCCCACCGCCCGCCGTATGGGGCGTCGATCGTTGCCTGGACCGGGCGAGATGCTCGGGAGCGCTGGCTGGCCGCCCTGCCCGAGGACGTGCGCGATCGCTACCGGCAGGCCCTGGCCGCCGCCAAGCGGCGTGGCTACGCGGTCGGTCTTCACATCCTGCCCAATCTGCGCCTGCAGGAACTGGCGCTGATCGTGCGCAGTGCCGAGGTAGGTTCCACCCGAGTGAGTCAGCTGGCGCAGGCGTTGACCGACGAACTGATCCACCAGGAGGACTGGTTCCCCGTCAGCCTGGACCCGGACCGCACCTACGAGGTGAGCCACGTGGACTCCCCGGTCCTCGAACCCGGGCCCCGCATCGCCTTGATGCTCAGCCTGGTCCCCAGCGCCGAGCCGATGAGCGGCGCGGCGGTCGCCCGCCTGGGGGCGCAGCTCTCTTCTGCGACCCGCCGACTGAGCGCCGCCTTGACCAAGGAGTCCACCTCCCAGCGGGCCGAATAGCGGGGCATGGGCAGGCAACGCCTGCTCAGCCGAAAGGCCGACAGAATCGTTGGCGACTGCCGCTGCTTGCACTCAATAACGGAAGTCCACGAGGCTATTAATCAAGTATTGGCCACCCTTGGCGAGCCGAAACTAAAGGAGCTCTTCGTGATTCAGCGTGCATTGATGAGTGCGTGGAGTGCGCCGCTGCGGAGCAATGAGCGGATTCGGTAATGAGTGAGGTTTCGGAATCCAAGGGCGTTGCGGCGTGGGGCTTCCGGGCGGCCATTGATGGCTTCGGTGGGTCGTTGGGTGGGTCGTTGGAGGCGTGGTGGTCGAAGAACGCGAGGATGTCGTTGTCTGCTTCTCGTCAACGTCGGCGTCGGTGATCGTCACGCCCAACTCGATCGTGCGCATGATCGTGTCGTCGGCAACTGACGGTAGGCAGGCAGTAGCCTCAGGCAAGGGTCACCTCGGTGGTGGCGGCGGTCGAGTGTAGGAGCCTGCATCGTCACCCGCTGAGGGCACACCTCACCGAAACGACACGAACTCACCTCACCGCGATAACACCAACGTCTGGGGCTCTCTTATTTCCGAGGCGCTGGCCGAACTGCGGCTGGAAGCACACTCCGGGCAAATGCCAATCACCAAGTGGTCTCGGCTGTTTCCGGAAGCCCCGGATCAAAAATACGTGCCGCAATAAGGTGCGCGTTCAATGGTAAAGGCGGTATCAAGGCTGTGTTGCGCACCGGAACGCAGTTCAGTGATGCGGTTCGCTCGGTGAAGTTCCGACGCTCGATGCGCACCCATGTTCTTGATGCTGGCCCCGTCGGGGGCCACGGATTCCCAGTCCCCAAGGTAGGTCAGGCTCACCATCGCTGGCACGCTGCCGCAGTCCACCAGTGGCGTCTAATCGAGCTCGGCGAAGTTGCGGCACATCGCGACTGGTGAATTGCGGGACCATTCGGTGATCGCACGCCCAGGCGGGTTAGGCATGTCGCGGCCAGCCTTAATGCGGTCCACTTCGGACGCCGCGTCGAGCCGGGTGGCGGTTGACTGCTCTTTCAGATGCCTATTCCGCGCGAACGGGATTCGTCCAGCCCAGACGGACCAACGCCGGTGCCCACCGTGATCCGGAATCGGCCAGACTCCGGTTCCACGCCAAGCCGGTCCCGCCCGTGTGCACATGGCTGCGCCGGTTTAAACAGTGCCGCCGCGGATGCCACCAAGATATGCCCCCGCCAACCTGCCGATAGTCGATTTCGCTAGCTCCGCGGAGCGTGCTCCCCGGGCTTCGGGCATTCGCCGGGCACATGGATAAATGCCGCGCCATCTTCGGATGTCTCGGCTTGCCCACGGCGATGCGCAGTCACGTAGAGCCATCCTGCTTCGATGGGCTGTTTGCAGCGGACGCACTGCGGGTCGGCGGCCATATGGTCCTCACTTCCGTGTCCTGGCTATCTCGGTCATCATTGTGCGCACCTCTGCGCATCGATAAGCCGCTATTGAGGAACATCGTCGTCGGACCTTGCACTGACTAGCCGAGCACCGGGATCAGCAGCCGCGACGACGAGCGCACCGTGTTCAGGCTGCTGGTACCGACGCTGGCATGCCGGAAGTTCATGATCGCCGGCGCCGAGGGGTGCTGGTCGTCGCTGGTGAGCATCAGGCGAATGCGGTGGCCGGCCTTGAACCGCCGGGCGTTGGGGACCAACGGGATTCGATACACGACGTCCTCGCCCAGCGGCACCGCCTGTGGGTTGCGGCAGGGCAACGCCGGCGCGCCGGGCCGGCTGCCCGCCTCGTCGAGCTCGCGCAAGCTGGCGCGCAACCAGCCGGCCGTCACATCGATGGTTTCCCCGTCGGGCGCCACGTCCTGCAGCGTTGCCATCCACGCGGTATCGATCGCCGTCGCCGAGGCGACCAGCCGCAGCTCGATGTCGCCGACCATATCGACGTCCTGGCTCAGCGGCGCGCTGGTCCAGGTCAGCATCGACGGCGGATCGATCTCGCTGGGCTTGATGCGGCCCAGTCCGGATCCCAAGACCATGGATTCGCGGCTGCCCGGATCGCCTTCGTTCTCGTCCAAACTGCCGTCGGCGCGCAGAGCCAATGCACGATGCGGAGTTTGCGACGGCGGCCAGGAGTCGGCGGTGCGCCACTCGTCGGCGCCGGGCAGGAAGTATCGGATCGGTGGACCGTCGGTGATTCCCGTGTCGCGGCCCTTCAGGAAGTGGTCGTACCAGGCGAGCGCCTCGGTGTGCATGCTTTCCCAGGGCCACGTCAGCCCGAACTTGCCAAGCATGCCCATCCGCACACTTGCGTTGTGCGACAGCCCTTTCCATGTGGCGAACGTCGACGGAAGGTGCAGCGGCACATTTTCCCAGTCGCACCCCAGGTACACCGGAATATCGATCTCTTTCAGCAGTGGCAACAGGTTTCGCTCCTCCCACCACTCATCGCGAGTGGGATGCTTGACCGCGGCCTCCTGCCACAACTCGTCCCACGGGTGCGGATTGTGCGGCAGTCTGAGAAGCTGGCGCAGCATGGTGACCGCCGCCTCGCCGTTCGCGGTCTCGAATTTCTTGTGCACGCGTGGGCTGTTCAGCACGCGGCGGGCCAGACCGACTGGCTTGCTGCGCCACAGCTTGTCGCTGCGGTCGGACGTCAGGCCCATCATGGCGAGGAACGGTGTAATGAACGACGAACTCAACAACCCATGGTGGTTGGCGCCTGCGTAGAGGTCACCCGTCACGGCAAGGGGGAAGATCGCCTTGAGGTGTGGCGGCCGCTCGACGGCTGCCTCGAGTTGGGTCATCGCGAAGTAACTGATGCCGATCATGCCGACGTTTCCGTCACACCACGGTTGAGCCGCAACCCACTCGACAAGATCGTGCACGTCACGGCGCTCCTGAGCGTCGAAGAAATTGAAGGTGCCGCCTGAGCCACAGGTGCCGCGCAAGTTGGCGATGACGTGCGCATAGCCGCGGGGTACCCAAAAGTCCGTCACGCCGGCCTCGATGAATCCGGCCGGAGCGCCGAGGTCCTGCATCTGCCGCGGGTAAGGCGAGGCGGCCAGCAGCGCCGGGAAGCGGCCATCGGAATCGGGCCGATGGACATCGGCCAAAAGCGTTGTGCCGTCCCGCATGGCGATCGCGGTGTTGATGTCGCTGCGCGGGGCGTACTGCGGCTCGCTGAGGTTCCGGTATTGCCGTCCGGTGGTCTGCGGACCGTTGAGCGTTCTGATCGATGCGGACATAGTTTCACGCTAGGTTGAGATTAGTATCAACGCAAGTTGAAACTTCGGGTTATGGTGAGGCGGTGCCGAAGCGACCGATCACCCGGGGCCCGCGTGACGGGCGTGGCGTGCTGGCGGCACGCATTCTGGCCGCGGCCCGCGACGAGTTCGCTGAACATGGCTTCGCCGGCACGGCAATCCGGACTGTCGCCCGGGCCGCGGACGTCGACCCGGCGCTGATCTACCACTACTTCGGATCCAAGGAGGGTCTGCTCGATGCCGCCACCGCCCCGCCGCAGAAGTGGCTCGAAGCGGTCGCCGCGACATGGGCGACGCCAAAAGCCGACCTGGGCCGGCAATTGATACGCACCGTGCTGGACACCTGGACCGACGAGGGCATCGGCCCGGCCCTGCGGGCGGTGGTGCTCACCGCCGCCCACGAAACCAAGGCCCGGGAAAAGCTACGACTGATCATCGAGCGCGGCTTGATAGGCGGTTCCACCTTGGGGGACGACGAAGACGACCGGTTGCGTCGCAGCGGCTTGATCGCAAGCCAGCTGATCGGCTTCGCGTTGTTGCGCTACGTCTGGAAGATCGAGCCGATTGCTTCGATGCCCGAGGACGAGGTGGTGGCGGCGATGGCGCCCAACCTGCAGCGCTACGTCGACGGCGACCTCAGCTAGAGCCTCAACAGACGCACGCACGATCCAAAAAGTTAATAGCGCATCTGATATCGGTTCGGATAATCATGGGTGGAGTTTCCCAGTGGCTGATGTGATCCGACTTGACGACCCGCAACAATGTTCAGATGCCTCGGATGCGGCGGTTCTCTCTGGTCGTGGTCGCGCTGGTCACGGCTTCTGGAGCTTGCGAAGCTGCCCGCGTCGCGGCCGCCCCCGGCGTGCCGCCGGTCAGTGACGCCGCGCGCGCGGCCGGATTCATCGACGTCCGAAGCGCTGTTCCCGACGCTGTGATCGACCTGCGCTACGCGACGACGAACAATTTCACCGGCACGCAGTTGTACCCGTCCGATGCCCGATGCCTCGTGCACCAATCGATGGCTCCCGGCCTCGCTGCGGCGGCCGCCGCGTTGCGCCCACAGGGGCACGTGCTGGTGTTCTGGGACTGCTACCGGCCCCACGACGCTCAGGTCAAGATGTACAACGTGGTCCCGAACCCGGCCTGGGTCGCACCCCCGGGTCCGTATGCGTACAGCCACGAGTCGGGACGTTCGGTCGACGTGACATTCACCAGCCCACAACAACCGTGTCCGCCCGAGCGGCACGCGGACGGGCTTTGCCTGGCCGACATGGGCACCGACTTCGACGACTTCACTTCGCGGGCAAAGGCATTCGCAACCCAGGGAGTCAGCGCCGATGCTCAGGCGAACCGCGCTGCGCTGCGGAAAGCTATGAACTATGGCGGGTTGACCGTGTATTCGGGGGAGTGGTGGCACTTCGACGGTCCCGGAGCCGCCGTCCACCGCCCGATCATCAATGTTCCGCTTGATTAGGACCGGTGCGGTGTATCTCATGTTGTGAGATAACAATTTCATATTGTGGCGGGCGCTTGTAAACTGCATGTTGAGGGCGCGCCAACCAAGGGACCGCAGAGTGAACGACGAACATCGGGCTACCTATACCCATGGACATCACGAGTCGGTGCTACGCGGTCACCAGCGACGCACCGCGGAGGACTCCGCGGCCTACCTGCTGCCCTACCTGAAGCCGGGCTTGTCCGTGCTGGATGTCGGATGCGGCCCCGGCAGTATCACCGGCGACCTCGCCGCCCGGGTCGCGCCCGGAGCGGTGACGGCCATCGACCTCGTTCGACGACGCCCTGAACGCGGCCCGCGCCGAGATCCAGCGGCGCAATCTGTCAAACGTCTCGTTCGTGGCCACCGACGTTCACAAGCTCGACTTCGATGACGAGGCGTTCGATATCGTCCATGCGCACCAGGTGCTGCAGCATGTCGCCGATCCGGCGGGGGTACTGCGGGAGATGAGGCGGGTGTGTGCGCCGGGCGGCATTGTGGCGGCCCGAGATGCCGACTACGCGGGGTTCGTCTGGTTCCCGGAGCTTCCGGCGCTAGACCTTTGGCGAGACCTCTACCGACGGGTGGCTCGCGCCAACCGCGGCGAACCGGATGCGGGCCGGCGGCTGCTGTCGTGGGCCCGTGCGGCAGGGTTTGACGACGTCACGCCTACGGGCAGCCTGTGGTGCTACGCGACGGCAGCGACCCGTGAATGGTGGGGCGGAATGTGGGCCGACCGGATTCTTCATTCGGATGTGGCCCGGGAGCTGCTGCGTCTAGGCCTGGCCACTACGGCGCAGCTTGAGGAGATCTCCGCGGCGTGGCGAGCCTGGGCCGCGGCCCCGGACGGGTGGCTAGCGATCCCCCACGGCGAAATCCTTTGCCGGGCCTAGATTCAGTCACAGCATGGGGGAGAAGGAAAACCCCCGCACAGGGATTCGAATGCATCGGCGACCCGCAACACGGTGGCGTCGTCGAATCGCTTGCCCACGATCATCATTCCGGCCGGCAGGCCGCCGACGAGACCGGCGGGCACCGAGATCGCGGGATGGCCGGTGATGTTCATGGGTGCGGTGTTGAATGCCTTGCCGTGCGCGCGTCCGAGCAGCGCGACGTCGTGCGGGCTGCCCGCCGGCAATGTGTCCGCCGTGCCCGGCACGGTGGGCAGCACCAGTACGTCGTAGTGGGTGAGCGCTGCATCGTAGGCTTCGCGCACCCGCGGCAGCAGATTGCGCGCCTTGGCATACGAGGCGCCGCCAAGATTGTTCAGGCCGTAGTAACCGCACAGCGCCGTCGCCTTGATGGTGCTGGCGAGGTGATCGGCATTAGCGGTTCGCTGTATTGCGAAGTGGGCCATGAGTTCTGGGTCGTAGAGTCCGTCTGCGCCGAGCCCATAGCCGTTGCCATCCAGCATCTGATACGTGGCGCCATCGGCAAAGATGACATTGAAGACATGAATCGCGTTGCGGTGCCACGGCACACTGATCTCGCCTACGGTGCAGCCGATCTCGGCCAACCGCCGCGCCGACGACCGGACCAGTTCGTCGACCTCCGGCAACGAGCCGGGCTGGCCGAAGCCCTCGACGAGAATTCCTACCCGCAGACCGGTCACATCGCCGGTGAGCGCGGCTTGGTAGTCGACCGTCGCTATCTCACCGGGCTGGCGCGGGTCCAGGCCGTCGGGCCCGGCGAGCACCGTGAGCAGAAGTGCGGCGTCGGCAACCGTGCGCGTTATGGGACCGAGGTGATCGAGCGTCCGCTCGATCGGGAACGCTCCGGTGTAGGGGATCAGACCATGCGTCGGCTTGTGCCCGACAACGCCGCACAGCGACGCCGGGATCCGGATCGATCCGCCTTGGTCGCCACCGAGGGCCAAGTCGACCTCACCGGCAGCAACCAGTGCGCTGCCCCCACTGGATGACCCGCCCGTTTCGCGCGTGGTGTCCCAAGGGTTGCGCACCGGCCCGGAGGCGGAGGTGAAGCTAGATCCCGAGCAGCACAGGTCCTCGCAGACACTCTTGCCGGCGATCGTTGCCCCCGCAGCAAGCAGGCGCTCGACGACGGTCGCGTCGCGGATGGGCACGAAGCCCTCCACCGCGCGTGACCCATTCATCATGGGAACGCCGGCGACCGCGATGTTGTCTTTGATCGCCACCGTCCTGCCCGATAGCGGACCCTCGACCCCGGATGCGATCTCGGTGGTGACATACCAAGCGCCAAAAGGGTTTTCGTCAGGATCCGGGAACCGGTAGGCACGCTCCGGAGTTCGCGGGCGCCCCACCTCGGCATACAACTCGTCAATGATGTCGTAGGACGCCAAGGTGCGCCCAATGGCCGCCTGGTAGTCCCGTTGGGCATCAGCATCGAGGTGATAGCCGAAATGCCTTGCGGCAGCGTCGATGTCTGCCGCCGATGGCCTGGAAACCTTCATGTCGACCTCCGTCATGGTCGCCGGCCTTTGCGCACAGCAGCTTAGCGCTCAGTCGAGGAAAAGGTCCGGTAATCGGCTGCTCTCCGCCCCCGTACCTGGACAGGTCTTCGACCCCGACGGACCGCAGCACCGCAGCATCGATATGGCAGTTAGCGGTGGCTTCCCGGGCCGGCCGGCCGCCGCCTCGACGGCGGCGTCGGCCGTGTGCACCGTTCCGGGCAGGTGGGGATGCGGGGTGTCGGTCTTGGCCAGCAGCACCACGTTGGCACCCCGCTTGGCCGCCGCGACCCCGATGGCCAGGCCGATGCCGCAGCTGCCGCCGGAGATCACGACGGTGCGGTCGGCGAGCATACCGTTGGGCATTCGTCTCCTTTTGCCTGGTCAACAGGCGGTATTGGCATTCTCTTTTTTTGCAAGTACGTTATCAGTCGATGGACAACCAGATTCAGACCCCATCGGGCATCCCGCTGCGGCCCGTATACGGACCAGGGGATATAGCCGCGGAACCGCCACCGCCGGGGGAGTTTCCCTTCACCCGGGGTAACTTCGGGTCCGGCTACCGCGGCAAGCTGTGGACGTTCCGCCAATACTCGGGTTTTGGCACCGCCGAGGAGTCCAACCGCCGTTACCGCTACTTGCTGGATCAAGGGGGGACGGGGCTGTCGGTGGCGCTGGACCTGCCCACCCAGTGCGGATACGACTCCGACGATCCCGAGTTCGGCGAGGAGGTCGGCCGGGTCGGTGTGGCGGTGGACACCCTGGCCGATGCCGAAATCCTGTTCGACGGCATCCCGCTGGACAAGATCAGCACGAGTATGACGATCAACGGGACGGCGGCGATCCTGCTGGCGTTTTATGTCGCGGCTGCCGAGAAGAAGGGCATCCCTCGGGCCAAGCTGACCGGGACCATCCAGAACGACATCCTCAAGGAGTACGCCTCGCGCGGCACCTGGATCTGGCCGCCGGAGCCATCATTGCGGCTGATCGCCGACACCATCGAGTTCTGCGCGGCCGAGGTCCCTAGATTCAACGCCATCTCGGTGGCCGGTGCGCATTTCCGCGACGCCGGGGCAAATGCCGTGCAAGAGATGGCGTTCACCCTCGCCGACGGTGTCACCTATTGCGACACCGTGGTGGAACGGGGCCGGATGACGATCGACCAGTTCGCACCGCAGATCTCGTTCTTCTTCTACACCCACGGGGATTTCTTCGAAGAGGTTGCCAAATATCGGGCGGGGCGCCGGCGCTGGGCGACGATCGTGCGGGAACGCTACGGGGCGAGCGACGGACAAGGCGTCGATGTTCCGCTTCGGTTGCGTGTGTGGCGGCGCGTCGTTGTATGCCCCGCAGGCACAGAACAACCTGGTGCGGGTGGCCTACGAGGCGATGGCGGCGGTGTTGGGCGGCGTCCAGTCGATGTTCACCGCGGCCTGGGACGAGCCGTTCGCGCTGCCCACCGAGGAGTCCACCACGCTGGCGCTGCGCACCCAGCAGATCCTTGCCTACGAAACCGGTGTGGCCAGTGTCGCCGACCCGCTCGGTGGTTCCTACTTCGTCGAGGCGCTCACCGATGCGACCGAAGCCCGCATCATCGAGATCATGGACGACCTGCAGCGCCACGGCGGGATGGTCAGCGCGATCGAGGACGGCTACCTGCAGGGCCTGATCGCCGACGAAGCCTTCCGGACCCATCAGGACATCGAAGCGGGCACCCGCCCCGTCGTCGGGGTGAACCGATTCGTGTCCGAGGAACCCGAGCCAGATGTCGTCACCTACGAGCTCGACGCCGAGGGGCGTGATCTGCAGCTCAAGCGGCTCTGCAAGGTGAAGGCCGAAAGAGATTCGGCCGCAGTGCAATCCACCCTTGCGGCGTTGTCACGCGCCGCCGAGGGAACCGATAATCTGATGCACAAGCTGGTCGACTGCGCCAACGCCTACTGCACGGTCGGTGAGATGGTGTCTGCGCTCAAAGCGGTGTGGGGCGAATTCCAGCAACCGGTGGTGTTCTGATGGCCGTTCGCATCCTGGTTGCCAAGCCCGGCCTCGACGGGCACGACCGCGGCGCCAAGATCGTCGCCCGCACGCTGCGCGACGCCGGCTTCGAGGTGATCTACACCGGCATCCGCCAACGCATCGAAGACATCGCCTCGATCGCCGTCCAAGAAGACGTGGCGGTGGTGGGATTAAGCATCCTGTCCGGTGCTCATCTGGCGCTCACCGCGCGCACCATCGAAGCGTTGCGCGCCGCCGATGCCGCCGACATCGCCGTCGTCGTCGGTGGCACGATTCCGCACGCCGACGTACCTAAGCTGCTCGCCGCCGGCGCCGCCGCGGTGTTTCCCACCGGAACCCCGCTCGACACCCTCGTGCGCGAAATCCGCGCACTGACCGGCACCCCCCAACCCGCCTCGCAAACAGTCCCGGAGGAACAGTGCGCATCGGAGTAATGATCGGACCCGAGCGCGGTGATTCCGCGCGCAAGGTCACCCGGATGTTGGCCGACATCGACTGGGCCGAGACTGCGGGGTTGGACAGTGCCTGGATCCCGCAGATTCCCAACGACTTTGACGCGCTAGTAGCGGTTGCGCTGCTGGGAACGCGGACCAGCCGGATCGAATTGGGCACCGCCGTCGTCCCGCTGCAGGCGCAGCACCCGATTGCGTTGGCGCGCCAGGCGTTATCGGTGCAAGCGGCCACCGGCGGTCGGTTGGCGCTGGGCGTCGGGCCGTCACATCACTGGATCGTCGGCGACATGCTCGGACTTCCCTACGAGCGGCCGGCCGCCTACACCCGCGACTACCTCGAGGTGCTGCACGCCGCCTTCGCCAACCCTGGCCCGGTTGATGTGGAGAACGACACCTTCCGGGTGCACAACCCACTCGATTTGGGTCCGGTGGCACCTTTACCGGTGTTGGTCGCCGCGCTCGGGCCGGTGATGCTGTCAATCGCCGGCGAGCGGGCCGACGGCACCGTGCTGTGGATGGCTGATGAACGCGCCGTGGCCGAACACGTTGTCCCGCGGATCACCAAGGCCGCCGACAACGCCGGGCGCCCGGCGCCGCGCATCGTCGCCGGCATCCCGGTCTGCCTGTGCGCGGCAGGCGAAGTCGAGGCCGCACGCGAGCGCGCCAATCGGATCCTGGGCGAGGCCGAGGTTTCGCCCAACTATCAGCGGCTGCTCGGGTACGGCGACGCCAAGGATGTCGGCGATATCTGCGCGGCCGGCGACGAGAAAGCGATCCTGGCCCGGTTGCGCCGATTCGCCGACGCCGGCGTGACCGATCTGTCGGTGCGGCTCCTGCCGATCGGCGACAACCGGGACGAACTCGTCGCCTCCAAACGCCGCACCCGCGAGATGATCGCCGCCCTTGCAACGGAGTTGCGTTGACCCCGGGAGACCCCGGACCGCTGGCGGGAATCCGTATTCTCGAGGTCGGCACCATGCTGGCGGGTCCGTACGCGACCATGCTGCTGGCCGATCTGGGAGCCGAGGTCACCAAAATCGAGCCCCGCGGCGGGGAGATTTCCCGCAGCGTCGGGCAAAGCTACTTCGCCAGCCTCAATCGCAACAAGTCCAGCATCTGTCTGGACTTGAATTCCGATGCGGGCCAACAACGCTTGGGCGAACTGGTGGCGCAATCCCAAGCGCTGCTGGTGAACCTCAAACCGTCGGCCATCCGGCGGCTGGGGCTGACCTATGAGGCGTTACGCCGCTACAACGAGCGGTTTGTCTGCGTGGCGATCACCGGATTCGGGCTGCGCGGCGGTGATGATCCGGCTTTCGATTACGTGGTTCAGGCAGCTACCGGTATCGCCGCGCTGACCGGTGATCCGGATGGCCCGCCGACGCTGCCCGGCTACTCGTCGGCCGACAACTCCACCGGAATGTGCGCGGCGCTCGGACTGTTGGCCAAGATCATCTCCGGCACCGGCGGACAGGTGGATGTGTCGCTGCGCGACGTCATGCTCTCGCAGCTCAACTATCACGCCTCGGCCTACCTCAACGATGGCACAGAGCCGCAGCGCAGGCCCTACGGGGCGCATTCATATTACGTTCCGGCGCAGCTCTTCCCGACGGCCGATGGTTATCTGGCGCTGTTCATCACGCACGACGGTTTCTGGAAATCTTTTGCCGCAGAGGCGGGTATCGGCGGTTTCGAGACGATGGCCGAGCGGGTGGAGCGCCGCGATGAGGTGCTTGCCGTCGTCACCGCGATGCTGGCGACCGATACCGCCGCGGGCTGGGAACGGCGACTGCGACCACTGGGGGTGCCGGCAGCGGCCGTGCGGACGCTGCCCGAAGCACTCGACGCGACGCCGGAAGTGGTTGTGACAGCTGGCGATTACCGACTCGTCGGCAGTCCGATCCATATTTCGGGCCATCAGCCCTATTACCGTCCGCCGCCGGCGCTGGGCGAGTAGGCCACGGCGGCCCGAACGTGAAGCTGGGCTCACGTTCGGGCCCGAACGTGAAGCTGGGCTCACTCGCCGGCAATCACGGCCACAGTGCGCGAGCACCTGGCCGCCGGCGCGGATCCCGTCACACGTCTGCTACCCCATGGGCAGCGACTTTGCCGCTGGCGTAGATCACCTCGAACGACTGGCCCCGGCGCTGGCTGAGCTCGGTTAGCCGCCGTACTCGGTTGTCACTTCGAGTAGCCGCATGATCGGCGGCGGATCCAACTGCAGGGCATCGGACATGTGGAGCTGGCCGGCGTTGGCAATCATGTTGTCCAGGATCGCCTGAAGATCGTCGCCTTCGACCTCGTAGAGAGCGACATACGGGCCGTCGCCATCAACCGGGCGCAGCCGACGTGCCGAGACGAATCCGTCGAGAGCCACGAGCTCGCCCAAGTGGACTTCGTCGTACCAGGCGTTGTACTCCTGGTCGCGCTCGGGCGAACTGGGTCGACTCTCAACGAGGATGATGCCCTTGGCCATCGTCGCCACCCCTTCGTGACTGCTACTCGTAGACCACCGTGACCGAATCCGTATCCGGGACGCCCTGGCACGTCAGAATGTAGCCCTCGGCCACCTCGTCGTCTTCGAGAGCGTCGTTGACCCGCATGGTGGCATGGCCTTCGGTGAGCCTGGCCATGCACGTGCCGCAATTGCCGGCCTCGCAACTGTATGGTGGCTGCAGCCCGGCGCGCCGCGCGCTCTCCAATAGAGTCTCACCGGGGACTAGTGGCACCGAGACCTTCTTGCGGTCCAGATGGATCGTCACCGTGCCGGCCCCGGAGCCGTTTGATGCGGGATCTGTCACCCGTTCGGTCTCCTCGATGATCCGGGTGACCGTCACCATGACCACCCCCTCCCGTATTTGCATTCTTCAGTATAGAGAATAGTATTCTCACGAAGCGATAGGATCTTCTCAAGACTGTGGGGATGTCGGGTCAGCCCGGCCTGTCAGGGAAGGACGGGACGTGACCGAGCCGGCCGCGGTCGTGTTCGAGGAACGGGGATTCAGCCTGCCCCAGCTCGACGCATTAGCCGACGGGTGGGCCGCAAGCCTGACCAAAAACGGTGTCATGGCAGGTCAACGGATCGCCCTCATGGCGTCCAACCGGCCGGAGTTCGTCGCCGTCCTGCTTGCGATCTGGCGGCTGGGTGCGACGGCGGTACTCATCAGCCCCGCGTGGAAGCGTGACGAGGTCGACCACGCGCTTGGGCTGACCGACCCGGCGCACGCCGTCGGGGACCATCCGGTGCTGGCCAGTCTGATGCCGATGCTGCACCTGGACGAACCGATCACTTCCGGAGTGCCGATATCTGGCTCGCCGCCGCCTCGGGCCGACGCGGTGCTGGTGTTCAGTTCCGGCACCACCGGGCTGCCGAAGGCCGTCCGGCACACCCACGCGTCGTTGGATGAGGCCGTGCGGCACTGGCGCGAAGCGCTGCAGCTGACGGGGCGCGACCGGATTCAAATCGCCACGCCGCCGTCACACATCCTCGGGCTGCTGAACATTCTCACGGCGCTGCGGACGGGCGCCTGCGTGCGGCTACACGCCCGCTTCGATATCGACCGGATGCTGCATCACATCGAAAAAGACCGCATCACAGTGGAGATGGCGGTCGCACCCATCGCGCTGGCCATCGCCTCGCATCCCAACCTCGAGTCTTATGACCTGTCCTCGCTGCGCTTCATCATGTGGGGGGCGACGCCGGTCAGTGCCCACGTCGCCGAGACGGTGACCCGGCGCACCGGCGTCGGTTGGGTCCCCGCCTACGGAACCACGGAACTGCCTGTCATCGCAGCCAATCCGATCGAGGGCGCCCGGCTTGACGCTGTCGGGCGTCCAGTGCCAGGTGTGGACCTGCGGGTGGTTTCGCTGGAGACCGGCGAGCCGGTCTGCCCAGGGGAGGTCGGTGAGATCCAGGCCCGGTCGACGTCGCTCATGGCCGGCTACCTACCGGCCGAAGCGACCGCCGAGGCGATGCGCGACGGCTGGTACCGGACCGGCGATGTCGGCTGGCTCGACACCGATGGTTGGCTGCGGATCACCGACCGCCTCAAAGAGATGATCAAAGTGCGCGGCTTCCAGGTCGCGCCCGCCGAAATCGAGACGGTGCTGCACGGTCATCCGGCCGTCAAAGACTGCGCGGTGTTCGGCATTCCCGACGGGATCAACGGGGAAGCGGTCGTTGCCGCGGTGGCGGCATTCGCACCCATTGACATGGAGGCGTTCGCCGCCGAACTGGCCGCGCGGGTGGACGAGAAGCTGGCGTCCTACAAACGCCTGAGCCGCGTCGTGTTCGTGCCCGATATCCCTCGCCTGCCCTCGGGTAAGGTGCTGCGCCGAGTGCTCAAGGAGCAATATGGATGTACGTCTGACGCCTGAACAACAGCAACTACGTGACGCCGCCGCCAAGCTGGCCGACGATCTTGGGCCCGGAGCCGTTCAGGATCTCGCCGACGCGACTCGAATCGCGCGTCTGGACAGGCAGATTGAGATGACCGGCTGGCGATCGCTTCGCTCCGACGGGGCCACAGGCGTCGAAGTAGCCCTTGTCGCCGAGGAATTCGGACGTCGACTCGTCGACGCACCGTTTCTCGGTCCGATACTGGCCGACGATTTGAGCCGCCGCATCGATACCGACGCGCAGGCAACGACCATAGCCGTCGACGATCGCGCCATCGACGCTCGGGGAGCTCGGCGCGCCCTGATGCTCTCCGGTAGCGCGGTCCTGGCGACAGACCTGGATGCCGGTCGCGCTTGCGCCGATTTGACCCGCGCCGAGGCTGGCATGGCGGGATCGCCGGTGACTCTCGGCGAAGTGACCTCCGACGTCGCCGCACAGTTCCAGGCACTCGCATTGGTTACCACGTCGGCAGACCTGGTCGGGATCGCCCGGGGCGCACACGCCGTCGCTTGCGATTACGCGAAAATCCGTGAGCAGTACGGCAAGCCGATCGGGTCCTATCAAGCCATCGCGCACCTGCTGGCCGAAAGCCTTGCGCTGATTGAAGGCTCGGTGAGCGTTTTGCGCCACGCCGCGTGGGCGGTCGACGAACTCGCGCCCGACGCGGCGACTCGGGCCGGCCAAGTCGCGAAGATCTACTGCGCGCGCGCCACCCGCACGGTCTGCGAGACTGCCGTGCAGGTGCACGGAGGCATCGGCAATACCTGGGACTGCCTGGTTCATGTCTACCTGCGCCGTGCGCTGACATCGACCGAACTGTGGCCCGTAACGCTGAAGGAGATCGACCTTGGACTTTCGTGACTCACCAGACGAGGCTGCCTTCAGGGAGCGGTTACGAACGTGGCTTTCTCTGAACGCCAAGGACTTTTCCGGCTCCGGTGACGAGTATTGGGCCCGCCAGGCGCAATGGCATCAGGCCCTCTTTGAGGCAGGATTCTTCGGGCTGTCGTGGCCCCGCGAGTACTGCGGTCAGGAGCTGCCGCCGGTGTACGACGTCATCGTCGACGAAGAATTGGCGCGTGCCGGTGCTCCGCCGCGCCCCAGTGTGGGTTACCTGATCTACGGCATTGGACGGCACGCGAGCGAGGAACTGCGCCGACGCTATCTGCCTGGCATCATCAATGGCACCGAGCGGTGGTGCCAAGGTTTCAGCGAGCCCGGCGCCGGCTCGGATCTGGCGTCGCTGACTACCACTGCTCGCTGCGACGGTGACACGTATGTGGTGAACGGTCATAAGATTTGGACCAGTTACTCCGACGTCGCTGACTACTGTTTACTGCTGGCCCGCACGGACCCTGAGGCCAAACGCCACCGAGGGCTGTCGGCGTTCATTCTCGAAATGAAACAGCCTGGTGTGCAACAGCGCCCGCTGCGCATGATAAACGGCGTCACCAACGAATTCGGCCAGGTGTTCTTCGACGGCGCGACGGTGCCGGCCGATCGGATGGTCGGTGCTCCCGGCGATGGCTGGGCGGTCGCCATGACCGTCGTCGGGCACGAGCGCGAACCGTCCACGCTCGGCTACGCGGCCAGATACGGCAAGCTCGTCCGGAGCCTCTTCGCGCGCAACGACGGGCCGGTCTCCGAAGAGCTCGCGTGGGCGGCGGTCCAGTCGGAAATGCTGACGCACCACGTGCGGCGGCGGCTGTCCGAACAGCTCGACGGGGTCTCGCACGGACCCGAAGGATCGCTCGACAAGCTGCTGATGACCTGGGTCGAGCAATCCGTCGGGCACGCCGCACTGGCGGTCGCGGGGACCCGCGATCCAGACCTGCTCAGCGCCTATCTGTATAGCCGCGCGCAGAGCGTGATGGGCGGGACATCACAGATACAGAAGAACATCATCGCTTCGCGGATCTTGGGATTGGGAGTCTGACGTGTACGACATGCCTACCGAAATCGACGTTCGTGCCGAAGGTGCACTGCGGATCATCACCCTCAACCGGCCGGATTCGCTCAACTCGGTCAACGACGACCTGCATTCCGGACTCGCCCGGTTGTGGCAGCGACTCAGCGACGATCGCACGGCTCGCGCCGCGGTGCTGACCGGGGCCGGCAGGGCGTTTTCGGCAGGCGGCGATTTCGCATATCTCGAGGAGTTGTCACGCGATGCCGATCTGCGAGCCAAGACGATCGCGGACGGACGCGAGATTGTGCTGGGTATGGCGCGGTGCCGAATCCCGTTGGTGGCCGCGGTCAATGGCCCGGCTGTTGGGCTTGGCTGCAGCCTGGTCGCGCTGAGCGACATCGTCTACATCGCCGAAGGCGCCTATCTGGCCGACCCGCACGTGCAGGTCGGATTGGTGGCCGCCGACGGTGGGCCGCTGACCTGGCCGTTGCACATCAGCTTGATGCTGGCCAAGGAGTATGCGCTGACCGGCACGCGAATTCGCGCCGAGCGGGCCGTCGAACTCGGGTTGGCCAACCACGTGGTCGCCGATCCCTTCGCCGAGGCGGTGGCGTGCGCGAAGCGGATCATGGAGCTGCCGCAGCAGGCAGTCGAAAGCACCAAGCGGGTGCTCAACATTCATCTGGAACGGGCTGTCCTGGCCAGTCTGGACTATGCCCTCTCCGCCGAGCACCAGTCGTTCACCACCGACGATTTCCGGTCGATCATCACCAAGCTGGCGGCGGGCAAGAACTGATCGGAATAACCACGAGCGTAACGCCATTGCGAATTTCTTTCGAGTTTTTCGCAGTGGCGTTTCCCCCGCAAGCGGGCGGTGCCCCCAGCTCGCGACGAGCCGACCTCCTGATCAGTCGTGTCGCCGCAGGAAGCCACGCATCACTTGATCGAATCGGTCCGGCTCCTCGATGAAAGGCATGTGAGCGCTCGACTCGAACAACTCGAACTGCGAGCCGGCAATGCGCTGGTGCATTTCCCACATGTGTTCGGGCACGCATTCGTCGAACCTGCCGGCAAGGACAAGGGTCGGTAATGTGATTTCGGCTAACCGGTCGAACACGTCCCAGTTCCGGATGGTTCCGACGATGTGAAAGTCGCTCGGTCCGAACATCGTCTCAAAGATCTCGGTGCCCATGTTCGCGAACGCTTCCAGAAGCTCTGTGGGCCAGGGACGAACGCGGCACAGATAGGTTTCGTTCCAGGTACGGATTGCATCCTGGTATTCGGCCGAGTAGGTCGTCCCGGCAGCTTCATGACGGTCGATGGCGGATTGAGTTGCCGGGTGCAGGTCAGATTTCAGGCGGGCTACCATGCCCGAAAACTGCGGTATGGACGCGATGCTGTTCGAGATGGTGAGGCTGACGGCTCCAGACGTCACGTCGAGCACGTACTGCTGTGCCAGCATCGCGCCCCACGAGTTGCCAAAGATGTGGAAGCGGTCCAGGCCCAGCGCCTGAACTACGGCGTCCATTTCGGCCACAGAGCGTTCCATTGTCCAAAGTTCGGGGTTCGACGGGCATTCGGAATTCCCGCACCCGAGCTGGTCCCAGAAAATCACTTCTCGCTCGTTGGCCAAACGTTCCAGCGAACGCAAGTAGTTATGCGGTAAGCCCGGGCCGCCGTGAATCGCAAGCAGTGGAAGACCCGCTCCGCCACCAACCCGCTTGAACCAGACATTCCCGCCCGGGACCGCGATGATCCCCTCTGGATGAGTCAATCCGCCCCACTTTCCATCGAACAGACACAGAATCGCACGATTCGGCGTGCGTACGTGCGACTCTGCGTCTGCTCGCGAGTCGCAGATCCCTGGGAGCCACCCTCCTTGCAACTCATACTCTCGTACTGAGAGAATAGTGTTCTCATGAATGTGCGGTTGGCCCTCGAGCCCCGCGACGTGCTCGCCGAACTGGAGAAGACCTGTGCCTGAAGCCGTCATCGTGTCCGCCCTGCGCACCCCCATTGGCACCGCCCGAAAGGGAACGCTGCGCGACACCAATGCATTCGACCTGGCGCATCACGTGGTCTCCGAGGCGGCGGCGAATCTGGATCCGGTGCAGGTCGACGATGTGATCCTGGGTGAGGGTCTCTACGGCGGTGGCGTGCTCGCGCGGCACGCGGCCATCACGGCAGGCCTGACCCAGGTGCCGGGTCTTGCCAACAACCGGCACTGCGCGGCTGGCCAGGCGGCGGTGCAGAGTGCGGCGGCAAGTGTGCGTGCCGGGATGGATCAACTCGTCATTGCCGGTGGCGTGAATTCGGCATCCACGTCGCCGCGGTCGCGGATGCAGGTGGACGGCGAGTGGGTCGACTGGTTCCCGCCGACTCACCCTGACCGGCCTGATGCGCCCAATATGGACATGTCAATCACCGTGGGCTGGAACGCCGCAGTCAAAGCTGGCGTGAGTCGCGACGAGATGGACGCATGGGCGCTGCGGTCACACCGCAACGCGATCGCCGCGATCGACGAAGGCCGCTTCAAAGAGGAGATCGTTCCGATCGAGACGCCGCATGGGCTGTTCTCGGTTGACGAGCACCCCCGACGTGACACCAGCATGGAGAAGCTGGCTGCGCTCAAGCCGCTGCATCCAGAAATCGAGGGCTTCTCTATTACCGCCGGCAACGCCTGCGGCGCCAATGACGGTGCCGCGGTGCTGACGATCGCGAGCGATGAGCTTGGGCTGCCTGCGCTGGCCACCGTACGCTCCTGGGCGTCCGTCGGTGTCGACCCCGCGATCACCGGTTTAGCGCCAGTGGAGGCGATCCCGAAAGCCCTTGCTCGCGCCGGACTTTCGGTCTCTGATGTGGACCTGTTCGAAATCAATGAGGCTTTTGCGGCGATGTGTGTGGCTACGGTCAAGCTGCTTGATCTGGACCCGGACAGGGTGAACGTCAGCGGCAGCGGCTGCTCGCTGGGACACCCGGTGGCGGCGACCGGGGCCAGGATGCTGGTCACGCTGGTGCACGAATTGCGCCGCCGCGGCGGCGGAATTGGCGTTGCGGCCATGTGTGCGGGCGGCGGAATGGGCTCCGCGACGGTCATCGAGGTCCCGGCCCCCTAACACGCGCATGACCATCGCCGACCTGATCACCGACGCGCGCAACGGATCTCAGCGCGCTGCGGGTCGGTTACTGAGTCTGGTCGAAGGCGAGCGGCGCGACGAGGTGCTGGCCGGTATCGGGCCCTCATCGGTACTCGTCATAGGTATCACCGGACCACCGGGCGCGGGTAAGTCGACGACGATCGGTGCCCTGGTCGGCGCCTACCGGGAGCGTGGGCGCCGGGTGGCAGTGCTGGCAGTGGACCCGTCGTCGCCGTTCAGCGGTGGTGCGCTGCTGGGGGATCGAATCCGAATGGCCGCGCATATCAACGACTCCGACGTGTTGATCCGTTCGGTGGCAAGCCGCGGTCATATCGGGGGGCTGGCCGTCGCGGTCCCGGCGGCCATCCGGCTGCTGGGCGCGATTGGTTACCAGGTGGTCCTGCTGGAGACGGTTGGGGTGGGGCAGTCCGAAATCGAGATTGCCGCCGTGGCCGACCCGACCGTCGTCATCCTCAATCCCGGGGCGGGCGACGCGATCCAAGCCGCCAAGGCGGGTGTGCTGGAAGTCGCAGACATCGTGGTGGTCAATAAGGCCGATCGGGAAGGTGCCGAACAAACCGTGCGAGATCTGCGGGCCGAAACCAAGGCCCCGATCGTCAGTCTCATCGCCGCGCGGGGCGAGGGCATTGCGGATCTGATGACCGTCATCGACGACCACCGCCGCACCGATAGTCGCGCCCGCCAACTGGCCCGCACCCGAGCGCAGATCCTGTCACTGGCACAAACACGGCTGCGAACGCGACCGGATCTCGATCGGCTCGCCGAGGCAGTCGTCGACGGCGGCCAAGACCCTTATACGGCGGCCGAACAGCTGCTGTCACCGACCACTCGACCCAAGGGCTGAAAGGGTCATCGTGTCCCCCGATTGGGGGACAGAGCGTTCATCACTTTTGCGGACCGATCGGTGGAGGTCTGCCCAGCTGAACCTCTCTACCTTGAGTTTGTGTTCAACTCGGCGGTCACCTCAGCCAACGATCGGGTCCTTACCCGTCGTCTTGTTCTGGCCGGCGCCAACAAGAGAAGTTAGGAGACCCGGCACATGACTCGTACACCTGAACTGTCGGCAGCACTGGTGCGTGACCAGCTGGAGTTGTACCGCCGGATGTGGGTATTGCGCCTGCTTGACATGGCATTAGAGGAGGCGCGCATCGACGGTCTGATCAGCGGATCTATGCAGGCGGCATTCGGCCAAGAGGCTGTGGCTGTCGGCGCTACGGCAGCACTTCGACCGGGCGATGTCATCACCACCACCATCCCCCATTTCCGGCACGCCCAGCAGGTCGGTCTGGCCCTTCCGTTGGTCCCGGCCATCGCCGAGATGATCGGCCCAAGCCTTGAAGTGGGTGGCGGCTTTCAGGAATGCCCGTTCGCTGCCGACTGGAAGCATTTATTCTCTGGCTCAAGCACTTTGGGACAATCAACCTTGTTCGCTCTCGGCGGCGCCCACTCGCAGCAGCGGGCCGGTGAAGGCAAGGTCACACTGTGTGTCATTGGGGAACGCGACGCGAACTCCGCCGAGTTCAATGCGGCCGCCAACATAGCTATGTCGTGGCGGCTTCCGGTGGTGTTCGTCGTCGAGAGCATTCGTGATTCATCCACAGCCCTCCAGAACAGCTATGTGCGAGAGGGCCATGGGATGCCGGTGCTGTCGGTCAACGGCAAGGACGTTGAGGCGGTTCGTGACTCGGTCGCCCAAGCGGTGCATCGAGCGAGCGCCGGCGAAGGCCCCATCCTGGTGAATGCGGTTACTTACCGTACGAATCACCCCTCTGGAGGAGATCCTCTGGTATTCGCAAGGCGACAGCTGATCGGCGCCGGCGTCAGCGGCGGCCACCTCTACGAGGTGGAACGCCGGGCGCGCCACCTGGTGGCCGAGGCTGAGTCCTTCGCCAAGGCAACGTTGCGCGCAGAGGAGCCGACGCCGGTGAAGGAGCCGGAACGTTGGTCGGCTGCTAATTGAGGAGGCCCTGCCGCATTGCCTCGGCGACGGCCGCGGCGCGATCGCTGACGCCGAGCTTTTCGTACAGGCGTTGCACGTGCGTTTTGACCGTCGACGGGGCCACGTACAGCTCCCCTGCGATCGCGGGGATGCTTTGACCGCGAGCAATCCGATTGAGCACCTCGCGCTCTCGTGCGCTCAGCACGGGTGCCGTCGGTTCAGCGCGCTGGCGGATCTCCGCGGCGAGGCCCCCGACGAGCGCGGGTGCCACCATGTCGCGACCCTTCGCGCAATCGAGCACGGCATTGACGATCTCGGTTCGGGTCGAGTCCTTCAGCAAGAAGCCGGCGGCGCCCTGCTGCAGTGCTTGATACACGATCGCCGACTCGTCGTGCGCCGAAATCAGCAATACGCGGGTCCGCAATTCCTGACTTCGCACCGCCGCCGCCACTTGGGCGCCATCCATGCCGGGCATCCGGTAGTCGAGCAACGCCACGTCGGGCAGGTGCGCCTTGATCAATTCCAGTGCTGCCGAGCCGTCATCTGCCTCACCGACGACGTTCACCGAACCGCTCGACGAAAGCGCACGCACCACCCCCTCACGAAAGAGTGGGTGATCATCGCCAACAACCACACGCACCTGTACGGGCGTTGCTGGGCGGGCCATGGCGATGAGTGTAGCGGTTTGCCGCAAAAGCGCCGCCGTTCGCAAGTCGGCACAACCTGATGCGTATTTTCGCAGTTTGCTTCGGGGGAACCGGCACGGATTATTACGGTGATCGGGTGGCAGTGGCCAGCGACGCAGAACTGGATCGGGTACGCAGGGTCCATCAGTTGCGCTCGTATCGAATTGCGTCGGCGCTTCGGATCGGTGTGGTGGGACTCATGGTCGCCGCCATGCTCGTGGGCACGCCGGAGTCCGAGTGGGCGCAGCAAACCGCCTTAGTCGTCGTGTATGCATTCGTCGCGCTCTGTGCTGTCGCGCTGGCTTTTTCTCCATTCCGTCGATGGGTTGGGATGGGCCGCTTGGCCGGCATCGGCCGGTGGGAGCCGTTTGCTTTCACCGTCATTGACGTGATGGCTTTGACGGGCTTTCAACTGCTGTCCGCCTACGGGATCCATTCTCTGCTGATCATGGTGCTGCTGCCGGTCCTGGTGGGTGTTGATGTGTCGTCGCGGCGGGCGGCGGTGGTGCTGGCCTTCACACTCGTCGGGTTCGCAGTCGCCGGGATTCACGACCATGTGTTGATGCGTCCGGGGGGGTGGCCGGACACGGTTTTCCATTTCGGGCTCTATGCGTTCCTGTGCGCCACGGCATGGGTGGTTGTCCGTACCGAGGAGCGACACATGCGGTCGGTCGCGGGCTTGAGCGCATTGCGGGAGGAATTGCTTGCTCAGACGATGACCGCTTCGGACGTGGAGCAGCGCCGGATTTCGGAATCCATTCACGACGGACCACTTCAAGACATCCTGGCCGTGCGCCAGGAGCTTGTTGAGTTGGATACGGCATACCCCGGCGATGAGCGTGTGGCGCGCGCGCTAGCCGGTCTTCAAATGGCCTCGGAACGACTGCGGCAGGCGACCTTCGAGCTGCATCCGGCTGTTCTCGAGCAGGTCGGGTTGGGGGCCGCGGTCCAGCAACTGGCCGCGTTTACCGCGCAGCGTTCGGGTATCGAGATCTCCACCGACATCGATTACCCGACCCGCAGTGAGATTGACCCCATCGTGTTCGGGGTGGTGCGTGAGTTGCTGTCCAATGTTGTGCAACATTCGCAGGCCCACAGTGCGTCGGTCACACTCGGAATCACTGATGGGACTTGCGTTTTGCATGTGGTCGATGACGGCGTGGGATTCAGCGACAAGACCGTTGCACGCCGCCTGGGTGAGGGACACATCGGTTTGGCGTCGCACCGGGCGCGGGTGGACGCCGCCGGCGGAGTGTTTGTCTTCCTCCATGCCCCCGTGGGCACTCACGTCTGCGTGGAACTACCCCTCAAGCAGTGAACCGACCCGGCGCCAGCTACTGAAGGTCGACGGACTTGCCGGTGGCGGCCGCATGGCCCGCCCGGTACCCGAAAACCATTGCGGGACCAAGCGTTCCGCCAGCGCCGCCGTACGCTCGTCCGGTCGCACCGGCCATTGCATTGCCTGCGGCGAAAAGGCCCGGTATTGGCTCACCGCCGATGTGGAGGACGCGCCCGTCATGGTCGGTGCGCGGTCCGCCCTTGGTGCCCATCGCACCTATGCACACCGGTACCGCGTAGTAGGGGGCGGTGTCGATCGGGCCGAGGGTCTTGCCGGCGAGTGTGGTCGCGCTGTCGTCACCCCAGTAGCCGTCGTATGCGCTAGAACCGCGCCCGAAGTCTGGATCGGCGCCGGCGGCCACATGGCGGTTCCATTCCTCAATGGTGCGGGCTAAGCCGTCAGCGTCGATGCCGGTCTTGGCGGCCAACTCGGCAAGGTCTGCCGATTCGCAGAACCAGTCCGGAACGGGTTGCCCCGGTCCGACGCCCAGAAATCCGTAGCGCTGCAGATGAACTGAATCGAACACCATCCATCCGCGATCGTTGACGTATCCGCCACGGGGATCGAGATAGTGGAAAGCGCCGGCCATCGAGTTGTAGTCGCATGCCTCGTTGACAAAGCGTCGCCCTGCCGAGTTGACGATGATGCTCCTCGGCCGAGTTCGTTCCAGACGCACGCTGCGGCTTCGTTGCTTGCCTTCGATGGTGTCGCCCGGGATTTGGACGATCGGCACCCACCAGGCTTCTCCCATGTTGGCCAGGTCAGCGCCGTGTGCCATCGCCATGCGCAGTCCGTCGCCGGTGTTGTTGGGCGGAGAGACCGCGCCGTGCATCGGGCCGCGCAGAAAGGCTTGAGCCAGTGCGGAATCCCATTCAAAACCGCCGGTTCCCAGGATGACTCCACGCCTGGCGCGCACGCTCATGCTCTGTCCCGGGAGGGCGATTCGTACTCCGGTGATTTCTCCGTCCTCGGCAATGAGTTGTTCGGCACGCCCGCTGGTGTGGAGCGTCACTCCAGCATCCAGCAGACCTTTGAGGAGGCCCGCTATCAGCGCGGTGCCGGCGACGCACAGATGGCTGGTTTTTTCGTCGATTGCTGCGTGCAGGCGAGCTCTGGTCTCGGCGTCGAAACCGACGTTGGACCAGTCGGCGGGAAACGACGTAATCCTTGTGCCCCACTCACCCAATTGGGTCAGGTCGAAGGGAGCCGCGCTCAGTGATCGACCTCCGGTCGGTTGTCCTCCCGGCAACTCCGGCTGGTAGTCGGGGAAGCCTGTCGCGATCTCGAAGCGCAGACCGCTGTGCGCCTCGACGAAGTCGAGCATCGCCGGGCCGGTTCGCACGAAGGTCTCCACCAACGCGTCGTCCATCGAACCGAGAGACTGCGCACGCAGGTATTGCAGCGCGTCGGCAGGCGTCAATTCGCCGTCGGGAGAACGGTTATGGGCGGGGATCCACACGACGCCACCCGACACCGCAGTGGTCCCGCCGACGGTTGAAGCCTTTTCGAAGACCTCCACTGAAGCGCCGGAAACGGCCGCGGTCAGCGCGGCGGTGAGCCCGGCGCCACCACTGCCGAGCACGACGACATCGACTTCGGAGTCCCAAGACATGGGCTGTTATCCCTTCAGCTCAGTAGCTCGGACAACTGCTTTGCGGCTTTGGTGACCGCATCTTTTCCGCGCATCACGACGTCTTCTCGGTGCGAGATGAGGTTGATGCACGTTGGCGGGGACGGCGCTGGGCGATGGACCGGCACGGCCAGGCCGTAGGTATTCGGTTCGATCTCCCCGTACGTCGTCACCCAGCCGCGCTCGCGGGCGCGAGCGACCAGATCTCGTTCTCCCGGGCGCGGAGGCATGCTCGCGAGCAAGGCGATCCCGGCCGCACCCCGGTTCAGCGGATATCGACTGCCTTCGTGGAAAGAGAGTTGGTAGGCGACATGACTGGGCACGATCACCGCGATCGCCACCTGCTGATCGCCCTCGGCGATAAGCAACGACACGGTAGTGCCGAGGTCATCGGCCAGCGCACGCAGGGTCGGCAGACTCACTTGGCGCACGTTGCGGTCGAATGACGCCCCAAGAACGGCGAGGCCGGCGGCCGGCCGGTAGCGCCCATCCTCTCCCTTGGCCACCAGCCGGAACTCCGCCAACGTCGAAAGCAATCGATAGGCAATCGTGCGATGTACCCCGACTTGGTCGGCAAGCTGTTGCACGGTAAGCCCGCTTGGGGAATCCGCCACCATTTTCAGCGCAGTCAGTCCCCTGGCCAGCGTCTGCGAACCCATCCCCGAACTCGTCACAGCCTTGACAGACCCTCCTGCGAGAGCGAAGCTCTATATATATCGCACATCAGTGTGCGATATTAGCACACGATGTAAGTCGAAAATGAGAACAAGATTTCCGGACCTGTAGCCCAGAGAGGAACCGTGTCGGAGTTCGAGAGCATATGGAGCGATCTCCAGGGTGTGGCGTTTTCGCAGGGCTACCTCGACGCCGGGGGAGTGCGGACCCGGTACCTGCGTGCCGGCGATTCCGGCAAACCGGTGCTGATCCTGTTGCACGGATCCGGTGGCCACGCCGAGGCCTACGTGCGCAATCTGGCGGCGCACGCGGACCATTTCTGGACCTGGTCGATCGACATGCTTGGGCACGGCTATACCGACAAGCCGGGCCACCCACTGGAAGTCGGTCACTATGTCGAGCACCTGATGGCCGTGCTGCGCACCATCGGTGTTGATCGCGCCTGCCTGAGTGGCGAATCGCTCGGGGGCTGGGTCGCGGCCCGCGCCGCCGTTGACCATCCGGACGTGGTCGAGCGGCTGGTCCTCAATACCGCCGGCGGCTCCCAGGCCGATCCGGTGGTGATGCAGCGGATTATCACCCTGTCCATGGCGGCCGCCGAGAACCCGACGTGGGAGACGGTTCAAGCGCGGATCAAATGGTTGATGGCCGACAAGTCCAAGGACTACGACGATCTGGTCGCCAGCCGCCAACGGGTCTATCGCCAACCGGGATTCGTCGCCGCCATGCGTGACATTATGGCGTTGCAGGACAACGAGATCCGGGCGCGTAACCTTCTCGGGCCAGCCGAATACGGTGCGATCACCGCGCCGACGCTGGTGCTGTGGACAAGTGACGACCCGACCGCCGACGTGACCGAGGGCCGCCGCATCGCGTCGATGATTCCCAATGCGCGCTTCGAAGTGATGCCCGGCTGCGGTCATTGGCCGCAGTACGAGGACGCCAAGACCTTCAATCGCCTGCATCTCGACTTCCTGCTGGGGCGGTGATGGTCGCCACCGGGAAAGAGATACCTGAAATTGATGTCGACCTTGTGGTAGTCGGGGCGGGCCCAGTCGGATTGACTTTGGCCAATATCCTTGGCCTGCAGGGTGTCCGCACGCTGGTGGTCGAAGAGCGAGACACGCTCATCGATTACCCTCGCGGGGTTGGGCTGGACGATGAGGCGTTGCGGACTTTCCAGTCGATCGGACTGGTCGACCGCGTCCTGCCGCACACCGTGCCCAACCAGATCCTGCGTTTCGTCGACGCCAAACGTCGATTGCTCGCCGAAATGGCCCCGCCTGATGCGCGTTTCGGGTGGCCGAAGCGCAATGGCTTCGTGCAGCCGCTCGTCGATGCTGAGTTGCTCGCTGGTCTGGACCGATTCGGGCACGTCGAGGTGTGGTGGAACCGTCCGATGACGGCGTGCCGGGAAGACGCGGATGCGGTCACCGTCGAACTCGGCGGCGACGGCAAAACATCCAGTCTGCGGGCGCGTTACGTGGTCGGCTGTGACGGCGGCCGCAGCATGACGCGCCGCATGATGGGAGTGTCGTTCGACGGGACGACGTCGTCGACGCGGTGGCTGGTCGTCGACGTCGCCAACGATCCGCTGGGCCACCCGAACAGCGAGGTCGGCGCCGACCCCGAACGTCCGTATGCCTCGATCTCGATTGCGCACGGGATTCGCCGTTTTGAGTTCATGATTCACGCCGATGAGTCCGACGAGCAGGCGGAGGACCCGGCGTTTTTGACGCAGATGCTGGCGCGGATGGTGCCGCACCCCGACCGGGTCGACGTGATCCGGCGCCGGGTCTACACGCATCACTCGCGGATCGCCGGCGCGTTCCGCAGCGGTCGCCTGCTGCTGGCCGGAGACGCTGCGCACCTGATGCCGGTGTGGCAGGGGCAGGGCTACAACAGCGGGATTCGGGACGCGGCCAACTTGGGGTGGAAGCTTGCGGCGGTGGTGAGCGGCCGAGCCGACGATAAGTTGCTGGATACCTATGACGTGGAGCGCCGCAAGCACGCGCGGGCGATGATCGACCTTTCCACTATGGTGGGTCGCGTTATCTCGCCGACCAACCGTCGGGTGGCCGGCGCACGAGACCTCTTGGTGCGCTCGGCGTCAATTGTCCCTTCGCTCAAGCGGTATGTGCTGGAGATGCGGTTCAAGCCGATGCCGCGCTACGAGCAGGGGGCCATTGTGCATTCCACTGTGCACTCCGCTCCTGGCCGCAGCGATTCGCCGGTGGGCACCCTGTTCATCCAGCCCCGGGTCGATACCCGCAACCAGCAGGATGTGCTGCTGGACGACGTACTGGGCGATTGGTTCGCCGTGCTGTGCTGGAACAACAACCCGCGCAAAATTCTCGGCGATGTGGCGTTTGCGAACTGGAAAGCCTTGGGCGCCCGCTTTGTTGCCCTCCGGCCATCGACTCAGCTGCACTGGGCCGGACAAGACGATCCCGATGTCATCGTCGTGGGCGATCGCGGCGGTGCTCTTAAGTCTTGGTTCGACACCCATTCCGAATCGGTGTTATTTCTGCGCCCCGACCGGTGCATCGCGGGTGCCTGCATCGCTCAGCGCGCCCCCGATCTGAGCGCGTCGGTCCTTGATGCCCTCACACTCACGCCGCAAGGGGGTGATTTGCAAAGTGGCACTGGCTCTGTGCTGTATGTCGCACAGCCCGCTCCTGAATCTTCCGGGGCCGTCGCAGGACCTGCTTGACGACATCGAAGGCGCTATCGGCGAGGCGCGACAATTCGTCGATGATTACGACCCCGAACTCGTCGTCATCTTCTCTCCGGATCACTACAACGGCTTCTTTTACAAGGTGATGCCGCCGTTCTGTATCGGCATGAGCGCTAACGGAGTCGGCGATTACGGCACCTATGCGGGCCCGCTGGGCGTTCCGGAAGAGCTTGCGGCCGACTGTGCAAAAGCGGTACTCGACGCAGGGGTCGACGTCGCGGTATCGGCCAGTATGGACGTGGATCACGGTACCGTCCAGCCGCTCGAAAAGCTCTTCGGCGACGCGACCGCACGCCCGGTGATACCGATCTTCATCAACGCAATCGCTTTGCCGCTGGGGCCATTGCATCGTTGCCGGGCACTGGGCAGCGCCGTCGGCACCTATCTGGCAACGCTTGACAAGCGGGTCCTGGTGCTGGGATCCGGCGGGCTCTCGCACAGTCCGCCGGTACCGACATTGGCGACTGCGCCTCCCGCGGTGCTGGAGCGGATCGTGCACGGCCAACGAATGACAGCTGAGCAGCGGCAAGCCCGGCAGGCGGCCGTAATCGACGCGGCAAAGAGCTTCGCCGCCGGCGAGAGTGAACTGCAACCACTCAACCCGACGTGGGACCACCGGTTTCTCGAGATCATCGACGGCGGAAGGCTCGCCGAACTTGATCATTGGTCGAACTCGTTCATCGCGCACGAGGGCGGCAGCTCCGCAGCGGAAATCAGAACCTGGGTTGCGGCATTTGCGGCGCTGGAAACCGCGGGGTCCTACCAAACCACCGCGCGCTACTATAAACCGGCCGCCGAACTGATCGCTGGTTTCGCCATTAGAACGGCAGTTCCGAAATGACGGCCGCATCGGACAGTTTCGATCATGTTGTCGACGTACTCATCGTCGGGTCAGGCGGTGGAGGCATGACTGCCGCGCTGACCGCCCACGCTTGCGGGCTGGACGCGTTAGTGGTGGAAAAGTCTTCTTATTTCGGCGGCTCCACCGCCCTTTCAGGTGGTGGCATCTGGGTACCCGGGGCACCCGCGCAGCGCAGAGAGGGCTACACGCCCGATTCGGAAGGTGTCGTGGACTACCTGCGGCGGATCACCGACGGGCTGGTCAGCGAGGCGCGGATACAGCAGTACGTCGAGACCGGGCCGAAAATGCTCGAATTCCTCGAACAGCTCTCCGGCTGGTGTGAATTCGTCTGGAAGCCCGGGTATGCCGACTATTATCCGGAATTGCCCGGTGGGTCCGAGCTTGGCAGCACAATCAATGTGCCGCCCATCGATCTGCGGAAGTTGGGCCCCGACGAGCAAAATCTGCTCCAGCCGTTGGCCCTTGCTCCCAAGGGAATCTGGCTGGGCCCCAAAGAGCTTCGAACTTTCTACCGAATCAGGCAGTCATGGGCCGGCAAAGGCGTGCTGCTGAAGTTGATTTCGCGGATGGTCAGGGCGCGAGTGTTCGGCGAGCGGATGGCGGCGATTGGACAATCGCTGGCGGCCCGGCTCAGGCTGGCGATGAGAGAGCGTGGTATCCCGCTGTGGCTGGACTCGCCGATGGCGGAGTTGCTCACCGACGCCGACGGATCGGTGACCGGTGTGTTGGTGGACAGAGACGGCAAGACGCAGCGCATCGGCGCGCGCCTCGGCGTCATCCTGGCTTCCGGGGGCTTCGACCACGACCTCGCCTGGCGCAAGGAGCAGCTACCCGTTGTGGACCAGGACTGGAGCTTCGGGAATCCCGCTGCGATGGGCGACGGGATCCGCGCGGCCCAAAAACTGGGCGCCGCGACCGAGTTGCTCGATGAAGCGTGGTGGTTTCCGGCGATCCAATGGCCAGACGGCCGAATGCAATTCATGCTCAACGAACGGATGATGCCTGCGCAGTTCATTGTCAACGGCGAAGGCAAGCGCTTCATCAACGAGGCGGCGCCGTACATGGACTTCGGTCACGCCATGATCGACGGCCAGAAATCTGGAATCACCCACATCCCGTGCTGGCTGATCACCGACCACAAGTCATGGAATCGGTACGTCATCGGCGGCCACCTGCCGATACCTAAAATCCCCGGAGCGCCGGTGCCCACCGGACGCAAGGTCCCGTCGGCCTGGCTGGAATCGGGCGTGGTCAAGGCGGCCATGACGTGGGACGAGATGGCGGCCAAGATCGGCGTGCCGGCACGCCAACTGTCAGAAACCGCCTGTCGCTTCGACGATCTCGCACGCATGGGCCATGACGACGATTTCAACCGCGGCGACAGCGTGTACGACAACTATTACGGCGATCCAACGTTGCCCAACCCCAACCTATGTCCGCTGGGCGATCCGCCGTATTACGCGTTCCGAATCGTTCTCGGGGACCTCGGGACCTCAGGTGGCCTGCGTACCGACGAATACGCCCGCGTCCTGCGGGCTGATGACACGGTGGTGCGGGGACTGTACGCGGTGGGCAACACCTCCGCGCCAGTCATGGGCCGCAGCTATGCCGGCGCCGGGGCGACCATAGGCCCAGCCATGACCTTCGGCTTTGTCGCGGCGAAACACGCTGCCAAGCAAGCCGTTAACTCTCATAGGAGGTAGCAATGAAAATCTCACTGTTCTATGAATTCGCCCTGCCACGGCCCTGGGCGCCCGACGACGAACGGATCATGCTGCACGACTGCCTTGATGAGGTTGAGGCCGCCGACAAGGCGGGCTTCTCCACCGTCTGGCTCACCGAGCACCACTTTCTCGAGGAATACTGTCATTCCACAGCGCCGGAAATATTCTTGGCCGCGGCCAGTCAGCGGACCAAGAACATCCGGCTGGGATTCGGCATCATGCACCTCCCGCCCGCGGTCAATCACCCCGCCCGGGTGGCCGAACGCATCGCCACCCTCGACCTGCTCTCCAACGGGCGCGTCGAGTTCGGCACCGGGGAATCGTCGTCCGTCGGCGAGCTCGGGGGATTCAACATCGATCCCGCCGACAAGCGTGCCCAGTGGGAAGAGGCCCTGGAAGTCGCGATCCGATGCATGATCGAGGAGCCGTTCGCGGGCTTCAAAGGCGAACACATCCAGATGCCGGCCCGCAACGTCATTCCCAAGCCGATGCAAAAGCCGCATCCACCAGTCTGGGTCGCCTGCACAAGGCCGGCCAGCGTGCAGATGGCAGCCCAAAAGTGCATCGGCGCGCTGAGTTTCGCCTACACAGGTCCTGGACCGCTCACCGAGCGGGTCAACGGCTACTACAAGGAATTCGAAGAGAACGGTGTCCCGGTCACACCACAGATCAACCCGAACATCCTGGCCATCGGCGGTGACCTGTCGATGATGGTCGCCCGTACCGACGAGCAGGCACTGGAGCGCCTCGGGCAGGGCGGCGGATTCTTCTCGTTTGGAATCATGCACTACTACATGACGGGTGTGCACACTCCCGGGCGGACCGGAGTGTGGAAGCGGTATCTCGAAGAGGTCCAGAAGGACCCGACGCTGGCCTACGGCCCCGGACGCGGCGCGATCGGATCTCCCGCCACCGTGCGCGAATTCCTGCGTGGCTACGAAGAGAGTGGTGTCGACGAGATCATCCTGCTGCTCAACCCGCGCAGCCACGAGGGAACCATGGAATCCATCGAGCTGATGGGCAAGGAGGTGCTGCCCGAGTTCATCGAGCGCGACGCGAAGGCGGTGGCCGACAAAGCTGCTCGGCTTGCACCTGTCATCGAGAAGGTCGAGGCGCGTCGGCCGGAGCCGATCGCTCCGGTGTTCGACGAAAACTACTCCTTTGGTGGCCTGCCCACCGGCCGGGGCGGTAAGTTCACCGCCAGTGAAATCCCCGAAGCCATGGCGGAGATCAACGAGGGCCGCGTGCAGGCGGCGCAGCGCGCAAAGGAGCAGCGTAAGTGATGCCGGGAAACCTCTGATTTTAGGAAAAGTGTTGGGACGATTCGACGAGCTATGGCGCTACGACGGCCGCCGTGCGGTGGTGACCGGATGTGCGTCGGGCATCGGCGAACACGTGGTACGGCAGCTCACTGCGCTCGGGGCCGACGTCGTCGGACTGGACAAGCGCCGGCCGGCCTTCCCGATCAACGAGTTTCATGAGGTCGACCTGGCCGATCGGGGATCTATCGATCGCGCGGTAGCGTCCATCGGAGGGCGGGTCGATACGCTTTTCAATGTCGCCGGCGTCTCTTCCGGCATCGGCAACCCGCCGCTCGTCGTCACCATCAACTTCCTGGGCCTGCGGCACGTCACCGAGGCACTGATTCCGAAGATGGGCGCGGGGTCGTCCATCGTGAGCGTGTCTTCGCTCGCGGCAGCCGGATACCGGGAGCATCTCCAGTCAGTGGCGCCGCTGCTGAATACTGCGACGATGCAGGAGGGTATCGACTGGTGCCATGCCCACCCCGGTGAGCTGACCGGTGGCGGGTATCAGTTGTCCAAGGAGGCGATCATCCTGTACACCATGCGTAGTGCTACGGTCCTTGGCGCCCGGGGTATCCGCATCAACTGCACCGGCCCCGGGGTCACCGAAACACCGATCCTTGAGCAGCTGCGGACAGCGTATGGCCAGGGCTTCCTCGACGACATACCCAAGCCGTTGGGACGCGTCGCCGGGCCCGCTGAACAGGCCTCCGTTTTACTTTTTTTGAATAGCCGTGCAGCCAGCTATATTTCGGGCCAAGTCGTGTGGGTCGACGGTGGTAACATCGGCGCCGCGATCGCCCGTGAACTCGAGGAAGGACGGGCTCCGTGGCCAGCGTGACCGACTTTCGACGGGTCGCCCGCGACGTCTCCAACTGGGGACGGTGGGGAAGCGACGACGAGCTCGGGACACTGAATTTCATCACCGCGGACAAGGTCGCGCAAGCTGCAAGCCTGGTCCGGTACGGAAAAGTCTTTCCGCTCGGCGTGGACTTCGGATCGTCAGGCCCGCAGGGGGCCTTTGAGTTTCGACACAACCCGGTGCACATCATGACGGTCGACGGTGGCGACGTGAACACGTTGGCGCAATACGGGCCTGGGTGGGCGCGCAACCCCGGGGCGCAACAAATGGGTGGTTACCTGGTCGACAATCTATTCCGCTTCAACGACGACATGATCATCATGCCGTTGCAGGCAGCAACCCAGTGGGACGCACTATCCCACGTTTACTACGACGATAAGCTCTACAACGGCTTCTCGGCGGGTTCGGTGACAAGTCTGGGGGCCTACCACTGCGGCATCGAGAAGGTTGACGTCAAGGGCATTACCTCGCGCGGCGTGCTACTGGATCTCGTGCGCCATCGTGGCGCGGAGGTCTTCCTCGAACACGGAAATCCGATCACGCCCGAAGAACTGGATGACGTCGTTCGCGCGCAGGGCGTGACGATCGAGCGAGGCGACATTGTGCTGATCCGCACCGGCTGGTGGGCACGGTTTCTCATGACCGGCAACAAAACCGAACCTTACTCGGGGTTGGACTGGCGGTGCGCGTCGTGGTTGCACGATCACGAGATCGCCGCGGTCGCGTCCGACAACCTGCAGGTTGAAGACCCGGTATCAGGAGTCGAGGGGGTATTCTTGCCTCTCCACCTGCTCTGCCTGCGTGACATGGGGCTGATGTTCGGCGAGTACTGGGACCTGACCGCGTTGGCAGCCGATTGCGCCGAAGACGGTGTCTACGAGTTCCAGCTCATCGCCCCACCCCTGAGATTTGTTGGGGCAGTGGGGTCACCGGTGAATCCGATCGCGATCAAGTAGAGAAGGCGGGCGATGGAGATTCATCGCAAAACCACGTTGGTCGACGGCCTGGTCACCAGCTATCTGGGCGCCGGCGAAGGTGATCCGGTGGTACTGCTGCACGGCGGTGAGTTCGGTGGCAGCGCCGAACTTGGCTGGGAGCGCAACATCGCCGCCCTGGCCGCGCAGTACCGAGTCCTGGCGCCCGACCAGCTCGGCTTCGGGCAATCGGCGAAGGTCATCGACTTCGTCGACGGGCGCGGCATGCGGATTCGGCATGTGGCTCGCTTTTGTGAGGTCCTTGGCATTGACTGCGCGCACTTCGTCGGCAACTCGATGGGGGCCATCAATTTGTTCACCGACGCCACATCGGATACGCCGTTGCTGCCGATCCGCAGCCTGGTGGCGATCTGCGGCGGCGGGGAGATCCAGCAGAACCGGCATTTCGAGGCCCTCCAGCAATACGATGCAACCCTGCCGGCGATGCGGCGCATCGTCGAGGCGCTGTTCTGCGACGACGGTTACCCGGCTGACGACGTTTATGTGCGGCGCCGCTATGAGTCGAGCATGGCGCCAGGGGCATGGGAGGCCATTGCCGCTGCGCGGTTTCGACGCCCAGGCGCCGCGCCGTCCTCGAGTCCGTCAAGTACGCGTCTGTACGAGCGCATCAATGTGCCGGCGCTGGTCGTCGAAGGGGGAGACGACAAGCTGCTTCCGTCCGGCTGGGCGGCTCAGATCGCCAAGCAAATCGACGGCGCCCGCTCGGTTGTGGTTGATAAAGCCGGTCACTGCCCGCAGATTGAGCAGTCGTCCGCGGTCAACGAATTGCTGCTCGACTTTTTCGGGACAGTCGGAAGTCAAAAGACGTAATCCAGGCGGGTCTGCATCCCGGCGAACTGGTGATAGGTGTTGTGGCAGTGCATGACCCACGTGCCGGGGTTATCGGCGACGAGTACGGCGCTCATCTTCCGGTTGGGAAGCACGATGACGGTGTCCTTGCGGGCGCCGGGACTGCCGTCGGCGTTGATGAGCTGAAAAGTGTGGCCGTGTAAATGGATTGGATGGTACATCATCGTGGCGTTGTCGAATGAAATGGTGGGCCGCTGGCCCAGCCGTACGTGCAGCGGATTGGTCTTGCTGTAGGGCTCGCCGTTGATCATCCAGTTGTATTGCACCATGTTGCCGCCCAAGACCACCGGAAGGGTGAGGCTCGGTTCAGGCCGGCCCAAGTTCGCGGGCGTTGTGGCGGTGAACATTTCGATGGTACCCACCCGCTTGGTGAGCTCGTCCGGTTGAAATTGCGGGTCGGGAGGACTGCCTGCCCCGGTGGTGAGCAGGGCGCGCGTCAGGGCGTTCTTGCCTTCCGCGAGCGCGACCAAGGGGAAGACACCGTCGGCCGCGGTCACCGTGACGTCGTAGCGTTCGGCCATGCCGATGAGCAGGGCATCGACCTGCCTGGGTACCACGGGGAAACCATCGGTGTGGGTGACCGTCATCGAATGGCCGGCCAGGGCGACACGAAATACGGTGTCGGAGCCAGCATTGATGAAACGGATCCTGATTCGTTGTCCCGGTTTCGCACTGAAGGAAGTGGGGGCAGCCGGAATCCGGCCATTGATCAGGTAGTACGGATAGGCGATATCACCGGCGTCACCGCCAAGCAAATCACTTCTGCCGACGCTGCCCCCTGAAGTCTCGGCCGTCGAGGTCGTTGGGCTCGTTGAAATTGTCGACGTGGTCGAGGTCGTCTCGGTCGTGGTCGTCGGAGTGGTCGAGGTGGTCGACGTTGTCGGTGTCGTCCCTATCGTCCCTGTCGTCCCTGTTGTCGTCGTGGGCATGCTTCGCGTCGTCGGCTTGTTAGGACTGGTCAGTTCGGCGTAGAGCTGTTGAGGACTGTTTCCGACGCCGTCGGTCCAATCATCAAGCACGACAATCCATTCAGCGTCGTAGTTGGACTCGGTCGGATCGTCGACGATGACCGGTAGATACAGTCCCGTGTCATCGTCAAGACCTACGTGCGGGTGGCCCCAGTATGTGCCCGGATCGGGGACGGAGAACCGGTACGTGAAGTCTTGGCCCGCATTGATGGTCGGGGTGGCAGGTTCAGCGCCGTCCATGTCGTTGCGCAGCCTGATGCCGTGCCAATGCACCGAGGTCGGATGGTCGAGCCGGTTCGAGACAGTGACGACAAGCTCGTCACCGATGCCGGCACGGATCAGCGGCCCCGGAATCGTGTTGCCGTAGGCCAGTGTACGGACGATCGGTCCACCCAAGTCGATCTGAACCTGCTGGGAAGTCAAGCTGGCGGTCACGGTACGCCCGCTGTGTGGCCGCGCCGCCTCCGCCGCAGCGATGGCAGCCGCCATTTTGGCACTGCTCGATAGCTCGGGTTTGGATTGGCTGCACGCCGCCAGCGCCAATCCGCCGGCGACGCCGGCGGCCATGAATCCGCGCCTGGTGAGCCGCGTTTTGTCGAAGGGGACGCCGCTTGCGGGTAGCACAGGCATTGATCGCTCCTCGTCTTCTCGACTCGTCCCCATTTCTTATACCGTGCTTGGGCGCCAGGTGGAGCGCAACCGCTGGCGCCAGACGCTGGTGACGGAGTATTACAACGCGTTAGCCGAACTCAAGTACGCGCTGCGGCAAGCATGACAGAGTCTTGCCCAGTCGGGGAGTCGACGTCGGCCATGTCGGCAATCGCAAGTTTGTGTCACGCGTCCGGCCGCGTCAGTTGTGGCTGCCCTTTTAATCAATTGCGTGACCTAATTCCAATCCCACACAGGCGCGCGTCGCTCCAGGCCGGATGCATGGCTATTGGGCGGGCTGGTACATCTGCTCGGCCGATGTCGACGCGACGCCGAGTTCGGCCGCGACCGCGTCGACCGCGCGCCGGGCGATGTCGAGGTCCACCCGGCCGTCGGCGGTGAAGTACGGACCGATGTAGTGCTCGTAGTGGCGTTTCACCTCATCACGCGTCAGCCGGTTCAGAAACGACGCCATGTAATGGATGGCCAGATCGGGTCGGTCCGCAATCGTCTTCAGCGCCCGCTGGTTGGCCCGCACCAACGCTTGCACCGCCGGGCTGTCGATCTGAACGCGGGACGGATCCACCGCGACTCCGACGGTAGGAATCTGGAAGTGGTCTCCCACCCAGGCCAGCACGTGGAAGCCTTCCTCCTCGGCGACCTGCTCGGGTGCAAGGGTGCTGCCGACATAAGCCGCATCGATCGAGTTGTCCCGTAGCTTTCGCAGATCCATCTGGTAGTCACCCGGGGCTCGCACCACGCACTCGACGTCGCGGTCGGGGTCAAGACCGTGCCGGCGCAGCACGATCCGCGCGAAGCATCCGGGGGCGGTGTGCGCCGCATGGACCGCGAGCCGGCGTCCGCGAAGGTCAGCCATGGATGTCACGCCGGCGCCGCCGAGAAACCAGAACAACGGACGGTGGGTGTTGACGCTCAGCACCGTCCAGTCGATGCCGCCGGTCAACCGTGATAACAGGGCCCGGCCGAGGCCGATCGTCGCACAGGAGCGCAGACGCTTTGTGTCCCAGCCGATTCCGTCTCGCATGGCGACGTGGACGCCTTCATCTTCGAAGTAGCCCTCCTGATCGGCGACATGGGCGACCAGTTCTTCGTGAATACCGCGCCCGACATAGGCCAGATCGATCGTGTGCATGATGACGGACTCTTCTTTCACTGTTCAGTCCATCGCAAGGCCGCCGTTGACCGGCAGATAGTGCCCCGTGGTGAAACCGGATTCCTCACTTGCCAAGAACGCTATCGTGTGGGCCACTTCGTCTGGACTTACGAGTCGTCCCATCGGCGCGGCCGCACCGAGCTGACGCATCCGCTCCGACGAAAGTTGCTCGGTCACTGTCGTTCCGCTCACGGTGGCCGGTGCGACGAGGTTGGCGGTGATCCCGTGCGGTGCCAGCTCGAGTGCGACGAATCGGACGAATTGATCCAGGGCCGCCTTTGCCGTGCCGAGCGCGATCATCCCGTCGCGCGGCCGGCGGGACAGCCCGGTACTGAGAAAAATCAGCCGGCCATAACCGCGGGAAATCATTCCCGGCGCGATGGCCTTTGTCAGCGAGTAGGCGGCGTGCAGCTCATTTTCCAGCTTGCCGCCGAGCTGTTCCCAGGTGAGGTCGGCGAACGAGGTGACGACGAACGGTATCAACGCGTTGTGGACCAGCACGTCCACCCCGCCCCAGCGCTGGGCAATTTCGTCGGTCATGGCGGAGATGTCACCCGGCACGGTGACATCGGCCTGAATCGCTACAGCATCGCCGCCGGCCGCGGTGATGCCGGCAACCACCTCCTCCGCCTCCGGACCGCTGGCCCGATGGTTGACCACCACCCGAAACCCGCGCTCGGCAAGAACCCGCGCAGTTGCCGCACCGATTCCCCGGCTGGCCCCTGTGATCATCGCAACTCGTGGCATCGGTGTTGACCTCCGTTGGAACTCTGGGTCCACCACAGTGCCTAATGCGCGCCACCGGACGCCCGAGAGGCAATCCAGTCGCGCAAGCGGGTGGAGTAGATCGTCGCGCCCTCGCTGTCGAGAGGAACGATGCTGTGCTCGTCGATTACCGCACCGAAATAGCGGGCTGAAGGGTCGGTCACCACCTGGCGCGGATCGCCATGCGCAGCAAGGCTGTTCCGGATGAAGTCGTCCATGCCAAGCTTTTCGGGGCCGGCGATGTTGATGATGCCGTTGACTGGATCACCGATTGTCGCGCGTGTTACGGCGGTGGCGACGTCCTTGGCGGCGATCGGCTGGAACGCCCCATGCGGCAGGCGAACCGTATTGCCGTCGGTTGCCGAATCGGCGATGGCGTCGACGAATTCGAAGAACTGGGTCGCCCGCACGATTGAATACGGGGATCTCGATTCCTGGATGAGCTGCTCCTGCGCGCACTTCGCCCGCATGTAGCCACTCTCTTGGGTGCGGTCGGCACCCACAATCGAGAGCGCGACGTGGTGCTGCACACCGGCTGCCCGCTCCGCGGCAAGAAGGTTTTTGGTCGAGGTGGTGAAGAAGTGCATTACGGGGTCGTCGTCAAAGGACGGCGAATTGGACACGTCCACCACCGTGTGCGCCCCTGCTACCGCTTCGGCAAGACCCTCGCCGGTGACGGTGTTGACACCCGAGCGCGGCGAGGCTGAGACTGCCTCGTGTCCCAGCTCGGTCAGATTGGCGATGACCTGCGAGCCGATGAGTCCGCTGCCGCCGACAACCAGGACTTTCATGATCAAGCCTTTCAGGGCTCCGCGATGACCTGGCAAATCAGCATCGCACGGATGATGGCCTACTCGAACCCTTGAAAGTTCTTAGTCAGTGGGTAATGCCCTTGAATTGTCTGCGCGAGGTGATGCCGAGCTTCGCGAACACTTTCTTTAGGTGCCACTTGACGGTACCCCACCGATCCCTCTGCGGCTATGGCCGCCGCGTGGATCTCGGGCGGCTTAAATCAACTGCTTGACTTAACGCGGCCCGCGCCGATTAACTCGTCGTGTGGTCAACGAACTGGCCGGCAAGGTAGCCATCGTCACCGGCGGTGCTTCCGGCATCGGTCGCGGCACGGTGGAGAGGTTTGTAGCCGAGGGCGCACGGGTCGTCATCGCCGACGTCGAAGACGATGGAGGTCAAGCTCTGGCAACGGACCTGGGTCCCGACGCTTTCTTCAAGCGGACGGACGTTTCTGATCCCGATCAGGTGGGCGCGCTGGTGGCTGCGGCCGTGGAGAAATTCGGCGGTCTGCACGTCATGGTGAACAACGCCGGAGTCTCGGGCACCATGCATCGGCGGTTTCTCGACGACGACTTGGCCGATTTCCACCGCGTCATGGCGGTCAACGTCCTGGGTGTGATGGCAGGTACCCGAGATGCCGCTCGGCATATGGCCGCCAACGGCGGGGGATCGATCGTCAACATGACGTCAATCGGCGGGATCCAGGCCGGCGGCGGCGTGATGACGTACCGGGCGTCCAAAGCGGCGGTCATCCAGTTCACCAAGTGCGCGGCAATTGAGCTGGCCCACTACGAGATTCGGGTCAACGCTATTGCGCCGGGCAACATACCCACGCCGTTCGTGGCGTCCTCGGCGGCGAATATGGATCAAGAGCAGATCCAGCGGTACGAGGCGGCGATCCGCGAGACGATGCGGGCCGACCGGCCGCTGAAGCGCGAGGGTACACCCGAGGACATCGCCGAGGCGGCACTGTATTTCGCCACCGACCGGTCGCGCTACGTCACCGGAACCGTGCTGCCGGTAGACGGAGGGGTGGTCGCGGGCAAGCCGATCCGGTCCAGGAAAAGCAAGGAATGACGGTCTGTCACTGAGTTTGTTCCGCCGGCTCGGGGAAGGTCGACACCCTTGTCGTGGGCGAATGTCCGATCCAGAATATGTTGGGCGTGAGGCCAAGCCGCGATTTCGGGGCTCTCAACTAGTCGTGGATGAAGTCTTCGCTTGGCCGTTGGCAGTGACGTAATTATCCGGGTTCGTCAGGAGATCTTGCCTGCCGGGAAGGGAGTCGGGTAAAAGGCTGTCGTAGCGCACGTACCCGACCAGTTGCCGCATTTTGATGAGTCAATGCGCCACCTTGACCGGAGAACGTTCATCGATTATCGTCGATCATCGATGGACGTGGCAATAGGAATTGATCGAGCGACAGCCGAGAGATGGGCGTCGTGGTTCCGCGCCCTCGGTGATCCAACGCGGGTACTGATCCTTCACCTACTCGCCAACGCTAAAGCCCCTATGACGGTTGGTGAGCTCACGGAGCGCCTCGATGTGGGGCAGTCGACGATTTCTCATCACCTTGCGAAGTTGGCCGACGTGCGTTTCGTTCTGGTCGACCAGCGGGGCACCTCGAGCTTGTGGCGGATCAACACGAATTGTCTGGCCCGTTTCCCCTCGGCGGTCGATGTGGTCATGGGTCGCGTACCGGCCGAGTTCATCAGTGCCGTGGAGCCCACCCGATGACCAGCAGCGACATCCACGACGACGTCCGCGCCTACTACCGCCAAGCGGCCCGGACCCGGGTCAAGCAGCCAGTAACCGATGAGCGCTGGGGAGCGAGCCGCTACGACAACGACGCACTCGCGCAGGTCCCGTCGACCGCGGCCGACCTTTCGATGGGCTGCGGCAACCCGCACGCCATGGCCGACCTTCAGCGGGGCGAAACCGTGCTCGATCTGGGCTCCGGCGCAGGCCTTGACGTGATTTTGTCGGCCAAACGAGTCGGCCCAACCGGCAAGGCCTTCGGGATCGACTTCCTCGACGAGATGCTCGACATCGCACGAGCCAATGCAACCGAAGCCGGGATCGCCAATGCTGAGTTCCTGCACGGAATGATCGAGAACATCCCGCTCTCGGCCGCTTCGGTCGACGTCGTCATCTCGAACTGTGTCATCAATCTCGCCCCCGACAAGGCGCCGGTGTTCGCCGAGATCGCCCGGGTGCTACGCCCTGGTGGCAGGGTCGCGATCTTCGACGTGGTCGCCGACAACGGCGTCGATGCATCGACCGACGGCGCCCAATGGGCCGACTGCGCCGCCGGCGCGCTGCAACACCATGCCTATTTGCAGCTTCTGACCGCGGCCGGGCTGGTCGAACCGAGCATCCAATACACCCACGACACCGGGCCTGGACGACACGGTGCCATCATCCGGGCCCGACGCCCATGACGCAGCGAGCCTCGACCTCGACCCGTCTGGTGTTCGTCTACAACGTCGACGCCACGCCGCTGAGCATGCTACGAGACATCTACTCGGCGATCTCGACCGGGACCACCGACTGCCATCTCTGCGACCTCACCTACTCCGGGCTGATCAAGGACAAGACCTGGCGACGTTTCGTCGCCAACCTCGGCCTAGACGTCGACTTCCAGCTCAGATCGACATTTCGCGCAGCTCACCCCGACCTCGACGTCGACTGTCCCGCCGCCTTCCTTGAAACAACCGACGAAGAACTGAACCAACTTCTCACATCCGATGAAATCAACGCCGCCCACGACCTCACCCAACTCAAACGCATCGTCACCAACGCCCTTCACCGCAACGGGCTCTGAACCGGCTGACTCCAACCCGAGCGTCCTTGGCGGACTGCCGGATCCCGAATACTGGCCGAATCGGGGGGTATTTGGGATCAGCGGCCGGATACCGGATCAGGCCTTTCCGTATCGATCGAAGGAGGTACGCGCAGGGACTCGCCCGCGGCGCCAATGAGGCATCCCCGGTTTCATGCATGTCTCATTAGGTGGGGCATCGGCAAGTCCGTGTTCGGCCGGCAGCGCGCGAATGTGCACCGGGTGCCGGGATTGGCCGGAGTGCTAGCCAAATCGTCGCAGTGACGTAATCGCCTGTCCTGCTGGGCATCTGAGGCCTGCAGGCGTCACGTTCCATTCGTTGGACGAACGAACGCTGCCCAAGTGCCATGGCCAACCGACAAAGATTAAATCAAGCGCTTGACTTAATCCGGTCAACGCGGTTGACTGGCGAAATGACCACCGCCGGCCGGACCGTTCGCACCGAGCGGGCCAGCTCCACCCAAGAGGCGATCCTGATGGCGGCCGAACGCCTGTACGCCGAGCACGGCATGTTCGCGGTGTCGAACCGGCAGGTCAGCGAGGCCGCCGGTCAGGGCAACAACGCCGCGGTGGGCTACCACTTCGGCACCAAGGCCGACCTGGTGCGCACGATCGAGCAAAGGCACCGTGGACCCGTCGAGCAGCTACGCGAGCAGATGGTGGCCGAACTGCTGGAATCGGGTACCTCCGCCGAACTGCGGGACTGGGTGGCCTGCTTGGTGCGCCCCCTAATCGACCACCTGGAGGACCTTGGGAATCCTACGTGGTACGCGCGCTTCGCGGCCCAGGCGATGACCGATCCCGCCTACTACAACATCGTCGTCAAGGGTGCACTCAGCTCGCCGTCGCTGGTTCAGGTCGTCGAAGGCATCAACCGCTGCCTGCCCGACCTGCCACCCGAAGTGCACTTCGAACGCAACATCATGGCCCGCAACCTGTTGATGCACACCTGCGCCGATCGTGAACGTGCGCTCGCGGCGGGCGCCCCGCTATCCCAGCGTTCATGGCGGGCGGCCGCATCCGGTCTCATCGACGCGGTCGTGGGCCTGTGGCTGGCGCCCGTGACGGCGTACGAGTGAGGGGTCTGCAGATGAAAGTGACTGTCGACCAAAATGTTTGCGCTTCGTCGGGAAACTGCGTCATGAATGCGCCCGAGGTTTTCGATCAGCGTGACGAAGACGGCGTCGTCGTCTTGCTCAATCCCAATCCATCGGCCGAGCAGGCCGAGGGCGCACGGCGGGCGGCCGCCGCGTGCCCCGCACAGGCCATTCACATCGAGGAATGAGAAAGATGTCGGACACACTGACGAGCACCACGACCGAGGCGGCCTCCGAGATCCCGGAGTATCCGATGGCCAGGCAGGCGCGCTGCCCATTCGCCCCGCCGCCGGATGTCATGGCACTCGCCGCGGTCAAGCCGCTGTCCAGAGTCCGGATCTGGGACGGCAGCACACCGTGGCTCATCACGGGCTATGAGCAAGTGCGGGAGCTGTTTTCAGACTCGCGGGTCAGCGTCGACGACCGGCTGGCCGGGTTTCCACACTGGAACGCGGGGATGTTGTCCACGGTGCACAAGCGTCCGCGATCGGTCTTCACTGCCGATGGCGAAGAGCACACCCGATTCCGGCGCATGTTGTCCAAGCCTTTCACGTTCAAGCGCGTGGAAGGTTTGCGCCCGACCATCCAGCAGATCACCGACGACCACATCGACGCGATGCTAGCCGGACCGCAGCCCGCCGATCTTGTCACCGCGCTGGCCCTGCCGGTTCCGTCGCTGGTGATCAGCCAGCTGCTCGGGGTGCCGTACGAGGACGCCGAGATGTTCCAGCACCACGCGACCGTCGGGCTCGCGCGCGATGCGACCGGAGAGGACACCGCCAAAGGCGCCATGAGCCTGAACAGATACCTTGCTGCGCTGGTCGAGGCGAAAATGGAAAACCCGGCCGAGGACGCGGTATCCGATCTTGCCGAACGAGTCAAGGCCGGCGAACTCAGCGTGAAAGAGGCCGCCCAGTTGGGCACCGGATTGCTGATCGCCGGTCACGAGACCACCTCGAACATGATCGGGCTCGGTGTGCTTGCGCTGCTGGAAAACCCGCACCAGTTGGCCATCATCCGAGATGCCGAAGATCCCAAGGTCGTCGCCAGCGCGGTCGAGGAATTGTTGCGCTACCTCAGCATCATCCAGAACGGCCAGCGCCGGGTCGCGCTCGAAGACATCCATATCACCGGAGAGACGATCCGAGCCGGCGAGGGCATCATCATCGACCTGGCCCCGGCCAACTGGGATCCGAGCGTCTTCCCCGAACCTGACCGGCTGTATCTGCACCGCTCGGGAGCGGACCGCAACGTCGCATTCGGCTACGGCCGGCATCAGTGCGTCGGGCAGCAGCTCGCCCGCGCGGAGTTGCAAATCGTGTACCGCACGCTGTTTCGGCGCATTCCCACGCTGGCGCTGGCCATCTCGATCGAGGAGGTGCCGTTCAAACATGACCGGCTCGCCTATGGCGTCTACGAACTGCCGGTGACGTGGTGACCTCGTTTATTCAGCAGCCCGAAGCAGCTACGCTCCAAATGCCGATCCGAATGGAGGGTCAACGATGACTCAAACAAGCACCATCTCGCTCTACCCGCCCGAAGGCTTTGGCGCACCGAAGAATCGCCGTGGGCACGCCAGCGGCGCCAATGTGGGGCTGCCGGAAGGGACCGTGGTTTTCTCCGCGGACAACCACATCTCCTTGGCTGCCGACATCTTCTACGAACGCTTCCCGGCCGACCTCAAGGACAAGGCGCCACGGATCTGGTACGAAGACGGCGCGTACCAAGTCGGGCGTAAGGGGCAGTCGTTCCTACCGGGAGACTTCAGCGCGGTGCTGATGCAATACGACGACCTGCCCGGGGCCGCAAGCACCAACATCGAGGCTCGGATCCAGGAGCTGCGCGAGGACGGCGTCGATAAAGAACTGGCCTTTCCCAACGCGGTGCTGGCGCTGTTCCACTATCCCGATAAGAAACTTCGCGAGCTCGCTTTCCGGATCTACAACGAATACATCGCGGAGCTCCAAGAACGCTCGGCCGGTCACTTCTACGGTGCCGGACTGATCAACTGGTGGGATCCACAAGGGACCAGGAAAACGCTCGACGAGCTGAAATCATTGGGGCTCAAGACCTTCCTGATGCCGCTGAACCCGGGCAAGGACGACGACGGCAACCCGATCGACTACGCGAGTACGTCCATGAGCGCAGTCTGGGACGAGATCGAAGCCTCCGGCCTTCCGATCACCCACCACATCGGAGAAACGCCGCCGAAGAGCCCATGCGAGTTCAACAGCGTGGTCGTCGGAATGATGATCAACATCGACGGATTCCGGGAGACGTTCTCCAAGTACATCTTTGGTGGCATCCTCGATCAACATCCACGCCTGCGGATCGGTTGGTTCGAGGGCGGGATCGCTTGGGTTCCGTGGGCGCTGCAAGACGCCGAACACCTGGTGGCGTCCTACCAGCACATGTTCAACCGGCCGCTGGAGCATGACGTGCGGTACTACTGGGACAACCACATGAGCGCGTCCTTCATGGTCGACCCCCTCGGTCTGCAGTTGATCGACAAGATCGGGGTGGACAAGGTGATGTGGTCTAGCGACTACCCGCACAACGAAAGCACATACGGCTATTCGGAGAAATCGCTGGCTGCGGTTGTCGACGCTGTCGGGCCGACAGACGCGGCGCGAATCGTCAGCGGCAACGTCACCAAGTTCCTGGGCCTGTAGTGGGCGGCGCAGTGACAACCTTCGCGCAAGCGGGCACGAGCACCGGTAACGGCCCGGTGATTCCCGAAACGCCTGACCTGGCCCGCATGCGCCTGGAGACCGGGGTGCGGCTGCGCTCGGCGATGGCCGAACGTGGCGTCGACGCGATGATTCTGCTCGGCAACAGCGCCGTGGTCTACGCCACCGGGACCAGTTGGCCGCTCGGTGACGCGGGGCTGTCCTACGTCGAGCGGCCCGTGGCCGTAGTGCTTGCCGACGACGAGTGGCCGCATCTATTCCTGCCGTTTCGCGAGGGCGCCGCGCAGGAATCGGAGTTGCCCGCCGATCACCTGCACGGTCCGGTCTATCTCGAATTCGACGAAGGGGTAAGCAATTTCGCCCGGCAGCTGGCCGACCTGATTCCGTCCGGGGCGGTGATCGCGGTCGATGAGTGCACCGGCGCGATGTCGCGCGCGGCGAAGCTGTTGTTCCGCAACCGCGCTCCCGTCGACGCCGCCGCGATCGTCAGCGCCGCGAAGGTGATCAAAACGCCGGACGAATTGGCCTGCATCCGCGCCGCCGTGCGCATCACCGACGAGGCCATGGTCGAAGTGCATAAGGCTCTGGCCCCCGGCATCCGCCAGATCGACCTGTCGGCAAGCTTTTTGCGACGAGCCTTCGAATTGGGGGCCACGGCCAGCATGCTGGAACCGATCTGGCAGGTAATGCCGCACACCAAAGCCGAGGGTGTGTGGACGACGCACGGTGACTTGGCACTGCCGCTGCTGACCACAGAACGTGAGCTTAGCGAAGGCGACGTGCTGTGGACCGACGTCAGCATCACCTACCGCGGCTACTGCTCGGACTTCGGGCGCACCTGGATCGTCGGCCGGAACCCGACGCCGCGTCAGCAGGCGCAGTTCGAGCGATGGCAGGAGATCATGACCGCCGTGCTGGGCGTGGCCCGCGCCGGCGTTACCGCCGGCGATCTCGGCAGGGCCGCCACTGCCGCCAACGGCGGTAGCCGGCCCTGGTTGCCCCACTTCTATCTGGGTCACGGCATCGGTGTCAATGCGGCCGAGATGCCCATGATCGGAACCGATCTCGGCGAGGAATTCGACGACAACTTCGTCCTGCAACCAGACATGGTGCTGGTGCTCGAACCAGCGGTGTGGGAGGACGGAACCGGCGGCTACCGCAGCGAAGAGGTCTTGGTGATCACCGAGGAGGGCTCGACCCGATTGACCGACTACCCGTATGACCCCTATGGCAACTGAAGTCCTGCCCGACGATCGCGCTCTGCGGTCGGGGCGCCGCCAGCGCGCGCTGGACCAGATGGCGGCATACGATCTCGATGTCCTGGTCCTCGGCCGGCAAGCCAACGTCCGCTACGTCACCGGCGCGCCGCAACTGTGGGTCGCTGGGACCCGGCCATTCGGCCCGACCTGCGTGCTGGTGCGCGCGACGGGGGCGGTCCATCTGCTCAGCACCTGGGATGAAGGCATTCCCGAAGACATTCCACACGAGAACTTGTATGGCATCTCGTGGAACCCGATGAACACCATGTCGGCGCTGCAGCGCATCGACGGGGCGGCCACCGCCCGGCGGGTCGGAACCGACGCGCTCTCACCGGCTTTCGCGCAACTGCTGCCGACCGCGTTTCCGAACGCCGAACTGGTTGACGGTGAACTGGCGATGCGCGCCGCCCGGCGCATCAAGACGACCGAAGAGGTGGTCGCGTTACGGGAAGCGATTGCGATAGCCGAGTCGGGTCTGGCCGCCGCAGTGGCCGAGCTGCACCCAGGGGTGCGTGAACAAACGCTGGCCGGCGTCATGCTGGAGGCCATGGCGGCGGGCGGGGTGAGCACCCCGTCGAACCAGGAATTCGCGTGGGTGACTTCACCTGATCACCCGTGGCGGCGGGTCAACGGTGACGGTCGTGTCAAAGACGGTGACCTGGTGGCCTTCTCGGCCGGAGTCCTCGCCGGTGGCTACATGGGTGAGGTGGGGCGAACCTGGCCGGCAGGCGACGTCAACGGCGCCCCCGCCCTGTACCGGCGCTGGGACAATTTGTGGAACCAGCTGCTGGCCGCGTGCCAGCCCGGCGCCGAGGCCAGCGAATTGCTGGCCGCCTACCAGGCCGCAGGGGAGCCGGCGCCACCGATGCCCGTGGCCCGGGGTCTGGGCATGGGGTTTGACCCGCCCGTCGTCTCCAAGCACCTACCTCGAACCGCGGCCGGGGAACGACTCGAGCCCGGCATGGTGCTGGCCGTGACGGGCTATGTCTGGGAACAAGGAATCGGTGCGGTCTTCGGGCGCGAAGCGGTTCTGGTCACCGCCGACGGCCCCGAGGTGCTGACTTCCAGCCCGTCCTGGCACGGATAGCGATGCCCGACAAGTCCGATCCGTCGGCGAAGAAGATCATTCGGTACCACAAGGACGCCGACACCCGCATCGCCACCATTACGTTTGATCGCCCAGACCACCTCAACGCGCCGACAATCGCGGCCCGGCTGCGCTACGCCGACCTATTACACCGCGCCAGCATCGACGATGACGTCAAGGTGTTGGTGGTCCGCGGGGCCGGCGATGATCTTGGCTCGGGTGCGGATCTCCCCGAGGCCATGGAGGCGCAGAATTCGGCGGACCAGAGTGCGAGGCTGGCCGAGTATCGAGTGGGCGCCGACGAAGTCAGATATCCCCCCAACGGCTCACTCCGGCGCGGTGCCACCCTCGGCCAGTGGTATGCCAATCCGAACTCCGGGATACGCGGCCTGCAAGACTTCAAGAAAATCAGCATCCTCGAGGCCAAGGGGTACTGCTACGGCTGGCACTTTTACCAGGCGGCCGACGCGGACTTGGTGATCGCCAGCGACGACGCGCTTTTCGGGCACCCGTCGTTCCGGTACTACGGGTGGGGTCCGCGAATGTGGTGGTGGGCGCAGACCATGGGCATCCGGAAGTTTCAGGAGATGGTGTTCACCGGAAGGGCTTTCACCGCCGCGGAGATGTACGACTGCAACTTCCTCAACAGCGTGGTCCCCAGAGACCAACTCGAAGCCGAGGTGGAGAAGTACGCGCTGGCGTGCGCGCGCAACCGCCCCACCGACACCGTGTTCATGCAGAAGGTCTTCTTCGAGATCATGAAACAGTTCCAGGGCGAGTACATGGGCAGCATGCTCAGCGGCGTGTTCGAGTCGATGGGCAGCGCCGTCCGGCCGGATGCCGACGACTTCATGCTCGACTCGATGTTTGATGGAGACATCGAGCGAGGTCTGGGCGGTGCGGTCAAAGACAACGACAGCAGGTTTCCCCCGGAATGGCGCCTAAGCAAGAATGCGCGCAAGAATGGGCGCACCAAGGAGCCCAAGCGGAAGCGAAAGCACTAGTGGCGCAACCTACGGTGGAACCGCCGCTGGCCGGTTATACGGTGGTCGACCTATCCGCCGGAATAGCGGGCGCCTACTGCACCAAGCTGCTTGCCGACGGTGGCGCTGACGTCATCAAAGTCGAACCGCCGCAAGGCGATCCATTGCGTTCATGGTCGGCCTCAGGTGCCGCCATGCGGTCCGGTAGTGATGGCGCGTTGTTCAGCTTTCTGGCCGGGTCAAAGCGCAGCGTCGTTGCCGATCCCGACGTTGACGACGACGTCGAGCTGGTCAACGGGCTGCTGGCGGCCGCGGACGCGGTGGTGTGGTCCGGCGGTTCGAAAGTGGCTGAGAGCCCGGCCTTTACCCCGGTCGCCATCCAGCGCCGCCATCCTCACCTCACCGTCATGTCGATCACCCCGTTCGGGCTGGAGGGCCCGTGGCGGGACCGGGCGGCCACCGAATTCACACTGCAGGCATGGTCGGGGGGAATCATCGGGCTGGGGCGTGGCGAGCCGGACCGCGCGCCAGTGTTCGTCGGCGGGCAGGTCGGGGAATATTTGGCAGGTGTCTACGCGAGTGCGGCCTTGCTCGCGTCGCGGTACGGCCGAACCGGCGGTGGCCCGGGGGAACTCCTGGACCTGTCGATGCTGGAAACACAGATCCTCTGCCTGACGTATTACCCCGTCACCTACTTCGAAATGCTCGGGCGGCCATGGCGCGATGCGCGGCGACTCACGGTGCCGGGTGTGGCCCGGGCCAAAGATGGACTGGTGGACCTCGGGTGTGGGACCGCGCAGCAGTGGTTCGACCTGTGCGCCATGGTGGGCCACCCGGAGTGGATTGATGAGGAGTCGCCACTGACGATCACCGAGCAGGCCAACATCCATGCCGATGTGATCTATGCATGGGTCGAGAGCAACACCGTTGATGACATCCGCGAGCTTGCAACGGCGTTCCGGATTCCCAACGCGCCGGTAGCCAACGGCGCCAACATCACCTCGCTGGACCACTTCCAAGAGCGGGGCTCGTTTGTACGCAATCCGCGCGACGGTTTCCAGCAGCCAAGTCACCCCTACCGAATGCGGCCCGCACAGCTTCGCCAGCCGCAACCGGCGCCACGGCTCGGTGAGCACACCGCACATTACCGGGCCGCCAACCCGACACCTCGCCCCTTGCCGACCGGGCCCGCAAATCCGTTGCCGCTAACCGGGCTTCGAGTGTTGGACATGACAACATTCTGGGCGGGCCCCTGCTGCACCCACTTTCTGGCCATGCTCGGCGCCGAGGTGATCCACGTGGAATCCACCCGCCGCCCGGACGGCACCCGACTGATCGCCGGTCTTCCCGTCACCGAAGAGCAGTGGTGGGAGAAGTCGCCGATCTTTGCGGCGCTGAACACCAATAAGAAGGGGCTGACGCTGGACTTGCAGAGTCCGCGCGGCCGGGAGCTATTGTGCCGGCTCATCGCAACGTGCGATGTGATCGCCGAGAACTTCACGCCCCGGGTCCTGGACCAGATCGGACTGGATTTTGCTGCGGTCCAATCGATCAAGTCGGACGTGGTTTTGTTGCGAATGCCGGGGTTCGGCCTGGATGGGCCGTGGCGGGACAATCCCGCGTTCGCCTATGTCATCGAGTCCGCGGCGGGCGTGAGCTGGATGACCGGCTATCCCGACCACACGCCGTACGAGCCGTATTCGATCGGCGATCCTAACGCGGGTATGCATGCCCTCAATGGTCTGCTGCTGGCGCTGGAGCACCGCCGCCGCACCGGTCAGGGCGTGCTGGTGGAGGCGGCGATGGTCGATGCCGCACTCAGCATCTCGGCCGAGCAGGTAATCGAATACTCCGCTTATGGCGCGCTGCTGGAACGCGCGGGTAATCGCGGGCCAACAGCAGCGCCGCAAAACCTTTACCGGACCGCCGACATCGACGAATTCGGGCGCCTCGACAGCTGGGTCGCCGTCGCGGTGGCGACCGACGAGCAGTGGAAAAGCTTGTGCGGCGCACTTGGGTCGCCCTCGTGGGCCACGGATCCGAAGCTGGCCACCGCAGTCGGCCGGAGAGAGCACCAGGATCTTATCGATGAGCAATTGGCCGTGTGGTGTGAGCACCGCGGTGGCGACGATAGCGTTGCAGCGCTTTGGAATGCGGGTGTGCCGGTGGGCAAGGTGATGCAGCCCCATCGGCAGCCGGAGCTCGACCAGCTGTCGTCTCGCGGGTTCTTCGAAGTCGTAGAGCACCCGGTGAACGGCCCAGCTAGGCTCAGCACCATGCCGATACGGTTCTCCGCTGGGCCCTGCCGGTTCCACACCCAGCACGCTCCGCTGCTGGGACAGCACAATCATGAAGTGCTGGCCGAGCTGGGCTTGAGCGACTCGGAGATCGCCGGTCTGGAAGCCGATGGTGTCATCGGCCGCGCACCGGCCATGTACCCGGCAACCTGACTGGCGAACGATGGCAATCGATCCCTCGGACATCCTGCTTACCGGCCGCGTGGCGGTGGTGACCGGCGGGGGAGCCGGTATCGGACGCGGCATCGCGGCGGGCCTGGCCGCTTTCGGTGCCTCGGTAGCCATTTGGGAGCGTGACCCGCAGACCTGCGCCGAGGGCGCGGAAACGATTGGCGCACTGGGAATCACAACCGATGTCCGAGACGGCGCTCAGGTGGACGCTGCGCTCGAGCGCACGACGGGCGAACTGGGTGCACCGACCATTCTGGTGAACAACGCCGGCGGTGTGTTCTTCTCGTCGCTGCTGGACACCAGCGAAAACGGTTGGGATGCACTGTATAAAGCCAACCTGCGCCACGTGCTGCTATGCACCCAGCGGATCGCCCGGCAACTGGTGTCGGCAGGCCGTCCCGGCAGCATCATCTCGGTGACATCCATCGAGGGCGTGCGCGCCGCACCCGGCTACGCGGCATACGCCGCAGCCAAGGCAGGTGTCATCAACTACACCAAGACGGCGGCGCTGGAACTGGCGCCCCACGGCATCCGAGTCAACGCGATAGCGCCCGACATCACACTCACCGAAGGGCTGGCACAGCTTGGCGGCGACTGTGCCGTGACCGGAATGGGCAATATCGTGCCGCTCGGGCGTCCCGGCCATGTCGACGAGATCGCCAGTGCAGCGGTCTTTCTGGCCTCCGACATGTCGGCCTACCTGACCGGGCAGACGCTGCACGTCGACGGCGGCACCCACGCCGCCGGCGGCTGGTATCACGACCCACGGACCGGGGACTACCGGCTCGGACCCAGCTAGCCCGACGACGATGCGGGCCGGGACGGCCCGAGGAGAAGTCGGGCAATCGGGTCAGTGCCTCCACCCCTCGGCGGCCTGGTCCTCGAAGGTGCGGTCAATGCGCTCGAACCTGCGACGAATCGAGGCTCGGGCGGCTTCGTGCGGCAGGATGTACAAACGGTTGGCCAGAATCGCATCGGCCGTCAGACGCGCCACGTCGTCGACGCTCACGCTGTCGTCCTGTGCCGGGAGCGGCCCGAACGCCCCCTCAGGCGTTGCCGACATCCCGTAATCGGCGCCGCGGATCCGTTCGGAGTTGGAGACCAGCTTGGTTTCGACGACCATCGGGCACAGCACCGACACCCCGATGCCGTTGGCCTTGACCTCGCGCGCCAGCGTTTCGGCGAGCCCGACGACGCCATATTTGGCAACACCGTACGTCCCGAGGCCGGTGTTGGGTACCAAGCCCGCGAAGGACGCGGTGAAGGCGATGTGGCCGCCCGCGCCCTGCTCGAGCAACCGCGGCAAGAACGCCTCGACGGCGTGAATCGAGCCCCATAGGTCGATATCGATCACCCAGCGCCAGTCGTCGTGCGTCATTTGCGCGATCGGACCCGCGACGACAATGCCCGCATTGCTGAAGACGACGTCGACCCGGCCGAGCAGGCGGAAAGCCTCATCGGCGAGGTGAACCAGCTCGTCGAGATGCCGGACGTCGCATGTCACGCCGTGCGCGTCAAACCCCTCGGCATGCAGCCGATTTACCGCCTGTTCGAGCGCGGGCTGATCGACGTCGGCGAGCACCACACGGGCTCCCCGGCGGGCGAACTCGGTGGCGGTAGCCAAACCGATGCCACTCGCACCGCCGGTGATGACCGCTCCGCGCCCCTCAAATCCGTCCACAGGACGGAAGACTATTTCAGGCAGCTACCCGCGTCGACAGGCAGGGTCACGCCTGTGACGTATCTGGATTCATCCGAGGCGAAGAACAGCACCGCATTGCTGATGTCTTGGGGTTCCACCCACGGAATCGGCAGTGTGTGGAACAGCTGGCAGATCGGGGCCATGTCGTCGGGACCCGGATTTTCCAGATCCGGGCGGAACATTTTCCAGGTCCCCTCATTCATGATCATCGGAGTGCTGACGTGAGTGGGGTGCACGGAGTTGACCCGAACCATGTGCTGCCCCAATTCAACTGCGAATGCACGCATCAGACCCACCACACCGTGCTTGGCGGCGACGTAGTGGCCGGTATGCGGGTAGGCTTTCAGCCCGCCGACCGAGCTGGTCAGCACGATCGACCCGCCGCGACCGCCGGCCAGAATGTGCGGCACACCGGCCTTCACGGTCTTCCACACCCCGGACAGGTTGACGTCGATCATCTCCGTCCAGTCTTCTTCGCTGGTTTTGTCCAGAGTTTCACCGCCGTTGCCGATTCCGGCGTTGGCCACGATGATGTCCAGCCGGCCGAGCTGCTCGACGCCGCTGTCCACCGCGGCTTTCAGTGCATCGTAGTCACGCACATCGACTTCGGCTGTGAAGATTCTGCGGTTGTGTCCCTTGACCAGGTCGGCGGTCTCGGCCAAGTCCTCGGGCGTGGACGCGGGAATTGCGGTGTCCACAACGCCGTCGCGGATGGGCCTGCAGATGTCGATGGCGATGATGTCGGCGCCCTCTTGCGCCAACCGCACCGCGTGGCTACGGCCCTGACCGCGCGCCGCCCCCGTGATGAAAGCGACTTTGCCCGCAACGCGTCCTGTCATGGCTACCTCAATTCCTGTATTGATCTGATTGGCATGCCTCATCGGAGAACAGCCCGAAGCGCGTCCCCGGATCGCGGATCTTGCCGCTTTTGAACTCTGTCATCACGCAACAAAGGTGTCAATGGCGAATCCGTTTTGGCTAGTTGTAGTTCTAGATATCCGAGAATCGGATTCTCAGCAACCAAATGGTGTGCGTTATTTGCTCATCCCAAGAATGGCATTGGCGCCGCGCTTACGCGTGCTAGCCGACAAAGCCGCGCGAGCAAAAATCCCATACCTCTTCGGCGGTGATGGGGTGGACCGTCGCGTCGTCGGGCCCGCCGCTGGATTGCGCGATGAACATGACGGTCTGCATGGTCATGGCGGCCATTCGCTTCGGATTAACGCCCGCGCGCAACTTGCCTGCGTCGTCGGCCGCCTCCATGAGTTCGGTCAGCAACGCCAGCAAGGGTGCGTGTGCGATCTTGACCTCGGCCGGGTGTGTCACCAGCAACCTCGGTGCGAAGTCGGTGAACAGCGGCCGCTTGGCCGTAGGATCCGGACGCGAAGCCTCATACAAAAGTTGGACGGCGACCTTGAGCCGCTCCAGCGGATCCGTATGGCTTTCGGTAGCGGCGCGGATCTGGTCAGCGGATCGGCTCAGCGCATCCTCGAACAGCGCCAACAGCAACTCGTGTTTGCCGTCGAATTGCAGGTAGAAGCTCCGCAGCGACTGGCGGGACCGGTCCACGACCTCTTGTACGGTGAAGTCCGTGCTGCCCTTTTCGATGATGATGGCCTGCGCCGCGTCGAGGAAGCGCTGAACGCGCTGCGCGGCCCGCAGTTTGGCCGTCTTGATGGATCGCTCGACGGCGCGCTGCTTCCAGGCCGGCTCTTCGCTCGGGCTGGTCACGGCCGGCTCAGCCGATTGCCGCGAGGGGAGAACATGGTTGGACTCTACCGGAGAACGCCGTGACATCGCTGCGCTCGACCCCCTCACGGATCTACGTGTTAGAGATTGTAACTTTCTTGTCACGAGAATAGTATTCTCTTAGACGTGTGTATGGAAGCGGAATCGCAAGAGTGAACCGCGCCGTCCGCGGAAACCTTGATCTACTGACCGTCCACGAGCGCTAGTAATTTCCGGGGAGTGCTGTGCAGCTGACCTTCGACGCCCACGTGGAGGCGTTCCGCGCCGAATTCGTGGCTTTCCTGGACAAGCATCTGCCCTCCGAGGCTGCGGCGTTCGAGCGCCCGCGGTCCAGTTCGCACGTCCCGCAATGGGCCCGACGCTGGCAACGGCTGCTGTTCGACAGTGGGTGGCTGTTGCCCGGCAATCCGCCGGAGTTCGGTGGGCGCAACGCCACGTTATTGCAGCAATACGTGTACTTGGAGGAGCTCGGGCGACGGCGCATCTACCAAAGTTTCAATCCGCAAGGCGTAGGCATCATTGCGGCGTCGTTGTTGACGTTTGGCACGCCGGAGCACAAGCAGCGATGGGCGGTGCCGATTCTGCGGGCCGAGATCACCGCATCGCTGGGGATGAGTGAACCCGGTGCGGGCTCGGATCTGGCGTCGCTGAAAACACGGGCGGTGCTTGACGGTGACCACTTCGTGGTGAACGGGCAGAAGGTGTGGACATCGGGCGCCCATGACGCCGATGTGCTGTTGACCTTCGTGCGCACTGATCCGGACGCGCCAAAACACAAGGGCATCAGTGTGTTGCTGATTCCGACCGAAACACCCGGTGTGGTGCGCCGTCCGTTTGCGTCCATGTGCGACAGCGATGAGGTCGACTTCAACGAGGTGTTCTTCACCGACGCCCGCGTGCCGGCCGGGAATCTGGTGGGTGAGCTCAACGGGGGCTGGCGCGTGGCAACCGGTTCCCTGGGCCACGAACGTGTCATGTTGTGGATGGGCTATGTCGACCTACTGCACGAGTTGACCGTCGATTTCAGCCCGTCGGGATCACTCGAGCGGGATCGCTACGCCACCCTGGTGATGGATTCCTATGCGCTGCGGCTGCTGGGATCGGCGGCGCTGGCGCGGGCCGCCCGCGGGGAAGAGGACGTACCGGCCCAGTCAGTGCTCAAGCTCCTGGGTTCGGAGGCCTTACAACGGGCATCCGAGGACGCGCTGAACGCCGCGGGCGCCGACGGGCTCGTGTACCGCGCGGTCACCGCCCCGTTCGCCCCACTGAACCTGGACAGCCATTACCGCAGCTGGTTCGACCGATACTCGCGCACCTTCGCCGCGACCATCGCCGGCGGGACGTCGGAAATTCAGCGGAACATCATCGCCGAACGGGTACTCGGCTTGCCGCGCAATTAACTTGCGCCAGGTGGTATCTGAGGGTCAGCTGCGTGTTCAGCCCCGTTGATCCAGCATTATTGATCAGGCGTTTGGGCGTCCAACCAGGAGTAGTAGCCGATGGCGACAAGCCCTGCCAAGATTGCGATTACGCCTAACGCGATGCCGGCCAACGCGGTTCGGGGATTGTTTGCTTCCCCGCGCGCGACTCGCCTCCGGGCGATATCGCCCGTCACTACGGCGGCGATGCCGAGGGGCACCCCAATCAGCAGCCAGCATGTGAAGAGTGCCACTGCGCCCAAGATCAGCGAAGCGACGCCGAACTCGTTTCGAGGTGCGTCGGGGTGACTCATTGCGTCCCATCCTCTTGGTGGCCAGATGAGTCTACGTGGACGGTCGGCGCCGGTCGTCCGCATGCTCCCCGTTCGCCCCGCGATTACCATATGCCACAGAAATCTCGGGGAGAAACCCGCCGCCGGTCCTCTGGTGACTGAAGTGACAGGCGAGGTGTCAGCGGACGCGGCGGCCGCCGGTCATTATGCGGCAATTGCGCTACAGCTGCGCGAGACGCGGCGCAAATCCCTTGGTCTGTAACGTCTTTCCCGCTTCACGGGTTAGTTCCCGCGTGCTGCCCAGCAGTCCGTCCAAGATGAGCGACCGTTTGACGTGGTGGTGCAGCTGGTGCTCCGCGGTAAAGCCGATACCGCCGAGCACCTGCTGGCAGTGGCGCGCGGCGGTCAGCGCTGCCTGGCCGGCGGCGGCCTTGGCCAGCAGGGACGCCAGGCCGTCGGGGTCATCTGGCTGCGCGGCGGCGTGCAGTGTGGACTCGGCGCCCTCGATCGCGACGAGTGTCTCGGCCAGCCGGTGCCGGATCGCCTGGAACGAGCTGATGCGCCGCCCGAATTGAACCCGGTCGACGGCATGCTGGCGGGCCAGCGACAACATCGCCCGGCTGGTCCCGACCAGCCACCAGCCCAGTGCGCGCCGCCCTGCGCTCAGCGCGGCCAGCGGCAATGGATCTCCTTGCAGCACCCGGTGTATCGGCAATAAGTCGTCGATCGCCGACCCGGAGCCGTCGCTGCGCTCCCATACCACCCAGGAGCCACCGGCGAACGGTAACGGCTGAGTGCCCCCCGGCACACCTCCGGCCGCGGTTAGCACCACATCATTGAGCACGGGGGCGTGCGCACCGGTCTCGCCCAGCAGTCGGAACACCAAAGGAATTGCGATGTACGGCATTTCGTCCAGCATGTCGCGCCAGCCGAGGTCGGTCAACGCTGCGTCCAGCTTGGCGCCCGAGGCGGCGCTCATTGTCGTCCGCAGCGAATCGGCCAGCAGGCGCAGTGACTCGGGATCTGACACGGTGTTTGCCGAAGGGTCCACGGTTCACTCCTTCCCGAGGTCGAGCAGCCGGCGGGCGATGATATTGCGCTGAATCTCGGCGGTGCCGCCGTAGATGGTCGCCGCGCGCGAGTACAGGTATTCCGAGCGCCAGGGTGTGTCGTCGAGCTCGAGGGTCCCGGGCAGCAGGTCGTGGACGGTGTCATACAGCCGTTGCTCAGCGGTGGCCAGCAGCACCTTATCGATGGAGGTGTCCGGTCCCAGCCGCGCCCCGTCGCGCAATCGGTGCTGGGTGTCACGGGATCGGCAGCGCAACGTGTGCAGCGCCAGATAGGCTGCGCCAAGCGATGACTCGTCCGGTTCGCCGTTGCTGGACACCTCCGCGATGAGGTCATCGAAGCGTGAGTAGAGGTAGGCGATTCGTTGCCAGAAGCAGGTGGAGCGTTCATACGGCAGCAGGTCCATGGCGAGCCGCCAGCCGTCTCCCGGCTGGCCAAGCATCCGACTCGAGGGGATCACCACGTCGTCGTAGTACACCTCGCAGAATTCGTCGACCCCGTGCATCGTGCGTAGCGGCCGAATGGTGATGCCTGGCGTGTCCAGGTCGACAAAGAACGCGGTGATGCCGTCATGGCCTGCCGCCGTGCGGGTGAGCAGGATGCATCGGGTGGAGAACTGCGCAAAGCTGGTCCAAACCTTCTGTCCGTTGACAATCCAGTTGTCCCCGTCGGGAACCGCACGGGTGGTCAGCGAGGCCAGGTCGCTTCCGGATCCCGGTTCGGAAAAGCCCTGACACCATTGCTCGCGACCGCTGAGCAGCCGCGGCACCATTTCCGCCGCCAGTTCTGCAGGGGCGTAATCGATCATCGTGGGCGCAAGCACTTCGACCATCGAGTACGGACCGGGTTCGGCCAGACGACGGCCCACCACCTCTTCACCGACGATCGCGCGAAGCACCGCGGGCCCACCCAATCCGCCGACTTCGACTGGCCAGCCGTACCGCATCCAATCGGCCTCGTAGAGCGCCCGGTGGACTCGGGCGAGCTGCTGCATGTGGCCCTGCAACGAGTGGTCGGGCCCGGGAGTCAGATCGTGCGCGTCGAGCCACGTGCGCAGATCGGCCCGGAACTGCTCGACATTCACGAGACCGTCGACTGCTCGGCTCCCGCTTCACGGGCCGCACAGTCGCCGGCGGGACGGCCGATGGCGTGGGGGCGCCCGGAGTCGTGCACGCCGCTGCGGCGGATGAACGTCATGGCGCGGGTCTTCAGCCGCCACCCGTTGGTGGTGCGGGAGTAGGTGTCGCGGTAGTAGCCGATCCGCATGTCATGGGTGGCGTGGTCGATGAAGCACAGTGGTTGGGTGCCGGTCGCCGAATCGCCGTCGAGCTCGACTACCGCGGTTCCGGTGAGGAACAGGCCTTTTGGTGCGGCGGCCACCAGTTCGGGGAACCTGTCCAGGCTGTATGTGTCGCCGAAGGCGCTGTAGGTTCCGTCGGGCGTGAAGACGCCGACCAGGCCGTCGATGTCTTCCTGGGTGATGGTTACCGCGTAGCGGGCGAGCAGCTGCTGGATCTCGACCAGATCGTCAGTGCGGGTTGGCTGATTCTCCGGATCAGTTCTGGACATAGACCTTGCCGCCTTTCATGACGAAGCTGACGTTCTGGGTAACCGTTATGTCTTCCAACGGGTTTCCCGGCACCGCGATGATATCGGCGAGCTGCCCCTGGGCCAGCCGTCCCCGGTCGCCTGCGTTGATGAGCTCGGCTGCGGTCACCGTGGCGGCCCGCAACACCGCTAACGGCGGCAGGCCCCAATCGACCAGGGTGACGAGCTCGTCGGCGTTGCGGCCGTGCGGAATTGCGGGGGCGTCGGTGCCGACCGCGATCTTCACGCCCGCTTCGTAGGCGGCCAGGATCGACGTGCGCGCCTTCGGGAACATCTCGGCGGCCTTGGCCTGTAGCTCCGGCGGAGCGTGCGAGACGTCCATCGCATCGCCATCGGCCAGTCGACGAGTGCTGACCAGGAACGTACCGTGCTCGACCATCATCGCGATCGCGTCGTCATCGATCAAAAAGCCGTGTTCGATGCAGTCGATGCCGGCGGCGACGGCGTGCCGGACCGCGTCGGCGCCGTGGGTGTGCGCGGCGACGCGCAATCCGCGCCGGTGCGCCTCGTCGACGATGGCGCGCAGTTCCTCATCCGAATAGTGCTGTGCGCCAGGAGGTCCCGTCAGTGACATCACCCCGCCCGAGCAGCACACCTTGATCAGCTCGGCGCCGTGCTTGATCTGGTATCGCACCGCCTTGCGGATCTCGTCGATTCCGTTGGCGATACCTTCCTCGACCGTCAGGTCCAGTACGTGCGGCGCGAAGGCGGCGAACATCGTCGGGTCCAGATGCCCGCCGGTCGGAGTGATAGCGTGCCCGGCCGGCACCACCCGTGGCCCGTCGATCCATCCGCCCTCGATGGCCTTACCTAGCGCGACATCGAGCAGGTAGCCGCCGGTTTTGACGAACAGGCCGAGATTACGGACGGTGGTGAACCCGGCGCGCAGCGTGCGGCGGGCGTTGCCGACCGCACGCAGCATCCGCGTCGGCGGGTCGTCCTGCACCTGGGACAGACCGGGTTTCTCCCCGCGTCCGCCCATCAGGAGGTTGACCTCCATGTCCATCAGCCCGGGCAACAGGATCGCCTCGCCGAGATCGATCAGGTCGCCCTCGGCCTGCCCACCGACACCGGCGATGCGGTCGCCGTCGATCCGCAGGATCCCGGGCGAGACGATCTCGCCCGCGTCGACATCGAGCAGCCCGGCGGCCTTGAGTGTCAGCACCGGCTAGATCACCGGTTCCCTGATGCACTCGACCCACGCCGCACCGCTGTCGGGCACCCGCGGCTGCTTCCATGCCTCGATTGGGAACGACACCATCACCAACGACTGCATCATGTGCATGAGGGTCTTCGCGTCCTCCGGCAGATCGTGCAGCGGGTACTTGTCACAGTAGGCGATCACGTCGTTCAGTCGGGGGAACGCCGCGTCGTAGAAGGCCTGCATTTCGGCCATCGTCGAGGCCAACCGCTTGGCGTAACGCTCGGGTTCGGTGGCCAGGTCCCAATCCAGATAGGGCGCCAGGTCAGCGAATTCAGACGGTAACGCCATTGTTCTGGTACTCCTTCACGTAATCCCCGGTCACCTTGTGCAAATGGCGGATCAAGACTTCCTGATCGCACAGCAGGAAGTCCTTGACGACCTTGGTACCAATCATGGTCTGGGTCGCCTCCAGCGTGTTGGCGTCCTGCAGCGCGTACTCCTTGAACGTCACCGCCGCCAGCTCCTGGGCGAGGCGTTCCCTGGTGTTGCGCGGCGGAACGAAGTACAGCGAGCACTCGAAGATGTGCTTGTCGACGGCGGTCGGCCAGTAGTGGTAGGTCAGGAACCAGCCGGGTTCCCAGATCAGCAGCATGAAGTTCGGGTAGAAGTGCCATGAGTCGATGCCCCACTGCGGCACCCTCTTCACGTTGACACCCGCCGGTAGCTCTAGCTTCTCGATGATCTCCGGCTTGTCCCATGGGCCGAACAAACCGCTGCGCAACACCTGATCCATCGGCTTGACCATGGACATGTCCGGGGGCGGCGCCTGACCACCCCAGGTCGACTGCAGGCTATGCGGGCTGGCCACCTCATAGTGCAGCGCCTCGTAGCCGAACTTCTGGATCTTGGCGGCTTCTTCCTTGGTGTACTGCCCCTGGTGCAGGATCGGCGCGTGGTAGAACTCGATGAACGCATCGATAAACAGCTTCCAGTTGCTGCCGACCTCGGCCCGGTAGGAGTAGGTCTCGGTCATCTCGCCGAAGGGGTAGCCCTCGATGCTCTTGGCCAGCGGCCCGAGGTAGTCGGTGAGCGGCGCCGCGTTGTTGTCGAAGTTGATGAAGATGAAGCCTTCCCACACCTCGCAGCGGACGGGTACCAGCCCGTACTGGCTCTTGTCGACGTCGAAGAACTCGTCCTCCTGTTGGACGAAGGTCAGGTCGCCGTCGAGGCTGTAGCGCCAGGCGTGGTACTTGCAGGTGAATTGCCGGCAGGTGCCCGAGGTCTCCTCGTGTGGATAGTCGTTCCACACCAGCTTGTTTCCCCGGTGCCGACAGATGTTGTGGAACGCCCTGGTGGAGCCGTCCTTGGTCTTGACCACGATCACCGACATGCCCGGGCCCGCCGACGGCAGCTCCTTGGTGAAGTAGCTGCCGGTTTTCGGCAGCCGCTCGACTCGGCCGACGTTGAGCCACGTCTTCTTGAAGATGGCCTCGCGCTCGGCCGCGAAGAACGCCGGATCGATCGAGTCGCTGTAGTCGACTGGCGCGGTGCCCAGTTGGGGGTAGTTTTCTGTCCAGCTTCCGGCGGCTGGCTTCGGGAAGTGGGGCAAGGTTCTACCTTTCTTTTTGGTCGTGCTCGACCTCGACGCCAAAAGTGTTGAAAGCCATGGCCAGCAGCGTGTAGCAGCCGATCGTGAACACGTAGTCCATCCGCTGGCGGTCGTTCAGGCGCTCGCCGAGCGCGGCCCAGGTGTGGTCAGACAGCTGCGATTTCTCGTCGAGCTCGTCGACTCCGGTGAGCACTGCGCGTTCGAACTTGCCGGCGGCCTCGCCCCGGCGCACCGCGGCTATCTCGTCGTCGCGCAATCCGGCTTCTTTGGCCAGGGGTACGTGATGGGTCCACTCGTAGGCGCAGTCGCGACGATGCGCGACCCGCAGGATGGCCAGTTCACGGATGCGGGGCGGCAGCGTGGACGAGTACAAGAGGTGGATGTTGAATCGGAGAAAGGCCTTGGCCAGCGCCGGGTGGTTGGCAAACGTCGACAGCGCGTTGCCGGCGTCCTGCGGGTTGCAGCGTTCGGGGGGGAGCATGCCGGACAGCGACCGCCGGACAGCCTCGTCCCACTCATCGGCAGGCAGCGGCTGCAGACGCATCCGCAGTCTCCTCTCGGCATCCCCTCGACCACCTCTCGGTCAAAGAGAATTGGATTCTCATTTCCAACCAATAGAGTTGCACGATTCGCTCGGCTGGTCAATGCCGGCGCGTCCCTGCACACGAGTGAACACCCCGCGTCCGACATCGACGGCTCAGCCGGAGGTCGAGATGCCGGGCTGCCAGCAACAATGTCAGGGGCGGTGTCAGGCTGCTATGCAACGCAGGCCCTTAGCGCGCCCCATTGTCGCTCGAAGGCGGGCAACCGCCTGTTCGTCCAGCGCCCGGTCGGGCGGGGCCGTCTGCCATGACAGCCGCTGCATGTTGATTCTCGCCTGGCGAGAAGATAGTTTTCAAATTAGTGATCTTGGCGCGGGCAGCGGTTCGCCGAAGCTGTACGGGAGCGGAATCGACTAGATGGACCCGAGGGAAGGGCAATGGCCATGAACAAAGAAGATATGATCTTGATCAGCGTCGACGACCACACCGTCGAGCCGCCGGACATGTTCAAGAACCATCTGCCGACGAAGTACCAGGATGACGCGCCTCGGCTGGTGCACAACTCCGACGGCTCGGATATGTGGAAGTTCCGCGACACGGTGATCCCGAACGTGGCACTCAACGCGGTCGCCGGCCGGCCCAAAGAGGAATACGGGCTGGAGCCGCAGGGTCTGGATGAGATCCGGCCGGGTTGCTACAACGTCGACGAACGCATCAAGGACATGAACGCCGGCGGCATCCTGGGTTCGATTTGCTTCCCGTCCTTTCCCGGCTTCGCCGGGCGTCTGTTCGCCACCGAAGACCCGGAGTTCTCGGTGGCGCTGGTGCAGGCCTACAACGACTGGCACATCGACGATTGGTGCGGGGCGTATCCGGCCCGCTTCATCCCGATGGCCCTGCCGGTGATCTGGGATGCCGAGGCCTGTGCCGCGGAAGTGCGGCGCGTCTCGAAGAAGGGTGTGCACGCGCTGACGTTCACCGAGAATCCGGCGGCGATGGGTTACCCCAGTTTCCACAACGAGTACTGGAATCCGCTGTGGAAGGCGTTGTGCGACACCAACACCGTGATGAACGTGCACATCGGATCCTCGGGCAGGCTGGCGATCACGGCACCCGATGCGCCGATGGATGTGATGATCACGCTGCAGCCGATGAACATCGTGCAGGCCGCCGCGGATCTGCTGTGGTCCAAACCGGTCAAGGAGTATCCGGATCTCAAGATCGCGCTCTCCGAGGGTGGCACCGGCTGGATCCCGTACTTCTTGGAGCGAGCGGACCGCACGTTCGAAATGCATTCGACGTGGACGCACCAAGACTTCGGCGGCAAGCTGCCCAGCGAGGTTTTCCGTGAGCACTTTTTGACGTGCTTCATTAGCGACAAGACCGGGGTCAGGCTGCGCCATGACATCGGCATCGACAACATCGCCTGGGAGGCCGACTACCCGCACAGCGACTCGATGTGGCCGGGCGCACCCGAGGAGCTGTGGGATGTGTTGTCGGTGAACAACGTGCCGGACGACGAGATCAACAAGATTACCCACGAGAACGCCATGCGCTGGTACTCGTTCGACCCCTTCACGCACATCACTCGGGAGCAGGCCACAGTCGGCGCGCTGCGCAAGGCCGCCGAGGGGCACGACGTGTCCATTCGGGCGCTCAGCCACCACAAAGAGACCAGGGCGGGTTCGTCCGTCGCGGACTTCACGGCCAACGCGAAAGCGCTCACCGGCAATAAAGACTGAAAATCACGTCGCCGGAATGCAAGCGCGCCGGTGCATTTCGACCAAAGGAGACCCCGCAGTGCCCGGCGCTGGAATGAATTTCGAGCTGACCGACGACCAGGAACTGATTCGCCGGTCAGTCGCCGAGTTGGCCCGGAAGTTCGACGACCACTACTGGATGGAAAGAGACCAGGCGCACGAATTTCCGACCGAGTTCTATCGGGCGATAGCCGACGGCGGCTGGCTGGGCATGACGATTCCCACCGAATATGGCGGCCACGGCCTCGGAATCACCGAAGCCACAATCTTGCTCGAAGAGGTCGCCAAATCCGGCGGCGCCATGAATGCGGCCAGCTCGATTCACCTGTCGATCTTCGGCATGCAACCAGTGGTGGTGCACGGCTCCGAGGAACTCAAGGCGCGCACACTGCCCAGCGTCGCGACCGGTGAAGTGCATGTCTGCTTCGGGGTGACCGAACCGGGCGCAGGGCTCGACACGTCGCGCATCACCACCTTCGCCAAACGCGACGGCGATCGCTACATCGTCAACGGCCGCAAGGTGTGGATCTCCAAAGCGATGGAATCCGAGAAGATCCTGCTGCTGACCCGCACCCAGACCTATGGCGAGGTCACCAAGAAAACCGACGGGATGACGCTGTTTCTCACCGATCTCGACCGCAGCAGGGTCGACGTCCGTCCGATCCGCAAGATGGGCCGCAACGCCGTCAGCTCCAACGAGTTGTTCATCGACAATCTGGAGGTGCCGGTCGAGGACCGAGTTGGCGAGGAAGGCAAGGGGTTTAAGTACATTCTTGACGGCCTGAACCCCGAGCGGATGCTGATCGCCGCCGAGGCGCTCGGCATCGGCCGGGTGGCGCTGGACAAAGCGGTGAAGTACGCCAACGACCGTGAGGTCTTCGGCCGGCCGATCGGCATGAACCAGGGCATCCAGTTTCCGCTCGCCGATTCGCTGGCCCGGCTGGATGCCGCCGAACTGATGTTGCGCAAGGCCACCTGGCTCTACGATAACGGCAAACCCTGTGGACGCGAAGCGAATACCGCCAAATACCTGTGCGCCGATGCCGGGTTCACTGCCGCGGACCGGGCATTGCAAACCCATGGCGGCATGGGGTACGCGGAGGAGTACCACGTCGCGCGCTACTTCCGCGAGGCCCGGCTGATGAAGATCGCGCCGATCAGCCAGGAGATGATCCTGAACTTCCTGGGAGCCCATGCCCTGAAGTTGCCGAGGAGCTATTGATGAGGAGGTCGCGGGTGTGTTCGTCTTTCTCGCCTCCGATGCCGCGTCCTACATCACCGGGCAGGTGCTGCCCGTGGACGGCGGCATGGTGATGTGATGTACGCCGGCCGCTGATGACTGCAACCGACGGCCCCGTGCTGCTGTCAGAGGATCGCGACGGGGTGCGCACGTTGACCCTCAACCGGCCGCGCCGCAAGAATGCGATCAACCCAGAGCTGTGGATCGCGTTGCGGGACGCGCTCAACGACGCTGGTCGTGACCGCAGTGTGCGGGCGCTCGTGATCACCGGCGCAGGCGGCAGCTTTTGCTCCGGCGCCGACATTTCGGTCCCCGACGACGTTCATCCGAAATACAAGCTGCAGCGGTTGACCGACGTAGCGCTGGCGTTGCACGAGCTTGCGATTCCGACGATCGCCAAAGTGACCGGGGTGGCCGTCGGCGCGGGATGGAACCTCGCGCTGGGATGTGACCTCGTGGTCGCGACACCGGAATCGACCTTCTCCCAAATCTTTTCCAAGCGGGGTCTGTCAATCGACCTCGGCGGTTCCTGGTTGCTGCCGAAACTCGTTGGCCTGCAACAGGCTAAACGCCTCGCGCTGCTCGCCGAGACGATCGATGCCGAAGAAGCCCACGCCCTGAACCTGGTCACCTGGGTGGTGCCGGATGCCGAGATCGACGCCTTCGTCAAAGATCTCGCCGACCGACTGGCAGCCGGTCCGCCGATCGCGCTGGCCCAGACCAAAGCACTGCTGAACGAGGGCGCCGACCGCACCCTGCGCGACGCGCTGGCCAACGAGGCCCGCGCCCAGATCGGTAATTTCGCGACGGCAGACACCGCGGCGGCCTATGCCGCTTTCGCCGAGCGACGGGAGCCGTCGTTTACTGGTCGGTGGGCACTATCAAAATCTGACCAAGAGCAAACGGAGTGAAAATGCGTGAGACAGTCATCGTCGAAGCCGTGCGTGCGGCGGTCGGGAAGCGAAACGGCGGTCTGTCCGGGATGCACGCCGCCGACCTGTCCGCGGTCGTCCTCAATGAGCTGTTGGAACGCACGGGTATTGGCCCGGAGATTGTCGACGACGTGATCTGGGGATGCGTGTCCCAGGTCGGCGACCAGTCCAGCAACATCGGGCGCTACGCGGTCTTGGCCGCCGGCTGGCCGGAGAGGATCCCCGGGACCACGGTCAACCGGGCGTGCGGTTCCAGTCAGCAGGCGCTCGATTTCGCGGTGCAGGCGGTGATGTCCGGCCAGCAAGATGTCGTCGTGGCCGGCGGTGTCGAGGTCATGAGCCGCGTTCCGCTCGGTGCGGCCAGGGCGACCGGGATGCCCTACGGCCCGAAAGTCCTTGCCCGCTATGACGACTTCTCCTTCAACCAGGGTCTGTCGGCGGAGATGATCGCGAAGAAGTGGGGGTTCTCCCGCACCCAGCTGGACGAATACTCCGTCCAGTCACACGAACGGGCGGCTGCGGCGCAGGACGGCGGCGCCTTCACCGACCAGATCGTGCCGGTGTTTGTCGATGACGGAACCGTCGTTACCGCTGATGAGGGCGTACGGCGCGGGACCAGTGTGGAGAAATTGGGCGCGCTCAAGCCGGCGTTCGCCGAAGACGGCGTAATCCACGCGGGTAATTCCTCGCAGATCTCCGATGGCGCCGCCGCGCTGCTGGTGACCACATCCGAGATAGCACTTGAACTGGGGTTGACCCCGATCGTGCGCTACATAGCGGGCGCGGTGACGGGGGCGGATCCGGTGCTCATGCTTACCGGCCCCATACCGGCGACCGAAAAGGTGCTGAGCAAGGCCGGCGTGCCGCTGTCAGAGGTGGGCGTCTTCGAGGTGAACGAAGCTTTCGCGCCCGTGCCGCTGGCGTGGATCGCCGAGACGGGGGCCGATCCGGGCCTGGTCAATCCGTTGGGCGGCGCCATCGCGCTGGGACACCCGCTGGGCGCTTCTGGCGCGGTGCTGATGACCCGCATGGCCCATCACATGCGTGACCAGGGGATCCGTTACGGGTTACAGACCATGTGCGAAGGCGGCGGCACGGCCAACGCCACCCTGGTCGAGCTCGTGAACTAACGCTCCGCTGAAAAGGTCTTAGGCGAGACCCTTGTCACAGCGGCCAAACCAACCTACTGTGTGTTCACTAGGTTGGTTTGGCCGAATCGGAACAAGTCTGGTTTCAAAGGAGTCCGGTGCCCGAAGCGCGGCGATACGACACGCTTCTCGCCAAGGGCGAGGACCGCAAGCAGCGGATCCTCGCGGTCGCACAGCGCCTCCTCACGCGCAACGGCTGGCGCAACACGACACTCGCCCAGATCGCCGGCGAAGCCGGGGTCACCCCCGCCGGATTGCTGCATCACTTCGAATCCAAGGAGCAACTACTGCACGCGGTGCTCGACGCGCGTGACCTCGATGACGACTCGCATGCCGACCGGTCTGGCGATCTTCTCGCGCAGATCTCTCAGGTCGCCGATCGCTTCCACCGGGCACCCGAATTGGTGGGCACGTTCACGGTGCTGCTGGTCGAAAACGTTCTTCCCGACGCTCCGCTGCACGACCGCATGCTGGCCAGGCACCGGGCTGCGGTCGACATCGTCGCCGATCTCATCCGCCGCGGTCAGGCGGAGGGCCGGTACCGCAGCGATATAGACGCCGCCGTCAAGGCAGTGGAAATTCTCGCCTTCGTCCACGGAATGGAAACCATATGGTTGCTCGATCCTTCGATACCACTGACCGAGGTGTTCAAGCAGTACGCGGAGACACTGGCGCGGGACTTCGCGCCGCCGAAGAAGACATGAGATACCGGCTCGACGTGGTCGCCGCCACCGTCGTGGACGTGGTGTGGTTCGCCGGCGGTTGGCTCTTCGACCGGGCCATGGCGGGATGGGACGTCACCGTGCTCGTTGCCGACCACCCGGACAATCGTCCACTGCAGATCCTCGGTGCCCAAGTACTCGACCTCGAAGACGTCTTGGCATCGGTGGAATCCCGTCCCCGTCCCCAGGCCCTGGCGGCCGCGGCCGATCTGTTCGGATGCGACTCGCGGGTGCGGCAAGGCGTGTTGCAGGCCCTCGATCATGGCGTCACCGAGGTCACGCTATGGGGGCAGAAATGGCCGGCCGAGCTCGACGAAAGCGTTGGCCTGGTACAGCACCGGCTGAGCATGGCCGCGCAGATATTCAAGGCCGCGGCGCTGGCCGCCGCCGCTGTACCGCACGGCTCCATCGGCCACACCGAGATCTTCCGAAGCGGGCTACTGGCATGGCCGTCGGTCGCCGCGGATCTGGTTCCTGCCAGCTGAACGGTCTGGCTTCCAGCGCGACCTGTCGTTGACGACGAACATGCGCGTGTGGAAATGTAATGCTCATCTCTGAGAGGCGCGTTCTCACTAGCCGAGATTTGAACGGAGCAAAAGATGGTGAACGACTTCACCGAGATGGATTTCTTCCGTGATCAACGGCTCATCGAGAATCCGTACCCGTACTACGAAGCGCTCCGTCAGCAATGTCCCGTGACACGAGAAGACCGCCACGGGGTCACCATGGTGACCGGCTGGGACGAGGCGTGCGCGGTATTGAACGACGCCGAAACTTTCTCGTCGTGCATCTCGGTGACCGGGCCGTTTCCCGGCTTTCCGGTTCCGCTCGAAGGCGACGACGTGACCGACTTGATCGAGCAACACCGTGATGAGCTCCCGTTCAGCGACCAGCTGCCGACCCTCGACCCACCGACACACACCAACCACCGCGCCCTGCTGATGCGGCTGATCACCCCGAAGCGCCTCAAGGAGAACGAGGACGCCATGTGGGTGCTGGCCGACCGGGTGCTCGACGACTTCCTGGCCGCGGGCGAGGGCGAATTCATCAAGGGCTTTGCGGGTCCGTTCACGCTGCTGGTAATCGCCGACCTGCTCGGCGTGCCCGAGGAAGATCGCGATCAGTTCGTCAAAAACATCCGCCGGCACTCCGGCGGCGGTGTTGGGGGCACCGGCAAGGAATCGTTGGCGCATAGCCCGCTGGAATTCCTTTACGGGACCTTCTCCGACTACGTCCGGGATCGCCGCCGCGAGCCTCGCGACGACGTGCTGACCGGGCTGGCGACCGCCACTTTCCCCGACGGCTCAACTCCCGACGTCGAAGACGTGGCCCGCGTCGCCAGCAACGTCTTCTCGGCGGGCCAGGAAACCACCGTGCGGCTGCTCGGTGCCGCGTTACAGACCATGGGGGAGCGTCCCGACATCCAGCAGCAATTGCGCAAAGACCGCAGCCTGATACCGAACTTCATCGAAGAGGCACTGCGCATCGAAAGCCCCGTCAAGGGTGACTTCCGGTTGAACCGGGTGCCCGTCAATGTCGGCGGTGTCGATCTTCCTGCGGGCACCACAGTGATGGTGCTGCAGGCGGCCGCCAACCGTGATCCGCGCCGGTTCGATGACCCGGCCACCTTCGATCCGGAGCGCAAGAACGCCCGGCAGCATCTGTCGTTCGGGCGGGGCATCCACAGCTGCCCGGGCGCGCCGCTAGCCCGCGCCGAAACCCGGGTGGCGATCGAGCGGCTGCTGGACCGGACATCTGACATCAGGCTCAACGAGCACGTTCATGGTCGGGCGAATGACCGGCGCTACCAATATGTCCCGACGTACATCCTGCGCGGCCTCACAGAGTTGCACCTGGAGTTCACGCCGGCATGAAAGTCACAGTCGACGACCAGCGTTGTCGCGGTCATGGTGTGTGCACGACGCTGTGCCCGGAGGTGTTCAGCCTGACCGACGACGGTTACGCGGTGGCGATTGCGTCCGATGTCCCACCGGAATTGGAGGCCGCTACCCAAGATGCCATCCAATGCTGTCCAGAGCAGGCCATCAGCGAGATCTGATCAAATACGCAGGCAAGTAAGGAGATTCAGTGGCTAAGGGGTACGTCATCCTTACCGAGGCCATCAAGGACCCGGAAGGCATGAAGGCCTACGCCCAAGCTGCGGGAGCGGCGATGAGTGGTGCCAACATCCTTGCGGTGGACACCGCCCCCAAGGTCATCGAGGGCACCTGGCACGGCGACCAGACCGTTGTGCTGGAATTCGAATCGGTGGACGCGGCCCGCGCGTGGTACGAGTCCGAGGCCTACCAAAAGGCGGCCAAATTGCGGCAAGCGGCGGCCGACTGCAACGCGGTGATTCTCAGCGGATTCGAGATGCCTTCGGCCAGTAGCTGAATCGCTATTCCACGATCGAAATCGCCTGTCGGGGGCATTGACGCACGGCCTCGCGCACCTGCGCCTCGTTCTCAGGCGTAACTTCCGGCTGCAAGACGGTCAGCATGTCGTCGTCCCCCAGGTGAAAGACCTCCGGGATGATGCCCATACACACCCCGTTGCTTTCGCACAGACCCCAATCGACTTCGATCTTCATCGCAACCCCCTACCGAAGCACTTTGACGGGTACGTTCTGCCACCCCGCGACGTTTTGCATGTGGACGCGCTGGAGCCCGTCCCAGTTCACCTCGTAGTGGGGCATGAAATCGAGCAAGTTCTCCAGGGCGATCCTGCTTTCCATCCGGGCCAACGCCGCACCAAGGCAACTGTGAATCCCGTACCCGAGGCCGAGGTGCTGTGCCTCGGTCTGGTCGCGCTCGATGTTGAATGTGTCGGCGTCGGTGAAGGCGTCCGAATCGCGGTTCGCTGCGGCGCCGATCAGGAACACCGGTTTGCCAGCTGGAATCACGCCACCACTGACGTGCGCCTCTTTCAGGGTGTAGCGGACGTTGTACTGCACCGGCCCTTCGTAGCGCAATAGTTCTTCGACTGCCCCGGGAACCTTGCTGCGGTCGTCGAGCAGCTTCTGCCACTGGTCGGGGTAGCGGGCGAAAATTACCGCTGCGTTGCCGAGCAGCTTGGTGACGGTCTCTGCCCCTGCACCGCCCAAAAGGGTGGCGAAACCGGCGATTTCAATATCGTCGAGCTTTCGCGGCTGGCCGTCCTCACTAGGGATCTCGGCGGCGATCAACCTGCTGATCATGTCGTCCTGCGGATTATTGCGCCGCTCCTGCACCAGGCTGAAATAGTACATCCCGCTTTGGATGTTGGCCTGCATGCCGGCTTCGTTGGGCTCGATCTCTCCCGGTTCACGGTGCAGGCTGGTGTCGATCCAGTGCCGCACCTGTTGGCGGAATTCCTCCGGCACCCCGGCCATCCGGGTGATGACCTCGACCGGGAATGGCCCAGAGAAGTCCTGGACAACGTCGAAGTGGTCGGGATCGGCCGCGCCCAGGTACTTCTCGACCACTTCGATAACCGTTTCCCGCTGCGACTGGATGGCTCGCGGGGTGAACGCCTTGTTGAGCAGGCTGCGCATGTGGCGGTGCTCCGGGGGATCCATGAAGATGATCGATTTGTTCTCGGCCGGCACGCCCTTGCGCACCATCGCCAGGTCGCAGCCGCGCGCCGAGGAGTAGGCCTCGAAATCCTTGAACGCGGCCGCCACGTCCTCGTGGCGGGTCAGCGCGTAGAAGTCCTCTTTCTCGTCGTAATACAGCGGCGCTTCCTCGCGCATCCGTCGATATATCTCGAACGGGTTGTTGAAGTAGTCCTCGGAGAACGGATCGAAGACGACCTTTGGCTTGGTCATTGCACACTCCTGGGTGGCGAGCTGCGGGCCTGGACCTTTACGGTTGAATGCCTGACTGTAACGCTAACGGTAGCGGTTTGAGAGCGAACCGGAAAGAACCGGAAGGCGGTCATTTCAGACTTTTCCAGCTACGTTGATGGCTTTGATGACGTCGTCCAGCGCACCGAGATCGCCGCCGAGCTCCTCAGCAATGCTGCGGACGACGGCCACGTCTTTGCTGACGAATTCGCCGGCTGCCGCGATGAACGAGGCGACGGAACCAGTTGCCGCCACGATGTCCAGCACCCGGCTGGCTGCACTGCCATGAGGTAGAGCGGCCAGCAGCGTCGACTCCGGCACGCCAAGCCGCTCACCCAGCCGGATTGACTCCGCGAGCAGCCCGATATGGCCCGCGAACAGTGCGTTGTTGACCAGCTTCACTTTTTGGCCGCAACCGCGCGGCCCGACGTGCAGAACGGGATCGCCGTAGCAATCCAGCATCGGTCGCACTCGTGTCACCGCCTCCTCGGTGCCGCCCACGAACAACGTGAGGCGGGCGTCCGCGATGTCGTGCGGGCCTCCGCTGACCGCGGCGTCAACCACGTCAATGTCTTTGGCGCGTGCGGCGACGGCGTCGATTGTCTTCGGGCTGGCGGTGGTGTGCACCACCAGCGTCGAACCGGGTGGCATGGTGGACAGCAATGCGCTATCCAGGCAGACCTCCCGCACCTGTTCGTCATCGAACACACAGAGCACCACGACATCGGCCTGCGCAGCGGCCTGGGCCAGATCGTTGACCGCGTGTGCGCCCAGGTGCTCGAGATCGCGGCGTTTCTCCGCGCTCCGCCCCAAAGCTCGGACGTCGTGCCCGGATTCCACGAGCCGGGCCACCATGGGGCGGCCCATCCGCCCCGCGCCGACGAACCCGACTCTCACCGCGGGTGGCCCATCAGGGCTAGCGTGGCGTCGGCGGCATCGAGCACGGCGCCACCGCTGGCCCCGGCGTGATCGGCGAGATCGACGACCAGCCGGACGTCCTTCTGTAACAGCCCTCCCGCAACGCCGGCAAGCCGCTCCAACCCGCCGATACCGCCAAGAGCGTTGAGCGCAAAGCTATTTCCACTGCTGCGGGAGACGACTTCGGTGAGACGGTCCGGGTCGACGCCGAGGGCACTGGCCAGTGAAAGGGTGGTGGCCGCGGTGGCCAGGTTGGCGGTGAACAACAAGTTGTTCAGCAGTTTGGTGGTTTGGCCGGAACCCAGCTCACCGAGGTGAACGATCGGATCGGCATAGGTCTCGAAGACCGGACGGCAGCGCTCGACAACGTCGGCGTCGCCACCGACCATCACCAGCAGACGGCCCGCTGCCGCCGCCAGACCACCGCCGCTCACCGGCGCATCGATGACCGAAACGCCCAGCGCACCAGCCTTCTTCGCGAGATCTCGGCAGGTGTTGGGGTGCACGGTGCTGTGCACCGCGATGACACTGCCCGGCTTCATCGCCGCCAGCAACCCGTGCTCGCCGCCGGTGATTTCCTCGATGTCGGCGTCGCCGACGACGCACAGGCAGACCAGACCACTGGCCGCGGCGAGTTCGGCCGGTGACTCGGCAATCTTCGCCGGGGTGTCGGTGAACGGCTCGAGGGTCGCGGGTCCGCGCGCCCACAGCGTCGTCGGGTAGCCACCTTCGACGATCCGTCGTGCCATGGGGCCGCCCTGGCTGCCCAGCCCGATGAATCCGACGTGCATCAACCGGCCTCCAAATCGGCTTCGCCATCTGCCGAACGCGAAGCTAGCTTCACGTTGGCGCCCGAACGTGAGTCTGGCTTCACGCTCGAGGAACGCGCGGCCACGCAGTCGTCGGCAAACGAAAGCACCTTCGCGTGATAGTCCGCCGCGGTGTGGCCAAGGCTGAGATTGTGTCCCGCGTCGGGCTGCTGATGGACAGTGAAGCTCGGTGACCTCGAGAACAGGCCGGCAATTTCGGTCATCGCCGGACTGTCGTTCTGCCAAACTTTTTCGTGCTCGGCGATGCTGAAGTGCACCGGCACGCGCACGGCAGGGGCGAGCGCCGGGAAGTCTTGGCGGGCCCAGTTCGACACCATCTGGTCTTCGTAGGCAGGAGCCGTTCCAGATACCGTGGCCCCACTCAGCACCTCTGGCGGATACAGCTCCTCCGGGTGCCATAACAGCTCGCGCAGGCCCGCCGGACGACGTTCTCGCGTCGCAACTTTCAGAATCTCTCGGGCTGCGGGATGATAGTGCCGGCCGGTACCCGCCAGTTCGATGCCCAGCAGATCGGCGCCGCGCTTGTCGGCGCCCATCCGCATCGCGAGTTCGCACCCGCCCGAATGGCCCATCAGAAACAGCCCGGCGCCGCGTGGCCGTTCCCCGAGGATGTGATCCACCGCCCCGTAAGCAAGGTTGACCCGCTGCTCGGGCCGGGCCATCGCCTCCGGATAGGGGGCGGAACTGCCGTAGCCGGGGCGGTCGAGCGCCACCACGGTGAATCCGGCTGCGGCGCCGGTCCGTAGCAAGGACAACGAAGGATGGCCCGGGCAATCGAAATAGATAGCGGTGGTGCCTCCGCCGTGAATGGCCACGATCACAGCCTTGGGATTGTCCGCCTCGGCGACCAGCGCCGACATCGGCACGCCGTCGACGATCACTAGCCGGGGGCGGGGCGCAGTCATGTGTCCGACCGGAGCAAGAGCACGCCGCTGGGGGTTAGGCCACCGCTGCTGACCACGCCGACGCGGGCGTCGGCGACCTGGCGATCACCGGCCTCACCGCGCAGCTGGCTGACGGCTTCGTGGAGCAGGCCCATGCCGTGGGTGCGGCCGTGCGACAGCTGACCGCCGTGCGTGTTGAGCGGCAGCAGGCCGTCGCGGGCGATGTTCTTGCCGCCGTCCAGGAATTCCTTGGCCTCACCGATCCCGCAGAAGCCCAGCGCTTCGATCCAGGACAGGCAGTTCATGGTGAAGCCGTCGTACAGCTCGGCGACGTCAACCTCGGAGGGCCGCAGCGACGTCCGCGTCCACACATGCGCGGCCTGGCCCAGCACCTGCGGCTCATGGGTCAAAGTGCTCTGGTCCCAGTCGATCCGCTCGATGATCTGCGTTCCCACCGCCTCCACCAGAACCGGCGGCTTGGCCAGATCCCGGGCGGCGTCGACGGCAGAGACGATGACCGCTATCGCGCCGTCACACGGCACGTCGCAGTCAAACAGACCGAAGGGTGTGGTGATGGGCCGCGCGTTCAGATAGTCATCCATCGTCATCGGGGACCGATAGACCGCGGTCGGGTTGAGTTCGGCGTTGGCCCGCTGGTTCAACGCGATCCAGCCCAGCGTCTCTTTCGTGGTGCCGTAACGGTGAAAGTGCCGCTGCGCGTTGATCGCCAGGGTGTGCGCCGCCGACGTGGCGCCGAACGGCATCAGCCAGCCGGCACTGCGGCCCATCGACGGAACGATCTTGCCCTGCTTCATCAGCTCGTTGAAGGTGGCTTCCCACAGCGTCCGGAAGCACAGCACGTGGCGCGCCAGGCCGCAGGCGACCGCCAGCATCGCGGCGATCACCGAACCACCCGGGCCGAAGGTCTCAATCCCGCCGTTGTGCCAGGTCGGCCGGATACCCAGCGCCGCCTCCAGCGCGGTCACCCCGCCCTCGCCGAACCCACCGAGGTTTCCGCCGCCGGGATACGTCGATAGCCCGTCGATGTCGGCGAACGTCAGCCCCGCATCGGCGATCGCCGCCTCGCAGGCCTGCACCGTCAGCGCCAGCGGCGGCTGCATCAACCGGCGCCCGATCGGCGACATGCCGATCCCGGTGAGCGCGACCTTGTCTTCGAACTTCTCGGCCGTCAGCATCGGCCGGACATACTCACCGAAGCGCTCCGGCGCGATCTCGTCGGTCGGCATCCGACCGGGCTCGGCGTCAGCCACGGGCCGGAACAGCGGCAGCCAGACATCTTCGTGCTGCTCGAAGACAACCTCGACTCGTTGACCGAGTGCGAGCTGATCGGGCTCGCACTCGACGATGTTGGTGGTCAGCCGGACCCGGGGGTCTTCGGCGATCGCCACCTGTGCGACCACGTACGGCGCCGGCAGCCCGGGCAGGCTGAACCGATGGTTCACGGTGAATCCGGCCAGCGTCGCCGTCCCGGATACCGCCCGCACACCCATATCGCGGGAGCGACAGTACCGGCACACCGGCGCCGGCGGGTGGATCAGGGATTCGCAACTTTTACATTCCTGCAGTCGCAGCGTGCCGTCGGCTCCCGAAGTCCAGAAGAACTCGTTCTCCTGCGTGAGCTGCGGCAGCGGGCGTCCGGTCAACGCGTGAAACCCCACTCAGCTTCGTTGGCCTCGGTTTTGAGGTGCGCTGCAGGATCCTCATCGCCGTTCATAACTGGCGACACCTCATCGGGTCGACGTTCGTCCAGTTCCATGATGGCGTGCACCGGGCAGTCCATCAGCGCGCGCATGACCGCGTCGCGGTCCGCTTCGGCGACGGTGCCGTCCCCGATCAGGCATGCGTATCCCCAGTCGTCGAGCGAGAAGTATGCGGGCGCGTATTTGGCGCAAATGCCGAAGCCGTCACAGAGCGTGCGGTCCAGGTGGATCTTCAGCCGTTTGGTCATGCGGGTACCACCGCCTCCACCTCATAGGGACGGTCCGCGCGGAAAGCGTCGGCACGGCATGCCCCGCAGGAGTTGTCGAGATGGCGCGCCACCTCGGTCGGGAACTGGTCCAGCAGACTTCCCGCCACATTCGTCGCGGCGTCCAGCGTGGCGCAGGCACCGCGGCCGCGCAGCATCACCGACCAGCGCCGCAGTCGGCTGAGGTCCTCGGAGGTGGCGACACCATCACGCAGCGCTCCGGCGACCGCAGCCATCGCGGCGGTCCCGTTGAAACACGACCCGCACTGTCCGGCGTTTTCGCGATCGAAGTAGGCCAGCACTGACGCGGCGACCGCGACCGGACAGTCGTCGGTGATCACCGACATCGCACCACAACCCAGGCCACTGCCGATGCCGCGCAGCGTCTCGTGGTCCAACGTGACGTCCAGCACGGCGCGATTGAGCAGGCCGGCGAAATAGCCGCCCAGCAGCGCACCCCGGACTTGCTCGGATGAAACCCCGTGCAGGGAAATCAATTCGGTGAACGGCAAGCCGTGCGGAATCTCGTAGAGACCGGGCGATCGGCCGGCGCCGGTGAGGGTCGCCAGAAACGTGCCGGGCGACAGCGATGTGCCCAGTGAGCGGAACGCCGCCGCGCCGTGGCGCTGCAGGTAGGGCAGGTTGGCCAGGGTCTCGACATTGCTCACCAGCGTGGGCCGCCCGCGCACGCCCTTCTGGAACGGCCGTGGCGGTTTGTCCGTCGGCTTGACCGGGCCGCCGTTGATCGCGCGGGTGACCGCGGTTTCCTCGCCGGCTATATATCCCGGGTCGACGTTCCACAGCTCGACGGTGATGCCGCCGAGCGCATCGGGGCCGAGTTCGGTCAATGCCGTTTCCACACTGCGTGCCGAGTCCGCGTCGGACACATAGACATAGGCCCGTTTAGCGGCCACCATCGCCGCGGCCAGGCGCAGTCCGTCGAGAACCAGGTGCGGCCGGTGCCGTAGCAACCACCGGTCTTTGATCGAAGCCGGTTCTCCCTCTTCGCCGTTCGCGACCACGGCCGTGCCCCCGGCAGCGCGTCCGTTGTCACGCACGGTGCGTACCTTGACCGCGAGCGGAAAGCCGGCGCCGCCACGACCGAGGAGTCCACTGGCTTCGACTTCGCCGAGCAGTTCGTCAACTCCGGCAAGTGGCGCATAACCGCCAAGTCCGTGGTAGACGACGATGTCTTCCCGGGCCTGACCCGCCTGGTCGCTCAACAGCCTGGGCGTGAAACCAGAGGAGGAGGCGACCCTGAAAGCGGGAGCGGCGTGGGTTTCCATCAGCTGCCTCCCAGCGTCACAGTTAGGCTTGCGCGCATGCGGACTGCAGTGCTGCGCGTAAATGTAGACCCGGAAAGTGCGCTTGTGCCTGCGCAGCTAGCAGGGGGCATGACGGTGCTCCTCGGGCTTATCGGCGAGGTGGGCGCCGACGTTGTCGATAGAAATCTCGCGGGCATGCCGGCGGGCCGCCGCGAGGTGGAGTTGCTGATCGACTGCGATGATGTCGACGAGGCAAAACAGACCGTAATTAGTCTGTGCACCAAAGCTTTTGGTACTAGTCCGGTGCCCGGCGTGGTCACCTTCATCAGCAGGGGAACAGATGACGACGCGCACGGCGTGCTGTCCGGGTTCGGGCTCACCGGCGAGATTGTGCGGACGGCCGGCGATGACGGTTTTGACATCGTCCATGTGACGCTGCGCGAAGCCGACCTCGAGCGCATTCCGGAAAGCCGGATTCATACGGCCCTCGAGGCGTCGCTCAACTGTGAGGTTCACATTCGCACCGCGTGAACGCATCAGGAGCCCAAGAATTCCAGTATCGCGGGCGCGGCCTGTACCCAGGTGTCGAACATGTTGAAATGCTTGACCTTGCCCTGGGCGCGCTCTTCGGACGCGCGTTCCCAAGCATCCTCCGGCCAAGGGGGATCGATCAGCTTCGAGCCCTTGATCAAACAGCTGACTTCCAACGACGTCCGCTTGGGGTGATCCATGTCGTTCTCGCCGCCGCGAATGATCAACGTGGGGACCTTTATCCGGTCGAACATGTCGTCCTCGACACCCGGAATGGTCTGCCCCGGCTTGGACACGAATGCATTGAGCCAGCGCAACATCACCTTGAGAAATTCGTCCTTGTCGAAGTCGAGGAAGCGTTGCTTGTTGTCCGGGTTCTCCTCGATACGCTCGCGCCACTCGGACACCTTGATCACACCGTCCATTCCGTTACCTCGCACCGCGAGAATGCTCGGGACGATGTAGAAGGAACCGAGCACGAACGTGCCGTAAATGCCGCCGACAATGTTCCACACCACGAGCTTGGTGACCAGTTCCGGGTAGAGCATGGTGGTGAGCATGGAATCCCTTGCGCCACCGGAGCCCCCGGCGAGGATGCACTTTTCGACGCCAAGCACCCCGAGCAGGCCGCGTAGGGTCTCGGCACGCATGTGCGACTCGCTTTGCCCGTAGAACTGCACGTCGGACGCACCGCAATTGGGCCTGTCCCACAGCAACACCCGGTAGCCCCCGGCGACCAGCGCCTCTGCCAACGGACGCAGGCCGGGGATTTCCATGCTGAACCGGCCGCCCGGTGTCAGGACAATGAGATCGCCTGAGTCACCTAGGAGTTCGTATACGACGTTGCCCCCGTTTACCTCGATAGAAGACACAGACTCTCCTGTAGCGTCACGCCATCACCAGAACGTCGTTGCCGACGACCCGCACCGGGTAGGTGCGGATGCTCCATTCCGGCTTGACCGCGGTCGTGCCGGTCGCCAGCTCGAAACCCCATTGGTGCCATGGACAGTGGATGAATTCCAGATCCCGTACGGTGACCGCGTCACCGGCGACAGTCTCGTCCACAATGGTGCGTCCCCGGGCACGCCCCGAACACAGCGGTCCGCCCTGGTGCGGACAGTAGTTGGCGATTGCATAGAAGTTGCCGTTGACGTTGTAGACGCCCACGCCGTGGCGCCCGATCGGCACCAGTTTATGAGTACCGGGCGGGATTTCGTCGACGGTGGCAACCGCATGCTCGCGGCCCTGCGCCAGTCGGGGCCGCTTGACTTCTCCTGGCATTCAGAACACCCGCACCTGACCTTCGAGAACCGGCACCGTCTCCGGGAGGTGGTAGGTCGCGATCCCGTTTTTGTACATCACCGCTTCGCGGGCCGCTTTGGGAAGATGCTTGACCAACCAGCGCGGGTCGTCGAACGTCCAGTGCGGGTAGTCCGAGGAGTACAGCAGGATCTTGTCGCACTCCATCCACTCCAGCGCGCGGGTCAACTCGGTCTTGTCTTCCGGGTAGTCCAGCGGCTGCGTGGTGAACTTGATGTGCTCCTTGACGTACTCCGAGGGCTTGCGCTTGATCTCCATCCACGACTTCCGGGCTTCGTAAATGGCGTCCATCCGCCACATCAGCGGCAGGATCCAGGTGAAGGCATGCTCGACGAACACGATCCGCAGGGTGGGGAACCGGTCGAATACCCCGTCGAAGATCAGACTCATGACCTGGTTGGCGGCCAACAGCGAGTAGGTCACCATGAAATCGTGGTTGTAACTGGGGAATCCGACCGGCGGCATGGGCAGCTCGTCGAAGTGGCTGCGGGACAAATGACAGCTCACCGTGATGTCGTGCTTGGTGGCCGCAGCCCAGATCGGGTCGTACTTCGGATCGCCCCACGACGGGCGCGGCTCGGCCTTGATCAGGATCTGCGCCATGTAGGGGTGCCCGGCCCAGCGCTCGATTTCGCGAACGGTCGCTTCGGGCTCCTCGATGGCGGCGCAGATCGACCCGCGCCACCGCTGGTGCCAGTTGTTGTGGCTGTCCAGCCAATGGTTGGCCTGCCAGTCGTTCAAGGCGCACGCCATCGCGTGCTGCGCCCCCGGCAGGCGCGCCGGGTAGGCGGCGGGTTCCAGGATCGCGATGTCCGAGCCGGCCTCCATGATCAGCTGCCGTAACGCCATGTCCGGGTCGCTGCCGGGGAACTCACCGTCGGGGGGGAAGGTGTCCACGCGCATCGCGTACGCGTGCGCGTAGTCGGGAGCGTCGTAGTAGATCTGGTCACCCACCTTGCGAGTGAGGAAGTATTTGCTGCGCCACGGCTCCGGGATGTACGGGGTGAGTTCACCACGTCTGGGCACCGGATGGACGTCGGAGTCGACGCAGCGGACGGCGATTCGCTCGGCTGCGGGGGTGCGCTCTTGCGTACGTGTCAGCGTCATCGTGGTCTTCCTTCACCAATCCCGTTTACCTATGACTAGTGTGTGCCCACACCGGCCTGAACGTCTATGCCATAGAGCTCGGCGGCATTTCGCCAGCACAATTTGTCGCGCTGTTCGGCGCTGAATGCACTGGGCACTGTCAATTCATTGCACTGCCAGTGCGGATAACTGGAGCCGAACATCACCATGTCGTCCTTGCCGGTGAAGCTGAACCACTCGCCGGCGAATGGCGCATCGCCGGGCCCGTCGAGGCTGCCCTGCACGAAATACACGTGGCCGAGCAGGTAGTCGCTCGGCATCTTCGGCGCCCATGGCGTCTGCTCGAGGTGCGGCCGGCCGAAGCAGTCCATCCGCCAGATAAACGGCGTCAGCAGGTCCGCGGCTCCATCGGCCCAGACGAACTTCAGTGCGGGCATCCGTTCGAATACCCCCTCGGCGATCATGTTCATCAGGTGGTAGAGGTAGTTCAGCGCCATGAAGCTGACGTACTGCTCGTAGGTATGGGTGTTTCCGGACGGCGTCGGCGTAAAGCCAATGCCCGAGCCGACCTCGATGTGCACGGCCACCGGCAGGTTCGCGTCGACTGCCGCTTCCCACAGTGGCCAGAATTGCGGTTTGCCGTAGAGCTCACGCGACTGCAGTGGGATGCCGATCTGTACCACGCGCGGATGGTCTTTGTACTTGTCGATCTCACGCAGCGCGCCGGTGATGTCGTCGGGGTTCACCCGGATCGTGCCGCGGAAGCGGTCACCGAACTCGTCGGACTCCAGCCAGCGCGACACCATCATCTCGTTGTGGGCGGCATGAAGCGCGCTGCCCAGGTGGCGGTCGGGCATGATGCCGCGCCCCATCGGATGCAGGATCGCCACATCGACCCCGCGCTTCGAAAACAGCTCGTTGGCAACGAATTCCGGATCCGAGCCCGGATACTGGCGGTCCGGTCCCTCGGTGTTCGGGGCGTACTCGCCACCTGGCGCCCCGTACCAGTCCATCTCATAGTCGGGGAAACCGCGGCTCTTGAACGGCTCGCGCAACAAGGCGCGCAAGTCTTTGTTGGACGGAGAGAAGATGTGCACGCTGGCGTCTATCACCGGCGTGCGTGTCCCGTCAGCGTGTTCGATCACGAAAGCCATCCTTCGGCTTCAGTAGCCAAAGCGAGCCAGACCCGCTCATATGATAGATAAGCTAACATTTTCCGCAGTGGTCAATCAATGGATTTCCGGTAAGCGCATCGGTTAATCATCGTTCCTGGTAGTCGCGGGTTTTGCGATCGGTTGGGTAAGTGCCATTCTTGGATATGGATAATACCATTCTCCATCAGCGCAGATAAGCGCCGCCAGCGTAGACGAGGTTGCCGTCGGCGACTGGAGTGACTGGCTAGGCGGGGGATCGTCCCACGGTCACGCCGGCGGCCTTCTCGAGGCGTTTGATCACCGTCGTGAAATCCGAATCGGGTCCTTGATCGTGCGCGGCGGCCTCCCAGAGCCGATCGATCGTTTCGGCGACGTCGGTCGGCACGCCGAGCGCTTTCGCCTCGTCGAGATAGAGGCGCACATCCTTGACCATCAGCCCGGTGGCGAAGCCGTAATCGAAGGTGCGCGGCAGGATCGCGCGGGGAAACTTGTCGCGGCTTGCGCTCGTCGCACCCGAACCCGCGTTGAGCACCTCGATCATCACACCGGGGTCCAGACCGGACTTGACGCCCATCACCACGACTTCTGACGTTGCGGCCAACACATTGGCCGCCAGGATGTTGTTGGCGAGCTTCATCGTCTGCGCCGAGCCGGGTTTGTCTCCGATGTAGAAGGGCCGGCCGATCGCCTCGAGCGCGGTTCGTATGACGTCGAATTCGTCGCGCGGGCCGGACACCATGACCGCCAGTGCGCCCTTTTCGAGCTCCGCTGACGCCGCCACTGACCGGGCTGTCGATCGCCACGATGTTCCGCTCGGCAAGTTGGTCATGGATCTGCACCGCCGTTCGGCTGCCGACGGTTGACAGGTCGACATAGCGCTTGACCCGTGAGCCTTCGATCACGCCTGCCGTACCGGTCGCCACCTCAAGCGACGCGGTAGGTGAGGGAAGGCTGGCCATGACTGTTTCAGCACGATCGGCGACCTCTTTCGGCGATGACGTGGGGCGCGCCCCGGCGGCGACGATGAGCTCGAGCGCGGCGCTGCGGGCGTCGAAGGCCATGACATCGTGGCCTTTCTCAATGAGGCGGCGTGCCATGGGAAAGCCCATGTTTCCCAACCCGATGAATCCGACCTGAATGATGAACTCCTAATGGGAATCGATCAGCGTGCCGTTGGCGGGGTTGCGGCCCCTATCGGGGAGGCTGATCACCGAGCCGCCGGCCGGTGAGCACTATTAGCTCCTGGAATGATGGTCGATTCCTAAGGCTAGATCGTGCCCCGGCCGGTTGGTGAGGTCGCCTGTAGCGCTCATGGGATGTCGTGCCGGTTCGAGCACTGATCCATTAGGTCGCCGCCGGGTGTCCTCGGCTCGAAACAGGTTGATTCACAGCCGAACCGAGGAAGGTGAGTAATTGATGATCTTTGTGGGCGATGACTGGGCCGAAGACAATCACGACGTGTATGTGATGGACGAGGCTGGTGCCCGGCTGGCGTCGCGGCGGCTATCCGAGGGGCTGGGCGGTATCCGGGCCTTGCACCAGCTGATTGGCGAGTACGCCGAGCAACCGGATCAGGTGGTGGTCGGGATCGAAACCGACCGCGGCCTGTGGGTGACGGCCCTGAGCGCCGCGGGGTATCAGGTGTTTGCGATCAATCCGCTGGCGGTGGCCCGCTACCGCGACCGCCACCACGTCTCGGGGGCCAAGTCTGATGCCTCCGACGCCAAGCTGTTGGCCGATCTGGTGCGCACCGACCGGCACAACCATTGGTCTATCGCCGGCGACAGTGCGCAGGCCGAGGCGATCAAGGTGTTCGCCCGCGCCCACCAGAGCCTGATCTGGGCGCGCAACCGGCACACCAACACGCTGCGCAGCGCATTGCGCGAGTACTTCCCGGCCGCGCTGGAGGCCTTCGAGGATTTGGCCGACCGCGACACGCTTGCGGTGCTGGGCCGCGCAACGACTCCCGAGCAGGCTGTCGCGCTGAGCCTGCCGGCGATCCGCTCGGCTCTCAAACGTGCTGGGCGTCAACGCAATATCGATGCCCGGGCCCGCGAGATTCAAGCTGCGCTGCGGTCCGAGCAGCTGGCCGCACCTACACCGGTGGCCGCCGCGTTCGCCGTTACCACCCGCGCCACGGTCGGCGTCATCGCTGAACTCAATCGCCAGATCAGGGACCTCGAAGCCAGCATGGCTGCCCATTTTGAGACACACCCGGACGCCGACATCTACCGCTCCCTGCCAGGACTTGGTGTTGTGCTCGGCGCCCGGGTGCTCGGTGAGTTCGGGGACGACCCGAACCGTTACACCGACGCCAAGTCTCGCAAAAACTACGCCGGAACCTCACCTTTGACCGTGGCGTCGGGCAAGAAACGTGCCGTGCTGGCCCGCCACGTACGCAACCGTCGCCTCTACGACGCCATCGACCAATGGGCCTTCTGCGCCCTGAGCACCAGCCCCGGAGCCCGCGAGTTCTACGACCAGCGCCGCGCCGCCAGCGACACCCACCACCAGGCACTACGCGCGCTGGGCAACCGCCTCGTCGGGATCCTTCACGGCTGCCTACGCCACCACACGCTCTACAACGAACACACCGCCTGGGCCCACCGCACCTCAATAACTCCGGCCGCCGCTTGACACGCTACGACCCTGGGATGTCTAGCTCCGGTCCAGTTCGGCGAACGCCTCCCGCGCGATGCGGAAGCTGTCGACCGCAGCCGGCACACCGGCGTAAATGGCTACCTGCAGAAAGATCTCGCGGATTTCATCGCGGGTGACGCCGTTGGTCAGTGCGGCCTTGACGTGCGTCCGCAGTTCGTTCGGCCGATTGAGGACCGAAATCATCGCCAAATTCAGCATGCTGCGAGTTTTGCGGTCAAGCTCGTCACGCCCCCACACCGCTCCCCAGCAGTACTCGGTAACGAGATCTTGCAGGGGCTTGGTGAAGTCATCCGCATCGGCCAGCGCTCGGTGGACATACGCCTCGCCCAGCACGGCGGAGCGGATTTGAAGCCCCCGCTGGTAGGTTTCGCGATCCAATGGTCTTCTCCTTTATTCCGGCGGTATCGGTATTCCGGCGGTATCGGTATTCCGGCGGTATCGGCCCTGAGGTTCCAATCACTCTCAGCGCAGTCTTGCACCGTGCCTGATCCGCGAGGTCTATTCGCCGCCGCCCCGCTTGCCGAGGCCGTGAACCTCGACCACTGGGGCGATCCCGCCGACGACGCTGTTGGCCAGCATCTAGCTTTCTGCGGCGGATCCGCTTGTTACACGCAGCGGTCACTTCATGCCCCGATTCAGAGATTATTACTTCCGGATGCGAGAATGGTATTCTCGCGCCGACGGTAAGGACAGGAGGCGGCCCCATGCTGTTGGAGTTCGATGCCGATCAGCGGCTGTGGCAGAAAACAGTTCGCGATGCCCTCACCAAGCAATGTCCGCCCTCGCTGGTCCGCAGCGTGGCCGAGGACGGCGTCGACCCGAGCCCGCTATGGAAGTCCTATGTAGACCAGGGCTGGACCGAGCTGAACGATCCAGCCAGCATGGTGGAGCTCGCCATCGTCCTCGAAGAGTTGGGCTACGCGACCGATCCCACCCCATTCCTGGCCACGATGAGTCAGTTCGCGCCGTTGGCAGCGGATCGCTTCGATCCGCACGAGTCGGGGACCGCCGTGCACAACGGGGTATCGGCGCACCGGGACGCCGAGGGCTGGGTGTTGGACGGGACGGCACGCTATGTCCTCGACGGCGATCGTGTCGACCGGCTGGCGGTGGTGACCGACGCCGGGGTGTTCATCGCCGCGTCTAACCAGGTGTCGGCTCGGCGCTCCGCGGTGTTCGACCCGGTCCTGCATGTCGCCGACCTGTCGTTCTGTGAAGTCCGCCTGCCCGACAGCGCCCGACTCACCGTTGACGCCGAGCGTGCGCACCATATTGCGTTGACGGGCATGGCAATCACGATGGTCGGGGCCTGCCAACGCATCCTTGATCTGGTCCTTGAACACGTCCGCAGCCGTCAGCAGTTCGGTGTACCGATCGGCTCATTCCAGGCCGTCCAGCACAAGGCCGCCGACATGCACGTCGCGGTGGAACGCGCTCGAGCGCTGGCCTACTTCGCCGCATTGACGATCGCGGCCGACGATCCCCGGCGCCGGCTCGCGGCCGCGATGGCCAAAGCATCGGCGGGGGAATGCCAGTCGCTGGTATTCCGGCACGGCTTACAGCTGCACGGCGCAATGGGATTCACCTGGGAGAACGACCTGCAGTTCGCGCTCAAGCGAGCCAAAGCCGGTGAGCACATGCTCGGCGGCGCTGCGGAGCACCGGGCGCGAATCGCCGAGGAGTACCGTGCAGCTGACTTTTGATCCCGACGTCGAGGCGTTTCGCGCGGAGTTCGCGGCATTCCTCGACGAGAACCTGCCCCCCGCAAGCGAAACCCTGGAACGACCCCGATCGGTCTCGCATATGCCGCCAGTGGGCGCGTCGTTGGCAGCGGCTGCTGTTCGACAACGGCTGGCTGCTGCCCGGGCAGCCCCCGGAATTCGGCGGACGCAACGCAACGGTGGTTCAGCAGTTCGTCCATCTCGAGGAATTGTGCCGCCGGCGGATCTACCACAGCTTCAACCCGCAGGGTGTGAATATCGTTGCGGCATCGCTGTTGTCATTCGGCAGCGACGAGCAGAAACAACGCTGGGCGGTGCCGATCCTGCGGGCCGAGATCACCGCGTCGCTGGGGATGAGCGAGCCCAGCGCCGGTTCCGACCTGGCGTCGCTGCGTACCCGCGCGGTCCGCTGCTCAGATTCGCAAGGCGACCACTTCGTGGTCAACGGCCAGAAGGTGTGGACCTCCGGAGCCCACGACGCCGATGTGCTGTTGACCTTTGTGCGGACCGATCCGGATGCGCCAAAACACAAGGGCATCAGCGCATTAGTGATCCCGACCGATACCCCTGGCGTGGTGCGCCGGCCGTTCCCGTCCATCTGCTCCGCCGATGACCTGGACTTCAACGAGGTGTTCTTCACCGACGTGCGGGTGCCCGCCGAGAACCTGGTCGGTTCCGCTCAACGAGGGCTGGCGGGTGGCCAACGGATCGCTCGGGCACGAGCGCACCATGATGTGGCTGGGTTTCGCCGACCGACTCGACAACGTGATCGCCGATTTCCATCCCACTACCGATCTCGAGCGCGACCAGTACGCCACCATGATCATGGACAAACAGGCGCTGCGCCTGTTGGGTTCGGTAGCGCTGGCCCGCGCCGCTCGCGGTGAAGACGACGTCGCCGCGATTTCGGTGCTCAAACTCCTGGGTTCTGAAGCGGAGCTACGCGGGACTGAACATCCCTGTCGTCCGCGGGAGCCGATGGGCTCATCCACCCGGGGCAGACCGGCCCGTATGCGCCGATGAACCTGGACCACTATTTCGCCAGCTGGTTCGAGCGCTACGCCCGCAGCTTTTCTGGGACGATCGCCGGCGGCACGTCCGAAATCCAGCGCAACATCATCGCCCAGCGAGTGCTCGGCCTACCGCGCGCCTAATTGCGAGCAGACGCAGACTCGCGTAATAACCGGCGGCTTAATGCGATTCCGCGTCTGCTCGCCGGGGAGTCGATCAGTCGATGACGGCGGCTTCCTTGCGTTCGGTGATCGGTCTGGCGAGTTCCTGCTCGTCGCAGATGCGTTGCAGTTTGTCCAGCGTCTCGGCCAAGCCGGCTCCGAACCTGCGGCCGGGCGTAAAGGTGGCCGGCAGCTTGCGCATGCCCTGGATGACGCCGATGGTCTCGTAGTGGATGGTGCCTTCCGGGTCACATTGGTAGTCGGGCATCCGGTCGAGAACTGCCGTGAGCATGGATTTGAACACCGTGCGTGCCACGTTGGATCCGATGCACCGGTGGACGCCGAGGCCAAAGCTGAAGTGGCGGTTACCTTTGCGGTCCAGGATGATCTTGTCCGGGTCGTGGAACACCGATGGGTCGCGGTTGGCCATGGCCCACGAAATCCATAGCCGCTCACCCTCTTTGAACTGGCTGCCGTCAAGCTCGACATCGTCGGAGAAGGTTCGGCCATCGCCGGGCGCCGGGGTGAAGTAGCGCAGGAACTCTTCGGTCGCCGGGTCCAGCAGGGTATCGCGCTGCTTGCTGAGCAATTCGCGTTGATCTGGGTGCTCCGAAAGCCATTCCAGCGAGTGGGCAGTCAGGGCCGTCGTGGTGTCGAAGCCGCCGCCGATGACCAGTCCGAGATTGCCAAGGATCTCCATATCCGGGGCGGGCTCGCCGTCGATCCGCATCTCGAGCAGGGCATTGACGATTCCGGGTCGCGGATTCTCGCGGATCTCGATCATGTTGTTGACCAGGTCGAGCCCCATCTGCCGGTGCATCTCGGTGACCCGTTGGATGTCCGGGGAGTGCTCGGGGGTGTACACCGCCGCATGGGTGGGCTCGCTGTACATCTGCCAGTTCTTCAGCGGGATGCCCAGCATCGCCAATGTCAGAACGGCCGGCACGACGTTGGCCAGATCGTCGACGAAGTCGATGCGGCCTTCCTCGATCTTTTCGTCGAGGCAGGCGCGCGTAACGTCGTCGATGAAGGGCGCCCAGCGCTTGACCGCGGCCGGTGACAGATAAGGGTTCAGCACGCTGCGGTAGATACGGTGCTCGGGGTCATCCATCTCCAGGATGCCGCCCCGCACCCCGTTGATCCGGCTGGCCGTCGGGATCGAAATGCCTTTGTAGCCACGGCGTTCGCTGTTGATGTCGTGATCGTTGGAGACCGCAGGGCAGCGAGCGAGTTCGAATACCTCATGGCTGCCGGCCGCGACCCAGTGGCCGCCGTAGGTGTCGCTCCAGGCCATCGGGCACTTTGCGTGCATCTCCTCGGTGATGGCCTTGAATCGTGACCGGTACTCCGGGGAATGCCGGTCGAAGTCGTACCGGTTCTTCTTCCGGTCGCTGTCGCTGACGACGTCGTCGACGCTCAAAGCACCGTCTCCCTTTACGTTTCCTCGGTAATGATGATGGCCTGCTCTGGACAAGATTGCGCGGCTTCGCGAACCTGGTCCTCCCGATCGGCCGGCACCACTTCGTCGATTGCCGATGAACTGCCGTCGATGTCGCTGAGCGCAAACGAATCCGGCGCGATCATCGAGCACAAGGTGTGGCCCTGGCAGCGTTCTGGATCGACCCAAACCTTCACGGTGTCTCCTTGCGAGATTCTCTGCGGCTCAGTTGCGGTAGTCGTACCACTTGAGGTAGCCGCCGGCGTCGACGCGCAACTGCATGCCCGTGACATACCTGGCCTCGTCGGAGGCCAACCACAGAACGGCGTTGCTGATGTCTTCCGGTTCGACATAAGGGATTTTCATCGCCTGTTGCACGCCGAAAACCGGCTCGGCGTCTGCTCGTGTCGGGCGTTCGAGGTCCGGCCGGAACGAGCGATACATGGGCTCGCTCTGCAGCATCGCGGTGTTGGTGTTCGTCGGGTGGATCGCATTGGCGCGAATTCCCAACGGCGCCAGCTCGGTTGCCAGATCGTGCACAAAATGCGCGATGCCCCGCTTGGAGTGGATGTAGGCCATCCCGCCGGGGTCGTTGCCCGGGTTGTCCTTCTTTGCGGTGTCCATCAGCGCGGCGGTGGATCCGGTCGCGATGATCGAGGCCCCCGAACTCAAGTGCGGCAGTGCGACCTGAATGGCGTTGATGGTGCCGATCAGGTTGGTATTGATCACGTCGCACCACGCCTGCAACGGCGGCTGGCCCTTCATGCCGGCGACACCGGCCTGCGCGACCACGATGTCGAGCTTGCCGAACTCGGCAAGCCCGCCGTCCAGCGCGGCGCGCAGTTGCGCGGTGTCTCGCACGTCGGCCTGCGACGATCACCGCGCCCTGGCCGGTTTTCTCGATGAGCCGGGCGGTCTCGTCGAGGTCCTCCGGGTCCCGCCATTGAGTAACCGATGGTGTCGATGTCGTGGCACAGGTCGACGGCGATGATGTCGGCGCCCTCCTCGGCCAGCCGCACCGCGTGACTGCGGCCCTGGCCGCGCGCCGCGCCGGTGACGAAGGCGACCTTTCCTTTGACGCGCCCTGCTGCGCCGTCTCCCACCGATTCTCCTTCCAGTTGGTTACCGAGCACCGCCGAGATCGCTGGTGCTCAGGTGTTGCGACCGCCGTTGACGCCCAGAATCTGTCCGGTGATGTAGCCGGCTTCCTCGGACACCAGAAAAGCGCATGCCGCCGCGATGTCTTCCGGCTTACCCATCCGGCGCACCGGGGTCCGGGCAATGTTTTGCTCGATGTCGCCGAGGAACCCGTTTTTCTCGGCGGCGCGCAGCATCGGGGTGTCGATGAACCCCGGCGGGACGGCGTTGACCGTGATGCCGCTGGGCCCGTACTCGAGTGCCAGTGACTTGGTGAGCCCGTTGACCGCGGACTTGGCCGCCACATAGTGCGCCATGTAGGGGACGCCCGAATGCGTGCTCGATGACGAGATATTGACGATCCGTCCCCACCCGGCCTCCACCATGTCGGGCAGCACCGCCTGGATCGTGTGGAAAACCCCGTTGAGGTTGACGTCGATCACCCGCTGCCATTCCTCGAACGTGATGTTGCTGAACCGCTTGAAGCCGTCCAGGCCCGCGGCGTTGACCAGAACCGTCACCGGCCCCAGCCGGGCGCGGATCGCCGATAAGGCGGCATCCACCTGCCCCCGGTCGGTGACGTCGGCGGTGAAAGCGACATCGTCTTCGGACGGTCTGAGATCGATGATGGCGACGTCCAGACCGTCGGCGCGCAGCCGCTGGGCGACGGCAAGACCGATACCGGATCCGCCGCCGGTGACCACCGCGGTCTTCATGTTGAGGCCCCGACTCCAAATGCGGCCGTCTCAGTCACAAAGAATCTCCCTTACAATTCTGAGAACCTTACTCTCGCTGCCGAAGCGGCTTGCAACAGACCCGCGAAACCGTGCTCGGCCTGCGCCGAGAGGCCTTCTGAGGCCTCCGCGCCGCTGGCTCAGCTGGCCGATCTCATTCCTGAGACTTTCTTGAATTCTCGAGACTCGAATGTAAGATTCGCCGGGGAAGAGAATGAAATTTTCGTGGCCGCCACCACATTAGAGGGGTACGGATGCCTGCCCAGGACACGGCAGAGCCCACCGCGGATGTCGCGCCTGAGTCACAAGTCGACCGCCGACTCTTGATCGACGGCCGGCTCGTCACCGCGGACAAGACGTTTCCGTCGATCAATCCCGCCACCGGTGCTGTCATTGGGCACGCTCCCGATGCCGGCGTCAAGGAGGCCGAGGCGGCGATCGCGGCGGCCCGGCGCGCGTTCGACACCACCAGCTGGTCCACCGATGTCGAGTTGCGGATCCGGTGCCTCGACCAGCTGCATCAGGCACTAATCGACCACGCCGACGAGTTGCGCGAGCTGACCATCGCCGAAGTCGGCGCCACCCGTGCGCTCACCCAGGGCGCTCAGCTCGATGAGCCGATCGGCATTGTGCGCTTTTACGCAGACCTGCTCCGCGGCTATCAGTTCTCCGAAGACCTCGGCGAGAAAGAATCGCGGGGCATGCAGCACCACCGCTGGGTGGAAAAGGAAGCCGCGGGGGTGGTGGCGGCCATCATCGCCTACAACTATCCGAACCAACTCGCGCTGGCCAAGCTGGCCCCGGCGCTGGCCGCCGGCTGCACCGTGGTGCTCAAGGGCGCTCCGGACACGCCGCTGGTCACGCTGGCGTTGGGCGAGGTGATCGCCAACTACACCGATATCCCGGACGGCGTGGTGAACGTGCTCAGTTCATCGGATCCCGTCGTGGGACGCCGTGCTGACCACCAGCCCCGATGTCGATGTAGTCACCTTCACCGGGTCAACCGCTGTTGGCCGCCGGATCATGGCCGCGGCGAGCGAGACGGTCAAGCGCGTCTTTCTGGAATTGGGCGGCAAGTCGGCGGTGATCATGCTCGACGATGCCGACTTCGCCAGCGCCAGCTTGTTCGCGGCCTTCAGCATGGTCACCCACGCGGGACAGGGCTGTGCGCTCACCTCTCGGTTGTTGGTGCCCAGGTCCCACCACGACGAAATCGTCGAGCTGATCGCGCAGAACTTCGCCAAGGTGCGCCACGGCGATCCGGCCGATCCCAAAACGTTGATGGGACCGCTGATCAACGAGCGCCAGCGGGACAAGGTCGACGGCATGGTCCAACGGGCCGTCGCCGCCGGGGCCACCCTGGTCACCGGTGGCAAGCGGTTGGATCCCGGCTACTTCTATGCGCCAACCCTGCTCACCAACGTCGACCCCGATAGCGAGATCGCTCAAGAGGAGATCTTCGGACCGGTTCTCGTCGTCATCGCGTTCGACGATGACGACGACGCGGTGCGCATCGCCAACAACTCGATCTACGGACTAGCCGGCGCGGTCTTCAGTCGTGACCAGGATCGGGCGCTCGCGGTGGCGCGCCGGATCCGAGCCGGATCGTTTTCCGTCAACGGCGGCAACTACTTCGGCGCCGACAGCCCGTTCGGTGGCTTCAAGCAGTCCGGCGTGGGCCGCGAGATGGGTGTCGCCGGGCTCGAAGAGTTCTTAGAGAGCAAGACATTTGCAATCCCAGCCGTCCCGGCTTCGTCGGGTGATCGCGCGTGAGGCCGCTGGAGGGAATCCGCGTTCTGGAAGTCGCCATGTACGGGTTCGTCCCGTCGGCGGGTGCCGTGCTCGCCGAGTGGGGCGCCGACGTCGTCAAGGTCGAGCACGCGGTAACGGGCGACCCCCAGCGCGGACTCCGCCAGACCGGCATGCTACGTGTAGAAGGCGATCCCAACCCCAACATCGAACACGCCAACCGCGGCAAGCGCAGCATCGGTCTGGACATGTCGGTACAGGAGGGCAAGGAAGTGCTCTACGAGCTGGTCCGCCGGTCCGATGTGTTCCTGACCAGCTTCCTGCCCGGCGCCCGGCAGAAGTTCGGCATCGACGTCGACGACATTCGAGCGGTGAACCCGAAGATCATCTACGCGCGTGGAAGTGCGCTCGGCCCGCGCGGCGAAGAGGCGACCAAAGGCGGCTACGACATGACCGCCTTCTGGTGCCGGGCCGGAACCGCCGCCACCATCACCCCGCCGGGCACCCCTGGCATGATCGGGCCACCCGGACCCGCATACGGCGATACCATCTCGGGCACCAACCTCGCCGGTGGAATTACGGCGGCTTTGCTCAAGCGTGAGCGCACCGGCGAACCGTCCGTCGTTGATGTGTCGCTGCTGGGCAGCGGCCTGTGGTCGATGGGACACACGGTGGCACTCACCAAGCATCTGGGCCAGCGTTTGGAAGCACCGCCACCCGGTGCGCACGGTGCGCCCAACAATCCCCTGGTGGGGCTGTACACCACATCCGACGGCCGCTATATCTCCTTCGTGATGATGCAGCCCACCAAGTTCTGGGCTGACGTATGCCGGCACGTCGACCTGCCAGAGCTGGCCGACGATCCTCGCTTCGCCACTGTAGAGAAGATCGCCGCCAGCACCGCGGACGCGGTGGAGATATTGACCAAGGTGATCGCGACCCGCACGCTGGCCGAGTGGAGTGAACGCTTTGCCACGCTCGCCGGGCCGTGGGCGCCTGTGCAGGACACCTTGCAGGCGGCCGACGACGCGCAGGTTCGGGCCAACGAGTACATGGTGCGCGCAGGTGAACTCGAACTGGTTGCTAACCCGGTCCAGTTCGATGTCACATCGCCGCAGACCGGGCCGGCACCCGGATTCGCCGAGCAGACCGAGGAAATCCTGATGGAACTCGGACTCGACTGGGACCGCATCATCGAACTCAAGACGGCCGGCGCCGTCACCTAGCACTGGAGCTGCCCGGAATGTTTGAGCCGACCGTCGCGTCTGTTGCGAGTGACTCGCGGCACCTGAGCGTTCCCGCAACGGGCTATCCGATAACGGTTATGCATTTTTCGCTCCGGCTGGACATGGCATGAGTCATAATCGCCGGACGCTTCAAGACGTAAGGCCGTGTTCGGTGAGCCTGGTTTTGGAGCGCCAACTCACGCTACAGAACGGAGGCCTGGCGTGAGGATGGAAGCGGTTGTCACGCCGGAGGTAGGCGCCGGAATGTGGCTGTCCGCTCCGCATTTCGCCATCGGCAGCTCGCGTTCGTGGCCGTCGGTTCAGCCGAATTCCCAGCGACCGGTGCAGAGGAACAAGACTACCGGTCTGAAAAATGCCGGAAGGAGCTGAGACCTATGGCGATTAAGCGAGCTGGCCCAGAGCGATGGACTGCCGGTATCTCGTTGGGACGCGGCTCCAAACCCATGGAGGCGATCGGGGGCTTATTCGCGATGTCAGCGGACGCGATCAAGTTCGTGTTCGCACGGCCCTTCCAGTGGCGTGAGTTCTTGGAGCAGTCGTGGTTTGTCGCGCGCGTCGCGCTAGCGCCCACGTTGCTGGTGGCTATTCCGTTCACCGTCCTGGTCAGCTTCACGCTCAACATCCTGTTGCGGGAACTGGGTGCCGCGGATCTGTCTGGTGCCGGTGCCGCCTTCGGTGCGGTGACCCAGGTCGGCCCGCTGGTGACGGTGTTGATCGTGGCGGGCGCCGGCGCCACGGCGATGTGCGCAGACCTGGGTTCGCGAACGATCCGTGAAGAGATCGACGCGATGGAGGTGTTGGGTATCAATCCGGTGCAGCGCCTGGTCACGCCGCGGATGCTGGCATCCGGTCTGGTGGCCCTGCTGCTGAACAGCCTCGTCGTCATCATCGGCATTCTGGGCGGATACATCTTTTCGGTGTTCGTCCAGGACGTCAATCCGGGTGCGTTTGCTGCGGGTATCACGCTGCTGACCGGCGTGCCCGAAGTGATCATTTCCTGTGTCAAGGCGGCACTTTTCGGCCTGATCGCCGGATTGGTCGCGTGCTATCGCGGGCTGACGATCAGCGGCGGTGGCGCGAAGGCTGTCGGCAACGCCGTCAACGAAACGGTGGTGTACGCGTTCATGTCGCTGTTCGTGGTCAATGTGGTCGTCACCGCCATCGGCATCCGCATGTCGGCCAAGTAGCCCGAGGGAGGTGCAAGGAAAGACCGTGATGACGCTGCGAGCAACCTATCCGCGCCTGACGCGACAACTCGACAAGCCGGTCGCCACCCTTGGCCGAATCGGCGACCACACGCTGTTCTACGGCAAGGCGATTGCCGGGATACCGTTCGCGGCCACCCACTACCGGCGGGAAATCATTCGTCTAATCGCCGAAATCAGCATGGGCGCAGGGACTTTGGCGATGATCGGCGGGACACTTGTCATCGTCGGCTTCTTGACGCTCGCCGCGGGTGGCACGCTGGCGGTCCAAGGCTATAGCTCGCTGGGCAATATCGGCATCGAGGCGCTGACCGGATTCCTGGCGGCCTTCATCAACGTTCGGATCGCGGCGCCGATAGTCGCGGGAATCGGTCTGGCGGCCACATTCGGCGCCGGCGTGACCGCGCAGCTGGGCGCCATGCGGATCAACGAAGAAATCGACGCGCTGGAATCCATGGCCATCCGGCCGGTTTCCTATCTGGTCAGCACCCGGATTGCGGCCGGGATGATGGCAATCACGCCGTTGTATTCCATCGCCGTCATCCTGTCGTTTTTCGCCAGCCAGTTCACGACCGTGGTCCTCTTCGGTCAGTCAGGTGGCCTGTACCAGCACTACTTCACGACGTTCCTCAACCCCATCGACTTGTTGTGGTCGTTCTTGCAAGCCGTCCTGATGGCGATCACGATCTTGTTGATCCATACGTACTTCGGCTACTTTGCCTCGGGAGGACCGGCCGGTGTTGGCGTTGCAACCGGTAACGCGGTACGAACCTCGCTGATCGTGGTGGTGTCGGTGACACTGCTCGTCTCGCTGTCCATCTACGGCACTAACGGCAACTTCAACCTGTCGGGCTAGGGGAGGATGGTGAAAGGACAGTGACGCGCAACCTCGGACCGGGCCCCATTCATCGTTCCGAAACCACCAGCGCCGCACGACCTGTCGCGGTGAGGCCCGGTCGCCACTTCGGCGTGCAGTCGTACGTACGCCCCCTGGCGGGGTTGGCGACCATAGTCTTGATCTGGCGTTATCTTCGCTATAGCTGTAGGCCTGTTCCGGGGCGACTTCACCCAGAGCGTGCCGGTCACCGTGGTCTCCCCACGCGCCGGGCTGGTGATGAACCCAGACGCCAGAGTGAAAATGCGCGGCGTAGAAGTAGGCAAGGTCGCCTCGATCGAAGTGCGGCCGAACGGTGAAGCGGTCCTGCACCTTGCGATGCAACCGTCGCAAATGCATTTCATTCCGCGCAATGTGCTCGTCGACATCGCCTCGACGACGGTATTCGGCGCCAAGTTCGTCGAATTCGTACCCCCCGCCGATCCCTCGCCGCAGGCCTTGCACGCCGGTCAGGTGCTCGAGGGCAAGCATGTCACTGTCGAAATCAACACGGTATTCCAGCAACTCACGTCGTTATTGTCGACAATCGATCCCGCGAAACTCAACGAGACCCTTGGTGCGACTCGCGTCGGCGGTGAACGGCCGCGGCCATAAGATCGGCCAGATGCTCTCCGACCTGGATGCCTTTCTGGCCAAGGAGGATCCAGCGTCTTCCCGCGCTGAGCCACGACCTCGAGGTCCTGCCCACGGTGAGCAACGCCTACGCCGATGCGGCACCGGATCTGCTCAGCACCGCCGACAACGCGATCAGGATCAGCAAATCGATCGTCGACGAGCAACAGAACCTGGACGCGTTCTTGATCAGCTCGATTGGCTTGGCGGACATGGGCAATGACGTCGTGGGCGGCAACAGGCAAGCTTTGACCGATGTCCTGCATCTGCTGGCGCCGACCACCGATCTGCTCAACGAATACCACCAAGCGCTGTGGTGCGGCACTTGCCGGGTCACTGGTGACCTTGCATGCTCCGCCGCTACCCGAGCCGATGATCAAGGTATCGGTCTTCCTCGGCTTCGGCGCCGAACGCTACCGCTACCCGAGCAACTTGCCCAAGGTGGCTGCGACCGGCGGCCCACAGTGCCAGGACCTGCCCGTGGTGCCCTTCGATAAGGCCCCGCCGTTCGTAGTGGCCGACGTCGGCGCCAACCCTATGCTTTACGGCAACCAGCAATTGCTGCTGAACTCCGACGCGCTCAAGCAACTGCTGTACGGGCCGATCGACGGCCCGCCGCGCAACTCGATGCAGATTGGGCAACCCGGATGACCGGCTCACGCGCGATGATCATCAAGTTCGGCGCGTTCGCCACCGTGATGATCGTTTCTGACGGTGTTCCTGTTCTTCATCTTCGGGCAGTACACGCACCGGTTCGACCAACGGGTATTCGGCGCTCTTCAACGATGTGTCGCGGCTGAAGCCCGGCCAGACGGTGCGGGTCGCCGGTGTCCGGGTGGGCACGGTCAACAGCGTCTCGTTGCGTCCGGACAAGAAGGTTGTGGTGAAATTCGACGCCAACCGCAGCGTTGTGCTCACCACTGGCACCCGGGCCGTCATCCGCTACCTCAACCTGGTCGGTGATCGCTACCTCGAGCTCGTCGACGGTCCCGGATCCACCAAGGTGCTGCCGGCCGGGGCGCAGATCCCGATCGACCGCACAGCGCCGGCCCTCGACCTCGATCTGCTGCTCGGCGGGCTGAAACCGGTTACCCAGGGCCTCAATCCGCAAGACGTCAATGCGCTCAGCGCGTCGCTCATACAGGTTTTCCAGGGCGAGGGCGGAACCCTGCAGTCGCTGCTGTCGAAGACGTCGTCGTTCTCCAACGCGTTGGCCGACAACAACCAGACCGTGCAGGCGCTGATCGACAATCTCAACACCGTGGTCGGCACCGTCGATAAGGAGGGCGGCAAGTTCTCCGGCGCTATCGACCGGCTTGAGCAGTCTGATCAGCGGCCTGTCGCAGGACCGCGACACCATCGGCACCGCCATCACCGCGCTGGACAATGGAACCGCCTCGATCGCGGATCTGCTCGGCCGCGCCCGCGCGCCGTTGGCCGGCACCGTGGACCAACTGAATCGGCTAGCCCCGTTGCTGGACAAGGACAAGAACCTGCATCGACGTTTCGCTGCACAAGCTGCCGAACAATTACCGCAAGCTGACCAGGCTGGGCGCCTACGGCGCCTGGTTCCCCTACTACCTGTGCGGCTTGGCGCTGCGTGTCTCCGATCTGCAGTACCGGACGGTGGAAGTAGGCGTAACCCACCAGGTCACCGGGCGGTGCGCGGAACCGAAGGATCCCGATGCTTAAGTACCGCGGAGCAGGCCTCATTCGCGCCGGATTCATCGGCGCTGTGCTGGTGGTGCTGGTCATCGCCGTCGGGCTGAACCCCGAACAGCTAATCCAGCGGGCGACCACGGTCCGCTACCAGGCGCTGTTCTCCGATGCCGGCGGCCTGGCAACCGGCAATGACGTGACGGTCTCGGGAATCAAAGTCGGCAGCGTGACGGGCATGTCGCTGCAGCACGGCGACGTTCTGGTGACATTCACCGTCTAAGGGCAACGTCCAACTCGGGTCGGCCAGTACCGCACACATCAGGACGGGTTCGCTGCTGGGCCAGCGGGTGCTCACCGTCGAGTCCGCGGGCAGTGGCACATTGCATCCGCATGGCCGTCATCCCGGTGTCACGCACCTCCTCGCCCTATTCGCTGTCCGAGGCCATCGGTGACCTGACGACCGACATCTGCGGGCACCAACACCGAGACACTCAACCAGTCGCTTGACACGCTGTCGGCGACACTGAATCAGATTGCGCCGCAACTGGGACCCGACATTCGACGGGATCACGCCGGCTTTCGAAGACCCTCAACGCCCGCAACCAGACACTGGGCGAGCTGCTCAAGGGCGCCGCCGATGTCACCGGCATCCTGTCCGAACGCAGTCACCAACTGAACACGCTGATCCTCAACGCCAATGACCTGCTGTCCATGCTGGTGGCGCGGCGGCAGGCGATCGTGCGGCTGCTGGCCAGCACCTCTGCGGTGGCCAAGCAGCTTTCCGGCGTGGTGCATGACAACGAGGCGAAGCTGGCGCCGTCGCTGGACGAAGCTGAACTCGGTGACGGCGATGCTGGAAAAGAACCGCGACAACCTTGTCCAAAGCGCTTCCGGGGCTGGCGAAATATCGAGCTGACACAGGGCGAGACGGTGTCCAGCGGGTTCTACTACAACCCGTTCATCCCGAACCTGTTCACGTTGCAGTTCTTCCAGTGGTTGTTCGACTACGCCTTCGGCTTCCGCGCTTACGGTGCCCCCGGTTCACCGCCGGACAACGCCGGGCCGCGGGCGGTGCTCCCGTGGCCGTTCAACCAGAATCCCGGGAGGGTCGCGATGATGCGGCTCGAGGCGATTCCGCGCAGCAAGCTCAAGGTCGGACTGGCGGTCCTGTTGGCCGGTGCTCGTCGTTGTCGGCGCAGCGAGTCGCCGTCCGCAACACCTTCTTCCGCCCCACGACGATCACCGCCTACTTCCCCACCGCCACCGCGATCTATCCGGGCGACGATGTGCGGGTGTCCGGCATGAAGGTCGGCACCATCGTGTCCATCCAGCCGCAGGGCACCCAGGCGAAGCTGGTGATGCACGTCGATCGCGACGTGCCCATCCCGGCTGATGCGAAAGCGGTGATCGTCGCCCAGAACCTGGTGGCGGCACGCTACGTCCAGCTCACCCCGGCCTACCGGTCGAGTGGCCCCACCATGCGCTGACGGCGCGGTGATACCGGTCGACCGGACGGCGGTGCCCGTCGAGTGGGACAGGTCAAAGACCAATTGATGCGGTCTGGCAACCGAATTGGGTCCCAACAGCAAGGTGTCGACCCCGTCGGTAGCGCGGTTCATCGACAGCGCCGCCAACGCGCTGGGCGACGGTAACGGTGACAAGCTGCGGCAGACGCTGGCTCAATTGTCGGGGGTGGGGCGGATCCTGGCCAACGGCAGCGGCAACATCGTCGACATCATCAAGAATCTGCAGACTTTCGTCGGGGCGCTGCGGGACAGCAACGTCCAGATCGTGCAGTTCGACAACCGGCTGGCCACACTCACCAGCGTGCTCGACGACAACAAGTCCGACCTGGACGCGGCATTGACGGACCTGGCCAGCGCCGTCGGCGAGGTGCAGCGGTTCATCGCCGGCAGTCGTGACCAGACCGCTGAGCAGATCACGCGGTTGGCCGACCTCACGCAGATTCTCGTCGACAACAAGATGGCGCTGAAGAACGTTCTGCACGTCACGCCCAACGCGCTTGCCAACGCCTACAACGACTACGACCCCGATGTCGGCAACGTCCGCGGCGGGGTTGGCGTCCAGAACCTCACCAACCCGGTGTATTCCCTCTGCTCGCAAATCGGGGCCCTGGAGAACGCCACCGCGGTCGAGACCGGCAAGCTGTGCGGCCTGTATCTGAGCCCCGCGTTGAGGGTGTTCAACCCGTTGACGTACTTCAACTTCAACTATCTGCCGATTCCGGTCAACCCGATCCTGGCCCCGGCGTTCGACCCGACAACGTCGTCTACACCGAGCAACGGCTGGCGCCCGGCGGGGAGGGGCCGAAGCCGACGGCCGCCCGAGTTGCCGCCCGCGGTGTCCGCGTACACCGGGCTGCCCGGTGACACTCCGGAGGCGCCACCGCCGCCACCGCCACCGGCGCGGATACCGGGAGCGGCGATGCCGGAGCCCCCGCCGCCGAGCGTGCCGGCCGAGCCGCGCGCCGGCGCCGGCAGAACGTGCCGGACATGCTGCTCCCAGCCGGAGAGGCCGCAACCATGACCGCCCGAGCACCGCCGATGACGGCGCGAGTGCTCGGCATCGGTCTGCTGCGTCATGCTCGTCAGCGACCGGGTGCGCGTTCAACGGCCTGAACTCGCTGCCGCTGCCGGGCGCGGTGGGACGCGGGCCGGGCGCCAGCGTCTACCACGTCGAGGTCGCCAATGTCGGTACGCTGGAATCGAATTCGCCGGTCATGATCGACGATGTCATCGTCGGCAGCATCAGCAAGATGACGGTGCGCAGACTGGCATGCCAATGTCGAGATCTCGGTGCAGCCCGGTGTGGTGATCCCTGCCAATGCGGTGGCCAGCGTCGGCCAGACCAGCCTGCTGGGATCGATGCACCTGGAACTGAATCCGCCGCTGGGCCAGGCGCCGAGCGGCCGGCTGCAACCGGGCGCCACGATCCCGCTGAACCGGTCGTCGACCTATCCGTCGACCGAGCAGACGCTGTCCTCGCTGTCGGTGATCCTCAACGCCGGCGGGCTGGGGCAGATCGGCGACATCATCCACAACTTCAACGCCGCCCTGTCCGGGCGTGCGGGCGATGTTCGCGATCTGCTTGATCCGCCTCGATCAGGTTCGTCGGCACACTCGATCAGCAGCGCGACAACCTCGTCGCGTCGATCCAAGCGCTGAACCGGCTTGTCCGGCACGTTCGCCGGTCAACGCGACGTGATCACCCAGGCGCTGTACAAGATTCCGCCGGCGCTGGACGTGCTGATCAAGGAGCGGCCGCGCCTCACCGCCGCGCTCAACAAACTCGGAACGTTCAGCGACACCGCCACCAGGCTCGTCAACGACGCAGGATCCGACTTGGTCAGGAACCTGAAAAATCTCGAGCCGACCATCAGCGCGCTCGCCGACATCGGGCCGGACCTCGACGCGGCCATTGCCTACGCGCCGACGTTCCCGTTCACCCAGGGCTTCATCGACCGATACATCCGAGGCGACTACGTCAACGGGTATTTCATCATCGATCTGACCAACTCCGGGCTGCGCAAGAGCATCCTGCGCGGCACCCACTGGGAACGGCTGGGCGCGCGAGTCCGTGCCGGTGCCCGGGGACCCGGAGTACCTGCAATTCAAATTCGGTGCGCCGCCGGGGCGCCCGGGGTCCGCCGCCCGGTCCGGGGACCGCTGCGATCGGGCAGCCGCCGCCCGGACGCCCCCGGGCCGCCGCACCCGGGGCGTCGGCGCCGGTCACGCAGTCGCGGAGCCGCGCCGCCGCCGGACCGCCGGTCGCCGGGCCGACGATGCTCGGCCCAACGCGCAGAACGCGCCGCCGCCCGCGGCAACTGGAGCGACACCGCCGCGAACCAGGGTGCCCCGGTGCCGGGCGCGACGCCGGTCACAGCACCGACGGAGGGGGGCTCGTAGATGCTGACCCGTTTCGTCCGCATCCAGTTGGCGATCTTCACGATCGTGGGGATCATCGGTATGGTCGTGATGGTCTTGTGGTACGTCCAGGCGCCGACGCTGCTCGGGCATCGGCAAGATGACGGTCACGCTGGAACTGCCCGCCACCGGCGGGCTGTACCGCTTCAGCAACGTCACCTACCGCGGCGTGCAGATCGGCAAGGTGACCGCGTCGGGCTGACCCCCGATGGCGCGAAAGCCACTCTGCGCCCTTGATACCTCGCCGAAGATCCCGGCGGACCTGAAAGCGGAGGTGCGCAGCATCTCCGCGGTCGGCGAGCATTACGTCGACCTGCGGCCACGCACCGACTCGCCGCCCTACCTGCATGACGGCTCGGTCATCGCCAGCGAACGACACGACGATCCCGCAGCCCGATCGGTCCCGTGCTCGACCAGGCCAGTGCCTTGATCAACAGCATCCCGCAAGGGCAAGCTCAGCACAACTGCTCGACGAGTCGTTCAAGGCATTCAACGGCGCCGGTTACGATTTCGGATCGCTGTTCGACTCCTCGGCGCAATTCTCGGGTGACCTCAACGGCGTCGCCGACCGTGCGCGCACCCTCACCGAAGACACCGGGCCGCTTCTCGACGCGCAGGCCCAGACCGCCGACTCGATCCGGCTGTGGGCGCACAGCCTGGCCGGATTCACCGGGCAGCTGGTCCAACAACGACCCACAGATCCGCACGTCTGCTGGAGAACGGGCCCGGGGCGTTCAACGAGGCTTCGCGGCTGCTCGACCAGATCAAGCCGACGCTGCCGGTGCTGCTCGCCAATCTCACCACGATCGGCCAGATCGGCGTGACCTACCACGCTTCACTGGAGCAGGTGTTGGTGTTGCTGCCGCCGTTCACCGCCGCCATCCAGTCGTTCCTGGGCACCAAGAGCCCGACCGGGTTGGCCACGGGCGCCTTCAATCTCATCATCAGTGACCCGCCGGCATGCACGGTCGGCTTCCTGCCGCCGAGTCAATGGCGTTCCCCAGCCGACACCCGCATCGTCGACACACCGGACGGGCTGTACTGCAAACTGCCGCAGGATTCACCGATCGGAGTGCGCGGCGCCCGCAACTACCCCTGTCAGGGGCAGCCCGGAAAACGGGCGCCGACCGTCGAAATCTGCGAGAGCGACAAGCCATTCCAACCGCTGGCGATGAGACAGCACGTGTTCGGTACCTACCCGCTGGACCCGAACCTGCATCGCGCAGGGCATCCCGCCCGACGACCGGGTCAACTGGAACCGTGAACGAATCTTCGGGCCGGTGGACGGAACGCCGCTGCCGCCGGGGGCGGTTCCGCGGGGACGCCCCCGGGGCCACCGTTACCGCCGGCGCCACTCAACCCAGCCGCGCGATGGGTGAGGTATCGCCCATCGCGCCGCTCGACGTTCCTTCTCCCCCAACCGGGTCCCCGACCGGTGCGCCAGCAACGCGCCGGCGGCGCCCTCGGCGGCGCCGAGTGCGTTCGGACGCGACGGACCGCAGCCCGCGCCGTCGGTGGCTGTCGCCCAGTACAACCCGCAGACCGGCAGTTACGTCGCCCCGGATGGTCAGGTCTACCGTCAGTCGGATCTGGTCACGACAGAAGGCGCCCAAAACGTGGAAGGACATGTTCGCCACGTGAAGCCCGGCGCCACGTATCTAGGCCGAAGTTGCGACGGCTTTCGAGCGTGATCTGATTCCTGAGCTGGATAGACGGCTTTGAACCTAGGCACGATATGTAGTCAGAATTATCGGCGTGTCGTCTTCGTGGATACGTCGTGAATCTAATATGATTCCGGCTATGCCGCGTAAGCAGGGGAAAGTTCACGTAGTCAGAGTTCGGAAGACGCACGTGGACAGCCAGGGCCAGCCCCGCGAGTACACGTCGGCCTACCTGCGGCGCACCTACCGCGACGGCGGCGCGGTGCGCAACGAGACCGTGGCGAACCTGTCGATGCTGCCGCCGGAGGCGGTCGACGCGATCGAGGCGACGCTGAAGGGCCAAACGCTGGTGCCGGCCGGCGAGGCGGTTCGCGATCACCCGGTCGCTGCCGCACGGGCACGTGGCCGCGGTCGCGGCGATGGCGCCACCAGCTGGGCCTGCCCGCGCTGCTGGGCCCGCGCCGCCGATCGCGGACATCGTCCTTGCGCTGGTCGTCTCGCGGGTGCTGCGGCCCGAGCTCGAAGCTGTCCACGCTGGCCTGGTGGCCCGACACCACCCTCGGCGTCGATCTGGGCGTGGCCGGCGCGTGCACCGACGAGGTCTACGCCGCGATGGACTGGCTCGCTCGGCCGGCAGGACACGATCGAGCGCAAGCTCGCGGCGCAAACACCTTGCCCCGAGCGCGAATCCGGGCCGGATGGCGTTGTTCGATCTGAGCTCCGCGTGGGTGACCGGCCGGTGCTGCGAGCTGGCCGCGCGCGGCTACTCCCGCGACGGCAAGAAGGGCTGCGAGCAGATCGAGTACGGGGTGCTCACCGACCCGGCCGGCCGCCCGGTCGCGGTGCGGGTGTTCCCCGGCAACACCGCCGACCCGGACGCGTTCACCCAGATCGTCACCGTCATCCGCGACGAGCTGGGCATCCAGCAGTTGGTGCTGGTGGGCGATCGCGGCATGATCACCTCCGCGCGCATCGACGCGCTGCGCAAACTCAACGAGGACCCCGACACCGCAACCGATTTCGGCTGGATCACCGCGCTGCGCGCCCCCGCGATCGCCAAACTCGCCCGCGACGACGGGCCGCTGCAGATGAGCCTGTTCGACACCCAGGACCTGGCCGAGATCAGCCACCCCGACTACCCCGGGGAACGGTTGATCGCCTGCCGCAACCCCGCACTGGCGGCCGAACGCACCCGCAAACGCCAGGACATGCTCCAAGCGACCGACAAACTGCTCGCCCGCATCGCCGACCGGGTCACCCGCGGCCGCCTCACCGGCGCCGGCGAGATCGGCAAGGCGGTCGGCAAGGTGATCGACAAAATACAAGATGGGCAAGCACTTTCACACCACCATCACCGACACCACCTTCACCTACCGTCGCGACCAGACCCGCATCGACGCCGAGGCCGCCCTCGACGGCATCTACGTGCTGCGCACCAGCATCGACCCCGACACCCTCGACCCCGCCGCGATCGTGGACAGCTACAAAAATCTCGCCAACGTCGAACGCGACTTCCGCATCATCAAAACCGACGACCTCGACCTGCGACCCATCCACCACCGCCTCGACGACCGCGTCAAAGCCCACGTGCTGATCTGCCTGCTCGCCTGCTACCTCATCTGGCACCTGCGCAAGGCCTGGGCGCCAATGACATTCACCGACGAACACCCACCCCAACGCGATAACCCGGTCGCCCCGCGCAGCGTTCCGACCACGCCAATACCAAAGCCGCCCGCAAACACGACGCCGACGGCAACCCGCTACGCAGCTTCCGCGGCCTGCTCGACCACCTGGCCACCCTCACCCGCAACCAGTCCGCTACCACGGCGCCAGCACCGAGGTGCCCGTGCTCGCCGAACCCACCCCCGACCAACGCCGCGCCTTCGACCTCCTCAACACACCCATCCCCCTCACCGCCCGCGTAGCCAGAACAACCACCACACCAAACCCATGAATCCCCAGGTCAACCCAGGGATTCACTTATTCCGGCTGCCGTAACTTCGGTCTAGGTTAGGACCTTAGCCGGCAAGGCTTTTGGGCTGGGCGCGCAGCTTCACCCTATCTTGTCCAGCCGGAACGGCTGGTCGAGATACAGCGGGGCGTTGGTGCCGCAGACGCCAACCGGCCCGGTCGTATGTTCCCGTCCGGCCAAAACTGGCGACACAGCCGTGTGTTCACCGGTATCTGGGTCCGCGGGATAGAAATAAACTACGTCGTGACCGGGGAATGAGGTCCCGTCGGGACAGGTCTCCCAGTTCGGGATGTCGTGTTTGACGAACCAGACAAGCCCGTCGTGCATGGTCAGCGGTGCGGTCCAGCCCTGGTCGCTGACCACCTGGCCGGTGCAGTCCTGAGCGGTGTAGCACGACGAGGTGATCTTCCAGGTGCTTCGCACCACCGCCTCTTGGTGATACACCTGGTTGGTCTGGGCCCAGTCGCCGATCACCGTGGCGGTGTACGTCCCGTTGACGGCAGGGTCGTAGGCCCATGCGGACGGGGCTAAGCCGACACCGCCGCCCACGCCGGCGGCCACCAGTGCTGTGCTTATCACCATATTCCTTGAACGCATCGCGTACTCCTTGACGCGCTAAATATCGCCATTCTCAAGTGAAGTCGAATTCACAGACTAACACCGCTTCCGCATAGCACGGTCTGGTTTAGACCAACCCTTACAGGGGCGCTCACACGGCCTCGAATTTCTCGATGAGCCACGAACCTCTGACCTTTGTCAGCGCTACCCGGAGACTGCTCGACGTCACCACCGGTTCCGGCTTTTCCTTGCTCGCGGTCTTCTGTTTAACGAATACGAGCACAACAGCTGAATTCGGGTGCAGTTCCGACACGGCCGCCTTGACCACGGTTGCGGTCGTCGTGACTTGGGCGCGCTGCGCCGATGGCCCCACGATCTGGTCGGTGAACCGCTGGTAGTAGGCCAGATAGTCCTCGGTGAGCCGGGATTTGGCATTGGCGAAATCCCGGCTAAGAGTGTCAGGCGAGTAGGACAGCAGGGCCACCGCACCATCGCTGGCCGCCTTGATGGCCTGGTGTGCTGCGGCGTCGTCGGTTTGCAAATCCGGACGGTAGACGAAGTAGAAATAGCCGGCAGCGAACGCGAGCGCGGCAACTAGCAGCATCGTCAACAGAATTCGACGCCATTTTGCCAGGCATCGACGCATCCAACGTCCGATCGCGCGGGTTCGGCGGCTGGTTGGACGGCGGGGGTCTGGCTCCTGAGCGGACTTTTGAGCTGTTTCGCTGTCGACCGTCACGGGACGAACTCGATTCTGGAGATCTTGAGTTGTCCTGCGTCCCTTTGGATGTTGACGACGGCCCGCAACGACCGCGATTGCCGGCGTGGCCTGATCGGGCTTGGTCATCTCGGATTTCGCCGCGACCAGGATAACCGCCGAGTCCTTTGTCATGGACTCCACAGCGACAGCTTGCACCGTACCCTTGGTGCTGATCTTCGACTGTTCGATTGCCTTGACGAGATCCTCTGCGCCCATCAAGATGCCGGCCTTGAATAGGCCGGTTGTGGAGTCGGCGAATCGCTGCATGTTGTCTCTTGCCGTGCTCGAATCGATCGACATCATCGTCACAATGGCGTTGCGGGCTACCTGGGAGAACTGCGCGGCGCGCTGCCTTTGCTGCACGACGTTATGGTGAAGCCACACCAGATACCCGCCTGCCGTCAGCGAGGAGCAAATGACCACGATCGCGGCAGCGACAGCCAGGACTTTCCGATTTGGACGACGCAGCCGCCACCGGCGCGGCGGCGCAGAGTCGGATGTTGCTTCGGCCTCGTTGGCGCCGGCCGGGCCGCGTTGGTCGCTCGAAGCCGCTTCTGCTTGTTGCCGCAGTCGTATCGCACGGGCACGAGCGGCCTCGGCGCGGGCTTCCGCTTGATCAAGTTCATCGGCTTCGGCGACCGAAGTAAATGCAGGCGCAGAAAGGACCCCCACCCGCGGACTATCGGCGTCGGTCGCCTCAGCGGGAAGCTTGCGCAGCGGCATGGATCACCTCCCCCGTCCGCACTTACAGGAGAGCCACATTATCACTGCCCGGCGCGGCTGCCGTCGCCGATGGCCGCGGCATTGAATGCGGATCTTCTCCGAAGCGGAGAATTCTATTCCCAGCTGTGGGCAAGTAATTTAGAGTAACCTCGTGCGATTCATTGTGGCAGCGGTCGCCGTATTCCTGGCCCTCAGTGTATTGGTAGCGCCGCGAGCTGCCGCCGGACCGGTTAATTGCGACTATCCAGACTGCACGCCCGGAATCATGCCGCATGTCGTGCTAGGCGCGCCGTGTGACAACACCACGTATTACGTGTTCGGGACCGCCGACTACTACGTATCTTTCGCCACGCAGCCGGGACGACTGATGTTCTGCGGCTCACCGCGGAGGTATGAGCCCCGATGGTTCCGCTCCCCTCCGATGGCCGGCGTCAAGGAAGAGAACTCATCTTGCATTGACTACCCCGAGTATTACGTCGCGCAGGCGCCGGATGGCCTATTCCTGGTCTGCAATGCGCATGACGGTACGCAAATCTGGGAGCGCGGCGACACGTAGCCCGATTCATGCCCGATCCGCGGCCGAATTCATGGCCGTGTGTTCGGTATCTCGGGCCAGGTTTGGAAGGGGCTGGGTCCCCAGTAATCGCCGTTATGAATTGTGCCGTCCCTGTCGCGATGATGCGCATCGTGGCAGGTGCTCGGATCCCACTGGGGCCCCCATGTCGCATCAAACGGCTGGCCCGGACACCAGTGGTATCCCACGAACGGCCACGGAGGATCGTCGGCACGAGCGCTGGTCGCGGTGCCCACACTCGCCAGTCCAATCCCGGTGGTCACCATGATCGCTGCGGCACCGAAACGCGCGACTGTCTTCATGGGAGAACCGTACCTGAGTGGCTTTGCTGTGGAACTTCGAACGAAAAGATTGCTGAATAGGGGTAGTCGTTTGGAGCCGCGGCGCCGGGTCCACTCGGAATACTCCTGATGTCGCCATCGATTTCGCAGCCGGTGCGCGAAATGCTCCACGCGACAGCGGAGATCGAACATGGCCGGATGGATACGTTCGTCTACGGCCAAGAACGTTCCGAGATCGGTTATGCGCAAGGCGGATTCGACTGCCCGGTCAATTCCCGCGGCTGGCTTCTTGATGCAGACCGAGCAGGCGCCGGCTCAGGTCGGTGAGCCGGGCGAGCAGGGTCTCGTCGTCGATGTCGGCAACGAGTGGGTGCATCACGGCGCTGCGATCGCGCCCGAGAACATGGCCGCCTCGATCCGCCCGTCGAGGCCGGCATCGCTCAGCAACACTCGATACAGGCGCTCCATGAAACGTTGGAACGGTTCGTGTTCGGCGAGCAACCGGACCACGACGGGATCGAATTGCAGCGTCCGCACCAACCGGCGATCGCGCACCGCCATCTCGACCACCCGAACCAACAGCGCGTCGCGAGCTTGCGGCCCGTCGCCGTGCGCCTCGGCTTCCTTCAGCGCCGGACTGAGCCGACCGAGTTCGCGCTCGGTGACCGCGAGCACGATCTGCTCCTTGGTCCGGAATTGGTGATAGACGGCGGCTTTCGTGATCCCGACGGCTTCAGCGATCATCTGCAGCGACGTACCGCTGACGCCGTGGTTGGCGAACAGGTCCAGCGCCGCATCGAGTACGCGCGTGCGGGCAGCGCTGTGCTGGGCGACCCTCAGTTCCCCGTCGGTAACCGGCTGTCGTGCTGATCCCACACGACGAGACTAGACGAAGGGCTATTGACCTGAGGCTAGCCGTTCGGCTAGCTTCGCTGACTAGCCGGGTTGGGGGAAGGAGCAGGATGTCCGACATCGCGGAGAACGACGTAACAGGTTCCGGATCTCCGCGAACTGCGCTGCGGCGTAGGGACGGCGAACTGATTCTGTTGTGGACGTTGCCCGTCGTGGTGATCATCTGGATCGCCGCGTTTCTCCTATTCCCGGGCTTCACGCCGCCGATGTCGCCCAGGATGTCGGCGGAGCAGGTGGCTGCGTTCTACCGGGAAAACCAGTCCGGCGTCCGGTACACCATGATCTTGTTCAACTGGTTCGGCGTCGGCCTCATCCCCATTCTGATCCTGGTAGTGATGCAGATCCGCCGGATGGCTCATCGCACGCCGATCTTCTCCTACTGCATGCTCGGCTGCGTAGCCGGCGGTCCCACCCTTTTTCTCATCGCCAACGTCTGCTGGCTGCTGGCGGCCTTCCGCCCGGAACGGAATCCCGAGCTGACGCAGATGTTCAACGATCTGGCGTGGATCACGTTCACCAGTCAGGTCCCGTTTCTCATCGCGCAAAGCGTGATCCTTGCCTTGGCGATCTATTTCGACGACCCATCGCACCCGGTATTCAACCGGTGGGTGGCTCATTTCAATCTTCTTGTCGCGGCCGCGCTGGCGCCGGCGGCGTTCGTCGGGCTGGCCATGACCGGGCCGCTTGCATGGGACGGAGCGTTGTCGTTCTGGCTGAAGAACAGTCGCCATCGCGGTGTGGATCGTCGTGACGGCCGTTGTTTTGGGCCAGGCCGTTTACCGAGAGCGCGGCGAGATACTCGCGGCGTGCCGAGGAACGGGTCGACGCATGAACGCGGTGGGGACACCGACGGCTGCTGCACCCGGGGCGCCCACCGGCGCGCTGCATCACCGAATCGCTTGGCATCTCCGGCATAACCCAAAGCGAGAGCTGTGGCTGGCCTGGTGGACACTCGTCGTCTTCTACAACTTCTTCGGCGTGGCGTTCTTCGTGCTCACCCGCAGCCAGCCCCCGCCAGACCCGGCGTGGGACGCCGCAAGGATCGTGCAGTGGTTCCACGACAACCACTTTGGCATACCGCTTGGCTTCGCCATCATGTTCGTCGTCACCGGCATGACGACAATGTGCAACGCCCTCATCGCCTATTCAATGCGGCGCATGTCGGTCAGCCGAGCTTTCGCGTATTCCTACCTTGTGCTGTACTCGCTCAGTGCGGTTCCCGGCATGCTGCTGATGTGCATCGCGCTGACCGTCGGAGCTCTGCGACCCGACCGCGACCCCGAACTGATCAGCTGGATCTACGACTTCGCCTTCTTGTCGTTCGTCGGGACCATGGGGGTGTTCCTGATCGGCTCGCTGGTATGGATGCTCGCGATCCTCGTTGACAAGAATCGAGTTTTTCCAAAGTGGTTCGGCTACCTCAACCTCTGTAACGCGCTCACCGAGATCGTCGTATCACCCGCGTGGATCTTCCGGCAGGGCGTCTTGGCGTGGAACGGCCAGATCGCGTGGTGGCTCGACATGGTCGTGTTCGGTATCTACACAGGTGTTTTCATCTTCCTGCTCAGGCAGATGATCCAGCGCGAGGACTTCGGTACCGGGCCGCTGCCCGACCGCGCCCGGAAAACGGCGCCTGCGTAATGACCGACCTAGCCGATAAGAACAAACGCGCCAGGTTGGTGCCTGGCCAGCCCGACATGTGGGCCTTCGTCTTTTTCGAGACATTAATCTTCACAGCCTATTTCGGCTTCTACCTGTTCTACCGAACCCAAAGCCCCGAACTCTTCCTGCGCTCCCAGGCGCAGCTGGATCTACGCATCGGGGTCTTCAACACCCTCGTGTTACTGCTGAGTTCCTGGTCGGTGGCGCGATGCGTGCAGGCGTCACGCGCCGGTGCGTACGGCCCGGCCCTGAAAGATGTCTTCCTCACCGCGTTCTTCGGTCTGGTGTTTCTCGGTTCCAAGGTGTTCGAGTGGGTCCGGCAGATCCACATGGGCAACGGCTTTTCCAGCAACGACTTCTTTACCTACTACTTCTTTCTCACCGGTATCCATTTCGTGCACTTGTTGATCGGATTCGTCGTCCTCGGTGTTGTCGTGTACCAACTTCGGAGTCCGGCAAGGCGATCCCAGGAACTCGTCGAGACGTGCGCCACCTACTGGCACACCGTCGACTTCCTCTGGGTGCTCATCTTTGCGTTGCTGTACGTGGTGAGGTGACCGATGATCAAGTTCAACAAGAGGCTGTTGGTTGTTTGGGTCGTGCTGGCGTCGTTGACGTTGGCCTATCTGGTGATAGACCACTCGGCGGATGGATCGCTGCGACCCAGTGTGGTGGTTACCACGAGCGTGATCATGATCGCACTGATCAAGGTGCGCATCATCTTTCGTGAGTTCATGGAAGTCAGGCAGGCTCCCGCCCTGCTGTGTCGACTGACCGACGCCTGGGTGATACTCATGGCGGCCAGCCTGCTCGGTGCCTATTTCGTCGGAATGCAGATCCGGTAGCGCTCACGAGCTAACTGTCAGCCCACAGACGCGACTGAATCGGCGGTGGTGAACGTCAGGTGCAGTTCGCTCAAGCCCCGCAAAATATACGTCGGCTCGTAGGTGTAGTGGCGATCGTCGCGCTCGGCCCGTGGTGGGCCTCGTCGATCTCGATGTGAGACATCCGGTCCAGGAGACGCTCGATCGAGACGCGGCCCTCCACTCGGGCGAGCGGTCCGCCGGGGCACGAGTGGACGCCGCGGGCGAACGCCATGTGCTCGCGGACGTTCTTCCGGTGAAGGTCGAACTCGTGCGGTTTCTCGAATCGGCGCGGGTCGCGATTGGCGGCCCCCGGTAACACCATCACCACGGTGCCGGCGGGTATGTCGACGCCGCCGATGCTGGTGGCCTTGCGCGCCAGTCGCGAGTCGCTCTTGACGGGGCTCTCCATGCGCAGCGATTCCTCGATGAACCCGGGAATCAGGCTGCGGTCGTCACGCAACTGTTGCTGTATGTCGGGCCGGTCGCCGAGTACCTGCAGCGCGGCGCTGAGCAGCTTGGCGGTGGTTTCCTGCCCGGCGGCGAAAAGAAACGTCGCCGAGCGGACCACTTCGATCACCTCGGGTGTCGATCCGTCGGGATACTTCGCCGTCGCGAGCGCGGTCAGCACGTCGTCGCGCGGTTCGCGTCGCCGATCCTCGATGTAGTTGCAGAACTTCTCGTCGAGCCACTCCAGCGGGTTGATGCCGACCGACTCGTGGTCCAGGGCGCCCACCCGCGCCTCGGGACGGTCGGCGCCCAAGACGACGCGGAACTCCTTGTGGTCCTCCTCGGGTACGCCGAGCAGGTCGGCGATCACCAACGTGGCGAAGGGCTTGGAGTATTCGGCTGATGAACTCGCACTCACCGTTGGGCAGGAACTCGTCGAGCTGACGGTCGGCCAGCCGCCACATGAACTCCTCGTTCTGCTTCAGCCGGCTCGGGGTCAGCAGCCTGCTCAGCACCGATCGGGCACGGGTGTGGTCCGGCGGATCCATGGTGACCATGTGCTCGTTCATCGGAAAGTAGCTGCGGTGCTGGTCGATCTGTGGGCTGATGTCGTCGCCTTCGGGCTGGAAGGGCAGCGGGGGGAAGGGCCCGCCGAGCGCGACGATGTTCGAGAACGTGTCGGTGTCCTTATAGATCGTCGGTGGCCTCTTCGTAGCCGGTGACGGCGACGACCCCGTGGTGGGGCAGGCGCAGCACCGGGTTTTGGCTGCGCAGGTAATCGAAGTAAGGGTGCGGATCGGGGACCAGAGACGGATCGGTGAAGAAGTCGATCGAGTCGTAGTTGCTCATGGACTTCGTCCTCCCTGAGCTGGGCTGTGCCGGATGGTGCTTTCGGCGGCAAGAGCGTGATCGCCGCCCGCAGTCTCGATGCTCAGAGATGCTGAGCATCTGCTTAGCATGGCGGTAATGTCAGGGTCAAGGTCGCGGGCGCCGAGGCAACAAGACCGCCTGGCTACGATCGGCATGGTCGACACTGGAAGGTCGAGAGCACGTCGAGAGTACGGAGTAATGGCATGACATCGGCCCGCAGGATCGGGGCGCCGGACGCGAAGAATCGCGGCCTGCTGCTCGACGCGGCCGAGCAGCTGATGCTCGAAGAGGGCTATGCCGCGGTGACGTCGCGGCGTCTCGCGAACAAGGCGGGGTTGAAACCCCAGCTGGTGCACTACTACTTCCGCACCATGGAGGAGCTGTTCGTGGAGGTCTTCCGCCGCCGCGCCGAAGAAGGTCTTGCAAGCGCAGGCGCAAGCGCTGCAGTCGGCGCAGCCGCTGTGGGCGCTGTGGAGATTCGGCACCGATCCCGCGTTCACCCGGATTTCGATGGAATTCATGGCGCTGGCCAATCACCGCAAGGAGATGCGAGCCGAAATCGCTTACTACGCTGAACGTTTCCGCGAGGAACAACGCCAAGCGGTGACGGCTGCGCTGCAGCGTTACGGCGTGGACAACCAGGACGAAGCCAAGATGTGCCCCCGGTGGTGTGGACGGTACTCATGACCAGCTTGTCGCGGGTTCTGGTGCTCGAGCAGGCGATCGGCATGTCCGGCGGTCACGCCGAAACGGTGGAGTTGGTCGAAAATTACCTGCGCCGCCTGGAAGGCGAGCCGCAGCCGACCGACTATACCGCCGGCCTGGGTGGTTCACCAGGTGCGCAGCGAACAGAGCACGCCCTTGGCCCCGTCCTTGGATACGACGACGACCCCGTCCACCGCCAAGTCGCAGTGAAACCCGGGCGTCCCCGGTTCCCGGCCGGTGTTGACGGTGACCATCGCCCACTGGTCGGGGTCTAACAGCGGCACCTGCTGGACCCACGGCTTACCGGGCGCGATGTCGGCCTGGACCTGCGGGGTGAATGTGTACGGGTTGTGGCTGTAGTCGGAGTAGACCGTCGGGTCCTGATCCTGGTAATAGATGTCGGCGTAGATCGGGTTCTTTGCCGAGACGGTGTAGGTGACCTGATGCCATGACCGGATCCGCGTCGGGTGCCCGTCCGGCGCTCGTCACCGAGCAGACCCGCTACTGCCACTAACATCGCCAAGCCGGCGCCCAACAGTCTCTTCGTGGTGGTCATGTCGCTCCTCCGGCTGCCGGGCGCGGATTGGCGGTGCGGTTCATCACCCGCTCCGCGGCCTGCCAGTGTGCGTCCGCAACCCACAACCGTGCAAAGGATGCTATCGCCTCATCAGGAGAAACTCCGCGGATTACGCGCTTTATCTCGGTCGCCGGATGGCGGGCCAGTTTCGTCGCGACCGATCGCCATCCCTTGTCGGGTGAGTCGAAAGATGCCCGGGGCAACACCAGATCCACCAAGCCGATTCGCTCGGCCTCGGCGGCGTCGACGGCGGTTCCGGTGCCCGCCAACAGCAGTGCTTTGCTCTTGTCCGACGAGCGCGGCCAGCCTCTCGGCGCCTCCCCAGGCCGGCATGATCTCCAGCTCCACCTGATTGAAGGCGATCTTGATGTCGTCGGCGGCCACCCGGATGTCGGCGGCGACAGCGACCTCGGCACCGCCGCCGAAGGCGTGGCCGTTCAGTGCGGCGATCACCGGGGCGGGGAAGCTCGCGAGCTGATCGCAGATCGACCGCATCCGCTTTGCCATCGCCGCGGCATCCTCTTCGGTCCGCAGCGCACTCAGCTCCTTGAGGTCACCGCCCGATATGAAAGCCCGATCGCCCGCGCCCTTGATGACCAGGGTTCGCGCGCCCGCTGCCGCATCGAGCGCCTTTTCCAGTTGCTCCATGGTGTCGAGCGCGATGGCATTGCGGGCATGGGGGCGATCGATGGTGAGCACCGCCAACCCGTCGTCGATCTCCAGGTCCACCATGCGTCATCGCTCCTTGAAACGAGAACAGCCGATATTGGCATTCTCCTTCGCGGAGAATAACATCATCGCTGCAGGCCAGAATGTTCGTCAGCGAGAATATTGAGGTGGCTCAGTGCAGAACCGAATCGCGGCGCCGGTCGCTGCGGCGCTCGCAGTCGCCGTCCTGGGGGCCTGCACCTCGCGGCCGCAAACCCAGCTCTCTAGTACGGCATCGGTGAGCGTCAACGGAAACGACGCGAACATCCACGTCGTTAAATGCAGTCAGTTGGAGTGGTACCGGACGATTGACATCGGCGGCGACTTTGCGGGCGCCACGGTCGTCATCGACGAACACGCGCAGCCGCTTTTCGCGGAGTCGGTCCGCATCCAGAATCTGGGTGGCTTCACCGGCATGTACTCAAAAGACGACGGCGGCGAGGCCAACATGAGCTTCAGCGGCGACAAATTCACGATCACCGGTACCGCCAACGGCCACAAGGCCGACAAGCCCGGTGAACCGGCTACCGCCGACTTTCAAAATCATCGCGACGTGCTGATCCTCGTTGCGTTCCCGGCACCGGGACCGCTGTGCGGCGGATTGCGCTGGGCGCAAGAAGAGAATAATATTCTCGTAAATCAAGAAGGAGGATTCCATGGGTCAGTTGTCGCATCGGGAAGACGTCCCGTTTCCAATCTTCGACGCGGATAACCACCTCTACGAGCCGCCGGAGGCGCTGACCAAGTTCCTGCCCAAGGAGTACAAGGACTTCGTCCAGTACGTGCAGATCAACGGCCGCACCAAGATCGCGCTGCGCGGCGTGATCAGCAACTACATTCCCAACCCGACCTTCGAGGTCGTCGCCCGGCCGGGTGCGTGGGAGGAGTACTTCAAATACGGCAACCCGGACGGCAAAACCAAGCGCGAGCTGTTCGGTGAGCCGATGCGCGCGATCCCGGCGTTCTTCGAGCCCGGCCCGCGCCTGGAGAAGATGAACGAGCTGGGCCTGGACCGCACCCTGATGTTCCCGACGCTGGCCAGCCTGATCGAGGAGCGGCTGCGCGACGACCCGGTCGCCATCCACGTCCTGATCCATGCGCTGAACCAGTGGCTCGACGAAGTCTGGGGTTTCAACTACCAGAACCGGATCTTCACCACACCGGTCATCACCCTGCCGATCGTCGAGAAGGCGATCGAGGAGCTGGAGTGGGTGGTCAAGCGTGGCGCGCGTTGTATCCTGGTCCGCCCGGCTCCCGTCCCCGGATTCCGCGGCCCGCGGTCGTTCGCGCTGCCCGAATTCGACCCGTTCTGGGAGCGGGTCGTCGAGCACGACGTGCTGGTCGGCATGCACTCCAGCGACAGCGGCTATTCCCGGTACACCTCCGAATGGGACGGTGCCGACCAGGAGATGCTGCCGTTCCAAACCAATGCGATGGGCATCCTCAACGAGTGGCGGCCGATCCAGGACTCGGTGGGGTCGTGGGTGATCCACGGCGCGCTCTACCGCCATCCCAAGCTGAAGGTCGCGATCGTCGAGGCCGGTTCGAAGTGGATGACCCCGTTGCTGGACGGCCTGGCCGAGGTCTTCCGGAAGGCCCCGGAAGCCTTCCCGAGCGACCCAGTCGAGATGGTCAAGAACCGGATCTACGTCAGCCCGTTCTTCGAGGACGGCATCGACGATCTGGTCAACCTCGTCGGTGTGGATCAGGTGCTGTACGGCTCGGACTGGCCGCACCCGGAAGGGCTGGCGGAGCCGACGTTCTACGTCAACGCGCTGTCGCACCTGTCCGTCGACGACCAGGCAAAGATCATGGGCGGCAACCTCGGTCGGCTCGTCACGGTGTGACAAGCCCACCGCTGTGGGAGACCATCCCCGAGATGGTCTTGAGCGCGGCGGACCGGTTCGGCGACGCGGAAGCGGTCGTCGACGGTCCGCTGCGTCTCACGTTCGCGCAAGTTGTCGAACGGATTCGTTGCGCCGCAGGCGCCTTCGCCGACCTCGGCGTGGACAAGGGCGATCGGGTCGCCCTTTGGGCGCCCAACTCCGCGGAGTGGATCGTCGCGGCGTTCGGGTTGCTCACCGCGGGTGGCGTGCTGGTCCCGGTCAACACGCGATTCAAGACGGAAGAGGCGGGCGACATCATCGCCCGCAGCGGGGCGAAGGCCGTTCTGGTCCAGAAGGGGTTTCTGGGTCAGGACTACACCGCGCCCGCAGGCATACCGGTCATCGACCTGAAATCGGACTTCCTCTCCAGCGGATCCCCGTTCGAGCGGGCGGTCGAGCGGCACCGACATCTCCGACATCATCTTCACCTCGGGCACGACCGGCCGCCCGAAGGGCGCGATGATGAACCATCGCCAAACGCTGCGAATGTACGAGGAGTGGGCGACGCTCGCGGATCTGCGCGAGGGGGACCGCTACTTGCAGATCAACCCGTACTTCCACACGTTCGGCTTGAAAGCGGGACTCATCACGTCCTTCCTGCGCGGCGCGACGATGCTGCCGGTAGCGGTATTCGATGTCGACACGGTCGTGGATCTCGTTGAGCGCGAACGCATCACGATGCTGCCTGGCCCGCCGACGTTGTACCACTCGTTGCTGACGGTCAGCGACAAGGCAAAGCTGTCGACTTTGCGGGCGGGCGTGACCGGCGCCGCCGACATCCCTGTCGAACTGGTCCGTCGCATACATGACGAACTGCCGTTCCAGACGTTGATGACCGGTTACGGGCTCACCGAGGCCGGCAACGTGACCTTGTCCCGGCCCGGCGATTCCTTCGAGGATGTCGCCACCACCGCAGGCCTGCCCTGCGACGGGGTTGAGGTGCGCATCGCCGACGACGGCGAGGTGCTGGTCCGCGGCTACGGAGTCATGCAGGGCTATCTTGACGATCCTGTCGCCACCGCCGAGGCGATCGATGACGAGGGCTGGCTGCATACCGGAGATCTGGGCAACTTTGACGACGCGGGCCGACTGCGCATCGTCGGCCGCAAGAAGGACATGTTCATCGTGGGCGGATTCAACGCGTATCCGGCTGAGATCGAGGGTTTCCTGCTGAACCACCCGGCCGTCGCGCAGGCGGCGGTGATCGGTGTTCCCGACGAGCGGCTCGGACAGGTAGGCAAGGCGTTCGTTGTTCGGAAAGGCGATGTCAGCGCTGACGAACTGATCGGCTGGTGCCGTGACCGTATGGCGGGTTTCAAAGTGCCGCGATCGGTGCAGTTCCTCGAAGCGCTACCTCTCAACGCCACCGGCAAGGTGGTCAAAGACCTGCTGCGCTAACCGGCTCGCGGCGTGCCGTATGTTCGTTTGCGAGAACCGTATATTCACAGCTTGTACGGCCGTTTTAGTAGTGGCGGTGCGGCAGCGTCTGTGGTGGTGGCCGCAGCAAGTGATAACGTGGTTCTCCTGGTCGTCACGACGGCCGGTGGGGATCGTGGGCAAAAGAACCTCGGCGCAAGTGCTCGCGCGGTATCGCGTGTGCCGAGTAGGGTTGCCCAACGGCGGCGCCGACGCCGGGAGACCGTCGCCGGCCCGCGGCTAGAAGCAAACTTGCCACTGACGGGCAAGCGGTAGAGGAGTTGGGCATTGAGTCACGCGCAGCCTTGTTCTCGGGCTGGTGAGCGGTGAGTGGCGGCACCCGCCAGAATGCCGCTGACACGAAATCGGTTCCGGTGAACGAGGACGATACCCCAAGTACTGCCGATGAAATCCGAGCGTTGGCCGAAGAGGCCGAGGCAGAGGCCGCGGAAGCGGAAGCTCTGGCTGCCGCTGCCCGCGCCCGCGCCCGCGCCATCCAGTTGCGTCGCCAGGCCGCGCTCGCCGAAGCCAAGAAAGAAAAAGCGGCCGCAGCAGAGGACGACGCAGCGGACTCGGCTCAGACCGAGGTGCAAGACACCCGCGAGACCCAGGCAGAAGACACTGAGGCTGCAGTGGAGCCGGAAAGTGCCGAGACCGAAGAGAGTCCGCCCGAGGCCGTCGCGGAGCCCGACGCCGATACCTCGCCAGCCGACGCGGAGAAGCCCGCGCGACGTCGGCCCCGCCTTCGTCGCCCCAAATGGTCCACCGTCGCCGCATCGCTGGCCATCCTCGTTATCGTCGCGGCGCTGTTGGGCAGCGGGTACATGATCATGGAGCATCGCGATGCGGTACGGCAACGGCAGCGTGCGGCCGAGTTTGCCGCGGTGGCACGCCAGGGCGTCGTGACATTGACATCGCTGGACTTCAATAATGCCAAGCAAGGGGTGCAGCGCATCCTCGACAACTCCACCGGCTCGTTTAAAGACGATTTCCTCAAGATGGCTGACGATTTCACGCAGGTGGTGGAAAAGTCGAAGGTGGTGTCGCAAGGCACCGTTCAGGCCGCCGCTGTGGAGTTGGACTCGATGACGGCCGATTCAGCGGTGGTGCTGGTTGCCTCCACATCGGAGGTAACCAATGCGGCTGGCGCGAAGCAGGATCCACGTAGCTACCGGCTCATCGTGACAGTCGCCCGCGCCGGTGGCCAGCTGAAGATATCGAAAGTCGAGTTTGTGCCGTGACCGCAGACGAAACATCGGTGGAAGAGACAGCACAAGTCGAGGAGACGGCTGACATCGACTCCGCCGAGGGCATCGACGGCGACGGCAAAAAGCCTGGTCGGTTGAAGTGGTTCGGCGCGCAGGCGAAGAAGTGGTCGTCTGGGAAAATCTTTGCCACCGTGCTGGCGTTGCTCGTGGTCGCTTCGCTGGCCTTGCTGGGGGGACTGTTCTGGTTCTCCTACTTGCCGGACCGGGATACCGACGCCGCGGCCGCCAAGGCGGCAATCACTGCCGCCAGCGAGGGAACGGTGGCGGTTTTGTCCTATTCTCCCGACACCCTCGACCGCGACTTCTCTTCTGCGAAGTCACACTTGACCGGCGACTTCCTGTCCTACTACGACCAATTCACCCAGCAGATCGTCGCCCCGGCCGCCAAACAAAAGTCGGTGAAAACCAGCGCGGTGGTGCTCCGGGCCGCCCTGTCCGAATTGCATCCGAAATCGGCCGTCGCGCTGTTGTTCGTCAACCAAAGCACCCAGAGCAAGGATCGGCCGGAGCCGACGTTTACCTCCAGCAGCGTATCGGTCACGCTGACGAAAGCCGATGGGAAGTGGCTCATTTCGTCGTTCAACCCGGTGTAGGGCTGCGGTGACGATGAACGAGATTCATTCGATGGTCATCGCATCGGACTACCGCGTGCCCGATCCGGCCCGGGTATGGCCACTTTTGGAACGCAACAAATCGGCCCTCGCCGACATCGGCGCCCACCATGTCCTGGTCTACACGTCGACACACGACTACGGCCGGGTGCTGGTGATGATCGGACTCCACAGCCGCGAACCGATCGTCGAGCTGCTCCGCTCGCGGGTCTTCTTCGATTGGTTCGACGCCGCCGGCGTCGACGACATCCCCGGTGTCTTTGCCGGTGAGATTGTCGACAGGTTCGTAGCGGAAGATCCAACGACTCCGCGGGCGCCCGGAGTCGTAGTGGCCGCGATCGCGTCCGTCAACGACGTATCCATCCTCACGACGGAAGTCCGTTCGGCGATGGACAGGTTCACCACGGCCGGAATCCGAAACACCTCGGTATTCCGGGCTTTCGACGATGATCACGAGGTGTTGATCCTGCAGGAGTTCCCCGACGAGGAGAGTGCACGCCAGTGGATCGACCACCCCGACGCCGCGGCCCAATGGATGTCCGGGGCGGGCGTCGGCGCCTACCCGCCATTGTTCGTTGGACGGTTCTTCGACATGATGCGCATCGAGGCGGACTGAGCGGGCGCCCGATGTTCGTGTGCCTGTGTAACGGAGTCACCAGCCAAACCGTGGCCGAGGCCGTTGCAGCCGGGGCGTCGACGACAAAGGATGTTGCGCAGGCTTGCGGAGCGGGCGCCGATTGCGGGCGCTGCCGGCGTACCGTCCAGGCGATACTGCGATCGTCAATCCCGGACCGAACACCCACTCAATCCGGGCCCTGTTGACGCAGCAGCTTCAGCGGCGCACACTGCCGTCCGGCGACATCGGTTGGACCAGTTCGACGAGCAAGTGGGGAATCTCGAGCCGCGGCAAGACCACCTCGACGAGCACCATGCGGTCTCGATGCTCCGCGGCCGCGGTCAGTGCGTCGTCGAGTTCTCCGTAGGTCTGGACCCGGAACGTCATGTGATTGGCGACGCCCAGCGCGTTGGGAAGCTCCGTCCACTTCCAACTGACAATGTCGTTGTAGGGCGCCGTCTCTCCGTGGATCGCTCGTTCGACGGTGTAGCCGTCGTTGTTGACCACCACGATCACGGGGGACAGTCCTTCGCGCGAGAAGCTGCCGAGCTCCTGGACGGTCAGTTGCGCGGCGCCGTCACCGATCAGCAACACCGTCCTGCGGTCCGGGTGTGCCACCCCAGCCCCGAGCGCAGCGGGCAGCGTGTAACCGATTGAGCCCCACAGTGGTTGGCCGATGAAGGTGACTCCCTGTGGCAACCGGTGGTCGGCCATGCCGTAGAAAGAGGTGCCCTGATCGGCGAGCACCACGTTGCCCGGGGTGAGCGCGGCACACAGCCGATCCCATAGCATCTGCTGGGTAAGCGGTTGGTCGCGCGCCGGCGTTTGCGCTGTCTCTGGCGGCGGTTCATCGGGTGAGGGCGCCAGCACTGGTGGTGACGTGGTCGGCCGCCGTACCAGGATCTCAGCCAGTGCCCCGAGCGCGGCACCCATCTCCAGCGGCGCGAACACCTGGCCCGCCACGCTGCTTTGGTATTGCCCGACGTCGATAGTCCGCGCCGGGTCGATTCGCTGGCTGAAGAAGCCGCTGACCATGTCGGTAAACACCACCCCCGCGGTCACCAGAACCGGCGCCTCTTCAATCGCGGCGCGTACCGCTGGGGCGCTGGCCGACCCGGCGTAGATCCCCAGGTAGTTGGGTGAGCTTTCGTCAAGCAGACTCTTTCCCCACATCAAGGTGGCGTAGGGCACCACATCGGCCGCCAGTAACGCCTCGAGCTCTTTGACCATTTGCAGGCGATGGACCAGCAGGTCGGCGAGCACGGTCACTCGCTTGTCGGCGATGAGTTCGGTGGCGGCCTGGATGAACAGCGACAGCGCGCGGGGGCTGGTGCCGCCGGTGTAAAGGGGTAACGGGTCCCCGGGCGGTTCGGTGGGGAAGCGCGCCACGTCGGTAGACAGCAAGATGTATCCCGGCCGCTTCTGCTCGCGCACCTCGCTGAGCACGCGGTCAATCTCTCTGCGGGCCGTAGCGGGCATGAGGTTGGCCTGGGCGCAAGTGATTTCGCGGCTGACCCGGAAAAAGTGCTCAAAGTCCCCGTCGCCGAGGGAGTGGTGCAGCGCTCGCCTGGTGCCCTGCGCGTCTTTGGAGGGCCCGCCGACTATGTGCACGACGGGCACTTGCTCGGCATAACTGCCCGCGATCGCATTAGCCGCCGAGAGCTCACCCACTCCGAATGTCGTTACCACAGCAGACATTCCGCGCAACCGTCCGTACCCATCGGCGGCGTAGCCGGCGTTCAGCTCGTTGGCGTTGCCTACCCACCGAATGGCTGGATGGGCGACGATGTGGTCCAAAAATTCCAGGTTGTAGTCGCCGGGAACGCCGAAGATCTCGGAGACGCCGAGTTCGGCGAGGCGGTCTAGCAGGTAATCACCGACGGTGTAGACGGGATCAGTAACGGCATCAGTCACAAGCACGACGGTACGCTCGGTCGAATCTCTTCCGGCCGACACGCCGCCGCGCTATCGTCCCAGCCATGGCAGTCAAGGAATCCCGCGAAGTAGTCATCGAAGCAAGTCCCAAGGAGATCCTCGACGTGGTCGCCGACGTCGAAGCAATGCCAGAGTGGTCGTCTATTCATCAGAATGCCGAGGTGCTCGAACGCAACGCGCAGGGTCGACCGCAGCGCGCCCGGATGAAAGTCAAGACGGCCGGCGTCACGGACGAGATCGTGCTCGCTTACACCTGGCGCGACGACGGCGTCACGTGGACGCAGGAAAGCGGGAAAGCGTCCCGTAACCAAGAAGGCGGCTACACGCTCACCCCGCAAGGCGACAAGACACGGACGAAGTTCGATCTGGCGCTGGATCCGCTCGTGCCGCTGCCCGGCTTTGTGATAAGGCGTGCCATGAAAGGGATCATGGAGCTAAATACGGACGGTCTGCGCAAGCAGGTGCTGAAGGTGAAGAAGGGTAAATAGCCTTCCGTGACCAGTGGTGGGCCCCTGGTCGGGGTGAAGGTTATCGAACTCGGTGGAATCGGCCCGGGGCCGCACGCGGGGATGATGCTCGCCGACCTGGGTGCCGACGTGGTCCGGGTGCGTCGCCCGGGCGGGCTGACGATGCCGCCGGAGGATCGCGACCTGCTGCATCGCGGGAAGCGGATTGTTGACCTGGACGTCAAGACGCAGCCTCAGGCGCTGCTGGAGCTGGCCGCCGAGGCCGACGTGCTGCTGGACTGTTTTCGGCCCGGCACGTGCGAGCGACTCGGCATCGGTCCCGACGACTGCGCGGCGGTCAATCCACGACTGATCTTCGCGCAGATTACCGGCTGGGGACAGGACGGACCGCTGGCGCGGACAGCGGGCCACGACATCAACTACCTGTCACAGACCGGTGCACTATCGGCGCTGGGCTACGCCGACCGGCCGCCGATGCCGCCGCTGAATTTGGTCGCCGACTTCGGTGGTGGTTCGATGCTGGTGCTGCTGGGCATCACGGTCGCGCTGTACGAGCGGGAACGGTCGGGCAAGGGCCAAGTCATCGACGCGGCCATGGTCGACGGGGTCAGCCTGCTCGCCCAGATGATGTGGACCATGAAGTCGACTGGTGCGCTGCGCGACCGGCGCGAATCGTTTCTGCTCGACGGCGGCGCCCCGTTCTACCGTTGCTATGAGACCTCCGACGGCAAGTACATGGCCGTCGGCGCCATCGAGCCGCAATTTTTCGCGGCGTTGCTGACCGGGCTCGGCCTGTCTCCCGACGAGGTGCCCAACCAGCTCGACATCGGTTCCTACCCGCAGATGCACGACATCTTCGCGAAACGGTTCGTCAGCCGGACCCGTGACGAGTGGACACAGATTTTCGCCGGCACCGATGCGTGCGCGACCCCGGTGCTGACCTGGAGCGAAGCCGCCACCAATCACCACTTGAGGGCTCGGTCCACGGTAATCACCGCCCACGGCGTCGAACAGGCCGCGCCCGCTCCGCGCTTCTCCCGAACACCGGCCGGACCGGTCGGACCGCCGCCCGCGGCAACCACGCCGATCACCGAAATCGACTGGTAACTGGCTGTTTACGCCGAACCGGTCCGTATCCGGGGCCGCGTTGCTAGGTTGACCTCAGTGGCCGTAAAAGCATCACGGGAATTTGTCGTCGACGCGCCGCCAGAGGTGGTCATGGGGGCGCTCGCAGATGTCGGCGTCCTGTCATCCTGGTCGCCGTTGCACAAAAACATGGAAGTGATCGACCGTTATCCCGATGGTCGGCCCCACCATGTCAAGGCGACCGTCAAGATTTTGGGGCTCGTCGACAAAGAGATTCTGGAATATCACTGGGGCCCCGACTGGATGGTCTGGGATGCCAAAGGGACCTCCCAACAGCATGGTCAGCATGTCGAGTACACGCTCAAACCCGAGGGTCTCGACAAGACACGAGTGCGTTTCGACCTCACCGTCGAACCGGGGCGACCCATGCCTGGGTTCATCGTCAGGCGGGCAAGCGAACACGTCATGGACGCCGCGGTAAAAGGACTGCGCAAATTGGTGACGGGTGCCGCCGATCCCGGGCAGGCGGACTAGCCGGCGCTTCCGGAGCGCGGCAGGTGGACGTTTTACCCACAATGGGATTTTGGCCTTATGAGCGGCGGTGCTGTTGCTAGCTTGTTAGCAATGGCCATACGAGCATCGTCGGAAATTGTGATCGACGCGACTCCGGACATCATCATGGAGGCGCTCGCCGACATCGACGCTGTGCCGTCGTGGTCGTCGGTGCACAAACGGGTCGAAGTTGTCGATAAGCATCCCGACGGGCGACCGCACCACGTGAAGGTCACCATCGCGGTGACCGGCATTCATGACACGGAACTACTCGAATACCACTGGGGCCCCGACTGGATGGTGTGGGACGCCACCAAGACCCCCCAGCAACACGGTCAGCACGGCGAGTACAACCTGAGCCGAGTGGGCGACGACAGGACCAGGGTGCGATTCACCATCACGGTCGAACCGTGGGCGCCGCTGCCCGAGTTTTGGGTCAACCGGGCCCGCAAGAAGATCCTTCATGCCGCGCTGGAGGGACTGCGAAAGCGCGTGATGAATGCCGAGGGGCTAGGGCCGGCTAAGTAGCCGGTCGGTCACGCAGGGCGGCCAGTCGCCTGATCGCCTCATCGAGGGTGTCGTCGCGTTTGCAGAAGGTGAAGCGCACCAGGTGATTCCACACATGGGCGTGCTTGGGGGGATGCGCACCCGCCGGATCGCAGAACGCCGACATCGGAATGGCTGCCACCCCGACCTTTTCCGGTAGTGCCGCACAGAAGGCGGTGCTGTCGTCGTAGCCGAGGGGGCGCGGGTCGGCGCACAGGAAATACGTGCCGTCACTGTCGTGCACCTCGAAGCCGATGTCGATCAGCCCCGCGGCGAGCCGATCGCGTCTGGCCTGCAATGAGCTGCGAAGTTCGGCGACCCATGCGTCCTCGGTGTCCAGCGCAAGGGCCACGGCCGGCTGGAACGGCGCGCCACCGACGTAGCTCAGATACTGTTTGGCCGTGCGCACCCCGGCGATGAGTTGTGCTGGGCCGCATGCCCATCCGATCTTCCAGCCGGTGCAGTTGAACATCTTGGCCGCGCTGGAGATGGTGATCGTGCGCTCGGCCATGCCGTCGAAGCCGGCCAATGGCAGGTGCTGATGGCCGTCAAACACCAGGTGCTCGTACACCTCATCGGTGATCACCAAGAGGTCGGCTGCCACCGCGACCTCCGCGATGGCCGCCAGCTCGGCCGCGCTCAGCACCGTACCGGTCGGGTTGTGCGGTGAGTTGACGATCAGCGCGCGGGTCCGAGGCGTCACTGCCCGCCGCAGTGCGTCGGCGTCCAACGCAAAGCCGCGGCCATCGGGGACCAGCGGCACCGCCACGCGCTGCGCGCAGGCCATCGCCACCACCGGCGAGTAGGAGTCATAGAAGGGCTCGATCAGCAGCACCTCCGAGCCGGGCTCGACCAGGCCGATCACCGCTGCCGCGATGGCCTCGGTCGCCCCGACCGTCACCAGCACCTCGGTGTCAGGGTCGTACTCGACGCCGAAATGGCGCTGACGCTGGGCGGCGATGGCCTGCCGCAGCGACGCGACGCCTATCCCGGGCGGGTACTGGTTGGCGCCGTCGGCGATCGCATCTTGGGCCGCCTTCAACATCGCCGGGGGTCCGTCCTCGTCGGGAAATCCCTGGCCCAGGTTCACCGCGCCGACCCGCGTGGCCAGGGCCGACATCTCGGCGAACACCGTGGTCGCGTATGGACGCAGCCGCGACACCGTCATGGTGGTCGAGCTTAAGGTGCTGCGCGCCGAGCGTCAGCGCAGCTTCACGTTCGGCGGCGAGGGTGAGCGCAGCTTCACGTTCGGGGGTCACCGGCGAAGCGTCGCCCAACCAACAGGTTGGCCGAGGCCCCTGTTAGTGTGCCTCTACTGGACCTAGTCTTTATAGAGTCTCCAAGACAGATCCGAACACCCAATTTTTGGCGAACAGGAAATCGACATGTCCGAAGAAGCCTTCATCTATGAGGCCATCCGCACGCCCCGCGGCAAACAGCGCAACGGATCGTTGAACGAGGTCAAGCCAATTAGCCTGGTCGTCGGCCTGATCGACGAGCTGCGCAGGCGCAATCCCGACCTCGATGAGGACCTGATCAGCGACGTCATCCTCGGGGTGGTTTCACCGGTCGGTGACCAGGGCGGCGACATCGCCCGCGCTGCGGTGCTGGCTGCCGGCATGCCCGACACCGTCGGCGGTGTGCAGCTCAACCGGTTCTGCGCATCGGGGCTGGAGGCTGTCAACATAGCCGCGCAGAAGGTCCGCTCCGGTTGGGACGACCTGGTCCTGGCCGGCGGCGTGGAGTCGATGAGCCGGGTGCCGATGGGATCCGACGGCGGCGCCATGGCGCTGGACCCGGCCACCAACTACGACATCGGCTTCGTACCGCAGGGTGTCGGCGCCGACCTGATCGCCACCATCGAGGGCTTCTCCCGCGACGACGTCGACAACTACGCGTTGCGCAGCCAGGAGAAGGCTGCCGAGGCGTGGTCGGGCGGCTACTTCGAGAAGTCCGTGGTGCCGGTCCGGGACCAGAACGGCCTGCTGATTCTCGACCACGACGAGCACATGCGGCCGGACACCACCAAGGAAGGTCTGGGCAAGCTGAAGTCTGCCTTCGAGGGCCTCGCGGCATTGGGCGGCTTCGACGACGTGGCGCTGCAGAAGTACCACTGGGTAGAGAAGCTCAACCACGTGCACACCGGCGGCAACAGTTCCGGCATCGTCGACGGCGCCGCGCTGGTGCTGGTCGGCAGCGAAACCGCCGGCAAGTCGCAGGGCCTGACCCCGCGGGCCCGCATTGTAGCCACCGCCACCACTGGCGCTGACCCGGTGATCATGCTGACCGGGCCGACTCCTGCCACCCGTAAGGTACTCGGCCGTGCGGGACTGACTGTTGACGACATCGACCTGTTCGAGCTCAACGAGGCGTTCGCGTCGGTGGTGCTGAAGTTCCAGAAAGACCTGAACATCCCCGACGAGAAGCTCAACGTCAACGGCGGCGCCATCGCGATGGGTCACCCGCTGGGTGCTACCGGCGCAATGATCCTGGGCACCATGGTCGACGAACTGGAGCGCCGCAACGCCCGCCGTGCGCTTGTCACCTTGTGCATCGGCGGCGGAATGGGCGTGGCCACCATCATCGAGCGCATCTGAGCCATTTTGCGGAAGGGAAGCTGAGAAAACACATGGCGGACAACACAATCCAGTGGGACAAGGATGCCGACGGCATCGTCACGCTGACCATGGACGACCCCTCCGGGTCGGCCAACGTAATGAACGAGGCCTACATCGAGTCGATGGGCAAGGCTGTGGATCGCCTTGTCGCCGAGAAGGATTCGATCACCGGAGTGGTGATCACCAGCGCGAAGAAGACATTCTTCGCCGGCGGTGACCTCACCTCGATGATCCAGGCCGGGCCCGAGGATGCCGGGCAGTCCTTCGACACCGTCGAGACGGTCAAGAAGCAGTTGCGCACCCTGGAGACGCTGGGCAAGCCGGTCGTCGCCGCCATCAATGGGGCAGCGCTCGGTGGCGGCCTGGAGATCGCGCTGGCCTGTCATCACCGTATCGCCGCCGACGCCAAGGGCAGCCAGCTCGGCGTGCCAGAAGTGACGCTAGGCCTGTTGCCCGGTGGTGGCGGTGTGACCCGCACCGTGCGGATGTTCGGTATCCAGAACGCCTTCGTCAACATCCTGTCGCAGGGCACCCGGTTCAAGCCGGCCAAGGCGAAGGAGATCGGTCTGGTCGACGAGGTGCTGCCGACGGTCGAGGAGCTGGTGCCCGCCGCCAAGGCGTGGATCAAGGCTAACCCGGACTCGCACGAGCAGCCGTGGGACAAGAAGGGCTACAAGATGCCCGGCGGCACTCCGTCGTCACCGGGGTTGGCGTCCATTCTGCCGTCGTTCCCGGCGCTGCTGCGTAAGCAGCTCAAGGGCGCGCCGATGCCGGCACCGCGGGCCATCCTGTCCGCCGCGGTCGAGGGTGCGCAGGTGGACTTCGACACCGCCAGCCGCATCGAGAGCCGTTACTTCGCACAGTTGGTCACCGGCCAGGTCGCCAAGAACATGATCCAGGCTTTCTTCTTCGATTTGCAGGCCATCAACTCGGGCAAGTCGCGGCCCGACGGCATCGGCAAGACCCCGATCAACAAGATCGGTGTGCTCGGTGCCGGCATGATGGGCGCGGGCATCGCCTACGTCTCGGCCAAGGCCGGGTACGACGTGGTGCTCAAGGACGTCAGCATCGAGGCTGCGGAGAAGGGCAAGGGCTACTCCGAGAAGCTGGAAGCCAAGGCGCTGGAGCGGGGACGCACCACCGAGGAGAAGTCCAAGGCGCTGCTGGACCGGATCACGCCGAGTGCTGACCCCGCCGACTTCAAGGGCGTCGATTTCGTGATCGAGGCCGTGTTCGAGAGCCAGGAACTCAAGCACAAGGTGTTCCAGGAGATCGAAGACACCGTCGAGCCCAACGCGGTGCTCGGTTCGAACACCTCGACCTTGCCGATCACCGGCCTGGCGACCGGCGTCAAGCGGCAAGAGGACTTCATCGGGATCCACTTCTTCTCGCCGGTCGACAAGATGCCGCTGGTCGAAATCATCAAGGGCGAGAAGACATCTGACGAGACACTGGCCCGGGTGTTCGACTACACCCTGGCCATCGGCAAGACGCCGATCGTCGTCAACGACAGCCGCGGCTTCTTCACCTCCCGCGTCATCGGCACCTTCGTCAACGAGGCGCTCGCGATGCTCGGCGAGGGTGTCGAGCCGGCCAGCATCGAGCACGCGGGCGGCCAGGCCGGCTACCCGGCGCCGCCGCTGCAGCTCTCCGATGAGCTCAACCTGGAGCTGATGCACAAGATCGCCCTCGCGACCCGCAAGGGTGTCGAGGACGCCGGCGGCACCTACGAGCCGCACCCGGCCGAGGCCGTCGTCGAGAAGATGATCGAGATCGGGCGCCCGTCGCGGTTGAAGGGCGCCGGTTTCTACGAGTACGTCGACGGCAAGCGCACCCGGCTGTGGCCAGGGCTGAAGGAGACGTTCAAATCCGGTAGCTCGCAGCAGCCGCTTCAGGACATGATCGACCGGATGCTGTTCGCCGAGGCGCTGGAAACCCAGAAATGCCTCGACGAAGGTGTGCTGACGTCTACCGCCGACGCGAACATCGGATCGATCATGGGCATCGGTTTCCCGCCGTGGACCGGTGGCAGCGCGCAGTTCATCGTCGGCTACTCCGGCCCGGCCGGTACGGGCAAGGAAGCCTTTGTAGCCCGGGCCCGCGAGCTGGCCGCCAAGTATGGTGATCGCTTCCTGCCGCCGAAGTCGCTGACGTAAGTTCCTGCGCGCCTGCCGCGAGCAGACGCAGAATCGCATTGCGCGGGCTTTCCGCATGCGATTTTGCGTCTGCTCGCGCTCAAAGGTTCAGGGGCGACGCTGAAAGAGGTAGCACCGCGCCGGGGTCTTCTCGGCACGGTCTGGCTCCCGCTCGTCGTCGGCGTACAGCAGTGTCCACTTTGGCGTGAAACGGCGTTCGATTTCGACGCTATCGATGCCCCGTACGCCGAACCTCCCGCCGGGAACGAACGCGACGATCGACAGCCGCGCGTCCGGTGCCCCCACGGCGCTGACCTCGCGGACGTACGCGTCGCGATCGTCGTCGCTCAAGTTGTGCAGGCAGCCGTTGTCGACGATCAAACCGAAGTCCGCACCGATCCCGGCCTGACTCAACTGCGTGACGTCGGCGGGGACGAAGTCGACCGGTACGCCAGCGGCGCCGGCCTTGGCGCGCGCCTTATCAAGCGCCTTCGCCACAAAGTCAACGCCGGTGACTTTCCAGCCGTGCTCAGCAAGGTAGATCGAGGCGTCTCCGGTACCGCATCCGAGATCAAGCGCCGAACCCGCGGGCAGCGCTGACGCTTCACTGGTTCCCTCGACTAGATCCCGCAGGCCTTTCGCGAGCGGATGACCGTCCCACGGGGTGAAGCCGATCCGGTAGAAGATCCGAAAAAGGGTGTGTCGAGAAGCCATAGCTTCACCTAATCACTGTTACAAGCGGTGGCAAGCCGGCGCCATTCCTCCCGAGGGAAGGTCCTTGGATCGGCCAGCAGCACCTGGACGCAGACATGGTCGGCGCCGGCCGAACGATGTTCGGCGATCCTGCGCATGATGGCAGCTTCGTCGCCCCACGCGATGATCGCGTCGAAGAGCCGATCGCTGACATGTGCGACATCATCTTCGGAGAACCCGAGGCGGAGCATGTTATTGGCGTAGTTCGGCATCGACAGATACGACCGCAGCATGTCGGTTCCGATGCGGCGCGCCTCGTCGGCGCTGTCACACAGGATCACCGTCTGCTCCGGCAGCAATAGCGGGCCCTCGCCCAAAGTCGAACGGGCAGTAGCGGTGTGCTCAGGGGTGACAAGGTAGGGGTGGGCTCCGCGGGCACGGCTGGCGGACAAGGCCAGCATCTTCGGACCGAGTGCGGCAAGCACGCGCTGCTCGATAGGCACCGGCCGGGGCGCGGCATCCAACCCGTCGAGAAATGACGCGGTCGTCGCCAGCGGTTTGCGGTATCGCCCGGGCTGTCCGGCGTCGATCAGCGGTGCGTGGCTCACCCCGATGCCCAACAGGAAACGGTCCCCGTGCTCGGCGGTCAGCGCAGCATAGGATTCAGCGACGTCGCCGGGCGCGTGCATCCATAGGTTGAGGATCCCGGTGGCGATCACCGTGCGCTTGGTTGCCGCAAGCAGGTGACCCACCGCGTCGAACACCGGCCCACCGACGTCGGGAATCCACAACGCCGTAAAGCCCAGCTCATCCAATTCCGCTGCCGCCTCGGCGGATTCGGATGGGTCGCCGTAGCGCAGTTGACTACTCCAGACCCCGACACCGGCAAGCTCCATCGATGATCATCCTCTCGTGGCATACGCCTATGGTTCGGCTACTTTGAGGGCCATGCTGTCAAACGTCGACTTCGGCGTAGTCGGGCACCGGCATCGAGTCGTGCATCCGCAGCCCCTTGGTGTTCAGCTTCGCCAGCCCCCTGGACAGCCGCGCGGGCATCAGTGAGATCAGCTGGGCCCCGCGCGCCAGCGCCCAAACGCCGGCCCGGGAGCCGGGGATGAGGCTTCTGGCGGCGCCCCGTGCAAAGGCCCTGCTGCGATGCACCGGCCCGCGCATCGCCAGCTCGTAGGCAGCGAACGCACGCAGGTGATCGCCGCCCGCTCGGGCCAGCTCTCCGGCCAGCACATAGGCGCCGAGGACGGCGAGGCTGGTGCTGCCGCCCACCGCGGGACCGGGGCAGTATCCGGCGTCACCGACCAGCGTGACCCGTCGGCGCGACCATCTGTCCAGTCGCAGTTGACTGATCGCATCGAAGTAGAACGCCGGCGTCCGGTCGATTTCCTCTAGCCAGCGATCCACCTGGGAATGCATGCCCGCGAATGCGCCGCGTAGCAACTCCTTCTGCCGCAACGTATCCCGATGGTCGCAGTCGAGTTCCTCTTTACTGCGAAACAGGAACACCGCCCGGGCGTCGTCCAGGTGGTCTGCGGTGTAGATGGCCGCGACGCGACCGACACCGACGTGACCGACCATCTGCGTATCGTCGACCAACGCCTTGGGCACGGACACCACCGCCAGATATCCGCCGAGAAAGCGGGTGAGCCCGGCTTCGTCGCCGAAGACCAGGCGCCGAACGTTGGAGTGCAGCCCGTCTGCGCCGACGACGATGTCGAACTTGCGCCCAGGCGTGCGTTCGAAGGTCACCTCGCCGTCGATATCGATGGCCGTGATGGAGTCGCCGAACAGGTACTCGACGTCATCGCGGCCGGCGGCATAGTAGATCTCGCCGAGGTCGTCGCGCATGATCTCCACATGCCGGTCGGAGGCGGCGCGGAAGATCTTGGTGAGGTCAATCTCGCTGGGTTGCGCCCGGCCCTCGCGATACATCATGAGCCGGTCGGTTCCGGTGGCGAGCGCCTCGATGCGCGGCAAGACGCCCATCTTCGCTGAGATCTCTATCGCCGGCCGGAACAAGTCGACGGCGTGGCCGCCGGTTTTGCGCAGGGTCGGGGCGCGCTCGACGACGGTGACGTCGAAGCCGTGACGGGTCAGCCAGTACGCCAGCACCGGCCCAGCGATGCTGGCGCCGGAGATGAGAATCCGCATCCCGCGCCTCCATCGGCTTGATCGACACTGTGCTGGCAGTGCGCGAACGTTTCCGCTCGCCGGTGCTCGGCCCGCAGCCTACTCGGCCCGCGTATCGTCGCCGGGCTAAAGTCCCTTGCCATGCGCTTTGGTCTCTTCATCCCGCAGGGCTGGCGAATGGATCTGGTTGGCATCGAACCCGAAAAGCACTGGGCGGTGATGCGCGATCTGGCCATCCACGCAGACAACAGCGCCTGGGACTCGCTATGGGTCTACGACCATTTCCACACCGTCCCGCTGCCTTCGGGGGAAGCCACTCACGAGGCGTGGTCGCTGATGGCGGCATATGCGGCGACCACGTCGCGCGTCAAACTCGGCCAGATGTGCACGGCAATGAGCTACCGCAATCCGGTCTACCTCGCCAAGGTCGCGGCGACCGTCGACATCATCTCTGGTGGCCGGATTCAGATGGGCATCGGCGGCGGCTGGTACGAACACGAATGGCGCGCTTACGGTTACGGCTTTCCGCCAGCCAGCGTACGATTGGGTCGGCTCGACGAAGGCGTACAGATCATGCGTGATGCCTGGCGCGACGGCAAAGTCAGCTTCGACGGCAAGCATTACCAGGTTGAGGGTGCGATCGTTGCCCCTAAACCGCTGCAGGACAATGGGATTCCGCTGTGGATCGCTGGCGGCGGTGAGAAAGTCACCTTGCGCATCGCCGCGAAATACGCGCAGTACACCAACTTCACGCCAGAGCCCATGGCGTTCGCCCACAAGTCGGAAGTGCTGGCACAGCACTGCAGCGCGGTCGGCAACGACTTCGACGCTATCGTGCGCTCGGTCAACGTCAACGCGATCGTCGGCGGATCGGATGCCGACGTCAAAGATCGGCTGCAGCGGATACGCGACCGCATGGTCGGCTACGTGCCCGAGGCGGCCGCCGATGCGATGATCGCCGGTACCAGCGGACCGGATTCGGCGACGGGCACACCAGAACAGGTGATCGAGCGGCTCGCGAAAATCCGCGACCGCGGATGCGAGTACGTGATCTGCTATTTCCCGGAAGCCGCGTACGACCGTTCCGGCATCGAGTTGTTCGAGCGCGAAGTGATTCCCGCGTTGAGTTAGATGCCGGCGGCGAACGCCTGCGACACCCGTCAGATATCAGTAGTGACATACCGCGTCTTGACCGGAGGCGCAGCCAGCAGCGGAGGGAGCTCCATTATTCGGCCTTCCCCGGCACGAAAGCTGCGGTAGGCCTCATCGTGCTCGACCGTCTCCCAGAGTTCATAGATCAGCCAGTGCGCTTCGTCGTCCTCATCGAGGAGCACGTCGGTACCCATGTTCCCGGCGAACGCCCGGGTATCTTGAAGCGCCCGGCGCATGACATCGCGCGCTGCTGGCACCGCTTCGGGCTTCAGCCTGAGTTCAAGTATCACTGTGACCGGCATAGTCGTCTCCTCACATCGCGTGCGGCGTCCCGCTCGTGGCGGCGACCTCAAGTCGCCGCCAAGATAACTCAGACGTCGCAAAGGCCGCGGCGCTGAGGCGCCGGTCGATGCGAGAACGCAATTTCCACTTTTATCGAATGCTGTTGTACCTTTCAGTGAGCGCATTATTTTGTGCGGACTGTGGATGATCGCTGGAGGATCCCTCGATGCAGAAGGCCCTGGCCCCCGAGATCTCTACCTGGCCCGACGAGAACCCGCAGCTGATCGGCAGTCGATGCGGCAGCTGTGGTGCCACTACGTTCCCGGTGCAGCAGTGGTGTCCGCGCTGCAGCGTCGGCGAGATGACTGAGGTGTTGTTGCCGCGTCGCGGGACCCTCGTGGCGTGGACCACTCAGGGTTTCCCGCCCGGAGCTCCCTATGCCGGCCCGACCGGGAAGGACTTCGTGCCGTTCGGCGTGGGCCTGGTCCAGCTCGACGACGTAATCCGGGTCGAGGGCCGGCTGACCGAGAACGACCCGGCCAAGCTGCAGTTCGGTCAGGATGTCGAGCTCACGATGGTTCCGCTTACCACCGACGAAGAGGGCGCCGAAATCATGACGTTCGCGTTCCGGCCGGTCTAAGAACGACGCAAGAGGACCTCGAAAGGACACCGCGATGAGTAACGATGTGGCCATCATCGGTGTGGGCCTGCATCCGTTCGGCAGGTTTGACAAGACCGCGATGCAGATGGGTGCCGAGGCCATCCAGTCCGCGCTGCAGGACGCGGGCGTGGAGTGGAAGGACATTCAGTTCGGCTTCGGCGGTAGCCACGAGGTGTCCAACCCCGACGCGGTAACCCGCCTGGTCGGTCTGACCGGGATCACGTTCACCAACGTGTTCAACGCCTGTGCCACCGCGGCCAGCGCCATTCAGCAGACCGCCGACACCATCCGGTTGGGTAAGTACGACATCGGCATCGCCATCGGCTTGGACAAACACCCACGCGGAGCGTTCACCGACGACCCCGCCAAGCTGGCGCTGCCGCAGTGGTATGCCCAGAACGGGCAGTTCGTCACCACCAAGTTCTTTGGAATGAAGGCCAACAAGTACATTCACGACCACAACATCTCCCAGGCGACGCTGGCCAAGGTCGCGGCAAAGAACTTCCGCAACGGCGCGTTGAACCCGAACGCTTTCCGGCGCAAGCCGATTCCCGAAGACGAGATCCTCAACTCCACCGTGCTCAACTACCCCCTGACGCAGTACATGTTCTGTGCGCCGGACGAGGGCGCCGCCGCCTTGATCATGTGCCGCGCCGATATGGCGCACAAGTTCACCGACAAGCCGGTGTACCTGCGGGCCTGTGAGATCCGGACCCGGCGCTACGGCGCCTATGAAGTGCATGCCACGTCGGCTCCGTTGGATGAGGATGCGTCGCCGACGGTGTACGCGGCCAAGGCCGCCTACGAGGCAGCGGGTATCGGACCGGAGGACGTCGACGTCGCGCAACTGCAAGACACCGACGCCGGCGCCGAGGTGATCCACATGGCCGAGACGGGTCTGTGCGCAGACGGCGAGCAAGAGAAACTGGTGGCCGACGGTGCCACCGAGATCCACGGCTCGATGCCCATCAACACCGATGGCGGGTTAATCGCCAACGGCGAGCCGATCGGCGCGTCCGGGCTGCGGCAGATGCATGAACTGGTGCGCCAGTTGCGCGGCGAGGCGGGCGAGCGTCAGGTACCCGGCAACCCGCGCGTCGGCCTGGCCCAGGTCTACGGCGCACCTGGCACCGCATCGGCGACCATCCTGTCGCTCTGAATCGCCGCTCGCTGCGCGCAACGGGTGCGAGCAGACGCAGAATCGCACGAAACGCTATGCGTGAGTGCGATTCTGCGTCTGCTCGTTGCGACCTAAATCGCCGGGCCCAGCAGGTCGTCGGCGTCGCGGATGATGTAGCCGTAGCCCTGCTCGGCTAGGAAGCGCTGGCGGTGCGCGGCATACTCGGCGTCCAAGCTGTCGCGCGCCACCACGGAATAGAAGATGGCGCCACCACCGTCGGACTTGGGCCGCAGCAACCGGCCCAGCCGCTGCGCCTCCTCTTGACGTGAGCCGAACGTCCCGGAAACCTGCACCGCCACAGAGGCTTCCGGCAAATCGATAGAGAAGTTAGCGACCTTGGACACCACCAGCGTGGACACTTCGCCGCGGCGGAAGGCGTCGAACAGCTTTTCGCGTTCCCGGGTTCGAGTCGACCCCTGGATGACCGGAGCGTTCAGCTCGGCACCGAGCTCGTCGAGCTGGTCGAGGTAGGCGCCGATCACCAGGGTCTGCTCGCCGGGGTGTCGGCTCAGCACCGACTTGACCACGGCGATTTTCGAATGCGCCGTCGAGCACACCCGGTAGCGTTCTTCGGGTTCGGCGGTGGCATAAATCATCCGCTCGTTGTCGGTCATGGTGACCCGCACTTCGACGCACTCCGCCGGTGCGATCCAGCCCTGCGCCTCGATGTCTTTCCACGGCGCGTCGTAGCGCTTCGGGCCGATCAGGGAAAACACGTCGCCCTCGCGGCCGTCTTCGCGGACCAACGTGGCGGTTAGGCCCAGCCGCCGCTTGGATTGCAGGTCGGCGGTCATGCGGAACACCGGCGCCGGCAACAGATGCACCTCGTCGTAAATGATCAGCCCCCAGTCGCGGCTGTCGAAGAGCTCCAGATGCCGATACTCGCCCTTGGTGCGGCGGGTGATCATCTGGTACGTCGAGATAGTGACGGGCCGGATTTCCTTGCGTTCGCCGGAGTATTCGCCGATCTCATCCTCGGTCAGCGAGGTGCGCGCAACCAGCTCCCGTTTCCATTGCCGGGCGGCGACGATGTTGGTGACCAGGATCAGCGTGGTGGCGCTGGCTTTGGCCATCGCGGCGGCGCCGACCAGCGTCTTGCCGGCGCCGCACGGAAGTACCACCACCCCCGAGCCGCCGGACCAGAACGAGTCCGCCGCCATCTGCTGGTAATCGCGCAGCTGCCAGCCGTCCTCGTGCAGGCTGATCGGGTGCGCCTCCCCATCGACGTAGCCGGCGAGATCTTCGGCGGGCCAACCGATCTTGAGCAGCATCTGCTTGACCCGGCCCCGTTCGCTGGGGTGGACGATGACGGTGTCCTCGTCGATCCGGGCGCCGAGCATCGGTGCGATCTTCTTGTTGCGCAGCACCTCTTCGAGCACCGCGCGATCCAGGCTTAACAGGGTGAGGCCGTGCGCGGGGTGTTTGACCAATTGCAGGCGGCCGTAGCGGGCCATGGTGTCGACGATGTCGACCAGCAGTGGCTGGGGCACCGCATAGCGTGAGTAACTGACCAGCGCGTCGACGACCTGTTCGGCATCATGGCCGGCGGCGCGGGCGTTCCACAGTGCCAGCGGTGTGATGCGGTAGGTGTGCACGTGTTCTGGTGCGCGTTCTAGCTCGGCGAACGGCGCAATGGCGGCACGCGCCGCGCCGGATTGCTCGTGGTCGACTTCGAGCAGCACCGTCTTATCGGACTGCACGATCAATGGCCCGTCAGTCAATGGCGCCGCTCCTCCTCCTCGCTTCGTCCCCCGCAAGCGGACGGTACCCCCACCGCATCGTCGCCGGCGCGGGTCATGTCATCCATTATCGGGTGTCAGGCATTGTCGGGTTTCAGGCCGACGCCACCGATGTGATGCGGTGGATCGCGAAATCGCGCAGCCTTCCGGACGCCGAGTCGAAAGCCACCAGCTGTCCACCCCGGATGGTGATCGGCGACACCATTCGCTGGGTGGCCACGCCGGCGGCGTCGAGGTAGCCGATCACCAGCGTGTCTTGATTTTTGGCCGCGCGCTGCAGCAGCGACATCGCCACCGCCGGATCGACACGGATATTGCCGAACGGTGCCGCGGTCACCTTACGCAGCACCGAGACGACGGCGTTCAGCGTCTCACTGCTCGGGCGAGGTGCGGGTCGGTTGGGTCGGCGTTGCTGTGGTGTGGGCACCCGGGCCCCGCGAGGCCGGACGTCGACGATGGCCCCAGAGGAATCTTCGGCCGCCGGGACGAAGCCCGCGGCTCGCAACGCAACGAGTACGTCGCCGATCGGCGCGGGAGACACCGCGACCGTCGGAGCCAGCGCCCGCAGTTGCACTCCTTGGGTCGCGGGTGCCGCCACTGCCTGAGCCAGCAGCGTCGGGTCGTCGCACCGCACGAACGAAGCGGCCATGCCGATCCGAAGCTGACCATGCCGGCGCGCGACGTCGTCGATGAGGTAGGTAAGCCCTTGCGGCACTATAGTTTTCGAGTGGTTAACGAAGAAGTCTTGCATCCAGTCGCGGGTCTTGCCGACGTCGAGCGCATGCCGGATTGACTGCTCACTGATGCGGTACACCATCGCGGCGCCGGCCGATTCGACGGTGGCCACCGCGGCCAGTTGTTCGGCGAGATCGCGCTGCAGTGGCCCGGGTACCACCACGGTCAAGTCGGCCTGCACCAGGAAGTGGTCGATTGGTTTGGGCAGCGCCCGTGCCATAGCGTCGACCCCAATCTGGGGGTCGGCCCCGTCGTCCAGCAGCGCGCGGCCGGGCGAGCTGAGCGCCCCGCGTCCCACCAGGCCCAGCGCGTGGCTCTCGGCCAGCAGATCGCCGACGGGACCAGGCTGCAGCCGCTTGGCCCAGCGCGGGCGCCGCCAGATCAGCGCCGCCGATGCTGCGCTGGCGCTGACGCCGGCACCGGGCGGCAGCTCGGACAGCAACCTGAGTAACAGCCGGCGATCCAGCGGTGCCGCCGTTGAGTACAGCGAATCCGTGAGGGCGCCGTACGGTTTGGCGTCAGGGCCGCGACTGCCGATCAACGCCGGCCGACTGGGCAGGTCAAGCCAGCTGCTGGCCAGCAGGTGCCAGCGCTCGGCGGGGGGCATCGCGGTGAACCGGTCGGTGGCCATCGTCGGCGCCCAGTACGGTCCGTTACCGGTGAGTGGTTCCGGATCGGGCATGCCGCTGGCGATTAATCCGGCCGCGGCGGCGACCTCGAGGATCAGGCCCAGACGCAGTTCGTCAATGCCGGTCGCTTTGTTTAGCCGCTTGACGTCACGAATTCCCAGTCCGCCGCTGCGTAGCTCGGAAACCGGTGCGGCGCCAAGTGTTTCAAGCAGTACGTCCAGCTCGCGCAGCAGGTCGATGACGGCTCCGGCAGCCGCCGCGTCGACATCGTCGGAGGTGGTGGTGGACACCACCGGGTCAGGTGCCGTCAGCTGCATCGGACCGGGCTGCGCGCCGCGCAGCACCTGCCCGACGTGGCGGGGCAGGATCACCGTCTCGGCATCGATGCGGCGCAGCAGGCCCATCGCCAGCAGCCGCGGCACCGGCCGGTCCGCTGGAGCACCGGGCGCAGCGTCACGGGTGCGGCCCATCGGGGACCCTTCGAGAAGCTTCTCCAGTACGTCCAGCTGTGCCTGGTTGAGGTCGTCGATGAGATCGGCGATCTGTTCGCCGGTGCGTGAGGTGTCCTCGAGGATGACTTGCCCCGGGTGCCACGGCAGTGCCGCGCCGGCGTCGGGGGCCACCCGGATTGCGGCCTCGCCCCAGACCAGGGCGCGTTGCCGGAGGTCGTCGAGCGCATCGACGACGTCGGCTTCCGGAGCGCGGTCACCGATCAGCGCCAGCAGCTTTGCGATCGGCACCGGCGTTGCATCGGCCTGCAGCACCAGCAGTGCGTCGAGCACCGCGAGCCGCAAGAAATCGAGCTCGTCAGTGGCGGCCTTGACCGACTGACGCGCCTGTGCCCGCGCGGCCAATGCGGCGATGCTGCCGGGCGGGGGCTGCGCAAGGTCTGGCCGCAGTTCCAGTAGTCGGATCAGCCGCTCGTCGGGCAGGTCGGCCAGCCAGGACCCCAGCGGGATGTCCGGGGTGTTGTTGCTCATTGCTGACCAGCGTAAAGCAGTCGGCGGACCCCGGAGCGACGGTGAGTAAGCGTCGGCTTACGAGTCTGGTGTATCGCCCACTCGCGGGGATAGTGAGTTATTCGAACTGATGGCCTTGCGCCACGCGCGCACGCGCGACCTGTCAGAATGGACCTCGTGGCTGACATTGCTGAGGGCAAGGCCCGCAAAACCAGGTATGTCGACAACGGCTGGCCGACGGCGGACCCGGACGATCATGCGGTAAGCGAACTGGCGACCGACCGGACGGGTGCGTCGTCCCCCTTCGGCGAGCTGGTATTCCCGCTGCCCGCCAACGACCTGCCGTACCTGCACCCGGTTACCGTCGTCAATCGGTAGGTCGCAGGGATGGCTGGGGCGTCCAGGGCATCCAGGCCTCCCGCGACATGCGCGTCGGGAGAATCCCGTTCGGGCACGCTTTCACACCTCGACGACCGCGGGGCGGCGCACATGGTCGATGTCAGCGAGAAGGGAGCCACCAAGCGGACCGCCGTTGCTGCGGGTGCCTTGCGGACTTCGGCGCAAGTGGTGGCGCTGATCTCGACCGGCGGCCTGCCCAAGGGCGATGCGTTGGCTACCGCACGGGTGGCGGGGATTCTGGCAGCAAAGCGCACCAGCGACCTGATCCCGCTCTGTCACCAGCTCGCGCTTACTGGAGTCGACGTCGATTTCACCGTAGGGGAGTCGGATATCGAGATCACCGCGACGGTGCGCAGCACGGACCGTACCGGCGTGGAGATGGAGGCGCTGACCGCCGTCAGCGTGGCCGGACTGACGCTCTACGACATGATCAAAGCGGTTGACCCGGCCGCACGTATCGATGACATTCGGGTGCTGCGCAAGGAAGGCGGCAAAAGCGGAACTTGGGTGCGATGACGAGCGCCCGATCCGCTCGAGTCATCATTGCCTCCACCCGCGCGTCGGCCGGAGTCTACACGGATCGATGCGGGCCGATCATCGCTGAATGGCTTGGTCAGCATGGGTTTTCGCCCGTGGAGCCGGAGGTGGTCGCCGATGGGAATCCGGTCGGCAAGGCGCTGCGCAAGGCGGTAGACGACGAAGTCGACCTAATCATCACCTCGGGTGGCACTGGGATTTCGCCCAGCGATAGCACCCCGGACCAGACTGCCGCGGTGCTGGACTACATGATTCCCGGCCTGGCCGACGCCATCCGCCGCTCCGGGTTGCCGAAGGTGCCGACGTCGGTGCTGTCGCGCGGTGTGTGCGGTGTGGCCGGCCGGACCCTCATCGTCAACCTACCGGGGTCACCCGGCGGGGTGCGCGACGGTCTTGGGGTGCTCGCCGATGTGCTCGACCACGCGCTCGACCAACTTGCCGGCAAAGATCACCAGCGATGACGATCGTCGTGCGCGCCGCCATGACCGAGCAGCCGATCTTCGTGGCTGAGCATGAAGAACTGGTGAGCCATCAGTCGGTCGGGGCCATCGTTGGGTTCGTTGGCATGATTCGCGACCACGACGGTGGGCGCCGGGTGGTGCGGCTGGAGTACTCCGCGCACCCGTCGGCCGCCCAGGTCATGGCCGACGTGGTCGCCGATGTGGCGGAGCAGTCCAGCGGGGTGCGCGCCATCGCGGCCAGCCACCGGATCGGTGTGCTGCACATCGGAGAGGCGGCCCTGGTGGCCGCGGTCGCCGCCGACCATCGACAGGCGGCGTTTACCACGTGCGCACATCTGGTTGACACCATCAAGGCGCGGCTACCGGTGTGGAAGCACCAGTTCTTCGACGACGGAACAGACGAATGGGTGGGCTCGGCCTAACGTCGTCCGGCGTTAACCCCGGACTGTCTGGGATGCCGGCACGCCCCGAAGCAGCAGGCTTTCGGGGCGTGCCGAGCAGTCTGATGACGCGTAGGGCCTCAGCTGATGACGGACGGCTGCGCGAGCGCGTCCAGCGCATCGTTTCCGTGGATGTCCTGTCCCCGGATCGCTTCCCACAGTTGCTTCGTGTAGCCGACGTCGGAGGCGCGCTGCGGTTCATCCTGTGCCGCGTCGACGTCGCCGGGAGCCGACGGTGGCATGTCCTCCGGTACGAAACCGTGAAATCCCGTGTCGACGACCGGCGCGTCCGCGGGGGGTGCCGGTGGCAGGTCCTCCGGGGGTGCGGGTGGCAGATCTGCGGGGGGTGCCGGTGGCAGGGCGTCCGCGGGGGGTGCCGGTGGTAGGTCCTCCGGGGGAGCGGGTGGCAGGTCCTCCGGGGGTGCGGGTGGCAGATCTGCGGGGGGTGCCGGTGGGACGGCGTCCGCGGGGGGTGCCGGTGGTAGGTCCTCTGGGGGAGCGGGTGGCAGATCTGCGGGGGGTGCGGGTGGCAGGGCGTCCGCGGGGGGTGCCGGTGGTAGGTCCTCCGGGGGAGCGGGTGGCAGATCTGCGGGGGGTGCGGGTGGGACGGCGTCCGCGGGGGGTGCCGGTGGTAGGTCCTCCGGGGGAGCGGGTGGCAGATCCGCGGGGGGTGCGGGTGGGACGGCGTCCGCGGGGGGTGCCGGTGGTAGGTCCTCCGGGGGAGCAGGCGGCAGATCCGCCGGAGGCGCCGGCAGGTCATAGGAGGCCAGTTGGACCGGCGCAGGCGGTGGGGGAGGCGGGGGAGGTGCGTCCGCGGGCGGTGGGGCCAGCGGCGCCGGCTCGCCGTTGATCCCGGGGGCATCGAGCGGCGCGTCTAGCCCGGTCGGTGCGGGAACCGCACGCGGGGTCGCGCCCGACAGCCCATGCCCACACACGGGCCAGGCGCCGCGACCCTGAGTCGCCAATACTCGCTCAGCGACGGCGATCTGCTGTTCCCTGGTGGCCAATTGGGCCGATGGGGCGTACTGGCCGCCGCCGTGCGCGGCCCAGGTGCCCTGGCTGAATTGCAGTCCACCGTGGTAGCCATTGCCGGTGTTGATCGACCAGTTGCCGCCGGATTCGCAGCGGGCTACCTGATCCCATTCGCCGTCGGTGGCCGCGGCCGCCTGGCCAGCGAGCGCGATGCTGCCGCCACCAAGCACCGCTCCGGTAACGGCGATTTTGGCGACGCTGATGTTCGAAGTAGTGGGCTTACGGTGACGTCCACTCATACGCCGTGAATTCCCTCTCTCGTCACGCGCCTGCGAGGTCAGCTGTCGGGTTCGGGTTGGAGAGGCCACCCGGCCGGCGGCGTACTCCGGATGGGAGACGACGTCGGCTTCACCCCAAGGAGCCGCAAGCGGCTCCGGTCCGATCACGGTGGACCTGTGGGTCCCCCGCCTCCATCCACTTTCGGTGTCCCCCGCCTATTGGATGGAGCTCGGCGCGATAGTCAGGGGAGGAACGCCAATCGGGTTAGCTTGGCGAGCCTTCGGAGACGGTAGCCGTTTCTGTTGGTCCCGTCACGTTCTGCGAAACCCCGCGTTTCCCCGACGGTCGTCTGCGAAAACCCCAAGAACGCCAGGAGTTTGCGCAGGTCATACCACCCGAGACCGCAGCGTGATTGCGTCGTTATCATTCCGTTACGTGAGATATTTCACAGTTTCAGCCGCCGGCGAAAGGCGGCAGAACGTCGATCGTGTTGCCGGGGCGTAATGCTCTGGTCTCATCGCGGACGGCTACGCCGTCGCACAGGTAGGAGCATCGGCTCAACACGGTCGCGAGGCGACTTCCGGGGACGGCGAGCCTCTCCACCAACTCGGCCACCGTCGTGCCCGGACGCAGCACCACCGTTTCCGAGTCGGCACTCGCGGCCGCCCGCGCGGCCGCGAAGTAGCGCACCGTCACCTGAAGCCCGTCTGGCTCGACGGGACCTTGACCCAGTGGGCTAGCCACCGATCGCGCTCATCGGACGGTCTGGCTGGATGAAGTTAGGGTCATTGATGCCATGGCCGGCGGGTTTGCCCCACATCGCGGCACGCCACGCCGCCTCGATCACGTCGTCGGGCGCACCGTCGCGCACCAGACCTCGAAGGTCCGTCTCGCGCGTGGAGAAGAGGCAGCTGCGGATCTGGCCGTCTGCCGTTAACCGAGTCCGATCACAGGTCGAACAGAAGGCGTGCGAAACCGATGCGATGACACCGAATTTTCCGCTCGGCGTGTTCGGGCCCGTGTCGACCAGCCAGAGCTGGGCGGGAGCAGAACCGCGCGGCGCCGGGTCGGGCCGCAGCCGGAAGTGCGGGCGCAGCGCCGTCAGCACATCGTCGGCGCTCAGCGCAGCGTCCCGGCGCCATTGGTGCCCGGCGTCCAGCGGCATCTGCTCGATGACGCGCAATTGATAGCCATGCTCGAGGCAGAACCGCAACAGCCCGACGACATCCTCGCGGCCGGTGGCGGGGTCGAGCACGGCGTTCACTTTGACCGGCGTGAGGCCTGCGTCTTTGGCGGCGGCCAAGCCGGCCAGCACGTGGGCGAGCCGGTCGCGACGGGTGATGGCCGCAAAGTGGTGCCGATCCACGCTATCCATCGACACGTTGACCCGGTCCAGGCCTGCCTGGGCGAGAGCGGCGGCCCGCCGTGCCAGCCCCACACCATTGGTGGTCAGGGAGATCTCCGGGCGAGGCCGCAGACTGGCCGCGGCTGCGACCACCTCTTCGAGGTGACGCGCCAACAACGGCTCACCACCGGTGAACCGCACGCTGGTGATGCCCAATCGGGTAACGGCGATATGCATCAGCTTTGCCAGCTCATCGGGGCGCAGCAGTTGCTCGCCGGGCAACCAGTCCAGGCCGTCAGCCGGCATGCAATAACTGCACCGCAGGTTGCAGCGATCGGTCAGCGACACCCGCAGATCGGTGGCGACTCTCCCGTAGGTGTCCAGCAACGGGCCTGTGGTTGGTGCTTCGAGGACCTCGCCGGCGACGACACGGTCGTGTGTTGAGCCGTCGAAACGGCTCGGCACCGTCGGTACACCCAGCGCGGTCAGCGTCATGCGGGCACCGGTGCGTATTGGGTCGGCGAGTCGACAGGAACGATCTGCTTGCCCAGCGGCATCAATGACACCGGGATCAGTTTGAGGTTGGCCAGCGCCAGCGGAATGCCGATGATCGTGATCGCCATCGCCGCCGCGCTCACCACATGGCCGATCGCCAGCCACAGTCCGAACAGCAGCACCCAGATCACGTTTCCGATAAGCGCGCCGGTCCCAGCAGTCGGCTTGTCGACGATCGTGCGGCCGAACGGCCACAACGCGTACAAGGCGATGCGCAGCGATGCGAAGCCGAAGGGGATGGTGATGATCAGCAAGAAGCTGATCAGCGCCGCGACCAGGTATCCGACGGCCATCCAGAGGCCGCCGAAGACAAGCCAGATAACGTTCAGGACCAGGCGCATATCTCCTCCAGCGGTGATGCCAGCCTACCGAGTAACGAATAAGCGGGGGTGCTCGTCAGGCCAGCATCCGAGTAGGATCAAACTCCCATACGGCGTCCTGCGCAGGCGGGACGCTTATTGTGTTGCCCATCCTAGTGATCCTTTAGACAAGCAGGTGAGACCAGTGCCGACCGGCAAGGTTAAGTGGTACGACGCCGACAAGGGGTTTGGCTTCCTGTCGCAAGAGGACGGCGAAGACGTGTACGTCCGCTCGTCGGCGTTGCCCGCCGGGGTCGAGGAGCTCAAAGCGGGCCAGCGTGTGGAATTCGGCATCGCTTCCGGTCGGCGCGGACCGCAGGCTTTGAGCCTCAAGCTGATTGAGCCGCCGCCCAGCCTGTCCAAGACGCGCCGCGAGGCGCCTGTCGAGCACAAGCACAGCCCCGATGAGCTGCACGGCATGGTCGAGGACATGATCACGCTGCTCGAGAGCACCGTGCAGCCCGAGTTGCGCAAGGGTCGCTACCCGGACCGCAAGACCGCTCGCCGGGTTTCCGAGGTGGTCAGGGCGGTGGCCCGGGAGCTCGATGGCTAGCCCGGCGACGATGCGCCCGCGAAGGGGGCGAGGTGCCAGTACACCGACCGCTGGCGGCGAGGGGACGAGCCGGGCAATCCAACCGAGCGACGACGGTGCGCGCTGCGTTCGGGATACCATTTCCTTGCAGGCGACGGCGTGGTGAGCCGCGCACTGGGTACTCATTCCTCGCAACAATCGTTTAGCAAGGAGGCTGCGATGTCACAGCAAGCTCAGGTCACCGAGGAGCAGGCGAGAGCCCTCGCCGAGGAATCCCGCGAAAGCGGTTGGGATAAACCGTCCTTCGCAAAAGAACTGTTTCTCGGTCGCTTTCCGTTAGAGCTCATCCACCCGTTTCCCAAACCCTCCGCCGCCGACGAGGCGCGCACCCGCGCGTTTCTGGACAAGTTGCGCGAGTTCCTGGACACCGTTGACGGCAGCGTCATCGAACGCGATGCGCAGATTCCCGACGAATATGTGAAGGGTCTGGCCGAACTGGGCTGCTTCGGCATGAAGATACCGTCCGAATACGGCGGTCTGAACATGTCACAAGTGGCCTACAACCGGGCACTGATGATGATCTCGACCGTTCATCCCAGCCTCGGCGCGCTGCTGTCGGCCCATCAGTCGATCGGCGTACCGGAGCCGCTCAAACTCGCCGGAAGCCCGGAGCAGAAACGGAAGTTCTTGCCGCGGTGTGCTGCTGGGGCCATATCGGCATTTCTGCTCACCGAACCGGACGTAGGCTCCGACCCGGCACGACTGGCCTCGACGGCGACACCGGTCGAGGACGGCAAGGCTTACGAGCTTGATGGCGTGAAGTTGTGGACCACCAACGGCGTGGTCGCCGAACTGCTGGTCGTCATGGCCCGGGTACCCAAGAGCGAAGGACACCGGGGCGGCATCAGCGCCTTCGTCGTCGAGGCCGATTCACCCGGCGTCACCGTGGAGCGACGCAACAAATTCATGGGGCTGCGCGGCATCGAGAACGGCGTGACCAGGCTGCACCGCGTTCGGGTCCCCAGCGAAAACCTGATCGGCCGGGAAGGTGACGGTTTGAAGATCGCGCTGACCACACTCAATGCCGGACGGCTGTCGATTCCGGCGAGCGCGACGGGGTCATCCAAGTGGGCGCTGAAGATAGCCCGCGAGTGGTCTGGCGAGCGCGTGCAGTGGGGTAAACCGCTGGCCAAACACGAAGCGGTGGCCCACATGATCTCATTCATCGCCGCAACCAACTACGCGCTTGACGCGGTGCTCGAGCTGTCCGCGCAGATGGCCGACGAAGGGCGCAACGACATCCGGATCGAGGCGGCGTTGGCCAAGCTATGGTCCAGCGAGATGGCCTGCATTATTGCCGACGAGGTCATGCAGATCCGCGGCGGTCGGGGCTATGAGACCGCGGAGTCCCTGGCCGCGCGCGGAGAACGCGCGGCCCCGGTCGAGCAGATATTGCGGGACCTGCGGATCAACCGCATCTTTGAAGGATCCAGCGAGATCATGAGGCTGCTCATCGCCCGGGAGGCGGTCGACGCTCACCTTTCCGCGGCCGGTGACCTAGCGAAGCCTGACGCTGGTCTGCGGCAGAAAGCCGCCGCAGCGGTCGGTGCGAGCGGATTCTACGCAAAGTGGTTGCCGCAGCTAGTGTTTGGTGAGGGTCAGCGGCCCACGGCTTATAGTGAGTTCGGCGCACTGGCGTCACACTTGCGATTCATCGAGCGTTCCAGCCGCAAGCTGGCTCGCAACACCTTCTACGGGATGGCGCGCTGGCAGGCCAAGCTGGAGCAGCGGCAGGGATTCCTCGGGCGCATCGTCGATATAGGTGCCGAGCTGTTCGCGATGTCCGCGGCGTGCGTGCGGGCAGAGGCTCAGCGCGCCGCGGACCCGGTCGTCGGTCAACAGGCTTACGAGCTGGCCGAAACGTTCTGTCAGCAAGCGGCCCTGCGGGTTGAGGCGCTGTTTCATGCGTTGTGGACCAACACCGACAGCAGCGATGTCCAGCTAACCCGCGATCTGCTGCAAGGCCGTTACACCTGGCTCGAGGACGGGATCATCGACCAGTCAGAGGGCACCGGACCGTGGATCGCCCGTTGGGAAGAGGGTGCGTCCACCGAGACCAATCTGGCTCGGCGATTTCTGTCCGATTAACCCTTGCGCCAAACGTCGACTTGTTCGCCGAAATCCCGCGATCGGGCACCAACAAGTCGACATTGAGCCAAACATGGGAGACATGGCTTCCTATATCGCTCAGGCGGGCGAATTCACCCGCGACACCAACTACATCACTACCCGCATCACCGTCGACGGGCGCGACGGCTACCCGGTAGAGCCCGGCCGGTATCGCCTCGTTGTTGCCCGCGCGTGCCCGTGGGCCAACCGCACGATCATCGTCCGGCGGTTGTTGGGCCTGGAAAATGTTCTTTCCATTGGGTTTTGCGGTCCCACCCACGATCAGCGCAGTTGGACGTTCGATCTCGATCCGGGCGGTGTCGACCCGGCACTGAAGATCCCACGGCTGCAAGACGCCTACTTCAAGCGGTTCCCCGGCTACCCCAAAGGCATCACCGTCCCGGCGATCGTCGATGTCCCGACCGGTGCGGTGGTCACCAACGATTTCGCGCAAATGACCCTGGATTTCTCGACGGAGTGGACCGCCTACCACCGCGACGGCGCACCCGAGCTGTACCCCGATCCGCTGCGGGCCGAGGTCGACGAGGTGAACAAGAGGGTCTACACCGAAATCAACAACGGCGTCTATCGGTGCGGATTCGCCGGCTCACAGCAGGCCTACGAAGCGGCCTATGACCGGCTATTCACCGCGCTGGATTGGGTCAGCGATCGCCTGACCGACCAGCGATACCTGGTGGGTGACTCCATCACCGAGGCCGACGTGCGGCTATTTACCAGTCTGGTCCGCTTCGACCCGGTTTATCACGGGCATTTCAAGTGCAATCGAAGCAAGCTGAGCGAGATGCCAGTGCTGTGGGCCTATGCGCGTGATCTGTTCCAGACGCCGGGGTTCGGCGATACCGTCGACTTCGCCCAGATCAAGCAGCACTACTACGTCGTGCACGCCGACATCAACCCCACCGGCATCGTGCCCAAGGGCCCTGAACTGAGCGGCTGGGTGACCCCGCATGGCCGGGAAGCATTGGGGGGCAGGCCCTTCGGGGACGGAACTCCTCCCGGACCGCCCCTTGAGAGCGAGCGAGTGGTGTAGTTTTCGACGACCGGCGTTCCTTGTTGGGCCGATAGGGGGAGCCGGTGCTTAATGGCGGCGGCTTCGACGTCCTGACCGCGGGCCAAAGCAGAAGGTCGTTTGGTCACTAATGCGTGGGACCAATGCCTCCTGACCACGCGTCACCGGGATTCTAGAGTCAACGGTGCCGAACCAAACTTTCCAGGGACGGGGCAGCGAAATGTCCAGCGATATAGGGGATCCGGGAATCGTCGTCGGTATCGACGGATCGCCGGATTCGAACGTGGCCATGCGGTGGGCCGTCCGAGAGGCGACGATGCGCAACGTGGCACTGACCCTTGTGCACGCCGCAGTCCCGGTGTCTGGCGGGCCGCAGGAGCTTGAGTGGTCGGGGCACCCCCCCTCGGCTGAATTCCTCCAGCAACTGGACGAGAACTCGCGGCAGGTGCTCGCTGACGCGGTAAAGATCGTCGAGGACATGACCGGCGATCACCGCCCGCGGATCAACAACGAGCTGACCTACGGAGCGCCTGTCCCCGCGCTCGTCGAGTTGTCGACGAAAGCCGACATGGTTGTGGTGGGTAGTCGCGGTCATGGAGCTTTGCAACGCGTGCTTCTTGGATCTATCAGCACCGGTCTGGTCCATCACGCCCACTGCCCGGTGGCGGTGATCCGTGACGAAGGCTCAGCATTAGTTGAGGGATGCGTGCTTGTCGGCGTCGATGGCTCGCCGGTATCGGAGCTGGCGACCGCCATCGCTTTCGACGAAGCTTCATGGCGGGGTGCGGAACTGGTGGCCCTGCACGCCTGGACCGACGCCGAGGTTCCCAACACGAGCCGGGAGTGGACCGGAACGACCAGGACGTCTTGGACGAGGCTGCAATCGGCGGCCGAGGAAACACTGGCGGAGCGTTTGGCGGGCTGGCGGGAACGTTATCCCGACGTCATCGTCCACCGCGAGGTCGTCGTCAACCACGCCGCGCAACACCTCGTTGAGCGCTCGGAGTCAGCGCAACTCGTGGTCGTCGGCAGCCACGGGCGCGGCGGATTCGCCGGAATGCTACTCGGATCCGTCAGCACGGCAGTGGTTCACGCGGTGCGCACACCTGTGATCGTCGCTCGACAGCGTTAAACGCCTGGCGCGCCGTAGTATTCGGCCGACTCGGTGGCACGCATGGATCGGCGCTCCGTCAGAAGTTCAGCCGCACTGACCATTCCGCGTGCGGGGCGTCGCGTAGTTCACCGGACGGGTCCACCACCAACGTCAGCAATTGCACGACTATCCCGCTCAGCCGCCCGCGCTGCGGGTCGACCGAGGGGATGGTGACCGCGAACCGGGTGCGGGGCCGGAATATGGTGGCGGTGGTGTTGGTGGGATCCTCATACACCTGCAGCAGCCGCCAGGGTGCGCGGTAAATGGCATCGGGTACCGAAAGCTGCACCGGGTAGCGTTCGCTGACCGGTAGTTCGCCCTGGGTCTGCGGTGTCTGACAGTCGTTGAGGTTGAGCACGTTGCAGTACAGGTACGGCCCTACCCGGGTCAGGTGGCCGTGCGAGTACGCGCTGATCTCGGGGCGCTTCGGACCGGGCTGGCGCACAAGCAGCCACGTGCCGACCCCGACCCCCGCGCATAGCAGCGTCATCAGGCCGGCGAGCAGCACGGCCACACCCCGCTTGTTTCCGGGTTTCACTCCGGCACCACCGCCGGGCTGCCGACGCCGCGGCGCCTGCCTTCCTGTTCGACCATGACAGGCCGATTACCTCCGAGGCCGGGGATCAGCGAGTCGCCGCGGAAGCTGACCAGGGTCTGCGCCAGGCCAAGGATGAGCAGGGCGGTAACTGCGGTGAAGCCGACCCACAGTTCGGTGTACACCAAGACACCCACTGCGCCACCCAGGACCCAGGCCAGCTGCAGCGTCGACTCCGAGCGCCCGAACCCCGATGCCCGCGATTCCTCGGGCAGATCGTGTTGCAACGAGGCGTCCAGCGAGGCCTTCGCAATTGCGCTGGACCCCGCGGTGATCAGGGTGGCAATCACAGCCACCATCAGGTTTCCGGCCACCGAGGCCGCCAAGGCGACCGCGCACACCGCCACCGTGCAGCGCACCACCAGCACGGCCGGCCTGCCCAGTCGCAGGCGTGCGGCGGCGAAGTTGCCGGCGAAATTGCCGACCGCGGCCGCGGCGCCGATCATGCCCAGCATGCCCAGCTGAACCCAACCGCTGGCTTGGTGGGCCTTGGCCACAAAGGCCGGGTACAAGAACAGGAAGCCGACCATCACCTTGATGGTGCAATTACCCCACAGCGCGGTGATGATGTTGCGGCCCAGCGGTTGTCGAAGCGTTCCGCCGACCTTTTTGACTTCCTCGGGCCAGCTTCGCCGCAGCGGACCGCTGTCCCGGCGATAGCTCAAAGTGGCCGGCACTTCGCCCGCGGTTACCTCGACCCAGCGCGGAATCCGCATCGACAACGAGGCGCCGACGATCGTGACCGCGACGATGACGAACAGCGCGCCGGGCAGCTTGAACAGGTGGGTGCAGGCGAATTCGACGCCGGCCGCGACGGCCCCGCCGGCGATGGTGCCGCCGAGCAGACCGAATACGGTCAGCCGAGAGTTGACCCGGACCAGGTCGATGGTCGGCGGCATCACCCGAGGTGTCACGGCGCTGCGCAGCACGCTGAACGACTTCGAGAGCACCATCATGGCCAGCGCGCAGGGATAGAGCACCATTGACGGGTAGCTTCCGGTGGCGCCGTCGTAGTTCATGATCAGCACCAATGCCAATGCGGTGCGCAGCATGAACGATGCAGCCAGAGCGACGCGGCGGCCGTGCTGCAGCCGGTCCAGCGCCGGACCGATGAGGGGCGCGATCACCGCGAACGGCGCGATGGTGATCAACAGGTACAGCGCGACCCGGCCCTTGCTCTCGCCGGTCGCCGCGGCAAAAAACAACGTATTGGCCAGTGCCACGGCCATCGCCGCGTCCACCGCGAAGTTCGCCACCACCGGCCACGTCAGCGCGGTCAGACCGGACTTGTCGGCGCCGTCGGCGGTGGCGGCGCGCTGGACCATCCAGTACATCCGCGAACCCATTTCGCGGCTTCGCAGCGCCGCGGCTCGGGTGACGGTGATCCGTTCGCCTGAGGCGGGACCGCGTGGCGGCGCGCTACTGCCACGGTCCGGCTCTGGCTGGTGGTCGAGAGGCGGGAGATAGCGGTTGGCGCTCGGCATCGGCGGCGAGCGGCGCGCCCGGCGATAGGCAGAGTGGTCGGCCGGGTAGTTGGCCATGCCCGGATGCGGGTTGGTTGATCCGTTGCGGGTCCGGCGGCCCGGGTTGGAGGCCACACGGCCCGGATCGTCACGCCGCCGTCCAGACACGGTCCGATTCTCCCCTATGCCCACTCCATGCGTCTGCAGGCGACCGGGTGTGGCTCGCCAACCTAGTATTGGAGACGCGATGCAGAGAGGGGACAGCGTGACCGGACCCATCGAGGAATCCGCCGTAGCGACCGTGGCCGAGTGGCCCCAAGGGTTGGCGGCGCTGCTCACGGGTGCGGTGGACCAGGCCAGGGCCGCCGTCGTGGAGTTCAGCGGCCCGGAGGCAGTGGGGGATTATCTGGGCGTCGGCTACGAAAATCCGAATGCTGGCACACACCGGTTCCTGGCGCATTTGCCCGGGTACCAGGGGTGGCAGTGGGCCATCGTCGTGGCCGCCTACCCCGGTGCCGAGCACGCCACAATCAGCGAAGTGGTGCTCGTCCCGGGGCCGACGGCGCTGCTGGCGCCTCAATGGGTGCCCTGGGAGCAGCGGGTACGGCCAGGGGATTTGAGTCCCGGAGACCTGCTGGCACCCGTGGCCGACGACCCACGGTTGGTTCCCGGCTACACCGCCAGCGGCGACCCACAGGTCGATGAGACCGCCGCCGAAATCGGGCTGGGCCGGCGCTGGGTGATGAGCGGCTGGGGCCGCTCGGAGGCTGCCGAACGGTGGCACACCGGGGACTACGGTCGGGACTCACCGATGGCACGCTCCACCAAACGGGTGTGCCGGGACTGCGGTTTTTTCCTGCCGCTGGCAGGATCGCTCGGCGCGATGTTTGGCGTGTGCGGCAACGAACTGTCGGCCGACGGACACGTCGTTGACAAGCAGTACGGCTGCGGCGCGCATTCGGATACCCCCGCTCCGGCGGGCACAGGTTCGCCAATGTATGAGCTGTATGACGACAGTGTGCTCGACATCATGGAGACGCCGTCCGAGCCGCCGGAGACGCCGGAGTCGCAGGCCGAGCCGCGGGAGTCGCCGGAGTCGCCGCCCGAGCTGCCGGAGTCCCCACCCGAGCCGCTGGAGCCGCCGGACTAGCCTTTTTCGGCGACGGCTTTGATCTTTGCCAGCGAGGTGTTCATGCCCCCGAGCAATTCGCGTTCGAAGTTGGTGGTCCCACCGAAGAGCGCATTCTGTGACATGTTCGAAAATGCGCTGACGCCGTTTTCGGCGTGACGGCTCTCAGTGACCCGGGTGCCCTCGCCGTTGGGCTCGAGCTCGTAGCTCCAGATCGTGCGGTTGGCGTCGACCCGGAACGCAAGCTTCTTGTCTGGGATGACCTCGACGATCGTGCAGGTGGTGGGCCAGAACATGCGGCTGCGGCGATTGAGGTTGAGGGTGCGGGTGCCCTGGCGGAGCGGGCCGAAGGGTTTCATCCAACGACACTGTGGGCTCCACTCCGGCATTCTCCGAAGATCGCAGATCAACGCCCAAACCTTCGAGACCGGTGCGTTGATATCGACTTGCGCTTGCAGTAGCGGGGCTGCCATTGCTCCTCCCGGTTCTGGAATTGCTTCGAAAACTACTTATGGCCCAGATAAGTCTCGAGGCCGGCTTGTGCGCCACGTGCGCCACGACGGGCCGCGGCAAGCTGCCACACAAAGATGCCCGTACCGAGCAACCCAACTCCCAGTCCGGCCAGCGTCACCGGACGCCAACTCTGAAGTGCAGGCACAACGAAGGCGGCGGCCGCAGCGACCAGCCAGCCCAGAGCGCCGACCGCGATGAAGGGCCACACGTGGAGCAGCACGGGTGGAAGCGGCGGCGCCTCGCGGCTCTGGCCAGGTTCGGAAGACATCGCGATTAACATAGCGCGCCGACGGTGCGCGCAGCTGCGCGGTCGTTCCCCCTTATCCCGAGTTCTTAGGTTCCGTGTAACCTCGCGCCATGCCTGACAGCGATGCGCGACTGGCCAGCGACCTGTCACTGGCCGTCATGCGGCTGGCCCGCCAACTGCGGTTTCGAAACCCATCATCGCCAGTGTCGTTGTCCCAGCTGTCGGCGCTGGCGACCCTGGCCAACGAAGGTCCGATGACCCCCGGTGCGCTGGCGATTCGCGAACGGGTCAGGCCGCCGTCAATGACCCGCGTGATTGCCTCGCTGGCCGACATGGGCCTGGTGGACCGCGCCCCGCACCCCGTCGACGGCCGGCAAGTGCTCGTCTCGGTCTCCGAGTCCGGCGCCGAGTTGGTCAAGGCGACCCGTCGTGCCCGTCAGGAGTGGCTGGCCAAGCGGCTCGCGACGCTGGACAGTGCTCAACGCGACACCCTGCGCCACGCGGCCGATCTGATGTTGGCCTTGGTCGACGAAGGCCCGTGAGCGCTAGAACCGATGACCTGAACGTTCAGGACGTTGACGATCCCGACGATCCGCGGCTCGACGATTTCCGCGACCTGAACAGCGTCGATCGTCGTCCCGATCTGCCGACCGGCAAAGGGCTGGTGATCGCCGAAGGCGTGCTGGTCGTGCAGCGCATGCTCGCGTCCCGGTTCAACCCCCACGCCCTGTTGGGGACCGATCGCCGGCTCGCCGAGCTCAAAGACGACCTGGCCGGTACCGGAGTGCCGTTCTACCGAGCGTCCGCCGATGTCATGGCGCGAGTTGTCGGCTTTCACCTCAATCGTGGCGTGCTGGCGGCCGCCAGGAGGGTGCCAGAACCCAGCGTTGCCCAGGTGGTCGACGGCGCCCGTACCGTCGCGGTGCTCGAAGGCGTCAACGACCACGAGAACTTGGGCTCGATCTTTCGCAACGCGGCGGGTCTGGGCGTGGACGCGGTGGTGTTCGGCAGCGGCTGCGCTGACCCGCTGTACCGTCGCGCCGTCCGTGTGTCCATGGGCCACGCATTGCTGGTGCCGTATGCGCGAGCAATCAACTGGCCCGCCGAGCTTGTGATGTTGAAAGAGAACGGTTTTCGGCTGCTGGCGATGACTCCGCACAGCGAGGCCTGCGCTCTGCCGGAGGCGATGGCGGCCGCGCGCGACGAACGTATCGCGGTGCTAGTGGGCGCCGAGGGCCCGGGGCTGGCGGCGGCCACCCTGCGGTTAAGCGATGTGCGGGTACGCATCCCAATGTCGCGGGGCACCGACTCGCTCAACGTTGCCACTGCCGCCGCTTTGGCGTTCTACGAACGGGCCAGGCTTGGCGACGAGGGGGGCCGCGTGGCGGCCCGAGGAGCGTCGGGCAATCAGGCTAGTCTCGGCTCGTGAGTGACGACTCCGTGCCCTGGGCAACGGGTTTGGCGGTGGCCGGGTTCGTCACTGCGGTGACCGGAGCCAGCGTTGTGGTGCTGAGTCTGGGGTTGATCCGGGTACATCCGCTGTTGGCGGTCGGGCTCAATCTCGTGGCGGCGGGCGGGCTGGCGCCGACGTTGTGGGGTTGGCGGCACACCCTGGTGCTGCGCTGGTTTGTGCTGGGCGCAGCAGTAGGTGTAGTGGGCGCGTGGCTGACGCTGGTCGCGCTGACGGTGTCGGGGTAGCGGCTAGCGCTGTCCGCCTGAGCGCACGCCGAGCAGCACATCCTCCCAAGCCGGAATGACGGGCTTACCGCGTCGGGTGTGCACCGGCTGCTCGTGCGGCTCGGTGACCGCCGGCTTCGCCGTCTCTTCGAAGTCGACGTGAGCCACCCGCGCCACCGGCCGCAGCGGACGGTCGAAGGCTGGGTCGATCAGCCCACTGGCCGCATCGTCGATCGCCGTGACTGTTCCGCCGTGGGCGCCGGGAGTGAAGCAGAAATGCGCGATGTTGTCCGAACGGCCGACCTTCCATGCAAGCTGCACTGTCCAACGGCTGTCTTCGTTGCGCCAGGAATCCCAGCTGAGTTTGTCGGGGGCCAGACCGCGCGTCACCAATGCGGTGCTGATGGTTTCCAGCAGTGTCAACACTGAGGGGCCGTCGGCGAGGACCGGATGCGCGGCCGTTGCCAGCTCCGCGGCGCGAGCGCGCTCCAGCAACACCGGGTGGGCAAACCGGCGGACCCGCGCGACGTCGGAGCCCGACGCGGTGGCTACTTGCTCGACGGATGCGCCGGCGCGGATCTTGGCCTGAATTTCTTTGGGGCTCAGCATGTTGGTGACTTCGATGTCGAGCTGCGGTTGCTCCGGCGGCGCCTTTTCGCCGCGCAGAGCGGTCCTGAGTTGTTCGCTGGCCGCCAGCTTGAACTGTTCTGCGGGGTCGTCGGTCTCGCAGATGATGTGTTTACCGTCGGCATCGAGCCCAACCATTTTGAGTTCCCGCATGGCTTCTCCTCGCAGGATCCGTGCAGGTCGGCAACGGACCCGTCACGTGCGCACTCTAGTGCAGCTAACGCCCATAACCCGGTCTGACACGCTGGCCGGTTGCAGGCTGATGACCGTCAGGGCGGTGCCGGATTGCCCGGCTCCTCAGCGGGCCCCGCTGCGGGCCCGCATCGTCGCCGCGCTACAGCCGCTCGACCACCCAGTCGACGCACTGGGTGAGCGCGCTGACGTCGTCGGGGTCGACTGCGGGGAACATCCCGACCCTCAACTGGTTGCGGCCGAGTTTGCGGTACGGCTCGGTGTCGACGATGCCGTTCGCCCGCAAGACCTTCGCAACGGCTGCAGCGTCGACGTCGTCGACGAAGTCGATCGTGCCCACGACCTGCGACCGCAACGCGGGCTCGGCGACGAAGGGCGTGGTGTACGGTCGTTCTTCGGCCCAGGAGTACAACCGCTGCGACGAGTCCGCCGTGTGCTTGACTGCCCACTGAAGCCCGCCGTTGCCGAGCATCCAGTCGATCTGTTCGGCTATCAGCACCAGCGTGCCGATCGCCGGGGTGTTGTAGGTCTGATTCTTCAGGCTGTTGTCCACCGCGATCGGCAGTGACAGGAAATCGGGAACCCAGCGACCCGACGCCGCGATGGACTCGACGCGGGCCAGCGCGGCCGGGCTCATGATGGCCAGCCACAGGCCGCCATCGCTGGCGAAGTTCTTCTGCGGCGAAAAGTAGTACGCGTCAACCTCGGTGATGTCGACCGGCAGACCGCCGGCGCCGGAGGTTGCGTCGATGACGAGCAGGGCGTCGCCCGAGCCGGATGGGCGGCGGACCGGCACCGCGACCCCGGTCGACGTCTCGTTGTGCGCCCACGCGATCACATCTACCGACGGATCGGCCTGCGGCTCGGGAGCACTGCCGGGATCGGACCTGATGACGATGGGGTCGCCGACGAACGGGTTCTTGGTGACCGCGGAGGCGAACTTCGCGCTGAACTCGCCGTAGGCCAGATGCAGCGAGCGCTTGTCGATCAGCCCGAAAGCTGCGGCATCCCAGAACGCCGTCGCGCCACCGTTGCCCAGAACGACCTGATAACCATCTGGCACGGAGAACAGTTCGGCCAGTCCCGACCGAACCCGGCCGACGAGATCCTTGACGGGCGCTTGCCGGTGCGATGTACCGAACAACGGCGCCGCGGTGGTGGACAACGCCTTCAATTGTTCGGGTCGAACCTTCGATGGACCGCATCCGAAGCGGCCGTCGCGGGGTTTGATGTCAGCGGGAATCTGGAGCTGGTCAGCCATGCTCATCAGGGTAGTGAGCGCATTAGACGCGACGGCGCAGTGGGCCGATTACGGGCGTTCGCCGCTACCGCGTAACGCCTGGCCGAGCCGTATGCGTATGCCGCTCGCTGTGAGTCACGCCACACTAAATGGCTGACCACTGGTCAGGTCACAGCGCCCCGAGGGGTCTAGAAAATAACCGGTACCTGCGGTACTGTCTGGACACGGCACGTCCAAATGTAAACCTCGTTTGGGGAGGCTTGGTATGGCCAGGACGCGAATGGTCCGGCGTTGGCGCCGCAATATGGAGGTGCGCGACGACGCCGAGTACGTGAACACACTCGCCACATTGTCTGAGGGGTCTGTGCGGCGAAACTTCAACCCGTACACCGATATCGCTTGGGAATCTTCGGAATTCGCCGTCACGGAAAGCGACCCCCGGTGGATCCTGCCGATGACCGACCCGCTGGGCCGTCATCCCTGGTATCAGGCGCAGTCGGAAGAACGCAAGATCAAGATCGGCATGTGGCGCCAGGCCAACGTCGCCAAGGTCGGGCTGCACTTTGAATCCATCCTGATCCGCGGCTTGATGAACTACACGTTCTGGGTGCCCAACGGGTCACCGGAATATCGGTACTGCTTGCACGAATCGGTTGAAGAGTGCAACCACACCATGATGTTCCAGGAGATGGTGAACCGCGTCGGCGCCGACGTCCCGGGCATGCCGAGGATGCTGCGCTGGCTTTCGCCGTTGGTTCCGCTGGTCGCCGGTCCGTTGCCGGTGGCGTTTTTCATCGGGGTGCTAGCCGGCGAGGAACCCATCGACCACATGCAGAAAAATGTGCTGCGCGAAGGCAAGTCGTTGCACCCGATCATGGAGCGGGTGATGGCCATCCACGTGGCCGAGGAAGCGCGGCACATCTCGTTCGCTCACGAGTTTTTGCGCAGGCGGTTGCCGGACCTGAACCGGCGGCAGCGGTTCTGGACGTCGCTGTACTTGCCGCTGACGATGCGGGCGTTGTGCCAGGCGATTACGTTGCCGCCCAAGTCATTCTGGGAAGAGTTCGAGATCCCGCGCGAGGTCAAAAAGGAACTCTTCTTCCGGTCGCCGGATTCGCGAAAGTGGCTGAGCGACATGTTCGCCGATGTGCGGATGCTGGCTCACGACACCGGGCTGATGGAGACTCGCTCCGCGCGGCTCATGTGGCGGCTCTGCAAGATCGACGGCAGGCCGTCGCGCTACCGCGGCGAGCCACAACGCCGGCATCTGGCTGCGGCACCGGCCGCATAGCGCGTTCCCGGGCTGCAGTTTTATGCCGCACGTTATTACCCAGTCGTGCTGCAACGACGGGTCCTGCGTTTTCGCCTGCCCGGTGAATTGCATTCACCCGACACCGGATGAGCCGGGCTTCGCCACTTCGGAGATGCTCTATATCGATCCGGTGGCCTGCGTGGACTGTGGTGCCTGCGTGAGTGCCTGCCCGGTTGGCGCGATCGCGCCCGACACCCGGTTGGATTCCAAGCAGCTGCCGTTCGTCGAGATCAACGCATCCTTTTACCCGAAGCGGCCCGCGGACGTGAAGCTGCCGCCCACGTCGAAGCTGGCCCCGGTGCTCCCGGCGTCCGAGGTACGTGCCCGCCGTCAGCCGTTGACGGTGGCCATTGTGGGGTCCGGGCCGGCGGCGATGTATGCCGCTGACGAACTGCTCACCCAGCATGGTGTGTGGGTCAACGTGTTTGAGAAGCTGCCTACCCCTTACGGGCTGGTGCGCGCCGGGGTGGCACCCGATCACCAGAACACCAAACGGGTCACCCGGCTCTTCGACCGCGTCGCCCGTCATCGCCGCTTCCAGTTCTACCTCAACGTTGAGATCGGCAGACACCTGAGCCACGCCGACCTATTGGCCCATCATCACGCCGTGCTGTACGCCGTCGGCGCGCCCGATGACCGTCGGCTGGACATCGACGGCATGGGCCTGCCGGGCACCGGAACCGCCACCGAGTTGGTCGCATGGATCAACGGGCATCCCGAATTTACCGGCTTGCCAGTCGATCTCAGCCACGAACGGGTGGTGATCATCGGCAACGGAAACGTCGCCCTCGACGTGGCTCGGGTGCTCACGACAGATCCCGACGACCTGGCCCGCACCGACATCTCTGACCACGCACTGGCGGCATTTCGTAGCTCCGCGGTGCGCGAAGTGGTGATCGCCGCCCGGCGCGGCCCCGCCCACTCGGCGTTCACGTTGCCCGAACTGATCGGACTCACCGGCACCGCCGAGGTCGTGCTCGACGTCGGCGACCACGAGCTGGTGGCACGCGATCTCGCGACCGTTTCTGACCTGCTCACGAAGAACAAGCTGGAGATCTTGAGCAAACTGGGCGACAGTTCGGCGCCGTCCTCGCGCCCCCGAATCAGGCTGGCGTATGAGCTCACGCCCACGCGCGTGCTGGGTCAGCAGCGGGCAACCGGCGTGGAATTCTCGGTCACCGGCGCCGACGAGGTGTGCCGGCTCGATACGGGTCTGGTGCTGACCTCGATCGGCTACCGCGGCAAGCCGGTTCGCGGTCTTCCGTTTGACGAGTCAGCGGGTGTTGTCCCCAACCAGGACGGTCGTGTCGTCGATCCCCGCTCCGGCCGACCGGTGCCCGGCGTATACGTCGCGGGTTGGATCAAGCGCGGGCCAACAGGCTTTATCGGGACCAACAAATCCTGCTCCTTGCAAACCGTTCAGGGGCTGGTCGGCGATTTCAACGCCGGCAAGTTGACCGACCCGCTGGCCAAACCGGAGGCGCTGGCCACGCTGGTCCACGCCCGCCAGCCCGACGCCGTCGACACCAAGGGATGGCAAGCGATCGACGCCGCGGAGGTGGCGCGGGGGAGTGATGACGGTCGGCCGCGCAACAAGTTCACCGATATCGCCGACATGCTCGCGGCCGCAGCCGCCGCTGAGCCGGCGCCGCCGCTGCGACGCCGGCTGCGCGACTGGTAGCCGACTGCCGGCTACTTGCCTGCCTGCGCAGACATCGCGGCTTGGATCTCTTCCATACTGACCTCGCGGACCGGCTGGCCCAGCGACCAGTGGTGGCCGAACGGATCCGCGACCACGCCGTAGCGGTCTCCCCAGAACTGGTCGTGCAACGCAGCCGCCACCGTGGCGCCCGCGTCCAGCGCCCGCTGGAACTTGGCGTCGACGTCGGTGACCGTCAGATGGATGGTGACCGGAGTTCCGCCCAGTGACTTAGGAGTCATCGACTTGCCGCCGCACATTTCCGGGAAGTCGTCCGCGAGCATTACCAGAAACCCGTTTATGCGTACCGCGGCGTGGACAAGTTTGCCGTCGGGACGAGGCACGCGTCCCAGCTCCTCGGCGCCAAAAGCCTTGATGTAGAAGTCGATTGCCGCGGCGGCGTCATCGACTACGAGGTGTGGGGACAGTGCGGGTTCGATGTTGATCGCCATTGTGGTCCTCCTTGCTGTCGGTCTCGGATGCCAGCCCCCGGCGAGGGCTGGGTCACGGTTATTGACTTCACCCGCGACGCAAAGTCATCGCGGCGGAATCAGTTAATCGCGCAGGACCGACAACCGACGGACTCAGGCGTGGGTGAGAACCCGGTCCCACCCTTCGACGGATTCCGGACTGCGAGGGGCCGGTCCCACATAGATAGCCGACGGGCGGACCAGCTTGCCGAGTCGTTTCTGCTCCAGAATGTGGGCGCACCACCCCGCGGTGCGCCCACAGGTGAACATCGCCGGCATCATGTTGGCCGGCACCCGGGCGAAGTCCAGGATTACCGCGGCCCAGAATTCCACGTTGGTCTCGATGGCCCGGTCCGGCCGGCGCTCCCGCAGCTCGGCCAGCGCAGCCTGCTCCACCGCCACCGCGACCTCGTGGCGCGGTGCGCCCAGCCGCTCGGCGGCCGCCCGCAACACCCGCGCCCGCGGGTCCTCCGCCCGGTAGACCCGATGCCCGAATCCCATCAGCTTCTCGCCACGGTCGAGGATCTTCTTGACCAGGCTACGTGCGTCGCCGGTGCGCTCGACCTCTTCGAGCATCGGCAGGACCCGCGCCGGTGCACCGCCGTGCAGCGGGCCGCTCATCGCCCCGATTGCCCCCGACAACGCCGCTGCCACGTCGGCGCCGGTGGATGCGATCACTCGCGCGGTGAACGTTGAGGCGTTCATGCCGTGCTCGGCGGCCGACACCCAGTAGGCGTCAATGGCCTCGACATGCCGCGGGTCCGGCTCGCCCTGCCAGCGGGTCATGAAACGGGCTGTCACCGTGGGGCATTCATCGATGACTCGCTGCGGGACCGCCGGCTGGTAAATGCCGCGCGCGGACTGTGCGACGTAGGACAGTGCCATCACCGAGGCTCGGGCCAGCTGGTTGCGGGCGGTTTCGTCGTCGGTGTCGAGCAGGGGCCTGTACCCCCAGATCGGCGCGAGCATCGCCAGGCCCGCTTGCACGTCGACGCGCACATCGCCGGTGTGGATCGGCAGCGGGAACGGCTCGGCCGGCGGTAGCCCGTGGCCGAACTTGCCGTCGACCAGTAGCGCCCACACGTCGCCGAAGGTGACCTGCTGATTCACTAGATCTTCGATGTCGACACCGCGGTAGCGCAGCGCGCCGCCGTCTTTATCCGGTTCGGCAATTTCGGTGGTGAACGCCACCACGCCTTCCAGGCCGGGGACAAAGTTTTCGGGGACCACAGTCATAGGAAAATTCTTGCACCCCTGCTTCGGGCCGACGCTACCGGCCGGTCGCAGGCCCCGGTAGCGTTGGCGCGGTGGCAGGATCAGACCCGGGACCAGGTAAAGAGCACCTGCAGAGAATGCGCGTGGAATACGGGTCCGTCGAGAAGGACGGCAGCCCGGATCTTGACGCGGATTGGCTCAATGACGGTTGGCTTGCGTTGTTGCGCAAATGGATTGACGACGCCGAACGGTATGGCGTTGCCGAGCCCAACGCCATGGTGCTGGCTACCGTCGCGGCGGGGAGGCCGATGAGCCGATCGGTGTTGTGCAAAAGCGTGGAGGAGACCGGGATCACTTTTTTCACCAACTATGACTCAGCCAAGGGTGTCGAGCTGGCGGCGACGCCGTACGCATCGGTGACGTTTCCCTGGTACCAACTGGGGCGGCAGGTCCACATCCGGGGTGCGGTGAGCAAGGTCGCACCGCAGGTCACCCAGGAATACTGGTCCAAGCGGCCGCGCGGCTCGCAACTGGGCGCCTGGGCATCGCACCAGTCGCAGCCGATCGCGTCACGCGCGGCGCTGCTTGACCAGCTGGCAGCGGTGACCGCGCGCTTCGCCGACTCCGAGCGGATTCCGGTGCCACCAGGCTGGGGCGGCTATCTCATTGCTCCTGAGTCGGTGGAATTCTGGCAGGGGCGGGAAAGCCGGCTGCACAACCGGATTCGGGTCAGCGGCGGTCGTGTCGAGCGCCTTCAGCCCTGAGCCCGGCGACGATGCGCGCCGGCTGGGTGCACTATCCGCTTGCGGGCCGCCGGCAGCTCCGCTGCTGAACCGGGTACGCCGAGAGTCGACACGGGGTACGACCGAGCAAGGGTCAGCTGAACGATTGCTGGCCAGATCCTTCCAGACCCGACCCCGGGCAGGCGCCTCGTCGCGATAACGACTACCTTCAGCTATAAGCACCGAGTTAGGGCAGCCATATCAGCCAGAGCGCAAAGGGGTTCTCGTGGCCGACACCGACGACACCGCAACTCTGAAGTACCCGGGGGGCGAGATCGACCTGCAGGTCGTCCACGCCACCGAAGGAGCTGACGGCATTGCGCTCGGCTCGCTGTTATCGAAGACCGGCTACACCACGTTCGATGTCGGCTTCGTCAACACCGCCGCGGCCAAGAGCTCAATCACCTACATCGACGGCGACGCCGGGATCCTGCGCTACCGCGGATATCCGATTGAGCAGCTCGCCGAGAAGTCGACCTTCATCGAGGTGAGCTACCTGCTGATCTACGGTGAGTTGCCGAACAAGGAGCAGCTGGACGCATTCACCCAGCGGATCCAGATGCACACCATGTTGCACGAGGATCTGAAGCGTTTCTTCGATGGCTTTCCTCGTAATGCGCACCCGATGCCGGTGTTGTCCAGCGTGGTGAACGCGTTGAGCGCCTACTACCCGGACGCGCTGGACCCGATGGACAACGGCCAGGTCGAGCTGTCGACCATTCGTCTGCTGGCCAAGCTGCCCACCATCGCCGCATACGCGTATAAGAAGTCGGTCGGACAGCCGTTCCTCTACCCGGACAACTCCCTGACGCTGGTGGAGAACTTCCTGCGGATGACGTTCGGGCTGCCGGCCGAGCCCTACGAGGCCGACCCCGAGGTGGTGCGGGCGCTGGACATGCTGTTCATCCTGCACGCCGACCACGAACAGAACTGCTCCACGTCGACGGTTCGGCTGGTGGGTTCGTCGCGGGCCAACCTGTTCACCTCGATTTCCGGCGGCATCAACGCGCTCTGGGGCCCGCTGCATGGCGGCGCCAACCAGGCGGTGCTTGAGATGCTGGAAAGCATTCGGGAGAGCGGCGACGACGTCGGCGAATTTGTCCGCAAAGTGAAGAACCGCGAGGCCGGCGTCAAACTGATGGGCTTCGGCCACCGCGTCTACAAGAACTACGACCCGCGGGCCCGGATCGTCAAGGAACAGGCCGACAAAATCCTGGCCAAGCTCGGCGGCGACGACGACCTGCTGGGCATCGCGAAGGATCTCGAAGAGGCGGCGCTGACCGACGACTACTTCGTCGAGCGCAAGCTCTACCCCAACGTCGACTTCTACACCGGCCTGATCTACCGGGCCCTCGGGTTCCCGACCCGGATGTTCACCGTGCTGTTTGCGTTGGGCCGGCTGCCCGGCTGGATTGCGCACTGGCGTGAGATGCATGACGAGGGTGACAGCAAGATCGGCCGTCCGCGCCAGATCTACACCGGGTACACCGAGCGTGACTACACCACGATTGAAGCGCGGTAGCTATCGCGCGGCACCACGATTTGACGCGCGGTAGCTAAACCGAAGCCAGCACTGCCATCGCGGCGTTGTGCCCGCCGATGCCCGATACCGCCCCGCCGCGACGGGCGCCCGCGCCGCACAGCAGGATCCGCTCGTGGGCGGTGGCCACGCCCCATTGCCGCGCCGGTGTGTCCAGCGGGTCGTCGTCTGCGAATGGCCAGGACAAGGCGCCGTGGAAAATGTTGCCGCCGCTCATCTGCAGCGTGCGCTCCAAGTCCAGCGTGGTCGTCGTCTCGATGCACGGCCGGCCATGCACGTCGGGCAGTAAGAGCTTCTGAATAGGTTCGGCCAGAACGGAATTCAGCGACGCCAGCACCGTGTCGGTTAGTTGGTTGCGCAAGGTGTCGGAGTCGGTGCCGCTGAACAGCGCGTGCGGGGTGTGCAAGCCGAACACCGTCATCGTCTGAGCACCCGAGTCACGCAGGCCGGGCGAGAGGATGCTCGGGTCGGTCAGCGAATGGCAGTAGGCTTCGCACGGCAGCGGATCTGGTACTTGCCCGGCGGCCGCCCGCGAATATGCCGTATCCAGTTGTGTCCACGTCTCGTTGACGTGGAACGTCCCGGCAAACGCCTGTTCGGGTGTGACACCGTCATCGCGTAACCGGGGCAGCCGCCGCAGCAACATGTTCACCTTGACCTGCGCGCCTTGAGCCAATGGTGCAGGGTGCTCGCCGAGTAGGCCGGCCAGGACCGCCGGTGTGACGCCGGCAAGAACGAAACGCGCCCGGATCAGGTGCTCGTCGTCGCCGCTGCGATAGCGCACCTGGCCGCTCGGTTCGACGGCGTAAACCTCGGCGCCGGTGGTTATTTCGGCACCGTGGCCGACGGCGGCCGCCGCCAGGGCGGCGGTCAGCGAGCCCATCCCTCCGACCGGGACGTCCCAGTTTCCGGTTCCCCCACCGAGCACGTGATACAGGAAGCAGACGTTCTGCAGCAGCGAGGGGTCATCGACGCGAGCGAAGGTGCCGATCAGCGCGTCCGTCGCGATCACGCCGCGGACCAGGTCATCGCCCACCGCATCGGCGATGGCATGGCCAATCGGCTCGTCGATCATGGCCTGCCATGCGGCCGCCACGTGGTGGTCGCCGCTTTCCAGGACGTGCCGTCGGGCTTGCTCGCGGGTGCGCAGCGGTTCGAGCAGCGTCGGCCAGAGCCGTTCGGTCACCAGCCGGCAGCGCTGGTAGAACGCGGCGAACCCGCGCTCGTCACCGGCGGCGCCGATCGCGGCGAACGTGTGGGGGGCGTGCCCGCCGGGTGCCTGGACCAGCAGACCGGAGCGCCCTCCCGTGGCCGGTTGCGGGGTATACGACGAAAATTGCCGCGGGGTCAACCGCACCGCAGCGCCCAGGTCGTCGATGATGCGGGGCGGCAGCAAGCTGACCAGGTAGGAGTACTTCGACACCCGGACTCCGACACCGTCGAAGGCTTGCACCGAGACGGCGGCCCCGCCGATCCGGCCCAGTCGCTCCAGCAACCGCACCCGAAGGCCCGCCCGGGCCAGGTAGGCGGCCGCGACCAGGCCGTTGTGACCGCCGCCTATGACGACGACGTCAACATCTGCCGCGCGGTCGCTCAGCTCAGGTAGCCCTCGACCTCGTCGGGCGGACGCACCTCCGCCTCGCGTGGGTCGCCACCGCTGTCGCGCAGCGCCCGACGTTGCCGCAGCAGGTCCCAGCACTGGTCGAGTTCGGTCTCGAGCCGGCGAAGGCGATCATGCTCCTGTGATGTGCTGATCTCGCGGTGCTGCAGCTGCGCGCGCAATTCTTTTTCCTCGGCGACGAGCTCGCGAATGTGTGCCAGGGTGTCGCTGTCGGTCGGTTTTCTGCCATTGCCCATCGCTCCAGTGTGCCCGACTTGTGAATTTCGTCTGCAGGGGCGGACGAGTGCAAGTCTGCTGCTCCCGCGTCAACATCATCGGCCAAATTCATATCGATCCGAATGTCGACGCGCTCGATTTCACAAGCGCTAAGCCACTTTTCAAGGACAGCGCGCCGATTACCGGCTGGCGCCGTTAGGGAGCCGGCAGTAGAGCCGCTAGCTGGGGCCGGGGAGGCGCAGCACTAGCCGCGCGCCACCGAGCGGACTGGTCTCCAGTGAAGCTGTCCCGCCGTGCAGGTGAGCCTGCTGGGCCACCAACGCCAGCCCCAGGCCCGAGCCCGAATGCGAGGCCGTCGACCCGCGGGAAAACCGCTCGAATACCAGGTGGCGCTCGTCTGCGGGCACGCCGCTGCCGTTGTCGTCGACCGCGATTTCCACTCCGGCGCGCGAGCTGACCGCCGACAGCTGGACTCGGGTGGCGCCGCCATGCTTGACGGCATTGGCGATCGCGTTGTCGACGGCCAAACGCAATCCGGCCGGTAACCCGACGATGATGCAGGTGGGCGAGGGCACCAGCGAGACATCGAGGTCGGGGTAGATCCGGATCGCATCGTGGGCGGCGCGGTCGAGCAGCTCGGTGATGTCGACCGGCACGTGATCGTCGGACGTCGACAGTTCACCCTGCGCCAACCGCTCGAGGGCGCTCAGCGTGGCCTCGATTCGCGACTGGGTGCGGATGACGTCGCCCAGCACCTCTTTGCGCTGGTCGTCGGGCATGTCCAGGGTGGACAGCACCTCGAGGTTGGTGCGCATCGCGGTCAGGGGGGTGCGCAGCTCGTGCGAGGACACGGCGGCGAAGTCACGGGCCGAGGCGAGTGCCTCCTTGGTCCGGTTCTGTTCGTTCCAGATGCGCTGCAGCATGCCCCGCATTGCTTCGGCGATCTCGACGGCTTCGGTGGCGCCGTGCACTTCCACCTGCGGTGCCTCGTCACCCGCGTCGATCGATCGGGTTTGCTGAGCGAGCTGTTTGAACGGGCGCACCGCGAACGCGGCCAGCAGCCAGGCGAACACTGCCGCCGCACCGATGGCGAACCCACAGATCAGCAGCACCCGCCGGTGCAGGTTGTTGGTCTCGGCGATGGTGGCGTCGTAGGTCGCGCCAACGGCAAGCGACGTCGGCTCCGGCCCGGGAATCTCCACCGTCCGCACCCGGTAGCGCACCCCATTGACGTAAGTGTCGGCGTAGTCGACGTCCAGCTTGGGCAGCGTGACGTCGGAATTCGTTTTGACCAGGCCGCCGCGGCGGACCGTCATGATGGCGTCATTGTCGTTCGGCGAGCGCGGGATTTCACCAAGACCGCGCGGCAGAAAAGGGATCGCGAAACCCGCGGCCTCGTCCAGGCGGCGGTCCAGCCGCTCCTTGCGGTCGTTGGTGATGCCAACCCAGACGACAGTGCCGACGATGAGCACCGGAATCGCCGCGCCGATGACCGTCGCAACCACCACCCGCGTCCGCAGCGAAGGCGTACGGGCGAGAATCCGGGACAGGATATTCATGGCTTCTGCGATCTCATCGATCTGTTGCCTTACTGCATGCGCAGCACGAACCCGACTCCACGGACGGTGTGCAGCAGCCTGGGGCCGCCGTTGGCCTCCAGCTTGCGGCGCAGGTACCCGATGAACACGTCGACGACGTTGGTGTCGGCGGCGAAGTCATAGCCCCACACCAGCTCCAACAGCTGCGCGCGGGACAGCACCGCGGTCTTGTGCTCGGCCAGCACCGCCAGCAGGTCGAATTCCCGTTTGGTCAGGTCGACGTCGACGCCGTTGACCCGGGCCCGCCGGCCGGGAATGTCCACCTCCAGCGGGCCCACCGTGATGGTCTCCGAGGAGGACGTCGCGGTGGAACCGCGGCGGCGCAGCAGCGCCTTCACCCGCGCGACCAGCTCGGCCAGCACGAAGGGTTTGACCAGGTAATCGTCGGCACCGGCCTCCAGGCCCGCCACCCGATCGTCGACCGAGCTGCGGGCGCTGAGTACGCACACCGGGACGTCGTTGTCCATGGCTCTCAGCGCCGTCACGACGCTGACACCGTCCAGCACGGGCATGTTGATGTCGAGCACGATCGCGTCCGGCCGCGTCTCGGTGGCGCTGCGTAAGGCCTCGGCGCCGTCGACTGCCGTCGACACCTCGAATCCGGACAGCCGCAGGCCGCGTTCTAGCGACGCGAGCACATCGGAGTCGTCGTCGACGACCAATACCCGCGGTGAGGTCGCTGAAGTGTCCATGCCGCCATTTTGCCTGACTGTCGGCTATGGCGGTGGGAGGAACACCCCTGGATGGCCCGGTGACCAAATGGTTATGTTTTCGAGGCTGCGCTGCAACTGCCCGCGGATGCCGCCATGCCATTCGATGTCTTGGCCACCGTTGGTGTTGCGGGCTTTCGATTTCGGCGCCACCCCGCGCCTGAAGCGGCTGCTTCCCTAAGTCGTCGGCGTCCTCGACGTGGGGGCAAAACACCGGTTGCCCAGGCCGCTCAACCGCAACGCCAGCTGCCGTCGTGCGGCGGGGACCTTCGTGTCGTGTACGTGGTTTAAGTGTCGCGGGGCAACCCGATGCGGTGGTAGCGGTGCAATCGCGCGGTCAACCGCTCGGCGGCGGGTATCGCACGCAGCGCGTTTACCTCAGCGGCTATGGCAAGCGACAGTCGCTGGGAGAACTCGACCGGCTCGTCGGCGGCATCCGGATGCTCCGGCACGATGACGTCGACAATCCCGGATGCCAGCAGGTCGGCCGACCGGATGCCTTGTGCCGCAGCGAGTTCAGCGGCATGGGCGGTGTCGCGGAAGACAATCGCGCTGGCGCCCTCCGGTGGCAGCGGCGCCAGCCAGCCGTGCAATGCGGCCAGCACCCGGTCGGCGGGCACCATCGCCAGCGCCGGTCCGCCGCTGCCCTGGCCCAGCAGGACCGACACCGTCGGGGTATCCAGGGTCACCAGCTCGGCCAGACACTGGGCGATCTGGCCGGCCAGCCCACCCTGCTCGGCTTCGACCGAGAGCGCCGGCCCGGCGGTGTCAATCACGAGCACCAGCGGCAGGCGCAGCTCGGCCGCCAGTGCCATGCCGCGCCGGACCTCGCGCAGCGAAGCGGGCCCGACCATCCCGCCCGTGACGCGCTGCTGGCCGAGCACCACCGCGGGCTGGCCGGCGAAGCGGGCCAGCGCCAGCAGGGTGGTCGCCGCCTCCCCCTGGCCGGTGCCCGACAACAGCACCCGGTCGGTGGCGCCGTGTCGCAACAAAAGTCCGACACCCGGCCGGTCCGGTCGTCGTGACGCCACCACCGAGTCCCACGCCGGCACGTCGGGTGTCGGTTCGGGTGGCTGCGGTGCCGGTAGCGGCTCGGGTGGGTCGGCGATCACCGTGAGCGCACGATCCAGCGTCCGGCGCAGCTCGTCCAGCGCAATGACGCCGTCGATCACCCCGTGCCGCTGCAGATTCTGCGCGGTCTGGATGCACTCCGGGAAGGGTTCGCCATAGAGCAGCCGGTACACCCGAGGCCCAAGGAAGCCGATCAGAGCGCCCGGCTCGGCGACGGTGACGTGACCCAGCGAGCCCCACGACGCGAACACCCCGCCGGTGGTCGGGTTGCGCAAGTAGACCAGGTAGGGCAGGTGCGCCTGTTTGTGGAGTCTGACGGCCGCGGCGATCTTCACCATCTGCAGAAACGCGACCGTGCCCTCCTGCATGCGGGTGCCGCCGGAGCTCGGCGAGGCCAGCAGCGGCAGTCGCTCGGCGGTCGCCCGCTGCACGGCAGCGGTGATCCGTTCAGCCGCCGCCACGCCGATGGAGCCGCCGAGGAAGCCGAACTCGCAGACCACCACCGCCACGCGGCGCCCGAATATCCGCCCCTCGCCGGTGAGTACCGATTCGTCCAGACCGGTGGCGGCCCGGGCGTCAGCCAGCTCTCGCGCATAGGACTCGCTTGCCGGCACCGCGAGCGGCTCGCTATCCCAGCGGATGAAGGAATCCTGGTCCAGCACCGCATCGCGCAGTTGACTAGCCGTGATACGACTCACGTGATGAGGCTATATATGGTGGCTGCCATGATCGGTGTCACCCAGGCAGAAGCCGTTATGACCATTGAGCTGCAGCGCCCCGAGCGCCGCAATGCCCTGAACTCCCAGCTCGTCGAAGAGCTGCGGGAAGCCGTGCTGAAAGCCGGCGACGGGGTCACCCGCGCCATTGTGCTGACCGGCCAGGGCACGGTGTTCTGCGCCGGCGCGGACCTAAGTGGCGACGCTTTCGCCGCCGACTATCCCGACCGGCTCATCGAGCTGCACAAGGCCATGGACGCAACACCCATGCCGGTGATTGGCGCCATCAACGGCCCCGCCATCGGCGCTGGCCTGCAGCTGGCCATGCAATGTGATCTGCGGGTCGTCGCGCCGGAGGCGTTCTTTCAGTTTCCGACTTCGAAATACGGTCTTGCCCTTGACAACTGGAGTATCCGTCGGCTGTCTTCGCTGGTCGGTCATGGCCGGGCCCGGGCGATGCTGCTGGCCGCGGAGAAGCTGACCGCCGAGGTGGCGCTGCAGACCGGAATGGCCAACCGCATCGGGACGCTGGCCGAGGCCCAGGCCTGGGCCGCCGAGATCGCCGGCCTGGCACCGCTGGCGATCCAGCACGCCAAGCGGGTGCTCAACGACGACGCCATCGAGGAGACCGGGCCCGTGCATAAGGAGCTCTTCGACAAAGCCTGGAACAGCCAGGATGTCATCGAAGCCCAGATCGCCCGTGTGGAGAAGCGGCCGCCGAAGTTCCAGGGGGCCTGACAGTCATGCTGCGGGGGGCGCTGCGGCTGGCCGCCGGTACGGCGTCGCTAGCGGCCGGTAGTTGGTTGTTGCGAGCCCTACATGGCGCGCCGGCTGCCCTCGGAGCTGACCCCGCTTCGATCCGGGCGGTGGCGGCGGGGTCGCCGAACTATCGCGACGGCGTGTTCGTCAACCTCGATCCCGCCTCGATATACAAGATGGATCGCGAGCAATTGCGCCTCATCGTGTGGGAGTTGCTGGGTAACCGCGGCGGTAGTCGGCCGGCACGTCCAATCCCGTTGGGCGTCCCGCCGATTTTCGACGGTGACCGCAGCAGGCTCGCCGTCAGCTGGTTCGGTCACTCGACGGCGCTGCTGGAAATCGACGGTTACCGTGTCCTCACCGATCCGGTGTGGAGTGACCGCTGCTCGCCGTCGGACATCGTCGGACCGCAGCGGCTGCACCCGCCGCCGGTGCAGCTGGAGGGGCTGCCCGCCGTCGACGCGGTGGTGATCAGCCATGACCACTACGACCACCTCGATATCGACACCGTTATGGCGTTGGCGCGCACTCAGTGGGCCCCGTTCTTTGTGCCGCTTGGTGTCGGTGCCCACCTGCGTGCGTGGGGGATACCCGAGCACCGCATAGTTGAGCTGGACTGGCACCAGAGCGCTCAGATCGACGAGCTGACCTTGATTTGCATGCCGGCTCGGCACTTCTCGGGTCGTTTCCTGGACCGCAATACCACGCTGTGGGCGTCGTGGGCGTTCATCGGTCCGGGTCATCGCGCGTATTTCGGCGGCGACACCGGCTACACCAAGAGCTTCACGCAGATCGGTGCCGACCACGGACCGTTCGACCTGACCCTGCTGCCCATCGGGGCCTACAACACGGCGTGGCCGGACATCCACATGAACCCCGAGGAGGCGGTCCGGGCGCACCTGGATGTCACCAACTCAAGGTCCGGACTGCTGGTGCCCATCCACTGGGGCACCTTTCGGTTGGCCCCCCATCCGTGGGCCGAGCCGGTTGAGCGCCTGCTCGCCGCCGCGGAGCCCGCTCAGGTGAATGTGGCGGTGCCCGCACCCGGTCAACGCATTGATGCCGCGGTGCCCGGGAAATCCAACTCGTGGTGGCGGTTCTGACTCGCTAGCTGTTCCAGCTAAAGTGCGGCCATGACGAAACGTGCGGCAAGGGCCGCTCTCGTGGTGGCCTTGCTTGCGTTGATGGGATGCGGACCCGCGCAACCGGTGTCCAGCCCGCCGTCCGCACTGTCCGACGCTCCGCCCAACGAAGTGTCGGGTCTACAAATCCCAGCCGGCCGCATCGACGAGGCCATCTCAAAGGTCGACGGCCTGGTCGGCGAGCTGATGAAAAGCACCGGCATCCCGGGAATGGCCGTAGCCATTGTCCACGGTGGAAAGACAGTGTATGCCAGGGGCTTCGGCGTCAGGGACATGAGCAAAGGCAACGGTCCAGACAACAAGGTGGACGCCGACACCGTCTTCCAGTTGGCCTCGGTGTCGAAATCGGTCGGTGCGACGGTGGTAGCGCACGAAGTCAGCGACAACGTCGTCGCGTGGGACACACCTGTGGTGTCCAAGCTGCCGTGGTTCGCGCTGAGCGATACCTATGTCACCAGCAACCTGACCGTCGCCGACCTGTATGCGCATCGTTCCGGGCTGCCCGACCACGCCGGTGACAAACTCGAGGATCTGGGCTATGACCGCCGGGAGTCGCTCGAGCGGCTGAAGTACTTACCGCTGGCGCCCTTCCGAATCAGCTACGCTTACACCAACTTCGGAATCACCGCCGCCGCCGAGGCGGTGGCGGCCGCAGCGGGCAAACCATGGGAGGATCTGTCCGACGCGGTGCTCTACCGCCCGCTGGGCATGACATCGACGAGTTCGCGGTTCGCCGACTTCATCGCCAGGTCCAACCACGCGGTCAACCACGTCCAAGTCGGAGACAGATGGGAGGCCCGCTTCCAACGGGATCCGGATGCCCAAACTGCCGCGGGCGGGGTGAGTTCGTCGGTCAATGACATGGCGCGCTGGCTAACCATGTTGCTGCGCAACGGAACATACAACGGCGAGCGGATCGCGTCGCCGGAAGCTCTGCTGCCCGTCAACACCGCGCAGCATGATTTCGGTGCCCTCCACGACGCCGAAGGCGCGCCCCAGCCTCTACGGTTACGGATTCAACGTGTCGGTGTCCTCGTCGGGGCGCACCGAATACAGCCATTCCGGCGCTTTCTCGCTGGGCGCCGCGACAAACTTTGTGGTCATGCCGTCCGAGGACGTGGGCATCATCGCGCTGACCAACGCCGCACCCATCGGCGTGCCGGAGACGCTCACCGCCGAATTCATGGATCTGGTGCAATACGGCCAGATACGCGAAAACTGGGCCCATCTATACAAGCAGGCGATGAGCTGGATGAACAATCCGGAAGGTTCGCTGGTCGGCAAGCAGCCCCCGGCTAACTCCGCGCCGGCCAGACCGCTGAGCGACTACGAAGGCCTGTACGCCAGTGACTTCTGGGGTCCGGCCATCGTAACCGAACGCGACGGCGCTCTGCAGCTGGCAATGGGCCCGAAAAACCGGACCTTCACCTTGACGCACTGGGACGGCGATACCTTCACCTTCCCGGTGACGAATGAAAATGCCCCAGCTGGAACGATTTCCAAGGCTGTCTTCTCCGGGTTCCCCGGCGCCACGCTGAACCTGGAGTACTTCGACTCGGACCATCTGGGAACCTTCACTCGATGAACTCATCGCTGATCGGGGGCCTGACCGATGCCGAGGTGGCACAGCGGGTAGCCGACGGCAAGAGCAACGCCGTACCGGAACGTGGCACACGCAGCGTCGCGGCAATCGTCCGGGCCAACGTGTTCACCCGGATCAACGCGATCCTGGGGGTGCTGCTGCTGATCGTCTTGGCGACGGGCTCGGTGATCAACGGGATGTTCGGCCTGCTCATCATCGCCAACAGCGTTATCGGCATGATCCAGGAGATCCGGGCCAAGCAGATGCTGGACAAGCTGGCGATCATCGGGCAGGCGAAACCATTGGTGCGCAGGCAATCCGGAACTCGAACGCTGTTGCCCAGCGAGGTGGTGCTCGACGACATCATCGAGCTCGGACCCGGAGATCAGGTCGTCGTCGACGGCGAGATCGTCGAAGAGGTGAACCTGGAAATCGACGAGTCGCTGCTGACCGGTGAGGCGGACCCGATCGTCAAGGAGACCGGCGACGCGGTGATGTCGGGCAGCTTTGTCGTCGCGGGTATCGGCGCCTATCGCGCTACGAAGGTCGGGCGACAGGCCTATGCCGCCAAGCTGGCTGAAGAGGCGAGCAAGTTCACCTTGGTGAAATCCGAACTGCGCAATGGTATTAACCGGATTCTGCAGTTCATCACTTACCTGTTGGTGCCGGCCGGTCTGCTGACGATCTACACGCAGTTGTTCGCCACGCACGCGGGGTGGCGGCGGTCCGTGCTGCGGATGGTCGGTGCGCTGGTGCCGATGGTGCCCGAAGGCCTGGTCCTGATGACGTCGATCGCTTTCGCGGTCGGGGTGATCAGGCTGGGTCAACGCCGGTGCCTGGTGCAGGAGTTGCCCGCCATCGAGGGACTTGCGCGGGTCGATTTGGTCTGCGCCGACAAGACGGGCACCTTGACCGAAAGCGGTATGCGGGTTTCGGGCGTCGAGGAACTCGACGGGCCGCAGCGGCGGGATGGCCTCGCGGATGTGCTGGCCGCGTTGGCCGCGGCCGACCCGCGGCCCAATGCCAGTATGCAGGCGATCGCCGAGACCTATCAGGAGCCGCCCGGCTGGATGGTCACCGCGGCTGCGCCTTTCAAGTCGGCCACCAAATGGAGCGGTGTGTCCTACCGTGATCACGGCAACTGGGTGATCGGCGCGCCCGATGTGCTGCTGGATCCGGCTTCCGCGGCCGCCGAGCAGGCCGAGCGGCTAGGAGCGCTGGGGTTGCGGGTGCTGCTGGTAGGCACCGGCGACGTGGCCGTAAACCATCCGGACGCACCGGGCCAAGTCACCCCCGTCGCGCTGGTGGTGCTCGAGCAGAAGGTTCGGCCAGACGCCCGCGAAACGTTGGACTACTTTGCAGCCCAAGGTGTTTCGGTTAAAGTGCTCTCCGGAGACAACGCGGTGTCGGTCGGCGCCGTCGCCGCCAAGCTCGGGCTGCGTGGTGAGACGATGGACGCGCGTCGACTACCATCGGACCCCGCGGAATTGGCTGACGCGCTGGATACCTACACCACCTTCGGCCGGGTGCGGCCCGATCAAAAACGTGCCATTGTGCACGCCCTGCAATCACACGGACATACCGTCGCGATGACCGGCGACGGCGTCAACGATGTGTTGGCCCTCAAGGATGCCGATATCGGTGTCGCGATGGGCGCCGGCAGCCCGGCGTCTCGCGCTGTCGCTCAGATCGTCCTGCTGGACAACAGGTTTGCGACGCTGCCTTATGTTGTCGGCGAGGGCCGGCGGGTGATCGGCAACATCGAGCGGGTCGCGAACCTGTTTCTGACCAAGACCGTGTACTCGGTGCTGCTGGCACTGTTGGTAGGTACCGAATGCCTGTTTTCCAAAGTGCTCCATGCGGATCCCTTGCTGTATCCGTTCCAGCCGATCCACGTCACCATCGCGGCGTGGTTCACCATCGGAATTCCGTCGTTGATCCTGTCGCTGGCTCCCAACAACGAACGCGCTCACCCGGGTTTCGTGCGGCGGGTGGTGACTTCCGCGCTGCCGTCCGGACTGGTCGTCGGCGCCGCGACGTTCGCGTCCTACCTGGTGGCCTACCACGGCCGCCACGCCACCTTCCAGCAACAGGATCAAGCGTCGACCGCGGCCCTGATCACGTTGCTGGTGACTGCGCTGTGGGTACTCGCGGTGGTGGCGCGCCCCTACCAGTGGTGGCGGTTGGCGCTGGTAATTGCCTCCGGCCTGGCCTATGTGGTGATCTTCAGCATCCCGCTGGCGCGCAAGGCGTTCCTGCTCGACCCGTCGAATATCGTGGTGACGTCATCCGCGCTGGGGATTGGCGTGCTCGGCGCCGCCGCGATCGAGGCAATGTGGTGGATCCGGGCCAAAGTGCTGGGCGTGCAGCCCCGGTTGTGGCGCTGACTGCCGCAAGCATGCAAGTAGGGTTTCACCAGTTAGGTAGGAATTCCGGGGAAAGGACGGTGCATGGGAATCCTGGACAAGGCGAAGGACCTGTTGTCGCACAACGCCGACAAGGTCGAGATGGCGATCGATAAGGCCGGCGAGTTCGTCGACGATAAAACGCAGGGCAAGTACTCCGACACCATCCACAAGGTGGCCGAAGAAGCCAAGAAGGTCGCTGACTCTGCTGCGACGGGCAATCAGCAGGACTGAGCTCATGGCGAAACTCTCCGGATCAATCGACGTCCCGCTGGCTCCCGAGGTTGCCTGGGAGCATGCCTCCGACCTGTCCCGGTACAGGGAATGGCTGACCATCCACCGGGTGTGGCGCAGCAAACTGCCCGACGACATACAAAAGGGCGCGGTCGTGGAGTCGATCGTCGAGGTCAAGGGCATGTACAACCGGATCAAATGGACGGTTGTGCACTACAAGCCACCGGAGGGCATGACGCTCAACGGCGATGGCGTCGGCGGTGTCAAGGTCAAGCTGATGGCCAAAGTCCAGCCCGCAGACGACGGCTCCGTCGTCGGCTTCGACGTCCACCTCGGTGGCCCGGCGCTATTCGGGCCGATCGGCATGATCGTTGCCGCGGCGCTGCGCAGCGACATCAACGAATCGTTGCAGAACTTCGTCACCGTGTTCACCAGGCCCGATCCGGGCATGAACGGAGACGGTGGCATCACCCGCTGACCGCCGAGCCGACCGGGACCCCGTCGATGAGTTTCCGGTGTGGCGCTGGTCGATATGTCTGAACCCCTCTTCCCGGGGCCAGGACACTACGAGGAGGTCACCATGCCCATCCGTGACTGCGCGCCGCTGGGTGCCCCCTGCTGGATCGATTTGACGACGTCCGACGTTGACCGTGCCCAAGCCTTCTACGGCATGGTGTTCGGCTGGACGTTCGAGTCTGCCGGACCCGAGTACGGCGGATACATCAACGCCGCTAAGGACGGCCACCGCGTCGCCGGCCTGATGGCCAACAATCCGGAGCGGCAGTCTCCCGACAACTGGGCTACCTATTTCCACACCTGTGATATCAACGCGACGATGTCCGCGGTGACCGCGGCGGGCGGCTCGGTGTACCTGGAGGTGATGGAAGTCCCCACCAAGGGGCACATGGGCCTCGCGACCGACCCGTCGAGCGCATTCTTTGGGCTGTGGCAACCGTTGGAGCACCGCGGCTTCGAGTTGATCGGGGAAGCCGGCTCTCCGGTCTGGCACCAACTGACCACACGCGACTACCGCGCCGCGGTCGACTTCTACCGCGAGGTCCTCGGGTGGCGGACCGAGCAGGTTTCTGACACCGACGAATTCCGCTACACCACAGCATGGTTCGACGACCAGCAATTGCTCGGTGTGATGGACGGCGCCGGCTGTCTGCCAAAGGGGGTCCCGTCGAATTGGACGATCTTCTTCGGGGCTGAGGATGTCGACAAGACCCTGCACGTGATCTGCGACAACGGCGGCGCCATGCTGCGTGCGGCCGAAGACACCCCGTACGGACGGTTGGCCGCGGCGACCGACCCCACGGGTGTCATTTTCAACCTGTCTTCGCTGCGGGGCTGATCCTTTGGTTGACGTTGGGTCCTTTGCCTGGGCGCTGCGTGGCGAGCCACGAACTCGTCCGACCCGCTATTAATGTCTCAACCATGATTCGCCGGCTGCGCCCTGGTTGGCTGGTCGCGTTTTTCGCCCTGGTGATTTCGGCCAGCGCGTGGATGCCGTGGCTGACGACGGCAGTCAACGGCGGGGGCTGGGCCAACGCCATCGGAGGCGCCCACGGCAACCTGGAACTGCCGCGGGGGTTCGGCGCGGGCCAGCTCATTGTGTTGCTGTCCTCGATGCTGCTGGTGGCCGGGGCGATGGTGGGCCGTGGCCTGTCGGTAAAGTTTGCTTCGATTGCCGCACTGATGATTTCGCTGCTCATCGTTGCGCTCACGGTGTTGTACTACAAGCTAAACGTCAACCCGCCGGTGTCGGCCGAATACGGTCTCTACGTCGGCGCGGTGGCTGAGGTCTGTGCGGTGGCATGCTCGGCTGCGGCTGTGATCGCGGCGGTGGCTGCTGGTCGGTCCAACCGGTGAGGTTTCAGTCCGACGGGAACTCGTGCTTTCCTGAGGTGAAGCTGTCGCCGGGCTCGTTGACGCCGAATATAAAGGGCGCGAACACGACTTCGCGGCCGTCCGGGTCGCGATAGGAGACCGCACCCGTTGCTTCCCAGTACGGATCCTGTTCCACGGGTTCGGCGGCCGCGGCTTGCAGGCGTGCGATTGCTGCTTGCCGTGCCTGCTTGTCCGGGAAGTACAGGCACAGCTGTTCGTGCTGATCCACCGTGACGGCATCAACCGCCTCCACGATTTCCAGGGTCAGGTTCCAGCTGGGCAGCCCGAATATCGCGCCATTGTCGCCGTAGCTGTCCCCAAACGTCTCGTAGAGTGGCAGCCCTACCAGCTCACGGTAAAAACGCACCGTTTCTTTGAAGTTCGGCGACCGCCGCGCGAAGCGGATAGCGCCGATCGACGCCAACTGCGCCGGCCAGTGCGTTGTTCGGCGCGACTTGTGCTTGTCGGCGACCATCACAGCCCGATCGCGTTTGCCGCCGACTCCGCGGTTCTCCAGCGCCGCAGCTGTGCGCCGGGCGCCCACGTCGAATGTGTGCCGCTGGAAATACGTTCCGGCAGTTGGAGTTTGCATATCGGTCCGTCAGCGATGCTGGCAGCGTCGAAGACCACACAGTACGAGGCGTCGGTGTTCATGTCGGTGGTGAGGGTGACCAGGTAGCCGTCGTCTTCAGCGCTGGCGCCCACCCGTGGCGCCATTGCGGTCTCACTTCCATAGACACCGTCGCCGAAGGAGAATCCCTGTTGGCTTCCGGTGAGTAGATCATGTTTGACCAGTCCGTCGAACAAAAACCAGCCCGGTTTCCCGGTAGCGGCATAGGTGTAGCGGTAACCGCTCGCGGCGTAGTCGGGGTTGATGGTCCCGAACTCGGTGACGGACTCTGATAACTGCTCTTCTTTCACCGCGCCGGTGACCAAATTGAATCGCCACCTGTGCAGCCGGGACTGCAGGCGATCCAGCGCCAGGAAGCGAAAAAGCCGCTCCCACTTCGTTCCGCCGGTGTCAAGCGGGGAAGGATCGCCTTCGAAGAAGCCGTCGAGCACGATCTCGTCACCGTCCTCATGGGCGTTGACGAAGTGCAGCACGAACGTCGGGTCGGCCTCAAACCATCGAATGTCGTCGGTGCCGCCCCGGCGCGGGAGCACCGCGAAGCGCGACGGAATATCCGGGTAGAAACGGGGCAGGTGCACATCGTGCTCGAGCAGGCCGCGGATCCCAGAACAACGGGAAGTCATTGAGAATCACGTAGTTTTCGGTGAACGCCATATCGTGCGGTAACCGCGGCCCGGGCAGTGGGATGTCGACGTAGTGGACCAGCTCGTTGCCCTGGTCGACGACGCCGTAACGCAGGTAGGGGTCTTGCTTGCTGTAGTTGAAGAACAGCAGTTCACCGGTTTTGTTGTCTACCTTGGGATGCGCGGACACGCCCCAATCGGCCGGGAAGTGCCCGTTCCAGGTTTCCTTGCCGAGCGTATTGGCCGAGTACGGGTCCACCCGGTACAGGTCGCCGCACTGGTAGAAGCTGGTCAACGCGACACCCCGGTGGACGATGACGTCGGTGCTCGACGCGTCCTTCATCCGGGTACGAGCGCCCCAGCCTTCCTCCCGCTTGGCCAGTTGCACTGGCTCGGCCAAACCCGGCCATAGCGGCCCGCCCGCTTCGTTCTCGGCCAGAAAGCCGTCGGTGCGGACAAAGCGGTTGCGGTAGAAGGCTTTTCCGTCACGGAAGCCAACCACGTGCAGCATGCCGTCGCCGTCGAACGGGTGGTAGGTCTTAAACGCCGGGTGCAGCGGGTTTTCGGTGTTGCGTAGATAGATGCCGTCCAGGTCGCGCGGGATTTCCCCTTCCACGGGGGTGAGGTCGTCGGCGTCCCACTCGGTGGTCTGTGGACGCCACGGCCCAGTCCGGTACGGGTGGTCGTCGTCTTCGGGCAGGGTGGACAGGAACTTGCCGACGATCTCAACATCCATGGTCAAAAGCCTTTTGCCGTTCTGACAATGAAACTCACTGTGGTGGCGGTGCTGCCGCCGAAGTTGAGGGTGGCGAAGGCTTCGGCGCCCTCAACCTGATATTGGCCGGCCGAGCCGCTGACCTGCTTGGCCGCGTCGAGCAGCATTCGCACCCCGGAGGCTCCGACCGGGTGTCCGCCGCCGATCAGTCCTCCGCTGGGGTTGATCGGCAGCCGGCCGCCGATCTCGATCTCGCCGTTTTCGATGGCCTTCCACGACTCGCCCGGCCCGGTGAGCCCGATGTGGTCGATGGCAAGGTACTCACTCGGGGTGAAGCAGTCGTGCACCTCGATCCCGTGCAGGTCGTCGAGCGTTAACTGCGCGCGACGCAACGCGTCGAGCACCGCGGCCCGGACATGCGGGAGCACGTAAGGTTCGTCGGCGGCGCGGTCCAGTTTCTGGCGCAAGCCCAGCCCGACGGTGCGGTGTCCCCAGCCATCGATGCGGCCAATCGGGCGCGCTTCGGGATGGTCCCGCAGAAAGGCGTCGCCGACCAGAACCAGTCCCGCGCCGCCGTCGGTCATTTGGCTGCAGTCGAATCGTCGCAGCCGGCCCTCGGTGATCGGGTTGGTCGCATCGTCATCCGTGATGGGGTCGGGGACCGTCCACCCACGCGTTTGGGCGTTGGGGTTACGCCGCGCGTTGGCGAAGTTGAGCTGCGCAATGGCCCGCAGATGCGTGTCGTCCAGGCCGTAGCGCCGGTCGTACTCGTCGGCGACCTGCGCGAACATCGACGGCCACAGGTAGCGCGCGTCGGCCCCCTCGTGACCGGTCCACGCAGCGGCACCGAGATGCTGTGCGGCCGTGTCACCGGGCACGGTCTTCTCCAGCTCGACTCCCACCACGAGCGCGGTGTCGTAGGCGCCTGACCGCAGATCAGCCATCGCCGACAGCGCCGCCACGCTGCCGGACGCGCACGCCGCTTCGTGTCGCGAGGCCGGGGTGTCCCAGAGGCCGTCGCAGACCGTGGCCGGCATCGCCCCGAGGTGTCCCTGGCTGGCGAACATCTCGCCGAAGGCATTCGCGACGTGGACCACCCCGATGTCGGCGGCGTTCACCTCGGCCGAGGCGAGCGTGCCCTCGACGACCTCAGCGGTCAGAGCGGCGAAGTCGCGGCCCTCTTTGGTGAGGTTGCGGGCGAAATCGCTTTGGTAGCCGCCGAGGATCCAGATACCGTCGTCCATAGCCGTACGCTACTACAAGCAGCAGGCCGACCCGTCGAATATTTCCGCAGCGCAGGCTGATTGCGGGCTGCGATGGCCAACATGGCATCGCTGGCCCTAACTACGGGACACCTGCGCGACTTCGCAATTGGAGAAACTGCGGTGGTTTTCTTTGCCGGATGCAACAGCCGCAGCCGATCACTTCCGGCGTCCCGTAATCGCCCGACGTCACGGCAGCGCCGGCCCCACCACCAATCGCATCGGGTTGCGCTATCGCCGCGCCCTACCGCGGGCTCATCCGATTCAGAGCGGACGGGTTCCGGGGGGCGGCGGCGGCTTCTGTATCACCACTACCGTTGGTTTGCGCTCATCTTTTGCGGGGGCAGCAGCGCCGGTGCTACGGGTGCTGCCGCCGCCCATGCCGCGTGCGGCCAAACTCGCCAGAGCCATTCCGCTGAGCAGACCCGCCGGGCTACCCTCCAGCATCGTCGAGTCCGCGCCGGGGTCGGCGCTGGGCAGCGCCTGGACGGCAAGCTGGATCTCCGGGGCGGCCGTGGCCCAACTGTGCGGCACCGACAACGCACCGACCATTGCCGCGTGGCCGACACCCGCGGACACGGGCGCGGCGCCGCTGCCGGCGCCCAGGTCTGCCCCGAGTTCACCCGTCGTCGAACTGATCGCGTTGCCTTGAGTCGGGCTCACGGTGCCGCCGTTCCCGCCGGCACCCCCGTAGAGGCCGGCGGAGTTCCAAGGCCTGGCGGTGTTCGTTATCGACAGGGCGAGACTGCCGCTGCCGATGGCCGCGATGTAGAGGGCGACCGCATCCAGTTCGCCTATCGGGGTTGGGATTTGCAAGGCGCTAGCGGTGAAGAGTTGCGGGTTGAGGCTCGACGCGACACCCAATAGGCCAGACGTCAGCGGATCAGCAGAGGTGGTGGACAACCCAGACAAGCTGTCCCCCAGCGGACCGGGGAACAGCTCCGCCACCGCCGTCGGTGCATTGGTCGCGGCGCCCTCGCTGGCTGCTCGGGCGACTGCCGCGGCTTGGGCTACCGACCCGGCCGGGTCGGTGCTTTGCGCCGGTGGAGTAAACGGCGTCAACATCGACGCCGCAGCCGACGCCCCCGCATAGCTGTACATCGCGGCGGCATCCTGTGCCCACATCTCGGCATACTCGGCCTGGGTCGCCGCGATCGCCGGGCTGTTCTGACCCAGAATGTTCGTCGCAACCAGCGACATCAACCGGCTGCGGTTGGCCGCGATGATCGGCGGTGGCACCGTCATCGCAAACGCCGACTCAAACGCTGCCGCGGCCGTCCTGGCCTGTATGGCCGTCTGCTTCGTCTGCTCCGCCGTAGCAGCCAGCCACTGCACATACGGAATGGCGGCAGCCGCCATTGCCGACGATGCGGGACCCAGCCACGGTTCGACGATCAGCTCCGACACCACTTGCCCATACGAAGCTGCGACGAAACTCAACTCGGCGGCCACGCCATCCCAGGCAGCCGCGGCGGCCATCATCGACTCCGACCCCGGACCCGTATACATTCGACCCGAATTAACCTCCGGCGGCAAAATCCCGAAATCCATACCGGCAACCTCCTCGGCTGATCGCGATCATGTTGGCTGCCTCGGTGGCCGCATCGGCATCGGCCGCCAGGGTGGCGATGAACATGTGCTCAATAACTGCGGCGGCACATCCATCGCCCGATACGACTCGGTGTGGCCGAGCCGTGCCGACGTCAAGGCCGACACCTCATCCGCGGCGCAGGAACCACCCTTGTCGTCGGGGTACAGACGGCTGCACCCTGAGCCCTGACTACGGCGCCGATCGCCTGCAGATCCCCAGCCGCCGCCAAAACCTCCGGCTGGACGGTCACAAACGACACCAAACACCTCCTAAGGCCGGTCGTCACGCGTGATCGCGACATCCGCGGAACCACCTAAGTGCCTATCCCATAACGGATTACTGTTCTAACTATCTTGAGAACCGCGACAGTAGGGCACTTGGCACCTGGAGGCTACTCGTTGCGTTGCCGGCCACGCGGAGGTTTAGCTGCGATCCATATCAGATGCATGGAGAATTCGATCTGCACTGTCCGCCCTCATATCGCAGGGTGCGTTGCCAGCGGCGGGTCGACATCTGCACAGTTCGCTCAACTGCGGCGGGGTTGACGCCGCGTCAGGTAGCGGTGCTCGGCGGTCAGAGCCGCGTCAGGGGGCAGCGCCCCTGGTGAGATTTCGAGCGGAATTACGCTAATAGGCCCCGGCAATCCATGCACCTATCGAGCCGCACGGTACTCCTTGATGGTCCTCCGTTTGGAGTATCCGTGAGCTGGTTTTGGTTCGCTAAAGCGCCCGGAAAAAGGCGGCCCCGTCGGCTCTCGGGCTGAACCGACGGAACCTAGGCGAGCGCGTAGGCCGGCCTACGCGCACACCTCCCATGGGGCATTGCCCTCAACGGCGGAGGACAAACATGTTGACTAAACCTCCTTGACCCACATGAGGAAACGGCGTTGAGCTGCAATAATACTCATTTGCCCAGGTCGCGAGTCCGCGCTTGAGCCTGGACGGAGTCGCTCGCCAGCAGTCGGAGCCGCGACATTTTCGTGCGTCCGTACGGATTCCTTGGTTAGCCATAGCGGATGCCGCCACCCGGCGGGCGGTGACGTCGACGACCTAGGCCACATAGGCGCAAGGATGCGTGGAGAGCATCGCCGCCCCAAGCCAAGCACACTTTGCTGCAAGCGGGCGGTGCCCTGGAAGGAGAATCCGTACCATTCGACGGCGGGGCCGGCGATGGACGTGGCAACCCGCTTGGCGACGGTAGTGCTGGCTTGGGTTAGCGCGCGCCGCAGGCGATTACGCCAGGTCGGCCGAACCGGGGCGGTCATTTGATAGGCGTCGCCCCGCCCGACTCACGGGTTCCAGGAGGCCGATGCGCCCGCGTCATGGCGACAGCTTGGAGGCTTCACGCCACCACTCCAGGGTTGTCGCTGCAAGGCGGACAAACAGCCGCAGGGGATCTTCCGGTGACCCAAGGGGTCAACGGGAATGGGCGGCTTTGCCGATAGCCTCGCCGCCTCGGCGGCTACGGAAGTGGCGGGGCTGGGGGAGCCTCGGGAGCTGGAGGCGCGGAGACAGTCGACGGCGGCGGCAACGTGGTAAGCGGGGTAGGCGTGGTTGTCGGCGCCGACGTCTCCGTGGTGCTCTGCGTAGCTGTCATGACAGCGCTTGGGCTGTGACCCACCCAAGCCGCTGCAGCAATGCCAATCCCAGTGATGGCGAGAAGGGCATATCGCTGGACTTTTCGATCTTTCATCAGGTCGTCCTCCTGGCTTGAATGGCTACGCTTCAGATGGTCCGTATGGTGAATATAAGAAAGCCGCTATGCGGATCTCTCTCATCGCGAGAGAATAACAGCAATGCCGACGCCGGCAAACCCCTAGCCACAAGGAATAGTTGCTCGAAAGCCGACGGAACCAGAGCCTCGCAACCACGATCAAGTGACGGCCATTGGGCCACATAAACGCATTCGTCGTGAGCCATACTGGCCGAGATCAACTGCCGACGTACGCAGTTTCAGTGGAAGCCGATGAGTTGCGACACGGTTACGGATGCATACCTATCAACACATCACTGGTCACAGAAGCCACGCTGATCACTATCGTCACATGAGCCAACTGCGGACGTCAATGCGGCGTCCTGCCCCTCGAAAGGTGTTACATGTCGGCGATTCTTCGAAGTGTGTCGCTATCGATGGCGTCGGCGGCCGCTATCGGATTCGTCGTTGTGATAGGCCCCGCGCCATCAGCGAATGCCACGCCGTGCAATGCTCCGGAAGCGAACGTCCCGCCGCCTGCCGCGCCTCCGGCGATGCCCGCGCCCGGGCCGGTCGTCCAACCACCGACGGGGCGCAGGCCCTCTCACACGAATGACCGTGCGCCGTTACCCAAGTTGGGTCCGCTGATCTCTTCTTTGCTCAGGCCGGTTTCTCCGGCTCCTCGATACTCCGCGCCGGTAACCCCTCAAGCAGAGGTGCTACCGCCCGGGCCGAATCCCCCCGCCCCAGGCATCCCGCAGCCACCGAATGCTAATCAGTTGCGTCCGAACGCGGCGCCGGTTCAGCCGCAGCCGGCGCCGCCGCCACCGGCTCCCTCGATCGCGGGGGCGCCGACATCGCTCGTCGACTTCGTGACCGGACCGGACAGCCCTAACAAAACCCTCCAGCGTTTCGGCATCTCCGGCACCGACCTCGGGATCGCTTGGGACAACGGTGATCCCGCTAACCGTCAGGTCCTCATGGCCTTTGGTGACACATTCGGCTATTGCAGCGTCCACGGCCAGCAATGGCGCTACAACACGCTGTTCCGCAGTTCAGACCGTGATCTTTCGCACGGAATCCATGTGACGGATGGCGTGCCCAACGACCGGTATTCCGGCTCGCCGGTGTGGACGACAGGCCTTTCCAAACAGGTCGTCAACACGATCCATAAGGCGCCGCACGAGACGGGGATCATTCCGACCGCCGCAATCTCGCTCGGCAGAACGCAATTCATGAGCTACATGTCCATCCGGCAATGGGGCCGCGACGGCGAATGGTCGACGAACTATTCGGCGATCGCGAGGTCTCTGGACAATGGGCAGAACTGGGGGGTGTACCCCGGCACTATCCGCACAGCCTCGGAGGACGCCATCCCGGGAGTGGGGTTCACTCCGGGAAATGAAAACTTCCAGATGGGCGCGTTCATGAAGGGTAACGACGGTTACCTCTACCAGTTCGGGACCCCGTCGGGACGCGGCGGTGCGGCGTTTCTGGCGCGAGTCTCACCGAACGCTCTGCCAGATTTGACCAAGTACCAATACTGGAACGGCGACGAAGGCGGACGCTGGGTCCTGAATAATCCGGGCGCGGCGACGCCAATTTTCCCTGCCCCGGTGGGCGAAATGTCAGCTCAATACAACAGTTATCTCAAGCAATACCTGGTGCTCTACACCAACGGCGGCAGCAATGACGTCGTGGCAAGGACTGCGCCGGCTCCGCAAGGACCATGGAGTCCGGAGCAACCGCTGGTGTCGTCATTCCAGATGCCCGGCGGTATCTACGCGCCGATGATCCATCCCTGGTCGTCGGGTCGAGACCTGTACTTCAACCTGTCGCTGTGGTCGGCATACGACGTGATGCTGATGCACACCGTGCTGCCGTAGAGGTGCCCGGAGGTTAGTGCCCCCGGCAGGATTCGAACCTGCGACACCGGCTTTAGGAGAGCCGTGCTCTATCCCCTGAGCTACGAGGGCGGACGGCCTGAGCTTACCGGGAGCCTGCCCGCCAGATCGTTGGCGCGACGGGGTCAGCGCAGTTCCGCGATCACTTTGGCGAAGTTGTCCATGTGGTTGTCCTGCACGGTGAAGAACGTCACCCCGTACTTGTCGCGGTACTCGGACAGGGTGTCGGCTATCTCGCGGGGGGAGCCGGTCAGCACCGAGTGCATGGCCAGTATCTCTTCGTCGGACATCCCCGGTGCGTACCTGCGGGTCATCGCCAAGTTGGGCATGCTCTCGCCTTCGGCCGGCACCGCGGTGATCGCCAGGTTCAACTCGAGCGCGTCGAACCGATCACCCGCGGCGTTGCGGACGAACTCAACGCGTTCGGTCAGCGGGTCATCGGCGTCGCGGACATTGGCGCCGGTCAGCCCGATGATGTCGGCGTGCTTGGCGGCCAGCGTCAGCACCCGATCGCCGTTGCCGGCGATGAGGATCGGCGCGGCCGGGTGATGCTCCTTCAGATAGGCCGTCATGTGTTCGAGGTAGTCGACCCGGGCTCCCGCGCTGGGGTAGGGCAACTCGGCCGCCTCGAACTCTTCCCGGACGTAACCCGTGCCGAGGCCGATCTCAAGACGGCCGTCACTGAGCAGATCCAGCGCATCGAGGTCTCGGCTGAGCAACGCCGGCTTGTAGAAGGCGGCATTGAGCACGAACATGCTCAGCCGGATCTTGGTGGTGACCATGGCAACGGCGGTCAGCGTCGGAAACGGTGCCGCCGCGCCAAGATGGTCAGGCACGCACAGAACATCGAATCCAAGATCCTCGGCTCGCTTCACCTTCTCTTGCAATGCCGCGCGAGATTTGATGAAGCGCATACTCAGCCCGAAGCGAAAATCCTTGGCCACCAATAACTCCGTTCAACGAGAGGACAGTTACCAACAACGAGCCGCGTCCGCCAAGCCCTGGACAAGTGCCCTGGTGGCCGGCGACAAGCCATCGTCGCCCGGCAGCGGGCTGCGCGGGCTGATCCCCCTGACCCGAACCGACAGTTCCAGCTGGGTCCCGCCGTCGCGCACCCGGTTGACCGGGTTGTCCGGGTGCAGGCCGCGCAATTCCGGCGGAATGTCGTCGAGGTCGGTGACGACCCGGTAGCCGGTCAGCCGGATGTGCCGGGCCAGGTGTGCTGCCAGTGCGCGGTTGCGGCCTCCGGCCAGCAGCTGTGTGCTGCGCCCGATGCGGCCGTAGCCGTGCAGCGACACTGCGACGTCCACATGGTCAAGGAACTCACCCAGGCGCGGCGACTCGGCCGGGTCGAACAAGGCCGACGGCAGGTGATGCGGGTAACGGTCGGGATGGCGCAGCAGATACGCCGAGGCGCCGGCGGCCTCGGCGGCGCGTTCGGCGATCACGTCGGTCATCTCCTCCAGCCCGCCGCCGTGGATGGCGAGAAAGCCGAAACGTGACCGCAGGTGGCTGACCTCGGTCACGCCTGACTGACCCAGTAACGCTGAAAGCGACTGTGGCGCAGGCCCCGACACTGATACCGACGTCGGGCGAGGCCAGCGCGCGGGGTCCCAGCGCCGCAGGAAGTCGATCCAGCGTTGCGGCAGCCCATGGTGCACGGCGCCGTCGATAATCCTGGGCAGGTAGCCCGGTCGGGGCGGACCCGGAGTCACCCGGTGGTCGATGTAGACCCAGGCCGGCGACGGCCCGTTGTTGGTGTGCACGGTCAGCCGGTCGCGCCGATAGCGCACCGGCACACCTTCGGCGCTGTCCAAGACCGCCAAGTCGCCGTCGGAGATCTGCCAGAGCACCCCGTGCACCTGATTGCCGGCGAACGGTTCGACAGTGGCCACGCCGCGCTGGTTGATCAGCCAGTCGTGATGAGACAGTACCGCCGGCCGTGGATCGGCGGCGTCGGGGCAGCGCAACGCCATCTGCCTGGCGCATAGATTTGACCCATATGCGAAGTAAGGATGCCGGCGGGCCGGCATTTAGCCGGTCACCGTCAGCCAGATGAGCACCATGTTAAGCAGACTAATCATTACGGCGACGGCCCAGCCGATAATCGTCGTGACGGGATGGTTGGTGTCGCCACCCATCAGCTGGCGGTTGCTGGTCAACCTGACCAGAGGAAGCACCGCAAACGGTATCCCGAACGACAGCACGACCTGCGAGAGCACCAGTGCGCGCGTTGGGTCGAACCCGAGCGCGAGGATCGCCAGCGCGGGGCACACGGTGATCAAGCGGCGCACCACCATTGGAATCGACCGGTGCAGCAACCCCTGCATGATCATGGCGCCGGCATAGGCGCCCACCGACGACGATGCCAGGCCAGAGGCGAGCAATCCGATCGCGAACAGCAGCGCGATCGTCGCCCCCAAGGTGTCGTGAATAGCGGCATAGGCGCCCTCGATGGACGCGGTGAGGCTGCGGTTTTGCAGGTTGATCGCGGCGACCAGCAGCATCGCGGCGTTCACCGTTCCGGCCACGGCCATCGCCAGCAAAACGTCCAAGCGGGTGACTCGTAGTAGCCGGCGCCGAGGTGGGCCCTCGTCGGGATGTCCGTGTCGGTCGAGGACTAGACCGGAGTGCAGATACACCGCATGCGGCATCACGGTGGCGCCCAGGATGGCGGCGGCCAGTAACACGCTTTCGGTGCCGCGGAATCGCGGCACGAGCCCGTTGATCACGGCATCGGGCGGTGGCGTCTTGACGAAGAAACTGGCCGCGAAGCCGACGGCGATGACGAGCAGCAGCCCGGTGATGACACGCTCGAAGATGATCTGCCCGCGCCGGTCTTGGATCGCCAGCAGCAGCAAGGACACCACTCCGGTGATAATCCCGCCGATCAATAGCGGCAATCCGAACAGGATGCGCAATGCGATGGCCCCGCCGACGATTTCGGCCACATCGGTTGCGATCGCCACGAGTTCGGCCTGGGCCCAATAGGCCAGCCGGAGCGGATGGCTCATCTGCTTGCCGATTGCCGCGGGCAATGAGCGTCCGGTTACCAAGCCGAGTTTCGCCGACAGGTACTGCACCAGGCCCGCCAGCACATTGGCCACCACCACGACCCACAGCAGCAGGTAACCGAACTGCGCACCGGAGCTGACGTTGGCCGCGACGTTTCCCGGATCGACGTAGGCGATCGCGGCGACGAACGCAGGCCCGAGCAGATACCAGCCCCTCCTAAGCGAGGCCTGGGTGCCCTGCGCCAACGGATCGACCCTCGATTCACATGTCCGAATAAGAATGTTAGGTTAGTCGAACAATCTGCCCCGCGAGCCAGCGCCTACCACCCGAACCCGAGCACCTACGAAGCGCCGCATGCCTGCCGATGCGGGAGGCGCCGCGAAATCCGGTAAAACGCTCGAACCGCCGCCAACGGTCACCCGGGGACGTAGAGCCCCTTACCGGTGATGAGGGGAAGGTCCAGGGTCGTCACGATGCCCGGCGGTGCGGCCACCACCGCGGGAATCGCGTTGACCACCCGCATCGCGGTGGCGACCAGGCCGGCGTGGTTGTGATCGCCCTTGCGGCTGCTCAGGCAGAGGTCCATGGCGTAGGACGGTTCGCCGGTGATCTCGATGCGGTAGGCCCCCCCGGGCTGGGCGGGCTGTGGCCAATCGGGGCATAGGTCCTCGCGCAGCCGGGTGACATGTTCGAGGACGACAACCGGATCGCCGTTGACCATTCCGAACACCTCGAACCGCAGCGCCGCGGCGGTGCCCTTGGCGATATGGCCAGATGCGATGTCGAAGTCCTCGGGCGCCGGCTCGCGAACGTACACTTCGGCGACCTCGTCGAGCGAAATGCCCAGGCCCGCCGCCAATTGCCGCACCACCGATCCCCACGCCATGCTAAGCACGCCGGTCTGCAGCAGCATCGGAATCTCGTCGAGAGGCTTACCGAATCCCATCACGTCGAACATGACGACGGCGCTGTCGTAGGTGGCGTAGTCGACGATCTCCATGCACCGAATCTGCTGGATGTTCTGGCAGGTGCCGGCCAGGGCCAGCGGCAGCAGGTCGTTAGCGAAGCCCGGGTCGATGCCGTTGACAAACAGACTTGAATTACCTTCGCGCGCAGCATCTTCCAACGGGGCGATGAGCTCCTCGGGAATTACCTGCCACGGGTATTGCAAGAAGACTGGCCCGCTTCCCACGACGTTGATTCCGGCCGCCAGGACGCGGCGGTAATCCTCCAGGGCCTCGGGCAGCCGATTGTCGGCCATCGCGTTGTAGACGGCGCATTGCGGCCCGGTGGCGAGAACGGTGTCCAGGTCGGTGCTGGCTTTCACGCCGGTCGAATCGGCAAGTCCGGCAAGCTCTGCCGCGTCCTTACCGGCTTTGGCGTCCGATGACACCCAGACACCGGTGAGCTCGAACTCGGGGTTGGTGATGAGTGCTCTGAGCGCGTGGACGCCGACATTGCCGGTGCCCAGTTGAACGACGGGTATGGGCATGAGTTGCTCCTTAGCGGTCGGGGTTCACAGGTCCGGGATGGGTATGTCGAGATTGGGGTAGGTGAGGCCGCCGTCGACCTCCAATGTCTTACCGGTCAGGAAGCTGCCGGCCGGGGATGCCAAATACACTGCGGCAGCAGCGATGTCCACGGGATCGCCGAGACGGCGCATTGGTGTCGCCTTTTCCATCGGCGCGCGCAGCTCGTCGTTGGAAGCCACCACGTCCAGCGCGGAGGTGAGGATCGACCCCGGTGCGATCGCGTTGACCCGAATGCGCGGGCACAGATCCAGGGCGGTCAGCCGGGTGTAGTGAGACAGCGCGGCTTTGGCGGTGCCGTAGGCGGCGAAACCACGTCCGGCCAGCCGGCCCATGGTCGACGTGATGTTGATAATGCTGCCGCCGCCGGAATGCTCCAGCATCAACGGCACCGCTGCGATGGTTAGCGCGTGGGCGGTGGCGACGTTGAAGGTGAATGCGTCTTTGAGGTCCTTGGTCGAGGTGGTCAGCAGCGTGTTCGGCATGGTGCCGCCGACGTTGTTGACGACGATGTCTAATTTTCCGAAAGCTTCGACGGCTTGACCGGCGAGCTGCGCTGTTGCCTCGGGATGGGCCAGGTCGGCGGCGACGATGTGTGCCCGGCGGCCGGCGGTGCGGACCTGGTCGGCGACGCCTTCTAGTTGGGTCTCCGTTCGCGAGGCGATGAGGACATCGGCGCCGGCCTCGGCGAAAGCCAGCGCGATGGCCGCCCCGAGGCCGCGGCCGCCGCCAGTGATGACGGCGACTTTGTCGACGAGACGGAATCTGTCAAGGATCATGGCGGCCTCTCTTCTATCCAGCTGTCAGTCGAAACGGTAGCAAGCCCCACCGCACCGGCCGGCAGGGAGAACGGTCCAATCGAAATTCTGTTTGAATGCCCGGTTCCGGTGCGCACCCCGAGGCAATTTGCCCAACGTTAACCTTGTTGCTGTTAATTTCATGGCGGCGAGACACCGTTGGTCGGTGCGCAGCGGCTACTAAACGGCGGCGATCATGTTTCATCCCTACCGTTAGGAAGTGAATTGAAACTCAACCGATTTAGCGCTGCGCTGAGTGTCCTGGTTACCGCGCTGGTGTTGTCGGGATGCGGGAGTCAAAACAACGCAACTCTGGGAAGTGCAGCGACGGGCTCGTCGTCGGGCAAGGTGAGCTGTGGCGGGAAGAAGACGCTGAAGGCCAGCGGGTCGACAGCCCAGGCCAATGCGATGACCCGCTTTGTCAACACGTTCGAACAGGCCTGCCCTGGTCAGACGTTGGACTACACGGCCAACGGCTCGGGCGCGGGAATCGGCGACTTCACCAGCAATCAAACCGATTTCGCTGGGTCGGACTCGCCGCTGGCCCCAATCGAGGAGTTCGCGGCGAAGCAGCGCTGCGGTTCACCGGCGTGGAATCTGCCGGTGGTGTTCGGCCCGATCGCCATCACCTACAACGTCAAGGGCGTGAGCTCGCTGATCCTCGATGGTCCGGCGGCCGCGAAGATCTTCAGCGGCGCCATTACCACCTGGAATGATTCCGCAATTCGGGCGCTGAACTCGGGCGTCACGTTGCCCGCCGAACCGATCAAGGTGATCTTCCGCAGCGACCAGTCCGGTACCACAGACAATTTCCAGAAATACCTTGACTCTGCCTCCGACGGTGCGTGGGACAACGGCGTCGGAAAGACCTTCAAGGGCGGTGTCGGTGAGGGTGCCGCGGGCAACGGCGGCACGTCGGCGGCGGTCAAGGCCACCGAGGGATCGATCACCTACAACGAATGGTCGTTCGCCCTGGCGCTGAAACTGAATATGGCCAAGATCGTCACCTCGGCCGGCCCGGACGCAGTGGCGATCAGCGACGACTCGGTGGGCAAGACGATTTCCGGCGCCACCATCGCGGGGCAGGGTAACGACCTGGTGGTCGACACGTTCTCGTTTTACAAGCCGACCCAACCCGGCGCTTACCCGATTGTGCTGGCAACCTACGAGATCGTTTGCTCGAAGTATCCCGATTCCCAGGTCGGCACCGCGGTGAAGGCGTTCCTGCAAAGCACCATCGGTGCCGGCCAGAACGATCTGGCGGGGGACAATGGATATATTCCGATTCCGGACTCGTTCAAGTCGAGATTGTCTACTGCGGTCAACGCCATTGCGTGAGCTGAGGTCATGACCCGATAGCCGTCCAGCAGCCCTGGCGACCTGCCGAGTCGAAATTGTGTTTGAATCCTGCCGACCGGGATCATGCGGTGTCGTCGCGTCGGGTGACGATCGCCGGGGCAATTTGCCCAACGTTAACCTTGTTGCTGTTAGCTCTAGGGCGGCGAGAGACGGCTGGTCGGCGCGCAGCGGCTACGGAGCGGCGGCGATCATGCCTCATCCCTACCGTTAGGAACTGATTTGAGACTCAACCGATTTGGCGCCGCGCTGAGTGTCCTGGCTACGGGTGCGCTGGTGTTGTCGGGGTGCGGAAGTGACAACAACGCAACCGCGGGAGGTGCAGCGACGGGCGCGTCGGCGGGCAACGTGAGCTGCGGCGGGAAGAAGGCGCTGAAGGCCAGCGGGTCGACAGCCCAGGCCAACGCGATGACCCGCTTTGTCAACGCGTTCGAGCAGGCCTGCCCTGATCAGACGTTGAACTACACGGCGAACGGCTCGGGGGCGGGAATCAGCGAATTCACCGGCAACCAAACTGATTTCGGTGGTTCGGACTCGCCGCTGGCCCAAAACGAGTACGCAGCGGCGCAGCAACGTTGCGGTTCGCCGGCGTGGAACCTGCCGGTGGTGTTCGGCCCGATCGCAATCACCTACAACGTCAAGGGTCTGAGTTCGCTGAGCCTCGACGGTCCCACGGCCGCGAAGATCTTCAACGGCGCGATCACCACCTGGAATGATCCCGCGATCCAGGCGCTCAACTCAGGCGTCAGTTTGCCGGCCGAGCCCATTCACGTCGTGTTCCGCAACGACCAGTCCGGCACCACGGATAACTTCCAGGAATACCTTGATGCCGCCTCCAACGGCGCCTGGGGTAAGGGCGCCGGAAAGAACTTCAACGGCGGTATCGGTGAGGGCGCCAAGGGCAACGACGGCACATCGGCGGCGATCAAGGCCACCGAGGGATCGATCACCTACAACGAATGGTCGTTTGCCCAGGCGCAGAAACTGGACATGGCCAAGATCGTCACGTCGGCCGGCCCCGATGCAGTGGCGATCAGCGCCGACTCGGTCGGCAAAACGATTTCGGCCGCCACCATCACCGGCCAGGGTAACGACCTGGTGCTCGACACGCTCTCGTTTTACAAGCCGGCCCAGCCCGGCTCTTACCCGATCGTGCTGGCGACCTACGAGATCGTCTGTTCGAAGTATCCCGATTCCCAGGTCGGTACGGCTGTGAAGGCGTTCCTGCAAAGCGCCATCGGTGCAGGGCAGAACGGCTTGGCGGACAACGGATATATCCCCATTCCGGACTCGTTCAAGTCGAGGTTGTCTGCTTCGATCAACGCGATCACGTGATCTGAGATGGTCGTGACCCGAGGGACGGTAGCCAATCCGTCGACCGCGAAAAGGCCTGCGCTAACGGGAATACATGCGCGCGTAGCGCGGCGGGGCGACCGACTGTTCAAGTTGGTCGCTTCGGCTGCCGGTATGACGATCGTGGCGGCGATCCTGCTGATCGCGCTATTCCTGCTGATTCGTGCCGTCCCGTCGTTGCGCGCCAACCACGCGAACTTCTTCACCAGCGCCGAATTCAATACCACCGACCCGAAGAAGCTCGCATTCGGTATCCGCGACCTGTTCATGGTCACGGTGCTCAGTTCGGTCAGCGCGCTCGTGCTGGCCGTGCCGATCGCGGTCGGTATCGCGGTGTTCCTCACCCAATATGCGCCCAAACGGCTGGCGCGCCCGTTCGGCGCGATCGTAGATCTACTGGCCGCGGTGCCCTCGATCATCTTCGGGTTGTGGGGGATCTTCGTGCTGGCGCCCAAGCTGCAGCCAGTCGCGGCATTTCTCAATCGCAACCTGGGGTGGTTCTTCCTTTTCAAGAAGGGCAACGTTTCGTTGGCCGGCGGCGGCACCATCTTCACCGCCGCCATCGTGCTCTCGGTGATGATCCTGCCGATCATCACCTCGGTTTCACGAGAAGTGTTCCGGCAGACCCCAGACATTCAGATGGAAGCGGCGCAGGCGCTGGGTGCCACAAAGTGGGAGGTGGTGCGGATGACCGTGCTGCCGTTCGGCCGCAGCGGTGTCATCGCGGCGTCAATGTTGGGGTTGGGCCGCGCGCTGGGAGAAACCGTGGCGGTGCTGATCATTTTGCGTTCGGCCGCCAGCCCGGGTAATTGGTCGGTGTTCGACGGTGGTTACACGTTCGCCTCCAAGATCGCCTCCGCGGCGGCCGAATTCAGTGCGCCGTTGCCAACCGGGGCCTACATCTCCGCGGGATTTGCGCTGTTCGTCCTGACGTTCATCGTCAACGCGCTCGCTCGTGCGGTTGCCGGCGGAAAGGTCAACGCATGACCCGCGCCAGCGACGATGCAGAGCGAAGCGATGAGGAGGAGCGGCGCCGATGACCGTTGACGCACTCGACCGGCCGGTCAAAACCGAGGCGTTTAGGCCTATCAGCATTCGACGGCGGATCACAAACAACGCCGCAACCGTATTCTTCCTCGGCTCGTTCCTCGTTGCGCTGGTGCCGCTGGTCTGGGTGCTCTCGGTTGTGGTCGCACGGGGCTGGTACGCCGTCACCCGGTCGGGTTGGTGGACCCACTCGCTGCGCGGCGTGCTCCCGGAGCAGTTTGCCGGCGGCATCTATCACGCGCTGTACGGGACGCTGGTGCAGGCCGGAGTCGCCGGCATCCTCTCCGTGCCGCTGGGCCTTCTGACCGCGGTATACCTGGTGGAATACGGTTCTGGCCGGCTGGTGCGGCTGACGACCTTCATGGTCGACGTGCTCGCCGGGGTGCCCTCGATCGTGGCGGCGCTGTTCATCTTCAGCCTCTGGATCGCCACCCTGGGATTCCAGCAGAGCTCGTTTGCTGTGTCGCTGGCGTTGGTCTTGCTGATGTTGCCGGTGGTGGTGCGGTCGGCCGAGGAAATGCTCAGGTTGGTGCCCGACGACCTGCGAGAAGCCAGCTACGCGCTCGGCGTTTCCAAATGGAAGACCATCGTGTGGATTGTCTTCCCGATCGCGATGCCCGGCATCGTCTCCGGTGTTTTGTTGTCCGTGGCGCGCGTCATCGGCGAGACGGCGCCGGTGCTGGTGCTGGTCGGGTACAGCCGATCGATCAACTTTGACGTCTTCCACGGCAACATGGCCTCGCTGCCGCTGCTGATCTACACCGAACTCACCAATCCCGAACACGCCGGTTTCCAGCGGATCTGGGGCGCGGCGCTGACCCTGATCATCATCGTCGCCGTGATCAACCTGTTTGCCGCGGCGACTCGATTCCTGTCAACCCGACGGCGCTGATCAGGCCGCCTCAGGATCTTGAGGCCGCTTTGGAACCGGCTTTCTTGGCGGGCGCTTTCTTTGCGGGTGTCTTCTTTGCGGTGGTCTTCTTCGCCGGAGCCTTGCCGTCGCCGGAGCGCGCCCTCACGCTGGCTTCCAGCTTTGCCAACAAGTCGGAGACGTCTTCGGTTTCGTCCAGTTCTTTTGGTTGCTGCTCCTGCGCGGTAAACGCCTCCCCGCCTTCGAGTTTCGCGTCGAGCAGCTCCTGCAGCTCCTTCTGGTAGGTGTCGTGGTAGCGGTCGGGGTTGAAGTCGTCGGCCATCGACTCCACGACCTGACCGGCCATCTTGAGCTCCGCGGGCTTGATGTCGACCTTCTTGTCGAGGATGGGGAAGTCCGGATCGCGGATTTCGTCGGGCCACAACAAGGTGTGCACCACCATCACGTCGCGCTTGCCGAAGTCCTTGACGCGCAACGCCGCCAGCCGGGTCTTGTTACGCAACGTGAAATGAACGATCGCCATCCGATCCGTCTCGGCGAGCGTCTTGGCCAGCAGCACATAAGATTTCGACGACTTGGAATCCGGCTCCAGGAAGTAACTGCGGTCGAACATCATCGGGTCGACCTCGCTGGCCGGAACGAACTCCAGCACTTCTATCTCGCGGCCGCGTTCCTCGGGCAAGGTGGCGATGTCGTCGTCGGTGATCACCACCATCTGGCCGTCATCGGATTCGTAGGCGCGGGCGATGTCACGGTATTCGACGACCTCGCCATCCAACTCACACACGCGCTGGTATCGGATGCGGCCGTTGTCCTTGGCGTGCACCTGATGGAACTTGATGTCATGGTCTCCGGTAGCGCTGTACACCTTGACCGGGACGTTCACCAGCCCGAACGCGATCGAACCCTTCCAGATGGAGCGCATATAAGTCAGTATGCCCACACCGCCTCCCGCAAAACAGCGCGACGGGCCGCGCACGGCGGTATTACCCAGTTTGCCCGTCTCGGAGCGACAACGGTGCAGGCGGGGAGCAAACATGGCGCATGTCGCTTTCAGGCGAGCGATCGGCATTTCGCCGATGTCGCCGGCCTAGGTGAAACGGCCAGGGGGCGAGCCAGATTGGGCGTCGAGCGCGGCCCGATCGGGTAGGTCGGCACCGGCGCGGGCGACGGTCAGCGCCGACGACAGGCTGGCCGCGTCGAGCGCTGCCGTCAGGGCATCGAGCCCGATCCGGCGAAGGGCGGCTCGCCGGTCAGCGCCCAACAAATCGAGTTGCCAGAGCGCGTCAAGCAGGCCGACCATGAATGCGTCGCCGGCACCGACGGTGTCCACCACCTGCACCGGCCTGGCGGCCACCCGGGTCTCGCCGGCCCTGCAGAACGCCAGCGAGCCCAGAGCGCCCATCGTCACAACGACGATCGCGGGTCCCGACGCCAGCCAGCTTCGGGCGGTTCGCTCGGGCGGGTGGCCGGGATCGATCCAGCTCAGGTCCTCGTCACTGACCTTGACGATGTCGCTGCGCTCGACCAGATGTGCGATGCGTGCGCGGGCCGAATTCCCGTCGACGATCAGCGACGGACGCACGTTGGGGTCGAAGCTGACGGTGGCCGACACGTGATAGGCGTCGAGCAGCGCCGCAACCGCCAAACACCCCGGCTCGCGCACGGCAGCGATCGATCCGGTGTGCACGAACAATGGCGGCGCGACTTCGGGCGTACCGGAGAGCCGCCATTCCAGGTCGAACGTATAGGCGGCCGACCCATTATCGGCAATCGTGGCCACCGCAGTCGGTGTCTGGCTGGCCGAGGTGCTGCCCGGGACAAGCCGTGCACCAGAGGATTTGACGTAATCAGCGATGCGCCGGCCGGCTTCGTCGTCGGCGATATGGGTCAAGAAATCGACATCGCGACCCAACCGGGCGAGTCCGACCGCGACGTTGAGCGGGCTGCCGCCGACATGCTCGACAGCGCCGCGGTGTTCGACGACGTCGATCAACGCTTCACCGATCACCAGCCCGCGGGTCATAAACTCACCCCCTTCATGTGCGATGGCCTGCATCGTCGCCGCGTGACACGACGTACGTTGACACTATGAGTTCGACGGCGGGGCCGCGGGTGAGGCTGACCAACGCCGACAAGGTGCTGTACCCCGTCACCGGAACCACCAAGCGAGACGTCTTCGACTATTACACGCGCATCGCCGAGGCGATGATCCCGCACATCGCCGGGCGCCCGGCAACGCGCAAGCGCTGGCCCAATGGCGTCGATCAGGACTCGTTCTTCGAAAAACAGCTGGCCTCGTCGGCGCCGGACTGGCTGCCGCGGGCCAGCGTCACCCACAGCTCCGGAACGACGACCTATCCGATCATCGACAGCCTGGACGGGCTGGCCTGGATCGCACAACAGGCCGCGCTGGAGGTACACGTGCCGCAGTGGCGGTTCATCGCCCACTGGACCCGGCGTGGCGCTGAAGAACTCAAGCCCGGCCCGGCGACTCGATTGGTGTTCGACCTGGACCCCGGTGAGGGCGTGACGATGGCTCAGCTGGCCGAGGTGGCGCACGCCGTGCGTGATCTGATCGCCGGTATCGGGCTGACCACGTTTCCGGTTACCAGCGGCAGCAAGGGCCTGCACCTCTACACGCCGCTGGAGGAGCCGGTGAGCAGCAGGGGTGCCTCGGTGTTGGCCAAACGCGTTGCGCAGCAGTTGGAAAAGGCGATGCCCAAGTTGGTCACATCGACCATGACCAAGAGCCTGCGGGCGGGAAAGGTGTTTTTGGATTGGAGTCAGAACAATGGCTCCAAGACCACCATCGCGCCTTACTCCCTGCGTGGACGCGCACATCCGACGGTCGCGGCGCCACGCACCTGGGAGGAGCTCGACGACCCTGAGCTGCGCCAGTTGCACTACGACGAGGTGCTGGCCCGGGTCGCGCGCGACGGCGATCTGCTGGCGCGGCTGGACGACCCAGATACCCGAGCGCCCGTCCCGGATCGGCTGACCAAGTACCGCAGCATGCGCGACGCGTCGAAAACCCCTGAGCCGGTTCCCAAGACGAAACCCGCTACGGGCCGGGGCAATGCGTTCGTCATCCAGGAGCACCACGCCCGCCGGCTGCACTATGACTTCCGGCTGGAGCGAGACGGCGTGCTGGTGTCGTGGGCGGTGCCGAAAAATCTGCCCGAAACCACATCGGTGAACCACCTGGCGGTACACACCGAGGATCACCCGCTGGAATACGCCGGTTTCAAGGGCGTCATCCCCAAAGGGGAATACGGCGCCGGGAAGGTGATCATCTGGGACTCCGGAACTTACGACACCGAAAAGTTCCGTGACGACGAGGTCATTGTCAATCTGCACGGCAGCAAGATTTCCGGGCGCTATGCGCTCATTCAAACCAATGGTGACCAGTGGCTGGCGCACCGGATGAAGGACCAGAAGGTCTTCGAGTTCGACGGAATCGCACCCATGCTCGCCTCGCACGGTTCGGTGTCGGCCATGAAGGCAAGCCAGTGGGCGTTCGAAGGCAAGTGGGACGGCTACCGTCTGCTGGTCGAAGTCGATCACGGCACCCTGCGGCTGCGGTCCCGCCGCGGCCGCGACGTCACCGAGGAATATCCCCAATTTGCCTCACTGGCAGCCGATTTGGCTGACCATCACGCGGTGCTCGACGGCGAGGCCGTCGTTTTGGACTCCTCCGGTGTGCCCAGCTTCCACGCGATGCAGAACCGGGGTCGCAGCGCCCACGTCGAGTTTTGGGCATTCGATTTGCTGTATCTGGACGGCCGCTCGCTGCTACGCGCCAAGTATGACGACCGGCGAAAGTTGCTGGAAGCGTTGGCCAGTGGCAGCAACCTCATCGTTCCTGAGCTGCTGCCCGGTGACGGCCAACAGGCGCTGGAGTACTCGAGCAAGCACGGCTGGGAGGGCGTAATCGCCAAGAAACACGACTCCACCTATCAACCGGGGCGCCGCTCATCATCGTGGGTCAAAGACAAGCACTGGAACACCCAGGAAGTTGTCATCGGCGGCTGGAAAGCCGGGGAAGGCGGACGTAGCAGTGGCATTGGCTCACTGTTGATGGGCATCCCCGGCGCCGGCGGGCTGCATTTCGCCGGACGAGTCGGTACCGGCTTCACCGAACGTGACCTGGTGAACCTGAAAAAGACACTCGCGCCGCTGCACACCGACCAGTCTCCCTTCGACGCCTCGCTTCCCGCCCGCGAAGCCAAGGGTGTGACATTCGTCGAGCCGGTTCTGGTGGGCGAAGTGCGCTACAGCGAATGGACCCCGGATAACCGGTTACGCCAATCGAGTTGGCGTGGCCTGCATCCAGACAAGGAACCAAGTGAGGTGGTACGGGAGTGAAATGGGTGACCTATCAGGGTGCTGACGGCGAACGCGCCGGAGTTCTGTCCGGTGACACCATCTACGCGATGCCTGCGGGCGTGACGCTGCTCGACCTCATCGGGCGTGGCGCCGACCGATTGCGGCAAGCCGGGGAGGATGCGCAACGTTCTCCAGCGGCGGTAGTGGCGCTGGACGAGGTGAGGTTAATGGCGCCGATCCCACGTCCGCCGTCGATCCGAGACTCGCTGTGCTTCTTGGATCACATGCGCAATTGCCAAGCCGCGCTGGGTGCCGGGCGGGTGCTCGCCGACACGTGGTACCGCATACCTGCGTTCTACTTCGCCTGTCCGGCAACCGTTTTGGGTCCCTATGAGGACGCGCCGATGGCGCCGGGAAGTGCTTGGCAGGACTTCGAATTGGAGATCGCCGCGGTTATCGGAACCGGCGGCAAGAACCTGACGGTCGAACAAGCCGAACAGGCCATCATCGGCTACACCATCTTCAATGACTGGTCCGCGCGAGACCTGCAGCAGATGGAGAGCCAACTGCGGATCGGGCAGGGCAAAGGCAAAGACAGTGGAGTCACCCTGGGCCCGTACCTGGTGACGCCCGACGAGCTGGAGCCGTACCGTCGCGACGGCAAGCTTGACCTGCAGGTGACCGCCCTGGTCAACGACACCGTGATCGGTTCTGGGTCGACCTCCCAGATGGACTGGACCTTCGGCGAAGTCATCTCCCATGCCTCGCGCGGCGTGACGCTTTGTCCCGGGGACGTCATCGGCTCCGGGACGGTGCCCACCTGCACGCTGGTCGAGCACCTCAACCCGACAGCGCTGGAATCTTTCCCCGGCTGGCTGCACGACGGCGACGTCGTCACGCTCCAAGTGCAGGGACTGGGGGAGACAAGACAAACCGTGCGTGCGAGCAGCACACCCCACCCGTTGGCCGCCCGGCCCAACCCGGACGCCGCACCCGCGGCGGCCCGCCTTAACCCCGCGCCGGCAAAAGTGCCCTACACCCGCGGGCTGCACGAGGTCGGCGACCGGGTGTGGGCCTGGACGCTGCCCGACGGCGGATTCGGCTGGAGCAACGCCGGGCTGGTCGCCGGGGACGGCGCTTCACTGCTGGTCGATACCCTGTTCGACCTGCCGCTGACCCGGGAGATGCTGGCGGCGATGAATTCCATCACCGAGCACGCTCCCATCACCGACGCTCTCATCACCCATTCCAACGGCGACCACACCCACGGCAACCAGCTGCTGGACCGTTCTGTGCGGATCATCGCGGCCAAGGGCACCGCTGAGGAGATCGCCCACGGGATGCCTCCCGAGATGCTGACGATGGTCCAGACCGCCGACCTCGGTCCGATCGCAACGAAGTTCGCGCGAGACCGCTTCGGGCACTTCGACTTCAGCGGCATCAAGGTGCGCAACGCCGACCAGACGTTCGACCGTGAGCTCACCGTCGACGTTGGTGGCCGGCAGATCAATCTGCTGAACCTGGGTCCTGCTCACACCGCCGCGGATTCCGTGGTGCACGTGCCCGACGCAGGGGTGTTGTTCGGTGGCGATCTGTTGTTCATCGGCTGCACTCCGATTGTGTGGGCCGGCCCGATCGCCAACTGGGTCGCGGCGTGCGACGCGATGATCGCGCTGGACGCGCCGACGGTGGTACCCGGCCATGGCCCGGTCACCGATCCGGACGGGATCCGCGCGGTCCGTGGATATCTCACCCATGTCGCCGACCAGGCCGAGGCGGCTTACCGCAAGGGTCTGTCGTGGGCCGAGGCCGCCGACACCATCGACCTGGGCGAGTACGCGACGTGGCTGGATGCCGAGCGGGTCGTCGTCAACGTCTATCAGCGGTACCGCGAACTCGACCCCGAGATAACGCAATTTGAGATCATGGCCCTGCTGGTGATGCAGGCCGAGTGGCTGGCCAAACGGTCTGCTTGACCGCGGTCAGGCTCGGACGGCTCGGACGAAGCTGACCGTGGCCGCCGGGCCCTGTTGCTCGGCCTCGCCCAGTTCCGGCAGCCCGGCAGCGATGAAGAGGTCGGTGAGCCGGGACTTGGTTGTTTCCCAGCCGTTGGCTTGCAGGTGTGCAGCGACGTCGGTGTGCTCGCCCGGATAGGTCAAGCCCGCCAAATCCATATCGAGTCCTTGCCGTCGCCAGCCCTCGGTCATGAGCCGGGCCTGTTTCTGCGACTCCTCCGAGGACCCGGCGATCGTTCCGTAGTCGGCGGCCAGCCGGCTGCCCTCGCTGGACAGCGGGATGAGGGAGTCCAGCAGCCGAACCTCGGCCTGCGGCGGGAGAAACCCGATGAGCACTCCTTCGGCGAGCCACGCCGTCGGTTGCGCTGGGTCAAACCCCGCCTCTTGTAGTGCCGCCGGCCAGTCTTCTCGGAGATCGATTCCCACCGTACGGAGCTCGGCGGTCGGGGCCGCGCCGATCTGCGACAGCGTCGCGGTCTTGAATGCGATCACCTCGGGCTGATCGATCTCGTATACCGTCGTGCCGGTCGGCCACGGCAGCCGGTAGGCGCGAGAGTCCAGCCCGGAGGCCACGATCACGACCTGGCGCAGGCCCGCCTTGCCGGCCGCGGCGAAGTAGTCGTCGAAAAACCGGGCGCGGGAGGCGAATGCGTCGACCATTCGCGGGAATCCCACGCTCTTCTCGATGTCGTCGGAATCAAGTTCGCCGTTGGCCAACTTGGTGAACACGTCCAGCCCGACGGCGCGCACCAGCGGCTCGGCGAAGGGATCGGTGATGACGGGCTGCGAACCTCTGGTCGCGGCCGCTCGGGCCGCGGCGACCATGGTGGCAGTGGCGCCCACGCTGTTGGCCAGGTCCCACGTGTCGCCTTCGGTTCGTGCCATGCCTACTCCTTCGAGTGCGTTCGATAAAACCCACCGTAGGTCCCGTCGGTAAACATCCACGTCGCCTACGGTTTGGGTATGCCCGCTGTGGAATTGGAATCTCTCGACGACGACATCGCCTGCGTCACCCTCAACCGGCCCAGCTTCCTGAACGCCATCGACGGATCGCTCATCGACGGCGTGGACGAAGCCCTCGACGTGCTCAGCGGAGGGGGATTCAGGGTTGCGATCCTGACCGGCGCCGGACGTGGATTCTGCTCCGGCGCCGATTTGAGCGGCACCGGCGAGCCCTGGACGAATCCGAAACCGGAAAGCCCGGCGTTCAAGGTCAACTACGACGCCCAGGTCCGCCTGGCCGATCTGTTCACCCGCATTTACGAACTGCCCATTCCGGTGATCGCCGCGGTCAACGGCGTCGCGGTCGGGGGAGGGCTGGCTTTCACGCTCGTCAGCGATATCCGGGTTGCCTCCGACCACGCTAGGTTCGGGTCGGTGTTCATCAAGGCGGGGTTCTCGTCGATGGACATGGGCACCAGCTACCTGCTGCCGAAAATCGTCGGTGCCGGGGTGGCGCGAGAACTCATGCTGACCGGCCGCATCATCGACGCCGCCGAGGCCTACCGCATCAAGCTGGTACATGAGGTGGTGGCCCCGGATGATCTGATGCCGGCGGCCCTGAAGCTGGCCCGCTCGATCGCCGAGAACAACGCCTACGGCGTGTGGCAGACCAAGATCGGCCTCAACGCGGCGCTGGACGCGCCCAGCCTGCGCCATGCCATCGAGCTGGAGAACCGCACCCAGATCCTCAGCGGTTTCACCAACAATCCGGCCGAGGCAGCCAAAGCTCACCGGGAAAAGCGAGCCCCAAAATGGGATTCCCTGTGACGCTTAGAGTTTCGCGATCACATTTTCGGCGAACATCTCCAGGTTGCGGATCTTGTTTTCCAGCGGCTCGGTGTCGTTTCCCATGATGTAGGGGATCCGGAAGCCCACGATGACGTCGGTGACGCCTTTGTCCTCGAGTCGCTTGATGCCGTCCAGGGTGTAGGCATCGGCCGAGATGACGTGGATCTCGAACGGGCCGGTCTTTCCCTCTTCCTCGCGGAATTGCTTGAGCTTGGCGATGAGCCGGTCGAGTTCCTCGGGATCGCCGCCGCCGTGCATCCAGCCGTCCGCGCGCGCCGCGCGCCTCAGCGCCGCATCGGCGTGGCCGCCGATCAGGATCGGGATCGGCTGGGTGGGAGCCGGGGTCATCTTGGTCTTGGGGATGTCGTAGAACTCGCCGTGGAACTCGAAGTACTCGCCGCTGGTGAGGCCCTTCACGATCTCGATGCATTCGTCCATCCGCTTGCCCCGCTTGGCGAACGGCACACCCAACAGCTCGTAGTCCTCCGGCCAGGGGCTGGTGCCCACGCCCAGACCCACCCGGTTGCCGATCAGTGCGGCCAGCGAACTGGCTTGCTTGGCCACTAGAGCCGGCGGCCGGATGGGCAACTTGAGGACGAAGAAGTTGAACCGCAGCGTCGAGGTCACCGCGCCCAACGCCGCGGTCAGCACGAACGTCTCGATGAACGCCTTGCCGTCCAGGAACTCCCGATTGCCGTCGGGTGTGTACGGGTACTTCGAATCGGATTCGAACGGGTAGGCGATGCTGTCGGCAATCGTCATGCTGTGGTACCCGGCCGCCTCGGCCGCCTTGGCCAGCGGGATGTAGTACGAAAAGTCGGTCATTGCCTCCGCATAGCTGAACCGCACGTCATCTGCCTTCCTGGAAGGGGTCGTCACACGACATTAGAACGTGTTCTAGTTTGACCCGCGCTCAGGGCCGAGCACAACTAAGCACGAAGGGTGGTGCCCCGAAACTCTGGTGCCCCCGCAGCGGCCCGTTCCGGGCCGCATCGTCGTCGGCTAAAGCTGGTTCTCGGGGCCGATGACCGCCCAGACCGTCTTGCCGGACGAGGTGGGAGTGCTGCCCCACGCGCGCGACAACGCGTCGACGATCGCCAGGGGCCGGATACGTCGATGCCAGTCATCGGGGACGGCAGTCGCAGGGCGGGAGTGTTGTTGCCATCCGATATTGCGATGGTCGCCGTCGCACCATCGGTCTCGATCCGCATCATCGGAACGCTTGCGGTGTGTTCCAGCACGTTTTCCACGAGGACGCTGACGACCACCAACGCGACCGGGATGAGCGTGGCTTGCGACCAAGAGGTGAGCCGCTCGCGGACCAGCCGACGTGACTCGCGGAGGCTGGTCAGGTCCGCAGGCAGCTGGGACCCCGCGCCGAACATGCCGTTCGCGTCCCCAGCGCAACACGGGCACTGACCCGCGTTACCCACTTCACACGCGCGGCCAAACTCTGTGGCAAACCGGGAAATGACACAACAACCAGCAGAAAGCCGCCGAATCGTCGGCTGTGCGTTCAGCGCCCGCTCGGAGCCGTTCGGGTCAGCTCAGCTATCACTCGGCGCGTACGGTGGAGCGCCCACTCCGGCGACCGAGTGCGTCCCCCACGGTGTTTGTTCGATGATGCGCGCGGGCGCGCTGCGCTCGCCCACCGTCAGCGTCGCCGTCCGTGGCTGCTTGCCTACCTCATCCGATAGAGGCTGCGATAGGGAGCTGAACACCGTTCCCTGCCAGTGATAACGACCGTCGATTGGATCCAGGTGACCGCTGAGCCGAACCCGCGCCGGATGGTGGGTGCCCGAAATCGTCAGGGTCGCCGCGCCGTCGTAGGTGTCATGGTCGTCGGCGCCGTGGCATGACAGTTCGAACGCCGATACCACCGGATGGGGCGGGGCTGGTTTTAGGCAGGCGCGCTCGTTGAACACCTGCTGGCTGCTGCGCCGCACCTCGATGCGAGTGCTGGCGGTGCGTCGCATAAGCCCCACGCATTCGGCGACGTAACGTGCTTGCGCGTCGATATCGGGGCCGGTGATGAAGAAGTAGTTCGGGAAGCCGTGAACGGCGACCCCGAAGTAGGGCTCTACGCCGTCGTCCCAGGCGTGCCGGATGGTCAGTCCGCCGGCGCCGACCAGCGTCTCATCGGAGATCCGGTCGGGAACCGTGAACCCGGTGCCGTAAACGATGGCGTCGGCGCGGTGGTCGACGCCATCGCCGGTGCGGACGCCCGACGAGGTGATGGTGCTGATCGGCGATGCCACCAGCGTGGGCGCGGGCCGCGACTGCCCGCTGTCTGTGGCCGGTCGGATACGGCGGCGCAGCCAGCGTTTGGCGCGGGTCATCGGCAACGGCAACTCGGAGACAACCCGGCGCGGCGAGTGCACGAAGACGGTGACCGAGGCCGCTGATTCGGTCAGCCGCCCGATGTAGTGACCCGCGGTGGCGTCGGCGCCGACGACCGCGACGCGCTTGCCGTTGGGATCGAAATCGGGATCCCACCGTGCCGCGTGAAACGCCACTCCGCGGAAGTCGTTGCGCCCGGCGAACTCCGGTATCCACGGGACATGGGGCGGCCGGTGGGCCGCGATCACGACACGACCCGCGAATACCTCACCGGCGGCGGTGTGCAACGCCCAGGTGTCGGTGGTGTCGTCGAACACCGAACTGATGACCTCGCGGCCGGGGCGGGGGTGGCCGCCGAGGGCGGTCGGCCAGCCTGGCCCGCGCGCTTTATCGAGGATCTGGAAGTCGGTGACTCCGGCTGCCAGCAGCTCGGTCGCGGCGGCCTGCCCGACGGCGCCCGCGCCGACGACGATGACGTGTCGGCTGGCCAGTGTGTGCGTCACAGAAACCTGCTGCGCTTCCAGCCGCGGCGTGCGATTGGGCCCATCAGGCCTATCTCGGTCAAAAACGCCGCCAGTGGAGCAAAGCCGGCAATCTGCATCTCGCGGCGGTGCGGGCTGGTGCGTGCGGTCTTTCGTGCCCGCTTTGCGTCCAGACCCGTACGTGCGTAGGGGATTGGGTTGCTGAACAGGTAATTGAAGAAGTAGCCACCAAGCCCGTTGATGTTGGCCATGAACCACCGGTTGAACCGGGGCATTTCGGCCACCCGTTTGCGCGCCCCGTCACGCGCGAACTGAATGTGGCGCGCCTCTTCGGTGACGTGAATCCGCATCAGCCGCTGGATCATTGGCTGTAGTTCCGGGTCGTCCATCATTTGCCGCTGCAGCGAATCGAAGATTTCTTCACCGATCAGGGCGGCCACCCACAGCATCGCGCCCCGCTGGAACGCCAACGGCAAGGTGTTGATGACCATCCGGTGGAACAGCCGTGGACGGACCGGCTTGGCGCCGATGCGCTCGATGGCCTTACCGAACATGACCATGTGCCGGGTCTCGTCGCCCAGTTCGGTCAGCTTGTAGTGCGTCGACCGGCTGGTGGGATCCTCGTGCAGAATCGTGCGCAGCAACGATTGGTTGAGCATGTTCTCGAACCAGATCCCGGCCGATAACGTGTTGACCAGCTCCTGGCGTGACAGGTCGATTTGTTGCTCGCGGGTCATCTCATCCCACATCGGGGTGCCGTAGAGGGACACCAGCCGAGGCGGAAGATAGAACTTGTCCGGGTCCAGCGGCGCGTCCCAATCAATGTCCACGATGGGCGCATAGGACTTTTTGACCGAGCCTTTCAGCAAACGCTCCGAGAACTCTTCACGGCTCGGCCCACCTGGTTTCACCGCAGTGGTCATCGCTGGCGTCCCTTCAGTGCTTGGAGACGATAGGGAGATCGCAACAGGTAGTCAATACTCATGGTATCGGGTACCTAAGGTCCCGACTAGACGTTCTGAGGTTTCGATTCGGTTTATCGACTCCCAACGCTAGCGTGCAACCTGCCCGAGAATGCGCGTCAGGAGGCAATAGTTGAGTCGGCACATTCACGTCATCGGCATCGGCGCCGGGGACCCCGACTACGTGACCGTCCAGGCGATCGCGGCGCTCAACGACACACAGGTGTTCTTCGCGATGGACAAAGGCGAGGAGAAAAGCGACCTGGTGGCGCTGCGGCGGGAGATCTGCGCCCGGTTCATCCGCGAGCCGGAATACCGCTTCGTCGAGCTGGCCGATCCGAAGCGGTCGTCCGGCGCCGACTACCGGGAGGCGGTGTCGGATTGGCATGCGGCGCGCGCGCGGATCTGGGCGACCGCTATCTCCGCCGAGCTGGGCGCCGATGGCGTCGGGGCCTTCCTGGCCTGGGGTGACCCGTCGCTCTACGACAGCACGCTGCGCATCCTGGAGGCAGTCGCGGCCGAGGTCGACTTCAGCTTCGACGTCATCCCGGGGATTACCGCGGTGCAGGCGCTGACGGCCCGACACCGCATCCCGCTCAACGAGGTCGGTGAACCCGTTCTCATCACCACCGGTAGGCAGCTGCGGAAGCACGGCATGTCCGGCTCGGCCGTGGTGATGCTCGATGCTGACTGCTCGTTTCAAGTTTGCCCCGCGGAAACCCGGATCTGGTGGGGCGCCTACCTCGGTACCGACGACGAGCTGCTGGTGGCAGGCACCGTCGGCGAGGTGGGTCCCCGCATCGCGGCGCTGCGGGCCGAAGCCCGCGCCCGACACGGCTGGATCATGGACACCTACTTACTTAGGCCGGCGGGCTGAGGTCCCGGCGCGAGGTCCCGGCCGGCGCGCCGAAAGTGCAACTAGCTATGTGCTTTCTCGGCGTTTGCGTCGTGGAATGCACTTTCCTGGAGTTCGGCAGAGCCCCGATGGACACCTCATTAGTGCGCTCGGCAGACTGAACGGGTGCCCGAACTGCCCGAGGTCGAAGCGCTCGTCGACCACTTGCGGCGCCACGCCGTCGGCTTGACCATCGGCCGCGTCGATGTCGCCGCGCTGTCGGTGCTGAAAACCTTCGACCCGCCGACGGGCGCCCTGCACGGGCAAACCGTTGTCGGCGCAGAGCGGTGGGGCAAGTACCTCGGGCTGCAGGCCGGAAAGCTGTTCTTGATCGCTCACCTGTCGCGTGCGGGCTGGTTGCGGTGGTCCGACAAGCTGGCCGCGGCGCCACTGCGGCCGGGTAAGGGCCCGATTGCGCTGCGCGTCCATCTGGGTGTCCCGGGTAGCGCGCCGGGCTTCGACCTCACCGAGGCCGGAACGCAGAAGCGGCTGGCTGTGTGGCTGGTGGACAACCCGGAGCGGGTGCCCGGAATTGCCGCTCTCGGCCCCGACGCGCTGGATATCAGCGCCGACGATCTGGCCAGGCTGTTGGCCGGCAACACCGGCCGGATCAAGACCGTTATCACCGACCAGAAGGTGATCGCCGGCATCGGCAACGCCTACAGCGACGAAATCCTGCATGTCGCCAAGATCTCGCCGTTCGCGACAGCCGGGAAGCTGTCCGGCGAACAGCTCATCACCCTGCACGACGCGATGGTGTCTGTTTTGAGGGACGCGGTGAGCCGGTCCGTCGGTCAGGGGGCCGCCATGCTCAAAGGCGAGAAGCGCTCCGGATTGCGGGTGCATGCACGCACCGGGTTGCCCTGCCCGGTATGCGGGGACACCGTGCGGGAAGTTGCCTTCGCGGACAAGTCTTTTCAGTACTGTCCGACGTGCCAGACCGGTGGCAAGGTGCTGGCCGACCGACGGATGTCGCGGCTGCTCAAGTAGTCGCTGGGCCTGGTCGCTATGCTGCCCGGGTGACTCGTCAGAAGATCCTCATCACAGGTGCCAGTTCCGGCCTGGGTGCCGGGATGGCGCATGCCTTCGCCGCCAAGGGTCGCGACCTGGCGCTGTGCGCCCGTCGCACCGACCGGCTCGATGAGCTGAAGTCGGAACTGTCGCAACGGTACTCAGGTATCAAGATCGCGGTCGGCGCGCTGGACGTCAACGACCACGAGCAGGTGCCGAAGGTGTTCGCCGAACTGAGCGATGAGCTTGGCGGCATCGACCGCATCATCGTCAACGCCGGCATCGGCAAGGGCGCCCGGCTGGGCTCGGGCAAGCTGTGGGCCAACAAGGCGACCATCGAGACCAACCTGGTGGCTGCGCTGGTGCAGATTGAGACCGCGTTGGAGATGTTCCACAAGAGTGGCTCGGGGCACCTGGTGTTGATCTCGTCGGTGCTCGGCAACAAAGGCGTGCCGGGCGTCAAAGCCGCTTACGCGGCAAGCAAAGCCGGAATGCGCTCACTGGGCGAATCGCTGCGGGCCGAATACCGTAACAGCCCAATCAAGGTCTCGGTGATCGAGCCCGGCTACATCGAGTCGGAAATGACGGCTAAATCGAACAGCACAATGTTCATGGTGGACAACGCAACTGGCGTCAAGTCGCTGGTCGATGCAATTGAGCGCGAGCCTGGCCGGGCGGTGGTGCCGTGGTGGCCGTGGGCGCCGCTGGTGCAGTTGATGCGGGTACTGCCGCCCCCGCTGACCAAACGGTTCGCTTAAGCTTTTTGCCGCGAGCGCGCGTGTTTGTACGCTACGCCGCACGAATACGTACAATTGCGGTCGCTCGCGGCGAAACGTCAGCTCGTACGCCCTCTTTCGGTCCGGTAACGACGGACCAGTGCGTCGGTCGAGCTGTCCGACTGCGGCGCAGGCGAGCTGTCCGCGGTGATCACCGGAAGCAGCGCCTTGGCCTGCGTTTTGCCCAGTTCCACACCCCACTGGTCGAACGAGTCGATACCCCAGATCACACCTTCGGTGAAGACCTGATGTTCGTAGAGCGCGATCAGCTGGCCCAGCACCGACGGGGTGAGCCGGTTGGCCAGAATCGAGGTGGACGGCCGGTTGCCGGGCATCACCTTGTGCGGCACGATGTCGGCGGGCGTGCCTTCGGCGGCGATTTCTTCGGCGGTTTTGCCGAACGCCAGCACTTGGGTCTGGGCGAAGAAGTTGCTCATCAACAAGTCGTGCATGCTGCCGGTGCCTTCGGCGGTGGGCAGGTCGTCGATGGGTTGGCTGAAGCCGAGGAAATCGGCCGGCACCAACCGAGTGCCCTGATGCAGTAATTGGTAGAAGGCGTGCTGGCCGTTGGTTCCCGGCTCACCCCAAAAGATTTCACCGGTGTCGGTGGTGACCGGAGTGCCGTCGGCGCGCGTCGATTTGCCGTTGGACTCCATGGTCAGCTGTTGCAGATAGGCCGCAAAACGGGCCAAGTCGTTGGAATACGGCAGCACGGCGCGCGACTGTGCACCCATGAAGTTGGAGTACCACAGTCCGATCAGGCCGAGCAGGACAGGCGCGTTGGACTCGAGCGGGGCGCTCTTGAAATGCCGGTCAACGATGTGGAATCCGGACAGGAAATCAGCGAAGGATTGCCGGCCGATTGCGGCCATCACCGACAGGCCGATCGCCGAATCCACCGAATAGCGCCCGCCGACCCAGTCCCAGAACCCGAACATGTTGTCGGTGTTGATGCCGAAGTCGTCGACCAGGCGTCTGTTGGTGGAGACGGCCACGAAATGCTTGGAGACCGCGGCGTCGCCGAGGGCGTCGGTCAGCCAGCGGCGCGCGGCGGTCGCGTTGGTCAGGGTCTCCAGGGTGGAGAACGTTTTCGATGCGACGATGAAAAGCGTTGTGGCAGGTTCTAAGTCAGCTATAGTGGCGATCAGGTCGGCCGGGTCGACGTTGGAGACGAAGCGTGCCGAAATCCCCGCATCCGCATAGTGGCGCAGTGCCTGGTAGACCATCACCGGACCCAGGTCTGATCCACCGATACCGATGTTGACGACGGTGCTGATCTTTTTCCCGGTGGCCCCCGTCCATTCACCGCTGCGTAACCGGTCGGTGAAGTCGCCCATGGCGTCCAGCACGGCGTGCACGTCCTCGACGACGTTTCGGCCGTCAACGATCAGCTCGGCGTCCCTGGGCAGCCGCAAAGCGGTGTGCAGTACCGCGCGATCCTCCGAGGTGTTGATGTGTGCCCCGGAGAACATCTGGTCGCGGCGCTCTTCGAGATTAGCCTTCCGTGCCAGATCAACCAGTAGCCGCAGTGTCTCTCGCGTGATGCGGTGTTTGCTGTAGTCGATGTAGAGGTCGCCGACCGCGACGGTGAGCTCGCGGCCGCGATCCGGATCCTCATCGAAGAACTGGCGTAGATGGGTCTCGCCGATTTGTTCGTGATGCCTGCGCAGGGCGTCCCACGCCGGGGTGGCGGTGATATCGGGGATGGTTTGCACTGAGGTCATAGTTCGACCCTAATGCGGTCTCATGCGACACAGCCAGGTCTAGGGGGCGGCTCGGCACCGCTGCAGTTTGCGGGCCGACCGGTCGAACATTAAAGCCGAGAAGCAGCAGTCGGTGCCTTATAGTGCGGGGCACGAGCGCTCGCAGCAAACCGCCGAAGCGCTGGGTGACCATAGCCTGTGGGGAATTGTGAATGCAGCTGCAGAAACGTTGAACTTACGGCGAGCAGCGTCGCAATTAGTGACCGAGCCGACCTCTGCCTAACCGCAATAGCAGTATCGCCAGATCCTTACCTTCGGGACCAAGCTCGCTGTAGCGGTCGATGACCTTCATCTCGCGGTTGTGGACCAGCCGGGTACCGCCGGACGCCATTCGGACCTTGCCGATCGCCTGCGACACTTCGGCGCGCCGCTTTACCGCGGCGAGGATCTCGGCGTCCAACCGGTCGATCTCTTGGCGTAGCTCCTCGATGTTGCCGAGTCCTTGAGTGTCGATCATCTCTGTCTTCATTTCAGCTACCTCCGCGTTCTCCTGATCTGGGGGTTCTGATCTCATCCAGTATCGGACCTCACAAGAAAAACGAGCCCCGAATCCGAAAATGGACCACGGGGCTCTGCGAAAGCAGCTAGACCGCGGGCACCGCCGGTCGGTACCCATAGAAAAATCGGCGGCGCCACTCCCGGGTGGAGGGCGCCCGACGGTACTGCGCGTTGAGCACCAACCGAGTGTGCCACTAAGAACCGCACGTTCGCAAAAACGATGTGCGGAACCGGCTTCTTCAACTCGAGCGTAAATTCTGGCACCGATAACTCGGGCCACGGCCAGGCAGTGGTCCGCAAATCGGAATTCGGCCACCAATAGTTCCGTCGGCTGTCGCAAAGGCAACGCGCAATCGGGGGTTTGGGCGCTAACCTCGATGTCTCACCTGCCTGCCGTACTTGCCCTAATGAAGGTCGGTCGCGCACTCGTTCGGTCGCCTAAGCGCCTCGCGTCGGTGGGCGGCGGTAAGTTTGGTTCGACATGAGTGTGCATGCAACCGATGCCCAGCCGGTTTCCGAAGCGGATCAGCTGCTTGTGGGCCTCAACCCGCAACAGCGCCAGGCGGTGGTGCACGAGGGTTCGCCCCTGCTGATCGTGGCGGGGGCGGGCTCGGGCAAGACTGCGGTCTTGACGCGACGCATCGCCTACCTGATCGCAGCGCGTGGCGTCGGGGTTGGTCAGATTCTGGCCATCACCTTCACCAATAAGGCCGCCGCCGAGATGCGTGAACGGGTGGTGCGGCTGGTTGGCAACCGGGCCCGCGCGATGTGGGTGTCCACGTTTCACTCGACCTGTGTTCGCATCCTGCGCAACCAAGCGTCACTGATCGAAGGCCTCAATTCCAACTTTTCGATCTATGACGCCGATGATTCACGGCGTCTGCTGCAGATGATCGGCCGCGACATGGGGCTCGACATCAAACGCTACTCGCCGCGTCTGCTGGCCAACGCCATCTCCAACCTGAAGAACGAGTTGATCGACCCCGCCCAGGCCGTGGCCAACCTGACGGACGGCTCTGATGACTTGTCCCGGACCGTTGCGTCCGTTTACGGCGAATACCAGCGGCGGCTGCGGGCGGCCAACGCGTTGGACTTCGACGACCTGATCGGCGAAACCGTCGCGGTGCTGCGGGCCTTCCCGCAGATCGCCCAGCATTACCGGCGGCGGTTCCGGCATGTCCTGGTCGACGAGTATCAGGACACCAACCACGCGCAGTACGTGCTGGTGCGGGAATTGGTTGGTCACGACGCCGGGGATTCGCCCGACCTTTCAGCTGACGGGGTGCCGCCGGCGGAATTGTGCGTGGTCGGCGATGCCGATCAGTCCATCTATGCGTTCCGCGGTGCCACCATCCGCAACATCGAGGACTTCGAACGCGACTACCCCGACGCGACAACGATTCTGCTGGAACAGAATTACCGGTCGACGCAAAACATTCTGTCGGCGGCCAACTCCGTGATCGCTCGCAATTCCGGACGCCGCGAGAAACGGCTGTGGACCGGCGCCGGCGCCGGCGAGCTGATCGTCGGCTATGTCGCCGACAACGAACACGATGAGGCCAGGTTCGTGGCCGAGGAAATCGATGCGCTCGTGGAGCGGGGCGAGATCACCTACAACGACGTGGCCGTCTTCTATCGCACCAACAACTCGTCGCGGTCGTTCGAAGAGGTATTCATCCGCACCGGAATTCCCTACAAAGTCGTTGGGGGAGTGCGCTTTTACGAACGCAAAGAGATTCGCGACATCGTCGCCTATTTGCGGGTGCTGGACAACCCCGGTGATGCGGTCGGCATGCGGCGCATCCTCAACACGCCGCGTCGGGGCATCGGCGATCGTGCCGAGGCTTGTGTGGCGGTGTACGCCGAGAACACCGGCGCCAGTTTCGCCGACGCGCTTGTGGCCGCAGCCGAAGGCAAAGTGCCGATGTTGAATGCCCGCGCGGAGAGGGCGATTGCGGGTTTCGTCGAGCTGCTCGACGACCTGAGGGGCCGCCTCGACGACGATCTGGGTGATCTGGTCGAGTCGGTGCTCGAGCGTACCGGATACCGCAGGGAGCTGGAATCCTCCACCGATCCGCAAGATCTGGCCCGCTTGGACAACCTCAACGAACTCGTCAGCGTGGCACACGAATTCAGCACCGATCGGGCAAACGCGGTCGCGCTGGGCGAGTCTTTGCACACCCCCGAAGACGAAGACGTGCCCGACACCGGTGTGCTGGCGGAGTTCCTGGAACGGGTGTCGCTGGTGGCCGACGCCGACGAAATCCCCGAGCACAGTGTCGGTGTGGTCACGCTGATGACATTGCACACCGCGAAGGGCTTGGAGTTTCCGGTGGTGTTCGTCACCGGCTGGGAGGACGGGATGTTCCCGCACATGCGGGCGCTGGGCGACCCGACCGAACTCTCCGAGGAGCGGCGGCTGGCCTACGTCGGCATCACCCGGGCGCGTCAGCGGCTGTACCTAAGCAGGGCCATCGTCCGGTCTTCGTGGGGACAGCCGATGCTCAATCCGGAATCGCGGTTTCTGCGGGAGATTCCGCAAGAACTCATCGACTGGCGGCGCACCGCACCGGCCCCGTCGTTCAGCGCGCCGGTGAGCGGCGCCGGCCGGTTCGGTACGCCGCGCGCGGCGCCGACCCGCTCGGGGGCGAGCAAACGCCCGCTGCTGGCACTGGAGCCCGGCGATCGGGTAACGCACGACAAGTACGGGTTGGGCCGGGTTGAGGAAGTTTCCGGCGTCGGTGAATCGGCGATGTCGCTGATTGACTTCGGCGGCTCGGGTCGGGTGAAGCTGATGCACAACCACGCCCCGATCAGCAAGCTCTAGCGCGGGCCGGCCGCCTCGGGGCACCAGGTGGAGCCGGGCCGTCGAACCACGCACCCAGCGTGAAATCACGGCGAAGATTTCGCGAAATCGTCGCCCTGAGAACAGGTTCGGCGTAGCCGGCTAGTCCTCCAGCCAACGTTTGGTTTGGGGATGCATCGCCAGCACTACGCTGGCGATCGGCAGCAGCGGCAGTGCATGCACAATCCACGCGACGCGGGCGCCCGCGATGAACACACCGCCGTAGGTCAACACCGCGACCACCGCGCCGACCACGACGAGGTAACGCCCAAGAGACCGGTGCTGCAACAACATGATCACGCCGGCAACGGTGGTTGTGGCAAAAACCAAGGCCAGAAACGCGACCGCGATGCAGAACAGACGGTCGGTCCGCCACCAGCCGGCGATCAGGTCGGTCGCCACCACCGACGTGGCCCATCCGCTGACGATGCTGACCGCACAGGCGGCGACGGCCGTCCGGTCGCTGGGCTCATCGGCAGGCGCGCCCGCACCTCCTCGTCCCGCACGAGGGCCGCCCTGGGAGGACGGTGGGTGTCGGGGAATGTGAGTGGTCGAGGAGTCCGGCGCTGTGGGGATCGGTCCCGTGGGCGCACGTCGGATGATCCGCGTCCGTGAGTCGGGGGGTGATGTGGGCTCGGGCGGGTGCGGACCGGGGGGAGGCTGGTTCGGCGCGGTCACCTCATCCAGCCTAGTTGCCGATGATGAGACCCCGCTTAGCCAGCCACGGCACCGGGTCGATTCTCTCGGTGCCGCCCTGCAGCACCTCGAAATGCAGGTGCGGACCGGTGGAGTTACCCCGGTTGCCCATGGTGGCTATCTGGTCGCCGGCCATCACACGCTCACCGGCGCGGACCAGCGTGCTGTTGACGTGGCCGTAGAGCGTGACCGTGCCGTCGGCATGGCGTAGTTTGACCAACGCCCCGTAGCCGGCGGCCGGCCCGGCCTCGATGACGACACCATCGGACACCGCAAGAATCGGTGTCCCGATCGCGTTGGCCAGGTCGATACCGGCGTGCAGCACTCCCCAGCGGTAGCCGAAGTTCGAGGTGAAAATGCCCTTCGTCGGCATGACATAGAGCGGCTGCTGCAACCGCGCCTCGCGCTGCGCGCGATCGTTGGCGAACGCCACGCCCTTGGCGAGCTCCTGGTTATGAAGCGCGGCAGTCGCCGCGGGCTGAACCGCGACCACCTGGGCGCCACGGATTGTGCTGCTGCCCGCCCCGCCAGTGAGCGCCGACGCGTTGGCGGTCAGCACAGCTTCGGTCTTGGGGGTATCGGCGTGGCTGGTGGCCGTGTGGGCCGCCGCAGCCGCCGCGCCGACGGCCATCGCCGAGATCAGCAGGCGGCCCCTGGCCGCGCTGGGCGGTTGCTTACGATGCTGTCCGCCGCGCCGCGCCACGCCGATGACGTCGGTCGCATGCGGGCGATCGAGGCGCGGCTCGGTGCCGGGCTCGACGGAGACACGGGCCAGAACCTCGGTCGGGGCGGTGAGCCACAGCGGATCCAAATTGTCGGTCTCGTGCAGATCGTCGAGCTCGGGAGCCAGCAACACCTGCGCTTCGTTGTCGAAGGTCGAGTCATCGCTGAAGTCGAGATCACCGAGGTCGCTGACGTCTCCGCTGAACTCCAGGTCATCGAAGTTGAAGCCGTCGAGCGGAAGGATTTCGGTGACTTCGTTGCAATGGGGCTCTGTCCACCGGCCGCCTGCTGCGCGAGCTACTCTCACCACGCCTGTTGTTTCGGCAGAAGAACGAGCGAAACGGTGCTGAGACAAGCTGAAATGTCCTCGTATCGTGACCATAACGTTATCTGGGACCCTAGGACGGTATCCGTTAACTCACGGGACTGGCAACCTCGTCGCAAAAACCGACGAGAATTGTGATTTGGATCACTTTTGGGATCGGCCGTTCTGCCGTGAGCTGTGCCACATAGGTGGATGCGACGGTAGCAGCTGTTTGGCGTGTGGATACAGTTCCTCCGTGCGAGTTGCCGAATCCGGCGCCGCCGTACGTCAAGGCGCCGCCGTACGTCAAGGCCTAGCCGTAAGCCGAGCGAAGACAGTGAGCCTATGGACCTTTTCGAGTATCAAGCAAAAGAACTGTTCGCCAAGCACAACGTACCCAGCACACCCGGTCGGGTGACCGACACCGCCGAGGGCGCTCGGGACATCGCCACCGAAATCGGTCGTCCGGTGATGGTCAAAGCGCAGGTGAAGGTCGGCGGGCGCGGCAAGGCGGGTGGCGTCAAATACGCCGCGACACCCGACGAAGCCTACGAACACGCCAAAAACATCCTCGGCCTCGACATCAAAGGGCACATCGTCAAGAAACTGCTGGTCGCCGAGGCCAGCGACATCGCCGAGGAGTACTACATCTCCTTCTTGCTCGACCGCGCCAACCGCACGTACCTCGCCATGTGCTCGGTTGAGGGCGGCATGGAAATCGAAGAGGTGGCCGCCACCAAACCCGACCGGCTCGCCAAAGTCCCGGTAAGCGCCGTCAAGGGCGTCGATTTGGCGACCGCGCGTTCCATCGCCGAGCAGGGCCATCTCCCGGCCGAGGTGCTCGACGCCGCCGCGGTCACCATCGCCAAGCTGTGGGAGCTTTTCGTCGGTGAGGACGCCACCCTGGTCGAGGTCAACCCGTTGGTGCGCACCCCCGACGACCAAATCCTGGCGCTCGACGCCAAGATCACGCTCGACGCCAACGCCGACTTCCGTCACCCCGAGCACGCCGAGTTCGAGGACCGCGCTTCCACCGATCCGCTGGAGTTGAAAGCCAAGGAGCACGACCTCAACTACGTCAAGCTCGACGGCGAGGTCGGCATCATCGGTAACGGCGCGGGCCTGGTGATGTCGACCCTCGACGTCGTCGCCTATGCCGGTGAGAAGCACGGGGGAGTCAAGCCGGCCAACTTCCTCGACATCGGCGGCGGGGCGTCGGCGGAGGTGATGGCCGCAGGGCTGGATGTCATTTTGAACGATGCACAGGTCAAGAGCGTGTTCGTCAACGTCTTCGGCGGCATCACCGCATGCGATGCGGTGGCCACCGGGATCGTCAAGGCGTTGGAGATCCTGGGCGACGAGGCCAACAAGCCCCTGGTGGTGCGCCTCGACGGCAACAACGTCGAGGAGGGCCGTCGCATCTTGGCCGAGGCCAACCACCCGCTGGTGACGCTGGTGCCGACGATGGACGAGGCCGCCGACAAGGCCGCTGAGCTGGCCAGCGCCTGAAAGGACTTGCGAATATGTCGATCTTTCTGAACAAGGACAACAGGGTCATCGTCCAGGGCATCACCGGCAGCGAGGCCACCGTCCACACCGCCCGCATGCTCAGGGCGGGCACGCAAATCGTCGGCGGGGTGAACGCGCGCAAGGCGGGCACTGTAGTCACGCATGAGGACAAGGGCGGCAGGCTGATCAAGCTGCCGGTGTTCGGCAGCGTCACCGAGGCGATGGAAAAGACCGGCGCCGACGTCTCGATCATCTTCGTCCCGCCCCGGTTCGCCAAGGACGCGATCATCGAGGCCATCGATGCCGAGATCCCGCTGCTGGTCGTCATCACCGAGGGAATCCCGGTGCAGGACAGCGCCTACGCGTGGGCCTACAACTTAAGTAAAGGTGGCAAGACCCGCATCATCGGCCCGAACTGCCCCGGCATCATCACCCCGGGCGAAGCGCTGGTCGGCATCACCCCGGCCAACATCACCGGCGCCGGTCCCGTCGGGCTGGTTTCCAAGTCCGGCACCCTGACCTACCAGATGATGTACGAGCTGCGCGACTTGGGGTTCTCCACGTCCATCGGCATTGGCGGTGACCCGGTGATCGGCACCACCCACATCGACGCCATCGAGGCCTTCGAGAAGGACCCCGACACCAAGGTCATCGTGATGATCGGTGAGATCGGCGGCGACGCCGAGGAGCGTGCGGCCGACTACATCGAGGCGCACGTGTCCAAGCCGGTCGTCGGCTATGTCGCCGGATTCACCGCTCCGGAAGGCAAGACGATGGGCCACGCGGGCGCGATCGTGTCCGGCTCGTCGGGCACCGCGGCCGCCAAGAAGGATGCGCTGGAGGCGGCCGGCGTCAAGGTCGGCAAGACGCCGTCGGAGACGGCGGCGCTGGCCCGGGAGATCCTGAGCAGCCTGTAACGAGCTTCCTCACGTGACCCTGGACCCGCACACGCCCGTCGTCGTCGGTGTCGGGCAGTCCGCGGAGCGCATCGATGACCCCGATTACCGGGCGATGTCACCCGTGGAGCTGGCCGCCGCCGCTGCCCGGGCCGCGCTCGTCGACTCATGCGGTGACTTTGACGCGGTGGCGGCGGCCGTCGACACCGTGGCCGGCGTCCGGCAATTCGAGATCTCCGGGCCGGTCGCCACGGCCCCGCTGGGACGGTCCAACAACTACCCGCGATCCGTGGCCAATCGCCTTGGCGCCCAACCCCTTCGCGCCATCCTGGAAATCGTCGGCGGGCAGGGGCCCCAGCACCTGATCAGCGAGCTGGCCGCCGAGATCGCCGCGGGTCGCTCCGAGGTCACTTTGGCCTTCGGCTCGGACGCCACGTCGACACTGCGACACTTCGCGCGGGCCGCGACAAAGCCGGACTTCACCGAGACCGTGGACGGGGACCTGGAAGACCGCGGCCAGGGCATCGATTCACTCATTTCGCGCTACACGGTTGTGCACGGTCTGATCGACGCGCCGACGCAGTACGGGTTGCTGGAGAACGCCCGGCGGGCAGGGACGGGGCTGGGGCCGAGCGAATATCGGCGGCAGATGGGCGAGCTGTTCGCGCCGTTCACCAAGATTGCCGCCAGCAATCCGTTCGCCGCCGCGCCGGTCGAACGCACCGTCGACGAACTGATCACCGTGTCCGAGAGCAACCGGATGATCTCGGAGCCATACCCGCGGCTGCTGGTCGCACGTGACCAGGTCAACCAGGGTGCGGCCGCGCTGCTGATGTCGGTCGAGGCGGCGCGTCGCCTGGGGGTGCCCGAGGAGAACTGGGTGTACCTGCACGGACACGCCGATTTGGAGGAACAGGCCCTGCTGCAGCGCCCGGATCTCGGGCACGCCCCCTCGGCCGTCATGGCGGTGCGCGAGGCGCTGGCCATGGCCGGCATCGGTATCGACGACGTCGCCACCTTCGATCTGTACAGCTGCTTTCCGGTGCCGGTGTTCAACATTTGCGACGGCATACCGATCGCGCCCGACGATCCGCGCGGGCTCACCTTGACCGGTGGGCTGCCGTTCTTCGGCGGTGCCGGCAACAACTATTCGATGCACGCCGTTGCCGAGACGGTCGCCCAGATGCGCAGAATGCCAGGGCAATTCGGTCTTGTCGGTGCCAACGGCGGCATCCTGAGCAAGTACTCGGTCGGCATTTACTCCACCACTGCCGTGGAATGGAAGCCGGACCGCAGCGCGCAGCTGCAGGCGCAGATCGACAGTTGGCCGACCGAGTCGGTAACCGAGAAGGCCGACGGCCCCGCGACCGTCGAGACGTATACGGTCCGGCGCGACGGCGGACGCCCGACCGGCATCATCATCGGCCGGCTGGACGACGGCAGCCGGTTCCTGTCGACCACCGAAGACGACGAATTGATCGCGCTGCTGATCGACGGCGACCCCCTCGGACGTGCGGTCCGGGTGCGCTCCTTCGACTACGGCAATCGGTGCACGCTCGGCTGACGCGCCGGTCGTTTCGCGACACTTAAACCACGCACACGACACACCGGAGACGGTCGCAGTGGTTTAAGTTTCGGTGTACGCCTGGCCGCCGCTCATACCAAAGCGGCTAGCTTGCCGGCCAGCCGCTCGACATAGGCGGCGACCTCGTCGTCGGAACGGTCCGGCAGGCCGAACAGCACCTCAGTCACCCCGAGCTCGGCCCAACGCGCCAGCTTCTCGGGCACGGGCTTGAAGTCCAGCGCTACGATCTGCGGAGCGCCCGCGCGGCCGGCGGCCACCCAAGTGTCCTGCAGTAGCTTTACCGGGCCGTCGATGTCGAAGTCGCGGGGAGTGGTGATCCAGCCGTCGGCGCTGCGGGCGATCCACTTGAAGTTCTTCTCGGTTCCGGCCGCGCCCACCAGCACCGGAATATGCGCTTGCACGGGCTTGGGCCAGGCCCAGCTGGGCCCGAATTTGACGAACTCGCCGTCGTAGGCGGCTTCCTCTTTTGTCCACAACTCGCGCATCGCTTCGATGTATTCGCGCAACACGGTGCGCCGCCGCCCGGGCGGCACACCGTGGTCGGCGAGCTCGTCGGTATTCCACCCGAACCCGACGCCCAGGCTTACCCGGCCGCCGGACAGATGGTCGAGGGTGGCGATGCTTTTCGCCAGAGTGATCGGGTCATGTTCGACGGGCAGCGCCACCGCGGTTGACAGCCGCACCCGCGACGTGACGGCGCAGGCCGCACCCAGACTTACCCATGGGTCTAGTGTCCGCATGTAGCGGTCGTCGGGAAGTGAGGCGTCACCGGTCGTCGGGTGGGCCGCCTCGCGCTTGACCGGGATATGAGTGTGTTCTGGCACGTAGAACGTCTGAAAGCCGTGGTCGTCGGCAAGCTTTGCGGCCGCCGCCGGGGAGATGCCACGGTCGCTGGTAAAAAGTACAAGCCCGTAATCCATGCACAGAATTAGAACGTGTTCTAGCTGCGATGGGCAAGCCGGTGCGGTGCCGGCCGTCTCGACGGAGCTGCGCGGCACCGATTGGCGCTGGTCTCGTGTCCCAGCCGGTCGCCCCGGCACGGGCGGCCCTACGTGCGCTAGCGTGGTTGATCGATCGCGTCGCAACGCAACCGCCGTCACATCACGGCGCTTGTGGAACGGCGCGCCTGGAAGCACAGCGTCGCACTGCAACTGTGGCGCCGCTGAGGCACTTCAAGGCACTGGAAGCAACAGGAGGAGCCATGACCTACTCGCCCGGTAGCCCCGGATATCCACCCGCGCCACCCGGCGGCTCCTATGCAGGCGCCACACCGTCTTTCGCCAAAGACGACGACGGTAAAAGCAAGCTTCCGCTGTACTTGAACATCGCGGTGGTGGCACTCGGCCTGGCGGTGTACCTGCTGAATTTCGGGCCGACGTTCATCCTCGGCGCCGACCTTGGTCCGGGCGCCGGAGGGCGCGCCGGCGATGCCGGCACCGCGGTCATCGTTGCGGTGCTGGCGGCGCTGCTTGCCGGGCTGAGCCTGTTGCCTACGGCCAAGAGCTATGTGGGAATTGTCGCGGTGATCGCGGTCCTGGGTGCTTTGCTGGCCATCACCGAGACGATCAACACGCCCACCGGCTTCGCGATCGGCTGGGCCATGTGGCCCCTGGTGGCTTGCAGTGCCCTCCAAGCGATCGCCGCTGTCGTCGCGGTTCTGTTGGACGCGGGCGTGATCACCGCGCCGCCACCGCGGCCGAAGTACGACGCTTACGGCCAGTACGGCCAGTACGGGCAATACGGGCAGTACGGACAACAGCCGTACTACGGTCAGCCGGGTGCCCAGCAGCAGTCGCCACAGCACTCCGGGTATGGGTCGCAGTACGGCGGTTATCCGTCGCAGGCTCCGACTCAAAGCGTGGTCCCGACCGGCGCTTTCGGAGCCCAGCCCTCGCCGCAGCCGGCAGCGCAACAGCACGGAACATCGACGCCGCCCACCGGCTTCCCCAGCTTCGGCCCGCCACCGACCGGCGGTGCGGGGGGCGCGGGGTCCGAGGGGGGTTCGGCTCCGGCCAACTACTCCAACCAGGGTGGCCAGCAGTCCTTCGGCCAGGAGCAGCAGCAGCAGTCGCCTTCATCACCGTCTGGGCCGGCGTCGGCCTGATCGTGCGCTCTCGCGCCTAGTCGGGACGTGCGCCAAGAGTGACACGAGTGGAGGACAACCGGGCAGCGGGAGCTCGCCAGGCACGTGACCTTGTCAGGGTCGCGTTCGGCCCGGCAATGGTGGCATTGGTCATCATCGCCGCGGTCACGTTGCTTCAGTTGTTGATCGCCAACAGCGACATGACCGGTGCCTTGGGGGCCATCGCCAGTATGTGGCTCGGCGTGCACCAGGTGCCGATCTCGATCGGTGGCCGCGAACTGGGCGTATTGCCGCTGCTGCCAGTGCTGTTGATGATCTGGGCTACTGCGCGCAGCACGGCCCGGGCCACCTCTCCGTATTCATCGTGGCTCGTGGTCCGCTGGGTTATCGCGTCGGCGCTGGGCGGACCCTTGCTGATGGCGGCGATCGCCCTGGCGGTCATCCATGATGCGTCGTCGGTGATCACCGAGCTCCAGACGCCCAGCGCCCTGCGCGCGTTCCTCAGCGTGCTGGTGGTGCATTCCATCGGTGCCGCAATCGGAGTGTGGTCGCGGGTGGGGCGACGCGCGTTGGCGGCATCGTCGCTACCCGATTGGCTGGGTGATGCCCTGCGTGCCGCATCCGCTGGTGTGCTGGCCTTGGTCGGGCTCTCCGGCCTGGTGACGACGGCGTCGCTGGTTGTGCACTGGGCGACGATGCAAGAGCTCTTCGGGATCACCGATTCGATATTCGGCCAGTTCAGCCTGACGGTGCTGTCGGTGTTGTATGCGCCCAACGTCATCGTCGGCACGTCGGCGGTGGCAGTGGGGTCCAGCGCTCATCTCGGCTTCGCGACGTTCAGTTCCTTCACCGTTTTCGGTGGCGACATCCCGGCACTGCCGATCCTGGCTGCGGCCCCCAGGCCGCCGCTGGGGCCGGTGTGGGTGGCGCTGCTCATCATCGGCGCGTCGTCCGGTGTGGCGGTCGGACAGCAATGCGCTCGGCGTGCGCTGCCGCTAGTTCTGGCCATGGCCAAACTCCTGGTCGCCTCGGTCACCGGGGCGTTGGTGATGTCATTGCTGGCATACGGCGGCAGCGGTCAGCTGGGCAACTTCGGCCATGTCGGCGTCGACCAGGGCGCTTTGCTGGTCGGCGTGTTCTTCTGGTTCGCGGTCGTCGGTGGGATCACGGTAGTGATGGCCGACGGGATCACGCACCGGCCCAGGAGGCTCAAGCCCAAGCCCGCGCCTGCCGCGCCGGCCGAGGAACCGGCGGACTTTGCGGGGCTCTTCGAGGAACCGGACGATCAGCCGCCGGACGATCAGCCGCCGGACGGCTCCGAGGACGAATTGCCGCGCGAAGACGACGCCGGCCCTGAGGTGCCCGGAGACGACGGGCCCGGCTCCTCAGTTGACGAATCACAGTCGGACTCAGGCTCGCCGCGCGAGGAGTAGCCGTCGGGCCCGTCTTCGCGGCGGGCCCGGGTGCGGTACTCGAGTCTGTACTGACTGCGTCGAGTCCGCGTTGACAGCGGCGACACGCCGGGCGGACATATTCGTGGACGCAGATTCGACGCACCTTTGGCCGCGTCCGCGGCCGCCGATGGAGCGAGACTAGGCTCTCGATGTGCCCGAACCGCTCCGTGTACCCCCGAGTGCACCGGCGCGGGTGGTGGTGCTGGCATCGGGCACCGGTTCGCTGCTGAGCTCACTGATCGACGCCGCCGTCGGTGAGTACCCGGCTCGGGTGGTCGCAGTCGGCGCCGATCGTGACTGCCCGGCCACCGAGATCGCCGCAGCGGCGTCCGTGCCTACCTTCACCGTCCGGCTCGGCGATTATCCCGACCGCGACTCCTGGGACGCTGCCATCACCGATGCCACCGCCGCGCACTCACCCGATCTAGTCGTATCGGCCGGGTTTATGAAAATACTTGGGCCACAGTTTCGTTCGCGATTTTATGGACGTATCATCAATACTCATCCGACGCTGCTGCCAGCGTTTCCGGGTGCACATGGAGTGGCCGACGCGTTGGCCTATGGCGTGAAGGTCACAGGCGCTACGGTGCACCTGGTAGATGCCGGGACGGACACCGGGCCGATATTGGCACAGCAATCCGTTCGGGTGCTCGACGGCGACAGCGAAGAGACTCTGCATGAGCGCATCAAAGTCATCGAACGGAAGCTTCTGGTGGACGTGGTGGCCGCGATCGCGACCGGCGGCCTGACCCTGGTCGGAAGAAAAGCGACGATCGGACGAGAGGCGACCAACCGATGAGCACCGACGACTGGCCAGAGATGGCAAAAAGGCCCATCCGCCGCGCGTTGATCAGCGTCTATGACAAGACCGGGCTCATAGAACTTGCCCAGGGACTGACTGCGGCCGGCGTCGAGATCGTCTCGACCGGATCAACGGCGAAGACCGTTGCCGAAAAAGGGATTCCGGTGACGCGGGTCGAGGAGTTGACCGGTTTTCCCGAGGTGCTCGACGGCCGGGTCAAGACGCTGCACCCGCGAGTGCATGCCGGCCTGCTGGCCGATCTTCGCAAACCCGAGCACGCCGCGGCACTTGAGCAGCTCGGGATCGCGGCGTTCGAACTCGTCGTCGTCAACCTGTATCCGTTCAGCGAGACCGTCGACTCCGGCGCGGGCATCGACGAATGCGTCGAGCAGATCGACATCGGGGGACCGTCGATGGTCCGGGCGGCCGCGAAGAACCACCCCAGCGTGGCGGTCATCACCGACCCGCTCGGCTATGACGGAGTGCTTGCCGCGGTGCAGCACGGCGGATTCACCCTCGCCGAGCGCAAAAAACTGGCAGCGCTGGCATTTCAGCACACCGCGGAATACGACATCGCGGTAGCGAGCTGGATGGAGTCGACGCTGGCGCCCGAGCATCCGCCGACGACGTTTCCCAAGTGGTTCGGCCGCAGCTGGCGCCGCTCGGCGATGCTGCGCTATGGCGAGAATCCGCACCAGCAGGCGGCGCTCTACACCGACCCCGGCGCCTGGCCGGGACTGGCGCAAGCCGAGCAGCTGCACGGAAAAGACATGTCCTACAACAATTTCACCGATGCGGACGCGGCGTGGCGGGCCGCCTTTGACCACGAACAGATATGCGTGGCAATCATCAAGCACGCCAACCCATGTGGGATTGCAATCTCGTCGGTATCGGTTGCGGACGCACATCGCAAGGCCCACGAATGCGATCCGCTGAGCGCCTTTGGCGGAGTGATCGCAGCGAACACCGAAGTCAGCGTTGAGATGGCGGAGTACGTGAGCACCATCTTCACCGAAGTGATCGTCGCACCCGCTTACGCGCCGAGAGCCCTGGACGTACTGACGCGCAAAAAGAACATCCGGGTCCTGGTGGCCTCCGAGCCGCTGACCGGTGGTACCGAGCTGCGACCGGTCAGTGGTGGACTGCTGGTGCAGCAACGCGACGAGCTCGATGCGCACGGTGACAACCCGGCGAACTGGACCCTGGCGGCTGGATCACCGGCCGATCCGACGACGCTGACCGACCTGGTCTTTGCGTGGCGAGCGTGCCGCGCGGTCAAGTCGAACGCGATCGTGATCGCCGCCGGCGGCGCCACCATCGGCGTCGGCATGGGGCAAGTCAACCGCGTCGACGCCGCTCGGCTGGCCGTCGAACGCGGTGGCGACCGAGTCCGCGGCGCGGTCGCGGCCTCGGATGCGTTCTTCCCGTTCCCCGACGGACTCGAGACGCTGGCCGCTGCCGGAGTGAAGGCGGTCGTGCATCCGGGAGGATCGGTGCGCGACGACGATGTGACCGCGGCGGCGGCCAACGCCGGCGTCACGTTGTACCTCACCGGAGCACGCCACTTCGCTCATTAGGCGAAGTTAACCCGGTGCGCATGACGCATCTGACCAACGCGTCGTAGCGTGGAGTGGTGACATCACCGAGCAACCTGCCCCGCACCGTCGGCGAACTGCGCACGGCCGGTCATCGTGAACGCGGCGTCAAGCAGGAAATCCGGGAGAATTTGCTGACCGCGCTGGCCGAAGGCGACGAGGTCTGGCCAGGGATCCTGGGCTTCGACGAAACCGTCCTGCCGCAGGTGGAGCGGGCGCTAATCGCTGGTCATGACTTCGTCCTGCTCGGCGAACGCGGTCAGGGCAAGACCCGGCTGCTACGGGCGCTGGTCGGGTTGCTGGATGAGTGGACGCCGGTGATCGCCGGAGCCGAATTGGGCGAGCATCCCTACTCGCCGATCACGCCGGAGTCGATCCGGCGGGCCGCCACACACGGCGACGACCTGCCGGTGGAGTGGAAGCATCGCAGCGAGCGCTACACAGAGAAACTGGCCACCCCCGACACCAGCGTTGCGGACCTGGTCGGCGACATCGACCCGATCAAGGTCGCCGAGGGCCGCAGCCTCGGGGACCCGGAGACCATCGCCTACGGATTGATCCCGCGCGCACACCGCGGCGTCGTCGCGGTCAACGAACTCCCCGACCTCGCCGAGCGCATCCAGGTGTCGATGCTCAACGTCATGGAGGAGCGCGACATCCAGGTCCGTGGTTACACGCTGCGCCTGCCGCTGGACGTGTTGGTGGTCGCCAGCGCCAACCCCGAGGACTACACCAACCGGGGTCGCATCATCACCCCGCTTAAAGACCGCTTCGGTGCCGAGATCCGGACCCACTACCCGCTAGAGCTCGACGCGGAAGTGGGCGTGATCGTTCAGGAAGCGCACCTGAGCGCGCAGGTGCCCGACTATCTCATGCAGGTGATCGCGCGTTTCGCCCGCTACCTGCGGGAATCCAATTCGGTCGACCAACGCTCCGGAGTGTCGGCGCGGTTCGCTATCGCGGCCGCCGAGACCGTCGCAGCCGCTGCCCGGCACCGTGGCGCGGTGCTGGGGGAGACGGACCCGGTGGCTCGAGTGGTCGACCTCGGCACGGTGATCGACGTCCTGCGCGGCAAGCTGGAATTCGAGTCCGGTGAAGAAGGCCGCGAGCAGGCCGTGCTCGAGCACCTATTGCGCCGTGCAACCGCCGACACCGCGTCGCGAGTGCTGGGCGGCATCGACGTCGGCTCGCTGGTGGCCGCTGTCGAAGGCGGTTCGGCGGTCACGACGGGCGAGCGGGTGTCAGCCAAGGACGTGCTGGCCGCGGTTCCCAGCCTGCCGGTCGTGGACAGAATCGCGGCAAAGCTCCATGCCCAATCCGAAGGCGAACGCGCCGCGGCGCTGGAACTGGCGCTGGAGGCGTTGTATCTGGCCAAGCGGATCGACAAGGTGTCCGGGGAAGGTCAAACCGTCTATGGCTGAACCGGTTAAAGGACACTCAACGCGATACTCGGCCTACACCGGCGGCCCAGATCCGTTGGCCCCGCCGGTGGATCTGCGCGAGGCGCTCGAACAGATCGGTCAAGATGTCATGGCCGGCACCTCCCCGCGCCGCGCCCTGTCCGAGTTGCTGCGCCGCGGCACCAAAAATATGCCGGGGGCCGACCGACTGGCGGCCGAGGCGAACCGGCGTAGGCGGGAGTTGTTGCGCCGCAACAACTTGGACGGGACATTGCAAGCGATCAAGAAGCTGCTCGACGAGGCCGTGCTGGCCGAACGCAAGGAGCTGGCCCGCGCGCTCGACGACGACGCCCGCTTCGGCGAACTGCAGCTGGACGCGCTGCCGGCGTCACCGGCCAAGGCCGTCCAGGAGCTTTCCGACTACAACTGGCGCAGCGCGGAGGCCCGCGAAAAATACGAGCAGATCAAGGATTTGCTTGGCCGCGAGATGCTGGACCAACGCTTCGCCGGTATGAAGCAAGCGCTCGAGGGCGCCACCGACGAGGATCGTCAGCGCGTCAACGAGATGTTGGATGACCTCAACCAGCTGCTGGACAAGCACGCAAGAGGACAGGATTCCCCCCAAGATTTTCAGGACTTCATGAACAAGCACGGCGAGTTCTTTCCGGAGAACCCGCGCGACGTCGAGGAGCTGCTGGACTCGCTGGCCAAGCGCGCCGCCGCGGCGCAACGCTTTCGCAACAGTTTGAGCCCGGAGCAGCGCGCCGAACTGGACGCTTTGGCCGAGCAGGCATTTGGCTCGCCGGCACTGATGCAGGCGCTGAATCGGCTCGACGCGCACCTGCAGGCCGCACGGCCGGGTGAGGACTGGACCGGATCCGAGCAGTTCTCCGGCGATAACCCGTTTGGCATGGGGGAGGGCACCCAGGCGCTGGCCGACATCGCCGAGCTTGAGCAGCTGGCCGAGCAACTGTCGCAGAGCTATCCCGGCGCCACCATGGATGACGTCGATCTCGACGCACTGGCACGCCAGCTCGGCGACCAGGCCGCCATCGATGCCCGGACGCTTGCCGAATTGGAACGCGCGCTGGTCAATCAGGGTTTCCTGGATCGCGGTTCCGACGGCCAGTGGCGGCTCTCGCCGAAGGCCATGCGCAGGCTGGGCGAGACGGCGTTACGCGATGTCGCACAACAGCTTTCCGGTCGGCGCGGCGAGCGTGATCATCGGCGTGCGGGAGCTGCCGGCGAACTCACCGGGGCGACTCGACCCTGGCAGTTCGGTGACACCGAGCCGTGGAACATTTCCCGCACGCTGACCAACGCGGTACTGCGGCAGGCGGGAACCGCGACGTTGGATGGCCGCGTCGGCCCGCTGAAGATCACCGTCGACGACGTCGAGGTCTCCGAGACCGAGACGCGCACGCAGGCCGCGGTGGCGCTGTTGGTCGACACCTCGTTTTCGATGGTGATGGAGAACCGCTGGCTGCCGATGAAGCAGACGGCGCTGGCTCTCAACCACCTGGTGTGCACTCGATTTCGTTCGGATGCCTTGCAGATCATCGCGTTTGGCCGTTATGCCCGGACGGTGACAGCCGCTGAGCTCACGGGTCTCGAAGGCGTCTACGAGCAGGGCACCAATCTGCATCACGCGCTGGCGCTGGCGGGCCGTCACCTGCGACGGCATCCCACCGCGCAGCCCGTCGTGCTGGTGGTGACCGACGGTGAGCCGACCGCACACCTGGAAGACCTTGACGGCGACGGCTCGGCTGTGTTCTTCGACTACCCGCCGCATCCGCGGACCATCGCCCATACCGTGCGCGGATTCGACGATATGGCCCGGCTCGGTGCGCAGGTAACGATCTTCCGGCTGGGCAGCGACCCCGGTCTGGCACGGTTCATCGACCAGGTGGCCCGACGCGTCGAGGGACGTGTTGTGGTGCCCGATGTCGACGGCCTGGGAGCGGCCGTGGTGGGCGACTACCTGCGGTCCCGACGCCGTCGTCGGTAGTGTCCCGAGGCCCGGCTAGTCGCGTGCCCTGCGGGCTTTGCGCTTGACGCCCACACCACCCCACAGCGAGAAGCCGCGAATGCGCACCTTCGGCGCGCCAGGGGTGCCCTGGCCCAGGACCTTGCGGTCGAAGCCACCCATCACCCCGTGGCCATGGATCTCGACGTTGACTTCGGGTGGCAGCAGGATGCTCTGCACACCCATGATCGACATCGCGTGTATGTCCACCTCGGTCGAAGTGAAGTCGGCGTAGCGCAGATCCAACACCCCGCTGCCCCACAAGGTGAAGGTGGTCAGCTTCTTGGGCACATTCCATCGGCCGCGCCGCTCGAAGCCGCTCATCAGGGCCAGCAGCAGCGTGGACGGCGCCGGATTGGGTTTGCCGCCCCTGCGCGGGTTTATCGGCGAACCCGGCAGGTCGGCCCGCAGCCGGTCCAACTCCTCATAGGTTGTCGCCGCATAAGCCCTGGCCAGACGATCTTCGTAGTCTTTCAGCTGTAGGCGGCCCTGCTCAGCCGCGTACGCGAGCAACTGCGCAGTCTGGATGCGATCCGTGTCGCCCGCACGCGACGATTTGTCACGCGTCTCCTTGGCATCACGTTGCGCTGAGTTGCTCATCACCCACGAGCGTACGACGTCCAGGTTTTGCTGCAAGAGGATTGCCTAAACTGCAACCTTCCCCCTCGGCCGCGCTTAATCGCCGGCTCAGTGCGTGGGCGCCCAGCTGGGGGCACGCTTCTGCAGGAAGGCCAGCATGCCTTCGCGAGCTTCATCGGATACGAACAGCCGAGCCGATTCCTCGGCGAGCCGTTCGGCGTCGCGGTCGAACCCTTCCAATACCGCGGCCGTGGTCAAAGCCTTGGACGCCGCAAGACCCTGGGGCGAACCGCGGCCCACGTCGGCGACGAGCGTGTCCACCGCCGCGTCGACGTCCTCGGCGGCCATCGTGATCAGCCCGATCTCCGCCGCTTCGCCGGCATTGAATGTCTCGCCGGTCAGGTAGTAGCGCGCCGCGGCCCGCGCCGACATTTTCGGCAGCAGCGTCAGCGAGATGATCGCGGGTGCGACGCCGATGCGGGCTTCGGTCAGCGCGAAACTGCTGCGCGGACCGGCGACCGCGATGTCGCAGGCACCGACGAGGCCGAACCCGCCGGCGCGGACATGCCCACTGATCGCGGCGATCACCGGCAGCGGCAACTCGATGATGGCGCGCAGTAGTGCTGTCATTTCGCGCGCCCGGGCGACGGCCATGTCGAAGGGGTTGCCGCTGCTGGCTTCACTGAGGTCGGCACCCGCGCAGAAGGTGCCACCGGTGTGCCCCAGCACCACCACCCGTACGGCCGGATCGGCCGCGGCGTCACGCAGCCCCTGGTGCAATTGGTTGACGAGCGCGGTAGAGAGCGCGTTGCGGTTATGCGGCGAATTCAGGTTCAGCCGCGCGAACGGGCCGCCAGAATCGGCCGGTCCGACGTATTCGACCAGTGTGTCCATCAGTACGACCGGGGCAGGCCAAGCGATGTCTGCGCCACGAAGTTCAGCACCATCTCGCGGCTGACCGGGGCGATCCGCCCCAGCCGGGCTGAGGCCAGCATCGCGGCAACGCCGTACTCCTTGGTCAGCCCGTTGCCGCCCATTGACTGCACGGCCTGGTCGACCGAGCGGGTAGCCGCCTCCGCCGCGGCATATTTGGCCATGTTGGCGGCCTCGGCCGCGCCCATGTCATCACCGCTGTCGTAGAGCGTCGCGGCCTTTTGCATCATCAGCTTGGCCAGTTCTACCTCAATGTGGCACTGCGCCAACGGATGTGACAGGCCCTGGTGCGCGCCGATCGGCGTGGACCAGACCTGGCGGGTCTTGACGTAGTCGACGGCCTTACTCAGCGCGAAGCGTCCCATGCCTACCGAGCTGGCCGCGCCCATGATCCGCTCGGGGTTCAGGCCGGCGAAAAGCTGCGCGATTGCGGCGTCCTGGGCCCCGACCAGCGCATCGCTGGGCAGCCGGACATCGTCGAGGAAGACCTGGAACTGGCGTTCGGGGCTGATCAGCTCCATTTCGATCGGGGTGTAGGTGAAGCCGGGCGCATCGGTGGGAACCACGAACAACGCCGGCCTGAGCGATTCGGACTTGGCCCCTGTGTCTTTGTAGGTGCGAGCGACCACCAGCACCGCCTGCGCCTGGTCGATGCCGGAGATATAAACCTTCTGGCCCTTGAGGATCCAGTCGCTGCCGTCGCGGCGGGCGGTCGTGGTGATCTTGTGCGAGTTGGAGCCGGCGTCCGGCTCGGTGATGGCAAACGCCATCGTCAGGGAGCCGTCGGCGATGGAAGGAAGCCAGCGCTTCTTCTGCTCTTCGGTACCGAACTTGCTGATGATGGTGCCGTTGATGGCGGGCGACACCACCATCAGCAGCAGCGCGCTACCTGCGGCCGCCATTTCCTCCATCACCAGTGACAGCTCGTACATGCCGACGCCGCCACCGCCGTACTCCTCGGGCAGATTCACCCCGAGAAAGCCGAGTTTGCCTGCCTCGGACCACAATTCGGTGGTGTGTTCGTGCGCGCGCGCTTTTGCCAGGTAGTAATCCTGGCCGTAGTTGGACGCCCATTCGGCCACCGTCTTACGCAGGGCCCGGCGTTCCTCGTTTTCGATGAAGCTGGTATCGGTCACCGTTGATCTCCTTCTGCTTCGGGCGCTTCTACTCGTGCTAGGACGGCGCCGACTTCGACTTGCTGACCGGTCTTGACGCAGAGTTCGGCGAGCACGCCGTCGGCCGGCGCGGTGATGGTGTGTTCCATCTTCATCGCCTCGAGCCAGATCAGTGGCTGACCGGCGCTGACGGTATCGCCGACCGCTGCGCCTAGCCGGATGACGTTGCCGGGCATGGGCGCCAACAGGGACCCCCGTTCGACGGCAGAACCCGGCTCCGGGAAGCGTGGCAGCGCGACGAGGTGAACGGGCCCGCGCGCCGAATCGACGTAAATGTCTTGGCCGTAGCGGGCAACCGCGAAGCTGCAAGCTACCCCGCTGCCGTCGGCCAGCACGACCTCGTCCGCCGTGGCCGAGACCAGGTGTACCGGCTCGTCGGCGGCAAACACCAATCCGTTTCTGGTGAATCGGTATTCGACCCGGTGCTCGTTGCCTTCAACGTCACCCGCGTCGCGGTAGCTCTTGACCTGATAGCCGGACGCCAGGTTTCGCCAGCCACTGGGTATTGAGCCCAGGACGGGGGCCGTCGCGCGGTTATGCGCGGCGTCAGAAAGCGCGGCGGCGATTGCCGACAATCGGACGACGGCGGCGTCGGCCAGGGGTGCCGACAGCTTCGCTAGGTCGTGCGTGTCGAAAAACGCTGTATCGGTGGCGCCGTCGAGGAACGCCGGGTGCCGCAGCACGTTCACCAGCAGCTCGCGGTTGGTGCGAACGCCGTGCACACGGGTGCGGGCCAGCGCGTCGGCGAGCACCAGCGCTGATTGCCGACGCGTCGGTGCATACGAGATGACCTTCGCCAGCATCGGATCGTAGTGAATCGACACCGTCGAGCCGGCGACAATGCCGGAATCGAGCCGAATACCGGATCGCTGTCCCAGCGTGCAGAACTGCGCCCGAACCGTCGGCACGTCGATCCTGTGCACGAGGCCGGCCTGCGGCTGCCAGCCCTGTGCAGGATCCTCGGCATAGAGCCGGGCCTCGATCGAATGCCCCTGGGCGGCAGGGGTTTCGGTATCCAGCCGGTCGCCATCGGCGATCGCGAGCTGCAGTTCGACGAGGTCGAGCCCGGTGGTCTCTTCGGTCACCGGGTGCTCAACCTGCAGCCGGGTGTTCATCTCCAGGAAGTAGAACTCGCCGTCGTCATCGGCGAGGAACTCCACCGTCCCGGCACCGGTGTACCCGATCGCGCCGGCAGCCAGCCGGGCCGCGTCGAACAGCTTGGCCCGCATGCCCGGTATGCGCTCGACCAAGGGGGAGGGTGCCTCTTCGATGATCTTCTGGTGACGGCGCTGGATGGAGCATTCCCGTTCCCCGACGGCCCACACCGTGCCGTGGGTGTCGGCCAGAACTTGAACCTCCACATGATGCCCGGTGGGCAGGTAGCGCTCACAGAACACGGTCGGGTCGCCGAAGGCGGACTGTGCCTCGCGCCGTGCAGCGGCGACTTCGTCGGGCAGAGCCGACAATTCGCGCACCACTCGCATCCCGCGACCGCCGCCACCCGCGGAAGCCTTGACCAGCACCGGCAGCTGCGCTTCGGTGACCGAGTCGGGGTCGAGTTCATCGAGCACGGGCACCCCGGCGGCCGCCATGAGCTTCTTGGACTCGATCTTGGAGCCCATCGCCCGCACCGCATCCACCGGCGGCCCGATCCAAACCAGTCCTGCGTCCTGTAGGGCGGCCGCGAAGTCGGCATTCTCCGAAAGGAATCCATAGCCGGGATGCACCGCGTCGGCGTCGGCGGCGCGGGCGGCCGCGATGATGGCCTCGGCATTCAGATAGTCATTGGTGTTCGGCAGCCGTACCCGGGCGTCGGCCTCGGCGACGTGTGGCGCGGTAGCGTCGGGGTCGGTGTAGACGGCGACGGTGCCCAGGCCCAGCCGGCGGCAGGTGGCGAACACCCGCCGGGCGATCTCGCCCCGGTTGGCTACCAGTACTCGAGTGATCGGCATCAGCATCACATCCGGAAGACGCCGAAGTTCGACGTCCCTTTGATCGGGCCATTGGCGATGGCGGACAGACACATTCCCAGCACGGTTCGGGTGTCGCGCGGGTCGATCACCCCGTCGTCGTAAAGCATCCCGGACAACACCAGCGGCAGTGACTCGGCTTCGATCTGGCCCTCAACGGCGGCTCGCATCGCGGCGTCGGCCGCCTCGTCGACTTGCTGCCCGCGTGCTTCGGTGGCCGCCCGGCTCACGATGGACAACACGCCCGCCAGCTGGGCGCCGCCCATCACCGCGGACTTGGCGCTGGGCCAGGCGAACAGGAATCGAGGGTCGTAGGCGCGCCCGCACATGCCGTAGTGGCCGGCGCCGTACGACGCGCCGATCAGCAGCGAGATGTGCGGGACGGTCGAGTTGGATACGGCGTTGATCATCATCGCGCCGTGCTTGATCATCCCGCCCTCTTCGTAGTCCTTACCGACCATGTAGCCGGTGGTGTTGTGCAAGAACAACAGTGGCGTGTCGGAGCGGTTGGCGAGCTGGATGAATTGGGTGGCCTTCTGTGATTCCTCGCTGAACAGCACGCCGCGCGCGTTGGCCAGGATACCCAGCGGATAGCCGTGCAACTGGGCCCAGCCGGTCACCAGCGACGACCCGTACATCGGCTTGAATTCGTCGAATTCGGAGCCGTCGACAATCCGGGCGATCACTTCCCGTGGGTCGAACGGGATACGCAGATCCGAGGGCACGATGCCGATCAGCTCCTCGGTATCGAACAGCGGCTCGGTCACTGGTTTGGGTGCGGGCCCCTGTTTGACCCAGTTCAGCCGGGCAACGATGCGGCGTCCGATGCGGATCGCGTCGAGTTCATCGAGGGCGAAGTAGTCAGCCAAACCCGATATGCGGGCGTGCATTTCGGCGCCGCCAAGCGACTCGTCATCGGATTCCTCACCGGTGGCCATCTTCACCAGCGGCGGGCCGGCCAGGAAAACCTTCGAACGTTCCTTGATCATCACCACGTGATCGCACATTCCGGGGATGTAGGCGCCGCCAGCGGTGGAGTTGCCGAATACCAGCGCGATGGTGGGGATCCCGGCCGCTGAGAGCCGGGTCAGGTCGCGGAACATCTGTCCACCGGGGATGAAGATTTCTTTCTGGGTGGGCAGGTCCGCCCCGCCGGATTCCACCAGCGAAATGACGGGAAGCCGGTTCTGGAAGGCGATCTGATTGGCCCGCAGTATTTTTCGCAATGTCCACGGATTGCTCGTGCCACCTTTTACCGTCGGGTCGTTGGCGACGATCAAGCACTCCACGCCGCTCACCGCGCCGATGCCGACGACCGTGCTGGCCCCGACCGTGAACGCGCTGCCCCAGGCCGCGAGCGGGCTCAGTTCGAGGAACGGGGAGTCCGGGTCGACGAGCAGCTCGATGCGTTCCCGCGGCGTCAGCTTGCCGCGCGCGTGGTGGCGGTCGACGTACTTGGGCCCGCCACCGCCAACCGCTTTGGCCAGTTCAGCGTCGATCTCGTCGAGCTTTGTGCTCGCCGCCGACGCCGCTTCGGAGTAGGCGGCCCCGTTCGGGTCGAGCGTGGACTGCAGCACGGTCATGATTGGAACCCCAGGAGTTTCGCGGCCAGTGAGGTGAGGATTTCGGTGGTTCCACCGCCGATGCCCAGAATTCGCATGTCCCGGTATTGGCGTTCGACTTCGGATTCGGCCATGTAGCCCATACCGCCGAACAGCTGGACGGCTTGGTTGGCGACCCATTCGCCGGCCTCGACGGCGGTGTTCTTGGCGAAACACACCTGGGTAATGAGGTTGGCTTCTCCGGCGAGCTGGCGCTCCACGACGTTGCGCGAATAGACACGGGCCACATCGATGCGCCGGGCCATCTCGGCGAGCGTGTTCTGTACCGATTGCCGCGAGATCAGCGGGCGGCCGAACGTTTCCCGGTCGCGGCACCACCGCACCGTGATGTCCAGGCACCGCTGTGCACTCGAATATGCCTGGGCGGCAAGGGCGATGCGCTCGGACACGAAGGCCTGCGCAATCTGGGCGAATCCGCTGTTCTCGGCGCCGACGAGGTTGGCCGCCGGAACGCGTACGTCGGTGTAGGACAGCTCCGCGGTGTCCGAGGAGCGCCAGCCCATCTTGTCCAGCTTGCGGCTTACCTCAAAGCCGGGCGTGCCCTTCTCGACCACCAGCAGCGAAACCCCCGTGGCGCCAGGCCCACCCGTGCGCACCGCGGTGACGACGAAGTCGGCGCGTACTCCCGAGGTGATGTAGGTCTTGGCGCCGTTGACGATGAAGTGATCGCCATCCAAAACCGCACTGGTCCGCAAGTGCCCGACATCCGAACCGCCGCCGGGTTCGGTGATGGCCAGCGCGCCGATCTTCTCGCCGGCCAGCGTCGGCCGGACAAACGTGTCGATCAGCCGCGCATCGCCGGACGCGATCATGTGCGGCACCGCGATCCCGCAGGTGAACAGCGACGCGAAAACCCCTCCCGGCGCACCGGCCTGATGTACCTCCTCGCAGATGATCACCGAGTCGGCACCGTCGCCGCCGCCACCGCCGACCGCCTCGGGCAAGCCCGCCCCTAACAGGCCGGCGGCACCGGCGCGCCGGTGCAAGTCGCGGGGCAAGTCGCCGCTCCGCTCCCATTCATCGATATGCGGCAGGATCTCCCGTTCGGCGAACGAGCGCACCGTCTTTCGCAGTTGCTCGCGCTCGGGTGTGGCCCAGATATTCACAAGATCCTTTCCGGGATATCGACGTGGCGGCTGCGCAACCATTCGCCCAGCCCCTTGGCCTGCGGATCGAATCGCGCCTGGTAGGCGACGCCCTGACCGAGGATTCCCTCGATCACGAAGTTCACCGCGCGCAGGTTGGGCAGCAGATGGCGGGTGACGCCGAGGTTGGCCGTCTCGGGAAGCAGCTTCTTGAGCAGCTCAACCGTCAGCGTGTTGGCCAGCCAGCGCCATTGCTCCTCGGTGCGGACCCACACTCCGACGTTGGCCGAGCCGCCCTTGTCGCCGCTGCGGGCGCCGGCGATCAGGCCCAGCGGGGCGCGCCGGGTGGGACCGGCCGGCAATGGGTCGGGCAATGCCGGGGGATCGGCGGGCGCAAGTTCCAAAGTCTGGGTAGCGCATGGGATGTCGGTGCGGGTGCCGTCGGGGTGTACGGCGATGTGCGGCACCTGGGTGGCGTCGACGTAGCCGGGGGTGAAGACGCCATACACCTGACCCTCGCCGGGCGGGGCGGTGACGGTGAACCCCGGATAGCTGGCCAGTGCCAATTCGACTGCAGCCGAGGAGAATTGGCGTCCCACGTTGGCGGGATCGGCATCGCGGACAACGCAGCGCAGCAGGGCGCTGGCGGCTTCTTCGGTGTCGGCGTCCGGGTGGTCGGTGCGGGCCAGGGTCCACTGAAGCTCGGCGGGCTTGACGGTCAGCGCGGACTCCAGCTGACGTCGCACCAGGTCGGCTTTGGCTTCGATGTCCAGGCCGGTCAGCACGAACGTCATGGCATTGCGGAATCCGCCGATGCTGTTCAGCGACACCTTCAGCGTGGGCGGCGGCGGCTCGCCGGCCACACCGCTGATGCGCACCCGGTCGGGGCCGTCACCAGACAGTTCGATGGTGTCCATCCGGGCCGTGACGTCCGGGTTGGCGTACCGGGCGCCGGTGATCTCGTAGAGCAACTGCGCGGTGATCGTGTCGACACTGACCAGTCCGCCGGTGCCGGGGTGCTTGGTGATCACCGACGAACCGTCGGGGTTGACCTCGGCCAGTGGGAAACCCGCGTGGAGGAGGCCAGGCACTGCAGGGATTTCTGCGAAGAACGCGTAGTTGCCGCCGGTAGCCTGGACACCGCATTCGATGACATGGCCGGCGACCACGGCGCCGGCGAGTTCGTTGTAGTCGGTGGGTTCCCAACCGAAGTGCGCCGCCGCCGCCCCGACGATCACCGAGGCGTCGGTGACCCGGCCGGTGACGACGACGTCGGCTCCGTCGTTGAGGCAATCGACTATTCCCCACGCGCCGAGGTAGGCGTTGGCGGTCAGCGGTGTGCCCAGTCCCAGTTCCGTCGCACGCGGTAGCAGGTCGTCACCTTCGACATGGGCGATCCGGGCGCCGATACCCAGGCGTTCGGCGAGGGCGCGTATCGCATCGGCGAGCCCGGCCGGGTTCAGGCCGCCGGCGTTGGCGACGATGTGAACCCCGCGGTCGCAGGCCTCACCCAGGCAGTCTTCGAGTTGGGTCAAAAAGGTCTTGGCGTAGCCACGGTCGGGGTGCTTCATCCGGTCGCGGCCCAGGATGAGCATGGTCAGTTCGGCCAGGTAGTCGCCGGTGAGGTAGTCCACGTCTCCGCCGGTGAGCATCTCGCGCATCGCCGACAACCGGTCGCCGTAGAAGCCCGAGCAGTTCGCAATCCGGACCGCACCGCGACCAGTAGTAGAGGCCATACGCGTCCTCCATTCGGGGATTCACCTGTAAGCGTAAAACCAACCAACCAACCGGTAGGTTAGCGGGTAGCGCCGGTGTCACGTCAAGGACCCTCCTTGGTGCTGGTGGTCCTGTCGGGCACCCTGCCGGGGGCGTTTGAGCCTCGCGGTGGGCGCCCATTTTGGCGACCAGCAGGCATGCGACTATTCTGTAGGGCAATCGTCGCCCGTTCGGCCGACCGGCCATATCGCGCGACATGCCGACCCGAACCCCCACATTGAGGAGTTAGGCCCGACCATGGCCGTACCCAAGCGCAGGATGTCGCGCGCGAATACCCGAAGCCGGCGCGCGCAGTGGAAAGCCGACCGGACCGAGCTCGTCGGCGTGACGGTCGCAGGTCAGCGGCACAAAGTGCCGCGCAGGCTGCTCAAGGCGGCCCGTCTTGGTCTCATCGATCTCGACCGGCGTTAATCTCGGCCAATCCGCGGCGCGCCTCTCAGGACGCTCTCAGGCGCTAGGACGAAACTAGTGGCCGTGCGGATACTTGTCGTCGACGACGATCGCGCGGTGCGCGAGTCGCTGCGTAGGTCGTTGTCCTTCAACGGCTACTCGGTCGAGTTGGCCAATGACGGGGTCGAGGCCCTCCACATGATTGCCAGCAATCGGCCAGACGCGCTCGTCCTGGACGTCATGATGCCGCGTCTGGACGGCCTCGAGGTGTGCCGTCAGCTCCGCAGCACCGGTGACGACCTGCCGGTCCTGGTGCTTACCGCCCGCGATTCGGTTTCCGAACGGGTCGCCGGGTTAGACGCCGGCGCCGACGACTATCTGCCGAAGCCGTTCGCCCTCGAAGAACTGTTGGCCCGGATGCGGGCGCTGCTGCGCCGCACCAAGCCAGACGATGACGCCGAATCAGTGGCCATGAAGTTCTCCGACCTGACCCTGGACCCGGTGACCCGCGAGGTCACTCGCGGGCAACGCCGGATCAGCCTGACCCGCACCGAATTCGCATTGCTGGAAATGTTGATTGCCAATCCGCGGCGGGTGCTCACCCGCAGCCGCATCCTCGAGGAGGTGTGGGGCTTCGACTTTCCCACGTCGGGCAATGCGCTGGAGGTCTACGTAGGTTATCTGCGCCGAAAGACCGAAGCCGATGGTGAGCCGCGACTGATTCACACGGTGCGCGGCGTGGGCTACGTCCTTCGGGAGACGCCACCGTGATGATTCAAATCCAACGATGATCCGGTTCCACCGCCGCCAGCGCGCACCGCTGGGGGCCACCGACTCGTTGTCCCTACGGTGGCGGGTCATGCTGCTGGCGATGTCGATGGTGGCGATGGTCGTCGTGCTGATGGCTTTCGCTGTGTACGCAGTGATTTCGGCTGCGCTGTACAGCGATATCGACAACCAACTGCAGAGCCGGGCGCAGCTGCTGATCGCCAGTGGTTCACTGGCCGCCGACCCCGGAAAGGCCATCGAAGGCACCGCCTATTCGGACGTCAACGCGATGCTGGTGAACCCGGGCCACTCGATCTACACCGCACAGCAGCCGGGCCAGACCCTGCCTGTCGGTTCGCCGGAAAAGGCCGTCATTCGCGGTGATTTGTTAATGTCGCGGCGCACCGCATCGGATCAACGAATCCTTGCCATCCACCTACCCAACGGCAGTTCGCTGTTGATCTCCAAGAGCCTCAAGCCCACCGAAGCGGTGATGACCAAACTGCGCTGGGTGCTGCTGATCGTCGGCGGCATCGGCGTCGCGGTTGCCGCGGTAGCCGGAGGCATGGTCACCAGAGCCGGGCTGCGTCCGGTGGCCCGGCTGACCAAAGCGGCCGAACGGGTCGCGCGCACCGATGACCTGCGGCCCATCCCCGTGTTCGGTAGCGACGAATTAGCCAGACTCACTGAAGCATTCAACTTGATGCTGCGGGCGTTGGCCGAATCCCGGGAGCGCCAGGCGCGGCTGGTCACCGATGCCGGACATGAATTGCGCACCCCACTGACGTCGCTGCGCACCAACGTCGAGCTGCTGATGGCCTCGATGGAACCCGGAGCGCCGCCGCTACCCGAGCAAGAGATGGTCGACCTGCGCGCCGATGTGCTGGCGCAGATCGAGGAATTCTCCACGCTGGTAGGCGATTTGGTGGACCTCACTCGTGACGATGCCGGTCAGGTGGTGCATGAGCCGGTCGACATGTCCGAGGTCGTCGATCGCAGCCTGGAGCGGGTCAGGCGGCGGCGCAACGATATTCACTTCGATGTCGAGCTGACCCCGTGGCAGATGTACGGTGACGCTGCCGGGTTGTCGCGTGCGGTGCTGAACCTTTTGGATAACGCGGCCAAGTGGAGCCCGACGGGCGGCCATGTCGGTGTCGCACTGAGGCAACTCGACCCGTCGCACGCTGAACTGGTGATTTTCGACCGTGGCCCCGGGATTCCGCCGCACGAGCGCCGTCTGGTGTTCGAGCGGTTCTATCGGTCGACGACGTCACGGGCCATGCCGGGTTCGGGTCTTGGGCTGGCGATCGTCAAGAAGGTGGTGCTCAACCACGGCGGGTTGCTTCGCGTCGAGGACACCGTGCCGGGAGGGCAGCCCCCCGGAACCTCCATTTACGTGCTGCTTCCCGGCCGGCCGATACCGGTTTCGACGTACCCGACGCCTGCCCCCGATGCCGAAGCCGCCAAGACAGAAGCCACCACCAACCCCGCATCATCCGTGGCCGGCGTCGAGGCGAACTCTCGGGAATCGACGAACGTTATCTCAGTGGACTCTCAGTCCGCGCGGGCAAGGTAGTTCGCAGCTACTGTTAAACCGAGCCGGGTCGAGCCCGACATAAGCCGAAAAAGAGGAAGAGCGACTTAGCGACATGACGAATGACCCGAGGTATTCGCCACCGCCGCAGCAGCCGGGATACCGTCCCGCGCCTAATCAGACTGCGCCCGTCCCGAGCCCTGCGGGGACCGCAGCCTATGCCCCGGGGTATCAGCGGCCGTACAACCAGCAATTCGACTGGCGCTATCAGTCGTCGCAGCCGTCGCAGACAACCCAGTTCCGGCAGCCCTACGAGCCATTCAGCGGTACCGGGCCCGGCAGGATACCCGGGGGTACTGGAGCTGGTCCGATACTCGGGGGCACGGGGACGGGTCCAATCCCCGGGATGTTGCCGCCCCTGCATCCGCCCGGACCGGTACGCCAAAAACGTTCTCGCGCAGGGCTCTTGGCGGTAGGCGCGCTGGCGATCGCGGTGATCTCAGCCGGTATCGGTGGGGCCGCGGCAACAGTTGTCGAGCTGGGCACGCACACCGCCAGCGGCAATGGCGGCAGCGTAATCGGCGGGGCGGCTCCCAGCGTCCCGGCGGCGAATATGCCGCCGGGCAGCGTCGAACAGGTCGCCTCCAAGGTGGTGCCCAGCGTCGTCATGTTGGAGACCGATCTGGGGCGCCAGTCAGAAGAGGGCTCCGGCATCATCTTGTCGGCCGACGGACTGATTATGACCAACAACCACGTCGTCGCGGCTGCCGCGAGCCCCGCTAAGGGTCCCGGTGGAGCCGGCGCTCCTGGCGGACCGGGTGCTCCGGCACCGAAGACGACAGTGACCTTCGCCGACGGTCGCACCGCGCCGTTTACGGTGGTCGGTGCCGATCCCACCAGCGATATCGCCGTGATCCGTGTGCAGGGCGTGTCCGGCCTGACCCCGATTTCCCTGGGATCCTCATCGGATCTGCGGGTCGGACAGCCGGTGGTGGCGATCGGGTCGCCGCTGGGCCTGTCGGGCACGGTGACCACCGGAATCGTCAGCGCACTGAACCGGCCGGTGTCCACGACCGGCGAGTCGGGCAATCAAAACACCGTGCTGGACGCGATCCAGACCGACGCCGCGATCAACCCGGGTAACTCCGGTGGCGCGTTGGTCAACATGAACGGCCAGCTGGTGGGCGTCAACTCGGCGATCGCCACCTTGGGCGCTGATTCACCGGATGCTCAGAGCGGCTCGATCGGACTCGGCTTTGCGATTCCGGTCGATCAAGCCAAGCGCATCGCCGACGAGTTGATCAGTACGGGCAAGGCGTCCCACGCCTCACTCGGCGTGCAGGTGACCAACGACAAGGGCTCCCCGGGTGCCAAGATTGTCGAGGTCGTGCCGGGCGGTGCCGCCGCGACGGCCGGAGTGCCCAAGGATGTGGTCGTCACCAAGGTCGACGACCGCCCGATCAACAGCGCCGACGCATTGGTCGCCGCCGTGCGTTCCAAAGCGCCCGGCGACAAGATAACGCTGACCTTCCAGGATCCCGCTGGTGGCAGCCGCACCGTGCCGGTCACCCTCGGGAAGGCGGATCAGTAATGAGAGTCGATGAGCCGTTGTCGGAGCTCGGATATACGGTTGCACCCATGGAAACGGGTGCGGAATTGGTAGTCGGCCGGGCTCTGGTCGTGGTGGTCGACGATCGCACCGCCCACGGGGACGAGGACCACAGTGGACCGCTGGTGACCGAGCTGCTGATCGAGGCGGGATTCGTCGTCGACGGTGTGGTGGCGGTGGCGGCCGACGAGGTCGAGATCCGCAATGCGCTGAACACCGCGGTGATCGGTGGGGTGGACCTGGTTGTCTCGGTCGGCGGGACGGGCGTCACGCCGCGCGATGTCGCTCCGGAAGCCACCCGCGACATCCTGGATCGGGAGATCCTCGGTATCGCGGAAGCCGTTCGCGCCTCGGGACTGGCCGCTGGAATCATCGACGCCGGATTGTCACGCGGCTTGGCCGGTGTGTCCGGAAGTACGTTGGTGGTCAACCTCGCCGGTTCCCGGTATGCGGTGCGCGACGGAATGGCGACGCTCAATCCGCTGGCGGCTCAGATCATCGGGCAACTGTCGAGCCTGGAGATCTGAATTCGGCCGATCCTGGCGGTTATTGTGACTCGGCGTCCGCGCGCGGTCCGTGGCTCGGGGTGGGTGTCGTGCCGGCTTCACCGACGTGCTGGCCCGACGATTCGCCGTTGCTCTGGGCGAGAAGGTCGCGGATTTCGGTAAGCAAGACGATCTGGGCATCGTCGGCCTGCTCGACCTCACCGCGTCTGCGCAGCGTGTTGTAGGGCAGCACGACGAAGAAGTACACCACGAAGGCGACCAGGGAAAAGTTGATCGCGGCCGACAGCAGGATGTTCACGTCGATGGTCTGACCGCCGCCGATGCTGATCCGCAGGATGCCGACATCGGACTGTTCTTTGACGCCGATCCGGTTGATCAGCGGCGTGATGATGCTGTCGGTGAACTTGGTGACCAATGCGGTGAACGCAGTACCGATGACCACTGCGACGGCCAGGTCGACGATATTGCCGCGGGAGAGAAACTCCTTGAACCCTTTGAACATGGGAGGCCCTTTCTGGACTGGCAGAGCTTGCTGCAGATCACGCGCCGAGCAACGGTCAGGTACTCAGTGCAGGGTGAGGGTCACCGCCTGACCCAGCGTTGAGCCTGCCACCGTGTTCGCCACGCGAGCCGGCAGCGCGACCAACAGTACGCGGTCGCTGTCCGCGGCCTGGACTTTTGGCTTGGCCGACACGAGGATCACGACGGCGTCGGTAGCCACCACCTTGGGGACTGCCTGGGTGCTCTCCACCGAACCGGTGGCCGGCGCGGCCAGCACGTCAACGACGTCGCCGACGCGAACCAGGTCGATCAGGGCGCTGTCCGCCAGATGCAGCGGCACGATGCGGGCGCCGGGTCCCGCCGTCGACTCGGCCAGCCGGCCGCCCAGTAACCGGACATCGGTGAGCACCTCGCCACGCCTCGTCGGTCCGGCCAGCGTCGCACCGACCACGGCGCCCAGGTCGGCTTGTGACCCGTCGGGAACGGTTGCAGCCAAACGCTTTTCGAGCCGAACATCGTCGGGGGTCAGCGCGGTACCGGGGCGCAGGTCACGCTCGGCCACCACCACCTCGGCATAGTCACCGGCTGGATTCGACCGCAGCGTCGCGATGCCGGCCAGCACGACGAGCCCGCCTGCGGCGACGCGCCGGGCCAGTACGGTCCGAGTCCACTCAGGGCGCAACCACGTCGATAACCGGCGCAATAGCGTTGGATTCAGCGATGATTCGCCCACCCCGCAACGCTAAGGGCAATGCGGGGTGGGCGAGTGCCGGTCGGAAATGCCGTTGTGGATAACTTGCTAAGTAGTGGCTAGGTAGTGGCGGCCGCGGTGGACGGCGTGGAGCTGCTGCTCGACTTTTCACCCGACCCGGACTTCTCACCCGACTTTTCGCTCGATCCCGAACTCGACCCCGAGTCGCCCGTCGAGGACCCGTTGGTGCTACTCGACGATTTCTTGGCGGACTCCCGGCTGTCGGTGCGGTAAAAGCCGCTGCCCTTGAACACCACGCCGACGGAGTTGAAGCGCTTGCGCAGCCGACCGGAGCAGTGTTCGCATGTGGTCAGCGCATCGTCGGTAAAGGCTTGCACGATATCGAAGCGGTTGCCGCACTCGGTGCACTGGTAGCTATAAGTCGGCACGAAAACCTCCGGATGATTTCAACCTGGTTAGCACTCTAGCGTCTCAAGTGCTAGAACCGCCACGTGACGTCTCCCATTCCCGGTGTTTCATCTGGGAACCAGAGCGATCAGCCCCCCCCGCGGCGTGAGCGCATGGGTCATCGGTATGTCGTGCGGCTCGGCCGGCAACTCGTCGACCAACTCCTCGTCGCGCACGACCGCGATCAGTTGCGCTTGTGGGTTGCGGCCGCTTAGCGAGCGATCGTAAAAACCCTGGCCCCGGCCCAGTCGCACGCCTGAGCGGTCGACGGCCAGCGCCGGCACCAGTACCAGGCCGGCCTCGGCCAGGGCTGACGTCGGCAGCCACGGCTCCGGCGGCTCGAGCAGCCCCCATCGCCCGCGTGTGAGTGTGTCGGGCCGGTATTCGCCCCACCGCAGCAGCAGTGGAGTGCCATCTGCAGCGTTGTGCGCCACCGGAAGCAGTACCCGTCCGTAACGCCGCAGCAACATGTCCACCATCTCGATAGACCCCGGCTCCGTGCCAACCGGAACGTACGCGCAGACCGTGCTGCCGTTGCTCGCGACAAGTTCCAGCTGGGCGCTCAGCATTCGCGCCTCGGCGGCCCGAACGTCGTCGGCAACGCCGCGCCGGGCCGCCAGCAGCTGTTGCCGCAACACGGCCTTGCTCGTGATCGCCATCCATCAACCATGACAGCCAGGGCTTTCCCGCCGCCACATCGACTCACCAGATCGGATGCGGGCTATCGTGTGAACGATGTCATGCACAAACGTCGCGGTTCCGCGCACGGCGATCGTCCCCGCCGCCGGTCTCGGTACCCGCTTCCTGCCCGCGACGAAAACGGTGCCCAAGGAGCTGCTGCCGGTCGTCGACACGCCCGGCATCGAGCTGGTCGCCGCCGAGGCGGCTGAGGCCGGTGCCGAGCGCTTGGTGATCGTCACCTCCGAGGGCAAGGACGGCGTCGTCGCGCATTTCGTGCAAGACCTGGTGCTGGAGGGCACGCTCGAGGCGCGCGGCAAGATAGCCATGCTGGCCAAGGTGCGTCGAGCCCCGGCGCTGATCAAGGTCGAGTCCGTCGTGCAAGCCGAACCGCTCGGATTGGGACACGCCATCGGCTGCGTGGAGTCCACCCTGGCGGCGGACGAGGACGCCGTCATGGTGCTGCTGCCTGATGATTTGGTGCTGCCGACCGGTGTACTGGAAACGATGTCGAAGGTACGGGCCGAGTACGGCGGTACGGTGTTGTGTGCCATCGAGGTAGCGCCCGAAGAGATCAGCGCCTACGGGGTTATCGATGTCGAGCCGGTCACCGGCGACGACAATCCGGACGTGCTGAAGGTCAAGGGCATGGTCGAGAAGCCAATGGCCTCCGACGCCCCTTCGAGGTATGCCGCAGCGGGCCGCTATGTGCTCGACCGCGCCATCTTCGATGCGTTGCGCCGCATCGAGCGTGGCGCCGGCGGCGAAGTGCAGCTCACCGATGCGATCGCGCTGCTGATTTCGGACGGCCACCCGGTGCATGCCGTCGTGCATCGTGGATCTCGACACGACTTGGGAAATCCTGGCGGCTACCTCAAGGCTTCGGTTGACTTTGCATTGGATCGTGACGACTATGGCCCGGATTTGCGGCGCTGGTTGGTGGCGCGATTAGGCCTGACCGAGCAGTAGCCGGGCGATAACGCCGGGCCCGGTGTGACAAGGCGGGCCGGCGAGAAACGAGGCGGTGCCGGGTGAGCGGGTCGCCCGTGATGGTGCCCGGCAGGGCTTGAGGGCAGAGAGGCGCGCTGTGCGTTCTGTGGAAGAGCAGCAGGCCCGGATAACGGCCGCCGCAGTCGCTCCGCGGCCGATACGTGTCGCCATTGCCGAGGCGCAGGGATTGATGTGCGCCGAGGAAGTGGTGACCGAGCGGCCGATGCCCGGTTTCGATCAGGCCGCCATCGACGGATACGCGGTACGCAGCGTCGACGTGCTGGGTATCGGCGAGGTGGGGGGTGATGGCTTCGCTGAGCCATCCGACGACTCGGGCGACGAAGACCGGGGTGAGGGGCTGGTCCTGCCGGTGATGGGGACCATCGAGGCCGGTGCGCGCACACCGAGCCGCCTGCAGCCACGGCAAGCCGCGCGGGTGCAAACCGGAGCCCCGCTGCCCACGCTGGCCGATACGGTTCTCCCGTTGCGGTGGACAGATGGTGGGACGTCGCGCGTGCGGATTCTGCGCGGGGCGCCGTCGGGTGCCTATGTGCGCCGCACCGGGGACGATGTCCAGCCGGGTGACGTTGCGGTGCGCGCCGGAACGGTCATCGGCGCGGCCCAGGTCGGTCTGCTGGCAGCGGTCGGCCGCGAACGGGTGTTGGTGCATCCGCGGCCGCGGTTGTCGGTCATGGCCGTGGGCGGCGAACTGGTCGACATCTCCCGCACCCCGGGCAACGGCCAGGTGTACGACGTCAACTCCTATGCATTGGCGGCGGCGGGCCGGGATGCCGGCGCGGAGGTCAACCGCATCGGCATCGTCAGCAAGGACCCCGAGGAGCTTCGCGAGATCGTCGAAGGCCAGATCAATCGTGCTGAGGTAGTGGTGATCGCCGGCGGGGTCGGGGGTGCCGCGGCCGAGGCCGTGCGGTCGGCGCTTTCCGACCTCGGGGAAATGGAGGTCGTCCGGGTCGCCATGCATCCGGGGTCCGTCCAGGGCTTTGGGCAGCTGGGCCGCGAGGGCGTTCCGACATTTCTGCTACCGGCCAATCCGGTCAGCGCTCTGGTGGTCTTCGAGGTGATGGTCCGGCCGCTGATCCGGCTGTCGCTGGGCAAGCGTCAGCCGATGCGACGGATCGTGCAGGCCCGCACGCTGTCGCCGATCACCTCGGTCGCCGGGCGAAAGGGCTACCTCCGCGGTCAGCTGATGCGCGACCAGGAGAGCGGTGAGTATCTGGTGCAGGCACTGGGGGGAGCTCCCGGGGCATCGTCGCACTTGCTGGCCACCCTTGCCGAAGCAAACTGTCTGGTCGTGGTGCCCAGCGGCGCCGAGCAGATTCGCACCGGCGAGATCGTCGACGTCGCCTTCTTGGCTCAGCGTGGCTAAGCCGAACATCTGCACACGCTCGTGAACCTGTTGCGCTCCAATTCCCGTCATCCGGGTTGGCCCTTGGACGTCGGGCCACTGCGGGTACCGGCAGGTGTTGTCCGATTGCGGGCGGTGCGGATGCGCGATGGCGCACAGTGGAGCCGGATCCGGTTGGCCGATCGCGCTCATCTCGAGCCGTGGGAGCCCAGCGCAGAGGGCGATTGGACGGTCCGCCATGCAGTTTCGGCTTGGCCGGCGTTGTGTTCCGGTCTGCGCTCGGAGGCGCGTAAGGGGCGCATGCTGCCGTACGTCATCGAACTCGACGGGCGGTTCTGCGGTCAGCTGAGCATCGGCAACGTCACCCACGGGTCGTTGCGGTCGGCGTGGATCGGCTACTGGGTGTCAAGGGCGGCGACCGGCGGGGGGGTGGCCACCGCAGCCCTGGCGCTGGGTCTCGATCACTGCTTCGGTCCCGTCATGTTGCATCGCGTGGAGGCCACGGTGCGCCCGGAGAATGCCGCAAGCCGGGCCGTGCTGGCAAAGGTCGGGTTGCGGCAAGAAGGTCTATTGCTTCGCTACCTCGAGGTGGACAGGGCATGGCGGGACCACCTGTTGATGGCCATCACCGTCGAAGAGGTTTCCGGATCGGTGGCATCGACCCTGGTCCGCGCTGGGCATGCAAGTTGGGCGTGACCGCGAGCCCGCAGAACGCAAGTCCATAGACCCGGGACACTCGGCTGCCCTGTCCTGCTCCCCGGCGCTCCGCCGGCATGCACGGGAGAGCCCGGCCCCTCGATATGTCGCTAGCGCGACACGAGTGACAAGTGGTGCTTGTGAGAGGGAAATTACAGGTGTGTAATTGTGCTGGTCACCAAGACCCGGCCGCGCTGGCCACCGATGGCCTCGCGGGGATGGGAACCGAAGAGAGCAGGTCATCATGCCAAGCATCCCGCAGTCATTGTTGTGGATTTCGCTCGTGGTGCTGTGGCTGTTCGTCTTGGTTCCGATGCTCGTCAGCAAACGCGACGCGGTGCGACGCACCAGCGACGTGGCCTTGGCGACCCGGGTACTCAACGGCGAGGCCAATTCCCGCCTGACCAAGCGGAGCGGCCCGGCCGCGGGTCATCGCAGCGACCCCAACTGGAAGCCGGCGGAAGACTCGGCCGAGAGTGAGTTCGGCGAGGAGGAGCCGGACCTCACCGAGGATGAAGGCTTAGACCGCGACGAGGAACGGGATCGCGAAGACAACGACGACACCGACGATCTGCGCCAAGGACGTCCGGCTGTCATGAAGGTTGCAGTCGCCGAGGACACCGAGCCGGATTACCTGGACGTCGACGTTGTCGAAGACGCCAATGCGCTTCCGGCAGGTGCCAGCGGCGAGGTGCCCGAGCCCGCACCGTCGGCAGTTGACGGGCGGGCCGACGAGGCCGAATCCGACGTCAAGGGTGTTGCCCAACGCGGCGGCGAAGACGACGACAGCTACGAGTACGTCGAGGACTCTTTCGGTTTGGAGCCTGAAGAGGACGACCAAGAATCGGACGACGAGGAGTCGCCGGCGCCCATCCCACGGAATGCCTCGCGACGACGCCGCTTCGACACGAAGACCGCCGCCGCGGTCAGCGCCCGTAAATACGCGTTCCGCAAACGCGTGCTGATGGTGATGGCGGTCATCCTGGTCGGCTCGGCCACTGCGGCGTTCGAACTGTCGCCAAGCGCCTGGTGGCTATGCGGCAGCGCCACCGGCGTGACGGTCCTCTATCTGGCCTACCTGCGGCGGCAAACCCGCATCGAGGAGAAGGTGCGTCGCCGCCGGATGCAGCGGATGGCGCGGGCGCGGCTTGGCGTGGAGAACGCTCACGACCGCGAATACGACGTGGTCCCGTCGCGGTTGCGGCGTCCGGGCGCGGTGGTCCTGGAAATCGATGATGAGGACCCGATCTTCGAGCATCTGGACTACGCGATGCCGATGCGGACCTTCGGTTGGCCCAGGGACTTGCCGCGAGCCGTTGGCCAGTAGTGCTCGCAGTTCGGCGGCTGGTGGCGCGGCTGGTAGCCTGCTAGCGATCAGGGGCTATGGCGCAGTTGGTAGCGCGACTCGTTCGCATCGAGTAGGTCAGGGGTTCGAATCCCCTTAGCTCCACAGAGTTTGAGCAGGTCAGGGCCTGTAGCGTCCGCTAGGGAACTTTCGCGGTCCGCAACTTCATCCAGGTCCTCATCGAACAGGTCGGCATAAGTGTCGAGAGTCATTGACGCCTTCGCGTGGCCGAGCATCCGTTGCACGGCTTTCACGTTGGCCCGCTCACGTACGCGAGGCTGGCGGCCGCCGTGTGACGTAGATCGTGCGGAGTGATGGTTGGGAACCTGTCGTCCGCCGCCTGACACTTCCGGACAGCGGGACGGAACACACGCGTTCGCCAGTTTGAGTTCCGCAGGACGCCGCCACGCAGGTCGGTGAACACCAAATGGTCGCGAGCCTTGCCGACCATCAGTGCGGCCAACTCCTCGCCGAGTACGGGAGGTCCAACCACGCGGCAAAAGTCGGGCGAGAGCGTGGCAGGGAATCCCCGATAGCGGTATCCCCCGCGAGGGCGGCCCTGGCCGGTCGCAGTGCTCCTTCCCCAAACGTGTGCGTACCGATCAGCGCCATGCCAATTCCTGCGGGGGCAGCGCCCATGATCCCGTACTGGACTAGGCGCGACCCGCTTGCTCCGGCGATCACACCGACACCGATCAACAGCAATGCGGCCCAAACAGGGAACAACCACAACGCTCGAACAGCCAGTGCACGATCCCAGGTGTACGTATCTTGCAGTGCTTCTGCGCGGTCGACCTCATCGCCCGCCGCCCACCGGTGCGCAAGGCGGAACCGTCGGCTACCGGGAAGAACCACCACGAACGACATCACCAACACCGCGACACCGGTGACAACGGCCGCCTCGACGTAGTGACTTGACTTCTCGAAAGCGGCAACAAGAAACGACCACAGAAGGTAGGTCGCCAGCGTCGAGGCGAACACTCCTACCCAGATCGTCCACGAGTACCGCGCCCCGTACCGATCCCACGCCCACTGCCAGATGCGATCCATGGCGCGAGACTAAACGGCTCGCCGCCTTGTCATCCGTTTTTGAACCCACATCCACACCTCAACGACGACGTCTCCGTCGAGCGCGTCAGGCGTACCAGAACTAAAGAATTGAGACCTCGGTACTGGGGCGGGTTGTGGCTCAGGAAGTGCCAGTTCGCTTTGTCTCAAAAGTTGGATCAAAACAAGTGTTGCATATGAACATGTTCTGAGACTTTTGAGACAATAGGCATATGGCAACCACCACCGCACCAGTCGCGATCGGAACGCAACTCGGGTACGCCCGCGTCAGCACTGGACATCAATCCCTCGACCAACAGGTTGATGCGCTCACGGCTGCCGGTGTCGATGCGGCTCGCGTCTACAGCGACAAGCTGTCGGGCACCTCGACCCGCGAACAGCGTTCCGGCCTCGCCGCCCTCCTGGATTACGCACGCGAGGGCGACTCCATCGTCGTGGTCGGTATTGACCGTCTGGGCCGTAACGCTGCGGAAGTGATGGCGACGATTCGCGAGCTTGGCGAGCGGAACATCATCTTGCGGTCCTTGCGGGAGGGGATCGACACGTCGAATGCGACGGGTCGGATGGTGGCTGGCGTCCTGGCCAGCCTCGCCGAACTTGAACTCGAACTCGGTCGGGAACGCCGTGCAGCGGCACGTGAAGCGCGACAGGCACGTGGCCAGCACATTGGACGACCCAAGGCGCTTGACAAGTCGAAGGCATCTCTGGCCCAGCGGATGCACGCTAGCGGTGAGTCGGCGAGCACCATCGCTGCCGCGCTGGGAGTCAGCCGTGCCACCGTTTATCGGGTACTCGCCGAACGCAACGACTCGATGGCCTAGTTCGCAACATAATGGGTAACGCAGTCACACCGGCCGGCTAACGCCAAAGAACTACTCAACGGGCGCTGCCATTGCGCCATGAGCGCGGGAGGGTCTGCGCATATCCAACCCCGTCGGGCCGACTGGACATTAGCCTTAGCCGCGCCCGGGTAGGAGCGCGTAGCGGAGTCAAAGGTCCTTGTCGGACAGTAAACGGTTGATGACGTCTCTACAGTAAATAGGTGAGTACTCTTCCCCGCGCCAGCGGTCGCGGGACCGGCGGGCTGTCGGAGCGCGCGCGGACTATCGGGATCCTGGTGTTCGCCGCAGTCGCCTGGGTCGGCACGTATGCGCTGAATGAGTACGTCTGGGATGCGATCGTCGGTTGGCTGGGACTCGATATCCACATCCGCGCGGTCAGCGCCGTCCACTTCTTCCTGTACGACACGGTGAAGATCCTGCTGCTGCTCACTGGTCTGATGTTCGTCGTCGGCATGTTGCGGGCGAGCCTCGATCTGGACAAGGCCAGGGACTACCTGCAAGGCCGCGGACTGTTTGTCGGACTGATCCTTGCCGTTGTTCTCGGTGTCGTCACGCCGTTCTGCTCCTGCAGTTCGATTCCGTTGTTCATCGGCTTCGTCGCAGCGGGCATCCCACTGTCGATCACGCTGACCTTCCTCACAGCATCACCGCTGATCAGCGAGATCGCAGCGATCATGATCGGCGACCAGTTCGGCTGGAATATCGCCGCGGCCTACGTGGCGGCGGGCAGCGTGCTGTCTCTCGTCCTCGGCTGGATCTACTCCCGCTTCGATCTCACCCGATGGGTCGAGGACGTGGTGTTCACCACGAAGGTAGCCGCTCTGCGCGTCGAGGGTCGTGTGCCCTCGTTGCGCGAACGTGTCGCTGCGGCGTTGAGCGAAACGAAGGACATCTTCCAGAGCGTGTGGCTATGGGTTGTGCTCGGAGTCGGCATCGGAGCAGTCATCCACGGGTGGGTCCCGGCCGAGTTCTTCGTGCGTCTGGCCGGACCAGACAACCCCTTTGCCGTCGTCGTGGCGACCGTGGCGGGCGTACCCCTGTATGTCAACGGCGCGGGCGTCGTGCCGATCGCAGAAGCGCTCTATGCCAAGGGAATGTCGCTGGGTACGGTCATGGCATTCACGATGAGTACGATCGCCCTGTCAATCCCGCAGGCGGTCATGTTGCGCCGCGTGCTGAAGCTACCGCTGCTAGCGATCTTCTTCGGCACAGTGGCGGTCGGCATCATGATCATCGGATTTCTGTTCAACCTCGTCAGTTGACAAGTTCACCCGCAAGAAACGGAGCTCACCTCATGATCGTCAAGATCCTTGGACCCGGCTGTCGCAACTGCAAAGCGCTAGAAGCGCGCACCCGCGAGGCGCTCACCGGACTCGGCCTCGATGCCGAGGTCGAGTCCGTCACCGACTACGCACAGATCGCCGGCTACGGTGTGATGAAGACCCCTGGCCTGATGGTCAACGGCAAAGTCGTGGTAGCCGGAAAGGTGCCCAGCGTCCACGAACTCGCGGAGTTGCTCGCTGTGCGCTGAGGCTCAGCTCGTTGACGAGGTGTTCTGGCCAGAGGACGTGAGAGGCTTGCCAGAATCACTCCCCGAGGGAGGAGGACGCTCCCGTGGCGCTTACTCTGAAGCAGGCCCGTTCGGTCTACAGGTAGGGGTGAAGCCGGCGACGGTTCGGGCGTGGCGGGCCCGGTTCGCCGAGGAGGGCTTGGCGAAGCTGGGGAAGGGGACATCCAGGTCCTACCGGCACGAGGCCAAGCAGATTGGCCAGGGCTCGACAAGTCCAAAGGGCGCTGGCGCGGCGGATGCATGCAAGTGGCGAACCGGTCACCACCATCGCTGGCACGCTCGGCGTTAGCAGGGCAACTGTGTATCGCGTGCTTACCGAGCAGGCGGGCAGCAGCGATACATCCCCTTAACGCGCGAGACCTGCCGCCGACGGTGACCGATTAAACCGCTTCTGCGCAGGGCCTAGCGCCCTATGCTGGTGAATCGGGAAACTCGGGGGCCGGAAGCGGCGGAGGGTCAGATGACCGCAGCGACCGCGTGCCGCACGTGTGGCACCGAGCCGCGCCAGGGTGCGCGATTTTGTGACGGCTGTGGCGCACCCGTTGCCGAGCGCGACCCACCTGCGGAATACAAGCAAGTGACGGTGCTGTTCGCCGACGTGGTCCATTCGATGGACATCGCCGCGGCGGTCGGGGCGGAGCGGCTGCGCGAGATCATGGCCGGCTGGTCAACCGCTGCGCCGCCCTTGTGCAGCGGTACGGGGGCACGGTGGACAAGTTCACCGGCGACGGCATCATGGCCGTCTTCGGCGCGCCAGTGGCGTTGGAAGACCACGCCCTTCGTGCCTGTCGTGCGGCGCTGGGCATTCGAGATGAGACCGTCCGACTGGCCGGTGAGGTCAAAGACCGCGACGGTATCGACCTGCAGTTGCGGGTGGGACTTAACTCCGGTCAGGTGATCGCCGGGAAGATCGGTTCCAGGTCGTTGGGCTACACCGCCGTCGGTGAACAAGTCGGGATGGCCCAGCGAATGGAATCGGTGGCCCCGTCGGGTGAGGTGATGCCCAGCGCGTCGACAGCACGGCTCGTTGGTGGCGCTGCGTATCTCGGCGAATCTGAGCTGGTTCAAATCAAGGGTGCCGTCGAGCCCGTCGCGGCCTATCGGTTGTTGGGCATGGCGGAGCAGCGTCGCGCTGTCAGGCGCGCTGAACGGAATCTGGTCGGTCGGCGGTGGGAAATGGCCGCCGGAAGGCCATGCTGGCATGGTGCGACCAACTCTCCCGCCCCGAGCAACCGGGACCGGATAACTCTTATGCGATGGTGTCCGGGCACAACGACAGCTGCGCCCCCTCTACCAACAGCGCTACCTGCGGCGCGGTTATCTTCGGTGTCGCCGCGCTCGGGCCATAGTCCCGAAAGATCATCTTTCCCTCGTCAACGTTGTTGGTACCGGCGCGCAAATCCGCGCAGATCCTGTTGCCAGCATCCACTAGTATGTCGCGGTTGGCGCTGACGTTGAATCCGTTATTGGACAGCCACAACAGGTAGTCACTCTCGGGATCGGCGTGCGCCCCCGGAGGGGCGAGCGTCGCAGCCAGGACGGCGGCGATCACCGCTCCACCGGATAGCATACGCAGCATGAGTGAAAACTCCTCTCGCAGAAGTGCCATCGCTCGCTGAGACCAGCTAACGCGCGAATACAGCTGCGCAGCTAGTGCCGAAAGTCCCATGACCGGCACCAATCAGAGGCCAAGGAGGGCAGTTCCAGCCGCACCGGAGACACAACCTGGGCGAGTTACCGATAGTCAACGTTTACTCGGCGCGTGAGAAGGCTCGGCGTGGAGATCGCGATGAGGCCATCCCGCTAATGCGCGCCGCCGTCGACCATCTCTTCCGCGAGGGACAGCTGTTGGGGCGGGCGTTCCTGCGACGGGTGTTCTGGTGGAGACACTGCTTGATCGCGGGACCGATGCTGACGTGGTCGAAGCCGAGGCCGCGATCGAGCGATTAGCAGCGGCGCCGACCGACGACGGCTTGGCTGTGCGCGACATCTGGCTGCTGCGGCTGCGCGCCCTGGTGGCTAAGGCGCACGGTGACGAGGCCCGCTATCGCGAATACCGGGATCGCTGCCGCACGATGGCGAAAAGGCTTGAGTTTGAGGGGCATACCGTTACCTCACCGAGGACGGTGCTGCCTGATCGGTACCTGATTCGAGCAGAGGTCGAGGATTCGTTTTTCGCTCACTCGGCCTGGCGAGTGTGCTGCGGCGAACTGGCCTCAATTGTGTCGGGCCACTGGGAGTAATCAGTCGGCGCTACTGGCGAGGCAAAGATCCACGAACAGCCTCAATGGTGTTTCGGCCATGAAAGACCGGAATCAGCAAGACGACAACGGGGCGTGGGGCCCGATCCGGGAGTGGCCTCAAAACCGCAGGTCAAAGGCATGAACACGCGTTTTCGCAGGGATTTCTTTCACACGGGGTTTGCGACAACCGGCAAAGCCCGCGAGTGTGAGAGCCCATTCATACTTTGAACTATATCTCCCAACAACTGTTGCTTCCGGGTAGTTATGGTGCTAGCGGTGCCACACCGGATGATCATCCTGTGTAGCCGGGTTGCGGGCCGCGACTAAATCAATTTGTGAACACGAATCGTGCTTGGTCTTCTTTTCCTCGTACATCAGTTTGTCGGCGTGCGCGAGCAGTTCGTCGAGCGTGCTGAAGTAAGAGGGCCACGCCTGGACCAAGCCGATACTGGCGGAAAGACTGTAGGGCCGGTTGGCCGTCTCGTTGAAACGCCGGAACGCCAAGAAGATCCGCTGTCTGAGCACCGCTGGCTCACCCTCGGGCTGCGGAACCAGTATGCAGAATTCATCGCCACCGATTCGGGCGAGGATGTCGGAGCGACGCATGGTGGCGCGCAGCACCTCGGCGACATCCGAGAGCAGGCCATCGCCAACGCCGTGACCCTGTTCGTCGTTGATCTGCTTGAGTCCGTCGATGTCGAGGTAGGCGAGCAGGTAGCCGCGGCCATAGCGGCGCGCCGTATGCAACGCTGCCTCGGCCAGTGGGTAGAAGCCGCGGCGATTGTGCAGCCCGGTCAGCTCGTCGGTGATAGAAAGCTGGCGGATCTCCTCGTTGGCCTTCTTCAGCGCGGCGGTTTGGTTGCGAAGAGTGCCGCGCATGGTTTCGGCCGCATCGGCCAGCATGGCGACTTCACGCAAACCGGCGCTCCAAATCGTTCGATCGTAGTCGCCCCTAGCGACTGCGGTTACGTCCTGCAGCACGCTTGCGACTGGCCGCAAGAGCATTTGGCGCGACAGCCAGTAGGAGATGATCGCTCCCGCCAGCAGCAGGAGCGTCGCCGCGCCATTGGCGATATTGGTCAGTTGCTGCGCGGCACGGACCCGATCGAACAGCTCGGCGATCAGCTCACGTGTGCGGGCTTCTAACGCTGATAGCCGCACCCGCAGCTGATCGAACTGGCGCTTGCCCACCAGCGTCATCGCCTCGAGCTGATCCGGCGGTATGGATCCTGCGCGCCGGGCGGCGATCTGGGGTTCGGCGGCTTCGGTGACCCAGTCGCCGGCAGCAGCGACCGCAGCATTCAGCCGTCGGCTGGCCTCGCCGTCGCCAGCCAGGCTGGCGTCTAGCTCGGCGACCAGTCGATCCGCCGTGGTCTTCCCCGCGACGTACGGCTCGAGAGAAACCTGGTTTCCGGTGAGCATGAATCCGCGTTGACCCGTCTCTTCATCGACATACGCCTTGCTCAACGCCATAACCCGCTCCTGGGCAGGCAGCAGGTGCTGGTTAAGTTGGTCCATCGCGCGCGTCACAGCGCCGCGCGCGATCACGGAGGACGCCGCCGAGACGAGGAAGACCACGGTGATCGTGCCCAGGCAGATCCAGATCAGCTGTCGAAGTGACCAGCTCGACATTGCCTGTTCGCCACGGATCATCGGCCTTCTCTCTAACGTCTCGATCGTATGCTCACTGTGCCAGAGCGTGGATCTAACGTGGACGTCTCCATCGCAACTCCTTGAGTGCCGACGATTTCGGTGCTTTCCGTGACAAAGACAATCGTCGATACAAACGGCTTCGCCATCCACAGCCTTTTGGCCCCTTGCTCCATGGCCTGTAGTCATCGAACGAACCTCGGCATTGGCCACGCCATTCGCGGGGATCGCCCAATACCGTTGGGAACTGAGCGACCTCAGCTGCGGCGGCCTTGGCCATCCCAGGGCGTCGAGCTGCCCGTTGGCGCTGGTGCTCCCGGAAAGGCCGTTTTCGTCAAACGGGTTCCAACTGGGGTGTCGTTACAGCTTCCGACTGTTCTTGACGCCGTCAAGACCCGAAAACAAAACCGCAGGTAACGAGCGGGAACAAATCGGAACGAGACGGAGTAAAGCTGCAAGTCAAAAGGTATTTCCGCAGGTCAAAGCAGGGGTTCGAATCCCCTTAGCTCCACCAGCGAATCGCTAGCTAAGCTAAGTAGCATTCTAATTGTTAGCTGTGTGCTTCATCTGGACTTGCCAGTCCGCAGTTGGTCCGCAGTAGTTCGGATTGCGGTGTCCAGGCTTTCAGCACCGCCGGGAGGCCTAGGGCCCGCGGCGCGGAGACTTCGAGGGCGACTGACTGCCCATATGAAACCGGTCCCAAAGGTTTTCGCGGCGACCGTGGCCTCACCGCCCTGGGCCGCCTCGCTCGGGTAGCGCGCTCTAGTCCATCGCCCGCGGCGAGTCGGCAATGCGCTCCAGGCGGGCTCGCGGGTCGGTCAGATCGGCATCCGATACCCGTAGAACTCGTGATCCTCGTTGTATCCGCCTTGTCCCAACCCGAGGTGGGCGAAACTCTCCACGAATTCGATCGCCTCGATCCATTTGACTTGCTTGAAGCCAAGCTCACGCTCATTGCGTAAGCGCAACGGTGCACCATGGCTTTCGTTCAACGGAACGCCGTTCATCTCGTAAGCCAGCAGACACGTCGGCTCGCGCATGTGCCCGATCTTGTGACAGTCGTAATAGCGGCCTTCTTCGGGTGGTCCGGCTCCGTACGCGAAAGAGTAGAACACCACCCAGCGGGCCGACGGCAACGGGCGGACGATATCGAGGACGTCCGACATGCGCACTCCTCCCCATTTCGCCACACCCGACCAGCCCTGAATACAGTAATGTTGCGTGATGTTTTCATGCTTGGGCAACGCGCGAAGATCGTCGTAAGAGATAGTGACCGGGTTTTCGACGAGTCCCTCGATACGAAGCAAATATCCCGACCAATTAGCGTTCTGCAAATGACGGTAATTGTCGGAATCGGGTATAGTACCGTTGGGCCAGAGATACGGCGAGATGTCTTTTTCGGAATATGTGGCGTTTGGATGTGACCATTCCATCAGGGCCTTGACCCAGCCCACCAGCCAACGACCGACTCTTTGAACCAAGCCGGGGTATCGCAGCGTGATTGGCGAGGCGAGCAACCACAATGCCACGATGATGATCATGGCCACAACGTAAATTCCCACCGCCCAATACGATTGGGTGTTAGTCCCGAATACCATATGGTTCAGGTTCCCTACGAATCCGGTAATGAATACCATCACTGTGTGCACGGCGATGAAAAACACCATCCACAGAAGGATCGAGAAGTGGACGGTCCGCGCAACCTGCCGATTGAGTGGACCCCGACCAAAACCAAATCGCGCTGCAATCGATGGCGCCTGCAGCAGGCCAGTGACAAAAGCCAGCGGCGCGGCGACGAACACCGTCGTGAAGTAAGCGATGATCTGCAAGCCATTATAGTTGGTAAAGCCCTCGTTCGCCGGGAAATTCAGCGATGCGTATTGAACCGCTGTGGACAGCGCATTCGGGAGGACCTCCCATGATCTCGGGACTATCCGACGCCACTGCCCGCTCCCGAAAAGCAGCACATAAAACACCAGTCCGTTAAACAGCCACACCAGATCGAAACTGAAATGCCACCAACGGGCCAGCCCGATGGAGTGCCGGATGCCGGGTATCCCCAGCCAGGTCGGGAGGGCCACCGAATCGTCTTTTGCCGTCCACACATGGGCTGCGTCGTCTTGGTCCATGCGGTCCGCGGGGATCGGATCGCGCATTCGCAACCACGCGGTTCCCGGCTGGCAGCCCGAGTTGAGATACAGGCGCGGGTGATCAGCCAGGATCTGCAGCCCCGCCCGCATGATGAACATCATGAAGACGATGTTGAACAGGTGCTGCCAGCGCAACCATGCCGGGAATCCCGAAGTAACGGGCGGCGCGTAAGTAGTTGATGTCCCCGGGTAGGTGTCGATGAAGCTCTGCATCCAGCCGTACTGGCGTAGCTGCTGTGCCAGCGCGACTGCGATGAGAAGTCCGGCCGTGCCGATCGGCACCAGCCATAACGAATTTATCCAGCGTCGACCGATCCGGATGAGGGGTACGCGCGCTTTTTGTTCCTGCGATATTCCCCCAGCCCAGTTAGCGACGTCGACGCGCCGGTCGAATATTCTCGGGCGTTGGCTCTGATCGAGCAATGATTCAAGGTGAGTGGGAGAACTCGGATCGACACCGCGCGGGGGATTGTCAGCCATCCTTTGTGTTCCTTTTGTCGGCGACTCGCGCGGGGAGTAACCAGCTCACGGGGCGGTCAATCGCGAGTGACTGGAGTGCTGTCCAAAACGAGATGCCGCTTTTGCCACCGTTGGCCCTTGAATCTCAGGGTTGTGCAGCACTCCGGCGAGGAAGAGGCCACAGAACTACTGTACGACACGACCGTTCAGGTGTAGTGGCACTTTCCCCGTGGTTGACCATCGGCCAGACCGCTGAATACTGCGGCATCGATCGCGCAGAGGTCTACAACAAGATGCTACGAGATCTCGAGGTTCGGCGGATCGGCGTGCGTGGCGGGGCCATGCCATTCGGTCGCCTGATCCGAATTGAACGTGGATCATTGCTACGGCTGAAGGGAGTTCCAGATGCGACACCGCCGGAACTTCCGCGCTGGGTGACGATCAAACAGGCAGCCGAACCTACGCCCTGCTGTCCATCGCCGAAAGTCTTCTCGCGCGGCAGCATCCGCCACGCCAGGCCCAGCCGGCAGCCAAGCCTCAGGAACACAATGAACTGCTGACGGTCGACGAGGTGGCCGAAATGATGCGGCTGTCGGTTGGCACGTTGCGGTATTGGCAGTCTGTGGGGCGTCACCATCACCGCTGTGGATTCGCTGGCCGGCTTGCCGTTGAGTGTCGCAGGCCGTGCGGCGTGATCGGCGGGAAGCTGTCGTTGTCGGCGGGGCACTTCTGCAGGCGCGAATGAGGCATTGGATACGGTGGGTTCCGACGAAGTCGCGGCCACCCGTGCACGCTGGTTGCACTACCGGGCGGCACGCATGTGCGCCGCATTGCCGTCGCACCGGAACCCGCCGCCGATATGGCGCCAACGACCGAAAGGACCTGATGGCGCGCCGCGACCACTTCTCCACCGAAGGCCTGTTGCAAGAACTTTTGTGGACCTACGGGCCGTGCGGCCAGGAAGAGGCAGTGCGGGCTGTGTGTGCCCGCGAACTGCAGCCCCTCGTCGACGACATGTGGACCGACGACGCTGGGAATCTGATCGGCTATTTCGCTGCAGACGGTGCCGCCGACGACACCGCGGCGCGCGGCCATCGCTACCGGTCGACCTCGGCGGCCGGGCCCGGCGCCGCGACGCGGGTCATGGCGCACATGGACGAACTGTCCATGGTGGTCAAGCGGGTAGAACCCGACGGCACGCTGCACTTGACGCAGCTGGGGGTGATGTATCCCGGAAACTTCGGAATGGGACCGGTCGCTGTGCTCGGCAAGCACGAGACGGTCACCGGGGTGCTCACGCTCGGTTCCGAGCACACCACCGTGGAGAGCCCAAGAATTTGGGAGACTAAACCCGATCGGGGTGACCGGGCGCTGGATTGGCACCACGTTTACGTCTTCACCGGCCGCAGCCCCGAAGATCTGGCGACGTCGGGGGTGCACGCCGGCACCCGGGTGTGCATCGACCGCAGCAAGAGATCCCTGGTCGAGGTTGGCGACTACGTAGGCGCCTACTTCCTCGACGACCGCGCGGCGGTGACCGCCCTGCTGCACGCCGCTCGTCTGCTGCGCGACCGCGGGCAACGACCCGCCGACGACGTCTACCTCGTGTTCACCACCAATGAGGAGATCGGTGGGGTGGGTGGCTGTTACGCGAGCCGCACTCTGCCTGGCGCACTGACCCTCGCCCTGGAGGTCGGACCGACCGAGCGGGAGTACGCGACCAGCGTCGCCGGTGGTCCGATCGTCGGTTACAGCGACGCCTTGTGCGTCTACGACAAAGACGTCGCCGACCGGCTACTGAGGATTGCCACCGACCGGGGACTGGCGCCCCAGGCGGCCGCGCTGGGCGCGTTCATGTCCGACGCCTCCCACTCCAAGGCCAGCGGGCTGTCACCGCGCGCTGGCCTGCTGTGTCTGCCCACGCTGAGCACCCATGGTTTCGAAGTCATGGCTCGCAACGCGATCGATGACATGGCCGCGATCATGGTCGACTTCCTGCTGCAGCACGGTGAGGGCAACCACTAGAGTGCCTCGGCCCGGGCTGATTGGAATTTGGGGTTATTGCGCAACCGTTCGTGGTGAAATCAGCAAATAATCAACGAGCGCCATGCCATCTGATTAAAGATTGTCAAGGACCTTCGGTTGCGATGCAGGCAATGCCTGAGGTGTGCTTTTTCACCGGGAGTTCCTCACTGTGGAGTGCACGACAATGCGTCTTCGACCAGCCGATATCGCTGCGGCGGCGAAGACTAATGCAGGCCCAAAAATTGGCTGAGCATTTTCTAAGAGAGGCGTGGCGGCGCTGGGTTTCGAGTCGTGCCGCTCCTACGGTCGATGTATGAACGTTGAGTACTACCTACAAAAGGTTCCCGTCGAATCCGTGCGGCCGGGATTTTCTCTTGCCATTCACCAAGACGGCGATTATCGCCTATTCCAAGTCGAACGCACGCAGATGTCCCAGCGCTGCGGTCAACCTGTGATGTTCACTCTCACGTCAGAGCCCGGCTCAGGGCCGCTCGGAGGCGGCGATCCGTGGGTCGTGGAGTGTGAGGCGGGCACACCGGTCGTCCGGATCCTCGGTGTTTGCAAGGCGGCCTCCTAGTTCTTGGCATGGGTGTCGCGTTAGCCGGGCTTTCCGGCGGCGACGAACTGCAGCGCGCGCTGCGTCTGTTGTTCGATGTCAACCAGGCCGGCCGACGAGAAGAGCTCGACGAAAGCGTGCCGGTCGAACACGGTGAGCCCGATGATGCGGGCGCCGCTGCTCAGCACTTGGCGGATCGGAGTCGTGTCGGGGGCATAACTGGTGAGGACCGCGATCCGCCCCCCGGGCTTGAGCACCCGCACCATTTCGCGCGCGACGCAAAACGGCTCGGGTACCAGGTACAGCGCGCCGAAACAGCAGACAGCGTCGAACGTTGCGTCGGCGAATGGCAACATGCGGGCATCGCCGCGGACATAACAAGTCCGGGCCGTGCTGTTGTCTAACACGGCGCGAGTCAGCATCGGCTCGGAAATATCGAAACCGATTGCGAGGCCGCCATCGGGCAGTTGCTCTGCCAGCGGCCCGGTGAAATTGCCTGGCCCGCAGGCGACATCGAGCAATCGGTGCGCAGTAGCCAGCCGTAGGGCCGATGCCGCGCGCCGCTGCTCGGCCCCGGTGGTGACGCCACTGGCAACGTAGAAGGAGGTCGGACGCCACAGCCGCTCGTACACCGTCGCGACGAGGGGGCTGTTCATGGCGCGCTGAGCAAACGTCGGAGCCGGAGAACTCGTCGATTCGCCCAGCACGTCGAGGAAACCGTGCCGCAGCACGGCGGCCTTGTTGAGGAGACCGCGGGTCAACTCGACCGGATCCTGGCTCATTTCGTCGCTTTCGGTGAGGCTTCTCGGTGAGCGGCGTGCGCGGCGAGGGGCTGACACGCGGGTCGCGCGGATGACCCGCTGCCAGGCTAGTGGGCCCGCGCATCCTTGCCGGAGCCGGAACCCAGCTCATAACCTGGGCAACATCCGACCGCGTCCAGGAGTGTCCGACCTGGCGCAGTAGACGACGGCAACCAGGCGGGCAGGTCATGGCACAGCGGTCACCGCGACGCGCAGACCAGTGCCGCAATTTTGTGATCGGTGGGCTATCGCAGTGGCCGGATTGACCGGCGCGCGAGCGGACGAGCTGGCAACGATGGACATCTTCGAGGGATGTCCCCCCGAGGATCTTGTGCCGTTGGCGGCTTGCCTACAGCCGCTGCGTGCCGCGGCCGGCCAGGTGCTGATGCGGCAGGGCGAGCAGGCCGTGTCGTTCCTGCTCATCTCGTCAGGTACCGCCGTGATCAAACACGTCGGCGACGACGGCGTGGTGATCGTCGAGCAAGCGTCGCCGGGCATGATCCTCGGAGAGATCGCCCTGCTGCGTGACATCCCACGGACCGCGACGGTCACCACTGCCGAACCGCTGACGGGTTGGATCGGTGACAACGACGCCTTCGCCCGGCTGGTGCGCATCCCCGGCATCATGCACCCGCTGCTGCGTACGGTGCGCCAGCGTCTGGCCGCATTCATCACGCCGATCCCGATACAAGTTCGCGACGGAACCCACCTGATGCTGCGCCCCGTGCTACCCGGCGACAGCGAGCGAACCGTACACGGACACATCCAATTCTCCAGCGAGACGCTGTATCGGCGTTTCATGACACCTCGCCTTCCCACCCCGGCATTGATGCACTACCTGTCGGAAGTCGACTACGTCGATCATTTCGTCTGGGTGGTGACCGATGGGAGCGATCCCGTGGCCGACGCGCGGTTTGTGCGTGACGAGACCGACCCAACGGTCGCCGAGATCGCGTTCACCGTCGCCGACGCCTATCAGGGCCGGGGGATCGGCGCCTTTCTGATCAGTGCGCTGTCCATCGCCGCCAGGGTCGACGGAATCGAAAGATTCTCTGCACGAATGCTTTCCGACAATGGGCCGATGCGCGCGATCATGGATCGCTACGGCGCGGTCTGGCAGCGCGAAGACGTCGGCGTCATCACCACCGTCATCGACGTGCCCCGCCGCCGTGACCCGACGTTTCGGCGTGACACGGCTGACCAGATCAAGCGCGTCGCCCGGCAAGTAATCGAGGCGGTCGGCTGACTCCAGTGCTGGTTTGGGCAACACGGTCGCGTCATGTGATATCAACGGGCATGCGGCCGTTCCAAATTGGCCCGGTGACAACTCCCATGCTCACGCTGATGGTGGCTGCATGCGCTCATTCACCCGCGCCCACACCGTCGTCGGCGCCCACCAAGTCGCCGTCGGCCAGTGCCGTTGCCGTTCATCCCGCCAACATCAAGCGGGTCGTTCTCGAGCTGCCGCCCGGTTATGAGGTGACCACAGGAATCCCCGGCAAAGCCTCACCGAGAGTGATCTGGAACCTCAAAGCCGATGTGACGGCCAAGCCGCCACGATGCGTTACCCTCGCCGACCCCGGGAATGGCCATGACCAATCCGCGCAAGGCGTGTCCGGGTCGGGTAGCGGCGGCATCATCGACGCGGTGGTGGTGGAATTGCCGGGTCCGGTGGACTTCCCCCGCGACCTCGTCGCGGCATGTGGCCAGTGGAGCATGACTGCCGGGCATACCACGGCCAGTGTTCGCCTCACCGACGCCCCGCATGTCGACGGCGCCGAAACCCTCGGAATGGTGGCAGACATCAAGTCATCCGTCGAATCGGGAACCGAGATAGACTCGCGCGCATATACATTCACGGCGTACCTGGGCAACTACTACGCGTTCACCACGCTGACCACAGACCCGGGTTCACCGCTTCCGCCACTGCCACCGCAATTCGCCGCCGATCTTCTTGTCAAAACGGTGTCCACGTTGCGCAGCTGAGCGCGTGCCTTGGGTAGATTGGCCACGATGTTGAAGGTGTTGCTCGCGATCGCATCTGTGTGCGTGCTCGCCAGCTGCTCATCTGGTGCAAATACCTCCTCGGCGAAGGTCGATATCAGCAAGATCGCCGACGTGAAGTCAAGTTTCGGACCCGACTACAAGGTCACCGACATCTCCGAACGGGCGATCGATCCCAAGCTGCTGTCCGCGCGGAAGCTGCCCGAAGGGCTGACATTCGATCCTGCAAATTGCGCGAAAGCGGCGGTGGGGCCGGAAATGCCACCGGACGTGCAGGGCAATATGGCCGCAGTCTCTGCCGAGGGTAACGGCAACCGCTTCGTGGTCATCGCCGTGGAGACCTCAAAAGCTTTGCCATTCAACGACCCCGGGAAGGACTGCACCAAGGTGGCATTCTCCGGGGCGCAGTTGCGGGGCGGCATCGAGGTTGTCGATGCGCCGCACATCGACGGGACTTACACGCTGGGCGTGCATCGCGTGCTGCAAGCGCTGATGGCCGGCGGCGCCCGCACCGGCGAGCTCTATGACTATTCGGCTCAATTCGGTGATTATCAGGTGATCGTTATCGCCAATCCACTGGTGATTCCCGGGCAGCCGGTTGCGCCGGTCGACACCCAACGCGCCCGCGACTTGCTCGTTAAGGCGGTGACGGCGGTCCGCGGCTGACCGCGCGGTCGTCAGCGGACGCCGCGTGGCCGGAATTGAATGCTGACGCGCGGGCCGACGGGTGTCGAGGTCTTGGGGACGGCGTGCTCCCAGGTGCGTTGGCATGATCCACCCATCACCAGCAGGTCCCCATGCGCCTGCGGCAGCCGCAACGACGGGCCGTCGCCGCGCCGCCGCAACGCGAAGGTGCGGGTGGCACCCAGGCTGATGATCGCCACCATGGTGTCCTGCCGGCTGCTACGGCCGATGGTGTCGCCATGCCAGGCGACGCTGTCGGAGCCGTCGCGATAGCAACACAACCCCACGGTGGTGAAGGGCTCACCGAGCTCGCCCGCGTAAATGTCGTTGAGCCGCCGCCGCAGCCGGGCCAGCAGCGGGTGCGGAGGATCTTCGAGGGTGAGGTCGTGAAAACTCACCAGCCGCGGCACGTCGACCACGCGGTCGTACATTTGGCGGCGTTCCTCACGCCATGACCTGCTCGACAGCAGGGCGTCGAGCAGGTCATCGGCATCCGTGAGCCAGCCGGCGCGAATCTCGATGAAGGCGCCGTCACCGAGTTGTCTGCGCTCGGTGTGCTGGAACAGGGAGCCTTGTAGCGCCATCTCCACGGCGCCCAGTCTATCGCACAAGCGTTCGACGACACGGTCCGCGCGACCGGGCGTGTGACGGGACCGTGGGGTTCGGCGCGGCTACGGTTGAACCGTGGGTGTTGTTGAGCTGGGCACCAATTCCGAGGTGGGCACGCTGCGGGTCGTCATCCTGCACCGCCCCGGCGCCGAGCTGCGGCGGCTCAATCCCCGCAACGTAGACCAGCTGCTTTTCGACGGGCTGCCCTGGGTCGCTCGCGCGCAAGAGGAGCATGACCGGTTCGCCGAGCTGCTGCGTTCCCGCGGCGTGGAAGTGCTGCTGATGTCCGAACTACTGACCGAGGCGCTGTCCCACAGCGGGGCCGCGCGGATGCAGGGTGTCGCCGCTGCGGTCGATGCACGTCGGCTCGGAGTGCCGTTGGCGCAAGAGCTTTCGGTGTACCTACGGGGCCTGGACCCGGGCAGCTTGGCTCAGGTGCTGATGGCCGGCATGACGTTCAACGAGTTGCCATCGGACACCCGGACCGATGTGTCGTTGGTGCTTCGCATGCACCAAGAGGCGGACTTCGTCATCGAGCCATTGCCCAACTTGGTGTTTACCCGTGACTCGTCGATATGGATCGGGCCGCGGGTGGTGATCCCGACGCTGGCGCTGCGGGCCCGGGTTCGCGAGGCGTCGTTGACCGATCTCATCTATGCCCACCACCCGCGGTTCACCGGCGTGCGGCGTGCCTACGAGTCGCGCACCGCTCCCGTCGAGGGTGGCGACGTGCTGCTGCTGGCCCCGGGTGTGGTCGCGGTCGGGGTCGGTGAGCGGACCACCCCGGCCGGTGCGGAAGCATTGGCGCGCAGCCTTTTTGACGATGACCTGGCGAACACCGTGCTCGCGGTGCCGATTGCTCAGCGGCGTGCGCAAATGCACCTGGACACCGTGTGCACGATGGTCGATACCGACACCGTGGTGATGTACGCCAACATCGTCGACACGCTTTCGGCATTCACGATCCAGCGCACGCCCGAGGGAGTAGCCATCAGCGATGAGGTTCCATTTCTCGAGGCCGCGGCCAAGGCGATGGAAATCGACAAGCTGCGGGTCATAGATACCGGTTTGGATCCCGTCATCGCCGAACGCGAGCAGTGGGACGACGGCAACAACACCTTGGCGTTGGCGCCCGGCGTCGTCGTCGCCTATGAGCGCAACGTACAGACCAACGCCCGCCTGCAGGACGCGGGTATCGAAGTGCTGACCATCGCGGGCTCCGAATTAGGCACTGGCCGCGGCGGTCCCCGCTGTATGTCCTGTCCTGCCGCACGCGATGCTCTTTAGCGTCTTGTGCGCCGAGATTGCCGCCATGGTCGTGGTCGGCGCCCGAATCACAACCCTCACGGCAATTTCGGCGCCGACCGGCGAGTCAGCGCGTCGCGTGCCCGTTGAACGACGACGTTCGGCCGATCCTCGTTAATCACCCTGATCACGTGCCAACCGAGGCGACTGACCATCTCGGCTCGCCGGATGTCTTTCACGTACTGCCTTCGATCGGTGCGATGTTGGTCGCCGTCATACTCGACTGCGACCATCGGCCCGTCCCATCCCATATCGAGGTACGCGACGAGGTGCCCATCGGTGACTTTGATCTGCGTGACAGGCCTTGGTAGTCCGGCATCGATGAGAACGAGCCTCAACCAGCTTTCTTTTGGCGATTGCGCGCCGCCGTCCATTAGCGAGAGGGCCGCTTGGCATTGGCGCACACCCCTGGCTCGTTTGCGGTGGGTGATCAATGGAGCAGCATCCGCTGCCGTGAGGCCGGTCGCGGCCGAGAGCGCATCAAGATGGGCCACCGCGATACCCCGCGGCAGATGCCGGGCCAGATCGAACGCTGTACGCGCCGGATTGGTCACAACTAGCCCGCCTAGCTCAACGAGATCCTCTTCGCTGATCCGTTCGCGGCGAACGATGATGCCGGGCGGTGGATGGTTGAACGGCCCCACGATCTCTATCGGCGCGAAATCGTCAACCCATTTCGCTCCGTGGAGCGCGGCGGCAGCTCTGCCAGCGACGATCGCCCGCCGGCCGGACCACAACCAGGCCGCGTAGATGTTGTCCCGCAGCGACCTAAGCGCGTTTTTCGGTAGGTATACGTCCCGATGGATTTGCCGGTAATTCCAACGCAATTGGCCACGGGTCAGGCTGCCGCGTGCTATTGCTTCACTTCCGAGAAAGACCCCCGCCACGCGCTCATCATGCGCACTGGCACTGACATTTCAGCGAGATTGCCGCCATGGTCGTGGTCGCGGCCCGAATCACAACCCTCACGGCAATTTCGGTGAGAAGCTATCGCCAGCTGGGCAGCCAGATCTCCATGTTCCACGTCTGTTGCGAAATCGGCAGACCGGTGAGCACCGGGAACAGCCAGGCGAAGTTGGTCACCACTAAAGCCACGTAGCAGGACACAGCGATCAGGCCCAGCGTGCGTCGTTCAGAGCTCAGAGCAGGCCCTCGACCAGCGGAGTAGAGAATATCGCCGCAGATTAAAGCGATGCCCATCGCCAGGAACGGCGCCATCGTCGCCGCGTAGAAGAAGTACATCTGCCGGTCGATGTCGGCGAACCACGGCAGCCACCCGGCGCAGTAACCGACCCAGACCACGGCGTAACGCCAGTCGCGGCGAACCAGCATGCGCCAAGACGCGTAGACCAGGACTAACACCGCCAGCCACCACATGGCGGGAGTGCCCACCAGCATCTCCGCTTTGACGCACGACTGCCCGCCGCACCCGGGAACGTTCTGCTGATCGATGGCATAGAGGACCGGCCGCAACGACATCGGCCAGCTCCATGGTTTGGATTCCCACGGATGGTGGTTGCCGGCGGCATTCGTCAGGCCGGCATGGAAGTGAAAAGCGTTGGCGGTGTAGTGCCAGAGCGAGCGAATGGCGTCGGGCAGCGGGACAACTGAGTGGGGACCGATCGACTGGCCTACTTCGTGCCGGTCGATCGCGGTCTCGGACGCGAACCACGGCGCATAGCTGGCCAGGTAGACCGCAAACGGGATGATCGCCAGCGCATAGGCGGTGGGGACCAAATCGCGTCGCAAGACTCCCAGCCACGGCCTGGGGACCTGGTACTGACGCCGTGCCGCCACGTCGAACGCCAACGACAGCGCACCAAAGAACAGCACGAAGTAGAGACCGGACCACTTTGTCCCGCAAGCTAGTCCGAGAAGGAGCCCCGCCAAGAAGCGCCACCATCGCACGCCCAGTCGCGGACCCCACACCGTTTCGGCGTTGCGGCCCTCCAGGAGTGCGACGTGCATCCGTTGGCGAACCTGATCGCGGTCGACGATGAGCGCACCGAACGCCGCGACCACGAAGAAGGTGAGTATGCCGTCCAGCAACGCGGTTCGCGCTGCGACAAAGCTGACGCCGTCGCAGATGACCAGCACGCCGGCGATGGCGCCGACCAACGTCGAGCGGCTGATGCGTCGGACGATCCGCATCACCAGCGCCACCATGACCACGCCGAGCAGTGCGCCGGTGAACCGCCAGCCGACACCGTTGTAACCGAAGATCGCCTCGCCGATCGCGATCAGTTGCTTGCCGACCGGCGGGTGGACAACCAGGCCGAACCCGGGATTGTCTTCCACTCCGTGGTTATGCAGCACCTGCCAGGCCTGAGGCGCGTAATGCTTCTCGTCGAAGATGGGGGTGCCGGAATCGGTCGGCGAGCCCAGGTTGAGGAACCGGGTCACCGTCGCCAGCAGTGTGATCACGCCGGTCGCGACCCACCCGCGCACGGTGTCCACCGGCCCGAAATCGGCCAGCGGGACCAGCGGTCCCGGGCTGACGACGGGCACGACACGCTGTTCCTCGACGGCGACGGAGGTTTCGCGGGGCGGGGCGGTCATCGGTGTCGATCGTAAGCTGTCCGTCATGACCTCTGGCCGCCTGTTGCTGGGCGCGACGCCCTTGGGTCAGCCGTCGGATGCCTCGCCCCGCCTGGTCGATGCCCTGGCCCGTGCCGATGTGGTGGCGGCCGAGGACACCAGGCGGGTGGGCAAGCTGGCGAAAACCCTCGGCGTTGCCATCGCCGGTCGGCTGATCAGCCTGTTCGATCGGGTCGAGGCCACGCGGGTGGGCCCCCTGATCGAGGCGATCGGAGCCGGCGCGACGGTGCTCGTGGTCAGCGATGCCGGGATGCCGCTGATCAGCGACCCGGGCTACCGGCTGGTCGCGGCGTGCGTGGATGCCGGTCTGCCGGTGCACTGTCTGCCCGGGCCGTCGGCGGTGACGACCGCGCTGGCCGTATCCGGTCTGCCGTCGGAGAAGTTCTGCTTCGAGGGTTTCGCTCCGCGCAAGAAGGAAGCGCGCCGAACATGGCTGGCCTCGCTGGCCGACGAGCGGCGTACCTGTGTTTTCTTTGAATCGCCGCGCCGGTTGGCCGCATGTTTGCGCGACGCTGTCGAGGTGCTCGGCGGTGCACGTCCGGCGGCAATCTGCCGGGAACTGACGAAGGTGCACGAAGAAGTGGTGCGCGGATCGCTCGAAGAGCTGGTCACCTGGGCGGCCGACGGTGTGCTCGGCGAGATCACCGTCGTGCTGGCCGGTGCCACCCCGCGCGCCGACCTGCCGTCGCTGGTAGCGAAAGTGGAGGACCTGGTCTCCGGCGGTGCTCGCGTCAAGGACGCCTGCGGTGAGGTGGCCGCCGCGCACCCGGGGGTGCGCTCGCGCCAGCTCTACGACGCGGTCCTGCAGTCCCGCCGCGAGTGAGTAGGGCTAGCCGGCCGACCCCACGGTCGCGATGCACGGCAGCCCGACGATGGGGGATGCCTTATGCAAGCATTCCGCCCATTCGGCGTCGGGATCGGAGTCAGCGGTGATCCCACCGCCGACGCCGAGCACGGCGTTACCCCCGGCGTCGAACTCGACGGTGCGGATCGCGACGTTCAGCTCGCATCCAGCGACTGGTGACGCTAAACCGATTGTGCCACAATATATTCCGCGGCGATTCGGTTCCCACTGCGAGATCAGTTGCCGAGCGCGGTGTTTGGGTGTTCCGGTAACCGAGGCCGGGGGGAAGGCGGCATCCAGCAGCGCCGACGTCGGCAGCTCAACGGGAACGCGCGCCGACACCGTGGACACCAGGTGCCACACGCCCGGCGCGCGCCGCACGACCAACAGCTCAGGCACGGTGACGGTGCCGACGATCGCCACCCGGCCGAGGTCATTGCGGACCAGGTCCACGATCATGATGTTTTCGGCTATCTCTTTCGCCGACGTTCGCAGCGCCGACGGCCAGGCATCCAGCGGCAGGGTGCCCTTGATGGGGCTGGACGTTACGACCGTTCCACGCCGCCGCACGAACAGCTCTGGCGACAGCGACGCCACCGCGCCCCACGGTCCGGCAACGTAGGCCGCCCGGGCCGGGGAGGTGCGCGCGATGCCGTCGATGAAGAAGTCCAACGGGGCTCCAGTGGCCGTCCCGGTGAATTGCGTGCAAACACATGCCTGGTAGACCTCGCCGGCGCGGATGGCTTCCAGGCAGGCCTGTACCCCGTCGCGGTGTGTCTCCCGGTCGGCGGTGCCCCAATCGATCCGGCAATCGCGCGCCGGCGCCGGTGATGCCGCCAGTGCGGCGGTGAGCCAGTCCGGCATCGGCGCGCCGGACAGGCTTTCGTACCACCAATTCCCGTCCCGGTCCCGGCGCAGTACGCAGTCGGTCCAGCCGCCGGCGGCTTCGGGGATCCGGTTCGGCCGCTCGTCGGCACCGGGATCGGGATAAGACAGATAACCGATCCAGCCGCCGCCCACCGCCTCCGCGTTCGGCGTCTGCGGGCCCAGTCGGACCGCGAACGCATGGTCGACGTCCACCGGCTGCACCGACAGACTCGGTGCGATCACCGCGAGCGCGCCGAACCAGTCGCCGGTCAGCGCGGCCGGCGGCGGGAGATCGAGCCGGGTCGCGGCGTCACCCACAGCGCGCAGCACCTGGGGTGCGGCGCCAAGATCGCCGAGCCGGTCGATTCGCACCGCCCTAGCTTGACAGAACGGTGAATATTCGCACCCCGGGCGTCTGTCGCTCAGCTGCGGCTGATGTCGCGTGCGGCAGTCAGGGTCGCGAGCTTGTCCGGGTTGCGCATCACGTAGAAGTTGGTGATCTTGTCCTCGTCGATCTCCACCGTGATCACGCCCTCGAGCTGTTCGCCGAGGTAGAGCAACACCGCCGGAGCGCTGTTACACGTCACCATTTCCAGATGCAGCCCCGGTCCGGCTCTGCGCATCAGCCCGGCGATCGCCCTGGCAACGCGCTCGGCGCCGACAACCGGTCTGCGGGCAGCGCTCACCTTGCCGCCGCTGTCGGCCGTCCAGGTTGCGTCCGGGGCGAGCATCGTCATCAGCGTTTCCACGTCACCGCTGGCCGCCGTTTGGAGGAACTGGGCGGTGATTTGTGCGTTGCGTTCCGGGTCTATGGATGTTTTCGAGGCACCTGCTCGCTTCCGTCGCGCCCGTACGTGCTCACGTGCCCGGTGCGCGACCTGTCGTACGGTGGGCGCCGGTTTGCCCACCGCCGCGGCGATCTCGCCGTAGTCGAAACCGAACACCTCGCGTAGCACGAACACCGCTCGTTCGTCGGGGCTCAGCGTTTCCAGCAAGACCAGCATCGCCATCGAAACCGATTCCGCCAGAACGACATCGGCCGACGGGTCCTGGTCGTCGAGCAGCAGCGGCTCGGGCAGCCACGGCCCCACATACTCCTCGCGCCGGCGGGCGCCGGCCCGCAGCGTGTTGAGCGCCTGGCGGGTGACCAGCTGGGCCAGGTACGACTTGGTGTCGCGCACCGTCGCCAGGTCGACCGCCGCCCACCGCAGATAGCTGTCCTGCAACACATCGTCGGCCTCGGTTGCCGAGCCCAGCATTTCGTAGGCGATCGTGAACAGCAGCGGCCGCAGCACGGTGAACCGTTCGGCGTGCTCCCTGCCGCTCGGTGACTGCGTCATCGCAACGCGACCTGCTGGGCGGCCGGTGACTGCGCGGACCTCTTGCCGCCTTTGAGCCACAAGTACGAGCCGGGTTTGGCGGCCTCGCGCCGGATGGACCACAGGGTTCCCCTGCAGATGGCTTCCTTGACGGAGGCCGCGACCCGGCCTGCGACGACCATGTTCACCGGGGTGTCATCGGTGTGGGCGAGCTGGAAGGTGGCGTGCGAGCGGCCCAGGCTGATGCACTGACCGACGAAGGCCTGGTTCAGCATCGCGGGGGTGCTTCCAGAGATGCGGCTGAGCACCGTGTCGGCGGCCTGGGCACCCAACGGCCCGGCGGCCTGGCAACTCATCCGCAACGGCCGGCCCGACGGCGCGGCGGCGTCACCCGCGGCGACGACGCGTTGGTCGTCGATGCTGGTCAGTGTTTCGTCGGTGAGCAGCCGGCCCAGCGCGTCGGTGCGCAGCCCGCTGCGTGCGGCCAGATCCGGCACGGCGAATCCCGCCGTCCACACGGTTGCTGCGCTGGGCAGCACAGCGCCGTCGGAGAGCACCACCGCGTCCCAGCGCACCTGGTCAGCAGCGACGGATTCCAGCACGTTGACACCCAGGTTGCGCAGTCGCTTGGCCACCGAACGCCGGCCCCGCTTGCTCAGCGACGGTCCGAGGATGGCGCCGCAGATCAGGGTCACCGGGCGTCCCCGCCCGGCCAGCTCAGCGGCCGATTCGATGCCGGTCAATCCGCCGCCCACCACGGTGATGGGTGCGGTCATCGGCAGGTCGGCGAGCGCATAGCGCAGCCGCTGCGCGCTTTCCAGGTCGGCTACCGAATAGGCGAATTCTGCGGCGCCGGGCACCCCGGCCGGCGTCGCGCCGGTACTCCCGACGGCGTAGATCAGGTAGTCGTATTTCAGCGCGGCACCCGAGGCCAGCAGGACGCGCCGGTCGGTGGTCGCGATGTGGTCGACGGTATCGACGATCAGCCGGATTCCGTCGCCGAGCAGCGTCCCGTAATCGGCGGTCGCGGCGCCGGTATCGGCGACCAACTGGTGCAAGCGGATTCGCTCGACGAAGACCGGACGGGGATTCACCACGGTGATGTCGATATCCGGCCGCTGCCGCAGATGGTTGGCGGCCAGGGTTCCGGCGTATCCGCCGCCGGCAACGACGACATGAGTTCTTCTCTGGGCGGCCATCTCGGTCATTGCTGTCTCCTCGTCTGTTGCGGGTCCTCACTGGACCTGTGCCCTTGAGACACCGCTGGCCGGACAAGCGTGACGGACCTGGCCGTAATTGTGACCTGTCTCACTGGCGAGGCCGGTCGTTAGACCGAGTTTGCGCTCAAGCAACCTTCGGGAAGAACACGAAGTTGTTGACGTAGACGCCGCGAGTCTCCCAGCCGTCTTTCCAGCCGCCGATGTTCGCCGGGTTCTGGTGCTCGGCTGCATCGAATTCTTCGATCGGCCGTCGAGTGTCATCGACATCGAAGTAGCCCGCGTAGCCGAGCCCGGTGAGCAACTCGGTGACCGCGCCGACGGCGTTGGGGTGATGGCGCTCTTCGGCCTCCACCAGAACCACTGGCCGGTTGCGCGTGAGGGTATCTGCGCCGCCACGCAACACGGCCAGTTCGTGGCCCTCCACGTCGATCTTGATCAGGCCGACGTCGTTTAAATGCAGATCATCAAGGCGCTTGACCGGCACTTCGATGCTTTGGATGCTACTTACGCTCACGTCGCCTAAGACATTGTTGTCGTCGATCGTGCTACGGCCCGGTTCGGACTCGACTATCCGCATGGCCGTCACGCCGGACTGGTCCGATAGCGCCACCGCTTCGACCCGCACAGCTGCACCGACCGCGTCGAACATCGATGCCAAATCGCGGGCCTGAGCCGGCCGGGGTTCAAACGCGATCACCGATCGCGACGACGCCACCATCGCGATCGTGAACTCGCCGACGTCGGCCCCGATGTCCAGCGAAACCCGATTTGGATCGCACAACGACGCCGCCAGCTGCACGTCCGGGCGGGATTCGCCGAGACGCTGCAGGATGCGGTATTTCCGCCGCCAGAACAGGCGCGGTGCGAGGGTCTTTGCCGCTGGCGCGAGCCAACGTTTGGCCGAGCGTGCGACGGGCATCTGTTGTGGTCTCCTGCGCAGCATTTACGGAGCCCTCAGCCTAGTCGACGCAGCCGTACGCCAATATTTGCGGCGTGCCAGGGCTTACGCGCTTGCAGGCACGTCACATCCGGGCGCGTTTTGGGGCCAAGCCGCGACTCGGCCTGAGCCGGCTGGTGGATGGTACACTGCGCTACACCAATTCGTGGACCTGCCCCGGGCCGAATTCACCTGCCGGCCAAGCCGCGAAGTGAGAAGTAACCTTGAAGACGACCGTCCCTGATCGGGCCGGACGCCTAGTTGGGGCCATGCGACCCACATCGGAGGACCTGTGGCACGCAACTTGGACCTGGTCGTCAACTCCGTCGCTACTGAGCTGATGGAGGGCACGGCATCCAGCGCGACGCAGGTGAGGGAAAAGGTACTCGCGCAGCTCACCGAACACTTCGATGCGGACGCCAGCTTCTTGCGCCACCACGACCACGACATCGGGGCCTGGGTGTTGGTTGCGGAGTGGCCATCGCGAGTCGAGTTTCCGGACCCGGATCCGCACGCCGTTATAGACTTCACCAGCGCCGACCCCGTGCTCGCACAGTGCGAGCACGGCAGGAAAGCGGTCGTGATTGGGCCGGACCAGGCCAACCGCGCCCTGCAGCGCTGGGTAGGGGGAGCCAAGCAGGACACCTCGCCCTCGGTGGCCGCCGCACCGCTGGTTCGGAGGGGAGTGACCACCGGCGTGCTCGGCTTCGTCAAGTTCGGCGCCCGCAAGTGGAAGCAACGAGAGATCAACACGCTCGAGGCGGTCGCCGCCCTGTTTGCCCAGTTCCAGGGCCGCCTCGCTGCCGAAGAAAAGCTGCGCCATCTGGCCGAGCATGACGATCTGACTGGGCTTTACAATCGTCGGGCGCTGATCGCGCATCTTTCCGCGAGGCTCTCGGCGGGAAGCCCCGGACCCGTCGCGGTCCTGTATCTCGACCTCGACCGGCTCAAGGCGATCAACGATTACCTCGGCCATTCCGCGGGCGACTGGTTCATCAGGGTCTTCGCGCATCGTATCCGGGAGTGCACGGGAAGTCGGAGCATGGTCGCCCGGGTGGGCGGTGACGAGTTCGTCGTCATTCCGGACCAGCCGATGTCGGCGGCAACCGCCGAGTCGTTCGCCCGTCGCCTTACGACGATGCTGCGCGAGCGCCTGGTCATCGGCGGCCACACGATCACCCGCACCGTCAGCATCGGGCTGGCGGAGGGCGTGCCGGGGCGCGACAACAGCACCGATCTACTCCGTCGTGCCGACGAGGCCGTGCTGACAGCCAAGCGCGCCGGCGGCAACCAGATAGCACTGTCCACCGATGACATGTCTCTTAAGAACGCCTTCCGTAACGACATCGAGCTGCATCTCCAGGGCGATATCGACAGCGAAGCGCTGCTGTTGCACTATCTGCCCGAGGTCGACTTGTGGACCGGCGCCATCGTGGCAGCCGAGGCGCTGGTGCGCTGGCGGCACCCGATATGGGGGCTGCTGCTGCCCGATTCGTTCATCGGGGTAGCCGAATCGACCAACCTCGCCGGCGAACTGGGCCGATGGGTGTTGCGAAGCGCCTGCGCCGAATTCAGCCGGTGGCGAGCCAACGGCATAGCACAAAGCGCCATATTGCGCATCAATGTGTCGCCCGTTCAACTGATCACCCGCGGTTTCGTCCGTAGCGTCGCCGACACCATCGAGGAGTTCGGCATCGACGGCGGATCGGTATGCCTCGAGATCACCGAGCGCGCAATGGTGCACGACATCGAAGCCACCCGCAAAACTCTCTCGGAGCTCAAGGAAATCGGCGTCCAGCTGGCCATCGACGACTTCGGCACCGGCTATGCGGTGCTGTCGCACCTGAAGTCCTTCCCGGTCGACATGCTCAAGATCGACGCCGGATTCGTCCGCAATCTGGGCACCAACGCCGGCGATCTCGCCATCGTTCGCGCCATCATCGGGTTGGCCGAGGCGTTTGGCCTGCAAGTCGTCGCCGAAGGTGTCGAAACGCCTGCTGCCGCGTTGACTTTGATCCAACATGGATGTCACCGTGCGCAGGGATTCTTGTTCTCACGCCCCGTCTCAGGCGATGCGATGGAGGCACTGCTGTCCACGCGCTGGATGCCGATGCCGTTCCTCGCCGACCGCGAGGCGTTGGCGCTGGACGCGATCTAGCACACTGATTTGGAGGAGAGATTAAATCCAGACTCGCTCTAACTGTCCATTGCCGTCGCTGCCGCCGGTCCGCACATTTGAGTGTGTGTCAGCCACATTTGAGTGTGTGTCAGCCACCGGTCAACACTGGGACGACTCACCGAGGTAGCTCGACTGGCTGCCGAGACCACTGAAATCAACTTGCGATGTCCCGCTCACTGGGGAAAGGCACGTTGGCCGTTGTCGCCTGCACGGCACTGGTGCTGAACGGATGTTGTCGTCACCTTAACCCCGGGCTGATGGCCGCGATGCTCAGTCCGGCCATACCGCCCACCGTCCAAGAGGTACCCAATCCGCTGCGCGGCCAGTACGAAGATCTCTTGCAACCGCTTTTCCCACAAGGTAATCCGGCACAGCAGCAGTATCCGGCATGGCCCGGGTCACATGACGCCAGTTTGCGTATCTCCTGGCGGCAGTTACAGCCCACCGACCCGCGCACGTTGCCGCCCGATGCTGCTGACGATCGCAAGTTCGACTTCAGAGTGATCGACAATGCGCTGGCGAGAATGGCCAGCCGAAACATGCGGGTGACCCTTCGCGTGTACGCCTACAACTCCTGTTGCAACGACTCCTATCCGAACCACACGAATATCGGCGTCCCCGCCTGGGTGGCTGCCATTCCCGGCGCTACCACCAGCTATCCCGGGCCGCCGAACAGCCCCACAGCCTGGATCACGCAGGTGGTACCGAACTGGAACGATCCCAATTACCTGAACGCTTTTTCGCAGCTGCTCGCCGCGCTGGGCCGTCGCTACGACCGCGACGAGCGGCTTAGTGTGTTCGAGTTCTCCGGGTATGGGGACTTCAGCGAGAACCACATCGCGTATCTGCGTAACTCGCTGGGCGCACCGGGTCCGGCGCCCGACCAGAGCGTGGCGAAGCTGGGGTATTACAGCCAATTCCGCGATCAGGCCATCACCATCGATTCTATTCGGCAGCTCGTTGGGGCCAATGTCAACGCCTTCCCCCATACCCAGTTGGTGGTCAACCCGCCGAACCCGGAGATCGTGCGTCAACTGTTCGCCGACGACGTCACCAAGAAGCTGTCCGCGCCGGTGGGCATCCGCTCGGATTGCCTCGGTGTCTACCCGGTGTTGCCGGTCTGGGCCCAGTCCGACGACTCTCCTTACGTGCAGTCCAACGATCCGGTCGTCAACGCGGTCAAGCAGCGGCTGGCCTCGGCGCTGGTGATCACCGAATGGTGCCAGTTACCCAACGGAACCGACCCGAAGTCCTACTACGACAAGGGCCTGCACGACATCATCAGATATCACGTGTCGATGACGTCGAGCGTCAATTTCCCGGACCGGGATTCGACCTCGCCGATGGCCCCCGAGTTGTATGCGCTTTGGGCGCAAGCCAACGCGGTCGCTGGCTATCGGTACTCGGTCGAGGCTCAGCCGGGGTCCCAGTCGATGCAGGGCAAGGTCGCGACCATATCGGTGGTATGGACCAATTACGGCGCCGCGGCCGCTATCGAGCACTGGACACCGGGCTACAAGCTGGTGGATTCCTCGGGGGCGGTGGTGCGGACCCTGTCGGCAACGGTCAACCTCAAGACGCTGGTCCACAATGGCTCCGGCCAATCACGCGAGGAGGTGGTCCCGCTGTACGCCACCGAGTCGGTTCACATCGACGTGACGGGCTTGGCGCCGGGGCACTACACGCTGCGCGCGTCGGTCGACTGGCAACAGCACAAGCCGGGCGCCTCGCACGTGCTGGACTATCCGCCCATGGCATTGGCGCGCGACGGGCGAGACGACTCCGGGTCGTACCCGATTGCAACGCTCGACATACCGCGCGAGGTCCTGATTCCTGTCCCCCGACCATGAATGGCGGACGTGACGGTTCGTGCGTGACCTGGGAACCAATGCCGGCGATCTCGCCATCGTTCGCGCCATCATCGGGTTGGTCGAGGCGTTTGGCCTGCAAGTCGTCGCCGAAGGTGTCGAGACGCCTGCTGCCGCGTTGACTTTGATGCAACATGGATGTCACCGTGCGCAGGAATTCTTGTTGTCACGCCCCGTCTCAGGCGATGCGATGGAGGCGCTGCTGTCCACGCGCTGGATGCCGATGCCGTTACTCGCCGACCGCGAGGCGTTGGCGCTGGACGCGATATAGCACACTGGTTGAGATGTTCCGCTCACTGGGGAAAGGCACGTTGGCCGTTGTCGCCTGCGCGGCACTGGTGCTGAACGGATGTGGTGGACACAGTAACCCCGGGCCGTTGTCCGCGATGGTCAGCCCGGCCATACCATCCACCGTTCAAGAGATATCCGGGCCGCTGCGCGGCCAGTACGAAGATCTCTTGCAACCGCTTTTCCCACAAGGTAATCCGGCCCAGAAGCGGTATCCGGCATGGCCCGGGTCATATGACGCCAGTTTGCGTATCTCCTGGCGGCAGTTACAGCCCACCGACCCGCGCACGTTGCCGCCCGATGCTGCTGACGATCGCAAGTTCGACTTCAGAGTGATCGACCATGCGCTGGCGGAAATGGCCAGCCGCAACATGCGGGTGACCCTTCGCGTGTACGCCTACAACTCCTGTTGCGACGACTCCTATCCGAACCACACGAATATCGGCGTCCCCGCCTGGGTGGCTGCCATTCCCGGCGCTACCACCAGCTATCCCGGGCCGCCACGATGGTGGAACCCCGCGGTGACGCAGGTGGTACCGAACTGGAACGACCCCAATTACCTGAACGCTTTTTCGCAGCTGCTCGCCGCGCTGGGCCGTCGCTACGACCGCGACGAGCGGCTCAGTGTGTTCGAGTTCTCCGGGTATGGGGACTTCAGCGAGAACCACATCGCGTATCTGCGTGACGTGCTGGCCGCGCCGGTTCCGGCGCCCGACGACAGCGTCGCGACCCTGGGGTATTACAGCCAATTCCGCGATCAGAGCATCACCATCGAGTCTATTCGGCAGCTCGTTGGGGCCAATGTCAACGCCTTCCCCCATACCCAGTTGGTGGTCAACCCGCCGAACCCGGAGATCGTGCGTCAACTGTTCGCCGACGACGTCACCAAGAAGCTGTCCGCGCCGGTGGGCATCCGCTCGGATTGCCTCGGTGTCTACCCGGTGTTGCCGGTCTGGGCCCAGTCCAACGACTCTCCTTACGTGCAGTCCAACGATCCGGTCGTCAGCGCGGTCAAGCAGCGGCTGGCCTCGGCGCTGGTGATCACCGAATGGTGCCAGTTACCCAACGGCACCGACCCGAAGTCCTACTACGAAAAGGGCCTGCACGACATCATCAGATATCACGTGTCGATGACGTCAAGCTTCAATTTCCCGGACCGGGATTCGACCTCGGCGATTGACCCCAAATTGTATGTGCATTGGGCGCAAGCCAACGCGGCCGCTGGTTATCGGTACTCGGTCGAGGCTAAGCCGGGATCGCAGTCGATACAGGGCAAGGTGGCGGCCATATCGGTGGTATGGACCAATTACGGCTCTGCGGCCGCTATCGAGCACTGGACACCGGGCTACAAGCTGGTGGATTTCTCGGGGGCGGTGGTGCGGACTCTGCCGGCAACGGTCAACCTCAAGACGCTGGTCCACGACAGTTCCGGCCAATCACGCGAGCAGGCGGTCCCGGCATCTGCCACCGAGTCGGTTCACATCGACGTGACGGGCTTGGCGCCGGGGCACTACACGCTGCGCGCGTCGGTCGACTGGCAACAGCACAAGCCGGGCGCCTCGCACGTGGTGAACTATGCGCCCATGGCATTGGCACGCGACGGGCGGGACGGCTCGGGGCTGTACCCGATTGCAACGCTCGACATACCGCGCGACGTCCTGATTCCTGTCCCCCGACCATGAATGGCGAGTGCCGACGAGGCCGTGCTGGCAGCTAAGCGCGGCGGCGGTAAGCGCAACCTTGCGCATCAATGTGTCACCAGTCCAGTTGATGACCCGTGGCTTTGTTCGTAGCGTCGCCGACACCATTGAGGAGTTCGGCATCGATGCCGAATCGGTGTGCCTGGAGATCACCGAGCGCGCTGTGTGCACGACATCGAGACCATCCGCAAAACGCGTCCAGCCAGCCATCGACGACTTCGGTACCGGCTACGCGGTTCTGTCATATCTGAAGTCCCTCCCGGTCGACATGCTGAAGATCGACCTTGGATTCGTGCGTGACCTGGGAACCAACGCCGGCGACTTGGCCATCATTCGCGCCATCAGCGGACTCGCAGCGGCCTTCGGCCTCAACTGGTCGCCGAGGGAGTCAAGCCACCTGCCGCCGCACTGACTTTGATGCAATACGGGTGTCACCGGGCGCAAGGTTATTTGCCCGTTGTTGTGCCGTGTCCTTGGCGATACAATTCGAGCGCTAATATCCGCGCGCTGGATTCCGATGCCGTTCCTCGCCGACCACGAGGCGTCACCGTCAGGCACGATCGAAGGCGGGTGAGGATGGTCGGTCCGTTGACGAAAAGTGTGCTGGCCGGAGCCGTGTGTACAGCACTAATAGTGAGTGGGCACAGTAACCCCGGGCCGTTGTCCGCGATGGTCAGCCCGGCCATACCATCCACCGATCAAGAGATACCTGGGCGGTTGTCCGCGATGGTCAGTCGGGCCATGCCGTCCACCGATCAAGAGATACCTGGGCGGTTGTCCGCGATGGTCAGTCCGGCCATACCACTTCAAGAGGTACCCGATCCGTTGCGCGGCCAGTACGAAGATCTCTTGCAACCGCTTTTCCCACAAGGTAATCCGGCACAGCAGCAGTATCCGGCATGGCCCGGGTCACATGACGCCAGTTTGCGTATCTCCTGGCGGCAGTTACAGCCCACCGACCCGCGCACGTTGCCGCCCGATGCTGCTGACGATCGCAAGTTCGACTTCAGAGTGATCGACAATGCGCTGGCGAGAATGGCCAGCCGAAACATGCGGGTGACCCTTCGCGTGTACGCCTACAACTCCTGTTGCAACGACTCCTATCCGAACCACACGAATATCGGCGTCCCCGCCTGGGTGGCTGCCATTCCCGGCGCTACCACCAGCTATCCCGGGCCGCCGAACAGCCCCACAGCCTGGATCACGCAGGTGGTACCGAACTGGAACGATCCCAATTACCTGAACGCTTTTTCGCAGCTGCTCGCCGCGCTGGGCCGTCGCTACGACCGCGACGAGCGGCTTAGTGTGTTCGAGTTCTCCGGGTATGGGGACTTCAGCGAGAACCACATCGCGTATCTGCGTAACTCGCTGGGCGCACCGGGTCCGGCGCCCGACCAGAGCGTGGCGAAGCTGGGGTATTACAGCCAATTCCGCGATCAGGCCATCACCATCGATTCTATTCGGCAGCTCGTTGGGGCCAATGTCAACGCCTTCCCCCATACCCAGTTGGTGGTCAACCCGCCGAACCCGGAGATCGTGCGTCAACTGTTCGCCGACGACGTCACCAAGAAGCTGTCCGCGCCGGTGGGCATCCGCTCGGATTGCCTCGGTGTCTACCCGGTGTTGCCGGTCTGGGCCCAGTCCGACGACTCTCCTTACGTGCAGTCCAACGATCCGGTCGTCAACGCGGTCAAGCAGCGGCTGGCCTCGGCGCTGGTGATCACCGAATGGTGCCAGTTACCCAACGGAACCGACCCGAAGTCCTACTACGACAAGGGCCTGCACGACATCATCAGATATCACGTGTCGATGACGTCGAGCGTCAATTTCCCGGACCGGGATTCGACCTCGCCGATGGCCCCCGAGTTGTATGCGCTTTGGGCGCAAGCCAACGCGGTCGCTGGCTATCGGTACTCGGTCGAGGCTCAGCCGGGATCGCGGTCGATGCGGGGCAAGGTCGCGGCCATATCGGTGGTATGGACCAATTACGGCGCCGCGGCCGCTGTCGAGCACTGGACACCGGGCTACGAGCTGGTGGATTCCTCGGGGGCGGTGGTGCGGACCCTGCCGGCAACGGTCAACCTCAAGACGCTGGTCCACGACGGTTCCGGCCAATCACGCGAGCAGGCGGTCCCGGCATCTGCCACCGAGTCGGTTCACATCGACGTGACGGGCTTGGCGCCGGGGCACTACACGCTGCGCGCGTCGGTTGAGTGGCAACAGCACAAGCCGGGCGCCTCGCACGTGGTGAACTATCCGCCCATGGCATTGGCGCGCGACGGGCGGGACGACTCCGGGGCGTATCCCATTGCAACGCTAGACATACCGCGCGAGGTCCTGACTTCTGTCCCGCGGAAATGAATGGCCGGACGAGGCGGCACCAGCAAATCTTCAATTGACGGCGGGATTGTTTTCGCGATGCTGCATAATGTGCAGTGCGGTTTGCGCGGCGGGTGCGCAGTGAACAGAATCGATGCTATTTGTGTGTCTGGGCTCAGAAAGGCTCAAGAAAGGCTAGTGGATGGATTTCCGCACCCTTGTTCAGACCCTCTTCGCACGCTGGAAACTTGTCGTGGGCGCGTTGCTGGCGTGTCTGCTCGGTGCGGCAGTCGTCACGGTTTTTCAGAACAAGGCTTACCAGTCGTCGGCCACGATCCTCATCTCGTTTTCCGATGAGGCCGACGTCACCGAGGTGTACTGGGGCGGGCAGGCTGCGCAAGACCGGTTGTCGACGTACGCCGAGATCGCCGGTGGGCGCGCCGTAGCAGAGCGTGCGGTCAGTCAGTTCCAACTCCCGATCAGCGCCGAAGCTCTGGTGAGCCAAACCCAGGTGAAATACGCAGCGAAATCGATGCTGTTCACAATCACTGTCACCGACACCGATCCGAAGCGTGCTGCGTTGTTCGCGGGAGCGATGGCCGATTCGTTCACTGCGATGGTCACGATGCTCGATGTGAATCCGCGCCCGCAGGTCAGAGATTTAGGGCAGACGCCTACATCGATGCCCATGGCCAGGGCGACGGTGGTGAAGCACCCCGAGGTGCCCGCTCGTGCGAGCAGGCCGGTGCCGATGCAAAACATGGCGATGGGGCTTACTGCCGGGGTGCTTCTTGGCATCGCGGTGGCGCTGACCCGCGAGGCCAGCGATCGCACCGTGCGCACTCGGGGGAAGTTGGAACAACTTTCGGGTCTGCCGACTTTGGCCGAGCTGCCGGGAACGCGCAGCGGCGCATTGCGGTTCGGCACCGACGTCGTATCCGATGACGCTGTGCGCGGCTTGCGCGCCCGGCTGCTCAGGGCGATGGGACCCGAGGGCCGTCGGGTGCTGGTGGCGGCGCCGTTCGCGGGTGAAGGAACCACAACGACAGCGTTGAACCTGTCGCTGGCATTCGCCGAACTCGGCGAAGACGTGCTGTTGGTCGAGGGCGATACCCGCCGGCCAGTGGTCGCCGGTTTGCTGAAAGTCGAATCGGGGGAGGGACTGGCTAATGTGCTGGCCAACCCTGGTGTCGCTGCGCAAACTGTGAAGCCGACGCCGATTTCGAAGCTGTACATTCTCGCGTCGCGATCCATCCGCCGCGAGACCTTGCCGTGTAGCGCGTACCTGCCGGAAGTGATCGACGCAGTGCTGGAGGACTTGTCGTCACATTTTGACCGAATGGTGGTCGACGGCCCGCCGGTGCTGGCGACAGTCGACACCGTCCTGCTGGCCGGTGCCGTTCAAGCCACGGTGTTGGTCGTGCGGGCAGGGCGCACCACCGTCGATGAACTCAACGACGCGTTGACTGCTCTGCGCTCGGCCGGCGCAGAGGTCGTCGGAACCGTGCTGACCGACGCCCGAGTGCCCCCGCACGCCAGAGCCGCGGCCCAGACCTACCGGGCAAAGTTCAGCGGGCGCCCGTGATGCTCTACCTGCCGGGTCGCTATCGCTTGGCAATGGCCGGAGTAATGCCGGCGGTGTTCCTGTTCGGGTGCTTCCTGGTCGGTGTGTTCTCGGTACGCGACACGGTCTATGGAGCGATGCTGATCCTCGCGATTTTCAGCCTGGTCGTGTACTTGGTGAAACCGGAAGCGATGGCCTGGGTCGCGCTGTTCTGGGCGTTCGCGGCGCTCCCAGCAGGCTTGCACGTCGGCAAAGTCTTCGGCCCGATGGTGATCTACGCATACCAAGTGGCGCTGGTGCTGTCGATCTTTTACCTGATTCCAGTCGTGAGACTACGGCTCTCCGACTACCTATTGTCGGGGATGTTCGCGTTGACAGTGGTGTTCTTTACCGTTGTCGGATTCGTCGCTGGGCATACCGCCTGGATACTGATACGTGAATCGCAGACACTGCTCGAAATGGTCGCCGGGTTCATCTTGGCGTTGCTGATTGTGCACGGCGATCACATCAAGGGGTCGATCCGCGTGATTGTCGTGATTCTGTGGTTTTCGGCGGGCATGGCAATTGTGAGTTCGTTGCATGCCGTCCGGCTGGTCGGCCGGGAAGAAAGCCTCCAGGGGACGGGCGCCAGCGGGGCCCTCCGCATCATCCTCTCCACCCAATCGCTGGCCACCGCCGTGCTGACCGCACTGGTCGCCGCCGCGGTCGTCGGCCGTGTCAGGCCCGTAATGTATCTCGCGCTGGGGCCGCCCGCGTTGATCATCGCGATGCTGTCATTCAGCCGCAACACGTTGATTTCTTTCGCGGTGGCCGCCGTCGTCGCTTTGCTTGCCAGCTTTAGCTGGTCAACCCTGCGCCGGACAGCCACCGTTACCGCGGTCAGCGCGTTGGTCATTGCCGTGACGGTGCCCTGGTCGCTGTTTCTGCTGCAGGCTTCATCGGGCGGGGCGTGGCTCGCCAATCAGCTCGCCGCATTCAATCAGCGCGTGCTCAGCGGGGTTTCGACGCATGCGCTGGCGGTGGACACGTCGACGCTGGACAGGCTGCGGGAAGTCGGACACCTCAACCGCGCGATCGCCCAGGCACCGGTGTTCGGCCACGGCCTGGGCTACGCCTATCAGCTGCCGTCCGGGAACGATGAGTACAGCATGAAGTATGAACCCACCTACTCGCACAACTTCTACCTGTGGTGGCTTGTCAAAGCCGGGGCGGTGGGCATGGCGGCGTTTGCCCTGTTCGCCCTCACGCCGCTGATCCGTGCGCTGCGCCGCGGGTCGGCACCGGCGAAGATCAGTGCGGCGGTCAGCGCCGGCCTCCTCGCGATATCGGCCGTTTGGCCGTTGCCGGAGATGCCAATGGACGCCTTGGCGCTGGGCCTGGCCCTAGGGGCGACGATGGGGTTCGCCAGCGCGGGAAGCACGGGCCAGGATGGGGGCCAGATGGGTGTCAACCGGGCACGGGCGCGGACCGGTGCGGTCATCTGAATTCGGTCGGGGTGACTTCGGTCGAGGGCCGGCCCCGGGTGCTTGTAGTGCGGCCCCGGCCGGGGTGGCATGGCTACAGTGATCGCCGTCATGGCAGCACATCCCGACGAGCGAATCCGCATTATGGTGGTGCCGACGTTCGTCGACAGGTCGGTGTGGTGGCTCCAATCGGCCGCCGCCTGTGCTCGAGAAGGCTCGGAGGTAATTCCGTTGGGGCACAAGGCGGCACACTTCACGTCGAACTCAACCACACGGACCGCCTAACCACATTGACACTGCCTATTCGCAATTCTTTGCATTGATAAATCACCCGTTGCAGAATTAAAATGCGTGGTCTAAAGGACCCGGTTGCCTATGCCCTTGCGGCTGTCGGCGGGAGTGATTAATCTTTTTACGCGGCACTTGCTCGCGACATGTGACTCGGAACGTCGCAGTGAAGATTTACGTCGTCGGGCCGACCTCAAAGGCCGGGGGTGGATGTCAAGCTGGTTGCGGGACGCCGTCACGGACGTCAATTCGAGGCGATCACTCTCCGGGCGCGCTCGGGCGCGACGATGGCAGCACCTGATCGAGATCTTCCCGTTTCTCTCGGAAATGCGAGTGCTGGACCTCGGTGGAACGCCCGAGGCGTGGCGATTCGCGCCGGTGCGGCCCAAGTCGGTCACCACGGTCAACTTGCTGCCGCTCGAGTCGGCAGCCGAGGGCATTATTGCGATCCGAGGGGACGCTTGCGACCTGCCCAGCGCGGTTGCGGGCGACCACTTCGATCTTGTGTACTCCAATTCGCTGCTCGAACATGTGGGCGGCCATGTGGGGCGCCAACGATTAGCTGACAACGTCCACTCTCTCGCCGACCGTCATTGGGTGCAGACGCCATATCGGTATTTTCCGATCGAACCGCACTGGCTCTTTCCGGGCATGCAATGGTTGCCCTACGAGGCGCGCGTGCAGATATCGATGCGCTGGAACCGTGGCCACGTTCGCACGCACACTCGTGAAGAGGCGCAGGAGCAGGTCGACGAGATTGATCTGATCGGTATTTCGCAGATGCGTCGATACTTCCCGTCATCTATCATCTGGTACGAACGATTCGCCGGATTGATCAAATCTCTGATCGCCATTCAAACCTGATCGACGTAGGTGTTCTTCTGCTCGCGGACTCCGCCGTACGCGGTCAAACTGCACGCGCCGAATCTGCTCTGGCAATTCTTACGCGTGACCTTACCCAGCAGAAATGCTCAGATCGTTTGACTACAGGGCAAGTAGGCCAATCTAACCGCAGCCACGACGACCTTTACATGCCACCCTGGTAGTAGTCGATGATCTGGGCCTCAGTGATCGAAACGGCGCTCTTGCGGCCGAGGAAGAAGACGCTGCTGGCACCGTCGAGTGAGTGCCTCGGGTCGAGGATACGGTCGGCGCAGCTGAGCCAGAAAAAGCAGAGCGCCGTGATTCTGCCGAGCCGAATCGAGCGGGTCAGGGCCCGTACGAAATGGTCGAGCGACCAACGCAAAGCCGTGCCGGCGCCTGCCACACGGCCGGAGTCGATGCGCTCGAAGCTGCGGAACAAGTACCGGTGGCCGCTGTCGGTGAAACGGGTGAAGTCGTAGGGCCCTTCGCACACCTGTTGGAGAAATGGCGAGTCGGCGTAAACGATTCCCCCGCTACGCAGAACGCGGTGGATCTCGTTCGCCGCGACCGTCGGCTCCAGCATGTGCTGAAGCACCGCCTGGATGACCACGCCATCGACGGAGCCGTCGGTCAGCGGGATCGCGTGGCCGTCGCCGACGAATTGCACCAGGGGGCTGACGTAGATGTCGAAGGCGATCAGATCGACTGTCGGGTCGGTGTACAGTTCGGCCAGGCCGTCGCCCTGGGATCCACCCCCGATCACGAGAATCCGGGGCGGCCGCCCGGCCGTGGCATCGTCGGCTCGGAGGAGCTTTAGCATCCGGGCCACGTTGGCAGGCGCGGTGGTGTTGGCCGGGTGTACCAGCCGATTCAGCACGCGACTGAGTTTGGACCGGCGGACCGGCGAGGCGCCCTGGGATGCCCGCAACCGGTCGGCGTCGAGCACGCTGTGCTCGAAATCGACAAGCGCCGGTACGCCCGAGATCATCGGGAAGGGCTCCTCGGCGTATCGGCAGGACGCATTTGTACATCGCCATGGGCCACCTGCGGAGCGCACTGGGCTGCCACAGCGCGGGCAGATAAAGAGGTCCTCGTCGACCATCGTGTCGAGGGTGAGCACCAAGTCACAATACCGACTGGATAAGCACCCGTGTTCCGCAGAGTCGCGCTTGGACGGCGACATCAACGCGGCCTACAACCTGGGATGGTCCGTACCTTCGGGAATCGCAATGGACGATCAAGCCGGCCCTACAGCCTCGGCGCTGGACGGCTTCGCCTTGGCAGACTCTGACTTACGTATCACGTAGGTGAGATTGTTGTGCCGCCAGGCGAGGGTTCCGAACGACAAGGCCCACACGGCTTTTGCGTATGCCCGAATTATCCGAACCCGCGGACTTGTGCCACGCACATAATAGGTATGGCCCCGCTCTTCGAGAATGGAGCATCCGTGCCTGCTGCAGAAGTCACGGATGCCATCACGGGAAATGAGGGGCGCATGGTAAGTGCGATACGGCGAGTGGCCTTGCTTTCCGGCGTCGGTGAGACCCAGGAAATACCGGTAGTAAGCGACATGCGCCAGGAAGGGTGTGCGCCTCGCGGTCCAGCCGTACACCGAGTCCCTGTCCGGGATACGCAGCAGCAGAAGCCCTCCCGGTTTGAGCCCTTCGAGCATGAGTACGAGCGCGCCCTCGGCGTCGCGAATGTGCTCGAGCACGAACGAGCTGTAGATGACGTCGTAGCGGCCAGGCGGGATCGTTCCCTTCACAGTTAAGTCTCCGATGATCGCCTCGTTCAGGTCCCCGACCGTGTAGACACGGCTTTGGAGCGCATCTGCATCGAGGTCGATGCCGGTCAACCGATAGTCGACGCCTTCTAGATCGAGTGGCCATTCACGCCCACAACCGGCTTCGAGTATCTCCAGTGGGCCGCCGAGACTTTTGATGATCGACGAACAGAGCAGTACGTCCTCATCCCACGACTCGACGGTCTTCAACTCTGTGCGAGTACTCATCTAGTCCTCCGCAACTTTCGTTAGCGAACGGCTTTCGACCCTAGCAATGAATCATCCCGGATTGGACCGGAAAGGTTCAATCTCAGCGACTGACCGATACGCCGGTAGACGCACAATCAGCGCGTCGGGTCCGCCCGTCAGCAGTTCCTTTGGTGACCCCGGAGACGGCGGCCCGCAACATCGGAACCAAATACGGCGCGCGAGAAACATTTGTGCACCACCTGTTGACGGCACCACTTCAGTCGATACCGAAGATCGGGGTGGCCGAATTGGCCCATGCCCTCATTCGATGCTTCAGCCGTGTCATGTTATATTGTGTCCACCATAGCGCTCTTTTGTAACGAACGGAGCTCTTACAAATCTTCAGGTACCGTTGCGAGCTCCCCGCCTCCACCGCCCGCCTGTCCTCCAACAACCGCACACATCGAAATGCCAAGTCGAATGACCCATAGCAGTAATGCGCTATCATTGCCAAATGCTTCAATTGCTCATCGGTCATCACATCTGGGTGGAAGAAGTCGCGCACATAGACAATATCGGCTTCCAAAATCTGATTCAGCGGCCGGTAAGGATCCCCACCGAGCGTAAAGTCGCCGATTATCCACTTCTTCACTTCGCCCGGGATGCAGTGCGGAACAAACCCCTGACGCCGTAACTCTAAATCGACCTCGCCGAATGCGGGCTGGTTCTGATACAGAGTTATAAATGACACCTCGGTCTGAATTGCCACCGCTTCGGCGAGCTTCTTCCGGCCGTTCTGGAACACGGCCAGTTCACCTCCCTGGATGTCAATCTTCAGGAAATCGAGGTGCTTGATTTCGCGGATGTCATCAAGCCGATGAGTGTCGAGCGGGACACGCTCGATCACCTCACCGAACGGATCGAAGAGCGTGAACAGCCCCTGCGTTAGCGGGTCGGGTTCGAGCAGACTGGTCATCGCCCCTGGTGCTGGACAGACCTTCAGAGTCTGGGGGTTGCCATCGCCCAGCGCGTACGGTAGGTAGGACTCGTTCGGGCCGCATGTCCTTCGCAACTCGAGCAAAGCCTCGCGCCCCGGTTCGAAGCCTGTCACGTAACACAAGCCGGCATTGAGCATCGGCATGTACGGCCAATCGCCGCATCTCCGGCTGGCCCCGACATCCACTATGTGTGTGAGACGCGACGGGCAGAGGATGTCCCACACCGTGCTGGTCAATGCATCACCGCCAGATGCTCGTGCGGTTCGCGCGCAAGCTCAGTGTGCAGGGCGCGACGGCAGCAGAGGTCGCGCGTCTCAGTCTCGTCGAAACACCGGTCTATCTCGGCGAGCCGTTCATCGCTCGGCTTGGCCACTGACGACACCCTAGCTACCTCAGTCGCGCCATACAAATGGCTCTGTGGATAGCAGGGAGTGCTGGCCGGCGGTTCGGTATGCCCCCGAACGGCGGCAGGATCTCGGGAGATGGTGAGCGCGTTGTCGCCCCGATCGCCTGTGGCAACGGACCGAATGCCTGCATTGCGAAGCGACTCGGGTTCATTCGTGAGCGCGTGATGCGCATGCGCATGAACGTCAGCGGCCGGCGGCGCGACCATGAGGTGTGAAGCCAGACCCGTGAGCAGTGTCTAGAGTTCCACTGGTGATGGCAAGACTCAGAGAGTTCGCGCCGCCTGCGATCCGCGCGACCATTAAGAACATCGCGGCCGGACTGCTGTGCGCTGCCGGGGTCCCGGCGTTTGCCCGGCGGCGACATCGCGACCTGCTCGCCATCGTGATGTTCCACGGTGTGGAAGACGAACCGTTGTCGCCGGCCTGCTGGCATGTGCTCGGCTCGGCGCTGTATCGCCGTCAAATGGAGTACGTCCGCAAGCATTTCAACGTCCTTCCGCTCGAGGAGGCCCTCGATCGCCTTGCGGCGGGAACGTTGCCGCCGCGCGCCATGGCGATCACGTTCGACGATGGCACCCGCAACCTCGCAACGCACGCGGTCCCGGTGTTACGCGATCTGAAGCTGCCCGCGGCGGTGTTCCTGGCGACGGGCCCGATGGGCAGCGACGAAACTCTGTGGCCCGACCGGCTTTGGCTGGCGATCGCGCGCACCACCGCAACCGAGGTCGATCTGGCCGCGCTGGGACTGGGCACTCGTTCGCTCGACGGTACCGCCGACCGCGGTGGGGTCTACGCGGCCGCGGTTGACCGGTTGAAAGACCTGGCCGACGCGCAACGGATCGCAGTGTTGGACGAGATTCTCGCGGCACTGGGCTACCGCGACGGCGACGCCGGTCCGTTCCGGATGCTCTCCTGGGACGAAGCACGTGAGATCGTCAGCGACGGTCTGGTGACGCTGTATCCACACACGGTGACCCACCCGATCCTCGCCCGCTGCAGCGACGACAAGGTCGAGCGGGAGATCGCGGATTCCTGCGCGGCGCTTGAGCGTGAGACTAGCAGGACGCCAACGATTTTCGCTTACCCCAATGGCCGGCTACAGGATTTCGACGCCCGCGCCAAGGACGTGCTGCGCGGTCGCGGCGTGCGCTGGGCGTTGACGACCGCGGCGGGATTCGCCGATCGCCGCTGCGACCCGCTGGCGTTGCCGCGGTTGGCGGTGGGCAGCGATTCGTCGTTCGACTACTTCCGGCTCATGGTCTCCGGCGGGCTGCCGCGTCGCTATGGCGGCAGCCGCGGGATGGCGGCTGCGGGCTGAGAGCCCGGCGTCGCCGCGACGCGGCAGCGAGCCACACGTCGTGCAGTGCTTCCCGCCAGCGGGCGACGTCGAACTCGCCGGCGCGTGCGTGGGCGGCCGCGGCGAGGCGGTTGCGCAGTTCTGTATCGACGATGAGGGACTGTAGCGCCGCCGCCAGCTGGCCGGGGTCGCCGGGCCTGACCAGCACACCGTTCACCCCGTCGGTCACCACTTCCGGTATCGCGCCCACTGGGGTGGTCACCGGTACCACCCCGTTGGCCATCGCCTCCAGCACCGCCATCGGAAGGCCCTCGCTGTAGCTGGGTAACACGAAGATCGCCGATTCGGCCAACAGCCGGTCCCTGTCCGCGGGGCCGACCCAGCCGACGACGTCGATGGTGTCGTCGAGTGCGTTGGCGCGGACAAACTCACGCACCTGGTCCACGTCCCCGTCACCGGCCAGCGTGACCCGCACGTTGGCCCGAATGTCGCTGGGCAGCATGCCGATCGCACGAACAAGGTCATAGCTTCCCTTGTTGGCGCCCATTCTGCTCAGCGACACCGCCTGCAACGGCTGGCGGGTGCGCGGCGACGGTTCGACGGCAGGCATGACCACGGGGTTGTAGAGGACTCGGGTGTTGGATTCGTCGAATCCGAGTCGCGCGCACGATTCCTTGACATGGGATTGACAGAGCACCAACGAATAGTCGGCGCGCAGCGCCGCGCGTACGGCGCGGCGCAGCGGCGGCGGCAACTCATCGAACCACGGGAAGAATTGCGAGGTGTGGGAGTGGACAATTGTCGGGACGCCGCGCAGCCGCGCGACGAATAACGGTACGGACTTGCGGACGATACTGCCGCGCCATGAATAGTGGACGTGCAGTACGTCGACGAAGCCGAACAACAGCAGCGCGGATGCCTTGAGCATGCCCGAGATTCCCGTCCATAGCCGCGCCGCCAGGGAAGCGTCGATATAGGTGGGCACCAGGCGGACGCGGAACCGTGGGTCGGTGTCCTCGATCAGCAATCGCATCATCGTCGCCATACCGCCGCGGCTGTTGGGCCCGGCCGGTGCGTTCCCGATCGTCAGTACCCGGATCGGATAGCGAACCGGTGCCGATGCCGTCACCTGCGTGCCGACCGGCATGGCAGCCGGTGCGTTCTCGTCGGCCGTGGTTCGGGCACCGACGGCCTCCTCGTTCCAACCTGCTGCATTCGCGCTACAGACGATGGCCGGTGTCGGTACGGCCGTCTGCTGCGGGCGCCTAGTGCCCGCTCCACCACCGCGGTACTGGGGTCAGCCGGAACCTTAGCAAACATCACACTGCGGCGCGGCGGCGGCTGGGACGCGGGATTTGCTGCGCGCACGCCACATGCGGCAGCCGCACGCAGCGAGAAATGGATACCCGGGCCGGTGACCCATGGTTGGATCGACCGACGACTATTACCGCTCGCTAATTGTCCACGGTCCGCGAAGAGTTCACCGACCGGCCGGAGCGTCAAGAAATTCGTACGGGCCCCACGTCGCTACCGCATCGTGCAATGCCGCTCTGGCGGGCAAATCCTCACCGCCGCCGGCCCGCTACCCGAGGATCTCCCTGAAGTACTCGCCCAGATCGCCAGCTCATGTGCACTGAATTGTCCTAATTTGGGGAGGCATTTCCCGAGTGCTGGATTGGCCGGTTGATCGAACCCGCCTGATTCCCGACGTTCGGTGCGTAGCCGAACGACGGCAGAATCGCGGGAGATGGCGCGAGATCCTCTCTTATTGTCTTTAACGCAGCGCTTTCAACGATGCATACTGTCCGGGTGGTGAATCGGAATCGTGTGCGCCGAGTTATTGCACTGGCCGGTGTGGTTGGATTCTTGGTCATCAGCGCCCCGCCATCATGGGCTGAGCCCACGGAACCGAGTACCACGACTGAGCCCGCCAAACCGGGTACCACGACTGAGCCCGCCGGACCGGGTATCACGGTTGGGCCCGCCGGACCGGGTATCACGGTTGAGCCCGCCGGACCGGGTACCACGACGGCCTCGTTGAGCCTGGCGTTGAGTGATCTTGAGTCTGACTCCACCTTGACGTTCTATGGCGTGGATGGCACGGTGCAGCTGAGCGTGCCGGTCCCGCACGGGCTCACACCGGCCGCTTTGAACGCGACCGTCGAACCGCCGATCAATGTCCGGTCGGGGATGATCATCGTCACCCAGGACGAGCGCGAAATCGCGAAGGTGGACCTGCCCACCACCGATCAAGCGCCGATCGTCATCCCGCTGACCGGAGCGAAAGTGATCGACGACTCGGCGACGGTGACACTGCGTGCACATCTGGTACCGCTAGAGGGAGTCTGCCTCTACCCGTACAGCCCGTTGCGCCTGACCAAGGGAACGGTTGGCTACACCGGGGTCGAACAGCCGCCCACCACGGTGGCCCATTTCTTGCCACCCGTGCTGCGGAAGCTGACCATATTTCTGCCGCGATCGCCGTCGGTAGCTGAGTCTGATACGGCAATTCAATTGGCCACCTCCGCCGCCGCGCATTACGGCGAACAGTCCCCAGAGATCGCCGTGGTGCCGTTGAACGAAGGACAGGCGGCGCCGCCGACGCCGCCGCAACCGCAGGAACGCCAGATCGTCGTCAAAGAGGGACCCGACAACGGGCTTTCCCTTCAAGGCGCCACCGGCGCGCCGTGGCTGTTGATTTCAGGGCCCCTCGGGCGAAGCGACGAATCAGAGGTAGCTTTGCTGTTCAGCGACCTGTCCGGGCTGGCCCTTGCTTCTAAGGCTGTCGTGACATCGCTGAAGTCGAGCCTTCGGCTACCCGGCGACACCACTACGCTGCGTGAACTGGAGCAGCCCGTCGTCAACTCCACCGGGCTGCGACCGCAGGTGTTGATTGGACTGGACCAGACCCAGTTCGGCAGATCCATCCACGCGGTGCGGGTGCATCTGCGGGGGTCCTACTCCCCGACGCCGGCCAACATGGGCGGCCAGATTGAAGCAACGGTCGGCCCGGAGACCATCGACCGTTGGCCGACCGACGGCCAGGGCGTCATCGACCGCTGGGTCGACGTCCCGGATCGGCTCCTGCAGCGATGGACCGGTCTTAATTTGACGCTAGATATGCCGGGCAACGTTGGACGTTGCGGAGATTTCTATATCATCGGAGCCGGAGATCACCTACTCACGTTGACCATCGACGGCGACAGTACCGTGCAGAGCAGCCCCGCTAAGCCCCCGGTGCCGGATGGCCTGCGATCGGTGCCGCAAACGTTGATGCCCAAGGTCCTGGTGGGCATCGAGCCCCACTCGTTTAGTGACACTGTGCGCGCTGTCGAGATCATGGTGGGCCTGCAGCGACTGAGCTCGATACCGATCGACACCGCCGTGACGAGTGTGCAACAAGCGATCGATTCGCGAAATCCCGCGATAGTGATCGCCGCCGGCGGGTGGAACCACTCCGATATTGTGCTTCCAGTGTCCGCAGGGTCCAGCGGGCCAATCACCATCAACGCCTTCGATTTCGGCGGCAAGCCCACTACCCTCGCACTGGACCCGACGCTTCGGTTCGCATCTCTGCAAACGGTCTTCAACCGCGGTCGGTCACTGCTGATCGCCACGTCCAACGATGCGCCCGCGCAGCTCGACGAACTTCTCAGATGGCTCAACAGCGACAGTACGCGTTGGCCGAGCGTCACGGGCGTCGCGCTGGTGTCTGTACCCGGACAAGACCCTGTGACCGTCCATCACAGGGACATGGGCGGCCCGGGCGCGGCATCCGGGAGTCACTCGGACACGGGATGGCTGTGGTGGATTGGCGGAGTGTGGCTTGCCGTGGCCCTGGTCGGTGTAGGGGTGATCGTGCTGCGCAACCGGCGCAGATCACTGCACGGCTGATATGACTGCGCCGCAGCTGTTCGTGGCGGGCTACGGCCCTTGTCGTTAGCTTGCTCATCATAAACAAGGAATATAAGTTTTATGGAACCAAGAGGAAACAAGTTAATCGCACGCTACAAGAAGACCTACAGCATTCCTGCCGAGGCAAATATCACCGAACAAATGATATTGGCTCATTGGAATTTGGAAAAGCAATTAACGCTAGAACTGCTCCAATCGAAACCCGAAAACCGTTGGGATACTTTCGATCGTTGTTACACGCGCCTTTACGCCGAATTAGGGTGGCTTAATCAGTTCTCCGACGGAGCTGATCCCAAATCGCCTCAGGAAAGATTCGGAAGATGGCTACAACTAATCGGACCACCTCCGAAGTCGATCTATGAAATCGGTTCTGGTAAGGGCGGCCTCATTTCATATTCTGGCGCTTAATGGTTATGAGTGCAAGGGAACAGAGATTACGCGCGAACGCGGAGAAAAACTTCTGCCCGGGTCGTATACGAATCTTTCATGGGGAATATCGGACGGAGTGCATCTGGATAAATTCGAGCCCCCTGACACCTACGATGTTGTAGTCTCAGATCAGGTGATCGAGCATATACACCCTGATGATCTAGAAAGCCATTTGAAGAGTGTCTATTCTATATTGAAGAGGGGCGGGCGATACATATTCAGTACCCCTAACAAGTACACCGGACCCCACGATGTCTCGCGCGTGTTCAGGCTTAATGAGCCAGCAGGCATGCACTTGAAAGAATATACGTGCCGCGAATTATTTGAGGCCACAAGGCGGGCCGGTTTCGACTCCGTGCACTATGGATTTGTGCCAAAACGATTTCGCGTCATGCTAATGGCTTTAGGGGCTAAAAGATTCGCTGAACCCGACGAAGTGGGGATCGTATTTCTGCGGGTCGTATTTTTGGCTGAAAGATTTTTGCATATGTTACCCGCTCCCACGCTGCGCCGTGTGTGCGGAAGAATTTTTGCCGAGCTCGGTGTTTTCTCTGGCACCATTTCCCTTGTCGCCGAGAAATGAGATTCACATAAAGTTTCATGCTGATTCCCCGGTCAGGGTCGACGAGCCACCACCTCCGCGATGATGTCCAGCAAGCGATCCGCGGCGCGATCGACGGTGAATTGCCGCGCGTAGTGGCGCGCTGCCGCGGCTCCGTGCTCTGCCGCGGTGAACGGGTCGGCCAGGATGTCGAAGGCGGCGGCGAGCCCGGCAACGTCGTCGACACCGACCGGAGGGAAGCCCGGCGGCTGGTATTCAGGCAGGGCACCGGCGGTGGACACGATCGGCATGACGCCCAGCTGCATCGAGAGCACCTGCACGCCGCTTTGTGAAGCGCGCCGGTAGTGGGCGACCGACCCCTTCGCAGCGGCCAGTGTCGCGATGACATCGGAGTAGCGGTACCAGCCGGGGAGCCAGTGCGTGTGTTTGGGCAGGGCGCCGGTGTCTAGTGACCCGTCGCCGATGAGCGCGAGGTTGTCACCGCGCCAGCCGCCGCCGACGACATGTCGCTGCCAGGCTTCAAGCACTACGTCGACGTTCTTGTAGGAGTAGAGCCGGCCGACCATGACGAAGTCATGACGTCCTTCGGGCCCCACCAGCGGTGGAACCAGGGCCGGGTCGAGGTCGCTGGTAAGCGGCACCACATGCACCCGCGTGCCGGCGACGTCGCGGCGCGTCGCGACGGCGGCTGCGACATAGTTGCTGTAGGTGATGGTGGCCGCCGAGTGCGCGCCCCAGCGGTCGAATAGCGCAGGTTCGTAGACCCGCCGCTGTTCGATGGCGGCATGCGGGCGGTCGTCGTGTACCAGCTGAATGCGTGGAACCCGCCCGGCCAGCGCGATCCAGCGTGGATCGCGGACCAGCTCGGCGATCACGACGTCAGGACGGTACTCGTGGACGTGGTGCCAGGCCGCGAGGGTCGCGGGCCAGGTCGCAGCCGTGCCCAACCGCGGATCGAGCACCAATTCGTAATCACGGGCGGCGTCCGACTCCGGGTGTAGGTCGGTGGTCACCAGTAGCACGTCGACCCCCCGCCGGCGCAGCGCTTCGGCCTGTATGCGTGCCAGCGGCCGCATCCAGGGCGAAAGCCAAAGCACCCGAAGGGAATTCATAATACGGCATTGATCGCGTCGAGGTAGGCATCGGTCATTGCCTCCACCGTATAGTGTTTGCGCATGCGCTCGAAGCCGCGCCGTCCGACCGATGGCAGTTCGACGGGGTCTGCCAGGATCTGGGCTAAGTGTTTTCGCCATCCCGACACCGACACAGGCTCGACGACGAACCCTGCCCTTCCGAAATCCAGCATTTCCGGGACAGCGCAAACCGCCGACGCCGCAACCGGCACCGCCCGAGCCATCGCCTCGAGAATCACCAGCGGGAACGCCTCGGAGCGACTCGGAACGCAAAGCAGATCGGCGTCGGCCAGCGCGGGCCCGGGGCCCGCTGACCATCCGCGCCACTGAACCCGATCGCGCAACTCGGCAGGAGTACGGGCCTGCAACCTCTCCCGGTCAGGGCCGTCACCGAAAATCGAGAGTTTCCATTGCATATCGGCAAGGCCGCTGAGCGCCTCGATCAGCAGATGCGGGTTCTTGTGCTCGACGATGCGCGAGAGCATCACCAAGTGCAGCGGCTCACCGAGCGCCCGGATCCTGGGGGCCGGGTCGCCGATCATAGCGACGCCATTGGGTGCGAAGAATCGCCGTCCCCAAAGCCGATGTTGCGCGGTCAGCATGTCCCACTGGCGGTGCGCCAGGATGATGAAACCGTCTGCGCGGCGCATCGCGGCGGTCAGTGGCCGTGAGTAGATGGGCCGGTCCTCGTCTGGAGGAAAGTGCGGAGCGACCAACCAGCGCCGCCGGGTGGCAGCTGCGCGCCATAGAGTGGCAAATCCCGTCTCGGTGTTGGTGTCACCACTGATGAGCACCGCCGGACCCTCGGGGATGTCGACGATCGGTACCCACCAGGGCTGGCGCACCACGCGCACGGTGTGCGGAAATTCCGTGATCAAGGGGCCGAACCGACGCATGCTGACGATAGTGACCGGGTAGCCGCGGCGGTCCAACTCCGTTGCCAGCAGCGCCTTCTGCCGCTCTTCGCCCCCGTAGGTGAGGCTGTTGATGGTGATCACGATCGCCGGCACGCCCTTGCGGTGGCCGGCGCCACCGCTCCTCGGCGTATCGCGCTTCGACCGCTGCAGTCGCTCCAACAGCGTGGTGCCGGCCAGATACACGTTCGCGCGGCGAACGCTGGCTTGATGTTCGAGCAGCAGCGAGGCGTTGGCGCGGGCCAAGTCCTGGTTGCGGCAGCGCTCGGCAGCCGCGCCGGCTTCGCCGTGCGCAGAGCCGAGTGCGTGCGCATCCGCCCCGGTCACGGGATTACCCCGGTCGGCCCCGAGTTCGTCGGCCAGCAGAACGCGCCAGCCCGCCGCGCGGGCACGGGCCTGCCAGTCGGCTTCCTCGCCATAGCGGAAGAACTCCTCGTCGAATCCGCCGACGGCGTTCCATGCCGCACGGCTGATCGCCAGGCAGATACCGCTCAAATAGCCTTCAATGCTTTGCGATTCGGGAGGCTGGCGGGCATAGAGGTGTGAGATCGGCGTGCCACGGAGCGAGTCGGAGTAGCCGGCGGCCGCAACCAGTGCGCGGCTCAGTGTCAAGCGGCGGGTCGCGATGTCCCACGGCGCCCGATCGGGTGCGGTGTCGTCACGCACCATCGGCGAAACTGCCGCCACACCAGGCTGGCGAAGCAACTCTCTGGTGCGGGTCAAGGGTCCTTGCAGGCGGGTATCGGCTTTCAGCAACAGCAGATCGGTGTCGCTCGGCGTGTGCTCGACCAGCGCATTGAAGGCCGCGGCGAAGCCGATGTTCGCCGGTCCCAACACCCAGTGAACCGCCGGGTAGCGGGCGGCCAGTTCCTCGCGACCGGGATATCCCTCGCCACTGTCCTCGTAGACATAAACCGGCAGCTCGGGCAAATGCTCGGCGACGCTACCGAGGCACATCTCGAGCAGGTCGTGGCTTTTGTAGGTCACGATCAGCACCGTAAGCGACCGCCTGGACGGTAGGGTGGCTGTGCCGCCGACTGGGGGCTTCAGATATGCCCGGTTGATTTTACGGGTCATGGCATCAGCTTTTCCCGGAGTTGTTTCGGGTGCAACGAGGCCAATGTCGACCAGGTGAACGGGCCGACCGCCGCGCTGGTGGCCAGATAAGCAGCAGCGGCAGTGGCCAGAATGACTACCACGTGCTGACCCCGAAGCAGCAGCGTCACCGCGACACTCGCTCCGGTCGGTACCAGCACCCGCAGCAAGAAAAGCACCGGCGTACGGTAACCGCACTGGCGGCGCAGCCAAAAGCCGGCGATCGCCATGTTGGACAATTCCGTACACACCAGCGCGATGCCGGCCCCGACGGCGCCGAACCGCCCGTCCAGGGCGAGATTGAGCGCGACGTTGAGCGCAAGGGTGGCGACCGACAGCCAGAACCAGAACCGCTGACGGTTGCTGGCGAACAGATTTTCACCCAGGGTGGTGGCGATGGAGCGTAGTCCTACCGCGATGAACAGCAGCGCCAGCGTCGGCGTGCCGCGGCTGACGAACGCCTGGCTGCCGAACAATCGAATCAGGGGTCCGGCCAGCAACACGCCGACAACCGCGATCGGGACCGCCAGGAAATACATCAGCTCGACACTGCGGCGCACGAAGGAGGCAAATGCCGCGACATCGCGCGAAAACAACTCGGTGGCCGTCGAGAGCGTGGACTTGAGGAAGAACACCGACACTATCAGGGTGTTCATCGCGATCGTGGAGGCCAACCCGTAGACGCCTACCTCGGAATGCGTGTTCACCAAGGACAAGATCACTCCGTCAGCGGTCCAGTACAGGACGGTGATCACCGTCACCCCCATCGGAAAGAGGCTCTCCCGCAATAAATCCGCGACCTCCCGCAGCGCGAAGATCGGGCGGAACGAAACCTGCCGCGACGCTGCGCGTCCCTGTATCAGCACCTGCAGCACTGTCGGAATGAGCTGCGCGACTGCGAACCAGATGACATCGGTTCGCTCCGCTACCAGAAAACCGACCACGGCCAGCATCGCCAGCCGACCGACGAGATCGGAGACGGCCACCGCGGTAAACCGGATGGTAGCCTGAAACACCGGCTCGAGCCGTGTCGTCATTGTCAACATGAGCAGCTGCCCCGACAACACCACAAGCATTACGCGCACGTCGTGGTCGCGATAGACGAGCAACCCAGATCCCGCCGCCAATGCCGCGAGCGGAACGCAGTACACCAGCGACACGCCGTTGTAGATCCGGACCAGGCGCTCGAGCTCGCCGCGGCCCGAGGTGACGCGGCGTACGATGACGCGGCCGATACCGAGATCGACCAGGCTCGTCCACATACCGATGAACGCGACCGCGATGGTGAGCTGGCCATAGTGACCGGGGCCCAGATAGCGAGCGGTCATCGCCACCGAGACCGCAGAGGCCACCATCCCCAGTGCCCGGCAGACCAACTGGATCGAGAGCGCGTGAGCCAACCGCGCGAGCGGCACCGACGGTACGACCTCACTGGGTGCCATCGGCTCAGTCATGGCTCGCGGCCACCTAGTATGCTCCGTTGCTTGCTAAGACGGCTTTCACCGTTTCCCGGCTTAGGACATTTTGGGTGATCTGCGGCTGCAGCCGACGCTCTTTGAAGAAACCGGGCTTGCGGAACCCATCGGCGGTGTCGGTTTTGAAGTACAGCGTCGAGACGTCGTAGAGCACCAGGGAGGCTGGACCCTACCCGGCTTGGGCGGCACATGCTGTCGATGATGGCTGGTGCACTGCAGGTTTGGCGATCACCGGCAGGCGCCGTATCACGGTTGGGTAATCGACGGGCTTGACGCCGGCCTCGGCGAGAACCCGCAGGGAGTCGGCCTTGCTGGTCGGCTCGATGATCCGTGCCGTGACTAGAGGCGAAAAATGTCCTAAGTCAGGCTTAACCCGCCGGGTATGCCGGGCGCTGGGGTGTTGTAGATCACGTTCGGGCAGTAGATATTGCGTGCCGCAACCTCCTGGACCCCGACTTGCAAATCGAAATAATTCGGATGACGTGCCGCGATCAAGTTGCCACCGGTCGGGATCTTCACATCAATCCGAGCATTGCGCTCTACGGCGCAGACATCACGTGCATCCTTGACCAACGTTTGGTCATCCGGCCACTTCCAATGCTCCTGGCCCCAACGATTGCAACGAGTGGTGTCCAAGACCTCGCTGTGCGCACAGGGATTATGAATAACCGCCAGATAATGCTTGTCCTGAGCGCTGAATTTGTCCTGAGCGCTGAATCCAGCCATTGATAGCACCGAGAACACAACGATCATCACGATTGCGGCCATCAAGAACGCACCCACAATGATCGCGGCCTTACGAACCCGGCGACTACGTGGTGGTGAGAGATACGGTGACTGTGGCAGAGCCGGTAGCCGATGAACCGCCAGGTCTATCGGGCGCTGTGGTGGGTCGTACAGGCAATTGGTCATCGCGCGCCACTCCACTCGCGCTTATTGACGCCACCAGTCGACGGGGCAGGGTCCAGTTGTAGCCCGTTGCTCACTTTGTGCTGGCTCGCGATCGACCACAGGTCACCGGGTGCCATCGGCTCAGTCATGTTTGCGGCCACCTAGTATGCTCCATTGCGTGTTAAGACGGCTTTTATCGTTTTGGTGATGATTATGAGATCACCCGCCATCGACCAATTGTCGACATATGACAGATCCAGCCTGACCGACTCTTCCCACGAAAGTTCTGAACGGCCGCTGACTTGCCATAATCCGGTAACACCCGGCTTCACCAATAGCCGCCGCTTGACATCACCGTCGTAGTTCTCGACTTCTCGCCTCAACGGAGGCCGCGGCCCGACCACGCTCATATCCTGCTTGATTACGTTAATGAATTGCGGGAGCTCATCAATGCTGAATCTGCGGAGCATTTTGCCAACGGGTGTCACCCGGGGATCTTGACGTATCTTGAAGAGCATGCCGCCGGCGCCCTGATTCAGCGGCAACAGGCGTTCGATTTGTGTATCGGCGCCTACCGCCATTGTTCGAAATTTAAGCATCGTGAAGGGCTTGCCGTCGAGGCCGATACGCTCAGAATGGTAGAAGACAGGTCCTTTGCTCGTCAGCTTGATAGCGATAGCGGCTGCAATGAGAAGTGGCGATGCCACGATGAGAGCCGCCAGCGCGAAACAGAAGTCGAAGGCCCGTTTTTGAAAGTGCTGAGCCCCCGTGTATTGCGGTTTTTCGACATGCAGCAGAGGGAATCCGGCGATGGGCTGCAGCGTCAATCGCGCTTCCGCGACGTCCCACACCCCCGGCGACACCACGAGGTCCACGTCCATCGTTTCCAACTGCCACATCAAGTTTCTGATCGCGGTCACGCCGTAACCCTCGGTCTGCGTCACCACCACCGCGTCCGCACCGCAGCCGTCAATCGCAGCCAGCACATGGGAGTCGTCGCCAAGAATCGGGACTTTGTGGCCTTCGACCGTCAGGTTATCGCCGCGGGGCGGACCAGATCCGGGTATGCAGGCACCGACGACGACATAACCGTCCCCCGGATTACGGTCCAGTTCCTGCACAAGGCGTACAACTTTTCGCCGGTCTCCAATCGCCAATACCATCGTCTGGTATTCGCCATGCGCTCGCTTGCGGCAAATATACTTGCGCCACATGTTGCGGCTCGTCAGCAATCCGATAGTGCCGACGGGAAGCGCAACTGCCAGATAGCCCCGGGCCAGCTCGATCCTGGCGAGCAGCGTCACCATCGCGATGATTCCGAATGTCCAGAATGACGCGCTGCCAATCCTTCGGTACTCGTCGATGCCGATTCCGATGATGCGTGTTGATCGCGTGCGAAATATCGCAAGAGACGACAGCCAGAGTGCCGCGAAGAGAAACGAGAATAGTGTCATCACCGGGCCTGGGTAACCCGACATGTTCGGGCGTGGGTGACCCGACATGTTCAGGAAATCCCCGAACCGGACGTACTGCGCGAGCATTACCGATGCGCAGACGACCAGTGAGTCGCTGATGTGCAGACGGCGCGAATACTGGTGCTTCCTCAGCACTGCGCCGAAGGTCACAGTGCCGGCCGGGCCTAAAGTCACATTGCCGGCCGATAGCGCTTGGCCCGAGAGAGCGCCCAGTGGCAGTAGCCGATGCGGCTACGTCAGCTGATGTGGTTACGTCCCCGCCGTTCACCGCGGTGCCGATGCCCCGTGGTATGCCGGCTGATGGCGCCAGCGCAATTGGCTGCGTGGTGACGAACGACATGTGCCTTCCCTAACGCGTACAGATCGACCGAGACGGAGATTCCTGGTTGCCCGACGTCGGCATCCAACACGGTGCGGTTACATGAGACTAACAGTTATACGATAGCAGTATAAACATACCTTTGGTTTTAAGTTAATGTGAGTATGCTCACTATAGGTATGAAGTGGTAGGGACTATCGTCACAGGTGGCAGAGGACTTTGAGCATCTGTGCTGATCCGCGTGAGATCGGCCTCCTGCTCGAGGAAGGTATCGTCAACGTGAAGGTGATCGACCCGGCCCAGGGCGCGGGCCTCGAAAAGGTCGCTCGCGTTACTCAGCCTGACGCTGGAGGGCTCCGCGTTCTTGCTGAGTTCCTGCTGCTGACCAGCGGTGATCGACCTCCCCGCGCAGGAGAGTTGAGTTGTCAGTTCCGATGACGACCCACTCGACGGATGGACGCGCAGATGCAACGCGGCGACAGATTTTGCGCGCCGCCTCGCGTCAGTTCGCGCGACGGGCCTACCACGATGTCGGTCTTGACGACATCCTCGCCGAGGCTGAACTGACCAAGGGCGCGATGTATTTCCATTTCCGTTCGAAGCATGCGTTGGCGGTCGCGATCATCGATAAGCACTCCGTTGCAGCTACCGTCCCCGTGGAAGACCTACTAAATCGGGGACTCTCGGGCATGGATACCCTCATCGACTTCTCGTATCTGATAGCCGTTCAGGACATCAAGACGGACCTGGTCAGGGCAGCACTGAACCTGATCGAATCGGTCGGTCGGTCGGATAGGCTGCAGGAGACGGTATTAGACGGATGGATCAAAGCCTTTGCCGGAGTCGTTGAGCAAGCCATCGCCGAGGGTGACATCGATGCACGGTGTGATCCGCAGGATGTGGGACGCTTGATGGTCTCCCTGCATATGGGGCTGCGAAACACCAGCAATCTGGATCAACCGGAACGGTTCCTGCTCGACCTGGAGAAGTGCTGGGCCCTCATGCTGACTGGGATCCTGCAACCGGACCGGATCGAGTACTTCCGCCAATTCCTCAGGCGACGTACGGCACTTGCGATCAACGCCAGTTCGACTGGCGCCGACTTCGCGTAACAGGAACAAGGTGGGGTCAGACAGTCGGGATCGCTGTAGCGCCGGCTGTTAGTCTTGATCCTCTTGCGGGGCAATGTGAGACGAAATCAACGAATCTGCGCACTCGACGAGACTCCGGAGGTACACGGGCAATGGCGCGCCAGGTTCGATCTGAAGCCACTCGGCGACAGATCTTCGACGCCGCAATAGATGTGTTCGGCGAGGTCGGGTATGCGGCCGCCAGGTGGAAGACGATCATCGAGCGGACGGGGATGACCAAGGGAGCCCTGTACTACCACTTCGATTCGAAGGAATCGCTGGCGTCAGCAATCATCGAGGAAGGCTCCGACGTATTGCTTGTCGCGTTCCGCAATGTGTGCGGGTCGTCTTCGCCGGGGCTCGAGAACATGATCCATGGAACGGTTACGATCGTCAAAGTGCTGAGCTCGGACAAAATCGCCCGCGCGGCTGAGCAATTGACCTATGCAGTAAGCGGATTCAACGAAGCGGCCGGATGCTTCTGCGCGGGCTTGGTTGAGTTGATGGTTGCCGAAGCCCGGCGGGCAATCTCTGAAGGAGATCTCCGGAACGACCTCGATCCGGAAATGGTCAGCGAGGCGATCGTCGGCGCCATGTTCGGAACACGGTTGCTATCCAACGCGATATCGGGCCACGACATAGACGGAGGCGGCGTCGGCGAGCGCGCCGGGGGCTTGAGTCAGATATGGGGGCTTCTGCTCCCCGGCATTGTCTCGGAAACGTCGCTGCCCTATTTCCGGCAATTTCTTGGTCGCGAAGCAATGCACCATGCCCGGGCCACCGCAACGACGCCGAGGTAGCAGGAAATCGGTTAGCCCTCCGCGATTGCCACGCCTTCCCCCATACCCGATTGGTGGTCAACCCGCCGAACCCGGAGATCGTGCGTCAACTGTTCGCCGACGATGTCACCAAGAAACTGTCCGCGCCGGTGGGCATCCGCTCGGATTGCCTCGGTGTCCACCCGGTGTTGCCGGTCTGGGCAAAGTCCAGCGACTCTCCTTACGTGCAGACCAACGATCCGGTCGTCAGGAGCTTTAGCATCCGGGCCACGTTGGCAGGCGCGGTGGTGTTGGCCGGGTGTACCAGCCGATTCAGCACGCGGCTGAATTTGGACCGGCGGACCGGCGAGGCGCCCTGGGATGCCCGCAACCGGTCGGCGTCGAGCACGCTGTGCTCGAAATCGACAAGCGCCGGTACGCCCGAGATCATCGGGAAGGGCTCCTCGGCGTATCGGCAGGACGCATTTGTACATCGCCATGGGCCACCTGCGGAGCGCACTGGGCTGCCACAGCGCGGGCAGATAAAGAGGTCCTCGTCGACCATCGTGTCGAGGGCGAGCGCCAAGTCACAATACCGACTGGATAAGCACCCGTGTTCCGCAGAGTCGCGCTTGGACGGCGACATCAACGCGGCCTACAACCTGGGATGGTCCGTACCTTTGGGAATCGCAATGGACGATCAAGCCGGCCCTACAGCCTCGGCGCTGGACAGCTTCGCCTTATTGTCTTTAACGCAGCGCTTTCAACGATGCATACTGTCCGGGTGGTGAATCGGAATCGTGTGCGCCGAGTTATTGCACTGGCCGGTGTGGTTGGATTCTTGGTCATCAGCGCCCCGCCATCATGGGCTGAGCCCACGGAACCGAGTACCACGACTGAGCCCGCCAAACCGGGTACCACGACTGAGCCCGCCGGACCGGGTATCACGGTTGGGCCCGCCGGACCGGGTATCACGGTTGAGCCCGCCGGACCGGGTACCACGACGGCCTCGTTGAGCCTGGCGTTGAGTGATCTTGAGTCTGACTCCACCTTGACGTTCTATGGCGTGGATGGCACGGTGCAGCTGAGCGTGCCGGTCCCGCACGGGCTCACACCGGCCGCTTTGAACGCGACCGTCGAACCGCCGATCAATGTCCGGTCGGGGATGATCATCGTCACCCAGGACGAGCGCGAAATCGCGAAGGTGGACCTGCCCACCACCGATCAAGCGCCGATCGTCATCCCGCTGACCGGAGCGAAAGTGATCGACGACTCGGCGACGGTGACACTGCGTGCACATCTGGTACCGCTAGAGGGAGTCTGCCTCTACCCGTACAGCCCGTTGCGCCTGACCAAGGGAACGGTTGGCTACACCGGGGTCGAACAGCCGCCCACCACGGTGGCCCATTTCTTGCCACCCGTGCTGCGGAAGCTGACCATATTTCTGCCGCGATCGCCGTCGGTAGCTGAGTCTGATACGGCAATTCAATTGGCCACCTCCGCCGCCGCGCATTACGGCGAACAGTCCCCAGAGATCGCCGTGGTGCCGTTGAACGAAGGACAGGCGGCGCCGCCGACGCCGCCGCAACCGCAGGAACGCCAGATCGTCGTCAAAGAGGGACCCGACAACGGGCTTTCCCTTCAAGGCGCCACCGGCGCGCCGTGGCTGTTGATTTCAGGGCCCCTCGGGCGAAGCGACGAATCAGAGGTAGCTTTGCTGTTCAGCGACCTGTCCGGGCTGGCCCTTGCTTCTAAGGCTGTCGTGACATCGCTGAAGTCGAGCCTTCGGCTACCCGGTGACACCACTACGCTGCGTGAACTGGAGCAGCCCGTCGTCAACTCCACCGGGCTGCGACCGCAGGTGTTGATTGGACTGGACCAGACCCAGTTCGGCAGATCCATCCACGCGGTGCGGGTGCATCTGCGGGGGTCCTACTCCCCGACGCCGGCCAACATGGGCGGCCAGATTGAAGCAACGGTCGGCCCGGAGACCATCGACCGTTGGCCGACCGACGGCCAGGGCGTCATCGACCGCTGGGTCGACGTCCCGGATCGGCTCCTGCAGCGATGGACCGGTCTTAATTTGACGCTAGATATGCCGGGCAACGTTGGACGGTGCGGAGATTTCTATATCATCGGAGCCGGAGATCACCTACTCACGTTGACCATCGACGGCGACAGTACCGTGCAGAGCAGCCCCGCTAAGCCCCCGGTGCCGGATGGCCTGCGATCGGTGCCGCAAACGTTGATGCCCAAGGTCCTGGTGGGCATCGAGCCCCACTCGTTTAGTGACACTGTGCGCGCTGTCGAGATCATGGTGGGCCTGCAGCGACTGAGCTCGATACCGATCGACACCGCCGTGACGAGTGTGCAACAAGCGATCGATTCGCGAAATCCCGCGATAGTGATCGCCGCCGGCGGGTGGAACCACTCCGATATTGTGCTTCCAGTGTCCGCAGGGTCCAGCGGGCCAATCACCATCAACGCCTTCGATTTCGGCGGCAAGCCCACTACCCTCGCACTGGACCCGACGCTTCGGTTCGCATCTCTGCAAACGGTCTTCAACCGCGGTCGGTCACTGCTGATCGCCACGTCCAACGATGCGCCCGCGCAGCTCGACGAACTTCTCAGATGGCTCAACAGCGACAGTACGCGTTGGCCGAGCGTCACGGGCGTCGCGCTGGTGTCTGTACCCGGACAAGACCCTGTGACCGTCCATCACAGGGACATGGGCGGCCCGGGCGCGGCATCCGGGAGTCACTCGGACACGGGATGGCTGTGGTGGATTGGCGGAGTGTGGCTTGCCGTGGCCCTGGTCGGTGTAGGGGTGATCGTGCTGCGCAACCGGCGCAGATCACTGCACGGCTGATATGACTGCGCCGCAGCTGTGCCGGTCCGATCGGCGATATCGGTATTAGCCACTCCGTCGCCGGCCAACAACACGATCCGCGCCCGTGTCGCCAATCCGGCCGGCACCGACAACGCCCGCGTCAACGACTCCAGCCGACCCCGGTCGCCATCGCGTAATTCCGAGGCAGCAGCCACATACACCGATCGATTATCTCAACCAACCAGACGTAAACATATCAATGACACGCGACACTAGTATGCTCCATTGCGTGTTAAGACGGCTTTTATCGTTTTGGTGATGATTATGAGATCACCCGCCATCGACCAATTGTCGACATATGACAGATCCAGCCTGACCGACTCTTCCCACGAAAGTTCTGAACGGCCGCTGACTTGCCATAATCCGGTAACACCCGGCTTCACCAATAGCCGCCGCTCGACATCACCGTCGTAGTTCTCGACTTCTCGCTTCAACGGAGGCCGCGGCCCGACCACGCTCATATCCTGCTTGATTACGTTAATGAATTGCGGGAGCTCATCAATGCTGAATCTGCGGAGCATTTTGCCAACGGGTGTCACCCGGGGATCTTGACGTATCTTGAAGAGCATGCCGCCGGCGCCCTGATTCAGCGGCAACAGGCGTTCGATTTGTGTATCGGCGCCTACCACCATTGTTCGAAATTTAAGCATCGTGAAGGGCTTGCCGTCGAGGCCGATACGCTCAGAATGGTAGAAGACAGGTCCTTTGCTCGTCAGCTTGATAGCGATAGCGGCTGCAATGAGAAGTGGCGATGCCACGATGAGAGCCGCCAGCGCGAAACAGAAGTCGAAGGCCCGTTTTTGAAAGTGCTGAGCCCCCGTGTATTGCGGTTTTTCGACATGCAGCAGAGGGAATCCGGCGATGGGCTGCAGCGTCAATCGCGCTTCCGCGACGTCCCACACCCCCGGCGACACCACGAGGTCCACGTCCATCGTTTCCAACTGCCACATCAAGTTTCTGATCGCGGTCACGCCGTAACCCTCGGTCTGCGTCACCACCACCGCGTCCGCACCGCAGCCGTCAATCGCAGCCAGCACATGGGAGTCGTCGCCAAGAATCGGGACTTTGTGGCCTTCGACCGTCAGGTTATCGCCGCGGGGCGGACCAGATCCGGGTATGCAGGCACCGACGACGACATAACCGTCCCCCGGATTACGGTCCAGTTCCTGCACAAGGCGTACAACTTTTCGCCGGTCTCCAATCGCCAATACCATCGTCTGGTATTCGCCATGCGCTCGCTTGCGGCAAATATACTTGCGCCACATGTTGCGGCTCGTCATCAATCCGATAGTGCCGACGGGAAGCGCAACCGCCAGATAGCCCCGGGCCAGCTCGATCCTGGTGAGCACCTCCACCATCGCGATGATTCCGAATGTCCAGAATGACGCGCTGCCAATCCTTCGGTACTCGTCGATGCCGATTCCGATGATGCGTGTTGATCGCGTGCGAAATATCGCAAGAGACGACAGCCAGAGTGCCGCGAAGAGAAACGAGAATAGTGTCATCACCGGGCCTGGGTAACCCGACATGTTCGGGCGTGGGTGACCCGACATGTTCAGGAAATCCCCGAACCGGACGTACTGCGCGACGTACTGCGCGAGCATTACCGATGCGCAGACGACCAGTGAGTCGCTGATGTGCAGACGGCGCGAATACTGGTGCTGCCAGTGTTGTGAGGTACTGTGACCAGGCGCGGGCACCGGATGAGCGGTTACTGGCGAACCACTGGTTCGGCGCTCAAACGACGAGATCATGCTGGCCCGCTTTCTCTTATGCGGGCGCCGGTTTGGGCTGCGCTGCATCTCGAACCGCGCCGGACGTGTCGGCATAATCACTGGCTGGCGTGCCTGCGTAGGACACACCGGGATAGCAGATGAGCTGTGCTCGCGTCGCGCGCAGTAAGGCGATCGGGCCTTGCAGCAGATAACGGCGGGCCAACCGGCGCGGCTCGCGGGTCAACCGGTAGAACCATTCCAGTCCGACCTTCTGCATCCAGCCAGGCGCTCGCTGGGTCTTGCCGGCCAAAAAGTCGATGGCGCCACCGCACGGCAGGAAAATCCGGGCGCCCGTCGCGCAGCCGTGCTGGTCGACCCATTGCTCCTGCCGCGGCTTGCCTAGGCTGACGACCAGGATGTCCGTGCGCGCGGCGCGGATGGCCCCGGCCAACTTGTCAGAAAATGACTCGATGCTATGTGCGTCCGGTGCCCACATCCCCGAAACTGCAAGCGCCGGATGACGCCTCCTCAAAAACTCAGCAAGAAGGCGGTGGGTTTCGGCGCTGCCGCCGATAAAGCCGACGCGCTGACCAGTCTCTTCGGCCAACGCCAAGACGCTGGGAAGCAGGTCGGCGCCGGTGATCCGGGGCCACGGCTTGGCAGTGAGCAGTCGGCCCCGCCAGGCGATCGGCATACCGTCGGCCAGTAACAGCCATTCCAGCCGACCGTTGGGCGCAGCGCCGACTTTTCGGAAATGGTACAAGTGGTCGAGGTTCACTGAGCCCACCGCCAAGCCCGATTCGGACACAGATTGCAGTCGCGACGCGATGATCGACAGAACCTCGTCGAACTCGCGGCGCTCGACGAGGTTCCCGCCGATGGCCATTCGCACTGCTGTTCGTAGTGGTGCAGCTCCCGACCAGACACGACCAGCGGTGGGCGCGACGTACTCACCGCGTGCAGCCACGTCTGAAAGATCCTGAGAAATAAGATCCTGAGAAATCAGCTTCTTTCCAGTCATGTGGCGACCTACGCGTATCCCCCAGACGGCGGGCGCGTCATCACGGTGGGGACAACGCCATATCGGGGTCCCATAGATCTGCCCGACCCGTTCAAAGCCGCCGCGGGTGGCAGCGCGCCTAATACGCTTGGCGACCCATGTGCGCCGGCGAGAGTAGCGTTCGGCAACGCCGCAGCGGCGCTCATTTGCGTCGGGGGGATCACGCTGGTCCAGCTCGCTGGGACCGACAACGGGCCTAAGGCGGCCGCCTTGCCAAGGCTGCCCACCACACCCGCCCCCGGGCCAACCGCACCCACGGTCTGCACCGCCGCCACTTGCTCGGCCGCACCCAACGCACCCTGGGCCGCAGCATCGGCGGGTAGCTCGACCCAGGGAGGAATGAATGAATTGCTGATCGGCGTCCACGTAAGGGGCGAGAGCGCGTTGGACCCGATAAACATGCCAAACCAGCCCGGAATAACGGCGTACTGGCTAATCACACTTTCTGCAATATTTCCACCCGACCCCGTGCCAAAGAGCCCCGTCACGGAACCTGACGACGTCGAGGAAAAGAGCGACGAGAGCGACGTCAAGCTACCTAACGACGTCGAGGAACTGGGCGACGCGAACGACTGCAGCAAGGTGGGCACCGAGGACACCACGTTTGCCGCGGCCGATTGCTGTGTTCCCGAGAACGTGGCGGCCTGCCCGAGCACGCCGGCAGGGTTGGTGGTCTGCGGCGCAGGCGTGAACAGTGTCACCATCGAAGCCTCTGCCGACCCTGCGGCATATCCATACATCGCCGCAGCGTCCTGCGCCCACATCTCAGCGTATGCGGCTTCATTAGCGGCGATCGCCGGGCCATTCTGGCCGAAAAAGTTGGTGGCGGTCAGCGTCGAGAGTTGAACCCGGTTGGCGGTGACCGCCGTTGGTGGGACGATCATCGCGAAGGCGGCTTCATAGATCTGCGCGGCAAGCCTGGCCTGAGCGGCCGACTCCGCGGCCCGCGCGGCGGCCCCAGCTGTCCACGCCACATACGGACCGAATGCGGACGCCATGGACAGAGACGAGGGACCCATCCACCGTCCGGTGGTCAATCCCGCGATCACCGATCGGTAAGAACTCGCAGCGGAATGCAATTCGGCGGCCAAACCATCCCAGGCCGCCGCGGCGGCCATCAGCGATACCGGGCCGGGACCGGCATACATTCTCCAGGAGTTGATCTCCGGTGGAAGGGCGCCAAAATCAATCACGCCGCCACCTTCGCACCCAACTCACCGGCGCAGCGAGAACCAAACGTCCTCGACACTGCGCCGAAGGTCACAGTGCCGGCCGGGCCTAAAGTCACATTGCCGGCCGATAGCGCTTGGCCCGAGCACCAGGCAGATGAGCGCCCAGTGGCAGCAGCTGATGCGGCTACGTCCCCGCCGTTCACCGCGCAGCCGATGCCCCGTGGTGTGCCGGCTGATGCTGCCAGTGCAATTGGCTGCGTGGTGCCGAATGACATGTGCCTTCCCTAACGCGTACAGATCGACCGAGACGCTAACATCCCTTTTCCCCCGCGGCGGGCTCCGACACGGCGCGGTTACATTAAACTAACAGTCATATTGTAGTGACATAAACATACTCTTGGTCCACTCTTAATGTGATTATTCTTACCGCAGGTATGGAGCGGTTCGGCACTATCGTCACAAATGTCAGAGGACTTTGAGCATCTGTGCTGGTCCGCGGGAGATCGGCCTCCTGCGCGGGGAAGGCATCATCAACGTGAGGGTGATCGACCCGGCCCAGGGCGCGGGCCCCGAAAAGATCTACTAAATCGGGGACTCTCGGGCCTGGATACCCTCATCGACTTCTCGTATCTGATAGCCGTTCAGGACATCAAGACGGACCTGGTCAGGGCAGCACTGAACCTGATCGAATCGGTCGGTCGGTCGGATAGGCTGCAGGAGACGGTATTAGACGGATGGACCAAAGCCTTTGCCGGAGTCGTTGAGCAAGCCATTGCCGAGGGTGACATCGATGCACGGTGTGATCCGCAGGATGTGGGACGCTTGATGGTCTCCCTGCACATGGGGCTTGCGAAACACCAGCAATCTTGATCAAGCGGAACGATTCCTGCGCACCGTACTGCGAGCACCAAGCAGCTTGCAGATCGATACTTTTAGTTTGTTAAGCGGGGTGGTGGCGGCAGGGCCGTTAGGGATGTCTCGTGGCGTTTGCGGGTCGCACCTGGTCCGGGAGCGGTCTGGGGGGTTGGGCCCGGTTTTGGAGCCGGGACCAGACGCGGGAGCTGTGGCGCTGATCCGGCTCAGTTCATCGCCCTCGTGCTGCTCCCTGGTTTCGAATCGCCGCTTGAGCCTCAGCAGGGGCGTCTCAAAGAACCGGAAGCTCAGGTAGGCCGCGGCTACTGCGGTGACCAGGGTCATTGCTGTCAGCAGCACGCCAAACTGTTGGTGGATCAGCCGGCGGTCCAGGTTTGCGGACAGCATGTGCAGCAGGTACACGCCATAGCTGATCACGCCGACAAACGCCACCGGTCGCCACTGCAGCATCGGATGCAGTGGGGTCCACTCGACCAGGCAGGTGCTGATCACGACAGCTGTCATCAGGACCTCGGTTACCTGCGGCGGCGCGTCCAGCTCTAGGGCTGCCACCAGCAGCAGCGCCGCGATCGGGGCCGACCAGGTCCGTCCCAGCGCCCAGGCGAGCACCGCGAAACCACGCGCGGTGCTCGTCACCAGTGCGGCGGCTGCCCCGAGCAGGATCGCCAATGACAGGCTGGCCGGAATCCTTCCGGGCAGTTCCGACGTGTCGGTCACCAAACGGGCGCCCTGCGATATCACAACCAGCACGATCAGAGCCGCCAGCGGCACCCATATCCTCCGTCGTCCGATCGTCAACGTCGCAACCAGCAGTGGTGGCCACAGTAGATAGAACTGCTCCTCGGTGGCGAGCGACCACGCGAAATAGAACGTCACCGAGTTCCCGCCCGTCAGATCGACAAACCAGTTCGACGTGTAGGTGGCGAACGCGGGCAGGTGCCGGAAGAACTCCTTGCCTTCGGGACTATTGCGCTGCGTCAGTGCGACCAGCACTACGTATAGCAGCAGCGTCACGTAGTAAAGAGGAAAAATCCGCAGTGCGCGTCGCGCGTAGAACTTACCCACTGAGATACGACTCGTTGCGTTCTGCTCCCGTATCAAGAGCGTTGTTATCAGGAACCCGCTGATTGCGAAGAAGAAGTCCACTCCCAGGTAACCCTTGGAAAGGATGGCCGGACCCGGCATTCCCGATGTGTGATGCCAGACGACTGCGGTCACGCTCACCGCGCGTAAGCCGTCCAGGGCATCGAAGCGTCGGATCGCACAGAAGCTATCGAAGTCCGCACGCACGATAGGAGATTCTGGCTCAAAACGTCAGGTGAAACGAATCGGCCGTGGGGCAGCCGCTAGCGCTCCTCTACCCACAACTGCTCAGTCAGATCCTGGAATGTCGCAAGGGCAAACTGATCATCCGCCCGCATCACTGCCGACCTGCTCATCAGTGCTCGCACGACCGAGCCGTCCTTGTGAGCCAATTCGACGACCATATTCGCCAGAGCATGCACGACCGACAGTAGGGATTCCGAGGCCGGGGCCTGATGGAAAATCTGATCGAATCTCAGCGACAAGACCTCGTCCGGCTCGAAGCCCACCATCTCGGCAAATGCGGTGTTTGTGAACAAGATGCTGCCGTCATGCCCGATAGCGAGCACGGGAACCGGGATCCGCTCCAGCACAACCAGCGCGGGTAGCTGCTCCAAGGTCGTCATCGGCGACTGGCTGTGTTGCCGGTTACGTCGTCGGTCCACAGGCCGATTATGGCCCAAACCCGGGCTTATGCTGGACGCTTTTCCCTGATGCGGACGCCGAAATCGTTCGCATCACGGTGCCCGATGCTCGTCTCGTTCGCGTCAATGTGCTGGATTGTTCGTCTCACTCCCGTCGCTCACTGCGTTCGCTCCGCTCGTTCACTCGACTTGGTAACGCGGGAACACGCCCGTGGGCGGCGGCAGCACCGTACCGGGGGCCAGCCGCGCGCCGATGGCGGTAAACGCCCGCCGGTCTTCGGCCTGCCCGAGCAAGTCCAGCAGCTTGCCGGTCGACTCGGGCATGACGGGCTGGACCAGCAGCGCCGCTATCCGGACGGCTTCACAGGTGGTGTAGAGGACGGTACGGAATCGCGCCTGATCCGCCTCGGACTCGCTCTTGCGCAAGACCCACGGCTGTTGCGCCGAAAAGTACTTGTTTGCCTCACCGAGCATCAGCCAGATCGCTTCTAACGCCAAATGCATTGCCTGCCCGTCGAAACTGGCGCGCACCCGCTCCATCAAACCGTCGGCCGCCGCCAGCAACTCGGTGTCGGCGGAGGTCAGCTCGCCGGGCTCCGGCACGACCCCACCGAGGTTCTTGGCCACCATGGACAACGACCGCTGGGCCAGGTTGCCGAGCTCATTGGCCAGGTCGGTGTTGATCCGCGTGATGATCGCCTCGTCGGTGTAGTTGCCGTCCTGGCCAAAGGGGACCTCACGCAACAGGAAGTAGCGGACCTGGTCCACACCGAACGTTTCCACCAGCGCTACCGGGTCGACGACGTTACCCACTGACTTGCTCATCTTCTCGCCCCGGTGGTGTAAGAACCCGTGCGCGAAAACCTTTCGGGGCAGTTCGATTCCGGCTGACATCAAAAACGCCGGCCAGTAGACGGCATGGAACCTGATGATGTCCTTGCCGATCATGTGCAAATCGGCGGGCCAGTAGCGGCGGAACAACTCCGAGTCGGTATCGGGAAAGCCGGCACCGGTCAGGTAGTTGGTCAGCGCGTCGACCCATACGTACATGACGTGGTCCGGATCGTCGGGCACCGGAACTCCCCAGTCGAAGGAGGTGCGCGAGATCGAGATGTCGTCCAGGCCTGAGGAGACAAAGCTGATCACTTCGTTGCGCCGCACCTCCGGAGCGATGAAGCCGGGGTTGGCATCGTAGTGGGCCAGCAGCTTGTCGGCATACGCCGACAGCCGGAAGAAATAGGACTGCTCTTCGGTCCAGGTCACCGCGGCGCCGCTTTCGACTGCCACTCTGGTCCCGTCTTCGAGGAGCTGGGTCTCCGACTCGAAGAAGAACCGTTCGTCGCGCACCGAATACCATCCGGAGTAATTGTCGAGGTAGATGTCACCGGCCGCAGACATCCGCCGCCAGATTTCCTTGGACGCCTCGTAGTGGTCGGGGTCGGTGGTGCGGATGAACCGATCGAAGGAGACGTTCAACGCCTCCTGCACGCGCTGAAAGACATCCGAATTGCGCCGTGCCAGCTGTGCGGTCGGTACGCCCGCAGCGGCGGCCGCCTGCGCGACCTTGAGGCCATGCTCGTCGGTTCCGGTCAGGAAGCGCACGTCGAAGCCGTCGAGTCGCTTGAACCGGGCGATCGCGTCGGTGGCGATGTATTCGTACGCGTGACCCACGTGCGGCGCAGCGTTCGGGTACGCGATCGCCGTGGTGACGTAATAGGGCCTCATTGAGATTCCACCCTATTGTGTGCCCGTGAGCTCCAACCGCCCTGGTAAACGAGAAGCGCCGCCCGCGCCCGAGCCGTTGGCGCCCTTGATCGATGCCCATGCCCACCTCGACGCGTGTGGCGCACGGGACGCCGAGGGAGTGCGGGCCATCGTGGACCGCGCCGCGGCGGTCGGGGTGGTCGCGGTGGTCACCATCGCCGACGATCTGGACTCGGCGCGCTGGGTGACCCGAGCCGCTGAGTGGGATCGGCGGGTTTACGCCGCGGTGGCATTGCACCCGACCCGCGCGGACGCGCTGGACGATGCCGCCCGTGCCGAAATCGAGCGACTGGTGGCCCACCCCCGGGTGGTGGCGGTGGGTGAGACCGGCATGGACCTGTACTGGCCCGGGCGCCTGGACGGCTGCGCCCAGCCGGACGTGCAGCGGGAAGCCTTCGCGTGGCACATCGACCTGGCCAAGCGGTGCGGGAAGCCGCTGATGATCCACAACCGGGAGGCCGACGCCGAAGTGCTCGACGTGCTGGCGGCCGAAGGCGCTCCCGACGTCGTCATCTTCCACTGCTTTTCGTCGGACGCTGCGATGGCCCGCCGCTGCGTGGACGCCGGGTGGCTGCTCAGCCTCTCCGGAACAGTGAGCTTCCGCAACGCTCTCGCCCTGCGGGAAGCCGTTCCGCTGATACCGGCGGAGCAGCTTTTGGTGGAAACTGACGCACCTTTTTTGACGCCGCATCCCTACCGGGGCGCAGCAAACGAACCGTACTGCCTTCCCTATACTGTGCGGGCGATCGCTGAACTGGTAGATCGTCGGCCCGAAGAGTTGGCGCGGGTAACCACGAGCAATGCTCGCCGGGTCTATGGACTGGCCGCTGATTAGCGTGATCAACCGGGGAATTCCACTAAATATCGTCGCGCCGGGGTTGCCCAACATTGGCCGGTTCGTTACCGTCTTGTGATCGAACGGTTGGGGCCTGAGTGCCCTTATTTGTCACTTTCTGTTGAGTTGGTCGTTGAATGGTTGCTGAGGTCGGGGTAGACGCGCGTTGACTGTATTGACAAAACTTCATCAGACCCCATCACCGATGTTGCGCCTCGTAGCCGGAGGGCTACTGCTAGTACTGGCGTTAGCGGGCGGGTTTGCGGTTTCTGCATGCAAGACGGTGACGTTGACCGTTGACGGAATCGCGATGCGGGTGACGACCATGAAGTCGCGGGTAATCGACATCGTCCAGGAGAACGGCTACGCCGTCGACGAGCGTGACGACCTGTATCCCGCCGGTGATGTCAAGGTTGATGACGCTGCCAACATCGTGCTGCGGCGCAGCCGGCCGTTACAGATCTCGCTAGACGGCCACGACGCCAAGCAGGTGTGGACGACGGCATCCACCGTGGACGAGGCACTGGCCCAACTCGCGATGACCGACACCGCGCCGGCTGCGGCCTCGCGCGGCAGCCGGGTTCCGCTGGCGGGGATGGCGCTGCCCGTCGTCAGCGCCAAGACGGTCCAGATCAACGACGGCGGCGCGATGCGCACCGTGCACCTGCCGGCACCGAACGTCGGGGGCCTGCTGAAGGCCGTCGGCGCACCGCTACTCGAGAGCGACCAGGTGGTGCCCACCGCGATGACGCCGATCATCGACGGAATGGAAATCCAGGTGACCCGTAACCGGATTCAGCAGGTCACCGAGCGGATTCCGCTGCCACCCAATGCACGTCGGGTCGAGGATCCGGACATGAACATAAGCCGCGAAGTCGTCGAAGACCCGGGTAGCCCGGGAACCCAAGATGTCACGTTCGCGGTGGCCACGGTCAACGGAGTCGAGACCGGTCGGCTGCCCATCGCCAACACGGTGATCACGCCGGCCCGTGATGCCGTGGTGCGCGTCGGCACCAAGCCCGGCACCGATGTGCCTCCGATATCCGACGGATCGATCTGGGACGCGATCGCCGGCTGCGAGGCCGGCGGCAACTGGGCGATCAACACCGGTAACGGTTATTACGGCGGGGTGCAGTTCGACCAGGGCACCTGGGCGCGCAACGGCGGGCTGCGCTTCGCCCCGCGTGCTGACCTGGCAACTCGGGAAGAGCAGATCGCCGTCGCCGAGGTGACCCGGCAGCGCCAGGGTTGGGGTGCGTGGCCGGTGTGCAGCGGAAGAGCTGGTGCAAACTGACAATCCGGCTGCTCGGGCGCACCGAAATCAGGCGGCTGGCCAAAGAACTTGAATTTCGGCCACGGAAATCCCTCGGCCAGAACTTCGTCCATGACGCCAACACGGTGCGCCGAGTGGTTTCGGTCTCCGGGGTGAGTCGGTCTGACCACGTCTTGGAGGTCGGCCCCGGCCTGGGGTCGCTCACGCTGGCATTGCTCGACCGCGGCGCCACCGTCACCGCCGTCGAAATCGACCCGGTGTTGGCTTCTCGGCTGCCCCAAACCGTTGCCGAGCACTCGCACAGTGAAATCCAGCGCCTAATCGTGCTCAACCGCGACGTCTTGACCCTTCGTCGTGACGATGCGGCCATGGGTCCGACAGGCCCGACAGCCTTAGTCGCGAACCTGCCCTACAACATCGCGGTTCCGGCGCTGTTGCATCTGCTGGCCGAATTTCCGCCCATTCGGGTCGTGACGGTGATGGTGCAGGCCGAGGTCGCCGAACGTCTCGCCGCGGAGCCGGGTGGCAAGGACTACGGGGTGCCCAGCGTCAAGGTCCGCTTCTTCGGACGGGTTCGCCGTTGCGGCATGGTGTCGCCGACCGTCTTCTGGCCGATTCCCCGCGTCTATTCCGGGCTGGTTCGCATCGATCGGTACGTGACCTCGCCGTGGCCGACCGACGACGCCTTCCGCCGGCAAGTATTCGGGCTGGTGAACATCGCGTTCGCGCAACGGCGCAAGACAGCGCGTAATGCGTTTGCGGAATGGGCGGGCTCGGGCAGCGAGTCGGCCAATCGATTGCTGGCCGCCAGCATCGATCCCGCCCGTCGCGGCGAGACGCTGTCCATTGACGACTTCGTGCGGTTGTTGCAGCGTTCCGCTGATCGGGACGACGGCACCACGCGGACAAGGCCGGACACAGCGCAACCGCAATCGTCCCCGAGCTGACCGCAGTGCCGTTACGTGTGGTTCGGCCGTCGCAGCGATAGTCTGCTGCGGTGTCCGCATCTGACGGCAACACCGCCGCGCAGTGGGTGCCCACCGGGTCGGTCACCGTTCGGGTGCCCGGAAAGGTCAACCTCTACCTGGCCGTCGGTGATCGTCGCGAGGACGGCTATCACGAGCTGACGACGGTATTCCAAGCTGTCTCGTTGCTCGACGAGGTGACGGTTCGCAACGCCGATGTGCTGTCGCTCGAGCTCGTCGGCGAGGGCGCCGACACGCTGCACACTGACGAACGCAACCTTGCCTGGCAGGCCGCCGAACTGATGGCCGAACACGTCGGCCGGGCACCCGATGTTTCGATCATGATCGACAAATCCATTCCGGTTGCCGGCGGTATGGCGGGTGGCAGCGCCGACGCGGCGGCCGTCCTGGTCGCCATGAATTCACTGTGGGAACTCAATGTCCCCCGCCGTGATCTGCGCATGCTCGCCGCGCAGCTGGGCAGCGATGTGCCATTCGCACTGCACGGCGGCACCGCGTTGGGAACCGGCCGCGGCGAGGAGCTGGCCACCGTGTTGTCCCGCAACACCTTCCACTGGGTGTTGGCGTTCGCCGACAGCGGGCTGCTCACTCCCGCGGTGTTCGCCGAACTGGACCGGCTCAGGGAGGCGGGGGATCCGCCGCGGCTTCCCAGGCCCGGGCCGGTGCTGGCGGCCCTGGCTGCGGGCGATGCGGAACAGCTGGCGCCGCTGTTGGGCAATGAACTGCAAGCGGCCGCGGTGAGCCTGGACCCCGGCCTGCGGCGTACCCTGCGCGCCGGTCTAGAAGCTGGTGCCCAGGTGGGCATCGTGTCCGGCTCGGGTCCGACGTGCGCCTTCCTGTGCGCCTCGGCCGCCGCGGCGGTCGACGTGGGCACCGAGGTGTCCGGAGCGGGGGTCTGCCGCACCGTGCGGGTCGCTAGCGGGCCGGTGGCCGGCGCCCGCGTGGTGCCGGCGCCCACCGAAGTGTGAAAACAAACTCAAGTAGCGCCATAGTTTGGTAGTTACTTAAGAGGAGTTTAAGATAATTCGCGGTGACGGGTAGCGGTGAGCAAGACCACTTGATTTCGCCGTCCGCCGGGCGTTCCGGGGGATGGTTGACGAATGGGCACCGCCAAAGCTTCTTGGCCCCGGCTTTCGCTGCTCGCGCGACCGAACATGGGGTCGTTGACTCATCATCGAATCGAGACCTAACCGCTGCCCAACTATGTTCGCGCGCCTGCCGCCAAGCGCCATTGCGCAGGCGGAATATGAGATCCCGGGCGTTTGCAAAAGTGCCGGAACCGAGGAGGTTTTTGTGAGCAGGTTTACCGAGAAGATGTACCGCAACGCCCGCACCGCGAAAACGGGCATGGTCACCGGTGAACCCCACGAACCCGTCCGCCACACCTGGGGTGAGGTCTACGAGCGCGCTCGTCGCATCGCGGGCGGCCTGGCCGCCGCGGGCATCGGCCTCGGCGACGCGGTCGGCGTGCTCGCCGGCCTCCCGGTGGAGATCGCCCCGACGGCCCAGGGCCTATGGATGCGCGGGGCCAGCCTGACCATGCTGCACCAGCCCACACCCCGCACGGACATAGTCGTATGGGCCGAAGACACCATGAACGTCATCGGCATGATCGAGGCCAAGGCCGTCATCGTCTCCGAGCCCTTCCTGGTGGCCGTCCCCGTGCTCGAGGAGAAGGGCATCAAGGTCCTCACCATCACCGACCTGCTGGCGTCGGACCCGATCGATCCCATCGACGTCGGCGAGGACGACCTTGCGCTGATGCAATTAACGAGCGGCTCGACTGGGTCTCCTAAGGCGGTACAGATCACCCACCGCAACATCTACTCCAACGCCGAGGCGATGTTCATCGGTGCCCAGTACGACGTCGACAGGGACGTCATGGTCAGCTGGCTGCCCTGCTTCCACGACATGGGCATGGTGGGCTTCCTCACCATCCCGATGTACTTCGGCGCGGAGCTGGTCAAGGTCACACCGATGGACTTCCTGCGCGACACGCTGCTGTGGGCCAAGCTCATCGACAAGTACAACGGCACCATGACCGCGGCGCCCAACTTCGCCTACGCGCTGCTCGCCAAGCGGTTGCGTCGCCAGGCCAAGCCCGGCGACTTCGATCTGTCGACCCTACGTTTCGCGCTGTCCGGTGCCGAGCCCGTCGAACCCGCCGACGTCGAGGACCTGCTCGACGCGGGCAGGCCGTTCGGCCTGAAGCCCTCGGCGATCCTGCCGGCCTACGGCATGGCCGAGACGACGCTGGCCGTGTCGTTCTCGGAGTGCGACGCCGGTCTCGTCGTCGACGAGGTCGACGCCGATCTGCTGGCCGCCCTGCGCCGGGCCGTACCCGCCACCAAGGGCAACACCCGCAGGCTCGCCACGCTCGGTCCCCTGCTGAAAGACCTCGAGGCCCGCATCATCGACGAGAACGGCAATGTGATGCTCGCGCGCGGCGTCGGTGTCATCGAGCTGCGCGGTGAGTCGCTGACGCCCGGATACCTCACCATGGGCGGCTTCATCCCGGCCCAGGACGAGCACGGCTGGTACGACACCGGTGACCTCGGCTACCTCACCGAGGAAGGCCACGTCGTGGTGTGCGGCCGTGTCAAGGACGTCATCATCATGGCGGGCCGCAACATCTATCCCACCGACATCGAGCGGGCCGCCGGCCGCGTCGAGGGGGTCCGGCCCGGCTGCGCCGTCGCGGTTCGCCTTGACGCTGGCCACTCACGCGAGACGTTCGCCGTCGCCGTCGAGTCCAACGCCTGGCAGGACCCGGCCGAGGTGCGCCGCATCGAGCACCAGGTCGCCCACGAGGTGGTGGCCGAGGTCGACGTGCGGCCGCGCAACGTGGTAGTGCTGGGCCCCGGCACCATCCCGAAGACGCCGTCGGGCAAGCTGCGCCGGTCCACCTCCGTCACCCTGGTCACGTAGCTTTCGCCGCCGCCACGCTCCGCCGCGAGCGTGCGCACATTGCCACGGTTTGCGGCGTGTCGGCGTGCAAACACGCACTCTCGCGGTGTTTACCAGGCGTGGATGCGGTTCTGCGCGGGCTCTAGCCCCAGTTCGATGAGCAACTCGGTGGCGTCTGCGGCCTGCTCGCAGATAGTGGGGACTTCGGCGCGCTCGGCGGCGGTGAAGTTCTCCAACACGAACGTCGCGGGGTCTTTGCGTCCGGGCGGACGGCCTATCCCGATGCGGACCCGCTGAAACTCCTTGGTACCCAGTGCGGCCACCACCGAGCGCAGCCCGTTGTGGCCGCCTTCGCCGCCGGCGATCTTGAGCCGGATACGGCCGAATTCCAGATCGAGGTCATCGTGGATGACGACGATGTCGGTCGGCGCGACCGAATAGAACTTCGCCAACGGCCCGATCTGGCGGCCGGACTCATTCATATAGCAGCGCGGCTTGGCCAACAACACCGAGTGCCCAGCCAACCCTCCGCTGGCGACTTCGGCGCCGGAACGCTTGTGCGCCTTGAACTTCAGGCCCAGCCGCGCGGCGAGCACGTCGGCAACCATGAACCCGATGTTGTGCCGGGTCCGCGCGTAGTTGTCTCCGGGATTGCCCAGGCCGACGACCAGCAACGGCTCGGCCACGTTGCGAGCCGCCTACTCGGACTGTTCGGCGGTGGGTTCGGGTGCGGCTTCGGCCTCTTCGGCCTCGGCGGCCTCCCCGGCGCCCTCTTCGGCGAGCTCCTCGGCCGTCGGCGCGTTCACCACGTTGACCACCAGCAACTCCGGGTCGGAGATCAGGTTGACGCCGCTCGGCAGGGTGATCCGTCCGGCGGTGAACTGGGTGCCCGGTTCAGCGTCCTGGACGGACACCGTCAACTGATCGGGAATCGACGAGACATCGGCCTCGATCTCGATGGCGTTGGCTTCCTGGGTGACCAGGGTCTCGGGTACGGCCTCGCCCTCGATGATGACGGCGACCTCGACGACCACTTTCTCGCCGCGGCGCACGACCAACAGGTCGGCGTGCTGAATGGTGCGGCGGATCGGGTGGATGTCGAGCGCCTTGGTGAGCGCCAGCTGCTCCTTGCCCTCGATGTCGAGGGTCAGCACCGCGTTGGTGCCCGCATGCCGCAGCACGGCCGCGAAGTCGTGTCCGGGCAACTCCAGGTGCTGCGGATCGCTGCCGTGACCATAGAGGACGGCGGGAATTTTGCCGTCGCGCCGGGCACGCCGCGAGGCGCCCTTGCCGGTCTCGGCTCGCACCGTGACCTTCAATTGGTTGACCGCTGACTTAGCCATTGTGTCGCTCCTGTGTGCTCGGCACCTGGGTTCTCGGGGGCACGGCCAGGGTCGCGACAGTTCGTCGGTCTCCGTCGATAACGGTGCTGGCTGGCCAGCCACCCTCGCCGTGACGCCCGGTCAGGTTAGCGCATGTGCACCTCAGAGCGGAAATTTGGTGCCGGTGAGCTGCTCGGACAGCTCCCAAAGCGCGGTGGCGGTGGCCGGGTCTCGGGCCCGCCGGCTGCGCCCGACCGGTTGCGTGCGTCCGATGGAGCCGAACCTGGGACCGACGAACGTGTTGCCCGGCAGGTCCTGGGACGCCGCGTACAACGTCTGCCGGGCGCCGAAGTCGGCGTCGGTGGCCACCACCCGGGTGGCGGCCGACATCAGCGCGTCGCCCAACTTGCGGCCGGAGGCGCCTTGCAGGTTGGTGTGCGAGTAGCCGGGGTGGGCCGCCAGGGCGCGCAACGGAGAACCCACCGCCTTGAGGCGTCGCTGCAGCTCGCTGGTGAAAAGCAGGTTGGCAAGCTTCGACTGGCTGTAGGCCAGCCACGGCGAGTATCGCCGTCTCTTCCAGTTCAGGTCATCGAAGCTGATCCGACCAGGCCAGTGCGCCATCGACGACACCGTTACCACCCGGTCGGTGAGCTTGGGCAGCAACAGGTTGGTGAGCGCGAAATGACCGAGATGGTTGGTGCCGATCTGGCTCTCGAAGCCGTCGACGGTCAGTGCGTACGGGGCGGCCATGATGCCGGCGTTGTTGATCAGCACGTCGACCTTGTCCACCCCGTCGGCGAACCGGCGCACCGACGACAGATCCTGCAGGTCGAGCTGACGCACCTCGACCTGACCGGTCATCTGCTGCGCGGCGGATTCGCCTTTGCCGGTGTTGCGGACGGCCATGATGATCTTGGCGCCTTGTCGCGCCAGCTCGCGGGCCGTCACCGCGCCCAGCCCGCTATTGGCGCCGGTAATGATGACGGTGCGACCGGCGAATGACGGCAGGTCTGCGGCGGTCCAGTTAGTCATGGCTGACAACTTAGTCAACGGTCGCTCAGTGCCCGGCGTCGAACTCCAATTGCAAGGTGCTGGGTCCGGTGATGCCGCTGATGGCCTTCCATGGGGCGGGGCCCGTTCGGTGGGGGTTGGGCATGCGTTGGGTGATGACGCGAAGCGCTTCGGTCAGCTCGAGTCGCGCGAGGTGTGAGCCGAGGCAGTAGTGCACACCTCCGCCGAAGGTGAGCATCGGCGGAGGGCCTTCACGAGTGATGTCCAGACGGCCCGGTTCGTCGTAGACGCACGCGTCCCGGTTGGCCGCGGCGGTGTTGGCCAGCACCAGCGTTCCGGCCGGAATGCGGAACCCGGCCAGTTCGACGTCCTCGGCGGCCCGCCGGATGGTGCCGAACACGATTGGGTAGTAACGCATCACCTCGTGGACCGCGTCGGCTGCCAATTCGGGATGCTGGGCGAGTAGCGCCCATTGGTCGGGGTGGTCACACAGCACCTGCACCGCGGCGGCCAACTGGTTGCGGGTGGTGTCGGTGCCGGCGGCCAGCAGGGTGGCGCACAACATGAGGACTTCGTCGTGGGTGAGACGGTCGCCGTCGTCTTCGGCGCGGATGAGGTCGGAAATCAGGTCGTCGGCCAGCGATGCGCGCCGGTGGGCGACCAGGTCCTCGAGATAGGCGTCCAGTTGGTCCCATGCCGCAAGGATCGCCGGGCCGTCGTTGGCGACGTTCCAGTCGAAAATCTTTTTCGTGTCGTCGGTCCAGTCGGAGAACAGTTGCCAATCCTCGGGCGGCGCGCCCAGCAGGGCGCAGATGACCGGTGTGGGGTAGCGGCGTGCGATGTCGGAGACGACGTCGCAGTGCCCGACGGTGGTGAGCGGGTCAACCAGCCCGGTGATGACTTCGACGATCAGCGTGCGCAGCCCCTCGGCGCCGCGGGGCGCGAACGCTTTCGAGACGAGCCGGCGTAGCCGGTGATGCCGATCCCCGTCGAGGCCCAAGATGTTGGCGATCGCCCTGTCCCACAGTGGGCCGGAAGTAATGCCCTGCAGGTCGAGCCCGAGCCCGCGCGCCGTGATGAAACGGTTGTCGCGCAGCACCGTGCGGACCAGCTCGTAGCTGAGCACCTCGGGTCCGTGCGGGCCGATGGCGATCGGGGTCCGCTTGCGGGCGTCGGCGATGATGAGGTGCGCTTCGTCGGGATCGGTGAGGTGGTCGTAGGCAATGATGGGCAACCCGGCGTCGAAAACGCTCGGGCATTGATTTGTTTGAACAGTGGTCATTGCAGCCTCCTCGTTCGGTTTCGAGTCGACTATCCGGCGGCGGACGGCCAAGACCATCCGCCGCAGCGCGTAGATCTACGCGCTGCGTGGCGTAAATCCGCAAGACCTTCGGTGGCGGATCTACGCGTTCTGGCCGATGACGAGGGTTCGACGCGGCTGTGGGAAACCCAGCCTGACCAGATGACCGCCACGCTGGTGCAGCTGAACCGCACGGTGAACGATGCCATTGCCGCGCATGAGGGAGGCGGGCAAACCGAACATGGTCCTTCGCGCGGTGAATCCTGTGAAGGAAGTGACCCAACCGCGCACCGAAATTGCCGTGAGGGTTGTGATTCGGGTGCCAGCCACGACCATGGCGGCAATCTCGGTGGCCGCAACCACCCCAATCACTTTGCCGCGACGACGAATCCGCGGATGATCGCCTCGATGTCGGATGACTGCGCGACCGCTTGGTTGGCCAGGCTGGTGATCGTGAGCTGAACCAGGTATCGCTGGTTGGCGGGCGGCGAGCCGGTGGGAATGACGATCCGGTTCCAACTGTGCAGCCGCGTGCCATCAAGGTCGTAGCTGCCCTCGAGCATCGACGACGGAAAGCCGTGGAAGTCTCCCGTCGAGGCGTCCAGCTGCTTGAAGTTCTCGAACAGTTGGGCGTCGTCGTTGCCGTGCTTGATGACTTGCGCCGGATCGAAGTCCCCGCGCAGCTTGAACACCACGAGTCTTGCTGTCGGATACTTGCCGCCCTTGGAAATCATCACCGTCTCCGGAGTGATGTTCGGATTGCTAGACGACGACCAGCCCGGTGGCGTCGGTATCGACACGGTCAGATCGGTCAGCGTGTCCGGCGCCACCTGCTGCCCGGTGACGCCGATGCTTTGCAGATACTGCGACAGGGGGACGGGCTTTTCGATGGTCGTAGTGGTGGTAGTAGTCGTCGAACTCGTCGACCAGATCGACTGATAATCAGGCGTTTTCGGCCCGCAGGCCGCCCCAGACAGCATGAGCGCAGCGGCCGCAGCGGCTGGCAATAACCTCACAGAGTCTCGCGGACCGCGTCGATCGGCCGAGCCGGCCGGGTCCCGCTTGCGGGGGATTCGCTGCGCGACGGCGGAGTCTTCAGGTACTCGACGATGGTTGGTTCGAAACCATTGTTCCGCAACAAGTCCAGCGTCTTACGGGAAGTGCTGCACCTGGGATTGTGGTAGATGACGGCCTTGTCTGCCTTCGCGGCCATCTAGGCGTCTCCGTCGAATAGCCCTGTGACTGAGCCATTTTCGAAGACGGCGCGAATGGTGCGGGCCAGCAGCGGCGCGATGGACAAGACCGTGAGCTGCGGGAAGCGCTTGTCTTCGCCTATGGGGAGCGTATTGGTGACGATCACCTCGCGGGCGCCGCATGCCGCCAGCCGCTCGGCGGCCGGCTCGGAGAGCACGCCATGGGTCGCCGCGATGATCACGTCGGCGGCGCCGTCCTCACGCAACAGCTGGACCGCACCGGCAATGGTGCCGCCGGTGTCGATCATGTCGTCGATCAGCACGCAGGTGCGCCCGGAGACTTCGCCGACGACGCGGTTGGACACCACCTGATTGGAGACGCGCGGGTCACGAGTCTTGTGGATGAAGGCCAGCGGGACGCCACCCAGGGCGTCGGCCCACTTCTCGGCGATGCGCACCCGGCCTGAGTCGGGGGAGACCACCACCATGTTGCCGTCCGGGTAGTTGTCCCGGATGTAGCCGGTCAGCAGGTTCTGTCCGCGCATGTGGTCGACGGGCCCGTCGAAGAAACCCTGGATCTGGTCGGTGTGCAGGTCGACGGTCACGATCCGGTCGGCGCCCGCGGTCTTGAGCAGGTCGGCGACCAGCCGCGCCGAAATCGGTTCGCGGCCACGGTGCTTCTTGTCCTGCCGGGCGTAGGGGTAGAACGGCATGACGGCGGTGATCCTCTTGGCGCTGCCCCGCTTGAGGGCGTCGATCATGATCAGCTGTTCCATCAGCCAGGTGTTCACCGGCGCCGGGCACGACTGCAGGACGAACGCGTCGCAGCCGCGCACCGATTCGTTGAAGCGCACGAAGATCTCGCCGTTGGCGAACTCCCGTGCGTCCTGCGCGGTCACGTGGACGTCGAGTTCTTTGGCGACCTGCTCGGCCAGCTCCGGATGGGCGCGGCCGCTGAAGAGCATCAGATTTTTGCGATTATCGGTCCAGTCGTGGCTCAACGCACTGCCCTCGCCGTATCGGGATTGAGATAGGGAATGGAAGGACCCATCGTACGTACCGAAGGGCCTGGACGTGCCGCCGGGTTCGTTCGCGGGCTCACGGCGCCTGATCGGGCTCGCGGGTGGGTGTGGACTGCTCGGGAGCTTGCTGGGCAGCTCTTTCTGCTGCTTGTGCGGCCGCACTGCCCGGGCGCTTGCGCTGCACCCAGCCCTCGATATTGCGTTGCGGTCCCGCGGACACCGCCAGCGCGCCCGGCGGGACATCGTTCCGCACGACCGTGCCCGCGCCGGTGTAGGCGCCGTCGCCGACCGTCACCGGGGCCACGAACATGGTGTCCGATCCGGTGCGCACGTGCGAGCCGATCGTCGTGCGCTGTTTGGACTCGCCGTCGTAGTTGACGAACACGCTGGAAGCGCCGATGTTGCTGTGCTCCCCGATGTCGGCGTCACCGACGTACGTCAGGTGCGGAACCTTGGTGCCCATGCCGATCGTGGAGTTCTTGGTCTCGACGAACGCACCGAGCTTGCCGTCTTCGCCCAGCACGGTGCCGGGCCGTAGGTACGTGTAGGGACCGACCGTGGCGCCGGCACCGATGGACGACGACATGCCGTGGGTGCGCACCACTGACGCGCCGTCGCCGACGGTGACGTCGGTCAGGGTGGTGTCCGGGCCGACGATGCAGTGACCCCCGACTTGGGTTCGGCCCTGCAGCTGGGTCCCGGGGTGGATGACGGTGTCGCGACCGATCGTCACGTCGACGTCGATCCAGGTGGTGGCGGGGTCGACGATGGTGACACCGGCCATCTGGTGGACGGCGACGATCCGGCGGTTGAGCTCGGCGCCCAGTTGCGCCAACTGGACGCGGTTGTTGACACCGGCCACCAGCGCACTGTCGTCGACGTGCCGGGCATGGATGGCCTGGCCGTCGCCGCGAAGGATGGAGATGACGTCGGTGAGGTAGAGCTCCTGTTGGGCGTTGTTGGAGCTCAGCCGGCTCAGCGCCGAGCGTAACGCCGCGATGTCGAAGGCGTACACGCCGGCGTTGACCTCGCGGATCTCGCGCTGCGAGGGCGTCGCGTCGGTGTGTTCCACGATCGCCATGACTTCGTTGTCCTGAGTGCGCAGGATGCGCCCGTAGCCGCTGGGGTCGCCGAGCGTCGTGGTCAGCACCGTCACCGCGGCGGACACCGCGTTGTGGGTCGCGATCAGATCGGCCAGGGTGTCAGAGTCCAGCAGTGGCGTGTCGCCCGAGGTGACGACGATGATGCCGGCGTAGTCCTCGGGCAGCGCGGATAGGCCGCAGAGGACCGCGTGGCCGGTGCCCAGCGGTCGGTCCTGCAGCGCGACGTCGATCGTGCGTCCGAGGGCGTCGGCCGATTCGGCGACCAGCGGTGCGATGCGCTGGTGGTCGTGGCCCAGGACCACGACCAGATGCTGGGGTGCCACCTTGGTGATCGCGTGCAGCAGGTGGGACAACATGCTGCGACCGGCGATCGTGTGCAGCACCTTCGGGGTGTCTGACCGCATCCGGGTGCCGGGCCCGGCCGCGAGAACCAGGACCGCGGTATCACCACGAGACGACATCAACCCTCCTCAATGTTGGCCCGTCCTTAATGTTGGCCCGTCCTTAATGTTGGCCCGTCCTTAATGTTGGCTTTGTCCCACGCGAGGTGGCAGGCCGAAGCGTCGACACGCCGTCAAGGGTGTCATTTCAGCTGCGGTGAAGGCAAAAAACCGTTGTGCAATGTCCTGACCAAACGAAGCTCCGTCGCCAGGACTCGAACCTGAACTCTCAGAACCAAAATCTGATGTGCTGCCGATTACACCACGACGGATCGCGTACCTACGGCGATCGGCGGGGCCGCGCCAAGTTGACTTTAGTCTGACGACGATGCGGGCCGCTCGCGGCCCGAGGGAAACAAGGATGGTTCGCCGCCTTCGAACCGATACGCTGATTGCGTGGCTGTGCTGGATAAAGAGCCGGACAAAGAGGTGCGTGCGCCGCGTGCCCGGATGACCGGTAGCGAGCGTCGACACCAACTCATCGGTATCGCGCGCTCGCTGTTTGCCGAACGTGGTTACGAGGGCACCTCCATCGAAGAGATCGCCCAGCGCGCCAACGTGTCCAAGCCGGTCGTCTACGAGCATTTCGGCGGCAAGGAGGGTTTGTACGCCGTGGTCGTCGACCGTGAGATGTCGGCGTTGCTCGACGGCATCACCTCGTCGCTGACCAACAACCGGTCCCGGGTGCGGGTCGAGCGGGTCGCCCTGGCGTTGCTCACGTACGTCGAAGAACGCACCGACGGCTTCCGGATCATGATCCGCGACTCGCCGGCCTCGATCAGCTCGGGTACCTACTCCAGCCTGCTCAACGACGCCGTCAGCCAGGTCAGCTCCATTCTGGCCGGCGACTTCGCTCGCCGCGGCCTGGATCCGGAGCTGGCCCCGCTCTATGCCCAGGCACTGGTGGGCTCGGTGTCGATGACGGCGCAATGGTGGCTCGATACGCGGGAGCCCAAGAAAGAAGTGGTCGCCGCGCACCTGGTCAACCTGATGTGGAATGGCCTGACCCACCTGGAGGCCGACCCCAGGCTTCAGGACCAGTAGGCGCGACTCAACCGCAGTCGCGGGCCAGCAGGTCCGAGCCGGCCCTCCTCGTCGGAATGCGTGGTGACGGGCCAGATCGCGAGATCCACCCGCGGGGGAGCCGCGTGACCGATAGACGGCAGGATGTCCAGCAACGTCATGAATCCAACGTGCGCCCGCGAGGCGTCGGATGCCGCTCTTCATACGATCCCTTGACGGCGCAGGGCTCAATATTGACGAACTCTGCACACCTAGAATGGGTTCATCATGACCGCACCGGGGCCTGCTCGCCCAGAAACCCCGATCGCGGGGCTCGTTGAATGGGCGCTCACCGCGCCGACCTTCCAGCAGCTGATCGAAACCGCGGCCGCTCGACCGGCCGAATTGAGCCTGGTGGGTCCGGCCAGCGCACGGCCGTTCGTCGCCAGTGCGCTGGCGCGGTTGGGCCCCTTGCTGGTAGTCACCGCGACCGGGCGCGAAGCCGACGAACTGACCGCTGAACTGCGCGGCGTCTTCGGCGACGCCGTTGCGGCCTTCCCGTCCTGGGAAACACTGCCGCACGAGAGACTCTCGCCGGGCGTCGACACCGTGGGCACCCGATTGATGGTGCTGCACCGACTGGCCCATCCCGACCCCGATCCCGGCGCCCCACTCGGGCCGCCTTTGCAGGTGGTGGTGACCGCGGTGCGCTCGCTGCTGCAGCCGATGACGCCGCAGCTGGGCCTGGTGGAACCGGTCACCCTGACCATCGGCCAGGAGATCGCCTTCGAGGAGGTGATCGCCCGACTGGTCGAGCTGGCATACAACCGGGTCGACATGGTGGGCCGTCGTGGCGAGTTCGCCGTCCGCGGCGGGATTCTCGACGTCTTCCCCCCGACCGCCGAACACCCGGTGCGCATCGAGTTCTGGGGTGACGAGGTCAGCGAAATGCGGATGTTCTCGGTCGCCGATCAGCGCTCCATTCCGGAGATCGAGGTCGACACGCTGATTGCGGTCGCCTGCCGTGAACTGCTGCTGACCGACGACGTACGGGAGCGGGCCGCGCAGCTGGCCGCCCGGCACCGCACGGGCGGGCCCGCCGTCACCGGCAGTGTCACCGACATGCTGGCCAAGCTGGCCGAGGGTATCCCGGTCGACGGCATGGAAGCGCTGCTCCCGGTGCTTCGGCCCGACGAGCACGTGCTGCTGACCGGCCAACTGGCGCAAGGCACTCCGGTGTTGCTCTGTGACCCGGAAAAGGTGCGTAGCCGGGCCGCCGACCTGATCAAGACGGGCCGCGAATTCCTCGAAGCGTCGTGGTCGGTCGCCGCCCTGGGTACTGACGCGCCCGTCGACGTCGAACAACTGGGCGGCTCGGGCTTCGCCGAAGTGGACGATGTGCAGGCTGCGGCGGCCCGGTCCGGTCATCCCTGGTGGACGTTGAGCCAGCTATCCGACGAGTCGGCGATGGAGCTCGAGATCCGGCCGTCGCCGTCGGCTCGCGGGCACCAGCATGACATCGAAGGCATCTTCGCTATGCTGCGCGCGCACGTCACGACCGGCGGCTCCGCCGTGGTGGTCGCGCCCGGCGCCGGGACCGCCCATCGGGTGGTGGAGCGGCTGGCTGAGTCCGACACCCCCGCCGCCATGCTGGAGCCGGGCGGGCCGCCCAAACCAGGAATAGTCGGCGTGCTCAAGGGCCCGCTGCACGACGGGCTCGTCGTCCCGGGCGCCAACCTGGTGCTCATCACCGAGACGGATCTGACCGGCAACCGGGCGACGTCCGTCGAAGGCAAGCGGCTGGCGGCCAAGCGGCGCAACACCGTGGACCCGCTGGCGCTGACCGCCGGCGACCTCGTGGTCCACGACCAGCACGGCATCGGGCGGTTCGTGGAAATGGTCGAGCGCACCGTGGGCGGGGCCCGGCGCGAGTACCTGGTGCTCGAATACGCCTCGAGCAAGCCCTCAAACAAAAAGAGCGGCGGTTCCGACAAGCTGTATGTCCCGATGGATTCCCTGGACCAGCTGTCGCGGTATGTCGGCGGGCAGGCGCCGGCGCTTTCCCGGCTCGGCGGCAGCGACTGGGCCAACACCAAGACCAAGGCACGCCGTGCCGTGCGGGAGATCGCCGGCGAGCTGGTCTCGCTGTACGCCAAACGGCAGGCCAGCCCGGGACACGCGTTCGCGCCGGACACGCCGTGGCAGGCCGAGATGGAGGATGCGTTCGGGTTCACCGAGACCGTCGACCAGCTGACCGCGATCGAAGAGGTCAAGGCGGACATGGAAAAGCCGATCCCCATGGATCGGGTGATCTGTGGCGACGTCGGCTACGGCAAGACCGAGATCGCGGTGCGGGCAGCGTTCAAGGCGGTCCAGGATGGCAAACAGGCCGCGGTGCTGGTGCCCACCACGCTGTTGGCCGACCAGCATCTGCAGACTTTTGCCGAGCGGATGGCCGGATTCCCGGTGACCGTCAAGGGGTTGTCGCGGTTCACCGGGCCCGCCGAGTCGCGCGCCGTGATCGAGGGCCTGGCCGACGGGACGGTGGACATCGTGATCGGCACCCATCGGCTGCTGCAAACCGGGGTGCGCTGGAAGAATCTGGGGCTTGTCGTGGTCGACGAGGAGCAGCGGTTCGGCGTTGAGCACAAGGAGCACATCAAGTCGCTGCGCACCCACGTCGACGTGCTGACGATGAGCGCCACTCCCATCCCGCGGACCCTGGAGATGAGCCTGGCCGGGATTCGCGAGATGTCGACGATCCTGACGCCGCCCGAAGAGCGGTATCCGGTGCTGACCTACGTCGGCCCGCATGACGACAAGCAGGTCGCCGCGGCCCTGCGTCGCGAGTTGCTGCGCGACGGGCAGGCCTTCTACGTGCATAACCGGGTCAGCTCGATTGACCGGGCGGCGGCCCGGGTCCGTGAGCTGGTGCCCGAGGCGCGGGTCGTCGTCGCGCACGGGCAGATGCCCGAAGAACGGCTGGAACGCACGGTGCAGGGATTTTGGAACCGCGAGTACGACATCCTGGTGTGCACCACGATCGTGGAGACCGGTCTGGACATCTCCAACGCCAACACGCTGATCGTCGAGCGCGCCGATACCTTCGGGCTGTCGCAGCTGCACCAGTTGCGCGGTCGGGTGGGGCGTAGCCGCGAGCGTGGTTATGCCTACTTCCTGTATCAGCCGAATACACCGCTGACGGAGACCGCCTACGACCGGTTGGCGACCATCGCGCAGAACAATGAGCTGGGCGCGGGCATGGCGGTCGCGCTGAAAGACCTCGAAATCCGGGGCGCCGGCAATGTGTTGGGTGTCGAGCAGTCCGGACACGTCGCCGGTGTCGGATTCGACCTGTACGTGAGGTTGGTGGGCGAGGCCGTGGAGGCTTACCGGGCGGCCTTACAAGCGGCCTCAGACGGTGAAACCATCACCACCGCCGAGGAGCCCAAAGATGTGCGGATCGACTTGCCGGTGGATGCGCACCTGCCGCCGGACTATATCGCCAGCGACCGGCTACGACTGGAGGCGTATCGGCGGCTGGCCGCGGCTTCAGACGACGCGGCCGTCAGCGCCGTTGTGGACGAGCTCACCGACCGCTACGGGGAACTGCCCGAACCGGCACAGCGGCTGGTGGCGGTGGCCCGGTTGCGGCTGCTGTGCCGCGCCGCCGGCATCACCGAGGTATCGGCCCCATCGGCGGCGACCGTGCGGCTGTCGCCGATCACGCTGGCGGATTCCGCCCAGGTGCGGCTCAAGCGGATGTATCCGGCCGCGAACTACCGCGCCACGACGTCCACGGTGCAGGTGCCCATTCCGCGAGCCGGCGGCGTCGGCGCGCCACGCATCCGCGATATCGAGTTGGTGCAGATGGTGGCGAATCTGGTGACCGCGCTCGAGGGGAAACCGCAGAAAGAAATTGTTGGTATAACGAGTTCGTTAACGCCCGACGACGATGCGGGCCGAGGATCGGCCCGAGGTGGAGTCGGGCAATCGTTAACGCCCGACGAAGACCTGGCGGCCGGAGGTGGGGTCCAAGCTCCGCGGGGGAGTACCCCCACCCGCTTGCGGGGGCGAGTCGGGCCGTCCCGACCGGCAACGATGTCGAGTGAGGAGCGACAAGCGCGATGATCGTCGTCTTGTTCGACCCCCGCCGCCCGTCGCTGGTGCCTGTCGAAGCCATCGAATTTCTCAGCGGAGAGGTGCAATACACCGAAGAGATGCCTGTTGCGGTGCCGTGGTCGCTGCCCGCCGCGCGACCGGTGCACTCCGGTGACGACGCGCCGGTCCTGCTCTCGTCCGACCCCGACCACCCCGCAGTCACCGCTCGATTGGCGGCCGGAGCCCGGCTGATCTCGGCACCGGAGACGCCGCGCGGCGAACGACTGGTCGACGCCGTCGCGATAATGGACAAACTGCGCACAGCGGGGCCGTGGGAAAGCGAGCAAACCCACGACTCGTTGCGCAGATTCTTGCTGGAGGAGACTTACGAGCTGTTGGACGCGGTCCGCAGCGGCAACGCCGACCAGCTGCGCGAAGAACTCGGCGACGTGTTGTTACAGGTTCTCTTCCACGCTCGCATCGCAGAGGACGCACCGCAGTTTCCCTTCACCATCGACGACGTTGCCGTCACACTGATGCGAAAGCTGGGTAATCGGGTGCCGGGAGTGCTTGCCGGCCAATCTATTTCGCTCGAAGAGCAGTTGGCCCAGTGGGAAGAGCGCAAGGCGGCCGAAAAGCCGCGTAATTCGGTGATGGACGACGTACACACCGGTCAACCAGCATTAGCCTTGGCGCAGAAGGCGATTGCGCGGGCTGTTAAAGTTGGCCTGCCCGCCGATCTGATCCCTGCCGAGATCACGTCAATCTCGGTGTCGGCTGATATTGATGCGGAAAGTGGGCTGCGTACGGCAGTTTTGGAGTTCGTGGATAAGGTCCGCAGGGTTGAAAGGGCGGTTGCCGCCACACGCCGCGGGGCCGGCGTTCCAGAGGAGTTCGACATAGCCCCGCTCGGCGAAGTCGCCGAACGGGAGTGGCGTGACCACTGGCCATCCGGTGATTCGGCAACCGACGATGAGCCGGTCACTGTCATTTCGGCGCCTGGCGATACCGATGGCAACGCTGACGACGCTGGGAATGAATCGGCGGCCGGCGCCGTGGCCGACGACGCCTGAGAGGCCCGGTGCCCGGATCCAAGTGTCCGGCGGGCCTGGAATGCGGCGCCCAGGGCGGCGATGGGGCGGATGTATTCCCGGTTCTTAGATTGTTCATAACAGCGATCACCACGATGTTTGCCGTTTCTGCGGTCTGTCGGTAGGTAATATCGCGCATGAGGTTGCGAATCCGAGTGGTCGGCAGTGGTCTGCCATTGCTAGCCAAAGTTGCCTTCAGCTAATCGATAATTAGCTGAAGCCGCGATCATGTCCATGCGCTGGGGCCCTGACGCGACCGGGTAGGCCCGAAACCCGTGGGACGATGGTTGTGGCGCAAGTTGGTGTACGGGAGTTTAGGGGAGCGTGGTGTCGCCGAGGCGTTGGTTGCGTGCGGTCGCCGTGATCGGCGCGACCGCGATGCTGCTGGCCTCCAGCTGCACGTGGCAGCTCAGCCTGTTCATCCCGGAAGGCGTCCCGCCGCCGCCCGGGGATCCGGTGCCACCGGTGGACACGCACGCCAGCGGTCGCCCCGCGGATCAGCTGCGTGAATGGGCCGAACTGCGGTCGGCAGCGTTGGAGATTCCGGTCGTCGCGCTCGAGGCCTACGCGTACGCCGCCCGGGTCGCCGAGGTCGAGAACCCGAAGTGCCACATTGCGTGGACCACGCTGGCCGGCATCGGACAGGTCGAAAGCCACCACGGCACCTACCGCGGCGCGACGCTGGCACCCAATGGAGATGTGAATCCGCCTATTCGGGGTGTTCGCCTGGACGGCAGTGGCGGGACCCTGCGCATCGTCGACAGTGAGGAAGAGGTGACGGACGAGGACGGGGTGGCGCGTGCGATGGGGCCGATGCAGTTCATTCCGGAGACATGGCGGTTGTACGGTGTCGACGCCCACAACGACGGCCGCTTCAGCCCGGACAACATCGACGATGCGGCGCTTGCGGCAGCCGGCTACCTATGTTGGCGCGGAAAGGATCTGGCGACACCGCGAGGGTGGATAACCGCGCTGCGGGCCTACAACAACTCCGGCGTTTACGCACGGGCGGTCCGGGACTGGGCGACCGCCTACGCGGCGGGTCACCCGCTGTAGCAGGATGTATCGCTGACCCAGGCCTTACGCTAAGGGCGGGCCGGGGCCAGCCTGTGATGGAGCCCCTGAGCTTGCTACGGCGAGCCTGGCCAGCGAACGCAACAACGACGTGCACGCACCGGCTACGACGCAAGGAGAACCCAGTGCCGATTATCGAGCAGGTCGGGGCCCGCGAGATCCTCGATTCCCGCGGTAACCCGACGGTCGAGGTCGAGATAGCCCTGATCGACGGAACGTTTGCCCGCGCAGCGGTGCCGTCCGGCGCGTCGACCGGTGAGCACGAGGCCGTTGAGTTACGCGACGGCGGTGAGCGTTATGGCGGCAAAGGCGTGCACAAGGCAGTACAAGCGGTGCTCGACGAGATCGGTCCGGCGGTGATCGGACTCAGCGCTGACGATCAGCGGTTGGTGGACCAGGCGCTGGTAGACCTCGATGGCACCCCGGACAAGTCCCGGCTGGGCGCCAACGCAATCCTGGGCGTCTCGCTGGCCGTCGCCAAAGCGGCCGCCGACTCTGCGGAGCTCCCGCTGTTCCGCTATATCGGCGGACCGAACGCGCACATCCTGCCGGTGCCGATGATGAACATCCTCAACGGCGGTGCGCATGCCGACACCGCTGTCGACATCCAGGAGTTCATGGTGGCGCCGATCGGTGCCCCCAGCTTCGGTGAGGCGCTGCGCTGGGGCGCCGAGGTGTACCACGCGCTCAAATCCGTGCTGAAAAATCAGGGGCTGAGCACCGGACTGGGTGACGAGGGCGGGTTCGCCCCGAATGTGGCCGGCACCACCGCGGCCCTGGACCTGATCTGCCGGGCCATCGAGTCGGCGGGTCTGAAACCCGGTCCTGACGTGGCATTGGCCCTTGATGCGGCGGCCAACGAGTTCCACGCGGATGGCGGCGCCTACACCTTCGAGGGCACGACCCGCACCGCTGATGCGATGACGGAGTTCTACACCGGCCTGCTTGGCGCCTACCCGCTGGTGTCGCTGGAAGATCCGCTGTTCGAAGGCGATTGGGATGGTTGGGCAGCCTTGACGGCGTCGATCGGCGACCGGGTGCAAATCGTCGGCGACGACATCTTCGTCACCAATCCCGAGCGGCTCGAGGAGGGCATCGAGAAAGGCGTGGCAAATGCGTTGCTGGTCAAGGTAAACCAGATCGGCACGCTGACCGAGACGCTCGACGCCGTCGCGCTTGCGCACCACAGCGGATACCGCACGATGATCAGCCACCGCAGCGGCGAGACCGAAGACACCACGATCGCCGACCTGGCGGTGGCTGTCGGCAGCGGGCAAATCAAGACCGGCGCGCCCGCCCGCAGCGAGCGCGTCGCCAAATACAACCAGCTGCTGCGGATCGAGGAGGCGCTCGGCGACGCCGCCCGCTACGCCGGCGATCTGGCTTTTCCGCGATTCGCGCCGGACCCAAAATAGGTTGGAATAGCTTGACAGCCATAGGCGGACGCGTCGAGATCTCCAATGCCTGAATCGAAACGGCCAGATTCGAAGCGGCGCTCCCCGGCATCGCGTCCGGGGAAGGCCGGCGATTCGGATCGGCGCCGCCGCTCGGCCAAGCCATCCTCGAAGCCGTCCCAAACCGCAACCCACGCCAGCCGCAACGCCACGCGGACGCTGTATGAGCATGTCGTCGAGCCCATCAAGCGGCAGGCCGCCGAATCCGTCGAGCAGCGCTCAGACCAGCGGCTGGGCTTCACCGCGCGACGGGCGGCGGTGCTGGCCGCGGTGGCGTGCGTCCTGACTCTGACCATCGCCGGACCCGTACGCACCTACTTCGCGCAGCGCACTGAGATGAATCAGTTGGCTGCAAGCGAAGCCGCGCTGCGTCGGCAGATCGCCGACCTCGAGCAGAAAAAGGCCAAGCTCGGTGACCCGGCCTATATTGCAGCGCAGGCCCGCGAGCGTCTCGGCTTTGTGATGCCCGGAGACGTCCCATTCCAAGTTCAGCTCCCGGCAACGGCGGCGGAGCCCGCGCAGCCGGGATCGCAGACAGCGAAACCGGCCAACAACGATCCTTGGTACACCTCGCTGTGGCACACCATCGCCGACACTCCGCACCTGCCGCCGGCCAACGTGCCTGCGTCGGAAGTCCCGCCCGCCCCGGCGGAACCGGAACCACCCCGTCCCGTACCGCCGGCCGCACCGAATCCCACGGCTCCCGGTGGTTGATCGTGCCGACCTGGAAACCGTGGCGCGTCAGCTCGGGCGTGAGCCGCGCGGCGTGCTGGAGATTGCCTACCGTTGCCCCAACGGTGAGCCCGGTGTGGTGAAGACGGCGCCGAGACTTCCTGACGGCACGCCCTTTCCAACGTTGTACTACCTCACACATCCGGTGCTGACCGCAGCCGCGAGCAGGCTCGAGACGACGGGATTGATGCGCGAGATGACCGAGCGGTTGCGGCGGGACCCCGAACTGGCAGCCGGGTATCGGCGAGCTCACGAATCGTATCTGGCCGAACGGGACGCGATCGAGTCGCTGGGGACCACGTTCTCTGCCGGCGGAATGCCGGACCGGGTCAAGTGCCTGCACGTGCTGATCGCGCACTCGCTGGCCACGGGGCCCGGGTGTAACCCGCTCGGCGATGAGGCGCTGGCGATCCTGGCCGCCGAGCCCGCGACGGCCCACGTTTTGGTGGCGGGGCAATGGTGAGCAGGCTCGCCGGTATTGACTGCGGCACCAACTCAATTCGGTTGCTCATCGCCGACGCAAGCGACCGCAAGCTGCACGACATGCATCGCGAGACGCGGATCGTGCGGCTGGGTCAGGGTGTGGACGCGACGGGCCAGTTCGCACCGGACGCGATTGCCCGGACCCGGGATGCATTAACCGACTACGCTGCTCTGCTGAAACAGCACGGTGTCGAGCGGGTGCGGATGGTGGCCACGTCGGCCGCTCGCGATGTCGCCAATCGTGATGTTTTCTTTGCGATGACGGCCGAAGTGCTGGGCGCCGTGCTGCCCGGTGCGGTTGCGGAGGTGATCACCGGCGCCGAAGAGGCCGAACTGTCCTTCCGCGGAGCTGTCGGCGAATTGGACAGCGCGGCCGGCCCTTTCGTCGTTGTCGACCTGGGCGGCGGCTCAACCGAGATCGTGTTCGGCCGGGACAGCGTTGTGGCGAGCTACTCGGCCGACATCGGCTGTGTCCGGCTGACCGAACGCTGTTTGCATTCGGATCCGCCGACGCCGGAGGAAGTGGCGGCGGCCCGCGAGGTGGTGCGCGAGCGGCTCGAGGTCGCGCTGGGCGTGGTGACTGTCGAAGGAGCGCGGACCTGGGTCGGTCTGGCGGGAACGATGACTACGCTATCTGCGCTGGCTCACAACATGACGACGTATGACTCCGCGGCCATTCATCTTTCGCGCGTCGCCGGCAATGATCTGTTGGCGGTTTGCGAGCGGCTGATCGGCATGTCGCGGTCCCAGCGTGCAGCGCTGCCGCCGATGCATGAGGGGCGGGCCGACGTGATCGGCGGCGGCGCGATCGTGGTCGAGGAGCTGGCGCGCGAGTTGCGCGTTCGCGCCGGCATCGATGAGCTGACCGTCAGCGAACACGACATCTTGGACGGCATCGTGCTGTCGATCGCCGGGTGAGTCACATGTGCCCACAGCCCGGCGTTCCAGCGTGCGCTGAGGGCGTCGAGTGTGCGGTGTAGGCGACGATTTCGCGAAAATCTGCGCCCTGGGCGCACGCTCGACGCCCTGGGCGCACGCTCGACGCCCTGGGCGCACGCTCGACGCCCTGGACGCACACTCAGGCCTCGAAGCGATACCCCATGCCCGATTCGGTCAGCAGGTGTTTGGGATGCGACGGGTCATCTTCGAGTTTGCGCCGCAGCTGCGCCAAATATACGCGCAGGTAATGGGTTTCGGTGGCGTACGCCGGGCCCCATACCTCTTTGAGGAGTTCCTCGCGGCCCACCAGCTTGCCACGATTGCGGACCAGCATCTCGAGCATTCCCCATTCGGTTGGGGTGAGATGCACTTCGGCGCCGTTCTTGGTGACCTTCTTGGCGGCCAGATCGACGGTGAATGAATCCGTCTCGATTACCGGCTGCTCTATTTCGGACGCCGCGGTATTGCGGCGGACCGCCGCGCGCAGCCGGGCCAAAAATTCGTCCATCCCAAAAGGTTTCGTGACGTAGTCGTCGGCGCCGGCGTCGAGGGCCTCGACCTTGTCCGACGAGTCGGTGCGCGCCGACAACACGATCACCGGTGTGGTCAGCCAACCCCGGAGACCGGCCAGCACCTCGATACCGGATATATCGGGCAGCCCGAGGTCGAGGATCACCACGTCAGGTTTGTGCTCGGCGGCGGCACGCAGCGCGCCGGCACCGGTCGAGGCGGTGATGACCTCGTAGCCGCGCACGGACAGGTTGATGCGCAGCGCACGCAGGATCTGCGGCTCGTCGTCGATCACCAGCACCCTGGTCATTCGCGCCGCTCTCCCCCGCAAGCGGGAGGTGCCCCCACCTCATCGCTTCGCTCTGCATCGTCGCTGGCGCGGGTCATTGAACCCCCTGTGGCGCAGCCAGATCCACCACCACGGTAAGTCCGCCGCCCGGCGTGTCGGTGGCCGCAATTGTGCCGCCCATCGCTTCGACGAAGCCCCGCGCTACCGACATCCCCAGACCGACCCCGGTGGTGTTGTCGTGATCCCCGAGCCGCTGAAATGCTTCGAAGATCTGCTCCTCGGTACCCGGCGGGATTCCGGGACCTTCATCGATGACATTGATCAGCACCCGATCGCCCACGCGTCCCGCGTTGACCCGGACTATACATTTGGGTGCATATCGCAGCGCGTTGTCGATCAGGTTGGCAAGGACTCGTTCCAGTAGCCCGGCGTCGGCCATCACCACGGCGTCACCGACGTCGACCTTGACGCGGTCGATGGCGGATCGGTAGAAGCCGGTGGCGCCCTTGCCGATGCTGACCAGCGCGCGTTGCACCGTTTCTTCCAGATACACCCGGCGCAGATCCGGGTGCACCACGCCGGCGGCCAGACGCGAGGAATCAAGCAGGTTTCCGACCAGTGCGGTCAGCTGGTCGATCGACTCCTCGATGGTGGCCAGCAATTCCGCCGTGTCCTCGGGGGAGAAGGCGACGTCCTCGGCGCGCAAGCTGGACACCGCGACCTTGGCCGCCGCCAGCGGTGTGCGCAGGTCGTGGCTGACCGCCGAAAGTAGGGCGCGCCGCAGCTCGTCGGCTCGCACGATTGCCTCGGTATGGCTGGCTTCCTCGGCCAGCTCACGCTGCCTGATCAGGCCCGCGGCCTGATTGGCGACTGCGCTCAGTACCCGGCGGTCACGCGCGGAGAGCTTCTTGCCCGCCATTAGCATCCAGAACTCATCGTCGCCAACCTCGATCGCGGTGTCGGCGGAATCGACGGTCAAGCAGGGATCTCTGCCCACGCATTCGACGACGTAGCTCTTCTTGCCGCCGGCGCGGTCTTGTTCGCTGGGCTCCCGCAGCATGCTGACCGTGCGCTGTGAGTAGGTCTCCCGCACCCGTTCCAGCAGCGTCTCGAGATCGGCGCCGCGCAGCACCGAGCCCGCGAACAGCGTCAGCAGTTCGGCTTCTTGGGAGGCGCGTCGGGCCTCCCGGGTGCGTTTGGTCGCGCCGTCGACCAGAACCGCGACCGCGACCGCCACCAGTAATAGGACCACCTCGGTGACGGCGGCATCGGGTTCGGCGATGGTGAAGGTGTGCCGGGGAGTCGTCAGATAGTAGTTCAACAACAGGCTGGACAACACCGCCGAAACGACAGCCGGGGCAACGCCTCCGAGCAGAGCCACGACCACCACTCCGACAAAGAACAGCGCGCTGGCGCCGCTGGTGTCCAGATACCGGTCTAACGCCGTCACGGTGACCGCGCAGATGACCGATGGAACGATGAAGGCCGCCAGCCACGACATGACCCGCCGCTCGCGGGGCGAGAGCGACCCGGCCCGAAAGCCGCGTTTGGATTCTTCATGGGTGACGAGGTGGACGTCGATCTTTCCGGACCGCTCGACGATCCTCAGGCCGATACCCTCCTCGAAGATGCGCGCCCACCGGGACCGTCGAGAGGTGCCGATCACCAGCTGAGTCGCGTTCATCTCACGGGCGAAATCAAGTAGCGCCGTGGGTACGTCGTCACCGACCACGGTATGCAGGGAAGCGTCGAGGCTGTTCGCCAGCCCGCGGATTTTGGCCATCCGGGACGCCGACAGGCCGGCCAATCCGTCACCACGTATGACGTGCACCACCATGAGCTCGGCGCTGGACTTCGACGCAATCCGGGACGCCCGTCGTACCAACGTCTCCGATTCCGGGCCTCCCGTGACCGCCACGACGACTCGCTCGCGGGCTTCCCACACGTCGGTGATCTTCTTCTCCGCGCGGTACTTGGCCAGCGCGGTATCAACCTGGTCGGCCAGCCACAACAGCGCCAATTCCCTTAGTGCGGTGAGGTTCCCGCGCCGGAAGTAGTTGGAAAGCGCCGCGTCGATCCTTTCCGGCGCATAGACGTTTCCATGGGAAAGCCTGCGGCGTAACGCCTCTGGCGTGATGTCGATGAGCTCGACCTGCGAAGCCTGGCGCACGATCGAATCCGGTATCGTCTCTTTCTGTTCGATACCGGTGATCTGTGCGACGACGTCGTTGAGGCTCTCCAGATGCTGCACATTGACGGTCGAGATCACCGTGATCCCGGCGTCGAGCAGTTCCTCGACATCCTGCCATCGCTTGGGGTTCTTGCTGCCCGGTGTATTGGTGTGAGCGAGTTCGTCGACCAGGACGACTTGGGGGTGGCGCGTCAGGACGGCCGGCACGTCGAGCTCGGGGAAGCTGCCGCCACGATATTCGATGTAGCGCGGCGGAATGACCTCGATGCCCTCAAGCAGCTCAGCCGTTTTCGCCCGTCCGTGGGCCTCCACCACCCCCGCCACCACGTCGGTGCCGCGTTCCAGTCGCCGGTGTGCCTCGCCCATCATCGCGTAGGTCTTGCCGACGCCGGGAGCCGCGCCAAGGTAGATGCGCAGCTCGCCGCGTTTGGGACGGTGGTCCCGGAAGCTGACGTCGCTCACGTCAACCATCATCCCCCTATCGCGCTAGCTCGTGACCGGATACCTGTGATCGAGTTGCAGGTTGAGTTGCAGCACGTTGACGCATGGTTCACCGAAAAACCCAAGGGCGCGGCCGCTTCGGTTCTGTGCAACGACCTCGCGTATCTGATCCGGGCTGACATGGCGGGCCCCGGCGACCCTGGCGACCTGGATGTCGGCATAGGCCACGGAGATATTCGGGTCGAGGCCGCTGGCGCTGGCGGTGACCGCGTCGGCGGGCACGACCGGGTGGCCAGGCGCGGCGCCGTGGATGGGCACGATCTGGCCGATCGAGTAGTCCTCGCCGTACTTGGCGCACTCGACCTGCACACCTTCGTAGCTGGCCAGGAACGGCATTCGGGTCGTCTGGCATGGCTCGTTGACGCTGACCACCCGGGTGGGATGGATGACGTTTCCGCGGGCGTCGCGGGGGCCGATCACCGAGAGCACCGCGCCCACACCGCCGCCCGTGCAGAACGGACGCGATCCGTCGACACCCTCCAGCCGTCCCACTGCGGTGCTGCGCGAGCACACCTGCGTCAGCAGGCTCGGCTTGAAGCCCGCATCCGATGCGGACTTGCCGGTCGCCAGTTGCGACGGATCGGCGGGTGTGTCGACGATGCTTTCCGGACCGAGGTTGCTCGCGCCCGAGGACAGCGGGTCGTAGCCGTTCCCGGCCGCCGAGGGGCGACTCTGGAAGTACTGCGGCAGCGGGTTGCCGTCCCCGTCGGTGAACAGCTGACCGATCAGCCGGCTCCCGGCCGGCGCGCCGTTGACGGCCAGAATCGACCCGTCGGCTTTGTCGTGCAGTCCGGGTACCTGAGCGACCAGCCAGATGAACAGCGGGTAGGCCAAACCGGTGATTACGGTCAGCACCAGCAGCGCGCGAAATGCCGCCCAGTGCATGCGGATGAAATTCGAGAACTTCATGTCAGGGTATCCCGGGGACGAATTGGACGATCAGGTCGATCAGCTTGATCCCGACGAACGGGGCGATGATGCCGCCTAGCCCATAGATATAGAGGTTGCGGCTCAACAGTTTTGAAGCGCTGCTCGGCGTGTAGCGGACGCCGCGCAGCGACAGCGGGATCAGCATGACGATGATGATCGCGTTGAAGATCACCGCGGACAGGATCGCCGACTCCGGGCTGTGCAGCCGCATGATGTTGAGCAGATCCAGCCCGGGGAACAGGGCGACGAACATCGCCGGGATGATCGCGAAGTATTTTGCGATGTCGTTGGCGATCGAAAAGGTGGTCAGCGCTCCGCGGGTGATCAGCAATTGCTTGCCGATTTCGACGATCTCGATGAGTTTGGTGGGGTCGGAGTCCAGGTCGACCATGTTGCCGGCCTCTTTGGCGGCCGACGTGCCGGTGTTCATGGCCACGCCCACGTCGGCTTGAGCCAGGGCCGGCGCGTCATTGGTGCCGTCGCCGGTCATCGCGACCAGCTTGCCGCCTTCTTGCTCCCGCTTGATCAGCGTGAGCTTGTCCTCGGGGGTGGCCTCGGCGAGGAAGTCGTCGACCCCGGCCTCGTCGGCTATCGCCTTGGCGGTCAACGGATTATCGCCGGTAATCATCACCGTACGGATGCCCATGCGGCGCATCTCGTCGAACCGCTCCCGCATGCCCTGCTTGACGACGTCCTTGAGATGAATGACACCCAGCACTGACGCCTCGCCGTCGCGGCTTTCTCCGACGACCAGCGGGGTGCCGCCGCCGGCGGAGATGCCGTCGATGATCACGCCGAGCTGGGCGGGAACCATGCCGCCTTGCCCGCGTACCCATTCCGCGACCGAGCTGGCCGCACCCTTGCGCAGCAGATGCCCGTCCAGGTTGACACCCGACATCCGTGTCGCGGCGGAAAAGGCCACCCAATGGGCATGTGTGAGTTCGCCCGGCGTGCGCGCGCGCAGGCCGAAGTGTTGTTTGGCGAACACGACAACCGAGCGCCCTTCCGGTGTTTCGTCGGCAAGGCTGGACAACTGCGCGGCGTCGGCCAGTTGCTCGGGGGAGACCCCGTCGATGGGGATGAAGGCGGCAGCCTGCCGGTTGCCCAGCGTGATGGTGCCGGTCTTGTCGAGCAGCAGCGTGTTGACGTCGCCGGCGGCTTCCACGGCGCGCCCGGACATCGCGAGCACGTTGCGCTGCACCAGCCGATCCATGCCGGCGATGCCGATGGCCGACAGCAGCGCACCGATCGTCGTGGGGATCAGGCACACCAGCAGTGACACCATCACGATTCCGGTAACACCACTGGCGTTGAGCGCCTGGCCATCTGGGACGCCGGGATTATTCGCCTTGGAGTAGATCGCCAGCGGCTGCAGGGTCGCGACGGCGAAGACGAAGATGATCGTCAACGCGGCCAGCAGAATGTTCAGTGCGATCTCATTGGGGGTTTTCTGCCGGTTGGCGCCCTCGACGAGCGCGATCATCCGGTCGATGAAGCTTTGCCCGGGTTTTTGGGTGATCTTCACGACGATCCGGTCGCTCAGCACAGTGGTGCCGCCGGTGACCGCGCAGCGGTCGCCGCCGGACTCGCGGATCACCGGCGCTGACTCACCGGTAATCGCCGATTCGTCCACCGAGGCAATGCCTTCCAGCACGTCGCCGTCACCCGGTATCACCTGGCCGGCCTCCACCACGACGATGTCGCCCTGCTGCAGCAGGGTCGCAGCAACTTCTTCCTCGACGGCCGACGTTCCGGGTTCCCAGTTCTTGAGCCGCCGGGCCATCGTTTGGGTTTTGGCTCGGCGCAACGTTTCGGCCTGGGCCTTGCCGCGGCCTTCGGCCACTGCCTCCGCGACATTCGCAAACAGCACGGTCAGCCATAGCCAGACCACAATCAACCACGCGAACGATGTCGGGTTGATGATGGCCAACACGGAGCTCCAGACGGCGCCGATTTCGACGACGAACATCACGGGGTTGCGCCACAGGGTGCGCGGGTCGAGTTTGCGCAACGCGTGCGGCGTCGACTTCCACAGCATCTTCGGATCGAGCAAGCCGCCCTGCACCCGTTTCCTGCTCGCCGACGTCGTGGGCTGCGTCTGCGCAGACGAATCGGTGGTGGCCGTCATCAATGGATTCCTTCAGCGAGAGGCCCGAGCGCCAGCATGGGCAGGAACGTGAGGGCAACCAGAATCAGCGTGACGCCGGCCACCATTCCGACGAACTGTGGCCGATGGGTGGGCAGTGTGCCCGCCGATTCCGGCGTGGCACCCTGCTTGGCCAGCGAGCCGGCCAGGGCGAGCACGAGCACGATGGGCAGGAATCTGCCGAAGACCATGGCCAGCCCCAGGGCGGTGTCATACCAGTCGGTGTTGACGCTGAGTCCGGCGAATGCCGACCCGTTGTTGTTGGCCGCGGAGGTGAACGCGTACAAGACCTCGGACAGGCCGTGCGGGCCGGTGTTGAGCATCGCGGCGCGTTCACCGGGCAGCGCCATCGCAATCGCGGTGCCGATCAGCACGATCAACGGCGTGACAAGGAAATAGCTTGCCGCGAGCTTGATTTCGCGGGGAGTGATCTTCTTGCCGAGATACTCGGGGGTGCGGCCGACCATCAGCCCGGCGACGAACACCGTGATCACCGCGAGGATGAGCATGCCGTACAGACCAGAGCCGGTGCCGCCGGGCGCCACCTCCCCGAGCTGCATGTTGAACAGCGTCATCATCCCGCCCAGGCTGGTGTAGGAATCGTGGAACGAGTCGACGGCACCAGTAGAGGTGAGCGTCGTAGAGTCGGCGAACACCGCCGAGTTCGCGACGCCGAATCGCTGCTCGACACCCTCGGTCGCCGCGCCGATCGAGGTCGGCACCGTGCCGTGGTGCTGCAACTGGAACCACAGCATGAACGTCACGCTGATCGCATACAGCGTGGCCATGACCGATGCGATCGCATAGCCCTGCTTGCTGCTGCCCACCATGCGCCCGAATGTGCGCGGCAGCGAGAAGCCGATGACCAGCAGCAGGAAGATCTCCAGCCAGTTGGTCCAAACGGTCGGGTTCTCAAAAGGATGCGAGGAGTTCGCGTTGTAGAAGCCGCCACCGTTGGTGCCGAGGTCCTTGATGACCTCCTGGCTGGCCACCGGACCGCCGGTGATCGTTTGCCGGGCGCCGCCAAGAGTGGTGACAACCTGGTCGTGCAGATGGAAATTCTGGATCGCCCCACCTGCGATCAGCAGGATCGCCCCGATGATCGCAATCGGCAGCAGGATGCGAAGCACCGTGCGCACCAAGTCAACCCAGAAGTTCCCCAGCTCGCCGGTGCGCTGCCGGGCAAACCCGCGCACCAGCGCGATCGCCACTGCCATCCCGACGGCGGCGGAGACGAAGTTCTGCACCGCCAACCCGGCCATCTGCACCAGATGGCCCTGCGTTGATTCACCCGAGTAGGCCTGCCAGTTGGTATTGGTGACGAAGCTGACCGCGGTGTTCCACGCCAGCGACGGGGTCATTTTTGTGGCCGGATCATGCAGATGCAGCGGCAACTCGCCCTGCACGAGCTGGAACACGAACAGGAAAAGGATGCTGATCGACGAGAACGCCAAGACGCTTCGGGCATAGGCGCCCCACGTCTGCTCCGAGCGGGCATCAACACCGACCAGCCGATAGATCACCCGCTCGACGTAGGAGTCCTTCGCCGATGTGTACACCCGAAACATGTAGTCGCCGAAGGGCACATGCACGACAACCAGTGCAACGACGAGAACGACCAGGAAGATCAGCCCCGCTGTGGTCGTGCTCACTAGAACCTTTCCGGAAACAGCAGGGCGGCCCCAAGGAACAGCGCAAGAAGGATGGCAAGCACCAAGCCGACGATGTTTTCGTAGCTCATAGCCGTTCGACCAACTTCTGCGCCAGCCCGAGCACGGCGAACACCGCCACCGTCAGCACTATGTAGGCCAACACGCCCATGCATGTCTCCGTTCTGCGCCAGTCACTGCACACGTTAGGACCTCATCGAGTTAGCCGCAGCGCAGTCCTCGGAGGGCAAAGTCAGCTTGAAAGTAGACGGGGCCCCTCTGACAGGGCCTTTGGTTGACGCTTTCCTAACGGCGTCGCAGTGCACCTTTACGTTTTCCTTACGGCGGCTTCCCGATAAGGAGCGACCGCGAATCACCGCCGTCTCCGGATCCGACGGCTAGCCGGTATCGGCGATCGGATCTTCGATCATCGGAAGCCGTACCCGAAAAACCGTTCGGCCACCGGCGGATTCGGCGGTAACCGAGCCGTGATGGGCCTTGACGATCGAACTCACGATCGCCAGGCCGAGCCCATTGCCCGAACCGTTTGACCTCGACGTGTCCGCCCGGACGAACCGCTCGAACAAGCGGGGGAGGAGATCCGCGTCGATGCCCGGCCCGTCGTCGGCAACGGTCAGTTCCGCGTACGGCGCCTCCGGTCCGCTGCGGTGGCAGGTGATTCCGGTCGTCACCGTGACCCCGGGCGGTGTGTGCACTCGGGCATTGCTGAGCAGATTGCTGACCAGTTGGTGCAGCCGGGCATGATCCCCGCGGACCCGCACCGGTCCGTCGGGCAGGCTTTTGACCCAATGATGGGTCGGCGCCGCGACCGCTGTGTCGTTGACCGCGTTGGTGACGAGTTCGGCCAGGTCGACGTCTTCGGTCTGCAGGTCTTGGCCTTCGCCCAGGCGGGAGAGTAGGAGTAGCTCGTCGACGAGCAGGGTCATGCGCCGGGCTTCCGACTCAATGCGGGCCAGCGCGTATTCGGTGGTCGGCGGCAGCTCCGAACTGTCCTGGCGGGTCAGCTCGGCGTATCCCTGAATCGCCGCCAGCGGGGTGCGCAGCTCGTGGCTGGCGTCGGTGATGAATTGCCGCATCCGCAGGTCGGATTCGACACGGTGCGCCAGCGCGCTATCGACGTTGTCCAGCAACCGGTTCAGCGTGTGGCCGACGATTCCGACTTCGTTTTCCAGGTCCGTGTCCTGCGGCCGCACTCTGACGCTGATCCGGTGGTCGTCGCCGGTGAGGGGCAGCGCGGCGACTTCCGCTGCGGTTGCCGCGAGCCGGCGCAGCGGGCGAAGGGTGTAGCCGACCACCCAAACGGTGAGCCCCGCGGTAATCACCAAGGCCGCCGCGATAAGCACGATGGTGGTGACCTGTTTGCGGGCGATGATTTTGTCGGCGAGGTTCAGCGACACCCCTGCGACCAGCAGGTCGGACCCGTCGACGCGGCTTTTAACCCGGTACGAACCCAGGCTGGCGAGGTCTTCGGTCCGTGGCTTGCCGTTAGTCCACGTCTGCGCTTCGATGGCGCGGATCACGTCCGCCGGGGCGGGTTGCGCTTCGGCTTCGGAGAAGACCGCTGAGCCGATCACGGCGCCGTCGTGCAGTACGACGATCAGGTTTCCCGGCGTCTGGTCTGTGAACTGCAGCATCGCCTGCGACGCCGGCCGAGTGCCGGCGTCAGCCGAAGTATGTTCGCTGTCGCGGTACCTAGCGTACGAATTGGCCAAGGCGTCCAGGGATTCGGCGACGTTGGCGTCGCTCATCGCGGTGACATAGCCGCGCAGGCTGAGCACGGAGACGATGCCGACCGTCACCAGCACCACGCTCACGACAGCCAATACACCCAAGAGCAACTGGCGGCGCAACGACTTCGGGAGCCACCGCGGAGTGTCTTTCGATCCCGTATCCGGCTGTTGGGTCATTCCGGCGGCCGCAGCATGTATCCAACCCCGCGCACGGTATGGATCATCGGCTCCCGGCCGGAGTCGATCTTCTTTCTCAAGTACGAGATGTACAGATCGACGATGCTGGTTCGCCCGGCGAAGTCGTAGTTCCAGACACGGTCGAGGATCTCGGTGCGGCTCAGCGCGCGGCGAGGATTACGCATGAGGAAGCGCAGCAGTTCGAATTCCGTCGAGGAAAGCGATATCGGCGTGCCGCCGCGGGTGACCTCGTGGCTGGCGGTGTCGACTCGCAGGTCCCCGACTTTAAGGGTCTCGGCGGTCGGTGCATTCTGCTGGCCGGAGCGGCGCAACAACCCGCGCAGCCGCGCGACGAGCTCCTCGAGGCTGAACGGCTTGGTCATGTAGTCGTCGGCGCCCGCGGTCAGGCCGGTGACCCGGTCCATCACCGAATCGCGCGCGGTGAGGAACAGCGTCGGAGTGTAGACATCGGATGCGCGGACCCGCTCCAGAATCCGCAACCCGTCCACGTCGGGAAGCATGATGTCGAGGACGAGCACGTCGGGGTTGACCTTGTCGAACTTGGCCATGGCCTCGCGCCCGTTGTGGGCGATGTCGACGACCCAGCCTTCGTAATGCAGCGCCATCTTCACCAGGTTGGTCAGCGCTGGCTCGTCGTCGACCAGCAAAACCCGGATCGGTGATCCATCGGCACGGTAAATCCTGGGCAGCTGCCCGAGGATGGCCTGGCGTGGGCGCTGGCTGCCCGCGTATCCCGACATTGCCGTCATGTTCCTGCATTCTGGCAAGTCGCACACACAGTTGTCACGAAACTCATATAAATCTCAAATGTCGACGTGTTCGGTAGCTCACGTCTAATGCCGGACAAATATGTGTTTTATATGTGCCACATCAGCCACCTTGAGATGTGTTGTTCGTCCAAAAATACTGGGATACATAGTCGTTGGTATGGCGACGTTGAGTCGGTCCGTGGTTTAGATCTCCAAATCATCAGCGCAAGAACGAATTTCATTGACTACAAGATGCTGTGCTTCAGTGAGTGCTGTCGGGGCTCAACACATACCCACGATGGCGGGAGACGACGGTGTCCCGACTTTGGCTAATTTGAAATTACGTGACGTCTACGAATGCCAGTAGATTGAAATGTATTTCGTAGCACAGCTCACGGGCGTGCGGTCGGAAACGCTATCGGCGACATCCCGGCCTGTCGCAGGGCATCGACGCTGCATGCTCTGCGACGGTCGGTCAAGGTGTAGGCACTCGTGTTCCTGGCAACGGGCTCGCGCCGACGGCTGCCGACAAGTTTCCGGCGGGTGCTTCGAACAGCTTCACCGCACTCGCCGACACCGGTTCGGTAGCGGGAAACGCAGGCTCGTGCCGGTAGCGGTGTCCTGCACCACAGTCACGAGCCGCAGCGACCACGGTCACCAATATGGGCCTCATCTGACGAGGCCAGCAAACTCAACCAGAAATAAGGATAGTGATGGATTTTGGCGCATTGCCGCCGGAAATCAACTCCGGTCGGATGTATCTGGGACCGGGACCAGCGACGATGCTGGCCGCCTCCGCGGGATGGGAGTCGTTGGCCGCCGAGCTGAGCGTCGCCGCCAGCGGCTACGAATCGGTGATCACGACCCTGACGCAAGAGTGGCAGGGCCCGACGTCGATGTCGATGGCCGCGGCGGTCACGCCCTACGTGGCGTGGATACGGGCCATCGCTGAGCAATGCGAGCAGTCAGCGCTCCAGGCCACGGCCGCCGCGGCCGCCTACGAAACGGCCTATGCGATGGCGGTGCCGTCGCCACTGATCGCGGCTAACCGTGCTCAGCTCATGGCGTTGATCGCGACCAACTTTCTTGGGCAGAACACGCCGGCGATCATGGCCACCGAGGCTGAGTACAGCGAAATGTGGGCCCAGGATGCCACCGCGATGTACAGCTACGCTGCCAGTTCGGCTTCCGCCTCATCCTTTAGCACCTTCACGGCGCCGCCACAGACGACCAACCCGGGCGGGCTGGCCGGCCAGGCCGGCGCGGTCGCCCAGGCCGGCCGCGGGTGGCAATGTCCAGACCGCGTCGGCACACTTGATGTCCTCGGTGCCGCAAGCCCTGCAGGGGCTGTCGACGCCCGGATCATCGTCCAGCGCGGGCCTGCCGCAGACGGCGGTGGGTACCGGGGCGTCACTGGGAACGTCGGGGGCTTCCGCCCCGATCAGTGCACTATCGAGTCTGACCGGCGCGTCGAGCAAAAGCGTCATCAAGACCGCCAGCGCGGGCACGGGGGCCGTATCCGGCTTGATCCCGGGTTCTGGATCTTTACTAACCGGCGGAGAAGGCGCGGCCTTCACTGCGTTCGGCGTGGGCTCCGATGCAGCGGGACTGGGTGCCGATGGCGCGGGCCTGGGTGCCGACGGCGGTGGAATCGGTATGGACCTGTACGGCCTGACGTTGGATTTCGAGGGAGCGGGCTCGATTCTGGGGGCCGAGGGAGTTTCGGGTTTCCCAACCCCAGAAAGCTTGGGTGGTCTGGGTGGTCTGGGTCCCCTGGGGCCGGTGGGAGGTCTGGGCGAAGGCGCGTCGGCGAGCGTGGGCCAGGGGGCCTCACTCGCGACCTTGTCGGTGCCGCCGAGTTGGGCGGACACGGCGTCTTCGGTCATGCCGTTGCCCGCTCTCGACGCCAACGCCATGCCGGGTGGCTGGGGTGCGACACCGTCGGCCGCAACTGGATCCGGGATTTCGAAGCTGCCACTCGGCGGGATGGTCGGACGCTAGTCGGAGGGTGCGGTTCAGCGGATCGGGTTCCGCCCCTCGCTGATCCCGCGTTCCCCGGTAGCCGGGTGATAAGACGGGGCTACGAAAGTCAAAAAAGGTGCCCGCACACGCAGAGTGTGCGGGCACCTTTGGAATGAAGATGCGGTGTCAGGCCCAGCTGGAGCCGACGGCGCTGTCGGTGCTGGCCATGTTGCTGCCTGCGGTCTGCACCTTTTGCCCGTGGGCGTTGGCCTGCTCGTAGATCACCTGGAAGTTGCGACCCAACTGGGTGATGAACTCCTGGCACGCCACCGAACCGGCACCGCCCCAGAAGTCACCCGCAGCAAGCACATCGCGAACGATGGCCTGGTGCTCGGCCTCCAACGAGGCGGCCTGGGCGCGGATCAGGGCGCCGTGGGCATCCACATCGCCGAACTGGTAGTTGATGGTCATTGTTTAACTCCTTTAAAAGTGTTGGACGGCAGCGGTTTTCGGCTGCTAGCTGCCGAGGATGTGCATGGAGGCCTGCTCTTGCTGCTCGTAGTTGTTGGCGTCGCGGATCAGACCGTCCCGCACTCCGTGCAGCATGTTGACGATGTTGCGAAACGCTTGATTCATCTGACCCATGGTGTCGTACGAGGTGGCCTGGGCCTGCCCGCTCCAGCTGGCGCCGGCGATGTTCATCGAGGAAGCCCACATCTTGCGGGCCTCGTCCTCCACCGTCTGGGCGTGCACCTCAAAGCGGCCCGCCATCGCCCGCATCTCGTGCGGGTCGGTCATAAAACGTGTTGCCATGTTGCCTTTCTCCTTATCTTTCAAGCCTTCATTTGTCGAAGTCTTAACAGTTGTGATCCTTGCGGCGGTGGCCGCATGACGGACAATTTACGGCTTAGCGGTTAACTGTTCGCCTCAAACGGGTGACATGTACCCCCTTTTCCCACATCACACAACAACCTGCTTGGGCATGACGATCGGCTTGAAGCCGTACCGCGGCCCGCCGCCGTAGGCGCCGGCGCCCTTGGCCGCCGCCGCCATCCCCGGCATTCCGGGCATCGCCGCGACTGGCTCCTCGGTGGCGGCGGTCCATCCCGAGCCCTCCAGCGGAGCGGTGGACGACGCCAACGTCCCCGCTTTGGCGGCCGCGGACCAGCCGGTCGGCACTGATAGACCGCCGACCGTGGACGCCTCGCCCAAGCTCGCCGACGCGGCTGCGCCGGCCAAACCTCCCGTCGGCATCACCGAGCCCACCATGGTGCCTTCTACCATCCCACCGGCGAGCGGCGTGACAGAGTCGACGACCATGGGGACCCCCGACACAGTGCCGAAGGTGTGCCCCAGTGATACCGCGGTAGGGATGGCGTTCATCACGAACCAGGCCGCGGTGTTCACTCCGCCGTTGACGGTGTTATAGAAGGCCGGGGTTCCGAATAAGCCGTCAACCCCTGTGACGAGGTTCCCGGCTGAAAGGGCTGAAAGCCCGGTGCTAGCAGCCGACGTTGCCGGCGCGGCGGTGACGGCAGCGGCGTCCGCGGCGGGGTTGATGGTCCCCGTCACCGACACCAGCGGCGGCAGGACCCCGGCGGCCGCCGAGGCGGCCTGGTAGACGCCCATGGCGGTGACGTCTTGGGCCCACATCGCGTCGTAATCGGCTTCCAATGCCGCGACAGTCGCGGCGGTGAAGGGGAGCCCCGCGACTGCAGCCGCATAGGCAGCTCTATTGGCAGCGATCGCCGCCGGGGTTGCGACCGCCATATACACCGCGTCAAAGGCGGCCGCCGACGCCGTGGCCTGCGCGGCCGCCTGATCGACCGCCGCCTGCGTAGTCATCAGCCAGGAGATGTAAGTCTGGGCTGCGGCCGCCGCTGCTGCCGCCCCCGTACCCGTCCATCCCGAGGCGGCGGTCAGATCCGCCATCGTCATTTCCCACCCGGCCGCTGTCGTGCCCAGCTCGGTGGCGAGGTTGGTCAATGCCATCGCGGCTGCAGAGAGCGGAGCCGAGCTCGCACCGCCGTAGATTTGGCCCGAGATCACTTCAGGAGGCATAGCTGCCCAACTCATCTGTACTCCATTCCTTTTGGTCGAATTTCGCTTGTTCTTGAACTAGGTGTGACCGCGTTGGTGCCCGCTGCCTAGACGGCCTTCACCTTGGGCATGACAATGGGCTTGACGCCGTAGCGCGGTGCACCGAAGCCGGCGCTGTTGCGCGCGGCCGCGCCCATTCCCGGCATGCCAGGCACGATGGTCCCGGCGCCGGCCTGGGGCGCGGCGGCGGTCCAACCCACGGTTTCGAGCGCGGCGGCGGAGCTGGTCGCCGGAGTGGCTGCGCCGGCCCAACTCGGCGGCACCGCCAACTTGTTGCCGACCATGGTCGCCTGGCCCACCGCGGCCACTGGCATCACGCCCATGCCGCCCATGCCGGAGCCGACCGGCGCCGTCGTGCCGGCGAGGTCCGCGGCACCGGCGACGTCACCAGCGGCATCGATCGGGTCTACCAGACCGCCACCGGCCAAGCCGAGCAGATCGGAAGCGGCGGAGGTCCAGTTCCCACCACCGATGTTGATCATGTTGGCGGCGTTACTTGACAGGCTGAACGGATTGTCATTGAGGCTGGTGGAGGGGCCACCGAGGAGCGTGGCTATGGCGTTGAAGATGCCGCCGGGGTCCGCAGCGGCCTGGGCCGCATTGGCGGACTCGGTGAAGCTATACGTGTCGCTGGCCGCGCCAAGGTTGGTTTCAAACTGGGTTTGGTAAGCCTGACCTTCAGCGAGGATGGCCTGGAGCTGGGTGCCGAACGCCGAGAATATTGTCGCCTGCTGTATCGATACCGAGTCGGCGCCCGCGGGAGCGATGACGGTGGTCGGTCCAGCAACCCCCGCGGTCACCGTCGCCAGGGCATTGCCGAACCCCGTTAGCGCCGTCTCTGCGGCGGTCAACGCTGCCGGGTCTACTGTCAATGGCATCTGTTGCTCCTAAGGTTCGGAAAGTGTCGACCCCCATGCGGTGGATCGATTCTGTGTGTTCGCGTAACGGCCCCTGTGCGTTCGCGGTAAGGCTAACGACCGACAACTCCACAGTCCTGATCGAAAGCGCCAGCGTGACTTCCGTTTACGGCTTCTTAACGGCAATGCCGGCAGTTTTAACAAGTTGCTATCGGGCGACATAGCGGTGTCATTTGATCCCGGGTGGTAAACCAGGAAAAAGACGCTCGGCGCGCGGATTCTACGGGAAGCACGCCTTGGGCGCACGTTGGGAATTTGGCTAATTTTCGCCGGGATACGATGCCACGGATCGAGCCTCCGCGCGCTAGATTCGCCGCCGGGCCCCCATAGCCCAATTGGCAGAGGCAGCGGACTTAAAATCCGTCAAGTCTGGGTTCGAGTCCCAGTGGGGGCACGCTAAAAGGCCTGCTAGATGGCTACTCCCGATAGCTAGCTCAGCTAGGTAGGTCGCCCTGTCGCGGCGTTGACGCGGCGAGCGGCGGGGTAATCGCGGCGACCGGTGCCGCTAGCTTAGCTTGCGGCAAGGTCAAGCAGCGCACGGTGGTGGAGTACGACCGGCTTTTGCGCTGTTACGTGCTTGACGAGCTAGGCAGCCTCGCGGTCGTGGCCGTCACGCCCGCCCACCTCGAACAGCTGCTTACGGCGTTGGTGCGTAAGGAATCTCGCCAGGGCGACCGTAAGCCGGTTACGCCGGGTACTGTAAAGCACGTCTGGGACGTAACGCGGCGGGTACCGGGCGACGGGGGAGCGGTACGCCGTCCCACTCGACTGGTCTCAGCCGCTCGCTATGAGAACCTTCTACGACACGATCCTCAAGCCCCCACTAGAGGCGGTCGGGCTACCGGCGACCCGCCCCTCGACGGCGTATGCGCCCGCGATGTACGGCTCCACGACCTCCGCCATACCTTTGCCGTTCTCCAGCTGTCGGCGGGTACGCACTTCATGCAGGTATCAAAGTGGTTGGGGCACAGCACCTACACGCTGATGCTCGACGTTTATGGCGACTACATCCCCGAACAGGACGGCGGCGTGGCGAACACCCTGCCCGAACCGCCCGCGCCAGCTATGCGGGATTTGGATCGTCACTCGGCGGCGGGTCCGTCAGCGCCGAACGCCGTGGACCTGTTTCGTACGGAAGTGGGTTAAGGACACCCGATTGGGTGTTAGCGAGGTTGCGTACAGCCTGGCGGACCGCTAGAACAAACGAACGCTGTGCGGTCCGTAGCTTCTCGGCTTGCATGTCGATCACTCTGATGGTGGCGGTAGGACTTCCGAAACCACCACGTCAGGATGCAACAGGAGCGTGCGGCGGGTAACGCCAGTTGTTTCATGCTGCTGTCAGGAACCCTGACCTGGGAAACCCGCCTTGGGCGGTCGATGATCGTTCGTGAACATTCGTGGCGACCGAACGATCGTCGCGCTCAGCCCTCCGTGAATCGACGCTGAATAGAGCCGAGTGTTTCGAAGTATTGGCGGAGATGACGGTCATGGAGGAAGTGGTTGTACACGTTCTCTCTACCGGCAGCAGCGAGGTCGCGCGCGTGATCTGGGTCGCTGAGCAGCGCGGCGACGGCGTCGCCGAACTCGTCGAGGTCATGCGCGTCGCGTAGCAGCACGCCGGTGCGTTGGTTGATCACCTGGTCGCGTATCCCCCCGACCTCGGATGCGATCATCGGCCGCGCTTTCCACATCGCCTCTGTGACGGTGAGGCCAAAGCCCTCTGCGATGCTCTTTTGCACGACGATTGTCGCGTGGCGCTGCAGGGCATTGACGATGGCGGCGTTCTCCTCGTCGTCGGCTGTCGGCAGCGACGCGATGTGCACGCGCCGGCGCACACGCTCCGGCAGGGCGGCGTGCTCAGCAATGAGCTCTTCGAGCACCTCGGGCCCCTCGGGATCGTCAGTGACCGAGCGCACGTCCGGACCGGCAAGCAGCAGGTCGGCATCGGTGCCCGCCAGCGTGCGGCGCACGAAGCCTTCCATCACGCCAAGATGGTCCTTGAGGCGGTCCCAGCGCGACACCTGCAGCACCAGCGGCTGGTCGGGGTCGGGCGGAGGACCGCCGTCGAGCAGCTCGGCGCGGCTGCGTACCTCGGCGGTCTCGCCCGTGAGGCGGCGGAAGGCCGGCGCGGTGCCCGTAGGGTCACCTGTGAGGAGACCCGCGGCGACGAGGATCGCGCGCACGGTGTCATGGTCCAATTCTTGGTTCTTGGGGGCGAACGGGTCGATGGAGGGCGCCACGGTCGCGATCGGGACGTTGGCGAACACCTCCGGGATGTAGATGAAGCGGGAAAACACCAAGCGGTCCGCGTCCCGTACGTACGGTTCTATGAACGACCACGCCGCGCTCACGTACTCGTCGGGCCGTTCGGCGCCGACATGACAGCGCCACACCACCGCGCAGCCGTGCCGCTGCAACGGTCGCACGAGCCCGGCCGTCTGTGGATCGTGTAGAACCACCGTCGATCCGGGCTCGATGAGTTCCAGCAGGCCTGGGAGGTTGGCCGCCATCACCCTGTCGTAGGCATCGCGCTCGCGCCGCCCGAGTGAACAGCCGTGGCCCGAGCTGCCGTGGATGAGGTTGTGAATTTGCTTCGTGATCGCGAAGAACTCGGCGTCACCGGCGATCACCGCCCAACGAGCATCGATGCCGGCGCCGCAGACGTAGGAGAGCATCGTCCGCAGTAACTCCGCGACGCCACCGCCGGTCGCCGTCGAGTTCACACACCAGATCGGGCGGTCGGCGAACATGGCCTTTCCGAAGCGGGACAACTTCTGCAAGTCTTCCCATCGCTCCGCGGAAAGCAGGTCCTGGAAAGCGTCGATCGACCGCGGCGTTAGCGGAATCTCCGTCGGTTCCACCGGGCCATGCTATTCGATGCAAAGAATTACGCAACGAATTGCTGAAACGTCGGATTGGCGTCGCATTCGATCACGAACGTCACCGTTCGCAAGCCTTGCCAGACCGACGTCTGCTGATGGGGTTAGGGCGTCCGGAAGAGCCCGACTGGCAGCTTAGGACACGCCCCCGCCCAAGCGAGCTAACAGCCCCGCGCCCATCTCGGCGCGGCGTGAACGCGGCGTCCAAGGGCGTTTCTAGGGCGAACCAACCCCGTACCGTAGCCGTACCGGCAATGGGCGAAAATGGCTCTGTACAGGAATTCATGGTCGTTCGGCTAACCGTTTCGCCTGGTCGTCGCAAGCGGGTCGTCCGTTCTTAAAATCCGCACAGTGTCGGTTCGAGTCCGACTGGGGGCACGGAATCAGGCCTGCTTACATCAGTTGATGGGCTGGTGCGTCGTAGCCTAGCGGGCCTTCGCCCCGGCGTGTGGGAGTTGTGCGCGGCGTGTGTGGCGCTAGCCAACTGATCCTGAGGGACCCTCTGGCCGCCAGGCTCACCGCCAGGTTCCAAGCCGCCACACCACGACGACGACATGACCGAACCGTTCCTGTCTCGCCTGCAAATCTAGGCGCGCCGACCGGATCGCCGACGGGTCTGACCCTGACCCCGAGCGCGGTTACGGTCAGTCCGGCGGCCAGGTCGTGTACGTGGCCAATCGAGTGCTCGGCACCGTCACCGCCTTCACCCGCGACGACCTGGCGATCAACTGAGACGTCGGACGCCGACAGCGCGGCGGTCGCCCGGTCGCCGGCCCTACACACCGCAGTGCCGATAATCGGTGCGTGACCAACCCGAAGTCCATCGCCGGTAGTGTCGTCGCGACGCTGCGGCCTGGGCCGGAACCGTTGGCGGTCGGCGCGGCCCTGCGGGCCGTGGTGGCCGCGGCCGCCGTGGCCACCGCCGTGGGTGTCGTGGCCGGTGATTTGCGTCTAGTCGGCGTGGCCTACTTAGGAATGTCGTGTTCAGTGGCATTCCTGGCCGGAAGCACCTACCCCGCGCGTCTGCTCGCGCTGGTCGCCTCGGCGGCCGGCGCCTCCATCGGCATCGCCGTCGGCGCTTTGCTCGACGGCGACATCGCCGTGTTGATCGCTACGGGAGCAGTCGCGGGCGTGGTGTCGGGTGTGGTCGGCTCCTTGGGCGCTGCGGGACCGGGATTCGGCATCATGCTCAGCATCGGCGTGGCCTTCGGGCAGTTCGAGGCATCGCCGCTGCATTGGTGGCAGCAATCGCTGGGCTATCTACTCGGAGCGGCAGTCGTCGGCGCCGCGACGTTCTCTCCGTGGCTATTTCGCCGCCGGGCAACCGAGCGGCGGCTGGTCGCCGACGTGTACTTCGCCATAGCGGACCTGTGCTCGATGATCGGCACCGATCAGGCCCGCGCCGCACGGCTGACGCAAGTCGCGGTCTCGGCAAAGGCCAGGAACTTAGTCGGCTATCCCGAGGCCGAACGCACGGCGGTTGCGGCGGCCGCGTTGTACGCACGGGGGAACCCGTTGGCGCCGGAGGCAGCGGCCGCGGTGCAGCTGGCGGGCAGATTCGCGACGGCCGGCCGGTCGACGTCGCTCTGGCCATACCGGTCGACGACCCGCTGCTGAGCGCCCTTGCCGACGCCCTCGCGGGCCACCCCGAGGAACCGCTACGTGACCCGCATCAGGGCCGGCTTGGGGCCGCCGTGCGCTCACTTGGCACGGCGACGGCGCTGGCCAACGGCGCGCGGATCGGCCTCCGCATGGGTATTGCGACTGCGATCGCCGCCGGGTTGCACCAAGGGCCGCACGCCTTCTGGCTGCCGGTGACGGTGGCCGTCATCGTGCGACCCGAGTTCGCGTCGGTGTTCGTGCGGACCGTCAATCGACTGGCGGGCACGGTGCAGGGCACATCCGCGGCCGTTGCGGTGTTGTGGTGGGACCCGAGCAGTATGACGATCGCTCTGGCAGCGGCGGTGGCGCAGGGTTTCGCTGTGCTTACCGCCCCGAAACTGTATGGGCTCAATGTGGTCGGGGTCACCGCCACGGTGTTGCTCTCGTCGTCGATCGGCTCCGCGGACGCGGTCCTACCCGAGCTACGCCTGGTGGACACGGCCCTAGGCGCGACCATCGCCATCGTGTTCGGCTACGTGTTGTGGCCTGGGGCGCGAAGGCTGCCCGCGGCCGCCCGGCTGGACGCGGCGCTGACTGCCGCCGACGCCTATCTGGCCGAAGCGGTCAAGCCAGCCGAAGAACGCATCGGGCTGCCCGAGCGGCGCGCCGACGCCTACTACAAGGCCCACGCCGTGCGCAGCGCGACTGAAGCCGCTCTGCTGGAGCCGCCGCCGGTCGGAGCGATGGCCAACGCGGCCGTCCCAGCGGCGATCGAACTCTAAGAGGCTGTTGACGCTATCAGCGCGGTGGTCGCGGCGGTGCGGTGCGGCGACTCCCGAGCCGCCAACGAGCAGAGTAACGGCGTCCGTCGGCGACTTGCCGACATCCGTTCTCGGGCATCGCAACTGACTACGAACACGCCCAACTGGGGCTGGAGCTGTGCAACCGGCACAACCAAACCCGCCGAGGACGGCTCGACCAGCTGACCGAACCACGCGGGCCTGCGGAAGGAGCGAGTGGCGCTGTATCCGTGCCATCCGTATTCGATAGCGAAACCGCGGAGAGGCTGGGCGGTCTCTGGGGATCCCCTCATCGGCCGAAGTGTCGGCCATCGTGCAATCGGACGACGGACGCCGCTTCACGGCTAATTCGCAGGAAGCATCCAGGCTTCGCTCGGCCACCTTCAAGTTCGGCACGTCAACCGGTAAGGTGCGGAAAATATTGTGACCGGCATCACGCAGTTGGCGTCTTGTGCCGGTGAAACTGTTGACACAAAGGAGTTTCATGATGAGCAGCGGCACGCACCAACCCGCGACGGTGCAGGCGAATCCGTACGTGTGGCCCTACGACGGCGATATTCCAAGGGACCGGACGGCTTTGATCAACATCGACTGGCAGGTCGACTTCTGTGGGAAGGGCGGGTACGTCGACATGATGGGCTACGACCTGTCGCTGACCCGCGCGCCATTGGCCGCAGCGCAGAAGGTGCTGCACGCCGCCCGCGACGCTGGGCTGTTCATCCTGCACACTCGCGAAGGTCATCGCCCCGACCTGTCGAATCTGCCCGCGAACAAGAGATGGCGCTCGGCGCAGATAGGGGCCGAAATCGGATCGCCCGGTCCGGCGGGCCGGATTCTCACCTGTGGCGAACCCGGCTGGGAAATCGTCGAAGAGATGGCGCCGCTGCCCGGCGAACCGGTGATCGACAAGCCTGGTAAGGGCAGCTTCTATGCCACCGATCTCGACATGATCCTTCAAACCAACGGCATCACGCACATCATCTTCACCGGGATCACCACCGACGTGTGCGTGCACACGACGATGCGGGACGCCAACGACCGCGGCTACGAATGCCTGGTCCTCTCCGACTGCACAGCGGCCACCGACCCCGCCAACCACGTTGCCGCGCTCAACATGATCACCATGCAGGGCGGCGTTTTCGGGGCGCACGCCCCCAGCGCCGCCCTGTTGCAAGCCTTCGATGTAATGGGAAGCGCGCCGCAACTGGCCACCGTCGACTAGTCCTATCGGGAGAAAGGCGGGCCGTTTCGATCGATCTGCCACAGGCGCATTCGTTGTTTCGTTACCGCTGAGGGCATGCAGTGGCCCCTTCGCTGACGCCTTGAGTCGTAACGAAGCTTGATCCGGATAGTTAGAATCCGCACCACTTGGCTGTGTCGTGGATTCGTTAGTGGAGGATTGGAGATCCCATGGCTGACAATGGATTTACGCGGCTAGCCGTGAACGGCACGCTCATGCGAGGCCTCGAACTGAACACCAACATGCTGCGCGCCGGTGCGGTTTTCGTGCGCGAGGAGCGCACCGCTCCCTGCTACCGGTTGTGGACAGTCGGTGACCGCCACCCGGCCATGCTCCGAACGACGAACGGCGGAGCAGCAGTGGAATTGGAGCTGTGGGACGTTCCTCGCGACGGGGTGGTGGAAATCCTCGAGTCCGAACCGCCCGGCCTGGCCGTGGGGAAGGTTGCGCTTGCGGACGGAACGCAGGCCCTGGGCGTACTCGGCGAGCCGTACATCGTCGAGGGTGAACTCGAGATCACCGACTTCGGGTCGTGGCGACGCTATGTCGCGGCCAGCGCCAAGAAGGATTGATCGCCAGGCGCACGCGATGGCGCACCTCACCACACTACGACTCTCTACCGGGCCATCTCGGATGCCGGAACATCGGGCTTCGGCATGGTTGCTTACCCGGCCGGCGGGCAGCTTGCGGGGAAGTTCACCGGCAGACCGAGTTGCTGCATGCCCCTTCGGTATTGATCGGTGCCGGGTTGGTCCGGGGTTGCGCCCGACCAGATCGTCGCCCCGCACGTAACCACACCCTCACTGCCACCGGCCGGCCTGAGATGACTTGGCTCCGCCGAAAACCTGCCAGGCGCAGTAAGTTGGTCGCGATCGTTACCCGATACGCCACCGCGAAGGAGCCAGCGCCGAAGTGACCGAGGATCCGCGCGTTGATGATGTCTCCCGCCAATACGATCGTTGGGAGTATCCACCTCCGGTAACCGACCTCGAGGCGTGGACCAAAAACCACTGGGATTGGTTCGATCCCTTCTGGGCTCATCGGGTCTTGTGGCCGGACCGAGAATACAAACCGGACCTCGACATTCTGATTGCGGGTTGCGGCACCTACCAGGCGGCAGTTTTTGCCTTCATGAACCGCGCCGCGAAAGTAGTGGCGATCGACGTCAGCCGGTCTGCACTGAATCACCACCAGTATCTGAAAGACAAGCACGGGTTGCAGAACTTGGAGCTGCATCTGCTTCCGATCGAAGAGGCGTCCGCGCTCGGACGCGACTTCGACCTCATTGTCTCCAGCGGCGTCCTGCACCACATGGCGGATCCCCTGGCCGGACTGAAAGCGCTTGCCGAATGTCTGCGCGGAAATGGGGCTCTGGGCGTCATGCTCTACGCGAAGTACGGCCGGATCGGTGTCGAGATACTCGAATCGGTGTTTCGTGACCTCGGGCTATCGCAGGACGAAGCATCGGTCCAACTGGTCAAAGACGCGATTGCGGTGCTGCCGGCGGACCACCCTGTCCGCAGCTATCTGAAGGTGGCGCGCGATTTGATGTCCGACGGCGCCGTGGTCGACACGTTCTTGCACAGTCGGCAACGAAGCTACACCGTTGCGGAGTGTCTGGAGCTCGTCAGCTCCGCCGGACTTGCATTTCAGGGATGGTTTCATAAATCGCCGTATTACCCGCACGACCTTCTGGCGCCGGCGAGCGGATTCCAGTCAGCTTTGAACCAATTGCCTGACATCAAACTCTGGTCAGTGATGGAACGTCTGCAAACGGCGAATGCCACCCATTTCTTCATCGCCTGCCGCCCCGAGCGCCTGAAAGAGCACTACGCAATCGATTTCTCGACGGCTGGATCACTCGATTACGTTCCGCTGACGCGTACGGCGTGTCTGCTGTCCGGCGACGAGATTTTCTTGCCCGGCGCGAAACTGAAGCTCAACCCGGCGCAGCTGCCCTTTGTTCAGCACGTCGACGGCCGTCGCACGATTCGGGAGATCGTTGAGTGCGTGGCACAGCGCGGCGATGTTCCCCAGGAATGCAAGGCTGACCTACAGGAGTTCGGACGCAAGCTGTTCCAGTCATTGTGGCGTCTCGATTTTCTGGCGATGGCGCTGAACACGAGCCCGGCCGGTTAGGCTGCCGTCGGCGCTGCGGCCGGCGCGCCCACGGGTCCCCCGGTGCAGACGAATCCCCGGCCGGCATCGAGGCATTGGCTCGTTCGTCCGCCGGGAAGGCCGGCGCCGGGTGGGGCCGCCCTTGCGGGGGTCATGGCGTTTTTGGCTTTTCCTCGGCAACCGACGTTCTGGTTCACGCGCCTCGGCCCCGACATTCGGGAGTCCTTCTTCGTCTTGTGGTGCTTGCTTCAATTCCGGCGCTGTTGCCCGATAACGCGAACATCGATCTGCGAGACTGGGAGCCCGGCAAATCCCGCTGTGAAGGAGAACCGTTGCTCGTGCATCTTCGCGGCAGGGACGGCCACCGTCCGCACGGATCCACTAGCGCATCACGATGACGGAAACGCCGAGAGGCCCCGACCAGCCCGACGATTCCATGCGGGGTTCCGTGCTCATTTGCGCAACGGCGATCGTCGCGGGCATGCTGATCGGCTTCGTCGGCGGCGCATTCCGTTGGTGTCTGCAGGCCGCTGACCACCTGCGCATCGACTTCGTGGACTGGGCGCACAAGCTACCCGGGCCGGGCTGGCTGATCCCCATGGCTGCCGCCGCGGCCGGCGCAACCCTGGCCGCACTGGTTGCCCGGTGGGAGCCGCTGGCCGCCGGTAGTGGCATTCAGCATGTCGAGGCGGTCTTTCGGGGCGACGCCCGGCCACCGCTGATCCGTTTGCTCCCTGCGAAGTTCATCGGTGGTGTGTTGGGCATCGGATCGGGGCTCGTCTTGGGCCGCGAGGGGCCGACGGTGCACATGGGTGCGGCGATCGGGGCTGAAGCTGCGAGACGTGCCCGGCTGCCCGATTCCGAGGTCAGGATGATGCAGACGGCGTTGGGCGGCGCCGGCCTGGCGGTCGCCTTCAACGCACCCATCGGAGGCACCCTTTTCACACTCGAAGAGGTGACGAGGTGCTTCCGGGTGAAGACCGTGCTGGCGACGCTCTTCGCCGCCGCCGCGGCTGTCGGCTGTTCCCGGCTTGTCCTGGGCAACCACCCCGACTTTCAGGTCGAACGCATCGGCGCCCCGCATCTCGCGTGGCTTCCGCTTTTCGTCGTCTTCGGCCTGCTGACCGGATGTGTGGGTGCCGCCTATAACCGGTTGGTGTTGTGGTTCCTCGACCACGTGGCAGCACTGCGCCGGATTCCGACCGTCGTGAAGGCCACCGTGATCGGCGCCATCATCGGGCTGGCGATGTTCGTCTACCCGCTCGCGGTGGGCGGCGGTGACCCCCTCACACAATTGATCGTCGGTGGACACCACATCGTTCTTTCCGTCGTCGTCGGATACCTCGCGGTGCGGTTCATCGCCGGCCCGCTGTCGTACTCGGCTGCCGTGCCGGGAGGACTGTTCGCACCGCTGCTGGCAGTGGGCGCGCTGTGGGGCCTGCTGTTCGTCGGAGGCTTCAATATCGTGTGGCCGGGAAACGCGACGTCGCTGGCGGTTCCGATGGCGCTCGTCGGAATGGCGGCGTTCTTCGGGGCCACTATCCGAGCGCCCGTGACCGGGATGGTCATCGTTGTGGAGATGACGGCCACGACATCGGTGATTGTGCCGATGCTGGCCGCCACCGCTGCGGCGGTGCTCGCCGCATACCTGGTGGGATCGCCGCCGATCTACGACAGCCTCCGGGAGCGGATGCCCGTCGAGTTAGCGGCAGGAGACGGTGACGGTTTAACGAATCGGTGATCGTGTCACGTCGTTAAACGATCACTTGTGCTGATGTCCCTCCCCGTCCGGCCGAGGCAACCGCCGGCATGCCGGCCAGCACTCAATGCAAGGTCAACGTCGTTGCGCACTATCAATGCGGCTCAACAAAAACACAACCACGACAATGGCCCGATTACCTTCTGGCACAGAGTGTTTGATGGCATTACCATCGGCACTCTGGACGGGGCCGACCCAGCCGGCATCACAGGTTGCGCCACCCTGGTCCTTGCCTTGGGACCTTGGCGCCCCACGGTGACCCTCCGCTCATAGACTGGCCCGTCATGAGCATGCTTTTTGGCTTTGCGCCGTGGATCGTCTATTGGGTGCTTGTCGGTAACGTTCCTTTCGCCACCGCCGTGTTGGTCGCGCTGGCGATCGCCGTCGCCGTGCTCGTCATCGGACGCGTCACGGGAAGGCCGGGGCGTACGCTTGAAACCGGCAGCGTAGCAACGTTTTTGGTGCTGACAGTGCTGACTTCTACGCTCAGCGATTCGTTTGTGCAGCGGTGGATACAGCCGCTCGGCAACGCCGGGATCTTCCTCGTGGCGCTCATCAGCCTGCTGATCGGCAAGCCGTTCGTGCGCGAGTTCGCCGCCGCCGAACAGCCTGCCGACGTGGTCAAGACCGAGCTGTTCGGCCGCATCACCAGCCTGTTGACCTGGGTCTGGATCGCCGCCTTCGCCGGCATGACGGTGTCGTCGGCGATCCCGGCGATCGTGCAAAGCAACGCCACGATTCTGGACACGAAGACTCCGCTGTCGTTTATGTGCTACTGGGTCATTCCGTTCTCACTGTTGGGCGTGGCGGTGCTCGCGTCGAGGCTCCTGCCCGAACGGATGCTTGCCGGAATCGACGACCTTGTCCGTGAAACCTCGTTCGTTGCCTACGACGAAGCCACGATCGATGAGCTCTATTATCTTGCCCAGGAACACGCCAATCGTGAAGTGGGCCCGGGTAAGGAGGCTTACAACGTCAAGGTCGGCGGGATGGGAACGCCACTGACCGGAGACGAGTCTCGGAAGTCGTGGCCCTCGACGTACAAAGTGCGCGAGCGGCGGCGCTGAACGAAGGTCTCTGCCGGGAATCATCTGCTGGCGTCGCGTTCGCCTTTTAATCACATTGGCGGCCAAGATTTTTGCCACACGATGCTCAGGACAGCAGCGGGATCCTGACAGTCGACTCGTGCGCTCAGGGGCTAGACGGTACTCGATTCGCGCTCGATCGAGCATGCGCCGGTCGGCGTCCCGTGCCGCGGCTGGGCTACGTTGGTTTTCGGCGGGGCGGCCCGGACCAGCCGCATGCGCTCCGCATCTGGTTGCGGCCAAACAAGGAGCATCGTGATGAACGCGTTCAGCCCAGACGCCATACGTGCAGAAACGATCACCATCACCGGCCACGGCGGCGACGAGATCGAGGCCTACCGGGCCATGCCGCTCGCCGAGGGATCGCGTGGCGGGATCGTGTGGATCCACCACATGCCCGGACACGACCGGCAAACCAAGGAATTCGTCCGCCGGCTCGCCGTCAACGGCTATTACGCGGTGGCTCCAAACCTGTATTCGCGCGAGGCCCCGGGTGCGGCGCCCAATGACGCCGCCGCGGCGGGGCGGGCCGCCGGCGGTGTGCCCGACGAACGACTGGTCGGCGATGTCGCCGGCGCTGTGGAGCACCTGCGCTCGTTGCCCGGCGCGAACGGGAAGTTCGGCGTCATCGGGCACTGCTCGGGCGGGCGGCACGCCTTCCTGGCGGCGTGCTCGCTGAAGTTCGACGTCGCGGTGGACTGTTACGGTGCGTTCATCGTCGAGACTCCGCCGGAGGGGATGCCCAAGGCCATCAAGCCCATCCTCGACCTGGCGCCGAACCTGAGCTGTCCGCTGCTGGGCTTGTTCGGGATCGAGGACCAGTTCCCCGCACCCGACGCTGTGGCCGCGCTGGACGCCGAGCTGACCAAGCTGGATAAGCCGCACGAGTTCTGTTCCTATGAGGGCGCGGGCCACGCTTTCTTCGCCGTCGACCGGCCTGCCTATCGGGTGGAGGCGGCGCTGGACGGCTGGCGGCGCATCGACGACTTCTTCGCCACCCACCTGAAAGGCTAGGTCTCGCAACCATGTGCACTTACCTCACCGAACATGTCGAGATCGACGGCAGCGGCAAGGGCGCAACGGGATGGTTCGGCGCCAACCGCGCGACGGTGTACGTCGATCATCCCGTCCATGCACCCTACGGCCGCACAGTCAACATTGACGTGATCAACCCGCAGCTGGGCCCGTCAGCGCGGCTGGCGCTGGAACTCACCGAGGAGAGCGCCCTGGCGTTGGGCCTTCATGGATCGGGGGCCATCCGAAAAGCGATCGCCCATGCGCCGGCTGGGCTGGCCTCCAAGGACCAGTAGGTCGCCCATGACTGCCGACCGTGACTACCCCCAAATGGCCGCCGCGCGTGGAAGAATCGAGCCCGCGCCGCGCCGGGTCCGTGGCTATCTCGGCGACGCGCTGGTCTTTGACACCACCGCGGCCCGTTATGTGTGGGAGGTTCCCTACTACCCGCAGTACTACGTCCCGCTCGCCGATGTCCGTGCGGAGTTGCTGCGCGACGAGAACCATCCGCAAAAGGTGCAGTTCGGCCCGTCGCGGCTGCACTCCCTGGTGGGCGCCGGTCAGACCTACCAGTCCGCGGCGCGGGTGTTCGACGTCGACAGCGACAGCCCGGTGGCCGGCACCGTGCGATTCGAATGGAATCCGCTTCGCTGGTTCGAGGAAGACGAGCCGATTTACGGCCACCCGCGCAACCCGTATTCGCGGGTGGACGCGTTGCGCTCACACCGCCACGTCCGGGTCGAGTTCGACGGTGTCGTGCTGGCCGACACCAGGTCTCCGGTGTTGCTCTTCGAAACAGGTTTGCCCACACGGTATTACATCGATCCGACCGATATCGCCTTCGAACATCTGGAACCCAGCTCGACCCAGACCCTGTGCCCGTACAAAGGAGTGACGTCGGGCTATTGGTCGGTGCGGTTGGGCGATATCGTGCATGCGGACCTGGCTTGGACGTACCACTATCCGTTGCCGGCGGTCGGACAGATTGCCGGCTTGGTGGCGTTCTACAACGAGAAGCTCGACATCGTCGTCGACGGTGCCGCTTTGCCGCGGCCGCAGACCCAGTTCAGCTAGCGGTCACAGAACCGCGCGGGGCAGTGTGATATTTCTGATCGAGACGGCCGAATCTTCGATTTCGACAGCACTGCGGTGGTCAAAATTCCGGTGAAGAACGGTCCGATCAGCGACATCGATATCAGCGGTGATGGCCGCCGGGTTCTCGTGACCAACTACGGTCGCAACACGGTCTCGATCATCGATACCGACACGTGCGGGGTGTTGGACACCGTCGGCGACCTCAACGAACCGTTCGCGATCGCCATGAGCCGCGGAGGCGCCGACCGCGCATACGTCAGCACCGTGTCCACGGCGTATGACTCCATCGAATTCATCGACGTCGCCACGAACGCTCGTATCGCCACGCATCAGCTGACGCTCAGTGTGAGCGATCTGACCGTGAGCGCCGATGGAAACCACATTTATGCCAGCCGGCATGGCGCTCGCGGTGCTGATGTTGCGGTCGTGGACACCACCACGGACGAACTCGAAGTGATCGAACTTGCGACCGCACCGGGCACCACCACGGCATGCGTGTGCGCCAACTCCGATGGAAGCCGCCTGTACGTCGGCACCAACGGGCCCTCCGGCGGCCACCTCGTGGTCATCGAGACCCGGACGCGGTCCGACGACGGCCGTATCGGTGGCCGCTCGCGCATCGTCGGCACCATCGAGCTGGGCTTGCCGATCCGCGACGTCGCCCTTAGCAACGACGGCGGCACCGCCTACGTGGCCAGTTGCGGCCCCGTCGTGGGCGCAGTGCTGGACGTTGTCGACACCCGAGCCAAAAAAATCACCAGCACGAGCAAGCTCGCCGAGATCGCCGGACCGCTCACCCGGTTGACGCTCAGTGGCGACGGCAGCCACGCCTATCTGATCAGCGACGACCGCATTGCGGTGCTGTGCACGCGAACGCTTGACGTCGTGGGCGACATCACGGTGGCGAAGCACCCGTCGTGCGTGGTCGAAAGCCCCGACGGCAGACACCTGTACATCGCTGACTACTCCGGTGTGGTCACCGTTGCGCCGGTTGCCTCGACGGCGGCCGGCACCGAGGTCGCGTCGGAAGAGGGCAACAGCCACACGGAGTGGACTGTGCCCGAGTCGCTGCATTACGCAGCGGCGCTGGTCTAGATTCGGCGCGCTTCTGGGGAGCTTCTCGGGGGATCCGTTTCGTACGGCCGCGTGCAGCGATAGCATTCGCCCGACTGAACATCAGGCACATCAGGCGTTGCTGCGCCGCGATCCCTAAGGCGGTACGTCAATGGACAGCACGATGCAGGACTTTCCGTTGACGATCACCGCGATCATGCGGCACGGCTGCGGTGTCCACGCGGCACGCACGGTCACGACCGCCACCGGGGCCGGTTACCGGCACGGCAGTTACCGCGAACTGGGTCAGCAAGCCGCCCAGCTGGCCAACGCATTGCGCCGACTCGGCGTGACCGGAGACCAGCGGGTAGCAACGTTCATGTGGAACAACGCCGAACACCTGGCCACGTACCTCGCGGTGCCGTCGATGGGCGCCGTCCTGCACACCCTCAATATCCGCCTGTTCCCCGAGCAGATCGCCTATGTCGCCAACGAAGCCGAAGACCAGGTGGTGCTGGTCGACGTGTCACTGGCCACACTGCTCGCGCCAATAGTGGGCGATCTCAAGACGGTGCATACGGTGATCGTGGTCGGGGAGGGCGACACGGCTCAGCTGGAGGAATCGGGCAAGACCGTGCTGCGGTATGCCGACGTCATCGATGGCGAGTCGACCGAATTCGACTGGCCGCAGATCGACGAGAAGTCCGCGGCCGCAATGTGCTACACCAGCGGCACCACGGGCAACCCCAAAGGGGTGGTCTACAGCCACCGTTCGAGTTTCCTGCACACCATGGCGGCATGCACCGCCAACGGCATCGGCGTCGGGGCCAGCGATAGCGTGCTGCCGATCGTGCCGATGTTTCACGCCAACGCGTGGGGGCTGCCGTATGCGGCGTTGATGGCCGGTGCCGACTTGGTGTTACCCGATCGCCATCTGGACGCCCGATCGCTGATTGGCATGGTGGAAGACCTGCGGCCCACAGTGGCGGGCGCCGTGCCGACCATCTGGAACGACGTCCTGCACCGCCTCGAGGACGAGCCAGACCACGACATGTCATCGCTGCGCCTTGTGGTCTGCGGTGGTTCGGCCGTTCCGGTGTCGCTGATGCGCACCTTCGAGGAAAAACACGGCGTGCAGATCCGCCAGCTGTGGGGCATGACGGAAACCTCTCCGATGGCCACCATGGCCTGGCCGCCGCCGGGAACGGCTGAGGATCAGCACTGGGCGTTCCGCGCCACCCAGGGCCAACCGGTGTGCGGTGTGGAAATGCGAATCGTCGACGACGACGATCAGGTGCTGCCCAACGACGGCAACGCCGTGGGTGAGGTAGAAGTCCGCGGCCCATGGATCGCCGGCGCGTACTACCTGGGACGCGACGAGTCGAAATTCGACTCCGGCTGGTTGCGCACCGGCGATGTAGGCCGTCTGGACGAGCGCGGCTTCGTGACCCTGACCGACCGGGCCAAAGACGTCATCAAATCAGGTGGGGAATGGATCTCCTCGGTGGAGTTGGAGAACTGCCTGATCGCGCACCCGCACGTGCTCGAGGCTGCGGTCGTCGGCGTTCCCGACGAGCGGTGGCAGGAACGACCGCTCGCGGTCGTGGTCGCCAAGCCAGGTACGTCGGTCAGTGCCGAGCATTTACGAGAGTTCCTCGTGGACAAGGTCGTTCGGTGGTGGTTGCCCGAGCGGTGGGCGTTCGTCGACGAGATTCCGCGCACCAGTGTGGGCAAGTATGACAAGAAAGCCATGCGATCCCGATATGCCGAGCACGGCTATTGGGTGGTCGAAGTCCGCGACTGAGCGCCGGCTTCGGCGCGAGCAGACACAGAATCGCGTAGATTCGCACCGAATCGTGCGATTCTGTGTCTGCTCACGAGTGAGAAGGTGAGGGACATGAGCCTGCGGGTCATACGAGTCATTCAGTGGGCAACCGGGTCGGTCGGCGTGGCGGCGATCAAAGGTGTGCTGGAACATCCCGAACTCGAACTCGTTGGCTGCTGGGTGCATTCGGAGGCCAAAAGCGGCAAAGATGTCGGCGAGATCATCGGCGCGTCGCCGCTTGGCGTGATTGCGACCAACAACATCGACGAGGTGCTCACCATGGACGCCGACGCGGTGATCTACGCACCGTTGCTGCCCAACGTCGAGGAAGTCGCCGCGCTGCTGCGCTCGGGCAAGAACGTCGTCACCCCGCTCGGCTGGTTCTACCCAAGTGAGAAGGAGGCCGCCCCGCTGGAAGTCGCCGCACAGGCCGGCAACGCCACGCTGCATGGCGCCGGCATCGGCCCCGGGGCGGCCACCGAGCTGTTTCCCCTGCTGTTGTCGGTGATGTCGACTGGCGTGACTTTCGTTCGCTCCGAAGAGTTTTCAGACCTCCGCACCTATGGCGCACCGGATGTGCTGCGGTATGTGATGGGCTTCGGCGGGACACCGGATAGCGCGTTGACCGGGCCGATGCAAAAGCTGCTCGACGGCGGCTTCATCCAGTCCGTCCGGCTCTGCGTCGACCGGTTGGGCTTCGCCGCCGATCCCGAGATCCACTCGTCGCAGGAGGTGGCCGTTGCGACCGCCCCGATCGATTCGCCGATCGGGGTGATCGAGCCCGGGCAGGTCGCCGGGCGCCGTTTCCACTGGGAGGCGCTGGTCGGCGACTCGGTCGTCGTCCGCATCACCGTGAACTGGCTGATGGGTTCTGAAAACCTCGATCCGCCTTGGTCGTTCGGGCCCGCAGGGGAACGCTACGAAATCGAAGTGCGCGGAAACCCGGACACCTTTGTGACGGTCAAGGGGTGGCAGCCGGAAAGTGTGCAGGCGGGGCTGAAGAGTAACCCTGGGATCGTCGCGACCGCCGCGCATTGCGTGAATGCGATCCCCGCGACCTGCGCCGCACCGGCGGGTATTCAGAGCTTCTTCGATCTGCCGCCCATCACCGGCCGGGCGGCCCCACCACTGGCGCGCTAAGGAGGACGGATCCCCAATGGCACAGCCACTCGTCGTCGAGCAATCGCGTGTCGTACCCGTCGCGACCGAAAAAGCATTCCACGGCACGCTGCCGATACCGCTGCCAGAGATCTTCGGCCGCTGGTACGGGCCGATTCCGCCGATCAAGAAAGTGCGGGATCAGACCGGTGACTGGGATGCCGCAGGCCAGAGCCGCAGTCTCATCCTGGTCGGTGGCAGCGTGCGTGAAGAACTGACCAGCGTTGACCCGCCGCGGTCGTTCGGCTACCGGCTCACCGACATCGAAGGCCCGATGGCGCTGCTGATCGGCTCGGTCACGGGCGCATGGAGCTTCGCCCCGGTGGGCGACCGAACCGAGATCACCTGGCGGTGGACCATTTATCCGCGGTCTGCACTGGCCGCGCCGGGGCTGCCGCTATTCGGGATGGTGTGGAAGCGCTACGCGCGACGAGCGCTGCGGGACCTGTCGGATGTGTTGACCGGCTGAATCTGGGTACCGTCGAAACCATGTGTCGACTTTTTGGGTTGCACGCCGGGACGGAAGTTTGTACCGCGACTTTTTGGCTGCTGGACGCGCCAGACAGCCTGGCTGACCAGAGCAAAATGAACCCGGACGGCACGGGCCTGGGCGTCTTCGACGAGCACGGCCGGCCGGAGCTGTGCAAGCAGCCGATGGCGGCTTGGGAGGACGCCGCCTTCGCCACCGAAGCGCATGAGATGCGCGGCACGACCTTTCTCGCCCACGTTCGTTATGCGACGACCGGGTCACACAGCGTCCGCAACACCCACCCGTTTTTGCAGGACGGCCGGATCTTTGCGCACAACGGCGTTGTCGAGGGCCTCGATGTCCTCGATGAACGCCTGCGTGAGGTCGGCACCGATGATCTGGTGTTGGGCGACACCGATTCCGAGCGAGTTTTCGCCTTGATCACCGCATCGATCCGCGCTCAGAACGGCGACGTCACAGCCGGTTTGCTCGACGCGATGCGCTGGCTTGCCGGGAATGTGCCGATCTTTGGGGTCAACCTGCTGCTGAGCACGGCCACCGACATGTGGGCACTGCGTTACCCGGAGGGCAACAAGCTCTACGTCTTGGACCGGCGCTTCGACCTCCGGGCAGCGGCACCGGATCGAGAATTTCATATGCGCACTCACCGGATTCGCGCGCAGTCAGAGCATCTGTGCACTCGGCCGTCGGTGGTGTTCGCCAGTGAAATGATGGACGACGACCCGCGCTGGCGGCTGCTTGAGCCGGGGGAGCTGGTCCACGTCGACTCGGGTCTGCATATCGCCCGCAATGTGGTGCTACCCGACCCGCCCAGGTATCTGCTTCGTCGAGCGGACCTGAGCGCGCCGGCGCAGCAGGCGCAGGCGGTGTCGCCCTGAACCCGTCGTGCCGGTGGCCGGCTTCGGGCTGGCAGAGTGAGTGCACGTGACAACCAGAAGGGCGCTTGTGCTGGCCGGTGGGGGAATAGCGGGAATCGCCTGGGAGACAGGTGTTCTGCGTGGTATCGCCGACGAGTCGCCGGCAGCGGCCCGGTTGTTGCTGGATTCGGATGTGCTGGTGGGGACCTCGGCGGGTTCGGCGGTCGCCGCGCAGATCAGCAGCGGCAGCACGCTCGAGGTGCTGTTCGACCGGCAGGTTGCCGAGTCGTCGGCCGAGATCGATCCCGGCGTCGACGTCGATGACATCACCGAACTGTTTCTGGCGGCCTTGGGTGAGCCCTATGAAAAGTCGCTGGACAAGACCCGACAACAGATGCAGCGGATCGGAGCCGTGGCGCTGGCGACCAAAACCGTTCCCGAGCCGGTGCGCCGTCGGGTGATTGCGCAGCGCTTGCCGTCGCACGACTGGCCCGACCGGGCGTTACGGCTCACCGCAATCGACGTCGCCACCGGCGAACTGGTCGTTTTCGATCGGGAGTCAGGTGTCGACCTTGTCGATGCGGTGGCGGCCAGTTGCGCGGTGCCCGGGGCGTGGCCACCCGTGACAATCACAGGCCGACACTATATGGACGGCGGGGTCGCCAGCTCGGTCAACCTTGGTGTGGCCGGCGATTGCGACATGGCGGTGGTGCTGGTGCCCTCCGGGGCGGATGCGCCGTCGCCGTTGGACGGCGGGCCGGCCGCAGAGATCTCCTCGTTCGCCGGCACGACGTGCGCGGTGTTCGCCGACGACAATTCATTGGCGGCCTTCGGACCCAATCCACTCGATCCGCGCTGTCGCATCGATTCGGCCGTGGCCGGACGCGAGCAGGGCCGCCGCGAAGCCGAGGCCGTCGCGCGGTTCCTGGGCGTCTGATACGCCCCTTGGCGCACAGCCGATTTGAGCGTCGCTCAGCCCTCGATCGCGGGCGGGGCGGTCTGGTCCGCCTTTGCTTCCAGGGTGTCTAGAGCTTGGTCGGCCAGTGCCCGGCCGACGGCGATCACCTCCACCGCCCGGTGAAATTCCAGGCCCCGGCACGTCGAGCGCGGGACCTCGATCAGCAGGTCGGGCGGGTAGGCCGCCAGCGTATGGCGCGCCAGCGCCGATTGGGCGATGTCGATCGTCCGATTCATCACCTCGAAGCCGCCCAGTTTCGGAACTTCGGGCACGGCATCGGGTAGCTCATCGGCGTGATCGTGATCGGCTGCGGACTCCTCGACCTCCGGATTGTCTGACAAACCATCCGATTCCGTGTCCGTCCCGCCGAATCTGCTCAGCACCGCCCGCGCGGTCGGCCGGTCCAGCAGCGACCGGGCGGCGGTGGTGTCGAGCAGCGCAGAAGTGCTACGCACCATGCGGTTCAACCACTCGACGGTGGCACCCGGTTCCGGGTGTCGGTTCTCGATGACCTCGCTGCCGCTGAGGCTCACCGCGATCGTCAGGTCGGCATAGACGGCTGAGATCGGGGCCATCGGCAGGGGATCGAGGATACCGCCGTCGGCGAGCAGCCGTCCGTCGACTGCGTGCGGGGCGATGACTCCCGGAATGGCGATGGACGCCCGGATTGCCTCGTCGAGGGGACCGCGCTGAAACCACACCGACTTGCCGGCCAACAGATCGGTCGCGACCGCCGTGTAGGGGATGGGCAGTTGCTCGATGGTGACCGGGCCGAGGACGTCGCGGACCGCGTCCAAGATTTTCTCGGCCCGCAGCACTCCGGCTGCGCTGATGGACGGGTCCAGCAGCCGCAAGATGGTGCGCTGGGTCAAAGACTTCGCCCAGTCGGCGAACTCGTCGAGGCGTCCGGCCGCTTGCAGACCGCCTACCACCGCACCCATCGACGAGCCGGCGATTCCCACGATGTCATAGCCACGTGCCTGTAGCGCCTCGATCACCCCGATGTGGGCGTAGCCGCGGGCGCCACCGCTGCCGAGTGCCAGTGCCACCCGAGTCGGTGACGCCGAGTGTGAGCGTGCGACTGCTGTGCCATGTCCATCGGGCATGTATTCATTCTGCGCGGAACGGACCGTGAGCGGCCCGGTCGGCACTTTTTCCTACCCGCGATCCCAATCGCGCATGAGTTCGAAGCGGAGCCGGTGCGCTACCCGCATTCGTAATTGGCAGCCGCGCGCGCGGCGGTGATCACGGCCGCCTTCCGCGCCAGCGTCAGATCCGCCCATCGGGCATTCCAGCTGCCCGGAGTGCCCGACGGCGAAGCCTGAACCATCGCCAGATATGCCTCGAACAGCGACTCACCCGTCTTGGGCTGGGCATCCATCCACACTTTTGCGGCGTGACAGGCCTGGTAGTACTCCTCTTCGGTCGAATCCGCGGGGACATCGACCCTGGTCGTCACACCGGTCGGAGAGATTCCGACGGCATCGGGTGGCGCCGGACTGGGACCGCTGACGGTGGCCGACGGGGGTGCGGTCTTGCCGTTGTGGGCGCCATGCGAGCAGCCCGCGACCCCGGATAAACCGGTCAAAGCGGTCGCCGCAACGAGCGTGCCCCGCAGCAGGGACCGATGACCGCACCAGCGCACGGTGTCAATCTATGCAACACTGGCTGCCGTGATGGAGCGCTTCGGATTTTGCGAGTGTTGTCGGCCGTAACGCGCCGCCGCTTGTCCGATCCGTTCTGCCTGGAGTTCCCCACGATGTCTTTGCCTGTCGCCAGGCCTTTGCCTGTTGCCAGTCTGGCTGCGTTGCGCCCGCGGACCCTCTCGTCCCCATCTTCGGGGCCGACCCGATTACGGGTGCCCGACCTCCTGCACGCCACCGACCAAGCCGCCGACGATGTGCTCAGCGGACGCTGCGCCCACCTGCTGCCCGAGGGCGGCGTACCCGGGTCGCAGCGCTGGTTCACCCGCATCCACGGCGACGAGGAACTGGACATCTGGCTGATCAGCTGGGTTCCCGGCCATCCCACCGAATTGCACGACCACGGCGGATCCCTGGGCGCGCTGACCGTGGTTTCCGGATCACTGGACGAATTCCGTTGGAACGGTATAGATTTGCGGCGTCGCCGGCTCGAGGCCGGCGATCAGGCCGGGTTCCCGCTGGGCTGGGTGCACGACGTGGTCTGGGCGCCCACCCGCCTGGCCTGTCGGGGCGCGGCGAGCACGAGCTCGGGGCCTGCGCAGGCGACCCTGAGCGTGCATGCCTACTCGCCGCCGCTGACCGCGATGTCGTACTACGAGGTGACCGACCGCAACACGTTGCGCCGCCAGCGCACCGAACTGACCGACCATCCGGAAGGACCGTGATGAGCCGCATCGACGTTGTCTTGAGCTCCGCCCGGCGCCGGTATCGCCGCCTGCCCGCCGCCGAGGTGCCCGATGCGCTGAGGCGTGGCGCGGTGCTCGTCGACATCCGCCCGCAAGTCCAGCGGTTCCGCGAGGGCGAGTTGCCCGGCGCACTGGTGATCGAACGCAACGTCCTGGAATGGCGATGCGACCCGACCAGCGACGCCAAGCTGCCGGAGGCCGTCGGCGACGACGTCGAATGGGTGATCGTGTGCTCGGAGGGCTACACCTCCAGCCTGGCGGCGGCTGCCCTGCTGGACATCGGTCTGCACCGGGCCACCGACGTCATCGGCGGCTACCACGCGCTGGCGGGCGCCGGTGTGCTGGACCAGCTCGGTGGCGGTTCGCGTCCGCGAGTACTGGCGGATGCCGGGACGACTCCTCGCCGCTGGATCTAGCTACCCGGTGGAGGTGGCATCGGAGTGGAGCAGTGGCCGCAGCTTGTTGGTCTTCTCCTGCGTCCAACCGGGCGGCGACAGCACAGCGGCCCAGCCGTCGGCCGCGTCGGCGACATAGTGGTGACCATGTCCGGCGGGTACGTCCACGGCCACCGCCATGTCGGCCGAGACCTGCAGGAACGTCACCACCGGGATCCAATGTGTCTGGGGCAGCACGTCGTAGCCTCGTTTTTCCCGCAGCCAGTCCGGTTTCCTGAACAGCAAGTCGGGGGTCCACCAGGCGATCGGATCCGAGGCGTGCTGCAAATACACCACCCGCGGTCGGCCCCACGGTGCGTCAGGGCGCTGCAAATCGCTTGGGCGGGCGACGAACCGGACGTTGTTGCCGTCGTCGTAGATGGGCAGCCACTCCGGCGAACCGGGATCGCGAGTCGCCGTCAGCTGAGTCCAGATGGTGTTTTGGAATGTCGGTCCGCTGAACAAGGCGCCGTCGGTGCGGGCGAGGACGTTGTTGAGGCTCATGAACGGAGCCTCGCCGCCGAACGATCCCAGACTTTCGCCGAACACGACGAGCTTGGGGCGTTGCGCTTCGGGCATTTGCCGTATCAGTTTGTCGACCGCCTCGAACAGTGCCTGACCGGCGTGCCGGGCATTCTCCTTGTCCACCAGAAAGGACAGCCAGCTGGGCAAAAACGAATACTGCATGCTCACGATCGCGGTGTTGCCGTTGTACATGTACTCGAGCGCATCGGCATCTGCCTCGTTGATCCAGCCGGTGCCGGTGGTGGTGCCGACCGCGACGACGGCGCGTTGCAGTCCGCCGGTGCGTTGCAGCTCACGCGCCGCTAGGTCCGCGGTCGCCGTGATGCCGTCGGCGGAGTTCAGCCCGGCGTAGGCCCGGATCGGTTCGGTGGCTGGGGTTCCGTTGAACGCGGTGAGCTGCTCAATGGTCGGGCCGGCTTCCACGAAGATTCGGCCTTGATGGCCAAGCGAATCCCACGACACCAGCGACTGCGGGCCCCCCGATCGCAGTGGAGTTTTCGGGGGTGCGGTGTCGGGATTCTTCTCGTCGTTGGCCGAGGCGAAGGTGTTGTTCATCGTGCGCATCGCGAACTTGAGCACGACACCGTTGAGCACGGTGATCGTCAGCACCACGAGCAGGATCACGACGATGGTCGCCGAGAGGCGAAACGGCGCGAACCGGTCGACCTGTCCGACGAGAAAGCTGACCAGCCAGCGGATGAACTGGCCGATTTCGACCAATGTGAACAGCACCACCAGCGACAAGCCCGCGGCCACCGGGTAGTCGTACCACTTCAGGTGCTGGACTCCCATCAGGTCGCGCACGTCGTCTTGCCAGACGTGGAACCTGATCGCCATCACCACCATGCCGAGCGCACCGATCGGGATCAGCACCATCCACGCCCAGCGCGGCGCCGGCGGGCTGGAATCCTGAGCGCGCATGTAACGGACCAGCCAGACGGCGAAGACACCGAACCCATAGCCGCTGGCGCCGGAGATCCCGCTGACCAGCCCCTGAAACAACGCGCCGCGGGGCAGCAGCGACGGCGTCATCGAAAACCACACGAAAATAAGCCCAACCGTGGTGCCGGTGAACGTGTAGTGGCGAGCCCACCACGGGCGGGTGGCCGGCTGTGGCTCCCGAGCCGGGGCAGGCTCAGCAGTTTCGGGGCTGCTTGCAGAGCTGACGTCCGGGCCGGCTTGGGCCTCGGTTTCGGGGCCCCCGGACTGCTCAGATTGCTCGATGCCGGCCGCTTGTGCGTGGCCGACCGATTCGTCACTGGGGGCGGTATTCGTCACAGAACCCGGCTCGCTCATCGAAAGCGTCCTAGCGGTGGGTGAAGTTGGGAGCGCGCTTCTCGATGAATGCCGCCATTCCCTCGGACTGGTCCTCGGTCGCGAAGGTCGAGTGGAACAGCCGGCGTTCGTAGAGAAGCCCCTCGGACAGGGTGGATTCGAACGCGCGATTGACGGCTTCTTTGGCCATCCGGGCCGCCGAACGTGACATTTGCGAAATGGTGGTGGCGACGGCCTTGGCCTCAATCAGCAGGTCGTCGGCCGGCACCACACGCGAAACCAGGCCGCTTCGTTCCGCTTCGGCGGCGTCGATGGTGCGCCCGGTCAGGATGAGGTCCATGGCCTTGGCCTTGCCGATGGCCCGGGTCAGCCGCTGCGAGCCGCCCATGCCCGGCAGCACACCGAGTTTGATCTCCGGCTGGCCGAATTTCGCCGTGTCTGCGGCGATCAGCACATCGCACATCATCGCGAGCTCGCAGCCACCGCCAAGTGCATGGCCCGCCACCGCGGCGATCATCGGGGTGCGGACGGCGGCCAGTTTGCCCCAGGTGGCGAAGAAGTCGGCCCGGAACGCATCGGCGAACGTCAGGCCGGCCATCTCCTTGATGTCGGCCCCGGCGGCGAAAGCCTTGGCCGAACCGGTGATGATGATCGCCCCGATACCGGGATCATCATCCAGTTCGCTTGCCGCAGTGGTGACTTCGATCATCACCTGGGTGTTGAGAGCATTGAGTGCCTGCGGCCGGTTCAGCGTGATGATCCCAACTCGCTCATCGCGCTCGACGAGGATGGTCTCGTATTTCGTGTCCGTCACCAAACCGCCTTTCTAGAAACTCAAGTCGTCGTTGACCGGCGTGAAATACGCCTCGACGTCAGCCGCAGTGACTGCGGCCAGCGTGGCCGGCGACCACTTCGGATTGCGATCCTTATCGATCAGCTGCGCGCGAATGCCCTCCACCAGGTCGTGGGAGCGCACCGACGCAGATGACACCCGATAGTCCTGAATCAGAACGTCTTCCAGCGTTTCGAGTTTAGCGGCGCGACGCACCGCTTCCAATGTCACCGACAGCGCGACGGGGGACCGGGTGGCGATCAGGTTGGCGGCGTCGTTGGCCGGTCCGGCGTCATGTCCGCGAAGCGCGGCAAGTATATCGGCGACACTGTCACCCGTATAGCATTCATCGATCCAATCACGTTGTGCGCCAAGTTCACTCGGTGGAGGATCGATGGCGTGTTTGTCCAGCGCGCTGTCTAGGCCATCGGCAATGATTGCTAGGGTAAACGCCTCGAGATCGCTATGTGGCACATAGTGGTCGGCGAATCCCATCGCGATGGCGTCGGCACCGGAAAACGGCGCTCCGGTCAGCGCGGCGTGAAAACCCAGCCCGCCGGGTGCCCGGGACAATAGGAACATTCCGCCCACGTCGGGGATGAACCCGATGCCCACCTCGGGCATCGCGATTTTCGAGGTATCGGTCACCACCCGGGTGTTTGCGTGTGCACCGACGCCGACGCCCCCGCCCATCACGATGCCGTCCATCAGCGCCACGTACGGCTTGGCGAACCGGCCGATCCGGCCGTTGAGCAGATACTCGTCGCGCCAGAATCGCCGCGCCTCCACTCCGTCCTTGCGGGCACTGTGGTAGACCGCGACCACATCACCGCCGGCACACAATCCGCGTTCGCCGGCGCCGGACAGCACCACCGCGCGCACCGCGTCGTCGCCTTCCCAACGGGTGAGTACGGCGCTCAGCGCGTCCACCATCTGCTGATTCAGCGAGTTGATCGCCTTGGGGCGGTTGAGCGTGATCAAGCCGACGCTTCCGTCGACGCGGGTCAGAACCTCGTCGGATTCGTCGGTCACGCCCTAACCTCCCATCGCCGGCCCAGCCTCGACCTGCAATCTAGATCGTCACCAGTACAGCGGTCTCCGCGGGTAAGGTCTATGTTTGACGCGACGACAACATCCCAAGGCCGGAAATCCCCAGAAAACAGCAGGTCCGCTGGGAACCCCGGCGGGCAGCTGATCGTTGAGTAGGTGTTCGCACAGCTCGAAGCCACAGTCATAAGAGAGGATCCGACGGTGCGGGAGACAAGCAACCCGGTATTTCGTTCGCTGCCTAAGCAGAGCGGCGGATACGCCCAATTCGGCACTGGCACGGCCCCGATGCAGGGGTATCAAGCCGACCCTTACTCGGCCCCTTACCAGGCCCCCTACCAAGAGGCCAAGGCTTCTCGCCCGCTGACCATCGATGACGTCGTCACCAAGACCGGCATAACGCTGGCCGTGTTGGCGGCGACGGCCGTTGTCTCTTACTTCCTGGTTGCGTCGAATCGCGCGCTCGCGATGCCGCTGACCCTGATCGGTGCGCTCGGCGGCTTGGGACTGGTGCTGGTCGCGACTTTCGGCCGCAAGCAGGACAGCCCGGCGATCGTGCTCAGCTACGCCGTGCTCGAAGGGCTGTTCCTCGGTGCCATCTCGTTCGTCTTTGCGAACTACATGGTCTCGTCCGCCAATGCCGGTGTGCTGATCGGGGAGGCCGTCCTGGGCACCTTCGGCGTTTTCTTCGGAATGCTCGTGGTCTACAAAACCGGGGCTATCCGGGTCACGCCCAAGTTCACCCGGATGGTGGTCGCCGCGCTGTTCGGCGTCCTGGCCTTGATGCTCGGCAATTTCCTGCTGGCCATGTTCGGTGTCGGCGGCGGTACGGGTTTGGGTCTGCGCAGTGGCGGGCCGCTGGCGATCATCTTCTCGCTGGTGTGCATCGGCATCGCGGCGTTCAGTTTCCTGATCGACTTCGATGCGGCGGACCAGATGGTCCGCGCCGGAGCGCCGGAGAAGGCGGCATGGGGTATCGCTCTGGGCCTGACCGTGACCCTGGTCTGGCTCTACCTCGAGATCCTGCGTCTGCTCAGCTACCTGCAGAACGACTAGCCCGGCTTAACGACAAAACCGGCACGCCGACTGGCGTGCCGGTTTTTTGGTGCGGTGACGGCGTCGCGTGTGTGGTGATGGCGGGGCCGGTCGGCGTGCCGCCGCCCTGGACGCACGCCGAGCACCAAGGGTGCACGCTCGATGAGCGGCGGTCCTAGCTCAGCCGCTCGATCACCATCGCCATGCCCTGCCCGCCGCCGACACACATGGTTTCCAAACCGAACGTCTTGTCGTGGGTCTGCAGGTTGTTGAGCAACGTGGTGGCGATGCGTGCGCCGGTCATGCCGAACGGGTGGCCCAGCGCGATCGCCCCACCGGAGACATTCAGCTTGTCCTCGTCCATGCCCAGCTCGCGGGCCGAGCCCAGTACCTGGACCGCGAAGGCCTCGTTGATCTCAAACAGGTCGATGTCGCTGATCGACATGCCGGCTCGTGCCAACGCCTTCTTGGACGCCTCGATCGGTCCCAGGCCCATGATCTCCGGCGAGAGGCCGCTGACTCCGGTGGACACAATGCGCGCCAGCGGTGTCAGGCCGAGTTCCTTGGCTTTCGTATCGCTGGTGATCACCAATGCGGCGGCGCCGTCGTTGAGTGGGCAGGCATTGCCTGCGGTCACGGTGCCGTTGGGCCGGAACACCGGTTTGAGTTCGCTGACTTTCTCGTAGGTGGTACCCGGACGGGGGCCGTCGTCGGTGCTCACCGTGGTGCCGTCCGGAAGAGTCACCGGAGAGATCTCGCGTTCGAAGAACCCGTTCTTGATCGCCTCCTCGGCCCGGTTCTGGCTGCGCACCCCCCAGCGGTCCTGGTCTTCGCGACTGATGCCGGTCAGGATGGCGACATTCTCGGCGGTCTGGCCCATCGCGATATAGACGTCCGGCACTTTCCCGTCGGCTCGGGGATCGTGCCATTCGTCGGCGCCTGCGGCTGCGGCCGCCGCGCGCTCCTGGGCCTCGTCGAACAGCGGATTCTTGGTGTCGGGCCACGAGTCGGAGTTGCCTTTGCCGAACCGCGACACGGTCTCCACGCCCGCAGAGATGAACGCGTCGCCCTCGCCCGCCTTGATCGCGTGAAAAGCCATCCGGGTGGTCTGCAGTGACGACGAGCAGTACCGGTTCACGGTGGTACCCGGCAGGAAGTCATAGCCGAGTTCGACGGCGACGACGCGCCCCATGTTGAACCCGGACTCACCGCCCGGCAGGCCGCAGCCCAACATGAGGTCGTCGATCTGGTGCGGGTTGAGCGCAGGCACCTTGTCGAGCGCGGCGCGCACCATCTGGGCGGCCAGATCATCAGGTCGCATGGAGACCAGCGATCCCTTCATGGCGCGGCCGATCGGCGAGCGAGCAGTTGAGACGATGACGGCTTCGGGCATGACGGTTCCCTCCAATGGGATGCGGGCTCGCTTCATAACCGGGTGGTACGTCCACCCCGACGGGCTAGAACAAATCTAGTCGTTACCAACCGGTGGGCACGACGACGGGGCGGGTGCTCCCGGTACCGGGCGCCGCCACAGCCGCGGCATCACGCTGATTCGCGTGTGCCGCTGACCCAGCACCGGCGTGGCCGATGGTGCCGGCAACGCATCCACCCGGCGCTCAACCTCTTCGCCCAGCGCATCGCCAAGCGCGAGCAACAGTGCGTCGGCCGCGAGCGCATATGCGGGCGCCGAGGGATGGTAACTGTCGGCGGAGAACATCAGCTCGGGCGTGGTCCGGAATGGCTGTGCCATCAGTTGAGCCAGTGCGACCGGCACACCGCCGGCCGCCTTGACCGAGGCGGTCTGGGCGCGGGCAAGCTGAAGACAACGCTCGTGTGCCAGCGAGCGAAGTGGCTGCGGGATGGCGCTGATAAGTCCCAAATCCGGGCAGGTGCCGACGATCACTACCGCGCCGCGGGCGCGCAGCTTGCGGACGCTCAACGCCAGCCGCTGCGCCGACTGGCTGACGCCGTTGAGGGCTGTCACGTCGTTGGCGCCGGCCATGATCACCGCCACATCCGGCGGCGGCCCGGCCACAAACATCGCATCGACTTGACCGCAAACGCCTTTCGACGTGGCACCGACGATGGCTTTGGTGCTCAGCCGGACGAGCTTTCCGGTCTGCTCGGCGAGGCCGCGCGCGATCAACACGCCCGGAACTTCTTCGGCACTGGCGCATCCGTACCCGGTCGCCGTCGAGTCGCCGAACATCATCAGGTGCAGGTCGACGGACATGCCGCGCCGCCACCGCTGCACGGGTCCGTCGCCGCGCGCGTACACGCCGTCGGCGCGCGGCGGGGTGTCCCAGGACTTCGGAATGACGGTGCGCGCGCGTGTCGCCTGGCTGACCAGCAGGTTGCGCGCGCCCAGATAGGCCGTGCCTGTCGAGGCGAGTGCGCCCGCTGTGGCCAGGGCGATCGTCGAACGACGCGGCACCCGGATGGTCACGGAATCAGTTTAGTTCGGCTTCGGCGTTTGCACGGGCGGCTAATGAACAATGTGATCACGGTGCGAAGCAAATGTGGTATCAAATCAGACTCTTCAAACGCGCTCCTAAGAAACGCCTGTCAAGCTAAGTGCACGGGGTTGGCTGAACGCCTCGGCAAACGGCTGAACCAGACGCTTGGCTGCCTCGTCACATGCTGTATCGCACTACAAAGGCGTAGGAAGTGTTGAGCATGACCGCACCCAGCAAGGTATCCGGTTCGCCCCGGAATGCCATTTGCCCACAGGACGTCCTCAAAACACGTAGAGCCGCGACGCGCAGATTCGCAATCAGCGACGGCGCACCGGTTGAGGTGCTCGAATCCGGGCCCAGCGTTGCTGCGCGAGTAGCTACGCTGACGTCGCGGCTGACGGTCCGGCCGGTTCTGGCCGCCGGCAGCTACGTTCCCCACTTCCCATGGCCGTGGGGTCTCATCGACGTGGCGGCCCGGGTGCTGATCCCGGCGTCGGCCACCGTCCGCGAGACAGTGAACTTGCGCAATGCATCGGCGCAACTGGTACGCGCACCCGGGGTGCTGCCTGCGGACGGCACCCGTCGGATGGTTGTCTACTTGCATGGCGGCGCATTTCTCACCTGTGGAGCAAACTCACACGGCCGGCTCGTCGAAGCCCTCTCGAAGTTTGCTGACTCGCCCGTCTTGGTGGTCAATTACCGGCTGTTGCCCAAGCACTCGATCGGGATGGCCCTCGACGACTGTCACGACGCCTACCAATGGCTACGGCTGCGCGGATACCGACCCGACCAAATCGTGCTCGCGGGCGACTCTGCGGGCGGCTATCTTGCACTCGCCCTGGCGCAACGCCTGCAGGACGAGGGCGAGGAGCCGGCGGCACTGGTAGCGATCTCGCCGCTGCTGCAGCTGGCAAAGGAATACAAGCAGGCGCATCCCAACATCAACACCGACGCGATGTTTCCCGCGAAGGCCTTCGATGCTCTCGTCGAGCTCGTTGCCAGCGCAGCCGCAAAGAACAAGGTCGATGGCAAGCCCGAAGAGATCTACGAGCCGTTGGAGCACATCAAACCGGGCCTGCCGCGCACGCTGATCCACGTTTCGGGATCCGAGGTGTTGCTGCACGACGCGCGGTTGGCGGCGAGCAGGTTGGCGGCGGTTGGTGTGCCGGCCGAGGTACGGGTCTGGCCCGGTCAGGTTCACGATTTCCAGCTGGCCGCGCCGATGGTGCCGGAGGCCATCCGCTCGCTGCGCCAGATCGGGGACTACATCCGCGAAGCCACCGGCTGATACGGACGCCGAGTGGGTGTGCACCGCCGGAAACCGCCTGAGACGATGAACGCATGCGGATCTCCCAGCACATCAGTGAGCTCATCGGCGGCACGCCGCTGGTTCGCCTGAATTCCGTCGTCCCCGACGCCGCTGGCACCGTGGTAGCCAAGATCGAATACCTCAACCCCGGTGGCAGCTCGAAGGACCGGATCGCGGTGAACATGATCGACGCCGCCGAAGCCAGCGGGCAGCTCAAACCCGGCGGCACCATCGTCGAACCCACATCGGGCAATACCGGCGTCGGCCTGGCCCTCGTCGCGCAGCACCGCGGCTACAAGTGTGTGTTCGTCTGTCCCGACAAGGTCAGCGAGGACAAGCGCAACGTGCTGCTCGCCTACGGTGCGGAGGTCGTCGTGTGCCCGACGGCGGTGCCGCCGGACCACCCGGACAGTTACTACAGCGTCTCGGACAGGCTGGTCGAAGAGATCGGCGGTGCCTGGAAACCGGACCAGTACGCCAACCCTGAGGGGCCGGCCAGCCACTACGCGACCACCGGTCCTGAGATCTGGGCCGATACCGACGGCAAGGTCACCCATTTCGTCGCCGGCATCGGCACCGGCGGGACGATCACCGGTGCGGGCCGCTACCTCAAAGAGATATCCAACGGTGCGGTACGCATCATCGGCGCCGACCCCGAGGGTTCGGTGTACTCGGGGGGCAGCGGCCGGCCCTACCTGGTCGAGGGCGTCGGCGAGGATTTCTGGCCGGAAGCGTATGACCGCACGGTGCCCGACGAGGTCGTCGCGGTCTCTGACTCCGACTCGTTCAACATGACCAGGCGGCTGGCCCGCGAAGAGGCGATGCTGGTCGGCGGGTCGTGCGGGATGGCGGTGGTCGCGGCGTTGAAGGTCGCCGAGGAAGCCGGACCCGACGCGCTGATCGTGGTGTTGCTGCCCGACGGCGGGCGGGGCTATATGTCGAAAATCTTCAACGACGCCTGGATGTCGTCGTATGGGTTCTTGCGCAGCCGCCTCGACGGCTCGAGCGAGCAGTCCACCGTCGGCGACGTGCTGCGCGGCAAATCGGGTGAGCTGCCCGACCTGGTGCACACCCATCCGTCCGAGACAGTGCGCGACGCCATCGGCATCCTGCGGGAGTATGGGGTGTCCCAGATGCCCGTGGTCGGTGCCGAGCCGCCGGTGATGGCCGGCGAAGTCGCCGGCAGTGTTTCCGAACGCGAACTGCTGTCGGCGGTCTTCGAGGGGCGGGCCAAATTGGCCGACGCCGTCGCGGAGCACATGAGCCCGCCGCTGCCGATGATCGGTGCCGGTGAGTTGGTCAGCGCGGCGGGCAAGGCGCTGCGCGACTGGGATGCGTTGATGGTGGTCGAGCAGGGCAAACCGGTCGGGGTGATCACCCGGCACGACTTGTTGGGCTTCCTCTCGGAGGGGCCTCGTGGACTAACAGGGCGACGTTAATGCCGTGTGATGCAGGTCTCGCCGCGCACCCGGCCCTCAGGTACTGTAATGCGGCCTACTTCAGCCGATCCGCAGTGGAAGGTTGCCCATGACCGATCAACCGTCCGGCGGCGCTTACCCGCCACCTCCCCCGTCGCCTGAATCATCCGGCGGGCATGAGCCGCCATCCGGTGCGCAGAACATCCCGCCCGCTCCTTCGGCACCCGGCGGCGGCGCTTACCCGCCGCCGCCTCCGCCGCCCGGCGGTGGTTCCTACCCTCCGCCCCCTCCGTCTTCCGGTGGGTACGCGCCGCCACCCCCGGGGCCGGCGATCCGTACGCTGCCGACGGAGCAGTACACGCCGTGGCTGACCCGGTTCTTGGCGTTCATCATCGACATCCTCCCGTACGTCGTCGTGCATGGCATCGGTACCGGGCTCCTGGTTGCCACGCAGCAGACGTCGTGCGTCACCAACGTCACGCAATACACCGTCAACCAGTACTGCGCTACCCAGAACTCGACCATCGGCCTGGTGGCGCAGTGGTTGGCGTCGGTGGTGGGGCTGTTCTACTTGATCTGGAACTACGGCTACCGCCAGGGCACCACCGGGTCGAGCGTCGGCAAATCGGTGGTGAAGTTCAAAGTGGTCAGCGAGGTCACCGGTCAGCCCATCGGTTTCGGGATGTCCGTCCTGCGATTTCTCGCGCACTTCATCGACGCGATCATCTGCTTCATCGGTTTCCTTTTCCCGCTGTGGGACTCCAAGCGCCAAACGTTGGCCGACAAGATCATGACGACGGTTTGCTTGCCGATCGACGGCGCGCAGCCGCGACCGAGCTAGCCGGCACGGTGCGGTTGGCGGCTGTCAGTAGGCTGATCGTCGATGAGCGAAGACCGTAAGGGGCACCACGAGTTCACCGGACTAGCCACCAAAGCCATTCATGCCGGCTACCCGCCGGATCCGGTGACCGGAGCGGTCAATGCCCCGATCTATGCCAGCAGCACGTTCGCCCAAGACGGTGTCGGCGTTCTGCGCGGCGGGTTCGAATACGCGCGCACCGGCAACCCGACCCGGGCCGCATTGGAGGCCTCGCTCGCGGCTGTCGAAGAGGGCACTTACGGGCGGGCGTTCAGTTCCGGGATGGCCGCCGCCGACTGTGCGTTGCGGGCGATGCTGCGGCCCGGCGACCATGTGGTCATTCCCAATGATGCTTATGGCGGCACCTTCCGGCTGATCGACAAGGTATTCACCGAATGGAACGTCGCCTACACGCCGGCGGCGCTCTATGAGCTGGACGCCGTTCGCGCCGCGATCACGCCGCGAACCCGGCTGATTTGGGTGGAAACCCCGACCAATCCGTTGCTGTCCATCGCCGATATCGGGGCCCTTACCGTACTCGGGAAACAGGTTTCTGCAAAAGTGTTGGTGGACAACACTTTTGCCTCGCCCGCGCTGCAGCAGCCGTTGACGCTGGGCGCCGACGTCGTGCTGCACTCGACCACCAAGTACATCGGTGGGCACTCCGACGTGGTCGGCGGCGCATTGATCACCAACGACAAAGAGCTAGACGACGCCTTCGGTTTCCTGCAGAACGGGGCCGGCGCGGTGCCGGGCCCGTTCGACGCCTACCTGGCGATGCGCGGCCTGAAGACCTTGGTGCTGCGGATGCAGCGACACAGCGAAAACGCCTTGGCCATAGCGGAATTCCTCGCCGGACATCCCGCGGTGAGTACGGTGCTGTACCCGGGTCTGCCCAGCCACCCTGGGCATCAGATTGCCGCACGGCAGATGCGCGACTTCGGCGGCATGGTTTCGGTGCGTATGCGAGGCGGCCGCCGAGCCGCTCAGGATCTGTGTGCCGGCACCAAAGTGTTCATCCTGGCTGAATCGCTCGGCGGCGTTGAGTCGCTGATCGAGCACCCCAGCGCCATGACGCACGCATCGACCGCCGGTTCGCAACTGGAAGTACCCGATGACCTGGTGCGGCTGTCGGTCGGCATCGAAGATGTCGCCGACCTGCTGGCCGATCTCGAACAGGCCCTGGGCTAGTTGCGCGAGCTGGGGGCACCGCCCGCTAGCGCGAGCAGACGCAGAATCGCGTCAAACCCCGGCGTCCGGTGCGATTCTGCGTCTGCTCGCCAAGGAATCCGGCAACTAGGAGTGATAGGGCTCCGCGCTGACCAACGTGACCTCGACAGTGTTGCCGTTGGGCACGGTGTAGCTGCGGGTCTCGCCCACCTTGGCGTCGATCAGGGCGCCACCCAGCGGTGAGTTCGGCGAATACACCTCGAGCTTGCCGTCGTTGACGCCCTCCTGGCGGGTCGCGATCAGGAATGTCTCGGCGTCGGACTTGTCGCCGTTGTAGTAGACCTTCACCACCGAACCGGGCAGTGCCACGCCGGACTGCTTGGGTGCTTCGCCGACCTTGGCGTTGTTGAGCAGGTCCTGCAGCTGGCGAATGCGGGCCTCCTGCTGGCCCTGCTCTTCACGGGCGGCGTGGTAGCCGCCGTTCTCGCGCAGGTCACCCTCCTCGCGGCGGTCGTTGATTTCCGCGGCGATGACCGGACGATTCGAGATCAACTGGTCGAGCTCGGCCTTGAGTCGGTCATGTGACTCCTGGGTCAGCCAGGTCACGTGAGTGTCCGTCATCTCGTCGTGCTCCTCATGTAGTCGTTGCGCGTATCCGCGTAAGCTCGTTAACCCCGCCGCCCGCGAGTGTCCGGGTTCCTCCCCGTACGCTGCCGCTCCGGCCTGCTCACGGCCTTTAATGCAGCAATACACGGTCCCAATAGGAACCGTGCATTTACCCATGTTACCACTGCGCAAACAGTTGATGACCCGTTTTCGCAGTTCGGCCTTCGTCGTGCGGTCAGGCGGGGCGCAGGTAGCCGGGTACGTCGGTGCCGCAGCCATAGATGTCAGCCATCACCGGCGGTTGGGAGGATTTCACCGTCGTTGTCACCTGCACCGTGGCCGCCTGTGATGGCGGGACCAGCACCTCGCGCCTGCCCGTCTCGCTGCCGTCCTTAGACCGGACCCGCACGATGCAGTCCACTGGCCGCGACGGGTCGGATCGGGTCACGCTGATTGTCACCGACGCCGTCTCGTTGTCGATCACCCGATAGCCGGCCAGCGACCCCGAGACGTCACTGGTGCCGAGCCGCTGGTAGCCGATGACGGCAACGATGAGACCGGCCGCAATGACCAGCACGCCCAGGGCGATGACCACCCGACGCCGGGATACGCGCGACAGTCGGGAACGCCCGTAACGGGCCTCCGGACGCGAAAAGGAAGTTTCGGTCATGCCTACTATGCCTGGATTGTCGGCTGCCGGACCCCGGCCGACAGCATGCAACGATCTCAGAACTGGAATTATAGGTTCAAACCGGCCGACCGGCAGACCGACAAGGGGACACGTGAGCGAACTGCGGTTGATGGCGGTGCACGCCCACCCCGATGACGAGTCCAGCAAGGGCGCAGCCACCCTCGCCCGCTACGCCGACGAGGGCCATCGGGTATTGGTGGTGACGTTGACCGGCGGCGAGCGCGGCGACATTCTCAACCCGGCGATGGACCTGCCCGACGTGCATGGACATATGGCCGAAATCCGCCGCGACGAGATGGCGAAGGCAGCCGAGGTTCTCGGTGTGGAGCACACCTGGCTGGGCTTCGTCGACTCTGGGTTGCCCAAGGGCGACCCGCCGCCCCCGCTGCCGGAGGGATGCTTCGCGCTGGTGCCGCTGGAGGAGGCGACCGAGGCGCTGGTGCGCTTGGTCCGCGAGTTCCGGCCGCACGTGATAACCACTTACGACGAGAACGGCGGCTACCCGCATCCTGACCACATTCGCTGCCACCAGGTTTCGGTCGGCGCCTTCGAGGCGGCCGGCGACTATCGGCGCTTCCCGGACGCCGGTGAGCCCTGGACGGTGTCCAAGCTGTACTACATCCACGGGTTCCTGCGGGCGCGGATGCAGTTACTGCACGACGAAGCCGTCAAGCACGGTCAAGAAGGCCCGTTCAAGAAGTGGCTTGAGCACTGGGATCCCGAATATGACCCTTTTGCCAACCGGGTGACGACGCGCGTCGAGTGTTCGAAGTATTTCGGCCAGCGCGACGATGCGCTGCGAGCGCATGCCACTCAGATCGATCCGAACCACGACTTCTTCGCCGCTCCCATTTCATGGCAGGAGCGGCTATGGCCGACGGAGGAATTCGAGGTGGCCCGCTCCCGGGTCCCCGTCCGGCTGCCCGAGGATGACCTGTTCGCCGGAATCGAGAGCGACGCGTGAATCACCTTTTCCTCGTAATGAACGCCACCACGTGGGCCGGCTGGCAAGCCGACGGCGCGCCGCACAACAACGGGCCTGATTTCGGCAAGGCCAGCCCGGTCGGGCTGCTGGTCGTCGTGCTGTTGTTGATCGCCACGCTGTTGCTGCTGCGATCGATGAACCGGCAACTGAAGAAGGTGCCCGAGTCGTTTGACCCCAAGCACCCTGAGCCCGATCAGGCCGTCGATGAGGGCACCGACACGGTTGATGAGGCCCCTGAGCAAGCCCCGGACCAGGAAAACGGATCGGCCCGAGCACCAGGACCCGGCGATGAGCCCGGCTGAATCTCCTTCGACGAACACCCTCGGGCTGGCCACTAGCCCGTATCTGCGCCAGCATGCCGACAATCCGGTGCATTGGCAGCAGTGGACGCCGCAGGCACTGGCGGACGCAGCCGCGCGCGACGTGCCGATCTTGCTCTCCATCGGCTACGCCGCCTGCCACTGGTGTCATGTCATGGCCCATGAATCGTTCGAAGACGACGAGGTGGCCGCTGCGATGAACGCGGGATTCGTCTGCGTCAAAGTCGACCGCGAGGAACGCCCGGACATCGACGCCGTTTACATGAACGCCACTGTCGCGCTCACCGGACACGGTGGTTGGCCGATGACGTGTTTCCTGACGCCGGATGGCCGGCCGTTCTTCTGCGGCACTTACTACCCGAAAGAAGGTTTCCTGCAACTACTTTCGGCAGTTTCCGCTACCTGGCGGGAGCGTCGTGGTGAGGTGGAAGAGGCGTCCGACCGTATCGCCGGCGAGCTGCGCACGATGACTGGGGCACTTCGGGGGCTGCCCGGCGGCGGCCCGGACGTCGCGCCGACGCTGTGTGACCACGCCGTCGCCATCGTGCTGGGGGACCAGGACAGGGTCCATGGCGGCTTTGGTGGCGCGCCCAAATTCCCGCCGTCGGCGGTTCTCGAGGCGCTGCTGCGCAACTACGAGCGCACCGGGTCACCGGCGGTGCTGGAGGCGGTCTCGCGCACCGGCAACGCGATGGCCCGTGGCGGCATCTACGATCAACTCGCCGGCGGCTTCGCCCGGTACAGCGTCGACAACGCTTGGGTGGTACCGCATTTCGAGAAAATGCTGTACGACAACGCGCTGCTGCTGCGCGCCTACGCGCACTGGGCCCGGCGTACCGGAGATCCGTTGGCGCGCCGGGTCGCCGCCCAGACCGCACGGTTCCTGCTCGACGCACTGGCCGAGAACGACATGTTCACGTCGTCGCTGGACGCCGACGCCGACGGTCGCGAGGGCTCGACCTATGTTTGGACGCAAAAGCGGCTGACCGAAGTGCTCGGCGCCGACGACGGCCGTTGGGCCGCCGAGGTTTTCGCGGTCACCCAGTCCGGAACGTTCGAACACGGCACCTCGGTGCTGCAATTGCCCGCGGACCCGGACGATCCGCGACGAGCCGAACGCATCAGGACCGCGCTGCTGGCCGCCCGGCTCAGCCGGGCCCAGCCCGGACGCGACGACAAGGTCGTTACGTCTTGGAACGGGCTGGCGATCACCGCACTGGCCGAAGCGAGTGTGGCCTTGGACGAGCCCGAGCTGGCCGATGCCGCGCGGTACTGCGCACAGGCGTTGGTGGACTTGCACATCGTCGACGGTCGGTTGCGACGCGCCAGTCTGGGCGGGGTGGTCGGCGACAGCGCCGCCATCCTCGAGGACCACGCGATGCTGGCCACCGGACTGCTGGGGCTATATCAGCTGACCGCCGACGAGGTCTGGCTGACGATGGCTACTGGGCTGTTGGACACCGCACTGCAGCACTTCGCCGACCCGCAACACCCCGGCCGCTGGTTTGACACCGCCGACGATGCCGAGCAGTTGATGCTCCGGCCCGCCGACCCGCTGGACGGGGCGACCCCGTCGGGCGCGTCGTCGATCACCGAGGCGCTGCTGACTGCGGCGCATCTGGTTGATGGCGACCGCGCGGAGCGGTATCTGCAGGCGGCGGCCGACGCGCTCAGCGCGCATGCGGTGCTGCTGGAACGCGCGCCGCGCTCGGCCGGACATTGGCTGGCCGTCGCCGAATCCGCGGTTCGCGGACCGCTGCAGATCGCTGTCGCTTGCGACCCGTCGCGGTCGCCTCTGCTGGCCGACGCGCGCCGGTTGGCGCCCGGCGGGACGATTGTCGTGGGCGGCGAGATGGACTCGTCGGCGCTGCTGATCGGCCGGGGCCAAGTGGCCGGAGCCGACGCCGCCTACGTGTGCCGTGGACGGGTCTGCGACCTGCCGGTAACGCGGGCAACGGATCTGGCGGCCGCCCTGGGTGTGCCCGGGTAGTACCGTTGCGTCATATGCCGGATGCCGCGGACAGAACCCAAGCAATCGCTGACACCGTCAACCGCTACATCGACCTGGTCGCCAAGGGCAGCGCCGACGACTTGGTCGAGTTGTACGCCGATGACGCCACCGTCGAGGACCCGGTCGGCGGCGAGGTGCATATCGGTCGTCAGGCGATCCACGGCTTCTACTCCGCGGTCAACGATGTGCAGCGCGAATGCGAGCTGGTGTCGCTGCGGGTGGCCGGCAGCGAGGCGGCTTTTCAGTTCCGGCTGACCGTGACCGCGGGCGAGCACCGGATGGTGATCGAGCCGATCGACGTCATGGTCTTCGACGAGCGCGGCAAGATCACCGCGATGAAGGCTTACTGGTCGGCGGCCGACGTCACCCAGCTTTAGCCCGTCAAGCCGGGTGGCCGACGTAAAAGACCGCGAGCCACATGGCTATGTAGTGAAGGATCGCCGCGATCACGGTAAAGGCGTGGAAAAACTCGTGATAACCGAACGTCCTGGGCCAGGGGTCAGGCCAACGCAGCCCGTAAAACACGCCACCGATGCTGTACAACACACCGCCGACAGCCAGCAGCACCATCGCGGCCACCCCGGCGACGTGGATGATCGTGGGGGCATACCACACGGCCACCCAACCCAGCAGCAGATATAGCGGCACGCCCACCCAGCGCGGCGCGGACGGCCAGCACACCTTCAGCACGATGCCCGCCAGCGCACCGCCCCACACGATCCACAGCACCAGCACCCCGGTGTTCTGCGGCATTGCCAGGCGTGCGAACGGTGTGTAGCTGCCGGCGATGAACAAGAAGATCATCGAATGGTCGAGCCGCCTCATTCGGTTCCGTGCGACCATAGATGTCCACTGCACACGGTGATAGGTGGCGCTGACGGCGAACATCGCCACCGTGGCCGCGGCGTAGATCAGCGTCGAATGACCGGCACGGGGCGACGCGACCGCCCACGACACCGACACCAGGGTCGCGCCGCAGATGATCGCCAGCCACGCGGAGTAGAAGTGGATCCAGCCGCGCATACGGGGCTTGGCCAGAACCTCGGCAGCACCTTCGACGAGCTGTTCGACGGTATCGCCCGGCGTGAGTGCCTGCGATTCGGGCTCCGAATGGGTGGATGCGCTGGTCTGGCTGCTCATGTCTCCTGTTGCCTTGTCTTGCAAGTCGAGAAATTGTCCGGGGCTGCTAATGGCCAACAGTAGTCGGGAACGGTTACAGGACGGTCTCGAACTTGCGGTGAGATCTCCGGAGATGCACGCCGGAATTTGTTGCAGTTCACAGTAGGCTGAATCTTCGTGGAAATTATCCCGCCGCGCCTCAAGGAGCCGCTGTATCGCGTCTACGAGCTGCGGCTGCGGCAGGGTCTGGCCGCCTCGAAATCCCAACTTCCCCGCCACATCGCAGTGCTGTGCGACGGCAACCGGCGGTGGGCGCGCGGCGCGGGTTACGACGACGTCAGCTACGGCTACCGGATGGGTGCCCTCAAGATCGCCGAGATGCTGCGCTGGTGCCAGGAAGCCGGTATCGAAATGACCACGGTCTACCTGTTATCCACCGAAAACCTGCAACGCGATCCCGACGAGTTGGCCGGACTCATCGAAATCATCACCGACGTCGTTGAGGAGATCTGCGCGCCGGCCAATCGCTGGAGTGTGCGTACCGTCGGGGATCTCGAGCTGCTCGGTGAGGAGCCGGCACGGCGGCTGCGCGATGCGGTGGGGTCCACGCCGGTCGTGGCACCTTTTCACGTCAACGTCGCGGTCGGCTATGGCGGGCGACGCGAGATCGTCGATGCGGTACGCGCGTTATTGAGCAAAGAACTTGCCAACGGTGCGACGGCCGAGGAGCTCATCGACGCGGTGACCGTCGATGCCATCTCCGAAAACCTGTACACCTCCGGGCAACCCGACCCCGACCTGGTGATCCGCACGTCAGGGGAGCAACGCCTGTCCGGGTTCCTGCTGTGGCAAAGCGCCTACTCGGAGATGTGGTTCACCGAAGCGCACTGGCCCGCATTCCGCCGGGTCGATTTTCTGCGCGCGCTGCGTGACTACAGCCGGCGGCATCGCAGGTACGGCAAGTAGCAGCCTCCTCTGGCGGCTTCACCTGATTGCATGAGCTGCGCTGTTGGCGGTTGAGTTCACGCTGCAGCGGGTGGCTCGGGATGTACCAGGTGGCTCGTGATCCGTCGATGGCGCTTGACACTGTTCGCCGCGTTGCTGGTCAGTACAGCGAAATCGGCCCAGCGGCGGCACGGATCACTGCCTGATCCGTTCGCGGTGATCACGGTGTCCACGCTGGGGGCGGTGGTCAGCGCTGGTGCAATGCGGGCGGCCCTTATGCCGGTGCCGGTCGGCGGTGTCGGTTCGTGGTCGACAGCGGGACAGTCCTTTGCGCAGGACTGTTTGCCATCTTGGTGTGTCCGCTCGGCCTGGTGCCCAGCTGGTTGGCGTGTCGTCGACCGGGCTTCGATGTCCAGGCGCATCGGTGTGGCAGTCACCCTCGGGACACGTTCACGGCCAGATCCTGCGTGCCGACATGTTGCGGTCCTTCGTCGGATCGGTGGCACTGGCAGTGCCGTTCGGTGGAATAGTTAGCGGCAGGTCGTGCGCGTCCCACACTGGGTGCATGGCTGCGCTGTCGGCGGTGGTGTTCACGCTGAGCGGGTGGCTCGGGTTGTACCTGCTGGCCCGTGATCCGCGTAAGCCGGTGCTCGCGTTGGCCGCGATCGGATTGTGCGGTTTCGCGCTGGTGGTGGCCCTGGATGCGGTGCGGACCACAAGCGTCGCGCACGCCCAGGTGCTCAGCCAGCTCGAGATCTACCTGGCTGCGGTCCCAAGCGTGGCCTGGTTCGCGGTGCTCGCCGCGGCCGGGTCACTGGCTGATGTTCGCGGTGATCTCGGTGTCCACGCTGGCTGCGATGGTCGTCGCGGTACTGCGGCCCGCCCAGCCGGTGCCGGTCGCCGGTGTGGTTGTGGTCGCAACGCTGTTCTTCGCGCTGGCTAATGCCATCCTGATTATTCCGCTCGGCTTGGTGCCCAGCTGGTGTGCGCGCGCACGCGCAGAACGCCACCGCCTCCGGATTGGATCCGACTGCCCGGCAGGCCTGGCAGTGGTTGGTCACTGAGGTCCCACAGCGCTCGCTGCACGACTGGCAAAACGCCGCCGCCCGGCTCATTGCCGCGGATCTGCGCGGGCGCGTCCCAGTTCCCAGTGAATAGCCAGGCGGGCATACGGGACGCAGGTCACCGCGTCGGTGCCCGCTGTTTCAGCCGCAGGCCCCACATTTAGAGACGCCTTCGACCTTGGTGTCGCTGACGGGAATAGCCGGGTGTACCACCTGGTCTTTGTATCCGTGGCAGCAATTGGCAGTGCCACGAGTCGATATGGCAGTGCTCCGGCGGCACGCTCAAACCTGTTCGACCCAATCCGTCATCGCGAGGAGTAATCACATGACCTCTGTTTCTGGTGTATCTGGCATCACCACCCGACCCCTATACGACTCGACCGACTCGCTGCTGCGTTTTGCCATGCGTGCCGACGCCACGTTGACGGGATTGTGTGGTTTGGCCGTCGCCTTCGTCGCCGACCCGCTCTCGTCGCTGACCGGCCTGACGTCTGGTCAGGAATACGCCATGGGGGCCTTCTTTGTGCTCTACGGCCTGGTGGTGTTCAGCCTCGCGGCGTTGCCGAACTTGCGCCTTGCCGGAATCGGCGTCGTCGTGGCCAACGCCGTGTACACGGTGGCTGCGGTCGTGGCTGCCGAAGCGGTGACCATGACCACGGCTGGGGTCGCCGCGACGCTGGCCAGCGGTGTGTACACCGCGGCGTTCGCCGGACTGCAGTACCTGGGAGTGCGTCGTCTCTAGGCGTAAGTTCCCCACCCGGCGATGCGGGGCCCTTCCGCGGCAAGTTGCGGAACGGCCCCGCTTGCGCGGTACTACAGCTTGCGCAGGCGGAGCCGGTTAATTGAGTGGTCGGCGTCTTTGCGCAGCACCAGGGTGGCGCGGGGACGGGTCGGCAAAATGTTCTCGACCAGATTGGGGCGGTTGATCGACCGCCAGATCTCGCGTGCGGCGGCGACTGCCTTCGTGTCGTTGAGGGCCGCGTAGTGGTGGAAGTGTGATTCCGGGTCTGCGAACGCGGTGCTGCGCATCGCCAAGAACCGCGATATGTACCACTGCTCAATATCTTCGATCCGGGCGTCCACATACAGGGAGAAGTCGAACAGGTCCGACACCATCAGGGTTGGACCGGTCTGTAAGACGTTGAGGCCCTCCAGGATCAAGATGTCGGGATGGCGGACCACGTGCTTGGCCCCGGGGATGATGTCGTACTTCAGATGTGAATACACCGACGCGCACGCGTAGTCGGAACCGGATTTGACCGAAGTCACGAACCGCATCAGCGCCCGACGGTTATAGCTTTCCGGAAACCCTTTGCGGTGCATGAGGTTTCGCCGATCTAGTTCCGCATTCGGGTACAGAAATCCGTCGGTGGTCACCAGGTCCACCCGGGGGTGATGATCCCAGCGAGCCAATAGCGCCTGCAGCACACGGGCGGTCGTCGACTTGCCGACCGCCACGCTCCCGGCCACGCCGATGATGAACGGCACGGGCCGGTCCGGGTTTTGTTGAGGTTCGCCGAGGAATTCCGCCGTCGCGGCAAATAGCCGCTGGCGGGCGGCGACCTGTAGATGAATCAGCCGGGCCAGCGGCAGGTAAACCTCTTCCACCTCGAGCAGGTCGATCTGCTCACCCAGACCGCGCAGGCCGACCAGTTCCTCTTCGGTGAGGGCCAGCGGCGTCGACATACGAAGCGCACGCCATTGCTTTCGGTCGAACTCCACATACGGGCTCGGCTCGCTAAGCCGCGGCATAGTGCCAGTGTTGCAGGAGCGCGCACGCGCCCCACGCCTGGGCTGGCGAAAACATGGTTGAAGCGACGCTACGCGCTGAGCTAGCCCTAAGTTGAATGACGACGCTGGATAGACTGGCGCCCGTGACTGCTGCACCTGATGCTCGCACTTCCGCATCCATAATGTCCGCCCCGCTCGCCGAGGTTGACCCCGATATCGCCGAGCTGTTGGACAAGGAACTGCACCGGCAACGGGACACCCTGGAAATGATCGCGTCGGAGAACTTTGTGCCGCGCTCGATACTGCAGGCCCAGGGCAGCGTGCTGACCAACAAGTACGCCGAGGGTTTGCCCGGCCGGCGCTACTACGGCGGCTGCGAGTATGTCGACGTCGTGGAGAACATCGCCCGCGACCGGGCAAAGGCGCTGTTCGGCGCTGAATTCGCCAACGTACAGCCACATTCGGGTGCCCAGGCTAACGCCGCAGTGCTGCACGCGCTGATGACACCCGGAGAGCGACTCCTGGGGCTCGACCTCGCCAACGGCGGCCACCTGACCCATGGCATGAAGCTGAACTTCTCCGGCAGGCTGTACGAGACGGGCTTCTACGGCGTCGATCCGACGACGCATTTGGTGGACATGGACGCGGTACGGGCCAAGGCCCTCGAGTTCCGCCCCAAGGTGATCATCGCCGGATGGTCGGCCTACCCGCGGACTCTCGACTTCGCGGCGTTCCGGTCGATCGCCGACGAGGTCGACGCCAAGCTATGGGTGGACATGGCGCACTTCGCCGGGCTAGTTGCCGTGGGGCTGCACCCGTCGCCGGTGCCGCACGCGGACGTGGTGTCCACGACCGTGCACAAGACGCTCGGCGGCGCTCGTTCGGGCATGATCCTGGGCAAGCAGGAGTACGCCAAGGCCATCAACTCGGCCGTGTTCCCGGGCCAGCAGGGCGGACCGCTGATGCACGTCATCGCGGGTAAGGCGGTCGCCCTCAAGATCGCTAGCACCCCCGAATTTGCCGACCGTCAGCAGCGCACCCTGTCCGGTGCCCGCATCGTCGCCGAGCGGCTGTCGGCTCCCGACGTCACCAAGGCCGGTGTGTCGGTGGTCAGCGGCGGCACCGACGTCCACCTGGTGCTGGTAGACCTGCGCGACTCTCCGCTCGACGGGAAAGCCGCCGAGGACTTGCTGCACGAGATCGGCATCACGGTCAACCGCAATGCCGTCCCCAACGATCCCCGGCCGCCGATGGTGACGTCGGGCTTGCGGGTGGGCACGCCAGCACTGGCGACCCGCGGTTTCGGGGACGCCGCGTTCACCGAGGTTGCCGACATCATCGCCACGGCCCTTGCGGCAGGCACTGCGGCGGATCTACCCGCACTGCGCCAGCGGGTGGCTCGGCTGGCCAGCGACTTCCCGCTCTACGAGGGCATCGAGGAGTGGACGCTGGTCGACCGCTGACCGGGGCCAAGGACCAAAGTCACCATTTGGCCGCGACACGAGCCGACCGGTTTCGCGACACCTGTGTATGCGGGTTACAGTAACCACATGGCACAGAAACCTGTCGCTGATGCGATGACCCTGGAACTCGAGCCTGTCGTTGAAGCGAACATGCAACGCCACCTCGACACCGAGGACCTTTGGTTCGCTCACGATTACGTGCCCTTCGACCGAGGAGAGAATTTCGCCTTCCTCGGCGGACGCGACTGGGATCCGTCGCAGGTGACGCTGCCCAGGGTCTTCACGGACGCTTGCGAGATCCTGCTGCTGCTCAAGGACAACCTCGCCGGCCACCACCGCGAGCTCGTCGAGCACTTCATTCTCGAGGAGTGGTGGGGTCGCTGGCTGGGCCGGTGGACCGCGGAGGAGCATCTGCACGCGATCGCGCTGCGCGAATACCTGGTGGTGACCCGGGAGGTCGACCCCACCGCCAACGAAGAAGCCAGGGTCCAGTACGTGATGAAGGGCTACCGCGGCGACATGTACTCGCAGGTCGAAACCCTGGTGTACATGGCGCTCACCGAGCGTACCCACGCTGTCTACTGCGCCAACCTGGCCGCAAAGATTGAGGAGCCCATCCTGGCCGGGCTCGTCGACCGGATCGCGAGGGACGAAGTGCGGCACGAAGAGTTCTTCTCCAATCTCGTCGCGCACTGCCTCGACTACACCCGCGATGAGACGATCGCGGCGATTGCCGCCCGTGCGGCCGACCTCCAAGTCGTCGGCGCCGACATCGACGCCTACCAGGACAAGGTTCAGAATGTCGCCAACGCGGGCATCTTTGGCCCGGAACAGCTGCGGCAGGCGATCTCCGACCGCATCACGGCATGGGAACTGGCCGACGAGCCTCAACTGCGGAAATTCGTCGTCGGCTGAGCCGAACTTGGCGCGCGCCGCGCATCTCACTAACCCACATCGGCGGTCGCCGGCCTGACCTCGGCGCGCCTGCGCGGCGCGCGCGTGGCCACGAGAGTAGCGTCACTGTTGATGGCCAGCGACATACTCTGCTGCCAGGGCGGCACCTCCCGTCACCACAACGGCAGGACCGGCCCCGGTCCTGATGCCGCAATTCCCGCCGACATGCCTGTGTGGGTCCGCGCGGGCTTAACCCGCTCGAGGAGCGCTACGTGACCGATATCCGTACCTACGTGATCGACACGTCCGTGCTGCTGTCCGATCCGTGGGCGTGCAGTCGGTTCGCCGAGCACGAGGTGGTGGTTCCGCTAGTGGTGATCAGCGAACTGGAGGCCAAACGCCATCACCACGAACTGGGCTGGTTCGCTCGCCAGGCGTTGCGTCTGTTCGACGATCTTCGCCTTGAGCACGGACGGCTGGATCAGCCCATTCCCGTTGGGACACAAGGCGGTACGCTTCACGTCGAACTCAACCACACGGACCCGGCGGTGCTGCCCGCCGGGTTTCGAACCGACAGTAACGACTCCCGGATTTTGAGTTGCGCCGCCAACCTCGCCGCTGAAGGCAAGCGAGTTACGTTGGTAAGCAAGGATATTCCGCTTCGGGTCAAGGCCGCTGCGGTAGGCCTGGCCGCCGACGAGTATCACGCACAAGACGTCGTGGCTTCCGGGTGGTCGGGGATGCACGAGATCGAGACCGATGTCGAGGATATCGATGCGCTGTTCGCCGACGGCGAGATCGACCTGGTCGAGGCCCGAGACCTGCCCTGTCACACCGGCGTTCGGCTGCTCGGTGGCAGCTCCCATGCGCTCGGCCGGGTTACCGCCGCCAAACGCGTCCAGTTGGTTCGCGGTGATCGTGAGGTGTTCGGGTTGCGTGGTCGTTCCGCTGAACAGCGGGTGGCGCTCGACCTGCTGCTCGACGAGTCAGTGGGCATCGTGTCGCTGGGCGGCAAGGCCGGCACCGGCAAGTCGGCGCTGGCGTTGTGTGCGGGTCTGGAGGCTGTCCTGGAACGGCGGACCCACCGCAAGGTGGTGGTTTTCCGCCCGCTGTATGCCGTGGGCGGCCAGGAGCTGGGCTACCTGCCCGGTAGCGAGAGCGAAAAAATGGGCCCATGGGCGCAGGCGGTCTTCGACACCCTCGAGGGACTGGCCAGCCCGGCGGTGCTCGAGGAGGTGCTTTCCCGGGGCATGCTCGAAGTGCTGCCGCTGACCCACATCCGGGGCCGGTCACTCCACGACTCGTTCGTCATCGTCGATGAAGCGCAGTCGCTGGAACGCAACGTGTTGCTGACGGTGTTGTCCAGGTTGGGCACTGGATCGCGAGTGGTGCTGACCCATGACATCGCCCAGCGCGACAACCTGCGGGTCGGCCGTCATGACGGGGTTGCGGCGGTGATCGAGAAGCTCAAAGGCCACCCGCTGTTCGCCCACATCACCCTGCTGCGCAGCGAGCGGTCACCGATTGCCGCGCTGGTCACCGAGATGCTCGAGGAGATCGCCGGACCGCACTGACGGCGCCCAGACTCCAAACTCACTGGCGGTAGGCTTTCAGCGTGCCGAAACGACCCGACAGCCAGGCCTGGCGCTATTGGCGGACCGTTTTCGGTGTCGTGGCGGCCGTTGCCGTACTGGTGGTCGGCGGCCTTACCGGACACGTGACGCGCGCCGACAACCTCAGCTGCTCGGTGGTCAAGTGCGTGGCCCTGACGTTCGACGACGGGCCGAGTCCGTTCGACGACCGGCTGCTGCAAATCCTGAAGGACAACGACGCCAAGGCCACGTTCTTCCTGATCGGCAATAAAGTGGCGGCCAACCCCGCGGGAGCCAAGCGCATCGCCGACGCGGGGATGGAGATCGGCAGCCACACGTGGGAACACCCCAACATGACGACCATCCCTCCGGAAGACATCGCCGGCCAGTTCTCCAAGGTCAACGACGCGATTACCGCCGCAACCGGACGGACGCCGACCCTGTATCGTCCCGCGGGCGGGCTGTCCAACGACGCCGTACACCAGACCGCCGCCCGGTACGGGTTGGCCGAAATCCTTTGGGACGTAATCCCTTTCGACTGGGCCAATGATTCCAATACCGCGGCGACGCGGTACATGCTGATGACGTACATCAAACCGGGCTCGGTGGTGTTGTTCCATGACACCTACTCGAGCACCGTCGACCTGGTGTACCAGTTCATCCCGGTGCTCAAGGCCAACGGCTACCGGTTGGTGACGGTCAGCGAACTACTGGGGCCGCGGGCGCCCGGCAGCAGTTACGGTGGTCGGGAGAACGGGCCACCCGTCAACCAGCTTCATGACATCCCGGCCGGCGAGACGCCTGCGTTGCCTAACACGCCTTCACCCAAGCCGATGCCCAACTTCCCGATCACCGACATCCCCGGCCAGAACTCGGGCGGGCCGAATAACGGCGCCTAGACCCAAGCTCCGGCCACCCGCAGCTACCTTTATGGGGTGACCACCGCGGGCTGGCTTCGGGCTTGGGGCGGGCGAGGATCGGGTGACCCGGGGCAGGCAGGGCAACGAAAGTCCGCTCGCAGGTTGTCGATTCAATATGCGATCCTTCTCGCCCTGGCCTACATCGTTGGCCTGCTCGATGCGTCCGCCATATTGATCCCGCTCGGGGGCCACACATCCGTTACTTTCACGGAGCAGAACACGGCAGCGGTAGTGGTGTTGGGCGTGCTGGGAACCATCGGCGTCGCGGTAGCAGGCGTGCTGAGCCTGGCTCCAACACTGCGCTGGTTTGCCGCCGGGGATGAACCAAATCCAGATCAGCGGCAAGCCGCGATGAAACTCGCGGGCCACCAGGCAGCCATCCTGTTGGGGGCCTGGGCCGTGACCGGCGGGATATCGGTGTTGCTGAACCGTGCCGCCGGGGCAGCGCCGCTGCTGCCCATTCTGCTCGGCGTGCTGTTCGGCGCCCCGGCTGCCGCGGGTACCGGTCTGCTGCTTACTCAACGCATCCTGCGGCCGATCATGGGGGCAGCCACGCGGGGCGGTGAGCCGCGGTTGGCGGTACCCGGCGTGTCCGCGCGGCTGATTATGTTGTGGTTCCTGTGCAGCGCGCTTCCCATCGGCGTCATAGCGGCCTTTGTCGTTTTCCGCTCCTACGGCTGGCTCTTCCCCAAGTCCGCATCCTTAGATGTGCCCATATTGGTGGTCTCGCTGGCAGCGCTGCTCCTCGGACTGCCCACGATGATCCTGACGTCTCGCTCCATTTCAGACCCGCTCAGTGAGGTCGTCGACGCGATGGCCGAGGTGGAGCACGGCCGAATCGGGACATATGTGGGTGTGTACGAGCACTCCCAGATTGGGCGTTTGCAAGCCGGATTCAATCGGATGGTCGCTGGGCTCGCCGAGCGCGATCGGTTGCGCGACCTGTTCGGACGCCACGTCGGAACGGACGTGGCCCACCGCGCCATTCAAGAAGGCGCATCGCTGTCGGGGGACGTGGTCGAAGCGGCGGTGCTCTTCATCGACCTCGTGGGCTCGACACAGCTCGCGGAAAGCCGCCCCCCGCAAGAGGTTGCAGAGGTGCTCAACGACTTCTTCCGGATCGTCGTCGACGCCGTCGACGAACATCACGGGCTGATCAACAAATTCGCGGGCGACGCTGCACTGGCAGTCTTCGGAGCGCCGCTGCGGACCAGCGAACCGGCGTCGCCCGCGCTGGCAACGGCACGCGCGTTGGGCACCCATCTGCGCCGACTACCCATAGTCGATTTCGGCATTGGCGTTTCGGCGGGCCGAGTCTTTGCCGGCAACATCGGTGCCGAAAACCGCTACGAATACACGGTTATCGGCGACGCAGTCAACGAGGCCGCGCGGCTGGCCGATCTTGCCAAAACCTCCGACCGGCGGATCCTGTGTTCGGCTGCGGCCGTCGACCGAGCCGATGAGGCCGAGCGGGTGCACTGGGGCGAATGCTATTCCACCGTCCTGCGCGGGCGATCCGAAGCCACCCACGTCTCGGCGCCGGCCGGCTAGCGGAACGAAAGCCGCGTCAGGACTTCGTGACCTTCAGCGCCGCAATGACCTGGCCGATGGTGGCCGCCGTACCCGCATCGCCGATGGGTGTTGCGCCCAGGAAGATGGTGACCGGTTTGGTGTCGACCGCAATGATGGTGACCGAATCGCCCTTCACGCCGCGGGAGGCGTCGGCGATCGTGACGTCGGCATCTACCCGGGCGGCCTTGACCCCGTCGACCGTGATCGACGACGTCTTCGTCGGCCCCAGGGTGGGCGACGCGTTTGCATAGCCGGGGCCATTGGCCACGCAATCCATCAACGTCGATGCTTGCGCAGTGACGTCCATGCTGCTGACAAAGTTGGTAATGGCGACCTCGGCCTGCATCATCCACTGGCTAGCGCCGGGCACTTCTTGGCCGACGCCCACCGCACCGATGAGATTTGGAGTCTGGTCGTCGGAAAACCCGGACCATCCGGGTGCCGCGCCGGCCGGGAACGACAGTTTGCCCGCGCTGATCGTGTCGCCGGTGGGAGTCTCACCGCCAGACACGTTGGGGGCGCAGCCGGTCGCGGTCTGCTGGGAATTGTTCGGCTGCGACGTCGGAGCACTCGTGGTCGCGGAGGGCCCCGCCTTGGTCGACTTATTGGTGTTGCCGAGGCCGATGACCAGGATTACCACCAGTGCAATGACGCCGAGCACCGCCACACCGCCGAGAATCAGCCACGGCATCTTCGAGCGTGGCCCATTCGGCGGTGGTCCAGGTGGGTAAGGCCCGCCCGGCCAACCGGGTGGGGGAAACTGTTGGCCTGGCGCAGGGTATTGCTGGGGAGGGTAGGCGCCCGCGGCGTAGGGATTCGTACCGCCCGGCGGGTACTGGTAGGGACCCCCCTGCGGTTGACCGCTCCAATATGGTTCCTGCCCATACGGATTGTTTCCGTAAGGCCCCTGACTGTAGGGACCGCCGGGAGGAGCCGTCATTGCTAAACCACCCTCACTCTCATCACATCGCCGCAATAATCAGGATGACGCCGAGATATTTGTCGCCACTCTTGCGCGACACTCACCGCCGCCCTGTGCGCAGTATGACGGTCGGCCTAGTCGTCGGCCACCTTGACCATCGCCAACACGTTGCGGTGCTAGTCCAGTTCCTCGATAGGACACTTGTCGCGATCATGCCACGGTCGGTCACGGTCTGGCGAATCGCTTTGGGTTCCTTGAGGGCTTGTTTAGTCACCGGGCGGACTCAGGGAGTTATGCGTTCGGCGGGCGGGTCACCGCAGAAGGCGTCACGGTCGGTTCGGGCGGATCCGTCGGTGTCCCCGTCGGCGTGCCGGGGGTGCCTGCTGGCGCGGGAGCCTGGCTGACCGTGATGGTACGCATAAGAGCGCCAGGAAGGTCAGCCGCCGTGGTAGCGGCAAACTCGACCCGCAGATCGTACAGGTTGTCAGCTGTATGAGATTTGAAGGCGATCGGGATGTAGGGTTGCTGTTCAAAGCCCGCCACCATATTCGGTGCGCCGAAGACATCGCCGAGGTCTGTGGCGGTCGTGTCCCAGGTCCATCCTTCCGGGAGTCTGCCCTGGTAGAGATACTTATGTTCGCGGATATCGTTGTACAACACCACGCTCACCACTTTGGCCTGCTCGTCAGGAACCAGCCCGAACCCCTCGCTAGGGACCCGGACGACATCGGTCAGCGCGAGGGCATCCTGCGAGCTGGGGGGTGACTGTTGACAGAGGTTGGGGTCGCCGTAGCAAACCCGGCCGGCTCCGAGTGGCGTCGAGTTGACGTAGTCCCGCAATGTCGGGTCGGTAAGGATGTCTTTCCCCAGCGCCCACTCCCAGATCTCGCCATCCGGCGGGGCTGCCACCACAGTCGCCGGCACTAAGACGACCGCCAATGTTGAGGTCAATACCGCTGCCAACGCAAGACAGCAGCGTCTTATCAATAAAGCCATACTGGCAGTATGGAGAACGCAGCACTGTTTTGACACGACATTCGGTGAACTCGGACCCCAGAATGTGGTGTGCAGCGGCGGGTCGTCCGGCCCTGATCGTCGCCGGGCTTAACCCGCTTCCCGCGTCGGTTCGTCGGCCACCTTGGCCCTTCCGAAGTCTTGAATTACGGAATTTCAGGCCGAAAGAGCTTCGCCAAGATGTGGGACCGAATCCAGGCCGAGGATCCCAGCGCCCAGATCCTGACTGCATGGATCGCCAAAGAAAGAACTGCGCACCTTGTTGTCCACCGTCCGCTTTGGCGGCGACCCACACCTGACCCGCCACCGGCTGCACCGATTCCTCGCCTGGTGCATCGACTCCCAGATCCCCGAACGGCTCCCCCTCGCCGCCACCATCGACACCTGGTGGCCCGAGATCAACGCCTTCGTGCAGACTGGCATCACCAACGCCCGCACCGAGGGCTACAACCGGCTGCTAAAACAGGTCAAACGCGTGGGGTGCGGGTTCCGCAACAGGGAACACCCGGCCCGCAGGATACGATTCCACTCCACCCGCAAACAGCGGGCCGCAACCCAGACTTCATGCTGATTGTTAGGTCAAAATCGGAGAGCCCTGATAGCACTTACCCTTAGAAGGAACAATCATGGCGCAAAAAATGACAACCCTCACTGACAGGCTGGGCGCTCTTCGTGGATTGCTGAGGATAAGCGATGCCGAATACAAGGCATTTATGGATACCTATGGCGCACTGTTCATAGATTCACCCGAAGGCACTAAAGCAGACTACGATAATGGCGTACCTATGCAGGGCTACAAAAAGGGCAGCAGCAAAGAGCTTGAGCAGTATTACCGAATTATCCACCTCCTATGCGCCCTCGGTTCAGTCGAGAAAATGTATATGCCTCCCGTGATGAACCCGAAAAGGTCAGTGATGGAAAACCAGATCCTTCTGGAAGAAAAAATGGCCAGTGACCTTAGCATTGGCCCTGGATCAAAAGTGTTAGAGCTCGGATGTGGCTGCGGTGCCATCGCTGCCAGCATGAAGGAAATTAGCGGCGCCATCATGTATGGCATCAATATTGACCCATCGCAAATCGAAAAAGCGTGGCGTAACCCGGCATTACGCAAGGACAACTTTTCCGTTGGCGATTTCAACCAGCCTTTCCGGTTTCCCGACAACTCGTTTGACGCTGTTTACGCAATACAGCCGATGACCTATATCACCGACCATGACCACACTTTTAAGGAGATATACCGCGTGTTGAAGCCCGGCGGGGTATTTGGCTTCAATGACGTTGCGGCACTCGACAAATACGATCGCGACAATGATACCCACCGGCTATTGATTCAGCATACCCGCGAACTCACCGCTTTTGGCGGCTTCTGGCACTACAAGTACTGGGAAGATGCATTCAGGAAGCCAGGATTCAAGCTACTGACCTCCGAACCACAAGCCGCTGTCGAGAATATCAAGAAGGAAGTCGCGCTCTACGATAGATATGAAGAACTATTCTCGTTTCTATCGACGATCCGTGTGATTCCCCGTAAGATCTTTCTGCTGATTCGTCGCATGCACGCCAATTGTGAATCGTACATCAGGGCGGAAGAAGAAAGCTTAATTTCCCTGAACTGGTACGCTATCATGCAGAAACCAAGCCAGGCTTAGCCTGAATCCACTAATACTATTCCGCGGTACCCGGAAACAGCGGGCCGTAACCCAGACGTTGCCCGGTAAAAGTTGAAGAGCCGGCTTAACCCGCTTCCCGCGTCGGTTCGTCGCCTACCTTGGCCATCGCCAACACGTCGAGCCGGCGGTCCAGCTCCTCGACCGACAACTTGTCGCCGATCAAACCGCGGTCGATGACGGTCTGGCGAATCGTCTTGCGTTCCTTGAGCGCTTCTTTGGCCACCGCTGCGGCCTCCTCGTAGCCGATCGCCGAGTTCAACGGCGTCACAATCGACGGGGACGATTCGGCCAGTTCACGCAAATGCTCGACATTGGCCGACAGCCCGCTAATGCAGCGCTCCGCGAACAGCTTTGACACATTGGTCAGCAGTTTGAAGGACTCGAGGATGTTGCGGGCCATCATCGGGATGTAGACGTTGAGCTCGAAGGCACCGTTCGCGCCACCCCAGGCAACCGCGGCATCGTTGCCGATTACCTGCGCGGCTACCTGCGTAACCGCCTCCGGGATAACCGGATTGACCTTGCCCGGCATGATTGAGCTGCCAGGCTGCAGGTCTGGCAGCCGGATCTCGGCCAGGCCGGTCAGCGGGCCCGATCCCATCCAGCGGATGTCGTTGGCGATCTTGGTCAGTGACACCGCGATGGTGCGCAGCGCGCCGGAGGCCTCGACCAGCCCGTCGCGGGCCGCTTGAGCCTCGAAAGAGTTGGTGGCCGTGCGCAATTCGCTCAGACCGGTGGAAGCGACCAGCGCCTCGACCACCTTGGCGCCAAAGCCGTCGGGAGCATTGAGGCCGGTGCCCACCGCGGTCCCGCCGATCGCCAGTTCGCCCAGCCGCGGCAGCGTGGCGAGCACCCGCTCGATCCCCGCCTCGATCTGGCGGGCGTATCCGCTGAATTCCTGGCCGAGTGTCACCGGAACGGCGTCCATCAGGTGGGTGCGGCCCGATTTGACCACCGTGTGCCACTCGCGGGCCTTGCTGGTCAGAGCGTCGCGCAGCACCTCGAGCGCTGGGATGAGGTGACGCACCGCGGCCTCTGTCGCCGCGATGTGGGTGGCGGTCGGGAAGGTGTCGTTGGACGACTGCGACATGTTCACGTCGTCGTTGGGGTGCACCGTGACGCCGTCCCTGGCCGCGATGCCGGCGATCACCTCGTTAGTGTTCATGTTCGAGCTGGTGCCCGAACCGGTCTGGAAGACGTCGATGGGGAATTGGTCGTCGTGTTGGCCGTCGGCGATCTGCGCCGCCGCAGCGATGATCGCGTCCGCTTTTTCCGGTGCCAGCAACCCCAGGTCTTTGTTGACTTGCGCGCAGGCGCCCTTCAGCAGGCCTAATGCGCGGATCTGGGTGCGCTCCAGGCCTCGGCCCGAGATTGGGAAGTTCTCGACCGCGCGCTGGGTTTGCGCGCGCCACAACGCTTTTGCGGGCACCCGGACCTCGCCCATGGTGTCGTGTTCGATGCGGTATTCAGTATCGGTGGCGCTATCGGCCATAAGTACGAGTCCTCGCTTGGTTCTCGGTCAGGGCAGGGGATAGGCGGCGGAGCTGTCGCCGGTGAAGTCGATGGCGGAGTATTCGTTGAGCTTGGAGAGCCGGTGGTAGGCGTCGATCATGCGGACGGTGCCCGACTTCGAACGCATCACGATTGACTGGGTGGTGCAGCCGCCGGGGTAGTACTGCACGCCCTTGAGCAGGTCGCCGTTGGTGACCCCGGTGGCGCAGAAGAAGACATTCTCACCGGACACCAAGTCCTCGGTGGTCAGTACCTGATCGAGGTCGTAGCCGGCGTCGATGGCCTTCTGGCGTTCCTCGTCGTCAATAGGGGCCAGCTGCGCCTGGATGGCGCCGCCCATGCACCGGATCGCGGCGGCGGCGATGATGCCTTCCGGGGTACCGCCGATTCCGGCCAGCACATCGGTGCCCGACTGGGGTCGGCAGGCTGAGATCGCGCCGGCGACGTCGCCGTCGGTGATCAGCCGGATGCGGGCTCCGGTGACCCGGACGTCTTCGATCAGCTGCGCGTGCCGGGGCCGGTCCAGGATGCACACGGTCATGTCCCGTACCGACAGGTTCTTCACCTTCGCGACCGCCCGGATGTTTTCGGCGACCGGCGCGGTGATGTCCAGCACGTGTGCGGCCTCGGGCCCGACGGCGATCTTGTTCATGTAGTAGACCGCCGAAGGGTCGAACATCGCCCCGCGCTCGGCCACCGCCAGCACCGAGATCGCGTTGGGCATGCCCTTACTCATCAGCGTGGTGCCATCGATCGGGTCGACGGCGAAGTCGCATTCCGGGCCGTCGCCGTTGCCGACCGCCTCGCCGTTGTAGAGCATCGGCGCGTGGTCCTTCTCGCCCTCGCCGATGACGACCACGCCGCGCATCGACACCGAGTTGACCAGTTCACGCATGGCGTCGACCGCCGCGCCGTCGCCGCCCTCTTTGTCGCCGCGGCCGACCCAGCGGCCGGCGGCCATGGCCCCGGCCTCGGTGACCCGTACCAGTTCCAGGGCCAGGTTGCGGTCTGGGGCTTCACCGCGCGGCCGTGCGGTCGGCGACGAACGGGATGCAGGCGAGCGGTCGCCCTGAGCTGTCATGGTTGCTGATTGTCCCAGAAGCAGATCAGTCTGCTGGAACTGGGATACTCGGGGGGTGACCGAGGAACCGCAGCCAAATGCCGAGGTAGCCGCCGAGCCGGCCCCGGCGCCCAGGCCGGCCAAACCGCGGCTGCTGCAGGACGGTCGCGACATGTTTTGGTCGCTCATACCGCTGGTGCTTGGATGCATCTTGCTGGCGGGCATGGTGGGGATGTGTTCGTTCCAGCCGGGCGGTAGCAACAAGGGGGCGATCCCGTCCTACGACGCGGCGGCAGCCCTGCGGGCAGATGCTGCGACGCTAGGTTTTCCCATTCGGCTGCCGCAATTGCCCGCCGGCTGGCAGGCCAACTCCGGCCGTCGCGGTGGTATCCAGAACGGGCGAACCGACCCCGTGACCGGCCGGCGGCTTAACGCGGCCACCTCGACCGTGGGATACATCAGCCCAACGGGCATGTATCTGAGCCTGACCCAGAGCAACGCCGACGAAGAGAAACTGGTTGGGTCAATCCATCCGTCGGCGTATCCGACCGCAACGGTCGGCGTCGCCGGAACCAACTGGGTCGTCTACCAGGGTGCCGGTCAAAGCGGTGCGGACGCCGAGCCGGTATGGACCACCAGGCTTGTCGGCCCGGCCGGCGCCACTCAGATCGCGATCACCGGTGCCGGCAGCGCCGATCAGTTCCGTACGCTGGCGTCGGCGACGCAATCGCAGCCGCCTTTGGCAAGCCGGTAGCCGGCCCGCGCAAGCGAGGGAGCCCGTAGCGTGACTGCACCCGAAGCAGATCTGTCCGGATGGTCGCTGGCACCGTTCAGCGCTGGCGGCTATACCCATGACGTCTACCGCAAGGGCGCCGGCCCGGGGGTGCTGTTGATTCCCGAGATACCCGGGATCCATCCCGGTGTGCTGGGCCTGGGCAATCACCTGGTGGACAACGGCTTCACCGTTGCCATTCCGTCCCTGTTCGGTGAACCGGGCAAGCCGGTGTCGATGGGCTACGTCTTCGTTACCCTCGCGCGGGCTTGCGTGGCAAAGGAATTCACGGCATTTGCCACCAACAAGCAGCGGCCGGTGTCTTTGTTCCTACGGGCGCTGGCGCGTGACCTCAACGCGTCGACGCCGGGCAAGGGGGTCGGCGTGATCGGCCAGTGCTTCACCGGCGGCTTCGCGTTGGCCGCCGCGGTCGACGACAGCGTGCTGGCTCCGGTGCTTTCTCAGCCGTCGGTCCCGCTGCCATTGGGCGCTGCGCGGCGCCGCGATCCGGGCTTGAGCGAGTCCGAGCTGACCACCGTGGCCGATCGCTGCGCCAACGACGGCTTGTGCGCCATGGGCTTGCGGTTCAGCGAGGACAAAATGGCGCCGAGTGAACGGTTCGCGACGCTCAAGCAGCGGCTCGGCGACGCATTCGAGGTGATCGAGATCTACTCGGGCCCGGGCAACGAATACGGCTTCGGCAAGACGGCGCACTCGGTGTTAACCGACGAGGTCCGTGAAGTCGATGGCCAGCCGGCCTACGAGGCGCGCAAGCGGGTGGTCGAATTCCTCACCCAGAGGCTTGCTTAGGGAGTCCGGGACGCATGGCGATCGACAACCTCGTGGTCGAAACCACCTACGGCCCGGTCCGGGGCACCGATGACGGCCGCGTCAGGGCGTGGAAAGGCATTCGGTACGCGGCGCCGCCCGTTGGCGGCCTGCGCTTCCGGGCGCCCGAGCCCCCGCAGCGGTGGAACGAGGTCGCCGACGCCACCTCTTTCGGGCCGGCCTGCCCGCAACCGTCTTTTCCCAACATGCCGCTCGACCTGGGGGCGCCGCAGGGCGAAGACTGCTTGAGGCTCAACGTCTGGGCATCGTCTGACACCCAGCCCGGTGACGGAAAACCGGTGATGGTGTGGCTGCACGGTGGCGCCTACGTCCTGGGATCGGCCAGCCAGCCGCTCTATGACGGTCGCAGGTTGGTCGGCAGCGGCGATGTCGTCGTGGTGACGGTCAACTACCGGCTCGGAGCGCTCGGCTTTCTCGACCTGTCGTCGTTCAACACCGCACGGCAACGTTTCGACTCGAATATCGGGCTGCGTGACGTGCTGGCGGCGCTGGGCTGGGTGCGCGACAACATCGCGGCGTTCGGCGGCGATCCCCGAAGGGTCGCGCTGTTCGGAGAATCCGCTGGCGCGGGGATCGTTACGACGCTGCTCGGCAGCCCTGCGGCCGAGGGCCTGTTCGCCGGGGCGATCGCGCAAAGCTCACCGGCCACATCGGTGTACGACCGTGACAGGGGCCGGCGTGTCGCGGTAGTCGTCCTCGACAAGCTGGGAATTGCCCCGTCCGATGTGGAGAGCCTGCTCAATGTGCCGATGGCAGCGATCCTGGCCGCGTCGCAAGAGGTGTTCGACGAGGTGCCGGTGCGTAATCCGGGCACGTTGGCGTTCGTCCCGATCGTCGACGGAGATCTGCTGGACGACTACCCCGTCAAGCTGGCGCAGAAGGGCCGCTCGAATCCGGTCCCACTCATCATCGGTACCAACAAGCACGAGGCGGCACTCTTCCGGTTGATGAGATCGCCGCTGATGCCGATCACCCCGCACGCAATCACGTCGATGTTCAACGAGATCGCCGCCGAACAACCCGACCTGCAATTGCCCACCGAGGAGCAGATCGTGTCGGCATATTCGCGATTACGGCGCAAGGCAAGGTCTTTGAGCATCGCAACCGACGTCGGCTTCCGGATGCCGTCGGTGTGGCTGGCCGAGGGTCACAGCAGGGTGGCGCCGGTATACCTGTACCGGTTCGACTACTCGACGCCGTTGCTGAAGCTGCTGCTGGTCAACGCCGCTCACGCCACCGAATTGCCTTATGTCTGGGGCAATCTCGGCGGGCCCAAGGACCCCACATTGAAGCTCGGCGGCGCCAAAACCGCCAAGGCGGTCTCCAAGAGAGTACGCACCAGGTGGATCAACTTCGCCACGCATTCCAAGCCCGCGGGCCCGGCCGGCGAGCCCGAATGGAGGCCTTACCAGCAGACCGATCGGGCCTGCCTGATCATCGACAGGCGCGACGCCGTCGCGCACGATGTCGATGCGCCCATCCTGGCCGCCTGGGGCAGCGAGATGGTCAGCTTCCGTTAGTCGCGTAAGCGGACGGTTGAGTTCATTACTCAGGGTCTGATGTAACAGGCTGGCCCCCTGGCGTATCGGAGTTCCTGCGTGGGAGCCATTTGCGCCGGATGGGCGCTTTGCCGGTTGAGACGTCGGAATCGATATCCGGTTCGTCGAGTCCAACCCCCTTGTACACCGCAAGGTAGACGTCGACGGTGGTGACGATGAGGATCATCAGGACCGGACCGATGACGATGCCCCACGGCCCGAACATGGCGATCCCTGAGAACACCGACAGCAACATGAGCGCCGAATTCAGACGGGCGTCGCGCGGAACGAGGATCGGGCGCAAGAAGTTGTCGATATTCGTGACCACTATGAGATGCCAAAGGACTACGAATACGCCACCGAGGATATTGCCGTAGAAGATCATTCCGATGCCGAACGGAATCGTCACGATCCCGCCGCCCAGCGGAATGATCGACAACGCAGTCAGCAGAATCGCAAAGATGAAGAAGCCGTAGTGAAATCCGGCGACGTAGATGGACGCGGCGCCAGCGACACCTTGGCATAGCGCTATGACGAACTGGCCACTCACGGTGCCGCGTACCATGGCACCCGCCTTCTTGAGGTACAGATCCGTGACTTCGTCGCCGAGCGGGTTCAGTTGGCCGATCAACGTTCGTACCTTCTCGCGGTTCACCAGCAGCGCGACAAACACGTACAGAAAGATGATGGCCGAGGTGACAGCGCCGGCGATGCCACCGACGGCGCCCTGCAGGAAATGCAGGAGCCATTCACCGACGTTCCGCGCTATAGTAACCATCGCTTGCCGGAGCGTCTCTGCGGTTATTGTTACGTGGGCAAATGGAACCCGCGCCAGCAGGTCATTGACGAGCTGTAGGACTTTGTCGCCGAGCCCGCTCAGATCGGTGGTCTTGACCCATCCGGTGATGCTGTCGACCATGCTCGAAATCTGAACGATGGCCAGGACCACCAAGAGTCCGATGGGCACGATGACGCTGGCCAGCGCCGACAACAGGGTGCAGGTGGCCGACAAGCCGGTGCCGAGACGTCCGTTGAACCAATTGAACAGTGGCGTGAACAAATACGCCCCGACCGCGGCGACCACGATGAGCACGAAGTAGTTGCGCAAGAAGTACGCACCGAACAGCAGGGCGATCAGCGTGATGATCGCGAGGGCGCGTTTCTGAGTGAGCGTGAAATCGGTGTTCACACCAACCGGGCCGCCCTCCGCGTCGCTGTTGAGCTGAACCTTAGCCGCAGGCGGTGTTGTTCGTCAGCATCTGCGCAAGCGGGCGCGCGGCACAATCCGATCTACCGTGACCCGCTAACCGTCGGATCGGATGCTTTTGCTGCCAGCGCCTGTTTTTTCATCCGCGCGAACATGTCGACGTAGTACGGCAGACATTCCGACATCGCCTGCTCTGTGTTGAACGGGGGCCGATAACCGAGATCCCGGGATGCCTTGGCGATCGAAAAGTAGTTGTCCAGATACAGCCGCTCGACGGCCAGCGGCTCGAGCAGCGGCGCCGGTATCCCGAACCGGAAATGCAGTCGCTGCCAACCCGTCATCGCCGCGCGGACCATGGGGCCGTTGACCCGCACCCGCGGCCAGTGCTCGCCGCAGGCCTCTATGACCGGACGGGCGAACTCGAACATGTTGACCGGCTCGGCGTCGTTGATGAAGTACGCCTGCCCCGGTGCGGTGCCGCCCGGGACCAGGTGCTCGGCGGCCAGCACGAAACCGTGAATTAGGTTGTGCACGTATGAGTTATCCAGCCGGGCCGATTTACGGCCGATCAGCACCTTGACGTGGCCGGCGATCACACTTTCGAACAGCTTGCGGAACATCGTCTGATCGCCGCGCCCCCAGATGCCGCTGGGCCGGATCGCGCAGGCCAGCATGCCGCCAATACCGTTCTGCCCCAAGATGAATCGCTCAGCGACCACCTTCGTCTCGGTGTACAGGTCGTTGAACCGGTTCGTGTAGGGCAACGTCTCGTCGCCGCCCGCGATGTTTTGGCCCCCCATCACGACGCTGTTGGAAGAGGTGTAGACGAATCGTTTCACCCCGGCCGCCTGCCCGGCGTGCGCCAGGTTCTCGGTGCCGCCGACGTTGACCGCGAAGCTGCGCTGCCGGTATTCGTCGGTCACCGACGCGCCGCCCATCAGGTCGATGATCGCCGCGGTGTGGAACACCGTGTCGATGCCGTCCACCGCTTTGGCGCAGTCGGCCGTGTCGGTGATGTCACCTTGGCGCACCTCCAGTTGCGGATGCTCCGGTAGCGGCGAGGGGACGCGGTCGAAGGACCGTACCCGGTATCCCCGGTCGAGCAAGGTGGTTACCAGGTTGGCGCCGACAAACCCCGAGCCACCGGTGACCAGGACGGGGCCGAGTTCCGTCGTCAGTGATGCATCACCCATGGGCGAAGCATAACTGAAACGTGTTCCAGTTCGGGGTAGAATTTTATGAACTCCGGTGCCGCGATGTGGCTGGGGTCAGGCTTCATCGGCCTCGCCGGCCGCGAGCGCATCCTCGATTCGCTTGCGAGCGCCAGCTAAGTGCTCCTCGCAGCGTTTCGCCAGTTGTTCGCCCCTTTCCCATAGTTTCAGCGATGCATCGAGGTCCAGACCGCCCTGCTCCAGCAGTCGTACGACTTCGATCAGCTCGTCCCGGCAAGCTTCATAGCCGAGGTTACTAATAGGCGTAATAGATTCGGTCGCTTCTTGAGCAACGAAGTCGTCCCCGTTGTCTTCCCTAGGTGCCATCGGTCGGCCCTTCACTTACCGCCGCTATAGCGCCGTCGCCAACCCGGACCCGCAGCCGAGTGCCCGCCGGTGCGTCGTCGACCGACCGCAGCACTGCCGGGGATCCTGCGTCGGGAACCATCTGGACCACGGCATAGCCCCGGGCCAGGGTGGCCGCCGGGCCCAACGTCGCCAGCCGCGCACCCAGATGGCGGACGCGCTCGGTTTCGGCGGCGACCAGCCGGGTGATGTCGCGGCGAACCGCCGACCGCGCGCGATGAATTTCGTCGGCGCGCGCCGTCAGGGCCGCCAGCGGCTCGGCCAGCACCGGGCGGCTGCGCAACTGGGCCAGCGCGCGTTGTTCGCGAGATACCCAATTGCGCAATGCCTGCGCGCTACGCCGGCGCAAGTCATCGATCAGACGCCGCTCGGCGGCGGTATCGGGAACCACCTTCTTCGCCGCGTCGGTGGGAGTGGCGGCGCGCAGATCGGCGACCAGATCGCACAGCGGGTTGTCGGGTTCGTGACCGACCGCGCTGATCACCGGCGTGCGGCACGCCGCGATGGCACGGCACAGCGTCTCGTCGGAAAACGGCAGCAGGTCCTCGACGCTGCCGCCACCACGGGCCACCACGATCACATCGACTTCAGCGTGGCGATCGAGTTCGCAGAGCGCTTCGACGATCTGCGGGACCGCGTTGGGCCCCTGGACGGCGGTATTGCGCACAGCGAAGCGCACCGCAGGCCAGCGCGCGGTTGCCACCGTCGTGACGTCGTGCTCGGCGGCGCTTGCCCGGCCGGTGATCAATCCGATCATGTTGGGCAGGAACGGGATTGGTCGCTTAAGGCGGGGATCGAAGAGTCCTTCGGCATCCAGCAGCCGGCGCAGCCGATCGATGCGTGCCAGCAACTCGCCGACACCGACGGCGCGAATCTCGCTGAGGCGCAACGAAAATGCGCCCCGCCCGGTGTAGAAGGAGGGCTTGCCGCAAACCACCACCTGGGTGCCTTCGGTCAACTTCACCGGCGCGCTGCGCACCAGGTCGCGTGGGCACGTCACGGTCAGTGACATATCGGCGGCCGGGTCACGCAGCACCATGAACACGGTCTTGGAGTCGGGCCGCATGGTGATCTGGGCCAGTTGCCCCTCTACCCATACCGCGCCCAGCTTGTCGATCCACCCCGCGACCCGGATCGCCACCGCGCGAACCGGAAACGGGTTCTCGGCGGAGTTCGGTTCGGAATTCGCCGCTCGGGTCACTTCGCGTTCGCGCGGGTGATCCTGTTGGCCAGCAGCGTCTGGAACGGTGCGCGGGCCTTGGTGGCCTGCTCGTAGGCCAGCAGGATTTCGAGTTCGTCGAGACTCAGCGATTGCAGCCGGGCCCGCAGCTGCGCCAGCGTCAGCACCGAATAGTCGAGTTCGGCTACCACCGCCGGTTGCGGGACCGCCGTTGAAGTCTTGGATTGCCTGGTTTTTGTCGACGCACCGGCGGGCCCGGGCCCGGGTGCCTCGGATACCGAGTACAGGGCGAACCGTCCCTCGGTACGGCGATCGCTGTCGCTGGCGCCCCCGTCGGCCGGACCGGGCGCGGCGGGGGTTCCTTCGATAGCTTCGGGCAAGTCCTCGTCGAAGGTTGCCCATTCTGGCTTCTCGTCCTTGGGCGGAAAAATGGTCTCCAGGGTGTTGTCGCCCTTGATTACCAGCTCAGCGAGGTTTTGCTGAAATCGCATCGCTATGTGCGCCGCTTGACTGACTAACGTCATCGGGTACATCAGGATGGTTTTCGGCAGCTTCATCGTCTCCTCGACGGCGACTGTCGCCGCGCCGACCAGTAGCCGAACTCCATACGGTGCGGTAGCCATGGGTCCAAGATTGCCTTAAGCGGCGGCTAACTCCAAGCCCGTCGGCGTGAGTTGGCAAGCCCGTGTCGGCAGAACGTACGCTGGATGTCATGCCGCCGACTGTCGACATGGGGACTCCCGGCGCATCCAGATCGGTAGCCAACGACCCAGTCCGTAAGAGAGTGCTCCTAGCGGAGCCGCGTGGGTATTGCGCGGGGGTGGATAGGGCCGTCGAGACCGTCGAACGCGCGCTGGAAAAGCACGGTCCACCGGTCTATGTGCGCCACGAGATCGTGCACAACCGGCACGTGGTGAACACGCTGGTCAAAGCCGGTGCGGTGTTCGTCGAGGAGACCGACCAGGTTCCCGAAGGAGCCATCGTGGTGTTCTCCGCGCACGGGGTGGCGCCAACGGTGTATGCCGCAGCCGCCGAACGCAATCTGCAGACCATCGACGCCACCTGTCCCTTGGTGACCAAGGTGCACAACGAGGCCAGGCGATTTGCCCGCGACGGCTACGACATCCTGCTGATCGGCCATGAGGGTCACGAGGAGGTCATCGGTACCGCCGGGGAAGCGCCCGAGGACGTGCAGCTGGTCGACGGGGTCGCCGCCGTGGACAACGTACGGGTCCGCGACGAGAACAAGGTGGTCTGGCTGTCGCAGACGACGCTCTCGGTCGACGAGACCATGGAAATCGTCGAGCGGCTGCGGCAACGTTTTCCGAAGCTGCAGGATCCGCCCAGCGACGACATTTGCTACGCGACCCAAAACCGGCAGGTGGCGGTCAAGGCGATGGCGCCCGAGTGTGAACTGGTGATCGTCGTCGGGTCCCGAAATTCGTCCAACTCGGTGCGGCTGGTGGAAGTGGCGTTGGGCGGCGGCGCCGCGGCCGCTCACCTGGTCGACTGGGCCGACGATATCGACCCGGCGTGGCTGGAAGGTGTCACCACGGTCGGTGTCACCTCCGGTGCCTCCGTCCCCGAGGTGCTGGTGCGAGGTGTGCTGGGGCTGCTCGCCGAATGCGGCTTCGACGTGGTGCAACCGGTCACGACGGCGCAGGAGACCCTGGTGTTCGCGCTGCCGCGGGAGATCCGCTCACTTCTCTGACGACACGGTCGCTCTTGGCGCTTCTAGTCGTATTCCCAGAACTCAGCCGGGCGTCGCCCCTGAGACCGGTCCTGCGTGCGTGATCGGCTCCGGCGCTCGGGCCGCGGCTCAGCCGGTGGCTCGTCCGGGGAGGCTGCGCCGCGGTAGCGGACCTGCGAGATGGGGTGATGCGTGGGGTCGGCGCCGTTTGGTGCGGGGCGTCGGCGCCTGGATTCATAGGGCGGCTCATAGTGCTCGTAACGCTCGTAGGCGTCGTACCGGCCGAAATGGTCAGGTGCCCCGGGCGGGTCGTACCGGTCGTAGTCATCGAAACGGCTGCTACGCGGCGCGGGCCGCTCGTAGGGACTCAGGCGGGTGCGCGGATCGCGACGGGCTTCCCGGGGCGGTTGGCCACGCAGATCCGGATCGGCCTCCGGCCGGGGGCGGCGCCGCGACCGTCGGGGTGGCTCCGCGGTGTCGTAGTCGCGGGTAGCCGCCGGGTTTCTGCGACTTGGGTGCCGCGGACGCTCGACCGGTTCCTGCACGTCGTCCACCGGCTGTCGATCGTGCCGGGACCGGGTTCGGGTGGAACGCGTGGCAGAGCGACTGCTGCGCGCCGCTCGGCGGGCTTTCGAGGGGGAGCCGGGCGCGCGGTTCCGCCGTGCTTCAGCGGGGGGTGTCTCATCGGCCTCGTCCTCGCCGGGATCGGGGCGCAGAATCGACTGCAGTTTCGCGACGATGCCGCTGACGAAGGCCTTTATGTCGGCGGTAGTAGCGGTGGCCGTGTCGTCGGAGGTGTTCACCGCCTTGGTCGTCGGTTGTGACATCCCGAAATACCACCTGAGCAGTCCGATCAGCAGCACGCCGCCAGCGGTGCCCAGCATGAGCGGGAAGCGCTCGATGAGCGGATAGCCGCAGTTGATCAGCAGGTCTTTGAGATGGCCGATTTTGCCGCCGTGGAACAGCCAATAGGCGCCCGGCACCGCACAGAAAAGTATCAGCGGTGGCTGAATGATCGCGGTGAACACACCGTCCTGACGCACCGCCAGCACCGCTGCCACGCAGCCCGCTATATAGAAGCCGGCGAAGACGTGGGTCAGCTCCTTGTGACCGGCGTCAATTCCGTAGCCGATGGCAGTCGCGGTTACGGCGATAAGCAGCGCTGCGTACCAGGGCACACCTGGGATATCTGGGTGGATCGAGCGGTGAGAAGCCTCCACCGCCGATCTTGCCCGCTGTGCTGACACATGTAGACCGTACCGGCAATGAGTCCAAAGGCCCGTATATACGTAGGCGCAGTGCCTGGCGTGCCATGCCTTCACGCACGAGTGGGCTCACATCGGCCGGCGACAGCCTGCCCGGAGCCGTCGAGCCCTAGACTTGGTTCCCTGTGAGCCTGAGCCTGGGGATTGTGGGTTTGCCCAATGTCGGCAAGTCGACCCTATTCAACGCGCTGACCCGGAACAACGTGGTGGCGGCCAACTATCCGTTCGCGACGATCGAACCCAACGAGGGTGTCGTTCCGCTACCCGATCCGCGGCTGGACAAGCTGACGGAGCTTTTCGGGTCCGAGCGGATCGTGCCGGCGCCGGTCACTTTCATCGACATTGCCGGCCTGGTCAAGGGTGCGTCCGAAGGGGCGGGGCTCGGCAACAAGTTCCTGGCCCACATCCGCGAATGCGACGCCATCTGCCAGGTGGTCCGGGTGTTCTCTGACGACGACGTGACACACGTCGCCGGACAGGTGGATCCCAAATCCGATATCGAGGTCGTCGAGACCGAATTGATCCTGGCCGACCTGCAAACCCTTGAGCGCGCCGTGGGCAGGCTGGAGAAGGAAGCTCGCACTAACAAGGAGCGAAAGCCGGTGTACGACGCGGCGATAAGCGCTCAGCAGGTGCTCAACAGCGGGAAGACGCTGTTCAGCGCGGGTGTGGATGCGGCTGTGCTGCGGGAGCTGAACCTGCTGACCACCAAACCGTTCCTGTACGTCTTCAACGCCGACGAGGCGGTGCTGACCCACGCCGCGCGGATCGCCGAGCTGCGTCAGCTTGTGGCGCCCGCCGACGCGGTCTTCCTCGACGCGGCCATCGAATCCGAGCTCAACGAACTCGACGACGAGTCGGCGGCCGAACTGCTGGAGTCCATCGGACAGACCGAGCGCGGGCTCGACGCGCTGGCGCGGGCGGGTTTCCACACGCTCAAGCTGCGGACCTTTTTGACGGCCGGCCCGAAGGAGGCGCGGGCGTGGGTTATCCACCAAGGCGATACCGCGCCTAAGGCCGCCGGGGTTATCCACACCGACTTCGAGAAGGGCTTCATCAAAGCCGAGATTGTGTCCTACAACGACCTGATCGCCGCTGGTTCCATGGCGGCGGCCAAGGCGGCCGGCAAGGTCCGAATGGAAGGTAAGGACTACGTGATGGCCGACGGGGACGTGGTGGAGTTTCGTTTTCAAGCAACGTCTGGGCAGCAACCCAAGAAGTAGAGCGATCCTTTAGACGCCGCGAAAGTGGCGTCGACGCCGTTACGATTGCTCGGTGCCGATCCCAGGTGTGGATCCGACTACCGACAGCGTCGGTCTCATCAAGGGCGCCATTGCAAAGTTCGCAAAGACGCCTGGCGGGCAATGGTATCTACGGCGCGTTTCCCCACGAGTCGATCCCACGCTGATGCGTCGCACTCGCGGACGGGTGAGTTCGATCGGGCCCTGGCCGCGTTTCGTACTGCTGACGCATACCGGTGCCAAGTCGGGAGTTGAGCGAGTCTCGCCCCTGATTTACTTCACCGACAGTGACCGCGTCATTCTGGTTGCGTCGAACTACGGCGGTACGCGTCATCCGGCCTGGTACCACAACGTGCTGTCGCATCCCACCGTGAAGCTCTGCGGGGGAGGATTTGAGGGTCGGTTCGTCGGTCAGGAAATCACTGGTGCCGAGTATGAACGTCTTTGGGCACTAGCCAAGCAATGGATTCCCGTCTATGACATGTACGAAGCATCCTCCGGCGATCGAAGGATCCCGCTGTTGGCGTTTTCACCGATTGACTAGACGTGCCGACGCGGCACCGGGGGTTGTGCCGACGGCGACGTGGTCGAATTCCGGTTCAACGTTTAGAGCTGCTGACTCGGGCCCTGAAAGGGCGGTATGGGTTTGCGCGGATTGGCCTACAAGATTGTCATCGTCGCCGGGGGAGCCACTGGGCTGGGAGCGGCCACTGCGATTCGTCTTGGGACAGAGGGCAGTTGCGTGGTTATCGGTGATATCGCCGAAGAAGCCGCGCAGTGGACGGCGGAACGCATCGTTGCGGCCGGCGGTAAGGCGACGGCGGTGGGATTCGACCTGGCCGAGCCTGATTCGGTCGGTGACTTGATCCGCGCCGGTGAAACAACCTATGGGGGTATCGACGCGCTGTTCAACGTCGGTGCCGACATGAGCACCCTGCGCGCCGATTCCGACGTGGTCGCCATCGAAGATTGACCGCCGTGGCTATGTGGCCGCGCTGAAGCACGCGATTCCACGGATGCTCAACCGCGGCGGAGGGGCGATCGTCAACATGTCGTCCGCGGCCGCCTTCCAGGGGGAACCGAGTCGCCCGGCATACGCCACCGCCAAGGCGGGTATCGGGGCGCTGACGCGCCATGTCGCATCGCGTTGGGGCAAGGAGGGCATTCGGTGCAACGCCGTGGCGCCGGGCTTCACGGCCACGGAGACCATCCGATCGGCCCCCCAATGGCCGGAGTTGGAAGCCTCGGCATTGCGGCGTATGCGGGCAACGCGGGTCGGCCTCCCCGAGGACGTCGCATCGTTGGTCGCCTTCCTTCTCTCGGACGAAGGCGCCTGGATCAACGGTCAGGTAATCAACGTCGACGGCGGAACCATTCTTCGCTGAACGAGCCATGACGGCAGTTCAGGCGCCCGGGGCCTCATGCAGTTCGACGGCGACGTGAACGAGTTCCGATTCAAGCAAATGTCAGCCGCGCGACCAAGCTTGCTGTCGAAGAATTTGCTGCTCTGTAATAACTTTGCTACACATGCGGCGAACGCCATTATTCGGATTGCGAATGATTTACGCCACAAATTTTGATTGGCAATGAATATTGTTGCTAGCGTCGCTGCCCATGTTTGTTCTTGCTACGCTGATATCACTCGTCAATCAGGTCTCGGGGACGCCTTATGTGGTGGGTGGAGATTCTCCCGGCGGGACCGACTGCTCAGGGCTAGCTTCATGGGTTGCGAATGCGGCAACCGACCGGCCGATTTTCGGGAATCGATTTAACACAGGCAACGAGGAAGCCGCCTTGGTGGCGCGGGGCTTCCAATACGGAACTGCGCCCGACGCCCTCGTGATCGGGTGGAACGGCGGTCACACCGCAGTGACCTTGCCCGATGGGACTGCGGTATCCAGCGGTGAGCATGGCGGGGTGCACATCGGCGGTGCTGGCGCCTACCAGACCGGATTCACCCATCACATGTTCTTGCCAATGCCGCCGGATGGCGAGGGTGGTCCGCCTCCGCCTCCGGATGCTCCACCTCCGCCTCCCGACGCCCCACCTCCGCCTCCGGACGCTCCGCCTCCGCCTCCGGACGCTCCGCCCGTCTTGGTCGACGCTGTGGCTCCCGGAGTACCGGCTCCGCCGGCTCCCGAATTGCCCCCACCTGGCGACCCGGGAATTGCGAATCCATAACGAATGGAAATTGCGCATGTGTCGATCTATGCCGCAGATCGCATTCTGCGACGTAGATCACGCCACCTGCTTTCTGGCTAGAAGAGTGAAATAGTGCGGACATCTGAAGCCTTGTGAGTTACACCACTCCGGCTGGTTTTAGCAATCGACGCAGCGTCAATAGGGAAGTATGCCCGGGCTTCAATTAAGACGCTCGGCATACTTTGCTGCTGGTAATCAGAACGAGAAACTACTGCACACCACGTCTGGTCACCGGGTCCATCACGGTGGTGCCAGGCGGGCCAGATATGCTGACGCTGCTCGCGGGGATCGAGCGGGCACAATCGAACCAGCGAGCGCAGGCGGGGACCGCAATGATCTTCATCGTCGTCAAGTTCGAAACCAAGCCCGAATGGACGGACCGCTGGCCGGAGTTCGTTGCCTCGTTCACCGCTGCCACTCGTGCCGAGGAAGGCAACCTCTGGTTCGAGTGGTCTCGCAGCCTGGACAACCCGGCCGAGTATGTCTTGGTGGAGGCGTTCCGTGACGGTGATGCGGGCGGCGTCCACGTCAATAGCGATCACTTCAAGCGCGCGATGCGAGAACTCCCGCAGGCCCTGAAGTCCACGCCCAAGATCATCAGTCAGACGATCGACGCGGCGGGGTGGTCGGAGATGGGGGAGATGTCGGTCGACTAACCGACGATAACCTCGATTTCGTCGCCGAGCTGATAGCCCGGCGCAAGCGGAAGCTTGTCACCGCTCCAAAACGAGCCCGGATCGAACCAGTTTGCGTACTTCTCCGTGGTGAGCAATCCCATTTCCTCGTAGGTGATTGCCGCCGTCTCCGCGCAGTACGCCTCTTCCAGGCCGACGCGTTGGCGTTCCTTGCGCCGCTGTGTCGATTCTCGAATCTTTCTGTCCACCAGCGGGATTCCCCGGGTCCAGTCGTAGGCGGTCGGGAGCCTGCCGCGCAGCCAACGGCCGGTCAGTCGCATGGTGGTGGGGAACGCGGTGCCGTCCATCCGGGCGATCACGCGCAGCAGTTTGTTTTCCTGTTCGCGGGTGGCGTGCGGGGTCAGCTGACGCAGCCAGCACCGCTGATGGTAGCGCTGCGTCCATTGCAAGACGGCTTGATGAAGATCGTTGAGTTGCACGCCGCGATGGTTGGTCCCGGTCCACATGTCGACGAGCTTGTCGCCCAGTTCGGCGTGCCAGATCAGTGGCGGTAGGTCGTCGATGGCCACCGTCATGCCGACGTGGTTCACCGGGCTGTTCGTCAAAGTCTGGATGGCGCGGTCGGGTCGTGAACCGCCGCGAAATAGCCAAACGTCGCCGGTCCGGGTTTCGTTTAGTGCTTGGTCCAGGGTCAGCATGTTCGAGTAAGCCCGCTCGTCGCTTAGGGTTTCGCCATCATGAGCTTTGCAGTACGTCGCGCGCTACCTTGCGCGCGGTGGCGGCCGCGGGGTAGCCCGCGTATCCCGCCATGTGGTAAATCACCTCTGCGATTTCCTCGATGCTCAATCCGTTGCGCAGCGCAATCGGGAAGTGGTATTTCAGTTCGTCGCTGGCCCGCAGGGCGATGAGTGCGCCGAGGGTTACCAGGCTGCGGGAGCGACGATCTAGCCCGGGCCGGGTCCATATCGCGCCAAAAACGTGATCGATGCTCAAGTCGCCGAGTTCGTCGGCGAAGCCGCCGTCGCGCAGACTGGCGACGTTGTCCGGGATGAGGCCGGGCATCATCTCCTTGAACACGTCCAGACCCTCGGTGTGGGAGTCAGCCATCGGTAGGTGCCTTTCGATCGGGTTCGCGGGATATCTGGTAGTCGATGTAGGCATCCCAGTCATCGATGCGGCGGCGCAACTCCTCGACGAGGCCGACGTGAGTGGGCACAAAGAACCGATTGTGCAGGATGGCGTCAGCGACCATCTCGCCGACGGGTGCCGGATCGAGTAGCTCGAACTGTTCGCCGGGGATCCGCAGCGGTGCTCCGACGCCGAATGTCGGTACAGCAGCGGCGATATTAGTCAGCACCGGTCCGGGACACAGCAGGGTGACGCCAATGTTCTTGGGCCGCAGATAGATTGCCAGCCCTTCGCTGATCTGCACGATAGCTGCTTTGGTCGCCGCATACGGCAGCCGATCGTAGGAATAGGTGAAAAGCCCGGCGAAGGAGGCGGTGTTGACCAAATGTCCGCTGCCCTGATCGAGCAGCAGCGGCAGAAAGGCGGCGTTGCTGCGCACCACCGACATCAGATTGACGTCGAGGATGCGTTGCCACTCGGTGACGGGAATGTCTTGCGGCAGACCATTCGTCAGTACGCCGACATTGTTGACGACGACATCGATTCGATCGAACCGCTGCAGTGCCGCGCTCCGGATGCCTTCGAACGCGGCCGGATCCGAGACGTCAGCACGCTGCGCCAGTACGGCGGCGCCTTTCTCGCCCAGGTCCTCGGCGAGGGCTTGGACACCGTCGTTGTCGATGTCGACGGCCACTATGTGAGCGCCCCGGTCTGCGAGCGTCCAGGCGATGGCGCGGCCTATGCCGCTGGCCGCTCCGGTGATGACGGCGACCTTGTCGCTGAGTGTGTCCATGGTGCCTGGGGCTGCGCAGTCGTTGCCGTAGTTTGAAGGGCACACAAGTTAATCACAACCGCGCGCGCCGGCACCGCACTGCGAATAGCCTGTGTTCATGCGCAAGCGCAGCGTCTGGAAGTGGCTCGGGCTGGCCGGTGTCGCCGGCGTCGTCGCCGGGGGCGCACTAGTGGTGCGCGATGAACGAAAACGACGTGCCTACACGGCCGACGAGGTCCGGGCCCGCCTGCATCAGAGGTTCGCCGAATCCAACGCGGAGAGTTTTCAGTCCGAATCGGGATCGGCCGAGGCTTCGACGGCGAACAAGCGATAGCTGCCCGAAAAGCCTTTCAATTCGACGTCGCGGCCCTCGTCGAACCGGACGTCGTCACAGTCGGAAAGGGCGTCGCGCACCGGTTGGCTCACCAGGATCTGGCCACCGACGGCTTGTGCCGCGACCCGTGCCGCCATTGCCACGTTGCGCCCGAACAGATCGTCGCCGCGGCGCACCGAGCGGCCCATGTGGATGCCGATTCGAACCCGAATATCCTCGTGTGGCTTGCGCTTTGCGCTCTTGTGTAACTCGTGCTGCAGGTCGATACCGCACCGCACCGCCTGTTCGGCGCGAGGAAAGGCGATCATGAACCCGTCACCCTGGCTCTTCACCACGTGTCCGGATCGCCGCTGCACGAGATCTGAGACGAGTTTGTCGTGCGCCGCGATGAGCTTGACCCAGGCGCGGTCGCCGATCCGCTCGTTGAGCGCCGTGGATTCCTCGATGTCGGAAAACAAGATCACCACCCGGCCGTCCGGGGTGACCCGGGCAAGGTCGGGCCGTTCCACCTCGGCCCAGTCCGCGAGGTCTTCGATCGAGCTGCGCACGGCCGCGCCGAAGCCTTCCTTGCGCACCAGGTTTGCTGTTTCCCACACCGTCTTGACGGCCCCGCGGCCGCTCGACAGCAGCCAATTGCGAGTGTCGGTTCGGTGTTTTAACTCGTCGATCTCCCGGTGACTGCGGGCAAGCAGTCTGGCCAGCACGATGAGTCCGACGGCTTCGAGCGCGGCAACCCCGGCCACGATATAGATCGTGGTATGCAGCGCATCACCCACGCGGCCATCCTTTCAAGGCCGAGATGCATTCAGGTTGTCGGGCCTACAGGCAATGTCTAGTGTTGAGTGCGGCCGCCGCGGGTAGTGAGTCTCATGTAAGCCGATCAGGCGACTTTCGGGAGGTTCGGTTTTGGCCGACGGCGATGGCAACCCCTGTGACCTGCTGGTCATTTTCGGAATTACCGGAGACCTGGCCCGCAAGATGACGTTCCGGGCCTTGTACCGGCTCGAGCGCCGCGACATGCTGAACTGCCCGATCATGGGTGTGGCCAGTGACGATATATCCATCGACAAGTTGCTCGAGCGGGCGCGGGATGCGATCAAAGCGTCCGGCGAGAAGTTCGATGACGCGGTGTTCGACCGGCTTGCGGCCCGGTTGTCCTACCTGCATGGTGACGTCACCGATGAAAAGCTCTACAGCCGGCTTTCCAAGCTGATCGGCTCGGACTGCCGTCCGCTCTACTACCTGGAAATGCCGCCTGCGTTGTTCGCGCCCATTGTCGAGAACCTCGCCAATGTCGACCTGCTGGAGCGGGCACGCGTCGCGGTGGAGAAGCCGTTCGGCCACGACCTGGAGTCCGCGCGCGAACTCAACGCCCGGCTGCGCGCGGTGCTGGATGAAGACCAGATCTTGCGGGTGGACCACTTTTTGGGCAAGCAACCCGTCGAAGAGCTGCAATACCTGCGCTTCGCCAATAATGGCCTCGCCAAGCTGTGGGACCGCGACGCCATTTCCGAGATCCACGTCACCATGGCCGAGGATTTCGGGATCCAGGACCGGGGCAAGTTCTACGACGCGGTGGGCGCCTTGCGTGACGTCGTGCAAAACCATCTGCTGCAGGTGCTCGCGCTCGTCGCCATGGAACCCCCGGTCGGCCCCAGCGCCGATGACCTGAACGACAAAAAAGCCGAGGTGTTCCGGGCGATGCCGGCGCTACATCCTGATCGTTGTGTACGTGGTCAGTACCGCGGCTATACCGACGTCGCCGGGGTGGCAAAACATTCACAAACCGAGACCTACGTCGCACTGCGGACCGAGATCGACAACTGGCGCTGGGCCGGAGTGCCGATCTTTTTGCGTGCCGGTAAGACGCTGCCGGTAAAGGTCACCGAGGTCCGGATGTTTCTGCATCATGTGCCCGGATTTTCCTTCCTGCCCAACCGCCGGCCACCCGAGTCCAACCAGATCGTGCTGCGCATCGATCCCGATCCGGGGATGCGCCTGCAGTTGTCGGCCCAAGTCGGCGACTCGTGGCACGACGTTCACATGGACTCCTCGTTCGCCGAGGACCTCGGTGAAGCGGTGCGGCCCTACGAACGGCTGCTTTACGCCGGGTTGATCGGCGATCGCCAGCTTTTCGCCCGCGAGGACGCCATCGAAGCGACGTGGCGGATCGTGCAGCCGCTGCTGGATGAGCCCGGCCGGATCCACCACTACGACCAGGGCTCCTGGGGACCCGAGGCCGCGCAGTCGCTGCTGCGCGGGCATCGCAATTGGCAGGAGCCGTGGCTGCCTCGTAGCACGCACGCAGGACAGTAAGGAGACAAGAGAACATGCAGCTAGGGATGATCGGCCTGGGTCGGATGGGCGCAAACATCGTCCGACGCTTGGCCAAGGACGGGCATGAGTGCGTGGTGTATGACCACAACCCCGACGCGGTCAAGGCGATGGCGGGAGAGGACAACACCACCGGGGTGTCCTCGTTGGCGGAAATGCGCGACAAACTCAACGCCCCGCGAGTCGTCTGGGTGATGGTGCCGGCCGGAACCATCACCACCGGAGTGATCGAGGACCTGGCCAAGACGCTCGACTCCGGGGACATCGTGATCGACGGCGGCAACTCGTACTACCGCGACGACATCCGCCACGCAAAAACCCTGTCCGAGAGAGGAATTCGTCTGCTGGACTGCGGAACCAGCGGCGGCGTGTGGGGGCGGGAACGCGGCTACTGTCTGATGATCGGCGGCGACGCGGACGCGTTCGCGCACGCGGAGCCGATCTTCGCCACCGTCGCGCCCGGTGTGGACGCGGCGCCGCGTACGCCGGGCCGCGAGGGTGAGGTCGCGCGATCGGAGAAGGGGTACTTGCATTGCGGTCCGTCCGGCGCGGGGCACTTCGTCAAGATGGTGCACAACGGCATCGAGTACGGGATGATGGCCTCGCTCGCCGAGGGGCTGAATGTGCTGCGCAATGCCGATGTCGGCAAGCACGTGCAGAAGGGTGACGCCGAAACCGCGCCGCTGTCGGACCCCGAGTTCTATCAGTACACCTTCGACATACCCGAGGTGGCCGAAGTATGGCGCCGGGGCAGCGTCATCGGGTCCTGGTTGCTGGATCTGACCGCGATCGCGCTGCATGAATCCCCCGGGCTCAAGGAGTTCTCCGGGCGGGTGTCCGACTCCGGGGAGGGCCGGTGGACCTCCATTGCCGCGATCGACGAGGGAGTTCCCACGCCGGTGCTAACGACCGCGCTGCAGTCCCGCTTCGCCTCGCGTCAGCTCGATGACTTCGCCAACAAGGCCCTGTCGGCGATGCGTAAGCAGTTCGGCGGGCACGCGGAGAAACCAGCCAACTAATTGCGATCGCGAGGGCGGTGGAGCCGGGCGAAGCGGGTCGCCACCATCAGGACTAGGTCCGTTTGACGAACGCCACCACCGTGTCGCTGAAAGCGTCGTTGTCATCGCCGGCCGCGGTATGCCCCGCGTTGGACAATTCGACGAACTCCGCGCCCGGCACCGTCGCGAGGAAATGCTGAACGCCCTCGGGGCTGACGACATCGGACAGCTTGCCGCGAATCAACAGGACCGGGATCGTCAGGCTCCTGGCCGCCTGCTCGAATTTCTCAGTGCGCAGTTCGGGGTCGTCGCCCGGCTTGGTCATGAATGCCGGATCCCAGTGCCAATACCAGCGTCCGTCACGCAGGCGCAGGTTCTTTTTCAGCCCCTCCGGGCTGCGCGGCTTGGTCCGGTATGGCAGATAGGCGGCAACGGCATCGGCGGCCTGTTCCAGCGATTCAAACCCGTCGATGTTGCCCATCATGAAATCGCGGATGCGGGCGCTACCGCCCTTCTCGAATCGAGGTACCACATCGACGAGCACCAGTTGGGTCACCTTGTCCCGGCCGGCCTGGTGAGCGGCGAGGATGCCGGTCAAGCCGCCCATGCTCGCCCCGATGATCATCACCGGCCGGCCGATGGCATCCAGGACATGCATGACGTCGGCGGTCAAGGTGTCGACGGCGTAATCGGCGCCGGGGGCGCGATCGCTGTCGCCGTGTCCGCGGCTGTCCATCGCCACGACGTGAAACCCCTCGTCGGCGAGGATTTGGCCGGTGTTTTTCCAGGAAAACCGGTTCTGGCCGCCGCCGTGCAACATGAGGATCGTCGGGTGGCCGGCCGTGTCGGCGCCGCGATTCCATTCGTCGGCAATCAGGGTGATCCCGCCGGCACCGGAAAACTCGACGGTCTGGGGGCTGCTGCTCACGGCGCTCACGCGCTCTGACGTTACCTAGGCGGCTTAAGCACCCTCACGCGTGGTCGCCGAGCTTTGCCGGCACGCCGCGGTGAGTTCGCGCCATGGCCAGGGTCTACCAATGACAGAGAGCCCAACGACAGTCACGCAGGAGGCGGCGGCCATGCCCTTGATCACGCCCTCGCTATGGTTCGACGACAACTTGGAGGACGCCGCCCGGTTTTACATCTCGGTGTTCCCCAACTCGCAAATCGAGAGTCTCAGCAGGCACACCGGGGCCGGACCCGGCGAACCAGGGGCGGTCATGACCGGCACCTTCGTGCTCGACGGCGTGCGGTTCACCGCGATCAACGGCGGCCCGCACTTCCAGTTCGGCGAGGCGGTGTCTTTCGTGGTCGGCTGCAACGACCAGGACGAGGTCGACTACTACTGGGACCGGCTGACGGACGGTGGGCAGGAATCCCAGTGCGGCTGGTGCAGGGACCGCTTCGGTCTGAGCTGGCAGATCGTCCCGGAGCGGCTCTACGAATTGCTCAACGATCCGGATCCGGGCCGCGCGACGGCGGCCAGCGCGGCGATGCTCGGCATGCACACAGCCGACTTGGAGCGAGCCGCAGCGGACTCATGGCGAAACTCCCTCCCGTAGTGATGGTTTGACTACTTGTCGACCGCGGTCGATGCATCTTGGGTCCGCACGCGTTAGGTTGGTCGGTGCGGAAGCGCCGAACAGGGAGTGGACATGGCGGACGATGCTGAGGGGATAGCCCGCGATGGGTGAACCAGGCTGGATCGACGTGCCCGGCCCTGCCGGGGACCTGAAGGCTCTCGCCTGGGGACCGCGCAACGGCCCCATTGCGCTGTGCCTGCACGGCTTTTCCGACACCCCCTACGGGTGGCGCAAGATCGCACCACGGCTTGTCGAGTCGGGGTGGCGAGTGGTCGCCCCTTTTATGCGCGGATACGCGCCGTCTTCGATTCCGGCAGACGGCAGTTATCACGTCGGTGCGCTGATGGACGACGCCTTGCGCGTGCGCTCGGCTGCGGGTGGCACCGAGCACGATGTAGTGATCGGCCACGATTGGGGTGCGATCGCGGCCACCGGCCTGGCCGCAATGCCGGACAGCCCGTTCACCAAGGCGGTGATCATGTCGGTGCCGCCGTCGGCGGCGTTCCGTCGGCGGGGTGGCGTGGCTGACCGCGGCCGACTGGCCAGCCACCTACCGGTTCAGCTGCTGCGCAGCTGGTACATCATGTACTTCCAATTGCCTTGGCTGCCTGAGCGTTCCGCCTCCTGGGTGGTGCCGCGGCTCTGGAGGCGGTGGTCGCCGGGCTATCGGGCCGAGGAGGATTTGCGCCACGTCGACGCGGCGATCGGGGCGCCGGAAAGCTGGCGCGCGGCACTGGGACCGTACCGGGCCACGATCCGCAACACCCGACCGCCGGCGCGGTATGCCGAACTGAACCGGCTGTGGAGCGAGCCGCCCGTGTTGCCCTGCCTGTATTTACATGGTCGCGACGACGGTTGCATGACATCGGCTTTCACCCGCTGGGCGGAAAAGGTGCTGCCCCCGGGCAGCGAGGCCGCCATCGTAGAACACGCCGGGCATTTCTTGCAGCTCGAACAGCCGGACAAGGTCGCCGATCTGGTGCTTGCGTTCATCGGCTCACCCGGCTGACGCTGTGGCGGCGCACCGGATGGCGGCCGTCGACGCCCAGTTCTACTGGACGTCGGCCAAACTCCCCAACGACCAGTTCCTGCTCTACGCGTTCGACGGCGAACCCGCGGATTGCTCGCGTGCCGTCGAGCAGGTCCGGGGCCGGGCCCGCGCGTGCCCGGAGCTGACGATGCGGGTCCGGGATGGAAATGCGCTGACCTACCCGCACTGGGTGCCGACGCCCGTCGCGCCGGAGCAGGTGATCCGCCACGACCTCGCCGACCCCAGCTGGCAGGGTTGCCTGGCGGCCGTCGTCGGCCTCGCCGATAACCAGCTGGACATTCGCCGGATGCCCTGGCGGCTGCACGTCTTCACCCCGGTTCGCGGCATTCCAGGCGTCACCGGGCCGGGAACCGTTGCGGTCATGCAGGTCGCGCATGCACTGGCCGACGGTGCTCGAGCGTCGGCGATGGCGGCCTGGCTCTTCGGCCGGGCCGACCCCGTGCCCGAGGTGCAACGGCTGCGGGCGGGATTTCTGCCCCGGCGGGCGGCAGAAGCGGCTTGTGCCCATCGCCGGCTGGTCCGCGATACCCGCGCAGGGTTGCTGGCACCGGGGGTCGGGTCCCGGCCGCTACTGCGCACAAACGCGCGTCCTGACGGCGCCCGCGCGGTGCGCACGCTGGTGCGACACCGTTCGCAGCTGCCCGGTCCGACGGTCACGGTGGGCGTGCTGGCCGCGGTGTCGGAGGCACTGTCCAATCTTCTTGGCGGCGCGGCCGATTCGCTGGGTGCCGAAGTGCCGATGGTGAAACCCGTTGTGCCGCGAGCGCATAACCACTTCGGGAACGTCGTTGTGGGGTTGTACCCGAAACTGGGTCCTGATGCCCGCGCAGAGCGGATCGCGGCCGACCTGGCCAATGGCCGGCGTCGCTTCGAGCATCCGGCGACGCGCTGCGCCGACCGCGCTTTCGCTGCGGTGCCTGCGGCACTACTGCGTTGGGGCGTAGCCAAATTCGACCCCGATGCCAGGACGGCGCAGGTGGCCGGCAATACCGTGGTGTCCAGCGTTCACCGCGGGGCAGCCGATCTGAGCTTCGGGGACGCGCGTGTTGTGCTGACGGCCGGATATCCGGCGTTGTCGCCAGTGATGGGCCTGACTCACGGGGTGCACGGCATCGGGGACACCGTCGCGATCAGCGTGCACGCGGCAGAGTCGGCCGTACCCGACATCGACGCATACCTGCGGTTACTCGACGCGGCGCTGTGAGCTACTGCGCATCATCGGATCTGGCCGCTTCTTCTCGCGTCAGGCCAATCGCGAGAATGAGCTCCTCGTGCAGCTCGAACCACACGGTGTGGTAGGAGTCGATGAGCGGCCTGGCCAGCCATGCGGTCTCACCGACCTTGACTTTGCCTAGTGCCACAGGCAATTTCGCCGCGTAGGCGTTCAACCGCGGCAGCTGCGCCGCTGCCGCCTCGATGATCGGCATCGCGCGCGCGTGCACGTCATCGAGGCGAGCGATCACCGCGGCGTCGTATTCGGCGTCATCGTGGGTGTTGGGAGTGCCTTCCGGACCCCCCTTGAGCTGCCAATCCGTGACAAGGGATTTGAAATCGGCGTTCACCGCGCGAAAGTCGTCATAAACGGCCGCCATCGCGGCCGGATCGACGCCCTTGCGTTCCTCGGAGAGCAACGTTTCGAGCCTGGCGCGGCCGCTGCGGGTGATCCGCAACGTCATGCCATCGACCAATAGGCCTGACGCGGTTAACCGCTCCACGATGTTAGTAATGCCGCCGAGATCCTCATCCAATGTCGCGGCCAGATCAGCGGAACTTACCCGGCCCTTGAGCCGGACCGCTTGCAGGACTGCCAATTCGGTCATGATGCGGCTCGACGTGCCAGGCGTAGCGCGGTCAGCATGATGATCAGCGGGGTGGCCGAAACCACGTCGGTGTGCCCATTGTTCATAGCCGCGCGTACTGCGGCCTCGGAGGTGTCATCGAGCCGCGGGTGGTCACCAGCGGCATGTGCACGCAGCGGGCTGATGTGTCGCGCGATGTCGGCCAGCTCGCGCAGTTCTGGCGTATCGTTCTCCGGCCACGCGGACAAGCTCAGAATACCTTCGCGCACTTCACCTTCGGCGCCGTCAACGGTGATCTGCCGGCCGGCCAGCGATGCCGCGACTCCCTGGCCGCATCCCACCACGGCCACCCGGCCGAGTTCACGGCTGACCACTGCCGCATGGCTGGCGGCGCCGCCGACTTCGGTGACAATGCCCTGTGCGGCCAGCATGCCCGAGACGTCTTCCGGCCTGGTGTGGTCACGTACCAGGATCACCTGCTCGCCCCGATCGGCGGCATCCAGAGCCTCGTCCACATCGGTGTATGCTGTGCCCGACACCACGCCCGGACAGGCCGGCATGCCCTTTGCTAAAAGCGGTGCAGCCAAACGTATTTCGGGTTGCAGCGCGGGCATCAGCAGAATCTGTACGTGCGCCGGCGTCACCCGCCGCAGCGTCTCCGAATCGTCGATGAGCCCCTCGTGTCGCAGTCGCAGTGCCAGCCGCACCGCCGCCTGCGCCGACCGCTCCGCCGCGCGTGTCTGCAGCAACCACAACTTGCCGTCTTCGACGGTGAACTCGATCTCTTGAACGTCGGACCCCAGTCGCTCCAAACTGCGGGCCGCGTCCATCAGCTCGTCGTAGACAACTGGTTGCTCGTCACGCAGGGCCGAGATCGGTTCGACGTCGAGCGATCCAGACACGACGTCGTCGCCCTGGCCACCGGGTAGCCATTCACCGAATGGTTCGTTGTCACCGGTAACCGGGTTGCGCGAAAAGAGTGCCCCGGCCCCGGAATTGGGTCCGTGGTTGCCGAACACCATCGCCTGCACGACTACCGCGGTGCCGTCCCGATCGTCGAAGCCGTAATGGGCGCGGTAGGCAACCGCGCGAGGCGAATTCCACGAGGCGAACACCGCCTCGATGCCGGCGCGTAACTGCGCATAGGGGTCGGCGGGCACGGATTGTTTCTCACCGGCGCCCGCGATGCGCTGGTACATGGTGGTGAACCGCCGGCGGGTGTCGTGGGCGAACTCCGCAGCGTCGGACGCAGCCAGTGCCTCTTCGACGGCATCGTTTATGCCCAAGTCCAGGATCGTGTCCATCATCCCGGGCATTGAGAGTGTGGCCCCTGAGCGGACGCTGACCAGCAACGGGCGCGGGCCGTGCCCGAATGTGCGTGCGGTCTGTGCTTCCAGCCAGCTCATCCCGTCAAGCAAGTCGTCCCAGATCGCCTCCATCGTCACCTTGGGATCGGCCAGGTACCGCAGGCCCACCTCGGTGGTAATGCAGAATGCGGGCGGTACCGGCAGGTTGTGCCGGCGCATCGCGTCGATGCCGTGCCCCTTATTGCCCAGCAGCTGCCGCGGGCGATTCGCTTGGCCGTCCAGCAACACCACGGACTGCTCGAAAGACGCGGGCCCGCGTCCGCTTGACGCGTTTTGGTGGGCGCCGCTGGTTCGTGCGATACGAGCCGTGGTGCACCCCCTTGTGGTTCAGCTACTCATTGGGCCAACGTCGGAACGCCCGCTATGTTCCCACACGGATCACCTGCCTTAGCTGCTCGGCGCTCCTGTTATCCGATCCACCGCATGATCTAGGTTTGCACTATGACTCCCTACGACGTCGGGTTACTGATCCTGCGGCTGGTGTTGGGCCTGACATTGGCCGCGCATGGCTACAACAAGTTCTTCGGCGGAGGCCGCATCCCGGGGACCGCTCGGTGGTTCGAGAGCATCGGCATGAAGCCCGGTAAGTTTCACGCCACCGTGGCCGCCACGACGGAAATGGCTGCCGGACTGGGCCTGGCCGCCGGGCTGCTCACACCGATCCCGGCGGCCGGATTCGTCTCGCTGATGCTGGTCGCGGCCTGGACCGTGCACCGCCCCAACGGCTTCTTCATCGTCAAAGAAGGTTGGGAATACAACCTGGTACTCGCGGTCAGCGCCGTCGCCGTGGCCACCTTAGGCGCCGGGCGGCTCAGCCTGGATTGGCTGATCTTCGGGAAGAACTGGATGGACGGGTGGCAAGGTCTGCTGATTTCGGTAGTGCTCGGCCTCGCCGGGGCCATCGGCCAGCTGCTGATCTTCTACCGACCGCCAGCTAAGCAAGCCGGGTAGTTACGGGCCGTCGTCGTCCTCGTCCTCGGCAAGCAATTTCTCCGGATGATGGAACTTGTTGGTTCTTGGTTGGCCGTGGTCGAGGTGTGGTGGCGGGATCCATTCGGTATCGCCGTTGGCGTTTTTTCGGGTGGTCCAGCCGCCGGGTTCAACCAGTGGATGGTCGGAGCCGCAGGCCAGGGTGAGCGTGTTGACATCGGTGCAGTGCGTGGTGGCCCACTGCTCGGTGTGGTGCACTTCGCACCAGTAGCCGGGCATGTCGCAGCCGGGGCGTGTGCAGCCACGATCCTTGGCGTAGAGCACAATTCGTTGTCCCGGTGAGGCCAGTCGTTTCGTGTGATACAACCCGATGGCGTTGCCTTTGTCGAAGATAGCCAGATAGTGGTGAGCGTGGCGGGCCATGCGGATGACGTCGCTCATGGGCAGCAGGGTGCCTGCACCGGTGCGGCCCATGCCGGCCGCGGCTTCGAGGTCTTCTAGGGTAGTGGTGACGATGATGGACGCCGGTAACCCGTTGTGCTGACCTAACTTTCCGGATGCCTGTAGCGCCCGCAGGGCGGCGTTGAGGCCGTCGTGGTTGCGCTGGGCCGGGCCGCGGGTGTCACGTAGCACGGCTTCCTCACCGGCCGGGCCGTCGAGGACGGGGGTGTCGTCGTCGGGGTTGCACAGCCCGGGGGTGGCCGTCTTGGCCAATACCGCTTCGAGGGTGGCGCGGGCTTCGGGGGTCAGCCAACCGCTCAGTTGCGACATGCCGTCGAGGTCTTGCTTGCCTAACGTCAGGCCGCGCCGACGTGCCCGGTCCTCGTCGGTGTAGGTGCCGTCGGGGTTGAGGTAGCCATTAAGCTGCTCGGCCAGTTTGGCGAGGTCGTCGGGGCGACGCCCGGTGGCCAGCTCGGCCAGATGCTTCTCGGCCGCCTCGCGGGTCCCGATATCGACCGAGCTGGGCAGGTGGTCGAAGAATCGGCGGATGACGCGCACGTGGCCGGCGCCGATGGTGCCGTCGCGTTGTGCGGCGGCGGTGCCGGTCAACAGCGGCGGCAACGGTTCGCCGGTGAGTGCGCGGCGTGGCCCGAGATCGGCGGCCTCGGCGATGCGCCGGCTGGCGTCACCGCGGGTGATGTGCAGCCGGTCGGCCACCGCGTCGGGAAGTCTTCCGCCGAGCTCGTCACGAGTAGCCTCACCGGCGAGCTGATTGATCAATTGGTGGCCGGGTACCGGCAGCCGCCGCGCCACGTTTTCCAGGCGCACCAAGATGCGCAATCGCTCCGGGTTGGTCACCGCGTCGAACGACAACCCGCAAACCCGGTCCAGGTCAGCATCGAGCGCGTCGAGGACCTCCCCGATCTCCTCCCGACCACTACCCGCACGCATGTTCGAATACTATCGCGGCGCTACGACAACATTCGCAGCCCTGAAACCAATGAAACTCAAGTGGCACAAGTGATTTAACGGGCTGAACACCAGACCGCGGTGGCTCGTTTACCCGACGGCTGCGGTCTCGGCTTCCCTCACTTCAGTTGCGGCGCGCTCGCCGGAGCGAATCGCACCATCGATCCACCCGCACATGGTGGCCGAGCTTTCGGTCCCGGCCCAGTGGATGCGACCACAGGGCTCGCGCAGCGTGTAACCGAATTGGGTCAGCACGCCGGGAGGGGCGTGGCTGATCATCCCGCCTCCCGAGTAGCGCTCGGTGGTCCAGTTCTGTTCGTGGTATTCGAGGGGCGTTCTCGCCCTATTGCCGAACCGGTCGACCAGTTCACCGATGATCGCCGCTTTCCGCTCGGCCTCGTTGAGACGTCCCAGTCGACGCGCGGCAATTCCTTCGGTGATAACGCACATGACGCCGGGGCTCCCGGTGTCCGTGCAGGCGTCGATGGTCAGTGTGGCCAGCGACCCCGGCGAGGCTGACTGGCCCGACAATCCATCCGCCCGCCAAAACGGCTCGTCATAGATCACCGAGGTCTTGAAGATCGCGCCGCTGGGCATGCGCTGGTGTAGAAATGCGCGATCGACCGGCAGCATCGGCTCGTAGACGATCGAGCTGGCGATCGCCAGTGGAATCGCGACTATGGCTCGGCGGGCCCGCACCGTCACGTCGTCCGCACGGACCGTCACACCCTCGGCATCCTGGGTGATTTGCTTAACCGGCTGCGAAAGGTGCAACGCATCGCCCAATTCGGCTGCCATCGGACCGTAAATGGCACCCATCCCGCCGACCGGGCGGGCATCCTGCGCTCCACCCTTACCCGAGATGACGAAGTTAGGACCGCCGGCCGAGCCCATCTGCAACAGCACCCACAGCATCGAAACCTCCGACGCCGCCGACGTGTACGGGCCGGCCAGTGCCATGTCCAGCATCTCGCGAGCCGGCCTGGACAACGTGTTCTTGTCGAGCCACTCCGCCAGGCTGATCCGGTCCCATTCTTCGGCGTCCCCTGCCTCCCAAGGGGTTTCGCGGGGAACCGCTTTGCACATCTTCTCCACCGCGAGCAAACCGAGACCAAGGTTGGTCACCGCCCAGGGGCTCATGGTCCAGGGGATCGTGCCGCCGTAGCGGTGCTTCTTACCGTCGACGATCATCATGGCGTCGCCGTCGTTGTACTGCTTGTATTCCGGCACACCGAACTCGTCCATCAGCGCGTAAATCGCGGTCCTGGCCCGGTCCGATCCACGCGCCGCCACGATCGACCCACGTGCCATCCGGGCGATTCGCGGTGAACGTGCGACCGCCGACTCGATCGCGCGCCTCCAGCAATGCCACCGAGCGACCCGCTTGTCTCAACCGCAGGGCGGCCGTCAAACCCGCGAATCCCGCTCCGACCAAGCAATAATCGACGTCTGCCATGACTGGCTCCTCAACTAGTGCCGCCCCAGCAGCAAACTACACCGATCGCGATATCGGCAGTAGCGCGTTCAGGTGAATTTCTCGGGCGGTTCAAACCGGCGCCCGCGTTTTAGTCTGCGATTGTGTTGATGCATACGGTTCGGACGCGGCGCAGCTCCGACGATTTCCCGCGCGGCGAGCACCTGGCCGCCAAGATTGCGGAAGTCGCCGCCGATCCGGTCCCCGTCGAGCCGGAAACCGTGGAGATGGTGGCGAACCGGATCATCGACAACGCCGCCGTCAGCGCCGCCGCCATGCTGCACCGACCGGTCACGGTGGCGCGGCGGCAGGCGCTGGCCCATCCCGCGCCGCAGGGGGCGAGGGTTTTCGGCGTCGACGGCACCTATTCGACGGAATGGGCCGCCTGGGCCAACAGTGTCGCGGTGCGCGAACTCGACTTCCACGACACGTTTTTGGCCGCGGAATACTCCCACCCGGCTGACAACATCCCTCCGCTGGTTGCGGTGGCGCAGCAGCTTGGCGTGTCCGGCATCGACCTGATCCGTGGTTTGGCCACCGCTTACGAGATCCAGATCGACCTGGCCCGCGGAATCTGCCTGCACGAGCACAAGATCGACCACGTCGCCCATCTCGGCCCGTCGGTGGCCGCCGGTATCGGAACCATGCTGCGGCTGGACACCGAGACGATCTACCAGGCGGTCGGGCAGGCGCTGCACCTGACAACCAGCACCCGCCAATCTCGCAAAGGTGTGATCTCCAGCTGGAAGGCGTTCGCGCCGGCACACGCCGGCAAGATCGCCATCGAGGCGGTGGACCGGGCGATGCGCGGCGAGGGGGCGCCGGCGCCCATCTGGGAGGGCGAGGACGGCGTGATCGCCCGGCTGCTGGGTGGACCCGAGCGCGAATACCAGGTGCCGCTGCCCGCTCCCGGCGAGCCCAAGCGCGCCATCCTGGACAGCTACACCAAGGAGCACTCGGCGGAGTACCAGAGCCAGGCGCCGATCGACCTGGCGCGGCGGCTGCGCGAGCGCCTCGGGGACCTCGACCGGATCGCTAGCATCGTGCTGCACACCAGCCACCACACCCACGTAGTGATCGGGACCGGCTCCGGGGATCCGCAGAAGTTCGACCCAGACGCGTCACGGGAAACGCTCGACCACTCGCTGCCCTACATCTTCGCCGTCGCCCTGCAAGACGGCAGCTGGCACCACGAACGCTCCTACGCTCCCGAGCGGGCTAACCGGCCGGACACCGTCGAGCTGTGGCGCAAGATCTCCACGGTCGAAGACCCCGAGTGGACCCGCCGCTATCACTCGACCGATCCGGCTGAGAAGGCTTTCGGGGCGCGTGCCCAGGTCACCATGAAGAGCGGTGAAGTGATCTTCGACGAGCTGGCGGTCGCCGATGCCCATCCGTTGGGGGCCCGGCCGTTCCAACGCCGGCAGTACGTGCAGAAATTCACCGAGCTCGCCGGCGATGTGGTGAAACCAGGGGAGCGGGATAGGTTTTTGTCCACCGTGGATTCTTTGGCCGATCTCGAGGCCGGCGCCCTGGGTGCGCTGAACGTGATGGTTGATCCGCTGGTGCTACAGCAGGCTCCGGTGATTCCGCCGGGGATCTTTGGGTAACTGAAGCCGATTGGCGGACCAGCGATCCGCGCTAAGGGTTACGAAGGTCCGCCGTACTGCCAGACCAGCGTGTGGGCGCCGGTCATGGTCGGGTTGCACCACATCGTCCTGCCATTGGCGTCCTGGGTGGTCGCGTGCAGCACGGTGCACGTATGACCCGGTGCGGGTGCGTCCGCCCGGGCGACACCGCCTTGGGCGGCGAAAGCGCTCGGTGCGACGGCAGCGATCGTTGCCAGGATGACGAACCGAAGTCTGCTCATGATGGATGCCTCCTAATGCACACGCCGACTCGACTTCACGGTATCCGGCAAGGACTCGCAGGCAAAGGATTCTTTGCCCGAAGATCAGCATGCGCGCCTAGAACACGTTCTAGTCTGTGAAACCATGGGATTTCTGAAGCCCGACCTGCCGCAGATCGACATGGCCGAGTGGAACAAGGGCACCCGTAGCGAAAAAATCCGCCCGATGGCCAGGCACTGGGCCGAGGTGGGCTTTGGCACGCCGGTCGCGCTGCACCTTTTTTACGTCGTCAAAATCCTGCTCTACATCCTCGGTGCATGGTTGTTCGCGTTGACCACCAAGGGCATCAACGGATTCACCGGCGTCGCGTCGTGGTGGTCGGAGCCGATCGTGTTCGAGAAGGTCGTGCTCTACACGATGCTGTTCGAGGTGATCGGGTTGGGTTGCGGCTTTGGGCCGCTGAACAACCGGTTCTTCCCGCCGATGGGCTCGATTCTGTACTGGATGCGGTTCGGCACCATCCGGCTGCCACCGTGGCCGAATCGGGTCCCGCTGACCAAGGGCACCAAGCGCACCCCGATCGATGTCGCGCTGTATGCGCTGCTGCTTATCGTGACGCTGGGGGCGCTGTTCTCGGATGGCACCGGGCCGGTACCGGAGCTGGGCACCACGGTCGGGCTGCTGCCGGTCTGGAAGGTCGTGCTGGTCCTGCTGCTTCTCGGAGTGCTCGGGCTGCGCGACAAGGTGATCTTTCTGGCCGCCCGTGGCGAGGTCTACGCGACCATGGCGGTGACTTTCCTCTTCGGTGGGGTCGACATGATCGTCGCGTCCAAAGTGGTGTTCTTGGTGATCTGGATGGGCGCCGCGACATCGAAGCTCAACAAGCACTTCCCGTTCGTCATTTCCACGATGATGTCCAACAATCCGCTGGCGCGGCCGAAGTGGCTGAAAAGGCGCTTCTTCGAGAAGTTCCCGGATGATCTGCGGCCCGGGCGGCTGTCACGATGGCTGGCTCACCTGAGTACCGCCATTGAGATGCTGGTGCCTCTGCCGCTGTTCTTCTGCCACGGCGGCTGGCCGACCGCCGTCGCCGCTGTCGTGATGGTGTGCTTCCACCTGGGGATCCTCGTGTCGATCCCCATGGGCGTGCCGCTGGAGTGGAACGTTTTCATGATCTTCGGTGTGTTGTCGTTGTTCGTCGCGCACGCCCGGCTGGGTTTGAGCGACCTGAACCACCCGGTGCTGGTGGCACTGCTGTTCGTGGTCATTGCGGGAATCGTCTTGCTCGGCAACATGTTTCCACGCAAGGTCTCGTTCCTGCCGGGGATGCGGTACTACGCCGGAAACTGGGACACCACGCTGTGGTGCATCAAGCCATCGGCGAACGACAAGATCACCAGGGGCATCGTGGCGATCGCCAGCATGCCGCAGGCCCAGCTGGAGCGGTTCTACGGCAGCCCGGAGGCGGCGCAGATCCCGATCTACATGGGGTATGCGTTTCGCGGGTTCAACACGCACGGCCGGGCGCTGTTCACCCTGGCCCATCGGGCGATGGCGGGCCAGAACGAGGACGACTATGTCATCACCGACGGCGAACGGATCTGCAGCACCGCCATCGGCTGGAATTTCGGCGACGGCCACATGCACAACGAGCAACTGATCGCCGCGATGCAGGAGCGTTGCCACTTCGAGCCGGGTGAGGTGCGGGTGGTCTTACTCGACGCGCAGCCAATCCACAAGCAGACGCAGGCCTATCGGCTGGTGGATGCTGCGACCGGCGAATTCGAGCACGGCGTGGTCAAGGTCGCCGACATGGTGACCCGGCAACCCTGGGCCGACGACGTCCCGGTCCAGGTGTTGTCCGGTGAGGTCCGCCCAGCGTAACGTCACTGCGAAATTTCGATCCGAAAGTCGCAGCGACGTTTCCCCCGCAAGCGGGAGGTGCCCCCAGCTCGCGCGAGAACTAGGCTCCCGCCCGCGCCTCCTGGGCTGCGGCGACCATGTTCTTCAGGGACGCGGTCACCTCGTCCGCGTTGCGGGTCTTCAGCCCACAGTCGGGGTTGACCCACAGCCGCCCGGCCGGTACGGCTCTCAACGCGGCGCGCAGCGACTCGGCCATCTCGTTGGTGCTGGGCACCCGCGGCGAGTGGATGTCGTAGACACCCGGGCCCACGCTGTTGGCGAAGCCGACCGCGTTCAGGTCGTCCAGCACTTCCATGTGCGAGCGCGCCGCCTCGATGGACGTGACGTCGGCGTCCAGGTCGGCGATGGCCCCGATCACCTCGCCGAATTCCGAGTAGCACAGATGGGTGTGGATCTGTGTGGAGTCGGCGACGCCGGAGGTAGCCAAGCGGAAAGCCTTTACGGCCCAACGCAAGTACTCGTCTTGCTTGGCGCGACGCAGCGGCAGCAGCTCACGCAGGGCGGGCTCGTCGACCTGGATGACGGCGATACCCGCGGCCTGTAGGTCCACGGTCTCGTCGCGAATGGCCAGCGCCACCTGGTTGGCGGTGTCGGCCAGCGGCTGGTCGTCGCGGACGAACGACCAGGCCAAGATCGTCACCGGTCCGGTCAACATGCCTTTCACCGGCTTGTCGGTCAGGGATTGTGCGTAGGTGATCCAATCGACCGTCATCGGGTGGGGCCGGGACACGTCGCCGTAAAGGATCGGCGGACGCACGCAGCGGCTGCCGTAGGACTGCACCCAACCGTTCTGGGTGGCGAAGAAGCCCTCCAGTTGCTCGGCGAAGTACTGCACCATGTCGTTGCGCTCCGGCTCGCCGTGCACCAGCACATCCAGGCCGAGTTGCTCCTGCAGCTTGATGACGTCGGCGATCTCCTGCTTCATCCTGCTGACGTACTCGGCCTCGTCGATCTCACCGGACCGAAAAGCCGCGCGCGCCTTGCGGATCGCCGAGGTTTGCGGGTAGGAGCCGATCGTCGTTGTCGGCAGCGGGGGCAGGTGCAGCCGGGCGTCCTGCTTGGCGCGGCGCTGTACCGCATCACCGCGGTGTGTGCCCGACGCGACGATCGAGTTGATGCGGGCCCTGACCCGATCGTTGTGCAACCGCGGATCGCTCTTGCGCGAGGCCACGGCGGCATTGGACGCGGCGAGCTCGTCGGCGACCGCGTCATGTCCGTCGCGAAGTGCGCGCGCGAGAACGACGACTTCGCGCACCTTTTCGGCACCGAACGCCAACCAGCTGCGCAGCTTGTCGTCCAAGCCGGTTTCCGGCTCCAGCGAGTACGGCACGTGCAGCGTCGAGCATGACGTCGAAACCGCCACTGTGGCAGCTGAACCCAGCAGGGTCGCCAACTTGCTCAGCGCCGACTCCAGGTCGGTACGCCAGATGTTGCGTCCGTCGACAATGCCGGCCACCAGGATTTTGGTAGCCAACTCGGGGACTCCGGCGACCGCAGTGTCAGCGCCGGCGACCAGGTCGACGCCGATCGCTTCGACGGGTGTGCGGGCCAGGCCCGGCAGGGAGGCGCCGGGGTCGCCGAAGTAGGTGGCGACGAAGATGGCAGGCCGGTTGCCGACCGAGCCCAGCGTGTTGTACACCGCTTCGGCCAGTGCGGGCGCGTCGGGGGAGGTGTCGGTCACCAGCGCCGGCTCGTCGAACTGCACCCACCGCGCCCCGTTATCGGCGAGCAACGACAACAGCTCGGAGTAGATCGGCATGAGCTCCTCGAGCCGCTCGATCGGTGCGCCCCCGCCATTGACGCCCTTGCTCAGCAATAGGAAAGTGATCGGTCCTATGACGACCGGGCGAGCCGGGATACCTTGTCCCAAAGCTTCTTTCAGTTCGGAAAGCACCCTGTCGGGATTGAGTGCGAACCGGGTTGCGGGTTCGATCTCGGGAACCAGGTAGTGGTAGTTGGTGTCGAACCACTTGGTCATCTCCAGCGGCGCGATGTCGTCATTGCCGCGCGCGAGGGCGAAGTATCGGTCCAAATCGTCGGAGATTGTTGCGGTTCGGGCCGGCAGCGCGCCGAGCATAACCGCCGTGTCGAGCATCTGATCGTAGTACGAGAAGGTGTTCACCGGCACGGAGTCCAGGCCGGCGGCGGCCAGGTGAGACCACATGTCGCGGCGCAATGTCGCGGCGACGGATTCCAGCTCCGATCGGCTGGTGCGCCCGGCCCAGTAGCCTTCGGTCGCGCGTTTGAGTTCACGTTTCGGGCCGATGCGTGGGGAGCCGGTAACGGTGGCGGTGAATGGTTGAGCGGTCACGATTTCGTCCTATCGATCAGCGGGGGGTGGTCACCGTCGGAGGACGCAGCCGATCCGTTGCGGTATACACCCTCTGCGCACAATCGCAACGTCTACAGCCAAACGCCCATTCCACGAGGCGATGAGCCGCCGGACGCGGCGCGCCCGGCACAGCCGGCAGGTCTTCGGACTCGCAGGCACGCACCCTGGTGGTGCTCCTAGTGGCCGTCGCTTCCCAGTCTCAGATCTTTTAAGACCAGTGCTTTCAGACGGCGGTCGTTCCTGCATACCGCTGCGGGACAGTCCCGGACTCTCACCGGGTTCCCTCTCACGAAGCGTTACTAACGTGCCTCGCTCGATGCCGACGCCGCGGTTTGCGGCGACAGCAGACCAGCTGCGTAGCGGAGCTTACTCTGTCACTCGGGGAACCCCCAGGATCCCGGTCAGCTCGCCAGAGCCTCGGCGATGGGGGTCTCGCCGTTGTTGAAGTCGATCGTTCGGCCGATGGTCGAGTCGTCTAGCAGCGCGGCGGCCACGACGAGCGCAACATCGGCTCGCGAGACCTCGTTTCCCGAGCCGACGACGATCCGGCCGGTGGCCGGCTCGAGGGTCAGCCGGCCCGGTCCCAGGATTGTCCATTTCAGATCGCTGGCGCGTAGGTGGGTATCTGCGGCCGCCTTGGCCTCCGCATAGGGAAAGAACGGATCATCTTGCGGTACGCCGTGATCGGGACCCGCGCCAAAGTACGACACCATCGCGAACCGCCGCACACCGGCTTGCGCGGCGGCGTCGATCACCCGGATCGCCGCGTCACGGTCGACCGCGTAGGTTCGCGCCGGATTGCCGCCCCCGGCCCCGGCGGAGAAGACCACCGCATCATGGCCGGCCATTAAATCGGCCAGCGCATTCGTGTCGAGCCGTTCGATGTCGGCCGTGATCGTCTCGGCGCCGGTGGCGGTGACCTCGTCGGAGTGGTCCGGATTGCGGAAGACCGAGCTCACCTCGTCGCCGCGGTCGGTCAGGATGCGGGCCAGTTGCAGCGCGACCTTGCCGTGGCCGCCGATGACGACGATGCGTGTCATGCCCCCGACGGTACGCCGCTACGTCAGCTGGACCCGGCCCATGATCAGGTCGATGATGGGCTTGCCCGGTGGGTATGCGCCGGTGAGCGACGCCATCGTGTGCCCGTAGTCCACCAGCAGGGTGATTCCATTGATGCCGAAGGCAGCGGCGCTGTTGAGGAACGCCATGACATCGCCCATCTGCTCCGGGGTGTGGACTTTGGAGCCGGTCTCGTCCCGATAGTCCTGGGCGAAGGTGAGCCAGAGGTCGGCGTTGGCCTGGGCCAATGGGGTATCGGTGGGCCCCGGGCAGATCGCGTTGATCCGGATGCCCTTCTTCAGCAGGGGATAGCCCTGCGTTGCCACGTAGGCGTTGACGACCTTCTTGCTGAAGCCGTAATGGATGATGCCTTCCGACTCGTGCGCTTTGACCCACTCTTGCGCTGCCGCGAAGTCCGGTGTGGCGAGGAACTCCGTCAGCAGGTCCAGATCGTTCTCCCAGCCCATGCCGGCGACCGAGGAGATGAAGCAGATCGCCGAGCCCGAGGGAAGCTGATTCTTCTCGAGCAGGCGGTCGATGAGATACCGGTGGCCGATGAAGTTGATTGCCATCAGGTCGGTTGTCCCGTCGGCAATGCCGGCGGCCGAGAACAGCGCGTGGATCGGTCCGTCCAGCTGCTCGATCGCAGCATCGATCGATGCGGGGTCGCGCAGGTCCACCTGGATTGACTTGGCGACGTCGTAGTTCACCGGCGCGTAGTCCATCACTATGACTTCGGCGCCGAGCTCGCCTGCGGACTTGGCCGCTGCGGCGCCCATGCCGGTGGCGCCACCGACAACGAGTGCCCGCTTGCCGTCATAGCGCAACCGATCGACAATGGTCATGGAAATCCCCTTCTCGGTAACTGCCAACCCGGTTCTAGTTGCCCAACTGTATGGGTAACAGTTTTTTGGTTCAATACCTACTTGCTCCGAACCGCGACACCCCGCAAAACGGTGTCCCGGACGTGCACCAGCGCCGCGCGTTTGCCAACGGCGCTAAGAATGTTCTCCGGTATCCACTGCAAGCCGATGAGGCAGCGTGCCACCATCGTCGTGGACGGAGCATCGATACTGATTTCTCCTGACCGGATGCCTTCGGAGAGCAATGATTTCATCTGCCGAAGTCGCGTGGCATACGACCAGCCCGGGTTAGCTGTCGGCGGTGATTGCCGCATCCAGGCAAGCTGGATCCTGAACTCGTCGGAAAACTGGTCCAATGCGTTGACGTTGACCCAGCTCAGCGCGTCCAGCTTCTCGATGGGCGTGGCGTCCGAGCGCAGCACGGCGACCCATCCCGCCTCGACCTTCTTCCCGAACGAATGCATGATCGAGTCGAGAAGTTCGTCCTTGGATCCGATCACCCGGTAGACGGTTCCGGTACCCATACCCGCGGCCGATGCGATGTCCCTGATGGTGGTGACCTCGTACCCTTTACGGCCGAACTCCGTTCGTGCCACCGCACGGACGTGGGCCGCTTTGTCGCTGGGATCGGCGTCGCTGTCGTCGGCCCACGTCTCGATGACGTCAGTGGCGGCGGCAAAGGCGTTGGAGCGGTCTAGCACCGAGTCAGTAGGCGGCCGTGTTGCCAACCCGTGCAAAATGATTCGGCACAGCAGCTGGGCAACCTGGTCGGCAGGGGATTTGTGGCGCATGACGTCAAGGCCGACCTGCAGCATGGTCTGGCAGATGCGGTCGGCCAGGGTGGGAAGGTCGATGTCGGATTTGATGTACCCGCTCCACCTGGCGGCGCGCAGCGTTTGCAGCATCGCCTCTTGAATCGCCATGGGCCGCTGCTGCGTCAGCTTCATCAGCTCCGGATCGGTGCTCGGGCCCTCATAGAACGACATCTGCAGCGCCGCCCGATGTTGCACGGCGCAGTTGGCGATCTCCGATCCCAGCTCCATGATCTTCTCGGGAACCGGACGCGCATCGGGTTCGTCCAGCCTCGCCAGCGCATTCTGCCCGATCCGATCCAGCTCATCCTGATAGCGGCGGATCAACTCGACGAGGATCGCCTCTTTGGACTCGAAGTGGTGATACAGGCTGCCCGGAAGAATCCCGGCCGCGTCGGCGATCTCCTGCAATGACGTCCGCAATCCCGAAGAGGCGATCAACGACGCCGCGGTCTGCAGGATCTCGGTGCGGCGCGTCCCGGAATCGACTGTGCCGTCGGCTCGCAATGACTCGGTTTTGGCCATGACTAGCGGTGCGTAAACCCGGACGACTGCGGATTCGCCAGCATGCGCATTCGACCTCTCACCGAACCAAATGTTTGTTTAAGGCTACCAGACTGTGCACATGGAATGCGTTGCATCAAGCGGTGACAAATCCATTCTAGAGCGTCGGGCCGTCCCAGCGGTCGCGTGCGACCACCTCGTCGACGGGTCGCCGACGGGCCGGCCGGAACGTGTGCCCGGCACGCAGGCGGCCCACCGGCAGTAGACAACCCTGAACATAGGTTTGCGGAATCCCGAGCAGCCGCCGGACCTCCTCTTCGCGGTGCAGGTGCAGGGTCGTGATGCATGTCCCGTATCCCCGGGTGTGCAAGGCCAGCTGAAAGTTCCACACCGCCGGGAAGATCGAGCCGTACAGCGTGGCCTGGTGAAACGACTCGTCGCCCTCGATGCGCGGCAGGTACGGCTGATAACAGGGGATTACCAACAGCGGCACCTTCGCCATGTTCTCGACCAACCACTCCGTCGACGACATGAGCCGGCTTTCCGGCGTGCCGGCCGGCACGAGATCGGCAAGCAGCTGCCCACCGACCCGCAGCAGATAGGCGTCGCGGTACAGCTCGGCGATCTTGCCCCGCAGCACAGGATCGGCGACCACCAGCCAGCGCCAAGACTGTGAATTCGAGCCGTTGGCGGCCTGCAGGCCAATGCGCAGGCACTCGCGGATGTCCTCGAAGCCGACGGGTTCGTCCAGATCGAGAGACTTGCGCGCCGAGCGGGTCGCGGTGAGCAGGTACTCGGTCGCCGATTCTTGCGATAGATGCTCGGTCATCGACGACCTCTCTTCGTAAGGCGCGCACCGAGTTCGGTGAGGTACCGGTCGGGCCCGCCGAGAAGTCCGCTCCAGCTCAGCAGGCGCTTGAGGTAAAGATGAGCATCGTGCTCCCAGGTGTAGCCGATACCGCCGAACACCTGGATGGCAGTATCGCCAACGGTGGCCAGTCGCCCGGCGAACGCCTTCGCCCGCAGCGCGGCAAGATGATGTTCGTCGGGGGCAAGGTCGGCGGCTGGCAACGCGTCCGCGGCCCACAGCGCGTGGATCACGCCGCTGCGAGCAAGCTCGACAGTCTCGTACATGTCGACGCACAGATGCTGGATCGCCTGAAACGAGCCGATTACCTGACCGAATTGCTTTCTGACTTTCGCGTATTCGACGGCGAGGTCCATGACCGCCCGCGCGGCACCGAGCGCGTCTGCCGCAGTGGCGATCAGCACGTCGTCAATCACCGTCGCCACATCGTCCGGTGAAGCTGCGGCCAGTCGATACGCGGGCGCTGCGTCGAGCGTGACACGAAACTGCTTGCGGGTCTGGTCGATACCGCGCTCGGGTGCCACCGATATCCCGGGCGAGTCGATCTTGACCGCGAAAAGCGCGGCGCCTTCGGAATCCTCCGCGAGTGCCAGCAGGACGTCGGCGGCCGCGGCGTCGGGAACTGCGGCGATCTCGCCCCGCAATACGACGTCGTCACTTTGTCGGCTCGCGGCGATGGAGGCATTCTCGAAATCCAGGAAGCCGACGGTGGCGATCGTGGTGCCGTCCGCGATCCGGGTCAAAAGCTTGGCCGCCGTATCTTTGGCGCAGAGGCGGGTCAGTGTCCGGGTAGCGGCGACCGCGGTCGACAACCACGGCCCCGGATGCAACGCCGCGCCGAGTTCTTCGGCAACGACGCCGGCCTCGACCATCGTCATGCCCGCCCCGCCGTAGTCCTCCGGTACCAACAGGCCGGTAGTCCCGAGGTCGGCAAGACCGCGCCAGACCGCTTCGGTGGTGCCGGTCGGATCGTCGAGCAACTGGCGCACGTGGCCCGAAATCGAGGCCTTATCGGCAAGAAAGCGCCGTGTGGTGTCGCGCAGCGCCACCTGCTCGTCGGTGAGTTCGAGGTTCATTTGCGCGGCAACCCGAGTACCCGCTGCGCGGTGATGTTCTTGTTTATCTGAGTTGTGCCGCCCGCGATGGTCAGCGAGCGCGACGTCAGGCGGTAGTTTGCCCACGGCGCGCCCGCGCCGCGGGCACCCAGCACGTCAAAGGCCAGGGCAGCCAGGTCTTGCCCGATCTCACCCCACACGGTCTTGGCGAGGCTGGCCGATCCAAAGGGATCGCCACCGTGTAGTGTCGCCGAGATCGACCGCTGGCAAAGGACTTCGAGATACTTGATGCGAACCGCGATTTCGCCGAGTCGCCGCAGCGTCACCGGATCATCGAGCGCGTCGCTTTGCGCGGCGATGTCGTGCACCAGTTCTTCCAGCCGTACCCGCATCTCGGCGTAAAGCCGCGCTGCCCCGGCGCGCTCGTGGCTGAGCGTGGTGGTGGCCACCTGCCAACCCGCATTCAGCGGCCCGAGCAACGCATCAGCCGGCACCCGCACGTCGTGAAAGAACACTTCGGCGAAGTCGGTGTCGCCGTTGAGCGTGACGAGTGGGCGGACCTCGATGCCGGGCAGCCTCATGTCGACAATCAGACAAGAGATCCCCTTATGCTTCGGGGCGTCGGGATCGGTGCGCACATACAGCTGGCACCACTGCGCGCGATGCCCGAGCGAGGTCCAGATCTTCTGGCCGCTGACGACGAAGTCGTCACCGTGCGGACCGGCAGCGCGCACTGCGCGGGTACGCAGCGCGGCGAGATCGGATCCCGCTTCGGGTTCCGACATCCCCTGGCACCAGATGTCGTCGGCGCGCATCATGCGCGGAAGCAGCGTGAGCTTTTGGGACTCGGTACCGTATTGCATGATGGCCGGAGCGATGTTATTCATCCCAATCACGTTGAGCGGCATCGGAGCCCGAGCGCGTGTGGTTTCCTCGGTATAGACCAGTTGCTCGAGAACTGTCGCTCCGCGGCCACCGTACTCGCAAGGCCAGGAGACAGCGGCCCAGCCCGCGTCTGCCATGGTCCGGTTCCAAACGCGCAGCAGTTCGAACGCATCATCGTCGCGATGCCGACGGGCCTCCACCAGCTCATCCGTCAGGTTCGCGGACAGCCAGTCACGCAGCTCGATGCGGAACTGTTCCACTTCCGCTGGGTACGAGAAGTCCACTTTTCCTGATCTCTGGCCCTTTAAGCTGAACGGTCGTTTGTTGGCTCGCTTCGCGATTGACTGCGACCAAGCCGGACTCTACGTTTGAGCAGATATTTGGTCAACAACGTTCGTGACCATGCGTGACGCCGCGAGCGGTCGATCGTATGAGGGGTCCGTCGTATCGTGGCGGCCGGTGCGCGTCCCTGGGACCATTGCGATGGCTTCGTCGGTGAGCAGCGATTGCGATTCTTTCATGAATTCCACCAGGCAGACGCGATCGACGATCGCCCAACGTCCAGCGCGCCGCTCCAGACGATCTACATAACGACCACCGGAGATCGTCATGTGATTCGCCGGTTCGCGGTCGGTCCCGATGAACAGGTAGTAGGTCTCGGCATGGGCTTCGTCGCCGTCGATGTCGACGGTGTGGTTGCACAGATAGTGCTGGTATCGCGTCTGGTTGCTGTGATAGGCGAGTGCCCAATCGATGAAATCGTCTACGTCGCCGACAAATCCGACGTGGTCGTCGATGGCGCCGTCGTGGTAGGCCGATTTCAAGAGTGCACGATCTTGCCGGTCGATCCCGCGCGCGTAGCGCTGCATGCAGTCGAAAATCTCCGCGCGGTCGGTGAGACGCTTGATCTGGTCTCGCAACTCGTCATCCATGATCAGCCCTTATTGCGTTCGGGTTCAGGGAATGCGATATCAGCGTTGTCCGGCATCGCGTTGACGCCGCGTCGCTCACACACTTCCAACACCTCATCGACGATCGACCCCGGCACGAAGAACTTTTCCGTGGATGACATCTGCTCGAGATGCGCCTCGATGTCTTCCGCCGTCGGTTCGGTCTCGGCGTCTGCCAGCCAACCTTCGCTCAGGCCGACGAACACCCGCGCGTAGCGTCCGGCGGCGGCTGAATAGTTACGGTGGGTGAACGTGCAGGCACTGCTTGCGAGGAAAGTGACCAGCGGCACGACAAGTTCGGGCCGAATGGCCCGCATGAAGCCGGATTCGGCGAGGAATTTCTCGTCGCCGACGGTCTCGGTAACCATTCGCGAGAAGCCAGTAGGCATAACGGAATTGGCGAGAATTCCGTGCGCTTCGCCTTCGATCGCGATCACGTTCGTCAACCCGACCAGGCCGGCTTTCGCCGCGGCGTAGTGAGCCTCCATCGGCTGACCGAAGATGCCGGCGGAGGACGAGATGAACACGAATCTTCCGCCCTCGCTGTTCTTCATCACGCGATACGCGGGCTGAGCGAGAAAAAAGCCGCCGTCGAGGTGTACGCGCAGCATTCGAGTCCACTCGTCGGGCGAGAGGTCTTCGAATGGCACACTGCCGAAGATTCCCGCGTTGCTGACGACCGCGTCGAGCCGCCCGAAGGCGCCCACGGCAGCGTCGATAATCGCTTGGCCGCCCGCGGGGCTGTCGACCGAGTCATAGGAGGCGATTGCCGTGCCTCCTGCCTTCCTGATCTCGTCAACCACTTCGTCGGCGACATTAGGGTCGGCGCCTTCATCGGGCAGGCCACGCATCGAGGCGCCGAGGTCATTGACAACCACCGCGGCACCGCGGCGTGCCAGGTCCAAGGCATACAGCCGACCGAGTCCTCGTCCCGCGCCGGTGACCACGGCCACCCGGTCGGTTAAGTCGATCATGGTGTGCTCCTGATTAAGTGCGAACGACAGCCTGATCTGATTGACTGCGGTTGCACCGGACCCTACGGTGGAACAGATATTTGGTCAACAAGCCGCTTTGGTTCGGAGGTCGGGCGTGGCGAACGACGCTAATGGCGATCGGCTGCAGGCCCTCGGCATGCTCGCTTCTGCACTTGCGGGCCGACCCGTGGCTGTTGCCGAACTGCCACCGGGTGAACCCTCGTGGACGGACGGCCAGACGATTTACGTCGACACGTCCGCGCGAGCCCGCAGGGAACACGAGGCCTCAAAGGCCCTAAAGGCCGTTGCCGTACACGCGTCGATGATCGCGGCCGGCAGCCTGGATCCCGACGTCGTGCGTCGTCTGGTTCGCCACCCGCGGCTGGCCCGGCGTTATCTGGTGCTCGAGGGCCACCGCGCACTGGTCGTCAATGCCGCGCTACTACCAGGCGTCTTGGCGTCTTTGGGCAACCGCGAGATCGCGAGTCGCAGCGACTCGCCGGCCGCTTCGCTGAGCATTGCCGCCGGGCGGGCACCGATCGACGACCCGGCGCCTGGCTTTGGGGTGATCCGTGCGGGGAAGGTGCTGGCCGCATGCTCACGAGCGGCCAAACAACAGGACCAGGCCAATCCCCGACATGTCCCACGAGGTGGCGGCGCGAACGAACTTGAGAAGTTCGAGGAACTCGTTGATGGCGAGATCGACGATTTCGCCGATCCAGATATGTTTACCAGCCCGGTCGGCGGGGGCGGCTTCATAGGCAAGTGGTTGAAGAAGATGCTGTCTTCAACACGGAAGTCGCGTAGTAGCAGCGGCGGACCGCCCGGCGCGGATACCCCGACGCATCGGACGAACCGCACGAACTCGGGAATCCGCGGTTTGCAAGCCGTGTCGTCGCTGGCCTCAACGTCGAGCGAGGACGTCAAAGACCACCGACCGTTAACCGGCGCGGACGGCGTGACGTATCCGGAATGGGACATAACGCGCAAGAAGTACCGGCCCGCGTGGTGCACCGTGCGCGAGGTCGAGCCGAAGATCAAGGCATCGGCTCCCCACGCGATCGACGACGCCATCGGCCTGCGGCGCCCGCTGTCACGACTTGGGATGGGTCTGCACCACCGCCACCGCCAGTCGCAGGGCGACGACATCGACATCGATGCGGCGGTTGAAGCCCGCGTCGAGGCGCTGGCCGGGTCGGTGCCCGACGAGGCGGTATATCTCGACAGCCTTCGGCGCCGGCGCGACCTGTCGGTGCTGCTTCTTCTCGATGTATCGGGGTCGGCGGCGGAGCCCGGAACTTCTGCGCGGACGGTGCACGAACAGCAGCGTGTGGCGGTCGCCAACCTCACTGTTGCGCTACACGATTTAGGTGACCGAGTTGCGCTCTACGCTTATTACTCGCAGGGTCGGCGCGCGGTGAGCGTGGTGCCCGTCAAACGATTTGACGACCACCTCGACTCCCGAGTCATGAATCGGCTGAACAGCCTCGAACCCGGTGCGTACTCCCGCCTCGGTGCGGCAATCCGCCACGCCTCGGCGGTCTTGGAGGCACGCGGAGGTACGTCACGGCGGCTGTTGGTGGTGCTGTCCGATGGACTCGCATACGACCACGGGTACGAGCGGGCCTACGGTGCTGCGGACGCGCGCCGCGCCTTGACCGAGGCCCGCCGTCGCGGCACTGGCTGCGTATGCCTGACGATCGGCGCGGGAACCGAGTTGCAATCGCTGCGCCGAGTTTTCGGCAGCACAGCGCATGCGACGATCGCGCGCCCAGATCAACTCGCCGGTGTGATCGGACCGCTATTCCGGTCCGCGCTGCGCTCGGCAGAGGTCCGCCGAAGGGTGTCGTGACGAGCGCCTGAAAGGGCGAAATTTGCCCTGACTCCATGTCCCAGAATGCAGTTGGCGCACCAGTGCAGGGTCCGAAACCGCTCGTCAGAACACTTGAAACAAACATCTGTTCCGGTTAGGCTCCAATCAACGCGGGTAGCAGAAGGGAAGCCATGGCCGACGAGTCCGGACTCGTTTACCGGAACGGTGCGACCCCCGACGCAGAGAGGGTACGGCCCTACTACAAGGCGATCGGCAGCGAAGAGGCCATCTTCAAGGCGGCATACCGGCAGGGTTTGGCACTCGTTTTGAAGGGGCCGACGGGGTGCGGCAAGACCCGCTTCGTCGAGGCAATGGCCTACGATCTCGGCCGGTCGCTGATCACGGTCGCCTGCCATGATGACCTCACCACCGCGGACCTGGTCGGTCGGTATCTGCTGCGGGGCGACGAGACGGTGTGGGTGGACGGTCCGCTCACCCGGGCGGTGCGCGAGGGCGCGATCTGCTATCTAGACGAAGTGGTGGAAGCCCGACAGGACACCACCGTGGTGCTGCATCCGCTCGCGGACCACCGGCGGCAGCTGCCCATCGAGCGACTCGGTGTCACGCTGGACGCGGCGCCCGGATTCGGCCTCGTGGTGTCCTACAACCCCGGCTATCAAAGCGTGCTCAAGGACCTGAAGGATTCGACACGTCAGCGGATGGTCGCCGTCGAATTCGGTTTCCCCTCGGCCGATGTCGAAGAAGGGATCGTTGCTCACGAGGCTGGCTTGGACGGTGCCACCGCAGCTGAGCTGGTCCGCTTCGGACAGGCCATCCGCCGCCTGGAAGCCGGCGGGCTGCGCGAGGTCGCATCGACCCGCGTGCTCATCGCGGCGGGCAGGCTTGTCGCGGAGGGCCTGACGATGCGAGAGGCGGCTCGGGCTGCGATCGCCGGGCCGCTCACCGACGACGTGGCAGTGGGCAAGGCTCTCAACGAGATGATCGAGATCTATCTGGTCGGGGCCGATGAGTCCGATGATTGACGCTGTATACCGCCACCGCTAGGGTCTGAACAAATATTAGGTCTGCCATGGATCGGTGCACGTGAGTTTGTCACCCGGGAGGTCAGATGTCCTACGAAAGCAGCGCAGAGCCGATCAAGGTCGGCTATCTGATGGACTTCACGCTCCCACCGGGTTTCCCCGAGGAGATGCTCGCGGACTTCACGCGGTGCTTTGACCTCATATTTGAGGAGGCCGCTGAACTCGGGTTGATGGACCGGCCCGTACAGATGATCTACCGCGAAGTGGAGGGGTTGCCCAAGGGATCGGTCAAGGCGGTGATCGATGCGTTCGGTGAGCTCGTCGACGAAGGCTGTCTCGTGGTGTTCGGACCGCACATAACCGACAACTGCGTACCGACACGCGAAGCGATCGAGGAGCGGTTCAAGGTCCCGGCCATCAGCGTCACCGGCACCGACGACTGGTTGGGCGAATGGACATTCTCCTTCCCGCAAGGCTCTATGACCGACGAGCCGATCTTCATCGCGGACCTCGTTGCCAAACGCGGACTCTGTCAAATCGGAGTTCTCGTCGAGCAGAATCTGATCGGCGAAAGCTACCTGAAAAATCTTCGAAACGCATTTCGGCGCAAGGACATTCGCATCGTCGCGGAAGCGGCTATCGCGCAGACCGCGCAGGACATCAATGAGGCCGTGCGTACCCTTCACGATGCGAAGGCGGAAGCGATCGTGCATCTGGGCTTCGGCTTCGGGATCGTGTTCATCAACCCTGCATTGCAGGCCGTCGATTGGGATCCGCCACGGTTCACGACTACGGCTTTCCAGAATGCTTGGGTGAATCCGATCATGTGGAACGCGTTCATGGGCTGGATCGGGGTCGACCAGTACGACGAAGAGAATCGGCTCGGTCAGGACTTCCTCGACCGCTACGCCCAAAAGTACGGCGGCAGGCGTCCCGAATATTGCGTAGCGGTGGTCAACCGTGACGTCGCCGCCACACTCGTGCGTGCGTTCACCGATGCGCACCCGCTCAGCCCTCGCGGAGTCAAGGAAGCGCTGGAGCGGGTGAAGATGATGCCCGCCGCGGCGGGCGCGCCCGGCACCCGGGTGTCGTTCGGCAAATGGACCCGCCGAGCCTGGATGGGTGCCGGCTATCTGGTGGCACGGACCCTCGATGGTGACGGCATCAACTCGCACTTGGTCGATCGCTTCGGAGAGTGAGGCTGACGAGAAATGAGTACTGACCAATCCACACCGCCTGCCGCGCAGGAGAAGCCGGCATCCCCGCGGCGGAGCGATAAGCGCGGCTGGGGCGGTTGGGTCGCCGGCGCTGCCTTGGCGGCGTTCGCGCTCTTCTTCATTGCGAACTGCCGCACCGCCCTCGACCCGCGCGTCGCCAACCCGAACGTGCATGGCCGGCCGCGGCCCGTGAAATTCCTCTTTGGGTTGGACTACATCGATTTCCTGCATATTTCCACCGTCATCATGCTGCTCGTGCTGCTCGTGGTGTTCATCAGGGGCTGGCGCCGCAATCCGGGCAGTCCGGTGATGTTGATGTTCCTGTGCACCACTTTGATCGTGTGGCAGGACCCGATCATGAACTGGGCGCCGTTCGCCGTCTACAACCCCGATCTCATCCACTGGCCGGAGTCGTGGCCCTTGGTGTCGTTGTCGCCGACCGTCGAACCGTTCGTGGTATTCGGTTACGTGACGTTCTATTTCGGCCCCTACTTCCCGGCGATCTGGATCCTGCGCAAACTGCAGGCCAAGTACGGACCCGAGGCTTTCGTGTCGCGGCACCCGTTGGTGAGCCTGGGCCTGCTGACTCTGGTGATCGGCTTCATCTTCGATGCGTGGCTGGAGATTCAGCTCGTCCACGCCGGCATGTACATCTACTCGCAGGTGATTCCATGGGGCTCGCTGTTCACTGGCACGACATTCCAGTTCCCGCTGATCTGGGAGTCGTTCTCGGTGACATTCGTGATGATCCCGGCGGCAATCCTGTGCTACCGCGACGACACTGGCAAATCGGTGGCCGAGAAACTCGCCGCGAAAGCCAAAATCTTCCCGAGCCGGCCGGTGCTGGGCACGTTCCTGGTGATGTTCGCCATCACCAACGTGTCCTATTTCGCCTACGGAGCATGGTTCGCCGTCATCAAAGCCAGCGGAGCGGCGACCTCCGTTGCATGCCCGTGGCCCTACCCGGAAGCCAAAGTCTATGATCCGCAAGGGTATTACGAGAAGGCGGGCGCCCAAGGCCCGTACTCGGTCGGCATCTGGTCGACCTGGATGAGCGGCCAGCCGAATGGGCGGCCCCACGTCGACCCGCCACCGCCGGGTGTAGGCGCCTGCGCGACCGCGAGCAAGAATGGTTGAGCCGCGCACAGTTGTCATCACCGGTGCGTCCCGCGGACTGGGGTTCGCCTCGGCCGTGCGCTTCTATCGCGAGGGGTGGCGCGTGGTCGCGGCCATGCGGACGCCCGACCGCGGGCTTCCGCTGCTACGGCAGGCGACGGGGGCCGGTGCAGACGGTGACCGGCTAGATGACCGGCTGATCGGTGTGCAGCTCGACCTCCTGGACGCCGCGTCGATCTCCGCGGCGGCCAAAGCGATCGAAGAAGCCGTCGGCGCTCCTTACGCGCTTGTGCACAACGCCGGGATCTCGGCCGCCGGAATGGTGGAGGAGACCGATATGGCGCTGTGGCAGAACATGTTCGCCACCCACGTCCTGGGCCCCGTCGCGCTCACCAAGGCCTTGCTGCCGTCGATGCGGGCGGCGGGGGAGGGGCGCATCGTGCTGGTATGCAGCGCGGCCGGGGTGCGCGGTCAGCCGGGCACCGCGCCGTACTCGGCCGCCAAAGGAGCCTTAGAGCGGTGGGGTGAATCGATGGCGGGCGAGATCGCGCCCTTCGGTCTCGGCGTCACGGTGCTGGTGACTGGCACGTACGACACCGACATCATCACCGACGCGGGCACCACCGATGTGCGCAATTTCGACGGCCCATACGCCCGACTACACAACACCATGAACACCCGCGGGCGGTTCGCGGTCAGTTTCGCCAGGTCGCCCGAGCGGTTCACCGAAGGACTCCTCAAGGCGCTAGGCGACCAGGGACCGTTCCGCCGCCGCGGTGTGGGCCCGGATGCCTCGATGCTCCTGGCTGCCAACAGGATCCTCCCGTCCTCCGGAATGCACCACATATCCCGGATCGTGCTGGGCATACCCAGACAGGGCTCGATGCGGGGCGGGGCGGTGCCGCTCACGGTGGGCCAAAGGGTGATGGTGCTTGCCGCGCGCGTTCTTCCGCAGCCGGTGTTGCAGCGCTTGGCCGCGCTCGCGATGCGGTTTTCGCCGCCAAAGAACGCGGCACAGTAAGGGGATTAAAGGAGCACTCATGGAACAGCTTTTCGACGATCTGGAAGACTTCGGCGCCTTCGACGATGCGGTCTCCGGCGACGTGCGCGACCCCTACACGGAACTGGCGCGGCTGCGCCGCGAAGAGCCCATTCAACGGTTGGATACCTCCGGGATGCCTCACGAGGAGTCCAAACCGGTCTTCATCGCTTACCGCCATGAGGAAGCCCAGCAGATGCTGCGCGACAACGAGACGTTCTCGTCGTCGGGGGTCATCGCGGCGTTCGGCCCGGTATTGGGGGAACGCGTGATGCTCGGCATGGACGAACCGGTGCACGGCCGGCTGCGGTCATTGGTCTCAAAGGCGTTCTCGCAGAAGTCTTTGGCGCGTTGGGAAGACGAGCTGGTCGGACGGGTCGGCAATAGTCTGATCGACAAGTTCGCGGCGAACGGCAAGGCCGACCTGGTCAAGGAGTTCACCTTCGATTACCCAAGTCAGATCATTGCCGGCCTGCTGGGCCTGCCGGAGGAGGACTACCCACAGTTTCAACGCTGGTCCATATCGTTGCTGAGCTGGATCCTGAATCCAGAACGCGGTCTTGCGGCTTCGGCCGCGCTGTGCGACTACTTCGCACCGATCCTCGCGGCCCGTCGCGCCGAACCGAGGGACGACCTGATCAGCGGCTTGGCCCAGGCCGAAATCGACGGCGAGAAGCTCGAGGACGAGGAGATCTACTCGTTTTTGCGCCTGCTGCTGCCCGCCGGAGTGGAGACGACGTACCGGTCGCTCGGGAGCCTGCTTTTCGCCCTGCTGTCAGATCCGGCGCAGTTGGCTGCCATCCGCGCGGATCGATCGCTGCTGCCGCAGGCCATCGAAGAAGGAGTGCGGTGGGAACCACCCCTGCTGACCATCACCCGGGTTGCCACCCGCGACACCGAACTCGGCGGGGTGCCGATACCGGCCGGTTCGACGGTGATGCCGATGCTGGGAGCCGCCAACCGGCAGGAGGACCGCTATCCCAATCCGGACACGTTCGACATTTTCCGCCCACCCAGGGGACACCTTGGGTGGGGGCACGGGGTGCACGTCTGCCTCGGCATGCACCTGGCGCGGCTTGAAATGCGCACCGCCATCAACCTTTTGCTGGACCGGCTGCCGAATCTGCGGCTAGACCCCGACGGGAATGACCCGCACATCCGCGGGCAAGTTTTCCGATCGCCGACATCGCTCCCGGTGCTGTTCGATCCCCAGTCGGAGATGCGTTGAGCGGACTCAACACAACATCGGCCAGCGAGGCCGCGCGACGATGCGGCCGTCGCGCCCTCCGAATCGCTTCCCGCGAGGGCCCGCCAAGGGCGCTGGAAGCCCGTGCGCTTTTTGCACGCCACGCCGTCGGTGTCGACGCCCGCATGTTGCCGGTTGCCAATCGGCTAGTTTCCAGTAAGGCTCTCCATAGGGTGACCCGTCTGGCGATGGGCATCCCGCGTCCCGGTGCTCTAAGCAGCGCCCCTCTGAAAGAAAGCGACAAACATGACTGAGGCCGTAAAGGTGCGGTTCGAGCCGAAGATGATGATCGACGGCAAGCTGGTCGACGGCCAGGCCGGCACCTTCACCAACATCAACCCGGCAACCGAGGAGAGCCTCGGGGAAGTCGCCGACGCGTCGAAAGAGGACATGCACCGGGCCATCGACGCCGCCCGGCGGGCCTTCGACGAGACCGACTGGTCGACGAACCGAGCGTTGCGGCAGCGCTGCCTGTTGCAGCTGCACGAGGCGATCGACGCCGAGCGCGAAGAGCTGCGCGAGGAGCTCATCCTTGAAGTCGGCGCCCCCCGGGCCATCACCTACGGCCCCCAGCTGGACGCCCCGCTGGCCGAGGGGCTGCGCTATCCCGCCAAGCTGATCGACGAGTACCCGTGGGAAACCGATCTGGGCGACGTGGTCGTCAGCCTCACCGGCACGCTGACCACCCGCAAGGTTTGGCGGGAACCCGTGGGCGTGGTCGGTGCGATCGTGCCGTGGAACTTCCCCTTCGAAGTCACCATCAACAAGCTCGGCCAGGCACTGGCCACCGGCAACACCGTGGTGCTCAAACCGGCGCCGGACACCCCTTTCAACGCGACTCGCCTCGGTCGGCTGATCGCCGAAAAGACCGATATTCCACCCGGTGTCGTCAACGTGGTCACCGCGTCGGATCACCTGGTGGGCGAGGAGCTCACACTGTCGCCGAAGGTGGACCTGATCTCGTTCACCGGCTCCACCGCGGTCGGGAAGCGGATCATGGAAAAAGGCGCGGCGACGTTGAAACGGCTGTTCCTCGAGCTCGGTGGCAAGTCGGCCACCATCGTGCTGGAGGACGCCGACTTCGGGACGGCGTGCGCGATCGGCATCTCGCCGTGCATGCACGCCGGGCAGGGCTGCGCCATTCCCACCAGGATGCTGCTGCCGCGGTCCCGCTACGACGAGGGTGTTGCGATCCTCAAGAGCATCTACGAGAACGTCATGCCGGGCGATCCGCAGGACCCCGCTACCCTGACCGGCCCGCTGATCTCGGACAAGCAGCGCAAGCGGGTGCTGGGCTACATCAACAAGGGCGTCGAAGAGGGCGCCACGGCACTGGTCGGCGGGCCGGACGCGCCCACCGGCTTCGATAAGGGATTCTTTGTCCGGCCAACGCTTTTCGTCGACGTCGACAACTCCATGACGATCGCCCAGGAGGAGATCTTCGGCCCGGTGCTGGCCGTCATCCCCTTCGACGACGAGGAGGACGCCATCCGGATCGCCAACGACAGCGCCTATGGGCTGGCCGGCAACGTGATGTCGGGTTCGCTGGAGCGTTCGCTGGCGGTGGCCCGCCGGCTGCGCGCCGGCGTCATCGGCGTCAACGGTGGCGCTTGCTACGGCGCTGACACACCGTTCGGCGGATACAAGGCCAGCGGAGTGGGCCGACAGAACGGTGTGGCCGGGTTCGACCAGTACACCGAAATCAAGTCGGTGGGGTATCCCGCCGGCTAAACCGGCCAAGAAGGGGGCGCGGGTGCAGCTGTTTGATGACCTCGAGGACTTCGGGTCCTTCGACGACGTTGTCTCAGGTGATGTTCGCGACCCCGATACCGAGTTGGCCCGATTGCGGCGCGAGGAACCGGCGCAGCGCATCGACTTCTCCGGCATTCCGCACTAGGAGTCCAAGCCGGTCTTCATCGTGTACCGCTAAGAAGAGGTGCAGCAGATGCTGCGCGACAACGAGACCTTCTCGTCGGCGATCATCATCGACGCGTTCGGCGATGTGCTGGGTAAGCACGTCATGCTCGGGATGGATGAGCCAGAACATGGTCGCCACCCGCGGCCATGCAGATCTGGTGAAAGAGTTCACTTTTCCCTATCCGCTGCTGACGATCACCCGGGTGGCCACGCGCGACACGGAGCTGGCGGGCGTGCCCATTCCCGCAGGCTCCTCGGTCATGCCGATGCTGGGTGCGGCCAACCGGCAAGACGACTGATACCCGGATCCCGATCGCTTCGACATCTTCCGTTCAGCCAGAGCGCATATCGGCTTCGGGCACGGTGTCCACGTCTGCCTCGGCATGCACCTGGCCCGGCTGGAGATGCGGGTAGCAACCAACCTGCTGCTCGACCGGTTGCCCAACCTGCGTCTGGATCCCCAGGGCGACGATCCGCACATCCGCGGGCAGGTCTTCCGGTCGCCGACGTCGCTTCCGGTGCTGTTCGGCAGGTCTGCCTAAAACCGCCGAGATTGCCCTGAAGGTTGTGCTTCTGGCGCCGATCACGACCCAGGCGGCAATCTCGACGTAGCAGGTCTGCACCAGCGCAAACCGCCGACCAGGCCACCCCGCTCTCCGCCCGCCCAACGCGTTGGTTGACAATCGAGGTAAGACCCACTTCGGAACATCGGTCTGAAGTTCAAGCGTCAAAGGAGACACAAGCATGGCTGAAGCCGTCATCGTTGAGGCAGTGCGCTCGCCGATCGGGAAGCGCAACGGCGGGTTGTCCGGGGTGCACCCGGCTGACCTGTCCGCGCAGGTCCTCAACGGGTTGGTCGACAAAACCGGTATCGACCCCGAGATCGTCGACGACGTCATCTGGGGCTGTGTGATGCAGGCCGGTGAACAAGCCCTCGACATCGGCCGCACCGCGCTGCTGACCGCGGGCTGGCCGGAGACCGTCCCGGGCGTGACCGTCGACCGCCAATGCGGGTCCAGCCAGCAGTCCATCCACTTCGCCGCGGCCGGGGTAGTGGCCGGGCACTACGACGTCGTCGTCGCCGGTGGTGTCGAGTCGATGTCGCGGACTCCGATGGGGTCGTCGCTGGCCAATGGTGGACGACCGTATTCCCAGGCTTTCTTGGAGCGCTACGAAGGCAAGGTCCCCAACCAGGGCCTCGGCGCCGAGATGATAGCCGAGCAGTGGGGGCTGGATCGCACCGCGCTCGACGAATTCTCCCTGGGATCGCACGAAAAATCCGCTGCTGCACAGGATTCCGGTGCCTTTGACGACCAGATCGTGGGTATCAAGGACCAGGACGGCAACGTGGTCCTCAAAGACGAGGGCATCCGCCGCGGCACACCGATGGAAAAGATGGCGTCGCTGAAGCCGGCGTTCAAGGAGGACGGTGTGATACACGCCGGCAACTCCTCGCAGATTTCCGACGGCTCGGCCGCGCTGCTGTTCATGTCGGCCGAGAAGGCCAAGTCGCTGGGGCTGAAGCCGATCGCCAAGGTGCACACCGCGACGCTGGCCGGAGCCAATCCGGTGATCATGCTGACCGCGCCCATCCCGGCGACCCAGAAGGTGCTGAAGAAATCCGGGCTGAGCATTGACGACATCGGGGCATACGAGGTCAACGAGGCGTTCGCCCCGGTACCGCTGGCCTGGCTAAAAGACATCGGCGCCGACGACAAGAAGCTGAACCCCAACGGCGGTGCCATCGCGCTGGGCCACCCGCTCGGCGGCTCGGGCGCGCGGCTGATGACCACGCTGCTCTATCACATGCGGGACAAGGGAATTCGCTACGGCCTGCAGACGATGTGCGAGGGTGGTGGCCAGGCCAACGCCACCATCGTGGAACTGTTGTGACGGATGCTGACGCCGGCCAGCCGGCAGTGCTGGCCGAGCGCCGCGGCAATGTCATGGTCATCACCATCAACCGGCCCGAAGCCCGCAACGCGGTCAACGGGGCTGTCAGCATCGGTGTCGGGGACGCGCTTGAAGAAGCACAACACGACCCCGACGTGCGGGCCGTGGTGATCACCGGCGCGGGCGACAAGTCGTTTTGCGCCGGAGCCGACCTCAAGGCGATCGCGCGCCGAGAGAACCTGTATCACCCCGACCATGGCGAGTGGGGCTTTGCCGGCTACGTCCGCCACTTCATCGACAAGCCAACCATTGCCGCGGTCAACGGCGCCGCACTGGGCGGCGGCACGGAGCTTGCGCTGGCCAGCGACCTAGCGGTGGCGGACGAACGCGCCAAATTCGGGCTGCCCGAAGTCAAACGCGGACTGATCGCCGCTGCCGGAGGTGTTTTCCGGATCGTTCAGCAACTGCCCCGCAAAGTGGGGATGGAACTGCTGTTCACCGGCGAGCCGCTCACCGCATCCGACGCCCTGGAATGGGGCCTGATCAACCAGGTGGTCAAGGAGGGCTCAGTGCTGGACGCCGCGCTGGCGCTGGCCGCGCGGGTGACTGTCAACGCGCCACTGTCAGTGCAGGCCAGTAAGCGTATCGCCTACGGCGTTGACGACGGGGTCATCGCTGACGACGAAGCGGGCTGGGAGCGCACCATGCGCGAGATGCGTTCCCTGATGAGGTCCGAGGACGCCAAGGAGGGACCTTTGGCGTTCGCCGAGAAGAGAGAGCCGGTCTGGAAGGCGCGTTAGCGCGCCAGGACGTTCACTCCCCACTGGAACGCAGCGGGTAGCAGCGTGTACGCCGGCACGATGGCGCGGCGCGCCGCCCGTGGTGTGCTGGCCAGCACCAGCGCGCGGGTGAGCAGGCGGTAATCGCGGGTAATCCGGCGCCACGCAGCTTCGTACGATGACGGTGCGTCCCTGACGATAGCGTCGACCGCCGCGGCTGCCTGCTTGACCGCGAGGCTGATGCCCTCGCCGGTCAGAGCATCCTCGTACCCCGCCGCGTCGCCTACCAGCAGCACCCGCCCCGCGACCCGGCGGGAGACCACCTGCCGCAACGGGCCACAGCCGCGCGCCTGCCCCGGACTGGCGCCCTTCAGCTGGTCGGCCAGCCGCGGGAACCAGGCCAGGTCGGGTCGCCCACGAGACAGGATCGCCACGCCAACCAGATCCGGTTCCACCGGCGTTACGTACGCCTCACCCCAGCGGGACCAGTGCACTTCGACGAACTCCGACCAGGCCGGCACCCGGTAATGACAGCGCACACCGTAGCGCCGCGGTGTTCCTGCCGTCGCTGCGATTCCGACGGCTCGCCGGACGGGCGAATGCAGTCCGTCGGCTGCTACCAACCATTTCGCGCGTACACCGGCGGCCGTCACTCCATGGGCATCTTGTTCGACGGTTGTCACCCGCGTCCGGACCCAGTCTGTGTCTTGCTCTTTGGCCCGTGCGGCCAGTGCCGCATGCAAGGTGGTGCGTCGCACGCCCCGTCCCGGCCCGCTGCGAAACCGCGCCTGCGCGCGACGATGTTCGCTCACGTGAGCAATCCCGCGAAAAGGCATGCCGGCCGGGTCCACGCCGAGCGACGTCAGCTCGGCCAGTCCGCCGGGCATCAGCCCCTCGCCGCACGCCTTGTCGATGGGCATCTCCCGCGGCTCGACCACGATCACCGAAAGTCCTTGCCTGCGAGCGTGTAACGCCGTGGCGAGGCCTCCCGGGCCGCCGCCGACGATCAGCAGGTCGGTGTCGTAGTTGGTCACGTGTAGCCCAAAGCGGAGTTCTCCACCTGCAGACGCACCTTCAGCAACATAGCGTTGGCCAGCGTGAAAATGGCCGCGGTCAACCATGCCGTGTGCACCAACGGCAGCGCAAACCCTTCAGCCACCACTGCAACATAGTTTGGATGGTGCAGCCACCGGTAGGGACCCTCTCGCACCAACGGCGCGTCCGGCAAGACGATCACCCGGGTATTCCACCGTCGACCCAGCGTCGCTATGCACCACCAGCGCAGCCCCTGGCTCAGCGCCACCACCGCCAACATCGGCCAGCCGAGCCATGCGATGAACGGCCGGTGCAGCGCCCACGGTTCGACAATGCAGCCGACCAGCAGTGCGGTGTGAATGACGACCATCACCACATAGTGCGACCGACCAAACTCTCTGGCGCCCTGGGTAAAAGACCATTCTGCGTTTCGCTTGGACACCACCAGCTCCACGAGGCGTTCGATTCCGACCGCCAATACCAGCAGGTAATACATGCCTCTACTATCCCTTGACCAGGCCCTGGCAGGCCAGCGCTACGAGCTCGGAGCGGAAAGCCGGACCATCGTGATCATCAGGTGCGCCATATTGGCTCGAGGCGAGCACTGAAATCGAAGACAGATTGGGTTGCCTCGCAATGAGGTTCGCGAGTGATTAGGAGCATTTGCAGGCAGGTCCGGATTTGCCGTCACAACGGCCATCGAGCGCACAGAGTCGGCCCCGTGATCTTGTCCATGTACCTGGTCACGACACCGCCGCCGCATCGGTTCAAACGCTCCTCGTCGCCCTTAGTCGCGAGCGTAACGCCGCGGCGAAAAATCGAGCCCAAAATCGCCGTGGCGTTACGTACGCGTCCTTTCTCCGCGGCGGCCCGTACCGGGGCCCGCATCGTCGCCGGGCTAGGGTCGACGGTATGCGGATACTGGTCACCGGTGCCACGGGCTATGTGGGATCGCGGCTGGTCACGGCGCTGCTGGCGAACCAGCACCAAGTCGTAGCCGCCACTCGAAACCCCGAGCGTCTCAAGCGGTTAGGTTGGTTCGACGACGTCGCACCGGTCACCCTGGACGTGTCCGATCCCGTGTCGGCGCCGGCCGCGCTGGATTCTGTGGGCCCGGTGGACGTGGTGTATTACCTGGTACACGCCATCGGTCAGCCCGGCTTCCGCGACGCCGACAAGGCCGCGGCCGCAAACCTCGCAACCGCGGCCAGGGAAGCCGGTGTGCGACGCGTCGTCTACCTGGGCGGCTTCGTACCCGTTGACGAGGTCTTATCTGAGCACTTGGCCAGCCGGGCCGAGGTGGCCGAGGCCTTAACCGTCCCAGACGGCCCGGAACTGGTGTGGCTGGGCGCGGCGATGATCATCGGCGCCGGCTCGACGTCGTTCGAGATGATGCCGTATGTCGGAGACCGGTTCCCGCTCATGCCGATACCGAGCTGGATGGACAACTCGATCGACCCGATTTCCATCCGCGACGTATTGCACCATCTCGTCGCCGCGGCTGACCCCGACCTGGTACCTGCTGGCGCGTACGACATTTCCGGCCCCAACACCACGTCCTACCGGGAGCTGCTCAAGACGTATGCGCGTATCTCCGGCAGGTGGCATGCCGGTTTATCGGTCGGCAGAGTCGACACCGGGCTGGCATCGCTGATTACGGGTGTCGCACTGCCGGTGCCCCAGGGACTGGCCGCAGACCTGGTCGAATCGCTGGACCATCCGATGGTGGCATCCGTCAGTGACCTGCGCGACCGGGTGCCCGACCCGCCCGGGGGCTGCTCGGCGTCGACGACACCGTCGCCCTTTCGCTGGCGGGCCAGTGGAATCATCGGCCCCGCCCCGTCAACGCCCTGGCCGACCCCCATCACCTCGCTGACACCGATCCCTCCTGGGCCGGCGGTGACGCGCTGCGCATCCGCCAAGTCGCACGGGCGTTCACCCCGTCCATCGTCCGGCCGACCCTGGGGCTGGTGAACATGGTCCCCGGCCCGCTCGCCGGAGCGCTTCGAAGCGGCCTCGACATCATGATCGCCTTGACCCCGAAGGTGCGTCCTGCATGAGCCAGTCAACGAGTCCGTACCGCACCAGCGTCTTGGCCGAGTTACGCCGTGCGATGACCAATGTTGCTGTGCCCCGTAATGAACCGCCGGGCATCGTGCGACGCCGGCGCATCATCGTCGCAATCACGCTGGTGGTCGGCGCCGCTGTGCTGGCGTTCTCGTTGCGGCGCCATCCGGGGGAGTCCAGCTTCTACTGGTTGACCCTGGCGCTGGCGGCGGTGTGGACCGCTGGTGCATTGATTTCGGGGCCGCTGCATCTGGGCGGCATCTGCTGGCGGGGCCGCAACCAACGGCCGGTCATCACAGGCACGACCATCGGCCTGCTGCTCGGCGGCGTGTTCGTGCTGGGCGGATTGATTGCCAGGGAAATTCCGGCCGTTTCAACCTTGATAGTCCGGGTGCTGCAATTTGCCCATCAGGGATCGTTTTTGCTGATCGTGGTGATCACCGTGGTCAACGGGATGGCCGAGGAAGCGTTTTTTCGGGGCGCGCTCTACACCGCGCTGGGCCGGTATCAGCCAGTGGTTATTTCGACCATCTTGTACGCGTGTGCGGCCATGGCCAGCGGGAATCCCATGCTCGGGTTCGCTGCGATCGTCCTCGGGACGGTGTGCGCGTTGGAGCGCCGCGCCAGCGGCGGGGTGCTGGCACCTGTGCTGACCCACTTCGTGTGGGGTCTGATCATGGTGCTCGCACTGCCTCCGCTGTTCGGCGTGTGACGTCAGCTATCGGGCCGACGCGGCGATGTCGCGTGCTAGCGCGCTTAGTGCGGCTTTACGCAGGGGCCACACCACAAACCAGTACAACCGGCCCAGGATGCCGCTCGGCCAAAAGATCGCCCGGAGCGTGTACCTGCTGCCACCGGTGTCTTGCGGCGTCACCGTGATCTCGAGCCACGCCTGCCCCGGCGAGCGCATCTGGGCATGCAGCCGCAGCTTGGCGCCGGGCTCGCGCTCCTCCACGCTCCAGCGCTTGAGCGGGCGGCGTCGCCCCAACCGGCTGCCGTTGGCAGCATCCTCGGCCGCTTTCCAGACGTCGCCGGGTTCCGCGATGGTCGCAGCGGTCCGCACGTCGGTGTAGACGATCTCGCCGGCCCAGTCCGGGTCGCTGGGTATCGCCTCGGCCGGCTCCGATCGCAACGAGGCCCATGTGGCGTCGGGCAGGCCCTGCTTCGCGCGGCTGAGCGCCATCGCGACGGCGCGGCGGTATCCGGTGAGGCCGCCCAGTGGCGGTTCGATGATGGTGTCGATGTCCCAGTTACGCATCACCGCGTCACATTCCAGCGATTCGATCAGCGGCCGTGCCAGACCCGGGGGGATCGGGGTCACGGTCCCAACCCACAGGCTGGCAATCGTCGGCGTCAAGAACGGCAGCACAATCAAGTAGCGCCGGTGTAACCCCGCAACCTCGGCGTAGACCCGCATCATGTCGCCGTACTCCAAAACATCTGGTCCGCCGATATCCCAGGTGCGCGATGACGGCACGCGCGCCGTCGCCGCAGCAACCAGGTAGTACAGCACGTCGCGCACCGCGATCGGCTGAATTCTGTTGTGCACCCACTTCGGCGTGGTCATCACCGGCAACCGGTCGGTCAGGTGCCGGATCATTTCGAACGACGCTGATCCCGACCCGATGACTACTCCGGCCTGCAGCACCACGGCCTCGATCCCCGAGTCGATGAGTGCCTCGCCCACCGCCTTGCGCGACTCGAGATGCGGCGAGAGCCTACTGCCCTCCGGATGCAGCCCGCTGAGATACACCACCCGCCGCACCCCGGTTCGGCGAGCGGCCGTCACGACGTTGCGGACGGCGCGGATTTCCTCGGCGGCGAAATCCTTCGACGTGCCCATCGAATGGACCAGGTAGTAGACGACGTCCATCCCGTCGAACGCCGCGATCAGCGAATCGAGCTCGCCTAGGTCACCGCGCGCCACCTCCGCCTGTTCTCGCCATGGCACGTCGGCCAACTTGGCCGGGTTGCGGGCCAATGCGCGGACTCGATGGCCCTCGTCCAGCAGTCGCGGCACCAGACGGGCACCGATATAGCCGGTCGCTCCGGTCACCAGGCAGCAAACTTGTCCAGCCTGCATCGATTCTCCGTTCCTAGCTTGTCAGTGTAAATCGAATCTGACGAAGGAAAGGATTGCCGATTTATTCCGAAGTTGGCCCTCGGGGAGCTTAGTGGTCGGTGAAGTGAGGAGTGCGGCGCTGCTGGAATGCTGTCGCGCCCTCGATGAAGTCGTGTGATCGCAGCAGGACGGCCTGTCCCTCGAACTCGCGCTGCAGGGCTGAGTCCAATTCGGTCAAGGTGGTCGCGTTGATCGAGTCTTTGGTCTTGGCGAATGCGACGATCGGGCCGGCCAGCAACTTCGAGATCACCCGGTCGACCTCGGCCTCGAAACCCTCAGCCGGATAGACCGCGGTGACCAGGCCCCAGAACAACGCATCGGCGGCCGGCAGCCGCTCGGCCAGCAGCGCCATGCGCATTGCGCGGATCCGGCCGATCGCCGCAGCGACCAACGCCGACCCTCCGCCGTCGGGCATCAACCCAACTTGGGTGAAGGCAAGCATGAAAAATGCCTTCTCCGAGGCCAATACGATGTCGCAAGCCAGGGCCAGGGAAACACCGACGCCGGCTGCCGGTCCCTGAACGACAGCAACGACCGGCCGCGGCAGCGCCGTGATCGCCCGCACTGCCCGGTTGGCCTCCGCGATGATCTTGGTGCCCGGGCCGCCACCGGCCACGTCGTCGGCGCTCATGCCCGCCCCGGAACAGAAGCCGCGGCCGGCCCCACCGAGGCGCACCACCTTCACCCGCGGATCGGTGGCCGCGCACTCCATCGCGTCGGCAATACCGGCCAGCACCGGCGTGTTCACCGAGTTGAGGCTGTCGGGGCGGTCGATGGTTACCGACAGCACGCCCTCGGAGAGCGTGACAGCAAGACCTGCGACAGAGGTCAGCGTGTCGATCCCGGATTTCGGCATGGGCTCACCCTAGGCGACCGGGGCGCGCGCCCGTCGCGGGCGGCTGCGAAGATGCGAACGGCCGGTTGTTCGAATCCGGACCGGGTCGAGGCGTCAGAGCAGACGAAAGGTCGGTAGATCGTGGCTGGACCGCTGAATGGACTGCGTGTAGTGGAGCTGGCCGGCATCGGACCCGGTCCGCACGCCGCAATGATCCTGGGGGATCTGGGAGCCGACGTGGTGCGCATCGATCGTCCCCCGAAAAGTGGCGCCAGTGGGGGCGGTGCGGCCAAGGACGCCATGCTGCGCAACCGTCGCGTCGTGACGGCCGATCTCAAGTCCGACGAGGGACGCAACCTGGTGCTCAAGCTCGTCGCCCGAGCCGACGTGTTGATCGAGGGCTACCGCCCCGGCGTGACCGAGCGACTCGGCCTCGGCCCCGAGCAGTGCGCCGAGGTCAACGACAGGCTGATCTACGCCCGGATGACCGGCTGGGGACAATCCGGCCCGCGTAGCCAGCGAGCGGGCCACGACATCAACTACATCTCGCTGAACGGGATCCTGCACGCGATCGGCCGGGCGAACGAGCGGCCGGTGCCGCCGCTGAACCTGGTCGGTGACTTCGGTGGCGGTTCGATGTTCTTGCTGGTCGGCATTTTGGCCGCGCTGTGGGAGCGGCAGAGCTCCGGCAAGGGTCAGGTCATTGACGCCGCCATGGTCGACGGCTCCAGCGTGCTGATTCAGATGATGTGGGCGATGCGCTCATTGGGCATGTGGTCGGACGTGCGTGGCACCAACATGCTCGACGGCGGCGCGCCCTACTACGACACCTACGAATGCGCCGATGGACGCTACGTCGCCGTCGGTGCCATCGAGCCGCAGTTCTACGCGGCCATGCTGGCCGGGCTGGGTCTGGACGCCGCCGACTTGCCGTCGCAGAACGACGGCTCCCGCTGGCCCGAGCTGCGGGCGGTGCTGACCGAGAAGTTCGCCAGTCGCGACCGTGACCACTGGGCGAAGGTGTTCGCCGATTCCGACGCTTGTGTGACGCCGGTGCTGGCGTTCGGCGAAGTGCACACCGAGCCGCATATTGCCGAGCGGCACACCTTCTACGAAGTCGAAGGTGGTCTGCAGCCGTTGCCGGCTCCGCGGTTTTCCCGCACCGTGCCCGATACGCCACGTCCTCCTTCGGCGCCGATGACCGACGTCGAAGCGGTGGTCCAGGACTGGGTATAGTCCCCAACCAACAGGTTGGTCGGCACAATAGGGAAGGACTCGCATGGAGATCAAAGACGCCGTAGCCGTCGTCACCGGGGGCGCGTCAGGCCTGGGCCTGGCCACCACCAAGCGGCTGCTGGACGCCGGGGCGCAGGTGGTTGTGCTGGATCTGCGGGGTGAAGAGGCGGTTCGCGAGCTCGGCGATCGCGCGCGTTTCGTGCACGCCGACGTCACCGACGAGGCCGCCGTCACCAAGGCGCTGGACACGGCCGAGTCGATGGGTCCGCTGCGCATCGTGGTCAATTGCGCCGGCACCGGCAACGCCATCCGGGTGCTGAGCCGCGACGGCGTCTTCCCGTTGGATGCGTTCCGCAAGGTCGTGGACATCAACCTGGTCGGCACCTTCAATGTGCTGAGGTTGGCCGCCGAGCGGATCTCCAAGACCGAACCCATCGGTGAGGAGCGCGGCGTCATCGTCAATACCGCGTCAGTGGCGGCGTTCGACGGCCAGATCGGCCAGGCCGCCTACTCCGCGTCCAAGGGCGGCGTGGTTGGTATGACGCTGCCGATCGCACGCGACCTGGCGAGCCACCTCATCCGGGTGGTCACCATCGCGCCCGGTCTGTTCGACACGCCACTGCTGGCCGGTCTGCCGGAACCGGCCAGGGAGTCACTCGGCAAGCAGGTGCCGCATCCGTCGCGGTTGGGCAAACCCGACGAGTATGGGGCACTGGCGGTGCACATCATCGAAAACCCGATGCTCAACGGCGAGGTCATCCGTCTGGACGGAGCCATTCGCATGGCGCCTCGCTGAGGGGTCGGACAAAACGAAAGCCCCCCGCAATCAGCGGGGGGCTGACGTTGGTAACAAGATCAATGGCTATCGACGGAACCATCGGCTGACGGCGGGTTCGGCCATTAGAAGACGCGCAAGCACACTCATGGTCGTAGTCAGCTTGCCGTTGGCAGCGGGTGCCAGTCTTCGAACTGCTCCGAGGTCTCGCCTTCCACCAGCATGTCGCCGTGGTAGAGGGCCTCAAAGTCAGCCTTGATGACGTCCGCACTTGAGTCGTCGATCCACATGACACTGAGCGTATGGGCCACCTTTAAGGAATCTTTGAGTCACGATTCGGAAAATGGTGGCAATTTACCGGCGGGTAGGTTTGCCGTCGTCGAGCACAGGATTCGACCCGTGAGCTGCTTACTTACGGCACATTTTTCTTGCCGGAATCTTATCGTCGCGCCGGTTTAAAACCGCGTTGAACCATCCGGGTGCCCGCCTCCGTACTTAGGGGAGGCGTTGTTTGACGCATGTTAATTGACGTAAGTCGCCGCGGGCCAGGGCGGCACCGGCGGCGGGAGGGCTCCAAGATGCTGCAGCGGATCGCCCGGGCGGCCATCGCCGCGCCGCGACGCATCATCGCGATCGGTGTCCTGGTCTTCATAGCCGCTGCGGTCTTCGGCGTCCCCGTCGCCAACAGCCTGTCTACCGGAGGCTTCCAAGATCCGAACTCAGAGTCGGCCCACGCCATCGGTGTCCTGACCCACAAGTTCGGGCAGAGCGGTCAGCAGCTGTTGATCGTGGTGACAGCGCCCGGAGGCATCAACAGTGCGTATGCCCGCAAGGCGGCCACCGACCTCGTCGGCGATTTGCAGCGGTCGCCGCTGGTTTACAACGTGTCCTCGGCCTGGAATTCATCACCGGCGGCCGCCGCCGATCTGGTCAGCACCGACGGAAAGTCGGGGTTGATCGTGGTCAACCTCAAGGGCGGCGAGAACGACACGCAAAAAAACGCCCAGACCTTGTCGGACGAATTCGTCCACGACCGTGACGGCGTCACCGTCCGCGCTGGCGGTTCGGCGATGCAGTACGCCCAGATCAACAAACAGAACCAGGACGACCTATTGGTGATGGAGGCGATCGCGATCCCGCTGAGCTTCCTGGTGCTGGTCTGGGTGTTCGGCGGGCTGCTGGCGGCGGCGTTGCCGATGGCCCTCGGCGCACTTGCCGTCGTCGGCTCGATGTCGGTGTTGCGGCTCATCACATTTACCACCGAAGTGTCGATCTTCGCGCTCAACCTGAGCACCGCGCTGGGCCTGGCATTGGCCATCGACTACACGCTGCTGATCGTCAGCCGTTATCGCGACGAGTTGGCCGAAGGCAGTGACCGACACGAGGCACTGATCCGGACCATGGCCACGTCCGGCCGCACAGTGCTGTTCTCCGCGGTGACCGTGGCACTGTCCATGTCGGCGACGGCGCTGTTTCCGATGTACTTCCTCAAGTCCTTCGCCTACGCCGGGGTGGCCACCGTGGCCTTCGTCGCGATCGCATCGATCGTGATAACACCGGCTGCGATCGCGTTGCTGGGTCCCCGGCTGGACGCCATGGACGTGCGCCTGCTGGTGCGTCGGGCGCTTCCTAAAAGCAACAGGGGCCCCGAACCGGTGCATAAACCAGTCGACCGACAGTTCTGGTATCGCTCGAGCAAATTCGTGATGCGGCGCTGGGCCCCCATCGGTCTGGCAGTCATCGCGCTGCTGGTGCTGCTCGGACTTCCGTTCACCGGCGTGAAATGGGGATTCCCGGACGACCGGGTGCTCCCGCGTTCCGCGTCGGCACATCAGGTCGGTGATCAGTTGCGCACCAAGTTCGCACACGATTCCGCGACCGCGGTGCCCGTCGTCGTCCCCGATGCCCACGGCCTGAGCCCGGCGGATCTGGCCGAGTACGCCGCCGACTTATCGCGGGTTGCGGACGTGTCGGCGGTGAGCGCTCCCGGTGGAACGTTCGTCGGCGGAAACCGGGTGGGACCACCGGCCGCGGCCACCGGGATAGCCGGCGGCAGCGCATTCCTGACCGTGAGCAGCAACGCACCGCTGTTTTCGCAGGCCTCCGACACTCAGCTCAGGCGGTTGCACGAGGTGACGGGGCCCGCCGGCCGATCCGTCGAGATGGCCGGTGTCGCGCAGGTCAACCGCGACAGCGTCGATGCGGTGAAGGACCGGCTTCCGCTGGTGCTCGGGCTGATGGCCGTCATCACCTTCGTGTTGCTGTTCTTGCTCACCGGCAGCGTGGTGCTGCCGGCCAAGGCGCTGGTCTGTAATGTCCTGTCGCTCACCGCGGCGTTCGGCGCGCTGGTGTGGATCTTCCAGGACGGCCACTTGGGCGCGTTGGGCACGACCCCGAGCGGCACGCTGGTGGCGAACATGCCGGTGCTGCTGTTCTGCATCGCGTTCGGCTTGTCCATGGACTACGAGGTGTTCCTCATGTCCAGGATCCGCGAGTACTGGCTGGCTTCCGGAGCCGCCCGACCGGCAAGACCGAGCGCGGCCCAGGCGCACGCCGCGAACGACGAAAGTGTGGCGCTCGGTGTGGCCCGCACCGGCCGGGTGATCACCGCTGCTGCGTTGGTGATGTCGATGTCGTTCGCCGCATTGATCGCCGCTCACGTGTCATTCATGCGGATGTTCGGTCTGGGACTGACCCTGGCGGTGGCCGCCGATGCGACCCTGGTGCGGATGGTCCTGGTTCCGGCGTTCATGCATGCGATGGGCCGGTGGAACTGGTGGGCGCCCAGGCCTCTGTTGTGGCTGTATGAGCGGCTGGGCATCAGCGAGGGACCAGTCGACGAGATCGGATACGCTGCGCCCGAGGAACGGATGGAGCACGGTGGGCGGCCGGCCAGGGAGTCGGTGACGCATGTTGGTTAGCGCGTCGGTCGATCGACTTCGTCGGCCCAGCGCCCCCGGGGGTCCGGCGATCGGCTCCGCGACGAGATTCTGTACGCGGCCACCGAACCAGCAGTTGGTGGCACGGGTGGCGGCGCAGCGCCGGTCGGAGGCCTCGCCGGAAAGAAGCCTATTCTGGGGCTCACCCGAGTCGGAAGGTTAACCCGTATGACATCAACAGCCGCGTCAGCGGTCGACAACCCGTTCTTCGCGCGGATCTGGCCCATCGTCGCCGCCCACGAAGCCGAGGCGATCCGGGCCCTTCGTCGCGAGAATCTGGCCGGTTTGTCGGGCCGGGTGCTCGAAGTCGGCGCCGGTATCGGGACGAACTTCCCCCACTACCCGGAGTCGGTCGAAGAGGTGGTCGCAGTGGAGCCCGAGGCGCGGCTCGCGGCGCAGGCCCGCGCCGCAGCAGACGCACTGCCCGCTCGGATTGTGGTGACAGGCGAGACGGCGGAAAGCGTCGGCGGCGAGCAGCCGTTTGATGTGGTGGTGTGCTCGCTGGTGTTGTGCTCGGTGCGCGACCCCGACAGGGTGCTGCAGCGTCTGCATTCGTTACTGCGGCCAGGTGGGGAGCTGCGGTACCTCGAACACGTGGCCAGCGCCGGTGCGCGGGGCCGGTTTCAGCGGTTTGTCGACGCGACGGTTTGGCCCAGGTTGTTTGGTAACTGCCACACCCATCGCGATACCGAGCGCTCGATCGTCGACGCCGGATTCGAGGTGGACACTTCACGGCGGGAGTTGACGTTGCCGGCCTGGGCGCCGTTCCCGGTGTCCGAGCTAGCGCTGGGCCGGGCGCGCAGGTCGTAATCTTTGCGCCGAGACTGCGGTGAGGGTGCGTGCTGGTGAGTAAACCGCGATCTGTGCGCAGGGTCGGCGCCGCTATCGCAGGCTCGATGCTCGAAACTCCAGTGCATCGCGAACCCGGCGAATGATGTCAGCAGGGCGATCCGTTGCGATGACCCGGATGACGATCCAGCCCAGCCGGTCTAACACCTCCCGCCGGCGGATGTCCTTCGTGTACTGCCAGCGGTCGAGGCGATGATGCTCGCCGTCGTATTCGACTGCGGTCATCAGATTTTTCCAACCCATATCCAGGTAGTACACCTGGGCGCCGTCACCAGTTATTACCGGGATTTGGGTCGTCGGCCGTGGCAAGCCCGCGCGGATCAGTAAGAGCCGCAACCACGTCTCTTTCGGCGACTGCGAACCGGCGTCTACCAAGTCCAGCGCCTTTTCCAGTTGCTTGAGGCCTCGTGCGCCGCGATGCCGGTCGGCTATTTCGGCGACCTCATCCACCTTGAGGCCGCTCGCATGCATCAGGGCGTCCAGGTGCGCAATCGCGATACCTACCGGCTTACGCCGACCGATGTCGAATGCGGTGCGTTGCGGCGTCGTTACCGGCAGGCCGGCGACAAAGCCGAACTCTTCCGGATGGAGCCGCATGTCGCAGGTCCGCAAGCCGCGTGGCGGTCGTGCGTTCGACCAGACCATCTCGACGGGCAGGCGTTCGTCCACCCATTTCGAGCCGTGCCACGCGGCCGCAGTCAGTCCTGCGATCACACCCTGCCGGTGTGACCATAGCCAGGCCGCCAACGCGCGTTGCCGCAATGTCGGCTGCTGATGGCGTTGGACGTACACGTTGGGGAACACCGCCCGGAATCGGGACCGGAGCTGGTGGGGACGCAGTGTTCCGTTGTTAAGCGCTTCACTGCCGATGAACGGTTCGTCGCTGTTCATGACGGCAGACTCACCGACCGCGCAGACGTCGATCCGTCGAAACTGCGCTCAGCGCGAGATCTTGTGGACTAACCGCGATCTGTGCGCAGGCTCGGCACCGATATCGCAGGCTCGGCGGGACTACCTCAGTAGAGCGGGCAGCCGCTGCAGCAGCCCTGGCAGGGCCTGGCTGGCAGTTTCGCGCACGCTGATCGTGGCGCTTCTGGACAGCGGTGTGACCTCGGGATTGACCTCGATGACGGCCGTGCCGCGTGACAGCGCCAGCTCGGCCAGCCCGGCCGCCGGATAAACGATCGCCGAGGTGCCCACCACCACTATCACGTCGGCGGCTTCGGTCGCCTCGACGGCGCGCTGCCACGGCTCGTCGGGCAACGGCTCGCCGAACCACACGATGTCGGGTCTGATCAGCGCCCCACAGTGGCAGACCGGAGGTTCTACCTCCAGCGCCGGTTCGGTCATTTCGGGCAGCGCGCCGGTGTAGGGCATATCGCAACACGCACAACGGAATTCGAAAAGACTCCCGTGCAAGTGGTGCACCGGCGCGCTACCGGCGCGCTCGTGCAAGTCGTCGACATTCTGAGTGATGACGCTGACCTGGACATGGTCTTGCCAGGCGGCGATGGCGCGGTGCCCCGCGTTGGGTTCGACGTTGGCCACCAAATAATGACGCCACAAGTACCACCCCCAGACGCGCTCCGGGTTGTCGCGCCACCCTTGTGTGCTGGACAGCGCGTAAGGATCGAAGCGGGCCCACAATCCGTTCTTGTCGTCGCGGAATGTCGGCACGCCGCTCTCCGCGGAGATCCCCGCGCCGCTGAGCACCGTTACTCGCATCCCACCAAGATAGTCGGGGCTGGGGAATACTGGGTGGGTGGAGCTGGGTGAATGGCTACGGGTCGACATGAAGGCGGGCAGGCCGTTGTTCGACCAGCTCAGGATGCAGGTCATCGATGGAGTCCGGGAGGGCGCATTGCCACCTGGCACCCGCCTGCCGACCGTGCGTGAGCTGGCCGGCGAACTTGGGGTGGCCGTGAACACCGTGGCCCGTGCATACCGTGAGCTGGAAACCGCCGCCGTCATTGAAACCCAGGGCCGTTTCGGCACTTTCGTCGCCCGCTACGATCCAACGGACGCCGCGATGGCGGCTGCTGCCCGCGAGTACGTCCGGGTGGCACGAGGACTGGGGTTAGGAAAGGCCGACGCGCTGCGCTACATCGAGGCCGTACCCGACGACCAGGACGCACGCTAGCCAAACTTCAGCAGGCTCAAGCACGTTCAGCGTCAGCAGGCGGCCTGGCTATCGGGCTCACCGCAACGCTTTCGCCAGCGTGCGCAGGTTGCGGGTCGTGGTCGATGACTTGTAGCGCGGCTTGCCCATCGTCTTGCCGATCGTGCTGTCCAGGGTACTGCCCTTGGGCACCTGCCAATAGACGACGCCTTTACCGCGGCTGATCTTCTCTTCCGGACCGGTATTGTCGGCGAGTGCGGTTAGTCCATTGAGCACGGCGTTATCGGCGACGAACGTGACGTAGGACTGATACCCGTCGACCTCGCGCTCGAAAGGGTAGGCGTCGACGACGGCGCGCACCGTGTCGATGTCGTAGACCAGCACCCACGCGTCATAGCCGAACCTCTCGCGCAATGTCGCTTCGGCTTTCTTGCGCACAGTGGCCATCCCGGCGGACGACTCCAGCAGCACGTTGCCGCTGGCCAGGATGGTGCGCACATTGGCGAATCCTGCGTCGGCCAACGCGGTGGCCACCTCGGCCATTTTGAGATTGACCCCGCCGACGTTGACGCCGCGCAGGAACGCCGCGTACTTGGTCATGATGCGATTCCACCAGGCGGACGGCGAACGACGCGATCCGGGACCGGCCCCGCTCGCGTGCGACGTAGGCTTTCGGCATGGGACGCCAAGTCTTCGACGACAAGTTGCTGGCCGTGATCAGTGGGAACTCTCTCGGGGTGCTGGCCACCATCAAACGCGACGGGCGCCCTCAGCTGTCGAATGTGCAGTATCACTTCGACGCGCGCGAGCTGGTGTTTCGGGTGTCGATCACCGAGCCGCGAGCCAAGACCCGCAACCTGCGCCGCGACCCGCGGGCCTCGATCCTGGTCGACGCCGACGACGGATGGTCGTATGCCGTCGCCGAGGGCATCGCGGAACTGACGCCTCCAGCGGCTGCGCCCGATGACGACACCGTCGAGGCGCTGATTGCCTTGTATCGCGATATCGCCGGTGAACATCCGGACTGGGATGACTACCGGCAGGCGATGGTCACCGACCGGCGGGTGCTGCTGACACTGCCGATCGCGCACGTGTACGGCATGCCCCCAGGTGTGCGCTAGCCCGCTGTCTACCAGACTGGCCCGGCAAATCCAGGCTAGGCTGCCCGTATGGCTGAATCGAACTCTCCGCACGGTTCACAGTCGTCCGAGTCGTCCGAGTCGTCCGGGTCTTCCGAGTCACCGAGCTCAGACGACGAAACCAAGCGCAAGTTCCGTGAAGCCCTCGACCGCAAGATGGCGAAGTCGTCGGGCGGATCCGCTCACAAAGACAGCGGCGGCAAGCAGTCGCGGGCGCACGGTCCGATGGAGAGCCGTCGTGAGTTCCGCCGCAAGAGCGGGTAAAAGTGTTGCAGTAAACACGAATTCGAGTGCCGTGCGGGTGAACTCATAACACTCGTTACCCCCTGAGCGGGCTGCGGCCCTCTATAGTGAAGCCCTCAACGCAGGGCTGGGCCGCCAGCTCTAAACTGTGTGGGTGCCGAAACTGCAGCTTGTCCAAGATCTGGCCGCCGACGCGCTGCTGGATGACAACCGGTTCGCGTTGCTGGTCGGCATGCTGCTCGACCAGCAAGTGGAGATACGTTGCAACAGTGGGTAGGCAACTGGCGAGCCAGCGTCGGGGCGCGAGCCTATCCGGGTAACACCATGACGGCCACGACCACACCCAGGTAGGTGAGGAAAAGCCAGAACTGAGTGGTTTCTGCCATGCGGTGCGAGATTCGGACACCCAGCGGTGAACCCAGAAGGGCTCCTGCAGTCATTCCCGCGAACGCCGGCAGGTATAGGTATCCGAATGCGGCGGCGGGGAGTCCGGCGGCACCAAGTCCCCCGAGCAAGTAGCCGGCACCTGCACCGATCCCGATCACCGCGGACAGTCCGGCAGCAATGGCGGATGCGCTTTGTATGCGGTAGCCCGCTGCTTGCAGATACGGCACCGTGATGATGGCCGCGCCGGCCCCGAGCAGTGCACCAGTGAAGCCGGTGGTGACCCCAGAAGTCAGCCGACTGGCGCGGGAAGGCATGACGGGCGCAGAGGCCGTCTTGTTACTCGCGTCCGCGTACCTCGACTTTCCATAGTGGCGGTGCGTCGCGCGCGCGATCATGTATGCGACGAATCCTATGAAGAACACCCGAAGGACCGGGCCTGGCAGAAGGCCGCCCGCGAAAGCACCAATCGCCGTTCCAAGTACTACCGGCGGCAACAGATGCCAGAACAGCGGCCAGTTCAGGTCGCCGCGTCGACTACGCAAGAAGGTCGTATACAGCGCCGTGAAGAACATCACCGCAAGGGATGTCCCGATTGCCAGGTGCATCACGTGTTCCTGCGCAACGCGCTGGAGCGGCAAAGCCACTGCGAGCGCCGGCACGATGGTCAAGCCACCCCCGAGTCCGAACAATCCTGAAACCAGTCCGGCGACAATGCCAGCGAGCAGGTAGACCAGGTAGATCGCGACGCCGGTCATCCGCGGTCAGGTAATGTGAAGCCACCTGCGATGCCTGGCCGGGAAATCAAGTCTTGTCCGAGCACCAGGCAATGTTCTCCCGTCACACGGGCGTGCAGCGCTGTTTCGGCTTGATTCGACCCATCGGCCAACTATCGGGGCGCGGGTGGTTGCCCCGGATAGGCTCCTAGCTATGACAGTGAAGCTCTGCTTGGCGCAGGACCCGAAGGCCGATCGACTACTGTCCGATGACCCGTTCGCCCTGCTGGTCGCGATGCTCTTGGATCAGCTGTAGGCGATTACAACTGTCGGCCCGCCTACAGAAACGCTCGATTGCCGTACCGATCAAGCGAAACGAATTCCCCGACCGGTCTGCGCGTCGTGGGACCGTATCTGCCGATCGGCCAGCCAAGAGGGACCACCGCGCATGGAGTGACGTTCCACGGCAAGCCCAGGACTCGCTTCGCCGCGAACGTGCTCCACAGCGGCATGGTGATCAGCGCCGCGCCTAGTCCGGCTGCGCGGGCCGCCAACAAGAGGTTTTGCACCGCGGGATAGATGGAGCCGTAGGCGCTGCTGGCCGCGATCGTTGGATACGGCGCAATGACACCTTTTATGCATGCCACCACGACCACGGGGATGTCGTCGAAGTGGTCAGCCTGCCATCGCACGGCCTTTTCGATGCGAAGCATCTTGTCGTCCATGCGTTTTTGTAGGGTGCGCTTGTAAATCGGCCCGAAGGCATTCATCGCGAGGCGGTTCAGGCGGCCAAGTTTCGCGACAACCTCGCGGTCCTTGACCACGATGAACTCCCAGTTCTGGGCGTTCGAACCAGTCGGCGCCTTCATTGCCAGCTCGAGGATGTGAAGCACCAGCGAGTCGTCAATCGGGTCACTCTTGAGCCGACGGATTGCCCGTTGCGTACGCATCGCCTCTTCGAGCGGCATGGTTAAGGGCTCTTGCTGCGTCATGACCATGATTCCAACACGGTCGGGCCACCCATGGGGCTCTCTCGGGCAAACGCTAAATCGACGGGCTACCTCACCGCCGCGCTGTCCTAGACTGGCCGGGTGCCGAACCTGCGCCTAGCCGGTGATCCTGCCGCTGATGCCCTGCTGGATGAGAATCCCTTCGCTCTTCTCATAGGTGTACTCCTCGACCAGCAGGTGCCGATGGAAACTGCCTTCGCGGGACCGAAGAAGATCGCCGACCGCATGGGCGGCTTCGACGCCGGTGAGATCGCCGACTACGACCCCGACAAATTCGCGGCACTGTGTTCGGAAAAACCTGCGATTCACCGTTTTCCGGGATCGATGGCCAAGCGCATCCAAGCCCTGGCGCAGATCATCGTGGACCGCTACGACGGCGATGCGGCCGCGTTGTGGACGTCCGGCGAGCCCGACGGTACGGAGCTGCTGCGACGGCTCAAGGGACTACCTGGTTTCGGTGAGCAGAAGGCGCGGATCTTTCTGGCATTGCTAGGCAAGCAGTACGGGGTCACCCCGACTGGCTGGCGGGAAGCGGCCGGGGAGTTCGGCCAACCCGGTACACACATATCTGTTGCCGATATCGTCGACGCCCGTTCGCTCGGGCAAGTGCGATCACACAAGAAGCAGATGAAGGCGGCAGCCAAGGCGGCGAAGTAGTGGGTGAACAGAAGGGAAAGGCGGCAGCGTGAAGACACACATAACGTGTCCGTGCGGCGAAGCCATCGTCGGCAAGGATGAGGACGAGCTGGTCGAACTGACCCAGGCGCACCTTGCCAGCGTCCATCCGGGCCTCGAGTACGACCGCGACGCAATTTTGTTCATGGCGTACTAGTGGTCCGCGCCATTAATTCGTTACATAATTGTGATCGGTGGTGGCCGGTGGTGTTCTACGACGAATTGCGGTGGTGGGTGGGATAATTCGTGTATGGCATCACGTGGGCGGCCGACGGTGGAGTTGGTGTTGACCGAGGAGGAGCGTCAGACGCTGACCCGGTGGGCGCGGCGGCGCAAGAGTTCGCAGGCGCTGGCGTTGCGGTCACGGATTGTGCTCGGTTGCGCCGAGGGCCTGTCGAACAAGGAGGTCGCAGCCCGGGAGCGGGTGGCCCAGCCGACCGTCGGCAAGTGGCGGCGCCGGTTTGTCGAGGCGCGCTGCGACGGGTTAGTCGATGACCCGCGGCCGGGCCGGCCCGCGTCGGTGACCGCCGAGCAGGTCGAGGACGTGGTGGTCACCACCTTGGAATCCACCCCCGCCAACGCCACGCACTGGTCGCGCACATCGATGGCCCAGCGATCCGGATTGAGCAAGTCGACGATCGGGCGGATCTGGAAAGCCTTCGCGCTGCAGCCACATCGCAGCGAGCACTTCAAACTGTCCAATGACCCGCTGTTCGTGGAAAAGGTCTACGACATCGTCGGGCTCTACCTCGACCCGCCCGAGACCGCGGTGGTGCTGTGCGTCGACGAAAAATCCCAGATCCAGGCCCTGGCCCGCAGCCAACCGGCGTTTCCCATGATGCCGGGCATGCCGGAGAAACGCACCCACGACTACGTCCGGCACGGCACCACCAGCCTGTTCGCCGCCTTCGACATCAACGATGGCACGGTGATCTCCTCACTGCACCGCCGCCACCGCGCCGTCGAATTCAAAAAGTTCCTCACCACGATCGACGCCCAGGTGCCCGACCACCTCGACATCCACCTGGTCTGCGACAATTACGGCACCCACAAAGCTCCCACCGTGCAGACCTGGCTGGACAACCACCCCCGCTTCCACATTCACTACACGCCAACCTATTCCAGCTGGATCAACCAGGTCGAACGGTGGTTCGCCGAACTCACCCGCCAACTCATCGAACGCGGCGACCACCGCAGCGTCCAAGCCCTCGAAAAAAACATCCGCGCCTGGGTCACCGCCTGGAACGACAACCCAAAACCGTTCGTATGGACCAAAACCGCTGAGCAGATCCTCGAATCAATCACACGATTAATGAAACGAATTAACGGCGCAGGACACTAGCGAAGTGCCCGCCTAACGCGAGCGCGCGTGCCCCCAGTGCGGGGACACGCGCGCTCAGAAGCGGAAAAAACGGCGCTGGCCCTTTTTAAGGCACCACCGTGGAGCCGATCGTGGGCATGAACTGGCACTGTTTTTCCTTGGTGGTGACCTGCCCGAAGATCGTCGACATGAGGCTGCCCGAACCGGTGTCGGCAATCGCGGTCAACGTGGTCGGCCCGTCCGGATTGATGTCAGGGCGCGGCTTGAGCGTGACGCTCCCGGACTTGCCCGTGGTCAGGTTCACCCAGGTGACGTTCAAAGGCAGCTTCTGCACCTCAGCGGGTCCAGGGGTGCCGACAGCGGTGAACACGTAGGCGGTCTGGCCGGGCCCCGGACCGGGAAGTGGAATCTTGGCCGGCCCCGCTACCGACAGCGCGGTTGCAATGGAATTGCTGCCATCCGTAAGGCAATTGGTTCCGATCGAGGGATACATGAAGTCCTGCGTGGGCGGAGCGTCAGGGCCGAAACCCGGAGCCGCCGCGGGGGCGGCAGCTGGCGCAGGATCCGGCGACGGTGCGGCTTCCGGCGGGGGAGCTGCAACGGGCGCCGCCTGCGGTGCGGGGGAGGCCGGCGCGGGAGCTCCGGCCGGCGCAGGTGGCGCCGGTGCGGGCGCCGCGACAGGCGCAGTAGCCGGCTGGGGGGTTCCCGGCGCCGGTGCGGAGGCAGGCGGTGTGGCCACAGGCGCAGCAACGGGCGCCGGACCGGCCGCGTGGACCGGGTCGATACCGGTCGGCAGGTGCGCCTGTAAGCCCGGCTCGATGCCTGCCGGCGGCACGTGCGGCACCGGCCCGACGTCAGGCGGGGTCACGCCATCCGGCCCCGGGACCGAGGCACCGGGAATCGGCGAGCCCGGCTCCTGCAGGAACTGATTCACCGACGCGGCCACGTTCTTGGACTCGCTCGGCGCCGTCGGACTGTGAGTGAAAGCTTGCGCAGCGGCCATCAGCAGCTGTGTCGCCTGCGCAGGATTGCTAGCCGCTTGCTGGATTATCGGGCTCAGCTGCGATAACGCTGGCAGGCCCGGCATTTCTTGGGTGGAGTTCGGTTGCGGTGTCGCCGGGTCGGCTGCCGCGCTCGGGCAGAGCCCGAACGCGGCAGCCGATGCCGTGACGACAGCGGCCAAACCTTTGGACAGGTTCCAAGTGGTTGCCACGGTGTCCTCCGGTCGTTACGTAGTTGGCTTTGCTGTCTAACGAACTGCTCAGGGCAGGGCGGAAAGCAGCGGCGCTACCGGTCCGGCAGGGCTGGCCGCCGGCGCGGCCGGTGCCGCCGGAGCCTGCCCCGAAGCCAGTGCCGGCAGATCCTGCGGAAGCGTCAGCTGCGGTGGCACATTCACCGGCAGGCCTGCGGGTAGCGCCGGCATGTCAACCTTCGCTTGCGGCACCTGAGGAGCGGGTGGTACAGCGGGGGCCGCTGGTGCCGATAGCCCCGGAATCGAAACCGGCAGGCCCGGAATCGCCGGAGCGGCCGGCGCGGCGGGTGCCGCAGGCGCCTGCGGGGTCAAGCCCGGGATCGGACTGTTGATCCCCGGGATGGTAGGAGTTGCTGCCGGGGCCGCGGGTGCTGTCGCCGGGGTTAACCCCGGAATCGACGGGATGGACGCCGGCGCGGACACGGGTGCCGTTGCGGCGGCCGGGGGCATTCCGGGAAAGCTGATGCCGGGAGAGGCCGGCGCCGCCGGCGGCGTCGCGCCGAGGGCGGTGGCGAGGTTTTGCAGGATTTGAGGCGCGTTGGCCACCGAACTGATCAGCTGCTGCGGAATGTTCGGCGCGGGCAGAGCCGGCTCGGGGTCGGCGTGGGCGATACCGCCCGTCAGTAGTGCTGCGGACGAACCGACTACGACGGCGGTTGCACGCAAGTAAGTCCAGATGGTTGGCATGACTCTCCCTGGTTGTCGACGACAGGTCTCGCGCTGAAGGTACTTTGATACGGATGGGACTCAAGTGACACATGTGGCATTTATTTGATCGTTACTGATACGAGTGACGGCGGTGACCGACCGCTCCATCAAGCACGAGTTGCGGTGAGGGCCGACAATGCCGCAGTGTCTGCTGGGATCGCTAAAGTCGGGCAGATAGACACCATCTCGGCCGCCCCGGCGGCACCCATCACCCGGCGGTTCGCGAGCCTCCTTCAGGCGGCCGCGCCGGTGCTGTTAATCGCGAGCGTCGCCGCGCGGCTTGCCTGGACCTATTTGGCGCCCAACGGCGCAAACTTCGTCGACCTGCACGTTTACCTCGGCGGCGCCGCCGCTATCGACCATCCCGGCACGCTCTACAGCTACGTCTACGCCGAGCAGACGCCCGACTTCCCGCTGCCGTTCACCTATCCGCCCTTCGCGGCGGTCGTTTTCTACCCGCTGCAGCTGTTGCCGTTCGGCCTCGTTGCTTTTCTGTGGCAGGTCGCGACGATGGCCGCGCTGTACGGCGCGGTTCGGGTCAGCCAGCGCTTGATGGGCGTTGCGTTCGGCCCCAACGGCCGCCGCCTCGCGATGTTGTGGACGGCGATCACCATCTGGATCGAGCCGCTGCGCAGCACATTCGACTACGGGCAGGTCAATGTGTTGCTGATGTTGCCGGTGCTGTGGGCGGTGTACACCACGCGGTGGTGGTTATCGGGGCTGTTGGTCGGCGTGGCGGCCGGGATCAAGTTGACGCCCGCGATCTCCGGTGTTTATTTGGTCGGTGTTCGGCGGTGGGGCGCGGCGGTGTTTTCGGTGGTCGTATTCCTTGCCACCGTCGGGGCGTCGGTTTTCGTCGTCGGTGATCAGGCTCGCTACTACTTCACTGACCTGCTGGGCGACGCCCGCCGGGTCGGGCCGATCGCCACCTCGTTCAATCAATCCTGGCGTGGCGGTATTTCTCGGATCCTGGGCCTTGACGCCGGCTTTTCTCCGCTGGTCTTGACCGCCATCGCCGTCACGGCGGTGCTGGCCATCCTGGCCTGGCGGGCGCTGGACTCCTCCGATCGGCTGGGCAAGTTGCTGGTGGTCGAGTTGTTCGGGCTGCTGTTCTCACCGATTTCCTGGACCCACCACTGGGTGTGGCTGGTGCCGCTGATGATCTGGGCGATTCACGGGCCACTGCGCGAGCGCCCCGGCGCGCGAATCGTGGGCTGGGGCTGGCTGGCGCTCACCATCGTCGGCGTGCCGTGGTTGCTGAGCTTCGCGCAACCGACCATCTGGCAAATCGGCCGGCCGTGGTACCTGGCCTGGGCCGGGCTGGTCTACATCGTGGCGGCGGTGGCGACCCTGATCTGGATTGCGGCCACCGGGAGACACACCGGGTCCGATTGCTCCTCGCCACAGCGGCCCGCCGCGCGAGCCGAGTCGAAAGACTAGCTCCCGACGATTTCGTCGATATCGCGCGCCATCGCTATGTCATTGTCGGTGATGCCACCCTCGGAATGCGTAATGAGAGCGAAAGTCACTGTCCGCCAACGGATATCAATATCCGGGTGATGATCCTTGCTCTCCGCGTGCTCGGCCACCCGGCGCACGGCGTCGATGCCGGCGAGAAACGCCGGAAACTTGATCGACCGGCGCAGGGCACCGTCGACACGCTCCCATCCGTTGAGATCGGGCAGTGCGGCGTCTACTTGCTCATCCGTTAACACAGCCATATCGTAACTTTCCTCCTTGTCGTTAAACCTTCTCTAAGTGCGATAATAGGACCAAAATCGGGCTGTTTGTTAACGCACAGCGCTATCAGTTACGGTTAATATGTGTCCACAAGGCCCAAGCGCGTTCTACCTCCGCTTGACATCGCCACCCTCGTCGACAGCTTCGAGATTGCCCTTAAGTCGGCCCGCCGCTCCCCGTCAACGCTGAAGATCTACTTGTCCAGTATCCGGCTGTACCTTCAATGGTGCGCCGACAACGGGCATCCTGCGCAGATCGACCGGGGACAGGTGTCGGCATGGATCGCCGCAATGCTCGACGGTGGCGCACAGTCCACGACAGCGGCGGCGCGTCTGGCCGGTGTCCGCCAGTTCTCCAAATGGCTAGCCGCCGAGGGGGAGATTGACTCCGATCCGCTGCTACGGCTCAATGCGCCGAAGAGCGATGTGCCCATCACACCAGTCCTCACGGATGACGAACTGCGCGCACTGATCAAGGCGTGCCAGGGGCAGACACTTCGGGACCGCCGCGACGAGGCCATCGTACGGTTAATGGCCGAAACCGGCATGCGGGCGGGGGAGCTGATCGCGTTAGATCTGGACGATGTTGACCTGACGCGCGGGCTGGCGATGATCCGGCGGGGCAAGGGCGGCAAGGGCCGGATTGCGCCGTTCGGCCCTCAAACCGCCCGCGCCTTGGATCGGTACATCCGTTTACGTCGCGGCCACCCCGCCGCCGACAGCAAGGCCCTGTGGCTAGGTGCGCGCACCCGGCAGGCCCTCGGCCCCCACGGGTTGCGCGTCACGTTGTTGGAACGTGCAGAAATGGCGGGCATCAAGGGCTTTCACCCGCACGTGCTGCGCCACACCGCCGCCTCACGGTGGTTATCAGCAGGGGGCACCGAAGGCGGTTTAATGGCCGTCGCCGGGTGGTCATCGCGGGACATGCTCGACCGCTACGCCCGTGCCACCGCGTCGGAGCGTGCTGCGGCTGAGGCCCGCGCGCTGCGTCTCGGCGACCTCTGACCGCAATGCGCTAGACTTAGTGGTCGACTGCATAATTACAGTGACGTAATTTGGTCCCACACTTCCATACGGTTACGTGAGATAGTTCCCTTGACGAAGGGAGCAGCATGCCACGAACCAGCCCGTGCAGCATCGCCTTGGCCGAAGCCGAGCGGACAGAACTCGAAGCCCGCGCGCGTCGATATACGTCATCGTATTCGGAAGTTGTGCGGGCCCGGATCGTGCTCTACGCGGCCGAAGGCCTGGGCAACGACGAGATCGCCGCACGCCTAGACACGCCGCGGCAAGTCGTCTCCAAATGGCGCAAACGCTTCTTCGACCAGCGTCTGGCCGGACTGACCGATCTGCCTCGGGGAGGACGGCCCCCGAGTTTTCCCCCCTGACGTGGTGGTTGCCATCAAGGCGCTGGCCTGCGAATTCCCAGCGAAGGCCGACAAGCCCCAGCCGCTGGCTCGCTGGCAGTGCCCCGATCTGGCCCGCGCCGCCGTCGAGCAAGGCATCGCCGCCTCGATCTCGGGCACCACGATCTGGCGCTGGCTCAGCGCCGATGCGATCAAGCCCTGGCAGCACCGCTCCTGGATCTTTCCCCGCGACCCCGACTTCGGGCCCAAGGCAGCCCGGGTGCTCGACCTCTACGCCCGCCGCTTCCACGACACGCCGCTGCGGCCCGATGAGTACGTCATCTCCGCCGACGAGAAGACCTCCATCCAGGCCCGCATCCGCAAGCACGCCACCACACCCCCGGCACCGAGCCAGCCGACGCGCGTCGAGGCGGAGTACTTCCGCGGCGGCGCCCTGGCGTACCTGGCAGCCTGGGACGTGCACCGCGCCAAGGTGTTCGGCCGCTGCGAGCAGACCACCGGCATCGACCCCTTCGACCGGCTGGTCGACCAGGTCATGACCACCGAGCCCTACGCCACCGCGCGTCGCGTGTTCTGGGTGGTCGACAACGGCTCCTCCCACCGCGGACAGGCCAGCATCGACCGGCTCCAGGATCGCTGGCCGAAACTGCGCCTGATCCACCTGCCCGTGCACGCGTCTTGGCTCAATCAAGTGGAGATCTACTTCTCCGTCGTGCAACGTAAAGTCCTCTCACCCAACGACTTCCACATCCTCGACGAGGTCGAGGCCCGACCGCTCGACTTCCAGCAGTACTACGAACAGATCGCCACACCGTTCGAATGGAAGTTCACCAAAGACGATCTGAACGCCCTACTCGAGCGCATCGCCGCCCACGAAGACGCCGCCCTCATGCCCGCCGCATAACGGCCCCTACAAATACGTCACCGAAATTCCGTGCCAGACCACTTAGCACAGTCCCTGCTCTGGGACCGAAGGGATTCACGAGACCCAGGCCCGGCCGGGCTTTGTACGGCACCGTGAGGGGAATCCCACAGGAGCACTCCTATTTTCGCCTGCGCTGAAAAGGAGTGTGCCTCGTGGCGCAACCCGAACCCTCCCTGTCCTCGCTGGCCGCTAAGGTCGCCGCCCACGCCAGCTGGAAGAACACCGAAGACCGTACTGCCCGCACTGCCAAGGCACGTGCCGCCGCGTTGGCCAAGTTCGAGCACGAGGTTGATCCCGACGGCGTGCTGCCTCCCGAGGAGCGCCGCAGGCGCGCCGAGCACGCCCGCCGTGAGCACCTGGCCAGGATCTCGCTGCGCTCGGCCAAGGTGCGCAAGATGCGCGCCGAGGTCGCGCGGATGGAGTCCGAGATCGCGGCCGAGTCACATGACTACAACGCGCATGACCCCGACAGGGGGTTGGGCCGCCCGAAAAAGAAGTCGGGCGAAGCTGGCCGCCGATGATTAACGACGACCATCTCAAGATGCTCGCCGCGTCCAGGATCACACCAGAATTCGCGACCGCACGCGGTTACGAAACCATCGTCGACTCCCGGTGGCTCGCAGCGATAGGAATCGTCAAGGCCGCCCGCGGTCGCGTTCCCGGCCTGCTGATCCCGCTGTTGCGGCGCGACGGGTCCACCTGGGGATATCAGTACCGGCCGGACGAACCGCGGCTGGACAGCAAGGGCAGGCCGATCAAATACGAGACGCCGTGGCAGCAGCACAACGGGCTCGACGTACCGCCCGGCGTAGGACCGATGCTTGCTGACCCCGCGGTGCCGGTGTGGGTCACCGAGGGCACCAAGAAAGCCGACTGCGGCGCTATCCACGGCCTGTGCATCGTGGCCCTGTCCGGGGTCTGGAACTGGCTGACCACCAACAGCGCTGGCGGCAAGACAGCACTGCCCGACTGGTACGAGGTGGCCCTCAACAACCGCCGGGTGATCATCGCCTTTGACGGTGATGTGGCGCGCAAAGAGTCAGTCCAGCGCGCCGCCCACGGGTTAGCAAACTATCTGGCGTCAAAGGGCGCGCGCGTCGAATACCTATGGCTGCCTGACACCGACAACAAGACCGGCCTAGACGACTACCTCGTCGAACACTCAGTGGAGGAGCTGTTTTCGCTGGTCAAACCCACCCAGCCACCACCGCCGACACAAGACCCCTCTTCTTCTATATCTCGCTCAGATTCGAGTGCAACACCGCAACAGCCCAGCCCAACTGCTATGCCGAGTATTGCGTGTTGCGTTGACATCCTCGGCGAGGTCGCCACCAGGATGCGCCGCCTTGGACTGGTTGGCGAGGAACGGCTGGCAAAGACGGTCTACCTGGCGGTCATCTCACGCCTACTCGATGCGCAGGTGTCCGTGGTGGTGAAAGGCCATTCTGCGTCAGGCAAATCACGCACCGTCGCCACAGTGCTGCGGTTCTTCCCGGACGAGGCATATCTGGAGTTCACGGCCATGAGCGAGCGCGCCCTGGTGTATTCACCGGAGACCTACAGCCACCGCACACTGGTCGTCTTCGAGGCCACCGCACTGCGCGAGGGTGTTGAAGACGACATGACCAGCTACTTCGTGCGCACGCTGCTCTCGGAGGGCCGCATCGTCTACCCGGTGACTATCCGTGATCCAAAGACCGGCACGTTCAGCACCCACACCGTCACCAAAGAAGGCCCCACCAACTTGGTGTTCACTACTACAAAGACCCAGGTCCACGCTGAGAACGAGACCCGCATCCTGTCCCTGACCACCGACGACTCGGCCGCGCAGACCGCGCGAGTGTTCGCCGAGCTCGCCAGCGAGCGACCCCGCGACGTGGAAGACCTCGAAGACTGTCGCAACCTCCAGCGCTGGCTGGCCGGTGCCGAGCACCGGGTCACCGTCCCCTACGCCGAGCAGCTGGTCGGGCTGATCCCGCCGATCGCGGTGCGGATGCGCCGCGACGTGGGCCAGCTGCTGGCACTCATCCGCGCCCACGCGGTGCTGCACCAGGCTAGCCGTGAACGTGATCAGGACGGCCGCATCGTGGCCACCCTGGACGACTACGCGGTGGTGCGCGACCTGGTGGCCGACCTCATGGCCGAAGGTGTCGGCGCGACGGTTCCTGAGACTGTGAGGCGGACCGTGGAAGCGGTTGCGGCGCTCAATACTGCCGGCCTCGGTGTCACTGCCAACGCGGTCGCCGCCGAGCTGGGACTGGACAAGTCCAACGCGAGCCGGCGGCTGCGGAGGGCCGCTGATGGCGGCTACCTGCGCAATCGTGAGGAGAAGCGTGGCAAGCCAGCCCGCTGGGAGATCGGTGACCCGCTGCCCGAGACGATGGTGTTGCTGCCGGACACCGAGGTGTTGCGCAACGCGCAACACCTCACGCAACACTCGGACCAAGGACTTTGCGAACCCGAACAGGAGTGTTGCGCTGTTGCGCTCGAATCTGAGGGAGAAAGAGACGGGTATGAGGGGCATGACGAGGCCGTCGCATCGGTCCAAACCGTGCTGGGCGGCCGAGTCATAGATCCAGGAGAAAGCGATGACACGTACGTCCAGCTTGGCCTCTGGCGGGTGCGGTTATGACCCGGAACCGTCCGGCGGAAGAAGTGCCGCCAAGTACCGCAGAAGGCCAGGGCAGGCGATGAACGGAGGAACCGCTAAGACCATGCCGGCGATAACCGGTGTCAACGGATTCCACCTAGAACCGCGATGCCGGGTGTGCCGAAACGACCAACTGCGCACGAAGGTGAACGACCTCCTGGCGAGCGGGGCCGGCTACGCGATGATCGCGCGCGCCCTGGAGGACGACAACGCCGCGCTGGACAAGCGCGACCGGGTGACGGTCGACTCGGTCCGCACCCACAGCGCGCGGCACTTCCCGGTGCAGCAGGTCGCCAAGGCCACCTACCGCGAAATCGTTGAGCGCCGGGCGGAGGAAAACGCTGTCGACTTCGTCAATGGAGTTGCCACGGCAATTACCCCGGCGGCGTACTTCGAGACACTGATGGTCAAGGCTTATCAAACCGTGACCGATTCGGCTACCGTGGTCACTCCGCAGGAAGGTGCTTGGGCTGCAAAACAATTGCACGAGATGACCAAGCAGGATTCCGGGGCTGAAAGAATGGCCCAGTTACACGCACAGATGAACCGCATTGTGGCCACAATGAGAGAAGTTGTACCACCCGAATACCACCAGGCCATTCTGGATAAACTGGAAGGGAAAGAGACAACACCGACTCCGGTTAGGGCCGAGCCGGTAAGAGATGGGCAGATCGAGGAATTCGACCCCGGTGATGATTTCGAGGAAGAAGACTGAAAATCCTTCTCCGTGTTAGGACTTCCATAGTTGGGGCTATCGGCGCCAGATATATCGACGTTCGACCACAGACTTCCTTTGGGAACGTTCTGTAGCAATTCGGTGAAAGGGCTACAAAATCCCGCGTTTCGGCGCATTGTGCCACATTGAACTCACGCCGCGCTGAAGGCATCGTCTACTGCTGGACGAGAAGCATGCCACCGGCAAAAGACTATTCAGCTAGCCGGCGTGAAGTCGGGATTGAGCTGGAAGCCATGAACATCTTGCAAATCATCCCAGCCGTGCTCTCTGAAGTACACGCGGCGGAACCCGAGATCGGCCGCTACGTTTTCGATCCAGCTAGGCGATGTGAAACACACGCCATATTGGCTGTCACGCAAGACTTCGTCCTCTTCCTGACAGTAGCCGAGCTGTCCCTGTCCGAGGTACAGGAAGAATCCATATCCTGAGGAGCGGTACTTCGCTGCACCCTCATCGATCATGGCGGGGTCGAGTGGTGCAAGGCGGATAATGCCTCTTGCCCGTAACAACCCGCGGAACCCCTTTGCTGCCGGTTCCTGCTTTGCTGCCTGTTCCTGCAGGCTCATAACACCCCAGTCACCCAATGTCGTAACCACAAGGACGCCTTGCGGTGTCATGGACCTTGCCAGCATTCTGAACAGGGAACGGATATTTTGTTCGTCTAAATGCGTAATCAGCGAGCCCACAAAAATCAGATCGAATTTTGTTGGAAAGTTCAATTCATCAAAATTAGCAACCGACCGGACTGCCGACGCTCCGAAATGATCAGCGCAGTATTCTGCGCTGCCCGGGATAATATCGCTTGCAGTTATCTTCGCATCCGGGAACCGGACTTTCAGAAACCGAACCACCCGACCCCAACCGGACGGCAAATCCAGGATATTTTCGACCGTGGTTGATGTATTCGCGAGAACCGCGTCGATACAACGGATGGCATCGAGTCCCGCCCATAGATACGCCTGAGCGTCACCATCGAACATGCCATCAGCCCAGGCTATCGTCGGGTCGACGGCCTCGAGCAGCTCGACATCGCGTCTGTATCTGAGGCTCCGAGCAAGGCGGCGCCTTGCTAGCCGCGTCACGGCTGAATTTGATCGGGCCGACCTATAAGCTTGGATGACAGACGGTCGCACACTATCAAGCAGCAAATCACGAATCTTTTGTTTGAACGTCACGCTAGAGGATGGTAGCGGTTAACTAACCGGGTTGAAGGCCGTCGTCGCCTGGTGGTGCGCTGTCAGTCGCGTCCGATCGCTCACGTCGCTGCTGAGATGGGCATCTCTCGAGCCTGCGCCTCCAAGTGGGTCAACCGGTTCCGTCGGTTCGGCGAGATCGGTCTGGAGGACCGCTCATCGACTCCGTCGCGGCAGCCAACGGCGACTCCGGCCGAGGTCATCGCGGTGATCGAGGCGATGCGCCGCGACCGTAAGTGGTCAGCAGCGCGGATCGCCTTCGAACTGAATGTGCGCGGCGTGGTGATCAGCCGGCGCACCGTGTCACGGCAGCTGGTCGCATTGGGTCTCAATCGGCGCACGTTCCTTGATCCGGGCGGGGATGTCAATCGCGTACCGCAACGCATCATCGCCCGCCGCCCCGGGCACATGGTCCACGTCGACGTCAAGAAGGTCGGGCGCATCCCCAACGGCGGTGGATGGCGGGTGCACGGCAAGGGCAGCGTCCAGGCCAAGGCCGTCGCGGTGGCCACCGCAGCGGGCACGCGGGCGGGCTATGTGTATCTGCATTCCGCGGTGGACGGCTACTCCCGGCTGACCTACACCGAAGCCCTTGAAGACGAAAAGTCGGTCACAGCAATCGGATTCATGCATCGAGCGCGGGTATGGTTTGCTGCTCACGGCATCGACCGCATCCAGCGCATCGTCACCGACAACGGTTCCTGCTATCGCACGACTTCGCCCATGTCCTGCACGGCGCACGGCACCAGCGCATCACGCCCTACACCCCGCGCCACAACGGCAAGGTAGAGCGATATCACCGCATTCTGGCCGAGGAGTTCCTCTACGCGCGGACCTGGACCTCAGAAACCCAACGCAGCGAAGCACTCAAGATCTGGAACATCCACTTCAACTACCATCGACACTCTGCCGCCGGCGGCCAGCCACCAGCATCACGACTCCCCACCGGCGTCACCAACGTCGTGTCCTCCTACACCTAACCGCCCAGCGCGCGGGAGGAGGTCGATCTTCGCGCTAAGACTTCCGTAGTTGGGGTGGGGCAGGTCGTGTGTCTCCGGCGCTGGCATTCACAAGACGGGCCGGTAACCACGTCGGCGAAGTGCCGGCCTTGACGTTCTGCTCGGGTAGGCGCCGCCGCGTATCGGGGACATAGCCGGGGAAGGCGGAAGCGGGATGGGCGGTTGTGTCCCTCCGGCGGTGTAAAAGAGTTCGGACGTAGGTTCCCTCGAAGACCAGCAAGTCTGATGGAAGGAACCCACGTCCGTGTCGAAAAGGATATCGCCTGCGCAGCGGTTGCAGGCAGAGATTGATGAGGTGTTCGCCGGCGGCGAGGACCTGGCGGGTGCGATCGAGCAGGTCGCGGTGCTCGGCGCCCGGTTGTTGTTGCAGACCGCGATCGAGGCCGAGGTGACCGCGTATCTGGGCCGCGACCGGTACGAACGCGCGGCGACCAGCGAGGATGTCAGGGCGTGGTTGGATGGGTGAAGTATCCGTGGGCCGTGGAGCGACACCCAATTACTTACGTTTAACAGGCGGCACAGCGCTGCTACCAGAGCAGGGTTTCTGCAGGTGACGCACAGTGCTTGGCGAGAAATAACACAGCCATGCCCCGACGGTATACCGTCACTGGCCATGCCGATCCAGATCGTCGTTGCCGGCGCCGTCATCTGCCGCTCCATGGTCTTGGTGGCGCAGCGCGTCCGGCCGCCGGAGCTGGCCGGCCGCTGGGAACTGCCCGGCGGTAAGGTCGCGCCCGGCGAGACCGAGCGCGACGCGCTGGCCCGTGAGTTGGCCGAGGAGCTGGGCTTAGAGGTTGGCGACGTCGCGGTGGGCGACCGCCTTGGCGATGACATTGCGTTGGATGGCAGGACGACGCTGCGGGCGTATCGCGTGCGTTTGATTCGCGGTGAACCGCATGCGCATGACCACCGGGCGCTGCGCTGGGTGACGGCGCCAGAGCTGCACGATGTCGATTGGGTGCCTGCCGATCGCGGCTGGCTGGGCGATCTGGCGCGAGCCCTGTGAGAGGGGGGCTCATAATAGGTCCACAGTGTTACCGCAGCTTACGCACAGCGCCGTCGAAGGTCACCAACGTCAACTGGAATATAACAACGTAGCTTGTAATAACAACGTCCCATGGACTGCCGGTCGCCACCGATCAGGACATACGCCGCGCAGAGCGCCTCGCGAAGGCCGGACCGCCAGCGGAAGCCGTTGGGCTGCAACCTTTTAACTTGACGGTACCGCCCCGACGCCAAGGAGAAGCGTCAGGTGTTTAGCAACGTACTGTTCTGGGACATCGCGCCGTACGTCACGCTGGCGGTCTTGATTGTCGGCACCTGGTGGCGCTACCGGTACGACAAATTCGGCTGGACCTCCCGTTCGTCGCAGACCTACGAGTCGCGGCTGCTGCGGATCGGCAGCCCGATCTTCCATTTCGGCATTCTGGCGGTTTTCGCCGGGCACGTGATGGGGTTGTTCATCCCGCCCAGGGTGACTCATTGGTTGAAAGTGAGCGACTACGCCTACCACATGCAGGCGGTCATCGCCGGGTCGATCGCGGGCGTCGCGACCCTGGCCGGCATCGGGTTGCTGATCTAACGGCGGTTCACCCGCCCGGCGGTTTCGGCGGCCACCACCCGCAGCGACAAGGTGATGTATGTGGTGCTGGTGCTGGCCATCGTGGTGGGCCTGTACTGCGACCTGGTCGGCACCGGGCCGCACGGCGGGGAATTCCACTACCGCTACACGGTCGGTATGTGGTTCCGGCGGATCTGGTTACTGCAGCCGCACGGGGAAGTGATGGTCAACGCACCGCTGGACTACCAACTGCACACCCTGATCGGCATGGTTCTGTTCACGCTGTGGCCGTTCACGCGTCTGGTGCATGCATTCAGTGCGCCGATCGCCTACCTGTTCAGGCCCTACATCGTCTACCGCAGCCGCGATGTCGCGGCCAAGGGCGAAATGGTCGCTTCAGCGCCGCGCCGCCGCGGGTGGTAGGGGTCACTCACTCACCTGCCGGTTCGCTATCAGCGCGCCCCGCTGCCACAATCACCGACGTGCCATTCCGCAACGTCGCCATCGTCGCCCACGTCGACCACGGTAAAACCACCCTGGTTGACGCGATGCTGCGGCAATCCGGCGCGCTGCACGAACGCGGCGAAGTGCAGGATCGCGTGATGGACACCGGCGACCTGGAACGGGAAAAGGGCATCACCATCCTGGCCAAGAACACCGCCGTGCATCGCCATCACAATGACGGATCCGTCACGGTCATTAATGTGATTGACACCCCCGGGCACGCCGACTTCGGCGGTGAGGTGGAGCGCGGACTTTCCATGGTGGACGGGGTGCTGCTACTGGTCGACGCGTCCGAGGGCCCACTGCCGCAGACGCGTTTCGTGTTGCGCAAGGCGTTGGCCGCGCACCTTCCGGTGATTCTCGTCGTCAACAAAACAGACCGGCCCGACGCGCGCATCGCCGAGGTGGTGGAGGCCAGTCACGACCTATTGCTTGACGTCGCGTCGGACCTTGACGACGAAGCGGCGGCGGCCGCCGAGCACGCGCTGGGCCTGCCAACGTTGTACGCATCCGGTCGCGCGGGGGTGGCCAGCACCACCCAGCCGGCCGACGGCCACGTCCCGGACGGCACCAACCTGGACCCGCTGTTCGAGATTCTGGAAAAGTACGTGCCCGCGCCGAAAGGCGACCCGGACGCGCCGCTGCAGGCCCTGGTCACCAACCTGGACGCGTCGACTTTCTTGGGCCGGCTGGCGCTGATCCGCATCTACAACGGACGCATCCGCAAGGGCCAGCAGGTCGCGTGGATCCGGGAAGTGGACGGGCAGGAAACCACTGCAACCGCCAAGATCACCGAGTTGCTGGCCACCGAAGGCGTGCAACGTTCCCCCACCGACGAAGCCATCGCCGGCGATATCGTCGCCGTCGCTGGAATACCGGAGATCATGATCGGCGACACGCTGGCCGACTTGGCGAATCCCGTTGCGCTGCCGAGGATTACCGTCGATGAACCGGCGATCTCGGTGACCATCGGCACCAACACCTCGCCGCTGGCCGGCAAGGTGTCCGGCCACAAGCTGACCGCGCGAATGGTCCGCAACCGGCTGGACGCCGAACTCGTGGGCAACGTGTCGATCCGCGTCGTCGACATCGGCGCACCCGACGCGTGGGAGGTGCAGGGCCGCGGCGAGTTGGCGCTGGCCGTGCTGGTCGAACAGATGCGCCGGGAGGGTTTCGAACTGATCGTGGGCAAGCCGCAGGTGGTCACCAGGACCATCGACGGCAAGCTGTGCGAGCCGTTCGAGGCGATGACCGTCGACTGCCCGGAGGAGTACGTGGGCGCCGTCACGCAATTGATGGCCGCACGCAAGGGACGCATGGTCGACATGGCGAACCACACCACCGGGTGGGTGCGAATGGATTTCGTGGTTCCCAGCCGCGGCCTCATCGGGTGGCGTACCGACTTCCTCACCGAGACCCGCGGCACTGGCGTCGGTCATGCGGTGTTCGACGGATACAAGCCATGGGCGGGGGAGATCCGCGCCCGGCACACCGGGTCGTTGGTCTCCGACCGTTCGGGCATCATCACGCCGTTTGCGTTGCTCCAGCTCGCCGACCGCGGCCAGTTCTTCGTCGAGCCCGGCCAGGAGACCTACGCGGGCATGGTTGTCGGAATCAACCCGCGACCCGAGGATCTCGATATCAATGTCACCCGCGAAAAGAAGCTGACCAACATGCGGTCGTCGACCGCGGACGTCATGGAGACATTGGCCAAGCCTCTCGAGCTCGACCTGGAACGCGCCATGGAGTTCTGCGCGCCCGATGAATGCGTCGAGGTGACCCCGGAGATCGTGCGGGTCCGCAAGGTCGAGTTGGATGCCACCACCCGGGCCCGCAGCCGGGCGCGGGCCAAGGCCCGGGGTTAGCCAGTTGGCGCCTCCGGCCCGCGAGCGTAACGCCACCGCGAAATCAGGCGCTTTTTTTCGCAGCCACGTTACGTTCGGCGAGCATGTTGTTGCGCAGACTCCCGATACCCTGATCGGCGTGCCGAGACGAGTCCGCCGTTTCTTCATGATGGTTGGCGTGGTGGTCTTGCTGGTCGGATTGGCGCTGTCGGCGTGCACGGTCAACCCGCCGCCCGCGCCGCAAAGCACCGATACGCCGCACAACGCGCCCCAGCCGCCGCCCCGGGTTACCCAGATCATCATGGGTATCGACTCGATTGGCGCCGGCTTCAACCCGCATCTGCTGTCCGACCTGTCTCCGGTGAACGCGGCGATCAGTGCGCTGGTGTTGCCTAGCGCGTTTCGGCCGGTGCCCGACCCCAATACGCCGACGGGCTCACGCTGGGAAATGGACCCGACCCTGTTGGTGTCCGCCGCGGTGACCAGTCAGAACCCCTTCGCGGTGACCTACAAGATCCGGCCGGAGGCGCAGTGGACAGACAACGCCCCCATTGCCGCCGACGACTTCTGGTACCTCTGGCGGCAGATGGTCAGTCAGCCCGGCGTCGTCGACCCCGCCGGATACGACCTCATCACCGGCGTGCAGTCGCTGGAGGGTGGCAAGCAGGCGGTGGTCACCTTCGCGCGGCCGTATCCGGCGTGGAAAGAGCTGTTCAGCGACATCTTGCCGGCGCACATCGTCAAGGACGTGCCGGGCGGTTTCGCGGCCGGGCTGGCCCGGGCGCTGCCGGTCACCGGCGGACAGTTCCGGGTGGAGACCATCGATCCGCAGCGCGACGAAATCCTGTTAGCGCGCAATGACCGCTATTGGGGGCCACCGGCCAAACCCGCGCTCATCCTTTTCCGCCGTGCCGGCGCGCCGGCCGCGCTGGCCGATTCCGTGCGCAACGGCGATACCCAGGTAGCCCAGGTGCACGGCGGTTCGGCGGCGTTCGCGCAGTTGTCCGCTATCCCCGATGTGCGGACCGCCCGGATCGTGACACCTCGGGTCATGCAGGTCACGTTGCGCGCAAACGAGCCCAAGCTGTCCGACAGGCAGGTCCGCAAGGCGATCCTGGGATTGCTCGACGTCGATCTGCTCGCGGCGGTAGGCGCCGGTAGCGACAACACCGTCACGCTGGATCAGGCCCAGATCCGGTCGCCGAGCGACCCGGGCTATGAACCGACCGCGCCACCCGCGATGACGACGCAAGCGGCGCTGGCGTTGCTGGCCGGATCCGGATTCACGATCGAGAGCAACACCTCGGCGGCGCCGGAGCCCACCCCGGCGAGTACCGGGCCGCCCGAAGTCATCCGAGGCCGGATCGGCAAGGACGGCCAACAACTGTCGCTGGTCATCGGCGTGGCGGCGAACGACCCGACGTCGGTCGCGGTGGCCAACACCGCCGCCGACCAATTGCGCAACGTCGGCATCGCCGCGACCGTGCTGGCGCTGGACCCGGTCACGCTCTACCGCGACGCGCTGAACGACAACCGGGTGGACGCGATCGTCGGCTGGCATCAGGCCGGCGGAAATTTGGCAACCCTGCTGGCCTCGCGTTACGGCTGCCCCGCGCTGCAGTCCACGCAGGTCTCGACCTCGAGTGCGGCGACGACCAGTCCCTCTGGCCCTGCCGGGCCTACGCCGCCCGGCGGGCCGGGCACCACCACTGCGACGCCAACACCAGCGCCGCCCAGTCGCCCGCCGGACCCCGGCGCGCTGGTGCAAGCGCCGTCGAACCTCACCGGAATCTGCGATCGCAGCATCCAGCCGAACATCGATGCCGCCCTCAATGGCACCAAGAACATCAATGACGTGATCACCGCGGTCGAGCCCCGATTGTGGAACATGTCCACCGTGTTGCCTATCTTGCAGGACACCACGATCGTTGCGGCCGGCCCGAGCGTGCAGAACGTCAGCCTGTCGGGTGCGGTACCGGTCGGGATCGTCGGCGACGCCGGCCAATGGATCAAAACCGGGCCCTAACCAGGCCCCGTTAGTTGGCGGGCGCCGCCGATGTGCGTGGCGGGATCACGGTGTCGACGATGAGCGCCAGCTCCCGTCGGTTCGGCGGCGATCCGGTGAGCAGGTGGTGCTGGTTGATCAAAGCCGGTCCGATTCGCGCGGTGAAGGGTGTGATCGTGCCCGGGTCAAGGTCGCCGTCCTCGACGGCGGCGTGCAGGATCGATTCGACGATTTTCAGGCGCGGACCTATCACGGCGTCGGCGAAGATCGCACGCAGCTCGGGTTCATGAACAAGCTGACCGATGATGTCCAGCCCCGGGAAGGCAGTCTTTCCGGCCAGAACGTCACGGTGGGCGGTGAACACCGTCAGCAGATTCTCTCTGGCCGACCGGCGGGAGCGCGGCTCGGGCAACGGCGGCAGAGCGAAAACCAGAGCGGCGTGCACCAGCTCACACTTGCTGGCCCAGCGCCGGTACAGCGCCGCCTTGCCGGTATGGGCGCGTGCCGCGATCCCTTCCATCGTCAGCCCGCCGTATCCGACTTCAGCCAGTTCGGCCAAGGTGGCCTCGTAGAGAGCACGTTCGAGGACCTCACCTCGCCGGCGGCTCCGGCTGCCAGTCGGGCTTGTCTGGGTGAGCTGCGGCATCGTTCGATAGTAGCCGTATGCGTTCCTATCTGCTGCGCCCTGACGTAACGACCGCCACGGCAGTGAGGTCGACGAAGCCGCCGCTGCGGGTAGGGTGCCGTCCATGCCTGAGACTCCACGGCTGCTGTTCGTCCACGCACATCCCGACGACGAGAGCCTCAGCAACGGCGCCACCATCGCCCAGTACATCGCCCGCGGCGCAGAGGTGCGGGTCGTCACCTGCACGCTGGGCGAGGAGGGCGAAGTCATCGGCGATCGTTGGGCCGAGCTCGCCGTCGATCGCGCCGACCAGCTCGGCGGCTACCGAATCGGTGAACTCACCGCGGCACTGAATGCGCTGGGCGTCAGCGCACCCATCTATCTCGGCGGCGCGGGCCGCTGGCGCGATTCGGGCATGCGTGGCACCCTCAAGCGCCATCGCCAGAGGTTCATCGATGCCGACGAACGCGAGGCCGTTGGCGCGCTGGTCGCCATCATTCGCCAACTGCGCCCACACGTCGTCGTGACCTACGATCCGGGCGGCGGCTATGGTCACCCCGATCACGTTCACACCCACACCGTCACAGCGGCCGCGGTGGCCGCTGCCGGCTCTGGGGCCGGCACCGCCGACTACCCTGGCGAGCCATGGACCGTGCCGAAGTTCTACTGGTCGGTCTTCGCGCTAAGCGCGTTCGAGGCGGGCTTGCACGCGCTGGACCGCGACGATATGCGGCCCGAGTGGGCCATCGCACCGCCAGAAGAGTTCGATTTCGGATATGCAGACTCCGACATCGACGCCGTCGTCGAGGCCAACCCCGATGCCTGCGCCGCCAAACGGGCGGCGCTGGCCGCGCACGCTACCCAAGTGGTCGTCGGACCGACCGGCCGGGCCTGCGCCCTGTCGAACAACATGGCGTTGCCGATCCTGGGGGAAGAACACTACGTCTTAGCCGCGGGCGCCGCGGGGGAGCGCGATGAGCGCGGGTGGGAAACAGATCTGCTTGCGGGACTTGGTTTCACTGCGGCTGTAACGCGGTAGGCTGCCAAACAGGCAGCCACGGAAGGAATTCGCATGGACCCCGACCTGGACCCTAACCTGCAGCACTGGCAGGACCGACTCGACAGCCTGCAGTGGGTAATCGGCTCCGTACTCTCCAATATCGACAGCGTCCCGACCTGACCGAAACCAAGCCACGCGCCGCGTCTGTCGAAGACAGCGGCGCGACAGACCCGGCAATTCGTTTCGTTGTTTTGGCGCTGTTGGCCGTCGACGGGGTTCTCTCCGCACTGGCCGGGGCCCTGCTGCTGCCTTTCTATACCGGTTCGATTCCGATTCCCATCAGCGGATTGATCAGTGGATTGGTCAACGCCGCACTGGTATGGGCCGCCGGGCGATGGACCAGTTCACCGCGGCTGACTGCGTTGCCGTTGTGGACGTGGCTCCTCACGGTGGCGGTGATCAGCATGGGTGGACCGGCCGACGACGTCATCTTGGGTGGGCGCGGCCTGATGGCCTACGGGGCTCTGCTGCTGATCGTGCTGGGTGTCACGCCGCCGGTCTGGGTGCTGTGGCGGCGCAGCCACCGCGGCTGACCTTCGCGTACGCCGGCATCGCTACGGACCCCATGCCGCGCCGTGGTTCTGCCGGGATGTCGCCCGCTCGCCGGTCCAGGCCTGGCGCTACTGTTGACTGTTGCGCATATGGGACCGGCGATGAGTGCCAAGATTTCACATGTTGGGACGGGCGGATGAATTTCGATCGTGGGGAAGTTACACCAAGGTGCCGCTGACTCCGGACCAGAAGCCTGCCGCTCTGCCTAATCCTGTGGTTCTGCCTAAGGCCAGTGCGTCGGCGCTGCGACGGGTATTGCGACGGGCACGAGATGGCGTTGCACTGAATACCGACGAGTCGGCCATAGCGATGACCGCGCGCGGTGCGGACCTCGCGGATCTGTGCGCTAGCGCAGCTCGGGTACGTGACGCCGGTTTAGACTCGGCCGGACGGCGCGGCGCAGGCGGGCGGCTGCTGATCACCTATTCACGGAAGGTCTTCATCCCGGTCACCCAGCTGTGCCGCGACAGCTGCCAGTACTGCACTTTTGTCACCGTGCCGGGCAAGCTGCGTGCCCAAGGGGCCGGCATGTATCTGGAGCCCGACGAGATTGTCGGCATCGCCCGCCGCGGGGGCGAACTTGGTTGCAAGGAAGCACTATTCACCCTCGGTGATCGGCCCGAAGATCGTTGGCCAGAGGCTCGCGAGTGGCTCGGTGAACGGGGCTACGACTCCACGCTGTCCTACGTGCGGGCGATGGCGATCCGGGTGCTCGAGGATACGGGGCTGTTGCCGCACCTGAACCCCGGCGTGATGAGTTGGTCGGAGATGTCACGGCTCAAGCCGGTGGCACCGTCGATGGGCATGATGCTCGAGACGACATCGCGGCGGCTGTTTGAAACGAAAGGGCTTGCGCACTACGGCAGCCCGGACAAAGATCCGGCACTCCGGCTGCGCGCTCTCACCGACGCGGGCCGGTTGTCCATTCCGTTCACTACCGGTCTGCTGGTCGGCATCGGCGAGACGCTGGCCGAACGTGCCGATACCTTGCATGCGATTCGCAAGTTACACAAGGAGTTCGGGCATATCCAAGAAGTGATCGTGCAGAATTTCCGCGCCAAGGAACACACTGCAATGGCCGCTGTCCCCGATGCTGAGATCGAGGACTACCTGGCGACGGTGGCGGTTGCGCGCTTGGTTCTCGGCCCGGGCATGCGTATCCAGGCGCCGCCGAATCTGGTGTCTCGCGACGAGTGCCTGGCGCTGGTTGGCACCGGAGTCGACGACTGGGGCGGTGTTTCACCGCTGACGCCCGACCACGTCAACCCGGAACGGCCGTGGCCCGCTCTGGACGAGCTGGCGGCCATCACCGCCGAGGCCGGTTACGAACTGGTCCAACGGTTGACCGCCCAACCCAGATACGTACAAGCGGGCGCAGCGTGGATCGACCCGCGGGTGCGGGGACATGTTATGGCGCTGGCCGATCCGGCGACCGGCCTGGCTCGTGACCTCAACCCGGTGGGCCGGCCTTGGCAGGAGCCCGACGACGCAGAGTCCGCCGGGCGGACTGACCTCAACGCAGCGATCGACACCGAGGGCCGCAACACCGAGGCCCGCAGCGATCTCGACAGCGCCTTCGGCGATTGGGAATCGATCCGTGCGCACGTGCACGAGCTTGCCGCGCGCGCTCCGGAGCGCATCGATACCGATGTGCTTGAAGCCCTGCGAGCGGCAGAACGCGACCCCGCCGGCTGCACCGACAGCGAGTACCTGGCGTTGGCGACCGCCGACGGCACCGCGCTGGAAGCCGTTGCCGTACTTGCGGATTCGCTACGTCGCGACGCGGTCGGTGACGACGTGACCTTCGTGGTGAACCGCAACATCAACTTCACCAACATCTGCTACACCGGGTGCCGGTTTTGCGCGTTCGCGCAGCGCAAAGGTGACGCCGACGCGTATTCGTTGTCCAGCGAAGAGGTGGCTGACCGCGCGTGGGAAGCCCACGTCGAAGGTGCCACCGAGGTATGCATGCAGGGCGGGATCGACCCCGAGCTGCCGGTCACCGGCTACGCTGACCTGGTCCGGGCCGTCAAGACCCGGGTGCCGTCGATGCACGTGCATGCATTTTCGCCAATGGAGATCGCCAACGGTGTGACCAAGAGCGGGTTGAGCATTCGCGAGTGGCTGATCAGTTTGCGCGAGGCGGGCCTGGGGACCATTCCCGGCACCGCCGCCGAGATTCTGGACGACGAGGTGCGATGGGTGCTCACCAAGGGCAAGTTGCCGACGTCGATGTGGATCGACATCGTGACCACCGCACACGAGGTGGGTCTGCGGTCGTCGTCGACGATGATGTACGGACACGTCGACAGTCCACGGCACTGGGTTGCCCACCTCAATGTGCTGCGTGAAATCCAGGACCGTACCGGCGGTTTCACCGAGTTTGTGCCGTTGCCGTTCGTGCACCAGAATTCACCGCTGTATCTGGCCGGCGCGGCTCGTCCCGGGCCCACCCATCGCGACAGCCGGGCGGTACACGCGCTGGCGCGGATCATGTTGCATGGCCGCATCTCTCACATCCAGACCAGCTGGGTCAAGCTCGGTGTCGAGCGCACACAGGTGATGCTCAACGGTGGCGCCAACGACCTGGGCGGCACACTGATGGAGGAGACCATTTCCCGGATGGCCGGTTCGGAACACGGTTCGTCGAAGTCCGTGGCGGAGCTGACCTCGATCGCCGAGGGTATCGGGCGCCCGGCGCGTCAACGCACCACCACCTACGCACCGTTGGCCGCGTAGTTTCGGTCTTTTCCACGCTTCCTCGCCGCCACACATGGGTATGGCTAGTTCCTGCGCCGTTAATTCGTTTCATTAATCGTGTGATTGATTCGAGGATCTGCTCAGCGGTTTTGGTCCATACGAACGGTTTTGGGTTGTCGTTCCAGGCGGTGACCCAGGCGCGGATGTTTTTTTCGAGGGCTTGGACGCTGCGGTGGTCGCCGCGTTCGATGAGTTGGCGGGTGAGTTCGCGAATGGTGGGTCGACAGATCGACGATGATCGATTCCCGGAGCGGCAGCCGTTCGTGGATGCGGTGCAGCAGCGCCGCCCGGGTGCCGGTACCTGGTGTGAAGCCTGGACGGTGCGCGACTCGCGTCTTTCAGGTCAGGTCATCCTTCGCGCCGGAAACGCCGAAGAGCTGGCCCGAGTGCTGGGGGCCCACCTGGAGGGCGAACCCGTCGGCGCGCGCGGCTGGCCGAGCCATGGATGACGACCCACAGCGTCGTCGCGGTCGGCAGGCCGCTGCTGGCCAAGGGTGCCAACCAACTGCGGCCGGGCGAGCGAATCGAGGCTCGGCTGCGGGCACCGACGATGTCGTATTCAGTGCTGAGGCCGACCACACCACCATCGGGGTCGCCGACCCCGGAGGTCCGGCCACGCTCGAAACCGACCCGGCAACGCGAGTGTTGCTGCTCTGGGGGCGCAAGCCCGCTGACCCATCGCGGATGTGTAGCCGCGTCGGACCGGAAATCTTAGGCTGCGTGCGCAGCCTGCTCAGCGGTTATTGAGCTGCCGCGCTCCAAGCCGTCGGCTCAGTAGCTATTGCAGGTGTTGGCGACCATCTGAATGTCGTTGAAGTACTTCGCCGCCCGCGGCATGGCCTGTATTTGTTGGGCCATCTGCGCGCGCTTCGGCGGCGGCGATGCCAGGAACTGACGCAGATAACCCTGCGCGATCGGCGATGAGTTGAATTGCGCCGCAGCCGCGGGATCCGTTGCGCTGAGCGCTGCCATCACCTGCCCGTAGTCGCAGGTCGTGTTGATAACCGGATCCAGCGGCTCTGCGGATGCCACCCCGGCCGCAGCGGTCAACGCCACTGCCACACCACCAACCGCGGCTGCCAATTTGCCCAACGACAGCGTCACCATTTATGGACACCTTCCCAGTTAATGCACCGTCATGAGACGGCGACGACATCTGCCCAGCGGTTTGCCGTCTATGGTCGAGGTTAGCAGGCCCCGCGGACATTCTTCATCGAGACCTTTATCGCAAGCCAACCCGCGGATGTGACTATCTGCACGTCAGCGACCTGCTGGGAGTTGTTCGCCGTGGGCGAAACGAGGCCTGGCGCCGGGCCGCCAGCCCGGTGCCTGATTGTGCTGCATGACCTGGGCCGCGTCCGGTAGATTTGTGGCCGCCAGCGGTCGAGCGATCGAACCGGTGGACTTACTCTTAGCCCGAGCCGGCCTCTTCGCGCGGCGACACCACGATCGCCTGAAGTAGCGCCACCCAAACACATAACGGGCACACTGCGCCGCCATGTAACGAGGTGCATAGCCGCGTGATCCGATGGGTGTGCCCGGTGGTTGACGTGTATGTGCAACGTCTAGTATCAGTAACCAAAAGCTTTGTCTGAAGCGGCCGGAAGTGCCGGCGCGAGTTGAATAGCAGCCCACACCGAGCAGTACATGGAGGAAATGTCTGTGACGTACACGATCGCTGAACCCTGCGTCGACATCAAAGACAAGGCATGCATTGAGGAATGCCCGGTCGACTGCATCTACGAGGGCGCCCGGATGCTGTACATCCACCCCGATGAATGCGTCGACTGCGGGGCCTGCGAGCCGGTCTGCCCCGTCGAAGCGATCTACTACGAAGACGATGTGCCCGAACAGTGGAACCAGTACACACAAATCAACGCAGACTTCTTCGTTGAGCTGGGATCCCCGGGCGGTGCGGCCAAGGTCGGCATGACCGAGAACGACCCGCAAGTGGTCAAAGACCTGCCGCCGCAAGGCGAAGGCGACTGAGCGGCCCGGTGCTGCGTAAGCCCGGGAGGGGCCGGCCTGCCGTGTCGGCGTCCCTGCCGGAGTTCCCTTGGGACACCTTGGTCGACGCGAAAGCGCTGGCCGCCGCCCATCGGGACGGGATCGTTGACCTGTCCGTCGGCACCCCGGTCGACCCGGTCGCGCCGCGTATCCAAGAGGCGCTGGCGGCGGCCGGTTCCGCACCGGGGTATCCCGCGACCGCCGGCACTGCGCGACTGCGCGAATCGGCGGTGGCCGCGCTGGACCGCCGCTTCGGAATCACCGGCCTGACCGAGGCGGACGTGCTGCCGGTGATCGGCAGCAAGGAACTCATTGCCTGGCTGCCGACCCTGCTGGGTCTGGGCCCTGAGGATGTGGTCGTGGTGCCCGAGCTGGCGTATCCGACCTATGACGTCGGGGCCCGGCTGGCCGGAGCGCAGGTGCTGCGCGCGGATTCATTGACCCAGCTGGGCCCGCAATCCCCGGCCCTGCTCTACCTGAACTCCCCGAGCAACCCGACCGGACGCGTACTGGGCGTCGACCACCTGCGCAAAGTGGTCAGGTGGGCGCGCGAGAGGGGCTGCGTGGTGGCTTCCGACGAGTGCTATTTGAGATTGGGCTGGGATGCCCAACCGCTGTCGGTACTGCATCCCTGCGTCTGCGACGGCGACCATACCGGGTTGCTGGCCATCCACTCGCTGTCGAAGAGCTCGTCGCTGGCCGGCTACCGGGCGGCCTTCGTCGCCGGAGACCGGGGCCTGGTAGCCGAGCTGCTGGCCGTGCGCAAACACGCCGGGATGATGGTGCCGACGCCGGTCCAGGCTGCCATGGTGGCCGCCCTGGACGACGACGCCCATGAGCAGTTGCAGCGGGAGCGGTACGAACGGCGGCGGGCCGCCCTGTTGCCCGCGCTGCGCTCAGCCGGATTTGCTGTCGACCATTCCGAAGCCGGCCTCTATCTGTGGGCCACCCGCGACGAGCCATGCCGCGACAGCGTCACGTGGCTGGCGGCGCGCGGCATCCTGGTGGCGCCCGGAGATTTCTACGGCCCGGCTGGTGCCCGGCATGTGCGAGTTGCGCTGACCGCCACCGACGAACGCATCGCCGCGGCAGCCGCACGGCTGACTTAGCCCCGTCACCTGCCACGCAAATGCGGCGAACGGCAGAATGCATCCGAAGCGGTTTCTGTGGTCAACCTCGGGTAAGGAATGTGGTCGTGACAACTTCGGCAAGCAAGCTGCGCATCCCACCGTCTTTCGGGGACATAGCCAAGCGCATTTTCTGGGAAAGCCGCTGATCACCGAGAACCTCAGCTCCCAGAAACTGTCGAATCAGGTTGCCCTCGGCGCCACACCGTGTTGGTCGACAACCTAAAAGCCCCAGATACAGGAGATTTCCAGCTAACTTCACTGGTACGTTCAGCTATCTATTCAGCTCCATCGTGCCTGGCCCCGCATGTATGACTTCGGGCATCGGTCGAAGATCACTGCACTGGCAAAGGACGGCGCCGGCCGGGGTCGGGACAAGCAACGGGCGGCTCACATGGTGAGCATTTCGGCTCGGTGGGCAATCTGGGAGGCGCCGAGCTTGTGTGTCGGCACTATTCACCGAATTTGGCCGACGCGTCGGCTCCTCACTCGATCCGTATGAGAAGTGTGATTTCGGTGAACAAAAGGCTAGCTGGACGTATGGGCGACGCTAGCTGGAAATCTCCTGTAAGTTGACCATCTTAACTTGTAGACTAGCCAAAATCCGGCTTGACTAACGAGCAATGTGGAAGGTGCTGTGCCGGGATGGGTGCACCGAGGTGTCGACGCACGATGGCGGTGGGGCTCGCCATAACCGCCCGTCACCGTCGACGGCCACCGGTCCCTGCGGAATAGCTGCAGTACCCGGCTGGTCAATTACGCAGCGACACGTGATGCGGGAGGATGCCACATGCTCGGTCGTGACCGATCGCGCGAGCACATCTGCCGGCATCGACCAACGCCACAAACGCCAGGCTTCTGGATCGGCAGGTGCTGAATTGTTGACGAGCCCAACCAAACCTGACTCCCTAAGCGGCCAGGCTGGCTTGACGGTCACGCCAACATCGTCGGTGAAAGGTAGATATCGCGTGGGGCGTTCGCATCGCATTGCGGTCTGGGATCCGGAAGACGCCGCCGCCTGGCGTGCCGGTAATCACGCCATTGCCCGCCGAAACCTGATTTGGCAGGTCGTGAATGTGCATGTCGCCTTCTCGATTTGGTACCTCTGGTCGGTAATGGTGCTGTTCATGCCGCAGTCGGTGTACGGTTTTTCGACCGGTGACAAGCTGCTGATAGGCGCCACCGCCGCCTTGGTTGGTGGGCTCGCGCGCATCCCTTATGCGATGGCCGCCAACTGGTTCGGCGGACGGAACTGGACAATATTCTCGGCAGCGGTGCTGCTGATTCCCACCGCCGGGGCCATCGTGCTGCTGGCCCACCCCGGCCTGCCCTTGTGGCCGTATCTGGTGTGCGCCGCGTTGACCGGATTGGGCGGCGGCAATTACTCGGCGTCGCTGGCCAAGGTCGACGGTCTATTTCCGCAGCGGCTCAAGGGCTTGACCCTCGGTCTTATCGGTGGCATGGCCAACCTCGGGTCGGCGAGCATCCAGATGGTCGGGCTGGTGGTGCTGGCCACCGCGGGCCATGAGGCGCCGTACTGGGTGTGCGCGATCTACCTGGTGCTGCTGGCCATCGGCGGTATCGGTGCGGCGCTGTTCATGGACAACGTCGTCGCGCACCGCACGGGCTTGTCGTTAGACAACTACCGCTCCATTATTTCGGTGCCCGACTCGTGGGCGATCTCATTTTTCTATATGTGTGCCTCTGGCTCCTTTCTCGGTTTCGCGTTCGCCTTCGGTCAGGTGTTGCAGCACAACTTCGTGGCCGGTGGGGAAAGCCACGGGCAGGCATCACTGCACGCCGCCGAGATCGCTTTTATCGGGCCGCTGCTCGGGTCGCTCGCGCGGATAGTCGGCGGCAAGGTGAGCGACCGCTTCGGCGGCGGCAATGTCACCCTGAGCGTCTTCGCCGGCGCGATCGTGGCCGGCGGATTCCTCGTCGGCGTGAGCATGAATGCGGATGCCGCAGAAGACCGCGGTGCCGCGGTGACGGGCCTGACGATGGTCGGCTACATTATCGGCTTCATCGCGCTGTTCATCTTCTGTGGCGCGGCTAAAGGGGCGGTGTACAAGCTGATCCCGTCGGTATTCGAGGAGCGCGGCCGCGCACTTGGCCTCAGCAACGGTGACCGGCATCACTGGGCCCGGGTCAGGTCGGGAGCGTTGATCGGATTCGCCGGTGCGTTCGGTGCGCTTGGCGGTGTGGGGATCGATTTGGCGCTGCGAATGTCCTATGACACCGAAGGCACCGAGACGCCGGCCTTCTGCATCTTCTTGGCGTGCTACATCGCCGCCGCGTTGCTGGTCTGGATCCGCTACGTGCGACCCCAGCGAAGGCGGGTAACGCTACCGGCGTCGCGGCATCCAACCGTGGAGGAGACGGTCAAGACGTGACTGCGTCGGGAAGCGGACGGCATTGCAGCAATCAGCTAACCCGACTATGGAATCCAAAAACTGGTCTTCGGTTGCGACAACATACCTACGTTGAAGATTTGTCATACGGTTTACGGGGAATCTATTAGGAGCTCGAATGTCTAACAATATCACCTGGCATGATCACAAGATTAGTCGTATAGAGCGGGAGAAACTTAACGGCCACAAAGGGTGCGTTATCTGGTTTACCGGACTGAGCGCTAGCGGTAAGAGCACGATAGCGAACATCGTCGAGCAAAAACTATACGAGCGCGGCATACGGAGCTATCTACTGGATGGAGATAATGTCCGCTATGGGCTCAATGCCGGTCCGGATGCTCTCGAGGAGCGTCACGGAGCGGAGTTTGCTAAGCGGTTTGGTCTGGGATTCTCCGCCGAAGATCGCGAGGAGAATATTCGACGCATCGGGGCGGTGGCGAAGTTGTTCTGCGAGGCCGGCATCATCGCGTTGACGGCTTTTATCAGCCCGTATCGTGGTGATCGTGACGCAGTTCGCGCAACTCTCAACGATGGCGATTTTATGGAGATCTTCATCGACACTCCTATAGAGATATGTGAACAGCGCGATCCCAAAGGGCTGTACAAAAAAGTCAGGGCCGGCGAGATCAAAGGATTTACTGGGATCGACGATCCTTACGAAGCTCCGCTGAAGCCGGAACTGCGGCTTGAGGGCGGTAAGAAAGATGCAGACACGCTGGCCGAGGAAGTGGTTTCTCATCTCGTGAAGGCGGGCGTCATCCCCAGCCTCGCTCGATGCCAAAATACTGGGGAAGGGATGGTTAAAGTTTAAAAACCGCATCCGGGCCGCTGAAAAGTCGCAGCGCGCTGACTTAATGTGTAGGACGTGAGCGCGCGGCATGACATGTCGACGTCACGAGTCTACGGATAACCGAATGCCAGCACCCATGGGCGGTGTCAACCCGATGCGCCGGCAATATCGGGAGTCGCCCGGGAGGGCTAAGGAAGCTGGCAACTCGAGAATGCAACTGTTGAATAGATATCCCGAAAACGAGGTTATGATATGAACTATAAGGGTCACAATGGGAAACCGATTGTGGATCGGGTGTCCACCGAAAATGCTGCTAGCCAGATAAAGGGCATGCCGCGCGTGCCGATATCGAAGGCCACCGCGCATGAAGTAGTCAGCCTTTCGTACGGCTTCTTCACTCCGCTGACAGGATTCATGGGTCGGCAAGAGGTCGACGGGACCTTGGATAAAATGCAACTCCCGGACGGAACGTTGTGGAGCATACCGATAGTATTCGATATGTCCGCGGAAGATATCGAGCGGCTCAATATAAAAGAGGGCGGTAGCGTAGTCCTCGAATATCTCGATGCTCCCATGGCCATCTTTGAAATCGCCGAGATATACGAGTATGACCTAGAGCGCATGGCCGAAAAAACGTATGGCACGACGGATCCTCGGCATCCAGGCGTGAAGAAGACGCTGGCCTACGAAAATCGGTTCATCGGTGGTGAGATCACGCTCATCAACGAGCCGGTCTTCAACGAGCCATTCAAAAGCTTCTGGCTTACCCCGAAGCAGCATATGGACGCGTTGGCCGCGAGGGACTGGAAGCACGTCGTCGCTCATCAGACGAGGAATGTTCCGCATACGGGCCACGAGGCATTGATGAAGCAGGCCTGGTTCGCGGCGAACGAGGACATGCCCGTCGACAACCTGAATACGGGCGTGCTGGTGAATGCCATCATTGGCCAGAAGCGGGTTGGGGACTATATCGACGAAGCAATTCTTCTGGCGCAGAACGTTCTGAGAACCAGCGGGTATTTCCGCGACAATGTTCACATGGTGTCGTTCACGCTCTGGGACATGCGGTATGCGGGACCCCGAGAGGCGATCTTCCACGCAATCCTGCGGACGAACCTCGGATGCACACATCACATGTTCGGGCGTGATCACGCCGGCGTAGGTGACTTCTACGATCCATACGATGCGCAGAATCTCCTCAAGCAGTACAGAAGTGAGCTGGGCATCAAGCCGGTGTTCCTCAGGGAGAACTGGTACTGCCCGGAATGTTTGGAAGTCACCAACTCGGCTCTTTGCGGCCATGATTCTAAAGCGCAGAGCTTTAGCGGTAGCTTGATTAGAAGCATTCTGACGGACGAAGTTAAGCCGACGCAGAAGGTTATGCGGCACGAGGTTTTCGAAGTTGTGATGGAATGTGCTGCCAAGCACGGCGAGGGTTCACCCTTCGTGACCGAAGAATATCTCAAAACCAGACGCCCGGTCTTTACGCTGAAGCAATTGGAGGGATTCGATTCGTGAGTGATGACGAGAAAATAATCAAGATCAATGTTTGGATCAATGAGGAGCGGCTGGAGGCGCTGGCGAACGCCGGAATGGCGGACTTGGCAAACGAGGCTTTCGCCGGCATGAAGCTGCTGGAGATTTATACGACGGAAGAGCAGAAAGACACCATCCTGCAGCGGTTTCCGGGGGCGAAGTACGATTCCGCCACCACTCGCTCTATCGAGTTGCTCCCGAAACAAGCAAAGGACAGACTCCTCGAGCTGTCTATCAAGCTGCATTCCACGGGTCCCGATGTAATGGGCCGCTTTCTTGAGGAAGCACCATCCTGAATAAGGACTGATTGCGCGGCCGCACCTTTCAAACCAAAAGGAGCGCCGACCGGCGAGTGGGCGAGGGCCAGCCGCCGGTCGGCGTGGTTGCGCCAGGATTTGTTAGCCGACAACCACCGCGTCAGGGGATAGAGGACGGCCGCCGCAAGCCGGCCTACGTGTCGCAGTCCCGTGACTTCGTTTGCCTGCCTGCAGCGATTCACCGTGTAGGGCCGGTAGCGGCCAAGCATGGTTGGTTGCTGGGCGCTGAAACGCTTCCGAAGGAACAGGAAGAATCCAACCAAAACACAGGAAGTCATAAGGTTGCTCGGTGACAATAAGAATCACAGTGAGTTAAACTAGCCGCGAACAAGTGTTCGGCCACATAGCGACGACGGTGACCTGTGGGGGAAATGCTTGTATGTGACTAAAGATTCCAGGTCAGAGCGCCCTCCAAGGGATGGAGGGCCGCTTCCTATCGGACTGGTGTACTGGATAGCAACTCTGCCTGCCGAAATCCCGGGAAGGGAGGGCTGACGTTTAGAAGGGCAGCTTTTCTAAACCGATTTCAAGGTTTGTTGTTAACCGACGCGCGTGAATGTACTGCGGACAATCTTATGGAAGGCAAATCTACTGTGGAAAAACAACTTCTCGCTCCGACCAGGGTCCTGAGAGACTACCTCTCGAACTCCCTAGTGTGGGAAGACTTCCTGGCCCAGGGCGGTTTTGTCGAGAGTGACATCGTCGTTGCGGATCCATTCAAGGCCGGTACCACCTGGACGCAGAGAATTGTCCAGCAAATACTCCATAACGGCGAGGAGCCGGAGGGCGGGCTCTCAGACACGTCGCCTTGGCTGGATTCCAGCTGGGGCGATCATGCCGGGATGCTCAAAGTGCTGAAGGAGCAGCGCGAGGCCGGAATGCGGCGGGTCGTCAAATCACATCTGCCCGCGGACGCCCTCCCGATCGCCCCCGAGGCCCGCTATGTGTTCGTCGGTCGAAACGGCAAAGATCTCGGAATCAGCTTCCACAACTATCTCTACAATTTCAATCCGGCGACGATGGGGGCGATTAATCAGATCCACGCCGAGTGGTCCGGCGACCCCACCCCGCTGGTGATTCCCGAGGATATGCAGCAGTTCTTCGACCTGTGGCTCGACACCAATGGGTATCAGTGCTGCGACCTGCTCGACATCATGAAGTCGTGGTGGCGGCTCAGGAACGAGCCGAATGTGCTACTCCTGCACTATGCAGAGCTGAAGAGGGATCTACCGGGTCAAATCGCTCGGCTCGCGGAATTCTTTTCCATCGACCCCGCGTCGCTGCGGATGGACGTCATTGTCGAACGCTGTTCCTTCGATTACATGAGTGCCCGGGCGGAGAAGATGGCGCCGTTCGGTGGATCGCACATGTCCAGCGCCAAGGCCTTCTTCCACAAAGGTCTGAAGCGCGATCACCGCAACGAATTGACGCCGGCGCAGGTTGAGCGCTTCGACCGCGTTGCTCTCGAAAAGCTGGGCAAAGAGTGCGCCCAGTGGTTGGAAACGGGCGAAAACCCTTCTGCCAGCTGAGTTAGCTCGAAACGACGTCGCAGTGTCGCGGGACTTTGTCGTAAAGCGGAGTCCCGCGACGCGACATGAGGACCCAGAGTCTATGGCTGATCGAGGTCTGGTACTCCGCGATCGCCTCCTCATGGAGGCCGTAGCCCTGCTTTACATCGTGGTGGCGGCGCACTGCAATGGCTGGCACTACCTGTTGTTCCCCGGGCTCGCGGCGCTCTCGCACGACGTGCTGACGCGGCCGTGGGGAAAATGGGCGAGTCAGCCGGGGCGGCTTATCGTAACGCCGGCCTTGGGCGCGGTCATCGGGATTCTGATAACGCGGATATTCCCGTTTGGTGTTTTGGCCATTCTGTTGGTCGTCACTTCGTGCTTGCTTCTTCTCACTTTGCTTAAATCGAATATCGCCCCAGGGATTGCGGCCGGGGTGCTACCACTCTTCTTGGGAATCAAGAGCTGGCTCTATCCCGCCTCGATCGCGCTGAGCCTAGTCGTCCTGGTTGCTATTTTATTGCCCTGGCAAAGGCATTGCCGGAGGACGTATCCGGCACCTCATGTTTCGAGGGCGAACACCGATGATGTTCTCGAATCGCTGCCTGCCGGAAACGCGTGGATTTTACCGTTCTTTGCGTTTCTGACGGTGATGGCCTTTTGCGCCACAGCTTCGGGACTGCGACTCATCTTGTTCCCCCCGCTCATCGTCATAGCCTACGAGATGTTTGCGCACCCCACTACGTGTCCCTGGGCCGGAAAGCCGTTGGCTCTTCCCGCCGCATGCTTTCTGACAGCGATCGCAGGGTGGGTCGCTGTCAGTCTCTTGGGCAGCGGGGGTATTGCAGCCGCATGCGGGATGGTGTTCGGCGTTATTGCGCTTCGTCTCCTGCAACTTCACATGCCGCCCGCGCTGGCGGTGGGACTTCTTCCCCTGGTCATTGATTCGCCCAGTATCAAATACCCAATTTCCGTGGCTATCGGTATAGGAGCGCTGACGCTCGCCTTTCAGTTTTACCAACGTTGGGTCACCGGCCAAGGCCGCGCTGGCCAGAGTGTCCCCAATAATATGAGGAGTGTATAGTGTCGAATTCCCAATTGACTGCGGTCATCGTCGTCCTGCTTCTGCTTGTCGGCCTGGCTCAATTGTTGGGTTATTTGTTCATGAAGCTTGGTCAACCGAAAGTGGTTGGCGAAATTTTGGCCGGGGTCGTGCTAGGCCCGGCGCTGCTCGGCCGGCTGCCATTTTTCGCGCACCTCATGGGCACCGCCAGGCACAACACTCACATCCTGACCTTCGTCTATTGGCTCGGCTTACTACTGCTGATGTTTGTCTCCGGTGCCGAGGTGCAACAGCTGTTCGGCCGAGGCGAGCGGCGCAACGTGAGTTGGCTCGTCATCGTGGGTACCGGCATACCGTTCCTGCTCGGGCTCGTCTTCGGTCCTCACCTGATTCGTCCCAGCATGGCCGGGCCGCATGGCAATCGGGTGTCGCTCATCATCATTCTGGCGGTGGGTGTCGCTGTCACCTCAGTGCCGGTGGTGTCGAAAATCTTCGCCGACCTCAAAATTCTGGATACGCGGTTTGCGCGGCTCATCCTTGGCGTCGCGGTGCTCGAGGACATCGTGTTGTGGCTCGCGCTCGCGATCGCGACCTCAATCGCGGCCAAAGCCCATCTGCATCCATGGCAGATGGCAGTGCATCTGTTGGTGACGGTGGCCTACTTCGTCCTCGGGCTCACGCTCGTTCCGCGTGCCATCAAGCGCATCAATAAGGCTCGTTGGAATGTTCTCGCGCAGCACTCGCCCACCGGGTACGCCATTGCGGTCTTATTGGCTTATTGCGCGGTCGCCGGTGCCCTCGATGTCAACCTCGTGTTCGCCGCATTCCTCGCCGGTTTCGCCCTGGTGCACAAGAAGCGCAGGATCTTCGAAGAGGCGCTCGACGCGATCAGCAAAGTTTCCTTCGCTTTCTTCATTCCCGTCTACTTCGCGATCGTGGGCCTGAAGCTGGACTTGATCCGCGGCGTCTCGTTGACGATGATGGTCATCTTCATCGTCGGCACTTGTGTGGTGAAGATGCTGTCGGTCGGGCTCGCCGGGCGGTTCGCCGGATTCCGGGGCCTGGAACTGATCAACCTTGGGATCACCACCAACGCCCGCGGCGGCCCGGGCATTGTGCTGGCCAGCGTCGCTTTCGACGCCGGCATCATCAGCTCGAAGTTCTACACCACGCTTGTGGTCGCCGCCGTGCTCACCTCGCAGCTCGCGGGTGCCTGGCTCGACTACGTGCTGCGTAAAGGCTGGCCGTTGCTGAAATCCGACACGGAGCAAGCGGTGGACGTCTCGAGCCAGGACCGACCGGCGGCTGAACCTGCCCGCCTGCATCACGACTCCGAAGTAGGACAGGTGGCCGGTACTGCACCCGAGGACCGGACCACTCAAGCATTGTAGGTGCGGGCCAAGTGCCCGGCGATCGGCGGACGACGCTCGGTTCTCAGGTCAGTCGGGAGGCGGGGGGAGTATCGCGCGAATCAGGGCGAAGGCATTTTCGATGGAATTGCGCATACCCGCGTCGATGATGGCCAACGGGTCCATCTCGTTCACCGGATCGCGTCCATCCGCCGGTGTAAATGATGACGGACGTAGGTTCCTTCAAGAGCTACCAACTCAACGAAGGAAGGACTACGCCCCTGTTAACTCGGAAGATCCTATCGTCCGGTTCTGGTCGTCACTTGCGTGTGTCAAGGTCGGTCTGCATCCCATGACCCTCTTAACAGCGCACTGACAGGTGCCCGGGTCGAAATGCTGGGTGTGGTCGGCCTCGAGCAGCGCGTCAGTGGCGGTTTGATTGTTGTGTCAGCGTGTCATTTTCCACTTCCGGACTGTGTCGGTGTGAGCACGGGCCTTCGCGCGGGTGGCGGCGTCGACACGGTAGTAGGTGTCGATGAGTTCCTTGGCGGCGCGGGCGGTCACCGGCGGCCGTCGACGTCACGCAGCTGGTAGGGGCGGCCGGTGGTGATGGTTACCCAAGTGCGTTCGGCGAGCTTTCGGGCCACGGCGATGGCCTGGGTGTGGCGTGTCCGTGGGTGGTCATCAGCCGGTGGTAGAACGCAGCCAGTTGCGGATCGATGCGTCGGCGGCCCCGCCGGCCTGGACAACGCCAGCCGCAGCGGCGCGGGTCCTTCCTTGGTGATCGTCCGCCGGGGGGCCGTCACCGTCCCCGAAGACCAGCTCGAGGGCGTGATTCCGGCGTAGGAGGCGGCCTTCTTCGCCGAGGAGAAACTCGACCCGTCACCGAGGAATGCGCGCACCGTGCGGCGGTGACCGGCCCCATCCCAGGTACCGAAAGCAGCAGTTCGTCGTCGCCGTAGAGATGTTCCCACCAGCGGTGCTGTGGCGGTGAATCGTGTTACGCGGCCTGATCGTCGGCCAGGTCGCTGAGATGCTCGGTGACGTCGATCGCCAGGCGTCCAGATCGAGGTGGCCTTCCCAGAATGCGCCCACCCCGTTGCTGCGGTCCTGACGGCCTCGGCCCGGGCCCCGGTGTCGTCGACACCGCGGGTGTGCGCGGCGATGACGGCGGTCAACGTGCACGCCGCGCGCCGGCCAACCACCGTATGTCGGGCCAACGCCCCAACACCGCTGTCGCGGTCGGCAGCGACCCGGCGAACGCGGTCCACACATCGGGAAACGCCCACCGGCCAACGACATCAATCTCCGCCAGGACCGATTCGCGTCGATCACCGCGGCGGCACGTCGGATCACCGAACGGCGCAATGCCAGCTGAGCAGGGTCCGGCAGTGTTAGCGGCGTCAACTCGAAAATCTGCCCGGCGCGGGTGAGGACATCAGCGTCGATCACATCGGACTTGCACTTACCGACGATCGCACCCCGCAACCCGGCGGAATGGCGCGCACCGACCATATGCATGGTGCCGCCGGCCCTCTCGACCGCGATCGTGAGCGGAAGCCACGTCATCGACGTCGGTTCAACAACGGCATCGATATTGTCGTAGCCGATCAACCTGTCGGTGAGGGTACGCAGTCCCGCCAGCGTGGGCTCCACGCTGAATCGCCTCGTCTTGTCGCCAGCGTTGCTGCGGACCGCGACATGGTGGCGGGCGGTGATCGCGCCATCAACACGAGTATCACCCACCGATCGGATCCGTGGCGAGATCGACGCCTTGTTCGATGGCCCGCGAGAGTTGTCTGTGACTTTGCAGGGCCGTGACAGGCATTATCGTGAAGTTCGCATTGCGACCCGGGGTACGCGGGCGCACTCACTACCCAGACCGGGAGACAATTCGTGGACAACTCCGATCGGGGTGTAGGACGTGCGCAGCAGTGGCTCACCAAGGAGCGCGCGAAAGAGTCGGCCCGCCGCATCATATGGCGGGCTGACAGGGCCACTACACCCGATCTCCGTCGACGGTTCGTGCCGCTTGATCCAGTGACCGTGGACCGGTTTCGTAGTCACCTGCTCAGCAGCTGGTCAACCCCGGAATACTGGGATTCCGATGTGGGCCGCCACGAACTTGACGAGCACACCGTCGGGCGTCTCATATACGACCGACACGAATATATGCCGTGGCTCAACGCGCTGCGTCGCTTGGACGGGGCCCGGGTTCTCGAGATCGGATGCGGGACGGGGTCGTCGGCCTTCGCCATGGCCGAGCAGGGCAGCAAGGTCACCGGGATCGACGTCATGCCGGAATCGGTAGAGGTGGCGCGGGCGAGGTTCCGTTTCTTTGGACTCGACGAACCGTCACTGTATGACATGAACGCAACCGAGGTAGGTACCCATTTCGATCACCAGAGCTTCGACTTGGTGATCTTCTTTGCCTCCCTGGAGCACATGACACACCGTGAGCGCTTGCGTAGCTTGCAAGTGGCCTCGCGGATGTTGGTGGATGACGGCGTCCTCTGCATTATCGAAGCACCTAATCGGCTCTGGCCTTTCGATTCCCACACCGCGGACTTGCCGTTTTTCCACTGGTTGCCCGACGAGCTGGCGCTGGAGTACATCCAGCAAACGCGGAACTACCAAGCGTCGCCGTTCGATACCACGTCTGAGGAAGCGAAACTCGAACTCAGTCGCCGCGGCCGAGGCGTGAGCTATCACGACATAGAGCTGGCGCTCGGACCCATCGGGGATCTTGACTTCCTGGTCGACCGGCAGAGCTTCCAAATGAAGCAGAATCAGCTTCGCTGGCTCTACTATCGCCTTTCCGCCAACCGCCGCTTCGTTAACATGCTCCACCGACAGCGGCCCGACCTGCCGCTCGGGTTATTCATGCCGTACCTCGACGTCGCAATACGCAAAAACGCGGAGCCGGTCTAGAAGGTTGTGGATGTTTGCATTCGGCGACTTGGGCGGCGTTAAGTGCGCGTTCGGCATTGATCGGGAAAAGTGCGCGTTCCACCACGAATCGGCCGGCTCACACATGTCCGGCAATACGTGTCACGGGACGTGCCGGCTCGTCGGCATGTCACCTGTGTCCGTACCTGCTTGCTAGTGCTGACTGGGACTCCACTCCTTTTCCTTACCTACCACTTTTTTCGCGTGTCGAACTTCGCACTAATCGGCTCGTAGTGCAGCCGTGGCCTACGTGCGGACGGTGGACCGCGTCGGAGCGACTGCGGTCCAGATCGTGTGGTCCTCGCGGCAGGGTCACGCCATCGAGCATGTCGGATCAGCTCATGACGATTCACAGTCGAGGTGCTCAGTCGCAGCCGGTCAGCGGATCACACAGGCCAGTGGTTGGACCTGGTTGTCTGGCCGATCGGTAGTGGGCCACTAGAATCATCGCTCCCGGCAGGGGATCTCTGGGAGCCTTGTGCACGGTCTATAGGCACTCGGATTCGGTCGCGCCGCCGGCGGTGATGAGGTGTTTCGTGATCTGGTGTTGGCCCGCTCTCGAGCCCACCAGCAGGCTGCTCACTGCGGGTGCTGGCTGACCGGGATCGAGGCGGTCACCTACCGGACGCTGACCCGGCGACTGCCGGGCTACGCCAAGGACGCGTTTCGTGCTGCGTTGTCCGCGGCCTGTACCGGCCATGCGGGGCTGAGACCGGCATCGCTGGTGCTCTACGACGTCACCACGCTGTACTTCGAGACCGACACCGCTGATGGATTCCGTGAGTCGGGGTTCTCCAATTACGCCGAGCGTGCGGTTATGCCGAGGTCGTGGTGGCTGTGGCGGTGTTCGTGCTGTTCGGCGGGCTTGGCGGGGGTGGCCCGCGCGGCATAACCGTGGCGGCGGGGTTGGTATTCATAGTCTTTCGAGGAAGTTGATGAGGTCGTCACCGGGCCGGTAGCGGCCCGGGGCGGTGTTCGGCATGGAGAGGCGTGCCAAGGCCCGTTCCTTGATGGTCATGTCGGCATGCAGGTAGATGTGGGTGGTCACCGGGCTTTGGTGGCCCAGCCACAAGGCGATGACGGACGTGTCGACGCCGGCGTGCAGCAGCGTCATCGCCGCGGTATGCCTCAGGGTATGAGGGGTGACGTGCTTGGCGCTGATCGACGGACAGCTGCGCGCGGCGGCGGTGGTGTGTTTGGTCACGAGCCGTTGAACGGCGTCGGCGGACATCCGGATTCCCCGGTGTGTCGGGAACGCCGGGCCGCTGGGCGCCGGCCCGGCCTCTGGTAACCAGGCGCGTAGGACGGCCGCGGTCTGGCGGGTCAGTGGGGTGGCGCGTTCCTTTCGGCCCTTGCCTGTGGTGTGCACGGCTGCCCCGGGTGTCGTGGTAGTGATGTCCTTGATCCTCAGCCCGGTCACCTCCGAGACACGAAGCCCTGTCTGAACGGTCGTGAGGAGCAGAGCGTGGTCGCGACGCCCGTACCAGGTGGTGCGGTCCGGCGCCGCCAGAAGGGCCTCGGTCTCGCAGCTGGTCAGATACGACACGATCGCCCGGTCGTGACGGCGTTGCGGGATCGCCAAGACCTGGCTTGCGGTGTGGGCGCGGTCTGGGATCAGCGGCAGTGCGTAGCGGTAGAAGGAGTGGATCGCGGCCAGGCGCGCGTTGTGGGTCGCTGTGCTGTTGCGTCGTTCGTCGTCGAGGTAGCTGAGGAACGCGCCGACGGTCACCGCGTCGAGGTCGTCGATCGTCAGACGGGATGGGGCCTTCTTGGTCTTCTTGGCGGCGAACATCAGCAAGAGCTTGACGGTGTCGCGGTAGGCCGAGATGGTCTGCGGGCTGGCCTGCAGCTGCCGAACGAGTCGTTCGGTGAAGAAACCTTGGAGCAGGGAGGCCACGGTCGGGGCGGTCATGACGCAGGCTCCGTGGTGGGCGAACTCGTTTGTGCGTCAAGGCGATACGCGGCGTGTGCGAGCAGTTCGGGCACCGCGTGCAAATACCAGTACGTGGAGGCGGGATCGACATGACCGAGCCAGGTCGACAGCAGGGGCAGGCGCACCTGAACGTCTTGGCCGTCGCGGTACCAGTCGATCATCGTGGTCACGGCGAAGGTGTGCCGCAGGTCATGAAGCCTGACTGGCCGGCGGCCACCCTCGGTGGTCAGATCGGCAGCGGCGACGATCCGCTTGAAGGTAACGCCCAGTGTGTCCGGGTTGAGCGGCCCGCGTCGGCTGTTGACGAACACGGTTGGGCAGGCTCGCGTGGCGGTCCCGACCCAACCCTGACGGGCCTGTAAGTACTGGGCCACAACGGTGGCGGTGCTCGGGTGGATGAACACGAGCCTGGACTTGCCGAACTTCGTCTGCACTACCTCAATCACGCCGTTGGTCAGATCGATGTCGCTGAGCGTCAGGCGGCACGCCTCGCCGGGACGCATCCCCGTGGCCGCGAGCAGGCCGATCAGCGTGTGCCACGTCAGCGCTTTGAACCGTGGAGACAAGATATCCGAGGCGGCAAGCAACGCGCGGATCTCAGCCTGGCTGAACACGTTTGGCTCTTTCGGCCGGTATCGCCGGCGGCAGATCGCCTCGGCAGGGACTTCCGTGGCCGGGTCCAGGGCATATTGATATCGGGCGAAGATCCGCACCGCGTCCATCCGGCGGGCGAACAGCGCGTCACTGACGGGAACCTTGATCCTGGCCGTGGCCCACTGCACCGCAAGGTCGTTGCGGACGCGGGTGGCCCCACAGGCCTCGCAGAAAGCGACGAAGTTCAGCAACAGCTTGTTCAGGCCGTCGACCTTGAAGCCCATCGCCCGGCGCATGGCAATGTAGTCGGTGACGTTCTCACGCAATGTGTTCATGATCGAGATCCCGGCCACGGGCGAGCCAGACGCCGAGCAGCGTCATCAGCATCTGCGCCACCAGGTGCACTACCGGGCCATGGCCGCGCTAGCGGTCGCAGAGCACCCTCATCGACCTTGGCGTAGATCGCGGTGGACCTCGCGCTGCGGTGGCGCAGCACCTGCCCCACCTCCGACAGTGGCGCCCCGGCCCGCAGCATCGCCGTTGCCAGCGTGTGACGCAGACGGTGAGCACCAATGCGGTCCAACCCGGCGGACTGGCATGCACCGGCCACGATATAGCCGATCGCTCCAGACGACAGCGGCCGACCGGGCGGTCGCAATGTGGTGAACACCGACCGCGTCTGGCACTCGGGCCGTCCATCGACTAGCCACGCGGCGATCGCTTCTCCCGGCTCGGTCGGCAGCGGCAGGCGTTCAACCCGGTCGCCCTTGCCGATGACGGTGAGTTCTCCGGCCCGCCAGTCGATGTCGTCGAGGCCAAGACCTGCGACCTCGCCTCGCCGAAGCCCGAGTCGAGCCAACAGCAGCAAGATCGCGTAGTCGCGGCGGTCGATGACCGACAACCGCCAACGCCCCGCGACCGCCAGAAGATGCTCAAGGTCTGCAGCCGGCACCGACCTCGGCAGCGAGGCCAAATGCCAACCCGCTGACACCGGAACCGCGTCCCACAACCCGACCGATGTTCGACCCGTCGCGTGCGCAAACCGCAGGAACGAACGCACCGACCTCGCCATCGACTTCACCGAATTCGTATTGCGATCCCGGCAGTACTCGACCATGAACGCCGTGACGGTCCCTGCGTCCAGAAGACTGACCGATACCTGCGTGGGCTGGGGCAACGCCTCAAGGAACTGCTCGACATTCCAGCAGTAATTGCTGATGGTGACCGGCGCCAGCCCACGTTGACGACCCAGCCACTCTCCGAACTCGACGAGCACACCACTCACCGAAGCCGTGCCGTCGCGGGCATCGGCGGTGCATACCGGGTCCATATGTCTTCTCCTCCTGATAGGCCAAACAGAGCACCACCAGACAGGCACACCACGGCCCGCGCCGCCACGGTTATGCCGCGCGGGCCACCCCCGCCAAGCCCGCCGAACAGCACGAACACCGCCACAGCCACCACGACCTCGGCATAACCGCACGCTCGGCGTAATTGGAGTTATGCCGACGTCGGCATAACTCCAAGGAACGCAGACTGGAACCGCAGATCACCGTCGGGCTGCTCACCGATGCCACCGGCTTCCCGCTGGCGGTGGGGGCGTTCAAAGGCAACGAGCCCGAGACCGACACGATGCTGCCGGTCATCAACGCCTTCAAGACAGCCCATCGGCTCACTGATGTAACCGTGGTGGCCGACGCCGGGATGATCTCTGAGGACAACCAGAAGGCCATCTTCGCCGCCGGGTTGTCGTTCATCCTGGGCACCCGCATCCCTTACGTGCCGCAGATCATCAGCGAATGGCGCGACAAACACCCCGGTCAAGAGATCCCCGATCAGCAGGTGTTCACCCAGCCGTGGCCGGCCACTCCTGCCGAGAAGGCCCGCGGCATCCCTGATCGGGTGATCTACTACCAGTACCGCCACGACCGTGCCCGGCGCACCTTGCGTGGGATCGATGAGCAGGTCGCCAAAGCCGAAAAGGCTGTCGCCGGCAAGGTCTCGGTCAAACGCAACCGGTTCATCAAGCTCACCGGGGCCGAGAAAAGCATCAACCGTGACCTGGAGGCCAAAGCCCGAGCGTTGGCCGGGATCAAGGGCTACACCACCAACCTCACCAGCCAAACCCCCGAATTCGTCATCGGCGCCTACCACCAGCTGTGGCGCATCGAGAAGAGCTTCCGGATGTCCAAGCACGACCTGCAAGCCCGCCCGATCTATCATCACAAACGCGAATCAATCGAGGCGCACCTGAGCATCGTGTTCGCCGCCTTGGCCATCAGCCACTGGATCGAGCGCCAAACCGGTTGGAGCATTAAGAAATTCGTCCAAACGCTACGCCGCTACCGCACCGTCACCATCCGCGCCGGCAGCCACACCCTCACCGCAGCTGACCCACTACCCGCCGAAATCCAAGACGCCCTCGCCGCGATCGCCACTGCCGCCGAGGCGCCCAGAGCCTCCGGCGACAGCGCTGCCGCCACCGAAGGTGCGCACTAAAATGTCCTAACTCGGGTGTGTCCGTACCTGCTTGCTAGTGCTGACTGGGATGATGGTGGTAATCGCCGAGTTCGTGGTGTGCGAGCGCCATCAGAAGGCTGTGCGGCGCCCGGACCGCCACCGGCAGCCCGCGGGAACCTCCGTCCAGCCTCGGGCGCCGGTGGCAAGTTCAGCGGCGAAACGACGAAGACAGCCCCTCATCCCCACTGGACTTAAGCCGAGCGCGCCACGGGCTCTCCAAAGCCCGCAACCCCAGCGAAAACAGCAGCCGCAGCTCGGGATCAGCCAGCGAGGTCGACAACAGCTTCTCGATCCGCCGCACCCGGTAGCGAACCGTGTTGGGGTGTACTTGCAATGACTGCGCGGCGGCGGCGATGTCGCCGAAGCTGTCCAGGTAGGCCCGCAGGGTCTCGGCCAGCACCGGATCCTTCGCACGCAGGTCGATGATCCGCGGATCGACTAACCGCTCTTCGCTGCCGACCAGGGTGACGATCTCGTCGAGCAAAACGGTGGTGCGCGCTTCGGCCAGGGATGTCACCTGACCTAAAATCGGGTGGCGCTCAGCACTGTCGAGCACGCGGTCCACTTCGGTGCGTGCCGCAGCGACACCCGCCAGGCCCGCAACCGGCGCTGCGATAGCGGCCCGCAACTGCACGCCAAGCTCGGAACGCAGTGCGCTGATCGTGCCACGGACCCACGAGGTGACCGACCGGGTCGTCGCGGTCTGTGGCAGCAGCACATAGACCCGCGACCCGTTGGACGCGACCTGAGCATCACGGCGAAAAGCGCTTGCGCTCAAGGCCAGGACGTCAGCCAGCCGTACATGCCGGGCCCCGGTATCTGCGGTGTCCAAGCCGATCAGTGCGGCGCTGCCATCGGCGGCGAGGCCGAGTTCGCGGGCGATGACAGCCACGTCGCCGGGTTCGCCGTCGGCCAGGCCCAGCACTTGCTGCACCCGCCATGCGTGCGCAGACGGCCGGGCCGCCAGCCGCGACATGATCCGGGCGGCCAGCACCGACGCACCTCGCAACATCTCTTCGGCGTCGTCGGCCAGGGGTTGTGAGCCTTGCTGCACCCAGATGGTGCCGGTGAACACCGGTGGTCGCCGCGCACCGACCGGCGGCTGATGGATCCCGATCGCCAGCCGCGGACGCAGACCCAACTCCGGGCGCTCGGCGACCCGCACCACCTCGCCGCCGGCGCGCAGCGCATCGAAGATGCCCCATTGACCGATCCACTCCAGATGCTCTGGCGGGCCGGCGCGGCCCAGGATGGAAAGCCGCCGCAGCTCGTCGGCTTCGTCGTTGGAGGCCGAATAGGCGAGCACATGCGATTGGGCGTCTTCGATGCTGACCATGCCGTGAATGCGGTCGGCCAGGGATTGCGCCAGACCGAACAGATCCGTGCCCGAGTCAAGGTCGGCGGGGTCCCCATGATGTTCCAAGACGTGATTGACCAACTGGTAGAGGCGCTCCCAGCGGGCCCGCGGCTCCACGGCCACCACCGCTGACCCGGTCGCGACCGCCTTGGCCACCAGTGCGTCCGACGGCTCTTTGACGAAGATCGCCACCGGCGCCCCGCGCGCCTGCCCCTCGATCCATCGCAACGCCTCGTCGTCGGTGACGCCCAGCAGGAAGAAGACATCGGCCGAGCCCGCAGCGCTCGCCAGGCCGAGCCGCACATCATCGGAATCGATCAGCGCCGCCGACCCCACCGGAAGGTCCAGCCCACGTGGCGCGTCCACCAGGCTGACCATGGTCGCGTCCAGCGCGAGCAGCAGCTGACCCAGCCCAACACCAGCCACTCGCATGTTGTCTGATTCTACTATCATGTACGACTTATCTTGTCTGATCAGCCAACTAAACGAGGTGTCCTGCCGGGGATCCTTGATCGCATGGACGCGATCACCCAGGTTCCGATGCCGGCCAACGAGCCGGTCCACGACTATGCGCCGCAATCCCCGGAAACCGCCCGGCTCCGCACCGAACTGGCGTTGCTGGCCGACCACCCGATCGACCTCCCGCATGTCATCGGCGGCAGACACCGGATGGGCGACGGTGAGCCGATCGACGTCGTGCAACCGCACCGGCACGCCGCAAAGCTGGGCACCCTGACCAACGCCAACCACGCCGACGCCACTGCCGTCGTCGAGGCGGCCATGGCAGCGAAAAACAGCTGGGCGGCAATGCCGTTCGACGAACGCGCCGCGGTTTTCCTGCGGGCCGCCGATCTGCTCGCGGGCCCGTGGCGGGAAAAGACCGCCGCCGCCACGATGCTGGGCCAATCCAAGTCCGTGTACCAGGCCGAGATCGACGCGCCCTGCGAGCTGATCGACTTCTGGCGGTTCAACGTCGCGTTCGCCCGTCAGATCCTGGCCCAGCAACCGATCAGCGGTCCAGGGGAGTGGAACCGGACCGACTACCGCCCGCTGGACGGCTTCGTCTACGCGATCACGCCGTTCAACTTCACATCGATCGCCGGCAACTTGCCGACAGCGCCCGCGCTGATGGGCAACACCGTCGTGTGGAAGCCGTCGATCACCCAGACCCTGTCCGCTTATCTGCTCATGCAACTGCTCGAGGCCGCGGGGCTGCCGCCCGGGGTGATCAACCTGGTCACCGGGGACGGCTTCGCTGTTTCCGATGTGACACTGGCCGATCCGAGGCTGGCCGGCATCCACTTCACCGGGTCGACGGCAACCTTCCAGCATCTATGGCAGGAAGTGGGTGCCAATATCGGGCGCTACCACAGCTACCCGCGGCTGGTCGGCGAGACCGGCGGCAAAGACTTCGTGCTCGCCCACCCCTCGGCGCGGCCAGATGTGCTGTGCACGGCTTTGATTCGCGGCGCATTCGACTACCAGGGCCAGAAATGCTCGGCGGCGTCACGGGCATTTATTGCCCATTCGGTATGGCGGCGCATGGGTGACGATTTCTTGGCCGAGACAGCCGCCTTGCGCTACGGCGACGTCACCGATCTGACCAACTACGGTGGCGCGCTGATCGACCAGCGGGCCTTCACAACAAACGTCAATGCCATAGAGCGGGCGAAAAGCGCGGCCAATGTCACCATCGCCGTTGGTGGCGAATATGACGACAGTGTGGGCTATTTTGTGCGGCCCACGGTGTTCCTCTCCGACGACCCGACCGACGAGTCTTTTGCGACCGAATACTTCGGTCCGCTGCTGTCGGTGCATGTCTACCCCGACGAAGATTACGAACGAATCCTCGACGTTATCGACACCGGATCTCGTTATGCGCTAACCGGCGCGGTCATTGCCGACGACCGCGAGGCCGTGCTGACCGCCCAGGACCGCCTGCGGTTCGCCGCGGGGAACTTCTACGTCAACGACAAGCCGACCGGTGCGGTCGTCGGGCGTCAGCCTTTCGGAGGTTCGCGCTGCTCGGGTACCAACGATAAGGCCGGGTCAATATTGAATATGTTGCGCTGGACGTCGGTCCGCACCCTCAAGGAGACGTTCGTCCCGGCGACCCACCACACCTATCCGCACATGGCAGCACAGTGATGGCCGGACTGTTCGCCAACACTGTTCGTCCGGTGATCCTGGCCGCTAGCAGGGGAGAAGGATTGCGCCGCACTGCCGAGCGGTTGCCAGTCACCCGTAGGGTGGTGCACCGTTTCGTGGCCGGGGAGACGGTTGACAGTGTGATGAACAGCATTGCTGTGCTTCGTGATTCGGGCCGTTATGTCAGCATTGACTATCTGGGCGAGGATGTCACCAACGCCGATGACGCCGATGCGGCGGTGCGGGTTTACCTACATCTGATAGACAAATTGAGCCAGCTCGGCGATGGCGGCGATCACCGCGTCCGACCACTTGAGGTATCGCTGAAGCTGTCGGCGCTGGGGCAGTCGCTAGAACGTGAAGGCGAGAAAATCGCTCAGGAAAATGCCCATACGATCTGTGAGGCAGTGCAGCGAGCCGGTATGTGGGCGACGGTGGACGCCGAAGACCACACGACGACCGATTCGACGCTGTCGATCGTGCGCGACTTGCGGGTCGACTTCAGATGGCTGGGCATGGTTTTACAGGCATGCCTGCGGCGCACGCTCGGTGATTGTGAAGAATTCGCCGCAGCCGGTGCCCGGATCCGGTTGTGCAAGGGTGCCTACGGCGAACCGGCATCGGTGGCCTACCGGGACCCCGCCGCGGTCACCGACTCATATCTGAAGTGTCTACGGGTGCTGATGGGCGGCTCGGGCTATCCGATGGTGGCCTCCCATGACCCCGCCGTTATCAAAGCGGCGCCCACGCTGGCACGCGAATCAGGCAGGGCCACCGGCGATTTCGAATACCAGATGCTGTATGGCATCCGCGACGGCGAGCAGCGGCGGTTGGCCGATGCCGGTAACCAGATCCGGGTCTACGTGCCGTTCGGCACCCGGTGGTACGGCTACTTCATGCGGCGGTTGGCCGAACGACCTGCCAACCTGGCGTTCTTCTTGCGGGCCCTGGCCGAACGCGATCAGTGAGCGCGGTTGAATCGAGTGTGCGCTCACGGAGTTGAGTGTGCGCTCACGGTGAAGAATTTGCCCGAATCCCGCCGAGGACGCACATTCGACGCCCACGATGCACACTCAAGCACGGTCACTGGGCGCGACGGGGCCGCGGACGGTCACCCGCGAATCCGCGCACCACGTGCGCACGCACGAACTCGGCCGCCACCTCGGGGTCGTCCATGTCCCGTATCGATGACGGCGTGCTGAACAACGAGAACAGTATGCGCGCAAACCATTCCCCGGCTGCGTCGACGTCGAGGTCCTTGCGAACCTCGCCGGTGAGCCTGGCCGCGGAAAGGTAGGGCGCGAAGAAGTCGACGCATTCGCGCAGCAACACGGCGGCATCTTTGGTCAGCAGCAGGCTGATCGCATCTTCGTCAAAGTACTTCTCCGATGCGATGGCCCGTCGCGCCTGGGTCACGAATACAGCCGCATGGCTTAGCTTTTCCTCGAGCGAGTTGCCCCGGCCCATCGCTTTGGACATCTCGCGATAGAAGCGCTCGGAAGCGTGCTCGGCACACGCTTCGACAATGGCGGCCTTGTCGCTGAAGTACTCATAGATCGTGCTGCGTGCGACCCCGGCCGCCTTGGCGATGTCAACGATCGTCGCCTTCTGCAGTCCCTGCCTACGAAAGCAGGCGTATGCGGACTCCACGATGAGTTCGCGGGTGTCGGTCGCCGGCGTCAACGCGGAAGCCTGTGTCATCACGGAACCAAAGCCCCTCTGGGCACCAAACCGGCATCGGCTGACGCGAAGGCGGCGTTGACATCGGCCAGGTGGAAAGGCTCGGGCATCAGCCGGCTGAACGGAAAACTGGTGTATTGCAGAAAGGACAAGCCGATTGCGAGCATGACTGGGTCGTAGAGCATTACGCCGCGCACAGATTTGTTGCCATAGACCAGAGCGCTCGGGTCGAGCTCGAAGGTCCGCCCCATCCCGATGTTGCCGACCTCGAGCAGCGTGCCGCCGTTGTTGAGGAAGCCGATCCCGTCGGGAATGACGCCTGGCACACCGACAACCTCGAGCACCCAGTCTGCGCCGATGCCGTCGGTGCGTTTGTGGACCTGCTCGGTGACTCCTGCGGTCGAGATGTTACTCGCGTCGATGCAATGGGTGGCACCGAAATCTGCTGCGACATCGAGGCGTTCGGCGATTTTGTCGATGACGATAACCGCCGCGGCGCCTGCGGTACGCGCCACGGCGGCGGCGTTGATGCCCAGCCCGCCCGCGCCCTGGATGACGACGGTGTCGCCGAGCCGCACGTCGCGCAGCGCGAACAACACCTGTGCTAGAGCGCAATTGAGCGGCGCGACGGCTTCGTCGGCGAGGTCTTCGGGCACCTTGTAGAGCGGCTGTCGCCGACTGGTGTAGTAGTACTCACCGTATGCGCCGACGAAGTGTGGTGCTTGCTCGTGGCTGCGGTATTCGCCGGCCATCAGGTTGTGGCAGGCGTAGGAACGGCCCCGCGCGCACGCGTGGCATTGCCCGCAGCTCCAAAAGTATGGAGTCACCACGCGATCGCCGACCGCCAGCGGCTTTCCGGTCGCGTCCGCGGTCAATCCGTCCCCGAGTTCGGCAATCTCGCCAACCATTTCGTGGCCCATGGCGAAGGGGCAAGGCAATGGCAGCTCGCCGCGAAAGATATGCAAGTCGGATCCGCAGATCCCGGCCATCCGCAGTTTGAGTGCAGCGGTTTTCGGCGCCGGGGCCGACAGCGGAAACTCGGCCAGCTCGATCGGTCCGCCGTATGCGGTCAGCACTGCGAGCTTCGGCATGAGAAATCCTTTTTCTCGTAATTTCAGTCAGCTGGCGCCAGAATCAAGCCGCTGGTGGGCACGCCGGTGCCCGACGTGACCAATACGTGCTCGACATTGTCGACTTGGTTATAGGAAGTGCCGCGTACCTGACGCACCCCTTCGGTGATGCCGTTCATTCCGTGGATGTAGGCCTCGCCGAGCAACCCGCCGTTGGTGTTGATCGGCAGCTCCCCGCCAAGCGACAGCCGCTCCACGGTAGCGAAGTCTTTGGCTTCGCCGCGCCCGCAGAAACCCAGCTCCTCGAGCTGGGTGAACACGAACGGCGTGAAATGGTCGTAAATGAAGGCGGTTTGGATGTCTTGCGGCTTCAAGCCCGAATCGCGCCACAGCCTCTTGGCCACCACCCCCATCTCGGGGAGGCCGGTGATGTCCTCGCGGTAGTAGCTAGTCATCATTTCACCGTTGGCGGCCGCGCCCTGCGCGGCCGCGGTGATGACGGCCGGCGGTTGCCGCAGGTCGCGGGCGCGTTCGGCACTGGTCACCACCAGCGCGACCCCGCCGTCGCTTTCCTGACAGCAATCCAGCAGCCGCAGCACTGGCTCGACGATCCAGCGGGAATTCTGGTGGTCCTCCAATGTGATCGGACGCTGGTAGAACCACGCATCGGGGTTCTTGGCGGCGTGGGTTCGGTCCACGACGGCGATCCGGCCGAAGTCCTCGTTCGTCACTCCGTAGGTCGACATGTAGCGCTGCGCGTGCATCGCGACCCACGCTGCGGGAGTGATCAATCCGAACGGCGCGTAGTGCGCCATGAACAGCGGGGTCTCCGCACTGGTGCGTCCGCTGCCGCCGAACCGGAACCCGGAACGTTCGTTGAAGGCGCGCCAGCACACCACGACATCGGCGACGCCAGTGGCGACGGCCATCGCCGCATGCACCACGGTGCCGGCCGCCGCGCCGCCGCCGTGATGCACGCGGGAAAAGAAGCTCAAGTCGCCAATGCCCACATTTCGGGCGATGTCGATCTCGTCGCTGGAGTCCATGGTGAACGTGACCATGCCGTCGACGTCGGTAGGTGAAAGCCCGGCGTCGTCGAGCGCCGCGCTGACCGCCTCGCACGCCAATTGCAGCTCACTGCGCCCGGATTCCTTGGAGAACTCGGTCTGGCCGATGCCGGCGATGGCGGTGGTGCCGGCCAGCGACTGAGTCATGCGACGGCTCCGTCGAGCAAGCTGAGAACGGCAGTGCCGGAGACGTGATCGCCGAGACTATTGGATGCCTTGAAGGTTACTTCGATGAAGTTCTCGCCGCCCGACCCTCCGGTCTTGCCGGTCACGCTGCCGGTGAAGCGAAGGGGATCGTCGGGAAAACATGGAGCTCCCAGGCGAATAGACAGTTTCGTGACCATCGCCTCGGGTCCCGCCCAGTCGGTGAGAAAGCGCACGCAATAGCCATTGCTGGTCAAGATGTTCATGAACAGATTGGGCGAACCCTGCTTGTTGGCGTAGTCGCGGTCGTGGTGCACCGGCATGAAGTCGCGCGACGCGATCGCGCCGGCGACGATCATCGTTGTGGTAATGGGAATCTCGAGGGGCGTCACCTCGTCGCCGACTTCGACGTCGGCCCACTGCAAGGTGGTGGTGCGGGTTCCGGTAGTCGTCATCAGTGTCCTTCCGGATATGTACTGCCCAGGCAAGCCAGCTGCTGTGAGGCTGGACCAAGGGTGAGTTCGTGGTGCTTGGCCCACAGAAAGTAGCGATGCAGGGGATAGGTGATGTCGATCCCGATGCCGCCGTGCACCTGTTGGGTGGTGGCGGCGACACGAGCGCCTGCTTCGGCGGCCCAGAACTTCGCGATGCGGGCCGCTCGATCGGCGGGCCTTCCCTGGGCGATCAGCCAGGCCGCATGCCAGGTGGTCCAGCGGATAGCCTCGACGTCGATGAAAGCGTCGGCCATCCGCTGCTGCACCGCCTGAAAGCTGCCTATCGGGCGGCCGAATTGCTCACGCCCGCTGGTGTAGTCGGCGGCCATGTGCAACGCACGGTCGGAGACGCCGAGCTGGATCGCGCATAGCCCGACCAACGCGCGGGTGTAGAGCGAGCCGATCAGTTGCCTGCCCTCGCCCGCAGGGCCAAGCCTGTCGGAGGCCGAAACGATTGCACCGTCGAGCAATACGTCGGCGTGCGGTTCGTGATTGGTGGTCGCTACCGGCCGCACCTCGACACCGGGCGTGTCCGTCGCGAGCAGGAACAGACCCACATCGCCCTCATCGGTGGTGGCGGGAACTACCACGATGTCGGCGAGCTGGGCGGCCGGCACCAGTTCCTTGGTTCCGTCCAGGCGCCAATTCGCACCATCGCGACGCGCGGTCGTTGCGGGGTTCATCGGGTCGGAGCGACCGGGCTCGTCCAGGCCGGCGCTCAGGATGCGGGTGCCCGCACTGACGTCAGGCAGATAGCGTTGCCGTTGCGCAGGGGTGCCGTGCCGGGCGATCAGGTCGGCGCCCAGCACCAGCGTCGCGTAGGCGGGCACCGGAGCGACGCTCCAGCCGACCTCGGCCAGCAGCACACCGAGCTCCAGGAAACTGCCGCCGTTGCCGCCCGCCTCTTCCGGCAACGCGGTGCCCAACAAATCGACGGCCGCGAGTTCCTTCCACAGCGCGGCGTCGTGCCGGATTTCACCGGCTTCGAGGTGGGCCAGGCGTTCGGGGGTGGCCCGTCGCTCCAAGAGTTCGCGGGCGAGCTTGCTGATCGTCTCTTGCTCCTCGGTGAACGTGAAGTCCATGACGCGTTACCTGGCCGGCCGGAATTGATGCAGCACTAGGTCGTTATCGAAGGTCTGGTAATAGACCTCGACCGGCGTCCCGACCGTGACGTCGGCCGGGTCGATGTCACAGAGGTTCGAAACCAGCCGTGTCCCTTCGGCGAGCTCGACCAGGACGACGATGTAGGGATAGTCGAAGAAGGGAAAACGGGGCTGGTGCGGCATCACGTAGCTGTAGACCGTGCCACGGCCCGATGACTCGATCGCATCCCAGTCCAGGGAACGGCATTTCGGGCACATTGGCCGGGGCGGGTGGCGCAGCGCTCCACATCCGCCGCAGCGCTGGATCAGCAGCTTGTGCTCACGCAGCCCGTTCCAGAAGAACTCGGTGTCCGGACTGATCGCCGGTGCCAGTCGGGGCGCCATCAGCGTTCCGGCCTGAATCGCAGCACCCGGAATCGTTGCCGTCCCAGCACTTCGCCGTTCTGGTCGGTGTAGGTGATCATCCAGGTCAGAAAGTAGCCGGTCCCCAGTGCCGTCTTCTTTTCGTCGGAGACATCCTCGTACACCGAGGTCGCGCTGATGATATCGCCCAGCCGCGGATAGCGCTCGATCTCGAACTCCGAGTTGGTTGCCACGGTGCTGGTGTATCCGGCCTCATCGAGGAATGCTGTTGGATTGCTTTGGATCTCGACGGGTGCGCCGCCCCGCTCCCCGATGCCTTCCAGCTTCGGCGACGGCATCGTCCAGGTTTGCAGCATGACCGGTGGTGACACGATGCCGCCGAACCTCGACGCGGCCGCGAACTCCGGGTCGAGATAGACCGGATTCATGTCGGCCAGCGCGTACGCCCAATGCCGAATCATCGGCTGATTGACCGGATCCGGTGCCACCGAGGGTTTTCCGGTGCCACCGGTGGGCTGGCTGACGAGTGCTCGCAGCTTGGCTTTGAAGTCGGTGTCTGAATCGGTCACTAACTCTGTCCTCCTGACTTGTCGGGGGCCCGAAGATCGCGAGGTGCGCGTGGCATGCCCAATCCGGCCATGGCAATGATGTCACGCTGAATTTCGTTGGCGCCGCCGCCGAACGTGTTGATGACGGCGAACCGGTAGGCGGCTTCCAGGGCCCCGCGCAGCGGTGCATCGGCGCCGCTTCGTAACCCGTTGTGGTCGAGCACTTCCAACAGCTGGCGGGCGACCTGCTGGGTCAGCTCGGTGCCGAACACCTTCGCGGCGGAAGCTTCCCCCATGTTGAGCAGGCCCTTCGTCATCGCCGCGTTGACCCGCAAGTTGACCAGCTTGTAGGCCGCGACCTGGGCTTCGACCCGGGCAAGTGCCAGCTGGACCCACGGCTGGTCGATGACGCGGCCACCGTCGAGCTCGGTGTTTTTGGCCCAGTCAAGCGTCTTCTCGAACAGCGGCTCGAGCGCCCCGAGATTGCCCAGGGCCGCGCGCTCGAAGTTCAACTGGGTGGTGATCAGCTGCCACCCCTGGTTCTCGGCGCCCACCAGCGCACTGGCCGGAACCCGCACATCGTCGTAGAACGTGTAGAAGGTAGAGACGCCGGGCATGGTGCGCAGCGGCTGCCAGGAGAACCCGGGCGACGAGGTGGGCACGATCAGAATGGAAATGCCCTTGTGTTTCTTGGCATCCGGATCGGTGCGCGCGGCCAGCCAGATGTAATCGGCGTATGCGGCGCCACTGGTGAACATCTTCTGGCCGTTGACCACGTAATGATCGCCGTCACGGACCGCGGTGGTGCGCAGCGACGCGAGATCGCTTCCGGCGCCGGGCTCGGAGTAGCCGATCGCGAACTCGACGCTGCCGTCCAGGATCGCCGGCAGAAACTTCTGCTTCTGCTCCTCGGTACCGCACTCCATGAGCGTCGGCCCGACCGTGTTGAGCGTCACCAGTGGGATCGGAGCGTCGACCCGGCGTGCCTCCTCAGAGAAGATGAACTGCTCGATCGCCGAGAAGCCGCTTCCGCCATATTCTTTGGGCCACCCGACGCCGAGCAGGTTGGCCGCGGCCAGGGCGCGTATGCAGTCCCGCACCTCTGGGCCGCCCTCGATGCGCTCGCCGATCGCGGCGGTGCGCTCCGGTGTCATCACCCGTTCCAGCGCGGCGCGGATCTCGGCGCGCAACAGCTCCTGCTCGGGCGTGTACTCCAGGCGCATCTCAGGCCCCGAGCCGTACCGGCATGCGCTTGACCCCGGGCACCATGGTCGCCCGCATCCGGTCCACCTCACCCACCAGCTCGAGCATGGGGAAGCGGCGCAACAGTTCGTCGAACAGCACGGATGCCTCCAGGCGCGCCAATTGCGCACCGACGCAGGAATGTTCACCGCAGCCGAACGCGATGTGCGGGTTTGGGTGGCGGGTCACCTTGAACTCTTCTGAGTCGCCACCGAAGACGTCCTCATCCCGGTTGGCCGATCCGTAGAGCATCACCACGACGTCGCCAGCGGCGATGCGCTGACCGCGGATCTCGACGTCGGTCAGCGCGGTGCGCGCCATGTGGACCACCGGGCTGTTCCAGCGCAACATCTCCTCGACGGCGGCCGGGATCAGGGTGGGATCGTCGACCAGGAGGCTGCATTGGTCGGGATGCGCGATCAGCGCCAGCGTGCCCAGCGCGATGAGATTGCGGGTGGTCTCGTTGCCGGCTACCAGCAGCAGGAACGCAAAGTTGAGCAGATCGTCGTCAGTGAGCCGATGTCCGTCGATCTCGGCGCCGGCAAGGACCGACAGCAAGTCGTCGCGCGGATCGGTACGCCTGGCCGCGATCAGCTTCTGGAAGTACTCATAAAGCTGACCCATCGCGACCATCGGGTCGAGTTCGATCTCCGGGTCCGCGGTTCCGGTGGCCGCGTCCGACCACGCCCGGAACTGCTCCCAGTCGTCGGGCGGGGCGCCGATCAGCTCGGCGATCATCCGGGTGGGCAGCGGAGCGGCAATCTCTTCGGCGAACTCGTGGACGGAACCTGGTTGCAGACCGTCGAGGATCCCGCACACGATCTCGCGGATCTTCGGCTCAAGTACAGCCACCCGTCGCCGGGTGAACCCGGAGTTGATCAGCTTGCGCAGCTGCCGGTGCCGCGGCGGGTCGGTGAAGATGAGATTGCCCTCCTGCACCGGGTTCGCCATATGCGGGTCGGGGATGGTGATGCCCCTCGTCGAGGTGAACAAGGCCGGGTTGCTCGATACGAAGCGAATGTCTTCGTACTTCAGCAGTGCCCAGAAGTTGGTGACGTCGTTCCAGCACACCGGCGATGTGGCGCGCAACTCTCGGTACGCCGGGTAAGGATCGCCCGCGTAGAAGTCGGGGGAGTGCAGTGGAAAAGTGGTCTGCACGGCCAGCCTCCCTGAACGGACGATCCGACACATGGTCGCAATGTGTCTTCCAAAGTTGTGTTTACTCCCGGCCAGCCGCCTCTGTCAATACGCCCGCAACGCACTGAAATAGTGGAATATTCCCCATATTGGTGATTGACGCCGGAGACGCATGGGTGTACACCAGGTGGTTAGATGACCGACGTTCGGATAAGGGAACACATGGCCGAGCTACAACCTCCGGGACCGCTTGTCGACACCTACCAGCTCTACATCGACGGCAGATGGGTCGAACCGGACGACGGTCGCTACGACGACATCGACCCGGCCACCGAACAAACCATCGTCGCCGCACCCAACGCGAGCATCGCACAGGTCGACCACGCCATCGCGGCCGCGCGGCGCGCTTTCGACGACGGGCCCTGGTCCGGCATGGGCCCGGAGGACCGGGCCGGCTGCCTCAACCAACTCGGCGACGCGCTGCTGAAGCACGCCGACGAGTTCTTCGCGCTGTCGCAAGTGGAGTGGGGCTGCGTCGCCAATGAACGCATGATGCAAATCGACGGCACCGGATACATGTCCATGCACGCCGCACAGCTGGCCACCAAGTTGACCGACGAGCCGGTCACCGGAATCGGTGCCGGCACCACGGTGCTGCGTCATGAACCCCTTGGTGTCGTTTCGATTCTGACGCCCTGGAATTTCCCGCACTGTCTAAACGTCATGAAGGTGAACAATGCGCTGGCCGCAGGCAATACCGTCGTGCTCAAGCCTTCGCCGCTGACGCCGCTGGCCGGACTCGCACTCGCCCGCATCATCGACGAGCACACCGACATCCCGCCGGGTGTGGTCAACGTCGTTACGCCGTCGGGCATCGAGGCCGCCAAGCTGCTCACCACCGACCCGCGCATCGACATGATCAGCTTCACCGGCAGCTCGGTCGTCGGTTGTGAGGTCATGCGAGCCGCCGGCCACGCCATGAAGCGGATCCTGCTGGAGTGCGGCGGGAAGTCGGCAAGCATCGTCCTCGACGACACCGCGGTGACCGACGAAATGCTGCAGCAGATGCTGTTCGATTGCTGCTCACTGCATGCCGGGCAGGCCTGCATTCTGCACAGCCGGCTCCTACTTCCCGATTCGCTACACGATGAGGTGGTCGATCGTCTTGTCGCGCTCGCCCGTGCGGTGCGCGTCGGCGACCCCAAAGATCCCGCGGCGCAGATGGGCCCGCTGATCAGCGCGGCGCAACGGCAGCGCGTCCAGGCGCACGTCGACGGTGCGGTCAACGACGGAGCGAAACTGGCAACAGGCGGCGGCCGTCCGGCCGGCTTGGACGTCGGCTTCTACTTCGAACCGACGATTCTCACCGACGTCGATCCGAATTCGACGATTGCGCAGGAAGAAGTTTTCGGCCCCGTGCTGACGGTGCTGCGCTACCGGGACGACGACGACGCGGTCGCGATCGCGAATAACTCCCGCTACGGGCTTTCCGGTGCGGTGTGGGGCGGCGACGTGGACCGAGCCATCGGAATTGCCCGGCGCATCCGCACCGGCCAGGTGGCGGTCAACGGCGTCGGTCCTGGTGACGCGCCGTTCGGCGGCTTCAAGCTGAGCGGGTTTGGTCGTGAGAGTGGCGGAATAGGCGGACTGCACCAGTACATGGAGGTGAAGGCCATCGGGATCCCCGCATGACGGGACCCCTGGCCGGGCTCCACGTCGTCGAATTCGCCACCGAGATCGCAGGTCCTTACGCCGCAAAGCTTTTCGTCGACCTCGGTGCCGAGGTCACCAAGGTCGAGCCGCCCGCCGGGGATCCGCTGCGCCAATGGGGCCCGTTTCCCGGGGAAGTTGCCGACCCGCAACGCTGCGGCTTGTTCGAGTACCTCAACGCCGGCAAACGCGGCGCCACCCTCGACCTATCTGCGCCGCAGGACAGGGCCGCCGCCCGCGAGCTGATCGCGCAGGCGCACGTGCTCGTGGAAAATTTCGCGCCCGGAACGCTGGAGCGCTGGGGTCTCGGCGTCGATGACCTGCGGCAACTGAATCCAAACCTGGTGCTGATGCGCATATCTCACTTCGGTCAGGGCGGCCCGTGGTGTGACCGGCAGGCCACGCCGCTGACCCTGCAGGCGGCGTCGGGCTGGATCAGTGCCAGGGATCCGCAGCGGCCGCCGGTTCAGGTCGGCGGACGGATCGCCGAGTACGTCGCGGGGGCCTACGGCGCGCTGGGTGCACTGACCGCGCTGCGGCTACAGCCCGGCGGCCGCGTCAGAGAAGTGGACGTCTCGCAGCTGGAATCGCTGCTGTCCACCCTGCCGTATCCGATGCTGATGGCACAGCGGATGCGGCAACTCGGCCTGCCCGCCAACCTGCGGTCGGCGCCCATGCTGGGAGTCGTCCGGGCCGCCGACGGGTGGGTGGGAATCAACTGCCTGACGGGGCAGCACTGGCTCGACGTCTGCGCGATGCTCGGGCTGCCGGAGTATGGCGAGCATCAGATCGCCATCATGTTGGGCGGGCCCGAGCGGGCCAAATTCTTCGCCAAGGCCGAGCCCTTCCTCGCCGGTCAAACCGTCGCGGAGATCGTCGAACTGGGCCAGGCGCTGCGCATCCCAACCGCCCCGGTCAACGACGGCGCCACGGTGCTGGACTGTCCGCAGTACGCCAAGCGTGGGTTCTTCGTCGGAGTTGGAGGACCGGGCTGGTCATTCCAACGCCCGGGGCCGCCGTTCCGGTTCTCGAATACCCCAGTGGCGCAGCCGAATCCAGCGCCCCCCCTTGGGTCGCGACCCGAGCCGTGGGCCAGCTATGCCCGATCGCTTTCCCCCGCGGAAGCATCGCTGCCCTTCGCCGGACTGCGGGTCCTGGATCTGACCACGTTTTGGGCGGGGGCGTATCTGACCTGCTACCTCGGCGCCTTCGGCGCCGACATCGTCAAGGTCGAGTCGATCCAGCGGCCCGACGGGCACCGCTACTCGGGAGCATTCGCCTACGAGGGGGACGACTGGTATGAGCGCAGCCCCATTTGGCAGGGCACTAACCTCAACAAGCGCGACCTCACGCTCGACCTGACTTCGCACCGGGGCCTCGACATCGCTCGTCGGCTCGCCGCGCAGGCCGATGTCGTCGTGGAGAACTTTTCGCCGCGAGTGGTCGAGCAGTTTGGCTTGGACTACGACGCGCTGGTGTCGCTGAAGCCCGATGTGATCGTCGTCCGGATGCCGGGATACGGCCTGCAGGGCCCCTGGCGTGACTACGTCGGCTGGGCGCTGAACTTCGAGCAGACCTCGGGAATGTCGGCGGTCACCGGATATGCCGACGGGCCGCCGTGCAACCCGCAGGGACCCGCCGATCCCGTGGTCGGGGTGCACGCGGGCGTCGCGCTGCTTGCCGCGCTCGAGCACCGGCTCCGCACCGGCGCGGGCCAACTGATCGAAATCGCCCAGATCGAGGTCGCCGCCGCTGTGACCGCCGAACCGGTGATCAAGTACTCGATGAATGGGGTCGTCCAATCGCGAGAAGGCAACCGCCGGCGCGGCTACTTACAGGGCGTCTACCCGACCAGCACCGAGGATTGCTGGGTGGCGCTGTCGGTGCGCGACGACGGGTCACAGCAGGTCGACCATGACGTGTTCGACGAGATGGTCGCCGCCTGGACCCGCACGCAGACTCCGGAGGTAATCGTGGAAACACTTCGGGCGCAGGGTATCCCGGTAGAGCAAGTGATCACGGGCGATCAGATGTACGACGGGGATTATGTCGGGGGCCAGCTCGATGCACGCGGATACTACGAGGAACTCGTGCATCCGATCACCGGGCCGCACCGTTATCCGGGGTGGCCGTTTCGCATCTCCCCCGGGCCGGTCCGCCACCACCGCACGGCCCCGCCCACTCTTGGCCAGCACAACGATGAAATCCTGCGCGGTCTGGGCCTGTCCGCGGACGAGGTGGCCAGCCTGCGGGCCGAACGGGTCATCGGTGAGCGGGTGCTCAACGCCTAGCTGCCCTCCTGTGAGCCCCTCGTAAACGGCTGATGACATGCAATGCTGCTCGCATGGTCGTCGCGATTGCTCGTCCCAAGCTCGAAGGAAACATTGCGGTTGGTGAGGACCGCCAAATCGGCTTCGCCGAGTTCGGCGTCCCGCAGGGACGCGCGGTGTTCTGGCTGCACGGAACTCCCGGCGCGCGCCGGCAGATTCCGACCGAGGCCCGGGTTTATGCCGAACAAAACGACATTCGTCTGATCGGCGTCGATCGCCCCGGGATCGGCTCGTCGACGCCACATCAGTACGAGAGCATTCTTTCGTTCGCCGAGGACCTGCGGACCATCGCCGACACACTTGGCGTCGACAAGATGGCTGTCATCGGCCTGTCCGGTGGCGGCCCCTACAGCCTCGCGTGCGCAGCGGCGATGCCTGACCGGGTGGTGGCTGTCGGTGTGCTCGGTGGCGTGGCACCGACCCGCGGCCCGGAGGGGATCGGCGGGGGTCTGATGGATCTCGGTTTGCGGGTGGCGCCCCTGCTGCGGCTTGGAGGCGGCCCGCTGCGGCTCGGCGCGAGCTGGCTGGTCCGGGCGGCCCGTCCGGTCGCGTCGCCGGCGCTTGACGTGTACGCGCTGGTTTCACCCCAAGCCGACCGGCACCTGCTCACCCGGCCCGAGTTCAAGGCGATGTTCCTCGACGACCTGCTCAACGGCAGCCGCAAGCAACTCGCGGCACCGTTCAATGATGTCATCCTGTTCGCCCGGGACTGGGGATTCCGGCTTGACGAGGTGAAAGTCCCGGTCCGCTGGTGGCATGGCGACCACGACCACATAATTCCGTTCGCCCACGGTGAGCACGTCGTTTGCCGGCTGCCCGATGCCGAGCTTTTCCACTTGCCCGGTGAAAGTCATCTCGCCGGGCTGGGCCGCGGTGAGGAGATCTTGTCCACCCTGATGAAGATCTGGGACGCGCAGGACTGATGCAGGGCCTCGGGTAGCCTGCTGACGTGTTGCTGGCTTCCCTGAATCCGTCGGCGGTTACCGCCACCGATATCGCTGACGCGGTGAGGATTGACGGAGCTGTGCTCAGCCGCAGCGACTTGGTCGGTGCCGCAACGTCGGTGGCCGAACGGGTCGCCGGCGCGGACCGGGTTGCGGTGCTGGCGACGCCGACCGCCGCGACGGTGCTGGCGGTCACCGGGTGCCTGATCGCCGGTGTGCCCTTCGTTCCGGTGCCCGCCGATGTCGGTGTGGCCGAACGCCGCCACATGCTCACCGATTCGGGGGTACAGGCCTGGCTCGGCCCGGTGCCGGACGAGCCAGACGGGCTGCCGCACATCCCGGTACGCTCGCACGCCCGCTCGTGGCACCGTTATCCCGAGCCGTCACCCGATGCCACCGCGATGGTGATCTACACGTCGGGCACCACCGGGTTGCCCAAGGGGGTGGTGCTAAGCCGGCGAGCGATCGCCGCCGACCTGGACGCACTGGCGCAAGCCTGGCAGTGGACGGCCGACGACGTGTTAGTGCATGGATTGCCGCTGTTTCACGTGCACGGGCTGGTGCTGGGTCTGCTCGGGTCGCTGCGGATCGGAAATCGCTTCGTGCACACCGGAAAACCGACACCGGCAGGCTACGCCCAGGCCCGCACTGACGCCGGGGGCACGTTGTATTTCGGGGTCCCCACGGTATGGTCGCGGGTGGTGGCCGACGAGGCGGCTGCCCGGGCGCTACGCCCGGCGCGGCTACTGGTTTCCGGAAGCGCAGCATTGCCCGTCCCGGTGTTCGACCGGCTGGTCGAGCTCACCGGTCACCAGGCCATCGAACGGTACGGCGCCTCGGAATCGATGATCACACTCTCGACGCGAGCGGACGGAGAGCGACGCGCGGGCTGGGTGGGCCTGCCGCTCGCCGGCGTGCACACCAGGCTGCTCGACGACGACAACCGCCCTGTCCCACACGACGGGGAAACCGTTGGGCGGCTTCAGGTCCGCGGTCCGACGATGTTCGACGGTTACCTGAATCAGCCGGAGGCCACCGCCGAGGCGTTCGACACCGACGGCTGGTACCGCACCGGTGATGTCGCGGTCATCGACAGCGGGGGGATGCACCGCATTGTGGGACGCGAGTCGGTCGACTTGATCAAGTCCGGTGGATACCGCATCGGCGCAGGCGAAATCGAATCGGCACTGCTCGGGCATCCGGGAGTGCACGAGGCGGCAGTCGTCGGGATGCCCGACGAGGACCTGGGCCAGCGCATCGTCGCGTTCGTCGTCGGCTCGGCTGAACTCAAAGCCGATGAACTGATCAACTATGTCGCCCAAGAGCTTTCGGTGCACAAGCGGCCACGTGAGGTGCGCATCGTGGAGGCGCTGCCACGCAACGCGATGGGCAAAGTCCTCAAGAAGCAGCTGCTGTCCGACGGCTGAGCCACCAACTGGTCGTCGCGAGCGCGCGCAGTTGTACGCCCGATGCGGCGTGTCGCCGTACAAACACGCGCCCTCGCGCCACGCCCGGACAACAACGCGCAGCATTTTGCCAGCTTTACCGTCGAGCGTGACCGCGAACCGTCACCTACCGTCGTAATCGTGTATCGACGCAACCGGGCAGTGAGCGGCCACCATGGGTGAGCCGAACCGGCCAGTGGGCACCGCTGTCGCCATTGCGGCCGGCACTGGATCTACTCCGATGCGGCGGGTGGCGGCTGCCTGTCTCGTCGGCTCGGCCATCGAGTTCTACGACTTCCTGATCTACGGCACCGCGGCTGCGCTGGTGTTTCCGACCGTGTTCTTCCCGCACCTCGGTCCTACGGTGGCCATGATCGCCTCGATGGGGACCTTTGCCGCGGCGTTTCTGTCCCGCCCGGTGGGAGCGGCCGTCTTTGGCTACTTCGGGGATCGGCTGGGCCGCAAGAAGACGCTGATAGCGACGCTGCTGATCATGGCCGTGTCCACCGTGACCGTGGGCCTGGTTCCCAGCACCGCGGCGATCGGTGCGGCGGCCCCAATGATCCTGGTCGCCCTGCGGCTGCTGCAGGGATTTGCCGTGGGCGGCGAGTGGGCAGGGTCAGCGTTACTGAGCGCCGAGTACGCACCGGCCGGCAAACGTGGCCGCTATGGCATGTTCACTCTGCTCGGCGGCGGCACCGCGGGGGTGCTCAGCAGCCTGACGTTTCTCGGTGTCAACGCCACCATCGGTGAAAACAGCCCCGCGTTCATGCAGTGGGGATGGCGCATTCCGTTTCTTTTCAGCGCGGCCCTGATCGGTATCGCCTTGTACGTGCGGCTCAACATCGACGAGACCCCGGTGTTCGCCGAGGAGAAGGCCCGCAACTTGGTGCCCAAAGCGCCGATCGCCGAGGTTCTGCGCTTGCAGCGCCGTGAGATCGCACTGGCCGCCGGGAGCATGATCAGCGCTTTTGGCTTCGTCTACATGGGCAACACCTATCTCGTCATGTACGCCTACTCGCACCTGGGCTATTCGCGGGGCTTCATCTGGTCCGTCGGCGTGCTGGTCGGGCTGGTGAGCATCTCGTGCGTCGCGTTGTCGGCCACGCTGTGCGATCGAGTCGGACGCCGCCGCATGATGCTGCTGGGATGGGCAGGGTGTCTGGCGTGGTCGTTTGTGGTGATCCCGTTGCTGGACACCGGCAAGCCGGTGTTGTACGCGGTCGCAATCCTCGGCATGTTCGCCATCACCGCGATCGGCTCCGGACCCACCGGAGCCTTCATCCCCGAACTGTTCGCCACCCGCTACCGCTATAGCGGATCGGCACTGGCGCAGAACCTCGCCGGCGTGTTTGGCGGCGCGTTGCCGCCGCTGATCGCCGGAACGCTGCTGGCCACCTACGGCAGCTGGTCGATCGGGCTGATGCTGGCCACCCTCGCCTTGACCAGCCTGGTGTGCACTTATCTACTCCCGGAAACCAACGGAACAGCACTTCTTTTCGAGGTCCCAGAGCTGGACGGGCCGGGCGGCGGCCGGTAGCTCAGTTGGCGTGCAGATCCTCGTTGAGTGCGATGCCCTGATCGTCGCGGGCCACCACTTCCACGGCTCCGGTGACCGAATTGCGGCGGAACAGGAGGTTGTTGGCACCGGATAGCTCACTAGCTTTGACCGCTTTGCCGTCGGGCGTGCTGACTTTGGTGCCCGCGGTGACATACAGGCCGGCTTCGACGACGCAGTCGTCGCCCAGCGAGATGCCCAGGCCCGCGTTGGCCCCGAGCAGACACCGCTTGCCTATCGATATGACTTCCGTGCCACCGCCGGACAGCGTGCCCATGATCGATGCTCCGCCACCGATATCGGACCCGTCGCCCACCACCACACCGGCCGAGATGCGGCCCTCCACCATCGACGCGCCCAGCGTCCCCGCGTTGTAGTTGACGAAGCCCTCGTGCATCACCGTCGTGCCCGGCGCCAGGTGGGCGCCCAGCCGCACCCGGTCGGCGTCGGCGATACGCACCCCGGTGGGCAGGACATAGTCGACCATCCGTGGGAACTTGTCGACGCCATAGACGGTCACCGGTCCATGGCGGCGCAGCCGTGCCCGGACCGCCTCGAAACCCTCGACCGCGCACGGTCCGCGATTAGTCCACACCACATTCGTCAATACACCGAACAAGCCGCCGGCGTTCAGCCCGTGCGGCGCGACCAGCCGGTGCGACAACAAATGCAGCCGCAGGTAGGCGTCGTAAGCGTCGGCGGCGACATCGTCCAGCGAGCCGATGACCGTGCGCACGGCGACGGTTTCGGTACCGCGATCGTCGTCCCGGCCGATCAGCGCGGCCAGTTCCGGGGGGACGTCGGACACGGCGAGTCTCGACGTGGCGCTGGTGCCTGATTCGGTCAGTTCCGGTGAGGGAAACCACGTGTCGAGAATCGATCCGTCGGAGGCCAGCGTTGCCAGCCCGATGCCTGCAGCTCCAGTCACGGCGGTCAGGGTACTTCCTGCGCCGAGCAGACGGAGAATCGCATACCGAAGCGGCCGAAGGTGCGATTCTGCGACTGCTCGGCGAATCGAGAGACCTATTACCCTTGGATTCGTGCTGGACTTGCGTGGGGATCCGATTGAGTTGACCGCAGCGCTGGTCGACATCCCCAGCGAATCGAGAAACGAAGCGCGCTTGGCCGACGAAGTGGAGACCGCGCTGCGCGCGCAGACGTCTGGATTCGAGATTAATCGCAACGGGAATGCCGTGCTGGCCCGCACTCGACGGCAGCGGCCGTCGCGGGTGCTGCTGGCCGGACACCTGGACACCGTCCCGCCGGCCGGCAATCTGCCCAGCCGGCGCGAGAACGGCGACTTGTACGGCTGCGGCGCCGCGGATATGAAATCCGGTGACGCGGTCTTTCTTCATCTGGCCGCCACCGTGGCCGAACCGGTCCACGACCTGACGCTAGTGTTTTACGACTGCGAGGAAATCGACGCTGCGGCAAACGGATTGGGACGCATCGAACGCGAGCTGCCGGACTGGCTATCCGCCGATGTGGCGGTTCTCGGAGAGCCCACCGGCGGCTACATCGAAGCCGGCTGCCAGGGCACGCTGCGCGTGGTGATCAGCGCCACCGGAACCCGTGCCCATTCGGCGCGCTCTTGGTTGGGAGACAACGCCATTCACAAACTCGGCGCCGTGCTGGAGCGGTTGGCCGCATACCAGGCACGCACCGTCGACATCGACGGTTGCGTTTACCGCGAGGGCTTGTCGGCCGTGCGCATCGACGGTGGTGTGGCGGGCAACGTGATTCCGGACGCGGCGTCGGTGACGGTCAACTTTCGTTTTGCCCCCGACCGGTCGGTGGTCGCGGCGCTGCAGCACGTGCATGACGTGTTCGACGGGCTCGACGTGCACATCGAGCAGACCGACGCCGCAGCGGGCGCGATGCCCGGACTGGCCCAGCCTGCCGCCAAGGCCCTGGTCGAGGCCGCCGGCGGGCAGGTGCGGGCGAAATACGGCTGGACGGACGTGTCGCGGTTCGCCGCCCTGGGCATACCGGCGGTCAATTTCGGGCCCGGTGATCCCAACCTGGCGCACCGGCGCGACGAGCGGGTTCCGGTCGCCAACATCACCGCCGCGGTGGCCATGCTGCGTGGCTACCTGAGCGGCTGAGACTGGCCGGCTATCGCGCCTTGCACCGCTCTGCCTGCGCTGCAGCGTCGGCGGCCGCCGCGTGCATCCCCACCGCCGCCAGCTCGTCCGACACCGCCAGTAGCGCCGCGTCGTCGCCGGCGGCCAGCGCCCGCGCATGGGAAAGAGCTATTCTGCCTGCGGCGCAGTCGATTTCATCGCACAGCCGGGCCAGCGGATCGGTCGCACGGGTGTCGCCGAGACGCACGGCCTCGTGCCAGGCGCGTAGCGCCACAGCCGGCTGCCCCCCGCGTTCGGCCATTCGGGCGGCGTCACGCGCGGCGGTCACCGCACCGTGCGAGTCGCGCACCGAGGCCAGCCGCCATGCCCGCGCCACACCGAGCTCCGGGGCGAACAGCGCCGATTTCGTTCCGTGTCGAGATTCGGCTCTGCTCAACGCTTTCGCCGCAGCAGCGATTTCTCCCTGCTGGGCCAGCGCGGTGGCCAGCAGCATCAGCGACAGCGGCCCCCACGAGTAGCCGGTGCGTTCCAAGGTGGCGGCCGCCGGGCCGAGCAGCGCCGCGGCTCGCCCGAATTCGCCGTCGGCGATCAGCACATGCGCCAGTAGCACCTCGCCGATCGCGCGGCCCGGCTGCTGCAGTTCGGCGAAGTCGGTGAACTGCTGAGCCACTTCGCGCGCCACGTCGAGCCGGCCCGCCATCAACAGTGCGGTGGTCTGTCCCAGCCCGATCGTGAAGCGCAGCAGTCCCGGATGCTCGGCAGCCAAGGCACGCTGCGCCAGCGGCTCGACGTCATCGAAACGGCCCTGCCGCGCCGAGCACAATGCGGCCGCGCTGGCTGCCCAGGCCACCGCCTGGTCATCGGCCGACGGCGATGCCAGCACCTCGCGGCCGATTTGGACGGCGTGTCCGACATTGCCCGCGTTCATGGCGAAGGTGGCGCTGAGCGCGTCGAGAGTGGTACGAGCGCCGGCATCCGTAACCCGATTGCGGATGGTCCGCAAGAACGCCGTGGCCCGCTCCGGCTCGCTGAGCATCCAGAATTGGTTGGCTGCCCGCAGCAGGGTCCAGGCCATGAGGTCCGGCTCGGGCAGCGCAGCGGAGTCGACCGCGGCCAGCACCGCGTCGGCCTCGCGGCCCCGGCCCTGCCAGGCCAGGGCATGTGCCAGCGGCAGCCGCGCCGCCAAGTCGCCGGACCGCTCCAGCGCCCCGCGGGCCAGTCGTTCGCCAAGGGTGAGGTCGCCCAGCCGCAGCGCCTGCTGCGCGGCGGCGACGACCTCAGCGACCGGCTGCGGGGCGTCGCTGTCCAGCGCCAGGGACGCCAGCCGCAGCCGATCGCTGAGGTGGTCCGACGGATGCTGCGACAGCAGCTTCACCAACTCGGTGCGCCGTCGTCGCGCGCCGTCGCCACCGAGCGCGGCACGCGCTCGTTCGGCGAACAGCGGGTGGGCCGTGTACACCACCGGATCGTCGCTGCGTTGGCCGCGCGCCCGGGTTTCCGCCGCGCCCCAGTCCTGCGCCTCCCTGACCACGCCGTCGCCGGCGAGGATCGTCAGATCGGCGAGCGACAGCGGCTCCGCGACGGCGAGATAGTCCAGCACCGATCGCGCCGCCGCAGGTAATTCGGCGATGAATGCGTCGACCTCGGCCGCCGTGGTCGTCCCACCGGGCGGCTCGATGTCGATCCGGCCAAGCAGGCCGTCGGCCCACAGCGCCGTGACGGCCTCGGGTGCGGCCGCAAAACCCGGGCCGCGGGCGGTGACGATCATGCGGGCCGCGCCGGCCAGCGCTAACTGGTACACCAGCGTGGCCGACAGAACGTCGAGGTGGTGGGCATCGTCGACGACGAGCAGCAGATCGTCACCGCCCAGCGAGGCCCGTGCTGCCCGCAACAGCGCAGCGGGCTTCCCGATGTCGGCGATCTCCACCAGATGGCTGAAGGCCCCGAACGGGACCGCCCGTTCGGTCGGGGTACCGGTGACCCAGCGGGTGAGTGTGCCCGGGTGTCGGCCGCTGAAGTGTTCTGCGGCCAGCCGGGCCAATGTGGATTTGCCGACGCCGTCGGGTCCGAGTACGACGGCGCCGGGCCGAGCCACGTCATCCAGGGCTAGGTTTAGCCGCTCCAAGGCCGTCGCGTGTTGGGGGACGTTCCATCGAATCGGCACTGCCGGATTTTATGGCGTGCGATGCCGGCGGCAGGGCGAAACCCTATATGTGACGGGTCCGGCGCGCTTGGTCTACCTTTGGCGGGTATGCGCCCGGAACGCGGTTCGTCACGCGACTGGGCGGTATGTGTGTACTGCGCGTCCGGCCCGGCGCATCCCGAATTACTTGAGCTCGCCGCCGAACTCGGCGAGGCGATCGCCCAGCGCCGCTGGACCCTGGTGTGGGGCGGCGGCCGCGTTTCGGCAATGGGTGCGGTGGCAAGCGCAGCGCGGGCCCGCGGGGGCCGGACCGTCGGCGTCATCCCCCGAAACTTGATGCGCCACGAGATTGCCGACGCGGAAGCCGACGAGCTGATCGTCAGCGAGACCATGCGCGAGCGCAAGCGGGTCATGGAAGAGCGCGCCGATGCGTTCATCGTGCTCCCGGGCGGCATCGGCACCCTGGACGAGTTGCTTGACGCATGGACCACGGGCTATCTCGACGTGCATCGCAAACCCATCGTGATGCTGGACCCCCTGGGACATTACGAAGGCCTCTGGATCTGGCTGTGCGGACTGCTCGACAGCGGTTACATCTCACAGCCAGCGATGGACCGGTTGGTGCTGGTCGACAAGGTGAGCGCCGCCGTGGAGGCGTGCGCACCCGCCCGAGGTCGCCGGCAACCCCTTCACCCCTATTAGGCTGTCCGCCGAGCTTGACTTTTTGAAGAAGGAATCGAGGGGATCACGTGTCCGATCACGACGGGGGAGGGCGCACAGCGGTCGGCCTGACCGATATCGCATCGCGGGTGCCGGGCGTTTTGACCGACATGCCGGTGATCGTGCGCGGAGCGCTGACCGGGTTGCTGGCCCGACCGAGCTCCAAGAAATCGATCGGCACGGTATTCCAGGAACGGGCCGCTCGCTACGGCGACCGGGTCTTTCTGAGGTTCGGCGACCAGGAACTGACCTACCGCGATGCCAACGCGGCCGTCAATAGGTACGCCGCGGTGCTGGCCGCGCGCGGAGTCGGCGGCGGCGACGTCGTCGGGATCATGCTGCGCAATTCACCCAACGCGGTGCTGGCGATGCTGGCGGCGGTCAAGTGCGGCGCCGTTGCCGGCATGCTCAACTACCACCAGCGCGGCGAAGTGCTGGCGCACAGCCTGGGCCTGCTGGAAGCCAAGGTGTTGATAGCGGAGACCGACCTGGTCAGCGCCGTATCCGAATGCGGCGGCCCGGGTGACACCGAGGTGCTCACGGTCGAGGAGCTGGAGCGATTCGCGGCGAGCGCTCCGGCCACCAACCCGGCGTCGGCATCGGCGGTGCTGGCCAAAGACACCGCGTTCTACATCTTCACCTCGGGCACCACGGGATTCCCCAAGGCCAGCGTCATGACACACCACCGGTGGCTGCGGGCGCTGGCGGCGTTCGGCGGCGTGGGGCTGCGGCTGAAAAGCTCTGACACGCTGTACAGCTGCCTGCCGCTGTACCACAACAACGCGCTGACGGTCGCGTTGTCGGCGGTGATCACGTCCGGCGCGACGCTCGCGCTGGGCGCGTCGTTTTCGGCGTCGCGGTTCTGGGACGAGGTGATTACCAGCGAAGCGACGGCGTTCATCTACATCGGTGAGGTCTGCCGGTACCTGCTCAACCAGCCGCGTAAGCCAACCGACCGCGAGCACAAGGTGCGTGTGATCGCCGGCAACGGGCTGCGCCCGGAGATCTGGGACGAGTTCACAAAACGGTTCGGCATTGCGCGAGTGTGCGAGTTCTACGCCTCCAGCGAAGGCAACACCGCGTTCATCAACGTCTTCAATGTGCCCAAAAGCACCGGAATCTTCCCGTTGCCATTGGCTTACGTGGAATACGACCCCGACACCGGCGCGCCGCTGCGTGACGACAGCGGACGGGTGCGCCGGGTTGCCGCCGGTGAGCCCGGCCTGTTGCTCAGCCCGGTCAACAGATTGCAGCCGTTCGACGGCTACACCGACAAAGCATCGAGTGAGAAGAAGTTGGTGCGCAACGCTTTTCGAGAGGGCGACTGCTGGTTCAATTCGGGTGACGTGATGAGCCCGCAGGGCATGGGTCACGCCGCATTCGTCGACCGGCTTGGCGACACCTTCCGGTGGAAGGGGGAGAACGTCGCCACCACCCAGGTGGAAGCGGCGCTGGCGTTCGACGAGTCCGTCGAGCAATGCACGGTCTTCGGGGTCGAGATTCCACGCACCGGCGGGCGCGCTGGAATGGCCGCGGTCAAGCTGCGCGACGGCGCCGAGTTCGACGGCAAGTCCCTGGCCCATGCGGTTTATGACCAGCTTCCCGGCTACGCACTGCCGCTGTTCGTGCGGGTAGTCGAGGAGCTGGAGCAGACCACGACGTTCAAAAGCCGCAAGGTGCAGCTGCGCGAGCAGGCCTACGGTCCCGATGTAGAGGATCCGCTGTATGTCCTGGCCGGGCACGACGAGGGCTACATGCCGTACTACGACGAATACCCCGACGAAGTCGCGGCCGGTAAGCGACCGCGGGGCTAGGGTCCGTTGCCGTCGAGTCTGCATCGACGGCGTCGAGCCTGCGCGCAGAGTGTCCCGGAGCGGTATTGGCTAGCCGTGGACGCAGTCTCGATGCCATGCGGGCACTATGAATGTGTGCAGTCAACCCTGTGTGGCCGTCGGGTCGCAGGCGATCGCCCGCTCATCATGGCGATCATCAACCGCACCCCGGACTCGTTTTACGACAAGGGGGCGACCTTCAGCGACGAGGCCGCCAGAGCCGCCGCGCACCGAGCCGTCGCTGACGGCGCCGATGTCATCGACGTGGGCGGCGTCAAAGCCGGCCCCGGACAGACCGTTGACGCGGACACCGAGATCGCGCGGCTGGTGCCATTCATCGAATGGCTGCGCAGCACCTATCCGGACCAGCTGATCAGCGTCGACACCTGGCGCTCCGACGTGGCCAAAGTGGCCTGCGCGGCGGGAGCCGACTTGATCAACGACACCTGGGGAGGCATCGACCCGGCCCTGCCTGAGGTGGCCGCGGAGTTCGGCGCGGGCCTGGTGTGTTCGCACACCGGCGGTGCGCTGCCGCGCACGCGTCCGTTCCGGGTGAACTATGGAACCACGACGCGCGGTGCGGTCGACGACGTCATTCGCCACGTCACCGCTGCCGCCGAGCGAGCGGTCGCTTGCGGAGTAGCCCGCGACCGGGTGCTGATCGACCCGGCCCACGACTTCGGTAAGAACACCTTTCACGGGCTGCTTCTGTTGCGCCACGTGAGCGATCTTGTTAATACCGGATGGCCTGTGCTCATGGCTTTGAGTAACAAGGACTTCGTCGGGGAGACTCTGGGTGTGGAATTGACCGAGCGGCTTGAGGGAACATTGGCAGCCACCGCGCTGGCAGCGGCCGCCGGCGCGCGGATGTTTCGGGTGCACCAGGTCGCAGCGACCCGACGGGTATTGGAGATGGTGGCCTCGATCCAGGGAACACGCCCGCCGACGCGCACCGTGAGGGGGCTCGCATGACGGCATCGGACCTGGTCGCCGGCGACCTCACGAATGACGCGGTGCTCGCCGCCGCCCGGCCGGGAGACACCTGGCTGTCTAACCGCAGCTGGAGCCGTCCGAGCTGGACCATCGCCGAGCTGGACGCGGCGAAGGCCGGCCGGACCATCTCTGTGGTGCTGCCGGCCCTCAACGAGGAAGAAACCATCGAATCGGTGATCGAAAGCATCTCACCGCTGGTCGATGGGTTGGTCGACGAGCTGGTCGTGCTGGACTCCGGCTCAACGGACGACACCGAGATCCGCGCCGTCGCGGCCGGCGCCCGCGTCGTCAGCCGTGAGCAGGCATTGCCCGAGGTGCCGATACGGCCGGGCAAAGGGGAGGCGCTGTGGCGCTCGCTCGCCGTTACCAGCGGCGACATCGTGGTGTTCGTCGACTCCGACTTGATCGACCCGCACCCGATGTTCGTGCCGTGGCTGGTCGGCCCGCTGCTCACCGGCGAAGGCATTCACCTGGCCAAAAGCTTTTACCGACGACCGCTGAATGTCGCCGATGTGGATGGCAGCGCGGGTGCCACCGGTGGCGGGCGGGTCACCGAGCTGGTGGCCCGACCATTGCTTGCGGCGCTGCGACCGGAGCTGGGCTGCATGCTGCAGCCGCTCGGCGGCGAATACGCGGCCACCCGGGAACTGCTGACTTCGGTGCCGTTCGCCCCGGGCTACGGCGTGGATATCGGCCTGCTGGTGGACACCTTCGACCGGTTGGGCCTGGACGCGATCGCCCAGGTCAATCTGGGCGTGCGCGCGCACCGCAACCGGCCGCTGGCCGAGCTGGGCGCGATGAGCCGTCAGGTCATCGCGACCCTGTTCTCGCGCTGCGGCATCCCCGACTCCGGGGTGGGGTTGACGCAGTTCTTCGCCGACGGCCCCGAGGGCTATGGCTACACCCAGCAGACCTGCCCGGTGTCGCTGGCGGACCGGCCGCCGATGAAGGTAATGAGGCCCCGCTGATCACCGCGATGTCGGCGGTATAGGGCAATATCGATCACGTGGCGTTGGTGTTGCTGTACCTGGTCGTGCTGGTGCTGGTGGCGATCGTGCTGTTCGGCGCGGCCAGCCTGCTGTTCGGTCGTGGCGAGCAGCTGCCGCCCCTGCCGCGGGGAACGACCGCGACGGTGCTGCCTGCCTACGGTGTGACCGGTGCCGACGTCGACGGCGTCAAGTTCACCCAGGTGCTGCGCGGATATAAGACCAGCGAGGTGGACTGGGTGCTCGACCGGCTCGCCCGTGAGCTCGAGGCGTTGCGTGGCCAGCTGGCGGCGGTGCACGCCTCGTCAGTCGCCGAGCACCAAACCGAGGACGAGCGCGAGCCGGTGGAACTTGAGGACGGCGAGGATCGTCAGGACACAGTGTGAGTGACGACGGCCTGGTTCGCTGCGGCTGGGCGGCCATTCGGCCCGGACCCGACTTCGAGTTGTACCGCAACTACCACGACCAGGAGTGGGGCCGCCCGTTGCGCGACGGGGCGGCGTTGTTCGAGCGGATGAGTCTGGAGGCCTTTCAGAGCGGCCTGTCGTGGCTGATCATCCTGCGCAAACGGGAGAACTTCCGGCGCGCCTTCTCCGAGTTCGACATCGAGAAGGTCGCCGGCTACACCGATGCCGACGTGCAGCGCCTGATGGCGGACGAGGGAATCGTCCGCAACCGGGCCAAGATCGAGGCGACGATCGCCAGCGCGCGCGCCGCCGCTGACCTGGGAACCCCGGCGGACCTGGCCGAGCTGTTGTGGTCATTTGCCCCGTCGCCCCGGTCTCGTCCGGCCGATGGGTCCGAAATCCCCTCGGCCACCGACGAATCGAAGGCCATGGCGCGCGAACTGAAGCGGCGCGGGTTCCGCTTCGTCGGGCCAACCACCGCCTATGCGCTGATGCAGGCGACCGGGATGGTCGACGACCATATTCGCGGTTGCTGGGTGCCCATGACAGCCCGCTAAAGGCAGAGAACCGGGTCTTTGTACAACTCGTGACCTGGATAGGGAACAATGGGGGGGTGATTTGGCAGTTCGATGCCGGGTATGGATGGAAATTCGCTGGCGGGGCATGCTCGGCGCCGATCAGGTCCGCGTGGGCGGGCCAGCTCGAACCTGGAGGGAGCACTCGATGGCGGCGATGAAGCCCCGGACCGGAGACGGTCCTCTGGAAGCAACGAAGGAGGGGCGCGGCATCGTGATGCGGGTACCACTTGAGGGAGGCGGTCGACTGGTCGTCGAGCTGACGCCCGACGAAGCCGCCGCGCTGGGTGACGAACTCAAGGGTGTTACGAGCTCCAGCTAAGGCCGGCCGGAAGGACGTTGCCTGCGCTAGGCACACACCTTCCGATAGATGTCTAGGGTCTGCTCGGCGACGTGGGCCCAGGAGAATTCTTCGATGCAGCGCTGGCGTCCCGCCTGGCCGTAGCGCTCCGCTTTTCCGGGGTCGGCCGCGAGCTCGTTGACCGCTTCGGCCAACCTGGTCTGATAACCAGTCGGGTCGGCGGCGTCGTAATGCACCAGTGACCCGGTGATCCCGTCGGCGACGACCTCTGGTATCCCACCGACGTCGGAGGCGACCACCGCAGTCGCACAGGCCATCGCCTCGAGGTTCACGATGCCCAACGGCTCGTACACCGACGGGCACACGAATACAGTTGCCGCCGATAGTATTTCGCGTAACTCCCCGATCGGAAGCATCTCCCGGATCCAGAACACGCCAGTACGATTGCGGGCCAGCTCCGCCACCGCGGCCCGAATCTCGTCGGCTATTTCCGGGGTGTCGGGAGCACCGGCGCACAACACCAACTGCACCTCGGGGCTGAACTTGTGCGCGGCCGCGACTAGGTGCGCGACGCCCTTCTGCCGGGTGATCCGCCCGACGAACGCCACGGTGGGCCGGCGGGGGTCGACGCCGATCTCGGCCAGCACGGACCCGGTTTGCACCGGCCCGGCGGGATACCAGACGTCGGTGTCGACCCCGTTGCGGATGACGTGCACCGCGCTCGGATCCAGTGCGGGGTAGACCCGCAGGATGTCTTCGCGCATCGCGGAACTGACCGCGATGACGGCGTGGGCGGCCAGCACGGCGGTGTGCTCCACCCACGTCGACACCCGGTAGCCCCCGCCAAGTTGTTCTGCCTTCCACGGCCGCAGCGGTTCGAGCGAATGCGCGGTCAGAACGTGGGGGATGTCGTAGAGCAACGCGGCCAGATGCCCGGCCATGCCGGTGTACCAGGTGTGTGAATGCACGACGGTGGCCGCCGACGCGCCATCGGCCATCATCAGATCCGAGGACAACGTGGACAGTGCCGCGTTGGCGTCCTGCAACCGTGGATCGGGCTGGTGGACGTAGACGCCGGGCCGCGGTGCGCCCATGCAGTGCACGTCAACTGCGCACAGTCGACGCAGTTGGGCGACTAGCTCGGTGACGTGTACCCCGGCTCCGCCGTAGACCTCCGGTGGGTACTCCCGAGTCATCATCGCCACCCGCATACCCGCACGGTAGTTCGGAGACGAGGCGGCCCGCGAGTCGGGCGGACAATCAGTTGGGGTGATCCGCCCGCCTGCGGAGCCAAATACCCTGACGGACAGCCGCACAGAACGCTGCCAATGGCACGATCCCCCTGGCAGCGCTTCGCGGCGGCCGATAGGTTTGAAACCATGAGGGAAGCGCCACACGTGCTGGGCATTGTCCTGGCCGGCGGTGAGGGCAAGCGGCTGTATCCGCTGACCGCGGACCGTGCCAAACCCGCAGTTCCCTTCGGCGGTGCCTATCGACTGATCGATTTTGTGCTGTCCAACCTCGTCAATGCCCGTTATTTGAGGATCTGCGTTCTTACTCAGTACAAGTCGCATTCACTGGACCGTCACATTTCGCAGAACTGGCGGCTGTCCGGCCTGGCCGGCGAGTACATCACCCCGGTGCCGGCACAGCAGCGCCTGGGCCCACGCTGGTACACCGGCTCCGCCGATGCGATCTATCAATCACTGAACCTGATCTACGACGAAGACCCCGACTACATAGTGGTTTTCGGCGCCGACCACGTGTATCGGATGGACCCCGAGCAGATGGTCCAGTTCCACATCGACAGCGGGGCCGGCGCAACGGTGGCCGGCATCCGGGTTCCGCGCAGCGAGGCCACCGCGTTCGGGTGCATCGACGCCGACGAATCCGGCCGCATCCGCAATTTCGTGGAGAAGCCGCTGGACCCGCCGGGAACCCCGGATGACCCCGAGGCGACGTTCGTTTCGATGGGCAACTACATCTTCACCACCAAGGTGCTCATCGACGCAATTCGCGCGGACGCCGATGACGACCACTCGGATCACGACATGGGCGGTGACATCATCCCGCGATTGGTGGGCGACGGGATGGCCGCAGTTTACGACTTCAACGACAACGAGGTACCCGGCGCCACCGATCGTGACCGGGCTTACTGGCGTGACGTTGGGACGCTAGACGCGTTCTACGACGCGCACATGGACCTGGTCTCGGTGCATCCGGTGTTCAACCTCTACAACAGGCGCTGGCCGATTCGCGGCGAGTCGGAGAACCTGGCGCCGGCCAAGTTCGTCAACGGCGGCTCCGCGCAGGAGTCGGTGGTGGGTGCCGGCAGCATCATCTCGGCGGCTTCCGTGCGCAATTCGGTGCTGTCGTCCAACGTTGTGGTCGACGACGGCGCGATCGTCGAGGGCAGTGTGATCATGCCGGGCGCTCGGGTGGGCCGTGGCGCGGTGGTGCGCCACGCGATTCTGGACAAGAACGTCGTGGTCGGGCCCGGCGAGATGGTCGGAGTGGATCTGGAAAAGGACCGGGAGCGCTTCGCGATCAGTGCCGGTGGTGTGGTCGCGGTGGGTAAGGGCGTCTGGATCTAGCTCGGCAAGCCAACAGCTACCCGGGAATCTCTGGGATCAGCAGGTGCGCGTCGTAACTCGGGCCCCAGTGCAAGGTGACCCGACCACGCGGCGAATTGGCGTAGGCCGCCGGGAACTGGCCGGTGAGCGGGTTTCGCGGACACAACCAGCGCCCGCCGACCACTAGGCGCAACTGCTCGCCGGCGCGGAACCACGTCGCCGATGGGCCTAGCGCAATATCTACCGCGACCACCTCGCCGGCGGAGACCGGCTGCGGCTCGGTGCATGCCGCGATAGGCTCCCACGGCCGCGCAAGCTCGGGGTCCAGCGCGCGCAGTGCGATTCGCTGCCATCCGGTGGTCACCCGGTCGCGGCCGTAGCCGTACGACCCCTCGAAGCCGACAAACCGTCCGTCGCGCCACTTCTCGACACCGACGAATAGGTGCGCGTCGTCACAGCCGTCCAGCTCGACCCACAACCGCGCGGCCATCGGGCCGGTCAGCTCGATGTCCGTCGGGACTGTCCAGCTGAATGCCGCTGCCCGAGAGAGAGTTTCGAACGTGACGCTGCCCGCCGTCGGCGGCTGTTGTGCGGTCAGCATCCCGGCCTCGGCCAGATACATTGGCCGCCAACGCGTGCGGGCGAGCGGCCATTCGGCTTCTTCGCGCACCGCGGTAATGGTGTCGCGATCCTCGCGTACCTCGAGGCGCACGGTGCGGGATTCGGGAGCGCCATCCAGCACGTCGCGGAAAAACTTCAGCTGCTCGGCCAGCGCGGCCTGCGAGTAGAAAGTTGTCCATTTGCCGCCGCGATGGGTGTAGAGGCGGGCGTGGCCGGAGCCGCCGTGCGTGAAGGCCCGGATGGAACCTCGGCTGTGCAGGTTGTTGTCCGAGAAGCTGCCGCAGACCAGCATGGGAACCTTGATCGCCGACAGGTCGGGGACAAGCGAGCCCCAGAATTCGTCGCGCAGGGGATGCTGCTCTTGCATCGGGGCGAGGGCGTAGGTCTGCCGCGTCGCGCGGTACACGTTCCTCGACCACAACCGGGCGAAGCCGATCTCCCGAATCCCGCCCGGAAAGAGCAGGTCGCGGTAAGCGTCGGTGAAGCCTTCCCACGGGCAGATCGCCCGCAGCGCCGACGGCTGCAGGGCCGCGACGGCGTACTGGCTGATGGCCAGGTACGACACCCCTAGCATGACCACCCTGCCGTCACTCCACGGCTGGCCAGCGGTCCACTGCACCAGGTCGTAGGTGTCCTCGGCCTCCTGGCGCGACAGCAGCTTTCCGGTGCCGTCGGAATGGCCGCAGCCGCGCGAGTCGGCATTCACCACGGTGAAGCCCTGCGCGGTCCACCACGCCGGATCCGGCGCTTCCCAGCCGGTCAGCGCCGAGAAGGTTACCGGGTGCGGCTGGCGCAACATGCGATATTGCACCGAGAACGTCCACTTGTTGCCCCGCCGAGTGGGCAGATTGTCTTTGCCGTAGGGATGGACGCTCAGGATGACCGGACGGGCCGCACCGTCAGCTTTCCGAAAGACATTGATCCGCAACATTGTTCCGTCGCGGGTTGGGACGTTGACGTCACGCTCGACCACGAGGTCGGCCGGCGGATCGGTGACGGTGACGGGGGGTTTGACGACGCCACGAATCCGGCTTAGTGCATAGCGGAGGACGCCGCGGCGTCGCCTGGGCCGGTCCAGGGCAGGTGCCGGGTTTGGGGCCACGTCCGCCACCTTAGAGCGCGTCGGCCACTACCACACGTAGGGCACCAACCGATACCGCACTTGCTGCGTGTATTCGCGGTATCCGGCTAATTCTTGGGTGAGCAACTTCTCTTCGTCGAGGATGCGGAACACGAGCACCGCCATGCCTGGGATGACCAGGAGAAGCCCCCAGTACGAGCCGAGTGCCAGGGGTATGCCCATCATCATGATCACGTTTCCGACGTACATCGGATGCCGCGCGAACCTATAGACACCGCTCGAGACCAATTTCTGCCCCGCCTCTACCCTGACGGTGGCAGCTGCATAACTATTCTGAATGATCACGAGCATGGTGACACCGATTCCGATCGCTACCAGGGCATCGCCGATCAAGGAGACCGCCACCGGCACTCGCGACCAGCCAAAGCGATGGTCGAACGCACTGAAAACCACCATCGCGAAGAGTGACAGCCAAACGCCGGTGATAATGATCTTTTGAATTGTTCTGGTTTCCGCGGTAGGTCCCGAACGCGTACGCCGCTGGAGAGTTGCCGGGTTTGTCAGGGCCCAATAGATGACGGCGACGGTTTGTGAGACGGCAAGTAGGATGATAAAAACCCATGCCTGCCAATAATTGAACGTGCCCGCCAGTAAGAGCAGCAAGAACAAGGTCAAGCCGGACAGTACAAGTCCAATAAGTGCAGATGCCACCGCTTGAATATCGGTTTTCATGATCACCTTCTGGGCGTGGATCGGCTAATTTGACTGTTCGGGAGAATACCGCCCGCGAGCGGCCGGCCTAGCAGCGCACATCGCGCCGCCGGAAAGTCGCGACGCCCAGCGCTACCAGCGCCGCGTCGAGTGCCAGCAGCCACAGCAGCGGCACGACGCTGAACCCGCCGACGCCGACCCGCGGGATGTGGGCGAATGGTCCCAGGTCGAGCAACCACTGCGGGAATCCCGACAACGAGCCGAGCAGATACAAGGCGATGAACCCGACCAGCACGCCCCATGCCACCGGCGTGAACCGCGGCGCGAGACCGAACAGCGCGACCGTCACCGCGGCGAGCAGCCAGACGGCGGGCAGCTGGGCGGCCGCGGTGCCGACAACGACGGCCAGCTTGCCGCCGATATCGCCGGCCGCAATGCCGTAGATGAGTCCGGCTGCCACACCGGCAACCAGCATCGCCACTGCGGATCCAAACAGCGCGGCCACCAAATGGCTTGCCAACCAACGAGTTCGGGAAACCGCACCGGCTAAGGTCGTCTCGGCCCGCTGGCCGGACTCTTCCTGATGCAGTCGTAAGGTCAGCGAGACGGCGAATGCGGCAGCCGCCATGCCCATCATGGTGAATGCCACCGCGATGAAGGCCTGCTCCAGCGCGCTCGTGCCACCGATCCGCGCGACGATGTCACGAGCCACGGTGCTGTCGCCCAGCTCGTCGCCGATGCCGTGAACCACGCTGCCCATCACCACGCCATACAGACACAGGCCGACAGTCCACAGCACTAGCGAGCCGCGGTCCAGCCGCCACGTCAGCCCGACGACGCCCCGCAGGCCCGCTCCGGCGCTGCCCGGACCGGCGCGTTCGGCGATGAGTCCGGCGCCGACATCGCGGCCGGCAAGCAGCCGGTAGGCCACCACGGTGAGCGCGGCCGTCGTCGCCAAGTGCAGCAGCAGGACCCACCAGCGATCGCCCGCGTACGGCCTGACTTGCAGCGACCACCCCAGCGGCGAGAGCCACGACAGCTTGCCATCACCGGCATCACCGATGGCGCGCAGCGTGAAGGCGGCGGCCAACACCGCGAACGCGGCACCGCGGGCGAATCGTGCGCTCGGCGACAGCTGCGCGGCCACCGCGGCAACGGCGGTGAACACCAGACCGGAGCCCGCCAGCTCTGCCCCGAAAGCGACCGAGCCGCCGGGTGGGATGTCGGTGGTGAGCAATCCCGCCGCGCCGATCGCGCCGGTGGCAATCGACGCACCGAACGACAACATCAGTGCCGCGCTGAGGCTGGCATACCGGCCAACCGCAGTGGAGTTCACCAGTTCGGTGCGGCCGCTCTCCTCGTCAGCGCGGGTGTGCCGGATCACCGTGAGAATGACAGCTACCCCGATCAGCAGATGGAACATCCCGGCCTTCCAAATGCCAACTGCCCCAAGGCTGTCGTTGTAGACCTGCCCGTAAAGCGCACGCTGGGCGGGGCTGGCCATGATGGAGGCGGCGAATCCGGCGCGGGCGGCCTGAGTGGGGTAGACCTTTTCGATGCTTCCGACGTAAACCGTGGCTAGCGGCACCGACAGCAGCAACACCCACAGCGGCAAGGTGACTCGGTCGCGGCGCAGGTAGAGCCGCAACATCGCAAGCGTTCCGGTGAAGTTCGAACCGGCCCGAGGCGCCGGGTGCGCCGGGTGGCGCGGCCGATCCAGGGTTGCGGTGCTCATCGCGCCGAGACCTTCTTGTCGCTGTGTCCGCGTTGACCGTCAGTGCCCGGGTCTGCGGTGTTGTAGTGGCGCAGGAAGAGCTCCTCGAGAGTCGGCGGCTGGCTGACCAGGCTGCGCACACCGGCGTCGCCGAGCACCCGGATGAGTTCCCCGAGGCTTTCGCTGTCGACCTGGGCACGCAGGGTGTTGCCATCGACGCTGACGTCCGCAACCCCTTTGATCCGGGTGAGATCACCGGGATCGCCAGTTATTTCGGCTTTGATGGAAGTGCGGCTGAGATGCCGCATGGAGTCCAGCGAACCAGTTTCGACGGTCTTGCCCGCCCGGATGATCGTCACCCTTTCACACAACGCTTCCGTTTCCGCCAGGATGTGGCTGGACAACAAGACCGTCACACCGCTGTCGCGCACCTCGCCGACACACTGCTGAAACACGTTCTCCATCAACGGGTCCAGGCCGCTACTCGGCTCGTCCAAGAGCAGTAGCCTAGCTCGCGACGAGAAGGCCGAAATCAGGGAGACCTTTTGTCGGTTGCCCTTCGAGTAGGTGCGCGCCTTCTTGTGCGGGTCAAGGTCGAAGCGCTCGATCAGCTCGGCCCGGCGCTTCTCGTCGATACCGCCGCGCATGTGGGCCAGCAGGTCGATGGTCTCGCCACCGGTCAGCGAAGGCCACAGCGTCACATCACCTGGCACATAAGCGATCTGGCGGTGTAATTCGACAGCATCGGTCCACGGGTTTCCGCCCAGCAACCGCGCGCTGCCACCGTCGGCTTTCACCAGACCCAGCAGGATGCGGATCGTCGTGGACTTCCCGGCGCCGTTCGGTCCCAGGAAGCCGTGTACTTCTCCTTCGCGCACCGTGAGGTCAAGGCCGTCCAGCGCTCGCACCGGACCGAAGTTCTTGGTCAGACCGCGGATTTCGATGGGCGCGACATTGTCAACCGGCATGGGGCTCTCCTTGATCATCGGCTGCCAGGAATGCGTCGTACATGGTGCGGTCTGCCATCAATCCTTCGGTGTAGATCTCGAGCGCGGGCAGTACCATCTCGCGGGCGTAGTCGCGCAGTACGGCACGCAGATCCGTAGGGTAGTCATGCATTTGCAGATACAACAGGAACCCCCCGCCGCCGGTTATCGACAGATACTTCGCCCTGGCCCGGGGATCGCGGCTTCCCTTGAGCGTTCCTGACCGCACTCCCTCGTCGAGGTACATTTCGGCGTCATCGATCATCTTGCGCCACAGTGTCTTTGCCAGCTCGCCGCTGGCTTGCATACTGCGCACCAGGTAGGCCATCAACGGCGCGTAGGACTCGATCTCGGCCATCTGCGCAAACCACGTCGCCGGATCGGGGTACCGCATCGCTTCCGACTTGCCGCTGCGTATTTCTTCGGTGATGTAGTCGTCACACGCTTTGCGGAGGCCGTCCTTGGAGCCGAAGTGGTGGATGACCAGCGCGGCGCTCACGCCCGCCGCGTCGGCGATCGCACGCAGTCCCACGCCGAACCCGTGCTCGCCGAACTGCTGGATAGCCGCATCGCGGATCCGGGCGGCGGCGGTCAGATCGGCTGAACGCATGTTCAGTACATTAAACGATCGTTCAGTCGGGCGTCAAGGATATGATATAGCGCGTCACGAGTCCGTAGAGGGTTTGGTCAGTGCGGAACTAGTCGCGGACCGCGGCCAGAATGCCGTCGCCGAGGGGAATCAGCGCAGGGGTGAGCCGCTCATCCTCGGCGATGAGTCGGGCCGCCTCCCGTACCGCGACCACATCGGCGTCGCGTGCGGCAGGATCGCCGGCCCGTCCGCCCAGTGCCGCCCGGTGCACCACGATGACGCCGCCGGGTCGCAGCAGCCGGACACCCTCGAGGACGTAATCCGGCTGATCGATCGGGTCGGCGTCAATGAACACCAGGTCATAGGACTCGTCGGCGAGCCGGGTGAGGACCTCTTGAGCACGCCCGCCGATCAGCCGAGTGCGCGACGGCCCGATTCCGGCTTCGGAGAATGCCTCCTTGGCCAGGCGCAGATACTCGGGCTCGATGTCGATCGTGGTCAATACACCGTCGTCGCTCATGCCCGACAACAACCAGAGTCCGCTGACCCCCGCGCCGGTACCCACCTCAGCGACGGCCTTGCCGCCGCTGAGCTTGGTCAGCAGGCTCAACAGCGCACCGACCGCGGGCGTCACCGCCCCCGCGCCGATGTCCACGGCGCGCTCGCGGGCGGCCGCCAACAGCGCGTCTTCTGATATCGAGGCCTCGGCGTGCGCGAAGAGTGATTCGGCTCGACTGGGCGCCGTTTGGCCGATGGTTTCAGTGTCGGTGCCGTCCATGCCCGCAGCGTATTCCAATTCGCGGCGCAGTCAGGCAGGCGCGCCTGAGCCGCACCGTTACGACACGCCCGGCAGAGCCGACGAGTTTAAGGTCACTCCGCGACGGATATGCCCTGCAAAACGCAGGTAACGATAAGGTTTCTCAGGCTGAGCTCAGATTGTTCATATATCGCACATACGCCGGTACGCGACGGTGTCGGTATGGATAGCGGAGCGCGTTGGACCGGGAATACCGAATGGCAACTACGTGTTGCCGGGTGTGACGAACTGCCACCGTCTGGCAGGCCGGATTCGGAGGACTTGATCATCACCACGCTTTTGAGCCCGACGAGTATGTCGCACGCACAAGGGTACGCATGCGACGAGTGGGTGGAGCCGGCCAACGCATTACAGGGCACCGCGGTATTCGACGCCACCGGGGACAAGGCAACGATGCCCTCGTGGGACGAGTTGGTACGTCAGCACGCCGACCGGGTGTACCGGCTGGCTTATCGGCTCGCCGGCAACCAGCAGGACGCTGAGGACCTCACCCAGGAGACCTTCATCCGGGTTTTCCGGTCGGTGCAGAACTACCAGCCGGGAACCTTTGAAGGCTGGCTGCACCGCATCACCACGAACCTCTTCCTCGACATGGTGCGTCGGCGCACCCGCATCCGGATGGAGGCGTTGCCCGAGGATTACGAGCGGGTGCCGGCCGATGAGCCCAACCCCGAGCAGATCTACCACGATTCGCGGCTTGGTCCTGACCTGCAGGCCGCCCTGGATTCGCTGCCGCCGGAGTTTCGTGCCGCGGTCGTGCTGTGTGATATCGAAGGTCTGTCCTACGAAGAGATCGGTGCCACCCTGGGCGTCAAGCTGGGCACCGTACGTAGCCGCATACACCGCGGACGTCAGGCGTTGCGTGACTACTTAGCCGCACACCCGGAACAGGGTGCTCGCCCCGACGTACTACACACCAAGTCCGCTTAGAGCAGCGAACCGCCCCGACGGGCGGTTTCATCACGGCCGGCCCAGCCCATCGCGGAGATAATCCAGCGGTTTTGCGGCCTTAGACGCGATATTGGGCACCACCTCGCGCTACATTCGAGGTGTAGGTGGTAACGAAAGGAGCTGGTGATGCTCGATCGAGGACATGTGTTCCGCCGCGCATTCTCCTGGCTCCCCGCCCAGTTTGCCTCGCAGAGTGACGCCCCCGTCGGCACGCCGCGCCAGTTCGGTTCCACCGAGCACCTGTCCGTCGAAGCGATCGCGGCGTTCGTCGATGGTGAGCTGCGGATGAACGCGCACCTGCGGGCTGCGCATCACCTCTCGCTGTGCCCGCAATGCGCGGCCGAAGTTGATGATCAGAGCCGGGCGCGCGCGGCGTTGCGCGACTCCCGTCCTATCCATATCCCGAGCACATTGCTCGGAATGCTGGCCGACATTCCGTACTGGTCGGATGAGGACACGACAGCACAGGTCTCCGACCGTTTCGCTGAGCGCGATGCGCGTGAGCAGCGTAAGCGCCGGTAGCTTGACAGCTCCTAGCCGAAACCCAAGTCATTGATCCGGCCGGATCTGCGCACCCACCCCGTGCGTGCGTTCATGCCGACCTACACCGAACCGTGGATACTAGGGTGGACACGGACAACGCCGGCGCCGTATATATCGCCCGGTAAATGGCCTGTCTCAAGCGCTCAGAAGAGGATCCAAAAGGGGTAACGTGACCTCCGACCAAGGCAACGACAGCGGCAATAGCAGCGGCCACCGCTTGGCGCCGCGCCCCATCTCCCGGCCGCCGGTCGACCCCGCATCGCGTCAGGTGTTCAGTCGTCCCGGCGGTCTGCGCGGGTCATTTGTGGCCGAACGTGTCCGCCCGCAGAAGTACCGGGACCAGACTGAATTCAGGCCTCACGATCAACCGGCCGATCCGGTGCTTCAGGAGGCATTCAGCCGGCCGGTCGGGAGTCCCCAGTCGCTGCAGCGCCACCCTATCGATGCCGGCGCACTGGATGCCGAGAGAGACGGTGCCGAAGCCGACGGGCTCGACAATCCCTGGCGCGACCCCGCGGCCGCGGCCGCTTTGGGGACTCCGGCGGTTGCTCCGCCGGCACCACACACCGCGCTGGGCTATGGCGGCAAGCTCGGTGTGCGCGACGTGCTGTTCGGCGGCAAGGTGTCTTACCTGGCGTTGCTCGTCTTGCTGCTTGTCGCATTGGTCATCGGCGCGCTCGGCGGTGTGATCGGTCGCAAGACGGCCGAGGTCGCCGAAGCATTCACCACCTCGAAGGTGACGTTGGCCACCGACAACAATCCGCAAGGGGCGGCCGGCCGGTTCGCCAAGGTGGCGGCCGCGACCGCAGGCGCCGTGGTGACCATCGAGTCGAAGAGCGACCAGGAGGGCCTGCAGGGCTCCGGCGTGGTCATCGACGGCCGCGGCTACATCCTCACCAACAACCACGTGATCTCCGAGGCGGCCAACAATCCCAGCCAGTTCAAGACCACCGTGGTCTTCAACGATGGCAAGGAAGTGCCCGCCAACCTGGTGGGCCGCGACCCCAAGACTGACCTGGCCGTGCTGAAGGTCGACAACGTCGACAATCTGACCGTGGCCCGGCTCGGGGACTCCAGCAAGGTACGCGTCGGCGACGAGGTCTTGGCCGTAGGTGCCCCGCTGGGGCTACGCAGCACCGTGACCCACGGCATCGTCAGCGCGCTGCACCGACCCGTCCCATTATCGGGGGAGGGCTCTGACACCGACACCGTCATCGACGCCATCCAGACCGACGCCTCGATCAACCACGGCAACTCCGGCGGTCCGCTGATCGACATGGATTCCCAGGTGATCGGCATCAACACTGCCGGTAAGTCGTTGTCAGACAGCGCAAGTGGGCTGGGCTTCGCAATCCCGATCAACGAGGCGAAAATGGTCGCCCAAACCCTGATCAAAGACGGAAAGATCGTGCACCCGACGTTGGGCATCAGCACCCGGTCGGTGAGCAACGCGATCGCGTCCGGTGCCCAGGTCGCCAACGTGAAGGCGGGAAGTCCCGCGCAAAAGGGCGGCATCCTGGAAAACGACGTCATCGTCAAGGTTGGTAACCGCACGGTCGCTGACGCCGACGAGTTCGTCGTCGCCGTGCGACTGCTGACCATCGGCCAGGATGCCCCGATCGAGGTGGTCCGCGATGGTCGGCATGTCACGCTGACTGTCAAACCCGACCCCGACACCAGCTAGATGTTCGCCAACGTCGGCTGGGGAGAAATGCTCGTACTCGTCGTAGTCGGGTTGGTGATCCTCGGCCCGGAGCGGCTGCCGGGTGCTATCCACTGGACGGCCAACGCACTGCGGCAGGCGCGCGACTACCTCAGCGGTGTGACCAGTCAGCTGCGCGAGGACCTCGGACCCGAATTCGACGATCTGCGCGGCCCGCTCAGCGAGCTGCACAAGCTGCGGGGCATGACACCGCGCGCCGCGCTGACCAAGCACCTACTGGACGGCGATGATTCGTTCTTCACCGGCGAGTTCGACAGGCCAGTCAACGGAGCCCCGGTAGAGCCGGCCGCCCGCCCTGCCGGACCTTCCGCAGTGACCGGAGGGCCGACGTTTGCGGCTGAAGAGCAGGCGCCCGACCACACTCCCTTTGATACCGACGCGACCTGAGCCGGACCGTTCAGCGCCGCGTCGGATCGAGCCCCAGCGACACGCCCGCCAGTCCGCGCCGTCGTGATGACAGCTTGCCGGCCACGCTGCGCAATTCCTTACCCGCCGGGGAGTCGGGGGCGCTCAGCACGATCGGCGTGCCCGAATCACCGGCGGCCACCAGCGCGGGGTCCAGCGGGATCTGACCGAGCAGCGGCACGTCGGCGCCCACCGCACGTGACAACCGTTCGGCCACCTGCTGGCCGCCGCCCTCGCCGAATACCTGCATCTTTGAGCCGTCCGGCAGGGTAAGGCCCGACATGTTCTCCACGACGCCCACGATGCGCTGGCGGGTCTGCAACGCGATGCTGCCGGCCCGCTCGGCTACCTCGGCCGCGGCCAGCTGTGGCGTCGTCACCACCATGATCTCCGCGTTGGGGATCAGCTGAGCCACCGAGATGGCGATGTCACCGGTTCCCGGCGGCAGATCGAGCAGGAGGACGTCCAGATCGCCCCAATAGACATCGGCCAGAAACTGCTCCAACGCCCGGTGCAACATCGGCCCGCGCCACACCACCGGTGTGTTGCCCTCGGTGAACTGAGCGATCGAGATGACCTTCACCTCGTGAGCGATGGGCGGCAGGATCATCGACTCAACCTGGGTGGGCCGGTCGGTGGTGCCCATCATCCTAGGGATGGAATGGCCGTGGATGTCGGCGTCAAGCACGCCGACCGACAGGCCGCGGGCCGCCATCGCCGCGGCCAGATTGACTGTGACGGTGGACTTTCCGACACCGCCTTTCCCGGACGCGACCGCATAGACCCGCGTCAGTGAGCTGGGCTGAGCGAACGGGATGACGGGCTCGCGAGCATCGCCGCGCAACTGCTTGCGCAGCTCGGTGCGCTGCTCGTCGCTCATCACGTCCAAGGTGACCTTCACCGTCCCGGTGCCCGGAACGTCGGAGACGGCCTTGGTCACGCGCTCGCTGATTTCGGTCTTCTTCGGGCAGCTGGCGGTGGTCAGGTAGATCGCTACGTGAACGCCGCCGTCGGGGTCGGTGTCAATACTCTTGACCATTCCGAGTTCGGTGATCGGACGCCGTAGTTCGGGGTCGATCACCTTCCCCAGTGCGGTGCGGATGGCTGCGCTCAGGTCGGCAGTGTCATGACGGGACATCACCGCCGAGTGTAGGCGTGCGCGATTGTCGGCTGATCAGCCGGCCGGAGCGGGCGCCGGCTGGTTCGGCGCCGCTGCGTTCGACGATGCCGTCGGCGGCGGGCCGGCCGGCTTAGGCGGTGGTGAGGCGTTAGGCGGTGCCGGCGGCATGACGGCGGGGGGTGCCGGGGGCGGGACGGCGTCGGGTGGTGGCGGCGGGGGAGCCGATCCACGGTGGAGGAGGCGGCGGCATGCCGGCCGGGGGCGCCGGGGGCGGCAAAGCGTTGGGCGGCGGCGGCGGGGGCGGGGCCATCCATGGTGGAGGAGCCGGCGGCGGTGGGTTTTGTGGGTCGATGCAGATCAGCGTGCAGCCGGGCAGTTGGGTCTGCAGCTGCGGTGCGTTAGGGGGTGCCATCCACGGGAACATCGGTGGCGGACTGGCGAGCTGAGGCTGGCTCAAGTCGATCAAAGGTATGCGCGCCAGCGGGTCGTCCATCGGCAAGCCGTTGATGTTCATCGGCAGGTTAGGCCCGAGCCCTTCGGGATGCTCGAGGTGTGCGTCGCCGAGCGGAGGCGGCGGTCCGGTCAGCGGCGGCAGATCGACCGGAACTACGCCAGTGGCGTACGCCGAGGCCCAACCCAGCACGTTCTGCGCATAAGACATCGAGTTGTTGTAACGCAAAATCGAGGCCATGACCTGCGATGGGTTACGCAGGTTGAGCCCTCCGCTGCACAAGTACCGGGCAGCCGCCAGCGTGGAGTCGAACAGGTTCTGCGGGTCGGCCACGCCATCCCCGTCGCCGTCAGACGCGTACCGCGCCCAGGTGCCGGGCAAAAACTGCATTGGTCCCATCGCGCGGGCGTAGGTGACGTGATTGCCGACACTGCTTGAGATGATGACTTCGTTACCGGGCAAGGTGCCATCCAACGCCGGACCGAGAATCGGCCGGACGGCGGTTCCGCGCGCATCCACCGCCCCACCGCCTGCGTGGCCCGACTCGATGCGCCCGATCCCGGCCAGCAAGTTCCAGCTGACACCGCAGCCCGGAACGGCGACGGCCATCTTCTGTTCGGCGTTGCGGTAGGCCGACAGTGCCATGCTCGGAACGCCGAGTGCGCCAGGCGCATTCACGATCATCGCTGGCGGGGGGGCAGATAAGGCGGACTCGGCGACGTGGAACGCGGTCGGACCACGATCGATTGCGACGACGGCCGGGCCGGAGAGATCAGGGACGGAAGGAGAGACCGCGGCCACCGGGGTGATGGCGGCACGCACCGGCGGGATCTTTCCGGGGAGTGAAGGAGCCGCCCCGCCGACTGCCCCCGCGAATACCAATGGAGTGATCATGGCTACGCCGAATGCCGGCGTCCGTGTTACACGAAGTGCTCGCTGCCGCACCGCCGCGGCGGCCGGGCGTGCACCCCGGCGTCCCCCTATGCGCACTCGACCGTCCTAAATGTGAGCTGGTCAACCTCTTCTTAGCCGCGTGAACTAGATCACCATACATAACTCTTGTGACGAGAGTGGCGCAATGGTCGAACTCGGTTCTCAGCCCGATTTCTTAGCGGTCCGCTCCAAGCCGTCACCGCCCTGCACCGATTCGGCATCCCCGATGTCTGGTTGCAGGTTGGCCAGCAGCGTGCGCAGGTCTTCCAGCTCGTGCCGTAGATATTCACGCGTCACGCCCTCACCGACGGCCAGCCGCAGCGCAGCTAGCTCGCGCGCCAAATACTCGGTGTCGGCCTTGGTCTGCGCGGCGCGGCGACGATCCTCTTCGAGTGCGACCCGGTCCCGGTTCTCCTGACGATTCTGGGCTAGCAGAATCAGCGGTGCCGCGTAGGCGGCCTGCGTGGAGAAAGCCAGGTTGAGCAGGATGAAGGGGTAAGGGTCCCAGCGCAGCGTTACCGCGAATACGTTCACCGCGATCCAGCCCACGACCAGCAGCGTCTGCAGCAACAGGTAGCGGCCGGTGCCGAAGAAACGCGCGATGGACTCAGTGGTCTGCCCGACGGCCTCGGGGTCCAGGCGCGGTGAATACCTGCGCGATGTCCGCGGGGTGTACAGTCGTCGCGGTGCCGTGGATTTGCTCACACGGATCCTCCCAGTCCTTCGAGCCGGCCGGCGGCGTCTAGCTTCTGCGCATCTACGCGCCAGTCGTGCGGCAGTAAGTGATCGAGCAGGTCGTCGACGGTTACCACTCCCAACAGGTGATTCTGGTCGTCGACCACCGGGCCACACACCAGGTTGTATGCGGCCAAATAGCGGGTCACCGCGGCCAGCGGGGTCTCCGGCGCCAAAGTGAGCAGGTCGCTGTCGACGATCCCGCCGACCAGTTCGGCCGGCGCTTCGCGGAGCAGGCGCTGCAGCGGAACACAGCCCAAGTAACGACCGGTGGGAGTGGCCGTCGGCGGGCGCGCCACGAACACCATGGACGCCAGCGCCGGGGTGAGGTCGGGGTCGCGGACCCGGGCCAGCGCCTCGGCAACCGGTGTGTCCGGGGTCAGCACGACCGGCTCCGAGGTCATCAATCCGCCCGCGGTGTCGGGGGAATGCGTCAGCAGCCGACGCACCGGGGCGGATTCTCCGGGGTTCATCCGGGTCAGCAGCATCTCGGCATCTGTCGGATTCAGCACGCCGAGTAGGTCGGCGGCATCGTCGGGATCCATCTCTTCCAGCACATCGGCCGATCGTTCGGTGCCCAGCTGCGACAACACATCGGCTTGATCGAGCTCGGGCAGCTCCTGCAGAATGTCGGCCAGCCGCTCGTCGTCGAGCGCTTTGAGCACCTCGTAGCGCCGCTTGGGTGGCAGTCCCCGGATGGCGTCCGCCACATCGACCGGCCTCTGCCCCTCGAACTGACCCAGCAGTTGTGCCACCCCCTGACCCGGCAAGGCCAGCGCCGACGGGGTCAAGCCCTGCACGTTGTCCCAGTCCACGACGTGCACGGGGCCGCGCCGTCCCAGCCGCCGGGGAACGCGGACGGCGACCCTGGTCACCATCCAGTCTCGCGTCCGGGTTTGTTCGATTCCCAGGTCCGTGATTACCACGTCAAGACCGGCCAGCTCGGGCAGTGCGGGATCGTTGACCTTGACCATGGTGTCGAGCACCTGACCAATCGCCAGCACCTCGCCCGGCCGCTGCTCGAAGTGGCGCAAGGACACGTTGCCTGAGTTGAGTGTCACCGCATCCGGCTCGATTGCGGCGACCCGCAGCATCGGGATGAAGATGCTGCGGCGGGTCGCCAGATTGACGACCAGTCCCAGGACGCGCGGTTGTTGGCGGACGATGCTGATGCTGATCGCCACATCGCGGACGCGCCCGAAGGATTCGCCGAGCGGACCCAACACCAACATCCGCGACAGCCGGGCGACGTACACCCTGTTGACCGATCCCATGGAAGAGAGCCTAGGCAGCCGCCGGCCCGATGGCAGACGCCCGGCCCTTGGCCTCACTAATGAGAACGCCGTTAACGCGAATGCAGCGCAAAGATCGTGACGATCAAACCCACCACCAAAGTCGCGATGCCGATGACGATGCCAGCGACCGCCAGGCCGTAGCCATCTTGCCGGGTCCGCTTGATCTGATCGAGCGCGATCGTGCCCAGCACGATGGCCACAATCGAGCCGATGCAACAGAACAACCCGGTGAACGCTGAGATGAGCGAGGCGATCGCCAGCCTGTTCATCCCGGGCTGCAGTGCCCCCTGGGGCCCGTAGCCGTCCCGGTAATCGGACGCAGGGTAATAGCCTCCCGGATATGCAGGCGGCCCACCGAATTGCGGCGGCCCCGGCGGGTAGGGCGGCCCGCCATAACCTGGCGGCTGCTCGTACCCGGGCGGAGGAGGAACGGGCGGTGGGTATTGCGCCGCATAGCCGGCTTGGTACCCGGTTGAATAACCGGGCGGCGGATACGCCGGGGGCGGATAATCGGCTGGTGGCGGCGACGCCGGCGGTTCCCAGGGAGCCTTCCAATCCGGCTGCTCGGGTGCCCCGCTGCCGGCCGGCGGCGGGTTGGCCTCGTCGTCGTGGTCACTTTCGCCGAAGCCACCGCCGGGAGCCGTCATGGATTCAACCTAGCCCATGCGCAGGTGGCGGGTGCCGCCGCGAATCGCGGCATGACGCTACAAAAAGGCGCTGCACGATGGCGTGGTGCCGAGCCCTGGCCATGCCTCGGCCCGCCGGCGAGTCCCGCCCCCGGAATGGGTTACATCAGACGAGTACACCTTGCTTTTTCGCAGGTTGCCCCAGGTCAGTCGATAGGGTAAGAGGGCCGGAGATGAGACGATGGCCAAGTCGGAGGAGAATGAGCACCAATGACTAGTCCTTTCCAGCCCGGGCAAGTTCCCGGCGCAACGCCCCCGGGGCCGGCGGCCCGTCGGCACGGCGTGCCCGGGTTACCGACGCCGCCCAAGGGCTGGCCGGTCGGCTCCTATCCCACCTACGCCGAGGCACAGCGCGCCGTCGATTACCTGTCCGAACAACAGTTCCCGGTTCAGCAGGTAACCATCGTTGGCGTCGATCTGATGCAGGTTGAACGGGTCACCGGCAGGCTGACGTGGGCCAAGGTGCTCGGCGGCGGCGTTCTCAGCGGGGCGTGGCTGGGCTTGTTCATCGGTTTGGTGCTTGGCTTCTTCAGCCCCAATCCGTGGGCCGCGCTGGCCACCGGTCTGGTCGCCGGGGTGTTCTTCGGGTTGATCACCTCCGCGGTTCCGTACGCAATGGCCCGTGGCACAAGGGATTTCAGCTCGACTATGCAATTGGTGGCTGGCCGCTACGACGTACTCTGCGATCCGCAAAATGCAGAGAAGGCGCGGGATCTGCTGGCGCGCTTGGCGATCTGAGGCGCGTACGAGAGGCTAAGTGAGTGGTGAATCGTCGCGAGCGCCTACGCCGGGTAGGCGTGATCGCGCTGGCGATGATGACCGTCACATCGGCGGTGTCGGCTTGCGGCTCCGGCGGCGGCAACGGGCTGGTGATCAGCTTCTACACGCCGGCCGCCGACGGCGCGACGTTCACCGCGGTCGCTCAGGATTGCACCAAGCAACTCGGTGGCCGGTTTGCCATTCAACAGATAAGTCTGCCCAGAGCCCCCGGCGAGCAGCGATTACAGCTGGCCCGGCGGCTGACCGGTCATGACCGCAGCTTGGACGTAATGGGGCTGGACGTGGTGTGGACCGCGGAATTCGCCGAGGCGGGCTGGGCGCTGCCGCTATCCGACGACCCCGCGGGCCAGGCCGACGCCGACGCAGGCGTTGATACCTTGCCGGGCCCACTCGCGACGGCCCGTTGGAAGCGCAAACTGTATGCCGCACCGATCACCACCAATACCGAATTGCTTTGGTACCGACCCGATTTAGTGGGCCAACCGCCGCAAACTTGGGACGGCATGGTGGCCGAGGCCGCCAAATTGCACGCCGCGGGCCAGCCCAGCTGGATCGCCGTGCAAGCCAATCAGGCCGAAGGTCTGGTGGTGTGGTTCAACACCCTGCTGGTGAGCGGGGGCGGTCAGGTGCTCTCCGAGGACGGCCGCCACGTCACGTTGACCGACACCCCTGCGCACCGGGCCGCCACCGTCAATGCCCTGCGGATCCTCAAGTCGGTGGCCACCGCTCCCGGAGCCGATCCATCGATCACCCGCACCGACGCGGGCACCGCGCGGTTGGCGGTCGAACAGGGTAAGGCCGCGCTGGAAGTCAACTGGCCTTTTGTGTTGGCGTCCATGCTGGAGAACGCCGTGAAGGGCGGTGTGCCCTTCCTGCCGCTCAACCGGAATCCGCAGTTGGCCGGCAGCATCAACGACGTCGGGACGTTCGTGCCCAACGACGAGCAATTCCGCGTTGCGTACGAGGCCAGCCAGAACGTCTTCGGTTTCGCGCCCTACCCCGGTGTGGCTCCCGGCCAGCCGGCCAAGGTGACGATTGGGGGATTGAATCTGGCGGTGGCTAGCACCACTCGTCACCGCGCGGAGGCGTTCGAAGCCGTGCGCTGCCTGCGGAGTTTGCAGCATCAGAAATACATCTCGATCGAAGGCGGCCTGCCCGCGGTACGCACCTCGCTGTATTCGGACCCGCAATTTCAGGCCAAGTATCCGATGTACACCGTCATTCGCCGGCAGCTCACCGATGCCGCGGTGCGTCCGGCAACGCCGGTCTATCAAGCGGTTGCCATTCGACTCGCGGCGGCGCTGAGTCCGATCACCGAAATTGATCCGGAGCGGACCGCCGATGAGGCCACCGCGCAGGTGCAGAAGGCCATTGACGGGGAGGGGCTGTTGCCGTGATCCGCGCCGGCGACGATGCAGAGCGAAGCGATGAGGAGGAGCGGCGCTGTTGACCGGAGCCGGCGACGATGCAGTGGGGGCACCGCCCGCTTGCGGGGGACGAAGCGATGAGGAGGAGCGGCGTCCCCACAAGTGGGAGGTACCCCCACCCGCTTGCGGGGGAGAGCGGCGCTCATGACCGCAGCGGCTGTCGAACCGCGCCCTCGCGCCCGAAACCGCCCGCCAGAACAGCGACTGGCATTCATCCTGGTCGCACCGGCGGCGATTCTGATGCTGGCGGTGACGGCCTATCCGATCGGCTACGCCGTGTGGCTGAGCTTGCAGCGCAACAACCTTGCCACCCCCAATGACACCGCGTTCATCGGCCTGGGCAATTACCTGACCATCCTGACCGACCGGTATTGGTGGACGGCGCTGGCGGTAACGCTGGGTATTACGGTGGTTTCGGTGTCGATCGAGTTCGTGCTGGGCCTGGCGCTGGCGCTGGTGATGCACCGCACCATCGTCGGAAAGGGCCTGGTGCGCACCGCAGTGCTCATCCCGTACGGCATCGTCACCGTGGTCGCTTCGTACAGCTGGTATTACGCCTGGACGCCGGGGACCGGCTATCTGGCCAACCTGCTGCCGCAAGGCAGCGCGCCGCTGACTGCTCAGATCCCGTCGCTGGCCATTGTCGTGATCGCCGAGGTCTGGAAGACCACGCCGTTCATGTCGCTGCTGCTACTGGCCGGGTTGGCCCTGGTTCCAGAGGATTTATTGGAAGCTGCCCAAGTCGACGGCGCGGGCGCTTGGCGACGGTTGACCAGGGTCATCTTGCCCATCATCAAGCCGGCGGTTGTCGTGGCGCTGCTATTCCGGACGTTGGACGCCTTCCGCATTTTCGACAACATCTACGTGCTGACCGACGGCGCGAACAACACCGACTCGGTGTCGATCCTGGGCTACGACAACCTGTTCAAGGGCTTCAATGTCGGACTCGGTTCGGCGATCAGCGTGCTGATCTTCGTCTGCGTGGGCATCATCGCGCTGACCTTCATCAAGGTGTTCGGCGCCGCGGCGCCCGGTGGTGACGGCGATGGCCGCTGAACTGGTGGGCGCGCGGCGCGCCACGATCTGGGCCGTCATCGACACCGTGGTCGTGGTGTATGCGCTTCTTCCGGTGCTGTGGATCCTGTCCCTGTCGTTCAAACCGACGTCAACGGTCAAGGACGGCAAGCTGATTCCGTCGTCGATGTCCTTTGACAATTACCGCAGTATTTTCCGGGGCGATTTCTTCAGCTCTGCGCTGATCAACTCCATTGGGATCGGGTTGCTCACCACCGCGATCGCGGTGCTCCTTGGCGCCTTGGCCGCTTACGCGATTGCCCGGCTGAACTTTCCGGGCAAGCGGTTGCTTATTGGTGCCACCCTGCTGGTCACCATGTTCCCCGCGATTTCGCTCGTTACTCCGTTGTTCAATATCGAACGCTTCGTCGGTCTGTTCGACACCTGGCCGGGCTTGATCCTGCCCTACATCACCTTCGCGTTGCCCCTTGCCATCTACACGTTGTCGGCATTTTTCCGGGAGATCCCATGGGATCTGGAGAAGGCGGCCAAAATGGACGGCGCTACGCCGGCCCAAGCTTTCCGCAAGGTGATCGTTCCCCTGGCGGCGCCGGGAGTGGTGACCGCAGCGATCCTGGTGTTCATCTTCGCCTGGAACGACCTGCTGCTGGCGCTGTCCCTGACCGCCACTAAGGCGGCGATCACTGCGCCGGTGGCGATCGTGAACTTCAGTGGCAGTTCGCAGTTCGAAGAACCAACGGGATCAATCGCGGCCGGCGCCATGGTGATTACGGTCCCGATTATCGTTTTTGTTCTAATCTTCCAACGACGTATCGTTGCCGGGTTGACCTCTGGAGCTGTGAAGGGATAGCGCGATGGCCGAGATTGTGCTGGACCACGTCAGCAAAAGCTATCCTGACGGCGCGTCGGCGGTGAAAGATCTGAACATAACCATTGCCGACGGCGAATTTCTGATCCTGGTCGGGCCTTCGGGCTGTGGTAAGACCACGACATTGAACATGATTGCCGGACTTGAAGATATCTCATCGGGTGAGCTGCGCATCGGCGGCGAACGGGTGAATGAGAAGGCGCCCAAGGACCGCGATATCGCGATGGTGTTCCAGTCCTATGCGCTCTACCCGCACATGACCGTGCGGCAGAACATCGCATTTCCGCTGACCCTGGCGAAGATGAAAAAAGCCGAGATCGCGCAGAAGGTCGAGGAGACAGCCAAAACCCTTGACCTGACCGAACTTCTGGACCGTAAACCGTCCCAATTATCGGGTGGACAACGACAGCGGGTCGCGATGGGCCGGGCAATCGTGCGCCACCCCAAGGCATTCTTGATGGACGAGCCGCTGTCCAACCTGGACGCCAAACTGCGGGTACAGATGCGCGGCGAGATCGCCCGGCTGCAGAAGAGGCTGGGCGCCACGACCGTCTACGTCACCCACGATCAGACCGAGGCCATGACGCTGGGAGACCGGGTGGTGGTGATGCACGCGGGCGTTGCGCAGCAGATCGGCACGCCCGACGAGCTTTACGAACATCCCGCCAACCTCTTCGTCGCGGGGTTCATCGGCTCGCCGGCGATGAATTTCTTCCCCGCCACGTTGACACCGATCGGGTTGACGCTGCCCTTCGGTGAGGTGATGCTGACGCCGGAGGTCCAACGGGTGATCGCACAGCACTCCAAACTGGAAAATATCATCGTTGGCGTGCGGCCCGAGCATCTGCAGGACGCCGCGCTGATCGACGGGTACCAACGCATCAGAGCGCTGACCTTCGAGGTGCAGGTCGACTTGGTTGAATCGCTGGGCGCCGACAAGTACGTGTACTTTTCCACCGCGGGGTGGGCTGCGCACTCGGCTCAGCTGGACCAGCTGGCCGCCGAGTCGGACGCCTACGAAAACCAGTTTGTGGCAAGGGTTCCCGCTGAATCCAAAGCGACCATCGGGCAGTCGATCGAATTGGCGTTCGCCACCACGAAACTCGCCGTTTTCGACGCCGACTCCGGAGCGAACCTGACCATTGCGCCGCCTGAGGTGCAGTGACAAAGACTTTAGACCTAGTACGCGCGCATTTGCGCAGCCACTTCGCCGCCGCTGAGCCTGATTCGGCGAGCGTGACATTTCTGGGTACCGAACCTATCGAGGTGCTGCGATTTTGCGGGACAGACGGATTAATGCATTACGTGTCGCTGGGGTGCTCGCGTCATCCGATGACCGATCCGACGCAGATTGTCGCTGACCCCCAGCGCGGCCCCCGTGCCGAAGTTATTCTGCGCCTGCGCGATCCCGGGCCGGTCACCGGCATTGCCCGCAGCCTTGCGATATTGGCGGCAACTCCGGCTGTCGACGGTGTGGTGCTGGCCGCCGCCGCACTGATCGATCTCGGCTCGCCACTGTGGGGATTGCCGTCGGGGCGCGTGCCGTTCACCGCGGTGTTGTTGGGCCGCAGCGGCATCCCGGATCTGCCGCTGGAGACGCCCCGCGACCCGGTGCAATTCCTGTCGGCGACTCCCATCACCGCGACCGAAGCGGCCTGGGTGCGGCTGAAAGGCGCCGAGGCTATGCAACAGGCGTGGCAAAACGATGGTGTCGACGTGCTGGATCCGAATCGCCAGGCCGCACAACCTGATTGATGCATTGTCCCGCATCGAGTGTGCGTTGAGGGCGTTGACTGTGTAGGCAGGGCGCGTGAATCCCGGAATTTCCGCCCTGGACGCACACCTGACGCCGCCAGCGCACACTCGGCGCGCTAGACCGCTAGAGCCAGTTCCTGTTTCGGAACTGCCAATACAGGACCAGACAAACGAGGGTCATCCCGGCAATCACCGCCGGGTAACCCCCGGTCCAGTTCAGCTCGGGCATGAAATGGAAGTTCATACCGTAGATGGCGGCGACCATGGTGGGCACCGCCAAGATGGCGGCCCATGCCGCCATCTTGCGCATATCGTTGCTCTGCTGCATCCCGACGCGGGCCAATGCCGCCTGTATCAGCGAGTTGAGCATGTCGTCGTAGCTGGCGATCTGATCTGCCGCCTGAGACTGGTGGTCGGCGACGTCGCGCAGGTAACGCCGCACTTCTTTGGAGAGCACGTCTTTGTTTTCCACCTGTATCCGATGGAACGCGACGGACAGCGGGCTGACGCACCGGCGGAGTTCGACCACCTCGCGTTTGAGCAAGTAGATCGGTTCGACGTCGAGCTTGCGGCCCGGGGCGAACGCGACCTCCTCAATGCTGTCGATATCGGACTCCATCAGATTGCTCACCTCGAGGTAGTGGTCCACCACGTCGTCGGCAATGGCATGCAGAACCGCGTACGGTCCCAGCCGCAACTGCTCCGGTTTCGCATCCATGCGCTTGCGCACCTCGGACAGTCCGCCGTGTTCACCATGGCGGACGGTCACCACGAAATTCCTGCCGACGAAGATCATGATCTCACCGGTTTCGACGATCTGGCGGGCCATCACCACCGATTCGTGCGGAACGTAGGTGACGGTCTTCAAGACAAGAAACAGCGTCTCGTCATATCGCTCCAGCTTGGGCCGCTGATGTGCGCATACAGCGTCTTCGACGGCCAATGGGTGCAGCCCGAAAACGTCCGCTACGTCCTGCATCTGGGTCTGGTCCGGCTCGCGCAAGCCGACCCAGACGAATGCCTCGTGCCCAAGCAGTTCGATCTCCTGCACTTTGCTGAGTGCGGCAGGGTAGGTGAACTTGCCGGGCAGCCGGTGGCCTTCGGCGTAGACGGCGCAGTCAACCAAGGCATCGTTGGACGGGTTGGGCGGGTGGGAAACGGGCTGTAGGTGCGGCTGGTGCGCGAGCGGTCGAAGCGCTTCGGGCAATGCGTCAAAACCCCGGAACACATCCACCTCCGATCGCAGCGCAGGTCTGACCGGGCGGTACTCCATGGTACGCGTCCTGGCTCGTCAAAGGGCGATGATCCGGACGTGGCGAAAAGTGCTGGTACTGGACCCGAGATTGAGGGCCGAGCCGGGTGCGCTAGTTTCGAGCCGACACCCAAATCTGCAAAGACCTTCTCCTCAAGGAGTAACAAAACGTGAGCGCAAGTCCTCTCAAGGTCGCCGTCACCGGCGCCGCCGGCCAGATCGGCTACAGCCTGTTGTTCCGCCTGGCGAGCGGCTCGCTGCTGGGCCCCGACCGCCCGATCGAGCTGCGCCTGCTCGAGATCGAGCCGGCGCTCAAGGCGCTCGAGGGCGTCGTGATGGAACTCGACGACTGCGCGTTCCCGCTGCTGGCGGGCATCGAAATCGGCGCGGACCCGAACAAGATCTTCGACGGCGCCAACCTGGCCTTGCTTGTCGGCGCCCGTCCGCGCGGCCCGGGAATGGAGCGCAGCGACCTGCTCGAAGCCAACGGTGCGATCTTCACCGCGCAGGGCAAGGCCCTTAACCAGGTCGCGGCCGATGACATTCGCGTCCTGATCACCGGCAACCCGGCCAACACCAACGGGCTGATCGCGATGAGCAACGCTTCGGACATCCCGCGCGAGCGATTCACCGCGCTTTCCCGGCTGGACCACAACCGCGCCATCACACAGCTGGCCAAAAAGACCGGCGTTGCGGTCACCGACATCAAGAAGATGACTATCTGGGGCAACCACTCGGCCACCCAGTACCCCGACGTCTTCCACGCCGAGATCGGCGGCAAGAACGCCGCCGAGGTCGTGGGCGACCAGGCCTGGATCGAGAACGACTTCATCCCGACCGTCGCCAAGCGCGGCGCGGCCGTCATCGACGCGCGCGGCGCGTCCTCGGCTGCCTCGGCAGCGTCGGCAACCACCGATGCCGCCCGCGACTGGTTGCTGGGCACGCCCGAGGGCGACTGGGTCTCGATGTCGGTGGTCTCCGACGGTTCGTACGGCGTGCCGGAGGGCCTGATCTCGTCGTTCCCGGTGACCACCAAGGACGGCAATTGGTCGATCGTCAGTGGCCTTCAGATCGACGACTTCTCCCGCGCCCGCATCGACAAAACGACCGCGGAGCTGGCCGACGAGCGCAAAGCGGTCACCGAGCTCGGTCTGATCTGACGTGGCGATCGCAAGCGCGGCGAAGCCGGGCGCAGCGGGTCGCCACTGATATACGGTCGCCAATTAGGCCTACTAATGGGTAGTCAGTACCCTGGGGCGCGTGTCCGAATTGCTTGAATCGATGCAGACACGCGCCGAACAGGGCGTGATCACCGACTCGGAGATCTTCGAGGCACATGTAGGCGGCAAGCTTTCCGTAGGCCTGACGACTCCGCTGGATACTCAGCGCTCGCTGTCGATCGCCTACACGCCGGGTGTGGCGCAGGTCAGCCGTGCGATATCCGCCGATCACACGCTGGCCGCGCGCTACACCTGGGCGAGCCGGCTGGTTGCCGTCGTCAGCGACGGCAGCGCCGTGCTCGGCCTCGGTGACATCGGACCGGCGGCGTCGCTGCCGGTGATGGAAGGCAAATGCGGGCTGTTCAAGGAGTTCGCCGGGCTGGATGCGATCCCGATCGTGCTGGACACCAAGGATCCCGACGAGATCGTGGAAACCCTGGTGCGGCTGCGGCCGACGTTCGGCGCGGTCAACCTCGAGGACATTTCGGCACCGCGCTGCTTCGAGATCGAACGACGAGTCACCGAAGCGCTGGACTGCCCGGTGATGCACGACGACCAGCACGGCACGGCAATCGTGGTGCTTTCGGCGCTGATGGGCGCCAGCAAGTTGCTCGGCCGTGACATGACATCGCTGAAGATGGTGGTGTCCGGAGCCGGGGCCGCCGGCGTCGCTTGCTCCAATCTCCTTCTCACAATGGGGGTTTCAGATATCACCGTGCTCGATTCGCGCGGAATTCTGCACACCGGGCGCGACGACATGAACAGCGTCAAGGCCGAACTGGCACGACGCAGCAATCCCCGTGGTCTCGCTGGCGGCATCGTGGAAGCACTCGATGGGGCCGACGTGTTCCTCGGGTTGTCGGCGGGCGTGGTTCCCGAAGAGCTGATCGCCACAATGGCGCCCAACGGGATCGTGTTCGCGCTGTCCAACCCCGACCCAGAGATCCATCCGCACGTTGCGGCCAAGTACGCGGCAGTGGTGGCCACCGGCCGCAGCGATTACCCCGAACCAGATCAACAACGTATTGGCGTTCCCCGGGGTATTCCGCGGGGCGCTGGAGGCCGGGGCGCGCCGGATCACCGAAAAAATGATGGTCGCCGCGGCCGAGGCGATCTTCTCCGTCGTCAGCGACGACCTCGCTCCCGACCGGATCGTCCCGAGCCCGCTGGATCTGCGCGTCGGAGAAGCGGTGGCCAAAGCGGTGGCCCTGGTCGCAGAAGCCTCAGATACCGCGGGGTGAAAATCGGCAGGCTGGCCGCGCTGCTGCTCGCCGCCCTACTCGCCGTGGCCGGCTGCGCGACCGACACCAAGGAGCACCCTGCCCGTCCGGAAATGGTGGTCGGGTCCCGTCCTGACTCCGAGTCGATGCTGCTGGCCGACATCTACGTTGCGGCGCTGCGGTCATACGGTTTCGGAGCGCGAGCCGAGACCGCCGTCGATCCGATGGCGCAATTGGACTCCGGCGCGTTTACTGTTGTTCCGGCCTTCACCGGCCATATGTTGCAGCTCTTGCAGCCCGGTTCAGTGGCAATGTCCGACAGGCAGGTTTACCGTGCGATGATCGCGGCGCTGCCCGAGGGTATTTTGGCGGGCGACTATACGACGGCTGCCGAAGACAAACCCGCGTTGCTGGTGACGGGGTCCACCGCCAAGGCTTGGGCCGGCACTGATTCCAGCGCAGATCTGAGCGCGCTGCCCAAACACTGTGCCGGGCTGGTCCTCGGAACTATCGCCGGGTACCGAGCACCCTCGACAATCGGCACGTGCCGACTTCCCGCTCCGCGTGAATTTCCGGATGAGGCAACGTTGTTCGCTGCGGTGCGGGACGGGCATTTAACGGCGGGGTGGACCACCACCGCTGACCCCGGCATTCCCGCCGACCTGGTGGCGCTGGCCGACGGCAAACCCGCACTGATACGGGCCGAGAACGTGGTGCCGCTCTATCGCCGCAACGCGCTCAGCGATCGCCAGTTGCTGGCGATCAACGAAGTGGCCGGTGTGCTCGACACCGCGGCCCTGGCCGAGATGCGCCGCCAGGTGGCCGGCGGCGCCGACCCGCAGGCGGTGGCCAGCGGGTGGCTGGCTGAACACCCGCTGGGGCGTTGAGGGGTCAGGGCTGATGGGCCCCGGCTCTCTTCGCGCGTTCACGCGCTCATCGACCGGAGTCAGCGTTTGGGCATCAACTGGGTAACGACGTGCTTTACCCGGCCCATGACGGGCCCGGCCAGCAGCCGCTCATATCCCGAACCCGTCAGCCGCACCACCAGGTCCATGGCCTTGACGTCGGGTCCGACCAGCACCCGAGGCTTGTTCTTGCGCACTGCCTCCAGGATGAGCTGAGCGGCTCGTTGCGGGCTGGTCTTGGCCTGTTGTTCCTCGAACTGATTGGCCAGCTCGGCCTGGTCGAGCCCGTCGGCGAAGGTGGCGTTGCGGGCGAACGCCGTTTTAATGCCGTCCGGGTGCACCGTGGTCACCCGCACCGGGTGGCCGGCCAGCACCATCTCCTGCCGCAGCGCCTCGGTGAATCCTCGGACGGCGAACTTGGCCGACACGTACGCTGCCCGCCCGGGCGCCGAAAACAAGCCGAGCGCGCTCGAGATGTTGATGACTGTCCGTCGCCGGAGGCGATCAGCGAACCCGCACCCGTCACCACGGCAACCGTGTCGGCAAACCCATGCATGCGGTACTCCCTCGCGGAGGCTTAATCGCGTTGAGGCTAAACCGGTACCAGCAATCCCCGCTATAGCAGGGTGGTGAAGCAGGCGATCATTGACACCGCGTTCGGTCACCGAGGATGGATCACCCCTTGGGCATCGACCGGCCCCTGACGGACCCGAACAGCTGCTGATATCCCGAACCCGTCAGCCGCACCACGATGTCTAAGACCTTGGCGTCCGCGCCGACCAGCACCCGAGCCTTCTTCTTCCGCACGGCCTCCAGGATGATCTGGGCGGCTCGTTGTGGACTGGTCTTGGCCAGCCGTTTGTCGAACAGGTTGGCGAGCTCGGCCTGGTCGAGTCCCTCGGCGGCGGTGGCGTTGCGGGCGATCGCGGTTTTGATGCCGCCGGGGTGCACCGTGGTTACCGCCACCGGGTGGCCGGCCGCCACCATCTCCTGTCGTAGCGCCTCGGTGAAGCCTCGGACGGCGAACTTGGCCGAGTTGTAAGCCGCCTGCCCCGGTACCGAAAAGAGCCCGAACACGCTGGAGACGTTGATGACGTGGCCGTCGCCGGAGGTGATCAGGTGAGGAAGAAATGCCTTGGTGCCGTTGACGACGCCCCAGAAGTCGACGTCCATTACCCGTTCGATGTCCTTGAACTGGCTGACTTCGATGTCGCCGGTGAAGGCGATGCCGGCGTTGTTGTAGATCTGGTTCACCTTGCCGAAGTGCTCGTTGACCGCGTCGGCGTAGGCCAGAAAAGCCTCGCGCTCGGTCACGTCGAGACGGTCCGCTTTGACCGGCGCGCCGATCGCCTTCAACCGTTCCTCCGTGTGTGCCAGTCCTTCGGTGTCGACGTCGCTGATAGCCAGCTTGGCGCCCGAGCGAGCCAGCTCGATGGCCAGCGCCTGGCCGATACCTGAACCCGCGCCCGTCACCACGGCGACCTTGCCGGCGAACCCCTGCATGAGCACCCTCCCTATCGTTTGTGTCGAGGCTAGCCGGTACCAGCGGTCCGCGATACCAGTGAGTGGGTCGGTTCCTTCAGCCGTGTGCTCAGCCGAAGGCGGTGTCGATGATCTCCTGCTGCTCGACGGCGTGCACCTTCGACGAGCCCGACGATGGAGCCGACATCGCGCGGCGGGAAATGCGCTTGGGGCCGCTCAGCTTGTCGGGCAGCAACTCGGGCAGCTCCAGACCGAATCGCGGCCACGCGCCCTGGTTGGCCGGCTCCTCCTGCACCCAGAAGAACTCCTTGACGTTCGGGTAGCGGTCCAGCGTTTCGCCCAGCCGGCGTTTGGGCAGCGGAGCAAGCTGTTCGATACGGACGATCGCGACGTCGTCCCGGTTGTCCTTGGCCTTGCGTGCCGCCAGTTCGTAATAGAGCTTTCCGCTGGTCAACAGCATCCTGGTGACCTTGCCGCGATCACCGATGCCGTCCTCGTAGGTGGGCTCCTCCAACACCGAGCGGAACTTGATCTCGGTGAAGTCCTTGACTTCGCTGACCGCGGCCTTGTTGCGCAGCATCGACTTCGGCGTAAACACGATCAGCGGGCGCTGGATGCCGTCAAGGGCATGCCGGCGCAACAGGTGGAAGTAGTTCGACGGAGTCGATGGCATCGCAATCGTCATCGAACCCTCCGCCCACAGCTGCAGGAAGCGTTCGATGCGGCCGGAGGTGTGGTCGGGACCCTGTCCCTCGTTTCCGTGCGGTAAAAGCAGCACCACGTTGGACAACTGGCCCCACTTGGCCTCACCGGAGCTGATGAACTCGTCGATGATCGACTGCGCGCCGTTGACGAAGTCGCCGAACTGCGCCTCCCACAAAACGAGGGCGTCCGGGTTTCCGACGGTGTAGCCGTACTCGAAGCCGACAGCGGCGTACTCCGACAGCGGTGAGTCGTAGACGAGGAACTTGCCGCCGGTGGGAGTGCCATCGGGGTTTGTCGCCAGCAGCTGCAACGGCGTGAACTCTTCGCCGGTGTGGCGGTCGATGATCACCGAATGCCGCTGGGAGAACGTGCCGCGCCGGGTGTCTTGGCCCGACAGCCGCACCAGCTTGCCTTCGGCTACCAGTGAACCCAGCGCCAGCAACTCGCCGAACGCCCAGTCGATCTTGCCTTCGTAAGCCATCTCCCGGCGCTTTTCCAGCACCGGCTGTACGCGCGGGTGCGCGGTGAACCCCTCTGGGAGGGCCAGGAACGCGTCGCCGATGCGGGCCAGCAGCGCTTTGTCCACCGCGGTGGCAAGGCCTCTCGGAACCTGCTGCTCGGACTCCACCGATTCGCTGGGTTGCACCGGGTGCTTCTCCAGCTCGCGGACCTCGTTGAACACCCGCTCCAGCTGGCCCTGGTAGTCGCGCAGCGCGTCCTCGGCTTCCTTCATCGAGATGTCGCCGCGGCCGATCAGGGCTTCGGTGTAGCTCTTGCGGGCCCCACGCTTGATGTCGACAACGTCGTACATGGCGGGGTTGGTCATCGACGGATCGTCGCCCTCGTTATGCCCGCGCCGCCGGTAGCACAGCATGTCGATGACGACGTCCTTCTTGAACTTCTGCCGGAAGTCCATGGCCAGCCGCGCCACCCACACGCAGGCTTCCGGGTCGTCGCCGTTGACGTGGAAGATCGGCGCCCCGATCATCTTGGCGACATCGGTGCAGTACTCGCTGGACCTGGAGTACTCCGGTGCGGTGGTGAAGCCGATCTGGTTGTTGACGATGATGTGGATGGTGCCGCCCACGCGATAACCGGGCAGCAGCGCCATGTTCAGCGTCTCGGCGACCACACCCTGGCCGGCGAAGGCGGCGTCACCGTGCAGCATCATCGGCACCACCGAGAAGCCGTCTTCGCTGTCGCCTTTGTCCAGCAGGTCCTCCTTGGCCCGGACCAGACCCTCCAGCACCGGGTCGACGGCTTCCAGGTGTGACGGGTTGGCGGTCAACGACACCTGAATGTCGTTGTCGCCGAACATCTGCAGGTACACCCCGGTGGCGCCGAGGTGGTATTTGACGTCGCCGGAGCCGTGCGCCTGCGACGGGTTGAGGTTGCCTTCGAATTCGGTGAAGATCTGCTTGTACGGCTTGCCGACGATGTTGGCCAGCACGTTGAGCCGGCCGCGGTGCGGCATCCCGATGACCACTTCGTCGAGGCCGTGTTCGGCGCACTGGTCGATCGCGGCGTCCATCATCGGGATCACGCTTTCGGCGCCCTCCAGCGAGAACCGCTTCTGCCCAACATATTTGGTCTGCAGAAACGTCTCAAAGGCCTCGGCGGCGTTGAGCTTGCTCAGGATGTATTTCTGTTCGGCGACCGTCGGTTTGACGTGTTTGGTCTCGACGCGCTGTTGCAGCCACTCCTGTTGCTCGGGTTCGAGGATGTGGGTGTACTCCACGCCGATGTGGCGGCAGTAGGCGTCCCGCAGCAGACCCAGCACGTCGCGCAGCTTCTTGTACTCACAACCGGCAAAGCCGTTGACTTTGAACACCCGATCGAGATCCCAGAGCGTCAGGCCGTGCGTCAGCACTTCGAGGTCGGGGTGGCTGCGGAACCGGCTTCCGTCCAAGCGCAGCGGGTCGATGTCGGCCATCATGTGCCCGCGATTGCGGTAGGCCGCGATCAACTCCATCACCCGGGCGGTCTTGTCGACGATCGAATCCGGGTTGTCGGTGCTCCACCGCACCGGCAGGTACGGATTGCCCAGCTCGCAGAAGATCTCGTCCCAGAAAGCGTCCGACAGCAGCATTTCGTGGACGGTGCGCAGGAAGTCGCCGGATTCGGCGCCCTGGATGATGCGGTGGTCATAGGTCGAGGTCAGCGTGATCAGCTTGCCGATACCCAGCTCGGCGATGCGCTCCTTGCTGGCGCCCTGAAACTCGGCGGGGTATTCCATCGCGCCGACACCAATAATGGCGCCCTGGCCGGCCATGAGCCGCGGCACCGAGTGCACAGTGCCGATGGTGCCGGGGTTGGTCAGCGAAATCGTCACGCCGGCAAAGTCTTCAGCGGTCAGCTTGCCGTCGCGGGCCCGGCGCACGACGTCTTCGTAGGCGGTGACGAACTGCGCGAACCGCATGGTCTCGCAACCCTTGATACCGGCCACCACCAACGAGCGCTTGCCGTCTTTGCCCTGCAAGTCGATCGCCAGACCGAGATTGGTGTGCGCCGGCGTGACCGCGGTGGGTTTGCCGTCGACCTCGGCGTAGTGCCGGTTCATGTTCGGGAAGGACTTGATCGCCTGCACCAGCGCGTAGCCCAGGATGTGGGTGAAGGAGATTTTGCCGCCGCGAGTGCGCTTGAGCTGGTTGTTGATGACGATCCGGTTGTCGATCAGCAACTTGGCCGGAACGGCCCGGACACTGGTGGCCGTTGGTACGTCCAGCGACGCGGACATGTTCTTGACGACGGCCGCGGCGGCGCCGCGTAGTACCTGCACCTCATCGCCTTCGGCCGGCGGGGGAGTGGCGGCTTTGGCCGGTGATGCGGTGGCCGCGCCGTTGCCGGCCGCGGCGGTGCCGGCCGGCTTAGCGGGCTCAGTGGTCTCGGTGGATGGCTGGGCCGTCGGCGCGGGCTTTGCCTGTGGGGCGGCCGCGGCAGGCTGCCCATCGCCGGCGGTCGGGGTGCTCAGTGCTGATTCGCTGGTTGGCTCCGGGTTGTAATCAACCAGGAACTCGTGCCAGCTCGGATCGACCGACGAGGGGTCGTCGCGGAACTTGCGGTACATCTCCTCGACCAGCCATTCGTTTTGCCCGAATGGTGAACTTATGTTGCTCACGACCGCTGTTCGCCTCAATTCCTCTGTCCTGCAAACGCGTTGCGCAGCGCCTGCACGTTTGTCGCCCCACGTTGGCCGGGCACCTCACACCCCGTGCCGATCCCTAACGTTTCCGCCCTATAAAGGCTATCCTTTCGCCGGCAATTCGCCACGGCGACCGGGGAAGGCGGGGGTATAGCCGGCCGCTAGCCGGCTTCCCGGATGGGGGGCACGAGGTGCAGGGCGCGTGGCCAGCGCGCAGGCGGTGCGCCGAACGCCTGGCGGGCGTTGCGGGCAATCTTTCTGCCCGCAAGATAGTTGCCGACGGCGCCGACAACGATCCCGATACCGACCGGCAGCAGCTTGCCGAACAACAGGGCGCGCCGTTGCACCGTGTACCGCTTGACCCACGCCTTGAGCAACCGTGAGTTCAACCCCGACATCGACGACAGCGGCAGCGCGGCCACGCCTTCCGAAATCCAGGCGCCTTTGGTCCGGGCAGGACCGACTAGTTGGGCAACCGCCTGCTTGCTGTTGTCTCCGACCAGCACCGACAGCACCAGAGCGCGGCGTCGTTCCCGGTGATCGGCGGGAATGCCGTGCACCACTGCCACCGCCAACACAAAGAACGCGGTGGCCTCGAGGAACGCCACGGTTTCCGCAGCAGCCGCGGACAGCGCACTCAACGTGCCGATCCCGGGGATGGTCGCGGCCGCCCCTACCGCCATACCACTGACCGTCACCATCGCCACGTAGCGCCTCTCCAGCTTGGCGACGATCCCAGCCGGGCTGGTGCCCGGGTGCGCGTTGCGCAGCCGCGACACATAGGCCTCGGCCGCCGGGCCCTGTATCCGCGAGCTACGTTCGATGACCTGCGCCAATGCTCGCGCGGACGCTTTGGGCCGACCGTCCGTGGGGATCGGCGCCCGTTCCGCGTCGGACATATTCGAAAGTCGGTTCCGCGACCTCTTCCATCGGGCCCGCATATTGTCTCTCCTGCAAATGGCGTTCCTTCAGGCTAACGCGCCTGCTGCAAAACACGGACCGGGCACAAAACCTTCCGCCTTACCCCGAATCGGATCCTTTGGCTGCCGGCCCATTGTGTCACCCGGAATAATGCAGGCTGGATGTCGGCGCCGGTCCGGGCCATTTGTCGGTCCGTGGTGGGCACTTCGCCGCGCGCGTGGTGTAACACCTTGGTGATTAAGCCGGTTGACCAGCATCGTCGGGAGCTGAAACGAGGTGGGTACATGAGCGCGGCGACGCCCCGGTCGACCGGGGCCACCCGGCACGCGGGCCCGAGTCCGGGCCACTTCACTAAGCACTGGAACTTCATAACCCACAACTCGCCGCACGCACAGAATCCCTGGAACGCGCTATGGGCGATGATGATCGGCTTCTTCATGATCATGGTCGACTCGACCATCGTCGCCATCGCCAACCCGACGATCATGGCCGACTTGCGTATCGGATACGACACCGTGGTATGGGTGACCAGCGCCTACCTGCTGGGCTATGCGGTGGTGTTGCTGGTGGCCGGGCGGCTCGGTGACAGGTTCGGCACCAAGAACCTCTATCTGATCGGTCTGGTGGTGTTCACCGTCGCCTCGGTGTGGTGCGGGCTGTCGGGCAGCGCCGCCATGCTGATCGCCGCTCGGGTTGTGCAAGGTGTCGGCGCTGGCGTGCTCACCCCGCAGACATTGTCGACAATTACCCGGATCTTCCCGCCGGAGCGGCGCGGTGTTGCGGTGAGCGTGTGGGGTGCTACCGCGGGCGCCGCCAGCCTGGTGGGGCCGTTGGCCGGCGGCGCGCTGGTCGACGGGCTGGGTTGGGAGTGGATTTTCTTCGTCAACGTCCCCGTCGGCATCGTCGGGCTGGCGCTGGCGGTTTGGCTGGTTCCGGTGCTGCCCACCCAGTCGCACCGATTTGACGTGGTCGGTGTCGGGTTGTCCGGGGTGGGCATGTTTCTGATCGTCTTCGGGCTGCAACAGGGCCAGGCCGCGCACTGGGAGCCCTGGATCTGGGCGATGATCGTCGCCGGCTTCGGATTCATGACGGCGTTCGTCTACTGGCAGTCAGTGAACACCCACGAGCCGCTGATTCCGTTGGCGATCTTCGGTGACCGGGATTTCAGCCTGTGCAACATCGGGGTAGCCATTACCTCGTTCGCGGCGACGGCGATGATGCTGCCACTGACCTTTTACGCGCAAGCGGTCTGCGGCCTATCGCCGACGCGCTCGGCGTTGCTGATCGCGCCGATGGCGATCGCCAACGGTGTGCTCGCGCCGTTTGTCGGCCGCATCGTCGACCGATACCACCCGCGGCCGGTACTCGGTTTCGGCTTTTCGGTGCTGGCGATCGCGTTGACGTGGCTTTCCTTCGAGATGTCTGTCGACACGCCGATCTGGCGGCTGGTTTTGCCATTCGGCGCCGTCGGCGCCGGGATGGCGTTCGTGTGGTCACCGCTGACCGCCACCGCGACCCGTAACCTGCCGTCGCACCTGGCCGGCGCGAGCTCCGCCGTGTACAACTCGGTCCGCCAGTTTGGCGCGGTGCTCGGGAGCGCCGGCATGGCCGCGTTCATGACATCTCGGATCAGTGCCGAGATGCCGCCGCACCGACCTGGCGGGAGGGCTGGAGGCGGCACCATCACCTTGCAACTGCCCGAGTTCCTGCGCGAGCCGTTCTCGGCGGCGATGGCGCAGTCGGTGCGGTTGCCCGCGCTCACTGCGTTGTTCGGGATCGTTGCCGCGCTGTTCTTGGTCGGCTTCAGGCCGTGGGCGGTCACCGGTGGCGGGGAGGAAGGCGACCTGTTCGGGCCCGACGATGGCGACATCGACGACTATGACGATGACCAATACGTCGAATTCATACTTCTCCGCGAACCGGACATCGAGCCCAAACCGGCGTACGAGGAGGAAAGCGACACGGAGCCGCCAAAGGAGCGGGTTGAACACCCGGGCCCGGCGCCCGCCGACGTATGGCATAGCAACCCTGTCGACTCGTGGCACAGCCGGCTGGACGACCCGGTTCCGCAAGCCCAACCGATTGGCTTCGCCCACAACGGCTCTCATGTCGACACCCACCAGCGCTTCCGTCCGATCACCGAGCCTTCGACACGTGTCTTCGGGTCTGCTCCGCACAACGATCGGCTTGCGCCGCCATCGGAAAGGCACCAGAACCGCTCCGCACGTCATCAACTCGCCGAAGGCGAGGCGCCGCGAGGCCAGCATTACCGTCCCGATCCGGACGACGACCCCACCGGCCACGGCCGGCATTCGTCCGGCAAATAGGTCAGTCGGCCAGGCGTGATCGGCCTCAAACCGACTCCGTCAGCGCCAAGAATGCGCCCAATTCGATCATGCCCGCGGGCGTGGCGGGCAGATACTCGGTCAGCGACGCCGAGCGCACGATCACCGCTGCGTACTGTGCCCGGCTGATGGCAACGTTGAGTCGATTCCTGTTGAGCAGGAATGAGATTCCGCGTGGCACCACATCAACAGAGGAGGCCGTCATCGAGATGAAGACCACGGGCGCCTGTCCGCCCTGGAACTTATCGACAGTCCCAACCCGCACCCCGCCCAGCCCGGCGGAACTCAACCGCTGACGCACCAGCGCCACCTGGGCGTTGTAGGGCGCCAGCACCAGCACATCGGAGGCGGTCAATGCCCGGGTGCCGTGCTCGTCGGTCCACGACGTGCCGAGCAGTTGCTTGATCTCGGCGGCGATCGCGTCGGCTTCCTCTGGGCTCTCCGTCGAGTTGCCTTGGTGACCAACGGTGAGCACTCGCACGCCGGGCTGATACCCCTCGAGGTGGCGCGCGGCCGTGCACTGGTTGTGGGAACGCAGCCTGCCCTCATAGGACAGCGCGGACACCGCGGCGCACACCGCCGGATGCATCCGGTACGAGCGGTCCAAGAAATAGCCGCGTTCGTCGGGCAGGGTGCGCTGACCGTCTACCAGCCATTCCAGCGCGGAAGTGTCAACCGGTTCGGGATGCGTTCCCTGGCTGACCTGCGGCAGCTGCTGAGGGTCCCCGAGCAGCAATAGATTCGCGGCCGCCGGTGCCACGGCGATGGTGTTGGCCAAACAGAACTGGCCCGCCTCGTCGATCACCAGGAGATCCAGGCTGCGTGGGAGTACCCGATTGCCGTTCGCGAAATCCCATGCCGTGCCGCCGACCACGCATCCCGCCGTGTCGGCGATGAATGCGGTGTATGCGCTGCCGTCGATCTCCTGCCAGCGCGGAGCATTGTGGTCATAGCGTTTCTTCGCGACCCGCCAAGGATCAAGTCCGGCATCGATCACACAGTCCAACAGGTTTTCCACCGTGGCGTGCGATTGCGCGACGACACCAATGCGCCAGCCATGGTCGGTGACCAGCTGCCCGATCACGCGGGCAGCGGTGTGCGTCTTGCCGGTCCCCGGCGGCCCATGCACCGCCAGATACGAGGAGTCCAGATCCAGCGCCGCAGCGGTGATGTCGGCGGCGGTGTCGGTGCCGCGCGGTAGTGGTGTGCCGCTGCGCGTGCGGGGCGCGCGGCGCAGCAAGATGTCGACCACGGCGTTGCGGGGTAGTTGCGGCAATCCGGCGGCCAGGGCAGCAGCAGTCGATTCGATCGACTCCCGCAGTGCTGTTGTGGGAATGGGTGGCCCGGGGGTGAGCGCGAACGGTAGCTGGTCAAAAGTCTTGCCGTCACTGCCAACTCGCTCGACGATGACCACTTCGGTGGGCACCGTCGGATCGTCGGCTTCTATTACTTCGGCGCGTCCGGCCGCCCGCCGGTCCGGGTTGTCGGTCATACCGGGTGGAGCCGGGGGGTCGTAGAGCGCAAACACGTCCCTCATCAGTTCGCCCCGCGCCAGTTCTCCGCGCAGTTGCACACGTCGCTGCGGTTTACGTGCGCGGGGAGGCGTATGCCAGTCGACGCTGACGGACGCGTTCACCGCAATGAAGACGTCGGTGTTATCGGCCCACTCGTCAACGGGGAAGTTCAGCCGGTCGAAATGTGCCCACCAGAACGGTTTGTCCTCGCGCCGGTGGTAGCCGCGCGCCGCGGCCAGCAACGCCACCGCCGTCTGCTCGGGCGTGCGGTCGCCGACGGCGGCATCACCGGTGAACGTCGACAACGTCTTCGCCAGCTGGTCACGGTCTTCGACGCTGTTGCCTTCCCGGACGGGCTGGGCGCCAATCGGCACGACGCCGGACTCGTAGGCGCGCAGCATCAGCCAGTTGCGCAGTTCTTGAGTCGACCGGCAGTCGTAGTGGTTGTAGTCCTCAATCTCCTTGAGCACGGCTGCGGCATCGTCGCAGCGGCCGGCGGCCTGCAGTTCGCAGTACCGGGCATAGGAGGTGATCGAAGCGGTGGCCGTGGTGACGTCACCAGCGCGTAGCTGCGCCCCCATGTAGAGCGGTTCTAGCGCCTTCAGGCTGAACGACTCCGCACCCACGCGAATGCTCTTGCGTACCAAGGGGTACAGATCGACCAGCGTCCCGCTACGCAACAGTTCGTCGACCTCGTCCTCACCAACTCCGTACCGTCCGGCGAGCCGCAGTAAGGCGGTCTTCTCGTACGGCGCGTAATGGTAGATGTGCATGTTCGGACGGCGCTTGCGGCGCTTGGCCACCATCGCCAAGAATTCGGTCAGTGCCTTGCGTTCGTCTACCCGGTTATGCGCCCACAGCGGGCGAAACTTTCCCGCAGGCCCTGCTTCCAAGACGCCGAACAGATACTCCAGGCCCCACTCGTGGCCATCGGTGGTCCACAGCGGATCACCTTCGAAGTCGAAGAACAGGTCACCCGGGTCCGGCTCGGGTAACAGTGTCAGTGGCCGCGGGTCGACGATCTCGAACTGCGGAATGCTGGTATCATGTTGGCGTACTTGCAGTTTCGCCTGGGAGGTCAATTTTCCCACCGCGCCGGATGTCAGGTCCGGCACTGGCCCGGTATGCTCGGCGAGCTCGGCGACCGTGGTGATGCCGGCGTCAAGTAGCTTGTCCCGCTGGCTGGTTCGCATGCCGGCGACCAGCAGCAAATCGTCAGTCGCACGCAACTGTTCGGTGCACAACGGACAACGAAAACAGGCGCCCACCCCCTCGTCGTCCCAGCGGACAGGGGTGCCCCCGGCATAGTGTTCATCCAATAGCCGCTGCAATCGCGCACGCTGGGAGCGGTAAACCGGGATCAAGTCGCAGAGCCGATACCGCACGGCGGTTCCATCGCCCAACTGCAGTTCGGCCTCCGGCGCCACCGGGACACCCGAGGCGGCCAGCGCGTCGGCGTAGGCAGCCAGCTGCAACAACGCCGTGACCTGGGGGGAACGGGCCAGCTTGGTGTCAATGAGTCGGTATTGCCGGCCGTCTCGGACCAGGAAGTCAGCGAACCCGACCAAGCGGCCGTCGAACATGGCGGCCTGATACACCACGGGAGCGTGGTCGGCGATGGCGCGCTGGGTGGCCCCTGCGGCCGCCGCCAACCCGGCGAGCGTGTAGGCCGGACGGCCGATGATTGCGACGGCATCCCCGAACTCGTCACGCAGTCGATCGAGTTCGCGTCGCTCATGCTCGTTACCGAGGGCGACGGTCCGCGCGAACAGTTCGTCCTCGATGGCAACGGCGGGTCCCCAGCCGAGTCTCGCGTCGAAATCCCGTAACAGCGCGTACTCGCAGCGGGCGGCAGCGGCAAGATCCGATGCGCTGTAGACGATGCTGTCGCCGCTGACGAACACAGCAGCAACTGTAGGTGAGGGGCCCGACAGTAGAGCTGTTCCGCGGGTGCCGCGCTCAGCCGCCGGTGGTGTTACCGATGAGCTCGACCCCGTTGCCGTTCCAATGGAACTTCACCGAGGTGCTCAAGGCGTTGATGCCGCTGGGGTATGTCAGCGCAACCGTGTCGCCGGTGGTTTGCGCTGCGTCGATGCCATTGAACCCGTACGTGTCGGGCACTCCCTGGGGGATGAACTGCCCGAGATGAAACAGCACGGCCCGAGTCGCGGGGTTGTGCGCGTTCGTGTTGGCCTTGATGATCACCGCCGACAGCTGAGCGCACGGGTTGTAGTTACCGGCCAGCGGCTCCGGGTTCCAGGGCTGCTGGCTGCGCGGGTCGCGAGGTAGCTCGGACACCACTTTTGCGATGGTGGGCGAGGCAAGATTGACCGCGCACGGATCGGCCGGCGGAGCGCTGCTGGGTGGGGCGGCCGCCCCAGACGGCGGGCTCGGTTCAGTCGGGGCAGTGATCGAAGGGGTCGCGGCAGTCGTCCGTGCCTGCGGCGTCTTCGCGACCGTGGAATCCCCCGAACCGCAGCCGGCCAGCATCACCGCACCAATTACGGCAGCGGCCAAGCCCGTCAGCGATTGGGTACGGCATGGTAGTGACCACACACCGCGCACCGTACCGTCATCTGGTCCGCTGATGCGGCAGGCATGGCCGCGCTCAGCTCCGCTGAGCTCGCGATCACCACGGGACCCGATGGTGGCGACCCGCCGCGCTCAGCTCCGCTGAGCTCGCGATCACCACGGGACCCGATGGTGGCGACCCGCCGCGCTCAGCTCCGCTGAGCTCGCGATCACCACGGGACCCGATGGTGGCGACCGGCCGCGCTCAGCTCCGCTGAGCTCGCGATCACCACGGGACCCGATGGTGGCGACCCGCCGCGCTCAGCTCCGCTGAGCTCGCGATCACCACGGGACCTGTCAGCGGTCACGTATTTCCCCAGGTTTGAGGGGTTGTCCGTCACGTAATTCCCCACCCCGGCTGTCACGTAATTCCCCACCCTGGGCGGTGTGTCTGCCCGGTGTGGGCCTCGCAGCAAGGTTCGCTCTGCATCTGTCGGCTGACGGATGGAAGGGCGCTGATGGCGAGGAGAAATATCTTGATGCTCGATTTGGTCGAGTTGTTCACCCACTGGCACGCGGGCCGCTCGCAGGTGCAGTTGTCGGAGTCGCTGGGCATCGATCGGAAGACCGTCCGCAAATATTTGGCCCCGGCGATCGCCGACGGTATCGAACCCGGCGGTGAGGCACTGAGCGCCGAGCAGTGGGCGGAGTTGATCGGCGGGTGGTTCCCGGAACTGGGTGATCCGGCGGCGCGGTCCTCGACGTGGCCGTTGATCGCGCCGCACCACGATCGGATCAAGGACTGGCTGGACGCCGATGTCACGGTGGCTACGATCGCGCAGCGGTTGCGCGACGAGCACCAGGTGGCGGCGTCGGAGTCGTCGGTGCGGCGGTGGATCGCAACACATTTCGCCGAGGAGATGGCTCGGGAGAGGGTCACCGTGCCGCGCGGGCCGGTGAATCCAGGTAGTGAGGCGCAGATCGATTACGGCCGGCTGGGCATGTGGTTTGACCCGGCCACGGCGAAGCGGGTCGCGGTGTGGGCGTTCGTGATGGTGCTGTCGTGTTCGCGCCACCTGTTCGTGCGCCCAGTCATCCGGATGGATCAAACCACTTGGTGCGCATGCCATGTCGCGGCGTTCGAATTCTTCGGCGGGGTTCCCGCGCGGTTGGTGTGTGACAACCTCAAGACCGGGGTGGACAAACCCGACCTCTACGATCCGCAGATCAACCGGTGCTACGCCGAAATGGGCACCCACTACGGCGCCCTGATCGACCCGGCCCGAGCGTTCAAACCCAAAGACAAGCCACGCGTGGAACGCCCCATGACTTATGTGCGGGATTCGTTCTGGCGTGGCCGCGAGTTCGGCTCGCTGGCGCAGATGCAGGCCGACGCGCTGCGCTGGAGCACTGAGGTGGCCGGGTTGCGGTATTCGCGGGCGCTGGAGGGCGCCCAACCCCTGCGGGTGTTCGAGGCCATCGAAGCCGATGCGTTGATCGCCTTGCCGCGCAGGGCCTTCGAGCTCACCACGTGGTCGATTGGCACCGTCGGGGTGGACACGCACCTCAAGGTCGGTAAGGCGTTGTATTCGGTGCCGTGGCGGCTGATCGGGCAACGCCTGCACGCTCGCACCGCCGGCGATGTGGTGCAGATCTTCGTCGGTGCCGATGTGGTGGCCACCCATGTGCGCCGCCCGAGCGGGCGTTCCACCGACTTTTCCCACTACCCGCCGGAGAAGATCGCGTTTGCGATGAAAACCCCGATCTGGTGTCGGCGCACCGCCGAGCTGGTTGGCCCGGCCTGTGAGGCGGTGATCGCCGAATTCATGCGCGATAACGCCATCCATCACCTGCGCTCGGCGCAAGGGGTGCTCGGGCTGCGCGACAAACACGGGTGTGAGCGGCTGGAGGCCGCCTGCGCCCGCGCCATCGCCGTCGGCGACCCGTCCTACCGCACCATCAAGGGCATCCTGCTCGCCGGCACCGAACACGTCACCGACCCGGCGACCACCGGGTCGGCGGCCGCGGCCGGGGCGTTCCTGCGCGGCCCCGAGGAGTTCGGCGCGCTCGCCTGACTGTCAACGAATCTCTCATTCCCACAACATAATTCACCATCAAGGAGCTACTCATGTCTATCTGCGACCCGGCGCTGCGCAATGCGCTGCGCACCCTGAAACTGTCCGGCATGCTAGACACCCTCGACGCCCGGCTGGCCCAAACCCGCGACGGCGGGCTCGGCCACCTGGAATTCCTGCAAGCACTGTGCGAGGACGAGATCGCCCGCCGCGAATCCGCCGCCCTGACACGACGATTGCGCCGCGCCCGCTTCGAGGAACAGGCCACCTTCGAAGACTTCGACTTCACCGCCAACCCCAAACTCCCCGGCGCGATGCTGCGCGACTTGGCCGCGCTGCGCTGGCTGGACGCCGGCGAATCGGTCATCCTCTACGGCCCGGTCGGGGTAGGCAAAACCCATGTGGCCCAAGCACTCGGGCATCACGTAGCGCGCCGAGGCGGGGACGTCCGGTTCGTCAAATGCGCCCGCATGCTCGCCGATCTGGCCGGTGGCCACGCCGATCGCACCATCGGTCAACGCATGCGCGAATACACCCGGCCGTTGGTATTGCTCATCGATGACTTCGCGATGCGTGAGCACACCACCACCCAGTCCGACGATCTCTACGATCTGGTCTCCGATCGGGCAATCGCTGGCAAACCCTTGATCCTGACCAGTAACCGCGCCCCGAAGGACTGGTATCCGCTCTTCCCCAACCCAGTCGTGGCCGAATCACTGCTCGACCGGCTGATCAACACCAGCCACCAAGTCCTCATGGACGGACCCAGCTACCGGCCCCGGAAACGACCCGGCCGCCCCACCAACTAGACACCGCAAGCGCTGGCCGGTAAGACCTACACCGAGGCCTGCACCTGGGGAATTACCTGACGGCAACCCCTGGGGAATTACCCGACGGACGACACAATATGGCCTGGCGTGGATCTCTGCGATGCCAACCAACCTGTACGGGCCGGGTGACAACTTTTCTCCACCCGGCTCGCATCTGTTGCCGGCGCTCATCCGCAGGTATAAGGAGGCCAAGCTAGTGGCGCGCCTCAGGTGACGAACTGGCGCACCGGAACTCCTCGGCATGAGCTGCTGCATGTCGATGGTCTGTTGAGCGCGTGTCTATACCTTCTGGAATACTTCGACGGTCCCAATCCCGTCAACGTGGGCACCGGCATCGACCACACACCATCAGGTTTGGTTTTGCGGGAAGGTGGGATGGCCGTAACACCGGCTCGAACCCCGGCCGGAGCCAGCTGCTCAACGTTGGACCGGAGCCGACAGCAACCCTTATGGGGTGGTAATTCGCCACAGACCCGGTGCTGTTGTTGGGATCAGCGCGTGACCGGCGGGAAGATACCTGGTGACGGCCAAATTAGGTTTGCAGCTGAACAGGTAGTGATAATCGTTGATGTTCTCGTGTTTCCAAACATCAGGCAACAGGTTGTCGCGCAACATCAGTCCGCGCCGATCAGCAAAATACAGGGTTGTCGGACGCCAATCGCAGCCCACTAACACGATGAGATCATCGGGGCGGGTAGCGGCCCGTATGCGTTCCGCGGCGGGATCAGGTTTGGGTGCGGTTATCCACTGTCGGATGTCGAGGAACGCTCCGGGGAAGCCGATAACGACCGGTGCGGCCGAGCCGACAACAACGAGCACGGTTCCTGCCGCCGCAGCAACGGCAGTGTTCGTGGCTATACGTTGGGCGACCGCAACAAGTCCTATCCCAACGGCGGCGACGATGGCTGGGAAAATGCCGATCAGGTAGTAACTGTGTACGTAGTACAGATTGAAAAACACCAGGGGCGCGAATGCTGCGGTGGCGAGCCAGCCGGCGCGCCGGACGCGCTCCACTTGCGTTGGTGCCAGAATGATCCCTACCACGGCGAGGACTAAACCTAGGCAAACTGGCCCTGCGATTTCCCAACCAACCCTCTCGAGAATCACTTCATAGGAGTGCGGGTCGAGACGCTGGTCAAGCGTCCCGAAATACCAGGAGTGCAAATGCGAGCTGACCAGCCACTGGGTCAACGGGTTGCGGATCTTTACGGCATCGGTGTAGCGCGTCCACCAAAGTCCTCCCGCCACACCAAGTATGGGACCCGCCAGGAACCCGGTGATGATGCGGCTCCATGACCGTGCTGCCAGGTACGCCGTTGCGGCAGACACTGCGACGAGCACACACCAAGCTACTGGGGTGGTGGTTTTCACCAGGAACGCCAACCACCCGCTCATCGCCCCCAACAGGAGGCCGATACGTGAACCGGTACGAAACCAGGCATCTAGGCCGACCACCATGCCGAGGGAGAACGCGACCGAAGGGAAGTCGACGAGCGCGGCCGCACCCCACGCTAACCCGAACGGCGAGAACTCGAACAATGCCACTGTCACAATCGCGGCTAACTGGCTGTGCCAGCGGAAAACGAGCACAGCCAACAGAATCGCCGCTGCTTGAAATCCTGCCAGTCCGATAATCCTCACTGCCGGATCCGCCCCCATACCCAAACGGATGAGCAAAGCGGCTGCGGCTTGAACCAACGGAAGCTCAAATGGCACATCGCTGTTCGGCCCAAAGACCGGCAGGGGCGTGTGAGACAGGTTGATACCGTGGCGGGCATACTCCAATGCCACATACGCTGTCTGCGTCTGGCGGAACGCATACATCTCATTCAGCCCATGCAACAATTGCGGAATGCGGATCAGCGTCCCCACCACGATCAACCCGGCCGGCCATGCCGCGGAGTGACTAATCGGAAAGGGCAGCCAACGATTCCAAGCACATAGTCGACCACTACCTCGGCGAGCTTCCCCGGGCTTGTTGGCGAGAGCATCACTTACAGACACGGAACACATTGCCTTTCAACACGATCCATTCTTGTTGTGGGGTTAGCTACGCGCCCACGTGCCTGACCGATCCCAATGATTGACTTCCAGCTCCGACCCGGCCCCGACTGAGGCGCATACAGCCACCACTTGATGTAGTGCGGCAGCCATTTCCTGAGGCGGAACCGCGACTGGCCGGCCGTTCGGTCACGCCACCTCGACGGCACTTCGGCGATGCGGTAGCCGGCAACGTGCGCTTTGACCGTCACCTCGAGCGTGTACTCGAATCCCGCCGGAGCTCTCGATCGGGATCGCGCAAAGGACAGACAGACGGTAGGCGCGAAATGCGTTTGTCGCGTCGTGCGTCGGCAGGCCCGCCAGCCAGTAGAGCGATACGCCGCCACACCGCGAAAGGGTCCGTTTAAGGATTGGCCCGCCGATCTGGCGCGCGCCGCGCATGTAGCGCGACGCGCACACGATGTCATAACCGTCGTCACGAATCAACCGGACCATGTCGTCGACAACCCTGAGGTCGTCCGACAAATCCGCCATCGAGACAATGACCACGTCAGAGCGCGCCGCCGCGACGCCCGCGCGAATCGCGTTGATCACTCCTGGGCCGATGGTATTGCGCACGAGCTCGAGGCCACGGTATTGAGGCGCGAGCTCGCGAACCACGGGCACCGTGTCATCCTCCTCGAAGTCATAGACGATCAGAACCCGTTTCGGGCGCGTCACCGTCGCGTAGAGCTCGGCCAGTGCGCTGGCGATGTTGGGGCCCTCGTTGTAAACGGGGACGATGAAGTCGATCTGGTCGGTCATCGGGGCCGCTCCGCGACGACGAGCATCTGTTTCCCAAGAGAAACTGGGCAGGTCGGCAGCGCAGGTAGAGCCGGACGAGGAAGGCCCACTGCGGCAGGCGACTTTTTGTCGTGTAGGGGAGGAACCGCGCGCGGCACTCGACGACCCGGAATCCGGCGACTTCGAGCGCCTCGGTCATTCCCCGCTCGCTCAGCGGGAGGGTGTGGTCGAAGAAGTCCCAGAATGCCCCACCCACCAGCCGCACGTTGGGCTGCATGATCATGATCCGCCCACCGGGCCGGAGCGCCTTGCGAACGTTGGCCAGCACTTTCAGCAACGCGTCGGGGCCGCGAAGGTGCTCGAAGACGTTGCTGGCGAACGCCAGATCGACCGTCCCCGGTTCGACGGCCTCCGATAGGCGTTCGAGCGGAAGCTGGTGTACCTCGACGCCGGGCGCAGCAAACCGCGCGGTGTCCGGGTTCAGGTCGACGGCGATCCGACGACGGGCCGAAATGTTGTTGACGAAGTCGCAGTAGCCGGCGCCGAGGTCGAGCACGCACCCTCCTCCGGCACGTAACTATCGAAGAACGCCTCGCAAATAATGCGCCAGAGCCGCGCCTTGGACTCACGCTCGTCGTCGTGAAACCGCGCCGCGTACAGCCGATCCAGTTCGGCGTTCAGGTCGCCGTACGCTTCCGCCATCAGATCCCCCCTACTTCGATCTGCTGCTCGATCCAGGGGATGATCTCGTCGAGCGCTTCGGAGAGGGCTGTCGTGGCCTCGAAGCCGAGGACGTCCATGGCCTTGTTGACGTCGGGCACCCGCCGCTGCACGTCGTAGGGGAACGGCTCGTCGCTGACGAATCGCAGCGGCTCGTCGCCCTTGACCTTGCGCCAGATCAGCTCGGCCAGCTCGCGCACGGTCGTGGACGTCGCGGTCGAGAGGTTGAAGTCCTCGTTGCGCGCCGTCGGACTCGATCGCCAGGCGTATGCCCCGGGCGAGATCGCCGCCATAGGTGTAGTGCCGGACCTGGCTGCCGTCGCCGAGGATGTGCAGCGGGTCCTGCCCCTTGAGGACCTTCTGGACGAGATCGGGGACGACGTGGCTCATCGCGAGCCGGACGTTGCCGGACATGATCTCGCGGTCGCCCAGGGCCCGCTTCTCGCCGACGCCGACGCAGTTGAATGGCCGGACGATCGTGTAGGGCAGCCCGTACTGTTCCCAGCGCCCTGGGCGAAGTACTCCGTGGCTAGCTTCTGGAAGCCGTAGGTCGAGCGCGGCGGCGGGCAGCGGCGCTGCTCGCCCTCGGGGGTGGGATAGGTCGCGTGCTCTCGTAGACCATCGACGACGATACGACGGTGATCTTCCGCAGCCGCGCGTTGCGGTGCGCCCAGATCGCCGCGTCGAAGGCCGCCGCGGTGATCCGCTCGTTCTCGGCGAGCAGGTCGTAGGCCAGCTCGTGGAATAGCGAGATCCCGCCGATGATCGCCGCGCCGGCGACGAAATGGTCGCAGTCGGCGAGCAGCTCCTTGAGCAGCGCGACGTCCTTGGCGTCGCCCTCGACGCCGGTGTAGTTCGGGTTTGTGTCGAACGCGCGCTCGACCGGCCCGTACTTCGAGTAGTTGTCGAGGCCGATGACCTCGTGGCCGTTGGCGAGCAACTCCTCGACGAGGTAGCCGGCGATGAAGCCGGCGGAGCCCGTGACGAGGATCTTCACGCCAGCTGCGCTCCCTTTCCAAAGAAGTTCCAGATGTCGACGACCGGCTTCCCGTCCGGGATCACCAGCGACCGGTAGTCGCTGTGCGGCGCCCCGAGTACGAGCACGTCGGCCCGCTCGAGCGCCTCGTCGAGCGTAACCAGGAGCGGGTCGTCGATGTATGGGTCGGTGCACACGACCGCAGCCGCCTCGTACTCGAGGATCTTCCGCAGTTTGTACGAGAGCGACTCTCGCGTGTCGTCGCTGTCGCCCTTGAATGCCATGCCGAGCATCCCAACCGTCATCCTCCAGCGGGTATCGCGATTTCATCTGCTGGACGACGTAGTCCGGCAGCCCCTCGTTGATGAGCATCGCCGCGTGGCCGAGCGAGAATCGCGACTCGGTCGCCGCCGCCAGCTGCATCGTGTCCTTGAAGAGACACGGCCCGGCGGCGAACCCGCTCTTCGGCAACCCGGCCATCCTCGGATAGTCGCGCGTCATCGCGTCGTAGATCCGGTAGAAGTCCAGGCCGTAATCGGTCGCGATCATGAAGAACTGGTTCGCGGTCGCGAACTGGATGTAACGCCAGACGTTGGCGAAGATCTTCGTCAGCTCGGCCTCCAGCGGCTGCATCGGAATGATCGAGGGAGCGATCCGGCCGAAGAGGTCGGTCGCCATTCGCGCGCCTCGTCGTCGCAGCCCGAGACGATCTGCGGCAACGCGACGATTTCGCGCATGGCGCATCCCTCGGCGATTCTCTCGGGGCAGAACGCGACGTGGATGCGCCGGCCCGAAGCGCGCACGAGCGCATCGACTTTCTCGGTCGTCCCTGGGTAGACCGTGCTCCGAAGGATCATGCACTGGCCGTCGACGAAGTACGGCAGCATGCTGACGAAGAAGCGCTGCATCTTGTGGAAAGTCGGGTTGAGGTGCTCGTCAACCGGCGTGCCGATGATGACGACGACGATGCGCGACCTTGAGACGAGCGTCGGATCATTGTCGACGATCAGGTTCCTGCCGATGACCTCGGCGAGCATGGGCTCCGCCTTCTCTTCCATGAAGGGCATTCGTCCCGACCGGACCGTTTCGACGGCGCTCGTGTCGATGTCGTCGACGCGACTCGCAGTTCGCGGTGCGCCATCACGATCGCCAGCGGCAGCCCGACGTGGCCGCAGCCGCCGACGACACAGACGTCGAACTCGAATTCCGCCGATTCGCCTGACGATCCCATCGTCTTTCCTCTCTTCCCAGAGTTCGGGGCGGCAGGAAGAGCGCTATCCAGATCGTTCGGTTTGGCAGCCATTGACATCCGGCGTCGAGGAATACGCGCGCTTCCTCACAAAACAGAATTTGGCGTATTTGCGTTCCATGATCGAAAAACCGGCGCCAGACGGGCATCCAAGAGAGCCTCGACCCCCGATCTTTGCCCTCAGTGTTAGCTTTGCACAGCGTATAGCTGATGCTGACTTGGTTTGTCCGGTTTAGGCAGATTGAAAGTCGCGATGAGTGAGCCGCTCGACCTCTTCAGTGCTGGCGGTGCTCCCACGAAGTGTTCATGGTCTGACCACCTCGGATTCCGCTCGTTCGGGCCCAAAGTGGCCGATTACCGAGTATCTTGGCTCGCCATGGACGTGTCGCCGTCGAGGCTGCTCACGTTTGCCGGGACGGAGGGAACGCGCAAAAAGCTGCGCTACGCGGGCGTCTCGGCGGTCTTCTTGCCCCAATTGGCCAGGGCCTCATCCAGGTCTTAGGCGTGTGGCTCGACAACTACACCGCAGCGTCGCTGCTGGCGGCAGCCATCGTCACAATCCCCAACTTCTTCGCCAACAAGCACTTAGTTTGGCGGGTCACGTCCAGTGACAACCTGCGCAGCCAGGTACTCGTCTTCTGGGTGGCCGTGATGCTAGGTGTCTTGCTGGCCACGCTATTCACATACCTCGTCGAGAACGTGACGGTCGGCCAGATAACGCTAGTGCGCGGCGCAGCCGTGTTCTTCGCCCAACTGCTTGGCCTCGGCATCGTCTGGGTCGGCCGCTTCCTCATCCTGGACAAGTGGCTCTTCAAACTCGCAGGCGACACGCCCGAATACGCCGACGCCGGCGTCGGCGAGATCCCGGCCTAATCCGGGTCGAGCCACTCCTGCACCAGGGTCAGCTAGGCGCGAACATACCGGCGGCGCTCCAATCGCGCGCTAAGTTTTCTGTCCTTGGCAAATGGGTCTGAGGCACGCCGAGCGATTGCGCGAACGGCGAGGAGTGCAGCGGCACGTAGTGGAATAGGGCGAGGATGCCGGCCGCGCCCAGATGCGCGATGAGCGTCGTGCGCTCCTCGATGTCGGCAGGCAACACATAAAACCTGACTTTTATCACTGTTGTGGCCCTGGCGGTCAGATAGGGCTATGACCTGCGAGTTCGGTTCACGTTTGGGGCGGATTTGTGCACTAGGCGGGTGCCCGTAGGGTGCGTTCGTGGCGTATGTGCGCACGGTGAAGACCAGTTCGGGGGCCACGGCGGTGCAGATCGTATGGTCGTCACGGCGCGGGTCGCGTTTGATCGAGCATCTGGGTTCGGCCCGCGACGAGGCCCAGTTGGCGGCGTTGAAGGCCGCCGCTGACGAGCGGTTGGCTGCCGGGCAAGCCGAGTTGGACCTGGGTGTGGCATGTCGGCGCGGTTCGGCGCCGTTGCCGATCACCTCCTGGCATCCCCCGCATCTTTCGGACACATTGGGCCGCGGCTATGACGTGCTCGGATTCGATGAGGCGGCCGGCGGGACAATATATTTCGCCAGCTGGTGTTCGCTCGGATCGTCGAGCCGACCAGCAGGGCCGACTCGTTGCGCGTGTTGGCCGAGGCCGGTGTCGCGGCAGCGTCGTATCCGACGCTGAATCGCCGGCTGCCCATGGCCGCCAAAGCCAGCTTCCGGCGAGCGCTTTCGACGGCATGCGCGGCTCGTGCCGCACTCGGTCCGCTCTCGCTGGTGCTCTAGACGTCACCACGCTGTACTTGAAACCGACGCGGGTGACGGGTTTCGTGAGCCCGGATTCTCCAATTACGCCGAGGCTGCGGTTATGCCGAGCTCGTGGTGGCTGTGGTGGTGTTCGTGCTGTTCAGCGAGTTTGGCAGGGGTGAGCTGCGCGGCATAACCCTGGTGGCGCGGGCCGTGGTGTGTCTGTCTGGTGGTGCTCTGGTTCACCCCCATCAGGAGGAGAAACGCATGGACCCGGTATGCACCGCCGATGCCCGCGACGGCACGGCTTCGGTGAGTGGTGTGCTCGTCGAGTACGCAGAGTGGCTCGAGCGTCAGCGTGGGTTGGCGCCGATCACCATCGACAACTACTGCTGGAATGTGGGGCAGTTCCTCACGGCGTTACCGCAGCCCATTGAGGTATCAGTCAGTCTGCTGGATGCCGGGACCGTCACTGCGTTCATGGTCGCCTACTGCCGGGATCGCAATACGAATTCGGTGAAGTCGATGGCGAGGTCGGTGCGTTCGTTCCTGCGGTTCGCGCATGCAACGGTCGAACGTCGGTCGGGTTGTGGGGTGCGGTTCCGGTGTCGGCGGGCTGGCATTTGGCGTCGCTGCCGAGGTCGGTGCCGGCCGCAGACGTTGAGCGCCTTCTGGCGGTCGCAGGGCGGTGGCGGTTGACGGCCACCGACCGTCGCGACTACGCGATCTTGCTGCTGTTGGCTCGACTCGGGCTTCGGCGAGGCGAGGTCGCGAGTCTTCGCCTCGATGACATCGACTGGCGGGCTGGGGAATTCACCGTCATCGGCAAGGGAGACCGAGTTGAACGCCTGCCATTGCCGGCCGGGCCGGGGGAAGCGATCGCCGCGTGGCTGGTCGATGGGCGGCCCGAGTGTCAGACGCGGTCGTTGTTCACCACACTGCGACCGCCCGGTCGGCCGCTATCGCCTGAAGCGATCGGCCATATCGTCGCCGGCGCATGCCAGGCGGCCGGGCTGGACCGCATCGGTGCGCACCGTCTGCGTCATACGCTGGCCACAGCGATGCTGCGGGC
>CAVVCM010000002.1:0-105155 GCA_963746755.1 uncultured Actinomycetota bacterium | reverse complement strand
CCACCGGAATACCTGGCGCCGGCAGGTGGCAGCGTCTTCCCAGCACGTGTTGTCTTGGAGGGACTTCCCGTTTGAGGGCCGCGTTGAACGATTCGGCGAGCGAGTTGTCGGCACTCGTTCCGACCGCGCCCATCGACTTGAGCCGCGACCCCCAAATCCGCGCAGAGCTTCGCGAAATCCCTTGAGGTGTACTGACTCCCGTGGTCTGAATGGAATACGGCACCAGCCAGACCGCCCCGCACTGCGTCGGCGGCTTTGAGCGCATCCTCGACGAGTTCGGTGCGCATGTGCTCAGCGATCGCCCATCCGACGGCGTGAAATCCTTGTTGCGCGAGCCAATTCGAGACCTCTCCTTCTCCTCCTTCTCCGCACCCCAGATCCACAACCAAGCCGCCCGGATTGAACCAACCGTCGACGACGCCAGCTATGCTCTTCGCGGGATACGCGGCCGCTTGCATCCACGGAGAGACATGAGGGGCGATTCCAGAAGGCTTGCCAGCGCTGGAGATTCATACGGCGTCTCCAGGCGGGGAACGACCCTGCTCCGAATGCTTTGAGCTTGTGCATCACCGGTTTATGCTTTGAGGTTCAAATGCTTGAGTTGTTGGTGTCTTAATGGAACGCGTCGCGGCGCTCGGTGCCGCGCGCGCCGAAGTTGAGGGATGTCCAAGCAAATCCAGGTTCCACCCATCGTCATCGCGTGAAACCCATTTCACCGAGGTTGAGGGCATCCGCGCGGGCCTGTCCCCCGCCAGTGAGGTTGATCACGACCGTATCAGTTCGGGGCAGACGGTCTCCGCGCACCTGCTGGATGACGCCAGCAACCGCCGCTGACGCCGAAAAACACGGAGAAACCCCTTCGAGTTCCTCAACCATTCGTCGTGCTTCCCGATCTTTCAGCTTCGCTCACTGAAACAAAATTACCGCGGCTGTCGATCACGACGCGGCGTACGTAGGGATATGCTTTCGTGGGGTTCCCCGCCAGAATTGCCTCAGCGATACCACTTGGGTTGGGTACGGAGTAGACGCCGCTAAAATCTGCTACACCCCTCGTGGAAGGCTTGCACCATGGGTGAGCACGATTGCTGTTGTACGCAGAGCGATAGCGCGGCAATCGGCAAGCCAAGGTATCCGCAAACCAAGCAGTTCCTTGGCGCCTTTGTAGGTGCCGTAAACCCCCATGGCGCTCGACACCGCCTGCACATACCAGTCGATTGGCGTCGGGATTTGATCGTTGGCTTCGAGAAAGCTGAGTTTGAGACCTTCTCTTCTGCCAAGATTGAAAAAGCCGCGTTCCGACACTAGCCCGTGTTTTCTGGCGTAAGCGCCGTCCTGTTCGAAGGCGTCGACGAAGCTCGCGCCACGCAAGCAGAAATGTTCCACTTGGCCGTGCTCCGCATGCTGAACACGCGGAAGGAAGCGCTCTGCGGTGAAGAGGTACAGACGCATGTCAGGAAACACGCGGATGGCGTTTCCCCATGCCGTCGAACTGTTCCCCGTCGAGGATATGCAAAAATCGCGAACACCTCTCTCCCACAAAAATCCCAGAGCTACGGCCGCCATCCGATCCTTAGTTGTGTTATTAGGCAGGCCTGTTTCATCCTTGAGATAGAGAGACGGCGTGCAGGACAGTGCGCCAAGTGTGCGTGCGTGAATGACCGGCGTAAAGCGGACGTCGCGCGGAAGACGATCCGCGAGTCATGCGCAGTGGTAGCAGATCCGCAAAGCGGTAGTAGGGGTTCTCGGAGTCGTGCAGACTCACACAGTCGATTGGGTAGCGGACTTCGATCATGCCGCCGCAGACGCAGAACGGCTGATACCGTTCAGGGGCATTTTTGCCGCATCGCACGCAGTAAAAGTCCATGCGGTTCCATGCCGAACGCAAGTGGAATTCGTCAACAGGAAGGCTGGTTGTTCCGTCCAAAATCAAGTCGCGGATCGCCCTCCCCACCCCGACGCAAAGCAGCATCCCCTTGATACCGCCGCCGTTGGCGATGTAGAGGTTCTCGTGCCCAGGAACCGAGCCGATCAAAGGCAATCCCCCTGGCGCCATCGGCCGGAGGGCGGCGAGGTGCTCCACGCCTCCGCCCCCGCAATGGCGGGCAGGATCTTTGACCCTCCTTGCAGCAACAAATTCCTTGCTTCAACGCTCGGTTGTTCGTCGTACCCCTTGGGCTCGCGCGTGACCCCGATCCACACCTCGCCTTCCCCTCGTCAATACAACGAAATATTCTTTCACCATGGGTGAAGTCGTGTGTGATATAGAGCCCGGAAAGCCGAATGCGCAGCATCTCTCCCTTAATGGGTGTGATGGGCAGTGCGATGCCCAGCCAATTCGACTCTTCGCCGCCCCAAGGACCGTTGGCGAGCACGAGCGTATCGCAATCCAGGTTGCCGCGGTCGGTATGCACGGTAAAGCATCGCGAGTTCGGCGTGATTTCCTTGACATCCCCGGTGAACAGGTGGGCGCCGTGCTTCCTGGCGCCCTTGAGGATCGCTTTGTCGGAAAGCCAATGCGTCCAGTGAGCGGTTGCCTGTAATCAGTAGCCCGGACTCCACGTCGCGGGACAAGCGGGGTCCGATGCGCCGAAGCTCTTGAGCCTCCACCCAACTCGCCGAGAAGCCTGGCTGATCCTTGAACAATTGCAGGACGGGCATGAGTTGCCGACGGTCCATCTCATTGAAGCAGACCAGAATACGTCTGACCTCCGAGAGCTTATGGTCTGTGCAACCGATGTGGGTCAATTCCGCATCCATCTGGAGGTGCATCGAGAAGGACGCCAACGCCAGCGGACGGAGCTTCGCCGGCGTCGCTAGAATGGGATTGAGGTTGCCGGGATTCCGGCCAAGGCGTGGGAAACCAATCGGGTCACGCTCAACGACTGTGAAGGACGCCCCTGCCTTGGCCAGTTCATAAGCGCAGCAACTCCCGAATACGCCGCCACCAACGATAAGTACTTGAGGTTGATTGCTCATTCCACTTTTTCAGGTTTCAGGTTGTTTGCGGGGGGGAGCCGTACTGGATTTTCCAAAGACACGCTCGCATGTGTTCTTCAAAATCCGGGCTCGCCGGACTGAGCACATCTATGTTTGTCGGCGACGATCAGGAATTCCGCGCCCATGGGAAACTTGGCGAGACTTTCTCCTGGGTCCGGTTGCGACCCAATCTGTGGCGGCTGAGGAATACGAACGCGCCGCGTTGAGGCCCCTTGGTCTGTGCCGGGTCACGGCAAGGTCAAAGTCCCGGGCGAGTTGGATGCTTGCCCGCATGGCGGGGCGATCATTGATATCGATGGAATTACGGCCCTGAGCGGCTCGGCTCGAATGCGTGCCTCGATCTGCCTGGCAGCGGGCGGCCACCCCCTGACACGGGCAAACACCTGGCAGCGAGCGGCCACACCATCGACAGCGGCGCCGGGTCAAACAGCAGGAGTGGAAGCGCCTCTTGCCCGGCGGATCTCAGCAGGTCCGCCATTTCGATGGCCACATAGGCGCACACATCGCCGCAAGAAAGTACGGGCCCTGAGGATGGCGCCGGCGCACGGCCGCGACATATTCCTCAGCCATTTCCTCAACCGTACGGCAAGGCTTTTCCCGGCCATCAAGCCCTTTGGCCTGGATCGCGAACAACGGTTGCTCGTGGTCGAACGGCCTGACAAAATGCAGCTGACAAACCCCTCTCCCAGGCCACCGTGGACGATGAACAGAGGCCTGAGGCCGCCCTCGGGACGTAACGGCACAAGTCGGGGCATGGCCGTTGTCTTGGCTAGACCGAGCGTTCGTATGCGATCTGCAATCTGTGTCACGATCCCGTTGGAGTGGATATCCGGCAGGTCATCGCCGAATGTTTCCCGCAGTTGCAGTTGCAATGCGACCAAATTGATGGAATCTCCGCCCAGCAGGAAAAAATCGTCGAATCTGCCGATTGGCTTCAATTGCGGATCTGGGAGAAAATGTTGGCCACCTGCCGCTCAAGATCATCCGATGGCTCTTCGTAATCGGGACTCCAAAGCGTTTCAGTGTCGCTCAGCAACTCAGCCATCGCCCGCCGGTCCAGCTTTCCGGTCGCGAGATGAGGCAGGCTGTGCTGGAACACGTAACCGCTCGGCGGCGTGTCGCCGGGGACCTTGCCCAGAAGTTGTTGCCGCAGAACCAGGGGCGACGGAGTGCTGCTAGACGCCATGACGAGAAACGCCACGAGCCGATCCGCCTCTTTGCTCGATTCGCCGTGGGCAGCTCGGCGGCTTCGCTCACGCCGTCACAGGCCAGCAGGGCGGCTTCGACTTCATTCAGGTCGATGGAGTTTCCGCGCAACTTAATGCGGGAACCTCTGCGCCCGATGAAGTGCAGGTCGCCGGCCGTCGACGCTGCCAAGTTCCTCCGTGAGATAGCGGCGCCATCCGGGGCGTTCAGGCAACTCGCTGAATGCCGTCTGATTGAGTTCAGGACGGTTCCAGTAGCCGGGCTAAGGTAGGGGCTGTCAATGGCGATACGGCCCACCTCGTCCGGGTTAGCCGCGCCGCCATCGTTTCGCACGATCTGCACCATCACGCCGCTTGGGCTACCACCGACGGGAAGGCGCCCAGTCGGCAGTGGATCTCGGCGACGGATCACATTCTGTGCGATGACGCTCGCTTCGGCTGCGGCCAAGTGGTTCACGAAAATACAGTGACTGCCGACATGAGACATGAAGCGTGAAACGTCATCGGCGAACAAGGCCTCGCCCGCCACGTCGATACTCCGGATGTGCGGAAACTGCTGCGATGCGTTGAGCGTCGTGTCAGCGCACGCAGGTCCGTTGGTACAGTATGCAGGATGCTGATTTCGTTGCGCTCGATCCAGCCGGCGAGTTTCGGGATGCCCTCACATCGCATCAGGTAGGGACAAAGCGTTGCCCCGTAGAGCAGCGCACCGTAGATGTCCATGTTGGCGGCACTGAAACTCAGAGTGAAAAGCAGCGAAAGGCGGTCGCGCGGTACAATCTCAAGCGTTTTGGCGTAGGCATCGACAAAAAACAATAGGTTGTGATGGGTTTGCCGAACCCCCTTGGGTTGCCCAGTCGACCCCGAAGTATAGAGCAGGCAGAGCAGGCTGTCGGGCTTGGGTGGGATAGTTTGCGCAATCGCCACTGAGTCGCACGACGCTTCAACGAGTAGGACGACCTCGCATGCGGCCGCGGAAAGAGCCTTGGCTCGCTCAGCCTGTGACGGATCGGCCAACAGCACAAAGGGTCTGCAGTCTCTCAGGATGGAGCGAAGTCGCAGCTCGGGGTCTCCCGCATCGAGCGTCACATACGCTTGCCCGGTGTAGGCGACTCCGATCATCGCCGCGACGGCGGCTACGCGGTCTTCGGTAAGGATGGCCACGATGCCTTGCTGGCCCTGCGCGGCGACTGAGATTCGGGCCGCGATCGAGTTGGCAAAGGCATCGAGGCTTGCGTAACTGACCTTGCGTGCGCCATCATCCAGAGCTATGGCCGTCGGCATTTTCGATACAATGTCGGCAAAACGTGAGCATATTGTATCAGTTGTATCAGACGATTCTTTCACCTTCCTCATCGTAACTTCCGTCCAACGGACGCTAACCAGCACCCGGAACGTTAAGCTGAGAAATCCGCCAACAACCCCCATGAGCGCAGGCCATCTCTGCACATCCTCGGCTTAACGCAAACCTCGGCATAATCGGCATTAAGCCGGATCCGGCTTAATGCCGACCGCGGATCTACTTACACCGCAAATGATTTCATGAAGCTATGTCGCAAGCTCGGGTACGGCAGTCGATGGGACGGGTGGGGTCGTGCTTCGACAACGCCACCTCCGAGGCGTTTTTCTCCACCCTCGAACACGAGGTGCTGTCCCGGCACCACTTCGCCACGAAGGCACAGGCCCGCGAGGTCATCACCGCCTGGTGCTACGAGTTCTGCAACACCCGACGTCGGCACAGCTCGGCCGGGTTGCTCCCACCCGTCGACTACGAGAAGATCGCGACCATCCCACCGGAGGCCGCATAAAGGAAGCCTTCACGTTTTCGGGGGAAGCCCCCATTGTCGCTGTTCTATGCCGGCTTTGTGCGGTGGAAGATCCGGCTTCTTCGTTATGGGGGTCGTTAAGGGGCCGGTAGGGTGACATCATCCATCCGCCGAAGCACGAAACGTTCGATTTACTCGCCCGCACCAACACCGATCCCAAAGGCATAGTGCGGGCGGTCGACGAGTATGCGGTCCACCCGTGGGGTCTCTACGTAGCCCGGCCCACTCCGGGCCGGGCCCAGTTCCACTACCTCGAGTCGTGGCTGCTGCCGTCGCTGGGCTTGCGCGCCAACGTGTTTCACTTCAACCCGGGCCATGAACGCGATCACGACTACTACCTCGACGTGGGCGAATACACGCCTGGCCCAGATGTCTGGCGTTCCGAAGATCACTACCTGGACATCGAGGTCCGCACCGGCAGGGGCACCGAACTGGCCGATGTCGACGAGTTGCTGGATGCCGTCCGCCACGGCCTGTTGACCCCGGAGGTCGCTGAGCAGGCGGTGCGGCGCGCCGTGGACGCCGTCGAAGGGCTGGCCCGCAACGGCCATGACCTCTCCCGCTGGCTGGCCCGTAACGGCATGGAACTCACCTGGCGAAGGCAGTAGCCAGGCTTATGGCGACTTCCCCGGTGTCGGGCCGTTGGCTCTGCCACCGCCATTGTCGGCCAGGCTGCCGATCTCACGGTCCCACTGAACATCACGGGCTCGCTGAAGGCGCCAGCACATAAGCCCGGGCATCGAAGTCAGCAGGGTGCCCGCGAGCAGAATGATCGAAGCCGCGACCGTCAATGCGTCGAGAAGTGGACGCAACAGCGTCGGTGAATTGACGTGGTTGCCGCTGTCGTCGACCCAGATCTGAATGCGGTCACCACCGGGGTGCGCGACGAACCGGACCCGCACTGCCCCCGCTGTGGTACCCGCCTCGCACATGGCCGGGTGGGCGGCCGGATGTCGTGGTGGTGTCCGCGCTGCCAGCCTGAGCGCCAGCCCCAGCCGGCGCTGAACAGCCTGGTCAGCGGATGATGCTGGGCGTAATCTCGGCACCGATGAGCCCACGCACGCGCAGGTGGATGCCGATCGCCGCCGTGATGGTTGTAGCGGCTGGCTCCCAATTAGGTCCGGCAATCGCGCGAGCGGACCTGCACAACGTCACCTACGTCGCCAGGATCGACGGGGTCGCCCCCGGTAGCCAGGCCACCTTCGTGATCAACGGTGGCCGGACGGACAGCGCCCCGTTGAGCGCGATGCCCGGCCAGGTCTTCGAAGCCGACGAGGTGCTCGCCGATCCGCATCAGGCGGGTATGCAGGTGTTGCTTCATTGGCCCTATTCGGCGAAAGTGCATTGCGAGATTGACGTGGACAACGCCGTCGCAACGCAGGTCGACCAGTTCGTCTCGCCGAAACACGGTAATACCGATCCGATGAACGGCGTATTGGCTTGCGGCGCACCCTTGCCCGGCTAGGGGCCCACCTGGGCTCGCCAACCCGTCGAGTCGGCCCACTCCCATGCGCGCCGGTAGGCGTCGAGGAACCACGGCTCCTTGGCGGCGACATAGGACGCCATGTCACCGCCGGCACCGTTTTCGGCGGCCCGCTTGACGAATAGGTAGTCGGCACGCACATCGGGGTTGGCCGCCAGCCAGTCGACGAACAGCAGGGCGAACTGCTGATTGGGCCAGCCGTCCACCCGGATATGCACGTTAGTCGGCCGACCCGGATCCGCTGAGGCGTGAATTCGCTTGCACCACAGCGCTGGATCGTCACTATGGTCGTAGCGGTCGACGGTGCTGCGGGCATCGGCCTTGACGACGTCCTCGGTAATGCCCGCTATGCGAGGGTAGCCGGCGGCCAGCAAAGGCTCGGCAAGCTCGTCGGCGACCGCAAGGGATTCGACGGTGATCTGCATGTCGATGACGTCCTTGGCGTCGAGTTCGGGCACGGCCGTCGAACCGATGTGATCGACACGCACCGCCCGGTGGCCGCACGTGGTCTTTAACCGGGCCAGAATCCGCTGCGCCTGTTCCGGCCACATCGGATCACGCGGCACCAGCCGCGCCGGCGCCTGGGCAACCCGACGCGCACTCAGGTTGTGCGCGAACGGCAGGATCCGGTCATTCCACACGTCATGGGCCCGCTGAACCAAGTCCTCGGGGCTGCCCGAGTTGTCCACCCACACGTCGGCAACGGCACGGCGCTGCTCGTCGTTCGCCTGTGCGGCAATCCTGGCGCGGGCGTCTTCTTCCGACATGCCGCGTTGTTCGACCAGGCGTCGCACACGCACCTCGACGTCGGCGTGCACCACAACGACCAGCGGGAACAGCGGCGCCATTCCGGATTCCACCAGCAGCGGAATGTCTTCGACGACAACGGCATCTTCGCCCACCGCTGCGATGATCTCTGCGCGTCGCTTGCCCACGAGCGGGTGAACGATCCCGTTGAGCGTTTTGCGCGCATCGTCGTCGGCAAAAGCCTTGGCGGCCAAAGCCGGCCGATCCAGCGATCCGTCAGGAAGCAGGATGTCGCTGCCGAACGCTTCGACTAGCGACACCAGGCCTTCGGTTCCCGGCGCGACCACCTCGCGCGCAATAACGTCCCCGTCGACGATGATCGCACCGCATTGCGCGAAGGTGGCCGACAGCGCCGACTTGCCGGCGCCGATGCCACCGGTCAACCCGATACGCAGCATGCGTGAACGCGATTATGCGTTGCCGGCGAGTTTCTCCCGCAGAGCGGCCAATTGGGCATCGCTGGCCAGCGATCCGCCCGCCGCCTTCTCCGAAGGCGCGCCGTTGCCCGGCGACGGCTCGCCATCGCCGTGCCCGGCCGCCTCGGCCGCGGCGAACTTCTCCATCTGAGCGGTGTGCATCTTGTGCCGGCGCTCGGCCTCCGCGTAGCGGGCTTCCCACTCGGCACGCTGCTTTTCGTATCCCTCGAGCCATTCGTTGGTTTCGGGGTCGAAGCCCTCGGGGAAGATGTAGCTGCCCTGTTCGTCGTAGCTGTCGGCCATGCCGTACTTCGCCGGATCGAACTCCTCGGTGTAGTCCTCGTTGGCCTGCTTGAGCGACAACGAAATCCGGCGGCGCTCCAGGTCGATGTCGATGACCTTGACCATCGCGTCGTCGCCGACGGTAACCACCTGGTCGGGTACCTCGACGTGCCGCTCGGCCAGCTCGGAGATGTGCACCAGGCCTTCGATACCCTCCTCGACACGGACGAACGCACCGAACGGAACGAGCTTGGTGACCTTGCCCGGCACGATCTGGCCGATGGCGTGCGTGCGGGCGAAGTGCCGCCACGGGTCTTCCTGAGTCGCTTTGAGCGACAACGAAACCCGTTCGCGGTCCATGTCGACGTCGAGCACCTCGACGGTGACCTCGTCGCCAACCTGGACCACCTCGGACGGATGGTCGATGTGTTTCCAGGACAGCTCGGAGACGTGCACCAGACCGTCCACACCGCCGAGATCGACGAACGCACCGAAGTTGACGATGGACGAGACGACACCCTTGCGAATGGCGCCTTTCTGCAGCTGATTGAGGAACTCGCTGCGCACCTCGGACTGGGTCTGCTCCAGCCAAGCCCGTCGTGACAGCACCACGTTGTTGCGGTTCTTGTCCAGCTCGATGATCTTGGCCTCGATCTCCTTGCCGATGTACGGCTGCAGATCGCGGACGCGCCGCATCTCCACCAGCGATGCGGGCAGGAAGCCACGCAAGCCGATGTCAAGAATCAGGCCGCCCTTGACCACCTCGATAACGGTGCCCTTGACGGCCTCGTCCTTCTCCTTGAGCGCCTCGATGGTGCCCCAGGCGCGCTCGTACTGCGCGCGCTTCTTGGAGAGGATCAGCCGGCCCTCTTTGTCCTCCTTGGTGAGAACCAGGGCCTCGACCTCGTCGCCGACGGAAACGACCTCGCCGGGGTCGACGTCGTGCTTGATGGAGAGCTCGCGGGCGGGGATGACCCCTTCGGTCTTGTAGCCGATGTCGAGGAGCACCTCGTCCCGGTCAACTTTGACGATCGTGCCTTCGACGATGTCGCCATCGTTGAAGTACTTGATCGTTTTGTCTATAGCTGCGAGAAAATCCTCGCTGGAGCCTATGTCGTTGACGGCTACTTGCGGCGAGGTGACGGCGGGACTTGGCATGTTGTTGGGTTGCTCCGGACAGGTTGGGTCGTAGGGACAAACTGGGATTTACCCGTCGAGGCTACTCGACTGGGCACATGCTGGCCAAACTCGGTCGCTGTCGATTAATTGCCGAGGGGGTAGCGCTCGCGGCTCTCGCGTCCTCAGGCCCGGCCCGCGTCTGTGCAGCGTGTCCCCGGTGGCGTCCTATCGGGACCTGCGTTTCGCGAGGTCGAACGGAGCGTACTGAAGTCAGCCGGCCCCTCATCGATGGGCTCGATCGCAGGCGCGCGGTGCCGTCGACACGAAAAACATTTCTTCGCGACTTCATCAGCCGTTCGTCGTTGTCCTCACCTGCGGTTTTCACCGTTGCCGCCGGGCGCTCGAGAAGCGAAGCCGGCGGATCGGCACGCCGACGGACCGCGCCGCTACTCGCTGATGGAGTAAGCCGAATCGGCGCATTAACGGAAAGAAGTGCATTCGCCCGTCAAAACTTGGCAATTAGCACTACCCCGCCGACTAAGAGCACGCCGCCAAGGGCTCTCCATAAGGTGATGGGGTGGGGATCCACACGGAGCCAGCCGAAATGATCGATCACCAAGGACATGATGAGCGCTGCCGTGACCGTGAAACCGATGAACGTGCCTGCCCCCACCTTGTTGACCAGTGTCAGACCGGCGTAGACCTGGACGGCTCCGACGAGACCGCCGATCACAGCCCACCAGGGCATCGACGCGATGTCCTTCGCGCTAGGCAACGGTTTGGGCATGATGAGGAATGCTGAGATGAAGAAAAAAGTAATTACGGCAAACGATATCGTCGATGCCAGCCATGGGTTGACCATGTGTTTGTAGAGCTGCCCGTTCATGGCAGCTCCACATGTCTGAAGCGCGCCGCCAAGAATAATGAAAGGGATAATCCAGCCTGCGTTCACGACGCTCCTTGTCCTCACTAGGCCAAACGAGGGGCTTGACGGCAGACCAGACCCAGGGGCTTGAGCTGTACGGGTCCCGCCGCGCTTATTACGCGGCGTTAGTGTGCCGCTGAATCCCAGCTGCGACCGTAACCCACGGAAACCTCCAGCGGGACGTCGAGCGGGTAGGCGCCGCCCATCTTCTCGCGCGCCAGCGCTTCGACCCGTTCTCGCTCACCGGGCGCGATTTCAAACAGCAACTCGTCGTGTACCTGCAGCAGCATCCGGGATGAAAGTCGGGCCTCTTTGATCGCGTTGTCGACCTCGATCATTGCCACCTTGATGATGTCGGCCGCGCTGCCCTGGATGGGGGCGTTGAGCGCTGCTCGCTCGGCGGCCTCCCGCACCTGACGATTACTGCTGTCCAGTTCGGGAAGATAACGGCGGCGGCCCAGCACCGTCGAGGTGTAGCCGTCCTTGCGCGCCTGCTCCACGACGTTCATCAGGTAGTCACGCACCCCGCCGAATCGGGCGAAGTATTGGTCCATCTGGACCTTTGCCTCCTCGGTGGAGATCTTCAGCTGCATGGACAGCCCATAGGCACTCAGTCCGTATGCCAGCCCATATGACATTGCCTTGACCCGGCGGCGCAGCTCGGCGGTGACCTCCTCGATCGGAACCCCGAATGCGCGTGAGGCAACAAACGAGTGCAGGTCCTCCCCCGTGTTGAATGCCTCGATCAGGCCTTCATCCCGCGACAGGTGCGCCATGATCCGCATCTCGATCTGGCTGTAGTCGGCGGTCATCAGCTCGGAGTAGCCCTCCCCGACCACGAAGGCATCCCGGATCTGCCGGCCCGCGTCGGTGCGGATCGGGATGTTCTGCAGGTTGGGTTCGGTCGACGACAACCTGCCGGTCGCCGCGATCGTCTGGTTGAACGTGGTGTGGATGCGCCCGTCGTCGGCCACCGAATTCAGCAACCCGTCGACGGTCACCTTCAACCGGGTGACGTCGCGGTGGGCGAGCAGGTGTTGCAGAAACGGGTGTCCTGTCTTGTCGAAGAGCGATTGCAGAGCATCGGCGTCGGTGGTGTAGCCGGTTTTGGTCCGCTTGGTTTTCGGCATTCCGAGTTCGTCGAACAGCACCGCCTGCAACTGCTTGGGTGAGCCCAGGTTGATCTGCTTGCCGATCACGGCGTACCCGGCCTCCGCGGCGTCGCGGATCTGGTCGCCGAACTGGCTTTGCAACTCGGTCAGCAGCGCCAAATCGACAGCGATACCAACGCTTTCCATGTCCGCCAACACCTGCTGAACCGGCAGTTCCATGTCACGCAACAGCGCGGTGGAGTCGATGCGGTCCAGCTCGGCGTCGAGCGCATCGGCCAGGTCCATCACGGCCCGGGCTCGCAGTACCAGCGTCTGAATGGCTTGCTCGTCCACCCCGTCCATGTCATCGAGAAGCGAAAGCTGTTGCTGCTCCGGCGTTTCCGCACGCAGCTCGCGACGCAGGTAGCGCAGCGAGAGATCGTCCAGGGTGAAGCTGCGCTGCCCCGGCCGCACCAGGTAGGCCGCAAGCGCGGTGTCGGAGGTGAGGCCGCCCAGCGTCCAGCCGCGGCCCGCCAGGTCGTGGATGGCCAGCTTCGCCTCGTGCAGCGCTTTGGGTTTGGCGGGGTCGGCCAGCCAGGCCGCGAGCGCGGCGTCGTCGTCGGGGGTCAACGTCGCGGTATCGATGTAGCCGCCTTCCCCGTCGGCGGCGGCGATGCCCAGCGCGGTGGCGTCCCCGCCGTAGGGCAGATGGGTACCCGCGACGGCCAGCCCACAACGGCGCCCGTCGCTTGCGTGCTCGGCCAGCCACTGCCCGACCGTGCCTGCCTCCAGCGCGCCGCCGCGCACGTCGAAACCCTCGTCGACCTCGGGCTCGACGGCGGCCAGGGTGTCGAATAGCCGGTCACGCAATACCCGGAATTCCAGGTCGTCGAAGAGCCGGTGGATCTGGTCGCGATCCCACGGCTGCAGCCGCAGCGTGTCCGGGGTTTGCGGCAGCGGCACGTCGCGAACCAGGTCGGTGAGCTCTCGGTTGCGCACCACGCTGGCCAGATGCGCCCGCAGCGCGTCACCGACCTTGCCGCGCACCGAGTCGACGTTGTCGACGAGCCCTTGCAGCGAGCCGTATTCGACAATCCATTTGGAGGCGGTCTTCTCCCCCACGCCGGGAATGCCGGGCAGGTTGTCGCTGGGATCGCCACGCAGGGCGGCGAAGTCGGGGTACTGCTTGGGTGTCAGCCCGTACTTTTCGACGACGGCCTCGGGGGTGAATCGGGTCAGTTCGCTGACGCCTTTGCGTGGGTAGAGCACCGTCACGTCGTCGCTGACCAACTGCAGCGAGTCACGGTCACCGCTGACCACCAGCACCCGGTAGCCCTCGTTCTCGGCCTGGGTGGCCAGCGTCGCGATGACGTCGTCGGCTTCAAATCCCGGCTCGGCCAGCACCGTGATGCCCAGCGCGGCCAGCACTTCCTTGGTGATGTCGATCTGGCCACGGAACTCGTCGGGCGTCGCCGACCGGTTGGCCTTGTACTCCGGGTAACGCTCGGAACGGAAAGTCTCCCGTGATACGTCGAACGCTGCGGCGATATGCGTCGGGGACTCGTCACGCAGCAGATTGATCAGCATGGCGGTGAAGCCGTACACGGCGTTGGTGGTCAGGCCGCCGCGGGTCTTGAAGTTCTCGGCGGGCAGCGCATAGAAAGCCCGAAACGCCAGCGAATTGCCATCCAGCAACATCAGCGTCGGCTTGGTCTTATCCTCGCTGGCCTCGATGGCATCTGTTGCGGCAGTTGTCACGCTCTCACTCTAGGCACCGGGTGTGACGGTCTACCCCCCGCGGCAGAACTGCAACACGTTTCAGTTTTGTGCTTGCGCTGGGTAGGCTGGCCCGGTGCCAGAGATCACCCGCCAAGAACCGGCGATCGATGGATGGTTCGCCACCGACGACGCCGGCGTCCCGCATCTGATCGGCGGCAAATGCCCCCAGTGCGGTACCTACGTCTTCCCGCCCCGGGCGAACAACTGCCCCAATCCGGCATGCGCCAGCGACACACTCGAGTCGGTCGCGTTGTCGACGCGGGGAACGCTGTGGAGCTACACCGAAAACCGCTACGCCCCGCCGCCGCCCTACCCCGCGCCCGACCCCTTCGAGCCATTCGCCGTCGCCGCGGTGGAGCTGGCCGATGAGGGACTGATCGTGCTGGCCAAGGTGGTCGAGGGCACCCTGGCGACCGACCTGAAGGTCGGCATGGGGATGGTGCTGACGACCATGCCGCTGTTCACCGACGATGACGGTGTGCAGCGCATCGTGCACGCGTGGAGGATCACACGCGCCGGCGACGATGCAGAGCGAAGCGATGAGGAGGAGCGGCGCAAATGATGAGTACTCCCGAACCGCTTTACATCCTCGGCGCCGGGATGCACCCGTGGGGCAAATGGGGCAACGACTTCACCGAATACGGGGTGGTCGCCGCCCGTGCCGCCCTCGCCGAAGCCGGCCTGGACTGGCGTCAGATCCAGTTGGTCGCCGGCGCGGACACTATCCGCAACGGGTATCCGGGGTTTGTCGCCGGGGCGACGTTCGCGCAGAAGCTGGGCTGGAACGGCGTGCCGGTGAGTTCCAGCTATGCCGCGTGCGCCAGCGGTTCGCAGGCGCTGCAGAGCGCCCGGGCTCAGATTCTGGCGGGTTTCTGCGACGTTGCGTTGGTTGTCGGCGCCGACACCACCCCGAAGGGATTCTTCGCACCCGTGGGCGGGGAACGCAAAAACGATCCTGACTGGCAGCGCTTCCATCTCATCGGGGCCACCAACCCGGTGTACTTCGCGTTGCTCGCGCGGCGCCGGATGGACCTCTACGGCGCCACTGCAGAGGATTTCGCGGCGGTGAAGGTCAAGAATGCGCGACACGGCTTGGCGAACCCGTATGCCCGATACCGCAAGGAGGTATCGGTCGAGGACGTGCTGGCGAGCAACATGGTCGCCGATCCGCTTCACCTGCTCGACATTTGCGGTACGTCGGACGGTGGCGCAGCGCTGGTCGTCGCCAGCGCCGAATTCGCCCGCGAACACCTCGGCTCCCTCAACGGGGTGCCCGCGGTGCGCGCGGTGAGCACGGTCACCCCGCGCTACCCGCAGCATCTTCCCGAATTACCAGACATCGCAACGGATTCCACCGCAGCGGTGCCCGCACCGGACCGGGTGTTCAAGGATCAGATCCTCGATGCGGCCTACGCCGAGGCGGGCATCGGGCCAGAGGACCTGAGCCTGGCCGAGGTCTACGACCTGTCCACGGCGCTGGAACTCGACTGGTACGAACACCTGGGGCTGTGCGCCAAGGGTGAGGCCGAGGCGCTGCTGCGCAGCGGCGCGACCACCGTCGGCGGCAAGATCCCCGTCAACGCGTCGGGCGGGCTGGCATGCTTCGGTGAGGCCATTCCTGCCCAGGCGATCGCTCAGGTCTGCGAGCTGACCTGGCAACTGCGCGGCCAGGCCACCGGCCGGCAGGTGGAGAACGCCACGGTCGGCATCACCGCCAACCAGGGCCTGTTCGGGCACGGCTCCTCGGTGATCGTCGCCCGCTAGGGGCACCTAAGTCGAGAATGCGCTAATAGCTTTCAGTGTGCACTCAAGGCGTCGAGTGTGCGCTGATGGCTTTGGCTGTGCATACAGGGTGGGATTTGGGACAAATCCTCGCCCTGCGCTCACGGTCAACGCCGCCAGCGCACACCCGACGCTGGGAGCGAGTTATTCGTCAGAACCAAGAGTTTCCAGGACGACTTCGGCCACCCGTTTCATGGTGGTCCGCCGATCCATGGCGGCACGCTGAATCCACTTGAACGCCTCGGGTTCGGTCATGCCCTGTTTGGTCTGCAGCAGGCCTTTGGCGCGTTCGACGAGCTTGCGGGTCTCCAGCCGCTCGGACAGCGTCGCCACCTCACGTTCGAGTTCGGTGATCTCGCTGAACCGGCTGACGGCCAATTCGATGGCCGGGATGAGGTCGCTGATGGTGAAGGGCTTTACCAGGTAGGCCATCGCCCCGGCATCACGGGCACGTTCGACCAAGTCGCGCTGGCTGAACGCGGTCAGCACCACGATCGGTGCGATGCGCTTGTTGGCTATCTCCGATGCTGCGTCGATCCCGTCGCGGCGCGGCATCTTCACATCCATGATCACCAGGTCAGGCTGATGGCGTTCGGCCAGTTCGACGGCTTCCTGTCCGTCGCCGGCCTCACCGACGATCTCGTAACCCTCCTCTCGCAGCATCTCGGCCAGGTCCAGTCGGATGAGCGCTTCGTCTTCCGCGATCAGGACCCGGCGCGGCACAGCGGCGTCGGTGTCGGTCGTGGGGCCTGTCATGACGGACATTGTGTCGTGAAAGCCTCAGACCAGCGACCTCGGGGGCGGTGAGACGGGTGTCCCCACCACATCCTCTATGGTGGGAGGCTGCCTCTAAGGTAAAAGGCCACGCAAGCCCTCGTATCCCAACTGGCAGAGGAAACGGACTCAAAACCCGTCCAGTGTGGGTTCGAATCCCACCGAGGGCACACCAAGACAGTGCTGTACACCACCGGCCACGGCGCGAAAACCGCCCAGCAACTCACCGCCGCACTGCGCCAACACGACATCACCCTGCTGGTCGACGTACGAAGTTTCCCCGGCTCGCGTCGCAACCCCGACGTGGCAAAAGAAGCGATGCCCGACTGGCTGGCCGCCGCAGGGATCGCCTACCGGCACGAACCGGATCTCGGTGGACGCCGCAAACCGCCCACCAAACCGGTGCAACCAGTGGTGGGAAAACCCGTCGTTCGCCAATTACGCGGCGCATACCCGCACGCCCACGGCTTTCAAGCCGCATACCAGCGGCTGCTTCGGGACGCCGACACCTGCAACGTGGCCGTGATGTGCGGGGAGCCGACCTGTTGGCGTTGTCACCGGCGCATGGTTGCGGACTTGGCCACCCGGGACGGGCACCAGGTTCAGCACATCATGCCCGATGGCTCACTCTCGCCACACCGCGTGTCCGACTGGCTCACCAGTAACCTGCCCGACCAATCTTGATTAGGCAGCCGACAACACGGAGCTCAGCGGTTACGCTTTGAACGTGGCGGCCAAGAAGTGCGGTGCCCCACCGAGATGCCCAGACGGCTCGTCGAAGCGCCCGGATTGTGTAGCCGCGGTGCGCGCTCAAACGCGCGACCGCAATCAGCACTACGCCGACACCGCCGCGCGCCGGGCTCGGGTACTGTCCATCACCGCCTGGCTGGCCGTGGTGGTGAGCGCGAGCTTCGCAATTCTGCAAGTGGTCACCGGAGCCTGGTCCTGGAAAATCGGCCCGGTCAACGTCGGTGCCGCGGTGATTTTCGCCAGTGTGCCGTGGCTGCACCGCTTCGGTGATTTGGTTGCGCCGCTTACGTTCATGGGCGCGGCCTATGTCTCGGTCTTCGCCACCTGCTGGGATTTAGGCACGGGTTCAGGCTCTCAGTTCTTCCTATTGGTAGGCGCCTGTCTGGTGGTGCTGCTGCTGGGGATTGAACATATCGTGTTGGCGGTAAGCCTGGCGGCGGTCGCCGCCGGCCTGGTCATAGCGCTGGAGTTCCTGGTCCCGCGCGACACCGGGCTGCAGCCCGCCTGGGCCCAGTCGATGAGCTTCGTAATCACGACCATCTCCGCCTGCGTGTTGGTGGTCGTCGCGGTGTGGTTCGCGCTACGTGACACCCAGCGCGCCGAGGCGGTGATGGAATCGGAGTACGAACGGTCCGAGGCCTTGCTGGCCAACATGTTGCCGGCCAGTATCGCCGAGCGACTCAAAGAGTCCGACCGAAACGTCATCGCCGACAAATACGACGAGGCTTCCGTCTTGTTCGCCGACATCGCCGGCTTCACCGAGCGCGCCAGCAGCACCGCGCCGGCCGACCTGGTGCGATTTCTCGACCGCCTGTACGGCGCCTTCGACGAACTGCTGGACAAGCACGGACTCGAAAAGATCAAAGTCAGCGGCGACTCCTACATGGTGGTCAGCGGGGTTCCACGCCCACGGCCAGACCACGCCCAGGCTCTTGCCGATTTCGCGCTCGACATGGCCAATGTTGCAGCAAGCCTGAAGGATCCGCATGGCCACTCGGTCCCGCTGCGAGTGGGCATGGCCACCGGCCCGGTCGTTGCGGGTGTCGTGGGTTCTCGCCGCTTCTTCTACGACGTGTGGGGCGACGCCGTCAACGTCGCGTCCCGGATGGAATCCACCGACTCCGTGGGATGCATTCAAGTGCCCGAGGCGATGTACGAGCGCCTCAAAGACGAGTTTGTACTGCAGGAGCGCGGCCGCATCGACGTCAAAGGAAAAGGCCGCATGCGCACGTGGTACCTGATTGGCCGCAGAGCGGCAGCCGAAGAATCCACCGACTTGCTTGCCGAGGAATCGCGCACGGCCCACGTCTGAGCCGAAATGCCCTGTACCGGGACGGATGTTTGTGTCAGACTGCGGCCATGCAAACCACTCCTGGGACCTCCCCTGTTCCAAGCTTGTTGCCGCATCTGTGGAAATCCACTCTGTTATCCGGAATTCTGTCGCTGATCCTCGGCGTCCTGGTGCTGGCGTGGCCGGGAAGAACCGTCCTGGTCGCCGCCATCCTTTTCGGCGTTTACCTGCTGATCACCGGTATCGCGCAGGTGATCTTCGCGTTCAGCCTGCATGTTTCGGCGGGGAGCCGGATCTTGTTGTTCATCAGCGGGGCAGCGTCGCTCATCCTGGCCCTGTTGGCGTTCCGTCATTTCGGTAACGCAGTTCTGTTGTTGGCCATCTGGATTGGTGTCGGGTTCATATTCCGCGGTGTCGCCACGACGATTTCGGCCATCAGTGACCCGGTTCTGCCGGGGCGGGCATGGTCGATTTTCGTCGGCGTGATCAGCCTGCTCGCCGGCATTGTCGTCTTGGCGTCGCCGTTCGAGTCGATTGGCATCCTGGCGATCGTGGTCGGCGTCTGGTTCGTGGTCATCGGCGTGTTCGAGATCGTATCGTCGTTCGGCATCCGCAAGGCGTCGAAGACGCTCGGCAGTTGAGGTATCGGTGGCGCTGACACCGACCTGACTACTACACTTTGTCGTAGCCATTGGATAGGGCCCCAAAGCATTGGGAGATGACAGATGAATGTCGTCGATATTTCGCGGTGGCAGTTCGGTATCACTACCGTCTACCACTTCATCTTCGTGCCGCTCACGATCGGTTTGGCTCCGCTGATCGCCGTCATGCAGACGGTGTGGGTGGCCACCGGTAACACCGCGTGGTATCGCCTGACCAAATTCTTCGGCAAGTTGTTCCTGATCAATTTCGCCATCGGCGTGGCGACCGGGATCGTCCAGGAATTCCAGTTCGGCATGAACTGGAGCGAGTACTCCCGGTTCGTCGGCGATATCTTCGGGGCGCCGCTGGCGATGGAAGGCCTGTTCGCCTTCTTCTTCGAGTCCACCTTCATCGGGTTGTGGATCTTCGGCTGGAGCCGGCTACCCCGGCTGGTACACCTGGCATGCATCTGGATAGTCGCGTTCGGTGTCAACGCGTCCGCCTTCTTCATCATCGTGGCGAACTCGTTCATGCAGCACCCGGTCGGCGCCCAGTACAACCCCGCGACCCGGCGCGCGGAGTTGCACAGCATCACCGCGCTGCTCAGCAATAACACTGCTTTAGCGGCGTTTTCGCACGTGGTCACCGGTGCTTTTCTGACCGCTGGAACGTTCGTCGCCGCGGTCTGCGCCTGGTTGATGGTCCGTTCGAGACGTGGTGGAACCGCGAGCGCAGGCACCGAAACAGAGTCGGCGCACGACGACGCTGGTGCGATGTATCGCCCGGCGACCATCCTCGGGTGTTTCGTCGCACTGGCCGCCGCGGTCGCGTTGTTCTTCACCGGGGACGCCCAGGGCAAGCTGATGTTCCACCAGCAGCCGATGAAGATGGCGTCAGCGGAATCGTTGTGTGACACCGAAACCGACCCAGACATGTCTCTTTTGACCATCGGCACGCACAACAGATGCGACAGCGTTACGGCGGTGCTCAAAATGCACTACGCGCTGCCGTTCCTGGCCCAAGGCCGGCTCAGCGGCGTAACGCTGCAAGGAGTGAACGACCTGCAACGCGAATACCAGCAGCGATTCGGACCCGACGACTACCGGCCGAATCTGTTCGTCACCTACTGGTCGTTCCGATTGATGATTGGATTCCTCCTGGTCCCACTGTTGTTCGCGCTGACCGCGTTGTGGCTGACCCGCGGCGGGCGAATCCCGAATCAGCGATGGTTCTCCTGGTTCGCGCTGCTCACCATTCCCACGCCGTTCCTGGCCAACATTTCGGGCTGGATATTCACCGAGATGGGGCGCCAGCCATGGGTGGTGGCTCCCAACCCGACTGGCGACCAATTGATTCGGATCACCGTCCGCGAAGGCGTGTCGAGCCATGCGCCCGGCATGGTCATTACATCCCTGGTGACGTTCACCCTCGTCTACGCCGTGCTCGCGGTCATCTGGTTCTGGTTGCTCAAGCGCTACATCGCCGAAGGGCCGCAGGAACACGATGCCGAGCCGGCAGCGCCTACGCCGCCCGGCGAGGACGAGGTCGCGCCGCTGTCGTTTGCCTATTAGGGCCTACTGACCCGGAAAGGAGCTGACCGGTGGGACTGCAACAGTTGTGGTTTGGCATCATCGGAATGCTGTTCCTTGGTTTCTTCGTCCTGGAGGGCTTCGACTTCGGCGTAGGTATGTTGATGGAACCGCTCGCCCGCGTCGGCATGGGCGAACCGGAACCCATCCGCCGCACGGCGCTCAACACCATCGGACCGGTTTGGGACGGCAACGAGGTTTGGCTGATAGTGGGTGGCGCAGCGATGTTCGCTGCGTTTCCCGGCTGGTACGCCACCGTGTTCTCCACCCTGTATCTGCCGCTGTTGGCGATCCTGTTCGGCATGATCCTGCGCGCCGTGGCGATCGAATGGCGCGGCAAGGTCGACGACACGAAGTGGCGGGGCTGGGCCGATTTCGGTGTGGCAGCCGGTTCCTGGCTGCCCGCCGTGTTGTGGGGTGTCGCGTTCGCCATCCTCGTCCGCGGACTCCCAGTGGATGCCGACGGCCACGTTCACCTGTCGATCACCGATGTGCTCAACGCCTACACGCTGCTGGGCGGTTTGGCCACCGCCGGACTGTTCTTGCTGTACGGTGCGGTGTTCGTCGCGTTGAAGACCTCCGGCCCGATCCGCGACGACGCACACCGATTCGCGGTGTGGCTATCGCTTCCGGTGACCGGACTGGTTGCGGGCTTTGGGCTTTGGACACAACTGGCGTACGGCAAAAACTGGACCTGGCTGGTGCTGGCCGTCGCGGTGGTGGCGCAGCTGGCGGCGGTGCTGTTGGTGTGGCGGCGCACCTCCGACGGCTGGGCGTTCGCTTGCACTGCCGCAGTAGTGGCAGCGGTTGTGGTCCTCTTGTTTGGCGCGCTGTACCCGAACCTGGTGCCCTCGACGCTGAACAAGCAATGGAGCGTGACGATCTACAACGCCTCGTCGACCCACTACACCCTCAAGGTCATGACGTGGGTGACGGCGATCATGGCTCCGCTCACGGTGGTGTACCAGGGCTGGACCTATTGGGTTTTCCGGCAACGGATCTCAGCTGATCGGATACCGCCGCCCATCGGTCTGGCGAGGCGCACCTCCTGAGCGCGAAGGACTCGACAACCCGCGCACCCCTGGACCCGCGCCTGTGGCGGGCATCGACGGCACTACGCCGCTATCTCGTCGCCACGGTGGGCTGCGGAGTGGTGATCTCCGGCTGTGCGATCGGCTCGGCGATTGTGCTGGCGAGCATCGTCGCCCGCGTCGTCGGCGATCCCGCGGCACACAGCCTGCGCGTCTGGCTGGGACCGCTGTCAGTCCTGTTGGGGCTGTGGGCCATTCGTACGTTGACGCACTGGCTTCAGGCGCGCCTGGGACAACGGGGCGCCAACGCGGTGATCGCCGACCTGTCCGGTCGGGTGCTGGCGGCGGTGACCGCCCGACAGCCCGGTGAACTCGCCGCACAGCGGGACGCCGCCGCGGTGGTGGTCACCCGCGGTCTCGACGGCCTACGTCCCTACTTCACCGGATACCTGCCCACCTTGCTGCTTGCCGCGATCCTGACTCCGGCGACGGTCGCCGTGATCGCGGCCTACGACCTGAAATCGACGGCGATCGTGGTGATCACCCTGCCGCTGATACCGGTTTTCATGGTGCTGATCGGGCTGGCGACGGCTGACCGATCGGCGGCGGCACTGGCCGCCATGACAACCCTGCAGGCTCGATTGCTGGATCTGATCGCGGGTATCCCCACGCTGCGGGCGCTGGGACGCGCGCGGGGCCCGGAACACCGTATTGCCGAACTCGCTGCCGCCCATCGTCGCTCGGCCATGGCCACGCTTCGGATCGCATTCCTGTCGGCCCTGGTGCTGGAATTGCTGGCCACGCTGGGCGTGGCACTGATCGCGGTCGGGATTGGGTTTCGCCTCGTGTTCGGTGAGATGACCCTGACTACCGGTCTGACGGTGCTGCTGCTGGCACCGGATGTCTACTGGCCGTTGCGTCGGATCGGCGTGGAATTCCATGCCGCGCAAGACGGGAGAACCGCTGCCGACAAGGCGTTCGCCCTCATCGGTGAGCCGATCACGCCAACGGCCCGAACGCAGACGGTCGCCGCGCGCGGGGCCGAGATCCGGCTCGAAAAACTCAGCGTCTCCGGCCGCGACGGCCACGCGCCATGCGACCTCACCGCGGTGATCGAACCCGGCTCGGTGACGGTGTTGACCGGACGCAATGGCGCCGGCAAGAGCACCACGCTGCAGGCGATCGCCGGTGTCACCGCGCCGTCGTCGGGCCGAGTCACCGTGGCCGGCGTCGACGTCGCCGGCCTGGAGCCGACCGCTTGGTGGCGGCAGTTGTCCTGGCTGCCGCAACGCCCGGTGCTCGTCGCGGGCACTGTCGGCGACAATCTGGCCCTGCTCGGGAATTTGGACGATCTTGAGAAGACTTGCGCCGCATCCGGATTCGATACGGTGCTGGCCGAGCTTCCGGACGGGCTGGATACCATGCTCGGACGCGGAGGCGTCGGGCTGTCACTAGGGCAGCGGCAACGGCTGGGCCTCGCCCGAGCGCTCGGATCCCCAGCCGCCGTGCTGTTGCTGGACGAGCCGACCGCGCACCTGGACGCCCAGACCGAGGAACGCGTATTACGGGCCATCGTCGAGCGTGCCCGTGCCGGTGCGGCCGTGGTCGTCGTCGGCCACCGCGAGCCGGTTGTCGCCATCGGTGACCGGGTCGTCGAAGTGACCGCCGACCATGGAGTGCGTTATGCCCCGGTCTGATCCCGCGGCGATCGCAAGCGCGGCGAAGCCGGGTGCAGCGGGTCGCCGCCAGATGGCCGCGGCGATCGCAAGCCTGCTGCACCCCCGGCTGCCCCGCCTCCTGGCGGCTATCGCGCTGGGCGCGCTCTCGCTGGGCAGCGCGCTGGCACTGGCCGGTGTTTCGGCGTGGCTGATCACGCGGGCCTGGCAGATGCCGCCCGTGCTGGACCTGTCCGTCGCGGCGGTCGCGGTGCGCGCCTTCGCCATTTCGCGGGGCGTGCTGCACTACTGCGAACGACTGGTCACGCACGACACCGCACTGCGCGCAGCCGGGGATGCCCGGGCGCAGATCTATCACCGGCTGGCCCACGGACCCGCGGCGGCCGCCGTCCGGCTGCACAGCGGTGAGCTGGTGGCACGAGTGGGCGCCGACGTCGACGAACTGGCCAACGTGCTGGTGCGTGCCCTGGTACCGATTGGCGTCGCTGCGGTCCTGGCGCTGGCGGCAACCGTGGTTGTCGCGGCCATTTCATTGCCGGCCGCTACGGTACTGGCGATCTGTCTGCTGGTCGCCGGCTTTGTTGCGCCCCGGCTCGCCGGCAGGGCTGCGGCAACACAGGAAGACGCTGCGCGGCAACATCATTCCGAGCATGACACGGCCGCAATGATCGCTCTCGAACACGCACCCGAGCTTCGTGTCGCTGGCGCGCTTCCCGGCGTCATCGCCGAATCGCAACGCCGCCAACGCGCTTGGGGTGATGCCCTCGACGCGGCCGCCAGGCCGGCCGCTATTGCCGAGGCGATGCCCACCGCGGCGGTCGGGGCCAGCGTGCTCGGCGCGGTGGTGGCCGGGATCGGGTTGGCACCCGCGGTCGCGCCCACCACACTGGCCGTCCTGATGTTGTTGCCGCTGTCCGCATTCGAAGCGATGACCCCGTTGCCGGCCGCCGCCGTCCAGTTGACGCGGTCGCGCATCGCCGCGCGCCGGTTGCTCGACCTGACTGCCGACGACCGCCCGCATGAACCCAGGACGGCGGCAGTGGCTCCCCCGAAACCTGTTGGCACCGGCCGGTTATCTCTTGACATTCGTTCCGGTCACACGGATGCGCCACGCTCAACCCGCGTAGCGCTGGACCTGCCGCCGGGTGCCCGGCTGGCCGTCACCGGCCCTAGTGGTTCCGGTAAGACGACACTGCTGATGACACTCGCGGGACTGGTGCCTCCACTCGCCGGGCAGGTGAAGCTCGACGGAACCGATCTGAACCAGTTCGACGAAGATGACTTACGCAGCGCTGTCGGCTTTTTCGCTGAGGACGCGCATATCTTTGCCACCGCCGTCCGAGACAACCTGCTGGTCGCCCGCGGAGACTGTCGAGACGACGAACTGACGGCAGCGCTGGATGCGGTCGGGCTCGGCACGTGGCTCGCCGGTTTGCCCGAGGGTCTGTCAACGGTCCTGACCGGCGGCGCGCAGGCGCTTTCGGCGGGTCAGCGCAGGAGGTTGCTGCTGGCTCGGGCGGTGATATCGCCCGCCGGGATCGTGCTGCTCGACGAACCGACCGAACACCTCGACGCGATCGACGCCGAACCGATCCTGCGCGACCTATTGGGCCCAAATCCGGCCTTGATGTCCACGGACCGCACGGTGGTGGTGGCTACTCACCACTTAACAGAAGGGATTCGCTGCCGCGAGCTGCGCATCGACTAGGACGGGATGCCTCAGAGGTGTCGACGGCGCGGCATGAACTCCAGCGACAACAACACGAGCAACAACGGGATGATCTGAGTCATCGAGATCAGCGCGTAGCGCCGGGCGTCCAGTGCGTGCCACTTACGCACATATCGGTACAACGACTCGAGTGCGATCAACGGGTCAAGCACATGGATCAACCGGTAGAAGACGCGCTGAGTCCGACCGCGATTCTTATCGTCGAAGATCTCCGGGAACGCCGCGAATGCAAGCGATAACCGCTGCGCCCCATTCTCTTTGCCGACCATGATCATGTCGACGCTGAGCCTTTCGTCGATTCCGTTGGGGGCCCCGCGCCGCCGCCACGGCACATCAAGGGTGATATCGCTCCCGCCGCCGGCGGTCGCGTACCGATGAAATCCCTGCACCTTTCCGCTGGCGTCCCTGGCGACAATCAGCTGTATCCCGGGAAATCGGCCCTCCAGCACACCGTCGAGGTTCATGTGGAATCCGCGGTCGCTGTGCGCCCCTTTAGATGACTCCCGCACCACCTCAGTCAGCTCAGCCAGCTGCTCAACGTTGAGTTCCTGCTCCGCCACGATCGCGGTCGTGATGCCGCAGTTGTGGGTGCGCTTCACCGCCTGACGCAGGTTGCGGAACTTACGCCCCGCCATCTCGAAACTGGACACGTCGACCACGACGTCGCGCCCGATCGGTATGGCTCGCAGCGATTGCCCGAGCACCGCCGCGTCGGTCCACAGCTCGAGCCGCTGCTCGCTGCAACCCACCACCGCGATCCGCCAGCCGCGCGTATGACACGTGGCGGCGAAGTCGGCGACCAACTCCGGAAATTGCGCGTCGTCACCGATCGGATCGCCGCCGACCACGGCAATGCCCAGCCGCGTCCGGTAGGCCAGCGCCGCGGCACCGTCCGCGCTGAAGTGGTAGCTCTTGCCGGTCTGCATGGTGAACGGTGCCAGCGGGTCGTCGCTGGTGGCATTGATCAATTCCCAGGCCCGGGGCAGATCCTCGGGCCGCGGATGCGACGCCGTCGGCCACATCAGCACCATGCCCGAGCTGGCGATCACCAGGTCACCGAGCAGGTCGAAGGACAACACGTGCAGGCCCAGCCCCGCGAACACGAACATTGCAGCAGCGGTGGCGTGCATGGCCGTCACCGGACGGCCCAGGAAGATGCCGCGAGCGATCCATGCCACCGCGGCCAGAACCGTCAGCGACCAGGCCAATCGATCGGAGTAGTGCCAGGCCGGCTGGTGGTGGTGACGTGCGAGAATCTCGATCAGCCAGCATGCTGCGCAGAGCAGCGCCAGGGCGCCGATCAAGCGGGCTGCCCGCGAATCGACAGAAACGACAACGCGTTCGCGCGCGCGGGGCTTTGTTGCGAGATCTAACAGTGGCCCGCTCACACTCACCTCCCGATGCGCTGACATCAGCTGGGCGGCTCACGGGCCGCCTCTGCACCGAATACCCGGCTGACTCGAACTTACGCCTCGTCGCGGCCGTGCTGGGCCGAATCGGACGGTTGTCCTGCAGGTATCCCGCAACTGTCTATCGGCGAGAAGGCGGGAAGTATTTCAGCACGCCCTCTTGCACCACCGTGGCGATCAGTTGCCCCGAACGATCGAAGAAATGCCCGGTGCCCAGGCCCCGCGAATCCGCCGCCACCGGCGACGACGTCGAATACAACACCCAGTCGTTGAAGTTGACCTGCCGGTGAAACCACACGGAATGGTTGACTGAGGCGGCGAAGATACGGTCGAACCCCCATGACAGCCCATGGGTGGTGATGACCGAATCCAGCACCGTGGTATCCGAGGAGTACACCATAACCGCGGTGTGCAGCACCGGGTCGTCGGGCATCACACCCAGCGCCTTGACCCAGACCCGGTTGTAGGGAAGCCGATCCCCCTTCTCCCGCATCACCCAGGCCGGGTCATTGGTGTAGCGCCATTCGATCGGCTGTAGGGCGTTGACGAACTGCGGGACGGTCTCCTCGTAGCCACGCAACAGCTCGCCGATCGGTGGCTGCGTGTGGGGCTGCGCCACCGGCGGCGGCTGGACAGCGTGCTCGAGGCCGCGACCGCCGGACATGTACGAGATCATCGCCGAGGACAACAGCATGCCGTCCTGCACCGCGTCGACCCGCCGATTGGCAAAGCGACGCTCCTCACGCAGCGGCGTCACATGGAATTCGATGTCCTTGGCGGTGTCCCCACCGTTGATGAAGTGCACCGACAGCGCGCTGGGCGGCAGGTCGTCCCGGATCAGCGTGCGGCCGCTCGCGACGAACGATTGCGCCATGAGCTGACCACCGAATGTCCGCATCGGGTTCTTGCTGGGATGAGAACCGATGAACACATCGTCGGCGACGCGGTTCAGGTCGAGTACCGCCAGCAATTCCTCGAAATCGGAATTGCCGTTCGTCGCGGCTTCTTCTTGCGCATTCGGCTCATTGCCAGCCGGCACGGGCTCTCCTCTGGGTCAATTTGCCCGCCTCTCCCCCGCAAGCGGGTGGGGGTGCCCCCGCTGGGGGAGTACCCCCGCCCCGCAAGCGGGGACATTTCACCTCGGGCCAGACGGACACCAGGCTAATTGCCTGGCTAAACGTCGTCCTCCCCGATCCGGTGCACATGGATCAGGTTGGTCGAACCTACTGTGCCAGGTGGCGCACCGGCGACGATAACCACCAGGTCACCGCGCTTGTAGCGACCGAGTTCCAGCAGCGACTTGTCAACTTGGCGAATCATGCCGTCGGTAGAGGTCATCATCGGGACGATGAACGTCTCGGTGCCCCAGGTCATGGCAAGCTGGCTGCGTACCTCAGGCCACGCGGTGAAGGCGAGTAGCGGCAGCGGGGTATGCAGGCGCGCCAGTCGCCGCACCGTGTCGCCGGACTGGGTGAAGGCGACCAGGGCCTTGGCGTCGAGTCGCTCGCCGATGTCGCGGGCAGCGTAGGAGATCACTCCGCGCTTGGTGCGCGGCACGTGCGTCAGCGGCGGGGCGGCCGTGGAATTCTCCTCAACCGCACACACGATCCGCGACATCGTCCGGACGGCCGCCAGCGGGTACTTCCCCACCGAGGTCTCCCCGGACAACATCAGCGCGTCGGCGCCGTCGAGCACGGCGTTGGCGACGTCGGAGGCCTCGGCCCGTGTCGGCCGCGAGTTTTCGATCATCGAGTCGAGCATCTGGGTCGCCACAATGACAGCTTTGGCGTTCTCCCTGGCCATCTGGATGGCCCGCTTCTGCACCAACGGAACCTCTTCCAGCGGCAGTTCGACGCCCAGGTCGCCACGGGCGACCATGATGGCGTCAAACGCCAGTACGATCGCCTCCAGATTGTCGACGGCCTCGGGCTTTTCCAGCTTGGCGATCACCGGTACCCGCCGCCCGATCCGATCCATCACCTCGTGGACCAACTCGACGTCGGACGGCGAGCGCACGAACGAAAGCGCAACCATGTCGACGCCAAGGTCCAGCGCGAAGCTGAGATCCTCAATGTCCTTCTCCGACAAGGCGGGGGCGGACACGTTCATGCCGGGCAGCGAGATGCCCTTGTTGTTGCTGACCGGGCCACCTTCGGTGACAGTGCAGATCACATCGTCGCCTTCGATGCCGTCGACCACCAGGCCGACCTTGCCGTCGTCAACCAGAACCCGGTCACCGACCGCGGCGTCTTCGGCAAGCCTCTTGTAAGTCGTCGACACCCGGTCGTGGCTGCCTTCGCAGTCGGCGACGGTGATTCGTACGGTTTCACCGTCCGCCCAGTACGTGGATCCGGTGGCGAAGCGCCCTAGCCTGATCTTCGGACCCTGCAAGTCGGCGAGCACACCGACCGCGCGGCCCGTGGTGTCCGAAGCGACCCGCACCCGCTCGTAAGCGGCTTTGTGATCGGAGTAGTCGCCGTGACTGAAGTTCATTCGGGCGACGTCCATTCCAGCCTCGACCAGCGCCAGGATCAGCTCGTCGGAATTAGATGCAGGGCCGAGGGTGCAGACGATCTTCCCGCGTCTACTCACGACGACCCAGCATAGTCGCGCGGGGCCACCACGGCCCGTCCTAACCGGTGCCGCGCGGCGCGCGGCTACCCGCCGAGAATCGGCGGAACCAATGGAAAACCAGGCAGGTTACGCAGCACCGTCCATGCCACCGCCGCGACCGCGACCGTTATCAGTGCCGGTGCCGGCAGCGATGACTTGCCGTGACTGCGGCGAATCAGAATCCATCCGGCCAGCAGCGGGATGCCGACCAGCACGAAGATGTTGTCATTGATGCTGGCCAGTAGGTCGCCGTGCAACAGATCATGCGTCATCCGCAGCCCACCGCAGAACGGGCAATTCCAGCCCGTGAGCCACTTGAACGGACACAGCGGATACAGCGAATTCGTGTTGTGTGGGTCTACGAACCCGACGTAGCCGACTGCGCTACCGAGCAGTATGCCCGTACCGGCCGCGGTGTAAAGGCGATGACGGCGCGGGCCGTGCCGACGAGAGTGCCCCGAGGTTCCATCACGCAACGGCTGACCTTGGGAAACACCGGCTTGATATCTCGGCGGCTGCGGTGCTGACGCACCGGATTCGGCGGCACCAGGAGGCGACGGATCGGTCACGTTGTTCAGCATGCCAGAACCATCGCTCCCGGCCTTCCGAAGTCGGTGCACCCCGGCTGCTAACGGCCCGACGGCCGGTTCCTCAGTCGCAGCCTCCAGCGCCTGCGCGGCCCCTTCTCGTGCTCGGCGGCCGAAGCTTCTTTTTCCGCCTCCCCCGCGGCAGGTTCGTCGGACGGGGCCTTGGCATCGGCGTTCGAGTCCGGCTCACCTTCCTCGGTGACCGTGTCCGCGGCCGGTTCCGTCGCGGGCTGCGGTTCGGACTGGTCTTCGCGATCTTCTGCCTCGACGTCGGTTTCGCTTTCTGCTACCGGCTCTTCGGCTTCGGGCTCACTGATCTCGGGCTCGGCGGTCTCCGGTCCGGCCTCGACGTCTCAGCCTCGGGCTCGGTTGTCTCAGCCTCAGGCTCGGCGGTTTCGACCTCGGCGCCTGGCTCTTCGGCTGCCGGCTCTTCGGTTTCGGGTTCCGCAGCCTCGGGCTCTTCGACTTCGGGCGCTTCCGGTTCGCCGGGCACTCCGGCTTCCGGTTCGCCGGGCTCTGCCTCCGCGACTTCTGCCTCCGCCTTCGCCGTCTCAGGCTCCGCGGCTTCCGGCTCGGCGATTTCGGCAGCTGCGACCGTTTCCGCCGAATCAGCCGGTTTGTCGTCTTCCCCTGCGCTCACCGGAGCCGCCTCAGTCGCTGCCTGAGCCGAACCCACAGTCGCGAACTCATCCGCCGGCTCGGATTCTGGCTCAGGTTCTGGGGATTCTTCCGCAACGTAATCGGTGCCACGCAGACTCTCCGGGGCCTCGCGGCCCTTCGGCGCCACCATGATGTAGACCACGGCTCCGATGAACACGAAAGTCGATGTGAACGAATTGATCCGGATGCCGGCGATGTGGGTGGCGGTGTCGTCGCGCAGCAGCTCGACACCGAAGCGTCCAACGCAGTAGCCGGCCACATACAGCGCAAACAGCCGCCCGTGGCCCAACGTGAACCGTCGGTCCGCATAGATCAATGCGACGAAAACCAGGACATTCCAGATCAATTCGTAGAGGAACGTCGGCTGCACGACGAGCGCCACCTGCCCCGTCGAGACGCCGTCCAGCGAATGGGGGTCAATGTATCCCGAGGGGTCCCGACGGTAGAAGATCTCCAGACCCCACGGCAGCGTGGTTTCCCGGCCGTAGAGCTCCTGGTTGAAGTAGTTGCCGAGCCGACCGATGGCCTGCGCCAAGACGATTCCCGGGGCGACCGCGTCGCCGAAGGCCGGCAGCGGAATTCCGCGTCGTCGGCAACCGATCCAGGCGCCGACGGCACCGAGCACTACCGCGCCCCAGATGCCCAATCCGCCGTCCCAGATTCGTAGCGCCGCACCCAGCCCGGCGCCGCCCGGTCCCCAATAGGTCCGCCAGTCGGTGGCCAGGTGATAGAGCCGGCCGCCAACCAACCCGAACGGCACAGCCCATAGCGCTATGTCATAGATGACCCCGCGCTGCCCGCCACGCGCCTCCCAGCGACGGTCGCCGATCAGCAGCGCGACCACGATGCCGGTGATGATGAACAGCGCGTAGGCGCGGATAGGCAACGGTCCGAGGTGCCACACACCCTGTGGCGGGCTGGGGAAGTATGTGGGCAACATCGTCATCGGGCCGACGCCTTTTCACGAACACCGGCCGCGAGTTCCTTGGTCAGTGCGCGCACTGCAGGCAGACCACCGTCGCCCAGCGCCGACACCAGCGCCGACCCGACGATGACGCCGTCGGCGTAGCTGCCGATCTGAGCGGCCTGCTCTCGCGACCGCACTCCCAGGCCGACGCCGACGGGTATGTCGGACACCGCCCTCACCCTGCGCACCAATTCGGGCGCGGCCTGCGATACCGCGTCCCGCGCCCCGGTTACCCCCATCGTGGAAGCTGCGTAGACGAATCCGCGCGATGCCTCGACCGTCATCATCAACCGTTGCGGCGTCGATGACGGCGCCACCAGAAATATGCGATCCAACCGATGCTCCTCAGCTGCCGCCAACCACTGCCCAGCCTCGTCGGGGATGAGGTCAGGAGTGATCAGGCCGTGCCCACCCGCTGCCGCCAGATCCCGCGCGAACGCGTCAACCCCGTAACGCAGCACAGGATTCCAGTACGTCATCACCACGGCACGTCCGCCGGCCGCACTGATCCCCTCGACCGCAGCGAGCGTATCCCGGACTCGCACTCCCCCGCGCAGCGCGATCTCGGTGGCCCTGGCAATGGTCGGGCCGTCCATGCCGGGATCCGAATAGGGCACCCCGACTTCGACGATGTCGCAACCGGATTCGACCAGCGCGAGCATCCCGTCCACAGAACTCGGCACGTCCGGGTAACCGGTGGGCAGGTAACCAATCAGCGCCGCACGATTGTTCCCGCGGCACTCATCGAAGACTGGCCCGAGCCTACTTGCTTCGCTCTGTTCCACAGTCATTACTCGCCGGGCCCCATCAGACCGAACCACTTTGCAGCTGTCTCGACGTCCTTGTCTCCGCGACCCGACAGGTTCACCACGATGACCGCGCCCCGCCCCAACTCGGCGCCCAGCCTGAGGGCACCGGCCACCGCGTGCGCGGATTCGATGGCCGGGATGATGCCTTCCGTGCGGCACAGCAGGGCGAACGCGTCCATCGCCTCCGAGTCGGTGATGGGCCGGTATTCGGCACGTCCGATCTCGTTGAGCCACGCGTGTTCTGGACCCACCCCGGGGTAATCCAAACCCGCCGAGATCGAATGGGATTCGATGGTCTGACCGTCCGCATCCTGCAGTAGATAGGAGAATGATCCCTGGAACGCCCCGGGCGATCCGCCGGTGAATGTGGCAGCGTGCCTGCCGGTTTCGACACCATCGCCTGCTGCTTCGAATCCGATTAGCCGTACACCGGGATCATCGATGAACGGATGGAAAATTCCGATGGCGTTGGATCCGCCACCGACACAGGCCACGACCGCGTCGGGCAATCGGCCCGCCTGGGCCTGGATCTGCACGCGGGTCTCCAGGCCGATAATTCGCTGAAAATCACGCACCATGGTTGGAAAAGGATGCGGTCCTGCCGCGGTGCCAAAACAGTAGTAGGTGTTATCGGCATTGGTAACCCAATCCCGAAACGCCTCATTGATGGCGTCCTTCAGGGTTTTCGAACCCGTCTCGACCGAGACGACCTCGGCGCCCAGCAGCCGCATCCGCGCCACGTTGAGCGCCTGGCGCGCGGTGTCCACGGCACCCATGTAGATCACACAATCCAGGCCGAACAAGGCGCATGCGGTGGCAGTCGCCACGCCGTGCTGACCGGCCCCGGTCTCGGCGATCACCCGGGTCTTGCCCATCCTTTGGGCCAGCAGGGCCTGACCGAGCACATTGTTGATCTTGTGAGAACCGGTGTGGTTCAGGTCTTCTCGCTTGAGGAAAATCCGCGCCGAGCCGGCATGCTCGCTCAGCCGGGTGGCCTCATACAGCGGCGATGGCCGGCCAGCGTAGTTCACCTGCAGGTAATCCAGGGTGTCCAGGAAATCCTGGCTGACACGTTCCTTCTCGTAGGCGGCGGTGACCTCCTCGATCACCGCCATCAACGCCTCCGCGACGTAGCGGCCACCGTAGACGCCGAAATGGCCACCCGTATCGGGTTCGTGGCGGGTGGGTTCGGCGATGGCTGCGCTCGGAAGCGGAAGGTCCGGGCGGGATAGCTCTACCATCACCAAGGCTCAACGCGGGGATGGCTCATCGGGTTCAACGTTTCGGCGCAGGGTCTCTTCAATGACTTAACGACTAGCGAGCCGGTTTCGGACAGGACGGATGGGTGCCCGCGGTAACCAGATCGGCAACCGCGGCACGTGGGTCACCGCTTCTGACCAAACCTTCACCGACCAATACGGCGTCAGCACCGGCACCGGCATAGGCCAACAGGTCTCCGGTGCCACGCACGCCGGACTCGGCGATTCTGATCACGTTGCTGGGCAGCCCGGGAGCGATGCGCCCGAAGACATCCCGGTCCACCTGCAGCGTCTTGAGATCGCGGGCGTTGACGCCGATTACCTTGGCCCCGGCCTTGAGCGCCCGGTCGGCTTCTTGTTCGGTGTGCACTTCGACGAGAGCTGTCATGCCCAGTGACTCGGTACGGTCCAGCATCGACACCAATACCGACTGGTCCAACGCGGCAGCGATGAGCAACAACATATCGGCGCCGTGCGCGCGGGCCTCATGGATCTGATATGGCTGCACGACAAAGTCTTTGCGCAACACCGGAATTGACACCGCGGCCCGCACCGCGTCAAGGTCGTCAAGCGAGCCGTGAAAGCGTCGCTCCTCGGTCAACACGCTGATGACCCGGGCGCCACCACCCTCGTAGGCCCGGGCCAGTTTTGCCGGATCACCAATGGTCGCCAATGAACCCGCTGACGGGCTGGCGCGCTTGACTTCGGCGATGACGCCGATACCGGGCTCACGTAAGGCGGCCAGCACGTCGAGCGGCGGGGGCGCAGCCGCGGCAGCCGCTTTGATCTCGGACAGGCTGATAAGGGCTTCGCGCGCAGCAACGTCGGCCCGGACTCCCTCGAGGATGGAGTCAAGCACGGTTGCCGGACTCATGCCTGTCGTTTCCTTTCCGTCGCCCGCGGCCACCCAGTCGTCCCCAGCCGATTGCAACGACGTCAATGAAGGGTAGCGGCCGTCGGCTTGCGGCCCGTCACCGACCCTAGGTGTCAGACTCGCGGGGCCGATCGGTCGGGTCGCGCCCCTCGTCAAGCGCATCCCAGATCATCCGCTCCGACATCTCCGGCGTCTCCGGCTCCTCCAGCATCGCCCCGTCAGCGTCTTCGCGTCGTGTAATCGACCGGCGCGTCGCGGGCGCCGCATACTTCAGCGCGCTCGAGCGGGCCGACCCAGCATCCGAAGCCGACCGCATCAACAAGACGGCGGCGGTCAGCGTACACACAGAGGCGGCCACCGCGACCCCTGCGCCCCCGTAATGCCGCTCGCTTCCCACCAGCGTCACCACCGGGATATGCGCCAGATCGGCGCCGCGCACCGCGAAGCCCGGGACCGCCCACAGACTGACCCCCAGATAGCCGACCGCCAGGCTGGCCGCTGCCAGCAGCCCCGCCAGCCCCCGCAGCGCCCAGCCACGCACCGCGATCGCCGCGACGGCCGTAGCCAGCAAGAGCAGCGCCAACGGCAACAACGCCGTCGACCATGCCGCGCCGGACAAGGTCACCTGTCTCGGAGGACCCAGCCCGTCAAACGACCGGATAACGACCCACGGCAGCCGCGACGCCACCCACAACGCCCCCGCGGCAACCACCAGCAACACCTGGGCCATCCCGATCGTCAACCGGCTGGTGAGTCGGCGGCGCCGGTCCGGCCGGGTATCAGCCATTGCGGATCCCGTCCGGAGCGGTCAGCGTCTCGGCGGCCGCGATCGCATTAAGCACCGCTCGCGCCTTGTTGGTCGCCTCGGTGTATTCGTATGGACCGTTGGAGTCGGCTACAACCCCACCACCGGCCTGGACATAGGCGGTGCCGCCGCGCATCAATGCGGTGCGGATGGCGATCGCGAAGTCGGCGTTGCCGGCGAAGTCGAGATAACCGACCACGCCGCCGTAGAGGCCGCGGCGCGTCTTCTCCACCTCTTCGATCAGCTCCATGGCCCTCACCTTCGGTGCGCCGGACAGCGTGCCGGCCGGGAAGCAGGCCGTCACCGCATCTAGGGCGGTCCGGCCCTCGCCGAGCATCCCGGTCACCGTCGACACCAGGTGCATGACGTGGCTATAGCGTTCGATGTGGCTGTAATCCTCGACGCGCACGGTGCCCGGCGTACAGACCCGGCCAAGATCGTTGCGGCCGAGGTCGACCAGCATCAGATGCTCGGCACGTTCTTTCTCGTCGGCCAGCAGTTCCTTTTCCAGCAACTGATCCTCTTCTTCGGTCTGTCCGCGCCACCGGGTTCCGGCGATCGGATGGGTCGTCGCCCAGCCGTCGTGCACGGTGACCAGCGCCTCAGGACTGGATCCGACGATCGAAAAGTCAGTTCCGCCAGCGCTACTCGGCACGCGCATCAGATACATGTAGGGGCTTGGATTGGTTACTCGCAGCATCCGGTACACGTCGATCGGATCGACATCGGTGTCCATCTCGAAGCGCTGCGAGGGCACTACCTGAAAGGCTTCGCCGGCCGCAATCTGGTCGACGAGGTAATCGACGATCTTGCCGTATTCCTCGACGGTGCGCTGCGCGCGATACCGCGGCTCGGGCCTGCTGAATGTGGCGACCGTCGACGGCAGCGGCTGGCCCAGGGCCGTCGTCATCACATCCAGCCGGGCGATCGCGTCGTCGTAGGCCTCATCGACCCGCTCGTCGGTGCCGTTCCAGTTGACGGCGTTGGCGATCAGCGTGATGGTGCCCTCGTGGTGGTCGACCGCCGCCACATCGGTGGCCAGCAGCAGCAGCATGTCCGGCAGGTGAAGGTCGTCGACGGCCAACTCCGGTAGGCGTTCCAGGCGCCGCACCAGGTCATAGGCAAAAAAGCCGACCATGCCGCCCGACAGCGGCGGAAGCCCCGGCTTGATCTGGTTGGGGGCCGCGGTGGCCAGCAGCTCAAGGGTGGCCTGCAGCGCCTGCAGCGGGTCGCCTCCGGTCGGCGCGTCCTGCGGCACGGCACCCAGCCAGACCGCTTCGCCGTCGCGCACGGTCAGTGCTGATGGCGCCCCCGCGCCGATGAACGACCAGCGCGACCACGATCGGCCGTGTTCGGCGGACTCCAGCAGGAACGTGCCCGGGCGATTGGCGGCGAGTTTGCGGTAGGCCGACAGCGGCGTCTCGCTGTCGGCCAACACCTTGCGGGTCACCGGAACTACACGGTGCTCTGCCGCCAGCTGGCGGAAATCCTCTCGTGAGGTCGTCGCGGCGAGGTGGGCGTGCACTGAACCATCCTCCCAGATGCGCTGATCAGCCCCGGCGTAGCCTGACGACGATGCGGCCCGGAACGGGCCGAGGAGGAGTCAGGCATCGGGCGTAGCCTGACGGCCATGAAACCTGGTGACACCGTGGCCGACTTCGAACTTCCCGATCAGACGGGAACGCCGCGAAAGCTCAGCGCCCTGCTTTCCGACGGACCCGTCGTCCTGTTCTTCTATCCGGCAGCGATGACGCCCGGCTGCACCAAGGAAGCGTGCCACTTCCGCGACTTGGCTCAAGAATTCGCCGCGGCCGGGGCGAGCCGGGTCGGCATCAGTGCCGATCCCGTGAAAAAGCAGGCGAAATTCGCCGATATGCAGAACTTCGACTACCCGCTGCTCTCGGACGCCGACGGCACCGTTGCCACGCAGTTTGGTGTCAAGCGCGGCCTGCTCGGCAAGTTGATGCCCGTCAAACGCACGACGTTCGTCATCGACACCGACCGCAAGGTGCTCAACGTGATCTCCAGCGAATTCAACATGGACACCCACGCCGACAAAGCGTTGGAAACGCTGCGCGCCCGGTCTTAGCCCGGCGACCCCCCTTGCGTGAGCTGGAGGCACCACCCCCTTGCGTGAGCAGACGCAAAATCGCACGCAACCGGACAGTTTTATGCGATTTTGCGTCTGCTCGCCGTACCTGTCAGGGGCTGACCGCCAGAAACACATAGGCGGCGAGCAGCACCAGGTGCACCTCACCCTGCAATCGGGTAGCCCGCCCGGGCACCACTGTCAGCACACTGATCACGACGGTCAACGCAAGCAGCACCAACTGGATGGCGCCCAGGCCGAGCACCAGCGGTCCTTTAAGCCAAATGGATGCCAGCGCGATCGCCGGAATGGTGAGCCCGATACTAGCCATCGCCGACCCGTAGGCCAGGTTCAAGCTGGTCTGGATGCGGCCTTGCCGCGCGGCGCGCACCGCCGCGAGTGTTTCCGGCAGCAGCACCAGCGTTGCGATCACCACGCCGACGAACGTCTGCGGGAATCCGACCGCGGTCACCGCGCGCTCGACCGCCGGCGATTCCTGCTCGGCCAGGCCCACCACCGCGACCAGGGCGACGAGCAGCAGCCCAAGGCTGGTCAGCGCCGCCCCCATGCTCGGCGGCTCCGCATGGCTTTCATCCTCGAACAGGCTGTGTTGACCCTTCTGCGCGATTGGCAGAAAGAAGTCGCGATGCCGCACCGTCTGCGTGAAGACGAAAAGCAGGTACACCAGAAGTGAGGCGACCGCAGCGAACGCGAGCTGGCCGGGCGAGAACTCCTTGCCCAGCTCGCTGGTGGTGAACGCGGGCAGCACCAGGCTCAACGTCGCCAGGGTGGTGAGCGTGGCCAGCGCGGCGCCGCTGCCTTCGGCGTTGAACAGCGTCACGCCATAGCGCCGAGAACCGAGCAACAGTGACAAACCGGCAATCCCGTTGGTGGTGATCATCGCCGCAGCGAAAACGGTGTCCCTGGCCAGCGTCGCCGCCTCGTTCCCCCCGGACGCCATCAACTCGACAATGAGGGCCACCTCGATCACCGTCACCGCGGCCGCGAGCACCAGCGACCCGAACGGCTCACCGACCCGGTGCGCGACCACCTCCGCGTGATGCACCGCGGCCAACACGGCACCGATGAGAAACGCCGCCGCCAGCACGACCTGTACCGGCCCGAGCTTCTCGCCCCAGATCAACGCCAGCACGACGACGGCAAGCAGCGGTACCACCACGGTCCAGGACACCCGTCTGCGCATCGACCGCCATTCTCATTCAAGGCACCCTGCCAAGCGAGTTGAGACGCCCCCGCTCTGCGCGATTTCTTGGTTGCCGCGGTCAGAGCCTCAGTAGCATGCTCGCATGCCGAGAACCGATGGGTTAACCCAAGGAGAGGTGTTCGCCGGATATACCATCATTCGTCGTTTGGGGGCCGGCGGCATGGGTCAGGTGTATCTGGCGCAGCACCCGCGGCTGCCCCGCCGCGATGCCCTCAAAGTTTTGCCCGGCGAGCTGACCGCGAACGACGAATTTCGCCAACGCTTCAACAGAGAGGCCGACCTGGCCGCGAGCCTGTACAACGAGCACATCGTCGGCATCCACGACCGCGGTGAATACGAAGGGCAACTGTGGATCTCGATGGACTACGTGGAGGGCACGGACGCTGCGAAGCTGCTGCGCAGCCGGTATCCGTCCGGCATGCCCAAAGCAGAGGTCGTCGAAATCGTTTCGGCGGTTGCCGACGCGCTCGATTACGCCCACTCGCGCGGACTGCTGCATCGCGACGTCAAACCCGCCAACATCCTGCTGGGCGATGCCGGCTCCCGACGCCGGATCCTGCTGGCCGATTTCGGCATCGCCCGCCAGCTGGGTGAGATCAGCGGCCTGACCGCGACGAACATGCTGGTGGGCACCACCGCCTACTGTTCACCCGAGCAACTGCAGGGTGCAGATCTTGACGCGCGAGCCGACCAATACGCGCTGGGATGCACCGCCTATAACCTGTTGACCGGGTCCGCGCCGTATCACCACTCGAACCCGGCGGTGGTCATCAGCCAGCATTTGTCGGCGCCACCACCGCTGATCAGTGAGCGGCGAGGAGACTTGGCAGAACTCGACCCCGTCATCGCCAAAGCACTCGCCAAAAGCCCGGGCGACCGTTACGCGACGTGTGCGGATTTCGCTGCCGCGCTTGCCGGCCGACCGGACACCGCGCCGCGCCCCACGGAAGTCATCGCCGCACCGACGGAAAAGTGGTGGCGGCGTCCCAGAGCTCTTCGCGCCCTTCGCAGAAGGTGCGCGGTCGCCGTATTGGGCCGGCGACCTTGGTGGCAGCGCTCGTCGCCGTCGCGTTGGTCGGGGTTGCCGCGGTAATCGGTGTGCGCATGTTCGGCCGCCACACGAACCAACCGAATACCAGCCCCCCATCGCAGTCGGTGGCACCGCCGACCAGCAGTGCCGCCTCGCCGCCGACCAGCAGTGCCCCTGCGCCGTCGTCCACGCCGGCGATCAAGCTATCCAGCCAACTCACGGATCAATCGGGTGTGCTCGGCCCCCTCGAGTCCGACGCGGTGAACCGAGCACTCACCAAGCTCTACAACGGGCGCGGCACCCGGCTGTGGGTAGTGTACGTCAACAATTTCGGCGGCCTCATGCCATTAAGGTGGGCCGAGGAAACCATGCGCGCCAACGGTTTCACCGACACCGACGCCATGCTGGCCATCGCCACCGACCAACCATCCTTCTCCTTCCGGGTCCCGGGCGCGCTGATCAACGGAAAGGCCATCGACGTGGAAATCATTCGCCGCGACCGCATCGGCCCGGCCGTCTACCAGCGCGAATGGGCCCGAGCGGCGATAGCCGCGGCCAACGGACTGGATGTGGCGCCGGGCTAGCCTTCGGGTTGCAGGAGCACGTCGGCGTCGAAGCAGCTGTGGTCGCCGGTGTGGCAGGCGCCGCCGACCTGGTCGACCGTCAACAGAACGGTGTCGCCGTCGCAGTCCAGTCGCACCGAGTGGACGTACTGGGTGTGGCCGGACGTCGCCCCTTTGATCCACTGCTCGGCGCGGGACCGCGAATAGTACGTGGCCTCACGGGTTTCCAGGGTGCGAGCCAGCGCCGCATCGTCCATCCAGGCGACCATCAGCACGTCGCCACTGCCACGCTCCTGCACGACGGCGGTGAAGAGACCGTCGGCGTTGCGCTTCAGACGCGCGGCGATCCGCGGGTCGAGGGTCATCGCACGATGATCCCTTCTGCGGCCATGGCGGCCTTCACCTGCCCGATGGTCAGCTCCCGGAAGTGAAACACGCTGGCCGCCAATACCGCATCGGCGCCGGCCACAATCGCGGGCGCGAAGTGTTCGGCCGCCCCGGCGCCGCCGCTGGCGATTACCGGCACCGTGACCGCCGAGCGCACCGCTTGCAGCATGGGCACGTCGAACCCGGCTTTGGTGCCGTCGGCGTCCATCGAATTCAGCAGGATCTCCCCCACTCCGAGGTCCGCGCCGCGGGCGGCCCACTCGACGGCGTCGATCCCCGTCCCGCGACGCCCGCCGTGAGTGGTGACCTCCCAGCCCGACGGTGTCGGCGGTGAGCCGGCGGGCACCGTGCGGGCATCGACGGACAGCACGATGCATTGCGAGCCGAACTGCCTTGCCATCTCGGCCAGCAGGTCGGGGCGCGCGATCGCGGCGGTGTTCACCGACACTTTGTCGGCCCCGGCGCGCAGCAACACGTCGACGTCGGCCACCGTGCGCACCCCGCCGCCGACGGTCAACGGGATGAACACCTGCTCGGCCGTGCGGCGCACCACGTCCAGCATGGTGGCCCTTCCCGACGATGACGCGGTCACGTCGAGAAAGGTGAGCTCGTCGGCGCCTTCGGCGTCATAGGCGGCGGCAAGCTCCACGGGATCGCCCGCGTCCCGCAGGTTTTCGAAGTTGACTCCCTTGACCACTCGTCCGGCGTCGACGTCCAGGCAGGGGATCACCCGTACCGCAAGGCCACTGGACGGGGGGCTCGGGTGCATCTCAGTAGTCCTCCGGTTGGCCTGTGCTGCGTAAGATCTCGAGGATCTCGGCATGCGCGGCGGGCCCTGCGGCCAGCGCGGAGTCCGACGCGGGGGTCCACGGTTCGCCTGCCACGCTGGTGACGACTCCACCCGCGGCTTGCACCAGCGCGACCCCGGCGGCATGGTCCCATACGTGGCCACCGAAACTTATTGATGCCCCGAGGATTCCGTCGGCAACGTAGGCGAGGTCGAGGCCGGTGGAACCGTGCATGCGCAACCGCGACGAGACCCGGCTGAGATTCTCCAGCACCGCGATTCGATAGCGTCCCGGGAACCGGCCCCGTGCGTCTGCGCTGAATGAACCGGCACCGACGAGGGCATCAGCCAGATCGACGGGAGCCAGCGACGGCTGCGGCACACCGTTTTTCATCAACGGACCACCCACCACCGCGGTGTAGCGCTGATCGATGAACGGCAACCAGGTCAGCCCGGCCACCGGGTCACCGTGATGCAGCAGGCCCAACAGAATCCCGGCCATCGGCGATCCGGCTGCGTAGTTGAACGTGCCGTCAACGGGGTCCAGCACCCACACCCACTCCGAGTCGACGTCCGGGCCGCCGAACTCCTCGCCGTGCACGCCGATTCCGGTCGCCCCGACCAGCGCGGCGACCACTTGGCGCTCGATCGCGAGATCGACGTTGGTGGCGAAGTCGTTGCCCTTCTTGCGGACCGCCGAATCGGCGCGGTGACCGGCAACGAAGGGCTCCGTTGCGTCATCGAGGATTGCCGACGCCTTCTCAACCAACGGGGTCACCAACGCGTCCAGGTCCATTTGCAGCTCTACTTTCCAACCGCGGCCAGCGCCTGCGGCAAGGTAAACCGCCCGGCGTAGAGGGCTTTGCCCACGATGGCGCCCTCGACCCCGCGGCCGGTGAGGGTGGCGATTGCGCGCAGGTCGTCCAGGCTGGACACGCCGCCGGAGGCGATCACCGGGGCTTCGGTGCGGTCGGCGACGGAGGCCAGCAGATCGAGGTTGGGGCCGCCCAGCGTGCCGTCCTTGGTGACATCGGTGACGACGTACCGCGAACATCCTTGGCTGTCAAGACGTTCCAGCACATCCCACAGATCGCCGCCGTCGGTTTCCCAGCCGCGCCCGCGCAGCCGGTGCTGGCCGTCGAGGATCTGGACGTCCAACCCGACGGCGACTTTGTCGCCGTGCTCACTGATCGCCCGGGCGCACCACTGCGGGTTCTCCACGGCCGCGGTTCCCAGATTGACCCGAGCGCAGCCGGTGGCCAGCGCCGCGGCCAACGAATCGTCGTCGCGGATCCCGCCGGAGAGCTCCACCCGCACGTCAAGCTTGCCAACCACCTCGGCGAGCAGCTCGCGGTTGGAACCGCGCCCGAACGCGGCATCCAGGTCGACCAGATGGATCCATTCGGCCCCGTCGCGCTGCCAGCCCAGCGCGGCGTCCAGCGCTGAGCCGTACTCGGTTTCGCTGCCGGCCTTGCCTTGCACCAGGCGCACGGCACGGCCCTCGACCACGTCCACCGCCGGTAACAAAATCAACACATCCCCTCCTGTGCGCCGAAAATGCAAGTAGCGATGTGCTTTCTCGGTGTTTGCGTAGCGGAATGCACTTTCGCGGAGTCTTTCACAGTCCCTCAACCCAGTTGCTCAGCACGGCCGCACCGGCATCCCCGCTCTTTTCCGGGTGGAATTGGGTGGCGGACAGCGGCCCTTCCTCGACCGCGGCCAAAAACGGCACCTGGTGGGTGGCCCACGTCAGCACCGCCTCCGATGAGCCTTCCCAGCGCTGCGCGGCGTAGGAGTGCACGAAGTAGAACCGGGTGTTCGCGTCCAGCCCCTTGAACAGGGCACTGCCGGGCCCGGAATTGACGACGTTCCAACCCATGTGCGGGATCACCGGGGCGTCCAGCCGGGTGACGGCTCCCGGCCACTGCCCGCAGCCTTCGGTCTCGACCCCGAACTCGACCCCGCGGGCGAACAAGATCTGCATCCCGACACAGACCCCCAGCACCGGGCGTCCGGCAGCGACCCGCTCGGCGATGATCCGTTCTCCGCCGATTTTGCGCAGGCCGGTCATGCAGGCCTCGAACGCGCCGACGCCGGGTACCATCAGTCCGCCGGCGGCCGCCGCGGCAGCCGCGTCGGCGGTTACCTCGACCGACGCACCGACGCGCTCCAGTGCACGCTGGGCCGACCGTAGATTGCCTGAACCGTAGTCCAAGACCACGACAGATCGTCTTGTCACAGAACACCTTTGGTGGACGGCACACCCGACACCCGGGGGTCGGGCTCGACCGCCTGGCGCAACGCGCGGGCCACCGCCTTGTACTGCGCTTCGGTGATGTGATGCGGGTCGCGCCCGTACAGGACGCGGACGTGCAGCGCGATCCGGGCGTTGGCCGCCAGCGACTCGAACACGTGCCGGTTGATGACGGTGTGGTATGGCACCGAGCTGCCGGCAATGGTGGTGTGCTGCAGATGATCCGGCTCCCCGGTGTGCACGCAATAGGGCCGGCCGGACACGTCGACCACGGCGTGGGCCAATGTTTCGTCCATCGGGATGAAAGCGTCCCCGAACCGGCGGATGCCCCTCTTGTCGCCGAGGGCCTGCCCGAGCGCCTGACCCAGCGCGATGGCGGTGTCCTCGATGGTGTGGTGCCCCTCGATCTCGACGTCGCCCTTGGTGCGCACGGTCAGGTCGAAGCTGGCATGACTGCCCAGTGCCGTCAGCATGTGGTCGTAGAAAGGCACACCGGTGTCGACGTGGACCTGCCCGGTGCCGTCGAGGTCGAGCTCGATGACGATGTCGGATTCGCGGGTGCGACGCTCGATGCGCGCACGGCGGGTGCCTGTTTCGGTGGCTGTCACGGTGCTCCTACGGCGCTAGGGGTGGCTGGGGCCAGTTCGGTAGCCGCGATCTGGACGCTGGCCCGCAGGAACGCATCGTTCTCGTCGGCCAGTCCCGTGGTGGCACGCAGGTACCCGGGAATCCCGACGTCGCGAATCAGGATGCCGGCGTCCAGATAACGCTGCCAGGTGGCCGGCGCGTCGGCGAATTCTCCGAACAGCAAGAAGTTTGCGTCGCTGGGGATTACCCGAAAGCCCATGCGGGTCAAGGCGGTTGTGACGCGTTCGCGTTCGGCGATCAGCGCCGCGACACTGCTCAGGGTGTCGTCGGCGTGTCGCAGCGCGGCCCGCGCCGCGGCTTGGGTGACCGACGACAGGTGATAAGGCAGCCGCACCAGCAGCATCGCGTCGATCACCGCCGGCGTGGCGATCAAGTACCCGAGCCGGCCGCCGGCGAACGCGAACGCCTTGCTCATGGTGCGGGTGACGACGAGCTTGGTCGGATACTCTCCCACCAGCGCCACCGCACTGGGTTGCGAAGAGAACTCGCCGTAGGCCTCGTCGACGATCAAGACGCCCGGGACCACGTCAAGCAGCCGCCGCAGATCCGGCAGCGAAACACTCTGCCCGGACGGGTTGTTGGGGCTGGCGATGAACACCACATCGGGCCTGCGGTCGGTGATGGCGGCGACGGCGGCATCGACGTCGAGGCTGAAGTCGTCGGCGCGGGCGGCTTCGAGCCATTCGGTGCGGGTGGCGTCGGAGATGATCGGGTGCATCGAGTAGGACGGGACGAACCCGATCGCGCTGCGCCCCGGCCCGCCGAAAGCCTGTAACAGCTGTTGCAGGATCTCGTTGGAACCATTGGCGGCCCAGAGGTTTTCGACACCAAGCGGGATGCCGGTCTGTGCGGTGAGGTAGCTGGCCAGATCACAGCGCAGCGCCACCGCGTCGCGGTCGGGGTAGCGGTGCAGGTCCACGGCCGCCTCGCCCACCGACCGCACGACGTCGTCGACGAGCGCCTTGCTGGGCGGGTGCGGATTCTCGTTGGTGTTCAACCGCACCGGAACCGCCAATTGTGGTGCGCCGTAGGGCGATTTGCCACGCAGGTCGTCGCGCAGCGGCAGGTCGTCCAATGTGGGCCGGGGCGCGGTCATCGTTCGAACCTCCGCCGTACCGCCTCGCCGTGCGCCGGCAGGTCTTCGGCTTTGGACAGCGTGATGACATGTCCGGAGACGTCCTTGAGGGCCGCCTCGGTGTAGTCGACGATGTGGATACCGCGCAAGAAGGTCTGCACCGACAGGCCGCTGGAATGCCGGGCGAAGCCCGCGGTCGGCAGTACGTGGTTGGATCCGGCGCAGTAGTCACCGAGGCTCACCGGCGAGTACGGGCCCACGAAAATGGCTCCGGCTGCACGTATCCGGCCGGCGACCCGCGGGGCGTCGATGGTCTGGATTTCCAGGTGTTCAGCGGCGTAGGCGTTGACGACCAAAATGGCGGCGTCCAGGTCGTCGACCAGGATGATCGCCGATTGGCGTCCACCCAGCGCGGCCGTCACCCGTTCGCGGTGCACCGTCGTTTGCAGCTGAGCGGCCAATTCGGTGTCGGTGGCGGCGGCCAGGTCCTCACTAGGGGTGACCAGCACGCTGCCCGCCATCTCGTCGTGTTCGGCCTGGCTGATCAAGTCGGCGGCCACATGCGCTGGATCGGCGGTGTGGTCGGCCAGGATGGCGATCTCGGTCGGCCCGGCTTCGGCGTCGATACCCACTTGGGAGCGGCACAGCCGCTTGGCGGCGGTGACATAGATATTTCCGGGGCCGGTGATCATGTCGACCGGCGCCAGTTCTTGACCATCGGTGTCGGTGCCGCCGTAGGCCAGCAGTGCGACCGCCTGCGCACCGCCCACGGCCCACACCTCGTCGACACCCAGCAGCCGGGCTGCGGCCAAGATCGTCGGGTGCGGCAAGCCTTCAAACCGGCCCTGCGAGCGGGCTTGCGGTGGGCTGGCCACCACCAGCGAGTCGACGCCGGCGGCCTGCGCGGGCACGACGTTCATCACCACGCTGGACGGGTACACGGCGTTGCCGCCGGGCACGTACAGGCCCACCCGCTCGACGGGAACCCACCGCTCGGTGACCGTCGCGCCCGGCCCGAGCGTGGTGGTGACGTCGGTGCGACGCTGGTCAGCATGCACGGCGCGGGTGCGTTCGATCATCACCTGCAGGGCTTCGCAGACGTCGGAGTCCAGTGCGTCCAGCGCCGCCTGTAGCGCCGCGTCGGGCACCCGGACGGACGGGGGCCGCACGCCGTCGAATGAGGCCCCGAACTCCAAAGCCGCTTCGGCCCCGCGCTCGGCGACGGCCTGCACGATCGGCCGCACCCGGGGCAGCACGGTCTCCACATCGGTGCTACCGCGCGGCAGCGTGGCCCGCAATCGGGCAGCCGTCAACTCCGCGCCCCGCAAGTCGATACGGGCGATCGGCGACGGTCGGGTGGTGCTCACGGTCTCCATTGTCCCAGAGCAATTCAAGTCGATATCCGACCGGTACAGTGCCGGTAAGGAGGCCATGCCCGCATCAGCAACTCAGGGAGCCGCGATGTCTGCCAAGGATCACCCCAATAACGCCCCAGGCGTCCCGATGGTGTTCCCGCCCTGGTTCGAGCGCTTCCAGATCAAATACTTCAACCCGGCGGTCAAACCGATCGCACGCTATCTGCCCGGGACCGCGACCATCAAGCATCGTGGCCGCACCTCCGGCAAGCCGTACGAAACCATCGTGACCACCTACCGCAAAGGCAACGTGCTGGCCATCGCGCTGGGACACGGCAAAACCAACTGGGTCAAGAACGTGCTGGCCGCCGGCGAAGCTGACGTGCAGCTCAGCCGCCACCGCCAGGTGCACATCACCAACCCGCGGATCCTGCCGGCCGGCTCCGACGGCCCCGACGTTCAAGGGCTGCCACGGTTGGCGCGCATGCAGCTGCGCCGCATCGGGGTTTTCGTCGGCGATATCGCCTGAGCCGCCCCGCGCAGCCGCGTCGAGTGTGCGCTGAAGGCTTCCAGCGTGCGCTCAGGGCGGGATTTGGACGATTTTTTTGCCCAGGGCGCACGCTCAACGCCCAGGGCGCACGCTCGAGCGCCGGAACTAAAGCAGACACTTACATATCGAGGCCGATATCGAGCGCCCGGACGGAGTGCGTCAGCGCACCGACGGCCAGGTAGTCCACCCCCGTCGCGGCGTAGGTCGCCGCGTTCTGCAGGCTGAGCCCGCCGGACGACTCGAGCAGAACGGCGGGCGCGCGGGCGTCCCGACGCTGCACCGCCATCTGTGTCTGCCACACCGGGAAGTTGTCCAGCAGGATCAGTTCCGGCTTTTCGCGCAGCACCTCATCAAGCTGCTCGAGTGAGTCCACTTCCACCTCGCACGGCAGATCGGGTGCAGCTTCACGTACCGCCCGCAGCGCATCGACCACCGATCCCGCGGCCACGACATGGTTGTCCTTGATCAGTGCCGCGTCGCCAAGCCCTAGCCGGTGGTTGACGCCCCCACCGACTCGTACCGCGTATTTCTGCAGCACACGCAGGCCGGGCAGGGTTTTGCGGGTATCACGGACCTTGGCCTTGGTGCCTCGCACGGCCTCGACCCAAGCCGCCGTCGCGGTGGCGATTCCCGACAGGTGGCAGACCAGATTCAGCATGGTCCGCTCCGCGGTCAGCAGGCCGCGGGTTTCTGCCTGCACCGTCAGCAGTGACTCTCCCGGCTGCAACCGGGCACCGTCCTCGACGCGGTCGACCACCGCATAACCGCCGGCGCCGAGCACCTCGTCCAGCACCAGCAGGGCGATGTCAACCCCGGCGATCACGCCGGACTGCCGGGGCACCATTGCGGCGGTGGCCAGCGCGCCGGCGGGCACCGTCGCCAGCGTGGTGATGTCGGGCCCGTAGCACAGATCCTCGTCCAGACCGCGCCGAATGGTGTCTCGAGCAGCGCTGCGTTCGCCGTCGGACAGCATCGTCAACCCACCGCCGCCAGCGCCTCCACCAGCACCGAGTTCTGGTCGTCGGCCAGTCGCAGCACGCTGCTGCGCGCGTGTTCGGGCGCGGCGTCCGGATACTCCGCGCGGTGGTGGCACCCCCGGCTTTCGGTGCGGGCCAGGGCGGCGGCAGTCACCGCCCGGGCGGCCAGTGTCAAGGCGACATCTTCGAAATCGCGACGGCCCGCAACGGTGCGAACCGGCGCCGCGGACAGCGTGTCGGTCAACCGGTTCAGCCCCGCGGCGTCGCGCACCACCGAGGCGTCGCGGCTCATCGCTTGTTGCAGGTCGCCGCGCTCCGGCGCGGTGTGGACGATCGAGTCGGGCGCCATCGCGCGGGAACGCCCGGCCGCCGCCGCATGGGCGGCCGCAGCCTTCCCGGCCCGGCCACCGACGACCAGGCCTTCCAGCAAGCTGTTGGACGCCAACCGGTTGGCGCCGTGCAGTCCGGTGCGGGCCACCTCGCCCGCGGCAAACAGCCCGGGCAGTTCCGTTTGCCCGGACACGTCGGTGATGACGCCGCCGCAGCTGTAGTGCGCCCCCGGAACGACCGGGATGGGTTGGCGGACGGGGTCGATCCCGGCGGCCCGGCACGCCGCCGTCACGGTCGGGAACCGGGTCGCAAACCCCTCGATGCCGCGCGCGTCCAGGAAAACGCACGGATCGCCGGTCGCCTTCATCCGGGTGTCGATGGCCGCCGCGACGATGTCACGCGGCGCCAAATCCCCCATCGGGTGAACGCCGGACATTATCGAATTACCTTGCCTGTCAAGCAATATCGCACCCTCACCGCGGATGGCCTCGGTCACCAGCGGACGTCGCCCGCCGGTTCCGCCACCGAACAACATGGTCGGGTGGAACTGGATGAACTCCAGGTCGCTGACCGCGACACCGGCCCACAAGGCCAAGGCGATTCCGTCGCCGGTGGAGCCGTCGGGATTGGTGGTCGCGCTGTAGAGGTGCCCGAGCCCACCGGAGGCCAGGATCACCGACGGCGCGCTGATGATCCCGTACCCGTCCAGGTTGCCCACGAACACCCCGGTCACCCGTTCTTCGCCTAAGGCACCGTCGTGCAGCACGCGAAGTGCCACGTGGCTGGTGCGAATGTCCAGCATGGCTGCGGCGTGGTCGAGCGCACGCTGGACCTCGGCGCCGGTGGCATCGCCACCGGCGTGCACGATGCGACGCCGCGAGTGTCCGCCTTCGCGGGTCAGCGCCCACTGGCCAGGCACCGATTCGTCGAATCGCGCGCCATCACCGACTAATTCGGACACCGCACGATAGCCGTCGGCGACGATCGAGTACACCGCGCCGGGATCGCACAGGCCCGCGCCCGCGACCACGGTGTCGGCGACATGGACGTCGACCGAGTCTTCGTTTTCTGGGTTATCCGGCAGCACCACCGCGATGCCGCCTTGGGCGTAGTGGGTCGCGGTCACCCCGTGGGCCCGATCCGCCTTGCTCAGGACGACGACGCTGCGGCCGGCGCGATGAGCGGCCAGTGCGGCAGCCAATCCCGCGACGCCGGTGCCGATGACGACGACGTCGGCGGTATGCGTCCAGGTGGGACGGTGCGTCATTCGCCGCCGCCCGGCTGCCCGATTTCGATCATTCGCTGCACACTGCGCCGGCCCGCCGCCGCGATTTCCGGGTCGACGTGAACTTCGTCTGCACCCCCTACCAGGCAGCGCAACAGGGCCGCAGGGGTGATCATCTTCATGTACTTGCACGACGCGCGGTCGTTGACCGCGCGGAAGTCGACTTGCGGTGCCGCCCGGCGGAGCTGATACAACATGCCAACCTCGGTGGCAACCAGCACCTTGCGTGCATCGGTCTGGTTGGCGGCTTCCAGCATGCCGCCCGTGGACAGAATCCTCACCCGGTCCGGGGGGAAGGCGCCTTCGCCGGCGAGATACAAAGCCGAAGTGGCACAACCGCATTCCGGATGCACGAAGAGTTCGGCATCGGGATTTGCGCGGGCCTTCTCGGACAGCTCGTCGCCGTTGATGCCGGCGTGCACGTGGCATTCACCGGCCCAGACGTGCAGGTTCTCGCGGCCGGTCACCCGACGGACATGGGCCCCGAGGAATTGATCCGGGCAAAAAAGCACCTCGCGGTCCGGGTCAATGGAGTTCACCACGTCGACCGCGTTGGACGAGGTGCAGCAGATGTCGGTGAGCGCCTTCACCGCCGCGCTGGTGTTGACGTAGGAGACGACGACAGCGCCCGGGTGCTCGTCCTTCCAGGCACGCAGTTCGTCGGGGGTGATGGAATCGGCCAGCGAGCAGCCGGCTCGCTGATCCGGAATCAGCACGGTTTTGTCGGGACTGAGGATCTTGGCGGTCTCGGCCATGAAGTGCACGCCGCAGAACACGATGGTGTCCTCGGGCGCCTCGGCGGCGATCCGCGACAGCGCCAGCGAATCCCCCACGTGGTCGGCGACATCCTGGATGGCGGGCAGCTGGTAGTTGTGGGCGAGCAGGGTGGCGCCGCGCAACTTCGCCAGTCGGCGAATTTCGGCGGCCCACTGCTCGTCTCCGTCCACACCGGCGTAACCGGTGGGTGAATTCGTGATGTCGGCCATCATGTCCTCGGCGAGCGTGTCCATGCGATTCAGCACCGTCATGGCGGCTCCTTTCAGCGCAGGAGGTTTTCGACTTATAATCGAAAACATGGCCCATGGTAGCACCGCTCACGAAGTGCTCGCGGTCGTGTTCCAGGTTCGCCAAGTTACTCACCAAGTTACAAAGGCCCCGCGAACACAGAAACCGCAGCTTAACGTGCTGTTATGGCAACGTGCCAAGGATCCGCAACGCGGCGCCTGGTCGCTGCCCGGTGGACAGCTACGTAACGACGAGGACATGACCACTTCGGTCCGGCGTCAACTGGCCGAGAAGGTCGATCTGAAAGAACTGGCTCATCTCGAGCAACTCGCGGTCTTCTCCGACCCGCACCGGGTGCCGGGCACCCGGAGGATCGCGTCGACCTTTCTGGGTCTGGTGCCCTCCCCCGCCAGTCCTGAGCTGCCGCCGGACACCCGCTGGCATCCGGTGAGCTGCCTGCCACCGATGGCCTTCGATCACGGCCCGATGGTGACCCACGCCCGCGCCAGGCTCATCGCCAAGCTGTCCTACACCAACATCGGATTTGCTTTGGCACCAAGGGAATTCGCGCTTTCTACGCTCCGCGACATCTACGGCGCCGCGTTGGGCTATCAGGTGGACGCGACGAACCTGCAGCGAGTGCTGGTACGGCGTAGAGTCATCACGCAAACCGGCATCATTGCGCAGTCCGGCCGCAGCGGCGGGCGTCCGGCCGCGCTGTACCGATTCACCGACTCTGCGCTGCGGGTAACCGATGAATTCGCCGCGCTTCGGCCTCCAGGGCCGCCCGGCCAGCTGTGAACCACCCTGCATGCCGGCCAGCTAGGCTGACGGAAAGCGTCTTCGGGTGACGCAACAGCAAATTGGTCGATTCAGTGGAGCGTCTGACCTGCACGCACTGACGAGAAGTCGCTCATGCGGCGATTACGCCTTGGCTACCAGCCGTTCATGGGCGACAATGCCGGTTGGCCAAGAAGGGAGCCTCAATGGCTGAGCTCGGCAATCTGGCAGGCACGCGTGGCGCGGAGTGGATCGCCCGGCCGCTGCATGAGGAACTGCAACGCAAAGTACGCCCCCTGCTGCCCTCGGACGACCCGTTCTACCAGCCGCCACCCGGCTATCAACACGCCGAGCCCGGGACGGTGCTGCGCTCGCGCGAAGTCGAGCTGGCGTTTCTGGGTCTGATCCCGCAGCCCGTCAGGGCGGTCCAGCTGCTCTACCGCACGATGGACATGAACGGCGAGCCCGAGGCGGCCGCGACCACGGTGATCGTGCCGGCCGAGCTTGCTCCAGAGCAACCCTGCCCGCTGCTGTCTTACCAGTGCGCCATCGACGCCATGTCATCCCGCTGTTTTCCGTCCTATGCGCTGCGGCGCAGGGCGAAGGCCCTCGGGTCAATAGGCCAGCTCGAGTATTTCCTGATCGCCGCGGCCGTCGCCGAGGGTTGGGCGGTCTCGGTGCCCGACCACGAAGGTCTGCGGGGTCTGTGGGGCGCGCCGTACGAACCTGGCTACCGCGTCCTGGACGGCATCCGGGCCGCTGTGAGTTCAGAACGGCTCGGCTTGTCCCCGGCGGCGCCGATCGGGCTGTGGGGTTACTCCGGCGGTGGACTGGCCAGTGCGTGGGCCGCCGAAATGTGTGGCGCGTACGCACCCGAACTGGACATCGTCGGGGCGGTGCTGGGATCACCCGTCGGCGACCTTGGCAACACCTTCCGCAGGCTCAACGGCAGCTTCCTGGCAGGTTTGCCCGCGCTGGTGGTGGCGGCGCTCGCCCACATCTATCCCGACCTGGACAGGGTGATAAAAGAGCACACCAGCGAGGAGGGCCGCGCCCTGCTCGAGTCGCTGGAGAAGATGACGACCGTGGAAGCGGTCCTGCGGATGGCCGGCAAGAACATGGGCGACTACCTCGACGAGCCGCTGGAGAACATCCTGTCGACGCCTGAGGTGACATATGTCTTCGACAACATCAAGCTGGGCGCCGCCGTGCCGACGCCGCCGGTGTTGATCGTGCAGGCCGTGCATGACTACCTCATCGACGTCAACGACATCGACGTGCTCGCCGACACCTACTCGGCCGGTGGCGCCAGGGTCACCTATCACCGGGACGCGTTCAACGAACACATGCTCTTGCACCCGCTGTCGGCCCCGATGGCGCTTCGCTGGCTCACGGACCGGTTCGACCGCCGACCGCTGACCGAGCACCTCGTCAGGACCACCTGGCCGACGATGTTCCATCCGATGACCTACATCGGCATGGCCCGACTGACCAAGATCGCGGCCAAGGTCATCTTCGGCAGGAAGATCCACCGCCGACCGCTATGACATGGCTGCTTCTTTGGAGCCTCCGGCTCCTACCGGCAACGCATCCGTAGGCCGATCGGCCACCGGAAGAATCCCCAGGTCGTCGCGGGCATCCGCGGCCGCAAGCACGGCATACACCAGCGCGGCGATGGCGGCCGGCCAGAGCAGGATGATCGTCACCTGCAGCGGCCCGTCCGAGAAGAACACCGGCGGCGCCTGAATGACATACGCCACCGACGGGCTTCCCGACAGCGATACCGCGTCGAAGTTCAATACGCCGTAGCTCAGCCGGACCAGCACCGCCCCTGCCGCTGACGCGGCGGCGGCAGCGGCCACCATACCGATCGATAGCGCGATGACCATTCCTGGCCCGCGGTGCTCACGCCACTGCCACACCAGCACCGAGCCCACCACCGCCAAGGCGGTCAATAGGCCCAGCATCAGGCATGGGGCGTCGAAAAAGTGCTCGGATTCGGTGCCCAGATAGTCATGAACCCGCTCGCCCTCGCGAGTCATCGCCACCACCGCGTGGATCGGCGGGGCGATCCACGCCCACAGCGCGCCGATCAACACACCGGTCGCCGACGACCCGAGCCCGGCAATGACGATCGCGCGGGCCCGCGACCTGCGCGCAGCGCTTGCGGGCCCGGACGTCTCGGGCCGCGCGTGCTTGGTCACCGTTGTGCCTCCATGTCGGCCGAGTCCACCCGTCCGTGCCGCGAGCACTGCGCCCGCCAGCCGTCGGGACGCACCTGTACCACCAACCGGCGTCCGCATTCCGCACAGAAGCGGGGTGGCTCAAGGCCCAGCTGGGCCGCTGTCGGCACTGCGGTGCCCCCCAATTCCCCGGTGTAGACGTTGTAGACGCCGGCTCCGACCGGAGCGCCTAGATCCTCCCGAACCACGAGTTTCCAACCTAGCCGCTACAGGCCGGCCTACAAACTTGCATTGAGCGCCTTGATTGGCATCTGCAGATCGGCGAGCAATTCCAGATCGGCTTCGGCAGGACGGCCGAGTGTGGTCAGGTAGTTCCCGACAATCACGGCGTTGATGCCGCCCAGGATGCCCTTCTTGGCGCCGAGGTCACCCAGGGTGATCTCGCGGCCCCCGGCAAAACGCAACATGGTGCGCGGCAACGCCAGGCGGAAAGCGGCCACCGACTTCAACGCTTCGGTCGCCGGCAGCACCTCCAAGTCGCCGAACGGCGTACCGGGCCGCGGGTTGAGGAAGTTCAACGGCACCTCATCCGGCCCGAGCTCGGCCAGCTCAGCAGCGAATTCCGCGCGCTGCGCCAGCGTCTCTCCCATGCCGAGGATGCCGCCGCAGCACACCTGGATACCGGCGTCACGCACCGTGGACAACGTCTGCCAGCGCTCTTCCCAGGTGTGGGTGGTCACGACTTTGGTGAAAAACGAGCGGGCGGTCTCGAGGTTGTGGTTGTAGCGGTGCACGCCCATCGCCGAGAGCTGCTGCACCTGCTCAGCGGTCAGCATCCCCAGCGAGCAGGCGATGTTGATCTCGACTTCGTTGCGTATCGCCTCGATGCCGGCCGCGACCTGGGCCATCAACCGTTCGTCGGGTCCGCGTACCGCGGCCACGATGCAGAACTCGGTGGCACCCGACTTGACGGTTTGTTTGGCCGCCTCGACCAGGCTGGGAATATCCAGCCGGGCACTGCGCACCGGCGAAGCGAACAGCCCCGACTGGGAGCAGAAATGGCAATCCTCCGGGCAGCCACCGGTTTTCAGGCTGATGATGCCCTCGACCTCGACCTCAGGGCCACACCAGCGCATCCGCACCTCATGGGCCAGCGCCAGCAGTTCATCGAGCCGGTCGTCGGGTAGCTGCAGCACCCGCAGCACCTGCTCCCGGCTCAATCCCTCGCCGCGCGCAAGAACCTGCTGCCGGGCCTGGACCAGGATGTCTGCGCAGTTCGGCTGGTCGGCATCGGTAGTCGGTCGAGTTGGCGCTTGAGTCACCAGGTACTCCCCTGCATCTTTGTCGTGTCGAGGGTGCGGGACAGATCCGCCACACGGTCATCGCACCCCGCGTTAATCGGTGTTCAACGTAGGGTAGCGGTCCACACCTGCACAAACCCGACGTGGGCGAGGCGGCGCGGAGAACCGCGGAGAACATGACCACCGTCAGTCGATCAGATATTCGACGCGCTTGTTGCCGTCCCAGCGGCGTAAACCTGCAAAGCGGCCGTCGATCTGCGACGGCTTGCCCCCGATGCGCAGCGCCCGTCCCAGGTTGGGCGCCACCCAACCGGCGGGCCAAGGTGACATGCGCGGTCCACTCGCCGGGCAGGCTGTTGGACATCGGGCCCGGTGCCAGATGCGGCAGGCACACTCGGTGCACCTCGGCATGCAGGGTCAACAGCTCGCTCGTCGGCACCACGAGCCGCGCGAACACGACGCTGCCCCGGCCGAACAAGACGGGCGCACCGATCGCACAGTCCAGCGGCAGCCGCTTGCTCACCGGCCCCAATAGCTCGTCGACGTCGGGAGCGATGCGTTCCGCAACGGCCAGCGTCACGTGCGGGCGACTGGCCGGCGCCTGGCTGGGGATGCCGGCGCTAGCGAGCGCGTCCCAGATGTGGCGGATCGCCGCCTCGGTGTCGCGGTCGAAGACCAGCTCGATCGAATGCACCATCAACGAACCAACGTGGTTACCCAGTCACGGTCGAACGCCGCCGCGCTCATGTCCGCGAATCTCGCAGCGTCCATCGATCCCGCCCCCGCGGGCAGCGCGGCCCGCACCGGAGCCAGGCGCGCAAGTGCGGACCGATTCGTGGTCGCCACCAACCCCGGCCGCTGCGGCCAGCTGCCGATCACCAGCCCGGCGCACGAAATCCGTTGTGCAGCAATCGATTCCAGAGTCAGCGCGGTGTGGTTGAGGGTGCCCAACTCCGGGGTGACGACGACCAGCGCCGCAGCACCCAGCTCGACTGCGAGATCACGCAAGGTGACGCCGGCGTCGGCGAGTTCGACCAGCAGGCCGCCGGCGCCTTCGACCAACGTCAACCGCCCGGGGCGGTCCAGGTCGCCAATGAGCTGCAGCAGCTGGTCGCGGGTGGGCAGTGCCGTCCCGGCCTGCTCGGCCGCGGCGGCCGGAGCGAGCGGCCGCGGATACCGGGCCAATCCGGCCAGTTCGGTGGCCCCGGACAGCCGGGCCACCTCGGCGAGGTCGTCATCGCCGGAGTCGGTGCCGGTTTGGACCGGTTTGCACACCGCCACGTCGATGCCGGCTTGACGGGCGTGACAGGCCAGCGCCGCAGTGACGATCGTCTTGCCGACCCCGGTGCCGGTACCCGTGACGACCAGGACGGTCAATGGCGTTCCACGGAAAGCACGTCGGTCAGCACCCGGCGCGCGGTCTCGAGTTCGGCGGCATCCAGTGACGCGCGCGCGGTCAGCCGCAGCCGCGACGTCCCGGCGGGCACGGTCGGGGGCCGGAAGCATCCCACCTTCACGCCAGCGTCCAGGCAGGCGGTCGCGGCGGCCACCGCCACTTCCGGATCGCCCAGGATCACCGACACCACCGCCGACTGCGGCTCCCCTGGTACCCCGCAGATCTCGGCCAGGGTGCGGGCATGACGCAACACCGCTCCCGGCCGCCAGGGTTCGGCCCGCAATACGTTCAGCGCGGCCCGCGCAGCGCCCACCGCCGCCGGTGCCAGGCCGGTGTCGAAGATGAACGGCCGGGCCGCATCGATCAGGTGAGCGCGCACCGCCGCCGGCCCGAGAACGGCACCGCCCTGACTGCCCAGCGCCTTGGACAGCGTCGTGGTCATCACCACGTCGGGCGCACCGGCGAGCCCGAGCTCGTGCAGCAGCCCGCGCCCGCCACCGCGCACACCGAGACCGTGCGCCTCGTCGACGATGAGCAGCGCGCGATGACGGCGGCATACCTCGTGCAGTTCGCGGAGGGGGGCCAGCGCGCCGTCGGTGCTGAACACCGACTCGGTGATGACGGCGGCGCGCTCCTCGTCGCGTGACCCGAGGGCCGCGTCCACGGCGTCGACGTCGCGGTGCGGAGTCACCACCACTCGTCCCCGTGACAGCCGGCAGGCATCGACCAGGGACGCGTGCGAATAGGCGTCGGACACCAGCAGCGAGCCCGCGCCGGACAAGCCGACGACGGCGCCCAGGTTGGCCGTGTATCCCGAGGAGAACAGCAATCCCGCGGACGCGCCGACGAACTCGGCGAGCTCGGATTCGAACTGCTGGTGCAGTTCGGTGTCGCCGCTGACCAGGCGGGAGCCGGTGGCCCCGGCGCCCCAGGTGCGCAGCGCCACGACACCACCCTCGATCACGTCGGGATGCTGTGACAGACCGAGGTAGTCGTTGGACGCCAGATCCAGCTCGGTGGCGACGGCAGGGCGGGGACGCAGCCCGCGCCGCAGCCCGGCTTGCCGCCGCTGTTGCTCCCGCTCGTCCAGCCAGGCCAGCGGTGATAACTCGATCGGTGCCTGCTGGGAGGCGTTCATGGGCCTAGAGCCTACGAGAGCCGGTGAGCCGTGCGACCTCGACCATCGCCGCGGTGATCTGGGCGATCTCGGCGGGCGGGCAGATGTAGGGCGGCATCGCGTAGACCAGGTTGCGGAACGGGCGCAGCCAGACGCCGCGGTCCAGCGCCGCCGGGGTGGCGACGGCCAAGTCGACCGGCCGGTCGCATTCGATGACGCCGATGCCGCCGCACACCCGGACATCGGCCACGCCGGGCAATGCCCGGGCGGGTTCGAGCCCGTCTGCCAGGCCAACGGCTATTTCGGCGACCCGCGACCGCCAGTCCTGGCCCAGCAGCACCTCGACGCTGGCCACCGACACCGCGCAGGCCAGCGGATTGGCCATGAAGGTGGGCCCGTGCATCAGCGCCCCGGCCTCGCCGGCGCTGATGGTGTGCGCGATATCAGTCGTGCACAAGGTAGCGGCCAGGCTCAGGTATCCGCCGGTCAGCGCCTTGCCGATACACATGATGTCCGGGCTCACGCTTGCGTGATCGGCGGCGAACAGCTCTCCGGTGCGGCCGAAGCCGGTGGCGATCTCGTCGAAGATCAGCAGCACCTCGTGCCGCCGGCACATGTCGCGCAGGTCACGCAGATAGCGGGGGTCATGGAAGCGCATCCCGCCCGCACCCTGCACGACCGGCTCGACGACCACGGCCGCCAGTTCGGCGGCGTGTTGCGCCAGTTGCGTCTCGAACGCCGCGCTGTAGGCGGGGTCGTGGTGCCGCGGCACCTGGGGCGCGAACACCTGTTGAGCCAGGATGTCGGTCCACAGCGAGTGCATCCCGCCGTCGGGATCGCAGATGCTCATCGGGGTGAAGGTGTCCCCGTGGTAGCCGCCCCGCCACGTCATCAGCCGCTGCTTGCCGGGCCGGCCACGGCTGCGCCAGTACTGCAGCGCCATCTTCACCGCGACCTCCACCGACACCGACCCGGAGTCGCTGAAGAACACCGTCTGAAGGCCCGCCGGCGTGATCTGGACCAGCAGCTGCGCCAGCCGGGCCGCCGGCTCGTGGGTCAGCCCGCCGAACATGACATGGTTCATCACGCCCAGCTGGGTGGTCAGCGCCGCGTCCAGTACCGGATGGCCGTGACCGTGGATGGCGGTCCACCATGAGCTCATCGCGTCGAGCGCCTCGATCGGCTTGCCGTCGCGAATCAGCGTCAACCAGGCGCCCTGGGCGGCAACTGCCACCACCGGCGCCACGGATTCGCTGCCGATGGTGCTGTAGGGGTGCCACAGATGCGCGGCGTCGATCGCGCTGATTTGCTCGGGCGTCAACCCGGCGCTCGCCGCAGGCATAGTGATCGAGGGTAGAGCAGCCCGGGTCGCACAAATTGTGCCCATCGGGGAGCATGGGACGGCATGGCCACGCCGCGTCAGCCCGACAGTGCCGGCGCGGGCCCCTACCCGACCAAGGACGCCGACTCCCCGCCGGTGGATTACGAGGCCGAAGCACCACGGGTGATTCGGCTGCGGCTGGCCGTTTGGGACGTCGTCTGCACCGTCACGCTGTTGATCCTGCTCGTCGTCTTGGCCACGGCGACGACGTGGCCGGCACGGCTTTTCGGATTCCTCGCGAACGTGTGCGAGGGAGAAATGTGCGGGCTGGTGCCCTACGGCCTCGATATGTACATCGACCCGGTTGTGTGGGGCGGCCTCGGTGCGGCGGTTGCCGCGGCCGTCATCGGCCCGTTCGTATCCCTGCTGAAGGGCTGGTACATGTCGTTTTGGCCGGTCTTGGCTCTCGCGCTCATCATGGTCAGCTCGGTGGCCGGCTCCATGCTGACCACCTTCAGCGAACGTTATTGGCTCTGAGCGCGTCGCCGCGGTCGTTCGGCCACGTACCCGTCTGAGACCCAAATCACGAGTGCGCATGCGGCATTGGGCCTGCCAGTCACCGTCGGGTCACGGTACGACAAAAAATCCCTCGTGGATCTGGCGGCTACCAACTTCTGTTGTCAAAGTGGCTGTAGTGACTGGTGTGAATACGGCGGTTTAACCGTCTCGTTCACCGCCAAGCATCATGCCGCGGCGTCGGCCCCGACGGGGAGGCCTGCGCGCGAGACATGGAATAGCGGCCGATGCGCGAAGTCACCGTGCTGAAGCCCGAGGAAGGAAACCCAATGAACCGCATCTACGCCTTCGCGGTCGGTCTGGTCATGCTGGTGGCGCCGGTGGTAGCTCCTGCCGTCGCGGCCGCAGACCCGGGTACCCGGCCGATGGACTATCAGCAGATCACCGACGTCGTCATCACGCGCGGCCTTTCGCAGCGCGGCGTGCCGTTCTCCTGGGGCGGCGGCGGTGTCAGCGGCCCCACTCGCGGCACCGGAACCGGAATCTACACCGTCGGATTCGACGCCTCGGGTCTGATGCAATACGCCTACGCCGGAGCGGGGATCAAGCTGCCGCGTTCCTCCGGCCAGATATACAAGGTGGGCCAGAAGGTGCTGCCGCAGCAAGCACGCAAGGGCGACATGATCTTCTACGGCCCCGAGGGCACCCAAAGCGTCGCGATGTACCTCGGAAACGGGCAGATGCTGGAAGTGGGCGACGTCGTGCAGGTGTCGCCGGTCCGCAGCAACGACATGACGCCCTACCTGGTCCGGGTTCTCGGGGCCCAGCAGGCGCCACTGCAGCAGGCACCACTGCAGCAGCTACCAACGCGACAGGCGCCGGTGCAACAGGTACCCACGCAACAAGCGCCCTTGCAGCAGCTGCCCACGCAACAAGCGCCGGCGCAGCAAGTACCCACGCAGCAGGCACCACTGCAGCAGGTGCCCACGCAGCAGGTGCCCACGCAGCAGGTGCCCACGCAGCAGTCGCCATTGCACCAGGCACCCGTCGGTACCACGGGGTAATTTCCCGTTACTTTCTCGGCCTCCGAACGCCCGCCACCTGCTCCCTCGCCCGACGGCGCTGATATTCAGCGAGCCGCTGAGCGGCCCCGCTCGACGCGAGCATTTACCGAGCAGGTGGCGGGCTTCGGTAAATTAGCGGTCGATCATGCAGACCCTGTCACCGCCTCGTCCACCGGTCGCCGTTGCGAAACCGGTCGCTATGGGAACGCGCAAGGCAGGTTTCTATCGTTACGACCTCGACGGCTTGCGCGGTATTGCGATTGCGTTGGTCGCCATGTTCCATGTTTGGTTCGGCCGGGTCTCCGGTGGCGTGGACGTGTTTCTGGCGCTGTCCGGATTCTTTTTCGGCGGCAAGATCATTCGCGCTGCGCTCAACCCGGCGGTTTCACTGTCGCCGACGACGGAAGTGATCCGGCTCGTCCGCCGCCTGGTTCCCGCGCTGGTCGTGGTGCTGGCCGGCTGCGCGCTGCTCACCATCGCAGTGCAACCGCAGACCCGCTGGGAGACCTTCGCCGACCAGAGCCTTTCCAGCCTGGGCTACTACCAGAACTGGGAGCTGGCCAACACCGCCGCCGACTACCTGCGGGCGGGCGAAGCGGTCAGCCCGTTGCAGCACATCTGGTCCATGTCGGTGCAGGGCCAGTTCTACATCGCCTTCCTGCTGCTGGTCGCCGGGTGCGCCTATCTGTTCCGGCGCGCGCTGCGCGCCCACTTGCGGACCTTGTTCCTGGTGCTGCTGACAGCGCTGACAGTAGCGTCGTTCGTCTATGCGATCGTCGCGCATCAGGACTACCAGGCGACGGCCTACTACAACACCTTCGCGCGCTTATGGGAGCTGCTGCTGGGCGCGCTGGTCGGTGCGCTGGTGCCCCATATCCGCTGGCCAATGTGGCTGCGCACCGTCCTGGCCACGGTCGCCTTGGCCGCGATCCTGTCCTGCGGGGCGTTCATCGACGGCGTCAAGGAGTTCCCCGGCCCGTGGACGCTGGTCCCCGTCGGGGCCACCATGCTGATGATCCTCGTCGGGGCCAACCTGCAAGCCGATCCCGGCGCCAGTGACCGGATGCCGCTACCGAATCGACTGCTGGCGGCCGGGCCGCTGGTAGCGCTGGGCGCGATGGCGTACTCGCTGTACCTGTGGCACTGGCCGCTGCTCATCTTCTGGCTGTCCTATACCGGCCATCGGCACGCCAACTTTGTCGAAGGCACGGCGGTGCTGCTGTTAGCCGGGCTTCTGGCGTACGCGACCACCCGCCTGGTCGAGGACCCCCTGCGCCACCGCGCATCCGCGGGGGCGGCATCCCCGCTGCCCGCGGCATCTGCGCCAGTGGTTCCCTGGCTGGCGCGCCTGCCCAGGCCGACGGTGGTGCTGGGATCGGCGGTCGTGCTGCTGGGCGTGACGCTGACCGCGACCTCGTTCACGTGGCGTCAGCACGTCACGGTCTTGCGGGCCGCCGGTAAGGAGCTCAGCGTGCTCAACCCGCAGGACTATCCCGGCGCGCGCGCCCTGACCGAACACGTGCGGGTGCCCAAGCTGCCGATGCGACCCACAGTTCTGGAGATCAAGCAAGACCTGCCGCCCTCCACCACCGACGGCTGCATCAGTAACTTCGTCAACCCGGCACTGGTCAACTGCACCTACGGCGACGCGGCCGCCACCCGGACCATCGCACTGGCGGGTGGATCACATGCGGAACACTGGCTGACCGCGCTGGATCTGCTCGGCAAGCGACACCACTTCAAAGTGGTGACCTACCTCAAAATGGCCTGCCCACTGTCCACCGCGGAAGTGCCGTTGATCATGGGCAACAACGCCGCCTATCCGCAGTGCCGGCAGTGGGTGGAACAAGCGATGGCCAAGCTGGTCGCCGACCGTCCCGACTACGTATTCACCACCTCAACCCGCCCGTGGAACATCAAACCCGGCGACGTGATGCCGGCAACCTACATCGGCATCTGGCAGACGTTCTCCGACAACAACATTCCGGTCCTCGCCATGCGCGACACCCCGTGGCTGGTCAAAAACGGTAAACCGCTCGACCCCGCGGACTGCCTCGCCAAGGGCGGCAACCCGCAATCGTGCGGAGTGAAGCGTTCCGCCGTGCTGGCCGACCACAATCCCACGCTCGACTTTCTCGAGCGCTTCCCGGTGCTCAAGCCTCTTGATATGTCCGACGCGGTCTGCCGCGCCGACGTCTGCCGTGCGGTCGAGGGAAACGTGCTGATCTACCACGGCACCCATCACCTGTCCCCCACCTACGTGCGGACCATGACCGACGAATTGAGCCGCCAGATCGGCACCAACACCGGGTGGTGGTAGGGGCCGTGACCGGGCCGGCGCGGATAAGGTCGAGTGGTGCCGACCGACAATCACGCTTCAGAAACAGGCGTTGCTGGTAATCAACAACCCAGACTGGCCACGGTTTGGCCGGGAAACCCTTATCCGCTCGGAGCCGCCTATGACGGCGCCGGCACCAACTTCTCGTTGTTCTCCGAGATCGCCGAGAAGGTCGAGTTGTGTCTGATCGACGACGACAACGAGTCGCGGATTCCGCTCGAAGAGGTTGACGGCTTTGTCTGGCATGCCTATCTGCCGAACATCACTCCCGGTCAGCGCTACGGATTTCGCGTTTACGGGCCCTTCGATCCGGCAGCCGGCCACCGCTGCGACCCCAGCAAGCTGCTGCTCGACCCATACGGGAGGGCCTTCCACGGCGATTTCGACTTCACCCAGGCGCTGTACTCCTACGACCTGAAAGCCGTCGACCCGGACGGCCCCAACGCCAATGGGACCGAAACTGGAACTCCCCCGATGGTCGACTCGCTGGGCCACACCATGACCAGCGTGGTGATCAACCCGTTCTTCGACTGGGCATTTGATCGGTCGCCGAACACCCCGTACCACAAGACGGTCATCTACGAGGCCCATGTCAAGGGCATGACGCAGACCCATCCCGGCGTCCCCGAAGAACTGCGCGGTACCTACGCGGGGCTGGCCCACCCGGTGATCATCGACTACCTGAAGTCGCTCAATGTCACCGCCATCGAGCTGATGCCGGTGCACCAGTTCATGCACGACTCGCGGCTGCTGGAGCTGGGCTTGCGAAACTACTGGGGTTACAATACCTTTGGCTTCTTCGCCCCGCACAACCAGTACGCGGCCAACCGCGAGGCCAGTGTCGCTGAGTTCAAATCCATGGTGCGAACTTTCCACGAAGCCGATATCGAGGTCATCCTCGACGTGGTGTACAACCACACCGCCGAAGGCAACCACCTCGGTCCCACAATCAACTTCCGCGGCATCGACAACGCCGCTTACTACCGGCTCGTCGACACGGACCTGCGGTTGTACAAGGACTACACCGGCACCGGCAACAGCCTCAACGCCCGACACCCGCACGTGCTGCAGCTGATCATGGACTCGCTGCGCTACTGGGTGACCGAGATGCACGTCGACGGATTCCGCTTCGACCTGGCCGCCACACTGGCCCGCGAGTTGCACGACGTCGACCGACTGAGCGCGTTCTTCGATCTGGTGCAGCAGGATCCGATCATCAGCCAGGTCAAATTGATCGCCGAGCCGTGGGATGTCGGCGAGGGTGGCTATCAGGTCGGAAATTTCCCGGGTTTGTGGACCGAGTGGAACGGGAAGTATCGCGATACTGTGCGTGAATACTGGCGGGGCGAGCCCGCAACCCTGGGCGAGTTCGCGTCCCGGCTGACTGGGTCGTCGGACCTGTATGAGGCGACCGGTCGGCGTCCCAGCGCCAGCATCAACTTCGTCACCGCCCACGACGGCTTCACGCTCAGCGACTTGGTCTCCTACAACGAAAAACACAACTTAGCCAACGGCGAAGACAACCGGGACGGGGAAAGCCACAACCGATCGTGGAACTGCGGCGTCGAAGGCCCCACCGACGACCCCGACATCGTGGCGCTCCGCCGCCGCCAAATGCGCAACTTCTGGGCCACCCTGATGGTCAGCCAGGGCACGCCGATGATCACGCACGGCGACGAGATCGGCCGCACCCAAAACGGCAACAACAACGTCTACTGCCAGGACTCCGAATTGTCCTGGATGGACTGGTCATTGGTCGACAAGAATTCAGATCTGCTGGCATTCGCGCGCAAGGTGACTACGTTTCGCAAGAACCATCCGGTGTTTCGCCGGCGCAGGTTCTTCGAGGGTGAGCCGATCCGAAGCGGCGGGGAAGTGCGCGATATCGCCTGGCTGACACCCGACGGCCAGGAGATGACACATGAGGATTGGGGCAAAGGTCTTCACCAGTGTGTGGCGGTGTTTCTCAACGGCGACGCCATCAAATCGCCGAACGCCCGCGGTGAGCGGGTGGCCGATGACTCATTCCTGTTGTGCTTCAACGCCCATGACGAACCGGTGGAGTTCGTGATGCCGCACGGCGATTACGCACAGGAGTGGACCGTGGAACTGGACACCAACGATCCGGAGGATGACGGTGACCAGGTAGTGAACGCCGCCGAGACGATCTCACTGTCTTCACGTTCGCTCGTCGTGCTACGTAAGACATTGTGACGCATGGCCTTACCAATTCTGTCTACCTACCGGCTGCAGCTGCGTACTGAGTCGAGCGGGTTCGCGTTCACCTTCGCCGACGCCGAGAACCTGCTCGACTACCTCGACGAACTCGGCGTATCGCATCTGTACCTGTCCCCGATCATGACCGCGACCGCCGGGTCGAACCACGGCTACGACGTCACCGACCCGACGACGGTGTCGCCCGAGCTCGGCGGTCCTGACGGGCTGGCGCGGCTGTCTGCGGCGGCCCAGGCGCGTGGCATCGGCCTGGTCGTCGACATCGTGCCCAATCACGTGGGGATCGATCGGCCCGAGCAAAACGCGTGGTGGTGGGATGTCTTGCGGCACGGCCGTTCGTCGGCCTACGCAATGCATTTCGACATCGATTGGGATCTCGACGAGGACGCCCGAATTGTGCTGCCCGTGCTGGGCTCCGACGACGACGTCGCCGACCTGAAAGTCGACGGGGACTTGCTGCGGCTGGGTGATCTGGCCTTGCCCATCGCGCCCGGTACCGCAGCAGGCACCGGCCTTCAGGCGCACGACCGCCAGCACTACCGGTTGGCGGGGTGGCGCAACGGCGTCTGCGGTTATCGGCGGTTCTTCTCGATCACCTCGCTGGCCGGCCTGCGTCAGGAAGATCGCGCGGTATTCGACGCCACCCACGCCGAGGTCGCCCGGTGGTTCGCCGAGGGACTCGTCGACGGCGTGCGCATCGACCATCCAGACGGCTTGTCCGATCCATGCGGCTATTTGGCCTGGCTGCGCGAATTGCTCGGCCCGCAGGCCTGGATCGTGATCGAAAAGATCCTGGCAGTCGATGAGGCGCTGGAACCCACCCTGCCGGTGGCCGGCACCACCGGCTACGACGTGCTGCGGGAAATAGGTGGATTGTTCATCGATCCGAATGGCGCCCCGGCGCTCACCGCACTCGTCGAGTCCGCGGGAGTGGAGTATCACGCGATGCCGGAAATGGTGGCGCAGCTCAAGATCCGCGCGGCCACCGATACTTTGGCAAGCGAACTGCGCAGGCTGTGCCGGTCCATCGTGACGACCGCCGGTACCGATCATCCGCAACTATCTGAGGCCGTGGCCGCGCTGCTCACCCATATCGGCGTCTACCGATGCGATTACCCGGGCCTGGCCGCAATAATGCCCACCGCGTTGGCCGAAACACAGTCCGCGGCACCGGAATTGGGGCCCGCACTCCAGGTGCTCGCCGCTGCGCTGGCCCGTGGCGGCGAGCCGGCCACCCGGCTGCAGCAGCTCTGCGGTGCGGTGACCGCCAAGGCAAGCGAGGACTGCTATTTCTACCGCGATGCCCGGCTGGTGTCGCTCAACGAGGTGGGTGGCGAGCCGCACCGTTTTGGGGTCGGCGCAGCGGAGTTTCATCACAGCGCCGCCACCCGCGCCCGGTTGTGGCCGCAGACGATGACCACGCTGACCACCCACGACACCAAGCGCGGTGAGGACGTGCGAGCCCGGATCGGGGTGCTGTCCCAGGTTCCGTCGCTATGGGCCGAGTTCGTCGCTCGTTGGGAGATCGACGCCCCCTCCCCCGATCCGGCGACCGGACAGTTCCTATGGCAGAACGTCTTCGGCGTGTGGCCGGTCAGCGGCGAGGTCAGCGATGAGCTGCGCGAGCGGCTGCACGGTTACACCGAGAAGGCCATCCGGGAAGCTGCCTGGCACACCTCGTGGAATGAACCGGACAGCGCGTTCGAGGACGCGGTACACCGGTGGCTGGACACCGTACTGGACGGCCCGGTGGCCGGCCAGCTGACCCAACTTGTCTCCCGACTCAACCCGCATGCCGCAAGTGACGCGCTGGGCCAGAAGCTGCTCGCGCTGACCGTGCCCGGAATACCCGACGTCTACCAGGGCACCGAACTGTGGGACGACAGCCTGGTCGATCCGGACAACCGCCGGCCTGTCGACTATGGCGCCCGACGCGCCGCGCTGAACGCGTTGGAGCACCCCAAAATTCGGGTCGTCACGACAGCGCTTCGGGTGCGGCGTTCCCATCCGGACAACTTCGTGGGCGGCGACTACGTCCCCGTGCTGGCCGGCGGTGAGGCCAGCGAGCATGTGGTGGCGTTCCGCCGGGGCGACGACATCCTGGTCGCGGTGACCCGCTGGACCGTGCGGCTGGCCGAAACGGGTTGGGGTAACACCGTGGTGCCGCTACCCGACGGTTCCTGGACGGACACGCTCACCGGCGCCATGGCAAGCGGACCGACGTCGGCCGCCGAGTTGTTCGCGGACCTGCCCGTCGTCCTGCTGGAGCGCCGTCATGACTGAATTTCGGGTCTGGGCGCCCATACCCACGCGGGTACGGCTCGACGTCGACGGCCGGGTACACGCGATGACGCGCTCGGATGACGGGTGGTGGCACGCAATCGTGGACGCAGCGCCGGGTGCCCGCTACGGATACCTGCTCGATGACGATCCAACCGTGCTGCCCGACCCGCGATCAGCCCGTCAGCCCGACGGGGTGCATGAGCGTTCGCAGTTGTGGGACGCTGCACAGGCCACCTGGACCGACGGCGATTGGCCAGGCCGGTCGGTCGAAGGCGCGGTGATCTACGAAATGCACCTCGGCACCTTCACCGGCGCCGGCACCTTCGACGCCGCCATCGAAAAACTCGACTACCTGGTCGATCTCGGGATCGACTTCGTCGAGCTGATGCCCGTGAATTCCTTTTCCGGCACGCACGGCTGGGGATACGACGGTGTGCTGTGGTACAGCGTGCACGAACCCTACGGTGGCCCCGACGCCCTGGTCCGGTTCGTCGACGCCTGCCACGCACGCGGTCTGGGGGTACTGATCGACGCGGTGTTCAACCACCTGGGCCCGTCGGGGAATTACCTGCCGCGGTTCGGCCCCTATATGTCGTCGGGAAGCAACCCGTGGGGGGAAGGCATCAACATCGCCGACGCCGACTCCGATGAGGTACGCCGCTACATCATCGGGTGCGCGCTGCGCTGGATGCGCGACTTCCACGCCGATGGCCTGCGGCTGGACGCCGTGCACGCGCTGGTGGACACCACCGCCATCCATATCCTAGAGGAGGCCGCCACCGAAACCGACTGGCTGTCAGCGCAGTTGGGCCGTCCCCTGTCGCTGGTCGCCGAAAGCGACCTAAACGATCCGCGGCTGATCACCCCGCGCGCCCGCGGCGGCTACGGGCTGACCGCGCAATGGGCCGACGATATCCATCACGCCATCCACACGGCGGTGTCCGGCGAGCGCCAGGGTTATTATGCGGACTTCGGTTCGGTGGCCACGCTGGCGCACACGCTGCGGCGCGGTTACTTCCACGCCGCGACCTATTCGTCGTTCCGGCACCGCCGCCACGGGCGGCCGCTGGATACCTCGACAATCCCGGGCACTCGGCTGGTCGCCTATACCTGCACCCATGATCAGGTCGGCAACCGGGCTCTCGGGGACCGCCCGTCGCAGAACCTGACCGTCGGCCAGCTGGCGATCAAAGCCGCGCTCGCGCTCGGATCACCCTATACGGCAATGCTTTTCATGGGCGAGGAGTATGCGGCGTCGACCCCGTTCCAGTTTTTCAGCTCGCATCCCGAACCGGAGCTGGCCCGGGCCACTGCGGAAGGGCGTAAGGCCGAGTTCGCCGAGCACGGCTGGGATGCCGACGAGATCCCCGACCCGCAGGACCGGCAGACATTTGCGCGCTCCAAACTGAATTGGGACGAGGTCGACTCCGGCGAACACGCCCGTTTGCACCGGCTGTATCGCGATCTGATCGCCTTGCGACACAACGACCCCGATATGGCCGACCCCTGGCTGGAGCACCTCACCGTCGACTACGACGAAGACCAACGCTGGATCAGCGTATCCCGTGGCCGGTTGCGCATCGTGTGCAACCTCGGCGCCGAGGCAGTGAAGGTGCCCGTCAGCGGTGAAGTGGTACTCGCATGGGGTGAGCCGACGGCCGATGTCGATAGCACTGTGCTGGAAGGCCATTCGTTCGCCGTTTTGCGCGGTGGATAACTGATTAGCGGCCGTGCGGGTAACCGCCGATGATTCGCCCGCGCACTTACACGCTGCGGCGTCCGACACCCTGCACTGCCCCGGCGACTGCGTCGGCGAGTGGATCGATTTCGTCGGCGGTCACGTCGGCGATGGTGATGCGGATGCCCGCCGGCGTGCGAATCCGGAACCGTGTTCCCGGCGCGGCGGCCCAGCCCGCGTTGATCAGCCGGGTGATCGCGATCGTCTCGTCGGGCACCGGGATCCACACGTTGAGCCCGGACCCACCATAAGCGCTGACGCCGCGCTCGGCCAAAGCGGCGCACAACCGTCGACGGGTGCGGCTGTATTGCTCCTCGGCCGTGGCGACGAGGTGCGATGCCGCCTCATCCGACCACAAACTGACGGCGAGATCCTGTAATAGGTGGCTCACCCAGCCAGGGCCGAGCCGCAGGCGGCCGTGCACGCGCTCAACAGTGCGCTGGTCCCCCGCGAGGACGGCGACGCGGAGGTCGGGACCGTAAGCCTTCGATGCTGAGCGCACGAAAGCCCAATGGCGAGTGGAGCCGGCCAGCGTGTGCAACGGCGCACCGGAAATGCCTGCGCAGTGATCGTCTTCGACCAGCAGCAGATCATCGGCCCGGCGGGCCAACAATTCACGTAGCGCGTCGGCTCGGTCCGCGGACAGCGCCGCACCGGTCGGGTTTTGCGCGCGATTGGTGATGATGAGGGCACGCACACCGCGGTCCAGCGCCCGAGCCAGGTCGGCAACCAGCGGCCCGTCGTCGTCGACCTGCACGGGCTCAGGCGAAAGCCCCAGTGCGGCAAGAAGATCGAGCAAGTTGGCCCAGCCCGGATCCTCGACGGCCACCCGGTCGCCGGGTCGCAGATGCGCGGTGAGGGCCCGCTCAATGCCGTCCAGTGCACCGCTGGTCACCGCCAGGTGCTCGGCGGGGATGCCATCCGCGGACAGCGCGAGACGGCTGAACTCGACCAACTCGGGCGACATGGCCGGCTCCCCGTACAGCACCGGGCGGCTTCCAACCGGCCTGGCCAGCGAGGCGCCCGCGATGGGCAGCAACGCCGGGTCCGGGTTGCCGGTCGACAGGTCACGCGCTCCCGCCGGGACGTCCACCCCCAGCAGGGAGCGGGGGGTGGTCGCCGGGCGGTGCCGCACGCGAGTGCCGCGCCGACCGGCAGTCTCGACGGCCCCACGATCGCGCAGCAGACGATAGGCCGCGGCGGCGGTATTGGCGTTCACGCCGAGCTGAGCCGCCAGTTCCCGGACCGGGGGCAGCGCATCACCAGGTGTCAGAGCGCCGGCCGAGATTGCCTCTTCGATGCTGGCCGCTATCGATTCCGCCCCGGTCCCCGCTATGCTGTATTGTACTGGCACGTTTTTAATTATGTACTGGGACAAAATCGAAGGCAATCCGGTGGAAACCACATACCAACCCACACCGCGCACGACGCCTACCCGCTACCGCGAGCGGGCGCACTACGATCGCGAAACTGTCCACGGCATCCTCGATGAGTCGCTGATCTGTCACTTGGGCTATCTCGGGGCTGGTGGGCCGGTGGTCTTGCCGACGACGCACGCCCGACTCGGCGAAACGCTCTACCTACACGGTTCCACCGGCAGCGGCCCGATGCTCGCCGCCAAGGCGGCACCGTCGGGCCTGCCCGTCTGCGTCACCGCCACCCTGGTCGACGGGCTGGTGCTGGCCCGCGCTGCAATGCACCATTCGGTGAACTTCCGCTCGGTGGTCGTGGTGGGTGCCGCACACCTGGTCGACGATCCGGCCGAAAAATTGCGGGCGCTACGCGGCCTGCTCGATCACATCGCACCGGGGCGCGCTGCTGACTGCAGGGCCCCGAATGCGCGTGAGCTCGCCGCGACCGGGGTGCTGGCGCTCAACCTCGTCGAGGTATCGGCCAAGGTGCGCACCGGCGGTCCGGTTGACGATCCGCAAGACTGCACGCTGCCGCATTGGGCCGGCGTGATACCGCTGAGCCTGGCGTCCGGAAAACCCGTGCCGGCCCGCGACCTCGATACCGCTGTTCCGGTGCCGCGCTATCTGTAAGCCCGGCCGAGGGCGCGTGTTTGCACACCGACACGCCGTGGAACGCGTACAACTGCGCGCGCTCGCGGCGAGGGAAGCGCCCCTACAACAAGTACCGATAGGACGGTGAACCGGGCTCGAGGGGTTCGAAGTGGATCTGCGTCGCGCGCATCCGGTCCAGCAGGCCGTCCAGATGGGCCGACGATCCCAACTCGATGCCGACCAGCGCCTCACCGGTCTCCCGGTTGTTGCGCTTGACGTACTCGAACAAGGTGATGTCGTCATTGGGTCCGAGCACTTCGTCGAGGAACCGGCGCAACGCACCGGGCTCCTGCGGGAAGTCCACCAGGAAGTAGTGCTTGAGGCCGAGGTGGATCAGCGAGCGCTCGAGCACCTCGCCGTAGCGCGACACGTCGTTGTTGCCGCCCGAGATCAGGCACACCACGCATGCGCCGGGTTCGATGTCGGCTTCCAGCAGGCCCGCGACCGACAGCGCGCCCGCCGGCTCGGCGATGATGCCCTCGTTCTGATAGAGGTCCAGCATCGCGGTGCACACCGCTCCCTCGTCGACCGCGGTGATCGACACCATGTCACCGGCGGCTGCCAGCGCGGCATGAGTCAGCGTTCCGGCCCGTTTGACCGCGGCGCCGTCGACGAACTGGTCGACGTGGTCCAGTGTCACCGGTTCGCCGGCGGCCAGCGCGGCCATCATCGCTGCGGCGCCGGCGGGCTCGACACCCAGCACCGCGGTGTTCCTGGTCCGCCCGGCCAGGTAGGTGGTGATGCCCGCGATACAACCGCCGCCGCCCACCGGGACCACCACCAGATCGGGCTCCCCATTCAGCTGCTCGAGTTGAGCCAGCAGTTCGACGGCGATGGTGCCCTGACCGGCGATGGTGCGCAGATCGTCATACGGCGGCACCAGCCTGGCGCCGGTGCGTTCGATGTCGGCCAATGCCGCCTCGGCGGCGAGATCGTAGGTCGCTCCCCCGACGATCAGCTCGATGAACTCTCCGCCATGGTAGCGGATCCGGTCACGCTTTTGCTTGGGCGTCTTGGCGGGCACGTAGACGCGGCCATGCACACCCAGCGTCCGGCACGCATACGCGAAGCCCTGCGCATGGTTGCCCGCCGACGAGCACACCACGCCGGCGGCCAGCTCCTCATCGGACAGCTGCACCAACAGGTTGTAAGCGCCGCGCAGCTTGTAGGAGCGCACTACCTGCAGGTCTTCGCGTTTGAGGTAGACCCGCGCGCCGGTGATCTCCGACAACCGATCGCTGGGCTGCAACGGGGTCGGGGTGACCACCGAGGCGATCCGCTTCGCCGCGGCGTCAATGTCAGCCGCGCACAGCGGTAGACTCCTCGGGCTTTCGAGGCTCCTGCTCAGTTCAGCGGACACCGATCAATGGTGCCATGCCACCCAGCTGGGGATTCAGCTCACCGGGGTCAGGACGAAGACGGGAATCTGGCGGGCCGTCTTCTTTTGGTACTCGGCGTAGTCCGGCCAGGCCTCGACGGCACGCTCCCACCAGACGGCCTTCTCGTCGCCGAACACCTCGTGGGCCTCGTAATCGCGGGTGGCGCTGCCGTCCTGCAGCTCAACCCGCGGGTTCTTCTTGACGTTGTGGTACCACACGGGATGCTTCGGGGCACCGCCGAGCGAAGCAACGATCGCGTACCGGCCGTCGTGCTCGACGCGCATCAACGGCGTCTTGCGAAGTTTGCCGGTCTTGGCTCCGACGGTGGTCAGCAGAATGATGGGCTTGCCCTTCATGTCCGCGGCTTCGGTTCCCCCGGATGCGGCGTATTTGTCGGCTTGTTCGCGCGACCAATCCCATGGGCTGGGTGCGTATTCACCTGAAAGCGGCATACGTCCGACTCTAGGTCGCGTACCTGTCAAATCCTCGACGCGCGCGGGCTGGCCGACGACCTGGTGGCGCTCGGGCATCGCGCGCCGGGCGTGCGGCTCTTCGCCGGGGCCCGCGTCGACCTGACCCACCTGGACTCGCGGTACCCGTTCGTGTTGGTCACCCCGCAGGCCAACGTCGATGCGGCACTGCGCCGATACGCGGTGGCCCAGGGCGCTGACGTCCGGCGCGGCATCGAGGTGATCGCCCTCGACCGGGACGCCGGCGGCGTGACCGTCACCGCCCGCCCCAAGGACGACAGCGATCCCGAGCATCGGCAGATCTGGCGGGCGCGGTATGTGATCGGCGCCGACGGTCGCACAGCACCGTTCGAACGTTGGTGGGCGCCGAATTCCCCGGCAAGACGGTGCTGACGTCGATCGTGCTGGCCGACGTCAAGCCGGCCCACGGACCCTCCAGCGGAGGTTTGACGGTGGGTGCCACGCGCGAGGTGTTCGGGTTCTTGGCCCCCTACGGGCGCCGCGACCCGGACGGCTGGTGGTATCGCGCCATGGTTTGGGATCGCCACCACCAGGTGCCGGACAGCGAGCCCGTCGACAACGCCGAGATCTCCGACATCCTGGCCCGGGCGATGCACACCGATTTCGGCGTGGTCGACATCAGCTGGAAGTCCCGATTCCATTGCGACGAAAGACAAGTCGAGCAGTATCGACACGGCCGGGTGTTCCTGGCCGGCGACGCCGCGCACGTGCACTCCCCCATGGGCGGACTGATCGCCCGCGCCGTGACACTGTATCCGCGGCCTGCACGGTGGCTACGTAACCTGTTGGTGCCCAACCTGCTTCGGATACCCCCGGTACGCGACTGGGTGGCCGGCAGTTTCGCGGGCACCACGCTGCGCTACGGCCGGCGCGGACCGGTCGGCACCCGCACCACTTCGATACCGCTACTCGAGGGACGGTTGACCGAATCGCTGCGCGCCGGGAGATTCGTCTTCGTGCGGGAACACGGCGCCGCGCCGGTCGAGGCACCCGGAATGCTGCAGGCGGAGCGGGCCGATGCCGGCCCGGCCGTGCTGGTGCGCCCCAACGGGTACATCGCCTGGGCGGGAGCATCGGCCGAAGCACCGGATTGGATCGGCCGGCACGGCAAGCTCTCTTACGGCCGCTTCTCGTGTTGTTGCTGAACAAAGGACCGAAGCTGACGGCGAGTCTGGTGATCCTGCGGACCCTCGTCGCCGTCGGCATGTCTGCCCCGCGTGTAGTCGCCTTGCCACGGTATTCGCTCCCCCGCGGCGTCCATCGCTGCCTGGACTCGGCCCATCTCGTCACGTGAGCGAAGGAAGAACTCATGCTTGCGGCGCAGCTCTTCATCGGAGTCGATGCGCCTGAGTTCGGGGGCGAACTCTTCGAGCTCGTCCCGGCGCTGCGGGACGATCATGCAGATCGGCTCGTCGACCTCGAAGCGCACCGGCATCAGTTTGCGGGTGAATTTCCAGCTCATGCTGAAGCTTGCGCTGGTCCAGTCGGTTTCGACTATGCCCTCTAGCGGAGATACGGCGTCCTTCGGGTAGTTCGCCGGCCCGCGGACCAATAGGTTGTAGCCCGCCGGAGTGCGAAACAGCATAGGAAGATGCCAGGTCAAAATGCCGTAACCGAAGTGGCCGGAGGGCAGGAACTGGCCGGCCTCGCGCTTATCCGGTGCGATCATCACACTCATGCTGTCGTCCCCGCCCATCCACGTAGCGGTGAACGCGCACGGATTGCGGACCTCCCACCCACTCTGATTGGCGATGAGCATCGGCAAACACCGATTCGGCCAACCTTGACGCATCTCTGTCATCCACGTCCGGTTAATCGGCGCCGGGCTGATCTGCGGGGCATTATCACGGGTGATGAACCCGATCAGCGGACGGGCCTGCCTGTTGGACTTGTCACTCATCGGGTCCTCGATTCGCGGGTTGCCGCCTACCTCGAGCATCTCGATTGAGACGCTCGGTCACGGTGTCGACATTTGCATGCCCGTTGCCGCAGACGCTGCAATCTTGTGGCCCCGTAATTGCACGATCGCGGAAAAGCGCGCTGGCCGACCAGGTGAATAGCGAAGGCACCGGAGAGAAACGGCAGTTCGCCAGCGAAAGAACGATCAGTGCGTCCTGGCCAATTCTGCGATCTCGTTGACCCTCCTTGTCGCGGCGGCGATCTCATCGGCGAACTCCTGTCGGCGTTTGGCGATGTCGGCACTGTCGGAGCCATCGATGAGCTCGCGATGCCGCGCCAGCCGCAGTGCGGTCTTGAACAGCTCCATCGACCTCGACTCGGCGCTGGCGATTCGGCGCTGCAGCTCCCACTGCTTGCCCACCTCGAGGCACTCGGCGAGGAAAGCTTCTTCGTCGAATGATTCGTCCTCGTAGGCGGCCAGCCGGTCAGCGACGATGTGGTAGGCGTCCAGGAACGGGCGCAGCACCAGATGCGCCAGCAGCACATCGGCCGATTCCAGCAGCCGCCGCACGTCGGCAGCGCAATAGGTCTTGGTGGTATCTGCCACCGGCGCGATCAGACGAATCTCGTCGGCCAGCTCTTTCTCGAACTGTGCGCGCGCGGAGAACAGAAACTCAAACTTCAGCAACTCACGAAGACGAAGGGCCTCGTCACGCACCATCCTTGGGGAAATTGAGCCACTCGACTCGCAAGCCGCCATTAACGCCATCTCGGCAATGGCGCGATCGACCAGGATATGGATCGCGGTATTGCGGTAGAACGCCGCGACCAGATGCTGGTCGGCGCAGATACCCCAGACCGCTTCGGTGCCGGCGTCGTAGACGTTGACCACCCCGGAGGCGACGAGCTGGTGCAAAGTCCACCGGATCGTCGAGCGGTTGGTCAGGTCCGCAGCACCGGCCACCGCCCAGTTCCGTGCCGCGATGTAGCTTGCCAGCGGTTGCACCGTGGCCAGTACCTCGCTGATCGACAACGACCGGTCAGCACCCAGCAACGCGAGACTCACCACCGCGGTGGGCGTGACCGGCGTGGCACGATTGATCCGGTGTTCGACGTCCAGGGCGATGCGTTCGATTTCGGTCCCGGTCCCCGACTCCTCGGCGCGCAGTTCCTCCAGGCGCTTGCGCAGCGGCAGCGGTTCGCCGAAGTCCAGATACGCGCGGCCGAGCCGCTCACCTTGCTGACGCGCCAGCCGGATCAAAAAGCGCATATCTTCGGGCCGCTTCACGGCACCGTACGCCTCGGTGGTCATGGCTTCCACCTCGTGCAGCTGGTCATACACGATGGAAGTCGGCACCAAATACACCTCGGGACCGTCGATTTCGTCGACGGCGTCGGTGATGTAGCGCAGAATCCCGAACACCGGAGGCCGCAGCTTGCCGGTCCTGGTCCGGCCCCCTTCGATCGACCAGCTCAGGTTGGCATGGTTTTGCACCAGTTGCGCGGCGTAAGCGCGCAACACGAACCGGTAGGCGGGAATGTCTTTGGTCTGACGCCGGATGAAGATCGTCCCGGTGCGCTTGGCCCATGCGCCCATCGGGAAGAAGTTCAGGTTGGCGCCGCCGAAGGTCAGCGCCGGCGAGAGCCGGTTGGCCAGGATCACCTCGGGCAACAGCATGCCGTCCAAGTAGGAGCGGTGCGAAAAGGCGAACGCCAGCGTCGCCTTGCGGTCCAGCTTGCGCAGATATGCGACCTGATCCTCGTCGACCAGCACGTCATAGGCCCTCATCAGCCAGCGACTGAAGCCGCGCCAGGCCTGCACCGCCCGCTCGTCCAGCAAGGCCGCCATCTCCCGCAGGTAGCCCGCGGCCTCGGCGCGCACGCCGTCCGGGTCGCGGTCGAGCTCGGACGCCAGATTGCGCAGCCGCTCGTCATACCACCGCGCGCCCAACAGCTGCGCAACCTCAGCCGGATCGGTCGACAACGGTGTCACCGACTCGTCAATGATTCCGCTGCGCTGCAGCAACTTTCGCATCCCTACACGGCCGATCTCCCGTGCAGTCGCCGCCGGTCCCCCGCTCACGCCGGTTGCACCGTTGCAGCTTGGGAGGGCTCGTGGACCTCGCGATGTTGATCGGATGCGTAGAGCTCCTCGATCTCGGCAGCGTATTTCGCCATGATCGGCTTGCGCTTGAGTTTCATTGTGAGCGTTATCTCGTCACCGCCGGGCTCCCACAACGTCGGCAAAACCCGGAACCGCTTGATCTGTTCCACCCGCGATAGTTTGGCGTTGCCCTCGGCCACTCCGGCGACGATCCGAGCGATCACCTCCGGGTTAGCCGCCAGGGCCGCGGGCGAGGCGTCGGAAAGGCCGTGCTGGGCCGCGTAGGGCCCGACCGAGTCGGCGTCGAAGACCATGAGCGCGGTGTTGTACGGTCGTCCGTCGCCGATCGTGATCATCGCCCCGATCATCGGGCACGCGGCCAGGATGGTGTTCTCAATGTTGGCCGGCGACATGTTCTTTCCGGCCGCATTGATGATCAACTCCTTCTTGCGGTCGACCACCCGCAGATAGCCTTCCGCGTCGACATCGAAGATGTCGCCGGTGTGCAGCCAGCCCTCGGCATCGATGGCCTCCGCGGTCTTCGCCGGTTCCTTCCGGTAGCCCTTCATGACCAGCGGACCGCGGACCAGGTACTCGCCGTCATCGGCGATCTTGCCCTCCAGCCCGGGAAGCAGTTTGCCGACGCTGCCCAGGCGGGCCTCGCGGGGATGGCTGGCGGTGGCGGCACAGCTCAACTCGGACATGCCCCACACCTCGGCGATCGGGATGCCGATGCCGGCGAAGAATCCCAGTGTTTCCCTGGGGATCGGCGCCGCTCCCGAGATCGCCCACCGCAGTTCACTGAAGCCGAGCCGATCCCGCAGCTTCGACAACACCAACTCGTCGGCTTTGGCCCATTCGGCCGCAACGTCATCGGGCATGGATTCGCCTGCGAGCACTGCCTCGGCGCGCTTGGCCGCCACCGACAGCGCCCACTGCATCGCTTGCCGCTTCACGTCGTCCGCCTCGTGGCTGACCATGAATTCGATTCCGGACTTGAGCTTTTCCCACACCCGGGGTACCGCTCCCCAGACGGTGGGCCGCACGTCGGGCAGCGCGGCAACGATCGCGCGCCCGTCGGACACCACGGTGACCTGGGTACCGAACATCTCCTGGGCGTACAGTCCGGTCATCCTGTCGGCGATGTGCGCCGAGGGCAAAAACGAGGTCACCCGGTCACCGAACTGGATTCCGAGGACCTCGTCGATGCCGTAACCCTCGAACAGCAGGTTGGTATGGGTCATCTCCACACCTTTGGGGTTTCCGGTAGTCCCGGACGTGTAGATGAGAGTGACGATGTCGTCGGATTGCACTGCCCGCCACGTCGCCTCGAAGTCGAAATCCTCACGCGCGGCGGCATACAGCTCGTCCACGGAGAGGGTGCCGAGCGGTGAACCGTCGATGCAGACGATGTGCTCGATGGGCGCGCCGCTGGTGCGAATGCGGTCGACGTACTGCTCCTCGCAGATCGCCACCTTGGTGCCGGCATTGTCGAACAGGTAGGTCAGTTGCTCGGCAGGCAACGTGTTGTACACCGAAAACGAAGTGGCGCCAACATGTTGGGCACCGACCTCAAGCGGGTAGAACTCGATCCTATTGGCCATCATCAGCGAAACCGTGTCGCCCCGCCGAACCCCCAAACCCGCCAGGCCGGCGGCGACCTCGCGCACCTGCTTCGCATACTCTCGCCACGTCAACATCTGGGTGCCACCAGGTGTCCGCAGCGCGTCGGCGTCCGGATCGATCGACACGGTGCGCTGGAAAGCCTCGCACATGGTGGCCGGACGCTCGGTTGTGGTCATTTCCGTCCTCCTTGGCGCCGGGTGAGTATCGCCCACGTCACATCGGTGAGCTTACGTCCGTCATAACGGGACGCGGAATAGTGCGGAATAGCAGGGCGAACAACACGTCGAGCGGTGGCGGCCGCCGCCGGGCTCCGCAACGGCCGCCTCGCCGAAGTGTTAGCATCACCGGAGTGCACCAAACGCAACAGCCTGCGCCTCAGACGCCAGAAGCTAACGGAATTGCCCTCTACACACCGGAGTTCTACCAAGGGCAGGTCGCGGGATCGGTCTCCTCGGCCGAGGTCATCGTGCCGATGTTGGTCGCGCTGACCCACCCCCGTTCCGTGCTCGACGTTGGCTGTGGGGTGGGTGGCTGGGTCGCCGCATGGCAGGACAAGGGCGCCGACGCGATTGGTGTGGACGGCGACTATGTCCCGCGGGACCAATTGTGCATCCCCGCCGACCGCTTCGTCGGCCACGACCTGGCCACCCCGCTGGACTTGGGTCGCCGATTCGACCTGGTCACGTCCTTTGAAGTGGCTGAACACCTGCCCCCGGAAGCCGCCGAGACGTTCGTCGACAGCCTGTGTCGACACGCCGACGTGATCGCCTTCTCCGCCGCAGTCCCCGGCCAGGATGGGCCCGGACACATCAATGAGAGGTGGGCAAGCTACTGGGCGGAGCTGTTTGCCCCCCGCGGCTACCGGCCCTATGACCTGCTCCGCAGCCGGCTGTGGTGGGACGAACGGTGTGAGTGGTGGTATCGGCAGAACCTGTTGCTCTACGCCACCGACGAAATCGCCCACACGCACGGATGGCCCGAAATCACCGGGCCGTTAGACGTAGTCCATCCAGAACTGTTCGCGCTGCGATACGCGAGGTGACTCGACGGTGCCTGCGGGTTTGTGGTCGAGAGGGAACACTCGGTAGATCGGGATTATCAGCAGCTGTTGTCGTTTCCGGATAGCCACCGGGCAATGCAGACTCAGCTGAGATCCAGCGGCGTGGTCACCACCGGCGTGCAGCGCCAACTCCGGCAACAGCACTAGCCGCCCAAGCACCCCGGGCCGAGCAGCTCCTTGAGGTCGCCCATCAACGCCGGCGACGGCGTGACCCGCAGCGATGCGTCCAGTTCGAGGGTGGTGATCCGGTCCCCACTGATGAGCCGCAGATGCACCTGCGAGGTCCCCGGATGCCGGGCCAGCACCTGTTTGAGCGCGCTCACCTTGTCGAAGGTGCACTGCCGGGTGGGCAGGCTGACCGCAAGCGGCCGGTCCACCTGGGCGGTCGAGAAGTCGGGCACCACAAGTTCGTTGGCGATCAGGGCAATGCGGTCGTCGCGGATCGCCACCTTGGCGTTGATGAGCACCACCGCGTCATCGGCGATGTCGGCGCCGTATGTGGAATATGCCTGCGGGAAGAACATCACCTCGATGCCGCCGGTGAGATCTTCCAATTGAGCTGAGGCCCAAGGCATTCCGTTTTTGTTGACCCGCCGGTTCACCGAGGCCAGAATGCCGCCCACCCGCACCTGGGTCTCGTTGGGAACATCGCCGTCCAAGATGGCCGGGATGTGGGTGTCCACCTGAGCGGCCAGCAGGTGCGCCACCCGCTTGAGCGGATGCCCGGACACGTACAACCCCAGCATCTCCCGTTCCAGGGCCAGCTTGTGTTTGTCTTCCCACTCGTCGTCGGGCACTTTGATGGTGAACACCGCTTCGGTGCAGCCGTCTTGCCCATCAGAGCCCCCGAACAGGTCGAACTGGCCCATCGCCTCGGCCTTCTTGGTGCCCAACACCGAATCGACGGCGTCGGTGTGCACCAGGAAGAGGCCTTTGCGGGCATGCCCCAGCGAATCGAACGCGCCCGCCTTGATCAGCGACTCGGTAACTTTCTTGTTGCACGCCGAGATGTCGATCTTGTTCAGGTAGTCCGAGAAGTCGGTGAACTTACCTTTGTCACCGCGGGTATTGATCAACGAACCCACCACGTTGGCGCCGACGTTGCGCACCGCGCCCAGCCCGTACCGGATGTCGGCGCCCACCGACGCGAAGTTCAGGCCGGACTCGTTGACGTCCGGCGGCAACACCGTGATACCCAGCTTGCGGCAGTCGGCCAGATACACGGCGGCCTTGTCCTTGTCGTCACCGACCGAGGTCAACAGGCCGGCCATGTATTCGGCGGGGTAGTTGGCCTTCAGGTAGGCGGTCCAATAGGACACCATGCCGTAGCCGGCGGCGTGCGACTTGTTGAACGCGTAGTCGGCGAAGGGCAGGATGGTGTCCCACAGCGCCTTGATGGCGGCGCGAGAGAACCCGTTGGCCTGCATGCCGTCCGAGAAACCTTCGAACTCCTTCTCCAGCACTTCGCGCTTCTTCTTGCCCATCGCCTTGCGCAGAATGTCGGCTCGGGCCAGCGAGTAGCCGGCCACCTTCTGCGCGATCCGCATGATCTGCTCTTGGTAGACGATCAAACCGTAGGTCTCGGCCAGGATCTCCTCGAGCGGCTCGGCCAGTTCCGGGTGGATGGGCCGGATGGCCTGGCGGCCGTTCTTGCGGTCGGCGTAGTCGTTGTGCGCGTTCTGGCCCATCGGCCCCGGCCGGTACAGCGCGAGCACCGCGACGATGTCCTCGAAGCCGGTGGGCTGCATCCGGCGCAGCAGGTCGCGCATCGGCCCGCCGTCGAGTTGGAACACGCCCAGGGTGTCGCCGCGTCCCAGCAGCTCATAGGTGGCCTTGTCGTCGGTCGGCACGGATTCCAGGTCGAGGTCAATTCCCTTGTTGGCCTTGATGTTATCGATCGCGTCGCCGATGATCGTCAGGTTGCGCAGGCCCAGGAAGTCCATCTTCAGCAGGCCGATGGCCTCGCACGACGGGTAATCCCAGCCGGTGATGATGGCCCCGTCTTGCGGTCGCTTCCACAGCGGGATGGCCTCGGTGAGCGGCTCACTGCTCATGATCACCGCGCAGGCGTGCACGCCGGCGTTGCGGATCAGACCCTCCAGGCCGCGCGCGGTCTGGTAGATGGTGCGCACATCCGGGTCGGTCTCGATCAGGCCGCGGACCTCGGCGGCTTCCTTGTACCGCTCATGGCTCGGGTCGGTGATACCCGACAGCGGAATGTCTTTGGCCATGATCGGCGGCGGCAACGCCTTGGTGATCCGGTCGGCGATGGCGAATCCGGGCTGGCCGTAGTGGATCCGCGCCGAATCTTTCAGCGCCGCTTTGGTTTTGATGGTGCCGAAGGTGATGACCTGGGCCACCCGGTCGTGGCCCCACTTGTCGGCGGCGTAGCGCACCATCTCACCGCGGCGACGGTCGTCGAAGTCGATATCGATGTCGGGCATCGACGTGCGCTCGGGGTTGAGGAACCGCTCGAACAGCAGACCGTGCGGAATCGGGTCGATATCGGTGATGCCCAGGGCGTAGGCGACGAGCGATCCGGCGGCCGAGCCCCGGCCGGGGCCGACCCGGATGCCCACCGACCGCGCGTAGTTGATCAGGTCGGCGACGATCAGGAAGTAGGACGGGAAGCCCTTGGCGCAGATGACGTCGATCTCGTAGGCAGCCCGCTCTGCGTAACCGTCCGCCGGGCCGGCGGGAAACCGCCGACGCAGTCCGGCGTCCACCTCGTGGCGCAGCCACGACGCCTGGTCGTGTCCCTCGGGCACCGGGAACACCGGCATGCGGTCGCGCGGCTCCCACACCTCGGCGTAAGACTGCACCCGCTCGGCGATCAACAGCGTGGAGTCGCAGGCGCCGGGCACCTCGGCGTCCCAGATCTGGCGCATCTCGGTGGCCGACTTCAGGTAGTAGCCGTCCCCGTCGAACTTGAACCGGTTCGGATCCGAGAGCGTCTTGCCGGTCTGCACGCACAGCAGCGCCTCGTGGTTGTGCGCGGCGTCGCGGGTGACGTAGTGGCAGTCGTTGGTGGCCAGCGGCCGAATGCCCAGCGTGCGGCCGATCTGCAGCAACCCCTCGCGGACCCGCCGCTCGATGTTCAGCCCGTGGTCCATCAGCTCGAGGAAGTAGTTGTCCGGCCCGACGATCTCGCGCCACTTGGCGGCCGCCGCAAGCGCCTCACGGTCGTGTCCCAGGCGCAGCCGGGTCTGCACCTCGCCGGACGGGCAGCCGGTGGTGATGATGATGCCGTCGGCGTGTTCGGCGATGAGCTCGGCGTCCATGCGCGACCACTTGCTGAGCTGGCCCTCGAAGGAGGCCAGCGAGGACAGCTTGAAGAGGTTGCGCAGGCCGGTGGCGTTCTCGGCCACCATCGTCAGGTGCGTGTAGGAGCCGCTCCCGGAGACGTCGTCGGCCTTCTGGCTGGGGTCTCCCCAGGTGACGCGCCGGGTGTGGAAGCGTGAGCCCGGCGCGATGTACGCTTCGACGCCGATGATCGGCTTGATCCCGGCCTTGGTGGCCGCGTTGTAGAACTCGCTGGCGCCGAACATGTTTCCGTGGTCGGTCATCCCGATCGCGGGCATTTCCAGCCGCTCCGCCTCGGCGAGCATCGGGGTGATCTTCGCGGCACCGTCCAGCATCGAGTACTCGGTGTGGTTATGCAGGTGCACGAAGGATTGGTTCATAGGGACGCCAGTCTATGACTGAGGACCGACGGCTTTCGGGCGTGTCGCGAAGTGTGTCTTGCGGCCACTATCCGTACAGCTCGACGAATAACCTCAGCGATTTCTCCACGTCCCCCTTGACGGCGCGCGCCGCCGCCGAACCCACCGGACCGAACAACGCACGCCCGCCCAGCTCAAGGCGCAGACCGAGGGCGGACCCCTCTTCTGTGCCCCGCACGGTGAGCGTGACGGCGTACTTTGTACCGCCTTTGCCGGACCCCGACAGCGCAACCTGGTGCGGCGGATCCCACGTGGTCACCGTCCACGTCACCCGGTTGCGGAAGCCCTTGGCACGCGCCACGCCCACGACTTGGGTTCCTTCACTCAGCTCGTCGGGCAGCTCGCTGCGCCATCCCTCGTGCATCACCAGCCAGTCCCCCAGATCCGACAAGTCGGAAACGTGGTCCCACATCTCCTGCGGGCTTATCGGCACGTCGGCAGTCAGGTCGACAGCGGCCATCGTCAGCGACCCAGTCCGGTACCGATCCGCAGGGCCGGCAGCAGCAGGCTGCGCGGTGCAAATCTGCCGCCGGCGCTGACGACCTTGGGCACCATGCCGGGCACCACGCTGCGCTTGCCGTGCAGCATCCCGCCGATTGCGGCCTCGGCGACGTCCTGCGGCGAGACCTGCGCCACACCGATGCTCCAGCGTTCGGCGTCGGCGATCTCGGCCCACTCGGTCGGCACCGGACCCGGACACAGGACCGTGCACGACACTCCCGTCCCGTGCAGTTCCTCGTGGACGGCTTCGGAGAACGTCTGCACAAAGGCCTTGGTCGCCGAATAGATCGCCATCCCGGGTATCGGCTGGAACCCGGCGATCGAGGCGATGTTCAGCACCGCACCGGCACCGCGCTCGACCATGCCGGGCAGGGCGGCGTGGGTGAGTTCCATCAACGCCAGCGCGTTGAGGGTGACTTGTTCACTCTCGCGTTCGATCGGCAACGTGTAGAAGATCCCACTGGTGCCGAAGCCGGCGCTGTTGCACAACCCGGCGATCGGTTCGTAGCGAAGCCGGTCCGCCAATTTTGCGCGGGCCTCGCTGTCGCTGAGGTCCAGCGGCATCACCTCAATGGCGACCGAGTATTCCTTGCCTACTTCGTTGGCCAGATCGTCCAGGCGCTCGCGTCGCCGCGCAACCAGGAGCAGCGAGAAGCCGCGGCGGGCCAGCCCGCGAGCAAGTTCGGCGCCGATGCCGGATGAGGCGCCGGTGATGACGACGGTTGCGTGATGGTCAGGTTTCGGAAGGCTCATGGTGTCACCAATGTATCCCGCGGGTCGCTCGCACGAACGTGTCGCTTTGCTTGTCGAATTGCGTTGTGTCGGTAGTCGATTCGTCGCCCCTGGCAGCATCGGAGTCGCCGAACATGGCAAAGGCGCGGTTGCGGACATGGTCCATCACCGCGGGGTTGACGGCGTCGGCGACGGCGGCGAATTGCCCGAACGGCGAGCTGGCCCGCCGGGGCCGGTGCACGATCGCGTCGGTGATCACACCGGCCGCCTGATCCGGCGTCAGCGCCGGGAATTTGTCGTACATCGTGGTCGGGCTGATCATCGGGGTGCGTACCAGCGCCATGTGCACGGTGGTGAATCGGACGTCTTCGTTCACTGTCTCGGCTTGCAGTGCGTCGCACAGGCTGTCCAGCGCGGCCTTGCTGGCGATGTAGGCGCCGAAGCGCGGTGCTCGGGTCTGCACGCCGACCGAGGAGACGTTGATGATCTGCCCGAATCCGCGCTCCCGCATCCCGGGGATGAATTTGAGGATGAGCTGGACCGCGCCGAGGTAGTTCAGCTGCATGGTCCGCTGGTAATCGTGGATCCGGTCGTAGGACAGCTCCAATGAGCGTCGAATGGACCGGCCCGCATTGTTGATCAGGATGTCGACGCCGCCGAGGTCGTCCAGCACCTGATCGGCCATCGCGGCGATGGCGTCCATGTCGGACAGGTCGCACGGGTACACGTGAGCGGTCCCGCCGTTGCCGCGGATGTCGTTCGCTACCTTCTCGAGGTTTTCCCGGGTGCGGGCGACCAGCACCACCGCGCCGCCCGCTTCCGCGATCTTCTTCGCGGCGGCCTCCCCGATGCCCGACGACCCTCCGGTGATCAGGGCGACCTTGCCCTGGACGGCATCGCTGAGTGTGCGGCCCTGCACCGCATCAAGCAAGTTCCTCAGGTAGAACGGTCGATATCGCCCAGCCGAGTTGGGGGTGTTGACGATGTCGGACACCGCCGCCAGCGGCTTTTCCACTAAGTTCGTTAAGTCACCAAGATTCATCGGCTTTCGCTCCTGATGATGTTGGCCCCCCGACCGCGGGTGGGCTGCCCGTTGACCAGGACCGCCTCGCGGGGCTGTGCGGTGATGTGACGTGCGTCATTAAGCCAACCTAGGACATCGGCCCCCGACTCGACGCAGATTTCGGTCATGTGAACCGGGCGCGCATCTCACGCTGCAGCGATCGCAGTCGCTACATCTGAGCAATCCGCTTGTTACGCAGAGTAATCCACGCGTGATCGCACACTAACTGGCGGGCAACGCCAAAATGTTCCAATCGTACTCATGAAAATTCTGGCACGCTTCCGCAAGCCCGAGCCAGTCAGCATCTACGACCGGATCGGCGGGCACGAGGCGATCGAAGTCGTGGTCGAGGACTTCTACGTTCGTGTGCTTGCCGATGATCAACTGTCAGGCTTCTTCACCGGAACGAATATGAACCGCCTCAAAGGCAAGCAGGTGGAGTTCTTTGCCGCCGCTCTCGGCGGCCCCGAGCCCTACACCGGAGCGCCGATGAAGCAAGTGCACCAGGGGCGCGGGGATCGCCATGCACCACTTCAGCCTGGTGGCCGGACACTTGGCCGATGCACTGGCTGCGGCCGGAGTGCCGTCGGAGACGGTGACCGAAATACTCAGTGCCATCGCGCCACTGGCTCCCGAAATCGCGTCGGGCGAGACCACCAAGGTTTGAGCTCACCTGCGCCGAGATTGCCCTGTGGGCTGTGATTGCGGTTCCCACCACGACCATGGCGGCCATCTCGGCGTGTCGCGTGCGGCTTGGGCCGGACACACGGTAGTCAGCAGGTATGAGACTGCTCGCCGTCATCGTTGCGGCCCTGGTTCTGAGCGCCTGCGGCTCCAAACCAACCCATCCGGCGGCCAGTACCACCACACCGACGGCCACGGCGGGACTCGACTGCGCCAAACCGGCAAACGGGACGCAGCAGCTGGTCTGCAACGACCCGCAATTGACTGACCTCGACCGCCGGCTGCAGGCCGCCTACCAGCAGGCGCTGGCCCGACCCGGCGCGGACCAGGCCGCGCTGACGGCCGCGCAGAACAACTGGGCGACCGTCCGCGATGGCTGCGCACAAAACGCGGACATGCACACCTGCGTACTCGAGGCCTATCAAACCCGGCTGGTCCAGTTGGCCATCGCCGACCCTGCCACCGTGGCGCCACCCGTCGTCGCTTACCAGTGCCCCGCCGACTTCGGGCCGCTGACCGCACAGTTCTACAACCAGTTCGACCCGCCGACCGCGGTGCTCAACTGGAAAGGAAACCAAGAGATCCTTTTCATCCAACCGTCCGGCAGTGGGGCCAGGTACGGCCGCCAGGGTTCGGAATATTGGGAGCACCAGGGCGAGGTCAAGCTCGACCTCGACGGCACCAAGTTCGTCTGTCGCACGCCGTGAACAATGCCTAGCATTCCTCCCATGGGCCGCACCTTCGAAGATCTGGTGACGGAGGCCGATGCGGCCCCCGTCGACGGTTGGGATTTTTCCTGGCTGGACGGGCGTGCGACCGAGGAACGTCCGTCGTGGGGCTACCAGCGCCAGATGAGCCAGCGCTTGGCGAGCGTGTCGGCCGCATGCGACATCGACACCGGTGGCGGCGAGGTGCTCGCCGGTGCCGCGAAATTCCCGCCCACGATGGCCGCGACGGAATCGTGGCCGCCCAACGCGGCCCTGGCGACCAAACTCCTGCATCCGCGTGGCGTGGTGGTCGTCGTGACCGGCGATGAACCACGGTTGCCGTTCGCCGATGAGGCGTTCGACCTGGTGACCAGCCGTCATGCGGTCGACGTGCGGTGGAGTGAGATCGCCCGGGTGCTGCGACCGTGCGGCACCTACTTTGCCCAACAGATCGGACCCGCGACCATGTCGGAGCTGGTCGAATACTTCATCGGGCCGCAACCAGAGAAATGGGCCGAGCTGCACCCGGACAACCAGAGCGCGCAGGCACAAGCCGCCGGGCTGCAGGTCGTGGACATGCGTATGGAGCGGATGCGGGCCGAGTTTTTCGACGTCGGCGCCGTTATCTACTTCCTGCACAAGGTGATTTGGACGGTGCCGGGCTTCACGGTCGACGCCTATCGCGAGCGGTTGCGGGAACTCCATGAGCGCATCGAGGCCGAGGGGCCCTTCGTCGCTTACTCCACGCGGGTGCTCGCCGAGGCCCGCAAGCCTGAATGATTAGCCCTCTTCTCGCAAGACGTCCAGCGCGTGCTGCAGATCGGGCGGATAGGGGCTGACGATCTCCATCCGCCTGCCATCGGCCGGATGGGCAAACGACAGCGAGCGTGCGTGCAGCCATTGACGTTCCAGCCCAAGCCTTTTCGCTAGTTTCGGGTCAGCCCCGTAGGTGAGGTCGCCGCAGCAGGGGTGATGCAGCGCGGCGAAATGCACCCGGATCTGGTGGGTGCGACCGGTTTCCAGATGCACGTCGAGCAGGCTGGCGGCGACGAAGGCTTCCAGGGTGTCGTAGTGGGTGAGGCTGTGCCGACCGTTTTTGGTGACCGCGAACTTCCAGTCGTGGCCGCGTCGCCGTCCGATCGGCGCGTCGATCGTCCCGCTGGACGGATCCGGATGTCCCTGGACCAGCGCGTGGTAGCGCTTGTCGACTGTGCGTTGTTTGAACGCCCGCTTGAGCACGGTGTATGCGCGCTCGGACAGCGCCACCACCATCACCCCGGAGGTGCCGACGTCGAGGCGATGCACAACGCCCTGCCGCTCGGGCACGCCGGAGGTGGTGATCCGGTAGCCGGCAGCGGCCAGGCCGCCGAGCACCGTGGGTCCGGTCCAGCCCACCGATGCATGGGCGGCCACTGCCGCCGGCTTGTCGACCGCAACGATGTCGTCGTCGGAATAAAGAATCGTCATGCCCTCGATCTCGACGGGCGTGTTCTGCAGTGGAGCCGGCGCCTCGGGCAAGCGCACCTGCAGCCAAGCACCGCTGGTCAGCCGATCAGACTTTCCCGCCTGAACCCCGTCCAGTTCGACACCGCCCTCTTCTGCGAGGGCCGCCACCGCGCTGCGCGAGAGTCCCAACAGGCGTGCCAGGCCGGCGTCAACACGCATGCCCGCCAGTCCCTCCGGAACGGGCATCGAGCGGTCAGTCAACGTTGGTCGGCCCTTCGCCGGCCCACAGTGTCGAAGTCGTATCCGAAAATCGACAGCGCCACCAGCAGGATGGCGCCGCCCACTACGGACGGATCGGCGACATTGAACACCGGCCACCAGCCGACCGACAAAAAGTCCACCACATGGCCGCGGAGCGGCCCGGGCGCCCGGAAGAAACGATCGACCAGGTTGCCCATAGCGCCACCCAGGATCATGCCCAGGCCCACCGCCCACCACGGCGACACCAGCCGACGTCCCATCCAAAAGATGCCGACCACCACACCGGTCGCGATCAGCGTCAGCACCCAGGTATATCCGGTCGCCATCGAGAACGCGGCGCCCGAATTGCGCACCAAAGTCCAGGTCACCGTGTCGCCGATGATTGACACCGGCTGGCCGGGGGGCAGCAGTCTGACGGCAAGCACCTTCGTGACGATGTCCAGGGTCAGCACGACCGCCGCCACCGACATCAGCAGACGCAGCCGCCTCGGCGGCACGATCGCTGCGGGTTCCACGACGTCGCCGGCGTCCCCAGCCTTCTCGGCTGAGGTCACCGGCTCGGCCGATCCCGTTGGTTCCTCAGGCACTCTCACATCATCCCCTAATGCGGACGCAGGCTAGCCGATGTTCGCGGGCAGCGTGCGCGATGATTCCACTATGGCCCGCCTCACCGTCATCGCCACCGGAGGCACGATATCGACCGGCACCGGTGCGGACGGTGTGCATCGGCCCGCCTATAGCGGGGCGGATCTGACAGCACCGCTTAAAAACGGCCTCGACGTCGACGTCGTTGACCTGCTGGCGCTCGACAGCTCTCAGCTGGTGCTGGCCGATTGGGATCGAATTCGCGGTGCGGTGCAAGCCGCGACCGATGACGGCGCCGACGGTGTGGTGATCACCCACGGCACCGACACCTTGGAAGAGACGGCGCTGTGGCTGGACCTCGTTTACGCCGGGGCGGCGCCGGTGGTTCTGACCGGCGCGATGCGCAGCGCCGACGCCCCCGACGCCGACGGTCCGGCCAACCTGCGCGATGCACTGGCGGTGGCGGGCAGCCCAGGCGCCCGGGACCTGGGTGTACTGGTGTGTTTCGCCGGCCGGGTGCTGCAGCCGTTGGGCCTGAGCAAGGTAGCCACCAACGACCTGAACGGCTTTGCCGGTGAGCCGCTCGGCGCGGTGGATGGCGGCGTGACCCAGACCCGGACGAAGACGCGACCGTACGTCGGCGATGTCAGCGCCGCCGCCGCACCGCGGGTCGACATCGTCGCGGCATACCTGGGAAGTGACGCCGTAGCCCTTGACGCATGTGTGGCCGCCGGCGCACGGGGCGTGGTGCTGGAAGCGTTGGGTTCGGGCAATGCCGGAAACGCGGTGGTCGACGCCGTGCGCCGCCATTGCGGCAACGGGATCGTTATCGCGGTGTCCACCCGTGTCCCCGGTGGGCGGGTCGGCGCCAGCTACGGTCCGGGACACGATATGGCGGCCGCCGGCGCGGTGATGGTGCCGAGGTTGCGGCCGCCTCAGGCTCGGGTCCTGGTGATGGCAGCGCTGGCCGCGAAGCTACCGGTCGCCGACGTCATCGCCCGATGGGGCTGACAGAGCGTCAGCCTGCAGCGCGCCGACGTAATCCGGCCAGTCCAGGGAATCGACCGGGTTGGCGCTGACGAGATCACCGGTATCGGCGGGGAACGTCCGAGCCTGACCCGGGCCAGAACTACGAGTCTCGAACCGCGCGGTGACCACTCCGTGGCCCGCGCCCTGCACCCAGCCGTGCCCCAGTTCGCGGTGGGCTATATCGTCTCCCACCCGCCACCCCGCGTCGTTTTGTGCCGGCGGCAGCGCGTCGACCGTGTGGTGGGCCTCCTCCGATTCCAGCGCCGACAGCTCCAGGTCCGGGAACAGCGACTCTTGGCGCACATCGCTCAATCCCGAAAACCCAACGCCGAGTAAGCGAATGGGCCCGATCTGGCGTGGATCGAGCAGCAGCCGCCGCGCCACCGCGATAAGCGCGCCGGCCTCGGTCGTCGCGTAAGGCAACGTCGCTGAACGGGTCAGCGTGCTCATATCGGATTTCTTCAGCTTCACCGTGACCGTGCGGGCGCCGCGGCCGTCGCGCAGCAGACGCTGGTGGGCATGCTCGGCGATCGGGTCGATCGCCTCACGCAGCTGCTCGAGGCTGGTCAGGTCGACGGCGAAGGTGGACTCGGAGCTGATCTGCTTCGCTTCGGCCCGCTCGACGACGGGACGGTCGTCGATGCCGCGGGCCAGGCGGTGCAGCGCCGGCCCGATCGTGGCACCCAGGATGTTGGCCACCTCGGCGTCGGTCAGCGCGGCCAGCTGTCCGATCGTCTCGATGCCGAGTCGATGCAGCTTCTCCTCGGCGACCGGGCCGATTCCCCACAGCCGCCGCACCGGCAATCCGCCGAGCAGCAACTGTTCTTCGGCGCGCCGGACCACCCGAATGCCGTCGGGTTTGGCCAGGCCGGACGCGATCTTGGCGATCTGCTTACCCGAGCCCGCGCCGACGGAGGCGATCAGGCCCGTCTCTTCGCGGACCCGTCGCCGCAAGCCCTCGCAGAACGCCTCGACGTCCGCGCCCGAGGCACCGGCAAGTTGGGGTGGTTCGCCGAAGCCCTCATCAAAGGACAGTTGCTCGACGACGGGTACCACGCTGCGCACGGTGTCGAAGACCCGCCGGCTGGCCACCCCGTACACCACACCGCGCGGCGGCAACACCACCGCGGTGACGCCGATCAGCCGGCGAGCCTGATGCATGGGCATGGCCGACCGGGCGCCGAACACGCGCGCTTCGTAGCTGGCGCCGGCCACCACGCCCCGGCCACCCAGACCGCCCACCAGCACCGGCCGCCCCCGCAGGGTCGGTCGGGTGAGTTGTTCGACGGAGGCGAAGAACGCATCCATGTCCAGGTGCAGCACCCAACGGGACTCCACAACCAGAAATGCTATTGGTCTAGCGTCGATGAGCATGGCCATGAACCTCTGTCATCGCTGGTGCTGCAACTCCAACCGCTGGGCAAAGCAGGTCGAAGGTCAGCTGTTGCCCTGGGTCCTCGCCGATGTGGAACTGGGCGACAACACCCTCGAGGTCGGCCCGGGATACGGCGCAATCCTGCGGGTGCTGGTCGACAAGACGCCACAGCTCACCGCGGTCGAACTCGATACACCGATGGCGCAGCGGCTACAGAAGCTGTATGGAGACCGGGCGCACATCATCAACGGCGACGGCACCAACACCGGATTGCCGGCCGATGAGTTCAGCTCGGTGGTGTCGTTCACCATGCTGCACCACGTCCCAACGCCGGAACTGCAAGACCGGCTGTTCGCGGAGGCCTTCCGGGTGCTGCGCCCCGGCGGGGTCTTCGCCGGCAGCGACGGGGTGCCGTCGCTACGGTTCCGGATCCTGCATTTCCGCGACACCTGCAACCCGGTACCGCCGGAGACGCTGCCGGATCGCTTGCGCGCGGCGGGATTTCGTGACGTCGACGTTGAAGTCCGCGCCGGCAGGCAGCGCTGGCGGGCTCGTAAACGTTAGCCGCGAAAGTGCAACTACCGACAGGGTCTCTCGGGAACAGGGTCTCTCGGGAAATGTTTCGGTAGTTGCACTTTCGCGGCTATGCCTTAGCGATACTCACCCGCACGCCGTCGCCGATCTCGGCCCCATCGACCGGTTCGCCGAATTCGAAGCTGGTGGCCAGGATCTCGCCGGCGATGAGGTCGCGATGGTCGCGCGCCCAATCGGCCCGCCCGGCGGGCACCGACATCACCACGCGGATGCGGTCGGACACGTCCAGCCCCGTCGACTTGCGCAACTCCTGCAGCTCGCGGATCCGGTCCTTGGCCCAACCCTCGGCCTCCAGCTCGGGGGTCACCGTGCCGTCCAGCACCACCAGGCCGGCCCCATCGGCCAGCGCCGCGGTGAATTCCGGGTCGGCAGCCACCAGCCTTGAGCTGTACTCATCGGGTTGCAGCACCGCGGGACCCGCGGTCAGGGTGCCATCCGGGTTGACGACGCCTTCCCCGGCCTTGACCGCCTTGATGGCGGCCTGGACATCCTTGCCCAGCCGGGGCCCCGCCACCCGCGCGTTGACGGTGAGCTCAAAGGAGCCGTAGGTGTCGATCGCATCGGTCAGCTCGACCATGCTTGACGTTGAGCTCGTCGGCGATCAGATCGACGAACGGCTCCAGCCGTTGCGGGTTCTGCACCGCCACAGTCAGTTTCGGTAACGGCAGGCGTACCCGCAGTTTCTTGGCTTTGCGCAGCGACGATGCGGCCGAGCACACTTCGCGGACCTGATCCATCGCGGCGGCCAGGTCGGGGTCCGTACCCAAGTCACCGGCTTGCGGCCAGTCGGTCAGATGTACCGACCGTCCGCCGGTAAGACCGCGCCAAATGATCTCGGTGACCGACGGAAGCAGCGGAGCGGCCAGCCGCGCGGTCACCTCCAGCACGGTATGTAGGGTGTCGATAGCATCGACGTCTTCCTCCCAGAACCGCGAACGCGACCGTCGCACATACCAATTCGTCAATGCCTCGGTGAACTGACGCAGGTGTTCGCAGGCCCGGGAGATGTCGCAGACCTCCATCTCCGCGGTGAGGTCCTCACGCAGCGCGGCCAGCTTGGCCAGAATGTAGCGGTCCAGCACGTGCGCCGAATCGGTGCGCCAGGTACCGACTTTGGGTGCGTACAGCGCCAAGAAGCTATAGGCGTTCCACAACGGCAGCAGTACCTGACGCACGCCTTCGCGGATGCCCTGTTCGGTGACGATCAGATTGCCGCCGCGCAGGATCGGCGAGGCCATCAGGAACCACCGCATGGCATCGGAGCCGTCGCGGTCGAACACCTCGGCGACATCGGGGTAGTTGCGCAGCGACTTACTCATCTTCTGGCCGTCGGAGCCCAGCACAATCCCGTGCGCAACACAGGTTTTGAACGCGGGCCGGTCGAAGAGCGCGGTGGCCAGCACATGCAACGTGTAGAACCAGCCGCGGGTCTGCCCGATGTACTCGACGATGAAGTCGCCCGGGTAATGTGCGTCGACCTGCTTGTCGGGGTCGGCGCAATCGACTCCGTCGAACCAGTCACCGTTCTCGAACGGATAGTGCACCTGGGCATACGGCATCGAGCCCGAATCGAACCACACGTCGAGCACGTCGGGGATCCGCCGCATCGTGCTGCGGCCGGTGGCGATCGTCGGGGTTGGGCCGGGTGAGCTCGTCGATGTAGGGGCGGTGCAAATTGGTGGGCCGCACCCCGAAGTCGCGCTCCAGCTCGTCTAAGCTGCCGTATACATCGATTCTCGGGTGCGCGGCATCATCCGATTTCCACACCGGGATCGGGGTGCCCCAGTAACGGTTTCGCGAGATCGACCAATCGCGGGCGCCCTGCAGCCACTTACCGAACTGGCCGTCCTTGACGTGCTCGGGATACCAGGTGATCTGCTGGTTGAGTTCGACCATGCGGTCGCGGAATTCGGTGACCGTGACGAACCACGACGAGACCGCCCGGTAGATCAGCGGATTGCGGCACCGCCAGCAGTGCGGGTAGGGGTGCTCATAGGTTTCGTGGCGGATCAACACCGCGCCGTTGGCCGCCGCGGGACCGCTGTGGTTCTTCAGGTCGCGGATGATGTGCGGGTTGGCGTCAAAGACGTGCTGTCCCTGGTAATCCGGGACGGTGGCGTCGAAACGCCCTTTGGAATCGACCGGGGTGACCGGCTCGATGCCGACCTTGTCGGTGGTGGCCATGTCGTCTTCGCCGTAGGCCGGCGCCATGTGCACGATGCCGGTACCGTCCTCGGTGGTCACGAAATCGCCCGCGAGCACCTGAAACGCGTTGGCCGCCTGTTTTGGGTCCATGAAATACGGGAACGGCGGCAGGTAGCGCATGCCGAGCAGGTCGGCCCCCCGATAGGTGGCCAGTATCTCGGGTGCATCTCCTAGTTCGGGGCCCAACTCGCGGGCGTAGGCGGCCAGCCGCGGCTGCGCCAGCACGAAACGACGATCGCCGGCCCGGACCACGACGTAGGTCACCTCGGGGTTGACGGCGACCGCGAGGTTCGACGGCAGGGTCCACGGTGTTGTCGTCCACACCAGTAGGTAGGCACCGGCTAGCTCGTTTTGTGGTTCCCCGCCCACCACTTTGAAGCCCACCGTGATCGCCGGGTCTTGGCGGCTTTGGTAAACGTCGTCGTCCATCCGCAATTCGTGGTTGGACAGCGGCGTTTCGTCGCGCCAGCAGTAGGGCAACACCCGGTAGCCCTCGTATGCCAGGCCCTTGTCCCACAATTGTTTGAACGCCCAGATCACCGACTCCATGTAGGACAGGTCCAGCGTCTTGTAGTCGTTGTCGAAATCGACCCAGCGCGCCTGGCGGGTGACATAGGCCTGCCACTCGTCGGTGTAGCGCAAGACGGATTCACGGCAGGCTTCGTTGAACGCGGCGATGCCCATGGCGTCGATCTGGGATTTGTCGGTGATGCCCAGCTGGCGCTCGACTTCGAGTTCGGCGGGCAGCCCGTGGGTGTCCCAGCCGAACCGGCGCTCCACCTTGTAGCCGCGCATGGTGCGGTAGCGCGGGATGATGTCTTTGACGTAGCCGGTGAGCAGGTGCCCATAGTGCGGCAGCCCGTTGGCGAACGGCGGGCCGTCGTAGAAGACGTATTCCGGGGCGCCATCGCGGCGGGCGATGCTGGCCCGGAAGGTGTCGTCGCGGGCCCAGTAGTCGAGCACCTCGAGCTCGAGCGCCGGGAAGTCGGGCGCTCCGCCGGCCGGCTTCGGATAGCCCGCAACGGAGTCCACGGGTTGACCCTCGAGGTCAGCGTGATCGGTCACGATGTGCGTAGTCTCCTGTGCCCCAATGCCGTTAGTCAGGCCGGGGACGACGACGCGCCACGTGCGCGAGCGCCGCGGTACCACCCCGCTTGCCGCGCTTTCGCGTGGCCGCTCGATTACGGCTGTGACGGGCCTACCCGTTCGGTTCTACTGAGCCAGGCCGGCTGTTCTTCCGAAGGCTCCCCGGTGATGGCCGGATCGATGCCGATGCAGCGATTGTACTCAACCACCGCACTCCAAGGGGCTACCTGACCTCAGGGAAGACCTGCGGCCGGGTAGCCCTTGGAGCGGTGATTGCTCGCTATCCATTTCGACTTCGCCTCTTTAGGCCTGGACTTCGAGCACACCAACCCGCCACAGCGCCGCGTACACGTGGCGCAGCGCAATGCTCAACAAGCGAGCAGCGCCGTCCACCAGCGGGTCGCCGCCGGCACCGAAAGGCAGGGTGTTGACCCGGCGCGCGACCTTCTTGGGCGCGGCGGCCTCGATCGTGTCGGTGTCGCGCACCACCGTCAGCGTGCGGACGGGCGCTGTGGTTACCGCTTCGTCGTACAGAGCTGCGGTCATGATGGCCTCCTAGACGGGGTTTCAAACGAGGACTAACTGGACTGACGTGTCCCGTCCCGTAGCGGTTCCGATCCCGGAACGCTTGGCCGATAAACCAGTTGGCGTTGCGACGACTCAGCCGAGAACGTCGTGCCGGAGACCGGATCGGGACGAAACAAAGCTCGGACTTCGGTCCGGACTATCGCTGGAACTCATATGTCCCTCACCTCCTCACGGTCACGACGCATGCGGTTATCCACACACGATGTACGCGCAGCAGCGGAGCAGAAACCCGACGACCGTCGGCGATCCGCACCCCTCTCGTCAGAGCTTCGACACCACACGACGTGTCCGGTCACCCGGAAGCCACCTGGGCTCAACCCTTAAGCCGGGAGGAGCTGTCCTGACCCGGGGCGTCTTTCGACGTTCGGGGTCAGTGGCCTGTATTCGTGTAGACGCCTCACCTAACGAGGTGCTTACCCGACCGATAATGCACGATGGCGCCGACAGGGTCAAACCGCCCTGCCGTGTCTGGTGAATCTTTACGCCTTTATTGGGTGCGCACACAGGTCTTAGCCAGCTTTACGCCATTGACCTGGGAGTATGGCTCCGATGCGGTCAACACCGGTCGTTCATTTTGTGTTTGCCGAACAGTCCCCTGGTTTTATCCGCCGCCCCGCGGGCGCAACCCGTCGAAGACCAGCGCAACGACGAAGTCGGCGACCTGAGTTGCGGTGACGTCGTCGTCGGTGCTCAGCCGCCGGTGCGCCAACTGCCCGACCAGCGCCGCCAGCGTGTACGCGACCATTCGGGGCGGGGCGGCCACCACCTCTCCGCGCTGTTGGGCGGCGACGATGAAGGTTTCGATGTCGTCGATGAACCGCTCGTAGATCCCACCGAGGTGCTTTTCGAATCGCTCGCCGAGTGCATAAGGGTCGCGGAGCAGCAGCTTGACGGTAGCCTTGTCGGCTTCGAAGAATTCCAACGTCGCCTGCACTGAGCTTTCTAAGAAGGCCCGAAGCGGCGCCTCTTGTCCGACGTTTTCCGCCGGCTCGCCCAGTGCAGCCAGCGCCGCCGCGATATGGCTACGCAGCGCACTCTCCTCGACCGCCATCAACGCGTGGAATAGCTCGTCCTTGGAGTCGAAGTACCAATAGACCGACCCGTAGGCCAGGCCCGCCTGCTTGGCGATGTCTGCAATCGTCGTCGCGTGAAAACCTTTGCGCGCGAACACTTCCTTGGCAGCCGCCATGATCTCGTCGCGCCGCTGCGACTTGTCCTCGTCGCTCACCGCCCGGCGTCGCCGGGTGCTAGTGCTCACCTCTCAACCAAGCTCTCTAGCTGCCCGATGGTGTCGATGAACTCCTCGACCATGTCGAGCACCACCGAGCGCGTCGGCCGGACCCGGTCGAGCGAGCCGACCACCTGACCGACGAAGTAGGTGGCCAGCTCACGCGCCCTGGCTCCCGGGTGAGCGGCCGCCTGGTTGATGCGCACCTGCGACTCGGTGATCAGTGCGCTCTGCAGCGGCATTCCGAGCGGGTCGGGGTTTTCCGGCCGGTCCCATTCGTCGGTCCAGGCCGTGCGGAGCATCCGCGCCGGCTTGCCCGTCATCGAGCGCGACCGCACCGTGTCCGAAGAGCTGGCCGCCAGAAACTTGTCCTTGACCACCGGGGGCGTCTCGGCTTCTTCGGTGGTCAGCCACACCGATCCGCACCACACGCCTTCGGCGCCTAGGGCCAGCGCCGCGGCGATCTGGCGACCGCGGGCGATCCCGCCGGCGGCGAGAACGGGCACCGGCGACACAGCATCCACGACCTCGGGGACCAAGACCATGGTCGCCACCTCGCCGGTATGACCGCCGGCCTCGGTGCCCTGCGCGACGATCAAGTCGGCACCCGCGGCGGCATGCCGCTGCGCGTGCCGGGTGCTGCCGGCCAGGGCGGCCACCAGCACGTCGTGGTCGTGGGCACGTTCGACGAGGTCCCCGGGGGGCGGCCCGAGCGCGCTGGCGATCAGCCGAATGTCGTGAGCGAAGGCCACATCGAGCAGCGGCTCATAGCCCTTGGGCGAGATGTTCAGGCCGCCGCCGGACCCACGCGGCTCCTCGGCCGGTGCCGTGATGCCGTAGCGGGCCAGCAAGTCGTCAACGAACGCACGGTGCTCCTCGGGCAGCAGCTCCCGGGCTTGTTTGGCGTCGATCCCGCCTTGCTCGGCGCCGACATATTTGGGCGGCAACAGCAAGTCGACCCCGTAGGGCTTGCCGCCCGTCTGCTCCTCGATCCAGGTCAGCTCGCTCTCTAGCCGTTTCGGGCTGTGCGCGACAGCGCCGAGGATCCCGAATCCACCCGCGTTGGTCACCGCGGCCACCACATCGCGGCAGTGGCTGAAAGCGCATATCGGGAACTCGACTCCGAGCATTTCGGCAACCCTGGTTCGCATTCGTCCGACGCTAAAAGTTATTGATTGATATGTCAATCGGTTACGGTAATCTGCAATTCATGGCTGAGCCATTGACCGCGCCCATGTCCCCTCAAGAGCAGCACGAGCGCCGCCAGGCGGTGCGTGACCTGATGCTGAACACCATTCATCGGCGGGCTCGGGGTCGTCTTTGAGCGTTACGAGCCCGACGACGTCACGATTCGGCTCCCGTTCCGCGAAGACCTCACCAATGACGGCACCTACTTTCACGGCGGGGTGATCGCCTCGGCAATGGACACCGCCGGCGCGGCCGCCGCGTGGTCCAACCACGATTTCGACAAGGGCATGCGCGCCTCGCGATGAGCATCCAGTACACCGGCGCCGCCAAGCGCTGCGACCTGCTGTGTCAAGCCCGCACCGCCCGGCGACGCAAGGAACTCACCTTCACCGAGATCACCGCGACCGATACCGACGGCAACGTCGTCGCGCACGCCGTGCAGACCTACCGGATCGTGTGAGATCTACGGTGACTGCCCGTCCGGCGGCCAGCTGGACACGCCCTCTTCCAATGGGACCTGGAGGCTGTGCAGAATCGATGCGACCATTCGCCATGCGCCAATGGCGGTGACGAGCTCGACAAGAACTGTTTTGTCGCTGTGCAATTCGCGTTCGCAGGCCGCCCAGCTCTCGGCACTGACCTTGCCGTTGCGCACCACGTCGTCAGTGGCCGCCAGCACCGCGCGCTCGGTGGGCCCGAACCCGTCGTATCGCTGCCAATCGCGTACACCGAGCAGATCGTCGGCCGTGACGCCCAGCCCAGACGCGACGCGCCAGTGCTGCGTCCACTCGTAGTCGCACGCGGTGAGCCAGCCGATCCGCATGATCACCAGCTCACGCAACCGTGGGTCGAGGGCACCGTGCCACAGCATGGTGGCGAGCAGGTCATTGATGGCGCGCGCCAGCGGCGGATGGTTGAGCAGCACTTGGAAGATGCTGAGTTCGGCCATGTAGTCGGGCACGGCCGCTTCGTCGGCGGCGGCTTTGGCCTCGTCGAGCGGCAATTTGGGCACGCGCGCTGTTGTCATGGTGTGAGCACTCCGTGTACTGGCGGGACACCGTGGCGTTCACCGGCCATGGTAGCCAGCAATTCCTGGGTGTCTTCGAGGCGCACGCATCGGCGGGGCAGGCTTTCGAACGGGTAGCGACCGGATACCAGCAGATCAAGTGCGGCGCGGTAGGCGATGACATCGACGCCGAGAGCGCCGATAACGCGTAGCTCCTTGAATACCACCATGTCGGGTGAAAACCCCGGAGCGCCAGTGCCGTAACCTCGGGTGCCGGCGACAACGACGGCACCGGCCGGACGGTCCAGCGCGATCACCTGCGTGAAAGCCGTTAGCGCCTTTACGGTGACGCCGACGACGACATCGGCCATCGTGCCGGTCGCTTTCCTCAACGCGGCGACGGGATCCTCGACGGCGACGTCGACGGCCAGGTCCGCCCCAAAGTGCGGAGCCAGCACCAACCGGTCGGCGTCGCGGGGGCCCAACCCGGTCACCATCACGAACCCGGCACCGGCCTCTTTCGCCGCAGCAGCGCACAGCCCCCGAATTCCCGGGCCGAGCACAGCGATGACGTCGCCCAGCTTAGTGCCGGGAACCGTTACCGCCCAACGCATTCCAGCGCTCAGTGGGTTGAACAAAGTGGCCACCACCGGGTTGAGGCCAACCGGCACGGGTAACACCATCGAGTCGGGCGCCAGACACTGGTATTCGGCATAACCACCCCACAGCCCGGGCACGCGGCCGACGGAGATGAAGCCATACATGTCGGTGAGGCCGTGACGTTTGCGACGCCGGTACTCCCCGCCGACGCAGTTAGCGCAGTGGCGACACGACTGGAATACCTCGACGGCTACCCGGTCGCCGGCGGCCACACCCCACCACTGGGCCGCCCACTGACCGATGGCCTCGATCGCCCCAACCGTCTCGTGGCCGGGAACAAACGCAAACCCGCCGGCGAACTCGCCCGTGTACTGCTCATGGTCGGTCCCGCACAGCCCGCAGGCCGCGCGACCCGCACCAGCGCGTCGTCGTCGCCCACCGCCGGCACCACAAACTCCCGAACGACCAGGTCGCGCGGCACCTCCAAGACCAACGCCCGCACCACCGCGCCGTCCCACATACCGGCACACGACGAAGTCGCTGACTGATGAGTCAATCACGAAACCAGCCGATCGCGGGCTCGCGGGAGATGCTGACCACTATTACGAATTAGAGGCCGCTTCGGGCAGCCTAAATCAGGCGTTCTGCTCGCCGAGCGCCGATAGCATGTCGAACTCGTCGTCGCTGAGCGCGATCTCGGTGGCGGCGACGTTCTCCTCCAGATGCGCCATACTCGACGGCCGGCTCACCTGCGGTGTCGCCGCCGGTGAGGTCGGCGGCAAGCTGGCGACGGTTGTCGGCGGTGCCGCAGCGCAGCTCCCCTGGCTGCTCGCCGCGGCGACGCTCGGATTGTTGAGCATCGCACCGCGGTTCACGCCGGTGGCGTGGGGGGTGCTGCTCGGATTTATTGCGGTGTACCTGTTCGGTTCGTTGTCAGGATCACCGCAGTGGCTGCTCGACCTGCAACCATTCGCGCACATCCTCCGGGTAGCCGGCGGTAGTCTCAGCCCTGCTCCGCTGTTGTGGCTGCTGGCAACCGATGCTGCACCGGCAGCGCTGAGAGTAGCGGCTCCCGGCGCCGCAATGTGCGCTGTTAGCGTGCGGTACCACACGAACGGTAAGGAGGATCGGTGAAAACCATTCCTAAAGTGTTGGTATTGGGGCTTGTTGAGCTTGTCGTGTTCGGCTTGATGCTGTTTTTGGCAGCATTCACGTTCAATTACTGGCAAGCATGGGTTTTTCTGGTGGTGTTAGCCCTTTCGGGGTGGATCCCCGGCATCTACTTGCTGCGTACGAATCCCGTTGCGCTTCAGCGGCGGATACGCGGAGGGCCAGCAGTGGAAACCCGAATGGTGCAAAAGGTCGTTATGGGTGGCCTATGGTTGTCGCTGGCCGCAATGCTCGTGGTCAGCGCCCTTGACCATCGCTTTGGCTGGTCGCCGGTACCAACGGCAATCTGCTTGGTTGGTGATGTTCTGGTAGCCGTTGGACTGGGTGTAACGATGCTGGTGGTCATTCAAAACAGCCACGCGGCCGCAACCATCCGGGTCGAGGAAGACCAGAAGCTCGTCTCCACCGGTCTATATGGGCTCGTGCGCCACCCCATGTACACCGCCAATGTGATCACGATGGTCGGCATCCCCCTTGCGCTCGGTTCCTACTGGGGACTCGTCTTCGTCCTACCTGGCGTGATCGTGCTCGCCTCGCGCATCCGCGACGAAGAAAAGCTCCTCCAGGAAGAATTGGACGGATACCGCGAGTACAAGCAGAAGGTTCGCTATCGCCTGGTACCACTCATGTGGTAACAGCCGCACGACCTGCACCTGAATCCGCCGACTTTCGGCCCGTGTGAACGCCAGTCAGCTCGAGGTGCACCGCAGCTGGTAACACCACAGTTCGAAACGATCGACGACCCACCACAAGCCGAACCGGCCCGGGGCGGCGTCGAACAATCTCTGCGGCAGCAGCCCCAACACGCGGCTCCTGCCCTGGACCGGCCGTGGCGCCGTCCCGGCGCATTCGGCCATGCGCTGGCTCGGCTGCGCGGCATCGCCAAACCGCCCGTCACCGTCACCGAACCGCCGGACAGCATCATCATCGACCGCGGTTCGGGGTTCGAACCCGGGATAAAACGGTGCTGCGGGTCAACGTCTTTCGGTCTACCCAGGGCGCCAGCCGTCCAGTCATCCTGAGCATCCACCCCTACGGCAAGGACAACCTGCCGAGCCGACGCGGCAAGCGGTGGACGTATTCGTTCCAGTATCGCGTGTTGCACCAACCGGATCCGGTAACATTCTCGGCGCTGACCGGCTGGGAGACCTCGGGCCCGGCGTGGTGGGTGGCGCAGGGCTTCACGGTGGTGAACGCGGGCCTGCGCGGCAGCGGTCACTCCGAGGGCACCGCAGAGTTGCTGTCGCAGTAAGAAAGCAAAGACACCTACGACGTTGCGCAGTGATGGCCGGCCAGCCGTGGAGCGACGGCCGGGTCGTCATGGTCGGGGTGGCCTAGTCGTAGCGAGCGTCCTCATACCGTCGACGGCTGGTTGGTTGAGCAGTTGGCCGAACGTCGGGTGAATGAATTGGCAAAAGCAAGGGATCTCCGCTGTCGGAGATCCCTTGCGTCGGCTTAGCCTCGAAGTTGCTGATACCAAGGAGGCGATCATGGCCGACTATGCAACTCTACTGCGCGATCACGTCACGTTGACCTGCCGTTCGGTGGATCGGATCTTTCTGCAGGCCTACATTCCGAAGCTGCAGTGCGTGGGCGGGGTGTGCCAGTTCCTTTACTGGCAGAAGGGGTTCGGGATCCCGTCCTCGGCGGCGTTCGGGAAGGTCGGCGACGCCTACGTTGCCGAGGTACACCGGTGGGCCAAGGCGAACGGGATCACGGTGCGCCGGTTCGCCAAGGGCGAGAACAAGGAGCAGATCGCCCGCCCGTTGATCGAGGCTGCCGAACGCGAGGGCGGCGAGGGGCGGGTGGTGCTGATCGGGATCGCGCAGGAGAAGACCCCGGTGTGGCGCTCCTGGAAGGCCAAGGGACAAGAGCACGCCGCGCATCCGCACATGGAGTGGGGACGCCAGATGGCGTTCGTCAACCACTTCTACTTCTACCTGTGGGACCCCGACTGGGGTGGGGCGTTCTGGAAGACCAACGCCTACGCGCCGTGGCCGGTGTGGATCTGGCTCAACGGGCATTCCTGGGCGCAACGCCAGTGCCAGCGGCTCGGCATCGGCTACACCGCGCTGGACAACGGGTTCCGTGCCTGCGACGACCCCGAGGAGCTGCAACGGATCTGCGATCGACTGGGGCCGGGCGCGGTGAAGAGTTTCTTCTGGCGCTGGCAGCGGCGGCTACCGTCGCCGTTGACGCGGAACGACCTGCGCGCGGGATATGTCTACGACCTGGCGTTTCGGCAATTCGAGATCTCCGACACCCGGGTATTCGACCGCCCAGCGGCGGGACGGTCGTTCTTCGAACAACTCATCCGCGACCACCTCGACGTGGGCCGCCCAGAGAAGGTGGCGCTGATCTTCGACCGCCGGATCAACCGGCGCACCCCGGGCACCTTCTGCACCCAGGTGATCACCAAAGGCGTCGACCCGCAGATCAGCTGCTACTACCGCTCCAGCCGAATCAAACAGTACTTCAAGGAGCATCGGGCGCTGCGCACCGAAACCGTGGTGTGCAACACCCGCGACTTCGGCATCGGCCGGCGGGTGACCGCCGAGAACTGGAAAGCCCTTCGGGCGGTTGGCGAGGCCGCCAACCAGCGTCTGTGCGACGCACAAGCAGCCGATGCCCGACCCGCGCCGGATGTGGCCACCTTCGCCGAGGTGACCCGGCCGTCCACCGTCGATGGCCAACACGCCCCCGCCCTGCCGTTCGGGGACCCGCGTGTGATGGCGGTGCTGGCCGCCACCGTCGGATTCACCCACCTGCTCGCCGGATTCGACAACCCCGCGCTGGTCCGCGCGGTCGGCACGCTGCTGGGATGCCCGTACACCAGTCGGCAGGCCACCTACGACCTGCGCCGCCTCAAACGCAAAGGCCTCATCGTGCGGCTGTCGGGACATCACCGCTACCAACTCACCCCGCTCGGCCGCCGTGTCGCCGTCCTGTTCACCAAGGTCTACGGCCGCGTCCTGGCACCAGGCCTGGCCGAGTTACATCCAAGCCTTCCAACCGATCTCGCCGAACGCAGTCAGCTGGCCCTGGCATGGAGACAACTGGACCGCCGATTAGACCAATTCACCAAAGAAGGACTCACCGCAGCCTGAACCTCAAAGTTGATCTGCTTGTGAACTCCGCCCTGACCAAGCGAAGCTAGTTGGACTTGGCTCGCACCAGGCAGATCAGTGTGCCGTCGACCAGTTTCAATCCGCCGCAGCCATTCCAGGGCCAGGTGACGCTCGGGGAAACGGTCGCCCGGTCAGCAGGACCGTCCGCGTCTCAGCGCTAGGTCGGGGCGGCGGTGAGCGTCGCGGCCATGCACAAACGCAAAGCTTGGCCCCGGGCTTTCGCTCAGCCTCGATGTCGTCGGCGTGGTCTTACAGATCGCTGGCCGGGCTCACGGCGCGAACTTCTTTCCACTGAGCTGGCATGTCTGCCCAACTGCTGGCTCAAGCTTCTCACGGACGGCGCGTCGAATAAGGTGGGCACCGCAAGGTGGATATCAAGGGCTGTGTTGATCGCGGCGATCGCCCGCATCGCGGAAAGCGAATCCCCGCCCAGGTCGAAAAACGACTCATCGACCCCGACGCGGTCTACACCCAGCACCTGGGCGTAGATGCCGGCCAGGATCTGCTCGACCGGGGTAGCTGGGGCGCGATAACCACAACCGATGTCGTGGTATTCGGGTGCCGACGCCGCCGTGGTCGCGGGCTGGGTCAACACCGCCCGGTTGCCCCACCCCTCCAGCCGGGCG
>CAVVCM010000001.1:0-46906 GCA_963746755.1 uncultured Actinomycetota bacterium | reverse complement strand
AAACGGTCGCCGTGGGTAGCCACAACCGATTTTCTGACCTACAGCTTCGCCCATCAGCTCCCACGAACCAACTGCAGCACGTCTGGCCCATACTGTTCCAGCTTGCGTGCGCCGATACCGGGAATCGCGATCAGCGCCTCTTCGTCGTCGGGCCGCAGCTCGGCGATCGCGATCAGCGTGTTGTCGGTGAAGACGACATACGCGGGCACCTTCTGTTCCTTCGCGACGTCCAGCCGCCAAGCCTTGAGGCGCAGCAACAACTCCTCGTCGATGTCGGCGGCACATGTTTCGCACCGCCGCAGCATGACCGCGGCGGCAGAGCTCAGGTCCCGGTTGCAGATCCGGCACCGCACCGTGGCGCCCCGGCTGCGCCGCGATCTGCTCGGCGCCGGGTCGGCACGCGTCTGTGGCGCGATACCGTTGAGGAACCGCGACGGCTTGCGGCTCTGCCGTCCGCCCGGGCTCCGGGCCAGCGCCCAGCTGAGCGCCAAATGTACTCTCGCCCTGGTGATTCCGACGTAGAGCAGCCGACGCTCTTCCTCGACAGCTTCGCTCTCGGCGCCGTGCGCCAACGCGTGCGAGATGGGTAGCGTGCCATCGGCCAACCCGACCAGGAACACCGCATCCCACTCAAGTCCCTTAGCGGCGTGCAGTGAAGCCAGCGTGACGCCCCGCACCACCGGCGGGTGCCGGGCGTCGGCGCGCAGCAGCAGCTCGGCCAGCAGCCCGGATAACTCCAGCTGCGGACGCTGCGCAACTTCGTCATCCACCAACTCGGCCAGAGCGGCCAACGCCTCCCAGCGCTCCCGGGCGCGGGTGCCGACCGGTTGCTCGGCCGTCAGCCCCAGCGGTTCCAGGACTGCGCGCACGACGTCGGGCACCGGGCCGTCGGCGCCCCGCTCAGCCGCGCGCTGTAGCGCCAACAGCGCCTGCTTGATCTCCTGACGGTTGAAAAACCCTTCGCCACCGCGAACCTGATAGGAGATGCCCGCCTCGGTCAAAGCCTCCTCGTAGCCCTCGGACTGCGCATTGACCCGGTAGAGCACCGCAATCTCGGACGGCGGAGTGCCCGACTCGATCAGGCGGGCGATCGAAGCCGCGACCGCGGCGGCCTCGGCGAGTTCGTCGGAATGCTCATGGAACGACGGCGCCGGACCTGGCTCACGCTGTCCGGACAAGTGAAGCTTGCTGCCGGCGACCCGGCCGCGGGCCGCGGCGATCACCTGGTTGGCCAATGACACCACCTGCGGGGTGGACCGGTAATCGCGCTCCAGGCGCACCACGGTGGCGTCGGGAAACCGCCGCGAGAAGTCGAGCAGGAACCGCGGTGAGGCCCCGGTGAACGAGTAAATGGTCTGGTTGGCATCGCCGACGACGGTCAGGTCGTCTCGATCGCCCAACCACGCCGAAAGCACCCGCTGCTGTAGCGGCGTGACGTCCTGGTACTCGTCGACGACAAAGCAGCGGTAGCGGTCCCGGAATTCTTCGGCCACGGCGACGTCGTTTTCGATCGCGGCAGCGGTGTGGAGTAGCAGGTCATCGAAATCGAGCAGCGTGACGGCGTCGTCGTGGGCTTTGAGGGCCTCATAGGCGGCGTAGACGCCTGCGACTTGCGCGGCGTCCAAGGGGGTGTCCCGTCCGGCGGCGGCCACGGCGGCCGGGTACTCCTCAGGGCCGATCAGCGACGCCTTGGCCCACTCGATCTCACCGGCCAGGTCGCGCACGTCATCGGTGCTGGCATTGACCCTGGTGCGGCTGGCCGCCCGGGCCACGATGGCGAACTTGCTGTCCAGCAGCCGCCAACCGGTGTCACCGACTACCCGCGGCCAGAAATACCGCAGCTGGCGGTGCGCGGCCGCGTGAAATGTCAGGGCCTGCACTGCACCGACACCCGAATCGGTGCTAGCGGCGGCGTCCAGTGTCCGCAACCTGGAGCGCATCTCCCCCGCCGCCCGCTGCGTGAATGTGACCGCGAGCACCTGCCCGACGGCGACATGGCCGCTCGCGACGAGCTGGGCGATCCGGTGAGTGATGGTGCGGGTCTTGCCGGTTCCGGCGCCCGCAAGCACACAGACCGGTCCACGCGGAGCCAGCACGGCTTCGCGCTGCTCGTCGTCCAGCCCGGCAGTCAATGGGTCAGCGACCATCGGCATGGCGTCCATCTTGGCAGCGGTGGCCGACAAACCGTTGCCATGCCTAGTGCACGCGGCGAGTCGGCGGCCCCCACCTACCCCGTCCCCCGTAAGCGGGGCGTGCCCCCAGCGCGGAATGCATCGTCGCCGGGCTACGTTAACGGGCTATGACCAACGCTGCGGTTACCGTTTACACGACGTCATGGTGTGGCTTTTGCTACCGGCTCATGACGGTGCTCAAGTCCAACGGAATCCCCTACGACGCGGTCGACATCGAACAGGACGCGGCGGCCGCCGAGTTCGTCAGCTCCGTCAACGGCGGCAACCGCACGGTGCCAACAGTGAAGTTCGCTGACGGGTCGACGCTGACCAACCCAAGCGCAGCCGAGGTGAAAGAGAAGCTGGCCGAAGTCGCCGGCTAGCAAACCGGCTCGGCTCGGCGCCGGTCGCTCAGCGACACAATAGATCGCCGAAACTAGGTCCTTAGCAATGCGTCCAAGCGCCTTACGATATGGACTGTGGCATCGAGTTTGCGCCTGCGGCCAAAATGCCCAATTCGCAAGAAGGTGGTTCGCTCGGTTGCTATCGTCTGCTGCTCGGTGACCGTGATGTCGGGTTCATCTGGGCCAGCTCAGTCGATTGCCGCCCAGGATTCGATGATCACGCGGGCGATCGAAATCGATCCCGGTAGCAGCAGTTTCGACTCCGACGAACTGGACCAATCGCCGGCAGCGAGCGCTGCGCGGACCTCATCGCGGGTGAACCACGCCGCCTCGACGATCTCACCGTCGTTGAACGAGAAATATTCAGTTGGGTCGCCTACGGCATGAAAGCCGACCATCAGTGAGCGCGGAAATGGCCACGGCTGACTGCCCAGGTAGCGCACGTCGCGCACGGTCAATCCGATTTCCTCGCGGATCTCTCGAGCGACACAGACTTCGAAAGATTCACCTGCCTCGACGAATCCGGCCAGCAGCGAGAACATCCGCTCCGGCCACGCCGCCTGGCGGGCCAGCACCGCGCGGTCGCCGCCGTCATGGACAAGACAGATCACCGCCGGGTCGATACGCGGGAACTCCTCGTGACCAGTGAGCGGGTTGACTCGTGACCAGCCCGCCCGGGCCGGTCTTGTCGGTGAACCGTCCACTGAGCTGAATCGCGCACTGTCATGCCAATTCAGCAGTGCGACGGCCGACGACACCAACTGGCTGCTGGTGTCGTCGAAGATCGGGCCAAGACTGCGAAGGTTGACCACCTCGGCGTGCACATCGGCATCCTCGGGCGCTTGCAGCGCACCCCGGATAGCCCAGACATGGCGGCCATTCTCGATGCGGCCCAGGAATACCGCCTCCGGTGGCGTTTTGTCGGCCAAGTCGGCCGCGGCGCCGAGCACTACCCGGCCGTTGGCGACCAGCACCTGATTGCGCGAATCCACCCGCAGCAGTGCCGCGTCCGCCCATCCCGCGGTAGCTGCCTCGACATCGGTGCGTAGCTGATCTGCTCGGTCGGCGCCCACGCGCGACAGCAACGGAACATCCCGCAGCTGGAAGTCCACGCTAAGCCCTAGTGTCCCGGTGGCGACCCGCCGCGCCCGGCGCCGCCGCGCTTGCGACCGCCACGGAATCCCCCGAGCGGCGACCCGCCGCGCCCGGCGCCGCCGCGCTTGCGACCGCCACTAGTGTCCCGAGCTTTTGATGTAGAGCAGGCGGTCGTTGGCCTCGACGGCGTCCACCTCGGGTGCACCGATGCGCAGCAGGTGGCCGTCGCGCACCACACCGAGCACGATGTCGCGCAGATGCCGCGGGGATCCGCCGATTTCGGTCTGCTCCACCTCACGTTCGGCGATTGCCAGCCCGATGTCCGGAGTCAGCAGATCCTCGATCATCTCCACGACGCTGGGCGTGGTGGTGGCGAGGCCGAGCAGCCGACCGGCCGTCGCCGAGGAGACCACCACCGAGTCCGCGCCCGATTGCTGCAACAGGTGCTGGTTCTCGGCCTCCCGGATTGACGCCACGATCTTGGCCTTCGGCGCAATCTCCCGCGCCGTCAACGTAACCAGCACGGCGGTGTCGTCACGGCTGGTGGCGACGACGATTGACGCCGCATGCTGCGCCCCGGCCAGTCGCAGCACATCGGCTTTCGTGGCGTCGCCGTGCACGGTAACCAGGCCGGCGGCTGCGGCGTGCTCGAGGGCGGTCCGGTCGGTGTCGACGACGACGACCTCGCCTTGAGCGGCCTCATCACCCCGGATGGCGGCGATCGCCGTTTTGCCCTTGGTGCCATAGCCGATCACGATCGTGTGATTGCGCACTTTGCTCCTCCATCGCTGGATCTTCCACCCCTGCCGGGACCGCTCGGAAAGGACCTCGAGCGTCGTGCCGACCAACACGGCCAGGAACGCGATCCGCAGCGCCGTGAAGATCACGGTATGGACCAAGCGCGCGCTTTCGGTGTACGGGGTGATGTCGCCGTAACCGGTCGTCGACAGGGACACCGCCGCGAAATACAGGCAGTCCAGGAATGTCAGCGGCTCGCCCCGCACGTCGCGGTAACCAATGCGGTCCACGTAGACAATGACGGCGGCGCCGAACAACACCACCAGTGCGATGGACACTCGGCGCGTGATGACGCGGACGGGGCTGGCGTGATCTTCGGGGATGCGCACGACGCCGACCAACTGGTGACCGCGCTGCGCGGTCAGCGCTTCGTCCAGAACGCTCGCTTTTCGGGACCTACCGTTGCGCACGGCGGTCCGTCATCGGCTTAACCCCAGCGCACGAGACACGCACGACTCAAATGTAACCACGGTCGCGGGTCGCCCAATACTCGGGCAGCGCACGTCACACCTCGACGCAGCGGCCGTCGGCAGAGTCTGCCAGCAACTTAACCAACTCAGAAAGACCGGGCAGTTCACCGGGGGCGACTGTGGCGCGGGCGCGCACGTAATAGAAAGCGGTGCGCACCGATGATTCCGGGACTTTCACCAAGGCGGCCCAGGCCAAGCGGTAGACAGCGAGCTGGACAGCGGCCTGGCGCATCGCCTCCGGCCCGTGCGGCGGCTCACCGGTCTTCCAGTCCACTACAGTGGCGCCGCCATCGGGGTCGGCGAACACCGCGTCAATGCGGCCGCGCACCACGGTATCGCCGATCGGCATCTCGAACGGCACCTCCACGGCGACGGGAGTGCGGGCAGCCCAGGGCGATTCGACGAATGCCGCCTGCAACGCGGCCAATTCCTGGGTATCGCCGACGTCGGCGTCCGCCGCTCCCGGCAGGTCGCCCAGGTCGAACAGCAACTCGGCGCCGTAGAAGTCTTGAACCCAGGCGTGAAAGGCGTTGCCTAGCAAAGCATGCGGGTCCGGGCGGGTCGGCAGCCGATGCATCAACCGCTGTGCCGCACCCGCAGGGTCGCGCGCCAGGGCGACCAGACCGCTGACCGACACCTGGCTGGGCAGCGTACGGGCGGCGGGCGGTCCCCCCAACCGTGCACGCTCAGCCAGCAACGCATCGACGTCGGCGGTCCAGCCGTCGATGTCGGCACTCGCCTCAGTCGTGTCGGCCGACATCGCCTGGGCTACCAGCGCCGCCCCGCGTTCCACATCGCTGCGACGCGCAGCTAACGGATCGACGGGCCAAATCGCTTCGACGGCTATGTCACGCAGCGGGTTTCGTTCACCGTCGGCGGGGGGAGGCGCCCATTGCTCCACTACCCCGCAGGGATCGCCGGCCGCCGCCGAACGGTCGATGATGTCTTTGAGTTCGCACAGGAAATCCGATGGTCCTCGCGGTTTGATCCCGGTGGAACCCCACTGATGGCCGGATACCAGTAGAGTGTCCTCGGCCCGGGTGATGGCGACATACAGCAATCGGCGCTCCTCGTCGACGCGCCGCTGCTCGAGCTGGCGGCGATGCTCGGAGATCTTGTCCGACAACTGCTTTCGATTGACGACGTCCGAGGCGTCGAGCACCGGAATGCCCAGTGAGCCTGCCGTGGCCCGGTCGCCGCGCAATAGCGGCGGCAACTCGGCGGCGTCGGTAAGCCAGGTGCTCCGCGATGCGGTCGACGGGAAAATGCCGCCCGACAGGTGTGCCACCGCCACCACTTGCCACTCCAACCCCTTCGCGGAGTGCACGGTCAGTACCTGCACCCGGTCGCGCGCCACCGCCGACGGGGCGGGCGGCAGGCCGTTCTCGACCGCCTCGGCCACATCCAGGAAAGCCAGCAAACCCGCAACCGATGCCGTCGCCGACGCGTCCGTCACGCCCGTACGTTCGGCGTAGCCGGCGACGACGTCGGCGAACGCGTCGAGATGCTCGGCACCCGTCCAGCCTGCGCTGCCCCCGGCTGCGGCCCGGGCTTCGCAGTCGACGCCCAGCACACGGCGCACCTCGGCGACCAGGTCGGGCAGGGAATGGCCGAGGTGGCCGCGCAGAGCGCTCAATTCGGCAGCCAGCGCGGTGATGCGCTGATATCCCGCAGCCGAGTACGAGCTGGCCTGGCCGGGTTCGGCGATCGCGTCGGCCAGACATGCGGTGTCGGCGTCAGGGCCGGCCGCCATCGCGATCGACTCGGGCGAGGACGCCTCTCCTGCCCCCAGTCCCCCGCCAAGGGTCAGCGCGCGCTGCCACAGTGCGGCGATGTCCCGACCGCCCAGGCACCAGCGCGGACCGACCAGCACCCGCATCGCCGCCGCGCCCGCCGTCGGGTCAGCGACCAGCCGCAGCATGGCCACGACGTCGGAGACTTCGGGGATGGACATCAGGCCCGCAAGCCCGACGACCTCAACGGGGATTCCGCGGGCGCGAAGAGCATCGGCGATGGGTGCGGCGTCGGAGTTACGGCGCACCAAAACCGCGGCGGTCGGCGGGCTGACATTCTCAGCCCGGGCTCGCTGGTATTGCGCGTGGAGCCGGTCGGCGATCCACTCGCGTTCGGCCTGCACATCGGGAAGCAATGCGCAGCGAACGGTGCCGGGCGGGGCGTCCGGGCGTGGGCGCAAGGCGTGCACCGCCACCGATCGCCGCCGCGCCTCCGCCGATATCGCGTTGGCCACATACAGGGTTCGCGGCGGGTTGCGCCAGCTGGTCCGCAACTCCAGGACCGGCGCGGGGGTGCCGTCGGATTGGGGGAAGTCGGTGGTAAACCGCGGCAGGTTGGTCGCCGAGGCGCCGCGCCAGCCGTAGATCGACTGAATCGGGTCGCCGACGGCCGTCAGCGCCAACCGGTCGTCTCTATCGTTGCAGCCACCTCCGAACAGGGCCGACAGCGCGACCCGCTGAGCGTGTCCGGTGTCCTGGTATTCGTCGAGCAGCACCACCCGGTAGCTGCTGCGCAGGTCCGCACCGACCTGCGGAAAGGTCGCTGCCAGCCGTGCCGCCGAAGCCATCTGCACGCCGAAGTCCATCACCTTCGCGGCGCGCATGCGCTCGTTGAGCGCGTCGAGCAGCGGCACCAGCTCGGCGCGCTCGGCCTGGGTGGCCAGCAGCCGCAACAGCCACTGGCTGGGGCCGCGGTCGCGCTGGTAGGGACCCGCCGGCAGGGCGTGGGCCAGCCGCTCCAGCTCCACGTGGGTATCGCTGAGCTGGCGGGTGTCCACCAAGTGTTCAGCCAGCTGACCCCACAGCCGCAGCACCATCGAGGTGACCGCGGCCGGGGTCTTGTCGGTACGCAGCTCCCCGCGGTACCGGCTCACCACGTCGAAAGCCAGCTGCCAAAGCTCGGTCTCGCCGAGCAGCCGGGTGTCGGGCTCGGCGGGCAACAACAGCCCGTAGTCACGTAGTAACGAGCCGGCGAAAGCGTGGTAGGTGCTCACCACCGGAGTGCCGACCGGTTCGAGCACTGATGGGCTTTCAGGCCCCAGGCCGATACCGGCCAAGCGGGCCAGCCGGGACCGGACTCGGCGCAGCAGCTGGCCGGCGGCCTTGCGGGTGAACGTCAATCCCAGCACTTGCCCGGGTTGGGCGTAGCCGTTGGCGACGAGCCACACCACCCGCGCGGCCATCGTCTCGGTTTTACCGGCGCCGGCCCCGGCGATGACGACCAGCGGTCCCGGTGGCGCGGCGATGACGGCGGCCTGCTCGGCGGTGGGCGGGAAAAGCCCTAACGCGCAAGCTAATTCGGCTGGGCTGTAGTGCGGTTCGGGTTTCACAGCGGACCCTTCCCGTCGGGGCGGACGTGAGCCGGACAGCACGGTCGTACCGGGCAGTGCGGGCAACCGTCGTTGCGCCGCGCGATGAACTGGGGCCCGGCTGTCGCGTCAGCTGCTCGCCGGACAACGTTTCGCCATTCGTCTTGGGCGGCCGTTGTCAGTGGATCCTGTTCGCGTTCGGCGACACCCGCGGCCCCGGTCTTGCCGAGGTAGACCAGCCGTGCGCCGCCGGGCTCGTCACCGGCGGCGACCATGCCTTCGGCGACCGCCAGCTGATACATCCCCAGCTGGGCGTGTTGTTGAGCGTCGTCCTTGCTGACCGGTGTTTTGCCGGTTTTGATGTCGACGATCACCAGCCGGCCGGCTGCGTCGCGCTCTAGCCGGTCGACCCGGCCGCGCAGCCGAACTTCGCCGCCGTCATCGCGCGGCGTCTCGAGGGTTCCGTCGATTTCGATCTCGACGCCGACTTCGGTCAGCCGGCCTCGGGTCTGCGCTCGCCACTCGACAAACGCCTCAATCATGGCGCGATGCCTGGCGAGCTCATTGGCCGAATGCCATTGGGCATCGAAGGGCAGATGCTTCCAGGCGCGGTCCAGCTCAGCCAGTAATTCCGATTCACTTTTGCCCGGTTCGGCGATCAGTGCGTGCAGCACCGAACCGATGGTGGACCGCAGATCACGCGGGTTGGTTCCACCGTGGCGTTCGGCCAGCCAGCGCAGCGGGCAGTCGCTCAGAGTCTGCAGGGTCGACGGCGTCAAGGTGACGGCATCGTCGCCCCCGCGCAGCGGTTCACTGGTGCTCACCGGGATCAGGCCGTGCCAGCCGGCCGGGTCGGCCCCCGGCACACCGGCTTTGGCCAACCGGGCCAATTGCGTTGCCGCGCAATCGCGAGCGGCGTCGTCCACAGTGCCGTCGGGCGCACACACGATACCGCGCAACCGGCCCACCAGCGCCGCAGCCGACAACACTCGCGGTGCCGAGACCGGCTGCACGGCAGCGAAATCACCGCCATCATCGGCCCACTGCGCGAGTTCGAAGAAGAACGCCGAGGGCAGCGCGGCCTCTCCCCCGCAAGCGGGTGGTGCCCCCAGGTCCGCCACGCCCGTGTCGCTGTCTACGGCCGTCACCAACAATCGGCGCCGGGCCCGACCCATCGCCGCGACCAGCAGCCTGCGCTCCTCGGCCAGCAGCGGCGCACGCATCGAGGCATCCTCGGTGACGCCGTCCAACGCGTCCAGCAGCCGCTGAGTGCCCAGCACACCACCGCGCGGAACCGTGTTGGGCCACAAGCCGTCCTGCAAACCGGCGATGACCACGAAATCCCATTCCTGTCCCAGTGCGGCGTGCGCGCTGAGCACCCTGACCTGCTCCGCCGTGAACACCGGCTCGCGGTTGACGCGCGGCAGCTGCAGCGCGGCGACATGCTCGACAAGTCCGCGCAGCGACGCACCAGACGTGCGGGACACGTACTGATCGGTGATGTCGAACAACGCGGTCACCGCCTCGAGGTCCCTGGTGGCCTGGGCACCGGCGGGGCCGCCGCGCTCGATGGCCGACAGCCAGCGACGCTGCAGACCGGACCGGTGCCAGGCGGCCCACAGGGTGTAGCGCGGGTCTCCCCCGCAAGCGGGTGGTGTCCCCAGGCCGGCCCGATAACAGCGCGCGGCCGCGTCCAGCACCGCGCGCACCTTGCGCAACGGGCGAAACTGCGGCCCCGAGGGCGGCGCGTCGCCGGACAGCGCACCGGCCAACAGGTCGGTGAAATCTCCCGGCAGGCGATCGGGGTTGGCGCGCTGCAGTGTTCGGCGCAGCTGCCGAAGCGACACCGGGTCGACGCGGCCGAAAGGTCCGGTCAGCAATGCCAGCGCCTGTTCACCGTCGAGCCCGTCGGCGGTGGCCGCCAGCACCGTGAGCAACGCCCGCGCCGCCGGCTCCTGGGACAACGGTCCGCCTGGCGCGGGTGCAGCTACCGGGACTCCGGCGGCAGCCAAAGCGCGCGGCAATCGCGCGCCGGCCCGTGGCACCGACCGGACGATGACCGCCATCTGCGACCACGGCACGCCGTCGATCAGGTGCGCACGCCGCAGCGCGTCGGCGATCATCGCCGCCTCCGCGTGCGCCGATGCGGCCAGGCGCACCGTGACCGATCCGTCGCCGCTGCCGGCGCCGTCGATCTGCTTGCCGCTGCTGCCGCCGGGCAGTCGGCGCGCGATGCCACTGATGGCACGCGCCACCTCGGGAGCGCAGCGATGCGACATCGTCAATGTCACCGACGGCGAGTGGTCGGCGTGGGGGAACCACCCGCTTGCGGGGGACAATCCGGGCTCACCGCCGCGGAAGCCGAACACCGCTTGGTTGGGGTCGCCGGCGACCAAGGCCAGTTCGGTGCCGGCCGCAAGCACCCGGACCAAACGGGCCGCCTGCGGGTCGAGTTGCTGGGCGTCGTCGATCAACAAGACCCGGATCCGGCCGCGTTCGGCTGCCAGCAACTCAGGGTCGAGCGCGAAAGCTTCCAAAGCGGCACCCACGAGTTCGGCGGCGCCCAGCGCCGGGGTCGTCGCCCGCGGCGCCGCCGTCCCGACCGCCGCCCGCAGCAACATCACCTGCTCGTACTGGCACGCGAATTGTCCGGCGGCGATCCATTCCGGACGCCGGCACCGACGGCCCAGTCGCTGAAGTTCCTGCGGATCCACACCACGTTCAGAGCAGCGGGCCAACAGGTTTCGCAGTTCGGTGGCGAAGGCGGCGGTGCTCAACGCGGGCCGCAGGTGGGCCGGCCACGCGTGCCGTCCGTCTTCGAGGTCACCGGCCAGCAGTTCCCGGATGATGGCGTCCTGTTCGGCGCTGGTGACCAGCCGCGGGGATGCGCCGCCGGCACGCTCGGCGGCCCGCCGCAAGACCGCGTACGCATAGCTGTGGACGGTGCGTACCAACGGCTCGCGAACGGCGGCGCGGCAGGGACCGGTGGAGCGCGATCGGAGCAACGCCGTCGTCAAGGTACTGCGCGCCCGCATCCCGATCCGACCGGAACCGGTAAGCAGCAGAACCGATTCCGGGTCAACACCGGCGCGGATCTGAGCGACCGCGGCGTCGACCAGCAGGCTGCTCTTACCGGTGCCGGGCCCGCCGAGGACACGCACCAGCCCGCGTAAGCCGGGCGCCAGCAGAGCGCGCGCCTCGGCGTCCCAGGTGTATGACATGGCTGCATGTAATCACCGGGGTCTGACAAGTCGGCCGGGCCAGAGCCGATGCCGTCTCCTACTCTGGAGGCCAACAACATCAGTGGCAGTCCGATAACGCCAAACCGAAGGGCAGTCGAAGTGACCGCGAGCAGCCCGGAGAATGGTAAGGAGGGGTTCGCATCGTGAAGGACGTCGAACGCGGCTTTCCCATCGACGAAGTGCCCGAAGCAGACGCGGTAGGACAACACCAAGCTGTCGATTTCGACGACGAAGCCGGCTTGGACACCGCCTACCTGAACGCCGACGCCACGGATCGCGATGCCAACGAAGCCGATGTGGTCGACCAGGCTTTCATCGTCCCCGCTGCGGACGATGATTGGGACGACGATCACTAAGCCGGGCACCACACCGCAGCGGCCAGCCGCCCACCGGGGAACATCCGCAGTCGCAACTGGCACCATCGACGGGTGACCGCTGATCTACATGTGCACCGCTACGGTCCGTCCGGTCCGGTGCGGATCCTGGCGCTCCACGGGCTGACCGGCCACGGGCAGCGCTGGCAGCATTTGGCCGGCTACCTGCCCGAGATCACCGTCGCGGCACCGGATCTGCTCGGCCACGGTAGGTCATCGTGGGCGGCGCCGTGGACCATCGACGCCAATGTCTCGGCGTTGGCCGCGCTACTCGACGGCGAGGCCAACACGCCGGTGCTGGTGATCGGTCACTCATTCGGCGGGGCACTCGCAATGCATCTGGCCGCGGCCCGCCCGGACCGGGTGGCGGCGCTCCTGCTGCTTGACCCGGCGGTCGGACTGGACGGTATGTGGATGCGCGACATCGCCGACGCGATGTTTTCTTCTCCCGACTACCCGGACGGGGAGGAAGCGCGCATGGAGAAGGCAACGGGCTCCTGGGCCGATGTCGAGCCCGCGTTGCTCGACGCCGAGATTGACGAGCACCTGGTCAAGTTGGCGAGCGGGCGGTACGGCTGGCGGGTCAGCCTGCCGGCGATGATGTCCTACTGGAGTGAGTTGGCCCGCGATATCGTGCTGCCGCCGGCTGGAACGGCGACGATCCTGGTGCGAGCAAAGCGGACCTCTCCGCCATACGTCAGCGACCAGCTCATCGCGGGGCTTCAAGAACGTTTGGGATCCGATTTTCGGCTGCTCGATTTCGACTGCAACCACATGGTGCCCTACGCCAAGCCCGCCGAAGTCGCCGCGCTGACGCGCGAGCTGTCGAAAGCCCGCTGATTGTGGCGCCGGTAACCGAAGAGCAGGTCGAGCGGGTGCGTGCGCTGGTCGCGGCAATACCGTCCGGCAGGGTCGTCACCTACGGCGACATCGCTGCTGTCGCCGGGCTTTCCAGCCCGCGCATCGTCGGTTGGATCATGCGGACCGACTCCACGGACCTGCCCTGGCACCGAGTGATCACCGCGTCCGGACGCCCGGCGCGGCAGCTGAGGACCCGGCAGCTGGGGCTGCTGCGCGGCGAAGGGGTTCTGGCAACCGACGGCAAGGTCGCGCTGCGCGAGGTCCGTTACGAGTTTCCGCCCGGGGCTTAGAGCACCGGGCGAGCACTTGTTCATCGAAATCGACGTTACCGAGCCGTGTTTCGGCGTGTCGTCGCGGTAGCGTCGATGTCGGGTGGCGCTTCGCGCTAGAGCACCAGCCGGACCAGGGCCGCGGTGCGGGCCAGACCCGGGAACGCCTCGGCCGTCGACCGCGGATGCAGCGCGTGGACCGCCAGGCGAAATATCAACGCCCGCAACAACATCTGCGGCCACTCGGGCAGCGCATTCCAGCGTTCGATGAGTCCCTCGTCGGCCTCGCCCCAAGACAACGCGTCGACGACGATGACGCCCGCGGCCCACGATGCGGGCCGCCAGTACGGGGTGATGTCGGTGATCCCCGGCGCTGCGGTGCCCACGAACAGCACTGTGCCGTAAAGATCTCCGTGCACCAGCTGATTGGGGCTCTTCGTCGCCCTGCGCAAGCTGGCGAGCTGGTTGATAAGTTCCACCGATCGCTGGGTGTCCGCCGTCGGAGGAGCCGTCCGCGCGCCCGGGGGCACCGAGCCCAACGGCCGTTCCTCCCACGCGGCGCGGTCGGCGGCGATGAAGATATCGACGTCCCCCCAGGGCGCGGTGGGCCCCTGGGTCAGAAATCGGGGGCGTTCCAATTTGCCGGTCGCCTCGTGCAGGCGCACCGCCGCCGAGACGACCTCGTCGTGCCTGGGCTCCGGCGTGCCGGCGACGAAGGTGTCTGCCCGCCACCCGGAAACGACGTATCGCCCGTCGGTCGAACGGACGGGACGGGCCAGCCGAACGCCGTCAACGAACAACGTCTCGCGCACTCGGGCCGACCAGGCCGCGCGCGCGTGATCGGCCACCATCGACAAGACGACTTCGCCGCATCGCCAGCCGCCTTCCCAGCTGGCACCCAAAGAGACGGGCTTCACACCGGTCAAACCGAACGCCGACAGCACATGGTCCGGCGGTGGCTCGACATTCACACGCGTAGCCTAATGGAGCCCGCCAGGCGGCTCGGGTCAGTACATCACCATGTCGGGCTGCATCTGCTCGGCCCACGCCACGATCCCGCCCTGCAAATGCACTGCATCGGAAAATCCGGCCTTCTTCATTGCCGCCAGCGCCTGGGCGGAGCGCACGCCCGTCTTGCAATACAGCACCGGCATGCGGTCCTGCGGCAGCTTTGCCAGGCCCTCACCCGAGTTGATCAGCGACTGCGGGATCAGCTGGGCGCCGTCGATGTGCACGATGTCCCACTCCGCGGGCTCACGAACGTCGATCAAAGCCAGCTTCTTGCCGGAGTCCAGCAACTCGCGCAATTCCCGCGGGGTGATGGTCGAGCCGGCGGCATCTTCGGACACCACACCGCAGAACTGCTCGTAGTCGATCAGTTCGGTGATCTTCGCTGTGGACGGGTCCTTGCGGATCGTGATGGTGCGGTAGGTCATCTGAAGCGCGTCGTAGATCATCAACCGCCCCAGCAGCGATTCGCCGATCCCGGTGACGAGTTTGATCACCTCGGTACCCATCACCGACGCGATGGAGCCGCAGATGATCCCCAGCACGCCGCCTTCTGCGCACGACGGCACCATGCCCGCCGGAGGCGGCTCGGGGTAGAGGTCCCGGTAGTTCAGCCCCAGCCCGCCCGGAGCGTCCTCCCAGAACACCGAGACTTGGCCCTCGAATCGGTATATCGACCCCCACACGTACGGCTTTTTGGCCAGCACCGCGGCATCGTTGACCAGATACCGGGTGGCGAAATTGTCGGTGCCGTCCACGATCAGGTCGTACTGCTGGAACAGGTCGACGGCGTTGGTCGAATCCAGCTTGAACTCGTGCAGTCGCACCTCGACCAGCGGGTTGATCGCGGCGATCGAGTCGCGGGCCGACTGGGCCTTGGACCGGCCGACGTCAGCCACACCATGGATGATCTGACGCTGCAGGTTGGACTCGTCGACGACGTCGAAATCGACGATGCCAATCGTTCCCACGCCGGCCGCCGACAGGTACAGCAGTGTTGGCGCGCCGAGCCCGCCGGCGCCGATCACCAGCACTCGGGCGTTCTTGAGCCGCTTCTGTCCGTCTACCCCCAGGTCGGGAATGATCAGATGACGGCTGTAGCGGGCCACCTCATCGTGGCTCAGCTGCTGTGCCGGCTCCACTAGAGGCGGCAACGATGTCGACACCCCAACATCTCCTCGGTTAGCTTCGCGATTCAACTTCTTTGCGCGTTCACAACCATCACATCAGTCGTTGCGGTGGACGGCAATGAATTCAACAGCCGCACACCGCCGGCAGTGCTCGCCGGGCTGTCAGGCGATTGGATACGGCCAGGGATTGAAGCGGCAGGTTTTCCCGTCGGCCTTGACGAAATCGGGGTCGAACTGGGCGGCATCGTCGTTGGACGTGGAAAACGTCTGCTGCATCATCACCGGCGCCAAACCACCTTGCCTGTCACAGGCCTCATGGCTCACGTATCCGATGGCGTGACCGACCTCGTGGTTGATCACATACTGCCGGTAGGAACCGACGTCCCCCTCGAATGGGACAGCCCCGCGCACCCAGCGTGCCTCGTTGATGAAGACCCTCGCCTGTCGGTCCCGCCCAAATGACGGGTTGTAGCAGGATGTCTCCAACCGGAATTCGTAGCCACAGCCCTCACGCACCGTCACCGGAGACGCCAGCGCGATCCGAAAGTCGGGACTTCCCCCACCAGTTCCGTCGATCCGGATGAAGGCGAATTGCGGATTGTGCGTCCAGCCCTTGGGGTTGGCCAGAGTCTGGTCGACCATCTGGGCAAATGCGTTGTCGTCGCCGAACATCGTGGGGTCGATGCCGTTCTCTACCTCGACGGTGTACCTGAACACCTTGGCGGTGCCATGACCAACCTGCGGCGTCGTCCCCGGCACGACATGCCAAGTCTTGTCGCCCGCTCCGGTGAACGGGCCGCCGGCCGGCAGCGTCCCGGCCGGCAGATTGGCGTCGAACGCGGCGAGCCCGCGAGGCGGTGCGTCGAGGATCGCCGTCCCCACCGCGCCGATGGCGGGCGGGTCCTGGATGAGCTGACTCGCCGTCGGCTTCGGCGCACCCGTGCCGGTCACCGTCTGGTAGATGACCACTGCGGTGAGCAGCACCAGAACAGGCAACGCGTACGCGCGCCAGCCGTACGTGGAGACGAACCGTCCCAGCGATGTTTGTTTGCGCCATTGGCGCGGCCGGTCACGATCGGCCCGCACCCGCCCGGCGTCCCGGGCGATGGGGTCACGCAGAGCCCGAAGTGGCTCTCGCCACTCGTCACGTAGCACCGGAACTCGACCGGTGCCATGTGCAGGCCGCTGGGACGTCATTTCCCCAGGATTGCACAGCTGGCGCGCAGGCCGCCCTTGGCGCGCCCGAATGCGCCGTCGGACACCGCTTCTGCAAGCAGCGACGACGGCGATGGCGATCACGACGACGTCACGGGTAGTAATGTCTGTGCAACGAGCCGCGCGCGGCTGGCCCCGGTGGTGTCCGATGGTCAGTTGCCGACAAATCAGATGAGGACTCGATGAGCGAACTCGCCAAGGAGGCGGCAGGGCGTACCGTCAAACCGGCTGACCGCGGTCGGCCGGCAGACGGCATGGCGACCTCGAACCGGCGCGGCAACCGGTTGCCCCGGGATGAGCGTCGTGGCCAATTGCTTGTCGTGGCCAGCGATGTCTTTGTTGACCGCGGCTACCACGCGGCCGGCATGGACGAGATCGCCGACCGGGCCGGAGTCAGCAAGCCTGTTCTGTATCAACACTTTTCGAGCAAGCTTGAGCTGTACCTAGCCGTGCTGGCACGACACGTCGAAAACCTGGTCTCGGGTGTGCAGCAGGCATTGCGCATGACCACCGATAACCGGCAGCGGTTGCACGCGGCGGTGCAGGCGTTTTTCGACTTCATCGAGCACGACAGCCAGGGCTATCGGCTGATATTCGAGAACGACTATGTCACCGAACCCGAGGTGGCCGCGCAGGTGCGGGTCGCCACCGAAGCGTGCATCGACGCGGTGTTCGCGTTGATCAGCGCGGATTCCGGACTGGACCCGCACCGCGCCCGGATGATCGCGGTAGGACTGGTCGGTATCAGCGTCGATTGCGCCAGGTACTGGCTTGACTCCGACCGTCCGATTTCCAAGTCTGACGCCGTCGAGGGCACCGTTCAGTTCGCCTGGGGCGGGCTGTCACACGTGCCGCTTACTCGCTCTTAGCGGCCTTACCGGCGAGTTTCGCAACCTCCGCCCCGATACCGAAGCCGACCCGGCGCGCGTCGGCGACACCGATCTCGACGTAGGCGATCTTGGCGGTGTGAATCAGGAAGCGACGCCCCCTCTCGTCGCTGAGTCTCAGCAGACTCGAGCCTTCGCTCAGTGCGGCGCTGACGAGTTCCTCGACTTCAGCAGGTGTCTGCGCACTGGATAAGACCAGCTCGCGCGAACTGTCCGTGATACCAATCTTGACCTCCACGGTCACCCCTTCCGTTGGCATTGAAGTCGCAGACTCCTGCCCAGCAGGCTAATGGACGCGGCCGGTGCGCATCCCCGACGACCCCACCGGCACAGTTCGCGGTAAGCGAAACGGGGGTCGCGCACCGATAACGATTAGCTTCCAGCTCGATCGAGACACGCGCTCGTCGCCCGAGCCGCGTTTTCACACAGATAACGTCGGCACCATGGGTACCATACTGCCCCATCTCGACGACGAAGTTCGGGACTACGCCGACGACGAGAGCGACGAGACTTACGGAGCCGACTCCTACCTTGATGACGGCTACGGCGAGTCAGCCTGGGCGGCCGATTCCCGATGGCGCCCGGCCACGGCGATTCTCGGCGCTGTGGTGGCCCTTGGGGCCATCGCGACCGCCGTCATCATCAACAGCGGCGACAGCGCTTCAACCAAGGCCACGGTGGGGGCGCCCGCTCCGCGGACGGTGACCTCCGCGCCCGCAACGACGAGGACCACGGTCGCGCCCAGCGCCCCTAACAGTGCAGGGCCCAGCCCGTCTCGTACGCAAGAGCTGGCGCCCGAGACGGTCACCACCGTGACCACGCCAAGCGCCGCGCCCACCACCGCGCCGACAGGAACGCCCACCGCCGCGCCGCCCCCCACTGCCGCAGCCCCTGCGCTGAATCCGCGCACCGTCGTCTACAGCGTGACCGGGACGAAACAGCTGCTGGACCTGGTGAACGTCGTCTACACCGATGCGCGCGGCTATCCCCAGACAGAGTTCAACGTGTCACTGCCATGGTCGAAGATGATCGTCCTGAATCCCGGCGTCGAGACCCAATCGGTCGTGGCGACCAGTTTCTACGGCCGGCTCAATTGCTCGATCATCAATGCCGCCGGTCAAACTGTGGTCGCGTCGGCCAACAGCACGAATCTGGCGACCTGCGCACGCTAAGGCTTAGCCGGCTAGGCCAGCTCCGGGTCAGCTCAGGCCGAGTTCGCGCATCCGTCGGTCATGGGTTTGCTGCAGACGGTCGAAGAACGCATTGAGCTGGCCCAGGCCGCCGGCACCCGATAACACCAGGTCCACCAGCTCATCGTGGTCGGCCAGCACGTACTGGGCGTGGGTGATCGCCTCGCCGAACAGCCGACGCGACCACAGCGCCAACCGGCTGCGCTGTTTGCTGCTGGCGGTGACGACGGCGCGCACTTCGGCGACGACGAACTGCGAGTGCCCGGTCTCCGACAGGGCCGCCCGCACTACGTCGGCAATCTCGTCGGGCAGCCCATCGGCGATCTCAAGATACAAGTCGGCGGCCAGGGCGTCACCGACATAGGTCTTCACCAACGCTTCCAGCCACGTACTCGGCATCGTCAGCCGGTGGTAGTTCTCCAGCGCCGAGACGTACTTCGACATCGCCGACACCACGTCGACGCCACGGCGTTCCAGGGCGTCGCCCAACAATTCGTAGTGCTTCATCTCGGCGGCGGCCATGCTCGCCATTGCGATCCGTCCACGCAGGTCGGGGGCCATCCGCGCCTCGTCGGTGAGCCGGTAGAACGCGGCGATCTCGCCGTAGGCCAAGACCGCGAACAGCTCATTGACGCCCGGATGATCAGCCGACAGTCGTGGGGCAGTCGAATCGTCCACCTGGCCAGCGGAGGAGGGCTTCCAGGAGGACCGGGTCATGGCAACACTCTAGTCGGCAGACTTAACGCAAAATGGGTGCCAGCTGTCGACCAGCTATCATGGTGACAGGTTTTGGTTGTATTTCTGCTACTGCCACTACCGGCGAAATGTGCGTGCACAGCTGGCCCACCCGGGCTGGGCCCCGCTCAGATTGAGCAAGGGCTCGCGAATCGGCGACGTATTCGGAGTCGGAACTCGTGCGCGCGTGACCGCAACAGAGAAAAACCGACACACGACCGATATGTCACCGAAAGGTTCCTCACCCACGTATGACCACTCTGAAAAGCACAACTGAACTGACCTTTGCCAAACTTGGCGTTCGCGACGAAATAGTTCACGCACTAACGGAAGAAGGCATTGAGCGCCCCTTTGCTATCCAAGAGCTGACCCTGCCGCTGGCGCTCGCCGGCGACGACCTCATCGGCCAGGCCCGCACCGGCATGGGTAAAACCTTGGCCTTCGGCGTCCCGCTGCTGCAGCGCATCACGGCCGGAACCGGTGCGCGGCCGCTGACCGGCACACCACGGGCGCTGGTCGTGGTGCCCACTCGGGAGTTGTGCATGCAGGTCACCGAGGACCTGGCCACCGCCGCCAAGTACCTGACCGCCGATCAGGGCCGGCGCCTGTCCGTGATATCCATCTACGGCGGACGCGCCTACGAGCCGCAGCTCGAGGCGCTGCAGGCCGGCGCCGATGTCGTGGTGGGCACCCCTGGCCGGCTGCTCGACCTGTGTCAGCAGGGCCACCTGCAGCTGGGCGGGCTGTCGGTGCTGGTGCTCGATGAGGCCGACGAGATGCTCGACCTGGGCTTTTTACCGGATATCGAGCGCATCCTGCGTCAGATCCCCACCGATCGGCAATCGATGCTGTTCTCGGCGACCATGCCGGACCCGATCATCACGCTGGCCCGCACCTTCATGCACCAACCCACCCATATCCGCGCGGAAGCGCCGCACTCGGCCGCCACGCACGACACCACGGAGCAGTTCGTCTACCGGGCCCACGCTCTGGACAAGGTGGAGCTGGTCACCCGCGTGCTGCAGGCCGAGGGCCGTGGCGCGACGATGATCTTCGCCCGCACCAAGCGCACCGCGCAGAAGGTCGCCGACGAGCTGGCCGAGCGTGGTTTCTCGGTGGGTGCCGTACACGGCGATCTGGGTCAGGTCGCCCGCGAGAAGGCGCTCAAGGCTTTCCGCACCGGCGCGATCGACGTGTTGGTCGCCACCGACGTGGCCGCCCGCGGCATCGACATCGACGACGTCACCCACGTCATCAACTACCAGATCCCCGAGGACGAACAGGCCTACGTACACCGGATCGGCCGCACCGGCCGCGCCGGCAAGACCGGTGTCGCGGTCACGTTGGTGGACTGGGACGAGCTGCCCCGCTGGACGATGATCGACAAGGCTTTGGGACTGGACTCCCCCGACCCCGCCGAGACCTACTCCCGCTCGCCACATCTGTACGCCGAGTTGGGCATCCCCGCCGAAGCGGTCGGCACGGTCGGTACACCGCGTAAGCAGCAGGTCAGGCGCCGCGACACCGAACGCGACGGAAGCTCGGGGAAGTCGGGACGGGCGCGCTCCGGCGCGCGGCGACGCCGCACCCGTGGCGGCGAACCCGTGACCGGACACCCGGCCGGCAATGCGGCAGTCAGCGGCGGCGACGGTGAAGCCGCGGCGGAGGCGCCGTCCAGCGCTCCGCCAGGTAACAACCCCCGGAATAGCCGGCGCCGCCGTCGCAAGCCCGCTGAAGCCACCGCGCAAGCCAACTGAGCCCCGCGCTGACGGATGGTCAGACCGGAACGCCGGACCAAGGGCGATATCTGGGCCGCCGCGACGATCGCGGTCGTCGTCGCCGCACTCGCGTCACTGATCTGGTGGACCAGCGACGCCCGGGCCACCATCAGCCGGCCGGCTGCCGTTCCGGTGCCCAACCCGACTCCGGCCCGGCATGTCCCGGCCACCCTGAATCAGCTGTGGACCGCCACCAGCCCGGCGACCACCGCCCCAGTGGTGGTCGGCGGAACGGTCGCCACCGGCGACGGCCGCCAGGTCGAGGGGCGCGACCCCGGCACCGGCCAGTCGCGCTGGAGCTACGCGCGTGACAGCGACCTGTGCGGGGTCTCCTGGGTCTACCACTACGCCGTCGCGGTCTACAAGGACGACCGCGGATGCGGGCAGGTGAGCACCCTCGATGGGTCCACGGGTCGTCGCGGGCCCGCCCGCAGTGGCTACGCCGATCCGCGCGTGCGCCTGTCCTCCGATGGCACGACGGTGTTGTCGGTCGGCGACACCCGGCTGGAACTGTGGCGTTCGGACATGGTCCGGATGCTGGCCTACGGCGAGACCGACGCCCGGGTGAAACCGTCGGCGCGGGGGCTGCACTCCGGATGCAGGCTGGTGTCGGCGGCGGCCAGCTCGTCGGCGGTATCGGTGCTGGAGAGCTGCGCAAACCAGGCCGACCTTCGGCTTGTGCTATTGCGCCCGGGCAAAGAAGACGACGAACCCCAGCAACAGATCGTGCCCGAACCCGGGATCCCGCCGGATTCGAGTGCTCGCGTGCTGACCGTCTCGGACAACAACACCGCGGTATATCTACCGGCGCCGCAGCCCCGCGTTGACGTGATCGACGAAACCGGCACCACCGTGTCGAGCACTCTGCTACCCGAGCCGCCGTCGAGCTCGGCGGCGGCCTCGCAGGCCGGCAGCCTGGTGACGTGGTGGACCGGCGATTCCCTCATGGTCTTCGAGACAGGCAATCTGAGACTGCGCTACACCATTGCTCCGGGTGACACGACGGCGCCGTTGGGACCGGGCGTGATGATGGCCGGTCGACTGCTGGTGCCGGTCACTGGCGCGATCGGCGTCTACGACCCGATCAGCGGGGCCAACGAGCGCTACATTCCGGTGAACCGGGCGCCGAGCACCCTGCAACCTGGAAGGGCAGTGGTCCCTGCCGTTTCGGGATCCAGGGTGTTCGAACAGCGCGGCGACACCGTGGTGGCCCTGGGCTGACTCTTCCGGCCGCTAAACCTCGACGGCGAACGTCGGCATAGGCTTGCCGGTCTTCCAGTGCTTGAGCAACGCCCGCGCCAGCTCGGCGTAGGCCGCCGCGCCTTTGTTCTTGCGCCCAGCCATCACCGACGAGCCCGAGGCGCTGGCCTCGGCGAAACGCACCGTGCGCGGAATCGGCGGAGCCAGCACCGACAGGTGGTACCGGTCGGCGACATCGAGCAACACGTCGCGGGTGTGGATGGTACGGGCGTCGTACAGCGTCGGCAAAGCGCCCAGAAGCCGCAGATCCGGGTTGGTGATCTGCTGGACATCGGCGACTGTGCGCAAAAACTGGCCGACACCGCGGTGCGCGAGCGTCTCGCACTGCAGCGGCACGATGACCTCGTCGGCGGCCGTCAGCCCGTTGAGGGTAAGCACACCCAGCGACGGCGGGCAGTCGATGATGATCACGTCGAACTGGTCGGAGAGTTTGGCCAGTGCGCGTTTGAGCGCATATTCGCGGCCGGCCCGCATCAGCAACATCGCCTCAGCGCCTGCCAGGTCGATGTTGGCCGGTAGCAGCGTCATTCCCTCCATAGTCGAGACCAGCGCCGCGTTGGGCTCGACCTCACCGAGCAACACCTCGTGCACGGACACCGGTAGTTTGTCGGGGTCTTGGCCGAGCGAGAACGTCAAGCAGCCCTGCGGATCAAGGTCGACAAGCAGTACCCGCTGTCCCGCTTCCACCAGCGCCGCACCCAGCGAGGCAACGGTCGTCGTCTTGGCCACGCCGCCCTTCTGGTTGGCCACCGCCAATAACCGGGTCTTACTCACAAGCGCGGCTCCTCCTCATCGCTTCGTCCCCCGCAAGCGGGCGGTGCCCCCACTGCATCGTCGCCGCGACGGTCACAAGCAACCGCCCTCCCCTCCTACATCGTCGCCGCGCGGTTACAGTGCCCATCCTGGCATGTTCGCCCGCCGTGCGCTTCGGCCAACACGTACGGCATGTCGTCCGGCAGAATCGGTCGGCATGGGCGTGCATAACCACCGACTGGTACTTCTCCGCCACGGCGAAACCGCGTGGTCCAAGTCCGGCCAGCACACGGGTCGTACCGATCTCGACCTCACCGACAACGGCCGGTTCCAGGCCGAGCTCGCCGGGCAGGTTCTGCGTGATCTGAAACTCGCTGACCCGGTGGTGATCAGCAGCCCGCGGCAACGTGCCCTGACCACAGCCAAGTTGGCCGGGCTCGCCATCGATGAGGTGTCTCCCCTGCTCGCCGAATGGGATTACGGTTCCTATGAGGGGTTGACGACCCCGCAAATCCGGGAATCGGTTCCCGATTGGCTGGTCTGGACACATGGATGCCCCGGCGGCGAGAGTGTGGCGCAAGTCAGCGACCGCGCTGATCGGGCCGTCGCATTGGCGTTAGAGCACATGACCTCGCGCGACGTGTTGTTCGTGGGCCATAGCCACTTTTCCCGCGCGGTAATCACGCGTTGGGTCGAGCTGTCGCTCGTCGAGGGCAGCCGCTTCTGGATGGTCGCCGGCTCGATCGCCGTGTGTGGGTTCGAGCACGGCGTGCGACAGCTCGCTGCGCTCGGATTGACCGGCCACCCGCAGCCGTTCGCAGCCGGGTGAGTACGTCCAGCGAACCGCCGTTCGCGCTGTGCGGGCCCAGCGGAACGCTGGTTGCCGACGGGGTGCGGCGGCGCTATTGCGACGTGCGGGCGGCGCAAGCGGCGCTGCGCTCGGGTTCGGCACCAATAGTGTTGGGCGCGTTACCCTTTGATATGTACAGGCCAGCGGCATTGCTGGTGCCGGGTGCCGTGCACTCCATCGATGGGCCGCCGGATTGGCCCACCGGCCCGCTGCCGTCGGTGCGCATCGCCGCCGCCGTCCCGCCGCCAGCCGACTACCGTGACCGGATCAGCCGCGCACGAGATCAGCTCGCCGCGCCGGACAGCTCACTGCGCAAGGTGGTACTGGCCCGCGCGCTGCAGCTGGTCGCCGATGCTCCCCTCGATGCCCGCGTCATCCTGCGCCGGCTCATCGCCGCGGACCCGGCCGCATACGGCTATCTCGTCGACCTGAGCGCCGCCGGCGACGGCTACGCGGGCACGGCGCTGGTCGGCGCCAGCCCCGAACTTCTGGTCGCGCGCTCCGGCGACCGCGTCATGTGCCGGCCGTTTGCCGGATCGGCACCACGCGCCGCCGACCCGGACGTCGACGCCGCCAACGGCGCCACGCTGGCCGGCTCGGCCAAGAACCGCCACGAGCATCAGCTCGTTATCGAGACCATTCGGGCCGCCCTGGAGCCGCTGTGCGACGACCTTTCAATCGCCCCCGAGCCCCAATTGAGCCGCACCGCGACCGTCTGGCATCTGTGCACACCGATCAGCGGCCGGTTACGCGACAAATCAACTACCGCAATCGATTTGGCATTGGCGCTGCATCCCACCCCGGCGGTCGGAGGGGTGCCGACGAAGGCCGCGACGGAGCTCATCGCCGAGTTGGAAGGTGATCGCGGTTTCTATGCGGGGGCGGTGGGTTGGTGCGACGCCCGCGGCGACGGCCGGTGGGTGGTGTCCATCCGCTGTGCGCAGCTCTCGGCAGACCGCCGCACCGCGCTCGCCCGCGCCGGCGGCGGTATCGTCGCCGAATCCGATCCCGATGACGAAGTCGCCGAGACCACAACGAAATTCGCCACGATACTCAACGCGCTCGAAGTCAAGCAATGAGCGAAACCATCGGCCGCACCATGCCGGAACACGCACCGATCAATGCTCGGCGATCGAAACATGAATTTCTACAGCGCTTTTCGGTAAATCTGCGACGGCCCAGGCACGCCGCGCACCACCTATCGGCTGTCCGGCCCGCGGTTGGCTGAGCTTGCCGGATCGCCCTGACTGCCGCTTGCGGCCCAGCGCACGGCTGCGGGACTGCAGAGCAAGACCAACGCGATCAGCGCCACGATGCCCGCGGGAATCCCAAAGGCCGGCTGATGCGACCCCACCGCGACATACCACGACACAGGCAGTAGGAGCAGCTGGGTGACCACCGCCAGGCCGCGTCCCCAACGCCTGCCGACCATCAGCGCGCGTCCGGCGGCGAGCACCACCCCGCCAACCAGCACGAACCAGACCGCCGTGCCCAGGCCGTTGACCACCTGCTGGTCGGCTCCCGCGATTCCGCGCACCACCAGCACCACGGCCACCACCAGCGCGGTGATCCCCTGCATCGCCACGATGAGGCCCGCGGCACGCACGGCGGCTGGGGCAGGTCGTTGTACCGCCCGCTTGCGGGGAAGCGTCACAGCGCCAGCGTAGTCACGCCTAATGCCTCGCCTAAGCTCGTGCCTCATGCGCGCCGTGCTGATCGTCAACCCCACAGCCACCTCCACCACTCCGGCCGGCCGGGACCTGCTGGCGCACGCGCTCAAGAGCCGCCTGGATCTCACCGTCGAGCACACCAACCATCGTGGTCACGGCACCGAACTCGCACAAAAGGCCGCTGCGGACGGCATCGACCTGGTCGTCGTGCACGGCGGCGACGGCACGGTGAGCATGGTGGTCAACGGTTTGCTCGGCCGCCCCGGTGCCTCCACTTCGGGGCCCGCCGGCCCAGTGCCCGCGGTCGCGGTGGTGCCCGGCGGGTCGGCGAATGTACTGGCCCGATCACTCGGCATTGCCCGAGACCCGGTCGCTGCCACCAACCAGCTCATCCAGCTGCTCGACGACTATCGCCGCCACCACACGTGGCGACGCATCGGCCTGATCGACTGCGGCGAGCGGTGGGCCGTGTTCAACGCCGGAATGGGCGTCGACGCGGAGGTAGTAGCCGCAGTCGAGGCCGAACGCGATAAGGGCGGCAAAGTCACGGCGGGGCGCTATATTCGTGCGGCGGTGCCCGCCGTCTGCGGCTATATGCGCCGTGAACCGATGCTCAAGCTCGAACTTCCCGGCCGCGAACCGATTACCGGGGTGAGCTTCGTGTTCGTGTCCAACTCCAGTCCGTGGACTTTCGCGAACAACCGGCCGGTATGGACCAATCCCGGCTGCACCTTCGAGTCCGGACTCGGAGTGTTCGCCCTCACCAGCCTGAAGCCGATCCCCACCCTGCGGATAGTGCGCCAGATGTTAGCGAAACGGCCCAAGTTCAACTTCAAGCACCTCATTACCGACGACGACGTGCCCTGCCTGCGAGTCACCTCGACCGGGGTCCCGGTCGCCTGCCAGTTCGACGGGGATTACCTCGGCATGCGCGAGACCATGACGTTCAAGGCGGTTCCCGACGCGCTGGCGGTGGTCGCCCCTCCTCGTAAAAACATGTCTGACCTGCGGTAACGAGGGGCAGAACGGTCGGCCGGAAAATATTTCCCCCCGAGTGGGCCGTCAGTGTAGTACAACGGAGTAAGGGCTCGGCTACGAGATCGTCAAAGTGAGATAGCCCACGAGCCAACTCACACTATTGACATCTGTTGAGCCTGTGAAACGATCAAAAGGTTGCATGCAGTTTGTGTAGGGGTGCGGACCCTTCTTGTGCACGCGTTAACAGCCGAAGAAAAATGGCCGTGCGCCTTGCTGCGCACTCAGTGAGGAGTAACTACGTATGGATTGGCGCCACAAGGCGGTCTGTCGTGACGAAGACCCGGAGCTGTTCTTCCCGGTAGGGAACAGCGGCCCGGCGCTGGCACAGATCGCTGACGCGAAACTGGTCTGCAATCGGTGCCCGGTGACCACAGAGTGTCTCGGCTGGGCCCTGAACACCGGCCAGGACTCGGGCGTGTGGGGCGGTATGAGCGAAGACGAGCGGCGCGCATTGAAGCGTCGCAACGCCCGGACGAAGGCCCGTAGCGGAGTCTGACCCCGTTTTTGCAAACGGTGCGGCCCCGACAATCGTCGGGGCCGCACCGTTGCGTACGGCATTACAGCAGCAAGCGGGCCCGTCGACCGATCGGCACCCGTAGCACCACATCGGTCCCGCGGGAGGGAGCTTGCCGCATGCCCAGTGTGCCGTCCAGTTCTGCCGACACCAGGGTCCGCACGATCTGTAGGCCAAGGCTGTCGGACTTCTCGAGACTGAATCCTTCGGGCAGACCGCGCCCGTCGTCGTGCACGACGACGTCGAGCCAGCGCGCTGAGCGCTCGGCGTGAATGGTCACAGACCCTTGTTCGGCCGCCGGATCGAATGCATGTTCTATCGCGTTCTGGACCAGTTCGGTGATCACCATGATCAGGGCCGTCGCACGGTCGGAGTCCAGCACACCCAGGTCACCGACCCGGTTGATCCGGATCGGCCGATCCACCGACGCGACGTCGTTCATGATCGGCAGGATCCGGTCGATAACCTCGTCAAGATTCACCTGCTCGTCCACCGACATCGACAATGCGTCGTGGACCAAGGCGATCGACGAGACTCGACGCACCGACTCGATCAGGGCTTCGCGCCCTTCGGCGTTGACCGTCCGGCGGGCCTGCAGGCGCAGCAGCGCCGCCACGGTTTGCAGGTTGTTCTTCACCCGGTGGTGGATTTCCCGGATCGTGGCGTCCTTGGATATCAGGGCTCGGTCGCGGCGCTTCACCTCCGTGACGTCGCGGATCAGCACCGCGGCACCGGCGCTGGCGCCATGAACCGCCAACGGCAGCGTGCGTAGCAGCACGGTGGCGCCTCCGGCGTCGACCTCCATCCGCATGCTTCTCCCGCCGGCCACCAAGTCCCGTACATGCTCGGCCACCTCCTGCGCCTCAAACGGGTCCGAAATCAGCGGACGCGTCACTTCGATGAGGTGGCGGCCCTCTAACTCGGTCGTCAGGCCCATCCGGTGGTAGGCCGACAGCGCGTTGGGGCTCGCGTAGGCGACGACGCCGTTGACGTCGAGGCGGATGAAGCCATCGCCCGCCCGTGGCGTGGAGCGCGACATGACCACGTCGCCCACGTCGGGAAAAGTGCCCTCCCCGAGCATGTGGACAAGATCCCTGGCGCACTCCCGGTATGCGGTCTCCAGCTGGCCGGACGCGCGGTCGGCGGCTACGGCAGCTTGATGTTGGGTTAGGACGGCCACCACCTGGCCGCCATACCGCACCGGCGACGCCTCAACGCGCTGACCCGGGAGCCACGAGTTCTCTTGGCCCGGATCGCAATCCCGCCTCGCGGTGCCAGAGGCGAACGTCTCGGCGACGAGCGGCAGCCGGTCGGCGGAGACGACGCTACCCACCGCATCGGTCTGCATGACTGTGGGCGCAGTATTCGGCCGGCACTGCGCCACACACACCAGCATGCCGTCGTCGCGGCGAACCCACATCAGGTAATCGGCGAACGACAGGTCGGCGAGCAGCTGCCATTCCCCGACCACCGCGTGCAGGTGGTCCACCGCGTTACCCGGCAGCATGGTGTGTTCGGCAAGCAGATCACCGAGAGTTGACATCAATTACTCCCCGGGTCGTTCCCCGGCGGTGGGCAGGAAGGGTCCAACGGCTAGCTGATCACCGCTATAAGGTCGCCCGCCTGAATGACATCGCCCACCGACACGCTCACCTTACTCACGGTGCCGTCGACTTCAGCCAGCACGGGGATCTCCATCTTCATCGACTCCAGCAGCACCACGATGTCACCCTTGCCGATCTGGTCACCCTCGTTCACAACGACTTCGAGCACGCTGGCCACGATCTCGGCGCGCACATCCTCGGCCATCTTCACCCCACTCGTTTCGGCCATTTGCGCAGGCTGGCTGCTGGTCCATCAAGCTTCTATCTGGCTGATGTATATCGAACCACAGGACCGGTCTAGACCGCGGCGCACGGGCCCCCGACAGGCCGAGGTCACCGCATAAGAGTTTCCGTGAGAGACTGTGGGACAAGCTAGCGGGTGCCAGACGCCTGGTTTGACGAGCAATCAACGGAGGTTTTCGACAGATGGCCAAACGTGGCCGTAAGAAGCGCGACCGCAAGTACAGCAAAGCCAACCACGGCAAGCGGCCGAATTCCTAAACCGCTACTGCGTACCCCGGATGATGGTGGTCCGCCGAATCTCCAGCCGGAGCCGTTCGCGTAAGCCCTCGGGGGCCTTCTCACCTTGGCACTTGGTCGCGATCAACACCTTGATCCGCTCCTCGAGCCCGTAATGCTTGAAGCACCCGGGGCATGCCTCGAGGTGCCGGCGCAGTTTCTCATGGGCCTCTGGGCTGCATTCACCATCGAGCAGGGTCCATACCTCGGCGATCACTTCCGCGCAGCCAGAGCCACCGTGAGAATCACTGTCGTCGGGGCGCGGGTCGGCTGGGCTGGAAAACTCGCTCATGACGACACCTCCTCGTGCGCCTGCTGACCGCGGTTAAAGCCCCGCTCCTTGGCCACGTTGGCCAGGAGCCCACGGAGCTGACGTCTGCCGCGGTGCAGCCGCGACATTACCGTCCCAATCGGCGTATCCATGATCTCGGCGACCTCCTTGTAAGGGAAACCCTCGACATCGGCGTAGTAGACAGCCATCCGGAATTCTTCCGGCAATGCTTGCAGCGCTTCTTTGATCTCTGAGTCCGGCAGCGCCTCCAGCGCTTCGACCTCAGCCGAACGCAGCCCGGTGGAAGAATGCTCGGCGTTCGACGCTAACTGCCAGTCGGTGATTTCTTCGGTCGGATACTCCGCCGGTTGGCGCTGCCTCTTGCGATAGTCATTGATATAGGTGTTGGTGAGGATGCGGTACAGCCACGCCTTGAGGTTCGTACCGGCCCGGAATGAGCGGAATCCCGCGTAGGCCTTCACCATCGTCTCTTGCAGCAGGTCTTCCGCGTCGGCGGGATTTCGCGTCATGCGCAGAGCACCGCCGTACAGCTGGTCCAGCAGGGGAATCGCGTCGCGTTCGAAACGCGCCGTTAATTCCTTATCGGTCTCCTCAGGCGGTGCGGGCTCGGCAATCTCTGCCCCTGTCACGCCGTCGATGTCGGCCATATCGATTAACCCGGTCCCTTCTGCTGCGGCGGATAGCACCGAAAGCGCCACCGGACTCGCAAGAAAGCAAGCCAACTGCTCCTCGCCCAACAGGCTCGTCGCCGTTGACACCAGACTGCTCCTCCCAATCTAAAGGCTGCTCCCGACAGTGTCCGCCCGGGTATGCCGCACCCGCATCAGAAACCAACTCGAGTAACAGCGGGAACAAGCCTGCTATTTCCAGGGCCGAATTCATCGCCGCAGGTCCCCCGATCCAGCCGGTTCTAGCAGGGCGTTAGTGTGACGCCATGTCCCTCAACGGCAAGACCATGTTTATCTCTGGCGCCAGTCGCGGTATCGGCCTTGCGATTGCCAAACGGGCCGCCAGTGATGGCGCCAACGTCGCCCTGATCGCCAAGACCGCCGAGCCGCACCCCAAGCTGCCGGGAACGGTGTTCACCGCCGCCAAGGAGCTCGAGGAGGCGGGCGGAAAGGCCCTGCCGATCGTCGGGGACGTCCGCGACCCGGAGTCGGTCGAGTCCGCGGTGGCCAAGACCGTCGAGCAGTTCGGCGGCATCGACATCTGCGTCAACAACGCGTCGGCGATCAACCTGGGATCCATCATCGAGGTGCCGATGAAGCGGTTCGACCTGATGAACGGCATCCAGGTGCGCGGCACCTATGCGGTCTCCCGAGCATGTATCCCCCATATGAAGGGCCGGGAGAACCCGCACATCTTGACGCTGTCGCCGCCGGTGCTGCTCGAAAGCAAGTGGCTGAAGCCGACCGCGTACATGATGGCCAAGTTCGGCATGACGCTGTGTGCGCTGGGGATCGCCGAAGAGATGCGCGACGAGGGCATCGCGTCGAACACGTTGTGGCCGCGCACGCTGGTAGCCACCGCCGCGGTGCAAAACCTGCTCGGCGGTGACGAGGCGATGGGCCGGGCCCGCAAGCCCGAGGTGTATGCCGACGCGGCCTACGTCATCCTCAACAAGCCCGCCCGCGAGTACACCGGTAACACGTTGCTGTGTGAGGACGTGCTGGTGGAATCCGGCGCCAAGGACCTGTCGGTCTACAACTGCGTGCCCGATGGGGAACTGGGCGTCGATTTCTGGGTGGATGGAGTCAACCCCCCGGGGTACACCGGCCCCTAGCGTGGCCCGCGCTGCCACACCCGGCATTGCCGCGCTGGTCAACGCCGGTGTTCCGCACCAGGTCTTGCACTTCGAGGTGATCAGCGACCTCTCGGAATCCCCCGGCATCGCGGCCGAACAGGTCTTCAAGACCCTGGTCATCGCGCTGCCCGGCGAGCTGGCGGTCGCGGTCGTGCCGGTGCCGTCGCGGTTGTCCCTGAAGGCAGCCGCCGCGGCGTTGGGTGTGGCCAAGGCCAGCATGGCCGAGCCTGCTGCCGCCGAGCGGGCCACCGGCTATGTGGTCGGCGGTATTTCGCCGTTTGGCCAGCGCAAGCGGCTGCGGACCGTGGTGGACATTTCCGCGTTGAGGTGGGACCGGGTGCTGTGCAGCGCCGGGAAACGGCAGTGGGACGTCGCGGTGGCACCGCGGGACCTGATCCGGCTGACCGGCGCGATCACCGCCGACATCCGGATTTAGGGTCGTCTGGCCCGCCGAGCGTAACGGCACCGCGGAAATCTCGAATTTCGCAGCCGCGTGACGCTCGCGCGCCATAATCAGCCCTGTGTGCAGTGAACGCAGGTGCGTACCCCTATGACGGACCGCCACATCGAGCACCACAGGAGTGTTGGTATGGAGACGAAGCGATCAAAGGCCCGCGGCTGGACGATTGCCGCCGCTGGTGTGCTGGCTTTCGCGGGATTGATGACCACCGGTGTGGGCGTCGGCAACGCCGACACGATTCAGACCGAGGGCAGCTATCCGAGTCGGGAGGCTTGTCAGGACGCCGGCCCAGGCGTGAAGGCTACGACGCCTGGGAACTGGACCAATTTCTGGTGCGTTCCGGACCGTGCGGCCGCCGGCGCGTGGCGCTTGGTTCTCAGCAACTGAAAGCAGCCTAAAGAAGCCGAGCCTGCTCGGGCTCCGGCCAGGCCGGCTCGATCAACTCCGGCCCGTTGTTGCGCACGTTGTTGACCAGCGTCGACACCTCGCGCATCCGAATGCCGTGCACGTCGACCCGGCGGGCCAGCAGCTGTTCATCGACCGGGACGTCGGGGTCCAGCCAACGATCCCAGTCGCGCTCGGGCACGACCAGCGGCATGCGGTCATGGATCTCACCCAGCTCGCCCGGCGCGTCGGTGGTGATGATGGTGCAACTCAGTAGCGGCGGGGCGTCCTTGGCCGGCTTCCATACCGACCACAAACCCGCCATGAACAACGGCTCGCCATCTTCGCGGTACATGAAGAACGGCGTCTTGCGGGACTTCTTACCGGCACCCGCGTCCGAATTGACTCGCCACTCGTAGTAGCCGTCCATCGGGATCAGGCAACGCTTGGACTTGGCGCTCGACCGGAAGGCGGGCGAGGTGGTGACCTTGTCGGCGCGGGCGTTGATCAGCATCGGCCCCTTGGTTTCAGGCGCGCCGTCGGAACCGGCCTTCGCCCATGACGGGACCAAACCCCAGCGCATGAGGCGCACCCGCCGAGTCGGCTGGTCGTCGGGCTCGGTATGCCGCCGCACCACGGTCGCGATGGTCGCGGTGGGAGCCACGTTGTAGTTCGGGGCAGTCGCCTGGGAAGCGGATCCGGCGCCGGCCGTTTTGGCCTCATCGATCGCCTTGATCTTCTGAGCCAACAGGGCCGGATCGGTCGTGACCGCAAACCGTCCGCACATACGTCCCATGGTGGCAGAAGGCAGTGACACGCAATGATGGACCGGTGAGCATGTGGGCGGCCCCATCCGCATCGAAACCGGTGCACGCGACGGTGACCGTTCCGGGCTCGAAATCGCAGACCAACCGGGCGCTGGTGCTGGCGGCGCTGGCGGCCGCACAGGGCCTGGGGCCCCCGGGCTCGCCCAGGGGAGGCACCCCGACCGTCAGTGGAGCGCTGCGCAGCCGGGACACCGACCTGATGATCGGAGCGCTGCGCACCCTGGGCTTGCGCGTCGACGGGACCGGCTCCGAGCTGACGGTCAGCGGCCGGATTGCGCCCGGCCCCAACTCCCGAGTTGATTGCGGCCTGGCGGGTACGGTGTTGCGTTTCGTTCCGCCGCTGGCAGCGCTTGCCGATTCGGTGGTGGAGTTCGACGGCGATGAGCAAGCCCGCGCCCGCCCCATCGCGCCGCTACTGGACGCACTGCGGGGCCTGGGCGTGCGAATCGAGGGCAACGGTCTCCCTTTCCGGGTCCACGGCAGCGGATCGGTCACCGGGGGCACGGTGGCCATCGACGCGTCGGCGTCGTCGCAGTTCGTGTCGGGACTGCTGTTGTGCGCGGCGTCGTTCACCGAGGGCCTGACCGTACAACACACCGGTTCGGCGTTGCCGTCGGCGCCGCACATTGCCATGACAGTGGCGATGCTGCGGCAGGCCGGAGTCGACGTCGACGACTCGGTCCTCAACCGCTGGCAGGTGCGCGCCGGTGCGGTCGCCGCGCGGCATTGGGAGGTCGAACCCGATCTGACGAACGCGGTTCCCTTCCTGGCGGCGGCGGTGGTCAGCGCCGGGACGGTGCGCATCACCGGCTGGCCGACGACCAGCGTGCAACCCGCCGACCACATCCTGGCCGTTTTGGGCAAGCTGAATGCCGTTGTCACGCAAACTGATTCGTCCCTCGAGGTGCGGGGGTCAGGGGACTACACCGGTTTCGACGTCGACCTGCGTGCCGTCGGAGAGCTGACACCGTCGGTGGCCGCACTGGCCGCGCTGGCGACCCCGGGGTCGGTGTCTCGGCTTAGCGGTATCGCCCATCTGCGGGGCCACGAGACCGATCGGCTCGCCGCGCTGAGCACCGAAATCAACCGGCTGGGCGGCAACTGCGCCGAAACGCCCGACGGTCTGGTGATCACCGCGACGCCGCTGCGGCCCGGCGTCTGGCGCGCCTACGCCGACCATCGGATGGCAATGGCCGGCGCTATCGTCGGGCTGCGGGTGGCCGGAGTCGAGGTGGACGACATCGGCGCCACCACCAAGACGCTGCCGGAGTTTCCGCAGCTGTGGGGGCGCATGCTGGCCGACCAGGAGTCCAACGTTTGAGGCCCGGCGATTACGACGAGTCCGACGTCAAGGTCCGCTCCGGAAGGGGCTCGCGGCCGCGGACCAAGACCCGTCCCGAGCACGCCGACGCCGAGGCCGCCATGGTGGTCAGTGTCGACCGCGGCCGCTGGGGTTGCGTGCTTGGCGGGGATCCCACCCGCCGGGTCACCGCCATGCGGGCCCGCGAGCTGGGCCGCACCCCGGTCGTCGTCGGCGACGACGTTGACGTGGTGGGCGACCTGTCCGGGCGGACCGACACCCTGGCCCGCATCGTGCGCCGGGGGCCGCGGCGAACGGTGTTGCGGCGCACCGCCGATGACACCGATCCCACCGAGCGGGTGGTGGTCGCCAACGCCGACCAACTGCTGATGGTGGTGGCGCTGGCCGACCCACCGCCGCGCACCGGTCTGGTCGAGCGGGCGCTGATCGCCGCTTATGCCGGCGGGCTGACGCCGATTCTGTGCCTGACCAAGACGGACCTCGCCCCTCCGGAACCGTTCGCCGCGCAGTTCCTCGATCTGGAGTTGACGGTGGTCGTCGCGGGGGTCGACGATCCCCTGCTGGCGGTGGCCGACTTGCTCACCGGCAAGATCACCGTGCTGCTGGGGCACTCCGGGGTCGGCAAGTCGACGTTGGTGAATCGCCTTGTTCCCGAAGCGGCCCGGGCCGTCGGTGAGGTGACCGAGATGGGCCGGGGCCGGCATACCTCGACACAATCCGTCGCGCTGCCGCTCGAAGGTTCCGGCTGGGTGATCGACACCCCGGGAATCCGCTCGTTCGGGTTGGCTCACATCGAGCCCGACGACGTGCTGATGGCTTTTTCGGACCTGGCCGAGGCGATCAGCGACTGCCCGCGCGGCTGCGGACATATGGGCCCGCCGGCCGACCCCGAATGCGCACTGGACACGTTGGCCGGACCGGCCGCTGGCCGTGTCGCCGCCGCCCGGCGCCTGCTGGCCGCGCTCAACCACGCCTGACCAACCGCATGCCCAGCTCCTCGGGTGGCACCAGATGCCCTTCGGTGCAACGAATTTGGACCTCCGTGTCGGCGCCACAGCCCAGGTGCGTGAGCCTTAGGCGATCGCGCCCCGGCAGGTGACGCCGCCCCCACTGGAACATCGCCCAGACCACCGGCATGAAATCGATGCCGGTGTCGGTGAGCACATACTCGTCGCGACTGCGCTGCCCTGGCTCTTGGTAGGGCCGGCGCCTCAGCAGCCCTAGCTCGACCAGTTCGGCCAGCCGTGCCGAGGTGGCGGCCTTGGTGATGCCCACCCGGCGGGCGAAGTCATCGAACCGAGTGGTGCCGTAGTACGCCTCGCGCATGATGAGCATCGCGGATTTGGTGCCGACCACCGTCATGGTCTTCTCGATCGCGCACTCGCCGACCGCCGACCAAGCATCGCGGTCGGCCAGTGGCCCTTGCAGCATTGTCACGAAGATCACCCTCCCATCTAGGTTGCATTTAGAATACCTAGGTGTTATAGCTGGGTACAGAGGTAAATACTCAGCTCAAGGAGGAGCCATGACTCAGGGCCGCGACGCTGTCATCGTCGGAGCTGTCCGCACCCCCATCGGCAAGGGCAAACCCAGTGGCGCGCTGCACAAGGTGCTGCCCGCTGACCTGCTGGCCCACAGCCTGCGCGAACTGGTCGCACGCACCGGCATGGATCCGGCGCAGATCGATGATGTCATCGCCGGTGCCGTCACCCAGGTCGGTGACCAGGCGGTCAATATCACGCGGAATGCCTTGTTGGGCGCCGGATTCCCCGAGTCGGTTCCCGGTGTCACGATCGACCGGCAGTGCGGCAGCAGCCAGCAGGCCATCAGCTTCGCCGCCCAGGGTGTGCTCGCCGGCGCCTACGATCTCGTCATCGCCGGTGGCGTGGAGTCGATGGGTCGTGTCCCGATGGGCACTTCGGTGCTACCGGGCAGCAACCCATTCGGCGAGGACATGACGCGGCGCTACCCCGACGGCCTGGTACCGCAAGGCATCAGCGCCGAACTGATCGCTGCGCGGTGGGGCTTTTCGCGCACCCAGCTCGACGAGTTTTCCGCCGGCAGCCACGACAAGGCCGCCCACGCCACCAAAGACGGACTGTTCGACAACGAGCTGATTCCGATCGCCGGGCTTTCCACCGACGAAATCATCCGACCCGGCACCACGGTCGAAACCCTGGCCGCATTGCAGCCCTCGTTCTACAGCGAAGCGCTGAAACAGCGCTTCCCGCAGATCAATTGGTCGATCACAGCGGGAAACTCGTCGCCGCTCTCCGACGGCAGCGCCGCAGTCATGATCACCAGCAGCGAGGTCGCCAAGAAGCTGGGCCTGCACCCCCTGGCCCGCATTCACACCACAACCGTGGTCGGCTCCGACCCGCTCTACATGCTGACCGGGGTCATTCCCGCCACCGAACAGGTGTTACGTCGCGCCGGCCTGACGCTGGACGAGATCGACCTGTTTGAGGTCAACGAGGCGTTCGCGCCCGTCGTGCTGGCGTGGGCGCAGGACACCGGAGCCGACCTGGCCAAGACCAACGTCAATGGCGGCGCCATCGCGATCGGCCACCCGCTGGGCGCCAGCGGCGCCCGCATTATGACCACGCTGGTCAATGCGCTGCACCAGCGTGACGGACGGTATGGGCTGCAGACGATGTGTGAAGGCGGCGGCATGGCCAACGCCACCATCATTGAGCGGCTGGACTAAGCCCGGCGACGACGCAGCCCGCGAAGCGGGGTGTTGAGGAGCCGGGCAATCGACAAAGGAGGCGCCATGACCATGCCCGCAGCTGTTTTCGCACGAGATCCGTTTCGACGGTGTGCGTGTGCGCTCATCGCTGATGGTCATCGACCATAATCCGCAATTACTCAGTGCTGCAAAGGAACTCGACGCCAAGTTGGCAGCGCTGGCCGAAAAGATAACCAGCAGTTAGGCGGCGAGGTCGTCGTCAGCGCCGCCGCCTAGGGGCGTGGCGGACCGCTTTTGGCGCCGCCAAGACCGCACGGCGGCGATCGCGGACTTCAGCCCGCGGCGGCGGCCAGTCGTCGGATCGGTGCCCGCGAAACCCGGCTCGAGTTCGGCGAACATGCGCTCGCTACGGGTCTCCGGCGCGTCGTCAGCGTCGTCGAGCAAGTACTTGTTCGGCAGCGACAGCTTGGCGATCGTCCGCCACGTCTTGCCGTACTGCATCAGGAATGAGCCTGTGGTGTAAGGCAAGTCGTACTTGTCGCAGACTTCGCTCACCCGCACCGAGATCTCGTGCAGCCGGTTGCTCGGCAGGTCGGGGTACAGGTGGTGCTCGATCTGGTGGCACAGGTTGCCGCTCATGAACCGCAGTGTCGGCCCGGCGTCGAAGTTGGCACTGCCCAGCATCTGCCGCAGATACCACTGGCCCTTCGTTTCGCCGATCATGTCGGTCTTGGTGAATTTCTCTGCGCCATCGGGGAAATGGCCGCAGAAGATGACGGCGTTGGCCCACACGTTGCGGATCACGTTGGCGACCGCGTTGGCCGTCAACGTGGACCTGTAGGTCGCGCCGGGCGACAACGCGGTCAGGGCCGGGAACGCGACGTAGTCCTTGAGCACCTGGCGACCGGCCTTGGCCAAGAAATCGTCTGTGCGTTGCCGGGCATCCTCGTGGCCCATGCGGCGCTTGACGATCTTGCCGAGCTCCACGTGCTGCAGGCCGACGCCCCATTCGAAGCCGATGGCCAGCAAGGTGTTGTACAGCAAGTTGAAGATGTTGAAGCGCTTCCAGCGCTGGTCGCGGGTGACGCGCAGCAAGCCGTAGCCGACGTCGTCGTCCATCCCGAGGATGTTGGTGTACTTGTGGTGCACGAAGTTGTGGGTGTACCGCCAATGCTTGGACGACCCGCTCATGTCCCATTCCCACGTCGAGGAGTGAATCTCCGGGTCGTTCATCCAGTCCCACTGGCCGTGCATGACGTTGTGGCCGATCTCCATGTTCTCGATGATCTTGGCCACACCCAGGGTCACGGTGCCCGCCCACCAAGCCGAACGCCGTGCACTGGCGGCCAGCAGCAGCCGGCCGGTTAGCTCCAGTGCGCGCTGCGCAGCGATGGTGCGACGGATGTAGCGGGAGTCCCGCTCGCCGCGAGAGTCTTCAATGTCCTGGCGGATAGCGTCCAACTCAACGGCCAGGTTTTCGATGTCGGCGTCCGTCAAATGGGCGAATACGTCGACGTCGGTGATCGCCATCGTCGTCATCTCCCTGCGGTCGTTCGTGTGTGACTTACCTACGTTATCGTAACCTACGAATCCGTAGGTTACCTGTGAGTAGCCTTTAGATGTCGAGCACGCAATCGCCTGACGCGGCCGACACACACGTCTGCACCCGGGTTCCAGGGTCGTGTTGCTGGCCGGTTCGCAGATCGCGGACGTGACCTTCCACCAGGCTAACCACGCACGACTGGCAGATGCCCATTCGGCAGCCGAAAGGCATCTGCACACCGGCGCCTTCACCCGCGTCCATCAATGACGTCGCCGCGTCAGCGGTAACGGCGCGCCCGCTTCGGGCGAAAGTGACCGTTCCGCCGGCTCCGGCGGGGGCAGCCTTGGACACCGCAAATCGCTCCAAGTGCAGCCGGTCGCTGATACCCGCCGACGACCAGACCTTTTCGGCCTGGGTGAGCATGCCCTCCGGCCCGCAGGCCCAGGTCTGACGTGCGCGCCAGTCCGGGACCTCGTGATCGAGCCGGGCAAGGTCGAGCCGACCCTGTGTGCGGGTCTCCCGCAGCTGCAAGCGATAGCCCGGCTGGTCGGCCGCCAGCGCGGCCAACTCGGTGCGAAACATCACGTCAGATTCGGTGGGCGCCGAATGCAGGTGCATGATGTCACCAACTTGGTTGCGGCGCAACAAGGTTCGCAGCATCGACATCACTGGCGTGATCCCGGATCCCGCGGTGAGAAACAAAATCGATGGCGGCGCGGGGTCGGGCAGTACGAAGTTGCCTTGCGGCGCGGCCAGCCGGACGATGGTCCCTGGCTGGACGCCGGCCACCAGGTGGGTGGAGAGGAAGCCTTCGGGCATCGCTTTCACCGTGATGGTCACGGTGCGCGGTGATCCGGACGTCGCTGCCGGGCTCGACGTCAGCGAATACGACCGCCAGCGCCAGCGGCCGTCGATCAGCAGCCCGATCCCCATGTACTGGCCTGGCTGGTAGTCGAAGTTGAAACCCCAGCCCGGTTTGATCACCAGGGTCGCGGAATCTTCCGTCTCCCGGCGGACCTGCAGGATGCGGCCCCGCAATTCCCGCGCCGACCACAGCGGATTAGCCAAATGCAGGTAATCGTCGGGCAATAGCGGCGTCGTGATGCGCGCAGCTATCTTGCGCAACGCGTGCCAGCCGGGATGCCTGTCGGTGCCAGCGACAACAGCTCGCTTGGTGTCGACGACATTGGCGGTGATTGATGCATATTTCTTGCGCATAGGAAGCTCCTGCTCACGATGCGGCGTTTAGCTTCCGCTCACGTTGGGGCGGTTCCACGCCCCTCGCACAAAGGCTACGCTGCCGTAACCTACGGTACCGTATCTAGGCCTGGCGGCTCAGGTGCGTCACTTTGCGCGTGCTCGACCCCGATTCACGCACCTACGCCGCTACAGGTACATCTGCCACATAGGCCTCAGTAGAAGATGGGTACCGACTTTTTGCCCGGCTCCGAGCGACAGTCCAGCGTGTCGAAATGGCGCCACGGACTTGTCGGTGTGAGGCGGGCAAAAAACTTGTCGTCTCCAGCGGAGACGCATGGGGCTAGTGTGACTTCACCAAACAGGTCGTCGCCTGGCTAAAGCAGCTCAAGCAAGAACGGCAGCTCCTGGTTTGCGTACCAAGCCAGGTCATGATCTTGAGCGTCGCCGACGATCAGCTCAGCATCCTCGTCGCCCAGATCAGCGGCGTCGATGAACTCAATAGCCTTTGTCACGGCCGCCTCGGCGGCGGCGTTGTCAACGTACGCGGCGATCACGTGGTCGATCGGCACGGGCGCACCGAGTCTGACGACGGCGTCGTCGAGATCAGGACGATGCTTGGCGTCGTCGACCTCGGCGGCCAGCACCACGCGCCGGGGTGGCAGCTTATCGCTGACGGCACCGGCGTCAGCCGCCAGCAGCCGCAGCGAGGCCAGCGCGGCCTGTTGCAGTGCCACCTCGGCGAGCTCGTCATCATCGCCCTCGGCGTAGGCCTCGCGCAACGCCGGCGTCACCGCGAACGCGGTGCCGTTGACCGGCCACAACGAGCCGTCAGCGACGAGCTGCTGCAACATCGCCAGAGTGGCCGGGATATAGACGCGTGTCATCGGCCTGCACCCGCCCCCGCCGCGTTTGCGATCGCCACAGCCCCATGGTGGCGACCCGCTGCACCCGGCCCCGCCGCGTTTGCGATCGCCACAGCCCCATGGTGGCGACCCGCTGCACCCGGCCCCGCCGCGTTTGCGATCGCCACAGCCCCATGGTGGCGACCCGCTGCACCCGGCCCCGCCGCGTTTGCGATCGCCACAGCCCCATGGTGGCGACCCGCTGCACCCGGCCCAGCCGCGTTTGCGATCGCCACTAGTCCCCGATCAACGTGGCCGCGTAGTCGTCGACGTACGTCGACAGCTCACGCGGCGGCCGTCTGTAGTTATCACTCACCATCGGGTGCTTCGGCAATTTGACCTTGGGCTGTTCTACCTCCTGGTACTCGATCGTGGACAGCAAATGGGCCATCATGTTGAGCCGGGCGTGCTTCTTGATATCCGATTCCACGACATACCACGGGCTGGCCGGTATATCGGTATGCACCATCATCTCGTCCTTGGCGCGCGAATAGTCCTCCCACCGAAACACCGATTCCAGGTCCGTCGTGCTGAGCTTCCATTGCCGGACGGGATCGCTGCGCCGCGCCCTGAACCGGCGCAACTGCTCCTCCTCGGAAACCGAGAACCAATATTTGCGCAGCAGAATCCCATCGTCGATCAGCATGTGTTCGAAGATCGGGGTCTGCCGCAAAAACAGCGTATATTCCTGCGGCGTACAGAATCCCATGACCTTCTCGACGCCGGCGCGGTTGTACCACGACCGGTCGAAGAGCACGATTTCTCCCTTGGCGGGCAGATGGGCGATATAGCGCTGGTAGTACCACTGGCCGCGTTCCCGATCGCTGGGCGCGGGCAACGCGGCGATGCGGGCGACCCGCGGGTTGAGGTACTCGGTGATCCGTTTGATGGCGCCGCCCTTGCCCGCTCCGTCACGGCCCTCGAAGATGACCACCAGACGCGCACCGGAATGGCGTACCCACTCCTGCAACTTCACGAATTCTGATTGCAGCCGGAACAATTCGGCTCGGTAGACAGCGTCGGAAATCTTACGTACCGCCGGCCTAGTCGATTTCTTTTTCTTCGCCATTGCCGACGCGCCGTCGTTTGTCGCGGTGCTCACATCAACGAATGATAGATCCACGCAGGAATATCACCTCCGACTGCTACCGGGAAGCTTGCAGGAGTTCCTCAAGCGACTGGCTCAACAGGCCTGGAAGCAGGTCGACGTCGCTCATCGCTTCGCGGTCGGCATTGATCCCGAAATACAGCATGCCGTTATACGACGTCACACTGATGGCCAACGCCTGATTGTGCAGCAGCGGTGGCACAGCGTAGGTCTCCAGCAACTTGGTACCGGCGATGTACATCTGCGACTGAGCTCCGGGCGCATTGGTGATCAACAGGTTGAACGTCCGCTTCGAAAAGCTTGGAAAACTAGTGGCGACCCGGATGCCCATGGCGTGCAACGTGGGTGGGGCAAAACCCGACAGAGTGACGATCGTTCTGGCGTCGACCAGGCGGCCCGCTGTCGGGTTCGACTCTGTGGCATGAGCGATCTGCGACAGCCTCACCACGGCATTCGGCTCCCCCATCGGCAGGTCAACCAGAAACGGCATTACCTGGCTGATGGCCTGACCGGGGCCGGTTGCGTCGAGTTGGCCATCGGCATAGACCGAAAGCGGCGCCATCGCCCGGACCGTCGCGGTCGGCGACACCGCTTCCCCGCGTGACAACAGCCAGTTGCCCAGTGCGCCGGCGATCACGGCGAGCACCACGTCGTTGACGTCGCAGTCGTAGCGCGCACGCACGATGCGGTAATCCTCAAGGCTGCCGCGAGCGACCGTGAACCGTCGATGGCGCGAAACGGTGGCGTTGAGCGGGCTACTGGGCGCGGTGCCACGCGCCACGGCGCGCGCGAAATCGAGGACCCGGCGACCGGCGTCGAGGAGTTCACCATGGTTCGTCACCACGCCGGTTATTGCCGACCCGACGGCCTGCAACTGCGTGCCCGGTCCCACGAACCAGTCGCCGATGGCGCCCAATACCAACCGAGTGTTACCGGGGTCGCGTTCCGGTACCCAGATGTCTTCGGGGAACGGTGGCGGGCGTTTCGTCCGATCGGCGATGACATGGTTGATTTCCAGCGCCGTCATGCCGTTGATCAGCGCTTGATGCGACTTCGTGTATAGCGCGAGCCGGTTTTTGGCCAGGCCTTCGACCAGGTACATCTCCCACAACGGCCGCGACTTGTCCAGCGGCCGCGCGGCCAGCCGCGCGATGAGCTCGTGCAGCTGCTCGTCACTGCCCGGCGAGGGCAGCGCCGACCGCCTCACGTGATAGGTGACGTCGAAGTCGCTGTCGTCGATCCAGACCGGCCTGGCCCCTCCGATTCGCACTTCCCGGACTTTCTGCCGGTAACGCGGTATCTGGGGCAGCCGCTGTTCGACAGTGGCCAATAGGGTCTCGTAGCTCAATCCGGCGCGTGGACGGCGCAAGATAGACAGCGACCCGACGTACATCGGGGTGGCGGTGTTCTCCAGCCGATAGAAGGACGCGTCCGATGGGGACAACCGAGCCACCATTACGGCGCTGTCCTCCTTGTCAATTCGCCCTCAATTCCTCGGGTGGACCGATATTATGGCCCACGGTAATCGTCTGGCCGGCCCACAGCTCAGCGCGGGTACGCGTGAGTTCGAGTTGTGCCATGATGACCACTGACAAACGACTGTCTGCCACTCTCCAGCAGGCTCCCCGTTCGACTAATGAGTTGGAGAGTGTGCGTTGAACACTAGTCCTGTCGTGAGCCCGTCCGGCCGCGAAGGTTTCGCCGTCACGCCCGTCGTCGACTACGAGCCTCCGACACAAGACGTACCGCGAAACGTCCCCCAGTGCCGGCAATCAACCCACACACCGTTGCGTCGCCGCAGCGCCCATGCGCCGCGCCGGCCTTGCACCGGGCAGCCCGGCAGACAGCCGCCGACGGCGAACGTCGGCAATGTCATGTCAGCGTCGATGCGTCAGGCGGCGATTTTCGCCGACGCCGCACTGCGCCGAGTGCTGGAAGTCATCGACCGCCGCCGTCCCGCCGCCCAGCTGCGGCCCATGTTGGCGCCCAGCTTGGTAGATTCCGTGGTCTCGGTTGGCCGTGCGACAACCGGACTCGCACCCGGACGCGAAGGTGCCGCGGTGCTGCGCCGGATGCGGCTGCAACCGGCGGGTCACCGCGACCCGGAAACCGCAGCCGAGGTTTTCGGCTCCTACAGCCGTGGTGACCGGATGCACGCCATCGCCTGCCGCGTGGAACGGGTGCCTGTCGGCGGCACAACCCGGTGGCTGGTGGTGGCCCTCCACATCGGTTGACAGCCGAGAGCGCCGGTTAGTTCGGAGGTCCGGCGCCCTCCGGCTAGGGGTACTCCCCTGCGGTGCGGGGACCCCACCCGCTTGCGCGGGACGGACCGCCCGTATAACGAGCCAGCACTGGACCCGCGATCGCCATGACGAAGACATACGCTGTCGCCAGCGCCGCGACGGTGGGGATCGACGTGCCGGCCAATCCGATGATGATCAGCGAGAACTCGCCCCTGGCGATGAGCGCGGTGCCCGCGCGCAGCTGCCCGCGCCGCGCCACTCCGTCGCGTCGGGCGGCGAACATCCCGGTGGCCACCTTGGTTGCGGCGGTCACCGCTGCCAGCGTCAGCGCCGCCGGAAGCATCGGGATCAGCTCGTGCGGGTCAACCGAAAAGCCGATCGCCAGGAAGAAGATAGCGGCGAACAAATCACGCAACGGGTTCAGCACCTTGCGTGCCCGGTCTGCCGTTTCACCGGTCAGCGTGAGGCCTACCAGGAACGCGCCCACGGCGGCCGATGCATGCAGCAATTCGGCCACCGCCGCCACCATCAGGGTGACTCCCAAAACTCTGAGCAACAGTTACTCGGAATCGGGGTGTTCGACCAGCCGGCCGACATGGTGGCCCCAGCGGTAGGAAGCGGCAAAGGCCGCCAACAGAGCGCCGACCGCGACGGCCATGCCGCCGACGGCGCGCAGCCACCCCCCACCCGGGGCCTGGACCGCGAACAGCGGCAGGTAGGCCGCCATCGCGAAGTCTTCGAGGACCAGCACGGACAGCACTGCTGGTGTTTCCGGTTACCGAGCCGGCGATTCTCCAGCAGGCGCGCAATGACACCCGACGAAGAGATATAGGTGACCCCGGCCAGGCACAGGATGGCCACACCGTCAAACCCCAGTAACCCGCCGGCAACCGCGCCGGGTACCGCATTGAGGACGATGTCGACACCCGCGGACGGCAGGTGGTGTCGCAGGCTGCTCGCGAACTCGGTCACGGAGAACTCCACACCCAAGGTCAGCAGCAGCAACACGACACCAATGGGCGCGCTTGTCGTCACGAACTCACCGGCGGCGGCCACCGGCCAGATGCCACCTTTGCCCAGCGACAAACCCGCCAGCAGTACACCGTATGGGGGACAACGCGAATGGCGTGCGGCGGCGCCCAATACAGCCAGCGTGGTCAGGAGGGCGCCGAGTTCCAACAGCAGCGCCCACGAAACCTGCACCAGCTCAGCCTCGTTCGATGATCTGCTCGATACCGGCGATGCCGTCTTCGGTGCCGATCACGATCAGAACTCTTGGGCGTGCAGCATTTCGGCGGGACCGGGCGAGGCGAGCACTTCCTCGTTGCGCACGATGGCGACGATGGACGCCCCGGTGCGGGTTCGGCGTGGGTGTCCCCGAGCGGGTGGCCCACGAATGGGCTTCCAGCCAGGGTTGGCTCGCCCCGCCTCGAGGCCGGGTATTTCTTGGGCCGCTCGGTGAACCGCTCGGCGACTCGCGGCGCCCCCAGAATCTGGGCCACGGCCTCGGCCTCTTCGTCGCTGAGGTGCAGGATCGGCCGGGCCTGACCGGTCCCTCGCGGGCATAGACGACGACGTCGAACTCGCCGTTTCGCCGTGCGATGATGCCGATCCGGTCACCTTTGTGGTCGGTGAACTCGTAGCGAAGACCAACGCCCGGCAGCAACACCTCCTTGACATCCATACGGTCCATCCTTGACGAAGTGGCGCCCGGATAGGAAGCGGTACGGTTAATCTCATAGCAGGTGAGCGGCGGCGGGCTAGTGTTGGCGGATGGACGGAAACACGTCAGCGTCGAGCGAGTCATCAAGGCGCCGGCGGGCGCGATCTTTTCGCGCTAGCCGATGCAGGCAAACATGCCGGCTTCGACGGGTCGGAGTCGGTGGACCACGCGTCGCAGAAATCGGTTCCGCTGACGATGGGTTCGCAATTCGGGATGGCGATGCGGGGTCGTAAGGAGACGCTGTTCATCCCCTACCGCACCACCAACACCGTCATCGAGTACGAACCGGACCGTCGCATCGCATGGCAGACCTTCGGGCTGGGCGGTGCTGGTAACGTGTTATCTGGCGTTACGAACTCGACCCAACCGATGTCGGCACGCTGGTGCGCGAAACTTGGGACGTGTCACGAGACAAGCAGAAGCGGATGATCGCCAGCAGTTCGATGCCCACACAGACCGAGAAGGGCATGGCCGCCACCCTAAAGCAGTAGGCCAGGGCTCTTCGAGAGTTAGTGCTGGCCCGCCGTTTTGGTCGTCTGCCGCGGCGGCCTTGGTAGCGGCGTCGACACACTGCGGCGGTAGTCGTGGTATTCGGATCACCCAGCGCGGCGACGAGGTAGATGTTGTTGGATTTCCGCCGCGATCAGGATGTACGCCGTGGTGGCGACCGCGAAGAGCAGGTGTCCGGCCGTCATGGTAGGCGCCGCCCCGAAGGCGATGACGGAGCCGAACGTGATCTGGGTGGCGCACCAGCCGGGTAGAGCAATAGAGCTTTTAAACCTAATTCGGTGTACGGTTTTCCCCCCGCCAAGCCAGATACGCCTGCAAAGGCCAGGAACAGGTCGAAGTGGTTGATCATGAAAGTGGAACAGCGAACACGATCGCCCACCCGAGCCAGAATACGGCCCACAACACCATGCGGCCGGCCGGCTGTCGCACATCCCAGATGACAGGCCAACCATGCTCGCCATTGCCAGTAGAGCAGCAGCAGCACGGCGCTTGCCAGCACCACGTCCGGTGCTGGATTGCGAATGAGACGGTGGCACGAATCGCGTTCCCACCACCTCTTGAACGCCGGCCAGCGCCATGACGCTGTGCTGCGACCACGAACACACCAAGCAGTAACACGTTGACAAACACCGCCTGGCCGATGGGCGCAGGGGATCCCATGATCGACGCTTCGCGGGACCACGATGTTGCCCACGAAACGAACGGCATACAAGAAGGCCGTGACGAATATAGCAGGTAAGCCG